>NZ_CM161520.1:522500-5202716 GCF_056725265.1 Xanthomonas sp. NCPPB 2250 | reverse complement strand
CAGATCTAAATTCGTCGATAGACCGGGCATGAAGGGCGCGCTCGGGCGCGGCGCATTCGGCCGGTGGGAGAGGAAAGCGGATGGATCAGACTACCACCGGCGCGCAGGGTCGGGAATGGTTTTCCCACGGCTATTCACAGATCCATCCACAGGCCCGGCGCGCCTGGCCCTTGTCGTCGTCAATACAGGGAGTTGACCGCGACGTGAGGGGTCCTATAGAATTTCCGGTTCTTTCCGCCCCATTCAGATCAGAGCGCCCCGATGGCCACCAAGCGCACCTTCCAGCCCAGCAACCTCAAGCGCAAGCGCGACCACGGCTTCCGTGCCCGTATGGCCACCGCCGACGGCCGCAAGATCCTGGCCCGTCGCCGCGCCAAGGGCCGCAAGCGCCTGAGCGCTTGATTGCTTCGCCGCCCCAGGCGGCGCCTGCAATCCGGACCGTGAATCATCCCGACCCGCGTAGGCGATTTCCTCGCTCTGCGCGGGTTCGCACGTCTGCGGAATACCGCGTCGTGTTCGATGCCGCGCGCCGCTGTTCCGAGCCGCTGATGAGCCTGCACTGGCGCAATGCGCCGCACCCGGCGCGGCTGGGTCTGGCGGTGTCGCGCAAGGTCGACAAGCGTGCGGTCGTGCGCAATCGCATCAAGCGCGTGCTGCGCGAGGCCACGCGGCAGTTGTTGCCGTGGCTGGCGCCCGGCGATTACGTGGTGGTGGCGCGCAGCGCCGCCGCCCAGGCCAGCGGCGAGCAACTGCGCCAGGCCTATCTGCGCCTGCTGCGTCGCGCCGGCGCATTGCCGGCCCCGGCCGCGGACGGCACAATGCCGCCGCCCGATCGTCCTTCTTCCCCCACATCCACGTCAGAACCTGCTTCTGGCTGAGCCGAGCTTGCCTGTCCGATGAACCAGACCCGCCTTTTCCTGATTTTCGCCTGGCTGATGGTCGCGGCGCTGTTGTGGATGGAGTGGAACAAGGAACACGCGCCGAACGCCACCGCGGCGACGGTCGCGGCGGCGACCACGGTGCCGCCGGCGCAGGACGCCGATGCCGGCGCCACGCATGCGCCGGCCGTTCCGCAGGCCACGGTGCCCGGCACCGCGCCGGCCAGCACCACGCCCGAAACCGCCGCGGCCAGCGCCGCGCCGCGGGTCACCGTCACCACCGATGTGCTGCGCCTGACCCTGGACGGCCGCAGCGTGTTCGACGCCGACCTGTTGCTGTTCCCGCAGACCAAGCAGCCCGGCAGCCCGCCGGTGCAGCTGCTGACCGAGGATGCGGCGCATCCGTACACCGCCACCAGCGGCTGGGTCGGCGAGCGCAATTCGCCGTCGCCGGGCCCGGGCGGCTTCCGCCCCGAGCATCCGGGCCAGGACTACGTGCTGGCCAAGGGCCAGGACAGCCTGCAGGTGCCGTTCGTATGGAATGGCCCGGACGGCGTCACCATCCGTCGCATCTACACCCTGCAGCGCGGCCACTACGCCGTGCAGGTGCGCGACGAGGTCGTCAACCACGGCAGCAAGCCGTGGCAGGGCTACGTGTTCCGCAAGCTGAGCCGGGTGCCGACCATCGTCAGCCGCGGCATGACCAACCCGGATTCCTTCAGCTTCAACGGCGCCACCTGGTTCAGCCCGGCCGACGGCTACCAGCGTCGCGCGTTCAAGGACTACCTGGACGACGGCCCGCTGAACCAGACGGTCAAGGGTGGCTGGATCGCGCTGTTGCAGCACCACTTCTTCACCAGCTGGATTCCGCAGGGCGACCAGGATTCCCTGTTCGTGCTGTCCAACGACGGCCCGCGGCATGTAGTCGAAGCGCGCGGCCCCGGTTTCACGGTGGCGCCGGGCGCCACCGCCAGCACCGAAGCGCGGCTGTGGGTCGGGCCGAAGCTGGTCAGCCAGATCGCCAAGGAGAACGTGCGCGGCCTCGACCGCGTGGTCGACTACAGCCGTTTCTCCGTGATGGCACTGCTCGGCCAGGGCCTGTTCTGGATCCTCAGCCATCTGCACAGCCTGCTCGGCAACTGGGGCTGGTCGATCGTCGGCCTGGTGGTGCTGCTGAAGCTGGTGCTGTATCCGCTGTCGGCCGCGCAGTACAAGAGCGCGGCCAAGATGCGCAAGTTCCAGCCGCGCATCCAGCAGCTCAAGGAGCGCTACGGCGACGACAAGCAGAAGTTCCAGACGGCGATGATGGAGCTGTACAAGAAGGAGAAGATCAACCCGATGGGCGGCTGTCTGCCGGTGCTGATCCAGATGCCGATCTTCTTCGCGCTGTACTGGGTGCTGGTGGAGTCGGTGGAACTGCGCCAGGCGCCGTGGTTCGCCTGGATCCAGGACCTGACCGCACGCGATCCGTACTTCATCCTGCCGGTGATCAACGTGATAGTGACTTGGTTCACGCAGAAGCTGACCCCGGCCCCGGGCATGGATCCGGTGCAGGCCAAGATGATGCAGTTCATGCCGCTGGTGTTCGGCGTGATGATGGCCTTCGTGCCGTCGGGCCTGGTGTTGTACTGGGTCACCAACGGTTCGCTGGGCCTGTTGCAGCAGTGGTGGATGCTCAAGCGTCACGGCGAGGCGGCCACCGCTGGTGGCGGCGGCGGCGGCAAGCCGCCGGCCAAGGCCAAGAAGTAAACCCGACACAACGCCCGCCCTCCGGCGGGCGTTGCGCATGCGGCCGGGGAAGGCGCCGGCGTGTGCGTTTTCCGCATCGCCTTGCTCGCGAGTCCGTGGTCATGCGCAAGCGCCGTCGTCCGTTGTCGTCGTCCGTTGTGGTGATCGGCCTGCTCGCCTTGGCCCTGGCCGCGTGCCAGCGCACGCCTGCCGACAGCGCGGTCACGCAATCCAAGCCCGCGACATCGGCGCCGGCGATCGCCATTCCAGGCTCTGCCGCATTGCAGGCCCAGGCGACCACGCTGCTGCAAGGCCTGCAGGCGCAGCTGGCGGCGCAGCGCAAGATCATCGTGTTGCTGGCCGACGAGGCCAAGCAGTCGCCGGCCGACCGGCAGACCTCCAGCAGCGTCGGCCAGCAGCTGTTCCACGAGGGCCTGGAGCGCCGCGAGGCGCTGGCCAAGCAATTCGACGCGCTGCTGGCGCTGCCCGACCCGCAGCGCTTCGCCGCGGTCGGCAGCCTGCTGGACTACGTCGAATCGGCGCCGGACCTGTACGACGCCGACCGCCTGGCATTTCGCGAGATTCTCGCCGACTGGCAGGTGCGCATCGGCAAGGACTCCTCGCTGCCGGCGATCAAGCTGCACCAGCGCATCGGCGAGGACCTGGAAGCGCTCGACGAGATCGAGCGCACCTACAACCGCGAGATCACCGCGATCTTCAGCCGCTTCGATCGCACCCGCGCGATCGTGCAGAAGCGCGAGAAGTGGGAGGACTACGTCGCCCACCTGGGCACGCTGTACACGCGCGAGGCGATCCTGCGCGACTACGGCGTGATCACCCCGTACCCGATGTCGATGAAGGACAGCGACCGCGAAGTGTTCGGCCGCGACCTGCCGCCGAAGACCGTGGTGCTGAGTTTCGACGACGGCCCGCATCGCGAATACACCGACGAGATCGTCGCCATTCTCAAGCGCTACGACGTGCCGGCCACGTTCTTCGAAGTCGGCCGCAATCTGGGCAAGCTCGAAGCGGACGGCAAGGTCGACCTGTCGCCGCTGGCCAGCGTCAGCCGCAGCCTGATGGAGCAGGGCTACACCGTCGGCAACCACAGCCTGACCCATGCGCAACTATCCAAGGAAACCGGCGCCGCGCTGCGTAGCCAGATCCTCGACACGGACCGCATGCTGCGCGCGGTCGACGCCAAGCGCGCGCCGCTGTTCCGCTTTCCCTACGGTGCGCGCAACGCCGAGGGCATGCAGATTCTCGGCGAGGCGGGGCTGAAGTCGGTGATGTGGAACGTGGATTCACTGGACTGGGCCGACCCGGTGCCGGAGTCGATCATGCAGCGCGTGCTCGAGCAGGTCGGCCGCGAGCAGCGCGGCATCCTGCTGTTCCACGACATCCACGAACGCACCGTCAAGGCGCTGCCGCAGATCCTGGACCGGCTCAGCGCCGACGGCTACCAGTTCGCCGCCTGGAACGGCCGCGACTTCAGCGTGGCGCGCGCGGCCAGCAACGCCGCCGCACCGGCGGTGACCAGCGGCTACGACAAGTCGTGGGCCATCGTCATCGGCATCGACGACTACGCGCACTGGCCCAAGCTGCAGTACGCGGCAAACGACGCGCAGGCCATCGCGCAGACGCTCACCGGCAGCTTCGGTTTCCCTTCGTCGCAGGTGATCGTGCTGAAGAACCAGGAGGCGACCCGCAACAACATCCTGGCCGCTTTCCACGATCGCCTCGCACACGGCGGTGTGAGCAAGAACGACCGCGTGTTCGTGTTCTTCGCCGGCCACGGCGCGACCCGCAAGCTGGCCTCCGGGCGCGACCTCGGCTACATCGTGCCCGCCGATTCGGACCCGGCGCAGTTCGCCACCGACGCGATCCCGATGACCGAGATCCAGGACATCGCCGAAAGCCTGGAAGCCAAGCACGTGCTGTTCGTGATGGACGCCTGCTACAGCGGCCTGGGCCTGACCCGCGGCGGCGGCACCAGCGCCTACCTGCGCGAGAACGCGCGGCGCATCGCCCGGCAGATGCTCACCGCCGGCGGCGCCGACCAACAGGTCGCCGACAGCGGCCCCAACGGCCATTCGGTGTTCACCTGGGTGCTGCTGCAGGCGCTGTCGGGCAAGGCCGACCTCAATGGCGATGGCCTGATCACCGGCACCGAGCTGGCCGCCTACGTGGCGCCGGCGGTGTCGAGCATCTCGCAGCAGACGCCCGCGTTCGGCAGCTTGCCCGGTTCGCAGGGCGGCGAGTTCGTGCTGCAGGTGCCGGAGGGCGAGGAATTCCTCACCGCCAGCACCCAGCAACTGTCCTCGGCGGCGATCGCGATGAACGACCGCGTCGACGCGGCCGCGCCGGCATCGACCGCGACGCCGAACGCGGGCGCCGGCAGCGCCGACGCGCCCGCCGCTGCGGCCAAGCCGGCGGTGGTGGTCAAGGATCTGCAGGGCGGCGAACGACCGCTGGCGGTGCCGGCCGCGGCCGGCCCGGTGTCCGACCGCCAGCGTGCGCAGCGCGCCAACGACCGCGGCCTGCAGCTGTACAAGGAGAAGCGCTACGACGAGGCCGAGGCGCAGTTCACCGAGGCGCTGAAGCTGCGCCCGGACTTCGCGCTGGCGGCCAACAACCTGGGCTTCATCTACTATCGCCAGGGCAAGTACGCGCAGGCCGTGCGCTGGCTGGAGAACACGCTGAAGATCGATCCCTCGCGCGCGGTGGCCTACGTCAACCTGGGCGACGCCTACCGCCAACTCGGCGATGCGGCCAAGGCCAAGCGTGCTTTCCAGACCTACCTGGAGCTGCAACCCAACGGGGCGTCGGCCGCCTACGTCCGCGGCCAGCTGCAGACGCTGTGATCCACCGCGCCGCCGAACCTATCGCCTTCGCCATGCCGTCTTCCGCCACCGAGACCATCGCCGCCATCGCCACCGCTCCCGGCGCGGGCGGCGTCGGCGTGGTCCGTGTGTCCGGTCCGGCGGCGGCGGCCATCGCCGAGGGGCTGGGCCTTGGCGCGCTGGTGCCGCGCAGCGCGCGCTACGCGCGCTTTCGCGACGCGCACGGCGAGATCGTGGACGACGGCATCGCGCTGTGGTTTCCGGCGCCGCGCAGTTTCACCGGCGAGGACGTGCTGGAACTGCAGGCGCATGGCAGCCCGGTGTTGCTGCGGCACCTGGTGGCGCGCTGCTGCGAACTCGGCGCGCGTCCGGCGCGTCCGGGCGAGTTCAGCGAGCGCGCCTTCCTCAACCGCAAGCTCGACCTGGCCCAGGCCGAGGCGATCGCCGACCTGATCGCCGCCGGCGACCTGCGTGCGGCACGCGCGGCACGGCGCTCGTTGGACGGGGTGTTTTCGCGTCGCGTCGACGACCTGGCCGAGCAGCTGATCCACCTGCGCATCCACATCGAAGCGGCGATCGATTTCGCCGACGAGGCGCTGGACACGCTGGGCGGCGAGCAGGTCCGCGCCGGCCTGGCGCAGGCGCGCACCGACCTGGCACAGCTGCGTGCCGACGCCGAACGTGGACGGCGCCTGCGCGATGGCCTGCACGCGGTGCTGGTCGGTCCGCCCAACGCCGGCAAGAGTTCCCTGCTCAATGCGCTGGCCGGCAGCGACCGCGCCATCGTTACCGACATCGCCGGCACCACCCGCGACACCTTGCACGAGACGGTGCGCCTGGACGGCGTGGAACTGACCCTGGTCGACACCGCCGGCCTGCGCGAGGGCGGCGATGCGATCGAGCGCGAGGGCATGCGCCGCGCGCGCCAGGAACTGCAGCGCGCCGACCTGGCGTTGATCGTGCTCGACGCGCGCGAGGCCGAGGCTGGCCATGCCGCGATCGCCGACGCCATCGCCGATGTGCCGCAGCGCCTGTGGATCCACAACAAGAGCGACCTGCTCGTCGCCGTGCCCGCGGCCAGCGCCGAGCGCGTCTACGTGTCCGCCGCCACCGGCAGCGGCCTGGAGCAGTTGCACGCGCAGTTGCGCGCGATCGCCGGCGCCGCGGCTGGCGAGGGCAGCGACGGCGAGTTTTCCGCGCGCGCCCGCCACGTCAACGCGCTGCAGCGCGCCGCGACGCATGCCGATGCGGCGGCGGTCGAACTGCAGCACGAACGCCTGGAACTGGCCGCCGAAGAGCTGCGCCTGGCCCATGCCGCGCTCGGCGAGATCGTCGGCACGCTCAGCGCCGACGACCTGCTCGGGCGGATCTTCTCCAGCTTCTGCATTGGTAAGTGACAGTGATGAGTGGTTCCCCAGGAACCGTCGCTATCCGCTTGCGCTGGCTACGAGCAGCGCGTTTATATCAGGCACAGAGCCAGAATGAATGGGTTATCTGCAAAAGAAGCGAAGCATAACGGCCAAGTGCTGTCATCAGTTCAAGGCGTACCTAAAACTGCCATAACAGTTAGAGCATATGAGCATCTATTACACGTCCTGACGACACCCCCGCTCCTGCTAACAGCAACCTTTGGGCGGTTTTGTACTTTTGCGTACCTTGCTAAAGCAGGGTAGTCGAACTCCCAGCCAGCCATTACTTAAAAGAAATTGCTTTCGAAACAAAGTAACATTATTATGTCACACGGTGACAAAATAATTCATAAAAATCTATTGCTTTTGATGGGTTTCTTTGTTATAGGTTTAATGCTGAGATAGATCAGCGAAACCACAAGGAAGAAAAAATGGATGTTGTTAACGCAATGAACGCCGTGGTGCTTGAAACTGAAACTGTTTCTTGTGAATCTGGAATGGAAGTTATTCACCCCATTTTCTACCCAATCTCTGTAATTGCGCTTATGATTGCTTGATAAAAAGGCACCCTTCGGGGTGCCTTTTTTTAAAAGGATTTTTATTATGCTCGATAGAATTATCAGTGATTTGTATGAATTGAATAAAATCCGCACTGAGCAAGAATTCATTGAAGCCGCTGCGATAAGGATTAGAAATTACGGGTCTCTCGATCACTGCGTGGCGCTTGAGAGCCTGTGCAGCAAAGTACTAGAAGAGGGTGGGATACCATTTTCAATGACGGAAAATGTTGTTCCTCTTGTAAATGCCACAAAAGAGAATAATTGCTCTGCATTTTTAACATTTTTAGGAGCTAGTAAGAGTTCCGTTTCACAGGAAGGGTTTCATCTTTTTAACGGGCACAAGGAAAAGGAAGAGAATGGTTTGGTTCCTAGTGCTCGATTTTCAATGGTGTCGTTGATAGTTTCGGGAAGTGCAACATACAATTATGCAGCTCTAAGTAGGGGAATTCCTGAGGAGATAGTCGATCCAAGTATATTTAAAGAAATATTTATCACTAAGAAAGAAAGAATAGAGGCGTTAGAAGGCTCCGTCATTAAGCGGAGCTTTAAGGCTAATCTAATAAATTTTGACAAAGAAAATTCAAAAGCGATAATTCTAACGCTCGTCAATCAAAGATTCGAGTCTCGATTTCAATACCAGTTTGACGGCGTGCAGGGTCATCTTGTCTCAGTAACCGATTTTGAGACCCGAGAAAGTAGAAAGCTAAAAGCTATTAAGCTAATAGAAAAATATGGAAATCAATCTTCGCTTTCTTCATTGGGAAAGTTGCATTCGAGCCCACATCATATGGTTCGTTGGTACGCCCTTAGGGCATTGGTAAATCTTGACCGAACAAATGCTAGGAATTATCTCCTGGTAGGGCAGCAGGATAAGAATACTGAAATCAGCGAAAAGTGTAACTCGATTCTCCAAGCCATGGATGAAGGAGAAATTGCATGACAAAATTTTTTGCGCCAGCACAAATCTCGAACTCAATAAATCTTGATCAGTTCATTGACTATGTTGAAAGAGAAATTGATTTCGAAGATCCCGCTTCAATTGCAGAAGCGAAAGGTCAGATTCAAGCCGTTGCTTCGGATCCGACTTGGTTTATAGAATACCTGAATAAGGAAATCGAGCAAGACTTGCTTAGGGACAGAGCGGTGAGGAATGAGTACACCTCAAACACATTTTTGATTTTAGTTTCAAAGAAAGGAAACTATTTCATTCGGGCTAATGTCTGGATGCCAAGCGATGACCCGTTGAGGCGTGAAGTCCCTAAAAGCCTGTATGCAGAAGAATTTCTGCACGATCATACGTTTGATTTGCTCACTGTTGGGCTATTGGGCTCTGGATACAGAACGACAGTTTACAACTATGCAGGCGATGCCATCATTGGCAACCTTGATGAGCGAGTGCCAGTGGACGAACCAGTGGATCTGCAACTAAGCCCCGGTGCTGCCATCTTCATGGAAAAGAATGTCACTATCCATCGGCAGCATCCGCCAGAGGATATCTCTGTATCACTTAATCTCGCGTGCCGAGATATGCGTGATCCGATGAGAAAGCAATATGAGTTTGAAGAGGACACTCAAGGTATACTGAGAATTCGCGGCATTCATTATAGCGATGCGCTTAACCCTAACGCGACGGAAAGTCTTATCAATATCTGCGGAAGCTTCTATAATGAACGCACAAAGTCAATGATGTTGAACCTCTTTGAGTACATGGCTAAGCGCCCAAATCTACACGAGCAAAATCTGCTGGTTTTACTTGACTGGTTCAACAAGGTAGGAATAAGTGTAGAAACGCTCCCGCAGCTCAAGGGGAAAATATCCAAACATTTAAAAAGTCGTTTGTCACCCAGCGTTGCTGTTGAATTGAATCCAAGTTGGTTTTAAGTCTGCTGCCACCTTTGTATGGAAGCTTAATGAAAGCTCGAAAACAGATTTGAGGATAATTATTTTCGCGCCAATACTGTAGTTTTGGCCGAGGTGGGTGCCTTGCGCCTGCCTAGGTCACCACGCTGATTGTTAAGCTATGTAGGGGCAAAGCTGGGATCTCTGTGGATAAGCTGCGCGTTTTCCGGCTGATAGGGCCAGTGAGTAATCAGAGACGACATCTGTGACCTCCGGCGCCCGCCGAGTTTTAGTGAGGGCGTCGTCGAACTGAGGATACAAAGCACCTCTAGTGCTGCGTACAGCCGTCTTATCCGCTTGAGCACCATGTGCTCGACAGGCGAGTTCAGCAAATCTGCCGTTGTTTGGACATGGCACGGGCCGAGGTGATCGCCTACATGATCGCGACCTGAGCTAGGCTCGCTGGACGATCTGCACTCGTGTTGTGTCGGCGAATTGGCGGAACAACTGATCTATCTGCACATTTCTGTACATTCATATTGGATGCAGCGCTCTACTTCGCTGGCGAGGCGCTGGAAGCGCTGGTCGGTGCGTAGCTTCCAGCGAGCCACCGGTATGCGCGCATGGGCTTGGCGTACCTGCCTGCCAATGTTGGCAGGCGAGGGTAGCGAAGGTGAATTCTCCGTGCGCCCGCCACGTCGATGCACTGCAGCGCGGCGTGGTCCACGCCGCCGCGGCCGCCGCCGAACTGCAGCACGAACGCCTGGAACTGGCCGCCGAGGAACTGCGGTTGGCCCATGCCGCGCTCGGCGAGATCGTCGGCACGCTCAGCGCCGACGACCTGCTCGGGCGGATCTTCTCCAGTTTCTGCATCGGCAAGTAGCGCGCACCCGCGCGCCGCCGAGTTCGCTTACGGCTTCAACGCCGCCAGCTGCGCGCGCTGCTCCTGCAGCCACTGTTCGAACGGCAGCGGCGCCTGCCCGGTCAGCGCCTGGTAGTCGCCAGTGACCGTGGCGACGCGGCCGGCGGCGGTGTTGGTGTCGAACGACGCATAGATGCGCGCGACCGGCTCCGGCAGGCCGGCGCCGACCATACCCTGCACCAGGCCTTCGACCGGTACCGGCACCACCTGGATCTGCACGTCCAGCACCTGCGCGACCAGCGCGGCGATCTCGGCGGTGGTGTAGGCGCGCGCGCCGCTGAGGGTGAGCGTGCGCTTGCCGTCGCCGCCGACCAGAGCGACCGCGGCGGCGCGGGCCAGGTCGTCGCGCGCGATATGGGCGATGCCGCCATCGCCGGCCGCGCTGTACCAGTGGCCCGAGGCCAGCACCGACGGCAGGCTCATGAACAGGTTTTCGAAGTACCAGTGGTTGCGCAGCACGGTCCAGGCGGGCAGGGCGCTGGCGGCCAGGCTGTCCTCGGTGCCGGCGTGATCCGTGGCCAGCAGCAGCGGCGAGTCGTGCGGTTCCGGGCAGGAGGTGTAGACCAGGTGGCCGACGCCGGCGCGTTCGGCGGCGGCGATCGCGGCCTGATGCTGCTGCAGGCGGTGGCCGGGGCGGTCCAGCGCGTCGGTGCTGATCAGCAGCACGCGGCCGGCACCACGGAACGCGGTGTCGAGCGACGTGGCGTCGTCGAAATCGCCGTGGCGCACGTCCACGCCGCGTGCGGCCCAAGCGGCCAGGCGCTCGGGCTGGCGGGTCATCGCCACCACGCGCGCTGGCGCCACCTTGAGGGTGTCGAGCA
Source organism: Xanthomonas sp. NCPPB 2250 (assembly GCF_056725265.1). Classification (NCBI taxonomy): domain Bacteria; kingdom Pseudomonadati; phylum Pseudomonadota; class Gammaproteobacteria; order Lysobacterales; family Lysobacteraceae; genus Xanthomonas; species Xanthomonas sp. NCPPB 2250. Next base: position 5,191,716 of record NZ_CM161520.1, on the reverse strand, counting down.
GGTGCGCGAGCACGCGCTGGCCGAACTGGCCGCCAGCGCCGGTGACGAGCAGGGAATCGGAAGATGCGGACATGACAGGTCTCCTGAGGAAGGGCGGCGTCGCAGGACGCCATGGTCTGGAAAAGGAACCTGGTCTATCCTAGAGACCTTGGCCGACCTGTAAAGACGGCACTTTTTCCGCCCCTGATTACCCCGAGGTAACCACCATGGACACCGTCGTACCGCCTGTCGCTGCCTGCGACCCGCTGTTGAGCCAGCAGTTGCAGGACTACCAGCGTGCCGGCATGGCCATCGACCAGTGCCCGGTGCGCGACGTGCTGGCGCAGATCGGCGACAAGTGGAGCACCCTGTTCGTGATGCTGCTGGCCGAACGCCCGCACCGCTTCGGCGAACTGCGCCGCGCGGTGCCCGACATCTCCCAGCGCATGCTGACCCAGACCCTGCGCGACCTGCAGCGCGAAGGGCTGGTCGCCCGCGAGGTGCTGCCGACCGTGCCGCCTGGGGTGGAGTACCGACTCACCCCGCTGGGGCAGTCGCTGAGCGTGGTGCTGGCACCGCTGGTGCGCTGGGCGGCCGACCATCACGCGCAGATCCGCAGCGCACGTGCTGCGTTCGAGGCCGATGCACCGGCGCGGGCGGCGGGTGCCGCGTACGGTTGACGCGTCCCGTACGAGCGGCTTCAGCCGCGCCGGGCTTTACGGAGAACGCCGCGTCGCGGCTGAAGCCGCTCCTACGGACATTTCGGCATCACCCGCATCACTCGCGATATCTCCCGCCCTGAAACCCCCAAGGCCACGAACGTCCGAACTCGGCAACCGCCGATCAGTTCCCCGTAACCACCCGCGCGCAGTAGCTGTCGCCGTCGCGCTGCACCCGCACCGGTCCGCCGAACACCGCAGACAACGGTGCATCGGCCAACAACTCCTCGCGCGTGCCGTCGGCGTACACCTGGCCCTCGCGCAGCAGGATCACCCGTGCGATTTCCGGCACGATCTCCTCGATGTGGTGGGTGACCAGCACCAGGGTGATGCCCTGGCGGGCGAGGTCGCGCATCGTCGCCAGCAGGTGCTCGCGCGCGACCAGGTCCAGGCCGGTGCTGGGTTCGTCCAGCAGCAGCGCCTGCGGCCGGTTGACCAGGGCGCGCGCGATCAGCACGCGCCGGGTCTCGCCGGCCGACAGTTCGGCATAGGGACGCCGCAACAGCGGCAACGCGTGCGCCGCCTGCAGCGCCTCGCGCGCGCGGTCGCGCATCGCATCGGTCACCTCGCGGTGCGGCGGCACCACATAGCTGGCGAAGAATCCCGACAGCACCGCGCTCTCCACGTCCAGCCCAGGCATGTCGGCGAGATTGACGCTGAGGTCGCCGGTGACGATGCCCAACTGACTGCGCAGCCGGTCCACCTGCCAGCGGCTCTGGCCGAGCACCCGCACCGCCGGTTCCTCGCCGGCGCGCGCCAGCGGATACAGCTCGCGGGTGATGAGCTTGATGAACGAGGATTTGCCGCAGCCGTTCGGGCCGAGGATGGCAGTGTGCTGGCCGAGCGCGATGCGCAGGCTCAGCGCATGCAGCACGCGGACCTGACCACGGACGACGCTGGCACGGTCGAGTTCGATCAACGGCGCGGCCGCTGGCACGGGGGTTGCTTGGGAAGAGGCGGCTGACATGGAACCGAAACCGTTCTGTGATCGGAAGCGCTTGGCGGCTGAATACCATACGCGAGCGCCGGGTGAAGTTTGCTCCCGCAACCCCCATCATGTCGTCATCCCCTCACGCCGTCCTACGCTCTGGAGCTTCTGGCAATGTTCGACGCGATCCTCGACTTCCTCGGCAATGGCCTGCTCGGCGTCGGCTGGTGGGGCATGCTGGCCGTGCTGCTGCTGTTCACCCAGCTCACCATCTTCGCGGTGACGCTGTACCTGCACCGCAGCCAGGCGCACCGCGGAGTGGACTTCCATCCGCTGCTGTCGCACTTCTTCCGCTTCTGGACCTGGTTCACCACCTCGATGATCACCAAGGAGTGGGTGGCGATCCATCGCAAGCACCACGCCAAGGTGGAGACCGAGGAAGACCCGCACAGCCCGCAGACCAAGGGCATCGCCCGCGTGTTCTGGCGCGGCGTGGAGCTGTACCGCGAAGCGCGCACCCAGCGCGGCGACATCGAGCAGTACGGCAAGGGCGCGCCGGACGACTGGATCGAGCGGCATCTGTACACCCCGTACGCGAACCTGGGGCCGGTGGCGCTGTTCGCGGTCAACTTCGCGCTGTTCGGCCTGCCCGGCATCGCGCTGTGGGCGCTGCAGATGGCGTGGATCCCGTTCTGGGCCGCCGGCGTGATCAACGGCCTGGGCCACTGGTGGGGCTACCGCAACTTCGAGTCCGCCGACACCTCGACCAATCTGACCCCGTGGGCGCTGTGGATCGGTGGCGAAGAGCTGCACAACAACCACCATGCCTTCCCGAGCTCGGCGCGCTTCTCGATGCGCCGTTGGGAACTGGACATCGGCTGGATCGCGATCCGCGCGCTGGCCGCGCTGCGCCTGGCCAAGATCCTGCGCGTGGCGCCGACCCTGGACGTGCGCCCGAACATCGCCGTGCCCGACGCCGACACCCTGCGCGCGCTGCTGTCGCATCGCTTCCAGGCGATGACCGATTACCAGCGCAACGTGTTCAAGCCCGCGCTGAAGGAAGAAGCCGCTCAGGCCGGCGCCAAGCTGCGCAAACTGCTGCCGCGGCGCCTGCGCAAGGGCCTGGTCGACGATGGCCGCTGGCTCAAGCCCGACGCGCGCGAACAGCTGCAGCACTGGGTGGCGCAGCGCCCACGCATGCGCACGCTGGTCGAGCACCGCGCCCGCCTGGCGGCCCTGCTCGAAGCGCGCACCCATGACGCGAGCGAACGCCTCAAGCACCTGCAGGCCTGGTGTCACGATGCCGAAGCCAGCGGCATCGCCGCGCTGCAGGCCTACGCCGCACGACTGAAGGGCTACGCCCTGGCATGAGCCGGGGCGGACTGTGCAACCAATCGCACGAACGCCGCCTCGCGCGGCGTTCGTCGTTGATGGCCGGACTGACACTGCGCATCGCCTGCGCCCTGTTCGCCGGAGGCATCGTCAGCGCCCATGCGCAGGCGATCGACAGCACCACCAGCTACCTGCAGCGCATGGACCGCGACGGCGACGGCCGCGTCAGCCTGGACGAATACCTGGCCTGGATGAGCTACGCCTTCGACGCGCGCGACCTCGATCATGACGGCGTGCTCAGCCCCGCCGAACTGCCCGGCGGCCGCGGCCCCCCGATCACCCGCGCACAGCACCTCGCCACCCTGACCGCCCGCTTCCGCAAGCAGGACACCAACGGCGACGGCTACCTTAGCGCCCGGGAGCTGGCGGCGCCGCCGCAGTAGGGAACGCCGATCCGGAGGGCGTTGTGCTCTCCGGTTCCGGGGCGGGCGCTGCGGTGTCCAGCGCCGAGGCGGGTCTGCGTGTACAAACCAGGTGCAGCAGCGCGACCGAAAGAAAGGCAATGGCGGTCGCTTGCGTCTGAAGGCAGACCATCACCCAGGCGAGCAAGTAATGCATTGCCGCAAGCTTGTGGTGCATGGACGGCAGTATGGTGGCGGCTTTTATCCGCATCAGCGCGACGCCGCCTCGCTATCCAGGATCCAAACCCATTCGCGCATCAGGTGACGCCTTCCAAGACCCAGGCCTTGCAGCGTTGGAAATTCTCTTCCCCTTTCCAAACCTCGGTATAGGTGGGGCCACGCACGCGTCCGAGCAGTTCCAAGGCTTTCTCCCGATCGCGTGCCAGGCAGGCGAAGCGGGCAAAATTCTGCAAGTTCCATTCGTCCGCATAGACCTTGAGCACGTCGTCGATGCCAGCACGCATGGTCGACCAGCGCGCCAGCGATTCGGTGAACAAGCGTTCGTCGAAGATCGATTGCGAGGCGTACCAATAGATGCGTGCGTACAGTCCCTTTCCCTCACGTGCCCGCGTTCGTTCCATCGCCATCGTGGCGAAGCGTTCGATGTCGGCGGCGTTGCCTCCCCATTTGGGCGAATAGAACTCGATCGCCTGGAAGTAGATCTCGTAGTACGCAGGGTACCGCGCCATCGCCTCGTCGATCAGCGCCTGGAACCTGTCATCGTCCCACTGCTGCGCCTTGGCAACGCCTTCCATTTTGATGTACCACTCAGGATCCAACGACGCGATCTGCTTGTTGTCTTCAAGATACTGCCGGGTCGCTTCGATGCCGGCTTTGAACGGCGCCCAGTCCTGCGGACGGACCGTATTGGCATAGCCATTGCCGCGATGGCTCCAGGCCCGACTGGAGAGCCATGTTGCATAGGCGATTCGTGCGCTGGGAGACTTCGGATATGCCGCGATCCAACGCTTGGCGACGCTCTCTTTTTCTGCCCACGTCGCCTCGCTGTATGACCCAGTGCGGAAATAGCGACCGACGCCGCTATGCAGCACGCTCAATTTCCAGACGCCACTGGAGGTCCTGGACTGCTTCGTTCGATAGACCGCCGCTTGCCGTTCGAGCGCCGCGATGTCGCCACTCTTCATGGCGGATTTTGCACCTTCGAAAATTGCGGTGCGTTCTTCCATCTCTTCAGCACAGGCGAGCGCAGAAATCGTCGCTGCAGCGAAAAAAAGCAGCGCCGACAACAGGCGATACGTCATCTGGGGCATTGGATTCATCTCCTTGAAAAATTGTGTTTCCTTGACGGGCGCGCGGGTCACGTCCGATGGAGCTGCCGGCTACTGCACTAGGATCGGTGTGTACCTGGTTACAGACAAGCGCGACATCACGCTGGTGTTACAGTTTCCAAATCCTGTTATCGACTCGCCGCGACCGTACCATCATGCCCGAACTCCCCGAAGTCGAAACCACCCGGCGCGGCCTGGAGCCGCATCTGTCGGGGCGGCGCATCCATGGGGTGATCCTGCGTCGGCCGGATCTGCGCTGGCCGATTCCACCGGAAGTGGCCGAGCAGTTGCCGGGGCAGCGCATCGAGGGCATTCGCCGGCGCGCGAAGTACTTGTTGCTGGATACCGCGGTCGGCAGTGCGCTGCTGCATCTGGGCATGTCCGGCAGCTTGCGCGTGCTGCCCGGCGATACGCCGCCGCGGGCGCACGACCACGTCGACATCAGCCTGGAAGACGGCCGGGTGCTCCGCTTCAACGACCCGCGCCGGTTCGGTTGCCTGCTGTGGCAGACGCCGGGCGAGACCCATCCGCTGCTCGCCGAGCTGGGGCCGGAGCCGCTGTCGGATGCGTTCGACGGCGATCATCTGTTCCGGCTCAGCCGCGGCCGCACTGCGCCGGTCAAGACCTTCCTGATGGATCAGCGCATCGTGGTCGGGGTGGGCAACATCTACGCGGCCGAGAGTCTGTTCCAGGCGGGCATCAGTCCGCTGCGCGAGGCGGGCGAGGTCTCGCGCGTCCGCTATGCGCGCCTGGCCGACGCGGCCAAGGCGATCCTGGGCTATGCGATCCAGCGCGGCGGCACGACCTTGCGCGATTTCATCAGCCCGGATGGGGCGCCGGGCTACTTTGAGCAGGAACTGTCGGTCTACGGCCGCGAGGGCGAGGCCTGCAAGCGCTGCGGGCGCACGCTGCGCCACGCCAGCATCGGCCAGCGCGCCAGCGTCTGGTGTGGCCACTGCCAGCGCTGAGCAACGAACGAACGCCATCGCGCTGCACGCACCGACCAAGGCGGTGCGGCGTCTGCAGGGACACCGCCAGCACCGCGCTTCTTGCAGCGTCTCGGCACGATGGGCCGTCGCGACCGCGAGCGCGATTCAGCCGCGCCCGGCCTTGCCGGTAACGCGTCGGCTCAAGCGCACATGTCAGTGGGCTTTTCAACGGGCCTTGTCGCGTCGTTAGCGGCTCCCGAAAACACCTCGCCCACTCGGGCATAGCGACGCCGATGTGGTCGGCTCGGCAAACCGTGTCGCCCGGGCCCGCCGGCTCCCCTCCCGCACGTCTACGCCCGGGACGCACTCCCACGGACACCATCACCGCCACCTTCGGCGCCGCTTGTCTATGATGGGCGTCCTTTTCCGTTTCGATCCCGGCCATGCAACGACGCGATTTCCTCAAGAACGCCGCCGCCGCCTTCGCCGCCATGGGCTTGCCGGCGATGCCGATGCTCGGCCAGGCGGCCCCTGCGGTGGGCCTGCGCCGCCTGGGCAAGCCGCAGCCGTTCGACTACGCCTGGCTCAAGGGCCACGCGCGGGCCATGGCCGATGCGCCGTACCAGAGCCACAAGCGGGTGCTGCCGGCGCCGGTGGAGGGCCTGACCTGGGACCAGTACCAGTCGATCCGCTACCGCCAGGACCATGCGTTGTGGGCGGCCGAGCAGGGCCCGAAGTTCCAGGCCAAGTTCTTCCACCTGGGCCTGTACTTCAAGACCCCGGTGCACATGTTCGACCTGGTCGACGGGCAGGCGCAGGAACTGGCCTACGACAGCGCGGCGTTCGATTACGGCAGCAGCGGGCTGAAGGGCAAGCCGCTGCCGAAGGAACTGGGCTTCGCCGGCTTCCGCCTCAACACCAAGCAGGACACCGAGCGCGACTTCGCCGCGTTCCTCGGCGCCAGCTACTTCCGTGCGGTGGGCAAGGAGGGCCAGTACGGCCAGTCAGCGCGCGGCTTGGCGATCGATACCGGCACCGGCGGGCCGGAGGAATTCCCGGACTTCATCGCCTATTGGCTGGAGCAGCCCAAGGCCGGCTCGGACACGGTGGTGGTGTACGCACTGCTGGATTCGCCCAGCGTGGCCGGCGCCTACCGCTTCGCGATCACCAACGGCGACGTGCTGCTGATGGACATCGACAGTGCGCTGTATCCGCGCAAGACCATCGAGCGCCTGGGCCTGGGGCCGTGCACCAGCATGTACCAGGTGGGCGAGAACGACCGCCGCATGGATTGGGACTGGCGCCCAGAAATCCACGACACCGACGGCTTGGCGATGTGGACCGGCGGCGGCGAATGGATCTGGCGGCCGCTGTGCAATCCGCCGCACCTGCGCTTCAACATGTTCGTCGACGAGAACCCGCGCGGTTTCGGCCTGCTGCAGCGCGACCGCAACTTCGATCATTACCAGGACGACGGTGTGTTCTACGAGAAGCGCCCGTGCCTGTGGGTGGAGCCGAAGCAGGGCTGGGGCAAGGGCTCGGTGCAACTGGTGGAAATCCCCACCGTCGACGAGACCTTCGACAACATCGTCGCGTTCTGGAATCCGCAGGACAAGCCGCAGCCCGGCCAGGAGCTGCTGTTCGGCTACCGCCTGTACTGGGGCGCACAGGCGCCGGCGTCCTCGCCGCTGGCGCACTGCGTGGCCACGCGTACCGGCCTGGGCGGCGTGGTCGGGCAGAAGCGGCATTACTTCTCGTGGCGCTTCGCGGTGGATTTCGTCGGTGGCGAACTGGCCAAGCTGGGCAAGGAGAAGGACGCCAAGGTCGAGGCGGTGCTGCAGCTCAACCGCGGCCGCACCGAGATCGTCTCGGCGCGGCCGCTGCACGAGATTTCCGGCTACCGCGCGATGTTCGACGTGGTGCCGCCGGACGAAGGCACCGAGCAGATCGACATCCGCCTGTACCTGCGCAGCGGCGAGCGCCCGCTCACCGAGACCTGGCTGTACCAGTGGACGCCGCCGCCGGCGGCCGAGCGCAAGCTGTATTGAGCGGGGTGGGCATGCAGTACCGAAGTGCGTGCCCGTCGCATCTTCGAAGTGCAGATGGCCACACCTTTCGCGGGTGCGCGCGCGGGTTGGGATGTCCTGGTTGCGTCCTGATGCCTCAGGGTTGCGGTGGCGCGTAGCCGACGGGTTGCTTCGTCGCGGCTGAAGCCGCTCCTACAACGGGTGCAACGGGGGCGGCGCTTGCGCAACTGCGTTGCCACGCCTCCAAGAAGCGCACGCCTGCGCTGCCTGCATGGCGCCCGTCTCCAACCGTAGGAGCGGCTTCAGCCGCGACCGCTCCTAACCGAGAAGGCGGACCCCAGCCCCGATCCGGCATACAGACAGGCGTTGCCGCGCGGGAACCCGGGGCGACACCGGACGTTCCTTGTGAGAGGACTTCAGTCCCGACGCGCTTCGCGCTGCGCCACAGACGCGACGCGAAGACAGACCTGCACTCAATGCTTGGCCGGCTCCTGCGGCGGCGGGGGCGGCGTACCTTCCGTGCTGATGTCCTCGACATCGCCGATGTCGACCCGGCCCGGGGTGCGGCCGTCCCACACCTGGTCCTGCAGTTTCCAGTACGCGCTCGGTTCCCAGAACTGCTTGGCGTAGAACACTTCCGGATCGATGCTTCCGCCGCGCGGGCCGTTGATCGACAGCGGGCCGGCCGCGGCGGAGTGGCCGAGCAGGCCGCCGGTGCTGCGCATCGCTTCGCGCCGCAGGACCGCTTCCTGGCGCGGCTTGGCGACCTGGTCGCCGTACTCGGCGAGCATCGACTTGTCGAGCTTGGCCGCGCGCTTGCGCTCGTCCGGGGTCAGCTGGTTCCAGTACTCCATCTTGCGCGCGCCGAACTGGTCGTAGCCGCGCTCGGCGGCCAGCGCCATCCACAGGAAGCCCATCGTATGGTCGGCGGCGCCGCCCTGGCCTTCCCAGTACATCTCGCCCAACCGCGCCTGCGACGGCTTGTCGGCATAGCGTGCGGCCAGCTGGTACTGCTTCCTGGCCTCGGCGTACTCGCCCTTCTTGTCGGCGCGGATGCCGGCACGGCGATAGAACAGGTCCAGGTGCGCGTCGAGGAACCCGTCGGTGAGTACCTGCGCCGGGATGTCCTGGAAGGTGTGGTCGCCCGGGGCCGCAGCGGCGCGGCCGGGCAGGGCGAGCAGCAGGGCACAGGCCAACGCGGTGCCGCTACCTGCGAAAAATCCTTTCAACGAAACCATGTTCCTCATCCCATGAGTGCGATCGGCGCGATTCTAGGCATGCCGCTTGGGCGCGCTCCATAGACTGATGGCATAGGCACGGGCGCCTGCGCGGCAATCGTCAGCGGCGGTTCATCGCGGTCCGATCCGACGCACCAGTGCGGTGCGTCGCGCGTTGCATCCGGGTTACAGCGGCAGCGCGATCTGCAGCGGATCGATGCGCCCTTCGCCGCGCATGATCTTCTTGAACTCGGGGCGGCTGACCGACACGTAGCGTTCGTTGCCGCCGATCTCCACCTGCGGGCCGTCCTGCACCGCATGGCCGTTCTCGTCCACGCGCACGGTCATCGTCGCCTTGCTGCCGGTGTGGCAGATGGTCTTGATCTCCTGCAGCTCGTCGGCCCAGGCCAGCAGGTACTGGCTGCCTTCGAACAGCTCGCCGCGGAAATCGGTGCGCAGGCCGTAGCACAGCACCGGGATGCGCAGCCGGTCGACCACTTCGCTGAGCTGCCAGACCTGCGCGCGGCTGAGGAACTGCGCTTCGTCCACCAGCACGCAATGCAGGGGTCCGTGGCTGACGATGTCGGCCTCGATGGTGGCCAGCAGATCGGTGTCGGCGCCGAAGCCCATGCCGTCGGCGCGCAGGCCGATGCGCGAGGCGACCACGCCGCTGCCGGCGCGATGGTCCAGCCGCGGCGTCAGGATCGCCGTGCGCATGCCGCGCTCGCGGTAGTTGTGCGCCGACTGCAGCAGCGTGGTGGTCTTGCCGGCGTTCATCGCCGAATAGTAGAAATACAGTTTCGCCATGCCGCCGATTCTAGCGCGGCGGCCGCGCGCCCCGGCCGCCGGGCGGTTCGCGAACCGGTTCAGCGCCGGCGCGGCGGTGGGGCGTCGGCGCCGGCCGGTGCCCGTTACAATGCGCGGCCAAGGGAAGTCTTCATGCACGGTCTCAATCCTCCCCAACGCGCCGCGGTCCTGCATTGCGAGGGTCCGTTGCTGGTGCTGGCCGGCGCCGGCAGCGGCAAGACCCGCGTGATCGTGGAAAAGATCGCGCACCTGATCGCCAGCGGCCGCTACCCGGCCAAGCGCATCGCCGCGATCACCTTCACCAACAAGTCGGCCAAGGAAATGCGCGAGCGCGTGGCCAAGCGCATCCGCAGCGAGGCCGCCGACGGCCTGACCATCTGCACCTTCCACGCCCTGGGCCTGAAGTTCCTGCAGATCGAACATGCCGCGGTGGGCCTGAAGCGCGGTTTCTCGATCTTCGACGCCGACGATGCCGCCGCGCAGATCAAGGACCTGATGCCCGGGGCCAAGCCCGATGCGATCGAGGACGCCAAGAACCTGATCTCGCGCGCCAAGAACGCTGGGTTGTCGCCGGAACAGGCGATGGCGGCGGCGCGCAGCAACCGCGAGCAGGAAGCGGCCAGCCTGTACGAGCGCTACCAGGCACGGCTGAGCACCTTCAACGCGGTGGACTTCGACGACCTGATCCGCCTGCCGGTGCAGGTGCTGGAGGAGAACGAGGACATCGTGATGGCCTGGCGCGAACGCATCGGCTATCTGCTGGTGGACGAAAGCCAGGACACCAACGATGCGCAGTACCGGCTGCTGAAGATGCTGGCCGGCCCACGCGGCAACTTCACCTGCGTGGGCGACGACGACCAGAGCATCTACGCCTGGCGCGGCGCCAACCCGGAGAACCTGATGCAGATGGGCCGCGACTATCCGGCCCTGCAGATCATCAAGCTGGAACAGAACTACCGCTGCTCCAACCGCGTGCTGCGCGCGGCCAACGCCTTGATCGCGCACAACCCGCACGAGCATCTGAAGACGCTGTGGAGCGACCAGGCCGACGGCGAGCGCATCCGCGTGTGGGAGTGCCGCGACAGCGAGCACGAGGCGGAGAAGGTGGCTGCTGAGATCGCCTACCTGGGCACCGCCAAGCAGGTGCCGTGGAGCGACTTCTGCATCCTGTTCCGCGGCAACTTCCAGTCGCGGCCGCTGGAAAAGGCGCTGCAGATGGCCAGCGTGCCGTACCACATCACCGGCGGCACCGCGTTCCTGGAGCGGCAGGAGGTCAAGGACGTGCTGTCCTGGCTGCGCCTGCTGGTCAATCCCGACGACGACGCGGCGTTCCTGCGCGCGGTGCAGGCGCCCAAGCGCGAGGTCGGCGCGACCTCGCTGGCCAAGCTGGCCGAACTGGCCTCGGCCAAGCACCTGCCGATGTCGCGCGCGGCCGAGTCGGTGGGCGCGCTGCAGCAGTTGCCGCCGCGCGCGGCCAACGGCCTGAGCGACTTCGTCGACATCCTGCACGAACTCCGCACGGCCTCGGCCACGCTGTCCTCGGCCGACGTGGTGCGCCAGCTCGCCGAGCAGTCGGGGCTGATCCGCGAACTGCGCAGCCAATGCAAGGACGAAGCGACGTTCCAGCGCCGCCGCGGCAACCTGGAGGAACTGGCCAAGTGGTTCGAGGGCGGCCCGCGCGGCGCCACCGTCGGCGACCTGGCCGCGCAGCTGGCGCTGCTGTCGCGCAACGACAAGGACGACGGCGGCAACCAGGTGCGGATGATGACCATGCACGCCTCCAAGGGCCTGGAGTTCCGCTACGTGTTCATCGTCGGCTGCGAGGACGGCGTGCTGCCGCACGAGGTCAGCCTGGAAGAAGGCAACCTGCAGGAAGAGCGGCGTCTGTTGTACGTGGGCATCACCCGCGCCAAGGAGCAGCTGTGGATGAGCTACAGCAAGCTCACCCGCAAGTTCGGCGAGCATATCCGGCTCAAGCCCAGCCGCTTCTTCGACGAGATCCCGGCCGAGGAAATGCAGCGCGACGGCGCCGATCCGGTAGCCGACGCCGCGCGCAAGAAGGAGCGCGCGAATGCGGGGTTGGCGGCGATCCAGGCGTTGTTTGATTAGAGGCGGGGATTGGGGAGTTGGGATTGGGGATTCGTAACGGCGGGGTGCGTCGCGCTCGCTGTTCCTTCTCCCCTCGGGAGAAGGTGCCCCGCAGGGGCGGATGAGGGTACGGGCGAAGCCTCGTATACCCAAACGCTGCGAGTCGCTTCGCGCCGCACCCTCACCCCAACCCCTCTCCCGGTGGGAGAGGGGCTAGTCGGCTGTTCCTTCTCCCCTCGGGAGAAGGTGCCCCGAAGGGGCGGATGAGGGTACGGGCGAAGCCTTGTGTGCCCACACTCCGCGGGTCGCTTCGCGCCGTACCCTCACCCCAACCTCTTTCCCGGTGGGAGAGGGGCTAGTCGGCTGTTCCTTCTCCCCTCGGGAGAAGGTGCCCCGCAGGGGCGGATGAGGGTATGGGCGCAGCCTCGTGTGCCCAAACGCTGCGAGTCGCTTCGCGCCGTATCCTCACCCCAACCCCTCTCCCGGGGGGAGAGGGGCTTGATTGCGGGCGCTCACATACTGTTCGTTGTGTGCAGGGTTGGAGGACTCCGGCCAGGCGCGTTCTCTGCGGTGTGATTGCTGGTTTCTTTCGCCGCGGCAGAAACACGCGCGGCTCCTGCCGAGGCTTGCGGAGCACACGGCCAATGCACTGTGGGAGGGACTTCAGTCCCGACGCATTGCGGTGTGCCGAAGCCAGTCGCGCCGCGCATCGCGGCAGCAGCCATCTCTACAAAATGAGAACGGGCCGCGCTAGGCGGCCCGTCTCTCGTTCAACGCCACTGGCGCTTACGCCGACAGGTGCTCGATCGCCGCGACGCTGCCGAGGCGGTCGCCCAGGCGCTTGAGCAGGGCCAGGCGGTTGCGGCGCAGCGCCGGGTCGTCGGCGTTGACCATCACGCCGTCGAAGAACGCGTCCACCTGCGGGCGCAGCCGCGCCAGGAAGTTCAGCACGGTGACGTAGTCGTGCTGGCGCAGCGCGCCGTCGGTCTCGGCGATCGCCGCTTCCACTGCCTCGGCCAGCGCGCGCTCGGCCGGCTCGCGCAGCAGGCCCACATCGATCTGCGCCGGAATCTCGCCCTCGGCCTTGCGCAGGATGTTGCGGATGCGCTTGTTGGCCGCGGCCAGCGCCTCGGCCTCCGGCAATGCGGCGAAGGTGCCGATCGCGTCGATGCGGCGGTCGAAGTCGTACAGCGAAGCTGGCTTCAGTTCCGCCACCGCGTTGAACTGCGTCGTCGGCACGCCCTTGTCGGCGTAGTAGCCACGCAGACGGTCAAGGATGAAGTCGTAAATTTCTTCTGCAAGAGAACCCTTCAGCGACGCAGATACAGTCACGCCCGACGACGTCTTGATCCCTGCTTTCTTTGCGGCAATAAGCGCTTGAATCTTCTCGCGAGCGCTAACGTCAGCAAGTGCGTGTTGAACCTGGATTAGGGCAGAGCCGAGCATTTCTTCCAGATCCACATCAAACCCACTCTCAATCACCGTCCGCGCCAACCCCAGCGCATTGCGCCGCAGCGCGAACGGATCCTTGTTGCCGGTCGGCTTCAACCCTGCGGCAAACCCACCGGCCAGCGTGTCCAAACGTTCGGCAATCGCGAGCACCTTGCCCAGCGGCGACAGCGCGATGTCGTCGCCGGCGAAGCGCGGCTGGTAGGCCTCGTCGATCGCCAGGGCGATCTCGCTGGGTTCGCCCGCGGCGACGGCGTAATGGCGGCCGGCAATGCCTTGCAGTTCCGGGAACTCGTTGACCATGCGCGACTGCAGGTCGTTCTTGCTCAGTTCGGCGGCGCGGCGCGCCTGCGCCGGATCCACGCCGATCTGCGCGGCGATCGCCTCGGCCAGCGCGGCAACGCGCTGCACCTTGTCGGCGATGCTGCCAAGCTTGGCCTGGTAGGTGACGCTGGCCAGGCCGGCGCCCATCGCCTCCAGGCCCTGCTTGAGGTCTTCGTCGAAGAAGAACTTGGCGTCGGCGAAACGCGGGCGGATCACCCGCTCGTAGCCCTTGGCCACTTCGGCGACGTCGCGCGAAACGATGTTGGCGATGCCGATGAAATGCTCGGTGAGCTTGCCGCCGTCGTCCAGTACCGGGAAGAACTTCTGGTTGCTCTCCATGGTCTCGATCAGCGCTTCCTGCGGCACCGCCAGGAACGCCGGCTCGAACTTGCACAGCACTGCCGACGGCCATTCGACCAGGTTCACCACCTGCTCCAGGTTGTCTTCGGCGATGCGCGCGCTGCCGCCGGCCTCGCGCGCGGCCTGTTCGACCTCGGCGACGATGCGCGCGCGGCGCACGTCCGGGTCCACCAGCACCTGCGCGGCCTGCAGCGCGGCCACGTAGTCGCCCGGCTGCGCCAGCGGCACCGGCGCGTCGTGCAGGAAGCGGTGGCCGCGGCTGTCGCGGCCGGCCTCCACGCCGAACAGCGGCATCGGCACCACCTCGTTGCCGAACAGCAGCACCAGCCACTGCACCGGCCGCGCGAAGCCATAGTCGTGATCGCCCCAGCGCATCGGCTTGGGGATCGGCATCGCCGCGATCGCCTCGCGCAGGATCTCCGGCAGCAGCGTCGCGGTGCGCGCGCCCGGATTCACCGCACGGTGCACGAAGCGCTCGCCCTTGGCGTCGCTGGTGCGTTCCAGCGCGGTCCAGTCGATCCCGGCCTTGGCGGCGAAACCCTGCAGCGCCTTGGTCGGCTGGCCATCCGCGTCCAGCGCGATGTTGAGGTAGGGGCCGAGCACTTCCGCGCGCTGCTCCGGTTGCTCGACGGCCACGCCCGGCAGCAGCACTGCCAGCCGGCGCGGCGTGGACAGCGGCTTGGCGTCGCCACGCTCGACCGCGATGCCGCGCTTCTCCAGCCCGGCGATCACGCCGTCGAACAGCGCCTGGGCCAGGCCCGGCAATGCCTTGACCGGCAGTTCCTCGGTGCCCAGTTCGATCAGCAGGGGATGCATGCTCATATCACGTCCTTCCGGGTCGCCAGCAGGTCGCTGCGCCCAATCGATTTGTCTTTAGGCTTGCCACGACCATCGCGGTCGTCGCCGTTGATCGCCAGCAGCCACAAGCCGGCCACCGGCAGCAGGAAGCAGCCGAACAGGAACCAGCCAAAGGCGCTGCGCCCGCGCTGCTGCGCCCACCAGGCGCAGAAGTAGCCGAACGCCAACGGCGCCGACCACAGCAGGCCGAGCATCACGAACAGCTCCCGATCAGACCGCATCGGCCGCGCCTCAGCGCTTCACGCCGGGGAAGCCGAGCTTCTCGCGCTGCGCGTAGTAGGCCTTGGCCACCGCCTGCGCCAGCGCGCGTACGCGCAGGATGTAGCGCTGGCGTTCGGTCACCGAGATCGCGCGGCGTGCGTCGAGCAGGTTGAAGGCGTGGCTGGCCTTGGTCACCTGCTCGTACGCCGGCAGCGGCAGCCCAACCTCGACCAGCGCCTGCGCTTCCTGCTCGCACGCGTCGAAGCGGTGGAACAGCTCGGCCACGTTGGCGTGTTCGAAGTTGTACGCGCTCTGCTCCACCTCGTTCTGGTGGTAGACGTCGCCGTAGGTGACCGGGGTGCCGTCGGGGCCGTAGGTCCATACCAGGTCGTAGACGTTGTCGCAGTTCTGCAGGTACATGCACAGGCGCTCGAGACCGTAGGTGATCTCGCCCAGCACCGGCTTGCACTCCAGGCCGCCGGCCTGCTGGAAGTAGGTGAACTGGGTGACTTCCATGCCGTTGAGCCACACCTCCCAGCCCAGGCCCCAGGCGCCGAGCGTGGGCGATTCCCAGTTGTCCTCGACGAAGCGCAGGTCGTGCACCAGCGGATCGATGCCCAGCGCCTTGAGCGAGTCCAGGTACAACTGCTGGATGTTGTCCGGGTTCGGCTTCATCGCCACCTGGTACTGGTAGTAGCGCTGCAGGCGATTCGGATTTTCGCCGTAGCGGCCGTCGGTCGGGCGGCGGCTCGGCTGCACGTAGGCCGCATTCCACGGCTCCGGTCCGAGCGCACGCAGGAACGTGGACGGGTGGAAGGTGCCGGCACCCACTTCCAGGTCCAGCGATTGGATCAGCACGCAGCCGTGCTGCGCCCAGAACTGGTTGAGGGTCTGGATCAGACCCTGGAACGTGATCGGTACGGACCGGGTGACGGACATCTAGCAGGGGCCGGTTGAGGGGTGCGCTAGTATAGCGACCGACTCGCGGGGACTTCCGCGCACCGGACCTGGACCATGGATTCGCGCCCTGCCGCGCCGCCCGCGTCGTTGCCCGCCGAGCCCGCCGTGGCGTTGCCGCCGGGCCGGCTGAGCTTCGAACGTGTGGCCGCCGCGCTGCTCGCCGATGGCCTGGTCGCGCCGGCCGAACGCGGCCGCGTGCAGTTCTCGGCGCAGACCGCACGCACCGTCAGCGACGTGCATCCGCTGGTGCTGTTGTCCAACCTGAAACTCGCCGCGACCCGTCCGCCGGGCAGCGAGCTGAGCCTGGAGCGGCTGACCGAATGGCTGGCGCAGCGCTGCGGCCTGCCCTACCTGCGCATCGACCCGACCCGGGTCGACGTGGCCGCGGTCACCGGCGTGGTCTCGCATGCCTATGCGCGCCGCCACCGCATCCTGCCGCTGGCCCTGCAGCCCGAGCGACTGCTGGTGGCGACCAGCGAGCCGTTGGCGCTGGACTGGCTCGGCGACGTGCAGCACCTGGCGCGGCGCCGCATCGACGTGGTGGTGGTCAACCCGCTGGACCTGCATCGCTACACGATGGAGTTCTTCGGCGTGACCCGCTCGGTGCGCGGCGCCAAGGACGGGCGCACCGAACAGAGCAGCGGCCTGCCCAGTTTCGAGCAGCTGGTGGAACTGGGCCGCGGCGGCGACGTCAACGCCGACGACCACCACATCGTGCACATCGTCGACTGGCTGCTGCAGTACGCCTACGAACAGCGCGCCAGCGACATCCACCTGGAGCCGCGGCGCGAGGCCGGGCGCATGCGCTTCCGCATCGACGGCGTGCTGCACAAGGTGCTGGAAGTGCCGCCGGCGGTGATGACCGCCATCGTCAGCCGCATCAAGGTGCTCGGGCGCATGGACCTGGCCGAGCGGCGGCGCCCGCAGGACGGGCGCATCAAGACCCGCTCGCCGGGCGGGCGCGAGACCGAGATGCGCCTGTCGACCATGCCTACCGCGTTCGGCGAGAAGTGCGTGATGCGCATTTTCGACCCGGATGCGGCGTTCAAGAGCGTGGACCAGCTCGGCTTCAGCGCGCAGGAAGCGGCCGGCTGGAACGCGCTGGTGGAACGCCCGCACGGCATCGTGCTGGTCACCGGCCCCACCGGCTCGGGCAAGACCACCACGTTGTACTCCACGCTCAAGCGCCTGGCCACGCCGGATGTGAACGTGTGCAGCGTGGAGGACCCGATCGAGATGATCGCCACCGAATTCAACCAGATGCAGGTGCAGACCAACATCGACCTGGACTTCGCCAGCGGCGTGCGCACCCTGCTGCGGCAGGACCCGGACATCATCATGATCGGCGAGATCCGCGACCTGGAAACCGCACAGATGGCGGTGCAGGCCTCGCTGACCGGGCACCTGGTGCTGTCGACCCTGCACACCAACGATGCGCCCTCGGCGATCACCCGCCTGCTCGACCTGGGCGTGCCGCATTACCTGGTCGCCTCCACCCTCAACGGCGTGCTGGCGCAGCGCCTGGTGCGTACCCTGTGCAGCCACTGCAAGCGCCCGCACACGCTGGAGCCGCACGAGTGGGACGCGCTGCGCGAACCGGGCGAGGCCTTGCCCGACACACTGCAGCCCTACGCCCCGGTCGGCTGCCTGGAATGCCGCCGCACCGGCTACCTGGGCCGCGTGGGCCTGTACGAACTGCTGCCGGTGACGCCACGCCTGCGCACCCTGATCCGCGCCGACATGGACCTGGCCGGCTTCAGCCGCGCCGCCCAGGACGAGGGCGTGCGCACGCTGCGCCGCGCCGGCCTGGAAAAGGTGGCCGCCGGGCTGACCACGATCGAAGAAGTGCTGTCGGTGCTGCCGCCGCGGGAGTGAGTGGGCGGGAGGGCGTGGTCGGCATGGGACTTCTGATCCGGTGGCCAGCCGCGCCCGATGCACCCGCCGGAACGTCCCATCCGGAGAGATCGCACCGTCGTAGGAGCGGCTTCAGCCGCGACTGGGCGTTCCCGGTAACGCCTCGTCGCGGCTGAAGCCGCTTGTGTCA
Organism: Xanthomonas sp. NCPPB 2250; assembly: GCF_056725265.1. Classification (NCBI taxonomy): domain Bacteria; kingdom Pseudomonadati; phylum Pseudomonadota; class Gammaproteobacteria; order Lysobacterales; family Lysobacteraceae; genus Xanthomonas; species Xanthomonas sp. NCPPB 2250. Next base: position 5,173,744 of record NZ_CM161520.1, on the reverse strand, counting down.
AATGAGAGTCTATCGTTGCAGGTGAGAGCGGAGTGCGGCAGGCCGTTTAGCCGCAGTGCCAAGCGAGCACGAGTAGGAGTCAGCGCCGCCGCACTCCGGTTCTCCTGCCTGACAAGCCCGAACAGTTGCCCGAGTGACGAGCTCGAACTCCACAAGCATGGGCATCGGCAGGAGCGCTCTCGTCCCTGAGTCTACTGTGGAGAACGTCTATGCGGCGCTATGTCGGGATCGATGTATCCAAGGCCGAACTGGTCATTCATGTCCTGCCGGACGAGCAGGCCTGGACCCAGCCCAATACGCCACAGGGGCAGTGTGCGCTGGCCCAACGTCTGGCTGGGCTGGGCTGCGAGCGGATCGTGCTGGAAGCCAGCGGTGGCTACGAACGTGCCGTGCTGCAGGTGCTCCGAAAGGCAGGCCTGCCGGCGGTGCGGATGGCCGCCGATCGTCCGCGCAAGCTAGCCCAGGCCTTGAGCCTGCATGCCAAGACCGATGCCCTGGACGCGCGCCTGCTGGCCATGGCTGCCCAGCGCATCCCGACCACGCCCACGCCCGTGGTGCCCGAGCACCAGCAGTCTCTTCGCGAACTGCTGGACCTGCGCGCCACCGTGGTCGGTCAGCGCGATGCCCATCGGCGGCGCCTGGAGCACATCACCAGCGCCAAGGTGCAACGCCACTGCCGAGAGGTAATCGCTCTGCTGAACCAGCAGATCCAGACGTTGACGCAGGAGATCGAGCAGCAGGGCAGGACCTGCTCGAGCCTCCCCAAGGTGCCAGGGCTCGGCACGATCCTGCGCGCGGTCCTGGCCGCGCGGCTGCCGGAACTGGGCACGCTGCCGCCGCGCAAGATCGCCGCCTTGGTCGGACTGGCCCCGTTCAATCACGACAGTGGTTGCTGGAAAGGCCAGCGCCGCATCAAAGGCGGACGTGCCGACGTGCGAGGCGTGCTGTACATGGCCACCTGGGCCAGCATCCGCGCCAAATCCCCCTTGGCCAACACCTACGCGCGCCTGCGCGCAGCGGGCAAGCCGGCCAAGGTCGCCATCGTCGCCTGCATGCACAAGTTCCTGCGCTGGCTCAATGCCATCGCGCGCGATCAGGCCCAATACGCTCCTCCTGTCATCGCGGCTGCTTGACAGTTGACTCCTACAGGGCAAGGGCGTGCCTGGCCCCGCGGCGCTACAGGGAATGATGCGCGCCGCCCACGTGTCGGACGAGGATGCCGGACGCAGCTTCCGTGCCGCGACTATTCCTTCTTCCCGGCAAGCGGCGTGAGCCCGCTGTCCGCAATGGCCTTGGCCGCGGCCGGAGACGCCAGATACGCCAGCAGCGCCTGCGCCGCCTGCGGTTGCGCACTGGCGGTGGCGACGGCGCCGGAGTACAGCGTCATCTGCTGCGCTTGCCCGGGGATCAGGCCGACGATGGCGATGCCCGGGACCGGCTTGAGTTCGCTCAGTTGCTGGAAGCCGAGTTGCGCCTTGCCGCGCGCGACCACCGCGCCGACCGGCTCGGCGGGAATCATCCGCGCCTTGGCGGCGAAACCGTTGCCGAGCCGCATCCGCGGGAACAGCGTGCGCGACAGATAGACGCCGCTGGCGCTGTCGGAGTAGGCCACCGACTGGCTGTCGAGCAAGGTCTTGCGGAAGGCCTCCATCGTGGAGATGTCCGGCTTGGGCGCGCCCTGTTTGACCGCCATGGCGATGTAGGACTCACCCAGGTCCACGCGGCTGGCGGCGCGCGCCTGGCCGTTGGCGACCAGCTTATCCAGCGCCGCACCGACCATCAGCAGCACGTCCGCCGGCTCGTGACGGGCGAGGCGGTTGGGGATCGCCTGCGGCGTGTCGCCCATCGACGGCGCCGCCTCGATGTGCAGCTTCACGCCTGTGGCCCGTTCGTAGTCGGGCGCGACGGCGCGAATCGCGCCCATGATGCCGCCGGAACTGAGCACCGTCAGCGTCGTGGGCTGGGCGGGACGGCCGGCTTCCGGCGCCGCTGCCGTCGAGGCGGACGCGAGCAGCAGCGCGGCCAGGGTCAATGGAATCAGGGAACTGCGCATCGCGAACCTGCCAGGGGAAAGAGCGACAGCCTGCGCGATCCGCGCTGAAGCGGATGGGAAGCCGCTGCTGGTGCATCGAAACTTGGCCGCATGCCGTGCCAGATCGTCAGAGCGATCCACGCACGGCAATGCGCGGCACCGCCTCGGTCGCGCCATTGCCGCCCGTCGTCGTCGGACCAGGAACAGGAACGCGCGCCGCCATCGCACGCAGTGCGGGGGTCGCGGTGTTCGCCGTCATCGGATTGTTCTAGAGTGCATTCGAACCCTCCGTCCTGTGTGCCGTGGCGTGTACCGCCACGCATGGCGCACCCTGCCGATTGCCTGCATGTCCACCACTACCGCATCTGCCGCCGCCCGCGTCCGCGAGGCCGTCCGTTCCGCCACCACCGGTCTGATCGAGCGCGATCAACTCGCCGAACTGATGGTGCTGGCGGCGATCGCCGAGGAGCATCTGCTGATCGTCGGTCCGCCCGGCACCGCCAAGAGCGCGGTGGTCCGGCGCGTCGCCACCGCGCTCGGCGGTCGCTACTTCGAGTATCTGCTGGGCCGCTTCACCGAGCCGTCGGAACTGTTCGGCCCGGTCGATCTTCGCAAGTTGCGCGAGGGCGTGGTCGAAACCGACGTCGCCGGGATGCTGCCGGAGGCGGACGTCGCGTTTCTCGACGAGGTATTTCTGGGCTCCACGGCCATCCTCAATACCTTGTTGGGGGTGCTGAACGAACGCCGCTTCCGCCGCGGCCACACCGATCTGGCCTGCCCGCTGCGCATCTGCGTGGGCGCTGCCAATGCGCTGCCGGATGACGAGTCGCTGGCGGCGTTCGCCGATCGCTTCCTGCTGCATGTGTTCGTCGACGCGGTGCGGGACCACCAACTGGAAGCGCTGCTGGCCGGCGGTTGGCAGGTCGAGCGTAGTGCGGTAGTGCCGGCGGCCGATCTGGCCGACTTGGACATTCTTGCCGGTCAGGTCCGGCAGGTGCGGATGGACGACGCACGCCGCCTGATGGCGCAGGCGATTCGGACCCTGCGTGCGGCCGGCCTGGCGCTGTCCGACCGCCGCATCGTCAAGACCCAGCGCCTGGTGGCGGCCGCGGCGGTGCTGGCCGGCCGCAGCGTCGCGACCGAAGCGGACCTGTGGCCGTTGTTCTATGTGATGCCGACGCGGGAATCGCAGGCCGCCGCGCAGGACGCGCTGCGCGAGACCCTTGCGCTGGCCGCCAATCCGACCCTGCGTGCCGCCTCGGAACAGGCGGCACTGCAGCCGCTGTCCCGGGTAGCGCGGCTGCTGGAAGCCGCCCAGCGTTGCCTGGCCGATGCCGGTGCGGTCGAGACGCGCGGCGCCGAAGCAGTGTTGCGCGAGATCGATGCCAACTTCACCGCTGCCTCCTTGCCGGAGCTGCTGGCCGTCGAGCGCGCGCGCCTGATCGAGCGGATCGGCGCCAGCGCATGACCTGGGGGTGGCAGGACGATCCTGCACCGCCGCCGCCGCAGGGCGTGGTCGGCGTGGGCAGGCAGCGCGCGCAGCGCCTGCTGGCGTGTGTCGCGCGCAGCGCGCAGCCCGACGTGCTGATGGTGACGGCGACCGCCGACCTGGTGGTGGTGACCGGTCCGGAGGCTGCGCTGCCGTGGATCGACGAGGGGCAGTACATCGCGCCGCGTCCGGCCGCGCCGGCGCTGTGGCTGCCGACGACGCAGTGCCCGGACATTCCGCTGGATCTGCTAGCCCAGGCCGTGGCGCGGCGTCATCCGGGGGCGCCCTGGCTGCTGCTGCGCACGCCGTCGGTGCTGGTGCCGCTGCAGCGGCTGCTGCCGGCCGGTGCGGCGGTGCTGGAGCAGATCCGCGGGCGCTGGGCCGTATGAATGCGGCATTCCCGCTGCCGCCGGCGCTGCAGCCATGGCATGCGTGGCTGGCGTGGTTCGATGCGGACATCGCGGCGATGGTCGGCGACTGGCTGCTACGGCTGGATCCGCTGCTCGGTCGCGGCACGGCGCGCATGCAGCGCGGTGTCGCCGATCCGGACGGGATCGACGATCTGCGCCGCCGCGGTCCCTACGAACGCCTGGTCCTGAGCGAATGGGCAGTGGCCGACCTGCTGCCCGACGAATTCCTGCGCCGCGCCGCGCACCACGAACACCTGTTCCTGGCGCCCAAGCTCGCCCGCCCACGCAGCGACGCGCTGGTCCTGGCGCTGTTCGACGCTGGCCCGGCGCAATGCGGCGCGCCGCGCCTGCTGCATGTGGCGATGTGGATCCTGTTGGCGCGGCGCGCGCAAGCGGCCGGCGCGCGCTTCGCCTGGGGCGTGCTGCAGCGGCCGGGCGAGGTGCATGAGGCGGCGACCGCGGAGGCCTTGCGCGCGCTGCTGCAGGCGCGTACTCACGCGCTGGCGAAGCAGACCGAGCACACCGCCTGGCAGCGCCATCTCGCCGGCCGCGGCCAAGCGGCCAGCGAGTGCTGGTGGATGACCGCCGGTGACGTCGCGACCGGCCGCGGCGACCATCAGGTCGGGGTCCGGCACGGCTTCGACGATCGGCTGTCGGTGTCGGTCAGGACGCCACGGGCGCATCGCCAACTGACACTCAGCCTGCCCGACGCAGGCCGAGCCTCGCGGCTGCTGCGCGGCGAGTTCTTGCTGGCGCCGGCTCCGCTGGCCCTGCCCGGGGCCGTGGTCGCGACCGAATCCCTGAACGGCCGCTTGTCATTGCGGCAACCGCCGTTGTTCAGTATGGATGGCCGGCATCTGGCGCTGCCGCTGGCCGGGATCCATCAGGTGGTGCTGCTGACGCTCCGCGAGGAGAGCAGGCGCAAGAAGGCGAAGCCGCGCTACAGCGCCTGGCCGGCCAGCGGCGAGTTGCTGTGCGGCGTGATCGCCAACAAGGAACTGGCTGGCGTGGCCGCCGTGCACGACGGGCTGTACTTCTGGAAGATGCCGTGGTTCCAGCCCGTCGCGCGGCCGCCGGCCGATGCGTTCGCCGCTGTGCCCAGCGCCGCGGTCTGGCTGCACTGCGCCTGGCTGCGAGCAAGCAAATCGCAGACGCAGCGGGTGGTGATCCTGGACGCCGCTGGGCGACTGCTGTCCTGGACCAACGCCAGCACGCGCCCCGGACGCGACATGCCCGCGCATGTCCAGGTGGACGATCGAGTACTGGCGATGCAGCAGATCGACGGGCAGCGTCTGTTGTATGCCCGCTGCGAAGACGACCGCCTACGTGTCAACTACCTGCACCGCGAAGGCAATATCGAACTGCTGACCCAGTTGGCGGTGCCGGCGCGTCCGGTCCAGTTGCTGGTCCGCGGACAGGTGCGGGAAGGCCATTGGCGCGGTGCGTTGTGCCTGGAGTACCTCGGTCAGCACGACGATGGCGGTATCTGCCGCCTGTACCAAGGCGGACCTCAGGACGGCTTTTCCGAGTTGGAACTGCGCCTGCCGGCAGGCGCGAAGCTGCTGGGTCCGGTACAGGATCCGCAGCGTCCAGAGCGCAGCCGGCTGTTGCTGCTGCGTCCCGACCGACGCACCGTGATCGCGATCGGCGAACAGGGCCAGGAGATCGTGTACCAGGCATCGAACGACATCAGCGCCGCCTCGGTGGCGCCGGACGGTAGCGGGGTCGCTCTGGTCGATCTGGCTGGGCAACTGCGTGTTTTGGGCGAGGGCGGAGGCAACGTACTGCTGCAGGCGCAGGGACCGCGCGGGGACGACCGAGATGACTGAGGCGAAGCAGGCCGCGTCCGCCGCCGCCGTACGCGACCCTATGTGGCGCGGATGGCAGGCGCTGGACGCGCTGTGGTGGCCCGCCGACGTGCTGCCGGCGCCGGTGCGGACGGCGCGTATGCTGGCCGCCTGGCACCCTGGTTGCCGGGCCTATCGGTTCGCGGCCGGCGACATGCTGTGCTTCGCCCGCGCGCAGCCGATGCAGTGCGAAACGATGGGCGAGGTACCCTTGCGCCGCCTGCAGGGAGCGTTGTACTCGGCACCGTTGACGGACGAGGAACGGGCCGCGTTGCCGGCCATGGAAATCGGCCTGGTCGCCGGCGCCGCCGTGGTGGGGCTGCGCTTCGCCCAGGGCGAGGTGCTGGACCTGTCCGAGGCGATCGCGTTGGACGCCTACCGGGTACTTGAGCCCTACAATTGCCACGTCGCGTCGCCGGTGCTGGACGTGGCGCAGTTGCAGGGAAAGGACGTGCGCAGTGTATTGGGTCGGGCCATCCCGCCGCGCAGCGCGGAAAGCGAGGCGTTCCTGCGGGCGATGGCCGGTGCGCGGACGGCAGATGCGCTGCGCGACGGCATCGCTGCGGTGCGCGAAGGCATGCTCGGCGCCGTCGCCGCCTTGTTGGCACGCTGGCTGCTGGGGTCGGGGATCAGGGTGCCCGCGGCGGCCAGCGGCGGTATTCCCGCACGCCAGCGCGCCCAGCGGCGGCCCAGTGCCTGGCGCGACACCCTCGCACGGCTGGCCACAATCAGCCGAGTAGGCAAGCTGATCGGGTATCGGCATGGTGCCTACCTGCGCCGGATGATGGCGATGTTCGACCGCGGCGACCTGGACGAAGCCTTGCGCAATGCCCTGCCCGTAGATGCGACCGGGCAGTCGCTGGGGCAGGCGTTCGGTACGCCTGGGCGGCGCGAGAGCCTGCAACTCTCGGGACGGATCGGGCAGGGCGCCAGCCTGGACCTGGGCGAAGATCTGACCGCGCACCTGCGGCGCATGTACCGGGAGGCGTTTGCCGCGCTGAACCGCAAGGGCCGGATCGACGAAGCGGTGTTCGTCCTGGCCGAACTGCTCAATGCGCGCCAGGAGGCGTTGGATTACCTGGTCGAGCATGGGCGCCACGCGCAGGCGGCCGAGTTGGCCATGGTTTGGGAGATGCCGCCGGCCCTGATCATCCGGCTGCTGATGCTCGGCGGCGATGTCCGCCGTGCGACCCAGGTTGCCCGGCGCGACCGCGCCTTCGCCGACGCAGTCAGCCAGTTGCAGGGCACCCATCCGGCGCTGGCGGCGCAGTTGCGGCTGGAATGGGGCCACGCCCTGGTCGAGAGCGGCGACTGGCTGGAAGCGGTCGAGGTGGTCTGGCCGCTGCACGAGGCACGCGATCTCGCGTTGCAATGGTTGCTGGCCGCAGAACAGGCCGGCGCTACCTTGTCGGCCCGCGCCCTGGTGCAGCGCGCCAGCCTGTTGCCGGACACGCTGCAGCAGTACGCCGACAGGATCGAGGCGTTGGCCGATCCGGCGGCCGACCCGCAGCCGCGCGCGGCGCTGGCGAATGCCTTGCTGGCGATCGGCGGCAACAGCGCCGCATTGCGGCGTCTGGCCGCCTGCGTCCTCCCCGCCGTCGCCGCCGATTGCAGCGCCGGCCGCAACGGTTTGGGGCGCAGCGATCTGGAGCGCCTGCTGAAACTGGCGGCCGATCCTTGCCTGAAGAGCGACATGCCACCGTGGCGCGTCGCGCAGGCGGGCCAGCCGACGCCCTTCTGGCGCCTGCGCAGCCCCCTGGCGCTGGCGCTGCCTGCCGCCGGCGTGCAGCGGATCCACGACGCCGCAGTCCTGCCCGACCGGCAGTATCTGGTCGCCCTGGGCGAGGCCGGCGCGGCAGTCCTTGATGCCCATGGGCGGGTGGTTCAGCACTATGCGGTGCCGGCGTATCGGTTGGTGCTCGCGGCCAGCGGGCAGGTCGCGCTGGCGCTGGCGCCGCGCGAGCGCGTCTCGCGGATCGCGCGGCTCGACCTGACCACCCGCAGCAGCATCGAACTCGGCGCACTGGCCCTGCAGTTCGCCGCGCCTACCCTCATCGGGACTGGCTGGACCGTGGTGGTGGACGGCCGCATTCTGGTCATCGACATCGGCAAGGGGCTGGTGGAGGTACTGTGGCACGTCGGCGACCTGCCAGGTCCGATCGTCGCCGCCGCCTTTTTCGAGGACTGCGAGGTGTTCCTGGTGCGTACCGCCGAGACCTTGCAGGAGTGGACGTACATGCTGCCGCACAGGCGCCTGCGCGGGCGCGATGACATCGTCCTGCAACCTGATGTGCCGGTCATGCCACACCGCCTGGGCGGGATGCAGCAACCACGTCTGGAGGTGAACGAGGACGGGGCCAATGCCTTCGTATTCCGCAATGGCAACGCCCGGGGCGTGTGCGTGCTGCCGCCGATGCCATCGGAGAAGGTCGATGCGCGCTTCGTCGCGCTCGAACACGGGATGCTGGCTGGTGTGCGTCTGGATCAGGCCAGCCGTTACTTCATCGTTCGCTTCTCCGACGGCGATCGCATTGCCGATCTGGCGCTACCGAGCGGGTTGTCCCTGCAAGCGCGCGAGCAGCCGGGGCACCTGTTGCTGTTCGCGGAGGACGGCCGCCTGCTGGATATCGACCTGTCGCTGTCGCTGGCGCATGCGCTGTCGCTGCACTAAACCGGCGGCATTGCGTCTCGTCTTCGGACAGGCCCACATCGGCTCATGATCGCCAGTTATATGGCTATGCCGCCACCGCCGCGCGGCCTTGAACAATCCACGGCGACGGCGTCTAGAATCCCACCATGCCGTTCGCTTCTCCCGTCCGTCGCCGTGCTGCGCCCTTCCTGATCCTCGAAACCGGTGAACCGGTGGCGACGATGCGGCGCTACGGACGCTTCCCGCACTGGATCCGCGTCGCCGCCGGCCTGGCCGAGCGCGAGACGGTGGTGGCCAATGTCGCCGCCGGCGAGGCCTTGCCGGCGTGGGGCGACTTCGCCGGAGTGATCGTCACCGGCTCGGCGGCGTTCGTCACCGACCGGGCCGACTGGAGCGAGCGCTCGGCGGCCTGGCTGCGCGAGGCCGCCGAGGACGGCACGCCGCTGCTGGGCATCTGCTATGGCCACCAGTTGCTGGCGCACGCGCTGGGTGGGGAGGTCGCCTACAACCCGGCCGGGCGCGAATCGGGCACGGTGCATATCGAACTGCATCCGCCTGCCGCCGAGGATCCGCTGTTCGCCGGCCTGCCCCCTCGCTTCCCCGCGCATGCCACGCATCTGCAGACGGTGCTGCGCGCGCCGTCCGGCGCCACGGTGCTGGCGCGCTCGGCGCAGGACCAGTGCCACGCGTTCCGCTGGGGCGAGGCGACCTGGGGCCTGCAGTTCCATCCGGAGTTCGCCACCCACCACATGCGCGGCTACGTGCAGGCGCGTGCCGACTGTCTACGCAGCGCCGGACGCTGCGCCCGTACCATCGCCCGCGAGGTCAGCGCCGCACCGCTGGCACGCAAACTGTTGCGGCGCTTCGTTCAGCACGCACGCGGGCAGCACAGCAGCGGCCAGGCAAAACCGCGATAATCTGTGCAGTCGCCGCCGCTGTACGGCGTCCCCCACTTCGGATTGGCAATGATCGAGATTCGCAAGCTGCCGGCCTCGGCCGGCGCGGAATGGCTGTTGGCCGGCATGTCCCTGCTGCGGCGGGCGCCGTGGGCGTTGGGCCGGCTCGGACTGATCTGGGGCCTGGCGGCGCTGATCGCCCTGTTCCTGGGCGTGCTCAACCCGACCCTGGGCATGCTGGCGCAACTGCTGATGGGGCTGGCCGGGCCATTGCTGTTCGGCGGGCTGGTGTGGGCCGTGCGCGAGGTCGACCAGGGCCGCAGCGCCGAGCCGGCGCACCTGCTGCAGGGCCTGCACGGCGGTCGCACGCCGAACCTGCTGGTGGCGTTGCTGCCGCAGGTGGTGGTCGGGCTGGCGCTGGCCCTGCTGGCGGTGGTGGTGATCGGCCCGGACGGGTGGATGCAGCTGACCACGGTGATGAACAAGCTCAACGAGCTGGGCCAGTCCGGCGCGCAGCCCGATCCGTTGCAGGTGGAGCAACTGGTCGCGACCCTGCCGGCGCTGCGCATCCTGCTGTGGCTGATGCTGGTGGCGGTCGGGTTCGTGGCGGTGGCGCTGACCCTGTTCCTGTTCGCGCCGCAGGTGATGTTCGACGGCCGCAACGGCATCGCCGCCATCGGCCACGGCCTGCGCGCCTGCCTGCACAACCTGCCGGCGATGCTGGTGTTCTTCGTCCTCGCCTTCCTGGCCATGTTCGCGTTCTATTTCGCGCTGACCGTGGTGATGCTGGTGCTGCAGCTCCTCGTCGGCACCGCCGTGGCCGCGCTGGTCGCGCAGTTGCTGCTGATGGCGCTGCTGATGCCGGTCCTGGCCGGCATCGTGTACGCGGCCTGGAAGCAGATGTTCGTGCACGCCGGCGATGCCGCGCCGGCGGTGCCGCCGCCGCCCTCCAACGTCTTTGTGGCGTAGAGCCGGGATTGGGGAATCGGGATTGGGGATTCGTAAGAGCAACAGCAACAGCAAAACGGCCCCTCGGGGCCGTTTTGCTTTGTACAGGTGCGCAAGTGCGACGGCGCCTATCTGGCCGGAGCCCGAGGATGCGTCAGGCGCAGCGAACCGCTCTTACCAATCCCTACTCCCGAATCTCCACTCCCGGCTTCTTCGTCACCGCGGCCGCGGCGATGATGCCCAGCTCGTACAGCAGGCACATCGGGATCGCCAGCATCAGTTGCGAGACCACGTCCGGCGGGGTCAGCACCGCGGCCAGCACGAAGATGCCGACCACCGCGTAGCCGCGGCCCTCGCGCAGCTGCTGCGGGGTCACCCAACCGAGCAGGGCCAGGATCACCAGCGCCACCGGCAGTTCGAAGCTGGCGCCGAAGGCGAAGAAGATCGCCAGCACGAAGTCCAGGTAGGCGCCGGCATCGGGGGTGAGCTGGATCACGTCCGGCTTGAACGTGGTCAGGAAGTGGAACACCGCCGGCAGCACCAGGAAGTAGGCGAAGCCGCAGCCGAGGTAGAACAGCAGCACTGCCGAGGCCAGCAGCGGCAGCGCCAGGCGCTTCTCGCGCTGGTACAGGCCGGGGGCGACGAAGGCCCAGGCCTGGTACAGCAGCCAGGGGGCGGACACGAACAGGGCCAGGAAGAACGCCAGCTTCAGCGGCGCAATGACCGCGCCGGCCGGGTGCGTGGCGATCACGCTCTGGCCCACCGGCAACTGCGCCAGCATCGGCTCGGCCAGCCAGGAGTACAGGCGCTTGGAGAAGGGCAGCAGCGCCACCACCACCACGCCCAGGCCGATCAGCGCGCGCATCAGCCGCGCGCGCAGTTCGATCAGGTGTTCGATCAGGCTGCTCTCGGCTTCCACGTTCATCGCGGCGCCTCCGGATCAGTGGAGGGCGGCTGGCCGGTGTGCGCCGTGGCGGTGGACGCCGGATGCGGTGCGGCGGCACCGCGCGCGGCGGCCGGCACCGTCGCGGCAGAGTGCGTGGGCAGGGCCGTGGCCGTTTCGGGAGCGTGCGGAGTCGGGGCGTCGATTGCGGCGGCTGTCGCTGGCGGCACGGTCGACGGCGCGCTGTCGGCAGGCGGCACCGGCGGGTTCGGATCGATCTCGCGGCGCAGCGCCTCGGTCTGCCGCTGCAGTTCCTCGCTGCCATCGCGAAACTGGGTCTCGGCCTGGCGCAGCGAGCTCTGCACGTCGTGCAGGCTGCGCTTGAGTTCCTCGGCTTCCAGTTCGCGTTCCAGTTCCTGCTTCACCGAGTCCCATTGCGCGCGGGCGCGGCGCACCCACAACCCGGCGAAGCGTGCCGCCTTGGGCAGGCGCTCGGGACCGAGCACCACCAGGGCCACCACCGCGATCACCAGCAGTTCGCTGAATCCGATATCGAACACGCCGGCGGGGTCCCGTCAGTGCGCGTCGCGGTCGCGCTCGGCCTGGGTCTGGCGGGACGGCTCGCTGCTGCTGCGCGTCTCGTCGCCGAGCTGGCCGGCGGGCTTGTCCTCGTCGCGCATGCCTTTCTTGAATTCCTTGACCGCGTTGCCTAGATCCTTGGCGCCGCTCGTCAGCCGCTTGGTGCCGAACACCAGCAGCACGATCACCAGCACCACCAGCCAGTGCCAGATGCTAAGACTGCCCATGATCCGCTCGCAGAAAAGTCGTAAGGAACCCGCAGGATAACGCACCGCGCCGCGCCGCGTTACCTCTCCCGGCCGCGCAGGCAGGCCTGCACGGCGCGATGGACAGGTGGCGTTGGGAACCGCGCTCAGCGATCGCCGTCGAGCTTCTCGGTGCGGATCTCGCCGTCGGACACCGGCTGGAAGCCCTGCTGCGCCGGTTGCGCCTGGCCCTGCAGGGGCACGGTGCTGGCAGCCGCGTCGGGCGCGGCGGTCGGTTCCGGCGTGGGCTGCGGCGCCGGCATGGCCGGTGCCGGGGCGGCGGTCGGATTGCCGCTGCTGTCGGTGCCGCGGCTCTGCCGCGCGGCATAGGTGGCTTCCTCGAGCTTGTCGCGGAAGGCGACGATGTCGTTGGACGGCCGGTTGGTGGTGCGGCCCTCGAAGATCATCCGCGGAGTGGTGTTGCTGCCGTAGGCGTTGAGGTCGGCGGCATCGTCGATCTGCAGCGCGGCGCCATCCAGGGCGACGCCGGCGAACAGGCCGCGCGCGCGCGACCACGACCAGATCTCGGCCTTGAGCTGGCCGTCGGTGGCGGCGGCGGCGTTGCGCCCGACCGGGCCGGCGGCGACGCCGGCATCGGCGCCGAGGGTGAACTTGCCGTTGACGATGTTGTCCAGGCTGCGGTCGTTGCGGAACACCAGCACCACGTCGGAGGACTGCACGCCGACCTGGAAGCCGATGCTGCCGCCGGTGAGCTTGACGAACACCGGGTTCGACCAGGTTCCGTCCGGGCGCTTGACCGACATCAGGCCGTGGCCGCGACGCCCGCCGATCACCAGGCCGGCCTTGAGGGTGTCCGGGATCACCACGATGGCGCGGCCCTCGTCGAGCAGCTTGTCGGGGATGGCCTGCTCGGGAATCTTCTGGATGTCGGTCAGCACGCGCAGCGCGTTGCGGGCGCGCTCGTCCTCTTCGGGTCCGGCCACGGCGTGGCCGACGAACAACAGGGTGCTCAACAACAGGGCGAGGCGCGGCAGGAGGGGCATGGCGGGCTCCGAAATAGGTCCGCAGCAAGATACTGCAAGTCCTTGAACTTAGTCACAGGGCAATGAATCGGCAATGAGTGGTGCCGGCACCGCATGCAGGCGCCGTCGATCGCCGCGATCGAGCGTATCGACACGCCGCGGCGCGCGCGCTCTGCCACAATGCGCGCATGTCCGACGCACCCGAGACCGCCATCCTGGTGGTGAATCTAGGCACGCCCGAGGCGCCGACCGCGCCTGCGGTCGCCCGTTACCTGGCCGAGTTCCTTGGCGACAAGCGCGTGGTCGCGATCCCGCGCCTGTTCTGGTGGCCGCTGCTGCACTGGGTGATCCTGCCGCGGCGCTCGCCGAAATCGGCGGAGAAGTACGCCCAGGTGTGGCTGGCGGACGGCTCGCCGCTGGCGGTGTACACCCGCCGCCTGGCCGAGGGCATGCAGCGCGAGCTGCCCGGGCACAGCGTGGCCTGGGCGATGCGCTACGGCGCGCCGGCGCTGGCGCCGGCCCTGGACGCGCTGCGCGAGGCGGGCGTGCGCCGGATCGTGGTGCTGCCGCTGTACCCGCAGTATTCGACCACCACCACCGCCTCGATCGAGGACGTGGTGCAGGCCTGGCAGGCGCGCCATCCGCAGTTGCCGGTACACCTGATCGAGGACTACCCGACCGATCCGGCCTGGGTCGCGGCGGTGGCCGACAGCGTGCGTGCGCACTGGGCGCAGCATGGCCGCGGCGAGCGCCTGTTCTTCTCCTTCCACGGCCTGCCGCAGCGCGTGGCCAACAACGGCGATCCCTACCCGCAGCGCTGCGAAGCCAGTGCCCAGGCGATCGCCGCCGCACTGGGCCTGGAGGCGGGCCAGTGGGAGCTCGGCTACCAGTCGCGCTTCGGTGCCGAGCGCTGGCTGCGCCCGTATGCCGAGCCGCGGCTGTGGGAGCTTGCCGGGCAGGGGGTCAAGCAGGTGGACGTGATCTGTCCCGGCTTCGCCACCGACTGCCTGGAAACCCTGGAAGAAGTGGCGATGGGCTTCGTCGAGACCTGCGCCGAACGCGGCATGCAGGTGCGCTACATCCCCTGCCTCAACGACGCCACGGCGCACGCGCGTGCCCTGGCGCAGCTGGCGGCCCGCGCGGCATGAGTTTGCGTGCTTTTGCCTGCCCGTCGCGGGTGGGCGCGCTGGCCGGACTGCGCAGCGGCGACCCGGAGGGGCCCAAGGCGCTGGCCTTGCACGGCTGGCTCGACAACGCCGCCAGCTTCGTGCCGCTGAGCCGGCACCTGCCGCAGCTGGACCTGGTGATGCTGGACCTGCCCGGCCATGGCCACAGCAGCGACCTGCCCGATGGCGCCGAATACCTGCTGGCCAGCGCCCTGCACCCGGTGCTGGACGCGGCCGATGCGCTGGGCTGGGAGCGCTTCGTGCTGATCGGCCATTCGATGGGCGCGGCCATCGCCAGCCTGTTGGCCGCCGCGGCGCCGCAGCGTATCGAGAAGTTCGTGGCGATCGAGATGCTGGGCGGCCTGGCCGAGAGCGAGGCGGGCGCGGTGGAACGGTTGCGCAACAGCGTCGCCAGCACGCGCCGCGCCAATGCCACGCCATTGCGCGTGTTCCCCGATCTGGCCGCCCCGGTGCGGGCGCGGATGCTGGCCAACCAGCTCAGCGAGCCGGCGGCGCGGCTGCTGGTGGAACGCGGCGTGCGCGCAGTGGACGGCGGCTACGTGTGGCGCAGCGACCGCCGGCTGACCCTGCCCACCGCGATCCGCCCGACCGAGCCGCAGATGCAGGCGCTGCTGGCCGGCATCGAGTGCCCGACCGCGGTGGTGTTCGCCGATCCGGCGCAGGACATCCTGCCCGAGTCGCTGCGCCTGACGCGCGCGGCGTGCCTGCGCGACGGCCGGGTGCACACGCTGCCCGGCACCCACCATCTGCACATGGAACAGCCGGCGGCGGTGGCCGCGTTGCTGCACGGCTTCCTCTGAGGCAGACGCGGCGCTGACCGCGCCGTCGTGACCATCGCATCCGGGCCTCGCGCACGCACACTGCGACGCAGTGAGCGCCGGCGCTGCGCAGGCCGCCTCAGTCGTTCCTTTCGCGGCGTCACAGTTCGCCATGTTGTCGCCATGCCGTCGCGGTTCGGAAAACTTCGACGCACAGCGTAGCGCGCACCTTTCGCCCTGACGCCGCGCTTCCATGATCCGCCTCCTTCGCCGCTACCGGGTCGGCCCACGCCTGACCTTCGCCTTCGCTGCCCTGCTGTTGATCTGCGGCGCCCTGATCGTGGCCAGCCTCGCGTCGATGGCGCTGGCGCGGCAGCAGCTCGACGACATCGCCCTGGACAAGATGGAGAAGATCCGCCTGTCCAACGCCATGGTCGCGGCGCAGGCGCGGCTGGAAATCGGCCTGCTCAACGACGTCATCCTCACCAACCCCGACGAGAAGCAGGCGGTGGTGCGCGCCATCGGCGCAGCCCAGCAGGACTACGCGCAGGCGCGGCGCAAGCTGTTCGCGCTGCGCCTGGACCCGGCCGACCGTACCGGCGCGCAGCTGCGCGCGGCGATCGACAAGGCCTATGTGCAGGTGCAGCCGTTCCAGTCGCAGGTGCTGGCGATGGCCGCCGACAACCAGAACCTGGATGCGCAGACCCTGCACCTGTACACCTTGCAGCCGCTGCTGGCGCAGTGGCAGCAGGCCATCCAGCGCAACGCCGCGCACCTGCGCACGCTCAGCGACGGCTCCTATGCGCAGGCGGTGACCACCATGGCCCGCGCGCGCTGGTTGCTGCTGCTCGGCGGCGGTTTGCTGCTGGCGGTCAGTGCGTGGCTGGGCTGGTGCATCACCCAGAGCTTGGTGCGGCCGTTGCGCGAAGGCACCCGCGTCGCCGCGGCGATCGCCGCCGGCCAGCTCGACGCGGTGGTGCCGGCACAGGGCAACGACGAGGCCGCCGACCTGCTGCGCAGCATGCAGACCATGCAAACGCAGCTACGCGCGGTGCTGGCCGAGCAGCGGCGGATGGCGCAACGGCATGCCGACGGCGCCATCGCCTGCCGCAGCGATGCGGCCGCGTTCCCGGGCGACTACGGCCAGTTGCTGCGCGATGCCAATGCACTGGTCGACCTGCACGTGGGCACCGCGCAGTCGATGGTGGCGCTGATGCGGCGCTACGCCATCGGCGATCTCAGCGAGGACATGCCGCGCCTGCCCGGCGAGCAGGCCGCGATCTCCGAGGCGATGGACGCGATCAAGGCCAACCTCGGCACGCTCAGCCGCGACATCTGGCATCTGGCCGAGGCCGCCGCGGCCGGCGACTTCAGCGCGCGTGCCGATCTCGGCGCGCACCAGCACGATTTCCGCATCATGCTCGAGAGCCTCAACCAGCTGATGGCGACGGTGGACGGCAACCTGGGCGAATTGTCCGGGTTGTTGCGCGCCATCGCCAGCGGCGACCTCGGCGTGCGCATGCACGGCGACTTCCATGGCGTGTTCGCCGACATGCGCGACGATGCCAACGCCAGCGCCGACCAGCTCGCGGCGATCGTAGCCGGCATCCAGCACGCGGCCGCGGCGATCGATGCCGAGGCCGGCGCCATCGCCGGCGGCCACCAGGACCTGTCGCAGCGCAGCGCCGAACAGGCCGGCACGCTGGAGCGTACCGCCCGTGCGGCGGCGCGCCTCACCGACACCGTGCGCCAGAACGCCACCCATGCGCACCATGCCAACCAGCTGGCCGATGCCGCGGCGACCGTGGCCGGCCAGGGCGGTGCTTCGATCGACGCGGCGGTCGGTGCGATGCAGGGCGTGGAAGCGGCCTCGCGCAAGATCGGCGAGATCATCGCGGTGATCGACGGCATCGCTTTCCAGACCAATATCCTGGCCCTCAATGCCGCCGTGGAGGCCGCGCGTGCCGGCGAGCAGGGCCGCGGCTTCGCGGTGGTCGCCAGCGAGGTGCGCGCGCTGGCGCAGCGCTCGGCCGATGCGGCCAAGGAGATCAAGCGCCTGATCGAGGCCTCGGTGGACCAGGTCGCGGTGGCCTCGGCGCAGGTGCACGACGCCGGCCGCACCATGGGGCGCGTGCTGGCCTCGGTGGACGAGGTCAATGCACTCATGGCGGGCATTGCGGCGGCCTCGCAGGAGCAGGCCGCCGGCATCGACGAAGTCGGACAGGCGATGGCGCAGATGGACCGCAGCACCCAGCAGAACCTGGCGTTGGTGGAGCAGGCCACGGCCGCGTCGCGCGCCTTGGAGCAGCAGGCCGGCAGTCTGAGCGAGGCGGTGGCGGTGTTCCGGCTGGCCGACGCGGCACCGTCGGTCCCGCTGCCGGAGCAGGCGTTGCCGGTGCTGGCGATCCAGCCTGCGCCAGCCGGCTTCGACTATGCGCGCAGCGCCTGATGCGGAAGCGTTCCCAGGAGCGGCGTGCCGCGGGCAGTGCGGTTGACGACCGATACGGGGTGCATCGCCAGGCCGAACGCACGCACGTCAGGGGCATGCGGACAGGCCTGTAGGTGTGTTCCCTACACACCCATCGTGAAGCTTGTGTGTAGAAAAATTTTCGCTTAAGTTGCGCCCACGCCTGCCGTCAACAGGCGTAGACGCGATACGTCCTGTGTACGCGGCTCGATCCCGGCGTCCTGACATGCCGGCGTAGTGCCGCACGGACCGTACCGCCTCGCTGGCGCCGGAGGTCGCGCCTGATTCGCGGTAGGCGGGGGAGGAGAGGGGGCCTGCCGGGCGCTGCATGGAGTTCTGCTTCCGCAGCGCTGGGCCAACACACCGCGATGCGACCGCATCGGCGCGCCCACCTGCCTGCTCGTTCTCCCTTGTTCGCATCCCCGTTTGCGCCATGTCGTGCCGCAGCGCAGCATGCGTGCCCGATTCGCTGCCTGAGCGCAGCCTCGCCGCTGTCGTCGATCGCGCCGCGATGTGCGGTGTTCAGTCGCGGGCCGGGCGCACCCGCCGCAGCGTCTTCGAGCTCTTCGAAGAACGTGTTCTCGCCCAAGCCGATCTGTCGGGTGCAGCTTGTCCTGTAGGAGCGGCTTCAGCCGCGATGCGCGTTACCGAGAACGCCGGTCGCGGCTGAAGCCGCTCCTACGGAGTGTTTCCCACCGCGCGTGGATGGACCTCTTCAGTCGCGATCGGGCCGCAGCAGCCAGCGCAGATGCGCCTTGAGCTGGCGGCCATGCTGGTGGAACCAGGTGCGCTCGGCGCGCCAGTCGGGGAAGCGCGCTTCCACTTCGTGCCAGAACGCCGGCGAGTGGTTGGCCTGGATCAGGTGGCAGAGTTCGTGCACCAGCACGTACTCGAACGCGGAGGAGCGTCCCAGCACCAGCGCCAGATCCAGCGCCATGCTGCCGTCGGGCGCCAGCGAGCCCCACTGCGAGGACATGACCTTGTAGCGCACCGCACGCGGGGCGCGCGGCAGCGACGGCAGGTACTGCGGCAGCCAGCGGCCGACGTCGGCGCGGGCCTGGGCTTCGTAGAAATCGCGCAGCGCGCGGCGCAGCGCCGCATCGCCGCCGCGTGGCGGCAGGTGCAGGTGGGCCACGCCGTCGGCGACCTCGATGCGCGCGTAGCGGGCGTCGTGCCAGGTCACCGGCAGCGACTGCCCACGCAGCGGCAGTTCGCCGGCCTCGCCCGGGCGCAGCGGCGTCAGCGTCTCGGCGGCGACATAGCGCGACAGCTGCTGCGCCAGCCACTGCCGGTTCTCCAGCAGGAAGCGCTCGCCGGCGATCAGGCTGGCGCGCAGCGGCAGGGTCAGGCGTGCGCCGCGTTCGTCCACGCTGAGCTTGATGCGCCGCGCGCGCGGGTCGCGCACGCGCAGCACCTCGACCTCGCGCTCGTCCAGGCGGAAGCGGACGAGGTCGCGTTCGACGGCCGCCGGGGGCGGCGCGATCAGGCGACGGAGCAGATCGGGCATGGCCACAGCATACCGCCGGCGCGGGTGCGCACGGTGACAGCCGCGTGCGGCCGCCTGCGCCGCGGCATCAGTCGGCCTTGCTCAGCTTCAGCGCCTCTTCCAGCAACAGGAACAGGCGCCGCACTTCGGCGCTCATCAGCGCGAAGCGCGCGTCCAGTTCGGCGCGCACGCCGTCCTGGTCGGCGTGCTCGAGCTGGTCCAGCGCGCCGTCGAGGAACTTCAGCTTGCGGATCACCAGGTCGTCGCCGAGCACGAAGGACACGTGGTCGTCGAGCACCAGCGCCAGCTTGGTGACCTGCTTGCCGGCTTCCAGGTGCTTGTCGATCTCGTCGCAGCGCAGCTCCTGGTGCTGGCACTTGACCACCGCGCCGCCTTCGATCGGATCCTTCATCTCGCATTCTTCGCCCAGGCTCAGGCCTTCGGGCAGCGGCTCGCCGGCGATCCAGCCGGTCAGGATCGAGCGCGGCGCCACTTCGGCGTTGAGCGGCAGCGCCGGGAAGCTGCCGAGCAGGCCGCGGATCTCCGACATCACGTTCTCGCCGGTCTTGCGGCTGGACGTGTCCACGGCGACGTAGCCGTGCTGCAGGTCGAGCATGGCGTCGGTGCGCGAGGACTTGACGAAGGCGCGCGGCAGCAGCTCGTGGATCAGGTCGTCCTTGAGCCGCTTGCGCGCGCGGCCGCCGGGGCGCCGGCCTTCCTTCTCCTCGATCTCGGCGACCTTGCGCGCGAGCAGGTCGTTGACCACCGAGCCGGGCAGGATCTTGTCCTCGCCGCCGACGGTCAGCCACAGGAAGTCGGCGATGCGGTGCGACAGCGCTTCCTGCTCGTCGCGGCCGAACGGGGAGATGAAGCCGCGCGAACTCATTTCCAGCGGGCCGACCGACTTGAGCTGGGCCTCCGGCAGGAGCGTTTCGACCTCGGAAAAATCGAGCGTGGTGGGGAAGCGGAACAGGGTCAGATTGCGAAAGAACATCGAGCATCCAGCGGAAGGAAACGGAACGGTCCGGCGGCATGCGCCGGGGAGCGGCGGCCATTGTCGCATCGCGCCCGCCCCGGTACCGCATCGGGCGGTTCAGCGAGATGGATCAGCCCGGCGGGTCGTCCGCCCAGGCGCCGGCCGTGGCCGTGGCCGTGGCCGCGCCGCCCAGCGCGGCGAAGTCGAACAGCGCGCGGTCGGCCAGCTGCGCCGGATGCACGTTGCCCAGCGCGCGGGCGATCTGCTCCACCCGCCCCGGATGCTCCCGGTCCCACTGCCGAAGCAGTTGGCCGACCTGGCGGCGCTGCAGGGTTTCCTGGCTGCCGCACAGCGTGCACGGGATCAGCGGGAAGGCCTGCGCCTGCGCGTAGGCGGCGATGTCGTCCTCGCGCACGTAGGCCAGCGGCCGGATCACCACGTGCCGGCCATCGTCGCTGCGCAGCACCGGCGCCATCGCCGCGAGCTTGGCGTGGAAGAACAGGTTCATGAAGAAGGTGGCGACGATGTCGTCGCGGTGGTGGCCCAGCGCGATCTTGGTGATGCCGTGCTCCGCCGCGTAGCGGTACAGCGCGCCGCGGCGCAGCCGCGAGCACAGCGAACACAGGGTCTTGCCCTCGGGCACCACGCGGGTGACCACCGAATAGGTGTCCTGCTCGATCACATGCCAGGGCACGCCACGCTGGCGCAGGTAGGTCGGCAGCACGTCGGCGGGAAAGCCCGGCTGCTTCTGGTCCAGGTTCACCGCCACCAGCTCGAACGGTACCGGCGCCTTGCGCTGCAACTGCAGCAGGATGTCCAGCAGGGTGTAGCTGTCCTTGCCGCCGGACAGGCACACCATGACCTTGTCGCCGGCGCCGATCATGCCGAAATCGGCGATCGCCTGGCCGACCTGGCGGCACAGGCGCTTGCCCAGCGCTGAGGCTGTGCGGGCGCTGGGCGGTGCGGGATCGGCGAGCGGGTGCAGCGGCGGCAGGGGCAGGGACGAGGTCATCGGCGGTAGTGTAGTCGGCGGCTCGGACCGCCGTGATTGTGAAACTGACGTTGACGCCAAGGTCTATCGATCCTGTTGCCTGCGAGGATCGGGACAAGCATCGCGCCGCGCATACCGATCCTCCCCGGCCATGCCGCAAGGAGACCAAGGCCGTACACTCGCCGCTGGTCACGGACGCAGGGTTGCCCCATGTTCAAGAACCTCATTCCCAAGATCTTCTACGAGCGCATGCAGGACGGGTTGGCGTTCTTCGTCGATGGCCTGGGATTCCAGGTGCTGTACCAGGACGCCACGATGGCGGTGATCGCACGCGACGGCGCCAAGGCCTATCTGGTGGAAAACGCCGAGTGGGCGGCGAAGGACCGGCCGGAACTGGGCATCGAGACCGACAGCATCGACACGATCTATGCGGAGTTGTCCGCACGCGCGCCGCAGTGGCTGCATCCGAATTGCCGTACCGTCGCGCTCAAGCCCTGGGGCGCACGCGAGTTCGCGATGCTGGACCCCACCACGGTGTGCGTGGTGTTCCGCGAGTGGCCGGCGCAGGAGTGAGGGCGCGCGGGTGGATGCCATGTGCTTCAGGTCCGTTCATCGTACCGGCGCGTGGTAGACCTCAGACAGGGAGGCCTTGTACTCGGCGATCGGCGGCAGGCCCATCGTCGCGCGGCGCGCATCCAGGCCGTCGATGTCCTGGGTCCTGTCCAGGACCATCGTGCCGTCCGGCTCGGTTTTGAACTGCGTACCGTAAAGCTGCGGCTTGCCTTGGTGCAGCAGCACGCGATCCTGCAGCATCGCCACATCGGAAGGATCCGCCTCTTTCTGAGCCAGGGCGGACTGCATCAACGCGAGGATCTGCTCCTGGAAGGCGGGGTCCAGGGTGGCGTGCTGGGCGATCAGGAACGCGGCCTTGGCCCCGTCTTCGCCCACCGATGAGCGCGTCGGCCATCCCTTCTTCGCCACCATCGTCTTCAGCCAGGCGGTGTTGTCCTGATCCACCGCCACCGTCTGATGCCATGATGCGGGGGTGTTTCCCTCGTCGATGGCCTTTTGTCGCACAGCCTGATCCTTGTCCACACGCGTCAGTAGTGCCTGCCGCAGCGGCTGGTCGATGCGTGCCTGGCGTGCGGCATCGAGCGTCTCGGCACGGGCGAGCAGCGATGGCCACGTCGGTAAGGTGCGCAGCCGGTTCAGGCCGGGTCGATCCTTGTGCATGAGTTCCTGTACATCGATGCGGCCTTGTGCAAGTCGCGCGTCTAGTACTGCCACGGCCGCCTCCGTTCGCCCGGCAGCGGCCAGGCATTCGACGTAGAACAGATCCCCGCCGCTCGGCAGGCCGGCCGGCGCTGCGTCGATGCGCGCCAAGGTATCGGCGCAGGTGCCGTAGTTCTTCGCATCGTATGCCGTAAGCGCATCATCTAACCGTGCAGGCTCCGCAGCGGAGACCGGCGCCGCCATCGCGGCCAGCAATGCGACAAACAGCGCGTATCCCTGGGGCATATCCGATTCACTCTGGCGTGGCCGCGCCGCGCGCAGCCTGGGCGGACAGTAGCGCAGTCCGGTCTCACTGGCAGCACGCGGTTGCGACTGCGCCCGGGCCGCGGCGGGAGTGTCCCGTTGGGGACCTGGCGGGTCACACTATGCACACACCGGTTGCCTACCCCGGCCACGCCGGTCCCTCCCACATCCCGCGGAATCGCGCATGCGCAAGAAACACGATCTGCCGGAGAAGCCCTGCCTGCACTGCGGCCGGCCGTTCCGCTGGCGCAAGAAGTGGGAGAAGGTCTGGGACGAGGTGAAATATTGTTCCGACCGTTGTCGCGGCGAACGCAAACGCGTGCGCGCGCCGGAGGCGCCATGAGCCGGGTCGCGCGCTGGCGCGCGGCATGCCCGCGGGCGTGCCACGCTGCATGAGTCCTGCCTCGTCCACTGCCCACACCCTGCGCCTGGTGCTGGGCGACCAGCTCGATCCCGAACACGCCTGGTTCGACGTGCGCGATCCCGGCGTGGTGTATGTGCTGATGGAAGTGCGGCAGGAGACCGACTACGTCCTGCACCATGCGCAGAAGATCCTGGCGGTGTTCGCCGCGATGCGCGATTTCGCCCGCCAGCTGCGGGCGACGGGCCATCGCGTGCGCTACGTGGCGATCGATGACGCCAGCAACCGCCAGTCCATCCCCGCCAATCTCGAGGCGCTGATGGCGCACTACGGTGCGCAGCGCCTGCAGTATCAGGAACCTGACGAATGGCGCCTGGACCAGCAGCTGCGGCAGTGGGGGGCGACGCAGGCCTTCGCCACCGAGGCGATGGACAGCGCGCACTTCTACACGCGTCGCAACGAAGTGGCGGATTTTTTCCGAGGGCGTGGGCAGTGGCTGATGGAGCATTTCTACCGGCACATGCGCAAGCGCCACCGCATCCTGCTGGCGGATGACGGTACGCCTGAGGGTGGGCAGTGGAACTACGACCACGCCAATCGCCAGCCCTGGCCCGGCGATCCACCGCCGCCGCCGGATACGCGCCCGACCCACGATCACCGCGCGCTGTGGGCCAGCATCCAGGCCGCCGGCGTCGCCAGCTTCGGCCAACCGCAGGCAGCGGCGTTGCGCTGGCCATTGAACCGGGCCGAGGCGCTGGCCTGCCTCGATCGGTTCATCGCCGATGCCCTGCCGCATTTCGGCCGCTACGAGGATGCGATGAGCACGCGCAGTCCGTGCCTGTTCCATTCTCAGCTTTCCTTCGCCCTCAACACCAAGATGCTGCGGCCGCAGGACGTGGTGCAGCGCGCGCTGGCGGCCTATGGCGCCGGCACCGCGCCACTGCCGGCGGTGGAGGGCTTCGTGCGGCAGATCCTGGGCTGGCGCGAGTACGTGCGCGGCATCTACTGGGCGCACATGCCGGGCTATGAAGCGCGCAATGCGCTCGGCCACGACACACCGCTGCCGGCCTGGTTCTGGACCGGCGACACGCACATGCGCTGCCTGCAGCACGCTATCGGCCAATCGCTGCAGGACGCGTACGCGCACCATATCCAGCGGCTCATGGTGATCGGCAACTTCGCCCTGCTCGCCGGCCTGGACCCGGCGGCGGTGCATCGCTGGTACCTGGGCGTCTACGTCGATGCGTTCGAGTGGGTCGAACTGCCCAACACCGTGGGCATGAGCCAGTTCGCCGACGGCGGCCTGCTCGCGACCAAGCCCTACGTCAGCAGCGCGGCCTACATCGACCGCATGAGCGATTACTGCCAGGGCTGCCGCTACGACCGCAAGCAGAAGACCGGCGCGTGTGCCTGTCCCTACAACGCGCTGTACTGGGACTTCTTCGCCCGGCACCAGGACACGCTGGGGCGCAATCGCCGCCTAGACATGGTCTACCGCCAGCTCGGCAAGCTGCCGGCTACGCAACTGCAGGCCCTGCGCGCGCAGGCGCAGCAGTTGCGCGAAGGTCTGGACACGCTGTAGCGCGGGCCAGGCGCCTCGCACGCATCCGCAGCGGCCGGATGCGCTGCGGGAACGTGCCCTGCGACGCACCCAAAGCGTGCCGCGCGCCGCGCATCGACACGCTGTCGCATGCGCGGCGCACGCAATCGCGCGATCTGCTACCTGCGTTCTGGCCGATCGACACGCGCTCAAGCACCCTATGCCGCCGGTCGGCGCAGGCCGCCGGTTGCACTCGAGGTGTCAGCGACGTGGATGACAGTCGGATGACTGTCGCGCGTCGTGTTGTTCCCCCGCAACCCTATCGAGCATGATCATGACCACGACGTTCTCCCTCACCACCAGCGCACGCGCGCTGGGTGTCCTCGCTCTCATGACCGCCGCCACGGCGATCGCCGCCGTCCCCGCGGCGCCGCAATGCAGCGTGCCGCAGGCCTGGGCGCTGCCGACCGCGACCACCGTGGTCGGCACCGGCACGCAGGCCAGTTGCACCGCCAGCGCGCTGGCCTCCGCCGTGGCGCAGGGCGGCTACATCACCTTCAACTGCGGCACCAAGCCGACCAGCATCGCCGTCGCGCGTTCGATCACCATCGCGGCGACGACGCCTACGGTGATCGACGGCCAGGGCAAGATCACCCTGGACGGCCGCCAGTCCGCCCGCATCCTGCTGGTCAACGCCGGCAGCGCGCTGTCGGTGCGCAACCTGAAACTGCAGAACGGCAGCTCCGTGCAGCCGGCATCGAACCAGGCCTACGACCCGGGCACCTGGGGTGGCGGCGCGATCAAGGTCGGTTACCGCGGCAAGCTGGAAGTCATCAACAGCCAGTTCCTGGCCAACCGCAGCAGCATCGGTGGCGGCGCCATCTTCGCCGGCAGCGATGCCGAGGTGACCATCGTCCGCAGCGGCTTCTACAAGAACAGCTCCTGGCTCGGCGGCGCGCTGTACACCCAACTCAGCCGGCTCACCATCGTCGGCTCGGAATTCGCCAACAACCAGGCGATCAATGCGCCGCAGGGCTTCCCCGATGCCGGCAACTTCGGCGGCGGCGGGGCGATCGACACCGACGGCGCATCGCTGGCCGGCTATCTCAAGGGTGGCGTCGGCAGTGGCGGCACGCTGGCGGTGTGCGGCACCGTGGTCCGCAACAACGTCGCCGCCAACGGCTCCGGCGGCGCCACGTTGTGGGCGTACGCGCCGGACACCATCGACGTGAAGTACTCCACCTTCGCCAACAACGTCGCCACCGGTGGCCCCGGCGGCGGCGCGCGCATCAGCATGGGCTTCACCGACACCTCGCATGCCGGCACCGCCATCACCACGCCGGGCACCATCAACGTCGCCGAGACCAGCTTCCTGTCCAACAAGGCCCAACAGGGCAACGCCGGCGCGCTGTACCTGGATTGCTACGGTGCCTGCGACGTCAGCAACAGCACCTTCTACGGCAACTATGCGAAAGGCGTGGGCGCGGCCATCCAGCATGTCGGCTGGCAGCCGGCGAACGGCGACCAGGGCAGCCGTAGCGTGCGCTTCAACAACGTCACCTTCGCCGAGAACACGCCGTGGGTGACGCTGTTCGGCGACAAGTTCGACCTCCGCAACAGCATCCTGTACTCCAAGACCGAGCGCGTGTTCTGCAACAACCAGAGCAACACCGGCAACAACCTCATCGAGTACTCGGCCAAGGGTGCAGTCTGGCCGAACGCCTGCCTGGCCGCGGGCAACGTGAAAGCGGCCGATCCGCTGCTGTCGGCCCCGGCCAGCAACGGCGGGCCGACCCTTACCCAGCTGCCTGCGGCCAACAGCCCGGCGCTGAATGCCGGCAGCAACTGCGCCGCCATCGACCAGCGCGGCAATCCCCGCAATACCGCCGTGTGCGATCTCGGCGCGGTGGAGGTCAGGTAGCAGATTCACCGTCATCGCGTGCATGGCGCCGCGCGGTCGCGCCGGCTTGGCCGGTGCGGCCGCGCGTCCGTCGCCGGGATGAGGAGAGCGTGCGGCAACGTCGCTTCCCGCGCCGATGCGGCGATCCGGCAATACGGCACCAGGCGGCGCGACTGTGCCGTCATGCCGCACCACGCGCTGCAGACCAGTCCTCGCGGCATGCGGCCGCCACGTCGAGCGATCACGCCGCGACTGTGCGTTCTACATGCGCCGCCGCTCGTCCGGTGCGCCTGACGATGTGCGCCAGGCGGCGGCCGACGCCGCGCAGACCTCATCGTTGCAGGCATTGCCCTCGTCGTAGTGCGCGCCAACAACGCCATTCACGCCCGCCGCGCGCGCTGCGGACGATACGGTGGCGTATCTGCTTTCCTGGGCATCGGCGGTGCCGCACGGTGATGCGACGCCACCGACGTCTGCACCTGCGACTTTCCGGATTTGGGACCTGGGTCGCTCGCTTGGGGTCAAGTTCGCGGGGCCGATACCGATAGAGGTACCCCCCCTCGCGAGTCCCCCCACGATGCACTTCTTTCATTCCTTCAAGGTGAGTCAGCGCCTTGCGCTGTCGTTCGGCCTGCTGATCGTACTGCTTGGCGCTTCCTCTACCTTGGCGCTCTACCAGTTCCACAACGTGCGCCAGGCGGTCGACAAGATCGTCCACGAGAACAACCTGAAGACCGAACTGCTGTACACCATGCTGCGCAACAACATGAGCGCGGAGCGCTACCTGCGCGACATGATGCTGTCGCCGGCCGACAAGCGCCCGGCGCTCGCCGCCAGGATCCAGGAGATCCGCGTCGACAACGATCGCCGTCGCAAGGCCCTGGACGCCCTGCCGGGCACCGCCGAAGGCCTGGCCATGCGCAAGCAGATCCATGACGCGCAGGCGGCTGCGCGGTCGGTCAACAGCCGGGTGCTGGCGCTGGCCAGTTCCGGCGAGATCGAGGCGGCCAAGCAACTGCTGTACGGCGATGCCGCGCCGTTGCTGGCGCGGCGCGTGGAGGTGATCCAGAACGCGGTCGATCTGCAGATCCGGCAGAACGCGCTCAGCTCCGAGCAGATCCAGGCGGCCCTGGTCTTCAGCAATCGTGCCCTGATCGGGTTCGGCCTGCTGGCGGCGGTGCTCGGCGCGACCTTGAGC
Organism: Xanthomonas sp. NCPPB 2250; assembly: GCF_056725265.1. Taxonomy (NCBI): domain Bacteria; kingdom Pseudomonadati; phylum Pseudomonadota; class Gammaproteobacteria; order Lysobacterales; family Lysobacteraceae; genus Xanthomonas; species Xanthomonas sp. NCPPB 2250. Next base: position 5,146,382 of record NZ_CM161520.1, on the reverse strand, counting down.
GTGCTGATCACCCGCAGCCTGGCCGGACCGCTCGGGCGCGCAACCGAAATCGCCGAATCCATCGCCCAGGGCCGGCTGGACCATCAGATCCCGCCGCAGCCCAAGGACGAGACTGGCCGCCTGCTGACCAGCATGGACCGCATGCAGGCGCAGCTGCAGGCGGTGATGGCGGCGCAGTCGCAGGTGGCCAGGCACCACGAGCGCGGCGACGTCAGCCAGCGCATGGACGAGCAGGCGTTTCCCGGCGAATACGCACGCATGGTGCGGGAGAGCAATGCGTTGCTCGACATGCATGTGAGCCTCCAGCAGCGCCTGCTCGAGATCATGGGACGCTATGCGATCGGCGATCTGTCGCAGGACATGGATCGCCTGCCCGGCGAGCAGGCCGCGCTCACCGAGACCATGGATCAGGTCAAGCGCAATCTGTCGGCGATGAATGCCGAGATCGGGCAACTGGTCGACGCCGCGGCCGCCGGCGATTTCGCCGTGCGCGGCGACACCGCGCGCTTCCAGTACGACTTCCGCAGCATGGTCGAGGGGTTGAACCAGTTGATGGCGACCACCGACGGCAATCTGCAGGCGCTGTCCAAACTGCTGCAGGACATCGCCAGCGGCGACCTGACCACGCGCATGGAGGGGCAGTTCCAGGGCGTGTTCGCGCAGATGCGCGAGGATGCCGATGCCACCGTGGCCCAGCTGGCCGGGATCGTCGGCCGCATCCAGCATGCGTCCGGGCAGATCACCGGCGCCGCCGGCGAGATCGCCGCCGGCAACACCGATCTGTCGCGTCGCACCGAGCAGCAGGCCGCCAGCCTGGAGGAAACCGCCGCCTCGATGGAGGAACTGACCTCCACCGTGCGCCAGAATGCCGAACGCGCCAGCCAGGCCAACCAATTGGCCATCGGCGCGACCGCGGTGGCGTCGCAAGGCGGCGCGGTGGTGGCGCAGGTCATCGACACGATGAACGGCATCCAGACCTCGTCCAGGCGGATCGCCGACATCATCGGCGTGATCGACGGCATCGCCTTCCAGACCAACATCCTCGCGCTCAACGCCGCGGTGGAGGCGGCGCGCGCCGGTGAGCAGGGCCGCGGTTTTGCCGTGGTCGCCAGCGAAGTGCGGGTGCTGGCGCAGCGTTCGGCCGAGGCCGCCAAGGAGATCAAGCAGCTGATCGACGACTCGGTGAGCAAGGTGGACGCAGGCTCGGTCTTGGTCAATAGCGCCGGCAGCACCATGCACGAGATCGTCGTCAGCGTGCAGCGCGTGACCGACTTCATGACCGAGATCTCGGCCGCCTCGCAGGAGCAGTCGAGCGGCATCGAACAGGTCACCCAGACCATCACCCACATGGACCAGGCCACCCAGCAGAACGCCGCCCTGGTCGAAGAAGCCTCGGCGGCGGCCCAGGCGATGGAGGAGCAGGCGATCCAGCTCAGCGAGGCGGTGACGCTGTTCCGCGTGGCGGGCAGCAACGGCGACATGCCGGCGCGGAGCCAGGCCAAGCCCTTGGGTACGGCCGGTCCCTCGACCTCCCGGCGTGGTTCGCGGCAGGTGGCACCGTTGCTGGTCGAACACGCCTGCTAAGGACGTCGAGACGGCGCGCGCTGCTGACCGCAGCGCGCTCGCCACGCCTCTCCCCGCGTTCCCCGGGGAGAAGCGTGCACGGCGTACGTTCGCAGGAGCGCGGCCCATGGTCGCGGATGCTGTTTCATGGAAACCCCGGTGCCCGTCGGGCCTCTATCGCCTGCTGTTCCGTCGTGTGCAGCGTCGCTGGTACGCCAGCGCGAGTGCAAGACGAGGCCAGGCAGGCCTCTGGCAGCCGGGACGCGCCTGCGGCAGCGGTCAGCCAGTGCGTCGGCGCCGGCGCCTGCCGACGCCTGCAAAGCACGCGGGCAATGCGCGGATGCACCACGAGGCAGGAACCTCCTGTGACCCCTCCCGAGGCGCTGCAGCGACTGCTGACGTGTGGAATCATGGAGGTTCCCCGAAAGCGCGCAGATGCTGCCATGAACGAATCCGACGCCTACGTGTACGACGAGATCCGCAAATGGATCTGGTCCGGGTTCTACTCCCAGGGCGAGATCCAGGAGATGATCGAGGACATCCTCGAAGACGACTGCGACGAGGCCATGCTGCGCGCCTCGGTCGCCAGCCAGTGGCAGGCCAAGCAGCAGGCAGAACAGACCTGGCCGGCGCAGACCGATTGCGACCGGCTGGATGCGCTGTTCGAGCAACTGCACGCGTCAGGCATCTGCGCGCTGGCCAATGCCGGCTACACGATGTCCGATGGCCACGTCGAAGTGAACCAGGCGGTGGCCGACACGCCGGACAGGCGCTATCACGGGTACTGCTTCTATCACGGCCAGGACATGGAGCGCGCCATCGACGGCGCTGGGCTGATGCTCGCCTTCGGCGATCTCGAAGGACGCGAGGACGCAGACCTGGCGGTCGGCCAGCAGGTCGCCGCGGCGTTGCGTGCGGCCGGCTTCACCGTGGACTGGGACGGCACGCCGCGCAAGCGCATCGATCTGCCCGGCTTCGTCTGGCAGCGTCGCGCCGACTGGGAGTGACGTTCCAGCGCGGCGTGGGCAGCGGAAGGCTGCGGGACGCCGACGCGCTGGCTACAATCGCATGCTCATGCCTGACCGCGCCCCGCTGCGCGCGCGGAAGGCGTTTGACGGAGAGGCGTTTCATGGAGCGGATGCTGTATCGCAATCGCCGCGGGTCGCGGCACGTAGCCGGCAGGCGCCATGCGCCGCGCGCGGCCCTGCTGCTGGCCACCGCGCTGCTGGCCGCCTGTGCCGGTGCGCAGTCTTCTTCCCCCTCGATCACCCCTGCACACACGGAGCGGACCATGTCGGAGATGACGCCAGAGCACCTGGCACAAGGCGTAGTACGGTTGATCCTGGCGATCGGCGGCAGGCAGGACCTGGTCGCCGCGCAGGTGGCGGCGCAGACCGGTCTGCAGGTCGAGGACGAGGGCGGGCATGCGTTCAGCGCGTCCGGCACGCTCGCCGGCGGTGGCGGCTACACGCTGGAATCGGTCGCCGATGCCGACGCTGCGCCGCCGTCGCGGCTGGACCTGCGCTTCACCCCCGCGCCGGGCGCGGCGCCGTCGCAGTGCACGCAATCGCTGGCCGGGTATCGCCAGGCGCTGGTCGCGGCCGGCTTCGTGCCGCGCTGGATCGCGCCGCCGCGTCAGGGCAGCGCCGGCCGCTGGCATTTCGAACGCGGCGCGGTCGCCGTGTACGCCTTCCTCGGCAAGGACGCTGGCGAACACGACGCGCAGGCGTGCGTGGAGATGCTGCAGATCCTGGTCGACGCCTGAGGAGAGCGGAGATGGCACACGACGACGAACGCCTGAAGGGCATGGTCGACACCTTCGCGCAGGCGCATCCGAAGGAAGGCCAGGCGCTGCGGCAGATGCTGGACAACACGCCGGAGCTGCGCGCGCGAGTGGAGCAGGCGATCGGGCAACAGCAGCTGTCCGGCTTCGCGCCCAGTCCCGAGGCGGGTACCGGCTCGTACAGCCCGCGCACGGGCCAGATCGAGTTGCCGATGGACGTGCTGGCCACGGCGAAGATGAACGCACCGCGCGACGATTCGGCCAACACCGCCCGCATCGTGCTGGGCCACGAGATCGGCCATGCGATCAACAAGGCCGCCATCGACCGCAGCGATGCCGCGTTCGCGGCCAAGGTCGACGGCATCGCCGCTTCGCCCTCGCCGCACGACTACACCGCCACGCTCCAGGCCTATGGGCAGGAACAACGCACCCGCGAGGCCAAGGACGAGATCGCCGGGGTCAACACGCTGGCCGACTACGTCACCCGCACCAATCCCAAGGCCACGCTCAAGGACCTGTACAACGCCAGCAGCGAGATGGCGAGCTACATCGACAAGCAGGGCGTGGGCAGCAAGGCCACCTACACCGCCAAGGAGGGGCTGAGCTTCGGCAAGGACCTGAAGATCGACGCCGACAATCCGCGCAACGTCGAGGCGATGGGCAAGCTGTTCTACGACGCGCGCGGCTATCCGCAGAACTATGGCGAGCGCGCGCTGGCGCAGATCGCCAATGCCGAGGACCGGGCGCAGGCGCAGCACCCCGAGCGCACGCCGCCGGCGGTGCATGCCGACCTGAAGGCAGTCGGCATCGATGCCGCGCAGGTGCCGCGCGACCTGCTGCCGGCAGGATTTCGCGACGGGCCCGCACCGGCACAGCAGCACGAGCCGCAGGCGCAGCCACCCGCGCCGCGTGCCGGCGAGCCGACAGCCGCGCCGGGTGCCGCCGACCGCGCCCTGCACGAGCGGGTCCGCAGCGGCGTGGCCCAGGCCGAACAGGCGATCGGCAAGGGCTGGGACGACAACAGCGAGCGCATGACCGCCAGCCTGACCTTGCTGGCCAGGCAGAACGGCTTCAGCGAGCGCGATCAGCTGGCAGTGGGCTTCAACCGGCCCACCGCCGCGCACCAGGGCGGCGAACTGGCGTTCGTGTACCGCAACGGCGGCGACGTTTCGCCCGATCCCTACGCCAACCGCGCGCACATGCCGACCAGCGAGGCGATCGCGCGGCCGGCGCAGGAGACCTACCAGCAGCTGCAGCAACTGGGCGCGCAGCAGGGCCAGGCGCAGCGCCAGGCGCAGGAGCAGGAACAGGCGCTGCAGGCCTCGCAACAGGGCCCGACGCGGACCGATCCGCCGCAGGTGCTGAGCCGCTGAGCGCAGTGGCCGGCGGGACGCGCCCAGCGCCCGCTGCCGTTGCGTTGCGCCATGGCCGCGGCAGGCCGCGGCCATGGCATGCGCTTCGCGCCACCTCCGCCGAGGCGCAAGCGCGGCGCTACGGCGCGTGGAGTCGCGCCGGGATTACGGCTGCCAGACCAGGTTCTGGGTCTTCGGATCGGCGGTGACCTTGTCGACCTTGCCGGCGCCGTCGAAGGACACCTGGAACTCGTTGAAGCTGTCGAGCCAGTAGCGCCACAGCGGCGCGTCCAGGCTCGGGTTCTCGCTGGTGATCGGATAGCCCAGCGCCATCAGCACCTGCTCGCGGGTCATGCCCTTGGTCACGCGGTTGGCGGCGATCGCCTCGCGGATCTTCGGCGGGTAGGCCGCCAGCGTCGGCGTGGGATCCTGCGCAACCACGTAGCGTTGGGCGAAGGCGTCGTTGCCCAGGTCGCGGCTGTAGTCGTTGCCGATCGACTGCTTCTTGCCGTCGATCAGCACATTGACCCGGTAGCGGCCGTAGCCGGTCACCTGCACCGGCGTGCCGGCCGGGATCACCCGCTTGCCGTCTTCGGCGTAGTTGCTGTCGCTGATCCAACTGCCGTCGCTGCGCATGTTGCAGCACAGGAAGCCGGAGAACTTGGGATCGGCCGCCGCGGCCAGGTGCGGCAGGGCCGCCGCCAGGGCGAGGGCGAGAACGAACGGGGAACGGAACGAACGCATGGCTGACTCCTTTCGGCGCGGCGATCCTGCCGCGGGTGGCACGAGGGTGGGAAGGCGCCGCCTCCGCCGCGGCGCCCGCGCGCATTGTGCCGGCTGGCCTGCACCTGGGATAGCGGCGCGTTGCACGGTGACGGCGGACCGGTGGCCTGTGTATGCTCGAACCTCGTGGACACCCTGACGCCCGCCGAGATCTCCCTGCGCATCGACGCCCTGCGTCGCGAGCACCGCGCGCTCGACGAACAGCTGCAGCGCATCCCGGCCAATCTGGACGACGAGCTGGAAGCCAAGCGGCTGAAGAAGCGCAAGCTGCAACTGAAGGACTGCATCCTGCGCCTGGAGCATCTGCTGATCCCCGACGAACCGGCGTGAGCGCTGCGACCTTCTTCAGCGTCGGCCATTCCACGCGCAGCCTGGAGACCTTCCTGCAGATCCTGCAGGGCGCCGGCGTCACCCGGCTCGCCGACGTGCGCGCCTTTCCGTATTCGCGGCGGTTCCCGCAGTTCGACGGCAGCGCGCTGGCACCGGCGCTGGCTGCCGCGGGGATCGCCTACCGGCACTTTCGCGCCCTGGGCGGACGTCGCGGCAAGCAGCCGGGCGTCGATCCGCAGCGCAACGGCCACTGGCGCAGCGTCAGCTTCCACAACTACGCCGACTATGCGTTGGGCAGCGAATTCGCCGAGGCGCTGACCGAGTTGCAGGCCTTCGGCGAGGACGGCGCGTGCGCGGTCATGTGCGCCGAGGCCTACTGGCGGCAGTGCCACCGCCAGATCGTCTGCGATCATCTGCTGCACCATGGCCATCCGGTGGTGCACCTGATCGATGTCGGCCGCCAGGAGCCGGCCACGCTGAACCCGGCTGCGCGCAGCGACGCGCACGGGCAGTTGGTCTATCCACCCGATGCGGCGGCTGCGGGGCCGCGCACCGGAGATCTGTTCGACGCCTGAGCCGCGCCGCCTTGGTCGCCGCGTCAAGGTGTCCGGTGCGGCGCCACGCTGCCACGCGCCGGGAGTCCACTGCGGGTCGCGCCACGCGCTGCGGCGTCAGACTCAGTCCTGCGGAACCGACGGCACCGCGATCGCGCTGCTGCGCGGCGTATCGTCGGTGCTGACGAGCGTGGTGGTGCTCTGCCCGCTCGCTCCGTCCTGGTTGGCGGCGAGCAGGCGCAGAGGCTGGCCGCGATAGCGGTACTCCAGCGCCTGCTGCAGCTGGTCCAGCCGCGCCACCCGTGTGCACAGCGCCTCGGCCTTGCGCTCGATGCCCTTGCTGCGCGCATCCAGCCGCGCCTCGAGGGCGGCGTCCATGCGGTCGGCGCGTTCGCCGATGGCCTCCGCGCGGCCCGTCACGACCTGCCAGAGCACGTGACGGGTGATGCTGCCCACGAAGCTTTCGGCCTGCGTCTCGACATAGTCCTCGAACCGGTCGTCGAACGCCTCCTGGTCCCAGCGTCCCTTGCCCAGCGTGCCGTCGACATAGGCGTTGGCGTGCGTGCGCAGCCGTTCGATCTTGCGCGCGTTGCCGGCACTGCCGGTCAGCATCTCCACGACCGAGCCGAGTACGTCGTAGCTGAGATCGACCACCTCGTGCGAAAGGTCGGCCACCTGCGGCATCAGCGCGCGGGTTTCGCGCTCCATTTCCAGGAGCCGTTGCGCATCGGCATCGCCGATCTGCTGTACATGGCGATCCACGCTCAACTCGCCGGCATGGAAGAAGATCTCGCGCGGTCCCTCGCCATCGCTGCGGGTGAGCCAGATGCCGCCAGTGTCGGCGAGCACATTGAACGGCGTGCTCAGGCCGCATTGGCGCGAGGACACCTGTGGCCGGTGGTCGTGCTTGCCGCCGTCGCTGTCGTCGCCCTGGTCGGCCGACGCGGATCCGCTGGCGGCGGCGAGCAGCAACAGGACGAAGAGAGGAGCTGTGCGCATCGCCGGAACCCGCAGCAGGGAGTCTGGAGCATGCTTGCGGCGACACCGGCCCGCGGTCGCGTGTCGAAAGTCACTGTGCCGCGCAGCAGTGATCGCGGGCGACCTCGTATATGGCGTGTCGCCACGCGGCAGGTTCCCACCGCGTCACGACTGGAGGTGCGGCAACTGCCGCCTCAGTCCTGCGGAACCGGCGGCTCCTCCACCTTGGCCGCTTCCGGGCTGACCCGCTCGATGGTGTGGCGCAGTTCGCGGCCCAGAATGAACTTCGCATCCTTCGCCCACGCATCCAGCCGCTCGTCGAACACCAGCTTGCTGTTCTCGTCCGGCCACACCAGCTTCAGTTCGCGCAGTTTCTGGATGAAGCCGCGGAACAGGGTCTTGTCGAAGAACTCCGGCGCCGCCGGTGCGTACAGCAGGCTCAGGCGTTGCGCGGCCTGTTGGCACAGGCTCTCCAGTTCGCCGGCGCCGAGCTTGCCCGGGCCGTTCTTCACCAGGACCGAGATGGCGATGTAATAGCGCTCGAAGGCCTGTTGCAGCGAGTGGCCGATGGCGCGCAGGCGGAACACCTCGTCGGTCTGGCCGGTGTTGCGCGCCAGCACGCTGCCGTCGTCCTCGGCGAGCTGCAGCAGCAGGCCTTCGCGCACGAACACCTCGATGGTGCGTTCGATGCGCTCGGCGAACTGGTCCTCGCTCCACGGCAGGAACAGTTCCGCCTGCAGGAACGGGTACACGGTGCGGCCCAGCCGCAGCAGGCCGGCGCGGCTCATGCGGCGGTTGTTCTGGAAACAGCACGCCACCCACGAGGAGGCGGTGAACAGGTGCAGCACGTTGTTGCGGAAGTAGCTCAGCAGCACCGCGTTGTCGCCGTTGACGCTGAGCACGTCGCCGAGCGGATGCGGCGTGCGGGTGAGCACGTTGATCTCTTCGGCGTGGGCGATGATGCGCTCGGGCGAATGCGGGGTCACCGTGACCCGGTCCGAGTACGGCAGTTCCGCCAGCAGCTTCTTGCACAGTTCGATCTGCGCGATCAGGTCGGCCTCGCCCATGGCGTGCTTGGGCGTGGACAGCAGCGCCAGCGCCAGCAGGTTGACCGGATTGACGTCGGCGGCGGCGTTGATGTGCACCTGGATCTGCTGCGCCAGCGCATCGACGGTGCCGTTCAACCAGGCCGGCTTCTCGTCCTCGCCCAGCGGCTGGCCGTCCCATTCCGGCGCGCGCTGCGCCAGCACCTGGCTCAGCGGAATCGGCTCGCCGAAGTTCACCACCACCTGCCCGTAGTTCTGCTTGAGCACCTTGGGGATGCCCCACAGCAGCGCCCAGATCGATTCCTTCTCCTTGGGCCGGCCGCTGAGTTCGTCGAGGTAGCTGTTGCCCTCCATCAGCTTCTCGTAGCCGACGTAGATCGGCTGGAACAGCACCGGCTTGCGCGGCTGGCGCAGGAACGCGCGCAGGGTCATCGCGATCATGCCGCCCTTGGGCTGCAGCAGCCGGCCGGTGCGCGAGCGTCCGCCTTCGACGAAGTATTCGATCGAATAGCCGCCGGCGACCAGTTGCGCCACGTACTCGCTGAGCACCGCCGAGTACAGCGCGTTTCCCTTGATCGAGCGGCGGATGAAGAACGCACCGCCCTTGCGCAGCAGGGTGCCGACCACCGGCAGGTTGAGGTTGATGCCGGCCACGATGTGCGGCGGCACGATGCCGCGCTCGTACAGCAGATAGGACAGCAGCAGGTAGTCCATGTGGCTGCGGTGGCTGGGCACGTAGATCACTTCGTGCCCGGGTGCGGCGTCCTTGAGCTTGTCCAGGTGGTGGACCAGCACGCCGGCGTAGATGCGGTTCCAGACGTGGGTCAGCAGGAAGCTGGCCGAACGCACCACCGGGCTGGAATAGTCGGCGGCGATTTCCCAGGCATAGGCGTGCGCCTTGCGCCAGGCGTCCACCGGCTTGCTGTTGTCGCGCTTGGCCTGCGCGGCGATCGCCTCGCGCACCGGCTCGGCGGCCAGCACCTGGTCCACCAGCAGGCGCCGGGTCGACAGGTCGGGGCCGATCACCGCCTCGCGGATGCGCCGGAAGTGCGTGCGCAGCACGCGCTGCAGCTTGCGCACGGTGCGTTCGGGCGGCAGCCCTTCCTCCACCGTCTGCCGCATCGACACCGGCGGGGCGAAGCGCACGATGGTGCTGCGGCCGTTGAGCAGCACGCCGAGCAGGCGCCGGAAGCTGCCCACCAGCGCCCAGTTTTCCGAGAACAGCACGGCGAACCAGCCGCTCTGCTTGTCCGGGGCGCGGCCGACGAAGATCGACACCGGCACCAGGTGGATGTCCAGGTCCGGGCGCTCGCGGTGCGCCTGCAGCAGCTTGGCCAGCGAATCGGAGTGGGTCTTGGCGCCGCGCTGTTCCGGCAGCAGCGCATGGTTGCTGCTGCGCCGGGACAGCGCCAGGTAGGCGCGCTTGCGGCCCAGCGGGTCGCCGGGCAGCGGCACCAGCGGCGACGGCAAGCCGGATTCGCGGCAGGCCTTGTCCAGGATCAGCGCGTTGGACAGGCCGTAGTCCTCCAGCACGTACACCACCGGACGGCCGTCGTTGTACTGGCCCGGCTCGGCCGGTTCGATCTTCAGGCCCAGCCAGGGATCGGCCAGGCGGCCGAGCAGGCGCGCCCACAGCGGCCCCTTGGCCTGGCGCGGGGCGGTCGCGGCCACCGGCAGGGTGGAGGGGGCGGCGGTCGAGGAGGGGGGCGCGCCGGGGTCGGCCGGGGAGGCGTCGGCGGGCGTACGGGCCGCGTCGGCCGCGCGTGCGGCCGCGGCGTCGTCGGGGAACGGGAGGGGATTCTGTTCTGGCATCGGGGCCATTATCGCTTAGCCGGCGGGACGGGGTCGGCGGCGGGTGCCGCGGCCGCGGCGGCGGCGGTGCTGGCCGCCAGCAGCGCATCCACCTCGCTGAGGGTGTCGCGCAGGTACCAGTGCCCGTCGCGGCGCACCAGCACCGCGGTGGTGTCGATCTGTTCGCCGTCCAGCGGGTACTGGATACGCACCACCGCCTGGTCGCCCTGCTGGTTGACCAGGCCGGTGCGCAGTGCGCCGGCGCTGGCGTCCAGGTCCAGCCCGTAGTCGGCCAGCACCGCCTTGAGGTCGGCCACGAACGGGCCCAGCCGGCGCAAACTCTCGTCCATGCCCAGGCTGCGCAGGTCGGCATCGTTGCGCACGCCGGTGCGGCGCGCGCCCGCGCACAGCCGCGCGATCGCCGACTGGGCACGCTTGCGCTCGGACAACGGCGCGCGTGCGGCCCAGCCGCTCAGCGCCTGCACCAGTTGCACGTAGTGGCCGCGCTGTTCGGGCGTGTAGTGGCCCTGGTTGCGCAGGAACTGCACGCCGAACAGACCCAGCGAGTGCGCGGCCTGCTTCAGGCTCGCCGCCTGGCCGCCGAACTGCGCGTCGAAGGCGCGTTGCAGCTGGCGCTCGGCGTCCGGCGCGGCGAGGGTATCGAGTACCTCGGGCAGGCGTTCGGCCAGCGGCAGTTCGGTCAGCGGCCAGCGGCTGCGGTCCTCGCTCCAGGCCTGTTGCAGGCGCTGGTATTGGGCCGGCGGCACCGCGGCACGGGCGTAACCGAGCAGGTCGTTGCGCTGCAGCGCGTGCGCCAGCGTGCGCACCGCGGCGGCCGGTTCGGCGCTGGCGCCGGGCAGTTCGGCGGGCGTGCGCTTGCATCCGCCCACGGCCAGGGCGAGCATCGCCAACAGCAGGATGCACAGCGCGCGCGAGGAGATGACCCGGGTCGGGCAGGACGGCATACGATGCGGGCTCGTTCCCCAAAACGTCCCGCATCTTGCTGGGCGCGGGCGATTCCGGCAAGCCGGGCGGCACGACAGTGCGGGGGCGACCCGGCAGGCTTCCAGGGGGTGGGACTGTCGCGGCAGGACATTTCATGACCCGGCGTGGGGCCGTCGGGACAGGCGTGTCGGCGGATGGCCAGATGTGCCAGTGGATTGCGGATGTTGCAACGCATCATGTAACCGCTTGCAGTTGCTGCTAACGTCCGCCCACCTCGATTGAGGCGGTGCTGGCCGGGGGACCCAGTGCGATATTCGTCAGAGATCATCCGAGTGCTCGGTCACGGTGGCGCGCGCCGCTGCGCCTGGGTGTTGTCCGCAGTCCTGTATGGACTTGCGATGACGGCCCCGGTGCAGGCGCAGGACGGCCGCCTGCCGCCGCGTGCGCAATGGCAGGCGTCCAGTTCCTCCAAGCAGGTCAAGGCGCAGGCGATCGGCTATCTGATCGACGGCGACGCCAGCACCCGCACCGCCGGCGCCTTCAGTCCCGGCCACTGGTTCCAGGTCGACCTGGGCCGCGCCGCGCAGGTCGGCGGCGTGCGCCTGCAGTGGGACACCTCCAATCCGGAAGGCTTCCTGCTGCAGACCTCGCGCGATGGTCAGCGCTGGGACACGGTCTACACGATGGCCGACTCGCTGGGCGGCACCGAGACCGTGTTCTTCGCGCCGCACCTGGCCCGCTACCTGCGCCTGGCCGCGCCCGCGCGCAGCGCCGACTGGGGCGTGTCGATCTACGAGATGGAGCCGCTGGGTGCCGGCGCCGCGCAGCTGCGTGGCGTGTCCGCGGCCGACGCCGCGGCGCTGTGGCAGGGCGGTGCCGCGGTGGCGATGCCGGGCAGCGGCGCGCAGGCGCGACAACTGGAGATCGCCTTCCCGCGCGCGTTCGACAGCGCCGGCCTGATCGTCGAGTTCGCCGGTGCGCAGGGCGCGGCGCAGCTGCAGGCGCAGGACGCCGCGGGCCGCTGGCGCACGCTGGCCGACGACCCGCAGGCCGGCGACAGCGACAGCGCCTACCTGGCCGGCACCGCGCCGCTGCCGGTGCGCGCGCTGCGCCTGCGCGTCGACGCCGCGCCCGGTGGCGTCGCGCCGACCCTGGCGCGCCTGCGCCTGCTGGGGCCGAAGGCGGTGATGACGCCGATGAAGCGCTACCAGGTCGCCGCGCAGCGCGGCACCACCCGCGCGTTGTTCCCGGCCTCGCTGCACATGCAGCAGACCTATTGGACCGCGGTCGGCATCCACGCCGGCCGGCAGAAATCGATCTTCGACGAGTACGGCAACCTGGAGGCGTGGAATGGCGCGCCGCTGGTGCAGCCGCTGTGGCGCGACGCCTCCGGCACCGCCGCCGGCGCCGACGGCCATGCGCTGACCCACGCGTTGCGCGACGGCTGGAAGCCGATGCCGTCGGTGCGCTGGTCGCCGCAGCCGGGGCTGGAACTGCGCAGCGAGACCTTCGCGATCGAACGCGACGGCCAGCCGGTGACGCTGCTGCGCCATCGCCTGCGCAACACCGGCACCACGGCGGTCAGCGGCACCCTGTCGCTGCTGGTGCGGCCGATGCAGATGAATCCGCCGTGGCAGAACGGCGGCCTGTCGCCGATCCACGACGTCGCCGTCGATGGCAACGTCGTACAGGTCAACGGCCGTGCGCTGCTGACCTCGCTGAGCGCGCCCAGCGGCGGCGGCGCCGAAGCGTTCGGCGCGAACGGCGCCACCGAGATCACCCGCCACGTCGCCGCCGGCACGCTGCCGGCGCAGCGCCAGGCCCGCGATGCCGACGGCCTGGCCGCGGCGATGCTGAACTACACGGTGCGCCTGGCGCCGGGTGCGCAACAGGACGTGGTGCTGGCGTTCCCGCTGGGCACCGCCAGCGCCGATGCCCAGGGCCGCCTGCCGCCGGCGCCGCCGCTGGATCGCGACGCGCTGCTCGCCGCCGGGCGCGGCGACGCGGGCCGCAGCTTCGACGCGCTGGCCGAGCAGGTGTCCGCGGACTGGCAGCAGCGCCTGGGCAACGTCGGCCTGCGCCTGCCCGACGCCAGCCTGGTGGACATGCTGCGCGCGCAGGCCGCGTACATGCTGATCAACCAGACCGGCCCGGCGATGCAGCCGGGGCCGCGCAACTACAACCGCTCCTTCATCCGCGACGGCATGGCCACCTCGGCGATCCTGCTGCGGATGGGCCAGGCGCAGGTCGCGCGCGACTACCTGCAGTGGTACAGCGACCACGCGGTGCACCCGAACGGGCTGGTCTCGCCGATCCTCAACGACGACGGCAGCGTCAACGACGGCTTCGGCTCGGACCTGGAGTACGACAGCCAGGGCGAGTACATCGCCCTGGTCGCCGACGTCGCGCGGCTGGACGGCGGCCCGGAGAGCGTGCGCGCCTACCTGCCGAAGGTGAAGCTGGCGATGCAGTTCCTGCAGGAACTGCGCGAGCGCACCCTGGTGCCCGGCTACATGGCCGAGCAGCCGGCGCCGGAACGCTTCCGCGGCATCCTCGCCCCGTCGATCAGCCACGAAGGCTATTCCAGCCCCACCCACAGCTATTGGGACGATTACTGGGCGCTGAAGGGCTGGCACGACGGCGCCTGGCTGGCCGAATCGCTGGGCGATGCCGCCACCGCCGCCTGGGCGCGCGAACAGTACGCGGCCCTCCGCACCTCGCTGGCCGCGTCCATCCGCGCCACCATGGCGTGGAAGGGCGCGGACTACATTCCCGCCGCGGCCGACCTGGGCGACGGCGATCCGACCAGCGTCTCGATCGCGCTGGATCCCACCGGCCAGCAGGACCTGCTGCCGGAGGCGGCGCTGCGCACCACCTTCGCGCGCTATCTGGAAGACGTGCGCCAGCGCAAGCAACCCAATGCGCTGTGGGCCTACACCCCGTACGAGATGCGCAACGTGCTGACCTACGTGCATCTGGACCAGCCGCAGGTGGCCGACGAACTGCTGCAGGACCTGCTGCGCGACCGCCGCCCGTTCGAATGGCAGGTGCTGGCCGAGGTGGTGCAGTCGCGGCTGCGCTTCCCGCGCTACCTGGGCGACATGCCGCATACCTGGATCGGCGCCGAGTACGCGCGCACGCTGTTCGGCATGCTCATGCACGAGGGCGACGACGCGCTGGTGCTGCTGCCCGGCGTGCCGCCAGCCTGGCTCGCCGACGATGGCCTGGCCGTGCAGCGCCTGCCCACCGCCTACGGCACGCTCGGCCTGCGCGCGCGCCAGCGCGACGGGCGGCTGCGGATCGAACTCGACAGCGGCCTGCGCGCCGGCACCGCCGTGCGCGTGGTCTGGCCGACGCGCACCCGGCCGACCCAGGTGCGCGTGGACGGCCGCCGGATCGACCACTACGACGCCGGCGGCGTGACCCTGTCCAAACCGTTCCGGACCCTGGAGGCACGCTGGTGAGCCCGCCCCCCGTCCCGGCGCCGGATGCGCGCGCCAACATCACCATCAAGGACGTGGCGCGCCTGGCCAACGTCTCGGTGGCCACCGTGTCGCGCACCATGAACGGCCATCAGCACGTGGCCGAAACGGTGCGTGCACGCGTGCTGGAAGCCGCGCGCACCCTGCACTACGTGCCGCACCACGCCGCGCGCAGCCTGAGCAGCCGCCGCACCCACACCATCGGCGTGGTGCTGCCGGACCTGCACGGCGAGTTCTTCTCCGAACTGATCCGCGGCATCGATACGGTGGCGCGCGAGCGCGGCCTGCACCTGCTGGTGTCCAGCTACCACGGCGAGCCGGAACAGCAGCGGCTGGCGGTGCGGCGCATGCCCGGGCGCGTCGACGGACTGCTGATCATGTCGCCGTCCCTGGCCAGCGATGCCGAGGACCCGGCCGACATGCTGCCCGGCACGCTGCCGGCGGTGCTGATGAACTGCGCCGAGCGCATCGGCGAGGCGCAGGTGCTCAACGTCGACAACTACGGCGGCGCGCGTGCGATGACGCGTCACCTGCTGGACGTGGGCCACCGCCGCATCGCCTTCATCGCCGGGCCGGACGACAACTTCGATGCGCGCGAACGCCTGCGCGGCTACCGCGACGAACTGCGCGAGCGCTGCCCGCAGGTGGCACCGCTGGTGCTGCCCGGCGCCTTCGACGAGGCCTCCGGCTACCGCGCCGGCGAAGCCATGCTGCAGGGCCAGCGGCCGGACGTGGTGTTCGCCGCCAACGACATGATGGCCCTGGGCTGCCTGTTCGCCTTCACCCATGCGGGGCTGCGCGTGCCCGAGGACATCGCCCTGGCCGGCTTCGACGACGTGCCGATGGCACGCTACGTGCATCCGGCTCTGACGACCATGCGCGTGGACATCGCCGGCTTCGGCGCCCGCGCCATGCAACTGCTGCTCGGTGCGCTGGAGCCGCATGCCGCTCCGGCGGCGTCGGCGGCAGCGGCCAATGCGATCGCTCCGCAACTCATCGTTCGTGCTTCCAGTGCCCAGCGAGGGACCGCCATGGACTGACACCGACGCATGCAGCACCGATGTCGTTTTTTGCACCACCTAAAAGAACACAACAATGATCCCGTTGACCGCCCTGGGAGGGCTTTCGTCATGAAGAAATCGCGTTCCGCCTCCAACCTGCCCGCACGCAGCCTGCTGTGCTGCGCGCTGGCCACCTGCCTGTTCGCCACGATGCCGGCGATGGCCCAGTCCAGCAGCGCGACCCTGCGCGGCCAGGTCGCCGCCGCCCAGGCCGGCACCGAAGTCACCGTCACCAACGTCGCCACCGGCTCGGTGCGTCGCGCGCCCATCGCCGCCAACGGCAACTACACCGTGGTCGGCCTGCCGCCGGGCACCTACAAGGTCGAGGCCAACGGCGTCACCAAGACCGTGACCCTGCAGGTCGCGTCCTCGTCCACCGTCGATCTCGACGCCGGCACCACTGCCGCCGGCGGCAATGCGACCACCCTGGACACCGTCACCGTCAGCGCGCCGCTGCTGAAGGACGTCAAGACCTCGGAAGTGGGCAACGTGGTGTCGCTGCACCAGATCCAGCAGCTGCCGCAGGCCACCCGTAACTTCCTGGAGTTCGCCGACACCGTGCCGGGCATGGTGTTCCAGATCGACGGCAACGGAAATACCAAGCTGCGCGGCGGTGCGTCCAATGCCAGCGCCGGCAACCTGTACATCGACGGCGTCGGCCAGAAGAGCTACGTCAAGGGCGGCGGCATCGCCGGCCAGAGCGACACCCAGGGCAACCCGTTCCCGCAGCTGGCGATCGGCGAGTACAAGGTCATCACCTCCAACTACAAGGCGGAGTACGGCCAGATCAGCGGCGCGGCGATCACTGCGGCCACCAAGTCCGGCACCAACGAGTTCCACGGCGAAGCCTTCTACCGTTACACCGACCAGGATCTGCGCGACAAGCGTCCCGACGAAGCGAACGGCAAGATCGATTCGCAGACCAAGGAATACGGCTTCGCCCTGGGCGGCCCGATCATCCAGGACCGCATGCACTTCTTCGTCGCTTACGAAGGCAAGGAAAACGTGGTGCCGAAGAGCGTGCAGGCGGACAACACCGCGCAGCCGTACGTCGGCCTGCTGCCGTCCAACCTGTCGAGCCAGTTCGGTGCGGCCAACATGCCGTTCACCGAAGACCTGTACTTCGGCAAGATCGATTTCGAACCGACCGATCGCGATCGCATCGAGCTGAGCGGCCAGTACCGCGACGAGACCCAGACCGGCAACGTCGGCGGCACCAGCACGCCGGAACACGGCACCAACAAGATCAACAAGGACAAGCGCGCCAACATCCGTTGGCAGCACAGCGCCGACAACTGGTTCAACGAGTTGATCGTCGGTACCGAGGACTCGGAGAACAACCCGAATCCGAAGAGCATCGGCAACGGCATCGTCTACAAGTATCTGGCGCCCCGCGCCGGCTCCACCGATGTGGACGAATACACCTTCCTGGAAACCGGCTCCGCCGGCGGTCTGAACGTGCAGCGCAAGAGCCAGAAGGGCTGGTTCCTGCAGAACGACCTGACCTTCACCAGCTTCCAGTGGCATGGCGAGCACACCATCAAGATGGGCGTCAGCTACAAGGACATCAAGCTGACCTCGCAGGATGCCGCTGCGCTCAACCCGCAGTTCAGCTATGCGGTCAACAACAACGGCGTCGCCGCCACGCCGTATCGCGTGGACTACGTCGCGCCGTACAACACCCCCGGCCAGAAGGCCACGGTGGAGTCGCCGTCCAAGCAGTACGGCATCTACATCCAGGACGACTGGGCGGCGACCGACAAGCTGATGATCAACGTCGGCGTGCGTTGGGACTACGAGGACAGCCCGGCCTACACCGACTTCGTCACCTCGCAGGCCTTCGTCAACGCGCTGTACTCCAATGATCCGGCCAACCCGGGCCAGCCCTGGGCCAACCGCCTGCTGCCCAGCGGCATCAACGCCGCCGACTACATCAGCACCGGTCGCAACCGCAAGAACTTCAAGGATGGCTGGGCGCCGCGCCTGGGCTTCTCCTACGACTTCTTCGGCGACGAGAGCTCGGTGCTGCACGGTGGCGCCGGCCGCTCCTACGATCGCAACCTGTTCGAACAGCTGGCGCTGGAAACCAGCAAGGCCGCGCTGTCGCCGGTCGCGGTGTACTTCCAGAACCCGGCCACCGGCCAGTGCTACCGTGGCGACCGCGTCTGCACCGCGTGGGATCCGCGCTACCTCAATGGCGTGGACCAGTTGAACACCATCCCCGGCGTCAGCGGCAGCGCCGAACTGTTCATGTTCAACAACCACCTGAAGACGCCGTACAGCGACCAGTACAGCATCGGCATCACCAACCAGGTCGGCGACTGGCAGACCGACGTGACCTTCCAGCGCGTGCTCAGCTACGACGGCTTCGCGATGTCGCTGATCAACCGCTACCCGGATGGTTCCTACTTCCAGAACGGCAGCGCCCCGTGGGGCCAGCCGGTGCCGGGCTACCAGAACACGATCATCGGCATGAATGGCCTGGAGCAGCGCAGCAGCCAGGTGCTGCTGTCGGCCGACAAGCCGTACACCAAGGAATCGGGCTGGGGTCTGACCCTGTCGTACACCCACACCAGCGCACGTCAGAACCGCAACATCGACGAGCCGTACGCGTTCGACAAGGCGACCATCCACGACTATCCGTTCGTGAAGTCCGATGCCGTGTCGGCGCACCGCTTCGTCGCCTCCGGCTCGATCGACGGTCCGTGGGGCCTGACCTTCGGCGCGAAGGTGGTGCTGGCGACGCCGGAGCCGATCAACACCATCGCCTGCTACGGCCACACCGATGCGGACGGCGCGACCTGCCAGCAGGTGGCGGCGGTGCCGCCGGGCAGCGGCAAGTTCCTGGTCGGCGGCAAGATCTGGGGCTACCGCACGGTCGACTTCCAGGCGACCAAGGACTTCACCGTGTACAACGACTTCAAGTTGACCGCGCGCGTGAACCTGCTCAACGCCTTCAACTTCAAGAACTACTCGTCGTACTCGTACAACGATTTCGGCTCCGATGGCCGTTTCGATCCGAACATCACCATCAACAAGACCGGCGACATCATGTACGTGCCGCGCACCGTGACCTTCGAGATCGGCGCCAAGTTCTGATCCACCGCATGACCCACGCGCGTGCCCGACCGGCGCGCGTGGGGTTTCAACGGACGGGGCCGCGTGGCCCCGTCCGCGTTTGCGGTCGCCCCTTTTTCCGGTACAGGACCCTGCACGCATGATCGCCGCCCCTCTTCGCAACCTGGTCATCGTCGGCGGCGGCACTGCCGGCTGGATGGCCGCTGCCGCGCTGGCGCGTGTGCTGGGCCCCGACTACCGCATCACCTTGATCGAGTCCGAGCAGATCGGCATCGTCGGCGTCGGCGAGGCCACCGTGCCGCACATCAAGGCCTTCAACAATTTGCTCGGCATCAACGAGGCCGAGTTCGTGCGCCACACCCAGGGCAGCTTCAAGCTCGGCATCGAATTTGCCGACTGGCAGCGCCCGGGCACGTCCTACGTGCATGGCTTCGGCACCGAGATCGGGCATCCGCTCGGGTTGCTGCCGTTCCAGCAGTACTGGTTCAAGCAGGCGCTGGCCGGCAAGGCCAGGCCGCTGGGCGCCTACACGCTCAACACCGTCGCCGCCAAGCGCGACCGCTTCATGACTTCGGCCACCGACGTGCCGCCGAATTCGCCGCTGGCCAACATCGCCTACGCCTACCATTTCGATGCGGCACTGTACGCGGGCTTCCTGCGCCGCTACGCCGAGCAGCGCGGGGTGACCCGGCGCGAAGGCATGGTCGAGGAGGTGCAGTTGCACCCGGAATCGGGCGACGTGCGCGCAGTGCGCCTGGCGTCGGGCGAGGCGATCGCCGGCGACCTGTTCATCGATTGCTCCGGCTTCCGCGGCCTGCTGATCGAGCAGGCGCTGCACACCGGCTACCACGATTTCAGCCACTGGCTGCCGTGCGATCGCGCGCTGGCGGTGCCCTGCGCCAAGGTCGGCCCGCCCACGCCGTACACCCGCGCCACCGCACGTGCGGCCGGCTGGCAGTGGCGCATTCCGCTGCAGCACCGCACCGGCAACGGCTACGTGTACTGCAGTGCGCACATCAGCGACGACGAGGCCGCGGCCACGCTGCTGGCCAACCTCGACGGCCCGGCCTTGGCCGATCCGCGGCCGCTGCGCTTCGTCACCGGGCGCCGCAAGCAGGTGTGGAACCGCAACGTGATCGCGCTGGGCCTGGCCAGCGGCTTCATGGAACCGCTGGAATCGACCAGCATCCACCTGGTCCAGTCCGGCATCTCCAAGCTGCTGGAGCTGTTCCCGCGCGAGGGCATCAGCCCGGTGCTGGTGCGGCGCTACAACGAGCGCATCGCCTTCGAGTTCGACCGTATCCGCGACTTCCTGCTGCTGCACTACCACGCCACCGAGCGCGACGACAGCGCGTTCTGGCGGCACTGCCGCAGCATGCCGATCACCCCGGAACTGCAGGAGACGCTGGCGCTGTTCCGCGACAGCGGCCGCTTCTACCGCAACGGCGACGAGATGTTCGCCGAGATCAGCTGGGTGCAGGTGATGGTGGGGCAGGGCATCCTGCCGCGCGCCTACCATCCGCTGGTGGACCAGGTGCCGCAGGCCGACCTGGAGCGCTTCATGGCCAGCGTCGAGCAGACCATCGGCCATTGCGCCGACGCGATGCCGCCGCACCAGGCCTTCATCGACCGCTATTGCGCGGCCAGGCCTGTGTAAGCACCGCCCGCGCCGCGCGGGCACAAAAAAAGAGGCCACGCGCACCAGGCGCGGGCCTCTTCAAATCCGACCGAAGCCGGAGAACGGTATGGCACATCTCCGGCAGAGCCGGACGCTGGGCATGCTACCGGCATGCCGAAGCTAAAGCAATGCTTTAGGAATTGCCCGCTAAGTCATTGATTCAAAATAAGCGGGCAGCGCCGCCGGCCAACGTCAGCGCGATTTCCCGCTGGATCGCCTCGGCCGCTGCACGCGGATCGGCCGCCTGGCGGATCGGCCGGCCGACCACGATCGCATCGGCGCCGTCGGCGAAGGCCTGGGCCACGCCCACCGTACGCTGCTGGTCGTCGCCGACCGGACCGCCCGGGCGGATGCCGGGGCAGACGATGGAAAAGCCGGCGCCGGTGGCGCGGCGGATCGGTGCCGCTTCCTGGCCGGAGGCGATCACGCCGTCGATGCCGGCCGCCTGCGCGGCCAGCGCGCGCTCCACCACCACGTCCTCAGGCGCGCGATCGATACCCATCGATGCCAGGTCGACGCGGCCCATCGAGGTCAGCACGGTCACCGCCAGCAGGCGCATGTCGCTGCCGTTGGCCTCGGCCGCGGCCTGCATCATCGGCGGGTGCCAGCCGTGGATGGTGCAGTAGTCCACCGGCCACTGCGACAGCCGCCGGATCACCCCGCCCACCGTGGCCGGGATGTCGAAGAACTTCAGGTCCACGAACACCCGCTTGCCGCGCCCGGCCAGCGTGTCCAGCACGTCGAAATATTCGCCCGAGGCCAGCAGTTCCATGCCGATCTTGTAGAACGCCACCGCATCGCCGAGCCGCTCGATCCACTCCAGCGCCTCGCTGCGCCCGGGCACGTCGAGGGCGAAGATCAGGCGCTCGTGCGGCGCCAGCGCCAGCGGCGCGCGACTCACTGCGCCAGCTCCAGCGCCTGCACCTTGGCCTGGTGGCGTGCGGCGCGCGACTGGGTGAAGTCGTTGTTGAACAGCGCCGGCTCCCAGGAGCCGTAGCTGGGGTTGGGCAGCATCCACCAGCGCTCGCCGAACCAGTCGTGGTACTGCTGCAGCAACTGCGCGCGGCCTTCCGGGGTGTTGGCCACCACCTGCGCGAAGTCGCCGAGCTGGTCGCCGAACTGCATCAGCACGCGGTACTGCTGGCCGACCAGCTTGCGCCGGCAGTTCTTCTCCGAACCGTTCTGCTCGCAGTCCTTGACCACCGTGCCCAGGCCCAGCAGCACGCTGTTGTCGGCCACCGGCAGGCCGGCGCTGCGCAGGTTGGCCAGGGTCGCGTCGGTCAGGTGCACGGCGCGGTTGGTCACGTACAGCACGGTGACGCCCTTGGCGGTGGCGGCCTTGGCGAAATCGACCACGCCGGGAACCGGCTTGGCCTTCTTCTCGGCGACCCACTGGTCCCAGGTGACCTCGTCGTATTCCTTGCCGTTGCGGATCAGCCGCGCCTGGTACGGCGAGTTGTCCAGCACGGTTTCGTCCACGTCCATCACCACCGCGGGCTTCAACCCGGTGGCGGCGTTGCCGCGCTCCTCCGGTACCAGCGCGTCCCAGTTCGGTTCCTTCAGCGCCGCATCCAGGCGATCGGCGGCGGCGCGATAGGTCTGCTCGGCCAGGGCCTGGTACTCGGCCGAGCGCTGCATCCACAGCACCGCGTTGAGATTGTCGTCGGCCGTACCCGGCGTGGCGGCTGCGGGCGTGGCGGCAGCGGCAGGGGCGGCCGGCTTGGCGGCGGGGTCGGCGACCTGCGTCTGCGGCTTGCAGGCGGACAGGGCGAGCACGGCGCAGGCCAGTGCGGTGCGGGCGATCGGCGTCATCGGGCGTGGGAACCTGGGCAAATGAACCGCGGATTTTAGCCGGTTGCGATGACAGGCGCCGCGCAACGCGCGGTGGCGCAAGCGGGGCTGCCGCGCTCAGGGCGCGAACGTCAGTCCGTGCAGGTCCGGGGCGAGCACTGCCTCGACGGGGTCGGCATCGTCGTGGCCGGCATAGGCGCTGAAGCGGATGCGCAGGCGGCCGTCGCGCACCGTGTAGGGCGTCAGGTCGTCGAGGTCGGGCGCGTCCAGATCGATGTTGTCCAGGCAGCTGGACACCGGCACCCGCGCCAGGATCGACGGCGTGCCGTGCAGGTCGACCACGGTCAGCGCCATCTCCGCACCGGCGCCGCAGTAGCCGTGTCCATCCCCGGGCGAGGACCGGCGCACGGACAGGTACAGCAGGCGGTCGCTTCCCAGATACGGCTGCAACCGGGTCGGCAACAGGCGGATGGCGCGGTCGGCGCCGATCCGCTCCGGTGCGTAGGCGTGCGGAATGGTCTCCAGCACGGCGGGTGTGCGTCCGGGCAGTTGGAGCACCACGCGGCCCGCGCGATAGGCCAGATGCAGCAGGCCGCGGCGTGGATCGCAGACGTCGGTATCGGACGGCGCGGCTGATGCCGCGCGGCAGTCCGTTGGCGTCGGCGTCGGCGTCGGCGCTGCGGCGCTGTGGGCGGGCACGGCGGCGGGCGCAGCGGGCGCGGCCAAGGCCAGCAGGAGGAGGAGCGGCAGCATGCGAGGCCTTCGAGGTGTGAGCCAAGAGTGTGGCAGCCGCCGTGGATCGCGCGCCAGTGTGACCTACGTCCTTTGAGAAGGTGACGAAATTCTCGCAAGTGGCTGTTTTGCAGGGAATTTCCCGACGGCGTGTCGGGAGCCTCCCGATGCCGTCGCGCTGTGGTTTCCACCACACTTCCAAGTATGGAAAACCGCGCGACGCGGCGCCTGGCGCGCTGCGGCGCGATCGCGCCTGCATTGCAGGCAAACGCGGGAAGCGTCACAGGGGACGTTGCAGTGGATCGCCGGAGAAAAGGAGCTTCTCGCATTGTGCTGACTGCGTGCCTGTTCGCCAGTGTGCCCATGGCGCAGGCGCAGGCACAGGACCCGCCGAGCACGCTCGACCGCCAGGAACAGTTGCGCCAGGCCGAGCAGGTCCAGCGCCAGCAGGAGCAGGACCGGCAGGCGCCGTTCGTGGGTCCGCGCGAGACCGAAGCGCCAGCGGACATGCGCAGCACCGCCTTGCCGACCGAAGCGCTGTGCTTCCCGATCCAGCGCGTCCGCCTCAGCGGCGGCGGTCCCGACGCAGCCCGCTTTTCCTGGCTGTGGCAGTCGCTGCGTCGCTACGAAGGCCGCTGCATCGGCACGGCCGGCATCGACCTGATCCGCCGCCGCGCGCTCGACCAACTGGTCGCGCGCGGTTTCGTCACCACCCGCCTCGGCGTGCCCGCGCAGGACCTGTCCCGCGGTGAGTTGCGCTTCGAGCTGCTGCCCGGGCGCCTGCGCCAGGTGCGCGTGCAGTCGGCCGATGGCCGCGTGTTCTGGCGCGGCGCGCTGCCGTTGCGGCCGGGCGACGTGCTCGACCTGCGCGCGATCGAGCAGGGCGTGGAGCAGTTCAAGCGGGTGCCGTCGCAGGACGCCAAGATCGACATCGCCCCGGGCGAGCAGCCCGGCGAGTCGGACCTGCTGATCACCGTGCAGCGCAGTCGGCGCTGGCGCGCGGTACTCAATGCCGACGATTCGGGCGTGCAGGCGACCGGCCGCTACCAGGGCGGCGTCGACTTCGCCCTGGATGCGCCGCTGGGCATCAACGACCTGCTGTCGATCGGCTACAACCACGACCTGGTCGACGACGGCGCCGCCCGCGGCACGCGCGGCAACAGCCTGTCCTACAGCGTGCCATGGGGCTGGTGGACGGCGTCCGTGTCGCTGTCGTCCTACCGTTACCACCAGCAGGTGGACGGGTTCCGCCAAAGCTTCCAGTCCAGCGGCAGCTCGAACAGCGCGCAACTGGATCTGCAGCGGGTGATCCATCGCACCGGCACCAGCAAGACCACGCTGGGCATGGTCGTGGCCAAGCGCGCGGCGCGCAGCTACCTGGACGGCGTGGAGATCGGCATCCAGCGCCGCCACACCACCAGCGCCGAGCTCTACCTCAGTCATCGCCATTACCTGGGCAAGCTGCAGCTGGACACGCGGCTGGGTCACCGCCGCGGCACGCCCTGGTTCGACGGGCAATGGACCGGCTACGACCCGGCGGTGGGCTTCCCCGGCTACCGCTACGGCGTCACCACCCTCGATGTGAGCGCCGGCCTGCCGTTCGCGCTGGGCCCGGTGGCGATGAGCTGGGACAGCAGCCTGCATGCGCAGACCTCGCCGCAACTGCTGCTGGGTTCGGAATTCATCACCCTGGGCGGGCGCTACAGCGTGCGCGGCTTCGATGGCGAACGCACCCTCGGCGCCGAACGCGGCGCGTACTGGCGCAACACCCTCAACCTGCCGCTGCAGCGCCTGGGCATCACCCCGTACCTGGGCGTGGATGCCGGCCGCATCGCCGGACCGAGCGCCGCCGCACAGGCCGGGCGCAGCCTGGTCGGCGGCTTCGTCGGCGTGCGCGGCGCGCACGGCGGGCTCAGTTGGGATGGCTTCGCCGGCTGGGACCTGCACGCGCCGCGCGACTTCCACAGCGCGCAGCCGGCCTACGGCGTGCGCCTGATCTACCAGTTCTGACACGTCCTGCCGCCGGCCGGCGGCAGGCAACGCGATGGGTTTTGCCGCGGTGCGCGGCACGAGAGACACGACGATGCACATGGACCGTACCGACGACCGCCGCCACCGCCTGCTCGAGCCGCTCAAGCGCGGCCTCGCCGCGCTGTTGTGCTGCACCGTCACCTGGACCTCGCTGCCGCTGTACGCGCAGGTCGCACCGGTCGCCAATCCGGACGGACGCCAGCCCGGCCAGCAGGCCGCGGCCAACGGCGTACCGGTGGTGGACATCGTCGCCCCCAACGCGCGCGGCGTCTCGCACAACCGCTACTCGCGCTTCGACGTCGGCAGCAACGGCCTGATCCTCAACAACAGCGCGCAGATCTCCAAGACCGAACTCGGCGGCTACATCGCCGGCAACGACAACCTGAAGAACAGCGGCGCGGCCACGCTGATCCTCAACGAGGTCACCTCCACCACCAGCCGCCTGCAGGGCTATACCGAAATCGCCGGGGCCAAGGCGCAACTGGTGATCGCCAATCCCAACGGCATCGTCTGCGACGGCTGCGGCTTCCTCAACACCTCGCGCGTCACCCTGGCCACCGGCACACCGCTGCTCGGCGCCGATGGCGCCTTGAACGGTTTCTCCATCACCGGCGGCGCGCTGAGCGTCGGCAGCAACGGCCTGGACGCCTACAACGTGGACCGCCTGGACCTGTTGTCGCGGCAGTTGAGCGTGGGCGGTTCGGTGTGGGCCAAGGATTTGCTGGCCAGCGCCGGTGCGCAGCGCATCGGCTACGACGGCATGCTGCTGGAGGTATTGCCGGGCAGCGACGGCGCACCGCCGGCGATCGGCATCGACGTGGCGTACCTGGGCGGCATGTACGCCGACCGCATCCGCCTGATCGCCACCGAGGCCGGTGTCGGCGTGGTCAGCCGCGGCACCCTGTCCGCGCAGAGCGGCAGCCTGCAGATCGACAGCGCCGGCCAGCTCAGCCTCGCCGGCACGGCGGTGGCCCGCGACGATGTCGACCTGCACGCGGCCGGCGCGCTGAGCCAGCAGGGCGTGCTCGGCTCCCAGCAGGCCGGCGTGCGCCTGCGCGCCGCGCAACTGACGATGAGCGGCGACACCATTGCCCATGGCCTGCTCGATGCCGCCGCCAGCGGCGCGCTGGCGCACAGCGGGCGCAGCAGCGCCGGGGCGATCACGTTGTTCGGTTCGGAACTGGACGTCGGCGGCAGCCTCTACAGCGGCGGCACGCTGGCGTTGAGCGCCAGCGGCGAACTGCGCAGCAGCGGCAACGCCTACGCCGGTGGCGCGGCGCAGCTGCAGGCCGGCGCGGCCTGGCTGCAGCGCGGCGGCACCGTGCAGAGCGCCGGCAGCCTGGCGGTGCAGGCGGCGCGGATCGACGCCGCCGGCGTGCTCGACGCCGGTACCGGTCTCACCCTGCGCAGCGATACCGACATGCGCCTGTCCGGCCTGGCCCAATCCTGGCAGGACGCGAGTGTGCAGGCCGGCGGGCGCCTGGACACGCTCGGCCAGCTCAGCGCCGGCGGGCGCCTGGACTTGGGCGCGGCGGCGATCGGCAATGCGGCCGGTACGGTGGTCTCGGCCGGTGGCGACATCGCGCTGGCGACGCCGGGCGCACTCGACAACGCCGGCACCCTGTACGCCGGCCGCGACCTGCGCATCGACGCGGCCAGCGTCCGCAATACCGGCGGCAGCTACGCCGGGCGCAACGCCACGCTCGCCACCACTGCGGCGCTGAACAACAGCGGCAGCCTGGTGGCCGGCGCGACGCTGAGCGTGGACGCGGCGCAACTGCGCAGCAGCGGCGAACTCGGCAGCCAGGGCGGCGACGTCGCGCTGCGCAGCCGCGGCGACCTGGCCCTGGCCGGGCAGGTCGCGGCGAAGGGCGCGCTGACCGCGCAGGCCGGCGGCGCGCTGCTGCAATCGGGCACCCTGGGCGCAGGCACCGCGCAACTGCAGGCGGTCGGCGACGCCACGCTGGACGGCGTGGTCCGCACCGATGGCGATCTGCAGTTGAGCGCCGATGGCCAGCTGCGTAGCAGCGCCACCCTGGCGGCCGGCGGCAACGCCACGCTGCACGCGCAGGGCGCGTTGCTGCAGAGCGGGCAGGTGCAGACCGGCGGCGCACTGGCGCTGGACGGCGCCAGCATCGCCCAGGCCGGCGTGCTGGATGCCGGCACGACCCTGGCGCTGCGCAGCGCCGGCGACCTGTCGCTGGCTGGCACCGTGCAGTCGCGTGGCGACCTCGCGCTGAGCAGCGCCGGGGCGCTGCAGAACCAGGCCCTGGTCGTGGCCGGCGGCGCGCTCAGCGCCGACGCCAGCAGCCTCAGCAGCGCCGCCGGCGCCAGCCTGTCGGCCCTGGGCGACGCCAGCTTGAGCAGCGCGACCGTGCTGTCCAACGATGGCCACCTGTACGCCGGTGGCGCGCTCGGCCTGCGTGCCGGCAGCCTCGCGCAAACCGGGTCGGCCAATGCCGGCACGACGCTGACATTGACCGTCGATGGCGCCGTCGCCAACCAGGGCGACCTGGTCGGCGGTGACGATGTGCGGCTCGATGCCGGCACTCTCGCCAGCAGCGGCCAGCTCGGCAGCCAGCGCGGCCAGGTCGTGCTGAACAGCCGCGGCGACGTGCAACTCGACGGCGTGGTCGTGGCCGCCGGCGCCTTGAACGCGCAGGCGCTGGGCGATCTGCAGCAGCGAGGCAGCCTGCGTGCGGCCGGCGTGCAGCTCGCTGCCGCGGGCAGTCTGGGCGTGGCCGGCACCGTGCAGAGCACCGACATCCTGCAACTGCACGCGCAACGTGCGCTGCGCGTGGATGGGCAGGCCAGCGCGGCTGGTGCGGTTGGCGTCAGCGCCGCCAGCGTCGCGTTGGGGAACGGCGCCATCCTGCAGAGCGCGACCGCCCTGCAGGTGGACACCGCCGCGCTGGACAGCCAGGGCACGCTGGACGCGGGTACCGATCTACGCCTGCACAGCACGGGCGACATGCAGTTGGCCGGCATCGCCCAGGCCGGGCGCGATGTCGCGGTGCTTGCCGATAGCACCCTCGACAACCAGGCCAAGGTGTTCGCCGGCCGCGCGCTGCAGCTCACCGCCGCCAGCGCCAGCAACCAGGCGCAAGGCCAGTGGCTCGCGCAGACGACGCTCGACGCCAACGTGCAGGGCAACTTCGACAACGCCGGCCTGGTGCAGGCCGGCCAGGCCGCGAGCTTGCGCGTCGGCAGCCTGCAACAGAGTGGCCGCACCTATGCCGGCGACGCGTTGACCGTGCAGGCGGCCACCGCACTGACCAACAGCGGTGACTTGATCGGCAAGCGCGATGTGGTGATCAGCGCCGGCAGCGTGGCCAGCAGCGGCCAGCTCGGCAGCCAGGACGGACAGCTCGGCGTCGTCAGCGCCGGCGATCTGCAACTCACCGGTACCCAGGTCGCCGGCACCGCGCTGCATCTGCAGGCGGCGGGCGATCTGCTGCACGGCGGCACCAGCAAGGCGCAGTCCTTGCAGTTGGAGGCGGGGCGCGACCTGAGCATGGCCGGCACGGCGCAAAGTGCGTCGACCCTGCAGGCGCAGGCACAGCGCGCGCTGCAGCTGGATGGTCAGGCGCTGGCCGGCGGCAGCGTGCAGTTGCGCGGCGCCAGCGTCGGCACCGGCAGCACCGCGGTGCTGCAGAGCACCGCGGACATTGCCGTGGACGGCGGCAGCATCGACAGCCAGGGTGCGCTCGACGCCGGCACCGACCTGACCCTGCATAGCCAGGACGCGCTGCGCCTGGCCGGCATCGCCCAGGGCGGCAACGATGTGCGGCTGACCGCCGCGGGTGCGTTCGACAACAGCGCCCGCGTGGTGGCCGGGCGCGATCTGCAGGTGCAGGCGGGCAGCGCGGTCAACCGCGCCGCCGGCACGCTCGCCGCCGGCCGCGGGCTGGATCTGCACGTCGATGGCTTCCTCGACAACGCCGGCCTGCTGCGCGGCGAGCAAGCGCTGACGTTGCAGGCCGGCAGCCTGCAGCACAGCGGCACGCTGTCCACCGGCCAGGCGCTGACGCTGCGCAGCAGCGGCGCGATGGACAACCGCGGCAACGTGATCGCCGGCGGCGACCTGCTGGTGGACGTGGGCAGCCTCAGCAACAGCGGCCAGCTCGGCAGCCAGAACGGACAGGTCACGCTCACCAGCCAGGGCGACCTGCAACTGGGCGGCAGCGTGATCGCCGCGCAGGCACTGAACGCCACCGCGCTGGGCGACCTGCGCCTGGATGGCGTGGCCAAGGCGCGTTCCATCGCATTGATCGGTCGCGATGTCGGCGTTGCCGGTGCGCTGCAGAGCGCGACCAACGCCACGCTGCAGGCGCAGCGCGCGCTGCGCATCGATGGCCAGGCCCTGAGCACCGGCGATCTGCAGTTGCAGGGCGCCAGCGTCGCCACCGGCAACGCGGCGGTGCTGCAGAGCGCGGCCAGCGCCATCACCCTGCAAGGCGGCAGCCTCGACAGCCGCGGCACGCTCGACGCGGCCACCGATCTGGCGCTGCGCAGCGATGGCGCCCTGGCCGTGGCCGGCGTCGCCCAGGCCGGGCGCGACGTCGCGCTCGCCGCTGGCACCCAACTGACCAATGCCGCGCAGGTGCTGGCCGGCCGCGATCTCACCGTAACGGCCGCCGGCATCGGCAATGCACAGGGCGGCAGCCTCGCCGCGAAGGGCGCACTGGCCCTGACCACCGCCGGCACCCTCGCCAACGCCGGCACCCTGCAGTCCGGCCAGGCCATGACCCTGCAGGTCGGCGATCTGCAGCACAGCGGCCAGGCCTACGCTGGCGACACGCTGAGCCTGCGCGTTAGCGGCGCCATCGACAGCCAGGGCGAACTGATCGCCAAGCGCGACCTGCAACTCGATGCCGCGCGCATCGCCAGCACCGGCCAGCTCGGCAGCCAGAGCGGCCAGGTCGCGCTGACCAGCCAGGGTGATCTGCAACTGGGCGGCACCATCGCCGCAGGCACCAAGCTCAGCGCGCAGGCGCAGGGCGATCTGCTGCAGACCGGCACGCTCAGCGCACAGGCGCTGGACCTGCGTGCGGGGCGCGACCTGACCCTTGGTGGTCAGCTCGCCACGACGCAGGGGCTGCAGGCACAGGCGCAGCGCGACCTGCAACTGGATGGCAGCGTCAGCGCTGGTCAAGACGCCACCCTGCAGGCCGGCCGCACCCTGCGCGGCGGCAGCCAGAGCGTGCTGCACAGCGCCGGCGCGCTGCAGTTGAACGGCGCGGCCATCGACAGCCAGGGCACCGTCGACGCCGGCACCACGCTGGCGATGACCAGCACCGGCGATCTCGCCCTTGGCGGCCTGGTGCAGGCCGCTTCGACGCTTGACCTGCGTGCCACCGGCGCACTCACCAACGCTGCTCAGGTGGTCGCGGGCAGCGACCTGAGCCTCACCGCCGCCAGTGCCACCAACAGCGGCAGCGGCACGCTCGCCGCCCTGGGCAACGCCAGCTTCACCGTGAGCGGCCTGCTCAGCAACGCCGGTGCGCTGCGTGCGCGCCAGCGCCTGCAGTTGGATGTCGGTTCGCTGCAGCAGACCGGGCGCAGCTACGGCGTGCAGCGCCTGGCGCTGACCGCCAATGGCGCCGTCGACAACCGCGGCGACCTGATCGCCGGCAGCGCCCTGCGTGTGCAGGCGGCCAGCGTCGCCAGCAGCGGCCAGCTCGGCAGCGAAACCGGCGACGTGGCCCTGGTCAGCCAGGGCGATCTGAATCTCGGCGGCACCCTGGCCTCGGCCGGCGCGTTCAGCGCACAGGCCGGCGGCGCGCTCAACCAGAGCGGCGCCTTGAGCGCCGCGACCACGCTGCAACTGCAATCGCACGGCGACCTGACCGTGGCCGGCACGCTCAACGCCAACCAGGTCGTGCTCGGCAGCGACGCCGGCGTGCTCCAGCACGGCACCGTCAGCGGTGCGGACATCGCGCTGCAGGGCCAGCGCATCGACAACGCCGGGCAGACCCTGTCCAGCGGCAACTTGCGCCTGAGCGGCGGCACTGTCGCCATCGGCGGCGTGGCCGCGGCCGGCGTGAGCGCCGATGGCAGCCTCGGCAACAGTGGCGCGCTGACCCTGCATGCCGATGGCACGCTCAGCGCCAGCGGCCGTCTGATCGCCGCCGGCAACCTCGCCGCCGATGCCACGCAACTCGCGCTGGCCGGCAGCACCGCCCGCGTCGGCGGCGATGTCGCGCTGACCGCGAGCGGCGACGTGGATCACCGCGGCGCCGACCTGCTCGCCGGCGGCCTGCTCACCGTGCGCGCCGGTGGCGCGCTGGACAACAGCGCGCTCAAAGGCGTCGGCGGCACGCTGCAGGCGGCGGGCCTGGACCTGGGCGCGGCCGCGCTGCGCAACGGCAGCGGCAGCCTGGTGCAGAGCGGCAGCGGTATCACTCGCATCGCCGTCACCGGCGCGTTCGACAACACCAGCGGCCGCCTGGTCAGCAACGGCGGCGACCTGCAACTCGGTGCCGCGTCGATCAACAACGCGCAAGGACGCATCGAACACGCCGGTAGCGGCACCCTCACGGTCGGCAGCAGCGGCGCCCTCGGCAATGCCGGCGGTCGCATCCTCACCCAGGGCCAGCTGCAGCTCAGCACCGGCAGCACGCTCGACAACCAGGGCGGCGCCATCGCGGCGGCCGGCGATGCAAGCGTCACCGCGGCCGGCTTGGGCAACGTCGGCGGCAACGTGTCCGCGCGTGGGCTGAACCTGCAGCTGGGCAGCGGCGCGCTCGACAATCGCAGCGGCGTGCTGCAGGCCGCCGGTGGCAGCCTCGTGCTGCGCGCCGACAGCCTCGACAACCGCGGCGGCACGCTGCAGGCGGTGAGCGTCAACGGTGCCGGTGGCGACCTGCGCGCCGATCTGGCGCATGCGCTGACCAACGATGGCGGTCTGCTCGGCGCCAGCACCGATCTGACGCTCGGCGCGGAGAACGTCAGCAACGCCGCCGGCACCATGCAGGCCGGGCGCGACCTCGCGCTGACCGCACGCGGCCAGCTCGACAACCACCAGAGCGGCCGCATCGGTGCCGCCCGCGATCTCAGCGTCGCCGTCAGCGGCGCGCTGCTCAACGGCGGCGGCCAGCTCGACAGCGGCAATGCCATGACCCTGTCCGGCGGCCGCATCGACAACAGCCAGGGCAGTATCGTCAACAACGGCGGCGGCCTGACCCGGCTCACCACCGGTGGCGACCTGCGCAACGTCGGCGGCAGCCTGGGCGGGCGCGGCAGCGTGGTGCTCGACGCCGCCAGCATCGCCAACGGCAGCGGGCAACTGGTGGCCGGCGGCGACCTGGTCGCCAACACCAACACGCTCGACAACCAGGGCGGCAGCGTCTACGCCGGTGGCAGCATGCTGTTGCAGCGGGGCGGTGCCAGCCTCGACAACCGCAACGGCCGGATCAAGGCCGAGCAGGCGGTGCGCCTGACCCTGCAGAACCTGAGCAACAGCGGCGGGCAGATCGGCGCCGGCAGCAGCGCCGGCGGCGCGGGCGATGTGGTCATCGACACCGTCGGTTTCGACGGCGGCGGCGGCATCCTCGGCCAGAACCTGCTCGACCTGACCATCCGCAGCGACTACACCCACCGCGCCGGTGCCGACATCAGCAGCAACGGCGACTTCCGCCTGGCGGTGGGCGGCAACTTCATCAATGCCTCGGCGCTGCAGGCCGGACGCAGTCTCGGCATCAACGCCAGCAGCATCAGCAATGTGGCCGGCGCCAGCATGCGCTCGGGCAACGTGCAGTTGAACACCGGCGGCAGCGTCAACAACGCCGGCGACCTCTCCGCCAGCGGCAACCTGCAGATCACCGCCGGCTTGGTGTCCAACACCGGCAGCCTGGTCGGCGGCAACGTGCTGTTGGACACCGCCACCCTGGTCAACGGTGCCGACCTGGGCGGCGCCACCGACAACGCCGCCTACGGCAGCGCGCTGATCGGCGCCACCAGCGGCATGACCCTGCTGGTGCGCGACCAGTTGGTCAACCGCGATGCCAAGATCTTCAGCCTCGGCAACATCGCCATCGGCGCCGCCCGCGACGGCAACGGCACCCTCACCGCGCGTACCGGCACGCTGGACAACGTCTCCGGCAGCATCGAGGCCGATGGCAGCATCCTGATCGCGGCGAATCAGATCAATAACCGGCGGCGGGTGCTGAACACGCAGACTGGTCCATTGTCGGATGCGGACAAGGCGGCGGCCAATGCGGCGATGCCGAGCGAACTGATCGAAGGCAGAGGGATCACGTATCCCAACCAGCCCTACTACATCCGCGTCCCTTATCAAGGGCCAAGCCCCGGCGTCTACCGAGAGTATTCGGTCGAACAGCGCGAGCGGTTGATCGCGGCCAGCGCCGAAGGGCGCATCGCGGCGGGCGGCAACATCGCTCTTTCCGGCAGCGTGACCAACAACGCCTCGACGATTGCTGCCGCTGGCGCGCTGCTGGTCAATCAGCGCGGTGTCGCTGGCCTGTACGACGGCATGGTCACTGGCGGTGAGTCCGTGGCGAACCAAGCGCTGGCGTTGAAGCAACAAGTGGTACAGCGCGATGTCGAGCACAAGGTCATCGCGTACATCGACGACTGTGCGATGACGCAAGTCTCCGGACCCAATGCGCGCAAGAGCCCGATCTGCGGCTACAACCGCGAAAACAACGTGCTGTCGACCACAACGGTCGACTCCAGCTACATCGCCCTCGCCGCCAACATGACCGGCGGGCAGGGTGTGTCCATCAGCGGCGCCACCATCAGCAACGGCGCGGTCGGCAGCGACGGCCGCAGCATCGGCGGCGCGTCCTTCAACGCCACCCAGGGCGGGGCCCTGAACCGGTACGGCACGATGAGCGCCGACGGTGCCGGCGGTATCGCCGTGCAGGCGCAGACCGCTGCGACGCCGACTAAGGCCAACGTCGGCAACCGCATCGCCACCGCCAGCCTGGGTGCCATCCGCATCGACGACGGCCAGGCCACGCTGGTCGGCGGCAGCAACACCAATGCGTCCCAGATCCAGGCCAGCAGCGTGCAGGCCCAGCTCGGCGGCGCCGGCAGCGGCGGCCGCAGCCAGGTCCAGGCCGGCACCGCGCAGGCGGTACTCACTGCCGGCAGCGTGCCCGGCCAGTACCAGCAGATCGACCCCGGTACCGGCCAGGTGCCGCAGGTGGTCGGCGGGGTCGGCGCGCCGCTGGGCAACATCGTGTTGCCGATGGGCGGGCTGTACCGCCTGGTCGGCAGCAATGGCGCCAGCGTCAACACCTTGGGCCGCGCCACCAACGGCCTCGGCGGGGTCAAGGCCAACAATAGCGCGCCCGGCCGCCGCTACCTGATCGAGACCGATCCGCGTTTCGTCGACTACAACAACTTCATCAGCAGCGATTACCTGCTGGACAAGCTCGGCGTGGATCCGCAGTGGACCCAGACCCGCCTGGGCGATGGTTTCTACGAACAGCGGCTGGTGCTGGACCAGATCACCCAGCTCACCGGCCGCCGCTACCTGGGCAACTACGCCGACGGCGTGGCCCAGTACCGCGCGCTGCTCGACGGCGGCGTGGCTGAGGCCGACACACTGCACCTGAGCGTGGGCGTGGCGCTGACCGCCGACCAGGTCGCCGCGCTGACCCACGACATCGTGTGGATGGTCGAACAGGAGGTCCAGGGCCAGAAGGTGCTGGTGCCGGTGGTGTACCTGTCGTCGAAGACCGCGCTGACCCTGCGCAGCGACGGCGCGCTGCTGGCCAGCGACAACGGCGACGTCTCGCTCAACGCTACGGCCGGCCTGAGCAACACCGGCACCATCAGCGGCGCCAATGTCAGCGCCAACGTCGGCAACCTGCTCAACCAGGGCCGCATCGTGTCCAGCGGCACCGTGCAGTTGCAGGCCAATCAGGACCTGCTCAACCTCGGCGGCCAGATCGCCGGCCGCGACGTGCTGCTCAGTGCCGGTCGCGACCTGACCAGCACCACTCGAGATGCCCTCGCCGGCGGCGACCTGCGGTCGGGCATCACCGCCGGCAACAACCTGTTGCTGCAGGCCGGCCGCGACCTCAGCCTCACCGGCACCACCGTGCAGGCCGGCAACAGCGCCGCGCTGCTGGCGGGCAACAACCTGACCCTGCAGCCGACCGCCCTGCGCAACGAGGGCGGGCTGATGCGCGGCGGCGATGGCACCAGCCTGACCGTCGGCAACAACCTGTCCCTGCAGGCCGGCAACGACCTGCAACTGCACGGCGTGGCGATCGCCGCCGGTGGCGACGCCGCCTTGCAGGCCGGGCACGACCTGTCGCTGACCCCGGTCACCGACGCCAACGGCAAGGCCACGGTGCGCACCAGCATCGCCACCGGCGGCAGCCTGCAATTGGCCGCCGGCAACGACCTCACCATCCGCCAGGCCCAAGTGAAGGCCGATGGCAACCTGATCGCCGCGGCCGGGCACGACCTCAATGTCACGTCTGTGCTGGGCGACAGCCGCACCGTCACCGACCAGACCCGCCAGGGCAAGACCAAGGTCGTCACCACCACGACCACCCAGGACCTCGACCAGCAGGCGCTCACCGCCGGCGGCAACCTGGTGCTCAGCGCCGGCCACGACGTCAACCTGACCGCCGCCAAGCTCGACGCCGGCAATGGCCTGGCCGTGGTCGCCGGCAACGACCTCAACAGCACCACGCTGACCACGGTCGACAGCAGCGACACCCTGGAGACGCGCAAGCGCTTCAAGCAGACCACCAGCACCCGCGACGAGACCGTCCACGGCAGCGAGTTCACCGCCGGCGGCGACATCGCCCTGCAGTCCGGCCACGACGTGAACCTGACCGCGGCCAACCTGTTCACCGACAAGGGCGCGCTGGCCGTGTCCGCCGGCAACGACGTCAACCTGCTCGCCGAGCAGGAGCAGCACGACGCCGTGCAGGACATGCAGAAGAAGAAAAAGGGCTTCCTGTCCAGCAAGACCACGACCACGCACGACGAGTGGCATGACAGCACCGCCGTGGCGACCACGCTCAGCGGCGACACCGTACAGATCGCCGCCGGTCACGACCTGCTCTCGCAAGGCGCGCAGGTCGCCGGCACCGGCAATGTGGTGGTGGCGGCGGGCAACGACCTGACGCTGGAGACGGCGCAGAACACGCATAGCGAAGAGCACGACAAGAAGGTCAAGAAGACCGGTCTGTACAGCGGCGGCGGCTTCAGCGTCACCCTGGGTGCGAGCAAGCAGACCAACACGCTCGACACCACCGAGGTGAGCCAGAGCGGCAGCCTGGTGGGCAGCACCGATGGCTCCGTCACCCTCACCGCCGGCAATGCCGTGGCGATCACCGGCAGCGACGTGCTGAGCAAGACGGGCACGGCCATCGTCGGCAAGGACGTGACCATCGCCGCGGTCGAGAACCGCGTGGACACGGTGCAGACGTCCAAGCAGCAGAGTGCCGGTCTCACGCTAGGTTTGACGGGAGGCATTGTTGATGCGGCGCTGGCGGTATACGGCACCGCCAAGCGCGGCACGGAGGTCGAAGACGACCGCCTGAAGGCGCTGTATGCGGCCAAGACAGGCTATGCGATCAAGGACAGCATGGGCGCCATCGCCGGTGCCCAGGCAGGCGCGAATGCGCTGGCCAATGGAGAGGGCTTGAAAAGCGCTTCGGGTGACTCTGGTATCAGCTTGAAGATCGCCCTGGGTGCCAGCAGTGCGTCGAGCAAGACGACCACGCACGAGGAAACCACCGGCGGTAGCCGCATCCTCAGCGATGGCAATGTGACCATCGCGGCCACCAGCGGCGACCTCAACGTGATCGGCAGCAAGATCAGCGGCGAGAACGTTGCGCTGGCCGCGGCCAACAACCTCAACCTGCTGAGCAATCAGGAAACCAATACCAGCAAGTCGGAGAACAAGAACGGCGGCGGCGAGATCGGCGTGAGCGTCGGCACCACGACCGGTTTCTACGTCAGCGCCTATGCCGGCAAGGGCAGCGCCAAGGGCAACAGCGAACTGCACACCGAAAGTGTGGTCACGGCCAAGGACACGCTGACCCTGGCCAGCGGCAACGACACTACGATCAAGGGCGCGCAGGCGATCGGCGACACCGTGCTGGCCAAGGTTGGGGGCGACCTGCTGATCCAGAGCGAGCAGGACACCGACGACTACAAGAGCAAACAACAGCAGGCCGGTGTCACCCTGGTCTACGGCTTCAGCGGTAGCAGCGCCAGCTACAGCCAGCAGAAGACCGACAGCAGCTATACAAGCGTGAAGGAGCAGAGCGGCATCCAGGCCGGCAACGGTGGGTTCGACGTCACCGTTGGCGGCAATACGCACCTGATTGGCGGCGCCATCGCCAGCACGGCCGATGCAGCATTGAACCGTCTGTCTACCAATAGCCTGACGGTCGAGGACTTGCAAAACAAGGCCGAATACAAGGCTGGTGGATTTGGTGTTGGCACGGGCGACTGGAAATCCGTGGCGGCCGGTGCGGCCTTGAGCCTGGCTGGCAATCAGAATGGTAGCAGCGGCAGTACGACCAAGAGCGACATTGCCGCGGGCAGTGTCGAGGTGCGCAATGGCGACTCGGCCGCTCTGGCCGGCTTGGATCGAAGCGCTACGGAACTGCAGCAGAGCGGGCTGAAGCAGATATTCGACGAGAAGAAGGTTGCGGAACAGCAGGAACTGGCCCAAGTTGCCGGTGAGGTGGCGTTTAGGTCGGCTAAGGAGCTCATTTCCTACAAGAGGGAGCAAGCGGCTGCAGATGCAGAACAAGCGATGGCCGATCTGGAAGCGGCCAAGGGCGATCCGGATGCGACGGCAGCCGCGAAGGCAAGGCTGAATGCAGCCAACGACCAGCTTGCGAAGTGGAACGACGCGGGAGCGGCAAAGCAGATCACGCAAGTGACGGCGGGCGCATTGGCGGCTGCAGTCTCGGGCGGCAACGTCCTGAGCGCGGCCGGTGGCGTGTTGATGAACGAGACGTTGTTGCCGAAGTTCGCTGACGCACTGCAGAAGGGCGGGATACAGCCGGGAAGTGGTGCCGAAGCCACATTGATGAGTGGCCTCGGAGCCCTGCTCGGCGCTGCAGGCGGTCTCCTGGGTGGCGATGCGCAGGCAGGCGCAGCGTCGGGCAATGCCGTTCAGACCTATGGCTATTACGACTACCGCGAAGGGCGTTCGCAGCGACAGGCGATGGCCGCCGAGGCGCTGAAGAATGTCGGGATCACCGATCCCAATGAAGTCGCCGGTGTCAATGCACTTCTCGACAACTGCGTGAAGCTCGGCTGCGATCCGGACAAGCTTGTGCTGTTGCTCAAATCGCCGGATGCAGCGTCAACGCTGCGAGAGCTCGCGCAACCTGAAAGTGTTGCCTTCGAGCGCTATGGCAAGGGTTTCAATGCGCTGGACGAACAGCAGCGCAAAGATGTTATTAACCACATTCCGACAGGTGAGGTTGACGTTGGTCCTATTGAAACAACTCCAATTGGCACCGTCACCGTTGGGGCAGTGGGAAGTACTCATGCAGATGGCGCAGCTTCTTCAAACAGTGAGGTATCTGAAAGTTCACAGGGAACAGTGGGCTCGCCGCAATCTCAGGATGAAAATTTCAGACTGAAGGGAGCAACGGTTGTCTCCAACCTCGCCATCGCAGGTGGGAAGAAGGTAGAGCAGTTTAAAAATTGGCTGGGCGAAGACAATGCGGAGACCGCCGCGCTTATCTTGATGGCAGCGGCAGGTGGCCCGGTGAAGACCTTGGGCAGTACGCTGTGGGCGGCAACGCCGATGGCGGGATATCTGCAGGAAAAGAAAGAGCAGTATTTGGTCAACCCGCTAACGCCGGTGATTGGCGCCAACGCATTTGGTGCTGAGACCGATAGCGATCAGCAAGCGGTGCAGCCTGCGAGCCATGCGACTAGCTCGATGCTTGTAGATACGCTGCTTTCGTCGATTGGTGCGTTGGGTATTAAAGCTGGTGCGGTCGGCATTATCAAAAGTAGTGATGGATTTGCAAAAAATATAGAACGTGCGGAAAATAACGCTCTTCAGTCAAGCGAGAGTGAAGTTTTAGGTGGCGCACATTCTCAGACTAGTAAGCCTACTAATGACGGAATGGACTCTCATCACTGTCCTGCCAAAAACTGCTATGCGTCTGCGCCAATGAGTAGCGACAAAGGCCCGGCGATGAAAATGGAGCCAGGAGATCATCAGCAGACAGCTAGCTATGGCAACAGTAAAGAGGCAATCGCTTACCGAAATAAGCAAAAGGAACTATTGCGCCAAGGGAAATTGCAGGAAGCTATCCAAATGGATGTCGACGATGTGAAGTCAAAATTCGGCAATAAATACGATGAAAATATTAAGCAAATGTTGGATTATTCAAAAACTTTAGATCCGAATGACTTTATAGGGAGATAGCATTGAAAAATTTCGAATACATAAATGGAGCTGTAGGTCCACTAAAGTCAGGTATGACTAGGGACGAGGTAAGAGCGGCACTCGGCACGCATAGCGAGTTTCGGAAAACAGTATTTTCAGAAAATACAACGGATAATTTCCCTTCATCATCGGCCCATGTCTTTTATGACTTGAGGGATATAATAAAGGGCGTCGAAATTTTTAGCGCTGCTTCTTTTTTCGTTTTTGGGAGCGACATATTGCGCATGAAAGCTAGCGACGCCATTGCATATTTCAATGCGAACCAATTAAAAGTTGAGCCAATTGATTCTGGTTTTAATGTAGAAAAAATCAGCGCAAGTTTTTATGTGCCAGACATGCCAGAAGATGAGTTGGCAAAGATTCTTTCGGTATATATAGATTTTTAATATTGGCCATTAGGAATCATGATTTGATAATTGATTGGGCCTATTATCGATTAGGTCAATAAATTTAAAATTTAGAAAAGCCTTAACAGATGGATTTGGTCCTCCGCTTGGACCGGGTGGGATGAGAAATGATCACTGAAGACTTTAATATAATCAAAGATATTTTTTCAATCATAGATGATGGTATTGTTAATGGTTATGATTATTTCACTTTTGAGGTTAAAGTTGAAGTTGGTTACATCGAAACCCAGTTGACAATTGAAAGAAACGGAATTGCGACAACTGATGTCAAGACAGATATCAATGATGCAGTTCTATATGCACTAGTAAAGCGTCTTAGAGAAAGCGCTGCGCAACGTGGGGAATGTTGGGCTTCTTTTGTTATTTCTTACAGAATTGGTGAACAAGTAAAAACAAATTTTAAATACAGCAGGCAATAATAATTGCAACGCGGTAATGGTGTGTCCTGCTGTAGGGCGGCGCCGTACTCAATGCCACGGCAGGCCTGAGCAACATCGGCACCATCAGCGGCGCCAATGTCAGCGCCAACATCGGCAACCTGCTCAACCAGGGCCGCATCGTGTCCAGCGGCACCGTGGCGCTGCAGGCCAAGCAGGATCTGCTCAACCTCGGCGGCCAGGTCGCCGGCCGCGACGTGCTGCTCAGTGCCGGCCGCGACCTGACCAGCACAACCCGCGACGCCCTCGCCGGCGGTGACCTGCGTTCGGGCATCACTGCCGGCAACAACCGGCTGCTACAGGCCGGCCGCGATCTCAGCCTCACCGGCACCACCGTGCAGGCCGGCAACAGCGCTGCGCTGCTGGCGGGCAACAACCTCACGCTACAGCCGACCGCGCTGCGCGATGAGTCCGGCCTGACCGTCGGCAACAACCTGTCCCTGCAGGCCGGCAACGACCTGCAACTGCACGGAGTGGAGATCGCCGCCGGGGGTGACGCCGCCCTGCAAGCCGGGCACGACCTGTCGGTCAGCCACGACGTTGCCTGTCACAACCCTTGAGCCGGTAAACGCTTTAAAGCCAGTTGGGGAGGTGGCAGGATCTAACCCTGTAACATATTTTAGAGTAGAAGGTGGTGGTTCAGGTGCTGCAACAAGTCAATATCGCATAAGTGTAAACCCCGATAGAACGATCAATATTAATCCTGGTTGTTCTGGTCAACTTTGTGTGAGTGTGGGAAATGCTGATCATGCCTTGTATTATTTGACAAATAAACGTCCAGATGGTTCGGTTGTGGTTTTTGAAGTCGATGCTGCTCTTAGTAGTGAAATTATGAGCAAGGCGATACCGCAACGGCCAATTCCAGGGATAGCTAGAGATCCAACTGCACCCAAAATTGTGGATCCTAATCAGCCAGGTACAGCGTTAGAGCTTCCGAAGGTATGGGAGTCTTTGCTTGAAAAGCATAGCGGTAATGCTAGGATTTATTCTCATGATGAGTTCTTAAAGGAATTTGGAGATGGCTTTAAATAATGAAGTAGCCAACGCACTATTCGATGGCAATTTAAATATCTGCTTCTTCATTTCAAAGGGCAAGACCATATGGGTAGTAGATGAGAAATTCAATTTTTCACTTGACGCAGAAAAAGATTACAGGGCATATCTGGAGAAGGGTCACATAAGCGAAATTCAATATCTGGAAGCGTGCAAAGAATTTAGAGGTGGTCTCTTAAGGCTGACTCAAAATAATTTTGATCAATATATAGAGACTTGTTGCGCCAAGGTTACTTCTAAAGAAGAGCTTGAGTCATTCTTTTTTGATTCAATTGATTCTAAATATGCACTGCTCGATGAAATTGAATTTCATTACGCCTCGGGGTGTGAAATCTCTCAAAAAATTTCAAGAGAGGCAAATTTGATCTCATCCAAGCTTCCTACTTTTTACATTAATTTCGATAGAAAAATTTTTATGCATTTAGACGGGGCGAGAATGCATGAAGATTTGGCTTATGATGACTGGTCCGCAAAAAATGGGGATTTTTTATATTTAATACCTGACTCCCAAAGGTATTGGGTAAAAAATTCACGAGATTACTGGAAGACGCGCTATTTATAAGATCATTAAATTTGTAAGAAAGTTTGGCCTGATAATTTGACTTCAAACTAAGGCTCTGTGAATATGGCTTCATTAAATTATTTAAACCCCAAGTAATTTTTGAGCAGGCGCCCCATATTGGTTGCACTATCAGGACCTGATCGAGGGCTTGAAACAAGAGGCACTTAGGGGAATACAAAAATTTCTAGATATCGTGAATGATGGCAATCGCACAGTAATAGTAGAGTTGTCTGCGCGCGGGCGATATGCGACTGAACGCCACGGCCGGCCTGAGCAACACCGGCACCATCAGCGGCGCCAACGTCAGCGCCACCGCCGACAACCTGCTCAACCAGGGCCGCATGGTGTCCGGCGGTACCGTGGCGTTACAGGCCAAGCAGGACCTGCTCAACCTCGGCGGCCAGATCGCCGGCCGCGACGTGCTGCTCAATGCCAGTCGCGACCTCAGCCTCAACGGCACCACCGTGCAGGCCGGCAACAGTGGCGGGTAACAACCTCACACTGCAGCCGACCGCGTTACGCGATGAGTCCGGATTGACGCGCGGTGGCGATGCCACCAGCCTGACCGTCGGCAAGAACCTGTCAAGGAAGGCACGGCGAGCGGTACGGCAGCAGCCGGCAGAGCCGAAACTCTCAAGCAGTATGCTTCGCCCCTGACCAGCAGGTAGCCCACACGATGACCGACACCCCCACCATTCCCATTCTCTCCACCATCGAAGCCCGCGCACTCGGCTGCCTGATCGAGAAGGAGGCGACCACGCCGGATGCGTATCCGCTCACGGTCAATGCGACGGTGGTGGCGGCCAATCAGAAGACGTCCCGCGAGCCGGTGATGACCCTGAGTCCGGGGGATGTGCAGCATGCGCTGCGGCAACTGGAGGGGCGCGGCCTGGTGCGGCAGCAGTTCTCTTCGCGCGCCGAGCGCTACGAGCATCGGTTGGCCGCGGCGTTGGATCTGACCCAGCAACAGGTGGCCTTGCTCGGCCTGCTGCTGTTGCGTGGCCCGCAGACGGTCAATGAGTTGCTGACACGCGCCGAGCGCATGGCGCGCTTTGCCGATGCGGACGACGTCCGTCATCAGTTGGAACGGCTGGCACAGCGCCAGTTGGCGGTGCAGTTACCGCGCGCCAGCGGGCAGCGCGAGGATCGTTACATGCACTTGCTCGCGGGTCCGGTGGATGCGGAGGCGCTGGCGGCTACGTTCAAGGCGCGGCCGACTGCTTCGGGCCAAGACGAGTTGGAAGGCCGGGTGCAGGCGCTGGAGGCCGAGGTGGCGGAGTTGCGCGAGATCGTGGCGCAGTTGCAGGCGCAGCTCGCGCACGAGTGACGCTGCGTGGACGGGCTTCTAAACGAAGCCTCTAGTTAACCAAAGAGCGCTCACTTGTAGGAGCGGCTTCAGCCGCGACGCGCATTTCCTGGCTCGTCTGTCGCGGCTGAAGCCGCTCCTACAAGCGCGACGACAGAACCCACAAAAGCCGCGGCAAAGGCGGCCGATGCAAAGGCGCGTTACCAGAGATGCCCTAAACGCCCAAAGGCACGCACCAAGCGCAGCGCCCCGCGATCGCAAGATCACCCCACCTCCACCTGCGGAATCACCGCCAGCATGTCAGTCACGCCGACATCGGCACCCGCCTGGCTGAGCAGGGTGGTGGCCTGGCCGCGATGGTGGGTCTGGTGGTTGAAGAAGTGCAGCAGCAGGTCGCCGAAGCGCCGGCCGTGCGATTCGCCACGGGTGTTGCGATAGCGCAGCGCCACGTCCAGGTCGTCGGCATGCAGCTGCGATATCCACTCGGCGATCGTCGCATCCAGGGCCTCGCGTTGCGTCCGCAGGTCTGCCAGGCAGTCGGCCTGCGGCGTATCCAGGGCGGTAGGGACCGGCGTGGCGGCGATGGCCTGCAGCGCCGGGTGCCGTGCCGGATGCTGGGCGAAGCGCTGCAGCCAGATCGTGTCGGCCACCACCAGATGGTTGAGCGTGCCCAGCAGCGACCCGAAGAAGGCACCACGCGGCTCGGTGATCGCGGCGTCCGGCAGGGTCGCAGCCGCGGCGTAGAGCCGCTGGTTCATCCAGTGGCTGTAGTTGGAGAACAGCCGCAGTGTGTGCAGGGTGTCCATGCTCAGGCGTGCTCCTCGGGCGCATCCAACTCGCAACGATACAGTTCGACCTCGGCGGCCTC
Organism: Xanthomonas sp. NCPPB 2250; assembly: GCF_056725265.1. Classification (NCBI taxonomy): domain Bacteria; kingdom Pseudomonadati; phylum Pseudomonadota; class Gammaproteobacteria; order Lysobacterales; family Lysobacteraceae; genus Xanthomonas; species Xanthomonas sp. NCPPB 2250. Next base: position 5,102,349 of record NZ_CM161520.1, on the reverse strand, counting down.
CGGACTCAGGCGTACCCGTCCCTGGGCGATAAAGCCCAGTGTGGCGAGCAGCCGCAGCGAGCGTGCATTGCCCGGGGCCACGATGGCGTAGACCCGTGGCAGCGCCAGCACGCTGCGCGCGTAGTCCAACACCGCGCGCGCCGCCTCGCTGGCGTAGCCCTGGCCTGCATAAGGTTGCAGCAGGGCATAGCCCAGATCGGGCGCGGGCAGGGTCGGCCGCAGCACCAGCCCCGCCACGCCGAGCCAGGCGCCGTCGTCGCGGCGCTCCACCGCATACAGGCCGAAGCCGTGCTCGGCGTAGCTGCGCACCGAGCCGTCGGCGAGATAGCGGCTGGCCTGGGCTTCGTCGCGCACGCCGCGGTCGCCGATGTGCGCCAGGAAGCCGGGGTCGTTGAGCAGGGCCAGCATCGGCGCGGCGTCGCGCGCGGGCTCCAGTCGGCGCAGTACGAGGCGCGCGGTCTCGATCACGGTGGACATGCGGCGCTCCTGCGGGTCGGGGCGCCAGCGTGGCGCCGTCGCCACGGCTTGGCAAGGGCGCAGGCGCAGCGCGGTTCCTGGCGTAGACGCTCCGATGCTGTGAGCCCGGGAGGCACGAAATGCCCCTCCACAATGCCGCGCACCCGACATCCCGGTCACGCATAACAAACGTCTAGTTAACAGCTTCACATGGGGTGCCGGTATTCTGACGCCCATGCGACCCATCCCCCGTCTCGCCACCTTCCTGTCCCTGCTCTCCCTGGCCGGCCTTGCCGAGGCCCGCGGCGTCATCGAAAAGGTGCAGATCCAGGGCCTGAACAAGGACGACGACGCGGCGATGATCGAGAACATCCAGGTCTCGCTGTCGCTGTACGACGCCATCGGCAAGGACCAGGGCGAGTCGCGCCTGGAGTACCTGCTGAGCCAGGCCGAACGGCAGACCCGGCAGGCGCTGGAGCCGTTCGGCTACTTCACCCCCACCATCACCGTCGAGGCGCCGCGCCAGGACGACAAGCTGACCGTGGTGGTGCACGTGGACAAGGGCGAGCCGATCCGGGTACGCAATTTCCATGTGGGTATCACCGGCCCGGCCGAGGACGACCGCTACCTGGGCGACGACCTGAAGAACTTCCGCCCGCGCAAGGGCGACATCTTCGTCAGCAGCGTCTACGAAACCAGCAAGGTCACCATCACCCGGCGGCTGGCCGAGCGCGGCTACTTCGATGCCGACTTCACCCAGCGCAAGGTCGAGGTGACCCGCGCCGACCACGCCGCCGACATCGACCTGAGCTGGGACAGCGGCCGTCGCTACAACATGGGCCCGATCCGCTTCCACCAGGACTACTTCAACCAGAAACTGTTCGATCCGCTGGTGTACTGGAAGGAGGGCAGCTACTACCACGAGGGCAAGCTCGACCGCCTGCGCGAGTCGCTGGTCAAGCTCGACTACTTCAGCGTGATCGACATCCAGCCCAAGCCGGAAGAGGCCGACGCCAACGGCGACGTGCCGGTGGACGTCAACCTCACCCGCGCCAAGCGCAGCATTTACACCGCCGGCCTCAGCTACGGCAGCGAGAGCGGCGCCGGCGTGCGCCTGGGCGTGGACCGCCGCTACGTCAACGCGCGCGGGCACAAGCTCAGCACCCAGCTGGACTACGCGCAGAAGCGCAAGAGCTTCATCACCAGCTACCGGATCCCGGCGTTCCGCTGGCTCGACGGCTGGTACACCACCTCGCTGCGCGTCTACGACGAGCAGACCGACTATATCGACCTGCGCAACGTCAAGCTCACCGGCAGCCGCAGCGGCCAGATCAACGAGCACTGGACCGCCATCGCCTCGATCAACGCGCTGCGCGAGCGGTGGCGCTACGCCACCGACGAGGTCTTCGACGGCGCGCTGTACCAGACCTCGACACTGTTCTATCCGCAGATCGAGGCCGACTACGTCGGCGTCGACGACAAGGTGTTCCCGCGCAAGGGCTTCAGCGGCAACATCAGCCTGCGCGGTGGCGCCGAGGGTGTGGGGTCCGACGCCAGCTTCGTGCAGGCGCACATGCGGGTGAACTGGTTCCACGGCATCGGCGACAACGACCGCTTGATCCTGCGCGGCGAAGCCGGCAGTACCTGGACCGACGCGCTGGTGGCGATGCCGCCGAGCCTGCGGTTCTTCGCCGGCGGCGACAACAGCATCCGCGGCTATGCGTTCCGCGAAGTCGGCCCGCGCACGCCGCGGCCGGACCGTTTCGCGCTCGGCGCCAAGCACATCCTCACCGGCAGCGCCGAATACGAGCACTACTTCAAGGGCGGGCCATGGGGCGGCGCGGTGTTCGTCGATAGCGGCAGCGCCTTCGACGACACTCCGGATTGGCACACCGGCGTCGGCTTCGGCCTGCGCTGGCGTTCGCCGGTCGGCCCGGTGCGGGTGGACATTGCGCATGGCCTCAATGATCCCGACTCGCAGTTCCAGCTCTATCTCAACATCGGAGCCAATCTGTGAGCGCGCCGCTGGAGCCGACGTCGCCCGCCGCACCGCCGCCGCGCCGACCGCGTTTCTACCGGCGCAAGCGCTTCTGGTGGGGCTCGGCGCTGACCGTGGCCGGCCTGGTGCTGCTGGCGGTGATCGCGCTGTACTGGCTGCTGCAGACCGTGGCCGGGCGCGACGTATTGCTGGCGCAGGTGGTGGCGCGGTTGCCGGCCGGTTCGACCCTGACCTGGGAACGCGCCGAAGGGCCGCTGGCCGGTCCGCTGACCCTGCACAACCTGGACTTCCGCTACAACGAGATCCACTTCACCGCCGAGCGCGCCTATCTGGAGCCGGACATCCGCCCGCTGCTCGGGCGCAAGCTGCAACTGGATGCGCTGGAACTGACCAACGCCACGCTCAACCTGGCCAAGAGCGACGAACCGTTCGAACTGCCGCGCTGGCCGCAGTCGCTGCCGCAGATCGAAGTGCCGCTGGCGCTGCAGGCCGACCGCATCGCCATCGACGGCCTGCGCATCACCCAGGCGCAGCAGCCGATGATCGACATCCGCACGCTGCGCGGCGGCGTGGAAGTGGCCAGCGGCGAGTTCCACGCCACCCAGGTGGTGGTGACCAGCGACCGCGGCGATTTCCGCGTCAATGGCGATTACCTGCCGGGCCAGGACTACAAGGCCGACCTCACCGCCAGCGCGGTGCTGCCGGCCGCGCGCGGCCGCACCCCGGCGCGCCTGGGCCTGGTCGCGCGCGGCGATCTGGACAAGATGGAAGTGGCTATCGCCGGCAACGCACCGGCGCCGCTGCGCGCCACCCTGGTGTTCACCGGCCGCACCGATCCGGTGTGGGAGTTCGCCGCCAGCAGCAAGGCACTGGATCCGTCGCTGCTGGTGCCGCCGGCCGACGATGCGCCGGCATCCGTGCCGCTGGCCTTCGATCTGCGTGCGAACGGCAAGGGCGGCAATGCCGATCTGCAGGGCGAGCTGTCGCGCGACGGGCAAAAGCTCGTGCTCGATCCCTCGCACCTGAGCCTGGACAACCAGGTGCTCACCGTCGCGCCGCTGCAGCTGCGCGCGTTCGACGGGCAACTGCGCCTGCGCGGCACCGCCGATCTGCGCGACCCGGACAACGCGCAGCTGCGTTTTGCGGTCAACGCCAGCGGCATGAGCTTCGCCAGCGCGCCGGATCCGGCCACACCGGACGCACCGGCGGTGCCGATCAAGTTGGTCGAGGCCAACCTGGGCGTGGCCGGCACGATGAAACAGTGGGCCACCTACGGCGAAGCCACCGTCGCCCGCGGCAAGGACAGCGCCAAGTTGCAGTTGGACGTGCGCGGCGACGATCGTCAGGCACAGCTGAAGCAGGTGCGCGCGACCATGCCCAGCGGCACGCTCGACCTGGGCGGCAACGTGGCCTGGGTGCCGGAGGTGAACTGGGACGTGCAAGGCACGCTGGCCGGGTTCGACCCCGGCTACTTCGCACCAGGCTGGGACGGCAAGCTGTCCGGCACCTTCGCCTCGCAGGGCAAGCAGTTGCCGGCGCGGCCGGACGGCAGTGCCGCCGGCTACCAGGCCACGCTCGACATCCCGCGCTTGAACGGACGCCTGCGCAGCCGTCCGCTCGACGCCAACGCCAAGCTCGCCCTGCAGGGCAGCCAGGGCGAGGGCAAGCTGCAACTGAGCCTGGGCGACAGCCGCCTGCAGGCGCAGGGCAAGGTCGGCGACCAGCTCGACGTGGACGCGCAACTGCAGCCGCTGCAACTGGCCGACCTGCTGCCCGGCGGCGCCGGCAGCCTGCGCGGAAACGTGCAGGTCAAGGGCCGCCGCGACGCCCCCGACCTCACCGCCGACCTCACCGGCAGCGGCCTGAAGTGGGACAGCTACAGTGCCGACAGCCTCAGCCTGCGCGGGCGCCTGCCCTGGCGCGGCAACGGCGGCGAACTCGCCCTGCGCGGCAGCGCGATCAATGCCGGCGTGCTGCTGCAGACGCTGAGCGTGGATGCGCGCGGCGCGGTCGAGAACCTGCAACTCGACGCCAAGACCGAGAACGACATGGGCGCGCTGGCCCTGGCCGGGCAGGTGCGCCGCGACGGCGCGCGTTGGCAGGGCGCCTTGAACACGCTGCGTATCGCCCCGGCCAAGGGCGAACCGTGGCAGCTGCGGCAGGCGGCCAACTTCAGCGTGGCCGGCAGCGCCTTCAGCCTCTCCGAGAGCTGCCTGGCCCCGGGCAGCGGCGGTGCGTTGTGCGTGTCCGCCGATTGGCCGAAGCAGGGCTTGACCCTGCGCGGCGATGCGCTGCCGCTGGCCCTGGTGCAGCCGTGGCTGCCGCCCAGCAACGGCCGCAAGATGTACCTGCGCGGCGACCTGTCCATCGACGGCAGCTTCAAGCCGGCCGGCAACGCCTGGCAGGGTTCGCTGCGCCTGGCCTCGCGCGAAGGCGGCCTGCGCCTGGGCGACAACGCGCGCGGCGAACTGCTGCGCTACGACCAGTTCAGTTTCGTCACCGATTTCAGCGCCCAGCACATCCATTCCAAGCTCGGCATCGGCTTCCAGGGCGACGGCTTCGTCGACGCCACCGTCGACACCGGTTGGGACGCGTACGCGCCGCTGACCGGTGAGATCTACATGAACATGGCGCGGCTGTACTGGCTGGAGCTGTTCTCGCCCGATCTGGTCCGGCCCAAGGGTCTGGTCGAAGGGCACGTCAGCCTGCGCGGCACCCGCTCGCAGCCGGCGATGGGCGGCGACGCCACGCTCAGCAACTTCACCGGCGAACTGCCGGCGCTGGGCCTGACCCTGAGCGAAGGCAAGGGCCGCTTCGACGCGCAGCCGGACGGCTCGGCGCGCATCGTCGCCTCGGTCAAGTCCGGCGAAGGCACGCTCAACGTCGACGGTGGCCTGTCCTGGTACGGCGACCGCACGCCGCTGCAGTTGAACATCCGCGGCACCAACGTGCTGGTGTCCAACACCGCCGAACTGCGCGCGGTGGCCAATCCCGACCTGCAGTTCGGTATCGCCAACAAGACCATGATGTTGAGCGGCCAGGTCACCGTGCCCTCGGCCGACATCGACCTGGAGCGGCTGGACCGCGGCACCTCGCTGTCCGAGGACGTGGTGGTGCTGGACCCAGCCGACCCCGAGGCCACGCCGACCTCGCCGCTGGAGATGGACCTGCGCGTGACCCTGGGCGACCAGGTCAAGATGGCCGGTTTCGGCCTCAAGGGCGCACTGACCGGCGCCATGCAGGTGCGCTCGCGGCCGGGCCGCGAAACCACCGCCACCGGCGGGCTGGACGTCAGCGGCAAGTACAAGGCGTACGGCCAGGACCTGACCATCACCCGCGGCCAGCTCACCTGGAGCAACAACATCGTCTCCGACCCGCGCATCAACATCCGCGCGCAGCGCCAGGTCGGCGACGTCACCGCCGGCATCGACGTCACCGGCCGCGCCACCGCCCCGCATGCGGACGTGTGGTCCGACCCGTCGATGTCGCAATCCGAGGCGATGTCCTACCTGGTGCTGGGCCGCAGCCTCAGCAACACCAGCAGCGCCGAAGCCGACCAGGTCACCGCCGCGGCCAGCGCCCTGTCGGCCGGCAGCGGCCTGCTCGCCTCGCAACTCGGCGCCAGGCTCGGCTTCGACGACGCCGGCGTCAGCCAGTCACGCACCCTCGGCGGCTCGGTGGTGGGTTTCGGCAAATACCTCTCGCCGAAACTCTACGTTAGCTACGGCGTGTCATTGATCGGCAGTGGTTCGGTGTTGACGCTGAAATATCTGCTGGGCCGCGGCTTCGATGCCGAAGTGGAATCGAGCACGGTGGAGAACCGTGGGTCGGTGAATTGGCGGAAGGAGAAGTAGGGGCTGACTTTGAAACGCCGTGGTCGTTTGAACCCGTTGGGGTGGCAAGTTTAGCTGCAGCGAGAAATGGGAGATCATCAACTAAGGCGTGAGCCAGACACCTGGAACCCATAATTCGCAAACAGGCCTGTCTCGACCAGAACCGCGTCCACAGCCGCCGAAGAAGCCAGAGATGTGCCCATGTTCGAGAAGAAAGCGTATGCAGCAATGTTCAACTTTCTTGAGGCTTATTGGGAAAGGACTGGTCAGCCAGCCGAACTGGGCGTGCTATTGGGAGAAATGAGGATCTTGCAAGATGGCATGCCGGCTGACCAGGCAATAGTGGCCGATTGGAGAGAAGCAGTCGAGAAAGCCATAGCGAGTGATGGCTCTTAATCGCGAGCATGGAAGCAAGGGGCGGAAATTAATCCGCGCCATAACGCGCAAGGCCGGCCGCGATGCGGGCCTTGTCGCTTTTTGGCGCCATGGCGTCATCGTGGACTTGCTGAAAATATTCAATAAATACATCGATTTCAGGCGGTTATAGGCATCTGTGCATTGGGCCGTACGAAGTGATCTGACTCTGGGTTCACTTTTTTTTGTTAGCAAGACTACATCCATCGATGAGTGGATCGGCGTCTTGGTTGCTGCGATCGCATGGGCCGGCTAAGGTCGCGGTTACGTTCTTCGACTCGATCTCCGCATGCCCTTGCCCAACTCCATCGCCGCATCGCTCACACTAAGTCTCGCCCTTACCGCAACCGCCCATGCCGACGAAGGCATGTGGATGCCGTCGCAGATGCCGGAGCTGGCCAAGCCGCTGCACGATGCGGGATTCCAGGGCGACCCGCAGAACTTGGCCGAGGTGACGCAGCCGCCGTTGAGCGCGGTGGTCAAGGTCGGCGGCGGGACCGGGGCGTTCGTGTCCGGGGATGGGTTGTTGTTGACCAATCATCATGTCGCCTACGGCGTGATCCAGTACAACACCTCGGCGAAGGAGAACCTAATCGAGAACGGGTTCATTGCGCGGGATCGCGCCGACGAGCGCGCGGCCAATCCGGATTTTCGGGTGCTGGTGACGGTGGGCTTCGACAAGATCACCGATCAGGTGCTGGGGTCGGCCAAGGGCAAGACCGGGCGCGCCTACTACGATGCGGTGGATGCGGCGAGCAAGCGCATCGTCGCCGATTGCGAGCGCGAGGCTGGGGTGCGTTGCAGTGTCGCCAACATGTATTACGGCACCGATTTCTACCGGATTCGCCAGCTGGAGCTGCGCGACGTGCGCCTGGTGTATGCGCCGCCGCGGGCGATCGGCAACTACGGCGACGAGATCGACAACTTCATGTGGCCGCGCCACAGCGGTGATTTCACCTTGTTGCGTGCCTACGTGGGCAAGGACGGCAAGCCCGCCGACTACAGCGCCGACAATGTGCCCTACCAGCCGCCGGCGCATCTGCAGATCGCTACCGATGGGCCGAAGGCCGGAGATTTCGCCATGCTGGCCGGCTACCCGGGCATCACCTACCGGCATCGCACGGCGGCTGAGTTCGCCGAGCAGGTTGAGGCGACGTTGCCGCAGCGGGTGGCGGTGCTGGACCAGTTGATTGGGGTGATCGAGGCGGCAGGCAAGACCGACGCGGAGGCGCGCACGCGCTACGCCTCGCAATTGCAGTCGCTGAAGAACAACCGCAAGCGCGCCGCTGGCGAACTGGAAGGGCTGCAGCGCAGCGATGCGGTACGGCTCCGCGCGGAGGACGAGCGCGGCATGCTCGCGGCTACGCATGGCAGCGACGCGCGCGACATCGCCGCGCTGCAGAAGGTGCTCGGCCAGGCGTCGGCGCTGCGCGAGCGCGATCTGCTGCTGGGGTTGATCGCCACGCAGACCCAGGCGCTGCGCTCGGCATTGACCCTGGAGCGGCTGCGGCTGGAGGCGGGCAAGCCCGACGATCGGCGCGAGAGTGGCTATCAACAGCGCGATCTGGCGCTGATCGAGGGCATGCTCAAGCAGGTGCAGCGTCGCTATTCGCCGGCCGTGGAGAAGGCGCTGCTGACGACGCTGCTGACCCGCTACCAGCAACTGCCGGAGGCGCAGCGGGTGCCGGAGTTCGATGCGGCGTTCGGGCGGACCCCGGCGCAACTGCAAGCGGCGCTGGACAAGGCGTATGCCGGCACCGCGCTGGGCATCGAGGCCGAGCGCCTGTCGCGCTTCGCTGCCGCGCGCGAGGGCAAGGCGCCTGCGGCCGATCCGTTGCTGACGCTGGCCGCCACGCTGGTGCCGGCGCAGCTGCGGCTGGACGACGAACGCAAGGCACGCGAGGGCGAGCAGTTGCGGCTGCGCCCGGCTTACATGCGTGCGCTGTTCGCCTGGCGCAAGCAGCAGGGTCGTGCGGTATATCCGGACGCCAACAGCACGCTGCGGATCAGCTATGGCCGCGTCGAGCCGCTGGCGCCGCGCGATGCGGTCAGCTTCGCGCCGCTGACCACGGTGGCCGGCATCGTCGAGAAGAACACCGGCAAGGAGCCGTTCGATGCGCCCAAGCCGCTGCTGGCGGCGATCGCCAAGGGCGACTTCGGCAGCACGACCGATCCACAGTCGAAGACGCAGCCGGTGAACTTCCTGACCAACCTGGACACCACCGGCGGCAACTCCGGCTCGCCGGTGCTCAATGCACGCGGCGAGTTGATCGGGCTGAACTTCGACAGCAACTGGGAGGCGGTCAGCGCCAGCTGGTGGTACGACCCGCGCTACAAGCGTGCGATCCATGTGGACATGCGCTATCTGCGCTGGTTGATGGCCAAGGTGTATCCGGCGCCGCAACTGCTGAAGGAGTTGAACGTTCCGCAGGAGTGAGTGGGCAGGTTGGGGAGGCGGGCGTCGTTTGGCGTTGCTTCGAGCAGAACTGGGCAGGGCATGTGATGTGCCCTGTACCCTGATGCGGATGCGGATGCGGATGCGGATGCGGATGCGGCATGGTCTGGTCGCCGTCACAGCGACGAATATGCTTTGTACCCGCGCTGATGCCTCGATACAGGACCACCACCGCTCACCGCGATGCGCTGCCGCGATCGGGGGGGCCAGGACAATGATCCTGGTCCTGGAGACGCCATGTGTCGGGACTGAAGTCCCTCCCAATAGGAGCAGCATGCGGTGCGGTTGGCGAGATGACGTATTCGATTGAGACCGTGGAGATGGGGATGCACCTATGGTGGCTCACGATCCGAACTCGCTGCAGGGCTTAGACTGATCGGATGGATCTGCTTGCCGCCAAGCCCTTGCCGCGTGCGTTCTACGCGCGCGATGCCCGCATGGTGGCGCCGGAGCTGTTGAACAAGCTGCTTATCGCTGCCGATGGTCGTTGCGGTCGCATCGTCGAGGTAGAGGCCTACTGCGGCGCGGAGGATCCGGCGGCGCATTCGTTCCGCGGCATGACGCCGCGTACGCGGGTGATGTTCGGTCCGCCCGGGCATTTGTATGTGTACTTCATCTACGGCATGCATTGGGCGCTCAATGCGGTCTGTGGTGGTGCACCCGGGCATGCCGTGCTGATCCGCGCCTTGGCGCCGGTGGCGGGGATCGAGGCGATGCAGTTGGCACGCGGTACGGTGCGCGCAGGCGATCTCACCCGTGGTCCGGGTCGCCTGGCCAAGGCGCTGGGCGTGTCGGGCGCGGACAACGGGCTGGATCTGACCTCACGGCAGTCGCGCCTGTGGCTGGGCCAGGACGGGACGCCGCCGCCGACCACACCGGTCGTCACCAAGCGGATCGGCATCAGCAAGGCGATGGACGCGCCATGGCGTTGGCATGTGCCCGACGAGCCGAACGTGTCGCGCTTCGTGGAGGGGCGGGTGAGGCGGCGCGGGTAGGCGCGTGCTTTGTACGCGTCGTCGCTTCACGTGCTGCAAGAAGAACAGTACGTTGCCGCCGTCATAACCAGAAGCATTGCGAAGCGGTGCCAGCAGGGATTTCGGCTCGGACATGTGAGCGTTTCTGAGGCACCTCCTCTTCGTTTGTCGCGGCTGAAGCCGCTTCTACGTAGGATCCGTTGGCGTTCGTAGGATGCTAAGGGCAACGCTCACGAGAACAGAAAAATCCGCCTCTGTACTGCCTCAATACGCGGCAGCTGTTGGGCGACCCGGTCCCGTCAGCAGCGACGGCGCACAGCCACGCTGCTTGGCTTCCGGAGCGCAGCAAGCATGATCAGTGTGGGAGGACTTCAGTCCCGACGCGAGGTCTCGTCAGGAGGAGGCGATTGCGCCTTGGTCATGACTTTTCCCGCGGAGAACAAGAGCACTACCTAGATGCGTGAACCCGCCGCTTTGTCAGCCAAGAAGAGACGTGGCCGATGGCGCAGCGGACCGCGCGACAACAGCGTGATCTACGCATTGCCAGCGTTCATGCCTCACATACATCGCACTCGCATCAAGGGAATGCCGCGCAGCGCAGGCTGCACCTTCCCCAACGTCGAGATGCCGCCATGAAAGTGCTCAACATCGTCAGCCTGGTCCTGTTGATTGTCGGTGGACTCAACTGGGGGTTGGTCGGCCTGTTCCAGTTCGATCTGGTCGCGGCGCTGTTCGGCGGCCAGGACGCACCGCTGTCGCGTGTGGTCTATGCGCTGGTCGGTCTCTCTGCCCTGTGGCAACTGGTGCCGTTGTTCACCAATCGCCATGAGCCGGTGCGGCATGCCGAGCATGCGCCGCATCGCTGAACAGCAAGCGGTCGGTGCACGCGGTTCCGATGCTGCGGTGTCGGGATCGTCGTGGAGGCGCCTGATGGCGTGGTGGCGTTGTCTGGTACGTCCGATGCTGCGGCACCACCGCGACAGGCACCGCCTATCCTGCTGAGACGGTACCGGCACGCAGCCTAGGCGATCGTAACGGTGGCATCCAACTGCGCGATGGCATCGGCCACGACCTGGTCGAACGCTGCGTCCACATCCACCGAGATCACGTCTGCCTCGTCCAGCGGCAGTTCCAGCGTGTCGAGCTGGCTCTGCAGCAGCGTCGGTGGCATGAAGTGACCATGCCGCGCGGCCAGGCGTTCGGCGATGACATGCGCGGCCGCGTGCAGGAACACGAAACGCATCGGCACGCCTGTCTCGCGCAGTTGTTGCCGATGCGCCCTGCGCAGGCCGGAGAAGGCCAGCACGACGCTCTGCCCGGCATCGACCGACGCGCGCAGGCGTTGCGCCAGGGCCGCGACCCATGGCGCGCGCTGCGCGTCGCTGAGCGGGATGCCGTTCGCCATCTGCGCCCTGGCGGCGGCGCTGTGGAAATCGTCCGCGTCCAGGAAGGTCAACCGGTAATGCGCGGCCAGCGCCTGGGCGACACTGGTCTTGCCGCTGCCGGACACGCCCATCACGACGATGGCTTCGGTGGGTGGCGGCGGGGATGAGGAGGCGTGGGTCACGTGCTGCGGTCCCGTGGGGTTGCCCACATGATGCCAGCGTGGGCGTTGTGTGGACGTCAGCGCTTCTGTACTGGGTCTTGCGCGGTTGTTGAGATGTTCGCCGTGGCAACGGGGTTCTGTGTGGATCCTGGCGTCGGGGCTGAAGCCCCTCCCACAGGGACGCCAGCCGGCACTCCTGGTTCCGCACCCCGAGCTTGCATCTTCCCGCGAGGTGTTTACATCGTCGCGGTTGCCGTCTCTACCAGGTCGTCCCACTGCAGCCGCGTGCCGGAGGCGTCGTCGCTGTTCTGCAGGGCGCGGCGGACGGCACGGCGCATGGCGCGGCTGATCCAGTTCTGCAGGTCGCGACCGGAGTGGCCTTCGCTGCGATCGGCGATCCAGGCCGCCGCTGCGTCTGCGTCTAGATCCAGGGGCTTGCCGCGCAGCAGACGGGCGACGATGGCGATACGTGCCGCGTGGTCTGGCAGGGCGATGACGATCTGCCGGTCCAGCCGCGACAGCAGCGCCGGGTCGATCGCGGCGGCATGGTTGCTGGCGGCCAGCAGGAACACCTGCCCGGCGTGGCTGGCGACGCCATCGAGTTCCTGCAGCAACTGGCCGACGATCTCGCGGGTGAAGGCGTCGTCGCCGTCGGCGCCGCGCGCCGGCGCGACGATGTCCAGTTCGTCGACGAACACGATGCACGGCGCCTGCGCCCGCGCGCGCTCGAACGCCGCCTGCACGCGCTGGCCGGACTGGCCGAGGTAGCCGGCCTTGAGGTCGGCGCTGCTCAGAGCGATGAAGGCCAGCCCGGACTGACTGGCAAGGATCCGCGCGACCTGGGTCTTGCCGGTGCCCGGCGGGCCGACCATCAGGATGCCGCGCGGCACCGGCACGCCGAGCGTGGCCAGGGTCTCGGCATTGCGCAGTTCCTTGCCCAGGCCGACGAACTCCTCGACCGTGGCGGCCGGCAGCACGATGTCGTCCCATCCGAGCGTGGCGACGGCGGTGGAACCTTTGCCGCGCAGCGCGCGCAGCTGCGTCAGCAGAGTGGCGTTGTCCAATGCGCCATCGACGCACTCGGCGGCGACCCGTGCAACCAGCGTGTGCAGGTCGCGGCCAGAGAGGCCGCTGCTGTCGGCGATCACCTGCGTGTCCGGCTCCAGGGCGAAACCGGCACGCCGCAGCTCGGCGCCGAGGATGCGGGCGCGCGCCGCGGCGTCGGGCAGGCCGATGGCGATGCTGGCGGTGAAGCGCGACAGGATCGCGTCGTCCAGCAGCGCCGGGCGGTTGGTCGCGCCGATCACCAGTACCTGGCCGTGCGCGGCATGGAAGCCGTCCCATTCGGCGAGAAAGGTCTGCACCAGTTCCGCACCGAAGCTGTCGCTGTCGGCGCCGCCGCGGCGCGCGAACACGCTTTCGCATTCGTCGATGAACAGGATCGCCGGTGCGTGCTCGCGGCAGCGCTGCCAGATCGCCTGCACCTTCGGGCCGGTATGGCCGACGTGCGCGGCCTTGAGGTCGGCCACGCCCAGCGCCTCGAAATGGCAGCCGGCGTGGCGCGCCAGCTTGCGCGCGATCAGGGTCTTGCCGGTGCCCGGCGGCCCGTGCAGGAGCATGCCTTTCGGCGCCGGCTGGCGCCCGGACACGAACAGGTCCACCAGTTTCAGGATCTGATCGAGCGTGGTGTCGGGCAGGGCGATGTCGGCCCAGTGCCGCTGCACCGCATCCAGGCTCTGCAGCCGCTGCTGCAGCGCGCGTTGCTGGCCGCGCGCGGCTTCCCAAGCCTGCACGTGATCGTGCAGCGCGGCGATCGGCGCGACATCGACGGCGGCGTCTTCGGCCAGTGCCAGCGCCAGTGATTGCAGCGACGGCGGAGCGTTGGTGGCCAGGTCGGCGTCGAGGAGGATCAGGGCCGCTGCATGGCTGGCATCGGGCAGCACGATCAGCGCCTGCAGGCGCGGGTCCTCGCTGCCGTCGTGCAAGGCCAGCAGCCGCGCACCGGACAGATCGCCCTGCGTGGCGGGAATCGACCAGCGGCCGTGCAGGGCGCGCTGCGGCCATGGCGCGCGGGTGACCGGATACGTCGTCCCCGCATCGCGCGACCCAGCATCGGCCACCTGCGCCAGCGCCAGCGGCATGCGTGCGAACGCCTGCAGCGCGCGCCGCTCGGCATGACTGTGGTGCCAGGCCAGCAACTGTGCGCCGGCGACGACCAGCAGACCGTACGCCAGCAGCGAGGGCAGCAGGCTTTGCAGCAGCAGACCGCCATCGCCGTGCAGGCCGACCTGGCGCCACCAGTCCAGGAAGCCACGCGTCTCGCCCAGCCAGTGCGCACTGGTCCACGGCAGGACCAGCACCAGCATGCCGATCAATGCCGCGCGCCAGCGCCAGTCCGGCAGCAGCGGCCGCAGCAGCAGCGCCGGCCCCCAGGCGCGGCGGCGTTCGCGCCGCACCGCGGCCCGCGCTGCGGTGCGGGCGTGCGTGATGAAGCGGCGCCGGATCGCGGCCACCGCCTGCTCCACCGCCGGCAGATGCCGCTCCACCTCCGCCTCGGCGTGTGCCTGCCGCGCCTGCGCCTGTTGCATCTGCGCGTGCAGGCGCTGCGTCTGCTGTTGCAGCGACGGCGGGGGCGTCGGCACGGCGGCCGGGATGCCGGACATCAGCGGGGGCAGGCGCAGGTGGTCACCGCGCGCATCTTAGCCCGAGCGCCGGTGGGGCTGCGGTGGTTGGCTGCAGGTTGGATATTGCCCGTGCTGGACACGGCAGGCTGGCGCGCGAGACGGTTGTTGCCATGGGAGGAGGGCATCTTGGAGAAGGATAGGGCGTGAAGCGCTTGTGGGTCTTGAGCCCATCGCGGCTTCGTTCGTCCGCGGCTTCGTTCGTCGCGGCTGAAGCCGCTCCTACGCGGGGCTTGCAGCTCCATAATGGCTACTGCCGTTGCCGTTGCCGTTGCCGTTGCCGTTGCCTTGGTTGTTGCCTTTGCCTCACCGGGTTCCCTTCCGAAGCGGCGGCCAGCGCGGGGAAACACCCGAAGGGCGGCGTACATGGATGTACGCCGTCCGCGGCAGGGGCAGGATGCCCCTTCCGCGGATCCCCGGGGTGGACGCGGACCCGGAGCGCGCAGCGCGGAGGGCGCGAGGCAGGGCGCGCTTTCTTTTGGTTACTTTTCTTTGCGCGAGCAAAGAAAAGTAACTCGCCGCAAGGCGAAAGCTTTTGCTGCTGCCAAAGAAAAGTAACCAGAAGAAGCGCTTTACCACAGCCGAAGGCTGGTTACCCACACCCCGCCGTGGCCCCCGCGCCGAGAGGGCCCGATAAAGCAACAGCAACAGCACTGCAGAAGCAGAATCAGAAGCAGAAGCAGAAGCAGAAGCAGAAGCAAAGCCTGCGGCATGCCTGCCGAGGTGAGCGCGGTTACGTGTATGGGAGCCGCCGCCGCACCTGCCTCGGAGCAACAGGCATGGTGCACGCGCAACGCAGGCCAGACGCAGCGAGCCGAACTCCCGACTACGCCGAAACGCATCGCACCCTCTAGACTGCACGCATCGTCGTGGGGGCTCGCCTTTGGTTTCCAGTTGGATCCTGCTGCTGGTGTCGGTCGGCTATGCGGCGCTGCTGTTCGCGGTGGCGTGGTGGGGCGATCGCCGTCCGCTGTACCCGGAGCGGCCATGGCTGCGGCCAGCGGTCTACAGCCTGGCGCTGGCCGTGTACTGCTCGTCGTGGACGTTTTACGGCGCAGTGGGCAGCGCGGTGCGCAACGGCGCCGGCTACCTGCCGATCTACCTGGGCCCGCTGCTGATGCTGTTGTTCGGCTGGCGCATCGTCGAGCGCCTGGCGCTGATCGCGCGCAGCGAGAACACGGTGTCCATCGCCGACTTCATCTCCTCGCGCTACGGCCGCTCGCGGCGCCTGGCCGCGCTGGTGGCGGTGATCGCCCTGGTCGGCGTGGTGCCGTACCTGGCGCTGCAGTACAAGGCGGTGGCGATGAGCCTGCAGGTGCTCAGCGGCCAGTCCAGCGCCGGTGCGCCGTTCTACGCCGATCCGGCGTTGTACGTGGCCTTGGGGATGGCGCTGTTCGCCACGCTGTTCGGCACCCGCCAGGTCGATGCCACCGAGCACCACCACGGCATGATGCTGGCGATCGCGCTGGAGTCGGTGGTGAAGCTGCTGGCGATGGTGGCGGTGGGCGTGTTCGCCTACGTGTGGCTGTCCGTGCGCGACGGTGGCCAGGTGATGGCGTCGGCGCGCACGCTGTTCCAGAACACCCCGCCGGTGGGCTTCATCTCGCAGACCCTGCTCAGCTTCCTGGCGCTGGTGTGCCTGCCACGGCAGTTCCACGTGGCGGTGGTGGAGTGCAGCGACGTCGGCGACATCCGCAAGGCGCGCTGGCTGTTCGGTCTGTACCTGGTGCTGATCTCGGCGATGGTGGTGCCGATCGCCGCCGCCGGCATCGCGCTGTTCGGCGGCGGCGACGTGGCCGACGACAGCATCGTGCTGGCGCTGCCGCTGGCCGAAAGCCGCACCGCGCTGGCGCTGGTCGCCTACGTGGGTGGGTTCTCCGCCGCCACCGGTATGGTCATCGTCTCCAGCATCGCGCTGGCGACGATGATCAGCAACGACCTGGTGATGCCGGTGCTGCTGCGCCGCCGCGGGCACCAGGCGGCCGGCGCCGACGTGGCCTCGAAGGTGCTGTGGATCCGCCGCCTGGCGATCCTACTGCTGGCGCTGATCGCCTACGGCTACTACC
Organism: Xanthomonas sp. NCPPB 2250; assembly: GCF_056725265.1. Taxonomy (NCBI): domain Bacteria; kingdom Pseudomonadati; phylum Pseudomonadota; class Gammaproteobacteria; order Lysobacterales; family Lysobacteraceae; genus Xanthomonas; species Xanthomonas sp. NCPPB 2250. The sequence continues at coordinate 5,085,925 of NZ_CM161520.1, read as the reverse complement.
GCAGCAGCAGCAACGACACGACGCTGGCGTCCTACGGCCTGATGGCCTTCGCCGCGGTGGCGCAGTTCGCGCCGGGCGTGATCGGCGGGCTGTACTGGCGCGGCGCCAGCCGCAAGGGCGTGGAAACCGGCATGGTGCTGGGCTTCGCCACCTGGATCTACACGCTGCTGCTGCCGGCGCTGACCCAGGCCGGCTGGCTGGCGCCGGCGTGGCTGCTGGACGGGCCGTTCGGCATTTCCTGGCTGCGCCCGCAGCAGCTGTTCGGCATGAGCGGCTGGGATCCGCTGGCGCACGGCACGTTCTGGTCGCTGCTGGTCAACGTCGGCACGATGATGCTGGTGTCGGCACGCTGGCGCCCGGGCCTGGACGAGCGCCTGCGCGCGGCGCCGTTCCTGGAGCCGTACTCGCAGCGCCCGGCGGTGGCCGGCGACTGGCTCGGGCAGGTGCGCGTGGTCGACCTGCAGGCGCTGGCCGAGCGCATGGTCGGGGAGCGCCATGCCCGCCGCGCCTTCGCCGAACAGGCGCAACTGCTCGGCCGCGAGCCGCAGCCCACGGCGGTGGCCGACCGCGTCTGGGTGCAGTTCACCGAACGCCTGCTCGCCGCCTCGATCGGCGCGGCCTCCGCGCGTCTGGTGCTGACCAGCCTGCTGCGCGGCTCGGGCATGGATCTGGGCGAGGTGGTGGCGGTGCTCGACGAGGCCGGGCAGGAACTGCGCTTCAACCGCGAGATCCTGTCCACCACATTGGAGAACATCAGCGCCGGGGTCAGCGTGGTCGATCCGGCGATGCGCCTGACCGCGTGGAACCGCCGCTACCAGCAGATGTTCGGCTATCCCGACGGCATGCTCTACGTCGGCCGGCCGGTCGCCGACCTGATCCGCTACAACGCCGAGCGCGGCGAACTCGGCGGCGGCCAGGTGGAAGACCAGATCGCCCGCCGCATCGCGCACATGCGCGCCGGCACCCCGCACGTGTTTGAACGCACCCGCAGCGACGGCAAGGTGATCGAGATGCGCGGCCAGCCGCTGCCCGGCGGCGGCTACGTCACCAGCTACAACGACATCACCGACTACAAGCGCGCCGAGCAGGCGCTGCTCGAGGCCAACGAGACACTGGAGCAGCGCGTGGCCGACCGCTCGCGCGAGGCCGAACTGGCGCAGCAATCCAAGACCCGCTTCCTGGCCGCGATCAGCCACGACGTGCTGCAGCCGCTCAACGCCGCACGCCTGTTCGCCTCGGCCCTGCGCGATGCGCACCAGAACGAGGAGCAGCGGCATCTGGCCGAACGCGTGGACGCCTCGTTGCGCGCGGCCGAGGAACTGCTCGACGGCCTGCTCGACGTGTCGCGGCTGGATGCCGGCGGGCTGCGTCCGACCATCGAGGACGTCGATGCCGGCCTGCTGCTGCGCGAACTGGCCGCGCAGTACAGCCCGATCGCCGCCGGCCGCGGCCTGCGCCTGCACGCATACGCGCGGCCGCTGTGGGTGCGCAGCGATCGCCGGCTACTGCGCCGGGTGCTGCAGAACTTCCTCGCCAACGCGCTGCGCTACACCCGCCAGGGCCGCATCGTGCTGGGCATGCGCCGCCGCGGCGCGGCGCTGGAACTGCAGGTCTGGGACACCGGCCCCGGCATCCCGCCGCACCACATGCAGCAGATCTTCGACGAGTTCCAGCGCTACCAGCAGCCGTTCGATTGGGGCGAGCAGGGGCTGGGCCTGGGCCTGTCGATCTGCCAGCGCATCTCGCGCCTGCTCGGCCACGACCTGGATGCGCGCAGCCGCGTCGGCCACGGCAGCATGTTCTCCATCACCGTGCCGCGGGCGGCGCCACCGCCGCAGGCGCTGCAACGCGCGCCACGCGCAGCGGCCGCGGCCGACTCGCTGGCCGGGCTGCGCGTACTGTGCGTGGACAACGACCAGGAAATCCTCGACGGCATGCGCGCGCTGCTCGGCCGCTGGCAGGTGGAGGTGATCTGCGCCAGCACCGTCGACGAGGCGCTGGCGCAGGCCGCGTGCGCGCCGCACGTGATGCTGGTCGATTACCACCTGCACGACCGGCTCGACGGCCTGGAGACCCTGGATGCGCTGCGCGCGGCGATGCCCGGACCGGTGGCCGGCGCGCTGCTCACCGCCGACGGCCGCGACGAACTGAAGCTGCAGGCCCGCGAGCGCGGCTACCGGCTGCTGACCAAGCCGGTCAAGCCGGCCTCGCTGCGCGCCTTCCTCACCGCTTACCACGATCCGATCTAGGAGCGGTCGCGCGTCTTCGTAACGGCAATGTATGGGGTATGTGGCAGCCGTCGGCGCGGCCGGCGTGGCGCACGGCGCGGGCGGGCGGCTAAGGTGGAGGACCGCCCACGACCCGCCTGCGCATGACCTCCCTGGACGACACCGCGATCCCCCCGCTCCCGGAGCTGCTGGCGGCGCTGGAGGCCGGCCAGGCGCAGATCCTCGAACGCGGCGCCCGCGCCTACCTGCGGCAGCATCCCGACGATGTCCTGGCCAGCAGCCTGCTGGCGATGAGCCTGCAGATGCAGGGCCAGCCGGCGCCGGCCGCCGCGGTGTACCGCAGGCTGGCCGAACGCGAGCCGCACGAGGTGGCGCACTGGAACAACCTGGGCACCGCGCTGCGCGAAGCCGGCGAACCCGGCCCGGCCGCCGAGGCCTATCTGCGCGCCCGCGCGCTGGCACCGGACGATCCGCTGCCGCACCACAACCTGGGCCTGCTGGCGATGGACGTCGGCGACTACGCCGCGGCCCGCGAACACCTGCTCGATGCCCACGCGCTGGCGCCGCAGGCGCCGCCGCTGTGCGTGCACGCGGCGATGGCCTGCCACGAATGCGGCGATTTCCAACGCGTGCAGGCGCTGATCGCCGACTGGCGGCAGTGGCCGCCGCTGGATCCGGACACCACCGTGGAACTGGCCTGGCTGCTGTCGCAGGGCGGCGAGACCGACACCGCCTGCGACCTGCTGCGCGCCTGCGCCGAGGGGCCGATGGCGCAACCGGCGCGTGCCTGGTCGCGGCTGGTGCTGGTGCTCGAGCGCGCCAACCGCCTGCCGCAGGCGCGCGAGGCTGCCGCGCAGCTGCCGCCGCCGGAACGCATCGACGACCCGGACGTGCGCCAGGACGCCAGCAATGCGCTGGCGGTGCTGGCCATGCGCGAGGGCCACTGGCAGCAGGCGCATGTGCTGCTGCGCGGGCTGCTGGCCGACGGCAGTGCGGTCGACCGGCGCAAGCAGAGCAACCTGTTCTTCGCCCTGGCACGCGTCTGCGACCGCCTCGGCCTTCACGACGAAGCGCTGCAGGCCTGCGCGCAGGGCCATGCCGGCCAGGTCGAGGGCCTGGCCGCGCTGGTGCCGGAGCTGGCAACGGCGGACGCACCGCCATTGCCGGTCGCGCAATCCCGCTGGGATCCGGCACGCCATGCCGCGGCACGGCCCGTGACGGCGCCGGCCATGGCCGACTCGCCGATCTTCGTGGTCGGTTTCCCGCGCTCGGGCACCACCTTGCTGGAACAGATGCTCGACGCCCACCCGCAGTTGGTGGCGATGGACGAGCGGCCGTTCCTGCAGGGGCTGGCCGATCGCCTGGACGCGCGCGGCGTGGCCTGGCCGGATGGGCTGGGCGAGCTCGACGATGCCGCCTGTGACGCGCTGCGCGCCGAGTACTGGCAGGCGGTGCGCGGGGTGGTGCAGCTGCAGCCGGGCCAGCGCCTGGTAGACAAGAACCCGCTGAACCTGCTGCGCCTGCCGCTGATCCGGCGCCTGTTCCCGGAGGCGCCGGTGATCCTGGCGCTGCGCCACCCCTGCGACGTACTGCTGAGCTGCTACATGCAGGCATTCCGCTCGCCGGCCTTCGCCCTGCTGTGTGCCAGCCTGCCGCGGCTGGCGCGCGGCTATGCCGACGCGATGGAGTTCTGGCTCTACCACGCCGCCTTGCTGCAGCCGCGCGCGCTGGAGTTGCGCTACGAGGACCTGGTGGCCGATCCGCAGGTGCAGGTGGCGCGCCTGGGTCAGTTCCTGCAGCTGGAGCAGCCGGAACGGCTGCTGGACTTCCAGCGCCACGCACGGGCCAAGGGCTTCATCAGCACGCCCAGCTACGCGCAGGTGGTGGAGGGCATCAACCGCAATGCCCTGGACCGCTGGCACGCCTACCGCGACGCCTTCGCGCCGGTGCTGCCGCTGCTGCAGCCGTTCCTGCGACGCTGGGACTACCGCGTCGACTGAGTGTTGCGTGTTGTCTGAACCGTTCCCGTCTGCTGGTTGAACGGCAAAAACGCAGCGTGCGCTGTACCGCGCTTGAAGCGGTGTTTTTGTCAGGGGCTGGCGCACGTTGGCACACCGAAACAACACCCTTCTTATAAAAAACTAACAAGTGCCTGACGGTCCTGTAATGGACCGCTGGCCCGAGGCATCCATTTCACCCGCCGCGCGTTTCCGCGCCCGGGACGGTTCGCGCCTGCGTGCAGCCGGCGCTTGTCGCACATCACATGAGGTCTTCCCGATGTCCGTAGCAAAGAACAGACTCGCTCACGCCGTTTGCCTGGCCATGGCGACGCTTCCCGCCACGCTCTATGCGCAGAGCGCCACGCCGGCGGCGTCCGCGTCCGGCGACGCGCCGGTGACCCTGGACAAGCTCACCGTCACCGGTTCGCTGGTGCGCCGCGTGGATGTGGAGACCGCCAGCCCGGTCGCCGTGGTCGATCGCCAGCAGATCCAGCAGAGCGGCAAGCAGACCCTGGGTGACCTGCTGCAGGCGCTGCCCGGCATCGCCGGCGCCGCGACCAACCCGCAGGTCAACAACGGCGGCGGCGACGGCGCCTCGACCATCTCGCTGCGCGGCCTCGGCGACGAGCGCACGCTGATCCTGATCGACGGCCACCGCATCCAGAACAACGACGTCAACTCGATCCCGGCCAACATGATCGACCACGTCGAAGTGCTGAAGGTCGGCGCCTCGGCGATGTACGGCTCCGACGCGATCGGCGGCGTGGTCAACTTCATCCTGCGCAAGAACTTCGAAGGCGGCGAAGTCTCCGCCAACTACGGCCAGACCAGCCGCGGCGACGGCGCGCGCCAGGGCGGCAGCTTCACCTTCGGCAAGACCTGGGACCGCGGCAACGTCGTGGTCGGCCTGGACTACAACAAGCAGAAGGACGTCTCCACCGCCAACCGCGCGTTCTCCAAGTACGCGATGTACCTGTCCAGCGGCAGCGTCTACAAGGGCGGTTCCGCACGGACCCCGACCGGTTACTACAAGCTGCCGGCGGCGACCCTGGCGGCCAACGGCTGCAAGCCCGACGGCGCGCTGACCGGCAACGGCAACGGCGGCTACAAGTGCTACAGCTCCTCGGCCGATTCGTACAACTACGAGGCGCAGAACCTGCTGCTGACGCCGCAACAGCGTGTCGGTGGCTTCGTGCTCGGCAGCTTCAACATCACCGACTCGATGCAGGCGTACGTCAACGCCTACCACAACCACACCATGTCGAACTTCGCGATCGCGCCGCTGCCGCTCGACGCGCAGAACGACGGCATCACCGTCGCCGCCAACAATCCGTACAACCCGTTCGGCGTGGAGTTCGGCCCCAACGGTTACGAGTATCAGACGCGCTTCACCTCGCTCGGCCAGCGCGAAGGCTTCTACGACACGGCCACCGATCAGGACGTGATCGGCCTGAAGGGCGGCATCGGCGACAGCAGCTGGGTGTGGGATGCCAACTTCAACTATGGCCACTACCGTCAGCGCAATTGGAGCCACGGTTACGTCGATTATGCCGCGCTGCAGAACGCGATCAACAGTGGGCAGGTCAACATCCTGGACCAGGGCAGCCCGGCCACGGTCGCATGGTTGCAGACCAACGAATCGATCCCGCGCCTGGAGACCACCACTATCATGCGGCAGTGGGAAGCCAGCGCCAACGGCAGCCTGTGGGAGATGCCGGCCGGTGCCGCGCAGCTGGCGGTGGGCGCGCTGTACCGCAAGGAGAGCCTGAACTCCACGGTGTCGGCGAATGCGCTGATCAATAGCGACAACACCTGCGCGGTCTCTTCCGAAGCCTGTTCCTCGCCGCTGAGCGGCAGCTTCAACGTCAAGGAGGCCTACGCGCAGCTGTTCATGCCGGTGCTGGAGCAGTCCTCGCCGATCGGCGCGCTCAACCTGACCCTGAGCGACCGCTACTCCGACTACAGCAGTGTGCGTTCGGGCAACAACAGCGCTTCGTTCCAGGTTGAGTGGCGGCCGATTCACGACTTGATGGTGCGCGGCACGGCGGCGCAGGTGTTCCGTGCGCCGACCATCACCGACATCTATCAGGGCCCGACCGCCGACGCGCCGAACTTCATCGACCCGTGCGTCGGCTATAGCGGCAGTGGCCATGCCAACGCATGCGCAGGCGTGCCGGCCGGCTTTAGCGGCACAGGCCTGTCGCAGACCAACGCGATCAAGTCGGGCGCCACGTATGTCGGCTACCAGCTCAAGCCGGAGAAGGGCACCTCGTTCGACTACGGTCTGGTCTACAGCCCCGAGTACGTGCCGGGCCTGTCGGTCAATCTCGACTGGTGGAAGGTCAAGCTCAACGACCTGATCCAGCCGATCTCCGCGCAGACCGTGGCCGACCTCTGCTACAACGATGACAACAGCCCGTACTGCAGCTACATCCACCGTTACGCTGCCGGTACCGTCAGCGCCGGCAACATCGACCACATCCAGACGCCTGTGGTCAACATCGGCAAGCTCAACACCCAGGGCATCGACCTGGGCGCGAGCTACGCGCTGCCCGACACCGACTACGGCAAGTTCACCGTGGCCGTTGACAGCACCTACCTGCACCGCTACGACATCGACACCGGGGATACGGTGGTGCACATGGCCGGACGCTACAACTCGTCCTACGGCAACTACGCGCACTGGCGTGCGCACGCCCTGGTCGGCTGGAAGCTGGGCAACTGGGATGCGAGCTGGACCACCCGCTGGATCGGCAAGATGCAGGTCGGCAGCGGCGACCTGAGCCAGAACATGTCCGCCGACGCCCAGTTCAAGGGCGTGGTATTGGACTACGGCAGCTACATGTACCACAACCTGCAGGTGGGCTACGACATGGCCGGGGCCAACCTGCGCCTGGATCTGGGCGTGGACAACCTGACCAACAAGCAGCCGCCGATGATGTACCAGAACAACGTTTTGAACGCGAACACCGACGTGAGCACCTACGACACGCTCGGCCGCTACTACTGGATGCGTGCTACGTACAAGTTCTAATGCGTAAGGGTTTGTTGTAAGGGAAATGGCGTTGGCGCCCCTTCATGGGGCGCCGATTCCAGGTGTGGTGTTCTGTTGTCTGCTTTTTTGCTTGTGGGGAATTCCTCGGTACTTTCTTTAATTTCAACGGCAAGGATTTAGCTCATGAAATTTGCATATGGTCTGTTGGGAGTAGTTCTGTCCGCCGCATCGTTCGGCGCAAGCGCAACCGTCGTCACCGACAGGGTCGATGAAATCTTCATCCAATGCGCCGACTGCGCTGTGGCGAAAAATACGGACGCCGTGCTGGGCTACGTGAAGATCGCGCTTAGTGCCTACGCATCCGCAGCAAGTAGTAACGGTTGGGGACCTGTCAAGGTCGGCAATCAAGTCCAGATCGAGAAGTACACGCAGACACCTGGTGGCTATCTTCTTGTCGACCACTACTACACGATCAAGAATCTTCCGGTCACCTCTTTCAATGACTTGATCGATGGGGGTGTCGAGCGGGATTCGGATGTCAGAGCCGTTCCTGCGAGGGCGCAGGCGGAAGCGTCAATGAAAGGCGATGTTGCCAGCTTCGTCGAAAGCTTCGCGGATTCTGGTGGCGTAACGACGATTTACGGATTCTTCCCACAGAACTGATGAAAGTTGATTGCGCCGCGTCACCCAATTCCATGGGTGGCGCGGCGCAATGCCATTGCAATGGCGGCGGCGTGGCCTCGCCAATGACGCATTCTCACGGTCGATGCCTGGCATTACGCCGGAGCGCCTGCTGATCTTCCCGCCTTACAGGATGTTCCTGCACGCCGGGCTGCCGCCGCGCAGCGGCGACAAGTACATCCTGTCCACCTATCTCGAATTCACCGCCAAGCCGGCCTGACCCAAGACGCCGTCAGTGTGGGATGGGCGCGCACGTCGCTGCACGTCCCCACTCCCGAATCGCCGATCCCGGCCGCACCAGCGCCAGGTCGCTCAACCTGCACCATGCAGATGCTCGAACAGGATGGTGCTGCCGATCGCGATCAGCAGGGCGCCGCCGACGATCTCCGCGCGCTTGCCGGCGAGCGCGCCCAGCGCGCGGCCGAGCATGATGCCCAGGGTGACCATGGTCAGCGTGCACAGGCCGATGATCGCCGCGACCTCAACGATGTTCACGTCGAGGAAGGCCAGGCCGACGCCGACCGCCATCGCGTCGATGCTGGTGGCGAAGCCGGTGGCGGCCAGGTTCCAGAAGCCGTGGCGCTTGGGCGCGGCCTCCTCGGGCGTGTCGGACTCCGGCTTGAGGCCGGCGACGATCATGTGCACGCCCAGTGCGCCGAGCAGGCCGAAGGCGATCCAGTGGTCGAAGGCGACCACGTACTTGGACGCGGCCTGGCCGAGTACCCAGCCCAGCGCCGGGGTCAGTGCCTCGATGCAGCCGAAGATCAGGCCGGCACGCAGCGCGTCGGCCCAGCGCGGGCGTTGCATCGCCGCGCCCTTGCCGACGGCGGCGGCGAAGGCGTCGGTCGACATGGCGATGCCGAGCAGGAGAATCGAGAGAAACGACATGGGGGACCGTACCGGGACAGGCGACAACGACGAGCGCGCGCGCCCGGCCTTCGCCTTGCGCACTCGCCGCTGGTCTCGCCAACCGAACTGGCTGCCCGTACCACGGCGCATCGGCCGAGTCTGTTGATACGGGCGCTGTCCGCGCAGGTCGGACAGCAGGCTACTCCCCAAGGGGACGCGCAGTCTAACAGCGGCCAACTGCGGCGAACATCCCTGGAACGCACGCGAACCTGCAGCTTATCTTGATAGCTGCGGCTATATCGGCGATGGCTCTGCGGCATACGGCAAATGCGCTGGAGACGCGGAGGATGCTCGCCTCTCTGCCCATGTCGTTGCCTGCGGTGGCGCTCAGCCGTGGAGCGCGAGCGGGCGAATGTGCGCGCTCCTTCAGGACAGCGCCACGGACTCGTCTCCTTGTTCCCGCATGCAGCAACCGACGCATCGCCGCTGCGCGGCGGGACTGAAGGACACCCCTGATAACGCGTTATTGCCGCGGCTCGGCATGATGTCCTGTCTCGATTGCAGGAGCGGCTTCAGCCGCGACGGGCATTCCCGGTAACGTCCGTCGCGGCTGAAGCCGCTCCTGCAAATGGCCTTCGTCGCTGTTAGGGATGCCCTGAAGTCCCTCCCACAACGGGGCACCCAGCGCGCCGTGTGCGCTCGGGCAACGGACGCGCAAGCGCCGCACCCGTACCGCTCGCGCCTTTGACAGGCGCCGCCGCGGCTCAGTCCTCTTCCGGCGGCAGCACTATGGCGTCGCTGTCGATGGCCAGCTTGCCGGCCAGCAGCACCGCCTGGGTGCGGTTGGTGACGCCGAGCTTGCGCAGGATCGCGGTGACGTGTGCCTTGATGGTGGCTTCGGACACGCCCAGGTCGTAGGCGATCTGCTTGTTGAGGCTGCCGGCACCGAGCATCTGCAGCACCCGGAACTGCTGCGGCGTCAGTTCGCGCAGGCGCTGCCCGACCTCGCGTTCGGCGCGGTCGGTGGGCGGTACGTTGTGCGCTTCCGGCGGCGCCCAGTGTTCGCCGTCCAGCACCGTGCCCAGCGCCAGGCCGATGGTGTCCGAGTCGGCCGACTTGGGAATGAAGCCGAACGCGCCGTGGTCCAGCGCGCGCCGCATCACCGTCGGCTCCTCGCGCGCGGACACCACCACCACCGGCAACTGCGGATGCAGCGCGCGCATGTGCACCAGCGCGCTGAAGCCCTGCGCGCCGGGCATGTTGAGATCCATCAGCAGCAGATCGGCATCGGCATGGCGATCGGCCAGCGCGTACAGCGCCTCGACGCTGTCGGCCTCGTACAACTGCACCCCCGGCATCACCCGCTGCACCGCCCCACGCAGCGCCTCGCGGAACAGAGGATGGTCGTCGGCGATCAGCAGGGTGGGCATGGGGCGGGGATTCGGGAGTGGGGATTCGGGATTCGCAACAGCAAGGGCGCGGCGTCGTGCGGAAAACGAGAGCGGGAAGGGAAGCCGCTTTGGCGAATCCCCAATCCCGACTCCCGAATCCCGACGCGCGTCAGCGCGTCAACCGCTCGTTCACCAACGAATCCACCACCGACGGATCGGCCAGGGTCGAGGTGTCGCCGAGCTGGTCGGGGGCGTTCTCGGCGATCTTGCGCAGGATGCGGCGCATGATCTTGCCCGAGCGGGTCTTGGGCAGGCCAGGCGCCCACTGCAGGTGGTCGGGGGCGGCGATCGGGCCGATCTCCTTGCGCACCCAGGCCACCAGTTCCTTGTGCAGGGCCTCGCTCGGCTGCTCTTCGGCGACCAGGGTCACGTAGGCGTAGATGCCCTGGCCCTTGATGTCGTGCGGGAAGCCGACCACCGCCGCTTCGGCGACCTTCGGGTGGGAGACCAGTGCGCTCTCCACTTCGGCGGTGCCGATGCGGTGGCCGGAGACGTTGATGACGTCGTCGACGCGGCCGGTGATCCAGTAGTAGCCGTCGGCATCGCGGCGGCAGCCATCGCCGGTGAAATAGCTGCCCGGGTAGGTGCGGAAATAGGTGTCGATGAAGCGCTGGTGGTCGCCGTAGACGGTGCGCATCTGCCCCGGCCAGGAATCGCGCAGCACCAGGTTGCCCTCGGTGGCGCCTTCCAGGATCTCGCCGTCGGCGCTGACCAGCGCCGGCTGCACGCCGAAGAACGGCAGCGTCGCCGAGCCGGGCTTGAGGTCGATGGCGCCGGCCAGCGGGGTGATCAGGATGCCGCCGGTCTCGGTCTGCCACCAGGTGTCCACGATCGGGCAGCGGCCGTCGCCGACCACGTCGTAGTACCAGCGCCAGGCCTCCGGATTGATCGGCTCGCCGACGCTGCCGAGCAGGCGCAGGCTCGTGCGCGCGGTCTTCTTCACCGGCGCCTCGCCCTCGCGCATCAGCGCGCGGATCGCAGTCGGGGCGGTGTAGAAGATCGTCACCTGGTGCTTATCGATGACTTCCCAGAAGCGCGACACGCTCGGGTAGTTGGGCACGCCTTCGAACATCAGCGCGGTGGCGCCGTTGGCCAGCGGCCCGTAGACGATGTAGCTGTGGCCGGTGACCCAGCCCACGTCGGCGGTGCACCAGTAGATGTCGTCCTCGCGCAGGTCGAACACGGTTTCGTGGGTGTAGGCCGCGTACAGCAGGTAGCCGGCGGTGGTGTGCAGCACGCCCTTGGGCTTGCCGGTGGAGCCGGAGGTGTAGAGGATGAACAGCGGGTCCTCGGCGTTCATGCGCTCGGGTTCGCACTCGGCCGCCTGGGTGTCGACCACGTCGTGGAACCAGCGGTCGCGCGGGGCCTGCATGTCCACCGCGCCGCCGGTGTGGCGTACCACCAGCACGGTCTCCACGCTGGTGGTGCCGGGCAGCTTCAGCGCCGCGTCCACGTTCGCCTTGAGCGGGATCTTCTTGCCGCCGCGCAGGCCTTCGTCGGCGGTGATGATCAGCTTGCTGCCGCAGTCGATCACGCGGTCGGCGATCGAGTTGGGCGCGAAGCCGCCGAACACCACCGAGTGGATCGCGCCGATGCGCGCGCAGGCCAGCATCGCCACCGCCGCGTCGGGGATCATCGGCAGATAGATGGTGACGCGGTCGCCCTTGCGCACGCCCAGCGCGCGCAGCGCGTTGCCGAGCCGGCACACGCGCTCGTACAGCTCGCGATAGGTGACGCGGTAGGACGGCGCGTCCGGGCTGTCCGGCTCGAACAGCAGCGCGGTCTTGTCGCCGCGGGTGGCCAGTTGCCGGTCCAGGCAGTTGACGCTGGCGTTGAGTTCGCCGTCGTCGAACCAGCGGATGTGGAAGTCGTCCAGGGCGAAGCTGACGTCCTTGATCCGGGTCGGCTTCTTGAACCAGTCCAGGCGCTCGGCCACCTTGCCCCAGAACGCCTCCGGCTGTTCCACCGATTGCGTGTATTGGGTCTGGTACTGGGTCTTGTCGACCCGCGCACGGGCGGCGAACTGCGGATCGACGGGGTAGAGATCGGCCATGGTTCCCTCTGCATTGAACGGGGCGCCGCATGCGGCGGCGCGTCAACGCGCAGTGTGCCGCATCCGGCGTTAAGCGCACACGCGCCGGGCCTTAGACGATGGTCGTAACTCAGCCGACGTTCGACTAATGGCCAATAGGCGCGGCCGGTGCGGTCGCGCACGCTGGGCTACGGCCGTGCGCATGCGTGCGGCCATCCATTATTCGGGAGGGAGTAATGAGCAACCGCATCGCATCCCTGGCGCGTCGCCCGTTGGCGGCCGCGCTGTTGGTGGCCCTGGTCGCGCCTGGCGCGGCCTTCGCCCAAGGCAAACCCTCGGCGCGCGAGCAGGCGCTGGAGACCCGCGTGGCCGAGCTGGAGCGGCAGGTGCAGCAACTGCTGTCCGCGCAGCAACAGCAGCAGGGGCAGATCGCGCAGACCCAGACCGAGGTCGCCGCGGTCCGCTCGACCCAGGCCGCGCCGCCGCCTGCACCCCCGGCGCCGCCGGCCGGCAAGGCGCCGATCCAGGTCACCACCATCACCCCGGGCGCCACGCCTGGCACCACCTTCAAGGTCGGCGGCTTCATCAAGGCCGATTTCCTGGCCACCCGCACCGGTGACGGCCAGCTCGCCGACGACGCCACCGGCCGCGCGCTGTACCTGCCCGGGCAGACCCCGGTGGGCGGCGCCAAGTCCGGTACCGACTACAACGCCCACGCCAAGTTCTCGCGGATCAACTTCGGCGTGGACAGCGTGACCGAAGGCGGCAACAAGGCCGGCGCGCTGGTGGAACTGGACTTCTTCGGCAATGCGCTGGGCACTCAGACCGCCACCAACACCTACGGCGCCACCCTGCGTCACGCCTACATGTACTGGAACCACTGGCTGGCCGGCCAGACCTGGTCCAACTTCATGGACCCGGCTGCGCTGCCGGAAGCGGCCGACTTCATCGGCCCCACCGACGGCGTGGTGTTCGTGCGCCAGGCGCAGCTGCGCTACACCAACGGCGGCTTCAGCATCGCCCTGGAGAACCCGGAGACCACCCTGTACACGCGCAGCGCGGCCGGCGTGGTCAGCACCGCCAGTTCCGACCGCGGCGCGCTGCCGGACCTGACCGTGCGCTACGGCTGGAAGGGCGACTGGGGCAGCTTCGGCGTCGCCGGCGTGGTCGGCCAGCAGAAGGTCGACAACCGCGCCACCGGCGCCGATGCCAGCAAGGCCTCGGGCGGGCTGACCCTGGGCGGCAAGTGGGTGGCCAGCGACAGCGACAGCCTGTTCTACCAGCTCACCGGCGGCGAAGGCATCGGCCGCTACATCGGCCTGGGCATCGCCCAGAACGCGGTGTACGACGCCGCCGACCGCGACCTGGACACGGTCGGGGTAGTCGCCGGCTACGTCGGCTGGCGCCACGCGTTCTCGCCCAAGCTGCGCACCAACCTGATCTACGCGCGCAGCGACTACGACAACGACACCGCGCGCACCGGCCTGGCCGTGACCAAGAGTGTGCAGAGCATCCGCGGCAACGTCTTCTACTCGCCGTTGCCCAAGGTCGATATCGGCGCCGAGCTGATGTACGGCAAGCGCGAGATCGAAAGCGGCGCCAAGGGCGACATCACCCGCCTGCAGTTCACCACCAAGTACAGCTTCTGATCCGCGCTGCGGTCACTACCCCGGAGGCACCACATGACCCTCTCCAACGACGCGCTGATCGCCAAGATCGACGCCAATCCGAAGTACCACGCGCTCAAGCGCCAGCGCAACGCGCTGGGCTGGACGCTGACCGTCCTGATGCTGCTGGCCTATTTCGGCTTCATCGGCCTGATCGCCTTCGACAAGGCGTTCCTCGCCCAGCCGATGGGCAGCGGCGTCACCACCATCGGCATCCCGATCGCGATCGGGGTGATGGTCTTCACCATCGCCATCACCGCGATCTACGTGCGTCGCGCCAACACCGTGTACGACCAGCTGACCGCCGCCATCCTCGAGGACGCCCGCCAATGAGCAAGCACCTGCGCTTCCTTCTGCTGCTGCTGGCCGCGCTGCTGCCGGCCGGCGTGGCCCTGGCCGCCGGCGGCGATGTCGGCCAGACCGACAAGCAGCCGACCAACTGGGTGGCGATCGGCATGTTCGCCTTCTTCGTCGCCGGCACGCTGTGGATCACCAAGTGGGCGGCGAAGAAGACCCGCTCGGCGTCGGACTTCTACACCGCCGGCGGCGGCATCACCGGCTTCCAGAACGGCCTGGCGATCGCAGGCGACTACATGTCGGCGGCCTCGTTCCTGGGCATCACCGCGGCGGTGATGACCAACGGCTACGACGGCCTGATCTACGCCATCGGCTTCCTGGTCGGCTGGCCGATCCTGACCTTCCTGATGGCCGAGCGCCTGCGCAACCTCGGCAAGTACACCTTCGCCGACGTGGCCGGCTACCGCTTCGCGCCGACCGCGATCCGCAGCTTCGCCGCCTCCGGCACGCTGGTGGTGGTGCTGTTCTACCTGATCGCGCAGATGGTCGGCGCCGGTGCGCTGATCAAGCTGCTGTTCGGCCTGGACTACTGGGTGGCGGTGAGCCTGGTCGGCGTGCTGATGATGGTCTACGTGCTGTTCGGCGGCATGACCGCCACCACCTGGGTGCAGATCATCAAAGCGGTGCTGCTGCTGACCGGCGTGACCTTCATGGCCGTGGCGATCATGTGGCACTTCAACTTCAGCTTCGAGGCGCTGTTCGCCGAGGGCGTGCGGGTGAAGACCGCGGTGGCGGCCAATGGCGGCGCCTCGCCGGAAGAGGCGGCCAGCGCCGGCCTGTCGATCATGGGCCCGGGCGGCTTCGTCAAGGATCCGATCTCGGCGATCTCCTTCGGCATGGCGCTGATGTTCGGCACCGCCGGCCTGCCGCACATCCTGATGCGCTTCTTCACCGTCCCCGATGCCAAGCAGGCGCGCAAGTCGGTGCTGTGGGCCACCACCTGGATCGGCTACTTCTACATCCTGATCTTCATCATCGGCTTCGGCGCCATCGCCCTGGTGCTGACCAACCCGCAGTTCGCCGACGTCGCCACCGGCACCATCCACGGCGGCAAGGGTGCGGCCAACATGGCGGCGGTGCTGGTCGGCAACGCGGTGGGCGGCAACGTGTTCATGGGCTTCATCTCCGCGGTGGCCTTCGCCACCATCCTGGCGGTGGTCGCCGGCCTGACCCTGTCCGGCGCCTCGGCGGTGTCCCACGACCTGTACGCCACGGTGATCAAGAACGGCAATCCGGCCCCGGGCTCGGAGCTGAAGGTGTCGCGCGTCACCACCATCGCGCTGGGCGTGATCGCGGTGCTGCTGGGCATCGTGTTCGAGAAGCAGAACGTGGCCTTCATGGTGTCGCTGGCCTTCGCCATCGCTGCCTCGGCCAACTTCCCGGTGCTGATCCTGTCGTTGCTGTGGAAGGACTGCACCACCCGCGGCGCGGTGATCGGCGGTTTCCTGGGCCTGATCTCCTCGCTGGTGCTGACGGTGCTGTCGCCGTCGGTGTGGGTGGACACTTTAGGCAACCCGACCGGTTCGGCGCCGTTCCCGTACACCTCGCCCGCGCTGTTCTCGGTGACCATCGGCTTCGTCGGCATCTGGCTGTTCTCGGTGCTGGACCGCAGCGCGCAGGCCGGCAAGGAACGCGCCGCGTTCAAGGCGCAGCAGATCCGCGCCGAAACCGGGTTGGGTGCCTCGCGCGGGTCCGGTCACTGAGCGTGCGCGCCTAGCAGGACGCGGCCAACGCCGCACGCGACGCCGGCCTTCGGGCCGGCGTCGTCGTCTATGCGGTGAGGCGGCGTTACCATGAGCGCCCGCTGCCTTCGTCGTGCCAACGCATGCGCTACCGCTGGATCCTGTTCGACGCCGACGACACCCTGTTCCACTTCGATGCCTTCGCCGGCCTGCAGCGCATGTTCGCCGGCTATGGCGTGCAGTTCGGCGAAGCGGAGTACGCTGACTACACGGCGTGCAACCGGCCGCTGTGGGTGCAGTATCAGAACGGTGCGATCACCGCGCTGCAATTGCAGCAGCGCCGTTTCGCCGACTGGGCGCAGCGCCTGCAGACCGCGCCGGAAACCTTGAACACGGCGTTCCTGGCGGCGATGGCCGAGCTGTGTGCGCCGCTGGACGGTGCGGTGGAGCTGCTCGACGCGCTGCGCGGGCGCGCCCGCCTGGGCCTGGTCACCAACGGCTTCGGCGCGCTGCAGAACGCGCGCCTGCAGCGTACCGGGCTGCACGACCGCTTCGAGGTCATCGCCATTTCCGAGGTGGTGGGTGTGGCCAAGCCGCACCCGGGGATCTTCGCGCACGCGCTGGCGCAACTCGGCGATCCGCCGCCGGCGCAGGTGCTGATGGTCGGCGACAACCCGCAGGCGGACATCGCCGGCGGCCTGGCCGCGGGCCTGCACACCTGTTGGTTCAATGCGCACGGCGCCGCCGCCCCGGAGGGCGTCGTGCCGCACCACCAGGTCGCCTCGCTGGCGCAGTTGCAGGCGTGGTTGCTGGAAGAGCCGGCGTAGTTCAAGCGCAGCTTCTCGCGTGTCTGGCGCCATCGGGTCGGGACTGAAGTCCCTCCCACAACGAGAACCGCGCCAGCATCGCGGGCCGAAGCAAAGCACACGGTAGGAGCGGCTTCAGCCGCGAGTGGCTCCATCGGGAACGGTTGTCGCGGCTGAAGCCGCTCCTACGGAGATGCGGGCGTTCGGTTGACGCGCGGCAAAAGCCGCTGCCGGGAGGCCTCCTTTCGTCCTGACGCCCGATCGCCGGGCTGCCGACAGGCAACGCAATCGCCGTCGTATAGTGCGCTCATGCCGACCTCCGTTGCCGATGCCGCTTCCACCGACACGCCGCTGGCCGCCCTGCCAGTCACCCTGCAGCGCCTGCGCGCGGCCTGGCAGTCGGCCAAGCCGGAGCGGGCGCAGCGCCGCGAGGACCTGCTGCGGCTGCGCGCGGCGCTGAAGCGGCGGTTGCCGGAGATGGCCGATGCCATCGCCGCCGACTTCGGCCACCGCTCGCGCCACGAATCGCTGATCGCCGACGGCATGACCGTGCTCGGCGAGATCGATCACCTGCTGCGCCATCTGAAGCGCTGGATGCGTCCGCAGCGGGTCGGCGCCGGCTGGCGGCTATGGCCGGCGCGTGCGGAAGTGCGGCCGGTGCCGGTCGGCGTGGTCGGGGTGATCGCGCCCTGGAACTACCCGGTCAACCTGGCGCTGATCCCGCTGGCTACCGCGATCGCTGCCGGCAACCACGTCTACCTGAAACCCTCCGAGCACACCCCGCGCAGCGCGCAGTTCCTGCAGTCGCTGCTGGCCGAGGTGTTCCCGCCGCAGCGGGTGGCGGTGGCGCTGGGCGGTGCCGAGGTGGCGTCGGCGTTCGCCGCGCTGCCGCTGGACCACCTGGTGTTCACCGGCTCCACCGCGGTCGGCCGCAAGGTGATGGCCGCCGCCGCCCCCAACCTGACCCCGCTGACCCTGGAACTGGGCGGCAAGTCGCCGGCCATCGTCTGCGCCGACTACCCGCTGGAGCAGGCCGCCGCGCGCCTGGCCACCGGCAAGTGGTTCAACGCCGGGCAGACCTGCATCGCCCCGGACTACGTGCTGGTCGACGCCGGTCGCGAGGCGGCGCTGGTGCAGGCGCTGCGTGCGCAGGTGCTGGCGCGCTACGGCGATTTCGCCAGCGCCGAGGACTACACCCGCATCGTCAACGAGGGCCAGTACCGGCGCCTGCGTGGCTACCTGGACGATGCCCGCGCGCGCGGGCTGGAGGTCATCGAACTGGCCACCGTGGCGCGCGAGCGCGCCGAGCGCGAGCGGCTGATCGTGCCCACGCTGGTGCTGCAGCCGGGCGACGACGCGCTGCTCATGCAGGAGGAGATCTTCGGCCCGATCCTGCCGGTGCGCAGCTACCGCTCCCTGGACGCGGCCATCGCCGAGATCAACAGCCGCGACCGGCCGCTGGCGCTGTATCCCTTCAGCCACGACCGCGCGCGGATCGAGACGATCCTGCACGCCACCATCGCCGGCGGCGTCACCGTCAACGACAGCCTGCTGCATTTCGCCGCCAACGCGCTGCCGTTCGGCGGCATCGGCCCCAGCGGCATGGGCGCCTACCACGGCCGCGCCGGCTTCGACGCCTTCAGCAAGGCGCTGCCGATCCTGTGGCAGTCGCGCCGCGCCGGCAGCGACCTGCTGAAGCCGCCGTACGCGCGGATCGCGCGCATGCTTTCGTTCCTGGTGCGGTGAGCGGGGCGTAGCCGACGTCCAGGGCGCGCGTGCATGGCGTGGCGGTAGGAGGCACGCGCGTGTAGGAGCGGCTTCAGCCGCGAGGCTTTACCGGTAACGCGTCGCGGCTGAAGCCGCTCCTACAAGGGAAATGCGTGTCTCGCCAAGGAAGCGATCAATAGAGGCGTGCTTCAGCCGCGACCGGTGAAGCCCTCCGATGCAGCCAAGCCTGGGCCCAGACCCGGACGGGCTGTGCAAGCGTCGGTCGCCCCCACAGATGTGGTCCGACCGATCCCGCCACCGGGACGCACCGCACCGCACCCACGGCCCCAAATCGCGGCGCAGTCCACAGTCCAACGCCGGGTCGCACCCCGGAAATAAATAATTCACAGTAAGTTATTAGGTTCTCGCCCGACGCCGCCGCCGATCACGGCGGCTCAGGCTCCTGCGCGAGACGTCCGTGCGGAGCGCAACACACGAGATGCCGCCATGCGTCGACCTGACCGGCGCTCGTCCCCCGTGTCTCCCCCTTTCCTTCAGAACCGGACGCAGCCCAATGAAGATCGCATTCGTTCCCTCGCCCCTGGCGCGCGCCTGCCGCGCGCTCGCCGCCCTGGCGGTCCTGGCCGTCGTGCCGCAACTGGCCATGGCCAACTGCAACGACACCGTCGGTACCAAGATGAGCAACATCCTGTTCGGCGACAGCAGCGGCGACACCGTCGTGCTGGCCCACCGCGGTCTGTGGGGCAAGTACGGCAACTTCCCCGACATGCCGGAAAACTCGCGCGGTGCGCTGCAGCTGGCCAACGACCAGTGCATGGACGGCGTGGAGCTGGACATCAAGATGACCAGCGACGGCGTGCCGGTGGTGCTGCACGACTGGAACCTCGGTCGCACCACCAACGTGTGGACCAGCCGTGCCGGCGAAACCAAGTACGACCCGATGAGCAACCAGGGCTACAACCCGTCGATCACCGTGACCCCGTGGTCGGTGGTCAGCGGCCTGTTCCTGCTGACCCCCGACCGCCGCACCACCACCGGCTACCACGTGCCGCGCGTGGATGAGCTGTTCTCCTACTTCAAGGCGCATGGCCTGAAGACGCCCATCGTGTTCGACATCAAGGACGCCGCCTCGGTGCGTGCGGTGTCGCGCGCGGCCGATGCCGCGTTCTCGGTGGGTGCGTCCAACTTCGTCGCCGCCAAGGTCAATGCCACCCTGTACCCGAGCCGCTCGGCGTTCCGCGCCGACACCACCAGCATGGTCGGCATTCCGGTGTTCACCACCAACATGCTGACCAAGATCAATGTCGACAACGCCATATCGGCCTGGAGCGATACCAAGGAGGCGATGGAGATCAACGTCAAGCAGCTCGGTGGCCTGCTGCAGGGCCAGGCCGACCGCGTGCGCGAGCGCGGCGTGCGCGTGGGCGTGTTCCAGGCGATTCCGGACAGCCCGCTGGCCGGGAAGTTCTACCAGAACAGCGGCGCGTGCTGCTATCAGCTGTCGGACCTGTACTTCTCCTACTCCGGTGGCCGCGACACCGCCGACAACCGTGGCGATCTCAACTTCATCGTCAACCAGGAGGCGTTCAGCCTGATCACCACCGACGACCCGAAGGCGGCGATCGCGTACCTGAAGGCACGCGGCAAGCACGACTGAGTCCTTGCATGTCCTGGCGGCCGGCCCTGCGTCGGCCGCCTTTTGTGGCCGTGGCGCTCCGGCGTCGCGTGCCGCCCTCTCCTGGAGAAGCGCATGTCCCTGTCTTTCGCCACATCCGCCGTGGCCAGGTCCATCACCCTGGTCACCTGCGCGCTGGCCGCGTTCGCCGCCCTGGCGGCGCCGGCCGCCGAGCCCGCCACCGCCGACCCGGTGGTGCTGCGCGTCGGCGCGCAGCAGTTCACCGCCAGCGAGTACCGCGCCCTGGCCGGCGATGCCACGCGTGGTGCTGCCGGCATCGACGATGACTCGGTGGTGCGCCGTTTCGCCGACCGCGCCATCCTGCTCGACCAGGCCCGGCAGCAGCACCTGCAGGACGACCCGGTGGTGGCCGCGCGCCTGCGCCGCGCCGCCGACGCGATCCTGGCCGAGGCCGCGCAGGCACGGCTCAGCGCCGACGCACACATCGACGAGGCGATGCTGCGCCGGCAGTTCGCCGCGCATCCGGACGACTACACCGAATACCACCTGCGCCATCTGTTCGTCGCCCTGCATCCGCAGGGCGGGCCGCGCAGTGGGCATACGCTGACCGAGGCGCAGGCCTTGCAGCGTGCCGAGGTGCTCAAGCGCCAGCTCGACGGCGGCGCCGACTTCGCCACGCTGGCGATGCGCGAGTCCGACGACACCGCCACCGCCGGCGAGGGCGGACAGCTGTCGCCGACCTTCGGCCGCTACCTGGCCGACGCCTTCGACGCGCCGATCCGCCGGCTCGCGGTGGAGCAGGTCTCCGCGCCAGTGCGCGGCCCTGACGGCTACCACTTGATCCGCCTGGATGCGAAGACCGCGGCGCGCTTCGACGCGGTGCGCGGGCAGATCGACCTGCAATTGCGCGAGCAGGCCGCGGCCGACGCCATGCAGCGCCTGCGCCAGGCGCAGCCGATGGCGTTCGATCGCGACGCCTACACGGCCGCGGCGCACTGAGCATGGTGGCGATGCGGCGTCCGCTGCATTGGTTCGGTGGCGCGGTGGTGCTGGTCGCGTTCGCGCTCGCGGCGAAGCTGATGCCGCCGACGGCCGCACCCGCGGTTGCCGCGAGCAAGGTGCAGGCAGCGGCGCTACCGCGCTCAGCGGCAACGTCGCCACCGCCGATCTCCGCGACCACCCCGCCCGACGCAGCGCTGGCGGCCGGCACCAGCGAGGCGCGGCGTCTGACCGACATCGCGCTGTTGGCGCTGGATTGCCGGCAACGCGCGCAAGCGCCGCCGTCCCGCCCGGCGGTGCTGCCGGGCGCAGACGCCGAGGACGCCGCAGCCGCCGCGGCACGCCGGGCGGCCGAACGGCAACGTCTCGCGGCCTGTCGCGGCGTTGCCGGACTCGATGCCGCGCAGATCGAGGCGATGCTGCGCAGTGCGGCCGCGCGCGGCGATGCCGATGCGCAACGCCAGTTGCTGGCACAGCGCGTGGCGCAGTTGGTCGCGCGCGCCGGCAGCGTCGACGCGGAAGGGCAACGCGCTCCGCTGTCGGCCGCCGACGAGCGCGATGCCGAGGACGTGGTGACGCAACTGGAAGACCGCGCGCTGCACGGCGACCGCATGTCGATCGACGCCTTAGCGCAACTGCTGCGCGCGCCGTGGCTGGCAGTGGCCGATCCGCCGTACGCCGCGGCCTGGCAACTGGCCGCGCGGCAGGCGCCGGAGCGGCCGTTTCCGCCGCCGGAACAGGCGCTCGGTGCCGAGGAGCTGCTCGACGGCTTGAACGAGGCGCAGCGCCAGCAGGCGCTGAGCCTGGCGCCGGCGCTGTTCGCGCAGTGCTGCGCGCGGCGCTGAACGGCCTGGTGCCCGCGGTTTGGCCGCCGCGGCGGCTGCGGTCAGAATAGCGGCCGGCTTCCCCGTCCCGGATTTCCCTTGAAGATCGCCAGCTGGAACGTCAACTCGCTCAACGTGCGCCTGCCGCACCTGCAACAGTGGCTGGCCGCGTTCGCGCCGGACGTGGTCGGGATCCAGGAGACCAAGCTGGAGGACCACAAGTTTCCCGACACGGCGCTGGCCGAGGCCGGCTACCGCAGCGTGTTCGCCGGGCAGAAGACCTACAACGGCGTGGCGATCCTGTCGCGCCTGCCGATCGGCGACGTGCAGATCGGCGTACCGGGCCTGGAGGACGAGCAGAAGCGCGCCATCGCCGCCACCATCGGCGACCTGCGCATCGTCAATCTGTACGTGGTCAACGGCCAGGACGTGGGCACCGACAAGTACGCCTACAAGCTGCGCTGGCTGGAGGCGGTGCACGCCTGGCTGGCCGACGAGCTGCAGCGGCATCCGCGGCTGGTGGTGCTGGGCGACTTCAACATCGCCCCGGACGCGCGCGACGTGCACGACCCGCTGGTGTGGAGCGACAACCACATCCTCACTTCCACCGCCGAGCGCGGCGCCCTGCACAAGCTGCTCGATCTGGGCCTGCATGACGGCTTCCGCCTGCACCATGCCGACGGCGGCATCTTCAGCTGGTGGGATTACCGCCAGGCCGGCTTCCGCCGCGACCTGGGGCTGCGCATCGACCTGACCCTGGTGTCCGAGGCGCTGAAGGCGCGCACCCGCGGTGCCGGCATCGACCGCGAACCGCGCAGCTGGGACCGCCCCAGCGATCACGCGCCGGCCTGGGTCGAGCTGGAGCCGGCGGCATGAGCGAGCGCCACGTGCGCCGCTGCATCGACAAGGTCGGCGATACCGCCATCGCGCCGCTGCACCGGCTCAGCTGCCACTGCGGTGCGGTGCAGATCGACCTGGAGCTGCCGCAGGGCATCGTCGACCCGCGCCGCTGCAACTGCTCGCTGTGCCGGCGCCGCGGCGCCATCGTCGCCTCGGTGCCGCTGGCGGCCCTGCACGTCCGCCAGGGCGAGCAGGCGCTGCGCCTGTACCAGTTCCACACGCATACCGCGCAGCACTACTTCTGCGGCACCTGCGGGATCTACACGCATCACCGGCGCCGCTCCGATCCCAGCCTGTACGGCTACAACGTCGGTTGCCTGGAGGGCGTGGACCCGTATGCACTGGCCATTGCGGTGCCGGTCGAGGACGGCGTGCGCCATCCGGCCGACCGCGCTGCGCCGTGAGCGGGGCCGCAAACGCAAAACGCCCGGCGAACCGGGCGTTTGCGCAAGCGGCGAGGGCGCTGTGTCAGCGCGCGCGGCCGCGGGTGAACAGGTTGACGATCGCCAGCAGGATGATGGCGCCGATCAACGAGTACAGGAACGTCCACAGGGTGATCGCCTGGTTGATGCCGCCGCCGAACAGCCAGCCGGCGATCAGCGCGCCGACGATGCCGACCACGATGTTCAGAATGATGCCCTGCTGTGCGTCACGGCGCATGATGATGCTGGCCAGCCAGCCCACGATGCCGCCGACGATCAACCAGATGATGATGCCCATGCGTCAGACTCCTCGGTTCGGCCCGCACCAGGAGCGGTGGGGTGGGCGTCATTTAAGGAGCGCCGCCGTGAAGCGGCCGTATAGCGTCGGCCCTGCCGCGCAGCGGCCATTGCGCTTTGTGGGCGCGGCGTGAGCGCGCCGATGCCGCCCGTGGCCGACGGCGCCGAACCGCCGGACTGGCGCCTCGGCCCGGTGGCGCTGTGGCTGCGCCCGCATCCGCCGCGGACCTCCGGCGAGGCGCAGGCGCGGCGCCTGCTGGCCGGCGAACTGGCGGTGCCGGCGGCGCAATTGCCGCTGCGCCGCGACGCCCGCGGCCGGCCCGGCCTGCATGCACCGCTGGCGCACGTGGACACCGGTTGGAGCCACAGCGGCGACTACCTGCTGGTGGCGGTGGCTGCGCACGTGCGGCTGGGGGTCGACATCGAGCGCCAGCGGCCACGGCCGCGCCTGCTGGAACTGGCGCAGCGCTTCTTCCATCCGGACGAGGTCGCGCTGCTGGCCGCGCTGGCGGCGCCGGCGCGCGAGGCGCTGTTCTTCCGCCTGTGGTGCGCCAAGGAAGCGCTGCTCAAGGCGCATGGCCACGGCATCGCCTTCGGCCTGCACCGGCTGCGCTTTGCCGAGGACGCCGGCGGCGCGCTGCGCCTGGTCTGGTGCGACCCGGGTCTGGGCACGGCCGAGGCCTGGCACCTGCACGAATGGGAGGCCGCGCCCGGCTATCGGGCGGCGCTGGCGTGGTGCGCGGATGCGCCGGTCGAGGCCTCGCCTTAGCGCAGCGCGCTTCGGGCAGCGGCGGCACCTGCGATAATCCGCCGATGACCGATGCCTCTCTTCCCGATTCCGTCCGCGTCGCGCTCGAGCAGGGCCTGCACGCGCAGGGCCTGGACGCGGCCGCGCTGGCGCCGCCGCTGCTGGCCTATCTGGCGCTGCTGACGCGCTGGAACCGCACCTACAACCTGACCGCGATCCGCGACCCGCACGAGATGGTGACCCGCCATCTGCTGGATTCGCTGGCGATGCAGCCGTTCGCCCAGGAGGGCGCGCTGGCCGACCTGGGCACCGGTCCGGGACTGCCCGGCATTCCGCTGGCGATCGCGCGGCCGCAGCTGCGGGTGACCCTGGTCGAAAGCAACGGCAAGAAGGCGCGGTTCCTGCGCGAGGCGGTGCGCCAGCTGCGCCTGGACAACGCGCGGGTGGCCGAGTCGCGCGCCGAGGCGCTGGACGAGGCCGGCGCCTACGACCTGCTGACCGCGCGCGCGCTGGACACCCTGGCCGGGATCGTCGCCGTCGGCGGCCACCTGCTGCGCCCGGGCGGGCGCCTGCTGGCGATGAAGGGCGTGCGCCCGGACGAGGAGATCGCCGCGCTGCCGCCGGGCTGGGTGGCGCCGACGGTGCACCCGCTGCAGGTCCCCGGCCTGGGCGCCGACCGCCACCTGGTGGTGGTCGAGCGCGGTTGAGCGCCAGCCGCGGCCGGCCCCGATTTCCGCCAGGGGGGCTGTGACCGCATAATGCCCGGTCCCACCCCATCGCCGACGAGGCTCCCGCATGGCCCGCATCATCGCCATCGCCAACCAGAAGGGCGGCGTCGGCAAGACCACCACCGCGGTCAACCTGGCCGCGTCGCTGGCGCGGCAGTCGCAGCGCGTGCTGCTGGTGGACCTGGACTCGCAGGGCAATGCGACGATGGGCAGCGGCATCGACAAGCGCGAGCTGGCTGCCTCCACCTGCGACGTGCTGCTCGGCGAGAGCAGCGCCGAACAGATCCGGGTGACCGCGCCCGAGGGCTTCGACCTGCTGCCGGGCAATATCGATCTCACCGCCGCCGAGATCCAGCTGATGGACCAGCCGGCGCGCGAGCAGCGGCTGAAGACCGCGCTGGCGCCGCTGCGCGAGGCCTACGACTTCATCCTCATCGACTGCCCGCCGGCGCTGTCGCTGTTGACCCTGAACGCGCTGACCGCCGCCGATTCGGTGATCGTGCCGATGCAGTGCGAGTACTACGCGCTGGAAGGGCTGACCGCGCTGCTGGAGACCATCGAGGCGCTGCGCGCCGAGCTGAATCCGGCGCTGGAGATCGAGGGCGTGCTGCGGACCATGTTCGACGTGCGCAACAACCTGGCCAACGCGGTGTCGGCGGAGCTGACCAACCACTTCGGCGACAAGGTGTTCCGCACCATCGTGCCGCGCAACGTGCGCCTGGCCGAGGCGCCCAGCCATGGCCAGAGCATCGTCGGCTACGACCGCACCTCGCGCGGCGGCGTCGCCTATCTGGGACTGGCCGGCGAGATCGTGCGCCGCCGCAACGAACGCAATCGGCCGATGCCGGCCATGGAGACCATCTGATGAGCGCCAAGCCCCCCGCCCTCGGAGCGAAGAAGCGCGGCCTCGGCCGTGGCCTGGAAGCGCTGCTGGGGCCGAAGGGCGCGGCCGCGCCGGCACCGACCGCCGAGCTGCAGCCGGGCGAGAGCCTGCGCCGCCTGCCGGTCGGGCAGCTGCAGCCGGGCAAGTACCAGCCGCGTCAGGAGATGGACGAGGCCAAGCTGCAGGAGCTGGCCGAGTCGATCAAGGCGCAGGGCGTGATCCAGCCGATCGTCGCCCGCGAACTGGCGCCGGGCAGCTTCGAGATCGTCGCCGGCGAACGCCGCTGGCGCGCCTCGCAGCTGGCCGGCCTCAGCGAGGTGCCGGTGGTGGTGCGCGAGCTGGACGACCGCACCGTCATCGCCATGGCGCTGATCGAAAACATCCAGCGCGAGGATCTCAACCCGCTGGAAGAGGCGCAGGCGCTGCAGCGGCTGATCGACGAGTTCTCGCTGACCCACGCCGAGGCCGCCGAGGCGGTGGGCCGCTCGCGCGCGTCGGTGTCCAACCTGCTGCGCCTGCTGGAACTGCCGCCGGCGATCCGCGCGCTGCTGGAAGCGCGGCGCCTGGAGATGGGCCATGCGCGCGCGCTGCTGACGCTGTCGCCGGAGTTGGCCAGCCGCCTGGCCTCCGATGCCGCCGACCAGGGCTGGTCGGTGCGCGAGGTCGAGCACCGTGCGCAGCAGTTCGCCGCCGGCAAGGTGCCGAGCAATCGCAAGGCCAAGCCGGCGCGTACCGCGCCGCAGGCCGACATCGCCTCGCTGGAAACCGAGCTGTCCGAGTCGCTGGGGACCAAGGTGTCCATCGCCCACGGCCGCGGCGGCAAGGGCAAGCTGGTGATCCACTACACCGACCTGGACACGCTGGACGGCGTGCTCGAGAAACTGCGCCCGCGGCAGGCCTGAGCGCCGCCGCCCGCGTCCGCCAGGACCGCCTCCGCCATGCATCCCAGCAAGGTCGACCGTCACCACCTGCTGCGCCTGACCGACCTGCCCAACGTCGGTCCGGCCTGCGAGAAGGACCTGCGCCTGATCGGCATCCGCGTGCCGGCGCATCTGCAGGGCCGCGATCCGTACGATATGTACGCACAGCTGTGCCTGCGCACCGGGGTGGTGCACGACCACTGCGTGATCGACGTGTTCCTGTCGATCGTGCGCTTCATGCAGGGCGAGACGCCGCGCCCGTGGTGGGAGTTCAGCAAGGAGCGCAAGGCGGCGCTGGCCAAGGACGCGCCGCTGACCCTGCGCTGAGGCCGCGCGCCGCGGCGCTGGCCAGCAACCGGAGCATTGCATGAGCAACGAGGACACGCAGATCAGCCCGGGCGGCAGCCCGATCCTGCAGCACCGCGAGGAAAAACCGTTCACGCCGGCGCGCGGCGAGTCTTGCATCGAACAGATCGGCGCGCACATCGAACGCCACCTGGGGCCGGTCGCCGGCGTGCTGCACGAGATCATCTCCGACACCGTGCACCTGGATGTGCACGTGGTGCCCGCCACCGACGAGGTGCCGTATCTGCGGCTGGTGACCTCGGGGATGAGCGACCTGCCGATGGCCGTGCCCGAGGGCGTGGGGGCACCGCGCTTCATGGAGCTGATGCTGACCCTGCCGCCCGACTGGCCGATCACCCAGGACGACTTCCAGGACGAACGCCATTACTGGCCGGTGCGCCTGCTCAAGACCCTGGCGCGGCTGCCGCACAAGTACGACACCTGGCTGGGCTTCGGCCACACCGTGCCCAACGGTCAGCCGGCCGAGCCGTACGCGCCCGGCGTCGGCTTCGACGGGGCGATCGTGCTGCCGCCGGTGAGCACGCCCGAGGCGTTTGGGGAACTGGTCGTCGATGCCGACAAGACCATCGTGTTCATGACCCTGGTGCCGCTGTATCCGGAAGAGATGGCGCTCAAGCTGAAGAAGGGCGCCGAGGCGCTGATGGACCGCTTCGACGCCAAGGGCCTGCAGGACGTGATCGATCCCGCCCGGCCCAACGTCGCCCGCAAGCGCTTCGGGCTGTTCTGACCTGCCGTTCCGATCCACATACCGCGCACGCCGTTCCACGCTTTCCAGGACTTTCGCCATGCCCATCCTCGTCACCGGCGCCGCCGGCTTCATCGGTGCCCACACCGTCCGTGCGCTGCGCGCCGCCGGGCAACTGGTGGTGGGCCTGGACAACTACAACGACTACTACGACCCGCAGCTCAAGCGCGACCGCGTCGCCGCGCTGTGCGCGAACGCGGACATCCGCACCCTGGACCTGACCGACCGCGACGGCCTGGCCGCGCTGTTCGACGAGGTGCAGCCGACCCGCGTGGTGCACCTGGCCGCGCAGGCCGGGGTGCGCTATTCGCTGCAGAACCCCTATGCCTACGTCGACAGCAACCTGGTCGGCTTCGTCAACATGCTGGAGCTGTGCCGGCACCGCGGCGTGGAGCATCTGGTCTATGCGTCCAGCAGCTCGGTGTACGGCGATTCGGCGACGCCGCCGTTCTCCGAGGACCAGCGCATCGACCAGCCGCGCTCGCTGTACGCGGCGACCAAGGCCGCCAACGAGCTGATGGCGCACACCTATGCGCAGCTGTACGGCCTGCGCGCCACCGGGCTGCGCTTCTTCACCGTGTACGGTCCCTGGGGCCGCCCGGACATGGCGCCGCTGCTGTTCAGCCGCGCGGTGCTGGCCGGGCGCCCGATCGAGGTGTTCAACCACGGCCGCATGCGCCGCGACTTCACCTTCGTCGCCGACATCGTCGCCGGCGTGCTCGGCGCACTCGATCACCCCTCCACCGAGGCGGTGCCGCACCGCGTGTTCAACCTCGGCAACCACACCCCGGTGGAACTGGAGCGCTTCATCGCGGTGATCGAGGCCGCCGCCGGGCGCAGCGCCGAAAAACAGTATCGGCCGATGCAGCCGGGCGACATGATCGAGACGATGGCCGATACTGCGCGGGCCCACGCCGCGTTCGGCTTCGATCCGAGCACCCCGATCGAGGTCGGCCTGCCGCAGGTGGTGGCCTGGTGCCGGGAGTACTTCGGCGCCGCCGCCTGACGCTTCATCCGCGGATCATCGGTCCGCGGCACAATGCCCCGCTTTTTCCCCACGCGCCCCCGCGCCCAGCCCTGCCGAATCCATGAGCCAGCTTTCCCTCTCCGTCGTCGTCCCGGTGTTCAACGAGCGCGACAACGTGCCGCCGCTGGTCGCCGAGATCGTCGCCGCGCTGCGCGGCACGATCGATTTCGAGATCGTCTATGTCGACGACCATTCGCGCGACGACACCCTCTCGGTGCTCGAAGGGCTGAAGGCGTCCACCCCCGAGCTGCGCGTGCTGCACCACGTCAGCCAGAGCGGGCAGAGCACCGCGGTGCGCAACGGCGTCAAGGCCGCGCGCGGGTTGTGGATCGCCACCCTGGACGGCGACGGCCAGAACGATCCGGCCGACATCCCCAAGCTGCTGGCCGCACGTCAGGCCGCCGAGCCGCTGGTCAAGCTGTTTGCCGGCTGGCGGGTGTCGCGGCAGGATTCGGGCAGCAAGCGCTGGGCGTCGAAGTGGGCCAACGCGATCCGCGCGCGCATGCTGCGCGACGACACCCCGGACACCGGCTGCGGCATCAAGCTGTTCGAGCGCGAGGCGTTCCTGGACCTGCCGTACTTCGACCACATGCACCGCTACCTGCCGGCGCTGATGCAGCGCGCCGGCTGGCAGACCCTGAGCGTGCCGGTGAACCATCGCCACCGCACCTCCGGCGTCTCCAAGTACAACAACCTCAACCGCGCCCTGGTCGGTATCCGCGACCTGCGCGGCGTGGCCTGGCTGATCGCGCGCAGCCGCCGCACCGCGGTGCAGGAGCGCTGAGATGGACGCGCATTTCCTCAACGAACCGATCCAGGCACTGTACTGGACCGGGCTGCACGTCACCGGCTGGAAGCTGATCGGCTATGTCGGCGCGCTGATGTTCGGCGGACGCTGGCTGGTGCAGTTCGTCGCCTCCAAGCGCGCCGGCAAGCCGGTGATCCCGCGCTTGTTCTGGTACATGAGCGTGGTCGGCAGCCTGATGACCCTGAGCTACTTCATGTTCTCGGCCAAGCAGGACTCGGTGGGTGTGCTGCAGAACCTGTTCCCCGCCTTCACCGCCTTCTACAGCCTGTACCTGGACATCAAGCACCGCGGCTGGCACCGCGACCGCGCCTCGCATTGAGTGCGGTGCCGCTGCGCGCGATTGCAGGCGGCGCATGATCGCAGGCGGCGCGTAACACCCTCCGATCGCGACCCGCCACTGTGGGAGGGACTTCAGTCCCGACGCGTGAATCTTCCACGCCTCGCTGGTCCAGCTCGCCGTTGCACCAGTGGCGAGTACCGCAATGTCTGACGCTGCGCCCGTACGTTTCCCTATGCCTGTACCGGTCGATCCCCGATGGTCCCGCATGATCCGCCCTGCAACCCTGGCGGCATGCACAGCAGAACTCCCCGAGGTTACCGCGCGCTGCGTGCCGGGCGCTGCAGCGAGACCGGCCGCATCTATCTGGTCACCACAGTGACCTGGCAGCGCCAGCGCCTGTTCGAGGACTGGCGCTGCGCGTGGGCAGCCGCGTCTTGCCTGGGCCATGCCGATACCTGGGCCGGCGCGCAGCTTCTGTGCTGGGTGCTGATGCCCGATCACTGGCATGGGCTGGTCATGCTCGAGTGCGGTGCTGCCCTGCCAACCGTCGTGCGCGACGCCAAGGGCCGCGCCGCAAGGGCGGCCAATCATGCGCGGGGCCGCGGCGGCGCCGTGTGGATGGAGGGGTTTCATGATCGTGCACTGCGCGACGCGCGGCAGTTGCTGCCGGCAGCGCGCTACATCGTCGCCAACCCGTTGCGCGCCGGTCTGGTGCGCCGCGTCGGCGACTACCCGTACTGGGATGCGGTTTGGCTGTGTCCGGCCGCGACCGCGCCGTGCGCGACATCATGCTCGGGTGCAGGTGCGACGGCGTGATGCCGTGCAGACAGACGTTGAGGCTTGCGGTCGCATGGTCGATGTCGGGACCAGCAGGCCTGCGACCGGTGCAATGGCTGCAGTTGCTGCTGGATGCTGTAGCAGGCGGAGCGACCGCGCGTCGGGACTGAAGTCCCTCCCACAATGGGAGCAATCCTGCGCAGCCGCAGCCGCAGCCGCAGCCAGAGCAGGAACAGGAGCAGAGCCAGAGCCAGAGCCAGAGCCAGAGCAAGATCAACATCAAGAGCCAGAGCCAGAGCCAGAGCCAGAGCTTAGCTAGACCTGAGCTACTGTCCTCGCGGTTGTAGCCCGATAAAACCGCCACGAGCTGCGTTTCCGTTCCCTGCATGATCCCACACAGGACTTCCGGCCCACCCGCCAGGCCGGGCGGTGATGCGATCATCGACGGTCCGTTCCCGCCGTGTGCCGCCCATGCCCATGCTCGCCAAGACCCCGCTGGCCATTTCCCTGCTGATCGCGTTCGCCGTGGCCACGCCCGCACTGGCCGCACCGCCGTCGTCGGCGTCGCCCAGCGCAGCGCCGGCCACGGCCAACGCCAGCGCCGCCGATGCGCGCTTCCAGGCCATCTACGAGAAGGAGTGGGCCTGGCGCCAGGCGCAGCTCGGCCAGGCCGACGAGGACAGCGACAGCAGCGGCGACAACCGGCATCTGCCCGACGTCGGCGCGGCGGCGCAGGCGGCGCGCCTGAAGGTGTGGGAGGACGTGCTGCGGCAGCTGGACACGCTCGATGCGGCCCAGCTCTCGCCGGAGAACCAGGTCAACCTGGCGGTGTACCGGCCGCAGGTGGAGAACCTGGCCGCCTCCGTGCGGCTGCGCGCCTACGAGATGCCGTTCAATTCCGACAGCGCGTTCTGGTCGGACCTGGCGTTCATGGCCCGGCGCAACCTGCGCACGCCCGACGAGTACCGCGCCTACATCGCGCGGCTGGAGGACGTGCCGCGCTACTTCGCGCAGCAGACCGACAACATGCGCGCCGGGCTCAAGCGCGGCTTCAGCGTGCCGCGCGCGGTGCTCGACGGCCGCGATGGCGCCATCGCCACCGTGGCCGATCTGAAGGATCCGACCGCGGCGGTGCTGTACACGCCGTTCAAGCAGATGCCGGCGCAGATTCCCACCGCCGAGCAGGCGCAGCTGCGCGCGCAGGCGCAGGCCGCGCTGCGCGACAAGGTGATCCCGGCCTATGCGCAGCTGCTCACCTTCTACCGCCAGGAGTACATGCCGCAGGCGCGCACCACGCTCGCCGCCGAAGCGCTGCCCGACGGCAAGGCCTACTACCGCCAGCAGATCCGCGAGTACACCACGCTGGACATGGACCCCGAGCAGATCCACCAGCTCGGCCTGCGCGAGGTGGCGCGGATCCAGAAGGAGATGGACGCGATCATCCAGCAGGTCGGCTTCCAGGCGCCGGCCGGGCAGAAGACCTTCCCGGCGTTCCTGCAGTTCCTGCGCACCGATCCGCAGTTCTACGTGAAGACCCCGCAGGAGCTGCTCGACCGCGCCGCGTGGATCGCCAAGCGCGTGGACGGGGAGGTCGGCAAGTTCATCGGCACGCTGCCGCGCGGGCGCTTCACCATCGTGCCGGTGCCGGCGGACATCGCCCCGTTCTGGACCGCCGGCCGTGGCGGCGTCGGCACCTACTGGCTCAACACCTACGATCTGCCGTCGCGGCCGCTGTATAACCTGCCGGCGCTGACCCTGCACGAATCCTCGCCGGGCCATTCGCTGCAAGGTGCGCTGGCCGAGGAACAGGGCGCGCAGCCGGCGTTCCGCCGCGAGAACTACATCTCCGCCTACGGCGAGGGCTGGGCGCTGTACACCGAGAAGCTGGGCAAGGAGATGGGCATCTACGCCACGCCCTACGAGGACTTCGGCCGGCTCAGCTACGAGATGTGGCGCGCCTGCCGCCTGGTGATCGACACCGGCGTGCACCACAAGGGCTGGACCCGCGCGCAGGCGCAGGCCTACCTGCGCGAGCGCACCGCGCTCAGCGAGCACGAGGTCACCACCGAGGTCGACCGCTACATCTCCTGGCCGGGTCAGGCGCTGAGCTACAAGCTCGGCGAGCTGACCATCCTCGACCTGCGCGCCGAGGCCGAGCGCGAACTCGGCCCGGACTTCGACATCAAGTCCTTCCACGACGCGGTGCTGCAGCAGGGCTCGGTGCCGCTGCCGGTGCTGCAGCAGCAGATCCGCGCCTACATCGCCGCGCGCAAGAAGAAGGCCTGACCGCCACCGCGCGGGCCGGCGCCGCTTCCCGCGAGAAGCGCGCCGGCCTGTGCCGGATCAGCCCGCCACGCGCGGCCCGGCGATGCGCGCGGCGAAGGTCGGCAGCACCAGCAGGGTCAGGGCGGTGGCGGTGATCAGCCCCCCGATGACCACCGTCGCCAGCGGCTTCTGCACCTCCGCACCGGAGCCGCTGGCGATCGCCATCGGAATGAAGCCGACGATCGCCACCAACGCGGTGGTCAACACCGCGCGGATGCGGCTGCCCGCGCCGTCGATCGCCGCCTGCAGCGGCAGGTCGCCGGCCTCCAGGCGCTCGCGGATCGCCTGCATCAGCACCAGGCCGTTCAAGGTGGCCACGCCGGAGACGGCGATGAAGCCCACCGCGGCCGACACCGAGAACGGCATGCCACGCAACAGCAGGGCGAGCAGGCCGCCGACCAGCGCCAGCGGTACGCAACCGAACACCAGCACCGCTTCCTTGACGCTGCGCAGGGCCATGAACAGCAGGCCGCCGATCAGCAGGAACACCACCGGCACCACGGTCGCCAGCCGCCGCTCGGCACGCTGCAGGTTCTCGAACTGCCCGCCCCAGCGCAGGTAGGCGCCCGGCGGCAGCGCCACCTCGGCCACCGCCGACTGCGCCGCGGCGACGAAGCCGCCCAGGTCGCGGCCGCGCACGTTGGCCTGCACCACCAAGCGGCGGCTGCCGTTGTCGCGACTGATCTGGTTCGGCCCCTCGCTGACGGCGATACGCGCCACCGACGACAGCGGAATCACCTGCCCGGTCGGGGTGGCGATCGGCAGCGCGGCCAACTGGTCCGGATCGTTGCGCGCGGCATCGTCCATCCGCACGACCACGTCGAAGCGACGGTCGCCCTCGAAGATCTTGCCGGCGGCGCGGCCGCCGATGCCGGTGGCCAGCGCGTCGCTCACGTCCGCCGCGCTCAGCCCGACCTGCGCCGCCGCCATGTGGTCGATGGTCACGTCGAGCGTGGGCAGGCCGGAGATCTGCTCCACCCGCACGTCGGCCGCCCCTTCCACTGCGCGCAGCGTCGAGGCGACCTGCTCGGCCACCTTCCGCAACTGGCCGAAGTCGTCGCCGAAGATCATCACCGCCAGGTCGGTGCGCACGCCGGAGATCAGTTCGTTGAAGCGCAGTTCGATCGGTTGGCTGAACTCGAAGCTGTTGCCGAGCTGCTGCCCCGCCAGCGCTTCCAGGCGGGCCACCAGTCGCTCCTTGTCCAGCGCCGGATCGGGCCAGTGCTTGCGCGGCTTGAGCACGATGACGCTGTCCGAGATGTTGGTCGGCATCGGGTCGATCGCCGCCTCGGCGGTGCCGGTCCGCGAGAACACGGTCGCCACTTCCGGCTGCGTGGCGATGGCCTGTTCCAGCGCCAGCTGCATCGTCAGCGACTGTTCCAGCGAGGTGGACGGCACACGCAGGGCCTGCATCGCCACGTTGCCTTCGTCCAGCGTCGGCATGAACTCGCGGCCCAGCAGCGCGAACGCGCCGATGCCCGCCAGCAGCATCGCCACCGCGCCGGCGGCGACCGTGCGCGGATGCGCGACGGCCGCGCGGATCGCCGGTGCGATGCGCGTGCGCAGTGCGCGGAGCAGCCGCGTTTCGTGTGCGTCGTCGGTCGCATGCGTCGCGTCGTCCTGCAGCTTCGGCTCGCGCACCAGCAGCGCCGCCATCGCCGGCACGAAGGTGAAGGAAAACAGGAACGCGCCGACCAGGGCCAGCATGAAGGTGGCCGCCATCGGCTGGAACGTCTTGCCCTCCACGCCCTCCAGGGTGAGGATCGGCGCGAACACCAGCAGGATGATCAACTGGCCGAAGGCCGCCGGCCGCGCCATCCTGCGCGCCGCCTCGGCGGCCACGCCCAGGCGCTCGGCGGCGGTCAGTCCGCGGCCCAGCGCGGCGCGGCGCTGGCCGAGCAACAGCAGGGTCGCTTCGATCACGATCACCGCCCCGTCCACCAGGATGCCGAAGTCCAGCGCGCCCAGGCTCATCAGGTTGCCGCTGATGCCGAAGCGGTGCATGCCGATCACCGCGAACAGGAACGACAAGGGAATCACCAGCGCGGTGATCGCAGCCGCGCGCAGGTTGCCCAGCAGCAGGAACAGGATCACCACCACCAGCAGCGCGCCCTCGGTGAGGTTCCTGGCCACGGTCCCGATGGTCGCGTTGACCAGCACGCTGCGGTCCAGCACCGGCGCCGCGACGATGTCCGGCGGCAGCGACGCGTTCACCTGCGCCAGCCGCGCGGCCGCCGCCTGCGCCACGGTGCGGCTGTTGCCGCCAGCGAGCATCAGCGCGGTTCCCAGCACCGCCTCGTGGCCGTTGCGGCTGGCCGCGCCCAGGCGTGGCGCCCGGCTCGGCGCGACCTCGGCCACGTCGGCCACGCGCACCACCATGCCGTTGCGGGTGGCCACAGGCGCCTGTGCGAGATCGTCGGCACTCAGGGCCAGGCCGTCGGCGCGCACCACCAGGCCTTCGCCGGCACGCTGCACGAACCCGGCGCCGGCCTGCACGTTGGCGCGCTGCAGGGCGGTGACCAGGTCGGCCAGGCCCAGGCCGTGCGCGGCCAGTCTGGCAGTGTCCGGATGCACACCGTATTCCTTGACGTAGCCGCCGACCGTATCCACGCCGGCCAGTCCCGGGCTGGCGCGCATCTGCGGCGCGATGATCCAGTCCTGCACGGTGCGCAGATAGGTGGCGCGCTCCTGCGGCGTGCGCAGCAGTTCGCCTTCCGGCGTGCGGTAGACCGCGCCGGCCTGCCAGCCCGCCGCGCCAGGCCGGGCCAGCCTGGCCGGGTCGAAGGCGGTGAAGTCCACCGTCCACATCAGCACCTCGCCCAGGCCGGTGGTGACCGGCGACAGTTGCGGCGATGCACCCTCCGGCAGGTCGTCCACGGCCGCGCGGATGCGTTCGGCCACCTGCTGGCGCGCGAAGTAGACGTCGGTCGCATCGGTGAAGATCGCGGTGACCTGCGAAAAGCCGTTGCGCGACAGCGAGCGGGTCGCGGTCAGGCCGGGGATGCCGGCCAGCGCGGTTTCCAGCGGGTAGGTCACCTGCCGCTCGATCTGTTCCGGAGTCAGGGCCGGCGCCACCGTGTTGAGTTGCACCTGGCGGTTGGTGATGTCCGGTACCGCGTCGATCGGCAGCCTGCCCAACTGGAACAGGCCCACGGCGGCGAGCAGCGCTGCCAGGGCCACTACCAGCCAGCGGTGGCGCACGGCGGTGTCGATGATCAGCTTGAACATGGTCGCCTCCTCAGTGGCCGTGGTCGGCGTCGCCCTTGGCCAGTTCGGCCTTGAGCAGGAAGGCGTTGGTGCCGACGATGCGTTCGTCGCCGCGCAGTCCGCCGAGGATCTCGATGCGGTCACCGGCGCGCCGCCCGACCAGCACCGGCTGCGCCTTGAAGCCGCCAGCGACCGCCACGAACACCGCGTTGCGGCCCTCGACGCTCTGCACCGCATCGGCGGGGACGCTGAGCGCGCTGTCCTGGCCGTCGGCGACCAGCACCGCCGACACCGGCGAGCCGGCCGGCGGCAAGGGCGCAGCGACCGGCATCGCGCGGATCACCGCGGCGCCGCCCTGCTGGCGCAGGTCGGCCGCCGCCGCCGTGACCCTGGCGGCGAAGCTGCCGCCCGCACCGCGCACCTCCAGCGGCATGCCGGGCGCGACCTGCGCCGCCAGCGCCGGCGGTGCGCTGAACACCAGTTCGTTCATCGCCGGATCGGCGACCTCGGCCACCACGCTGCCGGCGGCGACCACGCTGCCGGGCGTGACCTGCACGTTGCCGACGATGCCGGCCACCGGGCTGACGACGCGCACGCGGCCGCTGGCATCCGGTGTGCCGTTGGCGGCGGCCTGGGCCTGCGCGGCGGCAGCCTGCGCCTGCGCCGCCAGTGCCCGCGCGTGCGAGGTTTCCAGCTCCTGGCGGGCGACCACGCCCTGCGCGACCAGGGCGCGGTCGCGGGCATGCGCCAGGCCGGCCGCCTTGGCCTCGGCCGCGGCGGCCAGCGCATTGGCGCGGAACACCGCGGCCTCGCCGCTGACCACGATGGCCAGCGGCTGCTGCGCTTGCACCGCGGCGCCGGGCGCGACCAGCACGCGCTCGACCCGGCCGGTCACCGTCGAGGCGACCGAGGCGCGCGCGCCCACCGCCGGTTCGACCCGCCCGGCCAGGCGCACCGAGGCGCCGCCGCCGCGGCCGACCGCGACCACGTCCAGGCCGGAGGCGGCGATCTGTTGCGGCGTCAGCCGTACCACGTCGCCGGTTTCGGCGTTGGCCACGGTCCTGGCCGCTGGCATGTGTGCTGCGCCCTGGTGCCCGGCATCATCGCCGTGCGCGGCGTCGGCTGCCGGGATGGCCTGCTTGTCGCCGGTGCAGGCGGCCAGCAGGAGTGCCAGCAGGAGTGCCAGCAGCAGGCTGGCGGCAAGGGAGATCGGACGGGACAGGTTCATTGGGCCTCCATGAACGGCGCGCGCCCTTCCAGGCGGGCCAGCTCGATTTCCGCCGCGACGCGCGCCAGGCGCGCGTCCACGGCACTGCTGCGCGCGGCGATGAGCGCAGCGCGGGTGCTGCGCAGTTCCAGTTGCGTGATGCGACCGGCGTCGACGCCGATGCGGGCCAGGCGGTAGGCCTCCTGCGCCGCCGCCACGCCGTCGTCGGCGGCGCGCGTGCGGCTGCCGGCGGCCTTCAGCGTGGCCAGCGCGGACAGGCGGTCGGCGGCACTGGTGCGACGTTGTTGCTCCAGGCGCGCCTCGGCCGCGCGCTGTTCGGCGCTGGCGGCACGGATGCCGCCGCGGTTGCGATCGAACAGCGGCAGGCTGAGGCTGACGCCGAGCATGTAGGCGTGGGCGCGGTCTTCGCGGAACCGCCTCTGCGCGGCGGTCAGGCTCAGGTCGGGCAGGGCGCGCTTGCGCTCCACCTCGACCTGGCGATCAGCAGCGTCGGCTTCCGCGGCGGCGATGCGCACCGGCAGCACTGTCGCCTCGGTCGCGCGCGGCGATGGCGGCATGCGGTCGAGCAGGCTGCCATCGAGGGACTGCACCGGCGTTTCCAGCAGGGCGATCGCCGCCAGGCGCGCCAGCGCCGCGTCGCGGAACGCCTGCGCTTCGTCCAGCGCCGCGGTGGCATCGGCCACTTCGCTGCGCGCCTGCACCGCGCGCAGTCGCGGCTCGCGGCCCTGCGCGACCATCGCGTCGACGGCGGCCGCATCGTCGCGGATCAGGCCCAGCGCTTCCTCGGCCAGCGCGTAGCGGCGCAGCGCGCGTTCGGCCAGCGCGTAGGCCGACGCCAGCTCGCTGGCGGCCTCGCTGCGGCTCTGCGTGCCGCGCAGGGCGGCCGCGTCGGCGTCGGCGCGGGCCGCACGGAGGCGCGCACCGCGTTGGCCCCACAGCTCCAGCGGTTGCGACAGGGTCAGGACGGTCTGCGCCTTGCCCATGCCGGCATAGGCACCGCTGCCGGCGGCGTCTTCGGCGGACCAGGACAGGGTGGGGTTGGGCAGCGCCCGCGCCTGCGCGGCGCGGGCGTCGGCGGCCTCGGCCAGCGCCGTGCCCGCCCGGCTGCCGGGCAGTTGGTCGAGGCGTTGCAGCAAGGTGTCGTACGAAGGGGCGGTCTGCGCCATCGCCAGCGCGGCCGGGGCCAGGCCCAGCAGCACGGCGACGACCCGCCCGGCCGCGCGCGGCGGCCGACGTGTCGGAGTCGACATGAAGAAATTCCAGAGATGAGGGAAACGGAAACCCGCGATCGCGGGACACGCTCAACTCACGCTCTGGGCGGGCGCTTCAATCCGTCCTGGACGACGCCCGCAGGAGAGGCGTCGACGGCCTGCATCCAGCGCGCCGGCCGCGGCGCGCCGAACACGGCCAGGGCGCTCGCCGGCAGGCTCAGATTCGAGTGGTGGCAATGGTTGTGGCTGCAGGCGCCGGCATGCTTGCCGTCGCTGTCCTCGCCATCGGCATGCGCCGCGGCGGGCGCGTGCACGGCGTCGGCCGATTCCGGCTCCAGCGCGCAGGCCAGCGCATCGGCCACCGGCACGGCCACGAACGCCGCCAGCAGCAGCATCAGCAGGGAGGTACGCAGTGGACGGAACAGGCGGCGCATGAGGCCGGCAGACTAACAAGCGCTTCGGCGCGGACACAATATCAACGCGCCGCGCGCTGTCGCATGCTCAGGGCAGCTTCGCGATCACCTTGATCTCGAACTGGAAGCCGTACAGCCAGGTCACGCCGATGCCGGTCAGCGTGGGATGCGGCGCCTCGCCCCAGTACTCGGGCACGATCGCCCAGGCGGTGGCGAAGTTCCGTTCCGGGTCGACCACGAACACGGTCACGTCGATCACGTCGTCGAACGTGCAGCCGGCGGCGGCCAGCACCGCGTTGAGGTTGTCGAAGGCGCGGCGCACCTGCGCGGCGAACTCCGGCTCGGGCGAGCCGTCCTCGCGGCTGCCGACCTGGCCGGAGACGAACAGCAAGCCATTGCAGCGGATCGCCGGCGAATAGCGGTTGCGCGCGTACAGCGCCTGGCGGCCGGCGGGAAAGACGACATCGCGATGGGACATGGGGATGCTCCAGACAGGGGGCAGCGCACTGCGCGTGCCGGAGTCGCCATCGTGGCCGGCGGCGTTGTCTGGATAAACCGCAATGATCCATCTAGATTGATTGTGGATTCCAAACAATCGCGGGGCGGCCGATGGACCGATTCGAGGCGATGCGGGCCTTCGCGCGGGTGGTCGAGACCGGCAGCTTCACCCGCGCCGCGCATACCCTGCAGCTCAGCCGCACCAGCGTGACCCAGCTGGTGCAGCAGCTGGAGGCGCACCTGCGGCTGCGCCTGCTCCACCGCACCACCCGGCGGGTCAGCGTCACCGCCGACGGGGCCGCCTACTACCCGCGCATCGCCCGCCTGCTGGCCGAGCTGGAAGAGGTGGAGGCCGGCCTGGGCAGCGCCGCGGCGGCACCGCGCGGGCGCCTGCGCATCGACGTGCCAGGCCCGTATGCGCGATTGCGGCTGGTGCCGGCGTTGCCCGACTTCCATGCCCGCTACCCGCAGATCCAGCTCGACGTGGGCGTGAGCGACCGCGAGGTCGACGTGATCGCCGACCAGGTCGACTGCGTGATCCGCGGCGGCGTGCCGGCCGATCCGGCGCTGGTGGCGCGGCCGCTGGCCAGTCTGCCGCTGGGCTTCCACGCCAGCCCGGCGTACCTGCACCGGCACGGCGTGCCCGACCATCCGCGCGCCCTGGACGGGCCGACGCATCACACGGTGGGCTTCCTCAGCCCGCGCAGCGGCCGCGCGCGCAGTTTCCAGGCGCGGCGCGGCGAGGAGCAGTGCGAGGTGCAGGGCCGCTACCAGGTGGGCTTCGACGACGGCAACGCCTACCTGGCCGCCGGCCTGGCGGGGTTGGGCGTGGTCGTGTTGCCGTCCTACATGGCAGCATCGCACGTGGCCGAGGGCACGCTGCGACCGCTGCTGCAGGATTGGCAGCTGCCTCCGATGCCGATGCACCTGATGTTCGCGCCCAACCGGCACATGAGCCAGCGGCTGCGCGCGTTCATCGAGTGGGCGGTGGAGGTGCTGGGCCCCGCGGAGCCGGTCTAGTCGGTGTCGGCGCCGACCATCGCCAGCGGCGTGCGAGGCCGCACGTGCCGCCCCGGCCGTTCAAGTCGGCCAGGCCGCCTGTGGACAACTTGCACAAGTCCTTGATCGCCTGCATAATGCGCGGCTCGCTGTGCCCGGCTCCGGTCGGAACGGCGGCCGGATGCGCGATCTCCGGCCGGCCTCTTCCAGCGTAACCGCTTGATTTCCCACGTCGCGTGGTGGCCGCAGGGCTGCCGGGGCCGCCGTCTCCCAGGCTATGGGCGACTCAAACTACTATCGAGGTGCGCAATGTCCCGCGTATGCCAAGTGTCCGGCAAGCGTGTGCAGACGGGTAACAACGTCTCCCACGCCAACAACAGAACCCGTCGTCGCTTCCTGCCCAACCTGCACGAGCGCCGCTTCTGGGTCGCCAGCGAGAACCGCTGGGTCAAGCTGAAGGTTTCCGCGCACGCGCTGCGCACCATCGACAAGAACGGCATCGACAGCGTTCTGGCTGAGCTGCGTGCGCGCGGCGAAAAGGTCTGAGGAGTAGAGCATCATGGCAGGCAAGCGCGATAAGGTCCGTATGATTTCCTCGGCCGGTACCGGCCACTTCTACACCACGGACAAGAACAAGAAGAACACCCCGGGGAAGATGGAATTCCTCAAGTACGATCCGGTCGTGCGCAAGCACGTCCTGTACAAGGAAGGCAAGATCAAGTGATCGGCTGATCCTCGGATCGCTGCTCACGCTGCACACGGAACCCGCCGCAAGGCGGGTTTCGTACGTCTGGGGGATGGAAAACCCCGCCGCCGCTACGGCCATGGTTGCGTTTGCCGGCGCAGTCCGCAGAATCGGGCGACCTGGGTTGCGAGGATCGCGATGCTGCCGGTCTGGTTGGAAGGCACGTGGCTGCTGGCGCTGGACTGGTTGATCCGGCTGGTGGCGCTGTTGTGGATCCCCACCCGCACCACGCCCGGCGCGGCGCGCAGCTGGCTGCTGCTGGTGGGCTTCGTGCCGTTGCTGGGGTTGCCGCTGTACCTGTTGCTCGGCCACCCCTGGCTCTCGCGCGAGCGCATCCGCCGACAGGCGCTGGCCTCGCAGGTGATCCGCGAGCAGCAGGTGCCGCTGACCGCGCTGCGCTGGGCGCCGCCGGCCGACACCGTGGTCGCCGAAGTGGTGCCGCTGGTCGAGCGCCAGGGCGACTTCATGCCGACCCACGGCAACAGCGTGGAATTGCTCGACCGCTACGCGGCCTCGCTGCAGGCGCTGATCGACGATATCGACGCGGCGGTCGAGCGCGTGCACCTGCTGTACTACCTGATGTTCGACGACGCGGTCGGCGATGCGGTGAGCGCGGCGCTGCTGCGCGCCGCCGCACGCGGCGTACGCTGCCGGCTGCTGCTGGATGCGCGCGGCGGCCGTCGTGGCCTGCGCCGCTACCGCAAGCGCCTGCACGCGGCCGGGGTCGAGGTGCAGGCGCTGCTGCCGGGCGGGCTGCGCTGGCGCCGCAGCGGCCGCATGGACCTGCGCAACCACCGCAAGATCGCGGTGATCGACAACCGTGTCGGCTACATCGGTTCGCAGAACCTGGCCGAGCCGCAGTTCGTGCCCGGCCATCCCAACCGCGAGTTGGTGGCGCGGGTGCAGGGGCCGGTGGTGGCGCACCTGGAAGCGGTGTTCGCCAGCGACTGGTTCATCGAGACCGGGCAACGCCTGAGCGTGGTCGCGCCCGCCTCCATCCACGGCGGCGGCGTCGCCGCGCAGCTGTTGCCCAGCGGGCCGGCGTACCCGTTCGAGAACGCGCGCGACACGGTCAACGCGCTGATCCATCTGGCACGGCGGCGCATCGTCATGGTCACGCCGTACTTCGTGCCGGACGAGGCCACGCTCAGCGCGCTGCGCATCGCCGCGCTGTCCGGGGTGGACGTGCAGTTGATCGTGTCCGAGAGCAACAACCAGCGGCTCACCGCCTGGGCGCAGGAGGCCTATTACGACGAACTGCTGCGCAGCGGGGTCAAGATCGCGCTGTACCGGCCGTGCTTCCTGCATGCCAAGCACCTGAGCGTGGACGAAGGCATCGCCCTGGTCGGGTCGATCAACCTGGATATCCGCTCGTTCGCGTTGAACGCCGAGGTCGGCATGCTGTGCTACAGCGCCGCGGTGGTGCAGCGGCTGCGCGCGGTGGAGGCCGACTACCTGGCCGATGCGCGGGTGCTGACGCTGCAGGACTGGCGCAAGCGGCCGGCCTGGCGGCGCAGCCGCGAAGGCATCGCGCGCCTGGCCGATGCGCTGATGTGACGCACGCCGATGACAGGCGCATGACGCGCTCATGCGCGATCGGCGCCGGCACATGCGCGACGGTTCTCAGCCGCGGACCGGGTCGGTGGGGGCTTCCCTTACAATCGCGGCATGAATGAGCTTGTGCCCAGCGAACCGGCCGACGACGACTGCGACATCGCCATCGTCGGCGGCGGAGCGGCCGGCGTGCTGGTCGCGTTGCAGTTGCTGCGTCAGGCCGGCACCGCGCTGCGCGTGCAACTGATCGAATCGCAGCCGGCGCTGGCGCAGGGCGTGGCCTATGCGACGCCCTGCGCCGAACACCTGTTGAACGTGACGGCCGGGCGCATGAGCGCCTTCGCCGAGGCGCCCGACGACTTCCTCGACTGGCTGCAGCAGCAGGCGCTGTATCCGCAGCTGTCGCGCGCCGCACTGGCCGAGGCCTATGTGCAACGTCGCCATTACGCCGCCTATCTGCGCGCGCGCCTGCGGCAGGCGCAGGCCGCCGGGCCGGCGCGCCTGCAATGGCGCCAGGCGCGGGTGCTGGCGCTGCATCCGCAGCCGACCGGCGGTCAGATTCTGCAATTGCACGAGGGTGGACAGCTGCACGCTGGCGCCACCGTGCTGGCGCTGGGCAACAGCCTGCGTCCGCTGCCGGCGCGCGGTGCCCCCAGTCTCGACGCGCCGTCGCGGATCGAGGCCTGGGACTACGCGCAGCTGCAGGCGATTCCGCGCGAGGCCACGGTCTGCATCGTCGGCTCCGGCCTGAGCATGGCCGACAGCGTGCTGACTCTGCTGGCCAATGCGCACCGCGGCTCGGTGCACGTGGTCTCGCGGCACGCGCTGCTGCCGTTGCCGCATGCCGCACATGGCGCGCCGGCCGACTTCGATGCGCAGGCGCTGCTGGCGATGCCGCTGCGCCAGCGCGTGCGCGCGCTGCGCCGCCATGCCGCCGCGGCGCAGGCGCAGGGCCAGCCCTGGCAGAGCGTGATGGACCGGGTGCGGCCGCTGAGCCAGGCGCTGTGGCAGTCGCTGTCGGTGACCGAGCAGCGCCGCTTCCTGCGCCACGTGGTGCGCTACTGGGATGTGCACCGGCATCGCATCGCTGCGCCGGTCTTCGCGCAATTGCAGGCGATGCGCCGGGTCGGCCAGTTGCG
The DNA here is from genome assembly GCF_056725265.1 of Xanthomonas sp. NCPPB 2250. NCBI lineage: Bacteria > Pseudomonadati > Pseudomonadota > Gammaproteobacteria > Lysobacterales > Lysobacteraceae > Xanthomonas > Xanthomonas sp. NCPPB 2250. The sequence goes on along the minus strand of NZ_CM161520.1, from coordinate 5,041,770 downwards.
CCTGCACCGCGCGCGGCTGGACACGGTGTTCCCGGTCGGCGCCTGCGTGCAGGTCAACGGCATGGGCGCCGACGGCGCGCCGCTGCAGCTCGACGCGCACTGCGTGATCAATGCCACCGGCGTGGAACTGCGCGCACAGACCATGCGCAATCCGCTGCTGCACCAGTTGCTTGGCTGCGGCCATGCACAGCCCGGGCCGCACGGCATCGGCGTGGGCAGCGCCGCCGATGGCGCGCTGCTCGATGCTGACGGCCAGGCCACGCCGCGCATCCGCGTGCTCGGCAGCCTGCGCATCGGCAGCCTGTGGGAAAGCCTGGCGATCCCCGAACTGCGGGTGCAGGCACAGCAGACCGCGCAGGCGCTGCTGGCGCTGGAGCTGCCGGTGTCCGCCGTGCATTGAGCACCGCCGCGGCGCATGCCTCCGCCGCGATCCGGTGCGGTGCGGTGCGGTGCGGCGCGGCCGAAATTTGGGTTCCTCACATCGCGCGCGTTTGCGGCGGCGGGCCGACGTGTGACCTCGTAGGAGCGGCTTCAGCCGCGACGGGGCATTGCCGGCCACACTTGTCGCGGCTGAAGCCGCTCCTACATGTGCGTCACCGGCTGCGATCAGCGGCTCCCCTCCACCGCGTCCTGCGGCGTGCGCCCGAGCAGCACGCAGATCGCGATCGCCGCCAGCGCGGTGATCGCCGCCAGCACCCGGGTGAGCGTGCCGAAGGCCGCGGCGTAGGCCAGGCGCAGTTGCGCCGCGGACAGCGCGCCGTCCTGCGTGGATGCAGACAGATCGCCGGCGACCAGCCGCTGCGCGGTGTCCGCCAGGACCGCGTGCGGCAGCAGCGGCGCGACCGTGGCCAGCCGCACCTGCAGCAACGCGGCCAGCAGGGCCGCCACGCTGGCCAGGGCGATGCCTTCGCCGGCCACGCGCAAGGTGCCGAACAGGCCGGCGGCCATGCCGGCGCGTTCGGTCGGCACCACGCTGACCGACAGCGCATCCATCAGTCCCCAGGGCAGGCCGGTGCCGGCGCCGATCAACAGCAGCGCCGGCAGCGCCTGCGCCGGCGGCCGCGCGCCCAGCCAGCACAGGCCGGCCGCGGCCGCCGCCAACCCCAACGCGGACAGCCAGGCCGGGGCGATGCGCTGCGCCAGTGCGGCGGCCAGGCTCGGCACCAGCAGCATCGGCGCCGACAACGCCAGCAGCGTCAGGCCGGCACTGGCGGCAGGCGCGCCATCCACGCCGATCATGCGCAGCGGCAGCAGCACCAGCAGCACCACGTAGCTGGTGCAGGTGGCGACCGGCAGCAACTGCACGCCGACGAAGCGCCGGTAGCGGAACAGGCTCAGGTCCAGCAGCGGATGGCGGCGGTGCCGTTCGATCCACACGAAGGCGAGCAGCAACAGGGCCGCGGCACCGAGCAGGGCCAGCGTCACGACGCTGCCCCAGCCACTGTGCGGGCCCTGGATCAGGCCGGCGGTGAACAGCGCCAGCGCCGCGCTGAAGCACAGCGCGCCGGCGCGGTCGGGTGGACCGGCGGCCGGATCGCGCGAGGCCGGCAGCCAGCGCGCGGCCAACGCCCACGCCAGCGCCGCGACCGCGGCCACGCCGAAGAAGATCGCGCGCCAGCCCAGCCATTCGCTCAGGGCGCCGGCGGCCAGCGGGCCGAACGCCAGGCCGGTGCCGAAGGTGGTGCCGAGCAGGCTGAACGCGCGCGTGCGCGCCGCGCCGGTATACAACTGCGCCAGCGCTGCGGTGCCGGCGGCGAGCGCGGCGGCGGCACCGACGCCCTGCAGCGCCCGCCACAGGTCGATCGCCGCGACCGAGCCGGCCACAGCCACGCCCAGGCTGGCCGTGGCGAACAGCGCCAGGCCTCTGAGGAACACACGACGGCGTCCATGCCGGTCGGCCAGCGCACCGGCGGCCAGCAGCAGGCTGCCGAAGCTGAGCATGAAGGCGTTGGTGATCCAGGCCAGTGCCAGTGCGCTGCCGCCCAGGGCCGCGCCGATCGCCGGGGTGGCGACGGCGCCGCCGGAGAAGTTCAGTGGCAGCGCCAGGGCGGCCAGGCACACCGCGGCCAGGGCGGCGCCACGGCGCGGCAGGGGGGTGGAGCGGGAGGTCGAAGCGGAGGTCATCGGAGCGACTCTTGCGGCGGAGGCTGGGACGCCACTAGAGATACAGGGGCGGCAATCCGCGAAAAAGGCCGCGATCATCCGCACTTTGCGGAACAGAACGCTCTAATATCCCAGTATGGACCGCCTCACCGGCATCGTCGCCTTCGTCCGTGCCGCCGAACAGCGCAGCTTCGTCGGCGCCGGGCGCGTGCTCGGCATCTCGGCCTCGGCGGTGGGCAAGAGCGTGGCCGCACTGGAGCGCGAGCTCGGCGTACGTCTGCTGCAGCGGACCACCCGGCGCATCGCGCTGACTGCCGAGGGCGCGTTGTTCCTGGAGCATTGCCAGCGCGTGTTGGCCGACCTGCGCGAGGCCGAGGACGCGCTGGCGCAGACCCGGCAGGCGCCGCGCGGGTGGCTGCGGGTCGGCCTGCCGACCATCGGCTACCGCTTCCTGGTGCCGCTGCTGCCCGAGTTCCGCCAGCGCTATCCGGACGTGGAACTGGACCTGGAGTTCGACGACCGCGTGGTCGATCTGCTCGAACACGGCCTGGACGCGGTGATCCGCAGCGGCGTGCAGGCCGACTCGCGGCTGCTGGCGCGGCGCCTGGGGCCGTTCCGTTTCCGCCTGTGCGCGGCGCCGGACTACTTGCGCCGCCGCGGCGTGCCGCAGACCCCGGCTCAGCTGGCCGCGCACGATGGCGTGCTGTTCCGCGTTCCCGATACCGGCAAGCCGCAGGACTGGCCGCTGGCCGAACCGGTGCCGCTGCCGCCGGCGGTGCTCACCTGCAACAACATGGAAGCGGTGCGCGCCGCGGCGATCGCCGGCCTGGGCATCGCCTGCATGCCCGCGTTCCTGGCGCAGGATGCATTGGCCGACGGCCGCCTGCAGCCGGTGCTGGACGCGTACATGGCCGATGGCGGCGCGTTCTTCGTGGTGTGGCCGTCGCGTCGGCAGCTGTCGCCGAAGCTGCGCGTGTTCGTGGATTTCCTCGCTGAACGGTTGTTCTGCACCGATTGACGCCACATCGCCTGCTCGGCGGCGCGCGCTGTCGCAGCCGCTGCGCCGCTGCACCGGCTAAAATGCGCGGGTGGATGTCTCTCATTTGCTCGACGATCTGAACCCCGCCCAGCGCGAGGCCGTTTCCGCCGCGCCCGGCCACTACCTGGTCCTGGCCGGCGCCGGCTCCGGCAAGACGCGCGTGCTCACCCATCGCATCGCCTGGTTGCACCAGGTGCATGGCGTGCCGGTGCACGGCATTCTGGCGGTCACCTTCACCAACAAGGCTGCGGGCGAGATGCGCCACCGCGCCGACCTGCAGTTGCGCAACGGCAGCCGCGGCATGTGGATCGGCACCTTCCACGGCCTGGCGCACCGCCTGCTGCGCCTGCATTGGCAGGATGCGAAGCTGCCCGAGAGCTTCCAGGTGCTCGACGCCGACGACCAGTTGCGACTGGTCAAGCGCGTGGTGCAGCAGCTGGAGCTGGACGAGGGCAAGTTCCCGCCCAAGCAGATCGTGTGGTGGATCAACCAGCAGAAGGACGAGGGCCGCCGCGCGCAGCACATCCAGCCGGAGCCGCGCGACGAGTGGGTCACCACCCTGCGCAACGCCTACGCGCTGTACCAGGAGCGCTGCGACCGCGCCGGCCTGGTCGACTTCGCCGAACTGCTGCTGCGCGCGCACGAGCTGCTGCGCGACACCCCGGCGCTGCTGGCGCACTACCGCGCCCGCTTCGGCGAGATCCTGGTCGACGAGTTCCAGGACACCAACGCCATCCAGTACGCGTTCGTGCGCGTGCTCGCCGGCGACAGCGGCCACGTGTTCGTGGTCGGCGACGACGACCAGGCGATCTACGGCTGGCGCGGCGCCAAGGTCGAGAACGTGCAGCGCTTCCTCACCGATTTCCCCAGCGCGCAGACCATCCGCCTGGAGCAGAACTATCGCTCCAGCGCCAACATCCTCAACGCCGCCAACGCGGTGATCGCGCACAACCCCGACCGCATCGGCAAGCAGCTGTGGACCGATTCGGGCGACGGCGAGCCGATCGACCTGTACGCGGCCTACAACGAGGTGGACGAGGCGCGCTACGTGGTCGAGCGCGTGCGGCAGTGGGTGCGCGACGGCGGCAGCTACAGCGAGGCGGCGGTGCTTTACCGCAGCAACGCGCAGTCGCGCGCGTTCGAAGAGGCGCTGATCGCCGAACAGGTGCCGTACCGGGTCTATGGCGGCATGCGCTTCTTCGAGCGCGCCGAAATCAAGGACACCCTGGCCTACCTGCGCCTGGTCGCCAACCGCGCCGACGATGCGGCGTTCGAGCGCGCGGTGAACACGCCGGCGCGTGGCATCGGCGACCGCACCCTCGACGAGGTACGGCGCCTGGCACGCGCGCAGTCGCTGTCGCTGTGGGCGGCGGCGCAACAGGCCGCGCAGCAGGGCGGCGACCTGGCCGCACGCGCGCGCAACGCGCTGGGCCAGTTCCTGGGCCTGATCGAACAACTGGCCCTGGACGTGGCCGGGCTGCCGCTGCCCGAACAGATCGACCAGGTGCTGGCGCGCTCCACCCTGCGCGAGCACTGGAGCAAGGAGAGCCGCGGCGGGCTGGATTCGGAATCGCGCACCGACAACCTCGACGAACTGGTGTCGGTGGCCTCGCGCTTCGTCCGCGCCGACGGCGACGAGGACGCCGACGAGGGCCGCCAGGCGATGACCGAACTGGTCGCGTTCCTGGCCTATGCCTCGCTGGAGGCCGGCGAAGGTCAGGCCCAGGCCGGCGAGGAGGGCGTGCAGTTGATGACCCTGCACTCGGCCAAGGGCCTGGAGTTCCCGATCGTGTTCCTGGCCGGCATGGAAGATGGCCTGTTCCCCAGCGCGCGTTCGCTGGAAGAGAGCGGACGCCTGGAGGAAGAGCGGCGCCTGGCCTATGTCGGCATCACCCGTGCCCGCCACAAGCTGGTGCTGAGCTATGCCGAGTCGCGGCGCATCCACGGCCAGGACAACTACAACGTGCCCTCGCGCTTCCTGCGCGAGATCCCGCGCGAGCTGCTGCACGAAGTGCGGCCGAAGGTGCAGGTGTCGCGCAGCGCCTCGCTGGGCGCGCCGCGCAGCATGGGGCACAGCGTGATCGAGGCGCCGGCGATCAAGCTCGGCGCCAACGTGCAGCACCCCAAGTTCGGCGGCGGCGTGGTCATCGACTACGAAGGCAGTGGCGCCCACGCCCGCGTGCAGGTGCAGTTCGACGAGGCCGGAGCCAAGTGGCTGGTGATGGCGTATGCCAATCTGACGGTGTTGTAGCCACGGCGCTGGCGGCATGCCGGGTAGCTCCGCGTACGTGCGGCCGTCTGGCCGCTCGCTTGCGCCGATGATCGGGCGACGGCGCTGCTAACCCGGTGGACTGTCGGTGCGCGCAGCGCCCCGATCACCGCGCTGTCTCCGCGCCTCCAGCACCGCGTAGCCCGCACAGGCGAGCAGCAACGGGCCGAGGTAGTAGAAGGCGCGATAGGCCAGCAGCGCCGCCAGCAGTTCCGCTTGTGGCGCCTGCGACCCCAGCAGCGGCAGCACCACCGCTTCCAGGACGCCGATGCCGGCCGGCACGTGCGCAATGGCGGTGGCCACGGCCGCCGCCAGCAGTGCGCCGAGCACCGACGTGTAGTCCACGCCGGCCGGCATCAGCACGTACAGCAGGGCGCCCATCAGCGCCCAGTTGCCGGTGCCCAGGCCGAGTTGCAGCAGGGCCAGCGGCAACGGCGGCAGGTGCAGCACGTGGCCGCGCACCTGCAGCGTGCGGCCATGCGCGCGCTGGCAGGCGATCAGGTAGGCCACCACCAAGCCCAGCATGGCGGCGCCGACCCATGGCAGCACCGCGCCGCTCAGCGGCCACTGCGCCGGCGTGCGCAGGCGGCCGCTGAGCAACAGCACGCCGGTCAGCAGCAGATAGCCCATCCAGTTGGTGGCGATGGCGAAGCCGACCACGCGGCTGATCGTCGCCAGGCCCAGCCCGGCGCGTCCGTACAGGCGGTAGCGGATCGCGGTGCCGCCGATCAGCGCGCCGACATTCAGGCTGAAGGCGTAGGCGATGTCCGCGATCGCCATGACCCGCGGCGTCGGCACCGCATGCGCCGCGTAACGTCGCGCGGCCAGGTCGTAGCCGGCATACAGCACGTAGCTGGCCAGGCTCAGGCCTGCGGCGGCGGCCAGGGTGCCGATACCGTAGCCGGCCAGGGTCGTGCCGACCTGCGCCCAGTCCACGGTGCGCGCGGCGCGCACCAGCAGGACCGCCACCAGCACCAGGAAGGCCAGATAGGCGAAACGACGCAGCACGCGCCAGCGTTTGCGCGGTCGGCTCATGGCGCGTGCCGCCTGCGCCGCAGCACGGCGGTGCGCGGCGTGCGCTTGGGCAGTCGGCTGGCCCACTGCGGCACGTTGCGCAGCAGGTGGAACAGCAGCGGCCGCAGCAGCGGTTGCCAGAAGCGCCCGCGCGGCACCTGCGCCGGTACGACCTCGCGGCAGTGCTGTTGCATCAGCCGTTGCAGGCGCCCGTGCAGGTCGCGCGCAAAGGCGGCATCGCGGATCACCAGGTTGGCTTCCAGGTTCAGCGCCAGGCTTAGCGGATCCAGGTTGCTCGATCCCACCGTGCTCCAGTGGCCGTCGATCACCGCGACCTTGCCATGGAACGGGCGCTCGCAGTACTCGAAAATGTGCACGCCGGCATCGACCAGATGCCGGTACAGCGCGCGTGCGGCGAACAGCGCCAGCGGCGTGTCCGGCTGGCCCTGGAAGATCAGCTTCACCGCCACGCCGCGGCGGGCGGCGGCGCACAGGTCGCGCAAGAAGCCGTAGCCGGGGAAGAAGTAGGCGTTGGCGACCACGATCTCGTGCCGGGCGCTGCGGAACGCCTGCCGGTAGGCGCGCTCGATGCTGCGCGAACGGCCGGCGTTGTCGCGTGGCAGGAAGCACACCTCGGCCTCGCCGGCCGGGCGCACATCGACCTGAGCCTGCGGCACCCAGCCCGCGCCGGTGCCGTGGGTGACCAGTGTCTGCCGCACGAACGCGACCATGTCCGCCACTACCGGGCCGTGTACCTCCACCGCGTAGTCCTGTTTCGCCTCCGGGCCGAAATCGGCGAGGTGATCAGCCGACCAGTTGATGCCGCCGATCATGCCGATCCGCCCGTCCACCACCAGCAGCTTGCGGTGCATGCGCCGGAACACGTTCAGGCGCACGCCGAGCAGGGTCGGCTGCTGGTCGAACAGGCGCAGCTCGGCGCCGGCTTCGGTCAGTTCGCGCACGAACCCGGGCGAGAGATCCGGCGAGCCGAACGCGTCCACCAGCAGGTGTACGCGCACGCCGCGGCGCGCGGCGGCGACCAGGTGGTCCTTCAGCGCCAGGCCGACCTTGTCCTCGAACCAGATGAAGGTCTCCAGCAGCACCTCGTGCCGGGCTGCGTCGATCGCGGCGAAGGCGCGTGGGAAATATGCATCGCCGTTCTCCAGCAACTGCAGGCGGTGGCCCTGGCGCCAGCGCGTGTCGCGGTTCGCTGCACGGCTCACAGCACGATCCTGGCGTGCAGCGGAGCGTGGTCGGACAGGTGCGACCATGGGCGGCCGGTCAACACCCGGGCGGCCTCGATGCGCACGTTGCGCAGGTAGATGCGGTCCAGCGGCAGCAGCGGCCAGCGTGCCGGGAAGCTGCGCGCCACGCGCCCGTGCAGGTACGCGAAGGCCTCGGTCAGGCCGTGTCGCTGCAACAGCGGATGCCCGCGCTGGCGCCAGTCGTTGAAGTCGCCGGCGACGATCAGCGGTGCCTGCGCCGGCAGTTCGGCGATCAGCGCGCCGAGCAGGCCGATCTGCCGACGCCGGTGCGCCTCGCGCAGGCCCAGGTGCACGCAGATCGCATGCACCGCCAGCGCATGTCCCGGGATCTCCAGCACCGCATGCAGCAGCCCGCGGTGCTCGTGGCCGGCGATGGAGACGTCGCGGTTGACGAAGGAGGCGATCGGGAAGCGCGACAGCAGCGCGTTGCCGTGGTGTCCATGCGGATACACCGCATTGCGGCCATAGGCGAACTGCGGCCAAAGCGCATCGGCGAGAAATTCGTACTGGCTCTGCGCCGGCCAGTCGGCGTGACGGCCGGCATGCAGCTGATGCTCGCCCAGCACTTCCTGCAGGAACACCAGGTCCGCGGGCAGGGCGCGGATCGCCGCGCGCAGTTCCGGCAGCATGAAGCGCCGCTTCAGCACGCTGAAGCCCATGTGCGCATTGATGGTCAGCAACTCGATCGCAGGCATGCCGGGACGGGACGGGGCGGAAACTCCGCCTGCCATTGTCGTCGGCATCCGCGTGCGGCGCGTGACGGTGTCGCGTCGCGCACCTGCCGCCGCTGCGTTGACCGCAGCGGCGGCGGGCGTCGGCTCAGCGCCGTGCGGCGATGATCTTGCTCAGGTAGTCCGGCGTGCCCTCGACCCGCACCAGGTGCGGATACTGCAGGCCGTCGTGATAGTTCACCAGCACGTCGCGCACGCCGCCCTGGTACTTGAGCGTCAGCACGATCGGCGCGCTGCCGCCCTTGGCGTCGGCGATCGCCTGCTTGAGCGTGTCGCGCGAATAGTCCTGGCCGTTGACCGCAAGCACCGTGGCGCCGCTGCTGACCCCGGCCTTGAACGCCGGGCCATCCCACAGCACGTCATTGATGCTGGCGTCGTCGTTCATCACCAGGCCGATCGACCAGGCGAAGTTGTAGCGGTGCCGCGCCGACTGGTGGCGGCCGTCGTACTGCTTCTCGAATTCGCTGGGCTGGTCGGTGTACACCAGCTTCCAGCCGCTGGCCTGCAGGCCTTCCAGCAGCGGCGGATCCACCTGGTACACGCGCCGGTTGATGTAGTCGGCCCAGTCGTAGTGAACCACGCCGTCGAGCGCGGCGATGACGTCGTCGAAGGTATAGGTCTTGACCGCGAAGCTGCCGTCGTCGACGCCGAAGAACGCCTTGGCCACGTCGTCCAGCGACTTGCGCCCGCCGCTGATCGCGCGCAGCTTGGCGTCCACCGCCAGCCACACCATCTGTCCGCCGCTGTAGTAGTCCTCGCTCATCTGCCAGCTGCGGTAGGGCAGCGGGGACCGGTGCGCGGCGGTGGGGTCGTTGGTGGTGTCCTCCAGCGAGCGCCAGCGGAAGCCGGCGCGGTTGCGGTCGTAGTTGGCCGCGGTCATCGCCAGCGCGTCGCGGAACTGCTGCGGCGTCCACATCCCGGCGCGGGCGGTCAGCACATAGCCCCAGTACTGGGTCTGGCCCTCGTAGACCCACAGCAGCGAGTCGCCCATCGGCACGTTGAAGGTCGGTGTCCACAGGTCGGCGGGGCGCCGGAACTTGCCGTTCCACGAGTGCGTGTACTCGTGCGCCAGCAGATCGCGGTCCGGCGCGTTCTCGTTCCAGGCGCTGAAGTAGTCGGCGCCCAGCCCGTTCTCGCTGGACTGGTGGTGCTCCAGGCCGTTGCCGCCGAGCACGTCCGACAACGAGAACAGGAAGTCGTAGTGCGCGTAGTGATGCGAGCCGAACAGCTTGATCGCCTGCAGCGGCAGGTTGCGGTGCGCCTGCAACTGCTCGGCGCTGATGTCCAGGAACCGCGGTGCGTCGGCGACCACGTCCAGATGCACCGGCGCGCCGCCGGCCGGGGTCAGGTCCACGCGCTTGAAGTAGCGCCCGGCGTAGATCGGCGAGTCGACCAGGGTGGTGAAGTCCACCGGCTTGAAGGTGGTGGTGGCGCCGTCGCGGCTGGCGGTCTCCAGCGCGGTGCCGAATTCCCAGCCGGCCGGCAGGGTCACGCTCGGCGCCACAGTGATGCCGCGGGTGTCGTGGCCGGCCGGGTACAGCGCCACCTTGTTCCACTCCAGCTGCAGCATCTTGTCGGTCATCTCGAAGCCGTCGTCGCGCGGCGACAGGTACTGGAAGCTGGCATCGATCGCGCTTACGCCCTGCGGCACGTCGACGTGGAAGCTGTACACGTCGAAGGTGTCGCGGCGCCACGGCAGCGGCTTGCCGTTGGCGGTCAGGGTGAGGCCGGCCAGCATCGCCACCGGCCCGCTCGGCGAATGGTCGCCGGGGATCCACTGCGGGTATTGCAGGGTTAGCCGCCTGGCGCTGACCGGGATGGTCTCGTGCACCCGGTAGATGCCCTGGCGCACGTCGCCGGCGTCCACCTGCAGGGTCAGGGTGCCGGGGTAGGGCGTGTCCTGCGGTGCCGGCACGTCCGGCGTGCGCACCACCTGCGCCTGCGCGGCGCCGGCGAGCGCCAGGCCGATGCCGAGGACCAGCGCCCGGCGGGCGCAACGGGAGGCGGGGAAAGCGGTGGCGGACATGCGCGGCTCCGAAAGGCGGGATGGGTGCGGAAACGCGGAACGTTAGCACCTGCCGCCGTCGCTGGCGTACCGTGTCTGTCTGGCCTAGGAATGCCAAGCGATGCCGTTCATGCGGGAGCCGTGTGGCTCGTGGCGATCGGGGTGCAGGGCGCAATGATGACCTTGGCGACTTGTTCCATCGCCAGCGACTGGGGTGTTCCTGGTTCGCAGTGGCCATCGCGGCGCCGGTGGGCGATCGGATCGCCCGGATCGCGCAGACGGGGAGGCCATCCGCGATGCCGACCTTGGCCTTGTGGGAGCGGCTTCAGCCGCGACGCGCGGTGATGGAGCTCGCGATGACGCGCTCGATGAACCGGTGTCTTGATCGAGGATGCAGGCATCCAGGCCAGGGTATGCCGTTTACAGGCACCGACCGTGGCCGACGATGCCAGGGCGGCGCAGTCGATCGCCTATACGCCACCGCGCACGTGTCGCCGCGCGGCTAGTCCTTCAGCGCCCCGTCGTTCGGATCGCTGGCGGCATAGGTCGACGTCGGCAGTTCCGCGGCATGCGGATGCCGCAGCGCCTCGCGCAGCGGCTCTGGCAGCCGCTCCACCGCCAGGATCACCTTGCCGAAATGCACGTCGCGCACCGCGCTCGACGGCACCACGAAATCGCCGCCATTCTCGATGTTGACGACGAACGCTGCGCCACCGTCGCGCACCTCGCGCACCGCACCCACACCGACCTCGCCGTCGGCGACGAACACCATCTGACCTGCTTCCACATGCTCGGACATCGCGCACCGCCTTTGTCTGGGAGAGAGCCCACGCGGGCTGGAATGCGCCGGCACGGGCGTTCGATGATCGGATGCGTGTGCGTTGCCAGACGGTGAATGCGGCGTAGCGTGCAGGTCACGACGCAGCTGCAGCCGCCTGTGTGTGACGACCCAGTGGCGGCGCACGTCGGTCGTCACGCAGTGCGATGCGATCATGGCGGCATCGACCGATGCCTGGGAGGGCAGGATGCGAAGCGAGAAAGAGAAGATGCTGGCCGGCGAACCGTATCGGCCCAGCGACGCACAGCTGCAGGCCGAGCAGGACGCGGCCAGCGCCTGGATGCAGCGCTACAACGCGGCGCTGGGCGAGCCGCCGGCGCGGCGGCACGCACTGCTGATCGAAGGATTGGGCTCCGTCGGACGTGGCGCGGTGGTGCGGCCACCGTTCCATTGCGACTACGGCTACAACATCCATCTCGGTGAGGACGTGTTCCTCAACTTCAACTGCGTGATCCTGGACGTGGCGCCGGTGCACATCGGCGCTGGCACCCAGATCGGGCCGGCGGTGCAACTCTATGCCGCCGATCACCCGCGCGATGCCGCGCAGCGTGCCGAAGGGTTGGAGCTGGGACGGCCGCTGACGATCGGGCGCAACGTCTGGATCGGCGGCGGCGCGATCGTGCTGCCTGGCGTGACCATCGGCGACGACGCGGTGATCGGCGCCGGCAGCGTGGTCACCCGCGACGTGCCGGCTGGTGCGCGCGTGGCCGGCAATCCGGCACGCCTGCTGAAGCCGCACAGCGACTGAATTTGATCCGGGTCAAGGCAGGCGCCGCGCATCGGGTGTGCAATGCTTTCCTGGCCGCCACGCGCGGCGTTACCGGAGCACCGCCATGTACCAGCGCATCCTGATCGCCATCGATGGTTCCGAGTTGTCCGCCAAGGGTCTGCAGCAGGGGTTGGCGCTGGCCGCCGAGCTCGGCGCGGAGGTGGATATCGTCACCGTGTCCGAGCCCTGGGCGATGGGCATGTACGACGCGATGGGCTGGAGCGTGGGCTACGAGGCCAGCCCCGAATACCGTGAGGATCGCGAAGCCGGCGCGCAGAAGATCCTGGCACCGGCGCTGGCCGCGGCCGCGGCCACCGGGGTGACCGCGCACGGTCGCCACGTGCTCGACCGCTACGCCGCCGAGGGCATCATCGACATGGCCGTGGCCTGCAACAGCGACTTGATCGTGATGACCTCGCACGGCCGCCGCGGCATGAGCCGGGTCCTGCTCGGCAGCCAGACCGCGGAAGTGCTCGCCAACAGCCAGGTGCCGGTGCTGGTGATCCGCTGAGGCGCTGACCGGCCCGCGCCGGCGTCGGCGCGGTGCCGAACACGTTCGAGGCCGGCATCCGGCCACTGGTGGGAGCGACTTATCGCTTTGCCGCGACGCTTCGGCCTGTCACGCGGCTGCGCCGAGGGGCGACGCCGCGACAGGGGCTGCCAGCCGGCACGCGCGTGCATCCGTCCGTCTGGCAGATCGGGAAGATGCGCTCACGCTCGCGCGCGCCGCCGTTGGACGGCGCGCCGGGCCCGACATCACCAGCTATACAGCTTCCAGTATACCGGCGACACATTGTCCTTGCTGCCATCCACTTCCATGTGGCCGTCGCCGTTGCGGTCGTACAGGTAGTAGGCCGGGCCGCGCGCCGGGGTCACCTTGACCATGCGCAGCTGGCCGCCCACGCGGTACTCGTCGACGGTGTCGCCGTTGTCCATCTTGCGCTGGGTCGTTTCCGCGCCGCGCACGTCCATCGGCGCGCCGTCCGGGCCGAGGCCAGTGGAGGCGCAGCCCGCCAGCAGCAACAGCGGGATCAGGATCAGGGCTTTCATTGCGGTGTTCTCCACGGGCAGGACATGCGCAGAGTATGCGCCGAGTGTCTGCATGCGGTGTGGGAATGGCGCGGGCGGATGGCTGCTCAGTGGATCAGGTTGGCGTGTCGCTGCGCGCCGTACCCTCACCCCAACCCCTCTCCCGGTGGGAGAGGGGCTACGGCTTCTCCCTTCTCCCATCGGGAGAAGGTGCCCCGCAGGGGCGGATGAGGGTGCGGGCGCAGCCTCGTGGACCAAGCCGGCGCGTCGCTTGCGCCGTACCCTCACCCCAACCCCTCTCCCGATGGGAGAGGGGCTTTGGCTCTTCCTTCTCCCCTCGGGAGAAGGTGCCCCGCAGGGGCGGATGAGGGTACGGGCGCAGCGGCGTGGACCAAGCCAGCGCGTCGCTTCGCGTCGCACCCTCACCCCAACCCCTCTCCCGGTGGGAGAGGGGCTTTGGCTTCTCCCTTCTCCCCTCGGGAGAAGGTGCCCCGCAGGGGCGGATGAGGGTATGGGCGCAGCGGCGTGGACCAAGTCAGCGCGTCGCTTCGCGCCGGACCCTCACCCCAACCCCTCTCCCGGTGGGAGAGGGGCTACACGCGGCAGCGTAGAATTGGCCGATGAGCCGATTAGTCCTGATCGACGGGTCCAGTTACCTGTATCGCGCGTTCCACGCGCTTCCGCCGCTGACCAATGCCGCCGGCGAGCCCACCGGCGCGCTGTTCGGCGTGGTCAACATGTTGCGCGCCACCCTCAAGGAGCGCCCCGAGTACGTCGCCTTCGTGGTCGACGCGCCGGGCAAGACCTTCCGCGACGACCTGTACCCGCTGTACAAGGCCAACCGGCCGCCGATGCCCGACGAGCTGCGCGCGCAGGTCGAGCCGATGTGCCAGATCGTGCATGCGCTGGGCATCACCATCCTGCGCCAGGACGGGGTCGAGGCCGACGATGTGATCGGCACGCTGGCCCTGCAGGGCGCCGGCGACGGCCTGGACGTCACCATCTCCACCGGCGACAAGGATTTCGCCCAGCTGGTGCGCCCCGGCGTGCAACTGGTCAACACCATGAGCGGCAGCCGCATGGATTCGGACGCGGCGGTGATGGAGAAGTTCGGGGTCTGGCCGCACCAGATCGTCGACCTGCTGGCACTGATGGGCGACGCCATCGACAACGTGCCCGGGGTGGAGAAGTGCGGGCCCAAGACCGCGGCCAAGTGGCTGGCCGAGTATGGCTCCCTGGACGGGGTGATCGCCCATGCCGACGCCATCAAGGGCAAGATCGGCGACAACCTGCGCGCGGCGCTGCAGCGCCTGCCGCTGAACCGCGCACTGGTCACCATCAAGACCGACGTGGCGCTGGCCGGCGGGCCGCGCACCCTGGGCCTGCGCGAACAGGAGCCGGAGCAGCTGCGCGGCCTGTATCAGCGCTACGGCTTCACCCAGGCGCTGCGTGACCTGGACGGCGGCGTGGCCGCACCGGAGACCGCCAGCGAGGCCACGCCCAGCCTGCGCGGCACCGCAGCCGGTTACGCCCGGGCCGCAGCGCCGGCCGCCGATACGGCGCTGGACCCGGCGCTGGCCGCCAAGGGCGACTACACCGCGGTGACCACACCCGAGGCGTTCGAAGCACTGCTGGTGCGCCTGCGCGCCGCCGACGGCTTCGCCTTCGACACCGAGACCGACGCGCTGGACGCGATGCGCGCCAACCTGGTCGGGCTCAGCTTCGCCACCGAGCCGGGCCGCGCCGACTACCTGCCGCTGGGCCACGACTACCCGGGCGCGCCGGTGCAACTGGATCGCGCGCTGGCGCTGGAGATGCTCAAGCCACTGCTGGAGGACCCGGCCAAGCCCAAGGTCGGCCAGCACGGCAAGTACGACCTGCACGTGCTGCGCCGCCACGGCGTGGACGTGCGCGGCTACGCCGACGACACCATGCTGGAGAGCTTCGTGCTCAATTCCACCGCCAGCCGCCACGATATGGACTCGCTGGCCCGGCGCTACCTGGGCTACGACACGGTCAAGTACGAGGACGTCGCCGGCAAGGGCGCCAAGCAGATCGCGTTCTCGCAGGTGGCCATCGACGATGCCACCGGCTACGCCGCCGAGGACGCCGACATCACCCTGCGCCTGCACCGCACGCTGTCGGCGCAGCTGGACGCCGAGCCGGCGCTGGCGCGGGTCTACCGCGAGATCGAGATGCCGCTGGTGCCGGTGCTGGCGCGGGTCGAGGCCAACGGCGTGTGCGTGGACATCGCCGAGCTGCGCAAGCAGAGCCAGGAGCTGAGCCAGCGCATGCTGGCCGCGCAGCAGAAGGCCACCGAACTGGCCGGGCGCAGCTTCAACATGGACTCGCCCAAGCAGCTGCAGGCGGTGCTGTTCGACGAACTGAAGCTGCCGGCGGTGCTGAAGACCCCCAAGGGCCAGCCCAGCACCAACGAGGAGGCGCTGGAGGCGATCGCCGACCAGCACGAGCTGCCGCGGGTGATCCTGGAGTACCGCGGCCTGGCCAAGCTGCGCAGCACCTACACCGACAAGCTGCCGGAGATGGTCAACCCCGACACCGGTCGCGTGCACACCAGCTACCACCAGGCCGGCGCCGCCACCGGGCGCCTGTCCTCCTCCGATCCCAACCTGCAGAACATCCCGATCCGCACCGACGACGGCCGCCGCATCCGCCGCGCCTTCGTCGCCCCGCCCGGGCGCAAGCTGATCGCCTGCGACTATTCGCAGATCGAGCTGCGGATCATGGCCCACCTGTCCGAGGACCCGGGCCTGCTGCGCGCCTTCGGCAGCGGCGTGGACGTGCACCGCGCCACCGCCGCCGAGGTGTTCGGGCGCACGCTCGAAGAGGTCACCGGCAACGAGCGCCGCGCCGCCAAGGCGATCAACTTCGGCCTGATGTACGGCATGAGCGCGTTCGGCCTGGCCCGCAACCTGGGCATCGGCCGCGGCGAGGCCCAGGACTACGTGGCGCTGTACTTCAGCCGCTATCCGGGCGTGCGCGACTTCATGGAGCGCATGCGCGAGCAGGCGCGCACCCAGGGCTACGTGGAGACCCTGTTCGGCCGCCGCCTGTACCTGAACGACATCAACGCCCGCCAGCAGGGCCTGCGTGCCGGTGCCGAGCGTGCGGCGATCAATGCGCCGATGCAGGGCACCGCCGCCGACATCATCAAGCGCGCCATGGTCGGCGTGGATGCCTGGCTGCAGGACCACCGCGACCGCGCGTTGATGATCCTGCAGGTGCACGACGAACTGGTGTTCGAGGCCGATGCCGACTTCGTCGACACCTTGCTGCCGGAAGTGACCGGGCGCATGTCCGCCGCGGCGGAACTGAAGGTGCCGCTGGTGGTGGACAGCGGGGTGGGCGACAACTGGGACGAGGCGCATTGAGCGCCCGGGTTCCGGGCATGCACCCGGGACCCGGCCTGGCGCTGCGGTGTCTTGCGTAGACATCGCATGCGCATGCACGCCGTATATCGCAATGGGTTTTCCGAAGGATTATCTCGCCAGCGATTTTCGCTATCCCATTCGCGTTGGTTTTTTGACCCCATCGGGCGCGACTCGCCGCAAAATTCCTACTGGCGTCACACCCTGGGGCGTGCAGGATCGCTTTGATTGAACGGAATTTTGACGCGGTTTATTTGTACGGAGTTTTGGGAATGAATCCGTCCTTAATCTGACAAATTTTTAACTTAAATCTTCACGAACGAGCAAGGTGGGGAATGTTCTTATATCCCTCGACAGGCGCAATACCTGTCGCGGATCTCCTCCCATCCCCTGGAGCAGATCCAGGAACGGCGACTCCTCCCCAAGTCTCCGTTCCCTGGCCCCGCCGACCTCCCCCTGGTCCGCGGGGCTTTTTTATGCCCGCACGTTCGTGATGCCGCGCTGGTGGCGCGCGCGACCCGGCTCAGCGACGCGCGTCGGTGGGCTGTTGCAGTTGGTAGAGCGCGTCGTCCAGGGTGTCCAGCTGCGTGGCCAGCAGCGCGCGGGCATCGTCCAGGCCGCGGTTGTAGTAATGCGCGCCGATGCGCTCGGCGACGAAGTCGAGCAGGAATTCGGCCTCGAACGCGCCGACCTGCTGCTGCAACTCGGTGCGCAGGTAGGCCTGCAGTTGTTCGGCGATGGCGCGCTTGTCCTCGCGGCCCAGCACGGCGGTGCGTGCCGGCGCGCTCATGCCAGCCATTCGCGCGGGACCAGGTACTCGGCCAGGCGCGCCTCGGCGCTGCCCGGTTCGGGCTGGAAACCGTACTCCCAGCGCACCCGCGGCGGCAGGCTCATCAGGATGCTCTCGCTGCGGCCGCCGCTCTGCAGGCCGAACAGGGTGCCGCGGTCGTAGACCAGGTTGAATTCGACGTAGCGGCCGCGCCGGTACAGCTGGAACTCGCGCTCGCGCTCGCCCCAGGGCAGGCCGCGGCGGCGTTCCACGATCGGCAGGTAGGCATCGAGGAAGCCGTCGCCGACCGCGCGCTGGTAGGCGAAGTCGCGCTCGAAATCGGCATGCAGGTCGTCGAAGAACAGGCCGCCGACGCCGCGGGTCTCGTTGCGATGCTTGAGGAAGAAGTACTCGTCGCACCAGCGCTTGTGCGCCGCATAGCGGTCTTCGCCAAAGGGCGCGCACAGGTCGTGCGCGGTCTGGTGCCAGTGGCGGGCATCCTCGTCGAACGGGTAGTACGGGGTCAGGTCGAAACCGCCGCCGAACCACCAGGCCACGGTGGCGCCGTCGCGCTGCGCCTCGAAGTAACGCACGTTGGCGTGGGTGGTGGGGATGTACGGGCTGAGCGGGTGGAACACCAGCGACACGCCGACCGCGCGCCACGAGGCGCCTGCCAGTTCCGGGCGGTTGGCGCTGGCCGAGGGCGGCAGGCGGGTGCCGGCGACGTCCGAGAAGCCGATGCCGGCCTGCTCGAACAGCGCGCCGTCGCGCAGGATGCGGGTGCGGCCGCCGCCGCCCTCCGCGCGCTGCCACAGGTCTTCGGCGAAACGGGCCTGGCCGTCGGCGGCCTCGACCGCAGCGCAGATGCGGTCTTGCAGGCCAGTGAGATAGTCGCGAACTCGGTCGAAGGTATGCATGCCGCCATTCTAGAAGCTGGCTGTGTCAGGCGTCTGCGGCGCGCTGCCCGGACTGCGCGGGCCGGTCGGTCTGCGTCAGCGGCGGAACTCGGCGCGGAGCGCGGGGCGGCACAACTGGTAGACCAGCCAGCCGTGCAGGCCGGCGAAGACCAGGGCGGTCAGCGCGCCGCTGACCATGAGCGTGATCCGGCCCAGCGCCAGGTCGTGCTGGAGTTGCTGCGGGTCGAAGGCGTGCTGCGGCGCCCAGGCCTGCAGCAGGTCGAGCAGTTGCCACAGCAGCGGCAGCACCGCGAAGTTGGCTACGGCGGTGACCACGAGGAACACGATGAAGGCCCGCCGCGCCCAGTCGCGCCGCTGCAGCAGCGCCCACGACGCCGCGCACAGGCCCGCCGACAGCAGCGCCGACAGCCAGGACAGCGCCAGCGCATGGGCGACGCACCACTGCAGCAGCGGCGGCAACGGCAGCCCGGCCTCGCGCAGCACGCCCTCGATCGCCCCGTCCGGCAGCGTCAGTAGCAGTAGCGCCTGGCCCAGCGAGTACAGCAGCGACAGCACCCCGATCAGCAGCGAGAGCTTGGCCATCGCATCGATATTCTGGTTGCGGGCGGCAGGGCGGGGCAGCGGCGGAGGCGACATCGGCGGTCCTTCGGGGCGGGGCGGCGCTGGCGGCGCCGCACCGGCGGTAGTCCGGCAAGGATAGGGATGGCGGAGCAGGGCGCAAGCCGGCATGGCGGGCGAGGGGGGCGCCTGTGCCGGTGCGCGGTCTCTGGTCAGGGCGCGGTCGATCCGGTGGGGCTCTAAGGTCGTGCCGATGCCGGACGGCTTGGCTGCGGGCGCTCGCGTAGAAGCGGATTCAGCCGCGACGGGCCTTACCGGGAAAGCCTCGTCGCGACTGAAGTCGCTCCCACAGGGGCTTGCGGCGAGCCCGCCGGGTGCACTGTGGGAGGGACTTCAGTCCCGACGCATTGCGCCATCGGAAGGCTCACCACGTCGCGCGTCGCGGCTGCACGACGGTTGACTCCTAAGGAGCGGCGCGATGCATGGCGGACGCAGGAGGTTGGCGGTGTCTGCGGCCACCGCGCGGCGGCTCCCCGGCGCCTGCCGCACGTCGACGGCAGGCACCTCGGCGCGCACTCGGCTCAGCGCAGCTCGCGCTCGAACAGCTTGAGGATGCGCTTGTACTCGTCCAGCCAGGAGTCGGCGCGGGTGAAGCCGTGCTTCTCCAGCGGGTACGGCGCGATCTCCCAGTTGTCCTTGTGCAGCTCGATCAGCTTCTGGGTCATGTCCACCGAGTCCTTGAAGAACACGTTGTCGTCGACCATGCCGTGGGCGATCAGCAGGTGGTCGCGCAGGCCGCTGGCGTATTCGATCGGCGAGGAGGTGCGGTAGGCCTCCGGGTCCAGGTCCGGGGTGTTGAGGATGTTGGAGGTGTACTCGTGGTTGTACTGGCTCCAGTCGGCCACCGGGCGCAGCGCGGCGCCGGCCTTGAACGTGCCGGGGCTGCGGAACAGCGCCATGTAGGTCATGAAGCCGCCGTAGGAACCGCCGTAGATGCCGGCGCGGCCACGGTCGCCCTGCTTGCTGTCGACCAGCCAGTCCAGGCCGTCCAGATAGTCCTCCAGTTCCGGGTGGCCCATGTCGCGGTAGATCGCGGTGCGCCAGTCGCGGCCGTAGCCGGCGCTGGCGCGGTAGTCCAGGTCCAGCACGATGTAGCCCTTCTGCACCAGCAGGTTGTGGAACATCTGCTCGCGGAAGTACGGGGTGTAGCGCGCCGACACGTTCTGCAGGTAGCCGGCGCCGTGCACGAACATCACCACCGGATAGCGCTTGCCCGGCTCCGGCTGCGCCGGACCGTAGTACTTGCCCCAGACGGTGCCGGCGCCGTGCTTGGACGGCACCTGCACGAACTGCGGCTGCACCCACTGCCGCGCCTTGAACGCGGCGCTGCGGGTATCGGTGAGCACGCGCGCGTTGCCGCCGGCGGCCGGCAGCACCGCCAGTTGCGGCGGCAGGTAGGGGCCGGAGTAGTGTACCAGCAGTTGCTGGCCGTCCGGCGACAGCGCGAAGTCCTCCACGCCGTCCAGCGACGTCAGCTCGGCGACGCTGTCGTTGCGCAGGTCGAGCTTGCACACCTCGTAGTCGCCCGGCCACTTGCGGTTGCACAGGAACAGGAAGCCTTGGCCGTCGGCGCTGACCACCGGCGCGGACACTTCCCACTTGCCGGAAGTGCGCTGGCGCGGCTTCTCGTTGCCGCGCTGGGTGTACAGGTGCGAATAGCCGGACTGCTCGGACAGCAGCCACAGCGTCTGGTTGTCCGGCATCCAGCCGAAATCGTTGAAGCTCCAGTTGATCCAGGCCGGGTCGGTCAGGCGGTGGCGCGGCTGCAGCACCGCCTTGTCCAGGTCGACGCTGGCGATCCAGCGATCCTTGTTGTCCACCGCCCGCAGCAGCACGGCGACGTTGCGGCCGTCCTCGCTCCAGTGCATCGAGGCGCCGCTGCCGTCGCCGTCGGTTTCCACGCGCACCGCGCGCGGACCCTGCAGCGGCTCCTGCTTGGCGGCCTTGCGTAGCGCCGCCAGCGGATCGGTGCCGATGCCGGGCAGCACCGACAGGTCGAGCTTGCGCGCGCTGCCGGCCACCGCATCGACCAGCCACAGGGTCTGCGCCACCGGCGAATTGCGCCCGACCAGGGTGCGCGCTTCCTGGAACTCGGCGTAGCCGGATTCGGTCACGTACTTGGGCATCTTGCTGTCGCGGCCTTCCTCGGCGCCCTTGGCATGGGTCACCACCAGCAGGTGGCGGCCATCCGGCGACAGCGCACTGTCGTCGACCACCACGTCGTCGCCCAGGTACACCGGCGCCGGCGCGCGGCTGCTGTCGGCGCGGCGCCAGGCCTGCTCCTGCTGGCGCAGCAGCTCGCGCTGGGCGCGGTCGCGGGCCAGGGTCTCCAGCGTGCGCAGCTGCTGGTCGCGCAGCACGTCGGGCTTGGGCGCGGCATCGGGATCGCGCTCGGCCTTGAGCACTGCGGCCTGCTGCACGCCGCCGCCGGGGCTCCAGCGGTACCAGTCGTTGCCGACCCGCCACAGCGCGCCGCCATCGGTGGTGAACTGCGGCCGCGCGGCGGCCTGGTTGCTGCGGGTCAGCTGGGTCAGCGCACCGCTGCGCAGGTCGCGCAGGAACACGTCGCCGTTGCGCACGAACAGCATGCGCTGGCGGCGTGCGTCGTAGACCGGGTTGGCCGCGTCCAGGGTGCTGCGCTGCGCGTCCTCGACCCGCTGCGCGGCGCCGCCGTCGACGCCCTGGCGGTAGGTGTCGCGCACCGGGCTGCCGGTGCGCTTGAGCTGGTACTGCACCTGGTGCCCGTCCCAGGCCCACCAGGCGTCCTCGACCGGCGGCCCGATCCAGTCCGGATCGGCCATGGCCTGCTCGATGGTCAGCGGGGCGGCGGCATCCTGGGCCGCGGCCAGCGGCGGCAGGCAGGACAGGGACAGCAACACAACAGCGCTCAGGGCGAGACGACGCATCTGGACTTCCGGGCGAACGGCAAACCGCAAGCGTAGCAGCCGCCAGGGTTGTGGCGATTGCGCCATCGGTCATGGGCGGGGGCTTCACGGGGATCCTGCAGCTCCGTCCCGTCATGGCGATGCCACGTGAGGGTGAGTGATGAGGCCTTGGCAGCGATGCCGACCCTGCTGAAGGCACTTGTCCGCCGTGACCGTGCCACTTCATGCGTTCCGCGGGCGTCGCATCCTGAGACGTCTTGGCACTGCGCGTGGTGAGGCTCATGATGTGAAACACACAGGGCAGGTTTGGCGTGTTGCGGCCCTGCGGCCATCTGCCTTGATGCATGGTCGTCATGGGGGGACATTGAAAACGCGATTTCTTTGGATCATCTGGCTGGCCTTACTGGCTGGCGTCGCCGTCGTGCTGGTCCTGCATCTGGCGCGCCCCAGTGTGGTATCCGGCGTCTATACCGCGCTGGCGCTGTGCAGCCTGGCTGTGCTGGGTATCCAACGGCGAATGCGATTGTCGCGTGCGATTGCACAGGTGAACCCGGCGCTCGACGCCTATCTGACCTATGTGCCATTCCTGAAGGGGGAAGGCATCAACGATTTCCGTGCAATCAACTGGTTGTTCAGTGCTGGATCGACGGGTAGTGCGCGCCTGGATGCCTTGCGAGCCGACCAAAAGCGCTTTCTCCTTTGGACCGTGTCGGTATTGCTGTCGATTCCGGTGGTGAATATCGTCAGTTCTTTCTTTTGAGGCTGGTTGGAGCGCCGGCATTGGTGGCGCTCCCTGATGCGACCTTGGGGCCGTAGCACCTGATGACGCCCTGCATGCGCGCGCTGCGACGCCGATGCAGACGTTCTGCGCACCTTGCTCGCCGGGCGCCGATCCGCCGGGGCGCCGTTGGTCCGGCGGGCAGAGCCATAACGTCGCGCCGGACGCCGCTGCGACAAACCGTCACATCCCATTTCGCCGCGCTGCACCAACAATAGGCATCGTTTCCGCTGCCTCAGGCGCTACCCATGGACGCCCTGCTGCTGTCACGTATCCAGTTCGGATTCGTCATCAGTTTCCACGTGCTGTTCCCGGCCTTCACCATCGGCCTGTCGAGCTGGTTGGCGTTCCTGGAGTGGCGCTGGCTGCGCACCCGCGACACCGTGTGGCGCGATCTGTACTTCTTCTGGCTGAAGATCTTCGCCGTGTCCTTCGGCATGGGCGTGGTCAGCGGCATCGTGATGAGCTTCCAGTTCGGCACCAACTGGGCGGTGCTCAGCGAACGGGCCGGCAACATCCTTGGTCCGCTGCTCAGCTACGAGGTGCTGACCGCGTTCTTCCTGGAGGCCTCGTTCCTGGGGGTGATGCTGTTCGGCTGGCACAAGGTGCCGGAAAAGCTGCATTTCCTGGCCACCTGCCTGGTCGCCATCGGCACGCTGATCTCCACCTTCTGGATCCTCTCGGCCAACAGCTGGCTGCAGACGCCGGCCGGCTACGCCGTGGTCGAGGGCGTGTTCCACCCCGCCAACTGGCGCGAGGTGATCTTCAATCCCTCGTTCCCGTACCGGCTCACGCACATGGTGCTGGCCGCATTCATCACCACCTGCTTCGTGATCGGCGGGGTCAGCGGCTGGTACCTGCGTCGCGGCGAGCATCTGGATGCGGCCGGGCGCATGCTCAAGCTGGCGGTCGCCTTCGCCGCGATCGCGCTGCCGCTGCAGATCGCCGCCGGCGATGCGCATGGCCTGAATACGCTCGAGCACCAGCCGATTAAGGTGGCGGCGATGGAGGGGCACTGGCACGGCGAGGCGCCGGGGCAGGGCGTGCCGCTGGTGGTGTTCGCGGTGCCGAACGAGGCCGCCGAGCGCAACGACTACGAAGTGACCATTCCGCGCCTGGGCAGCGTGATCCTGACCCATACGCTGGATGGCGAGATCACCCCGCTGACCGCGGTGCCGGCGGACGAGCGGCCGCCGGTGAAGCCGGTGTTCTACGCGTTCCGGGTGATGGTCGGGCTGGGCATGGCGATGCTGTTGTTGGCGCTGGTGTCGCTGTTCTTCTGGTGGCGCGGCACGCTGCTGCGCAGGCGCGCGCTGCACCTGGCGTGGAACGCGATGCTGCCGGCCGGGTTCGTGGCGCTGGTCGCCGGCTGGTTCGTCACCGAGATCGGGCGCCAGCCATACGTGATCTATGGCCTGCTGCATACCCGCGACGCGATCAGCCCGACGCTCAGCCCGGCGATGGTGTGGATCTCGCTGAGCGTGTACGTGCTCGCCTACGCGCTGGTGTTCGGCTTCGGCAGTTGGTACATCCTGCGCATGCTGCGCCATGGGCCGCTGCCGCACGAGCCGGCGCCGCGCATGCAGGAGGGCGACAAGACCCCGGCGCGGCCGCTGTCGGCGGCCGACGACGACATCGAGGAGACCCGCTGATGGACATGGCGACCGTATTGCCGGTGATCTGGTTCGGCGTGATCGGCTTTGGCGTGCTGATGTACGTGCTGCTGGACGGCTTCGTGCTCGGCCTGGGCATCCTGGCGCCGTTCGCCGAGGACGAGGACCAGCTCGACCTGATGATGAACACCGCCGCGCCGATCTGGGACGGCAACGAGACCTGGCTGGTGCTCGGCGGCGCCGGCCTGCTGGCGGCCTTCCCCAAGGCCTACGCGATCGTGCTGTCGGCGCTGTACCTGCCGGTGCTGCTGATGCTGATCGCGCTGGTGTTCCGCGGCGTGGCCTTCGAGTTCCGCTTCAAGGCGCGCACCTCCAAGTACCTGTGGGGCTGGGCGTTCGCGCTGGGTTCGCTGTGCGCGGCGTTCTGGCAGGGGGTGATCCTGGGCGCGCTGGTGGAAGGCATGCCGCTGCAGGACGGCAAGTACCTGGGCGGCGTGCTGGGCTGGTTCAGCCCGTTCTCGATGCTCACCGGCGCGGCGGTGGTGTTCGGCTATGCGCTGCTCGGCGGCAGTTGGCTGATCCTCAAGACCGAGGGCGCGATGCAGCGCATCGCCCGCACCCTGACCCGGCCGCTGGTGCTGGTGGTGGTGGTGTTCATGGGCCTGGTCAGCGCCTGGCTGCCGTTCCTGGACTCGCGGATCATGGCGCGCTGGTTCCACGACGGGAATTTCTGGTGGTTGTCGCCGGTGCCGCTGCTGGTGCTGATCAACGCGGTGGCGCTGTGGCGTGCGGCGATGGCCCAGGGCCGCGATGCGCGTCCGTTCGTGCTGACCCTGTGCTTCTTCGTGCTCGGCTTCTTCGGCCTGGTGATGGGCATCTGGCCGAACATCGTGCCGCCCGGGCTGACCATCTGGGAAGCGGCCTCGCCGCCGTCTTCGCAGGGCTTCGTGCTGGCCGGGCTGGCGGTGCTGCTGCCGGTGATCCTGGGCTACACCGCGTGGTCGTACCGGGTGTTCCGCGGCAAGATCACCGCCGACACCGGCTACCGCCACTGACGGCGGCCGCCGCGGCGGGCGGCCGGCTTGCCAGCGGCGGCGGTGGCGGCCAAGCTACCGGCTCCCGCGCCGTGCGGGTCATCGCCCGCCCGAGCCGCCGCCCCGCATGTCCGCCGTTTCCTCCGAGATTCCCGCCGCGCCCCTGTTGCATCCGCTTGCCGTCGGCGACGCGCGGCGCCCGCTGGCCTTCGCCAACGGCGAACACATCGACCTGGCCACCTTCCTCGGCCACGTGCGCGGCCTGGCCGCGGTGCTGCCGGCCGGCCGGCACGCGCTGAACCTGTGCGAGGACCGCTATCGCTTCATGGTCGCGTTTTGTGCGGTGGCGCTGCGCGGGCAGACCTCCCTGCTGCCGTCCTCGCGCGCGCCGGCGGTGGTGGCCGAGGTACAGCGCACCCATGCCGACTGCTATTGCCTGGGCGACCAGGCGCTGGCCGAGCCGCCGCCGCGCCACTGGCAGTTGCCGGACGCGCTGCCGTCGCTGGACGGGCCGATGCCGCAGCTGGCCGACGACGCGCTGGTGGCGATCGGCTTCACCTCCGGCAGCACCGGCGCGCCCAAGCCCAATCCCAAGACTTGGGGCAGCTTCCTCACCAGCACCCGCCAGGACCTGCTGGCGCTGGTCGGGCTATGGCCGGACACGGCGGTGCCGCAGGTGGTGGCCACGGTGCCGCCGCAGCACATGTACGGCATGGAGCTGTCGATCCTGCTGCCGCTGGTGACGCCGCTGGCGGTGCACGCCGGGCGGCCGTTCTTTCCCGAGGACGTGGCGCGCGCGCTGGCGCAACTGCCGGCGCCGCGGCTGCTGGTGACCACGCCGGTGCATCTGCGCGCGCTGGTCGAATCCGGTGTCGTCCTGCCGCCGCTGGCCGGCATCGTCTCGGCCACCGCGCCGTTGGCGCAGGAACTGGCCGCCGCCGCCGAGGCGCGCTTCGGCGGCGAGGTGCGCGAGATGTTCGGCTCCACCGAAACCTGCGTGTTCGCCAGCCGTCGCACCGCCTGCGAAGTGCCGTGGACGCCGCTGCCCGGCGTGCGCGTGGCGCCGCAGCCGGACGGCACCCTGGTGCACGCGCCGCATCTGCCGCAGCCGGTGCTGCTGGCCGACCTGATGGAAGTGGATGCCGACGGCCGTTTCCAGGTGCGCGGGCGCCAGGCCGACCTGCTGGAGATCGCCGGCAAACGCGCCTCGCTGGCCGACCTCACCCGGCGCCTGCTGGCCCTGCCGGGCGTGGTCGACGGCGCGATGTTGCAACTGGATCCGGAACCGGGCCAGGCGGTGGGCCGCATCGCCGCGGTGGTGGTGGCACCGACCCTGGACGAGGCCACGATTCTCGCCGCCCTGCGCCGCGAGCTGGATCCGGTGTTCCTGCCGCGCCGCCTGCGCCTGCTCGACGCCCTGCCGCGCAACGAGACCGGCAAGCTGCCGCGCGATCGCATGCTGGCGTTGTTGGCGGCGGGTCGCGAGGACTGAGGCTCTGCCGGTAGGGCGCTGGCCTAGCGCCCATCGACCAGGCGCCAGCGTGGCAAGATTTGCGCAGCGCAGTGCGCTGTCGTCCGCCGCGCGGTGTGGCTGGGAGCGGCTTGCAACCCCATACGTTGGTGTTCGTATACTGCGCCCATCGCTTCGCGCCGCAAGGATGTGCCGCATGCCCCATCGGGCTTCTCTCGTCCTGATCGCCTCGCTGCTGTGCGGGGCCTGCACCCATGCGCCCGCGCGGACGCCTGCCGTTGCGCCTCCTGCCAAGGAATCTCCCGCCATGACCTCGTCCCCCTCGTCCGGCGCCGCCGATCAGGCCGCCGCGTCCGTGTCGCCCAAGCTGAGCGCCGAGCAGATGCTCAGCCGATTGCTGACCTTGATCCGGACCAGCAGGAGCGTCGCCGAATTCACGCCGGAGCGCTTGCGTGAGGTGATGGGGGTGGCGGTCGAGCGTGGGGAGAACGGCGTGGACCGTTATGGATTTGGGGAGCAGGTAAGCCCGGAGTGGGCTCATGGCTTTGAGGTCGATATGCGTGCCGTTCCTCCCCGTTTGGACTTCGGATTCAATCCGGTCGTCTCAGGCGCTTCGCCGCAAATGGGGGATATCTGCCAACTCGACTTCGATCAATTCACTCATCAGTTGGAAGAAATGGGATTTGCCCGTCAGCATAATTTCGATTCGCCTCCGCAGCCGGCCCCAGGGCAGCCGAATCTGCTGAATGGTCGGCTTCTGTACGACTCTTTTGATCGTCCGGGAATGCATGTGGAGGTCTATCCCGAAGGTGAGCATGTGTGGACATCGGACACAGGCAGCGGTCGTTCCTGCGTCAGGACGATCGTTGTCACTTGATCGCAGGAGAGCAACATGGCGGGGCTCAGTCCACAAGCTGAAACTATCATTTCGGCATTTTCTACCCAACCTGGCGTCACTCGAGAGCAAGCGGATAATTTGCGGGCGATCGTCAATGCTTCTCCTGCATTGGTAGATCAGTTCAACGCGGCAGTTGAGCGACAGTACCTGAAGCAGATCGTGCCACTGACCAATCCGAATGCTGGCGGTGAGTACGAGCCTCAGACGCAGTCCATGCGGATTCCCCTGGCACGACTCACGGCGCTGCCTGGAGGCAGGTTGCCCGCTGCCGGTGAGCTGACATTCGTGTTGGGGCACGAGCTGCAACACGGTTTCAATGCCGCTGACACTGCGCAAGCGCGCGAAGCTTTCCATGACGCGGTGAAGCACATTGCGCGGCACCAGTCAGAGCCTCGCGACTATACCGAGCCTCTCAACACTTTATTGTCTCAGCACCGGCGAGATGAGGCTGGAGCAGAAATTGCGGGATGGAACGCTGTCGTAAGCAGGGTGAAAGCAGTCAATCCCCATCCATCGCTTCAAGACATCTATCGCGAGCAGCCAGGTCGAATGGCTGACTTTATTGAGGTCAAGAGCGGGCCGCGCGGTTTGTCCTATGAGCTGAAGCAGAGCTTGAGCATCGATAGCGATCTGACGCTTAGTCCAACCCCGGGCAATCTGGAGGCAATGGGGCAGAACTACTTCGATAAGCTGCCTAGAAGCCCGGGTGGCCTGGGCGCGCTCGGAAACTCTGACTATCCCAACTACTACGCAGCCAATTCGATCTCGTTCATCGCACAGAAGGAGCGAGCAAGCCATCCGCCCCAACCTGGCAACGACACCCCGCAGATCGCGCTGAACCTGTCGCGACTGCATCTGCGTGAATCGTTGCTGGAAGAGAACGGGCTGGATCTGGGCAGGGATCGGCGTCCTCTGCCGTACTTCGACACCAGCACGCAGCCGCCGGTCGCGGGACTGCTGCAGCACACCGCCGACACCCATCGGCACATGTCGCCCCTGGCCAACGGGTTGCCCGAACCGTCAACGCCTCCCGCGCAAGGCGCCGAGGCGCACCGGAGCGACGATCCCTCGCTACCGGGGCATCCGGATCACGCGTTGCTGGAACAGATCCGCGCAGGCATGCGCAGGGTCGACGCAGACCTGGGCAAGGCCTACGACCACGACAGCGAGCGGCTCAGCCGCAGCCTGCTGGCGGCCTGCAAGGACAATCGCGACATGTATCCGGGCGCGGCGGGCTATTCGCTGGCGGGCAACGCGTTGGAGCGGGTCGACCACGTGCTGCTGGGGAAAACAGGCAACCTGATCGCCGTGCAGGGCGCACTGGACGACCCGGCGATGAAGCGCGCGGTCGTTCCGGTGGCACAGGCGTTGGCCACGCCCGTGGAACAGTCGGACCAGAAACTGGCGCTGGCCAATCAGGCGCTGGGGCAGGAGCAGCAGCGCAGCATACATCCGGAATTGGACCGTAACCTGGCCGCGCCGACGCGTTAGAGCATGTCGCCACTGCGTGGCCGGCGAGATGGGATGACCATGCGTGGAAGGCAGCGGTGCGAAACATCGACGCATACGCGCTTGCTCTGCCACGTCCGGCGTCCAACGTGATTTGCGCCGGGCAAGCAGCGAAACGGCATCCGTCCCACACAGACCGCACTTGGGCGCAAGCCCAGGGACAGCGCGCCGCAAGGGCGCAACCGTCGCAGCAGCGGCGGTGTCGGTACCCGCTCAGGAAAGCGCGGCGGCGACTTGCGCAAACAGGTGCTGCAGATCCACCGGCATGCGGGTGTCCACGTCGATCACCGTCCCCAGGCCGATCGGGCCGGGATAGTCGGCAAGCAGGTCGGGCGGCAGTTCCCGCAGGGGGTGCGCCGCATGCTGCCTGCCCGTCGCGGCGCGCGCGCGGAAGCGGCGCAGGGTCTCGTCATGGCCGCAGTGGCAATGGACTTCCACTAGCCTCGCCTCCAGTGCGGCGATCCTGCCGCGTTCGTAGTCGCTGCCGGGCCGGAAGTTGGCTTCCAATACCGCGTGCGGACTGCGCTGTGCCAGCGACCAAAGGACCTCCATCGCTGCGCCGCCGAGACGGCGCGATGCGGCGAGATCGCCGCCGCCATCGCTCAGGGCGTCGGTCAGCGTCTCCTTGATGAAATCCTTGCAGAACAGCGGAAAGCCCAGGTGCGCCGCCAACGGTACCGCCAGCGTGGTCTTGCCGGCGCCGGGGGCGCCGGACACCAGGACGATCTTGCGTCGCCGCTCAACCATGGACGCCGTCGATCTCCACCGCCAGTTCGTCGCGGCAGATCACCGCGTGCAGCAGCAGGCGCGGGACGCGGTCGCCGAAGCGGGCGTCGAGGGCATCGGCGACCAGCGGCAGGTCGCCGGGCTCGCGCACGTAGACCTTGAGGCGGGTGCCGTCGCCGAACTGCGGTGGCAGGTCCGGGGCGTGTTCGCGCGCGGCGGCCAGCAGGGCATCGAAGTTGGCGAAGGTTTCCTCCAGCTGCGCCAGCAACTGGCCCTGATGCATGGAGGCGTGGCCGACCACGCTGGCGGTGCCCGACAGCAGCAGCGGCATGTCGCTGCCGGCCGGCGGCAGCATGGCGCGGGCGAAGCTGGGCGGCTGCGGGCCGTACTGGCGCGGGTAGCGGTAGGCGCTGACCTGGCGCGGGTTCTCCAGCGGGGTGCCGGCCTGCGCGGCGGCCAGCCAGTAGATCTGCATCACCCGCGCGTCGTCGCAGCGGCCGACCGCGGTCGCCGCGGGCAGTTGGGTGGCGTCGAAATCGCCCAGTCCGCGCGCACGGCCGACGCAGAAGCGCCGGTAGCGCTCGCGGTCGCCGCTGCCCAGGGTGATCGCGTCGAGGTAGTTCCAGATGCGCAGCAGGCGCGGCGTGGCACTGCCGGCGACGAAGGCGCTGATCTGCGCGTAGGCGAGCGCGGCGGCTTCCTCGATGTCCAGGTCGACCTGGCGCTCGTCGATCTCGATGACGCCGAACTGCAGGCGGCCGTCGCTGGCCCAGGCGATGGCGCCGTCGCGGCCGCTGTGCACCGGGGCATCGGTGCGCCATACCTCGAGCATGCGCGGGCCGTGCGGCTGCAGCGGCACGCGCAGGTAGCGCGGGTCGTCGTGGTAGGGCGCGGTCTCGCCGAAGCCGAATACCGCCAGCACCCGGTCCTCGTCCAGCAACCGGCCCGGATCGGTCTCGGCGACGTAGTCCACCTGCAACTGCGGATGGCCCTGCGTGTGGTGCGGAAACTGCAGGTGCGGGCGGCTCATGGTGTTTCTCCGTGCAAGGTGTCGCCGTGGAACGATTCGCGGGCCTGGCGGCGGCGGTGGCGCCAGGCGCGCCATGCCCGCGGCAGCATCGCCACTGCGGACAGCGCATAGATGGCACGGAACACCCGCAGGCGGCGCAGTACCGCACGGTTGTCGAAGACGTCGCCGGCGAGCATCGCCACCACCGCCTGTTCCACCTGCAGCACGTTGCGCGGTTGCGCGAACAGCTCGCGCATGGTCGGCGAGGTGAAGCGGTAGATGAACCACTTGAACTCGTCCAGGCCGCCGCGCAGGTGCCGTTGCAGGCGCCGCTGCAGCCGCGCCTCGCTGGCCGGGTCGCGCAGCGCCGCGTCGACCACGGACGCGCCACGCTCGGCGCTGTGCATGGCCAGGTACACGCCGGAGGAGAACATCGGGTCGACGAAGGCGTAGGCGTCGCCGAGCATCAGCCAGCGCGGCCCGCTCATGCGCGTGCATTCGTAGGCGTAGTTGCCGGTGGCGTGCACCGGCGCCACGCGCTGCGCGCCGGCCATGCGCGCCACCACGTCCGGATTCAGCGCCAGCGTGCGCAGCAGGAAGGTCTCGCTGTCGCAGCCCTGGCGGGTCTTCATGTACTCCGGGTCGCACACCGCGCCCACGCTCATCACGTCGTCGGGCAGCGGGATCAGCCACATCCAGCCGTGCGCGTGGCGATAGATGCTGATGTTGCCGGCGTCCTCGCCGGGGCGCCGCGCCACCCCGCGGAAATGGCTGAACAGCGCCGCCGACTGGTGCCGCGGATTGGCGCGCTTGAGCTTGAGCTTGTTGCCGAGGAAGGTGTCGCGGCCGCTGGCGTCGATCAGGTAGCGCGGCCGGTAGTGGCGCACACCGTCGGCGCCGCGCGCCTGCACCGTCGGCGCCTCGCCGTCCAGCTGCACCGCTTCGACGCGGACGCCCTCGTGCACGTCGGCGCCGACCGCACGCGCCTGCGCGAACAGCACCCGGTCGAAGTCGGCGCGCGGCACCTGCAGCGCGAAGTCGGACTGCGCGCCCAGCGCGTGCGCGAAGCGGAAGGTGTTGTAGCCGCCGGCATCGTTGGGGAAATCGGCGCCGAGCTTGAGCACGCCGATCGCCCGCACCTGGTCGAGCACGCCCAGCCGCTGCAGGATCGGCATGTTCATCGGCAGCAGCGATTCGCCGATGTGGAAGCGCGGATGGTGGTCCTTTTCCAGCACGGTCACCCGCCAGCCGCGTTGCGCTAGCACGATCGCCGCCGCGCAGCCGGCCGGCCCCCCGCCGATCACCAGCACGTCGGGCGTGTCTGCCGCGGCGTCGCGTGCGGTGGGGGGAGGGGAAGCAACAGCGGCGGACGTCATCCTGAGGGAACCTGCGGGCGCAACGGCGGGGCGAAACGGCATGATAGCGTGCCGTTCGCGGGCCGATGGTTGCGCCGCAGCGCCCGATGCACCATCTTGTCGCACCCGTCCTTTCGCCTGGAAGCCCCTGGATGTCTTCGCAAACCGCCGCCGAACGTGAACTGGCCGAGCTGCTGGTCGAGAGCCTGAACCTGGAAGACGTCCAGCCCGGCGACATCGATCCGGAGGCGCCGCTGTTCAATACCGGCCTGGGGCTGGACTCGATCGACGCCCTGGAACTGGCGCTGGCGATCAGCAAGCGCTACGGCTTCCAGCTGCGCTCGGACAACGACGAGAACCGCCGCATCTTCGCCTCGCTGCGCGCGCTGTCGGCGCATGTCGAAGCCAACAAGACCAGCTGAGCCGGCCGACGCCGCGCCC
Source organism: Xanthomonas sp. NCPPB 2250 (assembly GCF_056725265.1). Lineage (NCBI taxonomy): Bacteria > Pseudomonadati > Pseudomonadota > Gammaproteobacteria > Lysobacterales > Lysobacteraceae > Xanthomonas > Xanthomonas sp. NCPPB 2250. The sequence continues at coordinate 5,009,296 of NZ_CM161520.1, read as the reverse complement.
TGGGCGCTGGCCCTGGGCGTGCTGCTGGCGCTGGCCTACTCGCCACTGGCGCACTGGGCCAATGCCGCGCACCGCCCGGACCTGGCGGTGCTGGCCGGCGCGGCGCTGGTGCTGATGGTGCTGGTGGAGCCGATGGCGCGCTGGCGGCCCTGGGCCTGGGCGCTGGCCATCGCCGCGACGGCGGCGCTGGTGCCGCTGTGGCGCTCGCCGCACGCACTGCTGCTGCTGGCCGCGCCGCCGGTGCTGTTCACCGCCTGGGTGGCCTGGTTCTTCGGGCGCAGCCTGCAGCGCGGGCGCACGCCGCTGATCACCCGCATCGTCGAGGCCCTGTACCGGCAGGCCGGCATGCCGATCACCCCGGAGCAACTGCGCTACACCCGTCGCCTGACCCTGGCCTGGACCCTGCTGCTGGTCGGGCTGACCCTGCTCAACTTGGTGCTGGCGCTGTGCGCGCAGCCCAGCGGGGTGCTGGCGCAGCTGGGCCTGGCCGCGCCGCTGCCGATCAGCGATGCGCGCGCCTCGCTGTTCGCCAATCTGCTGGGCTACGGGGTCATCGGCGGCTTCTTCGTCGGCGAGTACCTGCTGCGCGGGCGCTGGTTTCCGCAGCGTCCCTACCGTAATCTGCCCGACTTCCTGCACCGGCTGGCGCGGCTGGGGCCGGTTTTTTGGCGCGATCTGTTGCGCTGACGCGCGCAGTGCAGGGGACGCAAGGGTCGTGCAGATCATCAAGGAAAACAGCAAGTTGCCGCAGGCAGGGATGCCCTCGCGCATGGCCTGGGCCGTGTGGAACACCCTGCAGCTGGCATTTACCCTGGCGCACACCGCGCTGGGCATCGTCGTCGCGTTGGTGCTGCTGTGGCTGACCGGGCCGCGCCTGCCGCTGCGCATGGGCGCGCGGTTCTGGGCGCCGGTGCTGCTGTTCGGCGCCGGGGCACGGCTGGAGGTGGAGGGCCAGGAGCGGGTGGACTGGTCGCGCAACCACCTGTTCGTCAGCAACCACCAGTCGATCATCGACATCTGCGCGCTGTTCATGGCGCTGCCGGTGCCGCTGCGCTTCCTGCTCAAGGACGAGATGCTGAAGGTGCCGTTCGTGAACTGGTATGCGCGCGCGACCGGCATGCTGTTCCTGGACCGCGACAGCCGCCGCGCCGGGGCGATGATGCGGCGCGAGGCGGCGGCGTTGCTGCGCCGTGGCGAGGACCTGTGCCTGTTCCCGGAAGGCACCCGCAGCCGCAGCGGCGCGCTGGCCGAGTTCAAGGCCGGGTTGCTGCAGGCCGCGATCGACGCTGGGGTGGACGTGGTGCCGGTGGCGCTGGACGGGGCGGGCAAGGTGCTGCCGCCGACCAGCCTGTTCCGGGTCCGGCCCGGCGTCATCCGGGTGCGGATCGGCACGCCGATCCGGGTGAACGGCGAGGACGGCCCGCTGAACCGCCAGGAAGTGACCCAGCGCGCGCACCAGGCCGTCCGTGCCATGCTCGAACCCAGGATATGAGTCGCCCGTATGCAATTCGTCGTACCGCATGATCATCCCAGCCTGCCCGGCCACTTCCCGGGCCGCCCGGTGGTGCCCGGCGTCGTGGTGCTGGACCACGTGCTGCAGGCCGTCGAGGCGGCGCACGGCGCGCGCGCGCCGCTGCGCCTGCCGCAGGTGAAGTTCCTGCAGCCGCTGCTGCCCGGCCAGCCGGCGCGGGTGGAACTGGACGGTGCCGCGCCGCGCTGGCGCTTCCGCGTGCTGCGCGGCGAGGACCTGCTGGTCAGCGGCGAGCTGAACGCCGAGGCGGCGCCGTGAGCGCCGGCTGGAAGCAGCGCCCGGAAGGCGGCGGCCGCTTCGCCCTGTGGCTGATCCGCAGCATCGCCCGTTATGGCGGCCGCGCCGTCGGGCGCCTGCTGCTGTACCCGATCACCCTGTACTTCCTGCTGGTGCGCGGCCCGGAGCGGCGCGATTCGCGGCATTACCTGAGCCGCGTGTTCGACCGCCCGGCCACGCTGCTGGAGGTGGCCCGGCACATCCACACCTTCGCCTCCACCATTCTCGACCGGGTGTTCATGCTGTGCGGGCAGATGCACCGGTTCCGGGTGCAGATCCGCGGCCTGGACCAGTTGCACACGCAGATGGACCGCGGCCGCGGCGTGCTGATCTTCGGCTCGCACCTGGGCAGCTTCGACGCGCTGCGGGTGCTGGCCACCGAGCGCCCGGACGTGCAGGTCAAGGTGGTGCTGGACAAGGCGCACAACCCGGCGATGACCGAACTGCTGGGCGCGCTGAACCCGCAACTGGCCGCCAACATCATCGACGCGGGCATGGACAGCACCTCCATCGTCATGGCGATCAAGCAGGCCACCGACGAGGGCGCGCTGGTCGCGCTGCTGGTGGACCGGCCGCGCCCGGAGGATCCGGCGCTGCCGGCCGCCTTCATCGGCCAGGGCGCCATGTTCCCGACCTCGCCGTGGTTGATCGCCGCCGCGCTCAAGGTGCCGGTGGTGCTGGCATTCGGGCTGTACCGCGGCGGCAACCGCTACGAGCTGGTGTTCGAGACCTTCAGCGAAGGCCTGGACCTGCCGCGCCGGCAACGTGCGCCGGTGCTGGCCGCGCTCATCCGCGATTACGCCGCCAGGCTGGAGCATTACACCCGCTCCGCGCCCTACAACTGGTTCAACTTCTACGACTTCTGGAACAACCGCCATGCCGATGCGCCGCACCTTGCCGTGGATGCTGATACTGCTGTGCAGCGCCGCACCGCTGAGCGCCGCATCGCCTGAGTTGCCGGACGCCGACTGGATCCTGCAGAAGCTGGCGCGGCCGGCGCCGGTCAGCACCGCCTTCGTCGAACTGCGCGGCTCGGCGCTGCTGAAGGCGCCGCTGCGGGTGCAGGGCGAGTACCGCCGCCCGGACGCGCAGACCCTGGTGCGCGAGGTCACCGCGCCGTACCACGAGACCACCACCCTGCGCGGCGGCGAAGCCACGCTGGAGCGCGACGGCAAGCCGCCGCGGCGCTTCTCGCTGGCGCGGGTGCCGGAACTGGCAGGCCTGCAGAGCGGCTTCGGCGCGCTGCTGTCCGGCGACCGCGCACTGCTGCAGCAGCAGTACAGCATCAGCAGCAGCGGCACCCGCGAGCGCTGGCAGCTGCAGCTGCAGCCCAAGGACCCGGCCGTGGCCGCGCACGTGCGCAGCCTGCGCCTGTACGGCCGTGGCGCCGAACTGCGCTGCATCGAGACCACCCCGGCCAAGGGCGACGTCCAGCGCACCCTGCTGGCCGGTGCTGCGCAGGCCGCCGGCACCCTCGCCGACGGCGCTGCGCTGACCGCGCTGTGCCACGGCGACGCGGCGTGATCCCCGCACGAGGCGCCCGCCGGCAGCGTGCTGCCGGCCCGACGGCTGCGCGCGCGGCGGCTGATCGCGCGGTGCAGGCAGACGTGGGGACGCGGCGATGAAGCGTGCTCTCAGTTCGAAGATGCGCATCTCGCTGGCGCTGCTGTGGCTGGCGCTGCTGACCGTGGCCGGGATCTGGCTGGGCAATGCGCTGCAGGTGTCGGGGGACTTGCGCAAATTCATGCCGGAAGCCCGCACCCCGGCGCAAAAGCTGCTGCTCGACGAGCTCGGCGAGGGCCCCGGCTCGCGGCTGCTGCTGATGTCGCTGTCCGGGGCCGATCCGGCCACGCTGGCCAAGCAATCGCAGGCGCTGCATGCCGAACTGGCCGCGCAGCACGACGTGTTCGAACTGGTCGCCAATGGTGCCGATGCCGGCCTGGACGCGATCCCGCCGCGCCTGTTGCCGTACCGCTACCTGCTCAGCGACAGCTTCGACGCCAGACCGCTGGATGCGCCGACCCTGCGCGATGCGCTGCAGGCGCGGCTGCAGGACCTTGGCTCGCCGGCGGCGGCGATGGTGGAGCCGTTGTTGCCGCGCGATCCGACCCTGGAAGTGCTGCACCTGGCCGAGAGCCTGCAGCCGGCCGGCGGCCCGCAGCAGCGCGACGGGGTGTGGTTCGACCGCGCCGGCAAGGACGCGCTGCTGGTCGCGCAGACCCGTGCCGCCGGCTTCGACCCCACCGGTCAGCAACGCGCGGTCGATGCGATCCACGCCGCCTTCGCCAAGGTCAGCGCCGGCACCAGCAGCAAGCTGACCCTGACCGGCCCCGGCGCGTTCTCGGTGGAGATCGGCGGGCGCACCCAGAACGAGGCGCAGTGGATCGGCACTCTGGATACGGTGGGGCTGATCGTGTTGCTGCTGGTCGCCTACCGCAGCTGGAAGATCCCGGTGCTGGGCGTGCTGCCGCTGGCCAGCGCCGGCCTGGCCGGGCTGGGCGCGGTGGCGCTGCTGTTCGATGGCGTGCACGGCATCACCGTGGCGTTCGGCTTCACCCTGATCGGCGTGGTCCAGGACTACCCGATCCATCTGTTCAGCCACCAGCGCCCGGGCCTGGATCCGCGCGAGAACGCGCGCCATCTGTGGCCGACGCTGGCCACCGGCGTGGTCTCCACCTGCATCGCCTACGTCACCTTCCTGTTCTCCGGCGTGGACGGCCTGCGCCAGTTGGCGGTGTTCACCATCGCCGGCCTGCTGGTGGCCGCGCTGACCACGCGCCTGCTGCTGCCGGCGCTGATCGATCCCTCGCCGCGCGACCATGCGGATTCGCCGATGCTGGAGCGGCTGTGGCGCGGCATCGCGCGGCTGCCACGGCCGCGCTGGTCGCTGGTGCCGCTGGCCCTGCTGGCGGCCGCGGTCATCGTGTTCGCGCCGGGCCCGTTCTGGCAGAACGACCTGTCCAAGCTGACCCCGGTGCCGGCCGACGGCCTGGCCCGCGACGCGCACCTGCGCCAGGAACTGGGCGCGCCGGACGTGCGTTACGTGCTGGCGCTGCCGGCCGCCTCCGCCGATGCCGCGCTGGCCGCGTCCGAACGCCTGCGCCCGCGCCTGGACGCGCTGGTGGCGCAGGGCGAACTGGCCGGCTACGACATGGCCGCGCGCTACCTGCCCAGCGCCGCCACCCAGCGCCGACGCCAGGCCGCCTTGCCCGATCCGGCGCAGGCGCAGGCGATCACCGCCGCCGCGGTCGCCGCCACGCCGTTCCGTGCCGACGCCTTCGCGCCGTTCCTGGCCGACCTGCAGGCCGCGCGCACGGCGCCGCTGCTGACCGCGCGTGCGCTGCGCGGCACGCCGCTGGCCACGCCCGTCGGCGGCCTGCTGCTGGAGCGTCCGGACCGCGCCACCGCGCTGGTGTCGCTGACCGGGCTGCGCGATCCGGCGCAGCTGGCGCGCGCGGTGCAGGGCAGCGGCGCGCAACTGCTGGACCTGAAGGACGCCTCCGAATCGCTGGTCGCCGCCTACCGCGGCCGCGTGCTCGCCGCGCTCGGCGTGGCCGCGGTGCTGCTGGCGCTGACCGTGGCGATCGCGCTGCGCACGCCGCGGCGGATCGTGCGCGTGCTGCTGCCGATGGCGCTGACCACGCTGCTGATCCTGGCGATCCTGCGCGGCTGCGGGGTCGAGCTGAACCTGTTCCACCTGATCGCGCTGATCCTGGCCGCCGGCCTGGGCCTGGACTACGCGCTGTTCTTCGACCACGCCGGCGACGACCGCGCCGACCAGTTGCGCACCCTGCATGCGCTGATCGTGTGCAGCCTGATGACCCTGCTGGTGTTCGCGCTGCTGGCCGCCTCCAGCATCCCGGTGCTGCGCGCGATCGGCAGCACCGTGGCGCTGGGCGTGCTGTTCAATTTCGTGCTGGCGCTGCTGATTTCGCGCGAGACCACCAGCGAGGCCCGGGAGAGCCGCCATGCACACTGAGCCCTTGCACGGACGCGACGCGATCGCCGCGCTGGTGCCGCACCAGGGCCGGATGTGCCTGTGGGACGAGGTGGCCGCCTGGGACGCGCAGCGCGTGCTGCTGCGCAGCGGCGCGCATCGCCAGGCCGCGCATCCGCTGCGCAGCGGCGGCCGACTGCACGCGCTGCACCTGTGCGAGTACGGCGCGCAGGCGATGGCGGTGCACGGCGGCCTGCTCGGTCGCGCCGCGGGCACGCCGGTGCGGCCGGGCATGCTGGTGGCGCTGCGCGGGGTGCAGTTGCATGTCAGCGAACTGCAGGACCTGGCCGGGCCGATCGAAGGCGAGGCCGAGGTGCTGCTGCAGGCCGAGGACAGCCAGCAGTACGCCTTCCGCATCACCCATGCCGGGCAGTTGCTGGCCGAGGGTCGCGCGACGGTGATGCTGGGCGCGGCGTGACCGCGTGGCGTCGACGGCCCTGCAGTGGCGACGAACGCAGTCTGCGAGGACCCGACCTTGGAGGGCGTCGGGACTGAAGTCCCTCCCACAGTGCGCCCGGGCAACGCAATGCAACTCCCTGTACCCGCGTCGTGCATGCCGGGGCAACCGCTGGGCGAGGGCCGCGCCCCGGTAATGCCCATCGCGGCTGAAGCCGCTCCTACAAAAAGACGTCCCGTGGTGATCGGCGGTGCGTTTCAGCCGCGCCGCGTATTCCCTGCACGTCGTCGCGGCTGAAACCGCGCCTACGGGCGCGCGGATGAACCGTTAGGATGACGGCCCATCTTCATTGCGACCGAGGATTCCCGATGTCTGCATCCCCCGCACCGCGCCGCGCCCTGGTCACCGGCGGCAGCGGCGATCTCGGTGGCGCGATCTGCCGTGCCCTGGCCGCGCAGGGCCTGCACGTGATCGTGCACGCCAATGCCAACGTCGCGCGCGCCGTGGCGGTGGTGGAGGCGATCGTCGCCGCTGGTGGCAGCGCCGAGGCGGTGGCGTTCGACGTGGCCGACGCCGAGGTCAGCGCGCAGGCGCTGGCGACGCTGCTGGAAGCCGGCCCGATCCAGGTGCTGGTCAACAACGCCGGCATCCACGACGACGCGCCGATGGCGGGCATGAGCGCGGCGCAGTGGCACAGGGTCATCGACGTCTCGCTGCACGGCTTCTTCCACGTCACCCAGCCGCTGCTGCTGCCGATGGCGCGCACGCGCTGGGGCCGCATCGTCAGCGTGTCCTCGGTGTCGGCGGTGCTGGGCAACCGCGGGCAGACCAACTACGCCGCGGCCAAGGCGGCGCTGCACGGCGCCAGCATGTCGCTGGCGCGGGAAATGGCCAGCCGCGGCATCAGCGTCAACGTGGTCGCGCCGGGCGTGATCCAGGGCGCGATGGCCGAGAGCGCGTTCCCGCCGGAGGCGATCAAGCAGATGGTTCCGGCCGGACGCCCGGGCAAGCCGGAGGAAGTGGCCGCGCTGGTCGCGTTCCTGTGCTCGGACGCGGCCGCCTACATCAACGGCCAGGTCATCGGCATCAACGGCGGCATGGGCTGACGACGCTGCGCTGGTCGCGCCGCCACACCGGCGGCGCAACGGCGGTTCGCCCTCAGCGGCAGACGAAGCTGGACGCCGCCTCCACGTCGCCGCCGACGTAGCGCGCCACCTGCGGGTACGGGCACAGCGGGCGGCTGCGCTGGCTGCTCCAGCTGGCCGGCACCTCGTTGTTGGGCGCGGCGCTGCCGCTGCCGCGTGCGCTGGCGACGATCGCGGCCGGCGCCTGGCCCTGCTCGACCCAGGCCACCAGCGGGGTCAGCGCGTCGAACTGGTCGGTGGCCGGTCCGCCGGCGCAATGGGCCATCGCCGGCACCGCGAACAGGCGTGCGTAGCTGGCGGCATCGGCATCGGCGGTGCGCAGGCGGTCGTACCAGGCCGCGGTATCGGCGAAGGAGAAGATGCCGTCGCCGGTGCCGTGGTAGATCAGCAGCTTGCCGCCGCGCTTCTTCAGCGAGGTCAGCTGGGTCTCGTTCGGCGGGGTCATGTACGCCCAGGCGGATTCGCCAAAGGCGCCGGACGTGGCGAAGATCTTCGGCGCGTCGCGGTCCATGTCGAACTGCAGCGCGTAGCGCTTGAGGTCCTGCAGCACCGCCGGGTCCTCCGGCGGGGTGACGAAGCCGAAGGCCACCGAGCCGGGCACCAGGGTCAGCGAGGCGTCCTGCCGCCAGCCGGCCCAGTCGCCGCTGGCGATGCCCGGGTCGTAGGGGAAGGGCGCGTACAGCGGCGTGCCGGCGCTGTTGCGCACGCCGGCGTGGATGGCGCCGAGCGCCCGCTTCTGCGCCGGGGTCAGGCATTGGCCGGTGCGCCCGGCGCTGCCGCAGGTGGCGACGTCGCGGTTCAGGTCGAAGCGGCGCTGGCAGGCGAGCACGTCCTGCACCATGCCGTCGCGCACGCCGTCCAGCGCATCGCAGGTGGCGACGATGCGCTCGGCCACCAGGCTGCGCTCGGCGGCGGTCAGGCCGCTGCGCGTGTCGCTGCCGCCTGCCAGGGCCGCCAGTTGCTGGGCCGCGGCCAGGTCCGCGATCGCCGCCTTGGGCAGGTGGAACCCGGGGTCGCCGACCAGGATGCCGTCGTAGTCCTGCGCGTCGCGCGCGGCGGCGACCATGCCGTGGCGGCCGCCGTTGGAGCAGCCGCCGAAGTAGCTGTAGTCCGGCGCCTTGCCGTAGGCGATCTGCACCACGCGCTTGGCCATCGGCGTCAGCGCCTGCACCGCCTGGTAGCCGTAGTCCAGGCGCGCCTGCGGATCGCGGCCGAACAGCGGGTTCTGCGCGTTGCTGTGTCCGGCATCGGAACTGATGACCGCAAAGCCCATGCGCAGCGGGTTGTCGCGCTGGCCGCCGCCGCCGATGTCGCCGAGCGCGGGCACCACGTTGCCGTCCAGGCCGCCGTTGGCCTGGTAGAAGAAGCGCCCGTTCCATGCCGCCGGCAGGCGCATCTCGAAGCCGATCGCATAGGACTGGCCGTCCGTGCCGACGCGCTCGTGCATCAGGCCGGTGACCTGGCAATGCGCGCCGATCGGCTGGCCGGCCACCTGCAGGGCGCCGGCGGCGACGCTGCGCACCGCGGTGAAGCGGGTGCCGGGATAGGCGAGCCGGCTCGCCAGCGCGTCGCACGACTGTTGCAGCGGTGCCGGGGTGGCCGGTGCGCGCGCGGTCGTCTGCGCATGGGCGGTGGAGGAGGCGGCGAGAGCGGCCAGCGGCAGGGCCAAGGCGAGCAGCGTGGAGCGCATGGAGTTCTCCTGGAGGACGCGCCGGGCGCGGCGGGCCTGTGTCGCGCCGGTGGCGGCAAGGCGTCAACCGTCGTGCGTGCGAAAACCCGAATGCGCGGGCGATATTCGCCCCATGTGACGCGTGCCGCGCAATTGCGCGCTCGCCGGGCGCCTCGCGGCGTGGAAGCGAGGCGCGCGTTGTTGCAGGGCGGCACGGCCCTGCGCGTGGATCAGGCGGCGTCCGCGTACCAGGCCGGCGACAGGACCGGCAGCGGCGTCGCCGCGTCGCGGCAGGCGTCCAGCAGGCCGTGGTCGGCCAGCGTGGGATGCTGCTGGCGGGCGCGCGCCAGGATCTCCCCGGCCAGTTCCGCCATGCGCGCGACGTTGCCGTGCAGGCGGGCGACGAAGGCGGCGTCGTCCAGCCGGTCGCTCAGGGCGCGGTTGAGTTCGTGGAACCAGCCGATCAGGTACTGGTCCAGCAGGCGTCCGTCGGCCACCGCCGCCGCCTGCGCGCGGTTGGCCGCGCCCCAGTCGCGCAGCAGCGCCTGCATGCCCAGGTTGAGCGCGCTGGCCTGCTGCAGCGCCGGGCGCAGCAGGCCCAGCACGGCCAGGTCGGCGATGCGGTCGGTGCAGTACAGCGGCGCCAGCAGCGACCAGTAGTAGGTGTAGTCCCAGATCACCTTGACCGGCATCACCTGGGCGTCGCCGAACAGCGGGTACTGGTCCTGGTAGAGGGTCAGGGTGTTCTCGTAGAACGAGAAATACAGCTGCTGGTACAGCTCGGCGTAGGGCGCGATGTCGCGCCCGGCGCGCTCGCGCCCGATCAGTTCGCAGATGTAGGTGTTGCTGATGGCGATGAAGTCGCTGCCCGGCGAATAGAACGGGTCCAGGAACACGCCGGCCTCGCCGGTCAGCGCCCAGCGCTGCGCCGAGAACACCTGCTTGCAGCCGTAGGAGAAGTCGCGCAGGAACAGGAAATCCTGCACCGTGTGCTCGCTGCGCTCCAGCGTGCTGGCCACCTGCGGCTGGTGCGTGCGCAGCCAGTCCATCGCCTTGGCGTGGGTGTTCATGGTCTCCAGCGGATGCATCGCGGCATCGCAGACGATGCCCAGCGAATGCGCGCCGGAGGACAGCGGGATCAGCCAGAACCAGTAGCCGGGGCCGCACATGTGGTTGGTCGAGCGCCAGCGGTCCGGCGGCGTGCAGCGCTGCAGCCAGGCACTGTCCTGCGACCAGCCGTTGGGATCGACCAGCCCGTCCACCCGCCACCACACCGCGTTGGCCTGGTGCGCGTTGTCCTGGGCCAGGCCGAGCTTGCGCTTGAGCAGGCCGGCGCGGCCGCTGGCGTCGATCACCCAGCGCGCCTGCAGGCTGGCCTCGGCGCCGTCGCGGCTGTAGCGCACGCAGTGGTCGCCGTCGTCCTCGGCCAAATCGACGCCGCGCACCGTGCTGCCGTCGAGGAACTCCACGCCCATCGCGCGCGCGCGCTGCCCGAGGAAGTTCTCGAAGCGGCCGCGGTCGATCTGCCACGACGGAGTGGGCAGCAACTGGCTCACCCCCAGCTCGGTGCACTGGTCGATGTCGGCGCGCCCGTCGGAGAAGAAGAAGCGGAAGCCGAACTTGCGGATCTGTTCGGCATCCAGGTGCTCGCGCAGGCCCAGCACGTCGGCGAAGTAATGCGCACCGATCTCCACCGAGGACTCGCCGACCTTGAACGCGGCCTCGCGCACCGGGTGGGCGCGCCGTTCCAGCACGCGGATGCGCAGCTGCGGGTCGCGCTGGCGCAACTGCAGCGCCAGGGTCAGTCCGGCCAGTCCGCCGCCCAGAATCGCCACATCCGCCTGCGCTGCCTTCATGTCGTCTTTTCCTTGGCGACGGCCAGGGGGGCCGTGTCGAGGGTGCCGTCGACGTCGTCGATCAGCACCGGGTTGGCGCGGGTGCGCCGGTACTCGCGTACCACGTGCCCGTAGCTCCACACCTGCACGATCACGTGCGAGGTGATCTTCCACAGATCGCGCACCAGCCGGAAGTGGCTCTTGCGGAACGTGCCGGGGGTCTGGTTGGCGTAGCGGGTCTCGATCGGCACCGCCACCACCCGTGCGCCGGCCTGGCGTGCGGCCGAGATCAGCAGCTGCGCCTCGAACACGAAGCCTTCGCCGGGCACGTCGGGCAGGGTGTAGACCGACTGCGGGTACAGGCGCTGGCCGCTCTGGCTGTCGACCAGGCGGAAGCCGCAGCCCCAGGCGATGCCCCAGTCGCCGAAATCGTTGCCGATGCGGCGGATCGGCGGCTGGCTGGCGCGCTTGCGCAGGCGCGCGCCGACGATCACGCAGCCGGGATGGCGGTTGGCCGCGGCCAGCAGCCGCGGGAAGTCGGCGGCGCTGTGCTGGCCGTCGCCGTCCATGGTCATCACCGCGCGCGCACCCTGGCGCTGCGCCTCGGCGAAGCCGCTGCGCAACGCCGCGCCCTTGCCGCGGCGTTGCGGATGGCGCAGCAGAGTCACCGGCAGGTCGGCGATGCAGTCGCTGGTGCCGTCGTCGGAGCCGTCGTCGACCACGATCACCCGCGGGCAGTGCGCCAGCGCGTCGCTGACCACCTCGCGGATGCGCAGCCGTTCGTTGAGGGCCGGAATCAGGATCGCCGCGTCGGCGGCGCTCAGCGGCGTGCGGCTCATGCGCGCAGCTCCACCTGCAGGCAGCGGCCGCCGCCGGCATCGAGCACGCAGCCGCTGCCGCCCAGCGCCAGCGCGTCGAACAGCGGCAGCATCGGCGCCATCGCGTTGCCCGCGGCATGCCGCGCCAGCGCGCCGTCGCCGACCGGTGCGCTGCCGTCGCGCAGCTGCACCTGCAACTGCGGCTTGCCGTCGCGCGCGCCGGCGCTCAGCACCAGCGCACCGCCGAGCAGGCCCTCGCTGCGCGCGATGCGGCCCAGTGCGCCCACCGAGCGGCTGTCGTAGCCGACCAGCAGCACCGCCTCTTCGCCTGCGGCCAATTGCGACAGCGCTTCCAGCAGGCCCTGCGCGAAACTGCCGCTGTGCGCGCTGATCGCGGTCGCCGCGGCGGTGGCGCCGGCGCCGATGGTCCAGTAGCCGGCGGCGGCGTTGTGCACCGAGTTGTGGAACTTGGTCGGCGACACCGACAGCGGCTCGCTGGCCAGGGTGGTGCACATGTAGTCGGTGATCGCCAGGTCGCCGTGGGTGGAGGTGAACACCGACGACAGCGTGGCCGGGTCGCGGCCGGCGTCCTGGCAGGCGGCCAGCGCCGCGTCCAGCGACACCGCCACCGTGTCCGGCGCGCGGCGGCGCTCGTTGGGCGCCAGCAGTTGCGGCGAGGGCCGCGCCGGCGTCTCCAGCAGCGCGCCGTCGCCGCGTGCGAAGGCCTGCGCGACCGCCCACCCGGGCAGGCCGGGCGCCCAGAACCCGATGCCTTCGATCGTGGCGCTCAGCATGGGCGTGCTCATGCGCGGCCGAACAGCAGCGAGCAGTTGTTGCCGCCGAAGCCGAAGGAGTTGTTCATCGCGTAGCGGACCTGTGCATGGGCGGTGGCGAAGCGGATCTGCGGGCCGCAGGCGGGGTCGGGCAGTTCGCTGTTGAGGGTGCCGGGCAACAGGCCGTCGCGCAGCGCCAGCAGCGCGAACACCGACTCGACGATGCCGGCGGCGCCGAGCGTGTGCCCGGTCCAGGCCTTGGTCGAACTGGCGTGCAGGGTCGGCGGAAACAATGCCGCCACCGCGGCGGCCTCGACGCTGTCGTTGGCCGGGGTCGCGGTGCCGTGCAGGTTGAGATACCCGACCTCGGCCGGGTCCACGCCGGCGCGCTGCAGCGCGCCGCGCATCGCCAGGCCGGCGCCCAGCCCCTGCGGATGCGGCGCGGACATGTGGTGGGCGTCGCTGGATTCGCCATAGCCGCACAGCAGCGCCTGCGCCGGCGGCGCGTCGGCGGCATCGGCGCGTTCCAGCAGCGCGTAGCCGCCGGCCTCGCCCAGCGACAGCCCGACCCGGCGCACGTCGAACGGCCGGCACGGCTCCGGTGACACCACCTGCAGCGAGTTGAAGCCGAACAGCACGCTGCCACACAGCGTGTCCACGCCGCCGACCAGGGCCGCATCGACCACGCCGGCGGCGATCAGCCGCGCGGCCTGGGCGAACACCTTGGCGCTGGAGGAGCAGGCGGTGGCGACGGTGATGCACGGGCCGCGCAGGCCGGTGGCGGCGCGCACGAAATCGCCGAGCGAATGCGGGGTGTGCACGATCGGCCGGTCCAGGTCGGCGGGCATGCGCGGGCCGTCCGCGTCGTGCTCGAGCCGGGTGTAGGCCTCCTCGCTGGCGCCGATGCTGGAGGTGGAGGTGCCCATCACCACCGCCACCCGCTCGGCGCCGTGGCGTTGCGCCGCGGCGGCCACGGCGGCGGCCATGCCGTCCTGTTGCAGGGCGAGCCAGGCCAGGCGATTGTTGCGGCATTCCCACGCGGCCAGGGCCTCCGGCAGCGCGGCGGTTTCCAGCGCGTCCACCCGGCCGATCCAGCATTCCAGCGGTTGCGGACCGAAGTCGTTGCGGCGCAGGCCGCTGCGGCCCTCGCGCAGCGCCGCGGCCTGGGCCTGCAGTCCGCTGCCGAGCGCGTTGGTCGCGGTGTAGGCGCGGATGGCCACCGGGGCCATGCGGGGCGACGGGGACGCTTCGGTCACGCGGTATTCCATACAAGGACAATCACCGCAGTATATCGACGCATTCGGTCATGCCGTGAAACACCGGCGACGCGAACGTGAATAGCGCCCGCGCCCGGATCCGTTCAGCGCAGGGCCGGCGTGCGCTTTCGCCGCTGGCGCATTTCCTCCACAATCGCTTGCCTTTCCACGCCAGGCGCACGCCACGGGCATGCAAGCCTACGTCTACAAAAGCCGACGCAAGCCGGACACCTATCTGTATCTCGCCGCCCGCGACGACTTCGGCCGTCTGCCGCCGGCGCTGCTGGCGTCGCTGCAGCCGCTGGCGTTCGTGCTCGAGGTGGCGTTGACCGCCGAACGTACGCTGGCCCGCGCCGATCCGGCCGCGGTGCGCGCCAACCTCGCCGGCTGCGGCTTCCATCTGCAATTGCCGCCGTCTCTGCCCGGCACCACCGATCGACACGATGACTGACTCTTTCCTCCGCGCGCGTGCGCCGATGCTCGCCGCCGCCCTGGGCGCGGTGCTGGCGCTGGCCGCCGGAATCGGCCCGCTGGCCGCCGCCCTGGGCGCCTGGCTGGCGCAACCGGCCTTCGCGCTGGCGTTGTCCTGGCACCGTGGCAGCCGGCCGCGTCCGCGCGCCGCGCGCGACCTGGTCGGCGCGGCGGCGCCGCTGCTGGTGCTGTGGGCCGGCGGCATGGCGCTGGTCGCGGTGCTGGTGGCCTGGCCGCTGGCGGCGCTGCACGACAGCGGCAGCCTGGCCGCCGCGCTGGCGCTGAGCGTGGCCGCCAGTGCCGCGCTGCTCGGGCTGTGGCGGACCTGGCCGCTGTGGCACGGCAGCGATGCCGAGGGCGGCCCGCTGGGTGCGCGCTGGCAGGCGCTGGCGCAGCAGGACGTGCAGGCCTGGCGCGGGCTGGCGGTGGCCGCGCTGGTATTGGTGCTGGCCGGGCTCGGCGTGGTGCTGGCTTGGCCGGGGCTGCTCGCCGAGGCCGCACGCTGGCCGCTGGCGCTGGCCTATGCGCTGCTGTCGCCGCTGCTGCACGCCGGCCTGCAACGGGTGGCGCCGCCGCAGACGCTGACCCCGCCGGTGTCCTCCGCCGACCTGTTCGCCGAACTCAGCGCCACCGCCGCGCCGCGCGCGGACGAGCCGCCGCCGGCGCAGGACGAACTGCATGCGGCGCTGTACGACGCCGCCCGCGGTGGCCGTGTCGATCGCGCGCTGCAACTGCTGCAGGCCGGCGCCGATCCGCATGCGCTGCCCGCCGCCGAGTGGCGCGACCAGCGCAGCCTGCCGGTGCTGGCCGCGGTGCTGCCGGACCTGCGCCTGCTGCGCGAACTGATCGTGCGCGGGGTCGACGTCAATCGCCCGCACCTGGGCATGACCCCGCTGCTGGCCGCCACCCGCGACAGCTGGCATGGCCGCCCGGAGGCGGTGATGACCCTGCTCGCCAACGGCGCCGACCCGCGCGCCAGCGACGGCGACGGCAACACCCCGCTGCATCACGCCGCACGCAGCTCCGACCCGGGCGTGGCCGCGCTGCTGCGCGACGCCGCCGCCGAACTGGACGCGGCCAACCGCGACGGCCTGACCCCGCTGGCGGTGGCCTGCCAGGTCGGCAACTGGCGCATGGCCAAGTTCCTGCTCGAACGCGGCGCCAAGCCGGAGCCGGCCGAGGCCAGTCCGGTGCTGCTGGCCGCGGCCGGCACCGAGGAAGACGATCCGGCCGGCGTGCAGTTGCTGCTCAAGCACAAGGCGCGGGTCGACGCGCGCGATCGCCAGCGCCGCAGCGCGCTGCACGAGGCGGCGCAGGCCGGCCACGTGGAGATCGTGCAGGCCCTGCTCGGCGCCGGCGCCAACCTGGAAGCGCGCGACGCGCTGGGCCGCACGCCGTGGCTGGAAGCCGCCCGCTACGGTCGCGTGGCGGTGCTGGAACGGCTGCTGCCGCACAAGCCGGACCTGGTCGCGGTCGATGCCGATGGCCGCAACGCGATCCTGCTGGCCTGCACCGCCGACCACGTCGCCCCCGGGCTGATCCGGCGCCTGCTGGAGCTGGGCGTGGCGCCGGCGCTGCCGGACCAGAGCGGCCGCCGCGCCGTCGACCTGGCCGCAGAGGCCGGGCGCTGGGCGATCGTGTCCGCGCTGGACCCGGACTATCCGCTGCCGGCCGCGGTCAGCGACGGCCAGGGCGAGACCGGCCCGGCCGGACTGCCCGACCGGCCGCCGCTGGAACTGCTGCGCGAAGGCCTGCAACTGGGCCAGCCGCGCGACGGCCTGGCCGCGCTGGCGCGGCTGTGCGCGGCGGAGGAACTGGGCGCGCTGCTGCACGAGCCGCCGCTGGCGTTGAACGCGCAGGCGGTGGACTGGCTGCTGGCGCATGGCGCCGAGCCGGAGGTGCTCGATGCCTGCGGCGACACCCCGATGTTCGCGCTGCTCTCGCGCGGCGTGGAGGCGGTGCCCAGCCTGCAGGCGATGCTGCGCCACGGCGTGTCGCCGGCCGGCCGCGGCGGCCTGACCCGGCTGCTCGCCGCCTGCGCGCAGCACGATCACGCCTCGCGCGCGCTGGAACAGTTCGCCCTGGAACTGCTGGAGCGCGGCGCCGATCCGTTCGCGCCGTCGCCGGCTGGCGATCCGCCGCTGTCGCTGGCGGTGCGGCTGGGCTGGCTGCGGCTGCAGTTGCAATTGCTCGAGCGCGGTGCCGACCGCGAGGCGCGCGACAGCCACGGCATGACCGCGCTGCACCTGGCCGCCGCGCTGGGCCGCGAGGCCTCGCTGAAACTGCTGATCCAGCAGGGCGCCTCGCCGGACGCGCGCGCCGCCGACGGCCAGACCCCACTCGGCGTGGCCCTGGCCAGCGGTCGCCGCGACCTGGCCGACTGGCTGGACTGGCGCACCTGGCCGCTGCCGCGGCGCCCGCTGCGCGAGGCCGACGTGCCGGCCGCGGCGATGGTCGGCGACGCCGAGGCGATCCGCCGGCTGATCGACCTCGGCCTGCCGGTGGATGCGGTGGACGCGCAGGGCTGCACCGCGTTGCTGCGCGCCGCCGGCGGCGGCCATGCCGAGGCGGTGAAACTGTTGCTCTCGCGCGGCGCCGATCTGCAGCACGCCGCGGCCAGCGGCGCCACGCCGCTGTCGGCGGCGGTGAGCATGCGCCAGACCGAGATCGTCGCGGCCTTGCTGCAGGCCGGCGCGCAGATCGAACACCGCCTGCCGGGCGGGGTCACCGTGCTGATGCTGGCCTGCGCGCTGGGTCTGCCGGACATCGCCGCGCGGCTGCTGGCCGCCGGTGCCGACGTGCATGCCGGCGACGCCCAGCAACTGGCCCCGCTGCACTGCGCCGCGCTGTACGGGTTCACCGCGCGCGACAAGTCGCGCCTGCTGGCCCTGCTGGACACGCTGCTGCTGGCCGGCGCCGAGGCCGACCGCGGTTCCGCCGGCGGGGTCACGCCGTTGCTGTTGCTGCTGGGCGCGCGCGCCGAACCGGGCACGGCCTGCGAGGAGCCGGTGGTGCTGGCCGGCGTCGAGCGCCTGCTCGACGAGGAGGTCAGCCTGGAGGTGCAGGATCCGCGCGGCTTCGGCCCGCTGCACCTGGCCGCGCTGCACGGCCTGCCGCTGCTGGTGCAGCGCCTGCTGCGCGCCGGCGCCGATCCGGAACTGCGCGATACCTTGAACCGCACCCCGCGCGAGATCGCGGTGATGCGCGGCTTCGTCGACGTCGCCGGACAGTTCCAGCCGGCGCTGCCGGGGGTGTCGTCGATGGCGCGGTTCCTGCGCGAGAGCCGCTAGCGTTTTTCCTTCTCCCACCGGGAGAAGGTGGCCCGGAGGGCCGGATGAGGGTCGGGCGCCGCCTCGCCTCGCCCATTGCACCGCGCCTCGTGCCGCACCCTCACCCCAACCCCTCTCCCGGTGGGAGAGGGGCTTGCGGTCTCGCGCCGCACCGCCGTGCACCATCCAGCAAAAAAATGCCCGCCGGAAGGCGGGCGAATTGCGTCATGGTAGGCACGTCGATGCGTTCGGAATCGCGGTGGGAGGCGCTCCTCCCGTGCACGTGTCCGGTCGGCGCTGCCGGGGGTGTCGTCGATGGCGCGGTTCCTGCGCGAAAGCCGCTAGCTTTTTTCCTTCTCCCACCGGGAGAAGGTGGCCCGGAGGGCCGGATGAGGGTAGGGCGTAGCCTCGTGTCGCCCATTGCACCGCGCCTGGTGCCGGACCCTCACCCCAACCCCTCTCCCGGTGGGAGAGGGGCTTGCGGCATCGCGCGGCATCGCCGTGCACCGCCAAGCAAAAAAACCCCGCCGGAAGGTGGGCGAATTGCGTCATGGTCGGTACGTCGCTGCTTTCGGAACCGCTGCGGGAGGTCTTCCTCCCGCGCACGTTGCGCGGCGGCGAACGGCGCCGCCGCGCGATCGGGCGTTACTGCCGCCCGACCAGGGTCAGGCCGCTGTAGCTGCCGCTCAGCCGCACGTAGTAGGTCGTGGCGCTGGACGGGGTGAGGCGCACCGCCTGGGTGGTGCCGGCACGTGTGGAGCGCGCGTCGTAGCTGCTGCTGGTCGGCGTCTTGCCCGCCGACACGTACATCGCCACGTTGCCGGTGCCGCCGAAGGTCATGAAGCTGACCACCGTGCCGGCCGCGGCCTGGAAGCTGTACAGCGCATCGCCGCCCTGGCTGCCGATGCCGCGCATCTCCACCTTGTTGACCAGGGTCTTGGTCGGCGGCACGCAGCTGCTGTCCGACGGATCGCACGGCGGGGTGGTGGCCATCTGCAGCAGCATGTCGATGTCCAGGATGCCGGCGCCGATCGGCGTGGTGGTGGGGATCGCCACCGGGAACGGTCGCGCGCTGGCGCGCAGCAGGTCGCGCATGCCGGTCCAGCTGAAGGGCGTCTTGGCCACGCTCTGCACCATCGCCACCGCCGCGGCCACGTGCGGGGAGGCCATCGAGGTGCCGGCCATGCCGCCGATCTGCCAGTCGCCGGTCGGGCTCTGGGTGCCGCCGTTGATCACCTGGAAGATGTAGCCGTTCGGGTTGCCGTCGACGTCGCCGCCACCGCCCGGCGCGGCGATGTCCACGCGCGTGCCGTAATTGGAGTAGCTGGCGCGGCCGCCGTTCACCCGCGAGGCGCCGACGCTGATGACGCCGTTGCAGGACGACATGGTGTAGGTGGCGGCGTTGGCGTTGGAGTTGCCGGCGGCGACCACGATGATCGTGCCCTTGGCGTTGATCTGGTCGATCGCGTCCTGGTAGATCTGCGGGCAGCTGTCCGGCGCGCCGCTGCCCAGGCTCATGTTGATCACCTCGGCCGGGTTCGGGTTGGTCGGCAGGCCGGCCACCGGCAGGCCCGCGGCCCACAGCATGCCGTCGGCGATGTCGCTGCCGAAGCCGCCGCAGGAGCCGAGCACGCGCACCGGCACGATCTTGGCGTCGTAGGCCAGGCCGGCCGTGGCCAGGTTGTTGTTGGTGACCTGGGCGATGGTGCCGGACACATGGCTGCCATGCCACGAACTCGGCTCCGGCGCATTGCCGGACGCGCCCAGTGCGGTGCAGTAGTCGGCTTCCACCCAGTCGCCCAGGTCGTAGCCGCCGGCCACGCGACCGTCCGTGTCGCGGCGCGAAACGCGGTGGTCGGTGATCATGTCGTAGCCGGGCAGCACGTTGGCGGCCAGGTCCGGGTTGTCCTTGACCACGCCGGTATCGACTACCGCCACCACCACGCCCTTGCCGGTGGAGCGGGTCCAGGCGGCTTCGGCGTTGACCCCGCCGACCGGGTCGTGGAAGTTCCACTGCAGCTTGGCGTAGGCGGGATCGTTGGGGGTGGTGGAGGCGGCGGCCGCGATGGCGGCCGGCAGGCGCACGCTGGCCTCGTCCAGGCGCCGGTACAGCCGATCGACCTGCACCGACACCACCGACGGATCGGCCTTCAGCTCGTTGATGAAGGCGGTGCGCTCGCTGTCGCTGAGGTGGCGCGAGGTCTGCACCACATGCCAGCCCGGCACCGCCATGTCGCGCAGCACCTTGGCGCTGACGGCGCTGCGCAGCGTCAGGCCGTTGCTGCCGATCTGCGCGCGCTGCATGCCGCTGCGCGCCACCGCGCTGCTGAGGGTGGTGGCCAGCAGGCTGCGCGCCTGGCTGCCGCCGTCACGGGTCTTGACGATGAAGCGCTGGCCCAGGTCGTTGGCGCTGGCCGATTGCGGCACCGGACCTTGCACACCGCCCAGGCCGATGGTGGGAGAGGCCGCCTGCGCGCCACCGGCGAACAGGACGGCGGCGAGGGCAGCGGCGAGCGTATTGGAAGACATCATCTGCAGATCCTGGAAAGAGAGGTGAGAAGAAGAAAACGGCGGCGCGCGCGGCGCCGCGTGACGTCACAGATCGATGCCCACGCCGATGCCGGCCGAGGACTCGCCGCTGCTGAAGGCGCCGCCCAGGCTGAACGAGGCGCGTGCGCCGATCTTGCGGGCGTAGCCGACCGACAGCGCCTGCTGCCCGCCCTGGAAGCCGGCGCCGACCGACACGCGCCCGCGCGGGCTCTGCGTACCGGCGGCGTTGACCGCCATGTTGAGCATCGCCGCGCTCATCGCACCGAGCCGGTCCATGCGCCGGTCCATGCCGTCGAGGCGATGCTCGGTGTCGGTGCGCAACTGGTTGAAGCTGTCGTCCAGCGCGGTGATGCGGGTGTTGGTGTAGGCGTTGGCGCTGCTCAGGGTGGCGCTGTTGCCGGCGCGCATCTGCGCCACGTTGACCGCGTCGGTGTCGGCGCTGCCGGCGGCGACGTTGGCGACCTGGCGTTCGTTGCCGGCGCTGCCCACCGAGACCGTGTTGGCGCGGTTGGCGACCGAGCCCTGGCCCAGCGCCACCGAATTGGCGGCGCTGGCCGAGGCGCCCTGGCCGAGCGCGGTGGCCGAGGCGGCCGAGGCATTGGCGCTCTCGCCGAGCGCGACCGCATTGGTCGCCACCGCGGCGACGCGGGCGTTGGCGCCGACCGCCGTACTGCCGTCGGCATTGACCGTGGCGTTGCCGCCGATGGCGGTGTCGTTGGGGCCATAGGCCAGCGCCTGCGCGCCCATCGCCAGGCCGTTGTTGCCGTTGGCGGTGGCCCCGGAACCCACGGCCACGGCATTGGTGCCGGCGCCGGTGCTGGGCGCGCTCGCCGCACCGTCGCCGCCGCCGACGCTGATGCCGCCGGAACCGCCGATGGTGTTCAGGCGGTTGCCGAAGCCGGTCAGGGCGGTGTCGAGCGCGCCCATCGCCGAGCCCAGGTCGGTGTAGTGGCTGCCCTGCACCAGGTAATTGCCGCCGATCAGGGTGCCGTTGGCGTCGACCACGCTGCCGGCGCCGAACGCGGCGGCGACGTTGCGCAGCTGCGCCAGGTTGACCGCGTCGGTGTCCATGGTGCCGGCGGCCAGGTTGGTGAGCTGGCGCTCGGCGCCCGCCGCGCCGATGGACACGGTGTTGTCGCGTTCGGCGACCGAGCCGGCGCCCAGCGCCACGCTGTTGTTGGTGATGGTCTGCTTGTCGTTGACGAACTGCGAGTTGCCGACCCGCGCGCCGGGGCCGATCGCGATCGACTGGTCGCCGAACACATCGGACTTGGTGCCGATGGCGATGCTGTCGTAGAACAGCACCGGGGTATCGAGGAAGAAGTTGCCGTTCCACACCATTCCGCCGCCCAGGGCCAGGCTGCGGGTGCCGCCGGCCCAGGAGCCGTTGCCGAGCGCGGTGGCGCCGACACCGCCGGCGAACGCCGCCGGGCCCACCGCCGTGCCGTCGTCGCTCTGCGCGAACGCGCTGGCGCCGACCGCCACGCTGTGGGTGCCCCAGGCGCGTGCGCCGTTGCCGAAGGCGCTCGCCCATTCGGCAGTGGCCGTGCTCTGCGCGCCCACCGCCACGGCGGCGTACTGGTTGGCCACCGCGGTGGTGCCCACGGCGACGGTGCGGTTGGCGCTGGCTTCGGACAGGGCGCCGACCGCGGTTGAACTGTAGGCGGTGGCCAGCGCGCCGCCGCCCAGCGCGGTGGACAGCGGGCCGGTGGCCTGGGTGGCCTGCAACTGGGTGCCTTCGGCGCCGAAGCCCGGATTCATCTCCTCGCCCACGTCGACGATGCCGCCGACGGCGACGCTGGAGCGGTCGCTGGCGATCGCGCCGGCGCCGGTCGCCACGTTGTACTGGCCGCTGGCCTGGGCACCGGCGCCCAGTGCGGTGGCGGCCACGCCGGTGGCGGAAGTCTGCTGCAGGATCACCACGCCGTTGGGCTTGTAGGAGAAATCCAGGTCGAGCATGCCGCCGACGGCGGTGGTGGAGATTTCGGTGGCCAGGCTGTTGTGGCCCACCGCCACCGCGTGATTGGCATAGCTGACCGCACCGCCGCCGAGCGCGATGGTGCCGGTCCCCACCGCCGAGGCGGCCTCGCCGGCGGCCAGCGCTTCGTCGCCGTCGGCCTCGGCGCCGGCGTTGCTGTCGGCGCTGCCGGTGGCCTTGAAGTAGACGCTGGGGTCGTAGGTGGTCGCGGCCGGGGTCGCGCTGGCGTCGCTGGCCGTGGCGTCGGTGCCGGCGGCGGGCTGGGCGCTGGCGGCTGTCGCGGTCGGAGTGGTGGGCGTCTGCGCCATCGCCGTCGAAGTCAGGCACAGCGCACAGGCCAGGGCCAGGGTGCTGTACGCGCGGGGAATCGGATGACGGGCGGCGGTGCCGCGCAGGGAAGAGCATGCGTTCATGGCGATCTCGGGCTGAAAAACGGCAGGGCAGAAGGTGACGTCGGCGGCGCGCGTGCGCCTCCGCATCGGTCAGGAGTGGTCTGGGAGCAGCGCCGTCGTCCCCGGGCGTGTTCCGTCATGCGAACTTAGGCCCGCCGTCACCGGCTTGTCACCTGCAAGTTCTCGCATGATCATCATCGGATTCTCACTGAACGGGAATGGAGCACGGCGGCATGGCGAAGGCGTTCTGGAACTGGCTGGGCCGCGCGCCGCTGGTGGACGAGGTGGATCGGCGCAATGCGCGGGTGATCCAGTTGCTGCTGCTGTTCCTGGCGGTGACCATTCCCGCCACGATCGTGGTGGCGGTGGTGCTGGCCTGGCCGCAGCTGCGTGGGCAGCCACTGCCGCCGGGGATGCTGATTTCGTTGACCATGAGTCTGCTGATCGGGGTGTGCGCGGCGATCGGTTTCGTGCGCGTGCGCCATGGCGCCCTGCGCGGCGGCGTGCGGCTGCTGCTCGGGGCGATGCTCGGCTCGTTGCTGGTCAACGCCGCCATCCACGGCTTCCAGCGGCAGTTGCCGGATCAACTGGCGCAGATGCTGGTGCTGATCCTGGCCGGGTTGGTGCTGGGGCGCCGCGCGCTGTGGGTCACCTTCGTCGCCTTGCTGCTGATGCTCGGCGTCGGCGTGGGCCGCGACGCCTTGGCCGAACTGGCCGGCGCGCCGGCGCAGGCGCTCTTCAACGTGTTGCCGGTGTTATTCAGTTACCTGCTGGTGGCGCTGCTGCTGGATCGCACCACCGAAGCGTTGCGCGAGAGCCTGCGCGAATCCAACGCGCGCGGCCAGCGCCTGCAGCAGGAGATGCAGGAACGCGAACGCGCACAGACCCAGCTGATCCACGCGCAGAAACGCGAGATCACCGAGCGCATGGCCAGCGGCCTGGCCCACGACTTCAACAACATCCTGGCGGTGATGTCCGGCTTCGCCGCCGCGCGCCACGACGACGACCTGGCCAGCGACGCGCAGCGCATCGCGCAGCTGGAGGACAGCCTGGCGGCGGTGGAGGCATCGGCCGAGCGCGGCATGACCATCGTGCGCCGGCTGCTGCGCTTCAGCCGCCGCGACGCCGAGCATGTCGAACGCTTCGACGCCGCGGCCGCGGTGGAGGCCTTGCAGCCGATGCTGCGGCAGCTGCTGGAGGCGCGGATCGTGCTGCGCTGCGCGCTGCCTGCGGCGCCGGCGCCGATCCGTTTCGAGCGCAGCCAGTTCGACCTGATGCTGCTGAACCTGGCCTCCAACAGCCGCGACGCGATCGCCGACCGCGGCCATTTCGACATCGCCGTCTCCAGCGAGGACGACGGCACCGTCATCGAGGTCGCCGACGACGGCCACGGCATGCCGGCGGAGGTGGCCGCGCAGGTGTTCGAGCCGTTCTACAGCACCAAGCCCGCCGACAGCGGCACCGGGCTGGGCCTGGCGGTGGTGCGCGACCTGGTGGTGCGCGCCGGCGGCCGGATCCAGGTGCACAGCACGGTGGGCGTGGGCACGCGCTTCCGCATCGTGCTGCCGCACGCCGATGCAGTGCCAGCCTCGGTGCCGGCGTAGGCTTGGCCTGCCGCGGCTGCCCGCGCCACGCGGCGCGCGATGGCGAGTGGCGGGTCAGCCGGCGGGATCGAAGATGTAGCCCTTGCCGTGCACCGCGGCCAGCGGCAGCGGCTCGCCGCAGCGGCGCTGCACCTTGCTGCGCAGGCGGTGCACCATCGAATCCAGGCGGTGCGCGTCGAAGTCGTACACGCGATCGGTGAGTGCGGCGATCAAGGCCTCGCGCGCCACCAGCAGGCCCGGTTGTTCGAGCAGGCGCAGGCACAGCCGGCGTTCGCTGCCGGTCAGCGCGGCGGCGGCGCCGGTGGGCGACAGCAGGCACCAGCCGTCCTCGCTCACCTGCCAGCGCCCGCGCGCCGGCGCCGCAGGCGGGCGCCCGCTCACGCGCCGCGCCAGGCTGTGCAGGGTCGCGGCCAGCAGGTCGATTTCCACCGGCTTGGACAGATAGGCGTCGGCGCCGCCGGTCAGGCCGCGGATGCGGTCCTCGGTCTGGCCCAGGCTGGTCAGCATGACGATGCCGAGGTCCGGGTATTGCAGGCGCAGCGCGCCGGCCAGGGTGAAGCCGTCGGTGTCGGGCAGGCCGACATCCAGCACCACGATCTCGGCGCCCTCGCGCTGCACCCGCTGCTGCAGTTCCGCGCCGGTGCCGCAGCCGTCGGCGGCGAAGCCGAAACGGCGCAGGCCCGGCACCAGGATGCGATCGCGCAGTATCGGATCGTCCTCCAGGACCAGAGTGCGCAGGGCGGCGGCAGCGGGATCGGAAGTCATGCGCAGCCGCAGTGTAGCCGCAGCCGGCCGCTTGCGCGCGCCTGAACGGTGCCGCGCGGCGATTACGCGACGCAAACACCGGCGCTGGCAGACTCGCCGCTCCTCCGCCCCGGCGCCCACGATGGCCTCGCGAATCGAAGACTACGCCATGCTCGGCAACTGCCGCAGCGCGGCTCTGGTGGACCGTCGTGGCTCGATCGACTGGCTGTGTCTGCCGCGCTTCGATTCCGATGCCTTGTTCGCCGCCCTGCTCGGCGAACCCGACCACGGCCGCTGGGCGATCGCGCCGCAAGGCGACTTCACCAGCACCCGTGCCTACCGCGACGGCAGCCTGGTGCTGGAGACGCGGTTCGAGACCGACACCGGCGCGGTGGCGCTGCTCGACTTCATGGTCGCCAGCCACGACGAGGTGATGCACAACCACGTGGTGCGGATCGTGCGCGGCCTGCAGGGCCGGGTGCCGCTGCGCATGCAGCTGCAGCTGCGCTTCAACTACGGCCGCACCATTCCCTGGGTGTCGCAGATCGATGGCGGCCTGCAGGCGGTGGCCGGGCCGGACCAGATCGCGCTGCGCAGCCCGCAGGCCATGCACGGCCACGGCTTCGCCACCGAGGCAGAGTTCGTGCTGGAGGCCGGCGAAAGCACCTGGTTCGTGCTCAGCCACGGCGCCTCGCACCTGGAGCTGCCGCCGTTGCTGGCGCCGGAGCAGGCGCTGGCGCAGACCGAAGCGTTCTGGCACGGCTGGTCGCACCGCTGCCTGCATGCCGGCCCGTGGACCGAGGCGGTGCGGCGCTCGCTGGTGGTGCTGAAGGGCCTGAGTTACCTGCCCACCGGTGCGATCGTCGCCGCACCGACCACCTCGCTGCCCGAGCGCCTGGGCGGCGAGCGCAATTGGGACTACCGCTTCTGCTGGCTGCGGGATGCGGTGTTCACCCTGACCGCATTGCGCTCGGCCGGCTATTTCGACGAGGCCGCCGCGTTCCATGGCTGGCTGCAGCGCACCGTGGCCGGGTCGCCGGACCAGTTGCAGGCGCTGTACGGCATCGGCGGCGAACGGCGCATGTCCGAATGGCAGGTGGACTGGCTGCCCGGCTACGAAGGCGCCTCGCCGGTGCGCGTGGGCAATGCCGCGGTCGGCCAGTTCCAGCTCGACGTCTATGGCGAGGTGATCGCCGCGTTCCACCGCGGCCACCACGAGGGAATGGCCTCGGCGGTGCATGGCCGCTCGCTGGCGCGGCAGCTGCTCGAGGAGCTGGAGCAGCGCTGGCGCGAACCGGACGAGGGCATCTGGGAGATCCGCGACAAGCGCCAGCACTTCGTGCATTCCAAGGTGATGGCGTGGCTGGCGTTCGACTGCGGCGCGCGCGACGGCGTCACCGACGCCGATGCCGCGCAACGCGCGCACTGGCGCGCGCTGGCCGACGAGATCCATGCGCAGGTGCTGGCGCAGGGCGTGCACCGCGACGGCTACTTCGTGCAGAGCTACGGCAGCGAGCGGCTGGATGCGGCGACCCTGCTGATCCCGCTGGTCGGCTTCCTGCCGCCGGACGATCCGCGCGTGGCCGCCACCGCCGATGCCATCGCCGAACACCTGAGCATCGATGGCCTGGTCGAGCGCTACCGCGCCGACGACGCCAGCGGCGATGGCCTGCCGGCCGGCGAGGGCACCTTCATCGCCTGCAGCTTCTGGCTGGTGGAGAACTACACGCTGCTCGGCCGCCGCGAACAGGCGCGCACGCTGTTCGAGCGCCTGCTCGGGCTGTGCAACGACGTCGGCCTGCTGGCCGAGGAGTACGACCCGCGCAGCGGCCGCATGCTCGGCAATTTCCCGCAGGGCTATTCGCACGTGGCGCTGGTCCACGCGGCGCTGCGCCTGCATGGCTTGATCGGCGAACAGGACACCCATCCATGAGCGATGCTTCCCAGACCACTCCTCCCTGCCTGATCGTGGTGTTCGGCGCCCGCGGCGACCTGACCCGGCGTCTGGTGCTGCCGGCGCTGTACAACCTGCGCCACAGCGGTGCGCTGCCCGAGGAATTCGCGGTGATCGGCGTGGACCACGGCGCGGTCAGCGAAGTGGCGTGGCGGCGCATGCTCGGCGATGCGATGCGCGGGCTGATGGCCGACCGCGACGCCGAGTTCAAGGCCGATGGCCTGGACGAGGAGGTATGGGGCTGGCTGCGTTCGCGCCTGCACTACCTGCGCGGCGACTTCAACGATGCCGGCACCTATCGCAGCCTGGGCGCGCTGCTGGAGAAGATCGGCGCGCAGTACCGCACCGGCGGCAACGTGCTGTTCTACCTCGCCACCGCAGCGCGTTTCTTCGCCCCGGTGATCGAGCAGCTGGGGGCGGCCGGCCTGGTCAAGCAGAGCGCCGACGGCGGCTGGCGCCGGGTGATCGTGGAGAAGCCGTTCGGCCACGACCTGCAGAGCGCGCGCGAGCTCAACGCCATCGTCGGCCGCGTGCTCGACGAGGACCAGGTGTTCCGCATCGACCATTTCCTCGGCAAGGAAACGGTGCAGAACATCCTCGCCTTCCGCTTCGCCAACGGCCTGTTCGAGCCGGTGTGGAACCGCGACCGCATCGATCACGTGCAGATCACCGCGGCCGAGACCATCGGCGTGGAAGGCCGCGGCGGTTTCTACGACCCCACCGGCTGCCTGCGCGACATGGTGCCCAACCACCTGTTCCAGTTGCTGGCGATGATCGCCATGGAACCGCCGGCCGCGTTCACCCCGGCGGCGATGCTGCGCCGGCGCGCCGAGGTGATCGAGGCGGTGCGGCCGCTGAGTCCGGCCGACGTGGTGCGTGGCCAGTACGCGGCCGGCGCGATCGGCCGCAACGCGGTGCCGGGCTACCGCGAGGAAGACACGGTGCCGCCGGATTCCAACACCGAGACCTATGTGGCGATGAAGCTGCAGGTCGACACCTGGCGCTGGGCCGGCGTGCCGTTCTACCTGCGCACCGGCAAGCGCCTGCGCGAGCGCACCACCGAGATCGCGATCCGCTTCAAGCCGGCGCCGCTGGCGCCGCTGCGCAGCGCCGAGATCGGCGGCTACGGCCCCGACTGGCTGGTGCTGCACATCCAGCCCGACGAGGGCATCTCGCTGCAGTTCGACGTCAAGCGCCCGGGCGCGCGGGTCAGCCTGGCGCCGGTGCGCATGGACTTCCGCTACCGCGACTGGTTCCCCAAGGAATACACGGTGGGCTACGAACGCCTGCTGCAGGACTGCATGCACGGCGAGGCCGGCTTGTTCCAGGACGCGACCATGGTCGAGGCGGCCTGGACCATCGTGCAGCCGATCCTCGACGCCTGGCAGACCTCGGCCGACGAGACCCCGCAGTACCCGGCCGGCAGTGCCGGCCCGGCCGCCGCCGATGCGCTGCTGGCGCTCAACGGCGGCCACACCTGGCGCACCCTGACCGCCGGGCGCCGTCCGCCGCCGCGGCGCCCGCCCGAAGCCACCGCCACCACCGAGACCCGGCCGGTGACGCCGGCGCCGAAGCGTGGCGGGGCCAAGGCGGGCGATGCCTCGGCTTCGGCGAAGCCAGGCAAGTCGACCAAGCGCAAGACTGCCCCGGCGCCGGCGAAGACGCCGGCGGCCAAGAAGGCCGCCAAGAGCGCCGCGAAGAAAACCGTCAAGCGCGCGGCCAGCGGCACCGCGAAGCGTCCCGCGCGCAAACGCTGAGCGCTGCCCCGGGCGCTGGCGTGAGCGCGCCAGTGTTCGGGGAGATGCCTCCATGAAAAGGCGGGCGGATGCATGGCGGCTGGATCCAGCAGTCGGGGCTGAAGCCCCTCCCACAATGGACAGCGAGTGCACCCGGCATCAGCCTTCGTGTCGGCATGCCAGTGCCCACTTCCGTCGTCCCTATCATCGCCGCCCAGCAGCCGCGTCACCGCGGCGGAAGCCGTCGAATTCCCTCGTAGGAGCGGCTTCAGCCGCGACGGGCATTCCCGGTGATGCCTGTCGCGGCTGAAGCCGCTCCTACAATCGCGGCGATACATCGTGCCGAGCCGCGGCAATGACGCGTTGTTTGAGGTGCCCTTCACGTGCACCACGCTGTAGTCGGTGCGCTGCTGGGCGATTAGTCAGTATCCAATCGCGCTCCGTCGAGCGCGACGATGACATGCCCGACGTGACCACCGCGGTTGGCAGCGACGAGCGCACATCACGCAGCGCACGCCTGCGAGACCGTTGGCCGTGCGGCTCCGGCCGCAGCATCCGAACCGCCCGCCTCAACCGCGCGGCTGCCCCGCGCCTGTCGTCTCCGCCGGCCCCGCCGTCGGATCGTTGACGTCGGCCTCGAATAGCTTGGTCAGGTCGGCGCGCGCCGCACGCGCGGTCTGCACCACCGCCGCATCGTCGTCGTAGACCAGGTGCTGGGCGCGCAGCAGTTGCGTGTCGTGCTCGCGGAAACGGGCGATGCGGTCGCGCGCGGTCGCCGCATCCAGGCCCAGGCCGAGCAGCACCTGCTCGCTCAGCTCCAGGCTGGAGGCGAACACTTCGCGGAACGGCTCGGCGCCCAGATCCATCAGCCGCCAGGCGTGCTGGCGGTTGCGCGCGCGCGCCAGCACCTTGGCGGTGGGGTAGAGCCGGCGGATCAGCCGCGTGGTCTTGATGTTGGTCTCCGGGTCGTCCATCGCCACCACGAAGATGCGGATGCCGTCGCTGCCGGCCGCGCGCAGCAGGTCCGGGCGGCTGGGGTCGCCGTAGTAGAGCTGGTTGCCGAAGCGGCGCAGGTCCTCCACCGTGTCCGGATTGTGTTCCAGCGCCACGAACGGGATGCGCTGCGCGGTCAGCAGGCGCGCCACGATCTGGCCGAAGCGGCCCATGCCGGCGATCAGGACCTGCGCGCGCTGCGTGTCCACCGTGTCGTACTGCGCCGCCGGCGGTGGCGGCTGCTTGCCCTTGCCGGCCTCGCTGGCGCCGAGCAGGCGCTGCATGCCGATCAGCAGCAGCGGCGTCAGCGCCATGGATACGCCGACCACCGCGACCAGCCGGTCGTGGGTGGCGTCGTCGAGCAGGCGCACGCGCTGCGCCTCGGTGAACACCACGAAGGCGAACTCGCCGCCCAGCCACAGCAGGCTGCCCAGCAGCAGCGCACTGCGCCAGGGCAGGCGCAGCACGCGGCCGATGCCGGCCAGCAGCGCGAACTTGACCAGCAGCAATGTGGCGACGGCCCCGGCGATCAGCCACGGCTCGGCGACGATGCGGTCCAGGTCGATGCCCATGCCCACGGCGATGAAGAACACGCCCAGCAGCAGGCCCTGGAACGGCTCGATCTGCGCCTCCAGCTCGTGGCGGAATTCCGAATCGGCCAGCAGCACGCCGGCCAGGAACGCGCCCAGGCTGGGGCTGAGCCCGGCCTTCTGCAGGAACCAGGCGTTGCCCAGCACCACCAGCAGCGCGCTGGCGGTGAACACCTCGGGCATGCGCGTGCGCGCCACGGTGCGGAACAGGTGGCGCAGCACGAAGCGCCCGCACAGCACCACCAGCGCCAGCGCGCCCAGCGCCTGGCCCACTTCCGTCCAGGTCAGGGTGTCGTTCTTGGCGCCGCCGAGCAGCGGCACCGCGGCCAGCAGCGGGATCGCGATCAGGTCCTGGAACAGCAGGATGGCGAAGCCGAGCCGGCCGTAGTCGCTGTTGAGCGCCTTGCGCTCGGCCAGCAGTTGCAGGCCCACCGCGGTGGAGGACAGCGCCAGCGCCAGGCCGATCACCAGCGCGCTCTTCCAGTTCAGGCCCATGCACAGCGCCAGCGCGCCCAGCGGCAGCGCGGTCAGCGCGACCTGGGCGCTGCCGGCGCCGAACACCGCATGCCGCATCACCTTCAAGCGCGCCGGCGACAGTTCCAGGCCGATCAGGAACAGCAGCATCACCACGCCGATCTCGGCGGCGTTGAGGATCCGCTCGGTGTCCTGCACGAAGCCCAGCCCGTCCGGCCCCAGCACCACGCCCGCGGCCAGGTAGGCCAGCACCGCGCCCAGGCCCAGGCGCTTGAACACCGGCACCGCGATCACCGCGGCCAGCAGCAGCACCAGCGCCAGTTCCAGGCCGCCGCTATGCACGAGTCGTCTCCATCGCCGCATTATGCGGCCGCCAATGCGACCGGGTGCTGACCCGGGGCGTGTGGGTGGTGTTCGCTGGCTTCGCGAACTCGAGAGGTTGGGGACGGACCGGGGGGCGGTGCTGGCCTTGCGGTCGGGGAGGGGACGGCAGCCCGATCAGGGCGCTGTACTTGTGGGCCTGAGGCTTGGTCGCGTCGCGCCTGAAGCGCGCCTCGAGCAAGCACGAACGCACACCCGTAGGAGCGGCTTCAGCCGCGACGAGGCGTTACCGGTAAGGCACGGTCGCGGCTGAAGCCGCTCCTACCAGACAGCGCGATGCGTCGCAGAAAAGGGGATTCGAGGTGTCCTGAAGCGCCTCCGCAAGGAGGCCTGCCGGCGATGCCGCTCCTGACCCAGCAGCACACGTGAGCGATGAGCACCGGGCGGCCGACTGGAGTCCTTGTGGGAGGGGCTTCAGCCCCGACGCGCGGATGCCGGAATCTCGACAATGCACCCTGTCGCAGCCAGGCGCGACAGGGTCGACATCACCGACTCGATGACCCGGATCATCCCCGCGCAGCGGCCAGCCGTGTACCGTTAGCGCATTCGCTCGCCTCCGCCGTCGCCATGAGCACCTATCACCTGCAGTCCGTGTTCCGCCCCGCTTCGGTCGCCATCGTCGGCGGTAGCCCGCGCGAGCGTTCGGCCGGGCGGGCGGTGGTGCGCAGCCTGCGCGCGGCCGGGTTTCCCGGGCAGATCGGCTGGGTCAGCCCGCGCTACCGCGAGATCGATGGCGTGCCCACGGTGCGCCGCCTCACCGACCTGCCCTGGGTGCCGGACCTGGTGGTGATCACCGCGCCGGCGCGGATGGTGCCGCGCATCGTGTCGATCGCCGCCCGGCGCGGCGTCGCCGCGGCGATCATCCTCACCGCCGGGCTCGGCAGCGGACCGGGGTCGGCCGCGGCGCGGGTGGAAAGCGCCGCGCGCGCCAAGGGCCTGCGCATCCTCGGCCCGCACTGCCTGGGCGTGATCGCGCCGCATGCGCGGCTCAACGCCAGCATCGCCGCACACTGCCCGCAGCCGGGCGACCTGGCGCTGATCTCCGAATCCAGCGCCATCGCCGCGGCGCTGGTGGAGTGGGGCGTGGCGCGCGCGGTCGGCTTCTCGGCCGTGGTCTCGCTGGGCGACGCGCTGGACGTGGACTTCGCCGACCTGCTCGACTACTTCGCCACCGACTACCGCACCCGCGCGATCCTGCTCTACGTCGAACACATCCGCGACGCGCGCAAGTTCATGTCCGCCGCGCGTGCCGCCGCCCGCGCCAAGCCAGTGGTGGTGGTGAAGTCGGGCCGGCAGCTGCGCATCGATCCCAACGCCGACACCCACGTGCAGGCGCTGGCCAGTTCCGATGCGGTGTACGGCGCCGCGTTCGCCCGCGCCGGCCTGCTGCGGGTGCGCGCGCTGGACGAACTGTTCGCCGCGGCGGAGACGCTGGGCCGGCTCAGCACCTTTCCCGGCCGGCGCCTGGCCATCCTCAGCAACGGCGGCGGCGTCGGCCGCCTGGCGGTGGATACGCTGGCCGATCTCGGCGGCACCCTGGCGGCGCTGTCGGCGCCCATCCAGCAGCAACTGGACGCGGCGCTGCCGCAGGAATGGTCGCATCGCAATCCGGTGGACATCGTGGTGGACGCCGACGGCGAACGCTACGCCGCCGCCGCCGGTGCGCTGCTGGAGGATCCGGAGAACGACGCGGTGCTGGTAGTTAACGTGCCGACCGCGTTCACCTCCTCGGCCGAGGCGGCGCAGGCATTGACCCGCATCCTCGGCCAGCGCCCGCGCCATCACCGCGACAAGCCGGTGTTCGCGGTGTGGCTGGGCAACGACGAGAGCGCCACCGCCACGCTCAACGCTGCGCGCATCCCCACCTACGCCACCGAGGCGGACGCGGTGCGCGGCTTCATGCACCTGGTGCGCTACCGCGAGGCGCAGGCGGCGTTGATGGAGACGCCGCCGAGCCTGCCCGACGATTTCGCCTTCGACGCCGCCGCCGCGCGCGGCATCGTCGACGCGGCGCTGGCCGCCGGGCAGACCTGGCTGGACCCGCTGGCGACCACGCGGCTGCTGGCCGCCTACGGCATCCCCACTGCGCCGGTGGCGCACGCCGCCGATGCCGAGGCCGCGGCGCAGGTGGCCGCGCCGATGCTGGCGCAGGGCTCGGCGGTGGCGGTGAAGATCCATTCGGCCGACATCCCGCACAAGTCCGACGTGGACGGCGTGCGCCTCAACCTGGTCAGCGTGGAGGCGGTACGCGACGCCGCCGAGGGCATCCTCGCCCGCGCACGCGCCGCGCGTCCGGACGCGCGCATCGACGGCGTGCTGGTGCAGCCTTCGCTGCTGCGGCCGAAGGCGCGCGAGCTGATCGCCGGCATCGCCGACGATCCGACCTTCGGCCCGGTGATCGTGTTCGGCCGCGGCGGCACCGCGGTGGAGGTGATCGACGACAAGGCGCTGGCGCTGCCGCCGCTGGACCTGCGCCTGGCCCACGAACTGATCGGCCGCACGCGCGTCAGCCGCATCCTCAAGGCCTACCGCGACGTGCCGGCCGCCGACGAGCGTGCGGTGGCGATGGTGCTGGTCAAGCTCGCGCAGCTGGCCGCCGACCTGCCGGAGATCCGCGAACTGGACATCAATCCGCTGCTGGCCGACCGCGACGGCGTGATCGCGGTCGACGCGCGGGTGGCGGTGGCGCCGTCGCGGCGCCTGCACAAGGGCCGCGGCCATCCGCGCTTCGCGATCTTCCCGTATCCCAAGGAGTGGGAACGGCGCATCGTGCTCAACGACGGCAGCGCCGCGTTCGTGCGCCCGGTGCGGCCGGAGGACGACGCGCTGTTCCGCAGCTTCTTCGCCCGCGTCACCGACGAGGACCTGCGCCTGCGCTTCTTCCAGGCGGTCAAGCATTTCAGCCACGAATTCATCGCGCGCTTGACCCAGCTCGACTACGCGCGCTCGATCGCGCTGGTGGCGATCGAGCCGCGCAGCGGCGACATGCTCGGCGCGGTGCGCCTGCATGCCGATGCCGATTACGACCGCGGCGAGTACGGCATCCTGATCCGCTCCGACCTCAAGGGCCACGGCATCGGCTGGCAGTTGATGCGGATCATGATCGAGTACGCCGGCTGGCTCGGCCTCAAGGTGGTCGAAGGCCAGGTGTTGCGCGAGAACCGCACCATGCTGGCGATGTGCCGGCAGCTCGGCTTCAAGGCCACGCCGGATCCGGACGACGCCACGCTGATGGACGTGGTGTTGCCGGTGGCGCAGCACTGAGGACGGCGCCGCGATGTCGACGTTCTCGCCCAGCGCATTGAAGCCGCGCCACGCGATCCTGTCCGGCCTCCCGGGCGCCGCCTCGCTGGAGATCCTGCTGCGCCCGTTCCTGCACGCCGGCGAGATCGTGGACACCGCGATCCGCCTGGACGGCATCGCGCTGCCGTCGCTCAGGCTCGGCGAGCTGGCCGGCCAGCGCTTCGACTTCCCGCGCAACCCGCAGGACGGCTACATCGACGGCTCGCTGTATGTGGCCGGCGCGCACCACCCGGTCGATGTCGACACGCTGACCTTCAATCTTTCGCGCGACGGGCAACTGACGCTCGTGGTCAAGGGCGCGTATGCGTTCGATGTCGAAGGCCTGGACGACCTGGGTACGGTTCCCTTTACCCTGGCCGCGCGGCTCAGCACGTGCGCGCTGTGAGCGCGGCGGTGCGCCGCGGCGCGCTGGCTTCCCGGCACACCGCACGTTGCATGAGGCGCTTCACCACCGCACACGTCGACCTGCCTGCAACACTCGACTTCAGGAGTTCTTCATGTCGTTCAAGCCAGAGCGCTACACCTCGGTCTCGCCGTATCTCATCGTCGATGGTGCGCAGCGCACCATCGCGTTCCTGGTCGCGGTGTTCGACGCCGAACCCTTGCGGCAGATTCCCGGCGAGGGTGGCCTGCTCGCCCACGGCGAGGTGCGCATCGACGACACCGTGGTGATGTTCTGCGATGCGGTCGAGGGTTGGCCGGCGGTGCCGGCGCATGTGCACGTCTACGTGCGCGATGTGGATGCGACCTACCAGCGTGCGCTGGCTGCCGGTGCCACCGCGGTGCCGGCGCCGGTGCAGAAGGACGATCCGGACCGGCGTGGCGGCTTCCGCGACGCCGGCGGCACGACCTGGTGGGTCGGCCAGCAGATCGGCTGAGCGAGCGCAGGCGCCAGTACGCCTGACGTCAGGCATATCTGCGCCTTTCGCCGCGCTCTGCGCAGGCCGTGCCTGCCGGTGCCGTCGGACGGCACGCGGCAGGCACGGCGTTGCGGTGCTTACTCCAGGTCCTGGTTGCTCAGCCCGCGCTCGACCGGATACACGGTCGGCGGTGGCGTGGTGGAGCGCATCAGCTTCAGCGAGGTCTTGCTCTGCTCGCACAGGTTGCCGCCGCTGACGAACACGCCGTCCTGGGTGCACTTCCAGTCGTAGAAGTTGGCGATGCCGCCGGCCAGCTGCAGGCTGTAGTCGGTGCTCTTGGCCGCCGCGTCGAAGGGCTGCCCGGCGGGGATGTTCTGGAACCAGCGCATCCATTCCTTGGAGCCGACCGGCGGCACCTTGTCCGGCGCCTGGAAGGTCGGGTTCATCGGCGAGAGCTGCGGCGACTCGGCGGTCATGTGGCAGCTCATGCAGGAGCTGATCGGATTGTCCACCGGGCCGTTGAGGCGGCCGTTCCAGCCCAGGTGGGTCGGCGGCAGTTCCGGCCTGGCATTGATCGCCGACTGCAGGATGCGCGGATTGATCCGGGTCTGGGTCGGCTGCTTGTTGGTGTAGTCGTCGCCGGTGTTCTGCGGATCGTTGCCCCACATCACGCCCACCGGCACCAGGTTCTGCCAGCCGGGCTTGCCGCTGACCGCGCCGTTGTACTGGAAGGTGCCGAAGATCCAGCCGGTGCCGGGCACGCGGCTGTCGCGCACGGCGAAGTCCATCTGGATCAGCGCCACCTGCTTGAACGCGCGATCGGCGGACTTGAAGCTGTTGGTGACCCAGGCGTTCCACAGCACCGGGTTCTGCAGGAACGGCACCTGGCTCAGGTTCACGTCGGCGAACAGCGCCTTGCACACCACGGTGCCGTCGCGGAAGGTGTTGGGCTTGGTGGTGAAGCTCGGGTCCGGGTTCTGCGGATCCTTCCACACCTGGCCGAAAGTGTAGGCGCCGACATCGTTGTAGATGCCGACCGCGAAGGTCTGGCCGGTGGTGAGCTGGGTCGGCGCCAGTTGCTTGACCTGGATCTGCGCCTCCTTGGTCAGCCCATGCACGCCTTCGCGTCCGAGCGGGCCATAGTGCTGCCAGGGCGCGTGGTACCAGCGCCGCACCTTGTTGTTCTGCACGTACCAGTCGCTTTCGACGTTGCCTTCCAGGCAGTAGGCCTTCACTGCATCGGCGTAGCCGCGCCAGGCTTCGAAGTTGTTGCTCAGCGGCTTGGGCAGCTTCTGGAAGAACGCCGGCAACGGGCCGCTGGGCGGTTGCTGCGGATAGTCCTGGCTGAGCTGGAACAGCGGCCCTTTGTAGGTGGAGGGCGGCGCGTAGCCGAAATCCGGAAAGCGCCCGGCGGAGGCGGCGCCGCTGGCAAGGGTCAGCACGGTGGCGATGGCGAGAATGCGCGGATGGGGCAGTTGCATGATGGACCTCCGGTCGTGTGCGTCGGTGCGTGCGGGCGATGCCGCGTCCTGTGTCCGGACATCCCCTGGCCCCGGACCGGCCGCACGCCCGCGCTGCTGCGCGGCCGCGATGGAAGGAGGCCCGTCGCGCCAGGGCCACATGCAGGCACGGGCGTACGCACCCGCCTGCGCGCGCAGACGAAGCGAGAGACGCGATGGGAGGTGCAGCATCCACCGCCACCGTGGAGACGCGGCGGCGCTGCTGTAGATGCGTGAAACGGCCTAGCGGACCGAAGACGTGTCCATGTCGCTCTCCTGACCCCGTGTGGAAGGCAACTGCGCTGAAGATTGTTGTCGCGTCGAGCGTGGGGGAAACGCGCGGGCCCGGCAGGGCAGCATCGGGGGACGAATGCTGCGGGGGCGGCGCCATGCGGCGGCCGCGATGCCGGGTTGCGCGTCGATCGCCAACCCCGCGTGGGAGCGGGCGTCGGCGTTGCTCGACGCTTCGGACTCTAGCGAGCGCGGCGCGGCCAGTGGTAGACAGTTGCGACCGCCGGCGACGCCGCGGCGCGTGGCTTGCCGGCCGTCGCGAGACCGCGCCTGCAGCAGGTGGCCGGTCGGCACGCAGGCCACAGCCATGGCATGCTGCACGCGGGGCCGCGCCTGGCGGGAGCAGGCGCGGTGGGGACGGTGGACGCACCGGGCACGGCGGCGTCCACCGCGGCGATGCACTTTCTTGCGGTGACGCCATGCGCACGCACGGGACCTTGATTCAGTGGAACGAGGAGCGCGGCTGTGGCCGCGTGCGCCTTGCCCATCGCGAGACCGAAGCCGAGGTGCAACGCGCGGCGTTTCCTGCCGACGGCGTTCCCCCGCGGGTGGGCGAACTGATCTCCTTCGACCTGGAGCACGACGCGCAGGGACGGCCGCGGGCCTTGCGGGTGATGCGTCCTGGTCGGGCACCGGCATCGCCCAAGCGTGCGGCACCGCGTCCGCGTCGCGGTCTCTGGCTCGGCGTGCTGATGCTGCTGGCGGTGCTCGCGATCGCGGCGTACGCGGCGCTGCGCTTCGTGGCGGCACCGCAGGCAAGCTCTACGGCGCCGTCGGTGCCGGTGTCGTCAGCGGCCACCGCGCCCACTGCGTCGGCGATGGCGCCGGCGCCCGCCTTTCGCTGCGACGGCCGCACGCACTGCGCGCAGATGACCTCGTGCGACGAAGCGGTGTATTTCCTGCAGCACTGCCCGGGTGTGGAGATGGACGGCAACCACGACGGCGTGCCGTGCGAGCGGCAGTGGTGCCGAGCCTCGCGTTGAGTGCCTGCAGCCGCGTGGGCAACGCGAGGCCTTGACCGAGCCGTGATACGGACTCCGTTACGGTCGCCGATTGCCTGCAGGTGACGCATGACCGAGCCACGTCTTTCCCCCGCCAAGACCCGCGCCCTGTCGCTGGGTCTGTTTGCCTTCGTCGCGGTCTTCACCGCCATCGTCTGGTCGCTGCTGCGCCCGTACGGTTCGGTGTACTTCTTCCCGGTGCACTTCCTGGTCGGGCTGGGCCTGCCGTTCCTGTTCTACGCGCTGGGCGCCAACCGCGCCGCGTTCCTGGCCGGCCTGGGACTGACCGCTATCGTCCTGGTGCTGTTCAACCTGTGGGGCGACCAGGTCGGCGGCATCGGCCCGCGCGTATTCGACTGGGCGCATGCCGTGGCCGGGATCCTGGGCATGCTGCTGGCCTACGGCGTGTTCCGCCTGTCTACCCGCGTGCGCCAGCGCCACGCGCGCTGAGCCGGAGTCACTCCGCGTCGTCGCTGCGGGTGAACGGCGCCAGCCGCAGTTTCACCCGGTGCTCCACGCCGGCCGGGCACTGCCCCGGCGCCGGTCCGCGGAAATAACTGCGCTGCCAGCCTTCGCGGCTGGCATTGGAATCGGGCTGTTCCAGGTCGTGCAGGAACTGGCCACGGCTGCGCATCCACGCCTGGTGCTCGCGCTCCAGCTCCGGCGTCTGCGACAGCGGCTGCCAGCGCGGCTCGGTCTCGGCCAGCACCCGTCGCTGCACCGGGAAGAAGTGGCAGAACGGCTCGCCGGCCTCGAACCGGACCCGGCCGGGCCGGGTGAACTGCCAGTTCATGGTGAAGGTGTACGGACTCCAGTCGGTCTCGATCAGCCCGGTGAGCCCGGCGATGCCGTCCTTGGGCCGATTCACCGGCGCGGTGACGTACAGGTCCACGCCGGCCTCGGTGCGGAACAGGCACGGCACGTGGAAGGTCAGCACGCCGTAGCCGAAGTGGCTGACCGCCGGCGCGTGCGTGCCCGGCGCCGGCTGCACGCGCAGGTCGTCGAGCGCGTTGCCGCCGTTCCACTCGGCCTCGAACGCGCTCTGGCACAACAGTTCCCAGCCATGCGCATTGGCGATGTCCAGCGGCAGGCAGCGGTAGGCGTAGCGCTCGGCGGTCTGGTCCATCCACGGCCGCTCGCGCGGCGCAGGGCGCACGTCGAGGGTATGGCCGTCGAGAACGTGGGCGGTGAGTTTCATGGCACGGGCAGGACGATGGACCAGCGCCGAGTGTGACGCCAAGCCGCGGCCTTGGCGACCGCGGCTTGGCGGGCATCGGCGCTCAGGTCGCTTCGAAGTCCAGCAGCGCCACGCCGTCGCCGACCAACTCGCCCTCGCGCACGCGGAAGCCGTGCACGGTGCCGTCGGCCGGCGCCTGCAGGGTGTGCTCCATCTTCATCGCCTCCAGCACCAGCAGCGGCGTGCCCCGGCTTACCTGTGTGCCGGGCGCCACCAGCAGGGCGACGATGCGCCCCGGCATCGGCGCGGTCAGGCCGCCGCTTTCCACCGCCGGCTGGTCGGCATCGGCGACCGGGTCGTGGCGTTCGAACAGATAGCCGTGGCCGTCGACGAACAGGTGCATCTGCGTGCCGGCGAACACCGCATCGGCCTGCAGCCGTTGCGTGCCGAGGAACGCGGACAGGCGCCCGTCGCGCAACCGGCCGCTCGCCTCGAGCCCGTCCTGCGCCGGCGCGGCGTGGATCCGCCAGCCGCCGGCATGCGCGGTCAGCTGCAGCGTGCGTTGCGTCTCGCCGTGCTGCAGGGTCAGCGCACGCGGCGCCGTCGCGCCCAGCCGCCAGCCGTCGCGCAGATCCCACGGCGAGTGCGGATCGGCAGTCTGCGCCGCTGGCGCGTGCTCGTGCAGTTGCCAGGCCAGCGCCGCCAGGCCCCACAGCGCGTCGGTGGTCGGGTCAGGGGTGTCGAACAGGGCGGCGTGCTCGCGCTCGATCAGCGCGGTGTCCAGGTCCGCCTGCGCGAACGCGGTGGTGCCGACCAGGCGTTGCAGGAACGCGGCATTGGTCGACACGCCGACCACCTGGCAGGCGGCCAGCGCCGCCTGCATGCGCCGCAGCGCGCGCTCGCGGGTCACGTCCCAGACGATCAGCTTGGCGATCATCGGATCGTAGTGCGGGCCGATCACGTCGCCCTGCTCGACGCCGGCATCGACCCGGGTATGCGCATCGACGGCGGGCAGGCGCAGGTGCTGCAGCGTGCCGATCGAGGGCAGGAAGCCGCGCGCCGGGTCTTCGGCGTACAGCCGCGCTTCCAGCGCATGGCCGCGGATCGCCAGTTCGTGCTGGCGCTGCGGCAGTGGCTGCCCGGCGGCTACGCGCAACTGCCACTCCACCAGGTCGGTGCCGGTAATGCACTCGGTGACCGGATGCTCTACCTGCAGGCGGGTATTCATTTCCATGAAGTAGAACGCACCATCCGGCGCGACGATGAACTCCACGGTGCCGGCGCCGACGTAGCCCACCGCACGCGCCGCCTCCACCGCGGCCTGGCCCATCGCCGCACGTCGCGCCGTGTCCATGCCTGGCGCGGGGGCTTCCTCCAGCACCTTCTGGTGGCGGCGTTGCACCGAGCAGTCGCGTTCGAACAGGTAGACCAGTTCGCCGTGCGTGTCGCCGAACACCTGGATCTCGATGTGCCGCGGCCGCAGCACATACTTCTCCACCAGCACGTGCGCATTGCCGAACGCGGCCTGCGCCTCGCGCTGGCAGGCGGCGAGCGCGGCGGCGAAGTCCTCATCGCGATCGACCCGGCGCATGCCCTTGCCGCCACCACCGGCGCTGGCCTTGATCAGCACGGGGTAGCCGATGGCCGCGGCCTGTGTGCGCAGGAAATCCGCATCCTGCTGCTCGCCGTGGTAACCCGGCGTCAGCGGCACCCCGGCGGCCTGCATCAGCGCCTTGGCCGCACTCTTGTCGCCCATGGCGCGGATCGCCGCCGGCGGCGGCCCGATGAACACCAGCCCGCGCGCGGCGCAGGCCTCGGCGAACTCGGCGTTCTCGGACAGGAAGCCGTAGCCGGGATGGATGGCCTGCGCCCCGCTGTGTTGCGCGGCCTCGAGGATGCGCTCGCCGCGCAGGTAGCTCTCGCGCGCCGGCGCGGCGCCGATGTGCACGGCCTCGTCGGCCAGGCGCACGTGGCGGGCATCGCGGT
The DNA here is from genome assembly GCF_056725265.1 of Xanthomonas sp. NCPPB 2250. Taxonomy (NCBI): domain Bacteria; kingdom Pseudomonadati; phylum Pseudomonadota; class Gammaproteobacteria; order Lysobacterales; family Lysobacteraceae; genus Xanthomonas; species Xanthomonas sp. NCPPB 2250. The sequence continues at coordinate 4,968,346 of NZ_CM161520.1, read as the reverse complement.
CGGCATCGGAGTACACGGCCACGGTGGCGATGCCGAGCTTGCGGCAGGTGGCGATCACCCGGCAGGCGATCTCGCCGCGATTGGCGATGAGGATCTTGTCGAAGGTCGGCAGGTCGGGGGTGGCCATGGTCGGGTGCCTGGAAATTGGGTCAGGGGTGTTGCGGTTGCTGAGCGAGGAGTTGTGCGAGACGTAGGCTGCTGTATGCGAGGTGCCGGCCGCTGTCGTTGCAGTTGCTGTTGCTCTTATTGTGCTTTGGCTGTTGCTCCGGCTTTTGATTTACCGGGTTCCCTTCCGAAGCGGCGGCCAGCACGGGGAAAAACCCCGAAGGGGCGGCGCACATGGACGTGCGCCGTCCGCGGCAGGGGCAGGATGCCCCTTCCGCGGATCCCCGGGCTGGACGCGGACCCGGAGCGCGCAGCGCGGAGGGCGCGAGGCAGGGCGCGCTTTCTTTTGGTTACCTTTTCTTTGCGCGAGCAAAGAAAAGTAACTCGCCCGCAAGGGCGAAAGCCTTTAAAGCTTTTGCTGTCGCTACTGCTGTTGATTGAAGTTTGTCTGTCGGACGAGAAGAGCTGTAGGAGCGGCTTTAGCCGCGACAGACAGAACGGACTCTCGCTGTCGCGGCTAAAGCCGCTCCTACGATTCAGCGGCCACCGCCGTAGCAGCAAATGCAAGAGCAAAGCTTTCGCCTGGCGGCGAGTCACTTTTCTTTGCTTGTGCAAAGAAAAGTAACCAAAAGAAAGCACACCCCGCAGCGCGCCCTCCGCGCTTCGCGCTCCGGGTCCGCAGCCACGACGGGGATTCGCGGAAGGGGCATCCTGCCCCTGCCGCGAACGGCGCACATCCATGTGCGCCGCCCTTCGGGTTTTTCCCCGCCGCGGCTGCCGCGCCGAGGGGACCCGGTAAGTCAAAGGCAGAGCAAGAGCAAATGCAGGAGCAAAAGCAAAAGCAGGAGCAAAAGCAAAAGCAGGAGCAAAAGCAGCAGCAAAAGCGGAGGCCGTCGCAGCGAGCGCGTCCGCGGAGCCGGTCGTGGAGTCCACAGCCGGGCACACTAGCGCCGGCATCGCCAGCGACCACCTGCGTGACCACCGCCGATCCCGGCACGAACGCGTCTGCCACCGCGAGCGCATGCGCCCACTCACATCCGGAACACCCCGAACCGGCTCGGCTCCGCCGGCGCGTTCAGCGCTGCCGACAACCCCAGCCCCAACACCCGCCGCGTCTGCGCCGGATCGATCACCCCGTCGTCCCACAGCCGCGCACTGGCGTAGTAAGGATGGCCCTGCCGCTCGAACTGCTCACGGATCGGCGCCTTGAACGCCGCCTCCTCGTCGTCCGACCACTGCCCGCCCTTGGCCGCGATGCCGTCGCGGCGTACCGTTGCCAGCACGCTCGCCGCCTGCTCGCCGCCCATCACCCCGATGCGCGCGTTCGGCCACATCCACAGGAAGTTCGGCGAATACGCGCGCCCGCACATGCCGTAGTTGCCGGCGCCGAACGAGCCGCCGATCACCACCGTGAACTTGGGCACCTTGGCGCAGGCCACCGCCATCACCAGCTTGGCGCCGTCCTTGGCGATGCCACCGTGTTCGTACTTGCGGCCGACCATGAAGCCGGTGATGTTCTGCAGGAACACCAGCGGGATGCCGCGCTGCGCGCACAGCTCGATGAAGTGCGCGCCCTTCAGCGCCGACTCGGAGAACAGGATGCCGTTGTTGGCGACGATGCCGACCGGATAGCCGTGGATGTGCGCGAAGCCGGTGACCAAGGTGGTGCCGTAGCGCGCCTTGAACTCGTCGAAGCGCGAGCCGTCGACCACCCGCGCGATCACCTCGCGCACGTCGAACGGCTTGCGCGGGTCGGCCGGGATCACCCCGTACAGTTCCTCGGCCGGATACAGCGGCGGCTCCGGCGTGCGCAGCGCCAACGCGGGGGGCGGCTTGCGCCAGTTGAGCTGGGCGACGATCGCGCGCACCCGCGCCAGCGCCTGCAGGTCGTTGTCGGCGAAGTGGTCGGCGACGCCGGAGATGCGCGTGTGCACGTCGGCGCCGCCCAGGTCCTCGGCGCTGACGTCCTCGCCGGTGGCGGCCTTCACCAGCGGCGGACCGCCGAGGAAGATGGTGCCCTGCTCGCGCACGATCACCGTCTCGTCGCTCATCGCCGGCACGTAGGCGCCGCCGGCGGTGCACGAGCCCATCACGCAGGCGATCTGGGCGATGCCCTGCGCCGACAGGTTGGCCTGGTTGTAGAAGATCCGGCCGAAGTGGTCGCGGTCGGGAAACACCTCGTCCTGCAGCGGCAGGAACGCGCCGCCGGAGTCGACCAGATAGATGCACGGCAGGCGGTTCTGCTGGGCGATCTCCTGCGCGCGCAGGTGTTTCTTCACCGTGATCGGGTAGTAGGTGCCGCCCTTGACCGTGGCGTCGTTGGCGACGATCACGCACTCCACGCCGGAGACGCGGCCGATGCCGGCGACCACGCCGGCGCACGGTACCTCGTCGTCGTACAGGCCCAGCGCCGCCAGCGGCGCGATCTCCAGGAACGCGCTGCCCGGGTCGAGCAGGGCATCGATGCGTTCGCGCACCAGCAGCTTGCCGCGCGCCTGGTGCTTGGCGCGGGCGGCCTCGCTGCCGCCCAGGGCGATGCGCGCCTGGGTGGCGTGCAGGTCGTCGACCACCGCGCGCAGCGCGGCGGCATTGGCGGCGAAGGCGTCGCTGCCGGGTTGCAACTGGGTCTGGATCGCGCTCATGGCTGGGCCGTGGAAAGAAAGGAAGGGAAGGCTGCTGATGTGGGAGGGGCTCTTGTCCCCTTTTGCGGGATCAGCCCCGACGCGGTGACGTCGGAACGGCCTTCAGGCCGACGCCCCACCCGCACGGCATCACTTGGTCCGCTCGAACAATTCGCGGCCGATCAGCATGCGCCGGATCTCCGAGGTGCCCGCGCCGATCTCGTAGAGCTTGGCGTCGCGCCACAGGCGCCCGGTCGGGTAGTCGTTGATGTAGCCGTTGCCGCCCAGCACCTGGATCGCCTGGCCGGTCAGCCAGGTCGCCTTCTCGGCGGCGTAGAGGATCGCACCGGCGGCGTCCTGGCGGGTGGTGCGGCCGGCGTCGCAGGCGCGCGCCACCGCGTACACGTAGGCGCGGCAGGCGTTGAGGCCCACGTACATGTCGGCCAGCTTGCCCTGCATCAGCTGGAAGCTGCCGATCGGCTCGCCGAACTGGCGGCGCTCGTGCACGTAGGGCAGCACCACGTCCAGCGCCGCGGCCATCAGCCCCAGCGGCCCGCCGGACAGCACCACGCGCTCGTAGTCCAGGCCGGACATCAGCACGCGCACGCCGCCGCCGACCTCGCCCAGCACGTTCTCGGCCGGCACCTCGCAGTCCTGGAACACCAGTTCGCAGGTGTTGGAGCCGCGCATGCCCAGCTTGTCCAGCTTCTGCGCGGTGCTGAAGCCGGGCATGCCCTTCTCGACCACGAACGCGGTGATGCCGCGCGCGCCGCCGCTCGGGTCGGTCTTGGCGTAGACCACCAGCACGTCGGCGTCGGGGCCGTTGGTGATCCACATCTTGTTGCCGTTGAGCACGTAGCGGTCGCCGCGGGCCTCGGCGCGAAGCTTCATCGACACCACGTCCGAGCCGGCGCCGGGCTCGCTCATCGCCAGCGCGCCGACGTGCTCGCCGCTGCACAGCTTCGGCAGGTAGCGCGCCTTCTGCGCCGGGCTGGCGTTCTTGCGCAACTGGTTCACGCACAGGTTCGAATGCGCGCCGTAGGACAAGCCGATCGCGCCGCAGGCGCGCGAGATCTCCTCCATCGCCACCACGTGCGCCAGGTAGCCCATCGCGCTGCCGCCGTACTCTTCCTCGACGGTGAGGCCGAGCAGGCCCTGTTCGCCGAGCTTGCGCCACAGCGGCGCGGGGAAGGCGTTGTCGCGGTCGGCCTGCTCGGCCAGCGGCGCGATCTCGCGCGCGGCGAAGGCGGCGACGCTGTCGCGCAGCAGGTCGACCTCCTCGCCCAACTCGAAATTCAACGACGGCATCAGCATGGCGGCAACTCCGGGAATGGCGGGTGGCCGGCGGCGCCTAGAATCGGACCCGCGCCGGGATAGAGCGCCCAGCGTAGCCGGGAACGGCAAAGAAGTGAACAGAAATTCATTAATTGAACTTAGAACCACGCCATGGCCTACAAACGCTCCGCCCTGATGGAAGAACGCCTCGCCGGCAACCGCCAGCGCATCCTGCTGGCGGCGCGCCGGCTGATCGCCGCCGACGGCTTCCGTGGCGCCCCGGTGACCGCGGTGGCGGCCGAGGCCGGGGTCTCCACCGGGCTGATCTACCGGCATTTTCCGTCCAAGGCCGAACTGTTCGTGGAGGTGCTGACCGCGGCGGTGGAGCACGAGCTGACCATCCTGCGCGCCATCGCCGCCGCGCCGGCACCGGCCGCGCAGCGCCTGCGCGACGCCATCGCCTCGTTCGTGCGCCGCGCCCTGGCCGGCCCCGGGCTGGCCTACGCCTTCATCGCCGAGCCGGTGGAGCCGGAGGTGGACGCCGAGCGCATCCGCTGCCGGCGCCTGCTCGGCGACGTGTTCAAGGGCATCCTGGCCGAGGGCGTGGCCGCGGGCGAGTTCCCCGCGCAGGACCTGGAGGCGGCGGCCGCGTGCCTGGTCGGCGCCTACACCGAGGCCCTGGTCGGCCCGACCGCGCCCAGCCGCGACGGCCCGCGCGACAGCGAGCGCCTGGTCGAGGCGGTGTGCGGGTTCTGCCTGCGCGCGGTGGGCAGCGCCTGAGCGCGACTTAGCACGCCGCCTGCGCCGAACTGCTGCGATGCAGCACGCATCGCCTGCGATTCCGGGCCATCCTGGCGTGCCGCGCGGCGCAAACGCTGGCTATACTCGGTCGCGTAGCGGTGGTCCGGATTACCACGTGCCAAAGGGGTGTGATGTGCGGAATTACGACCTCGAATTTCTCAAGCGCTTCTCGATGGTGATCGGCCTGCTGGTGCTGATCACCCTCGGCCTGATCGTGTTCGCGCATTACCTGCAGCGGGCCATCCCGCCGGAGGTGTCGCCGGTGGCGCTCAAGCGCACCGAGGAGCGCATCGCCCCGGTCGGCGCGGTCTACGCCGGCAGCACCGGTGCCGCGGCGCAAGCGGCGGCACAGGCGGCGGCGCTGGCCAAGGCCTCGGCGCAGGCGGCCTACGGCGGCACCACCGACGGCAAGACCATCTTCAACAACCTGTGCACCGCCTGCCACACCACCGGCGTGGGCAAGGCGCCGACGCTGGACCACGCGCACTGGGACAAGCGCATCGCGCAGGGCAAGGAGACGCTCTACAAGCACGCCATCGAGGGCTACACCGGCCCCGACGGCGGCATCATGCCGCCGAAGGGCGGCAATCCCGGGCTGACCGAGGAGCAGATCCACGCCACCGTGGACTGGATGCTGGCCAACCTGAAGTAACCTTGCGCCTCCCGCACGCCACTGCGCCGCCTTCGGGCGGCGCATTCGTTTCCGCGCCCGTCGCGTGCCGGCGCAAACAAGGAGAGTGATCGCATGCGCATGCCGCCGCCATCGTTGTTGTCGTTGTTGCTGCTGGTCGCAGCCCCCGCCGCGCAGGCGCTGACGCCGCCGACGCTGCTGCCGATCGGGCAGTTGCGCCCGGGGCCGCAGGCGCAGGGCGTGGTGTTCGAAGGCGTGGTCACCGCGCGGGTGGAGGCCGGCGGCAGCGGTTACCTGGTGCAGGACGCCGGCGACGACGATCCGCTGACCGCCGACGCGCTGCTGGTGCGCGGCGATGCCGAGCGCAGCCTGGCCCCGGGCGACCGCGTGCGGGTCTGGGGCGAGCTGGCGCCGCAGGCCGCCGCGTCGGCCAAGGCCGGCACCGCCTTCGTCGGGCGCAGCGTGCTGGAGCAGGGGCATACCGTGCTGGCACGGGCGCAGCCCTTGCCGCTGCAGGTGCTCGACGCGGCGCCGGCCGACTGGTCGGCGCTGGCCGGCATGCGCGTGCGCATCGCCGCGCCACTGACCGTGGTCGACAACGACGCGCTGGGCAAGACCGGCGAACTGGGCGTGGCCTTCGGCGGACGCCTGTGGCAGCCCAGCGAAGTGGCCACGCCCGGCAGCGCAGAGCAGGCGGCGGTGGTGGCCGACAACGCGCGGCGCGGGCTGCGGCTGGGCACGCTCGGTGCGCCGACGCCGACGCCGACGCCGACTTCGGCAACGGCAACGGCAAAACTTCCGGACTATCTGGGGAGCGCCGCTGCACCGCCGCGCGCGGGCAGCACGGTCCAGGACGTGGAGGGCATCGTCGGCGGGGTGATCGATGGCGTGGCACGGCTGTACCCGACCGCGGCGCTGCAGCTGACGCCGCCGCAGGAACCGGCGCCGCCGCAGGTCGACGGCACCTTGCGCATCGCCGCCTTCAACCTGGAGAACTTCTTCAACGGCGACGGCCGTGGCGGCGGTTTCCCGACCCTGCGTGGCGCGCGCACGGCGGCCGAATTCCAGGCGCAGCTGCGCAAGCTGGTGGCGACGATCCGCCCGCTGCAGGCCGACGTCGCCGCACTGATGGAACTGGAGAACGACGGTTACGGGCCGACCTCGGCGATCGCCAGCCTGGTCGACGCGCTCAATGCCGGCGGCGGCGACTGGCGCTTCGTCGACGCCGGGCGCGGCCCCGGCGACAACCCGATCCGGGTCGGGCTGATCTACCGCGCCTCGCGGGTGAGCCCGGTCGGCAAGCCGGCGGTGCTGGAAGGCGGGCCGTTCGCCGAGCACAGCCGGGTGCCGCTGGCGCAGGCCTTCCGCCACGGCAACGGCGCCCCGTTCGTGGTGGTGGCCAACCACTTCAAGTCGAAGGGCTGCGGCGAAGCCACTGGCGCCGACGCCGATCGCGGCGACGGCCAGGGCTGCTGGAACGCGACCCGCACCGAGTCGGCGCGGCGCCTGGACGCCTGGCTGCGCAGCGATCCCACCGGCACCGGCAGCACATCCAGTGTGCTGCTGGGCGATTTCAACGCTTACGCGATGGAAGACCCGCTGCGCCTGCTGCGCGACGCCGGCTGGCGCGACGCGCTGCAGGAGGCGCATGCCGCGCAGCCCTACAGCTTCGTCTACCGCGGCCTCAGCGGCCGCCTCGACCACGCCTTGCTGAGCCCGGCGCTGGCAGCGCGGTTGCGCGGCGCCGCCGAATGGCACGTCAACGCCGACCTGCCCGACAGCGACGGCTATCGCGAGCGCGATCTGCCGGGCCCGTGGCGTAGTTCCGATCACGATCCGTTGTTGCTGGGGTTTGATCTGTAGGGGTGGGAGTGGGAAGACGGGAATGGGGAATCGGAAAAGCCGGTCGTCGGCCTACTTTTCCCGTCCTCGATGTGCGGGACATTCCTGCTGGAGGCTCCGCGAGGCGCACGACGGTCTATCGTAAGTAGGTGTGCTGTGTTTCAGGCCGGTCGTGGTGAGCGTCCGGTTTTACGCTTCACTGCCATCTCTTGAGCGTTGCTTCTGTCCATCGTGCGCTGGCCGCACGATGTGTCGTGGTGCTGACCGAAGCTGTGAGATGTGGTGTTTCGCCGGTTAAGAAGTACGGCAGCATCAGCTGTTGCTGTTGCTGTTGCTGTTGCTGTTGCCGTTGCTTTGGCTTTTGACTTACCGGGTTCCCTTCCGCAGCGGCGGATGGACCGGGGATTCGCGGCAGGGGCAGGATGCCCCTTCCGCGAATCCCCGGTGCATCCGCGGACCCGGAGCGCGCAGCGCGGAGGGCGCAAGGCAGGGCGCGCTTTCTTTTGGTTACTTTTCTTTGCGCGAGCAAAGAAAAGTAACTCGCCCGAAAGGGCGAAAGCCTTTGCTGTTGCTCGAAGTTTGTGTGTCAAGCGAGAAGATCTGTAGGAGCGGCTTCAGCCGCGACCAACGTAATCGGTCATGCATGTCGCGGCGTAAGCCGCTCCTACAATCCAGCGGCCGCCGCAGTAGCAGCAAGTGCAAGAGCAAGTACAAGAGCAAAGCTTTCGCCTTGCGGCGAGTTACTTTTCTTTGCTTGTGCAAAGAAAAGTAACCAAAAGAAAGCACACCCTGCCTCGCGCCCTCCGCGCTAACGCGCTCCGGGTCCGCGTCCATCACGGGGATCCGCGGAAGGGGCATCCTGCCCCTGCCGCGGACGGCGTACATCCATGTACGCCGCCCTTCGGGTTTTTCCCCGCGATGGCCGCCGCTTCGGAAGGGAACCCGGTAAATCAAAAACAAGAGCCAAAGCTAAGCAACAACAACGGCAACCGCCAAGGCGCAGCAACAGCAACAGCAACAGCGACGGCAACGGCAACGGCAACTGCCAAGGCGACAGCCACAGCAAACCGTGTCTTGATCATGTTGCCGTTCGGCGACCGCACGTCATGCGCCATGCGACATAGCGTGCGCGTGCGCCCGGACTCAATGCCGGCAGCGCTGCCGGTGCCGGCGCCAGTTCCACAGATGCGCACTGGCCAACGCCAGGCTGCCGCTCACCGTCATCGCGGTCTCGCTGGCCTCGTCGGGAATCCCGAAGGCGCCGGCCAGCAGACCGAGCAGGCCCAGCGCCGCCAGCGTCCACAGCGGCCAGGGCAGCGCGTCGCGCCGGTGCCCGCGCCACAGCGCCAGCCCCGCCAACGGCGCGGCGATCGCCACGAACACCACGTGCACCCACTCGGCCTCGGCCCAGACGCCGAACAACGGCAGCGCCGCGGCCAGCAACGGCAACGCCAGGCAGTGCAGCAGGCACAGCCCGGACAACACCATCGCCGAGGCGTCGAAGAAGGATTGCGGCAGGGATTTCATGGACGTCCACTCCAATGCATCAAATGTTATATAGTAACATTTCCAGCCCGCCACGCCTCCGCGCCGATGCCCGCCATGTCCAACGCTGCCGTTTCCGATCGCCGCCTCCCCGTCACCGTGCTGTCCGGCTTCCTTGGCGCCGGCAAGACCACCTTGCTCAACCGCGTGCTGCACAACCGCGATGGGCGCCGGGTGGCGGTGATCGTCAACGACATGAGCGAGGTCAACATCGACGCGGCGCTGATCCGCGACGGCGGCGCCGCGCTCAGCCGCACCGAGGAGACCCTGGTCGAATTCAGCAACGGCTGCATCTGCTGCACCCTGCGCGACGACCTGCGCCAGGAGGTGCAGCGCCTGGCCGAGAGCGGGCGCTACGACTACCTGTTGATCGAATCCACCGGCATCTCCGAGCCGATGCCGGTGGCGGCCACCTTCGCCGTGCGCGATGCCGACGGCCGCGGCCTGGCCGACGTCGCGCGCCTGGACACCATGCTCACCGTGGTCGACGGGGTCAGCTTCCTGCGCGACTTCGGCTCGGCCGAGCGCCTGGCCGACCGCGGCCTGCAGGCCGGGGACGACGACGATCGCGGGCTGGTCAACCTGTTGGTGGAGCAGATCGAGTTCGCCGACGTGATCGTCATCAGCAAGGCCGACCTGGCCGATGCGGCCACCCTGGACCGCACCCGCGCGGTGCTGCGCGCGCTCAACCGCGATGCGCGCATCGTCGAGGCCAGCCGTGGCGACGTGCCGCTGGAGTTGGTGTTGGATACCGGCCGCTTCGACTTCGTGCGCGCGCAACTGGCGCCGGGCTGGATGCAGGCGCTGCGCGGCGAGCATGCGCCGGAGACCGAGCAGTTCGGCATCGAAAGCTTCGTCTATCGCGCGCGCCGGCCGTTCCATCCGCTGCGCTTCGCGCGACTGGCGCAACGCGGCCTGCGCGACGTGATCCGCAGCAAGGGCTTCTTCTGGCTGGCCAGCCGCATGGACTGGGTCGGCGAACTGTCCATCGTCGGCGCTGCCACCCAGACCCAGGCCGCCGGCTTCTGGTACGCGGCGCGCGAGCGCGTGGACCGCGGCCTGCTGGACACGCCGCTGGCGCTGCCGCCATCGCCGCTGCCGTACACCGAGCTCGGCTGGCAGCGCCAGCAGACCGCGTGCTGGAATGCGCCGCCGCCGCAGGCCGAGGAGGTCGGCGATGCGCGCGAGTACGCGGCGCTGCGGGCGATGTGGCATCCGCTGTGGGGCGATCGCCGCCAGGAACTGGCGGTGATCGGCGTCGGCCTGGACGAGGCGCGGGTGCGTGCCGAACTCGATGCCTGCCTGCTCGACGATGCCGAACTGCGGCAGGGGCCGGTGGTGTGGCAGGGCTTGGAGGATCCGTTTCCGGTGTGGAGGCGCTGAGAGCCGGGAATCGGGATTGGGGAATCGGGAATCGTAAAAGCGGGCTGCGGGCGCTGAGGCTCGGCAGCCTGCGCCACGGCGATTCTCCGCGATCCAGGTACCGTTGCCCGATTTGTGGCTGTCCGTCTCCAGCCTGGATGCGCTGAGGCGGGTGGATTCGGAAGTCGCGCGTCGATACGCAGGCGCGCTGCGGACTAGCCGCGCGCGCCCATCGCGATCAGGACGATCGCCGGTACCGCCAGCAGCAGGCCGAGGCGGTTCCAGCGGTTGGTGCGTTCGCCGAACACGGCGATGCCGAGCAGGGTGCCCAGGCCGATCACGCCCAGGTTCATCGCCGCGAACACGCTGGCAGGGCTGTCCGGCAGGGCCTGGTGCGCGCGCACGTAGAACAGGATGTTGCCGAAGTTGATCGCGCCCAGCAGCAGGCCGGCGCCGAGGTTGCGCCAGGCCAACGGGGCGGTGCCGCGCAGGTGGCGCCACAGTTGCACGCCCAGCAGCAGCACGAAGGCCAGCGCGAAGGCGACCAGCAGCGAGGCGGCGAACGGCGTGCCGGCCTGGGCGATGCGCTTGAGCAGCACGTCGATCGCGGCGAAGCCGACCCACACCAGCAGCAGCCACGGCGCGGTGCGTGCGGTGCTGTGCGCGGCCGCCTGCGGCCGCTGCACGATGCCGGCGATCGCCAGCAGGCCCAGCGCCAGGCCGGCCAGCTTGGCGTCGTTGGCGCGTTCGCCGAACCAGAGGAAGGCCGCCGCCAGCGACAGCAGCAGCGACAGCCGCTGGGCCGCGTCGGTGCGCACGATGCCGGCGCTGGCCACCGCGCGGCCCAGCACCAGGAACAGGCTCGGCAGCAGCACGCCCAGCGCCAGCAGCGCCGCCCACGGCGTGTGCGCATCGCCCAGTGCGGCCAGCGGCGGCTGCAGCAGGGCGGCGCACAGCAGCAGCGCCGCCAGGTAGTTCCAGGTCACCGCCTGGGCCAGGTCGATGCGCCGCTGCGGCGCCAGCTTCAGCAGCGCCGAGACCAGCACGCTGCACACCACACTCAACAGGACGAAGACCACACGCAGGATCCGGATCGGGAGGAAAAAGAACGCTGCGTGCACCGCTTCGGCATGTGGCCGCGACCCAGCCCCGGTATTATGACCGCATGACCTCTCCCGCTTTCCCCACCGCTTCCGGCGCACTGACGCTGCAAGGCCCCGCCGGTCCGATCGAGGCCGCGGTCGATCTGCCCGACGCCGACGTCGCCGCGCTGCCGGTCACCGCCATCGTCTGTCATCCGCTGTCCACCGAGGGCGGCAGCATGCACAACAAGGTGGTGACCATGGTCGCGCGCGCGCTGCGCGAGCTGGGCGTGCGCGTGGTGCGCTTCAACTTCCGCAGCGTCGGCGCGTCCGCCGGCAGCTTCGACCACGGCGACGGCGAGCAGCAGGACCTGGCCGCGGTGGCCGCCTGGGTGCGCGATCAGCGTCCGCACGACGCGCTGTGGCTGGCCGGTTTCAGCTTCGGTGCCTACGTCTCGCTGCGCGCCAGCGCCGCGTTGCAGCCGCAGGTGCTGATCTCGATCGCGCCGCCGGCCGGGCGCTGGGATTTTTCCGGCATGGCGCCGCCGCCGCAGTGGCTGGTGATCCAGGGCGAGGCCGACGAGATCGTCGATCCGCAGGCCGTGTACGACTGGCTGGAGACCCTGGAGGCGCAGCTGGAACTGGTGCGCATGCCCGACACCAGCCACTTCTTCCATCGCAAGCTGATCGACCTGCGCGGTGCCCTGCAGCACGCGGTCAAGGCCTGGCTGCCGGCGGCACAGGCGTGAGCGCGGCGGCATTGCCGTCGCAGCGCTACGCCGAGGGCGTGGCGCGCGGCGACTGGCGCGACGATCCGGCCCAGCACGCGGCGCTGGCCGAACTGGACCGCATCCATACCGCGATCGTGGACGGCGACCAGGAGGGCTGGCTGGACCGGCTGTCGGCGTTCTGGAAGAAGCCCGAGCCGGTACGCGGCCTGTACTTCTGGGGCGGGGTCGGCCGCGGCAAGACCTTCCTGGTCGATCTGTTCTACGACGGTCTGCCGATCGCGCGGAAGTACCGCACGCATTTCCATCGCTTCATGCGCGGCGTGCACGAGCGCCTGCGCGAACACGCCGGGCAGAGCGATCCGCTGGCGAAGATCGCGCAGGAGTGGCGCAGCCGGCTGCGCGTGCTGGTGCTGGACGAGTTCTTCGTCACCGACATCGGCGACGCGATGCTGCTGTCGCGCCTGCTCGAGCGCCTGTTCGCCGAGGGCGTGACCCTGGTCACCACCTCCAACACCGCGCCGCAGAACCTGTACCTCAACGGCCTGCAGCGCGAGAGCTTCCTGCCGGCGATCGGCCTGCTGCAGACCTATTGCGTGGAGCTGTACGCCGAGGGCACCGAGGACTACCGCATGCGCGCGCTGACCCGTTCGCCGGTGTACCGCGCGCCGCTGGCCGAGGACAGCGACGCCTGGCTGGGCGAGCGCTGGAGCGCGCTGACCGGCAATGCCGAGGCGCGCCGCGGCAACATCGAACTGGAAGGGCGCAAGATCCCGGTGCGCGCGCGCGGCAAGAGCATCGTCTGGTTCGATTTCGTCGCCTTGTGCGAAGGCCCGCGCGGTCCCAGCGACTACATCGAGATCGCGCACGAGTTCACCACCGTGCTGCTCGGCGGCATCCCGCACTTCGACCGCATGAACGAGGACGCGGCGCGGCGCTTCGTCAACCTGATCGACGAACTGTACGACCGCCACGTCAACCTGGTCTGCACCGCGCAGGATCCGCCGCCGCTGCTGTACACCGGCGAGCGCCTGGCCGGTGCGTTCGAGCGTACCGCCTCGCGGCTGATCGAGATGCAGAGCGCCGAGTACCTGGCGGCGGCGCACCGGGTCTGAGCGCAGAGCCGATGTCCGCGGCGCGCGCTCAGCGCACCGCGCCGGGCGCACACAGCCCGGCGACGAAGCGCGGCATCAGGCCCGCGCCGGCGATCTCTTCCAGATAGGCGGCCGCCGGGCAACCGGCGCCGCCTGCGCTGTGCGCGCAGCGGGCCGGCCCGGACGCGCCGTCCTGCGGCAACTGCCGGTCCATGGCCTGGCGCTGCGCCGCCGACACGCCATCGCGAAAGGTCTCCTCGGCATCGAGCAGATCGGCCGGGGTGAGCCGATCGGTCGGCACACCGGGGCACTGGCGACGGGTTTCGCGGGCCAGCGCGTCGGCGCCGGCACCGACCAGCACCGGGCCATCGGGAAGTGTATTGGGCACGGCCTTGGACGCCGCGGGGGCAGCGCCGAGCGCGGCCAGCAGCAGGAACGATGCGCGCATGCGGAAGCTCCTCGAGTTGCGCGCAGCGTCGTCCTGCGCCGCTGGCCGCGCGAGGGGAGGGCGGCGCCCGCTTCAGCCAGGAGTCGGGTGGAGCGATAAATATCGCTTGCTATTAAATCGCGCACTATGTAATGTAGCGCCCATGGACCGCACCACTTCCCCCGACGCCACCGCCCTGCTGAAGCTGGACACCCAGCTGTGCTTCGCGCTGTATTCGGCCAACCTGGCGATGCACAAGCTCTACCGTGGGCTGCTGCGCGACCTCGGCCTGACCTACCCGCAGTACCTGGTGATGCTGGTGCTGTGGGAGCAGGACCAGCGCAGCGTCTCGGACATCGGCGAGAAGCTGTTCCTGGATTCGGCCACGCTGACCCCGTTGCTCAAGCGCCTGGAGGCGGTCGGCCTGCTGACCCGCAGTCGCGCCGCCGAGGACGAGCGCCGCGTGCTGATCGCGCTGACCGCCGACGGCCAGGCCCTGCGCGCACGCGCGCAGGCGGTGCCGGAAGGCGTGCTGTGCGCGGTCGCCTGCGACCTGCAGCAACTGACCCGGCTCAAGCACGACCTGGAAGAGGTCCGCGGCAAGCTGCAGGCCGCGGCCTGAGCAATTCCCTTCCCCGATCACCCAACCCCCTACACCCCTGGCGCCACGACGCCGCCCTCCAAGGAGAACCACCATGGCTTCACCGACCACCATCGCCTACACCGCCACTGCCACCGCCACCGGGGGCCGCGACGGCCGCGCCGCCACCCCTGACAAGGCACTGGACGTCAAGCTGTCGACCCCGCGCGAGCTGGGCGGCGCAGGCGGCGACGGCACCAACCCGGAACAGCTGTTCGCGGCCGGCTACTCGGCCTGCTTCATCGGTGCACTGAAGTTCGTCGCCGGGCAGGAGAAGGTGGCGCTGCCGGCCGAGACGAGCATCGAGGGCCACGTCGGCATCGGTCAGATCCCGGGCGGCTTCGGCATCGCCGTGGAACTGCGCATCGCCGCGCCGGGCCTGGAGCGTGCGACGCTGGAATCGCTGGTGGAGAAGGCGCACCAGGTGTGCCCGTACTCCAACGCCACCCGCGGCAACATCGACGTCAAGCTGGTCGTGCTCGACTGAGCCAGCGCGATGTCCGGGCCGGCGCCTGCGCCGGTCCAGGGCGACACACGACGGGCGGCCACTGGCTGCCCGTTCGCGTTGTGGGCGCCGCGCGTGTTGCCACGCACATTGAGACCACCCCGCGGGGGTGCAATAGTGTGAGCTCGATCAAATCGAGCGCGCCATGCTCAGTTCCGCCTACAACGCCGAGACCGTCGCCGCCTTCCTGCAGGGCGCGCGCCGTCTGCTGGTGCTGACCGGTGCCGGCATGTCCGCCGAGAGCGGGGTGCCGACCTTTCGTGGCCAGGACGACAGCCTGTGGTCGCGCTTCGATCCCGAGCAACTGGCCACCGAGGACGCCTGGCGCGCGGACCCGGCGCTGGTCTGGGGCTGGTACCGCTGGCGCATGGCGATCGTGGCGCAGGCGCAACCGCACGCCGGGCACCTGGCGCTGGCGCGTCTGGCCGAGGTCCGCCACACCACCCTGGTGACCCAGAACGTGGACGACCTGCACCAACGCGCCGGCAGCGAGGTCGCCGCGCACGTGCATGGCCGCTTGTCGGCGCTGCGCTGCAGCGACTGCGGCCAGCCCTGGCGCGGGCTGCTGCCGCCGGTGGACGTGCACTCGCCCAGCCAGCGCCTGGCGCCGCCGGTGTGCGCGGCCTGCGGCGGCACGGTGCGCCCGGGCGTGGTGTGGTTCGGCGAGGCGCTGCCGGCGGCGGAGTGGGCGCGCGCGCAGAGCGCCGCCGACGCCGCCGACCTGGTGCTGGTGATCGGCAGTTCCGGCCTGGTCTATCCGGCCGCCAGCCTGCCGCTACAGGCCAAGGAGCGCGGCGCCTGCGTGGTCGAGATCAATCCCGAACCCAGCGCGCTGTCGGCGCGCGCGGATCTGCACTGGCGCGACAGCGCGGCGGTGGCGCTGCCGTTGCTGCTGCAGCAGTGCATGGTGGCCTGAGCGCGTTGCCGGCTGCAGGAACCACGCGCGGCGCTCAGCGCAGCGTATGCAGGAACGCGTCCACCGCCGCGGTATAGGCCGAGGGCAGGCCCAGGTCGCGGTTGATCTCGGCGTGGCTGGCGTCCTGCGGCAGCACCTCGACGCGGATGCCGCGGCCGTTGGCCTTGGCGGCCAGATGGCGCGCCTGCGCGCAGGCGTCGGCACGGCGGCTGGAGCACACCGCCAGCAGCGGCGGCGCGCTCGCGCCCATGACGTGGTACGGCGAGGCGGCGATCCAGTCGCCGTGGTCGCTGCCGAAGGCGCGGTCGTACAGCGGCAGATGCCGCTGCTGCATCACCTGCTCCACGTCCATCGCCGCACTGTCCAGCGCCACCGTGCCCAGCGGGCGGCGCGCCCCGGCCTGCGCCAGCAGGTCCGGCGACAGGTCCAGCAGGCTCACCAGATGCGCGCCGGCCGAGTGGCCCATCAACACCAGTCGCGCCGGGTCGGCGCCCCACTGCGGCGCCAGTTGCTGGATCCGCGCGACCGCGCGCGCCACGTCTTCTGCCTGCTCGAGCGGCGTGGCCTGCGGCAGCAGGCGGTAGTTCACCGATACCAGCGCATGGCCCTGCGGCAGCCAGTGCGCGACCTTGTTGGCGGCCACGCCAGGGTTGTCCTTGTCGCCGTCGGCCCAGCCGCCGCCGTGCACCATCACGATCAGCGGCGCCTGGCGCGCGCCGGCCGGCAGGTACACGTCCATGCGCTGCGCCGGGTCCTGGCCGTAGGCGACGTCGCGCAGCACCTGCGCGCCGGCGGGCAGTGGCCCACGTGCACTGTCGGCGCCGTCGCGCGCGGCCAGGCGCTGCAGCAGGCGGGCGCGCAGGCGCCCGTCCTGGGCGTGGACGGGGGCGGCGAGCAACGGCAGCAGCAGCACCAAGGCGAGCAGGCCGTGGGTGGGCGAGGGGCGGGACAGGCGCATGCGGATCACTCCATGAAGAACGGCGAGGAGGGGCGTGGCGTGCGCCGGCCGCTGCAGGCGCCGGCGCGCGCCGGTTCAGGCCGGGCGCAGGTGCAGGACGGCGCACAGGCCGTGTGGGGCGATGGGCTGCAGCAGCAACTGGCCGCGATGCTGGCGTGCCACCCGCTCGACGATCGCCAGGCCCAGTCCGCTGCCGCCGTGGCCGCCGTGCACGAACGGCTGCGGCGCGCGCGCGGCCAGCGCCGGATCCAGCCCGGGACCGTGGTCGCGCACCTCGATGCGCCAGCCATCGCCGCCGTCGCCGTGCAGGCGCAGCTGGAACGGCGCGGCGCCATGCCGTTCGGCGTTGCCGATGAGGTTGCCGAGCGCGCGCTGCAGCGCCAGCGGCCGTCCGTGCATCGGCGCCTGCGCGGGCAGGACGGCCTCCCAGCCGGGCTGCGCCGCGCCCAGCGCCTGCCGGCAGAGGTCGACCAGGTCCAGCGCCACGGCCGGTTCGTCGCGGCCGTCGCGGGCGTAGGCGATGAACTGCGCCAGGATCGCGTCGATCTCGCCGATGTCGCGCTCCATGCCTTCGCGCAGTTCCGGCTCCACCTGCGGCAGCAGCGCCAGCGCGTACTGCAGCCGGGTCAGCGGGGTGCGCAGGTCGTGGGAGATGCCGGCCAGCAGCAGCGCACGCTCGGCCGCGGCGTGGCGCACGTCGGCGCTGGCCTCGGTGAGCGCCTGCGCCAGCGCGGCGACTTCGCGCGGACCGCCGGTGGCGATCGGTGCGGCCTGTTCGCCGCGGACCAGGTGCGGCGCGGCCTGCGCCAGTTGTCGCAGTGGCCGCACCAGGCGCCGCGCGACCAGCGCAGCGGCCAGCCAGACCAGCATCGCGCAGCCGGCCAGCATCGCCACCGAGAACCGGCGCAGGCCGTGCCCGCGCGGCTGGCTGGAAAACGCCACCCACAGCGGGGTCGGCGTGGCCAGTTGCAGCCACAGGGTGCCGTCGGCGTCACGGCGTAGCGCGCGCCCGGGGCCGAGCTGGTCGGCCGCGCGGCGCTGCATCGCGTCGGCCAGCGGGCCGGCGGCGCTGGCCGTGGGCGGCGCGCTGCGCAGTTGCAGCCCGGCCTCGCGCAACGCCGGCGCCAGCGCCGCGGCGGCCGGCGAGCGCTGCAGCGCCTCGGCGACATTGGCGAAGCCGTGCAGCATGCGCAGTTGCTGCTGCGCTGCCGGCCGCAATGCCAGTTCGCGGCCGAGCAGCAGCGCCAGCAGGCCGGCGCCGGCCAGCACCAGCGCGATCACCAGCGCCAGTTGCCCGAACAGGCTGCGCGGCCAGCCGCTGGCGCGGGAGGCGGGCGCGCTCATGACTGCGGCTCCGGCGGCACGTACACGTAGCCCACGCCCCACACGGTCTGGATCAGCCGCGGCGTGCGCACGTCGTCCTCCAGCAGCTTGCGCAGCCGCGCGACGATCACGTCGATGCTGCGCCCCAGCGGCTCGTGTTCGCGGCCGTGCGCCAGGCTGGACAGGCGGTCGCGGCTCAGCGGCTGCTGCGGGTGCCGCAGCAGCACCGACAGCACCGCGAACTCGGCGGTGGTCAGCTTCAGCGGTTCGCCATCGCGGCGCAGCTCGCGCCGGCCCAGGTGCAGGCGGAAGCGGCCGAAGCCGATCTCGCCGCCCTCCGGTTGCGGCGCGCCGGCCCCGCCCGGGCGGGTGCGCCGCAGCACCGCCCGGATCCGCGCCAGCAGTTCGCGCGGGTTGACCGGCTTGGGCAGGTAGTCGTCGGCGCCGATCTCCAGGCCGACAATGCGGTCGATCTCGTCGCCCTTGGCGGTCAGCATCACGATCGGGGTGGCGTCGCCCTGGCCGCGCAGGCGCCGGCAGATCTCCAGGCCGTTCTCGCCGGGCAGCATCAGGTCCAGCACCACCAGGTCGTAGTGGCCGCGCGCCAGCGCCTGCTGCAGCTGCACGCCGTCGGCCACCGCCTTGACCGCGAAGCCCTGGGTCTCCAGGTAGCGGCACAGCAGGGCGCGCAGGCGGTCGTCGTCGTCGACCAGCAGCAGGCGGGGAGCGGGCGCGGCATCGTCCATGGACGCCACTATCGGCTGCGCCGCGGCCCCGCGGCAACGGCCGCCGCGGCGCAACTGTAAGCGGATGTTTCCGCCGCGGCGTTCGGCAACATTTGCTGGCCGATGCGGCGCCCGCGGCGCCGGCGCCATGGCTACGGTGACGCTCGGCAGCACGCCGCTGCCGTCACCGGAGAACGCCATGTCGCTGTCCCGTCGCATCACTCCCTTGCTGCTGGCGCTGGCCGCCGGCGTCCTGGTCGCGCCCAGCGCACCGGCACGCGAACACACCCGCACGCGCACCGCCGGCGGCACCGATGGCGCCCGCCACGCCGCCATGCAGGCCAGCGCCAGCGGCGCCCACGGCAGCGTGCAGCGCGCCCGCCAATGGCAGGCCGACGGCCAGGGCAACGCCAGCGCGCGCAGCGCCGCTACCCGCACGGCCGCCGCCGGCGGCAGCGCCACGCGCCAGGGCAGCGCCGAGCGCAACGCCGACGGCAGCGCCAGCCGCCAGGGCAGTGCCAGCGTCCAGCGCGCCGACGGTGCCAGCGCGAGCAGCAGCGGCAGCCTGGCCCGGGCCGCCGACGGCACGCTCAGCGGCAGCCGCCAGAGCAGCGTCGATGGCACGCAGGGCAGCTACCAGGGCAGCACCAGCGTGCAGGACGGCAGCGTCGTCCACACCGGCACCTGCACCGATGCGAGCGGCACCGTGGTGCCGTGCCGGCCGTAGGCGAGGGCGCGGGTCGGAATGTTCGGGGGCAGAAATGCCCCTGTCCGCGGCCGGCTTCACGGCCCCGTCACGGCCACGAATGGCTGCCGCGACGGGGCCGGAATCGGCTGCCATCGGCAAACCGTTGCCAGGCTTAGGTTTTCGTAATTCCACCTACATTTAGCGTTGACGTCGTCGGCCGACCCCACTATCTTGGGGTGGTCGGTTCCGGCGGCCCCAAGCCGCGGGATCAAAAGGGAAGCCGGTGCGGCGTGCCAACGCCAACTCCGGCGCTGCCCCGCAGCGGTAATTGGGAACGAACCCGTCATCCGCACTGAGGCGCCCGCCTTGGGAAGCGACGGGCTAGGAACCGGCCACGGCCGTTGCCCATCAGCCCGAAGACCTGCCGACAGCCGCGCGAAGCACACCGCGCGGCGCCGACCGCGCGCTCTCCGGGGGGAGAGGGTCGGTGCAGCGATGACCGCCCGCAGGCCCGGTGCCTGCGCCGTTTGCAGTCTTCGCGACACCGCCTGCCCACCTGCGACCCGGTCGGACAGCTGCCTGCGAGGGTCGGGCGGCCGCGTGCACCACGCTTGGAGACCTTCATGAGCCAGACCCACAGCCTGCCGGCCACCGCGTCCGTCGACGCCGCCGTCGACCCCACGACCGCTGCCGCCACTGCCCAGCCGGAGCCGGCCAGCAGCGAGCCGAGCAACGACCAGCGCGCCGTGACCTGGATCGTCAAGGACGGCGGCAACCGCCGCATGGCCTTCGACCGCTCGCGCCTGCAACGCACCCTGGACCGGATCCACGCCGAGTTCCCGCAGCTGGACGTGAGCGACTACGAGCGCAAGGCCTTCGCCTTCATCGAGAAGAAGGAAAGCCTGTCGGCCGACGACATGGTCGACTACCTGATCCGCGAGGCCGAGTCGCGCGTGGACATCGCCACGCCGGAGTGGGAGTACTTCGCCGCGCGCCTGTACCTGGACCGCCTGTACAAGCGCGCCAGCAAGAACCGTTTCTACGATGCCGGCGAGAAGTACGGCTCCTACGTCGGCCTGCAGGAAAGCCTGGCCGACCGCGGCGTGTACTCGATCGACATCCTCAAGAACTACTCCAAGGACGAACTGGCCGAAGCCGGCCGCATGATCGATCCGGAGCGCGACAAGCTGTTCGCCTACAACGGCCTGTACCTGTTGGCCACGCGCTACCTGGCCACCGACAACTCGCGCAAGGTCTACGAACTGCCGCAGGAGCGCTGGCTGACCATCGCCCTGTACCTGATGCAGGACGAGAAGCCGCGCGAGCGCCGCATGCAGCTGGTGGGCGAGGCCTACTGGGCGCTGTCCAACCTTTACATGACCGTGGCTACCCCGACCCTGGCCAACGCCGGCAAGATCGGCGGGCAGCTGTCGAGCTGCTTCATCGACACCGTCGACGACAGCCTGCAGGGCATCTACGACTCCAACACCGACGTGGCGCGCGTGTCCAAGCACGGCGGCGGCGTCGGCGCCTACCTGGGCTACGTGCGTTCGTCCGGCTCGGCGATTCGCGGCGTGAAGAACTCCAGCGGCGGCGTCGTGCCGTGGATCAAGCAGCTCAACAACACCGCCGTGTCGGTGGACCAGCTCGGCCAGCGCAAGGGCGCCATCGCCGTGTACCTGGACATCTGGCACCGCGACATCGAGGCGTTCCTGGACCTGCGCCTGAACAACGGCGACCAGCGCCTGCGCGCGCACGACGTGTTCACTGCGGTGTGCGTGCCGGACATCTTCATGGAAGCGGTGGAGCGCCGCGGCGAGTGGTACCTGTTCGACCCGCACGAGGTGAAGGAGGTCAAGGGCTGGTACCTGCAGGACTTCTTCGACGAGAAGCGCGGCGAAGGCAGCTTCCGCGCCAAGTACGAGGAAGTGGTGGCCGACGAGCGCATCGGCCGCAAGGTGGTCAAGGCCATCGACATGTTCAAGCGGATCATGGTCAGCCAGCTGGAGACCGGCAACCCGTTCATGTTCTATCGCGACGAAGTCAATCGCATGAACCCGAACAAGCACCAGGGCATGGTGTATTCCAGCAACCTGTGCACCGAGATCCTGCAGAACATGAGCCCGACGCGGGTCATCCAGGAGATGATCAGCGGCGACCAGATCGTCACCACCAAGCAGGCCGGCGACTTCGTCGTGTGCAACCTGTCCTCGGTGAACCTGGGCCGCGCGGTCACCGCGCAGCCGGACCTGCTGTCGCCGGACATCCTGGAGCGGCTGATCCGCGTCCAGGTGCGCATGCTCGACAACGTCATCGACCTCAACGAGCTGCCGGTGCCGCAGGCCACCATCACCAACCAGAAGTACCGCGCGATCGGCCTGGGCACCTTCGGCTGGCACCACCTGCTGGCGCAGAAGGGCATCGACTGGAATTCGCCGGACGCCGAGGCGTACAGCGATTCGCTGTACGAGCGCATCAACTACCTGACCATCCAGGCGAGCCTGGCGCTGGCCAAGGAGAAGGGCGCGTACAAGGTGTTCAAGGGCAGCGACTGGCAGAACGGCGAGTACTTCAGCAAGCGCGGCTACGACAGCGCCGAGTGGCAGGAACTGGCCGCGCAGGTGAGCGTGCACGGCGTGCGCAACGCCTGGATGGTGGCGGTGGCGCCGAACATGAGCACCGCGCAGATCGCCGGCTCCACCGCGTCGATCGACCCGATCTACAGCGCGTTCTACTACGAAGAGAAGAAGGACTTCCGCCGTCCGGTGGTGGCGCCGGGGCTGACCGTGGACACCTATCCGTACTACGAGAAGGGCGCCTACAAGGTCGACCAGTTCGCCAGCGTGCGCCAGAACGCGCGCCGCCAGCGCCACGTCGACCAGTCGATCAGCTTCAACTTCTACGTGCCCAGCGGCATCCGCGCCAGCACCCTGCTGGACCTGCACATGACCGCGTGGAAGGAAGGCCTGAAGACCACCTACTACGTGCGTTCCAACGACATCGACATCAGCGAGTGCGAGTGGTGCTCGAGCTGATCGCCGGCGTCTGACGCCCGCGCCGCGCGGCAGGCCGGTCCTGCCGCGCGCATCCCGCATTCCCGCGCCGCCCGTCGGCGCCGTTCACCGACTACCGAAGCAAATCCATGGCCATCGCGCTCGACCGCATCAAGATCCTCGAACCGCTGCACCCCAACCGCTCCACCGGCATCATCAACGGCACCACCAGCGGCATCCTCAACTGGAACGACATCCCGTACCCGTCCTTCTACCGGGCGTACAAGGAACTGTCGACCAACTTCTGGATCCCCGACGAAGTGGACATGAAGGGCGATGCCAAGCAGTACGGGGAGCTGTCGGCGCGCGAGAAGAACGCCTACGACTCGATCATCGGCCTGCTGGCCACGCTGGATTCGCCGCAGACGCGCTTCATCTACAACGTCGCCGAATACATCACCGACCCGGCTGCGCACGCCAACGCCGCGATCATCGGCCAGCAGGAAGTGATCCACAACGAGAGCTACTCGTATGTGCTGGCCTCGATCGCCGGCCTGGCCGACCAGAACCGCGTGTTCGAGATCGCCCGCACGCATCCGACCATCATCGCGCGCAACCAGCCGATCATGCAGGCCTACGACGACTTCATGCGCGAGAAGACCGCAGAGACCCTGCTGCGCTCGCTGATCCAGTCCTCGATCCTGGAAGGCATCAACTTCTATTCCGGCTTCGCGTATTTCTACAACCTGGTGCGGCAGAACCGCATGACCGGCACCGGCAAGATCATCAGCTTCATCAACCGCGACGAGCTGGCCCACACCAAGTTCATCAGCGAGCTGATCCGCGCCATCATCGGCGAGAACGCCGAGCTGCAGACCAACGAACTGACCGACTACGTGCATCAGGCCTTCGAGCACGCGATCCGCCTGGAGACCGAGTGGTCCTCGGAAGTGCTCGACGGCATCGAGGGCATCGACGTGGACGAGATGATCCAGTACGTGAAGTACCGCGCCAACAAGATGTCCGGCATGCTCGGCATCGAGAAGCTGTACAGCGGCGCCAGCGACAACGTGATGCCGTGGATCAAGGCCTACGCCGACAACTTCACCGAGACCAAGACCGACTTCTTCGAGATGCGCAACGCCAGCTACAAGAAGACCAACTCGGACAACGGCTTCGACGATCTTTGAAGGGCCGGGATTGGGGATTAGGCATTCGGGATTGGTGAAGCACCGCCATCCTGCTCTGACGAATCCCGAATCCCCACTCCCGAATCCCCGCCCCATGCGTATCCTGCTCGCCTACGCTTCGCTCAGCGGCAATACCCGCGACGTTGCCCGCCGCGTGCATGCGCAGTGCGAGGCGGCGGGGCATGAAGTGATCTGGATCCACACCGATCTGCAGACGCTGCAGGGTGCGCTCGGCGACGCCGCGCGCGCGGCGGACTTCGATCTGCATCTGCTCGGCAGTTGGAGCGACAACGCCGGGCGCACGCCGTCGGAGATGAAGCGTTACATCGCCGAGCTGGTCGAGGCCACCGGCAAGACGATCGAGGTGGCGGCGTTCGGCACCGGTGAGACGCAGTGGGGGCTGGAGTACTACTGCGGGGCGGTCAAGCGCATCGCGCGGTTCTTCGACAGCGCTTATCCGCGACTGGAGATCGAGCAGATGCCGCATGGCGACCGCGACAACGCGGCGATCGACGCGTGGTGCGCGCAGGTGCTGGCGTTGCGCGCGGCGCGCGCGTCATCGGCAGGCGATGTACCGGTGGCCGCTGCCGAGCCCGCTTCCGCGGGCGCGGCGGGCTTCGCTGCGAGGGTGTTGCCGCTGCATGGCAGCGGCTGACGCCGTCGTCGTTCATCCGTTTTTCTGGCATCGCCGGTGTCCTCATCGCACGCCGGGCTTCTTCCGACATCAGACAAGGTTTCGTTCCATGCTCACCACCATCACCGTTTCCAGTGCCGAACAGTTCGCCGATGCGCTCGCCGCGCACCCGCGCGTGCTGGCCGATTTCAACAAGGACAACTGCCCCGGCTGCCGCATGCTCGACAAGTCGCTGGAGCGTTTCGCCGAGGGCGAGAGTGCGCAGGGTGTGACCCTGCTCAAGGTGAAGATGGAAGACGTGGGTGAGGAGTTCTTCCGCGCGCAGGGCCTGCGCCAGACGCCGACGCTGATGCTGTTCCGCCAGGGCGAGGAAGTGGCGCGGGTGCCCGGCTTCGTGCCGCCGGCCAAGATCGACGAAGCGGTGCGCACGCATCTGGGTTGAGCGCGCCGCGTTCCTCGTAGGAGCGGCTTTAGCCGCGACGGGCTTTCCCGATAGAGGCTGTCGCGGCTGAAGCCGCTCCTACGGTTCTTCTTGTCCGACACGAAAGCTTTAAGCAAAAAGCAAAGGCTTTCGCCTTGCGGCGAGTTACTTTGATCAGCCTTCGGCTGCTGAGAAGTACTTCTTTGCTCGCGCAAAGAAAAGGTAACCAAAAGAAAGCGCGCCCTGCCTTGCGCCCTCCGCGCTACGCGCTCCGGGTCCGCGGATGCACCGGGGATTCGCGGAAGGGGCATCCTGCCCCTGCCGCGAACGGCGCACATCCATGTGCGCCGCCCTTCGGGTTTTTCCCCGGCCCATCCGCTGCTGCGGAAGGGAACCCAGTAAGTCAAAAGCCAACGCAACATCAATAGCAAAAGCTATTGCGGAGCGCATACATACGGCATTGCAATGGTGATGCGCCTGAGCTGGGCACACGCCGGCACAGCCACCTGCACGCCACGCACAACCGCGCCTGCAGCTTCTTCGAAAACCAGCGTCGTTGCGTGTCCACCACGATCAACAGCCGACATGGGCTACAAAGCGGAGCGCATTCGCTGGCGGACACTGGAATGACGGGGGTGTGCGCTGCAGCGGCAGTCGCTTCGGCCTTTGCTGTTGCTTCGGCTTTTGACTTACCGGGTTCCCTTCCGAAGCGGCGGCCAGGTCGGGGAAAAACCCCGAAGGGGCGGCGCACATGGACGTGCGCCGTCCGCGGCAGGGGCAGGATGCCCCTTCCGCGGATCCCCGGGATGGACGCGGACCCGGAGCGCGAAGCGCGGAGGGCGCGTAGGCAGGGCGCGCTTTCTTTTGGTTACTTTTCTTTGCGCGAGCAAAGAAAAGTAACTCGCCGCAAGGCGAAAGCCGTTGCTATTGCTATTGCTGTTGCTGCTTGATTTACACGTCGGACAAGCACAGCCGCACAAGTGAGCTTTAGCAGCGATAAGCTCTATCGGTGAAGCCCGTCGCGGCTAAAGCCGCTCCTACATTGCCGCTAGGGGAGTGCAGCCCCCCTACCCGCGCCTGCCCGCCGCATGACCCTGCGCCAGCTGCCATAGGTGGCGCACGATCGGCATCGCCTGCGCGGTGGCCGGCAGCGCGGCCAGGGCCAGGCGCGCCATCGGCACGCGGCCTTCGATGTCCAGGTAGCGCACGCCGGGCAACTGCACCTGCGCGGTCGAGGCGGGGACCACCGACACGCCCAGTTCGGCGGCCACCAGGTTGACGATGGACGACATCTGCGGCGCTTCCTGTTCGATCTTCAGTTCGAAGCCGGCCTGACGGCAGGCGTCGAGGATCTCGTCGTACAGGCTGGTGCCGAAGCTGCGCGGGAACAGGATGAAGGGTTCGCCTGCCAGCGCCGACAGCGGTGCGCGCTTGCGCTTGGCCAGGCGGTGCGCCGCCGGCACCGCGATCTTCATCGGTTCGTCGGGCAGCTTGAGCAACTGCAGTTCCGAGGGCGTGGCCACGCTGTAGCGGATGAAGGCCGCATCCAGCCGCCCCTGCAGCAGTGCGGCGAGCAGGCCGGCGGTGTTGGTCTCCTCCAGCGCCAGCGTCACCGCCGGCCAGCCGCGGCGGAAGCCGCGCACCAGGGTCGGTACGATCGGGTTGAACGCGGCCGAGGCGGTGAAGCCGAGCCGCAGCACACCGCTCTCGCCGCGTGCGGCGCGGCGCGCGGCATCGCCGGCGCGTTCCAGGTCGGCGAGCACGCGCCGGGCTTCGGTGCGGAAGGCGCGGCCGGCATCGGTGAGCTCGGCGCCGCGCGGCGTGCGCACGAACAACGGTGTGCCCAGTTCCTCTTCCAGCGCACGGATCTGCTGGCTCAGCGGCGGTTGCTGGATGCCCAGCTGCGCGGCGGCGCGGGTGAAGTGCCCGGCCTCGGCCACGGCCAGGAAGTAGCGCAGGTGGCGCAATTCCATGTCATATCCAGAACATATGGAGAGTGGGTCGATCATATATTGGACGCCGGGTGGCGGCAGGCGAATACTGGCCATCCGTCTCCCGCCGCGACCCACACCGTGAACGCCTCCAGCCAATGCCCGCCGGTGCACGCCGTGGACGATGCGCCGCTGTTGCGCATCCGCCTGGCGCTGTTCCTGGCCGGCTTCGCCACCTTCTCGCTGCTGTACAGCGTGCAGCCGCTGCTGCCCGAGTTCGCCCGCGAGTTCGGCCTCAGCGCGGCGGCCAGTTCGCTGCCGCTGTCGCTGGCCACCGGCGGCCTGGCGATCGCGATCTTCTGCGCTGGCGCGGTGTCGGAAACGCTGGGCCGGCGCGGGCTGATGTTCGTGTCGATCGCGTTGGCGGCGCTGCTCAACCTGCTCGCCTCCTACCTGCCGCACTGGGGCGCGCTGGTGGTGGTGCGCGCGCTGTCCGGCATCGCCCTGGGCGGCGTGCCGGCGGTGGCGATGGTGTACCTGGCCGAGGAACTGCCGGCGAGCCGGCTCGGCGCGGCGACCGGGCTGTACGTGGCCGGCAATGCGTTCGGCGGCATGGTCGGCCGCATCGGCATGAGCATGCTCACCGACCACTTCGACTGGCGCACCGCGCTGGCCACGCTGAGCGCGGTGGATCTGCTGGCCGCGGTCGGCTTCGTGCTGCTGCTGCCGCCGTCGCGGCACTTCGTGCGCCGCCAGGGAGTGAATCTGCGCTTCCACCTGCGCGCCTGGGGCGGGCATCTGCGCGATCGCCACCTGCCGTGGCTGTTCGCGATCCCGTTCCTGGCGATGGGCGTGTTCGTCAGCGTCTACAACTACGCCGGCTTCCGCCTGGGCGGGCCGGAGTTCGGGCTGAGCCAGAGCCAGCTCGGCATGATCTTCAGCGCCTACGTGTTCGGCATCGTATCGTCCTCGGTCGCCGGCGCCGCCTCGGACCGGTTCGGTCGCGGCCCGGTGGTGCTGGCCGGCATCGCCACCGCGGCGCTGGGCGTGGCGCTGACCCTGGCGCATGCGCTGGTGCCGGTCATCGCCGGCATCGTGCTGCTGACCATCGGCTTCTTCGTCGCGCATTCGGCGGCCAGCGCCTGGGTCGGGCGCCTTGGCGGGCAGTTCAAGGGCCATGCCGCCTCGCTGTACCTGCTGGCGTACTACGCCGGCGCCAGCGTGATCGGGTCGCTCAGCGGCGCGGCGTGGCAGCACGGCGGCTGGAACGCACTGGTCGCCTGCTGCCTGGTGTTGCTGGGCATCGGCCTGGTCGCCGCGCAGGTGTTGCGCCGCGGCGCCGACGACAGCCGCCCCTACGGCCGCTTCGGGCCGCATCCGCCGCGCGGCGAGTGAGCCGCCCTCCAACGAGCATTCCGTAATGCAGATCGACCATCTCGACCATCTGGTCCTCACCGTCGCCGACATTGAGGCGACGTGTGCGTTCTATGCGCGGGTGCTGGGCATGCGCGTGGTGACCTTCGGCGAAGGCCGCAAGGCGCTGGCGTTCGGCGCGCAGAAGATCAACCTGCATCGGCATGGCCGCGAGTTCGACCCGAAGGCGCGGGTGCCGACGCCGGGTTCGGCCGATCTGTGCTTTCTCACCGCCACGCCGCTGGCGCAGGTGGCCGAGGAACTGCGCGCTGCCGCCGTGCCGATCGAGGACGGGCCGGTGCAACGCACCGGCGCCCGCGGACCGATCCTGTCGCTGTACTTCCGCGATCCGGACGGCAACCTGATCGAGGTCGCCAACCCGTCGTGAACACGGGTGCCGCCGCGGCAGCGCCCGTGGCGTTCGGTCACTCCGTGTAGCTCACCGACAGGGTCACGTTGGCGTAGCCGCCGCTGCCGCCGACCAGGCGGAAGAAGTAGCTGCCGGTCGCCGGCAGTGCCATCTGCACGTTCTGCGTGGTGCCGTTGCGCACCGAGCTGTAGTCGGCATCGCTGCCGTCGGCGCTGGGTGCGCGCACCGCACGTACGTACAGCCGCAGCTGGCCGCTACCGCTCAGGGTGCGCAGTTGCAGGTTGCGTGCGTTGGCCGGGACATCCAGGCGGTACAGCGGCCCCTGGCCCGCAGCGGCGGACAGCCGGCTCTGCGTGCCGCGCGTGATGGTCGTGGCGGTGGCTTCCTCGCCGCCGCCGCTGGCGCCTGCAGCGCGCGCGACCGCCTTGCCGGCATTGAGGATGCCGGCGCCGATGCGCAGCGTCGGCTTCACCGGGAACACGTTGGAGGTCTGGGTCAGGATGTCGCGCATCTGCGCGGTCGTCGGCACCGGCCGGCCGGCGTTGATCGCCGCGCTGATCGCCAGCGCGACCACGCCGGCCACGTGCGGCGAGGCCATGGATGTGCCCGCGTAGCCGGCGTAAGCCGGCTGGTCCGGACCATGGGTGCCGTTGTTGAGGGTGGACCAGACCAGGCCGGTGCGCACCGATCCCGCGCCGCTGGATGCATCGTTGGCGTACACGCCGCCGCCGGGCGCGGATAGGGTGATGGTATTGCCGAAGTTGGAATAGTAGGCGCGACCGCCGGTGATGCCGGTGGCGGCGACGTTGATGACGCCCGGGCAACTGGCCGGCGAATAGCCCGCGGCGTCGGCGTTGTCGTTGCCCGCGGCCACCACCACCACGCTGCCGCGCGCGATGGCGCTGGCGATGGCATTGGCGGTGACCGAATCCTGCGCGCAGGCGCCGCCGCCGCCCAGGCTCATGTTGATCACCTCGGCGGGGTTGGTATTGTCCGGCACGCCGTCGACGTGGCCGCCGGAGGCCCAGACGATGGCATCGGCGATGTCGGCGGTGGTGCCGCCGCAATGGCCGAGCGCGCGGATCGGCAGGATCTTCGCGTCCGGCGCGATCCCGGCCATGCCGATGCCGTTGTTGGTGCGCATGGCGATGGTGCCGGCGACATGGGTGCCGTGCCAGGAACTGTCGGTCTGTTCCTGCGGTTGCGCACAGCCGCCGTTGGCGACCAGGTACTTGTCGTCGGTGGTCCAGTCGCCGGTGTCCCAGCCTCCCGCGACGCGCCCGTTGCTGGCGCGGCCTGACATCAGCGCATCGCTGATGAAGTCATAGCCGGCGCTGGCAAGCGAGGTATCCAGGTCCGGATGCGCGGTGATGCCGGTATCGATCACCGCCACTACCACGCCCTGGCCGGTGCCGTATTGCCAGGCCGGCAACAGATCGATGCCGCCACGGTTGGGATAGCCGGTGGTCTCCGGCGCCAGCGTTTCCAGGTGGCCATCGGGCGTGCGCAGGTGCCACTGCACGGCGTAGCCGGGATCGTTCGGTGCGCTTGCCGCGCTGGCCGTGGCCTGCGCGGCGCTGCGTACCGGCTTGAGCACCAGGTTGGGCTCCACGTGCGCGATTGCGGGGTCGGCCTTCAGGCTGGCGATCAGCGTCTGCAGCTGCGATGGCGTCAGCGCGCGGCTGGGCCGCACCAGGTCGGCGCCGATGGCGAGGCGACGTACCCGGTTCAAGGCCGGGGCGGTCTGCCGGTAGGTGCTGGTCCAGGTGCTGGCGGTGCTGCGCGCGGCCATGATCTGGTTCAGCGTGGCGCTGGCGGCGCGCGTGTCGTGGACGGCGCTGCTGCCGTCGCGGTAGGTCACGATCAGGCCGTCGTAGACGGTGGATTGCCCGGGCGCGGCCTGGGTCAGGACCGAGAAGCGCGGGGCGGTCTGCGCCTGCGCGGTGCCGGCGAGGGCCAGGCCCAGCGACAGGGCGAGCAGGTTGCGGGAAAGCGGGGTGGCGTGGGTCATGGCGGTGTCTCTGCGAAGATCGACGAAGGCGTGGAAATCAAGGAAGGGGCGGCACCTGCGGCCGTGTCACCAGCTGAAGCCGGCACCGGCGGACACGCTCTTCTCGCTGCCGGAGAAGGCGCCGCCGAGCGAGACGCTGGCGCGGTTGCCGATCGCGCGCTGGTAGCCCACCGCCAGCGCGCTTTCGCCGCCCTGCGAGCCGACGCCGACGCCGATGCGGTTGGCCCCGGCCAGGCCGGAGGTGTTGACCGCCATGCCGGCATAGGCGGCGCTGACCGCGCCCATCCGGTCGATGCGCCGGTCCAGGTGCTGGAAGCGCTGGTCGGTGTCGGTGCGCAGCTTGGTCAGGTTGTCGTCCCAGCCGGCCATGCGGCTGTCGGTGTAGGCGTTGGCGCTGCTCAGGGTGGCGCTGTCGCCGGCCTGCATCTGCGCGACGTTGACCGCATCGGTGGCCGCGCTGCCGGCGGCGACGTTGCTGATCTGGCGTTCGTTGCCGGCGCTGCCGACCGAGACGGTATTGGCGCGCGTGGCGGAGGAGCCGCGGCCGATCGCCACGGCATTGTTCGCCGAGACCGACGCGCCCTGGCCGACGGCGGTGCCGGAGGCGGCCGTGACCGTGGCGCTTTCGCCGACCGCCACCGCGTTGGTGGCATTGGCGCTGATGCTGGCGTTGGCGCCGACCGCGGTACTGCCGTCGGCGTTGACCTGTGCGTTGCCGCCCAGCGCCGTGTCGTTGGGGCCGTAGGCCAGCGCGTTGGAACCGATCGCCGTGCCGTTCTGGCCGTTGGCGGTGGCCTGGGCGCCCACCGCCACGGCATTAGTGCCGGCGCCGACGCTGGGGCCGCCGGTGCCGCCGCCGCCCACCGCCACGCCGCCGGCGCCGCTGCCGACCCGGGTGTCCAGCGCCGACAGTGCGCCATCCAGCGCCGACAGCGCCGAGCCGACCGTGCCGTAGCTGCGCCCCTGGATCAGGTAGCTGCCGCCGCTGAAGCTGCCATCGCCGCCGACCGCGCTGCCGGCGCCGAGCGCGCTGGCGATGCTGCGCAACTGCAGCACGTTGACCGCATCGGTGTCGGCGGTGCCGGCGGCGATGTAGGTGAGCTGGCGCAGCGCACCGTCGTTGCCGAAGGCGACCGCGTTGTCGCGGTCGGCCATCGAACCGGCGCCGATGGCCACGCTGTTGGCGCCGGTGGCGGCGCTGTTGTAGCCCAGCGCGACGCTGCCCGCGGTCAGTGCGGAGGCGCCGCTGCCGAGCGCGGTGGCGCCGGCGGCATTGGCGCTGGCGATGGCGCCGAAGGCGCTGGCGTCCTGCCCGTCGGCGAAGGAGCTGGCGCCTACCGCCAGCGCATTGGTGCTGGTTGCCAGCGCGGAGGCGCCCAGCGCCATGCTGTAGTCCGCGTCGGCATGGCTGTCGAAGCCCAGCGCGGTGCCGTAGTCGGACAGCGCCCAGGCGCCGGCGCCGACGGTGACCGCGCCCAGTCCGTTGGATTGCGCCGGCACGCCCGCATTGCTGGCGCCGATCGCCACGCTCTGCTGGCCGGCCGCCGAGGCGCTGTCGCCGATCGCGATGCCGCCGTCGCCGCTGGCGGTGGCGGTGTAGCCCATCGCCACGCCGAAGAAGCCGGAGGCGACGCTGTAGCCGCCGTTGGCGACGGCGCCGGTGCCGCTGGCATTGGCGGCATAGCCGAACGCGCTGGCCTGCTCGGCGCTGGCGCTGGACGAGGAGCCGCTGGCGGTGGCGTAGTTGGCGCTGGCCGACGCGGTGGCACCCACTGCGGTGGCGCCGGAGCCACTGGCGCTGGTGTTCCAGCCCAGCGCGCTGGCACTGTCAGCGGTTGCGGTGGCGGCCGTGCCCAGGGCCAGGGAGCCGAAGCCGGTACTCTGCGCGCCGGCCGAGTCGCCGTAGGTGCTGCCGAAGAAGCTGCCGCCGATCGCGATCGCCGAGGTGCCGCTGGCGACCGCGCCGTCGCCCATGGCGATGGCGGCGCTGTCGGAGGCGACGGTGTGGTGGCCGATCGCGATGGCGAAGGCGCCGGAGGCGTCGGCGCGTGCACCCATCGCCACCGCGCGCAGGCCGGCGGCGCTGGCGTAGTCGCTGCCGTCGTTCAAGCCTTCGGCCAGGAAGTAGTGGGTGGTGTTCTGGGTGCCGGGCTGCACGTCCTGGGTGGTGGCGTCCTGCGGCGCCGCGTCGGCGTCGGCGCTGTCCGTCTCGGTGGGGGTGGCCGTGGCAGCGGCGTCACCCTGCGGCGCCTGCGATGGCGGCTGGGTCGCCGCGGTCGGTGCCGTGGCAGTGACCGCGAAGGCGCTCGAGGGCAGGCTCAGCGCGAGCAGCAACGCGGCGGTCAACAGACCGTCAGAGGCCTGCGGCAGGATGGACGAGGACGACGACAGCGGGCGCACGGCGGCGCGC
The DNA here is from genome assembly GCF_056725265.1 of Xanthomonas sp. NCPPB 2250. Taxonomy (NCBI): domain Bacteria; kingdom Pseudomonadati; phylum Pseudomonadota; class Gammaproteobacteria; order Lysobacterales; family Lysobacteraceae; genus Xanthomonas; species Xanthomonas sp. NCPPB 2250. The sequence goes on along the minus strand of NZ_CM161520.1, from coordinate 4,935,705 downwards.
AGGGCATTGGGCAGAAGAGGCATGGTCGATTCCGGGCTGGGGCCGGGAGCGTCGTCCCGACAACGAGTCAGGCCCGATTAAGGCCGCAAGCCCAGCCCCCTTCAATGCACGTAAATTCACGTCTCCCTCACGGTAGACTCACCGTCATGGGAGCCTGGGTGAGATGGGGTGCGCACTCTGCGCCGGTCGCGCTTGCCGCGCGGCTGTGGCGGCGCCTCTCGTTGTGGCTGCGCCGGGTGCCGATCGCCGATCCGCTCGACCGGCGCAACGCGCCCGCGCTGCAGGTGCTGTTCGTGTTCCTGGGCAGCGAGATCCCGCTCAACAAGCTCTACCACCTGCTGACCGCACCGCGCATCGAGATGAGCACGATGCAGCTGGCGGTCGACGTGGGCACCGATGCGGCGATCGCTGCCGCCGCCTGGGGCGGGGTCTGGATGATCCGCCGCGGCCTGCTGAAACAGGCCGCCGCCGCGTTCATCGCGGTGGTGCTGTGCTCGGCGGTCGCCGCCAACCTGGCGTTCGGCTACCAGCTGCAGGCCTTCGATCCGTACCCGATGATGATGCTGACCCTGGCCGCGCTGGTGATCGGGCGCCGCGCACTGTGGCTGGTGTACCTGTGCATCCCACTGATCTTCTGGCTGGGCATGGAAAGTCCCTGGGGCCAGGACCCGCGCGGCACGCGCAGCCCGTTCCAGAACCTGCCCTCGCTGGCGCTGAGCTACCTGATGATCACCCTGGTGCTGGATCGCACCGTCGCCGCGCTGCGCGAGAGCCTGTGGCGTGCGCGGCGCAGCGCCGCGCGCCTGCGCGTGGAGATGCGCGAACGCACCCTGGCGCAGCAACGCCTGCTGCATCTGCAGAAGATCGAGCTGGTGGAGCAGCTGGCCAGCGGCGTGTCGCACGACTTCAACAACATCCTCAGTGCGATCCTCGGCTACACCGAGCAACGCCATTGCGTGCACGAACTGGACTATCACCCGCCGCGCGATGCGCTGGTGCTGGCCGATGCACTGGAAGGCGTGGCTCTGGCCGCGCATCGCGGCGTGGCGGTCAGCCGCAAGCTGCTGAGCTTCAGTCGCCGCGAGGCGAGCGTGCCCGAGCGCTTCGATGCCGGCGAAGCGCTGCGCAGCCTGCAGCCGATGCTGCGACAACTGTTCGGTGCCGCGGTACAGGTGCGCCTGGATCTGGCCACCGAAGCGGCGCCGGTGTTCCTGGATCGCAGCCGCTTCGATCTGGCGCTGCTCAACTTCGCCGCCAACGCACGCGATGCGATGCCCGGCGGCGGCTGCTTTTCGCTGCAGTTGCGCCGCGATGGCGAGGCCGTCGCCATCGCCATCGCCGACACCGGCGTGGGCATGAGCGAGGCTGTGCAACGGCAGATCTTCGAGCCGTTCTTCACCACCAAGCCTGCCGGGCAGGGCACCGGGCTGGGTCTGGCGGTGGCGTTCGAGATGGCGCAACAGGCGCAGGGCAGCCTGCAGGTGCGCAGCGCGCCCGGCGCCGGCACCTGCTTCGTGCTGCGCCTGCCGCTGGCCGGGCTCAGCGCTCCTGCGGCATGAGCAGATAGCCTTCGCCGCGCACCGCGCGCAATGGCAGCGCGCTGCCGGTGCGTTCCTGCACCTTCTGCCGCAATCGATGCAGCAACGCGTCCAGCCGGTGCGGATCGATCTCCAGCCCGGCATTGCCGCCGAGCATGCCGATCAACGCATCGCGGCTGACCAGGCGTCCGCGCGCCTGCCACAGGCTCTGCAGCACCTTGCGTTCGGACGCGGTCAACGGCACCGCCTGCCCGTCCGGCGCGAACAGGCACCAGCCGTCGTCCTGCAGTTGCCACTCCTCGCTGGCCGGCGCGCTCGGCCGCAGCATGCGCCGGGCCACGCTGAACAAGGTGGCGGCGAGGATCTCGATCTGCACCGGCTTGATCAGGTACGCATCCGCGCCCTGGACCAGCCCGCGCACCAGATCCGGCTGTTCGCCGCGGCCGCTGAGGATGACGATGCCCATGCCGGGGCGACGTTCCTGCAGTTGCTGGGTCAGGGTGAAGCCGTCGCTGTCGGGCAGGCCGATGTCGAGCACGATCAGGTCGAAACGCTGTGCCTCCAGCGCCGCCCACAGCGCCTGCGCGGTGCGCAGCGGCGTGACCTCGAAGCCGTGCCGCTGCAGGCCCGGCAGCAACACGCGGTCGCGCAGCACATCGTCGTCCTCCAGCAACGCCACCCGCAGTGGGGCGTTGGCGGCAGCGGCGAGCGGGGACGGGGTGGGATCGGAAACGCGGCTCACGAGACGGAATCGGCGAAGGGACGGCATTCCTCACGGAGGCGGCGTGCGGCCTGCAGGGTGCCGTGAACGCCGAGCATCCTGCCGCGCCCTGGACAGTAGCCAGTTTCCAGCGGGCTTTCAATGCGCGCGGCAACGCTTCAGCGGCCGTGGCGGCCAGGGCTTGCGTTGCCGCCGCCCACCCCCTAGATAGGAAGCCGACACGCCGTGGTCGCGTGCGCCTCCACCACTCCGAGACCTTCACGATGTCGCAGTTGCTGCAGGATCATGCCGCGTCACCACCGCCGGCGGCGTCCGCGCTGGAAGCGTTCGTCGACCGCCATCGGCGCCTGTTCGTGCTGACCGGCGCCGGCTGCAGCACCGACTCGGGCATTCCCGACTACCGCGACGCCGCCGGCGACTGGAAACGTGCGCAGCCGGTGACCTACCAGGCGTTCATGGGCGAACTGGCGACGCGGCAACGCTACTGGGCGCGCAGCCTGCTTGGCTGGCCGCGCTTCGGCCATGCCCGGCCCAATCCCACCCACGCCGCGCTGGCGCAGCTGGAAGCGCGCGGCCAGGTCGAAGTGCTGCTGACCCAGAACGTGGATGGCCTGCACCAGGCCGCCGGCAGCCGCGCCACCATCGACCTGCACGGGCGCCTGGACGTGGTGCGCTGCATGGGCTGCGAGCGGCGCATGCCGCGCGAGGCGTTCCAGCAGCACCTGCTGCAGCACAATCCGCAGTGGGCGACGTTGCAGGCCGCGCCGGCGCCCGACGGCGATGCCGATCTGGAGGGCGAGGATTTCGCCAGCTTCGTGGTGCCGGCCTGCACGCACTGCGGTGGCGTGCTGAAGCCGGACGTGGTGTTCTTCGGCGAGAACGTGCCGCGCGAGCGCGTGGCCAGCGCCTTCGCGCATCTGCAGCGCGCCGACGCGGTGCTGGTGGTGGGTTCGTCGCTGATGGTCTATTCCGGCTTCCGCTTCGTGCAGGCCGCGGCCAAGGCCTGCCTGCCGATCGCCGCGGTCAACCTGGGCCGCACCCGCGGCGACGACCTGCTGAGCCTGAAGCTGGAGCAGCCGTGCGCGCAGGCGCTGTCCTTCCTGCTGCCGGCGGCGGCGCGCGTTCCGAATCCCGGCACGAACTGATCCATCGGCAGTGGTTGATCGCGCCGCATGGCAGGAGTGCAATGGCCGCTTGCCGCGCCGCGCGCGGCGTCTCCATGGATCCGCATCGTGAGTCACTTGTTCTCGCCCCTCGCGCTGGGGCCGTTGTCGTTGTCCAACCGCATCGTGATCGCACCGATGTGCCAGTACTCCGCCGAGGACGGCCGTGCCAGCGACTGGCACACGCAGCATCTCGGGCAATTGGCGCAGTCCGGCGCCGGGCTGCTGATCCTGGAGGCGACCGCGGTGGAGCCGCGCGGGCGCATCAGCTACGCCGACCTGGGCCTGTGGGACGACGCCACCGAGGCGGCGCTGGCCACGGTGTTGCGTTCGGTGCGGCGCTGGTCGCCGATGCCGCTGGGCATCCAGCTCGCGCATGCCGGGCGCAAGGCATCCACGCACAAGCCCTGGGACGGCGGCGGCGCGATCGCGCCCGAGCAGCCGAACGGCTGGCAGACGGTGGCGCCGTCGGCGCAGGCATTCGCCGCCGACGGCCCGCCGCCGCAGGCGCTGGACCTGGCCGGCATCGACGCCATCGTCGAGGCGTTCGTGGCGTCGGCGCGGCGCGCCGAGCGACTCGGCTTTGCGCTGATCGAACTGCACGCCGCACACGGCTACCTGCTGCACCAGTTCCTGTCGCCGCTGAGCAACCAGCGCACCGATGCCTATGGCGGCAGCCTGGAGAACCGCATGCGCCTGCTGCTGCGCGTGCATGCGGCGGTACGCGCAGCCGTGGCGCCTGGCATCGCGGTGGGCGTGCGCATCTCCGCCACCGACTGGGTCGACGGCGGATGGGATCTGGCGCAGAGCGAGGTGCTGGCGCAGGCGCTGCAGGCGCAGGGCTGCGATTATCTGCACGTGTCCAGCGGCGGGCTCGATCGGCGCCAGCGCATTCCGGTGGCGCCCGGCTACCAGGTGCCGCTGGCCGAGGCGCTGCACCGCGCGGTGCGCATGCCGGTGATCGCAGTGGGCCTGATCACCGAGCCGCAGCAGGCCGAGGCCATCCTCGCCGAGGACCGTGCCGATGCCATCGCGCTGGCCCGCGGCATCCTCTACGATCCGCGCTGGCCGTGGCACGCGGCCGCCGCGCTGGGCGCGCGGCTGCGCCCGTCGCCGCAATACCTGCGTTGCGAGCCGCATGCGGCGCGCGGCGTGTTCGACGCCTGACCGGCACGCGCCGCGCGTACCGATGGCGGCCTCCATTTCGATTCCTCCAGGGAGCATGCAATGACGACGATTGGATTTCTCGGCCTGGGCACGATGGGCCAGCCGATCGCGCTCAACCTGCTGCGCGCCGGCCATGCGTTGACGGTGTGGAACCGCAGCGCCGCGGCGGCGCAGCCCCTGCTCGAGGCCGGCGCGCAGCAGGCCGCGCAACCGGCCGACGCGGTGCGCGGGCCGGTGCTGTTCTCGATGCTGGCCGACGACACCGCGGTGCGCGAGACCCTGCTCGATCGCGGTGCGCTGGACGCGCTCACCGCGGGCAGCGTGCACGTCAACATGGCCACGATTTCGGTGGCGCTGGCGCGCGAACTGCACGCGCTGCATGCCGAGCGCAGCGTCGCCTACCTGGCGATGCCGGTGCTGGGGCGGGTGGAGGTGGCCGCGGCCGGCCAGCTCAACCTGCTCGCCGCCGGCGACGCCGCGGCGCTGGCTCGGGTGCAGCCCCTGCTCGACGTCATCGGGCGCAAGACCTGGTACTTCGGCACCGCGCCGGAACAGGCCAACGCGGTCAAGCTCGCCGCCAACCTGTGCCTGGCCAGCGCCATCGGCACCATGGCCGAGGCGTCGGCACTGGTGCGCGGGCATGGCGTGGAGGCGGCCGATTTCCTCGACATGCTCACCAGCACCGTGTTCGCCGCACCGGCCTACCAGACCTACGGCGGCATGATCGCCGAACAGCGCTACAGCCCGGCCGGCTTCAAGGCCACGCTGGGCCTGAAGGACGTGCGCCTGGCGCTGAACGCCGGCGAGACCCGGCACGTGCCGATGCCGCTGGCGGGGGTGCTGCGCGATGCCTTCATCGAGGCGATCGCGCACGGCGACGGCGACCTCGACTGGGCGGCACTGGCCAAGGTCGCCGCGCGCCGCGCTGGCCAGAGCTGAAGCGCCGACGGATCTTCAGCGGGCCTTGGCGGCGCATGCCGCACACTGCGCACCCGCTTGAGCCTGGCGCGCGCTTGCCGCTAAGGTGCGGCGATTTGCTGGCGCATCACAGGAGGATGCCATGAGTCCGAATTCGTCCGATCCCGGCGACAGAGCCCCGATCCAGCCGCCGCGCGCGGTGGTGCGCGAGCCCGTGCCCGGGCCCGATCACCCGGAGCATCCGGACCATCTCCTGTACGCGCAGATCCGCGAGGGCGTGCACGCGCTGGACGCTGCCTGTGGGCGCGCGCCGGACGCGATCAGCGAGCGGATGGTGGCGCGACTGCTGCCGCTGGCTAAGGAATACGGTTTCGACCAGGTCGACCACGTGGTGCTCAGCCGCGAGATCGGCGACGTGGAGGATGGCGAGAACGTGTTCCTGGTGCGCGGCGACCTGGACGATCCGGCGCACCTGCGCGCGCACATCACCACCCACGAAGCGGTCGGCATGTCGGTGGAGGATTCGCTGGCGCGCCTGGAAAAGGTCAACCGCCGCCTGGCGCTGCGCTTGCGTCCGGAGTGAGTGCAGGCGAGTGAGCAACGTCCTGGGTGCGACGTCAGCTGCGACCCTGTTTCCGTGTAAGGAGGGCTGAGCCCCTCTCCCTCCGGGAGAGGGGTTGGGGTGAGGGTCCGGACGCGCAGCGCACGCAATGTTTCGACTGCACGAGGCTGCGCCCGGACCCTCATCCGCCCCTTCGGGGCACCTTCCCCCAAAAAGGGGGCCATGGTCTCGAGGGGAGAAGGAGAAGCCGGCCTCGGCTGGATGGCTCTTAGCCCCTCTCCCCCCGGGAGAGGGGTTGGGGTGAGGGTACGGGCGCGTAGCGCATGCGGTGTTTCGACTGCACGAGGCTGCGCCCGATCCCTCATCCGCCCCTTCGGGGCACCTTCTCCCGGAGGGAGAAGGAAAAGCCGGCTCCGGCTGGATGGCGTGGCCTCTTCTCACCGTCCTGGTTGAGGCCGCGCCCACACTGCAGCACCGGCACGGTCAGGGACTGCACTGTGGGAGGAACTTCAGTCCCGACGCCGTGCAGGATCGGATGCACAGCGGACTTCGTCCGCCGTCGTTGCATGACAGTTGCCTCACCACGTTCCAGAGGTGGACTGTCCCGATTCCCGATTCCCGATTCCCGATTCCCGAATCCCCGCCTTTCCCCTATCATCGACAGATGCGCCCCGACTACATCCTGACCCTGTCCTGCCCGGACCGTACCGGCATCGTCTTCCGCGTCAGCGGCCTGCTGTTCGAGCACGGCTGCAACATCCTCGATGCGCAGCAGTTTGGCGACGAGGAAAGCGGCCGTTTCTTCCTGCGCGTGCACTTCGACGTACCCGCCGACGGCATCGTCGCCGCGGTGAAGCTGCAATTGGAGCCGCTGGCCGCCGACTACGCGATGGACTGGCAACTGCACGACGCGCGCCGCCGTGCGCGCCTGCTGGTGCTGGTCAGCAAGCAGGGCCATTGCCTCAACGATCTGCTGTTCCGCGCGCACAGCCGGCAGTTGCGGGTGGATATCGCCGCCGTGGCCTCCAACCATCCCGACTTCGCCGCGCTGGCCGGCTCCTACGGCGTGCCGTTCCACCACCTGCCGGTGAGTGCCGCCAACCGCGCCGAACAGGAAGCGCAGCTGCTGGCGCTGGTCGAACGCGAACGCATCGACCTGGTGGTGCTGGCCCGCTACATGCAGATCCTGTCGCCGACGCTGTGCGCGGCGCTGGCCGGACGCGCGATCAACATCCACCACAGCTTCCTGCCCAGCTTCAAGGGCGCGCAGCCGTACCACCAGGCGCACGCGCGCGGGGTCAAGATCATCGGTGCCACCGCGCACTACGTCACCGGCGACCTGGACGAAGGTCCGATCATCGAGCAGGACGTGGCCCGCGTGGACCACGCCATGACCCCGCGCGAACTGGTGCGCCTGGGCAGCGATACCGAATCGCAGGTACTGGCCCGCGCCGTGCGTCGCCACGTCGAGCATCGCATCCTGCTCAACGGACATCGCACGGTCGTGTTTCGGTGAGGCGGGGAATGGGGATTCGGGAATCGGGAGCAGCAACAGCAACAGCAACAGCAACGGCGGCTAAGCACCCGCTTGCCCTAATCCATGGTCGCGGCGCCGACCGTCAGCATCGACGATCATCGCCGCTCTCCAGTCACTGTACGGTGGCATTTCCGATGAAGCAGGGAATGGGGCCGGGAATAGGGAAGGGGACCATCAGCAGCCGCAGCGCGGCGTTTGCTCTGCCGACTCCCCATTCCCGATTCCCCATTCCCAGCCCTCAACGCGCCGCGTTGGCGTTCATCGTCGCGTTGCGGCTGGCGTCCAGGTACTGCGCCGGATCGCGCATGCCGGTGGTGTGGCACTGGCCGGTGGTGTGGCCGCGGTTGACGCCGCCGGGCAGCTGGCCGTTGACCTGCTCCACGGTGCCGTCCTCCGGGTCGCTCAGCACCAGGTCCGAGGCCGCATTGCAGTAGTCGTTGGTGTACCAGTTGGTCTTGGCGAAGGAGGTGGTGTAATAGTTCACCAGCGCCCGCGCCGAGTTGGGGATGCCGGCCAGCCAGGCCTTGGCGCCGTCGTAGGTGAGGTCGTTGTTGGTGCCGCAGCCCACGCCGAACCACGAGCCCACCGTGGCCAGGATGCCGGCCAGGTTGGTGCCCTGGTAGGGCGTACCCACCGACTGCATCACCCGCCCGCCGCTGGCGTTGTCCAGGCCGCTCCAGTAGTACACGTACAGGTGCAGCGCGGCCATGCCGCCCTGGCTGTGCGCCACCGTGCCGAACGAGTTCCACTGGCTGCCGAACTGCGCCAGGCGCTGCGCGAACTGGTCGTTGCTGCGGTTCTGGTTGATGTCCAGGAACGCGGAGGCGTTGCTGAACTGCGCCACCGGCCACACCCCGCCCGAGCAATAACCGTGCACCAGCACCAGGCGCTTGCCGGTGGCCTGTGCCTGCATGTCGGTGGTGGCGGCGCTCAGCTGCGCCGGACGCTCGCCCATGCGCATGCTCTCGTCGATCGCGCCGGTGCTGCGCGCCACGCTGCTGCGGCGCAGTGCCGGCAGGGTCAGCGGCAGCGTCGCGCGCGTGGCCAGCGGCACGAAGTTGTCCGGATCCTCCACGCGCAGGTTGCGCAGGGTGAACGGCGCACGCGCGCCGGCGCGGGCGATCCAGCGTTCGTCCACGCTTAGCGGCAGGCGTCCGTCCTGCGGCGCGAGCATGCCGCCGAGCCAGGCCACCGGCACCGCGCTGCCGTCGCGACCGGTGCCCCACAGTTCGCCGAGCACGCGGTAGTGCGCCGGCGCCTGGCCGCCGCCGATGCGCACCGGGATCGGCAGGATGAGGCGGGTGCCGGGCTGGGCGCTGGCGGCGACCGCATCGGCATTGATGCGCAAGGTGGTGTCCAGCACTGGCAGCACGTGCTCGCTGGTGCGCACGAAGGCCTGGCCGCCGGCGTCGTGGCCGTGCACCACCACCTGCGCGATGTAGGTGCCGATGGCGGTCGCCGGGAAGTCGCCGGCATACACGCCGTCGCCTGCGGCACCGTCGCCGTGGCGGCCGTCGTCGGCCATCGGCCACTGGCTGACCGAGCCGTCCGGCGCGATCACGCGCAGCTGCGCGGTGTCGATGCGGCCGCTGCCGGCGCTGCGCGCCAGCGACACGCCGCCCTGCGCATCGATGCCGCCGAGCAGGGCGGTCAGGCCGATGCGCTGGCCACGTTGCAGTTGCGCGCGGTCGCTGGGGTAGGACGCCAGTTGCGTGCGCGGATCGCCCTCCATCAGCACATAGCCACGCTGCGCCGCGCTGCTGCCGTCGGCTTGCAGGGTCAGGGTCCAGTCGCCATTGGCGGCGCTGTCCACGCGGTACTCGCGGGCCGGCAGCGCGGCGCCGCCGGCGCCCAGTTGGGTGGCCTTGGCGCTGGGCGCGAGCATCGGCGTCGCGGCGGTGGTGCCCATGCGTGCGCTGGCCGTGGCCGGTGCGCTCAGCCGCGGCTGCCAATCGTGGTCGCCGGACAGCACCACGAAGCGCAGCTTGCCGTTCTCCACCGGCAGGGTGGTGTGCCACTGCGCCGGACCACTGCTGCGTGCGGCGGAGAACTCCACCGGCAGCAACGCGCTCTTGGACAGGATCGCCGCTTCCGCCGGGGCGGGCGCGCGCATCTGCGCGAACTCCTCCGGCGGTCCGGCCAGTTGTTTGGGAATCAGCTCGGCCGCGTGCAGCGCGGCGGCGGGGACGACGAGATACAGGACGCAGACGGCGGACAGTTTCGACAGCTTCGGCATGACGCGCTCTCCCTGGCGGTGCTGAGAGCCCACGCGCATACCGAAGACCGCGGCGCAGATGCACCGCCGGCAGCACGTCGGCGAGGACGCAGCGCCCCCTCGCCACGCGTTCGCCTGCGGTTATAGCCAGCGCACATTGCCGGACAAAGACGCAATGCAGCAATGCACGCCGAACTGGGATGCCGGACATGCCTGGAGCGCTGCGTTGCCCGGCGCGCGCGGCGCCGGGCAACGCCATGTCACGCCGCCTGCGCCTGCTGCGCGCGCAACTGCCGCGCCGCGGCGACCATCGCTTCCAGGGCGCTGCGCGTTTCCGCCCAGCCGCGGGTCTTCAGCCCGCAATCCGGATTGACCCACAGTTGCTGCGGATCCAGCACCGCACGCGCCTTCTCCAGCAACGCCACCATCTCCTGCGTGCTCGGCACGCGCGGCGAGTGGATGTCGTACACGCCCGGCCCGATCGCATTCGGGTAGCGGAAGCGCACGAAGGCATCGAGCAGTTCCATGCGCGAGCGCGAGGTCTCGATCGAGATCACGTCCGCGTCCATCGCCGCCACCGCCTCGATGATGTCGTTGAACTCCGAGTAGCACATGTGGGTGTGGATCTGCGTGGCATCGCGCACCCCGGCCGCGGCGATGCGGAAGCTCTGCACCGCCCAGTCCAGATACGCCTGCCAGTCGGCGCGGCGCAGCGGCAGGCCTTCGCGGATCGCCGGCTCGTCGATCTGGATCACGCCGATGCCGGCCGCCTCCAGGTCGCGCACTTCGTCGCGCAGCGCCAGCGCGATCTGCCGGCAGGTCTGCGCACGCTCCTGGTCGTCGCGCACGAACGACCACTGCAGCACCGTCACCGGCCCGGTCAGCATGCCCTTCATCGGCCGCTCGGTCAGCGACTGCGCGTAGGTGGTCCAGCGCAGCGTCATCGGCGCCGGGCGCTGCACGTCGCCGTAGATGATCGGCGGCTTCACGCAACGCGAGCCGTAGCTCTGCACCCAGCCGTGGCGGGTGAAGGCGAAGCCGTCGAGCTGTTCGCCGAAGTATTCGACCATGTCGTTGCGCTCGAACTCGCCGTGCACCAGCACGTCCAGGCCCAGTTGCTCCTGCGCACGCACGCAGCGTTCGGTCTCGGCGGCCAGGAACGCGTCGTAGGCGGCATCGTCGAGCTTGCCGGCCTTGTGCTGCGCGCGCGCCTGCCGCACCTGCTCGGTCTGCGGGAACGAGCCGATCGTGGTGGTCGGATACAGCGGCAGCCGCAACGCCGCCTGCTGCGCCTGGCGGCGCTGCGCATACGGCGACTGCCGGCGGCCGGCGTCGTCGGTCAGCGCCTCTACCCGCCGCGCCACCTCGGGGCGATGCACGCGTGCGGAGGCGCGGCGGCTGGCCAGCGCATCGCGCGCCGCATCCAGTCCCGCCTGCGCCTGCGGCTGGTCGTCCAGCGCATCGGCCAGGGTGCGCAGTTCCTGCAGCTTCTGCCTGGCGAAGGCCAGCCAGCCGACCAGTTCGCGGTCCAGCCTGGTCTCCTGCTGCAGATCCACCGGCACGTGCAGCAGCGAGCACGACGGCGCCAGCCACAGCCGCTCGCGGCCGACGTGGCCGGCGGCATAGCGGGCCAGGGTCAGCGCGTTGTCCAGCGGCGTGCGCCACACGTTGCGGCCGTTGACCAGGCCGGCGGAGAGCACGCGCCCGGCCGGCAGGGCCTGCAGCACCGCGTCCAGTTGCGCCACGCCGCGCACCAGGTCCACGTGCACGCCGTCCACCGGCAGCGCCATCGCCAGGTCGAGGTTGTCGCCCAGTTCGCCGAAATAGCTGGTCAGCAGCAGCTTCGGCCGCGGCGCCTGCGCAAGGAAATCATAGGCGCGGCGATAGGCGGCGCGCGCGGCCTCGTCCAGGTCCAGCACCAGCGCCGGCTCGTCCAGTTGCACCCAGCCGGCGCCGGCCGCATGCAGGCGCTGCAGCAGTTCGGCGTACACCGGCAGCAGGCTGTCCAGCAGCGCCCAGCGGTCGCTGCCGTCCACGGTCTTGGACAGCGCCAGGAAGGTCACCGGCCCGATCAGCACCGGCCGGGTCTGGATGCCCTGCGCCTTGGCTTCCAGGAACTCCACCACCGGCTTGTCGCCACGCAGGCGGAAGTGCTGGCGCCGCGCCAGCTCCGGCACCAGGTAGTGGTAGTTGGTGTCGAACCACTTGGTCATTTCCAGCGCGTGCAGATCCAGGCCGTTTTCCTGGGTGCCGCGCGCCATCGCGAAGTAGCCGGCCAACGGATCGGCATCGGCCAGCGCGCGGTAGCGTTGCGGGATCGCATCGAACAGGAACGCGGTGTCGAGCATCGCGTCGTACAGGCTGAACTCGTTGCTGGGCGGCACGTCCACCCCGGCCTCGCGTTGCAGCTGCCAGTGGCGCAGGCGCAGGTCGCGTGCGGTGTCCTGCAGTTGCGCGCCATCGATGTCGCGGCGCCAGTAGCGTTCCAGCGCCTGCTTGAGCTCGCGCCGCGCACCGATGCGCGGGAAGCCCAGGTTGGTCACGATCGTCATGTTGCGTTTCCTCATTGCGTTCAAGGGCATTGAGGAACGAAGGAACCGCGCGCCGCGCGTCCCGTTCGCACGGACCGCCCGCCACGCCAGCGACCTTCGCCCCCGCGGGCGAACCGGTACCGCGCGGGCAGGCGGACGGCGCGGCGCGGCGCAAGACCGGGTCGCGGTCCGGCCACCTCCCCGCGGAGGCGCCAGGTCGAATCGGAGGACGCACGGTCCTCCGGCCGGGGCCGGTATTCGGGCTGATGGACACGCGCACCGTGCCGGCTGCGCACCTACTGTCCGTCGCTTCCCAGGCCGGCATGCGCCGGCCCAGTGCCATTGACGGAGGTCGTTTCCATTCACCGCTGCGGGGCAGCTCCGGAATGGGCAGGCGCTTGCGGCGCCGGCCGTCACCGGATTCCCGTTTAAATTCATCCCTTCATCCGAATGAAGCGATGAATACCTTCGGCGAGCGCACGATAGGCCGGATGCGGCGGGCGGTCAAGGGTGTTGGCGCGCGCCCGTTCGCCCGCCAAGTGGCGGCAGGCAGCGCACGATCCGGGCGAGGGATGTAGCTCAAGCCGGCTTGGCATTTCCTGCCGCCTCGCCGAGTGATGGCGCGGGGTGGCGGAAAGCACGTGCGGTTTGCGACGGCAACCACATTGTCGCTCGCGGGCCGTGTTTCCCGGATAGACTCGAACGCGTCACCTGACGCAGACGCCGCAAGGCTTGCCGGTGGTTTGCGTTACCCCGCCATTCCCTTCACCAAGGTCAACCTGGATGTCCAGAATCCCGCCGTTCCGTTCGTCGTTGCGCGCCTTACTGCTCGGGCTCGCACTTGCTGCAGGTGCCGTGTCCGCCGATCCGATCGGCCCGCCGGGTCCTAGTGCGGCCACTTCCGCGACGGTGCCCTTTTCCACCGCGACGATCGGCGACGCCACGCGCCCGATCATCGACGTGCAGTTGAACGGTCACCCCAGCAAGATGATGGTGCACGCGAACGCGTCGCTGTATGTCCAGGTGATTCATCGCATCGCCACCCAGGTCGGCGTCAGGGACCTGCGCCACCAGGGTGCGTTCGGCATCGAGGCACCCGGCAAGGTCAGTGCGCTCGGCCGCGACGAGGGCGTCCTGGATCGCCTCACCATCGGCGACGCCACCGTGACCAACGTGCCGGTGTCGGTCTTCGAGACGCCGGAACCCGACGCCGACGTGGGCATGCTGGGCGTCGGCTGGCTCCGCGCGAACCGCGTGGTCCTGGACTATCCCGGCAAGCGCGTTCTGGTGAATCCCGACGCAACCCAGACCTCCAGCTTGCGCACGCGCCTGCTGGGCGCGGGCTATGCGGCGCTGCCCATGCAGTTCGACGAGAAGGCCAACCGCTACGTCGTCAGAGCGACGCTTGGGCGGGCAGAGCGCTCGATGATCGTCAGCACCGTCGGCAACGCCGTCATCGATCCCGCGTTCGCGCAACTGGCCGGCGTGGAGAAGGGCGGCGTCTACGGGAACGCCTCGGGGCCGAGAGGCGCGCGGCTCGTCGTCTACCGGACCAAAAAGCCGGTCGTCGTGCACATCGGCACCTGGTCCTCCAAGCCGGTGAACGATGCCACCCTCGAGGATATTTACGCCTACGCGAGCCAGACGCGTCCGGACGGCGAGGCCCTCGGCGGTATGCTGGGAGCGGATTTCCTGACCAAGGCCGGTGCGGTGATCGACTTCGGCGACAAGACGCTCTACCTGCGCAAGTAGCAGGCGCGGCGAAAAGCGCAGTCGATCCGGCTGCGCTTTCGCCCTCCGCAGGTTGGCATCGGCAGCGTTCATGGCGAACGTGTAAGCTATTGATCCCTAAGCCAATGACTTGGCGCTGCGGCGAATGCCGGCGGCGCCCGTCCGCCGTGCCGATGACGCTTCCGCTCCCCGCCGCCGATCTCCCCGCGCGCTATGCCGCCTCGCTGCGCCTGTCCGTTGCGCCGATGATGGACTGGACCGACCGCCATTGCCGGGTCTTCCATCGGCTGCTGGCGCCGTCGGCGCGGCTGTACACCGAGATGGTGCACGCCAATGCGGTGGTGCTGGGCGATCGCGCACGGTTGCTGGATTTCGATGCGTCCGAGCATCCGCTGGCCCTGCAGCTCGGCGGCAGCGAGCCGGCGCTGCTGGCGCAGGCGGCGCGGATCGGCCAGGACTGGGGCTACGACGAGATCAACCTCAATTGCGGCTGCCCGTCAGACCGGGTGCAGGCCGGGCGCTTCGGTGCCTGCCTGATGCGCGAGCCGGCGCTGGTCGCCGAGTGCGTGGCGGCGATGGTCGCGGCAGTGGACATCCCGGTGACGGTGAAGTGCCGGCTGGGTGTGGACCAGGACGACGACTACGCGGTGTTCCTGGCCTTTATCGACCAGGTTGCCGCGGCCGGCTGCGGGCTGTTCGTGGTGCATGCGCGCAATGCCTGGCTGCAGGGCCTGTCGCCGAAGGAGAACCGCGAGGTGCCGCCGCTGCGCTACGACTGGGCGCACCGGCTCAAGCGCGAGCGGCCGCAGCTGCAGGTGGTGCTCAACGGCGGCCTGGCCGCGGTGGAGACGGCGCAGGCGCAGTTGCAGGCGGTGGACGGGGTGATGCTGGGCCGCGCCGCCTACCACGACCCCTACGTCCTGCACCGGCTGGACGCGGCCATCACTGGTGCCGCATTGCGCTCGCGTGCGGAGCTGTTGCGGGCGCTGCGTCCTTACGTCGAGGCCCGCCTGGCCGAGGGCCTGGCGCTCAAGCACATCACCCGGCACCTGCTCGGCCTGTTCCACGGCCAGCCCGGCGGCCGCGCCTTCCGCCAGGTGCTCAGCGAAGGCGCGCACCGGCCGGGCGCGGACTGGGCGCTGCTGGAGCGGGCGCTGGCGGTCACCGACGGGGCGGCACGCGCGGCAGCGTGATCCGCGGGGCGCAGCCGCGTGGTGCGGGGCACCTTTCGCATCGATGACCTGATCGCTCTCATCGCCAAGCGGGCGCCGACCCATGCGGCGTCTCGATCGATGACTGCCACGCCGCCGTCTTCCGCGCGTCGTTCAGGGATTTCGTTCAGGTTCCTGGAGCTAGTCTCTGGTCCTGTGGAGACGCCGCGAAGCACCTGCCGAAGGGCCTCTCCAGACCCCTGGCGCGGCCCTTGCATCGGCCTTCGGCAGGTTCATTTGACTGAATGCTACCGGGGGCGTCCGGAAAAGTTCAGACCGGATTCACCCCGAAAAATCAAGAATTTGCCTCGATTTCTCGAGGTCGTCTTCGTTCCCGCGAGGTGTCGCGCTTCACAAGTTTTGAACGTTTCCGATCAGTCCGTTAGGATGCCCGTCGTGACTTCTCCCGCTTCCCGCCACTACCGCTTCGCCGCTGTGTTCGCGCTCGCGCTGGCGTCGGTCGCGGCTGGCCATGGCCGTGCGCAGCAGCCGCCCATGCCGGGGGTGATGGCGCCGCCGGAGCGCGATGCGGGGCGCAATCGGGACTATGGCGGCAGTTCGCTGTCCGACGCGGTGCGTCGGGTGCAGCGCTCCACCGGCGGGCAGATCCTCGGCGCAGAGCGCGTGCCGTTCGATGGCCGCGACATCAACCGCGTCAAGTACATGGACGGCCGTGGGCGGGTACGCTACATGGACGATCCGCAACCTGGCCGTGCGGTACCGCCGCGGGCGCCGCGGTCGGGCGAGCCTCCCGAGCCACCACGCGACGATCACCCGTGAGTCCGGATAGTTCGGTTCAGGTTCCACACACCGCCCCGGCCATCGGCCACCTGTAAGTTACTAGGGAGAGTTATGCGTATCCTTCTGGTCGAAGACGAAGCTCCGCTGCGAGAGACCCTGGCCGCTCGCCTGAAGCGCGAAGGCTTTGCGGTGGATGCGGCGCAGGACGGCGAGGAAGGCCTGTATATGGGCCGCGAAGTGCCCTTCGACGTGGGCATCATCGATCTCGGCCTGCCGAAGATGTCGGGCATGGAACTGATCAAGGCGCTGCGCGACGAAGGCAAGAAGTTCCCGGTGCTGATCCTGACCGCGCGTTCCAGCTGGCAGGACAAGGTCGAAGGCCTCAAGCAGGGCGCCGACGACTACCTGGTCAAGCCGTTCCACGTCGAAGAGCTGCTGGCGCGCGTCAATGCGCTGCTGCGCCGCGCCGCCGGCTGGAGCAAGCCGACCCTGGAATGCGGTCCGGTTGCGCTGGACCTGGCGGCGCAGACCGTCAGCGTCAGCGGCAGCAACGTCGACCTGACCAGCTACGAGTACAAGGTGCTCGAGTATCTGATGATGCATGCCGGCGAACTGGTCTCCAAGGCCGACCTGACCGAGCACATCTATCAGCAGGATTTCGACCGCGACTCCAATGTGCTGGAGGTCTTCATCGGCCGCCTGCGCAAGAAGCTGGACCCGGACGGCGAGTTGAAGCCGATCGAGACCGTGCGCGGCCGCGGCTACCGGTTCGCGATTCCGCGCACCGAAGGCTGATCGCAGGCGCCGGCGAGCACACCGAGGAAGCGACCGCGTGGCGGCACGACCCAGGTGGTACAAGCGCTGGCGCCCGCGTTCCTTGCAGGCGCGCCAGCTGCTCGCCGCCAGCCTCAGCCTGCTGGCGTTCCTCGCCGCCGCGGGTTACGCGCTGGACCAGGCCTTCGCCGACACCGCGCTGAGCAACCTGCGCGAGCGCCTGAAGAGCTACGCCACCGCGTACGCCAACAACATCGACGTCGCCCGCGACGGTTCGCTGTACATCAACAACGACAAGTCGTCGCCGGACCCGCATTTCGACCGGCCCGGCAGCGGCCTGTACGCGCAGATCGAGTTGCCCAACGAGCGCTGGATCTCGATGTCCAGTGAGGGGCCGCTGCCGCCCAAGGGCGGCATGCTCGAGCCGCGCCAGGAAACCTTCGACGGGCCCTGGCCGATGACCCAGATCGACGGCAGTGAAGGCGAGGTCTATCGCTACGGGATCGGCCTGGCCTACGTGCGCCACGACAAGGAAACCCCGGTCACCATCTACATCATGGAGGACACCCGCGCGCTGGGCGCGCAGCTGCGCGTGTTCCGCGGCCGGGTGTGGTTCAACCTCGGTGGCGCCGGCCTGATCCTGCTGGTACTGCAGGCCTTCATCCTGCAATGGAGCCTGCGCCCGCTGCGCCGGGTGATCAACGAACTGACCAAGGTGCAGCGCGGCGAAGCGGTGCGTATGGGCGATCGCCATCCGCGCGAACTGGAACCGCTGACCGACAGCATCAACGCCTTCATCGAGAGCGAGCGCGAGAACCTGGACCGCCAGCGCAACACCCTGGCCGACCTGGCGCACAGCCTGAAGACCCCGCTGGCGGTATTGCGCACCCAGCTCGACAGCGGCGCGCAGGGGCCGGAGCTGCGCGAAGAGCTGGACGTGCAGCTGCGGCGCATGAACAACCTGGTGTCCTACCAGCTGGCGCGCGCCGCCTCCAGCGGCCACAAGCTGTTCGCCGCGCCGTTGCCGATCGAGCCCAACGCCGAGGAGATCGTGCGCGGCCTGGAGAAGGTCTATGCGACCAAGGGCGTGCTGTGCGAGTTCGATATCGAGCCGAGCGCGCGCTTCCACGGCGAGCCCGGCGACCTGCAGGAGCTGCTCGGCAACCTGCTGGAGAACGCCTTCAAGTGGGCGCGCCGGCGGGTGCTGCTGAGCGTGCGGCCGGAGCCGGCCGCCGGCAGTCGTCGCGCCGGCCTGATCATCGCGGTGGAGGACGATGGTCCGGGCATCGCGCCGGAAGAGGTCGCCCACATCCTGCAGCGCGGCGTGCGTGGCGACGAGCGCGTGCATGGCCACGGCATCGGCCTGGCGATCGTGCAGGACCTGGTCAAGGGCTACCGCGGCGAGCTGCAGGTCAGCCGTTCCGAGGAACTGGGCGGCGCCCGCTTCCTGGTCACCCTGCCGCCGGGGTTGTAAGCCCAACCGCGCGCTCCTGTGCTGGTCTGGGACCGGCATCGCGCTGCGCAGCGGCTACCCGCGCCAATCGAGTCTCTGCCTGCGCGCTGCAGTGCAGCAGCAGGTGAATCCCGTGCAAATGACCGGGAGGTTTCCGACAGAGGCTTAACGCGACTGGCGCACAGCTGGCGATACTGCGCCGGTCTTCACGCCGCTTTTCGTCCAGGAGCCCCGCATGTCCGCATCCCGGCATCGTCCTGCAGCCACGCGTCTGCGCGTGCGCGGCCGGCGCGCGCTGCGCAATACCCAGCGGCTGCTGCTGTCGTTGCTGCTGGTGCTGTTCACCGTCGGCGCCATCGCTGCCACCGACAAGGTGCTCAAGCGCGACGATGCGCGCTGGCTGCAGTCGATGACCACCGGCCTGGACAGCGCCAGCGTGGCGCAGTTCGAACGCGATGGCCGCAAGCGCTTCCTGCGCGAGCAACTGCAGGCCGACGGTGGCGATGCCGCCCTGCCGGCGCCGGTGCGCGCGCAACTGGACGGCTACGCCGCGCTGCACACGCCGGTCCAGGAACTGCTCAAGCAGCAAGCCGCCGCACAGCAGGCGATCAAGGCGATGCCGGATGGCGATGCCAAGGTCGCGGCAAAGAAGGCGGCGCAGCAGCGCGGCGATCTGCTGCTGAACCAGGCACGCCAGGCGCAACTGCTGCGTTCCATCTACGCGCCGGATCAGCTGCGCGAGCAGATGGTGTGGTTCTGGCTCAACCATTTCAGCGTGTTCGCCGACAAGGGCCGGCTGCACTGGACCGTGGCCGACTACGCCGACAACGCGATCCGCCCGCACGCGCTGGGCAAGTTCTCCGACCTGGTGATGGCGACGCTGGAGAGTCCGGCGATGCTGGAGTACCTGGACAACGCGCAGAACGCCAAAGGCAAGGTCAACGAGAACTACGCGCGCGAGTTGATGGAACTGCACACCCTCGGCGTCAACGCAGGCTACACGCAGAAGGACGTGCAGCAACTGGCGCTGATCCTCACCGGCGTCGGCATCGCGCCGGTCGACCGCGACGGCCCGCCGAAGCTGCCGCCGGCGCTGCAGGGGCAGTATGTGCGTCGCGGCGCGTTCGAGTTCAATCCGGCGCGGCACGAACCGGGCGACAAGACCCTACTCGGCCAGCGCATCGCCGGCGGCGGCTTCGACGAGGTCGAGCGCGCGGTGCAGTTGATCGTGCGTCAGCCGGCATGCGCGCAGTTCATCTCGCGGCAGCTGGCCGAATACTTTGTCGCCGACGATCCGCCGCCGGCGCTGGTGGAGAAGATGGCGCGCACGTTCCAGCGTAGCGACGGCGACATCGCGGCGGTGCTGCAGGTGATGTTCACCGCGCCGGAGATGGCGGCCGGCGTGCCGCATAAGTTCAAGGATCCGTACCGCTTCCTGGTCTCGGCGCTGCGCCTGGCCTACGACGGGCAGACCATCGTCAATCCGCAGCCGTTGCTGGGCTGGTTGAACCAGATGGGCGAGCCGAGCTTCGGGCGGATCACGCCCGATGGCTGGTCGCTGCAGTCCAGTGCCTGGAACAGCTCCGGGCAGATGGCGCAGCGCTTCGAGATCGCGCGTGCGATCGGCAACGGCAACACCCAGCTGTTCACCGTCGACGGGCAGCAACGCGGCGGCTTCCCGCAACTGAGTACGCCGCTGTACTACCACGCGATCGAGCCGCAACTGAGCGACGCCACGCGCCAGGCGCTGGCGCAGGCGCGCTCGCAGCAGGAGTGGAACGGCTACCTGCTGGCCTCGCCCGATTTCAATTACCGCTGACCGCGGCCTTCGCCGCACGGAGATCCGCCATGCACCGTCGCCGCTTCCTGCTCGCGTCCGCCGCCGCCGCGGCCAGCCTGCCGTTCGCCGGGCGCCTGTTCGCCGCGCCCGCGCCATCGCCGCGCCTGTTGGTGGTGTTCCTGCGCGGCGGCTACGACTGCAACAACCTGCTGGTCCCGTACGCGAGCGATTTCTACTACGCCTCGCGGCCGAGCCTGGCCATCGCCAGGCCGGATCCGGCCAATCCGAACAGTGCCATCGCGCTGGACACGCAGTGGGGCCTGAACCCGCGACTGCGCGACACGCTGATGCCGCTGTGGAACGACAAGCAGCTGGCGTTCGTGCCCTTCGCCGGCACTGACGACCTGTCGCGCAGCCACTTCGAGACCCAGGACAGCATCGAGGCCGGGCAACCGGCCGGGCAGCGCAGCGACTACCGCACCGGCTTCCTGGCGCGGTTGTCGCAGGTGGCCACCGGTACGCCGTCGATCGCCTTCACCGA
This sequence comes from Xanthomonas sp. NCPPB 2250, assembly GCF_056725265.1. Lineage (NCBI taxonomy): Bacteria > Pseudomonadati > Pseudomonadota > Gammaproteobacteria > Lysobacterales > Lysobacteraceae > Xanthomonas > Xanthomonas sp. NCPPB 2250. The sequence continues at coordinate 4,915,122 of NZ_CM161520.1, read as the reverse complement.
TTCGCTGCCGCTGAGCTTCCAGGGCGGCGGCGACATCCCCAATCTCTCGCTCAAGCGCAATCCGACCCCGGCCTTCGATCAGCGCCAGGCCGACATCCTCGCCGGCATGTACCACGGCACCCAGTTGGCCAGCGCCGCGCACGACGGCCTGGCGCTGCGCCAGCAGATCTCGCAGGCCTTGCGCGACGAGATGCAGCAGGCCAACCGCGGTGCCGCCAGCGCGCGCACCTTCGCCGACGAGACCCGCCGTATCGCCACGCTGATGCGCGAGCGCTACCGGCTCGGTTTCGTCGACGTCGGCGGCTGGGACACGCACGTCAACCAGGGCAGCACCGATGGTGCGTTGGCCAACAACCTGGCCAACCTGTCCGAGGGGCTGTCGGCCTATGCCGAGGCATTGGGACCGGAGTGGCGCAACACCGTGGTGGTGGTGCTGTCCGAGTTCGGCCGCACCTTCCGCGAGAACGGCGACAAGGGCACCGACCACGGCCACGGCACCACGTACTGGGTGCTGGGCGGCGGGGTCAACGGCGGCCGCATCGCCGGCGAGCAGGTGGCGGTGAGCAAGGACAAGCTGTTCCAGGACCGCGACTATCCGGTGCTGACCAACTACCGCGACATGTTCGCCGGCCTGCTCGGCCGCATGTGGGGCCTGTCGCCGACGCAACTGCAGAAGGTGTTCCCGCAGGCGCATGCGCGGGATTTGAAGTTGGTCTGAGGCTTTGCCACGGATCGCCGCGTCACGCCCCGCGATGGGTGGCTGGAGTCCGCTCTTACAAGGGACGTGCGCCAAGCCCGTGCGCGCATGGCAGGTGTTTAGCCGTCCCCTTTCGAACGGGTGAAATTCCGAACGTCGTTCGTTGTGGCTTCATGGCAGCTCCAACAACCTTGGAAGCCAAGTTGTAGGAGCGGCTTCAGCCGCGATGAGCATTCCCGGTAACGCCTATCGCGGCTGAAGCCGCTCCTACAATCGCGACGATGTATCACGCCGATGCGTGGCAAATCATGCGTTGTTGGAGGTGTCCTGAAGTCGCCCCCATAGGCGCGCGCGGTCGGCATGATGGGTGCACTGTGGGAGGGACTTCAGTCCCGACGCCTTCCGCGCTCCGCTTGCCGTATCCCTTACTTCATTGCGGCGGAGACCACTCCCTGTCACTGACACAGTCCCGCCAGAGGCGTGCGCGGTTCAGGCCGCAGCGAACGGCGACGGCCCGTAGAACCGAGCCAAATGCGCGGCGACCTCGGGCATTTCGCGCTCCAGCCGCTGCGGCGCGGAGAAGTGATATTCGCTGACCACGGCGAAGAACTCTTCCGGCGCTTCGGCGGCGTAAGCGTCGATCTCGCTGGCGCGGCCGCGCTCCACGCGCGCACAGAAGGTGTCGTAGCTGCGCTGGAAATCGTCGGCCCATTGCCGCTGCCACGTGCGCGGCAGCAGCGGTGTGCCGTCCAGGGCGCCGTCGAGCACGTCAAGCTTGTGCGCCATTTCGTGCACCGCCACGCAGTAGCCGGCACGCGGATCGTCCAGGTCGGCCTGCACGTCGGCCCAGGACAGGATCAACGGGCCGCTGTCCCAGGATTCGCCGATCAGTTCGTCTTCCCACTCGTGCAGCACGCCGGCCGCGTCGACATGGCTGCGCTGCACGCGGAACGCGTCCGGGTAGACCAGCAATTGCGACCAGCCGCGCATGCCCTCGCTGCCGTACTCCAGCAGCGGCAGGCAGCACAGCGCGGCGAGCAGGCCGCACTGCCGGGCATCCAGCTGCAGGCCGCCCAGCGGCGAGATGGTCTTACGATGCAGGAATTCACTGGCCAGCGCACGCAGGCGCTGTTCGCGCGGCGCATCCAGGGCGGCGACCCAGGCGCAGTCGCGGCGCACGGCCTGCCAGGTGGCGTCATCGATGGCGGCGGGTTTCGACCACAGCCCGCGCAGCCAGCGTGGGATCAGCGGAACATCCCCGGCAGGAAGCTGTGCCACTTCGGCATGCGCATGCGCGGCACCAGGTCGCTGTCGCTGCCGCCGCCCGTGGTGGTCGAGGCCGGCTTGCCGGTGGAGGCAGGCGCATGCAGCGCCGCGGGCGGACGCGTCGGCGTGCTGTCGGCATCGGCCGCGTCGCCGTAGGTGCAGTCGGTGTGCGGCTTCTCCGCCAGCACGTTCGACGCGTGGGCGGCGGCGAGTGGCAGCAGCAACAGGAGCAGGCAGGGCAGGGAACGGCGCATCGTCGGCATCCAGGGCGAGCGGCGGTGAATCCCGATTCTAACGCGGTTTTCACCCAATGCAGGGCCCCGGCCCTGGGCGCCCGGGGTACGTTGCCGCATACTTTTCGGTTCACGAGGGCGCGCCACTGCACGCCCAGGGGCGGAACGAGGCGATGGAACCGGCGTTGGACGAGCGCGAACTGTTGGCCAGGCTCAGCAAGGGGCCCCTGTCCGGCGATGCCCTGGCGCGCGCCTGCGGGCTGACCCGGGCGGCGGTGTGGAAGCGCATTCAGGCGCTGCGCGCGGCCGGGGTGGAGATCGAGGGCCGGGCCGGCGAGGGCTATGGCCTGGCACGGCCACTGGAACTGCTCGACGCCGCGGCGATCCGGGCCGGACTGAGCGCACCGGCGGGCGCCGAGCTGGCCGGGCTGGAGATCGCCTGGAGCCTGGTCTCCAGCAACACCACCCTGCTGCAGCGGCCGGCACCGGCGCAGGGCAGCGAGGTCCTGCTGGCCGAGCGCCAGACCGGCGGCCGTGGCCGCCGTGGCCGGGTCTGGGCGTCGCCGCTGGCGGCGCATCTGTACCTGTCGGTGGCGCGCAGCTTCCAGGGTGGGCTGGGCCGGCTGGGCGGCTTGAGCCTGGCGGCCGGCGTGGCCGTGGCCGAAGCCCTGCGTGCGGCCGGATTCGCCACGGTCGGGCTGAAGTGGCCGAACGACCTGCTGGCCGACGGGCACAAGCTGGGCGGCCTGCTGGTGGAAGGCGGCGGCGAGTTCGCCGGACCGGCGAGGGCGGTGATCGGCCTCGGCCTGAACGTGGCGATGCCGGCGGCCACTGCCGCGGACATCGACCAGCCGTGGACCGACCTGACCCGGCTGGCCGGCGGCGCGGTGTCGCGCAACGCGGTCGCCGCGGCGGTGCTGTCGCAACTGCTGCCGGCGCTGGCGCTGTTCGATGCGGAGGGACTGGCGCCGTTCCTGCCGCGCTACGCCGCGCTGGATCTGCTGGCCGGACGCGCGGTGCGCATCGACGATGGCGGCCAGGTGCGCGAAGGTACGGCCCTGGGGCTGGCCGAGGACGGCGCGCTGCGGGTGGCGTTCGCCGACGGCGAGCAGCCGGTGCATGCGGGCGACGTCAGCGTGAGGCCGGCATGAGCGACTGGCTGTTCGACCTGGGCAATTCGCGCTTCAAGTTCGCCGCGCTGGAATACGGGCAGGTGGGCGCGGTGCAGGCCTGGCCGCATGGCGCCGAGGCGATGGACGCGGCGGCGGTCGCGGCGCTGCCGCAGGGTGGCACCGCCTACGTTGCCAGCGTCGCCGCGCCGGCCCTGACCGCCACCGTGCTGGAGGCGTTGCGCAGTCGCTTCGCGCAGGTGCAGGTGGTGCGCACCGAGGCCGCCTGCGCCGGGGTGCGGATCGCCTATGCGCGACCGCAGGCCTTCGGCGTGGACCGGTTCCTGGCCCTGCTCGCCGCCCATGGCGGCGGCGATGTGCTGGTGGTGGGTGTGGGAACGGCGCTGACCGTGGACCTGCTCGATCGCGACGGCCTGCATCGTGGCGGCCGCATCGCACCGTCGCCGACCGTGATGCGCCAGGCGCTGCAGCAGAAGGCGGCGCAGCTGCCGGCCGAGGGCGGCGACTACCACGAGTTCGCCGCCGACACCGCCGACGCGCTGGCCTCCGGCTGCGACGGCGCGGCGGTGGCGCTGATCGAACGCAGCCTGCAGCAGGGCGAGGCCTTGCTCGGACGCCGCCCGCGGCTGCTGCTGCACGGCGGTGGCGTGCCGCCGTTGTTGCACGCACTGCCGTCGGCCGAGCAGCGCCCCGCCTTGGTTCTGGACGGACTGGCGCTGTGGGCGCAGGCGCACGCCGTGGCCGGTGCCGGTGCCGGTGCCGCCTGAGCGGGCCGGCGCAGGCGGCCGCGATGCGGCGCGGCGTGACGGAGGCGGACGTCGCGTCGATGCAGCCGTCTCCAACCCAGACCTCACTGTCTCTCCCAAGCTGCATCGCACGCTCTAGAATTCGGCCATGCTCGTTCGCGCCCTGCTCGTCGTCCTGACCATCCTCAACCTCGGCGTCGCGGTGTGGTGGGCGATGCAGCCGCCGACCCCGCCAGCCGTGCCGATGCCGGCCGTGCCGGCCGGGGTGGCGACGCTGCAACTGGTCAATGAAGCGCCGGCGCCGGCTGCTGCGCCGCCCACGCCGGCTGCCGCGCCTGACGAGGCGCAGGACAGCGCCGTCGCCGCCGACGCGGCCGACTCCGCCCAGGCACCGGCCAGCGCACCCGCGGCTCCCACGAGCGTCGCGCCCGAAACCGCGCCCACGCAACTTGCCGCCGCCCCTGCGCCCGCTCCCACCCAGGCCCAGGCCGAGCCTGCAGCAGCGCCGGCCGCCGACGCGGCGGTGTGCCTGAGCGTAGGGCCGTACCCGGACCGCGACGCGGCGCAGGCCGCCGTCGCCGCGCTGTCCCCGGGAGCGCCGCGTCCGCGCCTGCGCGAGGCCGCCGACAGCGACGCCACCAGCTTCCGCGTGATCCTGCCGACCATCGGCGGCGAAGACGGCCTCAAACAGGCCACCGAGCGCATCGTCGCCGCCGGCATCCGCGACTATTACCCATTGCGCCAGGGCGATGCCGGCAATGCCATCGCCCTGGGTCAGTACCGCAGCCGCGAGGGGGCCGAGCGCCGCCGCCAGGAACTGGCCCGTGCCGGCTTCAACGCCGACCTGATCCCCAGCGGCGGCAGCGGCCAGTCGCGCTGGTGGCTGGACCTGCGTGCCGACTCCGCGGTGCAGGCCGCGACCCTGCGCCGCCAGCTCGGCGCCGCGCGGCAGCGCACCGTGGACTGCGCCACGCTGCGCTAGAATGCCGCGCCTGCCCCTGCACGGCGCCGCGGCCATAGGGCGTGTCGAGGCCCGCGCCAGCAGGTAGACTGCCCCGGGCCCGCCCGCGGGCGTCTTCCATCTTGCCGCTTTAGCTCAGTCGGTAGAGCAACTGTCTTGTAAACAGTAGGTCATCCGTTCGATTCGGATAAGCGGCACCATCTTCGCTCAGCCGGCATCCGCAGATGTCCGCGCTGCGCCATCAACCCGCTGAAACAGCGGGTTTTTGCTTTCTGTCGCGTGCCCTCACGCACATCCAGTCGAGCAGGGAGCAACTGCGCGTCACGCGAGCAGTGTGGTGGCGTGGCGGATGGCAAGCATGCAGCAGCAGACTCGCGAGGCAACAGTCGCTCAACCGAAGCATGGTTGGATCGCCGCGTGCTGTCGCGAGCTGCGCTACGCGCTTCGCGGCATGAGCAAGGACTGCGCGCGCGCGGAAAGCGGACAACCCTGCCGCTGCAAGAAGGCGATGGCCTCTCTGGTGCGCCGGAGCAGCCCGGTGTTCGCGATGAAGGTCGTCTTCGCTCCCTGGAGCTCCAGCACGACGTTCTCGGTTCCCCACGCCTTCCGATAGTCCACCCTGGCGATCTCACGGTACGGGCGGGTGCGCGTGCGCAGGACACGGTACTCCACGTGGTCCGCGTGCAGGATCAGCGTGGGATTCAAGCTGTTGTGCGCCCACGCGAACCAGGGAAGGAACGTGAACCCGGCGAACGCGGCCTCCAGGATCACGACCAAGGGCTTTTCCAAGGCGATCTCCAGAAACGGTGGAGCAGCTTAGCCAGCCAGCGCCGCGGGTGTCCAACCGCACGCCTTTGGCCGGCGCGATGTGCATGCCGCACTGCTGCGACGCGGCGAGTCGTGACATGCCGGTCCCGCTAGACTGGGGCACTTTTTTGGCTGGAGCGTATGCGCATGAAGTCGTCCTTTCTGCCGGTGTCCCTGATCGGCGTGCCTACCGACATCGGTGCGGGTCATCGTGGTGCGCGCATGGGACCGGAGGCGCTACGCATCGCCGGCCTGCATGAGGCGCTGGCCAATCGTGGTGTCGAGGTGCGCGACATCGGCAACATCGACGGCCCGCGCAATCCCTGGCAGGCGCCGGTCGACGGCTATCGCCACCTGGACGAAGTGGTCGCCTGGAACCGCGCGCTGATGGAGGCCAGCTATGCCGAGCTGCGCGCCGGGCGCATGCCGATCGTGCTCGGCGGCGACCATTGCCTGGGCATCGGTTCGATCACCGCGGTGGCGCGGTACTGCCGCGAGCAGGGCCGCAAGCTGCGCGTGCTGTGGCTGGACGCGCATTCGGACTTCAACACCAGCGAGGTCACGCCGTCGGGCAACGTGCACGGCATGCCGGTGGCCTGCCTGTGCGGGCTGGGGCCGCAGGCGCTGACCGAGCTCGGCGGCAGCGCGCCGGCGCTGCGCCCGGAGCAGGTGCGGCAGATCGGCATCCGCTCGGTCGACCCGGACGAGAAGCGGCTGATCAAGCAGCACCGCGTCGACGTGTACGACATGCGCTACATCGACGAGATGGGCATGAAGCGGACCATGGAGGCGGCGCTGGACGGGCTCGACGCCGACACCCATCTGCACGTCAGCTTCGACGTGGATTTCCTCGATCCCAGCATCGCCCCGGGTGTCGGCACCACCGTGCCCGGCGGCCCCAACTACCGCGAGGCGCAGCTGGTGATGGAGATGATCGCCGACAGCGGGCGCATGGCCTCGCTGGACATCGTGGAGCTGAATCCGGTGCTGGACCACCGCAACCTGACCGCGGAGCTGGCCGTGGACCTGGTGGAGAGCCTGTTCGGCAAATCGACGCTGATGCGGGACTGAGCGACGCGGGCCTACCCTGAATGGGTCGCCGGTTCATTCACGTGAAATCCACAGTCGTGACGGCAGATTCACCGCCAGACGGTAGCGCGGCGACGCCTATCGCCGCCCACCCCGACCACCTGCGATTGCCGAGGACCACCACGATGAAGCGACTGACCACCCTGTTGATGCTGACCCTGTTCTGCGCTGGCGTGCTGACCGGCTGCAACACCGTTGCCGGCGCCGGCAAGGACATGCAGAAGGCGGGCGAGAAGGTGGAAGACAAGGCGCAGGATTGCAGCGCGGGCAAGTGCTGAGCGCATCGGTCGATCACGGCGGCGGCGCGCCCCTGCGAACGACCGATCCGCGAGTTTCGCGCGGCCTCGGTGGCCGCGTTCCATGACCATGAAGGAGTGAACCTATGAAGCGTACGTTTGCGTGGATGCTGCTGGCGATGTTCTCGGTGGGCCTGCTGGCCGGTTGCAACACCGTTGCCGGTGCCGGCAAGGACGTGCAGAAGGCGGGCGAGAAGGTCGAAGACGCCGCCAAGAACTGAGCCTCGTCTCGGTGACCAGAAACGGGTCGGCTTGCCGGCCCGTTTTTTTTTTGCGCGGCTGCCGACCCACGGCGTAACGGTTCACGATGCTCATGCGTTGCTGACGCTGCATTGATCGGTCCACGACGCGGGCCGCGCGATGCTGCGCGGGCGGCGTACGGCGCCGCTTACACATCACGAGAGATGCCATGAACAAAGACATCATTGCCGGCAAGTGGACCCAGCTCAAGGGCAAGATCAAGGCGCAGTGGGGCGACCTCACCGACGACGACTTCGACGTCGCCGAGGGCAATACCCAGTACCTGGCCGGCAAGCTGCAGGAGCGCTACGGCTGGGCGCGCGATCGCGCCGAGAAGGAAGTGCACGCGTTCCGCGACAGCCTGGGCAAGGAGTACCACGACTGAGGCGCACACCGCCGCAGCGTCGTCGACACGGGCCGCGTTGCGGCCCGTGCTGTTTGGGTGCGCGGAAAGCTCAGCGCTCCGGCGGATCGGGCACGTAGTCGCCGGGAAACGCGCTTGGCGCAACCGCTACGCGCCGCGGCGGCAGGTTCCGCGGCAGCACGCCGCGTGCGATCAGTCGTGCGCGGCTGTCGTAGCGCAGCTCGGTCCGTTGCATCGGCACGTCGCTGGCGCGCTCGAATTCGGTGACGCGCGAAGGCGACCATTCGCGCGCGCCGTGGCCGGTGCCCAGGCGCTGCTGCACGCGGGCAGCGGAGGTGCCTTCGCGCGCATACGCCCGTGCGTCCGCGGACGGTGCCGCCGCGAGGGGCGCGGCCGCACTGCGTTGCGGCATGTCGGCGGCCGCTGCCGGTGCAGGCGTCGCGTCCGGCGCCGGGACGCCGGGCGTTGCCGCGCGCGCTGCTGCGTTGGCAGCTCTCTCGGCGTCTACATCTGCGTCCCCCAAGGCAGTATCGGGCCATGCCCGCGCTTCGTCGAACACCGCCATGCCGATCACGCCGACGTTGCGCGGGCGCCCGGTGCGTGCGGCATAGCTGTCCTCCAGGTCGGTGAACACGAACTGCGCCACGTCCTCGGACGATTTGCGCCACCCGGCGATCTCGGTTTGTTGCCACGGCGCCAGCACATAGCCGCGCTGGTCGCTGGCCGCGGTCTGGCCACTGACCGCGTTGACGCCGTCCACCGACAGCACCACCAACACCCGCGCCCCGGTCAGGTTGGTCAGGCGCAGCGCGTAGCGGTGGCCGGGCGTGGCGGCGATCCAGCGCTCGCCGCGCCAGGCATGCGCGGGCAGCGGGTCGTCGCCGGCATCGCGATCGATCACTTGGAGCTGCACCGCCGGCGCCGATGTCGGCGGCGACGGCCATGGACGAAAGCCGCACAGCCCGCCGATGCACAGCAGCGCGAAAGCGAGCACGGCGAGGGAACGGGAACGGCGGGGCAGGGAAGGAGCGGGAACGTGCATGGCGGCGACTCCAGGACGGGGACGCCGGATTGAACGCACCACGCGCCGGAACGGGGTTGTCGCGCAGCGGGTAAACTCGCCGGGTTTCCCCCTGACCGTCCATTCCGCATGACCACCCGCGTTCTCACCGGCATCACCACCTCCGGCACGCCGCACCTGGGCAACTACGTCGGCGCCATCCGTCCCGCGCTGCAGGCCAGCCGGCGTCCCGGCATCGAGAGTTTCTTCTTCCTGGCCGACCTGCACAGCCTGATCAAGGCGCAGGACCCGGCGCGGACCCAGCGCTCGACTCTGGAGATCGCGGCGACCTGGCTGGCGGCGGGGCTGGATCCGGCGCAGGTGTGGTTCTACCGCCAGTCGGACGTGCCGGAGACCAACGAGCTGACCTGGTTCCTGACCTGCGTCGCCGGCAAGGGCATCCTCAATCGCGCGCACGCCTACAAGGCCGCGGTGGACAAGAACCGCGCCGACGGCGAGGACGACGATGCCGGGGTCACCGCCGGCCTGTTCATGTATCCGGTGCTGATGGCCGCCGACATCCTGCTGTTCAAGGCGCAGCAGGTGCCGGTGGGCCGCGACCAGATCCAGCACATCGAGATGGCGCGCGATTTCGCGCAGCGCTTCAACCACGTCTACGGCCGCGAGCACTTCGTGCTGCCCGACGCGCTGATCGACGAGCAGGTGGCGACGCTGCCCGGGTTGGACGGGCGCAAGATGAGCAAGAGCTACGACAACACCATTCCGCTGTTCGCCCCGCGCGAGGAGCTGAAGAAGCGGGTGTTCGCCATCGTCACCGATTCGCGCGCGCCGGGCGAGCCGAAGGAGACCGAGGGTTCGGCGCTGTTCCAGCTGTACCAGGCCTTCGCCAGCGCCGAGGAGACGGCCGCGTTCGCGCAGGCGTTCGCCGCCGGCATCGGCTGGGGCGAGGCCAAGCAGCAGCTGTTCGAACGCATCGATGCCGAGATCGCGCCGATGCGGGTGCGCTACGAGGCGCTGATGGCGCGTCCGCAGGACATCGAGGCGATCCTGCGCGACAACGCGCAGCGCCTGCGCGAGCGCTATGCGATCCCGTTCCTGGCCGAGCTGCGGCACGCGGTGGGCCTGCGCGATCTGTCGGCGCAGGCCGATGACGGCACCGAAGCGGCGACCGCCAAGCAGGCGCTGCCGAGCTTCAAGCAGTACCGCGAAGCCGATGGCCAGTTCTACTTCAAGCTGCTCGATGGCGAGGGCGTGCTGCTGTTGCAGAGCGGCGGCTTTGCCTCGCCGCGCGATGCCGGGCAGACCATCGCCGCGCTCAAGCAGGCCGCACAGGCCGACGCGCTGCAGGCGGCGCCGGTAACCCTGGAGGCACCGGCCGAGACGGTGCTGGCGGCGCTGGAGCGCTTGCGCGAGGCGGGCTGAGCGCTCGCACGGCGGTCCTTCGTAGGAACGGCTTCAGCCGCGACGCCGCAACGGCAAAGCGTCGCGGCTGAAGCCGCTCCTACAATGTCCTACAAGGCATACGACGCGTCCTGGTGCGACATCCGAAGCGCGTGTGTTTGCCGGCCGCAGGCAGTCGGGACTGAAGTCCCTCCCACAGTGGGCTGTCGGGTCTCCGGCGTTTCCGTTATTCGTCCTCATCCGGTCCTTGCCGCCCGGCACTGGCAGCATCCTCCATACCGCCTAGAATGGAGCCTCGCCCAGCCACGCTTCTGCGCCATGCCACGCGATCCCAGCATCCATCTCGTCGATACCGGCTTCCAGCGCGCGCAGTTCGATGCTGCCTACCTGATCGTGGAGAACGGGCGCGGCGCCTTCGTCGACTGCGGCACCAGCCATGCCGTGCCGGTGCTGCTGGACGCCCTGGCGCACGCCGGTCTGGCGCCGGCCGACGTGGACTGGCTGATCCTCACCCACGTGCACCTGGACCATGCCGGCGGTGCGGGTGCGCTGCTGCAGCGCCTGCCGAACGCGCGCCTGCTGGTGCATCCGCGCGGTGCGCCGCACATGATCGATCCGGCGCGGCTGATCGCTGGCGCCACCGCGGTGTACGGCGAGGCGGAGATGGCGCGCAGCTACGGCAGCATCGTACCGGTGCCGGCGGAGCGCGTGGTGGTGGCCGAGGACGGCCATCGCCTGTCGCTGGCCGGGCGCGAGCTGCTGTGCATCGACACCCCGGGGCACGCCCGCCATCACCTGTGCGTGTGGGACGCCCGCAGCCGCAGCTGGTTCAGCGGCGATACCTTCGGCCTGTCCTACCGCGAGCTGGACAGCGTGCGCGGCGCGTTCGCGATCCCGACCTCGTCGCCGGTGCAGTTCGAGCCGGAAGCGATGCAGGCCTCGATCCAGCGCATGCTCGGCTACGCGCCGCAGACGCTGTATCTGACCCACTACGGCACGGTGGAGGGCGCCGAGACGCTGGCGGCGGAACTGCTGGAGCAACTGGAGGCGATGGTGGCGATCGCGCGCGGCTGCGACGGCCGTTCCGACCGCCATCGCTGCCTGGTCGCGGCGCTGACCGCGCTGTATCTGGAGCGGGCCCGGCTGCATGGCTGTCCGCTGGACGATGCCGGCGTGGAGCGCGTGCTGCACATGGACATCGAGCTCAATGCGCAGGGCCTGGCCTGCTGGCTGGATCGTCCCGCGCGCTGAACGGCGGCCGGTTTCGCGCACGCGAAGGCGTCGCCGTGCTGTCTCGGCACGACGCCATTCTCTACACTGTGCGGCCCGCTTGTTGCCAGGTCGTGACCGTGAACCCGATGCGCATGTTGCTGCTGTCCGCTTCCCTGTTCATGGGAGGTGCGGCACAGGCGGCCAACGATGCGCTGGCCGGCGACGCGGGCGGCGACGCCGATGCCTTGGAGCGGCATGCCTTGCCGGCGAACAGCGATTCCTCCGAGGCCTGTGGTCCGGCGATGCCGGGCTGAGCGACGCCGGCCGAGCGACATGCGAGTGCCATCAGAGCAGGTTGGCTGCGCAGCCGGAGCCGTTGCCGGCGACACGCGCGGTTGCGCTGGTGTCGCGGAAGAAGGGGATCTTCGCTGGCGGCGCAAGGCCACGCGTAGGAGCGGCTTCAGCCGCGACGGGGCGTTATCGGTAATGCTTTTCGCGGCTGAAGCCGCTCCTACGAGAGAACAGCGCGGTGTTCGGCAAGGCTGCGAAAAGCGCGCGCTAGAAGTGCACTGAAACCGGTTCTACCGGGCCAGGCGCATGAGGGCGTCGCAAGGCGACCATGCAGCGTTGCTCAGGCAGTGGTGTCGATCAACCCGCCGACGATGCCCTGGTTGAGCAGGTCGCCGGTGACCGTGCCGCTGAGGCTGGGATTGGACTGCAGCAGCGACGACAGCTGCGGGGTCAGGCCCTGGCTGCTGAAGACGCCGGAGGCGTTGTACAGGCCCGGGGTCGACGGCGGCGCGGTGATGGTGCCGAGCAGGCCCTGGTCGTATGTCTGGGTGGCCTGGTCGAGGGTGGGGTAGGGCGCGGTGCCGGTCGAGGACGACGTGCCGGTGGACGAGGTCGACGCGCCTGTCGTCGAGGTGGAGCTGCCGGCAGACGAGGCCGAGGCCGCATCGGTCGGGCCGGCGCTGACGATGCTGTTGAACAGCCCGGCCGCGTTGTAGGTCAGGCCCGTGTCGGCCGGCGTGGTTCCCGCGAGGCCGCCTAGGCTGAAGATCACCGAGGCCTCGCCGGACAATTCCACCGCCTGCTGCACTGCGGCCTGATCGGTGCTGGCCACGATCGGGTTGCCGGCTTGAGCCGAACCGCTGGAGGCACTCGCTGCGGAAAAGCCATAGGGCGACGCGCCGTAGGGAGTGACGGGGCCGAGCGGCGACAGTGCGGTATCGATGGCCATGGCGGTGCGCAGCGAGCAGGTGTGTGTGCGTACAGATACGCCCGTGCGGCTGAACCGTCTCTTAGGTTTTTCGGGGGCTGCGGAGCGCCGGAACGGGCTGCAGTTGCGCTGTCATGGACGTCGGCTGATCGGTGGAAACTTCAGGGGTCAGAACTGCATGGAGCAGCACACTCCTTGCGCGAGGCCGATCTCGTTTCTTCGGCTAGAGCGCGGCGCGGGTCGGCCATGCACAGTGGCGGCAGCTGACGCGACTTGGTTGAGATCCTTCATCTCCTGCGCGCTGCTGGTCTGGCTGTTGGCGCGCCCATGCGGACCTGCAGCACCGCGGCCTGGTGATGACGGTGGAGCGCCGGGCGCCGCTGGCGGTGGCTGCGGTGCCGGTGCGGATGCCCGTGCGGCATCCGACGCGTCGTCGCGCCAGCGGCTCATCACTGCCTCGTGGCGCCGACGCGACCTTGAGGCAGGCGGCGCCCTCAGCGCGATGGGCGGCGTGGCTTGGCCGGTTTGCAGGGATACCGTTTGGCCAAGGCCTGCACGACCAGGTCGCTGGCGCGCTCGTCCAGGCGTGCGTCGGGCAGCGCGCCGAGATCGGCGACCAGGGCCTGCACATCCGGTGGACCGGACTGGCCGGCCGGTCGGCACCACTGCGCGCCCTCGCTGCCGGCCGCGATGCCGAGCATGTAGGCCGCCGCCGTGCGCGAAGACACCATGACCCGCAGTTCCTGCGGTTGCTGCGGGCCCAGGTCGTCTGCCAGCGAGCCGTCCAGCGGGGCTTCCAGCAATTGATGTCCGTTCAAGTCCCAGGGGCCGGCAGGCGGGCGTGCCGCGCTGTTGCTGCCGAGCGCCGCCAGCAAGGGCAGCGCGAGCCAGGTGCGGTGTGATGTCATCCACGACTCCTTTCTCGACGAGTGGTCTGTACGCCGCGGCAGCGCGCCGCGCGCAGGCGAGAGGGCTTGCGCGCAGACCAGGTGCTCTAGAATAGCGCCCCCGCTGTCTCTGGCGCCGTCCGATGCCTTCCGCTCCTGTCGCCGCTGCGCCTGCGCGCGGCGGCTTCGTCGTTCTCGCCCTGTTCCTGGTCTATGTCGTCTGGGGCTCGACCTATCTGGCGATCCGCTTCGCCCTGGAAGGCGGCGCGCCGCCGTTGAGCGTGGTCTCCGGCACGCGCTTCGTGATCGCCGGCAGCGTGCTGTACGCGGTGCTGCGCTGGCGCGGGGTGGCCGCGCCCACGCGCGCGCAGTGGCGGCCGCTGGCCATGCTCGGCGCGCTCATGCTGGTCTGCGGCAACGGCCTGGTGGTGCTGGCCGAGCGGCAGGTGTCCTCGGGGCTGGCGGCGGTGGCGGTGGCCTCGGTGCCGCTGTGGATGGCGCTGTTCGGCACGCTGCGCGGCCATCATGCCAGCCGCGGCGAATGGTTGGGGATCGTGGTCGGCTTCGCCGGCGTGGTGTGGCTCAACGCCGGCAGCAGCCTCAATGCCAGCCCGTTGGGCCTGGTGCTGCTGTTGATCGCGCCGGTCGGCTGGGCGTTCGGCTCGGTGTGGTCGCGCGGGCGCGATCTGCCGATGCCGTTCATGGCCGCCGCCGGGCAGATGCTGTGCGGCGGGATCATGCTGGTGGCGATCGGCCTGCTCAGCGGCGAACGCCTGCACACCCTGCCGAGTGCGCAGGGGATGCTGGCGGTGGCCTACCTGTGCGTGTTCGGCTCGATCATCGCCTTCACCGCCTACGTGTGGCTGCTGCAGAACGTTCGCCCGGCGCTGGCCGGCAGCTATGCCTACGTCAATCCGGTGATCGCGGTGGCGCTGGGCAGCTGGCTCGGCAGCGAACGCTTCAGCGCCAGCGATTTCGGTGCGATGGCGGTGATCCTGGCCGGCGTGGTGGTGATCACCGTGGCGAGGACCCGGCGATGACCGCGGTCGCCGCGCAGGAGGCCCGGCGTGGCCTGTGGATCACCGCGGCGACCTTCGCGCTGTGGGGCGTGGTGCCGGTGTACTGGCACCTGCTGCAGGCGGTGCCGTCGCCGCACATCATCGCCCACCGCATCGTCTGGAGCACGCTGCTAGTGGTGGCCTGGCTGGTGTACAGCGCACGCCTGCAGTGGTGGCGGCGCATCGCCGCGCAGCCGCGCGCGCTGGCCACGCTGGCGCTGAGCAGCCTGGCGATCGCCTTCAACTGGGGCCTCTATATCTGGGCGGTCAATGCCGGCCATGTGATCGAGACCAGCCTGGGCTACTTCATCAATCCGCTGGTCAACGTGCTGCTCGGGGTGCTGGTGCTGCATGAGCGGCTGCGCCCGCTGCAGTGGCTGGCGGTGGCCTGCGCCGCGCTGGGCGTGGCCTGGCTGACCGTCGACGCCGGCACGCTGCCGTGGATCGCGCTGGGCCTGGCCGGCTCGTTCGGGCTGTACGGCCTGCTGCGCAAGCTGGTGCAGGTGGATGCGGTGGCCGGGCTGGGCGTGGAGAGCCTGTACCTGTTCCTGCCGGCGCTGGGCTTCGTGCTGTGGGGCGAAGCCGGCCACGGCGGCGGCTTCGCCGGTGCGTGGGGCTGGCGCAACGACCTGCTGCTGGCATTCGGCGGCGTGGTCACCGCGGTGCCGCTGATCGGTTTCGCCTACGGCGTGCGGCGCATCCCGCTGTCGCTGGTGGGGCTGCTGCAGTACATCGCGCCGAGCCTGCAGTTGCTGCTGGGCGTGTGGTTCTTCCGCGAGCCGTTCGACGCCGGCAAGGCGATCGGCTTCGCCGCGATCTGGATCGGATTGCTGTTGTTCGCCGGTGAGAGCCTGTGGCGGTCCGGCGTGTGGCGGCGAGCGGGGATTGGGGAGTAGGGATTCGGGATTGGCAAGAGCCGGCGCCGTTCCCTGAAAGTGGCAGATCGCCAGCGCAGTCGCTGTTACGAATCCCCAATCCCGACTCCCTAATCCCGGCTCATCCGCGGCTACCGCTCGCAGCCGGCCCGCCGGTCAACTGCAGCTCGGGGTCCGCGCGCGGCGGCAGCGGCTGCGGGCAGCGGCCGCCGTGGCTCGGCGACTGCAGGTCGGCGAACCAGTCCTCCACGGTCGGCGCCAGCAGGTCCAGCCGCATCGGCAGGCTCAGGTGGTTCTCGCCGGGCATCTCCAGGTAGTGCGCGCGCGGGGCGTCCAGCGCCAGCAGGCGGCCGTGCGCCACCGGGATGTGCTGGTCGGCGCTGCCGTGCAGCAGCAGCACGCAGGCCGGTGCGGCGCGCGCGGCGGCGGTGACGTCGACCTGGTCCAGGTTCAGCGCCAGGCGCTGGTTGGCGTTGGCGATCACCGCGTCCAGGTTCTGCCCGCCGTAGCGCCAGCGTGCCAGGTCCATCGCCGCGCTGGCCATCCAGCCGCGCGGGCGGCTGGCGAGCATGTGCGGGATCATGTCGCGGATGCCGCGGCCGGCGTTGGCGAACGACTCCATCGCGACCACGCCGTCGACCTGGTCGCCGAGCTTCTGTGCGGCGAACAGCGCGGTGGCCGCGCCGTAGGACACGCCGAACAGGTACACCGGGCCCTGCACCTCGCCGCTGGCGCGCAGGGCGCGGATCACCGCGACCACGTCGTCGGACTCGCGGGTGCCGTAGCCGGCCGGGCCGCCGCCGGAGCGGCCGTGGTTGCGCAGGTCGATGCTGATGCTGCGGTAGCCGGCCTGGGCCAGGTCCAGCGACCACGGCAGCAGCGAGTCGCCGTCCATCATCCAGCCGTGCAGCAGCACCACGGTGCCGCGCGGGGCCATGTGCGAGGCGGGCGCCGGGGTGCCCACGTCCATGGCGAAGTCGGCATGCTCGTGGCCGCTGGCGTCGCGGCCGGCGTGCTCGTAGCGATAGCGCATGTGGTAGTCGCCCGGGTCGATGGCGCGCCAGAAGATCGGGATGCCGCCCGGCACCACCACGTGGCCGCTGCGGTTGGGCAGGGTCGCCAGCAGGCTCTGGATGCGCTCCTCGTCCATCAGCGGCGACACGCCGCCCGGCGCGACCAGGCGGTCGCTGAGCGAGGTGGAGGAGCAGGCGCTCAGCCACAGGCTGGCGCAGAGGACGAGCAGCAGGCGCAGGCGCGAGGACATGGGCGTGGCGGCGTGGAACCAAATGGCCGCGCAGGCTAGCGCCTCGGCGGCGGCCGTTCTACCGCGTTTCGATGACGGAACGATGACGCGTCAGCCGCCATTGGGCCGGGCCGGGACACTGGTCCCGGCCCGGCGCGTTCAGCCCTGGCGCTACAGCGCGCGCAGGGCGGTGGTGATCGGCAGCCGCGCCGCGCGCAGCGCCGGGAACAGGCCGCCGACCAGGCCGATGCCCAGCGCCCACTTCAGCCCGGTCCACAGCAGCGGCGGCGACACCTTGAACTGGAACACCACCTGGCTGAAGTTGCTGCCCAGGGTGGAGACGCTGTAGCCGTTGAAGATCGCCCAGGCGATCAGCCCGCCCAGCACCCCGCCGAGCAGCGCCAGCAGCATGGTCTCCAGCATCACCGCCACCACCACCGGCAACCCGCGGAAGCCCAGCGCGCGCATCGTGGCGATCTCGCGGGCACGGGTGGCGACCGCCGCGTACATGGTGTTGAGCGCGCCGAACACCGCGCCGATCGCCATGATGGTGCCGATGAAGGTGCCCAGCACCTCCAGCACCTTGCTGAGGTTGCCGCCCTGCTTGCGGTAGTACTCGCGGGTGGTGAACACGTCCAGCTTCAGCCGCGGGTCGGCGTCCATCGCCGCCTTGAACTGGCGGAAGCCGTCCTGGCCCTGGGTGCGCACGCTGATCGACTGGTAGGCGCTGCGGTTGTAGGTGGTAGCCAGGGTCTGGGTGTCGGTCCACAGCTCCGAGTCGTGCGCATCGCCGCTGGCGAACACGCCGACCACGGTCCAGGCCTGGTTGCCCAGGGTCAGGGTCTGGCCGAGCTGCAGGCCGCGGAACTGCGATTGCGCGCCCTTGCCGACCACGATCTCGCGCAGGCCCGGTTGGAAGCGACGGCCCTGCAGAATCTTGACCTTGTCGTGCACCGCCCAGCCCTGCTCGCCGACGCCGCGGAACTGCGCGTTGACGTCGGTGCCGTCGGACTTGGACTGCAGGTTCACCACCTGCGACAACTCCGGCGAGACCAGCGGGCGGTTGTCGGTGCCGCGCGCCACGCCGGCCAGGCTGGCGATCAAGGGCACCTGGTCGCGGGTGATGACCGAGTTGGTCTCGGCCTGCGAGCCGCCGCGCAGGACGATGGCCGTGGTGTCGTCGCCGGTGCTGTCCAGGGTCGCCTGGAAGCCCTGGCCCATCGCCAGCATCGCCACCAGCACGCCGACCACGCCGGCGATGCCGACCACGATCACCGAACTGGCGCCCCAGCGCTGCGGCAGGCTGGCGATGCCGATGCGCGCGGCGGCCAGCGACAGCCGGCCGCTGCGGGTGGCCAGCAGCAGCACGGCGAGCACCGCCACCAGCGCCAGCACCAGGAACCAGGGCAGGGCGATCCAGATTCCCAGGCCGAGCGCCAGCGCCGCGATCGCCAGGACATTCCATAACCATTGCATCTTCATTGCGTTGTTCCTCGGGTCTGCGTCGCCGTCCGTGGCATCGCTGTGCTGGAGAGAAGGGGCGGGCTCAGCGCCCGGCCAGGGCGTCGACGATCTTCAGCCGCTGCGCGCGCAGCGCCGGCAGCAGGCCGACCACCACGCCGATGACCAGCATCAGTGCCACGCCGATCAGCCAGGTCTGCGCCGGCACCGCGTGCACCGGCAGCGCGCCGCGGCTGGCGCTGGCCAGCACCGGGATCGCCGCCGCCGCCAGCGCCATGCCGAGCAGGCCGCCGAGCACGATCAGCAGCACCGACTCGACGATCACCAGGGTCAGCACCGTGCGGTCCTGGAACCCCAGGGTCTTGAGCGTGGCCAGTTCCGGGATGCGTTCGCGCACCGCCTGTGCCATGGTGTTGCCGGTCAGCAGCACCAGGGTGAAGAACACCGCGCCCATGATCGAGGTGACGATCAGGCCGATGTCGGCGAACTGCTTGACGAAGGCCTGCTGGAACGCCGACTCGGTCTGCGACTTGGTCTCGTGGTCGGAGTTGGCCGACAGCGCATCGATCGCCTGCGCCACGCGCGAGGCGTGCTCGGGGTTGTCCAGCCGCACCGTGTACCAGCTGACCTTGCCCTTGATGTAGTCGTTGCTCTCGTCGAAGTATTTCCAGTTCATCATCAACTGGTTCTCCGCCTGCACGTTGGCGCGGTCCTTGGCGCGGAAGATCGCCTTCAGTTCCAGCGGCCAGTCGTTGCTGCCGCCGCGCGGGAAGATGGTGGCCTGCAGCGGGATCACGTCGCCGACCTTCCAGCCGTTCTTCTTCGCCAGCGCTTCGCCCACCGCCGCACCGGTGCGGGTGTCGCGGAAGGCCTTGAGCTGCTCCGGCGGCATCTCGTATTCGCTGTACACGTCGAAGAAGTTCGGCGCCACCGAGAAGTTGGGGAAGAAATCCTTGGGATCCTTGTAGATGCCGCCGAACCACATCGCATAGGTCACGTCGCGCACGCCCGGCACGCTGCGGATCTGCGCTTCCAGGCGCACCGGCAGCGACTGGGTGATCGACAGGCGCGAGGCCACGACCAGGCGGTTGACGCCCTCCACCGAGCCGCCGGCGGTGAACGCGACGCGCACCGAGTCGAGCAGGCCGAACAGCAGGAACGCGACGATCACCGAGAACAGGGTCAGCACTGTCCGCGTCTTGCTGCGGAACAGTTGCGCGCAGATCAACGAAAAATACTTCATGGCATCGCCTCGCTCAGTGCGCGGCCGGCGCGTCGGCCAGCTCGCCCTTGTCCAGGTGCACGGTGTGGGTGGCGTACTCGGCGGCCTTGGGATCGTGGGTGACCATGACGATGGTCTTGCCGTGGCTGCGGTTGAGTTCCTGCAGCAGGCCCAGCACGTCCTCGGCCGAGCGCCGGTCGAGGTCGCCGGTGGGTTCGTCGCAGATCAGGAAGGTGGGATCGGACACGATGGCGCGGGCGATGGCCACGCGCTGCTGCTGACCGCCGGACAGTTCGCTGGGCTTGTGGTTGCGGCGCTCGGCCAGGCCGACCAGGGTCAATGCGATCTCGGCATTGCGCTTGCGCTGGGCGGCGCTGAGCGAGGTAAGCAGCAGCGGCAGTTCGACGTTCTTCTGCGCGGTGAGCATCGGCATCAGGTTGTAGAACTGGAACACGAAGCCGACGTGGTGGCTGCGCCAGGTGGCGAGCTGCCCGCCGCTCATGCGGTCGATGCGCTGCCCTTCGATCTCGATCTCGCCGCCGCTGGGCGAATCCAGCCCGCCGATCAGGTTGAGCAGGGTGGTCTTGCCGGAGCCGGACGGCCCCATCAGGGCGACGAAGTCGCCACGGGCGATATCCAGGTCGATTCCGTGCAGGACCTGGACTTTCTCGGGGCCGCGCTGGTAGGTCTTGGTGACGTTGCGCAGGGTGACGAGGGTGGACATGGTGGTGTTCCTGGCGGTGGACGAGGTGGAGGCGATGCGGTCGCCGATGGCGGCGAGAGGATTATTTTTGCGGTTGCGGTTGCGGTTGCGGTTGCGGTTGCAATTGCAAGTGCAGTTGCTGCTGTTGCTGTTGATTCTGCTGTTGCTGTTGTTCTTGCTTTTGATTTGCCGGGTTCCCTTCCGAAGCGGCGGCCAGTGCGGGGAAAAACCCCGAAGGGGCGGCGTACATGGATGTACGCCGTCCGCGGCAGGGGCAGGATGCCCCTTCCGCGGATCCCCGGGCTGGACGCGGACCCGGAGCGCGTTAGCGCGGAGGGCGCGAAGGCAGGGTGTGCTTTCTTTTGGTTACTTTTCTTTGCACAAGCAAAGAAAAGTAACTCGCCGCAAGGCGAAAGCTTTGCTCTTGATTGAATCGTGTAGGAGCGGTCACAGCCGCGACAGGCACTACCAATCATGTGGGTCGCGGCTAAAGCCGCTCCTACAGACCTTCTCGCCTGACACGCAAACTTCAAGCAACAGCAAAGGCTTTCGCCCTTTCGGGCGAGTTACTTTTCTTTGCTCGCGCAAAGAAAAGGTAACCAAAAGAAAGCGCGCCCTGCCTTGCGCCCTCCGCGCTGCGCGCTCCGGGTCCGCGGATGCACCGGGGATTCGCGGAAGGGGCATCCTGCCCCTGCCGCGAACGGCGCACATCCATGTGCGCCGCCCTTCGGGTTTTTCCCCGGTCCATCCGCCGCTGCGGAAGGGAACCCGGTAAATCAAAAGCAAGAACAACGGCAACGGCGGTGAAGCAACAGCAGAAGCAACGGCAGAAGCAACAGCAACGGCGTCAATCGGGTACTCGTTTCCCCATGGCAACTGCATCACGGGGATCGGGAAGCAGAAACAAGCACTTCAACAGCAAATGCAACAACTGGAGCTTGAGCGGTTCGACTGCGGCAGGCGCAGCTGGAACTGACTGCATCAGACAGCTGCGATGTCGAGGCGCTGGTGCAGCGCGCAGTGCGCCCTCGTGCGTTGCGCTACTGCGCAGCGGCCTCTGCCGTCTTCACCTGCATGCCGGCATGCAAAGCCTCAGGCGGATCCAGCACCACCGTGTCGCCCGCGGCCAGGCCGGACAGCACCTGGCGGTCGTCGCCCAGAGCGATGCCGGTCTTCAGCGCGCGCTGCTCGACCGTGTTGTCCTCCTTGACCGCGAACGCCACGTCCTGGCCCTCACGCTTGACGATCGCCGCGCCCGGTACCCGCACGCCCTGCGGCGTGTTCTGCGCCTGCGGCTGCGGCGCCTCCAGAAAGCTGACCCGCACGCCCATCTCCGGCACGATGCGCGCGTCCTTCTGCTTCAGCGCTACGCGCACCTTCACCGTCGCCTTGCCGCGGTCGGCGGAGGGGATAATCGCGATCACCTCGGCCGGGATCTTCCAGTCCGGATAGGCATTGAGCGTGGCCTCCACCGGCATGCCCGGCTTGACCCGGCCGATGTAGGACTCGCCCACCTCGACCTCGATCTCCAGCGAATCCATGTCGACGATGGTGCCGATGCCGGTGCGGGTGAAGCCGCCGCCGGCCGACAGCGGCGAGACGATCTCGCCCGGCTGCGCCGCCTTGGCGGTGACCACGCCGGAGAACGGCGCACGCACGATGGTGTTGTCGACGTTGAGGTCGGAGATCGACAGCTGGTTGCCGGCCACAGACACATTGCGTTGCGCGTTCTGTAGCTGCGCGCGCAGGGCATCGCGCTGCGCCACGGCCTGCTCGTACTGCGAGCGCGAGACCAGTTGCTGGCCGGCCAGGGTCTGCAGCCGCTGCGCGTCGGCATCGGCCTGGCGCACCTGCGCCTGCATGTTGGCGACCAGGCTGCGCGCCGCCTCCAGCTGCGAGGCCGACAGCACCCGTTGCGCGTTGGCGTCGATCGGATCCAGCGTCGCCATCACCTGGCCTTCCTCCACGCGCATGCCTTCCTCGATGCGCACCTCGCGGACCTTGCCGGTGATCTTGGCCGAGACCGTGGCCATGCGCCGCGCCACCACATAGCCGCTGGCGTCCAGCACCGAGGCGCTGCTGCTGCCGGGGGCGATCGCCACCACCGCGGCGGTGCGCACCTCCAGCGGCTTGCTGCGGCCGAACAGCCACCAGGCGCCGGCGCCCAGGGCGAGCAGCACCACCAGCAGCACCACGGCGATCCACAGCCCGCGCCGCGACGGCGGCTCGCTCGGCGGCGCCTTGCGGTCGATACGGAGTTCCTTGAGCAGGTCGGAGGAAGTACTCATCGTGTCCTTGAACGAAACGGTCGGCGCGCTGCAGTATGCGAGCCGCCGGCCGCCGTGGGCATGGCCGGAAGTCACTTTCTGCGATGCGCTGTAGCGGGAGAACGCCGCCCCTCGGCGTGGATCGCAGCATGCGGCAATCGTGCCGGGGCTGCCAGTGACAGATGTCATCCACTGCAGCTGACGCGCCGCACTGGGCGGCGACTCCGCCGCGGCGCAGCCTAGGCACTCCCTGCCACCACCGGAGTGTCCCATGCCCGATCACGATGCGTTGCCGCTGGCGCAGCTCAGGGGCGTCCACAAGCACTACGGGACGCTGGTCGCGCTCGACGGCGTCGACCTGCAGCTGCGGCCCGGCCAGTTGCTGGCGCTGCTGGGCGCCAACGGCGCCGGCAAGAGCACCGCGGTGAGCCTGCTGCTCGGGCTGCAGACGCCGGACGCCGGCAGTGTCCGCCTGTGCGGGCAGGATCCGCGGGCGCTGGCGGCACGCCGCCAGGCCGGGGCGATGCTGCAGACCGCCGGGCTGCCGGACACCCTGCGCGTGGGCGAACTGCTGCTGCAGGCGCGCGGCTACTACCCGCAGCCGCGCAGCGTCGCCGACTGCGTGGCGCTGGCCGGGCTGGATGGCTTGATGGCACGCCGCTACGGCCAGCTGTCCGGCGGCCAGCAGCGCCGCGTGCAGTTCGCGATGGCGATCTGCGGGCGGCCGCGGGTGCTGTTCCTGGACGAACCCAGCACCGGCCTGGACATCGAGGCGCGGCAGGGCCTGTGGCGGGCGATCCGCGAACTGGTCGCCGACGGCTGCGCGGTGCTGCTGACCACACACTATCTGGAAGAGGCCGAGGCGCTGGCCGACCGGGTGGCGGTGCTGCAGCGCGGCACGCTGATCGCCGAGGGCAGCGTCGCCGAGCTGCGCGCACGCTTCGAACAATGCACCATCCGCTGCCGCAGCGCGTTGCCGGCGGCGCAGGTGGCGCAGTGGCCGCAGGTGTGCCGCGCCGAGAGCCGCGACGGCGTGCTGGAGGTGGTCGCCGAGCCGGCCGAACCGGTGGTGGCGCGGTTGCTCGCCAGCGACCCGGCGCTGACGGCGCTGGAAGTCCGCCGCGCCGGCCTCGCCGATGCCTTTCTTGCCATCACCCGTGCGGAGGCCGCATGAACCCGATCGATCTTTCCGTGTCTTCCCCGGCGGCCGTCTGGTCGTTGCGCGACCAGGGCGCGCTGCTGCTGCGCGAGATCCGCTACGAGGTGCTGCGCTGGCTGCGCACGCCGTCGTTCGCCTTGCCCACGCTGCTGTTCCCGCCGCTGTTCTACCTGCTGTTCGGGGTGCTGCTCAATCATGGGCGCCACGACGCGGCGGTGTACCTGATGGCCAGCTACAGCGTATTCGGGGTGATGGCGCCGGCCCTGTTCGGGTTCGGCGTCGGCCTGGCCCTGGATCGCGAGCGCGGCCTGCTCGCGCTGAAGCGGGCGATGCCGGTGCCGCCGCTGGCGCTGCTGCTGGCACGCACTGCGCTGGCAATGGCGTTCGCGCTGGCGATCGGCGTATTGCTGCAGGCGCTGGCCGCGCTGCTCGGCGGGGTGATGCTGACGCCGGCGCAGCGGATCGGGCTGCTGCTGGTGGACGTGCTGGGCGCGCTGCCGTTCTGCGCGATCGGGCTGGCGCTGGGCGCCTATGCCGGCGGCAGCGGCGCACCGGCGCTGGTCAACCTGATCTACCTGCCGATGGCGTTCCTGTCGGGGCTGTGGATCCCGCTGCAGCTGCTGCCGGCGTGGCTGACCACGCTGGCGCCGCTGTGGCCGTCCTATCACCTGGGCCAGTTGGCGCTGCGCGTGGTCGGGCAGGGCGACGGCCACGGCAGTGCCGGCCATGTCATCGCGCTGCTGGCGGTGACGGTGGTGTTCTACGCACTGGCGCAGCGGCGCCTGCGCCGCGGCTGATGGCGCGCCGTGCCGATCCCGGCGTCGCCGCGCGGTTTCGCGCGCCGGTGCCTTCGCTAAGCTATGCGCTGCGGCGGCCGTGCCGCCCTGGGAGCCCGACGTGATCGCCTTGCTGCACGCCTCGCCCGACTCGCTGATCGCCCGCCGCATCGGCTGGAGCTCGGCCAAGTCCAGCACCCACTGGTTCGTGTGGCTGTCGCTGGTGTGGTCGATCTGGCTGTTCGTCACTCCACTCTACGAACCGTACTACTTCCGCAACTGGTTCCCGCCGACGCTGGCCAGCTATCTGATGTTCCTGGCCTTGTACTACGTGGCCTACTACCGCCACCGGCGCTACCTGCCCTGGTGCGTGGCCGGCATGGCGGCGCTGGCGTTCGTGGTGCTGCCGTACAACCCCGGCGCGCAGTGCTACATCATCTATGCCTGCGCCTTCCTGGCGTTCTGCTTCGAGCCGAAGCGGGCGGTGGCGGCGATGCTGCTGGTGCTGGCCTCGTTCGCATTGGCCTGGACGATGCGCGGCTGGTCGCCGCTGTACATGGTCAGCGCGATGGTGGTCGGCCTGTCGGTGGGGCTGATGAACATCAGCTTCGAGCGCCGTGCGCGCGGCGAGGCGCAGCTGCGCCTGAGCCACGAGGAAGTGCGGCGCCTGGCGGCGGTGGCCGAGCGCGAGCGCATCGGTCGCGACCTGCACGACCTGCTCGGCCACACGTTGTCGCTGGTGGCGCTGAAGTCGGACCTGGCCACGCGCCTGCTCGCGCACGACGCCGCCGCGGCGCAGCGCGAGATGGAGGAAGTGGGCCAGGTCGCACGCGAGGCGCTGGGCCAGGTGCGGCGTGCGGTCAGCGGCATCCGCGCGGCGCAGATGGCGGCGGAGATCGCCTCGGCCAAGCTGCTGCTGGAGTCGTCGGGGGTGACCTTCCGCTACCAGGTCGAGGCCTTGCCGCCGTGCCCGCAACTGGAGACGGTGTTCGCGCTGGTGCTGCGCGAGGCCGCCACCAACATCCAGCGCCACGCGCGTGCCAGCCACGCGCAGCTGCGCCTGTGGTGCGAGCGCGGCCAGGCCCTGCTGGAACTGCGCGACGACGGCCGCGGCGGCGCGCTGCAGCCGGGCACCGGGCTGAGCAGCATGCGCGAGCGGCTGGAGGCGGTGGGCGGCAGCCTGCGCATCGCCTCCGAGCGCGGCCTGGGCACCTGCCTGGTCGCCGCCGCGCCGTTGCCACGGGTCGAGGCGGCGATGCCGGACGCCGCGCCGGCGGCGCGGATGCAGTCCCCGGTGGACCAGGACGCCGCGCTCGGCTGAGCGCCGGCCCGGCCCGGGCACTACAATGGGCCGACAAGGACCGGGGGGTGCCGTGATTCGTTTAGTGCTGGCGGAGGACCAGGCAATGGTGCGCGGTGCGCTGGGCGCACTGCTGGGCCTGGAAGCGGATCTCGACCTGGTCGCCAGCGCGGCCGACGGCGAAGCCGCCTGGCGCGCGCTGCAGGCGCATGCGCCGGACCTGCTGGTCACCGACATCGAGATGCCCGGCCTCAGCGGCCTGGAGCTGGCCCAGCGCATCCAGCGCCAGCAACTGCCGGTGCGCGTCATCATCGTCACCACTTTCGCCCGCCCCGGCTTCCTGCGCCGCGCCCTGGACGCCGGGGTCGGCGGCTACCTGCTCAAGGATGCGCCGCCGCAGCGGCTGATCGAGGCGATCCGCCAGGTGCACCGCGGCGGCCGCGCGATCGACCCGGAACTGGCGCTGGAAGCCTGGTCCGAGGCCGACCCGCTCAACGACCGCGAGCGCCAGGTGCTGCGCCTGGCCGGCGAGGGCGCCTCGGCCGGCGACATCGCCACGCAGCTGGGGCTGTCGTCGGGCACGGTGCGCAACTACCTGTCCGAGGCGATCGGCAAGCTCGGGGTCGGCAACCGCATCGAGGCGGCGCGGCTGGCCCGGCAGAAGGGCTGGCTGTGACGCGGCGTGTGGTTCGGCCTGAAACTTGCATGGTCCCCTGCGCTTGACTGCGCAGCGCAGTGCAGGGCGCGCGCGGCCTTCCTTCCTCCCATTGGCCGACGCCATGCCCTCCACCACGATCAACCGCTATGGCGTGCCGCTGGCCCTGCTGCTGCTGTTGGGCATCAGTGGCGGCGTGCTGGTGGGCAGCGAGCGCTTTCTCGCCGATGCGGCCGCGGTGCAGCGCAGCCACCGGGTCATTGCCGAGATCAACGGCCTGCAGCTCAACCTCGCCGACTGCGATGCCTCGCTGCGCGGCTTCCTGCTGCTGGACAGCCGCGAACACCTGGCCGATTTCCGGGCGTGCCAGCGCGCGCTGCCGCCGCGGCTGCAGGAACTGGCCACGCTGCTGCAGGGCAACCCCGCGCAGCAGCAGCGGCTGCAGGAGGTCCAGGCGCAGATCGAGGCGCGCATGCGCGACAGCGCGCTTGCCGTGGCCCGCTTCCAGGGCAGGGCGGCAGGCATGCGCAAGCCGGACCCGGAGCGCGCCCGCCAGGGCCGCCTGATGTCGCAGGCGATCCGGCGCAGCACCGACAGCCTGGTGCGCAGCGAGCGCGCGGCGCTGGCCAGCAGCGCCCGCTCCACCGCCGCCAACGCCGACCTGCTGCGCCGGCTGGCGGTGATCGGCATCCCCACGGTGTGTGCGCTGACCCTGGGCCTGTACTTGCTGCTGCGCCGCGAGATCGGCCGCCGCAGCCAGGCCGAGCAGCGCGGTCACCATGCCAATGCGCTGCTGGTGGGCACCGTGCAGCAGATGCAGCGCACCGAACAGGATCTGCGCACGCTCAACCGCTGCAGCCGCGGACTGCAGAGCTGCGTGCAGCAGGACGAGGCGGTGGAGGTCGCGCGGCAGGCGCTGGAGCGCCTGCTCGGCGATGCCGGCTGCAGCGTGTACTGCACCGATGCGGCGGGCGAGCAGGCGGTCTGTGTCGCGCACTGGGGCGAGGATGCGGTGTGCGCGCCGTCGCTGTCGCTGAGTGGCTGCGAAGGCCTGCGCCGCCGCGCCACCCAGATCCAGCGGCCCGGCGCCGCGCCGGCCTGCGCGCACGCCGCCGGCGTGGCACGGCATGGCACCTGCGTGCCGATGATGGTGCAGGGCGAGCCGCTCGGGCTGATCCACCTGTCCAGCCGCGATCCGGCCGTGCTCGAACGCCTGCCCCTGGTCGAGGTGGTGGCGGAGCAACTGGCGATGGCGCTGCACAACCTGCAGCTGCGCCAGCGTCTGCGCCTGCAGTCGATCCGCGATCCGTTGACCGGGCTGTACAACCGCCGCTATCTGGAAGAATCGCTGCTGCGCGAACTGGCGCGCTGCGAGCGGCGCGACCAGCCGCTGGCGCTGATGATGCTGGACCTGGACCACTTCAAGGCGCTCAACGACCGCCTCGGCCACGCCGGCGGCGATGCCTTGCTGGCCGCGTTCGGCCAGTTGCTGGCCGGGCTGGTGCGGCCGGAGGACATCGCCTGCCGCTACGGTGGCGAGGAGTTCACGGTGATCCTGCCGGGCGCCGCCGCCGACGTGGCGCAGCGCCGCGCCGAGCAGATCCGCGCCGCGGTGGCGAACCTGCAGGTGCAGCACCAGGGCCAGGCGCTGCCGCCGGTGACCGTATCGATCGGCGTGGCCGCCTATCCGGACCACGGCCGCAGCACCGAGGAACTGCTGCGCTGCGCGGATGCGGCGCTGTACCGCGGCAAGCGCAGCGGCCGCAACCGGGTCGCTGCCGCCGGCGACGCGCCGCTGCGCATCGCCGAGGCCTAGGGCGCCTCCATCCCCGTGCAGGCAGTGCCGCGGTCGCGCGCCTGCGGCGTGTCAGTGTCCGGGGGCGGCCTGCCGGCTCAGAACGACCAGCTGAAGCTCAGCGTGCCGTTGCGCGGTTCGCCCCAGGCGCCGTAGCCGTAGATCTGCGCGTAGTAGCGCTTTTCCAGCAGGTTGTTGAGGTTGAGCTGCACCGAGGAGGCCGGCGACAGGCGGTAGCGCGCGAAGGCACTGACCAGCGCGTAGCCGCTCTGCGCGAAGCGGC
Organism: Xanthomonas sp. NCPPB 2250; assembly: GCF_056725265.1. Taxonomy (NCBI): domain Bacteria; kingdom Pseudomonadati; phylum Pseudomonadota; class Gammaproteobacteria; order Lysobacterales; family Lysobacteraceae; genus Xanthomonas; species Xanthomonas sp. NCPPB 2250. The sequence goes on along the minus strand of NZ_CM161520.1, from coordinate 4,886,756 downwards.
CGTAGGTGGCATCGACGTAGTAGATGCGGTTCTGCCAATTGACGCCGCCGCCGACGGTCAGGTCGCTCGGGCTGCGCGGGGTGTAGCTGCTGTAGAGCTTGAGCGTGGTCTGCGGCAGCTGGCTGTTGATGTCGGCGCCGGCGACGTCCTTGGCCACGTAGCGCGAGGCGCCGAAGGTGGCGTTCCAGCCCGGCGCCAGCTCGCCGTTGAGCTCGAGTTCGAAACCGCGGCTGACCGTGCCCTGCGCGGCGACATAGGCGGTCTCGGTGGTGCCCTGCACGAATCCGCTGGTGGCCTGGGCGACGTTGTCCTGGTCGATGCGGAACACCGACAGCGCGGCGTTGAGGCGGTCGTCGAACCAGGCGCCCTTGATGCCGGCCTCGTAGCTCTTGCCGATCACCGGGTCCAGGTAGGCGCCGCTGGCGGTGCGTGCGGTCTGCGGCTGGAAGATGTCGGTGTAGCTGGCGTAGACCGACCAGACGTCGTCCAGTGTGTACACCAGGCCGGCATAGGGCGTGGTCTTCTCCTGGTGCAGCACGTAGCCCACTCCGCTTTCGGCGCCGTCCACCTTCCAGTCGGTGTAACGCGCGCCCACGATCAGCTTCAGCGGATCGGCCAGCGACAGCCGCGCCGCCGCATAGCCGGCCTTCTGGGTGACGGTGCCGCGGCTGAACTCGCTGAGCGGCGACCAGGCCGGTTCCGGATAGGCGCCGGTCCATCCCAGGTAGCTCGGCAGCGGCGCGGGGAAGTCGAAGGCGCCGGTGTTCACGTAGCGGCGGCGGTTGTAGCTGAGCCCGGCCATCAATTCGTGCTCGCGTCCGGCCAGCTGGAACGGGCCTTCGGCGTAGGCGTCCAGGCCGTCGACCTTGCGTCCGGTGATGTAGTAGCCCGAATACGGCACCACGCCGGCGCCGGTCTGCCGGTCGAAGCCGTAGATCGTGTAGTACGGGTAGAACAGCTTGTCGGTGACGTCGGTCTGGTCGTGGGTGGCGTTGAGCTTGAGCTGCCAGCCGTTGCCGAAGGCGTGCTGCAGGGTGGCGAAGGCGCGCTTGCTGGTGGTGTCCCAGAACGTCCAGTCCGCGGCCGGGTTGAACCAGCGCGGATAGTCGGTGCGGCTGCCGTCGGCGTACCACAGCGGGAAGCCGCCCCAGGTGACGCCGTCGGACTGCTTGTTCTGGTAGTCGTAGCCCACGCTCAGCTGCGTGTCCGGGGTCAGGTCGGCATCGATCACCGCATAGCCCAGCGACTTGCGCTGGCTATAGCGCTGCACGTACGAATCGGTATCCAGGTAGCTGCCGATCACCCGGGCGCGCACCGTGCCGCTGGCGTTGAGCGGGGTGGTGACGTCGACCGTGGAGCGCGTGCGGCCCCAGCTGCCGGCGCTGACGGTGACGCTGCCGGTCAGTTCGGCGCTGTCGGCGTGCTTGCGGATCAGGTTGACCGAGGCCGAAGGATTGCCGGCGCCGGTGAGCAGGCCGGTGGCGCCGCGCACCACTTCCACGCGGTCGTACAGCGCCAGGTCCAGCGCCGAATCGCCGTAGCTCCAGTTCTGCACCATCGTGGTCGGGATGCCGTCGAACTGGTAGTTGTCGATGTAGAAGCCGCGCGCATAGAACTCGAAGCGTTCGCTGTCCGAGCGCGTGCTGGACACGCCGGTGGTGTTCTCCAGCACGTCGATGATGTCGTCCAGGCCCTGATCCTCGATGCGCTGGTGGCTGATGATGCTCACCGACTGCGGGATCTCCCGCGGCGCCAGTTCGAAGCGGGTGCCAGCGCTGGTCTTGCGCACGCTGTAGCCCTCGGCGCGCTCGCCCTTGACGCTGATCTTGTCGAGGGTGGTGACGTCGCGTTCGGTGTCCTCGGCGCTGTCGGCAGCAGACGCGGCCGGTGTCGCCGCGAAGGCCGGCATGGCGGCCAGCAGGCAGGCCACGGCCAGGGCCGAACGGCGCGGGAAACGACGGGTGGGGGCAACACGGGACATCGCGGACTCCAAGGCAGCAGGCAGGGCCATCGCCGGCGCGGATGCGGCGCCGGACGACGATCGAGGGTGAGCTGGCTTGGCGCGCGGACTCGCAGGCCGGCGTGGCGGGCTGCGAAACAACGGCGCTGGCTGGCGCGGTCGCGGCGCCGGATTCCCCGGGGGAACGACCGGTGCGCGGGAAACAGGGGCGGACGGGCGCGCCCGTCCGCCGACAAGTGTAACGGCGGCCCGGGGCCGCGACCATGTCGGCGCAGACACAAACGCGTGGCGCGGCGCGGATGCAGTGCGATCCCGCGCCTGCGGGTGCAGAGGCCAGCGGCGCTGCGGCGCTGCGCGCATGCGCGGCAGCGAACGCGGCGCCGCGCGTGCGTGCCGTGGGCTGGACTACGTCTCGTCGCGGCGCACGGCAGGCGCCGCCGCGCCGCGCGCCATGCTCGAGAACACGCCGTCGCGGCGCACCCAGGCATGGAACAGCGCCGCGCACAGGTGTGCCAGCACCGTGGCGAACAGCAGGTAGGCCAGCCAGCCGTGCGCGCTGCGCAGCCAGGCGTACAGCGCCGGGCTGTGCGGGGCGATCGGCGGCAACTGCACGCCCGGCCACAGCACGATCGGGTAGCCGCCGGCCGAGAGCATCGACCAGCCGAGCAGCGGCATCGCCAGCATCAGCGCGTACAGCAGCCAATGCGAGGCATGCGCGGCCGCTTTCTGCCAGCGCGGCAGGTCGGCCGGCAGCGGCGGCGGCCGGTGCCGCAGGCGGTTGCCCAGGCGCACCAGCACCAGCAACAGGATGGCGATGCCCAGCGGGCGATGCAGGTCCAGCAGCCAGGGCCGCTGCGACACCGAGGCGACCATGCCCACGCCGACGAACAGCATGGTCAGGATCATCGCCGCCATCAGCCAGTGCAGCACGCGCGCGAGCAGGTTGAAGTGCGCGGAACGGTCGTCGCGGTTCATTGCGCACCTCCGTGCGGCTTCCCGGTCGCATCGGGCGCCTGGTCGCGGGCGATCTCGCGCTCGCGGCGATTGAAGGACTGCGAGTACACCGCCGAGCGCGCGGCGAGGATCGGATCGTCGGAGCCGGCGATGCCGTGCGGCAGGATCAGCGGATCGTAGTTGAGGTCGCGGCACGGCCCGGTGGCCTGCGGCTCGGCATGGTCCAGCACCAGGGTGCCGGCGACCACCTGCTGGCGGTCCTGCGGCCACGGCTGCGAGGGATCGTCGACCGGGTCGCCGGGTGCGGCCACGGTCAGCACCAGGTCCCAGCGCAGCGGACCGCGCGCCAGCCGCGCCTGCAGGTCTTCGCTGAGGAAGTCGGCGTCGGCCTTGGCGCGTTGCTCGGCCGACAGCGGCGCGAACGGGGTCTGCGGGCGCATCGACCAGCGCACCGCATGCGTGCTGCCATCGGCGGCGGTGAAGCGGAACGCGTTGACGCCGTTGTACTGGGTGTTGGCCCAGCTGTTGGACCATGGTGCGGTCTTGGCCCACTCCTGGAACTTCTTCGCTTCCGGATAGCGCTGCAGGAACGCCGCCATCTTCGCCGGGTCCGGCTTGCCGGTGGCCGGATCCGGCCGCGCGGCCAGCGTCTGCGCCATGAAGCCCTCGGTGCTGGCGACCACGAAGAACGGGAAGCTGTTCATCGCCGTGCGCCATTCCTGGCCGTCGTCGCTGCGCAACTGCAGCGCCATGCTGCGCACGCGGGCGGCGCCGTCGGCACCATGCGGGTCGCCGCCGCCGATCGACAGGCGGCCCAGCACCGGCACCGAGGATTGCGCGAACACCCGTGCCGAAGACAGCGCGCTGCCCTGGCCGTTGCCCTCGAAATGGCCGCTGACGCATACGCCCTTGCTGTGCGCACGGCGGAAGCCCGGATGCGGCGGGCCGCCGGCTTCGATGGCGTCGGTCATGCGCTGCGCGGTCAGCCGCTGCGGGCCGCCGAGCCAACCGGCGCTCCAGGCGAAGGCGGCGGCGAGTGCCGCGGCGATCGCGGCGATGCCGGCCAGCGCCAGCCAGGGCCGCCGCGGCGGCGGCGTGGGATCGGGACGGGACATGGGGCGGCTCCTGTGGCGAAGGCGAGGGGAGGGACGCGGTCGGGCGCGCGGCAGGCGCTAGCAGACACGGTCGGGCATGAACGCAGTGCAGTGGCGGCGGGCTGCGCGCGGGACTGGCCGTCGCAGCGCGCCATGGCCGGGCAGGCACGACCACGGCGGCGTCATCGGCGCTGCGCATAGAATCGTCGCATCTTGCGGGCAGGGAGTCGGCGATGGCCGGTGCGATCGGGTTGGTGCTGTTGGGGCTGGCGTTCCTGGCGCTGGGCGGGGACTCGATCGTGAAGGCGGCCTCCGGCCTGGCGCAGCGCTGCGGCGCCTCGCCGTTCGTGGCCGGCTTGCTGCTGGTGGCCTTCGGCACCTCGCTGCCGGAACTGGCGGTCAACGCGCGCGCCTACGCCGCCGGCGCGCAGGACCTGGCGTTGGGCAACGCGATCGGCAGCAACCTGGCCAATCTCGGCCTGACCCTGGGCCTGGCCGCGCTGGCGGCGCCGCTGCTGCTGCGCACGCGCCTGCTGCCGCCACTGCTGGTGCTGCTGACCCTGGCGACGCTGGCGCTGATCGGCTTCGGCCTGGATGGCGCGATCTCGCGCGCTGAGGGCGTGGCGCTGCTGCTGGCCTTCGTCGGCGTGGTCGCCTTCCTGCTGCTGCGCGCGCGGCATGAACCGGCCGCGCGCCAGCTCGGCGTGTCCGGCTACGCGGTGACCCGCACCGGGCTGGTGCTGAATCTGCTGCGCCTGCTGATCGCCCTCGTGCTGTTGAACGCCGGCGCCAACCTGGTGGTGGAACACGCGCCGCGGCTGGGTGCGGCCTGGGGCCTGTCGCCGCTGCTGGTCGGCCTGCTGCCGGTGGCGATCGGCACCGCGCTGCCGGAAGCGGCCGCCGCGGTGGCCGCAGCGCGCCGGGGCCAGGGCGACATGGTGGTCGGCCATGTGCTGGGCTCGAGCCTGTTCAATCTCCTGGTGGTGATCGGCGGCATGGCCGCGCTGCGGCCGCTGCCGTTGCCGGCGTCCTTCGTGCGCCTGGAACTGCCGGCGGCGATCGCGCTGGCAGTGGTGCTGTACCCGATGCTGCGCGGCGACATGCGCTTGAGTCGCGGCGAAGGTGCGGTGCTGCTGGTGGCGTTCCTGGCGTGGGTGGGACTGGAGCTGGCGTTGCTGGCTTGAGGGCCGGGAGTGGGGATTCGGGATTGGGGATTGGGGATTGGAAAAAGCGGCTGGCCTCGGTCGTAGGAGCGGCTTCAGCCGCGACGAGGCTTTACCGGGAACGCCCCATCGCGGCTGAAGCCGCTCCTACGAGGTACCCGATGCGCTACGGCCCGTCCGGCTGCTCCGGCGGCGGCAGGCCTTCCTGGTCGGCGTGGTCGCTGCCCGGCACCTGCGGGCGCTGTTCCAGCATCAGCGACAGCGCCGCCTTGGCCATCATGTGCGCACTGATCGGCGCGGTGATGAACAGGAATGCGGTGATCAGCAACTCGCGCGGCTGCGGGTCCTGGCCCAGGAACAGGTGGTAGCCGACCGAGGCCAGCAGCACGCAGCCCACGCCCAGGGTGCTGGCCTTGGTCGGTGCGTGCAGGCGCTTGAAGAAGTCCGACAGCTTCACCAGCCCCAGCGCGCCGACCAGGATGAAGAAGCAGCCGACGATCAGCAGCAGCGACAGGCCGACCTGCAGCACGCCGATCATTCGACGATGTCCCGGCGCAGCACGAACTTGCTCAGCACCACGGTGCTGCCGAAGCCGAGCATGGCGATGATCAGCGCCGCCTCGAAATACACCGGCGAATCCAGGTACATGCCGAACAGCATCAGCTCGGCGATCGCGGTCACCGACAGCGTGTCCAGCGCCAGGATGCGGTCGGGTACGGTCGGCCCGCGCAGCAGCCGCCACAGCGCCAGCAGCATCGCCAGCGCCACCACGTGCATGCACACGACGATCGTGGTCTCGATGAACATGTGGCTGGTCATGGGAAGATCTCCATCAACGGCGCTTCGTAGCGCGTCTTGATCTGCCGGATCACGGTCTCGGCATCGTCCAGGTGCAGCACGTGCACCAGCAGGTACTTGCGGTCGTCCGACAGCGCCGCCGACACCGTGCCCGGGGTCAGGGTGATCATGCTGGTCAGGGCGGCGATGCCGTGGATGTTGGCGATGTCCAGCGGCACCCAGATGAAGCCGGGGTGGATGCGTTTCTCCGGGCCGAGCACCTGCAGCGCCACCACCACGTTGGAGCGCACGATGTCCCAGGCCGCCACGCACAGCATCTTCGGCACCGGGCGCAGCGAGCCGATGCGCGCGAACTCGCGGTCCAGGCGCGCGGCGAACAGCGGCACCGCCACGCCCAGCACCGCGCCCAGCAGCACCTGGCCGAGACTGAAGCTGTCGCTCATCAGCAGCCAGAAGGCGGTGACGGTCAGGCTCAGCGGCCAGGACGGGAACAGGCGGCGCGACCAGGGACGGGCGGACATGTCAGGGCTCCCGCAGGATCGGCGCGGTGCCGCGCAGCTGGGTGGTGTAGTCGGCCGGGCGCAGCAGTTGTGCGGCGGCATCCTCGCTGTAGCGCAGCAGCGGCCCGGCGGCCACGGTCATCGCCACGCCGTAGCCGAGCAGCAGCACGGTGGCGGCGGTTTCCAGCGGCCGCGCCGGCGCCTTGCGCGGTGCCGGGCGCGGCAGCTCCACGGTGCCGTCCTCGGCCGTGTCCTGGTCGCCGGGCACGCGCCAGAACAGGCGCACGCCGCCGCGGGTCAGGCCCATGATCACCATCAGGCTGCTGAGCAGCACCGCCGCCCACACCGGTGCGGTCAGCCCGCCCGGCGTCGCGCTGAGGATCGCGACCTTGGCCAGGAAACCGGACAGCGGCGGCAGCCCGGCCACCGAGATCGCCGCGATCAGGAACAGCACACCGGGCACGGTCTTGCCCGGCAGCGGCGCGATGATCTCCTTGCGGTCGCTGGCGCCGCCGCGGCGGCGCCGGATCAGGTCGGCGATCATGAACAACGCCGCGGCGACGAAGCTGCTGTGCGCCAGGTAGTAGAGCCCGGCGCCGAGCGTGCCCGGCGCATCCAGGGCGAAGGCCACGAACAGCGTGGCCGCCGACACGATTACCAGGTAGCCGATCAGCACCCGCAGGCGCACCGCCGCCAGCACGCCCAGCGCGGCCAGCAGCAGCGTCGCCAGGCCCAGCCACAGCAGCCAGTCGCGGCCATAGCCGTCCAGCGCCTGCGCCTGGCTGCCGAGGATCAGCGTGCTCACCCGCAGCACCGCGTACAGGCCGACCTTGGTCATGATCACGAACAGCGCCGCCACCGCCGCCGGCGCGCGCGCATAGGTTTCCGGCAGCCACAGGTACAGCGGCAGCAGTGCGGCCTTGGCGCAGAACACCAGCAGCAACAGGCCGAACGCGGCCTTGATCAGCGCCACGTTCTGCGGCGGCGCCTGCGCCACGCGCTGCGACAGCTCGGCCATATTCAACGAGCCTAGCAGCGCGTACAGCAGGCCCAGCGCGATCAGGAACACGGTGGAGGAGGTGACGTTGAACACCACGTAGTGGAAGCCCACGCGCAGGCGCAGGCTGCGCCCGCCGCTGAGCAGCAGGCCGTAGGAGGCGATCAGCATCACCTCGAAGAACACGAACAGGTTGAACACGTCGCCGGTCAGGAACGCGCCGTTGAGGCCGACCAACTGGAACTGGAACAGCGCATGGAAATGCGGCGCGCGCCGGTCCCAACCGGCGCAGGCGTGCAGCAGGCACGCGCCGGCGAGCAGGGTGGTGGTCGCCAGCATCCATGCCGACAGGCGGTCGGCCATCAGCACGATGCCCAGCCGCGAGGGCCAGTCGCCGAGCAGGTAGGCATGGACCTGACCGTCGCTCACTTGCACGCACAGCGCCAGCACCGCCGCGGCCAGCGCCGTCATCGCGGTCCAGGCCACTGCGCGGCGCACCTTGCGGCCGTAGCGGCGGTGCTCGGCGAACAGCGACAGCGCCGCGCCGAGCAACGGGATCAGGATCGGCAGGATCAACAGATGGGTCATGGCGCCTCCCCATCGGCGGGGTCGCGGTCCGGGCGCGCATCGACGTGGTCGCTGTGGTTGTCGCCGCGGCTGCGCATGGCCAGCACGATGCTCACCGCGGTCATCGCAAAGGCGATCACGATCGCGGTCAGCACCAGCGCCTGCGGCAGCGGGTCGGCGTGCTCGGCCAGGGTCGGGGCGATGCCGTCGCGCAGCACCGGCGCCTTGCCCTGCACCAGCCGGCCGCCGGCGAAGATCAGCAGGTTGGTGGCGTAGGACAGCACGGTCATGCCCAGGATCACGTCGAAGCTGCGCGCGCGCAGCAGCAGGTACACCCCCACCGCGGTCAGCACGCCGATCGCGCTCGCCAGTGCCAGTTCCATCAGTGCATCTCCCCGGTGATGGGCGAACGCCGCGCCGGGTCGATCTGCCCGCGCTGCGAATCGCGGGTGCGCGAGGGCTTGATCGTGCCCATCATCGACAGCGTCAGCATGGTGCCGCCGAACACCACCAGGTACACGCCGGTATCGAAGACCAGCGCGCTGGCCAGCGGGACCGTGCCGATCAGCGGCAACTGCAGATCCAGATGGCCGCTGGTCAGGAACGGCACCCCGAACAGCATCGAGGCCATGCCGCCGAGCGTGGCCAGCAGCAGGCCCAGGCCGATGCAGCGGATGTAGTCGAAGCCGAAGCGCGATTCCACCGAGGCCGCGCTCTGGATCACGTACTGCATCAGCAACGGCACGGCCAGCACCAGCCCGGCGATGAAGCCGCCGCCGGGCGCGTTGTGGCCGCGCAGGAACAGGAAGATCGACACGGTCAGGGTCAGCGGGAACATCAGCTGCGCCAGGTCGGCCGGGACCGGCAGCTTGATCGGCGGCCCGGGCATCACCTTCTCCGGCGCCATCCGCGCGCGCCGCAGCAGCGCGTGCACCACCAGCGCGGCGATGCCGAACACGGTGATCTCGCCGAAGGTATCGAAGCCGCGGAAGTCCACCAGGATCACGTTGACCACGTTGCGGCCGTAGGCTTCCGGCAGCGCGCGCTGCAGCAGTTCACCGGCCATCGTCGTCGCCGGCCGGGTCATCACCGAATACGCCAGCAGCGCCATGCCGCCGCCGGCGACGATCGCCAGGGCCGCGTCGCGCCAGCGGCGCCAGCGCCGCGGCTCCGGCGGCGAGGCCTTGGGCAGGTAGTTCATGCCCAGCAGCATCAGCACCAGGGTCACCATTTCCACCAGCAACTGGGTCAGCGCCAGGTCCGGCGCCGACAGGAACACGAACACCAGGCTCACGCCCAGCCCGCTGCCGCCCAGCACCAGCACCGCCAGCAGCCGCTGCTGGTACAGGAACAGCGTGGACAGCGCGCAACTGAGGATCAGCAGCCACAGGCCCCAGCCCAGCAGCGGCATCCCCTGCGGCGCCGGCCACTGCTGCCACAGCGGCGGCGCGTGCAGCAGCGGCGCGGCCACGACGACCACCGCGGCCAGCACCAGCCAGCGCAGGCTGCGCTGCAGGCTGCCGTTGGCGAGCAAGCGGGTAAAGCGGGCGGCCACGCCGAACAGGGTCTGCACGTGCCAGTGGAACACGCGCTTGCCCAGCGAGCGGCGCACCTCGGTGTACAGCGCGGTCAGCCGGCGCAGCCCGAAATACAGCGCGACGCCGCCGACCACGCCGGCGATGCTCATCGCCAGCGGTGCGTTCCAGCCGTGCCAGACGGCCAGGCTGTAGTCGGGCAGGGCGTTGCCGAGGATCGCGCCGGCGGCGCTGCGCAGCACCGGCGCCACGGTCAGCGCCGGCACGATGCCGACCGCCACGCACACCAGCACCAGGATCTCCACCGGAATCTTCATCCAGCGCGGCGGCTCGTGCGGCATCGTCTGCAGGTCGCGCGGGCCCTTGCCGAAGAACGTCTCGTAGACGAAGCGCAGGCTGTAGGCCACGCCGAACACGCCGGCCAGCAGTGCAGAGGTCGCGGTGAACACGCGCATCGCCGCCGGGCCGTCGGCACCCAGTGCCTCGGCGAAGAACATCTCCTTGGACAGGAAGCCGTTGAGCAGCGGGATGCCGGCCATCGACAGCGAGGCGGTGATCGCCAGCGCGCTGGTGATCGGCATCCAGCGGCGCAGGTTGCCGAGCCGGCGCATGTCGCGGGTATGGGTTTCGTGGTCGATGATGCCGGCGGCCATGAACAGCGAGGCCTTGAACACCGCGTGGTTGAGGATGTGGAACACGCCGGCCACCACCGCCATCGGCGTGGACAGCCCGAACAGCATGGTGATCAGGCCCAGGTGCGAGATCGTCGAATACGCCAGCAGGCCCTTGAGGTCGTGCTGGAAGATCGCGAACCAGGCGCCGGTGAGCAGGGTGATCGCGCCGATGCCGCTGACCGTGTAGAAGAACAGGTCGCTGCCGGCCAGCGCCGGATGCAGCCGCGCCAGCAGGAACACGCCGGCCTTCACCATCGTCGCCGAGTGCAGGTACGCCGACACCGGGGTGGGCGCGGCCATCGCGTGCGGCAGCCAGAAATGGAACGGGAACTGCGCGCTCTTGGTAAAGATGCCGAGCAGGATCAGCCCCAGCGCCCATGGATACAGTGGGCTGGCGCGGATCACGTCGCCGGCGGCGAGCACCGCGTCAAGCTGGTAGCTGCCGACGATGCGCCCCAGCAGCAGCACGCCGCCGAGCAGCGCCAGGCCACCGCCGCCGGTGATCACCAGGGCCATGCGCGCGCCGTCGCGCGCGTCCTGGCGGTGCGACCAGAAGCCGATCAGCAGGAACGAACTGATGCTGGTCAGTTCCCAGAACACCATCAGCAGCAGCAGGTTGCCGGCGATCACCATGCCCAGCATCGCGCCCATGAACAGCAGCAGGCAGGCGTAGAAGCGCGCCGCGTTCTCGCGTGCACTCAGGTAGTAGTGCGCGTACATCACCACCAGCGCGCCGATCGCCAGCACCAGGCCGGCGAACATCCAGGCCAGTCCGTCCAGGCGCAGCGAGAACTGCAGGCCGATCTGCGGCAGCCAGGCGTGGTCGGCACGGACGATGCCGCCGTCGAGCACCGTGGGCGTCAGCGCGCCGAGCACCGCCAGGCCCGCCAACGGCGCCAGCGCCGCGGCCCAGGCCAGGGTGGCGCGCGAGCGGTGGCGCAGGGCGACGACGGCCGCCGCCATCAGAAACGGCAAGGCCAGCAGGAGGTCGAGGGCTGGGATCATGCAGGGAATACGAGATTCGCGAGCAGGAGCCCGAGTGTAACAGGCGCGTCACGGCGGTGGCCGGCGCGGGAACGGAAGGCGTGCACGGTCATGCCGACAGCATAGCCGCGGGCAGGTGATGCGCTTGCGAGTGCGGAAGGGATGAGGGCGATCGAACGTTGGCGCTGCGCGATGCGCCACACGCCACGCGCGCCACGCGGCGCGCGCTTTGCGTGTGGCGCAAGCATCGCCATGGGTGAGCGGGTTCTGCAGCGCATCGCGCGTCGCTCTCCATTTGGGGGCTGGTGCGTGCGGCCCGTGCCAGGTCGCCGGTGCGCTTGGCGATCGTTGGCGGCTGCGTGTGTCCGCGCCACGCGTCGCCTTGTCCGCCTCCACCAACCGTTGCATGCCGTGCAGCGTGCGGATGCCGCGTGATTCCAGCCGCAAACGGCGGCGCACGCACTATCCTGTGTCGATGACCGATTCGCTCGCCGCTGCCTCCGCTTCTCCGACGACCGTCGCGCCACCGCGCATCGTGCTGGTGTTCGGCGGTAGCGGCCAGATCGGCGAGCGCCTGCTGCACCGCCTGCTGGCCGACGGGTGGGAGGTGCATGCCTACTCCCGGCAGGCGCGCGCGGCGCGCCCCGGCCTGCACTGGCATGCCGGCGAACTCAGCGCGCTGCAGGCGCCCCCGGTGGCGGCCGACGTGGTGTTCAGTTGCGGGCCGCTGGACGCCTTCGCCGACTGGTATCGGCGCGCCCCGGTCGCCGCCGCGCGTGTGGTCGCCTTCGGCTCCACCAGCCTGGAGGTCAAGCGCGACTCGCTGGACGCCGCCGAACGCGACGTCGCCCGGCGCCTGCGCGAGGCCGAAGCCATCGTGTTCGCGGTGGCCGCCGAACGCGGCGCGGCGGCGACGGTGTTGCGGCCGACCCTGGTCTACGGCGCCGGCCGCGACCGCACTCTCAGCGCGATCGCGGCACTGGCGCGGCGCACCGGCTGGTTCGTGCTGCCGCGCAGCGCCAGCGGCCTGCGCCAGCCGGTGCACGTGCAGGACCTGGCCGACGCGGCGCTGGCGGTGCTGGCGCAGCCGGCCACGCACGGACGCAGCTACGCCCTCGGCGGCGGCGAGACGCTGACCTACCGCGAGATGGTGCGGCGGGTGCTGGCCGCGCTGCGGCCGCCGGCGCGGTTGCTATCGCTGCCGCATGCAGCGTTCGCGTTGGCGCTGACGCTGGCCCACGCCTGTGGCCGCCTGCAAGGCATGAACCGCGCCGCGCTGCAGCGCATGCGCGAGGACCTGGCGTTCGATCTGCAGCCGGCGCAGCAGGATTTCGGCTACGCGCCGCGCGCCTTCGCGCCGGATGCGGCGATGTTGGGCCTGGACCTTGGCGACGCGGCGACGCCGGGCTGACGCAACGTCGCCCACTCGCCAGCTGGGTGTGGAGGGCGCGCAGGCGCCGCGGTGGACGAGGGATCCTGGATTTGGGCAGCGTCCGTGCGCGCCTGCGCTGGGTCGCTGCGTGGGTGGCCGCGCTCAGTAGCGCCAGTGCATGCGCCGGTACAGCTTGGCCAGCACCCAGGCCGGGCCGATCAGCAGATAGGTCAGGTCGGTGAGGAAGCTTGGGCGGTGGCCTTCCAGCGCGTGTCCGATGAACTGCGCGATCCAGGCCACCACGAACACGCCGATCGCCAGCCACAGCAGCCCCTGCAGGCCCAGGTGCGCTTCCAGCAGCCGGCACAGGCAGCCGCAGAAGAAGAACGCCGCCAGCATGCCGTAGCCCAGCGGGCGCGACAGGCGGTTGTAGTACATCCACGCCGCGAACATGCCCAGCGCCGCCCACAGCCCGCTCTGGAACAAGGTGCCGCCGACCGGGATGCACCACAGCAGGGCCACCACCGACCACAGGATCGCCGGCACCGCGACCACGTGGATGCGCTGGTTGGCGGCATTGCGGTGATCGTCGGAATAGCTGGCGAAATAGCGGTCGATCGGGCGCGCGTAGGCGGTGGTATCCATCTTCCCTCCCAGGAACCGCTCCAGCATAGCGCCATCGCGGCGGCGATGCGGAGACACCGCGCGGCGTGTCGGGCTTCTAAAACTTCGGGAAGCGTCTCGTAGGAGCGGCTTCAGCCGCGACGGGCCTCACGGGGGACGCCCCGTCGCGGCTGAAGCCGCTCCTACAGGTGCAACTTGCAGCCGGCTCGATCGAGCCGGAGGCAGGCATGAGAGACGCTTTTTTGCGTTTCGACGACTGGCGTCTGGAATGCGTCAGACAGCGTGTGACCAATCGCCGCACGCAAGCGGCGGCGTCGCCGATCGGGGGCGATCGCGCTGTCGGCACGATCGCCCCGCCACGGCTTGGCGACTCAGGCGCGCGCCAGGCTCTTGTTCGACTCCTGCTGCTGCTCCCGCTGCACCGACTCCTGCTGCTGCGCGGACTGGCGAGCCAGTTGCGCGCTGGTCTGCTCCAGCGGCGGTGCTTGCTGCTGCAGATCCACCACCGCACGGAAGCCCGGCGTGGTGCCGGCGACGAAGGCCGTTTCACCACGCATGCTGACTTCCTTCAGCTTGTCCGGGTGGTCGATCCCGGCCTGCTTGGCCTGCAGCGTCAGGTTGGCCACGGCTTCGTTCGACAGCTTGGCGTGTTGCGGATCGGCCTGCTTGGCGGCGCGGTCGGCCTCCGTGCGCATCTTGTCGTACAGCGGCGTATCCGGATGCCCCGGCTCGCCGAGTTGCGGACCTTTCGTCGGCTTGGCCTGCGCCTGCTCGGCGGCCGCCAGCCCGGCCCGAGTGTCGCGGCCGACGATGCCGTCCTGGGTGAGGCCGCGCTGTTTCTGCAGGGCCGTCACTGCTTCGTGGGTGTTGTCGCCGAAGCGCCCGTCCTCGGCCAGCGGGCGGCCTTGCGCGTCGCGGATGCCAAGGCGGTTGAGGTGCTGCTGCAACTCGCGCACCTCCTGACCGTGGTCGCCCTGGCGCAGCGTGCCGTTGCCATGCTGTGCCTGATCGCGGCCATGCGCGTCGACCTGCTGACCGCGGTTCCACCACGTCTCCGGGCTGACGGCTTTCCCGCTCGCATCGTGCATCTGGTAATGCACGTGCTGCGCGTACTGGCTCGCCCCATTCGGGCCGCGTCCGCCCATGGTGCCGATCGGATCGCCGGCGCGCACGGTATCGCCTTCTTTCACCGAGCGTGAGTCCAGATGCAGGATTTCGTGCGAGTTGCCTTGCGCGTCACGGATCTTCACCGTGCCGTACTGGCCGCCGGAGAAGGTCACCGTACCGGAGATCGGCGCGTGCACCGTCGGGTGCTGCCGGTTGATGCCGGTCTGGCCGCCTTCGTAGTTGAAATCGGTGCCCCCGTGCGGGCCACGGGCACGCTGTTCGCCATAGTGTCCGGTGATGTGCGGATCGACCTTGCCCTGGCTCGGCAGCATGCGTTCCATGGTCTGCTGGAAGTTGCTGTGAGACGCCCCGACGTTGGCGGTCGCCGGCCGATGGCCCTGCGTGGGTGCAGCCACAGGCTCACCCAGCCGTCCCGCTGCCAGGTTCTGCATCAACTCGGGTGTCAGCGTTCGTTGCCAGTGTTCGAAACGCCTCTCGCGATCCGCCAGGCCGTTCGGTGGGTTGGCGCCGTTGATGGTGGCACCCGCGTTTTGGACGCTGTTGCGCTGCTCCTCGGGAACTTTCTGCTGCCAGTACCAAGTGGCGATGCGCGAGGCGTTCTCGGGCTGAGATGCCAGTTCTGGCCGATTGACCAAGTCCAGCCCCAACGCCTCGCCAGCCGCGCGGTACTGCGCCTTGCCGGTCAATTGCATGTAGCCACGGCCGTGATAGAGATAACCGTCTCCCGGCTGATCGTTGCCAAGATCCCGGCGATTGCCGTACATGAGTTCGCCGAGCCGTTCCGGGCGTCCCCTGAGTGCCTCGATACGCGCGCTTTCCAGTGCCTCCGGACCTTCGCGCAAAGCAGAACGCACATTGGCGGAGATCTGCCCGATTCCCTTCGTGTAATTGAAGCTTTCCTCAAGCCTGGAAAGTCCGCCGGATTCATGGCCCACCTGCGCCATGAAATTCGCCAGTTCCCTGGGCTGGGTGATGCCGGCCGCGTAGGCCGCGCGGAGCATCTGGTTCTCTCTGTCTGTTGCCATGGTGTAGCTCCTCATTTCTCAGCAACGTGATAAACGGACCATCCATGTCCGCGGAAACCATTACTTCCCTTTAATTCTTGTCTGGTGCGTCCTCTTCCAGTGGGGCGACCTTGGGTAGCTTGGCGGGGTCGAAATCCGCGAATGCCACCTGCCCGAAATCTTTGGCCGTCAGTTCCAATTGCTTGTGTTGTTCGGATTGCGTATCGGTGAGTTCGCGTACCACCTTGTCCAGCAGCCAGGTTTTGCTGTCAGGCGCATAGCGGAAAGTGAAGTCGTCAGCCCAGCGCTCGCGCGAGCCGCCGGAGATGGAGATGGTGAATTGCCCTTTCTCGATCCGAGAAAACGCATAAGGATCGCCGGCCATGCCGCCGCAGTTCGCGCATGGGACGATATGCGCATTCTCCGCGGCCTTGTGCAGCTCTCCACGTTCATCCTGGGTCAGCAGGATCACTGTTCTTGGTGCGCCCTGACCCAACTTCTCGCCAGCGGACGATGGAGGGGAAACGACCAGTAATGCATCTGACCGACCGGTGCCGGTGAGGTCGCCCCGGAGCGTGTCCACGGCTTCCATGCCAGCAGGAACGAAGGATGCGACATTTTGCACAGGAGCACTCCCTTGCTGGTTGGCGGTGGCGTTCTGCCCCTGGTTTTGTTGACTAGGGGAAGGGGGCAGCTGCTGGGTGTCTCGCATGTCTGCAGGCTTGCCATCCGCGGGTGCACCTCCGCAGGCTGCCAATGCCAGGGCGAGGAGAGGCGAAGACAATTTCAGGAAATGCACGCGAATTCCTCTTTTAGGTTCGATTTCCACCCAGTGAGGCGGGCATATACGTCCTGCTCCGCAGTTTCTGGGCGCGAGTGTTGGATAGGCGGCGGACGCTTGTGGCGCGATAGGTGGGACGGCGCTGCGCTGGCGAAGAAGCATCCATGCGGGTCTCCTGGGGCCGCGACTACAACGCCTGATCGTCGACCTTCACCAGCGTCCAACAAGGCTTCTGCGCGAACTGGTAGACCTGCTGGTCGCCGGTATCGGGGGTGCGCACCATGACCTGCCGGCCCCCGGCGTTCTGCGTTACCACGACCTCGCGCCCGCCCTTGCGAGCGGCCTCCAGATTAGGGATCACCGGCCATTCGACCTCGGCCAACGGCACGTTGCGGGTCACCGGTGCTGGCTCCGGCTGCGCGTCCGGGTCGATGTGGATCATCGTCAATGGGTTCGCGGTGGCCTTTTCCTGGACCGCGATGTCGGCGCTGAAGCGCTTGAGGAAGGCGTCGAAATCGGCATCCTGGCAACGCGGGGCGGCTGCGGCGGGCGCGGCCTGCGCGGGGGCGGCTGTCGCCGCGGCGACCGTGGAGTCAGCAGTTTGCGCCTTGCACGCGACCAGGGCCGCGGCCAATGCCAGAGACGTCAGAATGGGGCGTGCGATAGCCAACGGATCCTCCTGATCGGGTCGGGCGGGCAATCGCCCTTCGGGCGGGTGATCTTAGTTCACCAGGATCATCGTGTCGTGAAGCCGAAGCGGGACATTGTCGGGGTTCTGCCGGCAGCCAGCGTTAGGGCTGTCAGGAGCGTGGCGAAAGGATCACAGTCCGTTCGAGAACACATCCAGCTTCCGCGGTTCGATCCATCCTTGCGCACAATCGCCTTCGGGACGCGCATTGTCTGCAATGGTGCAGTGTTTGCCCTGTTTGCGCTGAGTCACGAAGTCGATTGGGCGCTCGCCATACTGATTGCAAATGGGCTTGCCGTTGCATGCGACGACGCCGGCGGGAGGGATGGCGGCCACGTAGTAGTAGGCTGCCTGTTGACCCGCATGCGCGGTCGCCAGAATGCAGACGAACTGTCCATCTGAAAGCTTGGCGGTGACCTGCACCTTGCTGCCGGTGACGGGTAAGGCATCCAGAAGTGTCGCGTTGCGTTCGGCCACGCCTGCGAAGTTTCCGTCTGCGCCACAGCGTGGAGACACGTCGACGTCGTAGAAATCGCCAGCGTCCATGTTGCCCGCTACGCAGCCTTTACCTTTGGCCGCATTCTCACAACGAAGGTGCAAGGACCCGGCCAGTGCTGCAACGCCGTCATCCTGGTGGGCCGTCTGTGATGTGGTGGACGCGCGAACGGGGGTGGCCTCGTCCGAAGATGCAGTGCGAGCGGAAGCGTCAGCGGCGGGGCTCGCAGTTGTCGACGCGTCGGTCTGCCTAGGGCTGCAGGCTGCCAGCGCCATGAAAAGCACCAGGGATGCAAAAAGCGGGGGCGAACTAGCCAACGGATCCTCCTGATCAAGTCGCACGCACGACCGCTCGCGTGCGTGCCGGAGTCTAGCCGGCCAGGATTCTCCGGGTCGTGAAGCGGCGGGCATGGCGATGGGTGCCCGCAAGGTGGCCGCCGTCCGCGACCACCCGTGACGCGCCGGGCATCCGGCGCGCGGCCGCGCACTCAGTCGACCGAAATCCCCGCCAGCCGCTGCAGCGCCTCGGCGTACTTGGCGCGGGTACGGTCGATTACCTCCTGCGGCAGGCGCGGGCCGGGCGCGGTCTTGCCCCAGTCCAGCGTCTCCAGGTAGTCGCGCACGAACTGCTTGTCGTAGCTCGGCGGACTGGTCCCGACCTCGTACTGGTCGGCCGGCCAGTAGCGCGAGGAGTCCGGGGTCAGCATCTCGTCCATGATGTACAGGCGCCCGTCGGCGTCGGTGCCGAACTCGAACTTGGTGTCGGCGAGCAGGATGCCGCGCTCGGCGGCGAAGTCGGCGGCGAAGCGGTAGATGCGCAGGGTGGCGTCGCGCACGCGCTCGGCCAGTTCGGCGCCCACGGTCTTGACCATGGCGTCGAAGTCGATGTTCTCGTCGTGGTCGCCGACGGCGGCCTTGGTCGACGGGGTGAAGATCGGTTCGGCCAGCTTCTCGGCCTGGCGCAGGCCGTCGGGCAGTTCGATGCCGCTGACCTTGCCGGTGCGCTGGTAGTCCTTCCAGCCGCTGCCGATCAGGTAGCCGCGGGCGATGGCCTCCACCGGCACCGGCTTGAGCTTGCGGGTCACCACCGCGCGCTTGGCGTACAGGGCGGTGTCCACGCCCTCGGGCAGCACCGCGGCCACGTCGATGCCGGTGAGGTGGTTGGGCATCAGGTGCTCGGTCTTCTTGAACCAGAAGTTGGAGACCTGGCACAGCATCTCGCCCTTGCCGGGGATCGGGTCGGGCAGCACCACGTCGAAGGCGGAGAGGCGGTCGGTGGCGACCATCAGCAGGTAATCGCCGGGCGGCGCGTCGGCCGGCAGGCGCTCGCGGGGAATATCGAACACGTCGCGGACTTTGCCGCGGTGGCGCAAGGGCAGGCCGGGCAGATCGGATTGCAACAGCGTGGTGGACACAGGCACTCCTACGGACTTCGCAATGGCGACCGTCCCGGGACCCGGCGGGCCCGCGGCGGACGGCGGGCCGCGTAGTGTACGGCCGGAATGCCCCGCTGTGCCGTAAAATGGCCGGCCCTGACGCCGCGCCCGCCCTTGCCCCATGCCCTGGTACGGAAAACTGCTCGGCGCCATCGCCGGGGCCCTGCTGCTGCGGCCCACGCCGGTGCTGGGCGCGTTGATCGGGCTGCTGATCGGGCATGCCTTCGACGCCGACTGGTTCAAGCTGTCACAGCGCGAGGATCCCTACCGGGAACTGGGCCTGACCCGCGACGCCACCGACGCCGAGATCGAACTGGCCTATCGCCGGCTGATGTCCCAGTACCACCCCGACAAGGTCGCCAGCGCCAGCCCCGAGCTGCGCGCCCGCGCCGAGAAGAAGGCCAGCCAGCTCAACACGGCCTACGACCGTATCCGCACCCTGCGCAAGCGCTGAGATCCCGCCATGTCCGACTGCATCATCTCCCCGTCCATCCTGTCCGCCGATTTCGCCCGCCTCGGTGAGGAAGTGGATGCCGTGCTGCACGCCGGCGCCGACTGGATCCACTTCGACGTGATGGACAACCATTACGTGCCGAACCTGACCATCGGCCCGATGGTCTGCCAGGCGCTGCGCAAGCACGGCGTCACCGCGCCGATCGACGTGCACCTGATGGTCGAGCCGGTGGACCGGCTGATCCCGGATTTCGCCGAGGCCGGCGCCAGCATCATCAGCTTCCATCCCGAGGCCAGCCGCCACGTGCACCGCAGCATCCAGCTGATCAAGTCGCACGGCTGCAAGGCCGGCCTGGTGCTCAACCCGGCCACCCCGGTGGACATCCTCGATTGGGTGCTGGACGACCTGGACCTGGTGCTGGTGATGTCGGTCAACCCGGGCTTCGGCGGCCAGGCCTTCATTCCCTCGGCGCTGGACAAGCTGCGCGCGATCCGCGCCCGCATCGACGCCAGCGGCAAGCCCATCCGGCTGGAGATCGATGGCGGGGTCAAGCCGGACAACATCGCCGCGATCGCCGCCGCTGGCGCCGACACCTTCGTCGCCGGCTCGGCCATCTTCAATGCGCCGGACTACGCCCAGGTGATCACGCAGATGCGCGCCGCGGTGGCGGGGCGCTGAGATGGCGGCGCTGCACATCCGCCCGGCAGTGGCCGACGACGCGGCGCTGATCCTGCGCCTGATCCGCGACCTGGCCCGCTACGAGCGCGCCGAGGACGCGGTGCAGACCGACGAGGCCGGCCTGCGCGCCAGCCTGTTCGGCGCCGACGCCCGCGCCCAGGCGCTGATCTGCGAGGCCGACGGCCAGCCGATCGGCTACGCGGTGTACTTCTACAACTACTCCACCTGGCTCGGCCGCAACGGCCTGTACCTGGAAGACCTGTACGTGGACCCGGCGCACCGCGGCGTGGGCGCCGGCAAGGCGTTGCTGCAGCACCTGGCGCGGCAGGCGGTGGCCGAGGGCTGCGGCCGCTTCGAATGGTCGGTGCTGGACTGGAACCAGCCGGCCATCGACTTCTACGAAGCGGTCGGCGCCCGCGCGCAGGACGAGTGGACCGTGTACCGGCTGCAGGGCGAGGCGCTGGCCCGGTTCGCGGCCGGCTGAGCGGCGGCGGGCGTCCAAATAAAAGAACCGCACCGTCGCCGGTGCGGCCCCTGGGAGAGAAATCGGAGGCTGATCCTGCCTCCATCCGTCTTCCTTGCTATGGCCTTCCATGTTCCGGATCCCCGGTGACGTGCGTATGACAGCGCACACGCCTTGGATTCACGCATCGCGCATGCCGCGCCCGTTAGCGTGGGCGCCTCACCCCGGGATGGTTCGCATGGCTGCAGCGCATTGGCGTCTGATCCTCAACGGCAAGTCGGCCGGCGACGAGGCGTTGCGCGAGGCGGTCATGGCCATGCGTACGCGCGGCGTGGCGCTGCAGGTGCGGGTCACCTGGGAGCAGGGCGATGCCGAGCGCTACGTGGCCGAAGCGGTGGCCGACGGTGCTGCGTGCATCGTCGCCGCCGGTGGCGACGGCACCCTCAGCGAGGTCGCCACGGCGCTGGCGCATCGCCAGGAGACGGGCGACGCGCTGCCGGCCTTGGGGCTGGTGGCGCTGGGCACGGCCAACGATTTCGCCACCGCGACCGGCATCCCGCTGCCGCCGCTGGAGGCACTGGAGCTGATCGCCAGCACGCCGGCGCTGCCGATCGACCTGCTGCGCATCGAGGCCGAGCACGGCCCGCACTGGTGCGCCAACGTCGCCAGCGGCGGCTTCGGCACCCAGGTCACGGTGGAGACCGATGAAGGCCTGAAGAAGATGCTCGGCGGGCTGGCCTACCTGGTCACCGGCATGAGCCGGCTGGGCCGGATCGATCCGATCCGGGCGCGCTTCGAAGGGCCGGAGTTTTCCTGGGAGCGCGATTTCATTGCGCTCGGCCTGGGCAACGGCCGCCAGGCCGGCGGTGGCCAGGTGCTGTGCCCGGAGGCGCTGCTCGACGACGGCCTGCTCGACCTGACCCTGGTGCCGGAGTTGACCGGCGAGGTCGCCGCGACCCTGGGCACCCTGGTCACGTCCGGCAAGCAGGCCGCGCTGGAGCGGGTAGCGGTGCGCGCGCGCCTGCCGTGGCTGCGGATCGAGGCGGCGCAGCCGCTGACCCTGAACCTGGACGGCGAGCCGGAAACCTCGCGCCACTTCCGCATCGACTGCGTGCCCGGGCGCCTGCGCATGCACCTGCCGCCCGAGTCGCCGTTGCTGCGGGCGCGCTGACGCCAGCAGGCTCGCGGCGCCCGCCATCCATCTGCGCTCGTGTTGCTGTCGCGTTGCCCTCGTAGGAGCGGGTTTAGCCGCGACAGGCATTCCCGGTAATGCCCGTCGCGGCTAAAGCCGCTCCTACGACAGGCGGTGTGGCGATGATCGATTCGATCGTGGACGCGCATGCGATGACAGAGCGCCCACCTTGGACTCCGCACACCGCACCAAGGCAAGTGTTCCCGGTGTGGGAGGGACTTCAGTCCCGACGCGACACCCTCGCCGACCGCTTCCGCACCGCGATCGATTGGTCGCGCCTGCAACCGTTGCCAGTCGCCGCAGTTGCGGTAAAGTAGCCGCCGTGTCCAGCCTGACGACCCCGCTTTCCTTCACTTCCGCTCGCCGTGCGTGGCGATGGTGGCCTGCAGCCGTCGTCCGCCCTGTCACCGAGTCCCGGAAGGAAAGCCGTCTTGATTACCCGCGAGCAGTTCCAGCGCTACGCCGCTGAAGGTCACACCCGCATCCCCGTCGTCCGCGAAGTGCTGTCCGACCTGGACACACCGCTGTCGGTCTATCTCAAGCTCGCCGACGCCCCGCACACCTATCTGTTCGAATCGGTCGAAGGCGGCGAACGCTTCGGGCGCTACTCGATCATCGGCCTGCCGGTGCGCCGTGTGTACACCTTCCGTGGGCACACCCTGGAGGTGCGCGACCATGGCGAGCTGATCGAGCGCCGCGAGGTCGCCGATCCCTTCGCCGAGGTCGAGGCGCTGCGCGCCCAGCACGTGGTGCCCAAGCTGGCGGGCGTGCCTGGCTTCACCGGCGGCCTGGTCGGCTGGTTCGGCTTCGAATGCATCGGCTACATCGAGCCGCGCCTGGCCGGCGCCGTCGCCCACGACGAACTGGACACGCCTGACATCCTGCTGATGCTGTCCGAGGAAGTGGCGGTCTTCGACAACCTCAAGGGCCGCCTTTACCTGATCGTGCATGCCGACCCGGCCGAGGCCGATGCCTGGGAGCGCGCGCAGGCGCGCCTGGATGCGCTCACCACCACCCTGCGCCAGCCCGGTGCCGGCTACCCCGCGCCGCTGGCGCGCGATGTGCTGGACGAGAGCGACTTCGTCTCCGGTTTCACTCGCGAGGGCTTCATCGCCGCGGTGGAGAAATCCAAGGACTACATCCGCGCCGGCGATATCTTCCAGGTGGTGCTGAGCCAGCGCCTGAGCGTGCCGTTCACCGCGCGCCCGGTGGACGTGTACCGCGCGCTGCGCGCGCTGAATCCGTCGCCGTACATGTACTTCCTCGACGTCGGCGACACCCAGGTGGTCGGCTCCTCGCCGGAGATCCTGGTGCGGCTGGAAAACGGCCAGGTCACCGTGCGCCCGATCGCCGGCACCCGTCCGCGCGGCAAGACCCCGGAAGAGGACCAGGCGCTGGAGGCGGAACTGCTCGCCGATCCGAAGGAGCGCGCCGAACACCTGATGCTGATCGACCTGGGCCGCAACGATGCCGGCCGGGTCTCGCAGGCCGGCAGCGTCGCGGTCGGCGAGCGCTTCGTGATCGAGCGCTACAGCCACGTCATGCACATCGTCAGCGAAGTCACTGGCACCCTGTTGCCCGGCCTCAGCTACGCCGACGTGCTGCGCGCCACCTTCCCCGCCGGCACCGTCAGCGGCGCGCCGAAGATCCGCGCATTGGAAGTCATCCGCGAGCTGGAGCCGATCAAGCGCAACGTCTACGCCGGCAGCATCGGCTACCTCGGCTGGCACGGCGACGCCGATACCGCCATCGCCATCCGCACCGCGGTGATCAAGCACGGCCGCCTGCACGTGCAGGCCGGTGCCGGCATCGTCTACGACTCCGATCCGCAGACCGAATGGGACGAGACGATGAACAAGGGCCGCGCGCTGTTCCGTGCGGTCGCCGAAGCGGCGAAGGGGCTGTGAACGCCGCCGCATCGCCGCGGATCGGCTTCCGCAACGACTACAGCGAAGGTGCGCATCCGCGCCTGCTTGCCGCGCTGGCTGCGGCCAGCGCCGAGCAGAACGCCGGCTATGGCCTGGACCGGCACAGCGCGCGCGCTGCGCAGCTGATCCGTGCCGAGATCGGCTGCGCCGACGCCGACGTGCACCTGCTGGTCGGCGGCACCCAGACCAACCTCACCGCCATCGCCGCGTTCCTGCGCCCGCACCAGGCGGCGATCGCCGCCGCCTGCGGCCACATCGCCACCCACGAGACCGGCGCGATCGAGGCCACCGGCCACAAGGTGCTCACCGTGGAGGCGGCCGACGGCCGGCTCACGCCGGAGCGGATCGCGCCGCTGCTGGCCGAGCACGGTAACGAGCACCTGGTGCAGCCGCGGCTGGTCTACGTGTCCAACACCACCGAAGTCGGCACGATTTACCGCAAGCACGAACTGCAGGCCTTGCGCGCGTTCTGCAACGCGCATGGCCTGCTGTTGTTCCTGGACGGCGCGCGCATCGGCAGCGCGCTCACCGCCGAAGGCAACGACCTGACGCTGGCCGATGTCGCCGCGCTGACCGATGCGTTCTATATCGGCGGCACCAAGAACGGCGCGCTGCTCGGCGAGGCGCTGGTGATCCTCAACCACGGGTTGAAAGCGGATTTCCGCTATCTGCTCAAGCAGCGCGGTGCGCTGCTGGCCAAGGGCATGGTACTGGGCACCCAGTTCGCCGCGCTGTTCGAGGATGGGCTGTTCTACGAGCTCGCCGCGTACGCCAACCGCATGGCCGCGCGGCTGCGCGAGGGACTGGCCGCGGCCGGCGCTGAGTTCGCCTCGGATTCGCCGACCAACCAGTTGTTCGTGATCCTGCCTGCCGCCGCGGTCGAGACGCTGGCGCAGCGCTACGACTTCGAGCGCTGGCAGGTGCTGAGCGATGGCCGCTGGGTGATCCGCTTCGTGACCTCGTGGGCGACGCAGGACGCGGCGGTCGATACGTTGATCGCGGATTTCGCTGCGCTGATCCAGCCAGGCACGCTGCGTGCGGCCGGCTGACATTCCGCCAAGGAGAGGAAGATGAACATTCGTACGCTTGTCGCCTGGGCCTTTGCCGCGGTGCTGGCCTTGCCGGCCATCGCCAGCGCGCAGGTCAACAGCCTGCCGTCGCAGCCGCATTTGTTGGTGAAGGGCGAGGCGCAGCGTGAGGTGGTGCCGGACAGGTTCTCGCTACGCATCAACCTGCGCGCCATGGATATGCAGCCCGACCTTGCTCGCAAGCGAATCCAGGCATCGGCGGAGCAGATTCTTTCAGCACTGAAAAGAAACCGTGCTTTGCAGGACAGCATCATGGCCTCCTCTTTGCAGATCCAACCCTCGTATCGCTTCTCGCCGCAAGGGGGAACTCAGGAGTTCGAGGGTACCGAGGTCAAGCGCAGCATTGGTGCAACGTTCCGATCGCTCGACGATGCGCGCCAGTTCCTCAGCGGATTCAAGACCAGCCGTGAGGTCGAATTGTCTGGAATCCAGACTTCCTACAGCAAGGAGGACGAGATACGTATGCAGCTGAAGCGGGAAGCCGCCGAGCAGACCCGTGTTTCGGCAGACGGGCTTGCCAAGGCTTATGGCGTGCGTATCCAGGGGCTCTACACCATCTCCGATGTCGCGCCTAGCTTTTCCTATGGTATCCAGGCAGGTACCTGGCCAGCCGCGCGCAACGCCCGCGCCGGCTTCGTCTCCTCTCCAGAGCCACCGGCGCCAGCTAGCGACGTCGGCGCGATCGTCGAATCCCTCGAAGCCGGCACCCTTACCCTTTCCGAAAACGTCTATGCGGTCTTCCTGATCGCGCAATGAGTCCTTCGCCATGCTGCTGATGCTGGATAACTACGACAGCTTTACCTACAACCTCGTGCAGTACCTGCAGGCGCTCGGCGCCGAGGTCAAGGTGGTGCGCAACGACGCACTCAGCGTGGACGAGATCGAGCGCCTGGCGCCCGAGCGCATCGTCATCTCGCCGGGGCCGTGCACGCCGAACGAAGCTGGCGTGTCGCTGCAACTGATCGAGCGGCTGGGCCAGCGCATCCCGATCCTGGGCGTGTGCCTTGGCCACCAGAGCATCGGCCAGGTCTACGGCGGGCAGGTGGTGCGTGCCGGCACCATCATGCACGGCAAGACCTCGCGCATCCGCCACGAAGGCCGCGGTGTGTTCGCCGGCCTGCCGGACCGCTACGAGGCCACCCGCTACCACTCGCTGGTGGTGGAGAAGACCACGCTGCCCGACTGCCTGGAGGTGACGGCGTGGACCGAACACGACGACGGCTCGGTGGAGGAGATCATGGGCCTGCGCCATCGCCAGTTCCCGGTCGAGGGGGTGCAGTTCCATCCCGAGTCCATCCTCACCGAGCATGGCCATGCCTTGCTGAAGAACTTCCTGGAGCGCTGAGCGCGCCGCGCCGGCGCCGCCCGCCTTCCGCCACTGCCGGACCCTGCCGATGCACGAGCGCACCGACGCCTTCCATTTCTACGAGCCGGCCAACGGCCACGGCTTGCCGCACGACCCGTTCAACGCCATCGTCGGGCCGCGGCCGATCGGCTGGATCGGTTCGCGCAGCGCCGATGGCGTCGCCAACCTGGCGCCCTACAGCTTCTTCAACGCCTTCAACTACGTGCCGCCGATCGTCGGTTTCGCCAGCATCGGCTGGAAGGACAGCGTGCGCAACATCGAGGCCACGGGCGAGTTCACCTGGAACCTGGCCACGCGGCCGCTGGCCGAGGCGATGAACGCCAGTTCCGCCGCGGTGGCGCCGGAGGTCGACGAGTTCGCCCTGGCCGGCCTCGTTGCCGCGCCCTCGCGCCTGATCGGCGCGCCGCGGGTGGCCGCCAGCCCGGTCAGCTTCGAGTGCCGGCTCAGCCAGTTGCTGCCGCTGCAAAGCGCACGCGGCGAGCCGATCCAGACCTGGCTGGTGCTGGGTGAGGTGATCGGCGTGCACATCGCCGAGCACGCCCTGCACGACGGCATCTACGACCCGGCCGCGGTCGCCACCCTGCTGCGCGCCGGTGGCCCGGCCGACTACTTCGAAGTGCTGGCGCAAGGGCGCCTGCGCATGTCGCGGCCGACGCCTCCGCGCTGACCCGCGCCGCCTTTTCCTCATTCGCCTAACCGCAGACCGTCTTCGCCATGACCATCACCCCCCAGCAAGCCCTGCAACGCACCATCGAGCACCGCGAGATCTTCCATGACGAGATGGTCGGGCTGATGCGGCAGATCATGCGCGGGGAGGTGTCGCCGATGATGACCGCGGCCATCCTCACCGGCTTGCGGGTCAAGAAGGAAACGGTGGGTGAGATCGCCGGTGCGGCGGTGGTGATGCGCGAGTTCTCGCGCACCGTGCCGGTCGTCGACCGCACCCACATGGTCGACATCGTCGGCACCGGCGGCGACGGCTCGCACACCTTCAACATCTCCACCTGCGCGATGTTCGTGGCCGCGGCGGCCGGCGCCAAGGTGGCCAAGCACGGCAACCGCAGCGTCTCCTCCAAGTCCGGCAGCGCCGACGCGCTGGAGGCGCTGGGCGCGGCGATCGAGCTGCAGCCCGAGCAGGTGGCGCAGGCGTTGGCGGCGACCGGCATCGGCTTCATGTACGCCCCGGTGCACCACCCGGCGATGAAGGTGGTGGCGCCGGTGCGGCGCGAGATGGGCGTGCGCACCATCTTCAACATCCTCGGCCCGCTGACCAATCCGGCCGGCGCACCGAACATCCTGATGGGCGTGTTCCATCCCGACCTGGTCGGCATCCAGGCGCGCGTGCTGCAGGAACTGGGCGCCGAGCGCGCGCTGGTGGTGTGGGGCCGCGACGATATGGACGAGCTCTCGCTCGGCGCCGGCACCTTGGTCGGCGAGCTGCGCGACGGCCAGGTCCGCGAGTACGAGGTGCACCCGGAGGACTTCGGCATCGCCATGTCGGCCAGCCGCAACCTCAAGGTCGCCGACGCCGCCGAGTCGATGGCGATGCTGCGCGCCGTGCTCGACAACGTGCCGGGTCCGGCGCTGGACATCGTCGCCTTCAACGCCGGCGCGGCACTGTACGTGGCTGGCCTGGCCGAGGACATCGGCGCCGGCATCGTCCTGGCCCGTGCTGCTATTGCCGATGGGCGTGCGCGGGCGAAGCTGGAGGCGTATGTGGCCTGTACGCAGGGCCTGGTCGGGGCCCGGGACCCGGGACCCGGGACCCGGTAAGCGCAGGGCGTCGCCGATCTGCGGCCCCTCGTCTCGACTCGGGCATGTCGTCGGTTGCACTACTTGAATGGCGGCCCAGGCTGTTGCGGGTCCCGGGTCCCGGGTCCCGATCCCTTCTTTACCCCACATCGCCGATAATCCGGCCATCCCCCAGGATTCCCACCGCATGAGCAGCGACATTCTCCGCACCATCCTCGCGCGCAAGGCCGACGAGATCGCCGAGCGCAGCGCGCGCGTGCCACTGGCCGAGCTGGTCGCTCGCGCCGAGGCCATGCCGCCCACCCGCGGCTTCGCCCGCGCGCTGCAGGCCGCCATCGCCAACGGCGATCCGGCGGTGATCGCCGAGGTCAAGAAGGCCAGCCCGTCCAAGGGCGTGATCCGGCCGGACTTCCACCCGGCCGACATCGCGGTCAGCTACGAATTCGGCGGCGCCGCCTGCCTGTCGGTGCTGACCGACGAGGACTTCTTCCAGGGCCACGACCGCTATCTGCAGCAGGCGCGCGATGCCTGCACCCTGCCGGTGCTGCGCAAGGATTTCACCATCGATCCGTACCAGGTGTACGAGGCGCGCACGCTCGGTGCCGACTGCATCCTGCTGATCGTGGCCGCGCTGGACGACCTGCAACTGGCCGAACTGTCGTCGCTGGCCCTGCAGCTGGGCATGGACGTGCTGGTGGAAGTGCACGACATCGACGAACTGGAGCGCGCGCTGCAGGTGCCGGCGCCGCTGATCGGCATCAACAACCGCAACCTGCGTACCTTCGAGGTGTCGCTGCAGACCACCTTGTCGATGCAGGACGCGGTGCCGCGCGACCGCCTGCTGGTCACCGAAAGCGGCATCCTCGGCCCGGACGACGTGGCGCTGATGCGCGGCGCCGGCGTGCACGCGTTCCTGGTCGGCGAGACGTTCATGCGCGCCGAGGAACCGGGCGAGGCGCTGCGCCAGCTGTTCTTCGCGGCATGAGCGGGCAGGACGCCAGTCCGTATCCGCTGCCGCGCGCCGATGCGCCGCTGGTGGTGTTCGATTTCGACCACACGCTGTACGACGGCGACTCCGGCAGCCACCTGTTCGCCTGGCTGATCAAGCGCAATCCGCTGCGCCTGGCCGCCGCGGTGCTGGCCACTCCATTGCTGGGGCCGCTGGTGGCGATGCTGCCGACCCGCCGCACCGGCATCTCCGGCTACGTCTGGATCGCCAGCTTCGGCCTGCGCCGCGCGCGCGAGTTCAACCGCATCATCGATCAGTACGTGCTGCAGCATCAGGCGCAGATCCGCCAGCGGCTGCTGCCGCAGGCGTTGGACGTGTTCGCCCGGCACCGCGACGCCGGCGATCGCGTGGTGGTCGCCACCGGTGCGCCGCCGGAACTGGCGCGCGCCATCCTCGGCTTCGTCGCGCACCAGGACGTGCCGGTGGTCGGCAGCCTGATCGGCCCGCGGCTGGGCGCGGTCACCGCCACGCGTCACTGCCACAACGAGGAAAAGATGCGCATGCTGCGCGAACTGGGCTACGGCGAGATCGCCATGGCCTATTCCGACAGCACCGCAGACCTGCCGCTGCTGCAGGCCGCGGCCGCGCCGGTGGTGGTCAATCCCAAGCACGGCGCGGTGGCGGTGTTCCGCCGGCTGCTGCCGTCCGGCACGCCGATCCTCAACTGGGGCTGCCGCGATCGCGCCGGCGAGGTCGTCGGCTCCCAGTAGGGCACGCCGCCGCGCGCGCTGCTGCGCATCCGGCACCGCGGCGCCGGCAACCGTGCAGGGTCATCGCCGCTCGCGCGTGCGGCGAGACCGCCTGCGGGCATCAGCCACCGGATTTGGCGTAAGCGCTGTCGCTCCCGACCAAGGCATGGTGCAGCGGCGCGACCCACTGGCCGCGGTCGATGTCGTAGGCACCGAAGCTGCCCTCGAACTCCCAGTAGGCCCAGGCGAAATGGCGCTTCTCGGCGGCGTTGACCACCGCCACCGTCCAGGCCAGGCGATCGGCCGGCGGTGCCTGCTCGTAGGCGCCGAATTCGCCCAGCAGCACTTGCCGATGATGCGCCTTGGCCCAGGCCGCGATGCGGTCGAACTCGCCATACAGCTTGGTCCGGTCGGCTGCGCTGCCCCAGGTCACGCCGGTGTGGTCGCGGATGTCCGCAGGCGCCCACGGCGCGCCCTGGTGGGTGAAGCGGAACGGGTTGTAGTAGTGCACGGTGACCAGCAGGTGCGCATCGTCCTCGGGCAGGCGCAAGCTGTCGAGCGCGGTGAAGGAATTGCTGTTGCCCGGGCCCACCACCACCGTGCGGGTCGGGTTGTCGCGGCGGATGATCTGCAGCGCATCGCGCAGCAGGTCGTTCCACACCGCGCTGGTCATCTGGCCATTGGGCTCGTTGAGGATCTCGAACAGCACCGAGGGCGGCGCGTGGCGGTAGCGCGGGGCGACCTGGCTCCAGAACGCCAGCAGCCTGGTCCGGCACAGCGCGGCATCGGCGGCGCAGGGGTGGAAGTCGTGTTCGTCCAGGATCACGTTCAGGCCCGCCGCGGTGGCCTGGTCGACCACCGTGTCCAGCGTCTTCAGCCAGGTCGGGTCGAGTCGGTTGTCCGCGTCCATGTGCGCGAAGGCCTGCAGGTTGACCCGGACCGTACGGAAGCCGCCGTCGCGGATCGTGCGGTACAGCGGCGGGCGGAAGCGCGCCTTCGCCGGGTCGTTCCACAGCGGGTCGTAGCCGAGGATGTTGACCCCGCGCCCGAGCCGGGCGAAGGCGTCGTCGGCCTGCGCGCGCGGCGCCGGCAGCGCCAGGCACAGCAAGGCCAGGAGGAGCGGAAGGGCACGGTGCATGGCGGTCTCGCGGGGCAGGGGAGTGGCGCGACGCACAGCCATCGGTGGCAGCGTCCGCCCGCGATCATCGCGCGGCCCGCCCCGGCAAAAGCAAACGCGGCCTGACCGCAGATCAGCTGACCAGAGCAGATGCCTCAGGCGCCGAGGACGCCGCCTTTGCGAATCCCCAATCCCAAATCCCAAATCCCGGGCGTCAGCCCACCCACCGATACAGCGCCCCGCCCACCTGATACAGGCTGATGCCCAGCACCAGCAGGCCCACCGCCACCAGCACCCAACGCTCGCGCACGCGCTTGACCAGCAGCGCCGCCAGCGGCGCGGCGAGCATGCCGCCGACCAGCAGGCCGAGCACGATGTCCAGGTGCTGCAGGCCCATGGTCAGCAGGAAGGTCAGCGAGATCGACAGCGTCACCAGGAACTCGGCGGCGTTGACCGTGCCGATGGTGGTGCGGGCCTGGCCGCCATGGGCAAGCAGGGTCGAGGTCGCCACCGGGCCCCAGCCACCGCCGCCGCTGGCGTCCAGCAGGCCGGCGACGAAGCCCAGCAGCGGCACCCGCCGCACCTCGCGGCGCGGCAGCGCACGGCCGGCCGCGCGCAACAGGATCAGCACCGCCAGGGCCAGCAGATACAGATAGACGAAGGGGCGGATCAGCTCGCCCGGCAACTGGGTCAGCACGTAGGCGCCGGCGACCCCGCCGACCATGCCCGGCAGCGCCAGGCGCAGGAACAGCCGCTTGTCCACGTTGCCCAGGGCCAGGTGCGACAGGCCCGAGGCGCCGGTGGTGAACACCTCGGCGCTGTGCACGCTGGCGCTGACCACCGCCGGCGGCAGGCCCAGGCTCAGCAGGACCGAGGACGAGACCAGGCCGAAGGCCATGCCCAGCGCGCCGTCCACCAGCTGGGCGGCCAGGCCGACCAGCACGAACCAGTAGAAGGTCTCGCTCAGCACCATCGTGCCGGGCCTATCGACCCATGGCGGTCAGCGCGCGCCGTACAGCACCACGGTCTTGCCGCGGGCGTGCAGGATGCCGTCGACCTGCAGCTTCTTCAGCACGCGGCCGGCCATCTCGCGCGAGCAGCCGACCAGTCGCGCCAGTTCCTGCCGCGACACGCGCAACTGCATGCCCTGCGGGTGGCTCATCGCCTCCGGCTCCTGGGCCAGGTCGTGCAGGGTGCGCACGATGCGGTCGGTCACGTCCAGGAACGCCAGGCGGCTGGCCTTGCGCGAGGTGTCCAGCAGGCGCTTGGACAGCTGCACGCCGATCGCGTACAGCACCCGCGGCGCATCGGACGACAGCGAGCCCAGGAACAGCTGGTGCAGGCGCTCGTAGCTGATCTCGGCCAGTTCGCAGGGTGTACGGGTGCGCAGGATCACCTCGCGCTGGTCGGACTCGATGAACAGGCCCATCTCGCCGACGAACTCGCCGCTGCCGAAATAGCCCAGCACCAACTCGCGGTCGTCATCTTCCTCGGCGATGATGCTGACCGAGCCGCTGACGACGTAGTACAGGGTGCCGGCCGGATCGCCTGGCCTGAACACGTCCGTCCGCGCCGGATAGCGGCGACGGTGGCTGTGGGCCAGGAAGCGGTCGATGGTGGCGGTGTCCAACGTCAAAGGACTTGGAGCGATGCGCACAGGTGCTGCAGTGGATGTGTTTCCGGGGCTCATGGCGGCTTCGCTACGGCGTAATTCCCGAAGCTTAACGGGACGCGTTCGCGGCGGCAAACAAGAGACGGACGCCACGTTTCGCAGCGCGGCCATTTGGCTCATAATTGATTGGCTTTCCCCCCGACCCACTTCCAGAGGATCCACGCCGTGGTCAAGCCGTTGCCTCGCCTGAGGCTGCAAGGTTTCAACAACCTCACCAAGGCGTTGAGCTTCAACATCTACGACGTCTGCTACGCGATCTCCGAAGAGGAGCGCCAGCGCTACATCGAGTACATCGACGAGCAGTACGACGCCGATCGCCTGACCCAGATCCTCACCGATGTGGCCGAGATCATCGGCGCCAACATCCTCAACATCGCGCGCCAGGACTACGATCCGCAGGGCGCCTCGGTGACGATCCTGATCTCCGAGGAGCCGGTCATCGACAAGAAGGCGGCGGGCAAGGAGATCATTTCCGATGCCGTGGTCGCGCACATGGACAAGAGCCACATCACCGTCCATACCTACCCGGAAACCCATCCGCAGCACGGTATCGCCACGTTCCGCGCCGACATCGATGTCGCCACCTGCGGCGTGATTTCGCCGCTGAAGGCCCTCAATTACCTGATCGAGAGCCTGGAATCGGACATCGTGATCATGGACTACCGCGTGCGCGGCTTCACCCGCGACGTGAAGGGCAAGAAGCACTACATCGACCACAAGATCAACTCGATCCAGAACTTCCTGGCC
Source organism: Xanthomonas sp. NCPPB 2250 (assembly GCF_056725265.1). Lineage (NCBI taxonomy): Bacteria > Pseudomonadati > Pseudomonadota > Gammaproteobacteria > Lysobacterales > Lysobacteraceae > Xanthomonas > Xanthomonas sp. NCPPB 2250. The sequence continues at coordinate 4,853,847 of NZ_CM161520.1, read as the reverse complement.
AAGAACGTCAAGTCGCGCTACGAGATGTTCGACGTCAACGTCTATCAGGAGAACATCTTCCACACCAAGATGCACCTGAAGGACTTCGACCTGGACCAGTACCTGTTCGAGGAAAAGGCCAAGAACCTCTCGTTCAAGGAGCGCATGCGCATCGAGGCGCTGCTCAAGCGCGAGATCGAGGAGCTGTTCCACGGGCGCAACCTGTCCGAGTAAGCGCTCCACACCGGCGGGACGGCCCGCCCGCAGCGCGCGCTGCGACCCCTGCCGACGGCGGCCCGATGTGCAGACATCGGGCCGTTTTCGTTTTCATTTGTCTACGGAGAAAGACAATGCCCTGGATCTACGTGCTGCTCGCCGGTCTGTTCGAGATCGGTTTCGCCCTCGGCCTGAAGTACAGCGAAGGCTTCACCCGGCCGTGGCCGACCGTGGCGACCCTGGCCGGTGCGGGCCTGAGCCTGTGGCTGCTGACCCAGGCGCTCAAGCACATCCCGCTGGGCACCGCCTATGCGATCTGGACCGGGATCGGTGCGCTGGGCACGGCGGTGCTCGGCATCGCCCTGTTCGGCGACAGCGCCTCGCCGGCGCGGCTGGCCTGCATCGGCCTGATCGTGGTCGGGGTGATCGGCCTGAAGCTGGTCGGGCACTGAGCGCAGCCCGCGCGAGCGTGGCCTCAGGCGGCGGCGATGCGGCGCCGGGTCAGCACCCGGCCGATCAGCAGCCGGTGCGCGACCACCGCCAGCAGGGCGGCGATCGACAGCGCGATCAGCGCGCGGGTGAACACGCTGCCGAGGTTGCCGGCGTGCTGCAGCTGGTCCAGGCGCCCGAAGCGTGCGGGATCGGCATTGGCGTAGGCGATCTCGACCGTGGCGCCATCCAGCAGCAAGGGCGCGGCCTCCGCGCCGCTGGCCTCGAAGGCGCCGCTGTGCAGGCGGCCCTTGCTCTCGAACACATAGTGGAAGCGGTAGCGCACCAGTGGCTCGGTCTGCACGCCGAAGGCGCCGTCGGCGATCACCGGGACGGTGGCGACGGAATGGTCGCGCAGGATCGCGCTGGCCTGGCGGTAGTCGCCGAGCAGGTGCTGCAGCAGGGCGCCGCCGCCGATCGCGAACAGGGTCGCGAACAGCAGGCGCGACAACCAGCGGGTCCGGGGCGATGGCAGATGGGGCGAGGATGCGGGCATGACAGTCTGCAGGCGGAGCGCACACGGGCGCGGCTCGGCACGGGTACATCGGTGGCTGCGGCACATGGCGATACCGCAGCCGGAACGGCGTGCGCCGACGTGGAATCAGTCAGCGTTCGTTCACTTTAACGCGATCGGCCCGGCAATGCCAGCCGGGGTGGCGTCGGCCCGACCGGCGGGCGGCTACAGCCGATAGGCGACGGCCTTCATCAGCCGCGAGGCGGCGGCCATGACCGAGGGGATCGGCGGCGGCAGGCGCCGCGCCCCGGCCTGTTCGGCATGCTCGGCGTGGCGGGCCTCGTCGGCCTTCATCACTGTCAGCACGTCGCGGCTGCGCAGGTCCGCCGGCGGCAGGGTCTGCAGGTGTTCGTCCAGGTGCGCCTCGACCTGGCGCTCGGTCTCGACCACGAAGCCCAGGTTCCAGCCGTCGCCGCGCAGCCCGGCCAGGGTGCCGATCGCGTAGCTGCCGGCGTACCACAGCGGATTGAACAGGCTGGGGCGGCTGTCCAGTTCGCGCAGCCGTGCCGCGCACCAGGCCAGGTGGTCGGTCTCTTCCTGCGCCGCCTCCAGCAGGTGCGCACGCGTGGCCGGATCGCGCGCGACCGCGGCCTGGCCGAAGTACAGGCCCTGCGCGCAGACTTCGCCGACGTGGTTGATGCGCATCAGGCCGGCGGCGTGGCGGCGCTCGTCCGGCGCCAGCACCACGTCGGCGGTGGCCGCGGCGGGGTAGGGACGCTGCGCCGGCGGGTCGCCGAACACGGTCTCCAGCGCGCGCTGGGCCTCGACCAGGGCGCGATCGAGCGGGGAATGCTGGCGGCTGGCGGTCATGGGGGAAGCCCGGAAGCGGTGGCGTCCCCGATTTTCGCCGCCGGCCGGTGTGCTGCCAAGCGCGCCGCCGACCCTGGCACCGCGGGTCAGGGGCGGACTTGCGCGCGGCGGCCTGGCCACGTAGAATTTCGTCTCTTGCGTTTTTGCAATTCACAACGCGTGGCAAAGTTCCGGCCGTTCGCTGCAGGAATCCGCCCGACCAACCGAGTCTGATCATGAGCACCTTCACTGCTAAGTCCGAGACCGTCCAGCGCGACTGGTATCTCGTCGACGCCGCCGGCAAAACGCTGGGCCGGCTTTCCACCGAACTGGCCCGCCGCCTGCGCGGCAAGCACAAGCCGGTCTACACCCCGCACGTCGATACCGGCGATTACCTGGTGGTGATCAACGCCGAGAAGATCGTCGTCACCGGCAACAAGCTCAAGGACAAGAAGTACCACCGCTTCACCGGCTACATCGGCAACCTGAAGACCGAGAGCCTGGAGCAGGCGCTGGAGCGCCACCCGGAGCGCGTGATCGAAATCGCGGTCAAGGGCATGCTGCCCAAGGGCCCGCTGGGCCGCGCGATGTACCGCAAGCTCAAGGTCTATTCCGGTGCGGAGCATCCGCACGCCGCTCAGCAGCCGCAGGTTCTGGATATCTAATCATGGCGATTTCGCAAAACTACGGCACTGGCCGCCGCAAGTCCTCCACCGCCCGCGTGTTCCTGCGCAAGGGCACCGGCAACATCTCCGTCAACGGCCGTCCGCTGGACGAGTTCTTCGGTCGCGAGACTGCGCGCATGATCGTGCGCCAGCCGCTGGAACTGACCAAGAACACCGAGAGTTTCGACATCCTGGTCACCGCCAGCGGCGGCGGCACCACCGGCCAGGCCGGTGCGATCCGTCTGGGCATTGCCCGTGCGCTGGTCGAGTACGACGAAACCCTGAAGACCGAGCTGCGCAAGGCCGGCTTCATGACCCGCGACGCCCGCGAAGTCGAGCGTAAGAAGGTCGGTCTGCACAAGGCCCGTCGCGCCACCCAGTTCTCCAAGCGCTGATCCACCGCGCCTGGCGTGGGTTCCCTCGGGAGCCTGCTGGGGACCAAGCAAAAGCCCGGCTTCGGCCGGGCTTTTGTCGTTTTGGGTTGGTGGGTGCGTCGGCCGATGCGCCAGCAATTGTCGCGGATCAGCCTCGCTGCATCTGCGTGCGGTGCGCGGGTGATCGCCGGCCTGTTCGGAGGTCCGGGTTCGCCGCTGGATCTTGTTATCCAGGCTTCCAGGTCGCGCGTCCTGCTGGCGGGCTGTCTCCGATGGCAATTCATCCGGGCCGCCCCGGTTTCCGGCGACTCGCATCCCATCTGGTGGAGTAGCCCCCTTGGAGTCCAAGGGGGCGCGCCGACAGGCGCGGGGATGTGGAGGCGGAAGGCCGGGGCCCACGCCTTGCGCAGCAAGGCGTGGGGCGCAGGCGCTGCGCGCCTGCGCGAACCCGCAGCCAAACACACAAAAAAGGCCGATCTTTCGATCGGCCTTTTTTGTGTGTTTGGCTGCCCCGGATGGATTCGAACCACCGAATGCCTGAGTCAGAGTCAGGTGCCTTACCGCTTGGCGACGGGGCAATGTGGACTGCAAGTATCGCACGCCTTGGGCGTACACACCATGGTGGCTATGGGTGGACTCGAACCACCGACCCCAGCATTATGAGTGCTGTGCTCTAACCGGCTGAGCTACATAGCCCTGGTGAACCGCCAATTCTTATGGAGAAGCGGGCGGCTGTCAACGGGTTTCTGCGCTGCTTGTGGCCCGGCCGCAGCCATGGCAGAGTCGGAGCCAGTAGATTTTTCAGGAGTCCGCATCGTGATCGATCCGGACGGCTATCGACCGAACGTAGGCATCGTGCTGATGCGGCCGGATGGTCAGGTGTTCTGGGCACGCCGTGTGCGCCGGGACGGCTGGCAGTTCCCGCAAGGCGGCATGAACACCGACGAGACCCCGGTGGAGGCCATGTACCGCGAGTTGCGCGAAGAAACCGGGCTGTTGCCCGAGCATGTGGAAGTGCTCGGCGCCACCCCCGGTTGGCTGCGCTATCGCCTGCCCAGCCGGGCCATCCGCCGCAACGAACGCCAGGTCTGCATCGGCCAGAAGCAGGTCTGGTTCCTGTTGCGGATGCAGTGCGACGAGAGCCAGCTGAACCTGGAACTGACCGAGACGCCGGAGTTCGATCACTGGCGCTGGGTCGATTTCTGGTACCCGGTGGAGCACGTCGTCCTTTTCAAGCGCGGGGTCTACGCGCGGGCGCTGCGCCACCTGGCGCCGCTGGCGCAGACCATCGCCGGCGCCGGCATCCGCGCCATGCCGACCCTGGCCCAGGAGGCCTGGCTGCCGGGCAATACGGCGGGCCACGAGCGGCCGCGCAAGCGTCCACGCAAGCGCGGCGGGCCCTGGGCGGCGCGGATTAATAACGATTAACGGGCGGAATTGACAACCATTCTCACTTTGGTTTGAATGGGCGCCAGGCGCAGTCCGCGCCGTCCGCCGCCAAGCCCGCCGTGTACGTCTGCATCTGCAATGGGGTCACCGATCGCCAGATCCGCGAAGCCGCCGAAGCCGGCTGCCGCACCGTGTCCGAACTGACCATGCGCACGGGCTGCGGCGCCACCTGCGGCTCCTGTCTGGACATGGCCGGCGACCTGCTGGAGCGCGCGCTGAGCCGCGAGCTGCCGTTGCCGGTGCTGGGCGGCCTGGCCCGCGCCGCCTGAGGCCGTCGCCGCGCTGCAGCGCGGGATGATCACGATTCGCGTTCCTTCACGTCGCGGCGCGATTCGCTAGAGTCTGCGCTTTCCGGCTTACGCGAGCGATGCAATGAAGGGCGACAGCAAAGTCATCGAGTTCCTCAACAAGGTCCTCTACAACGAGCTGACCGCGATCAACCAGTACTTCCTGCACGCCAAGATGCTGAAGAACTGGGGCCTGAAGGAACTGGCCGAGCACGAGTACAAGGAATCCATCGACGAGATGAAGCACGCCGACAAGCTGGCGGACCGCATCCTCTTCCTCGAGGGGCTCCCCAACTTCCAGGCGCTGGGCAAGCTGCGCATCGGCGAGAACCCCAAGGAAATCCTCGAGTGCGACCTGGCGCTGGAGCAGGACGGCACGGTCACCCTGCGCGAAGGCATCGCCTACGCCGAATCGATCCAGGACTACGTCAGCCGCCAGTTGCTGGCCGACATCCTGGAATCGGAAGAAGAGCACATCGACTGGCTGGAAACCCAGCTCGACCTGATCGACCGGATCGGCGAGCCGAACTACCTGCTGACCAAGCTCGACGACTGAGTCGTCGACGCATGACGCCGCGGCGCTGGCCTGTGTCCGCGCCGCGCAGGATGTTGTTCGCGCTGCGCTCCGGGATAGCGCTGACAGGCACGTGTAGGAGCGGCTTCAGCCGCGACGCGTGGCGGGCGGAAGGTCGCCGCTGATCCCGCGCAGCGGGACACGCTGCTTCTGCGCGCATCCATGGTGACGACATGGCATCCGCATCGTGTGGCGTTGCACTTTCTGTTGAAACGGCTTCTGCCACGACGCGTTGCAGGCCGAAAGTCGCCGCTGATCCAGAACAGCAGCACATGCCGCTCCTGCGCGAGGCCATGCGGACGGCATCGCACGATGTTGCTCTCTTGTGGGAGCGGCTTCAGCCGCGACGCGTTGATGGGGATCGTCGCGACTGAGCCGTTTCTGCACGCACCGGGCAGGCGGCGACTGTGGCGGTACGGCGCAAGCGCAGCGAGACCTACCTGTGCGGATCAACTGCAATACTTTGCTGCTGAATCTCGCGCGTCCTCTGCGCGCGATTGCACGCGGAGCATGCGCTTTGGCGAAGGCCATGCTGCACCACGACGGCTTCATGCACAGCGCCACCGTGCTGTAGGAGCGGCTTCAGCCGCGATGGCGTCACCGATAACGTCCTGTCGCGGCTGAAGCCGCTCCTACGAGAAAAGCAGCAGGCCGTGCGTCTGCGTCTTCGATGCACTGTGGTCGGGGCTTTGCGGGCGCTCGTGTCGCCTGCAGACGCGCCGTAGTGCGATACCGCGCTAGGGTGCGGCGGGTTCGGTGGTGTCGCGGACACTGGCGCGGTAGCCGTTCAGCGCCAGGCGCGCGCGCGCGAACTCGGCGATCACCAGGGCGACCGCGACCACGGGGCGATCCAGCGTGCCGGTGCGCACGCCCGACTCGATGCGCAGCGCCGCCGCCGACAGCGCCAGCGCGCCGAGGTTGGCGGCCGAGGACTTCAGCGTGTGCGCGGCCTCGCGCAGCGCGTCGCTCTGCGCCGTCGCCGCAGCCTGTTCCAGGCGCTGGATCAGCAGCGGCGCATCGGCCAGGAACAGTTCGACGATCTGCGCCACGCTGGCCGAGCCGATGACCTCGCGCAACTCGTCGAGCACCGCGATATCCAGCACCGGCGCCGGCACCGCTGATGGCGGTTCCGGATCGTCTGCCTCCGGCGCGGCGAGCGGCGGCGCCGACGTTGCGGTGGCGCCGTGCGATGCCACGTCTTGTTCCTGCGCAGGCGCTGCCGGGGGGACGTCGAGAGTGGCGTGATCGGGCGATGGCATCGAGGCGGTCGATGTGGTGATGGGCCTGGATGCCGTGGCAGCGTCAGCCGTGTGCATGGTGGTGTGGCGGCTGTCCTGCGGTTCGACATGCATCGCGTCGGCGAGCGCATCCGCCGCTGGCCCGCTGGCGATCGCAGCGGACCCGTCCGCGGCTGCATCCGCTTCCGGCGCGGCCGCCGGCTGCAGCGGCAGCCAGCGCTGCAGGCAGTCCTCCAGCCGCGTGCGGTCGAGCGGCTTGGACAGGTAATCGTCCATGCCGGCATCGAGGCAGCGCTGGCGGTCGCCGGCCATCGCATTGGCGGTCATCGCCACGATCGGCAGGCGCGGCCGCGACGCATCGGCCTCGCGCTGGCGCCACTGCCGGGTAGCGGCGTAGCCGTCCAGCACCGGCATCTGGCAGTCCATCATCACCAGGTCGTACGGCTGCCGCGACAACTGGGCCAATGCGGCGGCGCCGTCCTCGACGCTGTCGGCGTGGTGGCCGAGCGATTCCAGCAGCCGCCGCGCCACCATCAGGTTGACCGGATTGTCCTCGACCAGCAGCAGGCGGTAGCCGCTGCGCGGCGGCGGCGCGTCGGCCACGACGGTCGTCGGTTCCGCGGCGCGGGCCGGTGCGGGCGCGTCCATGACGTCCGTCGCGAAGGCATCGTGGTAGAACGCGTCGGCGGTGTCGGCGCCATCGCCAGTGGTGTCGCTGGCCAGGCTCGGCGTCGCCGGGGCCAGCGCCAGCATGCTGCGCAGGTCGATGTCGGCGGCCTGACGCGACAGCAGCGCGCCATGCGCGCGGATTTCCTCGGGAATGTCGGTCTCGCCGTACAGCCAGATCAGCCGCGCGGTCTGCGGCGCCGGCAGGCGCGCCACCGCGCGTTGCAGGGCGCGCGCGCTCTGCCGCAGGCCGTCCAGGTCGCCGATCACCAGATCGTAGGTCGGGCGCACGCCACTGCCACTGCCGTTGCCGCGCAGCCGCTCCAGCGCCTCCTGGGTCGAATCGACCTTGCTCACCTGCACGCCCCAGTTCGGCAGCAGCACGCCCAGGCGCTGCTGCAGGCGCTGGTCGGCGCCGACCAGCAGCGCATGCAGCCGCGGCAGGCCGCCCGGATTCTGCGGCAGGTCGCCGATCACCTTCAGCAGCGGGATCTCGAACCAGAACGTGGCGCCCTGGCCCTGCCGCGACGCCACGCCGATGCGTCCGCCCATCAGCTCGACGATGCGCTTGCAGATGGTCAGGCCCAGCCCGGTGCCGCCGTACAGGCGGGTGGTGGAGGCGTCGGCTTGCGTGAACGCCTGGAACAGATGCTCCTGGCGCTCGGCGCTGATGCCGATGCCGGTGTCGCGTACCTCGAAGCGCAGCAGGTGCTGTGCCGGGGTCTTGCCGAGCCGGCGCACGCCCAGGTCGATGCCGCCGCGCGCGGTGAACTTGACCGCGTTGCCGAGCAGGTTGCTCAGCACCTGGCGCAGGCGCACCGGATCGCCGCGCACCGGCAGGCGCACCGCTGGGTCCAGTTGCAGCGCCATGCGCAGGCCCTTGGCCTCGGCTGCGCGCTGCATCAGCTCCAGCACGCCGTCGAGCAGTTCGCGCAGGTTGAAGGTGGTGATCTCCAGCTCCAGCCGGTTCGCTTCCAGCTTGGAGTAGTCCAGGATGTCGTCGACGATGCGCAGCAGTTGCAGCGAGGAGGTGTTGGCCGCGCGCAGCATCTCGCGCTGGTCCAGGCCGAGCGGTCCGCGCCCGATCAGTTCCAGCATCGGGATGATGCCGTTGAGCGGGGTGCGGATTTCGTGGCTCATCGTCGCCAGGAACTCGCCCTTGGCCAGCACGGCGGCCTCGGCGGCCTGCTTGGCCTGCAGCAGTTCCTGTTCCAGCCGTTCGCGCACGTGCACGTCGTGCTGCAGGGCGTTGCGCTCGGACTCGGCCAGCGCGGCACGCGCCAGCGCCGCATCCAGGCGTTCGATCTGCTGGCGCGCGCGGCAGCCAGCCAGGGTGGCCAGCGCCGCGGCGGCGGCCATGCACAGCGGCGCCAGCCAATGCCACAGCGGCGGCAACGGCAGCGCCAGCGGCGGCAGTGCCAGCAAGGTGCCGGCGACGGCGAGCGCCGCGGCGAAGGTCGCCGGCCGCGGAACGGGCCGACGTCTGCGGTCGGACATGGTTAGAGCACCGCGTTCTGGAAGTCGAAGTTCAGCTGGTCGCCGACCGACTGCACCAGGTTGCCCTGGATGAAGTCGACCCCGCCCATCCACATCGCGGCCGCGGCCTGCGCCTGTTCGATCTGCTGGCCGATGATCAGCAGGCCGGCGCGGTGCGCCAGGTCGATGGTGGCGCGCAGCTGGTCGCGCAGTTCGGGATCGGCATGCGCGTCGGCGAAGCGTGCCGACAGGCGCAGATAACCCAGCGGCAGATGCGCCAGTAGCGCTTCGGCCTCGGCGCCCGGTTCGAACTGGCTGATGCAGAACTGCACGCCCAGCGGCATCAGCCGTGCGCAGAACTGCTGCAGCGTGGCGGTGTGGACCAGCGCATCGTCCAGGCGCAGGTCGATCACCAGCGAGGTGCCGGTGACGCCGCGCCGGCCGATGGTGTCGATCAGCCATTCGGCGAAGGCGGTGCGCGCCAGCGTGCGCGTGGACTGCGAGACGAACAGGCGCAGCGGCGGAGTGGCGTGCTGGTACAGATGCAGCAGGCCCAGCGCGTGGTCCAGCACCTGCTGGTCGAGGTCGGCGAGGCGTCCGCCGGCCTCGGCGGCCGGCAGCACCTGGCCGGCCGAGAGCAGGCTGCCGTCGCGCTGGCGCAGGCGCAGCAGGACCTGGTACTGGGCGATGTCGCCGCCGGCGACGGCGACGATCGGCTGGTAGGCCGGCTCCAGTTGTCCCTCCAGCATCGCGATGCGCTGCAGGTCCTCGTCCGTGCGCGGCGGCACGTAGGCGGCGATGCTCTGCGGATGCAGCCGCGCCTGCAGCGCGGTGCGTTCGACCGCTTCGAGCGCGCTGCCGGCGTCCTCGAAGCCATGGCCGAAGTCGGCGTAGCCGATCGCGCAGCGCAGGTGCAGCGCCTCGTCCTCGCGCAACGGGAAGGCGTGGCCGGACAGGGTGTCGCGCAGGCTCTGCGCGCGTTGCCGCTGCGCGTCGGCATCGGCGTCGTCGGCCAGCAGCAGGAAGCTGTTGTCGTTGAGCCGCGCCAGCGGCTGCGGCGCGGTGATGCCGGCCAGGCGGCGCCCGGCCTGCACCATCAGCCGCTCGAACGCGGCGTAGCCATAGCGTTCGCGCAGGCCGAGCGCGCTGGCGATCTCGATGAAGTACAGGCTGCCGGGGCGGCGTGCGCGCAGCGTCGTGTCCAGCAACTGCAGCACGTGGGCGCGGGTCGGCAGGCCGGTCTCGGGATTGTTCAGCGGCACCGCCTCGGCGTGGCCTTGCTGGGCCTGCTGGCGGGCGCGGCGGATGCGGTTGGAGACCGCGGCGATCAGGTGCCGCGGCCGGATCGGCTTGGTCAGGAAGTCGTCGGCGCCGCTGTCGAGCACTTCGTATTCCAGCTCCGGATCGGCGTCGCCGGACAGGAACACGATCGGTAGCAGCTGGTGCTGCGGCTGCTGGCGGATCAGCGCAGTCAGGCGCATGCCGTCCAGTCCCGGCATGTGCAGGTCCATCAGGATCAGGTCCGGCCGGTAGTCGACGATGGCCTGCTGCACGCCTTCGGCCTGCATCTGCACCTGCGCATGCATGCCGGCGCCATGCAGCACGCTCTGCGCAAACAGCGCCTGCGCGCGGTCGTCCTCGACGATCAGCACGCGGTACGGCGCGGCCGCGGCCTGTGCGGCGGGATCGGAGGCGGCGTCGGCGACCACGAAGGCGGCCTTGTTGGCGTCGCTGGTGCCGTCGTCGTGCTCGCTGGCGGCCAGCGGCGTGGCGGCTGCCGCCAGTTCGGTGGGCGCAGGAGCGGCCATGCCGTCACCGGCGGCGGGATCGGCGGACGCCGCGCGCTCCGCATCGCCGACCCAGCGCCGCCAGTAATGCGGCGGCGGAGTCTCGGCGCGGACATGGCGCGCGCGCGCGTCCTCGCGATGGGAAAGCGGAGCGGTGTCGTTGGCGGGCATCGCGTCTGGTTCCTGGGGCGCGTCCAATTATGCGACGAAGTTCACGATGGCTGTGCGCCGGGCTGCGAGGGGTTGCCGGCCGGTGCCGTGGGCGAGGCCAACAGGCGGCGCATGCCCCGCCACAGCAGGCGCCATGTCCACCACACCAGCAACGCGCCGAGCGCGCTCGCGGCCAGCACGACGGCCAGCGCCAGCCACGGGTGCGCGAGGGCCAGGGCCAGCGCGGCGATCACCACCGAATCCTCGGCCAGCGAGGCGATCCAGTTGCTGGCCGGCTCCGGCGAGGTGTTGAGCAGGGCGCGGGTGCCGGCCTTGAGCGCGTGGCTGGTCAGCGCCACGCCCGCGCCAGTGGCCAGCGCGCCGGCGCTCAGCTGGCCGTCGGGCGAAAGCGTGGCCGCGGCCAGGAAGGCGCCGGCCGGAATCCGGGTCAGGGTCTGCAGCAGGTCCCACACCGAATCCACGCCGGGGATCTTGTCGGCGAAGAACTCGGCCAGCGCCAGCGCGCCGGAGGTGCCGAGCACCCACCACGACTGCGTCGCCTGCAGCGCCGGCGGCAGCTCCAGCCAGCCGAGCAGGCCGGCCAGGCCGATGCCGAACACGGTCAGGTAGACGCGGATGCCGGCCAGCCAGGCCAGCAGGATGCCGATTACGAAGAGATGGGCGTCGGTCATGGCAGGCGCTCCTGCAACTGCACGGATGCCGGCCACTATCGGCCAAGCCCGCCACGAAGGCCAGCCCGCGGCGCGGGCCGGCCGCGCAGTCCGGCGCCGCTCAGGAGGGTGGCTTACACTAGGTGGCCCAGCAGGCCGACCCGCGAGGATCGACGCCGGCGCCGCCTCGGTGGCGCGGCAGCGCGCATGAACCGACCCGTTCCCCGTTTCCAGATCGTGGCCAATGGCGCCGCGCCCCGCCGTGGCCGCGGGCTGTGGTTGCTGCTCGCCGGGCTGTGGCTGCTGTCGCTGGCCCTGACCTGGTGGCTGGCCAGTCGCCAGGCCGCGCCGCGGCTCGGTGCGGTCAGCGCGCAGTTGCGTGAGGCCGAACGCAACCTGCAGGCGCAGCAGCGGCAGATCGAGACGCTCAACCAGCGCCAGGCGACCCTGGCCCGTTCCGACCAGATCAGCCGCGCCGCCAACAACGAGGTGCAGAGTTCGCTGGCCGAGCGCGACGAGGAGATCGCCGGGCTGCGTGCCGACGTGGCGTTCTACGAGCGCCTGGTCGGCGCGACCAGTCAGCGCAAGGGACTGAGCGTGCATTCGGTGGAGTTCTCCGCCGAGGCCGGCGGCACCTGGCGCTACAACGTGGTGCTGACCCAGAACCTCAACCGCGGCGCGATCAGCCAGGGGCAGCTGCGGCTGACCGTGGAAGGCGTGCGCGGCGGCAAACTGACCAGCGTCGGCTGGGACGAACTGCACCAGAAGACCGGTGTGCCCGGGCAGGACTACTCGTTCCGCTACTTCCAGCAACTGGACGGCAGCGTGATCCTGCCCAAGGGCTTCACCCCGCAACGGGTGCGGGTGGCATTGAGCGGCGGCGGGGCGCCGGTCAGCCAGACCTTCGATTGGACATTGGCCGGTAACGGCAAAGGGGAATAATCAGCCTATGTTTGGGAACAAGAACAGCCGCAACAGCGGCCAGACCGTGGTCGATACGCTGATCGGCGCGCAGGTGGTGATCCGCGGCGACCTGGTGTTCAGCGGCGGCCTCTACGTGGAAGGGCGCATCCTCGGCAAGGTCGTGGCCGAAGACGGCGCGCCGGCCACGCTGACCCTGTCCGAGCACGGCAGCATCGAGGGCGAGGTGCGCGCGCCGGTGGTGATCATCAACGGCCAGCTGATCGGCGACGTGCATGCCGCCGAGCGCGTGGAACTGGCGTCGAAGGCGCGGGTGCAGGGCAACGTGCACTACCAAGTGGTGGAGATGAACGCCGGCGCGCAGCTGACCGGGCGCCTGATCCACGCCGGCACCCTCGCCGCGCTGGCGCCGCCGGAAGCGCACCGCGAGGCCGCCGGCGACGCCGAGCCGCCGCGCGCGTTCACCGCCGAGGCTTGATTCGGGCGCCGGCCGTCCCCATTCTCCCGCCATGAGCACTCTCGTCTCCCTGCCCGGCGCCGCGCCCACGCCCGACTACCAGTCCCTGGACCGGCCGTTGAACTTCACCGCGGCCGCCGCGGCCAAGGTGCGCGAGCTGATCCGCGAGGAAGGCAACGACGCGCTGGCGCTGCGCGTCTACATCCAGGGCGGCGGCTGTTCCGGCTTCCAGTACGGCTTCGAGTTCGACGAGAACCGCGCCGAGGACGATCTGGCGGTGCAGACCGACCAGGTCACCCTGCTGGTCGACCCGCTCAGCCTGCAGTACCTGATGGGCGCGGAAGTGGATTACAGCGAAGGCCTGCACGGAGCGCAGTTCGTGATCCGCAATCCCAACGCCAAGACCACCTGCGGGTGCGGCAGCAGCTTCAGCGTGTAGACACGCTGCGGCTTGCGGGACGCACGGTTTGCCTGCACCCTGCGGCGCATGTCCGATCCGACGCCTGCCTCTTTCGCCTTCGCCGGTCCTGCGATCGACCGTGCCGATGCCGTACGCAACGACCCGGCCGCGCTGCGCCAGGCCTGGGAACAGGCCCGGGTGCTGGTGCTGGAAGCCGATGGCCAGGCGCATGCCGATGCCGACGGACGCCCGCTGATCGCCAGCGCCGCCGCCCTGGGCGCGCTGGCCGAGCAGGCCATCTTCCTCGGCCTGGACCAGGACCAGGCCTGGTTCGCGCTGGCCGCCGACGCGCTGCCGCAGGCGCTGGCGCCGCCGCAGCGCATCGACCTGCGCCGCGCCGCGGCCGAATGGCCGGCGCCGGAGGCGGGCCTGTTCGCCTACGCCCGCGCGATGCTGCACTGGCAATCGCGCACGCGCTTCTGCGGCGTGTGCGGCGGCACCATCGCGTTGCAGCGCGGCGGCTTCCTTGGCGTCTGCACGCAGTGCGCCAGCGAACACTATCCGCGAGTGGATCCGGCGGTGATCGTGGCGGTCAGCGATGGCCGGCGCCTGCTGCTGGGGCGCCAGGCGAGCTGGCCGGCGCGGCGCTACTCGGTGATCGCCGGCTTCGTCGAGCCGGGCGAATCGCTGGAACAGACGGTAGCGCGCGAGGTGGCCGAAGAGACCCAGGTGCGGGTGCGGCCCGGCAGCTGCCGCTACTACGGCGCGCAGCCGTGGCCGTTTCCTGGCGCGCTGATGCTGGGTTTCAGTGCGCAGGCGGAGGCGGACACGCCGCAGGTCGACGGCGAACTGGAAGACGCGCGCTGGTTCGAGCGCGAGGAGGTCGGCGCCGCGCTGGCGCGCCTGGCGGCGCAGGGCGACAGTGCCGATGATGGGCACGGCCTGCGCCTGCCGCCGCGCATCTCCATCGCCCGCGCGCTGATCGAGGATTGGTACCGGCACGGCGCGCCGGCCTGACCGCGCCGGCACGTTCCGCGCACCCGCTTCAGAACGGTCCCGGAGGACCTGCATGTTCACGACCCTCGTCGCTGTGATCGTCGCCCTGGTGCTGGGCCATGTCGCGCCCGGCATGGTGGCCTCGTTGCGCCGCTTCGACGCCTTCGGCGACTGGCTGAGCTGGCTGGACACGCATGCCGGCGAGGGCAGCGCCTGGCGCGGCCGCTACGGCATCGCGCTGGCGCTGCTGCCGCCGCTGCTGCTGGTCGGCCTGCTGCAGTGGCTGCTGGCGGCGCCGCACCTGGGCCTGCTGACCCTGCTGTTCGGGATCGTGGTGCTGGCCTTCACCTGGGGCCCGCGCGACCTGGACACCGACGTCGAGGCGATCATCGACGCCGATGACGCCAGTGCGCGACGCCTGGCGGTGGCGCAACTGCAGGCCGATGGCGGGCCGCTGCGTGAGGATCCGGCCGGGCTGGTCGAGGCGGTGGCGGTCAGCGCGCTGCGGCGCTGGTTCGCGGTGCTGTTCTGGTTCCTGTTGCTGGGGCCGTTCGGTGCGCTGGGTTATCGGCTGCTGGCGCTGGCCGCGGTCGGCCCCTATGCCTCGCGGCTGCCGCCGACGACCGCCGCTGGCGCGCGCGCGTTGCTGGCGGCGCTGGAATGGCCGGTGGCGCACCTGATGACCTTCTCGCTGGCCCTGGTCGGCAATTTCGAGGCGGTGTTCGGCGCCTGGCGCGCCGCCGGCGGCAAGCGGTGGCAACTGGACACCGGCTTCCTCGGGCCGGTGGCCTGTGCCAGCGTGCGCGGCGAACTCGATGCCGAGGCGCACGACTACAGCGACGCGGGCATGGTGGTGCCGGCGCTGCGGCGCCTGCCCGAACTGCGCGATGCGATGAGCCAGGTGTGGCGGGTGCTGCTGCTGTGGCTGGTGCTGCTGGCGCTGCTGGTGATTGCCGGCTGGGTCAGCTGAGGCCGCTCTCGACATCAGGTCATCTCTGACAACCTGCTTCTGCCACGCATGACGTTGGCGCGCAGGAGCGGCTGCAGCCGCGACGCGCTTACCGGGAACGCTCTTCGCGGCTGAAGCCGCTCCTACGGGACGCGTCCCGACGTGATGAGAGCTGCCCATCAGCCGTGTTGGCAGGTGCCAGCCTGCTACCCGACACGAAGAGGCGGATGCGGCGGGCCGGCTAGTGCGGCGCCAGCAGGGTGAACGGGAACCACGGCAGGTTGCGCGCGATCCAGTAGCCCGGCAGCGCGACCAGCCAGAAATTCGGCCGCGAGACCACGCTCACGACTGGCGCGAACCAGGCCGCGCGCCAGCCGGCCTTCCAGGCGATCAGGCCCGGCAGCAGGGCCAGGCCCAGCATCGCGCCGGGATTCATCGCGAACGCGCCGACCAGGTCCAGGTGCACCAGTGCATGCAGGGCACGGGTCATGCCGCAGCCCGGGCAGTAGTAGCCGGTGAGCGCGTGGAACATGCACGGTGCGAACGGGTTGTTCGCGGCATTGGGATCGAAGCGGTACAACAGCGTGGCGCCGCCGGCTGCGAATGCGGCGGCGGCGCCCAGGCACGCCCGTTGTTGCCAGGCGCGCATGCCGATCAGCTCGCGTGCTGGATCTGCTGCATGTAGTCCATGTAGCTCTGCATGCCGCCGGTGGCGACCATGACGGCATTGATCAGCAGGCCGATGATGGCCAGTGCGGTGGTCACCCAGCACCAGGTCTTGGCGGTGTTGGAAGCGCGGCGCGCGCCTTCCAGGTCGCCCTGGTTGAGCAGGCCGTTGACCTTGCTGGAGAACACGATGGCGACGATGCCGGTGATCAGCGCCGGGCAGCACAGGCAGAAGCCGAGCACCGTCGAGATGATCGCCCAGGCCAGGTGGTTGGGGACCGGACCGGGGACGCCGGAGGCGGGAGGCGGCGGGGGCGCGACGGGGCTGACGGTACTCATGTGGATCTCCTTGATGGGTGGTGCACGGCAGTCGGTGAGTCTAGACGAGTCGCTGCGGTGCGGAGGTGGCGGGTCGTCAGTGCGGCGCGAGCAGCGTGAAGGGATACCAGGGCAGATTGCGCAGCAGCGCATAGCCGAGCAGTACCCATAGCCACAATCGCGGGTCGGCGAGGATCTTCAGCAGCGGCGCGAGCGGGCGCAGGCGCAGGCCGGCGGCGTTGAGCGCCATGATCGCCAGCAGCGGCAGCGCCACCACCAGCAGGGGATTGCTGGTCCAGGCATGGGCCAGGTCCAGGTGCACCAGCGCGTGCAGGCAGCGGGTGCTGCCGCAGCCGGGGCAGTACAGGCCGGTGAGGGCGCGGAACGGGCAGCCCGGCAGCGGATTGCCGGGGACATTGGGATCGACCCGACGCAGCACCACGGTGGCCACCACCGCGGCGCCGCTCAGTGCGACCAGCGGCAGCCAGCGGGGCAGGGACTGCAGGCGCTGAAGGGACATGGCAGGCGGACGGTCGCGTGGTCGGCCGCCGTCGCAGGCGACGGCGGCCGCGGTGCTCAGGACATGGACGACTGCTGCATCATGCCCAGGCCGCCCAGGGCGAAGATGAAGATCAGGTACAGCACGATCAGCACCACCGAGGTCGCCGCCGAGTAGATCGCCCACTTCTTGGCCTTGTCCGACGAATCGCGCGCACCGGCCACATCGCCCGCGGCGAGCTTGGTGTTGACCTGCGAGGCGTAGACGATGGACACGATGCCCAGCGGCAGACAGCAGAACAGCGTGGTCAGGATCGCCCAGACGAGGTTGTTGGACACTTGCGGTGCGGTGGTATTCATCCGTGTTACTCCGGTGGTTGGGTGGTGGAACGGGAAACGGTGGGGGTCAGTTGCCGGCCAGGCTGCCGATCGCCTCCAGCAGGACGGCCACGAAGATCCACACGACGACCAGGATCGGCGACGCGAGTGCCCACCAGCCGGCCTTGCGTGCGGCGGCGCGCGCGCCCTCGATGTCGCCGGCAGCGCGGCGGCCATCCACCTGCGCGGCGTAGACGATGGAGACGATGCCCAGCGGCAGGCAGCAGAACAGCGTGGACAGGATCGCCCAGACCATGTTGTTGGGCACATAGACGCCCGCGTTGGGCGCTGCTGGTGGTTCGGGCTGGTTCACTGTCCGTTCGGTCCTTCGCACTGGACGCCACCGCCTGAGGCGTCTCCCCTGGGGTTAATTTACCCGAAGCGCGTGCCCAGGGCACCTGCACCGCACTCAGGCGGCATCGCCACGCAGCCTTCTCACCTGCGCCTCCAGCGTCTCGGCGGTGGCCTGGGCCCCGGCCACCGGCGCATCGGCGATCACCTCGATGTGGGCGCGGAAGCGCCGCGGCACGCGCATGCGCCGCAGCCGCGAATCGCGCTTGCTCCACATGCTGGTCCACATGTTGCGCAGCGCCATCGGTACCACCGGCACCGCGCGCCGGGCCAGGATCTTCTCCACGCCGGACTTGAACGCGGCGATCTCGCCG
Organism: Xanthomonas sp. NCPPB 2250; assembly: GCF_056725265.1. NCBI lineage: Bacteria > Pseudomonadati > Pseudomonadota > Gammaproteobacteria > Lysobacterales > Lysobacteraceae > Xanthomonas > Xanthomonas sp. NCPPB 2250. Next base: position 4,836,275 of record NZ_CM161520.1, on the reverse strand, counting down.
TCCTTGGTCAGCGCGCCCTCGGGGAAGATGCACACCAGCTCGCCCTCGGCCAGCGCGGCGTCGATGGCGTCGAACGCGCGCTGCATCAGCTCGGGATCCTCGCGCGCCCCGGCGATCGGGATCGCCTTGGCGGTGCGGAAGATCCAGCGCATCACCGGAATGTTGAAGATGCGGTAGTACATGACGAAACGCACCGGTCGCGGGATCGCCGCGGCCAGCACCAGCGCGTCCATGTAGCTGACGTGGTTGCACACGATCAGCGCCGCGCCCTCGTCGGGCACGTGGCGCTCGATGCCGTGCAGGCGCAGCCGGTACAGGGTGCGCACCATCACCCAGCTGAGGAAGCGCATCAGGAACTCGGGCACGATGCTGAAGATCCAGATCGCCACCACCGCGTTGGCGATGGCCAGCGCCAGGAACACCTGCGGGATGCTCAGCCCGGGCATCGGGATGCGCACGCCGAACAGGTGCAACTGCTGCATCTGCAGGGCGATGCCGATCATCGCGGCCAGCACGATGAACAGCGAGTTCTGGATGTTGAGCCCGGCGATGACGCGCGACAGTTCCGCCTTCGGCGTGCGGCTCTGGATCAGCGCGAACAGCGGCACCACGAACAGGCCGGTGCACAGACCGATGCCGACCAGGTCGAGCATGATCCGCCAGCTGCCGGCCTGGTGGACGAACTGGCCGATGCCCAGGCCGGTCTGCAGCGCGGCGCCTGGCCGGGCGAAGTACAGGTCGAGCATGAAGGCGCTGATGCCGAACGCGCCCAGCGGCACCAGGCCGATCTCGACGGTGCGCCCGGACAGCTTCTCGCACAGCAGCGAGCCGGTGCCGGTGCCGATCGAGAACAGCGCCAGGGCGAAGATGTACAGGTCCTGCGCGCCGCCCAGGTTGAGTTCGGCATAGGTCGGCAGCTGCGCGGTGAGCACGGTGCCGACGAACCAGAACCAGGACACGCCGAGCACGGCGTTGCGCACCGCCAGCTGACGCCGGGTCAGACGCATGATCGCCAGCGATTCCGGCAGCGGGTTCCAGTTGATCTTCAGCTCGGGTGCGCCGGCGTCGACCTTGGGGATGCAGCGCGCCATCAGGTTGCCGGTGACCGCCAGCGCGACCACCGCGGTGGCGGCGGCCACCGGCCCGTGGCTGCCGGCGATCTGGAAGATCAGCCCGCCCAGGATCATGCCGCACAGGATCGAGATCGAAGTGCCCATCTCGACCAGGCCGTTGCCGCCGGTCAGTTCCTCCGGTTTGAGCACCGAGGGCAGGATCGAGTACTTCACCGGGCCGAACAGGGTCGACTGCAGGCCGGTGCAGAACAGCGCTACCAGCAGCACCGCCATGTTCTCGGTCAGGAAGCCGACCGCGGCCAGCGACATGATGCCGATCTCCATCGTGGTGGTGATGACCACCAGCCTCGACTTCTCCAGCTTCTCGGCGATCTGCCCGGCCAGCGAGGAGAACAGGAAGTACGGCAGGATGAACAGTGCCGGCGCCAGGTTGGTGTACAGCGTGCGCTGCTCCGGGGTCACGCCCAGGTAGAACAGCAGGCCGATGATCGCCTGCCGGTACACGTTGTCGTTGAACGCGCCCAGCGACTGGACCACGAAGAACGGCAGAAAGCGGCGTTGCCGCAGCAGGGCGAACTGGCTGTGGGCGGACATGCAGGCTCCTTTGCGAACGCGCGCAGCCTAGCAGGTTCACCGCGCGCGCAGGCGCGGCGCGCGGCGGCCGGTGCTGGCGCTGTCGGCGGCGGCCTGCAGGGCGTCGCGCTGGGCGCGCAGCAGGGCGATGAAGGCGCGTGCGGCGGGTGTCGGATCCGGCCGCCACACGGCGTAGGTGAGGAAGCGGAAGCGCTCGCGCAATGCCACCGTCGCCACACCGTGCATGCCGGTGGCCATGGTCTGCGGCACCACCGCCAGGCCCAGGTCCTCGGCCACCAGTTGCCGCTGCAGGTCTGCGTGGGTGACCTCGTACTGCAGGCGCTGGCGCAGGCCGGCGGCGGCGAAGGCGCGGTCGATGATCCCGCGCACGCCGGCGCCGGGGATCAGCCCGGCCATCGGCGCGTCTTCCAGGTCGCGCAGGGAGACCTGGCGGCGCGCGGCGAAGCGGTTGCCGGGTGCGGCGATCAGCGCCAGCGGTTCCTCGTGCAGCAGCAGGTGTTGCGGCGGCAGCGCCACGTGCGGGCCGACCCCGACCAGGGCCACGTCGAGCCGGCCTTCGCCCAGTTCCAGCAGCAGCGCATCGCTCATGCCGGTGCGCAGGTGCACGTCCACCGCGCTGTGCGCCTCGCGGAAGCGGCGCAGCACCGCCGGTACCTGCACCGCGTTCAACGAGGAGATCTGCCCGATCTGCAGGCGGCCGCGCACCGTGCCCAGGGTCTGCGCCATTTCCTCGTGCAGGCGTTCGGCGGCGCGCAGGGTGGCGCGCGCGTTGTGCAGGAACACCTCGCCGGCGGCGGTGGCCCGCACGTGGCGCGCGCCGCGCTCGAACAGGCGCGCACCCAGCGCCTGCTCGATCTTGGCGATCTGGTGGCTCAGCGCCGACTGCACGGTGTGGCAGCGGCGCGCGGCCGCGGTGAAGCTGCCTTCCTCGGCGACGGCGACGGCGAATTCGAGTTGGCGCAGGGTCAGCATGGCGCAGCCTGGCGCGCGCCGTGGCGATGCCGCAGCCGATCCGCGCCGGGGCTGCATGCGCCACGCGCCGTCTGTCGCAGTGCCCGCCTCATGCCGAACGCCCCAGCCGCTTGCGCCATTGCTGGCGCAGCCACAGGCGGATGTTGTAGCGGCGCTTACGGCTCATGAGCGGGTAGCGCAGGGTGATGCCGAGCAGGCCGCGCAGCGTGTCGAGCCGCGGCGCCCGTGCGGGCAAGGCGTCGCAGCGCACCGAGATGCGGTCGCAGCCGGCGTCGTGGGTGCGGTGGATGACGTCGGCGCGCATGATCAGCAGGTCGCCGACCGCGAGGTGCGGCACCACCTTGTGCGCTTCCAGGTCGAAGCCGATCTTCCAGCCGGGGCTGGCGTCGTGCAGGTCCTCGATCGCATACCAGTCGCCGATGGCGAGGGCCTGGCCCGGGAAACGCAGCCGGAACCAGTCCAGCGTGTCGGCTTCCACGCAGCGGAAGCGCAGCGCGCCGCGGCCCTGGATGCGCTGGTGCAGCTGCGGATCCAGGCGCGCGACCACGTCGTCGGCGACGATGGCCACGTTGGCCAGGCCGGCATCGGGCTTGCGCACCGGCATGTAGCAGATCAGGTAGTTGCGGTGGTCGCCATGCAGGAAATAGCTGAAGTGGTCCAGGTGCCAGTTGAGCGCGCCGCCCGGCGCGGTCTTCGGATCGCGGTGCTGGTCGAACGGCAGGCGCAGGCTCGGCGCGGCATGGCTTTCGCGGATGCGGATGGCGCAGTAGCCGAAGCGGTCGACGGCGATCGCCAGGCCCATGGCCGCGGCCACCGCCGGCACTGTCGCGGCGATGCGCGCCTGGATGCGCTGCATGTCCGCCGCCGGCAGGTCGCCGATCACGCCGTCGTGGAACTTCTCGGCGCCTTCCAGGAAGCGCAGCAGGCTGTCGGGAATGTCGCCGTCGCCCAGGAACCCACGGACCACCGCATACCCGTGCTGGTGCAGCGCCTCGGCGATGTCGGTGCTGGGCATGGTGCGGGTTCCTTCGGAGCGAGGGCGGTGCTGCGGCTGCGCTCCAGTCCGGACGCCGCCTGCGTTCGAAGCAGCGGCGCTGGCGAAGCGGCCGGCCTGTCGGCGCCGGAATCACGCTATCTCAAAAACAGATGGCAGTGGTGAAAAAAATGCGTTTGAACGATCGTTGCCGCCGCCACAGACTGCGCCCCTCCCCACGATCCGGTGTCCGTCCATGGAAACGACTTCGCATCCGCCGATGCGCCGCGGCCTGGTGCTGCTGATGGCCACCGCCACCGGCCTGGCGGTGGCCAGCAACTACTACGCGCAGCCGCTGCTGGAGGTGCTGGCTCAGACCTTCGCCATCGACGTGCGCCGCGCCGGTGCGGTGGTCACCACCGCGCAGCTGGCCTATGCGGCGGGCCTGCTGTTCCTGGTACCGCTGGGCGACCGCTTCGAGCGCCGCAGCCTGATCGTCGGCCTGTACGCGCTCAGCGCGGTCGGTCTGCTGGTCAGTGCGATGGCGCACAGCTTCGCGTTGCTGCTGCTCGGCACCCTGATCACCGGCCTGAGTTCGGTGGCGGCGCAGATCCTGGTGCCGTTCGCCGCGACCCTGGCCGCGCCGCACGAGCGCGGCCGGGTCATCGGCACGGTGATGAGCGGGTTGCTGCTGGGCATCCTGCTGGCGCGCACGGCCTCCGGCCTGCTGGCCGGGATCGGCGGCTGGCACACCGTGTACTGGGTCGCGGCGGCGCTGATCCTGGTGGCTTCGGGCCTGTTGTGGCGCGGCCTGCCGCGGCACCCGGGCAATCCGCACCTGTCCTATCCGCACCTGATCGGTTCGGTGCTGGCGCTGCTGCGCGACGAGCCGGTGCTGCGCGCACGCTCGGTGCTGGGCGGGCTGCTCTTCGCCGGCTTCAGCATGTTCTGGACCACGCTGGCGTTCCTGCTGTCCGGCCCGGACTACCGCTACGGCACCGCGACCATCGGGTTGTTCGGGCTGATCGGCGCGGCCGGCGCGTTCGCCGCGAACCTCTCCGGCAAGCTGTCCGACCGCGGCGCGGGCCATCTGGTCGGCTGGGGCGGCCTGGTCATGCTGTTGCTGTCGTGGCTGTTGCTGCTCGGCGCGCCGCACTCGCTGTGGTTGCTGATCGCCGGGGTGGTGCTGCTGGACGTGGCGGTGCAGGGCGTGCACATCGGCAACCAGAGCGTGATCTACCAGCTGGATCCGGCCGCGCGCAACCGCATCACCTCGGCCTACGTCACCTGCTATTTCATCGGTGGTGCGATCGGGTCCAGCCTCGGCACCGCGGCCTACGCCTACGCCGGCTGGCGCGGGGTGGCGCTCGGCGGTGTGGCGCTGGCGGTGGTGGCGCTGCTGTGGATGGGCATCAGCGTGCGGCCGGCGCGGCAAGCGCCGGCGCAGGCGCCGGCGGCACCGTCGCGGCAGTGACCGCCTGCGCGGCGTCGCGCAGCTTGGGCAGCAGGCGCAGGGTCAGCGCGAGCTGGTTGCGCACCAGCCGGCGCTTGGCCTCGTCGATGCCGTCCTCGCGCTCCAGCGCCTCGGCCAGCGCGATCTCGGCCGCCTCGTCGGCGGCCGGCAGCGCGCGCCGCTCGGCCAGCGCGTCGGCCAGCGCACCCAGCGCCTGCGGCAGGTAGTCGCCGGCGCGGGCGATGTCCGGATCGGTCTCGCCGGCCAGCGCCGCACGGTGCGCGCCCAGCGCCGACAGATAGCCGAGCAGGGTGTTGGACAGGGCCAGGAAGCGGAAGCCGGCATCCAGGTTGCGGCGGTAGCGGCCGGGCTCGCGTAGCATGTTCGACAGCGCCACCGACAGCGCGGCGTCGGCGTTGTGCATGTCGCGGCGGGCGATGCGGTAGGGCAGGTCGTCGCGCATGCCGCTGCGGTACTGCTCCAGCACCTGCGCCAGGTAGCGCGCGCTGCTGGACAGCACGGTCGCCAGCACCTGGTTGAGGCGCCGGCCCTGCCAGTCCGGCAGGATCAGGAACGAGGCGGCGGCGGCGATCGCGCAGCCGATCAGGGTGTCGAGCAGGCGCGGCCAGATCAGCATGAAACCGTCGCCGATCAGGTTGAAGCAGAACAGCGCCATCACCGTGATCGCCGCGGTGGCGAGCATGTAGCGGTCGGTGCGGGTGACGAAGAACACCAGCGTGCCGAGCAGGGCGAACAGCAGCTGCAGCTCGGTGCCGGGGAACAGCTGCATCAGCGCCCACGCCGCGCCCAGGCCGATCAGGGTGCCGGCGATGCGCTGGGCCAGGCGCAGGCGGGTGGCGCCGTAGTTGGGCCGGCACACGAAGGCGGTGGTCAGCAGGATCCAGTAGCCGTTGCTGGCGTGGATCGACTGCATGATGGCGTAGCCCACCACCAGCGCGATGGCCATGCGCAGGCCGTGCCGGAACAGCACCGAGCCGGGCGTGAGCTGCTGGCCCAGGCGCCGCAGCATCTCGCGCAGGGTGTGCGGCGAGGAGTCGCGCAGGCGGGTGTCGAGGGTGTCGCTGGTGGTGTCCGACTGCGCGGCCTCGGCCAGGCGCCGCTCGATGCTGTGCAGGTTGGTCACCAGCAATTCCAGCGAGCCGAGCAGCCGCGCCTGCCGTGGGTCGGCGCGGACATGCAGGAAATCCAGCGACTCGCGCAGGTCGGTGGTGGCCTGCTGGGTCTGCTCGCCGTAGTCGAACGGCTGGCGCAGCCGGATCGCCTCGCCCAGCGCCGCGCAGGCCTTGCCCTGCAGGGCCAGCAGGCGCTGGCAGCGGTACAGCACGTCGCTGTGGAAGAACGCGTCGGTCAGCGCCTCGTACGGGTAGTGCGAGGAACTGGCGCGCTCGTGGAAGTCCTGCGCCATGTAGTACAGGCGGAAATACAGGCCCGACTGCACGCCGGGCCGGCCGGAGCGGCCGAAGCGGCTGATGATCGCGGTCTTGGCCGCGTTGAGCGCGGCCACCACCTGCGCGTTCTGCTCGGCCAGCGCCAGCCGCCGCGCGTGCAGGTCGCTCTGCCGCACCGGCTCGAACAGGGCCGCCTTGAGCCGCAGGTAGCGGCCCAGCTCCAGGTACAGCCGCGACAGCCGCTCGCGTACCGGCCGGTTGGCGAACAGCACCGTCCACAGCACCGACAGTACCGCGTACCAGCCGGCGCCGAGCAGCAGCAAGGCCACGCCGTGCCAGGCGTTGCCGCCGACATGGCCGTTCTGGGTGCCGTGGTCCAGGCCAATCATCGCGTAGATCGCCAGCGCCACCGTGGCCTGGGCGATGGAGGCGTAGCGTTCGCCGAGCGCGCCGAGCAGGGTCAGGGCGAAGGTGGACAGCGCCAGGCCGGCCGCGAACGGCCACGGATACGGGAACAGCAATACCACCGCGGCGGCGGCGGCGGCGAAACACAGCAGCGACAGCAGCACCGACTTGATCCGGCCCAGCCAGTTGTCGTCGGTTTCGGCGATGGCGCTGGCGATGGTGCCCAGGAAGATCGCCGGCAGCGCCTCCAGTTGCTGCTGGTGCCAGCACACGCCCATCGCCACCGCCAGCGCGATGAACACGCGCAGCCCGTAGCTGGCCTTTTCATGGGCCCACAGGCGGCTCAGGCGGGTTTCGATCGAGGGGGTCGGCACCGCCACACGATAGCGCACCGTCGCTGTATGCGATCCCCCTCAAGAGGGTGGATGCACGCGGGCGCTCAGACCCCCAGTTGCCGCAGCCGGGCGTCCAGCAGTGCCGGGAAGCGCTTGTACCAGGTCTGATTGAGTGGCGAGGGGTGCGGCAGCGGGTGCAGCACCACGCGGCGGCTGCGGCGGCCGTCCTCGCTGTGCAGCTCGACCTTGGTCTGCGCCTGGAAGCGGTCCTCGCGCGCCCAGAACGCCTCCAGCGCCGCACGCACCTCGCGCGGCTGGTCGATGCCGAACCACAGGAAGGCCTCGCGGCCGAGGGTGAGGATGGCATCGCCGCGCCACTGTTCGAGCAGCAGGCGCCGCATCAGCGAGTGGAAGCGCCGCTTCACCGGCATCGACCAGGCCTTGTTGCCCACCGGCTTGTACGGCACGGTGTTGAGCCAGAAGGCGACGCGGCCGGCCTCGAGCCCGGCGGCGAAATCGGGCATCTCGTCGCCGTGGTGCAGGTGTCGGTACAGCGCTTTGCGCACCAGTTGGCCGCCGCTGCCGACGAAGGGTTCGCCGTGCTCCACCTCGCTGCGGCCCGGGTCGCGACCGAGGATGCACACCTTCGCATCGCGGCGGCCCAGGCCGATGATGGGATCGAGCGGATCCTTGCCGCAGGCGGCGTAGGCCGCAGTGTCGATGCCATCGGTCTGCGCGGCGAGCGCGCGGAAGCGGGTGCGGAGGGTGGGGGAGAGGGCCATGGGCATGCGCGAAGCGGTAGAGGATCCAGGCTAGCGCAGGCCCGATGGAGAGTGCGTGGGCGCATTCGCAGGAGCGGCTTCAGCCGCGACCGGCGTTCCCGGCCATGCCCCTGTCGCGGCTGAAGCCGGTCCTACAGGGAGTGGATCGGGTGTCCTTGTGGGAGGGACTTCAGTCCCGACGCCGGAGAGCGTCAGCCGGTTTTGGGCTTCGCTCGTCGCGGCTGAAGCCGCTCCTACAGGGAGTGGATCGGTGTCCTTGTGGGAGGGACTTCAGTCCCGACGCCGGGTAGTGTCAGCCGGCTTTGGGCTTCGTTCGTCGCGGCTGAAGCCGCTCCTACAGGGAGTGGATCGGGTGCCTTGTGGGAGGGACTTCAGTCCCGACGAGCGAGGGTGTCAGCCGTGCTTTGGGCTTCGCTCGTCGCGGCTGAAGCCGCTCCTGCCCGTGGCGACGTGCTACGCCCCCTGCTCGCGCGCGATCGCACGCCAGCCGATGTCGCGGCGGTGGAATTCGCTGGCCCAGTGAATCCGCTCCACGCCGGTGTAGGCGTGCCGCTGCGCCTCGGCCACGCTGTCGCCCAGCGCCGCCACGCACAGCACGCGGCCGCCGGCGCTGAGCACGCGGCCCTGCGCGTCCAGCGTGGTGCCGGCATGGAACACCTTGGCGTTGGCCGGCACCGTGTCCAGGCCGGTGATCGCTTCGCCGGTGACCGGGGTTTCCGGATACGGCGCCGCCGCCAGCACCACGCCCAGCGACGGGCGCGGATCCCACTGCGCCTCGGTGGCGTGCAGGCGTTCGTCGAGCGCGGCCTCGAGCAGGTCGAGCAGGTCCGACTGCAGGCGCAGCATCACCGGCTGCGTTTCCGGGTCGCCGAAGCGCACGTTGAACTCGATCACCTTCGGCGCGCCGCTGGCGTCGATCATCAGCCCGGCGTAGAGGAAACCGGTGAACGGCACGCCGTCGTCGCGCATGCCGCGCACGGTCGGCTCGACCACCTCGCGCATCACCCGCGCGTGTACCTCCGGCGTCACCACCGGCGCCGGCGAGTACGCGCCCATGCCGCCGGTGTTGGGGCCGGTGTCGCCGTCGCCGACGCGCTTGTGGTCCTGGCTGGTGGCCATCGGCAGCGCGGTGTAGCCGTCGACCATGGAGATGAAGCTGGCTTCCTCGCCGTCGAGGAATTCCTCGATCACCACGCGCGCACCGGCGTCGCCGAAGGCGTTGCCGGACAGCATGTCGCGTACCGCGGCCTCGGCCTCGTCCAGCGACATCGCCACGATCACGCCCTTGCCGGCGGCCAGGCCGTCGGCCTTGATCACGATCGGCGCGCCCTTGTCGCGGACGTAGGCCAGCGCGGTCTCGACCTCGGTGTGTACGGCGTAGAACGCGGTGGGAATGCCGTGGCGCTGCAGGAAATCCTTGGCGTAGGCCTTGCTGCCTTCCAGCTGCGCGGCGGCGGCGCTGGGGCCGAAGATGCGCAGCCCGGCGGCGCGGAAGCGGTCGACCACGCCCAGCACCAGCGGCACTTCCGGGCCGACCACGGTCAGCGCCACGCCTTCGTCCCGGGCCAGCGCCAGCAGCCCGTCGAGGTCGTTGACCTTGACCGGCACGTTGCGGCACTTGGCCTCGCCGGCGGTGCCGGCATTGCCGGGCGCCACCAGCACTTCGTCGACACGGGGGGACTGGGCCAGCTTCCAGGCCAGGGCGTGTTCGCGGCCGCCGGAGCCGATGACGAGCAGTTTCATGGTGTTGAATTGTCCATTCCAAGAAAGAGGAGAAGCGCCAACTTGAAGAGGAAGCCTAGCCAGATTTCGAGCTTGCGCAGGCTTTCAGTAGTTTCTGTGGGATTGCCCCGACGATCGGTACAGCGAAGTTTGCGATTTCCTGCCATTGCCAGTTCCCGCGAAGGTCTGACTAGACAAGCTAAACATCTCTCGGGAGCAATCAACGGACGCGCATTGTAAAAATCCCAATTACAGGAAGCGTGCTCGAAGCACTCCTTGCGAATCGCGAGGTCATTGCCGCCGGGTCGTGACGGCGCGCGCGCCTCACGTGCAGCCTTCGCGCTGCAGCGCCTCGGGGAAATGGTAGGTCCAGGTCTTCGCGTCCAGCGCGAAGCGGTGGCTGCGCTGCACCGGGCGCTGGCCGCACTCCGTGCCGGTTTCCTCGATCAGCAGCGGCCAGACGCGGGCCGCGTGGTCGCGGTCGTCGAAGCGCAGGGCGAAGTCGATGGCGAACTGGCCGGCCTTGCAGTCCGCGGCCGCATCGGCGGCATCGCAGTCGGCGGCGGCGCTGTTGTCGATGTGGCTGCGCACGCTGCCTGCGTCCACCAGGCCCTTGGGGCCGGGCAGGATCAGGGTCTGCGACTGCAGCGCGTAGCCCTGGCCGAACCAGCCGTCTTCCACGCGGAACCCGTAGAAATCGCTGCCGGCGCGGACGATGCCGACCTCGCCGGGCTGGCCCTGGCTGCCGTAGGTGCCGCCGGTGCGCTCGGCGGCGACGGCGAAGCCCTGGCCCTCCGGGCGCAGCACGTAGAAGTCGATGGTGCCCGGTTCGGGGTGGCCGGCGTCGCGCAGCGCGCCGCACACCGCCAGCAACTGCTGCCAGCCGTCGCCGGTGACCACCGGCTGTTCGGCGCAGACCTGCCAGTCCACCGCATGGCTATCGCCCCCCTGGGTCCATTGCCCCGGCCAATGCCCGGCCAGCGTCGCGGCGCTGCCGTAGCGTTGCTGCAGGAACGTCTGCAGGCGCGCGGTGCGGCTGACGTGCGCGGGCGCGGCGGCGCTGGCGGGCGCGCCCGCAGGTGCGGCGCTGGGCGCGGGGGGCGCGGCCGGCGTGCAACCGCCCAGCACGAGGGCGACGGCCACGGCCAGCACGGCGAGCGGACGCGGCACGACAGCGGACAGGCGCATCGCTGCAGACCTCAGTGGCGGAAGTGGCGCACGCCGGTGAACACCATGGCGATGCCGTGCTCGTCGGCCGCGGCGATCACCTCGGCGTCGCGCATCGAACCGCCCGGCTGGATCACCGCCTTGATGCCGGCCGCGGCGGCCGCGTCGATGCCGTCGCGGAACGGGAAGAACGCATCGGAAGCCATCACCGAGCCTTCCACGGCCAGGCCGGCGTCGGTGGCCTTGATCCCGGCGATGCGCGCCGAGTACACCCGGCTCATCTGCCCGGCGCCGACGCCGATGGTGCGGTGGTCCTTGGCATAGACGATGGCGTTGGACTTGACGTACTTGGCCACCTTCCACGCGAACAGCAGGTCGTCGAACTGCGCCTCGGTCGGCGCCAGCCGGGTCACCACCTTCAGCGCATCGCGCGGCACCACGTGGGCGTCGCTGGTCTGCAGCAGGATGCCGGAGCCGACCCGCTTGCTGTCGATGCCGTAGGCGCCGTCGCCGGCGGGGATGCGCAGCACGCGCACATTGGCCTTCTTCTTGGCGTACTCCAGCGCGGCGTCGTCGTAGTCGGGGGCGATCAGCACTTCGACGAACTGGCGGTCCAGGATCGCCTGCGCGGTGGCCGCGTCCAGCGTGCGGTTGAAGGCGATGATGCCGCCGAAGGCGCTGGTCGGGTCGGTGGCGTAGGCCAGTTCGTAGGCATCGCCGCAGCCGGCGCCGACCGCCACGCCGCACGGGTTGGCGTGCTTGACGATGACGCAGGCCGGCGCGTCGAACTGGCGCACGCATTCCCAGGCCGCATCGCTGTCGGCGATGTTGTTGTAGGACAGCTCCTTGCCCTGCAGCTGGGTGAAGGTGGCCAGGGTGCCGGGCGTGGGGAAGAGGTCGCGGTAGAACGCGGCCTGCTGGTGCGGGTTCTCGCCGTAGCGCAGTTCCATCACCTTGACGAAGCTGGAGTTCATCTGCGCCGGGAACGCGCTGCGCGTCGGCACCGCGGCATCGCTGGCGGTGACCGCGGACAGGTAGTTGCTGATCGCCGCGTCGTACTGGGCGACGCGGTTGAACGCGGCCACGGCCAGGGCGAAGCGCTTGGCCGCCGACAGCCGGCCGTCGTTGGCCTCCAGTTCGGCCAGCAGTTCGGCGTACTGCGCCGGGTCGGTGGCCACGGCCACGCGGGCGAAGTTCTTGGCCGCCGAGCGCAGCATCGCCGGGCCGCCGATGTCGATGTTCTCCACAGCGTCGGCGAGCGTGCAGTCGGCCTTCGCGGTGACCGCCTCGAACGGATACAGGTTGAGCACCAGCAGGTCGATCGCGGCGATGCCGTGCTCGGCCATCACCGCATCGTCGGTGCCGGCGCGGCCGAGCAGGCCGCCGTGCACCAGCGGGTGCAGGGTCTTGACCCGGCCGTCCATCATTTCCGGGAAGCCGGTCAGTTCGGACACGTCCTTCACCCCCAGCCCGGCCTCGCGCAGGGCCTTGGCGGTGCCGCCGGTGGACAGCAGTTCGACGTTGCGCGCGGCCAGCGCGCGGGCCAGGTCGATCAGGCCGGTCTTGTCGGAAACGGACAGCAGCGCCCGGCGCACGGGCAGGAAATCGGAGGACATGGGGCAGGGCGGGGGCAGCGGAACGGGCCGCCATTGTAGGCGCTGAGGCCCGCCGACGCCCGGCCGGCCGTGCCCACGGGCCGGCGGATCGCGTGCGCGGCGGTGCCGGCACACGGTGCGCGCGCCCCGCCGTGGCGCCGCGCGCGGACCGTGCAGAACACCTGCGCCGTGGCTTCGGCCGCGCGCGCAGCCACTGCGATGCACTAGGCTGTCGCCGCCCCCGCCCTCGCCGTCAGGACCACGCGCGTGTCGATCTATGCCCTCAAAGGACGTTTCCAGGACCTGCTGCGGCCGGGCGTGCGCGTGCTGGACCGGCTTGGCGTCACCGCCAACCAGGTGACGGCGGCCGCGGCGCTGGTGTCGCTGCTGGTCGCCGCGGTGGTGTACGCGCAAGGCGCGGCGCAGCCGCTGTGGTACGCGCTGCTGCCGCTGTGGATGCTGCTGCGGATGGCCTTGAACGCGGTGGACGGCATGCTGGCGCGCGAGTTCGGCCAGCAGTCGCGGCTGGGCGCCTACCTCAACGAACTATGCGACGTGATCGCCGATGCGGCGCTGTACCTGAGCCTGCTGAGCGTGCCGGGCGTAATGGGCGGCTGGGTGTGGCTGATGGTGCTGACCGCGGCGCTGACCGAGTATGCCGGGGTGCTGGGGCTGATGGTCGGCGCCAGCCGCCGTTACGATGGGCCGATGGGCAAGAGCGACCGCGCCTTCTGCGTCGGCGTGCTGGGGCTGCTGTTGGCCTGCGGGTTGCCCGGCGCACCAGCCGTCAATGGCTTCGCTGGGGTGGTGGCGTTCCTGTGCGTGTCGACGACGGTGCGCCGCGTCGCGGCCGGACTGCGCGAAGCGGACGCGCGCGACTGAGCGGGTGCGGCCGTCGTGGCCGCGGGAACCCAATGGATTCATGGCAGACAGGGAATCGGCAACGGATGCGGCAGGTCAACGAAAGCGAATTCGCCAGTTTCGACGGCACACGAGTGTTCTACCGGCATTGGCCGGCCACGACGCCGGCGGCGCCGCCGCGGGCGGTGGTGCTGCTGCACCGTGGCCACGAGCATTCCGGGCGGGTCATGCACCTGGCCGAGGAACTGGGCCTGGACGAGTGCGCGCTGTTCGCCTGGGATGCGCGCGGCAACGGCCGCTCGCCCGGCGCGCGCGGCGACGCGCCCGGCTTCCCGGCGCTGGTGCGCGACCTGGACCGCTTCGTCGCGCACATCGGCGAGGTCCACGGCATCGCCGTGCAGGACATCGTGGTGGTGGCGCAGAGCGTGGGCGCGGTGGTCGCCAGCACCTGGGTGCACGACTACGCGCCGCCGCTGCGCGCGCTGGTGCTGGCCTCGCCGGCGTTCAAGGTCAAGCTGTACGTGCCGTTCGCGCGGCCCGGGCTGGCCCTGATGCAGAAGCTGCGCGGCAACTTCTTCGTCAACAGCTACGTCAAGCCGCAGTGGCTGACCCACGATCCGGCGCGGGTCGAAAGCTATCGCAACGATCCGCTGATCACCCGGCCGATCTCGGTGCGGGTGTTGTTGGGGCTGTACGCGGCGGCCGACCGCGTGGTCGGCGATGCGCAGGCGATCACCGTGCCGGTGCAGCTGCTGGTGTCCGGCAGCGATTTCGTGGTGCACCGCGGCCCGCAGGACCGCTTCTACGAGCGCCTGTCCTCGCCGGTGAAGGAGCGCCACCTGCTGCCCGGTTTCTTCCACGACACGCTGGGCGAGCGCGATCGCGCGCCGGCGCTGGCGCAGATCCGTCGCTTCGTGCGCGAGCGCTTCGCCGAGGAACCGGCACTGCCCAGCCTGCGCCACGCGCACCGCCGCGGGCCGACCTTCGAGGAAGCCGAGCGCCTGGCCTGGCCGCCGGAACGCTACAGCCTGCAGGACCTGCGCTGGCGCGGCGTGCGCGCCGGCCTGCGCCTGGGCGGGCAGCTCTCCGAAGGCATCGCCCTCGGCCTGCAGACCGGTTTCGATTCCGGCAGCACGCTGGACTACATCTACCGCGACCAGGCTGCCGGGCGCGGCCCGCTGGGGCGGATGATCGACCGCAACTACCTGGATGCGATCGGCTGGCGCGGCATCCGCGTGCGTCGCCAGCATCTGCATGAGCTGCTGGGCCTGGCGATGCAGCGGCTGCGTGCCGCCGGCCTGCCGGTGCGCGCGCTGGATATCGCCGCCGGCCACGGCCGCTACGTGCTCGAAGCGCTGGCCGGCGGCAGCCAGCGCGCCGACGCGATCCTGCTGCGCGATTTCAGCCCCTTGAACGTGGCGCAGGGCCGCGCGCTGATCGCCACGCTCGGCGCCACCGACATCGCCCGCTTCGAGCAGGGCGATGCCTTCGACCGCGACGCGCTAGCCGCGCTGCAGCCGCGGCCGACCCTGGCGGTGGTATCCGGCCTGTACGAACTGTTCCCGGACAACGACCAGGTGCTGCGCTCGCTGCAGGGCGTGGCCGCGGCGGTGGAACCGGGCGGCTACCTGGCCTACACCGGCCAGCCCTGGCATCCGCAGCTGGAATTCATCGCCCGCGCGCTGACCAGCCACCGCGGCGGCGCGGCCTGGGTGATGCGCCGGCGCACCCAGCAGGAGATGGACGAACTGGTGCGCGCGGCCGGCTTCCGCAAGCTGGAGCAGCGCATCGACGAATGGGGCATCTTCACCGTGTCGCTGGCGCAGCGGATCGCGCCATGAGCGCCGCGGCCGCGCGGCCGTGGCGGCGGGCGCTGGCCTGGCTGGCGCTGCTGGGGCCGTTCTTCTTCCTCAGCTACGGCCTGGCCAACACGCTGGCCGCGCGTCGCGCCGCCGTGCCGTCGCTGCCGTTCGCCTGGGAAACCCAGATCCCGTTCTGGCCGTGGACCATCGTCCCGTACTGGTCGATCGACCTGTTCTACGCGATCTCGTTCTTCGTCTGCCGCACGCGCGCCGAACTGGACACGCATGCGCGGCGCCTGCTCACCGCGCAGGTGCTGGCGGTGGGCTGCTTCCTGCTGTGGCCGCTGCGCTTCAGTTTCGAGCGGCCGCCGACCGAGGGCGTGTTCGGCTGGCTGTTCGCGGTGCTGCTCGGCTTCGACAAGCCGTTCAACCAGGCGCCGTCGCTGCACATCGTGCTGCTGGTGGTGCTGTGGGTGCGCTATGCGCAGCACCTGCACGGGCTGGCGCGGCTGGCCCTGCACGGCTGGTTCGCGCTGATCGGGCTGTCGGTGCTGACCACCTACCAGCATCATTTCCTCGACGTGCCCACCGGCCTGGCCGCCGGCTGGCTGTGCGTATGGCTGTGGCCGGAGCGCATCGCTGCGCCGTGGCGCGCCGCGGCACCGGCGCGCGATCCGCGGCGTTGGCGCCTGGCTGCGCTGTACCTGCTCGGCAGCGCGGCCTGCGTGGCCGCCGCACGCGCGCTCGGTGGCGCCGGCTGGTGGCTGCTGTGGCCGGCGCTGTCGCTGCTGCTGGTGGCGCTCAGTTACGCGCTGCTCGGCCCGCTGGGCCTGCAGAAACGCGACGACGGCCGCCTGAGCCTGGCCGCGCGCTGGCTGTACGCGCCGTACCTGGCCGCCGCCTGGCTCAACTCGCGTGCCTGGACCTGGCGCGATCCGGCGCCGCGCGAGATCGCCGACGGCGTCTGGCTCGGGCGCATGCCCGGCCGCGGCGAGCGCACGCGCTTCGCCGCGGTGGTCGACGTCAGCGCGGAACTGTCGTTGCGCCCGGCGCAGGCGCACGACCGCGTGGTGCCGATGCTGGACCTGGTGGCGCCCCCGGCGGCGGCCTTGCGCGCGGCCGCCGACGCGATCGCGACGGCGCGCACGCATGGCGCGGTGCTGGCCTGCTGTGCGCTGGGCTATTCGCGCAGCGCGGCCGCGGTCGCCACCTGGCTGCTGCGCAGCGGCCGTGCCGCCACGCTGGACGACGCGCTGGCGCTGTTGCGGACCCGCGCGCCACGCATCGTGCTGGGACCGGCGCAGCGTGCCGCCATCGCCGCCGCCTGCACTGCACCGCCGGCGCCACTGCAGGCGCAGGAGCTGCCGGCATGAGCACGCCGCTGGAACTGCGCACGATGGCGGCGATGCTGCGCCAGGGGGCGCCGCTGGATCGGCTGTCGCTGCTGTTGCTCGCGGTGACGGTGGCGCTGGCGGCGTGGTACGCCAGCGGCGGCGCGCTGCTTGCGGTGGTCTGGTGCGGCGTCGCCGCGTTGGCGGGCCTGTTGCAGCGCTACTGGGCGGCGCGGGTTGGCCTGGACGTGGCGCTGCTTGAAGCGGTGCTGGCCGAACCGGACCTGCAACGCGCCGGCGCCGACCTGGACGCGGCCCTGCAGCGGCTGGGCCTGTTGCGCACGCTGCCGCCGCCGCGCGAATGGCTGGCGCGCTGGCAGGGCATGCGCCGCCTGCTGCGGCGGCAGCTGCTGTGCTTCGCCTTGCAGGTGCTGGCCTTGGTGCTGGCGCTGTGCATGGCGCCGGCCGGCTGGGAGGCGATGCGATGACGCCGACGTCCACGCCGCTGCGGCCGGCCGCGGCCGATCCCAACCACGCGGCCTTGTGGCAGCGTCTGCAGGCCGACGGCTTCGGCGAGGGCGAGACGGCGTTGGCGGCGTTCGAGCGTCGCGTCGCCGAGGAGGCGGGCGTGTCGCCGGCGCTGGCCACGCAACTTGTCGAAGAGTACCGGCGTTTCTGCTTCCTGGCCTGCGTCGCCGGCGAGGAGATCACGCCGAGTCCGCTGGTCGACCAGGCTTGGCACGCGCATCTCACCGACACCCGCGAGTACTGGCAGCGGTTCTGTCCGCAGGTCCTGCGCCGCACCCTGCACCACCATCCAGGGCGCGGCGACCCGGCCGACGCCGCGCGCTTCCAGGCCCAGTACGCGGCCACCCTGGCGCAGTACCGGCACTACTTCGGCGAGCCGCCAACGGCGTGCTGGCCGGCGCCGGCGGGCACGCGGCCGCCCGCGCCGGCAATGCGCCAGGCGCGCACGCGCCGCACCGCGGCCACGCGCGGCGGCATCGCCCTGTGGGGCTGGATGTTGGGCGTGGCGCTGCTGTTCGCGGTGCTATGGCAGGGCAACGGCCCGCACTCGCCGCTGCACTGGCCCGGACCGCCGTTCCTGCTGCTGTTCCTGGCCGGCATCGGCCTGGCCTGGAGCCTGGGCGCGCGCCTGCGCCTGGCGGTGCGCGGACTGCGCCGCGCGGCGCTCGACGCGCCGCTCGACGCCACCGAACTGGCGTATTTGGCCGGCGGCAGCGAGCGCGTCGCCGACCAGCAGCTGGCCCTGCTGCTGGCGGCCGGCGCGGTGCGCCTGCAGGCGGAGCCGCACGTGCGCCGCCAGGCGCGGCTGCAGTCCACCACGGTCGCGGTACCACCTGCGCTGCAACGCGCGCTCGCGATCGTGCGCGCGCACCCGCAGTTGCAGCAGGCGCTGGCCGCATTGCAGCGCGATGCCGCGCCGCTGCGGCGGGCACTGGTCGCCAAGGGGCTGTGGCTGGGCCACGGGCAGGCGCTGAGCGCCCGCCTGTTCGGCGCCGCGCCGTTGCTGGCGCTGTGGACCCTGGGCGTGATGAAGGTGCGGATCGGCCTGCAGTTGCAGCGTCCGATCGGCTTCCTGGTGGCGGCGATGGTGGTGGTCGCGGTCGTTGCGCTCGGCTTCCTGCTCACGCCGCCACGGCGCAGCGTCGCCGGCGACGCGCTGCTGGCCGAGCGCGATGCGGCCTGGCGCGACGGCGTCGCCGCGCCCTCGCTGGCGCCCGGTTCGCATCTCGCGCTGCCGCTGGCCCTGGCCGGCACCAGTGTGCTGATGACCACGCCCTGGGCCGATTACCACGCTTTGCGTTCGCCGCTGCCCAACGGTGCTGGCTGTAGCGCTTCGACCAGCAGTTGCGGTGGCGGTGGCGGCAGCAGCGATGGGGGCGGCAGCAGTTGCGGCGGTGGTGGCTGCGGCGGCTGTGGAGGCGGCGACTGATGGCCGCTTCGACCTGGCAGGCGCGGAGGGCGCAATGGCGGGCGCGCCTGGGGCTGGCCTTGCGCGCGCGCGGGGCCACGCCCAACGGCGTGTCCTGGACTGGACTGGCGTGCGCGGTGCTGGCCGCGCTGATGTTCGCCCTGGCCTGGCGCGAGCCGCCGGTCAATGCCGCCGCCCTGCTGGTGCTGGCGGCGCTGGCGCTGCAGGCGCGGCTGCTGTGCAACCGCCTGGACGGGCTGCTGGCGCAGCAGGCGCAGATGATCGGCCGTGCCGGTGCGGTGTACAACGAGGCGCCGGACCGGTTGTCGGACGTGGCGGTGTGCCTGGGCGTGGGCTATGGCCTGCAGCCGGTGCTGGGCATCGGCGCGGAACTGGGCTGGGCCGCTGCGCTGGTGTGCGTGGGCACCGCCTACGTGCGCATGCTCGGCCTGGCCTGCGCGGTGCGCGAACCGTTGCAGGGGCCGATGGCGCGCGTGCAGCGCATGCATTGGCTGTCGCTGGCCGCGTTGGCGGCGGCCGCTGCATTGCTGCTGCAGCACGCCACACTGGCCTACATGCTTCTTGCCGTGGCGCTGGCGCTGCTGATCGCCGCCGCCGCCCTGACCATCGTGATTCGCGTGCGCGCCATCGTGCGCGAACTGGAGTGGAAATGATCGCCCGTCTGATCGCCCGCGGCTGCAGTGCCGCGATCCGTCTGCTCACCGGCGCACGTGCGCTGTGGCGCGGCTGCATGCCGTCCAGCGAGCGCCGCGTGTACTACGGCAACCACGCCAGCCACGGCGATTTCGTGCTGATCTGGTCGTCGTTGCCGGCAGCGCTGCGACGCGAGGTGCGGCCGGTGGCGGCGGCCGACTACTGGCAGCGCGACGCGTTGCGCCGCTACCTGATCCACGCGGTGTTCAACGGTGTGCTGATCGAGCGCGATCCGCAGCAGCGCCAGCGCGATCCGATCGCCTGCCTGTGCGAGGCGGTCGACGGCGGCGGCTCGCTGATCCTGTTTCCCGAAGGTACCCGCAATACCGAGGAGGGGCTGCTGCCGTTCAAGAGCGGTCTCTATCACCTGGCGCGGCAGCGTCCGGAACTGGAGTTCGTGCCGGTGTGGATCGACAACCTCAAGCGGGTGATGCCCAAGGGCAAATGGCTGCCGTTGCCGTTGCTGTGCACCACCACCTTCGGCGAACCGCTGCGGCTGGGCGCCGGCGAGGACAAGCAGGCGTTCCTCGATCGCGCGCGCGCGGCCTTGTTGGCGCTGGCGCCGGAGCAGGCGGAGGCCGCCCGATGAATCCGATCGCGCTGAGCGAACACCTGCAGCAATCCTCGCTGCGGCAACAGACGGTGTGGCTGTTCCTGGGCATCGCCACGGTGCTGGTGGTGGCCACGCTGATCGCCGAGACCCTGCGCTGGCGCGCGCGCGAACGGCCCAGTGCGGTGCTGGACAACCTGGTGGCGCGGATCCGCGCCTGGTGGGTGATGGCGGCGGTGGTGGCGCTGGCGTTCGCCTTCGGCCGGTTGGGCGTGATCGTGCTGTTCGCGCTGGTGTCGCTGTTCGCGCTGCGCGAGTTCATCACCCTCACGCCCACCCGGCGCGGCGACTACTACGCGCTGCTGGCCGCGTTCTACGTGGTGCTGCCGTGGCAGTACTGGCTGGTGTGGAGCGACTGGTACGGCCTGTACACGCTGCTGATCCCGGTCTACGCGTTCCTGGTGCTGCCGATCCTGTCCACCATCGGCGGCGACACCACGCGCTACCTGGAGCGCACCGCCAAGGTGCAGTGGGGGCTGATGATCAGCGTGTTCTGCATCTCGCACGTGCCGGCGCTGCTGAACCTGCGCATTCCCGGCTACGAGGACCGCAACCTGCTGCTGTTCGCGTTCCTGGTGATCGTGGTGCAGTCCTCCGACGTGCTGCAGTACGTGTGGGGCAAGCTGCTGGGCCGGCACCTGATCGCGCCCAAGCTGTCGCCGTCCAAGACCGTGGAAGGCTTCGTCGGCGGCATCCTCTCGGCCAGCCTGCTGGGCGCGGCGCTGTGGTGGATCACCCCGTTCTCGCCGCTGCAGGCGTTCGCGCTGGCGCTGGTCGCCAACCTGATGGGCTTCTTCGGCGGCCTGGTGATGTCGGCGATCAAGCGCGACCGCGGCATCAAGGACTGGGGCCACATGATCGAAGGCCACGGCGGGGTGCTCGATCGCTTGGACTCGGTGTGTTTTGCGGCGCCGGTGTTCTTCCACCTGATCCGCTATGGATGGGTGTGAGGGGCGGGGAGTGGGGATGGTGGGATTGGGGATTGGGGATTGGTTGGAGCGTCGCGCGGTGCGCGTGTTGCGCCTGCGTAGGAGCGGCTTCAGCCGCGATGCTTTACCGAGAGCGCATCGCGACTGATCGCGCATGAGGACAGCATGGCTTCCGTACCCGCATCTTCAGACAGTGTCGCGTCGGGGCTGAAGCCCCTCCCACAGTAGCGAGGCGCGCGGTTCGGCGTTCGGTGGTTTCTTCGCCGCGGTAGTGCGTTCGCTATCGCCTGGGCGGGTTTCAGGCGTCGCGGCTGAAGCCGCTCCTACGAGGGCGATGTACCGGCGCTACAAGCTGGGTTGCCGTGTGTGTCGGATCGCTTGACAGTCAAGTCATGCAGGACAGCACGCTGCTTCCCGCTTCCCGCTTCCCGCTTCCCGCTTCCCGCTTCCCGCTTCCCAGCTTTTCACCAGCCGCAGGCTGGTCATCCCGAATCCCGAATCCCCAATCCCGGCTTCACTCAGGCCAGCCCGTATTCCTTGAGCTTCTTGCGCAGGGTGGCGCGGTGGATGCCCAGCAGCGCGGCGGCGCGGCTCTGGTTGCCTTCGCAATGGTTGAGCACTTCCACGAACAACGGGATCTCCATCTCGCGCAGCACGATCTCGTACACGTCGTCGGCGTCGCAGCCGTCGAGGTCGCGCAGGTAGCGGCGGACCGATTGCGCCACGTGTTCGCGCAGCGGCGGCTTCGGCGCGCCGCGACTGGAGTCAGGACGAGTGGTGGCGGCGTTCAAGTTCGACGGATCCCCGGATGACAGCGGCGCCGGACGGCAGGAGGGCCGGCGCGGGGGGACGAGTCTAGCGCGTGGCCTGCGCCGCTGCCATGGCGTAGTGCCCGAACGCAGCGTTCTCAGTGGAAATCGAAACTGAATGCCGCAGTCTCGGCGGCCGGTTCGCGCACCTGGAACGCGATCTGTGCGCTCTGTCCCGGCGCCAGTGTGGCGCTGTCCGGCCGTGCGCGGCCCAGGTACTCCTGCGGGCGCAGCACGCGGCTGCCGATGGTGCGGCCGTCGGCGTCGGCCAGCGACAGTTGCAGCAGCGGCCAGGCCTGCGCCCAGCGCGCATCGTTGCGGAAGGTCGCCTGCACCTGCAGGGTGCCGGCATGGCCGGGCAACGGCCGCACCTCGCGGCTGAGCATGGTGAAGGCGGCCGGCTCGCGCCAGGCCGGCACGCTGCAGCGCAGGACCTGGCAGACCCCCGCCACCCATGGCCGCCAGCGCGCGTCGGTGCCCAGGCGCTGGCGATCGGCGATCAGGATCTGCAGCGCCAGCAGCAGGCCCAGCCCGGCCAGTGCGATCCACTGCCAGGGCGCGGCACGCAGCACCGGGCGGCGTTCGCGCGGACCATGCAGGAAGCTGGGCGCGGCGGCGGCGGACACTGGCGAGGTGGGGGCGGTCGCGGGAGTCGCGGCCGTGGCCGGTGCCAGTGCGGGGTCCGTCGCCGACGCGGGCGGCAGCGCTTCCAGGTCGCCCGCGTCAGGTGCGGCGTGGACCGCGTCGCCCTCGTCCTCGGCCGGCTTCACGTTCGCAGACGCTGGCGAGACGCTCGGCGCGACGGGCGGCGCTGCGGTGTCGGTCAGCGGCGTCGCGGTTGCCGGCGCGTCACCGCCCGCCGCCGGCGCGACCGGGGTCTCGCCCTGTGTGGCGGACGGATCGGGCTGACGCAGCAAGGTGGCGAGGCTGGGGCGGGGCGGGGTGCGATCGGGCATGCGCGCGGGCGACGACGGCGAGAGCCGTATTCAAGCACGCGCCGGCTGGATCTGCAGTGCGCTGCCGGTGGATCGTGGCCTTCGTCAGCGCTGGACGCTCTACGGAGCGAGGGTCCCGCGGCGTGCTCAGCGCGACTTGCGGGTGTCGAGCAGGTCCAGCAAGCCGGCGCGCTGGCGCGGGCTCAGGTTGTCGAAGCGCTCCAGCAGGCGCAGTTGCTGGTCGGTGAACTGGTAGTGGCTGGGCAACTCGCCGATGGCCGCGGCGTCCACCGCCATCGGTTCGCCGAACACGCGCTCGCCACGGCCGGTGGCCAGGTACTCGAAGTGCAGCCCGCTGCGGCGGGCCAGGGCGATCAGGTGCTCCAGCGCCGGCGCGGTGCCTTCGGCCATTTCCCACTGCGCCACGGCGCTGCGGGTCACGCCCAGGTCCAGCGCCAGGGCCTCCTGGGTGAGGCCGGTGAGCTTGCGCGCTTCGCGCACCCGTTCGTACAGCTTGCTGTTCACACGCACCTCCGCAGGGGAGGCGAGATATAGCCGCGCCGGCCGCTGCGCTTGGTTCGCAGCGCTGTCCATCAGTTAAATGTTAGCGATACTGTCTCTAGCGCAATGGGCCGGCTGGTCTTGCGGTGGGCCGCGCCCGGGCGTGGCCGTACCCCGGTTCAGTCCCGGCGCACGCCGTCGATGCGCATCCAGTCGCCGTCCTGCTCGGTGCGCAACTGGGTGAACCACGGCGCGTAACGCTGCAGCAGCTCCTGTTCCTGGCCGTGCAGGATGCCGGACAGGGCGATGCGCCCGCCTGGGGCCACGCGCGCGGCCAGGGTCGGCGCCAGCGCGTCCAGCGCCGAGGCGAGGATGTTGGCCACCACCACCGGATAGGTGGCCGCCGGTTCGTCGGCGGGCAGGTACACCGCCAAGCGCTCGCCCACGGCGTTGCGTTCGGCGTTGTCGTGGCTGGCCAGCAGCGCCTGCGGGTCGTTGTCCACGCCCACCGCGGCGGCGGCGCCCAGCTTCAGCGCAGCCAGCGCCAGGATCCCCGAGCCGCAGCCGAAATCGAGTACGCGCGCCTGCGCCAGGACGCCGTCGGTGGCCAGCGCGTCCAGCCAGCGCAGGCACAGCGCGGTGGTCGGGTGGGTGCCGGAGCCGAACGCCAGGCCCGGGTCCAGGCGCACCACGGCGGCATCGGCGCCGCTGGCGTCCTCCGGCAGGTCGTGGTTCCACGGCACGATGAAGGTGCGCGCGCCGAAGCGCATCGGCTGGAACTGGTCCAGCCAGGCCCGTTCCCAGTCCTGGTCGTCGACCTTGCGGAACGTGGCCTGGGTCCAGTCCAGTCCGGGGTCGAACGCCTCCAGCGCGGCCAGCAGCACCAGCGCGTCCTGCTCCTCGGGGAACAGCGCGGTGAGGACCAGCGTGCCCCACAGCGGGGTTTCGCCCACGCCCGGTTCCAGGATCGCGCGTTCGTTGCTGGTGTCGGCGTCGGCATCGAGCAGGGTCACCGCCAGCGCGCCGACATCCTCCAGCGCGGTCTCGTAGCGGGGCTGGGTGGCGTCGGTGCAGCGCAGGGTCAGTTCGAGGAACGGCATCGGTCGGTGGGGCAACGAGGGGAAGCGCGCATCTTAGACGGGCGGCGGGCTTCGCGCTGGAGGCTGTCTGGCCGGCGAAGCGGAGCAGGGCGTGCGTGTCGGCGGGTGACGCACGCCCCACGTCCAGACGGCCGTGTTCGCAATGCGCCCACGCGAGGGTGTGCGCGGCGTCGCGCCGCTGCCGCGGTTCGCCGAGAGGGCCGGAGCGTCATCGTGTCCGGCCGTATTCCCGCGCGGCCGGCGCCCGCCCGCCGACAGGACCGCGGGAACCGCTGTCGGGGATGCGATGCGGCCGGCCCCTGTCCAGCCCGCCTGCGCCGGCCGGCTGAAAGGATCCGACAACGCCGTCAGGCGATGCCAAGACCGGGACTGCGGCGTGGTGCCACGACCGCCGCCGTCTGCCGTTCGTCCGTGCCGCCGCTCCGCGCGTCCGTGCACCGGTGCCGCCGCCCGCATTTGGCGCATGCCGCGGCCGTGGCCTGGGGTAGACTGCCGGCTCGCAGCGGCCGGGCGACAGGGGGTCCGGCTGCGCTTCTGCCCGTTGTCCGGCTCTTTCGCGCATGCCCGTCGTGTCCCGTCCAACCTGGCTGTTGCTGGCGCCCGCCGCGCTGTTGCTGGGCGTGGTCGCCTATCGCGTGCTGTCGCTGCCGGCTGCACCGGCGGCGTCCGTGCCGGCGACCGCGGTGGCGGCCGCTGCCGCCCCTGCGCCTGTCGCGTCGGCCACCACGTCGCTGCCGGCGTCCACGCCAGGGCGCCGGCGTGGGGACGCCGAGGGCGAACGCGGCGCCGACCTCTATCGCGCCGCGCAGCAACTGTCGATCGCCGCCGCGCACGGCGACCCCGAGGCGTCCTGGCGGCTCAGCCGCATCTACGACTACTGCGCCGGCTATGCGATGGACCCGGTCGGCTACGGGGCCGATACCCGCGCGATCGCCGACGCGCGCCTGCCGACCTCCGCGCAGATGGTGCAGGCGCGCGCCCGCGTCGGCCGCCGCTGCGCCGGGTTCGCGCCCGGCGACGGCCTGACCCGCCAGGCCATCGTCGCCCAGCGCATACAGGCTGCGCGCGGCGGCAACCTGGCCGCCGAAGCGGCGCTGCTGGCGCTGGGCCAGCCGTTGCATGCCGGCGCCGAGTACAAGCGCGATCTGGTCGCGCGGGTGCGCGCCTCCGGCGATCCCGATGCCTACGTGGCGCTGTCGCCGGCGATGGGCCTGGCCGCCAGCGGCGACGACAGCCTGGACGGGCGCGTGGCCGGCACCCAGTTTTCCGAATTGGCCTGGCAGTTGGCCGCCTGCAGGCTGGGATTGGATTGCGGCCCGGACAGCGAGTTGATGACCCGCTATTGCGCCAACGGCGGGATCTGCTCGCGCGACCCCACCCAGGACTTCAGCAGTTTTGTTTACGACGCCGCGGTGCCGCGGCAAGGCACGGACACGATGAACGACATGGTCAATCGATTGGTGGACAGCAAGGGAGCAGGCTCATGAATTACCGGCGATGGCTGCACGGCGCCAAATTCTGGTTCTGGGTCCTGGCCTTCGTCGCCTATTCGGCGGCGGCGGCGGGCCTGTTGCTGATCGACACCGCCGAGCAGCGCTACCGCGGCCTGTCCAAGGTCGAACTGACCACCGCGCACGCCGCGCCGGACGTGCGCCGCGCCGGCGCCGCGCAGGTGGCGGCGATCTACCGCGCAAACAGCGGCATGCCGTTCTCCACCCTGGCCCCGGGCAGCACCTTCCAGATCGTCTGGCCGGACGGCTCCACCGAGACGGTGATGATCGTCAGCCCGACCTCGAGCCTGGGCGTGGAGCCGGTGGCGGGAACCCAGCAGGGGAAGTAGCCGGGAGTGGGGAACCGGGAATGGGGAATCGCAAGAGCGGGTTCCCGGATCCTGTGAGGTCGTCGCGATTGGGAGATCAGCGCTGTGTGGCGGGCGCCCGGTGCGGCTGGGGTTGCGCGGACAGTGCCAGGGCGTCGGCGCCGGCGGGGTAATGCAACCGGTCGCTGGCGTCGTTGGCGGCGTCCCAGATCGCCTGGGCCACTTCGCTGGGCGTGGTCACCGCTGCCGGTTGGCCCAGGCGCGCAAACACCTCGTCGGCGAAGGGCGCATAGGCGTCCGGGATCAGCCCCTGCATGCGCTGCTGCCCATTGGCGGTGAAGCGGGTGGACGGCCCGTAGCCGGGTTCCACCAACTTGACCCGCACGTCGAACGCCGCGAGTTCGTGCGCCAGCGACGCGGTGAAGCCCTGGATCGCGGTCTTGCTGGCCGTGTATGCCGCGACCAGCGGGAACGGCGCCAGCGTGGCGCTGGAGGTCACGTTGACGATGACGCCGGCGCGTTGCTGGCGGAACTGCGGAATCACCGCCTGGCACAACGCCATCGTGCCGAAGGTATTGGTCTCGAACACCGCGCGCACGGTCGCCATCGGCGTGGCCTCGAACGCGCCGAACAGACCGATGCCGGCGTTGTTGACCAGTGCGTCGATCGGGCCGGTGGCCGCCAGCGCGTGCGCGATGCTGTCGGCATCGGTCACGTCCAGCGCCAGCAGGCGCAGTTGCGGCGACTCTGGCAGCAGCCCCTGCTGCGGCTGGCGCATGCTGGCGACGACGTTCCAGCCTTGCGACAGGAACTGGCGCGCGGTTTCCAGGCCGTAGCCGGAGGAACAGCCGGTGATCAGGACGGTCTTCATTGCGTTCTCCAGGAGTGGGGGATTCGGGAGGACACGATAGGCGCGGGAACCCGGATGATCGATAATCGAGAATCCGCTTCGCTTTAGTCGTCGTCCGAAATGCACGATCCGCTCTCCGATGTCGTGCGCCTGCTCCACCCCAGAGCAGTGTTCGCCAACCTGATCAGCGGCAAGGGGCGCTGGGCGGTGCGCTATGCCGCGTACGGGCAACCGGGGTTCTGCATCGTCCTGGAGGGCGGTGCGGTGCTGGCGGTGGACGGACACCCGCCGATCGCGATCGGGGCGGGGGACTTCGTGCTGTTGCCGACCACGCCGGCGTTCACCCTGTCCGGCGTCTTGCCGGCGCCGCCGGTGTTCATCGATCCGCAGGTCGTTGCGGGCGGGCAAGGCGAGTTGCGCCACGGCGAGCAGGGCGGTGCGCCGGACATGCTGGCCTTGGGCGGCGCCTTCCTGTTCGACAGCGCCAATGCCGGGCTGCTGGTCTCGCTATTGCCGGCGGTGGTGCATGTGCAGGGCGCAGGCCGCCTGATGCACCTGGTGCGGATGGTGGGCGAGGAGTACCAGGACAGGAAACCGGGCAACGACTACATGTTGTCGCGGTTGGTGCAGATGCTGCTGGTCGAGGCCATGCGCTGGACCAGTGCGGGCAATGCGCCGCCGGGCCTGCTGCGCGGCCTGGGCGACGCACGGCTGGCGCCGGCGCTCACGCAGATCCACGCCCGCATCGATCACGCCTGGACCGTCGGCGAACTGGCCCGGGTGGCGGCGCTGTCGCGCTCGACCTTCTTCGAGCGCTTCACCCGCACCGTCGGCGTGGCGCCGATGGCGTACGTGCTGGCCTGGCGCATGCAGGTGGCGAAGGACCTGCTGCGGCGGGATGGGGCGAGCGTGGCCGACGTGGCGCAGCGCGTCGGTTACGGCTCCACCAGCAGCTTCAGCGTCGCCTTCAGTCGCCACACAGGCGAATCGCCCAGCCGCTACGTCAGGCGCTGATGCAGGACGCGCTGGCGATGCCGCCGCGGGACAAGCGAGTACCGGGGTGCGTCTCCGGCACCCCGCAAACGCATCGGCGACAGCCGAGGGCGGCTCACGGCCCTGCCGCCATCACCAGGAACGGATCAGGACCCGAACTCCGCCTTGCGAATCCCAGCGTTCAACAGCCGCAGGCAGGTCATCTCGAATCCCGAATCCCGAATCCCGGCCTCTCCTACAACGCGATCGACTTGTTCTTGCGCTCGGCCAAACGCTTTTCCAGGTAGTGGATGTTCTGGCCGCCGGCCTGGAAGCCCTTGTCGCGCATGATCCGCTGCTGCAGCGGGATGTTGGTCTTGATGCCGTCCACCACCATCTCGCTCAGCGCCACGCGCATGCGCGCGATCGCGGTCTCGCGGTCGGGGCCGTGCACGATCAGCTTGCCGATCATCGAGTCGTAGTTCGGCGGCACCTTGTAGCCGCTGTAGATGTGCGTATCCACGCGCACGCCGGGGCCGCCGGGCGGGTGGAAGCCGGTGATCAGGCCCGGGTTGGGCATGAAGGTTTCCGGGTCCTCGGCGTTGATGCGGCACTCGATCGCATGGCCGCGCAGGACGATGTCCTTCTGCTTGATGCTGAGTTTGTGCCCGGCGGCGATGCGCAGCTGCTCGCAGACCAGGTCGATGCCGGTGATGCGCTCGGTGACCGGGTGCTCCACCTGGATGCGCGTGTTCATTTCGATGAAGTAGAAGCGGCCGTTCTCGAACAGGAACTCGAAGGTGCCGGCGCCGCGGTAGCCGATGCGGATGCAGGCGTCCACGCAGACCTTGCCGATCTCGTTGCGCAGTTCCTCGGTGATGCCCGGTGCCGGCGCTTCCTCCACCACCTTCTGGTGGCGGCGCTGCATCGAGCAGTCGCGCTCGCCCAGGTGGATGGCGTTGCCCTGGCCGTCGGCCAGCACCTGGATCTCCACGTGGCGCGGGTTCTCCAGGAACTTCTCCATGTACACCTGGTCGTTGCTGAAGGCGGCCTTGGCCTCGGACTTGGTGGTCTCGATCGCGGCCTTCAGCGCGGCCTCCGAGTGCACCACGCGCATGCCGCGGCCGCCGCCGCCGCCGGCGGCCTTGATGATCACCGGATAGCCGATCTCGCGGGCGATCTTGGTGTTGGCGACGATATCCTCGCCCAGCGGGCCGCCCGAGCCGGGCACGCACGGCACGCCGGCGGCCTTCATCGCGCGGATCGCCTCGACCTTGTCGCCCATCAGGCGGATGGTGTCGGCCTTGGGCCCGATGAAGATGAAGCCGGACTGCTCCACGCGCTCGGCGAAGTCGGCGTTCTCCGACAGGAAGCCGTAGCCGGGGTGGATGGCCTGGGCGTCGGTGACCTCGGCCGCGGCGATCAGCGCCGGGATGTTGAGGTAGCTCTCCGACGAGGGCGCCGGGCCGATGCACACCGACTCGTCGGCCATGGCCACGTGCTTGAGGTTGCGGTCCACGGTGGAATGCACCGCGACCGTGCGGATGCCGAGCGTATGGCACGCGCGCAGGATGCGCAGCGCGATTTCGCCGCGATTGGCGATGACGACTTTATCGAGCATGGGATTCGGGATTCGGGATTGGGGATTCGTAAAGGGCGCCGGCATCGCGCAGGTGTCGCGAATCGTCCAGCGTGCGGATCAATGCGTTGAGCCTGGAGAACGTGCGGTTCAAGAGATCATGGGTTGCCGCGTCGGTCGCACAGAATTGCAGCCGTATCGCGATCTGCAGTTGCGTATCCAACTCCGCCAGCGAGCCTCGCGCCATCGACAGATAGCGCAGGTATTCGGCGGTGGAGCGCCGCGCGGCACCCTCCGCGATGTTGGAGGGAACGCTGATCGCGGCGCGCCGCATCTGGGCCGTCAGTCCGAAGCGTTCGGCATCCGGGAAATCCTGGGTGAGCCGGTAGGTCGCTTCGACCAGCGCCATCGCGTCGCGCCAGACGTCCAGGCGCTCGTGCGGCCGCTGTTGCGAATCCCGAATCACGATTCCCCAATCCCAGCGTCTCAGCCAATCACAAACAACGGCTGATCAAACTCCACCGGCTGGCCGCTTTCGCCCAGGATCGCGACGATGGTGCCGGAGACGTCGGCTTCGATCGGGTTGAACATCTTCATCGCCTCGATGATCGCCAGGGTCTCGCCGGCCTTGACCGCCTGGCCGACGCTGACGAAGGCGGGCTTGTCCGGCGACGGCGAGGTGTAGAAGGTGCCGACCATCGGCGCGCGCAGCACGTGGCCCTCGGGCAGGGCGTTGCCGGGCTTGGCGCTGCCGCCGGTGGAGGCTTCGGTGGGCGAGCTCATCGGCATCGGCGCGGCCGCGGCCGGCGCGGCCGCGGGGGCGGCGGCCACGTACTGCGGCGCGCTGGCGGTCATGCCCTTGGGGGTGCGCGCCAGGCGCACGCTTTCCTCGCCTTCCTTGATCTCGATCTCGGCGAGATTCGATTCTTCCAGCAGGTCGATCAGCTTCTTGATTTTGCGGAGATCCATAACGGCCTCGTGAGGTGACTTTGAAAAAGACCGGGCGCGCGGCCCGGGGACTCAGACGGGGGTGTGCGGCGCCGTTGCGGCGCGGCGGCAGGCGTGGAGGCGGTTCATGCGGCCGCTCCCAGCCGGGTCAGTGCCGCGTCCATCGCATAGCGGTAGCTGTCGGCGCCGAAGCCGCAGACCACGCCGACCGCGTGGTCGCTGAAATAGCTGTGGTGGCGGAACGGCTCGCGGCTGTGCGGGTTGGACAGGTGGATCTCGATGAACGGGATCGCCACCGCCGCCAACGCGTCGCGCAGCGCCACCGAGGTATGGGTGAAGGCGGCCGGGTTGATCAGGATGAAGGCGGTGCCGTCGCCGCGCGCGGCCTGCACCCGGTCCACCAGCACGTGCTCGGCGTTGGACTGCAGGCTCTCCAGCGCGTGGCCGGCGGCGCTGGCCTGGGCCTGCAGCGCGGCATCGATCTGCGCCAGGGTGGCATGGCCGTACACGCCCGGCTCGCGGGTGCCGAGCAGGTTGAGGTTGGGGCCATGCAGCAGCAGCAGTCGCGCCATCGGGAACAAAGCAGCGGAAAGGGCGGCAGTCTGCGCGAAGCCGGCATTGCTGTCCAGTTCGGCGAAGTTGCGGGTGTTTTAAACAAATGTTTGATTCTGCCGCCCGGCCGCGGCGTGTTTGCGGCGGGGACGATGGGCATCGGCGGCGCGCGGCGGCGAGCGCTGGCGCTTACGTTTTATGTCGCATCCCGCGCGCGGCACGCAAGTGTCGCTGCAGCATGGGACGCCTGCATTGCAGGCGCTGGTGCCGGGGCGTGGCGACGCTGCCGAAAGTGGTATATACCATTCGAAAATCACTGAAATACCAATCAGGGAGTGGGCGCATGCGAACCGATCGTGCTGGCCGTTGCGGCCTTGGCCGCTCCATCCTGGCGTTCGCGCTGCTGGCCGGGGCGAGCGCTGCGCCGGCAGTGGCGGCGGCGCCGGCGACGCTGCCGGCGGTGTACCCGGCGCCGACCGCGCTGCGCCTGCTCGGGCCGGAGTTGGCGCTGGGGCCGTCGGTGGTGCTGGTGCAGGCCGGCACGCCCGATCCGGCCAGCGAGGCGCTGGTGCGTACGGTGCTGCGCGAGGCCGGGGTCTCCCGCATCCGCCGCGCCAGCGCGCTGCCGCGCGACCCGCAGGCGGTGTCGGTGGTGCTCGGCACCGTCGACGCGGCGCCGGTGCGCGACGCGCTGGCCGCGATTGACCTGGACGTGCCGGAGCGCGCGGAAGGCTATGCGCTGGGCAGCATGGCCAGCGGCCAGGGCACGTTGATCGTGCTGGCCGGCCGCGACGACGCCGGCCTGTACCACGCGGCGCAGACCTTCCGGCAGCTGGTCGCGCACGGGCGCATCGCCGCGGTGGCGGTGACCGACGCGCCGGCGATGCCGGTGCGCGGCACGATCGAGGGCTTCTACGGCAAGCCGTGGAGCATGGCCGAGCGCGCCGCGCACCTGGCGTTCCTGGCGCGGTTCAAGGCCAACACCTACATCTACAGCCCCAAGGACGACGTGTTCGCGCGTGATCGCTGGCGTGCGCCGTACCCGGCCGCCACGCTGGCGGCGCTGGGCAAGCTGGCCGCGGTGGCCAACCGCGAGCACATCAACTTTGTCTACGCGCTCTCGCCGGGTCCGTCGATCTGCTACAGCGACGCGGCCGACCTGCAGGCGATCCGGCGCAAGTTCGCCGCGCTGCGCGCGCGCGGCGTGCGCAGCTTCTACATCGCCTTCGACGACATCGAATACACCAAGTGGAACTGCCCCGGCGACGCCACCGCGTTCGGCCCGGCCGGCGAGCAGGCCGCGGCCACCGCGCAGGCGCGGCTGCTCAACGCGGTGCAGGCGGACATCGCCGCGGCCGGCCACGGCGCGCTGATCATGGTGCCGACCGAGTACTTCAACGTCACCGAGTCGCCGTACAAGGCGACCTTGCGGCAGGCGTTGGACCCGCGCGTGGTGGTGCAGTGGACCGGCACCGACGTGGTCCCGGCCTCGATCTCGGTCAGCGATGCGAAGAACGCGACCAAGGCGTTCGGGCGCAAGACGCTGCTGTGGGACAACTACCCGGTCAACGACTTCGCCGAGACCGCCGGGCGCCTGCTGCTGGCGCCGTACGACCGCCGCCAGGCCGGGCTGTCGACGGAGCTGAGCGGCATCGTGTCCAACCCGATGAACCAGGAAGTGGCCAGCCGGCCGGCAGTGGCCGGGTTGCTCGCCTTCGCCTGGAACGACCGCGGCTACGACGCGCAACGCACCTGGCGCGCGGCCGCGCGCGACCTGGCCGGCGGCGATGCGCAGGTCGCCGACGCGCTGCTGACCTTCTTCGACACCCAGCACCTGGCGCCGACCTTCGGGCATCTACCCTGGCAGCCGCAGGCGCCGCGACTCAAGGCGCTGATCGACGCAGCCCGCGACGCGCTGGCCGATGGCGATCCGGCCGCCCGCACCGCGGCGCTGGCCGCGCTGGGCCAGGCGGCCGACGACCTGGCGGCGGCACCGCAGCGGATCCGTGCCGGCACCGCCACCGGCGCGTTCGTGGCCGAGGCGGCGCCCTGGCTGGATGCGACCGCAGTGTGGGGGCGCGCGCTGCGCCTGAGCGTGGACGGGCTGAACCAGGCGCTGGCCGGCGATCCGGCGGCCGGGCAGGCCTTCGCCACCGCCGGGCAACTCGCCGCGCAGGCCGCGGCGATCCCGTCCATCCCCGGCGCCACCCGCTTCGGCGGCCCGGTCAAGGTCGCCGACGGCGTGCTCGACACCTTCGTCGCCGATGCGCCCGGCCTGGTGCAGCGTCCGCCGGCGCGTTAGCGGCGGCGTGCTGGGCCGGATCGGCGCGCCACGGCGCTCCTTGCCGACGGCCCACCTGTTGCGCGGCCGACGCCAGGTCCGGCGCGGCACGTTGCCGATCCGGCCCGTGCGGTGTCCGACGCAAGCGCAAGGCGGCGGGCGGGCGGCGTCGTTGCCGGCGATAACGCGCGGAGCTTGATCCCCCGCGGCGACGCCGCGCGAGGAGGCCGCAACCGCGAGCCGCGAGGTCGCGCCATCGGTACATGCCGGCCGAGCGCTTGCGTGTCTGCCGCGGCGCCAGCAGCCTTCGGCTTGGCCTTGCGGATCGCCGCGCGGCCTGACTCATGGGCATCGCCCATGTGCTGATGCCGCATCGCCATGGCGATCGGCGCACGCATTAACCGAGGGTTTACACCTCCGGCGGGCATCCCGGGCACAAAGAACGCCCGACCGGCCAAGGTGCGAGCCATGCGAATTGCGATCATCGGCGCAGGATTCTGCGGCAACGTGCTGGCCGCGACGCTGGCCAGGCAGGGCGCCGCCCGCCACATCACCCTGGTCGGCGTGGCCGACACCTACGGTCGCGGCATCGCCTACGGTGCGGCGCGGCCGGAACACGTGTTGAACGTGCGCGCCAAGGACCTGGGCGTGGACCCGCAGGATCCGGGTGGCTTCGCCGACGCCCTGCAGCTGGATGCCGCGCAACGCCTGCAGTTCCTGCCGCGGCTGCTGTACGGCCGCTACCTGCAGCAGCACCTGGACGACGCGCTGGCGACGTCGCCGGTCGAGGTGGCGCGGGTGAGCGAGGAGGCGGTGGCGGTGGAGCGCGATCCCGACGGCTTCCGCCTGTTCCTGGCCAATGGCGAGGCCGTGGTCGCCGACGTGGTGGTGCTGGCGATCGGTGCGCTGCCGCCGGCGGCGCTGCCGGGCATCGGCCCGCGCCTGGCGGTGCATCGCCGCTACATCGGGTGGCCGTGGCAGGACGGCGTGCTGGACGAGGTGCCACCGCAGGCGCGGCTGTTGCTGGTCGGCACCGGCCTGACCATGGCCGATGTGGCCCTGACCCTGCGCCGGCGCGGACACCGCGGCCCGATCACCGCGCTGTCGCGGCGCGGCCTGGCGCCACAGGCGCACCTGGCGCTGCCGGGCGCGCCGGTGAGCCTGCCGCCCAGCGTCGTGCAGGCGCTGCGCAGCCACGACCTGCGCGGTCTGGTGCGCAGCCTGCGGCAACTGACCACGGTGGTGGAGGACTGGCGCTGCGTGGTGGATGCGCTGCGTCCGCACCTGCAGCCGTTCTGGCAAGGCTTGGCGCCGGCGGCGCGCGCCCGCTTCCTGCGCCACCTGCGGCCGTACTGGGAAGCGGCGCGGCATCGACTGGCGCCGGCCGCGGCGGCCGCGCTGGCGCAACTGCAGGCGCAGGGCCAGCTGCGCATCCGCGCCGGGCGCCTGCTGCGCGCGCGGCTGGGCGAGACCGCGGTGGAAGCGGTGATCCGCGATCGCGCCAGCAGCAACGCGCGCACCGAGGACTTCGACGTGTTGATCCGCGCCACCGGGCTGGACACCGACGTCGCCCGCACCAGCCATCCGCTGGTCGCCACGATGCGCGACGCCGGCCTGCTGCAGGCCGATCCGTTGGGCCTGGGGCTGCAGGTGGACGAGCGCCTGCGGGTGCGCGACGGCAGCGGCCATCCGGTCGCCGGGCTGTATTGTCTGGGGCCGCTGCTGCGTGGCGTGCTGTGGGAGATCACCGCGGTGCCGGAACTGCGCACCGCCGCGCAGCGCCTGGCCGAGGAGCTGGCGACGCTGGCGCAGGTGCGGGCCGGGAATGGCAGTGTTGGCGAAGCGTGGCAGCGGCAGGCGTTCTAGCGCCGCCGCCACAGCTACCGCGTGCGTTCGCGCTGTCCTGTAGGAGCGGCTTCAGCCGCGACGGGCGTTACCGGGGAAGAGCGCGGCGTCGGGGCCGACGTCTCTGCCGCACGGGTGTCTCCAGCGTGGCTCGAGCCTTCAGCCAAGACGCATGCGTGCGAATGGCTGTCGCGGCTGAAGCCGCTCCTACGAGAAGGGGCGGAGAGGCGGCGCGTTAACGCGACGGATGCGCATCGCCCACCCAGCCCTCGACCTCGCCCGGCGCGAACGGGCCGAGCTTCTGCTTGACGATGCGGCCGTCGGCGTCGATCAGCACGCTGTACGGCAGCAGGCCCTGGGTGTCGCCCAGGCGCACGCTGGCGTCGGCCGGGCCCGGGGTCTCCAGCGCGATCGGGTAGCCGATCGGCACCCGCTGCAGGAAGGCGCGCACGTCCTCGGCACGGTCCAGGGCGATGCCCAGCACCTGCAGGCCGTCGGCCGGCTGCGCGCGGGCCAGCCGGTCAAGTTCCGGCATCTCGCGCACGCACGGCTCGCACCAGCTTGCCCAGACGTTGACCAGCAGCGGCCGGCCGCGGAACTGCGCCAGGGTCAGGTGGCCGCCGTCGAGCGTGGGCAGGCGCAGCGCCGGGGCCAGATCGCCCGGGCGCGCTGCGGCCACCGGGGCCGCAGCGGCAGGACCGCTGACCGGTGCCTGCGCGGCCGAGGCCACAGCCGGCGTCCGCCGTTCCCACCAGTGCGCCGCCGCCACGCCGAGCACCGCCGCCACCGCGGCGACCGCCAGCAGGCGCGCGCTGGCGGGGGTCATCGCGCGGCGCGCAGCAGGGCGTCCTCGACCACCGCCTGGCTCAACACCGGCGGCAGCACCGTCGGCGGTGCGCCGGGGCCGTAGACCACGTACAGCGGCACGCCCACCGCCTTGTGCTCGGCGAGGAAGGCGCTGATGCGCGGATTCTCGTTGGTCCAGTCGCCCTTCATGTACACCGCGTCCACCCGCTTGATGGTGTCGCGGAAGGCGTCGCTGTCGAACACGTTGCGTTCGTTGGCCTTGCAGGTGACGCACCAGTCGGCGGTCATGTTGACGAACACCACGCGGTTGTCGGTGCGCAGGCGGTCGAGCATCTGCGGCGAGTACGCCACGGTGTTGCGCTCGACGCTGGCGCTGGGCGGCGGCAGCCGGGTCACGCCCCAGGCCGGCAGCAGGGCGGCCAGCAGCAGCACGGCGGCCAGGCGCATGCCGGTCTTGTGGTCGCGCCAGCGCGCGCGCTCGAACCACCACAGGCCCAGCGCCAGCAGGGTGGCGCCGATCAGCAGCAGCGCCACCGCGTCCACGCCGCGCTGCTTGCCCAGCACCCACAGCAGCCAGATCGCGCTCAGGTACATCGGGAACGCCAGCACCTGCTTGAGCGTCTCCATCCAGGCGCCGGGCTTGGGCAGGCGCCTGGCCAGCGATGGCACGAAGCCGATCAGCAGGAACGGCAGCGCCAGGCCCAGGCCCAGGGTCAGGAACACCAGCATCGCCATCGCCGGCGGCGCGGTCAGCGCATAGCCCAGCGCCGGGCCCATGAACGGGCCGATGCAGGCGCTGGACACCACGCAGGCCAGCACGCCGGTGAAGAAGTCGCCGACCGGGCCGCTGCGCGTGGACAGCGACTGGCCGACGCCGCCGAGGTTGGCGCTGAGGGTGAACACCCCCGACAGGCTCAGCCCGACCACGAACATCAGGTACACCAGCACCGCGACGAAGCCCGGGCGCTGCAGCTGGAAGCCCCACAGCAGGCGTGCGGCCACGGCGATGCCGCCGACCACGGCGAAGGAGGCGAGCACGCCCAGCGTGTACCACAGCGCATGGCTGCGGGCGCGGCCGCGGCTCTCGCCGCTCTGCGCCAGGCCCAGCACCTTCAGCGACAGGATCGGCAGCACGCACGGCAGCAGGTTCAGCAGCAGGCCGCCGCCGAGCGCCAGCAGCAGGATCCACAGCAGGTTCTGCGTGGCCGGCGGCGGTGCGGCGCTGCGCGCGGCGTTGTGCGCCGAGGCGTCCGGCGTCGCCGGCAGGGCGTCGGCGGCCGTGGCCGCGGCCGCGTCGTTGGCGTCGGCCTGGCGGCTGTCCAGCGGCGTCACCAGCAGCGGGCTGACCTCGGCCTGGTCGGCCGGGGTGACGGTGCCCTTGGGCAGCGCCAGCTTCACCCGCCGGGTCATCGGCGGGTAGCAGATGCCGTCGGTCTGGCAGCCCTGGAAGGTCGCCACCAGGGTCGCGGCGGTGGCGTCGGCGCGCTGGCGCTGCAGCGGCACGGTGACCTCGGTCTGGTCGAAGTACACCACCACGTTGCCGAAGTGTTCGTCCTGGTGCGAGCTGCCCTTGGGCCAGCGCGGCATGCCGGTGCGGATGCCGGGCGCACCCTCCAGCGCCAGCGCGGTGCGGTCGCGATACAGGTAGTAGCCGGGCGCCGGGGTGAAGCGCAGCAGCAGAGTGTTGCCGTCGCCGACGATGGCTTCGAACTGGAACGCCTGGTCCGAGGGCAGCGGCAGGCCCTGCACCGCCGCGGCGCCGGGGCCGGGACCGAACAGTGGCTTGGCGCCGTTGCCTGCGCCCGGGCCGCTGCCCGGCAGCCCGCCCGTCGCGGCCGGTGGCGGCAGTGCCGGCGCGGGATCGGTGGCGGCCGTGGCGGCCGGCAGGGTGACCTCGAGCAGGCGCTTCTGCGGCGGATAGCACACGCCGGCATCGGCGCAGCCCTGGTAGCGCACCTCCAACTGCACGCGGCTGGTGCCGGGATCGGCGACGCCGCTCTGCACCGCGTTCAGTTCGTCGCGGTAGGTCTCCACCTCGCCGAAATACGGGTCGGTCTTCTTGTGGCCGGCCGGCAACTGCAGGGTCGGGTTCGGCTTGAAGCCGCCGATCACCTTCACCGCGATGCGGTGCCGGTACAGGTAGTAGCCCTTGGCGATGTCCCAGTGCAGCGCGATGCGGCCGCGTTCGGGCGCCTGTGCGCTCAGCGCGAAGGCCTGGTCCACCGGCAGCAGGTCCTTTTCGCTGATCGCCAGGGCGGGGAAGGCGGCCACGGCCAGCAGGCACAGGGCGGCGAGGCGGTGCAGCAGGGTCATTGGCTTACGGTTCCTCACGGGTTTCGGCATGCACCCACTGCAGGTAGGCCGGCAGGCCGCCGGCAACCTCGAGTTCGACCAGTTCGGGAACCTCGTAGGGGTGCAACGCGCACAGCCGCTGCCGCAATGCGGGCAGGCGGTCGGCGGCGGTCTTGATCAGCAGCAGCACTTCCTCGCCCTGTTCCACCTCGCCTTGCCAGCGGTAGGTGGACTGCACGCCGGGCAGGCGGCTGACGCAGGCGGCCAGGCGTTCGTCGACCAGCGCCTGGGCGACCCGCGCGGCGCTGGCCGGATCGGGGCAGGTGCTGAGCAGCAAGCGGAGGGCGGGCGCGGACATGCGGCCGACAGTATAGGGATGCCGGCCGCGCTTTGGCGGCGCCCGTGGGGAAAGCCGGCGCCGCTCTGAATCCCCAATCCCGAATCCCGGCTTTTCAGCAGCCGAATGGCGGATCATCCCCGCCCGCTGCAGATGCAGCGGGCGAGTCAACACGGCTCAGTTGAGCAACTGGCAGCTGGCCGGCTTGGCCGAGGTGAACAGCGACGAGGTCGCCCACTCCGGGTGGTCGATGAACGGGTTGCGGTTGCCCTGGAAGCTGTAGATCACCTCGTTGCGGGCGCGCTCGGCGTCGTCCGGCGGATCCTGCTGGCTCCATGCGATCAGGGTCGACAGCAGGCCCATGTAGGCCGGCGAGGACGAGGTCTTGACGATCTTGCTGCGGTCGTCGGTCAGCTCCAGGTCCGGCTCGGACTGGCCGGTCTTGGCATCCACGCCACCCTCATAGCGGATCGCCATGTACATCACCGCACGTGCCATGTCGCCCTTGCGGTGGTCCCACACCTCGAAGGTGCCGCTGTTGCCGTCCGGGGTGCGCACCCAGTTGGAATTGCCCGGGTAGCGGCCGCTGCCGCCGCCGAAGCCGGCATTGGCCTCGGTGGCGCGCTCGCCGCAGTTGCTGTCGCACTTGGCGTAGGGCTTGTTGCCGCGGTCGGCGTTCCAGGTGGCGTCGGTCAGGTACAGCATGTGGGTGTCGGTGTACGGCGCGTAGGGCAGGCCCTTGTTGCCGGTGGAGGTGCCGAAGCCCAGCGAGTTCGGCCAGCTGTGCTCGCGGTTGTACTTCAGGCCGCTGCCGCTGCCGGCCCGGTCGGTGCCCTTGGCATAGCTGCGGTTGCGGTAGGCGTCGAGGACGCGCTGGCTGTTGTTCGGATCCTCGTCGGCGATCTCCAGGATGGCCCAGGTGTCGGTGCCGGAGCTGCTGCTGTACGGATAGACGGTGTGGCCCTTGATCGTCTCGTGCAGCGAGCAGCGCAGCTGGCTGGGGCTGGAGGTGTTGACCCGCGAATAGTAGGTGCCGGCGCCATTGCCGCCGCCGCCCGAGCCGCTGGCGACGTTGAAGGCGACGCTGCGATCCTGCGCCGGATGTGCGCCGTCGGCATCGCTCACGCGTGCGGCGACGATGCTCAGGGTGCAGCTCTCGCCGGCCTTCAGCGCGGTGTTGGTGGACAGGGAGAACTGGGTGCCGCTGCTGGGATAGGTCAGCGCCACGCTGCCGGACTGCTGGCAGCTCAGGCCGAACGCGCCGCTGGCCAGGCTCACCGCCTCGCTGAAGGTCACCGCCAGGTCGCCGGCGGCGGGGAAGTCGGTGGCGCCCTGGGTCGGGGTGGTGGCGGTCACCGTCGGCGCGGCGTTGCTGCCGCCACCGCCGGCGAAGGTCTGGCCGTTGTTGCAGGCGCCGAAGGTGCTGGTGGCGCTGTCGCTCCAGCTGAAGTCGGCCGCGGCACTGCCGTTGCCGCGCAGCTGCAGCGAGGTGCCGGCCGGGGTGCTGTTGCTCTCGCTGACCGGCAGGTTCTGGCTGGTCATGCCCGCGGCGGGGCCGCCGCCGCCGGTGATGGCGCCCTCGTAGCTGAGGAACTGCACCACCTTACCGTTGCCGTCGACTAGCGCCAGGCCGTCGTTGGGCCCGTTCTGGATGCCGTTGCTGGCGTAGCTGACGGTGGCGATGCGCACCTGCCCGCCGCAGCTGACCAGGTTGCCGGCCGGCACCGCGCTGTTGGCGTAGACGGTGGCCGACCCCGGGTTGCTGCCGTTGTACAGGTAGACGCGGTAGCCGCTCAGGCTCTCCCCGGCGGTGGCGACGATCTCCACGCCTTCGCCGGTGTCGCCGGCGGCGGTGGCATCGTCGTAATGCAATTCATTGATGAATACGGCGGCCTGGGCCGGCCCGGCAAGGGCGAGCAAACAGGCCAGCGGCAGCGCAACGGCGGATGGCTTCATCGACAACTCCTTTTGGTGACGGATCCCCCCCTGGGTCCGCGCTCAGCCTAGCCTGCCTCTGTGACACTGTGACGGGATTCGGTCACTGCTTGCCACCGAATGCACGTTCCCGGCAAAAATTTTTTGCCTCCCGCCCTTGAAAGCCCCGGCCACGGCACTACATCAAGCGCATCCCGGCGCTACCGGGTTTTTTCGCGAGCGTTGCTGGCAGTCGTCATGGGCGAGTGCTAACATCGCCGGCCTTTCCTAGACCAATCAATCACTTAAGAGGTCTCACTCAATGAGCATCAAGCCGCTTCACGACCGCGTCGTAGTCAAGCCGATCGAAGCCGACGAAATCTCCGCCGGCGGCATCGTGATCCCGGATTCGGCCAAGGAAAAGTCCACCAAGGGTGAAGTCGTGGCCGTCGGCGCCGGCAAGCCGCTGGACAACGGCAGCGTGCGCGCCCCGGCGCTGAAGGTCGGCGACAAGGTCATCTACGGCCAGTACGCCGGTTCCAGCTACAAGGCCGAAGGCGTCGAGTACAAGGTGCTGCGCGAAGACGACGTTCTGGCGATCGTGGGCTGAAGCCCCCGATCGCGGGATTCGGGAATCGGGATTCGGAATTGGCAAAGGCGCCAGGCGCCGCGCGATCCAGGATCCAGACCCGACTCCCCGCTTTAGCGAATCCCTAATCCCCAATCACGAATCCCGGAGCAACACACATGGCTGCCAAAGATATCCGTTTCGGTGAAGACGCCCGTTCGCGCATGGTGCGCGGCGTCAACATCCTCGCCAATGCCGTCAAGGCCACCCTGGGCCCGAAGGGCCGCAACGTCGTGCTCGAGAAGAGCTTCGGCGCGCCGACCATCACCAAGGACGGCGTCTCCGTCGCCAAGGAAATCGAACTGGCCGACAAGTTCGAGAACATGGGCGCGCAGATGGTGAAGGAAGTCGCGTCCAAGACCTCCGACAACGCCGGCGACGGCACCACCACCGCCACCGTGCTGGCGCAGGCGCTGATCCGCGAAGGTTCCAAGGCGGTCGCCGCCGGCATGAACCCGATGGACCTCAAGCGCGGCATCGACAAGGCCGTCGTGGCCGCCGTGGCCGAGCTGAAGAAGATCAGCAAGCCCACCGCCGACGACAAGGCCATCGCCCAGGTCGGCACCATCTCCGCCAACTCCGACGAGTCGATCGGCAACATCATCGCCGACGCGATGAAGAAGGTCGGCAAGGAAGGCGTGATCACGGTCGAGGAAGGCTCGGGCCTGGAGAACGAGCTGGACGTGGTCGAGGGCATGCAGTTCGATCGCGGCTACCTGTCGCCGTACTTCATCAACAACCAGCAGAGCCAGCAGGCCGACCTGGACGACCCGTTCGTGCTGCTGCACGACAAGAAGATCTCCAACGTGCGTGACCTGCTGCCGGTGCTGGAAGGCGTGGCCAAGGCCGGCAAGCCGCTGCTGATCGTCGCCGAGGAAGTGGAAGGCGAGGCGCTGGCGACCCTGGTGGTCAACACCATCCGCGGCATCGTCAAGGTCGTGGCGGTCAAGGCCCCGGGCTTCGGCGACCGTCGCAAGGCGATGCTGGAAGACATGGCCGTGCTGACCGGCGGCACCGTGATCTCCGAGGAAGTGGGCCTGGCGCTGGAGAAGGCGACCATCAAGGATCTGGGCCGCGCCAAGAAGGTGCAGGTCTCCAAGGAGAACACCACCATCATCGACGGCGCCGGCGACACCTCGGCGATCGAGTCGCGCATCAAGCAGATCAAGGCGCAGATCGAAGAGACCTCGTCGGACTACGATCGCGAGAAGCTGCAGGAGCGCGTGGCCAAGCTGGCCGGCGGCGTGGCGGTGATCAAGGTCGGTGCCTCGACCGAGATCGAGATGAAGGAAAAGAAGGCGCGCGTCGAAGACGCCCTGCACGCGACCCGTGCGGCGGTGGAAGAAGGCGTGGTCCCGGGCGGCGGCGTGGCGCTGGTGCGCGCGCTGAGCGCGATCGGCGAGCTGAAGGGCGCCAATGAAGATCAGACCCACGGCATCCAGATCGCGCTGCGCGCGATGGAAGCGCCGCTGCGCGAGATCGTCACCAACGCCGGCGAAGAGCCGTCCGTGATCCTCAACAAGGTCAAGGAAGGCAGCGGCAACTTCGGCTACAACGCCGCCAACGGCGAGTTCGGCGACATGGTCGAGTTCGGCATCCTGGATCCGACCAAGGTGACCCGTTCGGCGCTGCAGAACGCCGCCTCGATCGCCGGCCTGATGATCACCACCGAAGCGATGGTGGCCGAGGCCCCGAAGAAGGAAGAGCCGGCCGCCCCGGGTGGCATGGGTGGCGGCATGGGCGGCATGGGCGGCATGGATTTCTGATCCAGCCGGCCTCGGCCGACCTGTTCCACGCAGTCGAAAGGAGCCCCGCAGCGATGCGGGGCTCTTTTTTTGTGCGCGTTTTGCGCGCGCGCCGGCGGCGGCCGCACCGCATGCCGGTCATCGCGGTGGCATGCCGATGCGCTATAAGCTGCGCTCGCCCAGCCTCTGCGAGCGGTCATGGTCGCCCCGGTCTGCCAACTCGATCCGCATCGGCTGGACCAGCACCGGCCGGCGTTGCAGCGCTTCCTGTTCCGCCGCACCGGCGACTGGTCGCTGGCCGAGGACCTGGTGCAGGAGACCTTCCTGCGCGTGGTCGTGTACGCACGCGACCACGCGGTCACCGACCTGGCCGCGCTGGCCAGGGCGATCGCCCTGAACCTGCTGCACGACCACCTGCGCCGGCGCCAGCGCCAGCGCACCGAGCCCATCGACGACGAAGTGCCCAGCCCGGCGCCGGGCGTGGAGGAGGCGGCGATGCAGCGGCAACGCGTGGAGACCTTCGCCCGCGCGCTGCAGGGCATGCCGCCGCTGCGCCGCGAGGTGTTCGTGCGCAGCCGCCTGCGCGGGCAGGGCTACCGCGAGATCGGCGAGGCGCTGGGCCTGAGCGAGGCGGCGGTGGAGAAGCATGTCAGCCGCGGCCTGCGCTGGCTGCAGGAGACGGTGGCGCGTGGCGACGCGGCGCCGCCGCCCGCGGCGGGTCGGCGTGGCCCGGA
The DNA here is from genome assembly GCF_056725265.1 of Xanthomonas sp. NCPPB 2250. Lineage (NCBI taxonomy): Bacteria > Pseudomonadati > Pseudomonadota > Gammaproteobacteria > Lysobacterales > Lysobacteraceae > Xanthomonas > Xanthomonas sp. NCPPB 2250. The sequence continues at coordinate 4,792,964 of NZ_CM161520.1, read as the reverse complement.
GGACGCGGCATGAGGCAGGGCAACGCCGCCGCCGATGACGCGGTGCAGGACGCCGCGGCCGACTGGGTCGCGCGCGCCCTGGCCACGGCGGGTGGCGATCCAGCGGGCCTGGCCGAGTGGCTGGCAGCCGATCCGGCGCACCGCGCCGCGTTCGATGCGTTGTGGGCGCTGGCCCACGATGCGGCGCTGCTGGAGGCGCTGGCCGCCTACGCCGCGCCGACGGACGCGCCGGCCGTGGCCACCGTTGCGCCGGCCGCCGCCCGCGTGCCCGCTCCACGCGCGGTGGCAGCGTCTGCCGGCGCTGCGCCGGTGCCCGTGGCACAGCGTCCGCGCCGTCGCGGCTGGCGGCCGCTGGCGGCCTTGGCGGCCGGCCTGGCGCTGCTGGCGGTGCTGTTGTGGCCGCGGCTGCGCCCGGATCCGGCACCGATCGTGGCCACGACCGCGCCCGGACAGACCCGGGTGCTGCGCCTGGACGATGGCAGCGTGCTCACCCTCAACGGTGCCAGCCGGGTCCGCGTGCAACTGCGCGCGCAGCGGCGCGAGGTGGCGCTGGAGCGCGGCGAGGTGTTCTTCGACGTCGCCCACGATCCGCAGCGCCCGTTCCAGGTGAATCTGGGCCCGGCGCGGGTGCAGGTGCTGGGCACCGTGTTCAACCTGGCGCGCGATGGCGCCACCAGCGAGCTGTCGGTGTATTCGGGGCGGGTGGAGATCGACAACGGCGCCGCGCACCAGGTGCTGGCAGCCGGCATGCGCATCGACACGGCCGGCACCGGCCTGGGCGCGTTGACGCGCTTCGATCCGCAGGCCGGCGACTGGCGCGAGGGCTGGCTGCAGACCGCCGGCATTCCGCTGGCGCGGCTGATCGAGCGGCTCAATCGGCGCTCGCCGCAGCCGATCGTGCTCGCCGATCCGGCGCTGGGTGCGCTGCAGGTGTCCGGGCGCTTCCGCCTGGACCGGCCGGAGCAGACCCTCATGCATCTGGCGCAGCTGTATCCGCTGCAACTGCAGCAGCGCGCCGACGGCATCCGCGTGGAACACGCCGCCGCGCCGCAGTAGGCGCCGTCGCTGTCTCGGTGTTGCGTACGCGGGCAGGCGCGACGTGCCGGGTCTGGCGCCGTCGCCGGCAGCGTCGGGGCAACGCGGTGGTGCACGCGAAGGCGAAGCGGCCGGCGGGCGGGCGCTGTTCGCGCATGCGCGATGACGCTGGAGCGAACGGCCGCGCGACGGCGCGCGGCGCCTGTCCACGCGGCCGGTTCGCCTGCCACGCGACCGTGCGGTGCTGCGACGCGTCACAAAAAATTCATGCAATCCCCTGTCGGGATCGGCGCGTTGCGGCGTCTTTGTCCTTTGCCACGCCACGTTGGCGACCCGACGACGACCTTGCTCATGCCGCCCCGCCGCTCCTTCCGTTGTGCCCTCCGTTCTCCGCGCGCCACCGCGCTGGCCGCTGCCCTGGCGGTGCTGGTGGCGCTGCCCGCCATCGCACCGTCGGCCGCCGCCGCGACGCCGGCCGCCGCGACCCTGCCGCCCGGCGACCTCGGCGCCACCCTGGCCGCGTTCTCGCGTGCCACCGGCCTGCAGGTGATCGCCGATCCGGCGCTGCTGCGCGACAAGCGCAGCCCCGGCGGCAGCGTCGCCGGCGACCCGCGGCAGGCGCTCAGCGGCCTGCTGCGCGGCACCGACCTGGGCTTCCGCCTGGACGGCGACACGGTGATCGTGCAGGCCACCGTGATGCCCGCGGCCAGCGCCGCCGCGCCCGCGCCGGCCGCCGCCGATGCGATCGACCTGGACCGGGTGGTGGTCACCGGCACCGCCACCCAGCAGCCGAAGTTCCTGGCGCCGTACGCGGTGTCCACGGTCGGCGCCGAGGCGATCGCGCGGCAGGCGCCGCGCAGCGTGGTCGACCTGCTGCGCTCGGTGCCGGGCGTGACCGTGGAGAACTCCGGCGGCGAGGCCGGTGGCGAGAACGTGGTGATCCGCGGCCTGCCGTGGTCCGGCTTCCGTCTGCTCGACGTGCTCGAGGACGGCCTGCCGCTGTTCGAATCCAACTACGAGCGGCAACTGCAGATCGACGAGGTCTACCGACTCGACCTGGGCACCACCGATGCCGAAGTGGTGCGCGGCGGTACCGCGCCGATCTACAGCAACAATGCATCCGGCGGCGTGCTCAATTTCATCACCAACCACGGCACCGACACGCCCAGCGGCGCAGTCAAGCTGACCGGCGGCGCCGATGCGCTGGCCCGCATCGACGGCGTGGCGTCCGGTCCGGTCAAGGGCAACGACGCGCTGCAGTACGCGGTCAGCGGCTTCTACCGACAGAGCGACGGCCTGCGCGATCCGGGCTTCGGCAACGGCAACCAGGGCGGGCAGTTCAAGGTCGGCGGCACCTACAAGTTCGATTTCGGCAAGATCTTCGCCGACTTCAAGTATCTCAACGACCGCGGCGTGTTCTACAGCGCGATCCCGCTGGCCGACCCGCGCAATGGCCAGTCGCTGAGCGCGCTGATCGATCCGGGCACCGGCACGCTCAACAGCGCCAGCTTCCGCCACGTCGCCTTCCGCACCCTCGACGGCGCTGGCGGCAACGGCGTGGAGACGCGCGACCTGGCCGATGGCGTGCATCCGGTCACGCGCACCCTGACCATCGGCGGCGACACCGAATTCGCCAACGGCTGGCGACTGAGTGACAGGGCGCGCTACGTCAACGGCGACGTCGGTTTCAATGCGCTGTTCAACGGCGCGCCGACCGATGCGGCGGCGCTGCTCGCCTCGCGGCTGGGCGCGGCGCGCGCGGCCTTCCCGGGCACTGCGTCGCTGCGCTACGTGCTGGCCGGCAGCAACACGCCGTTCGATCCGGCCTCCACCGCCGGCCTGGCGATGATCAACACCTGGTCCAGCACGCAGACCCACTACAGCGACCTCGTCAACGACCTGCGCCTGGGCCGGCTGTTCGACCTGGCCGGCGGCGGCAGCCACGACATCACCATGGGCCTGAGCGTCAGCCGTTTCACGCTGCGCCAGGCGCAACTCGGCAACGCACTGCTGACCGACGTGAAGAGCAATCCCGACGCGCTGGATATCCAGGCGCTGAACGCCGCCGGGCAGGTGCTGGGCAGCCTGACCGAGAACGGCTTCACCGCGTACGGCAGCGGCGACCTGATCGGCGACAGCCACGGCACCGCCACCGCGCTGTACGCGGCCGATACCTGGAAGCTGGACGACGCCTGGCAGGTGGACGCCGGCATCCGCCGGGTGTGGCGGCGCGAGGAAGGCAACCGCGGTGTGATCGGCACCCAGACCATCGCCGGCAGCGGCCCGCTGGCCGCGCGCACGGTCACCGGCCTGGTCGGCAGCGTGCCCTACAGCAAGGACATGGCCGGCACCTCGTGGACGCTCGGCGCCTCCTACAAGATCGCCGACCCGGTCAATGCCTTCGCCCGCTACACCGAGAGCTTCAGCTTCCCGCGGCTGAGCGAGCAATGGGGCAACGTGGTCGCCGGCATCGGTGGACGCATGCCCGACGGCCGCGCCACGCCGGTGACGCCGATCCGCCAGGCCGAACTCGGGGTGAAGTACGCCTCGCGGCCGCTGGAGCTGGTGTTGATCGGCTTCTACAGCGACTTCAAGTCGCTCAATTCCAGCACCTACGTCGCCAATGCCAGTGGCCTGCTGGTCAACGTGCCGCTGCTGATCGACACGCGCACCAAGGGCGTGGAATTCGAGGGTACGTGGCGGCCGCTGGACGGCCTCGAGCTGACCGGTTCGGTGACGCTGCAGGACCCGCGCATCAGCGGCGCCGACACCTTCAGCGGGCTGTCCGGCGCTTCCCTGGTCGACAACGAGATCCCGCGCGTACCCAAGTACAGCTGGTCGCTGCAGCCGAGCTACCGCTTCCAGGTCGGCGAGGTGGAAGCGCGCGCCTACGCGACCTGGTTCGGCATCGGTCGACGCTTCCAGGACTTCACCAACGCCAGCGTGCTGCCGGCCTATCGCACGCTGGACCTCGGCCTGCATCTGCAGCTCGACGCCAACCTCAGTGCGCAACTGCTGTGCACCAACGTCACCGATGCGCATGGTCTCACCGAAGGCAATGCGCGCGCGCCCGGCGTGTCCGGCGACCTGGTGCAGGCGGACGCGACCGTGGGTCGGCCGATCTTCGGCCGCAGCTACGTCGCCTCGCTGCAATGGGCCTGGTGAACCACGCCCTGCGCCATGCGTGCGTCGCCGCCAGCGCGCGGCGACGCCACGCCTGCCGCTTTCCTTGATCTGCCAGGACCCTTCGATGCCTTCTTCGCACCTTACGCGCCGCCGCTTCCTCGGTGGCCTCGGCACGGCGCTCGCCGCCGGCATGTTGCCACTGCCGGGGTGGGCGCAGCGCGCCGCGGCCACCCCTGCCGCATCCGTCGATCGCATCCGCGAACCGCTCGGCGGCTGGACCCCGGGCATGCTCGACATCCACCACATCGGCACCGGCCGCGGCAACGCGACCCTGATCGTGTGCCCCGACGGCACCGCGATGATGATCGACGCCGGCGCCATCGACGGCCTGGACAAGTACCTGATCGACGAGTTGCCCAACGCCAGCCGCCGCCCGGGCGAGTGGGTCGGCCGCTATGCGCACCGCCATCTGGCGCAGGCCGGCCGCCACGAACTCGACGACTTCGTGCTCACCCACTTCCACCGCGACCACATGGGCGAATGCCTGCCGGACACGCCGCTGGCGCCGGGTGGGCACTACGCCCTGACCGGCGTGACCGACGTGGCGCAATTGCTGCCGATCCGTCGCTACCTGGATCGCGGCTACCCGGACTATGCGTATCCGCAAGCGCTGGACGATCCCAACCAGCGCAACTACCGCGCCTTCATCGAGCAGCAGCGCGCGATTGGCGCACGGGTCGAACGCTTCCGTGCCGGCGCCGCCGACCAGTTGCGGTTGCATCGCGATGCCGCCGCGTACCCGGACTTCGCCATCCGCAACCTGGTGGTCAACGGCGAGCTGTGGACCGGCGATGGCGAACGCACGCGCGCCCTGTTTCCGCCAGGCGCCGTGCCGACCGAGAACCAGTGCTCGGCCGCGCTGCGCCTGCACTACGGCGCCTTCACCTACTACAGCGGCGGCGACCTCTCCAACAGCATCAACTACTACGGCGACGATCCCTGGCGCGACGTGGAAACGCCGGTGGCGCAGATGGTCGGCGCGGTCGACGTGGCGGTGGCCAACCATCATGCGTATGCGGATGCGATGGGCCCGGCCTGCGTGCGCGCGCTGCGTCCGCGCGCGTTCGTCATCCTCACCAACGACTCGGCGCACCCATCGGTGTCGCCGCTGGAGAACATGCTCAGCGAGCGGTTGTACCCGGGCCCGCGCGACATCTACGCCACCGCGATGAAGCCGGAGAACGTGGTCGCCAACAAGCGTATCCGCGAGATGACCAGCACCAATGGCCACGTCGTGGTACGGGTCGCGCCGGGCGGCGCGCAGTACCGCATCGTGGTCACCGACAACAGCGACGAGTCGGACACGGTGCTGGCGGTGCATGGTCCGTTCGCCAGCGGCCGCCAGGCGGCGCTGGCGCTGCCGTCCAGCTGAGCGGCGCCACACGCGGTCCCGCTGCGACGATGCGGCGGGAATCCGCGTGCATTGCAACGAATCGCGCACAACCAAAAAACGTCTACGAGCGATGCATGGCAGCGTGTTGACAGTGCTGTCAGCGCCATGCAGGTTAGAAACTCACGGGCGCAGGGGATCTGCACGCCCGCATGTTCGTCCTTTTGTTTGCGTCGCGGCCGGCGCAGGGTGGCGCGTGCCTGCGGCATGCGCGGCACGGTCGTGGGCGCGGCGCAGCGAAGGGGACACCGCACGTCGTGCGCGCACGGCGCTGCTTCCATCCGCCGCCGGGGACATCGCATGCCACTTCGCTCATCCACCACGCTTGCGTTCGGCATCGTGCTGGCGCTGTACGGCGCTGCTGAGGCGCGCGCGCAGGACGCCGACACCGCCACGCCCAAGGCCGCCACCACCGACCTTGGCCAGGTCGTGGTGACCGGCTCGCGGATCAAGCGCTCGGAAGTGGAGGGCGCCGAGCCGGTGCTGACGATCAGTGCGCAGCAGATCCAGCAGGAAGGCTTTCTCACCGTCTACGACGTGCTCAGTACGCTCAACCAGCAGGGCAGCGTCGAGGCCGACACCAAGTACGGCTCGCACACGCCCAATGCCTCGCCGGTGAGCCTGCGCGACCTCGGCCCCGGGCGCACGCTGCTGCTGGTCAACGGCCACCGCGTCGCCGATTACCCGCAGCCCTACGCCGGCGAGAGCAACTTCGCCAACTACGCCAATATCCCCTCCGCGGCGGTGGAGCGCATCGAGATCCTCACCGGCGGCGCCTCGGCCATCTACGGTTCGGATGCGGTCGCCGGCGTGATCAACGTGATCCTCAAGCAGGGCTACGAGGGCAACCAGGTGCGCCTGCGCGGCGGCACCGCCACCGCCGGCGGGCGCGACGTGGTCGACCTGTCCTGGGTCGGCGGCCGCAGTGGCGACAAGTGGAACCTGACCTACGCGCTGCAGTGGACCCGGCGCGATCCGCTGTCGGTCGGCGAGCGACCGAAGATGGACGACCAGGACGACGAGTCCTACAGCAACTGGACCGCGCAGGCGCGCAAGTACGGCTTCAATCCGTTCACCGGCCTGAGCCTGGTCGACGCCGGCAACAACACGCGCCTGGCGCCGCCCAGCGGCACCTGCGCGCGCTTCGGCGGCCAGTTCGTCGACGCGCAGCGGCTGAGCTACGACTACAACAGCGATACCGTGCGCAACCTCGGCGGCTACTGCGGCATGGCCCACGACTACGCCGACTGGCTGGCCGCCAGCGGCGGCGACAGCGGCTCGGCCTATCTGTACGGCACCTTCGATTTCGACAACGGCGTGCAGGCCTGGAGCACGCTGTCCACGACCAAGAGCCTCGGCTACTGGACCTACGACCCGCCCTACGTCTACCTCGGCCCGTTCCACGACACCGGCAGCGACCGCGACCTGTACGCGATCCGCCAGCTCACCCGCTTCGAATCCGGCGGCTGGAAGAACCTGGCCAACACCACCAAGGAACTGTCCTGGGACCTGAGCGCCGGCCTCAAGGGCCGCCTCGCCGATCGCTTCGACTGGGAAGTGGCGGTGGGCCGCGCGCGCTACACCGTCGACGAATACGTGCGCACCGTGGACACGCAGAAGGCCACCGCCTATTTCCTCGGCCCGCAACTGGGCAGCACCGCCGACGGCACGCCGATCTACGACCTGGACGAGTCGCGCTGGTACCAGCCGCTGACCGGCGCGCAGTACAACGACCTGGCGGTGAAGGCGCACAACCGTGCCGATTCCTGGGTCAACCAGGCCAGCGCCAACATCACCGGCGAGCTGCTGCAGGGCTGGGCCGGGCCGATCAAGTTCGCCGCGGTCGGCGAAGTGGCCAAGCAGGGCTACCGGCTGTCACCGGATCCCTGTGCCAACACCTGCTATCCGCTGGACGTGGTCGACTACGGCGGCGGCGAGCGCCTGCGTTATTCCGGCGGCATCGAGTTCGACGTGCCGCTGTTGTCCTCACTCAACGCCAGCCTGGCCGCACGCCACGACCGCTACGGCGACTACCGCGCCTACGGCAGCGACCTCGGCGCGGCGATCGGCACCCAGCGCGACACCACCTGGAGCGCCGGCCTGGAGTGGCGGCCGCTGAGCACGCTGCTGCTGCGCGGCAGCGTCGCCACCAGTTTCCGCGCCCCGGACATGCACTACGTGCTCGGCGAACCCAGTTCCACCCAGCAGACTGTGATCGACCAGTACCGCTGCATCCAGAAGGGCTATTACCTCACCGGCGGCTGCAGCGCCGAGAACAGCGACGTGTTCTACCTGATGCAGGTCAACCGCCGCGGCACCCCGGACCTGGAATCGGAGCATGGCCGCTCGGTCACCGCCGGCTTTGTCTGGGACATCGCCGAGGGCCTGTCGCTCACCGCGGACTACTACCGGATCCGCTTGCAGGACATGATCAAGGACCTCAACCGCGACGAGGTGCTCAGCGCCGAAGCCGGCTGCCGCACCGGCCTGACCACCGCCGGCGGCGTGTGGGTCAATCCCGGCGGCGCCGAGTACTGCGCGCGCATCCTCTCGCGCGTGTCGCGCGATGCCGCTGGCCGCGTCACCGGCATCGAGCAGGGGCCGATCAACATCGCGCAGATGCACGTGTCCGGCGTCGATGCCTCGTTGAAGTACCGCTTCAACACCGCGCGCTGGGGCAACTTCAGTGTCGCCCTGGATTACAACAACCTGATCGGCTACCACGAGCAGACCTACCGCACCGACGACGACAAGAACCTGCGCGACCAGAAGATCCGCAGCAAGCTGCGCGGCAGCGTGCACTGGGAGAACGGCGGCCCGCTGGATCTCACTCTCTATGCCAAGCGCTTCGGCTCCACCCAGGCGGTGAACTGGGGCACCTGCACCCGCTTCGACGACGGCTACCAACCCAGCCCCTCCGACGCCTGCCGCGTCACCGACAGCGGCAATCGCCACTTCGGCGAGAGCACCACCCGCTACTTCGGTCGCGTCGGCCCGGCGCTGTACTGGAACCTCACCGCCGGCTACCGCATCGCCCCGAAGATGAAGGTCAACCTGTACATCAACAACGTGCTCAATACCGTGGGCTACGACAACAAGGAGCGCTACTACGGCTACCAGTTCTACAACACCACCCTGTACGACGCGATCGGCCGCGAGGTGGCGATGGAGTATGTGCTGGATTTCTGAGGGGCTGGGAGTCGGGAGTGGGGATTCGGGATGCGCAGTAGCCCCTCTCCCTCCGGGAGAGGGGTTGGGGTGAGGGTCCGGAGCATGCAGCGCCACGCAGGAACGCATGGGCGTGTGCTTACGGAGATTGGATCGCTTGCTGCCGCACCCTCATCCGCCCGTGCGGGGCACCTTCTTCCGATGGGAGAAGGGAAGCGCAGTAGCCCCTCTCTCATCGGGAGAGGGGTTGGGGTGAGGGTCCGGGACGCGCAGCGCCTCGCAGGAATGTATGGGCGTGTGCCTGTGGAGATTGGATCGCTTGCTGTCGCACCCTCATCCGCCCCTGCGGGGCACCTTCCCCCGAAAAGGGGGCCATGGTCCCGATGGGAGAAGGGAAGTGGCTAGCCCCTCTCCCACCGGGAGAGGGGTTGGGGTGAGGGTCCGAGCGCGAAGCGCCACGCAAGAACGCGTGCATCAACCGCTCCTATTCGATGACGGCGACCGCATAGCCTTTCCGCCACGTCGAACCGCTTTTTCGAATCCCGAATCCCGACGCACCAATCCCACGTTTGTTGCATCAGCAACTGTGGCGCTGCCGCAAACCCTGTGCTATCACTACGTCCCATGAACGCTTCCTGCCGCAGCTTTTACTTTTGGTATTACGGTTTTCCGATGCCGCTGGCGGAGGAAGGATCGCGTTCACCCTGAAGGACACTTCAGCCGCAATCCCGAAAGCCGCCAGCGAACCTGGCGGCTTTTTTCATGCCGCCGGATCTGGCCCCCACCCAGCCCCCCGACGAGACACGCACATGGCCCCGCACACCGACGATCTGCGCATCCGCAAGATCGAACCGCTGACCCCGCCCTCCCAACTGCAGGCGCTGCTGCCCTGCGACGAGGAGGCCTCGCAGACCGTCGCCGCCGCGCGTGCGGCGCTGCACGAGATCCTGCACGGCCGCGACGACCGCCTGGCGGTGGTGATCGGCCCCTGCTCGATCCACGACCCGGTCGCGGCGATGGAGTACGCGCAGCGCCTGCGCCCGCTGCGTGAGACCTACGGCGATGCGCTGGAGATCGTGATGCGGGTGTACTTCGAGAAGCCGCGCACCACGGTCGGCTGGAAGGGCCTGATCAACGACCCCAACCTCGACGGCAGCTTCGACATCAACAAGGGCCTGCGCCTGGCGCGCGGCCTGCTGCGCGACATCAACCGCCTGGGTCTGCCGGCCGGCGTGGAGTTCCTCGACATCATCTCGCCGCAGTACATCGCCGACCTGGTGGCCTGGGGCGCGATCGGCGCGCGCACCACCGAGAGCCAGGTGCACCGCGAGATGGCGTCCGGCCTGTCGTGCCCGGTGGGCTTCAAGAACGGCACCAGCGGCGACGTCAAGATCGCGGTCGATGCGGTTGGCGCGGCCTCGCATCCGCACCATTTCCTGGCGGTCACCAAGGACGGGCAGACCGCGGTGGCGGCCACGGCCGGCAATCCCGATTGCCACGTGATCCTGCGCGGCGGCACCCAGCCCAACTACGACGCCGAAAGCGTCGCCGCGGCGGCGCAGGTGCTGGAGAAGGCCGGCCTGCCGGCGCGGCTGATGGTCGACGCCAGCCACGCCAACAGTGGCAAGAACCCGGACAACCAGCCCAAGGTGATCGAGGACATCGCCCGCCAGCTCGAGGCCGGGCAGACCCGCATCGTCGGCGCGATGGTCGAGAGCCACCTGCGCGGTGGCCGCCAGGACCTAGTCGCCGGCCAGCCGCTGGTCTACGGCCAGAGCATCACCGACGGCTGCATCGACTGGGACAGCTCGGTGCAGGTGCTGGAGCGGCTGGCGCAGGCGGTGCGCGCGCGGCGTCAGGCGCGTGTGGCGCAGGCGGCCTGAAGGCGCTGTTGGGAGAAACGCACGCAGCCTGACCGGCTGCGTGCGTGGGGGGGCGGGGGAGGCCCGGAAGAGGGGCCGGACGCGCCGCCGAATGCGAAGGGAGAGAGCTTCGGTATCGACGGCTGCGTGCCGGTGATGACGTTATCCGCCCATCCGATGACCACGGTATGCCGGTGTGTGGCAGCGGCTGGCAAGGTGTTGGCCGGGCATTAAGACCTGTTGTCGCCGGTTCAGCGCGACGGCATGGCCGTGGCGCGATGGAATGGACAAGCTGCGAGTTGGTGGGCTTGGGCATCGGCGATCGCCTGCCGGTGCCCGACGCACCAGGCCCTGCCCGGCGTCACGCTGTTCCAGCGCCATGCGTGTGGGCTCAAGCTGACCACCGAAGGCCGGCAACTGGTCGATGCCGCCAGCACAGCGTTGGCCGACATCGGGGTCTGACCAATAGGTGATGCCCGAGATCGCATGCGCGCATGTGCGGACGCCGCTGCTGGCGAAACCGGCCACCGTGTCGATAATGCCTGCATGCCTGCCGACTCGCCCTGGTTCCTGTATCTGCTCGAATGCCGCAACGGCAGCTACTACGCCGGCATCACCCCGGACCTGCAGGCCCGCTTCCAGGCGCACCTGCGCGGCGCCGGCGCCAAGTACACCCGCGCCAACCCGCCGGTACGGCTGCTGGCCAGCCGCGCCTACCCCGACCGCGCCGCCGCCTCGCGCGCCGAATACGCACTCAAGCGCTTGCCGCGCGGCCGCAAGCTGGCGTTCCTGGCCGCGCCCGAGTCCGCACCTCGCGCCGACGACCTGCAAGCGACCGCCGAATCTGCAGCGGTGTTATAGGAGCGGCTTCAGCCGCGAGAGGCGTGACCGGTAACGCCCGTCGCGGCTGAAGCCGCTCCTACGACGTTGCCGCACATTTGCGCGGATTTTGGATGCCCCGCCTCAGCGGCTGGGCCAATGCCACGCCGGCCGATCGAGCGCGCGCAGGCCGGCGACGTCGGTCTGGCCGTGTTCCTTGATCAGCAGGTGGTGCAGGCAATCGGGCTGCTGCTCCAGTGCCGCGATCAGCCGGCTGGCATGCGAGACCACGAGGATCTGCGCCTGCCGCGCGGCGCTGCCGATCAGCCGCGCCAGCGCCGGCAGCAGGTCGGGATGCAGGCTCGCTTCCGGTTCGTTGAGCACCAGCAGTTCCGGCGGGCGCGGGCTCAGCAGGGCGGCGATCCACAGCAGGTAGCGCAAGGTACCGTCGGACAATTCGGCCGCCGACAGCGGCCGCAGCAGGCCGTGCTGGTGCATCGCCAGGTCGAAGCGCCCGGCATGCACCTCGATCGTCAGCCTCGCGCCGGGAAAGGCATCGTCCACCGCCGCATGCAGGCCGTCGGCGTCGCCGATCTCCAGGATGGTCTGCAGGGCGGCGGCGAGGTCGGCGCCGTCGTTGCTCAGCACCGGCGTGTGCGTGCCGATCTGCGGCATGCGTGCCGGTGCCGCGGCGTCGGTGCGGAAGTGGTCGTAGAAGCGCCAACGGCGAATGTTCTCGCGCACCGCATGCATCTCCGGTGCCGCGCGCGGATCGGAGAACTGCGCCAGCACGCTGTCGAAACTGGCGATGCCGGCGCCGGCGTCGGTCCAGCCGTCGTCCTGGGTGCGCAGGCGCACCGCCGGCCCGTTGCGGTCCACCAGCAGGTTGGACTGGCGCAGCCAGGGGCCGGCCCAGATGCATTCGCGCTTGATCTGCGGATCCAGCCCGAAGGCCGACGCCGACGGCATCGGCAGGCCCAGGTCGATGGCATAGCCGAACGCGTCGCTGGCGTAGCCCAGCTTCAGCCCGACGGCCTGCTGCCGCGTCGTGCCCTGGACGGGGTGATCGCCGCGCCGGACCGCGCGGCTGAGCGTCTCCGGGCCGGCCCACAGCGCCGACGGCAAGCCGCCTTCGCGGGCCAGCGCGGCGATCACCCCGCCCTGGGCGGTGTCGGCGAGTAGGCGCAGCGCGCGATAGACGTTGGACTTGCCGCTGCCGTTGGCGCCGGTGATCAGGGTCAGCCCCGCCAGCGGCAGCACCAGCTCGCGCAGGGAACGATAGGAGGAAACCGCCAGGGTGGTCAGCATCGGCGCAGGATACCCGCTGCCGGCGCCGCTCATCCGCCCGCGTGCATCGTCCCGGTGTCCAGCCAGCGCTGGTGCCAGGACAGCGCCTCGGGCAGCAGGTGCGGGGTGTGCTTGCCGTAGCTGGCGTGCAGGGCGCGGTCGAAATAGTCCTGAAGTTGCGCGCGGTAGCTCGGGTCCACGCAGTGCGCGAGCAACTGCTGCGCGCGCTGCCGCGGCGGCAGGCCGCGCAGGTCGGCCAGGCCGTGCTCGGTGACGATGATGGACACGTCGTGCTCGGTGTGATCGACATGGCTGACCATCGGCACGATCGAGGAGATGCTGCCGTTCTTCGCCGTGCTGGGGCTGAGGAAGATCGACAGGAAGCCGTTGCGGGCGAAGTCGCCGGAGCCGCCGATGCCGTTCATGATGCGGCTGCCCATCACGTGGGTGGAATTGACGTTGCCGTACAGGTCGGCTTCGATCATGCCGTTCATGCCGATGCAGCCCAGCCGCCGCACCAGTTCCGGATGGTTGGAGATCTCCTGCGTGCGCAGGATGATGCGCTCGCGATAGAAATCGATGTTGCGCTTGAATTCCTCGTTGGCCTCCGGGCTCAGCGCGAAGCCGGTGCACGAGGCGACCTTGAGCACGCCGCTGCGCAGCAGGTCGAGCATGCCGTCCTGGATGACCTCGGTGAACGCGCTGAGGTCGCGGAAGCCGCTGCTGGCCAGCCCCGCCAGCACCGCGTTGGGGATGTTGCCCACGCCGGACTGCAGCGGCAGCAGGTTGGGCGGCAGCCGGCCCTTGCCGACCTCGTGCTGGAAGAACGCGATCAGGTGCTCGGCGATGCGCTGGCTGGTGGCGTCGGCCGGGGTGAACGGGCTGTTGCGGTCGGGGCCGTGGGTGCGCACCACCGCCACGATCTTGTCCGGGTCGCAGCGCAGCGACGGCTCGCCGATACGGTCGTCGGCGTGCAGCAGCGGGATCGGCTTGCGGTGCGGTGGCAACGCGGTGCCGTAGTACACGTCGTGCATGCCGTCGATGCCGGCCGGCTGCCAGTCGTTGACCTCGACGATCACCTTCTTGGCCAGGTCCAGCCAGGTCTTGTTGTTGCCGACCGAGGTCGACGGGATCAGGCTGCCGTCTTCGCGAATGCCGGACACTTCCACCACCGCGGTGTCGATCTCGCCGTAGAAGCCGAACCACACGTGCTGGGCGACGTGGCTGAGGTGGATGTCGATGTAGTCCAGCGTGCCGGCGTTGATGCGCTGGCGCGCGTCCGGGTCGGACTGGAACGGCATGCGCAGGGCGATGCCGTCGGCCTTGGCCAGCGCGCCGTCCAGCTCCGGCGCGGTGGAGGCGCCGGTCATCAGCTGGATCTTGAACGACTGGCCCTGCAGGTGCGCCGCCTCGATGCGCTGCGCCAGCGCCATCGGTACCGCCTTGGGATAGCCGGAGCCGGTGAAGCCGCTCATCGCCACCGTCTCGCCGGGCTGGATCAACGCCGCCGCGGCCTCGGCGCTGACGATGCGTTCGCGCAGGCGGGGATGGAGGATGCGTTCGGCGGACATGCGGCGACCATGGCGTGGGAAGGGGAGGGCAATTATCGCGGATCGGGCCGGGGCCCGCGCTGGGGTGCGTCCTCACTTTCTGCGCCTGTCGCACGGCGGTGCAGGCGGGCGCCACGCGATGCACCCAAGCCATGGTCTGTGCGATGTGTGCGGCGCTTTGCGCGCCCGACCCTCACCCCAACCCCTCTCCCGGTGGCAGAGGGGCGCTGGTTTCTCCCTTCTCCTGGTGGGTCTGCCTAGTGATGACAGGACGCAGCGCGCATGCAGCCAGCGCAGTGCCGTGTGCGTTCCACTGCCGCTTTCACGCGCTCCACGCCGCGCCACGGCGATAGTGCGGCGGTGCCGCTCTCCGCCCGCCCACTGACCGCCGTCCATGCTCGCTACCGGCGTCTGCCGCGCGGCTGGCGCCTGTTCCTGCGCGGCCTGTTGATCGCCTACCTGCTGTACCTGCTGGCCGGCAACGTGTTCCTCAACACGCCGCTGTTCGACCTGGCCACCAACCGCAAGCCGGAGAAGTTCCGCATGCACACCGGGCCGGCCGTCACCGTGCTGCCCGGCTTCATCACCGCCTGGAACGTGCGCATGCGCGGCCATGTGCAGCGCAATGTCTGGCAGGTGCGTGCCGACCGCGCCAGCGCGCGCATCGCGCTGCTGCCGTTGCTGCATCGCGAGGTGCGCCTGCCGTGGATGGAAGCGGTGAACGTAATCGGCGAGATGGACCGCGTCGACGACATGATCCCGCCACCGCCGCCGAGCGACCAGGGCTGGACCCTGCGCTTCGATGCGATCCACAGCGGCACGCTGCGCCGTGCGCGCTTCGGCGATTTTGCGATCGAGGGCAAGGGCCACGGCACCGTCGGCTTCCTCAAGCAGCTGCGTGGCGGCCCGTCGGAACTGTTCCGCTCGCAGATCGTGTTCGAGGATGCCAGCGTACGCTACGGCAAGCGCCAGATCGCCGACCAGGCCACGCTGGACGCGCGCTTCTCGTTCCCGCGCCACTACCGCGCGCAGGCGCCGGGACTGCGCAAGCTGGGCATCACCGACCTGGCGCTGCGCATGCACGGCCGCAGCGTGGCCCTGCGCATCGACACCGCCGGCGACACCACCAAACTCAGCACCGAACCCGGGCTGGGCCATGTGCAGGCCGATCTGCACCTGCTGCGCGGCGCGTTGCAGCCCGGCAGTACGCTCAACTGGCGGGTGCCGCTGCATGCCGGCGTCGGCGCTACCGATCGCGGCGTGCTGACGCTGCTGCTGGACGTGGAGGGCGAGGACATCCACGCCCGCGCGCGCCTGCCCGGCAAGGTCGATCCACGCAGCATGCTCGATGCCGATCTGCGCATCGCCGGACGCCAGGTGCCGTTCGCCGACCTGGCGGCGCTGCTGCCGCGCACCTCCGGCCGCGTGCAGGGGCGCTGGCATTTCGAATCGTTGAACTGGATCAGCGACCTGCTGGTGCGCAAGCCCTGGTTCCAGCTCGATGGCGGCGGCGACGTCGCCGCCGATCTGCAGCTGCGGCAGGGCGCGCTGCAGCCCGGCAGCCGTCTCGACGTGCCCGACGTGCAGGCGGTGGCGGAGATCATGCGCGTGCGCCTGAGCGGCAAGGCGCAGGCGGTTGGGCGCATCGTCGGCAGCGCCGAACAGCCGCGCACGCGATTGGACGTGCGCATGCGCCGCTTCGCGCTGGCGCCGCTGGACGCGCCCAAGGCCAGCTTCGTCGAAGGCGAGAACCTGCAACTGGACCTGCAGGGCGACGGCGCGCTGGCCACCTTGCGCGATTCCTTGCAGGCACGGCTGCGCTTCGCCGACGCGCGCGTGCCCGACCTGCGCGCATACAACCGTTACCTGCCGGCGGCGCAGGTGCGCGTCCTCGGCGGCGACGGCCGGCTCAGCGGCGACCTGCAGCTGGACGCGTCCGGCCAGGTCGGGCAGGGCACCGTGCGCGTGCTCGGTCGCCAGGCGCGGCTGCAGACCGCGGGCCTGGAACTGGCCGGCGATCTCGACCTGGACGCGCGGCTGCGCCGCGCCGAACTGCAGGACAAGCGCTTCGATCTGAGCGGCAGCACCCTGCGCCTGCAGGGCGTGCGCTACGGCGCCCAACCCAAGCAGGGCGATTGGTGGGCGACGCTGCGGATTCCGCAGGGACGCATCGCCGCGGCGGCGCCGGTGCAGGCCGATGCGCAGGTGCAGATGCAGATGCGCGACGCCGGCCCGGTGCTGGCGGTGTTCGCGCAGCACAGCGATGCGCCGGCGTGGTTGCTGAAGCTGGCCGATGCCGGACAACTGCAGGCCAGCGGACAGCTGCGCTGGCGCAAGGACGCGCTGTGGCTGGATCGGGTCGCGGCGGAGAACGAACGCGTGGCCTTGCGCGCGCGCCTGCGCGTCGGCGACGCCGGCACCCAGGGCGATCTGTATGCGCGTTGGGGCGTGCTCGGCGTCGGCGTGGCCTTGCGCGGCGAACAACGGCAATGGCATCTGCTCGGCGCACGCGAGTGGTACGACAAGCAACCGGCATGGCTGCCGGAGGCGCCGGCACCGGCGGCATCGCCTTAGCGCGACAGCGATCGCGTTGGGCGTGCTTCGCTGGCTGCGGGTAGATGCGCTGTGCGCCGCGCCACGCCCGCATGCGAAAGCATGCAACGCGCGTATCCCCCGCTTTATCTATTCCCCATTCCCGTCCCCCATTCCCGCCCACGCAGAATGTACTGCCCAGTATCGTTTTGCAGTGCAGCGTGCAATGTCCAAAAAAAGCGCCCAAGATCGCCCTGCATCCCGACGTGGGGGAGGGAGCAAAGCCCGCTGGCAGTTCGCTGCAAGCGGGCTTTTTTATTGCCTGTTTTCCGGATCCAGCCGGCCGCGGAGACGCGGCGACGGCATGGTCTGGGATATCGATCCCAGTCGTTCACTGCAATGGCATGAACGCGTCGCGCGCCCGGGATCCGCACTGGCCGCGTGGGTCTTGCGGCGCAGCGCGTGGCGACCGCGATCGCGTCAGGTCGGCATGGCCTGCGACGGCGGTTCCGGCGACGCCGGCAGTTCCGGCCGGGTCGGATCCACGGTCAGCGGTTCGTCGCTGCGCAGCAGCGCATGCGCCTCGGCCTCGCTGGCCACCGCCGGCGGCGAGCCGCGCAGTGGCAGGCCGGCGGTTTCGCGCACGAAGACCATCGTCGCGATGCCCACCACCGCCGCGCCCATCAGGTAGTACGCCGGCACCAGCGGATCGCCGGTGCGCTCGACCAGCCACGCGGTGACCAGCGGCGTGGTGCCGCCGAACAGCGACACCGACACGTTGAAGGCGATCGACAGCGCGCTGTAGCGCACCGGGGTGTAGAACAGCGCCGGCAAGGTCGACGGCATCGAGCTAGTGAAGCACACCAGCGCCACGCCCAGCAGCATCAGGCCGAGGAAGATCAGCCAGTCGTTGCCGGTGCCGATCAGCAGCAGGCACGGCACCGCCAGCACCAGCAGCGCGATGCACGCGCCGATCACCATCGGCCTGCGGCCCAGGCGATCGCTGAACACGCCGCCGACCACGTTGAGCGGCATCATCACCAGCATCACGATGATGATCAGCAGCAGGCCCTTGCTCTCGGCATAGCCCATGGTGACGCTGAGATAGCTGGGCATGTAGGTCAGCAGCATGTAGTCGGTGACGTTGAACACCAGCACCAGGCCCACGCACTTGAGCAGCTGCGGCCAGTGGATGCGGAACAGCGCGCCCAGGCCGGGCGCGTCGTGCTCGCGCTTTTCGGCTTGCTCGGCATAGGCCTGGAATGCCGGGGTTTCCTCCAGCTTCATGCGCATGTACAGACCGAGCAGACCCAGCGGGCCGGCGATCAGGAACGGCACGCGCCAGCCCCAGTCGCGCATCTGCGTATCGCTCAACGCGACATGCAGCGCGGTCACCGTGGCCGCGCCGGCGATGTAGCCGGCCAGCGTGCCGAACTCCAGCCAACTGCTCATGAAGCCGCGGTTGCGGTCGGTCGAGTACTCGGCGATGAAGGTCGCCGCGCCGCCGTACTCGCCGCCGGTGGAAAAGCCCTGCACCAGCCGCGCCACCAGCAACAGGATCGGCGCCCAGATGCCGATGCGCTCGTAGGAGGGGATCAGGCCGATCGAGAACGTGCCCAGCGCCATCAGGATCATGGTCGCGGCCAGCACTTTCTGCCGGCCGTAGCGGTCGCCCAGCGGGCCGAACACCAGTCCGCCCAGCGGGCGCACCAGGAACGCGACGGTGAAGGTCGCGAACGTGGCGATCAACTGCGCGGTGGGGTTGGTGCTGGGGAAGAACACATGGCCCAGGGTCACGGCGAGATAGCCGTACACGCCGAAGTCGAACCATTCCATCGCGTTGCCCAGCGCCGCCGCGCCGACCGCCCGCTTGAGCATGGGCTTGTCGACCACGGTGACTTCTTCCACCCGCAACTGGCGACGGCGCTTGAACCATCCGAAATGGGCGTGGAACTCCGACATGTCTTCTCCTGTCCTGGAACGGTGAGGTGATGACCCCCGGCCCGCACAGGGCAGGGCAAAGCAAGACGGAAGGGCGCAAGAGGCGCCGCACTGGTCTGCGGGGGCACGATCCCGGATGGCCGCGTCAACACCACGGCGCTGCGGGATCGAAGAGACGGAGCGGGCGGCGCGGGATAACGCGAGGCTCCGTCGAGGGGGCGCATGATACACCATCGCCCGATTCGGCCGGGCGGCATGGTCCGCGAAACGCGGCGAACGTGGCGTGAAACGCTGTGTATTGCGTTGATTTGCGGCAATGCCTGGCGCGTGCGGCGACGTGGTTGCGAAGGCGTATAGGCGAATTGCGACGTGTCGCGTTGAGCGGATCGCAGCTGCAATGGGCGCGCGATGCCGAGCGCTTGCACGGCGATGGCAGAGGCACCTGTAGGAGCGGCTTCAGCCGCGGCGGGGCGTTACCGGGAACGCCCGTCGCGGCTGAAGCCGCTCCTGCAACGCAATGGCGATTCTTGCTGTGTTGGATGTGCCTGAACGCCCGGGATGCCAGAATCGCCCGATGTCCAACGCTTCCGCCGCCGTTCCCGACGCCCTGCAGCCCACCCTCGAACGCAGCCTGGCGCGCCTGCGCCAGGCCGTGGCCGCGCAGCCATGGCCGTCTTCCCCCGGTTTCGAGTCCGCGCTGGCGCGCGCGCTGCTGGCCAGCGATTTCCTGCTCGACACGCTGTGCCGGCAGCCCTCCTTGCTCGCGCACCTGACGCAGCCGGATCCGCCGCCGTTGCCGCTGCCGCAACTGGATCCGGCGCAGCCCGCCGCATGGCCGGCGCAGTTGCGCCGCTACCGTGCGGCCGCCTCGGCGCGGCTGGTGTGGCGCGACGTGCTGGGCCTGGACGATGTCGATGCGACGCTGGCCGGCAGCACGCGCTTGGCCGAGGACTGCCTGGCGCTGGCGCTGCAGGCGCTGGAGGGCGAGTTCGCCGCGCGCCACGGCGTGGTGCGTGCCGCCGACGGCAGCGTGCAGCGGCTGGTGGTGTTCGGCCTGGGCAAGCTCGGTGGCGGCGAACTGAATTTCTCCTCCGATGTGGACCTGGTCTACGCCTACCCGCAGGGCGGCGAATCCGACGGTGCGCGTGCGCTCGCCGCCGAGGAATACTTCGCGCGGCTCGGCCAGCGCCTGGCGCGGCTGCTCGACGACACCACCGCCGACGGCTTCGCGTATCGCGTGGATCTGCGCCTGCGTCCGTTCGGCACGGCTGGCCGGGTGGCGCTGTCGTTCGCCGGCATGGATCAGTACTTCCAGCGCGAAGGCCGCGACTGGGAGCGTTATGCCTGGCTGAAGGCGCGTGCGGTGGCCGGCGACATCGCCGCCGGCGAGGAGTGGCTGCAGGCGCTGCGCCCGTTCGTGTACCGGCGCTATCTCGACTACACCGCGCTGGACGGCCTGCGCGAGATGAAGGCGGCGATCACCGCCGAAGTCGCGCGCCACGACCGCCTGGACGACATCAAGCGCGGCGCCGGCGGCATCCGCGAGATCGAGTTCCTGGTGCAGTCGCTGCAGTTGATCCGCGGCGGTCGCGAACCTGCGCTGCGCGAGCGCCGCCTGTTGCCGGCGCTGCAGGCGCTGGTCGCCGCCGGCCAGGTCGCCGCCGAGGACGGCGCCGCGCTGGCGCAGGCGTATCGCTTCCTGCGTCGGGTGGAGAATCGCCTGCAGATGCTGCGCGATGCGCAGACCCATGCGCTGCCCGAGGATCCGCTGGACCGCGCGCGCATCGCCTTCGGCCTTGGTTATGCCGACTGGGCCGCGCTGCACGCGGCGCTGCAACTCCAGCGCGACCGCGTCGCCGCCGAGTTCGCCGAACTGCTGGCGCCGCGCGAGCGCGTGCTGGCGCCTGATGCGCTGGCCGACTACTGGCGCGGCCTGCCCGACGGTGGCCAGGCGCAGGTGCTGCGCGAGGCTGGTTTCGCAGACCCTGACGGCGCCGACCAGGCCTTGCGCGGCTTCGTGCAGTCGCTGGGCGTGCGCACGCTCTCCGATGCCGCACGCGCGCGCCTGGACCGGGTGTTGCCGGCGCTGCTGCATGCCGCGGCGCGCTCGGCGCAGGCCGATGCCGCCCTGCACCGTGTGCTCGGCCTGCTGCAGGCGATCCTGCGCCGCGCCAGCTACCTGGCCCTGCTCGACGAACAGCCCAGCGCGCTGGCGCGGCTGGTCGACGTGCTGGCGCGCAGCGCGTTCCTGTCCGAACGGCTGGCCGCGCACCCGCTGCTGCTGGACGAACTGCTCGACAGCCGCGTGGACGGCCCGATGCCGGACCAGGCGGCGATGCAGCGGCTGTGCGATGCCGCGGTCGCCACCGCCGGCGACGATCCGGAAGCGGCCCTGCGCGGCCTCAACGAAGCGCGCCAGGCGCTGAGTTTCCGCATCGCCCTGGCGACGCTGGATCGACGCCAGCCCGCGCTCGACAGCGCTCGGCAACTGGCGCAGCTGGCCGAGGCGGTGGTCGTGACCGTGCTGCGCCTGGCGCGTGCCGATCTGGTCGCCGCGCATGGCGAAGTGCCTGGCGGCAGTTTCGCCATCGTCGGCTACGGCAGCCTGGGCGGCGTGGAACTGGGCATCGGCTCGGACCTGGATCTGGTGTTCCTGTACGACCACCCGCCGGGCGTTGAAGCATCGGCCGGGCCGCGGCCGATGGAGAGCGGCCGCTGGTTCGCGCGGCTGGCGCAGAAGGTGATCGCGTTGCTCGGCGCGGTCACCGGCGGCGGCCGCCTGTACGACATCGACGTGCGCCTGCGCCCGGACGGCGGCAAGGGCGCGCTGGTGTCGTCGCTGGCCAGCTACCGCGAGTACCAGCGCGAGCGCGCCTGGACCTGGGAACACCAGGCGCTGGTGCGCGCGCGCGGCGTGGCCGGCGATGCGCCGCTGTTGCAGCAGTTCGAGCAAGTGCGCGCGCAGACCCTGGCGCGCCCGCGCGAGGCCGCGTCCCTGCGCGAGGAAGTGCGCAAGATGCGTGCGCGCATGCGCGCCGAACTCGACCGCAGCGATGCCGCGCGCTTCGACCTCAAGCAGGGCGCCGGCGGCCTGGTCGACCTGGAATTCCTGGTGCAGGCCGGCGTGCTGCTCGGTGCCGCGCAGCAGCCGGCGCTGCTGGCGCCGCGCGACACCCCGGCACTGATCGACGCGCTGGCGCACAGCGGCTGGTTGCCGCCGCCCATCGCGGCGAGCCTGCATGCCGCGCATGCCACGCTGGTGGAGGCCGGCCTGGCCTGCACGCTGGACCGGCGTCCGCGCCTGACCGCGCCCACGGTCGAGATCGCCGCGGCGCGTGCGGCGATTCGCGCTGCCGCGGCCGCGCTGGAGCTGGTGTTCGTCGACGGCCGCGCGGACGGCGACGCGACGCACTAGCGCGGTCCTTGTTGGCAGCGGATGCGCACCTTCCTTCCGGACGGCAGGTGCAGGCGCAGGCGTGCACGTGCGATGGCGGCGGCGACACGCGTTTCCGGCAACGCGTGTCTTACCAAACTGCGGCAGAAAACGCGTCACCGGCGCTGTCTGCAATCCCCGGGGAGCCTGTGCACGCTGCCGCGCTGCATCCGCAAACGCGCCGCCGCTGGCATGCCGCCCCGCGCCGCAGTGGTGCGATCGCTACACGCTGACGTACTGCGACTGGAACCAGGCCGTGTCGGGATCGGTGTCCACCACCTGGTCCGGATCCACCCCGAACAATGCCTGGTAGGCGTGCTTCCACAGGCCGGCGCGACCGGCGCACAGGTCGTGCCACAGCGCATAAAAGGTCATGGAGTCGAACACCCGCACCAGGTCCACGACCTGCCCGAGGTAGGCCTGGAACAGGTAGATCCGCTCGCCATTCACCAGGATGTTGACGTTGTGGATCAACTGCGATGGATCGCCCAGCAGCACGATGTTGACGAAGTCGCCATCGGCGAACGTCGGCAACGCCGCGTCCGCCAGGTACGGCGTGGTGCGCAAGGGCCGGTCGCGGCGCAGCAGCACCATTTCCAGCATCAGCGGGGCGAAGGCGTTGCACGACCACGCCGGGTTGGAGACGGCGGGACTGGTCAGCGTGGCCAGCGCTGTGCCGGCCGGCTGCAGTTGCGCCAGGGTGGCGTTGAGCGCACTCAGTGCGAGGGCGGGGGTGACGTCGTGCGGCATGGGCATGGTCTCGTCGCAGGCGCGGCGCACAGGACGTGCGCCGCCGATGGCCTGTTCAACGTCTGCCGCGGCCGCTTGTGAAGCCGCGCCTGCGCGAAGCGCGGCGCAGCCGTCAGCGCGTCGGCGCCATCCGCCACAGCAGCGCGCGGAACGGCGCCAGCAGGCACACGCCGATGCCCAGCTTCACCGCCAGGTCGCCCGCGGCCCAGCTCAGCCAGGGCAGCGTCGAGCCGGCGAAGGCGATCGACCAGAAGATCGTGGTGTCCAGCGTCGCGCTGCAGGTGGTGGCGACGATCGGCGCGCGCCACCAGCGCCCACGGCGCAGTCGGTCGAACACGGTGATGTCCAGCAATTGCGCGGCGATGAAGGCCAGGCACGAGGCCGCGGCGATGCGCGGGGTGGCGATCCAGATCGACAGCAGCACCGCCAGCGCGAACCCGCACCAGGCCACCCGCCGCGCCGCGCGCGGGCCGAAGCGCCGATTGATCAGGTTGCTGACCAGAAACGCCACCGGATAGCTGAAGGCGCCCCAGGTCAGCCAGTCGTTGATCGGGAACTGCACCAGCACGTTCGACAGCAGCACCACCGCGCCCATCGCCAGCACGGACAGCAGCAACGCGCGCGGAGTCAGCGCGGCGAAAGTGGGCGAGGGAGCGGCGACGGAAGGCACGGCGATCGGGGCAGGAGCGGCGGGCGCGCATTATCGCGGCCCGGACGCGCGATGACCAATGCCGGGCGTGTGGACGATCTCAACGCCCCCGCGCGGCGTAGGAGCGGCTTCAGCCGCGACAGGGCGTTTCCCGCTCTCGCGTGGTCGCGGCTGAAGCCGCTCCTACCGGGGGAACCCCACGATGGGAGCCGCTGTTGCGATTCCCCAATCCCGGCTCCACCGCACCGGCACTGCAGGGAGGCTGCATTGTGGGAGGGACTTCAGTCCAGACCGATGACCCGCCCGCCTCGCACTGAGCTTTCACTACTTCCACGCGTCGCGGCTGAAGCCGCTCCTACAAATGGGACTCCTCGCTGGGGACCGCTTTTGCGATTCCCCAATCCCCAATCCCCACTCCCGGCCTCACCGCGCCGGCGGCGCCGTCCCGTCCACCGCGGCGCGGCCCACCGCCGGGTCGTCGGTGAAGAAGCCATCGATGCCGGCATCGATCAGCGCGCGCATTTCCTTCATGCTGCCGGCGGCGTTCACCGCGGCCGGGTCGCGCGCGTCCTGCAACTGCTTGGGCAGGAAATAGTTCTCCGGCCGGAACGTGTACGGAATCACCTGCAGGCCGGCCGCATGTGCGTCGGCGACGAAGGCCGTGGGCGCGGCCAGGGCGCCGTCGGCGGTCACCGGCACGATCGCGCGCAGGTTGGGGCTGACCAGCTGCGCATACTTGGCGATCGCGCGCAGGCCCTGCGCGCTGCCCATCTGCGCGTAGGTCGGGCCGTCGCGCAACTGGTCGCCCGGGCGCTCCTTGGGATCGCCCAGCAATTGCACCAGGCGCACGTTCGGATGGGTGTCGCCGAGCTTGCCGTGCAGAGATTCCAGGTTGCCGATCTCGAACGACTGGATCACCACTGGCGCCTTGCGCGTGTAGGCATGCGCATCGAGCGTGGCGACCAGCTTGTCTTCCATCGCCAGGCCCAGCCCGCGGAAGTAGGTGCCGTGCTTGATCTCCGGGATCAGCCCGATCGGGCGCCCGCGCGTGGCCGACTCGGCCGCGGTGAAGTCGATGATCTCGTCCATGGTCGGCACCTGGAACTGCCCGTCGAAGGCGGTGCCGCGCAGTTGCGGCAGGCGCTCGCGCGCACGCAGGGTCTTCAGCTCGGCCAGGGTGAAGTCTTCGGTGAACCAGCCTTCCACGCGCTGCCCGTCGATCTGCTTGACGGTCTTGCGCGCGGCGAACTCCGGATGCGCGGCCACGTCGGTGGTGCCGCCGATCTCGTTTTCGTGGCGGGCCACCAGCACGCCGTCCTTGGTCGAGACCAGGTCCGGCTCGATGAAATCGGCGCCGTCGGCGATGGCCTTGGCGTAGGACGCCAGGGTGTGCTCGGGGCGCAACGCACTGGCGCCGCGGTGGCCGATCACCAGCGGCTTGTGCTCGCCCGGTGCGGCGGCCGGTGCGGCCGCCGCGTTGGTCGCCAACACGGCCATCGCGCATCCCAACAACCAGGAGGTGGATCGGATCATCGCATGCGTTCCGGTTCGAGGGGCGGACAGGATGGACGTGCTCAGAAGCGCGCGTCCAGGGTCAGGAACGCCTGCCGCGGCGCGCTGGCGTGGAAGGCCAGCGAGCGGCCGTTCGGGTCGCTGTTGCTGAAGGCGGTGAGGTTGGAGGCGTAGCGCTTGTCGGTGAGGTTGGTGACGTTCAACGACAACTTCAGATCCCGCAGGAACGACACCGCCCCGAAATCGTAGCCGGCGCCGGCATCGAACGAGGTGTAGCCGCCGAAGCCCTGGTCGTTGGTGTAGGTGTAGTAGCGCTGGCCGGTGTACTTGCCGCGCAGGTTGGCGTTCCAGCCGTTCCAGGTCCAGCTGAGTTCGCTGGCGAACATGCGCTTGGGTGTGTCCACGGTGGACTTGCCGGCGGTGGGGATGACCACGCCGTTCTGCACGTAGTTGTCGTCGTAGGTGGAGCGGTTGATCGAGGCCGAGTTGTACCACTGCAGGTGCGCGGTCGGCTTCCAGATGAAGGTCAGCTCGCCGCCGCGGCTGCTCACCGAGCCGACGTTGAAGAAGCGCGTGGTGCACGCCGGGCTGGTGCCCTGCTGGATGCTCGGGCAGGGGTTGAGCGAGAGCAGGCGGTTGTCGAAGGTGACGTCGTAGCCGACCAGCGAAGCCTCGAACTGGTCGCGCACCAGACGGTAGCCGGCTTCGAAGGTCTTGGACTTCTCCGGCTGCAGCGCGCCGACGCTGGCGTCGAACGAGGCCTGGGTCACCAGCAGCGGGCCACCGGCGCCGCCGCCCTGGAACGCGGCGATGTTCTCGGCGTAGGAGGCGAACACTTCCTGGCCCTCGGCCAGGCGGTAGCTCAGGCCGGCCTGCGGCAGCAGCGCCTTGCTGGCCTTCAGCTCGCCGTTGGCCACCGGCGCTTCCACCGCGATCCCCGGGGTCTCGCGCGCGGTCATCGTGGTGTGCGGGCTCTTGGCGCCGATGTCCAGGGTCAGGCGCTCGTCGAGCAGCTTGAAGGTGCCCTGCACATAGGCCTGCTTGGTGGTGATGACGTAGTCCTGCGAGAACAGCCGGCGGTTCGGGTTGCTCAGGAAGATGTCGTCGTCGATCGGGCCGTCGATCCAGTAGAAGTTGCGCTCCACGTGGTGCTTGTTGCGCTCGTACCACACGCCCGCTTCCAGGTGGTGCGGGCCGATGTCCCAGCCCAGCGAGGCGATGCCGCCGGTGCGGTTGATGGTGTAGTTGGTGCTGCGGATCGAGATCGGCAGCGCCTGCGGCGTGCCCGGGTAGGACGGCTGGCCCGGCGACCACCAGTGGCCCTGGCCTTCGTTCTCGTGGTGGTAGACCTGGGTGTGCACGCTCACCGCATCGGACGGCTGGAAGTCGCCGGCCAGGTAGTACAGGTCGTCGTTGCGCAGCGCGCGGCTCTGGTAGTAGGCGTCGTCGATGTTGTCCACGCCGCCGCTGTAGCCGCAACGGCTGGGGTTGCGCGTGGCCGGGGCGCAATAGGCCGCGGCCAGCGCACGCTGCCAGTCCGGCGCATACAGGTTCCAGTCCCAGCCCAGGCCGCGGTGCAGGCCGCTCTTGGACAGGTACGCGTAGTCGGCCTGCGAGGTACGCGAGGTGTCGACGAAGGCGGTGATCTTGCCGCCTTCGAACTGGTACACGCCCTTGCCGTTGAACTGCGCGGTGTGGGTCGGCGAGCCCGGCGGCGCCCACATGTCGGCGTCGGCGTAGATGCCGGACAGGTAGGCGGAGAAGCCGTTGTGCTCGCCGGTATCCAGGCGCAGGTAGGTACGGCGGTTGCTGTCCGAGCCCACGGTCTGCGCCAGGCGCACGCCGACCTCGGTGGACGGATCGTCGGAGTAGTACTGCACCGTGCCGCCGAGGTTGCTGGTGGACGCGGTGCCCAGGCTGCCGATGCCCGAGGCCAGCTCCACGCCGCCGAAGTTCTCGGCGATCAGCGCGCGGCTGATGTTCAGGCCGTTGTAGTTGCCGTAGGCGTTGTCGCCCAGCGGCAGACCGTCGAGGGTGTAGCCCAGGCGCACGCCGTTGAAGCCGCGCAGGCTGATCGTCTGCGATTCCTCGTTGGCGCCGAAGGCGTCGTTGGACTGCACGTTGACGCCGGGAATGCGGTTGAGCAGCTTCTGGATGCTGGTGCCCGGCGGCAGCACCGCCACGTCCTGCGCGGTGATGCGCTGCACCTGGCGAGTCTCGCCCTGGCCGATCACCGACACCGCATCGAGTTGCTGCACGTCGGACGCGGCGCCATCGGCGGCGGGCTCCGCAGCGGTGGCGGCGAAGGGCGACAACAGGGCGGCGAGGATCGCCGTGCTCAGCAGGGAATGGAGAGGCATGCGCAAGGGGGATTCGTAAAGGAAGTGCGCACACGATGCGACAGCGACGTTGCAGGTTGGCGTCATCGGCGTTGCGGTTGTCATGCAGCGGTCCTGCGGCATGGCGTTCGTGTCGCAGCTGCCGGGCGCGCGATGACTGCAGGTGCGCCATCGTGCGCCATCGCGGAAGAAGCGGCGTGGCACGCGCGTGTCGACATCAATTCGATACAGAGTGTCGTCAGTTGCCATGCATGACGAGTGGTGAACACATGTAAGCGTGTGTGTCGGAAACCCGGCGAAACATGCTGTTTCCAAAGTCGAAAACGGCGTCGGCCGTCAAAGTTTTGTAGTGCGTTCCTCCTCAATGATCACGCCTCGCCCAAGCCCGACGACGTGCCGATGCGTGCAGACATGAGCAGGAAGCACAGTGCCCTCGCGTCGCTCGCGTGCGCTGTTGGGTCCTCGCCTCGACAGGTCTGCGCGCGCCGTACCCTCACCCCAACCCCTCTCCCGGTGGGAGAGGGGCTCAGCGCTTCCCTTCTCCCCCCGGGAGAAGGTGCCCCGCAGGGGCGGATGAGGGTCCGGGCGAAGCCTCGCAGCAACGAACCACGCACGCGCTGCGCGCGCCGTACCCTCACCCCAACCCCTCTCCCGGCGGGAGAGGGGCCAGGCGCTTCCCTTCTCCCTGCGGGAGAAGGTGTCCCGCAGGGGCGGATGAGGGTAAGGGCGCAGCCTCGCAGCAACGAACCACGCACGCGCTGCGCGCGCCGTACCCTCACCCCAACCCCTCTCCCGGTGGGAGAGGGGCCAGGCGCTTCCCTTCTCCCCCCGGGAGAAGGTGCCCCGCAGGGGCGGATGAGGGTACGGGCGCAGCCTCGCAGCAACGAACCACGCACGCGCTGCGCGCTCCGTACCCTCACCCCAACCCCTCTCCCGGTGGGAGAGGGGCTCGGCGCTTCCCTTCTCCCCCCGGGAGAAGGTGCCCCGCAGGGGCGGATGAGGGTGCGGGCGAAGCCTCGCAGCAACGAACCACGCGTGCACTTCGCGCGCCGCACCCTCACCCCCAACTCCCGTCCCGAAAGCAGAGGGGCAATCGATTTCCAACCGCGAGGCCGCGATGGCCTCGTCCACCCGCTCTACCCCCGGAGAGACGCCCATGCTTGATCGCATCCGCCGTCGGCCATTGCTGGCTGCCGTGTTGTCCGCTTCCCTGCTGTGCGCGCTCGGCACCGCCAATGCCGTGCCCGACGCCTCCATCGCGGCGATGACCGCAACGCTGCGCGCGGCGCCGGTCAACTTCGACGTGCACCTGCCGTTGCGCGATCAGGCTGGCCTGGACGCATTGCTGGCCGACATCCAGGATCCGGTCTCCCCGCAGTATCACCATTGGCTGACGCCGGCCGAGTTCCAGCGCCGCTTCGCGCCGGCACCGGCGCAGGTCGCGCAGGTGCGTGCCGCGCTGCAGGCCGCGCACATGAACGTCACCGAGCAGGGCAACACCCTGCATGTCAGTGCGAGCGCGAACAACGTCGAGCGCTTGTTCGCGGTGCCGCTGACCGCGGAGGTCCAGCAGGGCAGCCAGGCCCACCTCGCCGCCGCCGCGCCCTTGCAGTTGCCCGCCGTGCTGCGCGACAGCGGTGCGACGGTGACCGGCCTGACCCGCGGTGTGCCGCCGATGCACGTCAACTGGCAGCGCGCGGCCACCAGGAATCCCGCCAACCGCTACGGCGCCGGCGGTACCACCTATTGGTACAACGATCTCAAGCAGGCCTACGGCTATCCGTCCTACCAGGCCACCACCGGCGCGGCCGGGCAGCAGCGCCGGCTCGACGGCAGCGGCAGCACCATCGCCATCCTGATCAGCAGCGACGTGCTGGATTCGGACATCAAGGCGATGTTCGACCACGAAAACTTCAGCCGCTACGCCGCCAACCACGCCGACCCGACCCTGTACGCGCGCCACTACGTGGCCGGCGCCAAGCCGGGCCTGCAGGACGGCAATGACGCCGCGGCGAGTGAGGCCGCGCTCGATGTGGAGATGGCGCTGGGCGGCGCGCCGGGCGCGCACGTGCTGCTGTACGTGATCCCGGACCTGAGCGACGCCTCGGTGCTGGCCGGCTACCGGCAGATCGTGCAGGACAACCAGGCCGACGTGGTCAGCTCCTCGTTCGGCGGCTGCGAGCTGTACTACACCGCGGCCTACAACGGCGGCAAGGATTTCACCTCGCTGCTGCGTCCCTACGATGCGGTGTTCAAGCAGGGCAACGCGCAGGGCATCACCTTCGTCGCCTCCAGCGGCGACAACGCTGGCCTGGACTGCGCCGACACGCAGTACGCGGTCGACCACAAGGACGGCCGCTTCGTCGCCGGCGTCGAACACCCGGCGGCCAGCCCGCACGTGACTGCGGTCGGCGGCGGCAACCTGCTCACCGCCTACAAGAAGGGCAGCCTGGAATCCGGCTACAAGAGCGAAAGCGCCTACGGCGATCCGCTGGAGACCGCGGATTACTACGGCTTCGGCGCGAACCTGGCCGGCGGCTACTGGGGCGCCGGCGGCGGCGTCAGCACCCTGTTCCAGCGTCCGGCCTACCAGTTGCGTGCGCTCGGCGGGACGCGCACGTCCATGCGCGCGCTGCCGGACATCGGCATGCTGGTCGGCGGCTGCCCGGGGATTGCGACGCAGCCGTGCCGGGAGGGCGACAGCTCGGTGGCCACCTACTTCAAGGGCGGCATCTCGGCGGTGATCGGCACCAGCGTCGCCGCGCCGGAATTCGCCAGCGCGGTCGCGCTGCTGGTGGAGAAGCAGGGGCGTCAGGGCAATCTCAACGATTACCTGTACCGCCTGGCCGCCAATGGGCCGGAGGCGCTGCATCGCGGCATCCCCGGCTACAACGGCGTGGTCGACAACAATCAGCCGATCAAGGGCAAGTACAACTACACGGTCGGCCTGGGCACGCCGGTGGTGCGGTTGCTGATCGGTGCGCTGGATGCGGCGCCGGCCGGCGTGCCGCGTTCGCCGAGCAACCCGTAACGCGTTGGGCCCGGTTGCCGTGTCGGCGTCGTGGCAGCGACGCCGGCACGGCGGCCGATCAGGCCAGCGCCAAGCGGTCGCGGATCAGCGCGGCCACCCGCGCGGTTTCGCGTAGTGGTTCGATGCCGGTGGCGTGCGCGTCGCCGGCATTGTCTGCAGGCAGCAGCCGTCCACGTGCCTGCAGGGCGCGATGAAAATCCAGGGCGCGGCCACGTGCCGTCTCCGGCATCAGCACCTGCACCGGCACGCGCGTGGCGCAGGCTTCCGACAGCAGGTTCACCGAGTCCGGCGTGCACACGAGGCGCTGGGCCCAGCCGAGCAGGCCGGCATAGGGATTGGCGCCGTCGTCCGCGCCGCACCACACGACGCCCGGCACATCGGCGAACGTACGACGCAAGGCCGCGGCCACCGCGGGCGGCGTGCGCCGCGATGCGCTGGCGAGGAGGCTGCCGCCGTGCGCGCGCAACTGTGCGGCGATGTCGGCGAAGGCAGCCTGTGCCTGCGCTTCGCTCCATGGCGCCAGGCCCGACGGGCCGCCAACCAACAGACCGATGCGCGGCGAGGGTAGCGCGCCAAGCGCAGGAAATGCGGCGCGTCCTGCGGCCAGCCAG
This sequence comes from Xanthomonas sp. NCPPB 2250, assembly GCF_056725265.1. Lineage (NCBI taxonomy): Bacteria > Pseudomonadati > Pseudomonadota > Gammaproteobacteria > Lysobacterales > Lysobacteraceae > Xanthomonas > Xanthomonas sp. NCPPB 2250. The sequence goes on along the minus strand of NZ_CM161520.1, from coordinate 4,761,869 downwards.
GCATCGTCGATCGGATGCAGGCTGCCGAGCAGGGTCAGCACATTGGCGCCGCGCAGGCGATCGTGTTCCGGCACCACCACCACGTCCCAGTGTCGCGGGTCCAGTCGTGGATCCAGAATCTGCACCACCTGGCTGCCGCGCGTGCGCAGCAGCCGCGTCGCCAGTGCCGCCTGGCGGCCGCAGCCCACGGCCAGCGGCGGCGGCTGCCGCAGCGCCTCGGCGAAGGTCGTGCCATAGGCATGCCGGGCGCCCGGCAGCCAGCGCGGCGCCAGCCAGCGCCAGGGCATGTGCGGCTGCAGCAACTGCGGCTGGATCGGTGTTGCGGCCGGAAGCGCCAACGCGGCGGCCAGCGCCTCGGCCTGGCGGGCGTTGCCGGCGCGGCCATCGCTAATCGCCCAGGTCGCGTCCGATCGTTTCACGTTTGGTAGTAATCCGTTGCATCGCGGCTGGGTGTTGCGACAATCGTGCCACTCTACACTGGCCGCCTCGCATCGGGACGGCCCCACCGGCCTCCCGGCGCTTCCCTCGATCAAGGAACTTCCCGCATGTCCGACGCCTTGCACGACGCCGCCCTCGACCAGTTGTTCCGTACCGCGCGTACCCAGAACGCGTTCCTGGACAAGCCGGTCGGCGAAGACACCCTGCGCGCCCTGTACGACCTGGTGAAGTGGGGCCCGACCGCGGCCAACGGCAGCCCGGCACGCTTCGTCTTCGTCACCTCGCCGCAGGCCAAGGAAAAGCTCAAGCCGGCGCTGTCCGAAGGCAACCTGGCCAAGACCCTGGCCGCCCCGGTCACGGTGATCGTCGCCCACGACGAGGACTTCCACGAGAAGCTGCCGTACCTGTTCCCGCACACCGACGCCAAGAGCTGGTTCGACGGCCCGCGCGAGGGCCGCAGCGAAGGCGCGTTCCGCAACGGCTCGCTGCAGGGCGCCTACCTGATCCTGGCCGCGCGCGCGCTGGGCCTGGATGCCGGTCCCATGTCCGGCTTCGACAACGCCAAGGTCGATGCCGCGTTCTTCGCAGGCACTGCGATCAAATCCAACTTCCTGGTCAACCTCGGCTACGGCGATCCCAGCGGCCTGTTCCCGCGCCTGCCGCGGCTGAGTTTCGACGAGGCCGCGCGCATCGAGTGAGCGCGCGCGTTTTGCTTTCGTGTCCCACCGCAGGCCCGCGCCTGCCGCAGTTTCGTCCCATCACCCCTCCAAGGAGTTCCACCATGACCAAGACCCGCAAACTGCTGCTCCCGCTCGCCATGGCCCTGGCCGTCGTCGTCGCCCAGCCGGCCACCAGCGCCTTCGCCGCGCCGGCCGCCGCCGCTGCCGCCGCCAAGGGCGTCTCCGGCACCTACACGCTCGACCCGGCCCACACCGACGTGCTGGTGCAGTGGAGCCACTTCGGCTTCTCCAACCCGTCCGCGCACTTCGGCGACGTCGACGGCACCCTGGTCTACAACGCGCAGGACGTGAGCAAGTCCAGCGTCAACGTGACCCTGCCGCTGTCCGGCCTCAACAGCTTCACCGCCAAGTTCGACGAGCACCTGAAGAGCGGCGACTTCTTCGACGCCGCCAAGTTCCCGACCGCCACCTTCAAGAGCACCAAGGTGACCTCGGCCGGCGGCAACAAGCTGACCGTCGCCGGCGACCTGACCATCAAGGGCACGACCAAGCCGGTGGTGCTGGCGGTGACCCTCAACGGTGCCGGTCCGCACCCGATGAAGAAGGTGCCGGCGCTGGGCTTCGATGCCACCACCACGGTCAAGCGCAGCGACTTCGGCCTGGGCGCCTACGTGCCGAACGTCAGCGACGAGGTGAAGATCCGCATCACCACCGAAGCGACCTTGAACGCGGCCAAGTAAGCCCGCGTGCGCGTGCGGCGGCGCTTCGTGCGCTGCCGTCCGCTGCAATGCAAACGCCCGCCATTCGGCGGGCGTTTGTGTTTCCGGGGTCGCTCGGTGTCTCGCGACAGGAACGGCTTGCGGGAACCTTCATTTGCGATGACAAGCGCACTGTAGGAGCGGCTTCAGCCGCGACGCGTGGGGCCGACGTGCCTGTCGCGGCTGAAGCAGCTCCTACAACAGCACAACGGCATGTCGTGCTGAGCCGCGGTAAAGCACGTATTTGACGTGCTCCTACATCGCCTGTTCGATCGACAGCGCATAGACCTGCACGCCGTAGCGGCTGAAGGTGGCGGTAGTGTCGCTGCCGATGTTCATCTCCTCCAGCGGTGTGCCCTGCGCATCGGCCAGGGTGAGCCGGTAGATCGGTCCGAAGCGCGTGGTGATATCGGTCGGGCTGATCTTCACCCGATAGGTGCCATTGCCCTTGAGCGCCAGTGGCTCGGAGAGCTGGCCGGGGATCAACTGCAGGTCGGTCGACGGCTGGCGCAGGTCGCCGAGGACGTGCACCGCGAAGGTTTGCGTTTCGGGGAGCGCGCGGCCGACGGCAGACGCCGTCTTCGGAGCGCTGGCACCGGTTGCCGCCGCAGATGCAGCAGCGACAGGAATCATCGCAGCAATTGCAGTCGCAGCGGTGCCGAAGAGGAAGTTGCGGCGGCTATCGTTCGTGTGCGTTGTCATGGCGATCCACCTGGTGGTTGCACGTCAGCCCTGGCCTGGGCCAGGGTTGGGGGTGATGCAGGAACCTTTGTTAGTGCAGTTGGTGTTGCTCCCTAACGAGCAGTCCTTCGTGTTCGTGCACGCCGGATTGGTGCCATTGCAGACTTCGTTGGTGGCCAGCGTGCCAAAGCGCCGTGTTGCCAGCGCTTCGACTGCAGCGGCGGTAGACGCCTCTGATCCGTCGAACAGCACTTCTGCATTCTTGCCTAGCGATATCTTGTCTGGGTCTATGCGGATTGGCATTGGGATGCATCTCAGGTGCTTGCCAAGGTGGAAAGCGGGCAACCAAGTGTTTGCTCGGAGAGATCGGAGAATCCGCTCATCCAGCGACGCAGCTTGTCGTTTTCGATGTCGATGGTGCCGTCAGCGTGGAGGCGCCCGAGGTCGTTGCGATCATCGTTGAGCGCGACGGTGCACTTGCCGATCTTCCCGTTGGCGCGAATCATCAGGGAATTTGGCTTTGCGGCATAACAGATATACCCATCCAGGTGCTCTTCCGAAATCGGACGCTGGTCCTTGGGCGGATGTTCCGTGCACGCGGTGATATAGGCGATGGCTTCCAGGTAGCGGTCTCGCGGTAACACCTTTTCTTCGATCGTGCCGCCTGCGCTCAGATTCGAGACCTTGTGGAAGTAGACCGAGAACCGTGGATCGTCGAGCAGCTCACGATGCAGGCTGACATAGAGGCGTCGTACCGATTCGATGTTGTCCTGGTGCAGGTGCAGCCGCAGCGAGATGGCGAAGTTCGCCGCCAGCGAGCGGTAGGCAATGAGGTTCGACCATATTTTCTCGAACGTGGCGCCCTTGTTGGCGGTGATCCGTGTCCTGTCGTGCCATTCCGCATCGCCGTCCAGCGTGATCTGGAACTCGCGGTGCTGGAGTTCAGTCAACCTTTGCAGGAGCGCCGGCTCCAGCAGGTAGCCATTGGTGGTAAATCCGGCACTGAACGCAACGCCATGTTGTGCGCACACTGCGTTTGCGTGTTGGCCGATCTCCAGGACGACATCGCGCGCCAGCAGTGGCTCCCCGCCGAACCAAGAGATGTTGAGTCGATCCAGGTGCGGTACGCGATGGGAGATCAGCGCCTTGATGCCGCTGACCACGCTCGGCTGCATACGTCCTATTGCAAAGTCTTCATAGCAATAGGTGCAGCGGAAATTACATTTTTCGGTCGGCAAAAGGATGAGAGACAGGATGCGCGGAGAAAGCGCCTCGGCGATGGTGGCCTCGCTCAGCATCGACGTGCCTCAACCGGTTGGCGAGGGCTGGCCGCCGACGCGACAAGAGCCGACATTGGACGCTTTGGAACAGTCGCCGGTGTTGTTGCAGGTGTAATTCGTGGAGGAGCAGGTGCCGGAGTTGGTGCACGTTCCGGCATTTTCGCTCATCGGGCGAATCGATCCCGATTTCGCGGAAGCGATCGCCGCGGCGCGCAATCGATGGTTGGCGAAGTTGATCGATCCGTCCGGGTTCAGCGTAATGCCGCGGGGATCGATCTCGTGAAATGCCTTGTCCATGTGCAAGCCGCCTCTCGAGATCCATCGATGGGTAGGCGGCTTTGTAAAATGCGAAGCACCAGTATACTGTGATGAAATTCACATAAGTGTGCTGTGTCTACGGCCGTGCATCAGCGCTGTTCCAGCCCGAAGGGCGTCGCACTTCGAGCTTGGCGCACCGCACCCCGTGCGTTATTCGTCATGTTCGCCACCCGCCTTCCAATACCCCGTCGCGCGGATCCACTCCTTGGGCACGCCCAGGTGGCCTTCGACGAACTTGCGCATCATCCGCGCGCGTGCCGATTCGCAGGCGATCCAGTAGAACGCGTCGCCGTCGGGCGGGTCGAAGTCGCGCAGCGCGCCTTCCAGCAACTGGCTGCTGCGCGCGTCCACGCCGTTGCGTTCCAGCCAGGTGATGCGCAGCTCGGCGTCGCAGTCCAGCGCCTGCCGGTCGGCGTAGCCGGGGATCTCGATCAGCGCGTCGACTTCCGCGTCGGCCGGCAGGGTTTCCAGCCAGCGGCCGATCGCCGGCAGCGCGGTCTCGTCGCCGATCAGCACGTACGCATCGAAATCGTCGGCGGCGACGAACGAGCCGCGCGGCCCGCCGACCACCAGCGCATCGCCCGGGTCGGCCTGCGCCGCCCAGCGGCAGGCGGGGCCATCGCCATGCAGCACGAAGTCCAGGGTCAGTTCCTGCGCGTCGGCATCGTAGTGGCGCGGGGTGTAGTCGCGGGCGGGCGAGGGCAGCGCGTCGGCCGGATACACCGGGCCGTGCTCGGTCATCGTCGGCAGCACGAACGCGCCTTCGGGATTGGGGAAGAACAGCTTGACGTGGTCGTCCGGCCCGGCGCTGACGAAGCCGTCCAGCTCGGGGCCGCCGACGACGATGCGGCGCATGTGTGGGGTCAGCGGTTGCGTGCGCAGCACCTGCAGATGACGCAGGCGCAGCGGGTGGCGCAGCAGGCGGTGTTCGTGGGTCGCCATGGGAATCCTCGAAAAGTGGGGAAGGGAATTGGCGCGCGCGCGGTTGCCGAAAGCGCAGGTGTCCGCGTGCTGGCTGGAAAGGGAAGTCAGGTGGGAGTGCCATCCATGCCGTCGGCGGCGGCCTGCAACAGCGCGGCGACGCGTTCGATCTCGTCCGGATCCCAGCGCCCGTGCCGCGCCAACAGGCCGTGCTTGATGCGGCGCATCGCCTCGCGCACCGGCGCCGGCACGTTGGCGCGCACCAGGGCGCGCGCGCTGTGCTGGGTGCGCTGCAGCGCCGCGTCCACCTGTGCGCGCTCGGCCTGCACGAAGGCCTGGCCGGCCTCGGTGATCGCATAGCGCTTGCGGGTGGCGTCGGCATCGGCCTGTACCAGGCCCTGCGCTTCCAGTTGCGCCAGGGTCGGGTAGACCGTGCCGGCGCTGGGCGTGTACAGGCCATGGAATAGCCCGGCGACCGCGCGGATCAGCTCGTAGCCGTGGCGCGGCTGGGTCTCGATCATCGCCAGCAGCAACAGCCGCAGGTCGCCGTGGCCGAGCGGTCGGGGGCCGCGTGCGCCACGGCCGCGCCCGGCCCGGTCCTCTTCGAACAGGCGGTGCGCGGGGTGCGGGCCGGGGGCATGGGGTCGTGGCATTTCGATATGTCGAATCAGGTGCGGAAACGATATATCGAAGTTGGGTGGCCGGCAAGCGGGGTTGGTGCTGGGTAGAGCACGGCACGTGGGAGTGCATTCAGGCGACGGCGTTCGTGGGGCGCGCCGCCCAGCGCGCAGGCGAGCCTGGCGCCGGTTCCGCAGCAGGCGGGCGCATCAGTTGCTTGGGTCGCAGTGCCTGTCGCAGGGGCGGCTTCAGCCGCGACGGGCTTTCTCGGTCAAGCCATCGCGGCTGAAGCCGCTCCTACAGGAGGCGGTTGCGATGGCGATCGCATGCCGTGCCGCTCCCCTGTTCTGATGTCGCTGTTGCATCTCACCCAGGGAGTCGTCCAACGCCTGCGTCGCGTGGGATACCGTCTCTGGTGTATGTCGGCGCCAGAGCAAGAGTGCATTGCGCAGGTGTATGCCAGCCGGCAGCACCCTTGTAGGAGCGGCTTCAGCCGCGACGGGTGTTACCGGTGACGCCTGTCGCGGCTAAAGCCGCTCCTACGAAAAAGCAAAGAAACGCAGCGTCGCGGATCTACCGAACAAACGCCTGCCTCACCCCCCACGCGCCTGCTCCAGCACCCGCCGCTGCATCTCGTCCAGGTACTCGTCCAGTTCCTGCACCGAGGTAAAGATCTCGTTCAACGGCACCGCCTTGACCACGTCGAACACTTTGCGGATCTGCGGTTGCGGGTTCACCACCAGCACCCGGCCGTCGCGCGCGGCCAACACCTTGCGCGCCTTGAAGATCGAGCGGATGCCGGCGCTGCTGATGTAGTCCAGGTGCGACAGGTCCAGCACCAGGGTGGTCAGCGGCGTGGCCAGCAGCGGCGCCAGCGCCTCGTCCAGGGCTTGGTAGGTGTGGGTGTCCAGGCGCCCGCTCAGGGTGATGCGTTGGCGCTTGTCCTGCGCCGGATCGATCTGCAGGCTCAACGTGGTCATGCGGGCGACTCCTGAAGGGATGGATCGGCGGGCTGCAGCAGGACGATGCGCACGACGTTGCGGCCGCCGTCGTGGCGGTATTCCAGGCGATCGGCGAGTTGCTGCACCAGGTGCAGGCCGAGGCCGCCGATCGGGCGCTCGGCGATGTCCGCGTCCAGGTCCGGCACCGGTGCCGTGCGCGGGTCGAAGGCCGGGCCGCTGTCGTGGAACTCCAGCACCAACGCGTCGTGCAGCAGGTGCAGGATCACGTCCACCGGCAGCGGCTCACGGCGCAGGTGGCCGTGTTCCAGGGTGTTGCAGGCCAACTCCTCGACGATCAGCCGGGTGCGGCTCACCTGCTCGCCGCTCACGCCGTGGCGCAGCAGCGCCGCCTCCATGCTGTCGCTCAACTGCGCCAGTGCGTCGATTGCCGGTTCCATCTGCCATCGCAGCATCATCGTGTCGTCTCCCGTGCCGGATCCTGGCGCAGCCGGATCGCCAGCAGGGTAATGTCGTCGGACTGCGGTGCCGGCGCGGTGAACGCCTGCACGTCGGCCAGCACCGCGGCGCATTGCGCCTGTGCGTCGGCGCCGGGCTGCAGCGCCGCCAGCAGCCTGGCCTCGCCGTACGGCCGCTCCTGCGCATCCATCGCCTCGGTGATGCCGTCGGTGTAGCTGAGCAGGGTGGCGCCGGCGGCCAGGCGCCCCTGCACCACCGGGTAGCGCGACTGCGGCTCCAGCCCCAGCGGCGGGCCGGATTCCAGCGGCAGCAGTTTCGCGTGGCCGTCCGCGCCGAGCAGCAGCGGTGGCTCGTGGCCGGCACTGGACAGCCAGTAGTCGCCGCTGTGCACGTCGATCAGCCCGCACAGCACGGTGGCGAACATGCACGGCTCGTTGCCTTCCACCAGCCGCTGCGAGGCCGCGATCAGGATCGCGTCCGGGCGCGTGTGCCGGCGCGCGGCGATCTCCAGCACCGTCATCGCCCGCGCCATGAACAGCGCCGCCGGCACGCCCTTGTCGGACACGTCGCCGACCACGAACCACAGCAGCCCCGGCTCGGTCTCGAAGAACTGGTAGAAGTCGCCGCCGACCATTTCCGCCGGTTCCAGCAGCGCATGCGTCTCCAGATGCTTGTGGGCGCTGTCGAAGGTGCGCCCCACCGGCAGCATCGCCTGCTGGATGTCGCGCGCGATCGACAGCTCGCTCTGCATGCGCTGCCGCGCCTGCGCCAACGAGGCGATCTCGTCCAGCTGGCGCTTGATCGAGCCGCGCGCGCTGTCGAAGGCGCGCGCCATCACCCCCACTTCGTCCGCGCGCTCGATGTGGCGCAGCGGATAGTCGAACGCGCCCTGGCTGAAGTGCAGCGCCGAGTCGGTCAGGTCCTCGATCGGCCGTACCAGCCGCACCGTGTAGCGATGCAGCAGCCACAGCCATAGCGCCAGCGCGGCGGCGCCGGCCAGCGCGCCCCACAGCACGATGCGGTCCAGTCCGGCCAGGATGTAGTCCTCCGACACGCTCAGCGCGAAGGTCCAGCCGGTGTCGCCCACCGCTGCGCTCTGGGTGAGGTAGCGGGTGCCGTCCGGCGCGGTGTGCTCGAAGCGCACCGGCCTGTGGGTATCGGCCGCCTGCGCCAGCGGCGAAAGGTCCGGCCGCGCGCGCGCCACGTGCGCCTCCAGGGTGCGGCGGAAGCGCAGCGCCGGGTCCGGGTGCAGCACGAACAGCCCGTCCGGCGACAGCAGCATCGGCTGCAGCCCGCTGTTGGCCGGCAGCTCGGCGACGATGGCCTGCAGGCGCTGCAGCGGCACGTCCACGCTGACCATGCCGATCGCCGGCGCCTGCGGGCCGTCGCCGGGCAGGCGCAGCGGCAGGTTGTAGGTAGTGAGGAAGGCACCGCCGCTGTTGGCGTCGCTGTACGGCTCGGACCACCATGGCGCCGGCGTGGCGAGTGTGCGCCGGTACCAGGGCATGCTGCGCGCGTCGAAGCCCAGCGCCTCCACCGGCTGCTCCAGCACCCCGGTGGCGGTGCGCCGCAGGTGCCAGGCGAAGCCGCGGTCGTCGCCCTTCAGCGCGCCCGGCTCGATCACCAGCAAGGCGCCGGCGATGTCCGGGTCGCCCTGCAGCGTGGCCTGCAGCAGGTTGCGCAGGTTGAACGGCTGCCGGCCCAGCCCGCTCGCGGCGGCGGCCAGGGTGCGCCCGCTCACCTGCACCGAGCCCAGCGTGGCGTCCAGGCTGCGCGCGGTCTGCTGGGTCAGCCCGGCCACCTCCTCGCGCGCGTTGCGCACCATCACCTCGCGCGCCCCCACGTAGAACAGCAGGGCCAGGCCCAGCAGCAGCGCCACCTGCAGCAGGCTGCCCCACAGCAGCAGGCGCGTGCGCAGGCTGTGCCGCCAGGCGACCGCGGAGGCGTCCTGCGCTGACGAGGCAAGGGCGATGGCGGCGCTCCACGGGGGCCTGGAGCCCGATCATAAGCGCAGCCGCGGCCGCCCGGCGCAGCGGCCGTGGCGGCTGTCCCGCAGGGTGTCCCGGGCCAATGTGACAGTCCGTTCCATACGCTGGCGTACGAGGTCCTGAGAGGCGGTTGCGCTACACTTGCAGGCTTCGAGAAAACACATGCCATCGCGCGCGTGCGTGCGACCTACGGGAGCGTTATGAACTGGTTGAACGAGGTGCTGCAGAACGATCCGAACCCCACTGAAACCCAGGAGTGGATCGAATCGCTCAAGGCCGTCATCGATGTCGCAGGCCCCGAGCGCGCGCATCAGCTGCTGGAGGACATGGTCGAGCTGACCCGTCGTTCCGGCGCCTACCTGCCGTTCTCGCCGACCACCGAGTACGTCAACACCATCGCCCCCGCCAACGAGGCCAAGAGCCCGGGCGATGCGGCCATCGAGTGGAAGATCCGCTCGATCATCCGCTGGAACGCGATGGCCACCGTGGTCCGCGCCAACCGCAAGCCGGGCGACCTGGGCGGCCACATCGCCTCCTTCGCCTCCAGCGCCACCCTGTACGACGTGGGCTTCAACCACTTCTGGCGCGCGCCCTCGGACAAGCACCCCGGCGACCTGCTGTACATCCAGGGCCACAGCTCCCCCGGCATCTACGCCCGCGCCTTCCTGGAAGGCCGCATCAGCGAAGACCAGCTCAACAACTTCCGCATGGAAGTGGACGGGCAGGGCATCTCCTCCTATCCGCACCCGTGGCTGATGCCGGACTTCTGGCAGACCCCCACCGTGTCGATGGGCCTGGGCCCGCTCAGCGCCATCTACCAGGCGCAGTTCATGAAGTACCTCGAGCACCGCGGCCTGATCGAGAAGTCCGACCGCAAGGTGTGGTGCTTCATCGGCGACGGCGAGAGCGACGAGCCCGAGACCCTGGGCGCCATCGCCCTGGCCGGTCGCGAAGGCCTGGACAACCTGATCTTCGTGGTCAACTGCAACCTGCAGCGCCTGGACGGCCCGGTGCGCGGCAACGGCAAGATCATCCAGGAGCTGGAAGGCGTGTTCCGCGGCGGCGGCTGGAACGTCATCAAGCTGCTGTGGGGCGGCTACTGGGATGCCCTGCTGGCCAAGGACACCAACGGCGTCCTCAAGAAGTTGATGATGGAAACCGTCGACGGCGAGTACCAGAACTGCAAGGCCTTCGGCGGCGCCTATACCCGCGCCAACTTCTTCGGCAAGTACCCGGAGACCGCCGCCATGGTCGCCGGCCTGTCCGACGACGACATCTGGCGCCTGAACCGCGGCGGCCACGATCCGCACAAGGTCTACGCCGCCTACCACCAGGCGGTGAACACCAAGGGCATGCCCACCGTGATCCTGGCCAAGACCGTCAAGGGCTACGGCATGGGCTCGGCCGGCGAGGCGCTGAACCCCACCCACCAGACCAAGAAGCTGGACGACGACGCCGTGCGTGCGTTCCGCGACCGCTTCAACATCCCGCTCAGCGACAAGCAGCTGGCCGACGCCGAGCAGGTGCCGTTTTACCACCCCGGCCCGGACTCGCCGGAAGTGCAGTACCTGCAGGAGCGTCGCGCCGCGATGGGCGGCTACCTGCCGCAGCGCCGCCGCAAGGCCGACCTGTCCATCCCGGCCCCGGGCCTGGACAAGTTCGAGCGCCTGCTCAAGGACAGCGGCGAGCGCACCTACTCCACCACCATGGCCTTCGTGCAGAGCCTCAACATCGCCCTGCGCGACAAGGAACTGGGCCCGCGCATCGTGCCGATCGTGGCCGACGAAGCCCGTACCTTCGGCATGGAAGGCATGTTCCGGCAGATCGGCATCTACGCCCCGTTCGGCCAGAAGTACAAGCCGGTGGACGCCGACCAGCTGATGTTCTACCGCGAGGACCAGTCCGGCCAGGTGCTGCAGCAGGGCATCAGCGAGCCGGGCGCCATCTCCTCGTGGATGGCCGCCGGCACCAGCTACTCGGTCAGCAACGTGCCGATGCTGCCGTTCTACATCTACTACTCCATGTTCGGCTTCCAGCGCGTGGGCGACATCGCCTGGCAGGCGGCGGACATGCGCACCCGCGGCTTCCTGCTCGGCGGCACCGCCGGCCGCACCACGCTCAACGGTGAAGGCCTGCAGCACGAAGACGGCTTCAGCCAGGTCATCGCCGGCTCCATCCCCAACGTGCGCAGCTACGACCCCACCTTCGGCTACGAAGTCACCGTGGTCATGCAGTACGGCATCCAGCGGATGATGCAGGAGCAGGTGGACGAGTACTACTACATCACCCTGATGAACGAGAACTACGCCCACCCGGAAATGCCGGCGGGCGCGGAAGACGGCATCATCAAGGGCATGTACCTGCTCAAGGACGCCGGCAAGCCCAAGAAGGGCGAACTGCGTGTGCAGCTGCTGGGCTCGGGCACCATCCTGCGCGAAGCCATCGCCGCCGCCGAACTGCTGGACAAGGATTTCGGCGTCACCGCCGACATCTGGTCCTGCCCCAGCTTCAACGAACTGCGCCGCGACGGCTTCGACGCCGAGCGCTGGAACCGCCTGCACCCGGAGGGCGAACAGCGCAAGCCGTATGTGACCCAGCTGCTGGAAGGCCGCCAGGGCCCGGCCATCGCCGCCACCGACTACGTGCGCGCCTTCGCCGACCAGATCCGCGCCTTCGTGCCGATGCACTACACCGTGCTGGGTACCGATGGCTTCGGTCGTTCGGACACGCGTGCCAACCTGCGCCGGTTCTTCGAAGTGGATCGGTACTACATCGCGCATGCCGCCATTGCGGCACTGGCGAAGGATGGGAAGATGACCGGCAAGGATGTGGCTCGGGCGATCAAGCAGTACAAGATTGATCCTGAGAAGGCGAATCCGGTTGGGGTTTGATGGCGAGGGCGGCTTAGGCCGCCCTTCTTCTTTGGGGAAGAGAGTTGGACGCTATTCTTTCGAAGTTGACTAACCTGGGTTATGAGTTATGGGGGATTTTTATCCCAGGCCTAATCATGCTGTTAATGCTCGTGTTCGCATGGTGGTGCGCCGGCCCAATCGCCGAATTAGTAACTTTTGGATTTTTGCCAGAGGCGACGGTAAATGGCATGACTGACTTCATGCGGGTACTGAATAACGAAATTCGCGTGGGCTTATTATTTGGGATTGCAGTCGCTGTCTATTTTCTCGGTCATTTGCTGCATTGGTTCTCGCGCTCGCCAAAGTCAAGCCCAAAGGAAATCACTTGGGTGGCCAGAGTTGTATCTTGTTTGAGGTTTTCTGTGCCCAAGGCTGTCGATTCATATGATTCCTTTTTGAATCCTCTTTTAGATGAAGCAAAAGGGCTGTTTGGCTTGAGCGCTGAAGCCAAATGGACGCAGTTTTATCCTGTGGCGAAGGCATATCTGTCAGCTAATCTTCAGACTTCTTTGGTATCCACTTATCAAAATAAATACACCCTCCATAGATCTCTTACCACTGCAGCAGTGGTATGGTTCTGGCTCAGTCTGAGTTGCGTTGTGGCGTCAGCGCCATTGGCTTTTATATGCGGATTTGGTCAGCCTAAATGGTTTCCTCTGATTTCCTCTATTCCGGCTGCTCTAGTTCTTATCTATGGATTCTCCGACAGTTACCAATATAATTGGAAATTGTTTGGAAATTCAATAATCACTGAAGTTTTTATGATCAAGAGGTCTCGTGAGAGTCGATAGAGTAAATTTGTTGGTGGTGGATACTGAGACAACGGGTCCAGACGTCTTTATTCATGATATTGTCAGCTTTGCGTTTGTTCCGTTGGATGGTCGGCGGCTCCTTGATGGGTATGTGCTTGTCCCGGACACGGCGGTATGGTCAGAATATGCTGCGCGAGAGTTTAGTAAGTATAGGGATTCATGGAGCCGCCGTGCGATGCGGCCCTCTGACTTGCTGAAGTCTATTGAAGAATATATCTTTGAGCTTTTTGGTGGTGAGCCAGTAGTTCTAGCAGGGCACAATATTTCTTTTGACCGATATTTTTTGCATAAGCTAGCTCGTGCTGCTGGAGCATCAGGTATTCGCGGCGTTTCTCATAGGACGTTCGACACGCATACGTTACTAATGGCATTGGCCATGGCGGGCGAGATTCCTCACTGGGCAACGACGTCAGATGGGGCGTTTGACTACTTCTCGATCAATATCGAGGAGCGAAATCGCCATACTGCACTGGGTGACGCAATAGCAACGCGAGAGCTCATTCTTCGATTGATACAGCGCATCTCAAAAACCCCGAGTCACCTCGAGTTGGGATTTGATGATGGATAAAATTATGCTGATCTAGCGTTTAGTTATTATTGGCTTTGGTGTAACTATTTTGATTTGGAGGTTTGGCTTTCTAGGAACTTTCCCAAGATGGAGGCGGACGGATAGCTGGACATAGAGGCGATGCCATTTGCCAGCTCAATAGGGAAGAGCGCCCCTTCAAACTTGTGACTTGTTATTGAAGGAAGTGTAGCCAGGATGCGATGAAGTCCAATCAAATCGGTCGCGTCCGGCCGATCACCCATGTCGATATAGCTTCCTGTGGGGATGTTAAGCACCATGAACATTGCTGGGTCTAATTTTACAAAGATTTTTTCGCCCCAGTTCGTTCGTTTTCCGTAGGGGTTGGATAGGTCTGGCGATCGATAAACCTCGCGCCGCACATAATCATGATCAAGCACGGCGAACGATCCGAGTTCTTCGCGAGAGTGAGGCTTGGCATGATGAACGATTGATTGAAGGTGATCGACAAATGCCCCGGTCTTTTCTTGGCCTATAATATGAACAAAGCGGCCGGACCGCTTTGCGAACTCGAGGAATTCTCGGATATTGGGAACCAGTTTGGAGTACTGGCTTCGCAGTGAAAGAGGTCCGTCCTTAATGAAAAGAGTCTCGCCTATAAGTGACTTATCTGTGTGATTCCATGCCACGCGGATTGCAGTGAAGAGCATCAAATGTTCCATTACTAGCATGTAAGAAGAAGCCACCGAATCTGGTGCGCTTTCTTCATCCATGTCCAAATGAAATCCTAGTAGATCTGAGGCAAAAACCAGCTTTCCACACGTTGGGCAATAGCCTTCGTCACTGTCATGGGAAAGCCCGTTGGCTATTACCGTGTGACAGTGTGGGCATTCGAAGGCTGGAGAACACGAGGCGCTTGTGGACCATTTTTTATATATCAACCATTTCAGTGTTTCATAAAAAGCGCCTGATTCATCGATCCTGAAAGAGTCACGCACAATATGTCTAATAGCATCATAGTTGCTGCCAAGTGTGGTGCGCACATTCTTTAGCGGGAAAACTGTCGAGTGATAAATCGCGCTATTGCGCAGTACGTCCTGAAGAAGTAAAGGATGTGGATTTTCTTTATCAATCGAATCTAGCTTGCTTCTGTCAATTAATAGCAGAGCTGTCTTTACAAACGCCACTTCTTTGGGGGGTCTTTGCTCTGAGCGAACCGCTACAAAAGAGCCATCGACTGCCCACACTCCCCGCAATGGACTGGCATTTCCCACATCAATATCTTGCCAAAGTGATCTGGCAGGATCAAATTCTTGGGAGTCAGCGCTCTCAAAATCCTTTACAAGCTCTCTAACCCAGTCGCTTTGGACAACCGCCAAGTGACCGAGCTTTGAAGCAGCTTCAAAAGGCAGCCTTGTTCCGGCACTGTAAGGCATTTTAGACCGCCTCGAATTTGTTCGCTTGGACGGGGATTATGAATCTATGTGACATAGTCAGCATCCGCATGTAGCCTGGCGTTTTGGCACGTAAAATATCTTGCTCAATACCAGAAAACGCGATTTGGACGCGCCCCAACGCTTTTGCTTCATCTTGGCTGGATAGGTGGCCTACAAAGAAATTCTCAGTCTGCGCTAGAAGATCTTTGTTGATCGTCGAGGGTGATTGAGTGGAGTACACCATGCCGATATGGAACTTCGCACCTTCTTTGGCGAACCTTGCGTAGACACCCGTCAGATCTTTTGCATCAGGTGGGAACAGGTTGTGCGCTTCTTCGAAATAAAGCTGTACAAAGTTACCTGCCAATGCGTTGCTTACAAATTTCTTCTCTTGGTGAGCAAACACAGCCTTCGAAAGCATGTCGGCGAAATAACGCCTTATTTCATCTGTGGCGTTACCTAGATCAAGGATTACTGTTAGACCCTTGTCCAAAAGATCGAGGATATCGTTAATGAAATCCCCCGCATGCGCTGAGTGGAATTGCTTGTAAGCACGCAACATACTTGGTCCAGTTCGGCCGGCTCCAGGGTTCAAGAATTCCAATAAAGCAATGTCATCTGGATCAAACATCGCCCTTTTTGATGATTTTGAGGTTAAATTTTGATCATTAGGGTTTTCACGCCGGAACTGGGCAATCACCTCTAGCTCCGATTTCAACATGTCAGGTGAATCAATCAATGGAAGCGTAGGGCTGCCATTGACAGCCGTATACGCGGCTTCTCGTAGCTCTTTGTTGAAATGGGGGTCGAAGTGTTTGGCATTTCTCGACGTTAGCCCAAGGGCGCGCAGTCTTTTTTCGTCTATTTCAAAGCCCGCTTTGATAAGGATTGCCCAGAACATCTGAATCTTTCGAATGGGCCTGGTCTTTTCTCCATCCGGAAGCGCCTTGATTGCCTCAATGGATGGAAGATTGGTGCTGGCAAAGCCCTTAACATAGTGCGAGGTGTTGTTGTCTTGCGATAACATCGAGCCTAGGATTTGAATTGCAGATTCAGTTTGTTCGAAGAAATTGAGTCGCAGAGGCTTAGAAGGCGTCTCAGGGCGGCTAGTTAACGCGTAGACCTCGCATCGGTCCGCGTTGGAAGAGCGCAACGACTTGTTCCCGTCCTGCGGGTTGTCGTTGGCGTACTCACCGTTGATGTCGAAGATCAGCTGACCCACTGATGGATCATTGGCGGTTGCGTCTAGCATTCCCTTGGCGATGAGTTTGACTACATTGGACTTTCCCAAACGGGTCTTGCCAAACATTGCTGTTCGGCAACCCTTAAAGTCCCTCATAGAGATCACAACTGGGATGCGAGATGCTCCTGCGCTTGAGAGGCCGCATTCCATCGTTCTCAACGCACCGATCTCCACCTGGTCTTCAGGCTTAACCATGCCATTGACGATAACTTTAAGCAGTGCTTCGTCTGGAGCAAAGACTTTGTAGCGATGAGCGCTTACAACATTGTTGACATCGCCTGAGTAGGCTAGCTTCTGCATCGCGGTCGGGTCAGCATAAAACATGCCCAATACGTCGCAATCTAAAGCCCCCCACTGAAGCTCGCTTTGTGTCCAAACATCGAGCTCAGGCATGGATTTCTTGTGGAGTTCGAAGTAGGTCTGCTGGACCTGATTACTTAGTGGTGTAGGCGAAACTCCTGTAACCCGCAAAAGTGTGAAGTGCGCTGGCGCGCCGGCGGCGTTGATTGGAGTCATAATTAGAAACGAGCCGCGGGGAATCCCTCCCACTGCCAATTTATATGGATCACTGGTAATGATCTTCGCGGCGTCGAATCCTAAGTCGAGGACGTAGCCGACAAAGCGCATTTTGGCGACTAGTTTTGCCTTTTCATTATTTTCTTCCGCTTCCAGGAAGCTACGAAGGGCATCTATTGGATTGCCTTGGGTTGCAGAGGTGTGGATCAAGCTTCCAAGCGTTGCCATACGCAATCCTTTAGATATTTGAGGTAATAATTATTTCTTCAAAACGACGCCTGCTGGCGCCGTCCGCTGATATTTGTGAGAATCTGGAAACGGAGCGTGTCAAAAAGTCCCAGCTCGAATAAAGTGAACGGACAGAGTGGTGGTTTGCATTGGTGGCTACAATCTTGGCGCCTCGTGCTGCTGCACGCTTAAGAGCCAGAGCTAGCCGCTCTTGGTCCGTCCAAGAAAAAAGCACTTCGTTGTATTTAATAAAGCCGTTTAAGTTATGTCGAACTGTATATGGCGGGTCTGCAAAAATCAGATCGTCCTCGCCTGCCTCGTCGATGATCTTTTCAAAGTCGCCAAGACGTAGTTCTGCTTTAGAGAGTAGTTTTGACAATGTTTTGAAGTCATCGGTTTCCATCAAGACGGCGTCCTTGCTTCCGCGTGGGACGTTGAACTCACCACTCTTGTTGACGCGGTAAATGCCGTTGAAACAAGTTCGATTGAGGTAGATCATCCGAGAAGCGCGTGGCACAAGCTTTTTGGGCTTGCGCGCTCTGGTCTCGTAGTAGTGATCTTCACTCAGATCATGTGCGCGTTGATGAAAAGATAAGCTTTTCTTCAAGCCAACCCAGTTATCCCTGACTGCTTGATATGCTGCGATCAGGTCGGGATTTAGATCGTTGAGCACCGCGTCATGCGGTTGGAGGTAAAAAAACACTGCTCCGCCACCCAGGAATGGCTCAAAATAGCGACGATAGTGCTTCGGAAAAATAGCTCCGTGTTGATAGACGAACCAGCGCTTGCCACCAGCCCACTTTAAGAATGGGCTCACGGCTTCCCTTGTTGTTGTTCCTGAATCCATTACACCTGGCTCGCTTGTCCGCCGGCTCCTTACAGGTAGCTAAAGTTAACAGGTCTTGGTTCTGTGATGGTGGACAAGTTGGGCCGATATCTGTAGTGGGCTCCATCCACTCGTAGACAACAGCTTTTATAAGACTTGACAGGTTGCAGCTCGGGCTGCACGCTCATCAATAAGGAGCGTCGAAACTCCTCTAAGAGCGGTACCCACCTCCGATAAACCGGTGGGTTTTTTGTGCCCGGAGTTCGGGTGCAAGCCGACGCGATGCCTGCGTCGGGAGGGCGGCTAATACAACACCCTTCGGGGAAATACGCCCGCCGGCTCTTAGCGGTTTCGAACCTCCCGACTACCCGTCCGCCATGCGTGGCGGACGGCCCCCTTCATGGAGCGAGGAGGCAACGATGGCGCACGACCGTTTGGACGACGACGACATGCCCGGCTATTTCCTGCCGGAGGACAGCCAGTTCCGCCTGGCGAAGCTGCGCGATCACGTGCGCTTCCTGGTCCGGCTGGCACAGCCACGCACGCAGGCCGAGGAGCGCGCCGCCGAACCCAAGGTGCGCATGGGCGAACTGGCGCTCTGCCTGGAACTGTTGGCCGAGCAAGTAGACCTGGTGCTGGACGCGCTGTCCTATCCCGCCCAGTGGACCGACACGACGCGCGGCACCTGGCCCGATTCCACTGTCCAGGCAGCGCCGGACGCCGGCAGTGGCACGTTCCGCGTGACGCAGCAGCAGATCGACAGGCTCATGCAGCTGGCCGAGACCGTCTCGGCCAACGCCCAGATAGTGGCGGCCGGCGATACGGCCGAGCATGCTGGCCAGACGCTGCCGGAAGTGGGCACCACGCTCTGCGCTGCAGCGAACGACGTGCGGGAACTGCTGCTGCAGATCGCACACCAGCCGCTGCCCGAACCACCGTCGAACTACGTCCGCGAAGAGCGGGCGGTCTATGCGCTGGAGTCGACCGCACAGTCCGCAAGCGGCGGGCGGCTGCATTGATCCGACATCGAATGAAACGATATCCAACACGCGCCACTGCTCTAGCGATGGCGCTTTCCTTGCTGACGGCCTGCACCTCCATTCAGGTGCCACCCGCCAATTTAATTGCCAAAGAGGGCGCGCACGCGACGGCGGTATCGAAGTTTGGACCGGTGTTCGTGGTCAGGACGGTGAGCGTGTTGCCTGGTAGCTCGCGCGCTGCCGGAAAGTTCACTGTTCTCGACGAATGTCGCAGCGGAAAGCTGCACGTCGACCTGCGACAAGAGGAAGGTGCGGAGCCCTATGCTGCACCCGGCTGCGCCGCAGTGCTGGCGGCACTGCAGTACGCCGTCGCATCTTCAAAATTGCCTGGCGTGGAGTTGAAGCTGACCGTGGATCTGGTCACTCCCGGTCGGCAGCTCATTGCCCGCACGTCATCGCTGGCGACGGCGGCCAGCGCAAGCGCGCGCTATGCATTTGCACTAGACAAGGACAGTGACCTGACTGCCGCGAATGTCATCTCCACGACGGCACACGAAACATTTCACCTGCTGCGTGGCCTCAGCGGCGCGACGTCTGAGATGCAAGAGGAAGAACGCCTGGCTTACACGATGGGCGCATGCACGCAACTGCAGGCACTGGGATGGGTGCGGAGCAAGGATCTACCTTCGATTGCCCTCGCTCCCCACGTCAAAGGCGTCTCGGAAAGTGTCGCGACATCCAATACCGTGGGTCTTGCGGTGACGAAAGAGTTGATGCCGTTCTTGCGCAATGGTGCGGTGACCAAAGCATCGCAAGAAGGCGAAGCGATGCAGCAGTTCTGCCTGAAAGCCCTTCGCTGAGGCGGCAGTGGCGTCGCCATACTGTGGTCGCTTGTAGTTCCTGCGAACTATCCCAACGCTTGTGCGTCGGTCAGAGGTGTCATCCGAGCCGTTCAGCCATGCAGAACCGAGTGGTCGTCACTATGCGAACCGATTTTAGCGCGGACACGAAGGACAAGTTTCCAGACGGTCCCGCGGCTGTGCCGCCAGTGCAATTGGAGCTTTACCGACGATGCGACCGCGCTCAGCGTATGTCGCTCACACCGTTCTGGTAGCTGTGTCCTGCGCCCGCTGCTGCCGTTGAGTTTCATCCTGTTGCTGCGCGATCGCCTGTTGTTGGTTGAGTGCCAATGTTTGCTGCGCGGTTTCCAGCAGTGGCGGCGATGGTTGTGAAACTTCCACCACGCCACGGAAGCCGGGCGTCGTCCCGTTCACCACAAGACG
This sequence comes from Xanthomonas sp. NCPPB 2250, assembly GCF_056725265.1. Lineage (NCBI taxonomy): Bacteria > Pseudomonadati > Pseudomonadota > Gammaproteobacteria > Lysobacterales > Lysobacteraceae > Xanthomonas > Xanthomonas sp. NCPPB 2250. Next base: position 4,742,007 of record NZ_CM161520.1, on the reverse strand, counting down.
GTCTCCCAACATGTGCACACTATCAATCTTGGAAGCGTCCGCTATGCCATCCTGCTTCGCTGCATAAAGCGCCTTTGCCACCACGTCGTCCGAAAGATGGGCGGGTGTCGCGCCTCGGATCTTGTCAAACATCTGCCGATCCTCGGGCGGTAGCAGCGCCAATGCCTGGCTTTGCTCGGGCGTTCGCTCGGCCGCTGGTGCGTTGCTGGCGTAATGGGACGAGCGCGCTTGTGACCACTGCGCGGCATAGGTTTCCATGCTTCCCGACTGAGCGCTTTGCGGATCCACATTCACACGTTTCTCGGATTCGAAGGCGTTGTAGCGCGCGACCCCCTGCACCTGGCCATCGGCTCGCATCTCGACGTTGGTGATGCCTTGCTTGCTTCGTTCCGCTTCTACCAGCAGTGCAGCGGCTACCTTCTCGCTGTGCGGTCCATGCGGAATGCTTTGCCCATCTTCCATGCGGTGGACCTCGCCGAGTGTGCGCTGAAATGCCGCGTTTCCGGGATGCGCGGGATCGCGCAGGTCTGTCGGCAATAGTGGCGCTGGGCTGGATTCAATGGCACCTTGTCGTTGACCACCGCGCTCTCCCGTCCCCGGGAGCGGCGCCTGCTGCACAGGTGTGGGTGGTGCCTGATCGACCGGGCCCGTTGCTGGTTGCGGCGGACGCAAGACCGGTGCGTTCGGATCCAGGTGGAGCAGCCGATCGGTTGCGCCGTTGCGGTTGATGTTGAGATCGACGGTGCCGTCTCGGTTATTGACGCGCGTGAGGTCCGCACGATTCACGTCGCTCCAAGCGCCGCCGATATAGGCCTTCCCCACTCCGTTCCCATCCATCACGACGAAGTCGTCGCCCGAGGCGTACAGGCTGGTGGACTGCGGCCGGGGACGCCCCTGACGATCAGGGACGTTGTAGCCGTAGGCTCCGCCTTGGTCTAACGCTTCGATCAGCGCAGGGGCATTGCTCTTCTGCAGGAACAGGTTTTTGACCGTCGTGTACTCCGCGTTGAGATTCGGCCTTGCTGCGTCCTGCCCTGTCTGCGTGGGGTTGACCAGTGGATTGGCTAATACGTTCTGCCATGGTTGATGTAGCGGGCTGTGCGCATCCGCATTGCGCAAGGCGTTGAAGACATCTGTCGCCTCAAGAGCGTGCGCAGCGCCGGTCTCGATGTAATCGGGCTCGGTTCGGCTTCGCCCACCACGATTGGGCAGAAATCCATTGACGACCGTTTGGGCGTCTTCCGCGCTGGTGATCGTTCCTTTGCTGATGCCGTCGATAATCCTTGGGTAATAGCGCTCCCCGCCTTGGTTCTCCAGCTTCAGCACGATGGTGGCCAGTTTGGCCTGCTCGTCCAGTGTCGCGCCTTGGTAGAGCGCTGTCTCTCGGAGCTGGTTGACCCCGCTACCGGGCCGCATCAACAAGTTGACCTGGGCAGTGTCACGCTCGTGGACGTAGGTGAGGCCCGCATCCGAAGTGAGGAAGGTGTCCAGGTGCGATTTGACTGTCGCGTCCAAGGCCCGACCTTGCTGGGCCGTGATCGTGCGCCCGTTGCGACCGAGGTCGCTGGCTGTTTGGGTTTGCTGCGCTTCGGTGAGCACCCAATCCGGATGGGTTCTGCTCGCCCAGGTCTGATAGGCCTCCACTAAGGACGCGGCCACCTCGGGGTGCTGGCCCAAATCCGTTTGCAAGGTGCCGATGGAATAGCCGCTGTTTCCTACTGGGGTCATCACCCCGTTGCGAACATTGCCGGCGAAGGAGAGTTGATAGGAGACGTTCTTCCCGCTATCGCCTCCTTCCGATCCAATGCCCACGCCAAAGTAGGCCAGTGCCCGCAGCTCCGAATCCGTCAGTGTGGTCGCCGGCGGCGGCGTGGTGCCCTCATTCCCTTCTGCCATGACACTCCCTCGCGTTGGGGACTACTTCTTCGTTGCGCCTTTGCGGCACAAGCCGATGTTGGTTCTCGCTGCGCGCACGATCGCCAGGTAGCGGTCTGCCAGCATTGGTGTCCATCCTTCCACGGCCGCATCGTCGTCCTTTGCGGCGTCCTCAGCATACTTGTCGAGTGTGGCCAGGCACTGCGCATACAGGCCATTCTTGTACTGGGTGATGGCTAGATCGTTACGAATGGCGCCTTCGTCTTCCCATTCCAGCGTAGGCAGGCAATTCGGCACGACTGGCGACAAGATGGCGAGCGCCGCCTTGTAGTCTTTCGCGTCATATAGACGCTTGAAGGTCGTCCGTGTGCGGTCCAACTCGTCCCGGCCGCAGCCATCCTTGACCCGCAGGTAGGGGGCCTCGAAATCCCCGTTGTAGCCGCAGAAGGTCTTGCATTCGGCGGGCGTGGCGGCTGCTACATCAATGCCCTGCGGCGTATTGGCGAACTTCACCTGGCAGTTGGGTTGGCCCTTTTCCCCCTTGGCGATGCCGGTGTGTCCTTCTATGGCGCCATTAAGCTCGCACACGTCTTCCCCCGTGGTGCTTTCCAGGGAGAAGGTCAATGCTCCGTTCTGCTGCTTGATCAGTAGGCGACCCCATCCCTTGTCAGTGATGTATTCGCCCGGCTGCAGTGGATTGTCGGGCGCGACTTGGTGCGCCGCTACGGCAGGGTGCTCATTGCGAGCCGCTGGTTTGGGTGCAGCGGCCGGCGGTTGTGCGGAACAGGCCGCCGTGGACAGCGTGGCGATCGCGGCGCAGACCAGCCAGGTCATCTTCAGAGGACGTGTTTTCGCCATATCCTTTCGCCGATCCTGTCTTCCCTGCTGCTCTTTAACGCGCGATGCGGCTACGCGTCAAGTCGGTGTGCCCCTGCGCAGGCTGGCCTGCGGGTGGATATCTGGTGGGAGGCCGGTGGAGCGCCGTGAACTCCGTTGCTATCTTCGCTGCCTATGAGCCGCAGTCCATGCTCAAGGAGTGATCGATGGTTAAGCAATATCGACGCATGCCGCGCTTGTGCCTGGTCGCCTTGTTAGTGGCGATGGGATTGATGACCTCAAGTGCCGGCTCGGCTTACGCAAGGAAGTCCACTACATTCTCAGGCGAGTGGGGCTATGCCAAGAGATGCGACTTGGGCCATTATCTGGGCCTGCATCTGCGGCAGCATGGCGATCGCGTCACCGGAGATTGGAGCGAGGGAACCAACGCGCACGGCAATGATGGGCAATTGCAGGGGGAAGTACGCGGGGGCACGTTGTATATCCGCTACTGCAGCGAAGATGGAGGAAAAAGCTACGCCGCATGCCCCGCGTTCTCAGGGCCAGAAGATCGGTTCCGGCTACAAAATGGACTGCTTGTTCGCTATCGGAAGTATGGTTCCGGTTATCGGCGCGACGTTGCGCTTCATCCGAGTGCCGCAGGGAAGGATGTGCCTTTCGATCAAGAATGCATGGATCAAGAAGATTGGCCCGACCAGCCCTGACAATTCCTTGGCCCGAAGCAAGCAGCGTCCCTGCGCTAGCATGAGAGTGCAGTTCCGCGCTTCCATGAAGTAAGCATCGAGATGAATTTCATGGCGAAATCGAAGCAAGCGCTTTGCATGGTCTTCATCGCCGCGACGTTGCAACTGACAGCATGCCAGCCCGAATCGGCTCAATCAGTGGCGTCCACCCAGGCGCTCCATCGCAAGGAGGTGCCTATAGCGAGGACGACCGTGCCGCTAGTCAGGAAGCTCAGTCCGCAACTCCTGTCTGATACCATCACACTCGATTTCGCTGTTCCTCCCCAGGAGGATGATCCTGAGCCGCCGATCTTCATCGGATTGCGGGTCGCTGCTGCAGAAGGGGAGGCTGCAGCGGCCAAGGTCGATCGCCTGCGCGATGCCGGCGTGACCGCTCAGTTGCACCTCTATCGATTGACAGAGACAGGCGAGCAGCCGGTGGTATTGCAGCGGAGCGAAGAAATAGGGCGTACCGAATATCGAGTCGTGGCCTTGGGCCGCGATGGGCATGTGCCACGTATCTTCGCGGCAGATGCGGACGTCACAACGATGGAAGCGGCGGGGTTGATTGCTCCGAATGTCACCTACCGCGAATTGGACATGGCTTTTATACGGGACACGCCGCCCGGCCGATACCGGGTGTCCGTCCGCTTCGAGGGTAACGTCGGTGCCCTGGAGGAAGCCGGATCGGAACTGTTGATCGCCTTCACGAGAAAGGCGAAATAGGCGCACGCCTGACGATGGCCCGTGGCAGGCTGGCGATAATGAGGGAGCGAATGCTTTGGGCAAAGTGGCGAGAGTGCGGTGGTGGTTGGGACTGATCGCCTTCTCCTTGGCTGGATGCGCCAACGTCTCTATCAATGACGTCTTGGCCACAGGCGCTAGAGATGCTGTCTGTACTCAAACCACCGATTGGGATAGTGGGGGAGCGTTGCCTGCGCAGCAGATCACGCCAACCATCATAGGGAACGAGGTGGGGGTGACCTATCATTTCGACCTGCGAGGAACGGGCGGTTTGCGGTCGCTCGATGCCAGTTGTGGGGCGGGCAGCTACGCCGAGTGCAACTTCACTGCACATCGGCTGGACGACACGGCGTACCAGTTCTCCGAGCTCTCTACGTTTGGTCTTTGGCAGGTGCAGGGTCGCTTGTATCTGCTGTATCGCATCGCGTCGCCGAAGAACGACACAGCGTCCCGCAAGCGCCGGTTGGTGGAGTTGGCCGAGCCACCCGTGGAGATCTGCAATCAGATCGGCGATTACTCGGACGTGATGTAGATGCCCTGCCGGATCGACAGGTTGCCTATGCTCATCCTTCCCGCTGCATCATCAGGGCCACAGGGCGCTGGGCAGCAGCGGCCTCTAGGCCACGCGCTCAGAGAGCGGATTTCGGTGCGCGTTGATTCGGTCATTGGGTTGCAGCACAACGTGCGCAGGTGCAGATGGACGGGTCTGCTGGCCCTGCAATGCTTCTGGATGGCACTCATCTGCACGCAAGCGCTAGCGGCAGATGCACCACACATCTCGGTCGAGGGAATGAACAAGCACAGCGCCATCAATGGGATGGGCCTGTTCCTGACACGTTCTCAGGTCGCGACGCAGGGGCGCGCGCAGCTCGTGCACTTCGAAAAGCGCATCGTCTGCAGCGATCGCCGCATCAAGGTGGCCTTTGCCAAGGGACTGGAGCGCGCGCCTGAGCGGATCTGCCGCGTCGCCTCCGAGGCGCTCGCGTTGGTCAGCGCCCAGTCGCACGTTCAGAACATCGCCATCACGTTGCTCGTCGTGCCCAGCCGGGTGGACTACCAGGCGACCTTCTACAGGGTGGGCAGAGGGCCGAAGCTCGTCCTAGTCGCCCCGGTGCTGCAGAGCGAAGAGGCGACGCTGGCCAACATCGCCGATCTGGTGGCGCACGAGAGCTTCCACGTGGGCATGTTCGCCGCTGGCGACGTGTCGCTGGCTGGGAACGAATACGCCGCCTACCACTACGGGCTGTGCGGGCAACTGGTGGCATTGGGACATCTGGAGCCTTCTGCGCTGCCGGGCTTCGGCATGGCGTCGGACGACCCGCATCTTGTCGATTCATCCGAGAGCGCCGAGCGTGTGCGCACTGAGGTGCTCCAGGCCTTCGGCGATCTTCCTATGACGAGGGAAAGCCCCGCCGGTGAGGCGTTGATCGCACAGTGCCGCGCGATAGCGCCTGCCAGTTCGAAGCACTGAGCCTGACGTCTTCTGGGCTTCAGCACGCCGGCGTCAGCCTTGGGCGCAGGACGCGGCGCGAGAGGAGTGGCGCCTGGCTGGCGCCAGCAGACAAGCAGATGTCTTGCACCCCCACGATGCGCTAGCATCCCCCGCACACGACGGCGCGCGGCGCCGTCCTTCAGGGGACATCGATGAAACTTTCCATGCTGGCCGCCGCCATGGCGGCCTTGCTGTGCGGCTGCACCGTGGTCTCGCCCGATCCGGGGCAGCAGGCGGTGCTGGTGGACAAGCCGTTGCTGTTCGGCAAGGGCGGCATCCGCCTGGACGACGTGCGCGATCCCGGCCGCACCTACACGTGGATGACGACGTCGGCGGTGTACGTGGATACCACGCCGCAGACGGTGCAGGTGGCGTTCGACGACTTCTCGTCCAGCGACAACATCCTGTTGGACTTTTCCACGCAGATCCAATACCGCATCACCGCGCCGGCGCGTCTGCTGTCCGGCTTCGGCCAGGACTGGTTCAAGAACAACGTCGCCAGCCAGTACGCGGCGATCGTGCGCGACCAGGTCAAGCGCTACGACATGACCCGGATGATGAGCGACCCGGACACGGCGCGGAAGATCGACGACTCGGTCACCGAGAACGTGCGCGCCCTGGTCAAGGAGCAGGGCCTGCCGATCCAGATCCAGAACATCACCCTCGGCCGCGCCCGCCCCAATCCCGACGTGCTGCAGCAGATGAACCTGACCGCCGCGCAGCAGCAACGCGTCAAGACCCTGGTGGAAGCCACCACCGCCGAGCGCCAGCGCGAGCAGGAGCAGGTGGCCAAGGCTGATGCGGACAACGCCTACCGCAACCGCATGGGCCTGACCCCGGAGCAGTACCTGGCCAGCCAGATCGCCGAGATCAATGCCGAAGCCTGTGCCAAGGCGCAGGCCTGCTACATGGTGCCGTCGGGGACGTCGGTGATCGCCAAGTAGCACCGCTTTACAGGCGAGCTTGGCCCGCCGCATGCCGCTCGGTCGCACGCTGCACGTTGGCGCTACGGCGCGCGGCAGCGGTTGTCGCCGTGCCGCGGGTCTGCCACTGTGACGGCCCTGTCCTGCGAGGAGATCCGCAGATGGAGCCCGCCCCGTTCCCAGTGTCGCAGCGCCCGCCGGCAACGCGCCTGTTCGCCCTGTTGGCACGCGACGCCCGCACCGGCGTGATCTTCCGCCGCGGGCCGAGCAAGCAGGTGCAGCTGATCCACTGGGATCTGCGCGACGACACCTTCGTGCACGGGCAGTGGTTCAAGGGCCGCATCTACGAACGGCGCTGCGATCTGTCGCCGTCGGGGCGGCTGCTGGTGTACTTCGCCTCCAAGCAACGCGGCGCTTTCGGCACCTGGACGGCCTTGTCGCGGCCGCCGTTCTTCACCGCGCTGGCGCTGTGGCCGAAGGGCGACAGCTGGGGTGGCGGCGGGATGTTCGAGGACGAGCGGACCTTGTTGTTGAACCATCGGCCCCGCGACGCGCGCGATCCCTTCCCGATGCCGAGCGGCTTCCAGTTGCCGCACCATCTGCAGGTGCGGCCGTTCGGCACGCATTCGGGGGGCGGCGAGGACGAGCCGATCGATGGCGTGTTGCGCGAACGCGCCGGCTGGCAGCTGCGCGATGACGGCGAGGGCGAACGTGGCGGGCTGCGCAGCGGCACGCTGTTTCGCTTCCGCCGCCCTCGCGTGCGCGAGAAGTCGGGCGCCAATGGCCGCCGCCTGCAGTCGCTGCTGCATGCGGTCGGCCAGGACAATCATGCGTGGTACGGCCTGGATCACCGGGTGCTGGACCGCGATGGCAACGTGCTGGTCGACTTGCCGGGCAGCGACTGGGCCGATTGGGACGGCGGCGACCTGGTGTTCGCGCGCCATGGCGGGCTGTATCGCCTGCGCAAGAGCGACTTCGGCGAGGTGGCGCAGCGGGGTGCGCAGGCCTTCCGGTTGCTGCACGACTTCAGCGGCGCACGCTTCGCACCATTGGCGCCGACGGCGGACGCGCTGAAGTATTGAGCGGCCGTTACGCCGCGCCTACAGTAAACCGCCGCGAACAACGCGTCGCTCAATGGAGGCGTAGCTTTAGTAGACCTTCGACAGCGGCCTGCGCGCACCTGTAGGAGCGGCTTCAGCCGCGACAAAGCCATCCGTGGAGATGCGGCATGCGCCCAGCCAGCGGCATGGGCGCCACACTCACTGCGGCGGAACACCGAGCAGGAACTTCAAGCCATGGGTGAGTCCACGTGGCGCCACACTCAGGTGATCCTCGTCGGCGAGCACATCCAGTTGCAGGCGCAGCGACGGATAGTGCCGCCCACGCAAGGTCTGCACCATCTGCTGCGCGTCGGTCACCATGTCGTAGCGCTTGCCGTAGCGGCGCTGTTCGTACTCGCCGACATACATGTAGACCTGTGCCGGCAGATCGCGGTGACTGGAGGCGAAGCGCGTTTCCTCGGCGCGCATGGCATGCGCGCCGAACCAGTACGACGGGCTGCCCAGAATGTAGCCAGAGAATAATTCTGGCGTGTTCAGAAGAATCTGCGTGCCGAGCAGGCCGCCGTACGAATGGCCAAGGAACAGGCGTCGGGCTTCATCGGTGCGGTAGCGATGCGCGACGAAGGGCAGCACCTGATCGCGCAAGTAGGCAATGTAGGTGCTGGAACCTCCGTGAGTGGCACCGGCGGCCGCAACATCGCCGGCCTCGGTGGTGGGCGTGTAGTCGCGGCGCCGGCTCGGCATCGGCTCATCGCCGAGTGCATACGACAAGCCGACCAGGATGAAGTCCTCGATAGCCGGTCCTTCGCCGTTCAAGCGCCGCGCGATCTGCCGCGCCACCGGAAACGCATAGTCGGCGTCGGTGGCGTACAGCACCGGGTAGCGCCGCTCGGGATGGTCGGAATAGCCGGCAGGCAGCGCCACGAACACCTGATAGGTGCGGCCGGACACGGGATCGGGGACATCCCACATCTCGGTCCCGACCAGTTCGTACGGCGCACCGCTGCCGCGCTGACCGCCGACCTGCGTCGCTACTGCGCGTGCGGGAGGTGGCACCGGTTGCGCGCTGGCCTCCTTTGTTGCCGCCGCTGCCGCGGGTGCCTGCGCCGTGTTCGTGCACCCGGCGAGCAGCAGGCACGTCCAGATCAGCCAAAGCGCTTTCCTCATTCCGTCGTTTCCTGATGTTGTGTCGCCGCGCGGGTACGGATCTTGCACATGGTGCCATGTCGGCGGTGGCGACGATCCGTATAGACTGGCGTCCCAACTCCCGAGGGCGTTCGATGAAACTGCTTCGCCGCCTGCTGCTGCCGGCCCTGCTGTGCGTCGCCGCATTCGCCCAGGCCCAGGACGACACCCGCCGCATTGCGGTGACCATCGACGACCTGCCGTGGCAGCGCATCGAGCAGACGCCGCCTGCCCAGTTGCCGGCGCTGCATGCGCAGTTGATGGCCTCGCTGCGGCAGGCGCAGGTGCCCATCGTCGGCTTCGTCAACGAGGACAAGCTGGAGCAGGACGGCCAGGTGCAGCCGCAGCGCGTGGCGATGCTGCGCGATTGGCTGGACGCCGGTTATGCGCTGGGCAACCACACCTACGGCCACGTGAACCTGCATCAGGTGGGCGTGCCGGCGTACGAGGACGCGATCGTCCGTGGCGAGCGGACCTTGCGGCCGTTGCTCGCCGAACGTGGCCAATCGCTGCAGTGGTTCCGTCATCCGTACCTGGCGACCGGCCGCAGCGTCGCCGATCGCGAGGCTGTCAACGCGTTCCTGGCTGCGCACGGCTACCGCATTGCGCCGGTTACCGTGGATAGTGGCGAGTGGGTATGGGCGTTCGCCTACGCGCATGTGCTGGACGAGCCGCCAGGCCCGGCCCGCGATGCACTGCTGCTGCGCCTGCGCAAGGGCTACGTGCCGTACATGCTCAACAAGCTGGATTTTTTCGAGCGCGAATCGCAGGCGCTGTTCGGCCGCCGTATCCCGCAGGTGTGGTTGATGCACGCCAACGCGCTCAATGCCGCCGCCTTCCCGGATCTGGTCGCGGCCACGCGCCGTCGCGGCTACGCGTTCATCGGCCTGGAGGAGGCGCTGCGCGATCCGGCCTACACCCATGCCGAGGGCTACACCGGCCCCGGCGGCATCAGCTGGCTGCACCGCTGGGCGATGGCCGAGGGCAAGCCGAAGGGCTTCTATGCCGGCGAACCTGTGGTGCCGCGGTGGGTGTTCGCGCTGGCTGGGGTGGATTCGGAGTAGCGCAGGCGTGCAACTGCCGGCGCGTCCCGGCAGGCCTTCACCATCCACGCACGCGTGGCGAGATCACGATGGCGCCTCTCCGCTCATCCTGACGCCCATGCCCTCGTCCAAGACGCCTCCGTGGAAGAAGCCGAATCCGCGCGGTCAGCGCAGTCAGCCTTTGTCGCCTTCGCAGAAGGCGGCCGCGCGACAGCGGGCCGATGAGAACGGCCGTCCGTATCCGAACCTGATCGACAACATGTGGGCGGCGCGGCTGCCGCATGCGACGTCCTCCTGCAGTTCGGACATCGACGAGGAATAGTCAGGGCGTCTGCGCTTGGATTGGGGCGTACATGGCGCGCGTTGTCGGAAGAATGTCGGAGTTCGCCAGTGCGGCAACCGGTCTGGTTGTTCTGGCGCGTGCGATTGATGAATGCCGATACACCGGAGCTCGGATGCACCCTTGGCCTGCGCCGGGCGATGCCCATACCGTGCCGTGCCGGCACTGGGCCGGTCATCGCATCCAGGTACGGGTATGACTCCGCAAGAACAGCAGCTTCTCGAAGACTTCCTGGCGCGCCTGCGCAGCGCCGGCGGGGTGGCCAAAGATCCGCAGGCCGACGCGTTGATCCACGCGCGCCTGGCCGATCAACCCGATGCCGCGTATCTGCTGGTGCAGCGCACCCTGCTGCTGGAGCACGCGCTGGAGGCCGCCAAGGCGCAGATCGCGCAGCTGCAGCAGGCGGCCACGCCCCCGCCGCCGCCGGCCAGCTTCCTGGGCCAGGGCTTCAACGCGGCGCCGCCGCCGTTGCCGCCAGCGCCTGCCGCCGCAGGCGTCGCGGGGGCCGGCGCGCCCGGCTGGCGCGAGCGCTGGTTCGGTGGCGGTGCCGCGGCCGCGGAGCCGACGCCGGCACCGGCCGCCGCGCGTGGCCCCAGCTTCCTCAGCACCGCGGCCACCACGGCGGCCGGCGTGGCCGGCGGCATGTTCCTCTTCGAGGGCGTGGAAAGCCTGCTGGGCGGCCACCACGGCGGCGGCCTGTTCGGCGGCGGCGCGCCGCAGGAAACCGTGGTCGAGAACATCACCAACAACTACTACGACGACACGCCGCAGCAGGACATGGGCCAGGACTTCCAGGACGACGGCGACTTCGGCAACGACAACTGGACGTAGCCTCGTCGCTTGCACTTCTGCCGGATCGGTCAGGCGAGCGCCTGCAGGGCGCTCGCCTCAGGTTCGGAAGGCCGACTATCCATTGCTTCAAGTATCTATTCAAAAAAGCAGTCACCAGCAGACCGGTGTCGAGGTAATGGTCAAATAAGACAGCTGCTTACAAGTCTAGTTCTCTTGACTATCTATTCATAAATCTATTCAATCCGGGAATGAGCGAGGCCCGGCTACGCGATCTGATTGCCCTTCTGCGCCATGAGGGGACGGCGACGGCGCCTCGTATTGCAGCGGCGCTCGGTGTCAGCCAGTCGACGGTCTCGCGTCTGCTCAGCGCCGCCGGCGATCAGGTGCTACGAATCGGCAAGGCACGTGCCACGCGCTATGCGCTCAGCCGCACGCTGGGCCGGGCAGGTCGGCGCTGGCCGCTGTTCCGTCTGCGTCCTGACGGTCGCGCCGAGACGCTTGGCGATCTCCATGCCATGCACGGCGATGGATTTCTGTTCGTTCCGCAGAACGCGCGACCGGTCCTGATGCATGGTGAATTCGCCGATGGCGTGTTCCCGGGGCTGCCGTGGTTCCTGGACGATCAGCGTCCGCAAGGCTTCCTCGGCCGTGCATTCGCACGGCGCGTCGCCGAAGACATCGGCGCGCCGCAGGATCTGCAGCGCTGGCAGCCTGACGATGTCGTCCTGTCGTTGCTGCGGCATGGCGACGATCAGCCCGGCGACCTGGTCATGGGTGAGTTCGCTTTGCAGCGTGCGCAACAGTCCGCCCTGCAGCCGGCTGATGCGCTGGAGAAGGCGCAGCGATCCCAGCATTATCCGCAGCGCGCCGATGCCGTCTTGCGTGGCGAGGCGGTGGGCTCGTCGGCAGGAGGCGAACAACCGAAGTTCACCGCAATCCTGCACACGGAAGGCGGCTACACAGCGGTCATCGTCAAGTTCAGCGAGCGTGCCGGCACGCCGGCCGCGCAGCGTTGGAGCGACCTGCTGCGGTGTGAGCACCTGGCCAGCGACGTCCTGCGTGCGCACGGCATCGCCGCCGCCGAGAGCGAACTCCTCGAGAGCGACGGTCGCGTGTTCCTGCAATCGACGCGGTTCGACCGCACGCCTGTGCTGGGACGGCGCGGCTTCGTCTCGCTGGCCGCGTTGGATGCGGCCTACTTCGGCCATGGGCGCATCGACTGGTGGTCGTTCGCACCGCAACTGCAGCGCGAAGGCTGGCTGAGCGACGCAGATGCGCAGCGCCTGCGTGTGTGCGGTTGGTTCGGCGCACTGATCGGCAACAACGACATGCATCTGGGCAACGCGGGTCTGATGCTGGACGATGCCTTGCCGCTGGCCTTGGCGCCGATCTACGACATGTTGCCGATGGCGTTCCGTCCTGCGGCCAGCGGCGAGGTGGTGGAGCGCGCCTATGTGGTGCCGTTGCCGACACCGGACCAGCGCGACGACTGGCGCGCAGCGGCCGGCATGGCGGTGACGTTCTGGGAGCGCGTCATCGAGGGCGCGCACATGTCTGCGGCATTCCACAACATCGCGCGGGATGCGCTGGCGCAGCTGACCCGCGCCGTGCCGCGGATAGGTTGAGCGCCCTCTCACTGCGTTAAACGCCCCGACACACGGCACTCACGCGGGCCGGACATACGACAGTGGAAGCTGCGGCGACTTCCCACCACGAGGTCTTGCCCATGGCTGCAACCAACGCACGCGTCCGCCTGCATGTCGAAGATACCGGCGGTGCCGGTCGTCCGGTGATCCTGATCCACGGTTGGCCGCTGTCGGCCGAGGCGTGGAAGGACCAGGTCGGGCCGCTGCAGCAGGCCGGTTACCGGGTCATCGCCTACGACCGCCGCGGCTTCGGCCGTTCCGAGAAGCCGGCCGACGGCTACGAGTACGACACCCTGGCCGACGATCTGGCTGGCATCCTCGAGGACAAGCAACTGCGCGATGCGGTGCTGGTCGGCTTCTCGATGGGCGGCGGCGAGGTGGCGCGCTATGTGGCGAGGCATGGAACCGAAAAGCTGGCCGGCGTGGTGTTCGCTTCCGCGGTGCCGCCGTACATGCTCAAGACCGACGACAACCCGGAAGGGCCGTTGAGCAAGGAGCAGGCGCAGGAGATGGAGCAGGGACTGAAGGCCTCGCGCGAGGCCTTTTTCGATGACTTCACCCGCGGCTTCTTCAGCGCCAACGGCACGCTGAAGGTCAGCGAGGCGCAGCGTCAGGAAGCGATTGCGCTGTGCCTGCAGAGCGACCAGACCGCGGCGCTGGGCTGCATGCAGGCGTTCGGCACCACCGATTTCCGCGAGGACATCAAGAAGGTCGACGTGCCGACCCTGGTGCTGCACGGCGATGCCGACGCCACGGTGCCGTACGAAGGCTCGGGCCAGCGCACGCACCGCGCCATCGCCGGCAGCGACGTGGTGCTGCTGAAGGATGCGCCGCATGGCTGCAACACCAGTCATGCCGAGGAGTTCAATCAGGCCTTGCTGGCGTTCCTGGCCAAGCTGGGCTGATTGCTGGCGCGTACCGCGGTGCCGACGCGCAAGGCGTGGCGCCGCGACGACACAATTAGGCAGCAGGTAGAACCAACCCGCGGCAGCGCTCGGCTGCCGCGGGTCGATACCGCCGACTCAAGCCATCGCGCAGGTCACTCGCCGACCAGCGTCGCCACGCTCTGCGGGTCGACATAGATCGCGGTCTGGCCGGAGGCGACGCTGTACTTGCCGCCGTAGCCGACGTTGATACTGGAAGAGGTGCTGTACTTGGTGAACGCGCTGGCGCTGCCGGCCGGCACGCGCACGGTGATCTGCCGATGCTGGGTGCCGGTGTTGACCGCCACCAGGACCAGCTTGCCGCCCGGGGTCTTGTAGGCGCTGACCGCGACGTCGCTATACGGCGCGGCGGTGGCGCCGATGCGCACCGAACCCGGGCGCACGAAGCGCGCGTATTGCGACATCACGTAGCCGCGCTTGCTCACCGTGCCGTTCTCGGCGATCAGTCCGTAGCTGCGGCGGATGTACCACCAGATGTAGCCGCTGTAATTGGCCAGCATGCTGTTGTGCAGTTCGCTGCCCACGCCGAGCGCGGACGGCCAGGCGTTGCCGTCGGTGTTGTCGGTGTAGTGCTCGGTCATCCACAGCTGCTTGCCCTTGCTGCGCGCCAGCGGGTAGTCCTTGGGCTGTACGCCATACAGGTGCCCGCCGACGATGGACAGGTACTGGGCGGCGCTGCTGTTGAGCACCGGGTCGGTCAGCGCGGGGTTGAAGCCAAGCGACTCGGCGGCGAGCAGCTTGAACTTGCCGAACTTCGCGCCCTGCGCGCTGATGAAGTTGAGGAAGTCGGTGCCGTTCCAGTCGCCCGACTCGTAGTCCGGATGCCAGTCCGGCTCGTTCTGCAGCGACAGGGCGTAGATCGGCGCGCCCTTGCTGTCCATGTAGGCGGTGAAATCCAGCAGGTGCTTGGCGTAGGCGTCGTAGTACTGCGGCAGCAGCTTGCCGCCGTTGTTGAGGTTGTTGTTCGACTTCATGTAGGCCGGTGCCGACCACGGCGTGGCCAGCAGCACCGCGCCGTGCGCGCGGGCGCGTACCGCCGACGGCACCTGCTGGCTCCAGCCGGAGCTGGACGGATCGATGCGCATGCGCATGATCGACAGGCCGATCTGTCCGGTGTCGCTGCCGAACGCCAGGTCGACCTGGGCCGGGGTGAGATCGGCGATCCAGCCGGCGCCGTTCATGCCGCCGAAGCCCTGGATGGTCTGGTGGACTTCGGACGGATTGACGGTGACGGTCTGTGCCAGGGCGGCGCCTGCCGAGAACAGCGTGGCGGCCGCGGCGAGCAAGGTGCCGAGCAAGCGGGGGGTCTTCATGATGTGTCCAACGGTGGGGGAGGCGTGACGCTAGCCAGCGCAGATGACCATTTCAATGTCGCCATCGTCCAAAGCGGGCAAGTGAGACCGGTGGCGCAAGGCGAGCGCAACCGTGTCCTCAATCCGTACGGCGCGCATGCCGCGCCGGATGACGCGATGCAGCGCGGGTGCTTGCGCCGCTGCGCAGCGAGGAGACGCCTGCGGATTGTGCGCAGTTGCGCGCGCAAACGCCGCAAGATGCACAAGTGCGCGCACTGCAAAACTGCGCACAATGCAGGCGCCGGCAGGACGCAGGGGACATGCCGGCATCTCCTCTCGCGAAGGATGTTGCGCATGCCACTGTTCCGTGTTCCGCAACGCTGCAGCGTTGCGCTGTTCGCCGCGATGCTGCTGATCGTGTGCTGCCTGCCGCCGCTGGCGCAGGCGCAGGCCACCCGTTATCGCGACGCCCCGCCGCTGTTGCTGGGCGTGGCCTGGTATCCGGAGCAATGGCCGGAGGCGCAGTGGGAGCACGACCTGGCGCTGATGCAGGCGGCGCACGTGCGCGTGGTGCGAATCGGCGAGTTCGCCTGGAGCCGGATGGAGCCGCACGAGGGGCAGTACGACTTCGACTGGATGGATCGTGCCATCGCCGCCGCCGCGCGGCATGGCATGGTGGTGGTGCTGGGCACGCCGACCGCGGCGCCGCCGGCGTGGCTGACCCAGGCCTATCCCGACACCCTGCGGATCAGCCAGGACGGCGTGCGTGACGAGCATGGCAATCGCCAGCAGTTCTCCTTCGCCAGCGCCCGCTACCGGCGCTTCGCGCATGCCATCGCCGAGCAGATGGCGCAGCGCTACGGGCACAACCCGCACGTGGTCGGCTGGCAACTGGACAACGAGTACGCGCAGTCCTCGTTCGATCCCGAGGCCAAGGCGCAGTTTCACGCCTGGCTGCAGCACAAGTACGGCAACATCGACGCGCTCAACCAGCGCTGGGCCACGGCGTACTGGAGCCAGACCTATAACGATTTCGCGCAGATCCCGGTGCGCGAGGACGAGGAGAATCCGGCGCTGTTGCTGGAGTGGAAGCGTTTCGTCAGCGACACCTGGACCGACTACTCGCGCAACCAGATCGACGCGATCCGCCCGCATGCCGATCCGCGCCAGTTCATCACCACCAACACCATGGGCTGGTTCGCCGGTTTCGATGCCTACACCGTGCACGGCGTGCTCGACATCGCCGCCTGGGATGACTACGTCGCCGGCGAGCGCTACGACTGGGTGGACAATGCCGCCCGCCACGATCTGACCCGCGGCTACAAGCAGCGCAACTACTGGGTGATGGAAACCCAGCCGGGCTTCGTCAACTGGCGCGCGACCAACGTGGCGCTGCGCAAGGGCCAAGTGCGGGCGATGGCCTGGCAGGCGGTAGCGCATGGCGCCGATGCGGTGTCGTACTGGCAGTGGCGCGCGGCGCCCAACGGGCAGGAGGAGTACCACGGCACCCTGGTCGGTGCCGATGGTGAGCCGGTGCCGGTGTATGCGGAGATCCAGCAGGTCGGCGCCGAGTTCGCCAAGGCCGGTCCGGCGCTGGCCGGCACCACGCCGCAGGCGCAGGTGGCGCTGATCAACGACTTCGACAGCCGCTGGGCGATCGGCTTCCAGAAACACGCGGCCGACTTCGATCCGGTCGTGCAGATGAAGAGCTTCTACCGTCCGCTGCGGCAGCAGGCGCAGGTGGTGGACGTGATCTCGGCGATGGCGCCGCTGCAGCGCTACAAGCTGGTGGTGGCGCCGGCGCTGAACGTGCTGACCGAGGCGCAGGCGCAGCGGTTGAAGGCCTACGTCGAACACGGCGGGCATCTGGTCCTGGGGCCGCGCAGCGGCATGAAGAACAGCGACAACGGCCTGCATCCGCAGCGCCAGCCCGGCCCGCTCGCGACCTTGCTTGGTGGGCGCGTGGAACAGTTCTACGCGTTGGACAAGCCGATCCCGCTGGTCGGTGCGGGCGCCGACGGCAGCGCCAAAATCTGGGCCGAGCAGCTGCAGGCCACCGCCGCCGACACCACCGCGCCGTTGCAGTACGGCTCCGCCAACGGGTGGCTGGACGGTGCGCCGGCGCTGCTAACCCGGCGCGTCGGCAAGGGCCGCATCAGCTATGTCGGCGGCTGGTTCGACGACGCCACCCTGGATCGCCTCACCGGCGACTGGCTGCGCGATGCCGGGGTGCAGGCGCCGCTGGCCGATGCGCCGGACGACGTGGAAGTGGGCGTGCGCAGCGATGGCGCGCGGCGCATTGTGGTATTGATCAACCATGGCACCGCCGCGCACGCCGTACGGCTGCCGGCGGCGATGCGTTCGCTGCTGGGGCCGACGCCGAGCGGCGACACTGTGCAGCTGGCGCCCGACGACGTGGCGGTGCTGGAACAGCGTCGCTGATGACTGCCGCGGTGCGCTGCGGCGCACCGCTGGCGATGCAGTGACGGATCGATGCGGTTGGTGCGCACGGGCAGCGCCGACGTCCGCGTCGCGCCCGTGCGCCAACCGCGAAGACACGCCCTACAATGCACCTGCCAGCGGGCGTCGCCGCCGCCATCGCGTCGCGGCCTCGTTCCCTCACTGGAGTCGCGTGTGTCCTTGTCTTCTTCCCGTCCGTTGTCGCCGGTGGGCCGGCTGTTCGCCGCTGCCGCCGTGTTCGAAGGCCTGACCTGGGCCGGCCTGTTGCTCGGCATGCTGCTGAAGTACGGCACCCAGACCACCGAGCTGGGCGTGTGGCTGTTCGGCCGCCTGCATGGCGCGGCGTTCCTGCTGTACGTGGCCGCCAGCCTGCTCGCGGCGCTGCGCCTGCGTTGGCCCTGGTGGGCGTGGGCACTGAGTTTGCTGGCGGCGTTGCCGCCGCTGGTCACGGTGCCGCTGGAACTGTGGTTTCGCCGGATCGGCCTGCTCGGCGCGCCAGGGCAGCGCGCGGTGGGCTAATGCTGGCGCTGCGGCGCAGGCGAGGCGCGTCGCGGTGTGCGCTGCGCGCGTTGTGCCAGCGTTCTTCGGCATCGCTCTAGACTGAAGTGCCTAGCGCAGGCGAGGACGCCATGGGCAAACGCCAACGACGACCACCTCCGCCAATGCCGACACCCACGCGCCTGCAGCGGCTGGTCGCGCGTCTGGAACGGCCGGTATTGGTGTTGATGGCGGCGGTCATGGTGGCGAGCGCTGCGATGAAGCTGTACCTGCTGGCGAAAGCGCTGCAGAGCGGCGTGTACATCAGCGTCCCGAGAGCCGGGCCGAAACGGATCTATCTGCTGGCGACCGATCCAGGCCACTACTGGTTCTCGATCGCCTGGGACAGCGTGCTCTGCCTCGTGTTGCTGGCGCTGGCCATCGCCACGGGCTGGGCGCTGATGGCGTTGCGCAAGCCGAAGTAGCGTTGGGCCGGCGGATCGCCGCGGCCATCACTTGGCCAGGCAACGCTGCCAGCGCTCGGCCACGCGCTGCGCGAACCAGGCGGTGGTGAGCTTGCGGGTGATCTTCGGGCTTTCCAGGGCAATGCCCGGCAGCACGGCGCGTGGCAGCGGCTTGCCGGCATCGCGGTCGGCCAGCGCGAACACCTGGCGATACAGCGGGCTGTCGGCGAAATCCGCATCGCTGCCCCGCTGCAGTTCGCGGCGGATTGTGCGCGCGTCCATGCCCAACGGCGTGGCCAGGCTGCGTGCGGCGCGCTCGGTGGCACCGGGGGCGTCGAGGTCGGCGCCGGGCGTCAGCAGATCGCCATCGAGGGCGAGCGAGATGCCGCTGGCGCGCGCCAGCGCAGCCTGGAACGCGGCATTGCGGCTGGCGTACCAGCCGGCATTGAAGTCGGCGAAGCGGTACAGCATTGCCGCCGCGTTCGGGTAGCCGAGCAGGTGGCGGGTGCCGAACCAGATGCCGCCGCGGCGGCTGAACACCGCGTGGCGCACGCCGTCGTCCAGCGGGTATGGGTAGCCGTCGGTGTGCGCCTGCGCGAAGGCGATGCTCACCTGCATCGGTCCGGCCGTGTGCACCGGGTTGAGATCGCCGAACAGGCGCTGGCCCAGCGGCACGCTGCCGGCGATGTCCTCGAAAATCGTGCTGAGATCCTGTTCGGTGCGCGCGGCAGCCAGGCGCTCGGCATAGCTGCGTCCATCGGGCCCGCGCAGCGTGAGTGCCGCATCCAGCGCGAACGCCGGCACATGCACCGCCGCTGCGCGCCGCTGCAGCTCCGCCCGCGCGATCTTGCCCAGTCCCGGCACTGGTGGGTTGGTCTGGTAGGTCGATTCCTGTTCGATCACCGCAAGGACCGCACAGATGTTCTCGGCATTAGTGCCCAGCCTCTGCGAGGCCAGGGCCACGTAGACGTCGTCGGCCCAGCCGCGGCGGTCGGGTACCGTGCCCGGGATACGCCGGGCGATGTCGGCCTTGACCTCGCTGGGTGTGCGCTCGGGCATACGCGGCGCCTGCGTGGCGCAGGCGCCGAGCAGGGCGGCGCTGCACACGGCGATCAGGCGGACGAAGACGGCGGTTGGCATCGGCGCGGCGGTTCCAACGGAGTGGCGGTCGCCTGCATCCTACAGGTGCGCTGTCGGCACCGCGCCTACATCGCCGGCGTCGATGCTGTGTGGTCGGAGATCGTTGTCGCTTGCGCGTCCGCGTCGAGCACATGGATGCCGAAGCCGCTGCGGCCGGGCGCGAACTCCTCCCGCAGCGTCAGCGCCGGAATCGCGTAGTCGCCGTGATTCTGCTTGCGAAAGGCGATCGGCGCGGCGCTGAACAACGCATCCAGGCGCTCGCCCAGGGCAGCACTGGTCTGCGCGAAACGCGCCGCATCCATGCGGCCGCTGCGGTAGACCACGAACGGCGGCAGCACGTCGAACCCGGGGTAATGCAGGATGCCGTGCTGGATCGGGAACAGCAGGTCGTCGATCGGCCCGTTGATGCCGCGCGGCGCGTAGTGCGATTCCCAGCCGCCAGCGGTGACGATCAGCATCGCGCGCTTGCCGGCCAGCGTGCCTTCGCCATAGCGATCGCCCCAGTGCGTGTCGGAGTGTTCGCCGACCCCATAGGCGAAGCCGCAGGCATACACCCGGTCCACCCAGCCCTTGAGGATGGCCGGCATCGAGAACCACCACAGCGGGAACTGCAGCAGCAGCGCGTCGGCCCAGCGCAGCTTGTCCTGCTCGGCGGCGATGTCCGCGCGCTGGCGGCCGCTGGCGAAGGCGCGCTGCGAGTCGCGCGAAGGATCGAAGCGCGCTTCCGCGGCACCGTCCAGGCTGTCATGGGCGTCGACGGCGGTTTTCCACTCCATTGCGTACAGATCCGAGACCTGGACCTGGTGGCCGGCGTCCTGCAGGCGCTGCACCGCCACCTGCTTGAGCGCGCCATTGAGCGAGGTGGGTTCGGGATGGGCATAGACCAGCAGGACGTTCATGCGGGTTCTCGGTGAGGGAAGGTCTCCACGCTAGGCCGCGCTTCGCTATAGTGGAAATGAATTACCTTGATAGTCGCTATTGCCATGGTTGATCTGCGGCGCCTGGATCTCAATCTGCTGCTGACCCTGGACACGTTGCTCGGCACGCACAACGTGACCCGCGCGGCGGCGCGCCTGCATCTGTCGCAGCCGTCGGTTAGCGTGCACCTGGCCAAGCTGCGCGAGGCGCTGGGCGATCCGCTGCTGCTGCCGGGACCGCGCGGCATGCGCCCCACCGCACGCGCCGAAGCGCTGCGCGTCCCGTTGCGCGAGGCCTTGCAGGCGCTGCAGCAGGCGGTGGCGCCGGACGCGCCGTTCGATCCGGCGCGCGCGCAGACCTTGTGGCGGGTGGCGGCCAGCGACTACGGCGCCTCCACCGTGCTGCTGCCGGCGATCGCCGCTTTGCGCCGGGTGGCGCCAGGCACCCAATTGGCGGTGCTGCAGTTGACGCCGCCGACGATCGCGCAGCAGGCCGAACAGGGCCAGATCGACCTGGCCCTGCACACCGTCGCCGACGCGCCGCCCGGCCTGCGCCGGCGCACGCTGTTCGCCGAACACTACGTGCTGGTCGGTCGGGCCGGTCATCCGCGGTTGCGGCGGCGGCCGAGCCTGGCGCAGTTCTGCTCGCTCGAACACGTCATCGTCTCGCCCGACGGCGGTGGTTTCAGCGGCGTCACCGATGCGGCCTTGCGCGCGCATGGCCTGCAGCGCCGTGTGGTGCTGTCGGTGCCGCACTTCCAGTTCGTGGTCGCCGCGCTCCAACGCAGCGACCTGGTGGCGATGCTGCCCGAGCGCCTGGTGCGCGACCAGCCCGGCTTGCGGGTGTGCGCGCCGCCGCTGGAGCTGCCCGGCTACGAGATGGCCATGCTCTGGCACGAGCGCGTGCATCGCGATCCCGCGCACCGCTGGTTGCGCGAGCACCTGCTGGCGTCGATCTGACGCGGTGCAGGCGATCTCGCCTCAGCGGCGCGTGGCCAGCACCCCGTCCAGCGCCAGTTGCGCGGCGAAGCCGGCTTTCTCCAGGCGCTTGGCTACTTCGCGCGGCACGTCGCGGCCGCTGGTGAGCTTGTTCGGGCTGCCGGTGTAGTGGAACAGCCGGCCACCGCGGCGCAGCACCCGCGCGAGCTGGTCGTAGAAGGTCTGCGCGTAGAGTTCGCCGGCGATGCCGAAGCGTGGCGGGTCGTGCAGGATCGCGTCCATCGACGCGTCGGCGATGCCGCCGATGGCGGCGCCGACATCGCCATGGGTCAGCTGCAGGCGGCCGTCGCTGGCGGCCGGATCCGGCGACCACGGATTGAGCGTGCGCAGCCACAGCACGTCGGCGTTCTTCTCGAACGAGTGCAGCCGCGCCACGCCCGCTTCCAGTGCGCAGGCGGCGAAATAGCCGAGGCCGCCGCAGGTATCGAGCACCTGCTTGCCGCGCGGTTCCACCAGCGCCACCTTGCGCCGCGCGTCCTCGAACGGCGACAGCTGTGCGCTGGGCAGCATCTTGATGCCGTCGATCTCGAAGGTCGGCGCGCCCCACTCGGTCGGCACCAGCTTGATCAGTGCGCCGCCGAAGCGCGACACCGCTTCGAACGCCTCGCCATCCCAGTAATAGAGCGTGCGGTCCTTGAGCTTGCCTGGATACGGATACGCGCGCCCCTGCCACTGCCAGCGGTCGGCACCGAGCAGTGCCTGGCCCTGGCTGCGCTCCAGGTCGAGCGAACCGGACCAGGTGGTGGCGCCGGCATCGCGCGCGGCGAGCAGCGCGGCGGCGAGCGGACGGGTGAGCAGGGGGCCGGAATAGCGGGTCACGTGGGATCTGCCGGCGCCACGGCGCGGCACGGGGCTCGGATGCGGGAGCGCATCGTAACCGACGCGGCGCCGAGAGGGGATGACTGCGACGGGCAAGCGCCGCATTCGCCGTCGCTACGTGCAAAACGCATCGGCAGGATTGCGGTGCCGGACCAAAGCGCTACTCCGGAAGAAGCGCTTTGCTCTCCGGTGCAAATCCCACCGGGACCGAGGTGCCGCGCGCTGCGCGAGCAACGCGGCAGCTTCGTTCAATGCGCCATGCCACCGCGTGCCTGCGCAGGTTCCTGTTGCGGGGCCGGCTGCTGCAATGCTTGATCGCGCTGCTGATTCTGCGCATCCACCTGGCGGGTACTTTCCTGCAGCGTCGGCGCCTGTTCCAGATCGACACGCGCACGAAATCCTGGTGTGTTGCCGGCGACGAACGCAACCTTGTCCTGCACCGTGACCGTCTGCAGTTCCTGCGGGCCCTGGATGCCCTCTGCCTTGGCCGCCTGCAAGGTGTGCGCGACTTGCGCGTCGGTGGCGCGGGGCATGCGTTCGCGCAACGCGTTGAAGAACGGATGGTCGGCGTGCGTAGCTTCGGAGACCAGCGGCGAACGCTTGGCCTCGGCCAGGGCCGTCCGTGTGTCGCGTCCGACGACGGCATCGTCATCCAGGCCATGCGCGCGCTGGAACTCTTTCAGGGCATGGCGCGTATTGCGTCCGAAGTCGCCATCCGGCTTCAACGGCTTGCCGTCGGCGCCACGGTAGCCAAGTTCAGCCAACTGTTCCTGCAGTGCCCGGGTTTGCTGATTGCGCTCATCCCCACCCATGCTGGCCAACTGCTGCAGCGAGACCTTGCCGCTCTGGATGTCGGCGACCAGCTCGGGCGTGATGGTCTGGGCCCATTGGTTCGCGGCCTGCACGCGTTCGTTGGCACCGTTGTCGCCACCATTGATGATGCGGCCCGCTGCACGGGCGTTGTCGCGCAGGTTCTCCGGCACGCGATCCCGCCAGTAGGCCACCGCCAGATTGGCCGCCGTCTGCGGTTCGGCCGCCAGGTCCGGGTTCTTGGCGAGATCGACATTGAAGCGCTGGCCGTAGCGCTCGTAGTTGTCACGGCCGGTGTACTGCAGATAGCCGCGGCCATGAAACCGCCAGCCGTCGCCGGGTTCGGTATTGCCGAGATCGGCGCGGTTTTCGTACATCACGGTGGCAATGCGCTGCGGATCGCGGCTGGCGACGGCGTCCTCCACCTGCTTGCGGGTGAAGCGGTCATCGGCCGAGGAGACCGCGGCGATCACGCTGTCGGCCGAGGTATAGCCGAGGTTCTCGTGCATGCGCCGAAAGTGGCCGGTTTCGACGGCGGCGTTTCCCATCAGGTTGGCCAGTTCCGTGGGCGAGGTGATGCCGGAATCGACCGCGGTCTTCAGCAGCAGTGCCGAGCTTTCGTTGAAACGGGGCATGGTTCTCTCCTTGGAATCGGATTACTGGACGACGGCGCGGTGCTTGTCCATGGCGTCCTGCAGTTTTTCTGGATCGATCTGCGAGATCGGGGTCCATGCGAAGTCCGCCGGATAGCTGGCGGTTCCGCGGAAGACGTCCATCGCGCCGCTCTGCGGATTCTCTGCAGGTGCCGTGCTGCTCGCTTCCGCCAGATACCAGGCTTTCTTGCCCGGGTCGTATTTCAACGTGTAGGTGACATTGCTGCGGGTCTGCTGGTTGACGTAGACGATTTCCTGCGGCTTCAGGCTCAGGTTGTCGTCCAGGCGCTTCGCGTTGCGCGCCACATCGTTGTAGAGGCAGTCGACCGCTTGCGGGCTACGGTCGGCCACGTTCCATGCCGCATTCGCCTGTTGCAGGACCAACAGCTCGCAGGTATTGCCTGACGTATCGGCATTGGCGTGGCGGACGATGGCGACGGCATCGGTCCCGCCGTTGCCGGTCAGGTCGTGCTGTTTGAAGGCGAGGATCTGGTCTCCCGGCTTGAGCAAGGGTTGCAGGGATGCCTCCCCTGAAAGCGACGCCGCCGGCGAAGCGGGCGCCTTGGTGGTCGCTGGAGCAGGGGAGGGCGAGTCCGTGCCGCCGTCGGCGGCGTGGTCGGCCGGTGCGGTTTGCGCGGACGGCTGGCAGCCGATCAGGCTTGCCGCAAGGAGGAAAGGCAGACAACGTGGCAGTGATGGCATCGGGCGGTCTCTGGCTGCATGCAACGGACGCGTTGCGATTGGGTTCAAGGCAGCAGGGAGGCCGACGAGGCGGTCTTGGATTCGCGTCGTCCTGACACGGAGGCAACTCCCGCTCCCTGGATGCAACCGCGGGCGCACCCTTGGTTGCGCTGAGGCTTATAGCAACGCATTGCTTAAGAATTTGTTGTGTCTTGGACGGTTCGCGCGGTCGCTGCTTCCGTTCCACCGCATAATGTGCGCTAGTTCCCGTGTGCCCGGTGTGGGCCGTCGTTCGATCGCAAGAGGCTCATGATGCTCAAGGGTGTGCTGCTCGGTTTCGCCTGTTATGCCGCCTATTCGATCAGCGACGCCTTCGTGAAGGGGCTGGAGGGGTCGCTGCCGGCCTACGAGGTGGTGTTCTTCGGTGCGCTGTTGATGCTCGCCGCGCTGCCGTTCCTGAAGAAGCCGGGCGATCGCTGGCGCGAGGTGGTGGTGGCGCAGCGGCCGAGCATCTGGCTGCTGCGCGCGTTCACCGGCGCGGCCGGCAATCTGTCCGCGGTCACGGCCTTCACCTTGCTGCCGATGGCCGAGGCGTTCGCGCTGATCTTCCTGATGCCGATCTTCGTCACCGTGCTGTCGGTGCTGCTGCTCAAGGAAGAGGTGCGCTGGCGGCGCTGGCTGGCGGTGATCGTCGGCTTCATCGGCGTGCTGGTGGTGCTGCGGCCGGGCTTCCGGCACCTGGGCCAGGGCCATGTCGCGGCGATCGTCTGCGGGCTGGTGGGCGCGGTGTCGGTGATCAGCCTGCGCATGGCCGGGCCCGGCGAGAAGCGCCTGACCCTGTACGGTGCCGGCGTGCTCGGTCCGCTGCTGATGGGTGGCCTGCTGATGCTGCCGACCTTCGTCTGGCCGACCTGGCAGCAGTGGATCCTGCTGGCCGGCTACGGCCTGCTCGCCGGTCTGGCCGCGATCTTCATGATGTACGCCTCGCGCTCGGCGCCGATCAGCGCGGTGGCGCCGACCCAGTACAGCCAGATGCTGTGGGCGATCGGCTTCGGCTACTGGCTGTTCCACGATCACCTGGACTGGCCGATGGCGGTGGGCATCGCGCTGATCCTGGGCGCCGGGCTGTTCACCCTGGTGCGCGAAGAGAAGGTCACGCGGTGGTGGCGGCGCACCAAATTGGTGTGAGCGCCGCGGCCTGAGCCGATCTCGGTCGCCGCACCGGCGCCGATCAGGAAAACGCCGATACGGCCGCGCGCGCAGCGCGGCGATCCTGCCCGTTCACGGACGAGGCAATGCAGGCGCCGTGGCCGCGAGGACGCTGCGGTCGCCGCGCCATCGGACTTTCCTTATCAAGATCGGAGAACGGCATGACGAACAATGCGATGGGGCAGTTGCTCGACGCCGCCGCCCATGCGGGCGCGGCGGGCGTGCGGGTGGTGGCAGGCGTGGTCGGCGCGGACGGTGCGGTCCGCAACGGCGCGGGGTACACGGTGGCGCATGTGAGCACCGGCCACTACCTGGTGAGCTTCCAGCCGCCGTTCCAGGCGCTGGACGGCGTCTCGGTCACCCAGATCTATCCGGGCGACGGCAGCACCTGCGACAACGCGGTGATCATCCGCCTGGACGCGGGCCAGGTGCTGCTGAAGACCGGCGATGGTGGCGGCAACCAGTCCGACCGCGATTTCAGCTTCGTCGCGATCGGGCAGGGCGGCGCGCTGGCCTGAGTCGGCGGCACCGGGCGTCCCGGCGGCCTGCGGCGGCGTCCGCACCGCCGTGGCCGCCACCCATGTCACGCGTGGCTGGCGCGCGCTGCCGCCATCTTCTATGTTTGCAGGCTAATCCCTCGCGATGGCCTGCGCCCATGACCGATCCGTCCGCCCAGCCCGACCACCTGCAGCGCAGCCTGTCCAACCGCCACCTGCAGTTGATCGCGATCGGCGGGGCGATCGGCACCGGCCTGTTCATGGGCTCGGGCAAGACCATCAGCCTGGCCGGGCCGTCGATCCTGTTCGTATACCTGATCATCGGCGTGATGCTGTTCTTCGTGATGCGCGCGATGGGCGAGCTGCTGCTGTCGAACCTGGAGTACAAGTCGTTCATCGACTTCTCCACCGATCTGCTGGGGCCATGGGCCGGGTTCTTCTGCGGCTGGACCTACTGGTTCTGCTGGATCATCACCGCCATCGCCGACGTGATCGCGATCGCCGCCTACGCGCAGTTCTGGTTCCCGACGCTGGCGCCGTGGATCCCGGCGATGCTGTGCGTGCTGTTGCTGCTGGGGCTGAACCTGGTGACGGTGAAGCTGTTCGGCGAAATGGAATTCTGGTTCGCGCTGATCAAGATCGTGGCGATCTGCGCGCTGATCCTCACCGGCGCCGGCCTGGTCGCCTGGGGCTTCCAGTCGCCGTCCGGGCACGTGGCCTCGCTGGCCAACCTGTGGAACGACGGCGGCATGTTCCCGATGGGGCTGGGCGGTTTCTTCGCCGGCTTCCAGATCGCGGTGTTCGCCTTCGTCGGCATCGAGCTGGTCGGCACCACCGCCGCCGAGACCGCCGACCCGCGCCGCAATCTGCCCAAGGCGATCAACTCGATTCCGGTGCGCATCCTGGTGTTCTACGTGCTGGCGCTGGTCGCGATCATGGCGGTGACGCCGTGGCGCGAGGTGGTGCCGGGCAAGAGTCCGTTCGTGGAGCTGTTCGTGCTGGCCGGCGTGCCGGCCGCCGCCAGCCTGATCAACTTCGTGGTGCTGACCTCGGCCACCTCCTCGGCCAACAGCGGCATCTTCTCCACTAGCCGCATGCTCTACGGCCTGGCCGAGGAGCGCCACGCGCCGCGCGGCTTCGCCCGGCTCTCGCGCGCGGCGGTGCCGGCGCGCGGGCTGCTGTTCTCCTGCGCCTGCCTGCTCGGCGGCACCGTGCTGATGTACCTGATCCCGAACCTGGTCACCGCCTTCACCCTGGTCACCACGCTGGCCGCGGTGCTGTTCATGTTCGTCTGGTCGCTGATCCTGTGCGCCTACATCGCCTACCGGCGCAAGCGCCCGCAGCTGCACGCGGCCTCCGCGTTCAAGATGCCCGGCGGTGTGGTCATGTGCTACGTGTGCCTGGCGTTCTTCGCCTTCGTGCTGGCGCTGCTGACCCTGCAGGCCGATACCCGTCAGGCGCTGTTCGCCAGTCCGGTGTGGTTCCTGCTGCTGGGCGTGGGCTACGCGTTGAAGCGGCGCAGTGCCTGAACCGGTGCGCGCGGCGGGCGTTGACGCTCCGCGCGCACTGACGGATGCTCGCGGCCTTTCCTGCGCGAGCCAGTCCCGATGATCACCATCCATCGCCTCGGCGGCACCTCCGACACGCCGGTGTGCTGGGTGGACCTGTGCCGGCCGAGCGAGGCGGACCTGGCCGAGGTCGACCAGAAGGTGGGCTTCGCGGTGCCGACGCGTGCGGCCATCGGCGAGATCGAGTTCAGCAGCCGGGTGCGGGTGGAGGGCGAGGTGCTGTTCCTCAACGTGCCGCGCTACCAGGACGAGGACGGTCCGACCGCGCCGCTCGGGTTTGCGGTGTCGCCGCGGGTGCTGGTGACCCAGCGCGAGCAGCCGATGGCCTCGCTGGATGCAGTGGCCGCGCAACTGCAGCACAGCCCCTGCCGCAGCAGCGACGACCTGCTGCTGCGCCTGCTCGATCAATTGGTCGGGCGCCTGGCCGATCGCCTGGAGGCGCTGGAAGCGCAGATCACCGAGACCACGCGGGTGGCGTTCGACCGGCCGCATGCGCGGCACAAGTCGCGGCACCTGGAGCGGATGCTGCACGACGTCGGCGACATGGGGCGGCGCCTGGGCGGCATGCACAACGCCGGCCACGGCTTGCTGCGCTTGGCCACCTATCTGGATGATGCCGCGCCGGATTGGTTCGGCGAGGACGCGGCCAAGCGCATCGGCCTGCTGCACAAGGACCTGGTCACGCTGAGCGAGTTCGAGCAGCAGTTGAACGACCGCATCGAGTTCCTGCTCGACAGCGTGCTGGGCATGATCAACGTCGACCAGAACAACGTGATGAAGGTGATGGCGGTGGCTTCGGTGGTGGGCATCCCGCCGACGGTGCTGGTCGGCATCTGGGGCATGAACTTCGCGCACATGCCCGAGCTGAAATGGCACGACGCCTACTACTGGGCGTTGGGCGTGATCGCGCTGAGTATGCTGTTGCCGCTAGCGTGGTTCCGCCGTCGCGGCTGGGTCTGAGCCGGCCGCGCGCAACGCTTGCGGCATAGGATCACGCGGCGAGGCTGTCGGCCTCGGCGGCATGCTCTTCCGCATCGCTTTCCTCGCCGCTGACGTGCTGCACCGCGGCGATGTCCCACGACACCGTGTCCGGATCGATCAGGGCGTGGATCGCCGCGCCCTGCAGTTCGCGCATCAGCCGTCGCGCCGAGGCGGTGCCGTGCGCGACGCTGTCCCACAGCACCATGTCGACCACGCTGCCGTCGCGGCGACGGGCGATGCGCCGCGAGCGGAAACCGGGCTGGCGCTGCAGCCACGCATCGACTTCGGCATTGGCGCGCAGGAAGGTGCGCCAGGTGCAGTCCAGCAGGCGGAAGGTGGCGATTTCCAGGGCTTCGGTATGGGGATGCATCGGTCTCTCCTGCGGTCTGCATCGCCCGCATGGCACGCTGGCGGCGATGCGGCAGCGCGACGAGGGGCATGGGGGAAGGGACAGGGCCGAACGGCCGGAACAGGCGGGCGGGGGCGGGCGTTCCGGGACGGCGCCGGTGCGGGAACCGGCCGACACAGGATGCTGGCCCGCGCCGCGGGCGCGTTAGCGCGATCCAACGGAATTCTTGTACGATCCTGCAAGCCGCGTCGCGCCGTGGTCCGTGCCGGCGCAGCATCGTGCAAGCTTGCCTTCCTCCTCCGCACGCTACGGCGCCCTTGCCGATGACCGCGCTCGCCCACCGTTACCAGGAAATGGCCGCCCTGGTTGCCCGATTGGCCACGCCCGATGGCGACCACGACACCGCCATCGAGGGCTTCTTCTGTTCCTACCGCTCCGCGCCGTCGCCGAAGACGCATACCGCGCAATGGCCCGTCTTCGCGCTGGTGTTGCAGGGCGAGAAATGCCTGACCCTGGGCAACGAGGAATACCGCTACGGCGTGGGCACCTTTCTGCTGGTGACGCTGGATCTGCCGGTGGTCTCGCGCATCACCCAGGCGAGCCCGGAACAGCCGCTGCTGGGCGTGGGCATGTCGATCCGGCCGGACCGGCTGCGCGAGTTGCTCGAGCGCATTCCGTTGCCACCGCAGGTGGGCGCCGAGCGCCCGCGTGGGGTCTCGGTCAACACCGCCTGCCCGGACCTGCTGGACGCGACGCTGCGCATGCTGCGGCTGCTGGAACGTCCGGCCGACATCGCCGCGATGGCGCCGCTGATCGAGCAGGAGATCCTGTATCGCCTGCTGGTCGGGCCGTGCGGGCCGAACCTGCTGCGCATCGCCCAGGAGGACAGCCCGAGCAACCGCATCGCCAAGGCCATCGCCTGGCTGCGCCAGCACTACGCCGAACCGCTGCGGATCGAGGACCTGGCGCGCCAGGTCAACATGAGCGTGTCCTCGCTGCATCACCATCTCAGCGCAGTCGCGGCGATGACGCCGCTGCAGTACCAGAAGCAATTGCGCCTGCGCGAGGCGCGGCGGCTGATGGTGGTCGAGCGCATGGACGTGGGCGCGGCCGGTTACCGCGTCGGCTACCAGAGCCCGTCGCAGTTCAGTCGCGAATACAGCCGGCTGTACGGGCGTTCGCCGCGCAGCGACCTGGCCGAGCAGCTGGGTCTGGCCGGCTGAGCGGTACTGGTACTGCGTGGGTCGCCTTGCGCATCTGACGTGCTGCTGCGTGATCGACGACAGCGCATTTCGCATCAATTCGAAGCGTGTCCTGTAGGAGCGGCTTCAGCCGCGACGGGCTTTACCGGGAACGCTTCGTCGCGGCTGAAGCCGCTCCTACGGAGAAAGCTGCATCCGGCGTGCGTGTCGTGGGATCAGATGATGCGAGGGGCGCTGCAGACAGCGCGGCCTCTTGCGACGGCGCCCTTGCGGGACCGCTGCGGTCCTGCACGGGCGGCACGCACTACTGCAGTTGCTTGAGCCGCGCGACGATCTCCTGCGCGTGGCGCTCGATCAGGCCTTCGGAGGTGCCCCAGGCGGTGCTGTTGGTCGATTCCACGTCGAACTGCGCGGCGGTCTTGCCGTTGGCATCGGCGACGGTGACGCGGCTCTTGATCTTGTCGCGCCCAGCCATGATGCCGGCCCAGAAGCGCGCGCCGTTGCTGCGCATGTAGTAATGATCGATGACGATGGTCATCTTGCGCGCATTGGCCTGGCCCTGCGCGCCGTGCAGGTGCGCCGCGTCCAGTTGCGTGTCGAGCTGGCGGCGGAACATGGCCAGGCTCTCGGCGTCGGTGTCGTCGTTGCCGGTGAGTTGGTACCAGTAGGTTTCGGCGGTGGTCGCCTTGTAGCTCTGGTGCACCACGCTGTTGGTCGCGCATCCGGCGGCCAGCAACATCACGCTCACCAGCGCGAGCGTTTTCCATTGCGGTTTCATGCTCTCTCCTTGTTGAATCCCCATGCCGCGGCGAACGCCGCCGGCCGCGGCAGCATAGCGGCTGCGCGCGGGCAAGCGGGAGGCCTAGCGCGTCGTCTCCGGATCGCCCAGCCACGCGGCCACGATCCGCGCATAGGCGCCGCTGGCCTTGCTCAAATGCAACCATTGGTCGACGTAGGCCTTCCAGGCCATGTCGTCGCGCGGCAGCAGGAACGCTTTCTCGCTGTACTGCAGCGGCTGCTCCGGCGCCACTGCGCACAGGCCGGGCACCTGGCGCTGCTGAAAGCGCGCTTCGGAGGCGTCGGTGATCATGACGTCGGCACGACCCTCGCGCAGGTCGCGGAAGATGGCGGGGTTGTCGTCGGACAGGAGTAGTTGCGCATGCGGCAGTTCGCGGCGGGCGAACGCCTCGTTGGTGCCGCCGCGCGGTTCGATCACCCGCACCTCGGGACGATCGATCTGGGCGATGGTGCGGTAGCGCGTGCGGTCGGCGCAGCGCACCAGCGGGATCTTGCCGTCGACCTCCAGCACCGCACTGAACCAGGCCTGGCGCTGCCGCGGCAGCGACACCGAGATGCCGCCGACGGCGATATCGCAGCGGTCGGCCAGCAGGTCCGGCAGCAGGGTCGGCCAGCGCGTGGGCACCCACTGCAGCTTGACCTCCAGGCTGTCGGCCAGCGATTGCGCCAGGGCGATGTCGATGCCTTCGTAGGTGCCGTCGCTGCGCAGGCGGCTGTAGGGCGCGTAGTCGCCGGTGGTGCACACGCGCAGCAGGCCGCGTTGCAGGACGCTGTCCAGGTGCGAGGGGGCGGCGTGCGCGGGCAGCGCCAGTACGGCGCCGAGCAGGCCGGCGGCCAGGCGTCGGATCATGCGGTTCTCCTGCGGCAGGGTGGGCGGCGGTGCCCGTTGGCTGTACGCCGGCTGTCGCGCCGACGGTGCGCGTCACCTTAGCCGTTTTGCGCATGCGCCGACGCAATCCCTGGCGCGACAAGGCCTTGCGTGCACCGGGCGGGCGCCGGTGACGCGATGTTGCCGCTCGCCGCGCGTGGCGGCACGCGGCGGCAACGGAACTCGCGGCACGCTGTACTGGTCCGTCCCCCACATTCGCCTTCGCCTGCCCATGGATCCTCTACCGTCGTGACCCCCCTCCCTGCGCAAGACCGATGGCTGCATCTGTGGGCGGCACTGGCGACGGCGATGATCCTGGCCTTGCTGGGACGCCTGCTGTGGGGCACGCCGTCGGCCCCGCCGCGTGCCGTGGCGGAGGACGCGCTGCGCCTGGTGTTCCTGCCGCGGCAGACCGCGCAGCGCGTTCCGGACCCGCCGACGGCGTCCGCGCGAGCGCCGGCCGTGGCTACGCGCATGCCGGCCGGGACACGGCCGCCGCGCGGTGCGGCCGCGCCGCCGGCTTCGTCCTCGCAGCCGCCGACCGCGCCCGCCGCGGCCGCGACCGGCATGGCGGCGACGCTGTACACCGGCGATGGCCATCCGCGTCTGCCGGATGGGGTGGCGGTGGATCCGTTCGCGCAGGCGCAGGGCACGCCGCCGGGCACGCTCAATCCGCGCGACGTGGCCAAGTCCAAGCGCCTGCTCGAACGACCCAACCCGATCGACTACCGGTCGACCCGTTTCGACAAGGACTGGGCCAGCGACGGCACCCTCGGCGACGTCGCCGTGCAGGGCATCGACCGGGCGATCAAGCAGCTGTTGCCGAAGAACACCCATCAGTCGGCGGTGGCGCGGCCGCCGCCGGACGTGCGTTTCAACCCGGCGCTGCACGAGCGCGCCAGCGACCTCGGCAGCGAGGCCACCGGCGATGCCTACAAGGCCGCGCCGATCGCCTTCGAAAAGGCGCCCGGGTTGGATGGCGAAGCCAGCCGGCGGATTCGCCAGGCCCTGGCCGACCTGCAGCAACGCCGCGGCGCCTGCCCGGCGGCGCAGCGCGCGCGCCTGCTGGCGCCGGTGCAGCAACATCTGGATGCGTTGCTGCAGGTGGAAACCGCCATGGCCAGGGGCGCCGACCCGATCCGCGCGCAGCAACTGCTGCCGCGCGAGGCCGACAGCGCCTACGACCTGGCACGGCGCGCGCTGTGGTACGCCGATCAGAAGCTGGCGGCGTGCGCGCCGTAGCTGGGTAATTCGACCTTGGCAGCCGTCGGGACTGAAGTCCCTCCCACAGTGCACCCAGCCAGCGTGTTGCGGACTGCCGTTGGAGCGGCTTCAGCCGCGATGGCGTCGCAGGGAAGCCGTGGTCGCGGCTGAAGCCGCTCCTACGAGGAAGGGAGCTGTCGGGCAGCGTGCCGAACCCGCCATCACTCGCCTCGACGCGCGCTGGGCGATGATGCGCGCCCATCCTGTCCGAGCGTGTCGCCGATGCGGTTTGCCCGTGCCGCGCTGTGCCTGCTGCTGTGCTGTGGCGTCGCCGCCAGCGCGTCTGCGCGCACGGTGTACCGCTGCGTGCGCGACGGCACGGTCAGCCTGGCCACGGCGCCGGAACCGGGTTCGCGCTGCACCCCCAAGGAACTGGACGATGCGGCGATCGCCACGCCCAACCTGTGGGGCAACCTCG
This sequence comes from Xanthomonas sp. NCPPB 2250, assembly GCF_056725265.1. Classification (NCBI taxonomy): domain Bacteria; kingdom Pseudomonadati; phylum Pseudomonadota; class Gammaproteobacteria; order Lysobacterales; family Lysobacteraceae; genus Xanthomonas; species Xanthomonas sp. NCPPB 2250. Next base: position 4,708,538 of record NZ_CM161520.1, on the reverse strand, counting down.
GCGTGTTCAGCGGCACCCTGTACGAGCGCGAGCAGGACGGGCAATTGGTCTACTCCACGCGCAACCTGCCCGGCTCGCGCCCGTACCTGCGCTTTACCGCGGTCACGCCGCCGGGAGAGGTGGCGCATCCCGGACTGGGCAAGCTCGGGGCGCCGCAACTGCACGCGCATGCCAAGCAGTTCCGCGCCGCGGCGCGCGCCACCGGGGTCGACGAGCCGTGGCTGCGCGCGATCGCGCATGCCGAGAGCGGCTTCGATGCCGCCGCGGTCTCGCCCAAGGGCGCGCAGGGGGTGATGCAACTGTTGCCCGAGGTCGCCAGGGAGTACGGCGTGCGCGATCCGTTCGCGGCCGACCAGTCCATCGATGGCGGCGCCCGCTACATGCGTGCGTTGCTGCGCCGCTACGCCGGCGATCGGGTGCTGGCCGCGGCGGCCTACAACGCCGGCATCGGCACGGTGGCGCGTTACGGCGGCGTGCCGCCGTACGCGGAAACCCGCGAGTACATCGACAAGGTGATGGCGCTGTACCAGCGCTACCGCATTGCGATGGGGATGGCCGTGGAGACGCCGGCACAATAGCGGCTACGCCCACCGTCGGCGTCGCCGGGGGCGCAGGCGGACGCGGCGTGGCCGCGGTGCCGCCCGCGGCGGCTCAGAGCGCGACGGCCTCCGCCTCGGCTTCGGCCGTCGCTTGCGCGTGCGGGGCTGTCGGCGCCGCGGCCGGTGCCGCGTACAGATCCAGCAGCAACAGGGTCACGCCGTTGGTCCAGCCGAAGCCGTCCTGCAGCGCGTACTCGCCGCCGCCGCCGCCCTTGGCCTGCGCGTCCACGCCGTACTTCTCCACCAGCTTGTGCTGCTGCGCGAACAGCGCCTGCACCCGCGCCAGGAAGCGGCTGCCGATGCGCTGCGCCAGCGCGTCCTGGCCGTAGCGGCGCAGGCCGTCCACGGCGATCCACTGCAGCGGCGCCCAGCCGTTGGGCTCGTCCCACTGCTGGCCGGTGTGCAGGCGCGTGGTCGCCACGCCACCGGGGCGCAGCAACTGCGCCTGCACGGTGTCGGCGCTGCGCTTGGCCCGTGCCGGCGAGGCGACCCCGACGAACAGCGGGTACAGCGCCGCCGCGGTGACCTGGTCGCGCAGCCGGCGCTGCTGCCAGTCGTAGTCGGCGTAGTAGCCGGCGTCGCTCCACAGGTGCTTGTCGATCGCGGTCTTGCGCGCGCTGGCCAGGGCCGCATAGTCGGTATCGCAGCCGGCCGCGCCGGGGGTCTTGGCGCAGGCCAGGGCCAGGGTGCTCTCCAGGTGGTAGAGCAGGCTGTTCAGGTCGACCGGGACGATGGCGGTGGTGCGGATGCTGGCCAGGGTCTTGCGGTCGCCGAGCCAGCGGCTGGAATAGTCCCAGCCGCTCTCGGCGCCGGCGCGCAGGTCGCGGTAGACCTCGGCGGCGGGGCGGTCCTTGGCCTCGGCGGCGGTACGCACGTCGTGCAGCCAGGCTTCCGGGCGCGGCGTGTCGCGGGCGTCCCAATAGCGGTTGAGCAGGCTGCCGTCGGCCAGCCGCACCACGTGCGCATGCGCGCTGCCCGGGGCCAGGGTCTGCGCGCCTTCCATCCAGTACGCGTATTCCTTCTGCAACTGCGGCAGGTAGCGCGCGTAGGCGGCATCGCCCTCCACCTTGGCCTGCAACTGCACCATGTGCGAGAAGAACGGCGGCTGCGAGCGGCTCAGGTAGTAGGTGCGGTTGCCGTTGGGGATGTGCCCGTAGGTGTCGATCAGGTAGGCGAAGTTGTCCAGCATCTGCCGGCTGCGTTCGTGTTCGCCGCTCTCCCCCAGGCCGAGCATGGTGAAGTAGGAATCCCAGTAGTAGACCTCGCGGAAGCGCCCGCCCGGCACCACGTACGGGTGCGGCAGCGACAGCAGGCTGCTGTAGGCCGGCACGTCGACCTGGCGGCGCACCAGCAGCGGCCACAGCGCGTCGATGTGCTCGCGCAGGCCGGTGTCCTGGCGGATCGCCTCGGTCTGCACCGGGCCGGATTCCTCGAAGTTGGCGGCGACGAAACGGCGCAGGTCGAAACCCGGCTGCTGGCGCTGCGCCAGATAGTCGGCGTTGATCAGCGCCGGGTCGCGCAGCGGCAACGCATCGACGAAGTGCTTCTGGTCGTCGAACAGTTCCTGCTGCTGCACCGCCTGGAACAGTTCCGGGTAGGCCAGGTCGGGCGTCTGCGGCGGCGGTGCCGGGGCGGTCAGCGTGGTCGCCGGCGCGGCCTCCGCCATGGCGGTATCGGCGGTGCCGAGCAACAGGCCGAGCGACAGGCTCAGCAGCGGGGTGCAACAGGGAGGAGCGGCATGGCTCATGTCGGGTCCAGAGCAGGATGCGTGCGGCATGGTAAACGACCGAAGCGGAGACGGGGGCGCGGCCGGATCCGGTACGTGGCCCGCCCGATCCTGCCCTGGCGGCCGCGCGCCGCCCGGCTCGCACCGGTGAGGGACCGCAACGCCTGGGGGCATGCAAGAACGGGGCCGCTGGTTGGGCTTGGCTCTCGGTCGGCGGGGCAGCTTGGGGACTGCCCGCCTGGGTGGGGGGACGACTCGGCCCCGCCCGCGTCAGAGCGGGGGAGCTGCCGTCCAGCGCGCGGCGGCGCGCGCCGCGCAGGTCAGGGCGCCTGCGGCCGCTGGCGGTCCTTCTCCGCGCTGAGCGCGGCTTCGGCGCGCAGGAACACCTGTCCGATCGGCTCGTCCGCCCGTGCGGCCTGGGCGTCGCCGACCAGCACAGTCAGCCCGAGCGCCTGCTGCCGCGCGGCGATCTCGCGCAGGCCGCGCAGCTTCTGTTCGGCATCGGCGCCGTGCAGCATGACGATGAACTCGGCGTGCTCGGTGGCGCGGTCCACGGTATCGGCGCCGCCGTCGTGCACGTAGCTGGCCAGGGTGCGATCCAGTTGCTGCAGGCTGCTGCCCAGCAGGCGTTCGCTCTGCCGCTCGGCCAGTGCGGCCAGTTCCTGCACTTCCAGGATCACTACCCGGTAGCGGCCATCGGTGGCGGCGTCCACGCTGGCGGCGGGATGCGCCTGCAGGATCGCCTCGCGTTCGCGCTGCAGGGCGTTGCGGCGTTCGTCGAGCAGGCGCATGGTGGTGCGCGCGAGGGCGCGCAGGCCGTCGCGCTGCGCATCGCTGAGTTGGCGCGGTGCGGTGTCCAGCACGCAGACCGTGCCCAGTGCGACGCCGTCGTCGGTCACCAGCGGCATGCCGGCATAGAAACGCGCGCCGGTGTCGCCGCGGACCACCGAGATATTGGCGAAACGCGGGTCGTCGGCGAGGTCGGGCACTTCCAGCAGCTGCTCGGGTTCACGGATCGCGTGATCGCACACCGCCTGGCTGCGCTCGGTCTGCGGCAGCTCCAGGCCGAGCCGGGCCTTGAACCACTGCCGGTCGCGGTCCAGCAGCGACAGCAGCGCGATCGGCGTGTCGCACAGCGTGGCGGCGATCTGCACGATGTCCTGGTAGGCGGCCTCGGGCAGGCTGTCGACGATGCGGTAGCTGTCGAGGACACGCTGGCGCTGGGCTTCATCGGTCATGGGCGGCGTCGGGTCTGGCGCGAATCGCGAGGCGCAGCACCATACCGCAGGGCGCGGCGACGTCGCGTGGACAAGCGCGCAAGCGTGACGCGGTGCACGCCAAGTGCCGGATTACGACACGTCGGCGATCAGCCGGCGGCACCGGCGCCGAGCGCGCGCAGCTGCGTCTGCAGCGTGGCGGCGTTGTCGAGGGCGTGGCCGAGCGCGGTGTTGTCGAAGATCACCCAGGCTTCGCCCGTGCGTGGCGTGGCGGCGACGACGCGCTCGGCCAGGCCGCGCAGCGTGTCGTCGGCGTAGTCGCTGTAGTAGCGGCGTGGTGCGCCGTGCCAGCGCCAGTAGGCCGGCGCCGCCGCGCCTGCCGGCTGCGCGGCGGTGGCAGTCAGGGCCGGGTCGGCGGCCACGCGCGCGATGTGGTGGCGCTGCCACAGCGCCTCGGCGCGTGCGTCGAACCAGCTGGCGTGGCGCGGTTCGCAGGCGATGCCGCCGTGCCAGCGGCGCCGCAGCATCGCGAAGAAGGTGGCGGCGGTGCGCGCATCGAAGGCCAGGCTCGGCGGCAGTTGCACCAGCAGGCAGCCGAGCCTGTCGCCGAGATGGCCGACCTCGTCGAGGAAGGTCTGCAGCAGCGGCGTGACGCGGGACAGGCGCGCGTCGTGGGTGATGGTGCGTGGCAGTTTGGCCGAGAAGCGGAAATGCGTCGGCACGCTGTCGGCCCAGCGCTGGTAGGTGCTGGCGCGGTGGGTGCGGTAGAACGTGGAATTGATCTCAACCGCGTCGAAGCGGGTGGCATAGCGCGCCAACTGGCTGGCGCCATCGCCGACCAGGCCGCGCTGCGTGCTGGCGATCGACCAGCCGGCGCAGCCGACGCGGATGCGGGAAGCGGCGACGCGGCGGGCAGAAGCGGTCGGCATCGGCGGTGGCAGGCGAGGACAGGCCTGTCGGATACCAAGCGTTGCGACCAGGAGCCGTGAAGGACAGGCGCGGCGCGCCGCCTTGGCGATCCATCCGCGACCCGTGCGCATGCCAGGGAAGGTGGACGCCTGCAGGCTGCGCCGGAGCGCAGCCTGCGCGTTCACTGTCGTCGCATGTCGCATGTCGCATGTTGCGAGGGCGACGCGTTGCGATGGCGCCGACGCCTCATGCTGGCGCCGGCGCGTGGCGCATGGCGGGGCAGATCCGCCATGCGTGTGCGGCGTTACTGCTTGGCCGCGGCCTTCGCCTTGACCGGCTGGCCGTCGCTGTCCAGCACCTGCACCTCGCCCAGCTTCAGCGCACGCACCGGCGCCTCGATCTGCTTGAGGTCGCCGACGATGACCCAGGTCATCGCCTGCGGCGCCACGATCTCCTTGATCGCCGCTTCCGCCGCCGGCTGGTCGACCGCTTCCAGGCGCGTCTTCAGCGTCTGCACGTAGTCGTCCGGGCGGCCGTACTGGACGATGCCTTCCATCGCGCCGAGCACCGCACCGGTGGTCTCGAAGCTGCCCGGCAGGGCGCGCACGCGCTGTTCCTTGATCTTGGCGATCTCGGCGGCGGTCAGCGGCTTGTCGCCGACCACGGCCTTGGCTTCCTTGAGGATCTCGGCGGCCGATTCGGCGGTCTTGTCGGTCTGCACCGGGGCGAAGAACAGGAACGGGCGCTGGCCGATCGCGTCGATCATGAAGCTGTTGGCGCCGTAGGCCCAGCGCTTGTCCTCGCGCAGGTTCATGTTCAGTCGCGAGGTGAAGGTGCCGCCGAAGGCGCCGTTGGCCACGCCGATCGCCAGGTTGTTCGGCGCCTTGGTCGAGGGCGCCAGCAGGCCGGCCAGGATCAGCGACTGCGGGGCGTCGTCGCGGTTGATCAGGAACACGCGCGGCTTGGGCTGCGCGGCCACCTGCGGCAGGGTCTTGGTCGGGCGCTTGCCGGCCGGGGCCTGCCAGTCGCCGAACGCGGCATCCAGCTGCGGGATGATCTTGGCCAGGGTGGTGTCGCCAGCGACCAGGATGCGCACGTTGTCCGGACGCAGCCAGTTGTTCTGGAACGCGCTCAGATCGCCAGCGGTCAGGCTCTTGATCGCCGCCTCGGTGCCAGTGCCGGTGAGCGGCACGCCGTACGGATGGCTGGGGCCGTACAGCAGCGGCGGCAGGGTGCGCAGTGCCAGGCCCTGCGGCTGGGTCTTCTCCTGCGCGATCGAGGCCAGCCACTGGCCGCGGATGCGCTCGATGTCGTCGGCCTTGAACGCCGGGTTGCGCACGATGTCGGCGAACAGCTCCAGCGACGGCGCCAGCTGGTCGTTGAGCGCGTTGAGCGAGGCGTCGCAGCTGTCCAGTTCGCAGGACACGCTGGTCATCGCGCCCAGGCGCTGGCGGCGCTGCGCCACGTCCACCGAATCCAGGTTGCGGGTGCTCTCGTTCATCAGCGCCGCGGTGAAGTTGGCGGTGCCGAGCTTGCTGCCGCGGTCGGTCGCGTAACCGGCATCGAACAGCATCTGGATCTGCGTGACCGGGATGGTGTGGCGCTCGGCCAGCACCACCTCGATGCCGTTCTTGAGCTTGCCGCGCTGCAGCTGCGGGAAGCTCAGGCTCGGGAACTGGCTGGTTTCCGGCACGCCGGCCGCGCGGTCCACCTGCGACTTGCCGACGCTGTAGTTGCCCTTGGCCGGCACCTTCGGCGCGGGCTTGCCCGGGGCCGCCGGCAGCGGCTTGACCGCCTTGTCCTCGGCCGCCGGATCGAAGCCTTCCGGCGCCGGCAGCACGGTCAGCAGGTAGTCGCCCTTGCCGAACCAGGTGTCGGCGGCCTTGCGCACGCTGGCGACGGTGGCGTCCTGCGCGCGCTGCAGGTCCTTCTTGTAGGCGCCCGGATCGTTGCGGTAGACCTGGCCCTCGGCCAGCACCGTGGCCTTGCCGCCGAAGCCGCCGACCTTCTCCAGGCCGCGCACGAAGCCGGCGCGGTAGCCGACCTGCGCACGCTGCAGTTCGTCGGCGGTGGGGCCTTCGGCCAGAAACTTCTGCAGTTCGTCGGCGATGGCGGCCTCGACCTTGGCCGGGTCCACGCCTTCCTTCACGTCGGCGGTGATCTGCAGCTGGCTGGCCAGCGCGAACGACTGCAGGCCGGCGGAGACGTCGTCGGCCAGCTTGTCGCGGTAGACCAGGCGCTGGTACAGGCGGCTGGTCTTGCCGCCGCCGAGCACGGTGGTGGCCAGGTCCAGCAGCACCGCGTCGTCGGTGCCCAGTTGCGGCGCGACCCAGGTGCGGTAGATGCGCGGCTGCGCGACGTGGTCGTGCTGCACGCCGCGGGTCTGCTTGGCCAGCGGGGTGATCCACGGCTGCTGGCGCGGCACCGGGCGGCCGGCGGGGATGTCGCCGAAGTACTGCTCGGCCTTGGCCTTGGCCTGCGCCACGGTGATGTCGCCTGCCAGCACCAAGGTGGTGTTGGCGGCGCCGTAGTTGTCGTGGAACCACTGCTTGACGTCGTCCAGCGAGGCCGCGTCGAGGTCGGCCATCGAGCCGATGGTGTCGTGCTGGTACGGATGGTTGGCCGGGAAGATGTTGGCCAGGATGTTCTCGTCGACGCGGCCGTAGGGGCGGTTCTGGCCCTGGCGCTTCTCGTTCTGGACCACGCCGCGCTGGGTGTCCAGTTCCTTCTGGCCGATCGCGCCGAGCAGGTGGCCCATGCGGTCCGATTCCATCCACAGCGCGGTGTCCAGCGCGGTGGTCGGTACGGTCTCGAAGTAGTTGGTGCGGTCGAACCAGGTGGTGCCGTTCATGTCGGTGGCGCCGACCTTCTCGAACGGCTGGAAGTAGGTGCCCTTGTGGTTCTCCGAGCCGGAGAACATCAGGTGCTCGAACAGGTGCGCGAAGCCGGTCTTGCCGGCCGGCTCGTCGCCCGAGCCGATGTGGTACCAGATGCTCACCGCCACCACCGGCGCCTTGTGGTCCTCGTGCACCACCACGGTCAGGCCGTTGGGCAGGGTGAAGCGGGTGTAGGCGATCTCCGGCGCGGTCGCCTGGCCCGGCGTGGCGGCGGCCAGGGCCGACGGCGCGGCGACCAGGGCGGCGCCGGTGCCGAGGGTGAGGATGCTGGAGATCAACAGCGACAAGGGACGGAGCATGGGCCGGGCCTGAGTGTGGACAGTGCGCCAGCATAGAGGGGCGGCGGCGGCCGCGGGAACGTGACTGATGGCACACCGCGCGGCACGGCGTGGGCGGCCGGCCTCGCGTACGGCCCGCCCGGGGGAAGGGCCGTGCGGGTGGCGTCAGGGACGCGGCGGCGCGCTCAGCGCGCGGCGCAGAAGCCGAACTCGGCAGTGGCGCCGGGGGCCAGGGTCTTGTTCCAGTCCACGCCGCTGGCGCTGAGCGTGGTGCCAGATTGCGTCCAGCTGGCGTTCCACAAGTTGTTGACGGTGCCGCTGATCGACAGCGTGGCGGTCCACTCGCCACTGCTGCCGCCGGTGTTGGTCACCTGCACGCGGTTGCAGTAGCCGGCGTTCCAGTCGCTGTCGACCAGGACCTTGGTGCTGAAGCTGCTGCCGGACGGCGGCGGCGTGGGCGTGGTGCCGCCGCCGTTGCCACCACCACCGCCTCCACCATTGCCACCGCCGTTACCACCGCCGTTGCCGCCGCCACCGCCAGTGCTGCTGCCGGCGCCGTCCCACAGCTTCTTCAGCAGGGTCACCTTGTCGTTGCGGACCGTGCTCCAGTCGTCGTTGAGGATGCCGCCGGTGTCGCCGCTGTTCGGGTTCCACGACCAGTAGAAGCCGCTGTGGATGCCCTTGCCGATCAGGTAGTCGACCAGCGCGTTCTGCCACTGCACGTCCAGCGGGTTGCCCTGGCCGTACTTGCCGCCGAACTCGCCCAGCAGCAGCGCGTGGCCGGCCTGGGCGAACTGGCCGAAGTGCTGCTCCCAGATCGCCGGCATGTTGGCCGGGAAGTTGGACGCGCTGAAGTACGGCTGCATGTAGACGTCCGGTCCGTACACGTGCGGGGCGAGCAGCAGGCGGTTGGCCGGGATGGCCAGCGGGGTGCAGGCCAGCGGTTCCAGGTTCTCGCCCCAGAAGTGGGCGGTGTCGCTGGAGCAGGTGGACGTGTTGGAAATGCCCTCGACCACGATCAGCCAGTTCGGCGCCGCGTTCAGCACCACCGCCGACGCGCGTTCGGCGGCCTTGTTCCAGTCGGTGGCGGCATTGCCGCTGCCCCAGGTGGCGGCGCCGTGCGGCTCGTTCTTCAGGTCCAGGCCGATCACCCCCGGCACCGACGCGTAGCGCTTGGCGACGAAGCTCAGATCATTCAGCCATTGCTGCTCGCTGTAGCTGCCGGTGTACCAGAGTTCGGAGATCGCGTTGCAGTCCGGGGTGTGGTGGTCGAGCAGCACGTACATGCCGCGGCTGCTGAGTTCGTTGATCACCTTGTCGAGCAGCTGCAGCGAGTTCAGGCCCTGCAGGTCCGGATTGCGGCTGTAGTCGATGCTGCCGGGCGATACCGCCTGCAGCGTCTGCGGGCAGAACGGCAGGCGCACGGCGTTGAAGCCCAGGCCCTGCATCTGCGTGATCATGTCCTTCCAGTTGCGCGCCCACAGGCCGTGCACGGTGTGCTGCGAGGTCTCGAAACCGAACCAGTTGACGCCGCGCAATTGCACGGCATTGCCGGCGTCGTCCACCACCTTGCCCTGCTGGATGGCATAGCTCCAGGCCGAGCCGCTGGCGACCACGAGCGCCGCGGCCAGCAGGCAGCGGGTAATGCGGGAATGCAGGGACCGGTTCATCGCGATGCTCCGAGGGTGGCCGGTGCGGAGTGCGTCGGCCAAAGGGGGACGGATACCTGGCGGCGATGATCGGCAGTGTCCGCCGTGGCGGCCGTGACTGCCGTTGCAGAAGACGGGCTTGTCCACGGATTGCGCGCAGGTGCTGTGGTGATGTCCACGGGCGCGCCATCGCCTGGCGAAAACGCCAACGGCAGCGTCGTGGGACGCTGCCGTTGAGGTTGGGCCCCGCGCGCTGCGCGGGGCGATGGCGCCGTCTTCAGCGGGCGGCGCAGAACCCGAACTCGGCGGTGGCGCCGGGGGCCAGGGTCTTGTTCCAGTCCACGCCGCTGGCGCTGAGCGTGGTGCCCGACTGCGTCCAGGTGGCGTTCCACAGGTTGTTGACGGTGCCGCTGATGGACAGGGTGACCGCCCAGTTGCCGGTGGCGCTGCCGCTGTTGGTCACCTGCACGCGTTCGCAGTAGCCGGCGTTCCAGTCGCTGTCGACGATGACCTTGGTGCTGAAGCTGGCGCTGCCCGGGGCCGGGGTCGGCGTGGGGGTCGGCGTCGGGGTCGGCTCCGGGGTGGGCGTGGGCGTCGGAGTGGGTGTCGGCGTGGTGCCGCTGGTGTCGCCCCACAGCCGCTTCAGCCCGACCATCTTCTCGCTGCGCACGGTGGTCCAGTCGTCGTCGAGCACGCCGCCGGTGTCGCGGCTGTTCGGGTTCCAGGCCCAGTAGAAACCGCTGCGGATGTTCTTCTTGATCAGGTAGTCGATCAGCGCCTTCTGCAGGATCGGGTCCTGCGCCTGGTTGCGGCCTTCGTTGCCGCCGAACTCGCCGATCATCATGGCGTAGCCGCGCTGGGTCAGCTGGCCGAACTGGCGCTCCCAGATCGCCGGCATGTTGGCCGGGAAGCTGCTGTCGCCGAAGTAGGGCTGCCAGTTCACGTCGGGGCCGTACACGTGCGGGGACAGCAGCAGGCGATTGGCCGGCACGTTGAGCTTGGTGCAGGTCAGCGGTTCCAGGTTGCCGCCCCACCAGTAGCCATAGCTGCTGGAGCAGGTGGGGTTGTCGGTGATGCCCTCGACCACGATCAGCCACTTCGGCGCCACCTTCAGCACCGCCGCCGAGGCGCGCTCGACCGCCTTGTTCCAGTCGGTCTTGAGGTTGCCGGTGCCCCAGGTGTTGCGGCCGTTCGGCTCGTTCTTCAGGTCGATGCCGATCACGCCCGGCACCGACGCGTAGCGCTTGGCCACGAACGTCAGGTCGCTGAGCCACTGCTGCTCGCTGTAGGAGTCGGTGTACCAGAGCTCGGAGATGCCCTGGCAATCGGGCGAGTGGTGGTCCAGCAGCACGTACATGCCGCGGCTGCTGAACTCGTTGATCACCTTGTCCAGCACCTGCAGCGAATTCAAGCCCTGCAGGTCCGGGTTGCGGCCGTAGTCGATGCTGGTCGGCGCGACGCCGCGCAGGGTCTGCGGGCAGAACGGCAGGCGAACGGCGTTGAAGCCCAGGCCCTGCATCTGCGTGATCATGTCCTTCCAGTTGCGCGCCCACAGGCCATGCACGGTGTGCGCGCTGCCTTCGAAACCGAACCAGTTGACGCCGCGCAGTTGCACTGCGTTGCCGCGGTCGTCCACCACCGTGCCTTTGCTGACGGCGTAACTCCAGGCCGAACCGCTGGCGGCCAGCAGCGCGGCGGCCAGCACGCAACGGGTGATGCGGGTGAGAGGGGACATCGACATCTCTGCAGGTCTCCGGAAGCGGGCCGGCCCCGCAGTCGGAGCGGCCCAGATGAGGGTGGGGGCAACGGACGCCGCGCCCGGCTCGGGTGGAAGCCGGGAGGGGCACGCGGATCGGCGTGGGCCACCGATCGGCGCGGCCCCGTGATGCGCGAGCGCGGCATTAGAGCATGTTCAGGTTCGTATTTGAGCGGTTTATCACAATAAATTTTTGCGACAGCGCACGTCTGGCGGGTGCCCGGCCCGTGCCGGTCCCGCGGCCGCCTCGCTACACTCGGCCGCTCATGCCTGCCGAGGGGATCTTCGTGCAACGCCCAGACCTGTCCTTCGCGGTGCAGTGGCCGCATTGGCGCCCCGATTCCGCCTTCCGTGCGCGCCGCGGCGTGGGCGCAGGGCGGCGCGCGTGAGTCGCGATCCGCTGCCGCCGTCCGCAGCGCCGGCGCCTGCCCCGGCAGTTGCGCCCGGGGCCGCGGCGGCACGGAGGGGCGACGCTACGGCTGTCGCCCCGGCGGACACCGCGGCGGCGCCAGGCTGGCTGGTCCGCAGCGGCGTGGCGCTGGCGTTCGCGATCGTCGGGCCGCCCCTGGGCACGCTGGTCGTCGGTCTGCCGTTGGCGTTTTCCTGGACGTGGGGGCAGCCCGGCGGCTTCGGCGATGCGCTGCCGCTTCTCCTGCTCATGGCGCTGATGTCCTGCATCTTCGGCGCGTTGCCGGGGCTGTTGACCGGCCTGTTCGCCGCCTATGCCTGGCCCCGCCTGCGTGGCTGGCGCGCGCATCTGCTGGTGGGGGTGATCGGTGCCGGCATGTCGGCCGTCTGCGTCGGTGCGCTCATCGCCTGGATCAACAGCCATCGCGACGCGTTCCGCGAGCCCGGCAGCTGGCTGGGATCTTGCGTGCTTGCCGGGGGCGTCGGCGCCCTGCTGCTCTCGCTGGCGCTGGACCGGCTGCGCGGACGCTGAGCGCTGTCGCGGTCCGGCCGGTGCTGGCCTGGGGCAGCGATGGGGGCGCCAGCCGGCCCGCGGGCTCCAGCCACGGAAGTCCCGGGCGAGCGTCCATTTCCTCGCGCGTCCCTGCCACGCCCACGCGCAGCGGCACGCGGCATGCGCGGAGATGATGGCGCGCCCCAGGACATCAGCGCTCGAAGGACCGCGCGCGCCCGAGGGGCCCCGGACCCTGCCGATCGCCTGGCCGCGCCGCTACACTCGGGGTTCTTTGTGTCTGCCGAGGGAACTCCGTGAAACGACCGATCGTGAGCCTGCTGGCTCTTGCGCTGTCCGGCGCCAGCCTGGCGGCACCGCCGCCCGCACCGACCTTCGACACCAAGCGCTTGTCCGCCGACGTCAAGACGCTGGCCTCCGACGCCTACGAGGGCCGCGCCCCGGGCTCGGCGGGCGAGGAGAAGACCGTGGCCTATCTGAGCGCGCAGTTCCAGGCGGCCGGCCTGCAGCCGGGCGGCGACCTGCGCGACGGCAAGCGCCTGTGGACCCAGGCGGTGCCGCTGCGCCGCGCCGACATCGTCGGTACCCCGCAACTGGCCATCGCCAGCGGCGACCAGCGCCAGGCCCTGACCCAGGGTCAGCAGATCGCCGTGCGCGCCGCGCTCGACGGCAGCAGCCAGGTGACCCTGGACGGCGCGCCGCTGGTGTTCGTCGGCTACGGCGTCAAGGCGCCCGAGCGCGGCTGGGACGACTTCAAGGGCGTGGACCTGAAGGGCAAGATCGCGGTGGTGCTGATCAACGACCCCGACTTCGAGACCGGCAAGGGCGCGTTCGACGGCAAGGGCATGACCTACTACGGCCGCTGGACCTACAAGTTCGAGGAAGGCGCGCGGCAGGGCGCGGCCGGCGTGCTGATCGTGCACGAGACCGCACCGGCCTCCTACGGCTGGGCCACCGTGGCCAACTCCAACACCAACAGCATGTTCGACGTGGTCCGCGACGATCCCAAGACGGTGCATCCGGAGCTGGAGGGCTGGATCCAGCGCGATCTGGCGGTGGACCTGTTCAAGCGCGCCGGGCTGAATTTCGATGCGCTGAAGAAGCAGGCGCAATCGCGCGACTTCAAGCCGGTGGAGCTGAAGGGCGAGCGCCTGTACGCCGACTACGCGGTGAAGTCGGAGGTGATCACCTCGCGCAACGTGGTCGCGCGGCTGCCCGGCAAGACCCAGCCGGACGACACCCTCATCTACACCGCGCACTGGGATCACCTGGGCGTGGGCGCACCCGACGCCAAGGGCGACCGCATCTTCAACGGCGCGCTGGACAATGCCAGCGGCGTCGCCGCGCTGCTGGAACTGGCCCGCGCCTTCGCCAAGGGCCCGGCGCCGCAGCGCTCGGTGGTGTTCATGGCGGTCACCGCCGAGGAGAAGGGCCTGCTCGGTTCGGAGTACTACGCCTCCAAGCCGCTGTACCCGCTGGCGCGCACGGTGGCGGTGATCAACATGGACGGCATGAGCCCGTTCGGGCCCTCGCGCGATTTCGGCATCTACGGCACCGCCAAGCTGGAACTGCTCGACGACCTCAAGCGCGTGGCCAAGGGCTGGGACCTGCGCTACACGCCCGATCCGAAGCCGGAAGCCGGCTACTTCTTCCGCTCGGATCACTTCTCCTTCGCCAAGCGCGGCGTGCCGGCGCTGTCCTTCGCCGCCGGCCAGGACTGGGTGGACGGCGGCGTGGCGGCCGGCAAGGCCGCTTCGGACGACTACACCGCCAAGCGCTACCACCAGCCCGGCGACGAGTGGCAGCCGAACTGGACCTTCGCTGGCGCCGCGCGCGACATGCAGGTGCTGTACACGCTGGGCGAGGAACTGGCCAATTCGACGCAGTGGCCGAACTGGAGCCGCGACTCCGAGTTCCGCGCCACCCGCGACGCCAGCGCCGCGCAGCGCCAGGCCGCGCCCGCCAAGTGAGCCACGCCCCAGTGCCGCCTGCGCCGCAGGCGGCTGCGGATCCGCCGGCGGGCGTGCGCGCTGAAACCGCCGATCCGGTCGACGTGGACGCGGGCAACGACCCGCTGCCGCGTTGGCTGATCGGCATTGGAGTGGTGCTGGCCTTCCTGTTCGTCGGCCCGCCGCTGGGCACCCTGGTGGTCGGGCTGCCGGTGGTCGTTGCGATGATCTGGGGGGAGGACGGTAGCTTCGCCACTGCGCTGCAGCTGCTCCTGCTGATGGCGCTGTTTTCCTATGTCTTCGGTGCCTTGCCGGCGCTGCTGACCGGTCTGTTCGCTGCGCGTGCCTGGTCACGCCTGCGCGGCTGGCGCGCGCATCTGCGCATCGGCCTGATCGGGGCCGGCAGCTCGGCCCTTTGCATCGCCGCGGTACTGGCCGTGTTCGACAGACGTTACGCCCCGTTCCACCAGGGCGTCATTGCCGTCGGCCTGTGCGCCCTGGCTGGTTTCGTCGGCGCCGCGCTGCTGTCGCGCGCATTTCAGGCCTTGCGCGGCGGCTGAGCGCCGCCGCGGCTCAGCCGCCGCTGGCTTGCTGCAGCGACGGCGTGCGCCAGCCGGCGCGCACGCCCCAGAAGTAGAAGCCCAGCGCGACCACGCCGACCACCACCAGGTCCGGCCCGTAGGACAGGTAACCGTGGCCGCCGAAGGTGGTGCTGCCGGCCCACGACAGCAGGGCGATGGTCGGCAGATAGGCGATCAGCCAGCTGGCGCCGCGCAGGTGCCGGCGGAAATCCTTCCAGCCGTCGCGCTGCTGGTAGTAGGCGTACACCGGCAGGGCGACCAGCATCAGCAGGATGATCTCGCCGGTCAGCGGCCAGCGCGCCCAGTACAGCAGTTCGGTGGCCAGCACGAAGGCGGCGGCGGCCAGCACCGGCAGGCCGGCGATGCGCAGCGGGCGGTGCATCTCCGGCGCATGCTTGCGCAGCGCCATGGCGCTGATCGGGCCGGTGAGGTAGGAAATGATCGTCGCCACCGAGATCACCGCCGCCAGCGTGCCCCAGCCGCGGAAGAAGAACAGGAACAGGTAGGACACCAGCAGGTTGAAGAACATCGCCGGGCGCGGCACGCCCCAGGTCGGATGGATCCGGCCCAGCACCTTGGGCATGGTGCCGTTGCGCTCCATGCCGTAGATCATCCGCGCGGTGGTGGCGGTGTAGGTGATGCCGGTGCCGCTGGGGCTGACGAAGGCGTCCACGTACAGCAGCATCGCCAGCCAGTGCAGGTTGACGATGATCGCCAGCTGCGCGAACGGCGAGCGGAAGTCGATGCCGTGCCAGCCGGCCTTGGCCAGCAGGTCCGGCGGCACCGCGCCCAGGTAGGCGACCTGCAGCAGCACGTAGACCACCGTGGCCAGCGCGATCGAGCCCAGCACCGCGAACGGGATGCTGCGCCCGGGATTGCGCGCCTCGCCGGCCAGATTCACCGGACTCTGGAAGCCGTTGAAGCTGAACACGATGCCGGCGGTGGCCACCGCGGTGAGCACCGCGGCGAAGTCGATGGTGTGGCTGCCGCCGTGCAGGCCGACGCTGAAGTTCTCGCTGTGGAAGCCGCTGGCGATCAACGCCACGCCGGTCAGCGCCGGCACCACCAGCTTGAACACGGTGATCAGGCTGTTGGAGCGCGCGAACAGCTTCACGCTCCAGAAGTTCAGCAGGAAGTACACCAGCACCAGCACCGCGGCGATGCACAGGCCGGGCACCGACAGCTCACCGGCGCCGCCGGGCTGCTGCACGTACAGATCCTGCGCCCACTGCCACGGCCAGGACGCCATGTACTGCACCGAGGCCTCGGCCTCGACCGGGATCACCGACACGATCGCGATCCAGTTGGCCCAGCCGGCGATGAAGCCGACCAGCGAACCGTGCGAATAGTGGCTGTAGCGGACCATGCCGCCGGACTCGGGGAACATCGCGCCCAGTTCGGCATAGGCCAGTGCGATGGTGGTGACGATCGCCGCGCCCAGCACCCAGGCCCAGATCGCACCGGGGCCGGCCAGCCCGGCGGCGCGCCAGGCGCCGAACAGCCAACCGGAACCGATGATCGAACCGAGGCCGGTCAGCATCAGGGCGAACGGGCCGACATCGCGGCGCAGGGCGGTTTGGGTCATGGCGGGTCCGGCGGCGGCGGGAAGCGGGGGATGATCGCATAAAGCCGGGACTCGGGACCCGGGTCCCGGGACCCGAAAAGCGCTCTGCTGCGATCCAAGGCTTTCCGACTTCCGTTCTCCCGGGTCCCCGGTCCCGGGTCCCGGGTCCCGGGTCCCGGCCTTACAAAGACTTTACGCCCCACGCCCTCCATCGGCATGGAACGCTTACGCGGCGCGCGCGCAGACTGCGCCACGTCCTTTCCGTTGGATGTGTTCCATGTCGATTCTGCTGATCCAGGGCCCGCATCGCGATGCGTCGGCCATCGCCGCGGCGCAGTGTCTGGCCGCTTCCCATGCCGCGCAGGTGGTGCCGGTGGCCTGTGCCGATGCCGCGCAGATCGTGGCGCGGCTGCGGCAAGGCGCGTGCGACGACACCGAGCTGGTGCTGCTGGATTCCGGCGAGTTGCCGGCGTCGGAGCTGGCCGACCACGGCGCGCAGCTGTGCGCGGCGCTGGACGCGCTGGGCCATCCGTACATCGAGGTGCACGATGCCAGCGCGCAGGCGCTGGAACCGCTGCTGCATCCGCGGCACATGCCGTTGCTGACGGTGATCGCCAACGGTGGGCTCGCCGACAGCTACGCCATCGCCCTGGGCGTGGCGCAGCGCCGGCTCGGCGCGCGCGCGGCGCTGGCCAACTGAGGGCGCCGCCATGTCGATCCTGTTGCTCCGTGGCCCGGACTGCGTGGCCGGCCATCGCGGCCGCCCGGCCCGCATCGCCCCGCCGGTGATGCGGCAATTGCTCGCCCATGCCGGCCGCGCCGGCAAGACCCTGGCGGTGCGCGGCTGCGCCAGCGAGCGCGAACTGCTGCAGGCGCTGGCCCAGGCCGACCAGGCCGGGGTGGAGATGCTGTTGCTGGATCCGGGCGCGTGCTCGGACAGCGCCATCACCGCCGACGCGGTGGCGCACCTGCGCCGGCCTTACGTGGAAGTGCACGACGATGCCAGCGATCGCCGCGAAGCCTGCCTGTGTGCGGCGTCGGGGCAGCGTCTGGGCCAAGTCGGCGGCTACTGCGCGCAGGGCTACGCGCTGGCACTGTCGATCGCGCTCGAACACCTGGGCTGCAACGGCTACGAAGGCGATGTCCACGTCGGCACCTGAGCGCGCGCGCCACTACCTGGCCGACTACGAGGCCTACAGCTTCGGCCAGCGCGTGGCCTGGGGCACCCTGGCGCACACCTGGGCCGAGCCCGCGCCGCTGGACCCGGAGCGGTTGCTGTGCCGCCTGCGCGCGCAGGCGGCGCAACGCCACGGCGTGGACAGCGCGGAGATCCGCATCCGCAGCGTGAGCCGGCTGTAGGGCGCGCTGTCGCCTGGAATGGCGCCGCCGCCTCTGCGTGCGGCTGGGCTGCGGTTTCGTCCTGCCAAGGCCCGGTCCCATCCTCGCCAGCGGCGGTTTCGTCGCACGCCGCTGGCGCCGTGCGACGCCGCGGCTATCCTCGCCGGAACTTCCCAGTCCCCGGCCGCCATGCTCGCCAGCCTGTTCTTCCTCGTTCGCCTGTTGTGCGCCTGGGCAGTGGCGGTGGTTGTCGCCGCCTTCGTCTGGGCCGGGTTGTTCTACGGCATGAATTCCGGGCCGGGCTGGCTGTTCGGCCTGTTGGCGATGCTGTTGATGCTGTCGGCGCTGATCGCCGGCATCACCCACCTGCGCAAGGTCTGGCTGATCGCCGGGCGCCTGGACTGGGGCACCCTGGCCAGCCGCCAGCGGCGCCAGATCGAGATCCCGCTGGACACCCATGAGGCGTTCGCGCTGCTGGATGCGGCGGTGCGCGAACTGCCGCGGGTGGAGGAAGTGGAAAGCACGCTGGACAGCCTGCAGGTGCGCGCCAAGGTGCGCCGCATCGATCCGTACAACGGCCGCCCGCCGTCGCGCTGGAACCTGGCCGCGCGCTTCGCGGTCAAGCGCAACCAGGTGGTGGCGACGGTGACCCCGGGCACCGGCACCAGCAGCCTGACCCTGCTGCTGGAGCCGGATGCCAGCGCCTGGATCGACCTGTTCGCGGTCGACGAGGGCAGCAACTACGAGAACGCCGAAGCCTTGGGTCGTGCGCTGGCGCGGCGCGTGGCCGAGCTGCGCCGCGACGAGCAGGCCGCCGCCACACAGGCCGCCACCGAGCAGGAGCTGACCGTGGCGCGGCTGAACCTGTTGCACGCGCAGGTCGAGCCGCATTTCCTCTACAACACGCTGGCCAGCGCACAGGTGCTGGCGCGGACCGATCCGCCGCGCGCCGACCTGATGCTGGGCTATCTGATCCAGTACCTGCGGCGCTCGCTGCCCAGCACCGAGGACGCGATGAGCTCGCTCGGCGACGAGCTCGAGCGGACCCAGGCCTACCTGGAGATCCTGCGCATCCGCATGGGCGCACGCCTGCAACTGCAGGTGCAGGTGCCGGAGACGATGAAGACGCTGCCGCTGCCGTCGATGATGCTGCAGACGCTGGTGGAGAACGCGATCAAGCACGGCCTGGAACCCAAGCCCGGTGGCGGCACCATCTGGATCCTGGCGCGCGCGGTCGACGATCACGTCACCCTGACCGTGGCCGACGACGGCCTGGGCTTCAACACCCAGTCCAGCGGCACCGGCATCGGCCTGAAGAACCTGCGCGAGCGCTTGCGCCTCACCTATGCCGGCGCGGCGAGCTTCGCCATCGTCTCCAACTTCCCCAGCGGCGTGGCCGCCACCATCACCCTGCCGTGGCCGGCGGGGACGACGCCGCCACCGCCGCCACTGCCGGCGCCGGTGGCGACGCACACGGGAGCGCACCATGACTGACGCGATCGTCGCCGAGGACGAAACCCTGTTGCGCGATGCGCTGGTTGCGCTGCTGGGCGAGGTGTGGCCGGAGTTGCGCATCGTCGCCGAGTGCGAGGACGGCGCCAGCGCGCTGGAGCGGTTGGCCGAGCTGCGCCCGCAGGTGGCGTTCCTGGACATCCGCATGCCCGGGCTGAGCGGCATCGAGGTGGCGCGTGCGCTGGGCGAACTGAGCCCGCACACGCAGGTGGTGTTCGTCACTGCCTACGACCAGTACGCCATCGATGCGTTCGAGCACGGCGCGGTGGACTACCTGCTCAAGCCGATCGTGCGCGAGCGTCTGCAGGCCACGGTGCAGCGGCTGCAGGCACGGGCGGCGCAGGGGCCGGATCCGGCGGTGCTCGACGCGCTGCTGCAGCGCCTGCAGCAGCGCCCGGTCGCGCCGTCGGCGCCGCCACCGCTGGCCTGGGTCACCGCCAGCAGCGGCCGCGAGACGCGGCTGATCCTGCTCGACGACGTGCTGTATTTCCAGGCCGACAGCAAGTACACCACGGTGCTCACCCGCGATGGCGAGGCGGTGCTGCGCACCTCCTTGCGCGAGCTGCTGGACGTGCTCGATCCGGCGGCGTTCCGGCAGATCCACCGCTCCACCATCGTCAACCTCAAGGCGGTGGCCTCGGTGGTGCGCGACGACACCGGCAAGGGCCGGCTGAAGCTGCGCCACCGCGACGAGGTCCTGACCGTCAGCCAACCCTACATGAGCCTGTTCCGCGGCATGTAGCCGCGCAGTCCCCCGCTTCGCACTGGAACAAGGAATCTCCACCATGCGTCTGCTCTCCGTGCTGTGGTCGTGCCTGCTCGGCCTGTTCGGCTGCCAGGGACATGCCGATCTCGACCTGTCGATGGGCGCCCACCGCGAGACGGTGGTGCAGGCCAGCGAACGCGGCGTGCCGCTGCTCTTCAGCCGCACCACGTATCGCGGTGGTCTGGCCACGTTCCGCTGCATCGACAGCCGCAGCGGGCGCTGCCACTACCAGGTCTATGCGGCCTGCACGGCATCGCCGCAGGCCAGCGGCGGCGATGGCACTGCGTGCAATCCGCGCGTGCTGCAGGCCTTCGATCTGGCGGTCGGCCAGCGCCGCGAGATCGCCGGGCTGCCGGGCGATTTCCGGCAGTGCGTGGTGTCGGATGCAACGGCCTCGACCTGCGGGCGGGAGTGAGGAGCGATAGCGAACGGCTGGTCGATACGATCTTCCGACACATCCAGCGATGTCACGATGGCCGCGGCTGTTGTGGGAGGGACTTCAGTCCCGACGCGTCTGCAATGGAACTCCCGGATGGCGTCTTGCGTCGCGACCGAAGTCGCTCCCACACGGGCATTACCGCGGAGCTGTCGGACGTCGCGCGTTGCGGCTGCAGCCGTTGAGAGGCATTGCCGCAGAGCCGTCGGACGAGGTCATGCGTCGCGGCTGAAGCCGCTCCTACAGCACGCCTCGCTGCAATTCGACACTGGACACCGTAGGAGCGGCTTCAGCCGCGACCCGGATGCGAGGTCGACCGACGCATCGCGTCGCATCGCCGCATCCACCCTTGCATCCGACTGTCGCAATCGGATCGCTGCCGTTGTGGGAGGGACTTCAGTCCCGACGCCTCTGCAACGCAACTACCGGATGGCATCCCGCGTCGCGACCGACGTCGCTCCCCCAGGACGCTGTCCCCCTATCCGGCACCACGCTGGCACGAACGGGGTCGCGTCGTGCGCAACGACGCGCGCCCGCTCAGTAATCCACGCCCACCGAGAACAGCAGCGTGCGTGGATCGCCCAGGGCCACGGCGCGCTGCAGGCCGCCGGTGAAGTAGTCGCGGTCGAAGGCGTTCTTCAGGTTCAGCGCGTAGCGCCAATGGCCCTGGCGGTAGCCCAGGCCGGCATCGAACACCAGGTAGCCGGGAATGCGATGGCCGTAGGCGGTCTTCTCACCTTCTGCGCGGGCGCCGCCGCTGACGCTCCAGCCGTCGGCCGCGCCGTGGGCGGTGTACTGCAGCCACAGCGACCCGCTGTGCCGCGGCACGTTGTTCAGGCGGCTGCCGACGCTGCTGACGCGCTGGCCACCGTCGTCGGTGACCACCGCATCGGTGTAGGCGTAGCCGCCGAACAGGCTCAACCCGTTGCCCAGGTCGGCGGCGGCGTTGAGCTCCAGGCCGCGGCTGCGCTGTTCGCCCACGGCGATGCTGTAGCCGTCGTTGAACGGATCGGTCTGCAGCACATTGCGCCGGCGCAGGTCGTACAGCGCCATGCTCAGGCTGGTGCCGCTGCCGACTTCCATCTTGAGGCCCAGTTCCACCTGGCGGCCGCGTTCGGGATCGAACTGCGCGCCCTGCGCATCGACGCCGACGTTGGGATAGAACGAGGTGGCGACGCTGACATACGGGCGCAGCCCGCCACCGGCGTCGAACATCAGCGCTGCCGAACCCGTCGTGGCACTGTTGTCGTTGCGCGTGTCGCTGCCGGCCAGCCGGTCCTCGCTGCGATTGCGGCTGCGATCGTGGCGCAGGCCCAGCAGCAGTTGCCAGTCGGGCGCGAACTGGATGCGGTCGCGCAGGTACAGGCCGCCCGAGGTCACCACGCTGAGGTTGTCGCGGGTCGGGCGGGCCGGGCAGGTCACGGCGCTGCCGTAGACCGGTGCGTACACGTCGAGAGTGCCGACGCGGCAGGTCGACTGCACGTTCCATTCCCAGGTCTTGAACGCGTCCAGGCCGGCGGTGACGGTGTGCTGCCAGGTGCCCGTGGCGAAGCCGCCCTGCAGGTAGGTGTCCTGCACCCAGGTGCGCCCGTCGAACTGTTGCTGGGTGGCGGTACGGCGCAGGGTGCGCAGGTTGGCGGCCAGGCCGTTGTTGGCGATCAGGAAGCCGTCCAGGCCGAAGCTCTGCCAGCGTGCGGCGTGGTGCAGGCTCCAGCCGTTGTCGAAGCGGTGATCGAGCGCGTAGCCGATCCGGCTCTGGTGGCTGTGGTACGGCCGCTGCCCGGGTTCGCCGGTGAACAGCGCGCGGTCGATCCTGCCGTTGCGGTTGGGTTCGGCGCTGCCTTCCCACGGCAGGCCCTGCTGGCGGATGTAGTCGCGTTCCTGGTAGCTGGTCAGCAGCACGAAGTCGGTGCGCGGGCCCAGGTCCAGCGACAGCGACGGCGCGATCCAGCGGCTGCGGAAGTACACGTGGTCGGTCGGGTCGTCGCTGTTCATCGCCAGCGCGTTTAGGCGCAGTGCGACCTTGCCGTCGGCCGCCAGCGGCTGGTTGAGATCGACGCTGCCCTGGCGCAGGCCGTCGCTGCCCACGCCCAGGTCGACCCGCCGCATCGGCTCGGCGCCGGGGCGCTTGCTGATCATGTTGACCAGGCCGCCGGGCAGCACCTGCCCGTACAGCAGCGAGGCCGGGCCCTTCAGCACCTCCACCTGCTGCACGCCGAACAACTGCTCGGCCACACGGTTGCTGTCGGCGGTGCGCAGGCCGTCGACGAACAAGGCGTCGGAGGCGGTCTGGCCGCGGATGATCAGGTCGTCCCAGCCGCGCCGGCCGTAGGTGTTGGCGACCACCCCGGAGACGTTGTGCAGGGCATCGGACAGGGTGCGCGCCTGCTGGCTGTCCAGCAGCGCGCGCGGCACCACGGTGATCGAGAACGGCGTCTGCGCCAGCGGCGCATCCGACTTGTCGGCCTGCACCGGTCCGGTGGCGCGGAAGCCGCTCTGCGCATCGGCGCGCACCTGCACCGTGGGCAGGGCGGTCGCCTGTGCGGCATCGGCGCCGCTGTCGGCGTCCGAGGCGGTGGCGGCGTGCGCAGGCAGGGACAGCGCCATGCCCAGCAGGCAGGCGCACGAAAGGGGATGCAGTGTCATCGAGACCGTGGGGCGAAAGTTCTAATCGAGAATGATTATATTTCGCGAAACGGGCGTTGGGAATGCCCTGTGTCCATTGCGGTCGGCCGACGCCGGGCTGCGCCGGGTGGGTGCGGTTTGACTGGGGGCTGGCATCGCCGTGGCGTTGCGCCCTTGCGGCGATCGCGGGGACTTGAGCGAACACGCCGTCGGGCGCGCGGATCGAGACCGACGGTGCGCGGGTTGCGCCCGTGTCGCACCCGCGCGTGATGTCGGATCGGCGGCGCGCCGTCTGTCGCAGACGGCGCGCGTGAGATGCGTGTGCGGCGGACTTCAGCCGGCGACGCGGAACACGCCGGGCTGGCCGCCGGGCGGGGTGCCTTCGAACTGGATCAGCGAGGCGACCAGTTCGGCATGCAGGCGGATGCGGCCCATCTCGCGCATGATCCGGATGTCCTCGTGGCGCAGTTCGCGGTTGGCCACCACCTCGCGCTTGTAGGCGAGGATCTCCGGGTACTTGCGCGCCATGTTCAACGCGTCGGCCACGCATTCCACGGTGTCGGCATCGGCCGACAGCGGTTCGCGGCTGTTGAACGCGGTGAGCCAGCGCTCGAAGCCGGCGGTGCGGTCGAACATATTGGCGATGAACCAGATCACGAACAGGATCGCCACCCACGAGGTGACCACGATGACGATGCGCGAGAAGGTCAGGTGGTAGTCGTGCTGCCACAACTGCGCGGTGATCACGCCGAGCAGGATCAGCGAGATCGCCTGCCAGCCGATGATCGAGGCCACCAGCCACTGCTGCTTGGCCTTGGCCAGCAAGGCGACCTCTTCGCGGATCTGCGCCTCGCTCTTGTGCTGCCAGTGCGCGACCTGTTCGGGAAACGAGCGCTGGTGCAGCGCGTTGTCCTCGAGCAGCAATCCCAAGCCTTTGAACAGAGCGAGCATGACGGGCTCCTTGCAGATGCGGTGACGGACGCGGAACGTCGGTTGGCGATCTTGAGGCAGCTTCTTTCTAGCACAGCGGCCGCAAAGTGCATGCTGCGGTCGCACATGCCGCGCAGCCGCGGCGCGCCATACGCCATCGCACGGCGCTCGCGCCGCTTTCGCTACCATCGGCGCATGCCCCCGCTGCTACGCACCCTCTCCGCTCCGGCCACCGCGCAGATCCGCCGCTGGGTGCTGGGCGCATTCCCGCGCGAGCGCGACGCCATCGACTACGACCAGCCGCTCGGCGATGTGGGCCTGTTCGGTCCGGACAGCGTCACCTGGCGCATCCATGCCGAGTTTCCCGGGATGCTGGCGGGCGGGCTGTGTGCGCTGCTGCTGCAGACCCTGCATCCGCTGGCGCTGGCCGGGGTCTACGACCATTCCAACTTCCGCGAGGATCTGGTCGGGCGGCTGCGCCGCACCACCCAGTTCGTCGCCGCCACCAGCTACGCGCCCACCGACGCGGCGCAGCGCCAGATCGCCCGTGTGCGTGCGATCCACACGCGGGTGCGCGGCCACACGCCCGACGGACGCGCCTACGCCGCCGACGATCCGGCGCTGCTGACCTGGGTCCACGTGACCGAGGCCTACGGTTTCCTGCAGGGCTACCGCCGCTACTGCCGCGCGGTGCCGACGGCGATCGCCGACCGCTATTACGACGAAGGCCGGCGCGTCGCCGAAGCGCTGGGCGCACGCGACGTCCCGGCCAGCGAGGCGGCGGTGCTGGACTATTTCGCGCGGCAGCGGCCGCTGCTGCGGGTGGATGCGCGCTCGCGCGAGGTGCTGGCGGTGCTGTCCGGCCTGCGTCTGCCGGTGCCGGCGCCGGGGCTGTCGCGCGAACTGTTCCTGGGCGCCGGCGCGGCCTTGCTGCCGCCATGGGCCAGCGCCCTGCTGCGGCAGGCACGGCTGCAGCGCACCGGCCCGACCGTGCCGGCCTGGTTGCTGCAGCAGGTGGCGCCACTGTTCCGGGTGGCACTGCACGATGGCATCGCCGCGCGGGCGTGCCGGCGGGTGGGGCTGACGACACAGGCACTGGCGCAGTGGCCGCAGCGGACTGAATGATTTATCCGCATCGCTGAACGCAGTATCGCGTCACGGACGGTCAAGATCGCCGATCCCAGGCCGCTGTATCCAGCATCTACGCCGCACTCCCGACCCTCGATGCCGCCGAACCCGCTCGCCGACAGGAAGCGTGACCGTCGCTTTCGGCACAGCCTGCGGCGCGTCACGCGCGCGCCGTTGCGGGCGATCGCGACCTGGGGCCTGGCGCTGGCGGTGCTGCTGGCCGCCGGCCTGGTGCTGGTGCTGGCGCAGGACCGCCACAACCGCCTGGCCGCAGCGCAGCGGCAGAGCCTGGCCCTGGCCACCGGCAGCGACCGCCTGCTGCAGTTGCAACTGGACAATCTCGGCCAGGCCCTGCATGGCGAGGGCCTGAGCGCGCAGGCGCTGCTGGCGGAGACGCCGGTGCGGGCGCCCGAGCTGATCGCCGCCTCGCTGCACGGCCTGCAGGCGCGGCACCCGGAACTGCGCGACGTGGCCCTGCTGGATGTGCAGGGCCAACGCCGCTTCGGCGGCACGGGCGATCCGCAACTGCGCGCATGGATGCCGCGCGCGCGCTGCGGCGACCGGGTCTGCGTGAGTCCGCCAGTGCGCCTGGCCGATGGCGCGTCGGTGGTGCGCGTGGCGGTCCCGTGGGGGAGCGATGGCTGGGTCGAGGCGCAATGGCGGGTGGCCGCGTTGCAACGCATCGTGCAGGGCACCGACAGCGGGCGCGACGGTATCGTCGCCCTGACCGACGCGCAGGGCATGCTGCTGGCCGCCAGCCGCCCGCTCGCGGCCGGCCAGCCACGCCTGCCGATCGCGCTGGCGCAGCCGATGCCGCACGGCGGCGCCCTGGGGGTACGCCGCGATGTCTTCGACGGGACACCGCGGATCCTGGCGCTGAGCGGCGGCAGTGCGTATCCGTTGCTGGCGGTGGCCGGGGTGGGGCTGCGCGAGACGCTGTCCGGCTGGTGGTGGTTCGTCGCGGCGGCGGTGCTGGTGTACGTGCTGTACCTGCTCGGCCTGGCCTATCTGCTGGTCAGCCTGCGCCGCGCCGAGCGTCGCCAGCGCCACCTGCTGCAGCGCCTGCGGCGTGGCGACGAGGATCTGCGCCTGGCGCACGGCATGGGCGGCATCGGCACCTGGCGCGTCGACATCGCGCGGCGCGTGCTGCGCCTGTCCGAACCGACCGGCGCGATGTTCGGCCTGCAGCGCATGCAACTGCCCATCGAGGCGTTCCTGGCGGGGATCCACGACGAGGATCGCGCACGGGTGTCGCAGTTGTACGAGGACGCGGCGCAGGGCCGCGCGGAGTACAACACCGTCTACCGCATGCACCTGCCCGATGGACGTCTGCGCTGGCTGGCTGCGCGCGGCGCGCTGGTGCACACCCGCGAGGGCGTGTGCATGACCGGCGCAGTGCAGGATGTCAGCGACCGGGTGGCGGCACAGGCGCGGCTGCTCGATGCCGAGCGCCAGTTCCGCCTGGTGTTCGACCGCAATCCGTTGCCGTACTGGGTGTTCTCCGTGGACAGCCTGCGCTTCCTGGAAGTGAACCAGGCCGCGGTGCGCCAGTACGGCTACAGCCGCGAGGAATTCCTGGCGATGGACCTGCGCGATCTGCGCCCGTCGGAGGACGCGGCGCGGCTGCTGCAGGACGTGCGCAAACCGCGCGAGGGCTTCGACGCGCCAAGCGTGTGGACGCATCGGCGCAAGGACGGCAGCCTGCTGTCGGTGTGCATCCACAGCGTCGACCTGGAGTTCGGCGGGGTGCCGGCGCGGCTGATCCTGGCCGAGGACGTCACCGAGCGCCTGGCCCACGAACGCGAGCTGGCCTATCTCGCGCGCCATGAATTCAGCACCGGCCTGCTCAAGCCGCGGGCGCTGGCCGAAGCCCTGAGCGCGCAGCGTGGCGGCTACGCCATCGCCTATGTGCAGGTGCGTGGCCTGGCCCTGATCGGCGACACCCTCGGCCGCGCCGCCGGCGACGCGGTGCGCAGCGCGGTGGCCGAACGCATCCGCGCGCTCGGCGAGCGCTTCGGGCTGAGCGCGCACCAGCCGGCGCAGGACTTCGTACTGGCGATCCTGGACCCGCAGGCCCTGCCGTTGGCCTTACAGGCGCTGCAGGAGGCGCTGTACGCACCGGTGCAGGGCGGCGAATTCGCTCAGCAGCTGCAGGCGCACATCGGCGTGGCGCTGTGTCCGGACGATGCCGCCGATGCCGACGAGGCGATCGGCAGCGCCGCGCAGGCCGCGCATGCGGCACAGGCAGAGGGCCGCAGCCTGGTGCGCTTCGATCGCGTCATGGCGGCGCGGACCGGCGAACGCCTGCGCCTGGCCGGGCGCATCCAGCAGGCGATCGAGCGCCAGGAGTTCGAGCTGTATTTCCAGCCGATCATGGACGCGGTCAGCGGCGCGCCGCGCGAACTGGAAGCCCTGATCCGCTGGCCGCAGCGCGATGGCGGTTTCATCGCGCCGGATGCGTTCATCCAGTTGTGCGAGGACACCGGGCTGATCCTGCCGCTGGGGCGCTGGGTGATGCGCGCGGCGGCGCGGGCGCGCCGCGCCCTGATCGACCACGGATGGCCGGACCTGCCGGTGGCGGTGAACGTGTCGGCGCTGCAGTTCTTCGACGGCGACCTGGTCGCCGACCTGGTGCAGGCCTGCGCCGAAGCCGGGCTGGCCGCCAACGGCCTGCAGTTGGAGCTCACCGAGAGCAGCCTGATGCGGCAGCCACAGCAGGCCGGCGACGTGCTGCGGCAACTGCGCGCGCTGGGCGTGCGCGTGGCGCTGGACGACGTCGGCACCGGCTTCTCCAGCATGGCGTACCTGCGCGACCTGCCGCTGGACACGCTGAAGATCGATCGCAGCTTCGTCGCCGAGGTGGACCGCGATCCACGCAACGCCTCGATCTGCCAGGCGCTGCTGACCCTGGGGCATTGCCTGGGGCTGGACGTGGTCGCCGAGGGCGTGGAAACCGAGGCGCAGCTGCGCTGGTTGCGCGCGCACGGCTGCGGCGGCGTGCAGGGCTATCTGCTCGGGCGTCCGGCCCCGCTGGCAGACGTGCTGCAGCGGCTCGGCGCGGTCACAGCATGAGTTCCACGTCGTGGCCGCTGCCCGCTGCCGGCAGCGGCTCGCCGTCCCAGTAACGCCGCAGCGGTTCGCGCACCAGGTCCAGCGCGGTGGAGGCGCCGCGCGCGCCCGGATAGCGCTGCAGGTTGCGCGACTGCAGCGCGAGCATGCGCCGGTCCTGTTCGCCGACCCGGCGCAGCAGCGGCCACACCAGCAGCCGCACCGCCCACGCCGGCGCCCAGCGCCCCTCCACGTGCAGGCTGGCGAAGACGTCGGTGCTGCGCGCGTCGAGCGGGGTGAAGTGCAGGCTGATCCGCACGCGGCCGCCGCGCGCGTAGCGGTACTCGATCTGCGCGCTGCCGGGGCCGGCGAAATGCGCGCGCTCCAGGATGCGCGGCGACTCGAACAGCCGGTACAGCCAGCCGCTCTGCGCCGCGGCGCCGCGGTAGTCGACGTGGAAGCCTTCGTCGGTGTGGCGCAGCTCGGCGCGCATGGCGGTGCGCGCGCCGCCACGCCGCACCAGCCCCGGATGCAGCAGATGGGTGTGCAGCGGGTCCAGGAAGTTCTCCAGCGCATCGACCACGTGCGCCTCCCAGCGCGTGCGCCACAGGAAGCGCCGCGTCGACGGCTGCAGCGCCTGCACCAGCTGCGACGGTGTGTCCGCGCCCTCGGGATCGGGACGCAGCCAGATCAGGCCGTCGTGCTCGCGCGCGGCGAAGGCGCGCACCCGCACCGCCGGCGGCGCCTGCCCGGGCGGCAGGCCGGGGATCTCGCGCAGCGCGCCGGTGCGGTCGAAGCGCCAGCCGTGATAGGGGCAGGACAGGCCGTCGCCGGTGACGCAGCCGGCCGACAGCGGGGCGTGCCGGTGCGGGCAGCGATCCTCCAGCGCCAGCAGGCTGTCGTCGGCACAACGCGCGATCGCCGCATGCCGGTCCATCACCGACACCGCCAGCGGCTGGCGCCGCAACGCCGTGGCGGGCGCGACGGCGAACCACTGCCGGTACAGGGACGGATGCCAGGCGCTCATGCCGCCCGTGCCACGCGCATGGTGTGCCGCGCGCCGCGCGCGTTCATGCGATGGTGGTGCCGGCGACCCGGTTGCGGCCGGCGCGCTTGGCCGCGTACAGCGCCTGGTCGGCGGCCAGCACCAGGGTCTGCCAGGACGCCTGCGCCCCGGGCGACAGGCAGTAGCCGATGCTCACCGTGCACACCAGCGGCGCCTCCGGCGCGGCATCGATCTGTTGCTGCTCGATGCGCCGCCGCAGGCGCTCGGCGAGATCGCGCACCGACGCCTCGTCGCCCTGCGGAATCAGCACCATGAACTCCTCGCCGCCGATGCGCGCCAGCAGGTCCGGCATGCGGATGTGCTGCGTCAGGGTCTGCGCGATGGCGACCAGCACCTGGTCGCCGACCGCATGGCCGAAGCGGTCGTTGATCGCCTTGAAATGGTCCACGTCGATCATCAGCACCGCGATCGACGCCCGCTTGCGTGCGGCATCGAGGGTCGCCGCCTCGCCGCGCTCCCACATCACCCGGCGGTTGGTCACCCCGGTGAGCGGATCCTGCGAGGCGTGCCGCCGCAGTTCCGCGTTCATTTCGCGGGTCAGCATCCACAGGAAGCCGGGGGTGATGCTGGCGGTCAGCACGATGCGCGAGAGCAGGCCGAAGTTGGTGGTCGGGTCGTAGCTGGTATCGACGTCGGGATGGACGGCCCACCAGACCACCCGCAGCCCGACCATGCCGGCCCACAGGAAATGGAAGACGGCCGTGAAGCGCGCCGGCGTGCGTACGGTGCTGTCGGCGTGGCGCCACAACGCCACCGCGGTGGCCAGGGTCAGCATGCCGCGCACCAGGCCGCCGAAGATCACCATGATGCGGTGATCGAGGCCTGTGTAGTGCAGGCTGTAGAGTTCCAGCGCGCAGAGCAGCGCGATCGGGACCAGCAATGTCCACTGCAGCAGCGGGCGTCGCAGGTAGGCGTTTACCGCCACCAGTGTCAGCGCGGTGGCCACGTCGAGGGTGACGTTGCCGGCGGGCGCGACCCAGACTTCCATGTAGTGCCAGGCCGGCGCCAGCAGGGTGCCGAAGCCCAGGGTGAACACGCCGTAGCTCAGCGTCAGCAGCAACAGGCTGCGCGCGTGCCGTTCCTTGCGGCCGGTGACGTACAGCGCCAGGAACATCGCCGAGGACACCGCCGCGAGCAATGCGTTGACGATCAGCAAGGTGCCGGCATGGGCCAGATGCGCAATCCATTCCACAGATGTTCCGGGCCGCAGCGGCGATGAGGTGTCGCAGATGCAGCAAAGTATATGCCAGTGCCAGCGTCGGACAGCCGACGCGGCATGCGCGATCGACGTTGAAAACGATTACGGTCCGCCTTCGGGCGTGGCGCTGCCTGGCCTCACAGCCGGTACTTGCGCATCAGCGGGACACCGATGCGCCGGGTCAGGGCGCCGAGCGCGGCGATCGGCTGGCGTCGCCGCAGCGGCAGGTGGCGCGCATCGACCGCGCTGTACTCGATGACCGGCATGCCGCCGCGCTGGCGCTTGAAGCTGGCCGCGCCGGCGCTCTGGTTGAGGCGCTGGCCATACCGTCGCGCATGGTCGATCCCGCAGGCGGTAAGGGTGCGGTACAGCGCCAGCCGCTGCGGCAGGTGCAGGTCGTAGCCGACGATCGGGGCGGTGACGGTGCCGCCGATGCCGAACAGGCCGGTGATGCAGACCAGTTGCCCGTCGCCGTCGCGGAAGCCGTCGAAGCGCAGCAGCCCGGCGCGGTGCCAGGCACGCAGGAAGCCGGCGTGGTAGGCCGGATTGCAGTGCGAATATTTCTCCAGATACAGCTGCGCATACAGCGCGGCGATGCGCGGATAGTCGGCCTCGCCGATGGCGTCGTTGCCGCAGCGCTGCAGGTCGCGGCGCTCGACCAGCTTGAGGTCGCGGGCCAGGTCGCGATGGCGCAGCAGTTGCGGCCAGTCCTCGTACAGATACACCTGGCGGCTGGCGATCAGGGTGAAGCCTTCGGCCTGCAGCGCGTGCAGCCACTGCGGCGTGTCCACCGCGTTGAGCGAGCGGAACCACAGCGCGTGGTCGGGCCAGCGCGTGCGTGCGGCATCCAGCAGCGTGCGCAAGCCGCTCGGCGGCAGCGGCGGGTACAGGTTGGTGGACAGCAGCCAGTTGTTGAGGGTGACCGCACGGTCGATCCGTGCCCAGTCCAGCCAGGCACCGATGCCGCCGCACAGGCCGCGTACCGGCGCGGCCAACGCGCCCGGCAACAGCCGCGCGGCTTCCTCGGCGGCGTAGTCGGCATAGGTGGTGTGCGGCGAGCACACCCAGGCGTTGCCCGGGTGGCGTTCGCCGACCGTCACCGGCAGTGCCAGTGCGCCGGCCTGCAGCACCTCGATGCGCGCGTGCGCGTTGTCGGCCAGCTGCTGCGCCTCGCCGCCGGCATGCAGCGCGGCGAAACGCTGCAGCTGCGCGGCGTAGTCGGCGGCCGCCGCGTCGGCGCTGTCGGCGCTCATGGCGGCGGCAGCGCCTCGCCGTCCCATTCGGTATCGCGGGTGGCGGCCTCGCGCACGCTGCAGCGCTGCGCCAGCGCCAACCGCGCATGGCTGCCCAGGTCGCACAGCGTGCCGGCCAATGGCCAGCGGTCGCCGCGCGGCGCCAGGACGTCCTCGGCGCGTGCGTAATCATGGCGCCACTGCCGCAGCCGGCCCTGGCCCAGTGCCGCCGGCAGCGCCACGCCCAGCATCAGCATGCCCAGCATCGCCGCGCGGTCGTCGGCCGGGCGCAGCGGCGCCTGCGCTTCGCCCGCGTCGCCGCTCAGCAAGGCCACCAGCGGATCGGTCGCGGCGAACAGGTGCAGGCCGCTGGTCGCGCGCGGATTGCATTCGATCACGCTGCAGCGCCCTTGCGCGGAGACCATCCAGTCGAAGGAAATTTGCCCAGTGAAGCGCAGCGCCCGCACCAGTTGCGCGGTGAAGCGCTCGATCCGCGGATCCGGTGCGGCATCGAAGTAGTAGCTGGAACTGCGCCGCAGGCGGTAGCGCGGGCGGTACACCGCATGCGCCAGCAGCACGCCGTCGCGCGCCAGCGCATACGAGCAGCGCTCCTCGCCGGCGCAGTAGTGCTGCGCGACCCAGTCGCCCTGCGTGGGCAGCGGCGTGGCGTCGGCGGTCACACCCTCCGGATAGAGCCGGACATGTACGCCGAAGCGCGAGAATTCCGGTTTCAACACCAGCGGCGCGTTGCCGGCCCATTCGCGCGCCTGCGCCAGGTTGCGCACGCGCACGCTGGCGGGCACGTCGATGGTGCTGTCCAGGCCGCGCGCCAGTTCCATGAAGGCGTACTTGCTGTGCAGCGTGCGCAGCGTGTCGAAGTCGTGCAGCGGCAGGTGCAACTGCGCCGGCAGCGCGCGGCGGTAGCGGGCCAGGTAGAACACTTCCTCGCAGGTCGGCACCAGCACGTCGATGCGCTGGCGGGCGAGCACGCCGTTGAGATCGGCCAGCCAGGCGCGCGGCGCATCGCGTGCGGGCGCGACGCGGTGATGCGCGGCCACCGCGCGCGACCAGCCGGAGATGCGGCTGGCGACGCTGTCGGCCAGGTGCACCCGCCACCCCTGCGCGGCGAAACGGCGCGCCAGGTCCAGCGCGACCGGCGCGCGTGCGCCGGTGATCAGCACGCCGGGGGCCTCAGCCATGCGCGTGCTCCGCCGGCGCCGGCCGCCATTGCCGACAATGCGAGGGCACCAGCCGCAGGCCCGGCTCGGCCTGGCGCAGCGCATGCAGCCGCGCCAGGGTGTCGCGATACACGCGATGCTCGCCGAGCAGGCGGGTGACCAGGGCCGGCGGTGGCGTGCCGTCGGCGAGCGCGGCGCTGGACCAGGCCGCGTCGGCGATCAGGAACACCGGGCCGTGCGCGTCCTCGAACCACAGGCCGTAGTGGCCGGGCGCATGCCCGGGCAGCGGCACCAGCAGCACGCTGGCGTCGCCGAACAGATCGCGCGGCGTGCCGAAGTCGCGCAGTGCGGCGGGCGGCAGCGCCGCGGGCAGCGCCTCGATCCAGTGCATGCGCGGGCGCGCGCCGTGCAGCAGGGCCGGCAGGAAACCTTCGCGCAGCGCGGCCAGCCGGCCGCGGCGCTGCAGGTCGTCCCAGGCCTGCTGCGCGCAGGCCAGGCGCGCCTGCGGAAAATCGGCGACACCGCCGACGTGGTCGCCATGGAAGTGCGACAGCACGATCCAGCCGATGCGGTCCGGTTCCACGCCGTCGCGGGCGAGTTGTTCGCGCAGCGATTGCCCGGGTGCCAATTGCACGGGAGTCAGCCAGCGGTACAGGCGTTCGGGAAAGCGCGCGGTGGCGTCGAAGAAGTGGCGGGCGTAGCCGGTGTCGAACAACAGGTCGCCCTGCTGCGGGTGCTGCAGCAGCGCCGCCAGCGCCGGGAACGGGCACGGCGCCAGCGGCGCGCCGCGGCGCGTGGCGCGTTCGGGGTGCGTGCAGTGGCCGGACTCGTACAGCCGCCAGCGCAGCCGGGGGGCGCTCATGGCCGCCCCAGCGCGGCCAGTCCGGCCTCGGTCGACAGCACCGGCGCATAGCCGAGTTCGCGGCGCGCGCGGCCGATGTCCAGCGTCTGCGAATAGCCGAGCACGCCGATGCCGTAGCGGCTGAGCCGCGGCTCCGGCTGCCCGCGACGGCGCAGCGCGATCTGCTCGCCGAGCGTGGCCAGTGCCAGCGCCGGTCCGCGCGGCACCGACAGCAGCCGCACGCGCAGGCGCAGCACCGCGAACAGTTCGGTCAGCAGGTCGCGCACCGCGATCGGCACGCCGTTGCTGATGTTGTAGGCGCGACCATCGCCGATGTGCTCGGCGCGCAGCGCAGCCAGCGCCGCGGCCACCGCGTTCTCCACGCAGCACACATCGATCATCGCGCGGCCGCCATTGACCAGCGGGAACCAGCCGCGCTGCGCCACCGCCAGCAGGCGCGGCACGATCGCGTTGTCGCCATGGCCGAACACCGCGCGCGGGCGCAGCACCACCGCCGGCAGTCCGGCCGCGGCGGCGGCGCGCACCTTTTCCTCGGCTTCCCACTTGGTCTGCGGATAGCCGCCGATCCAGCGCGCCGGCGGGGTGAAGTCTTCGGTGATCTGGTATTGATCGGCGAAGCGGAAGTAGATGCTCGGCGAACTGAAGTGCACGAAGCGGCGCACGCGCGCGGCCAGCGCGGCGGCGAGCAGGCGTTCGGTGGCGACCACGTTGGCCAGGCGGAAGGTGTCGGCGCTGGCCCACGGTGCCGACAACGCAGCGCAGTGGATCACCGCATCGCAGCCATGCAGCAACGGCGCCAGGTCGTCGCGACACAGCTCGGCGGGCACGATTTCGATGCGCGGATCGCCGGCGAAGGCCGCCAGTTTGGCGGCGTCGCGGCCGCTGGCGCGCACCGCTACGCCGGCGTCGGCCAGGGCGCGCACGATGTAGGCGCCGATGAAGCCGGACGCGCCGGTGACCAGGACGCGTGCCATGTCAGTAGCGCAACACCGCGCCGCCGAACGCCAGCCCGGCGCCGGAGCCGACCAGGCCGATCAGGTCGCCGCGGACGATGCGGCCGCTGTGGATCGCCTGGTGCAGCGCACCCGGGATGGAGGCCGCCATCTGGTTGCCGCGATGGCCGATCACCTCGATCAGCGCATCCGGCGCCAGCCCCAGCGCGATGCGCAGGTGACGCAGCGCCTTGGCGCTGGCCTGGTGCGGCACGATCCGCTGCAACTGCGTCAACTCGACCCCGGCCTGCGTCAGCAGCCGCTGCAGGAAGCCGGGCAACTTCGCCGCGGCGAGGCGATAGGTGGCGCGGCCGTTCATTTCGAATTGCGAACCGGCGCGCAGCGCCTCGACGCCGTGGTCCAGGCGCAGACGGGTGCCGCCGGCGCGCACGCGGCAGTGGTCGATGCCTTCGGAGTAGGTTTCCAGCCGCGCCGCCAGCAATTGCGAACCGCTGTCGCCGCTGTCGGCGCCGACGACCACCGCGGCGGCGCCGTCGCCGAACAGCGGCGCGGTGTCCGCATCGTCCGGGTTGAGGCCGACGCTGGCGATCTCGCTGGCGACGATCAGCACGCGGCGGTAGCGGCCGGCGGCGATCGCGCAGGCGGCCAGGTCGAGCGCGGCGATGAAGCTCAGGCAGGTGGCGTTGATGTCGAAGGCCGGAATGCCGCTGGCCTGCAGGCCCAGCCGTGCATGCAGCAGCGCGGCGCTGCACGGGATCGCCTGTTCCATCAGGCTGCAGGCGCTGATCACGCAATCGAGCTCGTGCGCCTGCAACTGCGCCGCCTGCAGCGCCGCATGCGCGGCGCGTTCGCCCATGAAGGTGGCCGGCTCGTCGGCGCCCGCATAATGCCGCGTGGCGACTCCGGTATGCCGCAGGGTCCAGCCGGCGGGCTTGTCCCAGCGCCGGTCGAAGGTCTCCGCCGGCACCTGCTGCACGGGCAGATACTCGCCCGTGCCGAGGATGCGCACCGCGATGGG
This sequence comes from Xanthomonas sp. NCPPB 2250, assembly GCF_056725265.1. Taxonomy (NCBI): domain Bacteria; kingdom Pseudomonadati; phylum Pseudomonadota; class Gammaproteobacteria; order Lysobacterales; family Lysobacteraceae; genus Xanthomonas; species Xanthomonas sp. NCPPB 2250. The sequence continues at coordinate 4,673,204 of NZ_CM161520.1, read as the reverse complement.
CCTGCTGGTGTGGACGCTCATCCGTAAAGCTCGCACAAGGGGCGCGCAGCGTACTGCCAGCGCCGCGGCGCCGGCAACCGCCCTTGCGAAGATCGCGCCGCTGTCTGCGGCTGGCAACCTCAGACAGTGCTCAGTCGCGCAGCGACCTGGCGAAATACTTGGGCGCTTCGACAAAGCCTTCCCGCCGATAGAAGGCGTGCGCCCGTTCCCGCCGGCTGTGGCAGTGCACCTCCAGACGGTCGCAGCCGCGCTGCCGCGCCAGCGCCTCGCCCTCTGCCAGCAAACGCTGTCCCACCCCGGCGCCGCGCGCACGATCGTCGACGCAGAAATAGCTGATGCGGCAGATGTCGCCGGCCAATGCCAGCTGCGGCAGAAAGTGCAGCGACAACACACCCAGGACGTCGTCCCCTGCGGCGGCCACCAGCAAGGCCGCGTCCGGATGCGCCAGGAGCTGCGCCAGGCGGGCCTCGATGAAATCCTCGGTTCCGGCATAGTCCAGCGCCGCCATCAGCGCCACGATCGCCTGCCGGTCCGCCATCGCCGCGTTCCTGATGTCCAGGTTGCTGTTCTCGCGCATTTGCAGAGAGTAGGAAGTCGTCCGCGTCGGCCGCAACCGCGTTGCCGACCCAACCCAACCTGTGCGGAAATGGGCAGCGCGTCCTAACGGCCGCGGCGCTGCCCGTACCAGAAGCCGAGGCCGTCGCGCGAGCGCAGCAGGCTGCGGCCGCGGCGCAGCAACTGCAGCAGCAGTCCCAGGTGCTCGCGCTTGCTGAAGCTGCGCAGCTTGCGGTCGGAGGTGTGCACCGGCTCGCGCAGGATCACGAAGCGTCCCTGCCGCGCCAGTGCGCGGCTCAGCGCCACGTCTTCGCCCGCGTAGTAGCGCTCGTCGAAGCCGCCGGCGGCGACGAAGGCACTGCGCGTGCAGAACAGGAAGCAGCCGGGGGCGATGCCGGTGCAGCGGAACAGCCAGCCGAACAGCGCCTGGGCCAGGCGTTCGTGCCAGGCGATGTCGCCGAGCAGGCGCACCTGCGCGCCGCCGCCGACCGCACCGGTGCCGAGCGCGCGCAGCGCCGCGGCCAGCAGCGGAGTGTTGACCCGGGTGTCGGCATCGACGAACAGCAGATGGCGGCCGTGGCTGGCGGCGGCGCCGGCATTGCGCACGGCGGCGATGTGCCGCAGTTCCACCTCCAGCACCTGCGCGCCGTGCCGGCGCGCGATCTCGGCGGTAGCGTCGCGGCAGGCATCGGCGACCACCAGCGTCTCGCAGTCCAGCCGCAGCGCCTGGGCGGCGACATGCAGCGAGGCCAGCGTGTCGCCGATCAGGGCGGCTTCGTCGTGCGCGGGGACGATGAAGGAGATCACCCCCGCATCATGCGGGGCCGGCGCGGCGCGGGCAATCGACCCGCGCCGCGGCCGGGGGCGCGGTTCAGCCCTGCAGCGCGCCGCGCGAGGCGGCGGGGTAGCGATGGCCGGCGGCGGCATCGGCGGGGAAGATCGCCTCGATCTGCGCCAGCTCCTCGGCGCTCAGCTTCACCTGCAGCGCGCCCAGGTTTTCCTCCAGGTAGGCTAGGCGCTTGGTGCCCGGGATCGGCACCAGGTCCTCGCCCTGCGCCAGCACCCAGGCCAGCGCCAACTGGCCCGGGGTCACGCCCTTGGCCTGCGCCAGTTCGCGTACCCGCTCCACCAGTTGCAGGTTGCGGTCGAAGTTCTCGCCCTGGAAGCGCGGCGAATGGCGCCGGTAGTCGTCGGCCTCGAAGTCCTCCGGCGAACGGATCGCGCCGGTCAGGAAGCCGCGGCCCAGCGGCGAGTACGGCACGAAGCCGATGCCCAGCTCGCGCACCGTGTCCAGCACGCCGTCGTGTTCCGGATCGCGCGACCACAGCGAATACTCGCTCTGCAGCGCGGTGATCGGGTGCACCGCGTGCGCGCGGCGGATGGTGGCGGCGGCGGCCTCGGACAGGCCGAGGAAACGCACCTTGCCCTGTTCCACCAGCCGCGCCATCGCCCCGACCGTGTCCTCGATCGGCACGTTCGGATCCACCCGGTGCTGGTAGTACAGGTCGATGTGGTCCACGCCGAGTCGGCGCAGGCTGGCCTCGCAGGCTGACTGCACGTATTCCGGGCGGCCGTCGATGCCGCGCGCGGCCGGGTCGTTGGGGTCGAGCTTGATGCCGAACTTGGTCGCCAGCACGACCTGGTCGCGGCGCCCGGCCAGCGCCTTGCCGACCAGCACTTCGTTGGTGTGCGGGCCGTACATGTCGGCGGTGTCGATGAGGCTGACGCCGTGCTCGATCGCGGCATGGATGACCGCGATCGAGGCGGCGTCGTCGCTGCGGCCGCCGTAGAACGCGCTCATGCCCATGCAGCCGAGGCCGAGGGCGGAGACGCGGGGGCCGTTGCGGCCGAGGGTGCGGGTTTGCATGGAGGATGCTCCTGAGGGGGAGGGGAGGGAAAGCGTGGCCGCCGGGCGGTTCGCTCAGGGTGAGGACGGGCCCAGCGTGTCGCGGGCGACGGCCAGGGCGTTGAGCGCGGTGGGGAAGCCGACGTAGGCGTACAACTGGTCGAGCACGGCGAAGATCTCCGCACGGCTGGCGCCTGCCGCCTGCGCGGCGCGCAGGTGCAGGCGCAACTGCGGTTCCGCATGGCCGAGGCTGGCCAGTACCGCCACCGTGACCAGTTCGCGGGTCTTCAGGTCCAGCGCGCTGTCGGCGCGGTAGATCTCGGCGAAGGCGATGGCGGCGCCGCGGCCGCTCAGCGCGGTGTCCGCGTCGTCGGCCAGGGCGCGGATCGCCGCGCCCTGCTGCGGACCCATCAGCGCGGCGATCTGCGCGATGCCGGCCGCTTCGGCCTCGGCCAGGGTCATGTTGCTCGGCAATGTGGTCGTGGTGGATGCCATGCGACGGTGCTCGTGCGCGAGGGGGAGGGTCGCCGCGCTCAGCGCGGCTGGATGCGGGTGCCGCCGCTGAGCAAGGCCTGCGGATTCGGCGAGGCCAGGAAGTCGTGCGGGAAGCCCAGTTCGATCGCGCTGGCGGCATCCAGCCGCTGCAGCGCTTCGGCATCCAGGTGCAGGGTCAGCGCGCCCAGGTTGTCCTGCAGTTGCGCCACGCTGCGTGCGCCGACGATCGGCATCGCCCCGCGTGCCAGCAGCCAGGCCAGCGCCACCTGCGCCGGCGAGCGCCGCAATTCGGCGGCCAGCGCCACCACCGTCTCGGCCACCGCCAGCGCATGCTCGTTGAAGGTGCGTTGCGAATGCGCGACCTCGGCGCGGCCCACGCCATCGACCTGCGCGCCGCCGGAGGCGGCCGCGCGCACCCGCGCCAGATCGGCGGCACCGTACTTGCCGGTGAGCACGCCCATCGCCAGCGGCGACCAGGCCAGCACCGACATGCCCAGCGCCTCGGCCATCGGCACCAGCTCGCGCTCGACCGTGCGCTGCGCCAGCGAGTATTCGATCTGCAGGGCGACGAACGGCGTCCAGCCGCGCAGGTCGGCCAGGGTCTGCATGCGCGCCACCTGCCAGGCCGGCGTGTCGGAGATGCCGGCGTAGAGGATCTTGCCGGCGCGCACCAGGTCGTCGAAACCGCGCATGACTTCGTCGATGCCGGTGGTGCCGTCCCAGGCGTGCAGGTACAGCACATCCAGATAATCGGTGCCCAGCCGCGCCAGGCTGGCGTCGACCGAGCGCAGCAGCGCCTTGCGGTGGTTGCCACCGCCGTTGGGGTCGCCGGGGAAGGGATTGAGCGCGAACTTGCTGGCGATCACCAGGCGGTCGCGGCGGCCGGCGACGAAGCGCCCGAGCAGGGTCTCGGCGCTGCCGTTGGTGTAGATGTTGGCGGTGTCGAGGAAGTTGCCGCCGGCATCGACATACAGGTCGAACAGCCGGCGTGCCTCGGCTTCGTCCGCGCCCCATCCCCAGTCGGCACCGAAGGTCATGGTGCCCAGGCACAGCGGGCTGACGCGCAGGCCGGAACGGCCGAGCAGGCGGTAGTGATCGAGTGCCATCGCAGCGGTCTCCAGGTGGGGTGCGGGCACTGTAGGCGCCGCGTCGCCACGGATAAATCCGGGTAATCCGCATGTGCTTTGAAGGTGTGCTAAACAATGGCGGGCGCGCCTGCCGCGTCCGTCCTTCCACTGCCGCCCACTCGCCATGCACCGTCCACCGCCGCTGTCCGCCGTCGTCGCCTTCGTCCGCGTCGCCCACCATGGCAGCTTCACCCGCGCCGCCGCCGAGCTGGGCGTCTCGCCGTCGGCGCTGTCGCAGACGTTGCGCGCGCTGGAGGCGCAGCTGGGCGCACGCCTGCTCAACCGCACCACCCGCCGGGTCGGCCTGAGCGAGCATGGCGAGCGCTTCCTGCAGCGGGTAGCGCCGGGCCTGGCGCAGATCGACGCGGCCTTCGCCGACCTGGATTTCCTGCGCGACCGCCCGGCCGGCACGCTGCGCATCAACCTGCCGCTGGTGGCCGCCGAGCAACTGGTGTGCCCGCAGCTGCCGGCGTTCCTCGCGCGCTATCCCGAGGTCAGCGTGGAGTTGTATTCGGACCGGACCCTGGCCGACATCGTCGCCGGCGGCTTCGACGCCGGCATCCGCCTGGGCGAGAGCCTGGCGCGCGACATGATCGCGGTGCCGCTGGGACCGCCGCAGCGGCAGACGGTGGTGGCCGCGCCGGCGTACTTCGCTGCGCACGGAGTACCGCGCACGCCGGCCGAACTGGCCGCGCACGACTGCATCCGCTGGCGGCGCACCGACGGCCGCCTGCAGGCCTGGGAGTTCACCCGCGACGGCCACGATTTCCTGGTCGAAGTCAGCGGGCGGCTGGTGGTCAACGACACCGCGGTCGGCCTGGACGCCGCGCGCCGCGGTCTGGGCCTGGGCCAGGCGTTCGAGTGGCAGGTGGCCGCCGACGTCGCCGCCGGCCGCTTGCAGCAGGTGCTGGACGACTGGCACGCGCCGTTCGCCGGCTGGCACATCTACTACCCGGCGCGCGAACACCTGCCGCCGAAGCTGCGCGTGTTCATCGACCATCTGCGCGCGGCGCATGCGGTGGGCGGCCCGGCGTAGCGCGACGGTGCTGGCCGAGGGCCGGCGCATGGCGAGATCGGGATGCAGAGAACACGCGGCAGCGCCGCAGCGCGAGGGCATTGTCCCCTCGAAGACGCGCCCGACCGGCAAGGCCGGGCGCCGCAGGGGCATCGCATCGCCCGGAGACCGCCGCGATCGCGATGAGGGTGCCGCCCTTTGCGGGCGGCACCGCCGGACTCAGCCCTTGAGCTTGGCCGCGAACTCGGCCACGCGCTTGCCGAGCAGGCGCGCGGTTTCCAGGTCGCCGCTGCGCGGCGCCTCGTCCGGCGAGGCGTCGGACGGCGAGATCGCCAGCGCACCGCCGGAGCCGGCGGTCCAGTTCACGTCGTCGGGGCCGTGCGCCTTGGTGTTGGACGGCAGCAGGCCGGTGCCGACCCAGATCTGGCCGTGCTGCTGGGCCAGGGTCCAGAAGTATTCGATGGTGGCGAACTTGTCGCCGTTGACCGAGGCCGAGTTGGTGAAGCCGGCGGCGATCTTGTCCTTCCAGGCCTGCGAGAACCACGGCTTGGAGCTGGCGTCGGCGAATTTCTTGAACTGCCAGGCCGGGCCGCCCATGTAGGTCGGGCTGCCGTAGACGATGGCGTCGGCCTGGCCGATGGCCTCCCAGGCGCCGTCGGGCAGGTTGCCGTCCTGGTCGATGCGGTACAGCGTGGCCTCGCCGACGCTGGCGGCGCCGGCGTGCACGGCCTCGGCCTGCTTGACGGTGTGGCCGTAGCCGCTGAAGTAGACGATCGCGATCTTGCTCATAAGCGGACTCCTGAGGGTGAGGGGGAAAAGCGCTGGCATTGTGCGCATGCGCGGCGGCCGCGATCAGCGCCATCGGCGGGATGTTGTGTCCGGTCCGCGCGCCGCGGTTCAGCTCTCGGCCGGGGAGCGCATCGTGCGGTCGATGCCCACTTCGACCAGGTAATCGATGAAGCTGCGCACCTTCGGCGCCAGGTGGCTGCGGCTGGCGTACACCGCGTAGACGCCGATCGGCCCGATCCCGTACTCGGGCAGCACCCGCACCAGGCGGCCGTCCTCCAGTTCCTTTTCCGCGATGAAGTCCGGCTGCAGGACGATGCCCATGCCGGCGACGGCGGCTTCGCGCAGCACGTCGCCGCTGTTGGCCCGCAGCCCGCCCTGGATGCGCACCCGGGTCTCGCCGTCGGGACCTTGCAGGGCGAGCTCGTCGGCGATCGGCGCATAGCTGTAGCTCAGGAGCTCGTGCCCGGCGAGGTCGGCGGGCAGGCGCGGCACGCCGGCCCGCGCCAGGTAGGCCGGCGAGGCGCACAGACACGCCGGCACCTCGCCGAGCTTGCGCGCGATCAGGGTCGGGGTGACCTGGCGGGTGATGCGGATCGCCATGTCGTAGCCTTCCTCGACGATGTCCACCAGCCGGTCCGACAGCGACAGGTCCAGCATCACCTGCGGATAGCGCGCGCGATAGCCGGCCAGGCGTGGCCCCAGCCGGGCGATGGCGAAGCTGAAGGGCGCGTTGATCCGCAGCGTGCCGGAGGGCGTCAGCGCCTGCTCGCCGACGGCCGCCTCCATGTCGTCGAACTCGGCCAGCAGCAACTGGCAGCGCTGGTAATACGCCGCGCCGACGCTGCTCGGGCTGACCCGGCGGGTGGTGCGGTTGAGCAGGCGCAGGCCGAGCCGCTTTTCCAGCCACGCCACCTGGCGGGTGACGCTGGCGGTGGACATGCCGAGTGCCTCGGCCGCGGCGTTGAAGCCGTTGCGGTCGACTACGGCGACGAACACGCGCATCGCGTCGAGCGTATCCATTGTTGCGGATCCTGAAATTAATTCCCGAAATCACGATAATTTATTCGTGGTGGCGCTGGGAATAGCCTGTGCGGGTCCCTTCCCATCGGAGATCGTTCATGTCCGCTCCCGTGTCCCGCCTGGCGCCCTACGGCGCCACCCTGCTGCGCCTGGCGCTGGGCGTGCTGTTCCTGGCGCATGCGCTGACCAAGCTGCTGGTGTTCAGCCCGGCCGGCACCGCCGCCTACTTCGTTTCGCTCGGTTTGCCCGGCGCACTGGCCTATGTGGCGATGACACTGGAATTCGTCATCGCCGCGGCATTGTTGCTCGGCCTGTACGCGCGCTGGGTTGGACTGCTCGGCATCCCGCTGCTGCTGGGCACCATCGTCAGCGTGCATGGCGCCAACGGCTTCGGCTTCGCCAATCCCGGGGGCGGCTGGGAGTACCCGGCGTTCTGGGCGCTGGCGCTCGTGGTGCTGTTCCTGATCGGCGACGGCCGATTCGCATTGCGCACGCGCTGAGCGCGGCGCCCCCTTTCCTGTGTGGAGACCTGCCATGGCACGTTTGCCTTCCCTGTACATCTCGCACGGTTCGCCGATGACCGCGCTGCAGCCCGGCCTGGTCGGCACACGGCTGGCCGAACTGGCGGCGACGCTGCCGCGGCCGCGCGCCATCGTGCTGGCGTCGGCGCACTGGCTGGGCCGGCGGCCGCTGGTCGGCGCCGCGGCGCAGCCGCAGACCATCCACGACTTCGGCGGCTTCCCGCAGGCGCTGTACGCGATGCAGTACCCGGCGCCGGGCGCCCCGGCCGTGGCCCAGCAGGTCGCCGAGCTGCTGGCGCAGGCCGGGCTGGCGCCGGTGCTGGACGAGCGTCGCGGGCTGGACCACGGCGTGTGGGTGCCGCTGTCGCTGCTCTACCCGCAGGCCGACATCCCGGTGGTGCCGCTGTCGATCCAGCCGGAACTCGGGCCGGAACACCACCTGGCGCTGGGCCGCGCACTGGCGCCGCTGCGCGAGGACGGTGTGCTGGTGATCGGCTCGGGCAGCATCACCCACAACCTGCACGACTTCGGTCGCTACGCCGAGGGCAAGGAAGTGCCCTACGTGCGTCCGTTCATCGAATGGACCGAGCAGGCGTTGCGCCGCGACGACGTGCCGGCGATGCTCGACTACCGCCGGCAGGCGCCGTTCGCCGCGCGCGCGCATCCCACCGACGAGCACTGGCTGCCGATCTACGTGGCGATGGGCGCGGCCGGGGCGGAGGGACTGGGCGCGCAGCGCATCGATGCGGGGATCGACGCCGGCCTGCTGGCGATGGACATCTACCGCTTCGACGGCGCCGCGGCGCGTGCGGCGGCCTGAACGCCAGGAGGTCGACCTGAGCGATTCATCGCGGTGAAGGTCGCAGCGCATCCGCGTCTCACCGTTTGAGACGCGGACCCGGCATCGTCGGCCGGTGAATACCCTCGAAAAACTCGCCGTGCTCGCCGACGCGGCCAAGTACGACGCGTCCTGCGCCTCCAGCGGCGCCGACAAGCGCCATTCGCTGCGCAGCGGCGGCATCGGCAGCACCGAGGGCATGGGCATCTGCCATTCGTACACGCCCGACGGGCGCTGCGTGTCGCTGCTGAAGATCCTGCTGACCAACTTCTGCGTGTTCGACTGCGCGTACTGCGTCAACCGCGTGTCCAGCAACGTGCGCCGCGCGCGCTTCACCCCGGCCGAAGTGGTCAAGCTGACCCTGGATTTCTACAAACGCAACTACATCGAAGGCCTGTTCCTCTCCAGCGGCATCATCCGCAACAGCGACTACACCATGGAGCAACTGGTGGAAGTGGCGCGGCAGCTGCGCGAGGAGCACCGCTTCGCCGGCTACATCCATCTCAAGACCATTCCCGACGCGGCGCCGGAACTGCTCGCCGCCGCCGGCCGTTACGCCGACCGACTCAGCATCAACGTCGAACTGCCGACGGAAGGCGGTCTGGCGCAATTGGCGCCGGAGAAGAACGTCGGCGGCATCCGGGCGGCGATGGGCGAGCTGCGCTGGCGCATCGAGGAGAGCAAGGAGGCGCGCAAGGCCGAAACCCGCGTCCGCGCCAAGCCGCCGCGCTTCGCCCCGGCCGGGCAGAGCACGCAGATGATCGTCGGCGCCGATGGCGCCGACGATCGCGCGATCCTGCATACCAGCCACAATCTCTACGGCAACTATCGCCTGCGCCGGGTCTACTACTCCGCGTTCAGTCCGATTCCCGACGCCTCCAGCAAGCTGCCGCTGCAGGCGCCGCCGTTGCAGCGCGAGCACCGCCTGTACCAGGCCGACTGGCTGCTGCGGTTCTACGACTTCTCGGTGGAGGAGATCGCCCCGCCCACCACCAGCGGCATGCTCGATCTGGACGTGGACCCCAAGCTGGCCTGGGCGCTGCGCAACCCCGAACGCTTCCCGGTGGATCTCAACACCGCCGCGCGCGAGTTGTTGTTGCGCGTGCCGGGGCTGGGCACCCGCAACGTCGAGCGTTTGCTGCTGGCAAGGCGGCATGCGCGGCTGCGGGTCGAGGATCTGGCGCGGTTGCGGGTGCCGCTGAAGAAGTTGCTGCCATTCGTCAGTGTGCTCGATCACCATCCGCGGCAGCGGCTGGACGATCCGCAGCGGCTGCGTGCGCAACTGGCGCCGGCACCGCGGCAGGGTGGCTTGTTTGATTGACCCGATGGGCACGGTCTGTTGCGTTCGGCGCGCCGGAGCGATGCAGCGAGCGGGCCGTGTTCCAGGCTGAGGTGGTGCCACCGTGGAGCCTGGAAGCGTGGCGGGCGGTGGCGCGGGCGGCGTGGTGCGCGCAGGTGGCGCCGGAGACGCTGGCCTGGGACGGCGACGCGCAGGGCGGCCTGCTGGTCGGCACCGACGTCGCGACGCTGCCGGCGCAGGTGCCGCCGCCGCGGGTGTCGGCCGAGTTCCTGGCGCTGGCCGGCGTGGTGCTGTGCCATCGCGATCCGCAGCGGCATGCGCTGCTGTACCGGCTGCTGTGGCGCATCGCCGGCGGCGAGCGCGCGCTGCTGCAGCGGGTCACCGATGCCGATGTGCACCGCGCACAGCAATGGGCGCAGGCGGTGCGCCGCGACAGCCACAAGATGAAGGCGTTCGTGCGCTTCCGTGAGGTGCCGGGCGAGCAGGAGGCGTACATCGCCTGGTTCGAGCCGGAGCACCACATCGTCGATCGGGTGGCGCCGTTCTTCGCGCGGCGCTTCGCCGGCATGCGCTGGGCGATCCTCACCCCGTACCGCAGCGTGCGCTGGGACGGCGAGACGCTGCAGTTCGGCGCCGGCGCGCAGCGTGCCGATGCGCCGGCCGACGACGCGCAGGACACGCTGTGGCGCACCTACTACGCCAACATCTTCAATCCGGCGCGGCTCAATCCGACGATGATGCGCCAGGAGATGCCGCAGAAGTACTGGAAGCATCTGCCGGAGGCGCAGCTGCTGCCGACGCTCATCCGCGATGCGGGGCAGCGCGTGCGCGAGATGGCCGAGCGCGCGCCCGAACCGGTGCGGCGGCGCATTCCCGCGCCGGCACCGGCGCCGGTGGTGGCCGCCGACGACAGTCTCGACGCGCTGCGCGCGGCGGCGCGTGACTGCCGCCGTTGTCCGCTGTGGCAGCCGGCGACCCAGACCGTGTTCGGCGAAGGTCCGCAGGATGCCGCGGTGATGGTGGTGGGCGAGCAGCCCGGCGACGAGGAGGACCTGAGCGGGCGTCCCTTCGTCGGCCCGGCCGGGCGCTTGTTCGACCGCGCGCTGCAGGAGCTGGGTGTCGAACGTGCAGGCCTGTACGTCACCAACGCGGTCAAGCATTTTCGCTTCGAGCAGCGCGGCAAGGCGCGGCTGCACCGCAATCCCGAGCGTGCCCATGTCGAGGCCTGCCGGATGTGGCTGGCCGGCGAACTGGCGCGGGTGCGTCCGCGTATCGTGCTGTGCCTGGGCGCGACCGCGGCGCGCGCGGTGCTGGGGAGCGGCTTCAAGCTGATGGCCCAGCGTGGGCAATGGCAGTCGCTGGACGACGGCACCCGCGCGCTGGCCACCGTGCATCCGTCGTGGGTGCTGCGCCAGCGCGGCGGCGAGGCGGGCGAGACCGCCTATCAAGGCTTCGTGCACGACTTGCGTGTGCTGGCAGCGCAGGTGCCGATGCCGCACGCAGGCGCTGCCGGCGACTGACGGTTCGTGCGGGTGGTCCGGTGGTTGTCGGCGTGGCGCGCGATCGCCGTTGGCTGCATGGGCGTGCAAAACGGGGACGGCCGTAGCCGCCCCCGCGATGCCAATGCACCCCCCGACGCGTGCTTACGGCATCAAAACCTTGTCCACCACGTGGATCACGCCATTGCTCTGCATCACGTCGGCGGTGGTGACGTGCGCGGTGTTGCCCTTGCTGTCGGTGAGCGTGACCTTGCCGCCGCGGGTCTTGGCGATCAGCGTTTCGCCCTGCACGGTGGTCAGCTTGGCGCTGCCGCCGCCGGCCTTGATCTGCGCCAGCAGCGCCGCCGCATCGAGCTTGCCGGGGACCACGTGGTAGGTCAGCACCTGGGTCAGCTTTTCCTTGTTCTCCGGCTTGAGCAGGGTGTCGACCGTGCCGGCCGGCAACGCGGCGAAGGCGGCATTGGTCGGCGCGAACACCGTGAACGGGCCTGCGCCCTTCAGCGTGTCCACCAGGCCGGCGGCCTTGACCGCGGCAACCAGGGTGGTGTGATCCTTGGAGTTGACCGCGTTGTCGATGATGTCCTTGGTGGCGTACATCGGTGCGCCGCCGACCATCGGATTCGGCTTGGCTTCGCTCATCGCGGCGTGGTCGTGCATCGCGGCCTGGCCGGGGGCGGCCATGGCGGGCAGGGAGACGAGGCCGGCGAGGGCCAGGGACAGCAAGTGGATCTTCATGGGCTTGCTCCTTGAAAGGGATGCGCGGCCAGTCGGCCGTGCACCTGTCTTTACGCGCCCTGCGCCGGCACGGTTGCATCACGCCGTCCAGATAATGCTGAACAGAGGAGCTGGCGGGTACCGCCGCTCGCATCCAGGGAGGATCAGGCGAGCGCCCTGTCGCACGGTGGTGCAGTTGCAAGGCCGGGCAGCGCTGTGGCGAATGGTCTAGCCGAGTGCAGGCGGTGCGTTATCTTCGGCCTGCGTTGACGAGATCACCGACACTGAGAAGGGATGTCCATATCCTCAAACTGGGCTGCCAGTGGCAGAACGTCAGCCTCAAACTTGGCGCCACGCAAGTCGCATTTCTTGAATTTCGCATCGGCAAAGATGCAGTTGATGAACGTCGATGCTCTGAATTCGACTCTGTCAAAGACAGCATCGGTGAAATCGCAGTTCATGAATTTTACCCGGCGGCCACCGTACTCCATTCCGCAAGTTCCACCGGTAAACCTGGCTTTGACGAAATCGGTTTTTTCGCAGATCGCATCATCCATGTTGATCACAAGCTTGCTTTTTGAAAATTTGCAGTTTTTTATTTCCGATCTGCACAAAAGGGCTCCGTTCAAGCTGGCACTTTCGAAGCTGACATTCATGAAGAAACTGTCGTTCGCACTTCCGGATATTTTCGAGTAAGACAGGTCGGTGTTGCTGATCCTCGATGCGAAGAGATTTGCGGCTTTTAACTGCTCCAGGATGGCAGATGGACCGATGGTGATGCCGGAAAGATCAGCGTCGCGAATGATCGGTCGTCCAGCCGCGATCGAATCAAGGCTGTCGATGATGCTCGCCAGATATTCATGGTTGCGCCATTTGGCGGTTGTGTTGTTCATGGGCGGCCGCCTCGGCGATGAATTGGCGGCATGATATCTGCCATGCCGTTATGTTGAAGCGCGGCTGCAGCTTCTGACGCGCGGCGAGGTTCTCACCCTGATTGCTGTCGGGTTAGCGTCCGGGATCGATGATCGGTGTGTTCGAAGTGCTTGTCTTGTTGGTCGGCCGGGATCATCCGCTCGATGGCGTTCTCTGAACGCCGCTTTCCGCTGCCGGCACGCGCTGGAGGGCCAAGGCGCGCCGGCTCAGCGGCGCTGCAGCACGTAGCTGTTCTCGAAGCCGTGGGCGCAGCCGAGCACATGGAAGTCGCCGAAGTAGCCGGCGGCGCGCAGCAGGTCCACCGCGGGACCGACCTCCGGCGAGTATTCCCAGTCGCCGTAGTCGTCGAACACCACGAATCCGCCGGACACCACGCTCGGCCCGTACAGCAGGAAGTCCAGCAGTACGTTGCGCCCGGTGTGGCCGCCGTCGATGTGCAACAGTGCCACCTTTGGCTCCATGGCGTAGAAGTGCTCGGCGCAGAACTCCGAATAGCCGCGGATGAAGCGCGCATTGGGCAGCAACTGCTGCCGATAGTGGTTGAACTCCTCGAACTGGTTCGGCAACGCGAACGGGTCCATGCCGATCACCCGGCGCTCGCGCCCGCAGACCTCGTTCATCAGCACCAGCGACTTGCCCTTCCACACCCCGATCTCCACCAGGTCGCCCGGCACGCCCTCCAGCAGCAGGCACAGATAGCCCAGCAGCCGCACATGGTCGTGGAAGGACAGCTCGCGCCGCTCCATCGCGTGCTCGGCCGGCAGGCCGGCCTGGGCCTGGACGAAGTGCTCGCCGATCAGGTCCCAGATCCGCGGAATGCTGCCTTCCGCCGCGTGTTCGTCGATGAAACGATTGAGTTCCTGGATGGTGAGCATGCGGTCTCCGGCGAAGAGGCGCCGGTGTCCGCCACCGGCTCTGTGGCCGGATAGTAGCGTGGACGCCGGCGCGCCCTACTGGACATCGCCGCCGTGGTGCGCTTTGCTTGCAGGCTCCCCCATTCATGGGCGGCGCCGCCGGCGTGGCGCTGCCGTCCGGACGAGCATGCATTCGATCGAAGTGGTGTTGGCGATGTTGCTGGCCGTGGTGGCCAGCGGCTACCTGGTGCGCGTACTGCCGTTCTCGCTGCCGTTGCCGCTGGTGCAGATCGGCCTGGGCGCGATCATCGCCGGCGTGTTCAAGAAGGGCTACGCGCTGGAGCCGGAACTGTTCTTCCTGCTGTTCCTGCCGCCGCTGCTGTTCCTGGACGGCTGGCGCATCCCCAAGCAGGGCCTGTTCCGCGACAAGGGCGTGATCCTGGAGCTGGCGCTGGGCCTGGTGGTATTCACCGTGATCGGCGCCGGCTTCCTGATCCACTGGATGATCCCGACCATGCCGCTGGCGGTGGCGTTCGCGCTGGCCGCGGTGGTGTCGCCCACCGATCCGATCGCGGTGTCCTCGATCGCGGCGCGCGCACCGATCCCCAAGCGGCTGATGCACATCCTGGAAGGCGAGTCGCTGCTCAACGACGCGTCCGGCCTGGTCTGCTTCCAGTTCGCGGTGGCCGCGGCGATCACCGGCACGTTCTCGCTGGCCGACGCCTCGCTGACCTTCCTGTGGGTGGCGCTGGTCGGCGTGGCCGCCGGCATCGCGGTGGTGGTCGGCACCAGCCTGGCGCAGCGCTGGGTGTGGCGCCAGGTCGGCGAGGAGCCGGGCGCGGCGATCCTGGTCAACCTGCTGCTGCCGTTCGCCGCCTACCTGCTGGCCGAGGCGATCAACGCCTCGGGCATCCTCGCCGCGGTCGCCGCCGGCATCGCCATGAGCTACGTGGAACTGAGCGGCCGCGCCCCGGGCAGCATGCGCGTGCAGCGCTCGGCGGTGTGGGACATGGTGCAGTTCACCCTCAACGGCATCATGTTCGTGCTGCTCGGCGAGCAGTTGCCCGGCATCGTGCAGGGCGCCATGCACAACATGGACGAAGCCGGACACCTGAACCCGTGGTGGCTGCCCGCCTATGCGCTGGCGATCTATGTCGGCCTGCTGTTGCTGCGCTTCCTGTGGGTGTGGCTGTCGCTGCGCTGGACCCTGCTCAAGGCGCGCCGCCGCGGCGAGGACCGGCAGAGCCCGCCGTGGCGGATCGTGGTGGCGACCTCGCTGGCCGGCGTGCGCGGCGCGATCACCCTGGCCGGCGTGCTGACCCTGCCGCTGGCCCTGCCCAGCGGCGCCGCGTTCCCCGCGCGCGACCTGGCGATCTTCCTGGCCAGCGCGGTGATCGTCACCTCGCTGCTGGTCGCCAGCATCGGGCTGCCGCGGCTGCTGCGCGGCCTGGAGCTGCCGGAAGAGCCCAACGACCAGCGGGAAGAGGACCTGGCCCGGCGCGAGTCCTCGCGCGCGGCGCTGGCGGCGGTGGAGAAGCTGCGCCAGCGGCTGGTGCAGGACAGCGAGCACGCCGACCTCTACAACGAGGCCGCCAACCGGGTCAGCGCGCTGTACCAGCGCCATCTCGACCACGGCGAGGCGATGGAGAGCGATCCGGAGGAGGCGCGGCGCCTGGACGCGGTGCTGCGCCAGCTGCGCCACGCCGGCCTGCAGGCCGAACGCCAGGAGCTGTTCAAGCTGACGCGCCAGCGCAAGATCTCCGACGAGATCGCGCGCCGGCTGATCCGCAATCTGGATCTGCTGGAGGCGCGGCGGAAGAGCTGAAAGGCCGGGGCCGGAGACCCGGGACCCGGGACCCAGGACCCGGGACCCGGAAAAGCGGGCTTCGCAGGCCGGACGCGTTGCTACCTGCGAAATGTGACGGCAACTGATCGTAGACAACGAGTCGCTGCTAGGCTTTTGCGGGTCCCGGGTCCCGGGTCCCGGGTCCCGGGTCCCGGCCTTCGCCGCGACTAGCGCATCGCGCTAGGCGTCCTCGACCAGCGGCGGCAGTCGCCTGCGGACCGGGGTCGACTTCACGATGGCGGAGTTGGTTTCGGCGCGATCGGTGACTTTTGCCAGGATGCTGTCCAGGTGCTCGATGTTGCGCAGGTACAGTCGGCAGATGAAGCAGTCTTCGCCGGTCACCTTGTCGCACTCGACGAACTCCGGGATGCGCTGCAGCAGTTCCTCCACCAGGTGCAACTGCCCGGGCAGCGGTTTGACCCGCACGATGGCCTGCAAGGTGTAGCCCAGCGCGCGCGGATCGAGCTCGACCGTGAATCCGGCGATCACGCCCTGGTGCTGCAGCCGGCGCACGCGGTCGGCGGTTGCCGGGGCCGACAGGCCGATCTGCCGGGCCAGTTCGCTGGTCGCCATGCGCGCATCCTGCGCCAGCGCGGCGAGGATGGCGCGGTCGGTCGCGTCGAGCGGGGCGATGGCAGGAGGGGAAAGGCGGTTTTGCACGGCGACCTTCCTTTCTTAGGTGAATTCCGTAGTGAGCCTAAGTTTAGGCATGTTTTCGCGGAATCCCCATTTCTACAATGGCTGCTGTTCGCAGCATCGAAAGGAACCGGGATGGCCTCCAATGAAATTCGCCGTGGTGCGGCCGAGATGGTCGTGGCCATGCTCATGTCCGGCACGATCGGCTGGCTGGTGGTGTCGTCGGGGCAGTCGCCGCTCAACGTGGTGTTTTTCCGCTGCCTGTTCGGCGCGGCCACCCTGCTCGTCTTCTGCGCGGCGCTGGGCCTGTTGCGGCGCAAGGCGTTCTCGCCGCGGATGCTGGCGCTGGTGCTGCTCGGCGGGATCGCCATCGTGGGGAACTGGCTGCTGCTGTTCGCCGCCTATGGCCGCGCCTCGATCTCGATGGCCACCGCGGTCTACAACACGCAGCCGTTCATGCTGGTCGGGCTCGGCGCACTCGTGTTCCGCGAGCGCATCAGCGCCTCGACCGTGGCGTGGCTGGCGGTGGCCTTCGTCGGCCTGGTGGGTGTGGTGCGCATCGCGCCGGCGGTGCTCGCGGTGCCGGGCGAGTACCTGCAGGGCGTCGCCCTGGCGCTCGGCGCCGCGTTTCTGTACGCGGTGTCGTCGATCGTCACCAAGCACCTGAAAGGCACGCCGCCGCACTTGCTCGCGCTGCTGCAACTGGGCATCGGCATCGTGTTGCTGGCGCCGTTCGTGCACTTCGATGCCTTGCCTGCCCGTCCCGGCCAGTGGCTGGACCTGGTCGTGCTCGGCGTGGTCAATACCGGGGTGATGTACGTGCTGCTGTACGGCGCCATCCAGAAGCTGCCCACCGCGATGATCGGGGCGCTGTCGTTCATCTATCCGGTGGTGGCGATCGCGGTCGATCGCATCGCCTTCGGGCAGTCGCTGGCGTGGACGCAGGTGCTCGGGGCGCTGCTGATCCTGCTGGCGGCGGCCGGGGTCAACTTCGGCTGGCGCGTGCTGCCGTGGCCGCGCCCTGCGCGACCGGCCGT
This sequence comes from Xanthomonas sp. NCPPB 2250, assembly GCF_056725265.1. Taxonomy (NCBI): domain Bacteria; kingdom Pseudomonadati; phylum Pseudomonadota; class Gammaproteobacteria; order Lysobacterales; family Lysobacteraceae; genus Xanthomonas; species Xanthomonas sp. NCPPB 2250. The sequence goes on along the minus strand of NZ_CM161520.1, from coordinate 4,656,179 downwards.
CGGCGACGTCGACACCGGACAACGCTAACCAGGCGTCCACGGCCAAGACGGTCATGTTGCCCTGCGTTTGCAGGCACCGGCCGACGCACTGTCCCGCACGCGGGAGAGTGCTTCCGCCGGATCGGGATTTATCCATCACGAGCCGGCTTCTACCCTGGGAGCCGTTTCCGCAGCCGCCGCGCGCCCAGGGAGTTCCCGTGTCGCCGATCATTTCCGTGCAACAGCTCACCAAGACCTACGCCGGGGGGTTCCAGGCGCTCAAGGGCATCGACCTGGAGATCCATCGCGGCGAGATCTTCGCCCTGCTCGGCCCCAACGGTGCCGGCAAGACCACGCTGATCAGCATCATCTGCGGGCTGGTCAATCCCAGCAGCGGCCGGGTGCTGGCCGACGGCCACGATATCGTGCGCGACTACCGCGCCGCGCGCGGCAAGATCGGCCTGGTGCCGCAGGAACTGGCCACCGATGCGTTCGAGACGGTGTGGGCGACAGTGCGCTTCAGCCGCGGCCTGTTCGGCAAGCCGCGCGACGACGCGCACCTGGAGCGGGTGCTGCGCGAACTGTCGCTGTGGGACAAGCGCGGCAGCCGCATCTCCACCCTGTCCGGCGGCATGAAGCGGCGCGTGCTGATCGCCAAGGCGCTGGCGCACGAGCCGTCCATCCTGTTCCTGGACGAACCCACCGCCGGGGTCGACGTGGAGCTGCGCCACGACATGTGGCAGATGGTGCGGCGCCTGCGCGAGCAGGGCACCACCATCATCCTGACCACGCACTACATCGAGGAGGCCGAGGACATGGCCGACCGCGTCGGCGTGGTCAATCGCGGCGAACTGGTGCTGGTGGAGGACAAGCGCACGCTGATGCGCAAGCTCGGCAAGAAGCAACTGGCGCTGACCCTGCAGGCACCGCTGCACGCGTTGCCGCCGGCGCTGGCGGCGCAGCCATTGGAGCTGTCCGCCGACGGCACGACACTGACCTACACCTACGACGCGCAGGCCGCGCAGACCGGCATCGGCCCGCTGCTGCGGCAACTGGAGGCGCAGGGCGTGGAGATCAAGGATCTGCAGTCCAGCGAGAGTTCGCTGGAGGAGATCTTCGTCAACCTGGTGCGGCCAGCTGCTGCCGGCGCGGAGGCGCGCGCATGAACCTGCACGCGATCGCCGCGATCTACCGCTTCGAGATGGCGCGCACCTTCCGCACGCTGACCCAGTCCATCGCCTCGCCGGTGCTGTCGACCTCGCTGTACTTCGTGGTGTTCGGCGCGGCGATCGGTTCGCGCATGGGCGCCATCGACGGCATCAGCTACGGCGCCTACATCATCCCCGGGCTGGTGATGCTGTCGCTGCTCAGCGAAAGCATCTCCAATGCCTCGTTCGGCATCTACATGCCGCGCTGGGCCGGCACCATCTACGAGGTGCTGTCGGCGCCGGTGGCGTGGTGGGAGGTGGTGATCGGCTACGTCGGCGCGGCGGCGAGCAAGTCGGTGCTGCTGGGCCTGCTGATCCTGCTCACCGCACGCGCCTTCGTGCCGTACGAGATCGCGCATCCGCTGTGGATGTTCGGCTTCCTGGTGCTGACCGCGCTGACCTTCAGCCTGTTCGGCTTCATCATCGGCGTGTGGGCCGACGGGTTCGAGAAGCTGCAGGTGATCCCGCTGATGGTGATCACGCCGCTGACCTTCCTCGGCGGCAGTTTCTACTCGATCAACATGCTGCCGCCGCTGTGGCAGAAGATCAGCCTGTTCAACCCGGTGGTGTACCTGGTCAGCGGCTTCCGCTGGGCGTTCTACGGCAAGGCCGACGTGCACATCGCGGTCAGCCTGGGCATGACCCTGGCGTTCCTGGCGCTGTGCCTGGGCGTGGTGTGGGCGATCTTCCGCAGCGGCTACCGGCTCAAGCCCTGAGGCGCGGCGCCGGGGCCGCAGTATGCCGGCAGGCGCGGCGCCTGCCGGCGGTCGCGCTTACTTGGCGTCGAGCCAGAAGGCTTCGACCGTGCCCTTGACCTTCATGGTCATCGGGTTGCCGCGGCGGTCGCGCGCCTTGCCGACCTGGACGCGGATCCAGCCTTCGCTGATCGAGTACTCCTCGACGTTGTCGCGCTCCACGCCGTTGAAGCGGATGCCGACGCCGCGCGACAGCGTCTCGGCATCGTGGAAAGGGCTCTGCGGGCTGACCGCCAGGCGGTCGGGGGGCGTGTCGGACATCGTGGTGGCTTCGCGTGGCGGCGGACAGCGCCGTCTTCCGGGCTGCGAAGGATAAACGTCCGCGGCGCCGTTGCCGAGTTCCGCGCGCTTCCGTCGCCGCGGCGGGCACGGCACACTTGCACCTCCCCTTCCATCCGCCGGCTCACGCCATGCCCGACAACAGCACCGACTACGACGATCCCGACGATCTGCACGACGAGCTCGACGACGATCCGGATACCCAGCAAGGACTGATCTGGAACCTGCTGCTGCTGATCAATCCCGGCGACGAGGAAAGCGCGCTGCGTCAGTTCAACGCGTTCCGCGAAGCGCGCGCCGAGCACGAGGGCGAAGAGGACGACGGCTGGTTGTGGACGCTGAAGGATGCCATCGACTGGAGTGCCGGCTTCTACGTGGACTGGAAGGACACCGAGTCGCTGATCGGCGCGATCGACGAACTGGCGACGCGCTGGAACCTGCGCATCGATTGGGGCGGCGACGTGGACGACGAGGACTTCCTCGACAGCCATGACGTGCCGGCGCTGCTGAACGTGGCGTACGACCGTCTGCGCGAACACGGCTACACCCTCTGGTGCTGGGATACCGAGGGCGATGCGTACGCCGGGTGGATGGCGCTCAGCCGCGACGACGAGGACATGCGGCGCCTGGCCGCGCTGCTGGACATCGAACTGCGCCCGGGCAGCGATCCGTTCTAGGCGGACGTGGTCACGCCCGCCGCCCTGTCGCAGGAGCGGCTTCAGCCGCGACAGGCGTTCCCGGGAACGCGCATCGCGGCTGAAGCCGCTCCTACGCGAAGCGTGGCGGCGGACGTGGCGGCACCGTTCACGGCGCCTCGCCGCGCGCCTGTGCACGTGCATTGCGGATCAAGGCTTTCATCAACTCGCGATCGCTGTGCCGCGAGACCGGCACCGCGCCCAGGCGGATCGCGTCGTCGCGCAGGGCGGCGGGCACGTCGTAGTGCGCGCCGCTGAGCTTGTTCTGGAAGGCGCGGCGGGGAATGCCCAGCCGCGCCGCCATGGCGTGCAGTTCGTCCAGCGTGTCGGCGAGCAGGTGGCCCCAGCGCTGGCCGCGCCAGGGATGCACCGCATCGTCGATGTAGACCGCCATCGGGTCCGGTCAGGCCGGCTTGTGCGTGCCGTCGGCGTCCGTCGCCTCGCTGCCGTCGGCCTTCGCCGGGCCGGCATCGCTCGTCGTCTTCTCGGCGTCGGCGTCGGCGTCGGTCTCGTCCTCGGCTGCATCCTCTGCCGCGCCGTCGCCCGCCGCGAATTCGGCGACCAGCGCGTCCAAGTACTCGGCCGGGGTCTGGCCGGCCTCGGCCGCCAGCGCGTCGATCATCTGCTGCAGCTGCGCGGAGTAGTCCAGGGTGATGGTGTTGCCTTCCTGCTCCTGCAGGTTGGCCAGGTGCTTGAGCATCGCCAGCATCGGCACCGGATTGTCGGCATTGCCCATGGTCTGGCCACCGACCGACAGCAACCACTGGCGACCCTGCAGGCCGATCGCGGCCAGCACGCGGCCGCTCTCGTTCTGCAGCACGGCGTGGTTGGCGATGGGCTGCTCGCGGCCCAGGCGGGCGAAGGGGCGCGGCGACTGCTGCTTCTTGCGCTTGTCGCGCTTGGCTTTGGATTGCTTGGACACGGCGGTCTCGTTGGCGAAGTGGCGGCCATTGTAAGCGCCGCGCCGTGTGCGGTCCCGCCGGGCCGGTGCGGCGCGGTCGTCGCCCGCGCCTGCGCGGCCGCGGGCGGCGCGCGCGGTGGCGCCGCGGTCAGCGCGTGTTGGTCGCTGCCGGGGTCCCGTCGGGAGCGGCGGTGCTCGCCACCGGTGCGCTGCCGTTGATACTGCGCAAGGCATCGCGCGCGGCGGCGGCCGCGGCTTCCGGCGAGGTCGTGCGCGGCTCGGCGATCTGCACCGAGGCCTTGCCCGGCGTCGCGGCCGGCGCCGCCGGGGCAGCGCCGTTGCTGGTGGCAGGCGCCGCCGCGGGCTCGCCCTTGCCGGCGGCCGGCGTGGCGGCCGCTTCCGTCGCTGCGGCGCTCAGGTCCGGCACCTTGGTGTCGGCGTCGGGCTGCACCGTGCCCAGGGCGACGCTATGGTCGCCGTCGGCGGTGGCGGCGTCCTCGGCATCCTTGGTCATCACCACGATGCTGATGCGGCGGTTGATCGGATTGTTCGGCACCTGCTTGTCGAACAGCACCGACGAGGACAGCCCGACCACGCGCGAGACCTTGTCCTCGCCCATGCCGCCGGCGACCAGCTCGCGGCGCGCCGCGTTGGCGCGGTCCGCGCTCAGCTCCCAGTTGCTGTAGCCGTTCTTGCCGCTGTACTGGGTGACGTCGGTGTGGCCGGTGATGCTGATGTGGTTGGGCACCTGGTTGATGAAGCCGGACAGCTCGTGGAGGATGCCGCGGGTGTAGGGCTTGAGCACCGCGCTGCCGAGGTCGAACATCGGCCGGTTTTCCTTGTCCACGATCTGGATGCGCAGGCCGTCCGGGGTCAGGTCCAGCAGCAGCTGGTCTTTGAACGGCTCCAGCGCCTGGCTCTTGTCGATGGCCTGCTTCAGCTCCTGCATCAGCGTTTCCAGGCGCTCCTTTTCCTTCTCGCGCTGGCTGCTCTTGCTGTTGTCGTCGCCCTTCAGGCTCTTGCTGCCGAACGGATCCTTGTTGTTGCCGCGCTGCATCTCGCCGGCGCCGCCGAGCTTGATCATCGAGGTGCTGGCGCCGCCGGGACCGGCCATGCCGGGGCTCGGCGCCGGGCTCTTGCCGGCCAGCGGGCTGGGGTTGCGGAAGTATTCGGCGATCGCCGCGCGCTGTTCCTTGGTGGTGGCCGCGACCAGCCACAGCACCAGGAAGAACGCCATCATCGCGGTGACGAAGTCGGCATAGGCCACCTTCCACGCGCCGCCGTGGTGGCCGCCGCCCTGGACCTTCTTGACCCGGCGGATGACGACGGTGGACTTGGTCTCGGCCATGACCGCGTTACTTGATCGTCTTCAGATGCGATTCGAAGTCGGCGAAGCTCGGCCGCACGTCGGTCGGCAGGGTCTTGCGCGCGAATTCGAGGGCGATCTTCGGGTTGTAGCCGCGCAGGCAGGCCAGCAGCGCGGTCTTCACCGATTCGAAGATGCGGCTGTCCTGCTCGGCGCGCGCTTCCATCGCCGCCGACAGCGGCGCGACGAAGCCGTAGGCCAGCAGGATGCCGAGGAAGGTGCCGACCAGCGCCGCGCCGACGTGGTGGCCGATCTCCTCGATCGGGCCGCCGATCGAGCCCATGGTGATGACGATGCCCAGCACCGCGGCGACGATGCCGAAGCCGGGCAGGCCGTCGGACACCTTGCTCAGCGCATGCGCCGGCGCCATCGCCTCGTGGTGGTGCTTCTCCAGCTCCAGCTCCAGCAGCGGTTCCAGCTCGTGCGGCTCGATGTTGCTGCCGATCATCAGGCGCAGGCAGTCGGTGATGAAGTCGAGCAGGTGGTGGTCGGCCAGCACCTTCGGGTAGTTGCCGAAGATCGCGCTGTCGGCCGGGCGCTCGACGTGGTCTTCCAGGGCCATGAAGCCGTCGCGGCGCGCCTTGTTCAGCAGTTCGTAGATCAGGGTCAGGGTGCTGCGGTAGTCGTCGGCCTTGTACTGCGGGCCCTTGAACACGCCCAGCACGCCGGAGAGCGTCGCCTTGACGATCTTGCCCGGGGTGCTGACCAGGAACGCGCCCAGCGCCGCGCCACCGATGATCATCAGCTCGTAGGGCTGCCACAGCGCACCGAGTTTGCCGTGCGACAGCACGTAGCCGCCGACCACGCTGATGATGACGACGATGAAGCCAACGATGATGAGCATGGCGGGGCAGCCTGCGGGCCGGAGCGGGGACGCTCTAGATGTCGGCCCCGCCGCGCCATTCTGAAGGTGTGAACTGTGCCGGGTTTTGGCGGCGGCCGCCCCCGCGCCGGTCTTCAGCCGGTCATGCCGCTGTCGTGGCGGACGCATTTGAGGGTCTCGCCCAGGCCGGCCAAGGTCAGCGTGGCCTGGTCCGGCTGCGACTGCCGGAAGGTATTGCCCAGGGCGTCGGTGTAGCGCGCGCCGGTGGCGCCGCCGGCATCGGTGCGCTGCATGTCCAGGCGGGTGCCGCGCACCTGCAGGGCCAGGCGCTCGCGCGCCGGATCGGCGGCCGCCTGCACCAGTTCCTCGCCGCAGCGCCACTGCATGGGCAGGGCATCGGCCTGCAGGCCCGGCGCGGCAGCCGGGGAGGCCGCCGCCGCGGGTGCCGCCTGCGCGGGCGGGGTGGGGCTGCGCTGGCAGGCGGCCAGGGCCAGCGGCAGGAACAAAAGGGGAAGCGACGAGGTACGCATACCGGTGGTCTCCCTGTGGCGGCGCGGCTGCGCCGGGATCAGGCCGGTTCGGTCTCGCCGCCGCCGCGGTGCAGCGGGTTGGGCAGCGCCTGGCCCTGTTCGGTGAACTGCAGCGACACCGAATTCAGGCAGTGGCGCTCTCCGCTCGGCGGCGGGCCGTCCGGAAACACGTGGCCGAGATGGCTGTCGCAGCGGGCGCAGACGATCTCGGTGCGGATCATGCCGTGGCTGGTGTCGCGTATCTCGCGCACGTGGTCGGGGTGGTAGGGCGCGAAGAAGCTCGGCCAGCCGGTGCCGGAATCGAACTTGGCGCTGGAGCGGAACAGCGGCAGCCCGCACAGCCGGCAGGTGTAGACGCCCTCCAGCTTGTTGTCCAGGAACACGCCGCAGAACGGCGCTTCGGTGCCGTGCTGCAGCAGCACCCGGCGTTCCTCCGCGTTCAGTCCGCCGATCAACTGCTCGCGCTCGGCAGCGGTGGGAGGCGTGAGGTCGAATCGGCTCATGGCGGGGCCCGTGGCTGGAAGAGGGGAAAACAACATGAGGGCTGTACGGGGTGGATCAAGCGCGCCGCGCCGCGTCGACGCGGCGTTGGCGATGCGCTAGCGTGGAACGCTCTCTTCCGGCCCGTCGACGGAGCCACCGTGAAGCGCCTGCTGCCCTGCGTTGCCATCGCCCTGCTCGTGCCGGCGCTCGCCGCCGCGCAGCGTCTCCAGCCAGTCCCCGGCGCACCGGCCGGCAATCGCGACGCCAACACCCTGCAGTCCGCGCCGCCGCCGGCGCCCGCGGTGGCCAGCCGTCTCGACGAGCGTCCGCCGGCCTCGACGACCGCTCCCAAGGCCGCGCCGGTGCCCTCCAGCCTGGACGACCGGCCGCAAGGAAAGACCCGGCACACGCGCCCGGCCAGTCCGGCGGTCCCGGCCGCCGCGGTCGCCGACCCGTCCGCACGCCGCCCGGTCCGCCTCTACGACCGCCGCGGCCAGCTGGTGCCCGGGGCGATGCAGGTGGGGCCGAACCGCGCGCTGGATACCCGCACCGGCCGTTACTACGACACCGTGCCCAGCGGCGATGGGGTCCGCATCCAGGACTGAGCGCCTGCGCTCCGGCGGCGAACGCGCGGCGAACGCCGCGTGGCCGCCATCCTCACGAATCGGTTCCTAGACTGGCGCACCGGCCGCGATTGCCGCGGCGCCATGTTTCGCAGGAGAACCGATGAGCAAGCTTCCCGACAACACCCTGATCGTCGTCGCCGACCGCACCAGCGCGCGCCTGTTCCGGGTCAATCTGGCGGGCGAGACCGCGCTGCTGGAGCAGACCGAAGTGCTGAACCCGACGCCGATCGAGGGCGTGGAGGACGGCGACCGGCCGATGACCATGGATGAAGCCGGGTTCGTGCGTCAGATCGCCGAGCGCCTGTACCAGGACGCGTTGCGCGGCGATGTCGAGCACCTGATGCTGGTCGCCGACCCGCACACGCTGGGCCAGTTGCGGCCGCTGCTGCACAAGGAGGTCCAGAAGCGGGTGGTGGCCGAACTGGCCAAGAACCACGCCAATTCCTCGCGCGACGACCTCGAGAAGCTGCTGGTCTCCTGACCCGCCCCTCGCGCGGAACGCTCAGTCGGCGATCGGCAGGCTGAGCGTTTCCTTCACTTCCTCCATCACGATGTAGCTCTTGGACTCGCGCACGTGCGGCAGGGTCAGCAGGGTGCTGCCCAGCAGCTTGCGGTAGGACGCCATCTCGCTGATGCGCGCCTTGAGCAGGTAATCGAAGTCGCCCGAGACCAGGTGGCATTCGAGCACGTTGGGCAGCTTCAGCGCGGCGCGGCGGAATTCCTCGAAGATGTCGCCGGACTTGTAGGCCAGGCTGATCTCCACGAACACCAGCAGGCTGGCCTTGAGGTAATGCGGGTCCAGCCGCGCGTAGTAGCCGGTGATGGCGCCGTCGCGTTCCAGCCGGCGCACCCGCTCGGTGCACGGGGTGGTGGACAGGCCCACCCGCTCGCCCAGTTCGGTGAAGGAGATGCGCCCTTCCTGCTGCAGGATGCGCAGGATCTTGCGGTCGATCTTGTCCAGTTCGCGGAGGCGTGCGGCCATGCGGGGCGGTCTCAGGGGTTTGGCCTGCCAGGCCGGCAGAAGTCAGGGGAAAATCCTGGGTTGCGCTGCCTATACTGCACCGAACTTCTGCCCTGGCGCCATCCAGCCAGGGAATTGATCCGAACGGAGTAGGCGCATGCGGGTTCTGGTTCTCGGCAGCGGTGTGATCGGCACGGCCACGGCGTGGTATCTGGCCCGCAGCGGCTGCGAGGTGACGGTGGTCGACCGCCAGCCGGCGGCCGGGCTGGAGACCAGTTATGCCAATGCCGGCCAGGTCTCGCCCGGCTACGCCTCGCCGTGGGCGGCGCCCGGGGTGCCGCTGAAGGCGCTGAAATGGCTGTTCCAGCGCCATGCGCCGCTGGCGATCAGGCCGACCGCCGATCTGCAGCAGTACCTGTGGCTGGCGCAGATGCTGCGCAACTGCACCGCCGAGCGCTATGCGATCAACAAGGCGCGGATGGTGCGCCTGTCCGAGTACAGCCGCGACTGCCTGGACCAGCTGCGTGCCGAGACCGGCATCGCCTACGAAGGCCGCCAGCTCGGCACCACCCAGTTGTTCCGCACCCAGCAACAACTGGACGGCGCGGCCAAGGACATCGAGGTGCTGCGCGAGTACGGCGTGCCCTACGAGCTGCTGGACCGCGCCGGCATCGCCCGGGTCGAGCCGGCCCTGGCCAGCGCACCGGCGACCCTGGTCGGCGCGCTGCGCCTGCCCAACGACCAGACCGGCGACTGCCGCCTGTTCACCCAGCGCCTGGCGGCGATGGCCGCCGCGGCGGGCGTGCAGTTCCGCCAGGGCGAAACCATCGAGGCGCTGCAGGCCGATGGCGACCGCATCGATGGCGTGCGCATCGGCGGGCGGGTGGAGCGGGCCGACCGCTACGTGGTCGCGCTGGGCAGCTATTCGCCGGGCCTGCTGGCGCCGCTGGGTATCCGCCTGCCGGTGTATCCGCTGAAGGGCTATTCGTTGACCCTGCCGATCCGCGACGCGGCGCTGGCGCCGACCTCCACCATCCTCGACGAGAGCTACAAGGTGGCGATCACCCGCTTCGACGCGCGCATCCGCGTCGGTGGCATGGCCGAACTGGCCGGGTTCGACCTGTCGCGGCCGGCACGGCGCCGCGCCACCCTGGAGAAGGTGGTCAACGACCTGTACCCACGCGGCGGCGACCTGGCCGCGGCCGAGTTCTGGACCGGGCTGCGCCCGGCTACCCCGGACGGCACGCCGGTGGTCGGCGCCACCGGCTACCGCAACCTGTTCCTCAACACCGGCCACGGCACGCTGGGCTGGACCATGGCCTGTGGCTCGGGCCGCTATCTGGCCGACCTGATGGTCTCGCGGCAGCCGCAGATCAGCGGCGAGGGCCTGGACATCTTCCGTTATTCCCGCGGTTCCGCCGCGTCCGTCGCCGAGGCCGTCGCGTGCGCCCAGCCCGTGCATTGATCGATCTCGACGCGCTGCGCCACAACTACCGCCTGGCCCGCCGGCTGAGCGGCGGCAAAGCGCTGGCGGTGGTCAAGGCCGATGCCTACGGGCACGGCGCGGTGGCCTGCGCGCGCGCGCTGGATGGCGAGGCCGATGGCTTCGCGGTGGCCTGCATCGAGGAGGCGCTGGAACTGCGCCAGGCCGGCATCGCCGCGCCGATCCTGCTGCTGGAAGGCATCTTCGACGCCGACGAACTGCCGCTGGTCGCCGAACACCGGCTGTGGTGCGCGGTGGCCTCGTCCTGGCAGGTGGAGGCGATCGCCGCCTTCGCCGCGCCGCAGCCGCTGTGCCTGTGGCTGAAGCTGGACAGCGGCATGCACCGGCTCGGCCTGGCGCCGGAGGAATTCCGCGCCGCGCACGCGCGCCTGAGCGCGCTGCCGCAGGTCGAGCGGCTGGTGCTGATGAGCCACTTCGCCCGCGCCGACGAACTGGACAGCGCACGCACCCGCGAGCAGGTGGAGGTGTTCCGCCAGGCCACCGCCGGCCTGGCCGGCGAGACCAGCCTGTGCAACTCGCCGGCCCTGCTCGGCTGGTCGGAGTTGCGCAACGACTGGGGGCGTCCGGGGCTGATGCTGTACGGTGCCGACCCGTTCGCCGCCGCGGCCACGCTGCCCGGCCAGCTGCGTCCGGTGATGACCCTGCAGTCCAGGGTCATCTCGGTGCGCACTATCGCGCCGGGCGAGCCGGTTGGCTACGGCGCGCGCTTCGTCGCGGCGCGCCCGACCCGGGTCGGCGTGGTGGCGATCGGCTATGCCGACGGCTATCCGCAGTTCGCGCCCAACGGCACGCCGGTGCTGATCGACGGCGCGCCCGGCGCACTGATCGGGCGCGTGTCGATGGACATGCTGACCGTGGACCTGACCGACCACCCGCAGGCCGGACTCGGCAGCGAGGTGCAGTTGTGGGGCGAACAGCCGCGCATCGACGCGCTGGCCGGGCGCTGCAGTTCCAGCGCCTACCGCTTGCTGTGCGGCCTCAAGCGCGCGCCGCGCACCTATCTCGGCGGTTGATCCATGGCTGACGGCGCCGGCGCGATGCCGGCGCCGCGCGTGCGGCCTCAGCGCTCGGCGACTGCGCTGTCCTTGTTGCGGAACTGGCGGCGCAGCCAGTCGTCGAGCATGCGCTTTTCGTAGCGCAGCGGATCGGTGCTCAGGCCGACCGAGCTGTTGTACAGGTAGCTGGGGTCCATCAGTTTCGGCTGGCCCTGCGCGATCACTTGGCCATCGGCGCCGTACAGGGTGAAGTCGAGGCTGATCCGCGGCGGGTACAGGTCGCGCATCACCCGCACGTCGTTCCAGTTCGGGCCGTGCCACGGCTCGAAGTCGCCGGCGCGCTTGATGTCGGTCAGCTTGATGTCCAGGCGCTGCCCGGGCTGCAGTTGCTTGGCGGCCTGCTTCTGCAGGTAGGCGGCCAGGTCCTGTACCCAGTCGCCGCGTTCGGCTTCCCAGCGATTGCGGCTCTGCCGCAGTTCGCTGAAGGTGGACGGGTCGGCCCAGCTGACCTGTACCGGGCCGTCGCTGACGAGGCTGCGCGGCGCCTGCGGGTCGGTGACGTTGCGGATCTCGGCGGAGGCGCCGCCCGCCCACAGGCAGGCAAGCGCCAGCGCCGTCCAGGCATAGCGGATCTTCATGGCGGATCTCCAGGAGGCGTGCGCCCAGTGTGTGCCTGTGCCGGCGTGCCCGCAATCGCGGCGAGGCGTGCGGCGACGACCGTTGACCGCCGATTCATCCGCTCCGGCGTGACGGGCGGCTCACATCGCCTCGCCGCCTGCTTCACGGTGCGCGCGCGAGCATGGATGCCACTCGGAGGATGCGGGGATCGCATGAAGACGCCGTTGTTCCACCAGGCCCACACCGGCAGCGATGTGCGCCTGCAATTCATCGACTGGGCCAAGCGCCACGGCCACAGCCCGGCCAGCGGCGCGGCGGCGTTCGTCGAGCACCAGGCCAACCTGGACGAGGCGGCGCGGCAGTTGCGGCTCAACCCCGGCGACGACGTGCGCCATCTGCTGCGGCGCTACCTGGTCTCGCTCGGCGAGGCGCAGGACGTGGCCGTGCAGTTCCCGCCCAGCTACCACTATCGCAGCCCGCAGGGACAGAGCTTCCGCTACACGCTGACCCTGGTGCTGGCCGAAGACGGCGTGGAGTGGAAGGCGCGTGTGTGGACCGGGCTGGAATACCTGGGCCTGATCGTCGGCCGCGGCGCCGGCCCGCGCGCCAACTACACCCGCCTGGCGCGGATGGCGGTGGAGCACGAGCTCGCCGGCGACGCACCGCGTTTCACGCTCGGCTGAGCAATTCAGGAACGTTGTCATGTCCGTCGTCAGCGCACCCGAGCGATCCGTGGTCCCCGAAGAATGCCGCCGGCAATGCCGGCAGCTGGGGCCGGCGCGCGTGCAGCAGTTGCTGGCATCCTCGCCGCCGCCGCCGTGGCGCGAGGAAGCCGAGCGCTGGCTGGAAGAGCAGGCCTTGCGCAGCGCGCGCCTGACCCAGTGGATGGTGCTCGCCGGCATCGGCCTGTCGCTGCTGGGCATCGTGCTGGTGATCGCGTTCTTCTGGTGACCGCGTTCGGGCAGGAGCGGTACAGGCGCTGGCTTGACGGCGGCGGAGTGGCTTAACAAGATGGGGGTTTACGCCTTGCCGCTCCTGGCGCCTTGTTGTTGCGCCGCGGATGCCGGTTACCGTCTTCATCCGTTGCCGTAGGCCGCTTCCAGAGCTAGTCCGTCATGCATGCCAGTCCCGACACCCCCGCGTCTCCGCTCGCGCAGGCGACGAATCTGCATTACCGCGAAATCTTCGACAAGATCGATTCTGGTTTTTGCGTGATCCAGGTGTTGTTCGACGATGCCCAGCGCGCGGTGGACTACGTCTTCCTGGAGGTCAATCAGGCGTTCGAGCGCGAAACCGGCATACACGATGCGCTCGGTCGACGCATGCGCGAACTGGCGCCGACCCATGAGGAACATTGGTTCCGGCTGTATGGCGAGGTGGCGCTGAGCGGGCGCTCGGCCAAGTTCGAGAATTTTTCCACCCCGCTGGGCCGATGGTGGACCGTGGATGCGTTCCGCGTCGGCGCGCCCGAGCATCGCCTGGTCGCCATACAGTTCCTCGATATCACCGAGCGCAAGCGGGTGGAGCGCGACCTCGCCGAGAGCGAGGCGCGCTTCAGCGCGCTGGCCGAGGGCCTGCCGATGCCGGTGTGGGTGCTGGACGCCCAGGGCGAACTGCGCTTCACCAACACCGCCTATGCCGAATTCTTCGGCATCGACCTGGACACCGATGCTGCGCGCCCGGGCTGGGGCGACGTGCTGCATCCGGAAGACGTGGGCGTGTTCGCGTACGAGTTGCGCAACGCGCTGCACGACCAGCGCAACCTGCGCGCGCTGGTGCGCGCGCGCCGCCACGACGGCGAGTGGCGCTGGGTGGAAATGACCGCGGTGCCGCGCTATTCCGCCGAGGGCCAGTTCATCGGCCTGGCCGGCAGCAGCCCGGACGTCACCGAACGCCGCGACATCGAACTGGCGCGCGAGCAACTGCTGGAATCCGAGCGCAGCGCACGCAACGCCGCCGAGAGCATGGCGCGGCTGAAGGACGAGTTCCTGGCGACGCTGTCGCACGAACTGCGCACGCCGCTGACCACCATCCTCGGCTGGAGCGACCTGCTGCTGCAGCGGCTGCCGCCGGGCGACCCGAGCAGCAAGGGCCTGTCGGTGATCGCCAGCAGCGCGCGCGCGCAGCAGCGGCTGATCTCGGACATGCTCGATCTCAGCAGCATGCTGCTGGGCAAGGTGCAGCTGGAAGTGGAGGCGCTGGACCTGGCCGAGCAGGTGCGCGAGGCGATGCGCGCGCAGGAGCCGGTGGCCGAAGGCAAGGACCAGGCGCTGACCCTGCAGGCGCCGTCGCAGCCGTGCATGGTGCTGGGCGACGCCACGCGCCTGCAGCAGGTGTTCTGGAACCTGCTGTCCAATGCGATCAAGTTCACGCCCGCGCACGGGCGCATCGCCCTGGCGATCGCGCTCGACGACGATGGCGAGCACGTCAGCGTGGCGGTGCGCGATTCCGGCGACGGCATTCCGCCGGAGTTCCTGCCGCATCTGTTCGGGCGCTTCCGCCAGGCCGACAGCACCACCACGCGTCTGCACGGCGGCCTCGGCCTGGGCCTGGCGATCGTGCAGCAACTGGTGGAAATGCATGGTGGCCAGATCAGTGCGGCCAGCGAAGGTCGCGGCTGCGGCTCGGTGTTCACCGTGCGCCTGCCGCTGCACCGCGATGCGCCGGGCTCGCGCCCGCTGCGCGAAGTGCGCGCGTTCGCGATGGCCGAACAGGTGGTCGAGGCGTATTCGCTCAAGGGCGTGCGCCTGTTGGCGGTGGAAGACCAGCCGGACATGCTCGACTACCTGCGGCGCCTGCTCGAGGAACAGGGCGCGGAGGTGGTCGCGGTGGGCTCGGCCAGCGAGGCGCTGGAGGTGCTCGACGGCGGCGGCCATGCGGCGATCGACGTGATGGTCACCGACATCGGCATGCCGGGCATGGATGGCTACGGGCTCATCCGCACCGTGCGCGAGAACATGGGCCTGGGCGCGGACGACCTGCCGGCGGTCGCGGTGACTGCGCTGGCGCGTGCCGACGATCGCCAGCGCGCGCTGCAGTCCGGCTTCCAGGAACACCTGGCCAAGCCGTACAGCGTGGCGCAGTTGGTGTCTGCGGTGCGCTTCGCGCGACAGCGTTAGCGCGGTCTTGCCCGCCGGCTCACGCGGCCGGCGCTAGGGTGCTGCGGTTCCCCCTCAGGAGTCCGCCGATGACCCAGTTTGCTGAGCGTATCCACACCGACCAGGCGCAGATCCAGGCGCTGGAAGCGTTGATCCCGCAACTGCCCGGGCAGGCGCATGTGCGCATCGAATTGAACGACGGCAGCGTGTGCTTCGGCACCGTGTCGGTACGGCCCAGCATCCAGCAGTTCCGCGACGCCGATGGCAACGAGGGCAGCAATGCGCAGGTGCGCATCGACGACCTCGACGATCCGGCCCAGCACCGCTACCTGTGGCTGGACGAAATCCGCAGCGTGCGCCAGCTGCCGGCGCGGCCCTGGGACACCGATCCGCGCGGCGACGCCTCTTGACGCATCTTTCACTTTTTTCGTGGCGGGGCTGTGCATCATCGGCGTTCCCCCGTGTTCCCGGATATCCAAGACACATGGCCATGTCTTCGCCGATTCGCGCCCGTTGGGTGTTGTGTGCGCTCAGTGCCGCCCTGCTCGCCGCCTGCGGCGACACCGCCAAGCACTCCATCGAGGAGGGCATGGGACCGGATCCGGTGTTGCCCGATCCGGTCAAGCGCATGATCCCCACGGTCAAGGTCGCCGAGGTCAAGCGCTGGGCCGATGGCGCCGCGCCGGTGCCGGCCGCCGACCTGGCGGTGCAGGCCTTCGCCCGCGACCTGGACCATCCGCGCTGGCTGTACGTGCTGCCCAACGGCGATGTGCTGGTCGCCGAGACCGCCGAGCCGCCGGCACCGGAAAAGGAAAGCAGCGGCCTGCGCGACAAGATCCAGGGCGCGATGATGGCCAAGGCCGGCGCCGCCGTGCCCAGCGCCAACCGCATCACCCTGCTGCGCGATGCCGACGGCGACGGCGTCGCCGAGGTGCGCACGCAGTTCCTCAAGGGCCTGTATTCGCCGTTCGGCATGGCCCTGGTCGGCGACCGCCTGTACATCGCCAATGCCGATGCCCTGGTGAGCTTCCCGTACAAGGACGGCGACACCCAGATCACCGCCGCGCCGAGCTTCGTCGCCAACCTGCCCGGCGGCATCAATCACCACTGGACCAAGAGCCTGCTGGCCAGCCGCGACGGCAAGAAGCTGTACGTGGGCGTCGGCTCCAACAGCAACGTCGCCGAGAACGGCATGGAGCAGGAACTGAACCGCGCCGCGATCCTGGAAGTGGACGCCGCCAGCGGCGCCACCCGGGTGTTCGCCAGCGGCCTGCGCAATCCGGTCGGCCTGGCCTGGCAGCCCGGCACCGACACGCTGTGGACCGTGGTCAACGAACGCGACGAGATCGGTAGCGACCTGGTGCCGGATTATCTGACCTCGGTGCGCGAGGGCGGCTTCTACGGCTGGCCGTACAGCTACTACGGCCAGCACGTGGACGAGCGCGTGCAGCCGCAGAACCCGGAGATGGTGGCCAGCGCGATCAAGCCGGACTACGCGCTGGGCGCGCATACCGCCTCGCTGGGCCTGGCCTTCTACGAGGGTGCGCTGCTGCCGCAGCCCTACCGCGGCGGCGCCTTCATCGGCCAGCACGGCTCCTGGAATCGCGACCCGCCGTCGGGCTACAAGGTGATCTACGTGCCCTTCGTCAACGGCAAGCCCAGCGGCAAGCCGCAGGACGTGCTGACCGGCTTCCTCGACGCCGAGGGCCGCGCGCAGGGCCGCCCGGTCGGCGTGGCGGTGGACAAGCCCGGTGCATTGCTGGTCGCCGACGACGTCGGCAATGTGGTGTGGCGGGTGACGCCGAAGCCGGGAAAGTGACTGGCCGGATTTGGATTAGCCGCATGTTTCCGCACGCATCGTAGGAGCGGCTTCGTAGGAGCGGCTTCGGCCGCGGCGCGGGGTTCATGGTCGCGATGCGGGATCGATGGCTGCGGCGTGGGCTTCATGGTGAAGCCCGATCGCGGCTGAAGCCGCTCCTACAAAAGGCCATCGCGGAAGGTGTGACACGTGCCCCCAGGACTGCTGCATCGCGCGTCTCATTGCGCGCGGCCGCGTGCTTCGAAAAACATGCGCAGGCACCCGTAGGAGCGGCTTCAGCCGCGACGGGCTTTACAGAGAAAACCACGGCCGCAGCCGCTTCCTGGAAGTCGGCCTGATTTGCTGCAGTTGAAAATCGCGCGAGTGGGCGCGAAGGCAAATCGATCTCTGATGACGCGTGCAGGAGCGGCTTCAGCCGCGACCGGGATGCGCCTGGCAAGGCCCGGTTGCGGCCGACGCCGCTCCTGCACGTTTGATTGGTCGAGCCGAAAGCCCGGCGTCAGTGCTCCACAGGCGCCGGCTCCACACCGAAACGGCGGGCGTAGCCGCGTTCGTTGAAGACGCGCTCCACTTCGGTATCGCCCAGCTCCGGGGCGGCGTAGACGGCGTAGACCACGCTGCCGTCGTCGCGTGCGCCGCGCTGGTGCAGGCGGTAGCGCGGGCGCCCGGTGCCGGTGTTCTCCGGGTAGTGCAACGGCGGCTGGCTGCCATCCAGGTCCACTTCGCTGTTGTCGACGACGCCGCCGATGAACACTGCGCGCATGCTGCCTCTCCGGTCATTGGGTGCCTTGCAGCCTAGGCGCGGCGATGTTGCCGGAACATCAATGATGCGTTGGATTCGCGCAAAACCGGGGTCGCGGCGCACTGCCGGTAGAATACGCGTCCCTGTTCCGATGACTCACGCCCGATGCCGGCTGCGCAAGACGCCCCCCTCGACACCCTGTTCCTGCCGTTCGCCCAGGGCGTGCTGCGCTGGCCTGCCGGCAAGGTGCTGTTCCTGCGCGCCCGCGACGGCTGGGCGCTGCGCCAGCACGCGCAGCCGCCGCAACTGGTCTGCGAGCAGGACTACCGGCCGTTCGCCAGCGCGCTGCAGCAGGGCGGCTGGACCGTGCGCGCCGAGCAGGACGGCGCCGCCGACGCCGGCGGCTACGCGCTGGTGCTGGTGCTGCCGCCGCGCCAGCGCGAGGAAGCACGGGCGCTGCTGGCGCGCGCCGTGGCGCTGGCCGCGCCGGGCGGCGTGGTGGTGGCCTGCCAGGCCAACAACGAGGGCGCGCGCTCCGGCGAGGACGACCTGCAGCAACTGGCCGGACTCGGCGGCAAGCTGACCAAGCACCACTGCCGGGTGTACTGGACCGCGCCGCTGCAGGGCGGCCACGACGCCGCGCTGCAGCAGCGCTGGGCGAAGCTGGATGCGGTGCGGCCGATCCTGGACGGGCGCTTCCGCAGCCGCCCGGGCGTGTTCGCCTGGGATCGCATCGACCCGGCCTCGGCGCTGCTGGCCGAGCACCTGCCCGCCGACCTGCGCGGCCGTGCCGCCGATCTCGGCGCCGGCTACGGCTACCTGTCGGCCGAACTGCTGGCGCGCTGCCCGCAACTGACCGCGCTGGATCTGTTCGAGGCCGACGCACGCGCGCTGGCGCTGGCGCGCGCGAATCTGGCGCAGGCACCGGCCGGCCCGACGCTGGGCTTCCACTGGCACGACGTGACCACCGGACTGCCGGGGCAGTACGACGTCATCGTCAGCAATCCGCCGTTCCATGCGCCGGGGCGGATGGAGCGGCCGGACATCGGCCGGCGCTTCATCGCCGTGGCCGCGCAGGCGCTGGCGCCCGGCGGGCGGCTGTTCCTGGTCGCCAACCGGCATCTGCCCTACGAGGCGGTGCTCGATGCCAGTTTCGGCGACACCGAGGTGCTTGCCACCCGCGACGGCTTCAAGCTGATCCACGCGGTGCGTAGCCGCGCTGGAGCGCGCCGATGAAGCTGGTCAAGCACCTGGCAAACCTGGGCTACGGCAGCCGCAAGCAGGTGGCGCTGATGTTCCGCGAGGGCCGCATCACCGACGCCGAGGGCGAGGTGCTGTATGCCGACGACCAGGTGCCGCACGCGGCGATCCGGGTCGACGGCGAGCCGCTGGACCCGCCGCCCGGGCTGATCCTGGCGCTGCACAAGCCGGTCGGCTACACCTGCTCGACCAAGGATCCGGGACGCATCGTCTACGACCTGCTGCCGCCGCGCTTCCGCCTGCGCTCGCCGCTGCTGTCCACGGTCGGGCGGCTGGACCGCGACACCAGCGGCCTGCTGCTGATGACCGACGACGGCGCGCTGCTGCATCGCATCGTCTCGCCCAAGGCGCGGCTGGCCAAGGTCTACGAGGCCACCCTGGCCGAGGATCTGCGCGGCGACGAGGCCGCGCAGTTCGCCAGCGGCACGTTGATGCTCGACGGCGAGACCACGCCGCTGCTGCCGGTGCAACTGGAGACGCTGGGGCCGCGCCAGGTGCGCGTGGCCCTGCACGAAGGTCGCTACCACCAGGTGCGGCGCATGTTCGCCGCCGTCGGCAACCACGTGGCCGCGCTGCACCGCAGCCGCATCGGCGGCTTCGGCCTGGACGATCTGCCCTCGGGGCAGTGGCGGGTGCTGGAGGCGGCGGACGTGGCGGTGCTGTTCGAGGGCCGGGATTAGGGAGTCGGGATTAGGGATTGGCAAAAACGCGTGGCGCCACGCACCGTCGCAAATCCCGCTTCTACGAATCCCCAATCCCCAATCACGAATCCCGACTCTCAACCGCCCGCTGCCAGCCCTCCAGCCCCAGTTTCTCCAGGGTCTGCAGATTGCGCTCGACGATCACGTCCGCGTCCGGGAACGCGGCCACTGCGCGTTCCACGCTGTCCTCGCGCAGCAGGTGCAGGGTGGGGTAGGGCGCGCGGTTGGTGTAGTTGCCGATGTCGTCCGGCGCGGTGCCGGCGAACTGGTACTGCGGATGGAAGCTGGCCACCTGCAGGATCCCCTGCAGATCCAGCGCCTCGACCGCGGCGTCGGCGTTGTCGAGGAAATCGTTGTAATCGAGGAAATCCTGCAGCACGTCCGGGTGCACGATCAGCGTGGTGTCGATCTGCTCGGCCGGGGTGTCGCGCAGCAGCACCAGTTCTTCGGCCAGTTGTTCGAGCAGCGCCTCGGGCGTACTGGCGTCGCTGAGCACGTAGCGGATCTGCTGCTTGACGTGCACCGCCTTGGCGAAGGGGCACAGGTTCAGGCCGATCACCGCGCGTTCCAGCCAGCGGCGGGTGAGTGCGAGCGGATCGGGAGTGGCGGAAGGCGTGGGGTCCATGGCGTCGGCGTGTGCGTAAGGAATCGCGTGCGCCTGAACAGGTGCGCGCGCGTGGCGCAAGTGTATGCCGGATGCGTGACACGCCCTAGGGCGCGTGCCAGCGGTTGTAGGAGATGTCCAGCCATGGCGGGTGTTCGGCATACATGTCGCGGATCAGCTGCTTGGTCAGTTCCACCAGGCCGGAGTCGTCGTTGCGGCGATAGCTCATGATGATCGGCGAGGTCGCGTGTTCGTCGTCGATCAGGCGGTAGCGCAGGTCGTTGCGCATGAACCGCGCCGAGGCCGGAACCAGGCAGATGCCGCTTTCGGCGGCGACCAGGCCCAATGCGGTCTGCAGTTCGCGCACTTCCTGCAGTTCGCTGGGGTGCACGCCATGGTCCTGCAGCAGCGACAGCACTTGGTCGGCGAAGCTGGGGCGCGGATGGTTGGGATACAGCAGCAGGCGCTGCCCGGCCAGCGCCGCCGGCGCCAGCGGCGTGTCCTGCGCAGCCAGCGGGTGCGCCATCGGGATCGCGGCCACCAGGCGTTCCTCGCGCAGCACCAGGCGCTCCACATGCTGGTCGCTGCTGCGCACGCGGCCGAAGCCCAGGTCGATGCGGCCCTCCTTGAGCGCTTCCACCTGCTGGCCGGACATCAGTTCGACCAGACGCACCTCCAGGTCGGGGCGCGCCTGGCGCAGGCGTCGCACCACGGTGGGCAGGCCGCCGTACAGGGTGGAGGCGACGAAACCGATCGAGGCCACGCGGCGCTCGCTGCGGCCCAGCCGGCGTGCGGCCTCGGTCATCTGCTCGACCCGGCCGAGCACCTGCAGCGCTTCCTCGTAGAACAGCCGCCCGGCGTCGGTCAGCCGCAACGGCCGACTATGCCGCACCAGCAGCGGCACGCCCAGTTGCTGCTCGATCTGCTGGATCTGCCGGCTCAGCGGCGGCTGGGCGATGTGCAGGGTCTCGGCGGCGCGGGTGAAGTTGCGCTCGCGGGCGACGGCGACGAAATAGCGGAGTTGGCGCAGATCCATGGGAGGCACGTCGCGTTGGAGAAAATCGAGTATGCCGTTCAGGGCATGCTGTGCCGCAATATCCCAGTAAAACCGGGGCTTGCCGCCATACTATAGCTTCAAGGTATGGAATGGTGCCGCATTCAGTCTTGGACGGCGCGGCGCGTACAGGCCAAGAATCGGCGCCATGCCACGCGACCACGCCGCCATCGCCCCGAACATCGACCGTGTCGAGACGCTCCTGCTCGACCTGCCCACGATCCGCCCGCATCGCCTGTCGATGGCGACCATGCGCGGACAGACCCTGATGCTGGTACGCGTGCATTGCAGCGACGGCATTGTCGGGCTGGGCGAGGGCACCACCATCGCCGGGCTGGCCTACGGCGCGGAGAGCCCGGAGGGGATGCAGCTGGCGATTGACCGCTACATCGCGCCGCTGCTGGTCGGTGCCGATGCCAGTGCGGTGCAGGCGCTGATGCAGCGTGTCGGCAGCATGGTCAAGGGCAACCATTTCGCCAAGTGCGCGATCGAGACCGCGCTGCTGGACGCGCAGGGCAAGCGGGTCGGACTGCCTGTGTCCGAACTGCTCGGCGGGCGCCAGCGCCAGCGCCTGCCGGTGGCGTGGACCCTGGCCTCCGGCGACACCGCGCGCGACATCGACGAGGCCGAGCGCATGCTCGACGCGCGCAGGCACAACGTGTTCAAGCTGAAGATCGGCACGCGAGCGGTGGCCGAAGACGTGGCGCACGTGGCCGCGATCAAGCGTGCGCTGGGCGCGCGCGCCGCGGTGCGCGTGGACGTGAACATGGCCTGGAGCGAGACCGAGGCGGTGCGTGCGCTGCCCGCGCTGGCCGATGCCGGCTGCGAACTGGTGGAGCAGCCGGTGGCGTCGCTGGCGTCGATGCGGCGGCTGATGCGCCGCTTCCCGATCGCGTTGATGGCCGACGAGATGCTGAGCGGCCCGGAAAGCGCCTTCGAGGCGGCGCGACGCGGCGCGGCCGACGTGTTCGCCGTGAAGATCGAGCAGTCCGGCGGCCTGTACGCCGCGCAGAAGGTCGCGGCGATCGCCGATGCCGCCGGCATCGGCCTGTACGGCGGGACGATGCTGGAAGGGGCGATCGGCACCATCGCTTCGGCCCATGCCTTCGCCACCTTCGCCAACCTGCAATGGGGCACCGAGCTGTTCGGTCCCTTGTTGCTGACCGAGGAGATCCTCGCCGAGCCGCTGCGCTACGAGGATTTCCAACTGCACTTGCCGTGCGGACCAGGCCTGGGCATCGCCCTGGACGAGGCACGGGTGGACGCGCTGCGCCGCGACCGCCGCCGCATCGTGATGCCGGTGGCTGCCGGCGTGGAGGAATGAACATGTTGTTCCACGTGAGCATGGAAGTGAACCTGCCCGGCGACATGCCGCCCGAGCGTGCAGAACAGCTCAAGCGCGACGAAAAGGCGCGTTTCCAGCAGTTGCAGCGCAGCGGCCAGTGGCGCCACATCTGGCGGGTGGTCGGGCAGTACGCCAACGTCAGCATCTTCGACGTGGCCGACAACGCCGAGCTGCACGCGCTGCTGCTGTCGCTGCCGTTGTTCCCCTACATGCGCATCGCGGTCACCCCGCTGTGCCGCCATCCCTCGTCGCTGCACGAGGACGATCGCTAGTCCCGCACCACGGGCGCTCCCTCGGGAGGGGAACGTCTCAAGGCAGCCAACGCAACCATGAGCAGAGAAGGAACCAGACGATGAGCGTCAAGATTTTCGAGACCCCGGAGGTGCAGGCGTTCCTGCGCACGGTCAGCGGCCTGGAGCAGACGGCCGGCGACGCGCGCGTGAAACGGATCGTGCATCGCGTGCTGTCGGACCTGTTCAAGGCCATCGACGATCTGGATGTCACGCCCGACGAGTACTGGAGCGCGATCGCCTGGCTCAACGACCTGGGCGCGGCCGGGCAGGCCGGGCTGATCTCGCCCGGGCTGGGCCTGGACCACTTCCTGGATCTGCGCCTGGACGCCATCGACGCGCAACTGGGCATCGACAATCCGACGCCGCGGACCATCGAAGGACCGCTGTACGTGGCCGGCGCGCCGGTGGCGCACGGCTTCGCCCGGCTCGACGACGGCAGCGACGAAAACGGCCATCCGCTGATCATGCATGGCACCGTGTACGGCGCCGACGGCCGTCCGTTGCCCGGCGCCAGCGTCGAGGTCTGGCACTGCGACACCCGCGGCTTCTATTCGCACTTCGACCCCACCGGCAAGCAGGCGCCGTTCAACATGCGCCGCACGATCATCGCCGATGCCCAGGGCCGCTACCGCTTCCAGAGCATCGTGCCCAAGGGCTACGGCGTGCCGCCGGGCAGCCCGACCGAACGCCTGCTGTTCGCGCTCGGCCGGCATGGCCAGCGTCCGGCGCACATCCACTTCTTCATCGGTGCCGACGGCCACCGCAAGCTGACCACGCAGATCAACATCGCCGGCGACCCGCTGGTCGACGACGACTTCGCCTACGCCACCCGCGACGGCCTGGTGCCGGCGATCGTCGAGCACAGCGACCAGGCCAGCATCGCCGCCAATGGCGTGGACGGCCCGTTCGCCGAGATCCGTTTCGACTTCCGCCTCACCGAACTTGTCGACGGCGTCGACAACCAGGCCAACCCGCTGCGCCGCCGCGCCGCCGCCTAGCGTCTGCTGCGCCAACCGCGACCGTCGTCGTCGCGGCGGCCTGCCAGCGCGCACGGCCGCCGCCTTCCCCCAGGAGACAACGCCATATGTCCGCCGTGATCGACAAAGCGACCGCGCTCGGCGACCTGCTCGCCAGCGCCGTGCAGGACGACCATGCCGAAGGCAGGTTCCGCTGCCGCCGCGACATCTTCACCAACGCCGACCTGTTCGAGCTGGAGATGAAGCACATCTTCGAGGGCAACTGGGTCTATCTGGCGCACGAGAGCCAGATCCCCAACGCCAACGACTACTACACGACCTACATCGGCCGCCAGCCGGTGGTGATCACCCGCGACAAGAGCGGACAGCTGCACGCGGTGATCAATGCGTGCGCGCACCGCGGCGCGATGCTGTGCCGGCGCAAGCACGGCAACAAGGGCAGCTTCACCTGTCCGTTCCATGGCTGGACCTTCTCCAATACCGGCAGGCTGCTCAAGGTCAAGGACGAGAAGACGACCCAGTATCCGCCGCAGTTCGGCCAGGACGGTCGCCACGATCTCAAGTACGTGCCGCGCTTCGAGAGCTACCGCGGTTTCCTGTTCGGCAGCCTGCGCGAGGATGTCGCGCCGCTGGAGCAGTTCCTGGGTCAGGCGCGGCTGATCGTCGACCAGATCGCCGACCAGGCGCCGGACGGGCTGGAGGTGCTGCGCGGCAACTCGTCCTACATCTACGACGGCAACTGGAAGCTGCAGATGGAGAACGGCTGCGACGGCTATCACGTCAGCACCGTGCACTGGAACTACGCGGCGACCATGAGCCGGCGCAAGCAGGACGGCACCCAGGCGGTGGACGCCGGCGGCTGGAGCAAGAGCGTGGCCGGCGTCTACGGCTTCGAGAATGGGCACCTGCTGTTGTGGACCAAGGCCATGAATCCGGAGGTGCGCCCGGTGTACGGCCGGCGCGAGGAGCTCGCGCAGCGGCTCGGCGCCGACCGCGCCGGCTTCATCGTCGAGCAGACCCGCAACCTGTGCCTGTATCCGAACCTTTTCCTGATGGACCAGTTCTCCACCCAGATTCGCGTCACCCGGCCGATCAGCGTGGACAAGACCGAGGTCAGCATCTTCTGCTTCGCGCCCAAGGGCGAGAGCGCACGCGACCGCGCCACCCGCATCCGCCAGTACGAGGATTTCTTCAACGTTTCGGGCATGGGCACCGCCGACGACCTGGAGGAATTCCGTGCCTGCCAGGCCGGCTACGCCGCCAGCGCGGCGCCCTGGAACGACCTCAGCCGCGGTGCGCCGCTGTGGATCGAGGGGCCGGACGAAAACGCGCGGCGGATGGGGCTGTCGCCCTTGCTGTCCGGCGAGCGCAGCGAGGACGAGGGCCTGTTCGTGCGCCAGCACGAGTACTGGGCCTCGGTGATGCGCCAGGCACTGGCGCGCGAACACGCGGCGCCGGCCCCATGAACGCGGACTACCAGACCATCTGCGCGTTCCTGTACCGCGAGGCGCGCCTGCTCGACGACCGCCAGTGGGACGAATGGCTGACGCTGTACGCCGAGGACGTGACCTACTGGATGCCGGCCTGGGACGACGACGACCAGCTCACCGAGGATCCGCAGTCGCAGATCTCGCTGATCTACTACGCCGACCGCTCCGGGCTGGAAGACCGCGTGTTCCGGATCAAGACCGAGCGCTCCGGCGCGTCCACGCCGGAGCCGCGCACCAGCCACAGCGTGGCCAATGTCGAGGTGCTGGCCGACCGCGGGCAGGAGCTGGAGGTCCGCTACAACTTCCACACCCTCAGCCACCGCTACAAGGTCACCGACCAGTTCTTCGGCACGATGCTGCTGACCCTGCGCACGGATGGCGACCAATTGCGCATCGCGCGCAAGACGATCGTGCTGAAGAACGACTACATCCGCCAGGTCGTCGACGTCTACCACGTCTGACCGGCATGCAACCGCGAGCAAACGCCATGTCCTACCGCATCGCGCTGAACTTCGAGGACGGGGTCACCCGTTTCATCGATTGCAACGACGGTGAGAAAGTGCTCGATGCCGCTTTCCGCCAGCGGATCAACCTGCCGATGGATTGCGCCGACGGCGTCTGCGGTACGTGCAAGTGCCGCGCCGAAAGCGGGCGCTACGAACTGGGCGAGGACTACATCGAGGACGCGCTCGGCGCCGACGAGGCCGTCGCCGGTCTGGTGCTGACCTGCCAGATGCTGCCCCGCTCCGATTGCACGCTGGCGGTGCCGGCGACGTCGGTCGCGTGCAAGACCGGCAGCGTGCGCTTCCAGGCGGCGGTGACGGCGGTGGTCGCGCACGCCGACGCGGCGCTGGAGCTGACCCTGGAACCGGTCGGCGACGTGCCCGCCTTCCTGCCCGGCCAGTACGTCAACATCGCGGTGCCCGGTAGTGGACAGACGCGCGCGTTCTCCTTCAGTTCCGCGCCGGGCGCGCCCATGCTGACGTTCCTGATCAGGCGTGTGCCCGGCGGCCTGATGAGCGCCTACCTGGACGCGGCCAGCCCGGGGCAGGAGTTGGAACTGAGCGGCCCGCTGGGCAGCTTCTATCTGCGCGAGGTGACGCGGCCGCTGCTGATGCTGGCTGGCGGCACCGGCCTGGCGCCGTTCCTGTCGATGCTGGCGCACCTGGAGGCCAGCGGCTGCGCGCACCCGGTGTACTTGATGTACGGCGTCACCCGTGGCGCGGACCTGGTCCTGCTCGATCGGCTGCAGGCGCTCGCCGAGCGACTGGACTGGTTCAGCTTCGACACCTGCGTGGTCGACCCGGCCGCCGGCCACCCGCGCACCGGCTACGTCACCGAGCATCTGCCGCCGCATGCGTTGCATGGCGGCGACGTGGAAGTCTACCTGTGCGGTCCGCCGCCGATGGTGGAGGCGGTGCGTGCACACTTGCGCGAGATCGGCCTGGTCCCGGCCAACTTCCACTATGAGAAGTTCACCCCCAACGCGGCCGCGCCGGTGCAGGAGCGGGCCGCGTGAGCGCGCGTTTCGCGGGCAAGGTGGTGGTCGTCACCGGCGCGGCCCAGGGCATCGGCCGGCGCGTGGCCGAGCGCGCCGCCGCCGAGGGCGCGCGGCTTGTGCTGGTGGATCGCGCCGAACACGTGGCCGAGCTGGAACAGGCGCTGGCGCCCGCCGAGGTCGCCACGCTGGCGGCCGACCTGGAGCACTACGCGGAGAACGTACGTGCCATGGCCTTCGCGCAGTCGCGGATGGGCCGCATTGACGTACTGGTCAACAACGTTGGCGGCACCATCTGGGCGCAGCCGTTCCAGGCCTACGCGCCGGAGCAGATCGAGGCCGAGGTGCGGCGCTCGCTGTTTCCCGCGCTGTGGGGATGCCGCGCGGTGCTGCCCTACCTGATCGAGCAGGGCGGCGGGGCCATCGTCAATGTCTCCTCCATCGCCACCCGCAGCATCCACCGCGTTCCCTACGGCGCGGCCAAGGGCGGGGTCAATGCGTTGACCGCGTGCCTGGCGTTCGAGCATGCCGGGCATGGCATCCGCGTCAACGCGGTTGCCCCCGGCGGCACCGAGGCGCCGCCGCGGCGCGTGCCGCGCAATCCCGACCCGCAGAGCGCGCAGGAGCAGGCGTGGTATCGGCAGATCGTCGCGCAGACGCTCGAGTCGAGCCTGATGAAGCGCTACGGCACGCTCGACGAGCAGGCCGCGGCGATCCTGTTCCTGGCCTCGGACGAGGCCTCCTACATCACCGGTACGGTCCTCCCCGTGGGAGGCGGCGACCAGGGCTGAGCCCGGCTGCGCGCGGACGGCGCCCCGTTCGCGTCCGCCCCTCCGCACGGCCGTCGGGAGATCCCGTCGGCGGCGACCGAATCCTGGAGTCACCATGCACGCGACTGCCTCTCCCTTGCGCATCGGCATCGTCGGCGGCGGCATCGCCGGGGTCGGCCTGGCCCTTGGCCTGTGCCGGCATCGCCATCTCGACGTGCAATTGTTCGAAGCGGCACCGGCCTTCGGCGAGATCGGCGCGGGGATCTCGTTCGGCCCCAACGCGGTGCGCGCGCTCGCCGGGCTGGGGATCGCGACCACCTACGCCGAACTCGCCGACCGCACCGCGCCGCCGTGGCAGGACGTCTGGTTCGAATGGCGCCATGGCGAGGACGCGCGGCCGATCGGCGTCACCTGCGCGCCCGGGGTGGGGCAGTCCTCGGCGCATCGCGCCGATTTCCTCGACGCGCTGGCCGCGCGCCTGCCTCCCGGACTGGCCCGCTTCGGCAAGCGTACCGAGTGTGTCGAGCAGGACGCCGACACGGTCCGGGTCCGCTTCGCCGACGGCGACAGCTACTGCGGCGACCTGCTGCTCGTCGCCGACGGCATCAAGTCCCGCTTGCGCGGTCCGTTGCTGCAGGCGCTGGGCCACGCCGCGGTCGTGCCGCGCTTCAGCGGCACCTGTGCCTACCGCGGCCTGATCGACAGCGCGCGCCTGCGCGCGGCGTTCGCTGTGCAAGGCGTAGACACCCGGCTGGCGGACGTGCCGCAGATGTACCTGGGCCCGGATGCCCACATCCTGACCTTTCCGGTCAAGCACGGGCGCCTGATCAACGTGGTGGCGTTCGTTTCCGAGCGTGCCGCCGCGGCGCCGTCGTGGCCGGCCGGCCAGGCATGGGTGCGCGAGGCCAGCCGCCGCGAGATGCTGCAGGCGTTCGCCGACTGGGGCATCGCGGCGCGCACGCTGCTGCAGTGCATCGACGCGCCAACCCACTGGGCGCTGCACGATCTGCCGGAGCTACCGGCGTACGCGCACGGCCGCATCGCGCTGGTCGGCGATGCCGCCCATGCGATGTTGCCGCACCAGGGCGCCGGTGCGGGCCAGGGCCTGGAGGATGCGCATTTGCTGGCGCATCTGCTGGGCGCGCCGACGCTGCGCCGCGCCGATCTGCCCGCGCTGCTCCAGGCCTACGACCAGGTGCGGCGCCCGCGCGCCTGCCGCGTGCAGCGCACCTCGCGCGAGACGGGCGCCCTGTACGAACTGCGCGATGGCCGGGTCGGCGCCGACAGCGATGCCCTGGCGCGGACGCTGGCCACGCGTTTCGACTGGATCTGGCAACACGACCTGGCCGCGGAGGCGGCGCAAGCGATGCGCCTGATGCGCGATAGCGCTGGTGCGCACGCGGTCGTGGCGGCCGGATCGCCGTGATGCGCAGCGCCGCCGCCGTTCCCGTCCGATGCCGGCCGGCACGCCGTCGGCATGGAGACGCATTCATCCCCAATCCCCATCGCGGAGCCATGCAATGCAGCAAGTAGACCCATTCGATCCTTCGCGGCTGGCGCCGGACGTGCTGGCGGTAGTCGCCGGCATGGCCGCCAGCGGCGCACCGGCGCTGGAAACGCTGCCGATTCCGGCGATGCGCCAGGCCTACCAGCAGATCGGCGGGCTGCTGGGCGGCGAGGCGCTGCCGGTGGCACAGGTCCGCGACCTCGTCGCCGACGGCCCGGCCGGACCGATCCCGCTGCGCTCGTACCTGCCGGCGGCGACGGCGCCCGTCGCGCAGGCGGCCATCGTCTACCTGCATGGCGGCGGCTGGACCGTTGGTGGCCTGGACAGTCATGACAAGGTCTGCCGACGGCTGGCGCTCGCGGCCGGCTGCACGGTGGTCAGCGTGGGCTACCGCCTGGCGCCGGAACATCCGGCGCCGGCCGGTCCGCAGGACGTGGTCGCGGCGATCCGCTGGCTGGCCGCGCATGCCGGCGAACTGGGCCTGGACGCGCAGCGCCTGGCGGTGGCCGGGGACAGCGCGGGCGGCAGCCTGGCGGCGGTGGCCTGCCAGCAACTCCGCGGCGATGTGGCGCTGCGCGCGCAGGTGCTGTTCTACCCGTCCACCGACCTGTCGCCAGCGGCGAGTGAGTTCCCGTCACGGCGTGAGAACGGCGCGGTGCCGCCGCTGACGCTGGCGGCGATGCAGGCACTGTCGAATGCGTTCGTGGCTGGCTTCGACACCCACGATCCGCGGCTCTCGCCGCTGCGCGCATCGGACCTATGCGGTCTACCGCCGGCACTGATCTATGCCGGTGCATGCGATGTGCTGCGCGACGACGGCCGCCGCTACGCCGACGCCCTGCGCGCGGCCGGCGGGGAGGTGGAGTACGTCGAGCTGCCGGGCATGGTGCACGGCTTCGTCGAGATGGCCGGCGTACTGCCGGCGGCAGTGCAGGCGATTGAACAGGCCGGCGCGTTCTTGCGCGCGCGGCTGGCATGACGATTCGGTCGGCGCGGCGGGCGCCGCGCCGATTCCAGGCGATGGATACCAAGAGGAAACAGCGATGAGCGACAACGGATTATTGCAGGGCGATTTCTGGCAGGGAGCCTTGTTCGACGGCCAATGGCAGACGGCGGCCGACGGCGCCGAGGCGATCGAGCCGGCCACCGGTCGGGTGTTGGGGCGGATCGGCTTGGCCGGCCCGGCGCAGATCGCTGCGGCCGCGGCCGCCGCCGCGCAGGCACAGCGCGCCTGGGCCGCGGCCCCCTATGCGCAGCGCGCCCAGGTGCTGCGCAAGGCCGCCCAGTTGGCCGAACAGTCCCTGCCGGAGATCGCCGGCTGGATCGTGCGCGAGAGCGGGTCCACCCAGGGCAAGGCAGGCTTCGAGGCGACCCTGTGCGCGACGGCGCTGCACGAGGCGGCGGCGCTGCCGTCGCGCAGCGCCGGCGAGGTGCTGCCGTCCACGCCCGGGCGGCTGAGCCTGGCGCGGCGGCGTCCGCTCGGCGTGGTCGGGGTCATCGCGCCCTTCAACTTCCCGCTTTACCTGGCCATGCGCGCGGTGGCGCCGGCGCTGGCCCTGGGCAACGCGGTGGTGCTCAAGCCCGATCCGCGCACCGCGGTGTGCGGCGGGGTGGTCATCGCGCGACTGTTCGAGCTGGCCGGCTTGCCGGCCGGCGTGCTGCACGTGCTGCCCGGCGACGGTACCGCCGGCGCGGCGCTGACCGCCGACCCGCACGTGGCGATGATCCAGTTCACCGGCTCCACCGCGGCCGGGCGCAAGGTCGGCGAGGCGGCCAGCCGACACCTGAAGAAGGTGTCGCTGGAGCTGGGCGGCAAGAATTCGTTGATCGTGCTCGACGATGCCGACCTGGACCTGGCGATCGCCAACACCACCTGGGGCGTCTACCTGCACCAGGGCCAGATCTGCATGTCCACCGGCCGCGTGCTGGTGCAGCGTGCGCTCTACCCACAGTTCGTGGAGCGGCTGGTCGCCAAGGCCAACAGCCTCAGCGTCGGCGATCCGGCCAGCGGCCAGGTCGCGCTCGGGCCCCTGATCAATGCGACCCAGCGCGACCACGCCGCGGCGATGGTCGCCGCCGCGCGCGAGGCCGGCGCCACCGTCGCCGCCGGTGGCGGCTACCGCGACCTCTTCTTCGAGCCCACCGTGCTCAGCGACGTGGGGCCCGATAACCCGGCGTTCCGCGAGGAGATCTTCGCCCCGGTCGCGGTGGTGGTGCCGTTCGACACCGACGCCGAGGCCGTGGCCCTGGCCAACGACACCGAGTACGGCCTGTCGATGGCGGTGCTGTCGGCCGATGTGGGCCGCGCGCTGGCGCTGGGCGAGCAGTTGCGCACGGGCCTGCTGCACATCAACGACCAGACCGTCAACGACGAGGTCATCAATCCGTTCGGCGGCGTCGGCGCGTCGGGCAACGGCAGCAGCATCGGCGGCCCCGCCAACTGGGAGGAATTCACCCAATGGCAATGGCTGACCGTCAAGGGCGCAGCGCCCGCCTATCCGCTTTGATCCCAGGAGACAGTCCGATGAACGCAACAACCGACAACATGCGCCAGATCACCGTGGCGGTGGCGCGCGCGCCGCAACAACCTTTCAGTATCGAGCAGGCGCGCATCCGCGCGCCGCAGGACGACGAGGTGCTGGTGCGGGTGGTGGCCACCGGCCTGTGCCATACCGACCTGATCGTGCGCGACCAGTACTATCCGGTGCCGCTGCCGGCGGTGCTCGGCCACGAAGGCGCCGGCGTGGTCGAGGCGCTCGGCCCCAACGTCAAGGCGCTGCAGGTCGGCGACCACGTGGTGCTGACCTATGGCGCCTGCGGCCACTGCGACCCGTGCGACGGCGGCCATGGCGCCTACTGCAAGGAGTTCTATCCGCGCAATTTCGGCGGCGGCGACGCGCATGGCCACACCGCCATCGAGGACCTGCAGGGACAGCCGCTGCACGACCACTTCTTCGCCCAGTCCTCGTTTGCGACCTATGCGCTGGCGCGCGAGAACAACGCGATCAAGGTGCCGGCCGATGCGCCGCTGGAACTGCTCGGCCCGCTCGGCTGCGGCATCCAGACCGGCGCCGGCGCAGTGATCAACGCCCTGAAGGTGCGTCCCGGCAGCAGCTTCGTGGCGTTCGGTGCCGGCGCGGTCGGGCTCAGCGCGGTGATGGCGGCGCGGGTGGCCGGCGCCACCTGCATCGTCGCCGTGGACGTGGTGCCGTCGCGGCTGGAACTGGCTAAGGAACTCGGCGCCACGCACACGATCGACAGCCGCGAGGGCGACCTGGTCGAGGCGGTGCGCGCGATCACCGGCGGCGGCGCCGATTTCGCGCTCGAATCCACCGGGCGCCCGCAGGTGCTGGCGCTAGGCATCGAGGCGCTGGGCGGGCTCGGCACGATCGGCGTGGTCGGCGCGCCCAAGCTCGGCACCAAGGCCGAGTTCGACGTCAACAACCTGCTGCTGGGCGGACGCAGCATCCGCGGCATTGTCGAGGGCGACAGTGTGCCGCAGGTGTTCATTCCGCAATTGGTGACGCTCTACCAGCAGGGCCGGTTCCCGTTCGACAAGCTGGTGAAGTTCTACCCATTGGCGCAGATCAACGAAGCGGCGGCCGACAGCCACAGCGGCGTCACCCTCAAGCCGATCCTGCGGATCGCCGGCTGAGGGCCGCAGTCGCCACGGCGGCGGCCGTGGCGATCGTCCAGCCTGCGCACCGCCTATAACCCTGCGGCGCGGCGGCCTCAGTCGCGGAAATTGTCGAACTGCAGCGGCAGCTCGAAATCGTTCTTCTTCAGCAGCGCGATCGCGTCCTGCAGGTCGTCGCGCTTCTTGCCGCTGACCCGCAGCTTGTCGCCGTTGATCTGCGCCTCCACCTTGAGCTTGGCTTCCTTGAGCGTGGCCACGATCTTCTTGCCCAGCTTCTGCTCGATGCCCTGCTTGACCGTGATCTTCTGCCGCGCGCCGGCGAGGTTGGTCTCCACGTCGCCGAACTCCAGGCAGCGCACATCGATGCCGCGGGCCAGCAGGCGCGCGCGCAGGATGTCGGTCATCTGCTTGACCTGGAAATCGCTGGGCGCGGACTGGGTGATGACCTGGTCGTCCAGCTCGAACTTGGCGTCGACGCCCTTGAAGTCGAAGCGCGTCGACAGCTCGCGGTTGGCCTGGTCGACGGCATTGGTCAGTTCGTGCTTGTCGACTTCGGACACGATATCGAAGGAAGGCATGGGCAAGTCCTCGGTAAAGATGCCTATCGTAAGACGTGCGGGTCGTGCATGGGGCGGAGATTCGGGATTGGGGATTCGCAGAAGTGCCCTGCGCCGACACGTCAGGCGCCGTCGTAGGAGCGGCTTTAGCCGCGACTGCTGTTACAGGAAGGCCCTGTCGCGGCTAATCCCGCAAAAGGGGACAAGAGCTGCTCCTGCGAGACAGCGCTATGCGCGGAGAAAAGCAGGTGATCAGGCGATGTCTTGAAGCCGCTCTCACAGAAGGCTGTGTCAGCCGCTGCAGCCGGGGCTGGAGCCATGAGGGAGGGACTTCAGTCCGACGCGATGGCCTTCGGTACCACGCACACCACCGATCGCGGCGATAATGCGCCGATGCCCAACTCCCGTTCCAATGCTGCCGCCGCTGCGTGGATGATCGCCGCGGTCGCGTTCTTTTCGCTGATGGATGCGTCCATGAAGCAGCTCAGCACGCACTATCCGGCGCTGCAGGTCGCGGCGTTGCGCGGTGGGGCCTCGCTGCCGTTCGTGCTGGTGTGGGTGCTGGCCAGCGCCGGGCCGCGCGCGATCTGGCCGGTGCGCTGGGGCTTGCACCTGCTGCGCGGCGTGCTCGGCATCGCCATGATCGGCTGCTTCGCCTGGGCCTTGCGCAGCCTGCCGCTGTCCACCGCCTACACCATCTACTTCGTCGCGCCGCTGCTGGTGGCGGCGCTGTCGGTGCCGCTGCTCGGCGAATACGTGGGGCCGCGGCGCTGGGCGGCGATCGGCGTCGGCCTGGTCGGCGTGCTGGTGGTGCTGCGCCCCGGCATGGACGGCTTCGTCTCGCTGCCGGGGCTGATGGTGCTGCTGGCGGCCATCGCCTACGC
The DNA here is from genome assembly GCF_056725265.1 of Xanthomonas sp. NCPPB 2250. Taxonomy (NCBI): domain Bacteria; kingdom Pseudomonadati; phylum Pseudomonadota; class Gammaproteobacteria; order Lysobacterales; family Lysobacteraceae; genus Xanthomonas; species Xanthomonas sp. NCPPB 2250. The sequence goes on along the minus strand of NZ_CM161520.1, from coordinate 4,622,220 downwards.
GGTCGCCTCGGTGCTGGTCAGCCTGCTGGCGCGCACCGATACGTCGCAGTCGCTGGTGGTGTGGTTCCTGCTGATCATGGCGCTGGGCGCCGGCGCGTTGGCGCTCCCGGACTGGACCCCGCTGCGCCCGGCCGACACCGGCTGGATCGCCGGCATGGGCCTGGCCGGGGCGCTGGGCCAGGTGGCGCTGACCCAGGCGTTCCGTCGTGGCGACGCCTCGCTGGTCGCGCCGCTGGAGTACAGCGGCCTGTTGTGGGTGATCCCCTGGGACTGGCTGCTGTGGCGCAAGCTGCCCGACGCCTGGACCTGGGTGGGCGGGGCGATCATCGTCGCCAGCGGCCTGTACCTGCTTCACCGCGAGCGGATCCGCGCGGTGGCGCATCCGCCGCCGCAGGCGCGGCCCTAGCCGGCCCCGCGATGCGCGCCGACGTTAGAATCGAATGGAATAACGCACGCCATCCTGGCCTGCTAGGCTTTGCGCCCCCCGTCGCTGCCGGTCCCGCGCGTTGATCCAGTTCGAGCGCCTGCACAAGTCCTATTCCGTCGCCGGCCAGCCGGTCGTGGCGCTGCATCCGCTCGACCTGCGCATCGAGGCCGGCGAGGTGTTCGGCATCATCGGCCATTCCGGCGCCGGCAAGTCGACCCTGATCCGGCTGATCAACCGGCTCGAAGAGCCCAGCGGCGGGCGCCTGATCATCGACGGCGAAGACGTCACCGCGCTGGATCGCGCCGGGCTGCGCACGCTGCGCCAGCGCGTGGGCATGATCTTCCAGCACTTCAACCTGTTGTCCTCGCGCACGGTCGCCGGCAACGTCGCATTCCCGCTGGAACTGGCCGGCACGCCGCGCGCGGAGATCGATGCACGGGTGGCCGAGCTGCTGGAACGTGTGGGGCTGGCCGCGCATGCGGGCAAGTACCCGGCGCAGCTGTCGGGCGGGCAGAAGCAGCGCGTCGGCATCGCCCGCGCCCTGGCCACGCGCCCGCGGATCCTGCTGTGCGACGAGGCCACCAGCGCGCTGGACCCGCAGACCACCGCCTCGGTGCTGGCGCTGCTGGCGCAGATCAACCGCGAGCTGGGCCTGACCATTGTGCTGATCACCCACGAGATGGAAGTGATCCGCCGCGTCTGCGACCGCGTGGCGGTGCTCGATGCCGGGCATCTGGTCGAGAGCGGGCCGGTCACCGAGGTGTTCCTGCATCCGCAGCATCCGACCACCAAGCGCTTCGTCTCCGAGGCCGAGCACGTCGACGAGGCCGAGCTGTACCGCGATTTCACCGCGGTGGACGGGCGCATCCTGCGTCTGACCTTCCTCGGCACCGACACCTACGCGCCGCTGCTCGGGCGCATCGCCCGCGCCACCGCGGTGGACTACAACATCCTGTCCGGGCGCATCGACCGGATCAAGGACACCCCTTACGGCCAACTCACCGTGGCCCTGGTCGGCGGCGACATGGATGCGGCGCAGGCCGCCTTCGTCGCCGCCGGCGTGCATGTGCAGGAGCTGCGCCGATGAGTCCGATCGCCACCGCCGCCGCCGGCTTCTTCCGCAATCTCGATGCCGGCAAGTGGAGCGAGATCGGACGGGCCACCGTCGACACGCTGCTGATGCTCGGCGGTTCGCTGCCGCTGACCCTGCTGATCGGCCTGCCGCTGGGCGTGCTGCTGTTCCTCACCGGCCCGCGCCAGACCCACCAGAAGCCGCTGCTGTACGGCGGCCTGGCGCTGGTGATCAACGTGCTGCGCTCGGTGCCCTTCATCATCCTGATGATCGCGATGATCCCGCTGACGCTGTGGGCGATGGGCACTTCGCTGGGCGTGCGCGGCGCGATCCTGCCGCTGGTGGTGGGCGCGGCGCCGTTCTACGCGCGGCTGGTGGAGACCGCACTGCGCGAAGTGGACCGCGGCGTGGTCGAGGCCAGCCTGGCGATGGGCGCGACCACCTGGCAACTGGTGACGCGGGTACTGCTGCCGGAAGCGCGGCCGGGCCTGATCGCCGGCGCCACGGTGACCACCATCGCCCTGATCGGCTTCACCGCCATGGGCGGCGCCATCGGCTCCGGCGGCCTCGGCGACCTGGCCTACCGCGACGGCTACCAGCGCTCGCATGCCGACGTGGCCCTGGTGACCGTGGTGATCCTGCTGTTGCTGGTGCAGGCGCTGCAGATGCTCGGCGACCGCATGGTCGCGCACTACAGCCGACGTTGATGTCCTGCGTGCCGCGGTAGCAACGGCTTCAGCGCGCGCCCCCACCGGTGGAGCGGTCGCGGCTCAAGCCGCTCCTGCGCGCATGGATCGCCCCGCCTGCACGGCCGTCTGCTAGCGTGCACGCATCGCGGCCGCGGGTCGCGCTCCTCCACTCCCCCCGTTTCCCCGGATACCTGCCATGACCCGATTCCCGTTCCGCCTCCTGCTCGCCAGCGCCGTGCTCGCCCTCGGCGGCTGCGGCAAGCCCGATGCCGGCGCCGCCAGCGACCATCTCAGCGTCGCCGCCACTGCGGTGCCGCACGCCGAGATCCTGGAGGTGGTCAAGCCGATGCTGGAGCAGCAGGGCGTGACCCTGGACGTGCGCGTGTTCAACGACTACGTGCAGCCCAACGACCAGGTGGTGCAGAAGCAGATCGACGTGAACTACTTCCAGACCGAGCCCTACCTGCAGGCCTACAACCGCGACCGCAAGAGCGATCTGGTGACCGTGGTCGGCGTGCACATCGAGCCGTTCGGCGCCTACTCGCGCCGCTACAAGTCGCTGGACGCGCTGCCGCAGGGCGCCGACGTGGTGATCCCCAACGATCCCAGCAACAACAGCCGTGCGCTGATCCTGCTGGACAAGGCCGGGGTCATCAAGCTCAAGGACCCGAGCAATGCGCTGTCCACCCAGCGCGACATCGTCGCCAATCCCAAGCAGCTGAAGTTCCGCGAGCTGGACTCGGCGATGCTGCCGCGGGTGCTGGACCAGGTCGACCTGGCGCTGATCAACACCAACTACGCGCTCGACGCCGGCCTCAACCCGACCCGCGACGCGCTGGCGATCGAAAGCAAGGATTCGCCGTACGTGAACTTCCTGGTCGCGCGTCGCGACAACAAGGACGACCCGCGCGTGCAGAAGCTGGCCAAGGCGCTGACCAGCCCGGAAGTGAAGGCCTTCATCCAGCGCAAGTACCAGGGTGCGGTACTGCCGGCGTTCTGATCGGGCCACGCGCATGCCGCTGCTGCTGGCCATTCCGCTGGCGATCGTGATCGCGCTGGCGGTGACCGCGGTGCTGTTGCCGCTGTCGCTGCTGCAGCGGTTCCGCGTGGGCACGGCGCGGCGTCAGGCGCGCGGTTGGCTGGTCGCGGTGCAGCTGTGGTCGGCGCTGCTGTCCAGCGTGGTGTTGTTGGTCTTCGCCCTGATCGCCGCGCGCTGGTGGCCCGGTGCGGCCACGCATGCGCTGGCCGGCTGGGGCATCGGCGTGCTGCTGGGCGCGCTCGGCATCGTCGCCACCCGCTTCGAGCCGTTGCCGCATGGGCTGCACTACACACCGAACCTGTGGTTGGTCTTGGGCCTGACCGCGCTGGTGGCGGTACGCATCGGTGCCGGGCTGTGGCAGGGCTGGCGCAGTCTGGTCGATGGTGCGGCGTGGCCGACCGAGGGCTGGATGAGCCATGCCAGTCTGCTGGCCGCCGCGGCCATGCTGCTCGGCTATGCCTGCGCCTACGCCTGGCTGCTGCGGCGGCGCCTGCGCCGTTTCGACCGCTACCGCGGATTCGATCGCTCGCCGCGCTGAAGGCGGGCGCGCACGCGTGCACGCGCAATGCGGTCTCCGCTGGTCGCGCGCGCGATCCAGCGCACGTACAAAAACAAACGGGCCCTTGCGGGCCCGTTTGCGCAAACGCTGGAGACGGAACGCTTAGAAGCGCGCGCCGACGCCGAAGCTGAACAGCCACGGATCCAGCTTCAGGTCTTCGCCGGTGCCTTCGCCGGCCACCTTCAGCTCCGGACGCGAGTGCATGTAGCGCGCATCGGCACGGGCGAACCAGGTGGAGTTGATGTTCATGTCCACGCCGACGGTGCCGATGGCGCCCTTGGCGGTGTCCAGGCTGATGTGCTGGTCCGGGTTCAGGCCAGCCAGCTTCTCGTTGCTGAAGTTGGACTCGTAGTAACCGACGCCGACGAACGGACGGAACACGTTGTCCGCCTGGCCGAAGTGGTACTGGCCGCTCAGCGCGATCGGCTGCTGCTCGACGGTACCGACCTTGCCGATGCCGTCGGCCTTGACGCGGTGGTTGAACTTGTCGGCAGCGCCCCACAGTTCGACCGCCCAGTTGTCGTCGATCAGCCAGCTGGCGCTGATGGTCGGCGCCGGGCCGCCATCGACGTCGAGGCCGGCCGCCGGCTTGGAATGCGGGTCGAGCAGGGTCGCGCTGCCGACGACGGAGAAGTGCTTGCCGGAAGCGGTATCGGCATCCTGTGCGAATGCGGCGGGCGCAAACGCAAGGGCGGACACGACAGCCAGGCTCAGGATCTGAATGGACCGCATGGGGTATCTCCTCATCTTTTTCTTGTGGGGCCACGGGAGTGGGCGCGCACACCGTATCGATGAGAAGATGAATCGTCGCCGACCCTCGCCGGACGAATGCAGGCGATGTTCAGGCACTTGCGCCCGATGCTTGAAATAACGAGGTTTTAAGACTTTTGGCTGTTCATCCAGGTGCGCGCGACGTGACGACGCAGCCGCTGTTGCAGGGCCTGCCCGCGCAGATTCGCGACGATTGCCGCGTGCTTGTGCTCGGCTCCATGCCCGGTGCGGCATCGTTGCAGCAGGCGCGTTACTACGCGCATCCACGCAATCGGTTCTGGCCGCTGATGGCCGCGCTCTGCGGCGTCGATGCGGCACTGGACGCCGAAGCGCGCATGCAGGCGCTGCACGCGGCCGGCGTGGGCCTGTGGGATGTGATCGGCCAGTGCCGACGCCGCGGCAGCCTGGACGCGGCGATCGTGCGCGGCAGCGAAATCCCCAACGCCTTGCCCGAGCGCATCGCGCAGTTGCCGCAGCTGCGCGCCATCGCCTGCAATGGCGCGGCGGCGGCGCAGGCGTTCGCACGCTTCGTGCAGCCGCGACTGCCGCTGCGCGATCCGCCGCTGGTGCTGCTGGCGCTGCCGTCCAGCAGCCCGGCCAATGCCGCGTTCGCCTGGCCGCGGCTGCTGCAGGCGTGGTCGCCGCTGCAGCAGTGGCTGCGTGCGCCAACGGCCGGCGATTGAACGGCGCCTTTAATCCCGCAGGCGGCACATGCGCGTAGGAGCGGCTTCAGCCGCGACGCGGCTGTCCCGACAACGCTGTCGCGGCTGAAGCCGCTCCTACGAGAGCGCGCTGCGTGGCGATAAGGCGACAACAGGTCGACGTTGCGCCGCTCGATCAGCGCCGCGCACGCAGGCGCAGCCACAGGGTCTGCAGCGTCAGCACGACGGCCAGCGACAGCGCTACCCATGCCGCGGTCTGCGCACCGGCCAGCGTGCTGGCGGCCTGTTTGACGTAGACCGCGGCCAGCGCCCACAGCGCCGCCGCCGCGTAGGCGAGGTTGCCGCGCATGGCCCGGTTCATGCCCAGCAGCAGCATCGCCGCCAGCGCGAACAGCACCAGGCTCCACGGCAGCATCCGCTCGGTCGAGAGCCAGCGGTAGGCCACGATCACCTGCGCGGTGTTCAGGAATGCCGCCAGCGACAGCCAGCCGGCGTGCAGCGACAGCGGCAGCCAGGCCCACAGGGTCTGGCCGGATTCGGGGGCAGGGTCGCGCGACAGTCGCAGCGCGGCCAGCAGCATCGCCGCCAGCGCGGTCCAGATCACCGCCAGCGCCAACAGAAAGTGCTGCTGCGAGAACACCGGCATCCACGCCGCCGTCAGCGCGAAGCCCAGCGCCGCCGGCGCCCGCACCTGCGCCAGCGCGCTGACGCGACGGCGCCGCGCGCTGGATTGCCACAGGCCGAAGGCCAGGTCGAGCAGGAAGATCACACCCCAGATCGCGAAGGCGTAGCCGGCGGCGACGATCAGGGTCGGGTAGCGGTCGGAGATGGCGCCGTTGGTCGGGCCGAACGCGCTACGTTGCGAGAACCAGGCGACCAGCGGCATCGCCAACGCCATCAACAGCACCAGGATCCGCATGCCCGCCCTCCGGAAATCTGCGGCGAGCCTAGCCGTGGCCCCGTGAAGGCGGCGCACCGATGGCGGCCGCGCAACATGCGCCGGCGTACTGTCCGCCGGCAGCGGCGGCCCACGCAGGCGATCGGGCTTTTTTGCCCGCCAAAGGTTGGCGCTGCGGCTGCGGGCCGCCACAATAGGGGTTTCCCCCTCATTAGTTGCCGGAGTTCCCCGCATGGCCGAAATCAAGGAAGCACTTGTCCCCGATATCGGTGACTACAGCGACGTCCCGGTAATCGAAGTGCTGGTGGCCGTCGGCGACACGGTGAAGAAGGACCAGAGCCTGGTCACCCTGGAATCGGACAAGGCGACGATGGAAGTGCCGTCGCCGTTCGCCGGCGTGGTCAAGGAGATCAAGATCAAGGTCGGCGACAACCTGTCCGAGGGCAAGGTGGTGGCGCTGATCGAAGTGGCCGAGGGCGGCGCCAGTGCCGCACCCGCCGCGCCTGCGGCCGCCAAGGCCACGCCTGCGCCGGCCCAGCAGGCCGCCGCTCCGGCCGCCGCGCCCGCGCAGAACGCGGTCAAGCCGGCGCCCGCCGCGGCTGCGGCGACCGGCGTGGTCGAGGCGCGGGTGCCGGACATCGGCGACTACAGCGACGTGCCGGTGATCGAGGTGCTGGTCGCGGTCGGCGACACGGTCAAGAAGGACCAGGGCCTGGTCACCCTGGAGTCGGACAAGGCGACGATGGAAGTGCCCTCGTCGGTGGCCGGCGTGGTCAAGGAACTCAAGGTCAAGGTCGGCGACAGCCTGTCCGAGGGCAAGGTGGTGGCGCTGATCGAAGTGGCCGGCAGCGATGCCGACGCGCCGGCCGCGTCCGTGGTGCAGCCCAGCGCCGAGACCGGCGGCGGCGTGGAGCCGGTGCCGGCCTCGTCCGCGCCGGACAAGCTGGCCCAGCGCGAGATCGCCCAGGTCCAGGCCACGGCGCCGGCCAAGGCCGCCGCGCCGTCCGCCACCCAGAGCAGCCCGCCGGTGGCGTTCGACGCCGACAGCGTGCTGCCGCAGAAGGTGCCCTATGCGAGCCCGGCGGTACGCGTGTTCGCCCGCGAACTCGGCGTGGACCTGTTCCAGGTCAGCGGCTCGGAGCAGGGTGGCCGCATCAGCAAGGACGACGTGCAGCGCTACGTCAAGGCGGCGCTGTCCGGCGCCGCGCCGGCGGCCGCCGGTGCCGCGCCCGCCGCGGGCGGCAATGGCCTGAACCTGCTGCCGTGGCCGAAGGTGGACTTCGCCAAGTTCGGCGAGGTCGAGGTCAAGCCGCTGTCGCGCATCAAGAAGATTTCCGGTGCCAACCTGGCGCGCAACTGGGCGATGATCCCGCACGTCACCCAGTTCGAGCAGGCCGACATCACCGACCTGGAAGCCCTGCGCGTGGCGCTGAACAAGGAGAACGAGAAGGCCGGCATCAAGCTGACCATGCTCGCCTTCCTGCTCAAGGCCAGCGCCGCGGCGCTGAAGCAGTTCCCCGAGTTCAACGCCTCGCTCGATGCCAGCGGCGAGAACCTGACCCTGAAGAAGTACTTCCACATCGGCTTCGCCGCCGACACCCCGAACGGGCTGGTGGTGCCGGTGATCCGCGACGTGGACAAGAAAGGCGTGGTGGAGCTGGCGCGCGAGAGCGGCGAGCTGGCCAAGAAGGCGCGCGACGGCAAGCTGGGCCCGGCCGACATGAGCGGCGGCTGCTTCTCGATCAGCTCGCTCGGCGGCATCGGCGGCACCGCCTTCACCCCGATCGTCAATGCGCCGGAAGTGGCGATCCTGGGCGTGTCCAAGTCCTCGATCCAGCCGGTCTGGAACGGCAAGGAATTCGCGCCCAAGCTGCTGCTGCCGCTGTCGCTGAGCTACGACCACCGCGTCATCGACGGCGCCGCCGCCGCGCGCTTCACCACCTACCTGAGCCAGGTGCTGGCGGACATGCGCCGCGTGCTGCTGTAAGCCCTGTCGTCACGGCGCCGCGTCCGTCGCGGTGCCGGTTTTCCCCCACCTGCGCGCGCCGCCTGTCTGCGCGGTCGCGCCGACGAACTGCAAACGCCCACCGCCGCGGCGATGGGCCACAGGAGAAGCTGCATGGCGGTCATTGAGGTCAAGGTCCCGGATATCGGCGACTACAGCGACGTTCCGGTCATCGAGGTGCTGGTCGCCGTCGGCGACACGGTGAAGAAGGACCAGGGCCTGGTGACGCTGGAGTCGGACAAGGCCACGCTGGAAGTGCCGTCCGCGGCCGCCGGCGTGATCAAGGAGCTGAAGGTCAAGCTCGGCGACACCCTGTCCGAGGGCGCGGTGATCGCGCTGCTGGAGACCGCCGACGGCGCCGCAGCCGCGCCTGCCGCGGCCCCGGTCGAGGTACCGGCCAGCAAGCCGCCGGTGGCGCCGTCGCACCGCGCGCCGGCCGAGCCGCCGGCGCCCAAGCCGGCGCTGTCCAGCGGCAAGCCCGCCGACATCGAATGCAAGATGGTGGTGCTCGGCGCCGGTCCCGGCGGCTACACCGCCGCATTCCGTGCCGCCGACCTGGGCCTGGACACGGTGCTGATCGAGCGCTACGCCAGCCTCGGCGGCGTCTGCCTCAACGTCGGCTGCATTCCGTCCAAGGCGCTGCTGCATGCGGCCGCGGTGATCGACGAAGTCGCCCATGCCGGCGATTTCGGCGTGGACTTCGGCAAGCCGAAGATCACCCTGGACAAGCTGCGCGAGTACAAGGAAAAGGTGGTCGGCAAGCTCACCGGTGGCCTCGCCAGCATGGCCAAGCAGCGCAAGGTGCGCACCGTCACCGGCGTGGCCAGCTTCGTCTCGGCCAACGAGCTGGAGATCGTCGGCGCGGACGGCAAGACCCAGTTGCTGCGTTTCGAGCACTGCATCGTCGCCGCCGGCTCGCAGGCGGTGAAGCTGCCGAATTTCCCGTGGGACGACAAGCGGGTGATGGACTCCACCGACGCGCTGGAACTGCAGGAGATCCCCAAGACCCTGCTGGTGGTCGGCGGCGGCATCATCGGCCTGGAAATGGCCACCGTGTACAGCGCGCTGGGCAGCAAGGTCACCGTGGTCGAGTTCATGGACCAGCTGATGCCCGGCGCCGACAAGGACCTGGTCAAGCCGCTGGCCGACCGCTTGAAGAAGCAGGGCGTGGAGGTCCATCTCAAGACCAAGGCGGCCGAGGTCAAGGCCGACAAGAAGGGCATCACCGTGACCTTCGAGGCCGCCACCGCGGGCGAGACGCCGGCGCTGGCCGCCACCACCTACGACCGCGTGCTGGTCGCGGTGGGCCGCGCGCCCAACGGCAAGAAGATCGGCGCCGACAAGGCCGGCATCAACGTCACCGAGCGCGGCTTCATTCCGGTCGACCGGCAGATGCGCACCAACGTGCCGCACATCTTCGCCATCGGCGACATCGTCGGTAACCCGATGCTGGCGCACAAGGCCACCCACGAGGGCAAGCTGGCCGCGGAAGTGGCCGCCGGCGAGAAGAAGGAGTGGGTGGCGCGGGTGATCCCGTCGGTGGCCTACACCAACCCGGAGATCGCCTGGGTCGGCGTCACCGAGACCGAGGCCAAGGCCAAGGGGCTGAAGGTCGGCGTGGCCAAGTTCCCGTGGGCGGCCAGCGGCCGCGCCATCGGCATCGGCCGCACCGAGGGCTTCACCAAGCTGATCTTCGACGAGGAGACGCACCGCATCATCGGCGGCGCGATCGTCGGCGTGCATGCCGGCGACCTGCTGGCCGAGATCGGCCTGGCGATCGAGATGGGCGCGGAGGCCGAGGACATCGGCCACACCATCCACGCGCATCCGACCCTGAGCGAGTCGGTCGGCATGAGCGCCGAGGTCTACGACGGCACCATCACCGACCTGTACATCCCCAAGAAGAAGTGACGCCGCCCGGCGCGACCGTGCCGCTGCGTGCGGCGCGGTCGCGGCCGTGGTGAATCCATGCATGGAGGTCGCCGTGGGGCAGGGCACCCTATGTCCCGAACTGCAGGCGCTGCTGCAGCGCGAACTGGCCAGCGGCAACCGCATCGCCGAGCCGCCGCGCCGGACCGACTGGCCGCATCCGGGCTCGGTCTTCGTGTCGCTGAAGCGCGACTTGCGCAGCGACATGGCGGCGCTGCCGGCGACGGTGCAGCATGCGATCTGCACCGATCCGCACTACGGCTGGTACGACGAGTGCTACTGCACGACGCACCAGCATCTGCTGGTGGCGGGAGCGACCAAGCCACCCTGAGCGTGTGTTGGCTGCGGCCATGTGACTGCCGCCGCGTCGGCCGTCTGCAAGATACCCGCCGTTAAACGACAGAACCCCGCATCGCTGCGGGGTTCTGCATGACGCTCCTCGCGGGTCCCGGGTCCCGGGTCCCGGGTCCCAAAACAATCAGAACGCGAAGGTCACGCCCGCGACCGGGCCCTTGAACTCCTGCTTCAGGCCGACGCTGGCGTTGTCGCGCTTGCGGTCCACGTCCAGCTTGAACCAGTCGTAGCCGGCGAAGATGCCGAAGTTGCGGGTGAAGCGGTACTCGACGATGGCGTTGGCGCGGCTCAGGTCGCCATCGTAGTCGCCGAAGTCGCCCCACTTGGTGTTGAGGTACTGACCCTGGATGTTGAACAGCCAGTGCTCGCTCGGATGCGCGGTGAAGCGCACGCCGACCACCGGCGCGGCGCCGTCCTCGCTCTCGTCCAGGAACGTGCCGGTGTAGACCGGGCCCAGGTCGGCGTAGGCATTGGACTGCACCTTGGCCCACTCGGCACCGATCTGCAGGCCCATGCTGAACTGCGGGTTGTCGATCACCGAGTAGTCGTACACCAGGCTGGCCACCTGGTACTTCAGCTCGCCCTTGACGAAGCTGCCCGACGGCACGGTCACGCCGCCCAGGCTGACGTCCTGGCCCAGCTCTTCGCGGCGGTCCTTGTCGAACTTGAAGTAGTCGAAGATCAGGCGCTGGCGGGTGCTGAGGCGGAACACGCCGTCCACGCGCGGCTCCCATTCCTTGCCGCCGAAATTGAAGTCCTGCGAGCCGGAAATGGCGTTGCCGTTGATCACGGCGTTGCCGCGCAGGGTGTTGTCGTTGTCCACGTTCATCGCGCCGACGCGCAGGGTGAAGCGGTCGTCGCCGTCTTCGGCGTGGGCGGGCAGCGCATAAGCGGCGGCGAGCGCGCACGGCAGTGCCAGGGCAAGCAAGTGTTTCATGGGGGACAAGCTCCGTCGTCTTGGGATTTTTTTGGATGGGGCGTCGGTGGCAGGGCCACCGCGTGCCGTCACTATCCTTAAATTTGCGTCCACCATTCGTGAAAGTATGGTGGCCCGGGCCGCCACGCCCGTCCCAGAACGCGCAACGAAAAGAGCCCCGGGAGGACCGGGGCTCGGTGGGTCTGCGCTGTGGGCCGACGAGGATGGGCGCAGTCCCTGTCCGATCAGACAGCGCAGTGGACAGAAAGTTCCTCCGCCAAGGCGTGCTGCAACGCCGCATTCGGCGCCGGCGGCGGGCGGTGGCCGTGTTATCGTCTACGGGCGGATGGGCATTCGGACGCGGTCAGGACCCCTGGCGGTTGTCTCGCAAATTGTCCCATTGCTATAATTCCGCGGCTCGACGGACGCGAAGACGTCCTCAATCCACCACCAATTGCAGGATTTTCTGTGCTGAACTCCGTTGATGCGGGTCGGCGGCTGATGCTGCGCGCAGCGATTTACCCGCTGGTGGCGGTGGCCGTGGTGTCCCTGCTGTTCCTGCTGCTGGGACCGAAATACGCGATGGGCGCCGCCGCAACCGGGCTGGCGACCGTGGCAGGGGGATGGCTGGCAGCACGCACCGCGCTCAATGGCGGCGTGCAGGCGGCAGGTTCGGCGCTGGCGCGGTTGATCGTGGCCATGGTGCTGAAGTGGGTGTTGGTGTTCGCGGTGCTGGCGCTGGGCTTTGCCTGGTGGCGGTTGCCTCCTCTGGCCCTGTTGGCGGGTATCGCCGTCGGGCTGATGTTCCAGGTTCTGGCTCTGGCCAGGCGTTGATCGAATCAAGAAAAGGCTCAGGACTCATGGCGGGCGAGGCACTAACCCCTACCTCCTACATCCAGCACCACCTCAAGAACCTCACCTTCCAGGTGCAGGAAGGCGGGTTCTGGCAATTGCATGTCGACACCCTGGTGATGTCGCTGCTGATGGGCCTGTTGATGGTGTTCGGTTTCTGGCTGGCCACGCGCAAGGCCACCGCGGGCGTGCCCGGCAAGTGGCAGGCGTTCGTGGAAATCATGCTGGAGTTCGTCGACCGCCAGGCCAAGGACACCTACCACGGCACCAGCAAGCTGGTGACCCCGATCGCGATCACCCTGTTCTTCTGGATCCTGATGATGAACCTCATCAAGATGGTCCCGGCGGACTTCATCGCCAAGCCGCTGGAACTGCTTGGCGTGCATTTCTGGAAGCCGGTGCCGACCGCCGACGTCAATGCAACCCTGGGCATGTCGATCAGCGTGTTCTTCCTGATGCTGTTCTTCTCGCTGCGCTCCAAGGGCGTGGGCGGGATGACCAAGGAATTCCTCACCGCGCCGTTCGGCAAGTGGATGCTGCCGTTCAACCTGATCCTCAATATCGTCGAATGGCTGAGCAAGCCGGTGTCGCTGGCGATGCGACTGTTCGGCAACATGTTCGGCGGCGAGATCGTGTTCCTGCTGATCTGGGTGCTGGGCGGTGCCGGCATCCTCGGTGCGCTGGCCGGCGGCGCGTTCGGCTTCGGCTGGATGCTGTTCCACCTGCTGGTGATTCCGCTGCAGGCGTTCATTTTCATGATGCTGTCCATCGTGTACCTGAGCCTGGCGGAAGACAGCCACTGACGTTTCTGTTTCACGCGTTCTAAGCAACCCTTCGTTCGATTCACCATCCTCAAGCAACTTTGTTCCTGGAGAAAACCATGTACTTCGCCGTCCTGACCAACCTCGCCCAAGTCCAGAGCTCCACCGTCCTCGCCGTCGGCATCATGATCGGCCTGGCCGCGCTGGGCGCCGGCCTCGGTCTGGCCATCATGGCCGGCAAGTTCCTGGAATCGGCCGCGCGCCAGCCGGAACTGATCCCGGTGCTGCAGGTCCGCATGTTCATCACCGCCGGCCTGATCGACGCCGCGTTCATCATCAGCGTCGCGGTCGGCCTGCTGTTCGCGTTCGCCAACCCGATGATCGGCGAGTTCGTCGCGCGTCTGCCGCAGGGCGGTTGATCCCGTCGTACCGGCGTGCGGTCGCCATCGGCGGCCGCCGCTACGGATGAAGGTTCGGACGCGTCGCCGTGCTGGCGGCGCGTCCACCCCGTCACCATTGGCTGAGCGTACCCCATGAATATCGGTCTCACCCTCTTTGCCCAGGCGCTGGCGTTCGCCGGTCTGATCTGGATCGTCGCGACCAAGATCTGGCCGCCGCTGATGCAGGCCATCGAAGAGCGCCAACAGAAGATCGCCGAAGGCCTGGCCGCCGCCGATCGCAGTCAGAAGGATCTGGCGCAGGCGCAGGAAAAGGTCAACGAAGCGTTGAAGGACGCCCGCATCAAGGCCAACGAGATCATCGATCAGGCCCATGCGCGCGCCAACCAGATCGTCGAGGCGGCCAAGCACGAGGCGATCGTCGAAGCCAACCGGCAGAAGGAACTGGCCCAGGCCGAGATCGACGCCGCGGCCAACCGCGCGCGCGAAGACCTGCGTCGCCAGGTGTCGCTGCTGGCGGTGAGCGGCGCCGAGAAGCTGCTCAAGCGCGAAATCGACGCCAACGCCCACAAGGCGCTGCTCGACGAGCTGGCGGCGGAGATCTGAGATGAGCCAGGCCCTCACACTGGCGCGTCCCTACGCTCGCGCCGCGTTCGCCGCGGCCAGCGACGCCGGCAAGCTCGCGCCCTGGTCGCAGGCGCTGGCGTTCTCCGCCCAGGTCGCCGCCGATCCGCGCGTGGCCGCGCTGCTGCACAACCCGCTGCTGCAGCGGGAGCAGGCGGTGTCGCTGCTGGCGCCGGAAGCGGCCGACGAGCAGTACCAGCGCTTCCTGAGCCTGCTGGCCGAAGGCCAGCGGCTGCCGCTGCTGCCGGAGATCGCCGGGCTGTACGACCAGCTGCGGGCCGAGGCCGAGCGCGTGGTGCAGGCCAACGTGACCTCCGCGACGGCGCTGAGCGATGCCGAGGTGGCCTCGCTGAAGGTGGCGCTGAAGCAGCGCTTCGGCCGCGAGGTCGAGATCACCACGGCGGTGGACGCTTCGCTGATCGGCGGCGCGGTGATCGATGCCGGCGACGTGGTCATCGACGGTTCGTTGAAAGGCAAGCTGTCGCGTCTGCAATCCGCACTGGCCCACTAAGAAACGGGAATGGCGAATAGAGAGGAGAGAACCCGGCCCGGCGGCGACGCCACCCGCGATTCCCGATTCCCCATTCCCGATTCTCAAAGAAGCTAACCACACGTCGCCATCCGCCGCTGCGCGATGGACGATCCGAAGGAAACCAAGATGGCAACCACGCTCAACCCCTCCGAAATCAGCGAACTGATCAAGAACCGCATCGAGCAGGTCAAGCTGGCCGCGGAGTCGCGCAACGAAGGCACGGTCACCAGCGTGTCCGACGGCATCGTGCGCATCTTCGGCCTGGCCGACGTGATGCAGGGCGAAATGATCGAACTGCCGAACGACACTTACGCCCTGGCGCTGAACCTGGAGCGCGACTCGGTCGGCGCCGTGGTGCTCGGCGACTACGAGAACCTGCGCGAAGGCGACGTGGCCAAGACCACCGGCCGCATCCTGGAAGTGCCGGTCGGCAAGGAACTGCTGGGCCGCGTGGTCAACGCGCTGGGCGAGCCGATCGACGGCAAGGGCCCGCTGGGCACCAGCCAGACCGCGCCGGTGGAGCGCGTGGCGCCGGGCGTGATCTGGCGCAAGTCGGTCGACCAGCCGGTGCAGACCGGCTACAAGTCGGTCGACGCGATGATCCCGATCGGCCGCGGCCAGCGCGAGCTGGTCATCGGCGACCGCCAGACCGGCAAGACCGCGCTGGCCATCGACGCGGTGATCAACCAGAAGAACACCGGCATCAAGTGCGTGTACGTGGCGATCGGGCAGAAGGCCTCGACCGTCGCCAACATCGTGCGCAAGCTGGAAGAGAACGGCGCGCTGGCGCACACCATCGTGGTCGCCGCGACCGCCTCCGAATCGGCGGCGATGCAGTACATCAGCGCCTACGCCGGTTGCACCATGGGCGAGTACTTCATGGACCGCGGCGAAGACGCGCTGATCGTGTACGACGATCTGTCCAAGCAGGCCGTGGCCTACCGCCAGATCTCGCTGCTGCTGAAGCGCCCGCCGGGCCGCGAAGCCTACCCGGGCGACGTGTTCTACCTGCACAGCCGCCTGCTGGAGCGCGCCGCGCGCGTGTCCGAGGAGTACGTGGAGCAGTTCACCAAGGGCGAGGTCAAGGGCAAGACCGGTTCGCTGACCGCGCTGCCGATCATCGAGACCCAGGCCGGCGACGTGTCCGCGTTCGTGCCGACCAACGTGATCTCGATCACCGACGGCCAGATCTTCCTGGAAACCGACCTGTTCAACGCCGGCATCCGCCCGGCGGTGAACGCCGGTATCTCGGTGTCGCGCGTCGGCGGCGCCGCGCAGACCAAGATCATCAAGAAGCTCTCCGGCGGCATCCGCATCTCGCTGGCGCAGTACCGCGAGCTGGCGGCGTTCGCGCAGTTCGCCTCGGACCTGGACGAAGCCACCCGCAAGCAGCTCGAGCGCGGCCAGCGCGTCACCGAGCTGATGAAGCAGAAGCAGTACATGCCGATGTCCATCGCCAACCAGGCGCTGTCGATCTACGCGGTCAACGAGGGCTACCTCGACGACGTGCCGGTCAACAAGCTGCTGGCGTTCGAAGAGGGCCTGCATGCCCACTTCGCCAACACCCAGGGCGAGCTGATCGCCAAGGTCAACGACACCGGCGACTGGAACGGCGACATCGAGGCCGCGTTCAAGAAGGGCATCGGCGAGTTCAAGACCACCGGTAGCTGGTAAAGAGCCGGGATTCGGGATTGGGCATTCGGGATTCGTAAGAGCGGTGGTACAGGGGATCTGCCGATCCCCAATCACCGTTACGGATCTCAAGAGTCAGGTATTTGGGTTTGTAGGTGAGGTGGGTTTGGGAGCGTTAGCGAATCCCCAATCCCCAATCCCGAATCCCACGAGCGGAGCGAGCGAGAGCATGGCAGGCGGACGCGAAATCAAATCCAAGATCAAGAGCGTGCAGAACACCCGCAAGGTGACGCGCGCGCTCGAGATGGTCTCGGCTTCCAAGATCCGCAAGGCGCAGGATCGGATGAAGACCTCGCGTCCGTACGCGCAGGCGATGAAGCAGGTGATCGGGCATCTGGCGCAGGCCAGCACCGATTACACGCATCCGTTCCTGGTGCAGCGCGAGTCGGTCAAGCGCGTCGGCTACATCGTGATCTCCTCCGATCGCGGCCTGGCCGGCGGCCTGAACAACAACCTGTTCCGCAAGATGCTGGGCGAAGTGCGCCAGTGGCAGGACCAGGGCGCGGGCGTGGACGTGGTCACCATCGGCCAGAAGGCCTCGGTGTTCTTCCGCCGGCTCAAGGTGGACATGGTCGGCAGCGTCAGCCACCTCGGCGACCTGCCGCAGCTGGAGCAGTTGATCGGCGTGATCAAGGTGATGTTGGATGCGTTCACCGAAGGCAAGCTGGACCGCGTGTATCTGGTCTACAACCGCTTCGTCAACACGATGACGCAGAAGGCCAGCTTCGACCAGCTGCTGCCGCTGCCGGCGGCCGAGAGCCAGGTCGCGCACCACGACTGGGACTACCTGTACGAACCCGATGCCGCGAGCGTGCTCGAGCACGTGATGACGCGTTACATCGAGTCGCTGGTGTACCAGGCGGTGCTGGAGAACGTGGCGTCCGAGCATGCGGCGCGCATGGTCGCGATGAAGGCGGCCAGCGACAACGCCAGCAAGCTGATCAGCACCTTGCAGTTGGTCTACAACAAGGCGCGTCAGGCTGCGATCACCCAGGAAATTTCCGAAATCGTCGGCGGCGCAGCGGCCGTGTAGTGCCGGGATTGGGGATTGGAGAGTCGGGTCGGCAAGAGCAGCGCAGCGCGCTTTTGCGAATCCCGAATCGCGAATCCCCACTCACGAAATCCATGGGATGGCGCAGGCCATCCGGACAGAACTAAAGCTAACCGGAGCAGCAAAATGAGTCAGGGCAAGATCGTTCAGATCATCGGCGCGGTCGTCGACGTCGAATTCGCGCGTGCCGATGTGCCGAAGGTGTACGACGCACTGAAGGTCGACGGCACCGCCATCACGCTGGAAGTGCAGCAGCAGTTGGGCGACGGCGTCGTGCGTACGATCGCCCTCGGCTCCACCGACGGCCTCAAGCGCAACCTGGTCGCCACCAACACCGGCCGTGCGATCTCGGTGCCGGTCGGCGCCGGCACGCTGGGCCGCATCATGGACGTGCTGGGGCGTCCGATCGACGAGGCCGGCGACGTGCAGGCCACCGACCATTGGGAAATCCACCGCGCGGCGCCGACCTACGAAGACCAGTCCTCGGCCACCGAGCTGCTGGAAACCGGCATCAAGGTCATCGACCTGATGTGCCCGTTCGCCAAGGGCGGCAAGGTCGGCCTGTTCGGCGGCGCCGGCGTCGGCAAGACCGTCAACATGATGGAGCTGATCAACAACATCGCCAAGGCGCACTCGGGTCTGTCCGTGTTCGCCGGCGTGGGCGAGCGTACCCGCGAGGGCAACGACTTCTACCACGAGATGAAGGACTCCAACGTCCTGGACAAGGTGGCGATGGTGTACGGCCAGATGAACGAGCCGCCGGGCAACCGCCTGCGCGTCGCGCTGACCGGCCTGACCATGGCCGAGTACTTCCGCGACGAGAAGGACGCCTCGGGCAAGGGCAAGGACGTGCTGCTGTTCGTCGACAACATCTACCGCTACACCCTGGCCGGTACCGAAGTGTCGGCGCTGCTGGGCCGCATGCCGTCGGCGGTGGGCTACCAGCCGACCCTGGCCGAGGAAATGGGCGTGCTGCAGGAGCGCATCACCTCGACCAAGTCCGGCTCGATCACCTCGATCCAGGCCGTGTACGTGCCCGCGGACGACCTGACCGACCCGTCGCCGGCGACCACCTTCGCCCACCTCGACGCCACCGTCGTGCTGTCGCGTAACATCGCCTCGCTGGGTATCTACCCGGCGGTGGATCCGCTGGATTCGACCAGCCGCCAGCTGGACCCGAACGTGATCGGCCACGAGCACTACGACACCGCCCGCCGCGTGCAGTCCACCTTGCAGAAGTACAAGGAACTGAAGGACATCATCGCGATCCTGGGCATGGACGAACTGTCCGAAGAGGACAAGCAGGCCGTGTCGCGCGCGCGCAAGATCGAGCGCTTCTTCAGCCAGCCGTTCCACGTGGCCGAGGTGTTCACCGGCTCGCCGGGCAAGTACGTGTCGCTGAAGGACACCATCCGCGGCTTCAAGGCCATCGTCGACGGCGAGTACGACCACCTGCCGGAGCAGGCCTTCTACATGGTCGGCGGCATCGAGGAAGCGGTCGAGAAGGCCAAGAAGATGGCCGAGAAGGCGTAAGAGCCGGGATTCGGCATTCGGGATTAGGGATTCGCAAGGCGGCATCGAGGACAAGGGAGTGGGTGTGAGGACGAAGCGGCTCGACCGCTTGGGCCAATCCCCAATCCCGACTCCCCAATCCCGCCTCGCGCCAGCGAGGTAACCATGAGCACCATCCGTTGCGACATCGTCAGCGCCGAGCATGAGATCTACCACGGCGACGCCACCCTGGTGGTCGCGACCGGCGAGCTGGGCGAGCTGGGCATCGCGCCCAAGCATGCGCCGTTGATCACCCGGCTCAAGCCCGGCAAGGTGGTGGTGACCACCCCGAGCGGCGAGCAGCTGGATTTCGCCATTTCCGGCGGCATCCTCGAGGTGCAGCCGCAGGTGGTGACGATCCTGGCCGACACCGCGATCCGCGCGCAGGACATCGACGAAGCGTCGGTGCGCAAGGCCAAGGAAGAAGCCGAGCGCCTGCTCGCCAACCGCGGCGAAGGCATGGACGTGGCCGAGGCGCAGGCCAAGCTGGCCGAGGTCACCGCGCAGTTGCAGGCGCTGGAGCGCCTGCGCAAGAACCTCAAGCACTGAGTTCACCGCCCCGCGGCCGCATGGCCGCATGCGCGACGACGACGCCGGCGTTTGCCGGCGTTGTCGTGTCTGGGAGATGGGGCTCCTTCGCACGCTGCCTCCGCGTGCATGTGGGGGATCATCTCGCGCACCCGGCTTGCCGCACTCTGTGACGCGCAGGCGCATTGGGCCGCCGTGAAGATCGCATTCCTGCGGCGCGGCCCGCGATTGAGTTGGACTGCGACGCAGCGCACGGCGCTGGCTTGCTGGTCGCTGACTCGGCCGCGCTGTCACGCGACAAGACGCGGGTGCGGTCATCGCGCGGTCGGTGGACTGCGGCAAGATGGCCGCCCGATCTGCGGTCCATCCCCCACCCGCAGACGGTTACCGGAGAACCGAGATGAGCCTGTCCGCTTCCGTTCCTCGTCCCTGCATGCATGCGCTGACCGCCGTGCTGGCCGGCGCCCTGTTGATGGGATGCGCATTGCCCGCACGCAGCGCCACCCCGTTGGAGCCGCTGCTGGATCGCATCGTCGAGCGCAATGCGATCGGCGACCAGGTGGCGCTGAGCAAGTGGGACAGCGGCAAGCCGGTGCTGGACGCCACGCGCGAGGCCGCGGTGCTGGCGAGCGTGCGCGATCAGGCGCCGGCCCACGGCGTGGATCCGGACGATGCGGCGCGCTTCTTCGGCATGCAGATCGAATCCAACAAGCTGGTGCAGTACGAACTGCTGTCGCGCTGGCACCTGCACGGCCGCGCGCCCAACAGCCCGCGCCCGGACCTGACCGCGCTGCGCGCGCGCCTGGACCAGCTGCAGGGCGAGATGCTGGATGCGCTGCAGGCCAGCGCCGCGGTGCGTCAGGCCCCGGATTGCCCGGTGACGACCGCGCGCGCGGCCGAGGCCTATGCGCTGCGCTGGCAGTTGGACCAGCTGCACCGCACCGCGCTGGTGCGCAGCCTGGGCGATTTCTGCCACTGAGTTGGCGGTAGCGGGGGCCAGCGATGTGCTGGCTGCGCCCGACGCGGCGCTGGAACCGTTCTGGCGCTCTGCAGGCCGATCTGCGTGGCCGTCTAGGCCTCGCTCGTCGCGACTGAAGTCGCTCCCACAGGGATGTTCCCGGCATCCGCTAAGTCTTTGTGGGAGGGGCTTCAGTCCCGACAGCCGTTGAGGCCGATCGCTGTCCGGACTTCGCTCTTCGCGGCGGGTGCCCCTCATGGAAGTAGCCGGCGCACTCGTAGGAGCGGCTTCAGCCGCGACAAGCTCTACCGGTAGCGCCCGGTCGCGGCTGAAGCCGCTCCTGCGGTGCAACGTGGTTCTGGGCGGAAGCAGGGATTAGAGGCGACCTGGAGTCGCTCATCTGGGAACGCTTGCTGTATCTGATTGGTCTTCTGTGAGAGGGGCGTCCAGCCGCGCAGATGTCGAAGCCGGCTCCTCTCGCTCGCGAGAGGGGGAGTATCCCGTTGCCCGGGCTTCGCTCGCCGCGACTGAAGTCGCTCCCACCGGGATGTTCCCGGCATCCGCTAAGTCTTTGTGGGAGGGGCTTCAGCCCCGACAGCCAGCGCCGATCGCGCACAGCGTGCCGCCCGCCTGCCGTGCCGCCAGCGTTACCGGTAGACCAACTGCCGGCCCAGGAAGAACGACACCACCGCCAGCATGCCCTCGACCAGCGGTTTGGCCAGCCAGGCCAGGCGCAGGCCCAGGGCGTGGGCGCACAGCGCCACCAGCCAGGTGCTGAGCGCGGTGAGCACGATCCACATCGCCATGAAGCGGCCGAAGCGGCGCCAGCCCAGGCGCGCGGCGTCGTCGTTGGCGAAGGTGATGCGGCCGTTGAGCCAGAACCCGAGCAGGGCGCCGCAGACGCGGCCCAGCACGTTGCCCGGGACCGTCGGCATGCCGGCCGCGGTGGCGGCGACGAACACGCTCCAGTCGACCAGCAATTGCAGCAGGCCGATCAGCAGGAACTGGCTGCCCTGGCGTAGGAGACTCATGAACATCCGCAGGAGAAGACGATCGCGCATGCTAGCGCCTGCGGCGCCGATGTGCAGCCTGCCGCGTGTGGCGCATTCGTGACGGCAGGCGTGGCCGGCAGCCTCTAGAATTCGTCGTCCACCCGCAACGGAACCGCCCCATGAGTCTGCCCCTGCACGTCGTGATCCTCGCCGCCGGCGCGGGCAAGCGGATGAAGTCGGTCAAGCCCAAGGTGCTGCAGCCGATCGCCGGCCGGCCGATGCTGGCGCATGTGATCGAGACCGCGCGCCAACTGCAGCCGGATGCGATCCACATCGTCCATGGCCACGGCGGCGAGGCGGTGCTCGCGGCCTTCGCCGACCAGCCGGACCTGCTGTGGGCCGAGCAGGCGCAACAGCTGGGCACCGGCCACGCGGTGCAGCAGGCGATGGCGGCCGTGCCCGATGCCGCTACGGTGCTGGTGCTGTACGGCGACGTGCCGCTGATCCGCGCCGAGACCCTGACCCGCCTGCTGCATGCGCCCGGTCGCGTCGCGGTGCTGGTGGCCGAGCCGGAAGATCCCGCTGGCTACGGCCGCATCGTGCGCGATGCCGCCGGCAAGGTCGCGGCGATCGTCGAGCAGAAGGACGCCGACGACGAGCAGCGGCGTATCCGCACCATCAACACCGGCATCGTCACCGCCGAGTCCACCGCGCTGAAGCGCTGGCTGGCGCAGTTGCGCAACGACAACGCGCAGCGCGAGTACTACCTCACCGATGTGTTCGCCGCCGCCACCGCCGAATTCACCCCGGCGGAAATGGTGCTGGTGGCCGATCCGATCGAGGCCGAGGGCGCCAACGATCCGTGGCAGCTGGCGCAACTGGAACGCGCCTGGCAGTTGCGCGCCGCGCGTGCACTGTGCGAGCAGGGCGTGCAACTGATCGACCCGAACCGCCTGGACCAGCGCGGCCGCGTGCGCGCCGGCCACGACGTGCGCATCGACGCCAACGTGATCCTGGAAGGCGAGGTGGAACTGGGCGACGGCGTCAGCATCGGCCCGTTCGTGCGCTTGAAGGACGTGGTGCTGGGGCCGGGTACCGAGGTGCGTGCGCATTGCGACCTGGAAGGCGTGGTCGCCGAGGGTGCGGTGCAGATCGGCCCGTTCGCGCGGCTGCGCCCGGGCACGGTGCTGGCGGACGGCGTGCACATCGGCAACTTCGTCGAGACCAAGAAGGCGGTGCTGGGCGTCGGCAGCAAGGCCAATCACCTGACCTACCTCGGCGACGCGACCATCGGCAGCGGCGTCAACGTCGGCGCCGGGGTGATCACCTGCAACTACGACGGCGTCAACAAGTCGCAGACGGTGATCGGCGATGGCGTGTTCGTCGGCTCCAACAGCGCGCTGGTGGCGCCGCTGGAGATCGGCGACGGCGCCACCATCGGCGCCGGCTCGGTGATCACCCGCGGCGCGCCGGCCGGCAAGCTGAGCGTGGCGCGCGTACGCCAGGAAACCGTCGAAGGCTGGAAACGCCCGGGCAAGCGCGACTGAGGCATGGCCGGAAGCATCCGTCTGGCGCGCGAGCAGGAGTTGGCGCGATTGCCGGAGATCGAGCGGCGCGCCGGCGCCCTGCTGCAGGGACATCCGGCGCAGGCCGTGTTCGCGGCGCACGGACTGGATGCGGAGGCGCTGCGCGCCGGACTGACGCGCGAGCAGCTATGGGTGGCGCTGGACGAGGACGAACGTTGCGTCGGCTATCTGCTCGGCGGGTGCCTGGACGACGGTTTCCATGTGCAGCAGATGGACGTGGATCCGCGCTACGGACGCCGCGGCCATGGTCGGGCGTTGCTGCGGCATGCGCGCGCGGCCGCGGCAGTTGCTGGCTTCCAATGCATGCTGCTGACCACCTTGCGCGACGTGCCGTGGAATGCGCCGTTCTACGCCAGCGAGGGTTTCGTCGAGCTGCCGCCTGCGCAGTGGCGACCACAGTTGCGCGCGACCTGGCGACAGGAAGCCGCGCTCGGTTTCCCGATGCACCTGCGGGTGGCGATGCGTTGTCCGCTGCCATCGCGCTGACGCACGGCAGTCGGCGCCCTCGGTCGCGGGCGTAGCGTTGCACGGGGCCGAGCGGACGTCGTGCACGTCCAACGCGTCCCTCGCGCCGGCCTTGGTCGCTTCATCGACAAGACCGGCGTCGAACCAACGGTCGAGGAATGCATGCTTGTCATCGTAGGGTGATCGCGCACTTGGCCATCGGCCGTGGCGCAGCATCGAACGCGTCGTGCGCGCCCAGACCCACAGTGGCGGCCCTCGTTGCGAACTGGATCTTCCCCAGCAGCCACAAGGCTCGCCTCATCCGCGATGACGCTCTACGGGTTCCGGGTTCCGGGTCCCAGTCCCGGGCGTCAGCTTTCCAATCCCAAATCCCAACTCCCCAATCCCGGCTCCAAAAACAATCAGCCCCGCTCCCCCTGCGGCAACTGCACCGTCACGCACAGCCCGCCTTCGTCGCGGTTGTGCAGCGACAGGCGGCCGCCGTGGGCTTCGACGATCTCGCGGGTCAGGGCCAGGCCCAGGCCGGTGCCGTTGCGCTTGGTCGAGTAGAACGGCATCAACGCGTTGTGCAGCACCGCCTCGTTCATGCCGCTGCCGCGGTCCAGCACTTCCAGGCGCAGCCAGTCCGGGCGGGTGGACACGCGCACGCGCACGCCGTCGGCCGGCGTCTGCCCCTCGGGCAGGGATTCGTGTGCGTTCTTGACCAGGTTGAGCAGCGCCTGCTGCAGTTGCGCCGGGTCGACCCGGCTGTGCAGGTCCGGCGACTCCAGGTCCAGCGCGAACGGAATCTGCTGCTGCAGCCCGGCCAGGAACTGCGCCCAGTGCACCGTCTGCAGTTGCGGCTGCGGCAGCTTGGCGAAGCGCGCGTAGCCGCGGATGAAGCCCTCCAGGTGCCGCGCGCGTTCCTCGATGGTGCCGAACACCTCTTCCAGCCGCTCCACCTTCTGCCGCCGCACCAGCTCGGCGCCGGAGTGCGCCAGCGAGGCGATCGGCGCCAGCGAGTTGTTGAGTTCGTGGCTGATCACCCGGATCACCTTCTTCCAGGTGTGCACTTCCTGGCGGCGCAGTTCGGCGGTGAGCAGGCGGATCAGCAGCAGTTCGTGCGGGCGGCCGTTGAGATGGAAGCGGCGCTGCGACAGGTGGTAGATCTGCTCCTCCTCCGGATCCTCGTCGCTGCCTTCGATGGCGAACAGACTGTCGCCGCCGCGCGAGATCGCCTCGCGCAGCGGCGCCGGCACGCCCAGCAGCAGATCGTCCAGGCGTTGTCCTTCCAGCTTCCAGCCGCTGTGCAGCAGCTTGCGCGCGGCCAGGTTGGAGAACACCACGCGGCGCAGGCCGTCGCCGCCCTTGGAGGTGAGCAGCATCGCCACCGGGGTGTTCTGCACCATGGTGTCGAGCATCAGCTCGCGCTGCGCCAGGCCCTGGCGCTGTTCGCGCAGGATCTCGCCCAGTTGCGCATGCGCGGCGACCATCTCGCCGAGTTCGTCGTCGCCGCGCCAGTGCACGCCGAAGTTGTACTCGCCGTCGCGGTAGCTGCTGACGGTGCCGGCCAGGGCGCGGAACAGCGAGCGCATCGGCGCGGTGGCACGACGCAATGTCCACCACATCAACAGCAGCAGGGCCAGCGCCGAGGCCGTCACCACTTCCCAGCCGCGGTCCATCCAGTAGGCCAGCAGCCACGGCAGGGCGGCGGCCAGCGCCAGCACCGGCAGCAGGCGCAGGAACAGCATGACGGTGAAGGAGCGGCGCAGTTTCATTCGCGCGGGATGCCGTAGCGGTCCATGCGCCGGTACAGCGCCTGCCGGCTCATGCCCAGCTCCGCGGCGGCCTGGGCGATGACGCCATGCGCGCGGCCCAGTTCCGCCACGATGCGTTCGCGGTCGGGTTCGGCGGCGGCGGCCGTGCGCGGCGCTGCGGGCTTGGGCAGGTTGAGGTCGGCGGCCTCGATCTGCGCACCGCCGGCCAGCAGTTCGGCGCGCTGCACCACGTTGCGCAGTTCGCGCACGTTGCCGGGCCAGGCGTGGCGCTGCAGCGCCTGGCAGGCGCCAGCCGACAGCGGCTTGTCGCCGGAGAGGAAGTGTTCGGCCAGCGGCACGATGTCGCCGGGGCGCTCGGCCAGCGCCGGCAGCGACAGTTCCACCGCGTTGAGCCGGTAGTACAGGTCCTCGCGGAAGCTGCCGTCGCGGATCATCGCGGTCAGGTCGGCATTGGTGGCGCTGATCACCCGCACCTTGACCTGCCGCTCGCGGTTGGAGCCGAGCCGCTCGAACCGGCCGGTCTCCAGCACCCGCAGCAGCTTCATCTGCCCGGCCAGCGACAGGTTGCCGATCTCGTCCAGGAACAGGGTGCCGCCGTCGGCGGCCTCGAACTTGCCCTCGCGCACCTTGTTGGCGCCGGTGTAGGCGCCTGCCTCGGCGCCGAACAGCTCGGCCTCGATCAGTTCGGCCGGGATCGCGCCGCAATTGAGGGCCACGAACGGGCCGCGCCGCACCGAGGAGTTGGCCTGGATGATCTGCGCGATCTTCTCCTTGCCGCTGCCGTTGGGCCCGGTGATCAGCACCGGCAGTTCCGAGCGCGCCACCTGGCAGGCCAGGGCGATCGCGCGCTCGCTGGCGGGGTCGGCGAACACCGCGCCGCACAGGTCGTAGCGCTGCGCCAGCTGCTGGCGATGGCGGCGTTCGCCGTCGCGGCGGCGCTCCAGTTCGCGGCGGGTCTCGGACAGTTCCAGCAGGTTGTTGACCGTGGTCAGCAGCTTGCGGTCGTCCCAGGGCTTGGCCAGGTAGTCGGCGGCGCCGGCCTTGACCAGTTCCACCGCGCTGCTGAGCTGGGTCCAGGCGGTCAGCAGGATCACCGGCAGATCCGGATGGCGCGTGCGGATCGCCTCGAACAGGGCGACGCCTTCCTCGCCGGAGGTGGTGTCGGCGGTGAAGTTCATGTCCTGCAGGACCAGGTCGATGTCGCCCTCGCTCAGCCGCTGCAGGCCGGCCTGCGGGCTGTCGGCATGGACGGTGTCGATGTCGTGCAGGGAGAACAGCACTTCCAGCGCGGTGGCGACCGCGGGGTTGTCGTCGATGATCAGCAGGCAGGGCATCGTGCACCTTGGGCGCGGCGGGACACGCCGGCGGAGAAAAACGGACCAGGCGGCATCATCGCAGCCCGCGCGCGGCTTGTCGTGCCTGCGTGCATCGGCGGCTCAGACACTGCGGGTGGCCACCGCCGGCGGCACCGCCGCGGCGCGACGTGCGGGCGCCAGGATCGCCAGCTGGCCGAGCAGCAAGAGCACCGCAGCGACGGTCGGCAGGTAGCCCAGCGGCAGGCGTGGCAGATCGTAACGCTGCAACAGCGCTTGATTGAGCAGCAACGCCAGCACCATGCCCACGGCGCTGCCGGCGCTCACGATCAGCAGGTTTTCGGTCTGGAAATGGCGCAGGATGTCGCGACGGGTCGCGCCGATGGCGCGGCGGATGCCGATCTGGCGCGTGCGTTGCTGCACCCAGAAACTGGCCAGCCCGCCGATGCCCAGGGCGGTCACGAACAACAGGCCCGTGGTCGCCGCGAGCAGCAACCCGATCATGGTGGCATCGCGCTGGAAATAGCGCTGCCGCAGCTGGGCGTAGCTGCGGCGCCCTTCGAGCGGAATCAGCCGCAGCGGCCCTGCCTGTACCAGCGCGCCGGCCGCCGCGGCCAGGACCCGTTCGCGGTCCTGCGGCGCGCTGCGCAACAGGTATTGCACCTGGTTGCCCGCGGGAAGCTGCGGCGACAGCGCGGCCAGATGGTCGACCGCTGCGCCTCGCAGCGTCGTGCGCAGCAGATCGTCGACGACGCCGACGACAATGGCACCCTGGCCTCCTCCGTATAGCGTTTTGCCGACCGCAGGTTGACCTGGCCATAGTTGCTGCGCCAGCGTGCGGGTGACAATCACGGCGCTTGGCGTGGCGGTGGAATATTCGTCGGCACGGAAGTCGCGGCCAGCGATCAGGTGCGCGCCCATGGCCTGCACGAAACCTTGCGAGCCGGAGTAATACGTGGCCTGGATGCACCCTGTATTGTCCATCGAATGCTGCGCCATCGCGCGGTCCAGCGTCTGCCGGTCGGGGCAACCGCCATAGTCGTTGGCGCCGCCGGACAGTGGCAGGCTGAAGCCGATCGCGGCGGCCGCGGTGACACCGGGAATGCTGCGCAACGCCCGCAGATCGGATTGCTGCTGGGCCAGCGCATTGCCATCGCTCTGGACGCCGCGAACCGAGATCAGCGCCAGTTCTTCCTCGGGCAAGCCGCTGGAGACCCGCAGACGTTCGATGCGCCCACCGATCAGGAACACGGCGTTGGCGACGAAGGCGCAGGTCAGTGCGACCTGCAGGGCCAGCAGCGCGGCGGTCAGGCGGTGATGCTGCAGGCTGGAGAGGATGGGGCGGATCGGCAGATTCATGTCAGGTCCTTGATCTGCAGGGCGGGGTTGATCCGGCTGGCCCGCCATGCGGGCAGCAGACCCGCCAGCAGCGCGGCAATCACCGCAAGTGCCACGGTGGCGAGCAGCATCTGCATGTCCATCCGCGCCAGCCTGGCGTAGTCGTCCGGGCGCTGGCGCACGCTCCACAGACCCAACTCGGCGATCGCGATGCCCACGGCGCCACCGAGCAGCCCGATCAGCGCGGCTTCGCTGCCGAACTGCAGGAACACGTGGCTGCGGCGGGCGCCGAGCGCGCGTCGCACGCCGATCTCGCCGCCGCGACGCAGGAATTTCGCCAGTAGCAAGGCGATTACGTTGACCAGGCAGATCCACAGGAAGCCCAGCGCCAGCAGCGTCTGCAGGCGCACATCGTCGGGCACCATCCGCAGGTGGCGCAGCCACTCCATCAACGCATACAGGCGTGCACGCTGCGGCGGGCGCTGGAAGCGTCCGCTGGCGTGCTGTGTCGCGGCGTAGTCGTAGAGCAAGCGCTGGTAGGCGGCGACCTGCTGCGGCGTGTCCAGGCGCACCCAGAACTGCAGCCAGCTTGTCGACGGATCCTTGAATCGCGCCGCGTCGTTGCCGTTGAAGCTGTTCCAGCTGCTGATGTTGCTGTTGACGTCCAGTGCCAGTTCCATCGCGGTCGACAGGGGCAGGAAGAAATCGTCGCGCTGGCCGAAGCTGCCCTTGCTGCCCGGGTCGGCGTAGAACAGCGGTTGCGGATCCCAATCGCCGGTCACGCCGATCACCTCGAAGCCGATGCGCTTTCCCCCGAGCGCTACCCGCTGGCCGATCGGATCGCGCGCGCCGAACAGAGTATTGGCCAGGGTGCGGCTCAGCACGATGACGCGAGCGTGGTTCTGGTCGTCCTGTGTGCTCCAGCCGTGTCCGCGCTGCAACGGGATGCCGAACAGGGCAAAGAACCCGGCGCTGGCATAGCGGCCGCTCAGGTCGAGCGGCGCTTGGGCGCCGCGCGGTAGCCATAGCAACGCTTGCCCCCCGGCCATCGCCGCCTGCGGCGTGGCGGGTGCGGCGCGCAGCAGCGCCATTGCGTCTGGCCAGGTAAGGTTGTCGGCCGGATCGCTCCACTCCTGGTTTTCGGGATAGCTGGCCGGCAACGGATCCAGATGCGGGGTGTAGAGCGCACCGCTCCTGTCCGGCAGCGGGTCGCGCGACATCACGTGCAGCACCGTCAGCATGGTCATGCTCGCGCCGATGCCCAGGCCGATCGCCAGCACCATCAGCGCGGTGGCGATCGGCGTGCGCCGCAGGCTGCGCCAGGCCAGCAAAAGATAATGGTTCAGCATCCTGCCTCTCCTCGTTTGGACGGTGGCCGCGTTCGCTCAGACACTGCGGGTGGCCACCGCCGGCGGCACCGCCGCGGCGCGACGTGCGGGCGGCAGCACCGCGAGCTGGCCGAGCAGCCACAGCACCACCGCGCCGACCGGCAGGTACCACAGCGGCAGCCGCGGCAGTTCGTAGGCGCTCATCAGGTACAGGTTGGCGGCGTAGGCCAGCAGCATGCCGAGCACGATGCCGGTGCTGGCGAGCAGGAAATTCTCCAGCTGGAAATGCCGCAGGATCTGCGTGCAGGTGGCACCGAGCGCGCGGCGGATGCCGATCTGCTTGGTGCGCTGCTGCACCCAGAAACTGGTCAGGCCGACGATGCCCAGGGCGGTGACCAGCAGCAGCGCCACGCTCACGCCGACCAGCAGCCAGGCCATCGCCTGGTCGTCGCGGTAATAGGCCGCGCGTGCCTGCTGCAAGGTCCGGGCGCCTTTCACCATGCGCCGTGGACCGTGTTGCGCCAGCGTCGCCTTGGCTTGCCGCAACACCGCCTCGCGCTGTGCCGGGTCGCGTACGCGCAGCAGATAGGTGCCGTGATCGTAGGGAACGTTCACCGGGAACAGCATCGTGTCTTCGTAGTGGCCGGTGGTCCCGCCTTCGCGGGGTTGCACCAGGCGCTGCACCACGCCGACGATGCGGTGTTCGCCGTAGACGTAGATGGTGCGGCCCACCGCGTTCTGGCCGGGGAACAGGCGTTGCGCCAGCGATTGGCTGAGGATGACCGAAGGCGGGATGCGCTTGGCCACCGGATCGCGCAGTTGCGCGTCGTCGATGAACTCGTCGTCCGCGAAGCGGCGCCCTGCGACCAGGTGCAAGCCCAGGGTGTCGAGCAGCCGTGCGTCGCCGAAGTACTGCACCGCGTGCAGGGTGCTGCGTTCCTGATCCGGGCTGAGCGACACGCCGCTGTAGCCGAGCGAATCGCCGAACAGCGCCTGGTTGATGATGCTGGCGTCGCGCACACCCGGGATGCGTCGCAGCGCGTCCAGGTCGGCCCGGGTCTGCGCTGCGCCATTGCCGTCGCTGACCACGCTGCGGCTGCGCAGCTGCACCAGCTCCTGCTCGGCGACGCCGCTGGGCCGCTGCATGCGCTCGAGCCGCTGATCGATCAGGAACAGCGCATTGCAGACCACGGCGCAGCTGAAGGCGATTTCCAGCACGATCAGGCTGGCCGCGACGCGGTGCTTGCGCAGACTGGAGAGAATGGGATGGAGGGACACGGCGGGAGTTCCTGGCGAAGAGGGGCGCGCGTGGCGCGTCATTGCGACTTGAGCTGCAGGGCGGTGGGCACGCGCATCGCCTGCCATGCCGGCAGCAGGCCGGCGAGCAGGGCGCTGCCGAGGCTCAACGCCAGCGCGAGCAGCAGCATGCGGCCATCCATGTGCGCCAGCGCGGCGTAGGTGGACGGCTGCTGCCGCACCAGCCAGGTGCCGATCCAGGCCAGCAACAGGCCGGCGCTGCCGCCGACCGCGCCGATCGCCGCCACTTCGACCAGGTGCTGGGCGAAGATCGCGCGGCGCGAGGCGCCCAGCGCGCGGCGCACGCCGATCTCGCCGCTTTGGCGCAGGAACTTGGCCAGCATCAGCCCGGCGGTGTTGAGCAGGCAGATGCCCAGGAACGCCAGCGCCAGCCACACCTGCAGGCGCACGTCGGAGGGCACGGCGTGGTTGCGGTCCAGCCAGGTCATCACGTCGCTGAGGTGGATGTCCGGCGGATGGCGGAAGCGGCCGGCGTCGCGTTGCTGCTGCGCATAGGCCTGCAGCGCGTCCAGGTAGGCGGCGCGCTTGCCGGGGCTGTCCAGTTCCACCCAGTACTGGATCCAGGCGCAGGGGGCGTTCGCGCTGGTCCTGTTGCCGGCATGGTCGCCCCAGCATGACATCGAGCCGCTGACGTCCAGGTCCAGGTCGCGTGCGGTGGAGAACGGCACGAACACGTCCTCGCTGTCGCCATACTCGTTGTTGGTGAGATCGTAGAAGCGCGGGTTCATGTCCCAGACGTCGATCACCCCGACCACCCGCAGCACGGCATCGCCGAGCTGGAGCTGGCGGCC
The DNA here is from genome assembly GCF_056725265.1 of Xanthomonas sp. NCPPB 2250. Taxonomy (NCBI): domain Bacteria; kingdom Pseudomonadati; phylum Pseudomonadota; class Gammaproteobacteria; order Lysobacterales; family Lysobacteraceae; genus Xanthomonas; species Xanthomonas sp. NCPPB 2250. The sequence continues at coordinate 4,591,065 of NZ_CM161520.1, read as the reverse complement.
GACACTGTCCACGTCGCCGAACAGCTGGGTATTGAGCCGCCGCGAGATCACCGCGACACGTGCGCGCCGGGCATCGTCGTCCGCGGTCCAGGCGTGGCCGTAGCGCATCGGCACGGCGAACATCGGAAAGAAGTCGGCACTGGTGTAGCGCGCTTCGGCGCCGAACGGCGTCAGCTGCGGTTGCGCCGGCACCACCGTCACGCTGCCGGCCGACATCATCGCCTGGCGGTCGCCGCGCCGGTCGCGCAGCAGCGTCTCGGCATCGTGGCGGGTCAGTTGCTGCGGGTCGGTGTCGTTCGGATCGTAACGGTCGTCGGGTTCGACGTTGAGTTCGACGTTGAACAGTTGCGCGCTCTTGCCAGGGATGGGATCGGCCGCCAGCACATGGAACACGGTGAGCGTGGTCATCGACGCGCCAATGCCGACCGCGATCGCCAGCACCATCAGGGCGGTGAGCAGCCGGTTGCGGCGGAAGCTGTGCAGCGCCAGTTTGCAGTAGTAGCCGAACATCGTGGCGTCCTGGAGAAGGGGGCGGTGGCGGGCGATGGAAGGACGGGATCAGAGGCTGCGGGTGGCCACGGCCGGCGGCACCGCCGCCGCGCGCCGCGCCGGTGCGAGCACCGCGCACTGGCCGAGCAGCCACAGCGTCGCCGCGCCGAGTGGCAGGTAGGACAGCGGCAGCCGCGGCAGTTCGTACCGGCCCATCAGCCACTGGTTGATCGCGTACGCCAGCAGCATGCCCAGCGCGATGCCGGCGCTGGTCAGCAGGAAATTCTCGGCCTGGAAGTCGCGCAGGATCTGGCTGCGGGTGGCGCCGAGGGCGCGGCGGATGCCGATCTGCCGGGTGCGTTGCTGCACCCAGAAACTGGCCAGGCCGACGATGCCCAGCGCGGTGACCACCAGCAACGCCACGCACACCGCGCCGAGCAGCCACACCATGGTGCGGTCGCCCTGGAAGTAGGCGTCGCGGATCTCGCTGTAGGTCTGCTGCTCGAGCACCAGCCGGCTGCCGTCCACCTGCATCAGCGCCGCGGTCGCCGCGGCGAGCACGACCTGGCGTTGCGCCGGGTCGCGCACGCGCAGCACGTACAGCCCGTCGGTGTAGGGCATGCGCAGCGGAATCAGCAATGCGTAGGGCGCCTGCGCCGGGCCGACCAGGTCCGGGTTGGGGCGGGCCAGGGCGTCGACGATGCCGACCACCTGCGCCGGCACGGTGCCGCGGTAGACGGTCCTGCCCAGCGCGTTCTGTCCGGGGAACATCTTTTCCGCCGCCGCCCGGTTGAGGATGACCGCGCCGCCGGCGTTGCGCAGGCGCTCGTCGTTGCGCAGGGCGTCCAGGTCCAGGTATTCGTCGGCGCGGAAATCGCGCCCGGCGATCAGGCGCAGGCCCAGCGTGCGCAGCGTTGCCTCCTCGGCCTTGTACTGCGCTGCATTGAGCGTGGGCCATTCCTGGTCAGGGGTCAGATTCAGGCCGACGTTCCACGCGGCGTCCCCGAACGGCATTTGGTTGACGACGGTGGCGTTGCGCACGCCGGGCAGCGCGCGCAACGCGGCCAGGTCTTCGCGGGTGCGTGCCGCCGCGTCGACCTGCCGGCCGATGCCGCCGAGGGCGATCGTCACCAGTTCCGCTTCGGCGACGCCGCTGGCGCTGCGCAGGGTCGCGATGCGGTTGCCGATCAGGAACAGCGCGTTGCAGACGATCGCGCAGGCCAGCGCGATCTCCAGCACGATCAGCGTCGCCGCGGTGCGGTGCCGGGACAGCGTCGAGAGCATCGGGCCCAGTGCCATGACCGCGACGCTCAACGGCCGCGCCGCACCGGCGCCGCCTGGCCGATCGGGCACGGCCGCGGCCACGCAGGCGCGTGGCGCAGGCGACCGGAGGACGGCAGTGGACGATGGTTGCGGGGCATGGCGCGCTCGATAAAAAAGGCCGGCCGGAGCCGGCCAAGGGGATGGATCAGGTGCTGCGGGTGGCGACGGCCGGCGGCACGTCGGCGGCGCGGCGCGCCGGCGCGAACACCGCCAGCTGGCCGAGCAGCCACAGCGCCACCGCGCCGATCGGCAGGTAGGACAGCGGCAGCCGCGGCAATTCGTACTTGCCCATCAGCCACTGGTTGATGGCGTAGGCCAGCAGCATGCCGAGCACGATGCCGGTGCTGGCCAGCAGGAAGTTCTCGGTCTGGAAGTAGCGCAGGATCTGCCCGCGGGTGGCGCCGAGCGCACGGCGGATGCCGATCTGCTTGGTACGCTGCTGCACCCAGAAGCTGGCCAGGCCGACGATGCCCAGCGCGGTGACCACCAGCAACGCCACGCACACCGCGCCGAGCAGCCACACCATCGCGCGGTCACCCTGGAAGTAGGCGTCGCGGATCTCGCTGTAGGTCTGCTGCTTGAGCACCAGCCGGCTGCTGTCGACCTTCATCAAGGCCGCCGTCGCCGCGTTCAGCACTTCCTGGCGCCGCGCCGGGTCGGTGACGCGCAGCACGTACAGGCCGTCGGTGTAGCTCAGGCGAAACGGCAGCAGCATCGCGTAGTCGATCTCGGCCAGGCCGCTGGCGGCGGTGGGCCGCGCCAGGGTCTCGACGATGCCGACCACGCGGGCGCCCACCGGCCCGGTGTACACGGTCTTGCCCAGCGCGTTCTGCCCCGGGAACATCTTTTCCGCGGTGGCGCGGTTGAGGATGATGGCGGTGCCTTTCTCCTGGATCCGCTTGTCGGTCTGCGCCGCTTCCAGATCCATGTACTCGTCGGGCGCGAAATCGCGTCCGGCCACCAGCTTCAGGCCCAGGGTCTTCAGCGTGCCTTCCTCGGCCATGTACTGCGCCGCGTTCAGGGTGGGTCGCTCCTGGTCCGGGGTCAGCGACAGGCTGGTGTTCCAGGAGTAGTGCACGAACGGCACTTGGTTGAGCAGCGTGGCGTTGCGCACGCCGGGCACCGCGCGCAAGGCGGCCAGGTCCTCGCGGGTGCGCGCGGCGGCGTTGACCTGCTGGCCGATGCCGCCCAGCGAGATCGTCACCAGTTCCGACTCGGCGATGCCGCTGGGCCGGTGAAGGGTCTCGATGCGGTTGCCGATCAGGAACAGCGCGTTGCACACGATCGCGCAGGCCAGGGCGATCTCCAGCACGATCAGCGCGGCGGCGGTCTTGTGCCGGCGCAGGGTGGACAGGATGGGGCGGATATCCATGGCGATGACCTTGTGAGAATGCGTGGAAGGCGCAGGGCGCGCAGGATCAGGACTTGAGTTGCAGGGCGGGCGCCACCTGGATGGCGCGCCACGACGGCAACAGGCCGGCGAGCAGGCTGGCACCTACCGCCATGGCGAAGGTCAGCGCCAGCATGCTCGGATCCAGGTGCGCCAGCTTGGCGTAGCTGGCCGGCTGCTGGCGGACCGCCCACAGCCCGAGCGTGGCCAATCCGAGACCGGCCACGCCGCCGGCCAGGCCGATGGCGCCTGCTTCCACTAAGCATTGCGCGAAGATCGCCCCGCGCGAGGCGCCCAGCGCGCGGCGCACGCCGATCTCGCCGCTGCGGCGCAGGAACTTGGCCAGCAGCAGGCCGACGGTGTTGAGCAGGCACACCAGCAGGAAGCCCATCGCCAGCCACAGCTGCAGGCGCACGTCGCCGGGCACCACTTCGTTGTGGTCCAGCCACTGCATGACGTTGCGCAGGCGCACGTTGTTGGGGCGCTGGAAGCGGCCTGCGGCGCGCTGCTGGGCCGAATAGTTCTCCAGGTAGGCCTTGTAGTCGGCGGCCTGCGCCGGGCTTTCCAGTTCCACCCAGTACTGCACCCAGGTGCAGGGCGCATTGAGTGCGGTCTGGTCGCCGTTGCTGTCGCCGAAGCAGTTCATGCTGCCGTTGCGGTCCATCTTCAGGTCCATCGCCACCGTGAACGGCAGATAGGCCTGTTCGTCCGCGCCATAGGTGTTGGTGACGTCGTAGAAGCGCGGCTTGACCTCCCAGGCGTCGAGCACGCCGACGATGCGGAAGGTGTTCTGGTCCATGCGCAGTTCGCGGCCGACGCTGTCGGCGCCATCGAACAGCTTCTCGTTGAGCTTTCGGCTGATGACCACCACGCGGTCGTGGCGCTCGTCTTCGGTGCCGGTCCAGCCGTGGCCGTACAGGAACGGCGTGTCGAACATCGGGAAGAAGTCCGCGGAGGTGAAGCGCACTTCCGACTTGAACGGTTTCAGGCCGCTCTTGGTCGGCTCGATCGCCACGCTGCCGCCGGTCATCAGCGCCTGGCGCTTGGCGCGCTTCTCGCGCAGCAGGGCCTCGGCATCGAAACGGGTGTTCTGCGAATCCGGTTCCTCGCCCGGCTGGTAGCCGGACTTGGGCTGCGCATCCACCTGCACGTAGAACAGGCGGTCGCTCTTCTGCGGGATCGGGTCGCCGGAGAGCACGTAGAACACGGTCAGCGTGGTCATGCTGGCGCCGATCCCCAGGGCGATGGCCAGCACCATCAGTGCGGTGAGGACCTTGTTGCGGCGGAAGCTGCGCAAGGCGAGGCGGACGTAGTAGCCGAACATGGGAACTCCGGGGTCAGGCGCTGCGGGTGGCGGTGGCGGGCGGGACGGCGGCGGCGCGCAGGGCGGGGCCGAGCACGGCGCACTGGCCGAGCAGCCACACCGCGACGATGCCGGTCAGGACGGTGGGCGAGGACAGCCGCTCCAGTTCGAAGCGCTGCATCAGCCACTGGTTCATGACGTAGGCGAGCACGGCGCCGAGCAGCGCGCCGCCGCCGACGATCAGCAGGTTTTCCAGCTGGAAGTAGCGCAGGATGTCGCCGCGGGTGGCGCCGAGCGCGCGGCGGATGCCGATCTGCCGGGTGCGCTGTTGCACCCAGAAGCTGGCCAGCCCGCCGATGCCCAGCGCGGTGACGGTGAGCAGGATCAGGATGATCGCCAGCAGCATCCGCGCCACCGCGCTGTCGCTCTTGAAGTACTCGGTCCGCAGTTCCTGCATGGTGGCCACGCGCTGCTGCACGTAGGTGGGGTTGGCGCGCTGCATCGCCGCCGCCGCGCGCGGCAGCACCTGCGCCAGTTGCCCGGGCGTGCTGCGGATCAGGTAGCCGCCGCCCCAGCCTTCGCTGCCGATGCGGATCTCGGTGAGCAGCGCATCGGCATCGTCGTCGTGGCCGGTGATGTCGCCGCGCACCGGCGCCATCACCCCGACGATGTCCAGGCGCACCTGCTGGTTGAAGGTGCTGGTGTAGAGGGTGCGCCCCAGCGGCGACGCGCCGGGGAACAGTTTGGCGGCCAGCGAGGGCGTGATCAGGGCCGGCAGGCGCCGCTCGATCTCCGGCGGCGCACCGAACAGGTCCGAGGCGCCGGTCAGCTCCGCGTCGCGTAGGTCGCGACCGGCGACGATGCGGATGCCCAGCGTGCGGTTCAGGCCCTGGCTGCCGAGAAACAGGCGCGCACGGGCGACCGCTTGCGTAGCCTGCGGCTGCAGGAACAATTGCGCCTGCGTCGGGCCCCACAGCGGCGGCGTGCCGAACGCCGCCGCTTCGACGCCGGGCACCGCCTGCAGGATGTCCAGGCTGCGGCCGACGCTGCTGACGCTGCCCGGCTCGCCGACCACGCTGATGCTCTGGATCAGGCCGATGTCCTGTTCCATCACCCCGGTCGGGGTCTGCACGCGCTGGTAGGTGCGGGCGATGATGAACACCAGGTTGCACAGCACCGCCAGGGTCAGGGCGATCTGCAGCGCCATCAGCACCACCGCGGCGCGATGGCTGCCCAATGCGGACAGGATGGGACGCACGGGAGGCAGCGGGGTCATAGCGATTTCACCTGCAGGGCGGGGGCGATGCGCGAGGCGCGCCAGGCCGGCCACAGGCCGGCGGCCAGCGCCGAGAGCGTGGCCACGGCCAGGGCGATGCCGAGGATCGCGGGATCGGCATGCGCCTGCTGCGCGTACGCCACCGGTTGCTGGCGCACCAGCCACAGGCCGATCCAGGTCAGCGGGATGCCGAGCAGGCCGCCCAGGCAGCCGATCAGCGCCGATTCGGCCAGGCACTGCGCGAACACCGCGCGGCGGCTGGCGCCGAGCGCGCGGCGCACGCCGATCTCGCCGGCCTTGCGCATGAACTTGGCGACCAGCAGGCCCACTGCATTGAGCAGGCACACCAGCAGCACGCCGAAGGCGATCCAGGTCTGCATGCGCACCGTGGCCGGCACCACCCGCTTGTAGTCCAGCCAGTCGACCAGGCCGCGCAGGCGGGTGTTGGGGGCGCGTTCGAAGCGGCCGAGCTGGCGCTGCTGCGCGCTGTAGGCGTCCAGCGCCGCGCGATAGCGCCGCACCTGCTCCGGCGTGTCCAGCCGCGCCCAGTACTGCACCCAGGTGCATTGCGCGGCCTTGGGGTCGTGCAGGCCGGCCTCGCCATCCTTGCCCCAGCACTGCATCGGCCCGTAGCCATAGTCCTGCGGCAGGTCCAGCCAGGTCTCGAACGGCATGTACAGCGCTTCCGGCGGCGTGTACGCGCCGGAGTTGAGGTCGTAGAAGCGCGGCTGCGCATCCCAGGCGTCGATCACCCCGATCACCCGGAACGGGCGGGTGGCGATGGTCAGGGTCTTGCCGACGCTGTCGGCGCCGCCGAACAACGCGTCGTTGAGCTTGCGGCTCAGCACCACCACCGGCGCGCGCTGGGTATCGTCGCGATGGCTCCAGCCGCTGCCGTAGAGGAAGCGCATGCCGAACATGCCGAACAGGTCGGCGGTGGCGGCGCGGGTGGTGAGCATGCGCAAGGGGCTGTTGGGCACGGTCTGGCGCACCGGCAGCCAGTTCGCGCTGGTCATGGTCTGCGCCGGCGCCGCCTGCGCCCGATACAGCGCGGTGGCGTCCTGCCAGGTCAGCTCGTCCGGCGGCTCGGGGTCGGCGCTGGGCAGGTTGCGCGGACGCGGATCCAGCTGCGGATGGAACAGCGTGGCGCTGTGCCCGGGCAGCGGGTCGCCGGAGAGCGTGTGCAGCACCGTCAGCATGGTCATCGACGCGCCGATGCCCAGCGCCACGGCCAGCACCATCAGCCCGGTGAGGATGCGGTTGCGGCCGAAGCTGCGCAGCGCCAGGCGAAGGTAGTAAGCGAACATGCGGGCTCCGGATCAGGCGCTGCGGGTGGCGATGGCGGGGGCGACGGCGGCGGCGCGCAGCGCCGGGCCGAGGACGGCGAGCTGGCCCAGCGCGCACAGCAGCAGCGCGCCGACCGGCAGGTAGCTGGCCGGCAACCGTTCCAGTTCGAAGACCCGCATCAGCAGCACGTTGCCGCCGTAGGCCAGCAACATGCCCAGGGCCACGCCGGCGCCGACCAGCAGCAGATTCTCGGTCTGGAAGTAGCGCAGGATGTCGCGGCGGGTGGCGCCGAGCGCGCGGCGGATGCCGATCTGCTTGGTGCGCTGCTGCACCCAGAAACTGGCCAGGCCGACGATGCCCAGCGCGGTCACCAGCAGCATCGCGACGATGATCGCGACCAGCAGCCCGGTCATCGCGCGGTCGCTCTGGAAATACGTCTGGCGCAGGTCGTCCAGCGGCTTGCTGTTGGCGTTGTCCAGCACCGCCTCGGGCACCGCCCGTGCCACCGCGGCGCGGGCCTGCGCCAACACCCGCGGCACCTCGCGCGGATCGGCGCGCAGCACATAGGTGCCGGACTGCGCGGCCTCGCGCACCGGGATCACCACCGACCAGTCGCTGCCGATCACGCCATCCTCGCTGCGGCCCGGATCGGGGCGCGCCAGGTGCTCCAGCGTGCCGATCACGCGGAAGTGGCCGCCGGCCCAGAATTCCTTGCCCAGCGGATCCTGGCCCGGCCACAGGTGCGCGGCCAGCGCCCGCGTGATCCACACGCCGGCCGCGGTCGGGATGCCGTTGTCGAGCGGCTGGTAGTCGGCCTCGCCGAAGGTGCGGCCGCTGTCCGGCTGCAGCGCCAGCGCGGCGACGGCGCCCGGGCTGACCATGTAGAAGTGCGGCACGCCGCCGACCTGGGTGCAGTCCTGGTCCAGGCACAGTCCATTGTTGAACACCGGCGGCGCGAACGGGACGGTGTTGACGGCGCCGGCCGCGCGCACGCCGGGCGTGCGGCGCACCGCATCCAGCGCGCGGGCGTTGACGTCGGCGGCGTTGCAGCCGTCGCAGCCGGACAGCGACACCAGGCCCAGCGCGGATTCGTCGATGCCGCTGCGCAGGTGCACCAGCTCCAGGCGATTGCCGATCAGGAAGAAGGCGTTGCACAGCACGGCGCAGGCCAGCGCCACTTCCAGCGCGATCAGCGCGGCGGCGATGCGATGGCGCGACAGCGCGCTGAGGATGGGAGTGATGTGCATCGTCGTGCGCCCCGGTTACAGACTCTTGAGTTGCATGGCCGGCGCGATACGGCTGGCGCGCAGGGCAGGGAACAGGCCGGCGGCAAGGCTGCAGGCGATCGCCAGTGCGAAGGTGCCGGCGAACGTCGTCGGATCCAGATGCGCCAAGTCGGCGTAGGCGGTGGGCTGCTGGCGCACGCTCCACAGGCCCAGCAGGGTCAGCAGCCAGCCGCCGGCGCCGCCGAGCAGGCCGATCACGCTGGCCTCGGTCAGGCACTGCGCGAAGATCGCGCGGCGCGACGCCCCCAGCGCGCGACGCACGCCGATCTCGCCGCCGCGGCGCAGGAACTTGGCCAGCAGCAGGCCGACGCTGTTGAACAGGCACAGGCCCAGGAACGCCAGCGCCAGCCAACTCTGCAGGCGCACGTCGCCCGGCACCACGCGGTTATGGTCCAGCCATTGCGGCAGGGACAGCAGGCGCGCGGTGTCGGCGCGGCCGATGCGCCCGGCGGCGTGCTGCTGCGCGGCGTAGTCGGTCAGCAGCCGGCGGTAGTCGGCGACCTTGGCCGGCGTGTCCAGCTGCACCCACAACTGCAGCCACACGCACGGCGCGCTGCGCAGGTCCAGGTTGGCCTCGGGCTTGCTGAAGCAGGTCCACGGCTGGATGTGGCCGTCGTTGACCTCCAGGCTGCTGGACAGCGGCATGAACACGTCCTGCGGCCGTCCGTAGAAGCTGGCGGTATCGCCATGGGCGAAGCTGCCGCCGGCCAGCGTGTAGAACAGCGGCGACGGCCGCCACGGTGCCAGCACGCCGACGATGCGCACCGCCGTGCCGCGCACCAGCAGGCTGCGGCCGACGCTGTTGCGGCCCTGGAACAGCTTGGCGTTGAGGTCGGACGAGATCACCGCCACCCGCGCCCGGTCCTGGTCGTCGCGCGCGCGCCAGCCGCTGCCGTAGGCGAACGGCACCTGGAACATCGGGAAGAAATCGGCCTGGGTCATCAGCAACTGGGTCATGAACGGCGGGGTCGCGCCGTCCGCCGCGTGCACCTTGATCTCGCTCTCGGCGACCATGGCCTGGCGGTCGGCGCGCCCGCGCGTCCACAGGTCCATGGCCGAGGGGTAGTCGAGCTTGTCGTACGGCTTCTGGTTGGCGCCGTTGCTGGGGCGCGGATCGAGTTGCGCGAAGAAGATCTGCTGGCTGCGCCCGGGCAAGGGATCGCCGGACAGCAGCCGCATCACCGTCAGCGTGGTCATCGCCGCGCCGATGCCCACGGCGATGGACAGCACCATCAACGCGGTGAGCACCGGGCTGCGGCGCAGGCTGCGCCACGCTTGCTGGAAGTAATAGCCGAGCATGTCGGTCTCCGCGCCGTCGCCGTGCCGGTCAGGGCGTGGCCGTGGTGCCGTGGCCGCCGTGCACCAGCACCGGCTCGCGCTGCAGGTCGGTGGCCTGGCCGTCGACGATGTGCACGTTGCGCTGCGCGCGCGCGGCCAGTTCCGGGTCGTGGGTGACCATGACGATGGTCGAGCCCTGCGCGTTGATCTCCTCCAGCAGTTCCATCACCCCGCGCGCCATCTGCGAGTCGAGGTTGCCGGTCGGTTCGTCGGCCAGCAGCAGGCGCGGGCTGCCGGCCAGGGCGCGGGCGATCGCCGCGCGCTGCTGCTGGCCGCCGGACAGTTCGGACGGATAGTGCTTCATGCGCGAGCCCAGCCCGACCCGGCTCAGCGCTTCCTCGATGCGCTGCTTGCGCTCGGCCGCGCCCATGCCGCGGTAGCGCAGCGGCACGTCGACGTTGTCGAACAGGTTGAGGTCGGGGATCAGGTTGAAGCCCTGGAAGATGAAGCCGATCTTCTGGTTGCGCATGCGCGAGCGCGCATCGTCGTTGAGGTTGCTGACGTCCTGGCCATCGAGCAGGTACTGGCCGCTGGTGAACGTCTCCAGCAACCCCGCGATGTTGAGGAAGGTGGTCTTGCCCGAACCCGACGGCCCGGTGACGGCGACGAACTCGCCCTCGCGGACATGCAGGTCCAGCGAGCGCAACGCATGCGTCTCGACCTGTTCGGTGCGGAAGACCTTGGAGACGGAGCGCATTTCGAGCATGGCGTGAGTTCCTGTGCTGGTGGAGCGGGGATTGGGGATTGGGGATGTCGAGAGTCGAAAGCAGCGGCCAGGAGAGGAAAACGAGAGGGACTGACGAATCCCCATTCCCGAATCCCCAATCCCGGCTCCTAATGCACCGTCACCTGCGGCGCATCGCCGAACAGGTCGCTGCCGGAGACCACGACCCGGTCGCCCGGCTGCAGGCCCGAGCGCACTTCGACTTCGCCCAGGCTGGTGACGCCGAGTTCGACCGGGCGGCGCACCGCCGAGTCGCCGTCCATGACGTAGGCGTAGCGGCCGCCGGACTGTTCGACGAATGGGCCGCGCTCGAGCTTGAGCACGTTCTTGCGGGTATCCAGCAGCACCCGCGCGCTCATGCGCTGGCTCTGGCGCAGGCCCGGCGGCTGCTTGTCGGTGAAGCGGATGCGCGCGTTGACCTCGCCGTTGACCACTTCCGGCGACACCGCCGAGATCGCGCCGGCGAAGGGTTCGCCGGCACCGCTGGTCAACTGCGCCGGCATGCCGATCGCCAGGTCGCGGGCGAAGCTTTCCGGCACCTTGATCTCCAGTTCGAACTTGGACAGGTCGACCACGCTCAGCACCGGCGCGTTGGCGGCGACGTTGGTGTGCTGCGAGACCTGCACCTGGCCGACCTGGCCGTCGAACGGCGAGCGCAGGGTCAGCAGGTCGACCTGGCGCTGCACCTCGGCCACCACCGCGCGCTGGCGCTCGGCGAGCAGGCGCTTGTTGCGCGCGTCCAGCGAGGCGCCCTGCGCCTGCAGGCCCGAATCCTTCTGCGCATGGCTCATCGCGATGTCGGCCTTCTTCAGGGTGTCCTGGGCCTTGGCCAGCTCCACCGCCGGCACCGCGCCGCCTTCATAGCCGCGCTGGTAGCGCTCCAGGTCGCGGCTGGCGGCCTGCCGCTCGATCTGTGCCTGGTCGATCAGCTTGCTGGCGTTGGCGCGGGCCAGGGTCGCGTCCAGGTCGGCACGACCGGCCTCGGCCTGCAGGCCGGCCAGGGTGGCTTCTTCCTGAGCGAGCTTGCTGCGCAGCTCCGGGCTGTCGATCTCGGCCAGTTCCTGGCCCTGCTTGACCACGTCGCCGGCGACCACCTTCAGGGTCACGGTGCCGCCGGAGATCGCGTACAGGGTGGGGCTGTTGGCGGCGATCAGGCGGCCGTCGGCGGAGATATCGCGGACCAGATCGCCGCGGGTCACCGTGGCGATGCGCACCCGCTGTGCGTCGAACGAGCGGCTGCCGGCGATCCAGCCGCGTGCGGCGAAGGCGATGCCCAGCAGCACCAGCGCGGCGATCAGCCCGGGCCACAGCCAGCGGCGCCAGGCCGCGGAACGGGGGCGGGCGAGAACCTGGTCCTGGGCGGAGGTGTCACGGATCATCGGACGGTCGCAGCGGTGAGGATGGGGACTTCACAGCACGATGCGTGCCAACTGCAAGCCATTGAATTGCATGGGGACGGACGGCGCGGACAGGTGTCCGGGTGTCCGCGGACACGTTCGCGGACACTGGGGCGCGGCATGCTCGGGAATGGGTGACACGCCCTGTGTCCGGCAGCGGACAGCGGCGAGACATTCAGCGGACTTCGCTAGAATGGCGGACTTTTCGGCGAAGGGCGTGGCTATGTGCGGTATCGTCGGTGCGATCGCGGATCGCGATGTGGTTCCGGTCCTGATCGAGGGGCTCAAGCGCCTGGAATACCGGGGCTACGACTCGGCCGGCATCGCCGCCATCGCCGACGGACAGGTACGCCGCGTGCGCCGCACCGGCCGCGTGTCCGAGACCGAGAGCGCCGCGCTGGCCGAGGGCCTGCACGCGCCGCTGGGCATCGGCCACACCCGCTGGGCGACCCACGGCGGCGTCACCGAGGCCAATGCGCACCCGCACGTCAGCCACGGCGACCTGGCGCTGGTCCACAACGGCATCATCGAGAACCACGAACAGCAGCGCGAGCGCCTGACCGCGCTGGGCTACGTGTTCGAGTCGCAGACCGACACCGAGGTCATTGCCCACCTGATCCACCACTACATCGCACAGGGCCGCGACCTGCTCGGCGCGCTGCAGGCGGCGGTGAAGGAACTGACCGGCGCCTATGCCGTGGCCGCGGTGAGCAAGTCGCGCCCGGACCTGCTGGTGTGCGCGCGCATGGGGTGCCCGCTGCTGATCGGCCTGGGCGAGGGCGAGAACTTCATCGCCTCCGACGTCTCGGCGGTGATCCAGGCCACGCGCCGGGTGATCTTCCTGGAAGAGGGCGACACCGCCGAGCTGCGCCGCGACGGCGTGCAGGTGTACGACGCGCAGGACCAGCCGGTGCAGCGCGAGCCGCACGTGTCCGACGTGTCGCTGGCCTCGCTGGAACTGGGCCCGTACCGCCACTTCATGCAGAAGGAGATCCACGAGCAGCCGCGCGCGCTGGCCGACACGCTGGAGGCGCTGTTCGACGCCGGCGGGTTCGACACCACGCTGTTCGGCAGCAAGGCCGAGGCGCTGCTGGCCGACGTGGATGGCGTGCAGATCCTGGCCTGCGGCACCAGCTACTACGCCGGGCTGACCGCGCGCTACTGGATCGAGGGCATCGCCGGGCTGCCGTGCAGCGTGGAGATCGCCAGCGAGTACCGCTACCGCGATGCCTGCGCCAATCCGCGGCAGCTGATCGTGACCATCTCCCAGTCCGGCGAAACCCTGGACACGATGGAGGCGCTCAAGTACGCCAAGGCGCTGGGCCATACCAAGACCCTGTCGATCTGCAACGTGCCCGAGAGCGCGATCCCGCGCGCCAGCGCGATGGTGCTGTACACCCGCGCCGGCGCCGAGGTCGGGGTGGCCTCGACCAAGGCCTTCACCACCCAGCTGGCGGCGCTGTTCCAGCTCACCTGCGTGCTGGCCAAGCGCCGCGGGCGGCTGAGCGCCGAGCAGGAGGCCGAGTACCTGGAGCAGCTGCGCTACCTGCCCGGCAGCGTGCAGCACGTGCTCAACCTGGAACCGCAGATCGCGGTGTGGGCCGAGCGCTTCGCCGACAAGCACAACGCGCTGTTCCTCGGCCGTGGCCTGCATTACCCGATCGCCCTGGAAGGCGCGCTCAAGCTCAAGGAGATCACCTACATCCACGCCGAGGGCTATCCGGCGGGCGAGCTCAAGCACGGCCCGCTGGCGCTGGTCGACGCCAACATGCCGGTGGTGGTGATCGCGCCCAACGACACCTTGCTGGAGAAGGTGAAGTCGAACATGCAGGAAGTGCGCGCGCGCGGCGGCGAACTGTTCGTGTTCGCCGACCAGGACAGCAACTTCAGCGAATCCGAGGGCGTGCACGTGATCCGCACGCCACGCCATGCCGGCGTGCTCAGCCCGGTGCTGCACACCGTGCCGGTGCAGTTGCTGGCCTACCACACCGCGCTGGCGCGCGGCACCGACGTGGACAAGCCGCGCAACCTGGCCAAGTCGGTGACGGTGGAGTAAGGCGCCGCACCGCTGGCTTGGCAGACGCCATGGCCGGCTGCCAGCGCACTGGCCCGGGTTATGCATAAGCTTCCTGCGAGGGTTCCCACCACGCAGGAGGACGCATGTACGAGTCTTTCAGACAGGGGGCGCCGGCCGAGCTGTGGCAGGCGCTGGTGCACGAGGCCGGGCAGCGCCTGGGCCGGCCGCTGGACGAATCGCGCGAGCACTATCTGGTGTTCGTGCTGCTGCGCTACCAGCGCGATGCGCAGCTGCTGGCGCGCATCCAGGCGCTGGCCTGGCTGCATGCGCAGGAGCAGGTGGGGCGTGCGCGCGCCGACGCGTTGCGCGAGGTCGGTGACGGTTGCCTGCTGATCGCCGGGCTGTTCCCCGGCGTGGCGGCGCGACGTCGTGTCAGCGTGGACTACTTCATCGATCTCGGCCGCGGCGCCTATGCCGAAGTCGCCGAGACCCGCGACAGCGACGCCAGCCTGTTCGGGCAACTCGCGCGCAGCTACCGTGAGCTGGTCCGCACACTGGGGGCGCTGCGTCCGCCGCGGCACGAGGTGGCGGCGTTGCAGGCGGCGCTGCACGCGTAAGCGGTGAAGAGGTGCGTGCAGCGCCTGTAGCGTCCGTGCTTGATGTCGGCATCCAAGGGCGGTGCAGCGTCTCGTAGGAGCGGCTTCAGCCGCGACGGGCTTTCCCGGTAACGCCCCTCGCGGTTGAAGCCGCTCCTACGAAGGCACGTCTTCGTTGGCCGTGCCTGGATGGTGGTATAGGCGTACATGTAACTGACGCACCGCGAACGCCGATCTAGCGGCGGCGCCGCGTTTCGCCAAGGCGGCGCGTCTTCTGCGCCGCCGTTTGCCATGTACTGCGGCGCGCCGCCGCGGCTCAGAACCAGACCCGCAGGCCGGCGACCCAGCGCGTCTCGCGCGCCGCCTCGCCGTCGGCGCGGCGCAGGTCGGCGGTGTCGCCGAAGCTGCGCACGTGCTCCACGCCGACATACGGCGCGAACTGGCGGGTGACCTCGTAGCGCAGGCGCAACCCGCCCTCCACGGTGGTCAGGCCGCTGCCGGTGCGATGCGCCGGATCGTTGCGCGCGGCCAGTTCCGCTTCCAGCCTTGGCTGCAGGATCAGGCGATTGGTCAGCAGCACGTCGTACGCGCCTTCCAGGTGCAGGCTGGCATGGCCGCTATCGCCGACGTAGAGCATGGCCGAGACCTCGAACTTGTACGGCGCCATGCCTTGCAAGCCGAACGCGGCCGATGTCCGCGCGCGGCCCGCCGCGAATGTCTGCCTGCCGCCGATCAGCACGTCCCACCAGGGCGAGATCGCGTGGCCGTAGGCCAGTTCCAGCGAAGACGCCGTGGTGCGGCCGCCCTCGCGCTCGCCGTCGCTGCGCAGCCACAGCCGGTCGATGTCGCCGCCGTACCAGCCGCGCGCCTCCCAGGCCTGGCCGCTGCCGTGGGCGTTGTCCCAGCCCTCCAGGCGATCGATCAGCAGGTAGCCGATACGCGCTGCGCCGTGCGCCATACCGTGGTCACGCAGCACCGGGAACGCGGCCGCGCGATCGGCGGCGGTGATCGGCGGGATCGGCTCGCGTGGCAGCGAGGTGTCGGCGCTCGCAGGATACTGGCACGCGCTCACCGCTGGGGCAGGTGCGGTGGGCATCGCATGGTCCATGCCGTCGTGATCCGTGACGGTGTGTGCGTGATGCGCGTGTTCGCGGTGATCGACCTGCGACGCCGGCGTGGCCGCGTGGTCCATCGTGGCGTGGTCCATGTGCGCGTGCGACATGGCGTCGGCGTGCTCTGCCGCAGGCGTGTCTTGCATGGCCGGCGCGGGCGCGGCATGCCCCATGGCTGCGTGGTCCATGGCGCCGTGCATTGCCGTGTCGGGCTGCGATGCCTCCGCAGCGCCCGCCATGGGTATGGTGGCAGCGGGTGCCGGGCAGGCGCAGGGCGCGGTAGTAGGTGCGTCGCCGCCGTCGGTGTCGGCCGTGGGGGCATGCTGCGCTTGCGCCACGGCGTGCGCCAACAGCAGCGCCATGCCGATGGCCTGGGCGAGTGGGGCGAGACGTGAGCGGCTCATGCGTCCACCCGCACTTCGCGCATCATGCCGCCGTCCATGTGGTAGAGCAGGTGGCAGTGGTAGGCCCAGCGGCCCAGCGCATCGGCGCGCACGCGGTAGCTGCGGCGCGTGCCCGGCGGCATGTCCACGGTGTGCTTGCGCACCTGGAAGCGGCCGGCCGCATCCTCCACGTCGCTCCACATGCCGTGCAGGTGGATCGGGTGCTGCATCATCGTGTCGTTGACCAGCACGATGCGCAGGCGCTCGCCATAGTTGAGCCGCAGCGGTTCGGCGCTGGCGAAGGGAATGCCGTCGAAGGACCAGGCGAACTTCTCCATGTTGCCGGTCAGGTGCAGCTGGATCTCGCGTCCCGGCTCGCGTCCGTCCGGGTCCTCGAACAGGCTGTGCAGGTCGGCGTAGCTCAGCACGCGGCGGCCGTTGTCGCGCAGGCCGATGCCCGGGTCGTCCAGCCGTGGCGCGGTGGCGGAGGACTGCATGTCCACCAGCGGATTGCCGCGTTCGCTGCGTGGATGCGCAGGTGCGGTGGCAGCGTGCGCAGCATGCTCCATGCCCGGCATGCCGGCCATGTGCATGTTCGCGCCGCAACCGCCCTCCATGCCGTGCATGGCCATGCCTGCGCCGTGCTCCATGCCGGCGTGGCCGGCCATCGCGTGGCCCATGTCCTGCATGCGCAGCAGCGGACGCGGATCGTTCGCCGGCACCGGTGCCTGCAGTCCTTCGCGCACTGCGAGCGTGCCGCGCGCATGGCCGGTGCGGCCCATGTCCTGCGCGAACACCGTGTAGGCGTCCTGGCCGCTGGGTTCGACCAGCACATCGAAGGTCTCGGCCGCGGCGATGCGGAACTCGTCCACGCTCACCGGATGCACGTACTGGCCGTCGGCGGCGACCACGGTCATCTTCAGCCCGGGGATGCGCACGTCGAAGTAGCTCATGCTGGAGGCGTTGATGAAGCGCAGCAGCACCTTCTCGCCGGGACGGAACAGCCCGGTCCAGTTGCCGGCCGGGGTCATGCCGTTGAGCAGGTAGGTGTAGGTGTTGCCGTTGACGTCGGACAGGTCGCTCGGCGTCATCCGCATGCGCCCCCACATGCCGCGGTCGGCGAGGGTGGCGCGCAGCCCGTCCTCGCGCGCGTCGCGCAGGAAATCGCCGACGGTGCGCTGGTACAGGTTGTCGTAGGACGGCATCTGCTTGAGCCGCCGGAACAGCGCCGCCGGGTCCAGGTCGGTCCAGTCCGACAGCAGCAGCACGTGCTCGCGGTCGTAGCGGTACGGCGGCGGCTCGCGTGGGTCGATCACGATGGCGCCGTACAGCCCGGCCTGCTCCTGGTGCAGCGAGTGGCTGTGGTACCAGTAGGTCCCGGACTGGCGCAGGGCGAAGCGGTACTGGTAGGTCTCGCCCGGGTAGATGCCGTCGAAGCTCATGCCCGGCACGCCGTCCATGTTGGCCGGCAGCAGCAGGCCGTGCCAGTGCACCGAGGTCTGGGTGTGGCCGGGCAGGCGGTTGGCCACGCGGATGGTGACGGTATCGCCTTCGCGCCAGCGCAGCAGCGGCGCCGGCACGCTGCCGTTGACGGCGATGGCGGGGCGCTCGCGCCCGGTGAAGTTGACGCGGGTGCTGCCGATGCTCAGGTCCAGGTCGGTGCCGTGCAGCACGTAGGGCGCGGCGCCGTTGCGGGCGAGCGCGCTGGCGTGGGCGCTGCGCAGCGGCAGCCCGGTGAGGCCGGCGGCGGCGCCCAGCGCCAGCCCGGTGACGAAGCGGCGCCGCGACGGCAGCGCCGGCAGGCCGGAGGAAGATGGGTTCATGTGCGATGTCCGTAAGCGGATGCGATGCGCCGCGCAGCGCCGAAGGACGCTGCAGGCACGGACGCGGCAGCGCCAGTGGGCTGCCGCCAGGAGGCCGCCCAACAGGCGGCCGCGCGCGCTCAGGCGCTGGGAGGACGTTCCAGCCGCGGCAGGCCGGGCGCACCGTGCGCGGTCTGGGAAGCAGTGGCGACGAGGGTGCGCGGCATGCGCGGCAGTGCCAGCGGCATCGCCAGCAGGGCCGGCAGCGGCTGCGCGTGCGGGCATTGGCAGCCGGCCATCCCGCCGCAGCCACCGTGCTTGCCGGCATGGTCGTGGCAGTGGCCGTCGTGATCCGCCGGCGGCGGTGGCGGCGCGTCGTGGCAGGGCATCGCCGCATGCGCCGGCGCCGCGCTGGCGACCGGGGCCGCCGTGCCGTGCGTCGAGGTGCCGTGCGTCGCCATGCCCGGCATCGCCATGGCGGCCGCGGTGCCGTTGAGCAGCAGGCTCAGGCACAGCAGCAGGCGCAGCAGGACGGCAAAGGTCGGCACGGACAGGCAGGGCGTGGCGGCAGAAGGAACAAGAGGATACCGAAGCCGGCGTGCGCGGCAAGCGACCGCCATGCGGCAAGGCTTGACTCTGGACCCGACTCCAGGGAGTAGGGTGTGCGCATGCGATCCGACCCCGCCACCGCCCGCTTCACCATCGGCGCGCTCGCCCGCCAGGCCGACGTCGCCATCGACACCGTGCGCTACTACGAGCGCCAGGGCCTGCTGCCGCCCGCCCCGCGCCGCGCCTCCGGCTACCGCGAGTACGACATTGCGGCGGTGCAGCGGGTGCGCTTCATTCGCCGCGCCAAGGAACTGGGCTTTTCGCTGGAGGAGATCGGCGAGTTGCTGGCGTTGCAGGACGATCGCGTGCACGGCGTGGAGGGCATCAAGCAGCGCGCCAGCGCGCGCCTGCAGGCGCTGGACCGGCGCATCGCCGAGCTGACCGAGATGCGCGACACCCTGGCGGCGCTGGTCGAGGAGTGCCCCGGCCGCGGCGCGCCGGACGCCTGCCCGATCCTGGGCGACATCCGCGGCGATGCCGCCGGCGAGCCGTCGCGATGAGCACGCACCCGGCCACCGCTTCGCTGACCTTGCCGGTGCAGGGCATGACCTGCGCCGCCTGCGCGGCTGGTGTGGAGAAGGCGCTCGCCCGCCTGCCCGATGTATCGGCGCAGGCCAGCTACGCCGGCGCGCGCGTGCAGGTCGACTACGACCCGCAGCAGGTGGACCTGCCGACGCTGTTGCAGCGCATCCAGCAGGCCGGCTACAGCGTCCCCACCGAGACCCTGACGCTGGAGCTCAGCGGCCTGCACTGCGCCTCCTGCGTGGCGGCGATCGACGCCGTGCTGGCGAAGACCCCTGGCGTGCTCGCCGGCCACGCCAACCTGGCCTCGGCCAAGGCGCGAGTGGAGATCGTGCCGGGCACGGTCGCGCCGGCGGAGTTGATCGCGCGGATCGCCCGTGCCGGGTTCGGCGCGCGCATCGCGCAGGCCATGGATCCGGCGCAACTGGCCGAGCGCGAGCGCGACGAGCAACGTGCGTGGCGGCGCGAGCTGGGCCTGTTCGCCGCGGCGGTGCTGCTGACCCTGCCGTTCTGGGGGCAGATGCTCGGCATGCTGGATGGCGACGCCTTGCGCGGTGCGCATGCCGAGCCGCTGCCACGCTGGCTGCAGTTGCTGCTGGCCACGCCGGTGCAGTGCTGGATCGGCGCGCGCTTCTACCGCGCCGGCTACCGCGCGCTGCGCAACGGCAGCGCCAACATGGACGTGCTGGTCGCGCTGGGCACCGGCATGGCCTATCTGTACAGCGCGGTGGTCACCGTGGCCGGCCTGCACGGCCAGCACGTGTACTTCGAGGCCAGCACCAGCGTCATCACCCTGGTGCTGCTCGGGCGCCTGCTCGAAGCGCGCGCCAAGCGCCGCACCACCGCGGCGGTGCGCGCGCTGCTCGACCTGGCGCCGACCACCGCGCGGGTCGAGCGCGACGGCGTCATCGTGGAGGTGGATGCGGCGGAACTGGCGGTCGGCGACGTGTTCGTGGTCGCCGCGGGCGAGCGCGTGCCGGTCGATGGCGAGGTGCTCGAGGGTCATTCCAGCGTGGACGAGGCGATGCTCTCCGGCGAGGCGATGCCGGTGGCCAAGGCGCCGGGCAGCCGTCTGCATGCGGCCACGGTCAACCAGCTTGGCCTGTTGCGCGCGCGCGCCACCGGGGTCGGCGCGGACACATTGCTGGCGCAGATCGTGCGCATGGTCGATGCCGCGCAAGGCTCGCGCGCGCCGATCCAGCGCCTGGTCGACCGTATCGCCGCGGTGTTCGTGCCGGCGGTGCTCGCCATCGCCGCCATCACCCTGGGCGCGACCTGGGCGCTGGGCGGCAGCTTCGCCGACGCCCTGGTGCACGCGGTGGCGGTGCTGGTGATCGCCTGCCCGTGCGCGCTGGGCTTGGCCACGCCGACCGCGATCATGGTCGGCACCGGCGTCGGCGCCCGCGCCGGCATCCTGATCCGCGACGCCGAGGTGCTGGAACGCGCCCGCGCGCTGACCGCGCTGGTGGTCGACAAGACCGGCACCCTGACCTTGGGCCAGCCGCAGGTGACCGCGGTGCTGGTCGCCGACGCGGCCGAGGCCGCGCCGCTGTTGCGCCTGGCCGCGGCGCTGGAGACCGGCTCGGCGCATCCGCTGGCGCGCGCCATCGTGCAGCGCGCCGCCGACCTGGGCGTGCGCGCGGCCGCGCCGGCGCCGTTGGCCGAGGCGGTGCAGACGCTGCCGGGGCAGGGCGTGCGCGGCCGCGTGGACGGGCGCGAGGTCGCGCTGGGCGCGCTGGCGTGGCTCGATGGCCTGGTCGCTGTGCCGGCCGACGCGACCCTGCGCCGCCAGGCCGAGGCGGCACAGGCGCAGGGCCAGAGCGTGGTCGGGGTGGCGGTGGACGGTGCCGTGACCGGCTACATCGCCATCGCCGATCCGCTGCGCGAGGACGCCGCCGAGGCGGTGGCCCTGCTGCAGGCGCGCGGCATCGCGGTAACCATGCTCAGCGGCGACAACCGCCACGCGGCGCAGGCGGTGGCCGCGCGGCTCGGCATCGAGCAGGTGCAGGCCGAGGTGCTGCCGCAGGACAAGGCCGCGCATGTGCGCCAGTTGCAGGCGGTGCCGGGCGCACGCGTGGGCATGGTCGGCGACGGCATCAACGATGCCCCGGCGCTGGCTGCGGCCGACGTCAGTTTCGCCATCGGCAGCGGTTCGGACATTGCCATCGAGGCGGCCGACGTGGTGCTGATGCACGGCGACCTGGCCGGCGTCGCCGCCGCCATCGACCTGTCCGCGGCGACGGTGCGCAAGATCCGCCAGAACCTGTTCTTCGCCTTCGTCTTCAACGGCCTGGGCATCCCGCTGGCCGCGTTCGGCCTGCTCAACCCGGTGATCGCCGGCGCGGCGATGGCGCTGAGTTCGGTCTCGGTGCTGGGCAACGCGCTGCTGCTGAATCGCTGGCGTGCGCAGTGAGCGCGCGTGCGATTTCTTCACTTTGGAGCATGACATGCAACATCTCGATCTCGTCGTCCACGGCATGAGCTGCGGCGGCTGCAGCGCACGGCTGCAGCGGGTACTGGACGCCTGCCCGGGCGTGGCCGCCAGCACGGTGATGCTGGAAGGCGGGCGCGTCGGCGTCGACTACGACCCCGCGCGCATCGACGTGGCCGCGCTGGAGCAGGCGATCGCCGACGCCGGCTTCAGCGTGGCCGCCGGCTGAGCGCCGCTTCGACGCCGCGCCACGCCGGCTGAGCGCCGCTTCGACGCCGCGCCACGCCGGGTGAACGCCGGCGTGGCGGCCGCTGTCGCGCATGGCCCGGGCGCGTGGCCGGGCGTGTATCGTGGGCGCGATTTCTCCGCTCCCGCACCGCCATGACCCATCGCGCTTGGGTGGCCGCCGCCATCCAGAAGATCGAAGCCGACTTCAACCGCTCGGCCGACACCCACCTGATCCCGCTGGACCTGCCCGGTTTCCCCGGCATCGACCTGTACTTCAAGGACGAGTCCAGCCATCCCACCGGCAGCCTCAAGCACCGCCTGGCGCGCTCGCTGTTCCTGTACGCGCTGGCCAACGGCTGGCTGCGCGAGGGGCGGCCGGTGATCGAGGCCTCCAGCGGTTCCACCGCGGTGTCCGAGGCGTATTTCGCGCGCCTGCTGGGGCTGCCGTTCATCGCGGTGATGCCGGCGACGACCTCGCCGGAGAAGATCGCCGCGATCGAGTTCCAGGGCGGGCGCTGCCACCTGGTCGGGCGCGCCTGCGACCTGCATGCCGATTCGGTGCAACTGGCGCGCGAGACCGGCGGCCACTTCATGGACCAGTTCCTCTACGCCGAACGCGCCACCGACTGGCGCGCCAACAACAACATCGCCGAGTCGATCTTCCGGCAGATGCAGGAGGAGCCGCATCCGATCCCGGCCTGGATCGTGTGCAGCCCCGGCACCGGCGGCACCGCGGCCACGCTTGGCCGCTACGTGCGCTACCGGCGCCATCCCACCCGCATCCTGTGCGCGGATCCGGAGGTGTCGCTGTTCTTCGACGGCTACCGCGAGGCCCTGGCCGGGCGCGACTACGCCGGCCTGGAAAGCACCGGCGGCTCGCGCATCGAAGGCATCGGCCGGCCGCGAGTGGAGCCGAGCTTCATCCCGAGTTGCGTGGATGCGATGGTCAAGGTGCCCGATGCGCTGAGCCTGGCGGCGATGCGCTACGTCAGCGCGCGCCTGGGCCGGCGCGTGGGCGGCTCCACCGGCACCAACTTCGTCGGCGTGCTGCAGGCGGCCACGCGCATGCGCGAGCAGGGCCGCAGCGGCGCCATCGTCACCATCCTGTGCGACAGCGGCGAGCGCTACGGGCACAGCTACTACCGGCCGCAGTGGTACGCCGAGCACGGCATCGACGTGGACCAGGCCGATGCGCAGCTGGCCGCGGCGGTCGCCGGCGCCGGCCTGCCGCCGCTGCCTTGTGCTGCGCTGGACTGACCGCCATCTCACTGCCATGACCGGCGCCGCCGGCCTTCCTTCCGTGACCGAGACTTCCGCGATGACCAATCCCCTGCTCGATTTTTCCGGCCTGCCGCGCTTCGATGCGATCCAGCCCGAGCACATCGGCCCGGCGATCGACACGCTGCTGGCGCAGGCCGAGGCCGCCGTGGCCGCCGCCGAGACGGTGGCGCCGGTGCGCTGGGACAGCTTCGTGGCGCCGTTGGACGACGCCGCCGAGCGCCTGTGGCGCGCCTGGGGCCAGGTGAGTCACCTGCAGGCGGTGGTCAACACGCCGGCGCTGCGTGAGGCCTACAACGCCAACCTGCCCAAGGTGACGCGCTTTTCCAGCGCGCTGGGGCAGAACCTGGCGCTGTTCGCGCAGTACCGCACGCTGGCGCAATCGCCGGAGGCGGCCGCGCTCGGCCCGGCGCAGCGCAAGGTGCTGGACAACGCGCTGCGCGATTTCCGCCTGGGCGGCGCCGAACTGGGCGAGGCCGACAAGCAGCGCTTCGCTGCGATCCAGGAAGAACTGTCGGCGCTGTCGGCCAAGTTCTCGCAGAACGTGCTCGATGCCACCGACGCCTGGTCGCTGCCGATCGACGACCCGGCGCGCCTGGCCGGCCTGCCCGAGGACAGCATCGCCGCCGCGCGCGCGGCGGCCGAGCGCGACGGCCAGGCGGGCTGGAAGCTGACCCTGCAGATGCCGTGCTACCTGCCGGTGCAGATGTACGCCGAGGACCGTGCGCTGCGCGAGACGCTGTACCGCGCCAACGCGATCCGCGCCTCGGAGTTCGGCGATGCTGCGCTGGACAACAGCGCGGCGATCGGCCGCATCCTCGCCCTGCGCGGCGAACTGGCGGCGCTGCTCGGCTTCGCCAGCTACGCCGAGTATTCGCTGGCGACGAAGATGGCGCAGGATCCCGCACAGGTGCTGGACTTCCTGCACGACCTGGCCGCACGCGCCAAGCCCTACGCGCAGCGCGACCGCGCCGAGCTGGAAGCCTTCGCGCGCGAGCACCTGGGCCTGGACACGCTGGAAGCCTGGGATCTGGCCTATGCCGGCGAAAAGCTCAAGCAGGCGCGCTACAGCTTCTCCGAGCAGGAAGTGAAGCGCTACTTCACCGAGCCCAAGGTGCTGGACGGCCTGTTCGGCCTGATCCACGACCTGTACGGCTTGCGTGTGGAGGCCGACAGCGCGCCGGTGTGGCATCCGGACGTGCGCTTCTTCCGCCTCAGCGACGCGCAGGGGCGACTGGTCGGGCAGTTCTACCTGGACCTGTACGCACGCGAAGGCAAGCGCGGCGGCGCCTGGATGGACGATTGCCGCAACCGCCGCGAGCGCGCCGACGGTGTGCAGACCCCGCTGGTGTACCTGGTGTGCAACTTCGGCCGAGGCAGCGACGGCAAGCCGGCCACCTTCACCCACAACGAAGTCACCACCCTGTTCCACGAGATGGGCCACGGCCTGCACCAGTTGCTGACCCAGGTCGGCGAACTAGGTGTGGCCGGCATCAACGGCGTGGAGTGGGACGCGGTGGAGCTGCCCAGCCAGTTCATGGAGAACTTCTGCTGGGAATGGCCGCGCCTGCAGGCGATGACCGCGCACGTGGACAGCGGCGAACCGCTGCCGCGCGCACTGTTCGACAAGATGCTGGCGGCGAAGAACTACCAGAGCGGCATGTTCACCGTGCGCCAGCTCGAGTTCGCGCTGTTCGACATGCAGTTGCACCACGACTTCGATGCGCAGGCCGACAGCGTGCTGCAGTTGCTCGAGCGCGTGCGCGATACCGTGGCGGTGAACCGGCCGCCGGCGTGGAACCGCTTCCCGCACCAGTTCAGCCACATCTTCGCCGGCGGCTACGCGGCCGGCTACTACAGCTACAAGTGGGCCGAGGTGCTCAGCGCCGACGCCTACGCGGCGTTCGAGGAAGCGCCCGACCAGTTGCCTGCCACCGGCGCGCGCTTCCTGCGCGAGATCCTCTCGCGCGGAGGCAGCCGCCCGGCGCTGGAGAACTTCACCGCCTTCCGCGGCCGCGCGCCGGAACTGGAGGCGCTGCTGCGGCACAGCGGCATGGCGGGGTAAGCGGGGAACTGGGATTCGTGATTCGTGATTCGGGATGACAGCCTGCGGCTGTTGAAAGCAGGGATTCGGGATTTTCGCGGGTTCCGGGCAGTTGCAAGGATGTTGTGGGAGGGGCTTCAGCCCCGACGGGCTTTCCCGGGAACGCTCGTCGGGGCTGAAGCCCCTCCCACAAAAAAAGCAGCGACCTTCTTCATCGGAAGGCGGCCACGTTCATCAGATCGCTTGATAGCGATGTTGTTCCGTGCAGAACGACTCCGTTCCCGTTCTCGAATCCCCAATCCCCAATCCCGGCTTCCAACAGCCGCAGGCTGGTCATCCCGAATCCCCAATCCCGAATCCCCGCTCCTCTGTGCTAGAACACAGCACAGCGGCAGGCGATCTTCGCCGCCGCGATCGCGGCGCAGGACACCGCCGCACCGCACAAGGAGGACCGCATGAAGCGCGCAGGGTGGTGGACGCCGTTGCTGTTGAGCATGGTCGCGCCGGCATTGGCGCAGGACGGCAGCGGCACGGTGCGCATCGGCGCCAGCCTGCGCGCCGGCCCGGCGCCGGAGTATCCGCGCGTGGCCACGCCGACCACCGACGATGCGTTGCAGGTGCACGGCTGCACACGGGACTGGGCCTGGTGCGATGTCAGCTGGCGCGGGAAACGCGGCTGGCTGCCGGCTGGTGCAATCGACTTTCACGAGCAGGGGCAGGGCGTCGCGCCCGGCGCCTCGCTCGGCGTGCCCACGGTCGGCTTCGCGCTGGACCGCTACTGGGACACGCACTATCGCGGTCAGCCGTGGGCGCGCGAACGCGCGCGTTACCGCCCGCTGGAAAGCGCGGCGACTGCCGCTGGCCCAGCGCAGATCCCGGCACCGCTGCAGCGGCAGTTGGCGCCGCAATGGCGGGCGCCCCCTCCACCGCAGGCGTCCGCGTCCGAGGCCGTGAGCGCCACGCCGGCATGGACGCCGCCGGGCGAGCGGATGCATCAGATCCCGCCGCCGGACGCGCTCAATCCCCGCTACAACAAGGAACTGGCGAAGGAACTGCAACGCCAGGACGACGACCGTCGCCTGCGCGAATCGATGGGACTGCAACCGGTGCTGCCGTCTGCCTCCGCGCCGTCGGCATCGCCGTCCTGGCCGCCGTCGCCGGCGACGATCCAATGGGTCGAGCGGCATCCGCCGAAGCCGAGTTCGCCTCCACCTCCACCTCCACCGCCTCCAGCCACACCGCCACCGTCCCCTCCTTCAGCGGCACCAACCAAGCCGGAAGCGCACAAGGACGACGACGCCGGGCGTCGCGACGTCAGGCAACTGGAGCGCTGACGCGCGGTACGCTGCCGCTGTTGGCAGCGTACGCGCATCGCCTCATTCAGGCCTTGGCGAACACCAGCGCGGCGTTGGTGCCGCCGAAGCCGAAGCTGTTGGACATCACCGTGCGCAGCGCGGCATCGCGGCTTTCGCGCACGATCGGGAAGCCCTCGGCGCGCGGATCCAGCGTGTCGATGTTGGCCGAGCCGGCGATGAAGCCGTCGCGCAGCATCAGCAGGCAGTAGATCGCCTCGTGCACGCTGGCCGCGCCCAGCGAATGCCCGGACAGCGCCTTGGTCGAGGACAGCGGCGGCACCGCGTCGCCGAACACCGCACGCACCGCGTCCAGCTCGGTGACGTCGCCCAGCGGCGTCGAGGTACCGTGGGTGTTGAGATAGTCGATCGGCGCGTCCACGCCCTGCAGCGCCATGCGCATGCAGCGCACCGCGCCTTCGCCGGACGGGGCGACCATGTCGGCGCCGTCGGAGGTCACGCCGTAGCCGACCAGCTCGGCATGGATGCGCGCGCCGCGTGCCACCGCGCGCTCGTAGTCCTCCAGCACCAGCATGCCGCCGCCGCCGGCGATGACGAAGCCGTCGCGCGCGGCGTCGTAGGGCCGCGAGGCCACCGCCGGCGTGTCGTTGAAGCCGGTGGACAGCGCGCCCATGGCGTCGAACATCAGGCTCATGGTCCAGTCCAGCTCTTCGCCGCCGCCGGCGAACATCACGTCCTGCTGGCCATGGCGGATCAGGTCCGCCGCCGCGCCGATGCAGTGCGCCGAGGTCGCGCACGCGGCCGACAGCGAGTAGCTGACGCCCTTGATCTTGAACGCGGTGGCCAGGCTCGCCGACACCGCCGAGCACATCGTGCGCGGCACCATGTACGGGCCGACCTTGCGCACGCCGCGGTTGCGCAGCAGGTCCGCCGCTTCCACCTGCCAGTGGCTGGAACCGCCGCCGGAGCCGGCGATCAGGCCGATCCGCGGGTCGCTGATCGCCGCCTCGTCCAGGCCGGCATCGGCCAGCGCATCGCGCAGCGCCAGGTAGGCGTAGGCCGAGGCGTCGCCCATGAAGCGCTTGAGCTTGCGGTCGATCGCCGCGTCCAGGTCCAGTTGCACATCGCCGCCGATCTGGCTGCGCAGGCCGGCCTCGACCGCCTGCGGGTTATGGCGGATGCCGGCGCGGCCTTCGCGCAAGGCGCGTGACACGCTGTCCAGATCGTTGCCCAGGCACGACGTGATGCCCATTCCGGTAATTGCCACGCGCCGCATCAGAACGCCTCCGTCGAAGTGAACAGGCCCACGCGCATGTCCTTGGCGGTATAGATCTCGCGCCCGTCCACCGACATGCGGCCGTCGGCCACCGCCATCACCAGCTTGCGGTTGATCACCCGGCTGATGTCGATCTCGTACACCACCCGCTTGGCGGTGGGCAGCACCTGCCCGGTGAACTTCACTTCGCCCACGCCCAGCGCGCGGCCGCGGCCGGGTGCGCCCAGCCAGGTCAGGAAGAAGCCGGTCAGCTGCCACATCGCATCCAGGCCCAGGCAGCCGGGCATCACCGGATCGCCGATGAAATGGCAGCCGAAGAACCACAGGTCCGGGCGGATATCCAGTTCGGCGCGGATCACGCCCTTGCCGTGCGCGCCGCCGGTCTCGTCGATGGCGACGATGCGGTCGAACATCAGCATCGGATCGTTGGGCAGGCGCCCGGCATCGGCGCCGAACAACTCGCCGCGTGCGCTGGCGAGCAATTGCTCGCGCGAATAGGAGGACAGACGACTCATGAGCGGAACATTCCCAGGCGAGACAGTCGAGGCGCGCAAGAGTGCATGAGCTTCGCGCGTTCAATCAAACGTTTTATCCGTACGCACGCGTAGTGTCGGCAGTCGCGATGCCATGCGCACTGCGCCGGATCAAGGCGCGCATTCTCAGTCCGTGCGCAGCGCGGGGCTTATCATGCGGACACCGTTCGCAGGCGTAGGGTATGGGGTCGATGCGCAAGATCATTCACGTCGACATGGACGCGTTCTACGCGTCCGTGGAGCAGCGTGACGATCCGGCGCTGCGTGGCAAGCCGGTGGTGGTGGCCTGGCGCGGCATGCGCTCGGTGGTGTGCGCCGCCTCCTACGAGGCGCGGGTGTTCGGCGTGCGCTCGGCGATGCCGGCGCTGCGCGCCGAGCGGCTGTGTCCGGACGCGATCTTCGTGCCGCCGGATTTCGCCCGCTACAAGGCGGTGTCGCGGCAGGTGCGCGAGATCTTCCAGCGCCACACCGACCTGATCGAGCCGCTGTCGCTGGACGAGGCCTACCTGGACGTCACCGAGCCCAAGGGCGAGTTGCGCACCGCCACCGAGATCGCCCAGACCATCCGCGCGCAGATCCGCGCCGAAACCGAACTGACCGCCTCGGCCGGCATCGCACCGAACAAGTTCCTGGCCAAGATCGCCTCGGACTGGCGCAAACCCGACGGCCAGTTCGTGATCCGCCCGCATCGCGTGGAAGCGTTCCTGACGCCATTGCCGGTGAACAAGGTGCCCGGCGTGGGCAAGGTGATGGAGGCCAAGCTGGCGGAACTGGGCATCGCCACCGTCGGCGACCTGCGCGCGCGCAGCGAGGCCGAACTGGAAGCCCGTTTCGGCAGCTTCGGCCTGCGCCTGTACCAGCGCGCGCGCGGCATCGACGAACGCCCGGTGGAATCGGACCAGCCGGTGCAGTCGATCTCCTCCGAGGACACCTTCGCCGAAGACCTGGCGCTGGACGCACTGGAGCCGGCGATCCGGCAACTGGCGGAAAAGACCTGGAACGCCACCCGCCGCACCGAGCGCATCGCGCGCACCGTGGTGCTGAAGCTGAAGACCGCGCAGTTCCGCATCCTCACCCGCAGCTTCACCCCGGAGCAGCCGCCCGACTCGCTGCAGTCCTTGATCGACATCGCCCTGGCGCTGCGCGAGCGCGTCGACCTGCCGACGTCCACCCGCTACCGCCTGGTCGGCGTCGGCCTGTCCGGTTTCCACGAGCGCGAGCCGGGACAGGCACAGGGGCGCTTGTTCGGTTGAGGTGGTGGCGTTGCCTGGGAGTCTGTCTTCCCGGCTGATGGGATGGGAACGTGTGCCCCCGGAGACTGTCGTACCCTCTATCGCCGCGCCCTGAGCGGTGCGTGGATTGAAATACGTGGGGCTACGGTGCGGCGACGGCGGGTTTGTGTCGCGCCCTTGCGGAGGCGTGGATTGAAAGCGCATCTAGGCGGTCAGCAAGCACCGCGTAAACGGTCGCACACTCTCGCGTGTGCGTGTGTTGAAACAACCAGGGGATGTGCGTGCAGGCCGAGAACCTGGCCGTCGCTCCCGCGTCGGGACTGAAGTCCCTCCCACAGGGGTATGCTGCTCGGGTTGCAACAGCGACTTCATCCTCTGGCACGCGGATCGACCTGGTCGCGTCCTCACGGATGCGCGGATTGGAACATGGGTGGGGATCGCCAACCGGTGATGTTCTCGGGTGTCGCGCGCGCGAGCGCAGGGATCGAGCGGGTGACTCGGGCCGGGATGGATCGCGTGAGCGTGGTTCGCGCGCTCGGTCGCCGTCACGGCGCTGCCGCAGCGGGCATGGCGTGGTCGCAATCGCGTGCCAGCGAAGGCAGCGCACGCACCGCGCCCACGCGCGCGTGTCGCAACCGTATACGAGCTTACGCCACCTACAATACGTACTTATTCCCCTGTGTTGGGCACAACATGACGTTTCCGTATGCATTGGTGGTGTTCGACCTGGACGGCACCCTGGTCGACAGCGGCGCCGACATCGCCGAGGCGCTGAACCGTACCCTGGCCGACTTCGGCCTGCCGCGCGTGCCGGAGCCGACCGTGCTCGGCTGGATCGGCGAAGGCGTGCGTAAGCTGGTCGAAATCGCCTGGCAGCACGCCGGCGACGCCACACCGCTCGAGACGGTGATGCCGACCTTCATGCGTCACTACGCCGAATGCCTGTTGCGCAGTCCGCGGCTGTATCCCGGCGCGGCCGAGGCGCTGACGCAGTTGCATGCGGATGGGGTGACGCTGGCGCTGTGCACCAACAAGCCGTCGGCGATGGTGCCGCCGCTGTTGCGCCATCTGGGCGTGGCCGATCTGTTCTCTGCGGTGCTCGGCGGCGACAGCCTGCCCGAGCGCAAGCCCAGCCCGGCGCCGTTGCTGCATCTGGCGCAGCAGTTTGCGCAGCCGCCGGCGCGCTGCCTGATGGTCGGCGATTCGGGGACCGACCTGCAGGCCGGGTACGCCGCCGGCATGCCGGTGGCGCTGGTACGTTACGGTTATCCGCGCGATCTGGATCTGGCAACGGCCGATGTGGTGTTGCTGATGGAGGATTTGCGCGAGCTGCTGCAGCTGCGCTGATACGACGGCGGCCCAAGCATCGCAAAGATCGGGATGCGCTTGTAGGAGCGGCTTCAGCCGCGACGGCGTTCCCGAGAACGCCCGTCGCGGCTGAAGCCGCTCCTACAGCGCAGGATGCAGTAAGCCCCTCTCCCCCCGGGAGAGGGGTTGGGGTGAGGGTCCGGGCGCGTAGCGGTCGCTGAACTGTCAGGTTTGCGCCGCGATGCATGAACACGGGGGCGGGTGTTTGCGTTCGACAGCCAACGGCCCGCATTGCGGGCGCCCAACTGCGCGATGCATCGCGCCTGCGTGCTTTCGAGACTGCACGCATCTACATCCAGTGTGTTCGCACATGCCGCTCCTACAAAAAAAGACGCGTGATGTCCGCGCTGTCGTCCCGCGCCACGCCATCGGCGCAGCGCGGGACGCCGGCTCAGCGCGCTGCCGGCGCGTAGCGCAGGGTCAGCGCGTATTCGCGGCCCGGCTGGTTGTACCAGTTCACCGTCTGGTAGTCGCGATCGAACACGTTGCTGGCCTTGGCCTGCAGCGTCCAGTCCGGGGTGAACGCGTACTCCGCGCGCAGGTCGACGGTGCCGTAGCCGGCCAGGCGCACGCGGTTGGCCGCGTCGTCGAAGCGGTGGCCGCTGCCGAAGACGCTGACGCCGAGCTTGACCGGGCCGATGCCGCGGTCCACGTCCAGGCGCGCGGTGTTCTGCGCGCGGCGCGCCAGCCAGTTGTCGCGGTTGTCGCCGTCGCTGCGGTTGCGCGGGTCGGTGTGGCTCAGCTGCGCCGACAGCTCCCAACCGGCCAGCAGCGCATAGCCGGTCAGTTCGGCACCGCGGATGCGCGCCTCGTCCACGTTGACCGGCAGGAAGCTGACCGCGTCGTAGGAGATCAGGTCCTTGACCCGGGTCTCGTAGGCGTTGAATGTCCAGTTCCAGCTGTCGGCGTACTGCGCAATGCCGAGGTTGCCGCTCTTGGAGCGCTCAGGCTTCAAGTCCGGGTTGCCGGCGAACGGGTAGTACAGGTCGTTGAAGGTCGGCGCCTTGAAGCCGGTGCCGACGCTGGCGGTGAGCTTGAGGCCGTGCGCCAACGCCAGGCCCCAGCCGAGGCTGCCGGTGGTGTGCTCGCCGAACTGCTCGTTGTCGTCGCTGCGCACGCTGGCCTGCACCTGCTGCGCGCCGAAGCGGCCCTGGTACTCGGCGAACACGCCGGTGTTGTCGCGGCTGTCGACGTCGAAGGCGGTGCTGCTGGCGACGTGCTCGCGCTGCCAGTCGCTGCCGACGCTGAGCAGGTGGCCTTCGGCCAGGGTGATATCGCCCTGCAGCGCCGCGGTGTCGCGGCGGCTGTCGAAGGTGCTGACGAAGCTGCGGGTGCGTGCGCCCGGCGCACGGTAGTAGCTGTCGGCGTCGTCGACGTTGCGGCCCAGTTGCGCGGCCAGGTGCAGGCGATCGGACGGGGTCCAGTCGAGCATGCCGCTGAACACCTGCTGGGTGTTGTCGGCCTCGTTGCCGGCGAACAGCGCGTCGCCGTCGTACTCGTTGCGGCTGTCGATGTTCAGCGCCTGGCCTTCGACGCGCAGCGTGTCGGTCAGCGCGTAGCCGCCGCGCGCGCTCAGCGAGACGTTGCGGTAGCCGTCGCGGTCGGGCTGGTCGACGAAGCAGCCGGCGAACAGCGTGGCCGAGCCGTTGCAGGCGTTGATGCCGTCGGTCTTCTGGTAGCCGCCCTGCACGGCCAGCCAGCCGCGCTCGCCGCGGTTGCTGAAGCCGGCGCCGGCCTCGCGCAGGCCGTGGCTGCCGCCGCCCAGGCTCAGGTTCTGCTGGAAGCCCTGGCCGCCACGGCGGGTGAAGATCTGGATGACGCCGCCGATCGCGTCGGAGCCGTACAGGCTCGAGCGCGGGCCGCGCACGATCTCGATGCGTTCGATCTGGCTCAGCGGCAGGTCCTGGAACGCGGCCAGGCCGGCGCTGGCCGAGCCGATGCGCACGCCGTCCACCAGCACCAGCACGTGGTCCGACTCGCTGCCGCGCAGGTTCAGCGTGGTCAGCTTGCCCAGGCCGCCCTGGTTGGAGAGGCCGATGCCGGCGCGGCCCTGCAGCAGCTGCGCCAGCGAGGTGGCCTGGCTGCGCTCGATCTCGGCACGGTCGATGACCTGCGCCGGGACCACGCTGTCCTCCACCGAGATCTGGGTGCGGGTGGCGGTGACCAGGACCTGGTCGAGGTCGGTGGCGGCATCGGCGGCGTGGGCCAGCGCGGGCAGGGACAGGGCGGACGCGATCGCGACCGAAAGCAGGCGGGACGACATGGGTGGCAACTCCGGCGCGCGGCTGCGCGCTGTGACGGCAAGGGAGTCGCGAACGGAAGGTGCAAGCGGACGGC
Source organism: Xanthomonas sp. NCPPB 2250 (assembly GCF_056725265.1). Taxonomy (NCBI): domain Bacteria; kingdom Pseudomonadati; phylum Pseudomonadota; class Gammaproteobacteria; order Lysobacterales; family Lysobacteraceae; genus Xanthomonas; species Xanthomonas sp. NCPPB 2250. Next base: position 4,558,171 of record NZ_CM161520.1, on the reverse strand, counting down.
GCCGGACACGGCGCGGCACGCCGCGACGCCCTCCGCATCGCAACCAGTGAACTGCAAGGCCGGTCTCCGGGCTCGCGATCGGGGAGGCGGACCTCCCGGCTGCGACGCCTTCCCATGCCGAGGCACAGTGGCGCAGGTCGTCAGCGCGGATCGCTTACCGTTGCGGGGGCAGCGCCGGCCTTGTCGCAAGACGCACCGGCTTCCCGTTTCAACCCGCTGGCCGGAGCCGGTGGGTCACCTTGAAGCGGCGCGATTGTACGCGATCGCCGCTGGCTGCGCGGCTTAGTCGGCGTGAGTGCCGTGGCTGTCGTCGTCGCCGTGCTGGTCGCCCATCGGCGTGTCGTGCGTGTCGTGCGCGTAGGCGTCGTCGGCAGCGTCGTCGACGCGCGTGTCGTCGCGGTCGAAATGCGTGGTCGCCACCGGCCCGGCGACCGGCAGGCCGCGCTGCGCCGGCAGCGCTGCCGTCGCGGTTTCCAGCTCGCCCAGCAACTGCGCGCGGCGTGCCTCGGACAGTTCCTGCCAGTGGCAGCCGCTGAGCGCGCCTTCCAGCGAATACAGCAGGTTGAGGCTGGGCTTGAAGCCGGCGCGCTTGACCTTGACGAAGGCGCCGACCGCGCCGGCCGCCTCCAGGTCCTGCTGCGTGCGCACGCCGACCTGGCGCAGCCAGGCCGCGCTCTTGGGACCGATGTTGCGCAGTTTGGTGGTGCTCATCGCAGGCTGTCGACGAAGACTTGCGCGATCGCTTCCAGGCCGCGCTGGTCGTCGGCGTCGAAGCGGGCCAGGTCGGGGCTGTCCAGGTCGAACACGCCGACCAGCGCACTGTCGCGCAGCAGCGGCACCACCAGTTCCGACCGCGAGGCCGCATCGCAGGCGATATGCCCGGGGAACGCCTCCACGTCGTCGATGCGCTGGGTCTGGCCGCTGCTGGCGGCCGCGCCGCACACGCCCTTGTGCAGCGGGATGCGCACGCAGGCGGGCAGGCCCTGGAACGGGCCGACCACCAGTTCCTTGCCGTCGTAGAAGTAGAAGCCGACCCAGTTCAGCCGCGGCAGCGCGTGGTACACCAGCGCGGCCAGGTTGGCGGCATTGGCGATGCGGTCGGGCTCCCCGGCGACCAGGGCACGGGCCTGGTCGAGCAACTGGGCGTACTGTTCCGGCTTGCTGCCGGTGAGCGAGGACGAGGCGAACATCGCGCGAGTCTAGCAGCGCGCTGCGTCCGCCGGCACCGCAGCGGCTGACGCGCGCGATGCACCCGGCTATCCTGCGCGCCGCCGCGCGTCCCGCCGGCCAACCGACAGGATTTCGCATGGCTGTTCCCGCCTTCTACGTCACCGGCACCGATACCGGCATCGGCAAGACCATCGCCAGCACCGCGCTGCTGCACGCCCTGCGTGCGCGCGGCCAGCGTGCGGTGGGCATGAAGCCGGTGGCCAGCGGCTGCACGCGCGAGGCCGACGGCTGGCGCAACGAAGACGCCCTGGCGCTGCAGGATGCGAGCGCGCCGCGGCCGGCCTATGACGATCTCAATCCCTACGCGCTGCCGCTGCCGCTGGCGCCGGAACTGGCCGCCGCCGATGCCGGTGTGCAACTGGAACTGGCGCCGATCACGGCGGCGTTCGCACGCCTGCGCACGCAGGCCGACGTGGTGGTGGTGGAAGGCGTGGGCGGCTGGGCGGCGCCGCTGTCGGCGACGCTGGATCAGGCCGATCTGGCGCGCGCGCTGGAACTGCCGGTGGTGCTGGTGGTCGGCCTGCGCCTGGGCTGCCTCAACCATGCCCGGCTCAGCGCCGCGGCGATCGCCGCCGATGGCCTGCCGTGCATCGGCTGGATCGGCAACGAGATCGACCCGGCGATGGAGCGCATCGACGACAACATGGCGATGCTGCGCGCGCGGTTGCCGATGCCATGCTGGGGGCGCCTGCCGTACCGGCCGCAACCGCAGGCCGAGCAGTTGGCGGCGGAACTGCAGCTGTGGGCGGACATGTCGCCCGGCTGATCGACTGCCGGTGGCACTGCGCTGCCGGCTTTTGTGGGAGGGACTTCAGTCCCACGCGTCTTTGCTGAGGCGTCGGGGCTGAAGCCCTCCCACAAAAGCAGCACGTCCCGGATCCGCAAGATGGGCTGATCCCGAATGCCGGGTTTCACTCCCGAAGCAAGCGCACGGAGAAGCCCGCTCGAAGAAGCGATCTACCGGTTTCCGGCAACGCATCGGAGCTGAAGCCGCTCTCATCAGGAAAGCCAGGAACGCCGGGACGCACGCGATCGACCAATCCGAATCCCCACTCCCAAATCCCGCCCATAAAAAAGGCCCGGTAGAGGGAGGGATCTACCGGGCCTTGGGTTGCACGGGGGGAGGGACCCATGCAGACCGAGCGTGCGTCGGGCGGCGAACCGCAGCGACGTCGAAAACGGGTGTTACTTGGCGGCGGGCTTCGCCTTCGGCGCGGCCTGTTCGGTCGCCGCTTCGAACTGGTGCTTGGCGAGCTGGCCGATGGCCTCGGAGGCCTTCAGGCCCAGGCCGAACACTTCCTGGTTGGCCGTGGCCAGCCGCTCGAAGTTGTCGCGGGCGATCTGCAGGCCCTTGGGCCACAGCGCCTGCACGGTGCCCAGATCGCGCGCCTCGGTCAGTTCGCCGAGGAAGCCGGTGGTGGCCGACACGTTCTTCTCAAAGGTCTTCAACTGCACGCCGAACACGCTCTCGGCGCTCTCCAGCGCCAGGCGGTTGGCACGCGCCGCGGCGGCGGCGAACTGCTGGGTGTAGCTGCTGAACTGATCGTTGAATTGAGCGGACATCATGCAACTCCGTTGGAATGCCGACTGCTGTTGCAGTGCAACATACGCCCATTCTGCTGCGATGCAACAAAATTTTCTGAAGCCGCTCAGGATTCGTTCAAGCTGCCTTTCGGATCAAAGGCTTGGCGCAATTTCCCCCGCTCTCGCTGGGCGTCTCTGCGTCTCTGGCAAGCGCCAATGCGCGCGCCCCGCACAGCCGGCCAGCCTCATTAACCCCTCAGCCGTCGCAGTGCCGCCCTTGCGATTCCCGATTCCCCACTCCCCAATCCCAGCCTTGCTCAGCCCGGCCCGCGATAGCGACAGCCGGAGGTGCAGGTCTCGTGCACCACCACTTCGCTCAGCAGCGGCAACGCCGGCTTGAGCCGGTCCCAGATCCACACCGCCAGACGCTCGCTGGTGGGGTTGTCCAGGCCCTCGATGTCGTTGAGGTAATGGTGGTCGAGCTGGTCGTAGAGCGGGCGGAACGCCGCCTTGATGTCGCCGAAATCCATGACCCAGCCGCTCTCGGCGCCGGGTTCGCCGCTGATGTGCAGCTCGATGCGGAACGAATGCCCGTGCAGGCGCGCGCACTTGTGGCCGGGCGGCACGTTGGGCAGACGGTGCGCGGCTTCGAGAGTGAAGACTTTGAAGATATCCATGGGGAGCATTGTACGGTCAGGGGTGGAGCGGCATGGCGGGCTGCCGGTGCCGCGCGACGACGATGGCGCCGTCGTGCGGCAGGGCGTCGCGACATGCGCGATGCCGGGTGGAGCGGACAAAAAAGGCCGCCCCGAAGGGCGGCCTGAGTGCGTGCGCAGCGCGTGGCCGCGGACGGATCAGTGCGGCGCGGCGGGGCGGTTGCCGCCGCCGTTGCCGTGGCGGCGGCCCTGGCCCTGGCGACGGGCGCCGTCGGCGTGGCTGCCGCCGGGCTTCTTGCTGCCGGCGTGCGCATGTGCGTGCGCCGGTGCATCGCCATGGCCGCGACGGGCGTGGCTGCCGCGACGCGGCGGACGCTGGCCGCCCGGACGCTCGTCCGGCGGATTGTTGTTGCCCCAGCGGATCGGCGTGACCGGCTCGAAGCCCGGCACGTCGCGGATGTCCATCTCGCGCTTGAGCATGCGTGCGATCGCGCGCAGCAGCTTGGCCTCGTCCTGCGCCACCAGCGAGATTGCCTCGCCGGTCGAACCGTTGCGGCCGGTGCGGCCGATGCGGTGCACGTAGTCCTCGGCGACCATCGGCAGGTCGTAGTTGATGACCTTGGGCAACTGGTCGATGTCGATGCCGCGCGCGGCGATGTCGGTCGCCACCAGCACGGTGATGCGGCCGGCCTTGAAGTCGCTCAATGCGCGCAGGCGCTGGCCCTGGCTCTTGTTGCCGTGGATCGCCGCGGTCTTCAGCCCGGACTTGTCCAGGAACATGGTCAGCTTGTCGGCACCGTGCTTGGTGCGGGCGAACACCAGGGTCTGCTTGCGCGAGTCGGCGGCCAGCAGGTGCAGCAGCAGTTCGCGCTTGCGCGCACCGTCCACCGGATGCACGCGGTGGGTGATGGTGTCGGCCACGGTGTTGCTCGGGGTGGCCTGGATTTCCTGCGGGTCGTGCATGAACTCGCGGGCCAGCTGCTTGATGCCTTCCTCGAAGGTGGCCGAGAACAGCAGGGTCTGCCGGTTCTGCTTGGGCAGCTTGGCGAGGATGCGCTTGATCGACGGCAGGAAGCCCATGTCGAGCATGCGGTCGGCCTCGTCCAGCACCAGGATCTCGATGCCCGACAGGTCCACGCTGCGGCGCTCGAGGTGGTCGAGCAGGCGGCCCGGGCAGGCGATCAGCAGGTCCACGCCGCGGCGCAGCGCGTCGAGCTGGTTGCCCATGCCCACGCCGCCGTAGATGGTGGTGCTGGGAATGCGCAGGTACTTGCTGTAGCCGCGCAGGCTGTCGTGGACCTGGGTGGCCAGTTCGCGGGTCGGGGTCAGGATCAGCGCGCGCGGCTTGCGCGGGCCGGTGCCCACCGGCTGCGGCGAGGTGCCCAGGTGCTGCAGCAGCGGCAGGCCGAACGCGGCGGTCTTGCCGGTGCCGGTCTGCGCGCCGGCCATCAGGTCATGGCCTTCCAGGGCGACGGGAATGGCCTGCGCCTGGATCGGGGTGGGGGTTTCGTAGCCCTGCTCGGCCAGCGCGCGCAGCAGGAAGGGCGCAAGGCCCAGGGATTCGAACGACATGAGAATGCTCCGGATAACGCGCCGACGCCGGGACGGACCCGGCGCGCAGACGCAAGTAGGTGAGGCTCGGAGCGTTCCCGTGAACCGCGCTGCGAGAGGGTGGATCAACCCACAGCGCGAGGCTGGGGTTCGTCGGCACCACGAAAGGCGTCGGGCGGGGCGGGCGAGTCGGATCGTTGCGATCCTGGCCTCGCCGGCGATCCCTGAGGGAAACGGACGGCCGCATGCAGACCCGCGCAGTGTACCTGAATTGGCGCGCTGCACAAAATGCGGGTCCGTTTCAGTTGAAACCAAGCCGGCGTCTAGCCGTACAATCGCCGGCTCAGCCCCCCAGCACTGGACGGACATGAAGCTAGGTTCCCTGAAGGAAGGCGGTCGCGACGGCACCCTGATCGTCGTGTCCCGCGATCTGACCCGCGCCGTGCGCGCCACCGGCATCGCACCGACCCTGCAGCGCGCGCTGGAGGACTGGAGCAACCTCGCCCCGCGCCTGAACGCGCTGTCCGAGTCGCTCAACGACGGCAGCGCCGACGGCCATTTCGACCTGGACATGGCCGCGCTGGCGGCACCGCTGCCGCGCGCCTACGAGTTCCTCGACGGCAGCGCCTACCTGCCGCACGTCGAGCGCGTGCGCCGCGCGCGCGGCGCCGAGGTGCCGGAGAGCTTCTACACCGACCCGCTGATGTACCAGGCGGTCAGCGCCGGCTTCTACGGCCCGCGCGATGCGGTCAAGGTGGTCAGCGAGGACTACGGGATCGACCTGGAAGCCGAGATCGTGGTGGTCACCGACGACGTGCCGATGGCGGTCAGCCCGGCGCAGGCTGCCGCGCACATCCAGTTGATCGGCCTGGTCAACGACGTGTCGCTGCGCAACCTGATTCCGCCGGAACTGGCCAAGGGCTTCGGCTTCGTGCAGTCCAAGCCGCGTTCGGCGCTGTCGCCGGTGTTCGTCACCCCCGACGAACTGGGCGAGGCCTGGCAGGGCAACAAGGTGCACCTGCCGCTGCTGACCCACATCAACGGCGCCTGGTTCGGCGCGCCGGAAGCCGGCGAGGACATGCAGTTCGATTTCGCGCAGCTGGTCGCCCATGCGGCCAAGACCCGGCCCCTAGCGGCGGGCGCGGTGGTCGGCTCGGGCACCATCGCCAACCAGGACACCACGCGCGGCGCCTCCTGCTTCGCCGAACAGCGCACCGTGGAAACCCTGCGCGACGGCAAGCCGAGCACGCCGTACATGTCCTTCGGCGACGTGGTGCGGATCGAGATGCTGGACCGTGATGGAGTGAGCATCTTCGGCGCGATCGAGCAGCGCATCGAGCAAGCACCGCTGCCCTGACCCGGCCGGCGGCGCTGCCGGGGCGACCGGCGGCGCCGCGCCGCCGGTGTCCACCGGTATCGTTGTCGACTGCGCAGACGGAGGCGGGCATGGACGAGGCACTGCAGCTTTACACCTACTGGCGCTCCAGCGCCGCATACCGGGTGCGCATCGGGCTGGAGCTCAAGCGCCTGGCCTACCAGTCGCTGCCGGTGCATCTGGTGCGCGACGGCGGGCAGCAGCATTCGCCGGAATATGCGCGGTTGAACCCGCAGGAACTGGTGCCGACCCTGTGCCACGAAGGCCAGCCGATCCGCCAGTCGCTGGCGATCCTGGAGTACCTGGACGAGCGCTGGCCGGAGCCGCCGCTGCTGCCGGACGCGCCGATCGATCGCGCCCGCGTACGCGGCCTGGCGCAGCTGATCGCCTGCGACATCCACCCGCTCAACAACCTGCGCGTGACGCAGTTCTTCGAGAGCGCCTGGAACGTGCCGCAACCCGAGCGCGAAGAGTGGATGCGGCACTGGATGCAGACCGGCTTCGATGCGCTGGAGCAGTTGCTGGCCGAGTCGCCCGACACCGGACGCTTCTGCCATGGCGAGCAGCCGGGCCTGGCCGACTGCTGCCTGGTGCCGCAGCTCTACAACGCGCGCCGCTTCGGCGTGGATCTGCAGGTCTACCCGACCCTGGAGCGGATCGAACTTGCCTGCCTGGCGCTGCCGGCATTCGACGCGGCGCGCCCGGAAAACCAGCCCGACGCGCAGTGAACCCCGCTGTGTCGTACCCGATGCGCGGCGCGTCCTGCTGCCTCGTAGGAGCGGCTTCAGCCGCGACCGGGCGCCACTGATGCGCGGTCGGCCTCCGCCGCCCTCCCTGCCGCATCGATGAGCATGAGACTGTAGGAGGGACTTCAGTCCCGACGGCAAACGGCAACTCGTCGGACGTTCCGGTCTTCGCGCGTCGCGACTGAAGTCGCTCCCACAGGAGCGTGCGGCGAACTCACTGTGTGCACTGTGGGAGGGACTTCAGTCCCGACTGCAGTTTGCTGGATGAATCGCTGCTTCCTTCATAGCGCCTGAAGGGCGCCTCGAATAACGCGGTATTGCCGCGGTTCGGCATGATGTATCGCCGCGATTGTAGGAGCGGCTTCAGCCGCGACGGGCATTCCCGGTAACGCCCGTCGCGGCTGAAGCCGCTCCTACAAATGGTCTTCGTCGTTATTAGAACTGCCCTGAAGCCGCTCCCTGCAGAGCGCGGGGCCGCACCTGGCGCGCAGGTGCGTGGGGGCGCTGGTCGCGGCAGGACGTCTCGGCAGCGGTCTGCGATGGTCCAGGCCCCACCGTTGCCATGGCTCACCGCGACCAACGAGGTGCAAAACCCGGTCGCGGCCGAAGCCGCTCCTACGACAACACGGCGAGGCTTCAGACGAAGCCGTGAGTGATCCGCGGCGCGGCGCTGGGGCCGCTGTCGTAGTCGGCGTAGGGATCGTGCTCGCCGCTGCCGCCTTCGGACAGGCGGAACTTCAGGGCCAGGCCGTCGCGCGAATCGGCCGCGCGCAGCGCTTCCTCCTGCTCGATCTGGCCCTGCTTGACCATGCGGAACAGGCACTGGTCGAAGGTCTCCATGCCTTCCTCCAGCGACTCCTCCATCGCCTGCTTGATCTCGTGGACCTGGCCGCGGCGCAGCAGGTCGCGGATCATCGGCGTGTTCAGCAGCACTTCCGAGGCCGGCCGGCGGCGGCCGGTGTTGTCCTTGACCAGGCGCTGCGAGATCACCGCGCGCAGGTTCAGCGACAGGTTCATCAGCACGTTCTTGTGCGCGCTCTCGGGGAAGAAGTTGAGGATACGCTCGATGGTCTGGTCGGCGTTGTTGGAGTGCAGGGTGGCCAGGCACAGATGTCCGGTCTCGGCGAAGGCGATGGCCGCCTCCATGGTTTCCGCGTCCAGGATCTCGCCGATCAGGATCACGTCCGGCGCCTCGCGCATCGCGTTCTTCAGTGCGTTGTGGAAGGCGTGGGTGTCCAGGCCGACCTCGCGCTGGTTGACGATGGACAGCTTGTGCTTGTGCAGGTATTCGATCGGATCCTCGATGGTGAGGATGTGCCCGGTGGTGGTGCTGTTGCGGTAGTCGATCATCGACGCCAGCGAGGTGGACTTGCCCGAGCCGGTGGAGCCGACCACCAGGACCAGCCCGCGCGGGGTCATGATCACGTCCTTGAGCACCTGCGGCAGGTGCAGTTCCTCGATGCTGGGAATCTTGCTGCGGATCGCGCGGATCACCATGCCGACCTCGCCGCGCTGCTTGAACACGTTGACGCGGAAACGCCCGGCGTCCTGCAGGGCGATGGCCATGTTCAATTCCAGCTCCCGCTCGAACTGCGGCACCTGGCCCTCGTCCATCAACGAGTAGGCGATCTTCTTGACCATGCCCGGCGGCAGGCCGGTGGCGCCGAGCGGGTACAGCTTGCCTTCGATCTTGATATAGACCGGTGCTCCCGTGGTCAGGAACATGTCCGAGGCGTTCTTTTCGGTCATCAGCTTCAGGAAATAGCCGATATCCATGCGCAATGGTTCCCCAACGATCCGCAATCGCCCGTTGCAAGCGCGCCACAGGCTTCCGACAATGGCCGTGACCGACGTCTCCGTCCACGGCCCCCCTAGATGAAAACTAGCTTCGCACACTTCCGTTGTCAGCAGTATGTGATGGCCTGCGCATTGGCGTTGTTCGCCGCGCCGGCCGCGTTCGCCCAGGTGGCTTCGCCGGAGCTGCTGTCCGCGCAGCAGGCGGTGCAGCGTGCGGTCCAGGCCGATGCCGACCAGTACGCGCCGGACCTGCTGGCCAGTGCCCGCCAGGGCCTGGAACAGGCGCAACAGGCCGCGCTCGACCGCCGCCAGCGCAAGACCGCACCGCAGTTGGCCCTGCGCGTGGCGGCCGATGCCGACCTGGCGCGCGCGCGCAGCGAGGAGGCGGTGGCCAATGCACAGTTGAAGCAGCGCCAGGCCGAGGTGGCCCAGCTGCAACAGACCCTGGGCACCGGGGAGGGCCGCCCATGAGCCGCGCCCTGCACGGAATGCGCCGCCTGGCCCTGCTGGCCCTGCTGCTGGCGCCGCTGGGCGCGATGGCCGCCGACGACCCGGAACTGGCCGTGCTCAACCAGCGCCTGGTGGCGCTGCAGGCCGATCCGCTCAACGCCGATGTCGCCGCCTACGAGCGCCTGCAGGCGCAGCAGGCGGTGGCCAACTTCGCCAACGCCAAGCGCAAGGAGCGCGACGACGCGCGCTACCTGGCCGAGCGTCGGGTCGAGATCGCCGAAACCATGGCACGCGCCGAGATCGCCCGACGCCAGGTCGACCAGTTGGAGAAGACCCGCAGCGACCTGCTGATCGAGGCCAGCCGCCGCGAGGCCGCGCGCGCCCGGCAGGAGGCCGAGCGCCTGCGCGTGCAGGCGCAGATCCAGGCCGAGGAGGCCGAGAGCCTGCGTCAGGCCGCCGAGGCCGAGCAGGCCGCGCGGGCAGATGCGGATGCGGCCCTGGCCAGCGTCGCCGGGCAGCAGACCGCCAAGCTCAGCGCCGCGCAGCAGAAGTCGGCCAAGCTGGCGCGCGAGGAGGCCGAGCTGGTCGCCGGCACCAAGCTGCCGGCCTCGCGCTTCGAGACGCGCGGCGAGGTCTTCACCTTCTCCGGCGCGGCCTTCGGCGCCGGCAAGGCCGCGCTGTCAGGCGACGCCACCAACCAGGCCAAGGCCCTGTCGCAGTACCTGCAGATCAGCAAGGGCAAGGTGCGGATCGAGGCCTACGACACCGACGCCGGGGTGGCGCAGAAGCGCGCCGATGCCCTGCGCGCGGCCCTGGTCGGCGGCGGCGTCGCCGCCAACCGGGTGCAGGCGGTCGGCAAGAAGGGGGCCTCGACCAAGGCCCGCTCGGCCGACGTCGTGATCGCGCCCTAAGGTCGGACGGCGCCCTGTGCAGGCGGTTTAACGGGGTTTTTCCCTGGGCCTGAGCGCCGAGCAACTGAATGCGGCAAAGCGGGCCTGCTTCTCTTGTCCGCGACGGTGGGGAGGCGTAGGGTCGGTACTCCAGGTGGCACTCCCGCCGCCTGGTGCCAACGGAGGAGTTCGAGCCGATGACGCAGTGGCGCGCACCGCAGTCCGACGTCCCGGGAACCGTCGTTCCAGGCGTTGCAGCGGTGCAGCCGGCGGCTCGCGCGCTTCCGCTCCCAGGCAACGCCCCGTGCCGCAGCGGCCGGGGCGTTCTTGTTTCTAGCTGAAGGAGGCTATTCCTATGTTCGAAGGGCAACCGCAGACCGAAATCGACGCGTTGATCAAGTCCGATCCGGAGTTCAAGCAGCTCTACCAGCGCCACAAGACCTTGGACAAGAAGTGCATGGACGCCGAGCTCGGCGTGCTGCCGATCGACGATGTCACCCTGGCGCAGATGAAGCGCGAAAAGCTCGCCGCCAAGGAAAAGCTGCTGCGCCTTTACGAGCAGAAGCCGCACTGACCGTACTATTCCCTCTTGTCGCGGGCGGTGGCTGGCCTCCTCGTCGGCTTGCCACCGTCCGCGTCATTCCCTCCGAAAGCCGCGACCGCGGCTTTTTTCGTCCCTGCCGCGCGCATTCTCTGACTTTCCACCCCCGAGCGCGGATAATGCCCGGTCCAGCCGCTGCCGCGGCGCGACGCATTCGGACCCGATGGCCATTCACTCCTCCGTACTCGACCTGATCGGCGACACCCCCATCGTCAAGGCCAGCAAGCTCGACACCGGGGTGTGCGAGCTGTACCTGAAGCTGGAGAGCGCCAATCCCGGCGGCTCGATCAAGGATCGGATCGGCCTGTCGATGATCGAGGCGGCCGAGCGCCGCGGCGACCTCAAGCCCGGCGCGGTGCTGGTCGAGGGCACCGCCGGCAACACCGGGATCGGCCTGGCCCTGGTCGCCCAGCAGAAGGGCTACAAGCTGATCCTGGTGGTTCCGGACAAGATGAGCCGGGAGAAGATCTTCAACCTCAAGGCGATGGGCGCCGAGGTGGTGCTGACCCGCTCGGACGTGGCCAAGGGCCACCCCGAGTACTACCAGGACCTGGCCGCGCGCGTCGCCGCCGAGACTCCGGGGGCCTACTTCATCAACCAGTTCGGCAATCCCGACAACCCGGCCGCGCACGAGTTCGGCACCGGCCCGGAGATCCTGCGGCAGATGGACGACCGGCTGGACGCGATCGTGTTCGGCTGCGGCAGCTCCGGCACCATGACCGGCCTGTCGCGCGCCTTCGCCGCCGCCTCGCCGCACACCGAGCTGGTGCTGGCCGACCCGGTCGGTTCGATCCTGACCGAATACATCGAGCAGGGCACGGTCAGCGAGAAGTCCGGCAGCTGGCTGGTGGAGGGCATCGGCGAGGATTTCCTGCCGGCGATCTCCGATTTCACCCGGGTCAGGAAGGCCTATTCGATCAGTGACGCCGAGAGCTTCCACACCGCGCGGGAACTGCTGGCCAAGGAGGGCATCCTTGGCGGCTCCTCCACCGGCACCCTGCTGGCGGCGGCGCTGAAGTACTGCCGCGAACAGACCGAGCCCAAGCGCGTGCTGGTGTTCGTCTGCGACACCGGCAACAAGTACCTGTCGAAGATGTACAACGACTACTGGATGCTGGACAACGGCTTCCTGGAGCGCCCGCAGCACGGCGACCTGCGCGACCTGATCCTGCGCCCCTACAGCCAGCGCGACACGGTGGTGGTCGGCCCCAAGGACCTGCTCACCACCGCCTACCAGCGCATGAAGCTGTACGACGTGTCGCAGCTGCCGGTCATGGAAGGCGATCAATTGGTCGGCATCGTCGACGAAAGCGATGTCTTGTTGCATGTATACGGCGATGAAGCGCGGTTCCGCGACCCCGTGGCCACGGCCATGGTCAGCAAGCTCGACCGGCTGGACGTCAAATCGCCGATCGAGGCCCTGCTGCCAGTGTTCGACCGCGGCCAGGTCGCCATCGTGATGAACGAGGGCGCCTTCCTCGGCCTGATCACCCGCATCGACCTGCTCAACTACCTGCGCCGCCGGGTGCAGTAATCCCTGCGCCCGGCACGGCCCCGTGCTGCATGGGGCCGTTCAGACCGCACTGCTAGAATCACGCCCCTTTTCCGGTAACCCCACATGACGGACAACACGTCGAACCCCCATGGCGACGGCCCCGCGCTGGCGCTGGCGACCCTGGCCATCCATGGCGGACAGCACCCGGACCCGTCCACCGGCGCGGTGATGCCGCCGATCTACGCGACCTCCACCTACGCCCAGTCCAGCCCCGGCGAACACCAGGGCTTCGAGTACTCGCGCACCCACAACCCGACCCGCTTCGCCTACGAGCGCTGCGTGGCGGCCCTGGAAGGCGGCAGCCGCGGCTTCGCCTTCGCCTCGGGCATGGCGGCGACGGCCACGGTGATCGAGTTGCTGGACAGCGGCAGCCACGTCATCGCCATGGACGACCTGTACGGCGGCAGCTACCGACTGTTCGAGCGCGTGCGCAAGCGCACTGCCGCGCTGGAGTTCGGCTTCGTCGACCTGACCGACCCGGCCGCGTTCGAGGCGGCGATCCGCCCGACCACCAAAATGGTCTGGATCGAAACCCCGACCAATCCGATGCTGAAGATCGTCGATATCGCCGCGATCGCCGCGATCGCGCGCAAGCACGGCCTGCTGGTGGTGGTCGACAACACCTTCGCCTCGCCGCTGCTGCAGCGGCCGCTGGCGCTGGGTGCGGACATCGTGGTGCATTCGGCGACCAAGTACCTCAACGGCCACTCGGACATGGTCGGCGGCATGGCCGTGGTCGGCGACAACGCCGAACTGGCCGAACAACTGGCCTTCCTGCAGAACTCGGTGGGCGGCGTGCAGGGCCCGTTCGACAGCTTCCTGGCACTTCGCGGCTTGAAGACCCTGCCGCTGCGCATGCGCGCGCACTGCGACAACGCCCTGGCCCTGGCGCAGTGGCTGGAGACGCACCCGGCGGTGGAGAAGGTGATCTACCCGGGCCTGCCCTCGCACCCGCAGCATGCCCTGGCCGGCCGGCAGATGAGCGGCTACGGCGGCATCGTCTCGATCGTGCTCAAGGGCGGCTTCGACGCGGCCAAGCGCTTCTGCGAACGCACCCGCCTGTTCACCCTGGCCGAATCCCTGGGCGGCGTGGAGAGCCTGGTCAACCATCCTGCGGTGATGACCCATGCTTCGGTGCCGGTCGCGCGCCGCGAGCAGCTCGGCATCAGCGATGCGCTGGTGCGGTTGAGCGTGGGGGTGGAGGATGTGGGGGATTTGCGCGGGGATCTGGAGTGGGCTCTGGAAATCCAGCTGTGACTTTCTATGCTGTTAGACAGCGCTTTGTGATCGCTACTAGGAGCAATCAGTGCAATATACCTCTTTAAATACAAAAGCCAGTGTTTGCATGGTGCCGCGAGGCGTCAATGGCTGGCCACTTGAGCGCGTTGCAACTGATGCAGGGGAGCTCTGGTTTCCCTTGGCAGACAAGGTGATGCGAGAATATGCCCGTAATAGTGGGCGCTGGGACATTGACGTCGCCAAGGTTTTGTTCGATTGCTGCGCCAGTCAGGAGCAGGGTGTCTTTGTCGATATCGGTGCAAACATCGGTTACTTTTCGTGTCTGCTATCTGAGCGGTTTCATGATTTACGGACTTTTGCATTTGAGCCGCATCCCCTCATTTATGATGTCCTTGCGCTGAATACATGGAAATACGGCTCGCGAATTCAGCTGCATTCATGTGCGCTTGGTTCCAAGCGTGGGACTGTTGCACTAGAGACAGCCACGAACAATCTAGGGGACACGCGAGGTGTGGAGGAGGATGTTGCAAATACCGTCGCGCCTCTAGTAAGTCTGGATGAGCTGTACCCCGACCTTGTGGCAAGTGTCGTGAAGATCGATGTGCAGGGCGCAGAACTGGATGTCATACGTGGGATGGTCGGTGTCATTCGCAGGTCTCCCAGTATTCGCATTGTTGTGGAGTTTAGTCCGGATCTAGCCATTGCTGATCATTTTGATCCAGAAGTGGTGCTCGATGTCTATCGTTCTTTGGGTATGCGAGTTCTGCTCATTCGAGATGGTCAGTTAAGTGAGGAAAGCAATACGGAAATACTCCGTTATTGCAGTTCGGCTGGTCCAATGGCACAGGCAAATCTGCTGCTAGTTCGCACTTGAGTGCGATGAATTTAATATGGGAATCTGAAGATGCAAAAAGCAGTAATTGTCACCGGCGGTGCCGGATTCATTGGGTGCGCGATTTCTAGTCAACTTCGAGAGTTCGGTTTGCCGGTAGTTGCAGTCGATAATCTACACCCCCAGATTCATGTCGAGCCACGCCGTCCCGAGGCACTTGATGAATCCGTGCATCTTTTAGTTGGAGACATCACCGAACCAGACACTTGGAGCCAAGTTCTCCAAAACTGGCAACCTGCAATCGTTGTGCATCTTGCTGCAGAAACTGGTACTGGCCAATCGTTGGTTGAAGCGACCCGACACGCGCATGTGAATGTAGTTGGAACCACCGTGATGCTGGACGCTTTTTCTGCTCGCGGCTTGGTGCCTGAACATATTCTGCTGGCTTCTAGCCGAGCTGTTTATGGTGAGGGGGCCTGGCGCGACGGAAATGGCCGAACTTTCTATCCGCCTGCTCGTTCGCATGAGGTGTTGGCGCGCTCTCAATGGGACCCCGTTTCCCCTTCTGACACTGGTCCTGTCTCGCCTATTTCGCATCGCGCAGACATTGTGTTTCCTAACCCGACTAGCGTGTACGGCGGCACTAAGCTTGCGCAAGAGCATGTCCTTTCGGCTTGGTGTGGCGCCATGCAGGTTCCTCTCTCCATTTTTCGCTTGCAAAACGTTTACGGTCCAGGCCAGTCGCCGTTTAATGCCTATACCGGTATCATCACACTTTTCCATAGGTTAGCTCGAAAGTTGCAGCGTCTGGATATCTATGAAGACGGCAATATCGGCCGTGATTTCGTTTTTATTGATGACGTTGTTAGTGCGCTTGTTGCTGGTCTGCGTAGGCCGCCATCCAATATCCGTACACTTGATGTTGGCAGCGGCGTTGTAACAACCATTGCCGACGCGGCTAAAGCGATCGCAGCCATGCATAATGCCCCAGAGCCTCAGGTTAGTGGGAAGTTCCGCGATGGCGATGTGCGTTGGGCTGTCGCAGATGCGGCGCCACTCGAAAAGGCTCTAGATGTGCGGGCTCGTATTAGCTTTGAGGAAGGTGCGCGCCGTGTCGGTGAGTGGCTAATTGCGCGAGGTTATGCATGAGTTCGCCTGGCGATAATTTGAATATAGCGAGAGACAAAGTAGTTTCATTAGCAGTCATCACTAACGCAACTCGTGACTGGCTAGATTCAGTGCGGTCTTTGTTGAATCTGCAGGGTAGCGCTAGTTGTGAGATCGTGGCTTGGGATAATGTCAGTGCGGGACGGGATTTTGCTGGTAGCAAAGCGCGATTAAATTCGGCATGGACATTGTCAGCTGCAGTCGCTGGCATCATGAGTAAAGAGTCTTCGCCTGAAGCTCTTGTGGTGGCCGTATCGCCCGCGGTTGTGCCTGCCGAGCTACTGGATCGTGCTTTGGAATGGATAAGAAGAGATCAGCGGATTGCTACTGTATCGTTTCTTTCGAATGCCGCCGGTGCCCTGAGTTTCCCATACCGTAATTCACCTACACCACACGGAATTCCAAGTTTGGATGAGTCCGAAGTGTGTGAGAAGCTTCGCGATGTGCAACCAGACAGTGGCCCAGTTTCGCTGCAGGTTCCGATGGGACCGGTAGTGTTGGTCAATGCGAGAGTGATAAAGGCCGTTGGTGGATTTGATCCTGATAGTGATTCCAATCCCTCTGAGGCTCTCGCCGAGTTCGCGTTGCGAACCGGGCGCAGGGGCTTTAGACACGTCTTGGACGCGGGGTCGTATGTGACAGGGCAATGGACCAGTAACGGAGCGCCCATCGAGGCAAGTGACGAGCATCGATCACGGCAACGTCTGCATGTACGCGATAGCTGTTTCCCCGCATTGCACGATCATATTAGATCTTCACAGGCGAGCGCATTAGGTATTGCGCTTGACGTTGCGCGTAGCAAGGTTCAAGGTCTGCGTGTTCTCATAGATGGTTCTTGCTTGGGGCCGATGGAGATGGGAACGCAGGTGCAGACTTTGGCGCTTGTACGCTCTTTGCTTAAACGCGATGATGTAAGTCGAGTTGTACTCGCCACGCCCAATGCGATGTTGCCGGGATATGCGCGCGACTTGCTCTTGCAGTCCAAACTTGCCATTTGCGATGCTAGCGATCTGATGTTCAAGGGGGCGGAGCAAGTCGATATCCTGCATCGTCCCTTTCAACCAGACCGGTCGATTCCCTGGGGCCGCTGGCGAGAGCTGTCCAAACGTATCGTAATTACCCTTCAAGATCTTATCGCCTACCGTGTTGGTAGTTATCATGAGAGTGGGCATCGGTGGCTGGAGTATCGAAACAATATTGAAGCTGCTGCACGCTTTTCTGATGCCATTGTCGCAATCTCTGACGATACCCGTGAATCTATTCTGGATGAGCGGCTGGCTGTAGAGTTGCAGCGCATTCATGTAGTCAAGAATGGCGGTGACCACTTGGTTGCTGGCGATGTGGAGCAAATGCCCAGAGCCTTAGTCGAAAAGGGTCTTGTTGCAGCGCAATTTTTGCTTGTGCTAGGGGCGAGTTATAGTCACAAGAATCGCGATTTAGCTATACGCACCTGGAAAGAGCTGCGTCGACGTGGACACAACATTGCTTTAGTCATGGCTGGTGCTGTCGTTGCCAAGGGAGCATCTAGGCAGGAAGAGGCGATCGCAAGAAGGGACGCGGACGAGGACTATTTGGTGGTGCTGCCTGACGTCAGCAGTGCCGTCAGGAATTGGCTGCTGCGTCATGCGAGCATCGTGCTATATCCTACTTCCGCAGAGGGCTTTGGACTGGTTCCTTTTGAAGCTGCGTCGATGGGGACGCCTACCGCCCACGTGAGTTTTGGTCCGCTCAAAGAGTTGATTGACTCGCCGGAACTGCCTCAAGATTGGGATCCACTGCATATGGCAGATTATTGTCATCAGCTATTACAAGAGCCTGACCAAGCCGCAAAGAATGTTAAGCATGTTCTTGCTAGCGGAAACCATTTGGTGTGGGCTACGACTGCTGCTGATCTAACTTTAGCATACCGCCAGACGCTCGCGGCTCCCCCGCGCGCTTAATACATTAATAGGTCGAAACATGAATTCTACTGATATTGATAAAATTTCCTTGGAGCAGGCGCTGATAGATTTTGAGGTCGCTAATGCTCGGGTAATGGATCTAACTTCACGCTTGACTTCAATGAGTCGTGAGCTTATTCAGACTCGCTCTGAGTTGGAAAGATTGCGAATCGGTGGAATTTCTATCCCGCAGTCAACAGTTAATTTTGGAGACTATGAAGATGTGCATAATCGATATGCGCAGATTCGTTCCTCGCGTCTAGTGAGGTTTGCGGCAATTTTTAGTCACAAATTGCGGCGGTGTCTATAATGAGTCGGCCACGAATTCTACATTGCATCACCGTCTATAACGGTCGAGCTTTTGTTCCCGCCGCTATCGAAAGTGCATTGCGATTGGACCAGCGTGATGCTGAAATCGATGTATTGGTTCTTGATGACGCTAGTCCAGAGCCGGGTTGGAGCGAAGAACTTTCAGCGTTCTGTGATCTTCGAGGCGCGATTTACTATCGAACTCCACGCAATCTAGGTATTCCGCGTAACGTCAACCTTGGTATGCTGACTGCTGTCAAGCACGGCTACGATTACGTGGTTATTAGCAACTCGGATGTGCTCTATCCGCGCGAGCTGATGGGCCAGATGCTGCAGGCGTCGCGTCAAAAGAATGTCGGTTCGGTGACCGCTTGGTCCAACAATGTTTCGCTCTATTCGTTGCCCAACCAAGATCCCAATCTGTTTCTCCATGATCAAGGAGTGGTTGACTGGATTCACGCAAGCCTTGCAGGCCATTTTGGCGACGCTGTTATGGACATCCCGGCGGGCATTTCTTTCTGTATCCTTATCCCCACCGAGGTGATACGTAAAGTCGGTATTATGGACCCTTGTTTCGGTCGCGGTTACTGCGAAGAAACCGACTGGAGTCTGCGCAGTCTTGCTGCTGGTTATCGCATTGCTCTGGCGCCAGGGACTTTTGTTTTTCATCATGGGCGCGGTTCTAATCTTGATGCGGGCTTGGTATCGTCGGACTCAACTACTGTTCCTGCGAATGAGGCGATTATCGACTTGAGATACCCGCAGTTTCGTAATCAAGTGGGAGCCTTTGTGCATTCTGGGGTTCTTGCTCGTGCGCACGATGATGCAATTTCTCAAATAATACGGAGCGCTGGGCGGCAATTCGGATACTCAATTGATGTTGGTTGGATTGCTCGTGATCGCAAAAACGAGGATGAGGTCAATATTCTTCTTTCCCCTGATGGCGCTAACGATAGCGTGCAGGCGGTGTTCAGGGGCTTTCGGCTCGATCTAAAGTTGGGTCGTAAAGATATCGGGCAAGGAATCCGGAAATTTTTTGATAGAGAGCCTAATGCTTTGAATCTTTTTGATTCAGGCGCGTTTGCAAGCGCCCTAAAATCCGAGTTCAGCAGCGTTGCTGTGAGCCGAACAAGCAACTATCCAGAGCGGGTATGAGCCATGATCGGAGCTGAGCTGACGCATCGCACTAACAATTTTGATTTTGTTCGTATTTTTGCTGCACTTTGTGTATTAGTTAGCCACCATTTTGCTTTATCTGGATTGCCAGAGCCATTGGTGCTTCAGTTTCAGACGCTAGGTGGCTATGGGGTCTTTATTTTCTTCTCAATTAGCGGTTTTTTGGTTGCGCAGAGTTGGGAGCGCGATCCCAATTTGCTGCGCTTCGCTTCTCGCCGTTTGTTGCGAATTTGGCCGGGTATGCTCTGTGCGTTGGTATTATGCGCCCTCATATTGGGGCCAATCGTTACGACGTTGCCGCTCAGAGAATATTTTTCCAATGATTTAACTTGGAAGTATTTTGCTACTCTTCTTTTTCAAGTTCAGCCATTTCTACAAGGGGTTTTTCCCAATAGTCCGGTGCCTTACATCCCAAACGGGGTGCTTTGGACCATTCCAATTGAAGTTCACTGCTATGGCTATCTTGCTCTACTGGGGTTAATTGGGGTGTTGCGCTTCCGCTGGCTGCTTTTGCTCCTTACTACGGCATTGGCTTTTTATTACTACGTCTATCATGACGCTGAGGCTGTCTTTAAAGCTGGGGGTGGAAGAATCCATGAAATCGAATTTGCTACCTTTTTCTTCTCTGGAGTGCTTTTGCATTACTTCCGAGGGATTTGGTTGAATTGGGGGCGCGCGCTGGTTACTTTTCTTATTATCTTAATCTGTTCACTTTTTTTGATAAAATACAATCACCAATTGATAGCCGCCTTTCTGCTAACTCCGTTCATTTTTGTGGTGATGGGTAATGCATCATTTCCCGTGGTTAGGCGGTTCGGTCGTTTTGGAGATATGTCCTACGGAATATATATTTATGCTTTTCCGGTCCAGCAGACATTAATATGGGCTTTTGGTAAAAGTATTTCTTTTTCAGGGAGTCTGATCCTCGCGCTGTCAATTACTGCTGCGCTGGCTTGGATTTCGTGGCATTTTATAGAGCAGCCAGCCCTGAAATTAAAGCCAAAAGCGTCTAAATCAGTCTGATGGTGGCCTGGTGCGCTTTTAGGCACTCTTAAGCAAAAATCCTACTCTTTTTCGTTGGAAAAGAGCAGGATTCTACTTGCGTGTAGCTATGCGTGTAGCGTTTGCGGGAAATATGATAAGTCTGGCAAAGCTGGAGATGTTGTCTAGTCGTTATGCCCGATAGGGGTAAACGCCGACGTTTGAGGGTATTGTGGTCTCTGCCCCGTATGGTTGCTACGGGGTAGGGTAGCCCTATTGCGGTGGCGGAAATTGACGATTGAGATTAGGGGTTTTTGATAATCACTCATCTCGCCTAGAGTGAAACGCTACGGATAGCGGCTGTGCGCCAGATATCCCATGCACTAACTGCGTATTTATTGCGGTCAGTAAAACCACATCGTGCAGCCAGTGGTGCTGAATATGATCTTCTCCGGGGCCTTCTGCTAAAGCGACATCGATACTGTACTCTCCGCGTACAAGACGGGGGAATCGCATTTGAAATGTTGCGGAGATAAGCGAATTTTCCTCTACGCTTATTGCGTCTTCCCTAAGATAGCTGTCTGAGCTTTCCGCTAGAATATATTGCCCTTTCCGGTCTTTAAGCATGAATCCAATCGCCGGATACATCAATGGCTTTCTGGTTCGACATGTAATAACTAGGCGGACGTCCGTTAAGGAGTCGAATTCCGCAAGTGGCGCGCCTTGGATGTCGCTGATAACTACTGATTCAATAGAGGCGCCGCCGGCACCGAAACCATCAGCCTCCGCGCGAAATGGACTGACATGAAAACGAGTGGGCTCAATGTTTTTGCTGTCGTAAGCCCCTTCCTTCGATGAAGAGCTATTTATTACTGTCGAGGTCGTGCGATCAGTGTACAAATCTCTGAGATAAAGCGCAGAGATGTCTTTTGCACTTCCCGTATCGCAGCTATACTCGGACTTATTGCGGCGTAGGAGAACGGCTGATTTACACAATGCATTTACGGCTCCCATGTCATGACTGACGAATAGCAGCGTACCGCCCTCTCTTTGGAAGTTGGAAAGAAAGCGCATGCACTTTTGCTGGAAGAATGCATCTCCAACGCTGAGAGCTTCGTCGATCACGAGTATGTCAGCATCGACATGGGCAATCACTGCAAATGCAAGGCGGACATACATTCCGCTTGAGTACGATTTGACAGGCTGCTCAATAAATTCGCCGATGTCAGCGAATGCGGCTATAGAATTCAGTCGGGCAGTGATGGTTTCTTTTTCTAATCCATATAGCGAGGCAGCAAGATAAACATTTTCCCGGCCTGAAAATTCCGGATTAAAGCCTGCCCCAAGCTCTAGCAAAGCTGCAATGCGACCATTTACTGCAATATTTCCTTCGGTTGGCGTTAAAGTTCCACAAATCATTTGAAGGAGTGTTGATTTTCCAGAACCATTACGTCCGATGATGCCGACCGTCTCGCCGCGTTTGATCGAGAAGTTCACCCTGCGGAGTGCCCAGAATTCTCGGTAGTATCGTCGGTGATTGCGCCAAAGCATTTGCTTCAGGCGATGAATCGGCTTGTCGTAGACATTGAAGCACTTGCCAAGATCTTCCACTTCGATTGCTACGTCAGAGCACATCTGAAAATCCCTTTCTTGTCTTCTGGAAGAATGCAAATCCGGCAACGAAGACCAGAAGTGATATTGTCAAGCAAAGCATATATTCAATGGGATCTAATGCATGGCCCCAGATGAGAACGTCGCGCATCTGGGCAATGACCGGCGCCAAAGGGTTTACGTTAAGAAATGGGCGTAGCGATGCAGGTATGGCGTCGATAGGGTAAAAAATTGGGGTCAAGAACATTACCGCAGTGGTAATGATTGCAGTGATCTGAGTGGTATCTCGCAGGAATACGCCAAGTGCTGATAAGAGCCACCCCAATCCCGTCATGAATAGCAGGGCTGGTAATATGACCATGGGTAATAATAGCGCCGTCATTGGGGGCGGGCCGTAGGAAATTATATAAAATACTAGCCATACTGCGAGATTGATAGTCAGGCTAAATAGCGAGGTTAGCATGCTAACAACGGGCAGGATTTCAAGAGGAAAAACTACCTTTTTGACATAGTTTGAATTGCTTATGATGAGTTGCGGCGCCCTGTTAAATACATCAGAGAAGAAGTTGAACACTAATAGTCCACTGAATAAGACTAGCGCAAACTCTGTCCGGGTTCCGCTACCACCTGGCCATCTTGCTTTAAAAACTTCGCTGAAAACGAATGTGTAGATTGCAAGCATGAATATCGGCTGGACCAATGTCCAAGTAAGGCCGAGAAGAGAGCCTCTATATCGTGCTGAAATCTCTCGCGCGGTCAGTGCGACGGTAAGCTTGCGATTCGTAAGAAGACTTTTAACTAGGTAGCTCGGGGAGCCGGAGTAGGGTTCCATCATCAAGCTGTGTATGGGCGACCCATTAGTCTACTGCGGTAGTGGCTGGTGTGCTCGCCGTAGAGTACTGAAACACATTGGCGGGCACCCAACTCGTTAGTCAGTGTTCATCGCGCATTTGGTTTGGGAATCGGCGCCGTGCAATGCAGATGCATAGCGCCCGCTTGTTAAAGCGGGCGCAGAAAGCCTACGTCAGTTTTTCCAGTTCCGGCAACACCGTGAACAGGTCGCCGACGAGGCCGATATCGGCGATCTCGAAGATCGGCGATTCCGGGTCCTTGTTGATCGCGACGATGGTGCCGGCGTCCTTGATGCCGGTCAGGTGCTGGATGGCGCCGGAAATGCCGATCGCCACATACAGCTCCGGCGCGATGATCTTGCCGGTCTGGCCGACCTGCAGCTCATTGGGGACGTAGCCGGCGTCGACCGCCGCGCGCGAGGCGCCGACCGCCGCGCCTAGCTTGTCGGCGAGTTGGTAGACGATCTGGAAATTCTCCGCCGAGCCGACACCGCGGCCGCCGGAAACCACGCGCTTGGCGCTCTGCAGGTCGGGGCGATCGGACTTGCCCGCGGCCAGGCCGACGAAGCGGGTGTGGCTCGGCAGCGTCGCGTCCACGCTGGCCGCTTCGACCACCGCGCTGTCGCCCTGCGCCGCTTCCGGCCAGGAGGCGATGCGCACGGTGGCTACCACGATCTGGTCGGCCGGGGCCTGCACGCTGATGATGGCGTTGCCGGCGTAGATCGGACGCTTGAACGCGTAGTCGCCGTCCACGGCCATCAGGTCGGAGATCTGGTTGACGCCGAGCAGGGCGGCCACCACCGGCATCAGGTCCTTGCCGAACGTGGTGGAGGGGCCGAACACGTGGGTGTAGCCGGTCGCCAGGGCGGCGATCTGCGGTCCCAGCACCTGCGCGATGGCGTGCTCGTTGGCGGGGTTGGCGACGGTGAGGACGCGGGCGACACCCGCGATCTGCGCGGCCTGGGCGGCCACCGCGGCCGGATCGGAAGCCAGCACCACGATGTCGATGGCCTCGGCCGACAGCGCCTGCGCGGCGCTGACGCACTTGGCGGTGGCGGCGTTGAGCTGCCCGTTGAGATGTTCGGCGATGACGAGGATCTTGGCCATTACAGCAACCCCTTTTGCTTGAGTGCGGCCACCAGTTCGGCGGCATCCTTGACCATCACGCCGCGGCTGCGCTTGGCCGGCGGGGCGTAGTGGGTGGTGGTGAGGCTGTCGTTGGCCTCCACGCCCAGATCGGCGAAGGCCAGCGTCTGCAGCGGCTTGCTCTTGGCCTTCATGATGTCCGGCAGCTTGATGAAGCGCGGCTCGTTCAGGCGCAGGTCGGTGGTGACCACCGCCGGCAGGTCCACTTCCAGGGTCTCCAGGCCGGCGTCGACCTCGCGGGTCACCGTGGCCTTGCCGTCGGCCACCACCAACTTGCCGGCGAAGGTCGCCTGCGGCCGGCCCCACAGCGTGGCCAGCATCTGCCCGGTCTGGTTGGCGTCGTCGTCGATCGCCTGCTTGCCCAGGATGACCAGGTCCGGCTGCTCCTGCTCGACCAGCTTGAGCAGGGTGCGCGCGGCGGTCAGCGGCTGGATCGCCGCGTCGGCGACCACGTGGATGGCGCGGTTGGCGCCCATCGCCAGGCCGTTGCGCAGGTGCGCGGCGGCGTCGGCCGGGGCGATGGTGGCGACCACCACCTCGCTGGCGATGCCGGCGTCGCGCAGGCGCAGCGCCTCTTCCAAGGCGATTTCGTCGAACGGGTTGGCGGAGAGCTTGACGCCCTCGGTGACCACGCCGGAGCCGTCCGGCTTGACCTGGATGCGGACGTTGTAGTCCACCACGCGCTTGTAGGCGACGAGGATTTTCATCGTGTACGAGATCCTTCAGCAGTGCGGGAAGGCCCGGCCGCGGCGGCTGGCACGGGGCAGTCGGAGGATTCTAACCGGGCGCGGGGGACCATGCGAGGGCGTATGGTGGGCCATTCGGCGGGTCGTGGTCGCCGCATGCGGCGACCACGACCGGTTCATACAAAGCGTATATCCTGTGTGGTTTGAATATCAGGCGCCGACGGCGCCGAATCAGGAGAGACACACAGTGGCGACTTGGCTCGTGACCGGCGGTGCCGGTTTCATCGGCGGTAATTTCGTGCTCGAGGCGGTGGCGCGCGGCATCCGTGTGATCAACCTGGACGCGCTGACCTATGCCGGGAACCTGAACACGCTGGCGTCGCTGGATGGCAACCCGGACCATGTGTTCGTGCACGGCGATATCGGCGATCGCGATCTGGTGGGCCGCCTGCTCGCCGAGCACCAGCCCGACGCCGTGGTCAATTTTGCCGCCGAAAGCCACGTGGATCGCTCTATCGACGGGCCCGGTGCCTTCATCCAGACCAACGTGGTCGGCACCCTCGGTCTGCTGGAGTCGGTGCGCGATCACTGGAAGGCGCTGCCGGAGGACCGCCGCGACGCGTTCCGCTTCCTGCACGTGTCCACCGACGAGGTCTACGGCACGCTCGGCGAGACCGGCAAGTTCAGCGAAACCACGCCGTATGCGCCGAACTCGCCGTATTCGGCGTCCAAGGCCGCGTCCGACCACCTGGTGCGCGCGTTCCACCACACCTACGGCCTGCCGGTGCTGACCACCAACTGCTCCAACAACTACGGCCCGTACCACTTCCCCGAAAAGCTCATCCCGCTGGTGATCGCCAAGGCGCTGGCCGGCGAGCCGCTGCCGGTGTACGGCGACGGCAAGCAGGTGCGCGACTGGCTGTTCGTCGGCGACCACTGCGAGGCGATCCGCACCGTGCTGGCCAAGGGCAAGGTCGGCGAGACCTACAACGTCGGCGGCAATTCGGAGAAGCAGAACATCGAGGTGGTGCAGGCGATCTGCGCGCTGCTGGACGCGCGGCGTCCGCGCGAGGACGGCAAGCCGCGCGCCAGCCAGATCACCTACGTCGCCGATCGGCCCGGCCACGACCGCCGCTACGCCATCGATGCGTCCAAGCTGAAGAACGAACTGGGCTGGGAGCCGCAGTACACCTTCGAACACGGCATCGCGCTCACCGTGGACTGGTACCTGAGCCACCAGGACTGGGTGCAGGGCGTGCTCGACGGCAGCTATCGGCTGGAACGCATCGGTACCGCGGCATAACGGCAGTCCCTCGCAAGAGTCCGCCCATGCGCGCGCGGACTTCACCAGGAAATACCTCATGACACAACGCAAGGGCATCATCCTCGCTGGCGGCTCCGGCACGCGGCTGTACCCGATCACCAAGGGCGTCAGCAAGCAACTGCTACCGGTGTACGACAAGCCGATGATCTACTACCCGCTCAGCGTACTGATGCTGGCCGGCATCCGCGAGGTGCTGATCATCAATACCCCGCACGAGCAGGCGCTGTTCCAGGCGCTGCTGGGCGATGGCGCGCAGTGGGGCATGGACATCCAGTACGCGGTGCAGCCGAGCCCGGACGGGCTCGCCCAGGCCTACCTGATCGGCCGCGACTTCGTCGCCGGCAAGCCGAGCTGCCTGGTGCTGGGCGACAACATCTTCCACGGCCATGGTCTGACCGAGACCCTGCAGCGTGCCGATGCGCGGCAACAGGGCGCCACCGTGTTCGGCTACTGGGTCAACGACCCCGAGCGCTACGGCGTGGCCGAGTTCGATGCGTCCGGCAAGGTCATCGACATTGAGGAAAAGCCGGCCAAGCCTCGCTCCCACTACGCCGTCACCGGCCTGTATTTCTACGATGGCCGGGCCAGCGACCATGCCGCGGAACTGAAGCCCTCGCCGCGCGGCGAACTGGAGATCACCGATCTCAATCGCCGTTACCTGGAAGCCGGCGAACTGCATCTGGAAGCGCTGGGTCGCGGCTATGCATGGCTGGATACCGGCACCCACCAGTCGCTGCACGAAGCGTGTAATTTCATCGAGACCATCCAGTCGCGGCAGGGCCTACAGGTCTGCTGCCCGGAAGAGATCGCATTCGGGAATGGATGGATCGATGCGGTGCAACTGGAGAAACTTGCCGCTCCGTTGCGTAAGAACGCTTATGGCAACTACCTGCATGAACTGGCTGTACGAGGAACTGTTCCGTGAAAGTGATTGAAACCAAGCTGCCTGGCTGCGTGGCGATCGAGCCGGCGGTGTTCGGCGACGCGCGTGGCTATTTCTTCGAGACCTGGAACGCCGCGCGTTTCGGCGAGCACGGGCTGCCCACCAAGTTCGTGCAGAGCAATGTCTCCACCTCGGCCAAGGGCGTGCTGCGTGGCCTGCATTACCAGTGGCCGCGGCCCCAGGGCAAGCTGGTCGGCGTGCTGGAGGGCGAGGTATACGACGTCGCCGTCGACATCCGCCATGGCTCGCCGCACTTCGGCCGTTGGGCTGCGGTGGTGCTGAGCGCGGAGAACAAGAAGCAGTTCTGGATTCCGGAAGGCTTCGCCCACGGGTTTGCCGTGCTGTCGGAGCGGGCGGTATTCAGCTATCTGTGCACCGACGTATACGTCAAGGAAGCCGATGCTGGCGTGCGCTGGGACGACGCCGCGATCGGCGTGGACTGGCCGATCAGCGAGCCGGTGCTGTCGGGCAAGGACGCGGTTGCGCCGTTCCTCGCCGACATCCCGGTCGAGCGTCTGCCGGTCTACCAGCCATGAGCATGCTGGTCTTCGGCGGCAACGGCCAGGTCGGGCAGGAACTGCTGCGGGCGCTGGCCGGGCAGGGGCCGGTGGTCGCGACCACGCGCAGCGGCCAGTTGCCCGACGGCAGCGCCTGCGAGCGCGCCGATTTCGACCAGCCGCAGACCCTGGTCGCGCTGCTGGACCGGCTGCGGCCATCGGCGGTGGTCAACGCCGCGGCCTACACCGCGGTCGATCGCGCCGAGCAGGACGCCGAGGCGGCGCACCGCGCCAATGCCGACTCGCCGGCGGCGATCGCTGCCTGGTGCGCGGCGCATGGCGTGCCGCTGGTGCATTACTCCACCGACTACGTGTTCGACGGGCAGGGCACGCAACCCTATCCCGAGGATGCGCCCACCGCGCCGCTGGGAGTGTACGGCGTCACCAAGCTGGCCGGCGAGCAGGCGATCCGCGCGTCCGGTGCGCAGCACCTGATTTTCCGTACCGCCTGGGTGTATGCCGCGCACGGGAACAATTTCCTGCGCACCATGCTGCGCGTCGGCGCCGACCGCGACGAACTGCGGGTGGTCGCCGATCAGGTCGGCACGCCGACCCCGGCGGCCCTGATCGCCGATGTCACCGCGCGCGTGCTGTCCCAGCGCGCGACGCTGCCGTCCGGCACCTGGCACCTGACCGCGGCCGGCGAGACCACCTGGCACGGCTTCGCCGAGGCGATCTTTGCCGAGGCGGTGGCGGCGGGCTTGTTGCCGCGCGCGCCGCTGGTGCTGCCGATCACCACCGCGGAGTATCCGACCCCGGCCAAGCGCCCGGCGTATTCGCGCCTGGATGTGTCGCGCCTGCAGCGCGATTTCGCGCTGGAACTGCCGCAGTGGCGCGATGGCCTGCGCCAGGTGATCGCTGAACTCGCCAAGGCAGCGCCGGCCGCCTGATCCGGCTTACACGGTAGAACGCCACGCAGCCGAAAAACAAAGAGCCGGGCGGTGCCCGGCTCTTTGCGTTTGCGGCGGATGCCGGACTCAGGTGCGCCCGTAGGTGTCCTCGAAGCGCACGATGTCGTCCTCGCCCAGGTAGCTGCCCGACTGCACTTCGATCAGCTCCAGCGGCAGCTTGCCGGGGTTCTTCAAGCGATGCGTCACCCCGAGCGGGATGTAGGTGCTCTGGTTCTCGGTGAGCAGCAGCACCTCGTCGCCACGGGTGACCTCGGCGGTGCCGCTGACCACGATCCAGTGCTCGGCACGATGGTGATGCATCTGCAGGCTCAGCGTGGCGCCGGGCTTGACCGTGATGCGCTTGACCTGGAAGCGCTGGCCGTTGTCGATCGAATCGTAGGCGCCCCACGGGCGGTACACCTTGCGGTGCCAGGTGGCTTCGGAACGGCCGTTGGCCTTGATCCTGCCGACGATGTCCTTCACTTCCTGGATGCGTTCGCGGTGGCCGACCAGTACCGCGTCGTCGGTCTCCACCACTACCACGTCCTGCAGGCCCACCATCGCGATCAGGCGCGAGCCGTAGGCGTAGGTGTTGCGGCAATCGATCTCGATCACGTCGCCGTGGTGGGCGTTGCCGTTGGCGTCCTGTGGCGACACGTCCAGCAGTGCCGACCACGAACCGACGTCGCTCCACTTGGCGTCCAGCGGCACCACCACCGCGTCGGCGGTCTTCTCCATCACCGCGTAGTCGATGGAGTCGGAGGGGCTGGCGGCGAAGGCGTCCTTGTCCAGGCGGGTGAAGTCGGCATCGCGCTTGGCGGCCTGCCAGGCGCTGGTGCAGGCATCGGCGATGGCGGGCTGGAACTTGCGCAGCTCTTCCAGGTAGCGCGAGGCGCGGAACAGGAACATGCCGCTGTTCCAGTAGTACTCGCCGGAGGCAAGATAGCTTTTCGCAGTGGCCAGGTCGGGCTTTTCGACGAAGCGTTCCACTGGGCGCGCGCCGTCGCCAGCGGCGGCCTTGATGTAGCCGTAGCCGGTTTCCGGGGCGGTCGGCTTGATCCCGAACGTCACCAGCTTGCCTTGCTCGGCCGCAACGGCGGCCACGCGTACCGCCGCCTGGAAGGCCGCCTCGTCGCCGATCACGTGGTCGGAGGGCAGGACCAGCAACAGCGGATCGGCGCCATCGCGCGCGGCCTCCAGCGCCGCCACGGCGATCGCCGGCGCGGTGTTGCGGCCCTTGGGTTCGAGCAGGATCGCATGCGGCTTCACGCCGATCTGCTGCAATTGCTCGGCCGCGACGAAGCGGTGTTCCTCGTTGGCGACCACGATGGGGGCATGCGCCGCGACCGGGGCCGCTCGCTGCCAGGTGGCCTGCAGCATGCTCTGTTCGCCGACCAGCGGCAGGAACTGCTTCGGATACGACTCGCGCGACAACGGCCACAGGCGCGTGCCGGAGCCGCCGGACAGGATGATGGGAAGGACGTCGCTCATGGGCGATGGAACTCCATAGTGCGTCTAGGGGGAGGGTGGTGGGATCAGCCGCGCAGCAGCTCGGAGATCTCCTGGGTGCGCTGCTCCAGCAGCGCCGCGTCGCCGCGGGTTTCCACGTTCAGGCGCAGCAGCGGCTCGGTGTTGGAACTGCGCAGGTTGAAACGCCAGTCGGCGAATTCGGCGCTGACGCCGTCGGTGTAGTCCAGCGTCGGCGCATGCGAGGCGAAGTGCTCCATCACCCGTGCTACCGCCGCCTTGGCGTCGGCGACCTTGAAGTTGATCTCGCCGCTGCACGGGAACTTCTGCATGCGCGCCTCGACCAGGTCGGCCAGCGAGCGGCCGGACTGCGACACCAGCTCGGCGATCAGCAGCCACGGGATCATCCCCGAGTCGGCGTAGGCGAATTCGCGGAAATAGTGGTGCGCGCTCATCTCGCCGCCGTACACGGCGTTCTCGCTGCGCATCTTCTCCTTGATGAAGGCATGGCCGCTCTTGCACAGCACCGGGATGCCGCCGGCTTCTTCGACCTGTTCGATGGTGTTCCAGGTCAGGCGCGGGTCGTGCACGACCTTGCCGCCCGGCTGCTTGGCCAGGATCGCCTGCGCCAGCAGGCCCACCAGGTAGTAGCCCTCGATGAAGCGGCCGTCGGCATCGAAGAAGAAGCAGCGGTCGAAGTCGCCGTCCCAGGCGATACCGAAGTCGGCGCCGTGCTGCTTGACCGCGTTGGCGGTGGCGGCGCGGTTCTCCGGCAGCAGCGGGTTGGGAATGCCGTTGGGGAAGTGGCCGTCCGGCTCGTGGAAGACGCGCACGAACTCGAACGGCAGGTGCGGCGCCAGCAGATCGACGATGGCGCCGGCGCCGCCGTTGCCGGCGTTGACCACCAGCTTCAGCGGCTTCAGCGTGGCGCGGTCGACATAGCTGAGCAGGTGTTCGATGTAGGCGCTCTTGTCCGGGCGGTGATGCTCGGCGGCGGTCGGCTCGGCGGCCGCCGTGGTATCGGCGACGACGGTGTCGCGGATCGCGAACAGGCCGGTGTCGGAACTGATCGGGCGCGCGTTCTCGCGCACCAGCTTCATGCCGTTGTAGTCCATCGGATTGTGGCTGGCGGTGACCATCACGCCGCCGGCGGCCTGCAGGTGGTCGGTCTGGAAATACACTTCCTCGGTGCCGCACAGGCCGATGTCGATGACCTCGCGGCCGCTGGCGCGCAGGCCGGCCGACAGCGCGTCCTGCAGCCCCTGGCTGGCCAGGCGCACGTCATGGCCGACCACCACCGGACCGCTGTCCAATTGCCCCGCCAGCGCCACGCCGATGCGGCGCGCCAAGTCCTCGTTCAGTTCGTCGGGTACGCGACCGCGGATGTCGTAGGCCTTGAATGCGGGAAGCGACATGGAAGAGGGTCCTAGTTGGGGGAAACCCGAGTGTAACGTTACGGCGCTTAATCGGTCGTTGCGGCGGTGCGGCGGGGGTCGCAGTCCCCGAGCGGCTAAACTAGCTGTCTACATTCCAATGCGGAGCTGGCGAATGGGCGACACCTCTACCCCTGTGAGCGGGCGGCGCGGCAAGCTTTTCCCCGATGCGGCCACGGCGCTGACCGACGTGGTGGCGGACGGGCAGACCCTGGCGGTCGGCGGGTTCGGCCTGTGCGGCATTCCCGAGGCCTTGATCGCGGCCTTGCGCGACAGCGGCGTCGGTGGCCTCACGGTGATCTCCAACAATGCCGGCGTCGATGGCTTCGGCCTGGGCCAGCTGCTGGCGACGCGGCAGATCCGCAAGATGATTTCGTCCTACGTCGGCGAGAACAAGGAGTTCGAGCGCCAGTACCTGGCCGGCGAACTGGAGCTGGAATTCAACCCGCAGGGCACCCTGGCCGAGCGCTTGCGCGCCGGCGGTGCCGGCATCCCCGCGTTCTTCACCGCCACCGGCTACGGCACGGTGGTGGCCGAGGGCAAGGAGACCCGCGAATTCGACGGCAAGCACTACGTGCTGGAGACCGCGCTGCACGCCGACGTGGCCCTGGTCAAGGCCTGGAAGGCCGATGCCGCCGGCAACCTGGTGTTCCGCAAGACCGCGCGCAACTTCAACCCGGCCTGCGCAATGGCCGGCAAGCTCTGCATCGCCGAGGTCGAGGAGGTCGTGGAGACCGGCAGCCTGGATCCGGACCAGGTGCACCTGCCCGGCATCTACGTCGACCGCATCGTGCACAACCCGCATCCCGAAAAACGCATCGAACAGCGCACCCTGCGCCAGAAGGACGCCTGACATGGCCTGGACCCGCGACGACATGGCGCAGCGCGCCGCCCGCGAACTCACCGACGGCGCCTACGTGAATCTGGGCATCGGCCTGCCGACCCTGGTCGCCAACCACATTCCCGAGGGCGTGGACGTGTGGCTGCAGTCGGAGAACGGCCTGCTCGGCATCGGCCCGTTCCCGACCGAGGACGAGGTCGACGCCGACCTGATCAACGCCGGCAAGCAGACCGTCACCGCCCGCGCCGGCGCCAGCTACTTCGGCAGCCACGATTCCTTCGCGATGATCCGCGGTGGCCATATCGACCTGGCCATCCTCGGCGCGATGCAGGTGAGCGAGAAGGGCGACCTGGCCAACTGGATGGTGCCCGGCAAGATGGTCAAGGGCATGGGTGGCGCGATGGACCTGGTGGCCGGGGTCAAGCGCGTGGTCGTGCTGATGGAACACGTGGCCAAGGACGGCAGCCACAAGATCCTACCGGCCTGCGACCTGCCGCTGACCGGCGTCGGCGTGGTCGACCGCATCATCACCGACCTGGCCGTGTTCGACGTCACCGACAGCGGCCTGGTGCTGGTGGAAACCGCCGAGGGCGTGGACGAGGCCGAACTGGTCGCCAAGACCGGCGTGCCGTTCTCGATCCGGGCCGGGTGATCTAGCCTCTGCGCGCGTACCTGTAGGGGCCGGCGGACGCGTCCTCGGCCCCCACGAGGGAGGCGGCGCTGGTCACGGCGTAGCCCCGATCCACCGTGGAGAGACTGAACAGGCGCTCGATGGCGTGCGCCAAGGTGCCGTCCACCTGTCCCGCCTCTTTCTCGAATTCGCCGGCCTGCAGGTGGCAGTCCAAAATGGGCTGAATCGCCTGCAGGCGCACCCAGAACATGCTGCCGCCTGCAAAGACCGCGGTCTCGATGTCCGGTTGCGCCAGACCCATGCGCGTGGCCAGGGCGCGCACGGCCTGCTCGTTTGCGCCCCAGTAGAAGCTCAGGGGCTGGAGATGCCCTTCCGGGGCCACCAGGCCGAGATCCGGACGCTGCTGGAAGGCCTCCACGATCGCCTTGACCCGGTCGCGGTCGAGGAGGCTGCCCACCATCTCGCGCCGCCATTGATCGCCATCCTGGCGATGCACCGAGCGTTTGGTGTGCAGCTTCAGCACCAGTGATACACCGGCATCGAGCAGGCGATCGGCGATGCGCAGGAACGGCAGGATGTCGCGGCCATGGTTGTCGTGGACCACGACCTCGGCCTCCATCCCCTGTTGTTTGAGGGCGAGGTTGACGCCGGCGAGGTTGCGTTCCGTCGTCGTCACGATGAGCTGGTGGTCGAACGCCGCCTCGCGCAGCTGCGCCAGTAATTCTTCCAGAACATCGACATACCAGGCATGGATGACGACGTGCGGGCGTTCGTTTGCGGGGCGCTTTGGTTGCAATGCGCGGCGAGTCGCTTCCAGCCATGCGTGGCCCAGGCGCGCATCCGGTTCCAGGACGGCACCTTCGGCCCATTCGTTCCAAGCATTGACGAACACCATGCGCTGCGCAGTCGGAACGGGCGCAAGCCGGTCATGGATGGTCTGCGACAGCCATGTCCCGTAGCCGCGCGGGGAGGCATGGAGATACACGCGGCCCTTTCCGGAGCGGCGGGGCTCGTTATCCCAGCCGGGATTGACGCAGGGATAGAGCGGATAGTCCTGCAACGGCCTGGCTGCCATCTCGGTCGCCAGGACGCGCCAGTCCAGCACCTCCCCGGCAAAATCCGGATTGATCAACAACTGTGCGCCAGCCACCGAGGGCGGCGCACTCATATTGGGCGGAAACTCCACGGCAGCATCAAAGCCGATATCGCGCGGATCGGGACGCTCGAACCCCTGGACGTACGCAAGATGGATCTCGCCGATCCCATTGGCTGCGCACCACGCGCGCCAACGCGACGCCGTTGCCTTCGGGTCCGGCATCAGATTGGGACGATAGACCAGCACCAGCGGCTTGCCGTCGATGCGCAAGTAGCGAGGGTCGGCGAGATAGGTGGCCAAGTGCGCGATGAAGGCCAGATCGTCTGCGTCGCTGTGTTGCTGCTCGATCAGGATGTCGGTATTGCGGCCGTCCCACCGGCGTGCCCAGTTCTCGTTGGCCCAGCACAGGCAGTAGGGCAAGGAAATGGTCGTGTCATCGCGCCAGTTGCGGATGGGGTCCTCGAGCAGGGTCGTTCCTGCGAACCAATAAAAATAGAAACAGAAGGCGCCGATCCCATACTCGGAGGCGAGTTGCGCCTGCTGCCGCATCACCTCGCGATCGCGCAGATTGTAGAACCCAAGATCAGCCGGGATCCGTGGCTGCATGTGTCCATAGAACTGCGGAAGGGCGCGGCTGACGTTGCGCCACTCGGTGAAGCCCTTGCCCCACCATGCGTCGTTCTCCGGAATCGCATGGAACTGCGGGAGATAGAACGCGACCAGGGTCGCCGGCAGCGGCGACGGCAGCACGCCCTTCTGGTAAGGCACATGACCGATCGCCGCTTCATCGGCGCGATGCAGAGGGCGCAGGGCCATGCTCCCGACGCTCGCGACGCGCCCTCTGGGCGCCTCCGGCACCCAGTTCGCGTATCTATCGAGAAACCAGTTGCGCCATCGGTCGCGCACGCCTTCGGAGATCGGCATCGCCCGGAAGACGATGCGCAACAGGCGGTACATGCCTGCCCGCAGGCGTGCCGACACGGAGTCGCTCATCCGGTGACCGCTCACAGGTTCTGGTAATTCGGCCCGGAGCCGCCTTCCGGCGTCACCCAGTTGATGATCGCGTAGGGATCCTTGATGTCGCAGGTCTTGCAGTGCACGCAGTTGGCGGCGTTGATCTGCAGGCGCTTGCCGGCCGCGTCGTCGACGATCTCGTACACCGCCGCCGGGCAGAAGCGCGTGCAGGGGTTGCCGTATTCCTCGGTGCAGCGGGTCACGCAGATCTGCGGATCGAGCACGTGCAGGTGCACCGGCTGGTCCTCGTCGTGCTCAGTGGCGGCGAAGTACACGCCCTGCAGGCGGTCCCGCGGGGCCAGCTCGCGCTGCACGTAGTCGCGCTTGGGCTGCTCGTGCTCGCCCAGCCGGTCCAGGCTCTTCCAGTCGGCGCCGACCTTCAGCGTCCACGGCGAGGCGCCCTTGACCAGGGTCTCCCAGGCACCGTTGAGCAGGCCGAACCACAGCCCCTTCTTGAAGCCGGGCTTGATGTTGCGCACCTGGCGGAGCTCGGCCATCACTTCCGAGTTGCGCAGGCGCGCGTCGAAGCCGGCCGGGTCCAGCGCGGCACCGGCAGCGAGGTGTTCGGCGGCGAGCATGCCGCTGCGGATCGCCTGGTGGGTGCCCTTGATCTTGGGCACGTTGAGCAGGCCGGCGGTATCGCCGATCAGCAGCGCGCCGGGCATCTCCACCTTGGGCAGCGACTGCCAGCCGCCGCTGGCGATGGCGCGTGCACCGGCCGAGAGGATGGTGCCGCCGTCCAGCAGCGCCTTCATCATCGGGTGGTTCTTCCACTGCTGGAAGGCTTCCCACGGACGGTATTCGGGATCGTGGTAGTCCAGGCCGCTGACGTAGCCCAGCGCCACCTGGTTGTTCTCCAGGTGGTACAGGAAGCTGCCGCCATAGGTCTTGCTGTCGGCCGGCCAACCCAGGGTGTGCACGATCTTGCCGGGGCTGACGCGGCCCTCGGGCAACTGCCACAGTTCCTTGATGCCGATCGAGAAGGCCTGCGGATCGTGGCCGGCGTCGAGCGCAAAGCGCGCGATCAGGCGCTTGGTCAGATGCCCGCGCGCGCCTTCGGCCAGCACCGTGACCTTGGCGCGGATGTCGATGCCGGCGGTGTAGCCGGGCTTGTGCGATCCGTCCTTGGCCACGCCCATGTCGCCGATGCGCACGCCCAGCACCGTGCCGTCCTCGGCGTGCAGGGTCTCCGCGGCGGCGAAGCCCGGGTAGATCTCCACGCCCAGCGCCTCGGCCTGCGGCGCCAGCCAGGCGCACATCGCGCCGAGGCTGACGATGAAGTTGCCATGGTTGCGCATGCCCGGCGGCACCATCGGGAACTTGTGCCCGCCGTCCTTGCTCAGGTACCAGAACTCGTCCTCGGCCGCCGGCACGCAGATCGGCGGCGGGTTTTCGCGCCAGCCCGGCAGCAGCGCGTCCAGCGGCGCCGGTTCGATCACCGCGCCGGACAGGATGTGCGCGCCGATGGTGCTGGCCTTCTCGATCACGCAGACCGAGATGTCGGGGTTGAGCTGCTTGAGCCGGATCGCGAACGCCAACCCGGCCGGGCCTGCGCCGACGGTGACGACGTCGTATTCCATGACGTCGCGCTCCACTGGCTCCGGCGCATTGGCGCCGCCCTCGGTTCCCGTCATCTGCTCCGCTCCCGTTTGGCTCGTTCTGGCTGCCTGCATTTTCAGGGTTTGCGCGTGAAGGGGCAAATTCCGCACGCCGGCGTATGGTGGTGGCCGGCATGCTAGCGTGGTGCGATGGAACTGGACCTGCCTGGCGCCGATCTGCGCTGGTATCCCGAGTGGCTGGACCCGGCCGCGGCGGCGGCGCTGTGCGCGCAGTTGTTGCGGGACGTGCCATGGGAGGTGCACCGGATCCGCCTGTTCGGCAAGCTGGTCGATTCGCCGCGGCTGAGCTGCTGGATCGGCGATGCCGACGCCAGCTACCGCTATTCCGGCACCCGCTTCGCGCCACATCCGTGGCCAGAGGCGCTGCTGCCGCTGCGCGCGCGCTTGGCGGCCGAGACCGGGGTGGCGTTCAACAGCGTGCTCGCCAACCGTTACCGCGACGGCCGCGACGCCATGGGCTGGCACAGCGACGACGAGCGCGAACTCGGCCCGATGCCGGTGATCGCCTCGCTGAGCCTGGGTGCGACGCGTCGCTTCGTGCTGCGCCATCGTCAGGAGCCGGCACTGCGCCAGGCGCTGGAACTGACCTCCGGCGGGCTGCTGCTGATGGCGGGCGAGACCCAACGCCTGTACCGGCATGCGCTGCCGCGCACGGCCAGGCCGGTGGGGGAGCGGATCAACCTGACCTTCCGCAAGATCGTGTGATGGCGCATCCCTTCTCCCTCCGGCAGAAGGTGCCCCGAAGGGGCGATGAGTGTGCGAGTTGCCAGGGAAGCGTCTGGAGGAGATGGCTCCCTGGCTGCCGCACCCTCACCCCTGACCCCTCTCCCGGTGGGAGAGGGGAGCGAAGCTGTGATCCCTTCTCCCTCCGGGACCACGGCCCCCTTTTTGGGGGAAGGTGCCCCGAAGGGGCGGATGAGGGTGCGAGTTGCAAGGGAAGCGTCTGGAGGAGATGGCTCCCTGGCCGCCGCACCCTCACCCCCGACCCCTCTCCCGGTGGGAGAGGGGAGCGACGCCATGATCCCTTCTCCCTCCGGGAGAAGGTGCCCCGAAGGGGCGGATGAGGGTCGGATGGCTAGGGAGGTGTCTGGGGAAGACGGCTTTGCGGCCGCCGTACCCTCACCCCCAGCCCCTCTCCCGGTGGGAGAGGGGAGTCAATCAGCGCCGCGGCGGCTTCGGGCTGGCCGGCGGCGGCACGCTGGGGGCCAGCGCGGTCGCCGCATCGGCCTGGCCCTGCTGCAGGGTCCAGCCGACCACGTCGTGGCCGAGTTGCGACATGGCCTGGCCGAAGGCGTCGACCACCTGCGATTCGGCGGTGCCGGCGGCGGGTTCGGTCACCAGGAAGGTGCGCGAGGCGACCACGCGCTGGTCGGCGCTGTACAGCAGCTTGGCGTTGAGCTCGATTGTCGCCGACGGCACCGCACGCCCGGCGTAGTCCGATTCGAAACGGCGCAGGTCCAGCAGCAGCTTGTAGTCGGCGCGGATGCCGGTGCCGAGCCGGGCCACGCCCGGTATGCGTCCGGAATCCTCGAACGCGCGCAGCAGCATGTCCTCGAGCATGTCGGTGGCCGGCTGCGCCCAGCTGACGCCGCCGTATACCTGCAGTTCGTCGGGCGTCGGCCGCACCGCGATGCGCGAACTGTCGACCACGCGCGCGGCGCTGGGCTTGGTCAGCGCCAGTTGCCAGCTCACCTGCGGCCAGGCCGGGTCGGCGGTGACCCGCACGTCCGGCGCGTAGATCGTCACCGGCTCCTTGTTGCCGCCGGGCAGCGAGCAGCCGGCCAGCAGCAGGGCCGGCACGGCGAGCAGGAGGAAGGCGCGCATCGGCTTCATTTGGGTTTGAACTCCTTCGGGGCGTCGCGGCCGAGCAGGTAGCGCGCGGGGTTGTTGTCCAGGCGGTCGCTGACCCGGCGCAGGTCGCGGATCAGGCCGCGCAGTTCGGTCAGGGTCGGGCCGAGCTGGCCGAGGCCGTCGTTGGCGAAGCTGTTGATCGCCGAGCGGTTCTCGCCAAGGATCTTGTCGGCATTGCCCGCGGCCGAATCCAGCTTGCTCAGCGTGTCCTCCAGCTTGTTGAGGATCGGCGGCAGCTGCTGCACCAGGTTCTGGTCCAGGCGCTGGATGGTGCCGTTGGTGGTCTTGAGCGTGGTGTCCAGATTGCGCGCGGCGTCGCGCGCGCTGACGATCAGCGACTGCATGCCCTGGTCGCGGTCGGCCAGGCCGCCGCTGATGGTCTCCAGGTTGTGCAGGGTGGCGGTGATGCTGGCGACGTTGCGGTCGCTGAGCACTTCGTCCAGGCGCTCGACGATGCGGTTGGCGGTGTCGGTGATGTTCTGCAGCGCCGAGGGCGTGGTCTGGATGATCGGTGCATCGCTGTTGTCGATCGAGGTCAGCGCCGGCGCTTCCGGGGTGCCGCCGGAGAGCTGGATGATCGACGGGCCGGTCAGGCTGGTGATGCCCAGCTTGGCGCGGGTGTCGCTCTTGATCGGCGTGGTCGAGTTGACCCGGACCCGGGCCACCACCTGGCGCGGATCGTTCGGCGCCAGGGTCAGCTCGGTGATGGAGCCCACCGCGATGCCGTTGTACTGCACCGGGCTGCCGACCGACAGGCCGGTCACCGCCTCGCGGAACACCACGCGGTATTCCTGCCAGGTGCGGTCGGAGGAGTACTTGGCGGCCCAGAGTCCGAACAGCAGCAGCGCGATCCCCACCACGATGGTGAAGGCGCCGATCAGCACGTAATTGGCTTTGGTTTCCATGGGCTCAGGGGGTCTCGGTCCAGGCGGTCTTGGCATCGCGCGCGGCGCGGGCGCGCGGGCCGTGGAAATACTCTTGGATCCACGGATGGTCCACTTGCTCGATCTCGGCCAGCGGCGCGTTGGCGATGACCTTGCGGTCGGCCAGCACCGCCACGCGGTCGCAGATAGCGTACAAGGTGTCCAGATCGTGGGTGATGAGGAACACGGTCAGGCCCAGCGCTTCCTGTAGGGTGCGGATCAGCCGGTCGAAGGCGGCCGCGCCGATCGGGTCCAGCCCAGCGGTGGGCTCGTCCAGGAACAACAGTGGCGGATCCAGCGCCAGCGCACGCGCCAGCCCGGCGCGCTTGCGCATGCCGCCGGACAGCTGCGAGGGCAGCTTGTTCAGCGCATCGGCGGGCAGGCCGGCCAGCTTCACCTTCAGCAGCGCCAGCTCGTAGTGCCAGCTGTCGGGCAGTTCGCCGAAATGCTCCTTCAGCGGCACCTGCACGTTCTCGCCGACGGTCAGCGAGGAGAACAGCGCGCCGTCCTGGAACAGCACGCCGGTATTGCGTTCCACGTGCAGGCGATCGGCGCGGCGGCCGGAATCGGTATCCACGCCGAGCACCTGGATCTTGCCGGCATCGGGCTCGCGCAGGCCGAGGATGGTGCGCATCAGCACCGACTTGCCGGTGCCCGACCCGCCGACCACGCCGAGGATCTCGCCGCGGCGCACGTCCAGGTCCAGCTCCTCGTGCACGGTCTGGGTGCCGAAGCGATTGACCAGGCCGCGCACCGAGATGGCCAGTTCGGGATTCGGGAGTGGGGATTCGGGATTGGTCAAAGCAACCGCTCCCGTCCCGGCGCGCAGCGCCCGGCTTCAACCAATCCCCAATCCCGAATTCCGAATCCCGGCTCCATCACCACCCCATGTTCATGAACCACAGCGCGGCGATCGCGTCGATGATGATCACCAGCGAGATCGTCTGCACCACGCTGGAGGTGGTGCGCTCGCCGACGGACTGCGCGGTGCCTTCCACGCGCAGTCCCTCCAGGCAGCCGATCAGGCCGATCACGATGGCGAAGATCGGCGCCTTGGACAGGCCCACCAGCATGTGCCGGATCTGGATGGTGTCGTGCATGCGCGCCAGGTACATCTGCGGCGGGATGCCCAGGTCGAAGGCGCCGACGGTGACGCCGCCGGCCAGGCCGGCGATCATCGCCACGAAGGTCAGCAGCGGCAGCATCAGCAGCAGCGCGACCAGCCGCGGGATCACCAGCAGGTCCATCGGGTCCAGGCCCAGGGTCTGGATCGCGTCGACCTCTTCGCGCGCCTTCATCGCGCCGATCTGCGCGGTGAAGGCGCTGGCGGTGCGCCCGGCCAGCACGATCGCGGTCAGCAGCACCGCGAACTCGCGCAGGAAAGCGATGCTGACCAGCTCCACCACGTAGATCTCGGCGCCGAAGTCGCGCAGGATCGTGGAGCCGAGGAAGGCGATCACCGCGCCGACCAGATACGACAGCAGCGCCACCAGCGGCACCGCGTCCAGGCCGACCTGCTCCATGTGGTGCACGGTGGCGGTCAGGCGGAACCGGCGCGGCGCGTGCAGCAGCCGCAGCAGCTTGACCAGGGTCTCGCCGAGGAAGCCGACCAGGGCGACGATTTCCTTGCCGTTGCGGTGCACCGCGTAGCCCAGGCGTTCCAGCGCCGCGGCGAAGCCGTAGTCTCGCTTGCGCTTGGGGCGGTCGTCGGCCACGTCCTCGATGGTGGAGACCAGTGCGCGGTGGTCCTGGCGGAAATCCAGCGCCTCGTGGGCGATGCCGTTGCGGGTGGCGTAGCGCATCAGTTGCAGCACCCCGGCCGAATCCAGCTGGCCGATGCCGCTGGCATCGATGCCGGTGATGCCGGCCGGCATGCCGCGCAGCACTTCCGAGGACGCCAGCGCCGTGGCCAGGGTCCAACTGCCGGTCAGCCGCACCCGCGAGGGGTCTCGGTCGTCCTGGCTGAGTTTGGGCGGTTGCGGTTCGATCATGGGGGCGTCCGGTGCGCGAGCATACCTGTTTCGCCCGTGTTGCAGATGTGGTGATCGCGACGGGGTGGCCGGGCGCGGCGTTCGCGCCATACTAGCCGACATGCCCGCCGCTCCCACCGTCAGTCCCTCCGCCAACGCGACCTACGCGCAGCGCATCGCCTTCGTCTCCGACATCGCCGGGCGACTGCACACCTACGGCACCACCGCGCAGCGGCTGGAGGCGGCGGTGGTGGCGCTGGCGCAGCAACTGGACCTGGACTGCGAACCCTGGTCCAACCCGACCGGGCTGATCCTCAGCTTCAGCGACCCGACCAAGGCGATCGGCTCCAGCGACATCACCCGCGTGGTGCGGCTGGCGCCCGGCGACAACGACCTGCACAAGCTCAGCGTCGCCGACCGCATCGCCGACGACGTGGCCAGCGGGCGCATGAGCGTGGCCCAGGGTCACACCGCGCTGCGCCAGCTGGACCAGCCGCCGGGGCGGCGCTGGATGGCGATGCAGGTGCTCGGCTTCGGCCTGGCCGCGGCCGGCGTGGCCGGGCTGTGGCGCCTGCCGTGGCTGGATATCGCCACCGCCACCGCGATCGGCCTGCTGATCGGCGTGCTCACCCAGCTCACCGACAAGCGCCCGGCGACCAAGGAAGCCAACGACGCGCTGGCGGCGTTGCTGGCCGGTTTCGTCGCGACCCTGGTGGCCAGTTTCGTGGCGCCGCTGAATCTCAATACGGTGATCATCGCCTCGCTGGTGGTGCTGCTGCCGGGTATGGCGCTGACCAATGCGGTCAACGAACTCACCAGCCAGCACTGGGTCTCGGGCACGGCGCGCTTCGCCGGCGCGGTCACCACCATCGTCAAGCTGACCGTCGGCGCGGTGATCGCGGTGACCCTGGCGCAACTGCTGGGCCTGGAGCCGATGGTGCGGGCGTCGCGGCCGCAGCACGGCTGGGTGGAATGGGCCTCGCTGCTGGTCGCCGCCTACGCGTTCGCACTGCTGTTCAAGGCCAGCCTGCGCGATTATCCGTTCGTGATGGCGGCCTCGGTGGCCGGCTACGCGATCGCGCGCTTCGCCGGCGACGCCTGGGGCAGCCCGGTCGGCATCTTCCTGTCGGCGATGGTGTTGACCGCGGCCGGCAATCTGTTCGGACGCATCGTGCACCGGCCGGGCGCGCTGGTCCGGTTGCCGGGCATCATCATGCTGGTGCCCGGGAGTGCCAGCCTGCGCGGGCTGTTGACCCTGGTCCAGCAGCAGGACGTGCTCGGCGGGCAATCGGCGCTGCTGACGGTGACCAATATCGTGATGGCGCTGGTCGCCGGCCTGCTGTTCGGCAATCTGTTGGTACCGGCGCGCAAGAATCTTTGAATGCGGTATAAAAAACGCCGGCATGCGCCGGCGTTTCGACTGCGGTGCCGTGGCGGATCAGGCCTTCGGCGCAGCGCTCTTGCTGGCCTTCTTGGCGACGCGCTTGACCGCCTTCTTGGCGGTTTTCTTGGCCGGCGCGGCGGATTTGGCGGCGCCGCCGGCGATCAGGAAATCGTCGACCTTCTTGCCCTTGGCGACCAGATCGGCCAGCCAGCGCGGCTGCTTGCCACGGCCGGTCCAGGTTTCGGCGGCATTGGCGGGATTGCGGTATTTCGGCGGAACCTTGCCCAGTTTGCGGCCCGGCTTCGGACCCGGCTTGCCGGCCTTGCGGCCGCGCGGGGCAGCGGCGCCACCGCCGAAGACTTCCTCGATGCTGTAGCCGTGGCTCTTGGCCAGGCGGGTCAGCTGGGTGCGGACCTTGGCGATGGGAGTGCGCTTGGCGACGATGGACTGCTGCTTCTTGGCGGTCTTGATGAGCGCGCCCAATTGCTTGGCCGACAGGCCGCTGAGATCGATGGTCATCTTTACTCCGGAAAATGGGTGGTGGCCTTCCGCCATTCCCTGGCAGCGCAGAATCATAATGATGCGGAATCGCCTTGACAAATATCCGGCTTATTCGCGCCGGGTATTTCCAGTCGCAATGCCGTTGGAATATGTCCTTATGGATCCATGCCGGGCGTATTCAATTGCGCCGATACCCGCCTGGTTTCCCCCATAAGGCGTGACGGCGGCGTAAAGAAAAAGGGCCGGGATATCCTCCCGGCCCTTTCGTCATGCCTGCAGGCGTGCCAGCAAGGTGCTTCGATCCAGGTGTTCGGCATCGCCGCCGCTGCGCGCGCGATATTCGAAGGTGCCGGCGGCCAGGCCCCGCTCCGAGACCACCACCCGATGCGGAACGCCGATCAATTCGATATCGGCGAACATCGCGCCGGGGCGCAGGCCGCGGTCGTCCAGCACGGCATCCAGCCCGGTTTGCTGCAGCTCCGACAGCAGCGCTTCGCCGGCAGCGTCGACCGCCGGATCGCGCTTGGGATTGATCACGCACACCGCCACCGTCCACGGCGCCATCGGCTGCGGCCAGCGGATGCCGGCGTCGTCGTGGTTCTGCTCGATCGCCGCAGCGACGATGCGGGAAATGCCGATGCCGTAGCAGCCCATCGCCAGCGTCACGGTCTTGCCGTTCTCGTCCACCACGGTGGCGTCCAGCGCCTGCGCGTACTGGCGGCCGAGCTGGAACACATGGCCGACCTCGATGCCGCGGGCCAGGCGGATCTCGCCGCCGTCGTGGGCACGCTCGCCCTCGACCACGTTGCGCAGATCGGCCACGGCGTCCGGTTCCGGCAGGTCGCGGCCCCAGTTGACCCCGGCCAGATGGAAGCCGCGCTCGTTGGCGCCGACCACGAAGTCGGCCAGCGCCGC
This sequence comes from Xanthomonas sp. NCPPB 2250, assembly GCF_056725265.1. Lineage (NCBI taxonomy): Bacteria > Pseudomonadati > Pseudomonadota > Gammaproteobacteria > Lysobacterales > Lysobacteraceae > Xanthomonas > Xanthomonas sp. NCPPB 2250. Next base: position 4,514,499 of record NZ_CM161520.1, on the reverse strand, counting down.
CACATCGCGATCGGCGACCACGCGGATCGGCTGGCGCGGACCCAGCGGGCCGAGGAAGCCCGGTTCGCTGCCCAGGTGCGCGAGGATCTCGGCCTCGCTGGCCATGCGGTAGCCGGCCAGGCCGGCGACCTTGCCCAGCTTGATCTCGTTGACCGTGTGGTCGCCGCGCACCAGCGCCAGCACGAAGGTCTCGCCGGCCATCACCGCCACCGACTTGACCGTGCGCTGCAGCGGCAGGCCGAGCAGCTCGGCCACCGCCTCGCAGGTCTTCTGGGTGGGCGTGGCGACCTTGCGCAGTTCCTCGCTCGCCGCCGGGCGCGGGGCCGGCGCCGCGGCGACGGCGGCTTCGACGTTGGCCGCGTAGTCCGAGCCGGTGGAGAAGGCCAGCGAATCCTCGCCGGAGGCGGCCAGCACGTGGAATTCCTGCGAGGCGTCGCCGCCGATGTCGCCGGAATCGGCCTGCACCGCGCGGAACTGCAGCCCCAGGCGGGTGAAGATGCGGGTGTAGGCCGCCTTCATGTTCTCGTACTCGCGCGCCAGGTCCTCGTCGCTGATGTGGAACGAGTAGGCGTCCTTCATCAGGAACTCGCGCGCGCGCATCACCCCGAAGCGCGGGCGGATCTCGTCGCGGAACTTGGTCTGGATCTGGTAGAAGTTGACCGGCAACTGCTTGTAGCTGCTCAGCTCCTGCCGCGCGAAATCGGCGGCGGCCTCTTCGGCGGTCGGGCTGTAGCAGTAGTCCTGTTCCTTGCGGTCCTGCATGCGCAGCATCAGCCCGCCGAACTTGCTCCAGCGCCCGGTGGCGTCCCACAGCTCGCGCGGCTGGATGGTCGGGAACAGCACTTCCACCGCGCCGGCGCGGTTCATTTCCTCGCGCACCACCGCTTCCACCTTGCGCAGCACGCGCAGGCCCAGCGGCGACCAGGTGTACAGGCCGGAGGCGAGCTTGCGGATCATGCCCGCGCGCAGCATCAGCTGGTGGCTGACCAGTTCGGCGTCGGCCGGGGTTTCCTTGGTGGTGTGCAGGTGGAACTGGGAAAGGCGCATCGAGGGGCTTCGCAGACGGCGGGTCGCCCATTTTGCCAGTCATTGCCGGCGCTGCGGGCATCGCCCGCGGCCGGCCGCGCGCGTTCGGCTTACTTGGCGGGTGCGGCGGCCGGGGTGCAGTAGGCCTTGATCGCGGCCTCGGCCAGGGCCTTCTGCGCGCCGCGCTGGGATTCGTCCAGTTCCCCGTCCGGCTTGCCGTCGCCATCGCTGTCGGTGGTGATCTTGCCGGGCTTGTCGAGGATGTCCAGGTTCTTGCGCGCGGTCAGGCACTTGGCGTTCTCGGCCGGGGCCGCCTCGGGCGTCTCGGCCGGGGCGTCGCCACGGGTGTCGACCTTGCGCACCTGGTACTTGCCGCCGGGGGGCGGGGTCTCGGCATAGTGGGTAACGCCCTGCGCGTCCTTCCATTGGTACAGGGTGGTGGCGCCGAGCATGCCGCTGACGGCGAGCAGCGGCAGGCAGCAAAACCGGGGCAGGGCGCGCATCTCGGTCTCCAGGGCGCGGGGGGGGCGCCGATTGCAGCACCCGCCGACGGGCCTGGCAAGTCGATTAGACTGGCGGGATGGACCCATCCCGACCGCCCCCCCGTTCGCGCACCATCTACCTGCTGCCGAACCTGTTCACCACCGCCGGCCTGTTCTCCGGTTTCTACGCCATCATCGCCGCCGCCAACGGCCAGTTCGTGCACGCCAGCGTGGCGGTGTTCGTGGCTGCGGTGATGGACGGGCTGGACGGGCGCGTGGCGCGGCTGACCGGCACCAGCAGCGAATTCGGCGTGCAGTACGACTCGCTGGCCGACCTGGTCAGCTTCGGCATGGCGCCGGCGCTGGTGATGTACCACTGGTCGCTGTCGGCGCTGAAGTTCGACGGCAGCATGCTGGGCCGGGTCGGCTGGTCGGCGGCGTTCCTGTACGCGGCCTGCGCCGCGCTGCGCCTGGCCCGCTTCAACACCCAGGTCGGCACGGTCGACAAGCGCTGGTTCGTGGGCCTGGCCAGCCCGGCCGCGGCCGGGCTGATGATGGCCTTCGTGTGGTCCTTCGCCGACGGCTCGCTGGGCTGGGACGGCGAACAGCTGCGCTACGTGGCGCTGGGCCTGACCGTGACCGCGGCGCTGCTGATGGTCAGCCGCATCCGCTTCTGGAGCTTCAAGGGCAGTGGCGAGAAGGGGCCGCGCACCGATCGGGTGCCGTTCCTGATGCTGGTGCTGGCGCCGATCGTGCTGGCGGTGCTGGTCATCGACCTGGCCCGGGCGCTGCTGGCGATCGGCGTGCTGTACGCGCTGTCCGGCCCCTGCCTGTGGCTGTGGCGGCGCTGGCGCAAGGTGCCGGACGCGGCATGAGCGAGCCCGCGTCCATGCATGCGCCGTTGTGGTCGGCCGAGCAGGTGGGCTGGCTGCAGGCGCTGGGCCACACCGTGTACGTGGATGCCGCGGCCGTGGTCGAGCCCGAGCCCATCCCGTCGCCGGCGACCGAGCCGGCGCCGCCGGTGCAGCGCGCGCCATCGGCATCGGCGCCGCCGCGTGGCGGCCATGCCGCCGACATGCCGGCCGGCGACGCACCGGAACGGCGACGGACGCCGGCACCACCGGCACCGGTGGTGCAGCCGGATTCCGTGCGTGCGGTCCCTGCGGCAGGTGCGCGCCGGGTCGGGCTGCGCCTGCCCGACCGCCTGCAGATCGCCCTGCTGCGCGCCTCCGGCCTCAATCCCAACGATCCGGCCACGCAGGCGCTGATGGCGACCTGGCCGCTGGACGAACTGCGCGGCAATGCGGCGGCCAAGCGCGCGCTGTGGCCGCAGTTGCGCGCGCTGCGCAAGCGGGCGCCGCGATGAGCGCACTGGGGTCGGCATCGGCGCCCACGGCCACGCTGCGCGCCTTGCGCGAGGCCGATCTGGACGCGGTGATGGAGATCGAGCGCCGCGCCTATCCGTTCCCCTGGACCCGCGGCATCTTCCGCGACTGCCTGCAGGCCGGTTACCCGGGCTGGGTGCTGGTGGAGGAGGGCACGATCGTCGGCTACGGCGTGATCAGCGTCGCCGCCGACGAGGCGCACATCCTCAACGTCTGCGTGGCGCCGGAGCGGCAGTCGCGCGGCTACGGCCGGCTGCTGCTGCGCGCACTGATCAAGTACGGCGTCGATCTCGGCGCGCGCCGGGTGTTCCTGGAAGTGCGGCCGTCCAATCCCAATGCGATCGCGCTCTACCACAGCGAAGGCTTCAACGAGATCGGCCGGCGCCCGCGCTACTACCCGGCCGCGAATGGCCGCGAGGACGCGCTGGTGATGGCGATCGAGCTGTTCTTCGACGGCATGTCCTGAGCTCCTGCGCGTCCGCCGCGGGCGGCGTGCGGTTTCGTTCGAGTGCTGCTGCCTGGGCGCGGAAGGCGTCGGTGCAAGCGCCGGTGTAGGTGGTGCTGGCCTGCTCCCGGCCGGTGCGGCGGCGCCGCGCCGCATGCGCCCCGCGACCTGATCCTGGCGATGCCGCTGCAGGCGGTCGGCGGCGGCGCCGGCAGTATTCGTTGCGGCAATCGCACCTGCGTGCTGTGCGTCGATCGGCGATGACGGGTGCGCGTCGCCACCTGACTGTTGTGGTTTTCCTTGTGCTTTCGTGCCGTCGCAGGCAGCTTCCGCAATGTCGCCTTCTGTCGGTGGGACAGCGTTGTTGTCCCGCAGCGATGGCGTCGCGGCGCCCTGGCGCGCGCGGGCGATTCGTGCGACGCGGCTCACACATCGTGCGGTTGGATCGTGCGTTTCTCCATCGCCTCTTTACACGCGCCACGCGCTCCCTACAGTGCGCGCCTCTTCGGCGCCTGCCTCCCACGAAGGCATGACCCGCAGTTGTCCGAGGGGACAGCGATCGCGCAGGCGTCGCCGTGCATTCCGCTGCTGCGGAGCGCGCGCGCCTGCGTCCAAACCACGCACGCTCACGAGGTTTCCAGGATGACCACGCAGTCCCTCATCGCTTCATCGCCACGCTCGCCGCTGCGCACGTTCGGCCTGGCCCTGTGCCTGGCCGGCCTCGCCGGCACCGCCCATGCCGACGCCAGCCTGGAGGTCGCCAGCACCGGCTGGGCCACGCAGAACGGCGGTACCAAGGGCGGTTCCAAGGCCGCCGCGGCCGACGTCTACAGCGTCAGCACCGCGGCACAGCTGAAGGCCGCGCTGAAGGCCAGCGCCGGCAGCAACGGCCGCATCATCAAGGTCAACGGCATCATCGACATCAGCGAAGGCACGCCGTACAGCACCACCGCGGACATGAAGAGCCGCGCGCGCCTTGACGTGCCCACCAAGACCACGCTGATCGGCGTCGGCAGCAACGCCGAGATCCGCGAGGGCTACTTCTACGTCAAGGCCAACGACGTGATCGTGCGCAACCTGACCATCGAGAATCCATGGGATCCGCAACCGGTGTGGGATCCGAACGACGGCAGCGCCGGCAACTGGAATTCCGAATACGACGGCATGACCATCGAGGGCGCCAGCAACGTGTGGGTGGACCACGTGACCTTCACCGACGGGCGCCGCACCGACGACCAGAACGGCACCGCCAACGGCCGCCCCAAGCAGCACCACGACGGCGCGCTGGACATCAAGAAAGGCGCCAACTACGTCACCGTGTCGTACTCGGTGTTCAAGTCGCACGAGAAGAACAACCTGATCGGCTCCAGCGACAGCGCCTCCAGCACCGACAGCGGCAAGCTCAAGGTGACCATCCACAACACCCTGTTCGAGAACATCTCCGCGCGCGCGCCGCGGGTGCGTTTCGGCCAGGTGCACCTGTACAACAACTACCACGTGGGCAGCACCAGCAATTCGGTGTATCCGTTCTCCTATGCGCACGGCGTCGGCAAGGAATCGAAGATCTTCTCCGAGAACAACGTCTTCGACATCAGCGGCGTGAGCAGCTGCGACAAGATCGCGGCCGACTACGGCGGCAGCGTCTACCGCGATTTCGGCTCGCTGCTCAACGGCCAGGCGCTGACATGTTCCTGGAACAACAACATCGGCTGGACCCCGCCGTACACCTATTCGCTGTTGCCGGCGAACAAGGTGGCCGCGGACGTCAAGGCCAAGGCGGGCGCGGGCAAGCTCTGAGGATGTCGCTACGCCGCCGCCTGGAAGGCCGGGCGGCGGGGTAGTGGTGTGCTGAGTGTCGTCGCTTCGCCAGTCGATGGCGTAAGGGAATTGGAGCGTTGGTCGCGATGCCTGACGGTGCGGCATCGCGGCTGAATCGCGTCGTCTCCAATGTGCAGGACGCCTGCACTTTTGCAGCGAGCTCGTGCTCGTGTTGTAGGAGCGGCTTCAGCCGCGACCCGTTACAGACCGCGGTCGCGGCTGAAGCCGCTCCTGCAACCGGCGTTGCGCTACAGCTTGGCGCGCTGCGCGCGCAGTCCGTCCAGTTGTGCGCTCCAGTCGGCCAGGCGCTGGCGTTCCTGTTCGATCACCGCGGCCGGCACCTTGTCGGTGAACTTGGCCAGCTTGGCCTCGCTCTTGTCCTTCTCGGACGCGACACGGGCGATTTCCTTGTCCAGACGCAGGCGTTCGGCATCCAGGTCGACCAGGCCTTCCAGCGGCACCAGCAGCGTCAGTTCGCCGACGATCGCGGTGGCCGCGGCCGGCACCGGTGCGCCGTCGTCCAGCCACTGGATGGCCTCGAGCTTGAGCAGGAAGCGCAACTGCGCGGCGAACCGCTCGACGCGCGCACGGTCCTGTGCCTGGCCACCCTGCAGCAGCAGCGGCACCTGCCGCGACGGCGCCACCTGCAGTTCGCTGCGCACGCGGCGCAGCGCCGACACCATCGCCTTCAGCCATTCCACGTCGGCCGCGGCGCCGGCGTAGGCGGCCACGTCCATCACCGCCGCGTCCGGGTACGGCTGCAGCGAGATGGTCGGCGCGGCGATGCCCAGGCGCGGCGCCACCTGCTGCCACAGCTCCTCGGTAAGGAACGGGGTCAGCGGGTGCAGCAGGCGCAGCAGGGTTTCCAGCACGTGCAGCAGGGTGTGGCGGGTGCTGTCGGCAGCGACCGCGTCGTCGCCGCTCAGCGCCGGCTTGGCCAGTTCCAGGAACCAGTCGCAGAACTCGTTCCAGACGAATTCGTACAGGCATTGCGCGAGCAGGTCGAAGCGGTACGCGGCGAACTGCGCCTGCGCCTCGGCCGTGACCGCCTGCAATCGCAGCAGGATCCACTTCTCTGCATCGGTGACCGGCTCTTGCGATTCCCGAATCCCGACTCCCGACTCCCCGCCCGGCGTGTTCATCAGCACGAAGCGGCTGGCATTCCACAGCTTGTTGCAGAAGTTCTTGTAGCCCTCGGCGCGGCCCAGGTCGAACTTGATGTCGCGGCCGTGGCCGGCCAGCGCGGCGATGGTGAAGCGCAGCGCGTCGGCGCCGTGGGCGATGATGCCCTCGGGGAATTCCTTGCGCGTGGCCTTCTCGATCTTCTCGGCCATGCGCGGCTGCATCAGCCCGGTGGTGCGCTTGGCGACCAGGTCCTCGATGCTGATGCCGTCGATTATGTCCAGCGGGTCGAGTACGTTGCCCTTGGACTTGGACATCTTCTGCCCGTCCTTGTCGCGAATCAGGCCGGTGATGTAGACGTCGCGGAACGGCACCTTGCCGGTGAAGCTGTCGGTGGCCATGATCATGCGCGCCACCCAGAAGAAGATGATGTCGAAGCCGGTCACCAGCACGCTCGACGGCAGGTAGCGGTCGAAGCCGCGCTCGGCCATCGCCTGTGGCTCCGGCCAGCCCATGGTCGCGAACGGCCACAGCTGCGAGGAGAACCAGGTTTCCAGCACGTCGCTGTCCTGGGTGAATCCACTCTCTAGAATTTTCTCAAGATGCGCTTTTTCGGCCGATGCATCGTCGTCGGTGCGCTGATCGAGCGCCGCCTGGATGATGCGCTTTTGGCACTCGCTGATCTTGTGCGTGAGCTTCTCGCGCACTTCAGCCTCGCTACGCCCGACGTGTGCTTCGCCCGTGTAGTCGAACCAGGCCGGAATGCGATGGCCCCACCATAGCTGACGGCTGATGCACCAGTCCTGGATGTTCTCCATCCAGTGGCGATAGGTGTTGATCCAGTTCGGCGGCACGAACTGGATCTGCCCGGACTCGACCAGCTCCAGGCCGCGCTTGGCCAGCGCGTCCATTTTCACGAACCACTGGTCGGTGAGGTACGGCTCGATCACCTGGCCGGTGCGATCGCCGCGCGGCACCTGCAGCTTGTGCGGCTTGGTCTCGACCAGGATGCCGAGGTCTTCCAGATCGGCCAGCACCGCCTTGCGCGCGTCGTAGCGGTCCAGACCGCGGTATTTTTCCGGGACGCTGTCGTTGAGCGCAGCGGTCTGCGTGAACAGGTTGATCATCGGCAACCCATGCCGCACGCCGACCTGGTAGTCGTTGAAGTCGTGCGCCGGCGTCACCTTGACCACGCCGGTGCCGAACGCGCGGTCCACGTAGTCGTCGCCGATCACCGGTACGCGGCGGCCGGTCAGCGGCAGCGTCACCGTCTTGCCGATCAGGTGCGCGTAGCGCGTATCCTCCGGGTGCACCATCACTGCGGTATCGCCGAGCAGGGTCTCCGGGCGGGTGGTGGCGACCACCAGGTAGTCGCGGGTCTCGCGCAGGGTCTCGTTGCCGTCGGCGTCGTGCTCGACGTGCTCGTAGCTGGCGCCGTCGTCCAGCGTGTAGGCGATCGACCACAGGAAGCCGTCTTCCTCGACGTTCTCCACTTCCAGGTCGGAGATCGCGGTCTTCAGCACCGGGTCCCAGTTGACCAGGCGCTGGCCGCGGTAGATCAGGCCCTGTTCGTGCCAGCGCACGAAGGCCTCGATCACCGCCGCCGACGGCTGCGGATCCATGGTGAAGGTGCTGCGCGACCAGTCGGCCGAGGTGCCGAGGCGGCGCATCTGCCGCTCGATGGTGTCGCCGGAGTGCTGCTTCCACTCCCAGACCTTGGCGATGAAGCCGTCGCGGCCCAGCGAATCGCGGGTCTCGCCCTTGCCTTCCAGGGTCAGGTTGCGCGACACCACCATCTCGGTGGCGATGCCGGCGTGGTCGCTGCCGACCTGCCACAGCGTGTCGAAACCGCGCATGCGGTGGTAGCGCACCAGCGCATCCATCAGCGTCTGCTGGAAGGCGTGGCCCATGTGCAGCGTGCCGGTCACGTTCGGCGGCGGCAGCAGCACCGTGTACGGCGTGCCCTGCCCGGACGGCGCGAAGTAACCGGACGCTTCCCATTGCGCGTACAGGCGCGATTCGAAGGACTTGGGATCGTAGCTGGAGGCGAGGGTGGTCATGGAGAAGCCGGGATTGGGGATTGGTGATTCGGGATGTCTTGCCGTGCGGTGCCGATGAGGGAGCGGGGCGGGGACTCATCCCGAATCCCGAATCCCCACTCCCGGCGCTTCACATATCGTGCTTGCTGACCGCGTAGCCCTGCGCCTTGTACTGCTTCCAGCGCTCGCGCAGCGGGTCGCGCGCGGACGGGTCGGCCGGCACCACTTCGAGGACGCGGTCGCAGGCGCCCAGGTAGGGCGCATCGCGCAGGTTGATCACCAGCGGCCGTTCCGGCGCATCGACACCGGGCGGGACGATCAGCACCTGCGCCTCTTCTTCGTCGGCATCGGCGTCGGCGATCTGGTGCGGGATGTAGGCGTCGGCATCGAACGCCCACAGCAACTCGTCCAGTTCTTCGGCCTGGGCCATGTCGCGCGCCAGCACCAGCGTCCACAGGTTGGCGTCGTTGGCCTTGCGCGCCAGTTCGCACACCAGCCGCAGCGGTTCGTTGAGGAACCGCGGCTTGGCGATCAGGTAGAAGTCGGCGCGCATCAGGGCTGGGATTCGTTGGTGGGGATTGGGGATTGGCAACCGCGGATCACGGTCGCCTGCCGGAGCAGGGGGCGCGGAAAGGGAGCGCTGCGGCGCCTTTCACGAATCCCCAATCCCGACTCCCCAATCACGCCGCGCCGCCTGCGGCGCGGTCGAGCAACCACTGCGACAGCAGGCCCACCGGCCGGCCGGTGGCCATGCCGCGCTTGCCTTCGTCGCTGGCGACGCCGGCGATGTCCAGGTGCGCCCAGCGCTGGCCTTCGGTGAAGCGCGACAGGAAGCAGCCGGCGGTGATCGCGCCGGCCCAGCGGCCGCCGATGTTGTAGACGTCGGCGAAGCTGGAATCCAGCAGGCCCTGGTACTCGTCCCACAGCGGCAGGCGCCAGGCGCGGTCGAACACGTGCTCGCCGGCGGCCAGCAGTTCGGCGGCCAGGTCGTCGTGCTTGCTCATCAGGCCGGCGGTCTGGTGGCCGAGGGCGACCATGCAGGCGCCGGTGAGGGTGGCCACGTCGATCAGCGCCGCCGGCTTGAAGCGCTCGGCGTAGGTCAGCGCGTCGCACAGGATCAGACGGCCCTCGGCGTCGGTGTTGCCGACCTCGATGGTCTTGCCGGACATGCTGGTGATCACGTCCGATGGGCGGTAGGCGTTGCCGTCGATCGCGTTCTCCACCGCCGGCACCACCACCACCAGGTTCAGCGGCAGGCGCGCGGTCGCGGCGGCGACGAAGGTGCCGATGACGTTGGCGCCACCGCACATGTCGTACTTCATCTCCTCGATGCCGCCCTGGGTCTTCAGGTTGACGCCGCCGGTGTCGAAGGTGATGCCCTTGCCGACCAGCACGTAGGGCTGGGCGTCGCCGCCACCATTCCACTTCAGCACCAGCAGCCGCGGGCGGTTGGCCGAGCCGCGCGCCACCGCCAGCAGCGAGCCCATGCCCAGTTCCTGCATCTGCGTCTCGTCGAGAATCTCGGCCTCGGCGCCGTCCACGCCCCGGGCGAAGGCGGCGGCGGTCTCGGCCAGGTAGGCCGGGGTGCACAGGTTCGGCGGCAGGTTGCCCAGTTCGCGGGCGAATTTCACGCCGGCGGCGATCGCCTCGCCCTGGGCCAGCGCGGTGGTGTCGTCGCCGTGCACGGCCAGGCGGGCGAGGCCGCTGTCGTCGGGCTTCTTCTTGCCGAGGGTGGCGGTGTAGCGGTAGCAGGCGTGGTCGCTGGCGATCACCGCCTGGCGGATCGCCCAGGCCTGGTCGCGGCCCTTCACCTCCAGCTCGCTCAGGGTCAGCAGCGCGCTGGCCGCCGGCCCGCTCTTGAGCGCGCGCGCGGCGTCGCCGACCGCCTTCAGGTACTGCGGCACGCCGAACTTGGTGGCGTCGCCCAGGCCCACCGCCAGCACGCGCGGCGCCTGCACGCCGGGCAGGTCGTGGAGCAGGGCGGTGGCGCCGGTCTTGCCGCTGACGTCGCCGCGCTCGGCCAGCGCGGTCAGGCGTCCGCCGCTGGCCGCGTCCAGGGCCTGGGCGGCCGGGGACAGGCGCTTGTCGGCGAACACGCCGACGACGATGCAGTCGAACGCCGCGGTGGCCGGGGCGTCGTGGTTCAGGGTGAATTCCAGGGCCATTGATCAGATTCCGTTGGCAAATCCGTACAATCGCGGACTCTTTACCCCCAGTCGGATAGGCTGGGGCAGCCGCGAACGAATCCGAGAGTTTAAATCAACCCACCCCCATGCCGAAGCTCGATCGATACCTGCTGCGCGATTTCGTCCAGAGCTTCTCGGCCACCCTGATCGTGCTGCTGGTGGTCAGCGTCGGTGGTGTGCTGGTGGACATCCTGGGCAACATCGCCGATGGCCGCATCCCGGCCAAGTTGTTGTTTTCACAGCTGGGCCTGCAGTTCGTGGTGTACCTGCCGCTGATCCTGCCGCTGGCGCTGATGCTGGGCCTGCTGCTGGCGCTGGCGCGCCTGTACCGCGACTCGGAGATGGCGGTGATCACCGCCATCGGCGTGGGCCCGCGGCGCCTGCTGCGGCCGATCCTGATGCTGGTGATCCCGGTGGTGACCCTGGTCGGCATGTGCTCGCTGTGGCTGGGCCCCTGGGCCGACCGCACCTCCGACCGGCTGATCGACGAGGCCAACCACAGCCTGCTGATGGCCGGGCTGGAGGCTGGGCGCTTCACTCCGCTGTCCGACGGCGGCATCGTCTACATCAGCACTCTGTCCGGGGATGGCACCAAGCTCAGCAAGGTGTTCATGCAGCGGCAGAAGGACGGCCGCCTCGACGTGGTCACCGCGCAGCGCGGCGCCATGTTCTTCGAGGGCAAGGCCGACCGCTACCTGCGCCTGGAGGACGGCTACCGGGTCGAGGGCCCGCTGGCCGGCGACGGGCTGGACTACCGGATGATGCGTTTCGTCAGCAATGACGTGGCGCTGCCCGACCGCAACGCCGCGCGCAAGGACGATGACCCCGAACTGCTGCCCACCGCCAAGCTGATCGGCGATCCGCGCCCGCAGGCCAATGCGCAGCTGCATGCGCGCCTGGCGCCGCCGCTGCTGGCGCTGGCGTTCGCCCTGCTGACCCTGCCGCTGTCGCGCAGTTCGCCGCGGCAGCAGCGCTATGGCCGGATCATGCTGGCGTTCCTGGCCTACCTGGTCGGCACCAACCTGATGTTCCTCGGCACCCAGTGGCTGAGCACCGAGAAGCTGCCGCGCGCGCTCGGCCTGTGGTGGCTGACCCTGCCGTTGCTGGCGCTGGCGGTGTGGATGTACCTGCGCGATGGCCGGCTGTCGCGGCCGCGGAGGCAGCCGGCATGAGGCTGCGTCCGAACCTGCACGATGTGTACGTGGGCCGCGCCGTGCTCGGCACGGTGCTGCTGACCTGGGCGGTGCTGCTGGGCCTGGACGTGATCATGGCCCTGTCCAACGAGTTCAAGGTCATCGGCACGGGCAGCTACAGCCTGGGCCATGCCGCCGCCTTCGTGGCCTATACGGTGCCGCGCCGCGCCTACACCCTGTTCCCCACCGGCGCGGTGATCGGCGTGCTGATGGGCCTGGGCCAACTCGCCGCCACCTCCGAACTGACCGCGCTGCGCGCGCTGGGCCTGTCGCGGCGCCGGCTGAGCCTGGCGGCGGCGTCGACCATGGCGGTGCTGACCTTGGTCATGGTGGTCAACGGCGAGACCCTGGCGCCGTGGGCGCAGAACCAGGCCGACGCGATCAAGGCCAACGCCAAGTACAACGGCGACATGAGCATGGCCCGCTATTCCGGGCTGTGGGCGCGCGAGGGCAACACCTTCCTCAATGCCCAGGCCGGCGAAGAGCACCTGGAGGACGGCGGCGGCACCTGGCTGGAGCTGCGCGACGTGCGCCTGTACACGCTGGACGAGAGCGGCCGGCTGGCGTCGTTGACCCACGCCGCCATCGCCGAGCATCGTCATAGCAGTTGGACCCTCAAGCAGGCCTACCGCGACACCTTCGCCGAACGCTCGGTGCAGCGCGAGAAGTTCGACAGCCTGCCATGGCAATCGCAACTGGATGCGAAGGCGCTGGCCTCGGGCCTGGCCAAGCCGCGCAACCTGTCGGCGCGCGACCTGCACACCAGCATCGAGTACCGCCGCCGCAATGGCCTGGACGCGCGCGACTACGAGGACCAGTACTGGAGCCGCTGGTTCTATCCGCTGAATGTGCTGGCGCTGTGCTTCGCTGCGATCCCGTTCGCGTTCGGCGCGCTGCGCAGCGGCGGCATGGGCAAGCGCCTGTTCCTGGGCATCCTGTTCGCCCTGGTGTTCTGGCTGCTGCAGCTGTTCTTCGGCCGCATGGCCGGCGCCCTGAAGTTCGACTACCGCATCGCCTACGCCTTGCCGCCGCTGGTGATGCTCACCGTGTCCTGGTTGCTGTTCCGCAAGCGCAGCAGTTAGCGATGCGGCGTCCGAGCACCACTGGCCTGGTGTTCTGCCTACTGTATGCGGCGGTGATCGTTGGCTGCCGCTGGATGGCGAGCAATCTGCAGGTCGATGGCCATCTCCAGGCAGGGTTGCGGCAACTGCCGTTCGTTCCAATCACCCTTCCGCTGGCGATGCTCGACCTGTTGCCATGGTTGGAGCGGTTGCCGAGGGTCGTCGCATACGTGCTGGTGTTGCTGCCCATGTTCTGGGCGAGCTACTGGCTGGGTCGGTCCTTGGAGCGGTGGATCGGTGGTGTGGTCGCCTCGCGCAGGGCCGCATCGGCGCGCAGGCATGCTGATGGGGGGTGATGCTGTTCGGCGTTCTCGTGCTTGCCGATCGGCGTCGATGTCGTGCTGGATTCGCCATATGCGCTTCCGTTCGACGATGCGTCCATCGACATGAGATAGGTACCGCTGGCACGGTCGTGCCGCGCCGCAGTGGTCCCGATGTGGCAGGAGTGGTTGGCGCGCCGCCGCGCGCCCATGTGCTGCGGTCAGGGCTTGGCTTTGGGCAATCGTGTCAGATAGGTGCCGCTGGCCCTGTCGTGCCGCGCCGCAGTGGTCCCGATGTGGCAGGAGTGGTTGGCGCGCCGCCGCGCGCCCATGTGCTGCGGTCAGGGCTTGGCTTTGGGCAATCGTGTCAGATAGGTGCCGCTGGCCCTGTCGTGCCGCGCCGCAGTGGTCCCGATGTGGCAGGAGTGGTTGGCGCGCCGCCGCGCGCCCATGTGCTGCGGTCAGGGCTTGGCTTTTGGTAATCGCGTTAAACAGGTGCGGCTGGCACGGTCGTGCCACGTCAACCGCTCCCGATCGACCAGCGCCCACCAGAACCCCAACCCGCCCAGCAGCAACGACACCGTGCCGACCAGGTAGCGCCGCCACAGCGCGCCCCAGCCTGGCGCGTTGCCGTCGGCGCCGTGCAGGCGCAGCCGCCATGGACGCATGCCCAGGGTCTGGCCACCGCGACGCCAACTCAGCGTCGCGTACAGGCCGGCCACCACCCAGCAACACAGCCACAGCAGCCACTGCAGGGTACTGAACGGGGCGATGTTCTCGCGCGGCGCATGGCCTTCCAGCGTGTAGCCGAGGGTGAACAGCGCCGAGACCACGAACCACAGCGCCAGCACAGGCCAGGCGTCGTAGAACAATGCCAGCAGCCGCCACAGCAGCAGCGCGCGTGGACGGGGGGCGGAAGCGGGAGGCGGTGCGCTCATCGGTACAGCTTAGAGCCAGTCGCGCGCTTTGCGGTGGACTGCGTTGCGCGCGGCTCGGACATGTGCCGCCCTGCGCTCGTCCCGCCCACATCGACCTTGCGCCCCCGGGCAAAGCCGCTAGGCTTTCCCGAATCCCGAATCCCGAATCCCCGATTCCCAATCCCCAATCCCCAATCCCCAATCCCGAAAATGCCCTCCCTGCATTCCCCCGCCGAACGCCGCCAGCAGACGCAACGGCTCGCGCCGCTGCGCGAGGCCGATGCGGCGGCGATCCAGCAGTTCCTGGATGCGGCCTGGGCCGAGCAGGGGTTGGCGCGGCAGAGCCTGGACAGCTACCGCCGCGACCTGGAGGGTTTCGCGCGCTGGCGCGACGGTGCCGGCGGCGGGCTGGCCGGTGCCGATCGGCAGGCGCTGTTCGATTACCTGGCATGGCGTACCGAACTGGGCTATTCGCCGCGCAGCAATGCGCGCTGGCTGTCGTCGCTGCGCGCGTTCTTCGCCCTGCGCGTGCGCCGCGGCGAGCGTAGCGACGATCCGACCGCGTTGCTGGAACCGCCGCGGCTGCCGCGTTCGCTGCCCAAGGCGCTGGCCGAGAGCCAGATCGATGCGCTGCTGGCGGCGCCGGACGCGACCGCGCCGGCAGGTCTGCGCGACCGCGCCATGCTCGAGCTGATGTACGCCGCCGGCTTGCGCGTCAGCGAACTGGTGAACCTGCCGGCCAACGCGGTCAATCTGCGCCAGGGCGTGCTGCGGGTCACCGGCAAGGGCAGCAAGGAGCGGCTGGTGCCGCTGGGCGAGGAATCGCAGCACTGGCTGCAGCGCTATCTGGACAGCGCCCGCCCGGCGCTGGCGGCCGGGCAGGCGGTGCCGGCCAGCGATGGCGTGGTGCCGCTGTTCATCGATGCCGCACGGCGCGCGCTGACCCGCCAGCAGTTCTGGGCGCTGGTCAAACGCTATGCGGCGGTGGCCGGAATCGATCCTGCCCGGATCAGCCCGCACGGCCTGCGCCACAGCTTCGCCACGCATCTGCTCAACCGCGGCGCCGACCTGCGCGCGCTGCAGATGCTGCTCGGCCACAGTTCCCTGTCCACCACCCAGATCTACACGCTGGTGGCGCGCGAGCACCTGCAGAGCCTGCATCGCAAGCATCATCCGCGCGGCTGAGCGCCGCCGCGGCGCGTGCGCGCGCCGCTCAGCCTGTCTACATGGAGCGTGCCGGGGGGTGTGCGACAATCGGGCGATTCGCAGCCCTCATGGATCGCCAATGCTCCGTTTTGCTCTCTGCGCGCTGCTGGGCGCGGCTTCGCTCTCCGCCTGCGCACAGTCCACCTCCCCGGCGCCCGGCGCCGCGTCGGCCAAGGCCGCTCCCGCCGCCAGCGGCGCACCGGGCGAGCAGCGCGTACGCTCGGCGCTGCTGCAGCTCGATCCCAACTTCAAGCCCGACTACATCGGCGCCGCGCCGTTCCCCGGCTTCCGCGAAGTGGTGGTCGGCGGGCAGGTGCTGTACGTCTCCGACGACGGCCGCTATCTGTTCCAGGCGCAGCCGTTCGACATCCAGGAAAAGCAGTTCGCCTCCAGCGAAGGCCTGCTGAGCTACCGCCGCAAGCTGCTGGAATCGGCGCCACGTGCCGACCGCATCGTGTTCGCCCCGGCCAATCCCAAATACACCATCAGCGTGTTCACCGATATCGAATGCGGCTACTGCCGCAAGCTGCACAGCGAGATCGGCGAGCTCAACAAGCAGGGCATCGCCGTGGAGTACCTGGCGTACCCGCGCATGGGCCTGGGCAGCCAGGACTACAAGGACATGGTCGCGGTGTGGTGTGCGGCGGACAAGAAGCAGGCACTGACCGAGGCCAAGAGCAGCGGCAAGGTGCCCGGCGCGGCCAACTGCAAGAACCCGGTGACCATGCAGTACAACCTGGGCCAGCGCCTGGGCGTCAACGGCACCCCGGCGATCTTCGCCCCGGACGGCACCCAGATCGGCGGCTACCTGCCCCCGGCCAAGATGCGCGAGGCGCTGGACAAGCGCGCGGCGGAAGCGACGAAGGCGGGCGGGAGCCGCTGAGCGCTGGCGCGCTGGGATTCGGCATTCGGGATTGGGGATTCGCTGGAGCGCTGCTGCGGCGAATTCCTTTGAGCAGACGCTCTGCGTGCGGTTTCGGGCTCCTGATTCCCACTTCTACTGCGATCAGGACGCGGTCAGCGCGTCCTCATGGCGAGCGGCGCACCCGGCACGCGCCATTGCCGCGCCGTGCCCGATCCCACGACCCCGCCACGGGCAGGCCATCTACATGGCGTTGCCTGATGGGCGTCCGTGCGCGGAACACCGCTTTTACCAATCCCAAATCCCGAATCCCCAATCCCGGCTTACAATAGCCAGCCCGTTTCCTCACACGGTTCCCCGGACATGATCGTCCTCGAGGGCGCTTCCGCCCTTTCGCCGTTCCGTCGCGCTCGGCTCGAAACCCGCCTGCAGTCCCTCGTTCCCGGCGTGCGCATCGTCGGCGCCTGGCACGTGTACTTCCTCGACGGCGACGACGCCGGGCAACTGGACCTGGTCGCGGCCCGCCGCATCCTGCAGGCGCAGGACGCACCGGCGCCGGCCGAAGCGGGCACCTGCTCGCGCTACGTGGTGCCGCGGCTGGGCACGCGCTCGCCGTGGTCGAGCAAGGCCACCGAGCTGGTCCGCGGTGCCGGC
The DNA here is from genome assembly GCF_056725265.1 of Xanthomonas sp. NCPPB 2250. Lineage (NCBI taxonomy): Bacteria > Pseudomonadati > Pseudomonadota > Gammaproteobacteria > Lysobacterales > Lysobacteraceae > Xanthomonas > Xanthomonas sp. NCPPB 2250. The sequence goes on along the minus strand of NZ_CM161520.1, from coordinate 4,497,783 downwards.
CTGGCGATCCGCCGGGTCGAGCGCGGTACCCGCCTGGACCTGGCCGGCTGGCCCGAGGCGGCGGCCGACCAGGCCGCGCTGGCCAAGCTGCTGCACGACCCGATGACGCAGTCGCTGCTGGACGGCGCCGCGCAGGCGCAGGCGCTGTTCCAGGCGCCGGCGCGCGGCGAGGTCGAGCGCATCCCGCTGGATGCATTGGAAGCGGCCAATGCACGCCTGGGCCTGGCCCTGGCCCAGGACGAGATCGACTACCTGCGCCAGCGCTTCGGCGAGCTCGGCCGCGATCCGGCCGACGTGGAACTGATGATGTTCGCGCAGGCCAATTCCGAGCACTGCCGGCACAAGATCTTCAACGCCAGCTGGACCATCGACGGCAAGGAGCAGGACCGCTCGCTGTTCCGGATGATCAAGCACACCCACCAGCAGACCCCGCAGCACACGCTCAGCGCGTACAGCGACAACGCGGCGGTGGTGGAAGGCCATCCGGCCGCGCGCTACCGCCCGGATCCGGCCAGCGGCGAATACCGCAGCGAGGCGGTGACGCCGTCGGCGTTCTGCATCAAGGTCGAGACCCACAACCACCCGACCGCGATCGCGCCGTTCCCGGGCGCCTCCACCGGCGCCGGCGGCGAGATCCGCGACGAGGGCGCCACCGGCCGCGGCGGCAAGCCCAAGGCCGGCCTGACCGGCTTCAGCGTCTCGCACCTGCGCATTCCCAGCCTGCCGCAGCCGTGGGAGGGCGCGCGTCCACTCAATCCGCGCATGGCCCCGGCGCTGGAGATCATGCTGGACGGCCCGCTCGGCGGCGCCGCGTTCAACAACGAATTCGGCCGGCCCAACCTGCTCGGCTATTTCCGCAGCTTCGAGCTGCCGGAGACGCAGGACCTGACCCGCGCCTACGACAAGCCGATCATGCTGGCCGGCGGCCTGGGCGCGATCGACCGCGTGCAGGTGGAGAAGATCCCGCTGCAGCCCGGCGATGCGGTGATCGTGCTCGGCGGCCCGGCGATGCTGATCGGCCTGGGCGGCGGCGCGGCCAGTTCGGTGGCCTCCGGCGACAGTGCCGAGGACCTGGATTTCGCCAGCGTGCAGCGCGACAACCCGGAGATGGAGCGGCGCGTGCAGGAGGTCATCGACCGCTGCGTCGCGCTGGGCTCGGACAACCCGATCCGCTGGTTCCACGACGTCGGCGCCGGCGGCCTGTCCAACGCCATTCCCGAACTGCTGCACGATTCCAACGTAGGCGGCCTCATCGACCTGGACCGCGTGCCCAGCGACGACCCGTCGCTGTCGCCGATGCAGCTGTGGTGCAACGAATCGCAGGAGCGCTACGTGCTCGGCGTGCCGCAGGCGCGCCTGGCCGAATTCGCCGCGATCTGCGAACGCGAGCGCTGCCCGTTTGCCGCGGTGGGTGTGGCGACCGCCGAGGAGCGGTTGGTGGTGGGCTACGGGGTGCTCGGGACCCGGGACCCGGGACCCGGGGCCCGGGAAGAGCAACAGCAAGGGCCGGTCGCTACTTCTGCCGTTCCGGGTCCCGGGTCCCGGGTCCCGGATCCCGACCAGCACCCCATCGATCTGCCCATGGACGTCCTCTTCGGCAAGCCGCCGAAGATGCACCGCGACGCCCGGCAGCCGCCGGCACCGCGCTGGCCGGAGCTGGACACCGAGGCGCTGGACCTGCGCGAGGCCGGGCTGCGCGTGCTGGCCCATCCGACCGTGGCGGCGAAGAGCTTCCTGGTCACCATCGGCGACCGCAGCGTCGGCGGCCTGACCGCGCGCGAGCAGATGATCGGTCCCTGGCAGTTGCCGCTGGCCGATTGCGCGATCACTTTGGCCGGCTTCGACACCCACGCCGGCGAAGCGATGGCGATCGGCGAGCGCACCCCGCTGGCCCTGCTCGACGCCGCCGCGGCCGCGCGGATGGCGGTGGGCGAAGCCATCACCAACCTGTGCGCGGCGCCGGTGCAGGCGCTGGACCAGGTCAAGCTGTCGGCGAACTGGATGGCCGCGGCCAACCACGACGGCGAGGACGCGCGCCTTTACGCCGCGGTCAAGGCGGTGGGCATGGAACTGTGCCCGCAGCTGGACCTGAGCATCCCGGTGGGCAAGGACTCGCTGTCGATGCAGGCGCAGTGGAGTTTGGCCGGGACCCGGGACCCGGGACCCGGGACCCGGGAGGAGCAAGAGCAACGGCAAAAGCAGGATGCTGCGCCTTGGGACGCTAAATCTGCGGCTGCCGACGGCGCCGCTGTTCCTGGTCCCCGGTCCCGGGTCCCGGGTCCCGCCGCCACCCACAAATCCGTCTCGCCTGTCTCCCTCATCGTCTCCGCCTTCGCGCCGGTCGCCGATGCGCGGGCGCAGTTGACGCCGTTGCTGGCGCGCGAGGCCGAGAGCGAGCTGTGGCTGATCGGGCTGGGCGGCGGCAAGCAGCGCCTGGGCGGTTCGGTGCTGGCGCAGGTGCATGGCGACGGTGCGCTGCCGGCGTTCGGCGGTGCGGTGCCGGACCTGGACGATCCGCAGCGGCTGCGCGCGTTCTTCGAGATGATCCGCGATGCGCGCGAGGCCGGCCTGCTGCTGGCCTATCACGACCGCAGCGATGGCGGCGCGTTCGCCGCGCTGTGCGAGATGGCGTTCGCCTCGCGGCAGGGCCTGGACATCACTCTCGATGCCTGGGGCGACGATCCGTTCCGCAGCCTGTTCAACGAGGAACTCGGTGCGGTGGTGCAGGTCGCCAAGGAAGACCGCGCCGCGTTCGCGGATCTGGTCGAGCGCCATGCGCTGACCGAGTGTGCGCAGCGCATCGCCCGCCCCAGCACTGCTGCGGCGGTACGCGTGGGCCTGGGCGGCAAGACCCTGGCCGAATGGCGTTGGGACGAGTTGTTCGATGCCTGGTGGTCGGTGACCCACGCGATGCAGACGCTGCGCGACAACCCCGACAGCGCCGCCGAGGAACGCGCGCTGGCGCGCGATTTCGCCGCGCCCGGGCTGAAGCCGAAACTGGCCTTCGACCCGGCCGAGGACATCGCCGCGCCGTTCGTCGCCAGCGGCCAGCGGCCGAAGGTGGCGATCCTGCGCGAGCAGGGCGTCAACGGCCAGATCGAGATGGCCAATGCGTTCGAGCGCGCCGGCTTCCGCGCCTTCGACGTGCACATGAGCGATTTGATCGGCGGCCGCGTGGACTTGGCCGACTTCGTCGGCCTGGCCGCCTGCGGCGGCTTCAGCTACGGCGACGTGCTGGGTGCCGGCCGCGGCTGGGCCACCTCGATCCTGGAGCGGCCGGCGCTGCGCGATGCCTTCGCCGCGTTCTTCGCGCGTCCGGACACCTTCGCCCTGGGCGTGTGCAACGGCTGCCAGATGCTCAGCCAGCTCAAGGACATCATCCCCGGTGCCGAACATTGGCCGCGCTTCCTGCGCAACCGCAGCGAGCAGTTCGAGGCGCGCACCAGCCTGCTGGAAGTGGTGGAATCGCCGTCGATCTTCCTGCGCGGCATGGCCGGCTCGCGGATCCCGGTGGCGGTGGCGCACGGCGAAGGCCGCGCCGAGTTCGACACTGCCGTCGACCAGGCCGCCGCGCGCGTGGCATTGCGCTTCGTCGATGGCCATGGCGCCGTCGCCACGCAGTACCCGCTGAACCCGAACGGCTCGCCCGACGGCATCACCGGCCTGACCAGCGACGACGGCCGGGTGACCATCCTGATGCCGCATCCGGAACGTACCCTGCGCTCGCTCAACCTCAGCTGGCATCCGGCCGAGTGGCCGGACGAGGCGCCGTGGCTGCGCATGTTCCGCAATGCGCGGGTGTGGGTGGGCTGAAGCACGCCCCTGGCGCGCTCGCCGCGATGGCGACGCGCCTGCCTGGTGGGCTTCCGACGGTGACGTGTTCTGCGACCTGATCGCGTGCTGGCGATGGGGCCAGCCAGGGCGCCGTCGGCAGCGCCTGCTGCCGCGATGTTCGGGCCGGCGCTGCCGGCTGCGTTGATCGAGGGTCTGCCGCGCTGCCATCGCTGCGGGATGCAGAATGCAGTGCCGGGATTGGTGACGTGGCGCATGCGCCGAATCGCGCGTCGCTGTGTCCCATGTGGGAGGGACTTCAGTCCCGACGCAGCAACGCGTCGAGGCCGGTCGAGCCGGCGGTTTGACGGGCCGATGCCGTCGATTTTTTCTGTGTGTCGAGTGGGTTTCCTCGGCGCATCCCGCTTTCGCATGAGCTGACCGTGCGCGGTCGCGGCTGAAGCCGCTCCTACGGGACATCGTGCTGCGTCGCGCCTTGCGCGGTGCCGTCATGGCAGTACCGCACGTGCGCCGATGCCATTCGCCGCCGCTTGCAGGCGCATGGTGCGTGCTCCTCCCGCGGATAGTGTTCCCCGCTGCGTAGCCCCATCGCGGCAGCCTCCACCTGTCGTCCGGCGCTCAGGTCGCCCAAGTCGCTCCGCTGCGCGACCACTCACCCCCATTTCGCGCAATCGGCGCCATGCGCAGCCGTCTGGAGCCGTCACCCAGCATGCCTGGACGCGCTTTCGCGCCTGTACCACCTGATTGCGTCAAGTCCTTGACAGGAAACGAAATCGCCCGAAGCGCGATGTGTCAAGACTGGCAAGGTGTGTGCCGAAAAATTGGCGCGAGTTGGTTGTTTTCATTGATATTTATCGAAAATTTAACGAAATCAGACTGAATTCGCGGTCTGTGTCACGACATGTGTCGCATTAAGTCAAAAACTTGACGTACTCGAGAGGCCGAGTTAACACTCGGGTCAGTTCCGCATTCCACCTCGGTTCATCTACAGCTCCGAGCAGCGACAGGCGTGAGCCTCTCGCGTCCCGGTAAGGGACGTGCGGCACCAAAAAACCGACAGGGGATCGGCCGGCCGGAACGCCGGGCGAGGGTGGCTTTTTGACCAAAAACCAGCCGAATTGAGGAGCAGTCGTCGATGAATCGGATTTATCGCAAGGTCTGGAACAACGCACTGGGGATGTGGGTCGTGGCATCGGAACTGGCCAGCGGCGATGCGCGCGGGGCCGTCGTCCGCGACCGCCGCGCCGCACGCGCACACGGCCTGGCTCTGGCCGGCGCGATCGCGATGGCGCTGGGCGCCGGCGTCCTGCCCACCAGCGCCCAGGCGCAGGCCCTGCAGATCGGCGACAACGCCAGCGCCAGCGGCGACTACGCCACCGCGGTCGGTGCCGAGAGCAACGCCAGCGGCGCGCAGAGCACCGCGACCGGCGCGGCCAGCAACGCCAGCGGCGACGGCAGCGTGGCCAGCGGCACCCTCAGCGACGCCAGCGGCGTGGAGGCCAGCGCGCTCGGCTACTACAGCACCGCCAGCGGCGACGGCGCGACCGCGCTCGGCGCCGAGAGCATCGCCTCCGGCGCGGCCAGCGCCGCGGTCGGCGTGGCGGCCGACGCGACCGGCGAATACGCCACCGCGGTCGGCGGCTTCTCCAGCGCCAGCGGCTTCAACAGCACCGCGCTGGGCAACAGCGCGGTCGCGCAGGGGCGCAACAGCGTGGCGCTGGGCGCCGATGCGGTGGCGGACCGCGACGACAGCGTCTCGGTCGGCAAGGCCGGCGGCGAGCGCCAGATCACCCACGTGGCCGCCGGCACCGAGGCCACCGATGCGGTCAACGTGGCGCAGCTCGACGCGGTCAGGCAGACCGCCGACACCACCGCCAAGTATTTCCAGTCCAGCGGCAGCGACGCCAGCGATGCCGGCGCCTACGTCGAGGGCGCCAATGCGATCGCCGCCGGCGAAGGCGCCAACGCCATCGGCAACGGCGCCAGCGCACTGGGCAGCGGCGCCACCACGCTCGGCGGCAACGCCACTGCGGTCGGCAGCAACGCCACCGCCGTCGGCGCCTCGGCAACGGCGGTCGGCGGCGCGTTGTCGATCGTCGACGACAACGGCGAGGTGCTGCTGGAAGGCACCACCACGGCGGCCGAGCAGGGCGCCAGCGCGTTCGGCGCCGGCGCGCAGGCCAATGGCGCGTTCTCCACCGCACTGGGCACGGCGGCGCGCGCCGACGGCCTGCAGAGCACCGCCACCGGTTTCTCCGCCGCCGCCACCGGGCTGGCCGCGACCGCCAACGGCGGCTTCAGCCAGGCCGGCGGCGACTTCGCGTCCGCGGTCGGCTACGGCGCCAACGCCAGCGGCGGCAATGCCGTGGCGCTGGGCTATTCGAGCCTGGCCAGCGGGGCGTCCAGCACCGCCGTCGGCGGCAGCGTGCTCGGCCTGTTCACCACCGAGGCGCAGGGCGAGGGCGGCAGCGCATTCGGCGCCGGCGCCTGGGCCAATGGCGACTTCTCCACCTCGGTCGGCTGGTTGAGTTCGGCCGACGGCGCCTCCAGCGCCGCGTTCGGCGCCGCGTCCTGGGCGCAGGCCGACGATTCCACCGCGCTGGGCTACGGCGCCAAGGCCGCGGCCAGCGGCAGCGTCGCGCTCGGCCAGGGATCGGTCGCCGATCGCGCCGACACCGTCTCGGTCGGCACGGCCGGCAAGGAGCGGCAGATCGCCAACGTCGCCGCCGGCACCGAAGGCACCGATGCGGTGAACCTGGACCAGCTCGACGCGGTCAAGCAGGTGGCCGACGGCACTGCGCGGCTGTTCGCCGGCAGCGGCGACGGCACCGCGCTGGCGCAGGGCCAGCAGGCCACCGCCGCCGGCGCCGATGCGCTGGCCGATGGCGACTACACCACCGCCGTGGGGTCCACCAGCACCGCCGCCGGCCTCGGCGCCTCGGCGCTGGGCAGCGGCGCGGTCGCCAGCGGCGCCCATGCCAGTGCGGTCGGCACCGATGCCACGGCGGTCGGCACCTCGGCCACGGCCATCGGCAGCACCGCGACGGTGTACGAGTACGACGAGAACGGTTTCATCGTCGGCAGCCGCGAGCAGACCACCCAGGCCCTGGGCGTGGCCGCCACCGCGGTCGGCGGCGGCGCGCAGGCGCTGGATCCGCTGACCACCGCGGTCGGCACCGGCACCTCGGCCGGCGGTGTGCAGAGCACCGCGCTGGGCTACCACGCGCAGACCTTCAACGACGGCGCCACCGCGGTCGGCGGGCTGTCGGAAGTGGCCGGCGAACTGGGCACGGCGGTGGGCTACAGCTCCCGCGCCGCAGGCGACTACGCCACTGCGATGGGCATCGGCGCGCGCGCCACCGCCACCAGTGCGGTGGCGATGGGCATGAACGCGCTGGCCAGCGGCACCGACAGCGTCGCCGTGGGCGGCGTCAGCACCGCCGCGGCCAGCGCCGGCAACAGCGTGGGCATCGCCGCCGCCACCGGCGTCGGCGGCATCGCGCTGGGCGCCGGCGCGCAGAGCCAGTCCGACTACGCGATCGCGCTGGGCTACAACGCCAACGTGTTCCCGAACCTGCCGGGCAACGTCGATTCGGTCGCCATCGGCCACAGCGCCGGTTCGTTCGCGCCGCGCACGGTGTCGTTGGGCAGCTATGCGCTGGCCTCCGGCGACAGCGGCATCGCGCTGGGTTACAAGGCCATCGCCTGGAATGCCGACAGCGTCGCGTTGGGCGCACGTGCGGTGACGTCGACCTACCACAGCAACGGCACCGCGCTCGGCACCGACAGCCAGGCCAACGGCAGCGATGCCACCGCGATCGGCTACGGCGCGCGGGTCAGCACCTGGCTGGACGATGCGCGCAACCAGGCGCCGACCAATGCGGTCGCGCTTGGCGCGCATTCCTACGCCGCGCGCGACAACAGCGTGTCGGTCGGCGATGTCGGCAACGGCCTGACCCGGCAGATCACCAGCGTCGCCGCGGGCACCGAAGCCACCGACGCGGTCAACGTGGCGCAGTTGCAGGAGGCCGGCAAGTACCTGCAGGCCAGCGCCGGCAACAGCGATGCCGGCGCCTACGTCGAAGGCGACGACGCGCTCGCCGCCGGCGAGGCCGCCAATGCCATCGGCAACGGCAGCACCGCGCTCGGCGCCGGCGCCGATGCGCTCAACAGCGGGGCGACCGCAGTCGGCAGCGGCGCGGTGGCCGCCGGGCAGAACAGCGCCGCCTTCGGCACCAACGCGCAGGCCACCGGGTCGGCGGCGGTGGCGGTCGGCGGGGTGGCGGTGGACGCCAACGGCGAGCCGCTGATCACCAAGAGCGGCGTGGCGGTGGATACCGGCGCCACCAGCGCCGGGGTCGGCGGTACCGCGCTGGGCGCCAGCGCCGATGCCAGCGGTTTCGCCGCCTCGGCGGTGGGCGTGGGCGCCTACGCCGGCGGCGCGCAGGCGTCGGCCTTCGGCGCGGTGGCCAACGCCACCGGCGACTACGCCACGGCGGTCGGCACGCAGAGCGCGGCCACCGGCACCAGCAGCGTCGCGGTCGGCGGTCCGGCCGACCTGATTCCGGGACTGGGCCTGTTCGTGCAGACCCAGGCCAGCGGTGCCAATGCCGCTGCGTTCGGTGCCGGCGCGATCGCCTCGGGCGACGAGTCCACCGCCAACGGCAGCATGACCGAGGCCTCGGGCCTGCAGAGCACCGCGCTGGGCTACTTCGCCTATGCGCCGGGCGACCATGCCAGCGCGCTGGGCGCGCAGTCCTGGGCCAGCGGCGCCAACAGCACCGCGCTCGGCTACTACAGCACCGCGTTTGCGGCCGACAGCGTGGCGCTGGGCGCCAACGCGGTGGCGCGCCGGGCCAACACGGTCTCGGTCGGCGATGCCGGCAGCGAGCGGCAGGTCGTCAATGTCGCCGCGGGCACGCAGTCCACCGATGCGGTCAACCTCGCGCAGCTGGATGCGGTGCGCGCCACCGCCGAAAGTACCTCCAAGTTCTTCGCCCACAGCGGCGGCGGCACGGTCGGCGCCTATGCCGACGGCGAAGGCGCGCTGGCCGCCGGCGATGCGGCCAATGCCTACGGCAGCGGCGCGGCGGCGTTCGGCAGCGGCGCGGCGGCGATGGGCGACGACGCGGTGGCGCTGGGCAACGGCAGCAGCGCCAGCGGCACCGGCGGCACCGCCATCGGCGGCCGCGGCCAGGCCTACGACCAGTACAACCAGCCGATCGTCGATGCCGACGGCAAGCCGGTGTTGGTCGGCGCCAATGCCGGCGAGAACGCCACCGCGCTCGGCGCGGGCGCGCAGGCGACGGGCAGCGTCGCCACCGCCACCGGCTACGGTGCGCAGGCCACCGGCGACCACAGCACCGCCGGCGGCTACAAGGCGCGTGCGACCGGCAACTACAGCCTGGCGCAGGGCGACAACGCCTGGGCCAGCGGCGAAGACGCCAGTGCGGTCGGCGCCTATGCCTGGGCGACGGCCGATGGCGCCTCGGCGTTCGGTACCTCGGCCTGGGCCACCGGCGCCAACGCCTCGGCGTTCGGTACCGGGGCGTGGGCCAGCGGCAGCGGCGCCACCTCGATCGGCTTCAACAGCTGGGCGCCGGGCCTGAGCGCCACCGCGGTCGGTCGCGGCGCGTTCGGCTACGGCAACTACAGCGTGGCGATGGGCTTCCAGGCGCTGGGCAACCAGGTCAACACCATCGCCATCGGCACCAACACCGTGGCCGACGCGGAAAGCGCGATCAGCCTCGGCGCCGGCAGCGAGGCCACCGCCGTCAATGCGGTGGCGCTGGGTGCCGGGGCGGTCGCCGACCGCGCCTACAGCGTGTCGGTGGGCAGTGCCGGGCAGGAGCGGCAGATCACCAACGTCGCTGCCGGCACCGAGGCCACCGATGCGGTCAACGTCGCGCAGCTGGATGCGGTGAAGCAGGCGGCGGCGGCCACCAGCAAGTACTTCCAGGCCAGCGGCAGTGCCGACAGCGATGCCGGCGCCCTGGTCGACGGCGACAACGCGCTGGCCGCCGGCGAGGCGGCCAATGCCACCGCCGACGGCGCCACCGCGCTCGGCGGCGGCGCCAATGCCGTGGCCGCCGGGGCGACCGCGATCGGTTTCAACGCCGTGTCCAGCGGCGTCGATGCGGTTGCGCTGGGCAACACCAGCCAGGCGTCGGGCGAGAACAGCATCGCCATCGGCAGCAACGCCCAGGCCAGCGAGATCGGCGCCACCGCCAGCGGCGCCGGCGCGCAGGCCAGCGGCACCTATGCCACCGCCACCGGCAACGAAGCGGTGGCCTCTGACAACCAGGCCACGGCGACCGGTTTCCGCAGCACCGCGTCGGGCACCGGCGCCACCGCGCTGGGCGGCTACAGCGAGGCCACCGGCTATCTGTCCTCGGCACTGGGCTATGGCGCGCTGGCCTCCGGCAGCTACGGCACCGCGGTCGGCGTGTCCTCCACCGCGTCCGGCAGCGGCAGCGTGGCGGTGGGCGAGTACAGCGTGGCCTCCGGCGAGGAGAGCGTGGCGGTCGGCGGCACCTCGTTCTTCGGCCTGATCCCGGCCGAGGCCTCGGGCGCCAACAGCGCGGCGTTCGGCGCCGGCGCCGGTGCCACCGCCGACTTCAGCAGCGCGCTCGGCAGCCTCAGCTATGCCAGCGCCGACAGCGCCAGCGCGTTCGGCTACGGCGCCTATGCGTCCGGCGTCAACAGCGTGGCCCTGGGCGCGAACTCCGAGGCGTCGCGCGACAACACCGTGTCGGTGGGCAGCGCCGGCAAGGAGCGGCAGATCACCAGCGTCGCCGCCGGTACCGAGGCCACCGATGCGGTCAACGTCGCGCAATTGAACGAGGTGAAGCAGTCCGCCGACGCCACCGGCAAGCAGTTCAAGGCCAGCGGCGGCAGCGACCCGGCCGACGATGTCGGCAGCTACGTGGAGGGCAATTACGCCACCGCCGCCGGCGAAGCCAGCAACGCCTACGGCACCGGTGCCTCGGCCTTCGGCAGCGGCGCGCTCGCGGGTGCCCGCTACGCCACCGCGTCCGGCTACAACGCCACCGCCACCGGCGAGTCCAGCACCGCGATCGGCGGCTCGCTGTACTACACCGACGCGTCCGGCAACGTGCTGCTCGACGGCACCACCACCGCCAGCGCCGCCGGCGCCACCGCGCTGGGCGCAGGTGCGCAGGCCAGCGGCACGTTCAGCAGCGCCAGCGGCGCCGGTGCCGTCGCCAGCGGACTGCAGGCCACCGCCGATGGCTACAAGGCCACGGCCGGCAGCGACTACAGCACCGCGGTCGGCGCCTTCAGCACCGCCAGCGGCACCCGCACCAGCGCGTTCGGCTACGGCGCGGCGGCGGCGGGCAACTACGCCTCGGCGCTGGGTTGGGGCAGCACCGCGTCCGGCGCCTATGCCGCGGCGCTGGGCTACAGCGCCCGCGCCACCGGCGAGGATGCGACCGCGCTCGGTGCCTCGGCCTGGGCCACCGCGGCGCAGACCACCTCGGTCGGCCAGTTCGCCTGGGCCACGGCGCAGGGCGGCACCGCGATCGGTCAGAACGCCTTCGCCTACGGCGGCACCAACGCCACGGCGCTGGGCATCAACGCCTCGGCCAGCGGCGCCGGCAGCGTCGCCCTGGGTTCGGGCGCGCGCACCAGCGAAGCCAACGTGGTGTCGGTGGGCGGCGGCAACGGCGTCACCGCGCCGGCGACGCGCCGCATCACCAACGTCGGTGCCGCGGTCAACGCAACCGATGCGGTGAACAAGGCGCAGCTGGACGCGGTAGCCACCGCGGCTGGCGACACCAGCGCGCGCTTCCAGAGCTCCGGCACCGCGGTGGCCAGCGCCAGCGGCGTGGACAGCACCGCGGCCGGTGCCGGCGCCACCGCCAGCGGCCTGCGCAGTTCCGCGCTGGGCGTGGGCAGCGTCGCCGCTGGCGCAGGTGCCACCGCCAGCGGTGCCGGCAGCTCGGCGACCGGTGCGCGCAGCACCGCGATCGGCCTGCAGACCAATGCGATCGGCGAGAACGGCGTGGCGATGGGCTACAACAGCTTCGTCCGCAACAGCGGCAGCAACGGCGTCGCGCTCGGTGCCAATGCCGGCGTCTCGGCGGACAACGCGGTGGCGCTCGGTGCCGGCTCGCGGGTGTACGAGGCCGACACCGTGTCGCTGGGCAGCGGCAACGGCCGCGGCGGCCCGGCGACCCGGCGCATCGTCAACCTGACCGCCGGCAGCGTCGCCGCCGGCAGCACCGAGGCGATCAACGGCGGCCAGCTGTACCAGTCGCTGAGCAACATGGCCACGTTCCTGGGTGGCGGTGCCGGACTCGGCGCGCAGGGCCTGTTCGTGGCGCCGACGTACGTGATCCAGGGCGCCAGCTACAACAACGTCGGCGCGGCGCTGGCGGCGCTGGACGGCAAGGTCAGCGAACTGGATGCGCGCACCGGCGGCAGCGCCACCGCGGCACGCAGCGCGCGCATGGTCGGCGCCAGTGCGGTGGCCGCGCAGGCCACCGAAGCGGCGCCTGCGGCGTCGGCCGCGACCGCTGCAACCGCGGCGGCGACGCCGGTGTCCGGCAGCATCGGCACCGCGCAGGTCGGCGAAAGCACGGCGGTTGCCTCCAGCGCCACGGCGGTGGGGACCGCCGCGCGCGCCAACGACGTCACCGGTACCGCCATCGGTGGCAGCGCCTACGCGCACGGCCCCAACGACACCGCGATCGGCAGCAACGCCAAGGTCAATGCCGACGGCAGCACCGCGGTGGGCGCCAACAGCCACATCGCGGCGGTGGCGACCAACGCGGTGGCGATGGGCGAGGGCGCCAGCGTCAGCGCGGCTTCGGGTACCGCCCTCGGCCAGGGCGCCAGCGCCACCGCGCAGGGGGCGGTCGCCCTGGGGCAGGGTTCGGTGGCCGATCGTGCGCAGACGGTCTCGATCGGCAGCGCCGGCAACGAGCGCCAGCTCGCCAACGTCGCCGCCGGCACCCAGGCCACCGATGCGGTCAACAAGAGCCAGCTCGACAACGGCGTGGCCACCGCCAAGTCGTACACCGATGCGCGCTTCGGCACCATGGCCGACAGCTTCGAGGTGCTGCGCGGCGACGTCGATGCGCGGTTGCGCGACCAGGACCGCCGCATCGACCGCCAGGGCGCGATGAGCGCGGCCATGCTCAACATGGCCACCAGCGCCGCGGGCATCCGCACCCAGAACCGGGTCGGTGCCGGCATCGGCTTCCAGAACGGCGAGTCGGCGCTGTCGGTGGGCTACCAGCGTGCCTTCAGCGACCGCGCCACGGTGACCATCGGCGGTGCCTTCAGCAGCGACGACAGCTCCATCGGCATCGGTGCCGGTTTCGGCTGGTGATCCATCGCGGACGGCGGCGCGTGCCGCCGTCCGCCACGCAATGGCCTGAGGGGGCAGACCACAGGACCTTGGCTGGGCCGGCCAACGGATTCGGAAAAAGGGAGTTTTACGGCCGCAACTGTCGCCTGATCCACGAAACTTTGAAGAGGACGTCAACGTGATCGACAAGCAAAACCTTCGTATCAATGCCATCGCAGCCGCCATGCTGGCGATGTCGCTGGGAGCCTCGAGCGCGATCGCGGCCAGCGCCTCGGCGCCGCTGCCGGTCAAGGAACCGGGCAGGTCCGCGCCGGCCGATGCGGTGACCTCCAACCGCATCCTGGTGCGCTACAACGCCGGCACCGCCGCGGCCAGCGACCGCAGCGCCAAGCTGTCGACGGTGCAGTCGGCGGTGGGCCGCGCCAGCCTCGGCGGCAGCAACGGCATTTCGCGCGCGGCCGCGGCCAGCGTGCGCGCCGAGTATGTGCGGACCCTGGGGATCGGCGCGGACCTGATCCGCCTGACCGGCAAGCTGAGCAAGGCCGACCTGGACAAGGTGGTGGCGGAGATCGCCGCCGACCCGACGGTGAAGTACGCGCAGGTCGACGCCAAGCTGCGGCCGGTCGACGTGCTGCGGGCCAAGACGCAGGTGCAGCCGCAATTCGTGCCCAACGATCCGCTGTACGCGCAGTACCAGTGGCACTACAGCAACGCCACCGGCGGCATCAATGCGCCGGCCGCGTGGGACGTGTCCAAGGGCGATGGCGTGGTGGTCGCGGTGCTCGACACCGGCATCCTGCCGAACCACCCGGACGTGGCGGTGAACCTGCTGCAGGGCTACGACTTCATCTCCGATAAGGAGGTCTCGCGGCGTCCGACCGACGCCCGCGTGCCGGGCGCGCTGGACTACGGCGACTGGGTCGAGAACGACAACGAGTGCTACGCCGGCTCCGTCGCCGACGACAGCTCCTGGCACGGCAGCCATGTCGCCGGTACCGTCGCCGAAGCCACCAACAACGGCGTCGGCATGGCCGGCGTGGCGCCCAACGCCACCGTGCTGCCGGTGCGCGTGCTCGGCAAGTGCGGCGGCTACACCTCCGACATCGCCGACGCCATCATCTGGGCCTCGGGTGGCACCGTGTCCGGCGTGCCGGCCAACCAGAACCCGGCCGAGATCATCAACATGAGCCTGGGCGGCGGCGGCGCCTGCGACAGCGCCACCCAGGAAGCGATCAACGGCGCGGTGTCGCGCGGCACCACGGTGGTGGTGGCCGCCGGCAACAACACCGCCAATGCCGCCAACTTCAGCCCGGCCAGCTGCGACAACGTGATCGCGGTCGGCGCCACCCGCATCACCGGCGGCATCACCTACTACTCCAACTTCGGCGCCAAGGTGGACCTGTCCGGTCCGGGCGGCGGCGGCAGCGTCGACGGCAACCCGGGCGGCTACATCTGGCAGAACGGCTACAGCGGCGCGACCACGCCGACCTCCGGCAACTACACCTACATGGGCCTGGGCGGCACCTCGATGGCCTCGCCGCACGTGGCTGCGGTGGCCGCGCTGGTGCAGAGCGCGCTGATCGCCGCGGGCAAGGCGCCGCTGACCCCGGCGGCGCTGGAAACGCTGCTCAAGCAGACCGCGCGTCCGTTCCCGGTGTCGATCCCGTCCAGCACCCCGATCGGCACCGGCATCGTCGACGCCAAGGCCGCCCTGGCCAAGGCGCTGGAAGAGCCGTGCGATCCGGCCACCGAGCAGTGCGCGCCGCCGGCGACCGCGCTGACCAACAAGGTGGCGGTGGCGGGCCTGGCCGGTGCCGCGGGCAACGAGGCGCTGTACAGCTTCGAGGCCAAGGCCGGTGCGGTGCTGAGCTTCCTCACCTACGGCGGCAGCGGCAATGTGTCGCTGTATGTGAGCTTCGGCAAGGAGCCGGGCACCGGCAACGCCGACGCCAAGTCGACCCGTCCGGGCAACAACGAGACGGTGCGCTTCACCGCGCCGCAGGCCGGCACCTACTACATCAAGCTGGTCGGCGAGAGCACCTACAACGGCGTCAGCCTGGTCGCGCGCCAGTAAGCGTACGCGGCGCAGGGAAGCGCCATGCGGTTCCAGGAAACCCGGCTCCGGCCGGGTTTCCTGCGTCTGGGGGCAGCGCCGTGCCGGCCCACTCCGCGACCGCTGCGGCGCGCAACGCGGCTGCCCAGCATGTCCTGCCAGGATGTCAGCCCGATGACCGCGACGGGCCTGCCGGTGCCGGTCCGCTGGCCGCCCGGTAGACAGCGGTGGGGGAGTGCGCCGGATTCGGCGTCGGGTCATGCCGAACTGCTAAAGTCGCACGGTCATCTGGGAGGGATCGCGTGAATGCGCTCGTGAAGGACACTGCCGTCGCCGTGGAGACGCCCGAAACCCGCATCATCGCGGCGTTGCTGGCCAAGGGCCGGCTCAAGGACGGCGACCTGGCGCGCGCGCGGCAATTGCAGCGCGAGTCCGGCGGCAGCCTGCTGGCGCTGCTGGCGCGCCTGGGCCTGGTCTCCGAGCGCGACCATGCCGAGCTCAGCGCCGAAGTCCTGGGCCTGCCCCTGCTCGACGCCAAGCAGCTGCCGGCGACCGCGCCGGAGAGCCTGCCCGAGGCGCAGCCGCTGTCGCTGCGCTTCCTCAAGCAGTTCCATGTGTGTCCGCTCGGCGAGCGCGACGGCGTGCTGGAACTGTGGATGGCCGATCCGCACGACGCCTACGCCGCCGACGCGGTGCGCCTGGCCACCGGCCTGCAGGTGCTGCCGCGGGTCGGCCTGCGCTCGGAGATCGACGACCTGATCGAGCGCTGGTTCGGCCAGGGCCGCAGCGCGATGGGCGCGATCGTGGAAACCGCCGACGGCGACAGCGTCGCCGCCGACGACATCGAGCACCTGCGCGACCTGGCGTCCGAGGCGCCGGTGATCCGCCTGGTCAACCTGGTGATCCAGCGCGCGGTGGAACTGCGCGCCTCGGACATCCACATCGAACCGTTCGAGAGCCGGCTCAAGGTGCGCTACCGCGTGGACGGCGTGCTGATCGACGGCGAGAGCCCGCCGGCCAACCTGACCGCGGCGGTGATCAGCCGCGTCAAGATCATGGCCAAGCTCAACATCGCCGAGCGCCGCCTGCCGCAGGACGGCCGCATCATGCTGCGGGTGCAGGGCAAGGAACTGGACCTGCGCGTGAGCACCGTGCCCACCGCGCACGGCGAGAGCGTGGTGATGCGCCTGCTCGACCGCGAGACCGTGGTGTTCGACTTCCACCGGCTCGGCTTCACCGACGCGTTCCTGCCGCAGTTCCGCAAGGTGCTGGAGCAGCCGCACGGCATCCTGCTGGTCACCGGCCCCACCGGCTCGGGCAAGACCACCACGCTGTACACCGCGCTGAGCCAGCTCAACACCGCCGACGTCAAGATCATCACCGTCGAGGACCCGGTCGAATACCAGATCGAGGGCATCAATCAGATCCAGGCCAAGCCGCAGATCGGCCTGGATTTCTCGCACGCGCTGCGCAGCATCGTGCGCCAGGATCCGGACATCATCATGATCGGCGAAATGCGCGACCTGGAGACGGCGCGCATCGCCATCCAGTCCGCGCTGACCGGCCACCTGGTGCTGTCGACCCTGCACACCAACAACGCCGCTGGCGGCATCACCCGCCTGCTCGACATGGGCGTGGAGGACTACCTGCTGACCTCCACCATCAACGGCATCCTGGCTCAGCGCCTGGTGCGGCGGCTGGAGCCGACCCATGCCGAGCGCTACGCGGCCTCGCCGGAGGAAATCGAGAAGTTCGAACTGCGCCGGCTGCAGCCGGAGGGCGAGATCTTCCTGTACCGCCCGCGGCCCTCGGCGATCGCGCCGACCGGCTACGTCGGCCGCACCACGATCATGGAATTCCTGGTGATGAACGACGTGCTGCGGCGCGCGGTGATGCGCCACGCCGGCATGGGCGAGATCGAGCAACTGGCGCGCGAGGCCGGCATGCGCACCATGTACGAGGACGGCCTGGCCAAGGCGCTCAGCGGCCAGACCACGATCGAGGAAGTGCTGCGCGTGACGGAGGAAACCTGATGCGCGCGGCGTGCGCTCCGGCGATGGCAGCCTGTTGCTTCGCCATGCGCGGGCATTCCGTGTTCGAAAAGGCACGGGCCGCGCGCGATGCGCGCTCCCCTTCCCGATTCCCCATTCTCCAGTCCCAGCTCCAGCCCTGATGCCCCTCTATCGCTACAAGGCCCTGGACTCGCACGGCGAGGTCCTGGAAGGGCAGATGGAAGCCGCCAGCGAGGCGGAGGTTGCGCTGCGCCTGCAGGAGCAGGGGCACATGCCGATGCAGGCCCGGCTCGCCGCCGAGGGCGGCGGCACCTCGCTGCGCGGGCTGTTCCGGCCCAAGCCATTCGACGGCGCGGCGCTGGTGCAGTTCACCCAGCAGCTGGCGACCCTGCTCGGCGCCGGCCAGCCGCTGGACCGCGCGCTGTCGATCCTGCTCGAGCTGCCCGAGGACGAACGTTCCAAGCGCACCGTGGGCGACATCCGCGACGCGGTGCGCGGCGGTGCGCCGCTGTCCACCGCGCTGGAGCGCCAGCACGGGCTGTTCTCGCGCCTGTACATCAACATGGTGCGCGCCGGCGAGGCCGGCGGCAGCCTGCACGACACCTTGCAGCGCCTGGCCGAATACCTGGAGCGCAGCCGCGAACTGCGCGGGCGGGTGATCAACGCGCTGATCTATCCGGCGATCCTGGTCAGCGTGGTCGGCTGCGCGCTGCTGTTCCTGCTCGGCTACGTGGTGCCGCAGTTCGCGCAGATGTACGAGAGCCTGGACGTGGCCCTGCCGTGGTTCACCCAGGCGGTGCTGAGCGTGGGCCTGTTCGTGCGCGACTGGTGGATCGTGCTGCTGGTGGTGCCGGGCGTGACCCTCCTGGCGGTGGACCGCAAGCGCCGCGACCCCGCGTTCCGTGCCAGCTTCGACGCCTGGCTGCTGCGCCAGCGCTTCGTCGGCGTGCTGATTTCGCGGCTGGAGACCGCGCGCCTGACCCGCACCCTCGGCACCCTGCTGCGCAACGGCGTGCCGCTGCTGGCGGCGCTGGGCATCTCCCGCAACGTGCTGTCGAACCTGGCGCTCACGGCGGACGTCGGCGCCGCCGCCGACGACGTCAAGAACGGCCATGGGCTGTCGGCGTCGCTGTCCAAGGGCAAGCGCTTCCCGCGCCTGGCGCTGCAGATGATCCAGGTCGGCGAGGAATCGGGCGCGCTCGACATCATGTTGCTGAAGACCGCCGACACCTTCGAGCAGGAGACCGCCCAGGCCATCGACCGCCTGCTGGCGGCGATGGTGCCGGCGATCACCCTGGTCCTGGCCTCGGTGGTCGGCCTGGTGATCATCTCCGTCCTCGTCCCCCTCTACGACCTGACCAATGCGATTGGGTGAGGCACCACGCTTATGCGCCATGGCGCATGTGGCGCCGAACGCCTGGCCAGGGACGGCCGGGCCGGTGGTTCCGGCGCTCGTCGTGCTGCGCCACGGATGGCAGCGCGTGCGTCTGGCGCAGCGGATCAATGAATCGAAGGAGGCCATGCGCTTGCGAACCGAAGGTTCGCGCATGGCCGAACGCCCGGCCATGGATGGCCGGGCCTGTCTATCCGGCGCCGGCAATGCGACGCCATGGACGGCAGCGACCTTGCCTGGTGCGTCCGCGCGGCGCGCCACGGTGCATGGGGCGCCGAACGCCCGGTCTCTGCCGGGCCGCGGGCGACCCTCGCGGACTGTGACGCCGCGCGTTCCTAGGCGGGAACCTTCCGCCGCCGCCCCTGTCCCATTGCCAGCGGTGCCGCGCGCGCCGGCCGCGGCCATGCGTGCGCGCGGCGCGGATCCTCCACCGCCCGGTGTGACGGCGTGCGTGACGCGCCGCTGTACCGCCGGCCGGCACCGGCTGCCATCGTCACCGTGTTCGGCTACATAGGTCTTCCACCGCAAGGATCCGATGCAATGCGCACTCTTCGCCGCTCCCTGACCCGTTCCCCGTCCGCCGCACGCCAGGCGGGCATGAGCCTGCTGGAAATCATCATCGTCATCGTGCTGATCGGCGCGGTGCTGACCCTGGTCGGCAGCCGCGTGCTCGGTGGCGCCGACCGTGGCAAGGCCAACCTGGCCAAGTCGCAGATCCAGACCCTGGCCGGCAAGGTCGACAACTACCAGCTCGACACCGGCAAGCTGCCGTCCAAGCTCGACGACCTGGTCACCGCGCCGGGCGGCGTCAGCGGCTGGCTCGGTCCGTACGCCAAGCCGGCCGAACTGAACGACCCCTGGGGCCACCCGATCGAATACAAGGTGCCCGGCGAAGGCCGGCCGTTCGACCTGATCAGCCTGGGCAAGGACGGCCAGCCCGGCGGCAGCAGTTACGACGCCGACATCAAGTACGAGTGATCCGGCGCCGTGATCCGGGCCCCTGCCGGCGCGCTGCGCTTCGGCGTGCCGGCGTGCGCGCCGGCCGCGCGTGCGCGCATGCGCGGCGTGTCGCTGCTGGAGATGCTGCTGGTGGTGGGCCTGATCGCGATCGCCGCGCTGCTGGCGGCCTCGGTGCTGACCGGCGGCATCGACGGCATGCGCCTGCGCTCGGCGGCCAAGGAGATCGCCTCGCAACTGCGCTACACCCGCGCCCAGGCGATCGCCAGCGGCCAGCCGCAGCGCTTCCTGATCGATCCGCAGGCGCATCGCTGGCAGGCGCCCAACGGCCGCCACGGCGAGATCCCGCCGTCGCTGACGATCCGCTTCACCGGTGCGCGCCAGGCGCAGCGCCGCGACGGCGAGGGCGCGATCCAGTTCTTCGAGGACGGCGCCTCCACCGGCGGGCGCATCGACCTGCAGGCGCGCCAGGCGCGCTGGCGCGTCGACGTGACCTGGCTGACCGGCGAGGTCACGGTCGGGCGCGCACCGGACCAGGCGGGCCCATGAACCGCCAGCGCGGCTACACCCTGATCGAGGTGATCGTGGCGTTCGCGCTGCTGGCGCTGGCGCTGACCCTGCTGCTGGGCTCGCTGTCCGGCGCCGCGCGCCAGGTGCAGCGTGCCGACCAGTTGAGCCGCGCCACCCTGTACGCGCAGTCGCTGCTGGCGGCGCAGGGCGTGGAGCAGCCGCTGCAGCCGGGACGCAGTCAGGGCACCCTGGACCAGGGCCGCTATCGCTGGACCCTGGACGTGGCGCCCTACGCCGACCCACGGCGGCCGCCCGATGCCGCGGTGACGCCCGGCGCGCCGACCTTGCTGCAACTGACCCTGCAGGTGCGCTGGGGCGATACGCCGGCGCAGGCGCTGCAGTGGAAGACCCTGCGCCTGGTCGCCCCGCAAGGCAACGGGGTGCCGCAATGAGCGCGCGCGCGCCGCACCGCGCCACCGCGCGCGGCTTCACCCTGATCGAAGTGCTGCTGGCCACGGTGCTGCTGGTCGGCGGCCTGACCCTGGCCTTCGCCACGCTGCGCTCGGCGATGGCGATCAGCGGCCGCGGCGAGGCGATCGCCGGACGCAGCGAACGCATGCGCGCGGTCGAGGGCTTCCTGCGCCGGCGCCTGAGTGGCGCGCAATCGCTGCCGCTGGACATCGACACGCATACCCTGCAGCCGGTGCGCTTCGTCGGCGAACCGCAGCGTATGCAATTCGTGGCCGATCTGCCCGAGTACCTTGGCCGCGGCGGCCCCTATCTGCACGACCTGCGCGTCAGCGGCGACGGCGACCATCGGCAACTGGCGATCGCGCTGGTGCAGGTGCAGGCCGGCAAGCAACTGGCCGAGACCCCGCCGCGCCCGCCCGAGCCGCTGGCGCGCGACCTGCGCGAGGTGCGCTTCCGCTACCGTGGCCTGGACCCGGAGCGCGGCACCATCGGCCCCTGGCAGGAGCGCTGGGAGCGCACCGACACGCTGCCGCTGCTGGTCTCGATCGAACTGCGCAGCGGCGACGGCACGGCGTGGCCGCCGCTGGTGGTGGCGCTGCGCCAGGCCGGCGGCGCGGAGATGCGGCAGTGAGCGCGGCACATCGCAACCGCGGCGCGGCGCTGGTGCTGGTGCTGTGGCTGATCGCGCTGCTGACCGCGCTGATCGGCGCCTTCGCGCTGACCGCGCGCACCGAGAACCTGCAGGGCAAGGTGCTCGGCGACGGAGCCGAGGCGCAGGAACGCGCCCGCGCCGGCCTGGAATACGCGCTGACCCGGCTCGCCGGCACCGCCACGCAGCCGGGCTGGCGTGCCGACGGGCGCCGCTACCGCTGGCAGTACGAAGGCGCCACGGTCGACCTGCGGGTCACCGACGAGAGCGGCAAGGTCGATCTGAACATGGCCGATGCGCAACTGCTGGCGGCGCTGGTGCGCGCGGTCGGCGAGGATCCGCAGCGCGCCGAGCGCATCGCCGCGGCGATCGTGGACTGGCGCGATCCCGACAACCTGACCCAGCCCAACGGCGCCGAGGATCCGGACTATGCCGCCGCCGGTCTGCCCTACGGCGCCAAGGATGCGCCGTTCGAAAGCCTGGCCGAGCTGCAGCTGGTGCTGGGGATGGACCCGGAGCTGTACGCCAAGCTGCTGCCCAACCTGACCCTGTACGGTGGGGTGTCGCGGCCGACGCCGGACTTCGCGCCGGGGCCGGTGCTGACCGCGCTCGGCCTGGACGCGCAGCAGGTGCTGGCGCAGCGCGAACGTACCGACCAGACCCAGCTCGGCATGGTCGGCATGGGCGGTGGCGGCACCTACAGCATCGAAAGCCGGGCGCGGCTGGGCAATGGCCGCGAGGGCGTGTTGCGTGCGGTGGTGCGCCCAGGCTCGTCGGCGCTGCCGGGCTCCGCCTACACTGTGTTGCGTTGGGAAGAAGGAACGACGGTGCGATGACGGCGTGGCGCGACACGATGGACAAACTTGGCGTACGCATCGCCCCCGGTGCGGGCGGGCTGCTGGCCTGGTGGCAGCGCTCGCTGATGGCGTGGCTGCCGCCGCGCTGGCAGCTGCAGCTGGGCTGGTCGCAGGCGCGGCTGCTGCTGTGGCGCGAGGGCGAGCAGCTGATGCTGGCGCGGCAGGTCGAGTCCGAACTGGGCGCGCCGCTGGCGCTGCCGTGGCCGCTGCTGCCCGACGAACTGGAGGCGCTGCTGGGGCCGCGCCTGGCGGCGCTGCCGCGGGTGTGGCTGTTGCCGGCCGAGGCCGCGCTGCAACGCCGGTTGCGCCTGCCGGCGGCGGCCGCCGAGCACCTGCGCGAGGTGGTGAAGTTCGAGATCGACCGGCAGACCCCGTTCCAGGCCGACCAGGTGATCTACGACGTGCGCGCCGACGGCCGCCGCGACGACGCCCAGCTCGACGCCGAACTGGTGGTGGCCCCGCGCCGCGTGCTGGACGACCTGCAGGCCAGCGCCGGCGCGCTGCGCCCGACCCTGGCCGGCATCGACGTCGCCGGCAGCGATGGCGCGCCGCTGGGGGTGAACCTGCTGCCGCAGGAACAGCGCCACCGCCGCGCCGACCCGATGCGGCGCTGGAACGCGATCCTCGCCGTCACCGCGCTGCTGGCGCTGTGCGCGGCCGGCTGGCAGTTGCTGGACAACCGCCGCGATGCGCTGGAGCACCTGCGCACCCAGGTGGACAGCGGCGCGCAGCGCGCGCGCGCGGTCGCCGCGCAGCGCCAGCAACTGGTCGACCTGGTCGAAGGTGCCGCGTTCTTCGACCAGTTGCGCGCCGAGCGCCCGGCCTCGGTCGAGGTGTGGAACGAACTGAGCAAGCGCCTGCCGGAGGGCACCTATCTGGAGAAGTTCTCGATCGAGGGCAACCAGTTGCAGTTGATCGGCCTCAGCAGCGAAGCCTCGTCGCTGGTCGGGCGGCTGGAAGGCTCGCCGCTGTGGCGCACGCCGTCGCTGACCGGCGTGCTGCAGGCCGACCCGGGCAGCCACCGCGACCGTTTCACCCTCACCGCCGAGCTGGCCGGGACCAAGCGCAAGGAGGCCGCCGATGCCGGTGCAGGTCGATAAGCGCGATCGCTGGCTGGCGCTGGGGCTGCTGCTGGCGGCGCTGGCGCTGGGCTACCTGGTGCTGGTGCATCCGTGGTGGACCGTGCCGATGCGCGAGGTCGATGCGCAGATCCAGGAACTGCGCCAGCGCGAACTGCGCGTGCGCATGCAGTTGCAGCAGGCGCCGCAGGTGGCGCAACGGCTGCAGCAGGCGCAGCGCGAACTGGCCACGCGCCCGGGCTTCCTGCGCGAGACCTCGGCCGAACTGGCCTCGGCCGGCCTGGTGCAGCGCCTGGAAAGCGCGGTGGCCACGGCCAGCCCCGGCAACCGCAGCTGCGCGATCAGCAACCGCTCGCCGCTGGCCGCCGACAACCGCAGCGACCGCTTCACCCGCGTCGCGGTGCAGGTGCGCCTGCGCTGCGGCACGCCGGAACTGGCCGCCGTGCTGCATGCGCTGGAAAGCGGCACGCCGGCGCTGTTCATCGACAATCTCAACGTGATGGCGCAGCGCTACCAGCTCTCGCCGGGCGAGAGCGGCAACGGCCTGGACGTGGCCTTCGAACTGGCCGGCTACCTGCGTCCGAACGCGATGCCGGCGCCGCCGGCGGCGTCCGCCACGCCGGATCCGTCGGCAACGGCGGCCCCCGCCGCGGCCACGCCGGTGATGAATGCCGGCGGTTCCGCCGGCGCCGGCCCGAGCGAGCCGGCCGCCGTGCCGTCGCCGCCGCCGGCCACCCCCAGCGCGACCAACCCGCCAGGTGCGCCCGGCGCCGCGAATGCCGCGCCCGCGGACCTGCCGCAACAGGTGGAGGGCCGCCATGCGAATTGAAGCGATGGGCCTGCGTACCGTGTGGCTGGGCACGCTGGCGCTGTGGGGCCTGCTGATCTGGGCGCTGGGCCTGGGCGGGCTCGGCGAACGCGTGGCGCCGCTGCCCGACGATCCGTCGATGCTGCAGCGGCTGCCTGGCCTGCCCGCGGCGTCCACGCAGCGCCTGGGCGATTTCTCGCAATACGGGGAGATCGCCGCGCGGCCGGTATTCGCCGAGGATCGCCGCCCGCATCCGTTCTTCCTCAGTGCCGACAGCGGCCAGTCCGCCGCGCCCAACGTGCGCCTGACCGGCGTGCTGCTCACCGACGGCTTCAAGATGGCGACGCTGACCACCGAGCAGGGCGAATCGCTGCGCCTGCAGGAAGGTGGCGACGCCGTGCAGGGCTGGCGGCTGCTGTCGCTGGCGCCGCGCCAGGCCACGGTCAGCGGCAGCGGCGGCACCCAGACCCTGGAATTGAAGGTGTTCGACGGCAAGGGCGGGCAGCCGCCGACCGTGCTCGGCCAGGCCGCGCGTGCCGCTGCGCAGGGGCAGATGCCGCCGCCGGCGTCCGCGCCCAACGGCCAGGCCAACGCGACCGCGCCGCGCCCGCCGAACCAGTCCACCCCCAACCCGGCGCCGAACCAGGCGCCGACCCCGAGCGCCCCTCAGCCGTCGTCGCCGGCTCCGTCGTCGGAGCAGTTGCAGGCCATCCGCGAGCGGATCGAAGCGCGCCGTCGGCAATTGCAGCAACAGCGCCAGAACAACCCCTCAGGTCAGAACCCTTGAAGAGTGATCGCATGACGCCGCGTCTGTTTTCCCTGTTCCTCGCCATCGGCCTGGTGGCCGGCTGCGCCACCACGCCCTCGCCGGACATCCGTCGCGGCGCCGCGATCAACCCCCAGGTGGGCGCGGCCGGCAGTACCCAGACCGACGGCCAGGGCGGCCCGGCCGATCCCAATGCCTTGCCCGAGCGCGCCACCCCGGTGATCCGCCGCGGCAGCGGCACCATGATCAATTCCGCGGCCGCCGCGGCGCCGGCGCCCTCGCTGGGCAACGCCAGCAGCGGCAGCGCCACCTTCAACTTCGAGGGCGAATCGCTGCAGGCGGTGGTCAAGGCCATCCTCGGCGACATGCTCGGGCAGAACTACGTGATCGCGCCGGGCGTGCAGGGCACGGTGACCCTGGCCACGCCCAAGCCGGTGTCGCCGGCGCAGGCGCTGAACCTGCTGGAGATGGTGCTGGGCTGGAACAACGCACGCATGGTCTACAGCGGCGGCCGCTACAACATCGTCCCCGCCGACCAGGCCCTGGCCGGCACGGTGGCGCCGAGCACGGCTTCGCCGGCCAACGCGCGCGGCTTCGAGGTGCGGGTGGTGCCGCTGAAGTACATCTCCGCCAGCGAGATGAAGAAGGTGCTGGAGCCGTACGCGCGGCCGAACGCCATCGTCGGCATCGACGGCTCGCGCAACGTCATCACCCTGGGCGGCACCCGCGCCGAGCTGGAGAACTACCTGCGCACCGTGCAGATCTTCGACGTCGACTGGCTGTCGGGCATGTCGGTGGGCGTGTTCCCGATCCAGTCGGGCAAGGCCGAACAGGTGGCGGCCGACCTGGAGAAGGTGTTCGGCGAGAACAGCAAGACCCCCAGCGCCGGCATGTTCCGCTTCATGCCGCTGGAGAACGCCAACGCGGTGCTGGTGATCACCCCGCAGGCGCGCTACCTGGACCAGATCCAGGAATGGCTGGATCGCATCGACAGCGCCGGCGGCGGCGCGCGGCTGTTCTCCTACGAACTCAAGTACATCAAGGCCAAGGATCTGGCCGACCGCCTGGCCGAAGTGTTCGGCGCCGGCGGCGGCAACCGCGGCGACTCCAACGCCTCGCTGATGCCGGGCTCGCAGATGAGCCAGTTGAACGGCGGCGGCCTGGGCGGCTTCAACGGCAGCGACAGCAGCCTGGGTGGCAGCAGTCTGGGCAGCAGCGGCAGCAGCAGCGACAGCCTGTCGGGCGGCAGCAGCTCGTCCGGCAGCAGCGGCGGCTTGGGTAGTGGCAGCCTGCAACTGTCCCCGCGCACGTCCGGCAACGGCAGCGTGACCCTGGAAGTGCAGGGCGACAAGGTCGGCGTGTCGGCGGTGGAAGAAACCAACACCCTGCTGGTGCGCTCGACCCCGCAGGCCTGGCGCTCGATCCGCGACGTGGTTGAGAAGCTCGACGTGATGCCGATGCAGGTGCATATCGAGGCGCAGGTGGCCGAGGTCAACTTGAAGGGTCAGCTCAAGTACGGCGTCAACTGGTACTTCGAGCAGGCGGTGAATGCGTCGTCCACTGCCAACAACATCGGCTTCAGCGGCGGTGGTGCGAATTTGCCCAGCGCGGCCGGCCGCAAGATCTGGGGCGATATCGCCGGCGCCATCACCGGCAGCAGTGGCCTGGGCTGGACCTTCCTCGGCAAGAACGCAGCGGCGGTAATCACGGCGTTGGACGAAGTCACCGACGTCAAGTTGCTGCAGACGCCATCGGTCTTCGTGCGCAACAATGCCGAGGCCACGCTTAACGTGGGTACGCGCATCCCGATCAACTCGGTCAGCGTCGACACCGGCCTGGGCACCGGCACTACCTACTCGTCGGTGAACTACCTCGATACCGGCGTAATCCTGAAGGTGCGTCCGCGGGTGACCAAGGACGGCATGGTGTTCCTGGACATCGTGCAGGAGGTCAGCTCGCCTGGTGCGGCGTCGACCAACTGCGGCAACAGCGCCGGTACCAGCACCGCCTGCAACGTGCCGATCAACACGCGCCGGGTCAAGACCGAGGCGGCGGTGCAGAGCGGCGATACGATCATGTTGGCGGGCCTGATCAACGACAGCACCACCGACGGCAGCAATGGCGTGCCGTACCTGAGCAAGCTGCCGGTTGTCGGTGCGCTGTTCGGGCAGAAGACCCAGGACACAAACCGGCAGGAAGTGATCGTGTTGATCACGCCGTCGATCGTGCGCAACCCGCAGGAAGCACGCAATCTTACCGACGAATACGGACAGAAGTTCAAGGCTATGCAGCCGCTGCCAGCGACACGCGGCAAGTAGTAAGCAGTAAGCAGTAGGTATGGGGGGAATTCCCGCTCTGCTACTGCCGATCTGCGCCGATGGTTTGGTGCTTAATGCATGCCACGCTTGCTGAGGGAAAATGCCTAGCGCTTCGCTAGGCTCATACGTGGGGATGCGGTCGTTTTCTTGGCAGCGCTCTTGAGCCGGATAGGCCTGTTTTTATGTAGGGCAAGTATCTTCCAGTGATAAGAAAGGTCTAATAGTAAGCGCTCTGATGGCGCCTGTGCGCGTTGTAATGATCGTCTGAACTGGATGTTGGGCGACCATTTCCTTGCATGACTTGTGTTTCAAAATGGTATTTGGCTGCATCGGCCCGCTGACCTCCAATCGTAGGAAGGCTCCCCGCACTACGCTGTCATGCGTGCTTTTTCAGCAATTCGCGGGTGCTCCGCATTGGACACATGATGCGGACGCTCGTTAGAACGTGTCAGTAGTTGGCTCAATCATGCTTATAACCACCTCGAATAGGTGGGTTGGCATGCTTGTTGTTGATTGCCGGCATATCCTCCGTACTGCTTCGAATAAGTTGACATATCTCGAACTTGGAAAAAATTCATCGGGATTGTAATTATGGTTGAAACGAGATTTGTAATGGGATAATGTCTCAGCCGGGGGGTCTGACTAAAAAAGGAGATTTTATGAAGGTTTCTTATGGAAATTTATTTGGTCTGCTTGCTTTTGGATTCTTTGCTTCCTTCCCGGCCTTGGGTGAGGTGGTCATTCCCAGGACTTTTAACGGCGCTTCCGATTCGGTTTATGGTAATACGCCGGCCAAGGCGGTTGAGCGAGCTGCTGTAAATGCTATTAATACCGCATGGGCAGAGAGTTACGGCAATTGCACCCTGTCGGGTTACAGCTATCAGCCGCGCAATACTTATTATGCTGCTTCAGCAACCGTAAATTGCTCAAAGCCCGGTCAATTCATTCCGGTGGTGGTTGTGTTTACTTTTTCCGGGGCGACTGACTGGCAGCTCGATATAGGGTTGTCGGATGAAAGTAAGGCTATCGATGTTGCGGTAATGCGTGCTGAGGCTGCTGCTAGGGCTGAGAGTTATTCTCAATGCGTGTTGAAGAGTTATAATACTTGGAAGCCTAACCCGAATCTGCAAAGTTGGATGGCTAGCGCGGTTGTTGATTGCAAGAAAAGTGTTAGCTCCGTTCAGCCATAGTCATCAGCTGATGTACTTCACTCTCGATCCACGTGAAGGATCGGGGGTGAAGTTAGTAACCGCATTGATGTTATGTTTGGATGGATATGTGATTGGGACGGATTTTTTGTGGCTTGCAGCTTTTCGTGCTTCCGATAGTTCTTATCCCGGTCGGCGTCGACGATGTCGCGCTGGACGCCTGCCTGGGCGCGTTGGAAGCGAACACCCCGGACGGCACTCGCGTGTGGCTGGCCGACGATGCGCAGGCCGGCCCGCGCGGCATTCGGATGATCGAGGCCTGGCTGGCGCGCACGCGCCTGCAGGCCGACTACACGCGGCGGCCACGCATGCTCGGCGAGGTCGCACATGTGGACGAGATGCTGCGTGCCTGCGGCGACGCCGACGTGGCGGTGCTGGCGGCAGATGCGCAGCCCGGGCCGGGCTGGTTGCTGCAGTTGAGCGCCTGTCTGGCGCGCGACGCGGCCATCGCCAGCGCCACGCCGTGGAGCAATGCCGGCGAAGCCTGCGCGTGGCCGCGACTGGGCGAGATCAATCCGCTGCCCGAGGATCCCGAGCGCCTGGCACGGGCCTGCGCGGCCTTGCCGCCGCTGCATCCGGAACTGCCGTCGGCGGTGTGCCATGCGGTGGTGCTGCGTGGCGTGGCGCGGCAGCGCGCCGGCGGGCTGGACGCCAGCAGCTATGGTTCGTGGTATGCGGCGCTAACCGATCTGTCGCTGCGCATGGCCGGGCTCGGCTGGCGCAACGTGCTGTGCGAGACCGCGCATGTCGCCTGCAGTGGCGAAGGCCGCGCCGCCGATGGCGACATGGACGCGCTGGCCACGCGCTGGCCGGCCTGGCATGCGCGCCTGGCCGGCTTCCTGATGCACGATCCGCTGCGTGCCTGTCGCGAGGAACTGCAGCGCCTGTACGACACGCTGCCGCCGCCGGATCCGCAACGCGCGCTGTTCGATGCGTAGCCAGTCGCTGCCTGATCTGCGGCTTTCGCATCGTTGGACCCAATCCGGCCGCATCTCGCTGTGGCGCTATCTCGAGAACGAGCGCAATTATCCCGGCTGGCATCTCAACGCAGATCCAGCTGGATGCCAGTCCCTGCTGGCGTTGCTGGACGCCTTGGCTGCCGACGGCGCCGGTTCCCGCACGCTTCTCGTCACTGCACCGAGCAAGGCCGAACTTGGCGTGCCGAACAACCGGCGCGGGCTCGCCGCTTGGGTGGCGCCGGAGAAACTGCGCCTCACGCTGTCCACGACCGACGATCACTGGTCTTTTCCCGTAGACGCAGCGCCGGCTGCACTCGAGGTCGGCTCGGCGTGGCTTGCGGCGTTGCGGGAAGGCATCGCCGGCATTGCGAAGGGGCAGGGGGACTACGCAATCGGCAAGGGCGACCATCGTCTATGGTTCTGGTGGTGAGGCGAGGATTGCCGACGTGCGCCTGTTCTGGGGTTGTTGGAGCGTTGCTTCCCGAACCGTCGGCTGGCGCGGCAGCCGGTCACGGCCGACATCGCGGCCAGACCCAGCGGCGTCGCTGCTGGGTCCTGGGTGGGAGCGTGTGTGGTCTGCTGCCTCTCCGCCTCGCGTCGCGATAGCGAACAAGGCCAGACTCATTCCGGCGGCGCGTAGACATCCACCGACACTTCCAGCACATCGTGGCGCCAGGATTCGATGTCGAATTCCACGGCACGTCCGTCGGGATCGTAGCTGACGCGTTGCAGACGGAAGCAGGGCGTGCCGGCGGTGGATTGCAGCAGCACCGCCTGCTCGGCATCGAGCGTGGCCGGATACATCGACAGCCGGCTGCGCGCCTGCCGCAAGCCCAGGCGCTGGGTCAGCACCGTGCTCAACGAGCCGGCCAGGTCGTGGTCGAGCAGGCGCGGCGCCCACGCGGCGAGGATCGCATTGGTCTCCAGCAGCACGGCGCGCCGTCCGATCCAGCGGCGGCGGCGCAGCACGAACACCTCGGCATCGGGATCGTCCAGGTGCAGGTGCCGGGCGAGCGCCGGGCCGGCCGGCTGGCGCTGCGCAGCGAGCAGTTCGGTGCGCGGTACGCCGCCCTGCGCGGCTACGTACTGCATGAACCCGGCGATGCTGTTGGGGTCATGGCGCACCCGCGGCGCGCTGACGAACCAGCCGCGGCGGTTCTCGCGATAGATGTGCCCGTCCGATTCCAGTTGCTGCAGCGCCTCGCGCAAGGTGATGCGGGTGCAGCCGAACAGCGCGGCCAGTTCGCGCTCCACCGGCAGGCGTTGGTCCGCCCGCCATTCGCCGGCGGCGATGCGCGCCAGCAGCGCATCGGCGATGCGTTGGGCGAAGCCGGCGGCGGTGGCGAAGTGCATGCGAAATCCAGGGCGTGGCGAAGCGTGGCTGACAAGACTACGCTGCCGGCAGGCACGCGGACGATGCGGGCGTCTGATGTTCGCGTGATGCGCGTGCGGCTGCTGCGCGCCATTCCATCGAGTTGACGACGGCACGCGCTGTGCCGCCAGGCAGCAAAGAGAGTGTGGCGTGTCAGGTGACGGCTTGCGCGCGGCGCAGATCCGCCTGCCACAGGCGCAGGCCATACACCGCCAGCACCACGAACCCGGCGTACAGCGCGGCAGTGGGATACAACCCCTTGTACACGAACACGCCGACGTAGACGCAGTCCAGCACGATCCACAGGCCCCAGTTGGCGATGCGCTTGCGCGCGGCCCACACGCTGGCGACCACGCTGAACGCCGACAACGCCGCGTCCAGCCACGGCAGCGCCGCATCGGTATGCCGGTGCATCCACCAGCCCAGCAGCGCCGCGCCGACGGCGCCGACCAGCAGCGAACGCAGGCCTTCGCCCCACGGCAGCGGCCCGACCTGGACCTTGCCGTCGTCGCCCAGCCCGTTGCTCCAGCGCCACCAGCCGTAGCCCTGCAGCACCACGTACAGGCCCTGCAGCAGCATGTCCGAATACAGCTTCCACTGATAGAACAGCCACGCGTACAGCAGCACCGCCACCACGTTGACCGGCCAGCACCAACGCACCCGCCGCGCGGTCAGCCATACACCCAGGACGTTGATCAGTACGGCGAGCAGTTCGAGCGGGGACATGGTCGGGAGGCCGGGATTGGGGAGTGGGGATTCGGGATGGGCAGTTCGCGAGTGCGCAGCATTGCGCGCTTTTTTGTAGGAGCGGCTTCAGCCGCGACAGGCGTTACCGGGAAAGCCCATCGCGGCTGAAGCCGCTCCTACCCTGGTCTTCGGCATAGCTGACGTTCGAGTCATCGTGGATCAGTGCATCCGGATTGGGATACTGAAAACGCATCGGATCGTAGGTGCTGTAGGAGCGGCTTCAGCCGCGACCCGTCAGCAGTAGCGTGTCGCGGCTGAAGCCGCTCCTACACCAGTGACGCGCCATGTCCCGCTTTTGGCTTTTACCAATCCCGAATCCCCATTCCCCATTCCCAGCTCCTCACCCAATCCCGAATCCCGACTCCCCAATCCCCGCTCCTCAAAAATCGAACTGCAGCGCCAGCCGCGCCGTCCGCGGCGCGCCAAGGAACAGATAGTCGTCGCCTTCGTAGGCGCCGACGTCGCGCCAGTAGCGCTTGTCGGTGAGGTTGTCCACGCTCAGTCGCAGCGTGGTCGGCACCGCGCCCAGCCGGGTGGCGTAGCGGGCGCCGAGGGTGTAGACGCTGTAACCGCCGACGGCGACCTGGCCGCTGCGGTCGGCGTACTTGGCGCCGCTGTACTGCGCGCCGCCCAGCAGCGCCAGGCCGTTCACGCCGGGCACGTCCCAGGTGGCCTGGGCGCTGGCGCGCAGCCGTGGCACGTTCAGTGCCTGGTGGCCTTCGTCGCCGGGCGTGCCCGTGTCCTCGGCGCGCGCGCGGATGCCGGCGACGCTGGCCTGCAGGTGCAGGCCGGCGCCCAGCGTGCCGGCGGCGGACAGTTCGATGCCGCGGTTGTGCAGGCGGCCCTGCTGCACGAACAGGAAACTGCCGTCGGCCTGCGGTTGCGCGTACTGGTTGGCCTGGCGCATGTCGAACAGCGCCGCGCCCAGGGTCACGCCATCGCGCTCGTATTTCATGCCGGCCTCGCGCTGGTAGGCGCTGGTGGGGGCGAGGATGCTGTCGGCGTTGCTGGCGAACCACGGCGCGGTGCCGCCCGGGGCCAGGCCCTTGGCGAAGCTGGCGTACAGCGACAGCGACGGCTGCAGCTTGAACAGCAGCGCCGCCTGCGGCAGAAACACCGAGCGGCGCGTGCGCCGGGTCAGGCTGCCGTCGCGGTCCCAGGCGCGTTCGTCGTAGCGCACCTGGCGTGCGCCCAGCAGCAATTGCCAGGCCTCGCCGATGCCGATGCGGTCGCTGGCAAGCAGCGCGGTCTGCGCGCTGTCCAGGCGCCGGCGCTTGGGGCCGAGCACGGCGTCGGCAGGCGACAGCAGCGGCGGATCGGCGTCGATGTTGCCGCTGCCGATCATCTCGTTGATCGAACCGTGCCGGTCGATGGTGCGATGCAGGTAATCGATGCCGACCTGGAACTGGTGCTGCAGCACGCCGGTGCTGGCGCTGCCGCTGGCGATCGCCTGCAGTTCGTCGTTGCGGCGGCTGTCGGCGGGGCTGCGGTAGTCGTAGATGTCGTAGTCGCCCTCGCGGCTGAAGTGGTTGGGTACCGCGTCGCCGGCGCAACTGGCCGCGCCGTAGCAGCCCCAGGCGAAGCTGGAGTAGTCGTCGATCAGTGCACGGCTGTGCGAGGCGGCCACCTGCAGATGCCAGGCGTCGCTGAAGCGATACTCGTAGCGCGCCTGCGCATTCAGCGCCTCGATGCCGACCGGCTTGGACCACGGCTGGTAGGCGAGCAGGCGATGCACGGACACCCCGCTCGGCACCTGCGTGCCGCCGAGCAACTGGTAACCCGGCACCGAGCGCTGCTGGCGGTCCTGGTACTCCACGTCCAGTTGCAGGGTCGATTGCGGGTCGATGTTCCAGTCCGCTGCCAGCGACAGGAAGTTGCGGTGGCCGTCGGCGTGATCGACATAGCTGCGCAGCGTCTCGTGCGCAGCATTGACGCGCAGGCCGAACTGGCGCTCGCTGCCGAACCAGTCGCCAAGGTCCACCGCCGCGCCGCGGCTGCCGTCGTCGTCGCCGTTCAGCATCAGGCTGCGCACGTGCTGCGGGCGCTTGGTCTGGTAGTCGATCACGCCGGCCGGGGTGGTGATGCCGGACAGCACGCCGGACAGACCCTTGAGCACCTGCACCTGCTCCTTGTTCTCCAGCGCCACGTTCTGTTCGCCGGCGATGGTCAGGCCGTTGATGCGGTAGCTGTTGGCCGCATCCAGCGAATAGCCGCGGACCAGGAAGTTCTCGTAGTAGCCGATCGGCGCGTAGCTGTCGCCGACCGCGGCGTCGGCGCGCAGCACCTCGCTGAGCACGCGCACCTGGCGGTCGGCCAGCTGCGTGCGGTCGATGGTGTCGATCGCCATCGGCGTATCCAGCAGCGGCGCGTCGCCGTAGCCGCTCAGGCTGCTGCGGTCGTGCGGCTGGCGGCCCTGCACGTTGACCGCGTCCAGTTCGACCGGGGTCTGCGTGCTGGCGGGCGCCGGCGCAGCGTCGGCGGCCAGGGCCGGCAGCGGCAGGGCGATGGCCAGGGCCAGCGCGAGGGCGTGCGGGGCGGGGAAGCGGCGGGTGGGAAGCATGCGGAACGACCTCGGGGAAACGAAACGGAAGAGGGAAGAGGCGCAGCCGCGCAGTGCGCGGCCGGCGGGCGTGACGGTGTCGCTGCGACGGTTCATGGCGCGGCCGCCGCGCGCCGCTGCAGGTGCCGCAGCAGGCGCTGGCCTTCGCCCTGGCCGAACCAGGCGGCGTGGCCGAGCAGGTAGCGGCGGTAGGCGATCTCGGCATGCGCGTCCGAGCCGGTGATGCCGGCGAAGTACTCGATCTCGCTGAGCGCGAAATCGGCATGCACCAGCGGCAGCAGTGCGGCCAGCAGGCGCAGTTGCGCTGCGTCCAGCGGCAGCAGCGCGGCGTAGCCGTGCAGCAGCGCATCGAGCTGGTCGAGATCGGCGACCGCGCTGCCGCCGTCGTCCAACTGCAGCCACGGGATCAGGTTGCGCTCGATCGCGGTGGCCAGGTCGAACAGGGCGAAGCTGCGGTCAGCGAGACCGAAATCGAACACCGCGCTGACCGTGCTGGCGGCGCCGTGGCCGCGCCACAGCAGGTTGGAGGCGTGCCAGTCGCCGTGCGTCCACAGCGCCGGCGGCGGTGCCTGCAGCAGCGGCCAGGCCTGCGCGTGCCAGGGCAGCAGCTGCGCGCGCAGGTCGCCCTGCCAGTCGCGCTGCTGCAGCCATGCGGCCAGCGCCGGGCGCCGTGCCAGGTCGTGTTCCAGC
The DNA here is from genome assembly GCF_056725265.1 of Xanthomonas sp. NCPPB 2250. Taxonomy (NCBI): domain Bacteria; kingdom Pseudomonadati; phylum Pseudomonadota; class Gammaproteobacteria; order Lysobacterales; family Lysobacteraceae; genus Xanthomonas; species Xanthomonas sp. NCPPB 2250. Next base: position 4,463,248 of record NZ_CM161520.1, on the reverse strand, counting down.
GCCTGCAACGGCTGCGGCTGGGTGAACAGGCGCAGGTTGGCGACCAGCACGGTGGTGCTGCGCGGCGGCGCGGCGTAGCCGGCCGCGGCACGGTGCAGCGCGGCCAGCGCGCGGCCGGCGGCGGCGGCATGCGCGGTGTCGGCGAACGGTGTCCACGACATCGCCTCGCGGTAGCGGTCCTCGCCCGCGCCGGCGCGCATCACCTCGTAGGTCCAGTGGCCACGCCGCACCGCGCTGGCGCCGTCGCGGTCGCGCAGCACCTCCGGTACCGGCACGCCCCGCGCGCGTAGCTGCGCGATGAAGGCATGCTCCTCGCCCAGCGCGTGCAGGTCGCGCACGCGGCGATGGTGGCGCTTGACGAACAGCGTGCCGGCGGCGGTCTCGACCTCCGCCGCCGCCGAGAACGGGCGCGGACTGTGCCAGCGCAACGCGTGCAGGCGGCCGGGCAGGGCGTACTGCTGCAGCAGCGCTTCCACCTCGCCATCGGACAGCGGCGGCCAGTCGGCCGCCACGGTCTGCGTGCCCATGCCGTGCATCTGGTGGCGGGCGCTCATGCGCGCGCCTCGCGGTGCCGGCGCGACCCGGCGCGCCATGCCAGCCGCAGGCCGGGCGTGCCATGCACCACAGCGCGGCTCTTGTGGGTGATTGGTCTAGACCAGAAGCGGGGAAGCCTGGGGCAGGGCCCGGTCGCACGATCGGGAGCGGGGACGGTGGCGCCGCCGGCGTCTCGGCATGCGCGCGTGCTCATGCGGCGCGCGCGGTCTGCGGGGTGGGGCGGCAGCCTGGGACAGGGAACAACGCTGACCGGCATCTGCACTGGGCGAAGGAGAGGACACGGATCGCTCCGTCTCCCGAACGCACGGGGCCGCGAGCGGCCGCGCAACGCACGGGGCGCAGAGTATGCGCGGCAATCGCCGCCGCCGCCATGCCCGCCGTGCGCGTGGCGAGCGGCGCATGCGGGAGACATGCGGGATAATCGGCGGATGAGCGAACAGCAGATAGCCGTGGTGGTGGTGACCTACGAGAGCGGCAGCACCATCGATGCCTGTCTGCAGCGGCTGCGCGCGGCGGCCGAGGTGGCACAGATCCGGGTGGTCGACAACGCCTCGCGCGACGACACGCTCGCCGTGGTGCAGCGGCACGCGCTGGACGATGTGCGGGTCCGTTTCATCGCCAATCCCGACAACCCCGGCTTCGCCACCGCCTGCAACCAGGGCGCGGCGGCCAGCGACGCGCCGTGGCTGGCCTTCGTCAATCCCGACCTGATGGTCGAGCCCGATACCCTGGCCCAGTTGCGCGCGCAGGCCGCCGCGCTCGGCGAGGCGCTGCTGGGCGTGGAGCAGGTCGACGAACACGGCCGCGCCGACGCCGCGGTACGCCGCCGCGACCCGGACTTCGCGGCAATGCTGCGGCATCCGCTGGCCGGCTCGCGGCTGGCGCTGGCGGCCGACCCGGCGCAGCCGCTGCAGCCGGTGCCGGCGCTGTCCGGCGCGCTGATGCTGCTGCCGCGCGCGCTGTTCACCCGCATCGGCGGCTGGGACGCCGGCTATCGGCTGCACGCCGAGGACCTGGACCTGTGCCGCCGGGTGCGCCAGGCGGGGGCCGCGGTGGCGGTGCTGAACCGCCTGCACGTGCTGCACGTGCGCGGCGTGTCCAGCCGCAAACGCCCGTGGTTCGTCGAGTGGCACAAGCACCGCGGCCTGTGGCGTTACTTCCGCAAGTTCGAGGCGCCGACCCGGGCCTGGCCGGTGCGCGCGGCGGTGTGGGCGGTGATCTGGCTGCATGCCTGGGTCACCTTCGCCCGGCTGTGCTGGCGGCGCCCAGGCTGAACGAAATCGGCCGCGTTGTGCGCGCGTGCGGCATAGCAACATAAATTCGCTATATTGGGAAGTACGTCACTTAACAAATGACGTGTTCCGCCGATCTCTCCTGGACCGCGCCTGCTTTCCGGTTCGGGGGAACCCCACCAGGAACTCAACCATGCATGATTTCGACGGTGTGCGTCCGCGCACCCACGCGCGCGCCTGCGCGCCCGCTGTGCCCGTGCCCGCTGCCGGCCACGCCCGATCTGCGCGCCGCGCGCGGCTGTCGCTGGCGCTGCTCGCGCTGGCGGCCGGCCCCTGCGGCGCCAGCGCCTGGGTCGACGAGGCCGGCCACGGGTTGGTGATCCTCAAGGCCAGCCATACCGATGGCGGCGCGGTGTTCAACAGCCACGGCCAGTCCGGCAACTTCCCCGATGCCGGGCGCAGCCGCCAGGACCAGCTCAACCTCTACGGCGAATACGCGCTGAGCTCGGACCTGACCCTGGTCGGCAACTTCTATTTCAGCAAGGTCGGCTACCGCAACGACAGCGGCTACGGCGACCGCCACAGCAGCGGCTGGTCGGACCAGGAAATCGGCCTGCGCTACCGGCTCGACCCGGATGGCGCCGACGGTCCCTGGCAGGGCGCGCTGCAGGTGCTGGCCTTAGTGCCCGGCTACGCGCGCCAGCGCGACGGTGAGCGGCCGGCGCTGGGCCAGGGCGACTACGGCGCCGAGCTGCGCTACAGCGTCGGCCGCGGCTATCGCCTGGGCGAGCACGACGGCTATGTCGACCTGGGGACGGCGGTGCGCCTGCGTGGCGGCGACGCCTCCGACGAAGCGCGGCTGGACGTGTCCAGCGGCGTGGCGCTGGCGCCGCGCTGGATGCTGATCGGCGAGTTCAACGTGATCCAGAGCCTGGGCAACGGCAAGGGCCCGAACCGGATCTACGCGCCCGGCGACAACACGCCGATCCGCGGCAACAACTTCGATTTCAGCAAGCTGCAGGCCTCGGTGCTGTACACGTTGCCCGGCGGCACGCAGCTGCAGCTCGGTTACCAGCAGCCGGTGGCCGGGCGCAACACCGGCGGTGCGGGCGGCCCGTTCGTCGCCGCCTGGTGGCGGTTCTAGCCGTGTCCGGCGAACACGAGAGCGTCGCCGCCGAGGCGAGCGTGCCTGGCCGGCTCGGGCGGCTGCCCACCGAGGGCGGCCTGCAGGCGCCGATCGGCGAGGCGCTGGTCGCCGCTGGGGTGATCGATCCGCCGCAACTGCAGAACGCGCTGGCCCTGCAGTCGCGCTGGCGCTCGCGGCTGGGCGACGTGGTGCTGGCCCAGCGCGGGGTCGCGCCGCTGCGCTTCTACACGGTGCTGGCGCAGCACTTCGGGCTGCACTTCGCCAACCTGCTCAAGCAGCCGATCGACCCGGCGCTGTTCCAGCCGGAGCGGCTGGCCGACTACGCGCAGCGCCTGGTGCTGCCGTGGCGCGAGGAGGACGGCCAGCTGGTGCTGGCGGTGGCCGATCCCGGCCCGGAGACCTTCGCCTGGGCCCGCGCCACCTACGGCGAGCAGGTGCGCTTCGTCGGCACCTCCAAGTTCGACATCGTCTGGAGCCTGCAGCAGCACGCCGACGCGCAGCTCACCCACGACGCGCTGAACCTGCTGGCCGAACACGCGCCGGAACACTCGGCGCGGCAGGTGATCACCCGCGCGCAGTCGGTGTTCCTGGTGGCGCTCACGGTGGTGCTGGCCGCGGCGCTGGCGCTGTGGCCGCTGGTCACCCTGATCGCGCTCAACACGCTGATCGCGGTGGCGTTCCTGGCCACCTTCGGGCTGAAGCTGGTACTGGCCTGGCGCGGTGCGCGGCGCCGCATCGACATCAAGGTCAGCGACGAGGAAGTGGCCGCGCTCGGCGACGAGGACCTGCCGGTCTACACGGTGCTGGTGCCGATGTACAAGGAGCCGGACGTGCTGCCGATCCTGGCCAACGCGCTGCGCCGGCTCGACTACCCCACCTCCAAGCTGGACGTGAAGCTGGTGCTGGAGGCCGACGACACCGAGACCATCGAGGCGGCCAAGGCGCTGGGCCTGGAGGCGTTCTTCGAGATCATCCGGGTACCGCCGTCGCAGCCCAAGACCAAGCCCAAGGCCTGCAACTACGCGCTGCGCTTCGCCCGCGGGCAGATGCTCACCATCTACGACGCCGAGGACAAGCCGGAGCCGGACCAGCTCAAGCGCGTGGTCGCCGCGTTCCGCAAGTCGCCGGCCGACGTGGCCTGCATCCAGGCGCGGCTGAACTACTACAACGCCGACGAGAACTGGCTCACGCGCATGTTCACGCTGGAATACACGTTGTGGTTCGACTTCTACCTGCCGGCGCTGGAGACCCTGCGCATCCCGATTCCGCTCGGCGGCACCTCCAACCACTTCCGCCTGGACATCCTGCGCAAGGTCCATGCCTGGGATCCGTACAACGTCACCGAGGACGCCGACCTGGGCGTGCGTCTGACCCAGCAGGGCTACCGGGTCAGCGTGGTCAACTCGACCACGTTCGAAGAGGCCAACGTCAGCATCCCCAACTGGATCCGGCAGCGCTCGCGCTGGCTCAAGGGCTACATGCAGACCTGGCTGGTGCACATGCGCGACCCGGTGCAGCTGTACCGCTCCACCGGCGTGCGCGGGTTCTGGGGCTTCCAGCTGTTCGTCGGCGGCACCTTCTTCACCGCGCTGGCCGCGCCGCTGATGTGGCTGAGCTACGGGCTATGGCTGGCGGTGGGCTCGAAATTCTTCGATCCGTTCTTCCCGCCGGCGCTGCTGTACCTGAGCCTGCTCAACCTGCTGCTCGGTAATGGCTTCCTGATCTACATGACCCTGGTGGCGGCGTTCAAGCGCGACTACTTCCGCCTGGCGCCCTACGCGCTGACCGTGCCGCTGTACTGGCTGCTGCAGTCCATCGCCGCCTACAAGGGCCTGTGGCAGCTCATCCGCAACCCGTTCTACTGGGAAAAGACCACCCATGGCATCAGCAAGCACATGGCCGAAGAGCGCCGCGCCGCGCTCGACGACTGACGCGCCGCGGCGCGCGCGCGGCACCGTGGTGTTCGTGTTCACCGCGGCGCTGCTGGCGCTGCTGTGCCACCGGCTGCTCGCGCACGGCTACATGAGCGACGACGCGATGGCGCAGTACGCCAAGCTGCTGCTGTTGCGCGACGCGGCCGGTTTCCGCATCGAGTACCTGGGGTTCCTGTACGCGCAGGCCTCGCTGTACCTGGGTGTGCTGATCGGCGGCCTGCCGGGCCTGTCCACGCCGCTGCTGCCGTACCTGGTCGATGTGCTGGCCGGGGCGACGCTGGTGACCCTGCTGTGGCGCGACATCGCCGCCGGCCTGGGCCGCGGTTGGGCCTGGGCGCTCAGTGCAGGGGTGGTGATCCAGCCGTTCTTCCTGTGGCCGACCCTGTCCGGCAACAACCAGGGTCTGGGCCTGCTGGTGTTCTACGTGGCCGCGCGCGCGCTGCGCCACTTCCGCGACGATCCGGAAGCCTTCGCCTACCTGCGCCTGGCGGCGAGCCTGTGCCTGCTGTTCTTCGTCGACGAGCGTGCCTGCTTCCTGGCGGTGGCGCTGGCACCGTGGCTGTTCCTGATCGCGCCGCCGCGCCTGATGCGGCAGGCGCCGCTGGCGTTCTACCTGGTGTGCTACCTGCCTTTCCTGTTCGCGGTGGGGGCGTGGATGTACCTCAACTACATGTTCTTCGGCGACCCGCTGCTGTTCGTGCGCGACGCCACGTCCGCCTTCCGCGGCATCTCGGCGCAGGCGGCGCTGCAGCCGTGGCTGCAGCAGGCCGCGGCGCAGCCGTGGTGGCCGCCGCTGTGGCTGCTGCTGGCCGGGGTGGTCAGCGCGCCGCTGTTGCTGTTGCTGCGCCACACCCGCGACAGCGACACCTGGCGCAGCGTGCTGGCCGCCGCCGCCACCGTGATCGGCGCCGGTACGCTGGCCACCTGGGCGCGTTTCACGGCGCAGCCGCTGGACTTCCTGGCCCTGCTGCTGGTGCCGGTGGCGCTGGTGCTGGGCGACCTGCGCCGCAACGCGCGTTGGCTGGGCCTGGCGCTGCTGCTGGCCGGCGCGGTGTCCAGCGGCTGGGTGATCGCCCGCACCGCGACCTCCACCACCCGCGACTGGATCGCCGCGCTGCAGGCACCGGCGCCGCCGCGCCATGCCGACGCTGCGCACTTGGGCGCGTGGCTGGCCGAGGCGCGGCTGCCGACCCTGCTGGACGACCGCGCCAGCTATCCGGTGATCGTCGCGCGCGGCGACGCCAAGCAACTGATCCTGCCGTTCGACCCGCGCTTCAAGCAGGCGCTGGTCGATCCGCGGCGGATGCCGGCGCAAGTGGTGGTCAGCGACCCGGCCAGCCAGACCGGCGCGCTGGACAGCCTCAACCGACGCTTCCCGCAGCTGTGGCAGCAGGGCTTGCCGGGCTACAGTCTGGTCTACCACCAGGGCATCTACCGGGTATGGCGCCAATCGCCGTGAGACTGCTGACCGCACTGCTGCTGGCGCTGAGCGCCGGCGGCTGCAGTGCGGCGCCGCCGCCGTGGATGGGCGCCAACGTCAAGGTGTCGCCGCAGGCGCCGTGGGGCAGCGCGGCGGCACAGCAGTCGCTGCGGCAACTGGCCGATGCCGGTGCCACGCGCGCGTTGCTGGTGGCCTTCGTCTGGCAGGCGTCGCCGCAGTCTTCGACCCCGGTGCTGGGCAGCGACAGCAGCCCGGCGCTGGTCCGCGCCGGATTGCGGCAGATGCGCGCCGCCGGCCTGCAGCCGGTGCTGAAGGTGCATCTGTGGATTCCCGGGCACTGGGCCGGCGAGGCCGCGCCGGCCGATCGCGACGCCTGGTTCGCCGCCTACCGGCGCGCGCTGCTGCAACTGGCCCAAGTCGCCGCCGACGAGCGCGCCAGCGCGCTGATCGTCGGCACCGAACTGCGCCAGTTGCAGGACGCGCCGCAGTGGCCGGCGCTGCTGGCGGCGGTGCGCCAGGTCTATCGCGGCCCGATCGGCTATGTCGCCGACGGCCTGGAGCAGGCCGAACGCTTCGGCTACTGGGACCGTTTCGATTTCGTCGGCACCAGCCTGTATCCGGCGCTGGCCGCCGCGCCCGAGCAACGGCGCGCGCAGATGCGTGCGGCGGCGGCGCGGGTGCAGGCGCTGGGCGAGCGCAGCGGCCGGCCGGTGTGGGTGGCCGAGCTGGGCCTGCGCTCGGCGCGCGGCAGCCTCGCCGCGCCCTGGGAAAGCCCGGAGCAGCGCAGCGCCGAGGTCGACACCGCGTTGCAGGCGCAGGTGCTGCGCGAGTGGCGCGAGGTGCTCGACGCGCAGCCGCGCATCGCCGGCATCGCGCTGTGGTGCTGGTACACCGATCCGGACGCCGGCGGCGCGCGCGACAGCGATTTCACCGTGCAGCACAAGCCGGCGCAGGCGGTGCTCAAGCGCTGAGGGACGCATGGTGCATGGCCTTCATTCGCGGTGGCGGCTGCAGGACACTTCCAATAACGCAATTTTTCACTACTCAGCGGGACATCGCGTTTCTTGTAGGAGTGGCTTCAGCCGCGACCAACGTAATCGATATGCCTGTCCTGTTTGAAGCTGCTTTTGCGATTTAAACGAAGCTCAAGCACAAGCTAACGCAAAGACAAATGCTTTCGCCCTACGGGCGAGTCACTTTTCTTTGCTTGTGCAAAGAAAAGTAACCAAAAGAAAGCACACCCCGCAGCGCGCCCTGCGCGCTACGCGCTCCGGGTCCGCAGCCACGACGGGCATTTTTCGACGGCACATCCATGTGCCGGCGAAAAACGACGCGCATCCTGCGCGCCGCCCTTCGGGTATTCGCCCGCCGTGGCTGCCGCGCTGAGGGGGTCGGTAAAGCAAAAAGCAATAGCAATAGCAATAGCAGGAGCCAGAGCAGGTCTGGCGATGCGGTGGCGACTGCAATGACTGCTTTTGCGAAGGGCGACAACGGCGCCGCAACGCAGCGAGCGCATAATCGGCGGATGATCATCGACTCGCTGCTGGACACCGACCTCTACAAGTTCACCATGATGCAGGCGGTGCTGCATCAGCATCCCGGTGCACAGGTGGAATACCGCTTCAAGTGCCGCACCCCGGGCATCGACCTGGCGCAGTACCTGCCGCAGATCTCGGCGGAGATCGACGCGCTGTGTGCGCTGCGCTTCCGTGAGGACGAGCTGGACTACCTGCGCGCGATGCGGTTCATTAAGCCGGACTTCGTCGATTTCCTGGCGCTGTTCCACCTGGACCGCAAGTACCTGCAACTGCAGGCCTCGGCCAGCGTGCCCGGGGAGATCGAGCTGCATATCCGTGGGCCGTGGCTGCACACCATCCTGTTCGAGGTGCCGCTGCTGGCGATCGTCAACGAGGTGTGGTTCCGCCATGCCGGCGGCGCCGACCATGCCGAAGGCCTGCGCCGGCTGCAGGCCAAGATCGCGCTGCTGCGCGACACCCCGGGCTACGACAACTGCGCCATCGCCGACTACGGCACCCGCCGCCGCTACTCGCGCGCCTGGCACGGCGAACTGCTGCCGGTGCTGCAGCAGACCCTGGGCAAGCAGTTCGTCGGCACCAGCAACGTGTACTTCGCCCGCCGCTACGGGCTGACCCCGCTGGGCACGATGGCGCACGAATACCTGCAGGCGTTCCAGGCGCTGGGGCCGCGGCTGCGCGATTCGCAGGCGGCGGCGCTGGAGTCGTGGGCGCGCGAGTACCGTGGCGATCTCGGCATCGCGCTGTCGGACGTGGTCGGCCTGGATGCGTTCCTGCGCGATTTCGATCTGTACTTCTGCAAGCTGTTCGACGGCATGCGCCACGATTCCGGCGATCCGTTCGAATGGGGCGAGCGGGTGCTAGCGCACCTGCAGCGGCATCGGGTGGATCCGCGCAGCAAGATCCTGGTGTTCAGCGATGGCCTGGACATCGACAAGGTGATGCGGCTGTACACGCATTTCCGCGACCGCTGCATGCTGGCGTTCGGCGTCGGCACGCACCTGACCAACGATCTGGGCCTGGTGCCGCTGCAGATCGTGATCAAGATGGTCCGCTGCAACGGCCAGCCGGTGGCCAAGCTCAGCGACTCGCCCGGCAAGACGCTGTGCGACGCCCCGGCCTATCTGGCCTACCTGCGGCAGGTGTTCCAGGTGCCGGCCGAGGAGCGGCACTGAGTCTGGGGCGGCCCTGCCGGTGCCGACCCAGCGCCGGTCCCGGAGCGGGTGGGCAAGGGTCGCAGTTCGGCGCATCAGGACTTTGCGGTGAAGAAAGAGTGAGATACACTGCATCGCAAAGTGAGAACTGTGTCGCAATAGTGACGGCCGGTAACGGTCGGCCCGGGGCGCCACACCCGCTACGCCGTTGTCGTTCCGTCCCTGCCCAGAGACTTCCTCGATGAGCGCTCACGCGTTGCAGACCCATTACCGCACCCATGCCTGTTCGCGGCAGTGGCGCGGCTTTCTGCGCGCGCTGGCCGAGGAGTTCGCCGCGGAGCTGGGCGCCGAGGACCTGGCCCTGCTGATGGCGCGCATCGGCCGTCGCTTCGCCGCCGAACACCCGGTCGGCGCCTGCACCACCCTGCAGGAGCTGGAGGACGCGGTGAACCGCGTCTGGGACCGGCTGGAGTGGGGCTATGCGCGCTTCGAGGAGCACGCCGACCGCGTCGAACTGCTGCACGCCGGCTCGCCGCTGCACATCGGCCTGGCCGGGCAGGCCGGCGGCGCCGACGGCTTCCTGGAAGGGGTGTATCAGGCATGGTTCGTGCAGGTAGGGATGTCGGCCGGCCTGGGCGTGCGTGCGTTGTCGTCCGGACACGAAGACCTGCGCCGCTTCGTGCTGGCCAGGGCCGGCTGAGCGCGGCGGCAGCGACCGACTATTTTCAGATCGTCATGAGGGGCGTCATGTCCAAGAAGTCCAAGCAGACGGGTGCCGAAACCGGCGACGACGTCTCCAGCCTGTTCGCCAAGCTCGGCAGCAGTGGCGCCACCGCCTACCAGGATTTTTCCGCCGACCGGCTCAGCGCCGCGGAGCCGCCCGCCGCCTCTCCGCCGCCTGCGGCTCCCGCACCGGCGCCGGTGCTGTCGGTGGTGCGCGCCGCGGTCGAGACCAGGCCGGCCGCGCCGTCGCCGGCTGCGCCATTGCCGATGGCGCCCGCCGCACCGGCGGCGCCTGTGTCGGCCGCCTTCACCGGCACCGCGACCGGCACGCCGTTGCAGCAGCTGTTCCAGCGCCTGCTCGAGGTCGGCCGCGAGGCCGCGGTGCCGGCGCCGGGCGGCCCGCTCAAGCGCTTTTTGAATCGTTGATGCCATGCGGCGCCTGCGGGCGCCGCACCTGTTTGCTGTCGCCGCGCGGTGGGGAAGACCGCGCGCCGACCTCCTCCCCCTTTGTTAGGAATCGCCGATGAGCGCTGCCTCCGCGTCGCATGCCGCGCGCCCGCTGCATGTTCTGGCCAACTGGTCGCTGTGGCTGCTGGGCGCCGTGTTGCTGGTCTTCGTCGTCGCCATCCCGATGGATGTGCCGCAGCAACTGCTGTTCTCGCTGGTGGTGTTCGCCGCGGCCATGCTGCTGCGGCGCAGCGGCAGCCGCCTGGCGATCCTGGTGATGATGGCGCTGTCGCTGGCGGTGTCCTCGCGCTACATCTGGTGGCGCCTGACCCAGACCGTGGGCATGAGCAGCCCGGTCGACCTGAGCCTGGGCCTGGGCCTGCTGCTGGCCGAACTGTATGCGTTCGTGATCCTGGCGCTGGGCTACTTCCAGGTGCTGTGGCCGCTGAACCGGCGGCCGCTGCCGCTGCCGGCCGACCAGCGCGAATGGCCCAGCGTCGACCTGTTCATTCCCACCTACAACGAACCGCTGTCGGTGGTGCGCTCGACCATCCTCGCCGCCAGCGTGATGGACTGGCCGGCCGACAAGCTCAACATCTACCTGCTCGACGACGGCCGCCGCGAGGAGTTCCGCGCGTTCTGCGCGCAGGTCGGCATCCACTACGTCACCCGCACCAACAACCTCCACGCCAAGGCCGGCAACATCAACGCGGCGCTGAAGAAGTCCAGCGGCGAGTACGTGGCGATCTTCGACTGCGACCACATCCCCACGCGCTCGTTCCTGCAGGTGGCGATGGGCTGGTTCCTGCGCGACGCCAAGCTGGCGGTGGTGCAGATGCCGCACTACTTCTTCTCCGCCGATCCGTTCGAGCGCAATCTCGGCAACCACGGCAAGGTGCCCAACGAGGGCGAGCTGTTCTACGGCCTGCTGCAGGACGGCAACGACCAGTGGGACGCCACCTTCTTCTGCGGCTCGTGCACGGTGATCAAGCGCAAGCCGCTGGAGGAAGTGGGCGGGGTGGCGGTGGAGACCGTCACCGAGGACGCGCACACCGCGCTCAAGCTGCACCGCCGCGGCTACCGCAGCGCCTACATCGCGGTGCCGCAGGCCGCCGGCCTGGCCACCGAGAGCCTGTCCGGCCACGTCGCCCAGCGCATCCGCTGGGCGCGCGGCATGGCGCAGATCGCGCGGCTGGACAACCCGCTGCTGGGCAAGGGCCTGCGCCTGTCGCAGCGGCTGTGCTACGCCAATGCGATGCTGCACTTTTTCTACGGGCTGCCGCGCATCGTCTACCTGACCGCGCCGCTGGCGTTCCTGTTCTTCGGCGCGCACGTGATCCATGCCTCGGCGCTGATGATCCTGGCCTATGCGCTGCCGCACATCCTGCAGGCCAACCTGACCAACCTGCGGACTCAGGGCAAGTTCCGCCACCTGCTGTGGAACGAGGTCTACGAGACCACCCTGGCCTGGTACATCCTGCGCCCGACGCTGGTGGCGCTGTTCAATCCCAAGCTCGGCAAGTTCAACGTCACCCCCAAGGGTGGCCTGGTGCCGCGCAGCTACTTCGACGGGCAGATCGCCAAGCCCTACCTGTTCCTGCTGGTGCTGAACCTGGCCGGCCTGGCTGCGGGCGTGATGCGCCTGCTCAGCGTGCAGCCCGGCGGCGAGGCGCAGACGATCTGGTTCAACCTGGCGTGGACCGCCTACAACGTGCTGTTGCTCGGCGCCACCATCGCCACCGCCAGCGAGATGCGCCAGGTGCGCCGCTCGCACCGCGTGCCGCTGGATATCCCGGCCACTCTGCACCTGGCCGATGGCCGCGAACTGGCCTGCCGCACGGTCAACTTCTCCACCGGCGGCATGGCGCTGCGCCTGCTCGAGCCGGTGCCGGTGGAGCCGGACCTGCCGGTGGAGATCGCGCTGCCGCAGCGCGGCAGCTCCAAGCGCCTGCCGGCGATGGTGCGCCACGACCGCGACGGCGAAATCAGCATCCAGTTCCGGCCGATGTCGATCGAGCAGGAGCGCTGGCTGGTGGCCTGCACCTTCGCCCGTGCCGACATCTGGGTGTCGCAGTGGGGCCGCCATGACCGCGACCGCTTCTGGGTGTCGCTGGGCCGCGTGTTCGCGGCCAGCATGCGCGGCTTCAAGCGCCTCGGCCAGCACGTCGCCAGCAGCGCGCGCAGCGGCTGGCGCGGCCGCACCGCCGGCGAGGAGGCTGCGCCGTGATCCGCCGTCCCGCTGTGCTGCGTTCCTTCCTTTCTTTCCCTTCTTTCCGGTTGCCGTCGATGCGTCTACCCGCCCTGGCTGCATGCTGTCTCACGGTCCTGTCCGGCCTCGCCCTGGCCCAGGAGCCGACCCTTCCCGCCACCGCACCGGCGCCGGCCGCCGCCGCGACCGCCACGCCACTGCCGTCTCCGGCCGAACGCGAGCGCTCGGCCACGCTCAAGCAACTCGGCGTGGACTACGAGATGACCCTGCGCGGCATCCAGGGCAGCGCCGGCATCGCCTTCAGCACCCGCACCGACGAAGTGGTGCAGGCGGCGAATCTGCACCTGGTCTACAGCTACTCGCCGGCGCTGCTGCCGGACCTGTCGCACCTGAAGGTCAGCGTCAACGGCGTCACCGTGGCGACCCTGCCGGTCAGCCGCGAGAACGCCGGCAAGCTGCAGCAGAGCGACGTGCCGATCGATCCGCGCCTGATCAGCGACTACAACCGGCTCAACCTGCAGCTGATCGGCCACTACACCCGCGATTGCGAGGACCCGGACCACACCAGCCTGTGGGCCAACATCGATCCGTCCACGCGTCTGTCGCTGACCGCCACCCCGCTGGTGCTGCGCAACGACCTGGCGCTGCTGCCGGTGCCGTTCTACGACAAGCGCGATACGCGCCGCCTGGAACTGCCGTTCGTGTTCCCGCAGCGCCCGGACCTGGCCACGCTGCGCAGCGCCGGCATCGTCGCCTCCTGGTTCGGTGCGCAGGCCGGCTACCGCGGCGCGTCGTTCGGCGTGGCCATCGGCGACGTGCCGGCCACCGGCAACGCGGTGCTGTTCGCCACCGCCGCCACCCTGCCGGCGGAACTGGCCGCGACCCAGGCCGGCCTGAGCGAGATCGCCGGCCCGACCCTGGCGATGATCACCAACCCGCGCGATGCCACCGGCAAGCTGCTGCTGGTGCTGGGCCGCGACGACAACGACCTGCGGCAGGCCGCCACCGCGCTGAGCCTGGGCACGCCGTTCAACGGCCCGGTGGCGCGCATCGGCGAACTCAAGCCGGCGCAGCCGCGCAAGCCCTACGACGCGCCCAACTGGATCTCCGGCGACACGCCGGTGCGCTTCGGCGATCTGGTCGCGCAGACCGCGCAGTTGAACGTCAGTGGCTACCACCCCGACCTGATCCGGGTCGGCCTGCAGCTGCCGCCGGATCTGTTCGTGTGGCAGCGCGACGGCATCCCGGTCAATCTGCGGTATCGCTACACGGTGCCGGAAACGCAGAACAAGTCGGCGCTCAACGTCAGCATCAACGATGCCTTCGTCACCACGCTGCCGCTCAACGGCCACGCCTATGCCGAGTCGTTGCCGCTGCGCTGGTGGCACGAACTCTCGCCCAAGGGGGCGATGCCGGTGGAGCAGAAACTGCTGCTGCCGACCGGGCCGTTCTCGGCCAACAGCCAGCTGCGCTTCCACTTCTTCTTCGACCGCCCGCAGGCGGAAGCGTGCAAGAACACCTTCCCCGATGTGTCCGGCGCGATCGACGCCGATTCCAGCGTGGACCTGCGCTCGTTCCATCACTACATGGCGATGCCGAACCTGGCCGCGTTCGGCAATGCCGGCTTCCCGTTCACGCGCCTGGCCGACCTGTCCGAGTCCACCGTGGTGGTGCCGGACGAGATCGGCGACCAGGACATGGCCAACCTGCTGACCCTGCTCGGCCGGCTCGGCGCGTCCACCGGCTACCCGGCGCTGCGGGTGACCCTGATCCACGCCGCCGAGGTCGACAAGCACGCCGACAGCGACCTGCTGGTGTTCGGCAGCCTGCGCTCGCAACCGCTGTTCCAGCGCTGGAGCGCGGCGCTGCCGATCGGCGACGGCGCCAGCGGGCGGCGCTTTGCGATGAGCGACTGGGTGCTGGACAAGCTGCCCGGCTTCCTGTCGTTCGATGCGCGCCGCACCGACCTGCCGACCACCGCCGAGGTGGCGGTGAAGCCGGCGCCCGGCGACGTGGTGCTGATGGGCTTCCAGTCGCCGCTGAAGGCCGGACGCAGCGTGGTCGCGCTGCTGGCCGAGGACCCGGCCAGCGTCGAGGACTTCTTCGACGCCTGGCTGGAGCCGGCCACGCTGAAGGACTTCCAGGGCAGCGTGGTGCTGCTGCAGAAGGGCAAGGTGCGCAGTCTGGCCGGCAACCAGACCTACTATGTCGGCCACCTGCCGCTGCCGACCTGGGCGCGCTGGTACTTCTCGCAGCATCCGCTGCTGCTGGGCCTGGCGGTGGTGCTGCTGAGCGTGTTGCTGGCGCTGGCCGCGCGCGTGGTGCTGCGCCGGCATTCGGCGGCGCGGCTGCAGGCAGGGCAGTGAACGGACACACCGGCCAACGCCGGCGCCTGCTCGGCGGCCTGCTTGCCGCCGCTGCGGCGACGCTGCTGCCGCCGGCGCGCGCCGCGCTGGCGGCGGCGCCGGCCTGCGCGCCGTGGCGCGAGTGGACCGCGTTCGTCGGCAAGCACCTCGATGCCAGCGGACGGGTGATCGATTTCCAGCACGCCGACCAGCGCAGCACCTCCGAAGGCCAGTCCTACGCGCTGTTCTTCGCGCTGGTGGCCAACGACCAGGTGCTGTTCGAGCGCGTGCTCGGCTGGACCCGGCACAACCTGTGCGGCGGCCGCCCGCAGCAGGTGTTGCCGGCCTGGCTGTGGGGCCGCGCCAGCGACGGCAGCTGGCGCGTGCTCGACGGCAACAGCGCCAGCGACGCCGACCTGTGGATCGCCTACGTGCTGCTGGAGGCCGGGCGCCTGTGGCAACGGCCCGGCTACACCCAGGCCGGCCTGCAGATGCTGGCGCTGGTGCGACGCACCGAGCTGGCCGAGCTGCCCGGGTTCGGCAGCATGCTGCTGCCGGCGGCCAAGGGTTTCGTCGCGCCGCAGCGCTGGACGCTCAACCCCAGCTACCTGCCGCTGCAGTTGCTGCGGCGCTTCGCCGCGGTCGATCCGAAGGGGCCGTGGGCCGGCCTGGCCACGCGCAGCGCACGGATGCTGCGCGACAGCGCACCGGTCGGCTTCGCGCCGGACTGGACCGCCTGGGACGGCCGCGCGTTCGGCGTCGACCCGGACAAGGGCGCGATCGGCAGCTACGACGCCATCCGCGTGTACTTGTGGGCCGGCATGCTCGATGCCGCCGATCCGCTGCGCAAGGCGCTGCTCGACGACCTCTCCGGTCCGCTGCAGCAACTGCGCGCGCAGGGCCGCCTCGACGAGAAGATCGACACCCGCCAGGGCGTCGGCAGCGGCCAGGCGCCGCCCGGCTTCGCCGCGGCCCTGCTGCCGTACCTGAGCGCGTTGCGCGAACCGGCGCTGCTCAAGGCGCAGGCGCAACGCATTCCCGCGCCCGGCGACGCCGCCGCGGCGCGGCTTCCCTACTACGACCGGGTGCTGATCCTGTTCGGACGCGCCTGGCTCGACAACCGCTACCGCTTTTCCGCAGACGGCGCGCTGCAGCCCGCCTGGAGAACCCAATGCTCCGCATGAACCTCAAACCCCTGTACCTGGCCGGCATGATCGATCTGTGCCTGCTCGCCGGCAGCGCGCACGCGCAGAACGCCGACGCCACCCAGCAACTGGTCAGCCAGGGCAACTACTGGCACGACCAGGGCCGCGACGACCTCGCCGCCGATGCCTGGCGCAAGCTGCTGCGGGTCGACCCGAACCAGCCCGACGCACTGCTCGGCCTGGCCCAGATCGATCTGGCGCAGGGCCGCCAGACCGACGCGCGCAAGCGCCTGGCGCAATTGCAGAAGGCGCATCCGCAGGCGCCGCAGACCCAGCGCCTGGCCATGTCGATCGGCGGCACCGGCGACAACGTCGACCTGCGCAACGCGCGCCGCGCCGCCGCCGCCGGCCGTTACGTGGACGCGGTGCGCGCCTACCAGGCGCTGTTCGACGGCAAGGGCCCGCCGGACTCGCTGGCGCTGGAGTACTACCAGGCGCTGGCCGGCACCCCGCAGGGCTGGGACGGCGCACGCGACGGCCTGCGCCGCCTGGCCGCCGCGCAGCCGGACAACACCGCCGCGGCGCTGGCGCTGGCGCAGGTGCAGACCTACCGCGAACCGTCGCGGCGCGAGGGCATCGCCCAGCTTGCCGCGCTGAGCAAGCGCGCCGATGTCGCCGGTCCCGCGCGTGCCGGCTGGCGCCAGGCGCTGCTGTGGCTCAATGCCGGCCCCGCCGATGCGCCGCTGTACCAGGCGTTCCTGGCCGCCAATCCGAACGATGCCGAGGTCGCCAAGAAGGCCGCGCAACTGCAGGAGCGCCGCGCGCAAGGCGGCGGCGATCCGGCCGGCGAACAGCTGGGCGACGGCTTCAAGGCGCTCAACGCCGGCAACCTGGCGCTGGCCGAACAGCGCTTCGCGCAGGTGCTGCGCGCGCGTCCGCGCGATGCCGAGGCGCTCGGCGGGCTGGGCTCGGTGCGGCTGCGCCAGCAGCGCTTCGGCGAAGCGCAGGAACTGCTGCGCCCGGCGGCGGCCGCCAACGGCAAGTGGCGCAGCGCGCTGGACAGCGCGCGCTACTGGCTGCAACTGCAGCAGGCGCAGGCCGCACGCACCCGCGGCGACACCGACGCTGCGCTGCGCCTGGTCCAGCAGGCGGTCAAGCTCAAGCCCGAGGAGGCCGCCGGCTACGCGTTGCTCGGCGACCTGCAGTCGGCCAGCGATGCCGCCGCCGCCGAAAAGAGCTACCGCGAGGCGCTGCGCCTGCATGCCGACGACGCCGGCGCGCTGCAGGGCCTGATCGCCCTGTACAGCCGCCAGGGCCGCGCCAACGAGGCCAATGCGCTGTTCGCCAGGCTCAGCCCGGCGCAGCGCCAGCAGGCCGGCGGCGAGTCCGCGCTGAAAGCCAACCTGCAGCGCGCCCGCGCGCAGCAGGCGCTGGAGGCCGGCGACACCGTCACCGCGCAGAGCGAGCTGGAGAAGGCGATGGTCGACAACCCGGGCGATCCGTGGGTGCGGCTGGACCTGGCGCGCCTGTACCAGCAGGCCGGGCGTCCGGACCAGGCGCGCAGCGTCATGGACGGCCTGCTCGCGGTGCACGGCGACATGCCCGAGGCGCTGTACGCCAATGCGCTGCTGGCGCAGGAACGCGGCGACTGGGCCAGCGCCTACGCCAGCCTGGAACGCATCCCGGCCAATGCCCGCACCGCCGAGATGAGCGCGCTGCGCAACACCGCCTGGGTCGAACAGCAGGCGGCCACGGCACGCCTGCTGCAGCAGCAGGGCCGCGGCGGCGAAGCGCAGTTGCTGCTGGGCCGCACCGAGGCCGCGCTGGGCGACGCGCTGGAACAGCCGGCACTGCTGGCGGCGATGGCAGGCGCCTATGCCGACATCGGCAGCAACCAGCGCGCGCTGACCCTGGCGCAGCGCCTGGTCGCGCAGAACCCCTCCACCGAGGCGCGCCTGCAATACGCCGGCGTGCTGCTGCGCGCGCACCAGGACGCGGAACTGGCCGCGACCCTGCGCCAGCTGCGCGACAGCGAGATGAGCGCCGAGCAGCAGCGCCGCTACCAGGCGCTGCGCAGCGGCTACGTGTTGCGCCAGGTCGATGCCCTGCGCGAACTCGGCAACCTCGAAGCCGCCTACGACGCGCTGGCGCCGCTGCTGGCGCAGCAGAACCAGGATCCGCAGGCGGTGGCCGCGCTGGCGCGGCTGTACGCCGCCGCCGGCGACCAGCGCCAGGCGCTGGTGCTGTACCAGCAGCAACTGCAGCAGTCGCCCAACGACCTGGATACCTTGATCGCCGCGGCCAATACCGCCGCCGCGCTGCGCGACCTGCACAGCGCCGAGGACTACCTGCAGCGCGCGCTGGCGCAGGCGCCGGATTCGCCGCAGGTGCTCGGCGCCGCCGGTCGCGTGTATCGCAGCGCCGGCAAGAACCGCAAGGCCGAGAGCTACTTCCGTGCCGCACTGGCGGCGCAGGCGCGCGAATCGGGCCAGTACGACAACGGCCTGCCGGCCGCCAACGGCCCGGCGTCCTACGCCGCCGCCGGGCGCCCGCTCAATCCGTTCGCCGGCATGAACGGACGCATGCCGCGCAGCGCCGCGGTGGTGTCCGACCGCCTCGGCGGCGGCGTGCCGAGCCCGGCCTACGCGGCGTCCGCGCTGCCGGCGTCCGCGCCAGCCGTGGCCGCCGGCGACGACCTGCCGCCGCCGGCCAGCGCCATCGCCGTCGGCGTGGCCCTGGCCGCGTTGCCGGTGCCGGGCCAGCGCAGCACCGCCCGCAGCGTGCCGCGCGACCTGCCCGACGACGGACTGCTGGTCGCGGCGCCGCGCGCGTCCCTGCGCCAGCCGGCCGCGCCGGCCAGCGCCGGCGGCGGTTCAACCGTGCTCGACGAGCTGCGCGAGGTGCAGGCCGAGAACAGCGACAGCCTCGCCACCGGCGCCAGCTACCGCGCCCGCGACGGCGAAGCCGGCCTGGGCCGGCTGCGCGATCTGGAAGTGCCGCTGCACGGCGAGTTCGCGGTGGGCGAGGGCAAGCTGCAGGTCGACGTCACCCCGACCCTGCTCGACGCCGGCACGCTCGGCACCGGCTACGCCACCGCCAGCCGTTTCGGCGCCGGCCCGGCCGCGGCGATGGGCGATGCCCTGGCCGCCGACCGCACGCCGATCGACAGCCTGGTCGGCAGCGACCTGTACCAACTGCTGCTCACCGAAGGCAACAGCAACGCCACCCGCAACGCGCTGCGCACCTACGCGGTCAACACCGGGCTGTACAACAAGCTGTTCAACGACACCGACCCGGCGCTGACCAACGCGCAGCGCGAGGCGGCGGCGCTGCAGGCGCTGTACGCCGAGCCGCTGTCGGCGTTCCTGCTCGGCAACACCGCCGCCGACACCGCGATCGGCACGCTGGCCAGCGCCATCCTCGGCGACGCCTCGCGCAGCGCCGACCTCAGCGCCGCCGACATCGCCCGCTTCCGCAACCTCGCCGTCAACCCCACCGCCGCGGCGCTGACCCCGGCCGGCTTCAGCCAAGCGCTGTACACCATGGCCGCCAACGGCAACGGGGCGCGGCGCATGGACCAGGACGCGCGCGGCGTCGGCATGGCGGTGACCTACAAGAACGGCGGCTTCAGCGCCGACCTGGGCAGCACCCCGGTCGGCTTCCCCGAGCGCCGCATCGTCGGTGGCGTCGGTTACCGCGGCCAGGCCGGCGACAATCTCACCTATTCCGGCCAGGTGTTCCGCCGCGCGGTCAGCGACAGCCTGCTGTCCTTCGGCGGTGTCGACGACGGTCGCGCCGGACTCGGCTGGGGCGGCGTGACCAGCAACGGCCTGCGCCTGTCGGCCACCCTGGACAACGGCCTGCTCGGCGGCTACGCCAGCGTCAGTGCCGACCGCCTGGTCGGCCGCAACGTCGCCAGCAACGACCACCGTCAGGTCGACCTGGGCGTGTACGTGCACGCGCTGGACACCGAGAACCAGTCGCTGACCGCCGGCCTCAACCTGACCGCGATGCAGTACGACAAGAACCTGGGCGGCTACACCTATGGCCAGGGCGGCTATTTCAGCCCGCAGGACTACGTGGACCTGGGCTTCCCGGTGCACTGGAGCGGCCGCACCGCCGGGCGCACGGTCAACTGGAGCGTGGACGCCAGCGTCGGCGTGCAGCATTTCCGCAGCGACGACAGCCCGTACTTCCCGACCAGCGCGCAGATGCAGCAGGCCGCCTACGATGCCGCCTCGCTGGCCGCGCTGCTGGGCCTGACCGACCGCTACGTCGCGCCGGTCTATGCCGGGCAGAGCAAGACCGGCATGTCCTACAACATCGCCGGCGCGGCCGAATGGCAGATCGCCCCGCAACTGTTCCTGGGCGGCCGCCTGCTGTTCAACAACGCCCGCGACTACACCCAGTTCAGCACCAACCTCTACGTGCGCTTCGTGCTCGACCGGCTCGGCGCCGGCCTCGGCCGCCGCCCGCAGGTGCTGGCCTCGCCGTACGTGCCGGAGTAGGGCGCGGCAGGCGCGCTGCTCCCGTCGTAGGAGCGGCTTCAGCCGCGACAGGTTTCATGGGAACACCTGTCGCGGCTGAAGCCGCTCCTACGACGTTGTGTCGGCGCTTTGCCGGGATGCAGATATCGCACCGCTGCAGACCGTCGCTGGGGCACGGGACATCGCAGCCCGCGCTGCACGCGTCGCCGCCACGGCGGATAATCGCGGCCATTCCCCGCTGCCAGGAGTCCGCACATGATCCGCGACATCATCCGCATGGGCGACCCGCGTCTGTTGCGCCAGGCGCCGCCGGTCACCGATTTCGACAGCGCGCAACTGCATGCGCTGGTGGCCGACATGTTCGAGACCATGGACGCCGCGCGCGGCGTCGGCCTGGCCGCGCCGCAGATCGCGGTAGACCTGCAACTGATGGTGTTCGGCTTCGAGCGCAGCGCGCGCTACCCGGACGCGCCACCGGTGCCGCGCACCGCGCTTGCCAACGTGGAGATCGAACCGCTGTCCGACGAACTGGAGGACGGCTGGGAGGGCTGCCTGTCCATTCCCGGGCTGCGCGCGGTGATTCCGCGCTACCGGCACATCCGCTACCGCGGCGTGCTGCCGGACGGCACCCCGCTGCAGCGGGACGCAGAAGGTTTCCACGCCCGCGTGGTGCAGCACGAGCACGATCACCTGATCGGCCGCCTGTATCCCTCGCGCATCCGCGACTTCGACAGGTTCGGTTTCGAGGACGTGCTGTCGTACGAGCTGTAGCGCCGGGATCGAAGTGCGTTTCGTAGGAGCGGCTTTAGCCGCGACCGGGCGTTACCGGTAATGCCCGGTCGCGGCTAAAGCCGCTCCTACGACCGCGCTGATAGCAGCCAACGCCCAAAACGCACACGGCCCGCGCGAGGCGGGCCGTGGCGGGTGTTGCGAAAAACACGCTGCGGCTTACTTCAGCGCCTTGAAACGCAGGCGCTTGGGGCCGGCGTCGTCGCCGAGGCGGCGCTTCTTGTCTTCCTCGTACTCGCGGTAGTTGCCCTGGAAGAACTCCACGTGCGAGTCGCCCTCGAAGGCGAGGATGTGGGTGGCGATGCGGTCCAGGAACCAGCGATCGTGCGAGATCACGAAGGTGTTGCCCGGGAACTCCAGCAGCGCGTCTTCCAGCGCGCGCAGGGTTTCGATGTCCAGGTCGTTGGACGGTTCGTCGAGCAGCAGCACGTTGCCGCCCTGCAGCAGGGTCTTGGCCATGTGCAGGCGGCCGCGCTCGCCACCGGATAGCGAACCGACCATCTTCTGCTGGTCCTGGCCCTTGAAGTTGAAGCGGCCGATATAGGCGCGCGACTGGATCTCCACACCGTTGATGTTGAGGATGTCCAGGCCGCCGGCGATTTCCTGGAAGACGTTGTGGTTGCCTTCCAGCTTGTCGCGGCTCTGGTCCACGTACGACAGCTGCACGGTCGGGCCGACCACGATCTCGCCCGAATCCGGCTTCTCCTGCCCGGTGATCATCTTGAACAGGGTCGACTTGCCGGCGCCGTTGGGGCCGATGATGCCGACGATGGCGCCCGGCGGGATGATCATCGACAGGTTGTCGATCAGCAGGCGGTCGCCGAACTTCTTGGAGACGTTCTTGAACTCCATCACCGAGTTGCCCAGGCGCTCGCCCGGCGGGATGAAGATTTCGTTGGTCTCGTTGCGCTTCTGGTAGTCCACCGACTGCAGCTCGTCCAGGCGCGCCAGACGCGCCTTGCCCTTGGAGCGGCCGCCCTTGGCGTTCTGCCGGGCCCACTCCAGTTCCTTCTGGATCGCCTTCTGCCGCGCCTTCTCCTGGTTCTCTTCCTGCTTCAGGCGCTCGTCCTTCTGCATCAGCCACTCGGTGTAGTTGCCCTTCCACGGAATGCCGCGGCCGCGGTCCAGTTCCAGGATCCACTCGGCGGCGTTGTCGAGGAAGTAGCGATCATGGGTGACCGCGACCACGGTGCCGGTGTAGCGCGCCAGGAACTGCTCCAGCCACTCCACCGATTCGGCATCGAGGTGGTTGGTCGGTTCGTCGAGCAGCAGCATGTCCGGCTTCTGCAGCAGCAGCCGGCACAGCGCCACGCGGCGCTTCTCGCCGCCGGACAGGTTGGCGATCTTGGCGTCCCACGGCGGCAGCCGCAGCGCGTCGGCGGCCACGTCGAGCTGGTTCTCCAGGGTATGCGCGTCGCCGGCGGCCAGGATCGCCTCCAGGCGCTCCTGTTCCTTGGCCAGCGCGTCGAAATCGGCGCCTTCCTCGGCATAGGCGGCGTACACCGCTTCCAGCGCGGCCTGCGCCTGCAGCACTTCGCCCACGCCTTCCTCGACCGACTCGCGCACGGTCTTGTTCGGGTCCAGCTCCGGCTCCTGCGCCAGGTAGCCGACCTTGGTGCCGGGCTGCGGGCGCGCCTCGCCTTCGAAATCGGTATCCACGCCAGCCATGATCTTCAGCACGGTGGACTTGCCGGCGCCGTTGAGGCCGAGCAGGCCGATCTTGGCGCCGGGGAAGAACGACAGCGAGATGTCCTTGATGATCTGGCGCTTGGGCGGCACGGTCTTGCTGACCCGGTTCATGGTGTAGATGTATTGCGACATGGCGGCTCCAAAGGCGCAGGGCGCCCGCCGGCCGGCGGCCGGAGGGCGTCGAAAGGGATGGCGGATTATAGCCGGACGGCCGCCGGCATTCGTTGCCGCGCGGTCGCGGCGGCAGACGCGCGGGCGGTGCCGCGCGGCCTACTCGGCGATCGGCGGCAGCACCGCAGCGCTCGCCGTGGACGAGGCCCCTGCGCGGCGCTGTCGGCGCAGATAGAGCAGCGCGCAGATCACCAGCAGCAGCATCGCCAGCCACTCGCTGGTCAGCGCCGCCTGCATCGCGGCCAGGCGGCCGCCGCCGCGGGCGTGGGCGTATATCGCGCCCAGCGCCGCCGGGCCCAGGCCCATGGCCGCCTGCAGGATGGTGGAGAGCATGGCGCTGCCCGCGCCGGCATGCGCGGTGGGGACCTGCGACAAGCCGATGCGATAGAAGCTGGCCACGATCCAGGCCTGGCCGGCGCCGATCAGCGCGGTCGCCGGGGCCAGGTTGCCCACGCCCGGATGCGGCCACACGGCGTGCAGCGTCCAGGCCAGCCCCAGCAGGCCTAGCATCTGCACCAGGCAGCCCAGCAGCAGCGTCGGCACCGGGCCGCAGCGCGCCGCCACGCGGGCGCTGACCAGCGCGGAGGCGAAGTAGGCCACGCCCATCACCAGGAAGGCATTGCCGGAGTGCAGCGGCGACAGGCCGGCGCCGGTCTGCAGGGTCAGCGCCAGCACGAACATGAAACCGCTCCAGCAGGTGAAGAACACCCCGCCTACCAGCAGCGCGAAGCGCACGCTGGGCAGCCGCAGCAAGGCCGGCGGCAGCAACGGCGTCCGCCCACGGCGTTCCTGCCACAGTTCGACCCGGGTCAGCGCCGCCAGCAGCGGCAGGCAGGCGGCCAGCACGGCCAGGCATGCCGGCGGCCAGTGCAGGGCAGGGCCCAGCGCCAGCGGCAGCAGCAGGCAGGCCAGGAACAGCCCCAGCAGC
Organism: Xanthomonas sp. NCPPB 2250; assembly: GCF_056725265.1. NCBI lineage: Bacteria > Pseudomonadati > Pseudomonadota > Gammaproteobacteria > Lysobacterales > Lysobacteraceae > Xanthomonas > Xanthomonas sp. NCPPB 2250. Next base: position 4,439,317 of record NZ_CM161520.1, on the reverse strand, counting down.
CCGGCGCCGGCCAGGTCGGGCGGCATCCGCTGCGCCGCGCGGGTCTCCGGCACGGCGCGGAGGGACGACAGCGCCAGCAGGCAGAACGGCAGGTTGATCAGGAACACGCTGCGCCAGCCGGAGCCGGCGATGTTCGCGCTGACCAGCGAGCCGCCCAGCACCTGGCCGATGACGAAGGCGATGCCGCCCAGCGAGCCGTACAGCGCCAGTGCCCGCGCGTGCGCCTTGCCGTGCAGGCTGACGTGGATGGTGGCCAGGATCTGCGGCACCGCCAGCGCCGCGCCCAGGCCCTGCAGGATGCGGCCGGCCAGCAGGGCCGGGACCGAGCCGGCCACCCCGCACAGCAACGAGGCCAGGCCGAACAGCAGCACGCCGGCACCGAACACGCGGCGCCGCCCGAGGTTGTCGCCGAGCCGGCCGCCCGCCGCCAGGCCCACCGCGAAGGCGACGCCGTAGACGGCCACGATCAGCTCCAGCTGGGTCGCCGACGCGTGCAGCGTGTGGGCGATCGAGCCGAGTGCGACATTGAGGATGGAGAAATCGATCAGCGGCAGCATCTGCCCGATCAGCAGGATGCCGAGGCCGCGGTGGCTCAGGGTGGGGGCGGTGGCGGGCATGGCGGGGGAGGGCGTGGTCATGGCGCGCAGTATGGTGAGTCGATAAACTGGTACAAGGACTCATTTATCCTGGTACTGGCGCTGCCTCCCTGGTGTCCCGGACGGTCGCGTGGGGCGCCGTCTCCGGCGGCGTGGCAGACACGCGTGCGCCACCTGTCGACGCGTCGTCGTTGGGCACTGGCGGACAGCAAAAAGCGGAGAAGACGATGCAACTGGACCTCGCGCATTCCACCTCCAAGCCGGAGCGGGCGGCCGCGCCTGCTGCGTCGGGCCCGGCCCTGGCCAGCGAGCGCGCCCGGGCGCTGGGCGCCTTCCTGCGCGCGCGCCGCGAAAGCCTGGACCCCGCCCGCCTGGCGCTGCCGCGCGGCGGCAGGCGCCGTACCCCCGGCCTGCGCCGCGAGGAAGTGGCCTTGCTCGCCGATGTCGGCGTGACCTGGTACACCTGGCTGGAACAGGGGCGCCCGGTCCGCGCCTCGGCGCGCGTGCTGACCGCCATCGCCCGCGCCCTGCAGTGTTCGGAGGTCGAAACCGCGCACGTGCTGGCGCTGGCCGGCGTGGGCGGCACGACCGCCCTGGCGCCGCCGCCGTGCCAACGCCTGACCGGCACCGCGCGTATGCTGCTGGACCAGCTCGGCCCGTGGCCGGCGATGCTGCAGACCCCGCGCTTCGACATCCTCGGCGCCAACCCGGCCTTCGAGCGGCTGATGGGCGTGACCCTGGCCGACCTGGCGGACGCCGACCGCAACTGCGTCTATCAGGCCTTCACCAACCCGCGCTGGCGCGACGCGCTGCTCGATCGGCAGGAGGTGCTGCAGCACATGGTGGCGTTGCTGCGCGCGGCGATGGCCGAACACCTGGGCGAGCCGGAATGGGAAGCGCTGCTGGCGCGCTACCGCGCGGCCTCGCCCGAATTCGACGCGTTGTGGCGGCAGCGGCGCGAGGTGCGCGGCGTGGAGAACCAGCTCAAGCGCTTCCGCCATCCGCAGGAAGGCGAACTGCGCCTGCAGCAGGTCAACTGGTGGTCGGCGCCGCGCAACGGCAACCGCCTGGTGGTCTATTTGCCAGCCGATGACACGGCGCAGGCGGCGCTGTTGCGCCTGCACGCGCAGGCCGGAAATGCCGCTGGATGAACGCTTTCCTAGCCCGATCCGTGAAGCTGAATACGTAACCGATTCCAGCAGGAGACGGTTCAGACGAAAACGGCCTAAATGCAACCGCCACACCACGTGACGGAGTTGCCATGAACATGAAACGCATTGCCACAATCGCCCTCTCGTCCGCGCTGGCGCTGGGTTTCATGGCGCCATCCGCATTCGCCTGGGGTCCGGGCGGTCCGGGTCCCGGCCCTGGCTGGGGCCCGCCGGGTCCTCCGGGACCGCCGCCCCCGCCGCCGGGGCCGGGTCCGCGCGACCATGGCTGGTACGACCGCGGCTACCGCGACGCCGATCGCGAGCGCTACTGGCGCGACCGTGAGCGCGACCGCCGCGACGCCCGTCGCGCCTACGACCGCGGCTACCGCGACGGCTATCGCAACGGCCCCGACGTCGTCTACTACCGCCCGGGTCCGCCGCGCTGGGCGCGCGGCCAACGCTACTACGGCCCGAACTACGTGGTCTACGACTACGACCGCTACCAGGTCCGGCGCCCGCCATATGGCTATCGCTGGGTGCGCGACGACACCGGCAACCTGCTGCTGGTCGCCATCGCCACCGGCATCATCGCCGACCTGGTGCTCAGCGGCCGCTGAGCCCTGCTGCGGCATCGCCAGACGGCCTCCTTCGGGAGGCCGTCTGCGTTTTGGTTCGCCCTCGGCCGCGCGCGGGGCTTAAACTAGTCGTCTGCCTTCTGTCCATGCCCCCGGAGACCCGATGTTCCCGCGCGACGCCCGCATCGAAACCTACGACCCCGACCTGGCCCGCGCCATCGCCGCCGAAGCCGGCCGCCAGGAAGACCACGTCGAGCTGATCGCCAGCGAGAACTACTGCAGCCCGCTGGTCATGGAAGCGCAGGGCAGCCAGCTGACCAACAAGTACGCCGAAGGCTACCCGGGCAAGCGCTACTACGGCGGTTGCGAATTCGTCGACGTCGCCGAGCAGCTGGCCATCGACCGGGTCAAGCAACTGTTCGGTGCCGACTACGCCAACGTGCAGCCGCACAGCGGCTCGCAGGCCAACCAGGCGGTGTACTTCGCGCTGCTGCAGCCGGGCGACACCATCCTCGGCATGTCGCTGGCGCACGGCGGCCACCTGACCCACGGCGCCAAGGTCAACGCCTCCGGCAAGCTGTTCAACGCCGTGCAGTACGGCGTCAACGACCAGGGCCTGATCGACTATGACGAAGTCGAGCGGCTGGCCGTGGAGCACAAGCCGAAGATGGTGGTGGCGGGCTTCTCCGCCTACTCGCAGGTGATCGACTGGGCGCGCTTCCGCGCCATCGCCGACAAGGTCGGTGCCTACTTCTTCGTGGACATGGCGCACGTGGCCGGCCTGGTCGCCGCCGGCGTCTATCCGACCCCGCTGCCGCACGCGCACGTGGTCACCTCCACCACCCACAAGACCCTGCGCGGCCCGCGTGGCGGCATCATCGTCGCCAGTGCCGCCGGCGCCGGCGACAAGCTCGAGGACCTGTCCAAGAAGCTGCAGTCGATCGTCTTCCCCGGCATCCAGGGCGGCCCGCTGATGCACGTGATCGCGGCCAAGGCGGTGGCGTTCAAGGAAGCGCTGGAGCCGGAATTCACCAGCTACCAGCAGCAGGTGGTGAAGAACGCGCAGGCCATGGCCAAGACCCTGATCGCGCGCGGCTACAAGATCGTCTCCGGCGGCACCGAGAACCACCTGATGCTGGTGGACATGATCGGCCGCGACGTCTCCGGCAAGGACGCGGAAGCGGCGCTGGGCAAGGCCCACATCACCGTCAACAAGAACTCGGTGCCCAACGACCCGCGCTCGCCGTTCGTGACCTCGGGCCTGCGCCTGGGCACCCCGGCGATCACCACCCGCGGCTACCAGGAACAGGACTGCGTCGACCTGGCCAACTGGATCGCCGACGTGCTCGACGCCCCTGCCGACGACACGGTGCTGGCGCGCGTGCGCGACGCGGTGACCGCGCAGTGCCGCAAGTATCCGGTGTATGGCTGAGCGGCGGGGATTGGGGAGTCGGGATTCGGGATGGGGCGTAAGCTCCTGTCCTGAGGCGCGCGCCTTTTCCAATCCCCAATCCCCAATCCCCAATCCCAGCCCCTGATGCACTGCCCCTTCTGCCAGCACACCGATACCCGGGTGATCGATTCGCGCGTGTCCGAGGACGGCGCGACGATCCGCCGGCGTCGCGAGTGCGAGGCCTGCGGCGAGCGCTTCAGCACGCTGGAGACGATCGAACTCAAGCTGCCGACGGTGATCAAGAGCGACGGCGGGCGCGAGGCGTTCGATGCGCGCAAGCTGCGCACAAGCTTCGACCGCGCGCTGCAGAAGCGGCCGGTGGCCGAGGAGCAGATCGAAGCGGCGGTGCGCGCGGTGGTGCACCAGTTGCGCATGTCCGGCGAGCGCGAACTGCCCTCGATCCGGGTCGGCGAGTACGTGATGGCCGAGCTGCGCAAGCTCGACCACGTCGGCTACGTGCGCTTCGCTTCGGTGTACCGCAGCTTCCAGGACGTGGCCGATTTCCGCGAGGAGATCGAAAAGCTTGAGCGCGAATTGCCGGTGGGCAGCGAGCAGTTGCCGCTGCTGGACCTGGTGCGCGCGGCCAAGCCGGGCGACAAGACCGGCAAGCGCTGAGCGCATGCGCATCGTCTGTCTGGCCGAGGCGGCGCAGCACATCCCCGCGCTGGCGCGGGAGCATCTGCAGGCGTTCGGCCCGCTGCTGCCGGAGTGGAACGTGGTGGAGGCCGAGGCCGACCTGCGCAGCCATCGCGACGACCGCCGCATCCCCACCAGCTGGATCGCCCTGGACGGCGAGGACTGGCTGGGATCGGTGAGCCTGCTGCAGAACGACGACGCGCGCATCCGCCAGTTTTCGCCGTGGCTGGCGACGCTGTACGTGCGGCCGCAGGCACGCGGTGCCGGCGTCGGCGCCGCCCTGGTCGCGCACTGCGTGCAGGCTGCCGCGCGCTTCGGCGTGCAGTGGCTGTACCTGTACTGCGAACCGGTGCTGGTGCCGTTCTACGAGCGCCTGGGCTGGCAGCGCCATGCCGACCTGCCGCTGGGGTTGCTGCAGATCGTGGTGATGCGCCGCGACGTCAGCGCTGCCACCGCATCCGCATGAGCGCCGACGCCGTCCCCGGCTTCTCCGCCGACGACCATCGCTGGATGGCGCAGGCCCTGCGCCTGGCCGAGCGCGGCGCCTACACCACGCGGCCCAACCCGATGGTCGGCTGCGTGATCGTGCGCGACGGCGCAGTGGTCGGCGAGGGCTTCCACCAGCGCGCCGGCGGACCGCATGCGGAGGTGTTCGCGCTGCGCGCCGCCGGCGAGCATGCGCGCGGCGCCACGGCCTACGTGACCCTGGAACCGTGCGCGCACTACGGCCGCACCCCGCCGTGCGCGCTGGCGCTGATCGAGGCCGGGGTGACGCGGGTGGTGGCGGCGATGGCCGATCCGTTCCCGCAGGTCAACGGCGGCGGCTTCGCGCTGCTGCGAGAGGCCGGCATCGCGGTGCAGGCGGGCCTGATGGACACGCAGGCACGCGCGCTCAATCGCGGTTTCCTGTCGCGGGTCGAGCGCGGCCGGCCGTGGTTGCGGATCAAGCTCGGCGCCAGCCTGGACGGGCGCACCGCGCTCGCTAGCGGCGAGTCGAAATGGATCACCGGCGCGGCGGCGCGCCAGGACGTGCAGCACTGGCGCGCCCGCGCCGGCGCCATCCTCACCGGCGCCGGGACCGTGCTGGCCGACGATCCGGCGCTGACCGTGCGCCTGGACGCGGCGATCGAGGTGGCCCCGCCGCTGCGCGTGGTGCTGGACGCATCGCTGCGCAGCCTGGCGCAGGCCAAGGTCCGCGACGGCAGCGCGCCGACCCTGTACCTGCATGCGCCGGACTGCGTGCCACCGGCGCTGGATCACGCGACATTCGCCACCGTGCCGCTGCACGACGGCCGCTGCGACCTGCACGCGGCGCTGCGCCTGCTCGGCGAGCGCGGCATCAACGAGGTCCAGGTCGAGGCCGGGGCGACGCTGAGCGGCGCACTGCTGCGCGCCGGCCTGGTCGACGAGGTGCTGGTGTACATGGCGCCGCTCCTATTGGGCGATACCGCGCGTCCGCTGCTGGCCGGGCTCGGCATCGAGACCATGGCGCAGCGCGTACCGCTGCAGTTGCAGGACGTGCGCCAGCTCGGCGACGACCTGCGCCTGCTGCTGCTGCTGCCGGCGGCCGCCGCCAGCGCGGGAGCGGCCTCGCCCTGAGCATCGCCGGTGATGCGCGCCGCCGCGCGCAAGGTTGCCGTGTGCGCCGCGACGCTTTGTCCCACCGGTGGCGCGCTGTACCGGGCGGCCGCTGCGGCCGCGCCTGCTAGAATGCCCAGGCCGGTTCGCCGGCGACCACAAACGTCTTCAGGGCGGGGTGCGATTCCCCACCGGCGGTAGGTGCGTTCGCGCACGAGCCCGCGAGCGCTTCCCGGCGCAGGCGCGACGCGCCGAATCGGGAAGGTCAGCAGATCCGGTGCGATGCCGGAGCCGACGGTATAGTCCGGATGAAAGAAGACGGCCTTCGCGCAGCCTTGCGGCTGTGCACGTGCCTGTTTGCCTTGTGGCGTTTTTCGCTCACCCCATTGCGAGAAACGTAGCTATGTTCACCGGAATCATCGAAGGCGTCGGCCATCTCGCCGCACGCCAGCCGCAGGGCGGCGATCTCCGCTTCACCTTCGCCACCGGCAGCCTGCCGTTCGCCGACGTGCGCCTAGGCGAGAGCATCGCGGTCAACGGCGTGTGCCTGACCGTGGTCGCCTTCGACGCGGCCTCGTTCCAGGCCGACGCCTCCACCGAGACCCTGGCGCTGACCACGCTCGGCCGCCTGGCCGAGGGCGCGATCCTGAACCTGGAGCGGGCGATGCGCCCCAGCGACCGCCTCGGCGGGCACCTGGTCAGCGGCCACGTCGACGGGCTCGGTGAGGTGTTGTCGATCCACGACGACGCGCGCGCGCAGCGCTGGCGCTTCGCCGCACCGGCGGCGCTGCTGCGCTACATCGCCAAGAAGGGTTCGATCTGCGTGGACGGGGTCAGCCTCACCGTCAACGAGGTCGACGTGGAGGGCTTCGAGGTCGCGCTGATCCCGCACACCGTGGCGCACACCGCGTTCGCGCAGACCGCCGTCGGCGCGGCGGTGAACCTGGAGATCGACCTGGTCGCGCGCTACGTCGAACGCCTGCTGCAGGGCCGCCAGGACTGATCCTGGCCGCGTCCGGCCTTCTGCCTATCCGCCACGCTGCGCCGCTGCCTGCGGCGCGCGCGGCACCTTCCGTCTTTCCGCGAGTCCCCGCATGTCGCCTTCCGTTACCCCGAGCCTGAATTTCGCCTCCGTCCCCGAGCTGCTGGAAGAACTCCGCGCCGGCCGCATGGTGGTCATCGTCGACGACGAGGACCGCGAGAACGAGGGCGACCTGATCATGGCCGCCGAGCTGGTCAAGCCCTCGGACATCAATTTCATGGTCACCCACGCGCGCGGCCTGGTGTGCCTGTCGCTGACCCGCGAGCGCTGCGCGCAGCTGGGCCTGGCGCCGATGGTCCAGCGCAACACCGCGCAGTTCCATACCAACTTCACCGTCAGCATCGAGGCCGCCGAGGGCGTCACCACCGGCATCTCCGCCTACGACCGCGCCCACACCGTGCGCACCGCGGTCAAGCCGGACGCCAAGCCGCACGACCTCAGCCAGCCCGGCCACATCTTCCCGCTGATCGCCCAGCCGGGCGGGGTGCTGACCCGCGCCGGCCACACCGAGGCCGCCAGCGACCTGCCGATGCTGGCGGGGCTGGAGCCGGCCGGCGTGCTGGTGGAAGTGCTCAATCCCGACGGCAGCATGGCGCGGCGTCCGCAACTGGAGGCGTTCGCCCGCACCCACGGCCTGAAGATGGGCTCGATCGCCGATCTGATCGCCTACCGTCTGGCCACCGAGCACACCGTCGAACGCATCGACGAGCGGCCGATCGAGACCGAGTTCGGCGGCTTCACCCTGGTCACCTACCGCGACCGTATCGCCCACGACCTGCACTTCGCGCTGGTCCGCGGCACCCCGGATGCCGACACGCCGACCCTGGTGCGGGTGCAGGTGGAGAACCCGCTGGCCGACCTGCTGCACTGGCGCCGCGACGATTTCGGCGTGGCCGCCAGCGATGCGCTGCGCGCGATCGCCGCCGCCGAGCGCGGGGTGATGGTGGTGCTGTCGGCGCCGCGCGACAGCGACGCCTTGCTGGCGCGGCTGCGCGCGCAGCCGGAGGCGGCGCACGGCAAGGACGTGGGCCAGTGGCGGCGCAACGGCGCCGGCAGCCAGATCCTGGCCGACCTGGGCCTGGGCAAGCTGCGCGTGCTCGGCACGCCGCGCCGGCAGATCGGGTTGGCCGGGTTCGGGCTGGAGGTGGTGGAGCATGTAGAGGTGGGGCAGGGAGTGGGGAATCGGGATTCGGGATTGGGCAAAGCGTGATCCCGGCGCCGGATCCGCTCTGGGCGAGCGGTTGTTCTCGCTCGCCCGGGTCCCGGCCTCCCTGCCTGCTAAACTCTCCCACCCCCTCAAGCTGCCACCGCCATGTCCCATTACGAAGGCGACCTCCGCACTCCCGAGTCGGCGCGTTTCGCGATCATCGCCAGCCGCTGGAACGCCCGTATCACCGACGTGCTGGTCGCCGGTGCGCGGCAGAGCCTGGCCGGCAACGGCATCGCCGAGGACGCGGTGGACGTGATCCGGGTGCCGGGCGCGTGGGAGCTGCCCCTGGTCGCCGCCCGCCTGGCCGCGGCCGGCAAGCATGCCGCGATCATCGCGCTGGGCTGTGTGATCCGTGGCGACACCCGCCACTACGAACACGTCGCCGACGGCTGCGCCGAGGGCCTGCTGCGGGTGTCGCTGGATTTCCGCATCCCGGTGCTCAACGGCGTGCTCGCCGTGGAGCAGGTCGAGGACGCCGAGGCGCGTGCCGGCGGCAGCCATGGCAACAAGGGCGAGGAAGCGGCGCTGAGCGCGCTGGAGATGGTCAACCTGCTGGAGCTGCTGCCGTGAACAAACCCGCTGGCCACAAGCACCACCCACGCCGCGACGGCGTCGATCCGGTCCTGCGTTCGCGCGCGCGCCGGCGTGCGCTGCAGGCGATCTACGCCTGGCAGATTTCCGGCGGCAACGCCCAGCACGTGATCGCGCAGTTCGCGCACGAGCAGGCGCACGAGATCGCCGACCTGGTGTACTTCGAGAACCTGGTCGAAGGCGTGCTCAAGCACCGCGCCGAACTGGACGCGGCACTGGTCGGCTACCTGGACCGCACGGTCGAGGAAGTGGACGCGATCGAGCGCGCGGTGCTGCGCCTGGCCGCCTACGAACTGCTGCACCGCATGGACGTGCCGTACCGCGTGGTGATCAACGAAGCCATCGAGACCGCCAAGCGCTTCGGCTCCGAACACGGCCACACCTACGTCAACGGCGTCCTGGACCGCGCCGCGCTTGAATGGCGCGCGGTGGAGTCGGGTGGCGGCGGCGCCTGACGGCGCGGGATTGGGCATTCGGGATTGGGGATTCGCAAGAGCGGCATTCCCGTCCGCGGACGCGCTTTTGCCAATCCCCACTCCCGAATCCCCACTCCCGGCCCCCCAATGCCCGAATTCGATCTGATCGAGCGCCTGCGCGCACGCAGTCGGGCGCGGGACGACCTGCCGCTGGGCATCGGTGACGACGCAGCGTTGCTGCTGCCGCCGCCGGGGGAGTTGCTGGCGATCACCACCGATACGCTCAATGCCGGGGTGCATTTCCCGGCCGAAACCGCGGCCGCCGACATCGGCTGGAAGACGCTGGCGGTGAATCTGTCGGACCTGGCGGCGATGGGGGCGCAGCCGCGCTGGTGCACCTTGTCGCTGTCGCTGCCGCAGGTCGACATGGGCTGGGTCGATGCGTTCGCCGAGGGTTTCTTCGCCCTGGCCGATGCGCACGGCATCGGCCTGGCCGGCGGCGACACCACGCGCGGGCCGCTGGCCTTGTCGGTGACCGCGATCGGCAGCGTGCCGGCGACGATGGCGCTGCGCCGCGATGCCGCGCAGCCGGGCGACGAGGTCTGGGTGACCGGCCAGCCGGGCGAGGCGGCCGCGGCGCTGGCGCTGTGGCAGGCCGGCCGGCTGGACGTGACCGCGCCGGCCGCCGATCCCGTGCACGAACGCCTGCGCCAACGCCTGCTGCGGCCGACGCCGCGGGTCCAAATGGGCCTGTGCCTGCGCGGCCTGGCGCGGGCCTGCGTGGACGTCTCCGACGGCCTGCTGGCCGACCTGGAGCACATCTGCGCGCGCAGCGGCGTCGGCGCCGAACTCGAGCTGGCCGCGCTGCCGGCGGTCGCGGCCCCGGCCGACGCGGACCCTGCGCAGGTGCACGCCTGGCAACTGGGCGGCGGCGACGACTACGAGCTGTGCTTCACCGCCGCCCCGGCGCAGCGCGCGGCGATCGTGCACGCGCTCGGCGTGACGGCGACGCCGATCGGGCGCATCGTCGCCGGCAATGGCATCGCGGTGCGCGATGCCGACGGCCAGCGGTGGCAGCCGCCGCGAAGCGGCTACCAGCATTTTCTGAGTTGACCCGCGCGGCCTGAAGCGCGCGCCGGTCGCCGGCCACGGGGCCATTCTGTGTGGGGCGCCCGCCAGCGTCGACCGCCCCTTCCAATCGCCCTTCCATACCGTGCCGCACTGCGGCGTGAATATCGCCCGTACCCGGTGGTACGGTCCGCCTGCCCGGCCCCGTGTCGAGCCCTTGTCACCGTTCTGGCAGTACCGTTCCGGCAGCCGGCCATTCCGGTCCGGCGCCGCTTGGGAGGCAGTCCATGCGTATGTCCGTGTCACGTCGCATCGCCCTCGGCGCGATGCTGCTGGTGTTCTCCGCCGCCGCGGCCGCGGCCGGCTTCAGCAAGCAGTACCAGAGCATTCCCAGTTTCGACGGCACCAAGCTCGGTGCGCTCGTGCTGGTGCCGCAAGGGCAGGGACCAGGACCGTTCCCGCTGGTGGTGATGCCGGCCAGCTGGTCGCTGCCAAACCTGGAATACGTGGGCCGCGCCAGCGAACTGGCCAACGACGGCTACGTGGTGGTCAGCTACACCTCGCGCGGCTTCTGGGATTCGCAGGGGCTGATCGACATCGCCGGGGCACCGACGGTGGAGGACGTCAGCGCGGTGATCGACTGGGCGCTGGCCAACACCCCGGCCGACGCCAAGGCGATCGGCGTCTCGGGCATCTCCTACGGCGCCGGCACCAGCCTGCTCGCCGCCGCGCGCGACCCACGCATCAAGGCGGTGGCCGCGCTCAGCGGCTGGGCCGACCTGCAGGCCTCGCTGTACGCCAACAGCACCGTGAGCCAGCAGGGTGTGGGACTGCTGGTCGCCGCCGGTGTCGCCACCGGCCGGCCCGGTCCGGACCTGGCGCAGATCACCGCGCACGTGGCGGTGGGCGACTACGACGGCGCGGTGCAGGGCTTCCTGCCCAAGGCGGCCGAACGCGGAGTGATCAACGAGGTGCAGGCGCTCAACCGCAACGGCCCGGCGGTGCTGCTGGCCAATGCGTTCAACGACGGCCTGTTCCCGCCGAACCAGTACATCAACCTCTACAACCGGCTCAGCGTGCCCAAGCATCTGATGTTCAGCCAGGGCGACCACGCCACTGCCGAACTGCCGGGCGCCCTGGGCCTGCCGAACCAGGTGTATACCGAGGCCACGCGCTGGTTCGACCGCTACCTGAAGGGCCGCGACAACGGCGTGGACCGTGAAGCGCCGGTGCAGCTGTCGACCCTCGGCGGCACCTGGCTCAGTTATGCCGATTGGAACAGCGTCCAGGCCGGCGCCACCCGCTACGGCCTGACCGGCCCCAGCGGCCTGTTGTTGCCGACCGGATCGCTGACCAGCGGCAACAGCAGCGGCTGGAACTACCGCATCGCCACCGGCGTGCCGACCCTGGCCGATTCCGGCGTGGTGATGGTCAGTGGCCTGCTGCAGGGCTTCGGCCAGCCGGTGACCACCTCGATCCCGCTGGTCAGCCGCGCCGGCGCCGCGGTGTGGAGCGGCCCGGTGCTGTCCAGCGACAAGCGCTTGGCCGGCGCGCCGTCGCTGCGGCTGACCGTGACCCCGAGCCAGTCCAACGTGTCGCTGTTCGCCTATCTCTACAGCATGGACGGCGCGGGTTCGGCGCAGTTGCTGAGCCATGTGCCGTACACCCTGCGCAACGCGACCCCGGGCACGCCAGTGACGCTCGACCTGGCGCTGCAGGCGACCGCGGTCGAGATCCCGGCCGGCCGCCGCCTGGTGCTGGTGGTGGACACCACCGATCCGCGCTACACCTCGGCCAGCCGTTTCGGCGGCACCGTGAGCTTCAGCTCGCCGGCGGCGACGCCGTCGTTCCTTAGCGTGCCGCTGCATTGAGGTAGTGCGGCGTTTCCCTTCTCCCCCGGGAGAAGGTGCCCCGAAGGGGCGGATGAGGGTACGGGCGCAGCCTCATGCAATTGGATCAGCGCAGCGCTTCGCTTGCCGGACCCTCACCCCAACCCCTCTCCCGGCGGGAGAGGGGCTTTGGCCTCTCCCTTCTCCCTCCGGGAGAAGGTGTCCCGCAGGGGCGGATGAGGGTACGGGCGCAGCCTCGTGCAGTTGGATCAGCGCAGCGCTTCGCTTGCCGGACCCTCACCCCAACCCCTCTCCCGATGGGAGAGGGGCTTTGGCCTCTCCCTTCTCCCCTCGGGAGAAGGTGCCCCGCAGGGGCGGATGAGGGTGCGGGCGCAGCCTTGTGTAGTTGGATCAGCACAGCGCTTCGCTTGCCGGACCATCACCCCAACCCCTCTCCCGATGGGAGAGGGGCTTTGGCCTTTCCCTTCTCCCATCGGGAGAAGGTGCCCCGCAGGGGCGGATGAGGGTACGGCACCACGCATCGCCACATAGCGCGCACGCCACTTCCATTTCGCGCGCGAATTTACGCAGCTTTTATTCGAACCGGCGCGCGCTTTGCAACGAAGATATTCGGCGATTCCTATACTTTTCGCGCTGACGACAGGGGTGTTTGCGTGGAATCGATGGCTGCAATCTTGAGCGTGTCGCTGCCCGCAACGGGCGTGTACGGACGCGGCGTATCGCATCCGGCGACGGCGCAACAATCTGGCCTCCGTACCAGGCGACGCGACACGCCGCGCGCGGCGCGACGCCTCCATGGTTGCTGCAGCGCGTTGCAGCATCCACCCCCACACAGTCGCGCGCGTTCGCTGCAAGCGCATTGACCCGCTGACGCCGCCGCCGCGGCGCCGTATTCCAACGCCCTTGCCGCGATGCGCCGCCGAGCGCATCGCCAGCGATCGCGCGTGCGCGTAACGCGTCGCGCTGTCGTTGCCTCCCTCCACCCAAAGAAGGACGGCTCCTTGCGAGCCGAGAACCCGATGTCCATGAAGCTCCACCCCCTGTTCCTGTCCGTGGCCGTGCTGTGCGCTGGCCCCGCCGCTGCCGCTGACTTGGCGGCGCCGGTTTCCGATGCGATGCCGACAGCGGCGCAGCAAGCCGCCACGCCGCCGCCGGCGCGCAGCGCCGACTGTTCCAATGGCTTTTTCTCGCGCCTGGCCTCGGCCTATCGCGAGGATGCGCAACCGGCCGATCCCGATGCGCCGACGCCGGCGCGTCGCGGCCTGGCGTCGCCGTTCTCCTCGCCGCCGTTCCCGTCGGCCGAATGGCAGCTCGGCGCGGTGGACTACCCGGTCGGCGTGCCCAACGAGAACGCGCAGTACCCGGTCGAGAAGGCGTTGGCGTGCACGCGCGTGGGGCAGTGGATGCAGCGCAACCGCATCGAGCTGTACGGCTGGATCAATCCCTCGCTCAACGCCAGCACGTCCTCGCGCAGCAACTATCCGCTGTCCTACTCCACGCGGCCCAATCGCGGCGAGTTCAACCAGGCGCTGATCCGCCTGCAGCGCGTGCCGGACACGGTGCAGACCGACCATGTCGACTGGGGCTTCCACCTGGACGACCTGTACGGCTACGACTACCACTACACCACGATGAAGGGCGTCACCAGCGACCAGCTGCTGCACCATCCGCAGTCCAACAGCGCGCTCAACGGCAAGATCTACGGCAACGATCCGATGATCGCGCACGTGGACCTGTACCTGCCGTCGGTGGCGCAGGGCATGCTGGTCACGGTCGGCCGCTACCTGTCCCTGCCGGACATCGAAGCGCAGTTCTCGCCGAACAACTACCTGCTGACCCATTCGATCCTGTACACGGTCGATGCCTATACCAACATGGGCATCCTCACCACCACCAAGCTCAACGACCAGTGGACGCTGCAGCTCGGCGTGCATGGCGGCGACGATTCGGCGATCTGGGACGCGACCAGCCGCCCGAGCGGGCAGGCCTGCCTGCGCTGGGTCTCCAGGAGCAACGACGACATGCTGTATCCCTGCGTGGAGTCGTACAACAACGCCGCGCAGACCTACAACAACCTGCAGGAGTTCGTGCTGACCTGGGGCCACCGCTTCTCGCCGAAGGTGCATATGCTCACCGAGGCCTACCATATCTACGTGCGCGACCAGGCGCTGGCCACCGATCCGTCGCAGTCGCACGCGCCGACCGGGCGCCCGGGCTATGCGCTGGGCGAGGCGCCGGACTTCCCGCTGGGGCGCAGCACCGCCGACGCCATCGTCAACTACGTCAACATCCAGCTCGGCGCCTCGGACATGCTGGCGATCCGCAACGAGTTCGTGAACGACCACGACGGCCAGCGCACCGGGTTCGCCACGCGCTACTCCAGCCACACCATCGGCCTGACCCACTGGGTGTCGCAGGACCTGGAGATCCGCCCGGAGCTGCGCTACGAGCACGCCTACGACTTCGCCGCCTACGACGGCGGGCGCCGCAACCACCAGGCGACGGCGTTGATCGACGCGATCCTGCATTACTGAGGTCGTCGCGCGCTGCCGTGCAGGCGGCGGCGAGGCGCCGGCAGACGTGGCGCACGCGCCTGCGTCGCGCGGTTTTACGCAGAATTTATGCGTGCCGCGCGGCTTCGCCACGGAGAGTTTATGGCGACGGCTTCGATAATGCCGGCCTGGGCCAGAAGGCCTGTCCGACCCGGCGTGCGTCGCCATGTTGCGCTTCCCTTCTGCCTCCGTGCGCAGGCCGCGTACGGCGGCGGTGTTCCCACGCGATTGCGGCCTGCCGTGCGGCGGGCCGTCCCTTTGTTTCGGAGTTGAGACCATGAGCGGTTGGCTTTCGTTCGTTTGCGGCGTGGCGGTGATCGTCGCGGCCGGTTACCTGCTGTACGTGATCCTGCGCCCCGAAGATTTCTGAGCCGAGTGCCACTTCCATGATCGATACATTGCTTGTCTATGCGCTCGCGCTGCTGCTGGGATGGCCGCTGGGCCTGTACCTGGCCAAGGTGATGCGCGGGGCGCCGATGCGCGGCGACGCGCTGTTCGGCTGGATCGAACGCCCGCTGTACCGCCTGCTCGGCACCGACCCGGCGCGCGGCATGCACTGGCGCGCCTATGCCGGCGCGTTCCTGGCCAGCAACCTGGTACTGGGCGTGCTGGTGTTCGCGCTGTTCGTGACCCAGGCCTGGCTGCCGTTCAATCCGGATGCGGTGCCCAACATGCGCTGGGACGTGGCCCTGCACACCATGGTCTCGTTCCTGACCAACACCAATCAGCAGCACTACTCGGGCCAGGCGCAGCTGTCGTACCTGTCGCAGGCGGTGGGCGTGGTCGGCCTGCAGTTCATCACCCCGATGATGGGCCTGGCGCTGGTCGCGGCGACGCTGCGCGGCCTGTTCGGTGGGCGTGGCCAGGATGTGGCGCGCAAGGCGGCCGCGAGCGGCGGCGAGACGGCGCAGGAGGTCGATCTCGGCAACTACTGGGCCGACGTGATCCGTCCGACCCTGCGTTTCCTGCTGCCGCTGTGCCTGCTGTGGACGCTGCTGCTGACCCAACAGGGCGTGCCTTCGACGCTGGCGGCCGGTCCGGTCGCCACGCCGCTGGACGCCAGCGCCGGCCAGCAGACGCAGAAGATCCCGCTCGGCCCGGTCGCGGCGATGGTGGCGATCAAGCAGCTCGGCACCAACGGCGGCGGCTGGTACGGCCCCAACAGCGCGATGGCGCTGGAAAATCCCACGCCGTTCTCCAACCTGCTGGAGATGTTGGGCATCGTGCTGATCCCGGTGGCGGTGGCGTTCATGGTCGGCCCGTTCACCGGGCGCCGCAAGTTCACCGCGCTGGTGTTCGGCAGCATGCTGGTGATGTCGCTGGCGTCCACCGCGGTGTCGCTGTGGGCCGAAGGCCACGCGCCCGGCAGTGCCGCGCTGATGGAAGGCAAGGAGGTGCGCTTCGGCGTCGATGCCTCGGCGGCCTGGTCGTCGCTGACCACGCAGACCTCCAACGGTTCGGTCAACGCCATGCACGATTCGCTGGCGCCGCTGACCGGTGGCGTGGCGATGGTCAACATGCTGATCAACGCGATCTGGGGCGGCATCGGTTGCGGCCTGCAGCAGTTCCTGGTGTATCTGCTGCTGAGCGTGTTCCTGGCCGGCTTGATGACCGGGCGCACCCCGGAGTTGTTCGGACGCAAGATCGAGGCGCCGGAGGTGCGCCTGCTGGCGCTGCTGATCCTGCTGCAGCCGCTGGTGCTGCTCGGCTTCACCGCGATCACCCTGGCCCTGCCGGCATCGATCTCGGCGACCTCCAATCCCGGCTTCCACGGCATCAGCCAGGTGTTCTACGAGTACACCTCGGCCTTCGCCAACAACGGCTCCGGCTTCGAGGGGCTGGGCGACGGCATTCCGTGGTGGAACCTGAGCTGCACCGTGGTGCTGCTGCTGGGCCGCTATCCGGCGCTGATCGTGCCGCTGATCGTGGCCGCGCAACTGGCGCGCAAGCGGGCGGCGCCGGAAACCGGCGGCAGCCTGCAGGTGGAAACCCCGACCTTCGCGCTGACCCTGATCGCGGTCATCGCGGTCCTGACCGTTCTGCAATTCACGCCGGCCTTGGTGTTGGGACCGATCGCCGATCACCTGACCCTGGCCGCGCACTGAGACGACGACGATGAGCACCCCGCTTCCTTCTACTTCCGTGGCCTCTTCGCCGGCGCGCCGGCCTGGGCTGTTCGATGCCGCGGCGCTGCGCGCGGCCTTGCGCGACAGCGTGCTGAAGCTGTCGCCGCGGCACCTGCTGGGCAGTCCGGTGATGGCCGTGGTGTTCGCCGGCACGCTGCTGTCGGCGCTGATCACCGTGTCCGGCCAGGGCCCGGCCGGCTTCGGCTGGGCGGTGACCGCGATCCTGCTGGTCACCGTGCTGTTCGGCAATTTCGCCGAAGCGGTGGCGGAGGCCCGCGGCCGCGGCCAGGCCGCCTCGCTGCGGCGTGCGCGCAAGGACCTGGTGGCGCGCCGGGTCGCCAGCGTGCGGCTGGACGGCGAGACCAGCGTGCCCGCCGCCGAACTGCGCCCGGGCGACCTGGTGGTGGTGTCGGCCGGCGAGCTGATCCCGGCCGATGGCGAGATCGTGCACGGCCTGGCCACGATCAACGAGGCCGCGGTCACCGGCGAATCCGCGCCGGTGCTGCGCGAGGCCGGCACCGATCGCTCCGGCGTCATCGGCGGCACCAAGGTGTTGTCCGATGAGATCCTGGTGAAGGTCACCGCCGAGCCCGGCCACAGTTTCCTGGACAGGATGATCGCGCTGGTGGAAGGCGCCAACCGGCAGAAGACGCCGAACGAGATCGCGCTGACCATGCTGCTGGCGGCGATGACCCTGACCTTCCTGATCGTGGTCGCCTCGCTGCCGGCGATCGCCGGCTTCGTCGGCGTGCACGTGGATCCGCTGCTGCTGATCGCGCTGCTGGTGTGCTTGATCCCGACCACCATCGGCGGGTTGCTGCCGGCGATCGGCATCGCCGGCATGAACCGCGCGCTGTCGGCCAACGTGCTGGCCAAGTCGGGCAAGGCGGTGGAAGTGGCCGGCGACGTCGACGTGCTGCTGCTGGACAAGACCGGCACCATCACCCACGGCGACCGCCAGGCCACCGTGTTCCATGCGCTCAGCGGCGTGGACGTGGCGCAGCTGCGCGAGGCGGCGATGCTGTCGTCGCTGGCCGACCCGACCCCGGAAGGCAAGTCGATCGTGCGCCTGGCGCGCGAGCAGGGCCTGCCGCCGGCCGATCCGGCGGGCGCCGAGTTCGTCGCCTTCACCGCGCAGACGCGCATGTCCGGCGTCGACCTGCCGGCCAACGGCATGCAGCCGCCGCGGTCGATCCGCAAGGGCGCCGCCGATGCGCTGATCCGCCATGTCACCGCGCTGGGCGGGCAGGTGCCGGCGGAGCTGAAGAGCCGCGTCGAGCAGGTCGCACGCAGCGGCGCCACGCCGCTGGTGGTGGCCGAGGGCCGGCACGTGCTGGGCGTGGTCGAGCTGTCGGACGTGGTCAAGCACGGCGTGCGCGAGAAGTTCGCGCGGCTGCGCGCGATGGGCGTCAAGACGGTGATGATCACCGGCGACAACCCGCTCACCGCGGCGGCCATCGCCGCCGAGGCCGGCGTCGACGACTACATCGCCGAAGCCACGCCCGAGGACAAGCTGGCGCGCATCCGCCAGGAGCAGGCCGGCGGACGCCTGGTGGCGATGGTCGGCGACGGCACCAACGACGCGCCGGCGCTGGCCCAGGCCGACGTCGGCCTGGCGATGAACTCCGGCACCCAGGCGGCCAAGGAGGCCGGCAACATGGTCGATCTGGATTCGGATCCGGCCAAGCTGCTGGCGGTGGTGGAAGTGGGCAAGCAGCAGCTGATCACCCGCGGCGCGCTGACCACCTTTTCGCTGGCCAACGACGTGTCCAAGTACTTCGCGATCCTGCCGGCGCTGTTCGCCGCCTCGATCCCGCAGATGGCCGCGCTGAACGTGATGCGCCTGTCCAGCCCGACCAACGCGGTGCTCGCGGCGCTGATCTTCAACGCGCTGGTGATCCCGGCACTGATCCCGCTTGCCCTGCGCGGCGTGCGCTTCACCCCGTCCTCGGCGACCTCGCTGCTGCGCCGGAACATGCTGATCTACGGCGTGGGCGGCGTGCTGCTGCCGTTCGTCGGGATCAAGGTCATCGACCTGCTGCTGGTGGCGCTGGGCTGACCCCAGCGCCGATTCTCACGCTCTTTCGGAATTACCTCCATGACCGTGTCTTCCGTTTCCCTCCGCGAACCGATGCGCTGGCGCGCCGTGCTGGTGCTGCCGCTGCTGGTGCTCGCGTCCGCGGCGCTGTACTCGTTGCTGGCCACCGTGCTGGCCGGCGCGCTGTTCCCCGAGCAGGCCAACGGCAGCCTGCGCACGCACGATGGCCGCGTGGTCGGCTCGGCGCTGGTGGCGCAGCCGTTCGCCGCCGCCGGCTATTTCCAGCCGCGTCCGTCAGGCGCCAAGTACGATCCGATGTCGGCGGCCGGCAGCAACCAGGCGCGTAGCAACCCCGACCTGCGCAAGCGTCTGGACGACACCCGCCAGGCCGTGGCCGCGCGCGAAGGCATCGACCCCGCGCAGGTGCCGGACGATCTGATCACCCAGTCCGGCAGCGGCATGGACCCGGACATCAGCGTGGACGCGGCGCAACTTCAGGTGGCGCGCGTCGCCGCCGCGCGCGGCCTGCCGCCGCAGAGCGTCGCCGCCCTGGTCGCCGCGCAGACCCAGCCGCGCCAGTTCGGCGTGCTCGGCGCGCCGCGGGTGAATGTGTTGGCGCTGAATCTGGCCTTGGATGAGGCCGGGACTCGGGACCCGGGACCCGGGGCCCGGGAAAAGCAATAGCAACCGCAACAGCGGTAGATCGGAGCGGCGCTGTTACGCTTTCGCGGGTCCCGGGTCCCGGGTCCCGGGTCCCGGGTCCCGACCTGCACCCTCACCTCATCCGCCACTTTCCATGTCAGACCCCCGCACCCAACAGGCCGATGCCCTGATCGGCGAACTGCAGCGCGAGCGCGGCGGGCGCCTGACCGTGTTCCTCGGCGCGGCGCCGGGGGTCGGCAAGACCTACGCGATGCTGTCGCGTGCGCGGCAGTTGCAGCAGCAAGGCAGCAACCTGGTGGTCGGCGTGGTCGAGACCCACGGCCGCGCCGAGACCGCGGCGCTGCTGGAAGGCCTCACCGTGCAGCCGCGGCGGCGCCTGGAGTACCGCGGCCGCACGCTGGACGAGATGGACCTGGATGCGCTGCTGGCAATGCGCCCGCCGCTGGTGCTGGTGGACGAACTGGCCCATCGCAACGCACCGGGCAGCCGCCACGAGCGGCGCTGGCAGGACGTGCAGGAACTGCTCGACGCCGGCATCGACGTCTACAGCACGGTCAACATCCAGCACCTGGAAAGCCTCAACGACGTGGTCCACCGCATCACCGGCGTGCGCGTCAGCGAGACCGTGCCCGATGCGATCTTCGACCGCTTGCGCGACATCGTGCTGGTCGACCTGCCGCCGCGCGAACTGATCGAACGCCTGCAGCAGGGCAAGGTCTACCTGCCCGAGCAGGCCGGGCAGGCGTTGCAGGCGTTCTTTTCGCCGTCCAACCTGGCCGCGCTGCGCGAGCTGGCGATGCAGACCGCCGCCGACCGCGTCGACAACGATCTGCGCGACGTGCAGGCCGCGCAGGGCCGCACCAGCGTGGCGCTGCGGCGCACGGTGATGGTGGCGATCGACGGGCGCGGCCAGTCCGACTACCTGGTGCGGGTGGCGCGGCGCCTGGCCGAGCGCCGCGGCGCGCCGTGGACGGTGGTCACCGTGCAGACCCAGGCGCAGCCGGAGGCCGACTGGCAACTGGAGATCGACCGCGCGTTCGCGCTGGCGCGCCGGCTCGGCGGCGAGGCCGCGCTGCTGCACGGCGCCAACGTCGCCGACACCTTGCTCGACCATGCCGCGCGCAGCGGCGTGTCCACGCTGGTGCTGGGCCGCACCCGCGAGCGCCCGCTGGCGCGCATGATCAACCGCACCCTGACCCAGCAGCTGCTGCAACGCGGTGCGCACTACGAGCTGGTGATCATCAGTTCGCCGGAAGCGCGCGCGCGGGCGCGGCGGCGCTGGCGCAGCCCCGCGCACTGGCTGTCGCGCGACGACCTGCTGTTCGCCACGGTGGCCTCGGCGCTGGCGGTGGTGGTCGCCTGGATCGCCGAAAGTTGGGTCGGCATCGACGACCTGTCGATGGTGTTCATCGTCGCGGTGGTGATGGTCGCGTCGAAGACGCGGATGACCGCGGCGGTGCTGGCGGCGCTGCTGAGCTTCTTCAGCTACAACTTCTTCTTCATCGAGCCGCGTTTCACCTTCCAGATCGGCGCGCGCCAGGGCGTGGTCACGGTGCTGCTGTTCCTGGTCGCCGCCCTGGTCGCCGGACGCCTGGCCTCGCGCCTGCGCATGCAGGTGCTGGCGCTGCGCGCGGTCAATGCGCAGACCACCGCACTGCAGCGGCTGGGCCGCGAACTGACCAGCGCCGCCGACCTCGGCCAGGTGCTGGAGGCCGGGCGCCGCGCGCTCGCCGGCACCCTCGACGCCGAGGCCTGGCTGCGCCTGCAGCCGCTGGAGCGCGCGCATGACGGCACCGACGACTACGCGCCGACGATGGCCGCGGTGGACCGCAGCGCCGCCGACTGGGCGCAGCGCCACGGCCAGGCCACCGGTCGCTTCACCGATACGCTGGCCGGCGCGAGCTGGTGGTTCCTGCCGGTGCGCCACGAGCGCGGCACCATCGGCGTGGTCGGGTTGCGCTTCGGCGCCGGCGTGCAGCGCCCGGGCCTGGAGCAGCAGCGCCTGGCCGAGGCGATGGTCGAGGACATCGGCCAGGCCGCGCTGCGCACGCGGCTGGTCGCCGACCTGGAGAGCGCGCGGGTCAGCGGCGAGACCGAGCGGCTGCGCTCGGCCCTGCTGTCCTCGGTCTCGCACGACCTGCGCTCGCCGCTGGCGGCGATGATCGGGGCGGCCAGCAGCCTGTCCAGCTACGGCAAGGCGATGGATGCGGACGACCGCCGCAGCCTGCTCGAGACGATCCAACTGGAAGGCGAACGCCTGGACCGCTACATCCAGAACCTGCTGGACATGACCCGGCTCGGCCACACCGGGCTGACCTTGAACCGCGACTGGATCGGCGTGGACGAACTGATCGGCTCGGCCGCGCGGCGCCTGCAGCGCTACCAGCCGCAGGTGCGCCTGGACATCGCCCTGGCCGCGGACCTGCCGACGCTGTGGGTGCACCCGGCGCTGGTCGAGCAGGCGATTTTCAACGTGCTGGAGAACGCGGCCAAGTTCTCGCCGGCGGACGCGGCGATCCGCGTGGCCGCGGGCATGGTCGAGGGCCGCCTGCGCATCGACATCAGCGACCGCGGCCCGGGCATTCCCGAGGACGAGCGCGCGCGCATCTTCGACATGTTCTACAGCGTCGAGCGCGGCGACCGCGGCCGCCACGGCACCGGACTGGGCCTGACCATCTGCCAGGGCATGATCGGCGCGCACGGCGGCAGCGTCGAGGCGCTGCCCGGCCCCGATGGCCGCGGCACCACGATCCGCATTACCCTGCCGCTCATCGAACCCGCCGCGCCGCCGTCCCGCCCCGATGCCGACTGAGTCCCACGCCGATCCGATTCCGCCGCCGCGCGTGCTGGTCATCGACGACGAGCCGCAGATCCGCCGTTTCCTCGACATCAGCCTGCGCGCGCAGGGCTACCGCGTGCTGCAGGCCGACACCGGCGCTGCCGGCCTGGCGCAGCTGGCCGCGCACGGCGCCGAACTGGTGGTGCTGGACATCGGCCTGCCCGACCAGGACGGGCACAGCGTGCTGCGCGAACTGCGGCAATGGTCGTCGGTGCCGGTGATCATGCTGACGGTGCGGGCCGGCGAGGACGAGAAGGTGCAGGCGCTGGACGCCGGCGCCAACGACTACGTGACCAAGCCGTTCGGCGTGCAGGAACTGATGGCGCGCATCCGCGTGCTGCTGCGCATGCAGCCGGTCGCTGGCGAGGCCGAGCCGGTGTTCGACGATGGCCACCTGCACATCCACCTGGGCCTGCGCGAAGTGCGTCTTGAAGGCGAGGCGCTGCCGCTCAGCCGCAAGGAGTACGCGCTGCTCGCCCTGCTGCTGCGGCACAGCGGCCGCGTGGTGACGCAGCCGCAACTGCTGCGCGAACTATGGGGCCCCACCCACCAGGACGACACGCACTACCTGCGCATCCTGGTCGGCAAGCTGCGGCAGAAACTCGGCGACAGCGCGGTGGCCCCGCGCTACATCGCCACCGAGCCGGGCGTGGGATTGCGCTTCATCGGCGTGCAGTGTCCGTCCGCGTGATCTGTCGTGGCGGCCTCGCCTGGATCTGCGTAGGAGCGGCTTTAGCCGCGACATGGCTTCACCGGTAATGCCCCGGTCGCGGCTAAAGCCGCTCCTACGGCGGCAACGCATGCCCTGGGAGCGGGTGGAACGCGATAAACGAAAGAACAGATGACCGTGCGCTCCCATCCCATCGTGATCAACCCGGATCACTTCCTGCAAACGGAACGTGGTCGCGTGTGGACGCCGGAACGCAGCCAAGCCGCATGGCGGCAAAGTCACGAGGCCCTGACGACGATCCTTGCCGGTTCGTGCGAACCTGCCGTGGCCTGGACTGTCGTGATCGTGTGCGGTCTCCAGGGCGCGGGAAAGACCACCTGGATCGCGCGGCAACCGGCGCGGCCCTGGACCGTCTATTTCGACGCGGCGCTGCCGGGTGCCCGGCACCGCGCGCCGATCGTCGCCATCGCGAAAGCGGCCGGTGCCAGGATCGAGATCGTCTGGATCAAGGTCGCGTTGCCGGTTGCGCTCGCGCGGAATCTGCAGCGGCCAGCGGACGAACAGGTGCCGGAGGCGGCGATCCAGTCCGTGGCCAGCCTGTTCGAAGCGCCGACGCTCGCCGAAGGTGCCGATCACGTCAGCGTGGTCACGCCTGCCGAATGGCTGTCGTGAAGGCCACGTGGCAGCGGCGTCAGGCACAGGGTGCACATCGCCGTCGCGCCACACATCGGTCGCCGACAGCGACAGCGCATCTCGGACGCAATGCCATTGCGTGTGCCGCGATCGCCTTGGTTCGTCGTAGGAGCGGCTTCAGCCGCGACCGTGGTCTTACCGGTGATGCCCGTCGCGGCTAAAGCCGCTCCTTGTATCTGGACATGTCGCCCCTAAACAGGCGTCATGTCTTCCGACTGATCATCGGAGGAGGTGTGGGAGGTCCAGTCGCTCCTAAAGCTTCGAGCTTGCATCGTAGATCGGCTCCGCCCTCCACATGCTGGCCCTTGGGTGTCCGAACGGTATCCAGAGTCCGCCCCCCCGGGCGTGAACTCGCATCGACAAGGCAGGACCGGGCCCAGCGCCGATCATGACCCTGACACGATGGAGGAATCGCGCATGTCTCCCGTCATCGGCATCGACGTCGCCAAACGCAGTTTCGATGTGGCCATCGAGCTGACCAATGGCAAGCACCGTACCAAGGCCAAGTTGTCCAACGATGCCAAGGGCTTCCAGGCCCTGCAGGCATGGCTGCAGACGCATGCCCAGTCCGATAGCTGGATCGCCATGGAGGCCACCGGCACCTACCACCAGGCGCTGGCCGAGTTCCTCCACGCACGAGGCTATCGGGTGTGCGTGCTCAACCCGGCACAGACGGCCGCGTACGCACGCAGCCAACTCAGCCGGGTCAAGACCGATCGCAGCGATGCCAAGCTGATCGCCAGCTATGCCCTGCGTCACCGCGAGCAGTTACGCCGTTGGTCCCCTGATCCGCCGGCGCTCAAGCAGCTTAAAGCGCTGGTGCGCCGGCGCCAGGATCTGCAACAGATGCTGCAGATGGAGCGCAACC
Organism: Xanthomonas sp. NCPPB 2250; assembly: GCF_056725265.1. Classification (NCBI taxonomy): domain Bacteria; kingdom Pseudomonadati; phylum Pseudomonadota; class Gammaproteobacteria; order Lysobacterales; family Lysobacteraceae; genus Xanthomonas; species Xanthomonas sp. NCPPB 2250. Next base: position 4,414,702 of record NZ_CM161520.1, on the reverse strand, counting down.
GGCTGGACGTCGCTCCGGCCCAGGTGAAGGACTCGATCCAGGTCCATCTGGCCGATCTGCAACACCACATCGCCCAGATCGAGCAGGCCATCGATGACCATATCGACCAGGATCCGACCTTGCGTGGGCAGCGCGAGCTGCTGGTGAGCATCCAGGGCATTGCCGACACCAGCGCGGCCTTGATGCTGGCCGAGCTTGGCGATGTGAGGCGCTTCGCCGATGCCTCGGCGGTGACCGCCTTCGCGGGCCTGAATCCGTGCCTGCAGGAGTCGGGCGAGCGCAAAGGCCACGTCTGCATCTCGCGTACCGGCTCGTCCCGCCTGCGCGCGGGCCTGTTCATGCCGGCCCTGGTGGCCATGACCCACAACCCGATCATCCGGGCGCTGAAACAGCGGCTGAGCGAACGCGGCAAAGCCGGCAAGCAGATCGTGTGCGCCGCCATGCGCAAGCTCCTGCACCTGGCCTACGGCGTTCTCAAATCGGGCACGGCGTTCGATCCGAAAAGGGGCCTTGCCTGCTAGGGGGTAAGACGGTATCTACGACGGCACCGCCGCATGGCGACGTTGCAATGGATCAGCACGCGAAAGACGCTGTTGCGATTCCCGATTCCCGATTCCCGATTCCCGATTCCCGGCTCTCAACAGCCGCCAGGCTGGTCATCCCGAATCCCGAATCCGATCAAGTCTCCGGCAACACCTTCCCCGGATTGAGGATCCCATCCGGATCCAGCGCCCGCTTGATCGCGCGCATCGCGTCAAGGGTCGCGGCATTGAAGGCCTGGTCCATGTAGTCGCGCTTGGCCACGCCGATGCCGTGTTCGCCGGACAGCGTGCCTTCCAGCGACAGCACCAGTGCGAACAGTCGCGGCAGCGCCGCCTGCGCGCGCGCGGTTTCGGCGGCGTCGTCGGGCGCGTACATGATGTTGACGTGCAGGTTGCCGTTGCCGGCATGGCCGAAGGCGACGATCGGCAGGTCGAACTCGGCGGCCAGCGCTTCCACGCCGGCGACCAGCTCGGGGATGCGCGACACCGGCACCACCACGTCTTCGTTGATCTTGCCCGGGCGGATCGTGCGCAGCGCCGGCGACAGCGCGCGGCGCGCGGCCCACAGGCGGTCGCGCGCGCTGCCGTCGGCGGCCACGTCCAGCGCCAGCAGGCCGTCGCCCTCGGCCGCCGCACCCAACGCCTGCAGCGTGTAGGGCAGGGTGTCGTGGTCGCCGTCGGCCTCGATCAGCAGCATCGCGCCGGCCTCGGGCACGTCGCTGCCGTTGCGGCGCAGCAGCGCGATCGCGCTGCGGTCCATGAACTCGAGCATGGTCGGCGTGCTCGGCTGCGCCATCAGCCGCGACACCGCGGCAGCGGCGGCGGCAGCGTCGCGGTACAGCGCGCGCAGGCCGGCCTGCGCCAGCGGTCGCGGCGACAGCTTCAGCGTCGCTTCCACGATCAACGCCAGGGTGCCTTCGCTGCCGACCAGCAGATGGGTCAGGTCGTAGCCGGTGGCGTCCTTGGTGTAGGCGCCGCCGCAGCGGATCAACTCGCCCGTGCCGGTCACCGCGACCAGGCCGAGCACGTTGTCGCGGGTGGCGCCGTACTTCACCGCGCGCGGTCCGCCGGCATTGGTGGAGAGGTTGCCGCCGACGCTGCAGATCTCCGCACTGGACGGATCCGGCGGCCAGAACAGCCCGTGCGGCGCCAAGGCCTGCTGCAGGTCGCCGTTGAGCACGCCGGGTTCGACCACCGCGCAGCGGTCGGCCGGGCGCAACTGCAGGATGCGGTTCATGCGCGCGAACGACAGCACCACGCCGCCGGCGAACGGCACCGCGGCGCCCGCGGTGCCGGTACCGGCGCCGCGCGCCACCAGCGGCACGCGGTGCGCGCGGCAGGCGCGCACGATCGCCTGCACCTGCTCGCGGGTCTGCGGCAGCGCCACCGCATCGGCCAGCGCCCAGCGCCGCGAATCGTCCTCGCCATAGCTGCGGCGGCTGTCGGCATCGGTGCGCCAGCCCTCGGCGCCGAGCAGGGCGGAAAGGGTGTCGGTGAGCGCGGTGGGCAAGGCGGTGGTCATGGCGAAGGTGGCGACGACGAAGTGGAAGGCGAGGGCGGCTGCAGCAGTTTCCAGGTGAGCACGGCCAGCGCCAGCGGCAGCCACACCCAGCGTAGTTCGGACCACAGCGTGGCCATGCCGCGCGCGCTGAAGAAACCGTTGGCGAACGGCGAGACCCGGATCGGCCGCCACGGCGCGAACCAGCGCTGTTCGCTCCACGGCCAGGCCAGAGCCACGCCGAGGCCGCCGGAGGTCATCGCATCGAGCAGCGGATGCGAGGCGGTGCAGACGAACAGCCAGACGGCCGCCTGCAGCGCGCTGGCGCGCAGGGGCCGGTGCAGCAGCGCGCCGAGCACGCCCAGTACCGCGGCGAACAACAGCGAGTGGCTGGCGCCGCGATGGCCGAAGGCGTCGGCGTAGGGGATGTGCAGGGCGAAGCCGAGCACGTCGGCGTCGGGCAGCATCGCCGCGACGATGCCGGCGCCGAGCAGGCGGGTGGAAATGCGCCCGCGGTCGGCGGCGGCCCACAGTGCCAGCGGCACCGCAGCGTGGGTGAAGACGCTGGGCACCTCAGCAATCCTCGGCGCGGAAGGCGTCGCGCAGCCAGGTCAGCCGCGGCGGATCGCCTTCGGCCTCGACCACGTCGAAGCGGCACGGCCAGTTGGCGTACTGCGGATGCGCGGCCAGGAACAGTTGCGCCGCCAGCAGCAGGCGGCGGCGCTTGCGCAGGTCGACCGAGGCCGCGCCGCCACCGAATGCGGTGCTGCGCCGGTAGCGCACTTCGACGAACACCAGGCTTTGCGCCTGCTGCATCACCAGGTCCAGCTCGCCGCCGCGGAAGGCGACGTTGGCGGCGATCAGGCGCAGGCCGGCGCGCTCCAGTTCGGCGCGCGCCGCCGCTTCCACCGCGTTGCCGCGTCGGCGCCGCTCAGTTTCCATCGGGCAGCGGGGTCGGGCGCCCGCCGCTGAAGGTGGACCAGGCCGGGGTGCGCACGATGTTGCCGAAGCCGTCCAGGTGCAGCACGCCGGTGGCGCCGCGCAGGCCGCTGTCCTTGCCGGTCGCCAGCTTCTCCAGGTACGCGGTGATCTGCCAGGCGTCGTAGCCGAATGCAAAAAGGCGACCGGCCGGGCCGCGCGCGGTCGGCAGCATGTCGGCCACGCTGGTCGCCGCCGGCAGGCCGCCGACGCCGCGCACGTTCCACAGCTCGCTCGGGTAGACGATGCCGTCCAGCACCAGGTCGTCCTCGGGCTTGCCGGTGCCCAGCACCAACTGCGACGTCGCCACCCGGGTCTTGCCGGCGAAACCGGCCAGCGCCAGTTGGGGCGCCAGCGCGCGGGCGGTGTTGCCCTTGACCGCCAGCAGCACCGAGTCGGCGGCGCCGGCGTTGCGCAGTTGCGCGCCGATGTCGCCCGGGGTGTCGGCCACGCTGACGCTGCCGGCGACCTTGCCGCCGCGCTCGCTGAAGCGGTCGCGGAACGCGGCCACCGCGCGGCGGCCGGTGTCGTCGTTGCTGCCGATCACCAGGGTGTTGTGGCGCTCGTGCGCCAGCAGGTATTCGGCGGCGGCGATGCCGTCGTCTTCCGGCGCCAGCGAGAAACCGGCGCTGCCGCCCGGCGGCGCGTGGGTGCCGCGGTTCAGCGCCAGCACCGGCACCGGCAGCGCGTCGCGTCCGAACAGCGCGGTCACCTCGTCGCGGCCGAGCGGGCCGACCACGAAGTCGGCGCCGCCGTCGACCGCCTTCTGGTAGGCGGCCAGCGCGCCGGCCGGGGTGCCGGTGGTGTCGATGAAGTCGATCGCAGGACGCCGCCGGGTCTCGCCGTAGTAGCCGGCAAGCAGGCCGTCGCGCACCGGCGCGGCCGCGGTGGCCAGGCTGCCGCTCAGCGGCAGCAGCACCGCCAGCTTGGCCGGCGGGCGGTAGCCGTCGCGTTCGGCCGGCGGCCGCTTGCTGGTGTCGAAGCCCCACTGCTCGCCGCGGTCGAACGGACGCGGCAGCGCCAGGCCGCGGCTGAGCAGTGCGCGGCCGACGAAGTTGTACAGCGGGTCGCCGGCCGGCAGCGCGGCGGCGCGCGCCTGCAGGGTGGCATCGTTGAGCGTGGCCAGCTGGCGCACGATGGCGCGCTGGTTGTCGCTGCGCGCCTGGCCGCTGAGGCCGTTGTCGGCGCGCGCGCGTTCGTCCAGCGCCGCGGTGGCGTCGCCGGTGCCTTCCAGCGCCTGCGCACGGGCCAGGTGCCAGCGCGCGCGCAGGTTCTGCGGCACCGCCTGCGGATCGCTGCCCAGCGCCTGTAGCGCCTTGGCCGGCTGGCGGTCGGCCAGGGCCAGCTCGGCCTCCACCAATGCCACCCGCACCTTGCTCAGCGGCGGCAACTGCCGCGGCTGCACCTGCGCCAGCAGGCTGCGCGCGCGGGCCGTATCGCCGGCCTCGTACCAGGCGAAGGCGGCGTCGCCCAGCAACTGGTTGCGGGCGCTGCCGGTGGCGCCGGCGGCCTGCGCCTCGAGCTGCTGCGCCGCGTCCCGCGGCTTGCCCTGGTCCAGCAGCGCCAGCGCGGCCGATTGGGCCGGCGAAGCGCTCGGCGTCACGCTGGTGGTGGCGCAGCCGGCGACGAGCAGCGCCAGCAGCGACAGGGCGGAAATCCTTGCGAATCGCTTGTTCATTTCTGGTCCATTCGGCTGGGCACGCCGGGCGCGCCGGGGAAAACCGCTACGATTCTACCCTTGACCATGGAAAGCCGTAGATGAGCGCCCAGCCCGGAACCCTGCATGTCGTCGCCACGCCGATCGGCAACCTCGCCGACCTGACGCCGCGCGCCCAGGAGACGCTGCGCTCGGTGGCGGCGATCTGCGCCGAGGACACCCGCCGCAGCGGCCAGTTGCTGGCCCACTTCGGCATCGAGCGGCCGCTGCTGGCGCTGCACGAACACAACGAGGAGGCGCTGTCCCAGCGCATCGTCGCGCGCCTGCTGGAGGGCCAGTCGCTGGCCCTGGTCAGCGACGCCGGCACCCCGCTGGTCAGCGATCCCGGCTACCGCCTGGTGCGCGCGGCACGCGCGGCCGGGGTACGGGTCAGCCCGGTGCCCGGCGCCTGCGCGGCGATCGCCGCGCTCAGCGTGGCCGGCCTGCCCAGCGACCGCTTCGCCTTCGAAGGCTTCCTGCCGGCCAAGGCCTCGGCGCGCCGCGAGCGCCTGGCGCGGTTGGCCGGCGAGCCGCGCACCCTGGTGTTCTACGAAGCCTCGCACCGCATCGCCGAGTCCCTGGCCGACTGCCGCGCCGCCTTCGGCGACGCCCGCCCGGCGGTGATGGCGCGCGAACTGACCAAGCTGTTCGAGACCGTGCTCGACGGCACCCTGGCCGACCTGCACGCCCGGGTCGAGGCCGACGACAACCAGCGCAAGGGCGAGTTCGTGCTGATGGTGCAGGGCGCCGGCGACGACGCCGACGCGCAGCTGGCCGAAGGCCGCCGCGTCTACGCCAAGCTCAGCGAGCACCTGCCGCCGTCCACCGCCGCCAAGCTTGCCGCCGAACTGACCGGTGCTTCGCGCAAGGCGTTGTACGGCGGTTGAGACGTTGCGCTTGTCGGCGTGTCCAGGCGTTTGGTGGTCATTGGAAATTATGCCGATAGGGAAATTATTCCTATAGGCATGCGACAATGCGCGCGGCGGAGTCGGCCAGACAGTCGCGTCATCCCCTCGCATTTCGGTGTGGGGGGATGCCGAGGAAAGTCCGGGCTCCATAGGGCAAGGTGCCAGGTAACGCCTGGGCGGCGCGAGCCGACGGACTAGTGCAACAGAAAGATACCGCCTACGTCTGCGCAAGCAGGCCGGTAAGGGTGAAATGGTGCGGTAAGAGCGCACCGCGAGTCCGGTAACGGACCGGCACGGCAAACCCCACCTGGAGCAAGACCAAATAGGGACCTCATGGCGCGGCCCGCGTCGGGTCCGGGTAGGTTGCTTGAGCGTACCGGTGACGGTGCGCCTAGAAGAATGACTGTCCACGACAGAACCCGGCTTATCGGCCGGCTCCGCCACTTTCTTCTTTCCATGACGCGCCATAGCGGGTCTTCGACTATGAGAGCCCTTTACGGGCCTCTAATCGCCTGCTATCGCCAAGGATCAGGTTGTCTCGTAGGAGCGGCTTCAGCCGCGACGGGCGATCCTGGGAGCGCCTCATCGCGGCTGAAGCCGCTCCTACGCGTGCGCCTCTCGTCATCAGAGGCTCCCTTCAGTCCAGACTGCAGCCGTCCGAGCCGCCGCCGTACCATGCGCGCCATGTCCGTGCCTTTCCTCGCGTGCGGTGGCAGCCGCGGCTCAGTCGTACGTCTGAGCGCAGGCGTCACGGCGCTCGGGCGTCCAGTCGCGCCTGCCGGTTCTCCAGCCGAGTTTCCCCCAGGAACACCCCGCCCGGGCCGAACCGGCGCTCGTGGATCCAGCCGTGGCCGGCGGCGTCCACCGCGACGATGGTGCTGGCGCGGGTGCCGTAGTCGCTGCCACGGATGAAGGCCGGCGACAGCCGCCGTTCCAGGTCCGCGCCGACCCCGGTGTCGGGCAGGTCGGCCGGGTCGGCCAGGGTCTCGTCGGCCAGCGCGCGCCACAGTGGCGCCAGGTCGTCGTCGCCGGCGGCGATCCAGGCGGTCACGGCCGCGCGCAGGCGCAGGGTCTTGGGCCAGGGCGCGTCCAGTGCGCCGTTGGACATGCCATGCACGCCGGGCACCAGGGCGCTGCGGCCGGGCGGGTGGTTGCCGACGTAGGCGGCGCCGGCGGCATCGGCCAGCAGCAGGTTGAACGGCGGATAGGCGTCGGCGCGCGCGGCCAGCGCGTCGGCGAAGGCCGCGGCCGGCTCGGTGCCGGTCAGGTAGTCGGCGATCAGGGCGCCGCGCGAGGCGCCGGACATCGACGCCAGCGGGTCGCGCACGTTGGTGACCACGGCGCAGCGGCCGGCGGCGTCCAGCCCCACCCAGGTGCCGCCGGAGCGCAGGTCACGCCCGGCCAGCAGGCGCTGCGCCGGGGCCGGCCAGCGCTGCAGCGGCGCGGTCGGGCGGGCGTGGAATTCGTCGCGGTTGCCGACCAGCAGCAAGCGCCATCGCGGGTGCGCAGCGTGCGCGAGAACGACCAGACACATGCGCGGCAGTGTGCGCGCTTGCGCAACGCGGTGCGAGCCCGGGCGCCATGTCGACGGCTGGTGACGACCGCCTTAACGCCCCGTACACAGGCCTGAATTTCCGTTCAATCTCAAAATTTGAGACGAAACAGTAACTTGTGGATAAGCCTTGAACAAGTCTCTAAAGATCGTTGCAAACCATTGATCCCGCTAGCGATTTACCGCTCGCAAAGTTGTTGACAACCCGTTGCGCGCTGCTAAGGTGGGCACTTGAGGGGAAACCGGGTTTTTTGTGGTTTTTCGTGGTTCAATGACCGCCCAGGCGGATTCGGAAAGGTGCAGGCGTCGTGTTTCAGGGCGAGACCGCAATCACTGTGGACGACAAGGGGCGTATGGCGGTTCCCACCGCGTACCGCGACCTCGTCGCGCGCGTGAGCGGCAATCGGCTGGTGCTGACCTACAACCCGTTCGAGGCCGGCTGCCTGTGGCTGTATGCGGAGAAGGAGTGGGAGCGGGTCCGTGACGACGTCATGGCCAAGCCCAACACCCAGCGCGTGGTGCGGGTCCTGCAGCAGAAGCTGGTGGGTTCGTCGGCCGCGCTGGAGCTGGACGCCAACGCCCGCATCACCATCCCGCCGAGCCATCGCGCCGCGGTGGGCATTGAAAAGCGCGCCGTGCTGTTGGGCATGGGCGACAAGTTCGAACTGTGGAGCGAGCAGGCTCATCGCGCACTGATCCAGCAGACGTTGTCTGACGAGGATCTGGGCGATGGATTGCTCGATCTGAAGTTGTGAGTCGGGGTGTCCGGATGCGCGGACAGGCGCAGGCCGGTCACCTCCCGGTGTCGCAACCATCGGCGGCGCATGTGCCGGTGTTGTTCGCGCAGGTCCTGGACGGGCTGCAGGTGATCGAAAACGGAATCTATCTGGATGGCACGTTCGGGCGTGGCGGACACGCGCGCGGGGTGCTGCACAAACTCGGCCCAGGAGGCCGGCTGCTGGTGATGGACAAGGATCCCGAGGCGATCGCCGAAGCCGAACATGCGTTCGGCGGCGACGCGCGCGTGTCCATCTATCGCGGCAGCTTCGCCGAACTGGGCCAGTGGGACGCCGCCGTTGCTCTGGACGGGGTGCTGTTCGACCTGGGCGTGTCCTCGCCGCAGCTGGACGTGGCCGAACGCGGCTTTTCCTTCGGCAAGGACGGCCCGCTGGACATGCGCATGGACCCGGAGGCCGGCGAGAGCGCGGCGCAGTGGCTGGCGCGCGCCGACGAGCGCGAGATCGCCGACGTGCTGTGGACCTACGGCGAAGAGCGGCAGAGCCGGCGCATCGCCCGCGCCATCGTCGCCCGCCGCGAGAAGCAGCCGCTGACCCGCACCGCCGAGCTGGCCGAGCTGATCGCCGGCGTGATGCCGCGCGGCGACAGCAAGACCCATCCGGCCACGCGCAGCTTCCAGGCGATCCGCATCCACATCAACCGCGAGCTGGCCGATCTGGAGACCGGCCTGGACGCGGCGCTGGCCCGGCTCAAGCCCGGCGGCCGCCTGGCGGTGATCAGCTTCCACTCGCTGGAAGACCGCATCGTCAAGCAGTTCATGCAGCGCCACGCCAAGGCCCCGCCGAGCAACCGCCGCCTGCCGGAGGCCACGACCTTCGTGCCGACCCTGCGCTTGCACGGCGGCGCGATCAAGGCCGACGCCGACGAACTGGCGGTGAACCCGCGCGCGCGCAGCGCGGTGTTGCGGGTGGCTGAGAAGCTGGGATTGGGGAGTGGGGATTCGGGATTCGAGAAGAGCGCCCGCCGCATCCCCAATCCCGAATCCCCAATCCCGGCGTCTCCGCACGGAGACGCCCAATGAGCCGGCTGCTGCTGATCGTGCTGCTCGCCTGCACCATCGCCTCGGCGATCGGGGTGGTGTACATGCGCCATCGCCATCGCCAGTTGTTCGTGGAGCTGTCGCGGCTGGAGCACAACCGCGACGAGCTGAACATCGAGTTCGGCCGGCTGCAGCTGGAGCAGGCGACCTGGGCGGAGAGCAATCGCGTCGACCAGGTCGCGCGCGAGCGGCTGGGGATGAAGTTCCCCGAGACCGGTGACATCGTGGTGGTGCGTCCGTGAACAAGAGCGGCCGCAATCGCCCCCGCAGCAACTTCAACCTGCGCGGCCGCCTGGTGCTGGTCGGCGCGGCGCTGGGCCTGTGCTCGGTGACCCTGATCGGCCGCGCGGCCTACGTGCAGCTGATCAACAGCGATTTCTACCAGCGTCAGGGCGAGGCGCGCTACCTGCGCGAGCTGCCGATCGCCACCTCGCGCGGCATGATCACCGACCGCAACGGCGAGCCGCTGGCGGTGTCCACGCCGGTGGAGTCGATCTGGGTCAATCCGCAGGAACTGCTGCGCAGCCCGGACCGCATCCCGCAGCTGGCGCAGGCGCTGGGGCTGCCGGTCGACGAACTCACCGCCAAGCTCTCGCAGAAGGCGGACAAGGAGTTCATGTACCTCAAGCGCCGGATCAATCCGGACAAGGCGCATGCGGTGGTCGCGCTGGGCATCCCCGGCGTGTTCTCGCAGCGCGAATTCCGCCGCTTCTACCCGCAGGGCGAAGCGATGGCGCATGTGCTGGGCTTCACCAACATCGACGACCGCGGCCAGGAAGGGCTGGAGCTGGCGTTCGATTCGTGGCTGCGCGGCAAGCCGGGCGCCAAGCGGGTGATCCGCGACCGCAAGGGCGCGATCGTCGAGAGCATCGACCTGGTCAAGCCGGCGCAGCCGGGCAAGGACCTGACCCTGAGCATCGACCGCCGCATCCAGTTCCTGGCCTACAAGGAGCTGCGCAACGCGCTGGTGGAGAACAAGGCCGCCGGCGGCTCGATCGTGATCATGGACGTGGCCACCGGCGAGATCCTGGCCATGGTCAACCTGCCGACCTACAACCCCAATGCGGTCAACGGGGTCAACCCGGACGTGCGCCGCAACCGCGCGGTCACCGACCTGGTCGAGCCGGGCTCGACGATGAAGCCGCTGACCATCTCCACCGCGCTCAAGGCCGGGGTGGTGACCAAGGACACGCTGATCGACACCAACCCCGGCTACATGTCGGTGGGCCGTTTCACGATCAAGGACGTGCCGCGCAACAACGGCGTGCTGACCGTGACCGGGGTGATCACCCGCAGCTCCAACATCGGCGCGGCCAAGATCGCGGCCAAGCTGCCGGACCAGACCTTCTACGACCAGGTCCACAGCTACGGCTACGGCAGCTCCCCGCACAGCGGCTTCCCCGGCGAATCGGCCGGCGTGTTCCCGTCGCCTGGGCGCTGGAATGGTGCCTCCAAGACCACCATGTCCTACGGCTACGGCCTGTCGGTGACGCCGCTGCAGATCGCCCGCGCCTACTGCGCGCTGGGCAACGGCGGGCGCCTGGTCACGCCGACCTTCGTCAAGGGCCAGCACGAGGACAGCAAGCAGGTGCTGGACCCGGCGATCTCCAAGGAAGTGGTGGCGATGATGGAGACCGTGGTCACCCAGGGCGGCGCCAAGGGCGCGGCGATCCTGGGCTACCACGTCGCCGGCAAGACCGGTACCGCGCGCAAGGCCGGCCCCGGCGGCTACGAGCGCGGCCACTACAACGCGCTGTTCGCGGGCCTGGTGCCGGCGAGCAACCCGCGTTTCGCCACGGTCATCGTGATCAACGACCCGCAGGGCGCCAAGTACTACGGCGGCCTGGTCTCGGCGCCGGTGTTCCACAACGTGATGGAAGGCGCGCTGCGGCTGATGGACGTGCCGCCGGACGACATCCAGTCGTGGCTGGCCGCGCAGGCCGCCGGCAAGAGCGGCCATGCGCCGCCGCCGGTGCCGGTGGAGCCGGATCCGGCCACCGTGCCCGACGCTGCCGCAGAGGTCGATGCCGCGCTGCCCAGCGCGCGCGCGGTGGCGCCGCCGGCGCCGGCCGCGTTGCCGGCCCCGCTGCAGGAGACCCGCCAGTGACCCGCGCGATGTCGCTGTCGCAACTGCTGCCGGGTGTGGCGCTGCCGCACGACGTGCAGGTGTCCGGGCTGGTCATGGACAGCCGCGCGGTGCGCCCGGGCGATGCCTTCGTCGCGATCGCCGGGTTCGGCGCGCACGGCCTGGGCTTCGTCGAACAGGCGCGCGCCAACGGCGCCGTCGCGGTGCTGTACGACCCGCCGGCCCCGGCCGAGCTGCCGGCGCCGGCCGATGCGATCGCGGTGCCGGGCCTGCGCGCGCGCATGGGCGCGATGGCCGACCAGTTCCACGGCCATCCGTCGCAGACCATGACCATGGTCGGGGTCACCGGCACCAACGGCAAGACCTCCACCGTGCAACTGCTGGCGCAGGCCTGGCACCTGCTGGGCACGCGCAGCGGCAGCATCGGCACCCTCGGCGCCGGCCTGTACGGGCAGGTGCAGCCGACCGGCTTCACCACGCCGCTGGTGCTGCCGCTGCACGCGCTGCTGGCGCAGCTGCGCGACGCCGGCGCGCAGGCGGTGGCGATGGAAGTCAGCTCGCACGCGCTCGACCAGGGCCGCGTGGACGCGGTGCATTTCGACGTGGCGGTGTTCACCAATCTCACCCGCGACCATCTCGACTACCACGGCGACATGGCGAGCTACGGCGCGGCCAAGGCGCGCCTGTTCGCCACGCCGGGGCTGAAGTCGGCGGTGGTCAACCTGGACGATGCGTTCGGTCGCGAGCTGCTGGGCACGCTGGATCCGGCGCTGCGCCGCATCGCGGTCAGCTCGCGCGGCCAGGACGGCGCCGAGGTGCGCGCCGAGGCGCTGCGCCTGGACGCGCGCGGCATCGGCTTCACCCTGGCGATCGGCGAGGAGCGGCATCCGCTGCAGTCGCCGTTGCTGGGCCGTTTCAACGTCGACAACCTGTTGGCCGTGGCCGGCGCGCTGCACGCGCTGGACGTGGCGCCGGTGCGCATCGCCGCCACCCTGGCGCAACTGCAGCCGATCCGCGGGCGCATGAACCGGCTCGGCGGCAACGGCGCACAGCCGCTGGTGGTGGTCGACTACGCACACACCCCCGATGCGCTGGAACAGGCGCTGCAGAGCCTGCGCGCGCACGCGCAGGGCCGCATCATCTGCGTGTTCGGCTGCGGCGGCGAGCGCGACACCGGCAAGCGCCCGCAGATGGCGGCGATCGCGCAGCGCTTGGCCGAGCGCGTGGTGGTCACCGACGACAACCCGCGTGGCGAGGACGGCGACCGCATCGTCGCCGACATCCTGGCCGGCTTCGACGGCATGCAGGCCGTGCAGGTGCAGCGCGACCGCGCGCAGGCGATCGCCATGGCGGTCGCCGACGCCGGCGCCGAGGACATCGTGCTGATCGCCGGCAAGGGCCACGAGCCGTACCAGGAGATCGCCGGCGTGCGCCATCCGTTCGACGACACCGAGGTCGCCGCGCAGGCCCTGCGCGCGCATGCGGCGGAGGCGGCCCGATGAAGCGCCTGCCGTTGTCGATGATCGCGCACTGGGCCGGTGCCGAGCTGCATGGCGACGACGTGGCGATCGATGCGATCAGCCACGACACCCGCAGCCTGGCCGCCGGCAGCCTGTACGTGGCGCTGCGCGGCGAGCGTTTCGACGGCCATGCCTTCGTCGCCGACGCCGCCGCGCGCGGTGCCAGCGCCTTGCTGGTGGAGCGCGTGCAGCCGCAGATCGAACTGCCGCAGATCGTCGCCGCCGACACCGAGCTGGCGCTGGCGCGGATCGCCGCCGGCATGCAGCGTGGCCGTGCCACCCGCGTGGCCGCGATCACCGGCAGCAACGGCAAGACCAGCGTCAAGGCGCTGCTGCTGGCGATCCTGCAGCATGCCTGCCGCATCGACGGCGGCAGCGTCTACGCCAATCCCGGCAACCGCAACAACGAGATCGGCCTGCCGCTGGCGGTGATCGAGGCGCCGGACGACGCCGACTACGCGATCTACGAGATGGGCGCCGGCAAGCCGGGCGACATCGCCTATCTCACCGACATCGCGCCGCCGCAGGTCTCGCTGGTCAACAACATCGCCGCCGCACACCTGGAGCGCATGGGCAGCCTGCTCGGCGTGGCGCAGACCAAGGGCGCGATCTACACCGCGCTGCCGGCCGACGGCACCGCGGTGATCAATGCCGACGACGCCTTCGGCCTGTGGTTCGAGCAGCGCCTGCCGACCGGCGAGGCGCGGCCGCAGGTGCTGCGCTTCGGCCTGCAGCCGGGCGCCGAGGTCGGTGCCGCGCAGGTGCGCATGGCCGCCGACCGCACCCAGTTCGTACTGACCACCCCGCGCGGCGACGTCGAGGCGACGCTGCCGCTGCCGGGCCGGCACAACCTGCAGAACGCGCTGGCCGCCGCCGCGCTGGCGCTGGCGCTGGACGTGGCACCGGCGCGCATCGCCGCCGGCCTGGCGCAGGTGCAGCCGGTGCCGGGCCGGCAGATCACCCACACGCTGCCCGACGGCGCGGTGCTGATCGACGACAGCTACAACGCCAACCCTGGCTCGCTGGCCGCAGCGATCGACGCCCTGGCCGCGGCCGGCGGCGAGCGCTGGCTGGTGCTGGGCGACATGCGCGAACTCGGCGCCGGCGCCGAGGCGCTGCACGCCAGCGGCGGGCGCCGCGCGCGCGATGCCGGGCTGACCCGGCTGTATGCGCTCGGCCCGCTCAGCGCCCACGCCGCGCAGGCGTTCGGCGAGAACGGCCGCGTCTTCGACAGCCATGCGGCGCTGATCGAGGCGCTGCAGCGCGATCTGGCCGCAGTCGCCGGGATCCGGGACCCGGGACCCGGGGCCCGGGAACAGCAGGATCAAGAGCAGGAAACCGAATCGATGCATGACAACACCAGCGCGCCGTCCGATGGCGCGCTCCCACGGGTCCCGGGTCCCGGGTCCCGGGTCCCGGCCACGCTCCTCGTCAAGGGCTCGCGCGGCAGCGCCATGGACACCGTGGTGCGTGCGCTGCTGAACCAGGCACAGGAGGCGCCGCATGCTGCTTGAACTCGCCCGCTGGCTGCAGCAGCTCGAAAGCATGTTCGGGCTGTTCGGCTATCTGACCTTCCGCGGCATCCTCGCGGCGCTGACCTCGCTGTTCCTGTCGCTGTGGCTGGGCCCGGCGGTGATCCGCAAGCTGGCGCAGTTCAAGGGTGGTCAGCCGATCCGTCAGGACGGCCCGCAGACCCATTTCTCCAAGGCCGGCACTCCGACCATGGGCGGCTCGCTGATCCTGCTCACCGTGCTGCTGTCGGTGCTGCTGTGGGGCGACCTGCGCAACCGCTACGTGTGGCTGGTGCTGGCGGTGATGCTGGCGTTCGGCGTGATCGGCTGGTACGACGACTGGATCAAGATCGTGCGCCGCGACCCGAACGGGCTGAAGTCGCGCTGGAAGTATCTGCTGCAGTCGATCTTCGGCCTGGCCGCGGGCCTGTTCCTGTACTACACCGCCGACGTGCCGGCGGCGATCACCTTCTACATCCCGATGTTCAAGTCGATCGCGCTGCCGCTGGCCGGGATCAGCTTCGTCGCCATCGCCTACTTCTGGATCGTCGGCTTCTCCAACGCGGTCAACCTGACCGACGGCCTGGACGGCCTGGCGATCATGCCGACGGTGCTGGTGGCCTGCGCGCTGGGCGTGTTCGCCTATGCCTCGGGCAACGCGGTGTTCTCTGCCTACCTGAAGATCCCGACCATCCCCGGCGCCGGCGAGTTGATCATCATCTGCGCGGCGATCGCCGGCGCGGGCCTGGGCTTCCTGTGGTTCAACACCTACCCGGCGATGGTGTTCATGGGCGATATCGGCGCGCTGGCGCTGGGCGCGGTGCTGGGCACCATCGCGGTGATCGTGCGCCAGGAGCTGGTGCTGGTGATCATGGGCGGCGTGTTCGTCATCGAGACCCTGTCGGTGATGATCCAGGTCGCCTCGTTCAAGCTCACCGGCAAGCGCGTGTTCCGCATGGCGCCGATCCACCACCACTTCGAACTGAAGGGCTGGCCGGAGCCGCGGGTGATCGTGCGCTTCTGGATCATTTCGGTGGTGCTGGTGCTGGTCGGCCTGGCCACGTTGAAGGTGCGCTGATGAACGACCCCGCCCGCCAAGCGACCCGCCTGGAGGCCATCGGTGGCCGCTACGACCCGTGGCTGCTCGGCGCCGCGGTGGCGCTGGCGTCGCTGGGCGTGGTCATGGTCGGCTCCAGCTCGATCGAGCTGACCACCAGCCCGTTCTACTACCTGAGCCGCCATCTGCTGTTCCTGGCCGGCGGTGTCGGCCTGGCGATCTGGGCGATGCGCACCGAACTGAAGAACATCGAGCAGTACAACCAGTTGCTGCTGCTGGCCTGCTTCGGCCTGCTGCTGGTGGTGTTCGTGCCGGGCCTGGGCAGCACCGTCAACGGTGCGCGGCGCTGGATCAACCTGGGCATCTCGCGCTTCCAGACCGTGGAAGCGGTGAAGGTGTTGTACATCGTGTGGCTGTCCAGCTACCTGGTGCGCTTCCGCGACGAGGTCAACGCCACCTGGCCGGCGATGCTCAAGCCGCTGGGCGTGGCGGTGGCGCTGGTCGGCCTGCTGCTGCTGCAGCCGGACTTCGGTTCCTCCACGTTGCTGCTGGCGATCACTGCCGGCATGCTGGTGCTGGGCGGAGTGAACCTGCCGCGCATGTCGATGCCGATCGTGATCGGCCTGCCGGTGTTCGCCTTCATCGCGATCCTCGAGCCGTACCGCCTGCGCCGCATCACCTCCTTCCTCGATCCGTGGGCCGACCAGCTCGGCTCCGGCTACCAGCTGTCCAACGCGCTGATGGCGGTGGGCCGCGGCGAACTGTTCGGGGTCGGCCTGGGCGGCTCGGTGCAGAAGCTCAATTACCTGCCGGAAGCGCACACCGACTTCATCTTCTCGGTCATCGCCGAGGAGCTCGGCTTCGTCGGCGTGTGCCTGATTATTTCCCTGTACGCGCTGCTGGTCGGCCGCGCGTTCTGGCTGGGCATGCGCTGCGTGGAAATGAAGCGCCACTTCTCCGGCTACATCGCCTTCGGTATCGGCCTGTGGATCAGCCTGCAGAGCTTCGTCTCGGTCGGCGTGAACCTGGGCATCCTGCCGACCAAGGGCCTGACCCTGCCGCTGATCTCCGCGGGCGGTTCCAGCGTGCTGATGACCTGCGTGGCGATGGGCCTGCTGCTGCGCGTGTCCTACGAACTCAACCGCGCCGAGCGCCAGGTGGCGCTGGTGCGCAGCGACGCGGCGATGCCGGTCAAGCAGACCGTGGACAACGCCGAGGACCTGCACGCCGCGCGCGAGGCCAGCGCCAGCGCGGTCGCCGCAGCGATCCAGGGCGGCGCCCCGGGGCGCGGCACCAGCCGCATGCAACCGCGCGTCGAACCCACCTTCGGGAGGCTCGGATGAGCGCCTCGGCGTCCGTCTCTGCTTCTGCTTCCGCGGCACCGGTGATGATCCTCGCCGGCGGTACCGGCGGGCACATCTTCCCCGCGCTGGCCGTGGCCAAGGTGCTGCGCGCGCGCGGCGTGCCGGTGGTGTGGCTGGGCGCGGCCGGGCGCATGGAAACGCGGCTGGTGCCGGAACACGGCATCGAGCTGGACACCATCGAGATCGGCGGACTGCGCGGCAAGGGTGCGCTGGCCCTGTTCGGCGCGCCGGTGCGGGTGATGCGCGCGGTGCGCGCCGCCGGCTTCGTACTGCGCCGGCGGGCGCCGCGCGCGGTGATCAGCTTCGGCGGCTTCGCGGCCGGCCCCGGCGGCCTGGCCGCGCGCCTGCTCAAGCTGCCGCTGCTGGTGCACGAACAGAATCGCGCGCCGGGCCTGACCAACAAGGTGCTGGCGCGGGTCGCACGGCGCGTGCTGACCGGCTTCCCCGGCAGCTTCGCCACGCGCGAGGAAGCGGTGGGCAACCCGGTGCGCGCCGAGATCGCCGCGCTGGCGCCGCCGGCGCAGCGCCTGGCCGGGCGCCACGGCGCGCCGCGGCTGCTGGTGCTGGGCGGCAGCCAGGGCGCCCGCGTGCTCAACCAGGCGCTGCCGCAGGCGCTGGCCGCGCTCGGCACGGCCGTCGAGGTGCGCCACCAGTGCGGTGAAGCGCTGCGCGAGGAAGCCGCGCGCGCCTATGCCGATGCCGGCGTCGCTGCCAGCGTGGAAGCCTTCATCGGCGACATGGCCGCCGCCTACGCCTGGGCCGACCTGGTGGTGTGCCGCGCCGGCGCCTCGACCCTGGCCGAGTTGTGCGCGGTCGGCATCGGCAGCGTGCTGGTGCCGTTCGCCGCCGCCGTCGACGACCACCAGACCCGCAACGCCGAATACCTGGTCGAGCGCGGCGCCGCCGTGCTGCTGAAGCAGGACGACGCCCTGGCCGGCCACCTGCAGCGCGTGCTGCGCGACCTGCTGGCACAGCCCGCGCAGCGCCTGGCCATGGCCGAGGCCGCACGCCAGCTGGCCAAGCCGGATGCGGCCGAGCGCATCGCGGACATCGTGCTCGAAGAAGCCGGGAGTCGGGATTCGGGATTGGGGATTGGCAAAAAGCAGGAGCACAAGCAGGACACCATGCAGACACCCGTACAACGTGCAGCGCTGCGGCAACCGGCCGCCGGCGACACGAATCCCCAATCCCCAATGCCCAATCCCGGCACCTCCGCAGGAGGTGCCCAATGATCCGCCGTCTCCACGACACCGGCGATCTGGTTCGCGCGTTTCCGCGCGTGCACTTCGTCGGCATCGGCGGCACCGGCATGAGCGGCATCGCCGAGGTCATGCTGACCCTGGGCTATGAGGTCTCCGGTTCGGACAACGCCGACAACGCCGCTACCCGGCGCCTGGTCAAGCTCGGTGCGCGGGTGATGCGCGGGCACTCGGCGGCCAACGTGCTCGGCACCGACTGCGTGGTGGTGTCCAGCGCGATCCGCGAGGACAACCCGGAACTGATGGAGGCGCGCAGCCAGCGCATCCCGATCATGCCGCGTGCGGCGATGCTGGCCGAACTGATGCGCTTCCGCCGCGGCATCGCGGTGGCCGGCACCCACGGCAAGACCACCACCACCAGCCTGGCCGCGGCGGTGCTCAGCGAAGGCGGGCTGGACCCGACCTTCGTGATCGGCGGCCAGTTGCTCGCCGCCGGCGCCAACGCCAAGCTCGGCGGCGGCCAGTGGCTGGTGGCCGAGGCCGACGAGAGCGATGGCAGCTTCCTGCGCCTGAACCCGCTGATCTCGGTCATCACCAACATCGATGCCGATCACCTGGAGAACTACGGCAACGACTTCGCTCGGGTCCAGGCCGCGTTCGCCGAGTTCCTGCAGCGCCTGCCGTTCTACGGCCTGGCGGTGCTGTGCATCGACGATCCGGAAGTGGCCGCGCTGGCGGCGAAGACGCCGCGCCACGTGATGAGCTACGGCCTCAGCGAGAACGCCGACGTGCGCGCCGAGGACGTGGTCCAGGACGGCCCGCGCATGCGCTTCACCCTGCGCCTGCCGGAAGGCAGCAGCATCCCGGTGACCCTGGCACTGCCGGGCCGCCACAACGTGCTCAACGCACTCGCCGCCGCCGCCATCGGCTGGCAGCTCGGCGTGGCCCCGGAGGCGATCGCCAGCGCGCTGCAGAGCTTCGCCGGCATCGGCCGCCGCTTCAACGACCTGGGCGAAGTGACCACCGCCGGCGGCGCGCGCGTGCGCGTGGTCGACGACTACGGCCACCATCCGCGCGAGCTGGCCGCGGTGTTCGCCGCCGCCCGCGGCGGGTGGCCGGACAAGCGCCTGGTGGTCGCGTTCCAACCGCATCGCTACAGCCGCACCCGCGACCAGTTCGACGCCTTCGCCGCGGTGCTGTCGGAAGTGGACGCCCTGGTGCTCAGCGAGGTCTACCCGGCCGGCGAGGCGCCGATCCCCGGGGCAGATGCACGCTCGCTGGCGCGCGCGATCCGCGCGCGCGGCCGCAGCGAACCGGTGGTGGTCGGCCAGGTCGGCGAACTCGACAGCGTACTGCCGGACGTCCTGCAGGACGGCGACCTGTTGCTGATGATGGGCGCGGGCGACATCGGCTACGTGGCCCAGCACATCGCCCAGCACGGCTTCGCCGGCGGAGCCGACGCATGAGCGCGCAGACCCTGCCGCCGCCGCGCGTCACCGATCCGGCCGCGTTCGGCCGCGTCGCCGTGCTGCTGGGCGGCAGCTCCAGCGAGCGCGAGGTGTCGCTGAACTCCGGCGCTAACGTGCTCGAGGCGCTGCGCAGCCGCGGCGTCGACGCGCAGCCGGTGGACGGCATTCCCGCGTTGCTGGAGCGCATCCGCGCGGGCGAAGTCGACCGCGTGTTCAACATCCTGCACGGCGGCGACGGCGAGAACGGCGTGCTGCAGGGCCTGCTGCGCGCGCTGCAGGTGCCGTTCACCGGCCCCGACGTGCTCGGCAGCGCGCTGACCCTGGACAAGATCCGCACCAAGCAGGTGTGGATCGCCGCCGGCCTGCCGACTCCGGGCTTCGCCCGCATCGACGCCCAGGCCGACCTGGCTGCGGCCGCCGCCGCGCTGGGCTACCCGCTGTTCGTCAAGCCCGCCTGCGAAGGCTCCAGCGTCGGCGTGTTCCGCGTGCTGTCCGAGGCCGACCTGGCGCCGGTGCGCGCCTTCGCCGCCGACTACCACGGCGAGCTGCTGATGGAGCAGATGGTGCAGGGCGAGGAGTACACCGTCGGCATCCTCGGCGACGTCGCGCTGCCGTCGATCCGCATCGTGCCGGCCGGCGACTGGTACGACTACCACGCCAAGTACATCGCCGAGGACACCCAGTACCTGTGCCCGGGCATGGAGGGGGAGGACGAGACCCAGATCCGCCAGCTCGCCCTGCAGGCCTTCACCGCCGCCGGTTGCAGCGGCTGGGGTCGCGTCGACGTGATGCGCGACCGCGTGCGCGGCCTGCAGCTGATCGAGGTCAACACCGCGCCGGGCATGACAAGCCACTCGCTGGTGCCCAAGGCCGCGGCGCAGCTCGGCGTGGATTTCGCCGGCCTGTGCTGGCGCATCCTGGAGCAGACGCTGTGAAGCCGGGATTGGGCATTCGGGATTGGGGATTCGCAGGAGCGGCGCTGCGCGCTGCCGGCGCGGTCTGCTGCGCGCATTGCGCCAATCCCCAATCCCCAATCCCCAATCCCGCGCACCGGAAGGTGCGCCCATGAACGCCTCCCTGCGCATCCTCGCCTGGCTGCTGGCGCTGGCCTTGGTCGCGCTGCCGATCGTGGCCGTGCTCAACGGCTGGGTCGGGGCCGAGCGCTGGCCGCTGAGCCGGCTGCAGGTCAGTGGCGACTTCAAGCGCGTGTCCGCCGAGCAGTTGCGCCAGGTGGTACTGCCGTACGCGCGCCGCGGCTTCTTCGCGGTGCGCCTGCAGGATGCGCAGGACGCGATCGAGCGCCTGCCGTGGGTCGAGAGCGCGCGGGTGCGCAAGCGCTGGCCGGACGTGCTGGAAGTGCGCGTCGTCGAACACCGCCCGTTCGCACGCTGGGGTGCGGACCGCATGCTCTCCGAGCAGGGGCGCATCTTCGCCCTGCCCAACGAACTGCGCGACGTGGCGCTGCCGCATCTGGCCGGCCCGGACGCCAAGGCCGCCGACGTGGTCGCGCTGTACAACAGCTCGCGCGCGCTGTTCGCGCCGGTCGGCTTGCCGGTGCAGGGCGTTGCCCTGGACGCGCGCGGCAGCTGGTCGCTGGCGCTGGGCAACGGCGTGCAGGTGGTGGTCGGCCGCGACGACGCGCGCGCGCGCCTGGAGCGCTTCGCCCGGGTGCTGCCGCAATTGCTGCAGCCGGGCCAGCCGCCGCTGGCGCGCGCCGATCTTCGCTACACCAACGGATTCACCGTGGCATGGGTACCCGAGAGCAAAGAGCCGAGTAAGGAGCCGGGCAAGGAGAAGAAGCCCGCGGCGCCGGCCCAGCCCGCGCGGCACGCGGCACTGGCCGACCCTCCATCCCATCGCGAGAGCCCGCTCTTCTCCCTTCCCCATTCCCGATTCACTATTCCCGGCTCCAAGACATGAACCGCAAAGGCGACAAATCCCTCATCGTTGGACTGGACATCGGCACCTCCAAGGTCGTCGCGCTGGTCGGCGAATACTCGCCCGGCAACCCGATCGAGGTGATCGGCATCGGTTCGCACGAATCGCGCGGGCTCAAGCGCGGCGTGGTGGTGGACATCGAATCCACCGTGCAGTCGATCCAGCGCGCGATCGAGGAAGCCGAGCTGATGGCCGGCTGCGAGGTCCGCTCGGTGTACGCGTCGATCTCCGGCAACCACGTGCAGTGCAAGAACTCGCCGGGCATCGTGCCGATCCGCGACGGCGAGGTGACCTGGAACGACCTGGACCGCGTGCTTGAAGCGGCCAAGGCGGTGGCGATCCCGGCCGACCAGCGCATCCTCCACGCGATCCCGCGCGAGTACGTGCTGGACGATTCGCAGGAAGGCATCCGCAACCCGGTCGGCATGACCGGCGTGCGCCTGGAGGTGCATGCGCACCTGGTGGTGTGCGCGCAGTCGGCCGCGGCCAACATCAGCAAGTGCGTGCAGCGCTGCGGCCTGCAGGTGGACGACCTGATCCTGTCCTCGCTGGCGTCCTCGGTGGCGGTGCTGACCGCCGACGAGCGCGAGCTGGGCGTGGTGCTGGTGGACATGGGCGCCGGCACCACCGACCTGGCGGTGTTCGTGCAGGGCGCGATCTGCCACACCGCCTCGCTGCCGATCGCCGGCGACCACGTCACCAACGACATCGCGCACATGCTGCGCACGCCGACCCCGGAAGCCGAGCAGATCAAGGTGCGCTACGCCTGCGCGCTGGCGCAGCTGGCCACCGCCGAGGAAAGCATCCAGGTGCCGAGCGTCGGCGACCGTCCGCCGCGGCGCATGCCGCGCCATTCGCTGGCGCAGGCGGTGCAGGGCCGCTACGAGGAGATCTTCGAGATGGTGCAGGCGGAACTGCGCCGCTCCGGCTTCGAGGAACTGGTGCGCGCCGGCATGGTGCTGACCGGCGGCGCCTCGAAGATGGAAGGCGTGGTCGAACTGGCCGAGGAAATGGTGCAGATGCCGGTACGCGTGGGCATTCCACAGCACGTCACCGGCCTGGGCGAAGTCGTCGGCAATCCGGTGCACGCCACCGGCGTGGGCCTGCTGCTGATGGGCAGCCAGATCGAACACCCGCGCCGCCCGTCGCTGCCGACCGGCCGCGCCGGCAGCTTGTTCAAGAAATTGAAGAACTGGTATCGCGGCGAATTCTGATGGAGCTGGGATTCGGGATTGGAGATTTGGGATTGGTGGGAGCAACAGCGGTAGGTAGAGAGAGAGTGGAGAGCGGTAGGTAGGTAGGTAGGCGATAGTTTTTTTGCGGTGATTCCGCTGCGGAGAGGGTCACGGAACTGGGTGTTCGCTTTTGCGAATCCCCACTCCCGACTCCCGAATCCCGGCATCCAAACAACAACACTCGCCGGACGGAGAGGTGGGAAAAAGGATCGGAGTTCTCCGAATCCCCAATCCCCACTCCCGAATCCCGGCTCAAAGAGGAAACGGACATGGCGCATTTCGAACTGATTGAAAAGATGGCACCCAATGCAGTGATCAAGGTCGTTGGCGTGGGCGGCGGCGGCGGCAACGCGGTCGCGCACATGGTCAGCAGCAGCGTGGACGGCGTGGAGTTCATCACCGCCAACACCGACTCGCAGGCGATCAAGAACTGCGGCGCCAAGCTGCAGCTGCAGCTCGGCACCAACGTCACCAAGGGCCTGGGCGCGGGCGCGAACCCGGAAGTCGGCCGCCAGGCCGCGCTGGAAGACCGCGAGCGCATCATGGACGCGCTGCAGGGCGCGGACATGGTGTTCATCACCGCCGGCATGGGCGGCGGCACCGGCACCGGCGCCGCGCCGGTGGTGGCGCAGCTGGCCAAGGAAATGGGCATCCTGACCGTGGCCGTGGTCACCAAGCCGTTCCCGTTCGAAGGCCGCCGCCGCATGCAGGTGGCGCTGAAGGGCATCGAGGAACTGAGCCAGCACTGCGACTCGCTGATCACCATTCCGAATGAAAAGCTGATCACCGTGCTCGGCCGCAACGCCACCATGATCCAGGCGTTCCGCGCCGCCAACGACGTGCTGCAGGGCGCGGTGCAGGGCATCGCCGACCTGATCGTGCGTCCGGGCCTGATCAACGTCGACTTCGCCGACGTGCGCACCGTGATGTCGGAAATGGGCCTGGCGATGATGGGCACCGGCTCGGCCCGCGGCGACGACCGCGCACAGGCCGCTGCCGAAGCGGCGATCCAGAACCCGCTGCTGGACGACGTCAACCTGGCCGGCGCCAACGGCATCCTGGTCAACATCACCGCCGGCCCGGACTTCACCATGGCCGAGTTCGACGAGATCGGCCGCACCATCGAAGGCTTCTCCTCCGAGGACGCCACCGTGGTGGTCGGCACCGTGCTGGATCCGGACATGCAGGATGAAGTGCGCGTGACCGTGGTCGCCACCGGCCTGAACCGTGCGGTGTCGCGCCAGTCGCAGCGTCCGGAGCAGCGCGCGCCGATCAAGCTGGTGCGCAACGCCACCACCGGCCAGCCGGAGTTCGGCGACTTCGAGCACGGCGGCGATGCCGTGTCCAAGGCGGTCGGCGGTGCGATGGGCCTGGGCCTGCGTCGTCCGAGCGGCGAGTCGATGAGCACCGCGGCGTCCGCCCCGGCACCGGCCGCGGCCGACCTGCCGAGCGACTACCTGGACATCCCGGCGTTCCTGCGCCGTCAGGCCGACTGAGGTCTGCATCATCGGCCGGCGCGCGCGCCGGCCCGCAACACCGCCGTCCAGGAGCGCCTCCCTGGTCGGCGCGCCGTGTCCCTTGCTGCCGGGTCCCCGCGACCCGGCAGGTTTTTGCGACCGCGACGCCGGCACGGGCCAGCGTTGCACCGATGGGATGCTGTGACCGCTTTGTTAAAATTTAGCTAAACGCGTGATATTCTCGTTGTCTGTTCAGTTCCCGTGCGAACAGACGTTCCCAGACTGTCTGCCATGACCCAGCAACGCACCCTCAAGAACACGATCCGCGCCACCGGCGTGGGCCTGCACAGCGGCGACAAGGTCTACATGACCCTGCGCCCCGCACCGGCCGACCACGGCATCGTATTCCGACGCGTGGACCTGGATCCGGCGGTGGACGTGCCGGCCGATGCCGAACTGGTCACCGAGACCACGCTGTGCACCGGCCTGAGCCGCGGCCAGGCCAAGATCCAGACGGTGGAGCACCTGATGTCGGCGATGGCCGGCCTCGGCGTGGACAACGCCATCGTCGAACTGTCCTCGGCCGAACTGCCGATCATGGACGGCTCGGCCGGTCCGTTCGTGTTCCTGCTGCAGTCGGCGGGCATCGTCGAGCAGGACAAGGCCAAGCGCTTCATCCGCATCAAGCGCGAAGTGGAAGTGCGCGACGGCGACAAGATCGCCCGTTTCGTGCCCTACGACGGCGGCTACAAGCTCGGTTTCACCATCCAGTTCGACCACCCGATGATCCCGGCCAAGCAGTCGCGCCAGGAGATCGAGTTCTCGACGATGGCCTACATCAAGGAAATCTCCCGCGCGCGCACCTTCGGCTTCATGCGCGACCTGGAGTACATGCGCGAGCGCAATCTCGGCCTCGGCGGTTCGATGGACAACGCCATCGTGCTCGACGAATTCCGCGTGCTCAACGACGACGGCCTGCGCTACGCCGACGAGTTCGTGCGCCACAAGATCCTCGATGCGATCGGCGATCTGTACCTCGCCGGCGGTGCCATCCTCGGCGCCTACGAGGGCTACAAGTCCGGCCATGCGCTGAACAACAAGCTGGTCCGCGCGCTGCTCGCCGAACAGGCGGCGTGGGAGTGGGTCAGCTTCGAATCCGCCGCGCAGCAGGCGCCGGTGGCTTACGGGGCGGCGGCTTACGCCTGAACCGTTCAACCCGATGACGGCCGGGTGGGTATCACGGAATCGGCAATCGGCCGTTCCTTCTTCTCCCCTTAACGCCGATTTAACGAATCGGTAACGACCTCGCGCCCGACGCCCGCTAGGATGCGTCGGTCGCGGCGTGCGTGTCTACGTACGTCGACGGCCACGGTCGGAGCCCGTGGTCGCATCAGGCGTCGCGGAGACGACGTCCTGCAGGGAAGCCAGGGCCTCGCGCAGTCCCTTGTGCGTGGCCGCAGAAACCGGAGCTGGCGTGCTTCTTGCCTGATGCATTGGGGAATGCGCGGGCGCAGTCGCAGTCTTGACGGTCACTTTGGTGGCTTTCAGCCCGAGGGAACGGGCCGCAGCAAGGATGTCGGCCTCGGCCAGCC
Source organism: Xanthomonas sp. NCPPB 2250 (assembly GCF_056725265.1). NCBI lineage: Bacteria > Pseudomonadati > Pseudomonadota > Gammaproteobacteria > Lysobacterales > Lysobacteraceae > Xanthomonas > Xanthomonas sp. NCPPB 2250. The sequence goes on along the minus strand of NZ_CM161520.1, from coordinate 4,389,263 downwards.
TGACCCGGGCGTGCCAGACCGGAGACTCAACGAGAAAAACGAGCTGTTCGCCGTTCACATTGGCCAACCGGCAACGGGGCGCCAGGTTCGGCGGCAAATGGGGGCGTAACTGCCGGTCCAGCGCGTCGAGCCACAAGGCGCGGCGCAACGGGTCGCCCGCCTTGTCCGCCAGTGCGGCGTCCAGCGCCGGCTGCGGCGTGGCGGTATGGCCTTCGCCGGACTTTCGCTTAGACATGAAAACTCATATGACGTTCAAGAAGATCGTAATCCGTTCCAGTGAAAAGGGGGTCAAGACGTTGCCGTGGCGATTGCGCGAATTCGCCGATCGTCGCCCCCTCGCCGCGCTCGGTGCGGTGCTCGGCCTCGGCATGGTACTCGGCATCGGCGTCAGCGCCGCAGCCGGATGGGGTGGTTCGGCGCAACTGCGCGCCAAGCTCGAGCGGCAGGACCAGGAGTTGGCGCAGGTGCGCCGCGACGCGCAGACCCAGGTCAACGCCCTGGCGGCGCGGCTGGGCGAACTGCAGGCGCAGGCGACCCGGCTCAACGCGCTCGGCGATCGCCTGACCCGCATGGGCAAGCTGCAGGACGGCGAGTTCGATTTCGACCAGCCGGTCGGCGTCGGTGGCGGCGACGACGAACCCAGCCACGACATGCCCGCGCAGCAGCTCGGCAAGGAACTGGACGGGCTGCAGCAGCAGTTCGCCACCTCCGGCCAGCAGCTGTCGGTGCTGGAATCGCTGCTGTTCGACCACCAGCTGGACCAGAACGCGGTGCCCTCGCGGATGCCGATCCGCAACAGCTACATCACCTCGGCCTTCGGCGGCCGCGCCGATCCGTTCGGCCGCGGCACCGGCAACCACAAGGGCATCGACTTCCACGCCAACGTCGGCGACCCGGTGCTGGCGGTGGCCGACGGCGTGGTCAGCTACTCCGGCGTGCGCGGCGGCTACGGCAACGTGGTCGAGGTCGACCACGGCAACGGCTATGTCACCCGCTACGCGCACAATTCGCGGCTGTCGGTGAAGGTCGGCGACCTGGTGCGGGTCGGCCAGGAAGTGGCCAAGGCCGGCTCCACCGGCCGTTCCACCGGCGCCCACGTGCATTTCGAGGTCTGGAAGGACGGGGTGGTGGTGAACCCGGCCAAGTTCCTCGGCGATGGCGCCATTCCGGTGGGCCGCCGCGGCCGTGGCTGAGCCGCGCGGGGGCTGGCGTGCCGGCGCTTGAATCGCCGGGCGCCGCCCCAAGCTACAATGTGCTTTGCCATCGACAGGGCGCCTCGCGCCCTGTTTCGTTTGCGGCCCGTCGATTCCCTGGGGATCGGGCCGTCGAGGCGTTCCTTTCCAACCGGTTCCTTCAATGATCAACAGTCTGCTTACTCGCGTTTTCGGTAGCCGCAACGAGCGCCAACTGCGCCAGCTCCACCGTATCGTCGCCAAGATCAATGCGCTGGAGCCGGAGATGGAGCAGCTCTCCGACGAGCAGCTGCAGGCCAAGACCCCGGAACTGCGTGGGCGCATCGCCGGCGGCGAGACCCTGGACAAGGTGCTGCCGGAAGCGTTCGCGGTGTGCCGCGAGGCCAGCCGACGCGTGCTGGGCATGCGCCACTACGACGTGCAGTTGATCGGCGGCATGGTCCTGCACCTGGGCAAGATCGCGGAAATGCGCACCGGCGAGGGCAAGACCCTGGTCGCGACGCTGCCGGTGTACCTCAACGCGCTGGAAGACAAGGGCGTGCACGTGGTCACCGTCAACGACTACCTGGCGCGCCGCGACGCCGCGCAGATGGGCAAGCTGTACAACTGGCTGGGCCTGAGCGTGGGCGTGGTGTACCCGGGCATGCCGCACAGCGACAAGCACGCCGCCTACGCCGCCGACATCACCTACGGCACCAACAACGAATTCGGCTTCGACTACCTGCGCGACAACATGGCGCTGTCCAAGGCCGACCGCTTCCAGCGCGGCCTCAACTACGCCATCGTCGACGAGGTCGACTCGATCCTGATCGACGAAGCGCGCACCCCGCTGATCATCTCCGGCCCGGCCGACGAATCGCCGGAGCTGTACATCCGCGTCAACCGCATCGTGCCGCAACTGGTCAAGCAGGAGTCCGAAGAGGGCGAGGGCGACTTCTGGGTCGACGAGAAGGGCAAGCAGGTGCACCTGTCCGAAGCGGGCATGGAGCACGCCGAAGAACTGCTGCGCGCCGCCGGTATCCTCACCGACGAGGAAGACCGCCTGTACGGCGCGCAGAACCTGAGCGTGGTCCACCACCTCAACGCGGCGCTGCGTGCGCACGCGATCTACCAGCGCGACGTCGACTACATCGTGCGCGACGGCGAGGTGGTGATCGTCGACGAGTTCACCGGCCGCACCCTGCCGGGCCGCCGCTGGTCCGACGGCCTGCACCAGGCGGTGGAAGCGAAGGAAGGCGTGCCGGTGCAGCGCGAGAACCAGACGCTGGCCAGCATCACCTTCCAGAACCTGTTCCGCATGTACAAGAAGCTGTCCGGCATGACCGGTACGGCCGATACCGAAGCCTACGAGTTCCAGAGCATCTACGGCCTGGAAGTGGTGGTTATTCCGACCAACCGCCCGACCATCCGCAAGGACTGGCCGGACCAGGTGTTCCTCAACCGCCAGGGCAAGTTCAACGCGGTGCTGGCCGACATCGAGGACTGCGCCAAGCGCGGCCAGCCGGTGCTGGTCGGTACCACCTCGATCGAGACCTCGGAGATGCTGTCCGAGCACCTGCGCAAGGCGGGCGTGAAGCACGAGGTGCTCAACGCCAAGCAGCACGAGCGCGAAGCGCAGATCGTCGCCAACGCCGGCCAGCCGGGCGCGGTGACCATCGCCACCAACATGGCCGGCCGCGGTACCGACATCGTGCTCGGCGGCTCGCTGGAAGCCGAACTGCATGCGCTGGGCGAGGAGCTTGACGACGCAACGCGCGCGCGCCTGAAGGCGGCCTGGCAGGAGCGCCACGACGCGGTCAAGGCCGCTGGCGGCCTGCACATCATCGGCACCGAGCGTCACGAGTCGCGGCGTATCGACAACCAGCTGCGCGGCCGTTCCGGCCGCCAGGGCGACCCGGGTTCCTCGCGGTTCTACCTGTCGCTGGAAGACAACCTGATGCGCATCTTCGCCTCCGACTGGGTGCAGAAGGCGATGCGCATGATGGGCATGAAGGAAGACGACGTCATCGAGGACAAGCTGGTCAGCCGGCAGATCGAGAAGGCGCAGCGCAAGGTCGAGGCGCACAACTTCGACATCCGCAAGAACCTGCTCGACTTCGACGACGTCAACAACGACCAGCGCAAGGTGATCTACGCCCAGCGCGACGAACTGCTGGACGCCGAGTCGGTCAAGGAGAACGTCGACGGCATCCGCGACGACGTGATCTACGACATCGTCTCGCGCTTCGTGCCGCCGAACTCGGTGGACGACCAGTGGGACCTGCCCGGCCTGGAAGCCACCCTGGCCAGCGAACTCGGCCTGTCGCTGTCGATCACCGACCTGGTCAAGCGCCACGAGGAACTGGACGCGGACGGCATCGTCGAGAAGGTACGCGAGGAAGTGGACCGCCATTTCCGCGAGAAGGAATCGGCGATCGGCGGCGAGACCATGCGCGCGCTGGAGAAGCACGTGATGCTCACCGTGCTCGACCAGAGCTGGAAGGAGCATCTGGCGCGCATGGACTACCTGCGCCAGGGCATCCACCTGCGCGGCTACGCGCAGAAGCAGCCCAAGCAGGAATACAAGAAGGAAGCCTTCGAGCTGTTCTCGGAGATGCTGGAGCACGCCAAGCGCGAAGTGGTCACCCTGCTGGCGCGGGTGCGCATCCGCAGCGAGGAGGAAGTGGCCGCGCTGGAGGCGCAGGAGCGTCAGCAGGTGGAGGCGCAGTTGCGCCAGGCCCAGTTCCAGCACCAGGACGCCGGCGGTTACGGCGCCGACGAGGAAGCCGAGCAGGTGCAGCGCGGCGAGGCGGGTGCGCCGACCGTGGCGCAGGTGACCCGCGAAGCGCCGAAGGTCGGCCGCAACGATCCGTGCCCCTGCGGCAGCGGCAAGAAGTACAAGCACTGCCACGGCCAGCTAAGCTGAGCCTGGCCTCCACGCAGGGCTGCGCACGCGCGTAGCCGCTGCGGCCGTCGGCCCCTTTCTAGGGGCCCCGGCATCCCGGATCCGCTGCTCCCGCACGCTTGCGGAGCAGCGGCCGATCGACGCTCAGTTGCCCAGTTCGGCCAATCGCGCGGCCAGCCTGCGCTGGATCGGCGGCGCATGATCGATCAGGCCGAGCAGGCCGTTGCGGACGCTGCGCGCCAGCGGCCCGGTGGCGGTGGCCGCGCGCGTCATCGCGTCGGTCATGCGCACCACGCCGCGGGCGATACGGTGGCGGTGGGTCGCCCAGGCGTCCAGGGCCTGGGCATCGTGCTGGCGTAGCGCCTGCTGCAGCGCCGGCGCCAGGGCGATCGCGTCCTGGATGCCGGTATTCATGCCCTGGCCTCCGGCGGGGCTGTGCACGTGCGCCGCGTCGCCGCACAGCAGGACCCGTCCTCGTCGCAGTTGCGCGGCCACGCGGTGCTGCAGATGGAAGTCCGAACTCCACAGCAACGCGTCGATGCGACCGTGCGCGGCGCGCGGCCCGCGCGCATCGAGCAAGGCCTGCACCTGCGACAGCGTCGGCGGCCCAACCACGTCCGTCGCTGTCGCCACGATCCGGTGGCGATCGCCCGCTGCGCCGTCGGGTTCCGGCAGCGGCGCCGCCACCATCAGGCCCTGCGGCGAGAAGAACAGGCTGACCTCCTCGCGCGGCAACGGCCATGCCATGCGCACATCGGCGAGCACGAAGGTCTCCGTGTAGTCCCCGCCTTCGAACGCGATCCCGGCGTAGTGGCGGACCACGCTGTGGGCGCCGTCGCAGCCGACGATCCATTGCGCACGCACCTGCTGCCTGCGCTGTTGCGGCAGTTTCAGGTCGGCGCTGATGCCGTCGGCCGCCTGCGCGAACGACAGCAGGCGTGCTGGCCGCCACACCGTGGCGGAGTCCTGCGCCAGCCCATCGCCCAGAATCGCCTCGGTGGCGTTCTGCGGGCACATCAGCGCATACCGATGCGCCGAGGGCAGGTCGTCGAAGCCGATCTGCAGCAGGATCCGGTCGCCGTCGCGTACGCGGAACCGGGTGGCCTGCACGCCCGCCGCAAGCAGGCGTGGCACCACGCCGAGCGGTTCCAGCACCTCCAGGGTGCGTGCATGGATCACCGCGGCGCGCGAGGTGTTCAGTCCCGCCGGATGCCGGTCGACCAGGAGCGAGGCGATCCCGAGGCGGTCCAGGGCCAGGCGCAGCGCCAGCCCGCTGGGGCCGGCGCCCACGATCAGGACGTCCGTGGACAGCATGTCTGCGTGGGCGTTCATCGCCTTTCCCATGTAAGCGTGTGTTTACATCCTGCGCCGTTTCCGGCGTGGAGTAAACTCCCGTTTACAGGCGCCGAGCCTGTTTCCTCCAGGGACGCTGCAGTGACACGTGCGCAGGCCACCAAGGACCGCATTCTCGAATCGGCGCGGGCGCTGTTCGCCGTGCACGGCTACGACGGCGCCACCGTGCGCCAGATCGCGGCGCAGGCGCAGGCCAACGTCGCGCTGGTGATCCGCTACTACGGCAGCAAGGAGCAGCTGTTCCTGGCGGCGGTGGAGTTCGACCTGCACCTGCCCGACCTGCGCGACGTCCCGGCCGAGGAGGTGGGCGAACGCCTGGCGGCGCATTTCTTCGCGGTCTGGGAGGACGCGCCCTCAGGTCATCAACTGGTGGCCTTGCTGCGCGCGGCGGTAAGCCATGCCGATGCGAAGGCGCGGATGACCGAGATCTTCGAGAAGCAGCTGCGCACGGCGGTGCGGCGCTACCTGGGGCCGGGCGCGGCGGCGGAAACGCGCGCCGCATTGATCGCCTCGCAGATGCTGGGCTTCGCCTTGGTGCGCTACGTGCTGGAATTTCCTGCTAGGGGCCTGACTCGGCCGCGCGCAGTGCGGGTGTTGGGAGAGACGCTGCAGCGCTATCTGACGCAGCCTCTGTGAGGGCTGGGCGCGTTTGCCAAGCCCGGCCGCACGATGACGGTCGCGCGCGGGTGGCCGTGTGACGGCGCGGGCCTGGGCAGAGCGTCGCGTGCGCGCACGTTCTTGCTGGCGTGTGCGCCGTCGCGACGTGGCATGCTCGGTCATGGATTGCTCGAACACCTTGGAGAAATCGCCTTGGATGCCTCTCCCAGCCGGGAACTGAAGGTCTTCGTGCCGGCGCAGGATTTCGCGCTATCGGCGCAGTTCTATGCGGATGTAGGCTTCGCGCCCGAGCCGCTCGGCGAGGGCCTGATCTGCTTCCGCCATGGGGACCGCTGCGCGTTCCTGCTGCAGGATTTCTACCACGCGGGCCTGGCGCACAACCTCGTGCTGCATCTGTGGGTGGAGGACGCCGACGCCTGGTGGCGGCGGCTGCACGCGGCCGACTTGGTCGGCCGTTACGGCGCGCGCCTGGGCGCGCCCGAGGACCGTCCCTGGGGCATGCGCGACTTCACCCTGCATGATCCCGGCGGCGTGCTGTGGCGGATTGGCCACGGCCTGGATGCCTGAGCGGGTGGCGGCTGCGGACGTTCCGCCAACCGATGCGATGCGCGCCGCAGAAGCGCAGCGAGGGTGGTGCGTCACGCATTTGGCATGTGGTAAGCGCGCGCTCGAGGCTTTTCCCAATGATGCTCTGCGTTGGCGCAGTTGCCCTTGCGTTCAGGACGCGCGGCCGCCCGGCCTTCGTCTGAGCCGGGATAGCGTGGATGCGCTGGGCGCCACTCTCCATGGCCGATCGGTGCCAATGTGACCCTGGTTGATTGCGCTGGCGCCGCCGGAAACGGCAAGCTTGCGCCATGTCCGAACCGCTCAGATCCATTCATGTCGTCGCCGGCGTCATCACCGATGCGCGCGGCCGTATCCTGCTGACCCGCCGTACCGAGGGCCGCGACCTTGCCGGCCTGTGGGAATTCCCTGGCGGCAAGCGCGAGCCCGGCGAGACCTCGGAGCAGGCGCTGGTGCGCGAGTTGCAGGAGGAACTGGGCATCGAGGCCGTCGTCGGCGAGTGGCTGATGGAAGTGCCGCAGCGCTACCCGGACAAGCGGCTGCGCCTGGAGGTGCGCCAGGTGGCGGCGTGGAAGGGCACGCCGCGTGGCCGCGAGGGCCAGGCGCTGACCTGGGTGAGCGCCGACAAGCTGGGCCGCTACGCGATGCCGCCGGCCGACCAGCCGGTGGTGGCGATGCTGCGCCAGCCCGCCTGCTACCTGGTGACACCGGAGCCGGCCGAGCCAGGCCCCTGGTTGGCGGCGCTGGAGCGCGCGCTGGACGCCGGCGTGCGCCGCGTGCAGCTGCGTGCGCGCAGCCTGCCGGCCGAGCAGTGGGTGCCGCTGGCGCGGGCGGCCGCTGCGCTATGCGCGACGCGTGGCGCGCAGGTGCTGCTCAACCGCGACGTGGCGCTGGCGCAGGAACTGGGTGTGGGCGTGCACCTGGGCGCGGAGCAGCTGCCGCAGTGGCAGGCGCGCCCATTGCCGGCCGGGCAGGCCGTGGCGGCGTCCTGTCATACCGTTGAAGAATTGCAGACAGCGCAGCGCATCGGCTGCGATTTCGCTGTGGTCGGGCCGCTGGCCCCCACCGCCAGCCATCCTGGCGCCGCGCCGCTGGGCTGGCAGGCGTTCGAGCGCCTGCGCGAGCAGGTCGCCCTGCCGATCTACCCGATCGGCGGCCTGGCGCCCACGCAAGTGGCCGAGGCGCGCCGCCATGGCGGCCAGGGCATCGCCGCGATCCGCGGGCTGTGGCCGCTGGCGGCCGATGTGGCGTGAGTGGGGCGACAGCAACAGCTTCCCCTGGTCAACTGTCATGCAGCCGCGAAACGCGAAGTGGCGTGCTTTCCGATGGCGCAATGCGCCGGGACTGAAGTCCCTCCCACAGTGATCCTCCGACGAGGCGGGCGCCGCACCCGTAGGAGCGGCTTCAGCCGCGACATCGGATCTCCGACAGGTCGCGGCTGAAGCCGCTCCTGCGCGAGGGGGAGGCGCGTACGCGGAAGCCGCTGCTGCGATTCCCCAATCCCCATTCCCGAATCCCGGCTCCTCAGAAGAAGTGGCGTGCTTTCCGATGGCGCAATGCGTCGGGACTGAAGTCCCTCCCACAGTGATCCTTCGACGAGGCCGGTGCCGCACCTGTGGGAGCGGCTTCAGCCGCGACATCGGATCTCCGACAGGTCGCGGCTGAAGCCGCTCCTACGATTCCCCAATCCCCATTCCCCAATCCCGGCTCCTCAGAAACTGATCCAGAAGCAGTCGTACTGCCGGCGCAAGTCCAGCACGGTGGAGGCGGGGGTGATGCTGCCGGCGAGGGTCTGCTGCAGACGCAGGCCGGTCGGATGCGGACGCGATGGCGCCTCGCCACCGTCGGCATCCGCCACAGCCGACGTGGCCGTTGTCGCGGAGGCGGCTGTCGACGACGTGTCGGCTGCGGGAGCGTTGGTTCCGCTGGTGTCCGGCAACACCGGCACGATCGCGACCAGGGGGCGGCGCACGATCGCCTCCAGCCGCTCGAAGATGCGTTGCGCGCCGTCGTCGGAAACGCCGTTCCACCAGTACAGTGCCGATAGCCGATTGACGTCGCGGGCGTCCACGGCGCTGCGGATCTGCTGGACCAGCACGCTCAGCCGGCGCACGCACTGCGGCGGCGCCAGGCCGCGGGCGTTGCCGCCGACGTTGCCGGGCGCCACCGGTGGCGGCAGGCGGTCGGTCGCGCCGACGTCCTCGCAGCGGCGATCGCTGAACACGGTGGTGCCGTCGGGCCCGGTGCAACGGTTCACCCGTTGCGCGGCGGCGGGCGTGGCGAGGCCCCACAGGCACAAGAGCAGCAGCATCGGCGGGAGCAGGCGCATCGCCGCAGGGTAGCCGCAGCCGGCGTGACCGCGGAGCGAATGCCCTACGAGCGGGGATTGGGGATTCGGGATTGGGGATTCGCCAAAGCGAGGCCTCGCGCTGCTGTTGCCATTCCCGAATCCCGAATCCCGAGCGGCCGCGACACTCAGCCGGCGGCGACGTCGCCGCGCAGACGCGCCAGCACGCTGGTGGTCGGCTTGGCCAGGTTGAGCGTATAGAAATGCAGCGCTGGCGCGCCGCCGTCGATCAGGCGTTGGCACAAGGCGGCGACCACGTCGGCGCCGAACTCGCGGATGGCCTCGGCATCGTCGCCGTAGGCTTGCATGCGCTTGCCGATCCAGCGCGGGATTTCCGCGCCGCACTGTTCGGAGAAACGCCGCAGCTGGCTGAAGTTGGAGATCGGCATGATGCCGGGCACGATCGGGATCTGCACGCCGAGCTTGCGGACCGCGTCGACGAAGTGGAAATAGGCGTCGGCGTTGTAGAAGTACTGGGTGATGGCGGCATCGGCGCCGGCATCGACCTTGGCCTTGAAGTGGCGCAGGTCGCTGAGCGCATCGTTGGCCTGCGGATGCGTTTCCGGATACGCGCCCACTTCCAGGTGGAAGGCGTCGCCGTGCTCGGCGCGGATGAAGGCGATCAGGTCGGCGGCATAGCGCAGGTCGCCGGGGTGGCCCATGCCCGACGGCAGGTCGCCGCGCAGTGCGACCAGACGGCGGCAGCCGATGGCGCGGTACAGCTTGAGCAACTCGCGGATCTCCTCGCGGCTGCCGCCCACGCACGACAGATGCGGCGCGGCCTCGAAACGGTGGTGCTGCTTGAGGTGGCGCACGGTCTCGGAGGTGTAGCTGAGGGTCGAGCCGCCGGCGCCGAAGGTGCAGGAAACGTACTCCGGCGCGTAGGCCTTCAGCCGCGCGGCGGTGCGGTCGAGCTGCGCGCGCTGCTCGTCGGTCTTGGGCGGATAGAACTCGAAGCTGATGGCGGTCATGGGCGCAACGCAGCGGGTGGTGTGCCGATTATATCTCTTCATCCGGATGGATATGCAAGAAATGGCCGGGCCGCTGGAGCGGCCCGGCCGGCGTCGCGCCGCCGGCGCGTCACACACATGGCCCGGTCGGCACCAGGCCGACGCGCCCTACGCGGGCGCGCCGACCGGATGTGCACGCTCAGCGCTTCCACATCCGCGCCTGCCGTGGCGGTAGGCTGAAGGTGTAGCTGCCGCTGGAAATACGCACCACGCTGCCGGAGCCCAGCGCATCGGTGTAGTCGACGTTCCAGCGCAACACGCTGCCGTTCATCGGTACCGCGGCGGTGACGGTATTGCCGCACTTGTTGATGCCGACGATACCCAGGTCGCCGCGGCGGAACAGCAGGTAGCAGGCACCGTGCGCCAGCACCTGCATGTCGCGGCCCTGCGCGGCGTTGTGGAAGCCGACCATGCGCTTGAGGTCGTCGCGCTGGTAGGCGTTGACCCAGCGGTTGTCGCCGCTCTCGTTGTTGTCCGAGTACACCATCGGCACGCCGCCGTCGCGGCCGAGCAGGTAGGCGTAGGCCAGGGTCTCGTCGACCGGGTCCATGATCGCGTAACGGAAACCGGCGTTGTTGGGGATGTCGTGGGTGATGGCGAAGGTCACCGCGCGCGCACCGGGCAGCGCCTGGCCGTAGGCGCCCGGATCCACCAGCAGGTCCATGCTGCCGCCGTAGGCGAAGGCGTTGCGTACCGAGTTGAACAGCGGGAAATCGTAGGCGGCGTGCGGGGTGGCCTGCAGGTATGGCGCCAGGAACTGGTCGTAGTCGGAATTGCCGCTGCCGCCGCCGGTGATCACCTCGCCGAACACCAGCACGCCGGAGCGGACCTGCGCATCGAGCACCTTGTTCAGATGATCGAAGGTCATGTGCTTGGCCGCATCGATGCGGAAACCGGTGACGCCCAGCGCCTTCAGCGCCAGCAGGTAGTTGCGCTGCTGCTGCACCACCCAGTCGTTGCCGACCAGATCCGGCAGGCCGGGATCGCTGCCGCCGCCGCAGATGCGGTAGGTGCGCACCTGGTAGGGATCGTTGTAGTTGGTGATGCACTGCGCCGGGCCGAAATCGTTGGCGCTGAGGAAATTCTGCGAGAGATCACCGAACAGTCGCAGCGACGCATAGCGCTGCGGATTGGCAGCGTACTGGCCGAGCACCGCGCTGCCCGGGTAGTTCAGGTCCGAGCGCGTGGCTGCTTCGTTGGCCATGTGGTTGAGCACCACGTCGGCATAGGTTTCCACGCCCACCGCCTTCAGCGCCTGCACCATGCTGGCGAAGGCGTCGGTGTCGCCGAGCGGGTTGTCGATCAGGCGCATGTCCTGCGGCTGGTAGCGGGCCCACCAGGCGTCGCCCTGCGAGCGGTAGGCCGGCGCCACCAGCACCTTGCGGTAGCCGGCGGCGGCGATCTGCGCGGCACGCGCTTCCACGGTGGCGTAGGGCCAGTTGAAGGCATGCAGGATGACGTCGGCCTGGGCGCTGGCGGTGGCCAGGAGCAGCAGCAGGCCGACCAGCAGGCTGCGCCAGCGGTGCAGGTGCAGCAGACGATTTGCAGCGGATGGGACGCGCATCGTTCGATCTCCTCGTTGCGTGGGCGCAGGCAGGGACGCCTGCAGGACAGGGGCATGACGTCGCCGCGGGGCTGGCGTGCGGCGGGAGGATGCTAAGCGCGCATCGCGGCGCAACATGCGCGCGCTACATACGTATTCATGGCGACAGCGCACGAAAGCGGGATCGGCATCCGCTTCCGCGTGGGAGCGCCGTGCGCGCTGCATTCATGGCACATGTCGCATCGCGGCCCATGCGCTTTGCTACAGTCGCCGGCCTCACCTGTCGACGCGGAGCCGCACCATGACCAGCGCAGCCTTCTATCCGATCGGAACCCCCGGCGTGCCCTGGGGCGCCGCCGAGAAGGCGGCCTGGCTGGCGGGTCAGCCGCGCCGGCGCAGCTACCAGGACGAGGTGGTCGCTGTCATCGAAGGCCTGCGCGGGCAATGGGACGTGGTCGCGTACGGGGAACTGGTGTACGCGCAGGAGCGCTATCCGCTGCTGGCCTTGCGCAGCCGCAACTGGGACGACGCCTTGCCGTGCATGCTGGTCACCGGCGGCGTGCATGGCTATGAGACCAGCGGCGTGCACGGCGCGCTGCAGTTCGCGCAGCAGCATGCCGGGGACTACGCCGGCCGCGCCAACGTGCTGGTGGCGCCGTGCGTGAGCCCGTGGGCGTACGAGCGCATCCACCGCTGGAACGCCGATGCGCTGGATCCCAACCGTTCGTTCCGCGCCGACAGCCCGGCGCAGGAATCGGCCGCGCTGCTGCGCCTGGTCGCGCCGCTGCGCGATCAGGTGCGCATGCACATCGACCTGCACGAGACCACCGACAGCGACGAGTCCGAGTTCCGGCCGGCGCTGGCCGCGCGCGATGGCATCGCCTACGCGCCGGGCGGCATTCCCGACGGTTTCTACCTGGTCGGCGACAGCGAGAACCCGCAGCCCGCGTTCCAGCAGGCGGTGCTGGCCGCGGTCGCGCAGGTCACCCATATCGCGCCGGCCGATGCCGCCGGCGAACTCATCGGCACGCCGCTGGCGGCGCCGGGGGTCATCAACTACCCGGTGAAGCGGCTGGGGCTGTGTGCGGGCATCACCGACGCGCGCTACACCACCACCACCGAGGTGTATCCGGACAGCGCCAGCGCGACGCCGGAGCAGTGCAACGCCGCGCAGGTGGCGGCGGTACGCGCGGCGATCGACTACGCGTTGGCGCATCCGTCGTCGCAAGGGGCCGCATGATCGTGTAGGAGCGGCTTCAGCCGCGATGCCTTACCGGTAACGCCCATCGCGGCTGAAGCCGCTCCTACGTAGGACTTCCGAACACCCCGGCGGCGGTGGGCACCGACCCTGCCGCGCGCTACGCTTGTCCGCCCTCGTTCGCCATCACGCCATGTCCATCGTCCTCACGCCGTTTGCCCGCACGCGTCTGTTCCCGCGCGACGGTCGCCGCAATGCGATCCAGGACTGCACGCCCGAACAGTTCGAGCAGCACCTCAACGCGCACACACCGCTGCAGGTGCTGGACGGCTACGCATCGTTCTGCAAGTTGCACGTGCACCGCAACTGGACCTCGACGCGCTGCCTGACCGTGCCGATCACCGACGCCAACCGGCGCCTGCTGCGCTCGGGCTACGAGGCGCGCAGCCGCGAAGAACTGCCGGTCCTGGTGCGCTGGTTCGAAGGGGTCGAGCCGCCGGTGGCCGAGTACCTGCTGCCGATCCTCTACAGCCGCGAACAGCTCGCGCACGAGGGCGCGCCGATCGAGGCGGACTGGGGCGTGGTCGGTTGCCTGTATACCGCCGAGCCGCAGGAAATTCCGATGGCGCCGATCACCATGCTGCGCAATGCGCTGGGCGTCGAGGAGGGCGGCTCGGGCGTGCCGCTGGATCGCGATGCCTATCGGCGCAGCGTGGCGTTCTGGGAGCACAACGCCAACTGGCGGCCCTAAGCGCGGCCAGACGCGGTCCGCGCGCAGCGACCTCGCCGGGCATGCATCGCGGTGGCGTGCGGCGGCTGTGCGTGCGCCGCACGTGACCGCGCGCAGGCGTGATCGCCCCGGACGTGGTCACGCATTCGCGCAGCCGTCTTCACGCATCCCTGCACGTTGCCGCCGCCGGCGTACCGCACTGCATCCGTGCACGTGTTTGTTCACTGGCGCACAAGTGCTGAACAGAACTGCGCGCTGCCGCGCGTTTTCGCCGCGACGCCCTGTCCGTTCATCGGCATGACGCGCAATGACCATCAAGTTTGCGGACGGCGGGACGATAGCGAGAGGGTGGGTCGCCATGCAGCGGCGCCAGGACGCAATGTCCGGCAGCGCATCGTGACCCGGTGGGGAAGGCGCCTCGGGCAGGTCATCGGCAGCGGACACGGCGCACTCGCGCCGCGCACCGTGGCGGGCTGCCGCGTGGGGCGTTCCCCGCGACCGTATTCCCTCCCCCCTGCCAAGGAAGTCGTCATGTCCACTCCGTCGCCGCAGCGCCGTCGCGGCAGCGTCGCCAAACGCCTGATGCTCGGTACCGGCCTGCTCGCGCTGGCCTGCTTCGGCCTGACCGCGCTGATCATCTATTGGCGCAGCAGCGATGCGCTGCTGTCGACCTCGCGCACCAGCATCGAGAACCTGGCGCAAGTGGAGGCGCAGCGCGTCTCGCGCGAAATCGGCGTGGCCTTCGACGCCAGCGACGCGCTGGCCAACAGCTTCCGCGTGCAGCATGCCGCTGGCCTGTCGCGCGCCACCGCCACCGCGGTGCTGCGCAGCCAGCTCGACGCGCATCCGCAGTGGCTGGGCATCAGCACCATGTGGGAGCCGGACGCGTTCGACGGCAACGACAAGGCCTTCGTCGGCACCGAGGGCCACGACGCCACCGGCCGCTACATGACCTGGTGGTCGCGGCAGAACGGCCAACTGGTGCGCGAGGCGCTGCGCGACTACGAGAAGCCCGGCGACGGCGATTGGTACCTGCTGGCGCGCAACACGCTCAAGCCGGTGGTGATCGAGCCCTACTACTACCCGGTGGCCGGCAAGGACACACTGATGACCACGCTGGCCACGCCGATCCTGGAGAACGGCCGTTTCCTGGGCGTGGTCACCGTCGACTTCACCCTCGATACCCTGCAGCAGCGCATCGCCGCGCTGCGGCCGATGGGCGAGGGCCATGCCAGCCTGCTGTCGCCGTTGGGCATGGTGATGGCCAGCCGCGATCCGCAGCAGGTCGGCAAGACCCGCAGCGATGCCTGGTCCAAGGACATGCTGGCGCGCGTGGCCAAGGGCCAGGTGGTGTTCGACCATCGCCGCACCGACGGCGAGGATGCGTTGAACGTGTTCGTGCCGCTGAAGATAGGCGACGCGCCGCAGGCGTTCGCGCTGGGCATCTCGGTGCCGTACGCGCTGGTCATGGCCAAGGCGCGTGCGCTGCTGTGGACCATCGCCGCGGTCGGCCTGCTCTCGGCGTTGTTGCTGAGCGGCGCGCTGTACCTGCTGCTGCGCCGGCAGGTGCTCGACCCGCTGGCCGAGGCCGTGCGCGTGTCTTCGGCGGTCGCCGCCGGGCGCCTGGACAGCCAGGTCCGGCATCGTCGCGACGACGAACTGGGCCAGTTGCTGGACGCGATGGGCAGCATGCAGACGCAGTTGCAGGCGGTGATGCAGGCGCAGGCGGAGATGGCGCAGCGCCACGACGCCGGCGAGATGAGCTACCGGATGGACGCCGAACGTTTCCCTGGCGAGTACGGGCGCATGGTCCATGGCACCAACGCACTGGTGGCCGCGCACGTGGACGTGCAGCGGCGCCTGGTCGAGGTCATGTCGCAGTACGCGATCGGCAACATGCAGGTGGACATGGAACCGCTGCCGGGCGAGAAGGCGGCGATCACCGAGGCGATGCGCACCACCAAGCGCAGCCTGCAGGCGATCAACCAGGCCATCACCGAACTGGCGCAGGCTGCGGCTTCCGGCGACTTCTCCCGGCGCGGCGACGCCGAGCGCTTCCAGTACGACTTCCGCGGCATGGTGGTCGGGCTGAACCGGCTGATGGAACTGACCGAAGGCAACCTCTCGGCCTTGTCGGCGCTGTTGCGTGCCGTGGCCCAGGGCGACCTCACCGCGCGCATGCACGGCGAATTCCACGGCGTATTCGCGCAGATGCGCGACGATGCCAATGCCACGGTAGAACAGCTGACCGGCATCGTCGGCCGCATCCAGCAGGCCACCACCGCGATCAACTCCGCCGCCAGCGAGATCGCCGCCGGCAACGACGACCTGTCGCGTCGCACCGAGCAGCAGGCGGCCAATCTGGAAGAAACCGCGGCCTCGATGGAGGAGCTGACCTCGACGGTGAAGCAGAACGCCGAGCATGCGCACCAGGCCAACCGCCTGGCGCAGGACACCGCGGGCGTGGCCTCGCGTGGCGGCGCGGTGGTCGAGCAGGTGGTGGACACCATGTCCGGCATCGCCGAAGCATCGAAGAAGATGGCCGAGATCATCGGCGTGATCGACGGCATCGCCTTCCAGACCAACATCCTCGCGCTCAACGCCGCGGTGGAGGCGGCGCGCGCCGGCGAGCAGGGCCGCGGTTTCGCGGTGGTGGCCAGCGAGGTGCGCGCGCTGGCGCAGCGCTCGGCGACCGCGGCGCACGAGATCAAGGGCCTGATCGACGCCTCCGTCGGCAAGATCGACGATGGCACGGCGCTGGTCAACGGCGCCGGCGACACCATGCGCGAGGTCGTGGCCAGCGTGCGCCGGGTCACCGACATCATGAGCGAGATCGCCGCCGCCTCGCAGGAGCAGAGCGCCGGTATCGAACAGGTGAGCAAGACCATCGTGCAGATGGACGAAGCCACCCAACAGAATGCCGCGCTGGTCGAGGAGGCCACGGCGGCGGCGCGGGCGATGGAGGATCAGGCCGCGGAACTGCAGCGCGCGGTGGCGCTGTTCAAGCTCGCGGCACCTTCGTCGGGCGGCCTGGCCATGCCGGGCCGGGCGCGGCTGGAGCTGGTGTCGTGAGTGCCGTGCGCACCGTGGCGTTGCTGGTGGCGCTGGGCGTCGCCGCACCGGCCTGGGCCGGCACCGCCAGCGCCAATCTGGCGGCGACCTCGAACTACGTTTCGCGCGGATTCGAGCAGAGCTGGGGGCGGCCGGTGTTGCAGGGCGGGCTGGACGTGGCCGCGGACAGCGGTTGGTATGCCGGCACCTGGGCGTCGGGCGTGAGTTCGTACTTCATTGAAGGCGGGCACGTGGAGTGGGACGTGTATGCCGGCTATGCGGCCAGCCATGGCGACTGGGGCTGGCGCGCCGGCGTCTACCACTACGCCTATCCCGGCGCACGCATGAGCGCCAGCGGCACCCGCTACGACTATGGCGAAGCCATCGTCGCCGGGCACTGGCGCACGCTGGAACTGTCCTACGCCAGCACCTGGACGCGCGACTACTTCGGCTACAACAGCGCCACGCTGGGCGTCGGCCGAGGCCGGCACTCGCGCGGCTCCGGCTATCTGGCACTGGACGCCACGCTGCCGCTGGCGGCGGACTGGCAGGCCAGCGTGCACGCCGGCCACCAGCACGTGCGTAACTTCGCCGACTACGGCTGGACCGACGCGCGCGTGGGCCTGAGCCGCACCTGGCGCGGCACCGAGTTCGGCCTGAGCTACGCACGCGCCTGGAACAGCGCCGGCGTCTATCGCCGCTACACCACCGGCGTGGCGGATGGCGAGGGCCGGGTGCATGTCTCCAACCCGATCGACGGCGCCTGGTCGTTCACCATCAAGCGCAATTTCGCGCTGTAGCCGGACGCGCGCTCAGCCGTCGGCGGGTGGCGCGAACGCCTCCACGGCGAGCCGGTCCAGGTAGGTGCGCAGGCGTTGCTCGCGTTGCGCCGGGTCGCTGGGCAGCGGGCGCGCTTGCGTGTCGCCGCTGTTGCGCGCATGCACGCGCGGATACGGCTGCGCCGGCGCCGGCACGCCCAGGAAGGTGCACAGCGGCTCCCAGCCGCTCTGCGCGTCGGTGTCGAGCACCAGCAGGCGCTGCGCCGGCACGCTGGCGATGACGGCCTGGTTCCAGCGATGAAAATAATCGGTCATGAAGCCGCGATCGTCGATGCGCGTGGCGAACCCGCGGCGCAGGAACCGGCTCAGCCGTTGGCCGTCGGGGCCGAACAGGGCCGGCACGCTGCCGTCGCTGGCGAAGATGGTGCCGCGCACCGAATCGAACCAGGCATCGGCATCGCGCACGGTCAGGATCACCTTGGCCTGCGGGTAGCGCGCGACCAGCTCGCGCCAGAAGCAGCAGCCGGGATAGTCGACGGTGGCGGTATAGCCGGCGAACAGCGACTCCCAGTCCGCCTGCCCGTCGATCGCCGCGTCCCACAGCGGCAAGGCTTGGCGCAGGTGCGCGGCCAGTTCCATGGCGTGATAGCAGCGGCCCAGGCCCAGATGTTCCAGCGCCAGCTTCAGCGACAGGGTGCCGGTGCGGCCGAGGCCGGCGCCGATGACGCGCAGGCTCATGCCGATGCTCCTGCGCCCTGCGCCAGCCACTGCGCGGCCTCGCGGCCCAGTTCGGCCTGCGCGCGCGCCTCGTAGTCGGCGGCGACGGTCGCCGGCAACAGCGTGCGCCAGCGGCCGCTGCGGCCCTGGTTGAAGAAGGCCTTGCCGCCCTCGCGCCACAGCCCGGCGCCCTGTGGCACGTAGCGCGCGGCGTGCTGGCGCATGTAGCCGAATTGGCAGTGCGCCAGGATGGTCTCCCAGGCCGCCTCGCGCACCGGAATCTCCAGGAACGCGGCGATGCGGCGTACCTGTGCGGGCAGATCCTGCAGCAGGTCGGCGTAGTGCACCAACAGCACGTTCGGCTGCGCGCGCTGCTGCCACCAGCTGCGCACGCCTTCCCAGAACGGCCAGAACGGCGCGCCGTCGTGGGCCAGCCACTGCGCCACGTAGGCATCCACCGGCAGGCTCGGCGGCGGCACCACGCGCAGCTTGCCCGGTTCGGCCGCGCCGGCATCCAGCCGCGCCTGCGCATCCTGGCTGACCGCACACTGGTGGTCGTACAGGCTGAGCGCGATGTCGCGGCCGTCGCGGCCGATGTACAGGTACTTGGCGCGATCGCTGACCATCAGCGCATCGGCCGGCAGATGCGTCTTGATGAAGCGCCGGTGGGTCTGCGCCTGCAGCAGCGCGAGCTTGCTTGCGCGGTCCGGGTACACGCCGTCCAGCCACGGCGAGATCGCCGACACGTCGACATCCGCCGCGCCCTCGAACAGCAACTGCGCGACGATCTGCTGCAGCCAGGTGGTGCCGGCCTTGGCGTAGCTGGCGATGACGATGTCGCCGTCGCGGAAGTTCAGTGCGTTCCAGGCGGCGGAATCGAAAAAGCGGTTGGAGTATTCCCGGGTCTTGGCGAAGACGGCGGAATCAGCCATGCGGGGTTTCCGGTGTGCGGGGGAAGGGCGCCATCGCGGGCGACTGGCGGGGCGGGGCTGTCGTGCGCGGGCGCAAGGCGATGCGGACATCGAGTGGGCGCAGCACCAGCGCCGGATACGGTCGCGGCCGCGCATCCGCCGCCAGGTGCAGCGTGCGCTCGCGCAACAGGCCGGCCACGACCACGGTCATCTGCACCATTGCCAACTGGCTGCCGATGCAACTGCGCGGACCGCCGCCGAACGGAAAGTAGGTGTAGCGCGCCGGTGTCTGCGCCGGGTCCAGCCAGCGTGCCGGCAGGAAGCGCTCCGGCGCGGCGAAGTGGCGCGGATCGCGCTGCACCACCCACTGGCTGACGATCAGCTGGGTGCCGCGCGGCACCGCGAAGCCGCCCAGCGTGGTGTCGCGTTGCGCGATGCGTGCGGTCATCCACGCCGGCGGATACAGGCGCAAGGCTTCCTTCACGCAGGCGCGGGTCAGCGGCAGGCGTTCGACGAGCGCGTCGGCGCAGGTCGTGGCGGATGCGCCGTCGATACCGGGCAGGGCATCGGCTTCCTCCGCCACGGCCTGCGCGATCGATGGATGCTGGGCCAGCAGCAACAGCGTCCAGGTCAGGCCGGCCGCCATCGGCTCCAGCGCCGACATCAGCATCGCCGCCGCTTCGTCGCGGCACCAATCATCGTCGCCCTGCGGAGCGTCGCGCCGCAGCAGCTCCAGCACCGAGGCGTCTGCGTCAGGCGAACGTGGCGACGCCAGGATCTGCGTCAGTGCGGTGTCCAGTGCGCCGCGCGCGGCACGCAGGCGGCGCTTGCCGGCACTCGGCCACCACGCCGGCGCCGCGGACGGCGTGCGCGTCTGCTGCAGGATCGCATCGACCATCGGCAGCATCCGCAGCAGCGCCGGCGCGTGTGCCGCATCGCCGAGCAGGAAGCCGGCGCCCAGTTGCGCGCAGAGCGCGGTCATGGTCAGGCGCAGGTCGTGCACGTTGTCGATGTCGTCGCGCGATCGCAGCAGCGCCTGTGTGGCGGCGGCCGCCTTTCCGGCGTAGTCGCGCACCAGGCCGGCGCGGAATGCGGGCTGCAGCGCCTGGCGCTTGTGCCGCCAGGCCTCGCCCTCGCTGTTCATCACCGATGCCGGAAATGCAGCGCGTCGCGCACGTGGATCCGGATCGGATTTGGCGTAGAGGCTGCCGTCGTCGCCGAGCACCGTGGCGATCACGGTTGGTGCTGCGAGCAGATAGGTGCGCTCGGCGATCCGCACCACATCGCCATGCGCGCGTGCGCAGTGCTGCAGGAATTGCAGTGGATCGGCAGCGAAGGCCCGCCGATTGCCAAACGCCCAATGACCGCGTGGACCGGGTGGGAGTCGGTGCGCATCCGTCACGCGAGAATCCGCGTGATGGCGCACCGCGATGCGGAAGCTGGCAGGTATCGCATGGCGAGCGGGGACGCGTGGCCGAGAGAAAAGAAGCGCTGCGAGAGGGGGCGGATCGCCCCCTCTCGCACGGTCATGCCACGCGACGGTGGCGGGGAAGGTCAGTAGGTGTAGATGTAGCCGAGCTTGCGGCCACCGAGGCTCTGCACCCAACGCGACAGCGAATCAAAAAGGCGTTTCATGGCGATACTCCTGATTGAGCGGGGGATCTGCTGCGATTGTCGCGCCTGCCTCAGCGTGGCAGGCGCGGAAAAAGCATCCTCGCTTGGATGCGGCGGCGCAAGCAAAAGACTGAAGCGCGGCCAACTGCAATACGCGTGTCATCTGCAGTCTCGTGGCGTGTGTCGCACGCGATTGCAGTGCATCGCCGTGCCTGCCATGCAGGGTGTCGTCCTGCACGTGTGGCCATTGCGTCGCCATCGCTGCGTGCTATCGTCGCGCCACTTCGGCAACGAGTGGCTGCGGATGCCCGTGACCCACGAGTACGATCGCCTGGCCGCGATCTACGACCGTTTCTACGATCGCTGGCCCGCCGCCGTCACCCAGCAGTGCGTCGGCGTCCTCGCTGAGCTGGCCGCGGGCCGTGCGACGCTGGAACTGGGCATCGGTACCGGCCGCCTCGGCCTGCCGCTCGCGCACTGCGATGTGCCGGTCACCGGCATCGACAACGCGCCGGCGATGCTCGAGGCCTTGCGTGCCAAACCCGGCAGCGAACGCCTGCACCTGGTCTGCGCCGATTTCGCCGACATGCCGGTGTCCGGGCCGTTCGGTCTGATCTATGCGGTGGCGGCATTCGGGTATCTGCTGACCCAGGCCGAGCAGTTGCGTTGCATGGTCAACGCGGCGCGCTGCCTGGCGCCCGACGGCCGCTTGCTGATCCAGACCGCGGTGCCAGGCGCAGAGGTATTCGACGGTGGTGGCAAGATCAGCCAGGTGCTGGACGTGCCGGATACCGATGGCGACGGTGCGGCGGTGATGCTGGTGTGCTCGCAGCCCGATCCGCTGCAGCAGCGCATCGACCAGCGCGTGGTGGTGCTGGGCGAATCGGGTACGCGCATCTTCAGCGAGCGCCGCCGCTACGTGTGGCCATCGGAGCTGGACCTGATGGCGCAGATCGCCGGCCTGCGGCTGGAGGCGCGCTGGAGCGATTGGGCACGCACGCCGTACCACGCGCGCAGCCGCATCCAGATCTCGGTGTACGTGCCGGCCAGTGAGTGCACGGCCTGAAGATCGTGCCGTTGCAGGCGTTGGATGACGGTGTCCTATCTACAAATTGCGGCATCGGTATCGGCAGGACCGTGTCGCCTTTGGGTCGGTGTCCATGCCGGCGGTACCCGCCGAAGGTCATTCAGTATCTAATCCGCCGACAGCGAGATGCCGCACTGGTTGCCGTCGAGGGCGAGGTTAGGACCAATCAATTGGCGATGGCCCGAGGGCGATCCACGATGCTCCTGCCGGCATTCGTCGATGCGGTGGTGCGGACGTCGACTCGGTTTCATCCGCCGCGCGCATAGCCCGCCTCCCGTTGTGCGCGGATGGCCATCACGATCACCGTATCGGTCACATCCACATAGCGATACAACGCCACATACCCATGCGAGCCGCGGCCCATCACCAGTTCGCGGTTGTCTCCATGGACCGGGCGGCCGATCAAGGGATTACCCGCCAGCACGTCGAACGCGCTGACGATCTCCTCGGTCCTCGCCTCGGCATGCTGGCTCTCGTGGTCGCGCAAATACACAGCGATCCGCTCCAGATCCTCGATCACGCCGGGAGCGATGCGGACGCGCGTCACCTCAGTCTTCCAGCTTGCGCGCTACCGGCCGCTTTGCGGGCTTTCCTGCGGCCAGTGCCTTGAAATAGGCACGCGCTTCGTCCCAGGGAATGGTCTCACCCGTTTCCAGGAACTCGGCCCAGCGCTGATCGGCCTGGGCATGGAAGTCGACGCGCCGCTCGGCCAGCTCGGCCTTCTCGGCGATGGCTTCCAGGATGAAGTTGTGCGACGTGGTGCCGGCCGCTTCCGCGGCCTTGGCGATGCGGGCCTTGAGCGCGTCCGGCAGGCGGATGGTGGTAGTGCTCATGGAGAGCTCCAGGCGATTGGCTTGGAATCAATGTAGCACAGGTGTGTTACAGATGCCTGGCTGGACAGGCGCGTCGGCCAACTGGCCGGAAAAGGCCGCTTGCAGCAGGGATTGGCGCAAGGTGGCGACGTCTGCGGTTTTTCGCTCCGTACGAATTTCCAGCTCGCTTCCACCCCCACACGCTTGCTGCGCTGATCGCACAAAAAAACGGGCGCCTCGCGGCGCCCGTTCCTGTCTGCCTGGCGATGTCCTGCCAACGGCTCAGTAGCGGTAGTGCTCCGGCTTGAACGGGCCGTCGACCGGCACGCCCAGGTAGGCGGCCTGCGCGTCGGTGAGCTTGGTCAGCTTCACGCCGATCTTCTCCAGGTGCAGGCGCGCCACTTCCTCGTCCAGCTTCTTCGGCAGGCGGTACACCTGCTTCTCGTAGCTGTCCTTGTTCTGCCACAGGTCGATCTGCGCCAGGGTCTGGTTGGCGAAGCTGTTGGACATCACGAAGCTGGGGTGGCCGGTGGCGCAGCCCAGGTTGACCAAGCGGCCTTCGGCCAGCAGGAAGATCGCGTTGCCGTTGGGCAGCACGAACTTGTCCACCTGCGGCTTGATGTTGATCTTCTGCACGCCCGGCAGCTTGTACAGCGCCTCGACCTGGATCTCGTTGTCGAAGTGGCCGATGTTGCAGACGATGGCCTGGTCCTTCATCTGCGTCAGGTGCTCGATGCGGATGATGTCCTTGTTGCCGGTGGTGGTGACGTAGATGTCGGCCTGGCCGAGGGTGTCCTCGACGGTGTTGACCTCGAAGCCTTCCATCGCCGCCTGCAGCGCGCAGATCGGGTCGATCTCGGTGACGATGACGCGGGCGCCGTAGGCACGCAGGCTGTGCGCCGAGCCCTTGCCGACATCGCCGTAGCCGCACACCACCGCGACCTTGCCGGCCAGCATCACGTCCATCGCGCGCTTGAGGCCGTCGGCCAGCGACTCGCGGCAGCCGTACAGGTTGTCGAACTTGCTCTTGGTCACCGAGTCGTTGACGTTGATCGCCGGGATCAGCAGGGTGCCGGCTTCGGCCAGCTGGTACAGGCGGTG
The DNA here is from genome assembly GCF_056725265.1 of Xanthomonas sp. NCPPB 2250. NCBI lineage: Bacteria > Pseudomonadati > Pseudomonadota > Gammaproteobacteria > Lysobacterales > Lysobacteraceae > Xanthomonas > Xanthomonas sp. NCPPB 2250. The sequence goes on along the minus strand of NZ_CM161520.1, from coordinate 4,365,751 downwards.
CACGCCGGTGGTGGTCTCTTCGGAGACGCCCTTCCAGTCCTTGACCACGCGGGTCCAGTAGCCGGGGCGCTCCACCGCCACGCGCTTGAGCAGGTTCTTGATGACCTGCTCCTCGTGCGAGGAGGACGGCTCGTCGACCCACTTGGCGCCGTTCTCCAGCTCATAGCCCTTGTGGATCAGCAGGGTCACGTCGCCGCCGTCGTCCACCACCAGCTCCGGGCCGGTCTGGGTGCCGTCGGGCAGGGTGAAGGTCAGCGCGTCGAGGGTGCAGTCCCAGTATTCCTCCAGGGTCTCGCCCTTCCAGGCGAACACGGGGGTGCCCGTGGCGGCGATCGCCGCGGCGGCGTGGTCCTGGGTGGAGAAAATGTTGCACGAGGCCCAGCGCACGTCGGCGCCGATGTCCTTCAGCGTCTCGATCAGCACCGCGGTCTGGATGGTCATGTGCAGCGAGCCGGTGACGCGCACGCCGGCCAGCGGCTTGGCGGTGGCGTACTGGCGGCGGATCGACATCAGGCCCGGCATCTCGTGCTCGGCGATGTCCAGTTCCTTGCGGCCCCAATCGGCCAGGGAAATGTCGGCGACCTTGTAGTCGCCCTCGGTGGAAAAGCTCTTGAGTGCAGCGTTCATCGATAAAGCTCCGGTCAATGGCGAGAAACTCGCGAAGTCCGGGCGCCGTTGTCGCTCAAGCCTCGCGCCGAGCCTGGCCGGATCTGGAGACGGGGAATCCGGTCTCGATCCGGTCGCAGCGCCCCTCGGCGCAAGGGGTGACCGATTATAGCGGCTGCCGCGTGTGGCGCTTGAACGCGGGGGGCAGGGCGGGGGATGGCAGGCACAAGCCCAACCATCGACAGGGGGCGGGCCGCGCCGGCCCTGCTACCGTCGCTGATTCGATCGATGCGAAGGAGAGGGGAGAGATGAACCAGATCACAGTGCGTAGGCGCCGCCGTGTCGCCAGGCCGGTCTGCGGCCTGCTGTGCGCGGCCCTGGCCGCGGCCGGCAGCGCCGCCGCCAACGCGGCCCCGGCACCCGCGGCGGCGCCCGCCGCCGATCCTGCCGACAGCGGCTACCAACTGCCGTCGGCACCGCTGCAGGCCATCGTCGATGCGCCGCGACCGCCGCAGCTGTCGTTGAGCCCGCGGCGCGATCTGGCGGCGATGCTGCAGTTGCCTGCGCTGCCCGGCATCGCCCAGGTCGCGCAGCCGGAACTCAAGCTGGCCGGGCTGCGCATCCATCCGCGCACCCGCTCGCAGAGCCGCTTCGCCTTCGGCGACAAGCTGTGGCTGCTGCGCATCGCCGACGGCAGCGAGCTGCAGATCGAGGGCCTGCCGTCGCCGCTGTCGATCGCCGGCATGGCCTGGGCGCCGGACCAGCGGCATCTGGCCTTCAACCGGGTCGACGCGCGCAGCGGCGCCAACGAACTGTGGGTGGTGGACATCGCCGCGCGGCGCGCGCGGCGGGTCGCCGAGCGGCTCAACACGGTGTCCGGCGAGGGCTATGCGTGGATGCCCGACAGCCGCCAGCTGCTGGTGTTGCTGCAGCCGCAGGCGCAGGGCGCGGCGCCGCCGTCCGACGCGGTGCCGACCGGGCCGGCGGTGCAGCAGACCGCCGGTGGCGGCGCCACCGCCTTGCGCACCTACCAGGATCTGCTGAAGAACGAGGCCGACGCGCGCCAGTTCGATTACCAGTTGCGCGCGCAGCCGGCGCTGGTCGATGTCGACGGGCAGGTGCAGCGCATCGCCAGCCCCGACCTGTATCTGTCGCTGGCGCCGTCGCCGGACGGCCGTTATCTGCTGGTGCAGCGCCTGCAGCGGCCGTTCTCCTACCTGGTGCCGGCCAGTGGCTTCCCGCGCACCATCGAGGTGCTGGATCGCGCCGGCAAGCCGGTGCACACGGTGGCGCAGCTGCCGCTGGTGGAAGGCCTGCCGACCGGCAACGATGCGGTGCGCACCGGCGTGCGCGACATCGATTGGCGCAGCGACGCGCCGGCCACCCTGGTCTGGGCCGAGGCCCAGGACGGCGGCGATCCGGCGCGCGAAGCGGCCGTGCGCGACGCGGTGCTGATGCAGGCGGCGCCGTTCACCGCGCCGCCGGTGACGCTGGCGCGCCTGCAGTCGCGCTTCGCCGGCATCGCCTGGGGCCGCGGCGACCTGGCGCTGATCGACGAGTTCTGGTGGAAGACGCGCCAGACCAGGCAATGGCGTGTGGCCCCGGACCATCCCGCGCAGGCACCGCAGCTGCTGGTAGAGCGTTCGCAGGAAGACCGCTACGCGGATCCGGGCACGCCGGTGACGGAGCGCGATGCGGCCGGCAATCCGCGCCTGTTGATCGCCGCCGACGGTCACAGCCTGTTCCTGCGCGGCGAAGGCGCCTCGCCGCAGGGCGATCGGCCGTTCCTGGATCGCTACGATCTGGACACGCGGCAAAGCACGCGCCTGTTCCAGTCGCAGGCGCCGTACTACGCGGTGCCGCAGGCCTTGCTCGACGCCAGCGGCCAGCGCCTGCTGATCACCCGCGAGACGCCGCAGGAGCCGCGCAATTTCTATCGGCTCGACGCTGCGAACGCGGAGCCGGTGGCGCTGACCCACTTCACTCATCCCACGCCGCAGTTGCGCGACGTGCATAAGGAGCAGATCCGCTACCGGCGCAAGGACGGCGTGGAGCTGACCGCGACCCTGCTGCTGCCGCCGGGCTACGACGCCAAGCGCGATGGCGCGCTGCCGATGCTGATGTGGGCCTACCCGGGCGAGTTCAAATCCGCCGACGCCGCCAGCCAGGTCACCGATTCGCCGTACCGCTTCAACGCGATCGGCTACTGGGGGCCGCAGGCGTTCCTGGCGCTGGGCTACGCGGTGCTCAACGATCCGTCGATGCCGATCGTCGGCGAGGGTGCGCGCGAACCCAACGACACCTACGTCGAGCAACTGGTCGCCGATGCGCAGGCGGCGGTGGACGAGGTGGTGCGGCGCGGCGTCGCCGACCGCAACCGCATCGCCATCGGCGGGCATTCCTACGGCGCCTTCATGACCGCCAACCTGCTCGCGCACACGCGCCTGTTCAAGGCCGGCGTCGCCCGCAGCGGCGCCTACAACCGCTCGCTGACCCCGTTCGGCTTCCAGTCCGAGGAGCGTACCTACTGGCAGGCGCAGCCGGTGTACCAGGCGATGTCGCCATTCAACTACGCCGACCGGATCAAGGATCCGCTGCTGCTGATCCACGGCGCCGAGGACAACAACTCCGGCACCTTCCCGATCCAGAGCGAGCGCATGTACGCGGCGATCAAGGGCAACGGCGGCACTGCGCGGCTGGTGATGCTGCCCAACGAGGCGCATGCCTACCGCGCGCGCGAGTCGGTGCTGCAGATGCTGGCCGAGAGCGAGCGCTGGCTGCGCACCTATCTGGGGCCTGCGCCCACGCCGAGGTCCGCGCCGGCTGCGGCAGGCGCCACGCCGCGCTGAGCCGCGCCTGCGCCACGGCGGCACGTGCGTGCCGCCGTGGCGCAGGGCGCTGCTGTGCAGTGCAAATGGTTCGCTTTGAAACCGTCGCGCGGCCAACGGGAACGCGATCCCTTTTCGGTTAGGCTTGCGGCGCCCCCACTGCCGAGCCATGCGTTTCCCGATGAACGAGTCCCGCAGCAGCATCGTCTTCGCCACCCCCGACCTTCCCTTGCGCGACGACGTGCGCCGCCTCGGCGCCCTGGTGGGCGACCTGCTCGCCGAACAGGTCTCGGCGCAGTTCCTCGACGAGATCGAACGCATCCGCACCACCGCGATCGCGCGCCGCGAGCGCGCCGCGCCGCTGTCCTCGCTGAGCGAGCAACTCGCCGGCCGCGCGCCGCGCGATGCCGAAGCGCTGGTGCGCGCCTTCAGTACGTATTTCCAGGTGGTCAACATCGCCGAGCGCGTGCACCGCATCCGCCGCCGCCGCGACTACCAGCGCAGCAGCGCCGACACGCCGCAGCCGGACGGCCTGCTCGACGCCTTGCGCCGGCTCAAGGCGCAGGGCGTCGGCATCGAGGAACTGCGCGACTGGCTGCCGCGCATCGACGTGGAGCCGGTGTTCACCGCGCATCCGACCGAGGCGGTGCGGCGCGCGCTGCTGGAGAAGGAACAGTTGATGGTGGCCAGCCTGGTCGACAACCTCGACGGCCTGCGCACTCCGGGCGAACGTGCCACCGACGCGGCGCGCTTCCGCATGGCGCTGACCGCCTCGTGGCAGACCGCCGATTCCTCGCCGGTGCGTCCCACCGTGGAGGACGAGCGCGAGCACGTCGGCTTCTACCTGACCCAGGTGCTGTACCGGGTGATCCCGGTGATGTACGAGACCCTGGAGCACGCCATCGAGCAGACCTACGGCCAGGCGCTGAGCCTGCCGCGGCTGCTGCGTTTCGGCACCTGGGTCGGCGGCGACATGGACGGCAACCCCAACGTCGATGCCGCCACCATCACCGCCACCCTCGACGCGCAGCGGCGTGCGGTGCTGGAGCGCTATCAGAAGGAGCTGTGGCAGCTCGCCAGCCTGCTCAGCCAATCGACCACCCTGGTCGCGGTCAGCGCGCCGCTGCTGGCGCAACTGGAGCGTTACCGGCAACTGTTGCCGGAGGCCGCGGCGCGTTCGCGGCCGCGCCACGGCGACATGCCCTACCGCCTGCTCAACGACCTGATGCGCGCGCGCCTGCAGGCCACGCTGGACGACGCGCCGGGCGCCTATGCCGCGCCGGCCGAACTGGAAAGCGACCTGCAGTTGATCCTGGACAGCCTGCAGGCCAACAAGGGCCTGCACGCCGGCTGGTTCGCGGTGCGGCGCCTGCTGTGGCGGGTGCGCAGCTTCGGCTTCCACCTGGCGCGGCTGGATGTGCGCCAGGAGTCCAGCGTGCATGCACGCGCGGTCGCCGCCGCGCTGGACACGCAGGACTGGGACGCGCGGGCGGTGGAGGAGCGCGCGCAACTGCTCGGTCCCTATGCCGGCGGCGAGCAGACCCTGCCCGCCGCCGACGACGAAGGCAATGCGCGGCTGGACGCGGTGTTCGCCGCGCTCGCCGATGCGCGCGCGCGGCACGGCGCCGATGCGCTGGGCAGCTACATCATCTCGATGGCGCACGACCGCGCCGACGTGCTGACCGTGCTGGCGCTGGCGCGCCGCGGCGGCCTGGTCGACGCCGACGGCGCGGTGCCGCTGGACATCGTGCCGCTGTTCGAGACCGTGGACGACCTGCGCGGCGGCACCGCGACCCTGCGCGACCTGCTGGCCGACCCGGTCTACCGCCGCCACCTGGCCGCGCGCGACGACGTGCAGATGGTGATGCTCGGCTATTCCGACAGCGGCAAGGACGGCGGCATCGCCGCCTCGCGCTGGGGCCTGCAGCGCGCGCAGGTGGAACTGCTGGAGGCGGCGGCCGAACTGGGCATCCGCCTGACCTTCTTCCACGGCCGCGGCGGCTCGATCGTGCGCGGCGGCGGCAAGACCACGCGCGCGCTGGAGGCGGCGCCGCGCGGCAGCGTCGACGGGCGCCTGCGGGTGACCGAGCAGGGCGAGGTGATCCACCGCAAGTACGGCATCCGCGCGCTGGCGCTGCGTTCGCTGGAGCAGATGACCGGCGCGGTGCTGCTCTCGAGCCTGCGCCCGCGTGCGGCCGATGCGCGCGAGGCCGGCTGGCGGCCGGTGATGGACCTGGTCGCCGAGCACAGCAGCCAGGCGTACCGCGGCTTCGTCGGCGACGCCGAGTTCATGCGCTATTTCCGCCTGGCCACGCCGATCGACGTGATCGAGCGCATGACCCTGGGCTCGCGGCCGTCGCGGCGGCTCGGCCAGGATGCGGCGCTGTCCAACCTGCGGGCGATTCCCTGGGTGTTCGCCTGGAGCCAGGCGCGCGCGGTGATCCCGGGCTGGTACGGCGTGGGCAGCGGCCTGCAGGCGGCGGTGGACGACGGCCACGAGGACGCGCTGCGCGCGATGGCGGCGGACTGGCCGTTCTTCCGCACCTTCCTCGACGACATCGCCATGGTCCTGTCCAAGGGCGACCTCAACATCGCCGAGATGTTCTCGCGGCTGTCCGGGCCGCTGCACGAACGTTTCTTCCCGCGCATCCGCGACGAGCTGGCGCTGACCAAGGGCTGGGTGAAGGCGCTGACCGGGCAGTCGTCGCTGCTGCAGCACGATCCGCGCCTGGCCTTGTCGATCCGCCTGCGCAATCCCTACATCGATCCGATCAGCGTGCTGCAGGTGGACCTGCTGCAGCGCTGGCGCGCCACCGACGGCGAGGACGAGGAACTGCTGCGGGCGCTGGTGGCCTGCGTCAACGGCGTCGCCCAGGGCGTGCAGAACACCGGCTGAGCCCGGTGCTTGCAGGGCGCCGCCGGCGGGGATCGGCGGCGGCCGACCGTGATCCGCTTGCAAGCGGACAAAATTGTCCGATAATGCCGCGCATGGAAATGCGAGCCGATACCGCCCACCGCCGCCGCCTGTTGCTGGACGCCGCCGACGAGGTGTTCTGCGCGCACGGCGTGCTGGCGCCGCTGGAACTGGTGGTGGAGCGCGCCGGGCTCGGCCGCGCCACCCTGTACCGCCATTTCGCCGACCGCACCGAACTGATGGCCGCCCTGCTGGAACGCGGCCTCGACGGCCTGGAGGGCTGCGCGCGCGAGATCGGCACGCGGCCGGACGGGCTGTTCCTGCTGATGTACGACGTCGCCGAACACATCGCGATGTCGGCGCCGCTGGCCGACTACTGGCGGTCGATGCCGCGCGAGCATCCGACGATCGCCGCGGCGCATACGCGGGCGATGGCGATCCTGCTGCCTTACCTGCAGCGCGCAATCGCCGCCGGCCTGTGCCGCGCGGACCTGGGCGAGCAGGACCTGGCCCTGGCGATGGACATGCTCGGCGCCTGCCAGCGCGGCAGCGACGAGGCCGAACGCAAGGCGCTGGCGCAGCGTTGTTGCCGCCTGCTGTGCCACGCCCTGGCCACGCCCGCGGCGGCGGCCGGGTTGTGAGCGCCGACGGCGCCGCGCGTCGACGCGCCTGGCCATGGCGGCTGGCGCGCGCGCTGGCGATGCTGGCGGTGCTCGGCGCCAGTCTGTGGGGCGCGCTGTTCCTGAGCTATCTGCCGCATACCGGCGCGGTGGTGCGCTACGGCTCGGCGCTGCTGTGGGCCGCCTTGGGCGGCGCGGCGCTGTGGGGCCTGCGGCATCCGCGCGAGTACCGCGTGCTGCCGCTGCTGTTCGCGGTCGGCTGCGCCGGCATGGCGGTGGGCTGGTCGGCGCTGCAGCCGCAGCAGAACCGCGACTGGGCCGACGATGTCGCGCAACTGCTGCAGCCGCAGGTGGACGGGCATGTGGTGACCCTACACAACGTGCGCAATTTCGCCTGGCGCAGCGACCACGACTACACCCCGCGCTGGGAGACCCGCCGCTACGACCTGGAGCGGCTGGCCTCGGCGGACCTGGCGCTGTCGTACTGGATGGGGCCGGCGATCGCCCACACCCTGGTCTCGTTCGGCTTCGACGACGGCCGTCGCGTGGTGTTCTCGCTGGAGATCCGCAAGGAGCGCGGCGAGGCGTTTTCGGCGCTGGCCGGGTTCTTCCGCAATTTCGAGCAGGTGATGGTCGCCGCCGACGAACGCGACATCCTGGCGGTGCGCAGCAACGTGCGCGGCGAGGACGTCTATCTGTACCGGCTCAACCTGTCGCGTGCGCAACTGCGCCAGTTGTTCCTGGGCTACGTGGCGCGGGCGCAGCAACTGCAGCGCACGCCGCGGTTCTACAACACCGCCACCAGCAACTGCACCACCATCGTGTTCGAGCTGGCGCGCAAGCTCGATCCGGCGCTGCCGCTCGATGTGCGCCTGCTGCTGTCCGGCTACCTGCCGTCCTACGTCTATGCGCAGCACGGCTTCGTGCCCGGCTACAGCCTGGCCACGCTGCGCACGCGCGGCCGCATCGGCGACCGCGCGCGCGCGGCTGGCGTTGGCGACGACTTCTCCACGCGCATCCGCGCCGGCATTCCCGGCGACGATCCCGCCGTCGCGCCATGACCCGGTACTCACGTCTTGCGCGGTGCGCCGGCGCCGCGCTGCTGGCTGTCGGGCTGCTGCTCGGCAGCGGCTGCGCCATGGTCAGCGTGCAGTCGCGCAGCGCTGCCGACTACATCGCCACCCAGCGCGGCGACGTGCTCAGCACGGGCAAACTCAGCGATGCCAGTCTGGAGACGTTGCGCGTGCTCGCGCTCGATCCCAAGACTTGCGAGGCGGACGTTGCGGCCTGCGCCACGCAGCTGCGCGCCCTGCAGGGGCTGGACCAGGAGCGGCGGCTGGCGACCCTGTCGGAGCTGTGGGTGCATGCGGCCAATGTGCGTACGCCGCGGCAGGCGAGGGCGCTGGACGATGCGACGCTGCAGGCCTGGCTGGAAGCCGCGCGCTACGCTTACGCCTACCTGTTCTACACCCAGCGCCCGGCCAGCGCGCGCGCCTTCGAGGACCGGCAGACCCAGGTGCGCGACTACTACAATTACGCCGTGCAGCAGGTGGTCGGCGAATTGTTCCTGCGCTGGCGCGCCGGCAGCGCCAGCGGCGAGTTGCACGACGACGACACGCTGCGCACGGCCGGGTGGCAGGTGCGCGCGGACATGGGCAGCTTCCGCCTGCCCGGCGGCGTGGCGCGTCCGGACGCGATGCTGCCGGCGTCGACGCTGCGCTTCGATGGCTTGCGCAGCACCTACCGCCGCGACGGCTTCGGCGCCGAACTGGTCGCGGAGATCGCGCCGTCCAAGGTCGGCGACCCGACCGCGGCGGCGGCCGCCAAGGCCGCGCCAAACCCGCACGCTCCCGCGTTCAGCGAGATGCCGTATGCGCCGACCACGGTGCTGCTGCGCTTCGACGGCGACAGCCTGGCGCAGGTGCTGGACACCCGCAGCGTGGTGGTCGCCCCCTACGATCCGTATCGCGACGGCGAGGTCGAGGTGCACGGCCAGCGCCTGCCGCTGGCGGCCAACTTCACTGCGGCCTACGGCCTGTGGCTGGCCCGTGCCGGCTTCGCGCGGCAGTCGCTGCGCTCCATGCTCGGCCGCGAGGATGGCATCGACCAGCCGCATCTGTACCTGATGCAGCCATACGATCCGGACCGACGCATCATCCTGATGCTGCACGGCCTGGCCAGCAGTCCGGAGGCCTGGGTCAACGTCGCCAACGAGTTGATGGGCGACGAACAACTGCGCCGCCACTACCAGATCTGGCAGGTCTACTACCCGACCAACATGCCGATCGCCTGGAACCGCGCGCAGATCGAGACGCTGCTGCAGCAGACCCTGCGCCATTTCGATCCGCAGGGGCAGGCGCTGGCGTCGCAGCACATGGTCCTGATCGGCCACAGCATGGGCGGGGTGATCGGGCGCCTGTTGGTCAGCGACTCCGGCGACACGCTGTGGAACGACCTGATCGGCGCGCGCGGCGACCGGCGCCCGCTGGACCCGCAGGCGCTGGCGCAGTTGCAGCCGCTGCTGCGCTTCGCGCCGTTGCCGGAGGTGGACCGCGCCATCTTCATCGCCGCGCCGCAACGCGGCACCACCTTCGCCGAAGGGCGCCTCGGCCGCCTGGCCGGGCGCCTGGTGCGCCTGCCGGTGACGCTGCTCGATCGCTTGAACACCTTGCTGCAGGGGATCGACGGCCCCGACGGCGCGCCGGTGCGCGTGCCCAACAGCATCGACAACCTGCGCGACACCGATCCGTTCGTGCGCGCGGCGGCGGACCTGCCGATTTCGTCGGCGGTGCGCTACCACACCATCATCGCCCGCCGCGATCCGGCGGTGCCGCTGGCTGACTCGGACGACGGCTTGGTGCCGTACCGCAGCGCGCATCTGCCGGGCGCGGTGTCCGAACTGGTGATCACCTCCGGCCACAGCGTGCAGGAGACGCCGCAGGCGATCCTGGAGATCCGCCGCATCCTGCATGCGCAATTGCAGGTGGACGCCGCCGCGCCGCGGTGACGCTGCCCGCGACGGGCGGTTGTGTGCGTTCGTCGTGGAGCGCCGGCTGGGTTGCGTCGTCGCCTCATGCACCCCAGGGTCTGGGTAAGGCATCGCGTGCGGGAGCGTTGGCCGCCGCATGGACGGAAGCGGTCAGGATGTCGCGCTGCCATCGGTGGCGCAGCGGCAAGACGGCACCGCGAATGGTTTCAATTGTGCCGAATTGCGCAGGAAAGGCGTCGAATCGTTCGTCGATGGTTTCCGATGACATCGTTGTCACGAAATTGCAGCCGCCAACCCGAACAATGCGCGCCGCCGTGAACACGATCACGGCCTCTCTCCCCTCCATGCCCGGCCTGCGGCCCGTTCCGTTGGCCGCGCCTACGTTCGGATTTTTCATGTCGCACTCGATCCATCTTCAGAAACGCCTGTCACTGGCGATCGCCGCCGCGTTGCTCGGTGTCGCGCCGATGGCCTTGGCCCAGGCGCAGGATGCGCAGGAGACGCAGACCACCGCGTCCGACGCCAGCGCCAAGACCCTGGACAAGATCACCGTCGCCGTCACCCGCTACAACGCCGCGGACATGCAGATGGCCGCGACCAACACGGCCAACGTGCTGTCGGCCGAAGACCTGAAGTACACCGCCGTGCACAACATCGCCGAGGCGCTGGGTCTGCTGCCGGGCGTCAACGTGGTCAACACCGGGCAGTCGTACTTCGGCGGCGTCGACGGCGCCGCGCGCGGCGAGGGCATGTTCGCCTCGGTGCGTGGCCTCAACGCCGAGTACAACGTCAACCTGATCAACGGCGTCAACGTGGCCCAGGGCCTGCCCTACAGCCGCAGCGTGCAGCTGAGCCTGCTGCCGCCGTCGGGCCTGCAGACCATCGTGTTGAACAAGACCTCCACCGCGGCGATGGACGGCGACGCGATCGGCGGCACCATCGACTACCGCACCCCCAGCGGCTTCGACTACAGCGAAGCGATGGGCGGCAGCGTCACCGCCAGCGGGCGCATGGAAAGCCGTGCGCGCGACTATGGCGACGACGGCCTGGGCAAGGGCGCGGCCGGCGAATTCCACGCCAAGTTCGGCACCGACAACCAGTTCGGCGTGTACACCAGCGCGTACTACGACGAGCGCCACTACGTGAACAGCGAAGTGGCCAACGCCGCCGCCTCGCGTGGCGACTGGGGCAAGAAGTACTTCTCGCGCACCACGGCCAGCGGCCAGCCGGCGCCCGGCTACGATCCGCAGGACCTGCTGATGGCCACCGGCGCCAACATCGGCTATTCCGCCGGCGACACCAAGCGCTACGGCGGCAACGTGTCCTTCGACTGGCACGTCGACCCGAGCCTGCAGCTGTACGCGCGCGCCACCTACGCCTACGCCAAGACCGAGCAGAACACCGGCTACACCCAGCTGGTGCCGGCCAACGTGAGCCTGGCGCAGATCGGCACCACCGGCGTGTACCAGCCGCAGATCAACCGCGTGGCGGTGCGCTACTGGTACGAGACCAACCCGGAAGTGGCGGACTTGGCCACCTTCCAGTTCGGCGCCGACAAGCAACTGGGCAACTGGACGCTGTCGCCGAACCTGTTCTACAGCTACGGCGACAACGATCGCCCGGACCACGTGGAAATCTCCGCGCGCGTGGACCAGTACGCCTCCACCCAGTTCCCGTACGGCGGCGCCAGCACCTTCTCCGGCTACGACGGCGACGGCTTCCCCAAGCCGCTGCTGACCCCGGCGATCCAGGCCCAGGCCAGCGACATCGGCAGCCTGTATGCGCGTCGCTACGGCCAGTTGACCAAGTCCTACAGCGGCCAGACCAAGGGCGGCGCCAAGTTCGACGTGCGCTACGACTTCGACCAGGGCGCGCTGAGCAACATCCAGTTCGGCGTGAAGTACGTCGACAGCTCCCGCGACTTCACCTCGCGCGACTGGACCAACAGCAAGTTCACCGACGGCACCCTGCTGCGCGACACCGGCCTGGTGGTCGGCCAGTACGACTCGGTGTACCCGGGCAAGTACGCATGGCCGACGGTCAAGCTCAGCAACGGCGGGCTGAAGACGATGATCGCCCAGCACCTGACCGCGGCCAGCTTCGACACCTGCGGCAGCCTGGCGATCAATAACCAGAACTGCGCGACCATGCGTGGCGACGAGGCGGTGACCTCGGCGTATGCGATGGCCACGTTCCGCACCGGCGACCTGGAAGTGATCCCGGGCGTGCGCTTCGAGCACACCAGCATCCGCAACACCTTCTGGACCATGCCCGAAGACGCCAACGGCAACGAGCTGCCCGGCTTCTTCAGCAGCAACCACACCAGCTACGACGTGCCGCTGCCGAGCGTGTTCCTGAACTACCGCCCGGGCAACGGCAATGCGGTGTACCGCGCCTCGGTGTGGACCAGCTACACCCGGCCGGCGCTGGTGCAGCTCGGCGGCGGCGCCAACTACGACGTCTCCAGCGACGGCACCACGGTCATCACCGAGGGCAATCCGGACCTGAAGCCGATCAAGTCGCTCAACGTCGACCTGTCCGGCGAGTGGGACAACGGCCACGGTGGCCACGCGATGCTGGCCGGCTACTACAAGCGCCTGACCGACTATATCTACGAGAGCGGCTCGGATCCGGCCAACGCCGGCACCAGCACCGGCGCCGGCAATGTGCGCTACGTGCGTCCGCAGAACGGCGGCGACGGCAAGGTGCTCGGCTTCGAGGCCGCGGTGCGGCAGACCCTGCAGGGCATGCCGGCACCGCTGGATGGCTTCGGCATCGGCGCCAACCTCACCCGCCAGACCACCCGGGTCGACCTGGGCATGGACGGCTTCCACGACGAGCGCATCCAGAACGCGCCCGACCTGATGGCCAACGCCGAGCTCTTCTACGAGAAGGGCCCGCTGTCGGTGAACCTGGCCTATCACTATTCCGGCGAATACGTCTCGGTCTACGACTACTACAACCGCGGCGCCACCTGGGACGACCTGTGGGTCAAGCCGATCACGCGCGTGGACCTGCACGTGGGCTACACCTTCAACGAGCACCTGCGCGCCGACCTGTCGGTGGCCAACCTCACCAACCGCCTGAGCTACTGGGCGCACGTGGGCCACAACAGCACCGCGATCTCCGACATCGTCGATGCCGGCCGCACCGCGTTGTTGAACGTGAAGTACACGTTCTGAAGCGGGCGCTTGCGCACGCAGGACGTCGCCACCCGCCGCACGGCCTTGTGCCGTGCGGCGGGTGGGGCGTTGTCGGCCGCGCGCTGCTGCTCGTCTGGCTGGCGCTGACGATCCTGCCGGGAATGGCGTGGTCGACAGAGGCGCCGGCGACGGTGCCGATCGACGGCTTGCGCCTGGACCAGGTGCAACTGCTCGGCTCGCACAACAGCTATCGACCGGTACCGACCGCGCAGGTGCGCCAGCGCCTGCAGGCGCACGACGCGGCCGAATGGCCGGCACTGGCCTATGGCCATCCTTCGCTGCAGGCCCAGCTCGCGCTGGGGCTGCGGCAACTCGAACTCGACGTGGCCGCCGATCCGCGCGGCGGCCTGTATGCCGCGCCGTATGCGCGCGCAGATGCAACGACCCGCGCCAGGATGCGCGCACCGGGCGCCAAGGTCCTGCACCAGCCGGGCCTGGACTACGCCAGCCATTGCCTGCGCTTCCGCGACTGCCTGGCGATCCTCGCCGCCTGGTCGCGCGCGCACCCACGGCATGCGCCGCTGGTGGTGCTGGTCAATGCGGTGGATTTCGATCCGGTGCCGGGCTTGTGGCCGCACCGTTCCGCGTTCGACGCGCACGCTCTGGACGCGCTGGACCGCGACATCGTCGAGGTGGTCGGGCGCGCGCACCTGATCGTGCCCGACGACGTGCGCGGCGACGCGCCGAGCCTGCGCGACGCGGTGCTGGCGCATGCCTGGCCGCGGGTGGCGCAGGCGCGTGGCCGCATGCTGTTCGTGCTCGACGGCAATCCGCAGCACGAGGCGCTGTACCGACAGGATCATCCATCGCTGCGCGGCCGCATGATGTTCGGCTGGTATGCGCCGGACCAGCCGGAAGCGGCCGTGCTGTCGATCGAGGATCCGCTGGCCGAGGCGCCGCGGATCCGCGCGCTGGTGACGCAGGGCTTCGTGGTGCGCACCCGTGCCGATACCGACGGCCGCGAGGCGCGCGCGCACGACCGGCGCCGCGCACAGGCGGCACTGGAGGCCGGCGCGCAATGGATCAGCACCGATTACTACGCCGGCGCGCCGGATCCGCAGCGGCTGGGCTACTGGCTCGGCATCGCCACGGGCCTGCGCTGCGACCGGGTCACGGCCGCGTGCGGCACGACCGCACCGTGAGACTTTCCATGTTGGGGACGATGATGAGAACAGGTACGCGTTGGATGCTGTGGGTCGTGCTGCTGGTGACGGCATTGTGCGCGCAGGCGCGGCCGGCGCCGAAGACAGCGCCCGCGCCCGCGCTGCAGGTCGAAAAGGTCTGGATGCTGTTCCGCCATGGCGTGCGCGCGCCGTTGCCGGGCGAGGCCGCGGCCGCCGCGCTGGCGCCGCAGCCCTGGCCGGTGTGGGACACGCCGCCGAGCCTGCTCACCGCGCATGGCCGCACGGCGGTGGAGCGTAGCGGCGACTACACCCGGCAATGGCTGCTGCGCGATGGCGTGCTGCCGGCCCAGGGCTGCCCGGCCGACGGCACGGTCAGCATCTACGCCAACACCGACCAGCGCACCATCGTCAGTGCGGAGCTGCTCGCCGATACCCTCGCGCCCGGCTGCCATCTGCAGGCCGGCCACCAGGCCGAGGGCAGCGACGACCCGCTGTTCCGCCCGGTGGAAGCCGGCGCGGTGGACTTCGATGCCGCCGCCGCGGTGGCCTCGATCCAGCGCCAGACCGGCGGCCCGGGCGCGGTACTGGCGCCGTATGCGCGCGAACTGCGCACCATGCAGAAGATCCTCGGCTGCGCGGAGCGTTGCGACTTCGTGCACATGCCCTCGTCGCTGACCCCGGGCGCGAACGGGCGCAGCCTGGCCTTGCATGGACCGCTGGACCTGACCTCCGGCACGGCCGAGGTCTTCATCCTGCAGTACGCCGAAGGCATGCCGCTGGACCAGGTCGGCTGGGGCCGCGCGACGCCGGCGCGCATCGCCGCGGTGTCGCGACTGCACGCCTTGCTGTTCGAGATCTATGCGCGGCCGCGGTACATGGCCGCACGCGCGGGCGCGCCGCTGGCGCACCGCCTGCTGGACACCCTGAGCGCGGCCGACGCGCCGCGGCTGAGCGTGCTGGTCGCCAGCGACACCCACATCGCCGCGCTCAGCGGCCTGCTCGACCTGCACTTCCACCTGCCCGGTTTCGGTCGCGACGACGCGCCCCCCGGCGGCGCGCTGGTGGTGGAGCAGGTGCGCGACCCGCGCAATGGCCAGCGCTACGTGCGTGTGCGCTACCAGGCGCAGTCGCTGGACCAGTTGCGCACGTTGGCACCGCTGAGCCTGCGTCATCCGCCGTTGCTGCAGACGCTGCAGATTCCGGGTTGCAGCGACCCTGCGACCGGGCTGTGTCCGCTGCCGAAGTTCGAGTCGCTGCTGCAGGCGGCGCTGCAGCGGCGCGGCTGAGCCGGCGCGAAGCTCGTCTGCTCGTCTGCTCGTCTGCTCGTCGTAGGAGCGGCTTAAGCCGCGACAGGCCATCCCAGGAATACCCGTCGCGGCTGAAGCCGCTCCTACGACGGACAGCGTGCTGATGCGTGAATGGATGATGCGTTGCCCGGCGTTGCGATGCCGTGTCCTTTGCTCGCGGCGACAGCGATGCGTCGCTGATCCTGTAGGAGCGGCTTCAGCCGCGACAGGCCTTCCCGGGAATGCCGTCGCGGCTGAAGCCGCTCCTACGACGGACGGCGTGCTGACGCGTGGACGGATGACGTGTGCCCGGCATTGTGATGCCGTGTCCTTGCTCGCGGCGACAGCGATGCGCCGCTGATCCTGTAGGAGCGGCTTCAGCCGCGACAGGTCATCCAAGGAATACAGGTCGCGGCTGAAGCCGCTCCTACGACGGACGGCGTGCTGGCGCGTGAATGGATGACGCGTTGCCCGGCATTGCGATGCCGTGTTCTTTGCTCGCGGCGACAGCGATGCGCCGCTGATCCTGTAGGAGCGGCTTCAGCCGCGACAGGCGTTCGTCGTGACGCCCAGTCACGGAGGCGGTGGCCTACGATGGCGCATTCGCGACAGCGTCTGCGTCGACGGTTCAGCACCTCCCATCACCCCAAACGCAGAACGGGCCGCAATGCGGCCCGTTCTTTCTTGCAAGCGCGGCTGTCCGGCTTACTTCAGCTTGGCGTCCGCGCGCAGTGCCTCGGCGCGGTCGGTCTTCTCCCACGAGAACGCGGTGGCCTGGTGCTGGGCACCGGTGCCGTCGGTGTAGGTGAAGGCCTTCGGGGTGCGGCCGAAATGGCCGTACGAGGCGGTCTGCTGGTACATCGGGTGGATCAGGTCGAGCATCTGGATGATGCCGAACGGACGCAGGTCGAAGTGCTTGCGGATCAGCTTCTCGATCTTGTCGTCGGCGATCTTGCCGGTGCCGAAGGTGGTGACCGAGATCGAGGTCGGCTCGGCCACGCCGATGGCGTAGGAGACCTGCACTTCGCAGCGGTCGGCCAGCCCGGCCGCGACCACGTTCTTGGCGACGTAGCGCGCGGCGTAGGCGGCCGAGCGGTCGACCTTGGACGGATCCTTGCCGGAGAACGCGCCGCCACCGTGGCGCGCCCAGCCGCCGTAGGTGTCGACGATGATCTTGCGCCCGGTCAGGCCGCAGTCGCCCACCGGCCCGCCGATCACGAACTTGCCGGTCGGGTTGATGTGGAACTTGGTGCCCTTGTGCAGCCACTTGGCCGGCAGCACCGGCTTGAGGATCTCCTCGCGCACGGCCTCGACCAGGTGCTTCTGCTTGATGTCCGGATCGTGCTGGGTGGACAGCACCACCGCGTCGATGGCGGTGGCCACGCCGTCTTCGTAGCGCAGGGTGACCTGGCTCTTGGCGTCCGGGCGTAGCCACGCCAGCGGCGAGTTCTTCTTCTTGCGCACCTTGGCCTGCTGTTCGACCAGGCGGTGCGACAGGTGGATGGCGGCCGGCATGAAGCTGTCGGTCTCGCGGGTGGCGTAGCCGAACATCAGGCCCTGGTCGCCGGCGCCCTGTTCTTCCGGCTTCTTGCGGTCCACGCCCTGGTTGATGTCCGGCGACTGCTTGCCGATCAGGTTGAGCACGCCGCAGGTCTCGCCGTCGAAGCCGACGTCGGAGCTGTTGTAGCCGATGTCCAGGATCACCTTGCGGGTCAGCGCTTCCAGGTCGATCCAGGCGCTGGTGGTGATTTCGCCGGCGACGATCGCCACGCCGGTCTTGACCAGCGTTTCGCAGGCCACGCGCGCGCGCTTGTCCTGGGTCAGGATCGCGTCGAGCACCGCATCGGAGATCTGATCGGCGATCTTGTCCGGGTGGCCTTCGGAGACCGACTCGGAGGTGAAGAGATAGCTGGACATCGCGGCTATATCCTTGTATTCGGATGAAAAGATGGAGGCGAATGATACACGGGCGCCGGGCGGCGTGCATGCTGCCCGGGGCGGACGTTGCCCAAGGTTAACCGGTTGGCGCGCCATGGTGCGCCCGTCACCTTGCCGTAGTCAGATTGCAAGATCGGTGTCGCCGCCGCGGCCGAAGCTGTGCGCAGTCAGCAAGGGGGCTTGCCGTGCTCGCACTCGAACGCCGTCTTCAGGACCGCTACCCGCACTGGTTTGCCGGACGCCGCTCGCGGCTGGTCCGGCCATTGCTGCGCGGCCTGCAGAAATGGTCGGGACTGGACGCGCTGGACGCGTTCCTGGAGGCCAACCGCGACCTGCGCGGCTTCGCCCTGGTCCAGGCCGGTCTGGATTTCCTGCAGGCCCGCTACGTGGTCGCACCGACCGCGGCCGAGTGCATCCCGGCGCGCGGGCGCCTGCTGATCGTCGCCAATCATCCTTCCGGGGCGCTGGATGCGCTGGCGCTGCTGGACTGCGTGGGCCAGGTGCGGCGCGACGTGAAGATCGTCGCCAACGATTTCCTGTGGGCGCTGGAAGGGCTGCGCGAGCTGCTGCTGCCGGTGCGCATCCTCGGCGGCGCACCGTCGCCGGCCAGCGTGCGGGCGATCGAGCAGGCGCTGGCGCAGGAGCAATGCGTGATCGTGTTCCCGGCCGGCGAGGTCTCGCGGCTGGGCTGGGGCGGCGTCGCCGACGGGCGCTGGCGCCGCGGCTTCCTGCGCTTCGCGCTGCGCACCGCCGCGCCGGTGCTGCCGGTGCGCATCCACGCACGCAATTCGGCGTTGTTCTACGGCGCTTCGGCGCTGTTCAAGCCCGCCGGCACCGCGCTGCTGGCGCGGGAGATGTTCGCCCGCCGCGAGCGCCGCATCGCGCTCAGCCTGGGCCGCGCCCGCGCGCTGCCGCAGGACCTGCCCGAAGCCGAGTTGATGCGGCGCCTGCGCAGCGAGCTGTACGCGCTCGGCCGCAGCGGCGGGCAGGCCGCGCCGAGCGAGGAGGCGCTGGTCGCCGCCGAGGATCCGGCGCAACTGGCCGTGGAAGTGGCCGGTTTGCGCAGCCTCGGCCACACCCTGGACGGCAAGCAGATCCGTGTTGGCCGGCTGCGCGCCGGCTCGGCGCTGCTGCGCGAGATCGGCCGCCTGCGCGAGCTGACCTTCCGCGCGGTGGGCGAGGGCACCGGCCGGCGCCTGGACCTGGACGACTACGACACCTGGTACGAGCACATCGTGCTGTGGGACGGCGCCGCCACCCGCGTGGTCGGCGCCTACCGCGTCGCCCGCGGTGCGCCGGTGCTGGCCGAGCGCGGCCTGGCCGGCTTCTACACCGCCGAGCTGTTCCGCTACGGCGAGGGCATGCTGCCGCGCATCGCTGCGGGCATGGAACTGGGCCGTAGCTTCGTGGTGCCGGATTACTGGGGCAGTCGCAGCATCGACTACCTGTGGCAGGGCATCGGCGCCTATCTCCAAGACCATCCGCAGGTGCGCTACCTGTTCGGCGCGGTGTCGATCAGCGCCGCGTTGCCGTACGCGGCGCGCGAGCAGATCGTGGCCTACTACGCCCGCTACTACGGCGACGCCAGTGGCGAAGCCGCCTCGGCGCGGCCGTTCCCGTATCCGGAAGCCCCGCCGGCGTTCGACGAACTGGACGCCGACACGGCCTTCAAGGTGCTCAAGGGCAACCTCGACGCGCTGGGCGCGGCGGTGCCGATGCTCTACAAGCAGTACACCGATCTGTGCGAACCCGGTGGTGCACGCTTCCTCGCCTTCGGCGTGGATCCCGCGTTCAACGACGCCGTCGACGGCCTGATCGAGCTGGACCTGCAGCGCATCCGCAGCAAGAAGCGCGCGCGCTACCTCGAACGTCCCCGCAACGAAGCAGAGGTGGTGGCATGAGTCCGCTCAACAGCCTGGCGCCGCGCCGCGCGGTGTTCGTCTCCGATGTGCACCTGGGCGCGCCGCATTGCCACGCACGCGAGCTGGCCGACTTCCTCGGCGGCCTGCGCTGCGACCAGCTGTACCTGGTCGGCGACATCGTCGACTTCTGGTGGATGGCGCAGCGCCGCGCGGTGTGGAGCGCGGCGCACCAGCGCGTGATCGATGCGCTGCACGCGCTGGCCCGCGGCGGCACCGAACTGATCTACGTGCCCGGCAACCACGACCGGCCGATCCGCCGCTTCTGCGGGCTGGCGCTGCCGGCGATGCAGGTGCGCCGGCGCGCGGTGCACGCCACCGCCGACGGACGCCGCCTGCTGGTGGTGCATGGCGACGACTACGACAGCGTGACCCAGTTCGGCGGCCTGCAGGAGAAGTTCGGCGACTGGCTGTACTACCGCATCCTCACCGGCAACCAGCTGACCAACCGCGTGCGCCGCCGCCTGGGCATGCGCTACTGGTCGCTGGCCGACTACCTGAAGCGGCAGAGCAGCGCCGCCGAGCGCTACATCGAGCGCTTCGTCGCCGCCGGTCTGGACGACGCGCGCCGCCGCGGCCTGGATGGAGTGATCTGCGGCCACGTGCACCGCGCCGGGCTGTTCGAGCGCGACGGCCTGGTCTACGCCAACGACGGCGACTGGGTCGAAAACCTCACCGCGCTCGCCGAAGAGGCCGACGGCACCCTGCGCCTGCTCTCGCACCGCGGCGACGTGCTGCGCGAACTGCCGACGCGCCTGCGGCTGGTGCAGGAGAACGTCTGGCCGCGCGCGGCCTGAATCAGCCGATCGTGCCAGGCGGCGCTGCACAGCCTGGTGCGTGACTGGCTGATCGGCGCGTTCGACTGCTGCGGTGCCTGCGCGTCGTGCGGTTGTCCTTGTCGCGAATCGCCCCGGGCGTGGCGCCGCCGTCCCTGCACTGGACGGAAGCGTAGAACCCGGTGTGACCGCTATTCCACGATGATCCGTGTGTGGTGTGCATCACCACCGCGCGCGCTTGCCCGGCTTCCGTGGCATCGGGTCTACTGCGATGCGTCGGCGCGGCATGCCCGGGCAGGAACCCACGTTCGCGCCCGGGCGTCACGCTGATCCATGTCGCTGCGGCGTGCGTGCGCCGCATCCCGTTCCGTTCTGGAGTTGTGGAGACCGTGAAACCAGGGAAGGCGTTGTGCGGCCGGTCGCGCAGATCCATGGGGACGTGGTTCGGCTTGGTCGGGTCCGCCGTTTCTGGCGATTCCGTCCAGGCGAACGTCACCGCGCCTGGCATGCGGCCGCGGACATGCCTGCGATGGGCGTGCCTGGGCGTCCTGCTCGCGGCGAGCGCGGCCGCGATTGCGCAGAACACGATCTATGGCTGCGCGGAGCCCGCGGCGCCGCGTCCGCTTCCCGATCCGCTGCTGTGTGTGCAGCAGGCGGGCGTGTCGACGCCGCACTCGGCGGGCGATGCGCGGGTCGAGGCATTGTTCGCACGTGCCAAGCAGCAACTCGATGGCGGCCGCTTCGACGCCGCCGAGCAGGCGCTGGATTGCGCGCAGGCCAACCTCGGCGATGCCGGCGCCGCGCGCTTGCGCTACGAGCTCACCCGCCGCCGCGGCATTCTCGATTTCCGCCGCGAACGCCTGCCGCAGGCGCTGGCGCGCTTCGAGTGTGCGGCCACGCTGTCCCGCTCGCTGCACGACCGCATGGGCGAGGCGCGCGATCTGAACAACGTCGGTGCGGCGTTACGCCGGCTCGGGGATTTTCGCGGTGCCCTGCGCAACCTGACGCTGAGCCTGGACATCCAGCGCGCGCGCGGTGCGGTCTCTGCGTCCGTGCTGACCAATATCGCCGACGTGTATCGCGAACTGCGCGAGTCCGACACCGCGATGCGCTACTACCGCGATGCGCTTGCCGCCAACCGCGCGCAGGGCGACGCCATCGAGGCCGCGCACGTGCAGGAAACCATGGCCGAGCTGGCGCTCGACAGCGGCGACACGCCGCAGGCGCTGGCCTGGCTGCAGGAGGCGCTTGCCGTGTACCGCGCGCAGGGCCGCCGCGTGTACGAACTGCGTGTGCACGATGGCCTGATCCGCGCGGCATTGGCGCTCGGCGACGTCGCGCAGGCGCAGCGCTGGAGTTCCAGTGCGCTGGCGCTCGCCGAGGCATGGGCGCTGCCGCTGCCGTCCGCGCTGCAGTTGCAGCTGGCGCGGACCGCCCGCCTCGAAGGCAACGCGGCTGCCGCCGCGGCCCGCGTGCGCGCGGCGCTGGCGGCAGCCGCCGGCGGCGATCCGGTGCGGGTGCCGTTGCTGGAGGAGTTGGCGCGGCTGCAGGAAAGCAGCGGCGATACGGCGGCGGCCATCGCCACGCTGCGGCGTGCGAACGCGGAGGCCGCGGCGCTGGTCCGTGCGCAGCACGATCGCCAGTTGGACTGGCTGCGGATCCGCTTCGACACCGCCGAAAAGCAACGCACCATCGACGCCCTGCAAAGCGAGAACCGCCTGCGCCAGGTCCAACTGCGCCAACGCACGCTGCTGCTGTGGCTGGCATTGGTGTCCGGCGTCGCCGCCGCGCTCGGCCTGTGGCTGTGGCTGCAGCGTCGCCGCCAGCGCGAGCGCCTGCTGCAAGCCGCACGGCAGGTCCGCCACGAGGAGCAACTGGCCCGCTATCGGCGCGAGGCGGATGCGCTGGCCGAGGATCGCAGCCTGCTGCAGACCCTGCTCGACAGCCGCGAAGACGCGCTGTGCCTGCTCGATGCCGAAGGCCAGGTCCTGGCCACCAATCGTGCCGGCCGCCTGCTGCTCGGCGGTGCGGACGACGCCGAACCGGTCGGGCAGCCGGTGTTCGCCTGCGTTGCCGAGGGCGACCGCCCGGCGTTGCAGGCGGCGCTGGAGCGGATGGAGGACAGTGCCGCGCAGCGCCTGGAGATCGTCGCACGGCATGGCACGCCGCTCGCTGTGACCTTCGCGCCCTGGCGCGGCGGCGATGGTTTGGTCGTTCTCGCGCTGCAGGAACGCGACCGTGGCGCGGTGGCGGAGACTGCGCAGGCCGAACACACGCCAGCGGAGGCCGCCGCGCCTGCGTTGCGCGATGCCTTCCGGCGCGCGCTGGTCGACCTGATGCTCGCGGTCATCGACACCTGGGAGCGCGCCACCGCGACCGGCCGCCTGGAGTTGGCCGAGCGCAGCCGGATCTGGCGCGTGAACATCGACGATGGCCGCTTGCGCGCGCGGGCGATGGAGCGCTACCTGGCGGTCTCCAAATTGCCCAGCAACCCGCGCTGGCGGGATGTGCTGCGCTCGGCCTATTTCGTCCTCGCGCACTGCGAGGGGCTGTCGGCAGAGGCGCGCGCCGCCCTGCAGTCCAGGATCGACACGGTGCTGGCCTACACCCGCCGGGACGCGCTCGGCTGAGCGTGTCTGGCCCCGCTGCTGGCGATCATTGGCCGCCCTGAGGCGAGCGCGCGCCTGCATGGTGCGTCAGCGCCCGCGCTTGGCCGGGCAGACCACACAGGCGCCCTTCAAGCCTTGCTCCATGCGGTAGGCGCTGTGGTGGTCCCGTGACAGGAAGGTCGTCGGGCCGAGCACGATGGGCTTGGCCGAGCGCGACGGCGCCACCACCTCGCAATAGGCGGCGATGGTGTTCAGCGTATTGGTGTACGGCTCGTGGCTATCGACCACGCCGCACTTGTCCATCGTCTGCCGCAATTGCTCGCCGTCGAAATCGAATTTCACCACCACTTCCGGTTCCTGGCTCTCCTCTAGACACCAGTCCGGCGGCAGGGTGTCGTGGGCGTGGGCGGCCAGGGGTAGGGCAAGCAGCACCGCGACGAGGGCGGCATGGAAGAGGGAACGGTGGGTGGGCATCGGAACCTCGCAATGCGCAGAAGAAGAGCCCGCAGCCTACGAGCTGGGCTGCGGCCGATGCCAGCGCATCCGCGGGTATAGACCGGGAACAAATCCGGCTAAGGCCTTGATTCTCCGATGGTGGCGTCGCGCCGCGCTGCCGGCTCGCGCGCCCGCGGCCCGCCGTGCCTGCGCCGTGGCCCCGGCAATTCGACCCGATTCGCTCCCGTGGCGACCCGGGTTTGCCCTCGTGCCGCGGCGGCGGCCTGCCTAGCCTGAAATCGCCGGATCGCACCGAGTGCCGATGCGGCGGTGGCCACATCCCCCGGGGGCGATGCACGCAACCCCAGCCATCTCCAATCCCTTCCATATCGCGAGAGAACGCTCATCATGAAGAAGAAGCTCCTTGTCGCAACCGCTCTGCTGGCGGGCAGTGTCGTCGGCGCCCCTGCGCTGGCGGCGGAAAACCCGGTGGACCAGGCCGGCATCCAGCACAACATGTACCTGGGCTGCCTGATGGACCTGAATGCCACGGCCGAAGACGCGCTGACCCTGCTGGTCAAGAAGTGCGGCTATGCCCCCGGCGTGCCGCTGGAACGATTCGTCGCCACGCAGCAGCCCATCGTCGACGCGGTCGACCCGACCCGGCCGATGACCGAAAACCTGGCCGGGCTGCGCCAGCAGCTGAGTGCCTACGAATACTCGTTCATCGAGCGGATGGACCAGATCGTGCAAAACGCCGAAGACTTCGACGCGGCGGCGTTGCAGTTCGAGGAACTGGAGCGGGAAGGCATCGCGCGGCTCGACCCCAAGTCGAAGAATGGCGCGCTTGTCCTGGGCGCGCTTAGCGTGGCCAGGCACTCCACGCAGTACTGGTCCAAGTATGCGGCCGAGCATGGGGAGTCCGCGGCTGGCGGAGCTACTTCGAAGAAGGGCTTCTGGAAGTGGTTTGCCACCATCGGCTCGGACGTGGTCGGCTATGCGCTCTCAAGCAACATCGGCGTGGCGGCAACCGTTTCCAACGTTGTCCACGGATGGTTCAAGTGAGCGGCTGATCAAACGGCGCATGGAGTAAGGGCAGGCGTCCCCGGTGGGGCGCCTTGCCTGTTCTATGTGGCAGGCAGGCAAAGCGTGTTCGCCAGTCCGTTCGTCAAGGCGCGGCGTCGACGGTCTTTCGCCACTGCCACGGCCACGCACCCATCCCCGCATCGCTGCTAGCATCGGCCGATGGATTCCCTTACTCAGATCGTCCTCGGCGGTGCCATTGCCGCCGCCATCGCGCCAGCTGCGCATCGGCGCGCGGCACTGCTCGCCGGTGCCGCACTCGGCACCGTGCCCGACCTCGATTCGCTGATCCTTCTGCCGCTGACCCGCGATCCCGTCACGTTGATGACGGTGCATCGCAGCGTCAGCCATTCGCTGTTCGTGCTGCCGTTGTTCGGCTGGCTGATCTGGTGGCTGTTCCGGCGCTTCGGTCATGGACGCGTGGCCGAAGCGCCGCGGCGCTGGTTCTGGGCGATCCAGCTGGCGCTGATCACCCACCCGCTGCTGGATGCGTTCACCGTCTACGGCACGCAGCTGTGGTGGCCGCTGCGGCCATCGCCGACGATGTGGTCGAGCGTGTTCATCATCGATCCTGCCTACACGCTGTGGCTGCTGCTGGCCTGCGCCATCGCCTGGTTCGCCCGCGCGCGGCGCGTGGCGCAGCAGGCGTTGCTGGTCGGACTGCTGTTGAGCACTACCTACCTGGGCTGGTCGCTGCTGGCCAAGCAGCTGGTCGACCGCGAGGCCGACCGCGCGCTGGCGGCGATGGGACTGGCGCAGGCGCCGCGCTTCTCGGTGCCGATGCCGTTCAACACGCTGCTGTGGCGGGTGGTGGCGATGACCCCGAGCGGCTATGTGATCGGCGAACGCTCGCTGGTCGCCGACCACGGGCCGATGCGCTTCCAGGGCTATCCTTCCAACACCCAGGCGCTGGCGCAGGTGCGCGCGCTGCCGGCGGTGCAGCGCCTGACGTGGTTCAACCGCGGCTTCATGCGCGCGCAGGTCAAGGACGGCGAACTGGTGCTCAGCGACCTGCGCATGGGCCTGGAGCCGGACTACAACTTCAATTTCGCGGTGGCGCGACAGCAGGGCGACGGCTGGGCGGCGATGCCGCCGCGGCAGCTGCAGGCGGCGTACCGGGCGCCGGTGGCACGTGGGCAGATTGGTGCAGCGCTGGCGCGGATGTGGCAACGGATCTGGACCGAGCCGGCATCGCCCGCGCCGGTGAGCGCGCAGGTGCCTGCCGCGGCGGGTTGAGCGTGGCGCAATGGAGCGTGGCGCCTTCATTGCCGGCGCCAGGTCGCACGAAGCGGCATTGGCTGCCACGACTTACGCGCATACTTCTCGTGCTCGGCTGCCCCGCACGTGGCCGTCAGCTGCCGCGGTGATTCCCGGTTGAAATCGAACGTTGTCACCACCTCCGGCTTGTGATCCTGCTCCAGGCAGCAGTCCGGTGGCAGGGTGGGGTGTCTCGGCTGTGGACGGCTAACGGCAAGCTCGAAGGGCCGCGACGACGACGGCATGGACGGCGCGACGCTGGTGAGTAAGTGAGCTTCCTAACCACAAGGCGCGCAACAGCCGCGTTGTAGCGACGCCGCGATTCCAGTGCATCCGCGGCGATGGATCGGGAACGAATCGGCGCAAGGCATTGATTCCTCGATCATGGAGTGTCCGCCGCAAGCCAGCGTCGCGTTTGCGATGCGGTGACGGCGCCATCGATTCGCCCATTCGACCCGGTTCGTTCCCGTCGCGACCCGGTTTCGTCCTCGTGCGTCGCCGCAGATCTGCCTAGCCTGAAACGGTCGCATCGCGCCGTGTGCCGGTGCGGTGGTGATCGCCTTGCCTGGATCCTCCGCAGGAACGTCGGGAGACCTGGGCCACCCTCCATCCATTGCATGGGAACACGCATGACGAAAAAACTCTTTATCGCAATCGCCACCCTCCTGGTCGGCAGTGCCGTCGGCGCCGCCCCTGTGCTGGCGGCCGAGAACCCGATGGACCAAGCGGGCATCCAGCACAACATGTACCTGGGCTGCCTGATGGACACCAACGCCTCGCCCGACGAGGCCCTGGCCGTGCTGGTCGAGAAGTGCGGCTACAACCCCGGCATGCCGCGGGAGCGCTTCATCGCCACGCGCAAGCCCATGATCGATGCCATCGATCCGGCCCGGCCGATGACCGAGAACCTGGCCGGGCTGCGCCAACAGCTGAGTGCCTACGAATTCTCGTTCATCGTGCGCATGGACCAGATCGTGCAGAACGCCGGCGGCCTGGATGCGGCGGCGGTGCAATTCGAGGAACTGGAACGGGAAGCCATCGCACGGCTCGATCCCACGTCGAAGAACGGTGCGCTGGTACTGGGCGGGCTGAGCGTGCTCAGACACTCCGCACGCTACTGGTTCAAACTTGCGGCCGGCACCACATCGAGACAGGCGGCGCCTCCCCATCTGGGCTGGGCGATGGTCGCAGCGGCTGATGCGGGAGGCTATATCGCAACGAGCGACCCCGCATTTGCGTCTGCCGCTTCCTATGCAAGCTTTAGCACACTCGCTGTGCTGGGATATTTCCCGCTCTACGCAGACTAGAATCTGCCGCATCATCTTGCTTCAGGCAGTGCGGCTGACATCGACAAAGGCGTTCCCGATGGGACGCCTTGCTTCATTAGGCACGCGGAGAATGCGGGCGTGTCGCCACTGTGCCTGGCGTGCAGGCGCGGCGCCGACCTGTGCTTCTGGAGGGGTCTGAGGCAAGCTTTTCTCCGCGCCAGCAAAATAGTGTCGCGCTACGACTTCAACTTCGCTGTGCGACAGCAGGGCGATGGCTGGGAGGCGATTCCGCCGCAGCAACTGCAGGCGGCGTACAGGGCGCCGGTAGGTCGGGCAGATCGGTACAGCGCTGGAGCGCATGTGGCAGTGGATCTGGACCGAGCCGGCATCGTCCGCGCCGGTGCGCGCGCAAGCGCCAGCGACGCGGTGAGCGCCATGAAAGCAACTCAATACACCGTCGCGTGCGCCTGCACGAACGAATAGAAGAACACCGCGTCCGGGTCGCTCTGCACCTGGGCCATTTCCCGGCGCATGCCGGCCACGGTCTCCTCATCCACCGCGCCGGCCTGCAGCAGCCGTTCGGCCGCAGACAGCAACAGTTCCTCCCAGAACCCGATCATGGTCTTGCGCCGCGCCGGCTCGCGGTTGTCCAGGTGCAGCGTCTTGATCTCGGTGCTGACGTCGCGATAACCGCCGGCCAGCAGCAGGTTGCCGAGCTTGGCGCCGACGAACGGGTCGCCGCCGTGGTCGTACTGGAAGTCGTTGAACGCCATCCAGTAGCGCCACACGTTCGGCGAGTACGGATGCAGCAGGAACGAGGCGTTCATCACCTCGGTCACGTACACCGGCGACCCCGGTGCCAGCACCCGCCGCACTTCGCTGAGCACCCGCGCCGGCGACGGCACGTGCTCCAGCACCCAGCACAGGAACGCCGCATCGAAGCTGCGCGGCTGGAACGGCAGGTCGCCGGCGTCGGCCTGCTGCAGCGTGTAGCGGTCCTGGCACCAGGGCATGCGCTGCAGGTTGTCGCGCGCGGCCTGCAGTTGCGCCTCGCTCAGGTCGATGCCGGTGACGTGCAGCTCCGGGAAGCGTCGCAACAAGACTTCGGTCTGGGCGCCGACGCCGCTGCCCACTTCCAGCAGGCGCCGCGCGCCGGTGTAGTCGATCTGGTTGAACAGGGTGGCTTCGAGCAGCCGGGCCTGTTTCAGCAGGCGTGCCTGTTCGGTGTCGGAATAGCCGTGCAGATAGGTCGGAGTTTCGGGAGACGTGCCCATGGCGGTGCTCCAGGGAGAAGAGGACGTCAGGCGGCGGCGGACAAGGCCGGCGGCACGCCGGCGATCAGCGCATCGAAGTACTCGGCGGTCAGCGCCAGTTGCGCCTGGGCGCTCTCGGCGCGGTTGACCACGGCACGGAACGCGGCGTTCTCGGGTTGATCCTTGGCATACCAGCCCAGGTGCTTGCGCGCGATGCGCACGCCCTGCGCCTCGCCGTAGAACGCGTGCAGCGCCTGCAGGTGGCCGAGCAGGGTGTCGCGGACGAACGTCAGCGACGGCGCCGGCTGCAGTTCGCCGGTGGCCAGGTAGTGCGCGATCTCGCCGAAGATCCACGGCCGGCCCTGCGCCGCGCGCCCGACCATCACCGCATCGGCGCCGGTCGCGGCCAGCACCTGCGCGGCCTTCTGCGGCGAATCGATGTCGCCGTTGGCGATCACCGGAATGCGCAGCATCGCCTTGATCTGGGCGATGGTCGCGTACTCCGCCTGGCCGCTGTAATGCTGGTCGCGGGTGCGCCCGTGCACCGCCAGCGCGGCGATGCCGCAGTCCTCGGCGATGCGCGCGATGACCGGGCCGTTGCGGTGGTCGCAGTCCCAGCCGGTGCGGATCTTCAGCGTCACCGGCACCGGCGAGGCCTTCACCACCGCGCTGAGGATGCGCGCCACCAGCGCCTCGTCGCGCATCAGCGCCGAGCCGGCCCAGGCGTTGCACACCTTCTTCGCCGGGCAGCCCATGTTGATGTCGATCAGCTGCGCGCCGTGGTCGGCGTTGTAGCGAGCGGCCTCGGCCAGCTGCTGCGGTTCGGTGCCGGCGATCTGCACGCTGACCGGGTCCGGCTCGCCGGCGTGGTCCATGCGCTGCAGCGACTTGCGGGTCTGCCAGAAGCGCGGATCGGAGATGGTCATTTCCGACACGGCCAGGCCGGCGCCCAGCCGCTTGCACAGCAGCCGGAACGGCTTGTCGGTGACCCCGGCCATCGGTGCCAGGATCACCTTCGGTTCGATCGTGTAGGGGCCGATACGCATGCGCGTAGTGTAGCGGGGCGCATGCGCTGGCGGGCCGGGCGGCGCCGGCGCCCGTGGCGGGAGGCTCCGCACGGTCCCGCGCGGCCGTCAGCGGATCAGCTGGTACAGCTCGAAGCCGTTGTCCTTGCCGTCCAGGATCAGCAGCAGTTCGTCCGGACCCAGCGCGACCAGGCGGCCGACGCTGTTGCCGTGCGTGCCGTCGGAAACATGGCCGGGCGCGTAGGCCGCTTCCGGCTCGCTGTTCACCGTGCTGGCGCCGAGGAAGGCCAGCTCATGGCTGCCGGCGGACAGCGGATACAGCGTGCCGCTGCGGCGCTGCGAGCCGCTGGTCTTGCTCAGGTGGTAGCCGCAGGGATCGCGGCGGATCTCGGCCTTGAAGAACGGGTACGCATAGGCGAAGCGTGGGTCGACCTGGATCGAGCGCAGCTTCCAGCGGCCTTCCAGCTTGCCGGGCTGCTGCGGCGTCCGTGCGCGCTGCAGCAGGCTGCGCGCCAGCGCGGCGCCTGCTTCCTGCTCGGCATCGTCGTAATGCGGTGCGATGACCTGTTGCAGGCGCTCGGCGGACACGGTCACCGCGGCGCGGTCGGCATCGGCGGCCAGGCTGTTCCAGTCGCAGCGCGGTGCGGCGGCGGCGGACAGCGGGAGCAGCAACGCGCACAGCGCGCCGAACGGCAACAGGGACGAGCGGGGCATCGGGAACGCCTTGTCGGAATGCGGCCGGCACGGCGGCCGGCGGAGTGTCGTCGGGGAACGCAGCAAACGCGGCGGTTCGCACCGCCGCGCACAGACTCAGCCGGCGTCCGGGGTCAGCCGCGGCATCGACGCCGCCGCGCCTTCGGCCTCGGTGGAGCGCGCCGCATAGTGGTTGGCGAAGCGCACGTGGGTGGCGAACGCGGCGTTCGGCGACTGCGCCAGCGACGCCACCAGGGCGCCGTTGAAGGCGTCGCCGGCACCGGTGGTGTCCACGGTATGTGCGGTTTCGGCGCCGATCCGGTAGTAGGGCTGGGTGTCGCCGAGCAGGCGCTCCTCGGGGTGCGAGATGAACGCACCGACCGCGCCCAGCGTCACCACCACGGTGCCGCCCGGCAGCAGCTTGCGGCACAGCGCGTGCAGGCTGCCGCCATCGGTGGCGGCGACGTCGTCGGCGTCCACGCGCACGCCGACATGGCGGGCGAGCAGGGCGGCGAACTCGGTTTCGTTGGGGGTCAGCACGTCGGCCAGCTTGAGCAGGCCGATGCTGGTCTGCGCGTTGGCCGGGGCGGCGTTGAGCACCGTGGTCAGGCCGGCCTCGCGGGCCAGCGCCAGGGTGCCCTCGATGGTCTCGATCGGCGATTCCAGTTGCGCCAGCAGCACCCGCGCCGAACTCAGCAGCGGACGCTGCGCCTGCACGAAGTCCAGGCTCAGCGCGGCGTTGGCGCCGGCACCGATGACGATGGTGTTGCGGCCGTGGCCGTCGACGTAGATGCCGCCGGTGCCGGTCGGCTCGGTGCTGGCCTCGGCGACCAGGGCGATGCCGTCCTGCGCGGCCAGGCCGCGCGCCATCGCGCCGCCGGCGTCGTCGCCGAGCGCGCAGACGAAGCTGGTCCGCGCGCCGGCGCGTGCCGCCGCCACCGCCTGGTTGAAGCCCTTGCCGCCGGGGCCGGTGCTGTAGCGGCCGGCGATGGTCGCCCCCGGTGCGGGCAGATTCTCGCAACGCCACACATGGTCGACATTGAACGAACCGACGACGATGACCGAACTCATAGGCATGTACTGCTTCTCGACTGGAACTGGAAAAAAGAAAGACGGGTGCGGCGGATGCCGCGACCGGATCAGGCGAAGTGCGACAGCACCCCGGCGATGGTCGCGGTCATGAAGGTGGCGATCGAGCCGCCCAGCACCGCACGCAGGCCGAAGCGGGCCAGGTCGTGCCGGCGCTCGGGGGCCAGGCCGCCGATGCCGCCGATCTGGATCGCGATCGAGCTGAAGTTGGCGAAGCCGCACAGCGCGTAGGTGGCGACCAGCCGGCCTTCCGCGCTCAGGCTCACGCCCGGCACCTGGCCCTGGACGATACGCGACAGCTCGGTATACGCGACGAACTCGTTGATGACCACCTTCTGGCCGATCAGCGAACCGACCGTGGTCGCATCCGGCCACGGCGTGCCGATCACCCAGGCCACCGGCGCCAGCACGTAGCCGAAGATGGTGGACAGGTTGGTCGGGCGGCCGATGGCGCCGGCCAGGCCGGTGACGTCGCCGAGCCAGGTCAGCGGTGCGTTGACCAGCGCGATCAGGGCGATGAACGCCAGCAGCATCGCGCCGATGTTCAGCGCCAGGCGCAGGCCGTCGCCGGCGCCGGCGGCGGCGGCGTCGATCACGTTGCTGGTGGTCTTCTCCACTTCCATCTTGACCGTGCCTCGGGTCAGCGGCGTGCCGGTTTCCGGGATCAGCAGCTTGGCCACCACCAGCGTCGCCGGCGCGGCCATGATGCTGGCCGCCAGCAGATGCTTGGCGTAGAACGCCTGCTGCGCCGGGTCGCCGCCGCCGAGCATGCCCACGTAGGCCGCCAGCACGCCGCCGGCGATGTGCGCCATGCCGCCGATCATCATCGTCAGCAGCTCGGACTCGGTCATGCGCGGGATGTACGGGCGCACCGTCAGCGGCGCCTCGGTCTGGCCGATGAACACGCTGGCGCAGACGCTGGTGGTCTCGGCGCCGGACACGCGCATCACCTTGGTGATCGCCCAGGCCATCACCCGCACCACCGCCTGCATCACCCCCAGGTGGTACAGCACGCCCATCAGCGCGGAGAAGAAGATGATGGTCGGCAGCACCTGGAAGGCGAAGATGAAGCCGTAGGTCTTGGTGTCGAGCAGGCTGCCGAAGATGAAGCTGGAGCCTTCGTTGACGAAGCTCAGCACCTTCACGAACACCTGGCCGAGCCAGTCGAACACCTCGCGGCCGCCGGGGACCAGCAGCACCAGCGAGGCGAACCCGATCTGCAGGACCAGGCCGGTCGCGACCAGCTTCCAGTCCACCGCCCGGCGGTTGTTGGAGAACAGCCAGGTGATCCCGATCAACACCGCCAAACCGAACAGGCCGAAGCCGATCCTTCCCAATCCCTCGACCATCTGCGTCCCCGGTCCCCGACCAAAGACGGGAAGCCTAGTGCAGGGGGTGACGGCCGGCAAGGCGAGCGGTGTTCAGTCGGGGATTCGGGAGTGGGGATTGGGGATACGGAAGAGCGGGGCGCCCCGCTGCCGCAGGTGCGGCGATGCCGACAGGCCTTGCGGCGGCGCCGCTACACTGTGCGGCCACCCCGGCCGTGCCGCGGGTTTGTTCAGCAGGAGGAGTTGCCATGCAATACCGTCGCCTCGGTGCCACCGGGCTGCAACTGTCGGCGCTGTCGTTCGGCGCCTGGATCAACTTCGGCGGGCAGACCGGCCGCGACGAAGCGCGCAACCTGATCGCCGCCGCCTGGGACCACGGCATCAATTTCTTCGACAACGCCGAGGTCTATGCGCACGGCCGCGCCGAGCAGGTGATGGGCGACGTGATCGCCGACCTGCGGCTGCCGCGCGACGGCTTCTGCGTGTCCAGCAAGGTCTACTTCGGCGCCGTGGAATCGCCGCGCCCGACCCAGCGCGGGCTGTCGCGCAAGCACGTCACCGACGCCTGCCATGCCGCGCTCAAGCGCTTGCGGGTGGACTATCTGGATCTGTACTACTGCCACCGCCCCGATCCGGACACGCCGGTGGAGGAAACCGTGCGCGCGATGGACGCGCTGATCCGCCAGGGCAAGGTGCTGTACTGGGGCACCTCCGAGTGGCCGGCCGAGCGCATCCTCGAGGCGGCGCAGGTGGCGCGCGCGCTGGGCCTGCACGGGCCGTCGATGGAACAGCCGCAATACAACCTGCTGCACCGCGCGCGCGTGGAGCAGGAGTACGCGCCGCTGTACGCCGAACTCGGCCTGGGCACCACCATCTGGTCGCCGCTGGCCTCGGGCCTGCTCACCGGCAAGTACAACGACGGCATCGATCCGGCCTCGCGGCTGGGCCAGGAGCGCAACGCCTGGCTGCAGCAGGAAGTGATCGGGCCGCCGGCGCAGCGCCGCATCGAGCGCGCGCGCGCCTTCACCGCGCTGGCCGCGGCCGAGGGCGTGGCGCCGGCGTCGCTGGCGATCGCCTGGTGCCTGCGCAACCCGCACGTCTCCACCGTGATCCTCGGTGCCAGCCGGGTGTCGCAGCTGCTGGAGAACCTGGACGCGCTGGAGCTGGCCGCGCGCGACGACGCGACGTGGTGGGAGCGGGTCGACGCCGCGGTCCGCTGACGACGGCAGGCGCTTGCGCCGCCGCAGTGCAGCGGCGGCGCGGCGGCGAGGGTGGTGGTGCGCAACGATCTTTGGAATCTTTCGTGGTCGGATTTTCGATTCGGGATTGCGAATCGAATCGGGCGAGAATGGGTCTTGACTAAGTATTGAGAATCATTATCATCTCGATGCACCCCGTGGATGGAGTTCGACCATGACCGCTCAACCCGTGCTGTTGCGTCACCCCGAGACCCTGAGCCTGCGCGAGCGCACCGTGCCGCGCGCCGTGCCGGCCGAAGAAACCATCAGCAGCCAGGCGCTGCTCAAGGGCCGCCGCGAAGTGCTGATCCAGCACGGCGACCGCGTCTATCGTCTGCGCCACACCAGCAACGACAAGCTGATCCTGACCAAGTAATGCCCTCCGGCCGCCGCGCGCGGCCGGTCTCCCCGCTCGATCTGCCGCCACCTGGCCGACGCCCCTGCGCGCCGGCCGCGGCCGCCTCGCAGTCGCGATCCTTCTCTCCCCCTCGGCCAGGCGCGGACCCCGCGCCGTGCCGGTCGAGGGTCTTACGCGACCACCGATGCTCCCCATGTTCCGTACCGCCCCGCTCACCGGCGCGCTGTGGCTGGCCCTGGCCGCCTGCGCGCATGCCGCTCCCGCACCCGCCTCTGCCTCCGACGCTGACGACGCCGCCAGTGCGGCGGCCGCCACCCGCGATTTCGATCGCCTGCAGGTCACCGCCACACGCACCCAGCGCGCCATCGTCGACGTGCCCGGCAGCGTCGACGTGATCGATCGCGAACAGATGGACCGCACGTTGGTTCATGACCTGAAGGATCTGCTGCGCTACACGCCCGGCGTGTCCGCCACCGGCAACAGCGGCCGCTTCAGCGGCATCGGTGGCATCCGTATCCGCGGTCTCGACGGCAACCGCGTGCTGATCCAGACCGATGGCATCCCGGTCTCGGACACCTTCAGCTTCGGCAGCTACCTCAACGCCAACCGCAACTTCGTCGACATGGACACGCTCAAGCGCGTGGAGATCGTGCGCGGCCCGGCCAGCGCGCTGTACGGTTCGGATGCGCTCGGTGGCGTGGTCGCCTACGTCACCAAGGATCCGGCCGACTACCTGGCGCCGGGCAAGGACAGCTACGTGGGCCTGAAGTTCGGCTACGAGAGCGAGTGGAAGGGACTGTTCGCCGGCGCGCTGGTCGCCTTCGGCGGCGAGCGCTGGAGCGGCATGGCCGCGGTCAGCCATCGCCAGGGCCAGGAAAGCGAAACCCAGGGCGACAACCGCAGCATCGGCGCCGCCCGCACCGCGCCCAATCCGCTCAGCAGCGACGGCCGCAGCCTGCTCAGCAAGCTGGTCTACGCGCCCAGCGCCAACCAGCGCTGGACGCTGACCGTGGAAGGCAACGAGGACTACTCGCGCATCGATGCGCTGAGCAACGTCACCGCCAGCATCCTCTCGCAGCGCGGCCGCGACCATCAGACCCGCGCCCGCGTGTCGCTGGGACACGCGGCAGACCAGCTCGACACGCTGCTCGCCGACGACCTGCAGTGGCAGCTGTACCGCCAGGACAGCCAGAGCCTGCAGCGCACCGACGAACGCCGCAGCAACGGCACGCAGCGGCACATGGAGCACGACTTCGACCAGCGCCTGTACGGGCTGCAGGCGAATCTGCACAAGCGGGTCGATCAGGGGCGCGTCGTGCACGACATCAGCTACGGCATCGATCTGTCGCACACCGACACCCACGAAAAGCGCGACGGCCACACGCTGAACCTGCGCACCGGCGCGATCAGCAAGACCGTGGGCATGGAGACCTTCCCGGTCCGCGACTTCCCGATCACCGAGACGCTCAAGGCCGGCGCCTACCTGCAGGACGAGATCGCGCTGGCCGATGGCCGCTTCAGCCTGACCCCGGCGCTGCGTGCCGACTACTACCGGCTGTCGCCGCAGGTCGATGCGATCTTCGCCACCGACAATCCCGGCGTGGCAGCGAAGAAGATCAGTGACCGCAACGTCTCGCCCAAGCTCGGCGCGATCTGGCGCCTGGACGACGCCTGGTCGCTGTACGCCAACTATGCGCACGGCTTTCGCGCGCCTCCGTACAACGACGTCAATATCGGCTTCACCAACCTGCTGATCGGCTACACCGCGATCGCCAATCCCGACCTGAAGCCGGAGACCAGCCGCGGCGCGGAGTTGGGCGTGCGCTACGCCGGTCCGGCCGTCTACGTCGGCCTGAGCGCCTACCGCAACGCCTACCGCGATTTCATCGAGTCCTACCGCTTCGTCGGCTTCAACGCCGACGGCCTGATGCTGTATCAATCGCGCAACGTCGATCGGGTGACCATCCGCGGCGTGGAGGCCAAGGCCGGCATCGACTTCGGCGCACTCGATGCGCGCTGGAGCGGCTGGTCGCTGCAGGCCAGCGCGGCCTATGCGCGCGGCGACAACCGCACCGACGGCACGCCGCTCAATTCGGTGGATCCGCTGCGCGGCGTGCTCGGCCTGGGCTACGACCGCAGCACCTGGGGCGCGCAACTGGTCGCTACCGCGGTGGCGAAGAAGCGCCGGCCGGAACTGCCGACCTACTACACGCCGGCCGGCTACGCGACGCTGGACTTGCTCGCGCACTGGCACTTCACCGAAGGTGCGCGGCTCGACGTGGGCGTGTTCAACCTGGCCGACCGCCGCTACATCGACTGGAACATGCTGCCAGGCGCGACCTTGGCCAGCAGCAGCGTGCTCGACCGCTACACCGGCGCAGGGCGCAACGTCTCGGTCAGCCTGGCGCTGGACTGGTAGCCGCACATGCGCACGGCCGCGCCAGCGCGTACCGGCCCGGAGCGGATCGCCGCGCCGCTGCCGCGCCCGGCGCAGCTGGCCGCACTGGGCACGGTGTTGTGCCTGTACCGCGCCCACACCGGCGCCGAACTGATCGGCTGGCGCCACGCCTGCAGCGTGGCCGCGCACCTGGACGTGGACAGCGATGGCGTGCTGGAGAGCCTGCGCTTCTACGACCGCCAACACCAATGCTGCTGGCGCCTGTACCTGCTGCCCGACAGCGATTTCGTCGCCTGGGACATGCTGCTGTCGGCGTTGCCCGCGGCGCAGGATGCCGCCGATGGCGGCGTCGCCGAACGGCTGTGGCGGCGCGTTGCCGGCCGCCTGCGCGGCGATGGCTGGCATGCGCGGGCGCTGCGCCTGCACGCGGCCGATGGCGTGCTGGCGGCCAGCGTCGCCGGCGTGTCGCCGCTCGGTGCCAGCATCGCCCGCCGCATCGCGCGCCTGGAGGCGGCCGAGGGCGATGTGCTGGTCGACGACTGCTGTTGCGCCCGCGCCGGACGCCCTGCGCCGCGCCCCGATCCCGACCGGCCGTGGCCGCTGCTGCGGTTGTGAGCGGTCGATGGCGTCTCCTCGTTTCCCGTCACTACCTATACACCTCTCGATGATGAAAGCCTCGC
This sequence comes from Xanthomonas sp. NCPPB 2250, assembly GCF_056725265.1. Taxonomy (NCBI): domain Bacteria; kingdom Pseudomonadati; phylum Pseudomonadota; class Gammaproteobacteria; order Lysobacterales; family Lysobacteraceae; genus Xanthomonas; species Xanthomonas sp. NCPPB 2250. Next base: position 4,328,834 of record NZ_CM161520.1, on the reverse strand, counting down.
CCCTGTTCTGCGCCCTGCTGCTTGCCGGCAGCCTTCCCGTCCATGCCGAAACCGCCGATCCGGCACGCGACCGCGCCAGCATCCTGGCGATGCAGGGCGAGTACACGGTGGCGTTCGCCTTCGACGAGACCGTGCTGCTGCAACCCGGCTACGTGCGCGCCGCACCGATGCGCAGCGGTGGCGACGAAGTGGTGATCGTGGTCGAGGACAGTCCGCGCAAGGTGGTGCTGCAGCATCTGCTGGTGGAGCCCAAGAGCGGCCACGTGACCAAGCACTGGCGCCAGGACTGGATCTACGAGGCGCCGCAGCGCTTCGAGTTCAGCGCCGACCAGACCTGGCAGGTGCGCCCGCTCGACGCCGCGACCACCCGTGGCGCCTGGACCCAGTGCGTGTACGAGGTCAGCGACGCGCCGCGCTATTGCGGCACCGGGCGCTGGGACTACGCCGATGGCCATCCGACATGGACCAGCGACCTGAGCTGGCGCCCGTTGCCGCGCCGCGAGTACACCAAGCGCAGCGACTACAACGCGCTGGCGGTGATCAACCGGCACACGCTGACCCCGGCCGGCTGGACCCACGAGCAGTTCAACACCAAGGTGCTGCGCAAGCCCGATGGCAGTCAGCAGGCCATCGCCCGCGAGTTCGGCTTCAACGACTACGTCAAGACCACGGCCGTCGACTTCGCCCCGGCCTACGCCTACTGGAAGGCCACCCAGGGCTACTGGGCCAGGGTGCGCGCGCGCTGGGACGGCCTGCTCGGCAAGCCGCCGGGCGTGCAGCTGAAGACCAAGGTCGACGGCATGGCGATCATCGTGCCGCTGTTCGGCCAGGCCGAGGCGGTGCAGCAGGGCAAGCCGGTCAGCGATGCGCAACTCGATGCGGTGTTCGCGCAATGGACGGCGCCGGCACCGGCCGCGCGCTGAGCACAGCGCCGGCGACACAGCCAGGGTGGGGAAGGCGGCCGGGATGGCGCCTTCCCCTTTTTTCTTGCGCGTGTCGCGTCCTTTCGATACACCTTTCCGAGGCACGACACGCGTTGCGGCCATCGTCGCCACGGACTGCCGTCGAGCGCCGGCGGCGACAGCATCACATGTCGCGCTCCTCCAATCCCAAATCCCGATTCCCCACTCCCGGCTCCTTCACTGCTCGCGTAAGGCCAGCGCCGGCGGCGTGCGCAGAATGCGGCGCGTCCCCGACCAGCCGGCGAGCAGGCTCAGTGCCACGCCGCCCAGGCCGCCGAGCAGCAGCGGCGGCCACGGCGGCGACAGCGCGAGGTCGAAGGCCTGCTTGGCCACCACCACGCCGATGATCGCCGCCGCGCCCACCGCGAGGATGGCCGCGAGCAGGCCTAGCGCGCCGAACTCCACCAGCACCGCGCCGCGCAATTGCCCGCGCCGCGCGCCCAGGGTGCGCAGCACTGCGCTGTCGTAACGACGCTCGCCGGCGGTGGCCTGCAGGGCGGCCAGCAGCACCAGTGCGCCGGCCAGCAGGCTGAAGCCCATCACCAGTTGCACCGCCTGGGCGACGCGGTCGATGACCTCGCGCACGCGCTGCAGGATCGCGTCGATGTCCAGCAGCGACACGTTCGGATAGGCGCGGCTGAGCCCGCTCAGTTGCGCGGCCGAGGCGCGCGGCAGATGGAAGGCGGAAATCAGGTTGTACGGGGCATCCTGCACCGCACCGGCGTTGAGCAGCAGGAAGAAGTTGACCCGGAACGAATCCCAGTCGGCCTTGCGCACATTGGTGACGGTGAAGCTGCGCTGCTGGTCGCCGAGCAGCAGGGTGATGCGGTCGCCGAGCTTGAGCCCGTAGCGCTGCGCCCAGCCTTCCTCCACCGAGGCTTCGGCGGCGGTGCTGTCGGCGGCCCAGAAGCGTCCGGACAGCAGCCGGTTGGCGGCGGGGAACTCGTGCCGCCAGGAGAAGTTGATCGGCCGGTCGCTGCCGTCGCCATCGTCGTCCGGACCCTGCTCGCGGCGCTGCGGCGGCTTGCCGTTGATCGCCACCAGCTTGCCGGTACTGAACGGCTCCACCGCCGCATCGGCGACGCCGAGCGTGCGCAAGGTGCCGAGCACCTGGTCGGCCTGGTCGGGCTGGATGTTCATCAGGAAGTAGTTCGGCGTGTCCGCCGGCAGCCGGTCGCGCCACTGCCCGAGCAGGCCGGGGCCGATCACCGCCAGCAACAGCAGGGCGCACAGCGACAGCGACAGGCCCACCAGTTGCACCACGCTCAGCGCGCGGCGCCGGGTCAGCGCCGCCAGGCCCAGTTTCCACGGTCCGCGCAGCCGCCCCTGCAGCCGCCGCAGCACCGCCAGCAGTACGCCGCCGACCGCCGCGGCCAGCGCCGCCAGCAGAGTCAGGCCGCCCAGCACCCAGGCCGCCAGCACGCCGTCGCCGGTGGCATACACCGCCAGCACCACGGTGGCGACCAGGGCTGCGGCGTAGACCAGCAGCGAGGTCGGCGGCAGCGCGGCGAAGCTGCGGTTGAGCACGCGCATCGGCGGCACGTCGCGCAGGCGCAGCAGCGGCGGCAGGCCGAAGCCGAGCAGCAGCAACAGGCCGATGCCGGCGCCGGCCAGCGCCGGCGTGGCCTGCGGCAGCGGCAGGCGGTCGGGAATCAGGCTGCCCAGCGCTTCGACCAGACCGACCTGGGCCAGCATGCCCAGGCCCACGCCGAGCGCGCAGGCGGGGATCGCCAGCAGCAGCAACTGCACCGCCAGCGCACCGAGGATGTCGCGTTGGCGCGCGCCGAGGCAGCGCAAGACCGCGACCTGGTCGATGCGGCGCAGGGCGAAGCGGTTGGCCGCCAGCGCGGTGGCGACGCCGGCCAGCAGCACCGCCAGCAACGCGGCCAGGGCCAGGAAGCGCCCGGCGCGGTCGAAGGCGCCACGCACGCCGCGCTGGGTGTCCTCGATGCCGACCAGGCGGTAGGCCTTGGCGCGCGGCGCCAGCCATTCGCGCAGGGCGGCGATCTCGCCGGGCGCGCCGGCGAACATCAGTCGATAGGAGGCGCGGCTGCCGGGGCCGAGCAGGCCGGCGGCATCGACGTCGGCGCGGTTGACCAGCAGCGGCGGCGACAACTGCATCAGCTCGCCGGAGGCATCCGGTTCGGCGCGCAGCACCCGGGTCACGCGCAGCGTGCCGGCGCCGAACTCCAGCGCGTCGCCGAGCTTCAGCCCCAGCGCTTCGAGCAGGCGCGGATCGGCATAGGCCTCGCCGCGCGGCGGCGGCCCGGCGCGTTCGCTGCCGGCGCCGACGGTGTCGCGCGCGACCAGCAACTCGCCGCGCAGCGGGTAGCCCGCGCCCACTGCCTTGATGTTGGCCATCTGGCTGGCGTCGCCATGGAACAGCACGCTGGGAAAACTGACCATGCGCGTGCTGCGCAGGCCGCGCCGCTGCGCCTCCTCGGCGAAGGCGGCGGGGATGTCCTGGCGTCCGCTGACGCCGAGGTCGCCGCCGATCACTTCAGCCGCGCTGCCGGTCAGCGCCAGGGTCACCCGGTCGACCAGGGTGCCGACCGCGGTCATCACCGCCACGCCGAGCACCAGCGCGGCGAACACGGTCAGCAGATCGCCGGCGAACAGCTCGCGGCGCAGTGCGCGCGCGGCGTGGCGCAGCACGTTCATGCGGCATCCGCCGCGTCGGCGGCGCGCAGGCGGCCACCGTCGAGCCGGTAGCGGTGTTCGCAGCGCTGCGCCAGGCGCATGTCGTGGGTGACCAGCACCAGGGTGGTGTCGCTGCCTTCGTTGAGCGCGAACAGCAGGTCGCTGATCTGTTGTCCGGTGGTCTGGTCGAGGCTGCCGGTGGGCTCGTCGGCGAACAGGATCCGCGGCCGCGCCACGAACGCGCGCGCCAGCGCCACGCGCTGCTGCTCGCCGCCGGACAGTTGCCGCGGGTAGTGCCGCGCCCGCGCGCTCAGCCCGACCGCTTCCAGCACCTCGCGCACCCGCGCCGGATCCTCGCGTCCGGCCAACTCCAGCGGCAGCGCGATGTTTTCTGCCGCGGTCAGCGACGGCAGCAGGTGAAAGCTCTGGAAGACGAAGCCGACCTCGCGCGCGCGCAGCGCGGCGCGCGCTTCCTCGTCCAACGCATTGAGCGACTGCCCGGCTAGCACGATCTCCCCGCGCGTGGGCAGGTCGAGGCCGGCCAGCAAGCCGAGCAGGGTGGTCTTGCCGGAGCCGGAGGCGCCGACGATGGCGACGCTGTCGCCTTCACCGATGGTCAATCCGACCTTGTCGAGAATGTGGACCGTACCCTCCGGTCCGCTGACGGATTTGCCGACATCGCGTACGTCGATGGCGATGCTGGCGCGAAGCGTGGGGGCCTGACTGTCGATGAGGGAATCTCCAATGCGTGGCGACGAGACGAGAAGCAAGCGGGCCTGGATGCGCCGCGCCTGGCTGCTGCTGGCATGGTGGGTGCTGCTGCCCGCCATCGCCTGTGCCAAAGGTGCGACGGGGCCGGTGCTGGTGCTCGGCGACAGCCTCAGCGCGGCGCACAACATCCCGGTGCAGTCCGGCTGGGTGGCCTTGCTGGACAAGCGCCTGCAACAACAGATGCGGGCGCCACCGGCGGTGGTCAATGCCAGCATCAGCGGCGAGACCTCGTCCGGCGCGCTGACCCGCCTGCCGGCGCTGCTGCAGAAGCATCGGCCGTCGGTGGTGGTCATCGAACTGGGCGGCAACGACGCATTGCGCGGGCTGAGCCCGGCCGAACTACGTGGCAACCTGGAGAAGATGATCGTGCTGAGCCGTGACGCCGGTGCGAAGGTGCTGTTGCTGGGCATCGACGTGCCGCCGAACTACGGACCGGGCTACCGGCAGCGCCTGCGCGCGGTCTATGCGGACCTGGCCAAGCAGTACCGGACCGGCCTGCTGCCGTTCCTGCTGGAGGGCGTGGCGCTGAATCCGTCGCTGATGCAGGGCGATGGCCTGCACCCCACGGCCGCGGCCCAGCCGAAGGTGCTGGACAATGTCTGGCCTCAGCTCAAGCCATTGATCGCGCAGTAGTTTTTTTGTTGCTCAGGCAGATGAAGCGGTCTTCACGCCGCCACCACCGCACATCCGGCATGTTTCACAAAGCTGAAGACTGAGGAAGCGTTATGCGTCAGACCAAGGAAACATCCGGGCTCGTGCTGGTCGTGGAAGACAACCGCAATATTTCCGAGATGATCGGCGAGTATCTGGAAGGCCGCGGGTTCGAAGTGGATTACGCCTGCGATGGCCTGGACGGCTACCGCCTGGCGGCGGAGAACAGCTACGACGTGGTGGTGCTGGACCTGATGCTGCCGCGTCTGGACGGCATCGAAGTGTGCCGCCGCCTTCGCAACGACGCGCGCAAGTCGACCCCGGTGCTGATGCTGACCGCGCGCGACACGCTCGACGACAAGCTCACCGGCCTGGGCTTCGGTGCCGACGATTACCTGACCAAGCCGTTCGCGATCCAGGAACTGGAAGCCCGCCTGCGTGCCCTGATCCGCCGCGAGCGCCGCCAGGTCGGCTCGGAAGTGCTGAAGGTGGCCGACCTGGTGCTGGATCCGGTGAGCATGCGTGCCACCCGCGCCGGCACCGAACTGCAGCTGTCGCCGATCGGCCTGCGCCTGCTGACCATCCTGATGCGCGAATCGCCGCGCGTGGTCACCCGCCAGGAGATCGAGCGCGAGATCTGGGGCAATGGCCTGCCGGACTCGGACACCCTGCGCAGCCACCTGTACAACCTGCGCAAGATCATCGACAAGCCGTTCGACCGCCCGCTGCTGCACACCGTGCAGAGCGCCGGCTACCGCATCGCCGACATCGCCCAGCCGATGAGCTGAGGCAACGCCCGATCGTGGACCCCGCAGCGGCCCCGGTGAACGGGGCCGCTTGCACGAAAGGCTCACGATCGGCCTTCCTATAATCGCGGCAACGATCACGGATGCCGTATGCCGCACGGGTTGCCGCGCAAACTTCGCCTCGCCCTGATCGCCCGCATCGTGTTTGCGGGCTGTGCGGTCACGCTTGCCAGTTATCTGGCGGTCGCGATCGTGCAGCACTCGCTGGTCGGCTCGATCCTGAAGCAGGAGGCGCGCTACTACTGGCGCCTGCGCGCGCAACTGCCGCAGCAGCCGCCGCCCAATAGCCACAGCCTGCGCGGTTATCTGGTGCCGGCCGGGCAATCCGATGCGGCGGTGCCTGCCGACCTGCGCGGGCTGGCGCCCGGCCTGCACGAAGATCGCCCCGGCGGCGAGATGGTCCTGGTCGATCAGACCGAGAATGGGCGCCTGTACCTGGTGTTCCTCCGCGCACCTGCGCAGCGGCTGGCGTTCTGGTTCGGCGTGGTGCCGACGTTGCTCACCCTGATCGCGGTGCTGGTGGTGGCCTGGCTGACCTGGCGGGTGTCGCGGCGCTTGCTGTCGCCGATGAACTGGCTGGCGCGGCGGGTGTCGCGCTGGGATCCACGGCATCCAGCCGCCGCCGAACTGGCCCCGGAAAACCTGCCGGCCGACGTACAGGGCGAGGCGCGGCAACTGGCCGCCGCCCTGCATGCGCTGGCCCTGCGTGTCACCGACCACGTCGCCCGCGAACGCAACTTCACCCGCGATGCCAGCCACGAACTGCGCACGCCGCTGACGGTGATCCGGGTCGCCACCGACATCGCCATGACCGAGCAGGAACTGCCGCCGCGCCTGCAGCGCAGCTTGCAGCGGATCCAGCGCGCCGGTCGCGACATGGAGGCGGTGATCGACGCCTTCCTGATCCTGGCGCGGGAAGCGGACGTGGTGCCGCAGAGCGAACTCTTCGAGATCGCCGACGTGGTCGCCTACGAGGCCGAGAACGCGCGCGAACTGCTGGTGGGCAAGCCGGTGACCCTGAGCGTGCGCGTGCTGGCCTCGGCGACACTGCATGCGCCGCCGCGCGTGCTGCATGTGGTGGTCAGCAACCTGCTGCGCAACGCCTGCAGCTACACCGACGCCGGGCGCATCGAGGTCGAGGTCGAGGCCGACCGCATCCGCATCCGCGACACCGGCATCGGCATGTCCGAGGACGCCTTGCGGCACGCCTTCGAGCCGTTCTTCCGCGCCGAGCCGGAGCGCCCGCAAGGGGCGGGGCTGGGTCTGTCGATCGTGCGCCGGCTGTGCGAGCGCTTCGGTTGGCAGGTCGCGCTGGAAAGCGCGGAGGGCGGCGGCATTCTCGCCACAGTGCGGTTCGCCCCGGCGGCGTGAGCGACGGCAGGTCCGTGTCGCAGGTCCGTGTCGGCGCAGGCCGGCAACCTGGTGCTGGCCTGTGCCGGCTCAACGCACCGCAACGGCCGGCGTTCTTCAGGAGGCCGCCGGCCGGTCGTATTCACGCCTTGGCGTGTCCGCCATCCGCCTTCGGCGCGCTGATGCGTACCTTGTCGCCGTCGGTCAGGCCGTCCGGCGGGCTTTCGATCAGGCGGTCGCCGGCGGCGATGCCCGAGCCGAGCTGCACGGTCTTGCCGAAGTCGCGGGCGATGGTCACGGGCTTGAAGGCGACCGTGTCGTGCGCGTCGACCACCGCCACGCGCAGGCCTTTGTCGTCGAACACCAGCGCGCTGGCCGGGACCCGCACCAGCTTCGCGTCGGCCGGCAGATCGAAGCGCACGCTGGCGTAGCCGCCCGGCATCAGCCGGCCGTCCTGATTGTCCACGGCGACCTGGACCAGGGTGGTGCCCGAGGCGGCGTTGACCGCCCCCGACGCGCTGTCGACGACGCCGCTGAAGGTCTGCCCCGGATACTCCGGCACGGTCAGCGTCACCGTGCTGCCGGCGCGCACCGACGGCGCATCGCTCTGCGGCACGTTCACGTACATGCGCAGCTTGTGCGTGTCCGACACGACGAACAGTTCCTGGCCGCCGCCGCCGGCGTTGATCAGCGCGCCGACATCGGTCTCGCGCGCGGTGACGGTGCCGTCGAACGGCGCCACCAGCCTGGCGAAGCCCTTCAACGCTTCCAGGCGCTCGAGGTTGGCCTGTGCAGACTGGGCAAGGGCGCGCTTGGCGTCGTAGTCGCCGTTCTTCTCGTCCACCGCCTGCTTCGACACCACTTCGGTCTGGCCCATGGTCTGCCAGCGCTTGGCGGTGGTCTGGGCCAGGGCGGCGTTGACCCGGGCGTTGGCCAGGTCGGCCTTGGCCTGAAGCAACTGCTGGTCCAGGTCGGGCGTTTCGATCTCGGCGAGCACGTCGCCGGCCTTCACCTTGGCGCCGATGTCGGCTTTCCACCATTTCAGGTAGCCGCTGGTCCGGGCGAAGATCGGCGCGCGGGCATACGCTTCCAGGCGACCGGGGAGGTTGAGCACGCCGGCGCCCTGCTCGGTGTCCGGGGCCACCACGGTGACCGTCGGCACCGCCTGGTCGTCGGTCCAGGCGCGCAGCCGCTGCGCGTCGCCGGCGCGCGTGGCGATGCCGGCGACGACGATGGCCAGGACCACGATCAAGGCGATGACGCCGGCCAGGCGGAGACGGCGCGGCGAAACGGGGGGCGACAGATCAGGCGACATGCGGGGACGCTCCGGAGGCGTGTGCCGTCGGCGAGGACGGCTGGGAACCACGGCGGTGGATGAGGCTGAAGACGATCGGCACGAAGAACAGCGTGCTGACGGTGGCGAAGATCAGGCCGCCGATGACGGCCCGGCCCAGCGGTGCGTTCTGCTCGCCGCCTTCGCCCAGGCCCAGCGCCATCGGCGCCATGCCGATGATCATCGCCAACGCGGTCATGAGCACAGGGCGGAAGCGCACGAAGCCGCCTTCCAGCGCCGCTTTCGCCGCGTCGCCGTGCTCGGCGAGGCGCTCGCGGCAGAAGCTGACCACCAGGATCGAGTTGGCGGTGGCCACGCCCATGCACATGATCGCGCCGGTGAGCGCGGGCACCGACAGGGTGGTGTGCGTGGCGAACAGCATCCAGACGATGCCGGCGATCGCCGCGGGCAACGCGGTCACGATCACGAACGGATCGCTCCACGACTGGAAGTTGACCACGATCAACAGGTAGATCAGCACGATCGCGCCGAGCAGGCCGAAGATCAGGCCCGCGAACGCCTTGTTCATCGTCTGCACCTGGCCGAGCAGCACCGTGCTGGATCCCTTGGGCAGGAACTTCTGGTCGGCGTCGAGGATCTTCTGGATGTCGGCCGCGACCGCGCCCAGGTCGCGGTCCTGCGGGGAGGCGAAGATGTCCACGGTCGCATTGATGTTGTACTGGCTGACCACCGCATTGGTCGCGGTCCGCGACAGCGTCGCCAGCCCGCCCAGGCTCTGCGCGCCGCCCTGGCCCGCGCTAGGGCTGATCGGCACGTTCTGCAGGTCGGGCAGGCTGTCGAGGCTGTATTGCGGCGTCTGCATCACGATCGGATAGGACACGCCGTTCTGCGGATTCAGCCAGAACGTCGGCGCGATCTGGCTGGAGCCGGCGAGGTTGACGCCCAGGCTGCTGGTGACGTCGCGCTCGGTGATGCCCACCTGTTGCGCGAGGCTGCGGTCCACGTTCACCGCGAAGCCGGGGCTGGACTGCGATTGCTGGATGCGCGCGTCCGCCACGCCCGGGACGCGGCGGATCTCGCGCAGCAGGCGGTTGGCATAGGCGAAATTGGCGGCGAGGTTCGGGCCGCGGATCTGCAGGTCCACCGGTGCTGGCGCGCCGAAGTTCAGGATCTGGCTGATGATGTCGGCCGGCGGAAACGAGAACACCACCGACGGGAACTGCCGCGGCAAGGTCTGGCGCAGCGTGCGCACGTAGTCGGCGGTGGGCGCGTGGCCTTCGCTCAGCGCGATCTGGATGTCGCCGTCCTGCGAGCCGATGGTGCCGGTGTTGTTGTAGGCGTTGTTGATGCCCGAGGACGACAGGCCGATGTTGTCGACGATGCCGGCCAGATCGTGCGGCGGAATGAGCTTGCGCACGGCGCCGGTCACGTCGGCGAACAGGTGCGCGGTTTCCTCGACGCGGGTGCCGACCGGCGCGCGCACGTGCATCAGGATCTGGCCCGAATCCACCGACGGGAAGAAGTTGCGGCCGAGCATCGGCAGCAGCAGGAACGACAGCGCCACGCACAGCATGAAGCCTGGCACGAACATCCTGCGGCGCAGCAGCGCGGTCTCGAGCAGAGCGTAGTAGCCGGCGCGCAGCCGCTCGAAGCGCTTTTCGAAACCGCGCTGGAGGCGCACCAGCGGATTGCGTGACGGCGGCTGGCCATGGCCGTCGCCGTGCATGTCGGTATGCGGCGCATGCGGACGCAACAGGTACTTGGCCATGGTCGGCACCAGCGTGCGCGAAAGGAGGAAGGACGCGATCATCGCGAACATCACCGCTTCGGCCATCGGCACGAACAGGAAGCGCGCCACGCCTTCCAGGAAGAACATCGGCACGAACACGATGCAGATGCACAGCAGCGAGACGAAGGCGGGCGTCACGATCTGCGAGGCACCGTCCAGGATCGCCGTCTCCACCGACTTGCCCTGTTCCAGGTGCCAGTTGATGTTCTCGATGGTCACCGTGGCGTCGTCCACCAGGATGCCCACGGCGAGCGCCAGACCGCCCAGGGTCATGATGTTCAGCGTCTCGCCGATCGCCGACAGCGCGGCGATCGAGCCGAGGATCGCCAGTGGGATCGAGATGGCGATGATCAGCGTCGAACGCCAGCTGCCGAGGAACAGCAGGATCATCAGGCTGGTCAGCGCCGCGGCGATCACGCCTTCGCGCGCCACGCCCTCGATCGCGCCGCTCACGAACAGCGACTGGTCGCCGATGGGAACGATGCGCAGGTCCGGCGGCAGCGCCTCCTTCATCGCCGCGACCCGGTCCTTGATGCCGGCGATGATCGCCAGCGTCGAGGCCGAGCCGTTCTTCATCACCGTCATCAGCACCGAACGGTCGCCGTTGACGTGCACGATGTTGGTCTGCGGCGGCGCGCCGTCGCGGACATGCGCCACGTCGCGGATGAACACCGTGGCGCCGTCGACCGTCTTCACCGGCAGGTTGCCCAGTTCCTGGATGTCCGACGGTGCGTTGTTGAGCTGCAGCGTGTATTCGTACTTGCCGATCTTCTGCGTGCCCACCGGAGTAATGAGGTTCTGCGCCGCCAGCGCATTGGCCACGTCCTGCGCCGAGAGGCCGCGCGCCTGCAGCGCCGGCGGATCGATGTCGATCTGCACCTGGCGGGTCTTGCCGCCGAACGGATACGGGATCGCCGCGCCGGCCACCGAGGTGAGCTGCGGACGGATGATGTTGAGGCCGAGGTCGGCCAGGTTCTGCTCGGTGAGCCCTTTGCCGGACAGCGCCAGCTGGATGATCGGCACCGTGGAGGCGTTGTAGTTGAGGATCAGCGGCGGCGTGGTGCCTTGCGGCAACTGCCGCAGCATGGTCTGCGCCACGGCAGTGACCTGCGCGTTGGCGGTGCGGATGTCGACGTTGGGCTGGAAGAAGATCTTGATGATGCCGAAGCCCTGGATCGACGTGGCCTCGGTGTGCTCGACGTCGTTCACGGTGGTGGTGAGCACGCGTTCGAACGGCGAGCTGACGCGGCCGGCCATCTGGTCGGGCGGCAGGCCGTTGTACTGCCAGACCACGGCGATCACCGGGATCTTGATGTCCGGGAAGATGTCGGTCGGCGTGCGCAATGCGGCGAGCGGACCCACGATCAGGATCAGCAGGGCCAGGACGACGAAGGTATACGGTCGCGTCAGTGCGATCCGGACAAGGCCAATCATTGGAGGAGTGGTTCCGTGCGCGAATGTTGCGTCGCGGCGAATTCTGCCTGCGGCGCGCTTGCTGGCCGCATTAAGATTTATTTAGACAGCCGCCCCAGGGCCGCAAACGCTCGATGGTTCAACGACTTGTACGCAGGTCGGGGCGTGGGCCGCGAGCCGTGTGTCCGGCGCTGCCGGGGCGCGCGCGGGGGCAGGTGGAGAGAGGCGTGCGACCGCGGACCGGGTGTGCCCCGTTTCAGGCAGGGCGGGGCGCGCAGCCGGCAGACGGCGCGGCCGCGGCGGGCGGGCAGAGCAGCGAGAACACCGCTCCGCGCGCGTCGCCGCCCACCTGCAGCGTGTAGCCGTGCAGGCGCACGATGGCGCTGACGATCGCCAAGCCCAGCCCGCAGCCGGGCTTGGCGCGGGTCTGGTCGACGCGGTAGAACCGGCGGAAGATGGTCTGGCGCTCGTCGGGGGCGATGCCGGGCCCGCTGTCGGCGATCTCGAGACGGGCGTTGCCGTCCTGGTCGGTGCCTGCGCGCAGATGGATCGTCCCGCCGTCGGGGGTGAACTTGATGGCATTGCTGACCAGATTGGCCAGCGCCTCGAACAACAGGTGCCGATCGCCGTGCACGGCCGGCAACGGCTCCAGGGCGAGGTCGAAGGTCTGGCCGCGGTCCTCGGCCAAGGGCGCGTAGAAGGCGTGGACCTCGTGCAGCAGAGGCGCAAGGTCGATCGTCGAGAAGCAGGCGCTGCGCTGGCGGTCTTCCAGTTCCGATACGCGCAGCAGCGCGCGGAAACGGGTCAGCACGGTGTCGATCTCGCCCACGCATTCGTCCAGCTGCGCGCCTTCCGGGCGGTCGGCGAACTGCTGCTGCAGCCGGTGCAGGCGCGTGCGCATGCGCGTCAGCGGGGTGCGCAAGTCGTGGGCGATGTTGTCGGTGACGCCCTTCACTTCGCCGAGCAGTCGCTCGACCTCGCCCAGGGTCCTGTTCACCGTGGCCGCCAGCAGATCCACCTCGTCGCCGCGCCGGGACACCGGCAGGCGCACGCTGAGATCGCCACGGTGGATGGGTTGCATGGCCTGCTGGATGGCGCGGATGCGTCGGGCCGGGCCGCGCGCGATGAGCAGGCCGCCGAGCACGCCGGGCAGCAGGGTCAACGACAGGCCCCACAGCAGTCCGCGGTAGATGATCGCGGTCAGTCCGTCGATCACGGTACTGGCCTTCGCCACGACCAGGCGACGGCCGTCCGGGAGTTGCCGGGCGATGCCGCGCGCCCGGGTCTGGCCGCTGCGCCCGCTGCCGATCAGCGTGGCGTTGACCACGCCGACGCTGCCATCGGCGGCCATGTCCCGGGGCACCTCGGCGATGTTGCCCGCGATGCGGCGTCCCTGCGGGTCGAACAGGCCGACCCACATGAAGCCCTGGATGTCGATGGCGTTGGCCTGGCCCACCGTGTCGGCCAGGCGCCTGGGGTCGGTGTGTTCCAGGTAATGGATGCGCGCGACCAGCATCTGGTCGATCACGTGCGAGAGGTAGCGGGTGGACTCCCACTGGACGATGCCCAGCAGCACGATGCACCAGATCGCGAACAGCGACCCGTAGATCAGGATCAGCCGCGAGGTGGCCGACCGCCAGGCGTCACTCAGCGGGACCAAGGACATACCCCGAGCCGCGCATCGTGCGGATGAGCGGCGGCTGGCCGTTGCCGTCGATCTTGCGGCGAAGGCGGCCGATGTGGACGTCGATCACGTTGGTGCCCGGATCGAAATGGAAGCCCCAGACATGCTCGAAGATCATCTGTCGCGTCACCACCTGGCCGGCGTTGCGCATCAGGAATTCGAGCAGGCGGAACTCGGTGGGCAGCAGGGTCAGCGGCTGGCCGTTGCGCAAGGCGTTGTGGCGGACCAGGTCGAGTTCCAGGTCCGCCACGCGCAGGCGGGTTTCGGGCGCGGTCGCGCTGCGGTGGCGGCGCACCAGCACTTCGGCGCGCGCGACCAGTTCGTCGGGCGAGAACGGCTTGGTCAGGTAGTCGTCGCCGCCCGCACGGAGGCCGCGCACGCGCTCGTCCACCTCGGAGAGTGCGCTGATCATCAGCACCGGCGTCTGCACCGCATGCTTGCGCAGTTCGGACACCACGTCGATGCCATCCATGCCCGGCAGCATGCGGTCGAGGGTGATGATGTCGTAGCCATCGGCCAGCGCGCGCTGCAGGCCGTCGCGTCCGTCGGCGATCCAGTCGGCGCTGAAGCCGTGCGCGCCGAGTTCCGCGACGATGTCGCGGGCGGTCACTTCATCGTCTTCGATGACCAGGGCTCTGGGCATCCGGGCTTACTCCAGGCCGGAGACGGCGACGCGCGACTGCCGGCGCGTGCTGGCCGCGCCGGCACGCCCCCGGTCTTCATGCAGGCGCGCAAGGCCGCTCATCGGCGTGTCAGGGGCTCAGGTAGGGCCGCAGGGTGTCGCGCCACAGCGCGTAGCCGGCCGCGTTCATGTGCAGCTTGTCCGGGCCGAACAGCTCGGCGCGCGGCTGCCCGTCGGCGCCCAGCATCGGCGTGTACACGTCGACGAACTGCACCTGCTTCAGGCCGGCGGCGGCCTTGCGGATCAGCGCGTTGGCCTCGGCCATCTTCGGCATCAGCGCCGCGCGCGAGGGGCTGGGCTTGATCGACAGATAGACGATGCGGGTCTTGGGCAGGTCGCGATGCACGCGGGTCACGAAGGCCACGAAGTCGTCGCGCACCTGTTGCGGGCTGCGGCCGCTGTTGAGGTCGTTGTCGCCGGCGTAGAACACGATCAGGCGCGGCTTGTACGGCACCACGATGCGGTCGGCATACCAGGTGCTGTCGCGGATCTCCGAGCCGCCGAAGCCGCGGTTGAGCGTCGGCACGCCCGGAAAATCCGTGGCCAGCGAGGTCCAGAAGCGGATCGAGGAACTGCCGACGAACAGCACGCCACCGGGTTTGACCGGATGCGCGGCATCGTCCTTGGCGAAGCGCGCCATGTCTTCTTCCCAGGCCGCATTGGAGACCTGGTCGGGCACGCTGGGCGGCGGGGGAGGGGTGAGCGCCAGTGCCTGCGACAGGCCGAGCAGGGACAGGCTGAACAGACTCAGGGCGAGCAGCGGTGCGCGCAGCGGCGAACGGGACATGACGCCTCCTCGAAGCAAGGGGATCGGCGATGGTGCCGCAGGCGCCGCATGCAGGCAAATCCGTGGCAATGCCGGCGGTGCCGCGGGGCTTGTGGCAAAATTGCCGCCTATCCCGCTGCGCCTTGCCCATGACCGATTCCTTCCGGCCGTCGTCGTCGCGTCCCCGTTCCCTGGGGCGGGGCTGAGCCGTGGCCGACCAGTTCGGGCATCTGCCGCGTGGGCCGCGCCGCATGCTGATGGCGGCACGCTGGTCGTGGCAGGGGCTGCGCGCGGCCTGGCTGCACGAGTCCTCGTTCCGCCTGGAGGTGTGCCTGTTCCTGATCCTGGCGCCGCTGGCGCTGTGGCTGGGGCAGGGGCCCGTGCAGCAGGTGCTGATGATCGGCTCGCTGCTGCTGGTGCTGGCGGTGGAACTGCTCAATTCGGCGATCGAAGCGGTGATCGAGCGCTACGGCCCTGAGCATCACGAACTGGCCGGCCGCGCCAAGGACATGGGCTCGGCCGCGGTCTTCGTGATGCTGGCCAACGTGGTGCTGTGCTGGGGCCTGATCCTGCTGCCGCGCCTGCTGTGATCGCCGCCCGTTTCTTCTTCTGTTAAAGGATCCGACGCCATGGCCCTCGAGTTTCTCGCCGACCCCAACACCTGGCTGACGCTGTTGACGCTGAGTGCGTTGGAGATCGTGCTGGGCATCGACAACCTGGTGTTCATCTCCATCGCGGTGGGCAAGCTGCCGGAAGCGCAGCGCCCGGCCGCGCGCAAGTTCGGCATCGCGGTGGCGTGCCTGACCCGCATCGCGCTGCTGGTGTCGCTGGCGTTCCTGGCGCGCATGCAGGGCGAGCTGTTCAGTGTCGCCGGCATGGGCATCTCGATCCGCGACCTGGTGCTGATCGTCGGCGGCCTGTTCCTGCTGGTGAAGGGCACCATGGAGATCCGCGAGCTGATCACCGGCGGCGAGGACGAAGACCCCACCACCAGCAAGGCGTCGGGCGTGTTCTGGATGGTGATCGCGCAGATCGCGGTGATCGACATCGTGTTCTCGCTGGATTCGGTGATCACCGCGGTGGGCATGGCCCAGCACATCCCGGTGATGATCGCCGCGGTGCTGCTGGCGGTGGCGGTGATGCTGCTGGCGGCCAACCCTCTGGGGCGTTTCATCGACGCCAACCCGACGGTGAAGATGCTGGCGCTGGCCTTCATCCTGATGATCGGCGTGGTGCTGATCCTGGACGGCCTGGACGTGCACGTGCCCAAGCCCTACATCTACGCGGCGATGGGCTTCTCGGTGCTGGTGGAGTGGCTGAACCTGCTGATGCGCCGCCGCGCGGCCGCGCACCAGGTGCCCGGCGCCGGCAAGTGGTGAGCCACCACTGAGGTCGGCTGCGTTTTCACCGGCGGCGTGGCAAGCTGCGCGCAGTCATCCGCCGGAGTATTCGCATGCGCCTGTTGTCCCGCTCCCTGTTCCTGGCCGCGCTGGCGGTGTTGCTGTCCGGCTGCGGCTACAACGCGATCCAGCAGAAGGACCAGGCGGTCAAGGCCGGCTGGTCGGAAGTGCTGAACCAGTACAAGCGCCGTGCCGACCTGGTGCCGAACCTGGTCAACACGGTCAAGGGCTATGCCGACCAGGAGCGGCAGGTGCTGACCGACGTGACCAACGCCCGCGCCCGCGTCGGCCAGGTGCAGGTCAATGCCGACGACGCCGCCTCGCTGCAGCAGTTCCAGCAGGCACAGGGCCAGCTGTCCAGCGCGCTGTCGCGGCTGCTGGTGGTCAGCGAGAACTACCCGAACCTCAAGTCCGACCAGGCTTTCCGCGACCTGCAGGCGCAGTTGGAAGGCACCGAGAACCGCATCACCGTGGCGCGCGGCCGCTACATCCAGGCGGTGCAGGACTACAACACCTACATCCTGTCCTTCCCGCAGGTGCTCACCGCCAAGATGTTCGGCTACAAGGAGAAGCCCAACTTCTCGGTGGAGAACGAAGCGCAGATTTCCGAGGCGCCAGCGGTGAACTTCGGCGGCCAGCCGGCATCCGCGCCGCAACAGCCGGCGCCGGCGCACTAAGCGCCGCCGCGGGCCGGCGTGACCATGCGTTCCACATCGGTGGTGGCTGAGTGCGCTGCCGCATCGGCGGCGTCGCGTGGCACCGCTCGCCGTGCATCTCGCCGCCGGCTCGCCGGCGTCTGGCTGGCGCTGCTGTTGGCGCTGCTGCCCTGGCTGGCCTGGGCGCAGGCCGAGGCGCCGATCCCGCCGCTGGATGCGCCGGTTGTCGACACCACCGGCACGCTGACGCCGAACCAGCGGCTGGAGCTGGACCGGCAGGCGGTGCAGTTGCAGCAGCGCAAGGGTAGCCAGCTGCAGGTGCTGGTGGTGCCCAGCACCGCGCCGGAGAGCATCGAGCAATACACCCAGCGCGTGTTCGACCAGTGGAAGCTCGGCCGCAAGGGCGTTGACGACGGCGTCCTGCTGGTGGTGGCCAAGAACGACCGGCGCGTGCGCATCCAGCCCGGCTATGGCCTGGAAGGCGCGATTCCCGACGCCACCGCCAACCGCATCATCCAGGAGTACCTGGTGCCGCGCTTCCGCGCCGGCGACTACAGCGGCGGGATTTCCGAAGCGACCGCGATGCTGGTCAAGCTGATCGACGGCGAGGCGTTGCCGGCGCCGGTCAGCGCGCACGCCTCGGCCTCGCGCGGCGGCGGCCTGGGATTCGGGTTCTTCGCCGGCCTGTTCGCGGCGCTGATCGCGCAGGTGCTGTTCGCGCGGCTGTCGCGCCCGGTGCGCGGCGTGCTGAGCGGCGTGGTCGGCGGCGGCGTCGGCCTGCTGCTGAGCCTGTCGCTGTTGGTCGGTGCGCTGACCGGCGCGATCGGCCTGCTGCTGGGCCTGTTCGTCGGAATCGCACCGGGCCGTTCGGCGGGCGGCGGCGGTTGGGGCGGCTGGGGTGGCGGCGGCTTCGGCGGTGGCTGGGGCGGCGGTGGCGGTGGTTGGGGTGGCGGCGGAGGCGGCTTCGGTGGCGGCGGCTGGGGCGGTGGCGGTGGCAGTTCCGGAGGCGGTGGCGCCTCGGGGAGCTGGTGATGCGCCTGCTCCGGCACCTGTTCGCGCCGTCCGCACAGCGCCTGTTCCCGGCGGCCAGCCTGGAGCGCATCGGCGCGGCGATCGCCGAGGGCGAGCGCTTGCACCGCGGGCAGGTGATGTTCGCGGTGGAATCGGGCCTGGCGCCGGCGCAGGTGCTGCGCGGCATGGCGCCGCGGCTGCGCGCCGAACAGGCGTTCGCACAGTTGCGCACCTGGGATACCGAGGCCAACAACGGCGTGCTGATCTATCTGCTGCTGGCCGATCACCACATCGAGATCGTCGCCGACCGTGGACTGCACGGGCGGGTGGACGCCGCACAATGGCGCCAGGTCTGTGCGCTGATCGAGCGCGACATGCGCGCGGGCCAGCCCGAGCAGGCGGTGATCGCCGGCGTCGGCGCGGTGTCCGCGTTGCTGGCCGCGCACTTTCCGGCGCAGCCGGGCCAACCGGGCGAGAACGAATTGCCGAACCTGCCGCGGGTGCTGGACTGAGTGTGCTGCCGTGGTGGGTTTGCGCTGCAAGCACAGACGGCGGAGTTGGGGGAGGGACTTCAGTCCCGGCGCGATAACGCCGGGCTGGGGCCTGATGGCTTTGCTCGTCGCGGCTGAAGCCGCTCCTACATGGGGCGATGGCCGCTCGTGAGTTGGCACGATGCGGTGGCGTTGTAGGAGGGACTTGAGTCCCGATGCGATAGCGCCGGACTGGAGCCTGATGGCTCTGCTCGTCGCAGCTGAAGCCGCTCCCACATTGGGGCGATGGTTGCTCCTGCATCGGCGGGATGTGGCGGTGTTGTGGAAGGACTTCAGTCCCGATCCGATGATCCGATAGTGGCGGGCTGGGGACTGATGGTTATGCTCGTCGCGGCTGAAGCCGCTCCCACATTGGGGCAATGGCTGCTCCTGCATCGGTGGGATGCGGTGGCGTTGTGGGAGGGACTTCAGTCCCGACGCTAGAGTGTCGGGTTGGAGCCTGATGGGTCTGCTCGTCGCGGCTGAAGCCGCTCCTACATTAGGGTGATGCCGCTCCTGCGTGGGTGCGACGGGTGGTGTTGTGGGAGGGACTTCAGTCCCGACGCGATAGCGCCGGAGTGAACCCGATGGCTCTGCTCGTTGCAGCTGATGGCCTGGAGGCCACATGGGCCGCTCCCACAAGCAACGAGGGGCACGTGGCGTCTGGGCTGAGCATATTGTCTTGGGGGCGGTCGGCGGCAGGTTCGTGCGCCTGCCAGCAGATGAAGCGCCTCCCAGCCGCGCCGTCCGCAGTCGCGGCAAGGAGCGGAGTCAGTGGCAGACGCGCGCGCCTGCCAGCAGATGAAGCGCCACCCTGCTGCGCCGTCCGTAGTCGCGGCAACTAGCGGAGTCAGTGGCAGAATAGGCACTCTTTGCCCCCGGCCGACGCTTGCGCATGACCTATCTCCACCAGATCGATCCCATCGCCTTCTCGTTCGGGCCGGTGAAGGTGCATTGGTACGGGCTGATGTATCTGGCCGGGTTCATCTCGGCCTGGTGGCTGGGCCGCCGCCGCATCCGCGCCGGGCGCCTGCCCGGGGTAAATGAAGACGGTTTCTCCGACCTGCTGTTCTACGCGATGCTTGGCGTGGTGCTGGGCGGGCGCATCGGCTACATGCTGTTCTACGCGCTGTCCGATTTCCTGGCCAATCCGCTGCTGATCTTCAAGGTGTGGGACGGCGGCATGAGCTTCCACGGCGGCCTGTTGGGCGTGCTGGCGGCCTGCCTGTGGTGGACGCGCAAGGCGCGCCTGCATGTCTTCGACACCGTCGATTTCATCGCGCCGCTGGTGCCGCTGGGCCTGGGCTTCGGCCGCGTCGGCAATTTCGTCGGCGGCGAGTTGTGGGGCAAGTTGACCCACGCCGGCTGGGGCGTGATCTTCCCGCACGCGCCGGTGCAGGACGGGGTGGCCAACGCCCCCGCATTGGAAAGTCTGATGAGTACCGCGCAACTGCAGCAGCAATACGCCGCCGGCCTGCTCGATCGTTATGCCCGCCATCCGTCGCAGCTGTACGAAGCGGCGTTGGAAGGGCTGGTGATGTTCGTGGTGCTGTGGACGTTCTCGATGAAGCCGCGCGCGCGCTATGCGGTGTCCGGCTTGTTCGCGTTGCTGTACGGTGTGTTCCGCTTCGCCGTGGAGTTCGTGCGGGTGCCGGATGCGCAACTCGGCTACCTGGCGTTCCATTGGCTGACCCGCGGCCAGCAGTTGAGCATCCCGCTGATCCTGCTCGGCCTGTTCCTGCTGTGGCGCTCGCGCAGCGCGCCGGTGCTGCAGCCGGTGCCGCCGCCGGAGGTGAGCAAGTGAAGCAGTACCTGGAATTGCTGCAGCATGTGCTGGAGCGCGGCGCGGAGAAATCCGACCGCACCGGCACCGGCACGCGCAGCGTGTTCGGCTGGCAGATGCGCTTCGATCTCAACGACGGCTTCCCGCTGGTCACCACCAAGAAGCTGCACCTGCGCTCGATCGTGCACGAGCTGCTGTGGTTCCTGAAAGGCGAGACCAACATCGCCTATCTCAAGGACAACAGGGTCAGCATCTGGGACGAGTGGGCCGACGCGCAGGGCGAACTCGGCCCGGTGTACGGCAAGCAGTGGCGACGCTGGACCGGTGCCGACGGTCGCGAGATCGACCAGATGCAGTGGCTGGTGGACGAGATCAAGCGCAATCCGGATTCGCGGCGGCTGGTGATCAGCGCCTGGAACGTGGCCGAACTGCCGCAGATGGCGCTGATGCCGTGCCACAGCCTGTTCCAGTTCTACGTGGTCGACGGCAAGCTCAGCTGCCAGCTGTACCAGCGCAGCGGCGACATTTTCCTGGGCGTGCCGTTCAACATCGCCAGCTACGCGCTGCTGACCCACATGGTGGCGCAGGCCACCGGCCTGGGCGTGGGCGATTTCGTGCACACGCTAGGCGATGCGCACCTGTACTCCAACCACTTCGAACAGGCGCGCGAACAACTGGCGCGCACGCCGCGGCCATTGCCGCGTTTACGGCTGAACCCGGCGGTCACCGACCTGTTCGCCTTCACCTACGACGACATCGCCATCGAGGGCTACGACCCGCACCCGGCGATCAAGGCGCCGGTGGCGGTATGAAGGGTCGGGACCCGGGACCCGGGCCCCGGGACCCGGGGGAAGCGCAAGCAGCGATATCTGAGCAGATGCGGAGCGACGAGTCCCGGGTCCCGGGTCCCGGGCCCCGGATTTCCTTGATCGCGGCGCTGGATCGGGCCAATGCGATCGGTCGCGACAACGACTTGCCGTGGCGCTTGCCGGACGATCTGAAGCGGTTCAAGGCACTGACGCTGGGCAAGCCGCTGCTGATGGGGCGCAAGACCGCGCAGTCGCTCGGGCGCGCGCTGCCCGGGCGCTTGAACCTGGTGATGACCCGTTCGGGGCAGGTGCCGTTCGCGGACATGCAGGCGGTGGCGTCGCTGCAGGCGGCGATCGACGCTGCGCGCGAGGTCGGCGCCACGGAGCTGGCGGTGATCGGCGGTGGCGACATCTTCGCCCTGACCCTACCGTTGGCCGAGGTGCTGTACCTGACCCATGTCGACACCGTGGTCGACGGCGCCGATGCGCATTTCCCCGCGTTCGATCCGGCGCAATGGGAGGTGGTCGCACGGCAGGCGCATCCGGCGGATGCGCGGCATGCGCTCACCTTCGAATTCGTGGATTACCGGCGCCGGGCTGGCGCGGTGTAAGCAGCGGCTGGCGGATGCCGGCGCAACCGCCTGGATTGCCGTAGGAGCGGCTTTAGCCGCGACGGGGCGTTACCGGGGAAGCTCATCGCGGCTAAAGCCGCTCCTACGACATCACACGTAGCGCGAGACCTCACTCCTGCTCGGGCGCAGATGCAGCCGGCGCCGGTTGTCCACGGTTCGGCGCGCTGCGCCGCCGCGGCGTGCCGGTGCGCGCTGCCGGCGGCGGTCCCTGCACCGGCCGGCCGGGGACCTGCACGACCTGCAGGTCTTCGCTGTCCAGGCGCAGGGCGGTGAGTTTGCCGCCCCAGACCGCGCCGGTGTCGATCGCGTGCACGCCCTGGGTGATGGTCAGGCCCAGCGTCGACCAGTGCCCGCAGACGATCTTCAGGTCGCGCTCGACCCGCCCCGGTACCTCGAACCACGGATACAGACCCTGCGCCTGGGTGCCGGGCGTGCCCTTTTCCTCGATCGCGATGCGCCCGCGGGGGGTGCAGTAGCGGGCGCGGGTGAACAGGTTGATGATCGCGCGCGAACGGTCGTAGCCGGTCAGGCCCGGCGACCAGGCCGGGCGGTCGCCGTACATGTTGCGGAACAGCTTGCGGTAGCCGTTGCCGTGCAGTTGCTGCTCCACCTCGCGTGCGTGCTTCTCGGCCAGCGCAGTGGTCCACTTCGGCGCCAGCCCTGCGTGGATCATCATCCAGCCGAGCTGGCGGTCGGCGTGCAGCAGCTTCTGCATGCGCAGCCAGGTCAGCAGCTCGTCGCGGTCCTCGGCCAGCACGATGCGCTGCAGGTCCGGATTGACCTTGCGCTGTTCGTCCGGGCTGCGCTCGCCGATCGCCAGCAGCGACAGATCGTGGTTGCCCAGCACCACCACGCTGTGCTCGCGCAGCGAGTGCACCAGGCGCAGGGTCTCCAGCGATTGCCCGCCGCGGTTGACCAGGTCGCCGCAGAACCACAGCCGGTCCACCGCCGGATCGAAGCGGATCTTCTCCAGCAACTGCTGGGTGATGTCGTAGCAACCCTGCAGGTCGCCGATCGCCCAGACCGCCATCAGTGCAGGGTCCGCGGGACGGACAGCACGAACGGCGCGATCGCGGCGATGAAATGGGTGCCGTCGTCGGCTTCCATGTCGTAGTGGCCGCGCATCGTGCCGTGCTCGGTCTCCAGTACCAGCCCGGAGGTGTAGCGGAAATCCTCGCCCGGGCGCAGCCGCGGCTGTTCGCCGACCACGCCGTCGCCGTCGACGCGTTCGATGCGGCCGTTGCCGTCGGTGATCTCCCAGTGGCGAGCGATCAGGCGCGCGGCGACGCGGCCGCGGTTGTGGATGCGGATCGTGTAGGCGAACGTGTAGCGTCCGTCCTCCGGCGCCGATTGGTCGTCGAGGAATCGGGGCGACACTTCGACCTCGATCCGATAGTGGGCGTCATCGTTCATCCCCACAGTTTAGAGCGTGTTTTGCCGTTTGAGGCGAGATGCGTGAGCGGTTCGCGTTGCGAAGCGGGTGGCGTGCGCCAGCGGCCTTGTCCACGGCCCAGGCGCGCCGCGTGGAGCGGCTTCGCGCCGCGGGCGGTCGGCTTGCGGGAAGGCTGAGCGTGGCGTGCGAGGTCGACGTTCGCGCGTCTTATTAGCAGACGGCAAAGGCGTCGTCGCTATGTCCAAATGCCGCTCTGAGGCGTGTCGGTGCCGGCATCGATGCCACGCCTCCATGCTCGTGGAGCGCCCGGCGCCGCGGGAGCGGCGCAGGCGCGTCAGGCCAGGGGCAGGTTGGCCAGGCGCACGAAGTCGCCGACCTCGAGCTGCTCGGCGCGCGCGTCCGGACGCACGCCCGCGGCCTCGAACTGCGCGGCATCGCAGACACCGTTCAAGGCGTTGCGCAGGGTCTTGCGGCGCTGTCCGAATGCGGCGCGGACCACGTCGGCGAAGCGCTTGGGATCGGCGATGCCCACCGTCTGCGGCGGCCGCGGCACCAGCCGCACCACCGCCGAATCCACCTTCGGCGGCGGCTGGAACGCGCCCGGCGGCACCACGAACAGCGAGGTCACCTCGCAGTAGGCCTGCAGCATCACGCTGAGCCGGCCGTAGACCTTGCTGCCCGGGTCGGCGGCCATGCGGTCGACCACTTCCTTCTGCAGCATGAAGTGCATGTCGGCGATCGCCGCGGCGTGGTCCAGCGCATGGAACAGGATCGGCGAGGAGATGTTGTAGGGCAGGTTGCCGACCAGGCGGATGCGCGCGCCCTCGGCCAGGGCGGCGAAATCCACCGACAGCACGTCGCGGTTGAGGATGGTCAGTTCGCCGACGTCGGCGGCCGCCGCGGTCAATGGCGCGATCAGGTCGCGGTCGAATTCGATCACGGTCAGCTGGCCATGCCGGCGCAGCAGCGGGAAGGTGATCGCGCCCTGGCCGGGGCCGATCTCGACCAGCCGGTCGCCCGGCTTGGGATCGACCGCGCGGACGATGCTGTCGATGTAGTGGCGGTCGCTGAGGAAGTGCTGGCCAAGGGATTTCTTGGCCGGGGCGCCGAAGCCGGAAGAGGAAGTCATGGCGGGCATTTTATCGGCATGCGCGGGGTGGCGCGCGCTTGCAGTGACGCAGGAGCGGCTTCAGCCGCGACCGGCATCACCGGGCGTGCCCTGGTTGCGGCAGATGCCGAACGCCGCCCGGAGATGCGCCTAGGACTGCGCGCGGCGCGCCGCCAGTTGCGCGCACAGCGCAGTGGCAGCGAACAGGCTGGACGGGTCGGCCACGCCGCGGCCGGCCAGCTCCAGTGCGGTGCCGTGGTCGACCGCCACGCGTGGATAGGGCAGGCCCAGGGTCAGGTTCACCGCCTGCTCGAAGCCGCTGTACTTGAGTACCGGCAGCCCCTGGTCGTGGTACATAGCCAGCACCGCGTCCACGGTCGCCAGCTTCTGCGGCAGGAACGCGGTATCGGCCGGCAACGGGCCGAGCAGGCGCATGCCCTCCGCGCGCAAGGCGTCCAGCACCGGCTGCATCACCTCGATTTCCTCAAGACCCAGGTGACCATCCTCGCCGGCATGCGGGTTCAGCCCCAGCACAGCGATGGTCGGCGTGGCGATGCCGAACTCATTGCGCAAGGCGGCTTCGGTGATGCGCAGGCTGCGTTCCAGCAGGGCCGGTGTGAGCGCATCGGCGACGGCGCGCAGCGGCAGATGGGTGGTGACCAGGGCCACGCGCACGATGGCGTTGGCCAGCATCATCACCACCTCGCGGCCGGCGTGTTGGGCCAGCAGTTCGGTGGTGCCGGTGTAGGCGATGCCGCCGGCGTTGATCGCCGCTTTATGGACCGGGCCGGTCACCACGCCGTCCAGTTCCCCGCTCAGGCAGGCATCGGCGGCCTGGGTCAGTGCGGCGATCACCGCGGCCGCGTTGGCCGGTTCGGTCGCGCCAAAGCGGCTGGGCGCGGCATTGGCGACCGTGCGCAGGCGCAGGTCGCCAGGGGCGAGGGCGGGGCTGGATTCGGGCAGCAGCTGCAGTGGCAGTGACAGCGCCGCCGCGGCGGCGCGCAAGGTGTCGGGATCGGCGAAGGCCAGGAGATGGCAGTCGTGGCGCGGCTGTTGCGCCAGCCGCACGCACAGCTCCGGGCCGATCCCGCCCGGCTCGCCCGGCACCAGCGCGAGCGAGGGGCGCATGGATCAGGGCTTGGCGGCGGGCGCCGGCGCGGGCGTGGCCGCCGGCGCAGTGGCGGCGTCGGTGTTGCCCACGCGCAGGTCGACGTAGGCTTCGCCGCGCATTTCCTGCAGGAAGCGGTTGTATTCCTCTTCCAGCTTGCGGCGGCCGATGGTCTCGCGGACCTGGGCACGCTGGGTATCGCTGGTCACGTCGGTCTGGCGCTCGGCGACGCGCTGCACGATGTGCCAGCCGGCCTCGGTGCGGAACGGCTGCGAAATCTGGCCGTCCTGGAGGCTCGCGACGTGCTGGCCGAAGTCCGGGCCGAACGCGTCGGCCGGGAACCAGCCCAGATCGCCGCCCTGGCTGCGGCTGTTGGTGTCTTCCGACGCTTCCTTGGCCACGGCCTGGAAGTCGGCGCCGCCGGCGATGCGTGCGCGCAGCGTCTCGATCTTGGCCTTGGCGGCCGCGTCGGGCTGCGCATCGTTGACCCGGATCAGGATGTGGCGGGCGTGGTACTCGGTGACCGTCTTCTTTTCCGGATTGGCCGAGGCGTCGCGCACTTCGACCAGCTTCAGCAACTGGAAGCCGCTGGGGCCGCGCAGCGGGCCGGCGACCTGGCCCGGCTTCATGTCGCGGATCAGCTGCGCGAACGCGTTGGGGATCTCGTCCAGGCTGCGCCAGCCCAGGTCGCCGCCTTCCAGCGCGTTGGGGCTGTCGGAATAGCGCACCGCCGCGGCGTTGAAATCGATCTCGCCCTTGTCGATCAGGTTCTTGACCCCGTCGATCTTGCCTTGGGCGGTCTTGATCTGCTCGGCGGTGGCGCCTTCCGGCAGGCCGACCAGGATGTGCGCCAGGTGGTACTGGGTGCCGGTGGTGGCTTGCTGCGCCAGCGCCGCGTCGACTTCGGCCTCGCTGACGTTGATGCGGCTCTGCGCAAAGCTCTGGCGCAGGCGCTGCACGGTGATTTCGTCGCGCACCGAGTTGCGGAAATCGGTGTAGGACATGCCGTCGGCGGCCAGCTTCTTGCGCAGGCCGTCCACGTCGGTGCCGTTCTGCTGGGCGATGCTGGCGATGGCGCGGTTCAGTTCGTCGTCGCCGACACGGATGCCCGTGCTGTTGGCGCGCGCGACCTGCAGCTTGACCAGCACCAGGCGCTCCAGCACCTGCCGCTGCAGCACGTTATCCGGCGGCAGCTGCGCCTCGCGGCCGGCATACTGCGCCTTCACGTTGCGCACGGCGCGATCCAGCTCGCTCTGCAGTACGACATCCTCGTCGACCACCGCGGCGATGCGGTCCAGCGGTTGGGTTTGTTGCGCGGCGGCCGGAGCGGACACGCCGGCGATCGCCACCAGGGCGGCGAGAAAAACAGAAAGGGTCTTGGTCATGGAATCTGGTTCGGATCGTAAGCGTCCGGATCGGTCGTGGTGTTGCTGGGCGGGACCAAGTACAGGTCGTCGCGGTTGTAGCCGAGAATAGCACGGCGCAGAACGCGGTCCGTGTCCTGGCCCAGGGACGACAGCCCCTTGAGCACGAACTCGATCTGGAAGGCGGTATCCAGTGCGCCGGTGCGGTTGCGCACGTAGCGCCGCGCCAACGCCCGCACCGCCAGGCAGCAGCTGTCCCACTGCACGCCGAGGATGCTTTCCAGCGGCTTCTTGTCCATCAGCGAGTAGTAATGCCGGCCAACGACGCTCCAGGTCGGATTGATCGGGTACAGGAACGACACGTCGGCCTGTTCCAGCAGATCGCGGCGGTAGCGGTAGGCGATATTGACGATGCCGTCGCCGGGCATCAGGTAGCGCGCGCGGAAGCTGGCCAGGTCCTTGCGCCGGTACTTGGGATCCCACTGGTAGGTGGCGCCCAGGTTCCAGCGGTCGTTGATCATGTAGTTGGCATCGGCCACCCAGGCCGACTTGCCCTGCTCGATCGTGGTGTCGCTGTTGGGCAGGCTGACCCGCGAATCGCTGAAATACAGGATCTGGCCGAGGCTGACCGACAACTTCTCTTTGCCATCGTCCTGGCGCAGCAGGCGCGAGCTCAGGGCCATGGTCAGCTGGTTGGCGTCGTTCTGACGGTCGGCGCCGGTGTAACGCGAATCGCGGAACAACTGGCCCCAGCTGAAGGTGAACTCGCGGGTGTCGAAGATCGGCAGGTCGTTCTGGTCGCGGTACGGCGTGTACAGGTAGAACAGTCGCGGTTCCAGGGTCTGCAGATAGTTGGTGTTGCCCCATTTGGTATCGCGGTCAAAGTACAGACCCGCATCGACCGTGGCGATCGGCAGGCTGCGCGAGGGCGTGGTGTCGCCGCCGAGCGTGGCCGCCAGATCCTTGTCGAGCTGATAGGCGGTATAGCGCCAGGCCAGGGTCGGCTTGAGGAACCAGGCGGCGCCGGCCAGTGGCATGGAGATGTAGGGCTTCAGGTCCAGGCGGCTGCCGCCGGGGCGCGGGGTGACCACCCCGGTGCGTTCGTAGGTGCCGTCGGTGGTTTTCTGATGGATATCGTCGTGCACGAAGCGCACCGCTTCGCTGTACAGACCGGCTTCGAAATAGTTGCCGAACGACTGGTCCCAGTTGAAGAAGGCGCGCGGCTGGCGGTTGTACGGCAGCGCATCCTCGGTCAGGGTGTAGTCGGTCAACTGCCAGCGATCAGCCATCACGCCCGCGGTCCAGGTCTCGCCGGTGCCGTAGACGCCGATCGTGCTCTGGATGTTGGACACCGCATTGCCGAGCAGGCGGTTGGAGAAATCCTCGGTGTAGCGCTCGTCGCTGACCCAGGCCAGCGAGGCGCGCGCCTGCCACTGCGAATTGATGTTGTGGTAGCCCTGATAACCGAAGCGGCCGCGATCCTTGTCGCGCAGCTTGTCGTCCGGCAGGTAGGCCGCCTGTAGTTCGCCTTTGCCGCCATCGTAGAGATAGCGGAATTCGCTGCCCAGCATCAGGCCGCGGCGGGCCATGAAGCGCGGATACAGGGTGGCGTCGTAATTGGGTGCCAGGTTCAGGTAGTACGGCTGGGTGTAGTCGAAGCCGTTGCGGCTGGACATGCCGATCGCCGGGAACAGGAAGCCGCTGCTGCGGCGATCGTCGATCGGGAACTTGAACCAGGGCGCGTACAGGATCGGGAAGTTGTAGATCTTCAGGATCGCGTTGCGCGCGGTGCCGAAGCCTTCGTCGTTGTCGACGTCGATTTCCGGCGCGTGCAGCTCCCACACCCGCTGCGAGGGGTCGCAGGTGGTGTAGGTGGAGCGATGCATCTGCCCCAGCGCACCCTGCAGGTCGACCGAGTCGGCCTTGCCGTTGCCGCGGCGGGCCAGCAGCTGGTAGCGGATGTTGGTGATCTTGTGGGTGTCGGTGTCCTGATTGCCCTCGGCGCGGTCGGCGATCATGCGGATCGACGAATCCTGGTAGCGCACGTGACCCTCGGCAATGTAGTTGCCGGTCTCGGTGTCCACCCGCAGGCTGTCCGTGCCCATGAACTGGTCGCCGCGCTTGAGCGCGACGTTGCCGGTGTAGTTGGGGATGGTGGTGGTGCCCGACAGCTGATCGCCTTCGATATTGGTCGGCTGCTGTTCGCGGTTCTGCGCCAGCTTTGGATCCGGCTGCTGCGCATCGTCGAACTTGGGCAGCACGTCCGGGGTCGGGCACAGGCCCCAGTTCGGCGGCTTTTCAGCCGCCACCGCCGGCAGGCAGAGGGCGATACTGAACGGAAGAGGGAGCAGGCGAAGGGTTCGGCGCACGCGCGTCAGGTATCGGGCGAAAACGGTCGCTAGCTTGCCCCATCCCGTGCATAGGGGCAATGAAGGCGTCCCCGGGGCAGGGGACGGGGTTCATCGGCCTGCCGGGGCGGGGTTTCGATCCGGGCGTGCCGCGCCTCGGCCGCCGCCGGGTGAGCGCGGACCTTCAGCGCAGCGCGTCGACGTGGGCGACGCTGCCTTCGTGCAGGGCCTGCAGGTCGTAGCCGCCTTCCAGCAGGGACACCACCCGGCCGCGCGCGTGCCGCTGCGCCAACGCGCGCAGTTCGGCGGTGATCCAGCCGAAGTCCTCGGTCTCCAGCATCAGATCGGCCAGCGGGTCGCGCATGTGCGCGTCGAAGCCGGCCGAGATCAGCAGCAGCTGTGGCTTGAACGCGTCCAGCAGCGGCAGCATCTGGTCGGCCCAGGTGTTGCGGAAGCGGAAACCGCCGCTGCCCGGTGGCAGCAAGGCGTTGTGCAGGTTGCCGACGCCGCGGTCGTGGACTCCGCCGGTGTGCGGGAACAGCCCGGACTGGTGGGTGCTGAGGTACTGCACCTTCGGCTCGCGCTCGAAGATCGCCTGGGTGCCGTTGCCGTGGTGCACGTCGAAATCGACGATGGCGATCCGCTCCAGCCCATGCGCGTCGCGGGCGTGGGCGGCGGCCACGGCCACGTTGTTGAACAGGCAGAAGCCCATCGCGGTGTCGGCGGTGGCGTGATGGCCTGGCGGGCGCACCGCGCAGAATGCGGTGTCGGTGACACCGTGCATCACCGCGTCCACCGCGGCGACGCCGGCGCCGGCGGCACGCAGTGCGGCCGCGCGCGAGCCGGGCGAGACCACCGTGTCCACGTCGAGCATCTGCGGGCCGTCGAGGTCGGCCAGGACGCGATCGATCAGCTCGCGCTCATGGACCCGGGCCAGGTCGCCGAGCTTGGCCAGCGGCGCCTCGCGCCATTCCAGCGCGGGAAAGGCCTCGCGCAGCGCGGTGGTCACCGCCTCCAGGCGCTCCGGCCGTTCCGGGTGCTCCGGTCCCGGCGCGTGGCCCAGGCAGGCAGGATGGGTGTAGATCAGCATGCGCGGCCGTGGCCCGGGCGTGGCTCAGGCCTGGCGCCGGTCGTGGCGCCACAGCACTTCGCCGTGGCCGTCGGCCCGCGCCAGCACTCGCGCCAGCACGAACAGCAGGTCGGAAAGGCGGTTGAGGTAGCGCACCGCTTCCGGCCGCACCGCGTCCTGGCGCGACAGCGCCACCGTTTCGCGCTCGGCGCGGCGCACGATGGTGCGGGCCAGGTGGCAGCGTGCCGCGGCCTCGCCGCCGGCGGGCAGGATGAAGTCCTGCAGCGGCGGCAGGGTGTCGTTGTAGCGGTCCAGATGCCGTTCCAGCGCGTCGATGTCGGCGGCATGGATCGCGGCGTGGCCGGGGATGCACAGCTCGCCGCCGAGATCGAACAACTGGTGCTGGATCGCGGTCAGCAACTGCCGCACGTCCTCGGCCAGCGGGCAGGCCAGGACCACGCCGATCGCCGAGTTGGCCTCGTCCACGGTGCCGTAGGCGGCGACCCGTGCCGAGTCCTTGCCGACCCGGTTGCCGTCGCCTAGGCCGGTGCTGCCGTCGTCGCCGGTGCGGGTGTAGATCTTGGAGAGACGGTTGCCCATCCCGGTCAGTGACCGACCGGCTGGCCGCGCTGGCCCAGCCGCGCCAGTTGTTCGACGCCGACCTGGATCGCTGCGGCCAGCGCCACGTACAGGCTGGCGCTGCCCAGGTAGGGCAGCAGCCAGTCGCTGTAGTTCTGCCACCAGCCGGCCAGGGTCGGGTTCGGCACGCTGCGGCTGACCCAGTAGAAGCTGCCCTGCGCCAGCAGGTGGCACAGCGCCACCGCGACCAGCAGGCTGGCGGCGGCCAGGCCCAGCGCGCGCCAGTCGGCACCGTGGTAGCGCCGCGCCAGCCAGGCGCCGCCGGCCCACAGCACGAAATAGGCCGGGATCAGGCACCAGTAGGCCGGCGACACGCAGTAGTGCTGCCAGAAATCCAGGCCCTGGCCGCGGATGACCAGGTAGTCGACCAGCACCGCCAGCGCCATCAGCAGCGGGAACGCCCAGCGGGTCCAACTGCGCAGGTAGAAGCCGCCGACGAAGAACACCGCCCACGACGCGTCCGGGATCGCCCCGAAGTGGTTGATGCGGGTCGCGGCCAGCAGCGCGGTCAACAGCAGCAGGGCGGGGAGGCGGTGGGTGGAAGGCGTCATGACGGCGGGCACCGGGGCACGTAAGACCCCGGATTCTACTGGAAGCGCGGCGCGCGCGAGCGCTGTGCGCCGCTGCCGCCACGGCACGCCAACTGGGCGGCGGCGCTCACCGGGCAGACGGGTGCGGGTCGTATCATGGCCGGATGAGCAAACGACATGACGTAGTGATCGTCGGCGGCGGCCTGGTCGGCGCCAGCCTGGCCATCGCCCTGGACCGGCTGGGGGTGGACGTGGGCCTGGTCGAGGCCGCACCGCCGGGCGCGTTGCCGCCGGTGTTCGACCAGCGCAACCTCAGCTTCGCTGCCGCCACGGTCAACGCGCTGGGCGCGTTGGGGGTGATGCAGCGGCTGCGCGCGCCGACCGGACCGATCCGCCGCATCCACGTCAGCCGCGCGGGCGATTTCGGCCGGGTGCGGCTGGAAGCCGCCGACTATGGACGCGAGGCTTTCGGCCAGGTGGTCGTCGCGCGCGACTTCGGCGAGGCGCTGGAGGCCAGCCTGGCGGCGACCACGCGGCTGACCCGCTACCGCCCGGCGCAGTTCGTGGCGCTGGAGGCCGACGCCGAGGAAGGCGTGCGCCGCCTGCGCATCCTGCGCGACGGCAGCGAGGAGGTCCTGCACACGCGCCTGCTGGTCGGTGCCGATGGCAGCGCCAGCGCGGTGCGCGAAGCCTTGGGCATCGCCGCAACGCGCCACGATTTCCAGCAGACCCTGTTCGTGGCGCGGGTACGCGGCAGCCGCCAGCCCGACGGCACCGCCTACGAGCGCTTCCGCGACGACGGCCCGACCGCCTTGTTGCCGCGCGGCGATCGCCATTACGGCGCGATCCACGCGGTGGCCGCCGAGGACGCCGATGCGGTGGCGGCGCTGGACGAGGGTGCCTGGCTGCAGCGGCTGCAGGACGCGCTGGGCTGGCGCGTCGGCCGCCTGCTCGGCAGCGGCGAGCGCAGCGCCTACCCGATCGTGCAGGTGCTGGCCGAGCGGCTGACCGATGCGCGCGCGGTGCTGCTGGGCAATGCCGCGCAGACCTTGCACCCGCTGGGCGCGCAGGGCTTCAACCTGGGCCTGCGCGATGCGCTGACCCTGGCCGAACTGATCGAGCGCGACGGCACCGACCCTGGCGCGCCGGCGCTGCTGCAGCAGTACGCGCAGCGCCGCGAGCAGGATCGCCAGCGCACGGTGACGTTCTCCGGCGGGCTGGCGCGGCTGACCGCCAATCCGACCCCGCTGCTGCGCCCGCTGCGCAGCCTGGGTCTGCTGGCCGCGGCGCAGGCCGCGCCGCTGCAGTCGTTCCTGGTCGGCGGCGCGATGGGCTTCCGCGGCGATGTGCCGCAGCTTTGCCGGGAGACGCGCGCATGAGCCGGCGCGGTGTGCTGGATGTGGTGGTGGTGGGCGGCGGCGTGGTCGGCGCGGCCTGTGCGCTGGCCCTGGCCGGCGAAGGCCTGGCGGTGGCGCTGGTCGAGGGCCGCGAACCGCCGCGCTGGTCGGCGGACACGCCGGATCTGCGCGTCTACGCCTTCGCCCCGGACAACGCGGCGCTGCTGCAGGGCCTGGGCGTGTGGCCGCAGGTCGTCGCCCGCCGCGCCAGCGCGTACCGGCGCATGCGCGTGTGGGATGCCGGCGGCGGTGGCGAGCTGGCCTTCGACGCCGACACCCTGGGCCGCGACCAGCTCGGCTGGATCGTCGAACACAACCTGCTGGTCGAACAACTGTGGGCAGCGCTGCCGGCCGCCGGCGTGCAGGTGCATTGCCCGGCGCGGGTGGAGGCGCTGGAGCCGTCGGCCGAGCGTGCGCGCCTGCGCCTGGACGACGGCAGCCGCCTGGACGCGCGGCTGGCGATCGCCGCCGACGGCGCCGAGTCCACGGTGCGCGGCCTGGCCGGGCTGGACGCGCCGGCGCACGACTACGGCCAGCGCGGCGTGGTCGCCTTCGTGCAGACCGAACAGCCGCACCAGGACACGGCCTGGCAGCGTTTCCTGCCGGGCGGCCCGCTGGCGTTCCTGCCGTTCGCCGACGGCCGCAGCTCGATCGTGTGGACCCTGCCCGAGGCCGAGGCCGCGCGGGTGCTGGCGCTGGACGATGCGGCGTTCGGCGCCGAACTGACCCAGGCCTTCGGTGCCCGCCTGGGCACGGTGCGCGCGCTGTCGCCGCGGCTGGGCTTCCCGCTGCGCCGGCAACTGGTGGAGGCCTACCAGCGCGGCCGCCTGCTGGTGCTGGGCGATGCCGCGCACGTGGTGCATCCGCTGGCCGGGCAGGGCGTCAACCTGGGCCTGCGCGACGTCGCCGCGCTGGCGGCGCTGGTGCGGCAGGCGCAGGCGCAGCGGGTCGACTGGGCGGCGCCGCAGCGGCTGGCGCGCTGGGCGCGCGGCCGCCGCAGCGACAACACCGTGGCCGCCTACGGTTTCGATGCGATCAACCGGCTGTTCTCCAACGACGAGCTGCACCTCACTCTGCTGCGCGGCCCGCTGCTGGGCCTGGCCGGCAAGCTGCCGTTGTTGATGCACGGTTTCTGGAAGCGCGCTTCCGGCGTGTAGGTGCATGCTCCGGCCGGACGCGGCGGCCGCATTATTTGACCACGCGCCGAGCGGCGCCCGTACCCTCATCCGCCCCTTCGGGGCGCCTTCTCCCGGAGGGAGAAGGAAGAGCCAGCTTCGGCTGGTTTGCTTGAGCCCCTCTCCCCTCGGAGACGAGTTGGGGTGAGGGTAGGGCGCGAAGCGCAGCACGCAGGCCGCGTCCCTGCCATGGAGGATGACGATGCAAGACGCGACACAGGCCGTGAATCTGTTGATTTCCCACAGCCAGCTGCAGTTGCGCGCCCGCGCCTTCGACGAAGCGGCCTGCCGTTGGGGGCCGCGCAATCTGGAGCAGGGGGCGATCCTGCATCGCGACTACGTGGTGTTCGACCCGTTGCCCGAGGACGCGTTCGGCGCGCAGGTGCACCTGGTGCTGGCCGCGGCGTTCGCACCCGATCCGCGCGCGCAGCGGCGCATGCAGGTGCCGTTCCGGGTGAATCCGGACGCGCGAGTGCAGGTGGCGTCCGCCGCCGAGGCCTTCGATGTGACCCTGGCGCTGCAGCCTGGCGACTACGCGCTGTACTACGAAGTCTGCGAAGGCGACGACGAGGTGTATTACCGACTCACCCTGGTGCCGGCGGCGCAGCCGGTCGCGGCGCGCTATCTGCTGGACGATCCCTGGGGCGGGGTTCAGGATGCGCCGCTGCAGGAGGGACCGCTGTAGCTGTCGTCGGCGCGGCGGGCGAGGCCGAGCGGCGAGGTGGCGTGGTGGAAAGACATGCGCTGCGAGGAGATCGGGTCGATGCAGCGGTGATGGTGGCGGCAGCTTCGTTGATGCGGTTGCGCGATGCTGCGGCGCTCGCGTTGCCGGTGTTTGCGGTGTTGTCGCTTCAGAAAACAGTCGCGCCGCGTGCGGCGGGAAGGCCGCAGGCGGCGCGCGTGGTGGAAAGGGTGCGGGTCGGTCGACGCGTGGGTCGCGTCACGTCGACATCCAGCCTTCCAGGTCGGCCTTGCTCAGGCGGCCGTGGTGGTGCACGTCGACGGCGTCGAACTCGGCGTACAGCGTGGGGTCGGCCTTGGCTTCGGCGCGGCTGATGTAGCCGTCATGGTTGCGGTCGAGCTTGGCGAAATCGATGTGGTAGTCGCCGACGATCGAGTTCGGTTCGACCGAGGTGACATTGATGATCTGGCCGTTCTGGTGCAGGGTCACTTCGTCCGGCGCCGACTGCGCCATGGCCAGCGCCGGCGCGGCAAGCAGCGCGAACGCGAACGGGACGAGACGAGGAACGATGCGGTTCATGGCACGACTCCTGTTGCTGGGAAGGAGTCAAGAACATAGGCCTGGCCGAATTAATCGACGCTAAAAAAATCGGGCATTCCTATCTGCGTGCCGGCGCTGTTTAGCAAGCGTTTCCAATGCGCCCTGCAACACGACCGAGGGTGCGCCGGCGCCTTCATGGCGGCGCCGGGCGCATGTTTTGCGGTTACAGCCAGCCGGCCAATTGCGCGCGGCTGAGGCGGCCGCTGCGGGTGGTGTCCAGCGCGTCGAACTCGTCGGCCAGCGACGGGTTGGCCTGCGCTTCGCTACGGCTGATGTAGCCGTCGTGGTCGGTGTCCAGCGCCTCGAAGTCGATGCGGTAGCTGCCGGCGACGCGGTCGGGCTGGATGCTGCGCACGGTCACCTGCGCTTCGCCGGGCGTGGCCGGCAACTGCACCTGGTGGGTCACCACGCCGTTGCTGAGCGGCTGTGCGCGCACGTTGACCGGCACGTCGCGCAGCGGCTCGGTGGTGGCGCTGGAGGTGCTGTTGAGATTCTGCGCCGCGGCCGGCGCGGCGCAGGCGCACAGGCAGCAGAGCAGGGCGAGGGAACGGCAGGACATGGACACGACGAAACTCCGGAGTGGCGATGGAATGACGGCCCCGGCGCTCAGCCGGGGATGAATGGAAACGCGAGCTTCAACAGGCCCTTCAGCCCGCCCTCGGCGGTGCTGGCGACGGCCTTGGCGCCGAGGCTGTTGAGCGCGCGGCGCACGTCCTCCCAGCGTAGCTTGCTCAGGTCCTTCTTCAACAGGTCGGCGACCTCTTCCGCGGTGGGCGCCAGCTTCTGCAATTCGTGCGTCACCTTCTCCGGCTCCGGCTGCAGGTAGCCCCAGCGCTCGGCGATCTTCAGCAGCGTGTCGAAGCGCACCGCCATCACGTCGCGGTTGCGCTCGTACACGGGCATGGCGCCGACGTCGACGATGGCCTGTTCGAAGCGCTGCTGGTCGTCGGGGTGCTCGATGCGGATCGCCAGGAAGCCGTCCTTCTTGCTGCGCTCGCTGACGTGCTTGGCCCCGGCGCGCAGGTTGTCCTCGGTGAGCACCGTGGCGACGATGCGCTGCAGCGCCGCCTCGTTGTCCTCCGGCACCAGCGCACGCCAGCGCGCATAGCCGTCGCGGCGCAGGCCCTTGACCTTGGCCGGGGTCACCCGCAGGCGCATCGCCACCGCGTTGTTGGAATCGCTGCGCGAGATCGCGCCGTCGCGTTCCAGCAACACGAAGATCAGCAGTTCCAGGTCGCGCTTGGTCAGCGACTGGAAGCCCTGCAGCAGGGTCAGGCGCAGGAATTCGTCGGCGAAGCCGGCCGGGTTGTTCAGTTCGATCGGCTGCATGTGCGCGGCCCTCCAGTCAGTGCAGCCAGGATGCCAGGGGGCCATTGCGCGGGCTGAGACGCCGCTGCGATACGCATCCCATCAGCGTCCGTGCTCGCGGCCGGGACGGTCGCTGCGGAAGGTTTCGATCGCGCCGCGGTCCTGCAGGGTCACGTCGACATCGCGTCCGTCGGCGCCGCCGAAGGCCAGGTTGGTGGGCTTGCGGCCCTTGGTCGCGACCTCGTGCAGCAGCGTGCCGTCGGGGGCCAGCACGATCACCTTGCCGGCGTCGTAGCGGGCCACGTACAGGTTGCCGTCGACGTCGCAGCGCATGCCGTCCAGCCCGGCGTCGGCGAAGCTGGCGAACAGCCGCTTGTTGGACACGGCGCCGTCGGCGGCACGGTCGTAGACCCAGATCCGCCGCTGCACGCTCTCGTTGACGTACAGGCGCTTGCCGTCGGGGCTGACCTCGATGCCGTTGGTGGTGCCCATGCCGGTCTCGATCAGATGCGCGCTGCGGTCGCGGTCGATGCGCCACAGCTGGCCGGCGTCGTGCTTCCAGTCCGGGTCGCTGGCATACAGGGTGCCGTCTGGAGCCATCGCGATGTCGTTGGGCTGGAACGCGCCCGGCAGCGTGGCGTAGACCTCGATGCGCTTGCTGCGCAGGGCGATGCGCAGGATGCGGTGCTGGCCGTAGTCCGCAACGTACATGCGCCCGCGGCGATCGAAACGGATGCCGTTGCCGATGCTGCCGGCAGGGAGGTCCACGAACAGGCTGGCCTGCGCGTGGCCGTCGGCATCGCGCTGGACCCGGCCGATGCTGCCGTCGTGGGCGAAGTTGACCACGTACAGCGCACCGTCGGGGCCGGTCGCAGGCCCTTCGATCTTGTCGGTGAACACGCCATCGCCGACCAGGTCGCGGGCGTGGAACAGGGTCTCCTGCGCCCCGGCCGGGGCAGCCAGCAGCAGGGCGAGGGCGGCGAGCAGTGGGCGGCAGCGCATCGGCGTCTCCGGGAAAAGCGGAGGCGGCAGTGTGCCAGAGGCCCCGACGCATCGCGCGATAGCGCTCACAGTGCCGATGCCGCACGAGCGGTTAGGGTGAAGCATCCTTCCGGTCGGAGTTGCGCATGGAGCCGTCCTCGCCGAATCGCCGCCGCCTGTTGCTGGCCGGCCTGTCCGCCACCGCCGCCGGCATGCTCGGAGCGTCCGCATGGGCGGCCACGCCGGCGCGTCGCCGCAAGCCGCTGGGCGTGGCCCTGGTCGGCCTGGGCGAGTACGCCAGCAGCCGTCTCGCGCCGGGGCTCACCCTGACCAGGCACTGCCGCCTGGCTGGCATCGTCACCGGCTCGCCGCAGAAGATCCCGCCGTGGCAGGCGCGCTACCGCATCCCGGATCGCAACGTCTACAGCTACGACGACCTGGAGCGCATCGCCGACAACCCGGACATCGACGTGGTCTACGTGGTCACGCCGCCGCACCTGCACGCGCCGCTGAGCATCCGTGCCGCCGCTGCCGGCAAGCACGTGTGGTGCGAGAAGCCGATGGCGATGCACACCGAGCAGGCGCAGGCGATGATCGTGGCCTGCGCGCGCAACAAGGTGCGGCTGAGCATCGGCTACCGCATGCAGCACGAGCCCAATACCCGGCGCGTCATCGCCCTGGCCGGCGAGCGCCCGTTCGGGGCGATGCGCCGCGTGCGCGCGGAGGCGGGCTATGCCGGCTATGGCGACACCGACCCGGCGCAGCGGCCATGGCGGTTGCGCTCGGAATACGGCGGCGGCGCGATGTACGACATGGGCGTGTACCCGCTCAACGCGGCGCGCTACACGACCGGCGCCGAGCCGCTGGCGGTCAGCGCGCGGCGTTCCACGGAGCGGCCTGCGCTGTTCGACGAGGTCGACGAGCACATGCACTTCACCCTGGAGTTCCCGCACGAGGTGACCGCCACCTGCGCGGCCAGCTTCGGCCGCACCATGAACCTGCTGCGCGCCGAGTGCGCGAATGGCTGGTACGAACTGGCGCCGTTCCAGGCCTACGATGGCGTGCGCGGCCGCGCCAGCGATGGCCGCCTGTTCGGTGCGCGGGTGCGCCACCAGCAGGCGCTGCAGATGGACGAGGACGCGCTGGCGATCCTGCAGGGCACGCCGCTGCGCGTGCCCGGCGAGGAAGGCCTGCGCGACATCCGCATCGTCGAGGCCATCCAGCGCTCGGCGCGGGAGGATGGGGCGCGGATCGTGCTGTAGCGGTGGCGCAGCCAATGCGCTCGTCGTAGGAGCGGCTTCAGCCGCGATGGGTTTCCCGGGAAACCCATCGCGGCTGAAGCCGCCCCTACGAAACACCGGATGTGGACGCGCGACCGCTCAGCCCGGGATCGCCAGCACCGTGATCTCTTCGCGGTCGTGGTAGAGCTGTTTGGCGCGCAACTGCAGCGGACGCTCGGCACGCTCGGCGAACAGGTCCAGGCACAGCCGGGTCTCGTCCCAGCGCTTCTTCATCGGCAGCTTCAAATTGAAGATCGCGTGCCGGCACCAGCCCTCGCGGAACCAGGTGGCCATGCGCTCGGCGACGCGGCGCGGTTGCTCGACCATGTCGCAGACCATCCAGTCCAGCGGCTGCGGCGGTTTCCAGTGGAAGCCGTCGGCGCGCAGGTGGTCGACCAGGCCGCTGTCGAGTACGTGCTGGCGCAGCGGGCCGTTGTCCACGCTGGTCACGTGCAGGTGCTGGCGGGTCAGCACCCACGTCCAGCCGCCCGGGGCGGCGCCGAGGTCGGCGGCGCGCATGCCCGAGCGCAGCAGCGTCTCGCGCTCGTGCGGGGTCAGCAGCGCCAGTAGCGCTTCTTCCAGTTTCAGGGCCGAGCGCGAGGGCGCTTCCGGCAGCAGCTTGAGGCGCGGGATGCCCAGTGGCCACGGCGCGCTGTCCTCGCTGTCGGCCACCGCCAGCAGGGCGTGGGTGCCGGTCACGAAGCACACGTGCAGGCGCGGCAGCCGCGGCTGCGGCTTGTCGCTGAGCAGGCCGGCCTTGCGCAGCGCCGGGCGCAGCGCGTTGCCGAAGCTGCGCGCCAGCCCCGACAGCGGTTTGCCGGCATCCGAGTCCGGGTGTTCGACCCACAGGTCGCCGAAGCGCGGCTGCCCGGTCAGGGCCTGCAGGATCGGCGCGATGCGGTCGCTGGCCGGCAGCTCGCGCAGTTCGGCCAGCAACTGCAGCTTCTGCCGGGCGAAGATCAGCTCGCGCCAGGGCAGCGCCTGCGCCGGTACCGCCGTGTCGCTGAGCAGCAGCGCGTAGCCGCTGTTGCGCTCGGTGCGCGCGTAGGCGGCCAGCCCGGCCTCGCCGGCGCGGGCGTTGAGTTCTGCCGCGAGCTCGGGTTCGAAGCCGGGCCGGCAGTAGCACAGCAGGCCATGGACCAGCGGGCCGTTCTCGAAGGACATGGGCAAGCCTTCCGGCGGGGTCAGTAGCGGGGGCTGTCGAGTTCGCCGTAGCGGCGCAGCACCGCGCAGGCGGCGTCGCGGTGCAGGCCGCGCACCACCTCGATGCCGCGGCGCTGCAACTCGCCGACCCAGTCCGCCGGCAGCGGGCCTTCGTCGAACGGGGTCAGCGCCATCACGTCCTCGGCGCTGGCGCCGATCAGCAGGCGGTCGATCCCGGCCCAGATGGTGGCGCCGTAGCACTGGCAGCACGGCTGCGAGGAGGTGGCCAGGGTCACCGGCGACAGCACTGCGTTCAGCCGCGGCGTCTGCAGGCGCTGCTGGGCCAGCATGTAGGCCATGTTCTCGGCGTGCGCCAGCGAGGTGGTCTGCGGCACCACGCGGTTCACGCCGACGGCGATGATGCGGTGGTCCGGGCCGAACACCGCCGCGCCGAACGGGCCGCCGCTGCCGGCGTCCACGTTCAGCCGCGACAGTTCCACCGCCAGCGCGACCTTGTCGGCGTCGCTGGCGTAGACGGCCTGCGGATCGACCGCGTCGTGGATCCAGGCGGGCAGGGTGAGGTGGACTTGCGCGTAGAGCATCAGCGGACGGGTTCGGCAGGCTGGGGGGCGCGCAGTGTATCGGCTTGCGCGGGGCGCGCGCTGCATTGTCCGGCCACGCAGGAGCAGCCGGCGATCGCGCGCGAGCCGCACACGCTCATGCGCCCGCTGGCCTGGCATTGCGCCATCACTCCCTGCGGATCGGTGGGGCTGTCGCGGTTGACGCAGGCCGGCATCGCCCCGCAGCAGTTGCCGACGTTCTTGACCGTGCAGTCGGCATCGGTGCGGCAACTGCTGTCGACCTTCACCGGCAGGCCGGGCGCGGATGCCGTGGGTGCCGGCGCCGGTGTCGGCTCCGACGGCTTGGCGGTTTCGCTGCGCGCGCAGGCGCTGGACAGCAGCATGCCGGCGAGCAGGCACAGGGAGCACAGCAACGACGCGAAATGGCGGGGCATGGCGATCTTCCGTGCGGTGGAGTGCGGCCATGGTAGCAACCCACCGCGCCGCCGCCGGGTCAGCGGCGCACGACGGTCATCGCGTCGGCATTTTCCTGTGCGATCCGAAGTGCCGTGCCGTCCAGCGCCTGATGCAGTGCCTGACGGATGCTGACCTGTCCCTTCACCGCGTTGACCGGCAACGAGGCGAGGCCGGGATCGCGGTACACGACCATGCAGCCGGTGGCGTGGGCCAGTTGCTGCGACACCTCATCGAAGCGCCCGGCCGGCAGGTCGTAGGCATGGTCGGGGACGGCGTCGCACTTGCCAGTCGCCGCCGGTGCGCTTGTGGCGGCGGCCGAATCCGGTGTCGCGTCGGACGGTGCGGTGGAGGCGCTGCTGCAGCCGGCCAGTGCGATGGCCAGGACGAGGGCGGGACTGCAACGGCGCAGGACGGTATGCATGGCGCGATTCCCGTGGGGAGGATCTGCGCCAGTCTAGGCAGCGCGGCTTAACCGGGCTTGGCTTCATGCGCAGCCGGTTGCGGCCGCGCGTGCACCAGGGTGCACCACAGGACGCCGCCGAGCAGGCAGGCGATCGCCAGCAGCTCCAGCGCGGTCGGCCAGCGCTGCTCCCAGAGAAAGCCGTACAGCAGCGCGAACACGGTCTCGAACACGATCATCTGCCCGACCAGGGTCAGCGGCAGCAACCGGCTGGCGTGGTTCCAGCAGGCGTTGCCGATGACCGAGGCGAACAGCGCCAGCACCAGCGCCATGCCCCAGAAGCGCATCCACTCGGCGCCGGCATGGACCGTGCCGGCCAGGGCGAAGGCCGGCAGCGCCAGGGTCAGGGCCAGCGCGCCGGTGACCACGCCGGTCAGCAGCGACCAGTCGCGGCCGGACAGGTCCGGGCGCCGCCGCAGCCAGCGCGCGTTCTTGATCGAATAGGCGGTCCAGCACGCCAGCGCGCCGACCGCACAGGCCAGTCCCGCCGCACGCAGGCCGAGGCTGGCGGGAATGTGCGGCCGCGCCACGGCCAGGGTCTGCACCGCGACCAGCGCCACGCCGAGCACGCACAGCGCGCAGGGCGCGGCCAGCCGGCGCAACCGCACCGCGCCGGCCGCGCGCGAGCCGATCACCGTGACCGCCGCCGGCAACAGGCCGATGATCAGCGCGGTGGCGGCGCCACCGGCCCACTGCACGGCGCTGCCCAGCAGCACGTAGTAGACGATGTTGCCGAGCAGGCTCAGCCGCACCAGCGCCCACCATTCGGCGGCGCCCAACGGCGCGGTCGCGGCGCGCCAGCGCCGCAGCAGCACCACCGCGGCGATGGCGCCGTAGGCCAGGTAGCGCGAGACCGCCAGTTGCAGTGGCGAGAAGGCGCTCAGCAATTGCGGCGCCAGGAACACCAGGCCCCACAGCGCGCCCGCGGCCATGCCGCTGCCGACCCCTGCCCATAGACGTTCGCGCATGCGTTCCGGTTCCGTTCCAGCCGTTGCGCTCAGCATGCCGCCGACGGCGGGCGCCGGCTTGTCCCAGACTCCTGTCCTGGCGCCGGGCGATGGCGGCGGCGGTAGGCGGCCGGGGTCTGCCCGGTGCTGCGCTTCAGCGCGCGGGTCAGCGCGCTCTGGTCGGCATAGCCGCTGTCCTGGGCCAGCGATGAGATCGGTCGGTCGCCGTGCGCCAGTTGCCGGCGCACCCAGTCCAGCCGCCGCGCCGCCGCCCAGTCCTGCGGCGTGCGCCCCAGCGCGGCGCGAAACAGCGCGTGCAGGCGGCTCGGGCTCAGGTGCGCCAGCTGCGCCATGCGCCGCACCGGCCAGTCCTGGCCGGGCGCGGCTTCGATGCATCGGCACAGCGCCTGCAGTCGCTGCCAGCCGCGCGGCGCGGTGTCTGCCTGCAGCCAGGCCAGCACGGCGGCGCCGGCCTGGGCATGGGCCATCGCGAGGTTGGGATGCGGCGCCTGCGCGGCGAGCAGCTCCTGCAAGGGTGGCGGCAGGTCGAGGAAGGGCTGCTGCCGCAGGCGCTCCAGCGCATCGTCGCCGAAGGCATCGGCGGCGCAATCGACGACCAGGAAACGGTTGGCGTCCAGCGCGGATTGCGCATGCCGCGTCTGAGGCGCGACCACCGCGGCGCGGAAACGGTCCAGATAGCCGCCGCGGCCGTCCACTTCCAGTTCCAGCGTGCCGTGCAGCGGCAGCACCAGTTGCACGTGGCCATGCTGATGGGCGGCTCCATCGCGGCCGTAGCTGCGCAGGCTGAAGGACGGGACGGGGGACATGCCCGTTACGCTAGCGCGCGGCTGGTGGCGGGGGAAGGGCCGGGATTGGGGATTCGGAATTTGAGATTCGCAACAGCCGGATGGGGCGCTGTCGTCGTAGGAGCGGCTTCAGCCGCGACCCTGGGTTCCCGGTAAGGCCCCTCGCGGCTGAAGCCGCTCCTACAGACGCTTCAAGCGTTTTATCGCGGCGGGTGCCGGCGATGCGGTGCGGAGACCTGGTGCCGTATCGGCCGGCGCTGGCCAACGGGGCGCTGGCGCGTGCGGCCGCAAGGACCGCACGCGCACTGCGTCAGGCGCCGCCCTGGCCGCCGCTCCACGTATCGCGCAGGGTCACGCTGCGGTTGAACACAGGCGCGTCGGCGCGGTGGTCGTAGCGGTCGGCGACGAAATAGCCGGTACGCTCGAACTGGAACGCCTGCTCCGGCGCGGCCTGTGCGGCGGCGGGTTCGACGTAGCCGCGCACGCTGCGCTTGGAGTCGGGGTTGAGGTGGTCGCGGTAGGTCTTGCCGTCGGACTCGTCGTCGGGCTTCTCCACCGAGAACAGGCGGTCGTACAGGCGGATCTCCGCCTCCACCGCGTGCGCGGCGCTGACCCAGTGGATGGTGCCCTTGACCTTGCGGTTGGCGCCTTCCATGCCCGGACGCGATTCCGGGTCGAGCCAGCCGCGCAGTTCCACGATCTGCCCGGCGGCGTTCTTGATCACCTCGTCGACGCGGGCGATGCCGGCGCCGCGCAGGCGCACTTCGCCGCCCGGCACCAGCCGCTTCCAGCCCTTGGGCGGGACTTCGGCGAAATCCTCGCGCTCGATCCACAGCTCGCGCGAGAACGGCACTTCGCGCGTGCCGAAGCTTTCGTCCTTGGGATGGTTGGAGAAGGTCAGCGTTTCGCTGTGGCCTTCCGGCAGGTTGCTCAGCACCAGCTTCAGCGGCTCGATCACCGCCATGCGCCGCGCGGCGCGCGCGTCCAGGTCTTCGCGCAGGCAGCCTTCCAGCACCGAGAAATCGATCACCGAGTTCTGCTTGCTGATGCCGACGCGGTCGACCAGCAGGCGCAGTGCGGCCGGCGTGTAGCCGCGGCGGCGCAGGCCCTGCAGGGTGTACATGCGCGGGTCGTCCCAGCCGTCGACCAGGCCTTCGGTCACCAGTTGGGTCAGCTTGCGCTTGCTCATCACCGTGTAGTTGATGTTGAGCCGCGAGAACTCGATCTGCCGCGGCTTGGCCGCTTCGCGCGGCAGGCCCTTGTCCAGCAGCGGCTGCAGCAGTTCCGGGTGGCCGGCCAGGTCGACCTTGTCCACGCACCAGTCGTACAGCGGGCGGTGGTCCTCGAACTCCAGCGTGCACAGCGAGTGGGTGATGCCTTCCACGGCATCGCCCAGCGAGTGCGCGAAGTCGTACATCGGGTAGATCGGCCAGGCGTTGCCGGTGTTCTGGTGCTCGACGTGCTTGATCCGGTACAGCGCCGGGTCGCGCAGGTTGATGTTGCCGCTGCTCATGTCGATCTTGGCGCGCAGGGTGCGCGCACCGTCCGGGAACTCGCCGGCGCGCATGCGCCGGAACAGGTCCAGGTTCTCCTCGACGCTGCGGGTGCGGTAGGGCGAGTCGCGGCCCGGCTCGGTGAGGGTGCCGCGGTACTCGCGCACCTGTTCGGCGGAGAGGTCGCAGACGAAGGCGTGGCCGTCGCGGATCAGCTTCTCGGCGGCCAGGTAGTACACCTCGAAATAGTCCGAGGCGTGGCGCAGCTCGGCCCAGTCGAAGCCCAGCCAGCGCACGTCGTCCTGGATCGCGGCGACGAATTCGGGATCTTCCTTGGCCGGATTGGTGTCGTCGAAGCGCAGGTTGCAGCGCCCGGCGAACTCGGCGGCGATGCCGAAGTCCAGGCAGATCGCCTTGGCGTGGCCGATGTGCAGGTAGCCGTTGGGCTCGGGCGGGAAGCGGGTGCGGATG
Source organism: Xanthomonas sp. NCPPB 2250 (assembly GCF_056725265.1). Taxonomy (NCBI): domain Bacteria; kingdom Pseudomonadati; phylum Pseudomonadota; class Gammaproteobacteria; order Lysobacterales; family Lysobacteraceae; genus Xanthomonas; species Xanthomonas sp. NCPPB 2250. The sequence continues at coordinate 4,283,866 of NZ_CM161520.1, read as the reverse complement.
GCCGTGTGCTTGCCGCTGGCCAGGTCCTCGCGGACGATCTGGCGGATGAAGTCTTTCTTCTCGGCCGGGGCGGAGGCGTCGGTGGCGGGGGTGTCGGACATGCGCGCGTCGGAGAATAAGTAAAGCGCAAGTTTATAGTAAGTAAAGCGCTGCTTTAGCTTGGCCGGGCTGGTCGGCGGCCGTCCTGGCGCGTAGGCTGCGGAACAATTCACCCAAGAGAAGCCCGCATGCCGGCGTTCCGTCTTGCCCTTGGCGTCATGCGTCCTTCTCGGTCGGCGTACCCGTATACGGGCCTGTTTTGCCCGTCTTCGCTCCAGGTCATACCTGGGGCCGCGGCTCGCGGTTGAGAGACCGACCATGCAGATCGCCTACCGCGCCCAGCACCTGATCGATGCGCACCTGGCCAAGCACGCGCTGGAGGACGCCGGCATCACCGCCTTCGTGTTCGGCGAGGCCCTGCTCGGCGGCGCCGGCGAACTGCCGTTCGGCGTGGTCCAGGTCTGCGTGGCCGACGAACTGCTGGAAAAGGCCCAGGAAGTGCTGATGACGCTGGGCCTGGGCGGGCAGGTGACGCGGGCGATGTAGTTTGGGGGGCTGGGATTGGGGAGTCGGGATTGGGGAGTCGGGATTGGGGATTGGCAAAAGCGGGGGGCTGCCGTTGCGAATCCCCAATCCCCAATCCCCAATCCCTAATCCCCAATCCCGGCTGTCAGCCACCCCGGCGGCGCGGCATCCGCCACGGCCAACGCGCGCAGGCGCTTGAACAGCACCACGGTCTCGGCCACGTTCCAGACGCGCAGGGCCACTTCGAAGGTGTCCAGCGGCTTGGTCAGGAAATCCTTGGCGCCCAGGCCGAGGGCGCGGTGGCGGGCGCTGCGGCTGGGGTCGGCGGTGAGCACGATCACCGGCAGGAAGCTGGACGGGCTGGCCAGCCGCGCCAGTTGCTCCAGGATCGCGTAGCCGTCCAGTTCCGGCATCATCAGGTCGAGCAGGATCAGGTCCGGCGCGAACGCCGCGACCAGGCCCAGCACCCGTTGCGGGTCGGTGGTCGCCACCACCTGGCGGAAGCCTTCGCGCTGCAGCAGTTCTTCCAGCAGGCGCACGTTGGCCGGTTCGTCGTCGACGATCAGGATGCGCGCGGCGAGGACATCGTTGCGGGTCATGCGAGGTGTCGGTCTAGAATGGAGAAGAAGTCGGCCACGTCCAGCGGCTTGGTCAGGTAGGCGCACACCGGCTCGCCTTGCACGCGCGCCAGCGTGGTCGCGGTGGCATCGGCGCTGATCACCACCACCGGGATCGCTGCGGTGTGCGGCTGCGCGCGCAGCGCCTGCAGCAGTTCCTCGCCGTTGCCGTCGCTCAGGTGCAGGTCGAGCAGGATCAGGTCGGGCTTGGCCTGCTGCAGATGCGCGCGCGCCTGCGCCAGGCTGGCGGCCTCGTGCAGGCGCCAGTGCGGGCGGCGTTCGACCAGGGTGCGGATCAGCGCCTGGTTGGACGGGTTGTCCTCCACGCTCAGCAACTGGCGCTGGATCCCGCTCGCCGTCGTCGCCATCACGGCCGGGTCCGGCAGTGCCGCCGCCTGTGGGCGGTCCAGCGGCAGCGCGATGGTGAAGCGCGATCCGTCCGGGCCGCTGTCCACGGCGATGCGCCCGCCCATCGCCTCGGTCAGGCGCTTGCTCAGCGCCAGACCCAGACCGGTGCCCTCGATCGCCGAGCGCTCGGCGCCGAGCCGCTCGAACGGTGTGAACAATCGTTCCACCTGCGCCGGCGTCAGACCGTGGCCCTGGTCGTGCACGCTCAGCGCCAGTGACTGGCCTTCGGGCACCGCGCTCACCCACACCGCGCCACCCGGACGGTTGAACTTGATCGCGTTGGACAGCAGGTTGATCAGCACCTGGCGCAGCCGCTGCGGGTCGGCGCGCACGGTCCACTCCGACGGCAACTGCGGCGGCCGCAGCACGATGCCGCGCGCCTGCGCTTCCGGTGCGACCAGGCCCAGCGCCTCTTCCAGTGCGGCATGCACCGGCACCGGGCGCGGGCTCAGGTCGAGCTGGTCGGCCTCGATGCGGGCGATGTCCAGCAGTTCGGTGATCAGTCCCAGCAGGTGCCGGCCGGCGCCGAGGATGTGCTGCAGGTGGTCGCGCTGCGCCGCGCCCGGCAGGTCCATCTCCAGCACCTGCGCGTAGCCGAGGATGGCGTTGAGCGGGGTGCGCAGTTCGTGGCTGCTGCGCGAGAGGAATTCGGTCTTGGCGCGGTTGGCGCTCTCGGCCTCGCGGCGCGCCGACTGCGCTTCCTCGGCGCGCGCGGCGAGCAGGGTGCTGGCCTGCTGCAGGCGTTGCGCGACCTGGCCCAGTTCGTCGCCGGCCGGTGCCTGCGGCGCCAGCGGCCGGCCGTCGCCGAGGCGGTCGGCATTGGCCGAGAGCTGGCGCAGGCGTCGCGACAGCGACGAGGCGAACCAGGCCACCGCGAGCACCGCGCCGAGTCCGCCCAGCATCGCCGCGCACAGGGTGATCAGCAGGTTGCGCTGGCGCAGCGCCTGCGCCTTGGCGGTGCGCACCTGCAGCTGCGCGGTCTCGTAGTTGCGCAGTTCGCGCAGCTCCGCGCGCAGGATGTCGAGGGTGACCTTGCCCTCGCGCAACTGGCGGATCTCTTCCTCGCGGCTCAGGTCCGGCGCCAGCAGCCGCCGCCAGCCCTGCATCTTCTCCTCGAACAGCGGCTGGATGCGGGCGAAGCGCTGCGCCTGGCGCGGGTCGGTGATGCGTTGCGACAGGCGCTGCACCACGGTCTTCAGCCGCGGCTCGGCGTCGCGGTACGGGGTCAGGAACGCGTCCTGGCGCACCAGCCGGTAGCCGCGCACGCCGGCGGCGGTCTCTGCCAGCAACGCATGCGCTTCATGCAGGTCGCTGAGCAACTGCAGGGTGCGGCGCACGTCGTTCTCGGCGGCGATGTTCTGCCGCTCCACGCTGTAGATCGCCACCAGCGCCGCCACCAGCAGCAACAGCGGCAGCGCCACCAGCGCCAGGCTCTTGCGGGTCAGCGGCCAGTCGTTCCAGCGCCGCGCCAGCGCCCTCACAGCGCCACCCCCGCCTGCACCGCGACCACCGCGGCCTGGGTGCGGTCGGCCACCTGCAGCTTGTGCAGGATGCGCTCGACGTGGACCTTGGCGGTGCCGGCGCTGATGCCCAGTTCGGCGCCGAGCGCGGCGTTGGTGAGTCCGCGCGACAGCAGCGCCAGCACCTGCCGTTCGCGCGCGCTGAGCACGGCCAGGCGGTCGGCCTGCGCCGGTTTGCGCCGCCGCGGCGCACGCGGCGGTTCGGCCGCCAGCGGCGCCAGCAACCCGGCGATCGCGGACAGCGCCTGCACGTCCTCCGGCGCCGGCACGGTGCGCGCGTCCCAGCCCAGGCACAGCGTGCCCAGCGGCACGCCCAGCGTGGCGATCGGCAGGCACAGTTCGCCGGCTTCGGTAGCGGGATTGCCGCGCAGGCGCCAGGCATGGGCCGGCGCCTCGACGGCGACGCTGGCGCCCGGCGGCAAGGCATCGCCCTGGCTGGCCAGTACCAGGCAGCGCTCGCCGCGCACCGCCAGCACCGCGGCGTGCGGTGCCGCGACCAGGGCGCTGGCGGGTACCAGTACGTGCGCAGCGGCCTGCGCGGCATCGCCGGCCTCGCGCAGCGCCGTGGCGGCGGCGGCCACGGCCTGCCAGCGCGCGGCGTCGGCGGCATCGCGGCGCAGTGCCTCACGCCACTGGCCTGCATTGGAAGGACTGTGCACGGGCGCGTCTCCGTATGCCGAACGGCATATTCGAGGATATGCCGCCCAGCGGATGTTGCGCAAGCCGCCGCTGCCGATACTCGCTTCGCCCCGAGACGGCATTCCCTCAGCAAGCGGAGACTTCCCATGCGTCGCATCCTGTTCGCCCTGGCACTGGGCCTGACCACCACCTCCACCGCGCTGGCCGCGCCGGCGATGCACTACGACGGCCAGCCGGCGACACCGGCCAGCAGCGCCGAGCGCGAGATCGCCGGCCTGTTCGACCGCTGGAACGCGGCGCTGGCCACCGGCAATCCGCAGCGGGTGGCCGACCTGTACGCCCGCGACGGCGTGCTGCTGCCCACGGTGTCCAACCGGGTCCGCGCCAGCCGCGCCGAGATCGAGGACTACTTCAGCCACTTCCTCGCCGCCAAGCCGCGCGGCGCCATCAACTACCGCCAGGTGCGGCTGCTCGACGACGACAGCGCGGTCGACGCCGGCGTCTACACCTTCACCCTGAACAATCCCGACGGCAGCACCCGCCAGGTGCAGGCGCGCTACACCTTCGTCTACGAAAAGCGCGACGGTCGCTGGCTGATCATCAACCACCACAGCTCGGCGATGCCGGAGCCGGTCGCCGCGGCCACGGTCACGGCCAGCGCCGCAGCGAAGTGAACGTCGCGTCCGTCACCGCCGCCGCGGTGGCCGGGCGCACTTGAAAGCGGACTCCGGCAGCGCCATCCACAAGGCATCGCCGTCGCTGCCAGGAGTCCATGCCATGTTGGGAATCGGTGCCTTCAAGCAGCGCCTGCCGCGCCCGGGCGAGAGCCTGCCGGGACGCGCGCAGCCGCTGCCGCTGCACAACCGTCACTTCGTCAACGGCCATCCCTTGCGCGATGCCTTCGCCGGCCTGGAGCAGGTGCAGTTCGGCCTGGGCTGTTTCTGGGGCGCAGAACGCAAGTTCTGGTCGCTGCCTGGTGTGTTCAGCACCGCGGTCGGCTATGCCGGCGGCGAGACGCCCAATGCCACCTATCGCGAAGTGTGCTCCGGTCAGACCGGCCACACCGAGGCGGTGCTGGTGGCGTTCGACCCGCAGGCCGTGCGCTTCGAGCAGCTGCTGCAGACCTTCTGGGAAAGCCACGACCCGACCCAGGGCATGCGCCAGGGCAACGACACCGGCACCCAGTACCGCTCGGCGATCTACTGCACCACCCAGGCGCAGTACGACGCCGCGCTGGCCAGCCGCGACGCTTATCAGCAGCGCCTGGACGCCGCCGGCTATGGCCCCATCACCACCGAGATCCGCTTCCCGGCGCCGCCGTTCTACTACGCCGAGGACGAGCACCAGCAGTATCTGGCCAAGAACCCGGGCGGCTACTGCGGGCTGGGCGGGACCGGAGTGAGTTGTCCGATCGGGTTGGAGGCCTGAGTCTCAACGCGGAGGTTGCGCCGCGGCCGACCCGCGCTCGGCTGCGGCGCGCCTGCACGTTTCTTGCGCGCTGCCCTCGTCCGTCCTTTGCTGGCTGGGAGTGGCTGGAGCCTGGGGTATCTCCGATCAAAGTCGCTCGTGAGACGGTAAGCGGCTTCCGCACACGCGGAGAGCCATGCCAGGACGAGGGTCGATAGCAACATCGCCAGCGCAATCCCACCAGCACTCTGGTTGGATGGCGCAAAGAGATTGAAGGCGGCCGGTGCAAGCAACCAGGGGACGAATGCGGCCGCATATAGCGCAATGGCTCCTTTTCGATAGCTCCCGGCTGATTTCCAGATCCCTTTGGGCACGAAGTGCGACTTGTCGTTCGACACCCCGATCATGCCTTTGGCCATTTTGCAGTAAGTCAGCACCTTCGCCGCATTGCTGCGTTCCAACGCGATCCTGATTTCGTCGCCGTCGAGATTGCCGCCGATGGCATTGCCGACCGCGATTTGCAACGCAGCCGCATCCGCAGTGCGCCAGGCACCATCCAGGGAAAGCTCGTAAAGGCGTTGCGTGCGTTTCACGGAGAGACTGAGAAAGCCGGTCCTCCATTTCAGAAAAAACATGGGAAGGGCTCCGGCAGCTGCGATGACGCCGGCGAGGTTGCTGTAGCGGCTTGCGAACTCGACGAGTGACATGACGCGCCTCTGGACTGAACTCGGCCGCATGAAGCCACGGCACGCTCTCAAGAAACGAGACTGAACCGCGCCGGGACGCAGCAGCGCCCATCGGCCGGCGCCACCTGCCTACTTGGCGATGCCCGTGTCGTGTTTGTCGGGGGCAGGCCGCAGCCGTGCCGCATAGCCGGACAACTGCAGCGCCTTGCGTGGCGACAGGTCGGCCTTGAGCCGTGCGACCGCCGCATCGCCGTCGCGGCTGCGGCCGAGCGCGTAGTCGGTCCGTGCCAGTTCCAGCGTCGCGCGCTGGCGGACCGTCAGGTTGCCGAAGGGATCGAAGAATGAATCCACGCGGGTGCGGTCCTGCACGCCGGTCCAGCCGAACGCCAGTTCGACCGGCGTGTCCTCGGCGAGCCGTGCGTAGCGCCGCCGTGCTTCGGCCGGTGCGAGCTGGCCGCTCAGCAGCGCCAGGCGCGTCCGCAACAGCGCCGTTTCGGCGGCTGGCGCCTCGGTCGCGTACGTCTCCAGGACGCGGCGCATCCATGCCCAGTCGACGTTGCCGGTCTCGGCCTGGGTGCCGAGCAGGTTGAAGGCCAGGATCGCCGCGCGCTGTGACGCGGTGCTGGCGCGCGCGACCGCGTCCGCGGTGGGGCGCCCCAGCGTCGACGGCTGTACGAGCGCGATCGCCGGGTCGTGCGCGAGGATCGCCTCCAGGTCCGGCTTGTGGAAATAGCCAACCACCACCAGCACGGTCTTGCCCGGGTGTGCCAGCGCCGCGGCGCGGATGCGCTGGGCCTGCAGGAAGGTGCGGTACAGATACAGGCGCCGCGGCAGGTCCTGGTCGGCGCGCGGCGCCGGGGTTTGCGCCCACTTCCGCACCGCGGCCACGTTCTCGGCCGCGTCCGCCGCGAAGAAATCGCGCTGCAGGGCGGCCTTGTCGGGGAACGACAGGAAGCCCTGGAACCCCTGCGCGCGGCGCAGTTCCAGCGGCGTGTCCAGATCCATGCCGAAGCCGAGTCTGGCGTCCTCCACCGGCGGCATCCAGTCGATCGGACAGAGAGCGACTGGATGCGTCGCAGCGTACGGCAGGATCACGCCCTGCACCTCGTAGGTGTATTCGTAGTAGTCGCCGCGCGCCGCCTGCTCCGGCGGGCGTTCGATACAGATCGCGTCCGGCGCGAGTTGCTCCAGGAACGCCGCGAGCACGCCCGGCTGGTCGCGTTCGGAGACCAGTTGCGCCGCGTGCTCCACGCCCAGGATCGCGACCTTGGTCGGCGTGGGCGTGGCGGCCATGCCGGTGATACTGGCGGCGGCCAGCGCCAGCGAAAACAAACGACGCGTCATCCATCCGCGCATGCGCCTTCTCCTGTCGAAGTCGTGGAAGCACCCTGCTGGGGAACCTGGGAGCGCGGCGCCCGAGTCATGGGGCAACCGCGACGCCGCGCTCAGCCGCCGATGGCGTACTTCACGGCGTGACGACAAGTGTAGTCATGCGTTGCCGCCGCCGTCTGCATGACAGGTGGCACTGGTCGCGCTAGACGAACTCGGCCGCGAACATCTGCCGCATCTGCGCGATCTGCTCCTCGCGTTCGGGGTGCAGCAGGCGCAGGCATTCCTCGGCGAAGCTGACCGGGCTGGTGCCGGGGGCGGTGATCAGCCCACCGGCGCTGACCACGCGGCGTTCCTGGTAATACGCGCTGCCGGCATAGACGCCGGCGTGCTCGCGCAGGAAGGCTTCGGAATTGCTGGTGTGCGGACGGGTATCAAGCAGGCCGGCGTAGGCCAGCGCCAGGGTCGCACCGCAGATTGCCGCGACGCCGCGGCCAGCCTCCAGGCGCTGCTGCAGCAGTGCGCTCAGTCCTGGAATCTCGCCGGCCTGCCAGCGATCGCTGCCGGGCAGCAGCCACAGGTCGGCGTCCACTGGCGCCAGGTCCGACAGCGCATAGGTGGGGTGCAGCTCCAGGCCGCCGATCGAGGTGATGGGCTTGCCGTCGATGCTGGCGATCTGGATCGTGTCGCCGAACCAGGCCCGCGCCGCCGGCAGGATGGTGCCGATCTCCCAGTCCGCCACGCCGTCCACCATCACCACTGCGATCGTTGCCATTGCCTTGCCTCTGCACTCGGGCGCGCAGCATAGCCCGGGAAAAGTTGTGGCCGCGCCAACGCGGTGTCGAAAGCGCCGCAGGTGATGTCCGCCGCACCTACGTCTGTTTTCGGCGTTTGTGGGCGCGTGCGCCTTCGCGCTCGCGCAGTGCGACTGCGTGCAGACGTCATCGAATCGATCGGGAGACGCAGAGAAACGGGGACTCGCTTTTCCCGATTCCCCATTCCCGTTTCCCTATTCCCGGCACCCCAAGCGCAGCGTCACCGCGCTTGGGGTGCAGGCACAACACTCAGCCGATCAGCTTGTGCCGGATCGTGTCGCGCAGGGCCTGCAAGTCCTTGGCGAAGGTGTCGATGCCGCCGGCCAGCTTCTCGGTGGCCATCGGGTCGGCGGCCAGGTCGGCGGCGAAGCGCTTGGCGTCGATCGGCTCGATCTTGGCGCCGTCGGCCTGGCCGGGGGAGAGCTTGCGCGGCAGCGGGCCGTGGTCGGCGTCGAGCTTCTCCAGCAGGTCCGGCGAGATGGTCAGGCGGTCGCAGCCGGCCAGCGCCTCGATCTGCGCGGTGGAACGGAACGAGGCGCCCATGACCACAGTCTGCGAACCGCGGCGCTTGAACTCGTCGTACACGCCGCGCACGAACTGCACGCCCGGATCCTCGTCGATGGTCGCCGGGGTCTGGCCCTTGGCCACGTACCAGTCGAGGATGCGGCCGACGAACGGCGAGATCAGGAACACCCCGGCCTCCGCGCAGGCCAGCGCCTGGGTGCGGTTGAAGATCAGGGTCAGGTTGCAGTCGATGCCGTCCTGCTGCAGCTGCCGCGCCGCCTCGATGCCTTCCCAGGTCGCGGCGACCTTGATCAGGATGCGGTCCTTGGGGATGCCGCGCTCGGCGTACATGGCGATGAACTTGTGCGCCTTGGCGATGGTGGCGGCGGTGTCGTGGGCCAGGTCGGCATCCACCTCGGTGGACACGCGGCCGGGCACCAGCGCGCTGAGCTTGGCGCCGACGCCGATGGTCAGGCGGTCGGCGATCTCGTCGACCAGGGCGGCATGGTCGCCGTCCTGGCCGCGCGCCCAGGCCAGCGCCTCGTCGATCAGGTCGGCGTAGACCGGCAGGTCCAGCGCCTTCTTCACCAGGGTCGGATTGGTGGTGCAGTCCACCGGCTTGAGCCGCTTGATCGCGTCATAGTCGCCGGTATCGGCCACGACCACGGACAACTCGCGCAACTGGGCGAGCTTGGAGGGGGCGGAAGAGGTCATCGGTATCTCTCGGAAACGAGTGGGGACAAGGATAGGGCCGCGCACGTTAACGCGCTGCGGGCGCGTCGTCGTCGTCGGTGCGCTGCACCGCGGTCACGCGCAGGCGCAGCGGGCGTCCGCCGGGCGCCTGCCAGTCGATGGACTGGCCCACGGCCAGGCCGAGCAGGGCGCTGCCGACCGGGGCCAGCACCGAGATGCGCGCATGCGCGGCATCGGCTTCGTGCGGATAGACCAGGGTCAGCTGATGGCGTTCGCCGTGCAGTTCGTCTTCGCACTCCACGCGGGAATGCATGGTGACGATGCCGGGGGGAATCTGGTCGGGCGCCATCACGGTGGCGCGGTCGAGTTCTGCGCCCAGCGCTTGCGCGGCCGGGTGCTGGTGCAAGGCAGGGGAGTCGAGCAGGGCTTCCAGGCGCGCGAGGTCGCGGCTCGAGACGATCAACGATGGCGGCAGGCCGCTGTGGTGTTGCGAGGTCATGGACAGGCTCCGGTTGGATGGCACAACGAACGGGGGCGGCACCGCGCCGCCCCCGTTCCCATTGTGCAAGCAAGCCGGCGCCGATGCGACGCCGCGGCCGGTCGGCCTGTTCAGGCCACCTGGCGCGGCGCCTGGTCCGGCAGCGACGCCTGCGCCGGCAGCGTGAACAGCTCCTCGGGCAGTGCACCGAACAGGTGCGCCAGTTGCTGCAGGAACGCACCCATCGCCGAACTGCGCCGCCACAGCATGGCGATGCGCCGGCTCGGCCCGCCGTCGGGCGCGAACGGCAGCAGGCGCAGGTTCGGCGGGTTGGCCACCGGCGGCTGCACCGCCAGCAGCGGCAGCAGGGTCACGCCGACGTTGGCGGCGACCATCTGCCGCAGCGTCTCCAGGCTGGTGGCCTGGAACTCGGCCTTCTCCAGCGCGCCGGACAGGTGGCACACGTCCAGCGCCTGGTCGCGCAGGCAGTGCCCGTCCTCGAGCAGCAGCAGGCGTTGCGCGTGCAGTTCGTCCATGGTCAGCGGGGTCGGCCGCCGCGCCAGCGGATGCTGCTCGGGCACCGCCAGCACGAACGGTTCCTCGAATAGGAATTCGGCATGCAATTGCTCGTCGTGCAGCGGCAGCGCCAGCAGCGCCGCGTCCAGCCGGCCCTCGCGCAGGCGGGTCAGCAACACGTCGCTCTTCTCTTCGATCAGCAGCAGTTCCAGCTGCGGGAAGCGCGCGCGGATGCGCGGGATCACATGCGGCAGCAGATACGGGCCGAGCGTGGGGAAGATGCCCAGGCGCACGGTGCCGGCTTCCGGATCCTGGCTGCGCCGCGCCGCCTCCTTCATCTGCTCGATCTCGGCGACGATGCCGCGCGCCCGGCTGGCGGCCTCGCGCCCGGCCGGGGTCAGCATGACCTTGCGCGGCGCGCGCTCCACCAGCGGCACGCCCAGTTCGTCCTCGAGCTTCTTGATCTGCGTGGACAGCGTCGGCTGGCTGACGAAGCAGGCCGCGGCGGCGCGCCCGAAATGCTTGTGATCGGCCAGCGCCACCAGGTATTTCAGATCACGCAGGTTCATCAGCGGGTTCCTCGGAACGCAGCGGCGGGAGGTGACGCAGGGTCACAGCATAGAGCGTGTGGCGCGCATGGCGGCGAGACAGATGGGCGCGCGCGGTGGAGGCCGCACGCCCTGGTCCCGCGCCGGCGAAGCGGCGCGGGACGGGTGCGCGTCAGGCCGCTTCGGCCACGCTGCCGCTGGCGACCGGTGCGCTGTGCCGGATCAGGTGGTCGAACGCGCTCAGCGCCGCCTTGGAACCTTCGCCCATGGCGATGATGATCTGCTTGTACGGCACCGTGGTCGCGTCGCCGGCGGCGAACACGCCGGGCAGCGAGGTCTGGCCGCGGTCGTCGACCACGATCTCGCCGCGCGGCGACAGCGCCACCGTGCCCTGCAGCCACTCGGTGTTCGGCAGCAGCCCGATCTGCACGAAGATGCCTTCCAGCGCCACGCGATGCACATCGCCGCCGACGCGGTCCTTGTAGACCAGGCCGGTGACCTTCTGGCCGTCGCCGAGCACCTCGGTGCTCTGCGCGTTGACCAGGATGTCGACGTTGCCCAGGCTGCGCAGCTTGCGCTGCAGGACTTCGTCGGCGCGCAGCTTGCTGTCGAACTCGACCAGGGTGACATGGCTGACGATGCCGGCCAGGTCGATCGCCGCTTCCACGCCGGAGTTGCCGCCGCCGATCACCGCCACGCGCTTGCCCTTGAACAGCGGGCCGTCGCAGTGCGGGCAATAGGCCACGCCCTTGTTGCGATACTGGTCTTCGCCGGGCACGTTCATCTGCCGCCAGCGCGCGCCGGTGGACAGGATCACGGTGCGGCTCTTCAGCGATGCGCCGTTGGCCAGCTTGACCTCGACCAGGCCGTCGGCGCCGGCCGGCACCAGCTGTTCGGCGCGCTGCAGGTTCATGATGTCCACGTCGTACTGGCGCACGTGCTGCTCCAGCGCCGCGGCCATCTTCGGGCCTTCGGTCTCCTGCACGGAGATGAAGTTCTCGATCGCCATGGTGTCCAGCACCTGGCCGCCGAAGCGCTCGGCTGCCACGCCGGTGCGGATGCCCTTGCGCGCAGCGTAGATCGCCGCCGCCGCGCCGGCCGGACCGCCGCCGACCACCAGCACGTCGAACGGCGCCTTGGCCGCGATCGCCGCCGCATCGCGCTTGGCCGCGCCGGTGTCCAGCCGGGCCACGATCTGCTCCAGGGTCATGCGGCCTTGGTCGAAGACTTCGCCGTTAAGGTAGACGGTGGGCACCGACATGATCTGCCGCGCCTCGACCTCGTCCTGGAACAGCGCACCGTCGATCGCCACGTGCTGGATGTTCGGGTTCAGTACCGCAGCCAGGTTCAGCGCCTGCACCACGTCCGGGCAGTTCTGGCAGGACAGCGAGAAGTAGGTTTCGAAGCGGTACTCGCCGGGCAGGTTGCGCACCTGCTCGATCAGCTCGGCGGTGGCCTTGGACGGGTGGCCGCCGACCTGCAGCAGCGCCAGCACCAGCGAGGTGAACTCGTGGCCCATCGGCAGGCCGGCGAAGCGCAGGTGGATGTCCTGGCCGGGGCTGTTCAGCGCGAACGAGGGCGCGCGCTCGCCGCTGTCGCGGTGCACGTCCAACGTGATCTTGTCCGACAGCAGCACCAGGTCCTCGAGCAGGTCGAGCATCTCGCGCGACTTGGCGCCATCGTCCACCGATGCGGTGATGTGGATGGGCCGGACGACCCGCTCCAGGTAGGCCTTCAACTGGGTTTTCAGATCGGCATCCAACATGGCGGACTCCTGACGTTGGGCAAAGCGAGGGGGAGGCACGCTGCCGGGGCAGCGCGCTGCGAAGAGGGGAGGAGGGATGAACCGCAGCCGGCGCCGGCGCGCGATGCCGGCTGCGGTTCACCCCCACCCCCGCCGCAAGGCGGAGATGGGAGCGCGGGCGGCTTAGATCTTGCCGACCAGGTCCAGCGACGGCTTCAGGGTCTTCTCGCCTTCCTTCCACTTGGCCGGGCACACCTCGCCCGGGTGCGAGGCGACGAACTGCGCGGCCTTGAGCTTGCGCAGGGTCTCGGTGACGTCGCGGGCGATGGCGTTGTCGTGGATCTCGAGGGTCTTGATCACGCCTTCCGGGTTGATCACGAAGGTGCCGCGCAGGGCCAGGCCTTCTTCTTCGATGTGCACGCCGAAGGCGCGGGTCAGCTGGTGGGTCGGGTCGCCGACCAGCGGGAACTGGGCCTTGCCCACCGCCGGGGAGGTCTCGTGCCACACCTTGTGCGAGAAATGGGTGTCGGTGGTGACGATGTAGACCTCGGCGCCGATCTTCTGGAACTCGGCGTAATGCTCGGCGGCGTCTTCCACTTCGGTCGGGCAGTTGAAGGTGAAGGCGGCCGGCATGAAGATCAGCACCGACCACTTGCCCTTCAGGTCCGCGTCGGTGACTTCGATGAATTCGCCATTGCGGTAGGCGTTGGCCTTGAACGGCTGGACCTGGGTGTTGATCAAAGACGACATGGAGTTTCCTCGTGGTTGCAATAGGGGTCGGGGGATGGAACGAGGCTCATGATAGGGGGCGCCGATAGATCCCTCAAATCGATTGATGGAATTGAATAGATAGGTTTCCTCTATCGATTCCCAAGCCTGGCTCTTTGCTGCACTGCCGCGCGAATGCGCATCAGCCGCCCAGGGCGCATGGGCGTCGGTCCGTTCTACCACGTTGGCTTTTCCAGACTCGCTGCGTCATCGTGACAGCGATGAATGCGCCTACTCCCGAATCCCTGCTGCGCGACGCCTGCACCCAGGTCGAGCGCGGCGATGCCGAAGCCTTGCTGCTGCACGCCCTGCAACGCGACCGCGCGTGGCTGTTCGCGCACGCCCGCGATCCGCTGCCCGATGGCGTGGTCGCCGGGTTCCAGGCGCTGCTCGCCCGCCGTGTACAGGGCGAGCCGGTGGCCTACCTGACCGGTCGCCGTGGCTTCTGGACCCTGGACCTGGCGGTCGGGCCGGCCACGCTGATCCCGCGCGCGGATACCGAGCGGCTGGTGGAACTGGCCCTGGAGCGGCTGGACACGACGCCGGGCCGGCGCGTCGCCGACCTCGGCACCGGCAGCGGCGCAATCGCCCTGGCCCTGGCCAGCGAGCGCCCGCAGGCGCAGGTGACGGCCACCGACCTCAGTACAGCCGCCCTGGCGGTCGCGCAGGCCAATGCGCACGCGCACGGCCTGGGCAACGTCGCCTTCGTCCATGGTGCCTGGCTGGCGCCGCTGGCCGGCCAGCGCTTCGATCTGATCGCCAGCAACCCGCCGTATATCGCCGCCGGCGATCCGCACCTGCAGCAGGGCGACCTGCGCTACGAACCGGCCAGCGCGCTGGCGTCCGGCCCCGATGGGCTGGACGACCTGCGCCGGATCGTCGCCGATGCGCCGGCGCATCTGCTGCCCGGCGGCTGGCTGCTGCTGGAACACGGCTGGGACCAGGGCGCGGCGGTGCGCGCGCTGCTGGAGGCAGCCGGCTTCGCCGAGGCGGCGACCCACCAGGACCTGGAAGCGCGCGATCGGGTCACGCTGGGGCGCCAGCCGCTGGCCTGACCCGCCGGCGCCGGGGTATGGTGCGTGGGTAACGATGCCGGACATGGATGACCCGCAATGTTCACCCTCAGTCGCCTTTCGAATGCGATGCGCGTACCGCCCACGCCCGCCGTGGCACAGACGGGTGCGCGGCATGCCGAGGGTGCGTGGATCCCTGCCGGTGTGACCGCTCGTCGCAGGCCCCGTCTCAGAATCCTGCGCGCACTCGCTGTCGCTGCCATCCTCGTGGCTGGCGCGGGCTGCTCCAACGGCATCGACGTCGGCAACGATGGCGCAACCGGGTATCTGAATCCGCACCCGGCCAAACGCTACGAGGTCATCGCCACGTCCCATGCGCCGGGGCCGTGGGATGCGTTCGAGGGCGCTTACATCGGATACGACGTCGTCAATAAGAAGTGCGTTCCGATGATCCCCTTCATTGGTCAACAGCAAGTCCCCAATACCGGACTCGACGTTCCGATGACCCGCGTAGACGACCATACGTGGAAGGGGTATTTCTACCGTGATGCGCTGCAGGATGAGGATTACTTCAAGCTTGGGGTGTGCCATTGGGACGTCACGAGCGTGAGCGCCAGTGCGATTGCTCAGGGCCTAAGGTTTGCGTGGAGCGGCTCTATGGAGAAGATTCTGCGCGAAGGTGGAGGGACCAGGTATTTCAAGAAGGTCGCGCATGGGGATAAGTCCCTGGTCCCTTACGGGGCACAGGATTTCGATCCTGCTGATCCTGAAGTGCTACAGCATCCGGACGCGTATTTCTCTGTCACCCTCGCTGTCAGGGAGGCCCAGCCGTGTAGGGGATTGATCAAGCGGTTGCCGATGCGGCCAACGACGCGTATGTGAATCGTCCTCGAAGCGATATCGCTGCAAGAAGCAGGTGCATTCAGGTGAGAGGCGCTACTGGGTTCTCGGCTTTTCCAGTGGCTCAGCTACAGGCTTCCAGTCAGTTATGTAACCAGTACCTGGCGCTGCCGCATGCCGGTATCAGAGCCCGATGGCGATTCATCAGGAAAATCCGGGCCATGGATGTGGGTCAGGATCTCACTTGTACCCTTTGCGCGATGGGCAGTGGCGACATGGTTTCCAGCGAGTAAGATCGCAGTCGCAACTTGGAGTCTTGATAAAGGAGAGGTGGCGCGATGAGCGACGAAAAGAGCACGTACAGCGACAATCCCTATCGTCCACGCGCCCGCACGATGCGCGATGCGCAACTCCTGCGCGACATGGGCAGCATCAATGCGGACGTCTACGCCAGGCTCGGCGCGCTGCCGCGTGGCGGGGTGCCGATTGCGCCCTGGCGCAAGCCGAGACTGCCATTGCCACCAGACCCCACTGCCGCGCTGCCTGCGGCCTATCCCCCCGAGGACGATACGATGAAACTGCACCACCTGGCCGCTGCCGCCATTATGCCCCTGGCCGCGACCGCCGCCGGTTGTTCGAAAGGTATCGATGTTGGCAACGACGGTGCGACCGGGCATCTGAATCCGCATCCGATCAAGCGCTACGAGGTCATCGCCACGTCAAATGCGCCGGGACCGTGGGATTCTTTCAAGGGTGCTTACATTGGATATGACGTCATCAATAAGAATTGTGTGCCGATGATGCCAGTTCTTGGCGAGCAGCATGTGCCTAACACCGGGCTCGATATTCCTATGGTCCAGGTGGATGACCACACATGGAAGGGATATTTTTATCGCGATGCCCTGCTGGATGAAGATTATTTCAATCTCGGGGTTTGCCACTGGGATGTGACAAGTGTGGGTGTTAGCGCGATTGGCAAGGGTGTGAAATTCGGTTGGGGAGGGTTGTTGGAAAAAATCTTGCGCGAGGGTGGTGGGAAAAGCTATTTCAAGAATAGTTCTTATGGGGATCCTGCTTTGGTTCCCTATGGTGCGCTAGAGTTCCAGTCTGACGATCCCGAGGTTCTTAAAGACCCTGATGCTTATTTCCCAGTGACGATCACTGTTAAGGAAGTCAAGTCATGAAAGTCATTGATCAAGCGTTAGCTGATGCAAGTAATGACTCGTATGCCAACCGATCACAGCGTGATGTGGGCGATAACAATAGATATGTTTCTCTAGATGGCCAGGGTTATAAGATATTTGGCTATGCCAGTGATCCGGCTACCGGCTTTCACGCAACTGCGTATCAAAGCGTTGCGTCGCCTCACAATGTTATTGTCGCGTACCGAGGTACTGATCCTGGTCTATTTTCAGGTAAGAGTGTTTCGGAAAAAGCGGACCACGCGTTGACGACGCTGCAGGACATCGCCGTCGATGCAAAGATGGTGCGAGATACCGTCAACGCGCAGAAGTCTGCGGCCGACGCGTTTACAGCGCAGATGATCGCCAAAGCGGCTGCGCAGGGCATCCCGAAAACCCAGATATTCGCTGCCGGCCACTCCCTGGGCGGCGCATTGGCGGAACTCCAGGCCGCCAAATATGGCCTGCGCGGTGCCACCTACAACGGCTTCGGCGCGGCGGACATGATCGATGGCCCGCCGCAGCCGGGCTTCCAGCTCACCAACTACCGCATGGCCGGCGACGTGGTGAGCGCGGCCAGTCCGCATGTCGGCAAGGTGGTGTCGCTGGCCAGCGAAGAGGACATCCAGAGCCTGCGGGCCGGCCGCTACCTGGATGCGCCGCCCGGGTCGGCGCCGCCAAACGCGCTGATCGCGATGCGGCTGAGCGACCACGGCGGCCAGCAGCACTTCAGCAGCGACAGTCCGGACAATATCCTGCAACCCCAGCGTTTCCAGGAAGCGACGCAGCGCTACGCGGCGAACAAGGACGCCATCGACCGCTTCGGCAGCGATGTGTCCTTCGCACGCGCCGAACTGTCCGAGTCGCTGCGGCAGATGCGCGGGAACGACGGGCAGGGCCAACTGTCGCCGAATCTGCGGCGGCAACTCAACGAGTACCTCGTGCTCAACGCCGATCCCGCCATTCGCGACACCATCGCGCGTGGCGCGCCCGTGCGCGGGATTGCCGACGGCCTGCAACACGGTGCCGATGCCGTGCGCGCCGGCGGTCGCTACGTGCAAGCGCTGGACGAACGTATCGCGATCGTGGCGCGGGAGGGCGGGCGCCTTACCGCGCCCTTCATCCCGGTTGCGCCGCTGGCTGGACATGTGGTGGGCGAAGCCGCCCGTCTGCACGGTCAAGGTGCGGATGCGGCGGCGCGGTGGGTGGGCGGCGGGCTGGAATCGGCCAAAGGCGCCGTGGAGCGAGGCGCGCATGCGGCTGCCGACGCCGTGGTGGAGCGGATCCATGATCCTCGCTTCCAGGCGGGCGTGGCCAACGTCGCCAATCACATCGTCGATGCCTACGATGGCGCGCGGGTCGCGGCGCAAACCGCCACGCAGACGTATCAGCTCGGCAAGCAGGCGGTCTCCGATGGGATCGACCGGGCCGAACGTGCGGTGGCGCAAACCTACGACGCAACCAAGCACGTGGTGACCGAAGGCGCCCAGCAGGTCGGTCGTGCCGCCACCCAGACCTACGACGCCGCGAAGCATGTGGTGACTGAAGGCGCGGAGCAGGTTGGGCGCGCGGCCACTCAAACCTACGGTGCGGCGAAGCACGTGGTCATAAACGGTGTGGAGCATGTCGAGCGCACTGTCACGCAGACCTACGACGCGTCCAAACACGTAGTGACCGAAGGCGTTGCGCAAGCTGGACGTGCGGCCACCAGTGCCTATGATGCGGCGAAGCAAGCGGCCGACAGCGCCGCGCGGGTTGGTACGCACGCGTACGAAGCCGCAAGACAGACCGCCACGCAGGGCATCGATGCCGCCAAGCACGCGGCGGGCAAGGCCTACGACACGCTGACCCATCCCGGGCAGTGGTTCCAGCGCAGCGCGCCGGCCGCCGCGCCCGCGCAGCCGCAGGCGCCAGCAGCGGCGCATCCGCATGGGGCGGCGGCGACGCCTGCCTCCGGAGCCCACATGGCACCGTCGGCCGCACAAACCTATGAGCGTGCGCAGACCCTGGGTGCGCTGTCTGCGTCCGATCAGGCCATGTTCGCGCGCATCCGCAAGGACGTGCCGGCGCAGATCGGCGATGCGCATGTCGCGCAGGCGATGCTCGGCGCCAAGCAGGCCGGCATCGCCAGCGCCGACAAGATCGACCGGGTGCAGATGGCCGGCGACACGCTGTGGGTGTCCGGCACCACGCCGGGCTTCCGCGCCGCCACGGACGTGGCGCAGGCCGCTGCACCGATGCACGAGACGGTGCAGCAGGCGCAGGCGTTCAACCAGCAGCGCGCGCAGCACCTGGCCATGGAAGCGCAGCAGCGGTTGCAGGACGCCCCTGGCGGCAGAGGCGCGCCGGCGATCGGTTGATCCCGACCCCGGTTGGCCGATCGGCGCTGCACCAGGTCCGTTCGCGGCCGGCCGTTGCTGGTCAGCGCCGCTCAAGTGGCGCGCATGGGTAGAATCGCGGTTTTCCTGCAGGAGTCGCCATGCGCACGCTGTATCCCGAGATCGAGCCGTTCGACAGCGGCATGTTGCCGGTGGACGCACGGCATACCCTGTCCTACGAACAGTGCGGCAATCCGCACGGCAAGCCAGTGGTGTTGCTGCATGGCGGTCCCGGCGGCGGCTGCAACGCCAAGATGCGCCGCTTCCACGATCCGGCCAAGTACCGCATCGTGCTGTTCGACCAGCGCGGCTCCGGCCGTTCCACGCCGCATGCCGATCTGGTCGACAACACCACCTGGGACCTGGTCGCCGACATCGAGCGGCTGCGCACGCACCTGGGCATCGACCGCTGGCAGGTGTTCGGCGGCAGCTGGGGCTCGACCCTGGCGCTGGCCTACGCGCAGACGCATCCGGAGCGCGTCACCGAGTTGGTGCTGCGCGGCATCTTCATGCTGCGTCGCTGGGAACTGGAGTGGTTCTACCAGGAAGGCGCCAGCCGCCTGTTCCCGGACGCGTGGGAGCACTACGTCGCGGCGATTCCGCCGGTGGAGCGCGCCGACCTGATCTCGGCTTTCCACCGGCGCCTGACCAGCGACGACGAGGCCACCCGCCTGGCCGCGGCCAAGGCCTGGAGCGTGTGGGAAGGCGCGACCAGCTTCCTGCACGTGGATGCCGATTTCGTCGACAGCCACGAGGACCCGCACTTCGCGCTGGCCTTCGCCCGCATCGAGAACCACTACTTCGTCAACGGCGGTTTCTTCGAGGTCGAGGACCAGTTGCTGCGCGACGCGCACCGCATCGCCGACATCCCGGGGGTGATCGTGCACGGTCGCTACGATGTGGTCTGTCCGCTGGCCAACGCCTGGGACCTGGCCAAGGCCTGGCCGAAGGCGACGCTGCAGATCACCCCGGCCTCCGGCCATTCCGCGTTCGAGCCGGAGAACGTCGACGCGCTGGTGCGCGCGACCGACGGCTTCGCCTGAGTTCGCGCAGGGCTGCGTCGCGGGTTCACGGAACGACGGTGCTGCGCATGGCGGCACCGTCCACTGCAATGACTCAGCAGGCCAGCGCGTCGCCCGGTTCGCATCCGGCGGCGGTGATGGCACCGGCCTCCGCGGAGGGGCGCGTGTCGAGCTGTGCCTGCATGGTCTCGTCGGTCCACACCACGAACGATTCGAGCACGTTGTCGCCGAAGGTGGTGCTGATCGCCACGTCGGCGGCGTCGCGGCCGCGCGCGATCAGCACCCGGCCGATGCGCGGCAGGTTGTGGCGTGCATCGAAGGTGTACCAGCGCCCGTCGAGGAAGGCCTCGAACCAGCCGGAAAAATCCATCGGTTCGTCCGAGACCGGGACGCCGATGTCGCCCAGATAGCCGGTGCAGTAGCGCGCCGGGATGTTCATGCAGCGGCACAGCGCGATGGCCGCATGCGCGAAGTCGCGGCACACGCCGCGCCCTTCCTGCAGCGCCTGCGCGGCGCTCTTGGTGGCGCAGGCATGGGCATAGCCGAAGGCGATGCGCGTATGCACGTAGTCGCAGATCGCCTGTACCCGTGCCCAGCCTGGCGGAGTGCCGCCGAACAGCTCCCAGGCCATGCCACTGAGCAGGTCGGTCTCGCAGTAGCGGCTGCCGAGCAGGTACACCAGGGTGTCGTCGGGCAACGCGTCCACCGGGGTCTGTGCCGCGTCGTAGCGGTACTGGTCCGGCAGCCCGCTGTCGCGCACCACCGCGTCGGCACGCAGGGTCAGCGCGCCGGCAGGCGCGTGCAGGCGCGTGCAGCGGTTGCCGAAGCCATCGCGATAACGGTGCAACGGCAGCGCCGGCACGCTGTGCAAGGCGGTGGCGGCAACGATGTCGTCGCGGCGACTGTCGTGGATGTCCAGCATCGCCAGCATCGGCGTCGCCTGCGCGAAACGGTAGCGGATCTCGTAACCGAGGCGGATGAGCATGTGGGGTCCGATGCGGGGCGGGTTTCCGGCGCGGACCGGTCAAGCCCGAGCGTGCGCATGCCGCGCTCAGCTTGGCGTGAAGACCGGCACCACGTGCTTCAGCATGCTGAGCGGCGCTGCGGGCAGTGCAAGGCAGACGCCTGATGCGGCAATCAAGGCATTGCGTAGTGCACGCGCGACGCATGCCAAGCCGTTGCCGCGGTGCCGGCAACGCAGTGCCGGCGCCACTGCCGGTCGCGAACGGCTTGGCGCGGCGCGAAGATACGTTGTCGATCGCGGGCACGCGGTGGGGCTGGTGAGGGACCGCAGGGCTCTCCCTGGTCTCGCACACGTCTGTACCTGCATGCCTGGCGTAGACTGCACCGCCGTGTGCTGCCTGCCCGACGACACATGACGCCGCTGTTGACCCTGCGCGAGACGCTGGACGCCTTTGCCGCCTGCAACGACGAGGGCCATGTGCATGAGGCGTTCGGCTGGGTGCATGCCACAGGCGAGGATCCGCTGCAGGCGCGCTTCTGTTTACCGCCCGACGAAGCTGCCGCGTTCGACGACGCTGGCGCAGTGCCCGCGGCGGCGCGCGCGCTTGGCCTGGCGCCCTACCTGGAACCGGCGACGTTCGCCGACGTGCTGGACGTGCAGAAGCGGCAGTGCCCACTGTCGACGCTGCAGGACTACGCGCAGGCGCTCGCCCACTATGCCGAGCACGACGCGTTCCTGCAGGTCGAGGGCGTGGACGAAGCCCTGGGCGAGGCGGACGAGGACGCCTGGGACGCGGCCCACGCGGTTGGTGTTGGCCCCGGCATCTTCGCCTCGTTCGATCTGCTGCTTGCGACCTGCCTGCCCGAACGGGTGAAGCCGGTGGCACAGCAGGTCGCGCGCCTGCTGGACTGGCCGGTGGGCAAGGCGTTGGCCGCCTGTCGCGCTGGGCCGCTGAGCTTGGGCGAGGGATTGGACCGTCGCCGTGCCGCGGCGATCGCGGCCGAGTTCGCCGCGCTTGGCGCTCCGCTGCAAGTACGAGGCTATAAGGCGTTTCCGTGGATGCCGGTGCCGACGCTGGCATAGGGCGACGGGCCGCATGCGCATGGCGTGCACCCTCTCCGCCGCGCGAGGCATGACCGATCGGCCGGGCCTGCGTCCGCCTCGGCCTATTCCAACGCCAGCAACCGCGGCTGCAGCGCGGTGAAGATCCGTGCCAGCCGCTGCGCCCAGACCTGTTGGCCGGCGGCATCGGCGATCAGGTCCTGGCGAATCTCCAGTTCCACATGTAGCAGGCCGCGGCCTTCGCCGTGCACGGGCACCGCGTAGTCGCTGCTGTCGCTGACCGCGTACGGCGCGTTGTCGCCGACCAGCAGGTCGTCTTCCGCGCGCAGCGCCTGCAGCAGCGCGTGGGCGAAGCGGGTGTCGCGGTGGTAGAGCACGCCGGCATGCCAGGGCCGTGGCACGCCGTCCATCACCGGGGTGAAGCTGTGCATCATCACCAGCACCGTGGGCCGGGCGGCGGCGCGGCGCGCATCCAGTTCGGCGGCGATACGCGCGTGGTAGGGCGCATGCACGGCGTCGATGCGCTGTTGCCGCTGCGCCGCCGTCAATGCGGCGTTGACCGGCACCACGGTTCTGTCGCTGACGGACGGGATCAGCGTCGGCGAGGTGAGCGGGCGGTTGCAGTCGATCAGCAGCCGCGAATAGGTCTGTTCGATCGCCCAGGTGTCGAGCAGCGCGGACAGCGCGCGGGTGGTGCCGGCGATCCCGATGTCCCAGCCGATGTGCCGATCCAGTTCCGCCTGCGCCAGGCCGAGGCCGTGCAGCGCGCGCGGTACCGCCTGGCCGGCGTGGTCCGCCAGCAGTACGAACGGGGAGGTGCCGTGTGGGCGATGGACGCTGAACACCGCCGGGTCGTCCGTGCCCAGCAGCGGCGGCAATGCGTGGCTGAGACCCTCAGCCACGCGGCGTGCCGTCGAGTTCGTGTTCGATCATCCACAGCCCCGCCCACAGCTTCGCATCCAGTGCGTAGCCTTCGCCCATCTTCTGCACCAGCCACGCGGCGGCGCGCGTGCGCGGCACCGAATGCACGGTGATGTCCTCGCTGGCGTCGCCGCCGCCGTTGCCGACCTTGCGCAGGCCGCTGGCACGGACGAAGGCGATCTTCTCGTTGCTGGCGCCGGCCGAGGTCGGGCCGATCAGTAGCACCTCGGCGTGCTCGGCGGTCCAGCCGGTTTCCTCTTCCAGTTCGCGCACCGCCGACACTTCGATCGATTCGCCGGCATCGATGTCGCCGACCAGTCCGGCCGGCATCTCGATGGTGCGCGCCTGCAGCGGCACGCGGAACTGTTCGACGAACAGCACCTCGTCGTCCGGCGTGACCGCCACGATGATCGCGGCCAGGCCGCCGGCATGCACGCGTTCGGAATACTCCCAGGTGCCGCGCACGACCATGCGCTGGTATTTGCCTTCGTAGACGACGCGGGGCGGGGAATCGTGGCGGGGCATGGGCATCTCGCAGGTAGCGGAGGAAGAAGGCGCGGTCGCGCGCGGCGCGGTCCGGCGATGCGGTGCAGTGTAGAGCGTGCGTTGTGTTTTTGATGCGCGCCAGGTCGTGCCCGGTGTCGCTGGCGCCGCGCGAGTCGCTCGGCACCGGTCGCGACGGCACGGTGCAACCGACACGGCGCGCGCGAGGGCGTGCCTGCTTCGGGCAGCGGTATCGCCTGCCCGTGGCGAAGGCCAGCGCTCAGCCGGCCACAAACTCCAGGCCGGCCGCCTGCAGCAGCCGGCGTCGGGTCAGCGGCCCGAAGCGCAGCGCCTCGCACAGGCCGTGCAGCATGTCGGCATCGGCCGCGCCGCGGGCGAACCCCGGTGCGGCCGTGTGCAGCGGCGCGTCCAGGGCGATGGTGGTCAGCTGCCGCCACAGCAGCGCGTGCTCGCGCTGCTCGCGCAGGCGCACGGCCATCTGCGCGGCGCCGCGCAGGCGCAGGAACGCCACTTCGTCGACCCGCGCCAGCAGCGTGTCCAGGTCGCCGAAATGCGCCAGCAGGATCGCCGCCGACTTGGCGCCGATGCCGGTGACGCCGGGAATGTTGTCGATCGCATCGCCGGTCAGCGCCAGGTAGTCGGCGATCTGGTGCGCATGCACGCCGTGGCGCGCCTTGACCCCGGCCGCGCCCCAGCGCTGGCCGCGGCCGTAGTCCCACTGTTCGTCGAACTCCAGCAGCAACTGCGACAGATCCTTGTCGGCGGAAACGATCACACCGTGGAAACCGTCGCCGCGCGCACGGTGCAGGGCGCTGCCGATCAGGTCGTCGGCCTCGTAGTCGTGGTGCGCCAGCACGCCCAGGCCCAGCGCCGCGCACAGCGCCTTGCAGTGCGCGAACTGGCGGCGCAGCGCGTCCGGCGCCGGCGCGCGGTTGGCCTTGTAGGCGGCGTACAGGCGATGCCGGAAGCAGCTGTCCAGCGCTTCGTCGAAGGCGATCACGATGTGCTGCGGGCGTTCGCGCTCGAGCAGGTCGAGCAGGAAGCGGGCGAAGCCGTGCACCGCGTTGGTCGGCCAGCCCTGCGCGTCCTGGAACTCGTCGGGAATCGAGTGCCAGGCGCGGAACACGTACAGGCTGGCGTCGACCAGGTACAGCGGCCGCGACAGGGGCAGCCCTGCGTTCACGGCGTCCAGTCGCTGAGCAGGGCGCGCGGATCCGGCCGCTCGCGCTCCGGTGCATCGAGGCGGGCGGTGCCGATGTGGATGAAGCCGGCGACGTGCTCGTGCTCGGCCAGGCCCAGCCGCGCGGACACCGTTTCGTCGTACGCCATCCAGCCGGTCAGCCATTGCGCGCCGAAGCCGTAGGCCTGCGCGGCCTGCAGCAGCGCGAAGCACACCGAACCGGCCGTCATCCACTGTTCGATTTCCGGCACCTTGTGTCCGCGCTGCAGGCAGGCGATCACCGCGATCACCACCGGCGCATGCGCGAAGCGTTCGCGATCCTTCTCCACCGCTGCCGGGGCCGCGCCGGGATCGCGCTGCTGGGTGCGCGCGGCGAGGATGTCGCCCAGGGCCTGGCGCGCCGGGCCGGCGATGCGCAGGAAGCGGAACGGCACCAGCTTTCCGTGATCGGGGACACGGACCGCCGACTGCAGCATGGCCAGCAGCGTCTCCGCGTCCGGTCCCGGCTCGCCCAGTTGCTTGGATGGCACTGAACGGCGCGCATCCAGCGCTTGCAGCGAATGAATTGTGCGCATAGTCTCGATTCCGTGGGGCGGGCGCGGAATTATAGTCGGGCGCTCGCAGGCGGCAGCGGATGCCGCAGTTACACGGACAATCACGTTGTGTTGCTGATCTGCCGCTAGCTTCCGAATTGACGTCGGTCTCACTGCTGCCTGCGTATCACACTGCCATGACCCTTGCTGAATACGCTGAAGAGTTGTCGCCCAGCCGCAACGCGGATCTGCTCGATCAGGTCCGGGATGTGGTGTCGGTTCCGCTCGCCGGTGCCTTCGGCGAAGTGCTGGATGTGCTCGCCGAAGCGCTGTTCCGCATGGCCGAGCGCGCCGGGCCGACCCAGAACGACTATTTCGAGGCGATTCAGCTGCTTCGCCAGCAGCGCGAGCCGATCGCCGCGCGCTTCCGCGCGCACCTGGCCCAGGCCTGGCAGGCGCTGGAAGCCGGCCGTCCGCTGTCGGTGGAGCGCAGCCTGGCGCGCGAGCGTGGCGACCTCAGCCTGGTCTCGGAACAGGAACTGGACGTGCGCCTGGCGGTGCGCAACCTGGCCGGCGCGATCCAGCACCGCTGGCGACCGGAGCTGATGCGGCTGAACCGGTTCCTCGGCTTCATCGCCGGCGGCCAGCGCATCGATGCCGACAACAACCCGTTCGGCCCCGAGCACGTGGGCGCGGCGGTGTACGCGGCGCTGCACGGGCTGGTGCTGGCGCCGCAGGTGCAACTGGCGATCGTCAAGATCTGCGAGCAGGAACTGCAGGAGCGGGTGGGCGAACTGTATGCGCAACTGGAGCAGCGCCTGAACGAGGTCGCGCGCGCCCGCGCGCTGCCGAGCGGGCGCCCGCGCCGTCGTGCGATCCCGCGCCTGGGCGCGAGCGAGGACGAGGCGGCGCCGGACTGGATCAGCCGCTTCTTCGAGAACTGGGACACCGCCGCGCCGCTCTCGGCGGCGCAGCGCCGCGCCGCGCGCGCCCTGGACGCGCATGCGCGCAACGAGCAGGAGGTGCTGCCGCCGGCGCTGCGCGCGCTGCTGCACGAGGCGCAGCCGGAGCCGGGCCCGGGCGACGGCCGGCGCTGCCTGTCGCCGCGCGAGCTGCTGTCGGTGCTGTCGTTGCTGCAGACCATGCCGTTGGCCGGATTCGCCGTCGTCGGCGAACACGGCGGCCCGCTGGCCCTGGGCCTGCGCCGGCAGATCGCCGGTATCGGCGCCTCGCTCGGCCTGGACCCGGCCAGCACCTGCCTGGATCCCGCCGATGCCGACACCCTCGATCTGGTCGGCCTGCTGTTCGACGTGATGCTGGAGGAATGCGTGCTGCAACCCGCGCAGCGCGAGCTGCTGGGGCAGATGCTGGTGCCGATGGCCAAGGTGGCCCTGATCGACGGGCGCCTGTTCGTGCGCGACGGGCATCCGGCGCGCCGCCTGCTGAACCTGCTGGCCGACGCCTGCGACGGCAATGCCGGCAGCACCGGCCCGGAGCAGGCGCTGCTGGCGCAGGCGCAGGCGGCGGTGGAGCGGGTGGTGCGCGATTTCGACGAGCACCTGGCGGTGTTCCTGGCGCTGGAGGCCGAGTTCGGCAGCGCCTATGAGCAGTATCGGCGCCGGGTGGAGATCGCCGAGCGCCGCGCGGCCGAACTGCAACGGGCGGAGGAGCGCCGCGAGGTCGCCCGGCAGCGCGCCGCGCAGGCGCTGCACGATCTACTGCAACAGGCCGGCGACGACCTGACCGTGCCGCTTCCCATCGAGGCCTTCCTGCGTCAGTCCTGGTGCCAGTACGTGCAGCAGTCGGCCTTGCGCGACGACGGTCAGGGCAGCGCGCTCGCCGCGGCGCTGGCGCTGGGCGACGCGGTGCTGGCGCAGTGCCGCCAGGCCCAGAACGGTGCGGTACCGGCGGAGGGGTGGCTGCAGCCGCAGCATGCCGAGCTGACCCGGCTGTGGACCAGCATCGGCCTGGACGCGGCGGCGGCCGAAGCCGCCTGGCAGGCCCTGCACACCGCGCTGGACGACCTGGCGCACGCGCGGCCGCTGCAGGCCGCGCTGCCCGCGACGGGCGTGGACGTGCCCGAGCCGCCCGCCGCCGAGACCGTGCCGGCACTGCCGGAACCGGCCCAGGCCACCGATTTCGACCACATCACCGCCGATTACTTCCGCACCCTGCCGCTGGGCACCTGGCTGGACTTCGTCGACCGCGAAGGCCGTGTGCAGCCCGGCAAACTGACCTGGGTGAGCCCGATCTCGGCGCGCCTGCTGTTCGTCAACCGCCGCGGCGGGCGGCTGTGCGTCGCCTCGGCCGAGGCGCTGGCAGTGATGGCGCGGCTGGACCGGCTGCGCCTGCATCGCGACGACGATGCCTTCTACAGCGCCATGCAGGGCGTGGTCGACCGCCTGGAACGGGTGGCGGTGGCGGCCTGAACCTCGACGGGCGTGCCGTATTCATGCCGCATTGCCGCCGTCGTGACGCCTTCCATGCCTACGATCCTGCACGAGGTCACGTTCTGGAGCCGGAAATGCGCAGCGCATCACGGTCGCTGTTCAGACACCTTGCCTACCATGCAGGAGCGGAAACAGGGGCCGCGTCCGATCGTCTTCCACCTTCCTTCTATCTGGCGCCGTCCATGGCGCGGAGCCGTCGCGCATGAGTTTCAGCCCCAGCCCGCACGCACACCCGGCGCGTGACCCGCGCCTGTTGACGCAGGCGCGCGAGGGCATGCTGCCAGTGTTGGGCCAGGCCTTCGCCGCGGCGCTGGCGCATTTCGACGACGTGCTGTTCGACCGCGCCGAGAGTGCCGGCGCGTCGCAGTTGCTGTTCCTCGACGGCATGCGCGAGCTGCGCCGTCGTCGCGACGAGATCGCCGCGCGCTTCCGCGCCCAGCTGCATACCGCCTGGGAGGCGCTGGAGGCCGGCGCGCCGCTCTCGGCCGAAGTCGCCCTGGCCGGCTATGGGCAGGGCTTGAGCCTGATCTCCGAACACGAGCTGGAATCGCGGCTGGCGGTACGCAACCTCGCCAGCGTGCTGCTGCGCGAATGGAAGCCGGTGCTGACCCGCATCGACCGGCGCCTGGGCTGGATCGCCGGCGGCCTGGAGCTGGACGCGGACACCAACCCGATCGGCCCCGAGCACATCGGCGTGGCCGTGCATGCCGCGTTTTCCACCAGCGACCTGGCGCCTGAAGTGCGGCTGGTGCTGATCAAGCTGTGCGAACGCGACTTCACCGCCGGGGTCGGCAAGCTCTACCAGGACCTGGACGACAGCCTCGCCCAGGCCGGGATCATGCCGGAGATCTCGCGGCCGCGACCGCCGCCGCCGCCGCGGCGCCCACCGCCGCCGGAGCAGCGCCCGCCGCGCGAGGCCGGCGCCGCCGCCGATGGCGTCGGTGCCGAGCTGGGCGAGGACGAAGAACACTACGCGCCGGCCTGGGCCAACCGCTTCGTGAACCGCTGGGCCGAGCGCCGCGGCAGCCTGCAGGCCGGCGAGCGCTACGACGACGGCGAGGCGCGCCTGCCCGGCGGTAGCCAGGGCGTGTTGCTGGAGGCGCTGCACGAACTGTTGCAGCAGACCCGCAACGCGCGCGAGAGCGCCACCTCCGCGGCGACCGCGGCGGTCGGCCAGCAACGCCCGCTGAGCCAGCGCGAGATGATGTCGGTGCTGTCGCTGCTGCAGGCCACGCCCAGCGCGACGCTGCGCGCGGCGATCGGCGACGACAGCGAATCGCTGGCGCAGCGGCTCAAGAGCGAGGTGCTGTCCAACGCCACCCAGTTCGGCGTGGACCCGGCGCATGCGCGGCTGGATCCGGTCGACGAGGACGCGATCGACCTGGTCGGCATGCTGTTCGACGTGATGCTTGACGAGCGCGACCTGGAGGGCCGCTCGCGCGAACTGATCGGCCGGTTGGTGGTGCCGTTCGTCAAGGTCGCATTGCTGGACCGGCGCATGTTCGTGCAGAAGACCCATCCGGCGCGGCGCCTGCTCAACTCGCTGGCGGAGGCCTGCGAGGGCAACACCGGCGAGAGCCAGGCCGAGCGCGTGCTGATGGGCAAGGTCGAGGAGATCATCGACCGGCTGGTGGCCGAGTTCAACGAGAACCTGGCGATCTTCCTGACCCTGGAGGAGGAATTCCGCGATTTCCTGGTGCAGCACCGCCGCCGCATCGAGATCGCCGAGCGCCGCGCCGCCGAGACCCAGCGCGGCCAGGAGAAGCTGGAACTGGCGCGGCAGCGCGCCGAGGCCGAACTGCAGGTGCGCCTGCAGGGCCGGCAATTGCCGCAGGCGCTGCAGGATTTCCTGCGCCAGCCGTGGCAGCACCACCTGACCATGGCGATGCTGCGCGAAGGCGAGGGCGGGCCCGGCGTGCGCGATGCGCTGGCGTTGGCCGACGGCCTGCTCGAGGAAGCCGCCGAGGCGCAACGGCACATCGTCGGCAAGCCCTGGCTGCAGGCCTGGCAGGGCGCGCTGCAGCGGGTCTTCGCCAGCGTCGGCCTGCATGCCGAGGCGGCCACGGCCGCGATCGACGCGCTGCACGACACGCTGCAGGCGGTGGCCGAGCTGCGCCCGGAACTGGAGCGGCCGCTGCCGGAACTGCCGCAGGTGGCGCTGCCGCAGCCGCCGGTGCAGGAGGCGCAACCGGTGGACGTGGCGCCGCCGCAGACCATGGACGATTTCGACAACGCCGATGCCGACCGCTTCCGCACGATGCAGATCGGCACCTGGCTGGATTTCGTCGACCGCGACGGCAAGATGCAGGCCGGCAAGCTGTCGTGGGTGAGCCCGATCTCGTCGCGGCTGCTGTTCGTCAACCGCCGAGGCGTGCGCTTCTGCGTGGCCTCGCCGGAAGAACTGGCGGTGATGGTGCGGCTGGGCCGGCTGCGCGCGCACGTCGACGACGGCGCCTTCGACAGCGCCATGCAGGGCGTCATCGACCGTCTCGATCCGCATAGCGCGACCTTGCACTGAGAGCACCGCGGCGGCGCCGGCGATTGCTGCCGTGGCGTTGCGCGTGTCACGTGTTGCTCGGCTGCGCGTACTGGCGGCGTCAGCGCATCACCAGCGATGCGTTCTGGCGGCCGTTGGTCGCTATGCCATCGCGACCGTAGGAGCGGCTTCAGCCGCAAGGGGCGTTACTCGGAGCCCCCGTCCCGGCTGACGCCGTTTCCGGTCTGTGGGCCTTGGCTGGATCAGGAGGTTTCCTCCGCCGCGGCGCGGTTTCCTCGGACTGCCGGTCGCGGCTGAAGCCGCTCCTATGCATGACCCGCGTTGGCAAGCGCTTTCCGGCGATGCAGGTGTTCCTCGCAAGCCATGTCCTTCCCGACCTGGCCATGTCCCTGGCCGCCTCGGCGAAGAACCCGCCTTCGCCGACGCGGCGCGCGGCGTGCGCCCTTGGGTCGTGGGCGCCGACGCGCCCGGTCGCCGGTGCCCACTTGGCGTGCGCGACGCCTCCACCTGGCGTGCGGACGCTGTAGGATCGGCGCGGACGACAGGCAAGGCACGGGGAATCGCATGGCAGTGCAGGTGCTGGTGGTGAAGGAATCGGCGCAGGGCGAACGCCGCGTGGCGGCGACGCCGGAGACGGTCAAGAAACTGGTCGCCCTGGGCGCGCAGGTGCGGGTCGAGCCGCAGGCCGGCGTGTCGGCCGGCTTCGTCGATGCGGCCTACCTGGCCGCCGGCGCCAGCCTGGCCGATGCCGACAGCCCGGCGCAGGCGGATCTGGTGCTGTGCGTGCAGCCGCTGCCGGCGGTGGCGCTGCAGCAGCTCAAGGAGGGCGCCGGCGTTGTCGGCATCCTGCAGCCGCAGGCCGATCCGGCGCGCGCGGCGGCGCTGCAGGCGCGGCAACTGGTCGCCTTCCCGCTGGAACGGCTGCCGCGCACCACCCGCGCGCAGGCGATGGACGTGCTCAGCTCGCAGGCCGGCATGGCCGGCTACAAGGCGACCCTGATCGCCGCGCAGCTGGCGCCGCGTTTCTTCCCGATGCTGACCACCGCGGCCGGCACCATCCGCCCCTCCAAGGTGCTGATCGTCGGCGCCGGCGTGGCCGGCCTGCAGGCCATCGCCACCGCCAAGCGCCTGGGTGCGCAGGTGGAGGGCTTCGACGTGCGCCCGGAAACCCGCGAGCAGATCGAATCGCTGGGCGGCAAGTTCCTCGATCTCGGGGTCAGCGCCGCCGGCGAGGGCGGCTACGCGCGGCAACTCACCGACGACGAACGCGCGGAGCAGCAGCGTCGCCTGGCCGAGCACCTGAAGGGCATCGACGTGGTGGTGTGCACCGCCGCGGTGCCGGGACGGCCGGCACCGAAGATCCTCAGCGCGGCGATGGTCGCCGGGATGAAGCCGGGCAGCGTGGTGGTGGACCTGGCCGCCGAGACCGGCGGCAACTGCGAACTGACCCGCCCGGGCGAGACCATCGAACACGCCGGCGTGACCATCGCCGGGCCGCTGGATCTGGCCAGCATGGGCGCGGTGCATGCCAGCGAAATGTACGCGCGCAACGTCTACAACTTCGTCGCTCTGTTCCTGAAGGACGGCGCGATCGCCTACGACTGGAACGACGAACTGTTGGCGAAGACGCGCTGGACGGCGTGAGTGCGGCCGCGATGGTTGGGCGCCGGCTCGGGCGGCGCTGATCTGCTGGCAAGGTGAGCCCGCGTAAGAGCGGCTTCAGCCGCGACGGGCGCTACCCAAAACGCCGCGTCGCGACCGGAGGGCGACTTCCGTAGGAGCGGCTTCAGCCGCGATAGCCTTCCCGGTAAACCCGGTCGCGGCTGAAGCCGCGCCTACGAGGTGATTTCCGCGGCGCTGGACTCCATGCGCAGCACCCGACGATGCGAGGGCGCGCGCGCCATGCGCATCAGGCTTGAACCGGCGCCGCGTTTCGCCTACCTGGCAGCATCCGGCGGCGGCAGGTTGTCCGGGCCGGCATTGGCACGGATCCAGGCGGCGCGTTGCGCCGGCGTCATTGCTTCCCAGCGGTCGCGCAGCGCCTTGCGCTGGTCCGGCGGCAGCGTACGCATGCGCTCGAACAGCACCCGCGCCTCCTCGCGCTGCTGCGGGGTCATGTCCTCGTAGCGACGGGCGCCCTTGCGTGCGCGGTCGCGTTGCTCGGGGGTCATCGACTGCCAGCGCTGCGCGTGCTCGAACATGCGTCGGCGTTGCTGCGGGGCATCGTTCCAGCGCTGGCGCAGGGGCGCGATCAGCAGCTCGCGCTGCTGTGGGCTCAGGTGTTCCCAGTCGGGCAGCGGCGGGCCGGAGTCGTCGTCGCGGTCGGCCGCGCTCGGCGGTGGCGGCGGCCCGGGCGGGGGCGGGGCGGCGAAGGCCGCCGGGACGGCAGTGCCGGCCAGCAGCGCCAGCGCCAGGGAGAGACGGATCAGGCGAGTCATCGGGTTCATTCCATTGCCAGCGAGGTATCGGAGCCCAGCCACAGGTACAGGTCGGGATTTTCGTCGAGCATCGCGGTCGCGGCCTGGTCGCTGTCGGTGGCCGCGCCGGCGCGCGCCGAGGCGGTCGTGGCCACGGTCGTGGCAGTGGCGGTGGCGACGCTGGCGGTGGTGGTCGGCATCGATGGTGCGGGGCGCAGCAGCAGGTGCACGCCCAGCGCCGCGCCGAGCAGCGCCGGGACCGCCGCCAGCAGCCAGCCCCAGCGCCGGCTTGGCGCCGCGTGCGCATGGCTGGCCTGCTGGCGTGCGGCGCGCAGCCGCGCCAGGGTCGGCGCGGGCAGGGCCTGCAAGCCGGCCTGGTGGACGGCGCGCATCTGCGTGTCGAAATCCGCCGGGCGGGTGGGATCGGATGTCATCGGACGTCCTCCAGATGTTTCTGCAGCGCCTCGCGGGCGCGCGACAGATGGGTTTTTACCGAGCCTTCCGAGCAGCCCATCGCGCGTGCGGTGGTGGCCACGTCCAGCTCTTCCAGTACGCGCAGGGTGAAGGCCTCGCGCTGCCGGGCCGGCAATGCGCGCAGCGCCGTCACCAGCCGCGCATGGGTCTGCCGACGCTCGTGCTGCTCGGACGGATTGGGGCCGTCGTCGGCCCAGTCCGGCGGGCTGTCCGCGTCACGCTCGCTGGTCGGCGCCCAGAAGCGCAGGCGGAAGGTGCGGCGGCGCTGCAGGTCGATGATGCGCCGGCGCAGGATGCTCCAGAACAGCGGCGTCCATTCCTGCGCCGGGCGCTCGCGATAGGCCAGCAGCTTGATCATCGCGTCCTGCACCGCGTCCAGCGCGTCCTCGCGCTGACGCAGTCCGGCTTCGGCGAAGCGGAACGCGCGCGGCCCGATCTCGGCCAGGAACGCGTCCAGCGACGCCGGCAGCGGGCGCTGTTCGGTGTCGGCATCGGTCGATGGCGGTGCGAGGGCGGGCGTGCTCACCAGCACAGCTTAGCTTCCGGCAGGGGGATGCCGTGGTTAACGCGCGGTGGCGGGCGTGGTTGACCGGCCGGGCCTCGCGCCCGCCGCGCAACCGCATGACGGCATCGCACAGCGGTTCAGCACGCGGTTATGATGCGGCGGACGGGCGCGGCGCCCGGGAGAACAGTGCGATGAGCGACGGGTTCGTGGCCTTGTACATCTTCATGCTAGCGGCCATCGCCGGGCATGTGATCATCTCGCGGGTGCCGGTGATCCTGCACACCCCGCTGATGTCCGGTTCCAACTTCATCCACGGCATCGTCCTGATCGGCGCGATGGTGGTGCTGGGGCATGCCGACACCACCCTGGAGAAAGCCATCGGCTTCGTCGCGGTGCTGCTCGGCGCCGGCAATGCCGCCGGCGGCTATGTGGTGACCGAGCGCATGCTGGACATGTTCAAGTCCAGCAAGCCGGACGCTTCCAAGACCAAGGCGAAGGATTGAATGCGCGGCCTCGGCGCACCGCCGCGGCGCTGGCCGTGGCCGTCCTGCTCGCACTGCTCGGCCTCGCGCCGGGCGTCCTCTCGTAGTTGCTGCCGCTCGGGCAGATGTCCTTTTTCGGAGCACGCGTGCTGATGGAACTGTTGCCGATCCTGATCAAGAGCAGCTATCTGGTCGCCGCCACCCTGTTCCTGCTCGGCCTGCAGCGCATGGCCTCGCCCAGGACCGCGCGCAGCGGCATCCGCTGGGCCGGCTTCGGCATGCTGCTGGCGACTGCCGCCACCTTCCTGCTGCCGGGCCTGCACAACCTGCCGCTGATCGTGCTGGCGATCGTGCTCGGTACTGCCGCGGCGTGGATCTCCGCCAAGAAGGTGGCGATCACCGACATGCCGCAGATGGTCGCGCTGTACAACGGCATGGGCGGCGGCTCGGCGGCGGCGATCGGTGCGGTGGAGCTGCTGCGCTTCTCGTTCCTGATGCGCCGCGATACCACGCACTGGAGCGAGGCCGCGATCGCCGCGCTGGCCGCGCGCCAGCCGGATGCGACCACGCTGGCGCTGGCGGTGATCGGCTCGGCGATCGGTGCGGTGTCGCTGTCCGGTTCGATCGTCGCCTGGGCCAAGCTCGACGGGCGCCTGGACAAGCGCGTCACGTTCCCCGCGCAGCAGGCGTTCAACCTGCTGGTGTGCGTGGCGATGCTGGGCGTGGGCGCGTGGGCCGCGATCAGCCTGAGTCCGCTGGCGATCGTGCTGTTCTTCGTGCTGGCGCTGGCCCTGGGCGTGCTGATGACGCTGCCGATCGGCGGCGCCGACATGCCGGTGGTGATCTCGCTGTACAACGCCTTCACCGGCCTGGCGGTGGCCTTCGAGGGCTACGTGCTCGGCAACGAGGCGCTGATCATCGCCGGCATGATGGTCGGCGCGGCCGGCATCCTGCTGACCCGGCTGATGGCCAAGGCGATGAACCGGCCGATCCGCGGCGTGCTGTTCTCCAACTTCGGCGGCGGCGGCCAGGCGCAGGCGATCGCTGGCAGCCAGAAGCCGATCGAGGCCGGCGACGTGGCGGCGATGATGGCCTACGCCGAACGGGTGGTGATCGTGCCCGGTTACGGCATGGCGGTGGCGCAGGCGCAGCACAAGATCTGGGAGCTGGCGCAGCGGCTGATCGAGCGCGGGGTCAAGGTCAAGTTCGCGATCCATCCGGTGGCCGGGCGCATGCCCGGGCACATGAACGTGCTGCTGGCCGAGGCCGGCGTGCCCTACGACCTGATCGCCGACATGGACGACATCAACCCCGAGTTCGCCAGCACCGACGTGTCGCTGGTGATCGGTGCCAACGACGTGGTCAACCCGGTCGCCAAGACCGACCCGGCCAGCCCGATCTACGGCATGCCGATCCTGGACGTGGTCAATTCCAGGAACGTCATCGTCATCAAGCGCGGCAAGGGCACCGGCTTCGCCGGCATCGAGAACGCGCTGTTCTATGCCGACAACACCCGCATGCTGTACGGCGATGGTGCCGAGGCGGCCGGCGCGCTGGTCAGCGAGCTGAAGGCGCTGGATGGCGGCGGGCATTGAGCCGTTGCGGGCGGAATGGCAGGGCAGGGGTGACGTCGCGAAAGCAGGCGTCGTAGGAGCGGCTTCAGCCGCGACCAGACGTTACCGGTAACGCCCATCGCGGCTGAAGCCGCTCCTACAAAAAGCGATGCGCTTCAGCGCGAGGGCGGATGATCGGGATGCCCTCAGGCCGCGCCACGCCAGCGGCGTCCGCCGCGCTCGCGCCGTGATCAGCGCGCGCTGAAATACGCCGTGGCCACGCCGATGCACAGCCACAGCAGGTCGCCGGGGCTGTTGGCCAGCAGGGTCAGGGTCCAGGCGTAGTAGGCGCCCATCTTCAGCGACGAATCCCACACGTTCAGGCCCAGCCCCGCACCCATCTGCGCAGCGGCGATGCCCCAGTTGGCGGCGACGATCACCAGCACCGTGGCGCTCATCGCCACGGCGATGCGCAGAGGGCCGCGTGGCAGGTTGCCCAGGCGCAGCATCCAGGCGATCTCCAGCGCCACCACCACGGCCATCCAGCCGGCCTGGCGACCCAGCGACAGCGCCACCAGCAACCAGGCGATCAACGCGGTGAA
The DNA here is from genome assembly GCF_056725265.1 of Xanthomonas sp. NCPPB 2250. Lineage (NCBI taxonomy): Bacteria > Pseudomonadati > Pseudomonadota > Gammaproteobacteria > Lysobacterales > Lysobacteraceae > Xanthomonas > Xanthomonas sp. NCPPB 2250. Next base: position 4,248,052 of record NZ_CM161520.1, on the reverse strand, counting down.
ACAGCCCATGGCGAGCAACAGAGGCCACAGCCAGTGCGAGGGCCTGGCCGGCGTGGAGGAAGGCGGCATTCGATGTTCCCGGAGAAGGCGTACAGGATACTTCCGGCGCGCGCCCCGCGCACTCGGATAAACTGCACGACTTGCACCGGCGGGGCCTGTCCCCATATCGCCCCCATGTACTCACGCAGCAGCGAACCTGTCCAATTCGAACGCGATTGCGCCGCGGTGATGGTGCCGCAGGGCGACGCGGTGACCCTGCCCGCCGGCAGCTACGGCTACATCACCCAGGCCCTGGGCGGTAGCTACACGGTGTTCGTGGAGGGCAATCTGTTCCGCATCGCCGGCAAGGACGGCGACGCCATCGGCAAGGAGCCGCCGCCGGGGCTGGAACTGCCCGAGGACGCCGGCGACGAGCAGGTCGAAGCCCTGATCTGGCAGCAGTTGCGCACCTGCTTCGATCCCGAGATCCCATTCAACATCGTCGATCTGGGCCTGATCTACGACGTGACCATGCACGCGCGCGAGGATGGCCAGCGCACCGTCGAGGTCAAGATGACCCTGACCGCGCCCGGCTGCGGCATGGGCGAGATCCTGGTCGACGACGTGCGCAGCAAGCTGGAAATGATCCCGACCATCGCCGAGGCCGACGTCGAGCTGGTGTTCGATCCGCCGTGGGGCCGGCATATGATGTCCGAGGCCGCGCGCCTGGAAACCGGCATGCTCTGACCCGCGCGCGACGCCCCGTGCGTCGTGCCGGAGCCCGGATCGGGCGTCGCCGCTGCGGCCGCCACGCCCGGCGGCCCTGGCCATCCCTCGACTACCACAGGAATTCCCGGTGTCCGCTACCGAGCCGTCCACGCAGTTCCGCCTGACCCCGTCCACCGCCGCGCGCAGCGCCGAGGCGCGCGCGCAGATCCTCGCCGCGCCGGGCTTCGGCAACTATTTCACCGACCACATGGTCGCCATCGAATGGAGCCGCGAGCAGGGCTGGCACGACGCCGAAGTGCGCGCCTACGGCCCGCTGGCGCTGGACCCGGCCGCCTCGGTGCTGCATTACGGCCAGGAGATCTTCGAAGGCATCAAGGCCTACCGCCATGCCGATGGCTCGATCTGGACCTTCCGCCCTGAGGCCAACGGCAAGCGCCTGCAGCGCTCGGCGCAGCGCCTGGCGCTGCCGGAGCTGCCGGTGGACCTGTTCGTGGAGTCGCTGCGGCAGCTGATCGCGGTAGATGCCGCGTGGGTGCCGTCGGCGCCGGAGACCAGCCTGTATTTCCGTCCGTTCATGATCGCCAACGAGGCGTTCCTGGGAGTGCGCGCCGCGCAGAAGGCCGGCTACTACGTCATCGCCAGTCCGGCCGGTGCCTATTTCGCCAAGGGCGTGGCGCCGGTGGCGATCTGGCTGTCCACCGACTACGCGCGCGCCGCCAAGGGCGGCACCGGCGCGGCCAAGTGCGGCGGCAACTACGCCGCCTCGCTGCTGCCGCAGCAGCAGGCGCAGGCGCAGGGCTGCTCGCAGGTGCTGTTCCTCGACCCGGTCGAGGGCAAGTACATCGAGGAACTGGGCGGCATGAACGTGTTCCTGGTGATGCGCGACGGCAGCCTGGTCACCCCGGCGCTGTCGGGCAGCATCCTGGAAGGCATCACCCGCGACAGCATCCTGCAACTGGCCCGCGACCGCGGCATGCAGGTGGTGGAGCGGCAGGTCAGCATCGACGAGTGGCGCGACGGCTTGGCCTCGGGCGAGATCGCCGAGGTGTTCGCCTGCGGCACCGCCGCGGTGGTGACCCCGATCGGCCAGCTCAAGGGCAAGGACTTCGCGGTCGGCGACCTGAGCGCGCCCGCCGGCCCGGTGACGCTGTCGCTGCGCCAGGAACTCACCGACATCCAGTACGGCCGCGTGGCCGACCGCCACGGCTGGCTGGTGCGGCTGGGCTGAGCCGAACGCCCAACGCTGGGGCGGCTGTCGGCCGCCCTGGCGAATGGACCTCATGCCCGGTGGGCATGGTCCGACATGGTGGCGTCGGCCATTGCAGGCGAGGTCCGCACCTGTGAGCCGGGGGCGTGCGAGGTGTCGCCGCCCCGCCTCCGCACCGCGCCTTCCCCGTCTCTCCGGGAGTCCGCCCCCCGGACATTCCGTGTCTGTTCCGATGTGGCGCCGCCCTGCAGGCGACCTCTGTCGTCTGTATCCACTGTCTCCTTTTCTTGTCCCGTGTGTCGCGCGGGAGCCAAAAATCTGCCCCTGATTTGCCAAGTCTGGCGTCTTTCCATGCTGCATTGCAGCAAAAATGAGGTGTAGTTCTCTTTGTGACATCGACGGTGATTGCATTTCGTCGTTTTGTACAACGGATTTCCGTCACACCCTGCTCCATACGCGCTTGTACTGAGCTAGCGTCGATGAATGGTCGGTAACACGCCATCCGACCGGGCTCGCAATGCACGCCAGGTTCAGGTTTCGACCGGACCGGTGCGGCGCGGAACACCGCCATCAGGCGGCTACTCAACCGAAAGGAAGTCCGAATGTCCGAAATGTCGCATCGTGGGTCGCGCCAGCGTCCGTGGCTGGTCGTGCTTGGCGCCTCCGCTCTCACCTCGCTGCTGTTGGCCACCCCAGCCTTCGCCGGTGACGTGAACCTCTCCGGCCTGTCTTCCGAACCGACCGTGCAGCGCTTCATCGTCAAGACCCGCGATGCCGCGCCGGTCAGCATCTCCAGCGCGTCCGCCGCCGCTGCGGCGCCTTCGGCGGCGCTGCGCGCGACGCTGCAGTCGGCCGCCGCCGTGCTGCCGGCCAAGAACGGCCGCGCGCTCGGCCTGACCAGCCTGCGCCGCTTGGCGGTGGGTCCGGAAGTGGTCAAGGCCAGCCGTCCGCTGGACCGCGCCGAGGCCGAGACGCTGATGCGGCAGATCGCCTCCGACCCGAACGTCGAGTACGTCGAGGTCGACCAGCGCATGACCATCGCGCTGACGCCGAACGATCCGCGCCTGGGCGACCAGTGGGCCTTCGGCACCACCAATGCCGGCATCAACGTGCGCTCGGCCTGGGACAAGGCCAGCGGCGACGGCGTGGTCGTGGCGGTGATCGACACCGGCATCACCAGCCACCCGGACCTCAACGCCAACGTCCTGCAGGGCTACGACTTCATCAGCGACGCGGATTCGGCGCGCGACGGCAACGGCCGCGACAGCAACCCGGCCGACGAAGGCGACTGGGCCGCTGCCGGCGAGTGCTACTCCGGTTCGCCCGCCTCCAATTCCAGCTGGCACGGCACCCATGTGGCCGGCACCATCGCCGCGGTCACCAACAACGGCACCGGCGTGGCCGGCACCGCGTTCAAGGCCAAGATCCTGCCGGTGCGCGTGCTCGGCAAGTGCGGCGGCTACACCTCCGACATCGCCGATGCGATCACCTGGGCCTCCGGCGGCACCGTCAGCGGCGTGCCGACCAATACCACCCCGGCCGAAGTGATCAACATGTCGCTGGGCGGCAGCGGCACCTGCTCGAGCACCTACCAGAACGCCATCAACGGCGCGGTCAGCCGCGGCACCACGGTGGTGGTGGCGGCGGGCAACAGCTCGACCAACGTGTCCAGCTCGGTGCCGGCCAACTGCAACAACGTGATCGCGGTGGCGGCGACCACCTCGTCGCGGGCCAAGGCCAGTTACTCGAACTACGGCGCGGGCATCGACATCTCCGCGCCGGGCTCGAACATCCTGTCCACGCTCAACGACGGTACCACCACCCCGGGCAACCCGAGCTACGCCTCGTACAACGGCACCTCGATGGCGACCCCGCACGTGGCCGGCGTGGTCGCGCTGATGCAGTCGGTGGCGCCGACCGCGCTGACCCCGGCGCAGGTGGAAAGCACCATCAAGAACACCGCCGCCAGCTTCTCCTGCTCGCAGGGCTGCGGCGCCGGCCTGCTCGACGCCAACGCGGCGGTCACCGCAGCGTTGAACGGCGGCAGCAGCGGTGGTGGCGGTGGTGGCGGCAGCAGCAACGAACTGCAGGACGGCGTGGCGGTCACCAACCTCAGCGCCAACAGCGGCTCCTCGCTGAACTACACGGTCAAGGTGCCGTCCGGCGCCAGCAGCCTGGTGGTCACCACCTCCGGCGGCAGCGGCGATGCCGACCTGTACGTGCGCTTCGGCAGCGCGCCGACCGATTCGGCCTACGACTGCCGTCCGTACAAGAACGGCAACAACGAGAGCTGCACCTTCAACTCCCCGCAGGCCGGCACCTACTACGTGCGGGTGAAGGCGTACAGCACGTTCTCCGGTGTCAGCCTGAAGGCCGACTACTGAGGCACTCCGTCGCGGCGGCCGCGCCATGCCCGCCGCGCACCTCCCGGTGCCGGATCGCAGCGGTCGGCCAGGACGCCGCCGCCGCCACTCTCGGTCGCCCCGCGCTTCGGCGCGGGGCTTTTTTGTTGGTGCCGCGTCCGTTTCCGGCTGCCCTGGCCCGGTCGTCTTGATGCACTCCGCAGCAGGGCTCGTCGCCGATCACAGATCTGCACATTGCGCCGCTCGCGCCCTCTCCCCGACCCGCGCCTTGCCGCTATCCGCAGTGCAGGGCCGTCCTGCGGCTGTCGCGTACGCGGTGGCCGCGGCCTGCGCCGCCACGTTCGACCCTGCGCGGTGGACGGCCGACTGCGCCATGTGTACAGCTCGGGGGGGAGTCTCATGTTCAAGTACAGCGTGCTTCGGCGCCGCAGCGCCGCGTGCCTTTTGCTGCTGGCGGCCGCCGGCACCGCCGCTGCCGGCGAGATCGGATTGCAGGCGCTGGCGACGACGCCGAATCCACAGCGTTTCATCGTCACCTATCGCGATGGCGCCGCGCCTGCGCTGGCCTCGCGCGCGGCACCGCTGGCGGAGGCCGCACGCATGTTGCCGGCCCGGCGCGGCCGTGCCCTCGGCCTGGCATCGTTGCGGCGCCTGGCGACCGGTGCCGACGTCATTGCCGCCGATCGCAGCCTGGATCGCGTCGAGGCGGAAACGCTGATGCGGCGCCTGGCCGCCGATCCGGCCGTCGCGCGCGTGGAGGTCGATATGCTGTTGCGCCCCCTGCTGGTCCCGAACGATCCTGGCCTGTCCCAACAATGGGCGTTCGGAACCGGTACGGCGGCGATCAATGTGCGCCCGGCCTGGGATCTGGCGACGGGCAAGGGCGTGGTGGTCGCAGTGCTCGATACCGGCATCACCGCACATCCGGATCTGGCCGCGAACGTGTTGCCGGGCTACGACTTCATCAGCGATCCCCTGGTGGCCGGCGATGGCGGCGGCCGCGACCGTGACGCCGCCGATCCGGGCGATGGCTATCCCGCCAATACCTGCGGTGCCGGTACGCCGGCGGCGAGTTCGAGTTGGCACGGCACGCATGTGGCCGGCACCATCGCCGCGGTCACCAATAATGCCGCCGGTGTCGCCGGCGTCGCCTTCAACGCGAAGCTGCTGCCGGTGCGCGTGCTGGGTAAATGCGGTGGTTATCTCTCCGATGTCGCCGACGCCATCGTCTGGGCGTCCGGCGGCGCCATCGCCGGCGTTCCCGCCAACCCGACGCCGGCGCAGGTCATCAATCTGTCGCTGGGTGCCGCCGGAAGCTGTTCGCCGACGATGGCAGGGGCGATCGCGAGTGCGGTTGCGCGCGGGACCAGCGTCGTCGTCGCTGCGGGCAACAGCAGCAGCGATGTCGCCGGCAGCGTGCCCGCCAACTGTCCGAACGTGATCGCGGTGGCCGCGACCACTTCCGCCGGCGCCCGTGCCAGTTTTTCCAACTATGGGGCGGGCGTGGACATTGCCGCTCCCGGACAGGGCATCCTGTCCACGCTTAATACCGGCACGCTGGGGCCGGGGGCGCCGGCGTATGCGTCCTACAGCGGCACCTCGATGGCGGCGCCGCACGTGGCCGGCGTCGCCGCGCTGGTGCTGTCGGCAGCGCTGAATCCACTGACGCCGGCGGTACTGGAGGCGCGGCTGAAGGCCACCGCCAGCCCGCTGCCGGTGGCGTGCACCGCCGGCTGCGGTGCAGGGCTGGTCAATGCGGGGGCGGCGGTGGCGGCGACAGTGAAGGCGCAGACGCTGGTGCGTGGCGTGCCGCTGGGAAACCTGTCGCTCAAGGCGGGAACGTCGCTGTACTACCAGATCACCGTGCCCGCCGGCACGTCGGCGCTGACCCTGGCCCTGAGCGGCGGCAGCGGCAATGCCGATCTGTACCTGCGCGCGGGCGCCCTGCCGACCGATACCGCATACGGTTGCCGCTCGGTCGCCGCCGGGACCACCGAGCGCTGCACGCTGACCTTGCCGGCCGGGCTCTATTACGTGCGGATCAAGGCGATCACCGCGGTGGCGGGCGTGAGTGCGACCGCGAGTTACTGACGCGCCTCACTCGCACAGATCGCAGGCACGCGCCTGCAGCGCGTCGAGCACCTGCGCGGCCTCCATTTCCAGCAGCAGGCCGCGCTGCCCGGCGTTGAACCAGACGCTGCCTGCGCCCAGTGCCGTTTGCTCGATCAGCACCGGCGCCGGCCGCTGCTGGCCCAGCGGACTGATGCCGCCGACCTTGTAGCCGGTGCGGCGCTCGGCCTCGGCGGCCTCCATCATCCGCGCCGCCTTGCCGCCCGCGGCGGCGGCCAGTTTCTTCAACTGCACGCGGCGGTCGGACGGGACCACCACGCAGACCGCGCGCGTGTCGACCCAGGCCATCAGGCTCTTCAGCACCCGCTCCGGCGGCAGGCCCAGCGCCTGTGCGGCCTGCAGGCCCTTGGCGCCGGCTTCGGCTTCGTAGTCGTAGGGATGCAGCCGGTAGACGATGCCGGCCGCATCCAGCGCCTTGGTTGCGCGCGTGGCCTTGGACATCGTCGCCGCTCAGGCCGCTTCGAAGCGGTTCGCCGCCACGTTCTTGCGCACCTTCTGCGGGTCCCAGATGCGCCCGTTCATGGCGATGTAGACGCCGGCCGGCAGCGATTGCACCGCGCCGACCGCGCAGCCGATGTTGAACTCGGCGTCGGAGCCGCGGAAGCGCGCCGGGTTCAGCGCGCCGGTCATCACGATGGTCTTGCCCTCGATCGCCTGCAGCACCTTGCCGGTCTGCACCATCGAGTCGGTGCCGTGGGTGATCAGCACATGGCGTGCGGACTGCGCGGCGATGGTGGCGCGGATCAGTTCGCGGTCTTCGTCGGTGATGTGCAGCGAATCCTTGCGGATGATCGGGATCACCGTGAAGCGGAAGGTCACGCCCAGTTCCTTGAGGATCTGGCCGATCTGCGGGTCGCCGATCTGGTAGTCGGACTTGTCGTCGAAGTAGATCTTGTCGATCGTGCCGCCGGTGGTGACGATCAGGAGCTCTTCCATTGCCGTTCCTAGAAGCATGTCGGGGCGCGGCCGTGGCCGCGCAGGCCGTCCATGATACCGGGCGCGGCGGGGCGGCCGCTCAGTCGCGCCCGGCCGCGCCGCGGCGGCGGGCGAAGCGTGCGCGGATGCCCGGGGCGCTGGACAGGCCTACCACCAGCAGCGCCAGCAGCAGTTCCGCCCAGCCGTAGCCACGCTGTGGCGGGTGGCTCCAGGCGGTCATCACGCCGTGGCTGAACCACAGCAGCGCGCCGACGCCGCTCCAGAATCGTGCCACTGCCGAGCCGCGCAGCACGCCTACGGCGAGCAGCAGCGGCGGCAGCGCGAACACCAGCAGGGCGGCCAGACGGTGGCGATCGTCGTGGAACCAGGCCGCGAACAGTGTCGCCAGCGCCAGCAGCGTCGCCCCCAGCGCCACCCGCAGGCGCCCGCCGCTCATGGCGCCGCCAGTCGCTGCGCGATGTCGGCCAGGCGCCGGCCGAGCGCGCGCGCCAGGTGCGCTTCTTCCTCGCTGGGCTGCGGATCGTCTTCCGCGCCGGCGACGTGGCTGGCGCCGTACGGCGTGCCGCCGCTGCGGGTGCTGCTGAGCAGCGGTTCGGTGTAGGGAATGCCGACGATCAGGCAGCCGTGGTGCAGCAGCGGCAGGTGCATCGACAGCAGGGTGGCTTCCTGGCCGCCGTGCAGCGACGCGGTCGAGGTGAACACCGCCGCCGGCTTGCCGGCCAGCGTGCCGCTGGCCCAGTCGGCGCCGAGGCCGTCGATGAAGTGCTTGACCGGCGCGGCCATGTTGCCGAAGCGGGTCGGGCTGCCCAGCGCCAGGCCCACGCACTCGCGCAGGTCGCTGGCGTCCACGTACGGCGCGCCGCTGTCGGGCACCGGCGGTGCGCTGGTCTGGGTGACCGCCGCCACCGGCGGCACGGTACGCAGGCGCGCGGCCATGCCCGGCACCTCGCCGACGCCGCGCGCGATCTGCCGCGCCAGGCGCGCCACCGAGCCGCCACGGCTGTAGTACAGGACCAGAATCTCGGCCATGCGGCCCTCTCGTGGATCGAAACGACCGCCAGTATCGACGATGCCGGCGTCCATGCGCATCGGGTACCCTTGCCCGATGCAGCCGCTGGACACCGTCAATCTCTGGGCCGATCGCCTGCGCGACCGCGCGCGCATGCGCAGCTTCGCCGGCTTCCTGTGGCGGCGCTTCCTCGACGACCGCCTATTCCAGGCCGCGGCCTCGCTGGCCTACACCACCATCTTCGCGCTGGTGCCGCTGGCGGTGGTGGTGTTCGGGGTGCTGTCGGCGTTCCCGGTGTTCGACAAGTGGAGCGACCAGCTCAGCGACTACATCTTCTCCAACTTCGTGCCGGCCGCGGCGCGCTCGGTGGAGGCCTACCTGCGGCAGTTCTCGGCCAGCGCCGGACAACTGACCACCGCCGGCGTGATCGCGCTGGTGGTCTCGCTGCTGATCACCCTCAACAGCGTCGAGCAGACCTTCAACCAGATCTGGCGGGTGGTCTCGGCGCGGCCGCAGCTGACCCGCTTCCTGGTGTACTGGACCGTGCTGACCCTGGGCGCGCTGCTGGCCGCGGCCTCGCTGGCGGTGTCGGCGCGGTTCTTCGCGCTGCCGCTGTTCAAGACCAGCGAAGGCCGGCTGCTGGCGCAGGTGGTGCTGAGCGTGGCGCCGGTGCTGATCGAATTCGTCTGCATCACCCTGGTGTACCGAGTGGTGCCGCACCACACGGTCAAGCTGCGCCATGCGGTGCCGGGTGCACTGCTGGCGGTGCTGCTGCTGGAACTGGTGAAGTGGGGCCTGAGCCTGTACCTGGGCAGCTTCCAGTCGTACCAGCGCATCTATGGCACGGTCGCGTTCGTGCCGATCTTCCTGCTGTGGATCTACCTGAGCTGGATCGCGATTTTGCTCGGCGCCTCGGTGTCGTCTTCGATCGCCGCCTTCCGCTACCAGCCGGCCTCGATGCGCCTGCCGGCCGGCTATGAGATCTACGGCCTGCTGCGCCTGCTCGGCCGCTTCGCGCAGGCGCGCAGGCAGGGCAGGGGGCTGCAGGAGGACCAACTCCTGGAACTGGAGCCGATGCTGACCGATTCGCTGGTGCAGGAACTGCTGTGCGAGCTGGAACGCATCCGCCTGCTCAGTCGAACCGAGCAGGGCGACTGGATGCTGGCCCGCGACCTGAGCGACGTGCCGGTGGCCGAGCTGTACGAGAATTGCCAGCTGCGCATCCCTGTCGTCGAGACCTATCTGCCGTGCCGCGACGACGCCCTGGGCCAGGCGGCGTGCCGCGCGCTGGACGAACTGCGCCTGCCGTTGCGCGACGTGCTCAAGCGTCGCGTCGGCGACCTCTACACCGAGATTGGAGACCTTGCATGACCGCCATGCGCCTGCTGTTCCCGCTGTTCGCCGCCGCCGCCTTGCTGGCCGGATGCGACCGCCAGCCCACGCCCAAGCCGGCCGACGGCGCCGCGACCCCCGCGTCGTCCACCGCGCCCAAGGCGCCGCCCGCCCCGGCAGCGCCGGAGGCGCCCGCCGCGCCGGCGGCCGGGCCGTCCGTGGTGCAGGAGACCCGCCCCGAGCCGACCCTGAAGATGAAGGCGGTGGATGGCCGCGAGTACGACCTGGCCGCGCACCGCGGGCAGTGGGTGGTGGTGAACTTCTGGGCCACCTGGTGCGCGCCGTGCCTGAAGGAGATGCCGGAACTGTCGGCCTTGCACGTGATGCGCGACAACATCGAGGTGGTGGGCCTGGCCTACGAGGACATCGAGCCGGCGGAGATGCAGGCGTTCCTGAAGCAGCACCCGGTCGCCTACCCGATCGTCATCGTCGACACCTATGCGCCGCCGGCCGACTTCGCCACCCCGCGCGGCCTGCCGATGACCTACCTGATCGCGCCCGATGGCAAGCTCGCCAAGCAGTTCCTGGGGCCGGTCACCGCCCACGACATCGAAACCGCGATCGCCGCCGCCGGTGGCCCGGCGCCCGGGCAGGGCAAGGGGAAGGCGGCGGGGTGAGGGTGTCGGGCTAGGCGGCGTGGCCGCCGCCGCCCGGGATTGGGCATTCGGGATTGGGGATTGGAAGGCGCGCTTCCGTGCGTGCGGAAGCGCCATCAGGTCGCCATCAGATTGCCGTCGAATCACTGTCGAATTGCCGTAGGAGCGGCTTCAGCCGCGACCCGGAAGGTTGACGATGATGGTGCCGCGGCTAAACCGACCTCCATCCGATGCGTCCGGAACGGAGCGCAGTCCTTGTGGGAGGGACTTCAGTCCCGACGCCTTGCGCGACGGGAGGAGGGGATGGCTTCGCTCGTCGCGGCTGAAGCCGCTCCTGCGATGGTCTCGGCTCGTACACCAACAAACAGGCGTCTTTCGCTGTAGGAGCGGCTTCAGCCGCGAAGCACTATCCCTGGAATGGCTGTGGGTGGACGCGCCCAGCGAGGTGCTGTCGCAAGGCGACGACTGCGCGCCGCAGGCTTCACCCAATCCCCAATCCCCAACCCCTAATCCCCACTCCCCGCCTCATACGACGGAATCGGCTGCAGCAGCCCGAACTTTTCCTTGTGCAGCTTCTGCTTCAGCGGCGGCAGGTCCATGTCCGGTTCGTGCAGGCGGGTTTCCGGCAGTTGGTCGAGCAGGTGCCGGATCAGGGTCAGGCGGCCGCGCTTCTGGTCGTTGAAGTCGACCAGGGTCCACGGCGCGTAGTCGCGGTGGGTGGCTTCCAGCATCGCTTCGCGGGCGCGGGTGTAGTCGGCGTACTGGCTGCGCGACTTCAGGTCCACCGGCGACAGCTTCCAGCCCTTCAACGGGTCGTGCAGGCGCTCGGCGAAGCGCTTTTCCTGCTGCGCCTGGTCCACGCACAGCCAGTACTTGAACAGGCGGATGCCATCGTCCACCAGCAACTGCTCGAATAGCGGAGTCTGGCGCAGGAAGGCGTGGTACTCGGCATCGCTGCAGTAGCCCATGACCCGCTCCACGCCGGCGCGGTTGTACCAGCTGCGGTCCATCAGCACGATCTCGCCGGCGGCCGGCAGATGCGCGATGTGACGCTGGAAATACCATTGCGTGGCTTCGCGGTCGGTCGGCTTGGGCAGGGCGACCACGCGGCACTGGCGCGGGTTCAGATGTTCGGCGATGGCCTGGATCGCGCCGCCCTTGCCGGCGGTGTCGCGGCCTTCGAACAGCACCAGCACGCGCTCGCCGCTGTGCTGCACCGCCTGCGCCATCGCGGTCAGTTCCAGTTGCAGCGGCTGCATCAGGGCCTTGTACTGCTTGCGCTTGAGATGGCTCATTTGCTGCTCCGCTTGCGGGTACCGGTGCCGGCCATGCTGCGCGCCACTTCCAGCAGCGCGCCCTGCTGGCGGGTGTCGAGGGCGCGGTAGGCCTGCAGCAGATCGTGTTCGCCGCGGGTGCGTGCCGGGTCCAGTTGGCTGGCCAGTTCGCCGAGCAGCGCGCCGGCGGGGACGCCGAAGGTGCGTGCCAGGGCGGTGAGCTGGGCGCGTCCGGGCAGCTTTTCGCCCGCCATCCAGGCCTTGACCGTGGCCGCGCCGGCGCGCGGGATGGCCGCGGCGATGTCCGCGGCGCTCATGCCGCTGGCCTTGGCCAGCAGGCGCAACGTGGTGTCCAGGGGCATGCGGGAGTCCAGTTCATTCCTTCAGCCGCGGGCGCAGCGTGGCCAGATTGCAGGGGCGGGTGCGGGCGTCCAGCTGCGCAGCGATGATCCGCTCCCAGGCCGTGCGGCAGGCCGAGGTGGAGCCGGGCAGGCAGAACAGGAAGGTGGCGTTGGCCAGGCCGGCGAAGGCGCGCGACTGCAGCGAGGAGGTGCCGATCTCCTCGACGCTGATCGCGCGGAACAGTTCGCCGAAGCCCGGCATCTGCTTATCCAGCAGCGGCAGCAGCGCCTCGGGCGTGGAATCGCGGCCGGTGAAGCCGGTGCCGCCGGTGACCAGGATGCCGTCCACCTCCGGATCGGCGATCCAGGCCGAGACCGTGGCGCGCATCCGATAACGGTCGTCCGGCAGCAGTTCCCGTGCGTGCAGGCGATGGCCGACGCCGCCGAGCGCGGCGACCAGGTAGTCGCCGGAGCTGTCCTGGTCGAGGGTGCGCGTGTCCGAGACGGTCAGCACGCACAGGTTCAAGGCAATGAAGTCGGCGTTGGCGGTCATGCCGGCAGCCTAGCGGCTCCCCCGGCCGGCGTACAGCCTGGACGCCCCGGCGCTTCAGCCGCGGCTACGGCGGGGTTGGCGGGTCGTCGTGGACGACGGCAATGGGGCGCTTCGGGCCGCCGAAGCGTGCGCCTGGGCGTGGTGGTCGCGCGCTGGAACCGCGGCCTCGGGCTAGGAGTCGCGTCCGCGCACGTTGCTGGCGCGCGACTGTCGATTCAGGCGTGGAGGTGGGCCGGGGTCGCGCCGTCGCATGGCAGGACCACGGTACGTGGCCGGAAGCGACGGACGCTGGCGGCACGATCGGCGGCCAGCGGCAGGCGCTCGGGTTCGCGCTGCAGGGCGCGTCGCTGTGCCTCCGCACTGTGCCACTCGGTGCATTCGAGCAGGGTGCGGCCGTCGTCGGACAGGTACAGGTGCGCGGCGATCAGGCCGCGCAGCGCATGCGCGCCATCCTGCAGGGCGGCGAAGGCGGTATCGGCGCGGCCCTGCGCCTGCGCTGCATTGCGGGTCGGGACCCGCGTCATCACCACGCAGGACGCTGCCCGGTGCGGATCGGATACGCCGCTGCGGATGCGCCGGTAGCGCCGCAGCGTCCGCCGCAGCGCCGGCAGGCGTGCGCGCAGCAGTCCATGCAGCGCTGGCGCCGCGTCGCAGCAGCAGCGCGCGTACAGCAGGTCGGGGGCGTCGCCCAGCGATTCCATCCAGGTCAGGGCATGCAGCCGGTGGTCGCACAGGCCGCGCATGCAGTCGAGCAGCGCGGCGCGATCCGGAAGGGGGGATTCGGCGAGCAGCATGCTGTGCACGGGGGCGGGAGGAGCGGGCGTCGGAATCGGGAGCGGCAGCGACATTGCGGGATCTGCACGAGGAGCGTGCGCGCAGTGTCGGACCTCAAGTTCGCTTGAGGTCAAGCGCTTCGGTAGCTCGACTCGCACGCTGGCGACTGCGCACCTGCGCTTCACAGGCTGCCGTTGGACGCGTAGCTGCGACCTGCAGCGATGGTCGTCCACACCACGCGTGCGCTGTGACGCGAGCGCGCTCGGCGACGGGAGGCTGCGATGCGGATGTACGTGCGGTGATGCGGGTGGCGACGTTGACAGGCGATATGTCGCCACGCCGTCCGTTGCTTGAGGTGCCGCCGCGGCCTTGTGGCGCATCCGTGAGCGATCGCTCAGTTCGAGGCCGCGCCGTCCCAGCCATGGCGCGAAGCGGTGTCGCGCAGCAGCGCGGCGAAGTCGTCGGCGAAGCCTTGCATGTCGAACAGGCCGCTGTCCGCGCGCCGCGCCTGCAGCCGCTCGCGCAGCGTCTGCAGCGCCGCGGGATCGCGCCCCAGGCGCACCGCGGTGGCGACGAACGCTGCGTCGTCGGCGGCATTCATGTCGTCCAGGCCGAGGTGATGGTTGAGGCTGCCGGCCACGCGTGCGGCGAAGGTGCTGCCGGGGCAGGTCAGCACCGGGCAGCCGGCCCACAAGGCATCGGAGGCGGTGGTGTGGGCGTTGTACGGATGCGTGTCCAGGAACAGGTCGGCATGTCGGTAGCGCGCCAGATAGTCCGGGTGCGCCAGCTTGGGCATGAAGCGCAGGCGCGTCGGTGCCACGCCGGCCGCCGTGGCGGTGGCACGCAGCCGGTCATCGGCCTGGCCCGGGCCGGACAGCAGCCACAGCACGCTGTCCGGCACCTGCCGCAGCACCTCCAGCATCCGCGCCATGCTGCGCGGGCCGAGCTTGTAGCTGTTGTTGAAGCAGCAGAACACGGTGCCGTGCTCGGGCAGGCCGCAGTCGCGGCGCGTGGGCGGGGTGCCGATAGGGCGGGTGTCGTCGGACGGCTGGAACGCGCGCGGCAGCCGCAGCACCCGCTCGCTGTAGTGCGCGGCCAGCGCCGGCGGCAACGCGTAGGCATCGCCGACCACGTAGTCGATCCAGGGGGCGCCGGAAGTGCCGGGGTAGGCCAGCCAGTTCACCTGCACCGGCGCCGGGCGCAGTGCCAGCACTTCCGGCGTGCCGCCGCCGCCCCAGCCGCGCAGATCGAACAGCAGGTCGATGCCGGTATCGCGGATGCGCTGGGCGATCTGCCGATGCGGCTGCCCGGCCACGTCGTGCCAGGCATGTGCAGCCGCCTGCAGCCGCGCGCGGAGCGCGCTGCGGTCGTCGCCGTTGAGCGCGAACAGGTGCACCTGCAGGTCCGCATGCGCGCGCAAGTGCTCGAACAGGGCGACGGTCAGCAGGCCGGTCGGATGCGCGCCGAAGCCGTTGGACAGGAAGCCGACGCGCAGCGGGCCATCGCCACGCACCTGCGCAGCGGGCAGTGGTGCGAGGGAGCGCGCCAGCGCCTGGGCACGGTTGCGTGCGCAGCGCAGTTGTTCGTCCGCGCCCGCGTCCTCGTTGAGAAAGGCGAACGGTTCGATCGCCGGGTGTCCTTGCCGTACCGCGCTGCGCACCTGCTGCGACAGCGCGTCCAGTCCGCGCCAGTCGCACAGTTTGCGGCGCCAGTTCAGCAGATAGGCGGCGATCGACGGTTCCTGCGGCAGCAAGGCGTGCGCATGCGCATAGGCCTGTGCCGCGGCTTCGGCCTCGCCATTGTCTTCCAGGGCGTGGCCCAGCCACACCGCGATGCCCGGGTGCTGCGGCGCTTGCCGAAGTGCCTCGCGCAATGCCTGCGCGGCTTCGGCATGACGGCCCTGGGTCCAGCGCACCCGGCCCAGCCGCGCCAGCGCCTCCGGATGCCCCGGGCGCAACTGCAGCGCGCGCACGGCGGCCTGTTCGCCGGCCGCCACCGCGCCGGCGCCGAGTTCGGCATCGGCGAGCATCACCCAGGCCAGGAAATCCTGCGGATCGCGCCGCACCGCGGCCTGCAGTTGCAGGCGTTCGTCGGCGCCGCCGCCGTTCATGCGGCCGTGGCGGCCGCGACCGATCGCGGGCGGTGCACGCTCACGGCACCAGCGCCTTGACGTAGTGCTGCGCGCCCAGGTCCTGCTGCCAGCCGCAGGCGCGGTACAGGGCTTGCGCGGCGAGATTGTCCTGCGCCGTCTCCAGCACGATGCGCGCCGCGCCATCGTCCGCGGCATGGCGCTCGGCGGCGTGCAGCAGCGCCTGCGCCACGCCATGGCGGCGGTGCGCCGGGGCGACGTACAGGTCGTTGAGGATCCACAGCCGCGCCGCCCGCACCGAAGAGAAGGACGGATACAACTGCACGAAGCCGGCGGCCTGCGCATCGCGCTCGGCCAGCAGCACGACCGACTCGGCATTGGCCAGGCGCGCAGCCAGGAACGCGTGCGCGGTCGCCGCATCCGGCGCCTGCCCGTAGAACTGCCGGTAGGCGTCGAACAGCACTGCCAGCGCCGGCAGGTCGTGCGCATCGGCCTGGCGCACGCGCACGCTCACGGGCTGTCGCTCAGGCGCGCCAGTTCGTCGACCTGATGCTCGTGGCTCAGCCGTCCGATCAGCGCATCCAGGTCGCCCTCGATCACGTTCGGCAGGTCGTACAGCGTCAGGCCCTCGACGCGGTGGTCGGTGATGCGGCCCTGCGGGAAGTTGTAGGTGCGGATGCGCTGGCTGCGGTCGCCGCTGCCGACCTGCAGCTTGCGGTCCTGCGCCTCGGCCGCAGCCTGCTTGCTGCGCTCGGCCTCCAGCAACTGCGCCTTGAGCCGCTTCAGCGCCTTGTCGCGGTTGGCGTGCTGGCTGCGCTCGGTCTGGCACTCCACCACCACGCCGCTGGGCACGTGGGTGATGCGGATCGCCGACTCGGTCTTGTTGACGTGCTGGCCGCCGGCGCCGGAGGAGCGGAAGGTGTCGATCTTCAGGTCGGCCGGGTTGATCGTGATCTCCTCCACGTCGTCGGCCTCGGGAATGATCGCCACCGTCGCCGCGGAGGTGTGGATGCGGCCCTGCGACTCGGTCGCCGGCACGCGTTGCACGCGGTGCGTGCCGGATTCGAACTTGAGTTTGGAGTAGGCGCCGCGGCCGACGATGCGCGCCACGACCTCCTTGTAGCCGCCGTGCTCGCCGGGGCTGTCCGATTCCACTTCCACCTTCCAGCCCTGGCGCTCGGCATAGCGCGCATACATGCGGAACAGGTCGCCGGCGAAGATCGCCGCCTCGTCGCCGCCGGTGCCGGCACGCACTTCCAGGAACAGGTTGCCGTCGTCACGAGGATCGCGCGGCACCAGCAGCAGCGCCAGTTCCGCGTCCAGTTCGGCCAGGCGCGCCTGCGCGGCGGCGATTTCCTCCTCGGCCAGTTCGCGCAGTTCCGGATCGGCGCGCATCGCCTCGGCCGAGGCCAGGTCGGCCTTGGCCGCGGCCTCGGCGGCCAGCGCGGCGGCGACCGGCTCCAGTTGCGCGAACTCGCGCGAGTAGTCGCGGAAGCGGGTGTTGTCGCTCACCACCTCGGGGTCGGACAGCAGGCGTTCGAGTTCTTCGCGACGCTCGGCCAGCGCCTCCAGCTTACGGCGCAGGGTCGGTGTCATCGGTCTTCAGAATGGGGTGGAAATAGCCCGGCTTCTCCGGGAACAGGCGCTCGGCGGCGCGGGCCAGGTCGGCGTCGCCGCGCAGCGCCGCCTCGCGCAGCGCGGCTGTGGGCGGATGCAGCAGGCGGTTGGTCAGGGTGTTGGCGAGGAATTCCAGCACCTCGTCGGCAGGCTTGCCGTGCGCCAACTGCTGCCGCGCCTTGGCCAGCACGTCGTCGCGGGTGCTGTCGCCGTGCGCGCGCAGGCGCTTGAGCGGCGCCTGGCGGGTGCTGGCCTGCAGCGCCTCCATGTAGCGCACGACCTGCAGGTCGATGATCGCCTCGGCCGCCTCGGCGGCCTCGCGGCGGCCGCGGCGGTTGTCCTCGACCGCGCGCTCCAGGTCGTCGACGGTGTACAGGTAGGCGTCGGCCAGGTCGGCCACGCCGGCCTCGATGTCGCGCGGCACCGCCAGGTCGAACAGCAGCATCGGCTTGTGCTTGCGCGCGCGCAGCGCCTGCTCGACCTGTGCCCGCGTCACCACCGGCTCGCGCGCGGCGGTGGCCGAGAACACCACGTCGGCCTCGTGCAGGTGGCGCTCCAGCTCGCTCAGCGGCAGCGCCACGCCGCCGTGGCGGCTGGCCAATTCCTGCGCGTGGGCAAGGGTGCGGTTGGCGATCAGCAGGCGCCGCACGCGGCCTTCGCTGAGATGCTTGGCGGCCAGCTCGATGGTCTCGCCGGCGCCGACCAGCAGCACGGTGGATTCGCTGAGCCGGGCGAAGGAGCTCTGCGCCAGGCGCACCGCGGTGGAGGCGACCGAAACCGGATTGGCGCCGACCCGGGTATCGGTGCGCGCGCGCTTGGCCACCGAGAAGGTCTGCTGGAACAGCCGGTCCAGGCGGCTGCCCATCGCCCCGTGCTCGCGCGCCAGCGACCAGGCGTCCTTCACCTGGCCGAGGATCTGCGGTTCGCCCAGCACCATCGAGTCCAGCCCGGTGGCGACCCGGAACAGGTGCCGCACCGCGTCCGCGTCCTGATGCTGGTACAGATAGCCGTGCAGGCCGGCGGCATGCGAATCCAGCCAGTCGGCCAGATGTTGCGCATCGCCGGCGATGGCGTACAGCTCGGTGCGGTTGCAGGTGGACAGCAGCGCCGCCTCGGCGACGTCGGGCAGCCCGCGCAGCGATTGCAGCGCGCGCGGCAATGCGTCGCCGGCGAATGCCACCCGTTCGCGCAGGTCGACCGGCGCGGTCTGGTGGTTCAATCCGAGCACCCACAACGTCATCTGTTCAGTTGCTTGCGATAAGCTGCTGGCCATTCAGGGCCCCATTTTACGGCCCGGCCGCTTCCGATGCCCGCATTGATTCGCATCCGTACCATTCTGCTGCTGTCCGCAATCGCCGCCGTGGCCGCACCGGCCGCGGCCAAGGCACCGAGCCCCGCCCAGGGCGTGATGACCCCGGTGCTGGCCGGCGAGTTCGCCCTGCAGGCCGGGCAACTGGCCGACGCCTCGCGCTGGTACCTGCAGGCCGCCAACGACAGCCCCGGCGATGCCGGCCTGGCCGAGCGCGCCACCCGCATCGCGATGCTGGCCAACGACACCGCCGCCGCCGCCCAGGCGCTGGCGCTGTGGCGGCAGCGCGCGCCGGAGTCGCTGGCCATGCGCAGCGCCGAGGCCTCGCTGGCCCTGCGCAACGGCAACCTGCGCCAGGCGCGCAGCCTGCTGGTGGCCTTGCTGCGCGACAAGGACCCGCGCGGCTGGCGCTTCGCCCTGATCGCCCTGGTCAGCGGCAACCGCGATCCGGAAGTGGCGGCCAAGGCCCTGGACCAGTTGCTCGACGCCAATGCCATCCCCGACCAGCTCGAGGCCTGGCAGGAATTCGGACGCCTGGCGCTGCGCCTGGACCAGCCCAAGCTGGCCGAGCGTATCGTCGACCAGTTGGTCAAGCGCTTCCCGCAGGAGCCGCGCGTGGCGCTGCTGCATGCCACGCAGTTGCAGCAGGCGGGCAAGACCGAACAGGCGCGCGCGTTGCTGCAGGGCGTGGAGCCCAAGGTGTCCGGCGACCCGGAACTGCGCACCGCGCTGGCCTATGCCTACGACGCCACCGGCGACACCGCCGCCGCGGCGCGGGTGCTGGCGCTGGGGCCGCAGACCACCCAGAACTACGGCCTGCGCGCCTCGATGCTGGCCAAGCTGCAGGACAATGCGGCGTTGACTGCGCTGTACGACGAGCTGCGCAAGGGCGCCGACCGGCCGGATCCGGAGCGGCGCCTGCTGCTCGGCAAGATCGCAGAGTTCCTCAAGCGCAATCAGGAAGCGGTGGACTGGTACCGCGGCGTGCCGGGCGGCCCGCTGCGTAGCGAGGCGCGGCTGCGCGCCGCCGGCGCGCTGTACGCGCTCGGCCAGAAGGACGCGGCCTTCGCCGAGGCGCGCGCGCTGCAGGACGATGCCGAGGCCGACGATGCCGCGCGCCGCGATGCCTACGTGCTGGAGGCGGAACTGCGCCAGCGCAGCGGCGACGACGCCGGCGAGCTGCAGGTGTTCGAACGCGGCCTGGCCGCATATCCGGACGACAACGCGCTGCTGTACGCGCGTGGGCTGTCCTGGGAGCGTCGCGACCGCATCGACCGCGCCGAGGCCGACCTGCGCAAGATCCTGGTCACCGACCCGGAGAACGTGGCGGCGCTGAACGCGCTCGGCTACACCCTGGCCGACCGCACCAAGCGCTATCGCGAGGCGCAGCAGCTGATCGACCGCGCCCGCACCGCCGATCCCGACAATGCCGCGATCATCGACAGCTACGGCTGGGTGCTGTACCGGCTCGGCAAGACCCAGGAGGCGCTGGTGCAACTGCGCCGTGCCTGGAGCCTGGTTAAGGATCCGGAGATCGCCGCGCACATCGGCCAGGTGCTGTGGGAGCAGGGCAAGCACGAGGAGGCCAACAAGTACTTCGACGAGGCGCGCAAGCTCGATCCGGAGAATCGCGCGCTGCGCCGCGCCCTGGACAAGGTGGCGCCGTGACGGCCGGCCTGCGCACCGCCTGGGCGCTGGCCGCCGGGCTGCTGCTGGCCGGTTGCAGCGCGCTGCCGACCCGCACTCCGTCGCCGGTCGCCGTCGCCGCCCCCGACGCCGCTGCGCAGCAGGCCGAAGCCGCGCGTGCGCAGTGGCTTCAAGCGCATCCGGACTGGTCGTTCCAGGGCCGGGTGGCGATCACCAAGGGGCGCAACGGCGGCAGCGGCCGCATCGACTGGGCGCAACGGCAGCGCCAGTACGAGGTGCAGCTCAGCGCGCCGGTGACCCGGCAGAGCTGGCGCCTGACCGGCGACAGCCACTCCGAGGCCGGGCGCTTGGAGGGGCTGGAGGGCGGTCCGCGCGATGGCGAGAACGCCGAACAGCTGCTGCTGGAGGCGACCGGCTGGGAGATCCCGGTCAACCTGCTGCCCGACTGGGTGCGCGGGCTGGTGGCGACCGACGCGCAGGCGCCGGAGCGGGTCGACTACGACGCGCAGGGCCGGCCGCATACGTTGCGGCAGATGGGCTGGGACATCGAATTCCAGGACTGGTATCCGCCCAGCGACGGCCGTCCGGCGCTGCCGCGGCGCATCGAGGCGCGCAACGGCGACGCCAAGGTGCGCCTGCTGGTCGACGCCTGGACCGTGCCTGCGCCATGAGTGGGGGCACCGACGGGGGCTGGTCGTCCTGGCCGGCCCCGGCGAAGCTGAACCTGTTTCTGCAGATCACCGGCCGCCGGCCGGACGGCTACCACCAGTTGCAGACCGTGTTCCGCCTGCTGGACTGGGGCGACACGGTGCACCTGCGGCCGCGTGCGGACGGGGTGGTGGCGCGGATCGGTCCGTCCGTGGCCGGCGTCGCCGAGGCCGACGATCTGCTGGTGCGGGCCGCGCGCCTGCTGCAAAAAGTGGCGAATGTCGCCCAAGGTGTGGATATCCGCGTCGAAAAACGCATTCCGGCGGGCGGTGGCTTCGGTGGCGGTTCGTCCGATGCGGCGACCGCGCTGGTGGCGCTGAACGCCCTGTGGGGCGCCGGGCTGGACGAAGACGCCCTGGCCGGCCTCGGCCTGTCGCTGGGCGCGGACGTGCCGGTGTTCGTGCGCGGGCGCGACGCCTGGGCCGAGGGAGTGGGCGAGCAACTGACCCCGATCACCCTGCCGCCGGCCTGGTATGTGCTGGCCGATCCGGGGGTGCACGTGCCCACCGCGGCCCTGTTTCAGTCCCCGGATTTGACGCGGGATGCTGCGCCCGCGAAAATAGCGGACTTCGTTTCAGGTTTCCTGCTCGGCAACGCGTTCGAGCCGGTCCTGCTTCGCCGCGAACCGGCCGTCCAGGCCACGTTCCAGGCGCTGGCTCGGATCGGCACGCCACGCCTGACCGGGTCGGGGAGCGGTTGTTTCGTCGAGTTCGCCGATCGCGCTGCCGCCGTGCGCGCGCTGGCGGACTTGCCGGACGGGATGCGCGCCTGGGTGGCAGGTGGCGTCCCGCGTTCGCCGCTGCTCGACGCGCTGGAGGCTTGACACAGGTTTACGCAGGGGCGTCGCCAAGAGGCCCAAGGCACCAGGTTTTGATCCTGGCATTCGTAGGTTCGAATCCTACCGCCCCTGCCATTTAGGTATGCAGATCCCTCTGCAAGAGCCCGCACGTCCATGTGCGGGGATTCAACGGGAAAGGCATCGCTTCTCCTCGCGTTCCGATTCACCCTCTTTTCGTCGCCACACGCTCTTTGCAGCCACCCGAGAGACCCCTCATGCAAGACCAACGCAACCTGCTGGTGTTCTCCGGCAACGCCAACAAGCCCCTGGCCAAAAGCATCTGCCGCGAATTGGGCGTGCGCCCCGGCAAGGCGATGGTCTCCAGCTTCTCCGACGGCGAAGTGCAGGTGGAGATCGAGGAGAACGTGCGCCGGCAGGAAGTGTTCGTGATCCAGCCGACCTGCGCGCCCAGCGCAGAGAATCTGATGGAGCTGCTGGTGATCATCGACGCGCTCAAGCGCGCCAGCGCCGCCAGTGTCACCGCGGTGGTGCCGTACTTCGGCTACTCGCGGCAGGACCGGCGCATGCGCTCCTCGCGCGTGCCGATCACCGCCAAGGTCGCGGCGAAGATGTTCAGCGCGGTCAATGCCGACCGCGTGCTGACCGTCGACCTGCACGCCGACCAGATCCAGGGCTTCTTCGACATCCCGGTCGACAACGTCTACGCCTCGCCGCTGCTGCTGGCCGACATCTGGCGCGCCTACGGCACCGACAACCTGATCGTGGTGTCGCCGGACGTGGGCGGCGTGGTCCGCGCCCGCGCGGTGGCCAAGCGTCTGGACGATGCGGACCTGGCGATCATCGACAAGCGCCGTCCGCGCGCCAACGTGTCC
The DNA here is from genome assembly GCF_056725265.1 of Xanthomonas sp. NCPPB 2250. Classification (NCBI taxonomy): domain Bacteria; kingdom Pseudomonadati; phylum Pseudomonadota; class Gammaproteobacteria; order Lysobacterales; family Lysobacteraceae; genus Xanthomonas; species Xanthomonas sp. NCPPB 2250. The sequence goes on along the minus strand of NZ_CM161520.1, from coordinate 4,225,728 downwards.
ACGGTGATGAACATCATCGGCGACGTCGAGGGCAAGACCTGCGTGCTGGTCGACGACATCGTCGACACCGCCGGCACCCTGTGCGCCGCCGCGGCCGCGCTGAAGGAGCGGGGCGCCCTGAAGGTCGCCGCGTACTGCACACACCCGGTGCTGTCCGGCCCGGCGGTGAGCAACATCAGCAATTCGCAGCTGGACGAACTGGTGGTCACCGACACGATTCCGCTGTCGGAGGCTGCCCGCGCCTGCGGCAAGATCCGCCAGCTCAGCGTCGCCGAGCTGCTGGCCGAAACCATCCGCCGCATCGCCTTCGGCGAGTCGGTGAGTTCGTTGTACGTCGACTGATTCAGGGCGGGGATTGGGGATTCGAAATTCGGGATTCGCAACAGCGCCGCTTCGGCCAATCCCCAATCCCGAATCTCCAATCCCTGCTCCACACAGACTCTTCTGGTCGCGGAAGAGTCATCAAAACCGCCGCGAGGCGGTTCATTCAACCAAGGTAGTAAACGCAAATGGCAACCACGCATGAAATCAAGGTTCAGCGCCGCGAAGTCGAGGGCAAGGGTGCGAGCCGCCGCCTCCGTCGCGACGGCCTGATCCCGGCGATCGTCTACGGTGGCGATCTGAAGCCGGTCAACATCCAGCTCGACCACAACGAAGTCTGGCTGGCCAGCCAGAACGACTGGTTCTATTCGTCCATCCTCAGCCTGAGCCTGAACGGCGACGTGCAGAAGGTGCTGCTGCGCGATATGCAGCGTCACCCGTTCAAGCAGCTGATCATGCACATCGACTTCCAGCGCGTGAACGACAACGAGGCGCTGCACGCCTCGGTGCCGCTGCACTTCATCAACGAGGACGTGTCCCCGGCCGGCAAGTCGGCCGAAGTGGTCGTCACCCACGAGCTGAACGAAATCCAGGTCGTGTGCCTGCCGAAGGACCTGCCGGAGTTCGTCGAAGTCGACCTGGCCGCGCTGTCGGTCGGCGACGTGATCCACCTGTCCGACCTGAAGCTGCCGGCCGGCGTCGAGCTGCCGGAACTGAAGCTGGGCAAGGAGCACGACGTGGCGGTGGTCATCGCCAAGCACGGCCGTGTCGAGGAAGAGCCGGAAGCCACCGACGCGGCGGCTGCCGCCGAGCCGGCCAAGAAGGACGGCAAGTAATCGCCTGCGCGGCGTCCGGCCCATCGGTCCGGGCGCCGCGGCGATGCATTGCGCATGACTGGTCTGCGTCTGATCGTCGGCCTGGGCAATCCCGGCGCCGAACACGCGAACACCCGGCACAACGCCGGGTTTCGTTTTGTCGACGCGTTGGCCGAGCGGGCCGGCGCGCGCTGGAGCGTGGACGCCAAGCTGTTCGGCGAGACCGCCAGGGTCGAGGTCGCGGGGCAGTCGGTGTGGCTGCTGAAGCCGGCCACCTTCATGAATCTCAGCGGCAAGTCGGTCACGGCCGCCTTGCGCTTCTGGAAGATCGAACCGGCGCAGGCGCTGCTGGCGCATGACGAGCTGGACCTGGCGCCAGGCACGGCGCGGCTCAAGTTCGACGGCGGCCACGGCGGCCAGAACGGACTGCGCGATACCATCCGCCTGCTCGGGCATGCCGGCTTCCACCGCCTGCGCATCGGCATCGGCCATCCCGGCCACAAGGACAAGGTGGTGCCGTGGGTGCTGGGACGCGCCGGCAAGGACGACCAGTTGCTCATCGATCGCGCCATCGACGATGCCATCGACGTGCTGCCTCTGGCCGTGCAGGGCGATTTCAACGAGGCGATGAAGCGGTTGCATACGAGCAGGGGTGCGTGATTGGGGATTGGGGATTCGCGGCCGCGCGGCTGGGCGAATCTCCAATCCCGAATCCCAAATCCCGGAATCTGAAACATGGGCATCAAATGCGGCATCGTCGGCCTGCCCAACGTCGGCAAGTCGACCCTGTTCAATGCGCTGACCAAGGCGGGCATCGCCGCGGCCAACTTTCCGTTCTGCACCATCGAGCCGAACGTGGGCGTGGTGCCGGTGCCGGATCCGCGCCTGAACGCGCTGGCGGCGATCATCAATCCGCAGAAGGTCGTGCCGACCGCGGTCGAGTTCGTCGACATCGCCGGCCTGGTCGCCGGTGCGGCCAGCGGTGAGGGCCTGGGCAACAAGTTCCTGGCGCACATCCGCGAGGTCGATGCGATCACCCACGTGGTGCGCTGCTTCGAGCATGGCGACATCATCCACGTGAACAACAAGGTCGATCCGGTCTCCGACATCGAGACCATCGACACCGAGCTGGCCCTGGCCGACCTGGACAGCGTCGAGAAGGCGCTCAACCGCGCCGAGCGTTCGGCCAAGGGCGGCGACAAGGACGCGGCGGCGCGCAAGCCGGTGCTGGCCAAGCTGCAGGCCGCGCTGGCCGAGGGCAAGGCCGGGCGCAACGCCGGGCTGGACGAGGAAGAGAAGGCGCTGGTGCGCGACCTGTTCCTGCTCACCCTCAAGCCGGTGATGTACATCGCCAACGTGCTGGAAGACGGCTTCGAGAACAATCCGCACCTGGATGCGGTGCGCGCGCATGCCGCCGCCGAGGGTGCCGAGGTGGTCCCGGTGTCGGCGGCGATCGAGGAAGAGCTGTCGCAGCTGGACGACGCCGACCGCGATGCGTTCCTGGCCGATCTGGGCCTGAGCGAGCCGGGTCTGAACCGGGTGATCCGCGCCGGCTACACCCTGCTGGGGCTGCAGACCTACTTCACCGCCGGCGTGAAGGAAGTGCGCGCCTGGACGGTCAAGGCCGGTTCGACCGCGCCGCAGGCCGCGGCGGTGATCCACACCGACTTCGAGAAGGGCTTCATCCGCGCCGAAACCATCGCCTACGACGACTTCATCAAGTACAAGGGTGAGGCCGGTGCCAAGGAAGCCGGGCGCCTGCGTCTGGAAGGCAAGGAGTACCGCGTGCAGGAAGGCGATATCCTGCATTTCCGCTTCAACGTCTGATGCGTGCGCGTGTCCTGGCCGGGCGCGCGCAAGCAACGACGATTTCCTGCGACATCGCGTCAAAATACTGTTGACAAGGCGGGGATGTCAGGGAAGAATAGCGGGCTGTTTCACCCCTCTCTGATTTCGGCTTCGCAGCCGGCTCCGAGTGGGTAAGTTGGAGGGATACCCAAGCGGCCAACGGGGGCAGACTGTAAATCTGCTGGCTTACGCCTTCGGTGGTTCGAATCCACCTCCCTCCACCAGTTATTTTGTTGTGGCAGTGCGGCATCCCGTAGCGGGAGTAGTTCAACGGTAGAACCTCAGCCTTCCAAGCTGATGGTGCGGGTTCGATTCCCGTCTCCCGCTCCATTGAACGCGCTTGTGTCACAATAGAACAACGCTCACGTAGCTCAGTCGGTAGAGCACCTCCTTGGTAAGGAGGAGGTCGAAGGTTCGATTCCTTTCGTGAGCACCATATTCAGTCGTCAAATCTTTCTACGATCACCGAGAAGAAGCAGCCATGGCCAAGGGTAAGTTCGAGCGCACCAAGCCGCACGTCAACGTCGGCACCATCGGTCACGTCGACCACGGCAAGACCACGCTGACCGCGGCGCTGACCAAGATCGGCGCAGAGCGCTTCGGCGGCGAGTTCAAGGCGTACGACGCGATCGACGCGGCGCCGGAAGAGAAGGCGCGCGGCATCACGATCTCGACCGCCCACGTGGAATACGAATCCCCGACGCGCCACTACGCGCACGTGGATTGCCCGGGTCACGCGGACTACGTCAAGAACATGATCACCGGTGCGGCGCAGATGGACGGCGCGATCCTGGTGTGCTCGGCCGCTGACGGCCCGATGCCGCAGACCCGCGAGCACATCCTGCTGTCGCGTCAGGTCGGCGTGCCGCACATCGTGGTGTTCCTGAACAAGGCCGACATGGTCGACGACGCCGAGCTGCTCGAGCTGGTCGAGATGGAAGTGCGCGAGCTGCTGAGCAAGTACGACTTCCCGGGCGACGACACCCCGATCATCCACGGTTCGGCCCGTCTGGCGCTGGAAGGCGACCAGAGCGACATCGGCGTGCCGGCGATCCTGAAGCTGGTGGACGCGCTGGACTCGTTCATCCCGGAGCCGCAGCGCGACGTGGACAAGCCGTTCCTGATGCCGGTGGAAGACGTGTTCTCGATCTCGGGCCGCGGCACCGTGGTGACCGGCCGTATCGAGCGCGGCATCATCAAGGTGGGCGACGAAATCGAAATCGTCGGCATCCGTGCGACGCAGAAGACCACCGTGACCGGCGTGGAAATGTTCCGCAAGCTGCTGGACCAGGGCCAGGCGGGCGACAACGCGGGCCTGCTGCTGCGCGGCACCAAGCGTGACGACGTGGAGCGCGGCCAGGTGCTGTGCAAGCCGGGTTCGATCAAGCCGCACACCGACTTCGAAGCCGAAGTGTACGTGCTGTCGAAGGACGAGGGCGGCCGTCACACCCCGTTCTTCAAGGGCTACCGTCCGCAGTTCTACTTCCGCACCACCGACATCACCGGTGCGGTGCAGCTGCCGGAAGGCGTGGAGATGGTGATGCCGGGCGACAACGTCAAGATGGTGGTGACGCTGATCAACCCGGTGGCGATGGATGAAGGCCTGCGCTTCGCGATCCGCGAAGGCGGCCGTACCGTCGGCGCCGGCGTGGTGGCCAAGATCATCAAGTAATGCCCTCCGGCGGCGAAGGCCGCCGGGCTCGACGGCAGGATGGCGGTCTCGGTCGCCGGAATCCGACGAGGTGCAGGCGGCTACGGCCGTCGGGTTCAGCGAAGGGCGGGCCGGAACCTTCGGTCCGCCTTCGCCGTCTCAGGGAAGTGCAGTCGTTCTTACTACACGCCAGTAGCTCAATTGGCAGAGCAGCGGTCTCCAAAACCGCAGGTTGGGGGTTCGAGTCCCTCCTGGCGTGCCAATCTGCCGCTCCCTATCCAGTGACCTCGGTCGCATAGCAGCAAGAGTCGGATGAACAGCAAGATCGAGCATTCCAAAGGCCCCGCCGCCTCTGTCGGTGGCGATATCGTCAAGTACGTCATCGCTGCGTTGCTGGTGGTCGCCGGCCTGTTTGTCTGGTTCTGGTTCGGCGATGCGAGCCGTGCTGCACAGCTGGGGAGTTGGTCCGGTCCGCTGCGCGGACTGGCGGTGGTGGCCGGCCTGGTCGCCGGTGCTGCGGTGTTCCTGCTGACCGCCAAGGGTCGCGAGGGCCGCGAGTTCCTGTCCGAATCCCGTTTCGAACTGCGCAAGGTGGTGTGGCCGACCCGCCAGGAAGCCATCCGCACCACCTGGGTGGTGATCGTGGTGGTGATCATTCTGAGTCTGTTGCTGGGCGGGTTCGATTTCCTGATCCAGAAGCTGATGCAGTGGTTCGTGAGCCGTTGAGGAGAGTGCAGCAGTGAAGCGTTGGTATGTCGTTCACGCCTATTCAGGCTTCGAGAAGTCCGTGGCCCAAGCGCTGCGCGACCGTATTGCGCGTGACGAGATGCAGGAGCGCTTCGGTGACGTGCTGGTGCCCACCGAGGAAGTGATCGAGATGCGCTCCGGCCAGAAGCGCCGTTCCGAGCGCAAGTTCTTCCCGGGTTACGTGCTGGTCCAGATCGAGACCCACGAGGAAGGCGGCATTCCGCGCATCGACAACGAAAGCTGGCACCTGGTCAAGGAAACGCCGAAGGTGATGGGCTTCATCGGCGGTACCGCCGATCGTCCGCTGCCGATCCGCGACGAAGAGGCCGATGCGATCCTGCAGCGCGTTCAGGATGGCGTGGAGAAGCCGCGTCCGAAGGTGCTGTTCGAGCCGGGCCAGATGGTCCGCGTCACCGACGGTCCGTTCAACGACTTCAACGGCGTGGTCGAGGAAGTCAACTACGAGAAGAGCCGCCTGCGCGTGGCGGTGCTGATCTTCGGCCGTTCCACCCCGGTGGAGCTGGAATTCGGCCAGGTCGAGAAGGCCTGAGCCCGCCCCGGCGCGGCTGCGCCGGGCGCCAAAATCTCTGCTATACTGCGCGGCTCCCTGTCCAGGCAAGCCGCCGGGCAGAACGGAAGCCGCCGCGAGGCGGCTTTCTGCGCACTTCAAAAACGTGATGGCGGGACACGTGATTTTCCCGTCGCGATGGGGAGCCTGCGGTTTAGGCGCTAGCACCCGGAGACACTAAAATGGCAAAGAAAGTCGTCGGTTACATCAAGCTGCAGGTGAAGGCCGGTCAGGCCAACCCCTCGCCGCCGGTCGGTCCTGCGCTGGGTCAGCGTGGCCTGAACATCATGGAATTCTGCAAGGCGTTCAATGCCGCCACGCAGAAGCTGGAGCCGGGCCTGCCGACTCCGGTCATCATCACGGCCTATTCGGACCGTACCTTCACCTTCGTCACCAAGAGCACCCCGGCCAGCGTGCTGCTGAAGAAGGCCGCGGGCGTCAGCTCCGGCTCCAAGCGCCCGAACACCGAGAAGGTGGGCAAGGTGACCCGCAAGCAGCTCGAAGAGATCGCCAAGGCGAAGGAAGCCGACCTGACGGCGGCGGAGCTGGAAGCGGCGGTACGCACGATTGCGGGTTCCGCCCGCAGCATGGGCCTGACGGTGGAGGGTTAAGCAATGGCACAGACCAAGCGACAGAAAGCGATCCGTGCTGCCGTGCAGCCGGGCAAGGCGTATTCGATCGACGAAGCGCTGAAGATCGTCAAGACCACCAGCAAGGCCAAGTTCGTCGAAGCCGTCGACGTGGCCGTGCGCCTGGGCGTGGACGCGAAGAAGTCCGACCAGCAGGTGCGCGGTTCCACCGTGCTGCCGGCCGGTACCGGCAAGAGCGTGCGCGTGGCGGTGTTCGCCCCCGCCGGCGCCAAGGCCGATGAGGCGCTGGCCGCCGGTGCCGAAGCCGTCGGCATGGACGACCTGGCCGAGAAGATGCAGGGCGGCGACCTGAACTACGACGTGGTCATCGCCACCCCGGACGCGATGCGCGTCGTCGGCAAGCTGGGCACCCTGCTGGGCCCGCGCGGCCTGATGCCGAATCCCAAGGTCGGCACCGTGTCCGCCAACCCGGCCGAAGCGGTCAAGAACGCCAAGTCGGGCCAGGTGCGCTACCGCACCGACAAGGCCGGCATCATCCACTGCACCATCGGCAAGGCCAGCTTCGAAGACGACGCGCTGAAGAGCAACCTGCAGGCGCTGCTGCTGGACCTGGTCAAGGCCAAGCCGGCGACCTCGAAGGGCACCTACCTGCAGAAGATCTCGGTGAGCTCGACCATGGGTCCGGGCGTCACCATCGATCAGGCGTCGCTGTCCCTGAAGTAATCGCAACACGGCGCCGCCCGCGAGGTGCGGCGCCGGTTTCACCCTTTTGAAGGCGTCGCCCGGGGCAACCCGACGCGAAGCCGTCAAAGACCGCAGGCGCGGTCTGCGCACACCGACGACGGGCACGGAAGCTCGACACGGCAAGGAGTCGCCGTCGGTACAGCGGGATCGCTTAATCCAGTCCCCTCGGGGACGCGCCGGCGTAGATGGTGCCGCCTTTCTGGAGTTTTTCTGGTGCAGGCCAGCCCGGTGTTCCGGGCGCGCTCACTCCAGGTCTGGAACGGCCACCAACTGGGATGCCATGCGGCATCCCCGGCATCCAGGATGGAGGCCGCCCAGGACCGCAAGCGGCAGGAGCCGCGAGCGGAGTAAGTTTGAAGCAGGGATTCGGAATTCGGGATTGGGGATTGGCAAGAGCGGCGGTATCGCTCCTGACGCATCCCAGGTCGCGCATTTCAACTCCCGGCTTTAACGGAGGAGTGCAATGGCTCTCAATCTGTCCCAGAAGCAAGAAGTCGTCGCCGAACTGGCCGACGTCGCCGCGAAGGCCCACTCCTTGGTTGCTGCCGAGTACGCCGGCATCACGGTCTCGCAAATGACCGCGATGCGCAAGAAGGCGCGCGAAACCGGTGTGTACTTGCGTGTTGTCAAGAACACCCTGGCCGCGCGTGCCGTTGCCGGTACCGAATACGAGTGCGTCCAGGACGCGCTGGTCGGTCCGCTGCTGTATGCGTTCTCGACGGAAGAACCCGGCGCTGCCGGTCGTCTGATCAAGGAATTCGCCAAGGGTAACGACAAGCTGCAGGCCAAGGTCGTGTCGCTGGGTGGTCAGCTGTATCCGGCCGCTCATCTCGAGGTGTTGGCGTCGCTGCCGACCCGCGAGCAGGCGCTGGCCATGCTGGCACGCGTCCTGGCCGAGCCGGCGAGCATGTTCGCCCGTGCGGTCAAGGCCGTGGGCGACAAGCAGGGTGGCGGCGACGCCGCGCCCGCCGACGCCGAAGCGGAAGCCCCGGCCGAAACGGCTTAAGTTCGCGACACCTGAAACGGTTCACTAGAACCTCATCCAGAAAAAATTCCAAAGGTAATCACAATGTCCCTGTCTAACGAGCAGATCGTCGACGCAATCGCCGAAAAGACCCTCATGGAAGTGATGGAGCTGGTCAAGGCCATCGAAGACAAGTTCGGCGTCTCCGCCGCCGCCCCGGTCGCCGCTGCCGGTCCGGCCGTGGCCGCCGCGCCGGTCGAAGAGCAGACCGAGTTCAACGTCATCCTGATCGACGCCGGCGCCAAGAAGGTCGACGTCATCAAGGCCGTCCGCGCCATCACCGGCCTGGGCCTGAAGGAAGCCAAGGACCTCACCGAGGCCGGCGGCGTCCTGAAGGAAGCCGTGTCGAAGGAAGACGCCGACAAGTTCAAGAAGGACCTGGAAGCCGCTGGCGCGAAGGTCGAAGTCAAGTAAGCAGTCCCTTGCATCGCCAGCCGTTCAAGGCGATGCACTGAAGGCTGGGGGCGAAAGCCCCCGGCCTTTGGCCGTTGTTGCAATGCCGGGATTGGATATTCGGCATCGGAGATTCGAGAGGCGGTCGTCGACCCATCCCGAATCCCCTCATCCCCAATCTCGTTCTCATCGAGTTGGTAGTTGGAAGTAGCGGGAGAAGGCGTGCTGGTGCCGGCAATACCAGCGACTTCCAACTGACAATTTATGTTCACTCAGGGCCGCGGACGCGTGGCCCGCATCAGCCAAGGTGATACCTCATGACGTCTTATTCGTTCACCGAAAAGAAGCGTATCCGCAAGGACTTCGGCAAGCAGCGCTCGATTCTCGAAGTGCCGTTCCTGCTCGCCATCCAGGTGGATTCCTACCGCGAGTTCCTGCAGGAGAACACCGACCCGAACAAGCGTTCGGACCACGGCCTGCACGCGGCCCTGAAATCGGTGTTCCCGATCTCCAGCTACAGCGGCAACGCGGCGCTGGAGTACGTCGGCTACAAGCTCGGCGAACCGGTGTTCGACGAGCGTGAATGCCGCCAGCGCGGCATGAGCTACGGCGCGCCGCTGCGCGTGACCGTGCGCCTGGTGATCTACGATCGCGAGTCCTCGACCAAGGCGATCAAGTACGTCAAGGAGCAGGAGGTCTACCTCGGCGAAATCCCGCTGATGACCGACAACGGCACCTTCATCGTCAACGGCACCGAGCGCGTCATCGTCTCGCAGCTGCACCGCTCGCCGGGCGTGTTCTTCGACCACGACCGCGGCAAGACCCACAGCTCGGGCAAGCTGCTGTACAGCGCCCGCATCATCCCGTATCGCGGCTCCTGGCTGGACTTCGAGTTCGACCCGAAGGACGCGCTGTTCACCCGTATCGACCGCCGCCGCAAGCTGCCGGTGTCGATCCTGCTGCGCGCGCTCGGCTACTCGAACGAGGAGATGCTGTCCGAGTTCTTCGAGATCAACACCTTCCACATCGACCCGAAGGAAGGCGTGCAGCTGGAGCTGGTGCCCGAGCGCCTGCGCGGCGAGACCCTGAACTTCGACCTGGCCGACGGCGACAAGGTCATCGTCGAAGCCGGCAAGCGCATCACCGCGCGCCACGTCAAGCAGCTCGAGGCCTCCGGCATCGCCGCGCTGGCCGTGCCCGACGAGTACCTGGTCGGCCGCATCCTGTCGCATGACGTGGTCGATGCCTCGACCGGCGAACTGCTGGCCAGCGCCAACGACGAAATCAGCGAAGATCAGCTGACCGCGTTCCGCAAGGCCGGCGTCGACGCCGTTGGCACGCTGTGGGTCAACGACCTGGATCGCGGTCCGTACCTGTCCAACACCCTGCGCATCGATCCGACCAAGACCCAGCTCGAGGCGCTGGTCGAGATCTACCGCATGATGCGTCCGGGCGAGCCGCCGACCAAGGACGCCGCGCAGAACCTGTTCCACAACCTGTTCTTCACCTTCGAGCGCTACGACCTGTCGACGGTCGGCCGCATGAAGTTCAACCGCCGTGTCGGCCGCAAGGAAGTCACCGGCGAGTCGGTGCTGTACGACAAGAAGTACTTCGGCGAGCGCAACGACGAGGAGTCCAAGCGCCTGGTCGCCGAGCACGCCGACAGCTCCGACATCCTGGACGTGATCAAGGTCCTGACCGAGATCCGCAACGGCCGCGGCGTGGTCGACGACATCGACCACCTGGGCAACCGTCGCGTGCGTTCGGTCGGCGAAATGGCCGAGAACGTGTTCCGCGTGGGCCTGGTCCGCGTCGAGCGCGCGGTCAAGGAGCGTCTGTCGATGGCCGAGTCCGAAGGCCTGACCCCGCAGGAACTGATCAACGCCAAGCCGGTGGCCGCCGCGATCAAGGAGTTCTTCGGCTCCTCGCAGCTGTCGCAGTTCATGGACCAGAACAACCCGCTGTCGGAAGTGACGCACAAGCGTCGCGTCTCCGCGCTGGGTCCGGGCGGTCTGACCCGCGAGCGCGCCGGCTTCGAAGTGCGCGACGTGCATCCGACCCACTACGGCCGCGTCTGCACCATCGAAACCCCGGAAGGCCCGAACATCGGCCTGATCAACTCGCTGGCGGTGTATGCCCGCACCAACCAGTACGGCTTCCTCGAGACGCCGTACCGTAAGGTCGTGGACGGCCAGATCACCGACGAAGTCGAGTACCTGTCGGCGATCGAAGAGAACGAGTACGTCATCGCCCAGGCCAACGCGCTGCACGATGCCAAGAGCCGCCTGACCGAGCAGTTCGTGCCGTGCCGCTACCAGGGCGAGTCGCTGCTGAAGCCGCCGGCGGAAGTGCACTTCATGGACGTGTCGCCGATGCAGACCGTGTCGATCGCGGCCGCGCTGGTGCCGTTCCTGGAGCACGACGACGCCAACCGCGCACTGATGGGCGCGAACATGCAGCGCCAGGCCGTGCCGACGCTGCGTGCGCAGAAGCCGCTGGTCGGTACCGGCATCGAGCGCGCCGTGGCGCGCGACTCGGGCGTGACCGTGAACGCCCGCCGTGGCGGCGTGATCGAGCAGATCGACGCCGGCCGTATCGTGGTCAAGGTCAACGAGGCCGAGATCGGCGGCGGCACCGACGCCGGCGTCGACATCTACAACCTGATCAAGTACACCCGCTCCAACCAGAACACCTGCATCAACCAGCGTCCGCTGGTCAACGTGGGCGACGTGATCGCGCGCGGCGACGTGCTGGCCGACGGCCCCTCGACCGACATCGGCGAACTGGCCCTGGGCCAGAACATGCTGATCGCGTTCATGCCGTGGAATGGCTACAACTTCGAAGACTCCATCCTGCTCTCCGAGCGCGTGGTGGAAGAGGATCGCTACACCACGATCCACATCGAAGAACTGACCTGCGTGGCGCGCGACACCAAGCTGGGACCGGAGGAAATCTCCGCCGACATCCCCAACGTGTCCGAGCAGGCGCTGAACCGTCTGGACGAGAGCGGCGTGGTGTACATCGGTGCGGAAGTGCGCGCCGGCGACATCATGGTCGGCAAGGTCACGCCGAAGGGCGAGAGCCAGCTGACTCCGGAAGAGAAGCTGCTGCGCGCGATCTTCGGCGAGAAGGCCTCGGACGTGAAGGACAGCTCGTTGCGCGTGCCGCCGGGCATGGACGGCACCGTCATCGACGTGCAGGTGTTCACCCGCGACGGCATCGAGAAGGACAAGCGCGCCCGCCAGATCGAGGAAAACGAGATCAAGCGGGTCAAGAAGGACTTCGACGACCAGTTCCGCATCCTGGAAAGCGCGATCTATGCGCGTCTGCGTGGCCAGCTGATCGGCAAGGTCGCCAATGGCGGTCCGAACCTGAAGAAGGGCGACACCATCAGCGACGCCTACCTGGACGGCCTGAAGAAGTCCGACTGGTTCGCGCTGCGCATGAAGGACGAGGACGCCTCCGAGGCGATCGAGCGCGCGCAGAAGCAGATCCAGGCGCACGAGAAGGAGTTCGAGCGTCGCTTCGCCGACAAGCGCGGCAAGATCACCGCCGGCGACGACCTCGCCCCGGGCGTGCTGAAGATGGTCAAGGTGTTCCTGGCGGTGAAGCGCCGCATCCAGCCCGGCGACAAGATGGCCGGTCGCCACGGCAACAAGGGTGTCGTGTCGATGATCCAGCCGATCGAGGACATGCCGTACATGGCCAACGGCGAGACCGTGGACATCGTGCTGAACCCGCTGGGCGTGCCGTCGCGTATGAACATCGGTCAGGTGCTGGAAGTGCACCTGGGCTGGGCCGCCAAGGGCCTGGGTCGCAAGATCCAGAACATGCTCGAGGCCCAGGCCAAGGTGGCCGACCTGCGCAAGTTCCTGGCGCAGATCTACAACCACGACCAGAAGCTGGGCGAGGACCGCGTGGACCTGGACCAGTTCAGCGACGCGGAACTGCTGGCGTTGTCGAAGAACCTGACCGACGGCGTGCCGATGGCCACCCCGGTGTTCGACGGTGCGACCGAGGCCGAGATCAAGCACATGCTCGAGCTCGCCGACCTGCCGATCAGCGGCCAGACCCAGCTGTACGACGGCCGTACCGGCGAGGCGTTCGATCGCCACACCACGGTCGGCTACATGCACATGCTGAAGCTGAACCACCTGGTCGACGACAAGATGCACGCGCGCTCCACCGGCCCGTACTCGCTGGTCACCCAGCAGCCGCTGGGCGGCAAGGCGCAGTTCGGCGGCCAGCGCTTCGGCGAAATGGAAGTCTGGGCGCTGGAAGCCTACGGCGCGGCCTACACCCTGCAGGAAATGCTGACGGTGAAGTCCGACGACGTGCAGGGCCGCAACCAGATGTACAAGAACATCGTCGACGGCGAGCACGAGATGGTCGCCGGCATGCCGGAGTCCTTCAACGTGCTGGTGAAGGAAATCCGCTCGCTGGCGATCAACATGGAACTGGAAGACTGAGGGCAGGGAATGAGGAGTCGGGACTAGGAAGCCGCCCGGGCGTGTGCCGACAGGCCGCCCGCGTTTCCTGTCCCGACTCTCCGCTTCCAACGATTCCCTATTCGCTATTCCCGATTCCCGGAGAAATCAAATGAAAGACCTGCTCAACCTCTTCAACCAGCAGCGCCAGACGCTGGACTTCGACGCGATCAAGATCGCGCTGGCCTCGCCGGACCTGATCCGTTCGTGGTCCTTCGGCGAAGTGAAGAAGCCGGAAACCATCAACTACCGTACCTTCAAGCCCGAGCGCGACGGCCTGTTCTGCGCCGCCATCTTCGGCCCGATCAAGGACTACGAGTGCCTGTGCGGCAAGTACAAGCGCATGAAGCACCGTGGCGTGGTCTGCGAGAAGTGCGGCACCGAAGTGACCCTGGCCAAGGTGCGTCGCGAGCGCATGGGCCACATCGACCTGGCCTCGCCGGTCGCGCACATCTGGTTCCTGAAGTCGCTGCCGTCGCGCATCGGCCTGATGCTGGACATGACCCTGCGCGACATCGAGCGCGTGCTGTACTTCGAAGCCTACGTGGTGACCGAGCCGGGCCTGACCGCCCTGGAGCGCCGCCAGCTGCTGACCGAAGAGCAGTACCTGACCGCGCGTCAGGAGCACGGCGACGACTTCGACGCCGCCATGGGCGCCGAGGCCGTGTACGAACTGCTGCGCACCATCGACCTGCAGTCGGAAATGACCCGTCTGCGCGAAGAGATCGCCAGCACCGGTTCGGAAACCAAGCTCAAGCGTCTGACCAAGCGCATCAAGCTGATCGAGGCCTTCATCGAGTCCGGCAACCGTCCGGAGTGGATGGTGATGACCGTGCTGCCGGTGCTGCCGCCGGATCTGCGTCCGCTGGTGCCGCTGGACGGCGGCCGCTTCGCGACCTCCGATCTGAACGACCTGTACCGCCGCGTCATCAACCGCAACAACCGCCTGCGCCGCCTGCTCGAGCTGAACGCGCCGGACATCATCGTGCGCAACGAAAAGCGCATGCTGCAGGAATCGGTCGATGCGCTGCTGGACAACGGCCGTCGCGGCCGTGCCATCACCGGCACCAACAAGCGCCCGCTGAAGTCGCTGGCCGACATGATCAAGGGCAAGCAGGGCCGGTTCCGTCAGAACCTGCTCGGCAAGCGCGTGGACTACTCCGGCCGTTCGGTGATCGTGGTCGGCCCGACCCTGCGTCTGCACGAGTGCGGCCTGCCGAAGAAGATGGCGCTGGAGCTGTTCAAGCCGTTCGTGTTCGCCAAGCTGCAGCGTCGCGGCCTGGCCACCACCATCAAGGCCGCCAAGAAGCTGGTCGAGCGCGAAGAAGCCGAAGTCTGGGACATCCTGGAAGAGGTGATCCGCGAGCACCCGGTGCTGCTGAACCGTGCGCCGACCCTGCACCGTCTGGGTATCCAGGCGTTCGAGCCGGTGCTGATCGAAGGCAAGGCGATCCAGCTGCACCCGCTGGTCTGCACCGCGTTCAACGCCGACTTCGACGGTGACCAGATGGCCGTGCACGTGCCGCTGTCGCTGGAAGCGCAGCTGGAAGCGCGCGCGCTGATGATGTCCACCAACAACATCCTGTCGCCGGCCAACGGCGAGCCGATCATCGTGCCGTCGCAGGACGTGGTGCTGGGCCTGTACTACATGAGCCGCGCCCTGGAGAACAAGAAGGGCGAGGGCATGGTGTTCGCCAACATCGCCGAAGTGAAGCGCGCCTACGACAACCGTGCGGTCGAACTGCACGCCAAGGTCAAGGTCCGCATCACCGAGACGGTGATCGACGAAGAAGGCAACCGCAGCAAGAAGACCTCGATCGTGGACACCACGATCGGGCGCGCGCTGCTGGCCGAGATCCTGCCGGAAGGCCTGCCGTTCGCGCTGGCCAACACCGAGCTGACCAAGAAGAACATCAGCCGCCTGATCAACTCCAGCTACCGCCAGCTGGGTCTGAAGGACAGCGTCGTGTTCGCCGACAAGCTGATGTACACCGGCTTCGCCTACGCGACCCGCGCCGGCGTGTCGATCGGCATCGACGACATGCTGATCCCGTCGGAGAAGAAGGGCATCCTCGGCGAAGCCGAGCAGGAAGTGCTGGAAATCCAGGAGCAGTACCAGTCCGGTCTGGTCACCGCCGGCGAGCGCTACAACAAGGTCGTGGACATCTGGTCGCGCACCAACGAGCGCATCGCCAAGGCGATGATGGACACCATCGGCACCGAGAAGGTGGTCAACGCCAAGGGCGAGACCATCGACCAGAAGTCGATGAACTCGCTGTACATCATGGCCGACTCCGGCGCGCGTGGTTCGCAGGCGCAGATCCGTCAGCTGGCCGGCATGCGCGGCCTGATGGCCCGCCCGGACGGCTCGATCATCGAGACGCCGATCAAGGCGAACTTCCGCGAAGGCCTGAACGTGCAGGAGTACTTCAACTCCACCCACGGTGCCCGTAAGGGTCTGGCCGATACCGCGCTGAAGACCGCCAACTCCGGTTACCTGACCCGTCGCCTGGTCGACGTGGCGCAGGACGTGGTGATCACCGAGCCGGATTGCGGCACCACCGACGGCCTGACCATGACCCCGATCGTGGAAGGCGGCGACGTGGTCGAGCCCTTGCGCGACCGCGTGCTCGGCCGCGTGGTGGCCGAGGACGTGTTCCTGCCGGGCAACGACGAGGATCCGATCGTCACCCGCAACACCCTGCTCGACGAGCAGTGGGTGGCCAAGCTGGAAGAGGCCGGCGTGCAGTCAGTCAAGGTCCGCTCGACCATCACCTGCGAATCGGCGTTTGGCGTGTGCGCGCGTTGCTACGGCCGCGACCTGGCCCGTGGCCACCTGGTCAACATCGGCGAAGCGGTCGGCGTCATCGCCGCGCAGTCGATCGGCGAGCCGGGTACCCAGCTGACCATGCGTACCTTCCACATCGGCGGCGCGGCCTCGCGTGCGGCGGCGGTGGACAACATCACGGTCAAGACCACCGGTTCGATCAAGTTCAACAACCTCAAGTCGGTCGAGCACGCCAACGGTTCGCTGGTGGCGGTGTCGCGTTCGGGCGAACTGTCGGTGCTCGACGGCCACGGCCGCGAGCGCGAGCGCTACAAGCTGCCGTACGGCGCCACCATCACCGCCAAGGACGGCGACGCCGTCAAGGCCGGCCAGTCGGTGGCGAACTGGGATCCGCACAACCACCCGATCGTGTCGGAAGTGGCCGGTTTCATCCGCTTCATCGACTTCATCGACGGCGTCACCGTCATCGAGAAGACCGACGAACTGACCGGCCTGGCCTCGCGCGAGATCACCGATCCGAAGCGTCGCGGCACCCAGGCCAAGGACCTGCGCCCGATCGTGCGCATCGTCGACGGCAAGGGCAACGACCTGACCATCCCGGGCACCGATCTGCCGGCGCAGTACCTGCTGCCGCCGCGCTCGATCGTCAACCTGCAGGACGGCGCGCCGGTCGGCGTGGGCGACGTGGTCGCCAAGATCCCGCAGGAAGCGTCCAAGACCCGCGACATCACCGGTGGTCTGCCGCGCGTGGCCGACCTGTTCGAGGCGCGCAAGCCGAAGGATCCGGCGATCCTGGCCGAGCGTTCGGGCATCATCAGCTTCGGCAAGGACACCAAGGGCAAGCAGCGCCTGATCATCAAGGACACCGACGGGTCGGAGCACGAAGAGCTGATCCCGAAGTACCGCCAGATCATCGTGTTCGAAGGCGAGCACGTGGCCAAGGGCGAAACCGTGGTGGACGGCGAGCCGAGCCCGCAGGACATTCTGCGTCTGCTGGGCGTCGAGCCGCTGGCCGCGTACCTGGTCAAGGAAATCCAGGACGTGTACCGCCTGCAGGGCGTGAAGATCAACGACAAGCACATCGAGGTCATCACCCGGCAGATGCTGCGCAAGGTCGAGATCACCGACCAGGGCAACAGCAAGTTCCTCAACGGCGAGCAGGCCGAGCGCCAGCGCGTCATCGAGGAGAACGCCCGCCTGGTGACCCGCAACGAGCTGCCGGCCAAGTACGAGCCGGTGCTGCTGGGCATCACCAAGGCCTCGCTGGCGACCGAATCGTTCATCTCGGCCGCGTCGTTCCAGGAGACCACCCGCGTCCTCACCGAGGCGGCGGTCCGCGGCACCAGCGATACGCTGCGCGGCCTGAAGGAAAACGTGATCGTGGGTCGCCTGATCCCGGCCGGTACCGGCCTGGCGTACCACAACACGCGCCGCCGCAATGCCAGCGGCCTGACCGAGTCGGAGATGCAGACCCTGTCCGGCGGCAGCGCCGAGCCGGCGGTCGAGACCTCCGCGCCGGCGGCTGCGGGCAGCGAAGAGTAAAAACAGCAAGCCGGACCGGTCCCGCTCGCGGGGCCGGTCTACCAAGCGAAAGGGGGCGCAGCGGAAGCGCCCCGTATTCCGGCCCCGGATGGGCCAGCAAGTAAAAATTCCGTTGTGTTGACGGCGCTTTGACTTGCCCGCTATACTTTCCTGTCTCGGCAGGCCGTCCTTCGGCCTGCCTTCGTTTTCACGCATCCAGGCCCGACGGCCTCAATCAGAAGAATCCACTGATGGCGACGATCAACCAGCTGGTCCGCAAGCCGCGGCAGGCGACCACCTACAAGAGCGCCTCTCCGGCGCTGGACAAGTGCCCGCAGCGCCGTGGCGTCTGCACGCGCGTGTACACCACCACCCCGAAGAAGCCGAACTCGGCCCTGCGTAAGGTCGCCAAGGTGCGCCTGACCAACCAGGAAGAGGTCATCAGCTACATCGGTGGCGAAGGCCATAACCTGCAGGAGCACTCCGTGGTCCTGATCCGCGGCGGTCGCGTCAAGGATCTGCCGGGCGTGCGCTACCACACCGTGCGCGGTTCGCTCGATGCCGCCGGCGTCGCCAAGCGTCGCCAGGGTCGTTCCAAGTACGGCGCCAAGCGTCCGAAGAAGAGCTAAGGGAAGCACACATGTCACGTAAAGGTAATACGCCGCAGCGCGCCGTTCTCCCGGATCCCAAGCACGGGAGCGAGACCATCGCCCGCTTCATCAACATGGTGATGCTGAGCGGCAAGAAGTCGGTTGCCGAAAAGATCGTCTACGGCGCGATGGACGTCATCGGCGAGAAGAACCCCAACGCGGTCGAGTTGGTGCAGAAGGCGCTGGACAACGTCGCTCCGGCGGTCGAAGTCAAGTCGCGCCGCGTCGGCGGTGCCACCTACCAGGTGCCGGTCGAGGTGCGTTCCTCCCGTCGCATGGCGCTGGCGATGCGCTGGCTGATCGACTCGGCGCGCAAGCGCGGCGAGAACTCGATGCCGCGCAAGCTGGCGGCCGAGCTGGTCGACGCCTCGGAAAACCGTGGTGGCGCCATCAAGAAGCGCGAAGAGACTCACCGCATGGCGGAAGCGAACAAGGCGTTCGCGCACTACCGCTGGTGACCTTCCGGGCCTTGGAAACGGGGCCCGTCAGCACTATCTAGAAGTGCTGCTAGCTGCGCCGTCGCGCGCGGCACAAATCCGAAGGCCGCCGCAAGGCGGCGTTCGGCCATCCGAAATCCAAGAAATTTGAGAGGCTCCCTGTGGCCCGTACCACTCCCATCGAGCGTTACCGCAATTTCGGCATCATGGCCCACATCGATGCCGGCAAGACCACCACCTCCGAACGCATCCTGTTCTACACCGGCGTCAGCCACAAGATCGGCGAGGTGCATGACGGTGCCGCGACGATGGACTGGATGGAGCAGGAGCAGGAGCGCGGCATCACCATCACCTCCGCGGCCACCACGGCGTTCTGGAGCGGCATGGACAAGTCGCTGCCGCAGCACCGCTTCAACATCATCGATACCCCCGGGCACGTCGACTTCACCATCGAAGTCGAGCGTTCGCTGCGCGTGCTCGACGGCGCGGTGTTCGTGCTGTGTGCGGTCGGTGGCGTGCAGCCGCAGTCCGAGACCGTGTGGCGCCAGGCCAACAAGTACGCGGTGCCGCGCCTTGCCTTCGTCAACAAGATGGACCGCACCGGCGCCAACTTCGACAAGGTCGTCGAGCAGCTGAAGTCGCGTCTGGGTGCCTACCCGGTGCCGATGCAGGTGCCGATCGGCGCCGAAGACGGTTTCGAGGGCGTGGTCGACCTGATCAAGATGAAGGCGGTCCATTGGGATACCGCCTCGCAGGGAACCGTGTTCGAGTACCGCGAGATTCCCGCGCACCTGGCCGACAAGGCCACCGAAGCGCGTGCGTTCATGGTCGAGGCCGCCGCCGAAGCCAACGAAGACCTGATGGACAAGTACCTCAACGAGGGCGACCTGTCCGAAGCCGAGATCATCAACGGCCTGCGCGAGCGCACCCTGAAGGTGGAAGTGGTGCCGGTGTACTGCGGTACCGCGTTCAAGAACAAGGGCGTGCAGGCGATGCTCGACGGCGTGATCCAGCTGCTGCCGTCGCCCAGCGACCGTCCGCCGGTCAAGGGCATCGACGAGGACGACAAGGAAGACAGCCGTCCGGCCACCGACACCGCGCCGTTCTCGGCGCTGGCGTTCAAGATCATGACCGATCCGTTCGTGGGCTCGCTGACCTTCTTCCGCGTCTACTCCGGCACGCTGAACTCCGGCGACCAGGTGTACAACCCGGTCAAGTCGAAGAAGGAGCGCGTGGGTCGCATCCTGCAGATGCACTCCAACAACCGCGAAGAGATCAAGGAAGTGCGCGCGGGCGACATCGCCGCGGCGGTGGGCCTGAAGGACGTCACCACCGGCGACACGCTGTGCGCGCAGGACAACATCATCATCCTGGAGCGCATGGTGTTCCCGGAGCCGGTGATCTCGATGGCGGTCGAGCCGAAGACCAAGTCGGACCAGGAAAAGATGGGCATCGCGCTGAGCCGTCTGGCGCAGGAAGATCCCTCGTTCCGCGTCAACACCGACGAGGAATCCGGCCAGACCATCATCCGCGGCATGGGCGAGTTGCACCTGGAAATCATGGTCGACCGCATGAAGCGCGAGTTCAACGTCGAAGCCAACGTCGGCAAGCCGCAGGTGGCCTACCGCGAGACCATCCGCAAGGCGGTCAAGCAGGAAGGCAAGTTCGTGCGTCAGTCCGGCGGTAAGGGCCAGTACGGCCATGTCGTGCTCGAGATCGAGCCGCAGGAGCGGGGCCTGGGCTACACCTTCGAGAACGCGATCGTCGGTGGCGTGGTGCCGAAGGAATACATCCCGGCGGTGGACAAGGGCATCCAGGAAGCGGTGGCCAACGGCGTGATGGCCGGCTACCCGATCGTGGACGTCAAGGTGCGCCTGATCGACGGTTCGTACCACGACGTCGACTCCTCGGAAATGGCGTTCAAGATCGCCGGCTCGATGGGCTTCAAGGAAGGCTTCAACAAGGCCAACCCGGTGCTGCTGGAGCCGATCATGAAGGTCGAGGTGGTGACGCCGGAAGACTACCTGGGCGATGTGATGGGCGACGTCAGCCGTCGTCGCGGCATCCTGCAGGGCCAGGACGACAGCCCGTCGGGCAAGGTGATCAACGCGATGGTGCCGCTGGGCGAAATGTTCGGCTACGCCACTACGCTGCGCTCGATGTCGCAGGGTCGCGCCACCTTCTCGATGGAGTTCGACCACTACGCCGAAGCGCCGGCCAACATCGCCGAAGCGGTCATCAAGAAGAGCTGAGACTAGAGCGGCGGGATGCGTGCGGCGGACCAGGTCCGCGCCGCATCCCGCTCTCTGTTCCCCCAATACGAATCACGAGGCAGAGAAAACATGGCAAAGGGTAAGTTCGAGCGCACCAAGCCGCACGTCAACGTCGGCACCATCGGTCACGTCGACCACGGCAAGACCACGCTGACCGCGGCGCTGACCAAGATCGGCGCAGAGCGCTTCGGCGGCGAGTTCAAGGCGTACGACGCGATCGACGCGGCGCCGGAAGAGAAGGCGCGCGGCATCACGATCTCGACCGCCCACGTGGAATACGAATCCCCGACGCGCCACTACGCGCACGTGGATTGCCCGGGTCACGCGGACTACGTCAAGAACATGATCACCGGTGCGGCGCAGATGGACGGCGCGATCCTGGTGTGCTCGGCCGCTGACGGCCCGATGCCGCAGACCCGCGAGCACATCCTGCTGTCGCGTCAGGTCGGCGTGCCGCACATCGTGGTGTTCCTGAACAAGGCCGACATGGTCGACGACGCCGAGCTGCTCGAGCTGGTCGAGATGGAAGTGCGCGAGCTGCTGAGCAAGTACGACTTCCCGGGCGACGACACCCCGATCATCCACGGTTCGGCCCGTCTGGCGCTGGAAGGCGACCAGAGCGAGATCGGCGTGCCGGCGATCCTGAAGCTGGTGGACGCGCTGGACTCGTTCATCCCGGAGCCGCAGCGCGACGTGGACAAGCCGTTCCTGATGCCGGTGGAAGACGTGTTCTCGATCTCGGGCCGCGGCACCGTGGTGACCGGCCGTATCGAGCGCGGCATCATCAAGGTGGGCGACGAAATCGAAATCGTCGGCATCCGTGCGACGCAGAAGACCACCGTGACCGGCGTGGAAATGTTCCGCAAGCTGCTGGACCAGGGCCAGGCGGGCGACAACGCGGGCCTGCTGCTGCGCGGCACCAAGCGTGACGACGTGGAGCGCGGCCAGGTGCTGTGCAAGCCGGGTTCGATCAAGCCGCACACCGAGTTCGAAGCCGAGGTGTACGTGCTGTCGAAGGACGAGGGTGGCCGTCACACTCCGTTCTTCAAGGGCTACCGTCCGCAGTTCTACTTCCGCACCACCGACATCACCGGTGCGGTGCAGCTGCCGGAAGGCGTGGAAATGGTGATGCCGGGCGATAACGTCAAGATGGTGGTGACGCTGATCAACCCGGTGGCGATGGACGAAGGCCTGCGCTTCGCGATCCGCGAAGGTGGCCGTACCGTCGGCGCCGGCGTGGTGGCCAAGATCATCAAGTAATGCCCTCCGGCGGCGAAGGCCGCCGGCTGGAATCGCCAGCGACCTCGGTCGCCGGCATCGCGAAGGGTCGGCGCACGCCGGCCCTTCGTCGTTTTTGGGCAGGCGAACGTGCTGGCGATTTGTCGTCGCGAGGTGTTGCGGAGGCGTGAAGTCGTCGCTATAATGCGCGGCTCGGCGTTCCTGGGTAGGGCGCCGGTAAGACAGCGAAAAGAGAGGCAGGACGCCGCTCGTGTTCGCAGGACCGGGAAGGTCGCGTCGCATGGAGCACTCAACAGCCCTTGGTTGTTGACGCTGCTCTAGCTGCGCATTATACTTTTCCGTCTGGGCAGGCCGGGTCGACTGGTCTGCCCCAGTTTTTGGGGCGGAGGAATGCCCCCGCCGAGCCGGATGCTCTGCGGTACGACATCAGGAAACAACCGGGGCAGGTATCCCAGAGGCCTTGCCCGTCGCTCTTTTAACGAAGGAACCCACCGTCATGGCGGACCAAAAGATCCGGATTCGGCTGAAGGCGTTCGATCATCGTTTGATCGACCGTTCGGCCAGCGAGATCGTCGAGACGGCCAAGCGGACCGGCGCGCAAGTGCGTGGCCCGATCCCGCTGCCGACCAAGATCGAACGCTACACCATCCTCGTTTCCCCGCACGTCGACAAGGACGCGCGTGACCAGTACGAGACCCGCACGCACAAGCGCGTGCTCGACATCGTCGACCCCAACGACAAGACCGTGGACGCGCTGATGAAGCTCGAGCTCGCGGCTGGCGTCGATGTCCAGATCAAGTTGACCTGAGGACTACGACCATGACGAAGAAGTATTCGTTGGGCTTCGTGGGCCGCAAGGCCGGCATGAGCCGCGTCTTCACCGAAGACGGCCGCTCCATCCCGGTCACCCTGATCGAAGCGACCCCGAACCGCATCACCCAGCTCAAGACCGTCGAAGCCGACGGCTACAGCGCCGTGCAGATCACCGTGGGCGCCCGTCGCGCCGCGCTGGTCAACAAGCCGGCGTCCGGCCATTTCGCCAAGGCGAAGGTCGAAGCCGGTCGCGGCCTGTGGGAGTTCCGCGTCGAGGACGCGCAGCTGGGCGAGTTCGCCGTCGGCGGCGAAATCAAGGCGGACATCTTCGCCGTCGGCCAGAAGGTCGACGTCCAGGGCGTCACCAAGGGCAAGGGCTTCCAGGGCACCATCAAGCGGCACAACTTCCGCATGGGCGATGCCACCCACGGTAACTCGTTGTCGCATCGCGCGCCGGGTTCGCTGGGTCAGCGCCAGACCCCGGGTCGCGTTTTCCCGGGCAAGAAGATGTCCGGCCACATGGGCGCGGTGCAGCAGAGCACGCAGAATCTGGAAGTGGTCAAGGTCGACGTCGAGCGTGGCCTGATCGCCATTCGCGGCGCTGTGCCTGGCGCTGCCGGTGGCGACGTGATCGTGCGTCCGGCTAGCAAGGCATAAGGAGAGATGACGATGGAACTCGTTATCACGGGTAGCAACAACAAGGTCTCGGTCTCCGACGCCGTGTTCGGCCGCGATTTCAGCGAGGATCTGGTTCACCAGGTCGTCGTCGCCTATCGCAACGCCGGCCGTGCCGGCACCAAGGCGCAGAAGACGCGTTCGGAAGTCAACGGCACCACCAAGAAGTCGAAGAAGCAGAAGGGCGGTGGCGCTCGCCACGGCGCGCTGACCGCTCCGATCTTCGTCGGCGGTGGCGTGACCTTCGCGGCCAAGCCGCGCAGCTTCGAGCAGAAGGTCAACCGCAAGATGTACCGCGCGGCCATCTGCGCGATCCTCTCGGAACTGAACCGCCAGGGCCGCCTGATGGTCGTCGACGCGTTCGACGTCGAGGCCAGCAAGACCAAGGGCCTGGTCGAGAAGCTGAAGGGTCTGGAAGTGGGCAAGCGCCCGCTGATCGTGACCGAAGAAGCGTCCGAGCATCTGTACCTGTCCGCCCGCAACCTTCCCTACGTGGAAGTGCGCGACGTGCAGGGCCTGGATCCGGTGTCGCTGGTCGGGGCCGATACGGTCGTGATCACCGCCGATGCGGTCAAGAAGGTCGAGGAGTGGCTGGCATGAGCAGCAACGAAAAAATCTTCAGCGTGCTGCGCGCTCCGCGTGTCTCCGAAAAGACCGCGCGCCTGCAGGAACTCTCCAATCAGTACGTCTTCGAGATTTCGAACGAAGCCACCAAGGCCGATGTCAAGGCCGCGGTCGAGCAGCTGTTCGACGTCAAGGTCGAGTCGGTCAACGTGTTGAACGTCAAGGGCAAGAACAAGTCCTTCCGTTCGCGCAGCGGTCGTCGCGGCGATTGGCGCAAGGCGTACGTGCGTCTGGCCGAAGGCCAGTCCATCGACGTAACGGCCAAGGCCTGAGGTACATCCCATGCCATTGATGAAATTCAAGCCCACCTCCGCAGGCCGTCGTTCGGCCGTGCGCGTGGTCACGCCCGATCTGCACAAGGGCGCCCCGCACGCTGCACTGGTGGAAAAGCAGAGCAAGTCCGGTGGTCGTAACCACCACGGCCGCATCACCACCCGCCACGTCGGCGGTGGCCACAAGCAGCACTACCGCGTCATCGACTTCAAGCGCAACAAGGAAGGTATCCCGGCGCGCGTGGAGCGGATCGAATACGATCCCAACCGCACCGCCCATATCGCCCTGCTGTGCTACGCCGACGGCGAGCGCCGCTACATCATCGCGCCGAAGGGCCTGAAGGCCGGCGATCAGGTGATCGCGGGTTCGGATGCGCCGATCAAGACCGGCAACACCCTGCCGCTGCGCAACATCCCGGTCGGTACCACCGTCCATGGGATCGAGCTGAAGCCGGGCAAGGGCGCGCAGATCGCGCGTGCCGCCGGCGCCGCGGTGCAGCTGGTCGCGCGTGAAGGCATCTACGCCACCCTGCGTCTGCGCTCCGGCGAAATGCGCAAGGTGCCGTCCGAGTGCCGCGCCACCATCGGCGAAGTCGGCAACGACGAGCACAACCTCGAGAAGCTGGGCAAGGCGGGCGCGAAGCGCTGGCGCGGCGTGCGTCCGACCGTTCGCGGTGCGGCCATGAACCCGGTCGACCACCCGCACGGTGGTGGTGAGGCGAAGGCCGGTCAGGGTAATCCGCATCCGGTCACCCCGTGGGGTGTCCCGACCAAGGGTTACAAGACGCGCCATAACAAGCGCACCGAACAATTCATCGTCCGCGATCGTAGGGGCTAATCGACCATGGCACGTTCACTCAAGAAGGGCCCGTTCGTCGATCACCACCTCGTCAAGAAGGTGGAGGCCGCGGCCGGCAGCAAGCGTCCGATCAAGACCTGGTCGCGACGTTCGATGATCCTGCCGGAGATGGTGGGTTTCACCATCGCCGTGCATAACGGCAAGAACCACGTTCCGGTGCTGGTCAACGAGAACATGGTCGGTCACAAGCTCGGCGAATTTGCCGTCACCCGGACCTTCAAGGGTCACGGTGGCGACAAGAAGTCGGGCCGGTAAGGAGAGATGACGATGGAAGCGAAAGCAATCCTGCGCACCGCGCGCATCTCCCCGCAGAAGGCCCGCCTGGTCGCTGACCAGGTGCGCGGTCTTTCCGCCGAGCGGGCGGTCAACCTGCTGAAGTTCTCGGACAAGAAGGCTGCCCACCTGATCAAGAAGGTGGTGGAGTCGGCGATCGCCAATGCCGAGAACAATCAAGGCGCGGATGTCGACGAGCTGAAGGTCAAGACCATCATGGTTGATGAAGGTCCGACCCTGAAGCGTTTCATGGCGCGGGCGAAAGGCCGCGGTACCCGCATCCTCAAGCGCACCAGCCACATCACTGTGGTTGTGGGCGCCGCCAAGTAAGCGGAAAGGAAAAGACGATGGGTCATAAAGTTCATCCGATCGGAATCCGCCTGGGTATCGCCAAGGACTGGAATTCCAAGTGGTACGCCAACAAGGCCGAGTTTGCCGGTTACCTGGCAGCCGACCTCAAGGTCCGCGAAATGCTGCGCAAGAAGCTGGCGCAGGCGGGCATCAGCAAGATCCTGATCGAGCGTCCGGCCAAGACCGCGCGCGTGACGATCCACACCGCCCGTCCGGGCGTGGTGATCGGCAAGCGCGGTGAGGACATCGAGAAGCTGCGCAAGGAAGTGAGCGAGATGATGGGCGTCCCCGCCCACATCAACGTCACCGAAGTGCGCAAGCCGGAGCTGGATGCGCAGCTGGTCGCCGAGTCGATCGCGCAGCAGCTGGAGCGTCGCATCATGTTCCGCCGCGCGATGAAGCGCTCGGTCGGCAACGCGATGCGCCTGGGTGCCCTGGGCATCAAGGTCAACGTCGCCGGCCGTCTGAACGGTGCGGAAATCGCCCGTTCCGAGTGGTACCGCGAGGGCCGCGTGCCGCTGCACACGCTGCGTGCCGACATCGACTACGGCTTCGCTGAAGCCAAGACGACCTACGGCATCATCGGCATCAAGGTCTGGATCTACAAGGGCGAGATCTTCGATTTCTCCCAGGTTGGCCAGGAAAAGCAGGACGATTCCCCGCGCAACGATCGTAACGATCGCGGCGACCGTGGCGACCGTCCGTCGCGTCCGGCCCGTGAAGCGAGGTAACGGCAATGTTGCAACCCAAGCGAACCAAATACCGCAAGATGCACAAGGGTCGTAACGACGGCCTGGCGTGGAGCGGAAACGCCGTCAGCTTCGGCGAGTACGGGCTGAAGGCCACGGCGCACGGTCAGCTGACCGCGCGCCAGATCGAAGCGGCGCGCCGCTCGATCAGCCGCTACGTCAAGCGCGGCGGCAAGATGTGGATCCGCGTGTTCCCGGACAAGCCGATCACCAAGAAGCCGATCGAAGTGCGAATGGGCTCCGGTAAGGGTAACGTCGAGTACTGGGTCGCGCAGATCCAGCCCGGTCGCATGATCTATGAAATCGAAGGCGTCGGCGAAGATGTCGCGCGCGAGGCGTTCCGCCTGGCCGCTGCCAAGCTTTCGGTGACCACCACCTTCGTGACCCGGACGGTACGCTGATGGACATCAAACAACTCCGCGAGAAGTCGGCCGACGATCTGAAGGCCCACCTGACCGATCTGCGCAAGGAGCAGTTCGCCCTGCGCATGCAGCAGGTCACCGGGCAGCTGCCGAAGACTCACGAAACCCGCCGGGTGCGCCGCGAGATCGCTCGCGTCAAGCACCTGCTCGGCAGCACGAAGTAAGGATGGCCGCGATGAGCGACAATAACGAAAGCAAGACGCTGCGCACGGTCGAAGGCCGTGTGGTCAGCAACAAGATGGACAAGACCGTCACCGTGCTGGTGGAGCGTCAGGTCAAGCATGCGCTGTACGGCAAGTACATCAAGCGCTCGACCAAGCTCCACGCCCACGACGCCGACAACGCCTGCAACGAAGGCGATGTCGTGCGCGTGACCGAGATTGCGCCGATGTCCAAGACCAAGAACTGGCGGGTGGTGGAAATCGTCACCCGCGCGGCCGAATAAGGGAGATCTGAATCATGATCCAGATGCAGAGCTACCTCGACGTCGCCGACAATTCCGGTGCCAAGGAAGTGATGTGCATCAAGGTGCTCGGCGGCTCCAAGCGCCGCTACGCGCACATTGGCGACATCATCAAGGTCACCGTCAAGGACGCGATCCCGCGCGGCAAGGTCAAGAAGGGCGAAGTCTACGACGCCGTCGTCGTGCGTACCCGCAAGGGTGTGCGTCGTCCGGACGGTTCGTTGATCCGCTTCGACGGCAACGCCGCGGTGTTGCTCAACAACAAGCAGGAGCCGATCGGCACGCGCATCTTCGGGCCTGTGACCCGCGAGCTGCGGTCCGAGAAGTTCATGAAGATCGTCTCGCTCGCTCCCGAAGTGCTGTGAGCGGAGGACATACACATGGCTAACCGTATCAAGAAGGGCGACCAGGTCGTCGTCACCACCGGCAAGGACAAGGGCAAGCAGGGCGAAGTCGTCCGCGTCGACGGCGACCGCGTGGTCGTCTCCAACGCGAACATCGTCAAGCGCCACACCAAGCCGAACCCGCAGGCGGGCGTCGCCGGCGGCGTGGTCGAGCGCGAAGCGTCGATCCATATTTCCAACGTGGCGATCGTCAACCCGGCGACGGGCAAGGGCGACCGCGTTGGCTTCAAGGTGCTGGAGGATGGACGCAAACTGCGTGTGTTCCGCTCCAGCGGTGAGGCGCTCGACGCCTGAGGAATGACACAATGACTTCCCGTCTCGAAAAGATCTACAAGGAAGAAGTGGTACCGGCTCTGATGAAGAAGTTCGGTTACACCAATCCGATGGAAGTGCCGAAGCTGGTCAAGGTCACGCTGAACATGGGCGTGGGCGAGGCGGCGACGAACAAGAAGATCCTGGAAAACGCCGTTGCCGACATGGCCAAGGTCTCCGGCCAGAAGCCGGTGGTGACCAAGTCGCGCATCTCGGTGGCGTCGTTCAAGATCCGCGATGGTTGGCCGATCGGCTGCAAGACCACGCTGCGTCGCGCCAAGATGTACGAGTTCCTGGACCGCCTGATCAACATCTCGCTGCCGCGCGTGCGCGACTTCCGCGGTGTCTCGGGGCGTTCGTTCGACGGCCGCGGCAACTTCAACATGGGCGTGAAGGAGCAGATCATCTTCCCGGAAATCGACTTCGACGCCGTCGACGCGATCCGCGGTATGGATATCGCCATCACCACCACCGCCAAGACCGACGCCGAAGCCAAGGCGCTGCTCGAAGCGTTCAAGTTCCCGTTCCGTAACTGATTGACAGCCGGGATTCGGGATTCGGGATCCGGGATGGAAGGGCGTTGCGCCCGCCACATCCCGGGTTCTGGAAATCTCCATCCCCACTCTCGAACCCCGAGGATTTACAGATGGCAAAGACCTCCATGGTCAACCGCGACATCAAGCGCAAGAAGCTGGCGAAGAAGTTCGCCGACAAGCGTGATGCGCTGAAGAAGATCATCGCCTCCGGCACCGCCTCGTACGACGAGAAGGCCGAGGCCGTGACCAAGCTGCAGAAGCTGCCGCGCGATTCGTCGCCGAGCCGCCAGCGGACCCGTTGCGAACTGTCCGGCCGCCCGCGTGGCGTGTACGGCAAGTTCGGCCTGGGCCGCAACATGCTGCGCAAGGCGACCATGAACGGCGACGTTCCGGGCCTGCGCAAGGCAAGCTGGTAATGCCAGCGGCACCGGTCCCGTTCGCGGGGCCGGGCAGGGCGGTGTAGCCGCCCGCGTGTCGTTCAAACAACGAGTCCGACGCAAGTCGGACTTTTTGTCGTATACTCCCGCTCCTTGCCTCGCGGCAGGGACGGGTATGGCAGCCGCCGCGGATTCCTCCGGCGATTGCGCGCTTCACCCCCTGCGTCATTCCACCGCTCCACCACACAAGATTTTCGCGAAAGCGGATATCGGTGCACTCAAAGGTAGACACCATGAGCATGACTGATCCCATCGCCGACCTGCTGGTCCGCATCAAGAATGCGGCCGCGGTTGGCAAGCCGACGGTGAAGATGCCGTCCTCCAAGATCAAGGTTGCGATCGCCGAAGTGCTGAAGGCCGAAGGCTACATCAGCGATCTGCGCGTCAACGCGATCGAGAACAACAAGTCCGAACTGGAAATCGTGCTGAAGTATTTCGAGGGCCGTCCGGTCATCGATACGCTCAAGCGCGTGTCGCGTTCGGGTCTGCGCCAGTATCGCGGCAAGACCGAGCTGCCGAAGGTTCTCGGCGGTCTGGGCGTTGCCATCATTTCCACGTCCAAGGGCATCATGACCGATGCGCAGGCCCGTCAGGCCGGCGTCGGTGGCGAAGTCCTGTGCTTCGTGGCCTAAGGGAAGGAGCACTCACATGTCCCGCGTAGCCAAGAAGCCGATCACCCTCCCGAAGGGCGTCGAACTCACCGTCCAGGCCGATCAGTTCAGCGTCAAGGGCCCGAAGGGCACCCTGTCGCTGGCCAAGCCGGCCGGCGTCGAAATCAAGCAGGAAAACGGTGTCGCCACGCTGTCGGCGAACGATCCGTCGCACATCGCGATCACCGGCACCGTCCGCGCCATCCTGGCGAACATGGTGCAGGGCGTGTCCGCGGGCTTCGAGCGCAAGCTCGAGCTGGTGGGCGTCGGTTACCGCGCCACGATGCAGGGCAAGGACCTGAGCCTGGCGCTCGGTTTCTCGCACCCGATCGTGTTCGTCGCGCCGGAGGGCATCACCCTGACCGCGCCGACCCAGACCGAGATCCTGGTGCAGGGCGCCGACAAGCAGCGCGTCGGCGAAGTCGCCGCCAAGATCCGCGGTTTCCGTCCGCCGGAGCCCTACAAGGGCAAGGGTGTGAAGTACGCCGGTGAAGCCATCATTCGCAAGGAAGCCAAGAAGGCCTAAGCCCGGCGCTTCCATCAGGATTCCGGCCCTGCGGGGCCGGGTTTCCGAACGAACGCCTCGCTTCCTTCAGCTTTCCTAGGACACAGACATGACCATCAACAAGAACATCGCCCGCCTGCGTCGCGCCAAGTCGACCCGCGCCCACATCCGCGAGCTCGGCGTCGCCCGCCTGTCGGTGCTGCGCACCGGCCAGCACCTGTACGCGCAGGTCTTCACCGCCGACGGCTCCAAGGTGCTCGCCGCGGCGAACACCCTGCAGGCCGACGTCAAGGACGGCCTGAAGAACGGCAAGAACAGCGACGCCGCCGCCAAGGTGGGCAAGCTGATCGCCGAGCGCGCCAAGGCCGCGGGCGTCGAGAAGGTCGCGTTCGACCGCTCGGGCTACCGCTACCACGGCCGCATCAAGGCGCTGGCCGACGCCGCGCGCGAAGGCGGCCTGCAGTTCTGATCCTTGCGGGTGCGGCGAAGCCGCGCCCGTCCCGCCGATGCGGGCTGCATCGGACCTTGGCGCGCCTTCTGCGCGCGTCCGGGGAACACGGCTCCAGACCACAACCACAAGCGGCAACGAAGCCGTAAATCTTTTCCTCTATCAAGGACATCACAATGGCTGAAGAACAGCGTGCACCGCGGGGTCGTGATCGCGACCGCAACCGCGAAGAGAAAGTCGACGACGGCATGATCGAGAAGCTGGTCGCGGTCAACCGCGTCAGCAAGACGGTCAAGGGCGGTCGCCAGTTCACCTTCACCGCGCTGACCGTGGTCGGCGACGGCAACGGCAAGATCGGCTTCGGTTACGGCAAGGCGCGCGAAGTGCCGGTCGCGATCCAGAAGTCGATGGAGTATGCGCGCAAGGGCATGCTCAACATCGATCTGAACAACGGCACCCTGTGGCACCCGGTGAAGTCCGGCCACGGCGCGGCGCGCGTGTTCATGATGCCGGCCTCGGAAGGTACCGGCGTGATCGCCGGCGGTGCCATGCGCGCCGTGCTGGAAGCGGTGGGCGTGAAGAACGTGCTGGCCAAGGCCGTCGGTTCGCGCAACCCGATCAACCTGGTGCGCGCCACCCTGCGCGGCCTGGAAGACATGCAGTCGCCGGCCCGCATCGCGGCCAAGCGCGGCAAGAAGGTGGAGGATCTGACCCATGGCTAATGAATCCACCAAGACCGTCAAGGTGCGCCTGGTGCGCGGCCTGCGTGGTACCCAGTCGCGTCACCGCCTGTCGGTGCGTGCCCTGGGCCTGAACAAGCTCAACGATGTGCGCGAACTGAAGGACAGCCCGCAAGTGCGCGGCCTGATCAACAAGGTTCAGTACCTCGTCCAGGTTGAGGAGTAATCGACCATGACTTTGCATCTGAATGATCTGAAGCCCGCGCCGGGCGCGCGTACCGAGCGCACCCGCGTCGGTCGCGGCATCGGTTCCGGCCTCGGCAAGACCGCCGGCCGCGGCCACAAGGGTTCGTTCGCGCGCAAGGGCGGCGGCAAGATCAAGGCTGGCTTCGAAGGCGGCCAGACCCCCATGCAGCGCCGTCTGCCGAAGATCGGCTTCCGTTCGAAGATGGCCAAGGACACTGCCGAAGTGCTGTCCTACCAGCTCGACAACCTGCCGGCCGGCGAGATCGATTTCGCTGCGCTGCGCGCCGCGAAGCTGGTCCCGAGCACCGCGAAGAAGGCCAAGGTGGTCCTGAAGGGCGAACTGACCAAGAAGTTCGTGCTGAAGGGCGTTGCGGCGACCGCCGGTGCCAAGGCGGCAATCGAAGCTGCCGGCGGCAGCGTGCAGGAGTAACACGCAGATGGCGCAGGCTGGCATGGGTAACCTCGGCGGCGGGCTCGGCAAGTTCACGGAACTTCGCCAGCGCCTGTTGTTCGTTCTCGGCGCATTGATCGTCTATCGCATCGGCTGCTACGTGCCGGTGCCGGGCGTCAATCCCGAAGCCATGCTTGCGCTGATGCAGGCGCAGGGCGGCGGCATCGTGGACATGTTCAACATGTTCTCGGGCGGCGCCCTGCACCGTTTCAGCATCTTCGCGTTGAACGTGATGCCGTACATCTCGGCATCGATCGTGATCCAG
The DNA here is from genome assembly GCF_056725265.1 of Xanthomonas sp. NCPPB 2250. Taxonomy (NCBI): domain Bacteria; kingdom Pseudomonadati; phylum Pseudomonadota; class Gammaproteobacteria; order Lysobacterales; family Lysobacteraceae; genus Xanthomonas; species Xanthomonas sp. NCPPB 2250. The sequence goes on along the minus strand of NZ_CM161520.1, from coordinate 4,193,197 downwards.
CTGGCCACGCACATCTTTCCGTCGCTGAAGGCGATGCAGAAGGAAGGCGAGTCGGGCCGGCGCAAGATCACACAGTATTCGCGCATCGGCGCGGTGCTGCTGGCGGTGGTGCAGGGCGGCAGTATCGCTCTGGCGCTGCAGAACCAGACCGCACCGGGCGGCGCGCCGGTGGTGTACGCGCCCGGCATGGGCTTCGTGCTCACCGCGGTGATCGCGTTGACCGCCGGCACCATCTTCCTGATGTGGGTCGGCGAGCAGGTGACCGAGCGCGGCATCGGCAACGGCGTCTCGCTGATCATCTTCGCCGGCATCGTCGCCGGCCTGCCGGCGGCGGCGATCCAGACCGTGGAAGCCTACCGCGACGGCAACATGAGCTTCATCTCGCTGTTGCTGATCATCCTGACCATTCTCGCCTTCACCCTGTTCGTGGTGTTCGTCGAGCGCGGGCAGCGACGGATCACGGTGAACTACGCGCGCCGCCAGGGCGGTCGCAACGCGTACATGAACCAGACCTCGTTCCTGCCGTTGAAGCTCAACATGGCCGGCGTGATTCCGCCGATCTTCGCCTCGAGCATCCTCGCCTTCCCGGCGACGCTGTCGATGTGGTCGGGCCAGGCCGCTTCCAACAGCACTTTCGGTATGTGGCTGCAGCGCATCGCCAACGCGCTGGGCCCGGGCGAGCCGGTGCACATGATCGTGTTCGCCGCGCTGATCATCGGCTTCGCGTTCTTCTATACCGCGCTGGTGTTCAACTCGCAGGAAACCGCGGACAACCTGAAGAAGTCCGGCGCGCTGATTCCGGGCATCCGTCCGGGCAAGGCCACCGCCGACTATGTCGACGGCGTGCTGACCCGCCTGACCGCGGCCGGCTCCGTATACCTGGTGATCGTGTGCCTGCTGCCGGAAGTGATGCGTGCCCAGCTCGGCACCTCGTTCCACTTCGGTGGCACCTCGCTGCTGATCGCGGTCGTGGTGGTGATGGACTTCATCGCGCAGATCCAGGCGCACCTGATGTCGCACCAGTACGAGAGCCTGTTGAAGAAGGCCAACCTCAAGGGTGGCTCGCGCGGCGGCGGTTTTGCCCGCGGTTGATTGCTATACTGTTTGAATCCTTCCGCGAAGACGCCCCCGGCTCCCGGGCGCAGTCTTCCGACTTGAAGGGCGGCCCGTGCAGCGGTCTCGTGCGCGGGTGAGACGTGGTGGTCCTGCGCTGGAGTAGCGCGGGCGGCAAGGTGGACACATCGCCTCGCCAACGACGTCCGGCGCCGGAGCATGGGCACACTCCCCATGCCGGGCTTGCGGAACCTTGCGGTTCCGCGGGCTTCCATGTAACCCGAGACCTTGCTAGACTTACAAGTTCACTTTTTGATCCATCCTGCCGGATGGCGCCGTGGTGCGCCGTCGGGCCATCACTCAGTTGGAGAACCGCGTCATGGCGCGTATTGCAGGCGTCAACCTGCCAGCCCAGAAGCACGTCTGGGTCGGGTTGCAAAGCATCTACGGCATCGGCCGTACCCGTTCGAAGAAGGTCTGCGAAGCCGCAGGCGTGACCTCGACCACCAAGATCCGCGACCTGTCCGAGCCGGAAATCGAGCGCCTGCGTCTCGAAGTCGGCAAGTACATCGTCGAAGGCGACCTGCGTCGCGAAATCGGCATCGCCATCAAGCGACTGATGGACCTGGGCTGCTACCGCGGCCTGCGTCACCGTCGTGGCCTGCCCCTGCGCGGTCAGCGCACCCGTACCAACGCCCGCACCCGCAAGGGTCCGCGCAAGGCGATCAAGAAGTAAGGGACCGACATGGCTAAGCCCGCAGCAGCAAAGACCAAGAAGAAGATCAAGCGCGTCGTCACCGACGGCGTCGCCCACGTCCACGCTTCGTTCAACAACACCATCGTGACCATCACCGACCGTCAGGGCAATGCGTTGTCCTGGGCGACCTCCGGTGGCGCCGGTTTCCGCGGTTCGCGCAAGTCCACGCCGTTCGCGGCGCAGGTGGCCGCCGAGAAGGCCGGGCGCGCTGCGCTCGACTACGGCGTGAAGTCGCTGGAAGTGCGCATCAAGGGCCCGGGTCCGGGTCGCGAGTCCGCCGTCCGTTCGTTGAACAACGTCGGATACAAGATCACCAACATCATCGACGTGACGCCGATCCCGCACAACGGGTGCCGTCCGCCGAAGAAGCGTCGCGTCTAAAGGAGCGATAAGAAATGGCTCGTTATATCGGTCCTACCTGTAAGCTCGCGCGCCGCGAAGGCGCCGATCTTTCCCTCAAGAGCCCGGCGCGTGCGCTGGACTCCAAGTGCAAGCTGGAGCAGAAGCCCGGCCAGCACGGCGCGACCGCCCGCAAGGGCAAGCTGTCCGACTACGCCACCCAGCTGCGCGAGAAGCAGAAGGTCAAGCGTATCTACGGTCTGCTGGAGCGTCAGTTCCGCAACTACTACAAGAAGGCCTCGACCAAGAAGGGCAACACCGGCGAGAACCTGCTGCAGCTGCTGGAAACCCGCCTGGACAACGTCGTCTACCGCATGGGCTTCGCCGTCACCCGTCCGGCCGCGCGCCAGCTGGTGTCGCACCGTGGCGTGCTGGTCAACGGCAAGTCGGTGAACCTGGCCTCGTACCAGGTCAAGGCCGGCGACGCGATCGCCCTGTCGGAAAAGGCGCAGAAGCAGCTTCGCGTGCAGGAAGCGCTGACCGTTGCCGAAACGCACGACCTGAACCCGTCGTGGGTCGAGGTCGATTCGAAGAAGTTCAGCGGCATCTTCAAGGCCGTGCCGGACCGTGCGGACCTGCCTGCCGACATCAACGAAGCGCTGATCGTCGAGTTGTATTCGAAGTAATCACATCGGAGAGCCTCCGGTCCACGGAGGCTCGTCAGGAGAACCCGCAACATGACGGTTACCGCCAACCAGGTTCTGCGCCCGCGTGGGCCGCAGATCGAACGCCTTACCGACAACCGCGCCAAGGTCGTGATCGAGCCCTTGGAGCGCGGGTATGGGCATACGCTGGGCAACGCCCTGCGTCGCGTGCTGCTGTCCTCGATTCCCGGCTTCGCGATCACCGAAGTCGAGATCGACGGCGTGCTGCACGAGTACACCACGGTCGAAGGGCTGCAGGAGGACGTGCTGGAAGTCCTGCTGAACCTCAAGGACGTGGCCATCCGCATGCATACCGGTGACAGCGCCACGCTGTCGCTGTCCAAGCAGGGTCCGGGGACGGTCACTGCCGCCGACATCAAGACCGACCACAACGTCGAGATCCTCAACAACGACCACGTGATCTGCCACCTGACCAAGGACACGGCGATCAACATGCGTCTGAAGATCGAGCGTGGCTTCGGCTATCAGCCGGCCGCCGCGCGCCGCCGTCCGGACGAAGAGACCCGCACCATCGGTCGCCTGGTTCTGGACGCCTCGTTCTCGCCGGTGCGCCGCGTCGCTTACGCGGTCGAATCGGCCCGCGTCGAGCAGCGCACCGACCTGGACAAGCTGGTGCTGGACATCGAAACCAACGGCACGATTGATGCCGAGGAAGCCGTGCGCACCGCCGCCGACATCCTCAGCGACCAGCTGTCGGTGTTCGGCGACTTCACCCATCGCGACCGTGGCGCGGCCAAGCCGGCCAGCAACGGCGTGGATCCGGTGCTGCTGCGTCCGATCGACGATCTGGAACTGACCGTGCGTTCGGCCAACTGCCTGAAGGCCGAGAGCATCTACTACATCGGCGATCTGATCCAGAAGACCGAAGTCGAGCTGCTCAAGACCCCGAACCTGGGCAAGAAGTCGCTCACCGAGATCAAGGAAGTGCTGGCCCAGCGTGGCCTGTCGCTCGGCATGAAGCTGGAGAACTGGCCGCCGGCCGGCGTCGCCCAGCACGGCATGCTCGGCTGAGTATTGCGCATCCGGCCGGTGCCGCAAGGCATCGGCCGCGTGTCGTTCGCTTCATCCGCATCACCACGTCGACGGGTCGCCAAGCCCGCGGCGTCGCCCGGTCAGGGACGGCCGGCACGGACCATCCGCAGTCCACTTTCAACGCCACGACGGCGACAGCGATCTCCAACAGTCACACTCTTCCATAGGAATCCCAACCCATGCGTCACCAGAAATCCGGCCGCAAGTTCAGCCGCACCAGCGCCCACCGCGAAGCGATGTTCAAGAACATGGCGGCGTCGCTGATCAAGCACGAGCTGATCAAGACCACCCTGCCGAAGGCCAAGGAACTGCGCCGCGTCGCCGAGCCGCTGATCACCCTGGCCAAGGTCGACAACGTCGCCAACCGCCGCCTGGCGTTCGCCCGCCTGCGCGACAAGGAAGCGGTCGGCACCCTGTTCACCACGCTGGGCCCGCGCTACCAGGCGCGCCCGGGTGGCTACCTGCGCATCCTCAAGTGCGGCTTCCGTGCCGGCGACAACGCGCCGATGGCGTACGTCGAGCTGGTCGATCGCCCGGCCGTGGCCGAGGAAGTGGCCGAGTAATCGGTTCGCCCCTGCAGCAGCAAGAAGCCCGGCATGTCCGGGCTTTTTGTTTTTGGGGCGGGGATTGGGGAGGCGGGATTGGGGATGGGTGGAGCGCGGTCGCGGCGCGGGCTGGGGGCGGCCGACAGCGCCATGACACATGGTGATGGAGCGCACGATCGCGGATAATGCGCGAATCGTCGATGCGAGTTCGAGTCCGATGAATCCGTTACGTTGGGGTTTCCGCGCGCAGTTCCTGCTCGGCTTTCTGATCTGTGCCGGCCTGCTGGGCTATGCGATCTTCGTGCAGCTGCAGCTCGGCATCGAGCCGTGCCCGCTGTGCATCTTCCAGCGCATCGCGTTCGCGGCGCTGGGCGTGCTGTTCCTGCTCGGCGCCCTGCACGGACCGCGCAGCGTCGGCGGGCGCAAGATCTATGGCGTCCTGGCATTCCTTGCCGCGCTCGTGGGCGCCGGCATCTCCACCAAGCACGTCTCGGTGCAGTTGTTTCCGGACCCGATGGCGTCCTGCGGCCCGCCGCTGAGCTTCCTGCGCGAGACCATGGGGCCGTTCGAAGTGCTGCGCCGGGTGCTGACCGGCACCGGCGACTGCGGCAACATCGACTGGCGCTTCCTCGGCCTGTCGATGCCGATGTGGTGCCTGATCTGCTTCGTGCTGCTGGCGGTGTTCGCACTGTATGCGGCTTCAAGAGCCGTCGGCGCACGCTGATCTGACCGTCTTGCTGCCGCGCTCGATCGCCTGGTCTGATGGCGACCGTCGGCACCCCGCCGGGCGCTGAGGTGGGCTGAGGTGGCTGCGCAAAGGGGCGCGTGGCGCATGTCGTCATCGCGCACTGATGTTGCCCATTCGATCCGTGCAGCGTCCGGTTGGCCGCTCGCCGCTGGCGATCCGTAATTCCCCCTGTGCCTCAGTGCGCCGCGCTGGCCTGTGGCAGCGCCGTCGTGCTTGTAGCCTGCGGGAGCACCTGGGCGAGGAAAGCGGCCACCGGCCCGGCCCAGACCGACGGGTCGGCCTGGGCGAAGGTCTTGTGGCCATCGTCGCCGAACGGCGGCAGGTCGACGAAGGTCACCGGCGGCGTCGAGCCGGCGCGGTAGGCGGCGTACATGCGGTGCGCCAGGTCGCGCCGGAAGAAGTGATCGTTCTCGGCGTACAGCCACAGCTGCGGCAGCGTGTTCGCTGCGCCCAGCGTCTTCTCCGCCTCGACCAGGCGGTCCTCGCCCGCGCAGATGACCTCCTTGCCATTGCTGCCGCGTCCGCCAGCGAAGCTGATGACGCCACGTACGCCCGGCGGCGGCGCATCGGCCAGCGCCACCGCGCCGAGGCCGCCGGCGGACTGGCCGACCACGACGATGCGCTGCGGGTCCGCGCCGGGCAGGCGTGCGGCGGCGTCGACGATCGCCGCCTCGGCCGCGGCGATCTTGCGCCCGGCGACGACGAAATCGACGTCGTGGCAGTTGCCGGCGCCTTCCAGGTAGGTGCCGCTGGAACTGCCGTAGCCAGGCCGCAAGGCCAGCACCACCATGTAGCCGCGGGCGGCGAACCAGCGCGCGGCGCGGGCGAAACCAAGCCGGGTGTCGGCGAGCTTGCGCTTGTCCGCCGGTGTGCCGTGATGGATGACGATCAGCGGGAACGGGCCGGGGCCTGTCGGTCGATACACGCGGGCGGCGAGATCGTAGTCGACACCCTGCACGACCACCGGCATTCGGAAGTCGGTGACGCGTTCGGCGTGTGCCGGTGGCGGTGCGGCGAGGATGAGGATCGCGGCCGCGAGGGCGGCGGCGAACAGATGTCGACGCATGGGGGGGGCTGCCTGGACGAATGCGTGGCAACGCGTCGTGGCGGTCAGGAGCGCGGGGATGCGGCTGCGGCACGCCTCCCTCGAGCGGGGCGACGCCATGGCCACGACGCGGCGCGCGGCTTCGCTGTGATGCCGGACGGGCCGCGGCAATGCCGGGCTCGTCACGTCCTGCTGAGCGGGCCTGCGGCGCGCCGGATGGCACGCCGCAGGCGGGTCGGGCGTGCTTGCTCAGAAATCCTGCTGCAGGCTCAGGTAGACGCCGCGGCGCGGCGCCCACTGCGGCGCGAACACGCCGATGCCGCCGCCGTCGCGCAACTGGTAGTGGCGGTCGAGCACGTTGAGCACGGCCAGCTGTGCGTGCAGCGGGTGACTGCTGGCCAGGGCGAAGTCGTGGCCGGCGCTGAGGTTGAGCTGGAAGTACGCCGGCAGCTCGCCACCATTGGGCACGCCGTCGGCGTCGGTGCGCAGGCCGCTGCCGAACAGGTAGTCGGCGCCGATGCGGCTGTCGTCGGCCAAGGCGTAGTTGATGCCGCCGGAGGAGGTCAGCTTCTGATCGTGGTCCAGGTGGATCCAGTGGTCGTAGGCGTAGGCCAGCGCGTCCGGGTCGAAGTTGTACAGGCTGGTCATCACCCGCTTGCCCATGGCCTTGCTGTAGGCCGCGTTGAAGTAGGCGTTGATCGGGCCGTTGCTGTAGTCGGCGCTGAACTCGGCGCCGCGGATGCGGCCGTAGCGGTAGTTGAAGGTGGAGTAGACGTAGGCGGCGCCGAACTGGCCTTCGTCCTGCAGGCGATCGGCCTTGCGGTAGTAGGTGTCCAGGCCCAGGGTCAGGTGGTCGCCGACCATCTGCGAGATGCCCAGGTCGTAGTAGTCGCTGCGCTCGCTCAGCGGCTTGGTCGGGCCGCCCGCCGCCGACTGCTGGTTGGTGGTGCCGTCGTACAGGGCGATGTCGCTGGTGGAGATCAGCTCGGTGGCCGGCGGGGTGAAGTAGCGCGCATAGCCGGCGTGCAGGGTGGTGCTGTCGCTGGCGTGCCAGACCACGCCCAGGCGCGGGCTGAGCTGGCCCTCGGTGGTGCCGAACGCCTTGTAGCGGTCGCCGCGCACGCCGTAGTTGATGGTCCAGGCGTCGCTCGGCTGCCACTCGTCCTGCAGGTACACCGCGTAGGTGCTGGCGTGGAAGCGGCTGGCGTCGGGGATGAACAGCGGCACGTCGCTGCTCTGGCTGCCGTCGTCGTTGGCCGGGAACACGTAGGCGTTGTTGCTGGCGTTGGCGTGCTCGAAGTTGCCGTACACGCCATAGCGCAAGGTGTGGGTGCTGCCCCACGGCGTGGAGAAGTCGGCCTGCAGGGTGCTGGCGCGGTTGGCGCGCTGCACCTGCGAGGCGATGCCGTTGAAGATCAGGTCGCCGGCGATGTCCGGGGAGAACGCGACGCTGCTGTAGCGCTGGCCGGCCGACAGCTGGTAGCTGGTGTCGCCGAGCGCGCCCTGCAGCACCAGGGTGCCGAAGCGGGTGTTCTCGCGCTGGTTCTCGTCGAGCTGAGAGGAATCGAAGGTGCTGATGCCCTGGTAGGTGAACGCCGGCGTCTGTCCCGGGTTGTTGGGGATCTGGAAGCGATTGTTGGCGTAGCCGACCAGCAGGCTGAGCCGGGTGTTCTCGTTCAGCAGGTAGCTGAGGTCGGCGAAGCCCTTGCCCTGGTGGGTCTTGTCGTGGATCGGGTTGTCGCTGTCGGTGGGGTTTTCCATGCCGATGCGGTTCTGCAGGTAGTTGCCGCTGGCGAACCAGCTGAAGCGGCCGTCGCTGCCCCACCACGAGGCGTTGGGGTTGAGCGTGCCGTAGGAGCCGCCGGTGATGCCGACGCTGCCGCCGTTGCCCAGTTCCACGCCGTTCTTGGTGGTGATGTCGACCACCGCCGCGGTGCGGTCGCCGAACTGCGCCGGCAGCGCGCCGTCGAGCAGGCGGATGTTCTTGATCGTGCGCGGGTCCAGGGTCTGGCCGAAGCCGGAGATGGATTCGGGGATCATCACGCCGTTGATGCGGTACTGCAGGTTGGCGTGGTCGCCGCGCACATGGATGCCGCCATAGGAATCCTGGACCACGCCCGGTGCCTGCAGCAGCACCTGGTTGAGCGGGGTGGAGGCGCCCAGCGGCAGGCGCGCGATGTCCTCGGCGCTGATCGCGTACTGGCTGCTGCCGATGTCCGGCGACAGCGCGTTGCGCGCGGCTTCCAGCTTGGCGGTGACGGTGACCGGATCGAGATCGACGGTCGGCTCGGCGGCAGCGCTGCTGTCGGCGGCCGCATCCGCAGCGAGGGCGAGGCCGGGGGCGACCAGAAGGATCAGGGCGATGGCGGAGGAGAGGGGGCGAGGTGTCATGGCGAGGTGGACCGAATGGAAAGGAATTGTTACTTAATAACAGTGTGCTTTCGCAAAAACGCCGGCGTAGGCCGGAAGTCATGGTGGCATCGCGATGTTGCTTGCCGTTCATGTCCTGGCGCTGCCAGCGTGACCGGCGTGCGGCGCTATGCGGCGCGCCCCGGCTCTGCGAACATCGCACACTGCCAAGGAGTCCTTTCATGAATCTGTCCGCCGCCGCCGTGTCCGCATCCGCCTCGTCGTCCTGGTCACCTGCCAGTTGGCGTGACAGGCCGGCGCTGCAGATGCCGGTGTATCCGGACCTGCAGGCGCTGGAGACCGCGCTGACGGAACTGCGGCAGTTGCCGCCGCTGGTGACCTCCTGGGAGATCTTCGCGCTGAAGAAGCAGTTGGCCGAGGCGCAGGAAGGCAAGCGCTTCTTGCTGCAGGGCGGCGATTGCGCGGAGAACTTCAGCGATTGCGAATCCGGCACCATCTCCAACCGGCTCAAGGTGCTGCTGCAGATGAGCCTGGTGCTGGTGCACGGCCTGCGCCTGCCGGTGGTGCGGGTCGGCCGTTATGCCGGGCAGTACGCCAAGCCGCGCTCGGCCGATACCGAGACCCGCGACGGTGTGACCCTGCCCAGCTACCGCGGCGACGTGGTCAACGGCCCGGAGTTCACCGCGCAGGCGCGGGTGCCGGACCCGCGGCGCATGATCACCGCGCACTCGCGTTCGGCGATGACCATGAACTTCGTGCGCGCGCTGATCGACGGCGGCTTCGCCGACCTGCACCATCCCGAGTACTGGAACCTGAGCTGGGTCGGCTGCTCGCCGCTGGCCGAGGACTACCAGAAGATGGTGGCCTCGATCGGCGATGCGGTGCGCTTCATGGAGACCCTGTCCGGCGCGCAGCTGTACAACCTCAACCGCGTCGATTTCTACACCTCGCACGAGGCCTTGCTGCTGCCCTACGAGGAAGCGCTGACCCGCGAGGTGCCGCGGCAGTGGGGCTGGTTCAACCTCAGTACGCACTATCCGTGGATCGGCATGCGCACCGCGGCGCTGGACGGCGCGCATGTGGAGTACTTCCGCGGTATCCGCAATCCGATCGCGATCAAGGTCGGGCCGTCGGCGCAGCCGGACCAGTTGCTGCGCCTGATCGACGTGCTCAATCCGGAAGACGAGCCCGGCCGGCTGACCTTCATCCACCGCATGGGCGCGGCGCAGATCGCCGAGAAGCTGCCGCCGCTGCTGGACGCGGTGAAGCGCGACGGCCGCCGCGTGCTGTGGGTGTGCGATGCGATGCACGGCAACACCGAAAGCACCAGCAACGGCTACAAGACCCGGCGCTACCAGAACGTTCTGGGCGAGGTGGAGCAGTCGTTCGACATCCACGCCGCGGCCGGTACCCGCCTGGGCGGCGTGCATCTGGAGCTGACCGGCGAGGACGTCACCGAGTGCACCGGCGGCGCACGCGAACTCACCGAGCGCGACCTGGAGCGGGCCTATCGTTCCAGCGTCGACCCGCGCCTGAACTACGAGCAGTCGCTGGAGATCGCGATGGCGATCGTGCGCAAGCAGAACGGACGCAACGTCGCCACGCCGCTGGCGTAGTCGGTTGGTGTAGTCCGCGGCGCGTGCCGCTGCCGCATGTGCGGCGCCTCGTCGTGCCGTGGCCTGAGGGCTGCGGCCTCGCTGCGTGCGATACCTCGCGCCGGCTTTGCGTCGCCGGCCGCATGCGCCACTTTTCGGAAGCGCTTGCAGTGCGCGCCTGTATGCCATGCGGCTGTCATCGCCAGGCGCCGCAGCGCGCGTGCTCGACATCGCGCTAATCCCCGCACTGCCAGACTGTCGCGACTCCTCCCCCGACAAAGGAGCGCAACGTGACCCTCGATCTTCACTGGGTGCCCTGGCGTGCCTATACGGTGCCGATCGGCGCCGCGCTGATTCTCGGTTTCCTGGCCTGGTGGCTGTTGCTGCGCATCGCCCAGCGCATGCGCGGCCGCGACTACCGGCGTGCGCGCATCGTGCGCTTGATCAGCGTGCCGGTCGCCTTCCTGCTGCCGATGCTGATGCTCAGCTTCGCGCTCGAATCCACGCCGCTGGACGAGAAGGCGCTGACCGACCTGCAGCATCTGTTGCACATCGGCATGATCGGCTGCGTGACCTGGCTGCTGGTGCGCGGCGTGGCGGCGCTGGAAACGGCGATCCTGCGCAGCCATCCGATCGAGGTGGCGGACAACCTCACCGCACGCCGCGTGCAGACGCAGACCCGGGTGCTGGCGCGGGTGGCGATGGGCACGATCATCCTGGTGGGCACCTCGATCGTGCTGCTGACCTTCCCGGCGGTGCGGCAGATCGGCACCACCTTGCTGGCCTCGGCCGGCATCATCGGCCTGGTCGCCGGTATCGCCGCCAAGCCGGTGTTCGGCAACCTGATCGCCGGCCTGCAGATCGCGCTGACCCAGCCGATCCGGCTCGACGACGTGGTCATCGTCGAAGGCGAGTGGGGCCGCATCGAGGAGATCGGCAGCTCCTACGTGGTGGTGCGGATCTGGGACGAGCGGCGCATGGTGGTGCCGCTGACCTGGTTCATCGAGAACCCGTTCCAGAACTGGACGCGCAACAGCGCCGACCTGCTCGGCACCGCGTTCCTGTGGCTGGACTACCGCACGCCGATCGCGCAGGTGCGCGCCGAGCTGGAGCGGATCTGCAAGAGCGAGCCGCTGTGGGACGGGCGGGTCTGCGTGACCCAGGTGACCGACACCAGCGAGCGCACGATCCAGGTACGCCTGCTGGTCAGTGCGCGCAACTCCGGCGATGCCTTCGACCTGCGTTGCATCGTGCGCGAACGCATGCTGGATTTCCTGGTGCGCGAGCATTCCTACGCCTTGCCGCTGCTGCGCGCTGAAGTGGCGCCGGAGCCAGTGCGGCTATCGCACCCGCCGGTGCGCGCCAGCGACTCGGAGGCGATGCGCTCGCCGGGTGCGGAGGATGGGGCGCCGGCAGTGAATGCGACAGCGGGCGAGGCACGCGCGTCCCGCTGATCGCTGAGCGGTGCTGCCGCATGGTCATGCTGCGTGGGACGGATTCTCTGCGCGACCGCCAGCGGTGCCCGCCAAATGCCAGGAACACCAATGCTCCCACCGGTGACTGGCAGGCGCGTATCGCTTGAAGAAAGCCGGCACCGCCGCGGCGCGGGGTGCGGCTAGGCTGCCGGAGAATGTCGCCGCCGCCGCACCAGGTCGCGGGCGAGGATGCCGACCACGGCAAGATTGATCGCCAGCACCGCCCACGACGCCCAGCCGGGATGGCGCACGATGGCGTAGACGTCGAACGGCAGGTAGATCGCCGCGGAGATGCAGCCCAGCAGCGAGGCCCAGGCCTTGGCGCGCCACAGGCCCCAGGCCTCGATGATGTGCAGCACGCCGTAGGCGAGCATGCCGGCGGCGGCCAGGTGCACCGCGCCGGGGCTGATCATGGTCAGCAGCGAGGGCAGGGCGCCGTGGTCCGGGTCCAGGCTGAAGCGCACGATCAGCTTGTCTACCCCCGCGCGCAGCGGGGCCGGACCCATCAGTTCCAGCCCCGTGGCCGCCAGCACCGCGAGCAGGCCCTTGCCGGCCTCCAGCAGTGCGATCAGGTGCAGACCCGGATGCGCGTGCGGATCCGGGTTGTACGCCTTGTCGGCGGCCATGGGCGTACGCTATCCCTTAGCCCGCGCGACCGGCGCGCTTGCGCTCGTTTTCGGTCAGGTGCTTCTTGCGCAAGCGGATCTCCTTCGGGGTGACTTCGACCAGTTCGTCGTCCTCGATGAAGTCCAGCGCCTGCTCCAGCGTGTACTTGATCGCCGGGGTCAGCTTGATCGCATCGTCCTTGCCCGAGGCGCGCATGTTGGTCAGCGGCTTGGTCTTGATCGCGTTGACGGTCAGGTCGTTGTCCTTGGAGTGGATGCCGACCAGCTGCCCTTCATACACGTTGTCGCCTTCGGCGGCAAACAGGCGGCCACGCTCTTCCAGCGGGCCCAGCGCGTAGGCGGGGGTGGCGCCCGGCGCGTTGGCGATCATCACGCCGTTCTGGCGCTTGGCGATGGCGCCCTGTTCCTTCGGGCCGTAGTGGTCGAACACGTGGAACAGCAGGCCCGAGCCCTGGGTCAGGGTGCGGAACTCGTTCTGGAAGCCGATCAGGCCACGCGCCGGGATCATGTAGTCCAGGCGCACGCGGCCCTTGCCGTCCGGCTCCATGTTCTTCAGCTGGCCCTTGCGGGTGCCCAGCTTCTCCATCACGCCGCCTTGGTGCTGCTCCTCGATGTCCACCACCAGCTGCTCGACCGGCTCCATCAGCTTGCCGTCGATCTCCTTGATGATGACTTCCGGGCGCGACACGGCCAGCTCGAAGCCCTCACGGCGCATGTTCTCGATCAGCACCGACAGGTGCAGTTCGCCGCGGCCGGAGACCAGGAACTTGTCGGCGTCTTCCAGCTGCTGCACCTTCAGCGCCACGTTGTGCACGGTCTCGCGCTCCAGCCGGTCCTTGAGCTGGCGGCTGGTCAGGAACTTGCCGCCGGACAGGTCCTTGTTGCCGGCGAACGGCGAGTTGTTGACCTGGAAGGTCATCGAGATGGTCGGCTCGTCCACGGTCAGCGGCGGCAGCGCCTCGGGGGCTTCCAGCGCACACACGGTGTCGGAGATGGTCAGTTCCTGGATGCCGGAGATGGCGACGATGTCGCCGGCCTGCGCGCTGTCCTGCTCGATCCGCTCCAGGCCCAGGAAGCCCAGCACCTGCAGCACCTTGCCCTGGCGCTTTTTGCCTTCGCGGTCGATCACCGCCACCGGCATGTTCTTCTTCAGCACGCCGCGCTGGATGCGGCCGATGCCGATCACGCCGACGAAGTTGTTGTAGTCCAGCTGGCTGATGCGCATCTGGAACGGGCCGTCCGGATCCACGTCCGGCTTCGGCGCGTGCTGCATGATCGCTTCGTACAGCGGGGTCATGTCGCCGTCGCGCACGCTGTCGTCCAGCGAGGCGTAGCCGTTCAGCGCCGAGGTGTAGACGATCGGGAAGTCGAGCTGCTCGTTGGTCGCGCCGAGCTTGTCGAACAGGTCGAACACCTGGTCGATCACCCAGTCCGGGCGCGCGCCGGGGCGGTCGATCTTGTTGACCACCACGATCGGCTTGAAGCCCATCGCGAACGCCTTCTGGGTCACGAAGCGGGTCTGCGGCATCGGGCCGTCCATCGCGTCGACCAGGATCAGCACGGTGTCCACCATCGACAGCACGCGCTCCACTTCGCCGCCGAAGTCGGCGTGTCCGGGTGTGTCGACGATGTTGATGCGGTTGCCCTGCCAGGTGATGGCGGTGTTCTTGGCCAGGATGGTGATGCCGCGTTCCTTTTCCTGGTCGTTGCTGTCCATCACGCGCTCGGCCAGCACCGTGCGCTCGGACAGGGTGCCGGACTGCTTCAGCAGGCAGTCGACGAGGGTGGTCTTGCCGTGGTCGACGTGGGCGACGATGGCGATATTGCGAAGATTTTCGATGGACATGCGAAAGGGGGCCAGCCGGCGCCAGAAGGAAGGAAAGGAAGCCACCTAGTATACCCGGATCCCGTGACGCCTGCCGGCGGCCGGCGGCGGTGGGCCGGGCGGGGGCATTCAGGCGCCGGCGGCGGGCGCGGGCAAAGCCTGAACAAGGCGACGTGTATCCTATGCGCCCCTCATGACGCCCCCGTTTCCAAGGAATCCCATGTCCCTGATCGCCCATTTCGACACCGCCCGCGGCCCGATCAAGATCGAGCTGTATCCCGACAAGGCCCCGCTGACCGTGGCCAACTTCGTGAACCTGGCCAAGCGCGGCTTCTACGACGGGCTGAACTTCCACCGCGTGATCGCCGACTTCATGATCCAGGGCGGTTGCCCGGAAGGCTCCGGCCGCGGCGGCCCGGGCTACCGCTTCGAGGACGAGACCAACAACGGCGTGCGCCACGACCGCGGCGTGCTGTCCATGGCCAACGCCGGCCCCAGCACCAACGGCAGCCAGTTCTTCATCACCCACACCGCCACCCCGTGGCTGGACGGCAAGCACACCGTGTTCGGCAAGGTGCTCGAGGGCCTGGACGTGGTCGACAGCGTCGCCCAGGGCGACGTGATCAACAAGATCACCATCGAAGGCGACGCCGACGCGGTGCTGGCGGCCAAGGCCGACCGCGTCGCCGAGTGGAACCGCACCCTCGACGCCTGATCCGGCGCTGTCCGCGCGACCGGTCCTGCGGCCGGGCGCGCGGAGCCTGCGTGCTACCATTTTCCCGATTGATTGCCGCACCCGACCGCCGATGACGATGCGCCCCCTTGTGTTGTGCCTGCTGCTGCTCGCCATCGGCGGCGGCGTGCATGCATGGTGGCGCAGCGCGGCCACGGCGCCGTCGGCGGCACTGGCCGCAGGCGACCCGCGCCATCTGACCGGCGAGGCCGGCATCGTCATGCTTGCCGCCGACTGGTGCGGCTACTGCCGCCGGCAACAGGCCGATTTCGCCCGCGCCCAGGTCCGCTACACGGTCCTGGACGTGGAGCAGGAGGCCGGCCGCCAGGCCGCCGCCGCGCTGGGCCTGGAAGGCGTGCCGATCACCGTGATCGGCCAGCACGTGGTCGAAGGCTACGACACCGCCGCCCTGGACCTGCACCTGCAGCCGCTGGGCTATCGCGTCTACTGATCCACCCCACCCACTTTCTTAGCAGAGGAATCCCCCATGAAAGCACCCGTTCGTGTTGCCGTGACCGGCGCCGCCGGCCAGATCGGTTATGCCCTGCTGTTCCGCATCGCCTCCGGCGAAATGCTCGGCAAGGACCAGCCGGTGATCCTGCAGTTGCTGGAACTGCCGATGGAGAAGGCCCAGGCCGCGCTGAAGGGCGTGATGATGGAGCTGGAAGACTGCGCGTTCCCGCTGCTGGCCGGCATGGTCGGTACCGACGACGCCGAAGTCGCGTTCAAGGACGCCGACATCGCCCTGCTGGTCGGCGCGCGTCCGCGCGGCCCGGGCATGGAGCGCAAGGACCTGCTGCTGGAGAACGCCAAGATCTTCACCGCGCAGGGCGCGGCGCTGAACAAGGTGGCCAAGCGCGACGTCAAGGTGCTGGTGGTCGGCAACCCGGCCAACACCAATGCCTACATCGCCATGAAGTCGGCGCCGGACCTGAACCCGAAGAACTTCACCGCCATGCTGCGCCTGGACCACAACCGCGCGCTGAGCCAGCTGTCGCTCAAGCTCGGCAAGCCGGTCGGCGGCATCGAGAAGCTGGTGGTGTGGGGCAACCACAGCCCGACCATGTACCCGGACTACCGCTTCGCCACCGCCGACGGCGCCTCCATCGCCGATGCGATCAACGACCAGGAATGGAATGCCGGCACCTTCATCCCGACCGTGGGCAAGCGCGGCGCGGCGATCATCGAAGCGCGCGGCCTGTCCTCGGCCGCCTCGGCCGCCAACGCCGCCATCGACCACGTCCGCGACTGGGTGCTGGGCAGCAACGGCAAGTGGGTGACGATGGGCGTGCCGTCCGACGGCTCCTACGGCATCCCGGAAGGCGTGATCTTCGGTTTCCCGGTCACCACCGAGAACGGCGCCTACACCATCGTCAAGGATCTGCCGATCGACGACTTCAGCAAGAAGTACGTCGACAAGACCCTGGCCGAGCTGGAAGAAGAGCGCAGCGGCGTGGCCCACCTGCTGGGCTGATCGCCAACGCGATCGCGTCGTCACGGAACGCCGGGCCCCGCCCGGCGTTTCGCGTTGTGGGGAACCCGACATGATGAATCTGATCCACTGGCGGCTGTACGTCGCTGTCGTCGAATGCGGCAGCATCAGCGCCGGCGCCGCGCGCTGCGGCATCACCCAGTCCGGCGCCAGCCAGGCCATCGCGCAGATGGAGCACGTGCTGGGCACGGCGCTGCTGCTGCGCGAGCGCGGGCGGATCCGGCCGACCCCATTCGGGACGCGTGCGCTGGAACATGCGCGGGCGATGCTGGCCGAGCTGGGGCAGATCCAGGCCCTGGCCACGGCGCAGCGTGCACCGGGGGCGGCCTCGCTGCGGGTCGCCGGCTTCGCCTCGTCGCGGCCATGGCTGGCGCCGCGCCTGCGCGCGTTCGAGCGGGCGCATCCGGACACGGGCGTGGTCTGGCTGGAAGGCAGCGACGAGGAGGTCGAAGCCTGGCTGGCGGCCGGGACGGTCGACCTGGGCGTGGTGCTGGATCCGGCGCCGGAGCGCGACGCCATGGTGTTCGGCACGGACGACTGGCTGGCGGTGCTGCCGCCGGCGCTGGCGCGTCCGCAGGCGCGCGACATCGCCCTGGCGGAACTGCTGACGCTGCCGTTCGTGCTGGCCACCGGCGGCTGCTGGCTGCATGCGCAGCGCCTGGCCGAACGCGCCGGGCTGGCGATCGCCGACCTGCGCCTGCAGGTGCGCGACTGGTCCAGCGCCTGGGTGCTGGTGCGCGACGGCGCGGGCGCCAGCCTGCTGCCGGCGTCGGTGCTGCCGGCCGAGCGCGACGGCGTGCAGGTGCTGCCGTTGCAGCCGCGGCTGCAGCGCCGCTTCGCGCTGGTCGCTGCTGTACACGCGGCGCCGGCCGCGCTGCAACTGCGCCGGTTCCTGGGCGAGGCCATTAGCGGCGCTACTGACCCGTCCTGACATTCTTGTTTCTCCGCAGGGCGCCGTGCCGCGCACACTGCGCGCGCCGACTGTCCGGCGCCTCTGCGAGACCATTTCGATGCATCTCTACGCCGCTCCTGGTGCGTGTTCACTGGCGCCGCACATCGTGCTGCGCGAACTGCAGTTGCCGTTCCGGCTGGTGCACGTGGACAACCGCAGCAAGCGCACCGCCGATGGCGAGGACTTCCGTGCGCTCAATCCCAAGGGCTACGTGGCCGCGCTGCAGCTGGACGACGGCCAGGTGTTGACCGAAGGGCCGGCGATCCTGCTGTACCTGGCCGACCGCTGCCCGCAGGCGGCACTGGCGCCGCCCGCGGACGCAGACGCCTTGCCGCGCTATCGCCTGTACGAGTGGTTGGCCTTCATCAACAGCGAACTGCATGCCGGCAGCGTGCCGCTGTTCGATGCCGGGCTGGCGCCGGAGCGGCGTGCCGCGGTCGCCGCCCGCCTGCTGCAGCGCTATGCCCATGCCGAGGCCACGCTGTGCGCGCAGCCGTACCTGCTCGGCGAGCGCTTCGGCGTGGCCGATGCCTATCTGTTCACCGTGCTCGGCTGGCTGCCGCGGTTCGCCCTGTCGCTGGCCGCGCATCCGGCGTTGGCGGCGTACGCGGCGCGCATCGCGCAGCGTCCCAGCGTGGCGGCGGCGCTGGCCGCCGAGCAGGCGCTGCGCCCGGCCTGAGCGCGGCGCGCTGGCGGGCAGGGCATGACCTTCGGCGCTCGGCCGCGGCGCGGCGGCCGTGCTAGGTTGCCGGGGTCATTCGAAAGGGGATTTCGACCATGCTCATGCCGTTCCGCTGGATCGGCGCGCTGGCGCTCGCCAGTGCGTTGCCCGTCGCCGCCCACGCCGCCACCGCCGACAGCGGTTACCGGCAACCGCCCGAGCCGCTGCTGGGCGTGATGCGCGCCCCGCTCAATCCGACGCCGCGGCTGGACCCGACCGGGCACACCCTGCTGCTGGTCGAGCGCCAGGCCTACCCGCCGATCGCGCGCGTCGCCGAGCCGTACCTGAAGCTGGCCGGGGTGCGCGTGGAACCGCGCACCCATGCCCGCCACGACATGTCCAACGGCTACGGCATCCGCGCCTGCCTGGACGGCTTCAGCCTGGTCGACGTGGCCAGCGGCAAGCAGACCGCGGTGACCCTGCCGGCCGGCGCCTGCCCGGCGCAGCCGGTGTGGTCGCCGGACGGGCGCCGCTTCGCCTTCAACAACACCGCGGCCGACCGCGTCGAACTGTGGCTGGGCGACGTCGCCACCGGCGCGGTGCGTCGCATCGACGGCGTGCAGCTCAACCCGGTACTGGGCGGCGAGATCCAGTGGCTGGGCGGCAGCGATACGCTGCTGGTGCGCGCGGTACCGCAGGACCTGGGCCCGGCGCCGGTGAAGGCGGCGGTGCCGCCGGGGCCGGAGGTCAAGGAAGCGATCCGCGGCAAGGGCGAGAGCAGCACCTACGAGGCCCGCGACACCCTGTCCAGCCCCGAGGACGAGGCCCAGTTCACCTACTACGCCACGGCGCAGTTGGTCACCGTGGACGCCGCCAGCGGCAAACTGCGCACGGTCGGCAAGCCGGCGGTGTACTCGGTGGTCGACGGTGCGCCGGACGGCCGCCACGTGCGCGTGGAGCGCCTGCAGCGTCCGTATTCCTACGTCACCACCTACGGCCGCTTCGCCCACGACGTGGCGGTGCTGGACCTGGCCGACGGCAGCGAGCGGGTGCTGGCGAAGCTGCCGGTGGCCGACCGCGTGCCGGTACACGGCGTGCCCACCGGGCCGCGCGCCTACGGCTGGCGCGCCAATCAGCCGGCCACCCTGGTCTGGGCCGAGGCGATGGACGGCGGCGACTGGAAGACGAGCGTTCCTGCGCGCGACAAGCTGCTGACCCTGTCGGCGCCGTTCACCGGCAAGCCGCGCGAGCTGGCCAAGGTGACCCAGCGCTACGCCGGCCTGAGCTGGTTCGCGCAGGGCGGGCAGGCGCTGCTGGACGAGTACGACGAGAACCGCCACTGGCGCCGCACCACGCTGCTGGATGCGGACCGCCCCGGCAGCGCTGGGCGAGTGCTGTTCGACCTGTCCACCGACGACCTGTACGCCGATCCCGGCACGCCCGAGCTGCGTCGCCTGGCCAACGGCGAATACGTGCTGCGCGAGGACAACGGCGCACTGTTCCTGAGCGGGCAGGGTGCGACCCCGGCCGGCGACCGGCCGTTCCTGGACCGCTACGACCTGGCCAGCGGCAAGACCCAGCGTCTGTTCCGCAGCGGCGCCGATGTCGACGAGGCCTTCGCCGGGTTTGCCGGCGAGGACACCACCCGCTTGCTGACCTGGCGGCAGTCGCCGAGCGACCCGCCCAACGTCTACCTGCGCACGCTGGGCCAGGCGCAGCCGGCCGTGGCGGCAGGCGAGGCGGTGGTCGCCTCCACCCTGGCGCCGGTGACCCGCTTCCCCGATCCGACCCCGGTGGTGCGGCAGATCCAGAAGCGTCTGGTGACCTACAAGCGCAAGGACGGCGTGGAACTGTCCTTCACCCTGTACACGCCGCCCGGGTACAAGGAAGGCACGCGCGTGCCGGCGATCCTCTACGCCTATCCGCTTGACTACGCCGATGCCTCCAAGGCCGGCCAGGTCAGCGGCGCCAACGACCGCGACTTCACCCGCCTGCATTCCTACCAACTGTTGCTGCTGGCCGGCTACGCGATCATCGACGATGCCGCGTTCCCGATCGTCGGCGATCCCAAGACCGCCTATGACACTTACCTGCAGCAGCTGGTGGAGAACGCGCAGGCGGCGGTGGACAAGGCGGTGGCGCTGGGCGTGGTCGACCGCGACCGCATCGGTGTCACCGGCCACAGCCACGGCGCGCTGATGGCGGCCAACCTGCTGGCGCACACCGACCTGTTTCGCGCCGGCGTGGCCACCAGCGGCAGCTACAACAAGACCCTGACCCCGTTCGGCTTCCAGAACGAGCGGCGTTCGTTCTGGGCCGCGCCGGAGGTGTACGCGCAGGCCTCGGCGTTCTTCCACGCCGACAAGATCAACGAACCACTGCTGCTGGTGCACGGCATGGACGATGCCAACCCCGGCACCGAGACCACCCAGGCCCCGCGCATGTTCCAGGCCATCCGCGGCCTCGGCGGCACCGCGCGGCTGGTGCTGCTGCCGTTCGAACCGCACTGGTACACCGCGCGCGAATCCAACGAGGACGTGGTGGCGGAAATGCTGGAGTGGTTCGATCGCTACGTGAAGCAGGCGCCGCCGCGTGCGGCGTCGGCGGACAAGGCGAAGACGCAGTAGTCGGCCGACCTGGCGCGCACGATGACATCGCGTTTGCTCTGCGCGCCGGTGTAGCTGGCGTTCACTGCATGCGGTGCGGTCGACACGGTGATGAATGCGTACGCGCATTTGCGGGTGGCTGCCGACCTGGAGAAATCGGTCGGCAGCAAGCCAGCGGTCGGCTTCGACTGGGCCAACGGCTCTCTGGTCCAGGTCACGATCAATTTCTAGGGCGTGCCGCACACGCCGCTGGATCAGATCGTGCAGCTCAGCAAAAGTTCGGTGGCGACGCGCTTTCAGCAGGCGCCGGCGAATGTGGTGGTGATGTTTACGGTGCCGGGGAAGTAGGATGTTTTGGTTCCTCTTCAGCAAGAACTAGCTCGGCGGCGAGTGGAGCCGGTGTCGCAAAAGCTCAAGGCTGAAACCTTCCATTAGATCTTTGTTGCTTTTAAGACGGCTCCTTCGCCGCATGGCACAACTATGGCGGCAGCCGCGTAATCTCTTCGACCAAGGTCGGAACGACGCCCTCCCAGTCGAAGGACTATGCTCGGAGCCGGTGCACCGGCCTTGGGAGGGCGGCATGGACTACGCGACGTTGTACCGGCGTTCGATCGAGCGGCCGGAAGAGTTCTGGGCCGAGCAGGCCAGGGCGATCCACTGGGAGCGGCCGCCGCAGGCGATCCTGGAGTACGACACGCCGCCGTTCCGGCGCTGGTTCGTCGGCGGGCTGACCAACCTGTGCCACAACGCGGTGGACCGGCATCTGCCCGAACGCGCCACGCAACTGGCGCTGGTCGCGGTGTCCAGCGAAACCGGGCAGACCCAGGAGATCACGTATGCGCAGCTGCACCGCGAGGTCAACGCCTTCGCCGCGGTGCTGCAGCGGCTGGACGTGCAGCGCGGCGACCGCGTGGTCATCTACATGCCGAACATGGCCGAGGCGGTGTACGCGATGCTGGCCTGCGCGCGCATCGGCGCGGTGCATTCGGTGGTGTTCGGCGGCTTCGCCGCGCACAACCTGGCGCTGCGCATCGACGACGCGCGGCCCAAACTGCTGATCGCCGCCGATGCCGGCAGCCGCGGCGGCAAGCGCATCCCCTACAAGCCGTTGGTCGATGCCGCCTGCGCGGAGGCCAGTGCGCCGCCGCCGACGGTGCTGATCGTCTCGCGTGGGCTGGATCCGGCGCAGCCGCGCGTGCCTGGGCGCGACGTCGACTATGCAGAGCTGCGCGCCGAGGTCGGCGATGCGCAGGTACCGGTGGTGTGGCTGGAATCCAACGAGCCCAGCTACCTGCTGTACACCTCCGGCACCACCGGCAAGCCCAAGGGCGTGCAGCGCGATGTCGGCGGGCACGCGGTGGCGCTGGCGCTGTCGATGCGTACGGTGTTCGACTGTGGTCCCGGGCAGACCATGTTCTCCACCTCCGACGTGGGCTGGGCGGTGGGGCATTCGTACAACGTGTACGGCCCGCTGATCGTTGGTGCGACCTCGCTGTTGTACGAAGGCCTGCCGGTGCAGCCGGATCCGGGTGTGTGGTGGGCGCTGTGCGAGAAGTACCGGGTGCGCACCATGTTTTCCTCGCCCACCGCGATCCGTGTGCTGAAGAAACATCCGGCGCGCTACCTGCGCGAGCGCGACCTGAGTGCGCTGCGCTATCTGTTCCTGGCCGGCGAGCCGCTGGACGAGCCGACTGCGTTGTGGATCGGCGAAGCGCTGGGCAAGCCGGTGATCGACAACTACTGGCAGACCGAAACCGGCTGGCCGGTGCTGACCCTGTTGCCGGGCGTCGAGCTGCGGCCGGTGAAGCCGGGCTCGCCCGGCTTTCCCAATCTCGGCTATCGCACGCGCATCGTCGACGAGCATGGCGTCGAGGTGCCGGCCGGGCGCAAGGGCGTGCTGGTGATCGAGCCGCCGTTGCCGCCGGGCTGCATGACCACGGTGTGGAACGACGACGCGCGCTTCCTGCGCAGCTACTTCAGCCACTTCGACACGCTGCTGTACAGCTCGCTGGACTGGGCGATCCGCGACGAGGACGGCTACACCTTCATCCTCGGCCGCACCGACGATGTGATCAACGTGGCCGGACATCGCCTGGGCACGCGCGAGATCGAGGAAGCCATCGCCGGCCATGCCGACGTGGCCGAGGTCGCGGTGATCGGCATGCACGACGAACTGAAGGGGCAGGTGCCGGTGGTGTTCGCGACGCTGAAGCAGGTCGCGCCGGATGCGGCGGCGGTGGTCGAGGAACTGCGCCAGTGCGTGGTGCAGCGTCTTGGCGCGGTGGCGCGGCCGGCGCAGGTGTATCTGGTGCAGGCACTGCCGAAGACGCGTTCGGGCAAGCTGTTGCGGCGCTCGCTGCAGGCCCTGGCCGAGCAGCGCGATCCGGGCGATCTGTCGACGCTGGACGATCCCGGCGCGCTGGAGGAGATCCGCCGCGCCTTGCGCGGTTGACGTGCGACCGGCGACGCCGGCGCAGCCGCGCCGGCGTTCGCATCATCGCTTAGCTCAGGCCTTCGGCCTGCAGCGCCGCCTGCACCTGCGGATCGGCGGACATGCGCTCGAAATGCAGCTGCAGATTGGGGCCGAGCGCGATCTGCTGCGCGCGCGCCCAGCGCAGGGTGACGAACAGGTAGGCGTCGGCGATGGAGCGGCGTGCACCGCCCAGCCAGGTCTGCTGTTCCAGCGCGGCTTCCACGCGCGCGTACAGCGTGCGTATGCGTTCGCGTGCGTGCTCCTGGGTGCGCGCGATCATCGCGGCGTCGTCGAGATAGCGGGTGCTGCCGAACAGCGGATGAAACGCCGGGTGCAGATCGGCGTTGAGAAAGGCCAGCCAGCGCTGCACTTCGGCACGGCTGCGCGGGCTGCCGTCGCCGGCCAGGTGCGCGTCGGGCGCGAGATCGGCGATGTAGTTGAGGATCGCCGAGTTCTGGGTGAGCACCCAGTCGTCCATCTGCAGCGCAGGCACCGCGCCGGCCGGATTGATCGCCAGGTACGCCGGCGCCTTCATCGCCGCGGCATCGAGCAGCTTCAGTTCGAACGGCAATCCGGCCCAGCGCAGCGCGATGTGATCGGCCAGCGAACAGGCGCCGGGCTTGGAATAGAGTTTCATGGCAGGCGGCTCCGCATCGGTCAGGACGGCAGAGCGTACCTGCTGCGCGGGGCGCTTGGCGATGAAGACGCGCCGTGCGTGGCGCGCGCGCCTGCGTCAGGGCATGCCTGTGTGGCGAACGATCAGGACGCGTTGCGTGGACGCAGCTTCTGCACGCGATAGAACGTGTGGTCGCCGATGGTTGCGACCTGATAGGCGTTGCGCCAACTCGGGCTGGCGATGGCATGCGCGGCGAAGTGGCTGGCGCCCGGCACGATCTCCTTGCGCTGGCCCTGCGGCAGCGCCCAGTTGCGCTCGGCGGCGAAGGCGACCTTGACCGCATCGGCCCAGGCGTCGTCGTTCTTCAATTCGGTGCCCGGCTTCACCAGGCCCGGCGCGAACTGCTTGCGTGCGGTGACCACCTGGCACATCGAATCGCCCCACAGGCCGCTGTCCAGGCGCCGCAGCGCCACTTCGGCGACGGCTTGCTGTCCGCGCAGCGTCTGGTCGCGCGCTTCCAGGTAGACGGTGGTGCTGAGGCAAAGCGAATCGGCAGCGGGTTGCGGCAACAATTGCGAGAGCCAGAGAATCCAGGCCAGTTTCATCGTACTCCTTGCTCCGTATGGGCCGTCGTCGTGGCGCTGCGCCGGGATGGCGCGGCAAGCGATGCGGCTTGGCGTCATGGGGAGGCGGCCTGTCACGGGCCGCCCGGGTGCCGGCAATCTGAAGTCCGGCGGATCCACCAAGATGGGCGGATCGAGAAGAGGCGCGAACGATAGGGGCCGGTTCCCGAATCGCAACTGAATCCCGAGTGTTGACAGGGTTCACATCTCACTGTGTCGAGATGCCGTCGCGCCTCACCGCGCGACGGCATGGTGCAGCGCCGCACTGCTGCGCATCGGGCTCAGGGAAACTGCTTGCGCTGCATCAGCATGGCGTACACCTTCACCACCGGATCGGCGTGTCCGCTCAGTTGCGCCAGGCGTTGATCGCGATCGGGCCAGCGTTGCGCCTGATCGGCGAGCACGCGCAGATCGCCGAACCAGGTGTCGTGATCGCGTGCGTAATACGGGCCGCTCAGCAGCGTGGCGAGCAGGTGCATG
Organism: Xanthomonas sp. NCPPB 2250; assembly: GCF_056725265.1. Lineage (NCBI taxonomy): Bacteria > Pseudomonadati > Pseudomonadota > Gammaproteobacteria > Lysobacterales > Lysobacteraceae > Xanthomonas > Xanthomonas sp. NCPPB 2250. The sequence continues at coordinate 4,168,426 of NZ_CM161520.1, read as the reverse complement.
CCGCGGTCGCGCGCCGCGCCCGCCGGCGCGTACTCGAGATAGCGCAGCAGTTCGCGCAGGCGCGCGCGCTGCACGCGGCCGCTGTCGTCGCTGGCCGCTGTCTGCTGCAGCACGCCATGGTCGAGCTGGTCGAGGAACTCCATCGATGCTTTTTCCGTGGCCGGATCGCCGGCACCGGCAGCCGCATCCAGCAACTGCGTGCGGATGTTGAAGCCCGCCTGGCGGATCAGCGAGATCGCGTCGGCGTCGATCGACTGCGCGGGGAGTGGCGGTGCCGGCACGATGCGCTCGGCCGGCAGCTCGGCGAAGAAGCGCTGCTCCAGCAGCCAGTGGTTGCCGAGCACGCTGGAAGGGCAGCGCGTCTGCGCAAGATGCGCGGCGACGTAGTCGCGGTAGGCAGCGTGCAGTCGCTCGCGCAGTGCGCTGTCGGACACTTGTTGCAGCAACAGCGGCATGTCGCCGGCCACGCTGAGTTCGGTGGCGGTGAAACCGGCATCGTCGCCGCGGATGCGTTCGAACATGCGCACCAGGCTGTCGGCGAGCTGTGCCTGTCCCGCGCTGTCCAGCGGCGCCGCGGCGAGCGCCATCTTCAGCGCCGGGGCGGTGTCGGTTTCGTGTTGCGCCGCGTCCACGCGTGCGGCGATTGCGCTGGCGCGCGCCGCCGGTGGTGCCGGCTGCAATGCGCTGGCCAACGCATAGGTCGGGCTGGGATCGTCGAGATAGTCCGCATCGCAACTGCCGGCGTGCGGCGTCGGCAACTCGGCGAACAACGTCTGTGCCTGCGCCGGTGTGGCGTGCTGTGCGGCGCGTGTCTGCAGCGTCAGTTGATCCAGGCCGGCGGTGCGTGGTGGGCGCAGTTCGTCGTCGTGCTCTTCGTCGATGCTGCCGGTGCGTACCAGTCCGGGCATGCGCCGTTGCGCGCGCTCGGCCAGTTCCGCGGCCTGCTGCGTCAGGCGTTGCGCGGCAGCGGCCCGGTTGCCGTCGGCTGGAAGATCGGCGGATGCAGCCAAGCGCAGCAGCACATCGGCCTGGAAATCGGCGGGCAGCGCCTGCGCCGCGGCCAGCACCCTACTCGCAGGCGGCCCGGGCACGGCGCTGCCGTTCATCGAAGCGGCGCCGGTGGACGGTGGCGTCTGCGCACTGGCCGGGCCGGCAGGCGGGTGTGTTGCGAGGGAGGCCGGCGTGGTGGTTTGCGCGCCGTGCGCGGTCGCCGCGCGTTGCAGCAGCGGCACGCACGCGCCGGCGACCAGCAGCGCGAGAAGCAGATGGCGGGGACGTGGGGCGGGACGCATGGGAAACTCCTGAAGGCGTAGGGCGTGCTGCACGGCGCGCGTGGGCGCCGTGCAGGGCCGGGGAGCGGGGCTCCCTGGCACGACCATGCGATGGTCAGTTGTAGCGCGCGGTGTTGCGCGGCACGTTGGCGCGAATCACGCCGAGCGGATCGTCGGTGATGATGCTGGTGAAGCCGGCGGTGACCTGCCCGCGGAAATCCGGACGGTCGTCGGCGGTCTCGTTGCCGAAGTACTTGGTGCGGGTCAGGTAATCGTCGAGCGAGGCACAGCAGGTGCCGTTGCTGCGCACATAGTGCTGGCCGTCATGGCTGCTCAGGCGATATTCCGGCACCGGCGAGAACGCGCCGATCGCGCGTTTCTGCGCCTGGTTCTCGGCCAGCAGTTCGGCGGTCGGGTCGCCGCGGCGGGGCTGCTTGTTGCCGATTTCCAGCCAGGCGAAGCCGCTTTGGCGACGCGCCTCGTTGATCCAGGCGTTGACCCGGCACGCCGGCGTGTCGCCGCGCCCCGAGCCGCACTCGCCGACGTAGCCGCCATCGGCCAGCCTGTCCATGTCGCCGGCGTAGATGGTCGGCGCGAACGGCACACCCTTGGTGAAGCGGGTGATCTCGCTGGGCGTCTTCGGCAGCAGCGAGGCGCTGAATTTCAGCACCACCTGGTTCTCCATGCGGAACGCGTGGACCTGGTCGGCCGCACGCGAGACTGCATCCAGGTTCTTCAGATCAAGCACCACCACCATGTGGTTGGCGTAGGTCACCACGGTGTTCAGCGCCTTGGCCAGCGAGGTCGGATTGTCGTTGGTCTTAGCGAAGTTCTTGTCGCGCAGGAACGAGTTGACCAGATCATGACTGGTCAGCGTGCTGATGTCCGGATTCCAGCCCTTTGGATTGGTTGCCGGCTGGAAGATATAGAAGCCGGGTTCGTGATACACCACGCGACCGGCGTTCTGGTCGTGGAACAGCCAAAGGATGCCGTCGGAGGCCTGCTTGACATCGAGTTCGATCGCTTCGATGTTGTTGTTGTAAGTGCTGAGGATCGAGCAGGTGGAGTTTTCCGCGCAGCCGTCGCCGACCAGGCCGCGGTGCGAAATCACCACGACATCGGCGCGGCTGCCCTGGTAGGGGGCTTTCATCACGTTGAGGATATGTTGCGGGTTCCAGTTGCTGGCGGCCGACGCCATGCCGGACAGCGTGGCTAGCGACGCGCAGGCCAGCGCCAGGGCGAGAACCTTGGCGGGTTTCTTGGGCAGTTTCATGTGCTCTCTTCCGTTCGGGGTTGATGGAATGAAGTGAAGCAGCGCAGCGCGCGGCAACCGCCGCGCCCGTGGGCGCGGTCGTCTGCAGCGCAATGCTCGAAGCGACGGGCATCGTCCTGGCGTTGCATGCCACCCGTCTGAAACTGGACTCCTGGCGACACCCTGCGTGGGCCTCCGCGTGGTGTCGCCGGGATTTGGACCGAGGCCGGCTACCGTGGCGTGTCCGCGCCGTGCAGGTAGCGTTGCAATGCCAACGGCTCGTCGGTTTGGATCATGCTGACGCCATGCTTGCGTAGCCCGCCCCAGACCGCGGCGGGATCGCGCAGCGCGCGCTGGTCGGTGTAGTGCGCCGACAGCCGCATCGGTCTGCCGCTGGCGATGTCGTTGGTCATGGTGTTGACGAACAGGCGCGCGTGCGGCGCCAGTTCGCGTTGCGCGATGTCCAGCACCACCGGGTCGTCGAACATCAGCTGCACCACCGCCGGCTGCAAGCTGGCGGCGCGGCGCAGGGCCTGCTCGGGCGGCAGCGTCGATTCGCGCTGCAGGTACAGCGCCTGCACCGCGATGTCGGCCTTGCGCGCGCGCTGCAATACCGCGTCGGGCACGTCCAGCGGCACGTTGAGCAGCACGTCGCGTTGCGCGCCGGCCGCTTCCACCGCGTCGATCACCTGGTCCAGCGCCGCGGCCTTGACGTCCAGGTTCACCAGCACCTTGCCGCGCGCCACGGCCAGCGCCTGCGCTAGCGTCGGCGGATGCCGCGCGGTGAGCGTGCTGTCGCGGCCACCACCCCGGCTGCGCACGCGCAAGGCGGCGATCTGCGCCGCGTCCAGATCGGCCACCGCGCCGTGCCCGTCGGTGGTGCGGTCCACCGTTTCGTCGTGCATCAGCACCAGCGCGCCGTCGCGGGTGGTGCGCACGTCGATCTCGACCATGTCCACGCCGCACGCGATGCACGCGGCGATGCCGTCCAGGGTGTTCTCCGAGGCGAACGTCCAGCAGGCGCGGTGCGACACCACCAGCGCCGGCCCATGCGGGTCGCGTAGCCGGTCGGGCAGGCTCGGCGTTGCCGCCATGGCCAGCACCGGCATCGACAGCACGGCGCTCATCAGCAGTCTCCGGCAGCGCATGCTCACCATCTCCAGGTCAGCGACGCGTTGTAGTTGCGGCCGAAGATCGGCCGCGCGTAGATCGCGTCGGCGGTGCCCTGGCCGGACAGCGTGTCCACGCGCGCATTGCCCTCGGTCAGGCCGAGCGCATTGCCGACGTTGGCCGCGTGCAACTGCAGTTCCAGGTGCGCGCTCAACCGCGCGAACAGGCCCAGGTCGTAGGTGGTATAGGCGGGCAGGGCGGTGGCGTTGGTGTAGTCGACGTAGCGCTGGCCCATGCGATAGGCGGTGGCCGACAGTTCCAGCGGCCGGCCGTCGATGTCGAAGTACAGGGTCGGGCTGATCGACGCCATGAACTTCGGGATGCGCGAGATCTGCTTGCCGTCCAGGTTGCCGTAGCTGAGGCCGCTGGTCGCGTTGCTCAGGCCACGCGTCTGCGGATCCTGCAGCGTGGCCGAACCGGTGATGCCGAACAGGGGCAGCGGCCGCCAGGTGAACTCCGACTCCAGGCCCAGGGTGCGGGTCTTGCCGACCAGCGCCAGGCTCTGCACCGCGCCGCTGCCGTCGAGCACGATGGCGCTGATCGACAGATCGTTGAAGCGGCTCCAGAAGGCGACCGTGGAGAACGAGAAGCTGTCGCCGAAGCTGCCGCGCAGGCCGGCCTCGGCCTGGTCGATGTCGGTGACGTCCGCGTTCTGGGTCTGGTAGACGTTCTGCAGCCGCGGCAGGCGCTGCGACTGGGTGTAGCGGGCGAAGGTCTGCAACTGCGGGGTCAGCGCGAACTCGGCACCGAGCGTCCACTGCGTGGCATGGCGATGATCGGTGCGCGGGCTGAACGCGCCGCTGAGGCCGCCGACGTTGTCGTCGGCCAGCGTGGTCGGATCGCCGAGATTGCGCGTGGTGTTGGCGTAGACGCCGCCGTTGGCGTTGTAGCGGGTGTAGCGCACGCCGGCATCCAGGCCGAGGCGGCCGAAGCGCACCGAATCCCACAGGTACGGCGAGAGGTAGGTGCCGTTGGCGAAGCCGCTGGTGACGCCATTGCCGTAGCGCACGAAGCCGTTCTGGGTGACCGAGCCGACCACGTTGCCGGCGGCGTCGTAGGCCAGCACGTCCAGGCGCTGCGCGTTGTTCTGCAGCGTGGTCAGCACGGTGTTCTGCAGCCGGTCCTGGCGATATTCGAAGTGCTGCACGTTGAGGCCGGCGGTCAGCGTGTGCTGGCCCAGCGCGGTGTCGTCGAACGCCTTGCTCAGGCGCAGGTCGTCGGACAGCGTGCGCAGATGGGTGCGCGCATTCCACAGGCCGCTCTCCAGCACCAGGCCGTCGGCCGCGGCCGGATCGTAGGCGGCGCCGTTGCGGGTGGCGACGTAGCCGACCCGCGCCACCCGCGCGCCGAAGCCGCTGCGCGCGCGGCCGAGCTGGGTGTTGAGATAGGCGCTGGCGTCGTAGGGCGCGGCGCCGGAGAACAGCGCGGTGTAGTCCACGTCCGCGTCGACGAAGCGCATGCGGTTGTTGAGGGTCAGGCCGTCGCCCAGGTCCCACTCCAGGTGCGTGCCGAGTTGCTTGACCTTGGTGTGGATGCCGTCGGCCAGGTCGAGGTTGCGTGCCAGCGGGCCGTTGCCGTCGAAGCTCAGCGCGGTGGTATGGCGCAGGTCGTTGGACAGCAGGGTGCCGTCCAGCGGATCGATCAGCGCCGACAGCGATTGCGACGGGTTGCGCGGGTCGGCCAGCGGGATCGGGTTGTAGAAGGCGGTACGGTCGTTGAGGTACTTGGCGTCGACGTCGAGGATCGCATCGCCCATCAGGAAGGTCAGGTTGCCGCGCAGCTGGCCACCCTGGTCGGCGGTGTAGCCGGTGCGACGCAGACCGTCGTCGCTGCGTTGGTAGCCGCCGATGCTGTACAGCACGTTCTCGCTGAGCGGGCCGGCGCTGTAGGCGTCTTCGCGGCGCAGGCCGTCGCTGCCGACGCTCATGCGTACAGCGCCCTCTGGGGTGGCCGTGCCGTGGCGGGTGATGGCATTGACCGTGCCGCCCGGCGCGTTGGTCGCGAACAACGGCGAGGTGCCGCCGCGCACCACTTCCAGGCGCTCGGTCATCATGTCCAGCGCGAACAGGGTGTCGACGTTGAAGAAGCTTTCCTGCGGCTCGTCGAACAGGGTCAGGCCGTCTTCCTGGTACTGCACGTAGTACCAGCCGCCCGCCGGCAGGCCGCGCACGTAGAGATTCTGGCCGCCGCCCTGGCCGCCGGAGGGTTCGGCGGAGAAACCGGGGACCGCCCGCAACATGTCCACGCTGCTGCTCGGGGTGCTGCGCTCCAGGCGTTCCTTGGACACCACGCTGATCGCGAAGGGGGCGTCCTTCTGCGACTGGCCCTGCGGCGTGCCGGTGACCACGATCTGGTCCAGCGTGGTGGTGGCGTCGGCCGGGGGCGCTGGCGCGTCCGCGGCATGGACGGTCGCGGCGCTGCCGAGGATGGACGCGAGCGCCAGTGCCAGCAGGCTCGGGTGCGGATGAACGGTACGCATGAAGACCCCCAGTAAAAGAATGTGGGGTTAATACTATTTACCATGTATGAAACTTAGATGTCCACGTGCTAGGTTGTTGTGGTTCGTGCATCCATCACGCTTTGCGCCCGCCTATGCCGCATCCCGATTTCCCGCCGCGCGTCAGTGCCGGCGGCCGCCAATTGCTCGATCGTGTGTTCAAGACCGGGGTGCAGACCCAGGCGGCGCTGAGCCGCGACCTGGCTCTGTCGCAGCCCACCGTGGCGCGCCTGCTGCAGGGCTTCGTGCAGGACCGCATGGTCCAGCTCAGCGCCCGCGCTGCCGAGGGCCGCGGCAATCCCAGCGTCGACGTGCGGCTGGCGCCGGATTACGCCTACGCCTTCGGCATCGGCCTGATGGGCGACGTGGTGGCGCTGGCGCTGGTGGATTTCGCCGGCACCGTGCGCGGCCAGCGCCGCCTCGGCCTGGCCGACATGCGCCGCGCGCCGGTGCTGGCGCAATTGCAGCGGTTCCGCACCGAGTTGCTGGCCGAGACCGGGGTGGATCCGGCGCGGGTGGTCGGCATGGGCATGGCGATTTCGGCGTTCTTCACCGGGCAGGGCCGGCAGATGGCCGGACCGCCGGCGCTGGAGGACTGGACCCAGGTGGACCTGGTGCCGATCCTGGAAGACGCCCTGGGCTGCGCGGTCACCATCGAGAACGATGGCGCGGCGGCGGCGGTGGCCGAGAGCCTGTACGGGGTCGGCCGCGACTGCCGCGACTTCGTCTACCTGCACCTCACCAACGGCTTCGGCGGCGGCATCATCGCCGATGGCCGGCTGTTCCGCGGCTATCGCGGCAATGCCGGCGAGTTCGGCGGCATCTGGACCGTCGGCGGCATGGCCTATCCGAACCTGGATGCGCTGCTGTCGCTGGTGCGCGCCGCCGGCCAGGACTATGCCGGGGTCGAGCAGATGCTCGGCGCGATCGACGCGCACACCCCGGGCGTGGACGCCTGGCTGGACATGGCCGAGGCACCGTTCTCGCAGTTGTGCGCGTATCTGGCCTATGCGCTGGATCCGCAGGCGATCGTGATCGGCGGGCGCCTGCCGGCGGCGATCGGCGCACGCCTGATCGAGCGCATCCGCATCCCGCGCGCACCCAACCGCCACGGCCTGGCGCCGCCGCTGCCGCAGCTGTGCATCGCCCGCACCGTCGGCGACGCGGTGACCCTGGGCGCGGCGTTGATGCCGTTGCAGCAGGCGTTTTTCGCCTGAGACACGCGCGTGCGCGGTGCGCCGCGTTCAAGCCAGCGACATGGCGCCGTGTCGCGGAGGATTCGGGCCGGATGCTCGCCCGTGGCGTCGCAGCGTCCGATGTCTCAGCCGCTGCTGGCGTTCGCTGCCATGCCGGCACCGATCGGGAGCGATCGGCGGCGTCCGGTGAGCAAGGCCAGCAGCAGGCACAGCGCCCCGCACAGCAGCGGGCCGGCCGCCATCGCCCAGCACAGCAGCAGGCAGTGTCCGTCGCGGTAGGCCAGCGCATCCAGCAGCACGCCGATCAGCACCACGCCGGCGGCCAGGGCGACCTGCGCGGCGGCGGTCAGCGCGGCGAAGCACAACGCGTGCTCGGCGACCGCACGGGTCGCGGTGCACTGCGCGTGCCAGGCCCAGACCAATTGTCCGGCGCTGCCACCGATGGCGCCGATGCAGGCCGCCGCGGCCAGGCTCAGCAGCGGCTGCGCCGGCAACGCCAGGGCGAACAGCGGCGCGCACAGCAACAGGGCGCTGCCGAGCCAGGCCAGCCGTTGCGTCGGCGTGCGCTGTCGGCCCCAGCGCGCAGCCAGCGGCTGCACCAGGACCGTGCCGAGCGCATAGGCGATCAGGACCGCGCTGCCCCAGCCGGGCGAAAGCAGGCCGTAGGCGGCCACATACGGGGCGAGCTTGGTGAACGCGGGCAGGGTCAGCGAGACCGCCGCGATCAGTGCCAGCGGTTGCCAGGGAATCGCGCGCCACGAGGGCGCTCGGTCGATCGCGATCACGGCGGTGGCGTCGGCCGGTGTCGGGTGCGCAGTGGCGTGATGGTGCAGCACCCGCTGCAACTGCCAGGCGCACAGCATCGCCACCGCCGCCAGCACCGCGCTGGCCTGCAGCGCCAGGCTTCCGCCATCGGTCCCGCGCGCCAGCACCGCACCGACCACGCTGCTGATCAGCAACGCCGCGGCGCCGCTGCCGGCCAGGCGCAGCGCGCTGGCGCCGTCGTGGCCGCGCCAGGGCCACTGCGCCAGGCTCAGCAAGGTGTTCTGGGCCACGTCGCAGGCGGCGTAGGCCAGCCGGAACAGCAGGCTCACCGCCAGCACATAGCCCAGCCGCCACGGCGGCGGCAGCAAGGGTGCGGCGAACACCAGCAGCAGCGCCAGCGCCGCGGCGGCCAGGCCGTGCCATTGCAGGCGCCCGGCGCTGCGCACATCGCGCAGGCGCCGGCGCAGGCCCCAGCCGGCGCCGAGGCCGATCGCAGCGCTGAGCAGCAGGCCCAGCGCCAGCACCAGCCCGGCGGTGATCGCGCGCAGGCCGGCGTGTTCGGTCAGCGAGTAGATCAGCAGCAGTTCGCCGGCGTACCACAGCAGGCTCTTGCCGAAATGCGCGCCGGCATACGCCGCCAGCGCCGTTTGCGGCAGGCGGGGCAGGGCGGGCAGGGGCGAGGGGCGCGGCATGCCCAGGCTTATAGCCGCGCGATGCGACAGCACCAAGTCCGCCGCGCCGGCTTGCTAGGATCGAAGGCGCTGGTCCCCGTCGTTCGAGGAGTTCGTCGATGTCGCTGTCATGGTCATTGCCCCGGCTGCTGTGCCTGTGTCTTGTCGCCTTCGCTGCGCCTGCCGTCGCGTCCGTGGCCGCGCGTCCGCAGGCGGTGTATCAGCTGTCCGCCGCCGATCTGCTGCGGCTGCTGCGCGGCGATGCGCAGGCCGCGGCGACGCCACTCGCGGGCAGTGTCGAACAGCGCCGCGCGCAGGCCGGCGCGCTGGCGCGGCTGTACATCGCCGGCGTCGCCGACGCCAGCGAAGGCAGGCAGTGGTGCGCTGGCGCGCAGGGCGTGCTGACGCACGAACTGGTCGATCGCGTGTTCACCGCGCTCGCCGCGCTGCCGCCGGCGCAGTTGCGGCAGCGCGCGGCGGTTCCGGTGGAGCAGGCGCTGCACGACGCGTTCCCCTGCGCGGCGCGTTGAGAATTTCAGGCCTGTCGGTGACGGGCGCCGGGCCTGACTGCCGCGGGTGACCCGGGCCTGCGCATGCCGGGATCGAGGGCGATCGCCGACTGTGCCCGACAGAGCGCCGCGTGCCTCGACGCGACCTGCCCGCGATGGTCGCCGATGGCCTACCAGGTCAGTGCACGCCCTACAACTGCGCTGCGAGCCGGCTGCCCTGGGCGATGGCGCGCTTGGCATCCAGTTCCGCGGCGACATCGGCACCGCCGATCAGGTGCGCGCTGCGGCCGGCGGCCTGCAGCGCCGCCTGCAGGTCGCGGCGCGGTTCCTGGCCGGCGCAGACCACCACGGTGCCCACCGGCAACAGTTGCTCGGCGCCGTCCACGCGGATGCGCAGGCCGCTGTCGTCCACGCCCAGGTATTCGACGCCGCCGAGCATGGTCACGCCCTTGGCCTTGAGCGTGGCGCGATGGATCCAGCCGGTGGTCTTGCCCAGCCGCGCGCCGGGCCGGCCCGGGCTGCGCTGCAGCAGCCACACGCTGCGCGCCGGCGGCTCCGGGCGCGGCTTGCACAGCGCGCCGCGGCCTTCGAACTGCGGGTCCACGCCCCACTCGGCCATCCACCGCGCCGGGTCCAGCGCGGTCGACTCACCGGCGTGCACCAGGAACTCGCCGACATCGAAGCCGATGCCGCCGGCGCCGATGATCGCGACTTTGTCCGCCGCCTGCACCCGGCCCTGCAGCACGTCCAGATAGCTGACCACGCTGGGATGGTCGGCGCCGGGGAAGTCCACCGTGCGCGGCACGATGCCGGTGGCCAGCACCACCTCGTCGAAGTCGGCCAGCAGCGCCGCATCGGCGGTGGTCTGCAGGCGCAGTTCCACGCCGGTGGCGCCGAGCTGGTGGCGGAAGTAGCGCAGCGTCTCGTGGAATTCCTCCTTGCCGGGAATCCGCTTGGCCACGTTGAACTGGCCGCCGATCTCGCTGGCGCTGTCGAACAGGGTGACGCGGTGGCCGCGTTGCGCGGCCACGGTGGCGCAGGCCAGGCCGGCCGGGCCGGCGCCGACCACGGCGATGCGCTTGGGCGCGCGGGTCGGCAGGTAGTTCAGTTCGGTCTCGGCGGCCGCGCGCGGATTGACCAGGCAACTGGCGGTCTTGTTCTCGAACACATGGTCCAGGCAGGCCTGGTTGCAGGCGATGCAGGTGTTGATCGCCTGCGCCTGGCCGCGCTGCGCCTTGTTCGCCCATTCCGGGTCGGCCAGCAGCGGCCGCGCCAGCGACACCATGTCGGCGCCGCCGCCGGCGAGGATGCGCTCGGCCACGTCGGGCATGTTGATGCGGTTGGTGGCGATCAGCGGCAGCCGCACGTGCGGCTTGAGCTTGGCCGTCACCGCCGCGAACGCCGCGCGCGGCACCGAGGTGGCGATGGTCGGCACGCGTGCCTCGTGCCAGCCGATGCCGGAATTGATGAGGGTTGCGCCGGCCGCCTCGATCGCCTGCGCTTGCAGCACGATCTCCTGCCAGTCGCTGCCGTCCTCGACCAGGTCCACCAGCGACAGCCGGTAGACGATGATGAAGTCCGGCCCGCAGGCGGCGCGGATGCGGCGCACGATCTCCACCGCGAAGCGCATGCGCTTGGCCGCGTCGCCGCCCCAGGCGTCGTTGCGGCGGTTGCTGCGCGGGGCGATGAACTCGTTGATCAGATAGCCTTCCGAGCCCATCACCTCGACGCCGTCGTAGCCGGCTTCGCGCGCCAGTTTCGCGGCGTGCGCATAGGCGTCGATCTGGCGTTCGACGCCGCGCGCCGACAGTGCGCGCGGAGTGAACGGGTTGATCGGCGCCTTGAGCTTCGACGGTGCCACCGACAGGGGGTGGTAGGCGTAGCGCCCGGCATGCAGCAGCTGCAGGCAGATCTTGGCGCCGTGTGCGTGCACTGCGGCGGTCACTTGCCGATGCGGGCGCACTTCCCACGGCCAGGACAGCTTGCCGCCGAATGGCTTCAGCCAGCCGACCACGTTCGGTGCAAAGCCGCCGGTGACGATAAGGCCGACGCCGCCGGCGGCGCGCTCGGCGAAGTACGCGGCCAGCTTGGGGAAGTCGCGGGCGCGGTCCTCCAGGCCGGTGTGCATGGAGCCCATCAGGATGCGGTTGCGCAGCTGGGTGAAGCCCAGGTCCAGTGGGGCGAACAGGTGCGGGTAGGCGGTGGGGGTGGGGTCGGGCTGGCCGGGGGCGGGCGACATGGCGTGGATACGCAGGCGTACGGAAGGGCGCAGGGTGCCGTGAAACCTGGGCTAGGGCAAGAGGGGCGTTGCCTTGACGTGCCTTTACATTGACGTTGAGGTTGCCTTGGCTATGGCGCTGGGATTTGAAGCATGAAGCTTTGAAGCAACGGCAACAGCTTCCGCTGGCGCGGGTCACTTTTCTTTGCTTGTGCAAAGAAAAGTAACCAAAAGAAAGCACACCCCGCAGCGCGCCCTCCGCGCTGCGCGCTCCGGGTCCGCAGCCACGACGGGGATTCGCGGAAGGGGCATCCTGCCCCTGCCGCGAACGGCGCACATCCATGTGCGCCGCCCTTCGGGTTTTTCCCCGCCGCGTCTGCCGCGCCGAGGGGACCCGGTAGATCAAAAGCACAGCAAAAGCCGAGGCAAGAGCTGTAGCAACAGCAACCGCAACGGCAACAGAAACAGCAACCGCAACGGCAGAACTACCGGGTCACGGTCATGCATAGCCGACGACCGCCGTACGCAGCGCGGGACGGCCACACAATGTCCGATCGCTGCGACGCCGCTCAGCCCCAGCCGACCAGCGCCAGTTTGCCGATGGTGCTGCCCGACTCCAGGCGCCGGTGTGCCTCGCGCAGGGTGGTGGCGTTGATCGGGTGCAGCGTCTCGGTCAGGGTGGTGCGCAGTTCGCCTGCGTCCACCAGGCTGGCGGTGCGTGCCAGGATGCGGTGCTGTTCGATCATGTCCTCGGTGCGGAACCGGGCGCGCGCGAACATCATTTCCCAGTGGATGCCGATGCATTTGGCCTTGTATGGGTCGCCGATGTGCAGTGGACCGCTCGGCTCGACGATCAGCCCAAGGTGGCCCTGCGGCGCCAGCAGTTCGCCCAGCGCCTGCCAGTAGCGGTCGGTATCGGCCAGGTTCAATGCGGCGTCCACCTGGTCGATGCCCAGTGCCTGCAGCTGCGGCGCCAGTTCCTGGCGATGGTCGATCACGTGGTGCGCGCCGAGTTGCAGGCACCAGTCGCGGGTCTGCGGCCGCGAGGCGGTGGCGATCACCTCGAAGCCGGCATGCCGCGCCAGTTGGATCGCGATCGAGCCGACCCCGCCGGCGCCGCCGATCACCAGCAGGCGGCGGCCGCGGTTGTGTTCGTCGTCGAAGTCGAACGGCATGCGCTGGAACAGCAGCTCCCAGGCGGTCAGGGTGGTCAGCGGCAGCGCCGCGGCCTGGGCGAAGTCCAGCGTCGCCGGCTTGCGCGCGACGATGCGCGCATCCACCAGTTGGTATTGCGCGTTGCTGCCGGCGCGGGTGATGTCGCCGGCGTAGTAGACCTCGTCGCCCGGCTCGAAGCCGTCGACCTCGGGCCCGACCGCCTCGACCACGCCGGCGGCGTCGTAGCCCAGCACCTTGGGCTGGCCGTCGCTCGCGCCCTTGGCGCGAACCTTGGTGTCCACCGGATTGACCGACACCGCCTCCACCCGCACCAGCAGGTCGTGGCCGGCGGGCGCGGGCGGCGTCGGCAGGTCGAGGTCGTGCAGCGACTGCGGATCGTCGATCGGCAGGGGATGGAGGGTGGCGACCGCTTTCATGGAGGCTCCTGGACGTGAAGGAAAGGAGGGCACGGCCGCGGCTCAGACCGGCCGCGGGTTGCGCTCGGCGAAGCCGCGCTGGTGCCAGTACGGATACGCCGGTACCGCGGCGCTGGCCGCATCCAGCTGTTGCACGTGGGCGGGATCGAGGGTCCAGCCGACCGCCCCCAGATTCTGCCGCAACTGGTCTTCGGTCCGTGCGCCAATGATCACGCTGCTGACCGTCGGTCGCTGCAACAGCCAATTCAGTGCGATCTGCGGCACGCTGCGGCCGGTTTCGGCGGCGATGGCTTCCAAGGCGTCGATCACCCGGTACAGGCGCTCTTCCTGCACCGGCGGGCCGGCCTCGGTGACCGCCTTGTCGTGCAGGCGGCTGCTCTCCGGCAATGGCTGGCCACGGCGCAGCTTGCCGGTCAGCCGGCCCCAGCCCAGCGGGCTCCACACCAGCGCGCCCACGCCCTGGTCCAGGCCCAGCGGCATCAGTTCCTCTTCGTAGTCGCGCCCGATCAGCGAGTAATAGGCCTGGTGCGCGACATAGCGCGACCAGCCGTGACGGTCGGCCACCGCCAGCGATTTCATCAACTGCCAGCCGGAGAAGTTGGACACGCCCAGGTAGCGGATCTTGCCCGCGCGCACCAGGTCGTCGAGCGTGGACAGGGTTTCCTCCACCGGCGTGTGCGCGTCGAAGCCGTGCAACTGGAACAGGTCGAGGTAGTCGGTGCCCAGGCGGGTCAGCGCCGCTTCCACCGCGCGCACCAAGTGGAAGCGCGAGGAACCGACACTGTTGGCTGCGGCGCGGTCGAAGCGGAAGCCGGCCTTGGTCGACAGCAGCACCTGGTCGCGGCGGCCCTTGATCGCCGCGCCCAGCACCGATTCGGCGGCGCCGCCGGAGTAGACGTCGGCGCTGTCGAACAGGGTGACGCCGGCCTCCAGGCAGATGTCGATCAGGCGCCGCGCCTGGTCCACGTCCGAGTTGCCCCAGGTGGCGAAGAAGGGATCGGTGCCGGCGAAGGTGCCGGTGCCGAAGCTGAGCGCGGGGACCTTGAAGCCGGACGCGCCGAGATGACGGTATTCCATGGAACACTCCTGATGGTGGGGAAGGGGGAGAGAAGGCGTCAGCGCGCCGCGGCGGCGGCGTCGGCCGCGTCTGCCGTGGCGTGAGCAGGAGGGCGCGCGGTTGCGTCGGCGCCGAGCAACTGCGCGGCGGCCTCGGCCATGGCCGCGTAACCGGCGTCGCCGGGATGCAGGTGATCGCCCGAGTCGAAATCCGCGCGCATCCGCGCCGGATGCGCGGGGTCGCGTAACAGGGCATCGAAATCCAGGATCGCGTCGAAGCCGTTGCCCGCGCGCAGCCAGGCATTGACCTGCTGGCGCACGGCCTCTTTCTGCGGGCTGTAGTAACCGGGGATCGGCGAGTCCGGCAGCGCGCCCTCGAACGGGGTGAGGGTGGCGCCGATCACCCGTAGGCCGCGTGCCTGCGCGCGCTGCAGCACCTGCCGGTAGCCGGCGATCAGGTCCTCGGCCGATACCGGCGCATCGTCCGGTGCGAACGGCGTGGCGTACCAACTGATGTCGTTGATGCCCATCAACAGGATCAGGGTGCGCACGCCGGGCTGCGCCAGCACGTCGCGGTCCAGCCGCGCCAGCGCGTTGCGGCCCATGCGGTCGCGCAGCACGCGGCCGCCGGAGATGCCGGCGTTGAGCACCGCCACCCGCTGTGCCGCCAGCCGCGTGGCCAACTGGTCCGGCCAGCGTCGGTCCTGCCCCGGTGTCGAGGCGGCGCCGTCGGTGATCGAATCGCCCAGCGCCACCACCGCCCCGGCCGCATCGGCACGGCGCACCTGGATGCCGCTGACGAACAGCCGCACCGGCAGCGCCGTGGCGTCGGCCAGGGTGGCGTCGGCGGTGCGGTCGCCCGCGGCCAGCCATGCGCTCTGCAGGCCTTCCCAGTGGAAGGTCGACGGCGCGGTCGGCTGCGGCAGGTACAGGCTGATGCTGAGCCGGGCCAGGTCAGGCACGCTCAGCGCCACCGGGTCGCTGAGTACCGGCGCGCCCGGCGGCACGGTCACCTCGGTCTTGCCGCCGAAGCGCAGCGGCCGTTGCGAGCCGGGCAGGGTCGCGGCGCCGTCGCCGGCCAGGGCCAGCGAGGCGGCGCCGATGTGCAGCGGCGTGTCGCCATAGGCGTTGCTCAGCTCCACCCGCACCTCGCTGCCACCCAGGCTGACCCGCGCCACCTGGCGCACGGTCTGCCGCCATAGGTGGAATGGCGTCTGTGTCGGGAACGGGAAGTCCGCGGCCCACAGCGGTTGCGGGCTGGCCTGCCAGGTCGCGACCCAGTCGCGCGGCGCCGCCTCGGCCGGCAGCGCGAGGGTGCCCAGCAGTGCCGTCGCCAGCGCGGCCGTCGCCATCGCCCGGCTCATGCCGTACCGCCCGCGGCGCAGCCCGCGCCGGTGCTGGCCGCGGGGCTGGCAGTGGCCGGCGACAGCCGCAGCGCACCCAGCGCCACCGCCAGCCCGGCCAGGGTCAGCAGCGCCGCCACCCACGGCAGTTGCGACAGGGTGCCGCCGTGGCCGAGCACCAGACCGCCGAGCCAGGCGCCCAGCGCATTGCCCAGGTTGAACGCGCCGATGTTCAGGCTCGAGGCCAGATGCCGGCCGGCCTCGCCGGCCTTGCCCAGCACCCACACCTGCAGTGGCGCCACCGTGGCGAACGCGGCCACGCCCAGCAGGCCGATACCCAGCGTCATCGCCGGCGCCGACGGCAAGGCCAGGGTCAGCGCCGCCAGCACCACCGCCAGCACGCCCAGGCTCAACGGCAGCGCCTGCCGCGGGCGGCGGTCGGCCAGGCGTCCGCCGAGCACGTTGCCGACGATCATGCCCACGCCGAACACCAGCAGCAGCGGCGACACCGCACTGTCGGCCACGCCGGTGACCTGGGTCAGCAGCGGCTGCACGTAGGTGTACACGGCGAACACGCCCGCGTAGCCCAGCACTGTCGTCGCCAGGCCCAGCAGCACCGGGCCGC
The DNA here is from genome assembly GCF_056725265.1 of Xanthomonas sp. NCPPB 2250. Lineage (NCBI taxonomy): Bacteria > Pseudomonadati > Pseudomonadota > Gammaproteobacteria > Lysobacterales > Lysobacteraceae > Xanthomonas > Xanthomonas sp. NCPPB 2250. The sequence goes on along the minus strand of NZ_CM161520.1, from coordinate 4,152,261 downwards.
GGCCGACCGCGCGCAGTTCCTCGCGCAGCGGCGGTGCCGGCGTGGCATCGCGGTCGGCAGGCACCAGTGCGGCGATCACCACGGTGGCCAGGGCGCCGATCGCCGCCACCGCCCAGAACGTGGCGCGCCAGCCATGGTGCAGGCCCAGCCAGGCGCCGGCCGGCACCCCGAGCAGGGTGGCGACGGTGAGGCCGGTGAACATGGTCGAGATCGCCGAGGCCTTGCGCTGCGGCGGCACCAGGGTGGTGGCGACCACCGCGCCGACGCCGAAGAAGGTGCCGTGCGCCAGCGAGGTGACCACCCGCGCCGCCATCAGCGCTGCATAGCTCGGCGCCAGCGCGCAGGCCAGGTTGCCGGCGGTGAACACCAGCATCAGCGCCAGCAGCACCCGCTTGCGCGGCCAGCGCCGACTGGCCACGGTCAGCAGTGGCGCGCCGAGGAACACGCCCAGCGCATAGCCGGAGATCAGCAGCCCCGCGGCGGGGACGCTGACCCGCAGGTCGGCGGCGACCTGCAGCAGCAGGCCCATGATCACGAACTCGGTGGTGCCGATGCCGAACGCGCCGGCGGTCAGCGCGTACAGCGCGAGCGGCGTGCGCCCGGCAGCGGGTTGCTGGGGAGGTGGAGCGAGCGAGGCGGCCATGCGGCGGCTCCGGAAGTGGCGGGAGGACGGCAGCCTAGGCCTGCATGTCTTCAGCAAAAACAGTAAAAATATTGAACGACTTTCAATGGAATCCACACAATGGACCGGATCGGCGATATCGCCCTGTTCCTGCGCGTGCTCGACCTCGGCTCGATCAGCGCCGCCGCGCGCAGCCTGGACCTGTCGGTGGCGGTGGCCAGCCAGCGGCTGCAGCGGCTGGAGCGCGCGCTCGGCGTGCGCCTGCTGCACCGGACCACGCGGCGTCTGCACCCGACCCCGGAAGGCCTGCAATTGGCCGAGCAGGGGCGGCCGCTGGTCGAGGATCTGGAATCGCTGGCCGGCGGCCTGCGCCAGGCCGGTGTCGCCGCCGCCGGCACCTTGCGGGTGACGATGTCGGCGGCGTTCGGCCGCCTGTATGTGTCGCCGTTGCTGCCGCGCTTCATGGCGCTGCATCCGCAGGTGCGGCTGAGCGTGCACCTGAGCGACAACGTCGTCGACCTGGTCAGCGAAGGCTTCGACCTGGCGATCCGCATCGGCACCCTGCGCGACTCCAGCCTGGTCGCGCGGCGCCTGGCCGGCAATCGGCGCATGCTCTGCGCCTCGCCCGACTACCTGCGCCGCCACGGCACCCCGGCCACGCCGGCCGACCTGGCCGCGCACGCCTGCCTGCTGCTGACCGGCAGCGACGGCCGCCAGGACACCTGGCGGCTGCAGGGAGCCGACGGCGAAATCGCCGTCCGCGTGGCCGGGCCGCTGGAGACCAACTTCGGCGAGGTGCTGCGCGATGCCGCGGTCAACGGGCAGGGCATCGCCCTGCATTCGGAATGGCACGTGGCCGAGGACCTGCGCCAGGGGCGGCTGCGCCAGGTGCTGGCCGACTACCCGCTGGCCGAGACCGGCATTCACGCGGTGATGCCGCAGCGCCGGCTGGTGCCGCCGCGGGTGCGGGCCTTCGTCGAGTTCATGCAGGCCGAGTTGGCCGACCCGCCGCCGTGGGCGCGGCCGCGGTGAGACCTGGGTCGCCTTGTGGGTCCTTGTCTACGACCGCAAACGGTCATCTGCCCGCCGCATTGCGGGATTTCATCAAGCTGTATAGGGTGTATCCACGGCCCGGCGTGGACTGGCGTTGACTTTCACATGTTACGTGCTCGTTAACGCCATCTTCACTATGCCGCGCATAATGTGCGCGGCGATGGCGTGCGGAAACGGCCGTCTGGATGTGACGAGACATCTGTACTGAACCATGCCTCTACCGGTTTCTATCTCCCCGAAACAAGGAGTTGTATTAATGAACAAGAAAATTCTCACCGCCGCGTTGCTGGGCGGTCTGGCCGTCGCCCAGGCAGCGTCCGCGCAGGAATTCGACGACCGCTGGTACCTGACCGGTTCGGCTGGTTTCAACTTCCAGGACAAGGACCGCACCACCAACGATGCGCCGTTCGTCACCCTGGGCCTGGGCAAGTTCATCAACCCGAACTGGTCGCTGGACGGTGAACTGAACTATCAGAACCCGAACTTCGACAAGAACCAGGACCTGAACTGGAGCCAGTACGGCATCTCGTTCGACCTGCGTCGCCACTTCATCCAGGAAGGCCGCGGCTGGAACCCGTACCTGCTGTTCGGCCTGGGCTACCAGCGCTCGGAAGAAGAGTTCGACACCGGCGGTCCGGTCTCCCCGGGCCAGCGCAAGGACGGCAACTTTGCCGCCAAGGCCGGCGTCGGTCTGCAGACCACCTTCGACAAGCGCGTTGCCGTGCGTGCCGAAGTGGCCTACCGCGCTGACTTCGACGACCAGAGCGTTGCCGCTCCGTCGCAGAACTGGTTCGGCGACGTGCTGGCTTCGGTCGGCGTCGTGATCCCGCTGGGCCCGCCGCCGGCTGCCCCGGTCGCCCCGCCGCCGCCGCCGGCCGCTGCGCCGAGCTGCGCCGACCTGGACGACGATGGTGACGGCGTCAACAACTGCGACGACAAGTGCCCGAACTCCCAGCCTGGCCAGACCATCGGTCCGGACGGCTGCCCGGTGCCGGTGTCGATCGACCTGAAGGGCGTCAACTTCGACTTCAATAAGGCGAACCTGCGTCCGGACGCCGTGGCGATCCTGGGCGAGGCCACCGAGATCCTGAAGCGTTACCCCGACCTGCGCGTCGAGGTTGCCGGTCACACCGACTCGAAGGGTACCGAAGCCTACAACCAGAAGCTGTCCGAGCGCCGCGCCCGCGTCGTGTACGACTACCTGACCAAGAACGGCGTGGACGCTTCGCGTCTGGTCGGTCCGATCGGCTACGGCGAGAGCCGTCCGATTGCTCCGAACACCAACCCGGATGGTTCGGACAATCCGGAAGGCCGTGCCAAGAACCGTCGTACCGAGCTGAACGTCCAGAACTAATCGGACGCTTCCAGTCTCAAGCAAAGCCCGGCCTCGTGCCGGGCTTTGTTTTTGTGGGGTGGGCATGCATTGCGCTGTCCTCGCCGTGATTTTGTAGGCGCGGCTTTAGGGCACCTCCAATAACGCGTGATCGCCGTGGCGTGGCGTGATGTCTTGTCTTGATTGTAGGAGCGGCTTCAGCCGCGACTGGCATTCCCGGTAACGCCCGTCGCGGCTGAAGCCGCTCCTACGCGGAGCCCGTGCGCCGACCGTTGTAGAGGCTGCGTCCAAGCTGAATTTTTTCAGCAATCCCAATTATTTAGCGCGTGTAGTGCCGGTAACAGTTGAAAGCACGCCGGGGCCTGCCTACACTCGCTCGTCGACTCGCCTGAATGGAAAAAAACCGATGCTGCGTATCGTGACGGCCAGCCTGCTCGCGCTCGCCCTGATTCCTGCGGCCCACGCCGCACCGGATTGCTCCGGCGATCTGCTGCCCAAGCCGCTGGCGCTGCCGGCCACGGTCGCCGCGCCGGTCGCTTCGGAACTGTTCAGCCGCAACGTGCAGCTGGGCATGCCCAGCGGCGTGCTGACCCAGTCCTACAGCAGCGACCAGTCGCTGGACCGCGTGCTGCTGCGGCTGCGCGCCGAAGGCTGCCAGAGCCTGGCCAATGCCACCCCGGGCGCGGTGAAGCCGAACGATCCGGCCGCCTACAAGCCGGCCACCGCCTTCGATAACACGCCGTGGCGGTTCGACATGAGCCAGAACGGCAAGCGCATGACCGCCGAGGAGTTCGACGCCTGGATGAAGGCGCGTGGCGTGCGCGTGGTCAAGGCGCGTCCGGCCGCTGCACCTGCCGCTGCCGCCGCCGAGGCGCCGGCGCCGGCCGACGCCAACAAGCAGTAAGTCCGGCGCGCGGCCGTTTGCGGCCGCGCCCGTTCGCGCCGTGCGAGGGGCCAAGCCGCCGCGTTCCCGCCGTCCGGCGTCGTTCCCGGCGGCGCCCGCGCGTCCGCGCTCGCCCGCGCGCAGCGCCACGCCGGCCGTGCCGCGCCACGGCCTGGCCCGCACCCTGTCCAAGCTGGGCCTGTGCTCGCGCACCGAGGCCGCGCGCTGGATCGCCGCCGGCCGCGTCGCCGTCGACGGACGCATCGTCACCGATCCCGAATTCCCGATCCTGCAGGGCCGCCACCGGCTGGCCGTGGACGGCACGCCGCTGGCCGACACCGCGCGCCGGTACCTGATGCTCAACAAGCCGCGCGGGCTGGTCACCAGTGCGCAGGACGAGCGCGGCCGCGACACCGTGTACCGCTGTTTCGACGGTGCCGGCCTGCCGTGGCTGGCGCCGGTCGGGCGCCTGGACAAGGCCAGCGAGGGCCTGCTGCTGTTCAGCAACGACCCGCAGTGGGCGGCGCGGGTGACCGATCCGGGCAGCGGCCCGGACAAGACCTATCACGTGCAGGTGGACGCGGTGCCCGACGCGGCGCTGCTGGCACGGATGTGTGCCGGCGTGGTCGACGACGGCGAACCGCTGCGGGCCAGGCAGGTGCGCCTGCTGCGCCAGGGCGAGCGCCATGCCTGGCTGGAAGTGGTGCTGGACGAGGGCCGCAACCGGCAGATCCGGCGGCTGCTGGCCGTGCTTGGCCTGGACGTGCTGCGGCTGGTGCGGGTGGCGATCGGCGACTTGGTGCTGGGCGACCTGGGCAAGGGCGCGTGGCGCGAGCTCAGCGCCGCCGAAGTCACGGCGTTGGCGCCGGCGGCGGGCGCCAGCGCGCCAACCGCGCGCTGAGCAGGGCGGCGACCACCTCGCGGGCGCGCGCATCCTGCGGCCCGCGTGCATCGTGGTGGCGGCCCTTGGCGTGATTGCAGCCGGCGCAGGCCAGTGCCAGGTTCCGTGCATCGTTGGGGTCGTCGCCGACCTGGGCGCATAGCGCCGCGGCGGCGCGGCGCCCGAACCAGGCCTGCGGTACCACGTGCTCGAGCGAGCAGTGGCCCAGCGGCTCGCCGTCGCCGCGCAGATCCAGCCGCCGCCGGCAGTGCAGGCAGCGGCTGTGCCAACCGCCAGCCGCAGGCTGCGCCTGGGCGTCGGTCTGCGCCGCCAGCAACAGCCGTTGGCGCAGCGCGGCGCGCATCTCAGGCGGTGATGACGCCCAGTTCGTGGCCGATGCGGGTGAACGCGTCGATCGCCCGGTCCAGGTGTTCGCGCGTGTGCGCGGCGCTGATCTGGGTGCGGATCCGCGCCTGGCCCTTGGGCACCACCGGGAAGAAGAAGCCGATGGCGTAGATGCCTTCCTCCAGCAGCCGTTCGGCGAAGCGCTGTGCCAGCGGCGCGTCGTACAGCATCACCGGGCAGATCGGATGGGTGCCGGGCTTGATGTCGAAACCGGCGGCGCCCATGCGCTCGCGGAAGTAGGCGGTGTTCTCGACCAGGCGCGCGCGCAGGTCGTCGGCCGCGTCGAGCATCGCGAAGGCCTTGATCCCGGCCGCGACCACATGCGGCGGCAGCGAGTTGGAGAACAGGTAGGGCCGCGAGCGCTGGCGCAGCAGTTCGATCACCTCGCGGCGGCCGGTGGTGAAACCGCCCAGCGCGCCGCCCATGGCCTTGCCCAGGGTGCCGGTGACGATATCGATCCGGTCCAGCACGCCCTTGACCTCGGCCGAGCCGCGGCCGCTGGCGCCGAGGAAGCCGGTGGCATGGCATTCGTCGATGTGCACCAGCGCGTTGTACTTCTTCGCCAGCGCGGTGATCTCGTCCAGCGGAGCGATGAAGCCGTCCATCGAGAACACGCCGTCGCTGGTGATCAGCTTGGTCTTGCAGCCGGCGGCGTCGGCCGCCTGCAGCTGCGCTTCCAGGTCGGCCATGTCGCAGTTGGCGTAGCGGAAGCGCTTGGCCTTGCACAGGCGCACGCCGTCGATGATCGAGGCGTGATTGAGCGCGTCGGAGATGATCGCGTCCTGCTCGCCCAGCAGCGGTTCGAACAGGCCGCCGTTGGCGTCGAAGCAGGCGGCGTAGAGGATGGTGTCCTCGGTGCCGAAGAACGCGGCGATCTGCGCTTCCAGTTGCTTGTGCAGGTCCTGGGTGCCGCAGATGAAGCGCACCGAGGCCATGCCGAAGCCGTGCGTGTCCAGCGCGTCCTTGGCGGCCTGGATCAGTGCCGGATGATCGGCCAGGCCCAGGTAGTTGTTGGCGCAGAAGTTGAGCACGCGGCGGCCGTCGGCGAGGACGATTTCCGCCGCCTGCGGGCCGACGATGATGCGCTCGGACTTGAACAGGCCCTGGGCGCGGATCGCGTCCAGTTCCTCGGCGTAGTGCTGGGTGAGGTGGGAGTCGGTCATGACGGGCACGCGCGGCGGAAAGAAGCGGCGATGTTACCGCGACGCCCGCGCCGGCCGCGGCCGTCATGCACAAATGGCATGAGCCGCTGCCGGGAAGTCATTTCACCCGCCGCCTGCCGCTGCGCAGCATGCGTCATGGTCCGCGGCGGGTATCGGCCGCGGCGTCGGCCTGTGTGTTTTCGGAGAACCGCCCATGTCCAGCCTTCCGCCGCGCCGCTGGCGCCCGCTGCTCGCGCTCGCCTTGTGCGTGTTCGCCGGGGCCGCGGCCGCCGCCGAGACGCAACTGCTCAACGTGTCCTACGATCCCACCCGCGAGCTGTACCGGGACTACAACGCCGCCTTCGCCAGGCATTGGGCGCAACTGCATCCCGGCGAGCAGGTCGCGGTGGAGACCTCGCACGGCGGCTCCGGCAAGCAGGCGCGCGCGGTGATCGACGGGGTCGAGGCGGACGTGGTGACGCTGGCATTGGCCTACGACGTCGATGCGATCGCCGCCAAGAGCAAGCTGATCGATGCGAACTGGGCCACGCGCCTGCCCGACAACAGCGCGCCGTACACCTCGACCATCGTGTTCCTGGTGCGCAAGGGCAATCCGAAGGGGATCAAGGACTGGCCCGACCTGCTGCGCAGCGGCGTGTCGGTGATCACGCCCAATCCCAAGACCTCCGGCGGCGCGCGCTGGAACTACCTGGCCGCCTGGGCCTACGCCGACCACATCTTCAAGGGCGACCGCGAGCGCATCCTCAACTACATGCGCGCGCTGTTCCGCAACGTGCCGGTGCTGGACACCGGCGCGCGCGGCGCCACCACCACCTTCGTCCAGCGCGGCATCGGCGACGTGCTGCTGGCCTGGGAGAACGAGGCGTTCCTGGCGCAGCAGGAACTGGGCCAGGACAAGTTCGAGATCGTGGTGCCGAAGCTGTCGATCCTGGCCGAGCCCTCGGTGGCGCTGGTCGACAAGAACGTGGACAAGCACGGCACCCGCGCGGTGGCCGAGGAATACCTGAAGTACCTGTACTCGCCGGAAGGACAGAAGATCGCGGCCAGACACTATTACCGGCCGCGCCATCCCGAGTACGCCGATCGCGCCGATCTGGCGCGGCTGCCGAAGGTGCGCCTGGTCACCATCGATCAGGCGTTCGGGTCCTGGGCCAAGGCGCAGGCCACGCACTTCGACGACGGCGGCCTGTTCGACCAGATCCAGGCGAGCAAGTGACGCGATGGCCGTGACCGCCGCCGCCGTTGCCCGCGCACCGCGCCAGCGCCGGGTGATGCCGGGATTGGGGCTGAGTCTGGGCATCACCCTGACCTGGTTGGGACTGGTGGTGCTGATCCCCTTGTTCGCGGTGCTGCTCAAGACCAGCGGGCTGGGCTGGGACGGCGTGTGGCGGGTGTGGAGCGAGCCGCGGGTGCTGGCGGCGTTGCGCCTGAGTTTCGGCACCGCCTTGGCCGCGGCCGCGTTCAATGCGGTGATGGGCACCTGGGTGGCGTGGGTGTTCGTGCGCTATCGCTTTCCCGGCAAGCGTCTGTTCGACGCGATGATCGATCTGCCGTTTGCCCTGCCGACCGCGGTGGCCGGCATCGCCCTGACCGCGTTGTACGGCAGCAACGGCTGGATCGGGCGCTGGCTGGAGCAGCCGACGCAGGCGCTGGCGGCCAGCCTGCCGACGCTGGCCTGGTGGTGGCCGCGGTTGGCGCTGCTGCTGGCGCTGGCGGCGACCGGCTACGCGCTGCTGCGGCGTAGCCAGGCGCTGCTGCCGGCACCGCTGCGTGTGCTGCAGCGCCTGCTCGGCACGGTCGCCGCGCTGAGCCTGGCCGCACTGGGCGTCGGCGGCCTGCTGGTCGGTTATGTCGGGTTGATGCAGGTCAGCGGGGCGAGCGGGGTCAAGGTCGCCTACACGCCACTGGGCATCGTCGTGGCGCTGGTGTTCGTGGGGCTGCCGTTCGTGGTGCGGATCGTGCAGCCGGTGCTGGCCGAGGCCGAGCGCGAACTGGAAGAGGCGGCGGCCACGCTCGGTGCCGGGCGCTGGCAGACGGTGCGCCGGGTACTGCTGCCGACCCTGTGGCCGGCGGTGCTGACCGGATTCGCGCTGGCCTTCGCGCGTGGCGTCGGCGAGTACGGCTCGGTGATCTTCATCGCCGGCAACCTGCCCAATGCCACCGAGATCGCGCCGTTGCTCATCACCATCCGCCTGGAAGAATTCGACTACGGCGGCGCCAGCGCGATCGCCGCGGCGATGCTGCTGTTGTCGCTGCTGTCGCTGCTGCTGGTGAATGGGGCGCAGGCCTGGTTCGCGCGGCGCGGCAGGGCGGTGGCGTGATGGCGTCGGTCGTGTCCGCGCTGGCCGCGCACGTCCCCGGGCAGGCCGGCGTTGCCGCCGTCGCCGCGCACGTGCAGGCTTCGGTGGTCGACGAGCCGCGCTGGGTGCGGCGGCTGCTGATCGGCGGCGCGCTCGCCTTCCTGCTGGCGTTCCTGCTGCTGCCCTTGCTGCTGGTGTTCACCGAGGCACTGCGCGGCGGCGCCGGTGTGTTCTGGCGCGCGATCTCCGATCCGGACGCGTTGGCGGCGATCCGCCTGACCCTGCTGGTGGCGGCGATCGTGGTGCCGTTGAACCTGGTGTTCGGCGTGGCCGCGGCCTGGGCGGTCAGCAAGCACCGTTTCCCCGGCAAGCGTCTGCTGGTGAGTCTGATCGACCTGCCGTTCTCGGTGTCGCCGGTGGTCGCCGGCCTGTTGTTCATTCTGATCTTCGGCCGCAACGGCTGGGCCTGGCCGTTGATCGACGAAGGCGTGTGGCTGCACCTGCCGCCGCTGGGCGACGTATCGCTGCATCTGCCGCGCATCGTGTTCGCGCTGCCGGGCATCGTGCTGGCGACCACCTTCGTCACCTTCCCCTTCATCGCCCGCGAGCTGATGCCGCTGATGGAGCAGCAGGGCGACGACGAGGAACTGGCGGCGCTGAGCCTGGGCGCCAGCGGCTGGCAGACCTTCCGCCGGGTGACCCTGCCGAACATCCGCTGGGGCCTGCTGTATGGCGTGCTGTTGTGCAGTGCGCGGGCGATGGGCGAGTTCGGTGCGGTGTCGGTGGTGTCCGGACACATCCGCGGGCGCACCAACACGCTGCCGCTGCATGTGGAGATCCTCTACAACGAGTACGCCTACAGCGCGGCCTTCGCCTGCGCCAGCCTGCTGGCGCTGACCGCGCTGCTGACGCTCGCCGTCAAGTCCTGGCTGCACTGGCGCCACGGCGCGGCGCTGGCCGCCACTCACCGACACTGAGGTTGCGATGACCATCCGCGTACAGCATCTGGGCAAGCGCTTCGGCGATTTCGCCGCGCTCGACGACGTCAGCCTGGACATCCGCCAGGGCGAACTGCTGGCGCTGCTGGGGCCGTCCGGCTCCGGCAAGACCACGCTGCTGCGGGTGATCGCGGGGCTGGAACACGCCGACCGCGGACGCGTGCTGATCCACGGCGAGGACGCCACCGCGCTGTCTGTGCAGGCGCGCCGGGTCGGCTTCGTGTTCCAGCACTACGCCTTGTTCAAGCACATGAGCGTGTACGAGAACATCGCCTTCGGCCTGCGCGTGCGCCGCGAGACGCGCTGGAGCGAGTCGCGCATCCGCGCGCGGGTGCAGGAGCTGCTGGCGCTGGTGCAATTGCACGACCTGGAGCGGCGCTACCCGGCGCAACTGTCCGGCGGCCAGCGCCAGCGCGTGGCGCTGGCCCGCGCGCTGGCGATCGAGCCGCGCGTGCTGTTGCTCGACGAACCGTTCGGCGCGCTCGACGCGCAGGTCCGTCGCGACCTGCGGCGCTGGCTGCGCGAGCTGCACGAACGCACCGGCCTGACCACGGTGTTCGTCACCCACGACCAGGAAGAGGCGCTGGAACTGGCCGACCGCGTGGCGATCCTCAACCGCGGCCGGATCGAGCAGATCGGCAGCCCGGCGCAGGTCTACGAGCAACCGGCTTCGCCGTTCGTCTATGCCTTCGTCGGCGCGGTGAACCGGCTGCCCGCGCGTCTGCACGACGGTGCGGTGCAGGTCGGCGGCCTGGCCTTGCCGGCGCCGTCGACGCCGCTGTCCAGCGGTCCGGTCGAGCTGTACGTGCGGCCGGAAGACCTGGCGCCCGGCAGCGACGGCTGGGCGGCGACAGTGCTGTCGATCCAGCGCAGCGGCCCGCGGCTGCGCCTGCGCGCGCAACTGGCGCACGGCCACGACGAGGTGGAGGTGGAACTGCCGGCGGGCGAGGGGGTGCCCGACTACGCGCCGGGCCAGCCATTGCACCTGCGCGCACGCCGTTTCGGGGTGTTCGCCCGGCCCGACTGAGGCGCGATCGCGTCCTGCCGCCGATCGGCGACTGCCGGGCCTGCGCGTTGGCGTGGCCAGCGGCTGCCTGCCCGGTCGTGGCCTGACCGCCAACTCCCGGACAGGGGCCTTCCCTGGCAGGCCGGCTCCCGCCGTCGGCGGGAGCTGTGTCCGCGCTTGGCGCGAATCCGGGGTTTTGTGTCACGGCGTGGCACGCGCCGTGTGAAAAGTTGTTGCACTGCACGATCAAAGCAGTTAAAAAACCGTAAAGGCGCATCCGCCTCGTCGCTGCACCCATCCCTCGTCAACCCTAGGAGAATGACCGGTGAACAAGACCACTCTCGCCCTGGCCGTCGCACTGGCCGCTTCGCCGCTCACCGTCCTGGCCCAGGACGAGCCCACCTCGCCGGTCACCGGCTCCTATGGCGTGGTCAGCGACTACGTGTTCCGCGGCGTCTCCCAGACCGACAAGGGCCCGGCGTTCCAGGCCGGCCTCACCTACACCTCGCCGTTCGGCCTGTACGTGGGCACCTGGGGCTCCAACGTCGATTTCGGTGCGGGCGATCCGGATTGGGAAGTGGACGGCTTCGTCGGCTACAACGTCGATTTCTCGCCGGACTGGAACTTCGATGTGATGGTCAACCGCTACGGTTATCCGGGCGCCGGCAAGTCGAACTACAACGAACTGATCACCAAGACCAAGTTCCTCAAGACCTACACCCTGACCGTGGCCTACACCGATAACGTGTACAACCTGGACCGGGACAGCTTCTACTACGCGCTGGACGGGAACTGGTCGCTGCCGCAGGGCTTCAGCGTCGGCGCGCACGTCGGCCGCACCACCTACGAAAGCGCGTTGACCGCGTACCAGGACTACACCGACTACAACGTCAGCGTGGGCAAGATGGTCGGCCCGCTGGCGCTGAGCGTGGGCTACTACGACACCGACAACAAGGGCGCGGCGAACTTCACCGAGCGCCTGGCCGGTCACCGCGTGGTGGTCTCGGGCACGATCGCGTTCTGATCGCATCGTCTCGTGAAACGACGAAGGGCGCCGCGAGGCGCCCTTCGTGTTTTTCCGGCACCGCCGCGTTGCCGCGGCGCGCGCATCACCAGCTCAGCACGACCTTGCCGGCCTTGCCTTCTTCCATCAGGTCGAAGCCCTTCTGGAATTCGTCGATGGTCAGCTGGTGGGTCAGCACCTTGCCCAGCGGGAAGCCGGACAGCACCAGCTGGGTCATCTTGTACCAGGTCTCGTACATCTTGCGGCCGTAGATGCCCTGCACGGTCAGGCCCTTGAAGATGATCTTGTCCCAGTCGCAGCCGGCGCCGCGCGGCATGATGCCGAGCATGGCGATCTTGCCGCCGTGGTACATGCAGTCGAGCATGTCGTTGAAGGCGCGCGGATTGCCGCTCATCTCCAGACCCACGTCGAAGCCTTCCATGTGCAGGTCGGCCATCACCTCCTTGAGCGAGGTGTTGGCGACGTTGACCACGCGGGTCGCGCCCATGTCCGCGGCCAGCTTCAGGCGGAAATCGTTGACGTCGGTGACCACCACGTTGCGCGCGCCGATGTGCTTGCAGATGCCCGCGGCGATGATGCCGATCGGGCCGGCGCCGGTGATCAGCACGTCCTCGCCGATCACGTCGAACTCCAGCGCGCAGTGCGCGGCGTTGCCGTAGGGATCGAAGAACGCGGCCAGCTCGGACGGAATCTGGTCGGGGATCGGCCACAGGTTGGAGGCCGGCATCACCATGTACTCGGCGAAGGCGCCGTTGACGTTGACGCCGATGCCGACCGTGTTCGGGCACAGGTGCGGACGTCCGCCGCGGCAGTTGCGGCAGTGGCCGCAGACGATGTGGCCTTCGGCCGAGACGCGCTGGCCGACCTCGTAGCCGGTGACCGCCGAGCCGAGCTGGGCGATGCGGCCGACGAACTCGTGGCCGATGGTCAGGCCGGGCTTGATGGTGCGCTGGCTCCACTCGTCCCACAGGTAGATGTGCAGGTCGGTGCCGCAGATCGCGGTCTTTTCCAGCTTGATCAGCACCTCGTTGGGGCCGGGCACCGGCACCGGCACCTGTTCCAGCCAGATGCCCTTGGCGGCCTCGCGCTTGACCAGCGCCTTCATTGTTTGCGCCATGTCGGTACAGATTCGATGGGAAGAGGGCGCGCAGTATAAGCGCCCGGCCGACGCGGCCATGTTGCGGCGCGGTCAGGGTGCCATTGGTCACGGTCCGGCCGCTTGACGACAGCCGTTACACTCTAACGTCTGTCATCAAGGAAGCTATTCGATGCGTTCGAATTCGTTGGCTGTCGCCATCGCCGCCGTGGCCGCCCTGTCCGGCGCCTCCGCCGCCCGCGCTGGCGAGGGCATGTGGGTCCCGCAGCAGTTGCCGGACATCGCCGGGCCGCTGCAGCAGGCCGGCCTGAAACTGTCGCCGCAACAGCTGTCCGATCTCACCGGCGACCCGATGGGCGCGGTGGTCTCGCTCGGCGGCTGCACCGCCAGCTTCGTCTCGCCGCAGGGCCTGGTGGTGACCAACCACCACTGCGCCTACGGCGCGATCCAGCTCAACTCCACTCCGCAGAAGAACCTGATCCGCGACGGCTTCAGCGCCGCCAGCCAGGGCGCCGAACTGAGCGCCGGCCCGAACGCGCGCATCTACGTGCTCGACCGCATCACCGACGTCACCGCGCAGGCCAAGGCGGCGATGGCCGCCGCCGGCAACGATGCGCTCAAGCGCACGCAGGCGCTGGAGGATTTCGACAAGTCCCAGGTCGCCGCGTGCGAAGCCGATGCCGGCTACCGCTGCGAGCTGTACAGCTTCTCCGGCGGCAACACCTACCGCCTGTTCCGCACCCTGGAAATCCGCGACGTGCGCCTGGTCTACGCGCCGCCGTCGGGCATCGGCAAGTTCGGCGGCGACGTCGACAACTGGATGTGGCCGCGCCACACCGGCGACTTCTCGTTCTACCGCGCCTACGTCGGCAAGGACGGCAAGCCGGCCGCCTATGCCAAGGACAACGTGCCGTACCAGCCCAAGCACTTCCTGAAGTTCGCCGACCAGCCGCTGGGCGCCGGCGATTTCGTCATGGTCGCCGGCTACCCGGGCCGTACCAACCGCTATGCGCTGGCCTCCGAATTCGACGCCACCGCGAGCTGGGGCTATCCCACCGCCGCGCGCCAGTACCGCGACCTGATCGCGCTGGTGGAGCAGGCCGGCAAGCAGAACCCGGACATCCAGGTGAAGTACGCCGCGACCATGGCCAGCTGGAACAACGTCGCCAAGAATTACGAGGGCCAGCTGGAGGGCTTCAAGCGCATCGATGCGGCGGCCAAGAAGCACGCCGAGGAGGGCGCGGTGCTGGCCTGGCTCAAGCGCCAGGGCGGCGAGGGCAAGGCCGCGCTGCAGGCGCATGCGCAACTGCTGGCGCTGGGCGAGCAGGCCAAGGCCACCCGCGATCGCGACCTGGTGCTGCGGCAGATGCGCCGCACCGGCGTGCTCGGCAGTGCGGTGTCCCTGTATCGCCTGTCGATCGAACGCGCCAAGCCGGACGCCGAACGCGAGCCGGGCTACCAGGAGCGCGACCTGCCCGAGATCGAGGGCGCGATGAAGCAGATGGAGCGCCGCTATGTCGCCGCCATGGACAGCCAGTTGCAGCGCTACTGGTTCGACCAGTACCTGAAGCTTCCGAAGGCGCAGCGCCTGCCGGCGCTGGACCAGTGGCTGGCCGGTGCCGACGCGCAGGCCGCCGCCACGCGTCTGGCCGGCACCCAGCTGGGCAATACCGAGGCGCGCCTGAAGTGGCTGCATGCCGACCGCGCCGCGTTCGAGGCCAGCGACGACCCGGCGCTGCGCTATGCGGTGGCACTGATGCCGACCCTGCTGCAGATCGAGCAGGACGAGAAGCGTCGCGAGGGCGAGGAACTGCTGGCGCGTCCGCGCTATCTGCAGGCCGTGGCCGACTACAAGAAGAGCCAGGGCGAGTTCGTGTATCCGGACGCCAACTCCTCGCTGCGCATCACCTTCGGCAACGTCAAGGGCTACGCGCCGAAGGACGGCGTGGCCTACACCCCGTTCACCACGCTGGAAGGCGTGGTCGCCAAGGACACCGGCGTGGAGCCGTTCGACTCGCCCAAGGCGTTGCTGGATGCGGCCAAGGCCAAGCGCTACGGTGGGCTGGAGGACAAGCGGCTGGGCACGGTGCCGGTGAACTTCCTGTCCGACCTGGACATCACCGGCGGCAATTCCGGTTCGCCGGTGATGGACGCGCACGGCAAGCTGGTGGGCCTGGCCTTCGACGGCAACTGGGAGTCGGTGAGCTCGAACTGGGTGTTCGATCCGGCGATGACGCGCATGATCGCGGTCGATTCGCGCTACCTGCACTGGATCATGCAGGAAGTGATGCCGGCGCCGCGTCTGTTGAAGGAGTTGAACCTGGCCAAGTGAGCCAGGCCCGACGGGCGGCGGCGTTTGCCGCCGTCCGCGTGTCCGCCCCGGCAAACGCCGCCATGCTCCGGCGGGGCGGGGCGCACACGCGGGATGCAGCGCAGGGTTTCCGGCGACGGAGCGGGTATCATGCCGCTCCGTTTTCGTTTGCGAGACGGCCCCTTCCCCCCAAGGAATCCAGCGCATGCGCATTCTGCTCGCCCGCCATGGCGAAACCCCGTGGAACGCCGAAGGCCGCTACCAGGGCCAGATCGACATCCCGCTGTCGCCGGTCGGCGACGCCCAGGCGCAGGCGCTGGGCGCACGCCTGCGCGAAGTGCCGCTGACCCGCGCCGTGGCCTCGCCGCTGGCGCGCGCGCAACGCACCGCGCGCTTCGCCCTGGGGCCTGAGCGCGAGGCGCTGCTGCAGACCGATCCGGACCTGCAGGAAATCGCCCATGGCGAGTGGGAAGGTCTGCTGGCCAGCGAGATCCACGAGAAGGATCCGGCACGCCTGCGCGCCTGGCGCGAGGAGCCGGACACGGTGCTGATGCCGGGTGGCGAGTCGCTGCGGCAGGTGCTGGAGCGTTCCTGGCGCGGCCTGACCCGCGCCGCCGACGGTCTGGGCGAGCACGACACGCTGCTGGTGGTCGCCCACGACGCGGTCAACCGGGTGATCCTGTGCCGGGTGCTGGGCCTGCCGATCGCGCGGCTGTGGAGCTTCCGCCAGGCGCCGACCACGCTGAACCTGCTCGAAGGGCCGGACGTGGAGCATCTGGAAGTGGTGCGCTTGAACGATTGCGCGCACCACACGCCGTTCTTCGGCGAGGCGAAGCATCGGGCGCTGTAGTGTTCTGCTGATTCTTTGCCAGGATGCGTTGAGTTGATGCAAAGGCAAGATCAAATGCTTTCGCGCTTGACGCGCGAGTCACTTTTCTTTGCTTGTGCAAAGAAAAGTAACCAAAAGAAAGCACACCCGGGCGGCACGCCCTCCGCGCTGCGCGCTCCGGGTGCGCAAGCAGGCCGGACATTTTTCGGCGGCACATCCATGTGCCGTCGAAAAACGGCGCGCATCCTGCGCGCCGCCCCTGCGGGGTTTTTATCCGGCCTGCTTGCCGTGCCTCACGGGATCCGGAACAGCCAAAGCCAAAGCGACAGCCAAAGCCAGAGCCAGAGGCACAGCCAGAGCAAGAGCAGCAACAGCAACAGCAACAGCAACAGCCAAAACCAAAGCCAACGCAGCAGCAAAATGCGTCGCCGCTATGAGTGCGCGCGCTGTCGTCGCATCAGTCGAGTTCAATCGCCTCCATGAACACCCTCCCCGAATGGCTCGCCTACATCGAGCGCCAGCACCCCCAGGACATCGCCATGGGCCTGGAACGGGTGCGCGCGGTCGCCGCACGCATGCGCCTGACCAAGCCAGCCAAGCATGTCATCACCGTCGGTGGCACAAACGGCAAGGGCTCGACCGTCGCCTTCATCGAGGCGATCGCGCGTGCCGCCGGCTGGCGGGTGGGCAGCTATACCTCGCCGCACCTGCTGCGCTACAACGAGCGCGTGCGCATCGACGGCGAAGAGGCCGGCGATGCCGATCTGGTGACCGCCTTCGCGGCAGTGGAGGCCGCGCGCGGCGACACCGCGCTGACGTATTTCGAATACGGCACGTTGGCGGCGCTGTGGCTCTTCCAGCAGGCCAAGCTGGAACTGGCGGTACTGGAAGTCGGCCTCGGTGGCCGCCTGGATGCGGTGAACCTGGTCGACGCCGACGTGGCGGTGATCACCACCGTGGACATCGACCACACCGACTGGCTCGGCAACGACCGCGAGGCGATCGGCGCGGAGAAGGCCGGCATCGCGCGGCCGTGGAAACCGCTGGTGCTGGGCGAGATCGATCCGCCGTCCAGCGTGCTACGGCGGGCCTATGCGATCGGCGCCAATGCGCTGCGCGCCGGCAGCGACTTCTTTCACGACCCGATCGACGCCGACCGCTGGCGCTGGCGCGACGTCGGCACCGAGCTGCAGTTGCCGTTGCCGCAGCTGCGCGCGCCGGTGCAGCGCGCCAACGCCGCCACCGCCATCGCCGCCCTGCGCGCGCTGCGCCGCTCGCTGCCACGCAGCGCCTACGCCGAGGGCATCGCCGCCGCGCGCCTGCGCGGGCGCCTGCAGCCGTGCGTGCGCGACGGGGTGGAGGTGCTGGTCGACGTCGGCCACAACCCGCAGGCGGCCCGCGAACTGGCCGCCGCGCTGCAGGCGCAGCCGGTCGCCGGCCGCATCTGCGCGGTGTTCGCGGCGCTGGCCGACAAGGACGCCGCCGGGGTGGTGGAGGCACTGGCCGCGCAGGTCGATGCCTGGTACCTGGCCGGCTTGAGCGGCAGTCGCGGCCAGAGCGCTGCGCAGTTGCGCGCGCGGCTGGCGGGGACCGCCGCCGCCGAGGCCGGACTCGCCGAGAGCGTGGCGCAGGCACTGCAATCGGCGTTGGCGCAGGCGCAGCCGGGCGACCGGGTGCTGGTGTTCGGTTCGTTCCATACCGCTGCCGAAGCCTTGCACTGGCTGCATTCAGCCGGCTGATCCCGCCTCTGCGCGGGCCCACCTTATAATCGGCACGGCACTCCGCCACGCCGCCCCCTCAGCCTTTCCGTGGATACCGTCCTGAAACAGCGATTGATTGGCGCCCTTGTCCTGGTAGCGCTCGCCGTGATCTTCCTGCCGATGCTGGTGAAGGGGCCTGCGCCCGACAGCGGCGTGGCCAACGTCCCGCTGAAGGCGCCCGAGGCGCCGGCCGACGGCCAGTTCGAGACCCGCGAGCTGCCGCTGGTGACCCCGGGCGACGCACCCAGTGGCGGGGCGGTGGGCATGGCCAAGGCGCCGGGCGCCGCCGCTGCGCCAGCCGCCGCGCCGGCGCCGGTCAAGGACAACCCCGATGCCGCCGATCTGGCCGATCCGGCGGCCGGCAGCGCCGCGCAACCGTTGCCGCCGAGCACGGCCGCCGGCAACTACGCGGTGAATTTCGGCGCCTATGCCACCGCCGCCGATGCCGATGCAGTGATCGCGCGGCTCAAGCAGGCGCAGTTGCCGGGCTTCCGCGAGCAGGCCACGATCGGCGGGCGCCAGGCCTGGCGGGTGCGGATCGGACCGTATGCCGATCGCGCCCAGGCCGAATCCGTGCGCCTGCAGGCGGTCAAGGTCCGCAACGACGTCAACGCCCAGGTGGTGACCCTGGATGCGGCGCCGAGCAACGCCACTCCGGTGAGCGCCGCGCCTGCCGCCGGCAGCAATGTCGCCGCCGCCGCGCCCGCCGCCCCGGCCAGGACCGAGGCGCTGCCGCCGGAGCCGGCCAAGCCGGTCGCCACCGCCAAGCCGGCGACGCCGCCGGCGCCCAAGCCGGAACCGGTCAAGCCGGTGGCGACCAAGCCCGAACCCGCCAAGCCCGTGGCGACCCCGGCCACCACCGCGGCCGCCAAGCCGGCGCCGAGCGTGCCGGCCGCGCCTGCCGCTTCCGGTACCGGCTTCGCCGTGCAGCTGGGCGCGTTCGGCAAGGCCGAGGACGCCAATGCCCTGCGCGACAAGGTGCGCGCGGCCGGCTTCAGCGCCTTCGTCGAGCAGGTGCGCACCGACAAGGGCGCGCTGAACCGGGTGCGGGTCGGCCCGGTCGCCAACCGCGCCGATGCCGAGCAGTTGCGCGCCCAGGTGGCAGCCAAGGTCGGCATCAGCGGTATGGTACGTCCACATCCTTGATCGGGCCGCGGCCCATGGAGTAGCACGATGGTCCAGGGAAGGCAGGCGCGACGCGCGATCGGCGCGATGCAGCGGCTCGGCCGCGGGAGGCGCGCATGATCGACATGGTGCTGTTGGCGGTGATCCTGGTCTCGGCCCTGCTCGGGGCCCTGCGCGGGTTCGTCGGCATCGTGGTCGGCACGCTGTCCTGGTTCCTGGCCGGTTGGGCCACGTTCCAGTTCGGCGGCAATGCCGGGCAGTGGCTGGCCAACGGGTCCCGGCCGAGCATGAGCTACTACCTGGGCGGCTACGCGCTGACCTTCGTCACGGTGATGGCGGTGGTCGGCATCACCGGCATGGTGATCCGCACCGCGGTGCGCTCGACCGCGCTATCGGGCACCGACCGTGCGCTCGGCTTCGGCCTGGGTGCGGCGCGTGGCGGCTTCTTCGCCGCGGTGCTGGCGTTCCTGATGAGCTTCACCCCGCTGACCCGCGAGCCGGACTGGCAGCATTCCATGGTGCTGCCGGTGCTCAACCCGGGCGTGGGCTGGATGCGCGCGCAGATCCCGGACTGGCACATGCCACAGATGCCGCAGATGAACCTGTCGCAGATGCCGCAACTGAACGTGTCGCAGATGAATTTGGGCAACTTGCCCGCGGCAGGCGATAATGCCGCGCTGGGCAACGCCCTGCAGGCCAGTGGGCTGCAGGAGATGATGTCCAAGGCCCTGGGACGTCCCGGGGTGCGGTCCGCGCAGCCCGGGGGCGATCCGTCGCAACTGATGCCCGCGAACATCGATCCGGCGCAGGCGCGTCCGGCGCAATTCGACCCGGCACGGGTCGAACCCAACGGCCAGGCACGGCCACCTTCCCAATAGCGGCATTCCCGCCGCGGAGAGCGTTGACATGTGTGGCATCGTCGGAATCGTCGGCAACCAGAACGTGGCCGGGCAACTCTATGACGGCCTGGCCGTGCTGCAGCACCGCGGCCAGGACGCGGCGGGCATCGCCACCGCCGACGGTACGCGTCTGCGCGTGCAGAAGGCCAACGGGCTGGTCCGCGACGTCTTCGACGAGAAGCGCATGGCGGTGCTGGAAGGCCGCGTCGGCATCGCCCATTGCCGCTATCCGACCGCCGGCTCGGAAGGCATGGACGAGGCGCAGCCGTTCTACGTGAATTCGCCGTACGGCATCGCGCTGGCCCACAACGGCAACCTGGTCAATACCGAGGCCCTGCGCCAGCAGGTGTTCGAGGCCGACCGCCGCAACATCAACACCGATTCGGACAGCGAAGTGCTGCTGAACGTGTTCGCCTACGAGCTCGACGCGCAGCGCATGCTGACCCCGGAGGCGGCGATCCGCGCCGTGGCCGGCGTGCACCGCCGCTGCAAGGGCGGCTATGCGGTGGTCAGCGTGGTGCTGGGCCTGGGCCTGGTCGCGTTCCGCGATCCGCATGGCATCCGTCCGCTGGTGCTGGGCAAGCGTGAGAGCGTGGAGGGCGACGAGTACATCGTCGCCTCCGAGTCCTCGGCGCTGGACATCCTCGGCTTCACCCGCGTGCGCGACGTGCGCCCCGGCGAAGCGCTGGTGATCACCGGCCGCGGCGAGCTGTTCTCCGAGGTCTGCGCCTCGCCCACCGACCACACCCCGTGCATCTTCGAGTACGTGTACTTCGCGCGGCCGGACTCGATGATCGACAACGTCTCGGTGCACAAGGCGCGCATGCGCATGGGCATGAAGCTGGGCGAGAAGATCCTGCGCCTGCGCCCGGACCACGACATCGACACCATCATCCCGATCCCGGACACCTCGCGCGACGCCGCGCTGGAGATCTCCAACGTGCTCGGGGTGAAGTACCGCGAGGGCTTCGTCAAGAACCGCTACATCGGCCGCACCTTCATCATGCCGGGGCAGGGCGAGCGGGTGAAGTCGGTGCGCCGCAAGCTCAACCCGATCCACCTGGAATTCCGCAACCGCGTGGTGCTGCTGGTCGACGATTCGATCGTGCGCGGCACCACCAGCCGGCAGATCGTGCAGATGGCGCGCGACGCCGGCGCGCGCAAGGTGTACCTGGCCAGCGCCGCGCCGCCGGTGCGCTATCCCAACATCTACGGCATCGACATGCCGGCCGCCGACGAACTGGTCGCGCATGGCCGCAGCGAGCAGGAGATCCAGGAATTCCTCGGCTGCGACTGGCTGATCTACCAGGACCTGGAAGACCTGGAGACCGCGGTGCGCGAGGGCAACCCGGAACTGAAGGCGTTCGACTCCTCGTGCTTCAACGGCCAGTACACCACCGGCATCGAACCCGGCTATTTCGAGCGGATCATGCAACTGCGCTCGGACGAGGCCAAGCGCAAGCGCCGTGCCTGAGTCCCGCCGCCGCCGCGCCCGGGCGCGGCGCATGCTCGCGCTGGCGGGCCTGGTCGCGCTGTGCGGCGGCTGCACTGCTGACGACGCCACGCGGCCGGTGCAGGCGCTGGACGACCCGCGCCTGCGCGACGGCAGCGTGCCGAGTGCGCAGTTGACCATGCTGCAGCTGTACATGGCCCCGGACCAGTTGGCGCTGCTGCAGCCGGGCTACCGCGCGCCGCTGGCGATCGCCGGCGCGCAGCGCATCGGCGAGGACCTGCTGCTGCTGCGCCTGCGCGCGCAGCGCTCCTCCGACGACGTGCGCGCCGATGCGCCGCAGTGGGGGTATGCCGTCGATTGCCGGGATGGCACGGCGCGCCTGCTCGCCGCCGGCATCGGCGTCGACGCCGGCTGGCCGTCGAGCGCACCGCTGGCGAACATCCCCGAACCGCCCGCGGCCGACCGCCGCAGCGCCTTCGCCCTGGCCTGCGCGCACCGCGTGGACTGCGTGTTCAAGGTGCCCGGCAACCGCTGCGAGCAGGCCCAGCGCACCTGGCTGCAACGGCGCCAGGCGGCCGCGAATCCGTCGGTGGCGCCGTGAACGGCGACCTGTACCAGGCCGCGCGCGCCTGCCTGGATGCCGCCGACCCCGACGAGAAGGTCGCGCTGACCCAGCGCCATGCCGCGGCCTGGCGCGACGGCGCGCTCGCGGTGCCGGCCGCGGCGCCGGCGCCCGAGCCGATCCGCATGCCTGGGCGGCCGCCGCGGCCGCTGCTGGTGCATCCGCGCGAGTTGCCGCGGCGCGGCCTCGGCAGCGCCGAGGGCCGTGCGGCGTTCATCCACGCCATCGCCCACATCGAGCTCAACGCCATCGACCTGGCCTGGGACGCGGTCTACCGCTTCCGCGGCCTGCCGCCGGCGTTCTACGCGGACTGGGTGGCGGTGGCGGACGACGAATCGCGCCATTTCGTGTTGCTGCGCGACCGCCTGCGCACGCTGGGCCATGCCTACGGCGATTTCGCCGCGCACAACGGCCTGTGGGAGATGTGCGAGAAGACCGCCCACGACGGCCTGGCGCGGATGGCGCTGGTGCCGCGCGTGCTGGAGGCGCGCGGCCTGGACGTGACCCCGGGCATGATCGCCAAGCTGCGCGCGCTCTGCGACGACGCCACCGCCGACATCCTGGAGATCATCCTGCGCGAGGAAGTGGCGCACGTGGCCGCCGGCTCGCGCTGGTATCGCTGGTACTGCGCGCAGGCCGGGATCGAGCCGCGCGCCCGCTTCGCCGCCTTGCTGCGCGAGTACGCCGGCGGCTACCTGCACGGCCCGTTCAACCTGCAGGCGCGCCTGCTGGCCGGGTTCGACGAGGACGAATTGCTGGCGCTGCAGCAGCAGGCCGGCTGAGGCGGCGTCCTCCTGCGTCGTGGCGCGCGTGTCGCGTCCAAGGCGCAGGCGGCTGCATGAACGCCTGCGCGTGCGTTCTGTGACGCCTATCTCCGAGCGGAGACCCCGCTGCATTTGGTGCTTGCGCTGAACGGTGGCTGAGCGGCTAATCGAACTCCCCCGCGCGGCCTCCCCCGTTTCCGGCCGCGCGCGGGGCGACGTTCGTCCCTACTCACCACCCAGGAGTCCGACATGAAGTCGATGTGCAGCCTTACCGCGATGCTTGCCCTGTGTGTCGCCGGTTCCGCCTCCGCGGCCGGAACGCCCCTGTTCCAGAGCAGCCAGTACGTCTCCAAGTCCATCGCCGGCGAGCCGGCGCTGAGCCGCCTGCTGGCCAATCCCGCCACCGGCGCGGTGCAGCGGGTCGGCGTGAACGCCGCCGCGGTCACCGCCGGACAGAAGCAACTCGAGCTGGACCTGCTGGGCCAGCGCATCACCGCCACGCAGTTGAAGACCGAGCAATTGGAAGGCGGCAACAGCATCTGGTACGGCAATCTCGGCAATGCCGCGGCGGCACGGACCCGTGCGCTGTCCGGCCTGGATCCGCTGAACTCGGCGATCCTGGTGCGCAGCGGCGACACCATCACCGGCAGCATCCGCAGCAACGGCACGCTGTTCCACCTGCGTCCGATCGCCGGTGGCGGCCATGTGCTGGTGGAAGTCGACGAGCGGCGCATGCCGGCCGAGCATCCGGCCGACTACGCGCTGCTGCCGACCGTGCAGATGCCGCAGTCGGTGATCGACGAACGCGTGACCGCCGCCGGCGCCTCGTCGGGCTCGCCCGCGACCATCCGCGTGCTGGTGGTGGCGACCAACAAGGCGGTGACCAGCTACGGCGGCAACATGCAGTCGCTGGTGCAACTGGCGGTGGCCGAGTCCAACCAGGGCTACACCAACAGCAACGTCGGCATCACCATGCAGCTGGCCGGTTACGAGACCACCAACTACACCGAGTCCGGCGACTTCAACACCGACCTGACCCGCTTCCGCGGCACCAGCGACGGCTACATGGACAGCATCCATACCTCGCGCAACAGCACCGCGGCCGACGTCGGCGTGCTGATCATCGACAATTCCGCCTATTGCGGTCTCGCCTCGGGCATCGGTTCCACCGCCGCCACCGCGTTCGCGGCGGTGTACTGGGATTGCGCCACCGGCTACTACAGCTTCGCCCACGAGATCGGCCACCTGCAGAGCGCGCGCCACGACGTGGCCACCGACTCCAGCACCTCGCCGTACGCCTATGGCCACGGCTATCGCTACGGCAACAGCTGGCGCACGATCATGGCCTACAACTGCACCAGCAGCTGCCCGCGGCTGAACTACTGGTCCAACCCGAACGTGTCCTACAACGGCGTGCCGATGGGCAATGCCAGCACCGCCGACAACCAGCGCGTGCTGGTCAACACCAAGGCGACGGTGGCCGGGTTCCGTTGAGCCGGCCCGCGCGTGGCGCAGGCCGCCTGCCTGCGCCACGCGCAGCGAAGACGGCCGGAGCGGGCGCGGCGGCGTCCGCTTCGGCTATGCTGGGAAGCGGCGCTGGCGCGGCCGGTGCCGACCGACTTCCTGGGATCGACGATGTTCAAGCGCATGCGACTGCCGGCCGCGCTGCTGCTGGCGATGCTGAGCGCGGGCTGCGGCCCCGCTCCCGACCGGCAGACCGATACCCCGTCGCCGACCGCCAAGACCGACGCGCCGCGGGCGACCCCGCCGGCCGCACCAGCCGACACCTTCGACGGGAACCGCGCGATGGACGTGTTGCAGGCGCGCCTGTCCGCCGATCATGCCTATCCCGACCTGCAGTGCCTGGGCTACGCCGTCGAGGACGACGAGGACGCCGCCTCCGCGGCAGCGTCTGCAGCGGCCGCACCCGAGGCCGCCGCGCCGGCGGCGATCGAGATCGCCGTACGCGAGAAGCACGGCGACGGCTGCCCGGGCGACCCGCAGACCGAGCCGGTCCGCGACCGCTTCCGCGTCGAGCGCTCCGGCGCGATCCAGTGGTACGACGTGGTCGACGGCGACTTCGTCGAGTACGCGCAGTGGCGGCAGCAGCAAGCCGGTGGCGGCCTGCCCTGAGCGGCGTTTTCGCACCGCGCCGCGCGCGTGGTCGCGGCGGTGCGTGGCCAGGAAACGCGGGTGGAGGACGGTGGACCGGATGTGGGCGGTGTCGACGTCGCGCGCGGGCGGCAAGGCCGATAGCCGCGTTCAATGAGGTGGGCAGAGACGGCCAGGTGCGCTTGGACGCCGTCATCAGCGGCCCGGCGAAATCCGGGGCCGAAGCGCTATGCGGCGCCGTCCTGCAGCCGCGCCGCGGTCGCAGGGAAATGCGTTGCCGCGAAGTGCCGGGTGCGCATCATTGGGCTGCGCGCGGCCGCGCCGGAGGTTGGCGCTAGAGCTGTTGCAGCTGGCAGCCCTGCGCGTCCACGCGCAGCACCGAACCCTGTTCGTACCAGTCGCCGAGCACGATGCGGGTGCAGGCGCGGCCCTCCACGTCCAGCGCGTGCACCGCCGGCCGGTGGGTGTGGCCATGGATCATCCGCGCCACGCCGTAGCGGGCGAAGGTGGCGGCGACCTCGGCCGGCGCCACGTCGGTGACGGTCTCGAACTGCGCGCGGTCGCCCTGCTTCAGGTCGGCCTGGCGCGCCTGGCTGGCGGCGCGCGCCTGCTGCGCGTAGGCGATGCGCGCGGCCAGCGGCTGCGCCAGGAACTGCTGCTGGAAGGCCGGGTCGCGGGTCTGCGCGCGGAACGCCTGGTAGGCGGTGTCGTCGGTGCACAGCAGGTCGCCGTGCAGCAGCAGGGTCGGCTCGCCGTACAGATCGATCACGCAGGGGTCGGGCAGCAGGCGCAGGCCGGCGCGCTGCGCGTAGTCGGCGCCGAGCAGGAAGTCGCGGTTGCCGTGCATGAAGAACAGCGGCACCCCGGCCTCATGCAGCGCGTGCAGCTCCACCGCCACCGCATCGGCCGCCTCGGACGGCGTGTCGTCGCCGATCCAGGCCTCGAACAGATCGCCGAGGATGTACAGCGCCTCGGCCTGCCGCGCCTCGCCGCGCAGGAAGTCGAGAAACAGCGCGGTGATCGCCGGCCGTGCCGGGTCCAGATGCAGGTCGGAGATGAACAGCGTGGTCATTCGGCCATTGTAAGGCCGGGATTGGGGATTCGGGATTTGGGATTGGATGGCAGCCGCGAGCACGGGCATTACCGCGCTTTCGTAGGAGCGGCTTCAGCCGCGACCGGTTTGCCTTCCATGCGTCGCAGCTGAAGCCGCTCCTACGCTGACTGCCGGGATGGCCGGACGCCATCCCGAATCCCCAATCCCGAATCCCGGCTCCTCATCAAACCAACCACAACGACACGCCCGCCAACACCGCGCCGATGCCGGTGGCGGCGAGCACGTCGCTGGGGTAGTGCAGGCCCAGCACCACCCGCGACAGCGCCACGCAGGCGATGAAGGGCACCAGCAGCGGCGCCAGCCAGGGGTAGTAGGCGAGGGCGACGATGCCGAAGGACACCGCGTGCAAGGTGTGGCCGGAGGGGAAGCTGAACTCGTCCAGCGGCGCCACCCAGGCGCGGATGCGCAGGTCGGCGGCGTATGGACGCGGGCGGCGGGTCCAGCGCTTCAGACCCTTGTACAGGCTCAGCGCGACCACGCCGGTGGCGGCCATGTGCGCGGAGGCGAACACGCCGTCCATGCCGTCGCACAGCACCAGCAGGGTCATCAGCGCGTACCAGAACACGCCGTCGCCGAGGCGGCTGATCACCGCGAAGAAGCGTCGCACCGAACGCCGCCGGCACCAGTGGTTGGCGCGCCGGCACCAGCGGGTCTCGTGCCCGCGCAGGATCTCAAGCCGCGTCGACATGCGTCCTCCGGGTGTCCGCCAGTTGGTTGAGCAGGGCATCGAAATCGGCCACCACGCGCTCCGGGCGCAGTTGCTGCATCGACGCGCAGGCGGCCTCGCCCAGGTGCCGGCGCAGCGCGTCGTCGCTGCCCAGGCGCAGCGCGGCGGCGATGAAGGCCTCGTCGTCGGCCACCGCCGCACCATTGATGCCGTCGCGCAGGTATTCGCGCGCC
Organism: Xanthomonas sp. NCPPB 2250; assembly: GCF_056725265.1. Classification (NCBI taxonomy): domain Bacteria; kingdom Pseudomonadati; phylum Pseudomonadota; class Gammaproteobacteria; order Lysobacterales; family Lysobacteraceae; genus Xanthomonas; species Xanthomonas sp. NCPPB 2250. The sequence goes on along the minus strand of NZ_CM161520.1, from coordinate 4,125,609 downwards.
GCGCCGTAGTCGAAGGCGACGGTGGCGACGCCGCTGGCCATCGCTTCCAGGGTCACGTTGCCGAAGGTCTCGCTGCGGCTGGGGAACAGGAACAGGTCGCCGCTGGCGAAATGCCGCGCCAGCGCGTCGCCGCGCTGGATGCCGCAGAAGATGAAGTCGGGATTCTCCTGCGCCAGGCGCTCGCGCAGCGGGCCGTCGCCGACCCAGACGAAGCGCGCGCGCGGACGCTGCTGCTGCAACTGGCGGAACGCGCGCACCGCCAGCGGCAGATTCTTCTCCGAAGCGATGCGGCCCACGTAGAGCACCGCGCAGTCGTCGTCCTGCAGGCCCCACTGCGCGCGCAACTGCGCATCGCGGCGCTGCGGCTCGAACTGCTTGCTGTCCACCGCGCGCGCCAGCAGGCGCACCCGCTCGAAACCCTGGGTGGCGAGAAAGTCGCGCAGTTCGCGGGTCGGCACCAGGGTCGCCTGGGCCTGATTGTGGAAGCGCCGCATCCAGCGCAGCGCGGTCGACTGCAGCCAGGCCGCGCCGTACTGCGGCAGGTACTCGTCGAAGCGGGTGTGGAAGCCGGTGGCGATCGGGATGCCCAGGCGCCGCGCGCTGCGCAGCGCCGACCAGCCCAACGGGCCTTCGGTGGCGATGTACACCGCATCCGGCGGCGCCGCCTGCCACAGCTTGGTCAGGCGCCGCGGCGCGGGCAGGCCGAACTTCAGTCCGGGGTAGCGCGGCAGCGCCGCACCGCGCACCAGCCGCAGATCCGCCGGGTCGGCGTCGCCGGGCTGGCGCGGACGCACCACGTCGACGGTATGGCCGCGCGCGCGCAGCCCCAGTTCCAGCCCCTGCACGGTCAGCGCGACGCCGTTGACCTCAGGGGGATACGTCTCGGTGACGATCGCGTAGCGCATGCGGGGGCTCCGGTTTGACAAAGCCTCGCGCAATGCAGTGAAGCGAACATGTCCAGCGCATGTAGGAACGATGACGCCAAAAGCCGGGATTGGGGATTCGGGATTGGGGATTCGGGGTTTTTCGCAAGTGCGTCGCCGTGCCGTTTTTCTGTGGGAGGGGCTTCAGCCCCGACGCGGTATCGGTAAGGCGTCGGGGCTGAAGCCCCTCCCACAAAAAAGCCGCGGTGTCGCGGCTTCAGGAGGGGCGGCTTTTCTTTCCAAAACCGGCACTTTTTTCAGCAAATCGCTTGACCACGATTTGACCGCGGACAGCATGCTGCCGTCCCGAATCCCGAATCCCGAATCCCGAATCCCGAATCCCGAATCCCGAATCCCGAATCCCGAATCCCGAATCCCGAATCCCGAGTCCCGAATCCCAGCCTTCAAGCCACGAATGGGCGGAAATTGATCCCCAACCCGGCCATGCCCTCGACCTCGCCGATCAGGTCGGCACGCTGCAACGGCCGCGACTCGATCCACGGCTGCGACAGGATCAGGTGCAGGTTGGCGCCATCGGCCTTCAGTTCCAGTGCCGGGATCGGGTCGGCCTCGTGCGCGCGGTGCAGCAGCACCGCCAGGCGCAGCAGCGCGGCCTTGCGCTTGGCGCTGAGCAGCAGGCGGTCGGGCAGTGCGTCGAACGCGGTCTTGGACACGTTGCGGCGGTGCGTGCGCACCAGCGTGGCCAGCACCTGCTGCTCCTGCCGCGAGAAGCCGGCGATGTCCGAGTGCTCCAGCACGTAGGCGCCGTGCACGTGATACTGGCTGTGCGCGATGGCCTGGCCGAGCTCGTGCAGGCGCGCGGCCCAGCCGAGCATGCGCGCGTCGTCGGCATCCAGCGCCCAGTCGCCGGCGACCTGCTCGAACAGCGCCATCGCGGTGTGCTCCACGCGCGCGGCCTGCGCCTCGTCGATACCGTAGCGCTGGGTCAGCGCGGCGATCGCGGTTTCGCGCGGATCGTTCTCGCCGCCGCGGCCGAGCATGTCGTAGAGGATGCCTTCGCGCATGGCCGCCTTGCTCACCATCAGCCGTTGCAGGCCCAGGGCCTGGAACGCCGCCTCCAGCACCAGCACGCCGCCGGCGATGATCGGCCGGCGGTCGGTGGACAGGCCGGGCAGGTCGATGTCCTCGATGCGCTTGGCCAGCAGCAGGCGGTCGCGCAACTGCGGCAGCGCTTCGGCGGTGATCGCGCCCTTGGTCAGCTTCATCGCCGCGCAGATCTCGCCGATCGCCTTGTGCGTGCCCGACGAGCCGAGCGCCTCGTGCCAGCCCAGCGCACGGTACTGCCCGGCGAACTGCTGGAACTCCGCGCCTATCTCGGTCAGCGCGTCCTTCCACTTCTTCTTGGACAGCTTGCCGCCCGGGAAGAAGCGCCGCGTGCTGGCGATGCAGCCGGCCTGCAGGCTCTCGCGTTCCAGGGTCTGGAAGCCGCTGCCGATGATGAACTCGGTGGAGCCGCCGCCGATGTCGATGACCAGGCGGCGTTCGTCCGGCTTGGGCGGCTGCGCGTGGGCCACGCCGAGGTAGATCAGGCGCGCTTCCTCGCGGCCGCTGACCACTTCGATCGGATGGCCGAGTGCGGTTTCGCCGGGAATCAGGAAGGTCTGCGGCGAGCGCAGCTGGCGCACGGTGTTGGTCGCCAGCGCGCGTACCCGCAGCGAGGGCAGGTCGCGGATGCGCTGACCGAAGCGCGCCAGGCATTCCAGCGCGCGCTGCCGCGCCTCGGCGGACAGCCCGCCCTTGTTGTCCAGGCCGTCGGCCATGCGCACGGTCTCGCGCAGGCGGTCCACCACCCGCAACTGCCCGAGCTGATAGCGGGCGATGACCATGTGGAAGCTGTTGGAACCCAGGTCGATGGCGGCCAGCAGGTCGCCGTCGCGCAGCGGCGGATGAGTGGGGGAGGTGGCAGGCATGGCGGAATGGTAGCCGATGCGCGGCGCGCGCCGTTGGCGCTGCGCCGCGGTGTGCTCAGAGCCCGTCGAGCAGGGCCAGTTGCGCCGAATGCGGCGGCTGGTCCTGGCCGGGGGCCAGCTTGCGGTAGTTGCCGTCGGCGTCCAGTTCCCAGGCGTTGAGATTGTCGGCCAGGTAGTTCTGCAGCACTTCGCGGTGGATGCGCTTGACCAGGTCCGGATCGAGAATCGGGAAGCCGGTCTCCACGCGCCGCAGCAGGTTGCGTTCCAGCCAGTCGGCGCTGGCGCAGAACAGTTCCGGCGCGCCGTCGTTGCCGAACCAGTAGACCCGGCTGTGCTCGAGGAAGCGGCCGACGATCGAGCGCACCCGGATGTTGTCGGAGACGCCCGGCACGCCGGGGCGCAGGGTGCAGGCGCCGCGCACGATCAGGTCGATCTTGACCCCGGCCTGCGAGGCCGCGTACAGCGCGCGGATCACCTGCGGCTCGTTGAGCGCGTTCATCTTGGCGATGATGCGGCCCGGGCGGCCGGCATGCGCCAGCTTGGTCTCGCGCTCGATCCGGTGCAGCACGCCCGGGTGCAGGGTGAAGGGCGATTGCAGCAGGCGCTTGAGGCGGATCTTCGGCGCCAGCCCGGACAACTGCTGGAACAGCAGGTGCACGTCGTTGCCGATGTCCACGTCGGCGGTGATCAGGCTCAGGTCGGTGTAGGCGCGCGCGGTGCCGCTGTGGTAGTTGCCGGTGCCCAGGTGCACGTAGCGGCGCAGCTTGCGGCCCTCGCGGCGCACGATCAGCAGCATCTTGGCGTGGGTCTTGTAGCCGACCACGCCGTACACCACCTGCACGCCGGCTTCCTGCAGGCGGTCGGCCAGGCCCAGGTTGGCCTCTTCGTCGAAGCGCGCGCGCAGTTCCACCACCACGGTGACGTCCTTGCCGTTGCGCGCGGCCAGCACCAGCGCATCGACGATCGCCGAGTCCTTGCCGGTGCGGTACAGGGTCTGCTTGATCGCCAGCACGTTGGGGTCGATCGCGGCTTGCTTGATCAGGTCCAGCACCGCAGTGAAGGCGTCGAACGGGTGGTGCAGCAACACGTCGCCGGCGGCGGCGATCTCGAAGATGCCTTCGCTGTCGCGCAGGGTGCGCGGATTCATCGCCGGATACTTCAGGTCCGGGCGCTGCACCAGGTCGTAGACCTGGTTGACCCGGCTCAGGTTGACCGGGCCGTTGATCCGGTAGACCGCGTTCTCCGGCAGTTCGAAGTTCTGCAGCAGGGTGCGCACGATCGATTTCGGGCAGTCCTCGGCGATTTCCAGCCGCACCGCCGGCCGGTAGCCGCGGTTGACCAGTTCGTCGCGCAGCGCCAGCGCCAGGTTCTCCACTTCCTCCTCGTCCACCACCAGTTCCGAGTTGCGGGTGACGCGGAACTGGTAGGAGCCCATCACCTCCATGCCCGGGAACAGTTCGTCGACGAAGGTGGACAGCACCGAGGACAGGAACACGAAGCTCTGGCCGCCCTCGGCCAGGCTTTCCGGCAACTGGATGATGCGCGGCAGCGAGCGCGGCGCGCGCACGATCGCCAGGTGGCCGACGCGGCCGAACGCGTCGGTGCCCTTGAGCACCACGACGATGTTCAGCGACTTGTTGAGGATCTTCGGGAACGGGTGCGCCGGGTCCAGCCCCAGCGGCGACAGCACCGGCATGATCTCGTTGCGGAAGTAGGCGCGCAGCCAGCGCTTCTGCCGCGCGTTCCAGGAATGCCGGCCGAGCACGCCGATGCCGGCGTCCTTCAGCGCCGGGCGCAGCACCTCGTTCCAGCAGCGGTACTGCTGGTCGACCAGTTGCGCGGCGCGGTCGTGGATCGAGGTGAGGATGGCGTTGGGGCTCATCCCGTCCGGCGCCGGCGGCAGCCCGAATTCCTGCGCGTGGCGCACGGTGGCGGCGCGGATCTCGAAGAACTCGTCGAGGTTGGTGCAGGAGATGCACAGGAAGCGCAGCCGCTCCAGCAACGGCACCTGCGGATCCTGCGCCTGCGCCAGCACCCGGAAATTGAAGTCCAGTTGCGACAGCTCGCGGTTGATGTACAGCGCGGGGTCGCGCAGCGGGTCGCTGGGAATGTCCGGGGGCGGCGTGGGCGGCAGGGCAGGGGCGCGGCGGGGCATGGTGTCTCTCGTTAGGCGGAGGTCAGGGTGGCATGGTCGTGCCGCGGATGCACGCGCCCGGCGCCGAAGTGGCAGGAGAAGGTGCTGCCCTTGCCGACTTCGCTCTCGATCTCTAGCCGCGCCTGGTGCAGGCCGAGGACGTGCTTGACGATCGACAGGCCCAGGCCGGTGCCGCCGCTTTCGCGCGAGCGGCTGCTGGAGACGCGGTAGAAGCGCTCGGTGATCCGCGGCAGGTGATGCGCGGGAATGCCGTAGCCGCTGTCGCGCACCGCCAGCACCGCGCCATCGCCCTCGCGGGCGAAGGTGATGCGGATGGTGCCGCCGGCCGCGGTGTAGCGCACCGCGTTGGTGACCAGGTTGGAGAAGGCGCTGTGCAGTTCCTTGTTGGAGCCGACCAGGTCGCAATCGGCCTCGTCGTGGACCTCGATGCGGTGCCGGCCCTGGCTGTGCGCCTCGGCCTCGCGGCGCAGCGTGGCCAGCATCGGCGCCATCGCGATCGACTCCTCGTTGGCGTGTTCCTGCGATTCCAGCCGCGACAGGGTCAGCAGATCCTCGACCAACTGGGTCATGCGCTGCGACTGCTTGCGCATCTCGGCGATCATCGGCCCCGAATCCGGAAAGTCCTCCGGGTCGAGCATGTCCAGGTAGCCGTGGACCACGGTCAGCGGCGTGCGCAACTCGTGCGAGACGTTGGCGACGAAATCGCGGCGTACCTGCTCCAGTTGCAGCAGCTTGCTGACGTCGCGCGCGACCAGCAGCCAGTGGTCGTCGGAATAGGGAATCAGGCGCAGGTTCAGGCGCAGGCGGTCGTCGACCGGGGAGGGCATGTCCAGCATCGGCTCGGCGTTGCGACCGCCGCTGAGCCAGTGCGCCAGCGGCATCGGCTGCAGCCGCTCCACCACCGGCGCGCCGAGGTCGCCGGGGTGGCGCAGGCCGAGCAGGGTGCCGGCTGCTTCGTTGAACCATTGGATGCGCTGGCTGTTGCGGTCCACCACCACCACCGCGTCGGGCAGTGCCGCGGCGGCGGCGCGGTAGGCGCGCAGCATGTCCAGCAGGCGCCGCTTGCGCACGCGCATTTCCGCCTGGCTGCGGTACAGCAGCCGGTCCAGTTCGTTCCATACGCCGGTGCCGGCCGGCGGCTCCCAGCGCTGGCGCGCGGTCAGCCGCCGCAGCACCCGCCGCAGCCGCCAGTAGTGCCAGCCCATCACCCCCAGCGACATCAGGGTCAGCGCCATCCACACATGGCCGCCGATCCAGCCGATCAGCAACGCCAGCAACAGCAGGCCGGCGAGCGTGCCGAGGGTCTTCAACCAGGCGGAGCGGATGTGGCGGGGCATCGGGAACGCACTCTGTCGCAAAGGATCGTGATCCGTCCGCCGTTATAGCAGGCGAAGGCGGCGGTCAGATGGACGCAGAGAAGCGATAGCCGGAACCGCGGACGGTCTGCACCATGTTTTCCACCGAGAACGGCTCCAGCGTCTTGCGCAGGCGGCGGATGTGCACGTCGATGGTGCGCTCTTCCACGTAGACGCTGCCGCCCCACACGTGATCGAGCAACTGCGCGCGGCTGTAGACGCGCTCGGGGTGGGTCATGAAGAAGTGCAGCAGGCGGTACTCGGTCGGGCCGATCGGCACCGGCGCCTCGCCGGCGAACACCCGGTGCGCGGCGCCGTCGATGCGCAGGCTGCCGACCGAGACGCTGCCGTCCTCGTCGTCCTCGCGGGTGCGGCGCATCACCGCGCGGATCCGCGCCAGCAGCTCGCGTGCGGAGAACGGCTTGACCACGTAGTCGTCGACGCCGGCCTCCAGGCCGCCGACGCGGTCGTTCTCCTCGCCGCGGGCGGTGAGCATGATGATCGGCACTTCGCGGGTCATCGCATCCTTGCGCCAGCGCCGGGCCAGTTCCAGGCCGCTGGTGCCGGGCAGCATCCAGTCCAGCAGGATCAGGTCCGGGACTCGGTCGGCGATCGAGGTCTGCGCTTCGCGGGCATCGCCGGCATGCACCGGCTCGAAGTCGCCCTTGCGCAGGGCGAACGCGACCATGTCGCGGATGGCCGGTTCGTCGTCGACGATCAGGATGCGTTTCTGCACAACGGCACCGTGGAACTGGGGAGGAAGGTCGCCAGTAGACTACGGTTTTATTACGGTTGAGTGACGCCTGACACGGGCGCGTTTCAGCGCCGTTGCATGTCCGGGTCCTGTACGCCCTGGCGGCGCAGTTCCAGCACCGTCGGGGTGATCGTGGCGATGCGGGCGTCGATGCGCGCGCGCGCCACGTAGTCCAGGTCGCTGCGCTTCTTCAGGTTGCTCAGCTGGATCAGCGCCTGCTCCGGATGCCCGTTCAGGTAGGCCGCCTCGGCGTACGCCTCGCCGGCCCGGGTGTCGTCGCCGGCCAGTTCGCAGGCGCGGGCGAAGGTGCGCTGGAACACCGGATCCTCCGCGGCCGCCCCGAGCAGCGGCCGCAGCACCGCCTGGGCGCGCTGGCCGGCCTGGCGGCCGCCCTGCTCGTTGAGGGCGGTCGCATAGCTCAGCGCCACCGCCCGATTGCTGGGCATGCGCTTGACCAGCGCCTCGAAGCGCTGGTCGGCGGCCTGGTTGCGGCCGGCCTTGGCCTCGGCCTCGGCCACCGCCACGGTCAGCCACCAGTTGTCCGGGTGCGCCTGCAGCAGGCTTTCCAGCGTCTGCGCGACCTCCTGCGCACTGCCGCCGGCACGCAGCCGGGCCAGCGCCAGGCCATAGCGCTGGGCATCGCTCAGGCCCTGCTTGCTGCCCTGGCGCAGGCCTTCGTACTCGCGGATCGCATCGGCCGGGGTGTTGGCGCTGAACACCCGCAGCCGCTCGCGTGCCCATTCGAACTGGCCGCTGGGGCCGCGCGCGTAGTTGGCGAACGGCAGCTGCAGGCCGCCGGGCAGCAGCGGGTTGCTGGGCGCGCCCAGCGGCTGGCTCAGCGACACGTCGTTCGGATCGACCCGCTCCTTCAGGGTGCCGCCGGGCACGCTGATGGTTAGGGTCAGGGTGTTCTTCTTCATCTGCTCGGCGCGATCGCGGGCCTCGCTGATGCGGGTGGTGGTGACCGGGTGGGTCATCAGGAAGTCGGGCGTGCTGTAGCCGCCCTGGTTGCCGCGCATCGCCAGCGACATGCGTTCGAAGAAGCCGGCCATCGCGTCGACGTCGTAGCCGCTGCGCGCCAGGGTGCGGATGCCCAGGCGGTCGGCCTCCGATTCGTTGGAGCGGGTGTAGTCGATCTGCCGCTGCTGCATCAGCCCCAGGCCGCTGGCGATCGCCGCCTGGGTGGCGTCGCCGCTGGAGCGCCCACCGGCCTGCTGCGCCGCGACCACCGCGGCGAGCATGCCGAGCAGGATCGGGATCTGGTCGCGCTGCGCCCGCTCCACCCCGCGCAGCACGTGCTGCTGGGTGACGTGGGCGATCTCGTGCGACAGCACCGCGGCCACCTCGTCCTCGCGCTCAGCGGTGAGCACCAGCCCGGCGTTGACCGCCACGTAGCCGCCGAGGGTGGCGAAGGCGTTGATCTGGCGGTCGCGCAGCATGAAGAAGGTGAACTTCTGCTGCGGCTGGTCGCTGTTGGCGCCGAGCCGGGTGCCCATGGTCTGCAGCCAGTCGTCGATCAGCGGGTCCTCGAGCACGTAGCCGTAGCTGCGCAGCTCGGCCAGCATCATCTTGCCGTACTCGGCCTGGCGCGCCGGGGTCAGCAGCTCGCCGGCCGAGGAGCCGATGTCCGGCAGCTTGTTCTCCTGGGCCGGCGCCACGGCGCAGGCGGTGGCCAGGGTGATCGCGAAGGCGAGCGGCAGCAGGCGCAAGACAGGCTCCAAGGGGCAGGCGGACGCCGGGTGGCGGCCGGGACGACGGTGAATCCGGGATGATTCGCAGTGTTGCGGCAGCGGCCTCGAAAATCCACCCGGCCGCTACCATAGTGGCTTGGACCTTCTACACCGCCCGGAGTTTCCCGTGGACAACCCAACTGCCGACACCGGCCACGCCGGCGGCCCGCCGATCACCCTCTATTCCACCGCGATCTGCCCGTACTGCGTGGCGGCCAAGAACTTCCTCAAGAGCAAGGGCCGCACCTGGAACGAGGTGCGGATCGACCTGGACCCGGCCGAGCGCGAGAAGATGGTTGCGCTGGCGCGGCGCACCAGCGTGCCGCAGATCTTCGTTGGCGACGTCCACGTCGGCGGCTACGACGACATGATGGCGCTGCACCGCGCCGGCAAGCTGGAGCCGCTGCTCGACGGCCACGCCCCCGAGGCGCAGGCATGAGCGGCGCTGCGACGGGCGAGGGCGGCGCCTCCGGGGAGGACCGGGTCCGCGCGTTCACCGAGTTCCGCCAACGCATGAACCAGCGCATCCTGGCCGAGCCGAACCAGGTGGTGCGGCGCTTCTTCGCGCTCGACACCCAGACCTACCAGGCCGGCGCGCTGGACGTGAAGACCAAGGAACTGCTCGGCCTGGTCGCCTCGCTGGTGCTGCGCTGCGACGACTGCATCAGCTACCACGTGGCCCAGTGCAAGGAGGCCGGGGTCAGCCGCGAGGAGTTCTTCGAGACCTTCTCGGTGGGCCTGGTGGTCGGCGGGTCCATCGTGATCCCGCACCTGCGCCGTGCCGTGGACTTCCTCGACACGCTGGAGGCCGGCGCCGCCGCCCCGGCGCAGCACGCGCACGACTGAGCCTGCTTCGTGCTGCCCCGATGGTCACCGGCGCTCGCGCCGGCGGCCGTCCGGTTTTGGGCGCCTTCACCGGCTTCGGGCATAATTACCGCTGAAACCTCCTTGCGCCTGCAGCCCCGGTTCCCGGGCGGCGCTCCCCCCTCTTGTACGGAAACCGCAACCCTATGACGCAGACAATCACGGTCATCCGTGGCGATGGCATCGGCCCGGAGATCATGGACGCCACGCTGTTCGTGCTCGACGCGCTGAACGCCGGCCTCACCTACGAATACGCCGACGCGGGCCTGGTGGCGCTGGAGAAGCACGGCGACCTGCTGCCGGCCGCCACGCTGGAGTCGATCCGCAAGAACAAGGTGGCGCTGAAGAGCCCGCTGACCACGCCGGTGGGCGAGGGCTTCAGCTCGATCAACGTGGCCATGCGCCGCCAGTTCGACCTGTACGCCAATGTGCGTCCGGCCAAGTCGTTCCCCAACACCAAGTCGCGCTTCGGCGCCGGCGTGGACCTGATTACGGTGCGCGAGAACACCGAAGGCGCCTACCTGAGCGAAGGCCAGGAAGTGTCCGCCGACGGCGAGACCGCGCTGTCGATGGCCAAGGTGACCCGCAAGGGCTCCGAGCGCATCGTCCGCTACGCCTTCGACCTGGCCCGCGCGACCGGCCGCAAGAAGGTCACCGCGGTGCACAAGGCCAACATCATCAAGTCCACCTCGGGCCTGTTCCTGAAGGTGGCGCGTGAAGTGGCGGCAAACTACCCGGAGATCGAGTTCCAGGAAATGATCGTCGACAACGCGTGCATGCAGCTGGTGATGCGCCCGGAGCAGTTCGACATCATCGTCACCACCAACCTGTTCGGCGACATCCTGTCGGACCTGTGCGCCGGTCTGGTCGGCGGCCTGGGTCTGGCCCCGGGCGCCAACATCGGCGTGGACGCGGCGATCTTCGAAGCCGTGCACGGCTCGGCCCCGGACATCGCCGGGCAGGGCAAGGCCAACCCGTGCGCGCTGCTGCTGGGCGCGGCGCAGTTGCTGGACCATATCGGCCAGCCGCAGAACGCCGAGCGCCTGCGCAACGCCATCGTCGCCACGCTGGAAGCCAAGGACGGGCTGACCCCGGACCTGGGCGGCAGCGGCAACACCATGGGTTTCGCCCAGGCCATCGCCAGCCGCCTCTGAGCGGCCGGAAGATCCCAGAAAAAGAAAGGGCGCCCCAGGGCGCCCTTTCTTTTGCTCGGAAGTTTGTCTGAAGCAAAGCCCGCTCATCGATCAAGGGGAGTTCGCTTTTACGATTCCCCAATCCCGATTCCCGACTCCCGGCTTCAATTCCGCGACTGCAGCTTCGACAGCAGGCGCAGGAACTCCAGGTACAGCCACACCAGCGTCACCATCAGGCCGAACGCGCCGTACCACTCCATGTACTTGGGTGCGCCCTGTTCGACGCCGCTCTCGATGAAGTCGAAGTCCAGCACCAGGTTCAGCGCCGCCACCACCACCACGAACAGGCTGAACAGGATGCCGACCGTGCCGGAGGCGTGGATGTACGGGATCTGGATGTTGAAGAAGCCCAGCACCATCGTGGCCAGGTACACCAGCGCGATGCCGCCGGTGGCCGCGACCACGCCCAGCTTGAAGTTCTCGGTGGCCTTGATCATGCCGCTGCGGTAGGCGAACAGCATCGCGAACAGGGTGCCGAACGTCAGCAGCACCGCCTGCAGCACGATGCCGTTGAAGCGCACTTCGTACATCGCCGAGATCGATCCCAGGAAAAAGCCTTCCACCAGCGCGTACAGCGGCGCGGTGATCGGCGACCATTCCTTCTTGAAGATCGTGATCAGGGCCAGGATGAAGCCGCCGATCAGGCCGCCCAGCGCGTAGCCGGCCACGCCAGGGGCGATCATCGCGTTGCCCGCGGCATCGATCGAGACCGACTGGCTCCAGGCGAATACGGCGGTGAGCGCTGTCAGCATCAACAGCACGCCGGTCTTGTTGGCGGTGCCGTTCAGGGTCATCGCACCGCTGTCGCGCGCGACGACCGTGCCGTTGCCGGGCGAGACCACGTTGCCGCTGTGCAGATCGAGGAAGGTGGATTCCTTCAGGGCGGGGTTGCCGCTGCGAAGCATGCTGTTTTCTCCTTCAAAATGGCGCATCGGCCGATGCCGACGGCAAGGCCTGAGCATAGCGCAGGCGATGTTGCGTGCATGCGACGTTGACAGCGGGCCGCAAGCTTCTCACAATAGCCGACCTTTCCGGCCTTGGCCGCGAGGGATGTTCCGCCGGGGTATAGCGCAGTCTGGTAGCGCGCCTGCTTTGGGAGCAGGATGTCGGGGGTTCGAATCCCTCTACCCCGACCAATCCGATGTCCAACGGCGGAAAGGAATGCGACAATCCAGCCAGGGCGCCCGTAGCTCAACTGGATAGAGCACCGGCCTTCTAAGCCGGCGGTTACAGGTTCGATTCCTGTCGGGCGCGCCACATGGCGCCGGGCGGGAGATGCAAGGTTTCAATGGTGGCTGTAGCTCAGTTGGTTAGAGTACTGGATTGTGATTCCAGATGTCGGGGGTTCGAGTCCCCTCAGCCACCCCATTGATCGCGTGACCCGATGCTTCGCGGGGTGTTGCAACGAAGCAAAAAAGCACATAGAATGTGCGACTCAGTTTCAGGGCCGTTAGCTCAGTTGGTAGAGCAGTTGACTCTTAATCAATAGGTCCAAGGTTCGAATCCTTGACGGCCCACCAAAACGAAAGGCACCTGCTCCGGCAGGTGCCTTTTTCTTTGCCGGCCGGCCTGCAACAATGTGCCGGCAGGCGCCTTCCGGCGCTGCAGCGCGAAAGTGGCGGAATTGGTAGACGCCCTGGTTTTAGGTACCAGTGCCGCAAGGCGTAGGGGTTCGAGTCCCCTCTTTCGCACCATCCAAGCCCCTGCGGCCCCTTGCGGCGATGGCAGGTTCGGCGTCGCCACGGCGGTCTCCCGGCCCTGCGCTGGCAGGCACCGCGGGAATAGGCGAAACTATCCGGCTGCGGCGGCCGTCCCGTGCCCGCGTCAACCCGTCTTTACTACATCGTGCCGAGAGCCCCGTGGGCTCCCGGTGGCAGGAGTCCACATGCAAGCTTCGATCGAAACCACCGGTACCCTGGAACGGCGTCTGACCTTCACCCTGCCGGGGGATCGCCTGGAAACCCATGTCGGCGGCCGCCTGCGCGAAGTCGCGCGTACCGCGCGGATCAAGGGCTTCCGTCCGGGCAAGATTCCGGCCAAGGTGATCGAGCAGCGGTTCGGGCCGCAGATCCGCGCCGAGGCGCTGGACGGCCTGCTGCGCGAGACCTTCGACTCGGCCGTGCGCGAGCACGAGCTGCGCCTGGCCGGGAACCCGCGCATCGACCGCGCCGGCGACAACGAACTGCAGTTCGTGGCCACCTTCGAAGTGGTGCCGGACTTCGGCGACATCGACGTCTCGACGCTGCAGGTGATCCGCCACACCGCCGAGGTCACCGACGCCGACATCGAGCAGATGATCGAGAACCTGCGCCTGCAGCGCCGCACCTGGCAGCCGGCCGCGCGCCCGGCGCAGGACGGCGATCTGGTGACCCTGGAGACCTGGTCGCAGGTCGGCGACGAGCGTCTGCCGACCGAGGGCGTGGAGAAGGGCAGCAGCGTGATCGGTTCGGGCGTCATGTTCCCGGCGATCGAGCAGGGCCTGATCGGCCTGTCCAAGGACGAAGAGAAGACGCTGACCGTCGACTTCCCGGCCGACTGGCGGGTGCCGCAGTTCGCCGGCAAGCAGGTCCAGGTCCACGTGAGGGCGGTCGACGTCGCCGCGCCGGTGCTGCCGGAGGTGGACAAGGAGTTCATCAAGAGCTTCGGCGTGAAGAGCGGCGATGCCGAGCAGTTCCGCAAGGACATCCGCATCAACCTCGAGCGTGAGCTCAAGGGCGCGCTGATGAACCGCCTGCGTCGCGAAGTCGGCGAGCAGCTGATCGCCGCCTACGCGTCCGTCGAAATGCCGCCGCGCCTGGTCGAGAACGAAGCGCGCGCCATGCTGGCGCAGCAGGTCGAGCAGTTGCGCCGTTCCGGCCGCGACCCCGGCCAGGTGCCGGAGGACGCCCACCAGGGCTTCATGGACGCCGCGCGCAAGCGCGTGCTGGTCGGCCTGCTGGTCGGCGAGGTCGCCCGCCGCAACGAACTGCGCCTGGACCCGAAGCGGGTTTCGGAAACGTTGCGTCTGATCGCCTCGACCTACGAAGAGCCGGAACAGGTCATTGAGATGTACCGCAACGATCCCCAATTGATGGGGGGACTGCAGAGCCGCGTGATGGAAGAGCAGGTGATCGACTGGATCGCCGAGCGCGCCCAGCACACCGAGCAGGCGATGTCGTTCCAGGACGCGATCCGTCAATAAGACGACGCGTCGCCGTCTCGCGCATCCCGGCATGCGCGAGGTGGTTCCCCGTTTCACTCCCCGCGGCGGCGGGGCGCAACACGATGCGAAGCCCTGTACATCCCCGTACAGGGACGGACCCCGAGCAGCAGGAGATCACCGCGTGGACAATGTGACCAAGGCCTTGAATCTGGTTCCGATGGTGGTCGAGCAGACCAGCCGCGGCGAGCGCGCCTACGACATCTATTCGCGCTTGTTGAAGGAGCGCCTGATCTTCCTGGTCGGCCCGATCGACGACCACATGGCCAATGTGATCGTGGCCCAGCTGCTGTTCCTGGAAGCGGACAATCCGGAGAAGGACATCAGCATCTACATCAATTCGCCGGGTGGCGTGGTCACCGCCGGCATGGCGATCTACGACACCATGCAGTACATCAAGCCGGACGTGAGCACCATCTGCGTCGGCCAGGCCGCCTCGATGGGCGCGCTGCTGCTGGCGTCGGGTGCGGCCGGCAAGCGCTACGCGCTGCCGAACTCGCGGGTGATGATCCACCAGCCGCTGGGCGGCTTCCAGGGCCAGGCCACCGACATCGACATCCACGCCCGCGAGATCCTGACGCTGCGCGCGCGGCTGAACGAAATCCTGGCCAAGCACACCGGCCAGTCGCTGGAAACCATCGCCCGCGACACCGAGCGCGACAACTTCAAGAGCGCTGTCGACGCGCAGGCCTACGGCCTCGTCGACCAGGTCCTGGAGCGTCGTCCGGATGAGTCCATCCAGCCGGCATAAGGCTTGCATGTACTGCAAAACGCAGCGTATTCCGCAGGGCCGGGGTCGGGCTAGCGTCCTCCCGGCCCTGTGCTATTCTCGAAATCGAACCCCCGTTCATCGGGTGGGGTAACTGGGTAAGCGAAGCAATGAGCGAAGACCGGCAAGGCCGTTCCGGCGACAGCAACAAGATCCTGTACTGCTCGTTCTGCGGCAAGAGTCAACACGAGGTCCGTAAGCTGATCGCCGGGCCCAGCGTGTTCATCTGCGACGAATGCGTCGAGTTGTGCAACGACATCATCCGCGAGGAGCTCGAGGAGAAGGCGCAGTCGGCACGCAGCAGCCTGCCCAAGCCGCGCGAGATCCTTGAAGTGCTCGATCAGTACGTGATCGGTCAGCAGCGCGCCAAGCGCACGCTCGCCGTGGCCGTGTACAACCACTACAAGCGCATCGAGAGCCGGCAGAAGAACGACGAGGTCGAACTGGCCAAGTCGAACATCCTGCTGGTCGGTCCGACCGGCTCGGGCAAGACGCTGCTGGCCGAGACGCTGGCACGTCTGCTCAACGTGCCGTTCACCATCGCCGATGCGACCACGCTGACCGAGGCCGGCTATGTCGGCGAGGATGTGGAGAACATCATCCAGAAGCTGCTGCAGAAGTGCGACTACGACGTCGACAAGGCGCAGCAGGGCATCGTCTACATCGACGAGATCGACAAGATCTCGCGCAAGAGCGAGAACCCGTCGATCACCCGCGACGTGTCCGGCGAAGGCGTGCAGCAGGCGCTGCTGAAGCTGATCGAAGGCACGGTCGCCTCGGTGCCGCCGCAGGGCGGGCGCAAGCATCCGCAGCAGGAATTCCTGCAGGTGGACACCAAGAACATCCTGTTCATCTGCGGCGGCGCGTTCGCCGGCCTGGACAAGGTGATCCAGCAGCGCTCCAACGACGCCGGCGGCATCGGCTTCGGCGCCAAGGTGAAGAGCTCCGAGCGCAAGCGCGAGGTCGGCAAGATCCTGGCCGACGTCGAGCCGGAAGACCTGATCAAGTTCGGCCTGATCCCCGAGTTCGTCGGCCGCCTGCCGGTGGTCGCCACGCTCGAGGAACTGGACGAGCCGGCGCTGATCAAGATCCTCACCGAGCCCAAGAACGCCATCACCAAGCAGTTCAAGAAGCTGTTCGAGATGGAAGGCGTGGAGCTGGAGTTCCGCCAGGACGCGCTGCTGGCCATCGCCAAGAAGGCGCTCAAGCGCAAGACCGGCGCACGCGGCCTGCGCACCATCGTCGAGTCGGTGCTGCTGGACACGATGTACGAGCTGCCGTCGCAGGAAAACGTCAGCAAGGTGGTGGTGGACGAGTCGGTGATCGAGCACAAGTCCGAGCCGTACCTGATCTACCAGACCCCGCCGGCGGCGCCCAAGGTCGCCTCCGCGGAATGACCCTGGGCAGGCGCTGCGCGGCGACCCTGTCGCGCGCCCCGTGCCTGCCGGTAAGTCGCTGAAACATAAAGGGGTTCTGCGCTCCCCTTGCATCGTCCAGCCGATGGCCCCATAACGGGGCCATCGGCGTTTTTATGGCCGCCCGCATCGCGTTCCCGCCTCCCAAATCGGAATCCTCATGGCCCAGTCCCAATCCGAAGTCCTCGACCTGCCGGTCCTGCCGTTGCGCGACGTCGTGGTCTTCCCGCACATGGTCATCCCGCTGTTCGTCGGTCGCGACAAATCCATGCGCGCGCTCGAGCACGCGATGGAGGCCGACAAGCGCATCCTGCTGGTCGCGCAGAAGTCCGCCGAGACCGACGACCCGGCGGCGGCCGACCTGTACAACGTCGGCACGCTGGCGCAGGTGCTGCAACTGCTGAAGCTGCCCGACGGCACCATCAAGGTGCTGGTCGAGGGCCTGTCGCGGGTCAGCGTCGACAAGGTCGCCGAGCGCGACGGCGCGCTGCAGGGCGAAGGCCGCGAAATCGACGCCGCCGAATCGCGCGAGGAGCGCGAGGTCGAGGCGATCGCGCGTTCGCTGATGTCGCTGTTCGAGCAGTACGTCAAGACCAACCGCAAGCTGCCGCCGGAACTGCTGCAGACCTTGTCGGGCATCGACGAGCCCGGCCGCCTGGCCGACACCATCGCCGCGCACATCGGCGTGCGCCTGGCCGACAAGCAGCGCCTGCTGGAAACCCTGGAAGTGGGCGAGCGCCTGGAGATGCTGGTCGGCCTGGTCGACGGCGAGATCGACGTGCAGCAGTTGGAGAAGCGCATCCGCGGCCGGGTCAAGTCGCAGATGGAGAAGAGCCAGCGCGAGTACTACCTCAACGAGCAGATGAAGGCGATCCAGAAGGAACTGGGCGACCTCGACGACGCGCCGGGCGAACTGGAGGAACTGGCGCGCAAGATCGCCGAGGCCGGCATGCCCAAGCCGGTGGAGACCAAGGCCAAGGCCGAACTCAACAAGCTCAAGCAGATGTCGCCGATGTCGGCCGAAGCCGCGGTGGTGCGCAACTACCTCGACTGGCTGCTGGGCGTGCCGTGGAAGAAGCGCAGCAAGGTGCGCAAGGACCTGAAGGTCGCGCAGGAAACCCTCGACGCCGATCACTACGGCCTGGAGAAGGTCAAGGACCGCATCCTCGAGTACCTCGCGGTGCAGTCGCGGGTGAAGCAGATGAAGGGGCCGATCCTGTGCCTGGTCGGGCCGCCGGGCGTGGGCAAGACCTCGCTGGGCCAGTCCATCGCCAAGGCCACCAACCGCAAGTTCGTGCGCATGTCGCTGGGCGGCGTGCGCGACGAGGCGGAGATCCGCGGCCATCGCCGCACCTACGTCGGCTCGATGCCGGGCCGCATCGTGCAGAACCTCAACAAGGTCGGCAGCAAGAACCCGCTGTTCGTGCTCGACGAGATCGACAAGATGTCGATGGACTTCCGTGGCGATCCGTCCTCGGCGCTGCTGGAAGTGCTCGACCCCGAGCAAAACAATGCCTTCAACGACCACTACCTGGAAGTGGACCTGGACCTGTCCGAAGTGATGTTCGTGGCGACCTCCAATTCGCTGAATATCCCCGGTCCGTTGCTGGACCGCATGGAAGTGATCCGCATCCCCGGCTACACCGAGGACGAGAAGCT
Organism: Xanthomonas sp. NCPPB 2250; assembly: GCF_056725265.1. Classification (NCBI taxonomy): domain Bacteria; kingdom Pseudomonadati; phylum Pseudomonadota; class Gammaproteobacteria; order Lysobacterales; family Lysobacteraceae; genus Xanthomonas; species Xanthomonas sp. NCPPB 2250. Next base: position 4,107,662 of record NZ_CM161520.1, on the reverse strand, counting down.
CAACATCGCCGCCCGCTACCTGGTGCCCAAGCAGCTCAAGGCCAATGGGCTGAAGCAGGACGAGCTGGAGATCGGTGCCGACGCGATCCGCGACATCGTGCGCTACTACACGCGCGAATCCGGCGTGCGCAACCTTGAGCGCGAAGTGGCCAAGATCTGCCGGAAGGTGGTCAAGGAGATTGCCCTGGCCGGTCCGCAGCCGGCAGCCCCGGCGAAGAAGGCCGCGGCGAAGAAGGGTGCAGCGCGCAAGGACAAGGCGCGGGTCAGCGTCGGCTCGAAGAACCTGGACAAGTACCTGGGCGTGCGCCGCTACGACTTCGGTCGCGCCGAGGAGCAGAATGAGATCGGTCTGGTGACCGGCCTGGCCTGGACCGAGGTCGGCGGCGATCTGCTGCAGATCGAATCGACCCTGGTCCCGGGCAAGGGTGCGGTGATCCTGACCGGCCAGCTCGGCGACGTGATGAAGGAATCGGCGTCGGCCGCGCTGTCGGTGGTGCGTTCGCGCGCCGAGCGGCTTGGCATCGAGGCGGACTTCCTGCAGAAGCACGACGTGCACCTGCACGTGCCCGACGGCGCCACGCCGAAGGACGGCCCCAGCGCCGGCATCGCGATGGTGACCTCGCTGGTGTCGATGCTGACCAAGGTGCCGGTCAGGTCGGAGGTGGCGATGACCGGCGAGATCACCCTGCGCGGTCGCGTCTCGGCGATCGGCGGACTCAAGGAGAAGTTGCTGGCCGCCTTGCGTGGTGGCATCCGCACCGTGCTGATCCCCGAGGAGAATCGCAAGGATCTGGCCGACATTCCCGAGAACGTCACCCGCGATCTGAAGATCGTGCCGGTGAAGTGGATCGACGAAGTGCTGGACCTGGCACTGGAGCGTCCGCTCGCGCCCAAGCCCGCCGCCGACGCCGAACAGGCGCCGTCGCGGCGCAAGCAGAAAGCATCCTCGAACCCGCGCGTCAAGCACTGACGCGCGCTGAACCGCACCCGCGCAAACGGCTCAAACCCGCGCCGTTGTTGGCTTTTCGGCTTGCGCGGGTATGGGCCCGCTGGTATAAATGCAGCGCTTGCGAGCACCGCGAACGGGCGTGCTTGGTAGTGCAAAACATATCCATCGGGGTCTCGCCCAGGCGAGGCAGGCCACGCCGACACCCGATCCTCAATCCGCGGTCTTCTGCCGCACATGGAGTCATCAAGAAATGAATAAAGCCGAACTGAACGACGCGATCGCCGCTGCCGCCGATATCTCCAAGGCCGAAGCCGGTCGTGCCATCGACGCCTTCGTGTCGGAAGTGACCAAGGCCCTGAAGAAGGGCGACAGCGTCACGCTCGTGGGCTTCGGCACCTTCCAGGTGCGCGACCGTGCCGAGCGCACCGGCCGCAACCCGAAGACCGGCGACTCCATCAAGATCGCGGCGTCGAAGAATCCGACGTTCAAGGCTGGTAAAGCGCTGAAGGATGCCGTAAACTAATCGACTCGCTAGGGTGCTTAGCTCAGCGGTAGAGCGTCTCCTTTACACGGAGAGGGTCGGGGGTTCGAAACCCTCAGCACCCACCAGAGCACCGAGCGACAAGTTTCAAAAGCGGAGTGGTAGTTCAGTCGGTTAGAATGCTGGCCTGTCACGCCGGAGGTCGCGGGTTCGAGTCCCGTCCACTCCGCCAGTTGTACCGAAGCCCCCGAGCGATCGTGGGTTTCGTTTCTCGCAGTCGCCGCCACGCGCCAGCGTTGGCCCGGCCGCTTCGGGAAAGCGGGCCTCGCGCCCGCCTCCGTTCAAACGCGGAGTGGTAGTTCAGTCGGTTAGAATGCTGGCCTGTCACGCCGGAGGTCGCGGGTTCGAGTCCCGTCCACTCCGCCATTTGTACGCGAAACCCCCGAGCGATCGGGGGTTTCTTTTTTTCCGCCGTGTGCTGGTTTTCGTCCTCGGTGCGCTCCGGATTCGCCGCCGCGGCACATGGGCGGCGCGGGTTGCCGGGCCGCCGGTTCTGCCGCAAGGCGTGAAGCGGGTTAAACTGCGCGGCTCGCCAATAGGCCGTCGGTTCCCAATGCTGCAGAAACTTCGCGAAAAGACCTCGGGCTGGATCGCCACCGCGATCATCGGTCTGTTGATGATTCCGTTCCTGTTCGTCATCGACAACAGCTACCTCGGTGGCGTCGGTGCCAACAACGTCGCCAAGGTGCAGGCACCGCCGTCGTGGTGGTCGTCGGCGCCGTCGTGGTGGCCGGTGTCGCTGCTGTGGCAGCACCACGAAGTGAGCACGGAGCAGTTCCGTACCCGCTTCGAGCAGGCGCGCATCCAGGCGCGCGAACAGCAGGGCGAGGATTTCGATCCGCGCGCGTTCGAAAGCATCGACAACAAGCGCAAGCTGCTCGATCAGCTGATCGACGAGCAGGTGGCGAAGCTGTCGGCCGAACGCGCCGGCGTGGTCATCGGCGATGCCGCGGTGCGCGATTACATCAGCTCCATGCCCGCGTTCCAGAACGACGGCAAGTTCGATCCGGAGCGTTACCGCCTTGCGCTGGCCTCGGGCACGCCGCCGCGTACGCCGACCATGTTCCAGCAACTGGTGCGCGACGCGCTGCAGCAGTCGGTGATTCCTTCCGGCATCGCGGAATCGGCGTTCGCCACCAAGCCGGAAACCGAGCGCCTGCTGAAGATGCTGGGCGAGACCCGCGACGTGGAGATGGCGCTGTTGCCGGAAATGCCGGCCGACACCGCGCCGGTCAGCGACGCGCAGGTGCAGCAGTGGTACGACTCGCACAAGTCGGACTTCAAGCAGCCGGAAACCGTCACGATCGAGTACGTCGACCTCAATGCGGCCAGCCTGCCGCCGGTCAAGCCGGCCGACGAGGCGACGCTGCGCAAGCGCTACGACGACGAGAAGGCGCGCTTCGTCGAGCCCGATCAGCGGCTGGCTTCGCACATCCTGATCAGCGCCGGCAAGGACGCGGCCTCGCAGAAGGCGGCCGAGGCCAAGGCGGCCAAGCTGGCGGCCGAAGCCAAGCAGCCCGGCGCCGATTTCGCCGCGCTTGCCCGCGCCAACTCCGATGACCCCGGTTCCAAGAACGCCGGCGGCGATCTGGGCTGGGTGGAGAAGGGCGTGATGGTGAAGCCGTTCGAGGACGCGCTGTTCGCGATGAAGCCCGGCGAGATCGTCGGCCCGATCAAGAGCGAGTTCGGCTATCACGTGATCCAGCTGCGCCAGGTCAAGGGCGGCGAAGGCAAGTCGTTCGAGCAGGTGCGCGACCAGCTTGCCAGCGAGCAGTTGAAGGCCGACAGCGAGAAGGCCTTCAGCGAGCTGAGCGGCAAGCTGGTGGACCTGGTCTACAAGAACCCGACCGCGCTGGCTTCGGCGGCGAAGGAAGTTGGCCTGCCGGTGCAGACGCTGGGGCCGTTCTCGCGCGCCACCGCCAGTGGCATCGCCGCACAGCCGGCGGTGCTGCGCGCCGCGTTCTCCGACACCCTGGTGCAGGACGGCACGGTCAGCGACCCGATCAACCTGGGGCCGAACCACAGCGTGCTGATCCGCGTGACCCAGCACCAGCCGGAGCAGATCCAGCCGCTGGCCAAGGTGCACGAGGAGGTCGTGGCCGCGGTGCATGCCGACCGCACCGCCAAGGCGGCCGCTGCCAAGGCCGATGCGCTGCTGGAGCGTTTGCGCAAGGGCGAGACCCTGCAGGCCCTGGCCGGCCCGGAGAAGCTGCAGATCAACCCGATGCCGGGTCTGCCGCGCAACGTGCCGATGCCGAGCGCGCAGGCCAGCCAGGCGATCTTCAGCGCGCCGCAGCCGGCCGACGGCAAGCCGTCGGTGGGCAAGGTCGAGCTGCCTGCGGCGCCGGGCACTGTGGGCAAGCGCTATGCGCTGTTTGCGGTCACCAAGGTGACGCCGGGCGACCTGAGCAAGGTGCCGGCCGAGCAGCAGACGATGTTCCAGCAGCAGCTGGCGCGGATCGAGGGCGAGGCCGATGCCAAGGCCTACGTCGATGCGATGCGCAAGCACTTCAAGATCAGCGTGCAGGAATCGCAGCTGTAACCGCTGCTTCGACAGCGCAAGGCGGCACGCAACAGGCCCGGCATTGCCGGGCCTGTTGCGTTTCAGGGGGCGTCGAGGTGTGCGTGGCTGATCGACGTGCGCGCGTCTCCGAGTGCAGAGGCGCGGCAAGTGCAGGCATGCGCCTGTGGTCGCCGGCAGGCTTGGTGGTGGCGAAGAGATGGCAAGCGCGGCACGCCGTCACCTTCGCCTGGCACGAGGCGCTGTGCGCGATGGCGATCGATTCATCACTGCTGCCGCAGTCGCGCGTCGCACTTGCTCCACATGCTGGTCCACATGTTGTGCAACGCCGTCGCCACCACCGGCATTGCGCGCCGGGCCAGGATCTTCTTCACGCCGGACTAGGGGCGATACGCGCGGTTGTCGTCGGTGCTGGATGCCGTGATACGCCTGCCTTGCAGGCGCTCATGCTGGTGGTAGGCGCGGGGGGAACGGGTGGTCATCCCCGCGCGTGGCTGCACGTCCGCGGACGTTGCAGCAGGACCGGACCTCGTCCCGCCGCAGCGGGAGCGCGATCAGTCCTCGTAGCTCAGCACCATGCCGGGACGCAGCACGCTGCGCGTGGACAGGCCGTTCTTCATCAGAAGTGCCTGCACGGTGATGCCGTAGCGCTTGGCGATGTTCCAGGCGGTGTCGCCGTCGCGCACGGTGTGCGTGTGGCGGGAGCGTGCGCCGGCGCGTGCGGCACGGTTCGGCGCGGGAGCGTCGTCGGCGCTGGCCACGGTGGCGACGACCGGGGTGTCGTCCTGCGCCGGCGGCGCGGTGTCCTGGGCCAGCAAGGGGCCGCCCAGACTGCGCGGCGCCAGCACCGGCAGCGCCCGCTTGGTGCTGCGGCCACTGCCCAGGGCCGGGTTCAACCGGGCGAGCTGATTGCCCTGCAGCGCCTGGCGCCGCGCCCATTCGTCCAGTGCCATGCCGGCGGGCAGGGTCTGCGCCTGCAGGATCGGCACGTCGCGGTCCAGCGAGGCCATCCATTCGTCGCGGGTCTGCGCCTGTTCCAGCACGCAGGCCAGCGCATGCAGCTTCTCGACGTAGGCGTAGGTGACCGAGGACAGGCCGGGCAGCTTGTCCGGCTGCGCGTTCTGCGCGTTCATGCCGGCGCGGCGCATCGACTGCAGCACGCGGTACTCGCCGGCGTTGTAGGCCATGATCGCCAGGCGCCAGTCGCCGCCGAACATGCCGTGCAGGGTCTTCAGATAGCGCACTGCGGCGCGGGTGGAGTCCACCGCGGACAGGCGGCCGTCGTAGCCGTTCTCCAGCGGGACATCGTGGTTGCGCGCGGTACCGGGGATGAACTGCCAGAGGCCGGCGGGGCCGCTGCTGTTGCGCGCCGCCGGGCGGTAGCCGCTCTCCACGAACGGGATCAGCGCGAATTCGGTCGGGAGGTTGGCCGCACGCAGTTCGTCGACCACGTAGCCGAACAGCGGCAGCACGTCCTCGTCCTCGTCGGCCAGGCGCGACGGGGCGCGCGAGAACTGCTGCTGCCAGCGCGCATCGGTGGCGCCGGCGTCGCAGCGCGCATCGGCCAGGCCGTCGCGGAAGCGGGCGAGGATGTCGTGCCCGTTACGGGTGGTCGGCGGCGGCAGTGCCGCCGTGTCCGTCGGCAGGCCGTTCAGGCCAGCCACGGTCTGTTCGAGTGCCACCGCAAGCGGGGTCGCCGCCGCCGCGGGGGGCGCCGCCGACGCTATCGCCAGCGTCAGCGCCGCCGTCAACGCCAGCGCCCTCATGCGCGGAAATCGTCTTTCCAGCGCCTCAATTCGGCGAAGACTTCCACTTCGTCGGACACCCCCCGGCCGAGCCGGGCGCCGATCGCCTGCTGGATCGCCGCCGAAGCGGTGCGCAGGAACGGATTGGTCGCCAGTTCGCTGGCGAGGGTGACGGGAACGGTGGGGCGGGCAGCGTGACGCATGGCCTGGGCTTCCTGATGGCGCTGCCGCAGGGCAGCGTTGGTGGGATCGACCGTGACGGCGAATGCCGCATTGGCCAAGGTGTATTCGTGTCCGCAGCAGACCAGCGTCTGCCCCGGGAGGGCGGACAGGCGCTGCAGCGAACCCAACATCTGGGAGGGCGTACCTTCGAACATGCGCCCACAGCCCAGGCTGAACAGCGTATCGCCGCTGAACAGGTGGCCCTCGCCGACGTAGGCCAGGTGCGAGCGGGTATGGCCGGGGACGGCCAGGGTATCGAACTGCCAGTCCAGCACCTTCACGACGTCGCCATCGCCGACCCGCTCGCACGCGAATCCGGCAATGCGCGGGTCGTCCGGCGCGTACACCGGGATGTCCGGCCAGCGCTCGCGCAGCGTGGCGACGCCGCCGATATGGTCGTCGTGGTGATGGGTGAGCAGGATCGCGGCGGGCTGCAGCCCTTGTGCAGCTGCCTCCAGCACCGGCTCGGCCTGGCCCGGGTCGACCAGCAACGCACGCCCGTCGTCCGTGGCGATCGCCCAGATGTAGTTATCCTGGAATGCGGGCAGGGCGATCAGTCGCATAGAATTGGCACCATGCCTGCCGTGTCGCTCCCTCGTCAAGCCAACGTCTCATCCTGGTTTGATACTGCCGGGGCGCAGGCGCTGCTGCAGGCCGAGCAGCCGCTGATCCTCGACGCCCTGCTCAAGCGCCCCGCGCAGCCCTGGCTGTGGCTGGCGCCGGTGCCGCTACCGCCTCCCGGGCGCGAGCTGCCGGGGCGGGGCGTGCGCCTGCACCGCAGCGCCTGCGGCTACGCTGGCGACCTGGTGTGCACGCTGCCACTGCCGCTGCCGTCGGAAAGCGTCAACGCGATCGTCCTGCAGCATGTGCTCGCCGCCGATGCCGCTGCGTTGCTGGAGGAATGCGAGCGCATCCTGATGCCGGGCGGGCGGTTGTGGCTGTTCGCGCTCAATGCGGTGAGCCCGTACCGCCTGCGCTGGCGCCGCCAGGGCCTGGTGGCGCGTCCGCCGGGCAGCTGGCGCGGTCTGCTGGAACAGGTCGGCCTGCCGTGCGTGGAGCAACTGCGCTATCTCGGGCCGGTGTGGCCGACCCGCGGCGGCGTCGGCCCGGCCACCTCCACCGCGCCGCTGCGCGCGGTCTGCCTGCTGCAGGCGGAAAAACGCACCGCCGCCGGCATCGGCCCCATTCCGCTGCGCGCGCCGGTCCGCTGGCGCGGCTCGGTCGCTTCCATCTGAACACGGAGTTTCATGAAGACTGTCGACATCCATACCGATGGCGCCTGCCTCGGCAATCCCGGCCCCGGCGGCTGGGCCGCGCTGCTGCGCTACAAGGGACTGGAGCGCGAGGTGGCCGGCGCCGAGGCGCACACCACCAACAACCGCATGGAGCTGATGGCCGCGATCATGGCGCTGGAGACGCTCAACGAGCCGTGCCAGATCGTCCTGCATACCGACTCGCAGTACGTGCGCCAGGGCATCACCGAATGGATGCCGGGCTGGGTGCGCCGGCAGTGGAAGACCGCCGGCGGCGATCCGGTCAAGAACCGCGACCTGTGGGAGCGGCTGCATGCGGCCGCACAGCGGCATACGATCGACTGGCGCTGGGTCAAGGGCCATAACGGCGATCCGGACAACGAGCGAGTCGACCAGTTGGCGCGCAACCAGGCCCTGCACGTGCGCGCCGGCGGCGCCGCGGTCGCGACCTGATCGTGTCTTCCTTTTCCGCTGCGAGTCCTATGCGTCAGATCATCCTCGATACCGAAACCACCGGCCTGGAATGGAAGAAGGGCAACCGTGTCGTCGAAATCGGCGCGGTGGAACTGCTCGAACGCCGCCCCAGCGGGCGCAACTTCCACCGATACCTGCGCCCGGACTGCGATTTCGAACCCGGCGCGCAGGAAGTCACCGGCCTGACCCTGGACTTTCTCGCCGACAAGCCGGAATTTCACGAGGTGGTCGACGAATTCCTGGAGTTCATCGACGGCGCCGAGCTGATCATCCACAACGCCTCGTTCGATCTGGGCTTCCTGGACTACGAACTGTCGCGGCTGGGTGAGTCCTACGGCCGCATTCTCGACCGCGCCACGGTGATCGACACCCTGCTGCTGGCGCGCGAGCGTTTCCCCGGCCAGCGCAATTCGCTGGACGCGCTGTGCAAGCGGCTGGGCGTGGACAACTCGCACCGGCAACTGCACGGCGCGCTGCTCGATGCGCAGATCCTCAGCGACGTGTACATCGCGCTGACCTCCGGCCAGGAGGAGATCGGTTTCGCCCTGGCCGAGGATGGCGCCGGTCATGCGGCCGCGCAGGGGCCGGCGTTCGACATGACGATGTTGCTGCCGCGGCCGCGGGTGTTGCCGACCGCGTCGGAGCTGGAAGCGCACCAGGCGCGGCTGGAGAAGTTGCGCAAGAAAGCCGGCCGCGCGCTGTGGGACGACGCCGAACCGGTCGCGGCGGAAGCGGTGGCCGGCTGAAAGGGCGCCTCGAAAGACGACGGGGCCTATGTCGTAGGAGCGGCTTCAGCCGCGATGGGGCTTTACCGGGAACGCCCCATCGCGGCTGAAGCCGCTCCTACAGGGCCGCCTGGCCGGCTTGAGCGTGAAGAATGCAAGTGCGCAGCGGTGCCCTGAAGTGGTTTGCGCGGACGCGAGCGGCGGCCGCGCTGCACCATCCTCAGTGACAGCGCACCAGGATCGCGGTGATGTTGTCCGAGCCGCCTTCGTCGAGCGCGGCGGCCACCAGCATGTCCACGCACTCCTGCGCGCTGCAGTCGTCGTGGCCCAGCGCGTTGGCCAGGCCGGCATCGTCCACTTCCTCGGTCAGCCCGTCGCTGCACAGCAGCAGGCGCATGCCCGGGCGCAGCTCGCCGGTCATCGTCGCCACGTTCAGGTGCTGCGGATCGGTGACGCCCAGCGCCTGGGTGACCACGTTGCGGTGCGGATGCGCGCGGGCCTGTTCGGCGGTGAGCGCGCCCTGCGCGATCAGTTCCTGCACGTAGCTGTGGTCCTGGCTGAGCTGGGCCAGCTTGCCGTCGCGCCACAGATAGGCGCGGCTGTCGCCGACCCAGGCCACCTCGAAGCGGTTGCCCTGGACCCGCGCCGCCACCACGGTGGTGCCCATCGGCAGGGTGTCGTTGCGGCGCTGCGAGGCGCGGATGATCTCCTCGTCGGCGATGCGGATGGCCTGTGCCAGCGCGGTGCCGCCGCGCACTTCGCGGACGATGGCCTCGCGCGCCAGCGCGCTGGCGACCTCGCCGCAGGCGTGGCCGCCCATGCCGTCTGCCACAAGCCACAGCCCCAGTTCGTGGTCGCCGTAGTAGGTGTCCTCGTTGAGGTCGCGGCGCAGGCCGACGTGGGTGAGGTGTCCGAATTCGATCATTGCGCGCCTGCGGCCGGCCGGTGTTTTCTGGGGTCGACGGGCATCATCGCGGTCGCGCGCGGATCAGGCAATCGCCGCGCGAGGCGCGCAGCAGGCGGGGTTCATCGCCCCGCGCCGCCGGGGCGCTTGCGGGGCCTCCGCGCCAGGCCGCTTGTTCGCGCGCGGCGGGGACCGTATGATGCACGCCCCCGGTCCGCCGGGGACCACCCGGGAAGGTGGCAGAGTGGTTGAATGTACCTGACTCGAAATCAGGCAGGCGTTTATAGCGCCTCGGGGGTTCGAATCCCCCCCTTCCCGCCAGTTTCATCGCGCGTGCACCCTCCAGTGGTCGCAGAGTGTGATCGGTGCAGGAGTGGAGGGTGAGAAGTCCCGCGGGTTCGACCCATCGGCGACAGCCAATGCGCACGGCGCAGCCCCCCGCAGGGCGAGGTGCAGCATGCACCGAGTGCATCCCCCTTCCCGCCAGTTTCGCATCAGGCCCCGTCAGGGGCCTTTTGTTTTTGGGTGGCCGCGACGCCGTGCCGACGTCGCCTTAAGGCCTGGCCGCTACACTTCCTTCCGACTTCTGCTTGTGGTGTCTTCCATGTCCGAAATCCTGGTGCCCGTGTCCTTCGGCGAATTGCTCGACAAGATCGCCATCCTGCAGATCAAGTCCGAGCGCATCGAAGATCCGGGCAAGCTGGCCAATGTGCGTGCCGAACTGTCGGCGCTGGAAAAGACCTGGATGGCGCATCCGGCCGCCGGCGGCGACGTGGCGCGCCTGCGCGCGGACCTGAAGGCGGTCAACGAGCGCCTGTGGGTGATCGAGGACGAGATCCGGATCAAGGAGAAGGCGCAGGCCTTCGACGAGGAGTTCATCAAGCTGGCGCGCAGCGTGTACTACGAAAACGACGAACGCGCGCGGCTCAAGAAAGAGATCAACCTGGCCCTGGGCTCCAGCTACGTGGAAGAGAAGTCCTATCAGGACTACCGCAACGCCTCGGCGTGAGGACAGAGTTCCGGGAGGCGTTGCCGTCTCCCGGAACGCACGCGCCGCATCTCAGTCGCGTGCGACCACCAGGCCGGTCAGGCGCCGCACCAGCGGCAGCACCAGCAGCAGGGTGGGGAAGGCCACCAGCCAGGACAGCGCCCAGGCACCGAGCCAGAGCGTGCCGACGCCGGGGGCCAGCCCGACGCTGCGCAGGGTGCTGATCATCGAGACGATGCAGGTCATCAGCACCGACAGCAGCAGTGGGGTCACCCAGGCGGCATGGCGCGGGGACAGCTTGCGGGAAAACAGCGGGGAACGTGACATTGCGGACTCTCCGTAAGCCGGTCGATCGAAGGCGCCACCCGTCAGCGGCCTGCCAGGCCCGGACGGGAAACAGCCCCGGACGGATCCGGCGCAGTTGGCGCGTTGATTGACGTAAACGCTTACGGCGGCTCCTGCGGGCCGGGTCGGCGGCAGGACGCGCGGCGATGGTAGAGCGGCGCCGCGCGCGCCGCAACCGGGCTCAGTGGCCGTGGTCCGTGCGATAGCGCTCGAACGCGGCGATCGCCTCGTCCACCTCGATCAGCGCCATCACCCCGTCGAACTCGATCTTGCTGCCCCACTTCAACTGCGCGGCCGGCTTGCCCAGGTACTTGCGCGCGGCGGTGTCGTACTTGTCCACGCAGTAGCGGATGTCCGAATACGGGCCGCTGCGGCGCGGGTTGCTGGCCGCGTGCAGGCCCAGCACCTTGGTGCCCATCGCGTTGGCGATGTGCATGGGGCCGGAGTCGGGGGTCATGACCAGCGCCGCGCGCTGCAGCAGCGCCGGCAGTTGCTTGAGCGTGTCGCGGCCGACCAGGTCGAGCACCGGCGTGCGCGCCGCCGCGACGATGGCGTCGGCGGTGCTGCGCTCCAGGTCGCTGCGGCCGCCGCACAGCACCACCCGCCAGCCCTGCGCGGCGGCATGGTCGGCCACCGCGGCGTAGCGCTCGGCATACCAGTTGCGGCGCTGGTGGCTGGAGCAGGGCGAGATCAGCAGCGCCGGGCGGCCGTCGTCGGGCCATTGCGCGCGCGCCCAGGCATGGGCGTCCTCCGGCACCGGCAGGTCCCAGCGCACTTCGGTCTGGCGCAGCCCCAGTGGCTCGCAGAAGCTGCCGATCGCCTCCAGGACGTGGATGCCGGGGCGGTCGGGGATGCGCTCGTTGACGAACAGGCCGTGCAGATCCTTGGAGCGGCTGCGGTCGTAGCCGATACGGCGGCGCGCCGGCACGAACGCCGACAGCACGTTGGCGCGCAACGCCACCTGCATCTGCAGCAGCGCGTCGAAGCCCTGCGCCGGCAGGGCGCGGCGCAGTGCGCGCATGCCGACCAGACCACTGCGCTTGTCGTAGGGGTGGAAAACCACGCCCGGCAGGCCGTCCAGCAGCTTGTGCCCGGCCTTGTCGATGATCCAGTGCAACGCCGGTGCCTGCGGCCAGGCGCGCTGCAGGGTCCGCACCAGCGGCACCACGTGGGTCACGTCCCCCAGCGCCGACAGGCGCAACAGGCACAGCGAAGGGAGCGTTGCCGGCATGGTGTTGTTAGACTCGCTGGATGGTTGCATTCGACGCCACCGAAGCACTGACGCCGTACCGCGAGGGCCGCGGATACGGGGCCATTCTGTTCGACCGCGAACGACTGCGGCAAGCCGAACCGGCGCTGTTCTCCGCCGCCGCCTGGGGCGAACGCGCACGCCCGGTGGATGCCGGCGGCCGCGGCGGCGCCTGGTTCGTCGATGCCCCGTTCGGCAGTTGCGTGCTGCGCCAGTACCGCCGCGGTGGGCTGGTCGCCAAGCTCGTTCGCGACCGCTACCTGTGGACCGGCGCCGACCGCACCCGCAGCTTCGCCGAGTTCCGGCTGATGCGCGCGCTGATCGCGCGCAAGCTGCCGGTGCCGCGGCCATTGGCGGCCTGCTATCTGCGCCAGGGGCTGCGCTACCGCGCGGCGATCCTGATGGAGCGGCTGGAGGGCGTGCGCTCGCTGGCCGAGCGCGCACATCTGGCCGGTCGCGGCGCGCCGTGGGAGGAGGCGGGGCGGCTGATCGCGCGCTTCCATCGCGCCGGGCTCGACCACGCCGACCTCAATGCGCAGAACATCCTGTTCGATGGCAACGGCCGCGGCTGGCTGATCGACTTCGACCGCGGCGTGCTGCGCATTCCCGCCACCCGTTGGCGCGAGCGCAACCTCAAGCGGCTGCGCCGTTCGCTGCTGAAGCTGCGCGGCGAGCGCAGCGTCGATGCGGTGGAGAAGGACTACGCGCGCCTGCGCCGCGCCTACGACCTGGCCTGGGAGCGCGGCTGCTGATGACGGACTGGGCGCTGCGTTTCCAGGGCGTGGGCAATGCCTCGGCGGTGGTGCTTGGCTCGCCGATGGCCACCATCGAGCGCGATGGCCGGCCATGGCTGACCATCGACTGCGGCGGCGAGGGGCTGACCGCCTATCAGGCGCACTACGGCGCGATGCCGCAGGCGCTGTTCGTCACCCATGTGCATCTGGACCACGTCGCCGGCTTCGAACGGCTGTTCGTGGACAGCTATTTTTCCGAGCGCCGCGGCAAGCCGCGGTTGTACGTGCCGGCGACAGTGCTGCCGCTGCTGCACCGCCGCGTGGCCGATTATCCGAACGTGCTGGCCGAGGGCGGCGCCAACTTCTGGGATGCGTTCCAGCTGATCGCGGTGGGCGATGCGTTCTGGCACGAGGGCGTGCGCCTGGAGGTGTTTCCGGTGCGTCACCACTGGCCGGAGACGGCCTACGGCCTGCGCCTGCAGGGCGCGCTGGTGTGGAGCGGGGACACCCGGCCGATCCCGGAAATGCTGAACCGGTATGCCGACGACGGCGAACTGGTGGCCCACGACTGCGGTCTTCACGGCAACCCGTCGCATACTGGCGTGGACGACCTGGAGCGGGAGTACCCCGCCGAGCTGCTGCAACGGACCATGCTCTACCACTACGCCAGCGCCGAGGATGCCGAGGCCCTGCACGCCCGCGGCCACCGCGTGGCGCGCCCGGGCGAATGCGTGGCGCTGGCCGCGCCGCGCGCGCCGCAGGTGCCGGCGGGATGAACGCGCTGCCGCGCCCGCCGCTCGCGTCGACGACGCCGGCGGACCGGCGCGGGCGGCCGTTGCGCGACCTGCGCCTGTCGGTGATCGAGGCCTGCAACTTCCGCTGCGGCTACTGCATGCCGGCCGACAAGGTGGCGGACGACTACGGCTTCGACGCCGCATCGCGGCTGTCGTTCGCGCAACTGGAAACCCTGGCCCGCGCCTTCGTGCGCAACGGCGTCAACAAGCTGCGCCTGACCGGCGGCGAACCGCTGCTGCGCCGCGATCTGCCCGAACTGGTGCGGAGGCTGGCGCGAATTCCCGGTGTGGACGATCTGGCCATGACCACCAACGGCGCGCTGCTGGCGCGGCATGCGCAGGCCTTGCGCGAGGCCGGCCTGCGCCGGGTCACGGTCAGCCTGGATGCGATCGAGCCGGCGGTGTTCCGGAAGCTGTCCGGCGACCGCGGCGAGATCGCGCAGGTGCTGGAGGGCATCGACGCGGCTGTCGCGGCCGGGCTTGGGCCGGTCAAGCTCAACTGCGTGGTCCAGCGCGGCATCAACGACGACCAGGTGCTGCCGTTGCTGGCGCATTTTCGCGGCAGCGGCCATGTGCTGCGCTTCATCGAATACATGGACGTCGGTACCTGCAACGCCTGGCGCCGCGAGCGGGTGGTGCCGGCTGCCGAACTGCGCGACCGCATCGCCGCGCGCTGGCCGCTGCAGGCGCTGGCGCCGCACTACCCGGGCGAAGTCGCTGCGCGCTACGCCTTCGCCGACGGCGGCGGCGAGATCGGCTTCGTCACCTCGGTCAGTACGCCGTTCTGCGGCGATTGCCACCGCGCCCGCGTGTCCGCCGATGGCCATCTCTACACCTGCCTGTTCGCGGGCGAGGGCACTGATTTGCGGCCGGCGCTGGCGGGTGGCGAGGAGGCGCTGGCCGAGCGCGTGCGTGCGCTGTGGGAGCGCCGCGACGATCGCTACAGCGAACTGCGCGGCGCGGCGACCGCCACGCGCGGCAAGCACGTCGAAATGTTCCTGATCGGCGGTTGAGCGATGGACGCCGCCGTGCAACGCGCGCTGGTCGCGCTGGAACTGGAATTGCTGGAACCGGCGGTGCGGGCCTCGGCGGCGCGCGTGGCCGAGCTGCTGGACGACGCCTTCGTCGAGTTCGGTGCCTCCGGCCGTCGCTTCGACAAGCCGGCGGTGCTGCAGGCCTTGCCGGCCGAGTCGGGTGCATTCCGGTACCGCGCTTTCGACATCCAGGCGCAGTTGTTGGCGCCGGAGCTGGCGCAATTGCGCTATCGCAGCGAGCGCAGCGGCGGTGGCGAACCGCCGCGACAGGCGCTGCGCAGTTCGCTTTGGCGGTATCGCGACGGCCAATGGCGCATGCTGTTCCACCAAGGCACGCCGATCCCCGGCGGCGCTTGAAGATCGCGCCGTGGGAGCGGCAGCGCAATCCATGACCAAGAAGACCTCCGCCACGTCCGCGCGCGCCGCCGCGCCGGCGCTGACCCATCTGGACCCGCAGGGATTGCCGACCATGGTCGACGTCTCCGCCAAGGACGCTACGGCGCGCGTGGCGGTGGCTGAGGCGCAGGTGCGCTTTCCCGCCGCCGTGGCTGCGCAGTTGCGCGCCGATGCGTTGCGCAGTGCCAAGGGCGGCATCGTCGACACCGCGGTGATCGCCGGCACCATGGCGGTCAAGCGCACCCACGAAATGATTCCGTTCTGCCATCCGCTGCCGATCGACGGCTGCCGCTTCGCCATCGACTGGCGCTCGCAGCAGGTGCTGGGCATCGAATGCACGGTGCGCACCGTGCACCGCACCGGCGTGGAGATGGAGGCGCTGACCGGCGCCAGCGTAGCCGCGCTGACCGTCTACGACATGTGCAAGGCGCTGACCCACGCGATGACCATCGGCCCGGTGCGGCTGGTCGGCAAGCGTGGCGGCAAGCGCGACGTCGGGAGCGTGGCATGAGCGCCGAGGTGACCGTGCTGTACTTCGCCAGCCTGCGCGAGGCCGCGGGCCTGGAGCGCGAGCAGGTGCGCACCGATGCCTCCGATCTGCGCGCGCTGTACGCCGAACTCGATGCCCGCCATGGCCTGCGCTGGCCGCTGGAGCGGTTGCGGGTGGCGGTGGACAGCGCCTTCGTCGGCTGGGACGAGGCGGTGCGCGACGGCAGCGAAGTGGTGTTCATTCCGCCGGTTTCGGGAGGCTGAGCCATGTCCACCGAACCGCGTTTCCGGCTGGCCGACCGACCGCTCGACATCGCCACGCTGCGCGCCCCGCTGGCGCACGCCCAGGCCGGCGCCTACGCCAGCTTCGAAGGCTGGGTGCGCGACAACAACGACGGCCGCGCGGTCGACGGCCTGCACTACGAGGCCTACGCCGCACTGGCCGAGGCCGAAGGCCAACGCATCGTCGATGAGGCCCTGGCTCGCTTCGCCATCCTCGACCTGCGCTGCGTGCACCGCGTCGGTGAACTGGCGATCGGCGACCTGGCGGTGTGGGTCGGCGTGGTCGCCGCGCACCGTAGCGCCGCGTTCGACGCCTGCCGCTACGTCATCGACGAGGTCAAGGCACGCGTGCCGATCTGGAAGCGCGAACGCTATCGCGACGGCGATGCGGGCTGGCTGCATCCGGAGGCGCAGGCGCCTTCGCGCGAATAGCGGCGCGCGATCTGCGTTGATCGCTGTCTTCGTAGAGGAGGGGGGGGGGCGCCGGCTGACCGCGCCAGGCATAGCCTGCCGCCGCAAGGATCTCTGTGCCGTCGCCACGGCCGGAACGAATGACAGGCCGGGATGGCTGTTGCTTTCTGCAGGCGCAGCCGCTGCCTGAGATCTAGGCTGATCGTTCGTCGTCGAGAAGGGGGGTAACCCTGCCGGCTGACCACGCCAGGCATAGCCTGCCGCCGCAAGGATCTCTGTGCCGTCGCCACGGCCGGAACGAATGACAGGCCGGGATGGCTGTTGCTTTCTGCAGGCGCAGCCGCTGCCTGCGATCAAGGTTGATCGTTCGTCGTCGTAGAAGGGTGGTAACCCCGCCGGCTGACCTCGGCGCCCGCGTCGATCGATACGCGCCGAAGTGGCGCCGCCGTTGTAGAGATGCTTGCGCCGTCGCCATGGCCGGTGCCAACGACTAGCCATTGCCCCGAAGCAAGCGGAAGGCGTGGCATGCCGGAAGGATGTTCGTACCCGCAGAACCTATAGCGGACACGATGCATGGGTCCATGCGGCAGGCAGCGTTGCAGAAGGGGGTGGTAACCCCGCCGGCTGACCTCGGCGCCCGCGTCGATCGATACCGTTGCTGCCTTCCGGCCCTGGCGGGGTTTTCGACCTAGCGTCGCGAGGGGCCGACGGGGCCACCATAGAGACGAAACCGCGCCAGTGGCGCGGTCTTTCCTCATTTGAACACCGCCACAAGGGTGGGAGCATTCTGCGAGAGGACACGCTTTCGAATCTGGCGGAGAGAGGGGGATTCGAACCCCCGAAGCGCGGTTTAGACGCTTACACACTTTCCAGGCGTGCTCCTTCAACCACTCGGACACCTCTCCGGGTCTTGCGCGGGCCGTGCGGTCCGGGCAAGGGCGGGAATTCTAGCCGTCATGGCCGCCGTTCACAAGGCGAATCGCGGCTGCCGCGCTGACCGGCGTCACCTTTGCCCTGTTCATCGTCGCAGGCAGCCCTGCGCCAAAGGTCGGCGCGCGCGTGATGGCGGATGACCGGGCGACTGAACGATCGCGGTGGCCCGGCGTGGCACAATGGCGGTTCAGATGAAGACGGTCGCCTGATGTCCTATCTCGTTCTCGCCCGCAAGTGGCGCCCCAAGCGTTTCGCCGAGCTGGTGGGGCAGGAGCATGTGGTCCGTGCGCTCACCAACGCGCTGGACAGCGGCCGGGTGCACCACGCGTTCCTGTTCACCGGTACCCGCGGCGTCGGCAAGACCACCATCGCGCGCATCTTCGCCAAGTCGCTGAACTGCGAACAGGGCACCAGCGCCGACCCGTGCGGCCAGTGCGCGGCCTGCCTGGACATCGACGCCGGCCGCTACATCGACCTGCTGGAGATCGACGCCGCGTCCAACACCGGCGTGGACGACGTGCGCGAGGTGATCGAGAACGCGCAGTACATGCCCTCGCGCGGCAAGTTCAAGGTCTACCTGATCGACGAAGTGCACATGCTCTCCAAGGCGGCGTTCAACGCGCTGCTGAAGACCCTGGAAGAGCCGCCGGAGCACGTGAAGTTCCTGCTCGCCACCACTGACCCGCAGAAGCTGCCGGTGACGGTGCTGTCGCGCTGCCTGCAGTTCAACCTCAAGCGCCTGGACGAGGAGCAGATCCAGGGGCAGATGACCAAGATCCTGGCCGCCGAGCAGATCGAGGTGGATGCCTCGGCGATCGTGCAACTGGCCAAGGCCGCCGACGGCAGCCTGCGCGACGGCCTGTCGCTGCTCGACCAGGCCATCGCCTACGCCGGCGGTGCGCTGCGCGACGAGGTGGTGCGGGCGATGCTGGGCACGGTCGACCGTACCCAGGTCGGCGCAATGCTGGATGCGCTGGCCGATGCCGACGGGCAACGGCTGCTGCAGGTGGTGGCCGGCCTGGCCGAATTCTCGCCCGACTGGGGCGGGGTGCTGGAGGCGCTGGCCGAGGCCCTGCACCGCATCCAGGTGCGGCAACTGGTGCCTGGCGCGGCCATGCCCGCGCTGGACGGCCTGGACCCGGGGCCGCTGGCCGAGCGCCTGCGGCCGGAGATCGTGCAGCTGTGGTACCAGATGGCGCTGAACGGGCGCCGCGACCTGTACCTGGCGCCGAGCCCGCGCGCCGGCTTCGAGATGGCGCTGCTGCGCATGCTGGCATTCCGGCCGATGGGCGCCACGGCGCTGCCGGCCGGCACGACGACCGGCGCGGCCACGCAAGGGCACGGCAATGCGGCGGCCGCCGCTGCCAGCGCGCCTGCAGCGGCGATGGCGGCACCTGTCGCGGTGGCGGCCGCTGCCCCGGTGGCGCCTGTCGCTGTCGCTGTCGCTGCTGCGCCGGCGCCGGTTCCCGCTGCGCCCGTGGCGGCTGCGCCCACTGCGGCGGCGGCCCCGCTGGATCCGCCCTGGGATCCGCCGGCACCGCCAGCGGCACGCCCAGCGCCGTCCGCGCCCGTCGCGACGCCGGCGCCAGCGGTCGTTCCGGCCGCGGCCACACCTGCGGCCGCCGAGCCGGAAATGGCGATGGTGCCGCCGCTGGCGCCGCCGCCGCGCACCCACGCCGCCGTGTCCGACACGCCGCGCGCGCTGCACAGCGCCGAGGACTGGCTGGAACTGGTCGCCGATTGCGGCCTGAGCGGCCCGTCGCGGCAGCTCGCCGCCAATGCCGCCTTCGTCAGCCATGCCGAGGGCGTGCTGCGGCTGTCGTTGTCGCCGGGCTTCGAGTATCTGCAGTCCGAGCGCTCGCTCGGCGAACTGGCCGCGGCGCTGGCCGATGCGCTTGGGCAGCGGCCGAAGATCGTCATCGAAAGCGGCATCGCGGTCGATGCCGAAACCCTGCATGAGCGCTCGCACCGGCAACGCGGCGAGCGCCAGAACGCGGCCGAGACCGCGTTCATGAACGACCCGGCGGTGCAGGCGCTGATCCAGCAGCAAGGCGCGCGGGTCGTTCCCGATTCCATCCGTCCCTACGATGAGTGAACCACGATGCGCGGCAATATCGCCCAACTGATGCAACAGGCGCAGAAGATGCAGGAAAACCTGCAGCGCGCCCAGGAAGAACTGGCCAAGCTGGAAGTCACCGGCAGCGCCGGCGGCGGCATGGTCAACGTGACCCTGACCGGCGCCAAGGAGTGCCGCAAGGTGCGGATCGATCCGAGCATCCTGGCCGACCAGGAAATGGCCGAGGACCTGATCGCTGCCGCCTTCAACGACGCCTCCAACAAGATCGATGCCGAATCCAAGGCGCGCATGGGCGCGGCCACCGCCGGCATGCCGATCCCGCCGGGCATGAAGCTGCCGTTCTGAGAGGCCGGGATTCGGGATTCGGGAGTGGGGATTCGCGGTTTTTCGCGAGTGCGCTGCCTCTCCTGCTTCGGTGAATTCCTCGCGTAGGAGCGGCTTCAGCCGCGAGGGGCGTTACCGGTAATGCCCCTCGCGGCTGAAGCCGCTCCTACAAGGACATCGCGTGACAGCGATGTTTCCCTTACGAATCCCCAATCCCCAATCCCCACTCCCGAATCCCCAACCACAATGAGCTCGCCCCTGCTCGAACAACTGATCGATGCGTTCCGCGTGTTGCCTGGCGTCGGCCAGAAGACCGCGCAGCGCATGGCGTATCACGTGCTCGAGCGCGAGCGCGAAGGCGGGCAGCGGCTGGCCGAGCGGTTGCACGAGGCGATCGAGCGCATCGGCCATTGCGCGCAGTGCCGCGATTTCAGCGAGACCGAGCTCTGCGCGATCTGCGCCAGTCCCGCGCGCGACCGCCAGCAGCTGTGCGCGGTGGAATCGCCGGCCGACCGGCTGGCGATCGAGCACGCCACCGGCTACCGCGGGCTTTACTTCATCCTGCAGGGCAAGCTGTCGCCGCTGGACGGCATCGGTCCGCGCGAACTGGGCCTGGATCGGCTGGCCGCGCGGTTGGCGCAGGGCGAGGTGGCCGAGCTGATCATCGCCACCAACTCCACGGTCGAAGGCGAGGCCACCGCGCATTACCTGGCGCAACTGGCGCGCCAGCATGGCGTGCGGCCGAGCCGGCTGGCGCAGGGTCTGCCGCTCGGCGGCGAGCTGGAGTATGTGGATCGCGGCACCCTGTCGCACGCCTTCGGCAGCCGCAGCGAAGTGCCGCGTACCGGCACCGGCGAGTAAGCGCCGCACGCGGCTGCGGCGCGACGCCGAATTGGGCTATAACGGCGGCCCCTTCTTTCGTTCCGGGCGCGCTCCATGGACACCATCTTCGGCAAGATCATCCGTCGCGAAATTCCGGCCAGCATCGTCTACGAGGACGATGCCGTGCTCGGTTTCAAGGACATCGCGCCGCAGGCGCCGGTGCATGTGCTCTTCATCCCCAAGCAGGTGGAGATTCCGACCCTGGACGACCTGGCGCCGGAGCAGGCGACCCTGGTCGGCCGGCTGGTGCTGGCCGCGGCCAGCTACGCGCGCGAGCAGGGCCTGGCCCAGGACGGCTACCGGGTGGTGATCAACTGCCGCGAGCACGCCGGGCAGACCGTGTTCCACCTGCATTTGCATCTGCTCGCCGGTGCGCCGCTGGGGCGCTTCGGTACGCCCTGAGCAGCGGCTGGCGCGAACGTGCAGGCATAAAAAAACGCCGCTGGATCAGCGGCGTTTTTCGTTGTTGCCGATGCGGCAGGCTTACCACCAGCCCCAGCGCGGACCCCACGGACCCCACGGGCCGCCCCAGGGGCCGTACGGGTAGGCGGGCACCACTTCGACCTGGCGCACCACCGGCCACAGGTAGACCACGTCCGCGTCCATCTTCGGCAGGCGGTAGTCGTACTCGCCGATGCGGGTATTGTCGTAGCCGGACACGTGGCCGATGAAGGTCACCTCGCGGCCGGGCTCGAACACCGCCGGGTCGTAGAAGCCGGCGCGGCAGGCGATGAAGCGGCCATCGCTGGCGTCGGCGGCATCGCTGTCCGGGCGGCCGCTGGCATTGAGCGGGCGCGACAGCATCTGGAAGCAGGTCTGGCCCTGGCCGGGCGTGGTCTTGATGATCTTGCCGCCCCAGCGCACCGGCGCGCCGGCCTGCTGGCCGGCGACCGAGTCGCGCGGGCTGACGGGCGCGAACTGGCCCTGCAGCGGCTTGGGGGCGGTGGCGCAGGCGCCGAGCGCCAACGCAGCGATCACGGGGAACAGCAGGCGAATCTTCATCGGGATGCTCCAGTGGGCGGACGGTGCCTGCGCAGGTCGCGCAACAATGAAGCGCTGTCCGAATCAGCGCCAGCGTAGCGCGCATCGGCGAAACGCCGGCTGAGCGGAATCAGGCTCGCATCGCCGGTTTCCCGCTGTACGCGCGCCGCCCACGCCAGGGCCGGTTCGTGCGGGTCGCGGCCCAGCCCACGCCGGGCGTAGCGCCGGCCCAGCGCCCGCCAGGCCCGCAGCAGCGGATCGCGTTCGCGCTCGCCGCGCGCGAGCCACCAGGCCATCGCACCCAGCAGCAGCACCGCGAACCCGGCGAACAGGGCCACCAATTGGCCGGGATCCAGCTTCGGCACGCCGAATTGGCTGAGCAGGCGCTGCTGGCGGTTGGCATCGAAGGACAGCACCAGGTCGTTCCAGCCGCGTCGTGCCCAGTCGGCGAGGTCGCGCCAGCGCCAGTCTGCGGCGCCGCCCTGCGCGCCGGCCTCGCTGCCCAGGCGGTCCTCCAGGGTGTCGTAGATGCGCTCCGGCGCCACCGCCGCGGTCGGGTCCACCCGCACCCAGCCGCGTTGCGGCAGCCACACCTCGGCCCAGGCGTGCGCGTCCATGCGCCGCACCACCCAGTAGTCGCCGAACGCATTGCGGGTGCCGCCGGCATAGCCGGTGACCACGCGCGCAGGAATGCCGGCGCCGCGCATCAGCACCACGAACGCCGAACTGAAGTGCTGGCAGAACCCTGCCTTTTGCTGGAACAGGAACTCGTCCACGCCGTCGCGGCCGGGCAGCGGCGTCTCCAGGGTGTAGGCGAAGTCGCGGCGGATCCATTG
The DNA here is from genome assembly GCF_056725265.1 of Xanthomonas sp. NCPPB 2250. NCBI lineage: Bacteria > Pseudomonadati > Pseudomonadota > Gammaproteobacteria > Lysobacterales > Lysobacteraceae > Xanthomonas > Xanthomonas sp. NCPPB 2250. Next base: position 4,085,573 of record NZ_CM161520.1, on the reverse strand, counting down.
CAGGGCGCGGGCGACGATCGCCGCGTCGTCGGCGCCGGCCTGCTGCCGCCACTGCCGGGCCAGTGCCAGGGTGCGCGGGTTGTAGCCGGGCGGCAGCGCCAGCGCGCGCTGCCGTTGCGCCGGCGCGAGATCGGCCTCGACCCGCTGCGGCAGCGCCGACCGCAGACGCCAGCGGGTCAGCGCGCTGAGTGGGCGCTCGGTCTGCAGCACGGCGTCGGCCGTCAGCCGGGTGCCGGCCGGTGCCTGGCGGGGCAGGTCCAAGGCGACCAGTTGCCGGCGGTCGGTCGGCTCCACCTCGAGCTGGTAGTCCCAGCCGCCGGGTGCGAGCTGGATCGGCGGTGCCGGCGCGAAGACGTTGTCCCGCTGCGCACGCCAGGTGCGGCCGTCGAAATCCCACAGCACCGGGCCGCGCCAGTAGCGCTGTGCCGGTGCCGGCACCGGGCCGAAAAACTGCACACGCAATGCGGGGGTGTCGTCGGCCAGCAGGTCCAGCCACTGCCCCGGACTCATCGTGTCCGACAGGCCGGGACGGCCCAGCGCACGTTCCGGTACGCCCCACAGCGGCGAGCCCAGCCGCGGGAACAGCCAGAACGCGGCCAGCGCCAGCGGCAGGCCCAACGCCAGCAGACGGCCGACGCCGCGCAACTGCCCGCGCAGCGGGCGCTGCGTGCTATGCCCTTCCTGGTCGGCCAGGCGCTGCATGCACAGCAGTGCCGCGATCACCGCGGCCAGCCCCAGCGCCATCGTCACCGGCCCCTGGTCGAGCAGGAAGGCGGCGAACGGCGCGAACAGGGCGAAGCCGAGCAGGCTGCGCGCATCGCGCAGGCTCCTCAGTTCCGAGGGCTTGATCGCCAGCATCGCCGCCAGCAGTGCGCAGCCGGTATCGCGGCCGAAGCGCAGGCCGACCTGCCAGTAAAGCGCCGCGAGCATCGCTGCGACCAGGGCCAGGCGCAGCAACGCCGGCAGCGGCCGCCACGCCGAACTGGCGCCGATCAGCAGCGCCGACAGCGCGATCAGCCAGGCCAGGGTGCCGGGCAACTGCAGCAGCAGCGGCAGCAAGGCCAGCAGCGCCGCGCCCAGCGCCCAGGCGCGGCTGGCGGCATGCAGCGTCGGCGAGCGCGGCTCAGCCATGCGGCAGCAGCGCCAGCGCGCGCAGGCACAGGTGTCGGTGCTGGGGGCCGCGGCCCGGGCCCAGCGCCGGCTGCCCGGGCAACAGCAAACGGTAGCGGCGACCGTCGCGTTCGGCGTCCTCGACCCAGCGCGCCAGCCGCGCGATGCGGCGTTCGTGCGGCAACGTCGGCAGCGTGCGCCAGTCCAGCACCACGTCCACCCCGATCGGGCGTTCGTACTCGCGCACCAGCAGGGTGTCGCGGCGCGCCGAGTGCTTCCAGGCGATCGCCCGCGGTGCATCGCCGGCCCGATACGGGCGCAGTTGGTGCAATTCCTCGCCCAGCGCGTGCAGGCGGGTCTGGGTCGGGGTGCCGGCGCCGGCCGGCAGCGGCGGGCCGTCGGCCTCCGGTTGCGGATAGACCAGCAGCGGGGCGTCCGGCCAGAACCAGGCCCAGGCGCGCAGCAGGCCCAGCGGCTGGGTGGTGGAGACCTGGATGCGCTGCAGGTCGAGCCAACCACGGCGTTCGGTGGGCACCTCCAGGTCGGCCTCGTTGCGGTCGTCGCGGTGCAGGTCCAGGTAGGTGTGCGCGGCACCGTGGCGCACGCGCAGGCCGCGCCGTCGGCGGCCGTCGGCGGTGGCCAGCGCCAATCGCAGGCGCAGCGGCTGCCCGGCCGCGACCGGCTCGGCCGACAGCGCCTCCAGCCGCAGCCCGGACAACTGCAGGTGCGCGACGATGGCGCTGGCCATCGCGGCCGCGCCGAGCAGCATCGCCAGCAGCAGCGCGGGGTTGTTGTTGTAGTTCAGCGCGCCGAGCAGCATCGCCGCCAGCAGCAGCGCCAGGAAGCCGCCGAACGGCGTCGGCAGGATGTAGATGCGACGTCGGTCCAACTGCACCGGCAGGGCTTCCGGCGCGCGCGGCGCGGCCAACTGCGCCAGTCGCTGCCGCCAGTCGCGCCGCCCGCCCGGCATGAGTGTCAGTCCACCGCGACGCTGTGCAGGATCGCCTTGGCCAGGGCCTGGCCGGAGGCCGATTCCTGCTCGGCCACCAGGCGGTGCTCGGCCACGGCCACGAACAGCGCCTGCACGTCGTCGGGCAGCACATGGCCGCGGCCGAGCAACAGCGCATGCGCCTTGGCCGCGCGCAGCAGGGCGATGCCGGCGCGCGGCGACAGGCCGACGCGCACGCCCGGGTGCTGGCGGCTGCGCGCCAGCAGCGCCTGCACGTAGCCGACCAGCGCCTCGCTGGCGTGGATCTGCTCCACGCCCTGCCGCAGCGTGGCCATGTCGGCCTCGCCGAGCAGCGGCTGCGCCTGTGCGATGAGGTCGCGGCGATCGCTGCCGCTGAGCAGCGCGCGTTCGGCCTCGGCGTTGGGATACCCCAGCGCCAGCCGCAGCAGGAAGCGGTCCAGTTGCGAGTCGGGCAGCGGGAACGTGCCCGACAGGTCCACCGGGTTCTGCGTGGCGATGACGAAGAACGGCGACGGCAGCGGATGGGTGGTGCCGTCGAGCGTGACCTGCTGTTCGGCCATCGCTTCCAGCAGCGCGCTCTGCGTGCGCGGCGGCGCGCGATTGATCTCGTCGGCGAGCAGCACGTGGGTGAACACCGGGCCGGGGTGGAACTGGAACTGGCGCGACTGCGCGTCGTACACCGACACGCCGAGCACATCGGCCGGCAACAGATCGGAGGTGAACTGCACGCGCTGGAAGCCCAGCCCCAGGCTCGCGGCCAGCGCATGCGCCAGCGTGGTCTTGCCCAGGCCGGGCAGGTCCTCGATCAGCAGATGTCCACCGGACAGCAGGGCGACAAACGCCATGCGCACCTGTTGCGGCTTGCCCAGGACCAGCGCATTGACCTGCTGCTGGGCGCGCGTGAGCGCCTCGCGCAACGTATCGGTTAGCATTTCCGGCAAGCGGAGCGGAGTAGGCATCGCATTCTCGCAACGGTTTCAGGGAGTGTACGGGCAATGCAAGGGGAACAACGTGCACGCAGCGTCTTCATCGTGCTGTGGACGCTCGTCACTGCCGCCAAACTGCTGGTCGCCGCGCGCCTGCCGTTGTTCGTGGACGAGGCATTCTATTGGCAGGAAGGCCAGCATCTGGCGCTGGCCTACTCGGACCTGCCCGGGCTGACCGCGTGGCTGGCGCGGCTGGGCGTGGCGCTCGGCGGCGACCACCTGCTGGCACTGCGCGCACCCTTCCTGCTGCTGGGCGCGGCAGTGCCGTGGCTCATCGCACGCATCGCCACGCGCTGGTTCGGTGCGGTGGCGGGCTGGCGCGCCGGCAGCCTGGCCTTGCTGATGCCGTTGTCCGGCACCCTGGGCATCCTGGCGCTGCCGGACGTGCCGATGGCGTTGGCGACGATCCTGTGCATCGACGCCACCGCGCGGCTGCTGCGCCAGACCGAGGCGATGAGCGCGGTGGAGCTGGCGCTGGGTCTGGTCATCGGCGCGCTGAGCCATTACCGCTTCGTCGGCGTGATCGGCGTCGGCGCGATCGCGCTGCTGCTGATCCCGCAGGGCCGGCGCATGCTGCGCGATCCGCAGGTGTGGGTGGCGCTGGCGCTGGGCATGGTCGCCTGGCTGCCGCTGCTGGCCTGGAACGCGGACAACGGCGAGGCCGGTCTCAAGTTCCAGTTGGTCGACCGCCATCCCTGGAGTTTCCAGCCCGCCGGCATCGCCTTCCTGCTGATCCAGTTGCTGCTGGTCACGCCGCTGCTGGCGGTGGCGATGACCAAGGTGGCGCTGATGGCCACACGCGGCGGCAGCAGCGGCACGCGCGTGCAGTGGCGGTATTTCGGCCTGCTCGGCGGGGTGTCCACGCTGGGCATCTTCCTGCTCGGGTTCTTCACCGACGCCGAGCGGGTCAGCTTCCACTGGCCGCTGCCGGGTTATCTGGCGCTGCTGATCGCCACGCCGGTGATCCTCAATGGCTGGAGCAAGCCGCTGCGCCGCGCCACCTGGCTGCTGGCCGGGCTGGGCCTGGTCGGTGCGTTCGGCTACTACCTGGCGGTGTCGGTGCCGGCGGTGCGCGAGCACACTGCCGGCGACAAGTACTACCCGCGCAACTTCGCCGGCTGGCGGCCGCTGGCCGGCGCGGTGCGGCGCGAACTGGCGAGCATGCCGCCCGGCACCCAGGTGCTGGCGGACAACTTCAAGGTCGGCGCCGAACTCGGCTTCGAACTGCGCGATCCCAACATCCAGGTGTTGCCGCATCCGTTGAACGACAAGCACGGACGCAGCGCGCAACTGCAGCAGTGGGGCCTGCTCAGCGACGGCCACCGCGACGCTCCGCGGCTGCTGGTGCTTTCGCCCAGCGACATGAAGTACCGGCTGCTGCTGCAGCGCTACCACGCGGTCTGCGACCTGGTCGGCCCGCTGCCGCCGCCGCGGGTGGTGTCCAGCGACCACGGCAGCCAGCGTTTCCTGCTGTTCGCACTGCCGGCGCAGCGTGCGAACGGCCCTTGCACCACGCCGGCGATGGCCTGGTTCAACACGCCGGACGTGGACGCCAGCGTCGGCCGCCGCTTCGACGTTTCCGGCTGGGCGTTCAAGGACGGCGTGGGGATCGACCGGGTCGAGGTGCTGCTCGACGGCAAGGTCGCGGTGCAGGCGCACTACGGCGACGTCTACGACGTCACCAAATTCTGGAAGATCTCCACCGATCCGGGCCACCCCAACATCGGCTTCCGCGCCAGCGTCGATGCCAGCGGCCTGGCGCCGGGCACGCACTGGCTGGGCCTGCGCCTGCACGGGCGCGACGGCAGCGTCGAGGACTGGTGGGAGCAATCGATCGTGCTGCGCCCGCGCTGAGCTAGGATGGCGCGCCTTTCCGCCGTCGCGCAGGACCGCACGCCGCCCATGTCCAGTTTCCCTTCCGATCGCCCCGCGGCCGTGCCGCGGATCGCGGTGCTGGTGCCCTGCCACAACGAGGCGGCCACCATCGGCCGGGTCGTGGCCGATTTCGCCACGCATCTGCCGGGCGCGCAGGTCCACGTGTTCGACAACAATTCCAGCGACGCCACCATCGCCCGTGCGCGTGCGGCCGGCGCGGTGGTGCGCGAGGTCGCGCTGCAGGGCAAGGGCAACGTGGTGCGGCGCCTGTTCGCCGACATCGAGGCCGACGTCTACGTGCTGGTCGACGGCGATGCGACCTACGATGCGGCGATGGCGCCGGCGCTGGTCGAGCGCCTGCTGCGCGACGGGCTGGACATGGTGGTCGGCGCTCGCCGCAGCGACGAAGCGGCGGCGTACCGCGCCGGCCATCGCACCGGCAACGTGCTGCTGACCCGCTGCGTGGGCTTCCTGTTCGGTCGCAGCTTCGACGACATGCTGTCCGGCTACCGGGTGTTCTCGCGACGCTACGTGAAGTCGTTTCCCGCGCATGCGGCCGGCTTCGAGACCGAGACCGAACTGGCGGTGCACGCGCTGCAGCTGCGCATGCCGGTGGCCGAGGTGGACACTGCCTATGGCGCGCGTCCGGAAGGATCGCAGAGCAAGCTGCGCACCTGGCACGACGGCACCCGCATCCTGTTGACCATCCTGCGCCTGTTCAAGGCCGAGCGGCCCTTGCTGTTCTTCTCGCTGGGCTTCGGCGCCTGCGTGCTGCTGGCGCTGGCGCTGGCGGTGCCGCTGTTGCTGACCTATCTGCACACCGGCCTGGTGCCGCGGTTTCCCACCGCGATCCTGTGCTCGGCGCTGGTCCTGCTCGGCGTGCTGCTGCTGGCCTGCGGGCTGATCCTGGACACGGTTACGCGCGGCCGCATCGAGGCCAAGCGCCTGGCCTACCTGGCGATCCCGGCCTGGCCGGCGGCGGATGCGCAGGGTGCGCATCATGGTGATGGCGCATGAGCACGACCGCTGCTGCCGCGGCGCTGCCGCGCCCGACGCGCCGCCAGCGCCTGCTCGCCGCGCTGGATCGCCGCTTCGCCTTCCACAGCCGCGGCAACGTGATCGCCGCGGGTGTGGCGGTCGCGCTCCTGGGTGGGCTGCTGTCGCTGTGGCTGGGTCAGGACGCCAACTGGGACCTGCGCAACTACCACCTGTACAACGGCTACGCCGCATTGCACGGCCGCCTCGGCATCGACCTGGCGCCGGCGCAGATGCAGAGCTACTTCAATCCGCTGCTGGACGTGCTGCATTACGCGCTGTTCGTCGGCCTGCCTGCGCCGCTGGCCGGCTTTGCGATGGGCGTGCTGCATGCCCTGGCGTTCCTGCTGCTGGCGGGCATCGTCTGGCAGGTGCTGGACCCGCGGCTGGACCGCGCGCGGCTGGCGCCGTGGCTGGCGTTGGCGGGGCTGTGCAGCGCCGCGTTCCTGTCCGAGTTCGCCGGCACCATGGCCGACAACACCAGCGCGTTGCCGGTGCTGGGCGCGCTGCTCGCCGCACTGCATGCGCAACGCCGCCAGCAGGCCGCGGCGCAGGGCGTGGCGCTGGGCTGGTGGACGCTGGCCGGTGCCCTGCTCGGGCTGGCGATGGCCTGCAAGTTGACCAATGCCCTGTTCGCGCTGGCCCTGGGCGTGGCCGCGCTGGTCGCCGGCGGGCGCCCGCGGCAGCGCATCGGTGGCGCCGCGGTACTGACCGCGGTGACCCTGCTCAGCTTCGTGCTGCTGGCCGGGCCGTGGCTGCTGCGGGTGTGGCAGACCTTCGGCAATCCGCTGTTCCCGCAGTTCAACAGCCACTTCCTGGCGCCGCTGGCGCAGCCGGTGGCGGTCAGCGACACACGCTGGTTGCCGAAGACGCTATGGGAGTGGCTGACTTGGCCGCTGCAGTTCTCGTTGGCGCCGAACCGGGTCAGCGAGGTACGCCTGCGGCAACTGGTGTGGCCGCTGCTGTATCTGCTGGGCCTGGTCGCGCTGCTGCGCTGGGTGCTGCGGCGTCCGCGCGCCTCCGCGCCGGCGGAGGTGGTCGCGCCGGCGTGGCGCGCGGTGCTGGTGTTCGTGGTGGTCGCCTTTCTTGCCTGGCAGGCGGCCTTCAGCATCCAGCGCTACCTGGTGGTGCCGGAGCTGCTGGCGCTGCTGCTGCTGTGGGTGGGGCTGCGGCGGCTGCTGCCGACGCGCATCGCCGCCCCAGCGGCGCGTTGGACCCTGATCGCCTGTGCGGCCTTTGCGCTGTATGGCTGGGGCGACTGGGGCCACGAGCGCTGGGCGCGGCAGGCGTTCCGGGTGCAGGCGCCGCCGATGCCGCAGCCCGGGCGCAGCCTGGTGCTGCTGGTCGGCGATGCGCCGGAGTCCTGGCGCATCCCGTTCCTGCCAGAGCAGGCGGCGTACGCGTCGGTCGCCTCCAATTTCCCGGAAACGCCGGCCTACGCCGCGCGGGTCCGCGAAATGCTGGCGGCGCGCGGGCAGGGCTATGCGCTGTTGCCGGCAGAGGTGGACCGCAACGTCGAACGCCTGCAGCGGCTCAATGCCGTGGCCGCGCGCCTGGGTCTGGACCGCGGCCCGGACTGCGCGCTGATGCGGCGTCTCGCGCATCGCCCGGTGCGCGCCGGCGTGGAGGTGGATGCCGGTCGTTGTCGCTGGGTGCTGCTGCCGGAACGGGCCGTGGATGTCGCCGCCGCGGACCGCCAGACCCAGGCGCTGGCCGCGCAGCAACTGGCGCGCTACGGCCTGGCGCTGCAGCCGGGCTCGTGCCAGCTCTACCCGTCCTGGGTCGGCCAGGCGCGCTTCCCGTACCAGTGGTGCCGGCTGCAGTAAGGAGCAGCACCTGTCGGCCGGCTAGGGCAGGGTAAAGCCGGCCTCGCGCAGCAGCTCGGACAGCGCGATCAACGGCAGTCCGATCAGCGCGGTGGGGTCCTGGCTGTGGATCGCGCGGAACAGGCTGATGCCCAGGCCTTCGCACTTGAAGCTGCCGGCGCAGTCCAGCGGCTGTTCGGCGGCGACGTAGCGGGCGATGGCCTCGGCCTGCAGGTCGCGGAACTGCACTTCGGTGAGGTCGCAGGCGTGCAGGGTGTGCGTGCCGCGCTGCAGGCAGACCGCGGTGTGGAAGCGCACGCTGCGCCCGGACATGGCGGCCAGCTGCGCGTGTGCCGCGGCGACGTTGCCGGGCTTGCCCAGCGGTTGGCCGTCCAGTTCGGCGACCTGGTCCGAGCCGATCACCCAGGCTTCCCCGGCGGTGGCCGCGACCGCCGCCGCCTTGGCCGCGGCCAGCCGCTGCGCCAGCGCCAGCGGCGCTTCGCCGGGCAGCGGGGTTTCGTCGACCTGCGGGCGCGCGCAGTCGAAGGGCAGGCGCAGCCGCTGCAGCAGTTCGCGGCGGTAGGCGGAGGTGGAAGCCAGGATCAGCGCGGGCATCGGCGGAAGGGCGGGCGGCGGCAGGCCGGGGCCGGCAGTCTGCGGCGGCCGGCGCGGACCGGCAAGGCGGTTCGGGGCCGGGCTGGCAGCGGCCAAGGGGGCGGTTTGACAGCGGCCCCGGCAGTCCTTAACATTCTGCGGCTTATGTCCGCGAACGTGCCCGAACTGTTGGATGCCTGGCGGATGGTCGCAGCGCGCAGGGTCTTCGAAGACCGCCTGCCGCTCTCGGCGATGACCCGTCTGCAAGGCAGCCTGGCCGACACCGAAGGCGAATGCCGCTACACGCTGGAATTCGGCCGCGACGCTGTACTGCAAGTGTCCTATGTCGAACTGAAGATCGAAACCGAGCTGCCGCTGATCTGTCAGCGCAGCCTGCAGCGCTTCCTGCTGCCGGTGTCGAGCGTGCAGCGGCTGGGGCTGATCCGCAGCGAGGAAGAAGAAGCCGCGCTGCCGCCGGATCACGAGGCCTTGCTGGTGCCGGAAGACGGCATGCTGCGGCCGGCCGATCTGGTCGAGGACGAGCTGGTGCTGGCGGTGCCGCTGGTGCCGGTGGCGCCCGGAAGCGAGGCGGTCGATCGCGACTGGCCGGCGACCGAGGAAGAAACGAGCAAGGTCAACCCGTTCGCGGCGTTGGCGGCGCTGAAGAAACAGTAGCGGTCGGTCCGCCTGCCGCTGCCTGAGGTTGTTGCCGGACGCGCGCGTCCTGCGCGACGTAATGACGACAGATGTAAACGAACCGAGTTTGGAGCAATCCCATGGCTGTGCAGAAATCCCGTGTCACCCCGTCCCGCCGCGGCCAGCGCCGTTCGCACGACGCCCTCAGCGCCAAGCAGCTGTCGACCGATCCGACCAGCGGCGAGATCCACCTGCGCCACCACGTCACCGCTGACGGTTACTACCGTGGCAAGAAGGTGATCGCCACCAAGACCGCGCAGGTCGAAGAAGATTGATGCGTGCCCGTCCACCGCGCTGCGGCGGACGGAGTCACCCATCTTCACAGGCCGCGCCGCACCGGGGCGGCCTGCGTAACAGGCAACAGGAACCAGAATGAGCAAGCGGATCTATTCCAGGATCGCGGGCACCGGCAGCTATTTGCCTGAAAAAGTGTTGACCAACGACGATCTGTCGCAGATGGTCGACACCAGCGACGAATGGATCCGCAGCCGTACCGGCATCCGCGAGCGGCACATCGCCGCCCCCGGCCAGACCGCCGGCGACCTGGGCTACGAGGCCGCGCTGAAGGCCATCGAAGCCGCCGGCATCGATGCCGCCGAACTCGACATGATCGTGGTCGGCACCACCACGCCGGACCTGATCTTCCCGTCCACCGCCTGCCTGATCCAGGCCCGCCTTGGCGTGGTCGGTTGCCCGGCGCTGGACGTCAACGCCGCCTGCTCCGGCTTCGTCTACGCGCTCAGCGTGGCCGACAAGTTCATCCGCAGCGGCGACGCCAAGACCGTGCTGGTCATCGGCACCGAAACCCTCAGCCGCATCGTCGACTGGACCGAGCGCACCACCTGCGTGCTGTTCGGCGACGGCGCCGGCGCGGTGGTCCTGCGCGCCGACGAAGACACGGGCATTCTCAGCACCCATCTGCATGCCGACGGCAGCAAAAAGGAACTGCTGTGGAATCCGGTCGGCATCGCCACCGGCCTGGGCGACGGCACCGGCGACCCGGCCGCCGGCGGCATCCAGATGAAGGGCAGCGAGGTGTTCAAGTACGCGGTCAAGGCGCTGGACGCCGTGGTCGACGAGACCCTCGAGGCCAACTGCTTGGACAAGCACGACCTGGACTGGCTGATCCCGCACCAGGCCAATCTGCGCATCATCGAGGCCACCGCCAAGCGCCTGGACCTGCCGATGGAGCAGGTGGTGGTGACGGTGGACATCCACGGCAACACCTCGTCCGCCTCGGTGCCGATGGCGCTGGACGTGGCGGTGCGGTCGGGCCGCGTGCAGCGCGGCCAGTTGCTGCTGCTTGAAGCCTTCGGCGGCGGTTTCACCTGGGGCTCGGCGCTGCTGCGCTACTGAGCCTGTCCGTGCGCGGCGCCATCGGCACCGCGGTACGCAGCGGCAATGCCGGATGCTGTGCGTCGTCTCCACGACACACGGCGATGCGCTGGCCGACCCCATCGTTGTCGATGCCAGTGCGCGCCAGGCTCGCGCACCATCGGTTGTGCGCAGTCGCTGCGGCCGGACACGCAGTGCTGCCTGCGCGCGCTGTGTCCGTCGTCGCATCTCGCTCGCGCCTTACCGAAGCTCCTGTATTTAGCCGCGACCGGCTTTCACGGGCACGCCCGTCGCGGCTTAAGCAGCTCCTGCGGTGGCAACGAGGTGGCACCGTTGCGTGGCGGCAGAGCGGTTGTTGCGGCGCCCTGGGCACGGTCGGTCGAGGTGCGGTTCGATCCGAGTGGCCGCCAGGGCGTCCGCGCCATCGTGCCATCGCCTGGGCGCGAGTCCATGCCGATTCGACCAACGCCCATCGCGCCGCGCTGCTGTCGGCATGCGCTGCCTTTGCCTTGCCTGACGCACCCGTCGCAGCGCGTTCTGCTCGCATGCGTCGCGCCCGCACGCGCGCTGTCGGCATGGCCCGGCAGGGCGGAGCCGAGCGCCGCTGGCACCGCGCGGTGGCCAGCGGCCACTTCACATACGCCCGGGTACAGACGCCCGGCCGGTTTCGCCCGTATCATCGCCGCTCGATTTTCGCAGGGCCAACCGCGTGACCGATTCCACACTCGCCTTCGTCTTCCCCGGCCAGGGTTCGCAATCGCTGGGCATGCTGGCCGAACTGGCCGAATTGCATCCGCAGCTGCGCGACAGCTTCGCCGAAGCCTCCGAGGGCGCCGGCGTGGACCTGTGGGCGCTGAGCCAGGGCGGCCCGGAAGAGATGCTCAACCGCACCGAGTACACCCAGCCGGCGCTGCTGGCCGCCAGCGTGGCGCTGTGGCGGCTGTGGCTGGCCGAGGGCGGGGCGCGTCCGGCGCAGCTGGCCGGGCACAGCCTGGGCGAGTACAGCGCGCTGGTCGCCGCCGGCGCCCTGTCGCTGCACGACGGCGCGCACCTGGTGCGGCTGCGCGGGCAACTGATGCAGGACGCCGCGCCGGCCGGCGTGGGCGCCATGGCTGCGGTGCTCGGCGCCGAGGACGCCGTGGTCGAAGAGGTCTGCGCGCAGGCCGCCGGCAGCCAGGTGGTGGTGCCGGCCAACTACAACTCGCCGGGGCAGGTGGTGATCGGCGGCGATGCCGCGGCGGTCGACCGCGCGCTGGCGCTGCTGGCCGAGCGCGGCGTGCGCAAGGCGGTGAAGCTGGCGGTCAGCGTGCCCTCGCACACCCCGCTGATGCGCGAGGCCGCCAACCGCCTGGCCGAAGCGATGCGCGGGCTGGCCTGGCAGGCGCCGCAGCTGCCGGTGGTGCAGAACGCCGATGCGCAGGTGCACGAGGGCGTCGAGGCGATCCGCCAGGCGCTGGTCGAGCAGTTGTATCTGCCGGTGCGCTGGACCGGCTGCGTGCAGGCGCTGGCCGCCGGCGGCGCCACCCGCCTGGCCGAGTGCGGCCCGGGCAAGGTGCTGACCGGGCTGGTCAAGCGCATCGACAAGTCGCTCGACGGCCGCGCCCTGGGCACGCCCGCCGAGTTCGCCGGCGCGCGCGAGGCCTGGGCCTCCTGATCGCCGGTCGCCGCGCGGTGCGCCGTTCGCCCGCGCTGGTTTCCCTCCTTTCCATCGGCGCCATGCGCCGTCCGTCTCCAAGGAAACGCAGATGAGCAAGCCATTGCAGGGCGAGATCGCGCTGGTCACCGGCGCCAGCCGCGGCATCGGTGCCGCCATCGCCGACGAACTGGCCGCGCAGGGCGCCACCGTCATCGGCACCGCCACCTCCGACGCCGGCGCGCAGGCGATCGGTGCGCGCCTGGCCGCCCACGGCGGCCATGGCCGCGCGCTGGACGTCACCGACGGCGCCGCGGTCGATGCGCTGATCGAGGCGATCGCCAAGGAATTCGGCCCGGTCTCGATCCTGGTCAACAACGCCGGCATCACCCGCGACAACCTGCTGATGCGGATGAAGGACGACGACTGGCAGGCGATCATCGACACCAACCTGACCAGCGTGTTCCGCACCTCCAAGGCGGTGCTGCGCGGCATGATGAAGGCGCGCAAGGGCCGCATCGTCAACATCGCCTCGGTGGTCGGCGTGACCGGCAACCCGGGCCAGGCCAACTACGCCGCGGCCAAGGCCGGCATCATCGCCTTCTCCAAGTCGATGGCCAAGGAAATCGGCTCGCGCGGTATCACCGTCAACGTGGTCGCGCCGGGCTTCATCGATACCGACATGACCAAGGCGCTGCCGGAAGCGCAGCGCACCGCGCTGCTGGAGCAGATCGCACTCGGCCAGCTCGGCCAGCCAGCCGACATCGCCAACGCGGTGGCGTTCCTGGCCGGGCCCGGCGCCGGCTACATCACCGGCGAAACCCTGCACGTGAACGGCGGGATGTACATGCCGTGAGCCTGCGGCGCAGTGGATGCGCCTAAGTGGCTGATCGGCCGGCATTTGTGCAGTGCTGCAAGGGCCAGTCGGTTTCCACTACACTACCCAACGCGGCCATCGCAGCCCGATGGCGTTTTGTGAGTCCCTCACAGGAGCACCGCACATCCGTGTGCGGGGATCCTAAAACTCGAACCACCACTACTCCATCTGGAGCGATATCCCAATGAGCACCATCGAAGAACGCGTCAAGAAAATCGTCGTCGAACAACTCGGCGTCAAGGAAGAAGAAGTCACCAACAACGCATCGTTCGTCGATGACCTGGGTGCCGACTCGCTGGACACCGTCGAGCTGGTGATGGCCCTGGAAGAAGAGTTCGAGTGCGAGATTCCGGACGAAGAAGCCGAGAAGATCACCTCGGTGCAGCAGGCCATCGACTACGTCAAGGCGCACGTCAAGAGCTGAGGCTGCGTTCTCGATCGCCATCGGCGCCTGCGTGGGCCCGATGCGCGTGACAATCCCATGGGGCCGCGCATGCGGCCCTGTGTTTTTACAGCGTCAAGGCCGCGCGTATCGCGGTGAGGAGATTTCGCAATGAGCCGTCGTGTCGTCGTAACCGGCATGGGCCTGGTGTCGCCGTTGGGCAATGACCTGGCCAGCAGTTGGGAAGGGATCGTCAACGGACGCTCCGGCATCGGCCCGATCACCCAGATCGATGCGTCTCAGTTCACCACCAAGATCGCCGGCGAGATCAAGGATTTCGATCCGACCAAGTTCATCTCGTCCAAGGACGCGCGCAAGATGGATTCGTTCATCCATTACGGCGTCGGCGCCTCGTTCATGGCGCTGGACGATTCCGGCCTGGAGATCACCGAGGCCAATGCCGAGCGCATCGGCGCGATCCTCGGTTCCGGCATCGGCGGCCTGCTCGGCATCGAGGAGCAGACCATCAAATTCCACGAGGGCGGCGCGCGCAAGATCTCGCCGTTCTACGTCCCCAGCACCATCATCAACATGCTGCCGGGCCAGGTGAGCCTGATCAAAGGGCTGAAGGGGCCGACCTTCTCCGCGGTCTCGGCCTGCGCCACCTCCAACCATTCCATCGGCACCGCGATGCGCATGATCCAGCACGGCGACGCCGACGTGATGCTGGCCGGCGGCGCCGAGCGCGGGTCCTCGCCGACCTCGGTGGGCGGCTTCTGCTCGATGAAGGCGATGTCCACCCGCAACGACGATCCCGCCGCGGCCTCGCGGCCGTGGGACAAGGAGCGCGACGGCTTCGTGCTCGGCGATGGTGCCGGCGTGCTGGTACTGGAAGAGTACGAACACGCCAAGGCGCGCGGCGCGCGCATCTATGCCGAGCTGGTCGGTTTCGGCGCCAGTTCCGACGCCTTCCACATGACCGCCCCGAGCGAGGACGGCGAAGGCGCCGCGCGCAGCATGGTGGCGGCGATGAAGGACGCCAAGCTCAATCCGGACCAGATCGACTACCTCAACGCGCACGGCACGTCCACGCCGCTGGGCGACCTGGCCGAGACCCTGGCGATGAAGCGCGCGCTCGGCGATCACGCCTACAAGACCATGGTCAGCTCCACCAAGTCGATGACCGGCCACCTGCTCGGCGCCGCCGGCGGTGCGGAAGCGATCTTCTCGGTGATGGCGATCCACGCCGGAATCATCCCGCCGACCATCAACCTGCACGAGCCGGGCGAAGGCTGCGATCTGGACTACGTGCCGAACGTGGCGCGCGAGAAGAAGATCGACGTGGCGATGTCCAATGGGTTCGGCTTCGGCGGGACCAATGGCACGTTGGTGTTCAAGCGGGTCTGAGAGCCGGGATTCGGGAATCGGGAATCGGGAATCGTCACAGCCGGCGCCTCACTCCCGTCGCGCGTCCATACATCGAGCGGCGCGCGTGAGGTACGCGCGCGTTGCTGCGTTATGGCTTAGAGCTTCTCTGGCGGCGCCTTCCGTTTCCTGACGTTTTTTCATTCTTCCAGCGGATCTTCGATGCTGCGTACCGTTCCCTTGCCGGCCGAGGTCGATCTGCTGGCGCTGCATCGCCTGGCGCCGCAGCGGTATCCGGTGCTGCTGGAATCCGCGGCGTCGGGCACGGCGCAGGGCCGCTGGGATCTGCTGCTGGTCGCCGACGGGCAGGGCCTGCGGCTGGATCGCGATGGCGTGACCCGCGCGATGGATGGCACGGCGGTCGCCGGCGATTTCCTCGATGCGCTGGACGCGCGCTGGCAGGCCGAACGCTGCGAACGCGACGAACCGCGCTGGCCGTTCCGCGGCGGCTGGGCGCTGTTGCTGGACTACGAACTGGCTGCGCAGGTGGAGCCGGTGCTGCAACTGCCGCCGTCCGCTGCGACCACGCCCGCGGCGCTGGCCCTGCGCTGCCCCGCGGCGCTGCTGCGCGATCACGTCAGCGGCGACTGTGTGGCGCTGGCCGAGCCCGCGCATGCGGCGTTGCTGGACCGCGTGCTCGCCGATCTGCAGGCACTGCCTGCGGCGGCGCCTGCGCCGGCGTGGCAGGCGCCGCTGGCGATCGAGGAAGATCCGCCGCAGCGCTTCGTCGACGGCGTGCGCCGCATCCTCGACTATCTGCGCGCCGGCGACGTGTTCCAGGTCAACCTGTCGCGGCGCTGGTCGGCGCGCTTCGCCGCGCCGCTGGCGCCGGCGGCGCTGTACGCGCAACTGCGCCGCGCCAACCCGGCGCCGTTCGCCGGCCTGTTCGTCGGCCACGGCCGCGCCGTGGTCAGTTCCTCACCGGAACGGCTGGTGTCGGTGCGCGGCGACGTGGTCGAGACCCGGCCGATCGCCGGCACCCGCGCGCGCGCGCCGGGCGACGACGAGGCCGCGCGCATCCGCGAACTGGTCGGGCACCCCAAGGAGCGCGCCGAGCACGTGATGCTGATCGACCTGGAGCGCAACGACCTGGGGCGGATCTGCGCGCCGGGCAGCGTCGAGGTCGACGAGCTGATGACCGTGGAGAGCTACGCCCACGTGCACCACATCGTCAGCAACGTGCGCGGCCGGCTGCGTGCGGGAACGACTCCGGGCGAGACGATCCGCGCCACCTTCCCCGGCGGCACCATCACCGGCTGCCCCAAGGTGCGCTGCATGCAGATCATCGCCGAGCTGGAGCAGACCCCGCGCGGCGCCTACACCGGCGCGTTCGGCTGGCTCAACCGCGACGGCGACATGGACCTGAACATCCTCATCCGCACCGCCGAGGTGGACGGCGCGCAGGTGCAGTTCCGCACCGGCGCCGGCATCGTGTTCGACTCCGACCCGGAGCGCGAGCTCGACGAGACCCGGGCCAAGGCACGCGGCCTGCTGCGTGCGCTGGATCCATGAGCGGGGCCGCGCGATACCGGGCCATGCCGGCCGCGCGGTATCCTGCACGTCATTGAATTCGCTCCGAGGTGGTCGTGGCTTGGGCTAAACGCGGGTGTCTGACCCTGCTGGCGGCATTGCTGGTGCTGGCGCTGCTGCTCGCCGCAGCCGGCGCGTGGTGGTGGCACGGCTATCGCGCCTTCGCCGAACAGCCGCTGCAGGCGACCCAGCCCAGCGTGGAAGTGGCGCGCGGCGCCTCGCTCAACGGGGTGCTGCGCAAGCTGCGCGCCGCCGGCGTGACCCAGGGCAGCGATCTGCAGTGGCAGCTGCTGGCGCGCGAGCTGGGCGTGGCCGGCAAGCTCAAGTTCGGCGAATACGCACTGCAGCCGGCGCTGAGCCCGCGCGAGCTGCTGCTGCGCATGCGCAAGGGCCAGGTGATCCAGTACCGCTTCACCATCGTCGAAGGCTGGAACGTGCGCCAGCTGCGCAGCGCCTTGAACGCGGCCACGCCGCTGGTGCACACCACCGCCGACCTCAGCGACAGCGAGTTGATGGCCAAGCTCGGCCAGCCCGGCCAGCACCCGGAAGGCCGTTTCCTGCCCGAGACCTACCTCTACCAGCGCGGCGACACCGACCTGCAACTGCTGCGCCGCGCACATGCGGCCATGGACAAGGCGCTGGCCGAGGCCTGGGACGCGCGTGCCAAGGACCTGTCGTTGCAGTCGCCGGAGCAGGCGCTGATCCTGGCCTCGATCGTGGAAAAGGAAACCGGCCTGGCCGCCGAGCGCCCGCAGATCGCCGGCGTGTTCGTGCGCCGCCTGCAACTGGGCATGAAACTGCAGACCGACCCGACCGTGATCTACGGTATCGGCAGCGCCTACGACGGCAACATCCGCAAGCGCGACCTGGAGACCGATACGCCGTACAACACCTACACCCGCACCGGCCTGACCCCGACCCCGATCGCCATGCCCGGACGCGAGGCGCTGCGTGCCGCCACCAACCCGGCGCCGGGCGACAGCCTGTACTTCGTGGCCATCGGCGACGGCAGCGGCGCGCATGCGTTCTCCTCCAGCTATGCCGAGCACAACGCGGCGGTGGCGCGCTACCTGCAGCGCCTGCGCCAGGCGCGCAACGGCGCGGCGGTGACGCCATGAGCGAGGCCGTGCTGAGTCACCATCGCTTCGTCAGCCTGGAAGGCGGCGAGGGCGCCGGCAAGACCACCGCGATCAACGCGATCCGTGAGTCGCTGCAGGCGCAGGGCCACGAGGTGGTGCTGACCCGCGAGCCGGGTGGCACGCCGTTGGCCGAACGCATCCGCGCGCTGCTGCTGGACAAGACGCCCGGCGAAGTCGCCGAGCCGCTGGCCGCCGAGACCGAACTGCTGCTGGTGTTCGCCGCGCGCGCGCAGCACGTGCGCGAGGTGATCCGCCCGGCGCTGCAGCGCGGCGCCTACGTGGTCAGCGACCGCTTCACCGATTCCAGCTACGCCTACCAGGGCGAGGGCCGCGGCCTGGACCGCGCCTGGATCGCCGACCTGGAGCGCCGCGCGGTCGGCCTGCAGCCGGGTCTGACCTTGCTGCTGGACCTGGACGTGCAGATCGGCCGCGCCCGCACCAGCGGTCGCGACCTGTGGCCGGACCGGATCGAGAGCGAGCAGGACGATTTCTTCCAGCGTGTACGTGCCGGCTTCCGCCAGCGCGCCGCGCAGGATCCGCAGCGCTTCCGCGTCATCGACGCCAGCCAGCCGCCACAGGCGGTCGCCCAGGCGGTCGCCGCCGCGCTGGTGGCGTGGATGCAGCAGCAACAGGAGCCGACGCTATGAGCGATCTGCCGTTTGCGCCGTGGCAGCAGCGCGCCTACGACCAGACCGTGGCCGCGCTCGACGCCGGCCGCCTCGGCCATGGCCTGCTGATCTGCGGGCCGGAAGGCCTGGGCAAGCGCGCGGTGGCGCTGAAGCTGGCCGCGCACGTACTCGGTCAGGGCGAACCGGCGGCGAACCTGCGCAGCGCGCAGTTGATCGCCGCCGGCACCCATCCGGACCTGCAGCTGATCTCGTTCATCCCCAACCGCACCGGCGACAAGCTGCGCACCGAGATTGTCATCGAGCAGGTGCGCGAGATCTCGCAGAAACTGGCGCTGACCCCGCAGTACGGCGTGGCCCAGGTGGTGGTGGTGGATCCGGCCGACGCGATCAACCGCGCCGCCTGCAACGCCTTGCTGAAGACGCTGGAAGAACCGCAGCCCGGCCGCTACCTGTGGCTGATCAGTGCGCAGCCGGCGCGGCTGCCGGCGACCATCCGCAGCCGTTGCCAGCGCCTGGAGTTCAAGCTGCCGCCGGCCGACGAGGCGATCGCCTGGTTGCTGGCCCAGGACTTTCCCGAGAAGACCGCACGCGAAGCGCTGGACGCCGCGCGCGGCCATCCCGGCCTAGCCGCGCAGTGGCTGCGCGAGGACGGATTGAAGCTGCGCCAGCAGGTGGCTGCGGATCTGGAGCAGGTCGCCGCCGGCAAGCTCGGCACGCTGGACGCCGCGCAGCGCTGGAGCAGCGACGCGCTGGCCGAACAGCGCCTGGGCCATGCCGCCGACCTGGCGCTGGCCCAGGCGTCGCAGGCCGGCTTGACCGACCCGGCGCGATTGCACAAGCTGGCCGCGTGGTTCGACGCCGCCAATCGCACCCGCGACCTGCTGCGGACCACCGTGCGCGCCGACCTGGCGATCGCGGAACTGTTGCTGGCCTGGCGCGATGGCGATCGCCCGGCCCGGAGAGGGGCACAACGATGAGCGCGATGAGCGGACGCCAGGGCATCCTGTCGCTGGCGGTGAAGGACAAGGCGGCGCTGTACAACGCCTACATGCCGTTCGTGAAGAACGGCGGCATCTTCGTGCCCACCCCCAAGCGCTACTTCCTCGGCGACGAAGTGTTCCTGCTGCTGACCCTGCCCGATTCCAGCGAGCGCCTGCCGGTGGCCGGCAAGGTGATCTGGGTGACCCCGGTCGGCGCCCAGGGCAACCGCGCCGCCGGCATCGGCGTGCAACTGCCGGACAACAGCGAAGGCGAGACCATCCGCACCAAGATCGAGACCCAGCTAGCCGGCATCCTCAACGCCGACAAGCCCACCCAGACCATGTAGCGGCCGCGCGGCGACGCCGCGCCACGGACCTCGCAAGGACCCATTGACGCCGCGCGCCACACCCCTATAATGTGCGGCTCGCGACACGGGCGGTTAGCTCAGCGGTAGAGCATTGCCTTCACACGGCAAGGGTCGCAGGTTCGAACCCTGCACCGCCCACCACGAATTTGAGCGTCAACGAAAAAGCCGGCCTAGTGCCGGCTTTTTGTTCTGTACGATAGCAGTCGTAGTCAGGGCTTATCGTCAATCAGTGCGTGACTTAGGCCGATATTGTACTGGTCGTGAGGCATAGCCTAATCACGGTACTTGTTGATCGGTAGATTGCGTTTGGTTAACTTCGTGTTCAATTTGATACGTGAGATTTGCATCATTCGCGTGCTCATCTGCCTGTCGGTCAAATGGCAACCCGTGCTGCCGTTTGGTTTCCGGAATGCCTAATTCGCCTATGCCTTTCACTTTGATGCCAGCTGCAATTGCACGGCGTCGTAGAGTGGCATCGTCAGTGAGGATCATCGTTGCGTCCACGGTACGAGTGATTGCCAATATCTGAAGATCAAAGGAAACTTCTTTTTTTGTGGCGCCATGTCTCGCTGACTTTGGCCGTCTCAGTATTGCGTTCTCTATTGCGGCCATCGAATCAAAGGGTACGATGCGCACAGCGCGTCGGTTCGTAAGGGCGCTGAGAATTTCAGGCTCACGGCCGGGTGCCTTGATAAGTAGCTCGGACAGTACCGGTGTGGGTACAACTATCTCTACGCCTTCTTTCTCGAGGTCATCGAGCAGGCCCTCGATCCGCTCAATGCAGTGCTCGACCGGTTTTCCTGATTCAGGATCGATTGGTGCAGGGGCTTTGGGATGAACCAAGTAAAGCAGTACGCTGTTGTCCACGACTATTCGCATTTACCAGCCTCTATCCTTGCTGATGCCGCGCAGCTGCGCTTCTATGACATCCTTTCCCAAGACGTCGTGCAGACGTTGCAGCACGTCCGCGAGTGTTCCGTCTTCTAGTTCAGTCACAGTATCTATTCGGAATTGCGAAATAACCCAAGTGCCCTCCGCCAAGCGACTGAGCTTCGCGGTGCCGGCGACTTCAACTATCCCTTTCCATAGGTGTCCGGTCAGTCGCTCGGCTAGACCTTGTTCCCTAATTTCCCCTCGGAGCTCGCGGTTTGTGGATACGTCGAGTAAGCGGACGTGTTTGGTATCGTCCTTTCCTTCTAGGCCGATAACCTGTCCTCGGGCGACGTAACGCTGATGGATCGGCCCAAAGACTTGTCCATGCTCACGCTCATAGCCGCGGAGATGGAATATTCGACTTCTACCGGCGCGCATTTCAATCGAGACCCCATCTTCAGATAGCATCTCGCGCATGCTCTCGACGGTGCGTCTCAATTCCCGCGACGCTGAAGGTGCTGTTGCGCTGGCCATTCGATTGGCTAGACGAGGGAAGTGCTCACGGTCGACAGTTAGTCGCACCTTGACGCTTCCAGGTGTGATCTTCTGGACTCGTATTTTTTCCGGAGCACCCACTAAATCGGATAACTGGCGCATATATTCGGCGAGCCTCTCGATGGTGAAGTCGCTAGGCTGCTTTCCGCTGATTGTGAAAGTGACGAGTTGGTCGGTTTCCATGAGCTCGCCCATTTGCTATTCGCCGAGTCTAGCCTTTAATTGAGATGCCCGCGAGTCCTAGCTATCAGGGCTAGGGCGAAGCGCTATTTTGTAGACAAATTAATGGTGGCGCACGCTGACCTTGTCCGCTTGTTGCTGTTGGCTGGAGACGCTTGGGCATTGTCTGCAAACGGCAGTGTCACTCTGGCATTTCCTGTGATGCTGCATCGGATTTGAGCTGGGCGACGGATTCCAAAAAACGCTGCGCGTTCTTCTGGCTACACAACAGATAGGCGGTTTCTTCCATCGATTTGTAGTCTTCCAGAGACAGCATGACCACTGCTTGCTTGCGGCTGCGCGTTATTATCACCGGCTGGCGGTTGGTGGCCACGCGGTCCATGATGTCCGCTAGAGAAGAACGTGCGACGTTGTAGGAGATGATGTCCATGCTGTGCTCGAAGTTGTACAAGAACTTGTACGCTCGTGAGTAGGTCTATCAATGAAAATTATCAAACTAGCACTTTTGTGACAGGCGATCTTGGGCCGAGCGAATAGTGCTGTAGCTGGGCGCATTAGGCTCACAGCCCACTCACGCCGGCGCTCGATACTGAGGCCATGCCCGAAGGTCCCTCGATCGTCATCCTCAAGGAAGAAACCGCCGCGTTCGCCGGGCGCAAGGTGCTGCGGGTGTCCGGCAACAGCAAGCTGGACCTGGAGCGGATGCGCGGTTGCAAGATCCTGTCGCTGCGCAGTTGGGGCAAGCATTTCCTGATCGAGTTCGATGCGTTCAGTGTGCGCATCCACTTCCTGCTGTTCGGCAGCTACCGGATCAATGCGCGCAAGGACGCGACGGCACGTTTGAGCTTGGGCTTCGCCAAGGGCGAGGAGTTGAACTTCTACGCGTGTTCGATCAAGTTCATCGACGGTCCGCTGGACGCGGCCTACGACTGGACGGCGGACGTGATGAATCCCGACTGGGATGCGGCGCAGGCGCGGCGCAAGTTGCGGCTGCGGCCGCATACGCTCGCCGCCGATGCCTTGTTGGATCAGGACGTGTTCGCCGGGGTCGGCAACATCATCAAGAACGAGGTGCTGCATCGCATCCGTGTGCACCCCGAGAGCGAGATCGGCGCATTGCCGCCGCGCAAGCTGGGCGAACTGGTGACGCAGGCGCGCGAGTACAGCTTCGATTTCTATCGCTGGAAGAAAGCCTACGAACTGAAGAAGCACTACCAGGTGCACACCAAGACGGTGTGTCCGCGCGACGGTCATTTGCTCACGTATCGCAAGCAACTCGGCAAGGCGCAGCGGCGCGCGTTCTTCTGCGAGCATTGTCAGCGGCGGTATGCGTTGGCAGAGGTGCAGCCTGAAATATTCAAGTAGCCCTGCTTGCGTCAGTAGGTTGGAGGATGCTGGTGCTTGAAGAAGGAAGGCGCAGATGCGCCTTCAGCTGGCACGACGTTGATCCAGGCGCTACCGCGGCGTTGACGCTTGCGGCCTCAATGAAAATCCCGGCTGCGGATATCCAGGCCGAGCAGCATGGGCGTCAGGTCTTCGAGGTGGGCGGCGATCAGGTGGCGGACCTTGCCCTCGGTCTCGACGCGGCCGCGCACCAGCAGCAGTTGGGATTCGAGCAGGGCCTGGCGCTGGCGTTCGGCCAAACGCCGCCACACCACCACGTTGACCAGGCCGTGCTCGTCTTCGAGGGTGACGAAGGTGACGCCGCTGGCGGTCTGCGGGCGTTGGCGCATGGTCACCAGACCGGCGATGGCGACGGCGCTGGCATGCGGCAACGCCCGCAGCTCGCCGGAATGGCGGTAGCGGCGCGCACGCAGCTGCGCGCGCAGCAGGGTCAGCGGATGCTTGCCCAGGGTTGTGCCGAGCGTCGCGTAGTCGGCGCGGATGTCTTCGCCCTGGCTGGGCAGCGGCAGTGCCACCTGCTGCTCGGGCGTCGCTGCGAGCGCTTCGAACAGGGGGCGCTGCGCCTCGACGCCGGCCACGGCCCAGCGGGCGCGATGGCGATGGCCGGCCAAAGCTTTCAATGCGCCAGCGTCGGCGAGGGCGGCGCGGGCCTTGTCGTCGAGCGCGGCGCGGTGGCACAGGTCGGCGAGGTCGTGGAACGGGGCCTGCGCACGCGCTTGTTGCAAACGCAGCGCGGCGTCCTCGGCCAGGCCGCGGACCAGGCGCAGGCCCAGGCGAATCGCCGGCTGCACCTCGGGATCGGGGCTGTACGCTTCCAGGCTGCAGTCCCAGTCGCTGTAGCGTACGTCCACTGGCCGCACCTGCAGGCCGTGGCGGCGTGCGTCCTGCAGCAACTGGTCGGGGCTGTAGAAGCCCATCGGCCAACTGTTGATCAGCGCGCAGGTGAACGCGGCCGGTTCGTGGCACTTGAGCCAGCAACTGGCGTAGGTGAGCAGGGCGAAACTGGCGGCGTGGCTTTCGGGAAAGCCGTAGCTGCCGAAGCCCTTGATCTGCTCGAAGATGCGTCCGGCGAATTCGGCGGTGTAGTTCCTCTCCAGCATGCCTTCCAACAGCTTGTCGCGATGCGGTTCCAGGCCGCCGTGGCGTTTCCAGGCCGCCATCGAGCGGCGCAACTGGTCGGCCTGGCCCGGCGTGTAGCCAGCGGCGACCACTGCGAGTTGCATCACCTGTTCCTGAAAAAGAGGCACGCCGAGTGTGCGCTTGAACACCTCGCGTAATTCGTCGGGCAGATCGTCGGTGGCCTCCTCGCCGCTGCGCCGGCGCAGATACGGATGCACCATGCCGCCCTGGATCGGCCCGGGACGCACGATCGCCACCTGGATGACCAGGTCGTAGAACTCTTTTGGCTGCAGCCGCGGCAACATCGCCATCTGCGCGCGCGATTCGATCTGGAACACGCCGATGGTGTCGGCGCGCTGGATCATCGCGTAGGTCTGCGGATCTTCGGCAGGAATGGTGGCGAGCGTGTAGTCGCGGCCGCGGTGCGCGCGCAGCAGGTCCAGGGTGCGTCGCAGCGCGCTGAGCATGCCCAGCGCGAGCACGTCGACCTTCATCAGCCCGACCAGTTCCAGGTCGTCCTTGTCCCACTGGATCACCGTGCGCTCGGCCATGGTCGCGTTCTCCACCGGCACCAGGGTGTGCAGCGCATGCTCGGAGATGACGAAGCCGCCGGGGTGCTGCGACAGGTGCCGCGGGAAGCCGAGCAGTTGGCCGGCGAGCACCAGCAGCCGGCGCATCACCGGCGTGTCCGGGTCGAAACCGCGTTCGCGCAGCAGTTCCTGTGCCGACTCCACCGGGTCGCGCTGGCCCAGCGCGGAGGACAGCGCATCGACGGTGTCGCTGGGCAGGCCCAGTGCACGCGCCACGTCGCGTACCGCGCTGCGCGTGTGGTAACTGATCGCCACCGCCGCCAGCGCGGCGCGCTCGCGGCCGTAGTGACTGAAGATGTACTGGATCACTTCCTCGCGGCGGTCGTGCTCGAAATCGATGTCGATGTCCGGCCGCTCCTTGCGCTCCTCGGAGATGAAACGCTCGAACAGCATGCCGATGCGGTCCGGATCGATCGCGGTGATGCCCAGCGCGTAGCACACCGCCGAGTTCGCCGCCGAGCCGCGGCCCTGGCACAGGATGTCCTTGGAGCGCGCGAAGCGCACCAGGTCATAGACGGTGAGGAAGTAGGACTCGTACTTCAGCCGCTCGATCACGCCGAGTTCGTGTTCGATCAGGCGCCGCGCCTTGTCCGGCAGGCCGTGCGGCCAGCGCTCGGCCGCGCCGCGTTCGGTGAGGATGCGCAGCCACTGCGTGGGTGTGTGCCCGGGCGGTACCAGTTCGTGTGGGTATTCGTACTGCAGTTGGCCGAGGTGGAATGTGCAGCGCTGGGCGATGCGCATGGTTTCGGCCAGCAGTTCCGGCGGATACAGCGTCGCCAGCGTGGCGCGCGGGCGCAGGTGGCGTTCGCCGTTGGGATACAGGTGGGCGCCGGCTTCGTGTAGCGGCAGGCGCTGGCGGATCGCGGTCAAGGTGTCCTGCAGCGCGCGCCGGCCGCGTGCGTGCATGTGCACGTCGCCGCTGGCCACGGCCGGTAGCTGCAGCGCATGCGCCAACTGCAGGCGCGCCTGCAGCAGCGCGGCGTCGTCGGGACCGCGCAGCAGTTCCACCGCCAGCCACAGCCGCTGCGGGAAGCGCGCCTGCAGCCAGGCGCCGTCCGCGGCGTCGTCGCCATCGCCGCGCGGCAGCCACAGGCACAGCAGGCCGGCGCCGTCGTCCGCGCTGGCCAGATCCTCGCGCAGCGCGCGGTAGCTGCCTTTGTCGGCGCGGCGCCGGGCCAGGGTGATCAGCCGGCACAGCCGCTGGTAGCCATGCAGGGTCTCGGCCAGCAGCACCAGCTTGGGGCCGTGTTCGAACTGGATCTCGCTGCCGACGATGAGGGGCAGGCCCATGTCCCGGGACGCCTGCCACGCGCGCACGATGCCGGCCAGGCTGCATTCGTCGGTGATCGCCAGGGCGCGATAGCCGTGGTGCAGCGCACGTTCGCACAGTTCCCAGGGGTGCGAGGCACCGCGCTGGAAGCTGAAGTTGGACAGGCAATGCAGTTCGGCGTAGTCGGGCAGGTTGGGGTCCGCTGGCGTGCGCGGCACGTTGGCGGCGGGTGCGCTGGTTGGCGCAGGCGCAGGCGCCGGCATCGGCAGCAGCCGCAGGCGCGGCGGCATGCGCGGATGCGGCGGGGTGTGGCTCATGCGAACCAGCCGTGCAGCATCAGTGCGTCCGGCGCGTCGGCCGGGGCGAAGGCCCAGGCGCGCTGGCCCTGGCGGGTGCGCACGACGTAGTAGTCGCGACGCACGTCGCCGTCGTCCCACCAGCCGCTCTCGATGCGCTCCGGCCCGGCCAGGCGCTCGGGCGCGCGTTCGCGCAGCGGCACCGGCCGCGGCAGCAGCCAGCCGGGGCGTGGCGGTGCGGCGGCGGGCGCGGCCGTGCTGCGCGCCGCAGCGGATTCGGCGCGCCAGGCCAGTTCCGGGCGATGGTCGGCATACGCGCGCAGGCCGTGCACGGCGTCGTCGCCCAGGCGCGCGCGCAGGCGCTCGCGCAGTTGCTCCCACGGCAGCGCCTGTTGCGCGCGCTCGTCGAACAGTTCGCGCGCGGCCGGCACGAACGGCGGCAGTTCGTCGGCGCACAGGCGCAGCGCCTGCACCGGTGCCGGCACGCTGGCCTGCTGCAGGCGCCCGCGCGCCAGTTCGAACAGCATCGCCGCATCGCGCTCGGCGGCGAGCAGGCCCACCGGCACCATGCTGGGCTCCAGGTCCTCGTGTTCCAGCAGCAGGCGGAAACGCTGCACGCCGCCGTCGCGTCCGGCCAGGAATGCGGCCAGATCCTGGGTCAGGCGCCGCAGCGGGAACAGCAGCGCCTGGTTGGATTCGGTGGCATAGCCCAGTTCCACGCGCGCATCGAAGCGGTCCGGCGGCAGGTAGTACTGCAGCGGCAGCGGCGCCTGCCCGCGCAGCGCATCCAGGTGCTGCAGCAGGGCGGGCGGATAGCGCCGTGCCAGTGCGGTGCGCGGCAGTGCGAACAGCTGCTGCAGGCGGCGCAGGCCCATTCGCGCGAAGCCCTCGGCCAGGGCCGGCGACAACCCGGCGCGGGCGATCGGCAACTGCCCCAGCGCGCGCTGCAGCGCGGCGTTGTCGAGCAGGGCGATGCCGTCGTGCGCATTGACCAGCGCACGCGCGGCCAGCGGATGCGGTGCGACCACGATGCGGTGGCGGAAGCCCAGCGCGGTCAGTTCCTCGCGCAGCCGCGCCTCGAAGCGCGGCCAGGGCCCGAACAGGCCGAGGCTGGCCTCGATCTCAAGCAGCAGCGCGCCGGGGTAGTCGGTGCTGACCAGCGAACTGAAGCGGTACGCCCAGGCGGCCAGGAACTGCTGGCTGCGGCGGCTTTCTTCGGCATCGTGCAGGGCGGTGGCGAAGCGGTCGCACAGCGCCTGCGCGGTGACCAGCGATTGCCCAGGGCGCAGGCCGCGGGCGCGCGCGGCGGCGTTGACGGCCTTCAGCGTGCGCCGCTGCGGCGGGCCGTCGAGCAACGCCAGCGGTTCGTCCGGCGTCGGCCAGCGACGCAGGACGGTGTCCAGCGCCAGCTGCGGCAACAGGATGCAGGCCCAGCGCATGGTGGCGGCCTCACCCGGTCGCCAGGGCGGACAGCGCGATCGGCTGCGGCGGCGGCAGCCCGCCGCGGCACTTGAGCACGCGCAGTTGCGCCGGCGCGGCGTCGATGGCGATGCGCAGCGCGGCCGGCGACGGATTGGCGGCGGTCTTCAGCGGCCGATAGGCGAACCCCAGGGTGCGCCCGGTCTCGGCCGCCACCTGCAGCCGGCGCAGGGTCTTGTCGCCGGCCAGCCCCGGCCAGCACAGCACCGCCGCGCAACTGCCCGAACGCAGGCATTGCTCGGCGGCCCAGGCCGCGTCGGCGCCGGCACGGACGATCTGCAGCTGCGCCAGCGCCACGCCGGCCTGCGCCCAGGCAGCGGGGTAGGGCAGGTACGGCGGATCGACCAGCACGATGCGGCCGCCGCCCTGCGACAGCCGCCCCAGCGTCGGCCACAGCAGCTGCAGTTCGCCGATGCCGTCGGCGGCGTGCAGCAACTCGGTCAGCGCCATTTCCGGCCAGCCGCGCGCGGGCAGCACCGCGTCCAGCGCGGCGTGCCCGGTGGGCTGCGCGCTGGGCGGCAGCGCCGTCGGCTGGCCGCGCCAGACCCGGCGCTCGGCCAGCAGGCGGTCGAGGGCGACGACGGCGGCCATCAGCCGGGCCGGATCAGGCCGCAGTAATGCCCTTCGATGGCGAAGTCCTGCCCGGGAGCGACCACGATCGGCGCATAGGCGGGGTTGCGCGGCAGCAGCGCGATGCCGTCGCCCTCGGCGCGGTAGCGCTTGATGGTGAGTTCGCCGTCCAGCCGTGCCACCACGATCTGGCCGTTGCGCGCGTCGGCGGCGCGGCGCACCCCGACCAGGTCGCCGTCGAGGATGCCGTCGTCGATCATCGAGTCGCCCTGCACCCGCAGCAGGTAGTCCGGACGCAGCGCGAACACCGCACGGTCCAGGCGCAACTGCTGGTCCAGGCCGATGTCGGCGCCGATCGGCGCACCGGCGGCGACCCGGCCCAGCACCGGCAACTGCAGCAGTTCGCTACGGCTGCCGGCCTGTGCCGGGCGCAGGCTGCGCGCCTGCTGCGGCACTTGCGCCAGCAGCCCGGCCTCGACCAACGCCTGCACGTGCTTGCGCGCGGCATTGCGCGAGGCGAAGCCGAAGCGGTCGGCGATCTCGGCCAGGCTCGGCGGCCGCCCCTCCTGCTCGATGCAGGCATGGACGTAGGCGAGGATGGCGGCGCGCTGCGGGGACAGGGTGGTCATGGTGTACATTTGTACACCTTCGGCGGTGCCTTTGGCGAATGGATGTGCTGAATGCTTTTGGAGGGGGCGCTGTCGGTTCTTCCGGGGCAGCCGTTCTTGGGCGGTACCGCTGGTCTGGATGAGGCCAGTTCGTCGCGGCATCCTTTCTGGTCGTGACTGCTTGCAGCGGTGGCCGCGACGAGCATGATGGTCACCTGGGGCAGACTTGCGGCGCCTGGTCGCTGCGGCCAGGCGCCATTGTTGCGTTCACCGAGTGGAGGTGCAGGTTGCCTGCGACTTCCGCTAGCGCTGCAGCTTGCCCGGCGGCGTGTCGCGTCCGAAGCTGTCGATACGAGCGTCTTGACAAGCACACTGGGTGACGTCGCGATGGGCAGATTGGTCAGGGGTTGGAGTTGTGTGTTGCTCGGCGCCTTGGCGGTGTCCGGGCACGCTGCAGGGATCGCTCGGCAGGATCTGCGGGACACACTCCTGGCCTTTCGCGCCAAGGCGAGCGTCGGGCCTTTCGGGCCAGAAGAATTGCGCGAAGTGGCGAAGGTGCTGGATGGCGGTATTCCGTCCGAAGGCCAGGTCGGCTGCGAAGGGGTCAATGCCTTGGGGGCGATCGTGCTCGCGTCGCGCGGTGATGGGAAGCTCCAGAGTAGGCTCATGGACGCGCTCTACGAGCGTGTGGGGGATGATGTCGACGCCCAGGGCTATGCCGAACTGGCTGACCGCGTGGCGCTCTCCAGCGGAAAGAAGCCGTCCTACGGTACAGCCTCCGAATTGAAGAACGGAGTGCTCCGGCTGCAAGAGGGCTTGAGCGAGATGGCGGTGAATCAGGAGCGTGATGACCTGGGGCTTGCGCCGATCGCTGTGGATCTTCGGGCTGCGAGTGACCTGATCTCCGTCGGCGTGCCCTATGACCAAGTGATCGGTGGGGCCGCGTTGTGCCAGCGGCCGCCACCCATCACGCATCCCGATCTGAGGCGCTCTCTGGATGAGCGATACGCGCGGGACCAGAAGCTGAGGGACGCGTGGGACGAGGCAGGGACGGGGGCGGATTCCGCCGAAGCGAAGGCGGCAGACGCCGACGATGCCAAGAACGCGGTGTTCGTTGCGGATGTGCTCAAGAAGTACGGCTTTCCCGATGCGCAAATGGTGGGGCGCAAGGGCGTCATGGCGTTCTACATCCTGGTGCAGCACTCCCACAATCCTGAACTGATACGGGAGGCGCTCGGAATGGCGCGGCCACTGATGCTACGGGGCGAGATGGCTCGCCATGATTACGCGCTCATGATCGATCGACTGCGCATGTACCAAGGGAAAGACCAGATCTACGGCTCTCAGGTCAGCGAGGACGGCGGAAAGGTCGAGCCGTATCCGATCCAGGACAGGGCCTCGCTGGATCGCCGGCGGGAGATCATGGCGATGGAGCCGTTCGATGCATACCTGAGCTCGATGCAAAGTAATTGATCAAGGGCATGTCATTGGCGGGTGCCAATGTCCGAGGCCATGCGTTGAGTCGCAGGGTGGGGATTGCGTCAGCGACGGATGCCGGCCGAAGTCTTGGCCTTCGCCGTTGGCGGTTTGCCGACTGACCTGCCCGATTGCGCGGCGACCAGGTCGATCTGGATCCGGTAGCCCAGCGCCGTGGCGGCACGGCTCAACGTGTCCAGGGTGAGGCTGGTGTCGGTGGCGTCCAGCACGCGGTCCAGTTGCGAGCGGCTGGTGTTCATGCGCCGGGCCAGCGCGCTCTTGGTGAGCTTGGCCGACTTCATCGCTTCGGCGACCTGCCAGGCGATCACGCGCTTGGCGGCGAGTGCGGCGGTGTCTTCGAGGATGCCTTCCTCGGCCAGGAAGCTGTCGAAGCTGGATCCGATATGGGGATTGCGGCTCATCGCATCACCTTGTCTCTGCGGCGTTTGGCGGTGGCGAGATCGGCGCTCGGGGTCTTGCCCGATTTCTTGACGATGCCGTGCAGCAGCACCATGTCCGATCCAACGGTGGTGAAAAAGATCCGCTCAATGCCTTCGGGAATCGCACTGCGCACTTCCCAAAGGCGCTGGTCCAGCTTGCGCACCAAGGGCATGCCGAGCGGCCATCCCAACTGCACTGTCTTGATGTCGCCGCCGATCGCTTTCCTGGCATCGGCCGACACCGCTTCCCTGAGCCAGACCCGCAACGGCTCGACGCCCGATGCGGCACGGTAGAAGCGCACGTCCAGTGTGGTCTCCATGACGGCATGGTGTACCAATATTGGTGCATTCGCAAGGTGCGCCCGCTGTCCCCTCAGCCGCGCCCAGCGCCATCCTCGGGCATCGCCCCGGTGTAGCGCGCCCGTGGCCGGATCAGCTTGCCCAGGGCCTGCTGCTCCAGGGCGTGGGCCAGCCAGCCGGCCTGGCGGGCGGCGGCGAACAGCACCAGGGCGTGCGCCGCGGGCAGGTCGTGGACGAAGCAGAGCGCGGCCAGCAGGCAGTCGATGTTCGGGCGCTGGCCACTGCAGTCCTGGGCGGCGGCGATCACCGCGTCCACGTGCTGCATCCGCGCGCTGTCGCCGCTGCGTTCGCGCAGCAGGCGCAGCACTTCGGCCGCGCGCGGATCGCCGTCCGGGTACAGGGCGTGGTGGAAGCCGGGCAGGTCGTCGCCGCGCTGCCAGCGTTCGGCGATCAGGGCAGCGGCGCTGGGCGCGTCCTGGGCGTCGCGCAGCAGGGCGTGGGCACGGGCGGTGGCACCGCCGTGGCGCGGGCCGGACAGGGCGGCCAGGCCGGCGCTGACGGTGGCGTGCAGCGGTGCGCCGGTGGAGGCGACCACGCGGGCGGCGAAGGCGGAGACGTTGAGTTCGTGGTCGGCGCACAGCAGCAGCGCGGCGCGCACCAGTTCGGCGAAGTCGGCGTCGCCGGGACGCCAGTGGTCGGCGATCAGGCGATGCAGCGGGCGCGCATCCGGCGCGGTGCCGACCAGCAGCGCGGCGTTCTGCCGCAGCAGGGTGGCGGCGATTTCGCGGCGCACGCCGGGGGCGGCGTTGAGCGACTGGCGCAGGTCCAGGGCCAGCAGCGGGATACAGGCCATGGCGCGTTCCAGCGGCGGCAACGCGGCATGTCCGGCCAGCGGCGCCACTACCTCTGGCCAGGGCGCGACCGGGGCGCTGGCGAACGGGTCTTCGCCGTCGGGGCAATCCCACAGTAGTCGCGCGACGTCCTCCAGGCTGGCGCAGGCACGCACCATGGCCACCGCCGAACGTCCGCGGTAGTAGGGGCCGTCGGGGCGGATCAGCGAGATCCGCGTCTCCAGCACCGGCAGGCCGCGGTCCAGGCTCTGCGCGGCACCACGCGCGGCACCGCGGCCGGCGCGTTTGCGCTGTGCCAGCCGCTCCACTTCGGCGCGCAGGTAGGCCCGGCTGCGGTGGTCGGGACCGGCGCGCGAGCTGAGCAGGCCGCGGCTGACATAGGCGTACAGGGTGGCGCTGCTGATGCCGAGCAGGGCGCAGGCCTGCGCGGCGGAGATCAGGTTGCGGTCGGCGCTGTCGGACATGAAGGGACGATAGGTTGATTCATTGAATCAAGATTGATCCGTGCCTGCGAGAGTGCCAGATTGACGCCCATCGCGGAACGCCCGGCAGGGCGCCGCCGCCTCTTCGTCAGGAGCCGTCCATGTCCCTCGTTTCCCCCGGCGCCGGTTTCCGCGCCGCCCTGGCCGCCGAAGCGCCGTTGCAGGTGATCGGTGCGATCAACGCCAACCATGCGCTGCTGGCGCAGCGCGCCGGCTACAAGGCCATCTACCTGTCCGGCGGCGGCGTCGCGGCTGGTTCGTTGGGCCTGCCGGACCTGGGCATCAACACCCTGGACGATGTGTTGATCGACGTGCGCCGCATCACCGACGTGTGCCCGCTGCCGCTGCTGGTGGACATCGACACCGGCTTCGGGCCGAGCGCGTTCAACATCGAGCGCACCATCAAGGCGCTGATCAAGGCCGGTGCGGCCGCCTGCCACATCGAGGACCAGGTCGGCGCCAAGCGCTGCGGCCACCGTCCGGGCAAGGAGATCGTCAGCCAGGGCGAGATGGTGGACCGGGTCAAGGCCGCGGCCGATGCCAAGACCGATCCGGACTTCTTCCTGATCGCGCGCACCGACGCGATCCAGGCCGAGGGCGTGGACGCGGCGATCGAACGCGCCATCGCCTGCGTGGAGGCCGGCGCCGACGGCATCTTCGCCGAGGCCGCCTACGACCTGGACACCTACCGCCGGTTCGTCGACGCGGTGAAGGTGCCGGTGCTGGCCAACATCACCGAGTTCGGCAAGACCCCGCTGTTCACCCGCGACGAACTGGCGTCGGCCGGCGTGGCGATCCAGTTGTTCCCGCTGTCGGCGTTCCGCGCCGCCAACAAGGCCGCCGAGGACGTGTACACCGCGATCCGCCGCGACGGCCATCAGCAGGGAGTGCTGGAGCGCATGCAGACCCGCGAGGAGCTGTACGAGCGCATCGGCTACCACGCCTTCGAGCAGCGCCTGGATGCGCTGTTCGCCGGCAAGGGCGCATGATCGGCGGCGATTTTCCCGCCCGAGTCCGTCCATGAATCCCAATGCCGGTCCCTCTTCGTCGCTGCGCAGCCGCATCGATCGCCGCCAGACCGCGCGGCAGCTGCTGCAGACCGAACTGGAGAAGCTGCCCAACGCCGAGCGCGAGGTGGTGGAGCGCTTCATCGCCAAGCGCCACGTGGCCCGCGACATCGTCACGCAGGCCGACCGCGACCGTACGCTCGGCGAACGCATCGCCGACCGCGTCGCCGAGATCGGCGGCAGCTGGAGCTTCATCATCGGCTTCGGCCTGGTGCTGCTGGGCTGGATCGTGCTCAACAGCCTGGTGCTGGCGCGCGCCTTCGATCCGTATCCCTACATCCTGCTCAACCTGTGCCTGTCGTGCCTGGCCGCGATCCAGGCGCCGGTGATCATGATGAGCCAGAACCGCCAGGCGGCGGTGGACCGCCTGCGCGCGCAGAACGACTACGAAGTGAACATCAAATCCGAACTGGAAATCCTGCAGGTGCACGAGAAGCTCAACCAGCTGCGCGAGCAGGACTGGGCGACGCTGGTGGACCAGCAGAACCGCCAGATCGCCATGCTGCAGCAACTGCTCGAGCGCGCCGGGGCCTGGCCACCGGCGCCGCACGCCCCCTGATCCACTGCGTCCATCCGACCGCACCACCGGGAGATTCGCCATGAACGACACCGCTCCGCAGACCGCCCCCGCCTTCAAGCCGAAGAAATCGGTGGCCCTGTCCGGCACCGCCGCCGGCAACACCGCGCTGTGCACGGTGGGCCGCAGCGGCAACGACCTGCACTACCGCGGCTACGACATCCTGGACCTGGCGCGCACCAGCCAGTTCGAGGAGATCGCCTACCTGCTGGTGCACGGCAAGCTGCCCAGCAACAGCGAGCTGCGCGGCTACAAGGCCAAGCTGCGCTCGCTGCGCGGCATTCCGGCCGCGGTCAAGGCCGCGCTGGAGCAGTTGCCGCCGTCGGCGCATCCGATGGACGTGATGCGCACCGGCGTGTCGGTGCTGGGCTGCGTGCAGCCGGAGAAGGACGATCACAACCACCCGGGCGCGCGCGACATCGCCGACAAGCTGATGGCCAGCCTCGGCTCGATGCTGCTGTACTGGTACCACTACAGCCACAACGGCCGGCGCATCGAGGTGGAGACCGACGACGATTCGATCGGTGGGCACTTCCTGCGCCTGCTGCACGGGTTCAAGCCGCACGAGGAATGGGTGCAGGCGATGCACACCAGCCTGATCCTCTACGCCGAGCACGAGTTCAACGCGTCCACCTTCGCCTGCCGGGTCATCGCCGGCACCGGCAGCGACATGTACAGCGCCATCGCCGGGGGTATCGGCGCGCTGCGCGGGCCCAAGCACGGCGGCGCCAACGAGGTCGCCTTCGAGGTGCAGAAGCGCTACGACACCCCGGACGAGGCCGAGGCCGACATCCGCGCGCGGGTCGAGCGCAAGGAAGTCATCATCGGCTTCGGCCACCCGGTGTACACGGTGTCCGATCCGCGCAACCAGGTCATCAAGGACGTGGCGCGCGAACTGTCCGAGGCGCAGGGCAGCCGCAAGATGTACGACATCGCCGAGCGCCTGGAGACGGTGATGTGGGACATCAAGAAGATGTTCCCCAACCTGGACTGGTTCAGCGCGGTCAGCTACCACATGATGGGCGTGCCGACGGCGATGTTCACCCCGCTGTTCGTCATCGCCCGCACCGCCGGCTGGAGCGCGCACATCATCGAGCAGCGCATCGACGGCAAGATCATCCGCCCCAGCGCGAACTACGTGGGGCCGGAGGATCAGGCGTTCGTGCCGATCGATCAGCGCAAGTGATGCAACTACGCACCCTCTACCCCGAGTGACACTCCCCTCTCCCGTCGGGAGAGGGGTCGGGGGTGAGGGTACGGGCGCAGCCTCGTGGTGTTGGGTTGCACGAGCTTTGCCCGTACCCTCATCCGCCCCTTCGGGGCACCTTCCCCCAAAAAGGGGGCCAAGGTCCCGAAGGGAGAAGGAGTCCTGTCTTCGCTTTTTTCTACTGTAGCCAGCCATGAACAGCCACTACCGTAAATCCCTTCCCGGCACCGCGCTGGACTACTTCGACGCGCAGGCCGCAGTCGATGCGATCAGCCCGGGCGCCTACGCCGGCCTGCCCTATGTCTCGCGGGTGTTCGCCGAGAACCTTGTGCGTCGTTGCGATCCTGGCCTGCTGCAGGATGCCTTGCTGCAATTGATCGAGCGCCGCCGCGACCTGGATTTCCCGTGGTTTCCGGCGCGGGTGGTGTGCCACGACATCCTCGGCCAGACCGCGCTGGTCGACCTGGCCGGACTGCGCGACGCCATCGCCGAGCAGGGCGGCGACCCGGCCAAGGTCAATCCGGTGGTGCCGGTGCAGTTGATCGTCGACCACTCGCTGGCGGTGGAGTGCGGCGGCGACGATCCGCAGGCCTTCGCCAAGAACCGCGCGATCGAGGATCGCCGCAACGAGGATCGCTTCCACTTCATCGACTGGAGCAAGCGCGCGTTCCGCAACGTGGACGTGATCCCGCCGGGCAACGGCATCATGCACCAGATCAATCTGGAGAAGATGTCGCCGGTGATCTACGTGCACGACGGCGTCGCCTTCCCCGATACCTGTGTGGGCACCGACAGCCACACGCCGCACGTGGATGCGCTGGGGGTGATCGCGATCGGCGTCGGCGGGCTGGAAGCGGAAAGCGTGATGCTCGGCCGCGCCTCGTGGATGCGCCTGCCGGACATCGTCGGCGTGGAGCTGAGCGGCCGGCCGCAGCCCGGCATCACCGCCACCGACGTGGTGCTGGCGCTGACCGAGTTCCTGCGCCAGGAGCGCGTGGTCGGCGCGTACCTGGAATTCTTCGGCGAAGGCGCCGCCGCGCTGACCATCGGCGACCGCGCCACCATCTCCAACATGTGCCCGGAATACGGCGCCACCGCGGCGATGTTCTACATCGACCAGCAGACCCTGGACTACCTGCGCCTGACCGGGCGCGAGGAAACGCAGGTGGCGCTGGTGGAGCAGTACGCGCGCACCACCGGGCTGTGGGCCGACGCGCTGGCCACCGCGCAGTACGAGCGCGTGCTGCGCTTCGACCTGTCGCAGGTGGTGCGCAACATGGCCGGCCCCAGCAATCCGCACAAGCGCGTGGCGACCACCGAGCTGGCCGCGCGCGGCATCGCCGACGCCACCAAGCTCGCCGCCGGCCAGGCCGAGCAGGCGCAGGGGCGCATGCCCGACGGTGCGGTGATCATCGCCGCCATCACCAGTTGCACCAACACCTCCAACCCGCGCAACGTCATCGCCGCCGGCCTGCTGGCGCGCAATGCGCGCGCGCGCGGCCTGGCCCGCAAGCCGTGGGTGAAAACCTCGCTGGCGCCCGGATCCAAGGCGGTGCAGCTGTACCTGGAAGAGGCCGGCCTGCTGCCGGACCTGGAGGCGCTGGGCTTCGGCATCGTCGCCTTCGCCTGCACCACCTGCAACGGCATGAGCGGCGCGCTGGATCCACGCATCCAGCAGGAGATCGTGGCGCGCGACCTGTACGCCACCGCGGTGCTGTCGGGCAACCGCAACTTCGACGGGCGCATCCATCCTTATGCCAAGCAGGCGTTCCTGGCCTCGCCGCCGCTGGTGATCGCCTACGCCATCGCCGGCACGGTGCGCTTCGACATCGAGAAGGACGTGCTGGGCACCGATGCCGACGGGCGCGAGGTGCGGCTGAAGGACATCTGGCCCAGCGATGCCGAGATCGATGCGGCGGTGCGGGCCGCGGTGAAGCCGGAGCAGTTCCGCCGCGTCTATGCGCCGATGTTCAACGTGCGCGTGGAGCAGGGCGCGCCGGTGGCGCCGCTGTACGCCTGGCGCCCGCGCAGCACCTACATCCGCCGCCCGCCGTACTGGGAAGGCGCGCTGGCCGGCGAGCGTACGCTGCGCGGCATGCGCGCGCTGGCGGTACTCGGCGACAACATCACCACCGACCACCTGTCGCCATCCAACGCGATCCTGGCCGACAGCGCCGCCGGCGAATACCTGGCGCACATGGGCGTGCCGGAGGAGGACTTCAATTCCTACGCCACCCATCGCGGCGACCACCTCACCGCGCAGCGCGCCACTTTCGCCAATCCCAAGCTCATCAACGAAATGGCGGTGGTCGATGGCAAGGTGCAGCAGGGCTCGCTGACCCGGCTGGAGCCGGACGGGCAGGTGCTGCGCATGTGGGAAGCGATCGAGACCTACATGGCGCGCAAGCAGCCGCTGATCGTGATCGCCGGCGCCGACTACGGCCAGGGCTCCTCGCGCGACTGGGCGGCCAAGGGCGTGCGCCTGGCCGGGGTCGAGGCCATCGTCGCCGAAGGCTTCGAGCGCATCCACCGCACCAACCTGATCGGCATGGGCGTGCTGCCGCTGCAGTTCCTGCCGGGCACCACGCGCACGACCCTGGGCATCGACGGCAGCGAGACCTTCGACGTGGTCGGCGCGCGCACCCCGGGCGCCACGCTGACCCTGCGCATCGTGCGCAAGGACGGCGACGTGGTGGAGGTGCCGGTGCTGTGCCGCCTGGACAGCAACGAGGAGGTGTCCATCTACGAGGCCGGCGGCGTGCTGCAGCGCTTCGCCCAGGACTTCCTCGAGGACGCCCGCAGCGCCTGAGCCGGCTGCCGCTGTCATCGGGCGCGTGCCATGCTGGCCGCGCCCGCCACCGCCGAGGAAAACGCCATGACCACGTCCGCCGCCACCACCGGGACCGTCCACTTGCATCGCGTGCTGCGCGCGCCGGCCGAGCGCGTCTACCGCGCCTTCCTGGAGCCGGCGGCGCTGGTCAAATGGCTGCCGCCGCACGGCTTCGTCGCCACCGTGCATGCGCTGGACGCGCGGGTGGGCGGCAGCTACCGGATGAGCTTCACCAACCTCGGCACCGGCACCAGCAGCGCCTTCGGCGGCACCTACCTGGAGCTGGTGCCCGGCCAGCTGATCCGCCACACCGATCGCTTCGACAACCCGGACCTGCCCGGCGAGATGATCGTGACCGTGCGGCTGCGGCCGGTGGCCTGCGGCACGGCGCTGGAGATCGTGCAGGAGGGCATCCCGCCGCAGATCCCGGTGGAGTTCTGCCATCTCGGCTGGCAGGAGTCGCTGACCCTGCTGACGCAGCTGGTCGAGCCCGAGATTCCCGATTCGCCCTGATCCGCCGTCTCTTCTTTTCGCACGCAACCGGAACCGCCATGGCCCACGCTCCGCAACTCCGCATCCCCGCCACCTACATGCGCGGCGGCACCTCCAAGGGCGTGTTCTTCCGCCTGCAGGACCTGCCCGCGGCGGCGCAGACGCCGGGCCCGGCGCGCGATGCGCTGCTGCAGCGGGTGATCGGCAGTCCCGATCCGTACGCCAAGCAGATCGACGGCATGGGCGGGGCCACCTCCAGCACCAGCAAGACCGTGATCGTGGCGCCGAGCACGCGCCCGGACCACGACGTGGACTATCTGTTCGGCCAGGTGGCGATCGAGCGCGCGTTCGTGGACTGGAGCGGCAACTGCGGCAACCTGTCCGCCGCGGTGGGGCCGTTCGCGATCGCCGCCGGGCTGGTGGATCCGGCGCGGATTCCGCGCGATGGCGTGGCCACGGTGCGGATCTGGCAGGCCAACATCGGCAAGACCATCGTCGCGCAGGTGCCGATGACCGATGGCGCGGTGCAGGAGACCGGCGATTTCGAGCTGGACGGGGTGACCTTCCCGGCGGCGGAGATCGCGCTGGAATTCCTCGACCCGGCCGCCGACGAGGACGGCGCCGGCGGTGCCATGTTCCCCACCGGCAACCTGGTCGACACGCTGGAGGTGCCCGGCGTCGGCAGCTTCCAGGCGACCCTGATCAATGCGGGTATCCCCACGATCTTTCTCGAGGCGCAGGCGCTGGGCTACCGCGGCACCGAACTGCAGGACGCGATCAACGGCGATGCGCAGGCGCTGCAGCGCTTCGAAACCATCCGCGCGTACGGCGCGCTGCGCATGGGCCTGATCGCCACGCTGGAAGACGCGGCGACGCGCCAGCACACGCCCAAGGTCGCCTTCGTCGCGCCGCCGGCCGACTACACCGCCTCCAGCGGCAAGCCGGTGGCGGCCGCCGACATCGACCTGCTGGTGCGGGCGATGTCGATGGGCAAGCTGCACCACGCGATGATGGGCACCGCAGCGGTGGCGATCGGCACCGCCGCGGCGATTCCCGGCACCCTGGTCAACCGCGCCGCCGGCGGCGGCGAACGCACCGCGGTGCGCTTCGGCCATCCCTCCGGCACCTTGCGGGTCGGCGCCGAGGCGCGCCAGGTCGACGGCCAGTGGACCGTCACCAAGGCCTTGATGAGCCGCAGCGCGCGGGTGCTGATGGAAGGCTGGGTGCGCGTGCCGGAGACGCCGGCGGGTTGAGGGCGCTGGCCGGCTGAGCCGGTGGCAGCGAGTGCGGCCCCGGCAGCGAGTGCGGCCCCGAGTGTTTCAGAGGCGGGAGGCGCTGCCGCTTCGCTTATCGCGGCTGAAGCCGCTCCTACAGGTGGGTACAGGTGGGGGCACTGCCAGCCTGATGCGTTCCACAGGGGAGGGAAGCCCTGTGGGAGGGACTTCAGTCCCGACGCGACGAAAGACGGCTGCCGCAATCCGAGGTGGGAAGCCCCGCCCGGGCCGTCAGGCGCAGCTCCGGCGCCAGGCCCGCTTTTGCCAATCCCGACTCCCCAATCCCAAATCCCCGCCCCCCAGGTGACGCCGGCCGCCGCAGGTTGTATATTTTGTGTTAATTATGCTGCGGCGCGGCAAGGACTCGGCGCGCTCCCGATTACGCCCACCCATCCCGGAGTTCCCATGTCTGCCAGTTGGTCGCTGCGCGCCAGTGCGCTTGCCGTTGCCGTCGTTTCCGCGCTTTCGTTCCCCGCCGCCGCCCAGCAGGCGGACAGCACCGACGGGGTCGCCCGTCTGGACACGATCAAGGTCACCGCCGAGCGCCGTGCCGAGGACTCCAAGGACGTGCCGGTGTCGGCCAGCGTGCTGCGCCCGGAATACCTGGACGCCATCGCCACCAGCGGCTCGGACGTGCGCGTGCTGGCCGGTAAGGCGCCCAGCCTCAACGTCGAGTCATCCAACGGCCGCGTGTTCCCGCGCTTCTACATCCGCGGCTACGGCAACACCGACTTCAA
The DNA here is from genome assembly GCF_056725265.1 of Xanthomonas sp. NCPPB 2250. Lineage (NCBI taxonomy): Bacteria > Pseudomonadati > Pseudomonadota > Gammaproteobacteria > Lysobacterales > Lysobacteraceae > Xanthomonas > Xanthomonas sp. NCPPB 2250. The sequence goes on along the minus strand of NZ_CM161520.1, from coordinate 4,045,527 downwards.
CACCTACGCCTCGCAGCCGGTGTCGCTGATCTATGACGACGTGGTCGCCGAGAACGCGTTCCTGAAGGGCTTCCCGATCTTCGATCTGCAGAGCCTGGAAGTGCTGCGCGGTCCGCAGGGCACGCTGTTCGGCCGCAACACCCCCGCCGGCGTGGTCAAGTTCAACTCGGTCAAGCCGACCATCGGCGCCAACGACGGCTACGCCAGCCTGTCCTACGGCACCTACGGCACCATGACCATGGAAACCGGCCTGAGCGTGGCGATGGGCGACAAGTGGGCCGCGCGCCTGTCGGCGCTGGGCCAGCGCCGCGGCGACTGGGTCGACAACACCATCGACAACCGCTCCTTCGAAGGCTACATGGACTCGGCGGTGCGCCTGCAGGTGCTGTTCCAGCCGGGCGAGGACTTCAGCGCGCTGTTCAACGCGCACGCGCGCCACCTCGACGGCACCGCGCGGCTGTTCCGCGCCAACATCTTCCAGCCGGGCACCAACCAGCTGGTCGCCGGCTTCGATCCGGACAAGGTGTCCATCGACGGCAAGAACACCCAGGAACTGCAGACCTACGGTGGCAGCGCCAACCTGACCTGGGACCTGGGCGACATCGTGCTGCACTCGATCACCGGCTACGAGGGCATCGGCAAGTACTACAGCCGCGGCGACATCGACGGCGGCTACGGCGCGGTGTTCGCGCCGCCGTCCGGCCCCGGGGTGATCGCGTTCCCGGTGGAGACCGCCGGCGGCATCAAGAACCTGGACCAGTATTCGCAGGAGCTGCGCGCCGAGTCGCAGTACACCGGACCGCTGAACTGGCAGGCCGGCCTGTACTACTTCCACGATTCGGTGGAAGGCGAGAACTACACCTACAACACCCTGGCCGGCGGCACCCTGTCCAGCTACCAGCTGACCCGCCAGCGCAACACCTCGTGGGCGGCGTTCGGCTCGCTGAACTACGCGGCCACCGAGCGCCTGAACCTGCGCGCCGGCATCCGCTACACCTACGATAAGAAGACCTTCGACGTGCTCGCGCTGGACCGCGTGACCCTGCAGCAGCCCTCCAGCGGCAGCACCGACAACTCCAAGGTCACCGGCGACCTCAGCGCCACCTACACGATCAACGACAACGTCAACGTCTACGGGCGCGCCGCCCGCGGTTTCCGCGGCGCCAGCTTCGGCGTGCCGTCGGCCACCGCGCCGCTGACCGTGGCCGCGCCGGAAACCGTGGACTCCTACGAGATCGGCATCAAGTCCGACCTGTTCGACAAGCGTGCGCGCCTGAGCTTCGACGTCTACGACTTCAAGGTGAAGAACCAGCAGCTGACCGCCGTCGGTGGCGCCTCCAACGACGTGCGCCTGCTCAACGCCAAGGCCTCCAAGGCGCGCGGCGCCGAGTTCGACTTCGAAGCGCTGCTGACCCAGAACCTGCGCATGACCCTGGGCGGCGCCTACAACTGGACCCGCATCGAGGACCCGACCCTGTCGGTGGGCGTGTGCCGCACCTGCACCGTGACCGATCCGGTCAACGCCTCCGGCCGCGCGCTGATCGACGGCAATGTGTTGCCGCAGGCGGCCAAGTGGATGGGCAACGCGACCCTGCGCTACGGCATCCCGGTCGGCGACGACGCCGAGTTCTTCTTCTTCACCGACTGGTCCTACCGCAGCGAGATCAACTTCTTCCTGTACGACTCGCGCGAGTTCGTCGGCCAGCCGCTGCTCGAGGGTGGTGCCAAGATCGGCTACAACTGGGGCGCCGGCGCGTACGAGGTCTCGGTGTTCTGCCGCAACTGCACCAACCAGATCCGCGCCACCGGTGCGATCGACTTCAACAACCTCACCGGCTTCATCAACGATCCGCGCATCGTCGGCGCGCAGTTCCGCGCCAACTTCTGATCCGCGGCCCCGCCGTTGCACCACCGACCGCCGGCTATCATGCCGGCGGTTCTTTTTTGGGAGACGCGCATGCGCGTGCTGAAGCAATGGGCGGCGTCGGCGCTGCTGATCGCGGCCGTGTGGGTGAACGATGCGACGGCGGCCACGGCCACGGCGCCAGCAACGACCGCGCCGGTGCAGAAGGTGGTGGTGTCCACCGACGTCGGCGACGACATCGATGATGCGTTCGCGCTGGCGCTGCTGTTGCGCAGCCCGGAGCTGCAGGTGCTGGGCATCGCCTCGGCCTGGGGCGACACCGGCCTGCGCGCGCAACTGCTGCAGCGGCTGCTGCAGCAGGCCGGCCGCAGCGACATTCCGCTGGCGATCGGCCAGCGCACTACCAGCACCATCCCCTTCAGTCAGGCGCGCTGGGCGGCGAAGGGTACGCTGCCGCGCAAGGCGCCGGATGCGGCCGACTTCATCGTGGCGCAGGCGCGGCGTCATCCCGGCCAGGTCACCCTGCTGGTGCTCGGCCCGCTGACCGACGCGGCGCGCGCGCTGCAGCGCGATCCGGCTGGCTTCGCCCAGCTCAAGCAGGTGGTGCTGATGGGCGGCTCGGTGCGCGCGGGGTACGGCAAGTCGCGCTACCGCCCGCCGAATCCGCCGGCGGCCGAGTACAACATCGCCGCCGACATCCCCGCTGCGCAGCGCGTGTTCGCCGCCGGCGTGCCGATCGTGATGCTGCCGCTGGACGCCACCCAGGTGACCCTGGAGGAGCCGGAGCGGGTGGCGCTGTTCGCCCATGGCGAGCCGCTGACCGACGCGCTGGCGCAGCTCTACTACCAGTGGCGCGACACCGACCAGCCCTGGGCCAGCGCCACCCCGACGCTGTTCGACGTGGTGCCGGTGGCGCAGTTGCTGGATCCCGGCCTGTGCCCCACCGTGCCGCTGCGCATCGTGGTCGACGACAAGGGCTACACCCGCGAGACGTCGACGGCGGACGCGTCGGGGGCTGCGGCCAACGCGCAGGTGTGCCTGACACTGGACCGGCCGCGGCTGATTGCGCTGTACATGCAGCGGCTGCTGCGCTGACGTGTGGTCGCGACAAGCGGGGCAGTTGGCTGATTCGTTGCGCTGCAGTCGGGACTGAAGTCCCTCCCACATAGGACGCTTGCCGTGGATGCTGTCGGCATGGGCGATCGGATTGGCTCCCTGTGGGAGGGACTTCAGTCCCGACCAGTGGAGCCATCGGCGCACCCCGTGCCGTCGCGGTGGGACCGAAGCCCTCCAACCTGGCCTCAAGGTGAGGGCCCACGGCGACTCAGGGGTAGGAGCGGCTTCAGCCGCGACCGGCGTTCCCGAGAAAGCCCGTCGCGGCTGAAGCCGCTCCTACAGGGGCTCCACGGCGATCGGTGGCATGGTTGCGGGAGGTGCTTCCGCACCGATGGCGGCCTGCCGCGCACACGCCGACGGATGGCGCACGTTCGCCCCTCCAGCCGTCGCGCCGGCGCTTTATACTCGCGCCACATTCACGGAGCGAACGCATGCACACGGATTCGAAGCGGCGCTGGGCGGGCCTGCGCGCGGGGTTGATGGGGACGTGCTTGCTGCTGGGCCTGGCGCTGGCGCTGGGCGGCTGCAAGCGCAACGAATCCGGGCAGTTGCCCGAGGCCAGCGGCGAGCCGGTGAAGGGGCAGAAGGAAGCGATGAAGGGCTTCGGCCTGGTCCGCGCCTATCCCGACCAGAAAAGCGACGGGCTGTCGCTGGCGCTGGAGTTCTCGCGGCCGCTGGTCGGCACCCAGGATTTCGACAAGCTGCTGCGCTTCGAGGAGAAGGTCGGCACCGACGAGAGCGCCTGGTCGCTGTCCGACGACGGCAAGACCCTGCGCTATCCCTACGTGGAGGCGGCCAAGGACTACACCGTGGTGATCTCGGCCGACCTGCTGGCCGCCGACGGCAGCCGCCTGGGCAAGCCGCTCAAGCAGAAGGTCTACACCGGCGAACTGACCCCGGCGGTCGGCTTCGCCTCGCAGGGCAGCGTGCTGCCGGCGCGCGAGAGCCGCGGCCTGCCGGTGGTCTCGCTCAACGTGCCGGAAGTGGACGTGGAGTTCATGCGGGTCAAGGAGGGCGCGCTGCCGACGTTCTTCGCCCAGTACCAGCGCGGCGGCCGCCGCGGCACCTGGGAACTGGATAGCGAGTACGGCGAGCACACCCCGATCTCGCAGATGGCCGACTCGGTCTACGTCAACCGCTTCGTGCTCGGCGGCGACAAGAACGAGCGCGCGCTGACCTACCTGCCGATCCAGGAAATCAAGGAACTGCAGGCGCCGGGCCTGTACTTCGCGGTGCTGCGCCGCCCCGGCAAGTTCGACAACGAATACGACACCGCCTTCTTCACCGTCAGCGACATCGGCCTGCACGCGCGCGCCTACAAGGACAAGCTGTTCGTGCACACTGCCTCGCTGCAGAGTGGCGAGCCGCTGAAGAAGGTGGAGCTGCGCGTGCTCGGCGCCGACGGCGAGCTGTTCCTGAAGGGCCAGACCGACGACAACGGCAACGCGCTGCTGAACTACACGCTCGACGCCGGCCAGGTGCTGGTGGCGCGCAGCGGCACCGACCTGTCGATGCTGCCGTTCAACCAGCCGGCGCTGGACCTGAGCGAGTTCGCGGTGGCCGGGCGCGAGAACGCCTGGTTCGACGTGTTCGCCTGGTCCGGCCGCGACCTGTACCGCCCCGGCGAGACCGTGCGGGTGTCGGCGCTGCTGCGCGACAACGACGGCAAGCCGGTGCCGACCACCGGCAAGGGCGCGCAGCCGGTGTTCCTGCGGCTCAAGCAGCCCGACGGCAAGATCTTCCGCGAGACCCGGCTGCAGCCGGGCGAGCAGGGCTATTTCAGCTTCGAGCAGCTGATCCCCGCCGATGCGCCGACCGGACGCTGGCAGGTGGAGTTCCGCACCGACCCGACCAGCAAGGAAGCGGTGCAGGGCATGACCCTGCGCATCGAGGAGTTCCTGCCCGAGCGCATGAAGCTGGACCTGGACAGCGCGCAGAAGACGCTCAAGCCGGGCGAGCCGTTCAAGCTGCAGGCCACCGCCGCCTATCTGTACGGCGCGCCGGCCGCGGGCAACCGCTTCACCGCCAAGCTGGCGGTGGCGGTCGAGCAGCACCCGGTGGAGGCGTTGCCGGGCTACTTCTTCGGCGACCCGACCCTGCAGTTGCCGCGCGAGGCCAAGGACGTGGTCGACACCGAGTTCGGCGCCGACGGCAAGCTCAGCGAGGACCTGGCGCTGCCCGACGAGGCCAAGCCGACCAGCACCATCGCCGCGCTGGTCTCGGCCAGCGTGTACGAGACCGGCGGCCGCACCGTCACCCGCACCCTCAAGCGCGTGCTGTGGCCGGCGCCGGCGCTGGTCGGCGTGCGCCCGCTGTTCGACGACAAGGACGGCGCCGACGCCAACGCCAACGCGCGCTTCGAGCTGATGCGCGTGGATGCGCAGGGCAAGCCGCAGCCGGCCAAGGGCCTGAAGGTGACCCTGGTACGCGAGCTGCGCGACTACCACTGGGCGTTCACCGACAACCGCTGGGACTACGACTTCACCCGCCGCTTCGAGAACAAGCAGACGCTCACCATCGATGCCGGCGCCAGCGCCGCCAAGGTCGACTTCCCGGTGGAGTGGGGCGAGTACCGGGTGGACGTGTTCGACCCGGCCACCGGCCTGACCACGCGTTATCCGTTCCATGCCGGCTGGAGCTGGAACGACGAGAACCGCGGCCTCGATGCGCGTCCGGACAAGGTCAAGCTGGCGCTGGACAAGACCGGCTACAAGGCCGGCGACACGCTCAAGGTCACCCTGACCCCGCCGCATGCCGGCCCCGGCCTGCTGATGGTCGAGAGCGACCGCATGCTGTACGTGCAGGACATCGACGTGAAGCCGGGCAGCCGCTTCGAGATCCCGGTGACCAAGGACTGGGAGCGCCACGACGTCTACGTCACCGCGCTGGTGTTCCGCGGCGGCTCGGCGCCGAGCAAGATCACTCCGGCGCGCGCGGTCGGCGTGGCCTACGTGCCGATGGACCGCAAGGCCCGGCGCGTGGCGGTGGGCCTGGTCGCGCCCAAGCAGATGCGCCCGGAACAGCCGCTGCCGGTGACGGTGAGCGTGCCGGAACTGGCCGGCAAGCAGGCGCACGTGACCATCTCCGCGGTGGACGTGGGCATCCTCAACATCACCCGCTTCCCGGTGCCCAACGCCAACGCGCAGTTCTTCGCGCAGCGGCGCCTGGGCGTGGATGCCTACGACATCTACGGCCGGGTGATCGAGAGCTTCGAGGGCGGCACCGGCAAGCTGCGCTTCGGCGGCGACATGGCGCTGGCGGCGTTGCCGCAGGCCAAGCGGCCGACCGCGCGGGTGCAGACCGTGGACCTGTTCTCCGGCCCGGTGCAACTGGACGCCAAGGGCAACGCCCGCGTGCAGCTGCCGGTGCCGGACTTCAACGGCACCCTGCGCGTGTCGGCGCTGGTCTATTCGGACGAGCGCTACGGCAACCGCGACGTGGAGACCCTGGTGCGCGCGCCGATCGTGGCCGAGGCCAGCATGCCGCGGGTGATGGCGCCGGGCGACCGCAGCACCGTGACCCTGGACGTGCAGAATTTCACCGGCCAGCCGGGCGAGTTCAAGGTGCGGGTGGACGGCGAAGGCCCGCTGGCGATCGCCGACAACGCGCGCAGCGCCAAGCTGGGCAAGGACGGCAAGGCCACCCTGAGCTTCCCGCTGGTGGCGCAGGAAGGCTATACGGTGGCCAAGGTGCGGGTGCGCGTGGAGGGTAATGGCTATGCCGCCGACCGCCGCTACGACCTGCCGGTGCGCGCGGCGTGGCCGTCGGTGCTGCGCGCGCAGACCCGCGTGCTCGACCCGTTGGCGCCGGTGACCCTGGGTGCCAGCGATGCCGAGGGTCTGATGGCTGGCTCGGTCAACGCGCGCATGCTGGTCAGCGCCTTGCCGCCGATCCCGTTCGCCAGCGCCCTGCAGGGCGCGCTGCAGTACCCCTACGGCTGCGCCGAGCAGACCACCAGCAAGGGCTACGCCGCGCTGCTGCTCGACGACGCCACCGCGCGCCTGCTCGGGGTCAAGGGCCTGGATGCGGCCACGCGTCGCGCGCGCATGGAAGGCGCGTTTGGGCGGCTGGCCTCGATGCAGGTCTCCAGCGGCCACTTCTCGATGTGGGGCGACGAGGGCTACGTAAATCCGGGGCTGACCCCGTACATCGCCGAGTTTCTGCTCGACGCCAAGGACGCCGGTTTCGCGGTGCCCGACAACGTGCTGCAGAAGGCGCTGAACCGGCTCAGCGAGGACCTGCTGTCCGGCGGCAACAACTTCTACGGCCAGGACCGCCGCGAGAACCTGAAGTTCGCCAACCAGGCCTGGTCCGGCTACGTGCTGGCGCGGGTCAACCGTGCGCCGCTGGGCACGCTGCGCGCGCTGTACGACAACGACCGCAACAAGGCGCTGACCGGCCTGTCGCTGGTGCACCTGGGCGTGGCGCTGTCGCTGCAGGGCGACAAGAAGCGTGGCGAAGCGGCGATCGCCGCCGGTTTCGCCAAGGACAGCGCCGACCGGCCGCGCTACTTCGGCGACTACGGCAGCGTGGTCCGCGACGATGCGCTGATGGTCGCGCTGCTGCACGAGCGCGGCCTGGCCAAGCCCGAGTACGACGCGCGGGTGATGGCGCTGGGCCGCGAACTGGACGCGCGCCGCCGCGGTGGCTGGCTGTGGCTGAGCACGCAGGAGCAGGTGGCGCTGGCGCGCATGGGCAAGGCCCTGCTCAACAGCCAGACCGCGCAGGTGTCCGGACAGTTGAGCATCGGCGACAGCAGCGAAGCGATCGCCCCGGCCAAGGCCTTCGGCCGCCAGTTCGACGAGGCCGAGCTGGCGCGCGGCGTGCACTTCGTGCCGCAGGGCCAGCCGCCGCTGTACGCCAGCCTGGAAATCGCTGGTGTGCCGCGCACCCCACCGACGGCCGACGACAGCACGCTGAAGGTGGAGCGCAGCTTCTACGGCACCGACGGCAAGCCGTGGACGCCGCAGCCGCTGAAGGAGGGCGAGGCGCTGATCGTGCGGGTCACCATCACCTCCGACACCAGCATGCCCGACGCGCTGCTGACCGACCTGCTGCCGGCCGGCCTGGAGATCGAGAACTTCAACCTGGGCGACGCCAAGCAGTGGGCCGACGTGGTGGTGGACGGCATCGAGATCAGCGACCGCTCCAACGCCGCCGACGTCAAGCACGAGGAGTTCCGCGACGACCGCTACGTGGCCGCGCTGAGCCTGTCGGCGGGCAGCAAGGCGCAAGTGTTCTACCTGGTGCGCGCGGTGACCCCGGGCACCTACACGGTGCCGCCGTCGCTGGTCGAGGACATGTACCGTCGCGACCTGCGCGGGGTGGGGCGCAGCAACCCCGGCACGATCAATGTCGTGCAGCCCTGATAGACCTCCCCTCTCCCTCCGGGAGAGGGGCAGGGGGTGAGGGTACGGCGGCCAGAAATGCACCAGAAACCGCCGCGCTCAACCCCGCTCTCCCTGCGGGAGAGGGGCCGGGGGTGAGGGTACGGCGGCCAGAAATGCACCAAAGACCGCCGCGCCCAACCGCGCTGCAGACGCCCCCACACTTCGCAGCACCCAAGGACAGGACCCAGCAGGGTCCTGTCGTCGTTTGCGGCCAGCGCCTGCGTCGCCGCAGCGCAACTCCCAGGCGGAATCGAGCCGCCCGGTGCTCAGAGACCGAATGACCGCCGCAATACCCCGACGCCGATGAATGCACGTTTCTGCACGATTATGCACGTTCGTCTAAGCTGGGCTCGCATCCGATCGCAGGTCCCCCGCATGCCGTCCGCCTCGCCTCCAGCTTCCGCGCCAACCTCTGCGCCCACCGTCTCCCGCGCCGTCGCCGCCACCCGCGGCATGTTCCTGCTCTCAGGCATGGCCATGGCCGCCTGGGCGCCGATGGTCCCTTACGTCAAGGCGCGCTTCGCGCTGGACGACGCGCGGCTGGGCATGGTGCTGCTGGCCTTCGGCGCCGGCTCGGTGCTGGCGATGCCGTTGGGCGGGCTGCTCAGCCACCGCCTGGGCGCGCGCACGGTCATCGTCGCCAGCGCGCTGGCGCTGTGTCTGGCATTGCCGGCGTTGGCGCTGGCGCCCAGCGTGCCGCTGCTGGTGGCGGCGCTGCTGTACTTCAGCGCGGCGCTGGGCGCGCTCGACGTGTCGATGAACGCGCATGCGGTGGAGGTGGAGCGGCGCCTGCAGAAGGCGGCGATGTCCGGCTTCCATGGCCTGTTCAGCGTCGGCGGGCTGATCGGCGCGGCCGGCATGAGCGCCTTGCTCGGCGCCGGCCTGCCGCTGTTGGCCGGCGCCGTGCTGGTCGCCGTGCTCCTGCTGGGCGTGCTGCTGTGGCAGCGCGGCGGCTTGCTGCGGCACACGGCGTCCACCAGCGAAGCGGTGCCGCTGCGACTGCCGCAGGGGCCGGTGCTGCTGCTGGGCGCGCTGTGCTTCGTCTGCCTGCTGGCCGAGGGCGCGATGCTGGACTGGAGCGCGGTGCTGCTGCGCGAGCATCACGGCCTGGCACCCAGCGCGGCGGGCATGGGCTATGCCGCGTTCTCGGTGGCGATGGCGCTGGGCCGGCTCGGCGGCGACCGCCTGGTGGCCTGGCTGGGGCCGGTGCGCACCGTCGCCCTTGGCGCGGTGCTGGCGGCGGCCGGGTTGGCGCTTGCCAGCCTCGGGACCTTGCCGGGCAGCGGCCTGCTCGGCTGCGTGCTGGTCGGCCTGGGCGCGTCCAACCTGGTGCCGGTGATGTTCGGCGCCGCCGGGCGCATGCCCGGTACTTCGCCCGCGCTGGCGCTGGCGACCTTGACCACGCTCGGGTATACCGGCCTGCTCGCCGGACCGGCGCTGATCGGCTTCCTGGCTCACGCCATCGGCCTGCCGCTGGCGCTGGCCGCGGTGGCGGCGCTGTTGCTGCTGGTCGCCGCCGGCGCGCGCCTGGTCCGTCGCTGATCCCCACTTCCGTCCGCTGGAGCCTGCCATGCCGTCGTCCGATCCCTCCGCCTCGCCTCGCCTGGACACCGTGGTGTTCGATCTCGGCGGCGTCCTGATCGACTGGAATCCGCGCCATCTGTATCGCCAACTGTTCGACGAGGAGGCGGCGATGGAAGCCTTCCTGCGCGAGGTGTGCAGCCCGCAGTGGAACGAGCGCCAGGACGCCGGGCGGCCGTGGCACGAGGCGGTGGCCGAACTGAGCGCGCTGCATCCGGCGCACGCGCCGATGATCGCCGCCTACCACACGCGCTGGCCGGAGATGCTGGGCGGCGCGCTGGACGCCACGGTGGCGGTGCTGGACGAGTTGCGCGGGCAGGGCGTGCGGCTGTACGCGTTGACCAACTGGTCGCACGAGACGTTCCCGATCGCACGCGAACGCTTTCCGTTCCTGCAGTGGTTCGAGGGCGTGCTGGTGTCGGGCGAGGAGCGCCTGGTCAAGCCGGACCCGGCGATCTTCGCGCTGCTGTGCGAACGCTATGCGATCGACCCGGCGCGGGCGGTGTTCATCGACGACGCGCCGCGCAACGTGCACGCCGCGGCCGCCACCGGCATGCACGCGCTGCAGTTCCGCGACGCCGCCACGCTGCGCGAGGAGTTGGTCGTACTGGGCCTGCTGCCGCCGCGCACCGACGCCGCGGCGCCATGAGCGGCGAGCGCGACACGCTGCCGCAGGAGCGACAGCAGGCGATCCTGCAGCGCCTGCGCGAGCACGGCCGGGTGGTGGCCGCGGAACTGGCCGAGCGCTTCGCGGTGTCCGAGGACTCGATCCGCCGCGACCTGCGCGAACTCGCCGCGCAGGGGCTGTGCCGGCGCGTCTACGGCGGCGCGCTGCTGCCCACGCCGACCTTTGCGCCGCTGCCGCAGCGCCAGGCCGAGCATGCCGAACGCAAGCGTGCGCTGGCGCTGGCCGCGGTGGCGCTGGTCAAGCCCGGGCAGCGGCTGCTGATCGATGCCGGCTCCACCAACAGCGCCATCGCCGCCGCACTGCCGGCGCGGCAGGGGTTGAGCGTGGTCACCAATGCGCCGGACATCGCGCAGATCCTGCTGCGTCGCGAGGGCATCGAGATCCTGCTGATCGGCGGCCGCCTGGATCCGCGCAGCGGCGCGGCGGTGGGCGCCCAGGCGCTGCAGCAAGTGCGGCAACTGCGCGCCGACCTGTGCTTTCCCGGCGCCTGCGCGATCGACCCCGAGCGCGGCCTGTGGGGCGTGGACGACGAGGAGAGCCTGTTCAAGCGGGCAATGGTCGAGGCCAGCGCCGAGACCGTGGCGGTGGTGACCAGCGACAAGCTCGGCACCCTGGCCGCGCACCGCGTGGTCGGCGTGGAGACGATCGACCGGCTGGTGGTGGAGCACGACGCCCCGGCCGGCGTGCTTGCCGCGTTCGCCGCGCAGGCGGTGCAGGTGCATCGCGCTGCGCCTGCGGACGCCGACTGAGGGACGGCGGCCGGGCGGCCGCTGCAGCGCACACGACGGCATCAAGCGCGGCAAGGGCGCGGCGTCCGCACAGCTATGCCATCGCGAGTGACCCGCTGCCCGAGCCGAGTCAGGCTGGGCCGTGCCGCCGTGTCTTCGCGCTTTCCTCACGCCGCCATCGCAGCGTCATATCCCTGGGATTAAATAACGAACTTTAAGTTACTTAATTCGGTCAACCGGGGGACATCGCCATGCAACCACTCACCCATCGGCGCCGCGCGCTGATCGTCTGCGCGCTTGCCGCCAGCTGCCAGGCCGCGCTGGCGCAGGACGCCGCGTCCACCACGGCGACGGTCGCCGCCGACGCCAGCGCCAGCGCCGTCGCGGCCGCGGCCGCCACCGCACCGGCCGTGGGCGCCACCACGCCCGACACCGCGCCGAACGAGGCCACCAGCGGCGACGGCACCACCACTCTGTCCAGCGTGATGGTCACCGGCGTGCGCAAGGCCAATGCCGCCGCGATCGAGAGCAAGCGCGCGGCCACCAACATCACCGACGTGGTCAGTTCCACCGACGTGCGCGCGCTGCCGGACACCACCATCGTCGAAGCGCTGCGCCGCATCCCCGGCCTGTCGGTGCTGCCGGCCACCGACAACGAACATCCGCGCGACGAAGCCGCCACCCCGGTGCTGCGCGGCCTCGGCCCGTCCTACAACAACGTCACCATCGACGGCCTGACCGTGGCCTCGCCGGGCACGCCCAACGGCACGCTGGGCTCGATCACCCGCGGCGTGCGCCTGGACATCCTGCCGGCTTCGATGGTCAGCGAACTGCAGGTCATCAAGACCTTCACCCCGGACCTGGACCCGAACGCCACCGGCGGCGCGATCAACCTCAAGACCCGCAGCGCGTTCGAGAACGGCGGCAAGCCGTTCTTCACCGCCGAGGCCTCGCTGGGCCACGCCAACGACGTCGGCAAGCCGCGCGACCAGGACGACCCGGGCTATCGCCTGCTCGCCACCGGCAGCCGCACCTTCGGCAGCGAAGGCCAGTACGGCCTGACCCTGTCCGGCAACTACCAGACGCTGAGCAGCTACACCGAAACCCACATGACCACCGACACGGTGCACTACGGGTTCTACGACAGCACCGGCGCGCTGCAGAGCGGTACCAACCTGGGCAACGGCTGGGCCGTGCCGCAGCAGGACAAGTACTGGTACGTGATGGACAAGCGCGACCGCTACGGCCTCACCGGCAAGTTCGAGGCGCGGCTGAGCGAATCCCTGCAGGCCTACGCCATGGCCGGCTACTACTACTTCCGCGACAACATGGAGCGCAACGAGATCATCCTCGATCCGCGCAACCGCAACCGCGTCTACAACCAGACCGCCACCAGCGGCAGCTACCCGGTCGGCGACGTGGAAGTGGGCTACTCCAACCAGATCACCACCACCCGCACCAAGCTCGGCCAGACCGGCTTCGAGTGGCGCCCGGACGACCGGCAGCTGCTGTCGGCGCGCGCCTCCTGGTCCGATGCCACCTATGCCGAGCCGATCAAGATGATCAAGTACGTCACCGGCGCGCAGCGCCCGGCGGCGGTGCCCACCGGGCAGACCGGCCCCGGCGTCACCGTGGTGCCGACGGCGGCCTATGGCTTCAACTACGACACCTCCGCGCTGAACCAGCGTTTCCCGATGGCGGCGCAGGCGTACTACAACTACGACAACTACAGCCTGCTGTACTGGCGCCCGGACTACCAGCGCAATGCGCGCGACAAGGTGCTCACCGGGCGCCTGGACTACGCCTTCAACCGTGGCGAGATGGACCGCGGCTTCGGCTTCGGCAGCGGCCTGAGCTACACCCGCGACGAACCCGGCTTCGACATCTATCGCGTGGAATACCAACCCAACCGCAGCGCGCCGCCGCTGAAGATCGCCGACGTGCTGGCGCCGTCCAATGCGCCGATGCGCTACCTGGGCCTGAACCTGATCGCGATCGATCCGGACAAGGCCAACCAGGTGCTGAGCGCCACCCCGCTGAGCGCATTCAACCGCACCGACCAGAGCGCCTTCAGCAACCAGGACAACTTCAGCCATCGCGAAGAAATCTTCGGTGCCTACGGCCTGGTCGGCTATCGCGCCGACGCGTTCGACGTGGAAGCCGGCCTGCACTACGACCACACCGACCAGTCCACCGTCGGCCGCCAGCGGCAACTGGATGCGGCCACCGGCAGCTACGTCTACGTCGATGCGCCCACCGAGTCGCGCTATGCCAAGGTGCTGCCCTCTGCGGTGATGACCTATCACGTCAACGACCGCCTCGACCTGCGCGCCGGCGCCAGCCGCACGCTCGGCCGTCCGCCCTACGACGCTTATGCCGCGCGCACCTCGATCGGCTTCGTCAACAGCAGCGACATGGGCAATCCCAACGCGCAGGGCGTGACCGTCACCATCGGCAACCCCGACATCAAGCCGCGCGTGTCCACCAACCTGGACCTGTCGCTGGAATGGCGCCTGCCCGACGATTTCGACGGCATGCTGGCCGCGGCGCTGTTCGACAAGCGCATCCAGGACGAGATCTTCACCCTCTCGCGCACCGACCAGTTCAGCTTCAACGGCACCACCTATTCCAACGTGCTGATCAGCACCCCGGCCAACGCCGCCAAGGCGCACGTGCGCGGCCTGGAGCTGAGCGCGGTGTTCAACACTCTGTTCCCGGGCGTGCCGGCGCTGTCCGGCCTGGGCGCCAGCGCCAACCTGGCCCTGCTCGATGGCGGCATGGACGTGCCGTTCACCAGCGGCAGCGCGCCCAACCTGGTGCAGAGCCAGCGCACCGTCGATCGCCTGGTCGGGCAGCCGGACTACACCGCCAACGCCTCGCTGTTTTACACCGTCGGCGGCGTCGAACTGCGTGCGGCCTACAACCGCCAGGGCAAGGCGTTGCGCGCCATCGTCAGCAACATCGCCTGGCAGGATCTGTACTGGGCGCCGCGCTCGCAGCTGGACCTGTCGGCGACCTGGGCGGTGAGCAAGCAGCTCAGCGTGGTCGGCCAGATCAGCAATGTCACCCACAGCCGCCTCACCAGCTTCACCGGCCCCGGCGAGAACCTGCTGAAGGACAGTTATTCGATGCCGACCACCTACTGGCTCGGCCTGCGCTTCACCCCGTCGCTGTGACCGTTGCCGGAGACCTTCCATGAACCTGCTTTTTTCGCGCGGCGCCGTCATTGCCGCAATGCTGACCGCGACCGCCCCGGCCGTCGCCGCCATCGCCCCGATCCAGGCGCGCCTGGCCGCACCCGACGGCGGCATCTTCGTCGTCGCCCACCGCGGCTGCCACAATCCCGCGCCTGCGCACGGCTTCCCCGGGCACGCACCGGAGAACTCGCTGCTGGGGCTGGAACGCTGCGTGACGCTGGGCGTGGACATGCTCGAAACCGACATCCGCCGCGCCGGCGACGGCACCCTGGTGATGTTCCATGACGCCACCGTCGACCGCACCACCGACGGCACCGGCAAGGTCGCCGAACTCACCTGGCCGCAACTGGCGCGGCTGCGCCTGCGCGACGACGAGGGCGGCGCCGACGCGCCGCTCACCGACCAGCATCCGCTGACCCTGCAGCAGATGCTGGCCGCGGCCAAGGGCCGGATCATGCTCAACCTCGACGTCAAGGCGCCCATCTACGCCGAGGTGGTCGACGCGGTGCGCCGCGCCGGCATGGAGCGGCAGGTAGTGATCAAGACCGAGGTCGGCGTCGCCAGCCAGGATCTGGCGTCGATGCCGCCGTTCGACCGGATCAACTTCACCCCGGTGCTGCTCAACCCGCCGGGAACCGACGACCTGGTGCAGACCGTGCGCACCCAGACCGGCGGCAAGGTGCGGCCGGTGGCGATCGAACTGCCGCGGATGCGCCTGGACCAGTTGCCGGCGGTGACGGCGCTGGCAAAGCAGCGGCAGGTACGGCTGCTGGTCAATACGCTGTGGGAAGGCTTCGTCGCCGACGTCGGCGGCGATGCCGATGCGGTGCGCGATCCGGAGGCGGTGTGGGGGCGGCTGTACCGCGCCGGCATCGGCGCCTTCCAGACCGACGAACCGGAAGCGCTGCTGCGCTATCGCGCGTCGCTGGAAAAGCCCTGACCCGCGCATGGCCGTTCCACTGTCCGTAATCGGTCGCTGCGCGACCGCTTGCGGACGCGGCGACTGCGCGCGTCGCGGTCGCGGTGCAACCGATTCAATGGGTTAGCGCGCTTCGGCGATTGGCATGCGGCCTGCTGTACAGCAGGCATGGATATCGCGAAATCACCGAACCGTTCGTTCTGGCGCCACCGCCGCCGCTGGCTGGTGGCGGCCGCCGCCGTGGCGATCGTCCTGGGCGTGGCGCTGCTCGGCAGCGGCCGCGCCGCACCGCGGGTGGCACGCAGCGACGTGTGGATCGATGCGGCCACGCGCGGCGAGATGCGTCGCGAGGTCCGCGCCAACGGCGTGCTGGTGCCGCGGCAGATCCGCTGGATCACCGCCGGGGCGCCGGCCACCGTGCAACAGCAACGGGTCGAGGCCGGCGCGCGCGTGCTGGCCGATACGCCGATCCTGCAGCTGGTCAATCCGGAACTGGAGGCCGGCCTGGATCGCGCGCGCGCCGCGCTGGCCGGCGCCGATGCCGACCTGGCCGCGCTGCACGCCGCACTGGCCTCGCAGCTGCTGGACCAGCAGGCGCTTCAGGCGCAGGCCGAGTCCGAGTTGCAGATCGCGCAGATCAAGGCCAAGGCCTACCGGCGCGGCCACGACGGCGGCGCGATCTCGGCGATCGACCTCACCCAGAGCCAGATCGTCGAGGCGCAGCAACGCAGCCGTGCCGACATCGAACGCAAGCGCGTCGCCGCGTTCCGGCAGAACATGGCGGCGCAATTGCGCGCCGCGCAGGCACGGCGTGCGCAGGCCGCCAGCGCCCTGGCTATCGCGGCGGAACAGGCCGCCTCGCTGCAGGTACGCGCCGGCAGCGACGGCATCCTGCAGCAGGTGGACGTGGAACCCGGCCAGCGCGTCGAGGCCGGCGCCAAGCTGGCGCGGGTCGCGCGCCCGGACGAACTGCTGGCCAGGCTGCAGGTGCCCGAAGTCCTGGCCAAGGACGTGATCGACGGCTTGCCGGTCGTCGTGGACACGCACAACGGCGTGATCCGCGGGCAGGTGGCGCGTATCGATCCGGCGGTGCGCAGCGGCAGCGTGGTGGTCGACGTGCGGCTGGCGCCGCCGCTGCCGCCCGGCGTGCGCCCGGACCTGTCGGTGGATGGCCGCATCGTGCTCGGCACGCTGCACGACGTGATCAGCATTCCGCGCCCGGCGCTGGCCGTGCCCAACACCGCCGGCAGCCTGTTCGTGCTGCGCGACGGCGGCGAGACCGCACACCGCATCCGCGTGCGCTTCGGCGCCGCCTCCAGCGACCGCATCGAAGTGCGCGCCGGCCTGCGCGCCGGCGATCGCGTCGTGCTGTCCGACACCAGTCAGTGGAATGCCGACGCCACCTTGCGCTTACGCTAGCCTCACCAGGAGAGACCCCGCATGACCGCACTATCCGCACCATCCGCCGCGCCGCTGATCCACCTGCACGGGCTCAGCAAGGTGTTCCACACCGAGGAAGTGGAAACCCACGCCCTGGCCGAGATCGCACTGGACGTGGCGCCTGGCGATTTCGTCGCCATCACCGGCCCGTCCGGCTGCGGCAAGTCGACCCTGCTGTCGATCCTGGGCCTGCTCGATGCGCCCAGCGGCGGCAGCTATCTGCTCAACGGCCGCAGCGTCGCCGAGCTGGACACGGTCGGCCGCGCGCGGATCCGCAATGCCGAGATCGGCTTCATCTTCCAGGCCTTCAACCTGATCGCCGACCTCACCGTGGAAGAGAACGTGGCGCTGCCGCTGACCTACCGCGACGGCGCCCAACGCAGCCAGATCCGCCAGCGCGTGCGCGAGGTGCTGGAACTGGTCGGCATGCAGCATCGCCACAAGCACTATCCCGGGCAGTTGTCCGGCGGCCAGCAGCAGCGCGTGGCGGTGGCGCGCGCACTGGCCGGCAACCCGGCGATCCTGCTTGCCGACGAGCCCACCGGTAACCTGGACAGCCGCAACGGCGAGGCGGTGATGCAATTGCTCGAGCAACTGCACGACAACGGCACCACCTTGTGCATGGTCACCCACGACCCGGCGTTCGCGCGGCGCGCGCAGCGCATCGTACACATGCTCGACGGCCGCATCGTCGACGAAGACACCTTCGATCGGTTGCGCCACGAGCAGGACGTGGCGTTGCCGGCGCGCGCCGCGGGGCAGGCGCGATGAGCGCCGCCCTGCTTTGGGCCGAGTTACGCCAATCCTGGCGCGCGCTGGCGCGCAAGCCGGGCTATCTGCTGCTGGCGGTGCTGACCCTGGCGCTGGGCGTGGCCACCACCACCGCGGTGTTCGCGCTGCTCGACCAGGCCTTGCTCAAGCCATTGCCGTTCCCGCAGCCGGAGCGACTGGTCACACTCGGCCTGTCCAGCGACCCCGGGCGCAATGTCGCCGCGCCCGGCTACTACCCGGTGTTGCGGCGCATGTCGAGCCTGCAGTCGATCGGCATTGCGCGCGGGTTCCCGGTGCCGGCCAACGTCGCCCGCGGCGCTGCCAGCGAGGTGGTCAGCGCGATCAGCGCCGATGCCGGCTTCCTGCGCACGCTCGCCCTGCCGATGGCGGCCGGGCGCAACTTCAACGACGAGGAAAGCCGGCCCGGCGGGCCGCAGGCGGTGATCCTCGGCCATCGCTTCTGGCAGCGCTATTTCGGTGGCGATCCGGCGGCGGTGGGGCGCACCCTGCAGGTGGAAGGCAAGCCGGTGCAGATCGTCGGCGTGTTGCCGGCGGAGTTTCCCTGGGCCGAACCGTTCGACCTGATCCGCAACATGCAGCCGGACCTGGCCGCGACCAACCTGTCCACCAACGAGATCGTGGTGGCAAGGTTGCGGCCCGGCGTCAGCGTGGCCGCCGCTTCCGCGCAGACCGCGGCGACGCTCCAGGCCCTCTTGCGCAACAGCCCGCACATGGACGCGTCGTGGTGGGCGTCCTTGCAGCGACGGCCGCCCAATGCGCTGCCGCTGCAGGACAGCCTGTACGCCGCCAACAGCGGCAACACGCTGTGGCTATTCTTCGCCGCGGCCGCCTGCGTGCTGTTGATCGCCGCGATCAACCTGACCAGCCTGATGCTGTTGCGTGCGCTCGGGCGCAGCCACGACAGCGCGGTGCGCGCCGCGCTGGGCGCATCGTGGCTGCGGCTGAGCCTGCCGGCGCTGGCCGAAGGCGTGCTGATCGGCGCCCTCGGCAGCTTGGCCGGCTTGGCGCTGGCCTGGCTCGGGCTGCGCCTGCTCGGCGGCTGGGTGCCGCTGATGTGGATGCGCGGCGAGGCGCCGCATCTGAGCGGCGCCAGTGTGCTGTTCGCGCTGCTCGCCGGTGGCGCCACCGCGTTGCTTGCGGCGGCGCTGGGCGTCGTGCGCGGCCGCCGTCGCAATCTGGTCACTGAACTGGCCGGCGGTGGGCGCGGGGGCTGGAGCCTGCAGGCCGGTCGCCTCGGTCGCGTCCTGGTGATCGCGCAGGTGGCCATCGCCGTGGTGCTGCTGATCGGCGCGGCCTTGTTCACCCGCACCCTGCAGAAGCTGGCGGAGGTGCCGATGGGCTTCGAGAGCCGCTCGGCGGTGGTGTTCACCCTGGCGCCGGTGAAGGATCGCTATGTCACCGCGGCCGATGCGGTGGAGCAGACCCGGCGCATCGTCGCGCGGCTGCAGCAGGTGCCGGGCATCGACCGCGTGGGGGTGTCGACCAATCCGCCGACGGCGACGCGGTTGAGCTGGAGCGTGGAGATCGACGGCGCGCCCTCCGTCGACAGCCAGTACCGGCTGGCCACGCCGCAGTTCCTGGAGGTGTTCCGCATCCCCTTGCTAGCCGGGCGCGGGATCGCCGACAGCGACGTGGCCGGAGCCGAGCGCGTCTGCGTGGTCAGCGCCAGCTTCGCTGCGCGCTACCTGCATGGCCGGGCGCTCGGCAAGATCGTCACCGTGCCCGACGACGGCGGCGATCAGCGCCTGACGATGCGCGTGGTCGGCGTGGTCGGCGACGTGCGCCACACCAGCCCGGCCGAGCCCCCGGAGCCGACGGTGTACCAGCCGCTGGCGCAGATGAGCGAGCCGATGTGGCAGATCATCCGCGGTTTCGGCGCCTTGACCTATGCCATCCATCTGCGGGCCGGCGCACTGGGCGCGGACGAGCGCGCGTTGCGTGCGGCGATCGACGAGGTGGCGCCGCAGCAGCCGATCGCCGGCCTGCAGCCGATGCAGGCGCTGGTCGCCACCACCACCGGGGAACAGAAGCTCAACCTGCTGCTGGTGGGCCTGTTCGCGGGACTGGCCTTGCTGCTGGCGGCGGTCGGCCTGTACGCGGTGATGGCGGTGGCGGTGGCCGCGCGCCAGCACGAGTTCGGCGTGCGCGCCGCGCTCGGCGCGCCGCCGGCACGGCTGCGCCGGCAGGTGCTGGGCGAGGCCGGCGTACAGATCGGCGTGGGCCTGCTGCTGGGCCTGGGCGTGGCGATGGCGGTGTCGCGGCTGCTGCAGCGGTTCCTGTTCGAGGTGCGTGTGGCCGACCCGCTGGCGATCGGCGCGGTGCTGCTGGTGCTGGCCGCGGCCGGCGTGCTCGCCGCGCTGGCGCCGGCGCGGCGCGCGGCGCGGGTGCCGCCGATGCAGGCCTTGCGCGCCGAATGATGCGCGCCGGCAACCGAGGCGCGGGCGCCGCGACAGCGGCCGTGGCGCCTGCCGGTGGCCTGCCGCATCGCGGGTGCCGCGCGACACGCGCGTGGCACCCGCCCATGCCGTGCGCGGGCCGCGTCTGGCCGCAACCTGCGGCGTACGCCCTAGACTCTGCGCCATGAACGAGCCCCGTCTCCCGCCCTTGCCGCGCATCCTCGTCGTCGACGACCAGGCCGACGTGCGCGAAGCATTGCGCATGCTGCTCAAGAGCGCCGGCTACGGCATGGTCGGTGCCGAATCGCCGGAGCTGGCGCTGGCCTGCCTGCGCGGCGACGCGTTCGCCGCGGTGCTGGTCGACATGAACTACGCCCGCGACACCACCTCCGGCGCCGAAGGCCTGGCCTTGATCGCGGAGATTGCCGCGCAATGGCCGGGACTGCCGGTGATCGCGATGACCGCCTGGGCCAGCATCGAGCTGGCGGTGGCGGCGATGCGCGAGGGCGCGGTGGATTTCATCGAGAAGCCCTGGCAGAACGCGCGGGTGCTGGCGGTGCTGGACAGCCGCATCGCGCTGGAGCGCAGCCGGCGCAACGCGCAGCGGCTGGGCGAGGCGCAGGCGCGGCTGCTGCAGGACGGCGCGGCCGGCTTCGTCGCCGAATCGGCACCGATGCAGCGCCTGGTCGAGGACCTACTGCGCATTGCCGGCAGCGGCGCCAACGTGCTGCTGCTGGGCGAGAACGGCACCGGCAAGAGCCTGCTGGCGCAGTTGCTGCACCAGTGGTCGCCGCGGCGCGCGCAGGCCTTCGTCAAGGTCAACATCGGCGGGCTGGCGCCGACCCTGTTCGAGGCCGAACTGTTCGGCCACGTGCGCGGCGCCTACACCGACGCGCGCCAGGACCGTGCCGGCCGTTTCGAACTGGCCGATGGCGGCACCCTGTTCCTGGACGAGATCGGCAACCTGCCGCTGCAGCAGCAGCCCAAGCTGCTGCGCGCGATCGAGGACGGCGAGTTCGAGCGGCTCGGCTCCTCGCGCACGCAGCGGGTGGACGTGCGCATCGTCGCGGCGACCAATGCCGATCTGGAGGCGGAGGTGGCGGCCGGCCGCTTCCGCCAGGATCTGCTGTACCGGCTCAACACCTTCCAGGTGCGGGTGCCACCGCTGCGCGAGCGCGGCGCCGACATCCTGCCGCTGGCGCGGCACTACCTGGCCGCCGCCTGCACCCGCTATCGGCGGCCGCTGCCGACGCTGGCACGCGACGCCGAGCGCGCCCTGCTGGGCTACGCCTGGCCCGGCAACGTGCGCGAACTGGCGCACGCGATGGAGCGCGCGGCGCTGCTCGCCGACGGCAGCACTCTGGGCAGCGACGACCTGCGGCTGCAGCCGGCGACCAACGCCGCGCCGACACTGTCGACGCAACTGACGCTGGAAGAGGCCGAGGCGCTGCTGCTGAAGCAGGCGTTGGCACAGCAGCAGGGCAACCTGCAGCGCACTGCCGACCAGCTCGGCATCACCCGGCAGAGCCTGTACCGGCGCCTGGGCAAGCACGGGCTGCGCAGCGATGACGCCGGCTGAGCGGCAGCGCCGGCGGCCGTTGTGGCTGGCGGCACCGGCCGTGCTGGCCCTGGTGCTGGTGCTCGTGGCCGGCGCGCCGCGGTTGCCCGAGGCGATCGTGCTGCTGCTGTGCGTGCTGTTGCTGACCATGGCGCTGTGGCGCTGGCAGCAGCGCGATGCCGGGCAGCGCCTGCGTACCCTCGGCGGCCTGCTGGACGCGCTGCGCGAGGGCGACTACAGCGTGCGCGCGGCGCAGGATGCGCGCGATGCCGACGGCCTGCTGGCACGGTTCAACGCCCTGGCGCAGCGCCTGCAGGACGACCAGCGCGATTCGCACGAAAGCCTGCAACTGCTGAGCAAGACCCTGGCGGCGCTGGACGGGGCGGTGTTCGCCTTCGAACAGGACCAGCGCCTGCGCCTGCTCAATCCGGCCGGCGAGCGCCTGCTCGGCGTCGCCGCGCAGCAGGCGATCGGGCAATCCGCACAGGCGCTGGGCCTGGCCGGCCTGTTCGATGTGCCGTCGGGCAGCATCCAGGCACATGCGTTTCCTCGGCAGCAGGGGCGCTGGCAGATCGGCCACGCCGCCTTGCGCAGCCGCAGCCAGGCCGGGCGGCTGCTGCTGGTGCAGCCAATGGAGCGCGCACTGCGCGAGGAAGAGGCGCAAGCCTTCCGCCGCCTGCTGCGCGTGCTCAGCCACGAGATCAACAATTCGCTGGCGCCGATCGCCTCGATCGCCGACACCCTCGCGCGCCTGCTGGCGGCCGCGCCGCAGGCGCTCGACGCCGACTTGCAGGCCGATCTGCACAACGGGCTGGGCGTGATCGAACAGCGCAGTGCCGCGCTGCAGCGGTTCCTGGGCGGCTACGCGCGCCTGGCCAGGCTGCCGGCGCCGGTCCCGGCGCCGGTGGCGCTGGCGCCGCTGTGCGCGCGCGTGCAGCGGCTGCTGGACGATGCCCGGGTGCAGGTCGAGGTCGCGCCGTCGCTGCATGCGTGCGCCGACGCCGACCAGCTCGAACAGGTGCTGATCAACCTGCTGCGCAACGCGCTGGAAGCCGGCGGCAGCGCGCCGGTGACGCTGCGCGCGCGCGGCGACGGCGCCGGTGTGCTGATCGAAGTGCGCGACGGCGGTGCCGGCCTGCCGCCCAGCGACAACCTGTTCGTGCCGTTCTTCACCACCAAGCCCGGTGGCTCGGGGATCGGCCTGGTGCTGTCGCGGCAGATCCTGGAGGCGCAGGGCGGCAGCCTGCACCTGGAGGCGCGCACGGATGCGCCCGGCAGCGTGGCGACGCTGCGCCTGCCGCTGGCGTAGGGCGGGGTGGGGTGGGGACGTTCGGCGGGATCTAGCCCGTGCACTACGTGCTGGCATTGCGCGTCCCCAGGAGACTCCATGCCGTCGTAGGAGCGGCTTCAGCCGCGACGGGCGTTCCCGATAGCGCCCATCGCGGCTGAAGCCGCTCCTACAAAACAGCAGCGCGTCAATCGCGTCGCGGCAACGGCGAACTGGTGGCGGTGTCCCGACGCCAGCTCCGCGCACCGTCGGTGCCGCCAAACGCGCCGGCCTGGTCCCGCTCGCCGCGTCGCCGCCGCAACAGGCAAAATGGCCGCTTCCATCGGGAGCACGCATGCCACTGGACGACACTGCCGCCTCGCACGTCGCGCGGCGCCCCCGGCGCTGGACGCGCCTGCTGCCGTGGCTGCGCTGGGGCACGGTGGCGCTGCTGTCGACCTTGCTGCTGCTGGACCTGGCGTTCCCGCTGCCGCTGCCGAAGTCGCGCGACACCTCGACCCTGGTAGTCGCCGCCGACGGTACGCCGCTGCGTGCCTTCGCCGACAGCAACGGCGTCTGGCGTTATCCGGCCACGCCGGACAGCGTCTCGCCGCTGTACCTGCAGGCGCTGCTGAACTACGAGGATCGCTGGTTCTGGGTCCATCCCGGGGTCAATCCCTGGGCCCTGCTGCGTGCGGCCAAGCAGTGGCTGTTCTCGCGCCACATCGTCTCCGGCGGCTCCACCCTGACCATGCAGGTGGCGCGCATCCTGATGCCGCCCGAGGTCAGCACGCGCACGCCGTGGGGCAAGGCGCAGCAGGCGCTGCGTGCGCTGCAACTGGAAGCGCACCTGAGCAAGCGGCAGATCCTGCAGCTGTACCTGGAACGCGCGCCCTACGGCGGCACCATCGAAGGCGTGGAAGCGGCGAGCTGGGCCTACCTGGGCAAGCCGGCCGCACGCCTGTCGCAGGCCGAGGCGGCGCTGCTGGCGGTACTGCCGCAGGCGCCGAGCCGATTGCGCCCGGACCGGCATCCGGAGGCGGCGCGTGCGGCGCGCGACAAGGTGCTCGAACGCATGGTCGCGCTGCGCGTGTGGCCGCGCGCGCAGGTCGACGACGCGCGCATCGAGCCGGTGGTGGCGCGCTCGCTGCAGACGCCGCTGCACGCCGCGTTGCTGGCCGAGCGCCTGCGCCAGCAACATCCGCATGCCGCGCACATCGTCTCCACCCTCGATGCCGACCTGCAGCGCACCCTCGAAGACCGGGTCAGCGCCTACTTCTCGCAACTGCCCGAGCGCACCTCCGCCGCCTTGCTGGTGGTGGACAACCGCGACCTGCAGGCGCGCGCCTACATCGGCTCGGTGCAGTTCGGCGACCGCCGCCGGCTCGGCGATGTGGACATGGTGCAGGCCTGGCGCTCGCCCGGCTCCACGCTCAAGCCGTTCCTGTACGGCATGGCCCTGGACGACGGCCTGATCCATTCCGAAAGCCTGCTGGTCGACGCGCCGCAGAGTTTCGGCGACTACCGCCCGGGAAATTTCGACGAAGCCTTCAACGGCCCGATCGGCGCCGCCAGCGCGCTGCGCCTGTCGCTCAACGTGCCGGCGGTGGACCTGCTCGACCGGGTCGGGCCGGCGCGCTTCGCCGCGCGCCTGAGCAATGCCGGCATCGGCCTGAAGTTCCCGCGCGGCAGTACCCCCAACCTGGCGCTGATTCTGGGCGGCACCGGCGCGAAGCTGGAGGAACTGGTTGGCGCCTTCGCCGCGCTCAACCGCGACGGCATCGCCGGCCACGTGCGCTACAGCGCAACCGACAAGCGCATCGAACGGCGGCTGATGTCGCCCGGCGCGGCCTGGATCGTGCGCGAGATGCTCGAGGCCAATCCGCGTCCGGGCTACGGCGTCGGCACCTTCGACGTCGGCACGCGCCCGCGGGTGGCGTGGAAGACCGGCACCAGCTACGGCTACCGCGATGCCTGGGCGATCGGCAGCACCCGCCGCTACACCGTCGGCGTGTGGGTGGGCCGCCCCGACGGCACGCCGTTGCCCGGCCAGTACGGCGCGGTGACCGCGTTGCCGCTGATGTTCGAGACCATCGACAGCCTGCCGCGCCTGCGCGGCGACAACGCCCCGCGGCCGATGCCGGCGACGGTGCAGCAGTTGGACGTGTGCTGGCCGCTGGGCATCGCCGCCGAGCAGACGCCGCCGGCGTTGTGCCAGCGCCGTTTCTCCGCCTATGCGCTGGATGGCGCGGTGCCGCCGACCTTCGCCGAGCGCGATGCGCGGCTGTGGAGCGCCGGCCGCGAGACCGTGCAGGTGGATGCCCGCAGCGGCCTGCGCCTGTCGCCGGACTGCGCACAGCCGCATGAGGCGGTCACCCGCGACCTGGCACGTTGGCCGGCGCTGCTGACGCCGTGGCTGCACGCCAGCGAGCGCCAGGCCGGGCAACTGCCGGCGCTCGCACCGGACTGCCGCGACGACGGCCGTGGCCGCAGCGACGTGCTGCGCATCGAAGGCCTCAACGATCGCGCCACCCTGGCGCGCGCGCCGGGCAGCACCACTGTACGTCTGCAGGTGCGCGCGCTGGGCACGAGCACACCGGTGGACTGGCTGCTGGACGGCCGCTGGATCGCCCGCACCGAAGGCGCACGCACCTTCCAGCGCGACTTCGCCGACGCCGGCGACCACACCCTGACCGCGCTGGCCAGCAACGGCGCCTGGACCCAGGTGCGGTTCCGGGTGTTGCGCTGAGCAGCGGTGGCGCGCGCGCCTTCGTAGAAGCCAACAGTCATGCAGCCACTACGACCAGAGTAGGCAGACGATCTGACGTAGGAAGCAGTCGGGACTGAAGTCCCTCCCACATCGCTCGCGGACACGAATAAGCGTGAGTCCCCGCGAGAGTCGCGGTCGCTTGGCTTTGGCTGGTTGCTGTTGCTGTTGCTCTTGCTCTTGCTTTTGACTTACCGGGTTCCCTTCCGAAGCGGCGGCCATCGCGGGGAAACACCCGAAGGGCGGCGTACATGGATGTACGCCGTCCGCGGCAGGGCAGGGCTCGCCGGAAACAGGCGAAGCACTGCTTCGCCCCGGCGGGCGGGCTGGCGCCGTGAGGCGACTGCCCCGGACTTGGCTGCGAAGCAGCCAAGCCCCTTCCACGGATCCCCGGGATGGACGCGGACCCGGAGCGCGTTAGCGCGGAGGGCGCGAGGCAGGGTGTGCTTTCTTTTGGTTACTTTTCTTTGCACAAGCAAAGAAAAGTGACTCGCCGCAAGGCGAAAGCCTTTGCAGTTGCTTCAACCATGTGTGTCAGACCAGAAAGACAATAGGAGCAGCTTCAGCTGCGACAGGTGCAATCGAGACGGCCTGTCGCGGCTGAAGCCGCTCCTACGAGTCCTACGAGTCCTACGAGAGGGCGTGAGCCTATCCGGCTTACTTGCCGATCCAGCCTTCCAGCATGTCCGAGAACTCGTCGGCGTGTTCTTCTTCCTGGGCCAGGATCTCTTCCAGGATGCGCTTGGTGGTGGTGTCCTTGTCGCCGACGAAGTTGATCATCTCGCGGTAGCTGTCGATGGCGATGCGCTCGGCGATCAGGTTCTCCTTGACCATGTCGCGCAGGTCCTCGCCTTCCTTGTACTCGGCGTGCGAGCGCGCGGTCAGCGTGTCCGGATTGAGGTCCGGCTCGCCGCCCAGTTGCACGATGCGCTCGGCCAGCTTGTGCGCGTGCGCCTGTTCCTGCTGCGCGTGCTCCAGGAACTCGGACTTGACCGCATCGGCAAGCATGCCCGCAGCCATGAAGTAGTGGCGGTAGTAGCGCAGCACGCACACGTACTCGGTGGCGAGCGCGTCGTTGAGCATCTTGATCACCGCCTCGCGGTCGGCGCTGTAGCTCTTGGTGATCGCGCCGTCCTCGATGCTCTGGCGGGCGTTGGCGCGCAGCGTGGCGGTGTCGGTGAGGCCGGCGGTGTGCTGCAGCGGCTTGGCGTCGGTCTTCGGGGTGGCTGGCTTGTTGGACATGGCTGGCCGTTTCCTGTGGTGGGTAAGGGGATCAGTCGGGAAGGTGCTGCAGCACGTAGTCGGCGGCGGAGACCTTGAACTCGCCCGGCGCCTCGACGAACAGCGCCTGCACCACGCCGTCGTCGGCGTACAGCGCGAAGCGCCGCGCTCGCACGCCCATGCCGTAGCTGCTGGCGTCCAGTTCCAGGCCCAGCGCCTTGGCGAAGGCGCCATTGCCGTCGGACAGCATTTGCAGGCCGTCCGGCACCAGCTGGCTCTTGCCCCAGGCCTGCATCACGAACGGGTCGTTGACCGCCATGCAGTACACCTCGATGCCGCGCTTGCGGAACTCGTCGAAGTGCTCCACATAGCCGGGCAGGTGCTTCTCCGAACAGGTCGGGGTGAACGCGCCGGGCACCGCGAACAGCAGCACGCGGCGGCCGTCGAACAACGTGCGCGTGTCCACGGCTTCCACGCCGTCGCGGATGCGCTGCAGCACCACTTCGGGAATGCGTTCGCCGGTCTGGATGGGCATGTCGGGCTCCTTGGATGAACCGAGTCTAGAAACGGAAATGGGAAGGTGGCGTCAACGCCTTGAAAAGCGCCGCGGCAGGCCTATCTGACCGGCATGGACGGCGGGCCGGTCCCGCCGCCGCGAACCGTCCCCTCCGGGGTGTACCTCATTCACGTTTCAGGAGACCACGATGAGCATCGTCCGTTATCGCCAGTGGCCGGCCCAGGCCGCATTCCAGAACGAGATCAAGCAGGTGTTCGACCGCTTCTTCGACCCCAACGGCGGCACCGACGAATCGGCCGTCGTCACCGCGCAGTGGGTGCCGCGCGTGGACATCAAGGAGGAGCCGGAGCGCTTCGTGCTGTACGCCGACCTGCCGGGTATCGACCCGTCGGAGATCGAGGTGTCGATGGACAAGGGCATCCTCTCGATCAAGGGCGAGCGCAAGAGCGAATCGGCCGCCGACACCGAGCGTTTCTCGCGCATCGAGCGCCGCTACGGCAGCTTCCACCGCCGCTTCGCGCTGCCCGACAGCGCCGATCCGGACGGCATTTCCGCCACCGGCTACCATGGCGTGCTGGAAGTGCGCATCCCCAAGCGTCCGGCGAGCACGCCGCGCCGGATCCAGGTCGATACCGGGGCCACGATCGTGCAGTAAGCGCCTGCTCGCAGCGGCGTCGCCATCGCGACGCCGCGCCCTCGCGGCCGGCCGTAGAATGGCCGGGCGATGGCGCAGTGCATGCAACCGGCCCGTTGCCGCAAGGCGGCGGGCCGACTCTTTTTGAGGTGATGGATGGAATTCAAGGATTACTACGCGACCCTGGGCGTGGAACCCAGCGCCGGCGATGCCGAGATCAAGACCGCGTACCGGCGGCTGGCGCGCAAGTACCATCCCGACGTCAGCAAGGAGCCTGGGGCCGAAGAGAAGTTCAAGGCGATCAACGAGGCCTACGAGGCCTTGCGCGACCCGCCCAAGCGTGCCGCCTACGACCAGCTGCGCGCGCAGGGCTACCGGCCCGGCGAGGAGTTCCACGCGCCGCCGAACTACGGCGGCGCGCAGGGCTTCGACTTCGAGGAAGTGTTCGGCAACGGCGGCGCCGGCGGCGGCTTCAGCGATTTCTTCGAGAGCCTGTTCGCCCGCCAGCAGCGCGCCCGCCAGGGCGGCGCCGGCCCCGGTCCGGGCTCGGGCGCGCCGCGCGGCGACACCCGCGCCAAGCTGGCGGTGCCGCTGGAGGCGGTGTACGCCGGCGACAGCGTGCGCATCACCATCAACGGCAAGCAACTGGACGTGCGCGTCCCCAAGGGCGTGCGCCCCGGCCAGGTGATCCGGCTGGGCGGGCAGGGCAACGGCGGCAGCAACCTGCTGCTGGAGATCGAGTACGCCGCGCATCCGCAGTTCGAGGTGGACGGCCGCAACATCCTCTACACCCTGCAGGTGACGCCGTGGCAGGCGGCGCTGGGCACCAGCATCAGCGTGCCGACCCTGGGCGGGGCGGTGGAACTGAAGATCCCGCCGGAGTCCGACGCCGGCCGCAAGCTGCGCCTGCGCGGCCGCGGCCTGCCCGGCACCCCGCCGGGCGACCAGATCGTCGAACTGGAAGTCCTGGCACCGGCGCCGGAAACCGAAGCGCAGCGCAAGGCGTATCGCGGGTTGGCCAAGGCGTTTGGCGAGGCCGTATGAGGTGAGGCGGGAGTGGGAAGTCGGGAGTGGGGATTCGCAAGAGCGGGCTCCCCTCGCGCTTGGGGCCTCGTAGGAGCGGCTTCAGCCGCGACGGGCGTTACCGGTAACGCCCGTCGCGGCTGAAGCCGCTCCTACAAGGGGCGCCGATTGCAACGCGGCCTTACGCCGCGCGCTCAAACGCCGCCCGGAAACCCGCCCTTACGAATCCCCAATTCCCAATCCCGATTCCCGGCTTCTACGGCGCATCCTCGCCACTGAACACACGCTCGATCACCTCGTACAGCTCGTCCTCGGAGAACGGCTTGGTGATGTAGGCGCGGGCGCCCTGGCGCATGCCCCACATGCGGTCGGTGTCCTGGTCCTTGGTGGTGACTAGGATCACCGGGATGTTCTGCGTGGTCGGCTCGCGGCGCAGGGTGCGGGTGGCCTGGAAGCCGTTGAGGTTCGGCATCACCACGTCCATCAGCACCAGGTCCGGCAAGGCCGCCTTGGCCGCTTCCACGCCGGCGGCGCCGTCGGTGGCGGTGATCGTTTCGTGCCCCAGTTTTTCGACGATGCGCTGGATGCCCAGCAACTGCGACGGTGAGTCGTCGACGATCAGAATGCGTGCCATGTGGTTCCCCCTAGGAGGCTCCGAGTGTAGTGGCAGCGGCGCGAGGGCGGAAAGCGTTGCGTGTCACAAAGCGCCGGCGTGGCTACGCGCTCGGATCCAGCCGCACCACGGTGCGCCCGAACGACTGCCCCGCCAGCATCGTCGCGAACACCTCCGGCAGGCCGGCCAGGTCCACTTCGCGGGTGCAGATGGTCTCCAGGTGACGCGGCTTCCAGTCGCTGCCCAGGTGCTGCCAGATGCGGTCGCGCAGGTCGCGGGCGGTGCCGGCCGAGCCGATGCCCAGCAGCGACACGCCGCGCAGGATGAAGGGCATCACCGTCATGTCCAGCTCGGCGGTCGCGGCCAGCCCGGCACTGGCGACATTGCCGTACGGTGCCGTCTGCGCCAGCAGGCTGGTCAGCATCGCCCCGCCCACGTTGTCCAGGCCGCCGCCGAAGCGCACCGATTCCAGCGGCCGGCTGGTCTGCAGGGCCTCGCGGCCGAGCACCTGGGTGGCGCCCCAGGCCTTGAGCTGTTCGGCGCGGTCTGCCTTGCCGCTGACCGCATGCACCTCGAAGCCGGCGCGGCTGAAGATGTCGATCGCCAGCGAGCCGACCCCGCCGGTGGCGCCGGTCACGCACAGTGGGCCGTGCGCCGGGGTCTGACGGTTGTCGAGCAGGCGCAGCAGCGCCAGCGCCGCGGTGAAGCCGGCGGTGCCCAGCACCATGCTCTCGCGCAGGCTCAGCCCGGCCGGCAGCGGCACCACCCACTTGGACTCCAGGCGCACGTAGTCGCTGTAGCCGCCGTCGCGGGTCTCGCTGAGGCCGCAGCCGGTGACCAGCACCGCGTCGCCTTCCTTGAACGCCGGGTCGCGGGAGGCGACCACGTGCCCGGCCACGTCGATGCCGCCGACCAGCGGGAAGCGGCGCAGGATCTTGCCCTGGCCGGTGCCGGCCAGCGCGTCCTTGAAGTTCACCGACGACCAGGCGGCGCGGATCACCACCTCGCCATCGCTGAGCTGGTCCAGCGACAGCGGGGCGAGGCCGGCGTGGTAGCCGGTGGCGTCCTGGTGGATGCGGAAGGCGGAGAACTGGGCGGGAACGGACATGGAACACCTTGGTCGGCACGCAGGAATGCACCAAGATACCCTTTCGAAACGGCGGGTCTGCCCCATCTTGTAGAATCGGCGACTCATTATCCGGTGACCGGCGCGTGACCGACGCGTCGCCACCTTCCTTCTTGGAGCATGCATGGCCTGGAACACACCTGGCGGCAAGGGCGGAGACGGCCCCGACAATCACGGGCGCGGTCCCTGGCCGCCGCGTGGCGGCAATGGGGGAGGCAGGTGGGGCGGGTTGCCCGGTCCGTTGAAGGACCTGTTCGGCGATGGCGGCGGCATCGGCCGCTGGATCCTGGGTGCGGTGGTGCTGGTGCTGCTGTTCAGCAGCTTCCAGCTGATCGGCGAGCAGCAGCGCGGCGTGGTGCTGCGCTTCGGCCAGTTCTCGCGGATTCTGCAGCCGGGCCCGAACTTCAAGCTGCCGTGGCCGATCGAGACCGTGCGCAAGGTCGATGCCACCCGCATCAAGACCTTCGACAGCCAGCTGCCGGTGCTGACCGGCGACGAGAACATCGTCAACGTCTCGCTCAACGTGCAGTACCGGGTCGAGGACCCGCGCACCTACGTGTTCGGCGCGCGCAACGCCGACCTGGTGCTGGAGCAGGCCGCGCAGAGCGCGGTGCGCGAACAGATCGGCCGCTCGGATCTCAACACGGTGCTCAACAACCGCGGGCCGATGGCCGTGGCCGCGCGCGAGCGCCTGCAGGCCGCGCTGAAGGCCTATCACACCGGCCTGATCGTGACCGGCCTGACCCTGCCCGACGCGCGTCCGCCGGAGGAAGTGAAATCGGCCTTCGACGAGGTCAATGGCGCCCAGCAGGTCAAGGAGCGGCTGATCAACGAGGCCCAGGCCTACGCCGCCAAGGTGGTGCCGGAGGCGCGCGGCCAGGCGGCGCGCACCCGCACCGTCGCCGAAGGCTACAAGGAAGCGGCGATCGCCCGCGCGCAGGGCGACGCCGAGCGCTTCACCCTGCTGCAGCAGCAGTACCAGAACGCGCCGGAGGTCACCCGCAAGCGGCTGTGGCTGGAGACGATCCAGCAGGTGCTGGCGGAGAACCGCAAGGTCATCGGCGGCGACGGCCGCCAGCTGATCTACGTGCCGATGCCGGCCGACAGCAAGGCGCAGGCCGCCGCGACGCCGCCGACGCCGACCACCTCGCTGCCGACGGTGCCGCAGGACGTGTTGATGCCGGCGTTGAACAGCAGTTCGGCCGAGAGTGTCCGCAACCCGGAGCGCACGCCGCGCCCGACCGGCCGTGAGGAGATCCAGCGATGAAACTGTCATTGTGGGCGGGCATTGCCGTCGTCGCGCTGTTCGCGCTGCTCAGCTCGGTGTTCGTGGTGCCCGAGGACAAGGCGGCGATGGTGCTGAACCTGGGCCGCGTGGTGCGTGCCGACCTCAAGCCGGGCCTGCACTTCAAGGTGCCGCTGGTCGAATCGGTGCGCATGTTCGACCGCCGCTTCCAGGTGATCGACACCAACCCGGCGCGCTATTTCACCGCCGAGCAGAAGGACGTCAGCGTCAGCTTCTTCGCCATCGGCTACATCTCCGACGTGCGCGCCTTCTACCGCGCCACCACCGGCGGCGACGAGAAGGTGGCCAACAGCCTGCTGGCGCCGATCATCACCGACTCGCTGCGCAACCAGATCAACTCGCGCACCCTGCAGCAACTGGTGTCCGGCGACCGCAGCGAACTGATCGCCAAGCAGTTGGTGGCGATCAACGCGGCCAGCAAGACCCTGGGCATGCAGATCGTCGACCTGCGCATCAAGCAGATCGACCTGCCGACCGACAGCCAGGTGATCACCGACGTGTACGAGCGCATGCGTGCGCAGCGCAAGCAGGAAGCAGCCAAGCTGCGCGCCGAAGGCGAGGAGCAGGCACTGACCATCCGCGCCCAGGCCGACCGCGAGAGCACGGTGCTGGTCGCCGAGGCCGAGCGCGACGCGCAGAAGCTGCGCGGTGAAGGCGATGCCGAGGCCGCCAGCGTCTACGGCAAGGCCGGCTCCGCCGACCCGTCCTTCTACGCCTTCTACCGCAGCCTGGAGGCCTACCGCGGCGCCATGGCCGACGGCAACGGCGTGATCGTGCTCGACAAGAACGACCCGTTCCTGCAGTACCTCAAGAGCGATCGTTGAGGAGTGGGATTGGGGAGTTGATTGGGGATTCGCCAAAGCGGGTCCCCGGTTTCTGATGATGTATTGGGTTGCCGGCTGCATGCGGCTGGCCCCGTCGCTGGAAGCCTTTGTAGGAGCGACTTCAGTCGCGACGGGCCTTCCCGGTAAAGCCCGTCGCGACTGAAGTCGCTCCTACAAGGTCGACACGCTTGAGCGCCGCGCGCTCCGCCCATCTTCGCTTGCCGGGAGCCCCATGCACGATCTGATCGCCGCGGTGTGCCTGGTCGTCGTCTTCGAAGGCCTGATCCTGCTGGTCGCGCCGGAGGCCTGGAAGCGGATGGTGCAGCAGATGCTGGCCATGCCGGCCACGCAGTTGCGGATCGCTGGCGGGGTAGCCCTGGCGGTGGGACTGCTCGCCTTGCTGTGGGTTCGCGCCTGACCGCATCCTGATCGCGCCCGCTGGGCAGGTCGCTGAACGCGGCAGGGGAAGGGGTGGTGACCGCCACCCAAAACCCGGATAATGCACAAAAGCCGGCCGGGCCCGCTCCACGCGAGCGTCTCGACCGGCTTTTTCCGTGTATGGGTCCTGCCGCCGCCTGGACGCTCCCCGATGGAGCAACCGCACTGGTGTCGGCCGGTCCCCGCACGGCCACCACATCCGCGTGGCCCCGACGGTCGCGCAGCAAACCAGGAGTTACCCAGCCATGGGTCAGTCAGTTGTCGTGCTCGGCGCCCAGTGGGGCGATGAAGGCAAAGGCAAGATCGTCGATCTGCTCACCGAGGAAATCGGTGCCGTCGTGCGTTTCCAGGGCGGCCACAATGCCGGCCACACCCTCGTCATCAACGGCAAGAAGACCGTCCTGCACCTGATCCCGTCCGGCATCCTGCGCGACGACGCGCTGTGCCTGATCGGCAACGGCGTGGTGATCTCCCCGGCCGCGCTGCGCAAGGAGATCGAGGAGCTGGAGACCTCCGGCGTGGAAGTGCGTTCGCGCCTGAAGATCTCGCCGGCCGCGCCGCTGATCATGCCGTACCACATCGCCCTGGATCAGGCCCGCGAGAAGGCCGCCGGCGGCAAGGCCATCGGCACCACCGGCCGCGGCATCGGCCCGGCCTACGAAGACAAGGTGGCGCGCCGCGGCATCCGCGTCGCCGACCTGCATTACCCGCCGCAGCTGGAAGAGCTGCTGCGCACCGCGCTGGACTACCACAACTTCGTGCTGACCAAGTACCTGGGCGTGGAAGCGGTCGACTTCCAGAAGACCTTCGACGAAGCGCTGGCCTTCGGCGAGTACGTGCAGCCGATGAAGTCCGACGTTGCCGGCATCCTTCACGACTTGCGCAAGCAGGGCAAGCGCGTGCTGTTCGAAGGCGCGCAGGGTGCGCTGCTGGACATCGACCACGGCACCTATCCCTACGTCACCAGCTCCAACACCACCGTCGGCGGCGCACTGGCCGGCACCGGCGTGGGCGCGCAGGACATCGACTACGTGCTGGGCATCGCCAAGGCCTACGCCACCCGCGTCGGCGGCGGCCCGTTCCCGACCGAACTGGACGACGAGATCGGCCAGGGCATCCGCGATCGCGGTGCCGAGTACGGCGCCTCCACCGGCCGTCCGCGCCGCTGCGGCTGGATGGACATCGTCGCGCTCAAGCGCGCGGTGGCCATCAACGGCATCTCCGGCCTGTGCATCACCAAGCTCGACGTGCTCGACGGCATGGAGAAGCTGAAGGTCTGCATCGCCTACGAATACCGTGGCAAGCGCACCGAATACGCACCGCTGGACGCGCAGGGCTGGGAAGAGTGCACCCCCGTGTACCTGGAGTTCCCGGGCTGGAGCGAGAACACCCACGGCATCACCGTGTGGGACGAACTGCCGCCCGCCGCCCGCGCCTACCTGCGTGCGCTGGAGGAACTGGCCGGCTGCCCGATCTCGATCGTCTCCACCGGCCCGGATCGCGAGCACACCATGGTGCTGCAGGATCCGTTCGCCTGAGGCAGGCGACACGCCGCTCCTTCTCCTGCATGCGGGAGAAGGACGTGCCGAGTCTCCAGAGAGCCCCGCGACAGCGGGGCTTTTTGTTTCACGCCGCACACGGACACGCGTAATGCGGTGCGCCGTGCATGCACGTGGGAAGGACGGCTGACCGAACAGCGTGCGCACGCGTTCTGGCTGCTCGACGTAATCGGAGTTGCCGGAGTTGCCGGAGTGCCGTTGCCGACACTGCAGTCCGCGTCCACCTGCGACTGCCGCAAAGCTGCGCTAGCATTCCGCGCGGCACCCGCATGCCGCCACTCGACAAGGACGACCGCCGATGTTCGCTGCACTGTTCGACACGCTGTTCAACCGCACGCCCAGCCCCGACGCCTTCGCCAGGATCTACACCGACGCCTTGCGCGCACGCGGCTATCGCGAGGAGCTGGTTTATCAGCCCGACGCGTTCCGACTGGTCGGCGGCAATGGCTACACCATCTATCTGCACAATGCCTATCAGGCCTACAGGACCGCGACGCGCAAAGGCCGGGCCGAGGCATTGCGCGCCTATGTGACGTCCTCGCTCAACGCGCAGGAAGAGAGTGGCCGGGAAAAGACATTCGACGAGGTGCGCGCGACGCTGATGCCGGTGATCCGCAATCGCGGCATGTTCGAGGAGCTGCGGCTGGAGCACATGCTGGAGAAAGGCCTCGATGCGCCATTTCCATATGCATGGCGCGACATTGCCGAGGATTGCGTCGAGCTGCTGGCGCTGGATCTGCCGGACACGATTTCCACGCTGTTCCAGGGGCCGCGCGCGGCATGGGGGATCACCCTGGACGAAGGCCTGGCCATCGCCCGCGACAATCTGCGCGACGCGACCGCCGACCATTTCGTCGAAGTCGCGCCCGGCGTGTTCCGCGGCGCATGGCAGGATGCCTACGACACCAGTCGCGCCTTGCTGCCCGACGTGCTGTACCGCGTACCGGTGGCGGGCAATCCGCTGTTCATGCTGCCGGCGCGCGATTGTCTGTTGGTGGTGGGCGATCGCGACGCCGCCGCCATCGGCGCGATGCTGGAACTGAGCGTGGAAGCAGCCGCGCAGGGCCGCAACGTCTCGGCGCTGGTGTTCACCTACGACGAGGCACGTCGCATGGTGCCGTTCGCGCTGGCGTTGCCCGCGCATCGCCAGCGCCAGGCGGACCTGCGCCGGCTGCTGGACGCGCCTGCCTACGCCGATCAGAAGGCGGCGCTGGACAAGCTCCACGACGCGACCGAGCAGGACATCTTCGTCGCATCGTTCAGCGTCTACCAGGAGCGCGACGACGGCGCGCGGCAGTTTTCGCTCTGCACCTGGACCAAGGGCGTCGATACCTTGCTGCCCAGGGCCGACCGGATCGCCCTGGTCGTCCCGCGCGACGATGCCGAGGAGGAAGCGGTCGTCCTGGTGTCATGGGACGAGGCTATTGCCGCGTTCGGCGACCTGATGGAGTCGCAGCCGCCGCTGTATCCGCCGCGTTACCGCGTGCTGGCGTTTCCCGATGACGCGCAGCTCAGGCAGCTGACGCCACTTTGATGGGATTTGGGGATTGGAGTTGGGGGATGCATGGGTGTGTCGCGTGCTCCGACCCTCACCCCAACCCCTCTCCCGGTGGGAGAGGGGCTAGTTGCGGTCCCGCTGGTAAGGCGCGTGCAGGCGTAGCGTGAGTAACGTGGCTTCTTGCATGGGATAGAGCTCAAGAAATTGCCCGTGTGGCCGATAGCCTTGCACGGGTCGGCGTCGCTGCACGCTGGCAACGGCGCGCGTGGGACCGGATTGCGACGATATCCGCCGCATTCACGGATCCGGCGTGTGCTGCGGCATCTTGGGGAGAACGGCAGTGCGCAGTCGCTTGATCTTGCAGTCGCTCAGGATGCTGCTGTGTGGGAGTGTGCTGGTGTCGCCCGCGGTGGCACACACGGCCGCGATGCAGCGGTGCGCACCGGCGCAGGCGTTGCCGGCCTGCGTGGCGGCGATGCGTGCCGCAGACCCGGCGGCCGCGCTGCAGATGGGCATGCCGGCCTGGGACGCCGCGGCCGACAAGCAAGGCTCGATCGCGCTCGGCCTGGAACTGGTCGATGCGGCTGCCGCCGCAGGCCAGCCGAATAGGGTGGTCTCCATCGGCTCGGCGCTGCTCGCCCAGCCGTTGTCGTCGCAACAGCGCGTGCGCCTGTTCACGCAACTCAATGCCGAGATCTGGCGGCCGCGCGACGCGCTCCGCATCGCGCAGCTCGAAGGCGAGATGCAGCGGCTGGAAGCGGAACTGCCGCACGATCCGCACATCGCCGAGCTGTGGCGACTGCTGGCCCGCTCCTACTACAAGATGGGCGCGCAGGACGACGCCTTGCGGGTCGCCCGCATCGCATTGTCCAGAGTACGTCGGCATCCGGATCCGGTGGAGTACAAGGCCAACCAGACCGTGTTCCTGGTGTCGGCTCAGCAGGGGCGCATGCCCGATGCCATCGCCGCCCTGCTCGAGGCGGAGCGTGTGGTCAAGGCACTCGGCATGCCCGACGACGTCTCCATGCTGCACAACGCCACCGGCGTGTTCATCTATGCCCACGAATGGAAAAAGGCGATCGCCTACGGCCAGCGTGCGCTCGCTGCCTACGATGCGATGCCGTACAAGGACCTGACGCGTGCGGACATACTCAACAACCTGGGCACGGCCTATCAGGGCGCAAACGAACTGCAACGCTCCGAAGCGATCTACCGGCAGGCGTTGGCGGCGGGGCGTGCCGATGGCAAGACGTCGCTGATCGGATTGCTGAACAACCTGGGCAACGTGCTCGCGCTGCAGCATCGCCCGCGTGAGGCGTTGCCCTTGTTGCGCGAAGCGGCCGCGATGCTGGAGGGGGCGGCGCCAGGCGGCGACCATGGCGAGGGAGGCATCGTCTATTCCACGCTCGGCAACGTGCTGGCCGATCTCGGCCAACGCGACGCCGCGGCCGCCGCGTTCGAGCGCGCGCGGCAGATGTTCACGCAGTGGGACAACGTCCCTCGGCGGCTGGAACTGTACCCGCGCATGATCGACAACCTCGACGCACTCGGCCGCGACCGCGAGGCGCTTGCCCTCATGCGCGAGTACAAGGCGGTCAACGACAAGGCGGTGAACGTCGAATCCAAGACCCGGATCGCCGAGCTCGAATCGGCGGTGGACCTGGCGCGCAAGAACAGCGAACTGGCCGCACTTGCCCGCACCCGTGTCGCCGAACAGGTTGCGTATGCGCAACTGCAGGCGCGCGCGCAGCGCCAGCGCAGCGTGCTCTACGGTCTGCTGGCCGCACTGCTGGCGCTGGCCGGCTTTTTCCTGCTCAAGGTGCGCGAAGGTCGCGCGCGCCGGCGCATCAACGCGGAACTGGCGCGCAAGAACGAGGAGATCCAGGCGCAGCACCGCGAACTGGAACAACTCGCCGCCACCATCCGTCGCCAGAGCGAGGAAGACGCCCTCACCGGCCTGCGCAATCGCCGCTACGTCACCGCCTGGCTGCAGGCGCGCGAGGCCGCCGCGACGCCCGAGCGCACGCAGGAACCGCTGCTGATCGCCCTGCTGGACATCGACCACTTCAAACGCGTCAACGACCTGCACGGCCACGAAGGCGGCGACCACGCCTTGATACGACTGGGCGACCTGCTGCGCGAGTGTGCACGCAGCTCGGACATCATCGCCCGCTGGGGCGGCGAAGAATTCCTGTGGATCTGCCCCGGTGGCACCCTGGCCGACGCCCCACGCCTGTTCCGCCGCCTGCGCGAGCGCCTGCAGGCCGACCCACTGGTGCGCCCGACCGGCCGCATCGCCCTCACCGTGTCGATGGGCGTCAGCCTGTTCCCCGCACATCCCGGCGGGGACTGGCCACTGAGCCTGCGCATCGCCGACGCCGCCCTGTATCGCGCCAAGCATGCCGGCCGCGATCGTTGGGTGGGATTGACGCTGGACGGGGTGGCGGCCGATCCCGGCGCCGATGTGTCGCTGGAGACACTGGAGGCGGAGGGGCTGCTGCGGCAGAGTGGGGGTGATGGGGTGGTGTCTGTGGCGGGTCAGGTAGTGGTGTGAGGAGGTGATTCCAGCCCAGCGCAATGTTGGGCATATCGCGCTGAGCGGGGTCGGTGTCGCGTTTCTAGCCAGAGGCGTCGAGACGCGAGAAGGATGCCGATACTCGAATCATCTTTTTCCCTCATGGCTGTCAAGTCGCGACAGCATGGGTGAAGGCCACCAGTTCGCGCTCCTAGCTATGGCACGCAATCCTTGCGTCCGGTGAGTGCAAGACTGCGATGCACCTAGCTTGCTCGACCACGGAAACGGCTGCGCCCATAGCTCATGCTGCCGCTTGAGATCATGAAGCCGTCTTCTGGATCGAGCAGGTAGCGGTCGTGGACGTCGTATTGCATGAGTCCCACGATGCAGCCGAGCGCACGATCCAGCGCCTCCATCAGTGCAAGATGCTGCTGCATCACTTCTGGTATCTGCCCCTTCGAAGCGAGCAGTGTCTGAAAGCGCTGCGGATCGCTCATGGTGACCACGACTTCGGAGAGCGTCTCCTGGAGAGTGGCAAGGTCTGTGACAGCCCGTTGATGCAATGGGTGATCGCTACTCGGTAGCGCAGCAGACGACGCGGCTGTGACTTCCCAGGCAACGTTGGCCAATGAGGATGCCCAGTCCGGTGTGCCCGCGGAACGCGCCAGCCTCTCCACCGTCCGGCGCAGCCGGTCCACCGTTTCTTCTTGCAGTCCGCGGTCCATCGCATCCTCGCAATACATGGGCTGAATTGAGTCAGTAGGCGCAAAGGCGAGCCACTGAGACGAAGCTTGGCGGATCATAGCGCTAGAGGCGCCCGTGCGGTGCCCGACTGCAACACGTAGCTGCAAGGTTGAGGATCTTGTCGCCTATCTGTATCCGGATCCTCGTGACATGAGGGGGCAGCAGACGCTTCCGCTTCGACGGCGAACGTGTACGGCGAAGCCTGGCTGGAAGTTCGAGCGATGCGAAGGCAGCTATCATTGCACCTGCGCCCCGCGCCAACACACCGGAGACATGGAGAGCCGATGGCCAACATCACCAAGCGCCGCAAAGGCGAGCTGATCCGCATGCTGTTCCAGATCCTCAAGGCGCAGCCGGAGGGGATGCGCGCCAGCGACGCGCTGGAGGTGCTGGCGAAGCAGGTCACGATGACCGAGTACGAGGCAGGGGACTACCAGACCGGCGGCCGCCGTTTCGAGAAGATCGTGCGCTTCAGCACCGTAGCGCCGGTGAAGGCCGGTTGGATGGTCAAGGACAAGGGCATCTGGACGCTGACACCCGATGGCGAAGCTGCCTTGCATGCCTACCCCGACCCCGAACAGTTCACCCGCGCGGTCGGCCAGCTCTACCGCAAATGGAAGAGCGCCCAGCCCGACCCGATCGAGGACGAGGAGGGCGAGGAAGAACTCGGCGAAGGTTCGGCCACCATCACCCTGGAAGAAGCCGAGGAGATGGCCTGGACCGAGATCGAGGCGTACCTGGCGGCGATGCCGCCTTACGATTTCCAGGAACTGGTCGGCTCACTGCTGAAGGCAATGGGCTACCACGTCGCTTGGATCGCCCCGCCCGGCAAGGACGGCGGCACCGACATCATTGCCTACAACGACCCGCTCGGCACCCGGCCACCACGCATCAAGGTGCAGGTCAAGCGCAACGCCAACTCCCCGCGCATCGACGTGATGGGTCTGCGCAGCTTCATGGCCGTCCTTGGCGAGGGCGACGTGGGCCTGTTCGTGGCCCTGTCCGGCTTCACCAAGGACGCGGACTACGAGGCGCGGCAGTCGCATCGGCGCATCAGCCTGATCGATGCGCGCAAGCTACTGGGGCTATGGACGGCGCACTATGCGCAGCTCGACGACATCGCCCGGGCGCGTTTGCCGCTCAAGCCGGTGTGGTTTCTTGCTGGGGGTGAGTAAGGACGGATTTCGTACTCGGTCTTTTTTGCTTGGAGTGCCTGTTGTACTGGGCGGCTAGCTGGAAACCGGGGCCTACTTTAGGGGGTTGCTATGCACGTGAAACGTATAGATACGAGCTTCTGGTTTGAGCACCGTAACGGCGTCCGGCTGTACCCCTGCAGAGTAAAGCGCCGCGATACAGGTAGAGTGGCCTTTCGGGTTGCACAGCCGGTTACTGGCGCCAATCGAAATGTAAACCAGATCGAGTTGGGGGATGTAAGGGAAGTCTTCCATTACGTATTCGCTTTGGGTTACTCCGTTCGCATGAGTACGCTGGATTCAAGGCTCAATGGTCTCTACAGCAAAGACGGATACAGCATCGTCCGCACTTCTGAATCCTGAGTCGATGTTGCATCCAGCCTTGTGATTAGCCTTTGTGCGCGGCGGTGAGGCACGCCTTTGACATATGCGCATGCTGCTTGGTTGGATCGTTGGCAGGAAACCTGCGCGATGAAGATGCTTCGCCAGGGGCAGCGGTTGCGGTCTGCTGGCTGAGCGCGACCTGGTCGACGCTGCTGAAGTGGTGTTGCTTGGCCAGGGCGTACAGGCTGGCGCTGACGCGGTCGTTGTCGGCCGGGTTCAACTGGCCAGGGCCGTTGAGGCCTTGGACCTTGTCGCGGATCTGCTGCAGCAGCGTGTGATCGGGATGGTCGGCGCGCGTGGGATCGGCCGCGGGCGCGGGTGCGCGCTGCCGATCCTGTTCGTCCGGTGCGTGGTAGCGCAGTTCCTCGGTACGTTCCGGCGAGAGCATGCGGTTGCCGATGCCGGGTTCGAGGCGTCCACGGAAGCCCTGCACGGGCACGTCCATGAGTTCGCCGAAGGTGCGGTAGGCGGAGTTGCTGTTGACGGTCTCGCCGAAGACCTTGAAGCCATAGTTTGGGTAGTCGCGATCCTGTGCGTTGAGTTCCGGCACAGCGCGCACCGCGGTATTCCAGCGCTCCAGGATTTCGTTCTTGTCGCCTGTGGCCACCGTGCGCGCCGGCTGGTCGTCGCGGATGTAGGTGGTGCTGTCGACCTTCTCGCCGATGGAGCGGGCATAGTCAGGATCGTGCGGGTAGTGCCAGGCGCGCAGCGAGTGCCGGGTGGCGTCGGTGCCGATGGGGATGGCCTGGCCGGTCTGGCGGTCGGTGGCCAGGCCATGCAGTTCCGCCACGGCCTTGCCGTGTTCGTCGCGCAGCACCCAGAAGGCGTGGCCCGCGATGCCGATGACGCCGAGCGAGCGGGCTTCGATGGCGTAATGGGGCATGGTCGTGTCCTTCCTTGGTCGCTGTGATGGCGCCGGGATCAGAACCGCAGTGTCCTATTCGGGCTCACTGCGGCTGCGTGGCGACGCAGCGATCCAGTGCGGTCTTGAGATCCTGCATCGCCTGGTCGACGCCCAGGTCGACGAAATAGGCGCCGGCGCCCTTGAGGGCGAGCTTGGCCTGGCTGGCGCCCGGTGGACGCTCCAGGCGCAGGCGAAAGCCGCTGCGGTTCGTTTCGGGGAAGTCGCCCGATTCCAGGATGCCTTTGGCCGGATCTTCGCGGGTGACCTTGGGCCAGGAACTGCTGGTCTCCGACAGGGTGGCGATGCTGGATTCGGCGCAGTCGAACAGGCGCTGGTTGGGCAGGTCGGCCGGGACGCGCAGCACCGCCGAGGCCATGGGCGTCTTGCGGGCGGCGGCGGGCATGCTGCAGGCGCTGGCGACCAGCGCCAGGCCGGCGAATTGGGCGATGCGGTGCCATGGCGTCATGAGGACGTTCCTTGCAGAGGCGATGCCGAGCTTCCTGCTCGGCGCATGATGCCGGATCCGTCTTGGGCTGTTGCGCGGTCAGCGCCGTGCGCGACGCCAGGCGATCAGGGCCACGGCAGCCAGGGCGGCGACGGTGCCCACGGCGGCGACCTGCGCCGCGCGCTTGGCGCGTTGTTCGCGCAGGCGCAGTGCGTCGCCGCTGGCGTCGTCGGCGGACAGCGGCGAGCGGTACACGCTGTGCGCGGCGGCGCGGCCGGAGACGGCGGCGCGGCGTGCGGGTGGGGTCGGGGCACTGTCGGTAGCGGTGTCGTCCACGGCGTGGACGGTGTCGGTGATCATGGTGGGTTGCATCCTCGGCGCTGCGTTCATGCGTGTGTGTCGAGCGGGCGGTCGGTTGGTGGCTGACGCCCTATCTTTCCAAGCGCCACGTTAACGCGGCGCGGGGGAAAAGTAATGTGCAGGCGCGGCCACGTGGGCACCCGCTCAGCCGACCGGGCGGACCATCAGCAGCACGCGGCTGCCGTGGGAATCGGCTTCCTGCACGGGCTGCCAGCCGTGGCGGGCGTACAGGCCCCCGTCCAACTGCTCGGTCTGTAGGTACAGGGCGTCCAGGCCAAGGTCCGCGGCGTCGGCCAGGGCATGGGCGAGCAGGCGACCGGCGATGCCGCGCCCGCGATAGGCCTCGGCGACGTACATGCCGCCCAGCCAGTACGGGTATTGCGGGAAGGCGTCCATTTCCCGGTCTTTCAGCTGCACCACGGCGATCGGCTGGGCGCCATCGAAGGCGGCCAGCCGCCGCGGTAGGCCATGCGCATCCGGGGCACGCTGGAGTTGGCGCAGTTCGTCGTCCAGGGTGAAACCCGCCTCGCGGCCCCAGGCCGCGTGGTACCAGGCGGCGATCTGTGGCAGTTCCGGGGCGTGCTGGTCGAGATGACGGACGTCCATGTGTGCGGGCGTTGCGGTGGCGTGGGAGCAGGGAAGTGTAAGCGGGGAATGCGCTTGGATCAGGGCAGGGCTGCGCGGCAGCCTGCGTCCGTGCGTGTTGTCGGGCCGAGCATGCGCGCAACGGCCGCCGCACGCGGCTTGAACGGCGGCCACCTCCACTCGCGTCTCCACGCGCTCACGCCGGCAAGTTTGGCGATAATGCCGGCCTGTTCCGTCAGGATCGCCGCATGACCGCTCTCACCGAACGCTACGCGCGCGCCGTGGACTACGCGCGCATCGCCCACGCCGGCCAGTTCCGCAAGGGCGGCACGGTGCCGTATCTGAGCCACGTGCTGGGCGTGTCGACGCTGGTGCTGGAGGCCGGCGGCGACGAGGACCAGGCGATCGCGGCGCTGCTGCACGACGTGGTGGAGGATTGCGGTGCCGGCCATGAGGGCGTGATCCGCGCGCAGTTCGGCGAGGCGGTGGCCGACATGGTGATGGCCTGCACCGACGCCACGGCCGAGCGCAAGGCAGTGCCCGCGGACGTGCCGGCCAAACGCCGCGACTGGCGCATCCGCAAGCAGGCGTATCTGGCGCATCTGGCCGAGGCGCCGGATGCGGTGCTGCTGGTGTCGGCCTGCGACAAGCTCTACAACGCACGCAGCATCGTCGCCGATCTGGAAGATCCCGAGGT
Source organism: Xanthomonas sp. NCPPB 2250 (assembly GCF_056725265.1). Taxonomy (NCBI): domain Bacteria; kingdom Pseudomonadati; phylum Pseudomonadota; class Gammaproteobacteria; order Lysobacterales; family Lysobacteraceae; genus Xanthomonas; species Xanthomonas sp. NCPPB 2250. The sequence goes on along the minus strand of NZ_CM161520.1, from coordinate 4,001,238 downwards.
CGGTGCGGCAGTGTTCGAGCGCTTCACTGCCGGGCGCGACGGCACGTTGTGGTACTACCAGGCGCTGCATGCGATCTACGCCGAACGCGGCGTAGCGGTGCTGCGCGCGTTCGCCACTGCGGTGACGCGGATGCAGGCGCTGGCCGCGCGCGACGAGGATGCCGACACGCTGGCGGCGCCTGCGTTGAGCTGAGACCTGAGGCACCGGCGACGGTTCGCCTTCGCCGACGGCCGACCGAGCGTGCTGCATCGCGTCCGCCGCGACACGCCGATGTCAGCCGACCGGCTAAGCTTGCGCGCTCCTTCGCGTTGCCGGTCTTGCCCATGTCCACGCCTTCCGCTTTCGCCGCTTCCGGCTTCGTGCGCGTCCGTGGCGCGCGCGAGCACAACCTCAAGGACGTGGACGTCGAGCTGCCGCGCGATGCGCTGGTGGTGTTCACCGGCGTGTCCGGCTCCGGCAAGTCGTCGCTGGCGTTCGGTACGCTGTTCGCCGAGGCGCAGCGGCGTTACCTGGATTCGATCTCGCCGTATGCGCGGCGCCTGATCGACCAGGCCGGCGTGGCCGACGTGGACGCCATCGACGGCCTGCCGCCGGCGGTGGCGCTGCAGCAGCATCGCGGTGCGCCGAGCACGCGCTCGTCGGTGGGCAGCGTCACCACCATCTCCAACTCGCTGCGCATGCTGTATTCGCGTGCCGGCACCTATCCGCCGGGGCAGGACATCATCCACGCCGACGGCTTCTCGCCGAACACGCCGGCCGGCGCCTGCCCCACCTGCCATGGGCTGGGGCGCATCTACGACGCCACCGAGGCGTCGATGGTGCCGGACCGTTCGCTGAGCATCCGCGAGCGCGCGGTGGCGGCGTGGCCCCCGGCCTGGCACGGGCAGAACCTGCGCGACATCCTCACCACGCTTGGCCACGATGTCGACGTGCCGTGGGCGAAGCTGCCGAAGAAGACCCGCGACTGGATCCTGTACACCGACGAGCAACCGACCGCGCCGGTGTATCCCGGCTTCACCCTGGCCGAGACCCAGCGTGCGCTCAAGCGCAAGCAGGAGCCGGCGTACATGGGCACCTTCAGCAGCGCGCGCCGTTACGTGCTGCACACCTTCGCCAGCACCCAGAGCGCGCTGATCAAGAAGCGCGTGGCGCAGTACCTGATCAGCACCGCGTGCCCCAGTTGCGACGGCAAGCGGCTGCGCCGCGAGGCGCTGTCGGTGACCTTCGCCGGGCTGGACATCGGCGAACTGTCGCAGCGCCCGCTCGGCGAGGTGGCCGAGCTGCTGCGGCCCGCGGCCGAGGGCCGCATGCAGGGCCGTTCGCGACATCCGGAACAGGCGCTGGCCGCACAGCGCATCGCCCAGGACCTGCTGGCGCGGATCCAGGTGGTGGAGGCGCTGGGGCTGGGCTATCTGACCCTGGAACGCAGCACGCCGACGCTGTCGCCCGGCGAACTGCAGCGGCTGCGCCTGGCCACGCAGATCCGCTCACAGCTGTTCGGCGTGGTCTACGTGATGGACGAGCCGTCGGCGGGCCTGCATCCGGCCGACACGCAGGCGCTGCTGGGCGCGCTGGACCAGCTCAAGGGCGCGGGCAATTCGCTGTTCGTGGTCGAGCACGAGATCGACGTGATCCGCCATGCCGACTGGATCGTCGATGTCGGCCCCGGTGCAGGCGAGCATGGCGGGCAGGTGCTGTACAGCGGTCCGCCGGCGGGACTGGCACAGGTGCAGGCCTCGTCCACGCGCCGCTATCTGTTCGCCACGCCGCAGGCCGCCGCGCAGGCGCCGCTCACGCCGGAGGGCTGGCTGCAGTTGCGCGAGGTCAGCCGCAACAACGTGGTCGCGCTGGACGTGGACATCCCGCTGGGTGTGTTCACCACCGTCACCGGCGTGTCCGGCTCGGGCAAGTCCTCGCTGGTCAGCCAGGCGCTGGTGGAGTTGCTGGGCACGCAACTGGGCCAGGCGCCGGCCGAGGCGGAGGAGGAACTGGATCCGCTGGAGCGCGGCGCGCGCGTCGCCACCGATGGCTACATCGCCGGCGGCCTGGAACACGTGCGGCGATTGGTGCAGGTGGACCAGGCGCCGATCGGGCGCACCCCGCGCTCCAACCTGGCCACCTACACCGGCCTGTTCGACCACGTGCGCAAGCGCTTCGCGGCCACGCCGGCAGCGCGCAAGCGCAAGTACGACGCCGGGCGTTTTTCGTTCAACGTCGCCAAGGGGCGCTGCGAGACGTGCGAAGGCGAGGGGGCGGTGAGCGTGGAACTGCTGTTCATGCCTAGCGTGTATGCGCCGTGCCCGACCTGCCATGGTGCGCGCTACAACGCCAAGACGCTGGAGATCGAGCTGCACGGCCGCAACATCGCGCAGGTGCTACGGATGACGGTAGCGGAGGCCTTGGATTTCTTCGCCGACGATATGCCGATCGCGCGGCCGCTGCAGGTGCTGATGGAGGTGGGACTTGGCTATCTACGCCTGGGCCAGCCGGCCACCGAACTGTCCGGCGGCGAGGCGCAGCGCATCAAGCTGGCCAGCGAGCTGCAGCGCGCGCAGCGCCGCGGCACCGTGTACGTGCTGGACGAACCCACCACCGGTCTGCATCCGGCCGACGTGGACACGCTGCTGCGGCAATTGCACGGGCTGGTGGAGGCGGGCAACACCGTGGTGGCGGTGGAGCACGACATGCGCGTGGCCGCGGCCAGCGACTGGATCATCGACATGGGGCCAGGCGCGGGTGGGGCGGGGGGCAAGGTCGTGGCGGCGGGCGTGCCGGGCGTGGTGGCGCAGCAGGCCGACAGTCGAACCGCGCCGTTCCTTGCGGCGGAATTGGCAGGATGATCGGGCTGCGGCATGGGGCATTGCACGCGTGTCGCCTGGCCTAAATCCACATAGGAGCGGCTTCAGCCGCGACAGGCGTTCCCAGGAGTGCCTGTAGCCGCTGAAGCCGCTCCTACGATCGCCTGACGGCCTGGCGGCGAATCAACCAAGGCCGTCGTGGCGGGTGTGCCGGGTGTGGTGGCGCAGCAGGCCGACAGTCGAACCGCGCCGTCACTGGCGGCGGAGTTGGCGGAGTGATCGGACGGTGACATTGCACGCTTTCTGCCTTGGATAAACCCACGTAGGAGCGGCTTCAGCCGCGACGGGCTGTCGCAGGAATGCCCGTCGCGGCGGAAGCCGCTCCTACAGCCGCATGACGTGACGGCGAATCAACCCACGTTGCCGCGTCCGCCGACGCTGCTGAACACGCTGCCGGTGGTGAAGCTGGATTCCTGCGAGGCCAGCAGCACGTAGATCGGCGCGATCTCCGCCGGTTGCCCGGGGCGGCCGGTGGGGCCGTCGGCGCCGAAGGTCTTGAGCTTGTCCATGAACTGCCCCCCGCTGGGCTGCAGCGGCGTCCAGTAAGGCCCCGGTGCGACCGCGTTGACGCGGATGCCCTTGGGCGCCAACTGCTTGGCCAGGCTCTTGGTGAAGCTGACGATGCCGCCCTTGGTGGTGGCGTAATCGAGCAGCGACTCGGGTGGGTCGTCGGCGACGATGGAGGTGGTGTTGATGATCGCCGCACCCGCCGGCAGGTGCGGCAGGGCGGCGCGGGTCACCCAGAACAGCGCGTAGAGGTTGGTCTTGAGGGTGTCGTCCAGTTGCTGGTCGTCGATGTCCAGCAGCGATGTCTGCGCCGTCTGTCGCGCGGCGTTGTTGACCAGGAGGTCCAGGCCGCCGAGTTGCTGCACCGCCTGCGCGACGAGTCGTTTGCAGAATGCGGCGTCGCGCAGGTCGCCGGGGATGGCCACGGCCTTGCGCCCGGCCGCACGGATCAGCGCGACCACCTCGCGCGCGTCCGATTCTTCCTGCGGCATGTAGTTGATCGCCACGTCCGCGCCTTCGCGGGCGAAGGCGATCGCCGCGGCGCGGCCGATGCCCGAGTCGCCCCCGGTGATCAGCGCCTTGCGCCCGGTGAGGCGGCCGGAGCCGACGTAGCTGCGCTCGCCATGGTCGGGCACCGGCACCATCTTCGAGGCCAGGCCCGGCCATTCCTGTTTCGGCGTGTCGAACGGCGGCCGCGGGTACTGCGTGCGCGGGTTCTGCATCGGCGGGCGGGCGGCGCCGGTCGCAGCGGCGGGTTGCGCGCTGGCGCCGGCGGACATCGCCAGTGCGCCGCCAGCGGCCAGGCCGCTGCCGAGGGCGCCGAGCGCGCGGCGGCGGCCGGCGGAGTGGTCGGGATCGTGGTCGTGCATGGCGCGGCTCCTGGCGTGGGGGAAGGCGCGGCGGTGCGCATCGCAAGCGCCGCCGGTGCGGCATCGTCTGCGGATGCGACGCAAGGATCTGGCGCGCGCGATGCGCGACATCGCTGCAGACGACATTCCCATCTGAGCGCCGTGCGCGGCAGCACCACGTGAGCGCGCAGTGCCGCCGACGTGAAACGCCGCCCGCGTTGGCCACGCGCCTGCCGCGGTGGCGACAGCGTGGCCGCCACCGCCAGCGGCTGCCGATGCGGCGATCAGCCCAGCAGTTCGAAGCTGGCCGTCAGCCCCGGTGCCTGCGCCGAGGGCGCTACCCACAGATCGAACTGGCCCGGTTCCACCGTCGGCTTGAGCGCCTGGCCGACGAACAGCAGATCCTCGCGGCGCAGGACGAACTCCACGCTGGCGCTGCCGCCGGCCGGCACCGCGACCTTGCGGAAATCCTTCAGTTCGCGCACCGGGCGGGTGATGCTGGCGCTGCGGTCGCGGACATACAGTTGCACCACTTCCTCGGCGTCTCGGTGGCCGCGGTTGTGGATGCGTGCGGCGATCTTCAGCGTGCCGCCGGCGGCCAGCCGCGACGTGCTCAAGGTCAGTTCGCCGTACTCGATGCGGCCATAGGTCAGGCCGTGGCCGAACGGGAACAGCGCGGTGTTGGAGATCGTGCGGTAGTGGGTGGTGAACGGCGTCAGCGCGTTCGGGCGCGGATCCGGGCGACCGGTGGGCTTGTGCGCGTAGTAGTACGGCGACTGCCCGGATTCGTGCGGGAAGCTCACCGGCAGGCGCCCGGAGGGGCCGTGCACGCCGAACAGGATGTCGGCCAGCGCCGGGCCGGAGGCCGAGCCGAGGAACCAACTGACCAGGATCGCCGGCGCGTCCAGCACCGCGCCGTCGAGCACCAGCGCACGGCCATTGCTGAGCACCACCACCACCGGCGTGCCGGTGGCCGCCACCGCGGCCAGCAGCGACTGCTGCGCGCCGGGAATGCTGATGTCGGTGCGCGACTGCGCTTCGCCGGAGTAGCGCAGCGGTTCGCCGATGGCCAGGATCGCCACGTCGGCGGCGGTCGCCGCGGCGACCGCCGCCTGCACGCCGCCCGGCAATGCGTGTTCGAACGCGCAGCCTTCCACCACCTGCAACGCGGCCGGATCGGCCAGTTGCGCGCGCAGGGCCGTGGCCAGGTCGTTGCCGCTGTCGTCGCCGCCGAACAGCGTCCACGGTCCGGCGCTCTCCACCCAGTTGCTGGCCATCGGCCCGATCAGCGCGATGCGCTGGCCTTGGCGCTTGAGCGGCAGCAGCTCGCCCTCGTTCTTGAGCAGCACCACCGATTTGCGCGCCGCCTCATGCGCCAGCGCCAGCGTCTCCGGACGCCGCTGCCGCGCCTGCGCGCGCTCGGGCACGATGCGCAGGAACGGGTCGTCGAACAGGCCCAGCGCGGCCTTGAAGCGCAGCACGCGGCGCACCGCGTCGTCCAGCCGCGCCATCGGCACCGCACCGTCGGCGACCAGGCCGGGCAGGTGCTGCAGGTACAGCCCGCTCTGCATGCTGATGTCCACGCCGGCCAGGAACGCCAGCCGCGCCGCGTCGCGCGCATCGCGGGCGTAGCCGTGCGCGACCAGTTCCAGGTCGCCGGTGTAGTCGGAGACGACCAGGCCGCTGTAGTTCCACTCGCCGCGCAGCACCTGGCTGAGCAGCCAGGTGTTGGCGGTGGCCGGCACGCCGGACAGCTCGTTGAAGGAGGCCATGGTGGTCACCGCGCCGGCGCCGAAGGCGGCCTGGAACGGCGGGAAATACACCTCGCGCAGGGTGCGCTCGGAGATGTCGACGGTGTTGTAGTCCAGGCCGGCCTCGGCCGCGCCGTAGGCGGCGAAGTGCTTGGCGCAGGCGGCCAGCGCATCGGCATGGTCGATGCCCTCGCCCTGGAAGCCGCGCACGCGCGCCTCGGCGAAGCGCCGGCCCAGCAGCACGTCCTCGCCGCTGCCTTCCACGCCGCGGCCCCAGCGTGCATCGCGGGCGATGTCGACCATCGGCGCGAAGGTCCAGTCGATGCCGACCGCGCTGGCCTCCAGCGCGGCGGCACGCGCGGTGCGTTGCGCCAGCTCCGGCTCGAAGCTGGCGGCTTCGCCCAGCGGCACCGGGAACACGGTGGTGAAGCCGTGGATCACGTCGGCGGCGAACAGCATCGGGATCTTCAGCCGGCTCTCCAGCGCGGCCTGCTGCAGTTGCTGGTGCCAGCGCACGTTGGAGCCGTTGAAGATGCCGGTCAGGCGTCCGGCGCGCGCCGCGGCCAACTGGCCCTCGGCGGTGGGGCGCACGTTGACCGGATTGGCGGCGGCCGCCGCATCGGTCTGCTGCGCCGAACCGAACAGGGTCAGCTGCCCGGCCTTCTCTTCCGGCGTCATCCGCGCGATCAGCGCATCGATGAAGGCCGGCGTCTTCGCCGGCGTGCGCGGCAGGGCCAGGCCCATCGGCACGTGCGACAGCAACGCGAACGAACCGGCGCCGAGCAACAGCCCGCGCCGCGTGGTACGAAACGTCATCGGCAAATCCCCCTGTTTGGGCCCCGATGGTCACGCTACCTCATCAGGAGCGGGAAGTTGTGATGCGGTGCACGATAATCGTGGGTCGGCAGGCGCGCTCCCTGGAACATCACCGTGCATCCGCGTGATCGCGATGGGGCGACCGGCAGGGGGCGATGCCGTCGCCAACGTGGGCGTAGACGTCGCGCTTGGCGCAGCCGCGCCCTGCTTGCTCAGCCCGCTACCAATCCAGCGTTTCCAGAAAGCGCGCGGCCTCGACGTCGCTGCCCAGGTAGGCGGCCAGCGACGCGGCGACCGCGTTGTGGGCAGTGGCGCACAGCGCGGCGCTGTCGTCGAATGCGGCATCGCCGAGTTCGGCCATGGTGTTGGCCATGGTCGCCAGGCCACCGAATGCGATCTCCAGGCTGGCGGCCAGCGGTCGGGGGCGCCATGTGCCGGCCCCGTGGAACGCGAACAGCACGCCGCCGCTGGCGGTGTCGAGGATGACAGGGTCCGCGCCCTGGTCCGCGATCACCAGCCAGTGGTCGCGCCAGGCGGCTATGGGCTTGCCGTCGATCGCGTTCCAGCGGTAGCCGGCCTGCAGCGCCCACAGCTTGCACAACGCGGGAATGTCGAGCGGGTTGCCGCCGAGTTGCAGCGACAGGCCGGTGGGGCCGGCCGTGGCGTCGCGGATGTCGCCCCATGGCCCCACCTGCGCATAGAAGTCGGCGAGCGCCTGTGGCAGCGGCAGCGTGCCCTGCCAGTCGGATGCAGGTTGCGGACGCAGTTCGCCCCAGGAGGCGAGCAGCGTGCGGAGGGCGGCGTAGGACATCGGGCGTGTGGCGACAGTCGACCTGAGGGGCATTATGCCCGGCGCGTGTCGCGCGCCGTGTGCGTGATGCCGTGCCGGCAGTGCCTGCGTAGTGGAAGCAGGCGCGTGGCAGCCGGATCGCCAGGATCCGCTCCTACGCTTGCTTCTGCGCGCAACCGGCGCGGTACATCATCCACAGTAAACTCGGCTTGATCCAGCTCATCCGGTCGTAGCTGAACTCGCCGCCGAAGCGCCGGTGGTCCAAGGCGAACTGTGCAATCGCAGGGCGATGCACCTGGTAGACATCGATCGAATCGGTGTCGAAGCACGACAGGATGTGACGGCCCTGGCGCGGCCAGCTGAGCTGCAAGGCAGCGTAAGGAACAGGATGCGGCGTCGCGCAGCCTACGTCGTCGCAGCGACGTCGTCGGTCCGCTGCCGCGCGATGCGTTCGCCTGGACCGGGACGCAAGCCATAACACGTTCTGTCAGGGCTGAAGCCTCGATGGCAGGCGCGGTTGCGCGGAGGTGCTTGCCTCCGTAAGAGCGGCGCTGACTCCCTTGGGGATCCAGTTGCCCGTCGGCGTCGTCGAAAGGCATGCGCTGCGGGACACGCAACGAGCAGGGCCGATCCATGCAGCGCCCTGGGTGCTTTCGCGCGTGCGGCCGCACTGAATCACTCAGCCTGCGCTCGCCTCCAGACTCGCGCGCTGAGACCCGCACTGGCTACCCTGGTGCACCCCGTTCCTCGGAGCCCCCATGAGCCGACGTTCCGGCAGCGCCGATCTGCCCCTGCATGGCGGTCGCGTGCCGCACTGGCTGGGCGCGCGCATGACCCGGCTCGGCGCGGTGATGTGCCAGGCCATCGTGCACAGCTACGGCCGCGACGAATTGCTGCGGCGCCTGGCGCATCCGTTCTGGTTCCAGTCGCTGGGGGCGGTGATGGGCATGGACTGGCATTCCTCCGGCATCACCACCAGCGTGCTGGGCGCGCTCAAGCGCGGCCTGGCGCCGCTGTCCGGCGAACTGGGCATCCACGTGTGCGGCGGCCGCGGGCGGCATTCGCGGGCCACGCCGGACGAGCTGCAGGCGGTGGGCGAGCGCACCGGTCTGGACGGCGCGGACCTGGCGCGGGTCAGCCGCCTGGTGGCCAAGGTCGACAGTGCCGCGGTGCAGGACGGCTTCGACCTGTACCTGCACGGCTTCATCGTCAGCGACGACGGGCGCTGGGTGGTGGTGCAGCAGGGCATGCACGGCGCGCGCAAGCAGGCACGCCGCTACCACTGGCTGTCGGAAGGCCTGAGCAGCTTCGTCGATGCGCCGCATGCGGCGATCGACGGCCCGCGGCAGGGACGCATCGTCAATCTCGCCGATCATCGCGCCGCCGCCGCGCGTGCGGCGCAGGTGGAGCTGCTGCAGACGCTGGCACCGGAGCGCATCGCCCGCGAATACGCCGCGCTGGAGGCCGCGCGGACGCCGGCATCGGCCGCCGCGGCGCCGACCCACGCCGCGCAGGGGCGGGGCGCCGCTGCGCAGGCCACCGATGCGCTGTTCGCGGAGACCGGCGACCTGTTCGCGCCGGTGGCCGCCACGGTGCCCGAGCGCCGGCCGGCCGACCTGCCGCATCTGTCGCTGCCCGACCACCACGACGTGCGCGGCAGCGACATCGTGGTGCGGCGCCTGCACGGTGCGCTGGCCGCCGCCGCCGAATGCGGCCCGCGCGATTTCGCCGACCTGCTGCAGGTGCCGGGCGTCGGCGCGCGCACGGTGCGCGCGCTGGCGCTGGTGGCCGAGGTGCTGCACGGCGCGCCGTGCCGTTTCAGCGATCCGGCACGGTTCTCGCTGGCCCATGGCGGCAAGGACCGGCATCCGTTCCCCGTGCCGACGCGGGTCTACGACCACACCATCGGCGTGCTCAAGACCGCGGTGGCGCAGGCCAAGCTGGGCCGCGAAGAGAAACTGGACGCGATCCGCCGCCTGGACGCGCAGGCGCGCTTGCTGGAACCGACCGCACGCGGTCCGTCGGTGGAGGACTACATCGCCGAGGAACGCGCGCAGTCGCACGCCTATGGCGGGCGCAGTGTGTTCGGCTGGGAGCCGGCGCCGCAGGCGGTCGCAGTGGGGCGCGCCGCACGCGCGAGCTGAAAAGCGCGTGCGTGCGTTGCCTACGCTGCACGCGAACAGATGCAGGCTTTCGTGCAGAAGCGGCGTCAGGGCGCCTTTGATGGCTTCGAGACGTGTGCTGTAGGAGCGGCTTCAGCCGCGATGGGCGTTCCCTGTAAAGCCCGTCGCGGCTGAAGCCGCTCCTATCAGGGGCTTGCTGTGGCTCAGGGGGCTGCCGGCACGCGCGGGGCGGCGGCTGGATCCGTGGCCGCGCTTGCGCCTCCGTCGCGCGCTGCGCACCACGATCTTCCCGTTCGAGCGATCGCCCGTATCATGGCCGCCCCGGCGCACGGCGTCGGTGGCTCCGAACGACGCGTACGCCGAAGGACGTTTTCCCCAGCATGTGGTCTGCCATCAGCAACTTCGGCGACGCGGCGATGACGCTGCCGCTGGCGCTCGTCTGCGCGCTGTGGCTGGCCTTGGGGAGTGATGGATGGCGCGCCGCGGCGACGTGGCTTGGCCTGCTGGCGAGCGCCGCGGCCCTGGTCGGGGCGACCAAGATTCTCTACGCCGGCTGTGGGGTGGAACTGCGCGCGCTGCAGTTCCGGGTGATCAGTGGACACACCATGCTCGCCGCCTGCGTATGGCCGATGGCCTGCATGCTGTGCCTGCGCGCCCGTCCGCGGCCGCGGCTGGCGATCGCCTGCGGGTTCGCCATCGCCAGTGTGATCGCCATTGCCCGCGTTTACGCGCGTGCGCACAGCCTGTCCGAGGTCGCGGCCGGTGTGGTGGTCGGGGCGGCGACGACGGCGTGCTATCTGCAGTGGCGCGGTGCGCCGCAACGGCGTGCTATCTGCAGTGGCGCGGTGCGCCGCAGCTGCCTGCGCGCCTGCGCAGGTACGCCATCGTGTCGGTGGTCCTGGTCGGCGCGTTGATGTACGGACGACACGCGCCGATCCAGCATGCCATCCAGACCTATTCGCCGGCGTTGTGCGGTCGCGACAGCTGATTGCGCCGTCTTCCGCGTGCAGGCATATGCACGCGCGCTTCGCCTGTCGTATGCCTGCTCTTGACCTGCGCGTTGCTACACCCGGAGCCGATGGCCGTCGTGGCCGCTTTCAGGAGATGTATCGATGCCGGAGCAATCCACCTCCACCCGTGCGCGCCGTGCCAAGCGCGAAGGCAAGGCTGGCACGACCCAGGCCGGCGAATTCGTGCGCGAGGAAATCGACCGCGTGCGCGAGGGCAAGACCCAGGTGAAGTCGACCAAGCAGGCGATCGCCATCGGCCTGTCCAAGGCGCGCCGCGCCGGGGTCAAGACCGGCGCGTCGAAGACGGCGTCGAAAGACACCAAGAAGAAGGTTGCGCAGGAAGAGGCCAAGGGCGGCAAGCAGGCCAAGCCGTCGCCAACGCGCTCGCGCGGCGCCAAGAAGGCGCTGAAGACCGCCAGCAAGGGCAAGAACGCAACGCAGACGGTGGGCAGCGAGGCGCTGTCGACGCAGACCAAGCGCGCGGCGAAGAAGCGCAGTGCCAGCAGCCGCTCGGCCGCGGCGAAGAAGGCCGCGCAGACCAAGGGCGCGACGGTGCGCAAAAACGCAGCCAAGAAGGCCGCGAAGACCCGGGCAAAGCAGGCCGGTACGCGGACGGCTGCCGCGAAGAAGCGCACGGCGAAGACCGCCTCGGCCAGGAAGACGCCGGCCAAGAAGGCCGCGAGCAAGAAGGTGGCGAGCAAGACTTCTTCGGCAAAGAAAACTGCGACGAAGAAGGCGGCATCGAAGAAGACAGCGCCCAGGAAGACAGCGTCGAAAAAGTCGACGGCGAAGACCTCGGTCGCCAGGAAGACACCAGCGAAGAAGAGCGCATCCAGCAGGCGCACGACCAGCAAGCGCGCAGGCAAGACGTCGTCCGCGCGCACACGCAGTTCGCGCTCGAGCGGCTAGTCGCTCCATGGCGCGCGGCGGCGGATGCCACCGCCGCGCGTCGACGCATCCGCGATCGGCGCGACTCGCCGGGGTCTTACAGCTCGGTGTACTTGGTGATGCGGCCCTTGGCGCGCTCCACCGGATACTTGGCGGCGTTGGCCAGCATCTTGCGCTGCGCGGCGTCGATCGGATCGATCTCCAGCTTGTCGCACAACTGCACCAGATACAGCAGCACGTCGGCGATCTCGCTGCCGACCTGCTGCTTTTTTTCTGCAGACAACTGCCGACTCTGCGCATCGTCCAGCCACTGGAAATGCTCCAGCAATTCCGCCGCTTCCACCGACAGCGCCGCGGCGAGATTGCGCGGACTGTGGAACTGACCCCAGTCGCGGGCGTCGGCGAAGGCGCGCTGGGCGGCCTGCAGGTCGTGGAGGCTGTCGGGCATGGCATCGGCTCGCAGTGGGGACGGCGCATGGTAAAGCAGCGACCATGCGCGCAGGCACTGGTCGCGACATCGGACTCACGGCGTGGTCACCGACGATGCACGGCATCGGCGGCGACACTGCGGGCACGTGTTCGCAGACGAAAGGACCTACCCATGCAAGCTCTGACCTATCACGGCACCCGGGACGTGCGCGTGGAAACCGTTCCCGACCCGGTGCTGGTCGAAACCGACGACATCATCCTGCGCGTCACCGCCACCGCGATCTGCGGCTCGGACCTGCACCTGTATCGCGGCAAGATCCCCGACCTGCACACCGGCGATGTGCTTGGGCACGAGTTCATGGGTGTGGTGGAAGAAGTCGGCTCGGACGTGCAGCGGGTGAAGAAGGGCGACCGCGTGGTGATCCCGTTCGTGATCGCCTGCGGCGAGTGCTTCCATTGCCGCCTCACCGAATACGCCGCCTGCGAGACCACCAACACCGGCAAGGGCGCGGCGCTGAACCAGAAGGGCATCCGCCCGCCGGCGGCACTGTTCGGCTACAGCCATCTGTACGGCGGCGTGGCCGGTGGCCAGGCGGAGTACGTGCGCGTGCCCAAGGCCAATGTCGGCCCGTTGGTGGTGCCGGACGTGTTGCACGACGAGCAGGTGCTGTTCCTGTCCGACATCCTGCCCACCGGCTACCAGGCCGCGGTCAACGCGGGCGTGCGTCAGGGCAGTACCGTCGCGATCTTCGGCGCCGGCCCGGTCGGGCTGATGACCGCCGCCTGCTGCCGCATGCTCGGCGCCGAGCGGATCTTCATGGTCGATCGCTATCCGTACCGGCTCGACTTCGCCCAGCGCACCTACGGGGTGATTCCGCTGAACTTCGAGGAGATCGACGATCCGGCCGACATCATCGTCGGCCAGACCGACGGGCGTGGCGTGGACGCCAGCATCGACGCGGTCGGCTTCGAGGCCAAGGGCAGCACGGTGGAGACGGTGATGGCCACGCTGAAGCTGGAAGGCAGCAGCGGCACGGCGCTGCGCCAGTGTATTGCCGCCACCCGTCGCGGCGGTACCGTCAGCGTGCCGGGCGTGTACGCCGGCTTCATCCACGGCTTCCTGTTCGGCGACGCCTTCGACAAGGGGCTGAGCTTCAAGATGGGCCAGACCCATGTGCAGCGCTTCATGCCCGAACTGCTGGAGCACATCGGCGAGGGCCGGCTGCGGCCCAACGAGATCATCACCCACCGCCTGAGCCTGGCCGAGGCCGCGCAGGGGTATTCGATCTTCGACAAGAAGGAGCAGGACTGCCGCAAGGTGATCCTGACGCCGTGACCGTGGTGTGGCCGGGTGTCCCATGGCGGGCCACCCCGGCCCCGCCCGAGGGTGCCGGAACGGGCGGAAAACATGGTGCATTGCACAACCCGCGAGGCGGTCACCCGCGCCGGGGCATGGGCGTTCGGCCTGCCTGGCGCGAGTGGGAGACGCCGCGCCAACCGTCCGTCGCGAACAGGTGAAGATTTCACGCCCCCTTCACCTTGCTCCGCTGTAGACACGCCGCCCCCAGGCTCGGGATAAGTTTTTCCCGCGGTCGCAGTCAGGCGGCCACGCAGGAGTGGTCCGCCCGCTTCTTGTCAAGTCCGTGACAAGCTTTTTAATCAAGAATCAATGACTTGGATGTTCCGGTGAGGTGAGGGCGACATCGGCGGCTTGTCCACAGGGGGTGTGGATGACTTCTGCATAAGGTTGTGGATAAGGCCGATGCCGGCCCGTGACACAACAGTGTCAAGAGGGGTGGCGAAAAATTGACCAGGCGATTTTGCGGCCGCGATTGGGCCGGACCTTTGACCCTGTGCCGTGACCCCGCGGGGGCACATTCGGGGCGCGGCCGGTGCGGTGGCGACGAGCGCCGATCGCCTCGCGGTCGTATCGGTGCCTATGCGGCACGGCAGTCCGGAGAACGCCCGGGCGCGACCATTAGGCGAGGGCATGGCTGTCCTGAGGCGATCGCGGCGCCACGTGCCGAAGATCCCGGGCCGCGGCCAGCGTGTGGCCGGGGTTCGCGAGCTGGCAAGTGAGGCCGGCGCCCGGCCAGCTTCACCTGCATCGCCATGGCGCCAACCCTGCGGCGCCATGGCGGAAACCGCCGCCTCGCTCAGGCCAGCAGGCGCAGCTTCGGTTCGCGGCTCCACTGGCGGGTCTTGGCGGCGTTGATGAAGCCCTTGCTGTCGCTGGCTTCGACCACCCCGGCATCCTTCTGCACGTTGCCGGCCTTCAGCAGCGGTTGCGCGCCGGCGTCGGCGGCGATCGCCTTGAGGTGGGCGAAGGCATTGCTGACGAAGTCGATGGCCGCCGACTCCTTGCTCAGCCGCTTGCCGGCCTCGGCCGACAGCACCACCGCCACCGCATCGAACACGAACGAGGGCGTGCCGGCCAGCTGGCCGTCGGCGGTCAGGCGCTTGCCGTCGCTGAGGACGGCGCCGCCGAGCTTGGGGGCGACGATCTTGACCGCGGCACCGGCGTCGGTGGCGGCCTTGCGCAGGTCGCGCACGGCCTTCGCATCGGATCCCTCGTCGATCAGGATGCCGATCGCGCGGCCCTGCAGGGTGGGCTTCATCCGCCCGATCAACTGCAGCGCCGGCGACAGCGGCAGGTCCTGCGGTGCGATCGCCACCGGCGGTGCCGGTGGCAACGCATCCATGCCCAGTCCATCGGCGACACGCTGCGCCAGCTTGGGATCGACGTGGCGCAGATGCCCGACCACGGCCTCGCGCACGTGCGCGGTATCGACCTTGGACAGCTCGAACACCAGCGCCGACGCCACGTGCGCCTGTTCCGGCTGCGTCTGGCTGCGGTAGAACATCCGTGCCTGGCTGTAGTGGTCGGCGAAGCTCTCGGCACGCACGCGGCCCTTGGCGCCGTCGTCGGGCTGGGTGCGGTGGCTGACGAAGCCGCGCGCGGTCTCGCGCGGGCTGTCGGCCTGCAGCGAGCTGGGTTCGTAGGCGACGCGGCCCTTGGGCACGCCCATCTGCATGTGGCCGTCGCGCTGCATGTTGGCGAACGGGCACTTCGGCGCGTTGATCGGCAACTGGTGGAAGTTGGGCCCGCCCAGGCGGCTGAGCTGGGTGTCCAGGTACGAGAACAGGCGGCCCTGCAGCAGCGGGTCGTTGGAGAAGTCGATGCCGGGCACGATGTTGGCCGGGCAGTACGCCACCTGCTCGGTCTCGGCGAAGAAGTTGTCCGGCCAGCGGTCCAGCACCATGCGCCCGACGATCTGCAGCGGCACCAGTTCCTCCGGGATCAGCTTGGTGGCGTCCAGGTGGTCGAACGGGAAGGCGTCGGCCTGTTCCTGGGTGAACAACTGCACGCCCAGTTCCCATTCCGGGAAGTCGCCGCGTTCGATCGATTCGAACAGGTCGCGGCGGTGGAAGTCCGGGTCGGCGCCGGCCAGCTTCACCGCCTCGTCCCAGATCGTGGACTGCAGGCCGAGCTTCGGCCGCCAGTGGAACTTGACGAAGGTGCTGCGGCCTTCCGCGTCGAGCAGGCGGAAGCTATGGATGCCGAAGCCTTCCATCATGCGCAGCGAACGCGGGATGGTGCGGTCGCTCATCGCCCACATGATCATGTGCAGCGACTCGGGCATCAGCGAGACGAAGTCCCAGAACGTGTCGTGCGCGCTGGCCGCCTGCGGGAAGCCGCGGTCCGGCTCCATCTTCACCGCGTGGATCAGGTCGGGGAACTTCAGCGCGTCCTGGATGAAGAACACCGGGATGTTGTTGCCCACCAGGTCCCAGTTGCCTTCCTTGGTGTAGAACTTGACCGCGAAGCCGCGCACGTCGCGTGGCGTGTCCACCGAGCCGGCGCCGCCGGCGACGGTGGAGAAGCGGGTGAACACCGGCGTCTTCACCCCGACCTCGGTCAGCAGCGCGGCGGTGGTGTACTTGGCCAGCGACTTGGTCAATTCGAAGTAGCCGTGTGCGGCGCTGCCGCGCGCGTGCACGATGCGTTCGGGAATGCGCTCGTGGTCGAAGTGGGTGATCTTCTCGCGCAGGATGAAGTCTTCCAGCAGCGTCGGTCCGCGCGGGGTGGCGCGCAGCGAGTTCTGGTTGTCGGCGACCGGAATGCCCTGGTTGGTGGTCAGCGGCGGATGCGTGCCGCCGGCCTGCTGGTGCAGTTCGTCGCCATGGCCGCGCTGGTCGGCGGGCGCGGCGGTGGAGGCGAGGGCGGTGGACGATGCGGAATCGCTGGGCGTGCGCTTGCGGCTGGCCATGGAAGATCGCTCCGGTGCGTGGCGGAAGAAGGCGTCGCGGTGGGGTGCCCGGTGCGTGAGGATGCGGGCGCGGCGGAAGTCCCGATCCTGGGCGGCGCGGCGTGAACGAGCCGTGCAACGCGCTGCATCGCGCGCACTTGTCTACCTGGGTGTGCGTGCTGCGCACGCATAAAAAAACCCAGCCTCGCGTACGAGGCTGGGTCTCGGAGACACCGTCGAACGGTAACGCGGCTCAGACCACCGCGTCTTCCTTGTACGCATCCACCGGGATGCACGCGCACATCACGTTCTTGTCGCCGTACACGTTGTCCACGCGCGCCACCGGCGGCCAGTACTTCTGCTGCTTCAGCGTCGGCAGCGGGAACGCGGCCAGCTCGCGCGGGTAGGCGTGGGTCCACTCGCTGGCGGTGACCTGCGCGGCGGTGTGCGGGGCGTGCTTGAGCGGATTGTCCTCGCGATCCAGGCGGCCGTCCTCGATCGCGGCGATCTCCTCGCGGATCTGGATCATCGCGTCGATGAAGCGGTCCAGCTCGTGCTGCGATTCGCTCTCGGTCGGCTCCACCATCAGCGTGCCGGCGACCGGGAAGCTCAGCGTCGGCGCGTGGAAGCCGAAGTCGATCAGGCGCTTGGCGATGTCCTCGGCGCCGATGCCGCTGGTCTTCTCCAGCGGGCGCACGTCGAGGATGCACTCGTGCGCGACCAGGCCGTTGCGGCCGGTGTACAGCGTCTTGTAGTAGGGCGCCAGGCGCTTGGCGATGTAGTTGGCGTTGAGCAGCGCCACCTGGGTGGCCTTGCGCAGCCCGCTGTTGCCCATCATGGTGATGTACATCCAGCTGATCGGCAGGATCGAGGCCGAGCCGAAGCTGGCCGCCGAAACCATGCCGACGTCGCCGTCGCCACCGAGCGTGCGCGGCAGGTACGGCGCCAGATGCGCCTTGACCGCGCACGGGCCGACGCCGGGGCCGCCGCCGCCGTGCGGGATGCAGAAGGTCTTGTGCAGGTTCAGGTGCGACACGTCCGAGCCCCACTTGCCGGGCTTGGCCAGGCCGACCAGCGCGTTCATGTTGGCGCCGTCGGTGTAGACTTGGCCGCCGTGCGCGTGCACCGCCTCGCAGATCGCCACCACGTCTTCCTCGAACACGCCGTGGGTGGACGGGTAGGTGATCATCAGCGCGGCCAGGCGTTCGGAATACTTCTCGGCCTTGGCGCGGATGTCGGCGACATCGACGTTGCCGTTGCCGTCGCACTTGGTCACCACCACGGTCATGCCGCACATCTGCGCCGAGGCCGGGTTGGTGCCGTGCGCCGATTCGGGGATCAGGCAGATGTCGCGGTGGCCTTCGCCGCGCGCGCGGTGGTAGGCGCGGATCGCCAGCAGGCCGGCGTACTCGCCCTGCGCGCCGGAGTTGGGCTGCAGGCTGACGGCGTCGTAGCCGGTGCACTCGACCAGCATCGCTTCCAGCTCGTCGATCAGCTGCTTGTAGCCGACGCTCTGCTCGGCCGGGGCCAGCGGATGGATCGCGCCGAACTGCGGCCAGGTCACCGGGATCATCTCGGCGGTGGCGTTGAGCTTCATGGTGCAGCTGCCCAGCGGGATCATGGTGCGATCCATCGCCAGGTCCTTGTCGGCCAGCGCACGCATGTAGCGCAGCAGTTCGTGCTCGCTGTGGTGGGTGTTGAACACCGGGTGCTGCAGGAACGCGCTGTGGCGCAGCAACTGCGGCGGCAGCGCGTCGGCGGTGGCGGCGTCGAGCGCGTCCACGTCGGCCTGGGCGCCGAACAGTTGCGCCAGCGCGACCACGTCGGCGCGGGTGGCGGTCTCGTCCAGGCTGATGCCCAGCGCGGTGCTGTCGATCGCGCGCAGGTTGATGCCGGCCGCGCGCGCCTTGGCGTGGATGGCCTCGGCGTCGATGCCGGTGACGTGCAGGGTGTCGAAGAAGCGCTCGCCGACGGCGACGCCGGCGCCGCGCAGCGCCGCGGCCAGGATCGCGGCCAGGCGGTGGGTGCGGCGGGCGATGCGCACCAGGCCCTCGGGGCCGTGGTACACCGCGTACATCGAGGCCATCACCGCCAGCAGCACCTGTGCGGTGCAGATGTTGGAGGTGGCCTTCTCGCGGCGGATGTGCTGCTCGCGGGTCTGCAGGGTGAGGCGGTAGGCGGCGTTGCCGGCGGCGTCGATCGACACGCCGATCAGGCGGCCCGGCATCGAGCGCTTGTAGGCGTCGCGGCAGGCCATGAACGCGGCATGCGGGCCGCCGAAGCCGAACGGCACGCCGAAGCGCTGCGAGTTGCCGACGACGATGTCCGCGCCCCATTCGCCGGGCGCAGCGATCAGGGTCAGCGCGAGCAGGTCGGTGGCGACCGCGACCAGGCCGCCTTGCGCATGCACCGCGTCGGCCAGCGCCTGGTGATCCCCGATGTGGCCGAAGCTGTCCGGATACTGCAGCAGCACGCCGAAGCACTCGGCCTGCAGCGCTTCCTCCGGCGTGCCCACGCGCAGCACGATGCCCAGCGGCTCGGCGCGGGTGCGCAGCAGTTCCAGGGTCTGCGGATGCACCGCGTCGTGCACGAAGAAGGTGTCGGACTTGGACTTGGCCGAGCGCTTGGCCAGGGTCATCGCCTCGGCCGAGGCGGTGGCTTCGTCCAGCAGCGAGGCGTTGGCGATCTCCATGCCGGTGAGGTCGGCGCACATGGTCTGGAAGTTGATCAGCGCTTCCATGCGGCCCTGCGAGATCTCCGCCTGGTACGGGGTGTAGGCGGTGTACCAGGCCGGGTTCTCGAGGATGTTGCGCAGGATCACCTTCGGCGTGTGGGTGCCGTAGTAACCCTGGCCGATGAAGCTGCGGAACACGGTGTTCTTGTCGGCGATGGCGCGGATCTTGGCCAGCGCCTCCTCCTCGGTGATGGCGTCGGGCAGCGCCAGCGCGGCGGGCGACTTGATGTTGCCGGGCACGATGGCGTCGGTCATCGCCTCCAGCGAGTCGTGGCCGACGGTGCGCAGCATGTGCGCGATCTCGGCGTCGTTCGGGCCGATGTGGCGCTCGATGAAGGCCGAGTGGTGTTCGAGGTCGCGCAGCGAAGAGGTGTGAGACATGGCAGTCGTCCGGCTGAGGAAGGCACGAGGAGACGGGGACGCGCGCAAGGCCGTCGTCGGGCCGCAGCGGCGGGCACGATCGACGGGAAGCACGCGTCTTCCCAATGCCCCTCTGTCCTTTTGCCTGAGAGTTTGGAAGCGGCGGCTGGCGCTGCGCTTCGTGCCCCTTCGGCGCCGGGTTTGACCGGTCTCTCCAGAGTCTTGGTGCGGGTGGTATCGGGCCTGAGCGATTACGGGCGTTTGCGCCTTCGGCAGCGGGTCGCCCCGCTTCTCCCACCTTGCTGCGCCGCGATTATAACGTGGCCGGCGGCGCCCACGGCGGGCCGCGCGCACCCACGCCAGCCTGAATGGGCAAGCCGCGGCGGATGCGCGCCTGCGGCCGCAGCGCGTATCATGGCCGCACTCCCTTTTCTCGCGCCCGTCCATGCCGGACGGCGTCGCCGCGCGTGCGCCCGTCCTGCGGCCGCCGCGGCCGACTTTTCAGGATGATGTCCCCATGACGCTCCCGTCCGTGTCCACACGCCGCATGGCCCTGTTGCTGGCCGGGCTGGCGATGTTCGGCCCGTTCTCCATCGACACCATCTTCCCGGCGTTCCCGCAGCTGGCGCAGCGCCTGCATGCCGATCCGGTGGCGATCCAGCAGACGGTGAGCGTGTACCTGCTGGCCTACGCGCTGATGGGCCTGGCGCACGGGCCGCTGTCCGACGCGCTGGGGCGGCGGCGGGTGATCGTGGCCGGGCTGGTCGTGTTCATCCTGGCCTCGGCCGGTTGCGCGCTGTCGCGCGACCTGCCGACCCTGCTGGTGTTCCGCGCGCTGCAAGGCGTGTCGGCCGGCGTCGGCATGATCGTCGGCCGCGCGGTGATCCGCGACCTGTTCCACGGCGACGATGCGCAGCGGCTGATGAGCCAGGTGTCGATGATCTTCGGCATCGCCCCGGCGATTGCGCCGGTCATCGGTGGCTGGATCCTGGGCAGCGGCCGCGGCTGGCCGACGATCTTCTGGTTCCTGGTCGGCTTCTCCTCGCTGTTGCTGGTGGCGACCCTGCGCTGGATGCCGGAGACGCATCCGCCGCAGGCGCGCACGCCGCTGGCGCCGCGCACGCTGCTGCGCGACTACATCGGCATCGCGCTGAATCCGCGTTTCCAGCGGCTGGCCGCGGCCGGCGCGTTCAATTTCGGCGGGGTGTTCCTGTACATCGCCTCGGCGCCGGTGTTCATGATCGACCTGCTGGGCAAGACCGAGCGCGACTTCGCCTGGCTGTTCCTGCCCACCATCGGCGGCATGACCCTGGGCGCGTTCCTGTCCGGGCGCATGGCCGGGCGACTGGGGCCGATGCGCCAGGTGCGCTTCGGCTTCGTCTGCTGCGGCCTGTCGATGGCCGGCAACATCGCCTATACCGCGCTGGCGCCGGCGATCGCGCTGCCGTGGGCGGTGCTGCCGATCTTCTTCGCCGGCCTGGGCACCGCGCTGATCTTCCCGATCCTGGCGCTGGCGGTGCTGGACATGTACCCGCGCCAGCGCGGGCTGGCCTCCTCGCTGCAGGCCTTCACCCAGTTGATGGTCACCGTGCTGGTGGCCGGGGTGCTGTCGCCGCTGCTCAGCGGCCACGCCCTGCACCTGGCGCTGGGCTCGGGCGCGTTCTTCCTGCTCGGCTGGGGTTTCTGGCGCTGGGAGCGGCGCAGCGGCAAGCGCCTGCCGCGGCCGGATGCGCAGGTGCCGCGGCTGGAACCGGCCGACCCGCTGTGAGCATCGCCGCGGTTGGGCTATCGTCGTCGGGTCATCGTTGAGGAAACCGCATGTCCATCCAGTCCAAGCCGCGCCGCGACCTGCGCAAGAAGCTGGCCGAGCGCCTGCGCCACCGCGCCGAGGGCGCCGCGCCGGCCGCGCCCATCGAACCGCATGCGGAACTGCGCGACCAGCAGCGCACCTTGCTGGCCGGCATCGTGCGCCGCGACGGCGAGTGGGTGCTGGGCATGGACGGGCGCATCGCCGGGCAGAGCGAGAGCGCCGCGCAGGTGCTCTCGCTGATCATGCAGGCGGCGGAACTGCACGAGCGCGCCGGCACGCCGGTGCGGCTGATGTACTCGGACGCGCTGAAGGACGCCGCGCAGGCCGATGCGCAGGCGCAGGGCCTGAGCTTCGAGGAGTTCAAGACGCGCCATGCCCAGGTCATGCGTCGCGACGACGGCGCGGCGGCTCCGGCTTGAGGCCATGGGCCAGAACGCCGGCCAGGCTGCGCAGGAGGCCGTGTCGCTGGCGCGAGTGCGGCGCCGCGACGGCATCGCGCTGATCCAGGCGCACCGCGCCAGCGTCGCCCTGCATCACCCGTGGACCTACCCGTTCACCGACGTGCCCGGCTTCGAGGCCTGGTACGCGCAGACCCTGGACGGCAGCAACATCGCGTTGCTGGCGCGCGAACGCAGCAGCGGCGCGCTCGCCGGTCTGTTCACCTTCAGCCAGGTGGTCGGCGGCTGCTTCCAGAGCGCCTACCTCGGCTACCACGCCATGGCCGGCTGCGAAGGTCGCGGACTGATGACGCATGCGCTGCGCCTGTGCGTGGCCTACGCCTTCGCCGAACTGGGCCTGCACCGGGTGGAAGCCAACATCCAGCCGGACAACACCCGCTCGCTGGCGCTGGCGCAGCGCGCCGGCTTCCGCCGCGAAGGCTATTCGCCACGCTACCTGCGCATCGGCGGGGTGTGGCGCGACCACGAGCGCTGGGCCCGGCTGGCCGACGACTGAGCTGGCGCACCGCGGTCGGCCTGGGCGGGCCGGCGCGGACCTGGCTGCGCAAAACGGACGGTGACAGCGTCGCTGGCTGGCTCGGGACATGCCGCGACGAAATGTCGGAGTTTTCCTACCCCGATCGGCGAAACCATTGGCGTGCCTGGCTTCGCTGAATGCGCTTCCCTACGGGGCCGCATGGAACGGTGGAAGTGGAATGCACTTCATGCAAGAGTCCGCCGCACCCTGCCTCATCTGCTCATAAAGGACTATGGCCGCAGCAGGTTCCCCAATCCGACCACCCAGTGGCTCCGCTGCTGCCGCCGACGGCTGTCCGTCGGCCTCTGCCGCCCACGCGCAGCAGCTGGAAACCGTCGCTGCGCCCTGTATCGCACGAGACTTGCCGAGATCGCCCATGACCCACTCCTCGACCCGTCGCCCCCGCTTGTCGCGCCTGTTCGCAGGCGTCGCGCTCGCCGCCTTCCTGGCTGCCGGACCCGCCAATGCCACCTGGATCGTCAACGACCCGATGTCGATGGCCAAGGCGTTGCAGGAATACGCCGAGCAGGCCAAACGCTGGGGCGAGACGATCAAGCAGTACCAGATGCAGTTGGAGCACTACCAGCAGCAACTCATCAAGCTCCAGCGGCTGCAGTTCGGCGACTCCACCATGGCCGACAACTTTCCAGAGCGTCCCCAGGACTACGGGCTGGAGGACAGCTGCCCCGGCGCGAGCCAGAGCGGCATCGCCGGATTGATGAACCAGTTCAAGGCGCTGGCCCCGGACATGAACGGTAGCGCGGTCGACGAGCAGATGAAGGTCTGTGCGCGCATCGTGATGGCCAAGAACGCCCAGTACAACGAGACGGTGCGCATGCTCAAGCGCCTGATCCAGCGCAACGAGCAGTTCAAGCAGGTGCAGTCGCAGCGCGACGGCATTGGGACCAGCCAGGGCGCGCTGGCCGCCAACGACAACGAGGTGCGGCGCTTCGTGGCGCAGAACGCCATGGACCTGGATTACTGGCAGGCGCAGATGAAGGCCTACGACACCTACATCGTGGCGCTCAAGGACGACCAGTCGCGATTGGCGCGGCGGGCGCTGGATGGCAACAAGAACAACATCCTGGGGCAGGTGATCCAGGCGGGCGTGCTCGCTGGGGCGCTGTCCAAGTGATGGCACCGGCAACTCCAACACAGCACGGGACATCGGGTAGGCACGCAGCATGAACGGATTCTTCGACACCGCCACGCACTGGATGCAGCCGTTGGCGGACGCCAATCTGGGCGACTTCCTGTTCTTCCGGTTGGTGAACAACTACTTCACCAACGAGATCGCCGAGTTCGGCCTTGAACTGATGCGCCGCGCGATGCATTGGGTGAGCGTGATCGCGTTGACGGCGACCACGTTCTGGATCCTGATCCAGGGCTACCGCATCGTCACCGGGCAGTCGCGCGAATCGGCGATGGCGACGATGGTCAAGGCGGCCAAGGTGGCGGTGATCCTGATGATCGCGTCGACCCTGGGTGCAAACGGCGCGGCGTTGCACAAGGCGATGACGGACAACCTGGACATGGAGATCCACGGGTTGTTCACCGGAGACGACACCAGCAGCGCGGCCGAATCGATCGACGACAACCTGAAGTACACGCAGCTGGCCTTGTCAGCGCTCGACGCGGTGCGTGTGGACGCCAACGATCCAGAATCGATCGAGAAGAAGGGGCGCTCGATGCTGCTGGCCAGCTTCGGCACGGCCAGCCCGCCCATGGCGGCGGGCGCGATGTTGCTGCTGTTCAAGTTCACCATGGCATTCCTGGTGGGCATCGGCCCGATCTTCATCTTCTTCCTGATGTTCGACCAGACCAAGGACCTGTTCCGGAAGTGGCTGTTCTACGTGATCGGCACCCTGTTCTCGATGTCCATGCTGTCGGTGGTGTCGGCGATGGTCTTGAAGTTCACCGCCAAGGTGGCGGCGGCGTACTGGGCGATGAAGTTCATTCCGTTGGCGAATGCCGAAGGCCTGTCGTCCCAGGCCTTGCAGCAGGGAGGGATCGGGTTGCTGATGACGGTGCTGATCGTCACCGTCCCCACGATCGCGGCGGCGGTCTGGCAAGGCAACATGGGCACGTTCATGACCTACACGGCCTTCGGCCCTGCGACTGCGTCTTCGCCGGGGCCGCAGGGGCAGCCGCCGGGGTCTTATGTTCCGCCTCAAATTGCGAAAAGCGATTCGCTGACTCCCGATTCCGTAATCCGTACAACCTCGCAGGGAGAACCGAGGTCGCAGCAATCTGAAGGAACCGGCTCCAGGGGTAATGCTAATAACGGAAGCCGCATTACATGATTCATCTGAGGCCTATGATTAAGAAA
The DNA here is from genome assembly GCF_056725265.1 of Xanthomonas sp. NCPPB 2250. Taxonomy (NCBI): domain Bacteria; kingdom Pseudomonadati; phylum Pseudomonadota; class Gammaproteobacteria; order Lysobacterales; family Lysobacteraceae; genus Xanthomonas; species Xanthomonas sp. NCPPB 2250. The sequence goes on along the minus strand of NZ_CM161520.1, from coordinate 3,976,759 downwards.
ATTCGATTGATTGTATGCATCGCTGGGTTGATCCTCGCGGGCACTGTGTATGCCGAGGGTGGCTGTCCACCCGGTCAATATCCCATCGGGGGTCAGGGCGCCGTCGGCTGCGCGCCGATACCGCAAGATCAGCCTTCGCAGCAGCAGGCTGCACGACCGGCAGGAAGGTGGGTGGAGACTTGGGGGGCGATAGCGATGGGTTCCATGGACTCCATCAATAGCTACGGAGTGACAACCGGCAAGCGCTCCAAGTCCGAAGCAGAAAGTGATGCGCTGAAGAGATGTGCGTCTCATGGCGAAGCCAACTGCAAGATTGGCCTTGCCTACAAGAATCAGTGCGCCGCGGTAGCTGAGCCAAGCATTGATGGAAAAACATTCGCTGACGGCGCGTCCAACTTTGTCGGTGCCGGAAGCACAGCAAAAGCTAGCAAGGTTGCTCTAGAACGTTGCGGCAGAAGCAATAAGTCTGGGGCGATATGCAAGATCATCTACACAGCTTGCACGGAACCCGTCTACGAACAGTACTAGGCTCGTCACGGAGAGAGATGTTGTGAATATTCGCTTATTGTTGCTTTCATTTTTGTGCTGTTTCAGTTCAGCGCCATCTCTGGCGCAGACTGACGGCTACTACGAGTTCATTCCGTACTACAACAACGATCCGTTTCTCTTTTGCACGATCGGCGTGCCCAGCGACTGCTGGGCGCCGATCAATCCGGCCACGGGCGCGTTCACCGTCACCAATCCGTACTGCTACAACGCGTACTCGTCCGCGATGTATGCGCGTGTCTGCCCCCATGCGTTCACGAGCGGGAAGGTGGGGTCAGCGGCGGCGACGCCAAGCTCTTCCGTGGTGCGGGACAGCGCTGCCGTTCCCTGACTTGGTCGATGCAGGAGCCGTGACATGTCCCACATGCTGTGGTCGAAGGAGTGGCAGATTTGCGTGCGGCGCACGTGTGCGCTGCTGACCACGGCGCTGCTCGCACTGCTGCTCACCGCCGGGATGGCCGCGCTGGCCTACCGTCATGCGGGTGGCACGGCACTGCTGATGGCCCAGACACTGGCGGTATTGGGTGCTCTGCTGCAACTGGGCATGGTGGGCATGCTGGCGCTGCTGGTCGTGCGCGCGTCGCGCGCCTGGTGGCGTCTGCGCTCCGGTGGCAAGCGGACGGTGCAGTCCAGGCAGTTGTGCCATGCCATCCTGCAGGTAGCCGGGATGACCTTGCTGATGTGGTTGTCTGCCCTGGCGGCCGTCGCGCTCCCCGGTTCCCTGCCGCTCTTCATCCAGGTGCCGGAACTGGGCCTGTCGCTGCCGATCTTGATCGCCTTGCTGCTCATGCAACGCCTGCACGTGCGCCATGGCTGCCGCCGGCTCACCGACGCCCTTGCCGCCGCAGAGCATGCCGCGCGGCGCACCCTCGTGGCCTGAGGCCCTTTCCGTGAACGCCAAGATCCTTTGCGCTTTTTCCCTTCTGCTTTTGTTGACAGGATGCAACCCGATGAACACTGCCTCGGAGAATGCCGCCAGTCCTCATGTCGACGCCCATGGTGACCCGGTGTACCGCAAGAATCCGCATCCGACGCAGGCGTATCGGATCACGATGACGATTGAGGATGCGCCGGGACCGTTCGGGTACGTGTCGGGTACCGCTTTCTACGACATGATCAATCATGAGCAATGCACGCCTATCGAACCCATCGAAGGGGTGTGGAGCAAGCCTGGCGAAAGCGGCATGCCGATCGACTTCAAGAAGGTCGATGAAAGCACGTATGTCGGAACGGTCTACGCGGATGGCATGGTCGACGAGAACTATTACGGTAAAGGAGTATGCAGGTTCGCGCTGAGTGGCGTGGGCGTGACGCTGAGAGCGACAGGCAACCAAGTGGAAACCCGCTTTCAGCCTGCGCTTTTCAAGGGCGAGGTCGAGAAATCTGCTTCTATTGCGACGTACTTCTGGAAAGGTGGCTATCCACGCGACCAGATGGAAAATTACCCGGATTCGGGTCACCGCGATCCAGAGAAGTTCAAGCAGGAATTGCAGCGCGCATTGTTCAAGATCACATTGTCTTCCACTAAGGAAGTACCATGAATCCGACAAGCCAACAGTACGCTTTTCTCGCGGATGACGTGTATAAAAAGCCGCGCGAGACAGGAGAGGACAGCAAGCCTGTCGTGATCGGCGAGGTGGCTTACAAGCGACTTGAGTATGTGGATCGCCCGTCCGGCTACCAAGGCACGCTCTACCAACGTCTAGATACGGGTGACTTGGTCGTTGCGCACCGCGGAACGGAGTTCGATCGCCAGCCGTTGCTTGACGGGCTCGGAGTCGATGGCGGGATGGTGGCGACTCGCCACAATGCGCAAGTGGCAGACGCGATCCAGTTCACTAGGCACGCGCTTGAGTTGGCTGAGCGCCAGGCGCAGCGAGATGGGCATAGGCCGGCCGTCACGGTCACCGGCCACTCCCTGGGCGGCGATCTCGCGCAGGTCACGGCCCACCACTTCCGCCTGAAGGGCGAGACCTTCAACGCCTACGGCGCGGTCAGCCTGGATCGCCGGATCCCCGAAGGCGGCACCGACGTCGTCAACCACGTCATGGCCGGCGACCCCGTCAGCGCCGCCAGCCGGCACTACGGCCAGGTCCGCATCTACGCCACGCCCGAGGAAGTCGCCACGCTGCAGCGCGCCGGCTACGACAACAGCAGCGGCGGCTGGGATGCGCGCAATCCGTTCAGCGCGGTCGGCGGGTTGCTCGTCGAGTCGCACCGCATGCACAACTTCCTGCCGGTGGACGGCAACGGGCGGCCCGACCGCTCCGTGTTGGAAGACCCGGCGGCGCACCAGCGCGCGGAGCAGTACGCACCGATGATCGGCAGGTATCGGGAGGATGTCGAATCCATGCGGATCGGTACCACGCTCCTGGCGCGCGGCGTGCGCGGGCTGGCCGGTGACGCTGTCAACGAACTGCGCGGGCCGTTGCCGCCGGGCGAGGGGCGGCAGGGCATCGGTGCGCCGGAATGGTCGGAGCACATGCGGCGGCTGCATCTGCCGAAGCAGGAAGCCCACGCGCCGCAGGGTTGGCACGTGCCGCTGAAGGTGCCGGAGCAGGCGGCGGCAGTGCGGGAAGAAGACCAGTTGTTTCGTGCCATCAAGGAGCGATTCCCGGCCGCTATGCCGGATGCGGCGCTGAGGCATGCCGCGGCGCAGGCACAGCGCGATGGCATGACGCGCCCCGAGCAGATCAAACATGTCATGGTCGATGGCGGCAATGCCTGGATCGAAGGGTATACCCCGGGGTTCCGGGTGAAGGTCGATCTCTCTGCGGTGCCATCGCGACCGGAAGAGGCGATCGCGTCACCTGCCAAGGACGGGGCGGCGCTCGCGTTGCAGCAGGCCGACAGCGAGGCGCAGCACGTGTCTGCACGGACGCGATAAGCACTTCAGGCATGTCGCGGCTTCTTTTCCCGCCTGACTGATCCGCACGGCGCGCATTTCCTCTACGCGCTGACCTCCACGGTCTGTCCTGACGACTGCGCTTCGGCTTTGCGCCCGCCGCGCCGCGTCAACCTTGCTTCTGCGCCGGGACTGCAGTGGGTTGCGCTGCGGCAGATGCTGCCTCCCACCCGCACATCCGCCCCTGGTTCTGTTGCTTGAGCCACTCCTGCATCGGCGCGAAGTATTCCAGCAGCGGGCCGGCGTCGATGCGCTCACTGCCGGTCAGTTCCTTGAGCGTGGCCTGCCAGGGCTGGCTGGCGCCGCGTTGCAGCATCGACCAGAACTTCTGCCCGGCTTCCTTGTTGCCGTAGAAGGTGCACTCGTACAGCGGGCCCTTGTAGCCGGCGGCGTCGCACAGGCTCTTGTAGAACTGGAACTGCAGGATGTGCGAGAGGAAGTAGCGGGTGTAGGGGGTGTTGGCCGGCACGTGGTACTTGGCGCCGGGGTCGAAGAAGTCCTCGCCCCGCGGCGTCGCCGACGCCACGCCCTGGTACCTGGCCTTCAGCTCCCACCAGGCCTGGTTGTAGCGGTCCGGGGCGATCGAGCCGTCGAACACGCCCCAGCGCCAGCGGTCGATCATCAGCCCGAACGGCAGGAACGCGACCTTGCTCAGGGCCATGCGCATCTGCGCGTTGATCAACGCTTCGCGGCCCACCTGCGGTGCGTCGACCAGGCCGATCGAATGCAGGTACTGCGGGGTCATCGCCAGCACCACGGTGTCGCCGATGGCTTCGTGGAAGCCGTCGTTGGCACCCGCCTGGAACAGCGGCGGCAGCGGGTTGTAGGCCAGGTCGTAATAGACGTGGCCGAGTTCGTGGTAGATGGTGGTGAAGTCCTCTTCGTTCGGCTTGACGCACATCTTGGTGCGCACGTCGCCGGCCATGTCCATGTCCCAGGCGCTGGCATGGCAGACCACGTCGCGGTCCAGCGGCTTGATGAACTGGCTGCGCGTCCAGTAGCTGTCCGGCAGCTTGGGCATCGCCAGCGAGGTGTAGAAGTCCTGCGCGCGCTCGGTCATCTGCCGTGCGCTGAGCAACTGCGCCTCGCGCTGGGCCATGAACCGCGCGTCCACCGAGGTGTCGCCGTTGCGCCGCGCCAGCGCCGCGCTCAGGTTGCCCTGGTACTGCCGCTCCAGTGCGTCGGTGATGTCCAGGCTGCCGGCGCCGGGGTAGGGCTGCAGCAGGTCCCACAGGTTGCTCCAGTCCTGCTGCCACATGTTGCCGAGCAGATGCGCCGGCAGCAGGCCGCCGGCGAGTTCGCCCTTGTCCTTGCCGTACTCGGCGTCGAGCTTGCCGCGCGTGTAGCAGTGCAACTGTTCGTACAGCGGCTTGACCTGCGTCCACAGCCGGTCGGTCTCTGCGGCGAGCTGTGCCGGCGGCATGTCGTAGCCGCTGCGCCACAGTGCGCCGGTGTCGGCGTAGCCCATGTCGCGCGCGCCTTCGTTGACCAGTTCGACGAAGCGCTGGTAGTCCTTGCGCATCGGTTGCACGGCGGCGTGCCAGCTCTGCCAGGCGTCCAGTTGCTGGTCGTAGTCGCGGCTGCGGCGCAGCACGTCCTCCAGTTCGCCCAACTGCCGGCAGCGGCGCGCGTCGCCTTCGCCGGTGCAGTAGGAGGCGGCACCGTAGGCGCCTTCCATCTTCGTCGCCAGCGCGGCCAGTTCGCCCAGCCGCGCCGGATCGCGTGGCGCCGGCATCGCGGTCATCTGCTGCAGCAGGCGCAGTGCGCGGGCGCTGTCGGGCGACATCGGCTTGCCGTCGTAGCGTCGCGCCTGCGCGATCCAGCCGTTGAGGGTGGTCAGCCAGCGCGCGTTGGCCCTGGCCGCCAGCCGCTCGCTGTCGCCGTTGATGTAGGTGGCCGACAGCCACTGCGCCGCGGTCAGTTCCGGCAGCAGCGCGCGGTACTCCTCGTTGATGCGGGCGACGAACTGGTCGGCGCTCTCGCCCTGGGGCTGGGCCGCGGCGGGGGCGGCGGTCTCGGCCGCGGGTTCCTTGCGGCAGGCAGACAGCGTCAGCAGGCTCGCGCCGAGGCACAGCGCGAGCAGCGGAGAGCGGTGGGTCACGGCGAATCCTTGCAGGGCGATTGCCCGGAAGGCTAGTGGCCCGCCCGCAACGCCGCAAGTTCGGGCGGCGTGCTCTGGGCGGCGCCGCCGCGCCCGCTTACGCCACGACCGCGCGTGAGCGGGCGGTCACTGCGGCCTGGCGCACTGCGCGAACAGGTCGCGCGTGTGGTCGTAGACGCCGGTCCTGACCTGCATCAGGCCCAGCACCGACGGGAACAGGTTGTCCTGGTCGGCGTAGCGGCGCGACCGCGCCTGCAGGCAGGCCAGGTCCAGGCCGCGCGCGCTGGCAAAGCCGGGCGAGAACCACATCACCATCGGCACATGGGTCTGCTCCTGCGGCGCGATCGCGTAGGGCACGCCGTGCAGATACAGGCCCTTCTCGCCCAGCGACTCGCCGTGGTCGGAGAGGTAGATCATCGCCGTGTCGTAGTCGGGCATCGCCTGCAGCGCGTCGATGGTGCGCGCCAGCAGGTGGTCGGTGTACAGCAGCGAGTTGTCGTAGGCGTTGGTGATCAGCTCGCGGCTGCAGTTGCCCAGGTCGGCGGTATCGCAGGTCGGGGTGAAGCGGCGGAACGCGGCCGGGTAGCGCTCGAAGTAGCTGGGGCCGTGGCTGCCGAGCTGGTGCAGCACCACCACGCGGTCGCCGGGCTTGGCGCGCACCTGCGCGGCCAGGTCCTGCAGCAGGATCTCGTCCATGCAGCGCCCGTCCTTGCACAGCTGCGGATCCTTGGCGTCGTCCAGGTGCTGGATCTGCAGGCCGTCGCACACGCCCTTGCAGCCGGACTGGTTGTCGCGCCACAGCGTGCTGATGCCGGCGTGCTCGAGCACGTGCAGCAGCGACTGGTGCTTGCGGATGTTGCTCTCGTTGTAGTCGTGGCGGCCGAACGGCGAGAACATGCACGGCACCGAGACTTCGGTGCTGGTGCCGCAGGAGTGCATGTCGGGGAAGTTGATCACGTCGCGCTTGGCCAGCTCCGGCGTGGTCTGCCGCGCATAGCCGTTGAGGCCCCAGTTCTGCGCGCGGGCGGTCTCGCCCAGCACCACCACCAGCAACCGCGGCTTGCTGCCCGGTGCGCGCACGGTGGCCTTGGCGTCGTGTTCCAGCGGCAGCTTCGGCGCCTTGCGCGTGGGGCTGTCGGACTTGAAGTTCTGCCGCAGTGCGACCAGGTAGTTGATCGGCGTGGCCAGGTAGCGGATCTCGCGATGGTTGCGCATCATCGCCGACAGGTCCTGGAAGGACAGCATCGCGGCGACGCCGCCCAGCGCCAGCATGCCGACCAGGAAGCCGGCGCGGATCGCCAGCGCCTTCAGTGGCGAACGCCGGATCAGTCGCACCCGCCACAGCACCAGGATCGGCAGCGCCGCGTAGAACAGCAGCGGCGCGATCAGCGCCGGGGTCATCAGCTCGCGCGATTCCTTGTGGTCGGTAGCCAGCACGTTGCGCAGCATGTCCGCGTCCAGGTAGACGCTGTAGCTGTTCATGTAGTGCGCGGCGAACGCGGTGGTGATCAGCAGCACCGTCAGCACCGGCTTGGCGATGCCGCGCCACAGCAGCAGGCCCAGCAGCAGGCCGTGCACCGCCAGCAGCAGCAGGAACAGCGACAGCGCCAGCTTCACGTCGCCGCCGTGGCCGCTCATCGCGCTGCGCCAGAACATGCCGTTGCAGGCCAGGGCGAAGAACGCGCTGGCCGCCAGCGCCAGCATCTCGTTGCTCAACTGCGGACGCCAGGCCCACCAGCGGGCGCGGGAGGCGGTGGACGGCGAGGGCGGGGCGACGGAATGGCTCATGCGGCGGAGTCGTTGGTAGTGGAAGGGCGTCGATCGGCCTGCGACGGGGTCGCACGCGGCCACAGCATCGCCCGGTACAGGCCCAGTGCCACGCCCCAGCACAGGGCCAGCGTCCACAGGTCGTGCGACATGAAATGCGCGCCGCGCAGCTGTTGGCCAAGACCGAACAGCAGGCCTCCCCCGAGGCCGATCGCCAGCGCCGGCCAACGCCAGGCCGGCTTGAGCGCCAGCGCGACGAAGTACAGCCCCACCCAGGCATAGCCGGCACTGGAATGACCGGCGGGGAAGCATACCCCGCGCGGCATGCCCGCCGGGCGGGTCTCGAACAGGCCCACGAAGATCCGCTCGCCGCCGTAGCGGGTCAGGTCCCAGGGGCAGTCCATGTGGGTCACCGACTTCAGCAGCGACACCACGCCGGTGCTCAGCGCCACCGCCAGCAGCAGGTACAGCAGCGGCAGCCGGTAGCGGCGGGCATCCGGACGGCGCCAGGCCCACACCGCCAGCGCGGCGGTCACCGCCCATGCCGCCGCGCTCAGCATCTTGCCGTCGTGGTGGATCAGGCTACGGGTCAGCGCCGCATCCTTCAGCGCCCACTGCCCGCCTTCCCAGCGATACAGCAGGTCGGCGATCCAGAAATCCCCGCCCAGGCCCATCAGCAGGCCACTGGCCAGCAGCACCAGCGCCAGCGGCACCCAGAGGTGGGACAGATAGAAGTGCCGGCGTGCGCCGAGGTGGGGCGCCGCCGCAGCGGACAATCGCAGGGGCGTACTGATCATGGTCGACGAAAGCGGCCAGGGACGGCGGGAAAGTGGGGGCATGGTCAGGTTGCCGGTGTCGGATAGCTGTCGGAACTGCCGGTGAGAGGGCCAGGGCTTCAGCGAAGGTTGCGCACCGCCGCACTGATGCAAGCGCCGGGCCACGCGTGCCGGCGGCCGGCGCGGAAGGCAGCCTGACGTCGCCGTGTTGGGATCCTTTCCAGGTTTTATTGAGATTCGATCAAGGCGCGCGGCCGTTCTGACGGCGTTCCGACACGCTTCCGCTAGCATGGGCGGGTCAGTCCCCCGAATTCGAGCGCCCCCATGCGGCTGCTGGTCATAGAAGACAACCGGAACCTGGTCGCCAATCTGTTCGACTACTTCGAGGTGCGCGGCCACACCCTGGACGCGGCGCCCGATGGCGTGACCGGCCTGCACCTGGCCACCACCCAGCGCTACGACGCGCTGATCCTGGACTGGATGCTGCCGCGCCTGGACGGGCAGCAGGTACTGCGTGCGCTGCGCGAGGAGCACCATGCCGACGTGCCGGTGATCATGCTGACCGCGCGCGACGAGCTGCCGGACAAGATCGCCGGCTTCCGTGCCGGTGCCGACGACTACCTGACCAAGCCGTTCGCGCTGCCGGAACTGGAAGTGCGGCTGGAAGCGCTGCTGGTGCGTGCCAGCGGCCGCGGCCGCAGCAAGCTGCTGCGCGTGGGCGACCTGCAGCTGGACCTGTCCACGCTGGAAGTGACCCGCGGCGGGCGCACCCTGCACCTGTACCCGGCCTGCCGCAAGCTGCTGGAGGTGCTGATGCAGGCCAGCCCGGCCGCGGTCACCCGCGATCGCCTGGAGCAGGCGCTGTGGGGCGACGAGCCGCCGGACGGGGACATGCTGCGCTCGCACATCTACGACCTGCGCCGCAGCGTCGACGGCCCGTTCGCGGCCAAGCTGATCCACACCCTGCCGCGTATCGGCTACCGCCTGGCGGTGGTCGGCCCCCACGAGGGCGAGCATGCCGACTAGGGCCGGGCTGCGGCAGCGGCTGACCCTGTGGCTGGTGGGCTACGCGGCGCTGCTGTCGCTGGCGGTGTTCGTGCATGGCTACATCGTCAACGACCAGGCCGAGCAGCTCACCTGGCGTTCGTTGCTGACCTCCGAGCTGGACCACTTCCTGGCGCGCAGCGCGGCCGACCCGGACTATCGCTGGATCGACACCCGCACCGTGAGCCTGTACGGCGACGAGGGTGGCGCACCGCTACCGCCGGCAGTGACGGCGCTGGGTCCGGGCCTGCACGACGAAGTGCAACTGGAAGGCAGCGAGAAGGTCGTGCTGGTGCAGGACGTGCGCGGCCGTCGCCTGGCGCTGGCGCTGGACATCACCGAACTGCACGACCACGAGGACAACCTGGCGCTGTGGATGCTGGTATCCAACGCGGTGGCGGTGCTGCTGCTCGGCGCGCTGGTGGCCTGGGGCATGGGCCGGGTGGTGCAGCCGCTGATCGACATGGCCCAGCGCATCGGCAGCCTGCGCCCGGACCGGCCCGGGCAGCGCATCGAGGTGCATCCGCGCGCCAGCGCCGAGCAGGTGGTGATCGCCGAAGCGCTGAACGACTACCTGGCGCGCAACGACCTGTTCGTGGAGCGCGAGCGCGCCTTCATCGACAGCACCAGCCACGAACTGCGCACGCCGGTGGCGGTGATCGGCGGCGCCGCCGAGCTGGCGCTGGAGCAGCACGACGTACCGCCCAGCGTGCGCAACCAGTTGCTGCGCATCCGCCGTACCGCCAGCGGCGTCGGCCAGCTCATCTCGCTGCTGCTGGTGCTGGCCAAGGATCCGGCGCGGATGGCGCGTGGCAGCGACCTGGTGCGGCTGGACCAGTTGCTGCCGGAGATCGTCGAGGACCATCGCCACCTGTGCGCGGACAAGCGCCTGGAACTGGCCCTGGCGCCGCTGCCGCCGTGCGAGGTGGAGACGCCGCTGGCGATCCTGCAGGTGGCCATCGGCAACCTGCTGCGCAACGCCATCGAGAACAGCGACAAGGGCCGGATCGAGATCACCATGCCGGCGCCGGGCGTGGTGTGCATCGACGATCCCGGCCATGGCATGAGTCCGGAAGAGATCAGCGCGATCTACATGCGCATGGCACGCGGCGGCGGCAGCCGCGAGGGCAGCGGCATCGGCCTGGACCTGATCGCGCGGCTGTGCGAACACCTGGGCTGGGCGCTGCACCTGGATTCGCTGGCCGGCAGCGGGACCCGCGCGACACTGGACCTGAGCAGCGCGCTGAAGCGCCCCGGGGCGTCGCCGCCGTCGCCTGCGCCGTAAGGACGACGGGCTAGGCTTGCGCCGGCAGCAGCCCGCGTTGCGCCAGCCAGGCGCGCGCGTCGTCGGCGTCCTGTTCGAACCAGGCGCGGGTGGAACCCAGCCGGTAGGTGTAGCCCCAGGCGTCCATGTCCGCCATCAGCCGCGCACGGCCCACGCCGGGCAGGGCGTCGGCCAGCACGATCTGCAGGTAGCAGGTGGCGTCTTCCTCTTCCACCGAGTCGGTGGCATCGGTATGCACCTGCGCGCGCCGCTGCGGCGGCAGCACGATCAGGTGGCAGGCCTCGTGCAGCAGCGAATGCACCGGCGTGTCGTCGCGCACATAGACGTCGCTGGCGATCACCCCCGCCTCCGGCTCGCCCCAGTAGCTGCCGGGAATGGCGGCGCCGTCGGCGACGCGATGCAGGGCCAACCCGTAGCCGGCCAGCAGCGCGCGCGGCGCGTCCAGGCCGATCGCGCCCACGGTCAGCACCTGGGCGGCGGCAGCGGGAAGGGCGGTATCGGTCTGCATCGGGTGAACTTCGTCGGGACGGAAAGGGCGCGGCCGGCGCGCCCGGGGAACGGCAGGCACGGCCCATCGCGGCGCCGGTCCCGACGATGCGTCAGCCGCGGCGTCGGCCACGGCCGACGCGCGACCTCAGGGCGTCGGCCCTTCCGGCAGGGCGACGGAGATGTCGAGCACGTCGTGCTCGCCGTCCTTGACCAGGTCCACTTTGACCGCGTCGGCGTCGATGTTGACGTACTTCTTGATCACTTCCAGCAGCTCGCGCTGCAGCAGCGGCAGGTAGTCCGGGCCGCCGCGCTGGCTGCGTTCCTGCGCGATGATGATCTGCAGGCGGTTCTTCGCGGTTTCGGCGGTGTTCTTCTTGGTCTTGAGGAAATCGAATAGTCCCATGCTCACCCTCCGAACAACTTGGTGAAGAAGCCCTTCTTCTCCACGGAGATGAAACGCATCGGACGTTCCTCGCCGAGGATGCGCGCCACGGCGTCCTCGTAGGCCTGGCCGGCCGGGGATTCGGCGTCCAGGATCACCGGCTCGCCCTTGTTGGAGGCGTTGAGCACGTCGCCGGATTCGGGGATCACGCCGATCGCCTTCAGGCCGAGCACTTCCTCCACGTCGGTGATGCTGAGCATCTCGCCGGTCTCCACGCGCGCCGGGCTGTAGCGGGTCAGCAGCAGGAACGCGGGCAGGCTCTTGCCGCTCTCGGCCTTGTGGGTCTTGGAGTCGAGCAGGCCCAGGATGCGGTCGGAGTCGCGCACCGAGGACACTTCCGGATTGACCACCACCACCGCGCGGTCGGCGAAGTACATCGCCAGGAACGCGCCCTTCTCGATGCCGGCCGGCGAATCGCAGACGATGTAGTCGAAGCCGTCGGCGGCCAGGTCCTTGAGCACCTTCTCCACGCCTTCCTGGGTCAGCGCGTCCTTGTCGCGGGTCTGCGAGGCGGCCAGCACGAACAGGTTGTCGAAGCGCTTGTCCTTGATCAGCGCCTGCTTCAGCGTGGCTTCGTTGTGCACCACGTTGACGAAGTCGTACACCACGCGGCGCTCGCAGCCCATGATCAGGTCGAGGTTGCGCAGGCCCACGTCGAAGTCGATCACGGCGACCTTCTTGCCGCGTCGCGCCAGCCCGCAGGCCAGGCTCGCGCTGGTGGTGGTCTTGCCGACGCCGCCCTTGCCGGAGGTGACAACGATAATTTCAGCCAAAGGACTATCTCCTGATACGTTCGTGGTTGGGCCGCGTCAGTCTTGCGCGGCGATCATGATCTGGTCCTGCTCCAGCCAGACCTGGACGGCCTTGCCACGCAGTTCCTTGGGAATATCGTCCAGCACCTTGTAGTGGCCGGCAATGGCGACCAGTTCGGCGTGGAAGTCGCGGCAGAAGATCCGCGCCTCGGTGTTGCCCTGCGCACCGGCCAGGGCGCGGCCGCGCAGGCTGCCGTAGATGTGGATGCTGCCGTCGGAGATCACCTCGGCGCCGGCGCCGACGGTGGCCACCACGGTCAGGTCGCAATTCTCGGCATACAGCTGTTGCCCGGAGCGCACCGCGCTCTTCTGCATGCGCCCGGGTTGCGGCCGCGCCGCCGGAGCGGGCGGTGGCGGAGGCGGGGGCGGCGGCGAGACCGGTGCCGGCGCCGCAGCGGGTGCGCCGCCATCGAAGCGCTCGTACTGCGCGCGGAACTTGGCCAGCAGCGGCAGGCCCAGCGCCACCGACAGCTCCTCGATCTCGCGGGTGCCGTAGGCCAGCGCCACCGGCAGCACGCCGGCGTCGCGCAGGCCGTCCAGCAGCGCCTGCGCGGTGGCCGTGTCCGGGGTCTGCGCCAGCCCGCCGAAATCGATGATCACCGCGGCACGGCCGAACAGCTTGGGCGCGCGCTGCACCCGCTCGCGCATCTCCTGGCTCAGCCGCGCCACGTCCAGCGTGCGCACGCGCAGGTTGGCGATGCCGACCTGGCCGATCTTCAGTTCGCCGGCCTGCTCGAAATCCAGATTCACCGACGACACGCTCAGGTCCCGGTCGGGCGCTGCGCCCGCTGCAGGCGATGGGCATGGCCGGCCCAGGGCAGTTCGGGCAGGGTGTCGCCGTAGGTTTCGCGCACCCAGGCGTAACTGCACAGATCCTTCAACAGCATGCTCGCACGCACCTCCACTTCGTTCATCGTGTTCTGGCCCACTTCGCGGAAACCGAAGCTGCCATGGAACAGCAGCGCCGCATCGGCGCCGTGATCCAGGAAAACCTCGCACGCCAGTTGCGGGTAGCGCAACTCGGCGTAGCTCTGCACGTCGGCGTAGAACGCCCGGCCGACGCCACCGCCGCGGCGGCGGCTGGCCACCACGATGCGGTCGATATAGAAAAACTGCGGGTAGCGCTCGCGGAACCAGGCGAAATTGCTGCTGTCGTGGTCGCTGTCGCTGCCGAAGCCGACCAGGAAGCCGGCCAGGTTGCCGTCGCGCTCGGCGACGCGGAAGTACTCTGCGGTTTCGTAGAAGCGGTGCAGCTTGGCCGAATCCAGCGGCAGGATCGCCAGTCCGGCGTTGTTGTTCAGGGCCAGGACCGAATCGAGCTCGTGCTCGCGCACGTCGCGGATGACGATCGACATTGAGACTCCATTGCTGATGCGCGCGCGGCCCCGTGCGGACCGCAGGGGCGGATTATCGCACGCGCGACCCGGGGCGGCGAGCCGCGCCGGCATGACTTCCGTGGGAGTGCAATGCGCGCCGTTCATCCTAAGATGGCTGCATGTTGGGATATCTCAGCCATACCCGCGTCCTGCGCTATGCCGGCCTGTTCACCTGGGCCGTCATCTGCATGCCGTTGCTGTACCTGTACTGGGAGCCGGTCGAGGAATCGGGGCGGATGCCCAGCGGCGAGGTGTGGCTGCTGCTGGCCAGCTACCTGGGCTTCGGCGTGGTCTATTTCCTGCTGACCCGGCGCCTGCACAGCGGCGACGGCGTGCGGTGGTACGACCGCGGCATGCTGGTGCTGCTGACCATCTGCGCGCTGGCGGTTGGCTACCTGCACCGCTCCGGGCTGGGCAGCATCCTGATGATGGTGGCGGCCGGGGTGATCCCCTGGCTGCTGCCGGTGCGCGCCGGCGTGGCCTGGCTGCTGCTGAGCCAGTTGGCGGTGCTGCCGGTGTACCTGACCATCGGCTTCCCGCCGTTCGAGGCGCTGATGCAGTCGCTGCTGTACGGCGGCTTCTCCATGTTCATCTTCGTCACCAGCCTGGTCGCGCGCCAGCAGACCCAGGCGCGGGAGGAGCAGCGCCAGCTCAACGCCGAACTGCGCGCCACCCGCGCGCTGCTGGCCGAGAGCGCCCGGGTCAACGAGCGCACCCGCATCTCGCGCGAGCTGCACGACCTGCTCGGCCACCACCTGACGGCGCTGAGCCTGAACCTGGAAGTGGCCGGGCACATCACCGAGGGCCGCGCGCAGGAGCACGTGCAGCAGGCGCATACCCTGGCCAAGCTGCTGCTGACCGACGTGCGCGAGGCGGTCAGCCAGTTGCGCGACAGCGGCGCGATCGACCTGGCGGCGGCGCTGCGGCCGCTGGCCGAGCGGGTGCCGTCGCTGCAGATCCATCTGCAGGTGGAGGAGCCACTGACCGTGGAGGATCCCGAGCGTGCGCACGTGTTGCTGCGCTGCACCCAGGAGATCATCACCAACGCGGTGCGCCACGCCCAGGCCGACAATCTGTGGATCGAGGTGCGCCGCGACGGCCCGCAGGTGGTGATCCAGGCGCGCGACGACGGCCGCGGTTGCGAGACCCTGGCTCCCGGCAACGGCCTGCGCGGCATGCGCGAGCGCCTGAGCCAGTATGGCGGCAGCCTGGACGTGGCGGCCGCGCCGGGCGCCGGCTTCCGCCTGCGCGCCGCGGTCCCCGGCGCCGCCACCTTGCTGCCGCCCGCCGTTCCCCAAGGAGTGTTGTGATGATCCGTGTATGCCTGGTCGACGATCAAACCCTGGTGCGGCAGGGCATCCGCTCGCTGCTGGCGCTGGATGGCGGCATCGAGGTGGTGGCCGAGGCCAGCGACGGCCGCCAGGCGGTGGAACTGATCCCGCAGGTGCTGCCCGACGTGGTGCTGATGGACATGCGCATGCCGTCGATGTCCGGGCTGGAGGCGCTGCAGACGCTGTCGCGCGCCGCCGCGCTGCCGCCGACCATCATCCTGACCACCTTCGACGACGACCAGTTGGTGCTGGCGGGGCTCAAGGCCGGGGCCAAGGGCTATCTGCTCAAGGACGTGTCGCTGGAGCAGCTGGTCGGCGCGATCCGCACCGTGGCCGCGGGCGGCTCGCTGGTGCAGCCGGCGGTGACCCAGCGCCTGCTGTCCGGCCTGGAGCATATGCGCAACGACTTCGTCAGCCTGGACCGGCCCGACCCGCTGACCGACCGCGAGACCGAGATCCTGCGGCTGATGGCCAGCGGCTTCTCCAACAAGGAGATCGCCAACTCGCTGGGCGTGGCCGAGGGCACGATCAAGAACCACGTCTCCAACATTCTCTCCAAGCTCGGCGTGCGCGACCGGACCCGGGCGGTGCTGAAGGCGTTCGAGCTGCAGTTGGTCTGACCGAGCAGGATGCCCCGCGCGGTGCCGTAGGTGGTCTGAACGAGACAGGATGACGGCCGGCGGAGGCGGGTCGCGCGCACGCCGGCCGGGTCCCGTGGCACCGGAGGCCATGCAAACCGTGCCGGCATGGCGCTGTCGCGCCTGTCGCGCGCAGGCAAGTGGTCTGGCCTTGGCTTGGCATGGCGCGGACACGCCCGGCTGTCCGAGAGTGCCGTCGTTGCTCGATTCGATGCGGGCCGGTCTTGGGTGCGCCGGCCTGTCCGCCGCCGTCGTTGGGACAATGGTCTGGTCGTCCCCGGCGCCGCGCGCACCGCCGCTGCCGGCACCGCGCAAGGCCGTTGCGGCGCGGGGCGAAGCGGCATTCCGTGATGTGCTGACCACGGACAGCGAAGCCTGCTAGGATGGGCGCTTCGCTTCATCAACCCGGCCGTGGGATCGGCCCCGGAGACCTCCTGAATGACCCGTATTATCGAGTTCCTGATCGCCCTGGGGATCGTGGCTGGCCTGTTCGTCATTGTCGGCGTGGTGCTGCCCTCGGAGCGTCACATGTCCGAAAGCGTCGAGACCAATCGGCGCATGACCATCGTCTATGACACGGTCAACAGCCTGCGTCGGTTCAAGGACTGGAACCCCCTGGTGCTGCGCGACCCGCGCATCGAGCTGAAGCTCTCCGGCCCGGAATCCGGCGTCGGCGCGCGCCTGGACTACAGCTCCAAGGAGGGCTACATCGGCAAGGGTAGCTGGACCATCACCTCGACCGAGAAGAACAAGGACGTGGTCATCGCCATCGAGGACGAGACCAAGGGCAAGGACAAGACCACCAGCTTCAAGCTGGAGCCGACCGGCAAGAACGGCCGCAACGTGAAGATCACCCAGGACTACACCGTCAAGTACGGTTGGGACCTGCTGGGTCGTTACGCCGGCCTGTACGTCAGCCGCCACGTCGGCGACGACATCAAGCTGGGTCTGTCGCGCCTGAGCAACGTGCTGGCCACCGTGCCGAACGTGGACTACCGCTCCGACGACACCCCGTTGAAGGACCTGAAGGTCGTCGACGTCCCGGCCGAGGACCTGCTGGTGGTCAACGCCGGCAACATCGACCGCGACAACGACTCCATCAAGAAGTCCATCAAGGACAACCAGGAGTGGATCAAGCGGGTGATGGACGCCAACGGCCTGGAAGCGGCCGGTCCGGTGCGCATCGTCACCACCGACTTCGGCGCCGACAAGTACGCGTTCGACGTCGCCCAGCCGGTGCGCAAGCGTGCCGGTGGCGCGCCGAAGGACGACGCCAAGAAGGATGAGAAGAAGGACGACAAGAAGGACGACGTGGCCGCCGCGCCGGTCGATGCCACCCCGGTTGCCGCCTCCGGCGAGCCGCTGAAGGTGACCATCCCGCAGGGCGCTCCGGTGACCTACCTGCGTACCGAAGCGCACCGTTCCGCCTTCGCCAGCTACACCGGCCACATGGCGGGCCTGGATGCGGCGCGCAATGCGCTGCGTGCCTGGGCCGCGACCAGCGGCTACGACGTGACCGACCGTCCGTACGAAGCCTGGAAGGGCGGAGTGGACAAGTCGTTCACGCCGGAAGGCACCTACGACATCTACTGGGCGATCAAGTAAGTCCTGCCCTGGTGGACGAGTGAACCGGAACGCGCCGCATCTTGCGGCGCGTTCTGTTTATGGGGCCGGCAAACGCTGCCGCGCTCCCGGAGGAAACCCTCATGCTGACGTTCGATCGCCGTACGCGCGGGCCGTTCTGGCTGTGCAGTGCCGGCGCGCTGCTGGCGGCCGTGTCCATCGGCCTGTCCGCCTATGCCTCGCACGGCGTTGCCGAGCCCCTGGCGCAATCGCACCTGCAGACCGCGGCGCTGTACGCCTTCGGCCACGGCGTGGCGCTGGCGGCGCTAGGCCGCCGCAGCGAACGCTTGCTCGCCCGGAGTGCGCTGTGCCTGCTGCTGCTCGGCACCGTGCTGTTTTCCGGCAGCCTGGCCGGCAACGCGCTGGCGCAGTGGCCGACGCGCCTGGCGCCGATCGGCGGCACCACGCTGATGCTGGGCTGGCTGCTGTGGGCGGTGGACGCGCTGCGGCGCTGAGTGGCGTTGCATTCTGCTGTGTGTCGCTCGATGCACGCCAGCCAGGCGCCTTCTGTGCGCTGCCCTACGCGCGCGGCAGATATTTGTCCCATAGGTGGTTGCGGAAGCGTCCTTGCGGATCCACCTGGCGCTTGATCCGCGCGAACGCCTCGGCCTCCGGATAGGCCGCGGCGAACTGGTCGGTGCTGGCATGCAGGCGGTACGGCAGGTAATAGCGTCCGCCGTGTGCAAGTGCGGCATCGATCAGCTGCCGCGTCCACACCGCCGAGGCGCGGTCCGCGGCCATCCCGCTGCGCTGCTTGTGGTACAGCACGAACGAGAACACCGGTTGCGTCGCCCAGCGCAGCAACGCCACCGTATCGGCGGGCGAGTGGCGGATGGAGACGTTGAGCGCATTGACCTCATGGCGACGCAGGATCGCGGCCATTTCCTTCGCGAATGCGGCGAACGCGGACACTGGCACGAAGTATTCCTGCAGCAGGAAGGTGGACAGGCGCCGGGTGCGTGGTTCCAGCGCCTTCGCATCCAGGCTGGCCTGGCAGTTGCGGCGCATGACCGCCGGCGTGTGCAGCAGCGGCTCGGTCTGGTAGTGCTCGCGCAGCCATGGGCCCAGCGGTAACTCCGAGGCAGCCCAGATCATCGCTTGGTCGCGCGTGTAGTTCTGTCCGCGGGGCAGCAACCGGCGGGGCTCGGTCAGTGTCCCGGTGCTGCGGCGCCAGGTCACCGCCAACGGCTGGTCGAAGCGTGGCGGCATCAGATCGGCGTTGTGCATGATCGCAAGCGGATCGCTGGCGATGCGTTCGGCGAAGAAGGCCGGGTACTCGACCAGCGTCAGCTGCTGGACGTGGCGTTCGAGTACATCGTTGTGGGCCAGCGACAGCTCGGCCTCGGTGATCACGCCGAGCCCGCCGTAGCCGCCGATCGCGGCGGCGAACAGCGCCGGCTCGCGATCGTGATCGAGTTCGTGCACGCTGCCTTGCGCATCGACCAGTTGCAGGGCCTTTACCGTGTGCCCGATCGGGCCGGCGTGCAGGTAGCGACCGTGGCAATTGACCGAGATCGAGCCGCCGATGCTGAAATTGCTGTAGCTCTGCATCACCGCAACCGAAAGATCGTGCGGATCGATCTGGTCCTGCACATCGCGCCAGCGCATGCCGCTGCGCACGCGGATCCGCTGCGCGCCCGGATCCAGATGAACCACGCCGACCAGCTCACGCAGGTCCAGATGCAGCGAGCCGGCGGCGCTGACCTGGCCACCCATGCTGTAACACGCGCCGCCGACCGACACCGCGCCGCGGCTGTCGCGCAGCAGGGCAGCGACCTCGGCCGTGCTGCGCGGTCGCGCGATGCGCGCGACGCGGGTCCGATCGATGGCAGCGATGTCGCCGATCTCCAGTGGATCAGGGGCACTGCGCCCGCATCCTGATAGCGCCAAGCCGGCGCCAGCGCCGAGCAGCGTAGCGCTGGCGGCACGGCGCCGATGATCGATGTGCTCGTTCATCAACATTCCCGGTCTTCGTGGCCGATACGGCCTGTACTCAGCGGTCGCCGACCAGTTCCACCTGCGCCTTCAACCGCACCCACGCGTCCTGGCTGGGATCGTTGACCGTGACCTGCACGGTATAGGTGCCGAGCGGGTCGCTGTCCTCGAAACGCAGTTGCACCGACAGCGGCGCCAGTTCCAGCAGGCCGGCGGCGGCTGGTGGGCCGCCCATGCCCAGTGGCCGCATCGGGTCCTGCAGGGTGGTGCTGCCGTCGGGGCCGAGCACGCGCAGGCTCATCTGCGCATCGCAGGCGCCGCCGTTGTTGGGGCTGGGCGCGCAGCCGGAATACAGCAGCGCCACGCGCAGCAACTGGCCGCGCTTCACGCGCGCGATCGTGCGCAGGTTGGGCGCATGCGCGGCCTCGGTCTGCCCCCACTCCTGCGCGAACGCGCTGAAGTCGGCGTCATCGGCGATCTGCAGCGCGGCGGCGAAGGCCTTGTCGTGTCCGCGCTCGGCGCTGTCCGGCAGCGCCTGGCCCTGCCGGTCGTGCCATTGCGCGGCGGCGCAGGTGGGCAAGGCCAGGGCCAGCAGGGTCAAGGTCCGCCAGGCGGCGGTGCCGGCGCGCGGCCGGCGGGTGTCGGAACGGATCATGCGCAAGCGGCCTCCTGCCAGCACCAGTGCCAGGGTTCGTAGACGATGCCATGCGGGTTGTCGCGCGGATAGCTCATGCGGTAGCCGAAGGCGCCGGCGTGGTCGCGCAGCCAGGCGAAGGCCGGCGTGCGCTCGAAACTTTCCTCGGCCGGCGGTTCGCCGGGCGTGCCGATGTCCAGGGCGTGCCCGCTGTGGTGCTCGCTGAAGCCCGGCGCGGCATTGACCGCGAGGATCTGCGCGAGAGTCTGCCCGCGGGCGAACTTGCGCGCAAAGATGCCCAGTTGATACGCGTGGCTGCGATAGCCGGAGATCGCCTCCAGCACCACGCCATCGCGCGCGGCGGCATGGCGCAGCGCGTGCCAGGCGCGTGCGGCGTCGGCGCTCAGCCACAGCGGGCGTCGGTAGCGGTCGTCGCCGGCCGCGTGCAGGGTGGCCGGTTCCGGCTGCAGCGGCAGGCCGGTGCGCTGCGCGTAGGCGTCGGCGGCCAGGCCCAGCTGGACCAGTTGCTCCTGCAGCGCGTGCAGCGGCAACCAGGTCTCATCAGCCGCCATCGCGCCGCGTGCGGGCAGCGCGTCGAGCCGATCCAGGGCCGCGTCGATGCCGGGTTCGTGCATCAGCCGCGGCACCAGCGTGTGCAGCCCGTGTGCGTTCGCGGTCGCCAGGTAGCGTCCGTCGTGCTTGCGCCGCAGCAGCCAGGTCGCCTGCGCGAGCTGGCGCGCATCGGCGTTGCTGCGGGCGCGTAGCCGCGCGGCCGGCAGCAGTTCGATGGTCTCGGTGTTGAGCAGCAGGCTGGGGACGGTGCGCATCGGCACAGGGTAGAGCCAAGCAACGCGGGCGGCCAGTCGTGGGGCGATCCTGCCGCGCTGCACACGCCGCGGCAGACGCGGCTCAGAAGAACTCGTCGAGCAACTGGTGGAACTGCAGCCGCGTAAGGTCCGGCGTGGCGATGCCGTACGCGGCGAAGAAATGGTCGGCGAGCTGCGGGCCGAATTCGTCCAGGCAGTTGGCCAGGATCGCCAGGTCCTGGTACGGTTCGGCGACGCCGGCGCGGCCGAGGTCGATCACCCCGACTACGTGGTCCGGCGCGTCGAGCAGGATGTTGTCCAGCGAATAGTCGCCGTGGCTCAGCACGCGCTCGCTGGCCAGCGGCAGCAGCGCGGTCATCGCTTGCCACACCGCGTCCGCCGACCAGCTGGCACGCGCCTCGTCGAAGTCCTCGGTGTCGACCAGGCCCGCCTGCAGCCGGCGTTGCGCGGCGGCCAGGCGCAGCGAGTGGCTGGCGTCGAACGGACAGGTGTCGATCGGCAAGGCGTGGAAGTGGCGCAGGAAGTCGGCCAGCGTCTGCACGATGCGCTCGGCCTGCGCGGGCGCCTCCTGCAGCCACTGGTAGGCGGTCTTGCCCGGCA
Source organism: Xanthomonas sp. NCPPB 2250 (assembly GCF_056725265.1). Taxonomy (NCBI): domain Bacteria; kingdom Pseudomonadati; phylum Pseudomonadota; class Gammaproteobacteria; order Lysobacterales; family Lysobacteraceae; genus Xanthomonas; species Xanthomonas sp. NCPPB 2250. The sequence goes on along the minus strand of NZ_CM161520.1, from coordinate 3,955,628 downwards.
GCGCTTCGCTCAGCAGCCAGGCGCCGGCGGCGTCGGCCTCGAAATGCAGCACGCGCGGCACGCAGCCCGTTCCGCGCAGCCAGTGCAGGCGCGCGAATTCGTCCACCACGTCGTCGTGCGAGGCGCCGGTGCCGCGCTTGAGGTACAGGTCTGGCGTGCCGGTGCCGCCGAGCCGATAGACCAGGGCGCCGGCCTCGCCGACCAGATCGCGGTGCCAATGCAGGCCGTGCAGCCGCGCCGACAGCGTCGGCGGCAGCGCCGGTGCGGTGGCGGGAGTCTCGCGGGGCGCGGTGTCGTCCATCGGGCCGATCCTGGAGAGTTGCTTGATGGTTGAGGCGAGGTCGCGTCCCTGTGCATGCCGCTGGCGACGAGGGCGAGCGTTGCTGCTGGTCCAGCGTATCGCCTCGGATACGCCGGAACCCTCGGCTTGGCGTCCTCGGCGCATTTGACGCGTACGAGCCGCGAGAACTTACCGCACTGCGCGCGGCATGTCCTGCCCTGTGCGAGGGCCGCTCGCAGCGGCGATCGACGCGGCGCTGCGCGTCGGACTCACGCCATGCGGCGGGTCGCGCCGCGTGTGTCTTCGCCGCCACGCGCCGGCGCCGCCAGCGCCTGCCATTCCTGCAGCACCTGCCGAGGGTGTTCGACGCTGAGCAGCAGCCAGCCGCCGTCGTGCAGCGGAACGGCCAGCACGCGATCGCTGGTGATCAGGCAGAACGCCTTGTGCCCGTCGCGGGTCCGGTAGTGGCCGGCATGGAAGCCGGGGTAGCCGAAGCCGAGCAGCTTCAAGGCCGGCTTGAAGCCGGTGTGCTCGGACAGCGCGACCACGCGCGCGCGTCCCCCAGGCGCAGCGCAGCCAGCGGCACGCGCTTGGTCAGGAACGTCGCACGCACCTCCACCAGGCCGTCGTGCAGCAGCACGCGCTGCCGCGCGAAGGTGGCGGTGCCGGCCACGCCGATCAGCCCCAGCAGCCCGAAATGCCACCACAGCGCACCGGGCCGCGCGGCGTGCAGCGCGAAGGCGCCGATCACGGCGGCGACGAGCAGCAGCGGCAGCCACAGCCACAAGGCCAGACCCAACCCATGCGCCGGCGCCACCGGATACCGCCGTGCCGGCGAGGGCGCTGTGGATCGCAGCCGGCTCATGGCGCGGCGCCGTGGTTGGCGGGCAGGGCGCGCACCCAGGCGGCGACATCGGCGATCAGGGCCGGGTCGACGTGGCCGGGCGTCGCGTACTCGGCTGGTCCGGGCGCGCCGGTGCCGACGATGCCCAGATGGTTCAGTGCGGCGTAGCGATGCAGTGTGGCGTGTGGATCGTCGCCCAGTGCCTGTTGCCACCGCTGCCAGTCCGGCGCGGTGACCTGGAAGTCGCGCTCGCCCTGCAGCCACAGCACCGGCTGCCCGAGCGCGCGGACGTCGGCGACCGGGTCGACCTGGTCGAACGCACGCCAGTAGGTGGCGGGCACGTCCAACGGCGAATCGCTGCGCGCGACCTGGCCACTGCCGCGGACCTTGGCCACGCGGCGCTCGATCTCGGCCAGCGCCGCCTGCCGCTGCGGCGACGGCGGATGTTCCTGGCTCAACAGATAGCGGTTCTGCTCGATCAGCAGGTCTAGCAACGGTCGCGCCGGGGCTGCCCACAGCACGATGCCGGCGGTCTTGCCGGAGCGGCGTGCGATGCGGGCGGCGAGCATGCCGCCCTGGCTGTGGCCCATCACCACGATCCGCGCAGGGTCGATGCCGGGCGTGCGCGCCAGCGCCGCCACCGCGGCGACGGCGTCGTTGGTGGTCTCGTCGTCCATGGTGAAACCCTCGTCGATGCGCCCGGCAAAGCTCTCCGGCAAGGCGAAGGTCCGCTTGTCGTAGCGCAGCACCGCGATGCCCTGCGCGGCGAGCCCACGGGCGACGTCGAGGAACGGACGGTTCGGGCCGATGGTCTCGTCGCGGTCCTGCGGACCCGAGCCGTGCACCAGGACCACCGCCGGGAACGGACCCTTGCCAGCCGGCAGCGCCAGCGTGCCCGGCAGCGGACCAACCGCAAACGCCTGTTCACTGAAGCCGGCGTCGGCGGCGGGCGGCGCCGGCGCCGGCGGTGGTGCGGGAGTGAACAGCAGGCCGGCGATCTTGCCGTCCGCATCGATCGACACGTGCGCCAGCAGTGCGCCGCGCTCGAACTGCAGGCGCTGTTCGATCACGCGTAGTCCGTGCTGCTCGCGTTCGCTGGCCGGGCCGCGCTGCTGCAGCGCGCCCAATTGTGTGGACAGCATGCGCCAGGCCTCGGCCAGCTTGTCGGATGGCACCGCCTTGGCCATCGCCGGGGTGAACTCGGCTTCGACCGCAGCCAGATCGCCGGCCTGCAGGCGATCCAGCAGCGCGCTGGCGGTCTGTTGCGGCGTCGCGGCCAGCACCGTGAGCGGAGCGAGCAGCGCCGTCAGTGCAAGCGCAAGAACCCGATGCGGGCGCATGTCAGAGCTCCCGCTTGAACATCATCAGCGGCTTGGTGCCAGCCAGGGTGAGCACGTTGACCAGTTCCCAGCCGAGCTTGCCGTGCTTGTTCAGATCGGCCTGCAGTTCGTCCAGCTTCAGGCCCAGCATCAGGTTGGTCTTGGCCTCGACGGTGAGGTACTCCCAACGCTTGCTCATGAGGTGCGTTCCTTGTCGTCGCCGGGCTTGGGCAGCCGGCCCGCCTTGCGCAGCGCGTCGCGCAACACGTATTCGATCTGCGCGTTGAGGCTGCGCAGTTCGTCGTCGGCCCAGCGCTGCGCCGCCGCCAGCACGTCGGCGTTGATGCGCAGCGGATAGGCCTTCTTCTCGCTCATGACCGCTCCTGCCGCGCGGCGTCGCTGCGCCGCAGGTGCAGCAGCATCGACACGATCAGCGCGTTCACCGTCAGCAGCAGTGCGATCGCCACCGCATAGACGCCGGTGCGCTGGCCGCCGGTCCAGTACAGCGCCGCCGCGCCGATCAGGATCGCCAGGCCGATCAGCGCCCAGCGCAGGCCCAGCCCGCGCGCACGGTCGTCGCCCTTGCCGCCGACCCAGGCGGCAATGACCAGGGCCGGCAGGCCGGAGAGGGCGAGCGCCAGCGGCGCGATGGCGGCGTGCATGGACATCGGCACCTCAGTACAGCGAGCCGGCGTTGACGATCGGCTGGGTGCCGCGGTCCGAACACAGCACGGTCAGCAGGTTGCTGACCATGTGCGCCTTGCGCTCCTCGTCCAGCGCGACCACACCGTTCTTCTGCAGTTCGGCCAGGGCCATCTCCACCATGCCCACCGCGCCGGCGACGATGCGGGTGCGCGCGGCGATCACCGCGTTGGCCTGCTGCCGCTGCAGCATCGCCTGGGCGATTTCCGGGGCGTAGGCGAGGTGGCTGATGCGTGCCTCGATCACGTCCACGCCGGCCTGGGTTAGCCGTTCGTCGAGGTGGCGCTTGAGCTGTTCGCTGATCTCGTTGGGATGGCTGCGCAGCGAGATCTGCCCGTCCTCGTGCTGGTCGTAGGGATAGCTGGTGGCCATCGCGCGCAGTGCCGCCTCCGACTGGATGTGCACGAAGCTCTCGTAGTCGTCGACGTTGTAGACCGCCTCGGACGCGTCCATCACCTGCCACACGATCACCGCGGCGATCTCGATCGGGCTGCCGTCCAGTTCGTTGACCTTGAGCCGCCCGCTCTCGAAGTTGCGCACGCGCTGGCTGACCTTGCGCTTGCTGAAGAAGGGGTTGTTCCAGCGCAGGCCCGGGTCCTTGACCGTGCCCACGTAGCGGCCGAACAGGCTCAGCACCGCGGCCTGGTTCGGTTCCAGCGCGTACAGGCCAACCACCAGGAACAGCGCGACGGTCAGCACCGGGATCGCGACCAGCAGGGTCCACGGCATCGCCGACGGCTGCAGCACGCCGGTGGCAATGATCGCGCCGGCGCCGGCCACGAACACCAGAACCAGGCCCACGATCATCGGAATGCCGGGCAGGGAGGAACGGGGCTGCTCTTTCATGGTGGACGTCCTTGGGTGGTTGGACGAAAAGATATCAAATTGATATCAGGTTGCAAGGGGCCGGGATTGGGGAGTCGGGATTCGGGATTGGTGGGGGCCAGGACGCGGGATGCTGCTGCACAGTCAAACACCGCCACGCACCGTCGCATGGCTACGGCAGCAACACGATGGCACCGGTGCTCGTGCGCGATTCCAGCAGCCGGTGCGCGTCGGTCGCGCGCTCCAGCGGCAGCCGTGCACCGATCTCGACCTGCAGGCCATCGGCCAGCCGTTGCAGCGTCGCCTGCGCCGCGGCGCGGTAGCCGTCCAGGTCGCGGGCGATGAAGCCCAGCACGCTCGGCCGTGCCAGCGCGATCGAGCGCGCCGGGCCGAGATCGTCCAGGTCCACGCAGTGCCGTGCGCCGACCGCGGCGACCTGGCCGATGCTCGCGACCAGGCCGAACGGGCGCACGGCGCCGAGCGTGCGGGTCAGGACCTCGCCGCCGATGCCGTCGATGGCATAGTCGACGCCGTCGCCACCGCCGAACGCGCGCGCGGCGGCGACGAAATCCTCCTGTCGATACTCCACCACCGCCTCGGCGCCATAGCGGCGTGCCAGCTCGGCCTTGGCGGCCGAGCCGACCGTGCCGATCACGCGTGCGCCGAGCGCGCGCGCCCACTGCGTCGCCAGCAGGCCGAGCCCGCCGGCCGCGGCGTGCACCAGCACGGTGTCGCCGGCGGCGACCTGACGGAAGCGATGCAGCAACATGTGGACGGTGATGCCTTTCAACAGCCCGGCCGCGGCCGCCTCGTCGCTCAGCGCGTCGGGGAGCGGCAGCACGCGCGCGGCCGGCAGGGTGCGCAGGCTGGCGTAGCTGCCGTTGGGCAGGCCCGCATAGGCGACCCGCTGGCCGGGCGTGAGCGTGCGCACATCGGCACCCATTGCGTCGATCACCCCGGCCGCCTCGATGCCGAGTGCCGCCGGCAGGTGCGGCAAGGCATGCGCGCCGCTGCGGAAATAGATGTCGACGAAGTTCACGCCGATGGCGGTCTGGCGGATGCGCACCTCGCCGGGGCCGGGGCCGGGGGCGGCGACCGGCGCGTCGAGGCGGCGCAGCACGTCGGCGTCGCCGTAGCGGTCGATGCCGATGCGCAGGGCCGTGCGGGGAGGGGACATGGCGGTTTCTCGGGATGGGGAGGGAGCAGTCATCATCCGGCTGTGCATAATTCGGCGGAATTTCCTTCTTTCGCCCAGATGTTGTGCAAAATTCGACCGATACCAACCCACTCCCGGCCGCATCTCCCGCGATGAGCTGGGACGACGTCCGCTACTTCCTGGCCGTCCTGCGCGAGGGCAGCCTGTCCTCGGCGGCGCGGACCTTGCGGGTCCAGCACTCGACGGTGGCGCGGCGCATCGACGCGCTGGAGGCCGCACTGGGCATGCGCCTGTTCGACCGCCTGCCGCGTGGCTGGCTGCCGACCGCCGAAGCGCGGCAGTTGGCCGAGCACGGCACGCGCCTGGAAGCCGAGGCGCATGCCTTCGGCCGCGCCGCGCAGGGCGCCACGACCTTGGACGGCGTCGTGCGGGTCTCGGCCTCGCCGGTGTTCGCCAGCCACTTCCTGGCGCCGCGCCTAGCCCGCGCGCAGCGTGCCTGGCCGGCGCTGCGCATCGATCTGCTGGGCGAGGCGCAGGCGGCCAACCTGTACGCGCGCGACGCCGATCTGGCGGTGCGGCTGTCGCGGCCGCAGGCGCCGGGACTGGTGGCGCGGCGCATCGGCACCATGCGCTTCGCGTTGTGCGCGAGCCCGGAGTGGGCCGACGCGGCGCCTGCCAGCTGGCCATTCGTCGGCTACGACGATGCGCTCGCGCACACCCCGCAGCAGCAATGGCTGCAGCGCTTCGCGGCCGGGCGCCGGTTCGCGTTCGTCGCCAACGATATGGCCGCGCAGCTGCATGCCTGCGCGGCCGGGGCAGGCGTGGCGCTGCTGCCGCGGTTCCTGCTGGAGGCGACCGCGGTGAGCGCCGGCGGGGCCTTGGTCGAACTGCCCGAGGCGCCACGCTGCGACGTCGAGCGTGAGATCTGGCTGGTCGTGCATCCGGACGTGCGCCGCGCGCCACGCGTGCAGCGGGTCGCCGAGGCCATCGCCGATGCGGTGCAGGCGGCGGACGGGCGGCTTTAAAATAGCCACCCCCTCTTCGCGCAGGCGCCGCCGCCATGGTCACTCTGGGAACCCCGTTGTCCGCTTCCGCCACCCGTGTGCTGCTGCTTGGCTCCGGCGAGCTGGGCAAGGAAGTGGCGATCGAACTGCAGCGCTTCGGCGTGGAAGTGATTGCGGTGGACCGCTATGCCGACGCCCCGGCGATGCAGGTCGCGCACCGCAGCCACGTGGTCGACATGCTCGATGCGATGGCGCTGCGCGAACTGATCGCGCGCGAGCAGCCGCACCTGATCGTGCCGGAGATCGAGGCGATCCACACCGAGACCCTGGTGGCGCTGGAGCGCGACCTCGGCCAGCGGGTGATCCCCACCGCGCGTGCGGCGCGGCTGACCATGGACCGCGAAGGCATCCGCCGCCTGGCCGCCGAAACCCTGGGCCTGCCGACCTCGCCATACCGCTTCGTGGACACGCCAGAGGAATACCGCGAAGCGATCGCCGCGGTCGGCCTGCCGTGCGTGGTCAAGCCGGTGATGTCGTCCTCCGGCAAGGGCCAGAGCACGCTGCGCAGCGCCGCCGACATCGATGCGGCGTGGGAGTACGCGCAGACCGGCGGCCGCGCCGGCGCCGGCCGCTGCATCGTCGAAGGCTTCATCGACTTCGAGTACGAGATCACCCTGCTGACCGTGCGCCACGCCGGCGGCACCGCGTTCTGCGATCCGATCGGGCACTGGCAGAAGGACGGCGACTACCGCGAGAGCTGGCAGCCGCAGCCGATGTCGGCGCTGGCCCTGCAGCGCGCGCAGGACATCGCCCGTGCGGTCACCGACGATCTCGGCGGCTGGGGCCTGTTCGGCGTGGAGCTGTTCGTCAAGGGCGACGAGGTCTGGTTCAGCGAAGTGTCGCCGCGGCCGCACGACACCGGCCTGGTCACCCTGGTGTCGCAGGAACTGAGCGAATTCGCCCTGCATGCGCGCGCGATCCTCGGCCTGCCGATTCCGTCGATCCGCCAGAACGGTCCGTCGGCCTCGTGCGCGCTGCTGGCGCACGGCGAAGGCGTGCCACGCTTCGGCAATGTCGATGCCGCGCTGCAGGCGCCGGACACCGCCCTGCGTCTGTTCGGCAAGCCCAGCGTGCACGGCCACCGCCGCGTCGGCGTGACCTTGGCCCGCGGCACCGACATCGAGCAGGCACGCCAGACCGCCCGCGACGCTGCCGCTGCCCTGACCATTGATCTAGACGCATAAAACTGCGAGCGCTCGGAAAGCGGGGCCAAAGGGGACCCGCTTTCCCATTCCCCACTCCCGATTCCCCATTCCCAGCCGCTAAGCCGGCGGCGCAAACCGTGCCGCCGCCAGGCGGATGCTCCACACCAGTTCGACCATCGCCAGGTTGTTGAGCAGGGCCTCGCCGCCCAGCACCAGCCAGTAGCCGGCGCCGTCGACCCAGAACGGCACGAACGACCAGTCCGGCAGCAGCAGTTGCGGCTCGCTGTAGAACGCCACGTAGCGGTGCGCGCCGTGCCAGCCGCGCGCGCTCTGGCGCTGGGCGAAGCCGGAGAAGTCGGCCGCGGCCACGCTCAGCGTGTCGGCCTGTTCCTGGTCCAGGCCGGCATGGCCCAGGCAGAAGCCGCTGTCGGAGGCCAGCACCGCGCGGCGTTCGGCCGACAGCGGGGCGATCACGTGCTGGGCGAAATCGTCCAGGCGGATTTCCGGGCCCGGCACTGCGCGCCGTAGCAACTGCACCCATTGCTGTTCGCGCGCCTCCTGCAGTAGCCGCTGTGCGTCGCCGCCCACGCGCTGGCGCCATTCCTGCAGCGACAGCGCGCCGTGCGCGCCGAGCAGCAGTTGCAGCGCGCGCTGCAGGCGGTCGGGCGTGGCGCTGGCGAAGCCGTGCAGCACGCCGTGCGGGGTCGGCATCAGCCAGGTCGGTTCGGAGTTGGTCGGGTCGGGGGCGGTCATCGCGGCGCACTCGCGCTGGAAAAGGACAGGGCGTCGACGCTGCGGCCACCCAGCGGCTCGCGCTGCTGCAGCCAGCGCGCGGTGCTGTCCCAGCGGTCGCCCAGGGCCAGCGCATGGCGGCGCAGTTCGCGCGTGGCGAGCATGAAGGCGAGCTTGTCCTGGCAACTGATGCAGTAGTCCAGGAACTCGCGCTCGCAGCGCGCCGCGGCGATCGGTGCGCCGTCGCACAGCGCGTCCACCACCTCGCGCACCATCCGCCGCGAATGGTCCGGGCTGGCCCGGCGCACCCGCGCCGGCACGTCGGCGGACGGCCGCGCCAGCACGCTCCAGCGCGTGGCCAGGGCGTTGATCGGCAGCAGCGCGTGGCCCTGGCTGTGGCGCTGGAAGGCCTCGGCCACGTGCGGCGCCAGATGCGTCGCGGCCATCTGCAGCGCCAGCTGGCGCAGAGCGACGTCGTGCCGCGGCAAGGCCACGAACAGGTCGGCAAGCACGCCCTGGGTCGGTTCGTTGTCGTGCAGTTGCAGCGCCGCGTGCAGCCGCGCCAGGTGCGCGGCTGCGTCGCGCGGGTCGCGCAGCAGGGCGCGGGCATGGGTGCGCATCACCAGGCGTGCGGGATCGCGAGCGGGAAGCGTGGGCATGGGCGCCTCAGTCCAGCAAGGTGTCGATCAGGTCGATCATGAATTCGGCGTCCTCCGTGGCCATCGCCTCGAAGCCGCGCTCCAGGCCCAGCGCGTCGAGCACCGCCTGGTCGTCGGGGTGCGCGGCATCGCCCAGCGCCAGCAGGGCGTCGCGCAGCGCCGGCAGTTGCGGGCCCAGGCGCGGATGCGCCAGCAGCACGTGGGCGATATCGCACAGCGCGCTTTCCACCAGCGGGCGCAATCGCTCGCGGGTCAGGCGCGACAGGCCGTGGTAGGCGGTGGCCAGGAACAGGCCGGCATCGGCTTCGCCTTCCAGCAGCAGCCGCGCCACCGCGGCGTAGCTGCTGGCCGGGCGCCAGGCGATGCGTTCCGGCTCCAGGTCGGCCGGTTCCAGCAGGCGCAGGCCGATCAGGCGCACGTCGTGGTTGGCGGTCAGCGCGATGCGGCAGCCGTAGGGCAGGTCTTCCACGCAGCGCGCCGGCGCCTCGGCCGCGGTCGCGATCACCACCTCGTCGGCGTGCCCGCGCGGCCTGGCCAGCGGCAGGTAGCCGCGGTCGCGGATCAACGCGCTGGCGTCGAACGGGCTGGCGTACACCAGGTCGACGACGCTGTCGTCCAGCAATTGCCGCTGTTCGGCGGCGTCGGCCGGCATCAGCAGGCGCAGGCCGAGGCCGGCGCGGCGCTGCAGCACCGTGCTGAGCAGGTACCAGCCGCCGAAGTACTCGGGCGCGAAGTCCGGCGCGACCAGGAACGTGCAGCTCATGCCAGCGGCTCCGCGCGTTCGTCCTGCAGCCATTGCGCGTACAGCGGCTGCAACGCGTCGATGCGCCGTCGCGACGGCTTGCGCCGCACCGAGGTGAAGCCGACCACGCGGCCGCCGCGGACGTTTGGCAACGCGGTGGCGTAGACCCAATAGCAGGCGCCGTCGCGGCGCAGGTTCTTGACGTAGCCGTGCCACTTCTCGCCTGCCAGCACGGTGTCCCAGAGTTCGCGGAATGCGCGCCGCGGCATCTCCGGGTGGCGCAGGATGCAGTGCGGCGCGCCGATCAGCAGTTCGCGCGGCCAGCCGCTGAGTTCGACGAAGGCGTCGTTGGCGTGGGTGATGATGCCGTCCAGGTCGGTGCGCGAGACGATCAGGCGCCCGTCCGGATAGGCCACCTCGCGTTCGCTCCAGTACACCGTGCGGCGGCTGCCGTCGTGGTAGCGCAGCTCGGCGCTGCGGTGCGGCTCGTGCGGCGCTTGCATCGGCGGCAGCGGCATGGCGGCCCCCTACAGGATCTGTTGCAGCGCCTGCGCGGCGCGCTTGATGTCCAGGAACACCAGGCCGAGCTTGGCGCTGGGCTTGGCCAGCACGGTCAGCACCGCCTCGCGGCCGGCCGCACTCATGATCACGTAGCCGAGTTCGCCCTGGATCAGCACCCGCTCCAGCGCGCCGCGCGCCAGTTCGCGCGCGCTGCGCTCGCCCAGCGCGAGCAGCGCCGCGGACATCGCGCCGACGCGGTCCTCGTCCATGCCCTGCGGCATCGCCGAGGCGATCATCAGCCCGTCCAGGGAGATCAGCGCCGAGGCCTCGATATCGGCGGTGGCGCCATTGAGGCCTTCCAGCGCCTGTTGCAACTGTTGCGTTCGCATTCTCGCCATCCGCTTGCGCATCCCGACCGGGTGCGGGAGGCATTGGACCGCGTCGGCGCAGTCTTGCCCTTGATCTGGATCAAGGCCGATGGCAACGCCCGGCGCAGGTGCCTGCGCAGGAGGGGCGATCCGATGGGCGGCACCGCTGCCGCGAACGCGTCGGGCCCTGCTCACACCGGCGCCGCCTCGCGGCCAGCGGTCAACGCGGACGCGCGGGTGCAGGCCGCTCGCCAGGCGCCTGGCGCGCCGGCCAGACAAGCAAAAGGCGGCCGTCAGGCCGCCTGTGGGGTGCTGCGAGGCGGCGCCATGCTGCGCGCCGCGCCGGGCCGCCTGCGTTTACGGCCCCGCGGCGACGTCGACCCAGACCAGGTGGTGGTCGCTGCCGTCGGCGATGGCGGCGGAGGCATCATTGGAGGCTGGCCAGAACACGCCGCTGTCCAGGTAGCGGAAGTTGCGCGACGGCAGCACGTAGTCCAGGCGCATGGTGCCGGCCTTGGGGCCGAAATCGCCGGTGACCTGCTGCGGGGGGCCGCGATGGTCGATGCCGGTGGCCGCGTAGGCGCGCGTGGTCTCCTCGCCGCCAGCGCTGTGCGGGGTGGGATATTGCAGGACACGCGGATGCGTCACCAGCGCGCGGATCGCGTCGTGGTGGCCGTCGCCGTCGATCACGTCGTTGTTGAGGTCGCCGAGCATCACGAACTGCGCATCGGCGGCCAGCCCGCCGCAGCGGCCGGCGTCGTCGCACAGCCAGCGCGCCTTGCCGCTGCCGGCATCGTCCAGGTACTCGCGCCACAGCCGCAGTTCGTCGTGGTTGCGTGCGGCGTTGCGTTTCTCCGCGCCGTCGAACACGGGCGGGGTCGGGTGCGACACCAGCGCATGCAATACGCCCAGCGGGGTGCGCACCGGCACGTCCCAGTGCGACTTGGACGACAGCCGCAACTGCGCCCAGACCGCGTCGCTGTGGAAGAAGCGGCCGGTGGCCGGATCGACCGGGCGCAGCGCGTCGGGCATCGCGCTCCATTTCAGCAGGCGGAAGCTGCGCACCGCCGCGGTGTCGATTGGGTATTTCGACAGCAGCAGCATGCCGTACTGGCCGGGATGCAGGCCGTAGCCCCAGGCGTCGTTGCCGCGCGCGCGGCCTTCGCCGCCGACATGGCCGTCGTTGTCCAGGTCCAGGCCGCTCGGCACGCCGGTGTTGACCGGGGCCAGGTACCGGTAGGGATAGCGCAGCGCCGCGCCGCCGTGCGGTTGCGGCACCGCGAGGTAGCGTTGCTCGAACAGGTCGGCGGCGCGGTGCGCCTCGTCGTAGTCGAACTCGTTTAGCAGCACGATGTCCGGACGCACCTGCTGCAGCACCGCGGCGATCTTGCGCGCCTGCGCGCTGTCGCCCTGCAGGGCGGCGATCAGCGCGCCGGGGTCGTCGGCATTGAGCGAGGTGTTGTAGGTGGCCAGGCGCAGTGTCGTGGCGGCGGGCGCTGCGGCGTCGGTCATCGGGGCGGAAGTGGGAGCGGTGTGCGCACAGGCGCCGCACAGCAGGGTCAGGGCGAGCAGGAGGAGGCGTGATGTCATGCGCCGATTTTCGCATGCAAGGCATGTCGGCACGATGGCGCGGCGACGTGCGGCGGCATCGGCTGGGCAGCGCGGTATCGGTGGCCGACGGCTAGCCGCCGAGCTGGCGCAGATAGTCGTCGAAGTCGCGCCAGTGGCGGCCGTCGTAGGCCTGCAGCGGCCGGAAGCGGCGCTTGTAGTCCATCTTCTGGTGGCCGCGGATCCAGTAGCCCAGATACAGGTGGCGCAGGCCCTCGCGTCGCGCCCAGGCGATCTGCTGCAGGATCGCCAGGGTGCCCAGGCCGCGCGCGCCGGCATCCGGGTCGTAGAAGGTGTAGACCGCCGACAGCGCCTGCGCGGCGATATCGGTGACCGCTACCGCCAGCAGCGGCCCACGCCGTCCGTCCGGCATGCGTTGCCGCAGCTCCAGGAAGCGCCCATGCGACCAGCGGCCGATCAGGAACTGGTCGAACTCGTGCGCGCCGTGATCGTCCATGCCGCCGCCGGGATGGCGGTGGCGCAGGTAGCGCTGGTACAGCGCCAGCTGTTCCTCGCTGCGCTCGGCGGCGACGATGCGGACCTCGACATCGGCATTGCGCGCCAGGCAGCGGCGCTGACTGCGATCGGGCACGAACGCGTCGATCGGGATGCGCACCGCAACGCAAGCGCGGCAATGGTCGCAGTGCGGGCGATAGACCAGATCCCCGGAGCGGCGGAAGCCCCAGCTCAGCGCCAGCGGATACAGCGCCCCCAGGCGCGGATCGTGCGGGTCCAGCACCAGGTCGCGGGCCTGCCGCTCGGGCCAGTAGCCACACGCGTGCTGGCCGGTCTGGAACAGCCGCAGGTCGTCGCTGGCGTCGGAATGGATAGCCATGCGTCGAGCATAGCGCTTCGCCATCGCAGGGGCCGCGACTGTCCCGTCCATGAATGCGCCCGGCGGCGGGTCAACCGCGGCGGCGACGGGGCGTTGTCAGCAGGGAAGGCACCGCGGTGCCGGCCCGCGATGCGGGCCGCTTGCGGCGCCGGACGCCTGCCGTCTTCGGCAGGTTCCTCATCATCCTCAGGGAGTGACCCATGAAGTCTCGCAACCCGCTGCTCGCCCTGGCCGTGCTGGCCGTGCTGTCCGGTACCGCCTACGCTGTTCCTCCGCCGCCGGCCGATCCCGCCGCGCCTGCCGATGCCGGCGGCATCGCCGCGCTCGACAAGAACGGCGACGGCGTCATCGACCGCAGCGAGGCCGCCGCCGATCCGCGCCTGGCCGAGCATTTCGACGCCATGGACAAGAACCACGACGGCAAGCTCAGCCGCGACGAGTGGCCGCGCCACGGCCGTCACGGTGGCCCGGGCGACCACGGCGTGCCCGGCGCGATGATGGCCAAGCTGGACACCAACAAGGACGGCCGCATCAGCCGCGCCGAAGCGCAGGCCGATCCCAAGCTCGCCGCGCGCTTCGACAAGATGGACGTGAACAAGGACGGCTACATCGACCGTGCCGACTTCGAACTGCGCGCCAAGCAGCATCGCGATGCCTGGTTCACCGCGGCCGACACCAACAAGGACGGCATGCTCAGCCGCGCCGAGTTCGATGCGGCGCAGGCCAAGCGCTGGGCGCATCGCCCGGGCGGGCAGCGCGGCGGCGATGCGCCGGTACCGATGCCGGCGCCCGACAGCAATTGAGCCATCCGCCGCGGCGGTGGCCGCGGCGTCACTGCACCAAGGCGCCGATCGACAGCGCCCCTGCGCCCATCGCGCAGGGGCGTTTTTTTATGGACCCAAACCTGCTGTCGCGCGCTGTGCAGTGCGGCGCAGGTGCAGCGTGGGAAGTGCATGGTCGCGCGGTGCGTCGACAGCGTCGCGGCCGGTTGCGGTGCCGGCATTTGCTACAGCGAACACCGCGTGCAGGACGCGATCGCCGTGCCGATCGGATTGTCGTCGCAGCACCCGGTACCACGCCGTCGCGCAAGAACGATCATCGGCAGGACGTCATCGCATACGCGATGCCCACCGCATGCGTAGACCTGCGCTCGGCGCGGCTCAGTTGCCGCGCGGTGCCGGCTGCACGCGCACGCGCACTTCGTCGCTGCCGTTGTTCTGCGCCGGGGGCGTGGCCGGTTGCGTCGCGGGTGCCTGTGCCGGTGCGGTGGTCGGCGCGCGGTTGTCGCGATGGCGCAGCGCCGTGATCAGCGCCACCCCACCGATCGCCAGCAGCAGGGCGATGCGGATGCGCCAGGCCCAGCGCTTGCCGGTGTCGGCTTCCACCTGCGAGCGGAACTCGTTCAGATAGGGCGCACGGCCCTGTTCCGGGTCGCGGCGGGTGCTGTCGAGCAGGCCGGCGTCGCGCAGCAGTTCGCGTGCGCGCGGTTGGTCGTCGGCGTGCACCACCCACACCGTGGGCTGGGCCTGCGCCGCGACCGGGTCGAGATAGCTGAACTGGCCGCTGCGCCGGGTCCGGTAGGAGCGGCCGTTGCTCAGGCGCACGTCGATGCCGGCATCGCGCAGCAGGGCGGCGACACCTTCGGCGGTTTCCACACGTTGGCTGCTGAAGATCTGACGCATGTTCGTGTCCTCAGCGTTTTGCCGGCACCTGCGCCGCGGCGTCGGCGTCGGGGACCACGCGGATCAGGCCCTCCTGTGCGGTGCTGGCCACCAGGGTGCCGTCGCGGGTGAAGAACTGCCCGCGCGCCAGGCCGCGCGCGCCCTGCGCGCTGGGGCTGTCCAGCGAGTACAGCAGCCAGTCGTCGGCGCGGAACGGGCGATGGAACCACAGCGCGTGGTCGAGCGAGGCCATCTGCACGTTCGGCGTGTAGTAGCTGATGCCGTGCGGGAAGGTGGCGGTGCCGAGCAGGTGGAAGTCGGAGGCGTAGGCGAGCAGCGCCTGGTGCAGTTCTGGTGCATCGCCGACCGGCTCGCTCAGGCGCAGCCACATCTGCTGGAACGGCGGACGCTTGGGCGGATTCAGTTCGTCGCGCGGATACACGTGGCGGAACTCGAACGGGCCGCCGCGCGAGAGCCAGCGCTGCACCTTGGTCGGCAGCGTCGCCAGCACTTCCGGGCGCGCCGCCGGGGTCGGCTCGATGTCTTCCGGCTGCGGCACTTCCGGCATCTTCAGCTGGTGGGTGGCGCCGTCCTCCTGTTCCTGGAACGAGGCCGCGCAGAAGAAGATCACCTTGCCGTGCTGGATCGCGGTGACCCGGCGCACCGAGAAGCTGCCGCCGTCGCGGGTGCGGTCCACGTCGTAGACGATGGGATGCTCGATGTCGCCTGCGCGCAGGAAGTAGGCGTGCAGCGAGTGCACGCGGCGCGCGTTCTCGACCGTGGCCTGCGCCGCCGACAGCGCCTGGCCCAGCACCTGGCCGCCGAACACGTACTTGGTGCCGATGTCGCGGCTCTGGCCGCGGAACAGGTTGTCCTCCAGCCGCTCCAGCGACAGCAGCTCGATCAGTTCGGAGACGACGGGGGCGGGCTTGGCGGACAAGAGGCGGGGCCTGGCGACGGACGTGCGCCGATTATAGCGGGCCGTCCACGCCCGCCCGCGTGCCCGCTCCGCTCAGCCCTTGCCCAGCCGCGCCACCAGCGCGCGCAGTGCGGCCTGGGTGTCCGGCGCCTGCCAGTCGTCGATCAGCCGTTCCAGCCCGATGTGCTCGTCGGCCAGCGCCGCGCGCAGGTCGGCGCGGGCGATGGCACGGGTCTGCAGCATCGGCTGCCGCGGGCGCTTGAGCAGGTCCAGCAGCCAGGCCAGCGCGCGCGCCACCACCAGGTCGGCGTCGACCAGTTCGTCGACCAGGCCGATCTCCAGCGCGCGCTCGGCACTGACCAGGTCGCCGCCGACCAGCAGGCGCTCGGCGCGGTGCGCGCCGACTACCCGCCGCAGCAGGCGCTGGATGCCTTCCGGGGCGACCAGGCCGACCTGGGTCTCGTTGAGGCCGATGTGCAGCGGATGCGCCGCATCGGGGCTGCGCGCCATCACCCGGTAGTCGCAGCACAGCGCCAGCACGCAGCCACCGGCCGGCGCGTGGCCGGTCAGCGCTGCGACCACCGGGATCGGGCTGGCGGCCAGGGCACGCGCTGCGCCGAAGAACTGCTGCCAGCTGCCGAGCAGCTTGGCGCGGTCGTCGCCGTGGCCGAGCAGGTGCGGCACGTCCATGCCGGCGGAGAACAGGCGTTCGTTGCCCGACAGCACGATGCCGTGCGCACCGTCGGCGCCGGCCTGCTCGATCGCCTGGATCAGGTGCCGGCACAGCTCGGTGTCCAGCGCATTGACCGGCGGCCGCGCCAGGCGCAGTTCGCGGAGGGGGCCGTGGTTGATCACGTCGATGAGCGTCGTCATGCTGCGGTCTGCTTTCGAAGAAGGAACCTCGGCGATGATAACCAAACCATTCGCTGGCGTATTGTTCGTGCTGTGTGCGGCGGCTGCCGCCACTGCGTCGGCTGCGGAACCGGCGTGTGTGACCCTGGAGCAGGGTTGGGCGCGCTTGCCGCCGAATCCGGCGATGCCGATGACCGCCGGCTATGGCGTGCTCCACAACGGCTGCGGCACGCCGGTCACGATCGTCGGGGCCAGCAGCCCCGCTTTCGGCGATGTGTCGCTGCACGAGACCACGCTGGTGGCCGGCGTCAGCCGGATGCGCGCGGTCGAGCGCGTGCCGCTGGCCCCCGGTGCACGCGTCGAGCTCAAGCCGGGCGGCATGCACCTGATGCTGATGCAGGGCAAGGGGGCGCTGATCGAAGGCCAGGCCGTGCCGCTGCAGTTGCAACTGGAAGATGGCGGCAAGGCCGACGCGACGCTGACGGTGCGCAAGCAGGCGATGTAGGGGAGCCTCCTCGCGAGAGGGCGCCTCTCCTCGTCGTAGGAGCGGCTTCAGCCGCGACGGGCGTTAGCGTGAATGCCCGTCGCGGCTGAAGCCGCTCCTACGAAAGCAAGCAGCGCCAATGCAAATGCGAAGGGGCTGTTGGAGATGCCTATGCCGCACCACGCGAAATCGTGCGCAGGTGCTCGACTAGGTGAGCGGTCGCACGCTGCGCCCGCGATTCAAGCGACAACGCCGCCGGTATTTCGATGGTGTGTCTTGCGCCGGGCCTCGCCCGGCGCAAGCCCAGGCGTCAGCTCGTGGCCTTGCGCACGGCGTCGGGCAGCGGCGCGCTCTTGCCGGTCTGGGTGTCCATCCACACCACCACCACGTTGCCGTCGGAGTACAGCCGGCTCTCGTCCTGCTGGTCGACGATGCGGTGGCCGATGGTCACGCTGCTGGTGCCCAGGCGCTCGACGAACAGCTCGACCAGGATGTCGTTGGGCCACACGATCGGCGCGCGGTAGTTGACGTTGGTCGCCGCCACCACCGGGGCGATGCGATCGCTCATCGACACGCCTTCCACGCCCAGCATCCAGCGCACGCGCGCCTCTTCCAGGTAGGAGATGTACTTGGCGTTGTTGACGTGGCCCATGCTGTCCATGTCGCGCCAGCGCACGCTGATCGGGATGCGCGCCAGGATCTTGTGTTCGCTGCTCATCAAACGTCCTTCTTCTTCTTGGTGCCGGTGCTGGTGGTGCTCTTGCTGGCCTTGCCGCTCTTGGCGGCCACGGCCTTCTTCGCCGGCTTTTCCGGCTTGACCTTGCGCGGCGGGCGCGCATCGGGCTTGTTGGCCATCGCCGCCGGCTGCTCCGGGCGCGCGCTGGTCGAGGGCAGCATCCGCGCCAGGAACTGGCCGGTGTACGACTGCGGGCAGGCCGCCACGTCTTCCGGCGTGCCGGTGACCAGGATGGTGCCGCCGCGGTGGCCGCCTTCCGGTCCCAGGTCGACGATCCAGTCCGCGGTCTTGATCACGTCCAGGTTGTGCTCGATCACCACCACGGTGTTGCCTTCGTCGCGCAGCTTGTGCAGCACGCCCAGCAGCGCCTCGATGTCATGGAAGTGCAGGCCGGTGGTCGGCTCGTCGAGGATGTACAGGGTGCGGCCGGTATCGCGCCGCGACAGTTCCTTGGACAGCTTCACCCGCTGCGCCTCGCCGCCGGACAGGGTGGTCGCGCTCTGGCCGAGCTTGATGTAGCTCAGGCCCACGTCGACCAGGGTCTCCAGCTTGCGCGCGATCGACGGCACCGGCTCGAACAGCTTCAGCGCATCCTCGACGGTCATTTCCAGCACGTCGTTGATGTTGAAGCCCTTGTACAGGATCTCCAGCGTCTCGCGGTTGTAGCGCTTGCCGTGGCAGACGTCGCAGGGCACGTACACGTCCGGCAGGAAGTGCATTTCCACCTTGATCAGGCCGTCGCCCTGGCAGGCCTCGCAGCGGCCGCCGCGCACGTTGAAGCTGAAGCGGCCCGGCGAGTAGCCGCGCGAGCGCGCTTCCGGCACCTGCGCGAACAGTTCGCGCAGCGGGGTGAACAGGCCGGTGTAGGTGGCCGGGTTGGAGCGCGGGGTGCGCCCGATCGGCGACTGGTCGATGTCCACGACCTTGTCGAACAGGTCCAGGTGCTCGATCTCGCGGTACGGCGCCACGCTGTGCGAGGCGCCGTTGATCTCGTTCGCCGCCAGGGTGAACAGGGTGTCGTTGATCAGCGTCGACTTGCCCGAGCCGGATACGCCGGTGATGCAGGTCAGCAGGCCGGCCGGGATGTCCAGGTCGACGTTCTTGAGGTTGTTGCCGGTGGCCCCGCGCAGGTGCAGGGTCATCTTCGGATTGGCCTTGTGGCGCTTGGCCGGGATCTCGATGCGGCGCTTGCCCGACAGGTATTGCCCGGTCAGCGAACGCGGCGCCTTCAACAGGTCCTGCACGCTGCCGTGGCCGACCACCTCGCCGCCGTGCACGCCGGCGCCGGGGCCGATGTCCAGCACGTAGTCGGCCAGGCGGATCGCGTCCTCGTCGTGCTCGACCACGATCACCGTGTTGCCGAGGTCGCGCAGGCGGGTGAGGGTGCCGAGCAGGCGTTCGTTGTCGCGCTGGTGCAGGCCGATCGACGGTTCGTCGAGCACGTACATCACGCCCACCAGGCCGGCGCCGATCTGGCTGGCCAGGCGGATGCGCTGCGCCTCGCCGCCGGACAGGGTGTCGGCCTTGCGCTCGAGGGTCAGGTAATCCAGGCCGACGTCGACCAGGAAGCCCAGGCGTTCGGCGATCTCCTTGACGATCTTGCTGGCGATCTCGCCGCGCCAGCCGGGCAGGTCGAGCTGGCGGAAGAAGCTCAGTGCATCGTCGATCGGCAGCACCACCAGGTCCGGCAGCGGACGGTCGGCGACGAACACGTTGCGCGCGGCCTTGTTCAGGCGCGCGCCCTTGCAGTCCGGGCACGGCCGTTCGCTGATGTACTTGGCCAGTTCCTCGCGCACCGCCGGCGATTCGGTCTCGCGGTAGCGGCGCTCCAGGTTGGGGATGATGCCTTCGAAGCGATGCTTGCGCTGGGTGCGGCCGCCGGCATCGGTGAAGTAGGTGAAGGTGATGGTCTCGTCGCCGCTGCCGTACAGCACCGCCTGGCGCACGCTCGCCGGCAGCGACTGCCAGGGTGCGTCGACGTCGAACTTGTAGTGCTTGGCCAGCGAGGCGATCAGCTGGAAGTAATACGCGTTGCGCCGGTCCCAGCCGCGCACCGCGCCGGCCGACAGCGACAGCTCCGGATGCACCACCACCCGCTCGGGATCGAAGAACTCGGCCACGCCCAGGCCGTCGCAGCTCGGGCAGGCGCCCATCGGCGCGTTGAACGAGAACAGGCGCGGTTCCAGCTCCGGCAGCGAGTAGTCGCAGACCGGGCAGCTGTACTTGGAGGAGAACAGGTGCGGCGCGGCCGCGGTGTCGTCCAGCGACTGCACCGACACCATGCCGTCGGCCAGCTTCAGCGCGGTCTCGAAGCTCTCGGCCAGGCGCTGCTTGATGTCCTCGCGCGGGCGGAAGCGGTCGATCACCGCCTCGATGGTGTGCTTCTGGCGCAGCGCCAGCGCCGGCACCGCGTCGATCTCGTACAGCTCGCCGTCCACGCGCACGCGCACGAAGCCCTGCGCGCGCAGTTGCTCGAACACCTGCGCATGCTCGCCCTTGCGCTCGCGGATCACCGGCGCCAGCAGCATGTAGCGCTGCTCCGGGTCCAGGGTCAGCACCTGGTCGACCATCTGGCTGACCGTCTGCGCCTCCAGCGGGTAGCCGTGGTCGGGGCAGCGCGGCTGGCCGACGCGTGCGTACAGCAGGCGCAGGTAGTCGTAGATCTCGGTGATGGTGCCCACGGTGGAGCGCGGGTTGTGCGAGGTCGACTTCTGCTCGATCGCGATCGCCGGCGACAGGCCTTCGATGTGATCGATGTCGGGCTTCTCCATCACGCTGAGGAACTGCCGCGCGTACGCCGACAGCGACTCCACGTAGCGGCGCTGGCCCTCGGCGTAGATGGTGTCGAACGCCAGCGAGGACTTGCCGGACCCGGACAGGCCGGTGATCACGATCAGCTTGTCGCGCGGCAGGTCGAGGTCGAGGTTCTTGAGGTTGTGCGTCCGCGCGCCGCGGATGCGGATGTAATCCATCGCCATGAAGAGATTCCGGAATGTGCCGGCCGTGGCGGTGCCGCTGGCCAGTGTGGGGGCGGAAAGGGGACGGCAATCGATCAGCGTACCCAGCTTGTCAGGTGGGGGCAATTGCCGCAGATCCCAGCGCCGCCGGGCGCCGGCGGCTGGCTGGTTCAGGCAGCGGGGCCGGCCCGCGGGGCTTGACAGTCCGGGCCTGGGTGGGCTTGACCCTGCCGCGCGCGGCGGCTTACAATCCCGCTCCTGTCTGCCCGAAACGGCACGACGGGAACGACCACAATAACTACAGAGGAAGTCTGGTCATGTACGCAGTACTGGTCACCGGCGGTAAGCAATACCGCGTCGCGCAGGGCGAAACGCTCCGCGTGGAAAAGCTCGAAGTCGAAGCCGGCAACGAGATCACGTTCGACAACATCCTGATGCTGGGCGACAGCGACGGCATCAAGATCGGCGACGCGCTGAAGGGCGCCGCCGTCACCGCCAAGGTCGTGGCTCATGGCCGCGCCGACAAGGTGCGCATCATCAAGTTCCGCCGCCGCAAGCACCACATGAAGCGTCAGGGTCATCGGCAGCACTACACCGAAATCGAGATCACCGGCATCGCCGGTGGCGACAAGAAGTAAGGAGCAGCAGTCATGGCACACAAAAAAGGCGTAGGTTCCTCGCGCAACGGCCGCGACTCCAACCCGAAGTACCTGGGCGTGAAGATGTTCGGCGGCCAGGCCATCGAAGCCGGCAACATCATCGTGCGTCAGCGCGGCACCCAGTTCCACCCGGGCGCCGGCGTCGGCCTGGGCCGCGACCACACCCTGTTCGCGCTGGTCGACGGCAAGGTCGAGTTCTCGGTGAAGGGCGCCAAGAAGCGCCGCACCGTGAGCGTGGTCACCGAGGCGTAAGTCGCCGGTGTCCAGGGCCTGCGCCGTGGCGCAGGCTTGCTGACGAAAGCCCCGCTTCGGCGGGGTTTTTCGTTTGGTGGCCGGGATGGCGGGATTGGGGATTGGGGATTCGCAACTGCGGATTCCGCCAGAGCCCTCGATTGCTGGCCTCCGTTCCGTTGCCTCCGTTCTTTTGCTGGCGCCGCTAAACTGTGGCGTCCGGTGTTTTCCCAATCCCGAATCACGAATCCCGAATCCCATGAAACTCGTAGACGAAGCGGAAATCCAGGTCACGGCCGGCAATGGCGGCAATGGCTGCATCGGCTTTCGCCGCGAGAAGTTCATCCCGCTGGGTGGGCCTGACGGCGGCGACGGCGGCAACGGCGGCAGCGTGTGGCTGGTCGCCGACGAGAATCTCAATACCCTGGTCGACTTCCGCCACCAGCGCGCGTTCCGTGCGCAGCGCGGCGAGAACGGCATGGGCCGGCAGATGTACGGCAAGGCCGGCGAGGACCTGACCATCACCGTGCCGGTCGGCACCGTGGTGATCAACGTCGAGACCGACGAGGTCATCGGCGACCTGGTCGCGCACGGCGACCGCCTGCTGGTCGCGCAGGGCGGCAAGGGCGGCCTGGGCAATATGCACTTCAAGAGTTCGGTGACGCGGGCGCCGCGCAAGGCGACGCCGGGCGAGGAGGGCGAGGAGCGCACGCTCAAGCTGGAGCTGAAGCTGCTGGCCGACGTCGGCCTGCTGGGCTTCCCCAATGCCGGCAAGAGCACCTTCATCCGCGCCGTGTCCGCGGCGACGCCGAAGGTCGCCGACTACCCGTTCACCACGCTGTATCCGAACCTGGGCGTGGTCAGTGTCGAGGCCTACCGCAGCTTCGTGATCGCCGACATTCCCGGGCTGATCGAGGGTGCCGCCGACGGCGCCGGCCTCGGTGCGCAGTTCCTGCGCCACCTGCAGCGCACCCGCCTGCTGCTGCACCTGGTGGATCTGGCGCCCATGGAGGGCGGGGTGGATGGCGTATCGCCGACCGAGCAGGTGCGGGCGATCGAGCGCGAGCTGCAGAAGCATGATCCGGAGCTGCTGGCCAAGCCGCGCTGGCTGGTGCTGAACAAGGCCGACCTGATGTTCGAGGACGAGGCGCGTGCGCTGGCCGAGCAGGTTGTCGCCGAGTTGGGCTGGACCCAGCCCTGGTACCTGGTGTCGGCACTGGGCCGCGAAGGCACCTGGCCGATCATGAAGGACGTGATGGCGTTCTTCGACCGCCAGCGCGAGGAGGCGCTGGAGGCGGCCGCCAATGCCTCCTGAGCGTCGCGCCGTCCCGCGGCGCGCGGGGCAGGGTGACGCGCACACGAAAAACCCGGCCGAGGCCGGGCTTTTTCGTGGTGCTGCCGGAAGCGTGCGCGCTTCCGGCGTCGACTGCGGCCGATCAGGCGGCGGTCTTGATCGCCTTGATGCGGGCGCTCAGGCGGCTCTTGTGACGGGCAGCCTTGTTCTTGTGGATCAGGCCACGCGAGCTGAAACGGTCGAGGATCGGCTGGGCGATGGCGAAAGCGGCTTCGGCGCCGGCTGCGTCGTTGGCGTCCAGGGCCTTGATGACCTTCTTGACGGCGGTGCGCAGCATCGAACGCTGAGCCGTGTTGCGCGCGTTGCGCACGACGGTCTGCTTGGCGCGCTTCTTGGCGGACTTGATATTGGCCACGGTGGTGGTTTCCTGGAAAGCTGTGTGGTGGATAAAAACAAGCGGGAGAGTATGAAGCGTCCGAATATTCGCGTCAAGTCAATTGTCAAGAGGGCCGCCGCATGAGCACGCCGCGCATGCTCCGCGGGCTGCTCTCCTTCAGCAGCATGACCATGGTCTCGCGCGTGCTGGGGCTGGTGCGCGACCAGGCCATCACCATTTCCTTCGGCGCCAACGCCACCACCGACGCGTTCTGGGTGGCGTTCCGCATCCCCAACTTCCTGCGCCGGCTGTTCGCCGAGGGCTCGTTCGCCACCGCCTTCGTGCCGGTGTTCACCGAGGTGAAGGAGACCCGCCCGCACGCCGACCTGCGCGCGCTGATGTCGCGGGTGTCCGGCACCCTGGGCGGGGTGCTGCTGCTGGTCACCGCGCTCGGGCTGATCTTCACCCCGCAGGTGGCGATGCTGTTCAACCCCGGTGCCAGCGACGACCCGGCCAAGTTCGGGCTGATCGTCGACCTGCTGCGGCTGACCTTCCCGTTCCTGCTGTTCGTGTCGCTGACCGCGCTGGCCGGTGGCGCGCTCAACAGCTTCCACCGCTTCGGCCTGCCGGCGCTGACCCCGGTGATCCTCAACCTGTGCATGATCGCCGGCGCGCTGTGGCTGGCGCCGCGGCTGCAGGTGCCGATCCTGGCGATGGGCTGGGCGGTGCTGGTGGCCGGCGTGCTGCAGTTGCTGTTCCAGTTGCCGGCCTTGCGCGGCATCGACCTGCTGACCCTGCCGCGCTGGGGCTGGCAGCACCCGGACGTGCGCCGGGTGCTGACCCTGATGGTGCCGACCCTGTTCGGCTCCTCGATCGCGCAGATCAACCTGCTGCTGGACACGGTGATCGCCTCGTTCCTGTACGCCGGCTCGCAGAGCTGGCTGTCGCAGGCCGACCGCTTCCTGGAACTGCCGCTGGGCGTGTTCGGCGTGGCCCTGGGCACGGTGATCCTGCCGGCGCTGTCGCGGCACCACGTCAAGACCGACCGCGCCGGGTTCTCCAGCGCGCTGGACTGGGGGCTGCGCACCACCTTGCTGATCGCGGTACCGGCGATGCTGGGGCTGATGTTGCTGAGCCAGCCGCTGGTGGCGACCCTGTTCCAGTACGGCAAGTTCACCGCCTTCGATACGCGCATGGCGGCGATGTCGGTGTTCGGGCTGAGCTTCGGCCTGCCGGCGTTCGCCCTGCTCAAGGTGCTGCTGCCGGCGTTCTATTCGCGCCAGGATACGCGCACGCCGGTGCGCGCCGGCGTCGCTGCGCTGGTCGCCAACATGGCGCTGAACCTGTTGTTCCTGGCGATCCTGTACCAGCTGTGGGTGCCGGCGGAGCTGCGTGCGCAGGGCGTGCGCGCGGCGCTGGAGGCGGTGCCGGGCCTGCACCTGGCACTGGGCCTGGCCAGCGCGGTGGCCAGCTACCTCAACCTGTCGCTGCTGTGGCGCTGGCTGCGCCGCGACCAGGTCTACCAGCCCAAGCCGGGCTGGAGCGGCTACCTGCTGCGGCTGGGCGTGGCCTGTGCGGCGATGGCCGCGGTGCTGGCGTTGGGCCTGCACTGGCTCCCGGCGTTCACCACCATGGACAAGTGGCACCGCATCGGCAGCCTGTTGCTGCTGGTCGGCGGCGGCGGCGCGGTGTATCTGCTTGCCTTGCTGGCGCTGGGGTTCCGGCCGCGGGATCTGCGCGAGCAGTAGTGGGGCTGGGAGTGGGGATTCGGGATTGGGGATGCGTAGGAGCGGCTTCAGCCGCGACCTGCGGGGTGGAGGTGGAATCCCGGTCGCGGCTGAAGCCGCTCCTACGGCGGGAGGCTGCGCCCGGGCCGTGGCCCCACCCGCTATACTCGACGGTTACGCATCATCGACCGGCGCCTCCTGCGCCGGCGCTTCGGACCGAGGAATGAGCAGGCTGTTTAGAGACGTCGAGGGCGGGACCCTGTTCCCGCAGGGAAGCGTGGTCTGCATCGGCGCCTTCGATGGCCTGCACCTGGGCCACCGCGCGCTGGTGCGGCAGGCGATCGCGCGCGCGCGCGAAGCGGGCGTGCCGGCGGTGGCGCTGAGCTTCGAGCCGCTGCCGCGCGAGTTCTTCGCCCCGGCTGCGCCGCCGCCGCGGCTGACCCTGGCCCGGGCCAAGGTGCAGGGCCTGCTCCAACTCGGCATCGACAGCGTCGGCCTGCTGCGCTTCGACCGGCGCATGGCGTCGATGAGCGCGGAAGACTTCGTGCAGCGCGTGCTGGTCGAGCGCCTGCGCGCGCGCGAGGTCTGGATCGGCCCGGCGTTCCGCTTCGGCCACAAGCGCGGCGGCGACATCGCGCTGCTGCGTGCGTTGGGCGCCCAGCATGGCTTCGCCGCCGACGAGATCGCGCCGGTGCACCTGCGCGAGGAGCGCATTTCCAGCACCCGCATCCGTGAGTTGCTGGTGGCTGGCGAGTTCGCCCATGCGGCGGAGCTGCTCGGCCGCCCGTACGCGATCGGCGGCCGCGTGGTGCGCGGCAAGCAGCTCGGGCGCACGCTCGGCTATCCCACCGCCAATCTGCGGTTCGCCCGCACCCCGGCGCTGTCCGGCATCTACGCCACCTGGGTGCATGGGGTGGCGGCACAGCCGTGGCCGTCGGTGTCCAGCTTCGGCACCCGCCCGACCGTGCAGGGCGTGGAGCCGCTGCTGGAAGCGCACCTGTTCGATTTCCAGGGCGACCTGTACGGTCGCCACATCGAGGTGGAGTTCGTCGCCAAGCTGCGCGACGAGGAAACCTTCGCCGATCTGCCGGCGCTGACCGCGCAGATGCACCGCGACGCCGCGCTGGCGCGGCAACTGCTCGCTGCGCCTGCCGGCGCGGGCCTGCCGCCCGTATCCGCCGCCCCGCGCGCGGACCTCCCCCTGAAGACCACCGACCGGTAACTGCCCGTGACCCAGGACTACAAAGCCACCCTCCATCTGCCGGCGACCGAGTTCCCGATGCGCGGCGACCTGCCCAAGCGCGAGCCGGACATCCTGGCGCGCTGGGAGAGCGAGGGCCTGTATACGCGGCTGCGCGACAACGCCCAGGGCCGGCCGCTGTTCGTGCTGCACGACGGCCCGCCGTACGCCAATGGCGCGATCCACCTGGGGCATGCGGTCAACAAGATCCTCAAGGACATCATCGTCAAGTCCAAGTACCTGTCCGGCTACGATGCGCCGTACATCCCGGGCTGGGACTGCCATGGCCTGCCGATCGAGATCGCGATCGAGAAGAAGTTCGGCAAGGTCGGGGTCAAGCTGGATGCGGTGCAGTTCCGGCAGAAGTGCCGCGAGTACGCCAACGAGCAGATCGACATCCAACGCCGCGACTTCAAGCGCCTGGGCGTGATCGGCGACTGGGACAATCCCTACCGCACGCTGGACTTCCATTTCGAGGCCAACGAGATCCGCGCGCTGGCCAGGATCGTCGAGAACGGCCACCTGACCCGCGGCGTGAAGCCGGTGCACTGGTGCTTCGACTGCGGCTCGGCGCTGGCCGAGGCCGAGATCGAGTACGCCGACAAGCAGTCGCCGACGGTGGACGTGGCCTACACGGCCCGCGACGGCGCGGCGCTGGCCGCCGCGTTCGGCGCGACCCTGCCGGACGGTGCGGACGTGGCGGTGCCGATCTGGACCACCACGCCGTGGACGCTGCCGGCCTCGCTGGCGGTGTCGCTGGGGCCGGAGCTGGTCTATGCGCTGGTGGAAGGCCCGGCCCGCGACGGCCGCCGCCGCTGGCTGGTGCTGGCCGATGCGCTGGCCGAGCGCGCGCTGCAGCGCTACGGCGTCGATGAGGTGGTGGTGCATGGCCGCGTCGCCGGCGCGGCGCTGGAGCACCAGGTGCTGGCGCATCCGTTCTACGACGAGCGCGACGTGCCGGTGATCCTCGGCACCCACGTGTCCGATACCGACGGTACCGGCGCGGTGCATACCGCCCCCGGCCACGGCCAGGAGGACTACGTGGCGGTGAAGCCGTACGGGCTGCTGGAGCGCTACGGCGCCGCGCAGATCAACCCGGTGGATGCGCGCGGCGTGTACCTGCCGTCGACCCCCGCGGTCGATGGCACGGAACTGGCCGGGCTGCACATCTGGAAGGCCAACGACGTCATCGCCGACCTGCTGGCCGCGCGCGGGCTGCTGCTGGCGCGTGCCAGCATGGTCCACAGCTATCCGCATTGCTGGCGCCACAAGACGCCGATCGCGTTCCGCGCCACGCCGCAGTGGTTCATCTCGATGGAGCAGGCCAACCTGCGCGCCGAGGCGCTGCAAGCCATCGAGGGCGTGCACTGGTACCCGGCCTGGGGCCAGGCGCGCATCGCCGGCATGGTCGCCGGGCGCCCGGACTGGACGATCTCGCGCCAGCGCACCTGGGGCGTGCCGATCGCGCTGTTCGTGCACCGCGAGACCGGCGAGCCGCATCCGCGCAGCACCGAGCTGATGCGCCAGGTCGCCGACCGCGTCGAGGAGGGCGGGGTGGACGTGTGGTACGCGCTCGACGCCGCCGAGCTGCTCGGCGACGAAGCGGGCGACTACGACAAGATCACCGACATCCTCGATGTCTGGTTCGATTCCGGCGTCACCCACGAGGCGGTGCTGACCGAACGCGGCCTGCCCAAGCCGGCCGACCTGTACCTGGAAGGCTCCGACCAGCACCGCGGCTGGTTCCAGTCCTCGCTGCTGACCGGCGTGGCGCTGGACCACGCGGCGCCGTACCGGCAGTGCCTGACCCACGGCTTCACCGTGGACGAGCACGGCCGCAAGATGTCCAAGTCGCTGGGCAACGGCATCGAGCCGCAGGACATCATGAAGACGCTGGGCGCGGACATCCTGCGCCTGTGGATCGCCTCGGCCGACTACAGCAACGAGATGTCGCTGTCGCAGGAAATCCTCAAGCGCAACGCCGACGCCTACCGGCGCCTGCGCAACACCGCGCGCTTCCTGCTCGGCAACCTGCACGGCTTCAACCCAGCAGTGCACCTGCGGCCGCTGCCGGAACTGGTGGCGCTGGATCGCTGGATCGTGCACCGCGCCTACGAGGTGCAGGAGCAGATCAAGGCCGCCTACGCGCGCTACGACTTCGCCGCCATCGTGCAGGCGCTGCTGAACTTCTGCAGCGTGGACCTGGGGTCGCTGTACCTGGACGTGACCAAGGACCGGCTGTACACGATGGCCGAGGACTCGCTCGGCCGGCGTTCGGCGCAGACTGCGATGTTCCATGTGGCCGAGGCCTTCGTGCGCTGGATCGCGCCGATCCTGAGCTTCACCGCCGACGAACTGTGGGGCTACCTGCCGGGCGCGCACCTGGGCAACGTGCTGTTCGCGACCTGGTACGAAGGCCTGGCGCCGTTGCCGGAGGACGCGGCGCTGAGCGCGGCCGACTTCGAGCAGTTGCTGGCGCTGCGCGAGCAGGTGGCCAAGGTGCTGGAGCCGATGCGCGGCAATGGCGTGATCGGCGCGGCGCTGGAGGCGGAGATCACCGTCGCCGCCGACGCCGCCACCGCCGCGAAGCTGCAGCCGCTGCAGGAGGAACTGCGCTTCCTGTTCATCAGCGGCGACGTGGTGGTGCGCGAGGCCAGCACCGACGAGATCTTCGTCAGCGCCCAGGCCACCGAGAAGCCCAAGTGCGTGCGTTGCTGGCACTACCGCGCCGACGTCGGCGCCGATCCGGCGCACCCGGAATTGTGCGGCCGCTGCGTCAGCAACATCGAAGGACCGGGCGAGGAGCGCCGCTGGTTCTGAGTCCCGTCCCCGGCCACGCGACCTGCGCGCTGCCGGGGCCAGCGGCGGCGCCGTGGTTGCGGCGCCGGCCGTCCTTCCTTTCCTTATTCGCCCAAGGCGGACTTCCCGCATGACCGCACGACCCAACCCCTCCGCCCTGATCTGGCTGCTGCTCTCGGCCGCGGTGATCGGCCTGGACCAGTGGAGCAAGGCCTGGGTGCTGTCCAGCCTGCCCGAATTCACCGCGGTGCCGGTGATTCCCGGCTTCTGGAACTGGTACCGCACCTACAACACCGGTGCGGCGTTCAGTTTCCTGAGCCAGGCCGGCGGCTGGCAGCTCTGGTTCTTCACCGCGCTGGCGGTGGGCATCAGCGCCCTGCTGGCCTGGTGGCTGGCGCGCACCCCGCGCGGCGAGTGGCGCAGCGCGCTGCCGTACGCGCTGGTGATCGGCGGGGCGATCGGCAACGTGATCGACCGGCTGATGCACGGCCACGTGGTCGATTTCATCCAGTGGTACGTGGGCGAGCACTACTGGCCCTCGTTCAACATCGCCGATTCGGCGATCGTTGCCGGCGCCATCGGCATCGCCCTGTTCGGCCTGTTCGACGGCAAGGCGAAGCGAAAAGCGGGATAATCGGTGCCACTCTCCCTGTCGAAGCGCCTGGCCCCTGTGGCCGGCGGATCTAGCTAATGGATGTCCTGCTCGCCAACCCCCGCGGCTTCTGCGCCGGCGTCGATCGCGCGATCGAGATCGTCAAGCGCGCCATCGAAACCCTGGGCGCGCCGATCTACGTGCGCCACGAGGTGGTGCACAACCGCTTCGTGGTCGACGACCTCAAGCAGCGCGGCGCGATCTTCGTCGAGGAACTGGACGAGGTGCCCGACGGCAACACGGTGATCTTCAGCGCCCACGGCGTGGCCCAGGCGGTGCGCCAGGAGGCCGAGCGGCGTGGCTTGAAGGTGTTCGACGCGACCTGCCCGCTGGTGACCAAGGTGCATTTCGAGGTGGCCCGGCACTGCCGCGCCGGCCGCGACGTGGTGCTGATCGGCCATGCCGGCCATCCGGAGGTGGAAGGCACGATGGGGCAGTGGGACCGCGAATGCGGCACCGGGCGCATCTACCTGGTCGAGGACATCGAGCAGGTCGCCACGCTGGACGTGCAGCAGCCGGAGAACCTGGCCTACACCACCCAGACCACGCTGTCGGTGGACGACACTCGCGGCATCATCGAGGCGCTGCGTGCGCGCTACCCGGCGATGCAGGGGCCGAAGAACGACGACATCTGCTACGCCACCCAGAACCGCCAGGACGCGGTGCGCGACCTGGCCAGGGAGTGCGACCTGGTGCTGGTGGTCGGCTCGCCGAACAGTTCCAATTCCAACCGGCTCAGCGAGCTGGCGCGGCGCGACGGGGTGGAGTCCTACCTGATCGACGGCGCCGACGAGATCGACCCGGCCTGGGTCGCCGGCAAGCGCCGGGTCGGCCTGACCGCCGGCGCCTCGGCGCCGCAGGTGCTGGTGGACGGGGTGATCGCGCGGTTGCGCGAACTCGGCGCCGATGGCGTATCCGAACTGGCGGGCGAGCCGGAGTCGATGGTGTTCGCGCTGCCCAAGGAACTGCGGCTGCGGCTGGTCGACTGACGGTCGCGTTCGGTCGCGCGTTCTGCACTGGAGAGGCGGCTGTCGTGGCGAGCCGTAGGAGCGGCTTCAGCCGCGACTGCCATTCGTAGCGCCCGGCGCTGCTGACGAGTACTGCGACCAACTTGCTTTCGCCGCAATCAAGCCGGATGCAGGTTTTCTCGTAGGAGCGGCTTCAGCCGCGACGGGCCTTATCGGGAACGCCTGTCGCGGCTGATCCCGAAAAGGGGACGAGAGCCGCTCCTACGAAATAGCCGAGACGGCGCGATGCGCGCGCCGATAGGGTATTGGCTGCGCCCCGAAGCCGCCTCGCGTGAGCGCGAGGCGTCCTGGCAGCGGTGCCGGCACCGCGCGTGGCCTCCGGCGCCTGCCGCGCCGAAGCCACTACGGCTTACTGGCGCTGCATGCCGCGCGGCCGTCCCTGCGCATCGAACTCGATGCCCACGCTGACGCGATCGCCTCGCACGCCGTCCGGCATCCAGCGCAGGCGCCCGCGCCGGCCGATCAGCACGTAGACGTGATCTACCTTCTTCGGCTCGGCCTGCAGCGTCTCGCCCTGCTCCCGCAGGGCGGTGGCCACCCGGTAGGCACCCTCGAAATCGATGTCCTGCAGGGCGGCGGTGTCGGTGGCCGGCTTGAGGAACGGCCCGAACATGCCCGGATTCACCGGCGCGTCCTTGTGCCAGGCGTCGTCGTGAAAGCTGTATTCGTCCACGTGGTCCGGCTGCGCGGGATCCAGCAGCTCGAGCCCGATCCGGTTGTCGTAGAAATGCACGGCATGGAACACGCGCAGGTCGTGGCCCTGCAACTCGGGCAGGTCCGCCAGCGCCTGCCGCGCCGCGCGCAGCTGCGCCGGGTCGAACAGCAGGTTGCCGCGTGGTGCCGGCGCCGGCTCCGGTTCGGTGTCGGCGGCGGGGGTGGCCGGGGTCGACACTGCCAGCGATTGCGGCCTGGATGCGTCCTGCGGGGCGCCTGCCGGGCCCGCCGCCTGCAGGCGCGGTCCCGCCTGCAGGGTGGCGCGGATGGTGTCCCAGGCGCCACCGGCGAAGGCGATGCCGCCGAGCAGCAGCACCACGCCGGCGAAGACCACTGGGGTGGGTGGCGTTCTCATGGCAGCTCCAGGTCGGTGCGGGTGGGGTGCTGCGGGTCGTACAGCACCGACACCGTGTCGCGCGGTAGTTGCCCGACGTCGATCAGCGACACGAACCGCCGCATCGTCGCCTCGTGCTTGGTGCCTGACGCGTCCTCGAACGCCACGTGGAACTCCACCTGCGGCTGCTCGTTGAGGGTGGTGCCGGTCTGGCGCACGTCCAGCACCCGCGCCCGCGCGCGCAGGCCGCGGTACTTCAGGGTCTCGTCGGTGGCGTTGTGGCGGATCACGCGCAGGATCACGCGCAGCGCCAGCACGTAGCCGTTGAGCACCAGCGCGCTCATCAGCAGCGGGTGGTTGAAGGACAGGAAGGTCCAGCCCAGCCCGCGGTTCTGCAGGCGCCAGGCCAGCACATAGGCCCCGCCGACCAGGACCACCAGCAGCACGGCGCCGGCCGCGCGTCGCCACAGGCTGGCGCGGTCCAGGGCCGGCTCGGCGTCCTCCAGCACCAGATTCGGGGCCGTGCCCGGGGTGGTGCTCAGCCGCAGCGGCACGCTCCGCCCGCTCTCGAAGCGGCGTTGCGCCGGCTTGCGGTCCACGATCAGCAGGGTGTCGCGGATGGGCGTGCCGGACAGGTTGTCGAAGGCCAGGGTCAGCGACAGCTGCGGCCAGCCCTTGACCTCGACCCCGGTCGGGGCGGCGCGTTCGATCAGCGCCTCGCGGCGCACGCCGTGGGTCAGGAGGTGACGCACGCGTTGCAGCGCCCGCCCGGGCATCAGCAGCAAGGTGTCCAGATAGGCGTAGAGCAGGTGCAGCCACAGGCCCAGCGACAGCGCCAGCAGGGTCAGCGCCCACCCAGGCGAACTGGGCTGGGCCAGCACGCGTGGCCAGTCGCTGGCGAAATAGAGGATGCAGGGGAAGGGGATGGCGAAGAACAGCAGAAACGCGAGCCAGAACCAGGCGAACAACTTCACGATGGGCGGGGGATGCGTACGACGGGGGCGGGAGGGTAACCCATCGATTGCGGCGCTCGCGCGAAGGCCCGGGCAGCGATTGACCCCGGCCCGGGCCGACGCCTAGAATTGCCAGTTCCGCCGGAATAGCTCAGTCGGTAGAGCGGCGCATTCGTAATGCGTAGGTCGCAGGTTCGACTCCTGTTTCCGGCACCAGTTGCACCCAGAAGGCAGCCGCGAGGCTGCCTTCCTGGTTTCTGCACTGCCGTTTTTCTGCGACGTAGGTCCGTGCGCGCGGTTGCCTGCGACACCGTGTCGCAGGCGGGTGCGGCAATGTGTCGCACATAAAAACGCGGCCTGGCGCCCGCCCGGGCTTGTCAATGACTTCCGGAGTTGCCGCACGGCAGCATAAAATGCGTCGTTGATCGCGCATGCCGGCCCGGATGCCGCGGCGGACGCGGGACAGCCCCCTCTACGGCGCCCCGCCTCCCGCTCCCGCGCGGTTCGCATCCCCTACGCAATTGGATCGTTCGATGATTCCGTTGAAACAACTCCGGCGCTCGCTGCGCTCCGGTCTGTTGCTGCTGGCCGCACTGCTGCTGGCCGGCTGCAACTCGGCCATCCTCAACCCCAAGGGTCAGATCGGCCACGACGAGAAGACGCTGCTGATCACCTCGGTGGTGCTGATGCTGCTGGTGGTGATCCCGGTCATCGTGATGACCCTGGCCTTCGCCTGGCGCTACCGCGCGTCCAACACCAAGGCCCGCTACGAGCCGAACTGGTCGCACTCCACCGCGATCGAGGTGGTGGTGTGGTCGATCCCGTGCATGATCATCCTGGTCCTGGCGGTGCTGACCTGGCGCTCCTCGCATGCGCTGGATCCGTACAAGCCGCTGGACTCCAAGGTCAAGCCGATCACCATCGAGGCGGTGGCGCTGGACTGGAAGTGGATGTTCATC
This sequence comes from Xanthomonas sp. NCPPB 2250, assembly GCF_056725265.1. Lineage (NCBI taxonomy): Bacteria > Pseudomonadati > Pseudomonadota > Gammaproteobacteria > Lysobacterales > Lysobacteraceae > Xanthomonas > Xanthomonas sp. NCPPB 2250. The sequence continues at coordinate 3,922,273 of NZ_CM161520.1, read as the reverse complement.
TACCCGGAGCAGGGCATCGCCACGGTCAACGAGATCGCGTTCCCGGTCGACACGCCGCTGAACTTCAAGATCACCTCCGACACGGTGATGAACTCGTTCTTCATCCCGCACCTGGGCACGCAGATCTACGCGATGGCCGGCATGGAGACCAAGCTGCACCTGATCGCCAACGAGCCGGGCGAGATGTTCGGCCTGTCGGCGAACTACAGCGGCCACGGCTTCTCGAAGATGGGCTTCGCCGCGCATGCCACCGACCGCGCCGGTTTCGACGCGTGGGTGGCCAAGGTCAAGGCCTCGCAGAAGACCCTGGACCAGGCCGAGTTCCAGGTGCTGGCGGCCAACCGCAACGACAAGGCCGCTTACCCGGTGACGTACTACGCCTCGGTGCAGGACGGTCTGTTCAAGTCGTTGATCGACAAATACATGATGGGCAAGGGCCACAAGATGGAAGGCCACGACGCTCATCCGGCATCGGCTGCTGAGCCGGTCGCCATGTGCACTTCTGGAGACAAGTGATGCTAGGCAAACTCACGCTCGAGGCGGTTCCGTACCACGAGCCGATCATCATGGCGGCCCTCGGCGGCGCCGGCCTGCTCGGCCTGCTGGTGGTGGCCGCGGTCACCAAGTACAAGCTGTGGGGCTACCTCTGGAAGGAGTGGTTCACCTCGGTCGACCACAAGCGCATCGGCGTCATGTACATCGTGGTGGCGCTGATCATGCTGCTGCGCGGCTTCGCCGACGCGGCGATGATGCGCACCCAGCAGGCGATCGCGCATGGCGGCAACGAAGGCATCTTCCCGCCGCACCACTACGATCAGATCTTCACCGCGCACGGCGTTATCATGATCTTCTTCATGGCCATGCCGTTCATGACCGGCCTGTTGAACCTGATCGTGCCGCTGCAGATCGGTGCGCGCGACGTGGCGTTCCCGTTCCTGAACTCGCTGAGCTTCTGGCTGTTCGTGGCCGGCGCGGCGCTGGTCAACATCTCCCTGGGCGTGGGCGAGTTCGCGCAGACCGGCTGGCTGGCCTATCCGCCGCTGTCCGGGCTGGAATACAGTCCAGGCGTCGGTGTCGACTACTACATCTGGGCGCTGCAGATCTCGGGCCTGGGCACATTGCTCACCGGCATCAACTTCTTCGTGACGATCATGCGCATGCGCGCGCCGGGCATGACCCTGATGCGCATGCCGATCTTCACCTGGACCGCGCTGATCACCAACATCCTGATCATCGCCGCGTTCCCGATCCTGACCGTGGCGCTGGCGCTGCTGGGTGCGGACCGCTACCTGGGCACGCACTTCTTCACCAACGACGGTGGCGGCAACGCCATGATGTACGTCAACCTGATCTGGATCTGGGGCCACCCGGAGGTCTACATCCTGATCCTGCCGGCGTTCGGCATCTTCTCCGAGCTGATCGCCACCTTCAGCCGCAAGCGCCTGTTCGGCTACACCTCGATGGTGTACGCGACCTCGTGCATCGGCGTGCTGTCGTTCATCGTGTGGCTGCACCACTTCTTCACCATGGGCTCGGGCGCCAACGTCAATGCCTTCTTCGGCATCACGACGATGATCATCTCGATCCCCACCGGCGTGAAGATCTTCAACTGGCTGTTCACCATGTTCCGCGGCCGCGTGCACATGACCGCACCGGTGCTGTGGACCATCGGCTTCATCATCACCTTCGTCATCGGCGGCATGACCGGCGTGATGCTGGCGATCCCGGCGGTGGACTTCGTGCTGCACAACAGCCTGTTCCTGATCGCGCACTTCCATAACGTGATCATCGGCGGCGTGGTGTTCGGCTACCTGGCGGGCCTGACCTACTGGTTCCCGAAGGCGTTCGGCTTCAAGCTCAACGAGAAGCTGGGCAAGGCCTCGTTCTGGTGCTGGATCATCGGCTTCTTCGTCGCCTTCATGCCGCTGTACGTGCTCGGCTTCATGGGCATGACCCGGCGCATGAACAGCTACAACCACCCCGAGTGGGCGCCGTGGCTGATGGTGGCCGCGGTGGGTGCGGCGATCATCGGTACCGGCATCTTCCTAAACCTGGTGCAGATCGGCTACAGCATCTGGAAGCGCAAGGAGAACATGGACCTGACCGGCGACCCGTGGGATGGCCGCACCCTGGAGTGGGCGACCTCCTCGCCGCCGCCGTTCTACAACTTCGCGGTGCTGCCGCACATCGACGACCGCGACCAGTTCTGGGAAGACAAGCTCAAGGGCAAGGGCTGGCCGCGTCCGGCCAAGTACGAACCGATCCACATGCCGCGCAACACGGCGGCGGGCTTCTGGATCGGTGCCTTCAGCATCGTCATGGGCTTCGGTCTGACCTGGCACATCTGGTGGATGGCGGTGATCGGCCTGGTCGGCATGATCGGCAGCTTCATCGCGCGCACCTTCGATGACGACATCGATTACTGGGTCCCGGCGGAGGAAGTGGAACGCATCGAGAACGCGCGCTTCGCCCTGCTGGAACAGCAACACGCGGCCAACGCCGCAAAGGCGGTCTGAACCATGGCTTCCACGACGCTCGATTCCCACGCCGCCCACGCGGGCGGCCACGACCACGACCACGAACACCACGACGCGGGCGGCAACACCGTCTTCGGGTTCTGGGTCTACCTGATGAGCGACTGCCTCATCTTCGCCGGCCTGTTCGCCACCTACGCGGTGCTGGCCGGCGCGACGGTGGACGGCCCGACCGCCAAGGAACTGTTCGACCTGAAGTTCGTGCTGGTGGAAACCTTCCTGCTGCTGTTCAGCAGCCTGGGCTTCGGCCTGGCGATGATCTCGGCGAACAAGCGCAGCATGGGCGGCCTGTACGGCTGGCTGGCGGTCACCGCGGCGCTGGGCCTGGGCTTCCTGGGCATGGAAATCTACGAGTTCCACCACCTGATCGAAGAGGGCGCCGGCCCCGGCCGCAGCGCGTTCCTGTCGGCCTTCTTCACCCTGGTCGGCACCCACGGTCTGCACGTGGCCTCGGGCCTGCTGTGGATGACCGTGCTGGTGATCCAGATCGCCAGGAACGGCCTGACCCCGCGCAACATGACCCGCCTGGCGTGCCTGAGCCTGTTCTGGCACTTCCTGGACGTGATCTGGATCGGCGTGTTCACCATCGTCTACCTGCTGGGAGCGCTGTAATGGCCAACCATCATTCCTCCGACACGCACGCCGAGCACGGCCATGGCGGCGGCCTGAAGTCCTACCTGGTCGGCTTCGTGCTGGCGGTGATCCTGACCGTGATCCCGTTCGGCATGGTGATGAGCGGGGCGTTCCCGCGCGGCGTCACCGTCATCGTCATCGCAGTGCTGGCCGCGGTGCAGATGCTGGTGCACCTGATCTACTTCCTGCACATGGACCGTTCCGCCGAACAGCGCTCCAACGTGCATGTGGGCCTGTTCTCGCTGCTGATCATCGGCATCGTGGTGGTCGGCTCGCTGTGGGTCATGCACAACCTCAACGTCAACATGATGCATTGAGGCGCGCACCGCCGCAGGTTCGCAAAGGCCGCCTCCGGGCGGCCTTTTGCGTTCTACGGGCTGCAGCCCGGCAACACTGCAAGGGCAGGGCAATCGCCACGGCAGCGGCGTGACCGACCGACACCTGCGCGAGTCGCGATCGGCGTATCAAGGCGGCGCTCGCCTGCATCGACGCCGTGCTCCCTGCCGAAGCGAGGTGCGGCGCACCGAGGTCAGTTCGGGTCCGCTCCGAGCGTCGCGGCGAGTTGCAGCAGCATTTGCGCGTCTTCCGCGCTGAGGCGATCGAGCAGCCGGGTTCTGACCGAGGCGGCGTGGACCGAGCGCGCCGCTGCGATCTTGTCCTGACCCAGGGCGGTGATGGCGACCGTCACCACGCGCGGCTCGCTGCCGCTGCGGCGGACCAGGCCGCGCGCCTGCATGCGCGTGAGCTGATGCGACAGCCGACTCTTGTGCCAGCCCATGGAATCGGCGAGCGCCTGTTGGCGCAGTTCGCCGTTACCCAGATCCACGAGCCGCGACAGCACGCCGAAGTCGCTGCCGGTCAGGCCGGCGCCGGCGGCCAGGTCCTTTTCGACGGCCGCCATCACCGTCTGGCCCATCTGCTTGAAGGCATGCCAGATCGCCAGCTCGCGTGTGGAAAGTCGCGCGTGTTTCATGCCGTCACCATAGATTGCGCCGGTTGACATGACAACCCGATGGGCGTAGTTCTAGGTTGACATGACAACCTAGACGTGGCCGCCGGCCGGCATGCGATGCCCGCCGAACAGCCCGTATTCGATGGAGGCGAGGACGATGTCAGCAACGAGGTTCGCAGGCGTGGATGTGCTCATTACCGGCGGCAGCGACGGCATCGGGTTCGGCCTCGCGCGGCGCTTCCTGGCCGAAGGGGCCAAGGTGCTGGTAACCGGTCGGGATGCCGGCAAGCTCGACCGCGCTGCTGCGGCCGCGCCGGGCCTGCAGACCCTGGTCAACGACATCGGGGTGGCCGAAGAACGCGAGCGACTCGCGCGCCACCTGCAAGCGCGGCATCCCGGGCTAGGCGTTGTCGTCAACAACGCCGGGATCCAGCGCCGCGTTCCGCTGGCCGACGACCAGGCGCCCTGGGCCGAGCGCCAGCGCGAGATCGATATCCTGTTCTCGGCCGTGGTGCATCTGAACCACCTGCTGGTCCCGCTGTTGCTGCAGCATGGCCGGCCGGCGCTCATCGCCAATGTCTCGTCGGGCGGTGCCCTGGTTCCGCAACCCTTTGCCCCGGTCTATAGCGCCTGCAAGGCCGCGATCCACAGCTATACGGCCAACCTTCGGTTCGCGCTCTCCGCGACCCCGGTCAGGGTCGTGGAAATCATCCCGCCCGCCGTCCGCACCGGCCTGGCGGGCACGGGTGTGGCGCATGGCGCGGACCTGGAGGCGTTCTGCGACGCGATCTTCGCCGGGCTGGAGGCGGGGCAGGCTGATGAACTCGGCTTCGGGATGACCGACGCCGTGGAATTCCGGCAGCGTCTCGCCATCGATCACGCCTTGTTCGACGGGTTTTCCGGGCGCTTTTCCGTGCGCAAGTACTGACGCACGGTGCGCCGCTGCGCCGGGCGCGCCGGCATGTGACGCATCTACGCCAGGCAGGGGGCCTCGGCGAGTTCGCACAACGGCAGCCAGGTCAGCACGCCGTCGCCGTTGCGGATCAGCAGCCCCAGTTGCCCGTGCTGCTGCAGTGGCTGGGCATAGATTGGCGCGGGGCTGGGCGTGGCGTGCGCGGAGGCCGACACCGACCAGGTGCTGACCAGCAGGGTCTGCGGCCGCGCCGCACGCAAGGTGGCGACCAGGCCGGCCGGATCGCCGTGCCGCAGGGCGTGGCGGCACAGCGCCAGCAGGCAGGCGTCGTCGTCGTGCGGGTGGGTGGTTGCCGGCGTGGGGGCGTCCTCCATTGCCGCACGCGCGCGCTGCAGCAGGCGCCGCAGGTGCTTGCGCGAGGCGCTTTCGCTGCGCGCCGACAAGGCCGCCAGCTCGGCATGGCTGAAGTCGAAGGCTTCGGCGAGCAGCAGCATCGCCACGTCGCCGGCCGGCAGCGTGCGCACCAGCGCTGCCAGCGCGTGCGTCACTGCCGCGCTGTGGAGGGCGTGGCGTTCCGGCCCGTCCGGATCGTCGGTGACGGACACTGCGTGTTCCTGTGCGATGCGCTCCAGCAGGACCCGGTAGCGGCCGCGGCGGCGCAGGCGGTCGATGCACAGATGGCGCAGCACTGTGGTCAGCCAGGCGTCGCGGCCGACGGCCGGCGACGGTCCCTGTGCGGCGCGCAGATAGGTTTCCTGCACCAGGTCCTCGGCGTCCTGGCCTTGGCCGAGCCAGCGATGCGCCAGGGCCAGCAATTGCCGGCGCAGCGCGCCGTCGTCGGCCGCAGCCTGCGCGTCGGTCGGGAATGTCACGTCGCGGCCCCGTCGTTCGTTGGGAGGGAAACCCACCATACATGGAGACAGGCCGATGCTGCGTTCCGACGAGACGTCCCCCGCCGCGCCCGCCGCGCTGGCGCCGTCCGGCGCCTTCCTCGAGGAAAAGGCGTTCCGCGCGAGGACCTTGCTGCTGTTCGGCACCATCACCGACGCCAGCGCCTACCAGACGGTACGCCACCTGCTGGCGCTGGATGCCGAGTCCGATGCGCCGATCGCGATGATCGTGTCCTCGCCGGGCGGTCATCTCGAATCCGGCGACGCCATCCACGATGCGCTGCGCTTCATTTCCGCGCCGGTCGACATGATCGGCTCGGGTTGGGTCGGCAGCGCGGCCACGCACGTGTTCCTGGGCGTGCCGCGCGAGCGCCGGGTATGCCTGCCGCAGACCCGGTTCCTGATCCATCAGCCCAGCGGCGGTGCCGGCGGCCCGGCCAGCGACATCGCCATCCAGGCCAGCGAGATCCTCAAGGCGCGCGCCCGCATCGCCAAGGTCATTGCCCGCGAGACCGGGCAGCCGCTGGAGCGCGTGGAGGCCGACATCGAGCGCGACTGCTGGATGTCGGCGCAGGAGGCGATGGACTACGGCCTGGTGTCGCGCATCGTCGAGCGGCGCAGCCAACTGGCCGGGCGCTGAGCGGGTGGGCGGCGCCGCGGTCCTGGCCCATGCGGCCAGGCGCCGCGCGCGGCGATCGCCGTAGGCATGACCTATGGCATGGCACGCGGCGGCGGCGCAGGCATAGCATGGGGGTTTGCCTGTCCGCTGTCGTTCGCCCCCTGGAGACCCCATGAACAAGTCCACCGCCTGGATGGCGCCGTTGCTGCTGGCCGCCACTGTCGCGTTCCAGGCCTCGGCGCAGACCGCACCGCCGCGCGACGTGCCCTTCGCCGGTACGTTGAAGATCGATGTCGATGCCACCGACCTGGCGCATCGCATCTTCCGCGTGCGCAGCACCATCCCGGCCACGCCGGGGCCGATGACCCTGCTGTATCCGCAGTGGATCCCCGGCAACCATTCGCCCACCGGTCCGATCGACAAGCTCGCCGGGCTGGTGATCAAGGCCAACGGCAAGGTGCTGCCGTGGACGCGCGACCAGTTCGACGTCTATGCGTTCAAGATCGACGTGCCTGCCGGCGTCAGCGAGATCGTGGCCGAGTACCAGTTCCTGTCCTCGCAGGGCGATGGCCAGGGCCGGGTGATGATGACCCCGGAGATGCTCAACCTGCAGTGGAACACCACCGCGCTGTATCCGGCCGGGGTGTACGCGCGCAACATCAAGGCGCAGGCCAGCGTGACCCTGCCGGCCGGCTGGAGCTATGCCACCGCGCTGGAAACCGCCGGGCGGAGCGGCGATACGGTGACGTTCAAGCCGATCGATTTCGACGACCTGGTCGATTCGCCGATGTTCGCCGGCAAGTACTACAAGCGCATCGTGCTGGACGACAAGGGCAAGGCGCCGGTGGCGCTGAACGTGTTCGCCGACAAGCCCAAGTCGCTGGAGGCCAAGCCCGAGCAGGTCAAGGCGCACGTGGCCCTGGTGCAGCAGATGGACAAGCTGTACGGCGCGCGCCACTTCGACCACTACGAGTTCCTGCTGGCGCTGACCGACAAGCTCGGCGGCATCGGCCTGGAGCATCACCGTTCCAGCGAGAACAGTGGCCCGCTCGACTACTTCACCGAGTGGGACAAGAGCTGGGAGATGCGCGACCTGCTCGCGCACGAGTTCAACCATTCCTGGAACGGCAAGTACCGCCGCGGCGCCGACCTGGCCACGCCCAACTTCAACGTGCCGATGGGCGACAGCCTGCTGTGGCTGTACGAGGGCCAGACCCAGTTCTGGGGCGAGGTGATCGCCGCGCGCGCAGGGCTGTGGACCCAGGACCAGGCCCGCGACATGCTGGCCAACGTCGCCGCGGTCTACCAGCGTGGCCGTCCCGGCCTGGCCTGGCGCGCGCTGCAGGACACCACCAACGACCCGACCATGTCGATGCGCCGGCCACGCGCCTACCGCAGCTACCAGATGAGCGAGGACTACTACTCCGGCGGGCAGATGGTCTGGCTGGAGGTCAACGCCAAGCTGCGCGAGCTCAGCGGCGGCAAGCGCTCGCTGGACGATTTCGCCAAGGCGTTCTTCGGCATGCACGACGGCGCCTGGGACGTGAACACCTACACCTTCGACGACATCGTCGCCACGCTCGATGGGATCGCCAAGTACGACTGGGCGAGCCTGCTGCGCAGCCGTCTCGATGAGCATGGGTCGCTGGTCGGCGGGATCGAGGCCAGCGGCTGGAAGCTGGTCTATACGGATCAGCCGAACGCGGCCAGCAAGACCTCCGAGGCGCGCAACAAGAACCTGGACCTGAGCTATTCGCTGGGCCTGAGCCTGGACGAGCAGGGCCGGGTGCAGGCCGTGCTGTGGGACAGCCCGACGTTTAACGCCGGCCTCATCGCCGGCAACCGCGTGGTCGCGGTCGGCGGCCGCGAGTACAGCGCCGAGGCGCTCAAGGACGCGGTCACCGCGGCCAAGGGCGGCAGCACGCCGATCGAACTGCTGGTCAAGCGCGGCGACCGCTACGACACCGTGCGCATCGCCTACTACGGCGGCCTGCAGTATCCGCACCTGGAGCGCATCGCCGGCACGCCGGACCGCCTGAGCGAGTTGTACAAGGCGCGTTGAGGGCGGCGAGCGCGATCGCCGCCGGCGCTTCGGTGTGCCGGCGCTTGGGTGCGTCGGTGCTGCCGGTGCGCGGTGCGGCGACGGCGTCGTCGTGCTGGCGCGTGTCGCTTGGGGCGTTTGCGCGCGCGATGCTCATTGTTTGGTCACCACCGATGGCGCAGGCCATGTGAAGCCGTTCCTGCAGCGAGCGCAGCACCCTGCGGGAGCGGCCGAGGTGGCCGATCTTCTTTGCGAGGACGAGGTCAGGCGGTGAAAATCAATGTGGTCGGCACCAGCGCAAGCGGGAAAAGCACGCTCGCCAGGCTGATCGCCAAGGAGCTTGCGATTCCCTATGTCGAAATGGACAGGCTCTACTGGCGCGCGGACTGGCAGGGGACCCCGGACGATGTGTTCCTGAAAGAGCTGGAGCGTGCGTTGGCCGCCTCTGCGGACTGGGTGCTGGATGGCAACTACAACCGGACGCGCCCCGTGAAATGGCGCGACGTGGACCTGGTGGTGTGGGTGGACTATGGGTTTTGGCGCACGCTGTTCCAGGCTGTCGCCAGAGCGTTCAAACGGGCCTGGCACAAACAGGAGCTGTGGCCCGGAACGGGAAATCGCGAGAGTTTTCGCCGCGCCTTCTTTAGCCGGGAGTCCATCATCATCTGGATGCTCAAGACCTGGCGCAGCAACCGCGCACGCTACCAGGCCGATCTGCACGACCCGCAGTACGCGCGTATTCGCTTCGTGCGCATCAGGCGACGGGAGCAGGCGGAACACCTCCTTGCTGCCTTGAAGGCGCGCTGACGGCCTCCCTGCCGCGACAAGCGAAGAGGACATGGTCCCGGGCAGATCGGTCTAACCTGATGTCGGCGCCACATGCCGCCTCCTGCCGCCGCCTGGCGGCCGTGCGCGGGCGATTGGGGTCATCGGTCGCGGGGAAACGCAGCAGCGCCTGCCGTACATCGTCGTCGCTGCCGAGTGCGCGACGCCTTCCCGGCGCTGCGTTACCAGCTGGGGAAGCGAGTGCGATGCAGCGCCTGGCGCCGCGTCGCGGACGCTGAGACCGCCAGCCACTATGCTGATGCATTGTCTGAGCGGACCAGAAGCAGATGGCGAAAGCGAAAACGGCCTATGTCTGCGGCGAGTGCGGCGCCGAATACAACAAATGGCAGGGCCAGTGCACCGAATGCGGCGCCTGGAACTCGCTGAGTGAGATCGTGCTGGAGAGCGCGGCCACGGCCAAGGCGCCGGCCGCGGCGCGGCGCAGCGGCTGGGCCGGCAAGGCCGAGACGCCGAAGATCACCGCGCTCAAGGACGTGGAGCACCGCGACCAGGCGCGCGTGTCCACCGGCATCGGCGAGTTCGACCGGGTGCTCGGCGGCGGCCTGGTCGAGGGCGCGGTGGTGCTGATCGGCGGCGATCCGGGCATCGGCAAGTCGACCCTGCTGCTGCAGGCGCTGGCGAAGATGGCCGGCACCTTGCCGGTGCTGTACGTGACCGGCGAGGAATCGCTGGGCCAGGTCGCCGGACGCGCGGTGCGCCTGGACTTGCCGCTGGACGGCCTCAACGCGCTGGCCGAGACCGGCATCGAGCACATCCTGCAGCACGCCAGCGCGGCGCGGCCCAAGCTGATCGTCGCCGACTCGGTGCAGACCCTGTGGACCGAGGCGCTGACCGCCGCGCCCGGCTCGGTGAGCCAGGTGCGCGAGAGCGCGGCGCGGCTGGTGCGCTATGCCAAGGAGACCGGCACGGCGGTGTTCCTGGTCGGCCACGTCACCAAGGAGGGCGGCATCGCCGGCCCGCGCGTGCTCGAGCACATGGTCGATGCGGTGCTGTACTTCGAGGGCGAGAGCGGCAGCCGCTTCCGTCTGCTGCGTGCGTTCAAGAACCGCTTCGGCGCGGTCAACGAACTGGGCGTGTTCGCGATGGGCGAGAAGGGGCTGAAGGAAGTCTCCAACCCGTCGGCGATCTTCCTGTCCGGCGGCAGCGCGCACCAGCCCGGCAGTTGCGTGATGGTCACCCGCGAAGGCACGCGGCCGCTGATGGTGGAAGTGCAGGCGCTGGTGGATGCCTCGCCGCTGTCCAATCCGCGGCGCGTGGCGGTGGGCCTGGAGCAGAACCGGCTGGCGATGCTGCTGGCGGTGCTGCACCGCCATGGCGGCATCGTGGTCGGCGATCAGGACGTGTTCGTCAACGTGGTCGGCGGCATCCGCGTGCAGGAGACCGCGGCCGACCTGCCGGTGCTGCTGGCGGTGCTGTCGTCGCTGCGCGACCGGCCGCTGGCGGAGAAGACCATCGCCTTCGGCGAGGTCGGCCTGTCCGGCGAGATCCGCCCGGTGCCCAACGGCGAGGACCGGCTGCGCGAGGCCGCCACGCACGGCTTCAAGCGCGCCATCGTACCCAAGGCCAACGCGCCCAAGACCGGTACGGTCAAGGGCATGGAAGTGATCGCGGTGGAGCGCCTGGCGCAGGCGCTGGAAGCGGCGAGCGAATAGGCCGCGGTGTCGGCGGGCAGCGGCTTGCCGTGCCCGTGTGCTGCGTCGTTTCGAAGCACGACATTGTGGTGTACGCGCGAGTGCGGCCCACGTAGACACGTAGACGCATCGCGCGGCCTGGTGTGGAGATTTCCTATCCGCACCTTCAGGCGCGTGCATCCGCTCGTTTCAAGTCGATGCGCGCGACCTGCGACAGGTCGCAGCCGGCGACTCATCTTCGGTAAGTCGAACGGCGCGCGTCGCCACGCGCGCCGTTGCCCTTGCAGTGCCGCGGACGCGATGGCGCCCGCGGTTCCGTCAATCCTTGCGGTAGATCGCGCCGAGCTTGTCGATCTCGTCGCCGTCGCGGCCGGTGAAGCCGGCGATGTGCCAGCCGCTGGGCGCGGTGAGCGTGTAGGTCTCGGTGGTCGGCGTGCCGGCGCTCAGGCTACGGCCCTGGTTGGTGCGCAGGCTCAGCGAGAACAGCCGGGTGTGGCCGTTGTACTGGCCCACGCTCAGCGTGGCCGAGGTCAGCCGCTCGTTGCTGCCCAGGCGCAGCGTGACCGCGTCACCGCCGCTGCCGCCGTGGGTCAGGGTGCTGCCGTTGTCCAGGCCCAGTGCGATGCCGTCCAGACGCGAGGCGCCGCGCAGGGTCACGCTGGCGATGGTGCGCTGCTCGGCGCCCTTGGCGATGTCGTTGAACGGGGTGCCGTGCGGGCCGCCGAACTGGTCGCTGGTGCGCACGGTAGTGCCGACCGCCCAGCCGAACTGCGCGGCCAGCGGGTAGTGGTCGGACAGCGGCTTGCCGTCGCTGTCGTAGAAGCTGCCGTCGTCGAGCTTGTAGCGGTTGGCGACCAGGGTCAGCTGCGGCGCGTCGCGGTACAGGATCTTGTCCACCACTTCGCAGTCGTTGGTCGGCGGGGTGCCGCACAGCAGCGGCGCGGCGCCGGCGGCCGGGGCGCTGCCCTTGACCAGTTCCACCCAGGTATCGGTCAGGCCGTTGGCGGAAATCAGCTCGCGGATGTTGTCGTCGGCGCGGGTGTAGCGGGTGTTGGAGTCCATCATCACCAGCACCGCATTGCCGGCCGACCAGGTTTGGATGAACTGCGAGAGCTGGCTGATGTTGGCGCGCCGCGCGGCCAGGTCGCCGCTCTCGGTGCCGGCGTTGGGATGCGCGTTGTACACGTCCAGCAGCACGCCGTCGTCCAGGCGCACGCGCATGTAGCTGAAGCCCTTCGGCGTGAGGCAGTCGGTGCCGTTGCACTTGTCCCACTTGATGCGGGTGAAATCGTCGAAGCGGTAGTTGCTCAGCGTGTTGAGGCCGTCGCCGATCGCTGCGCCGCCGCTGGTGGGCGTGCGGTAGGGGTGCTTGTCGCCCGCGTACAGGGTGGCGTGATAGTTGAAGTCTTCCTGCACGTTGATCAGGCCGTAGGGCGCCAGCTTCGGTGCGATCTGGGCGGTGTTGGCGGCCGGGTTGCTGCTGGAGATGCCCTGCGGCAGGCCGGCGACGTTGTAGGTGAGCACGTCGAGCACGCCGACGTCCGATTGCGCGTGGACCACGCCGGCGCAGGCCAGGCTCAATCCGATGCCGTAGCTCACGAGGGTGCGTAGATGCTGGATCATGAATCGCCTCTTGCGGGTTGGGAGGAACAGCGGGTGGCGCGAGCGCCAGGGGCGGTGCCGGAAGGCACCGATGCCGCCGCGCGACCGGCCGGAGCCGGCGCACGTGGCGTCATGGGGTCAGGAACTGCGGATCGAGCACGGCTTCGACCGCGGCGGCGAAGGCGGGTAGCGGACAGTCGTACGCGGCGCCGGCGCGGCTGCACTGCGGAACGAACACCGCCGATTCCAGCGGCGGTGCCTGCATCGTCAGCGCGCGGCGTTCGCGCAGCTGCGCCAGGCTCTGCGCGGTGTAGCGCAGGCGGATCACCCGTTCGCCGTCGGCGCGGCGCCAGAGCTCGAACACCAGTGCGCCGCCGGGCACGGTCTGGTCGGGCTGGTAGCCGGGCAGTTGCCAGTGCAGGTCGAGCATGCCGGCCAGCAGGGTCAGGGTGCCGTCGTGGCCGGACAGCACCACCAGCCGTGCCGCGCCGCCGATCGGCGCGGCGTGCGTGGCCTGGCCGCTGCCGTCCAGCAACGTCGCCAGCAGCCGCGCCGCCAGCGGCGAGGCGGCCATGCGCGCCACGGCGGGCGCGCGCAGGCGCAGCGCGAATTCGGCCTGGTGCGGGGCGAAGGCGCGTAACAGGCTGGCTTCGTCGATGCCGCGCCAGCCCAGCGCGGCGAAGTCCTGGCCGTCGGCCCAGGCCATCAACAGGCTTTCGCTGAGGCCGGAGGCGGCCGCGGCCGGGCCTTCGATGCCGGGGATCGCGTCCTCGGCGTCGCCCAGCCGCGCCGGCACCGCATCCAGGCGCTGCTTGCCCTCACCGGCATCGGCCGGGCAGGGCCGTTGCGCGCACTGCAGCAGCAGGTGCTGCAGGCTGTCGATGGCATCCGCCTGGGCCGCGTTCCAGGCCTGCGCATCCCCGCCGATGCGGCCGGCGATGGCCGCGCGCATCTGCGCCACCGCGGCGGGAGTGCGCAGGGCGGGCGCGCCGTCGAACAGCGGATCGGAGGCATCGTCGGCGACGCTGTGCACCGGGTTGGCGCAGCCCGGGGTCAGCGTGCTGGCCAGCGCCTGTGCCGAGGCGAGGGTGCGTTGGGTGCGGTTGGCCCAGTAGTACGCGGCCGCGCAGCCGTCGCCGGCGAACAGTCCTAGCGGTGCGTAGCGGGCGCGGTAGTAAGCGCCGAACAAGCGTTCCAGCGCAGCGCCGTTCGCGGTGAGATACCCGGCGGGCACCGCGAAGCGCGGCCAGGGGCGCGCCGAGTAACGCTCCAGTTGCTCCGCGCTGGACATCGCCGCGCGTACGCCGTGACGCTTGAGGATGACGACTTTTTCCAGGGTCTCCGTCGCGGCCGGTTGCGCGCGTGCGGCGGTGCAGGCCAGTGGCGCGAGGACGAACAGGGCGAGGGTGGCGAGGCACGGCAGCGATGGCATCGGCAAGCTCCAGGCAGAGGCGGTACGCCGCGCGCGGCGGTGCGCGCACGGTGCGATGGCCGGCGCCCGCGGCGATGCAGGCCGCGGGGCGGGCTGGCTGCCGCGCGTGGGCGGCAGCGCGGCGGATCAGAAACGTGCGCGCAGGCCCACCGACCAGGTGCGGCCGTAGTCGGTGTAGCCGCCGAACAGGCGATCGCCGACGTACTGGCGCTGCACGGCGCCGGTGAGATTGATCGCGTTGACGAACACCGACAGGGTGTCGTTGACCTTCCAGGCCACGTTCGCGTCGAGGCTGCCGAACTTGTCGCTGTTGAGCGTGGCGACGTTGGCGGTACCGACCGCGTTGACGATGTCGTCGCTCCAGCCATAGCTCACCCGCGCCATCAGCGGCCCCTTCTCGTAGAAGAGCACCGCGTTGTAGGTGTTCTTGGCCACGCCTTCGAGGCTGTCGGTGAAGGTGCGGTTGCCGTCGCGGTAGGTGGCCTCGCTGTCGGTCCAGGTGTAGTTGAGCTGCATGCCCAGCCCGTCCAGCGGCGCCGGCAGGCCGGCGAAGACCTGCTGGTAGGCCACTTCCACGCCCTTGACGCTGGCCTGGCTGCCGTTGGTCTTGGACGAGAGCAGGTAGGTCTGGCCCTGGTACTGCAGGTTCGACATCTGGGTCTGGATGAAGCGCGAGATGTCCTTGTAGAACACGCCGCCGGTCAGCGCCGAGGTGCCGTCGATGTACCACTCGAAGGTCAGGTCGTACTGCCAGGCCTCGAACGGACGCAGCGACGGGTTGCCGCCGCTGGCGGTGAGGATCTCGCCGCTGGAATTGAAGGTGAGCTTGGACGACAGGTCGGTGAGGTCGGGGCGGGTGATGACCTTGGCCGCGGAGCTGCGCAGCACCATGTCCTCGCGCACGTCCCAGGCGGCGTTGAACGAAGGCAGCGCGTTGCTGTAGCTGCGTTCGAAGTGCACCGGCTGCGCGCTGCCGTTGACGTCGGCGTGGCCGTCGGTGGTCTGCTCGGTGCGCACCAGGCGCACGCCGAGGTTGCCGCGCAGCGCGCGGCCGGCCAGGTCGCCGCCGAAGTCGGCCATCGCATAGGCCGAGCCGATCTTTTCCTTTACCTCGTAGGAGTTCTGCAGGTCGGCGCTGTTCGGCGTGTTGACCAGGTCCGCGGCGGTCGGCCAGGTCCCGAAGAAGCGCGACTCGATCGGTGCCAGCCACTGCCGCGGCAGGTTGCCGTTGGCGTCGGTCAGCATGTCGTCCACCGGCAGCGCGGTGAAGTTACCGGCCGGGAAGCGCACGCCGGCGATGCTGGTCAGCAGCAGGTCGGCGCGATCGTAGGTGCGCGAGCGCTGCCGGTACTTGGCGCCGAACTTGAGCTCGCGGAAGAAGCCGTCGCCGAGCGCGCGTTTGGCGTCGAGCTGCAGCGCGTCCTCCTTGTCGCGCGCATCGATCTCGCGCCACTCCAGGCGGCGCCCGGCCACGCTGGCCGGGTTGGTCGGGTCGAAGCCATTGGTGAAGCGCCAGTCGGGCACGTCGTCGCCATCGGCCTGCGGCATGTCCACGCGCATCGACAGGGTGGTGCCGCTGCGCAGGCGCGTGCGCCGGATCGGATCGGAGTCGTAGCTGTGCGCCTGCGAGTGGAACGCCACCGCGCCCAGCGTCCACGCATCGCTGCTCCAGGTGCTGGACAGGCGCGCGCTGCGGTTGTCGTCGGTGATGCCGGAGGTCTCGCGCGAGATCTGCACCTGGCCGTTGCGGTAGTCGAAGCCGGCGACGCCGCCGTGCGCCACGCGCAGGTTGCTGAGCTTGGCCAGGCTGTCGAAGCCCACGCCCAGGCTGTATTCGTCGTAGTGCACGGTCTGCTTGGCGTAGAGCAGGTCCAGGTTGGTTTCCCAGGCCGCGCTCGGCTTCCACTGCAGCGAGGCGGCGATGCCGGTGCGTTCGCGCTGCTCCAGTTCCAGCGTCGGGCGCAGGCCGGTGGGGACGTAGTTGGCGCCGGGCACGCCTGGCACCCCGTCGCGGTAGTAGTCCCAGCTCACTTCGTTGACCCGGTCCTGGCGCAGGCTGCGCTGCGCGTAGGCGCCGGACAGCAGCAGGCCGAAGGTGCCGTCGGCGTTGACCCAGTTGAACAGGCCGGACACGCGCGGGTCGTTGGCGTGGGTGCGCTGCGCCTGGCTCGACTCCAGCGACACGTTGGTGAGCGTTTTACCCAGTTCCAGCGGGCGGAACGTGCGCACGTTGACGATGCCGCCGATCGCGCCTTCGTCCAGGTCGGCGGTGGGGCTCTTGATCACCTCCAGGCCGGCGACCAGTTCCGCCGGCAGGGTGTCGTAGCGGAACTGGCGGCCGGTCTGGCCGGAGGTGCGCACGTTCTCGTTGACCGCCATGGTCTGGCCGTTGAGCGTGGTTACCTGGAAGTTGGGGCCGAGGCCGCGCACGCGCACGTACACGCCTTCGCCGCGGTCGCGCACGATCGACACGCCGGGCACGCGCTGCAGCGCTTCGGCCACGTTCTGCGCCGGCAGCTTGCCGATGTCCTCGGCGGCGATCACGTCGACCACGCTGTCGGCGTAGCGCTTCTCGCGCAGCGCGGCGCTGAGGCTGCCGGCGTAGCTGCCGAGTACCTGGATGCTGTCCAGTTGCTTGACCGGCGCATCCGCCGGCATCACCGGTGCCGGCGTCGGTGCGGCCGTCATCGCCGCCGGTGCAGTGGCCGCTGTTTCCGCCGGCGCGCTCGCTGCCTCGATCGTCACCGTGGTCGGGGTGAGGAAGCGGTAGCGCAGGCCGGTGCCGTCGAGCAGTTGCTGCAGCGCCTGTTCCGGCGCGGCGCCGGCGCGACTGCCATGCGTCTGCGGGTTGCCGGTGCTGCCGGCGGCATAGACGAACTGCAGGCCGGTCTGCCGCGACAACGCATTGAGTGCGCGCGCCAGCGGCTGCGCGGGAATCGCCTCGACCGCGACGGGCGCGGTCTGCGCGCCGGCGACACCGGTGTGCAGGGCGAGGGCGATGGAAAGGAACAGGGTGCGGCGCATCGTCGGGTCCTGTGAGAGCGGGGGTGGTGTGGTGCGCGCGGCATCGCCATCCGGCGTTTGCCTGCGCTGTCCCCGGACTACGAGGCGCCACCGCGAAGATCGGGCACCGTTTTTCGATGAATTTTCTGTGACACGTGCGTGGGAGTGCTGGCTTCGCGTGCGCGCACGGATGCGTGCGTGCACGATGCATGTGATGCGCTGATGGCGCGCCGGCCGTCTGGTTGGAAGGGTGCCTGCGCCGCGCAGTGCGCGCGACGCAGCTGCCGCGCTACTGCAGGCGCGCCTGTGTCGGCACGCGGCTGCGCACGTGGATGCCGTCGGCGCTGGTGCGTACCTGCAATGTCGGCTGCGCATCGAGGAAGGCGCGCAACGCGGCGACATCGTCGCCACGCAGGTTGCCGGTCAGTCGCATCGCACCGGCGTCGGCGTCGTCGATCAGCAGGCGGGTACGGTTGAGCCGGTTGAAGTCCTCGGCGACGTTCGCCAGCGGTTCGTCGCGGAACACGATGCGGCGCTGCCACCAGGCGTGCATCGCCGCGACGTCCTCGTTGCCCAGTTCGACCCGGCCGTCGGCGGTGTCGATGCGCGCGCTCTGGCCGGCGCCGAGATCGGCCAGCATCGGCTGCTGCGGCCGATCCTCGCGCCACACCTGCACGCGCCCGGACGAGACCTCGATGCGCGCCTGGTCGGGGTGCAGGGCGATGTCGAAGGTGGTGCCGATGTCCTCCACGCGCAGGCCGCCGGCCTGCACCTGCAGCGGGCGCCGGTCGGCGGCGACCACGAAACTGGCCTGGCCCTGCAGCAACTGCAGTTTTCGGCTCCACGGTGTCAGCGTGGCGCGTACCTGGGTCTGCGCGTTGAGCCGCACCGTGCTGCCGTCGGCCAGTTGCACGCTGCGTTGTTCGCCGAGCGCGGTGCGGTAGGTCTGGCTGGTCGGCCAGGCCCAGCCGACCAGCACCGCGACCGCGCACACCGCGGCGGCCGCGGCCAGGCGCCAGCGCGGCGCAGCCTGGGCGCGGGCCGCGCGCACTGGCGCTGGCGCTGGCGCTGTCGCGCGCCGCGGCACGGGCAGGGCGATGACATTGCCGCTCGCCGCGCCATCGGCGGTGTCGTCGCTGGCGAGCAAGGCGTCCACGTCCAGGTCCATGCCGCGCAGCGCTTCGCCGAGTTCGCCGGCCACGCGCTGCATGGCCAGATACTCGCGCAGATGCTGCGGCGAGGCGGTCAGCCAGTCCAGCAATTGCTGTTCCTGTTTCGCGTCCAGCGGCTGCATGCGTTGCACGGCATGCCAGTGCGCGGCATCGGCGATGGCGCTGCGCGAAGAGAACGTGCTGTCGTTCACCAGCGGTCTCCGCTGTCGGCCAGCGCGCGGCGGCAGGCCGACAGCCCGCGCACCACGTGCTTCTTGACCATGTGCGGCGACACGCCCATGCGTTCGGCGATCTGCTTGTAGCTCAGCCCGTCGCGGTACTGCATCACCAACACCGAGCGGGTGCGCGCGGGCAGGTCGGCGAGCAGGGCCTGCAGGTGCTGCTGGCGCTGCCGCCGGTGTGCGCTGTCTTCCACGTCGTCTCCCGCCGCCAGCAATTGCGAGAACTGCTCCATCTCGTCGATGCGCAGCGGCGCCTGGCGGCGACGCGCGGCCTGTTCGCGCGCCAGGTTCTGCGCGACGGTGTACAGATAGGCTTCGGGATTGGCGATGGCCTCGCCCTGCTGCCGATGCGCGCGCAGCAACCGCAGATAGGTTTCCTGCACCATGTCCTCGGCGTCTTCGCGTGCGCCGCGGCGCACGAAGAAGCCGCGCAGCACCGGGCCGTGTTCCGCGAACATGCGCGCCCATGCGCGTTTGGGGTGAGCCGCCACCGAGCCTGCCTTGTCCCTGGGGTGCGGCGCAGGCTAGAAGCTGCAGATGACGGTTCGGTGACGTGGGGGCGGTGCGTGTGGAAGAAGGCGGCGTCCGCCGCTTCCTGTCGGAGTCGACTGTCATGCAGCCGCGACGCGCGACGTGGTGTGCGTTCCAAGGGCGTAATGCGTCGGGACTGAAGTCCCTCCCGCAGTGCACCTGGCGGGCTCGCCGCAAGCTTCTGTAGGAGCGGCTTCAGCCGCGACGAGGCGTTACCGGTAGAGCCTGTCGCGGCTGAAGCCGCTCCTACGACATCACGGCGGTGCGTGGCGAATGTGGCGGTTGGAAGTGGCTTGCAGTCGCGACGTGGGTTATCGGTCACGCCTGTCGCGGCTGAAGCCGCTCCTACGAAATCAAGGTGGATGCATCATCACGGTGGATGCATCTGGCCGCAGCCGCTAATGCGAATCGCGCGCCACCGCGTCGCCGCTGCCGCCGACCAGGAAGTCCAGGTCCGCGCCCAGGTGCGCCTGCTGCACGTGCTCCACGTAGAGCTTGCTCCAGCCGCGCGGCGGCGCCGGTGGCGGGGTCCATTCGCTGCGCCGGCGCAGCAGTTCCTCGTCGCTGACCTCCAGGTGCAGCGCGCGGCCGGGGACGTCGAGCTCGATGATGTCGCCGTCGCGCACCAGCGCCAGGGTGCCGCCGGCCGCGGCCTCCGGCGAGGCGTGCAGCACGACGGTGCCGTAGGCGGTGCCGCTCATGCGCGCGTCGGAGATGCGCACCATGTCGGTGATGCCGGCGCGCAGCAGCTTCGGCGGCAGCGGCATGTTGCCGACCTCGGCCATGCCCGGGTAGCCGCGCGGGCCGCAGTGCTTGAGCACCATGATGCAGTCGGCGTCGATGTCCAGCGCCTCGTCGTCGATGCGCGCCTTGAAGTCCTCGATGCTCTCGAACACCACCGCGCGCCCGCGGTGCCGCAACAGGTGCGGCGAGGCCGCCGAGGGCTTGATCACCGCGCCGTCGGGCGCCAGGTTGCCGCGCAACACGGCGATGCCGGCCTCCGCGCGGACCGGCGCGTCCAGCGGGTGGATCACCTCGCGGTTCCAGCACGGCGCCTGCGCCACGTTCTCGCCGACGGTGCGGCCATTGACGGTGCGCGCGTCCAGCGCCAGTTCGCTGCCGAGTTCGCGCATCACCGCCGGCAAGCCGCCGGCATAGTAGAAGTCTTCCATCAGGTACTGGCCGGACGGTTTGAGATTGACCAGGCATGGCAGCCGCGAGCCGAGCCGGTCCCAGTCGTCCAGTTGCAGCGGCACGCCCACGCGGCCGGCCAGGGCGAGCAGGTGCAGCACCGCGTTGGTGGAGCCGCCGATCGCCGCATTGACCTTGATCGCGTTGGCGAAGGCGTCGGCGGTCAGCACCTGCGACATGCGCAGGTCCTCTTCTACCATCTGCACGATGCGCCGGCCACTGAGCCGCGCCAGCCGCGCGCGGCGTGCGTCCACCGCCGGGATCGCCGCGTTCTCCGGCAGCGACATGCCCAGCGCCTCGACCATGCTGGCCATGGTCGAGGCGGTGCCCATGGTCATGCAGCTGCCCTTGGAGCGCTGCATGCAGGCTTCGGCCTCGACGAAATCGTCCTGGCTCAGCAGACCGGCGCGGACCATCTCCGACATCTCGATCACGCCGGTGCCCGAGCCCAGCGGCTGTCCGCGCCAGTTGCCCGACAGCGACGGCCCGCCGGACACGCCAATGGTCGGCAGGTCGACGCTAGCCGCGCCCATCAGCAAGGACGGGGTGGTCTTGTCGCAGCCCATCAGCAGCACCACGCCGTCCAGCGGATTGGCGCGGATCGATTCCTCCACGTCCATGCTGGCGAGGTTGCGGAACAGCATCGCGGTGGGGCGCATCTGCGTCTCGCCCAGCGACATCACCGGGAACTCCAGCGGGAACCCGCCGGCCTCGTACACGCCCTTTTTGACGTGTTCGGCCAGTTCGCGCAGGTGGCCGTTGCACGGCGTCAGTTCCGACCAGGTGTTGCAGATGCCGATGACCGGGCGGCCATCGAACATGTCGTGCGGGTGGCCGGCGCTCTTGAGCCAGCTGCGGTAGTAGAAGCCCTGCTTGCCTTCGCGCCCGAACCACGCCTGGCTGCGGCGCGGCGGTTTGCTGGGTGAGCCCATGTCGGCGGATTCCTCGAGTCCAGGACGCCGGGATCCGCCTGCGCGCAAGCCGCCCCCGGATGCTTTACGCCGGCGATGCTAGCGGGCATATTGATACGTGAAAAATAGCAAATATCATCGAATGGATATTTGTTTTCATATATCGAAATCCTATCCACCTAGAGCGAAACGGCATGGACAACTCGGCAAGCGCAGCGCCTTCCTCCCTCGGCAACGCAACCTACGGCAGCCTGCGCGGGCGCCGCGTCTTCATCACCGGCGGCGGCTCCGGCATCGGCGCCGCGCTGGTCGAGGCCTTCGCCGCGCAGGGCGCGCAGGTGGCCTTCGTCGATGTCGCGGCCGAGGCCAGCGCCGCGCTGGCCGAGCGCCTGGCCGCAGGCGGCCTGACCGCGCCATGGTGGCGCCGCTGCGACGTGACCGACGTGGCCGCGCTGCAGGCGGCGATCGGCGAGGCGGCGGCGGAGCTGGGCGACTTCCACGTGCTGCTCAACAACGTCGGCAGCGACGACCGCCATGCGCTGGACGCGGTGACCCCGGAGTACTGGGAGCGCTGCGTGTCGATCAACCAGCGGGCCGCGTTCTTCGCGATCCAGGCGGTGGTGCCGGGCATGCAGCGGCTGGGCGGCGGTTCCATCGTCAACCTCGGCTCCACCGGCTGGCAGAGCAAGACCGGCGGCTATCCGGTGTACGCCACCGCCAAGTCCTCGGTGAACGGCCTCACCCGCGGCCTGGCGCGCGACCTGGGCGCGGCGCGGATCCGCATCAACGTGCTGACCCCGGGCTGGGTGATGACCGAACGCCAGGTCACCCTGTGGCTGGACGAGGCCGGCGAGCGCGAGCTGGCGCGCAACCAGTGCCTGCCGGACAAGGTGATGCCGGAGGACATCGCGCGCATGGCGCTGTTCCTGGCCTCGGACGAGGCGCGCGCGATCACCGCGCAGGAGTTCGTGGTGGATGGCGGCTGGACCTGAGCCAGGTCCGGCGGCGAGTGGTGTAGGGATGCTCTAGGGGGGGCGTCGGTTTGGATGGGGCCGTCGCGCGCGGGCGTCCGGCTCCATGCGTCGCGGCTGAAGCCGCTCCTACAAACGCTGCACGCCGGTGCGGCAAAGACGTTGTGGGAGGGACTTCAGTCCCGACGCGATCAGCCGTCCGCAGGCAGCGACGGCGCAGTCGCTGCCACGGCGACGCCGTAGACCGCCGCGGCCGCCTCCTGCAGCGCCTGCAGCACGATCCGCGCACCGGGCGACAGCAGCCAGTCGCGGCGGGTGATCAGGCCGAAGGCGTCCATGCGGCAGGACAGCGCCACCGGCACGATCGCCACGCTGCCGTGGTCGGCGAAATGCCGGGCCACGTCCTCCGGCACCACCGCCAGCGCGTCGCCATGGCGCAGCAGCTGCGGCAGCACCACCAGCGCCGAGGTCTCGATCACCCGCTTGGGCGCCTCCAGCCCGGCGTTCTGGAACATCAGTTCGAAGCGGTGGCGCAGCACGCTGCCGTCCGGCGGCACGATCCACGGCGCCTCGGCCAGCACGGCCAGCGTCGGCGCCGGCGCCGCCAGCAGCGGATGGCCGGGGCGGGCGATGGCGCAGACCTTTTCCTCGGCAAGCGCCTGGTAGTGCAGGTGGCGCTTGTCGTGCCGTGCGAACAGCCGCGCCACCACGATGTCCAGCTTGTTCTGCGCCAGTTGCTCCAGCAGCACGTCGCTGCCGTCCACGCGCAGGCTCACCCGCAGCAGCGGATGCTGCGCGCCGACCTGGGCCAGCGCGGACGGCAGCAGGCTCATCGCCGGCCCGGCGATCGCGCCGACGGCCACGCTGCCGGCATAGCCGGCCTTCAGCGCCTCGATCTCGGCGCCGGCCTCGCCGAGGCTGGCCAGGGCGATGCGCGCGTGGCGGATCATCGCCTCGCCGTACCAGGTCGCGCGCATGCCGCGGGGCAGGCGCTCGAACAGCGGCACCGCCAGCATGTCCTCCAGGTCCTTGAGCAACTTGGACGCCGCCGGCTGCGACATGTTCAAGGTTTCGGCGGCGCGGTGGATGTTGCCTTCCTCCTCGATCGCCAGCAGCAGCATCAATTGCCGGGTCTTCAGGCGGGCGCGGACGAACCAGGGCGGGGCGGCAGGCATGGCGCTCACAGAGATACGAATGTTCGTATACGTTAAGCCAAAACCGATATTTGTTGCATATAGGTCGTCCGGCCAGAATAGCGACGAGCGCTTCGCGTCGCGCATGTCCCGCGTCGCGCGCTGCGCGCCCGCATTCCGACAGGCGACCGATGCATGCGATTGATCCAGTTGCTCGATGACGCCGGCACGCCCGGCGTCGGTGTGGTGGAAGACGACGGCCGCCAGGTGCGGCTGCTGCGCGAGGTGGCGTCGACCTATGCGCTGGCCAACGCGGCGCTGGCCGCCGGCACCAGCCTGGAGGCGCAGGCGCAGCAGTTGCGAGGCGAGCGCGTGCTCGACTACGCCGCGCTGCTGGCCGCCGGCCGGGTGCTGCCGCCGTTGACCCACCCGGACCCGGCGCATTGCCGCGTCACCGGCACCGGCCTGACCCACCTTGGCAGCGCCGCCACCCGCGACGCCATGCACCAGAACCTGCAGCAGCAGGCGGCGCAGGGCACGCTCACCGATTCGATGAAGATCTTCCAGCTCGGCGTGGAAGGCGGCATCCCGCGCGACGGCCAGCCCGGCGCGCAGCCGGAATGGTTCTACAAGGGCGACGGCAGCAGCCTGGTCGCGCCGGGCGCGCCGCTGCCGTCGCCGGACTTCGCCCTGGACGGCGGCGAGGAGCCGGAACTGGTCGGGCTGTACGTGATCGGCGCCGACGGCGTGCCGTACCGGCTCGGCTTCGCGCTGGGCAACGAGTTCTCCGACCACGTCACCGAGCGCCAGAACTATCTGTATCTGGCCCATTCCAAGCTGCGCGCCTGCGCGGTCGGCCCGGAACTGCGCTGCGGTGCCTTGCCGCGCGACCTGCGCGGGCACAGCCGCATCCGCCGCGGCGACGCGGTGATCTGGGAGAAGCCCTTCGTCACCGGCGAGGCCAACATGTGCCATTCGCTGGCCAATCTCGAGTACCACCATTTCAAGTACGCCGCGCACCGCGTGCCCGGCGACGTGCACCTGCATTTCTTCGGCACCGCGACGCTGAGCTTCGCCGACGGCGTGCAGGCGCAGCCCGGCGACCGCTTCGAGATCGAACTGCCCGAGTTCGGCGCGGCGCTGGTCAATCCCTTGCAGCGCGTCGACAGCGGATTCGCCCTGGGCGGCGTGCGCGCGCTGTAGAACCGCACGGAGGTAGGCATGACCCGACGTTTCCAGAGCTACATCGACGGCCGCTGGGTGACCGGCGACGCCATCGCCCCCGACGAGAACCCGTCCGACCTGTCGGCACCGGTCGGCGAGGCCGGCGGCGTCGATGCGGCCGCGGTGCGCGAGGCGATCGCTGCGGCCAACGCGGCGCAGTCGGCGTGGGCCGCGAGCACGCCGCAGCAGCGCGCCGACGCGCTGGACGCGGTCGGCAGCGAGATCCTGGCGCGCAAGCAGGAACTGGGCGCGCTGCTGGCCTCGGAAGAGGGCAAGACCTTGCCGGAGAGCATCGGCGAGGCGGCGCGCGCCGGGCAGATCTTCAAGTTCTTCGCCGGCGAGGCCTTGCGCATTCCCGGCGAGACGCTGGCCTCCACCCGGCCCGGGGTCAACGTCGAGATCACCCGCGAGCCGGTCGGCACGGTCGGTATCATCGCGCCGTGGAATTTCCCGCTGGCGATCCCGGCGTGGAAGATCGCACCGGCGCTGGCCTACGGCAACACCGTGGTGTTCAAGCCGGCGGAGATCGTGCCCGGCTGCGCCTGGGCGCTGGCCGAGATCCTCAGCCGCGCCGGTCTGCCCAACGGCGCGTTCAACCTGGTGCTCGGTAGCGGCAGCACGGTCGGCCAGGCGCTGGTCGCCGAGCGCGGCATCGATGCGCTGAGCTTCACCGGCTCGGTGCCCACCGGCAACCGGCTGTTGCGCCAGGCCGCCGAGCGCGGGCTGAAGATCCAGTTGGAGATGGGCGGCAAGAATCCGCTGGTGGTGCTGGCCGATGCCGACCTGGACCTGGCGGCGGAGATCGCGGTCAACGGCGCGTATTTCTCCACCGGCCAGCGCTGCACCGCGTCGAGCCGGCTGATCGTCGAACGCGCGGTGCACGACGACTTCGTCGCACGTGTGCGCACGCGCCTGGCCGCACTGAAGATCGGCCATGCGCTGGAGCCGGGTGTGGATATCGGCCCGGTCGCCAGCGCCAGCCAGTTCGAGCAGGACCGCGACTACCTGCGCATCGCCCGCGAGGAAGGCGCCGAGCTGCTCTACGGCGGCGAGGCGCTGGAGTGCGCGCACCGCGGCTACTACCTGCGCCCGGCGCTGGTCGCAGCACAGCCGCAGCATCGCATCGCCCGCGAGGAGGTGTTCGGCCCGGTCGCCGCGGTGCTGGTGGCCGACGACTACGAGCACGCGCTGGCCTTGGCCAACGACACCGAGTTCGGCCTGTGCGCCGGCATCGCCACGCGCTCGCTGAAGCACGCCACGCATTTCAAGCGGCATGCGCAGGCGGGCATGGTGATGGTTAACCTGCCCACTGCCGGCGTCGACCCGCACGTGCCGTTCGGCGGACGCAAGGCCTCCAGCTACGGCCCGCGCGAGCAGGGCCGGTATGCGGTGGAGTTCTACACCACGGTCAAGACGGCTTACACATCCGCACCATGAACTGATCGAATCAGCGCACGCCGGCCTGGGAGGGTGGGCGGCGCGTCGCGGCCTCCGGGCCCGTCCGCCGCCAGCGTGCCATCAACGAGGAGGGGCTATGCACAAGCACACGTCGGGAATGCGGGCGCTGGGAATCGCGGCACTGCTGGGGATGGCGCTGGCCGCGTGTTCCGGCGGCGGCAAGGACGCGGGCAAGGCGCCCGGGCAACTCACCGTCGGTTTCAGCCAGGTCGGCGCCGAGAGCGAATGGCGCACCGCCAACACCGCCTCGATCAAGCAGGCCGTCGCCGATGCCGGCATGACGCTGAAGTTCTCCGACGCGCAGCAGAAGCAGGAAAACCAGATCAAGGCGCTGCGCTCGTTCATCGCCCAGCGCGTGGACGTGATCGCGTTTTCGCCGGTGGTGGAGTCGGGCTGGGAGACGGTGCTGCGCGAGGCCAAGGCCGCGAAGATCCCGGTGGTGCTGACCGACCGCGCGGTGAAGGTGTCCGACGACAGCCTGTACGTGACCTTGATCGGTTCGGATTTCGTCGAGGAAGGACGCAAGGCGGCGCGCTGGCTGGTCGAGCGCTCGCCGCTGAAGGACGGCGACAAGCCGGTGCGCATCGTCGAACTGCAGGGCACGGTGGGATCGGCGCCGGCGATCGACCGCATGAAGGGCTTCAAGGAGATCCTGGCGGCGCATCCGCGCTTCCAGATCGTGCGCTCGCAGAGCGGCGACTTCACCCGCGCCAAGGGCAAGGAAGTGATGGAGGCGTTCCTGAAGGCGGAAGGGCGCAACATCGACGCGCTCTACGCACACAACGACGACATGGCGATTGGTGCGATCCAGGCGATCGAGGAAGCCGGGCTGAAGCCGGGCAAGGATATCCTGGTGATCTCGGTGGACGGGGTGAAGGGCGCGTTCGAGGCGATGCAGGCCGGCAAGCTCAACGTCACCGTCGAATGCAATCCGCTGCTGGGCCCGCAACTGGTCCAGGCCATCCGCGACCTCAAGGCGGGCAAGCCGCTGCCCAAGCGCATCGTGGTGGAGGAATCGATGTACACCCAGGACCAGGCCGCGGCCGAACTGCCCAAGCGCAAGTACTGAGGCCGCGCGCATGCATCCGCTGGTGCTGGAGGCGCAGGGACTGAGCAAGGCCTATGTCGGCGTGGCCGCGCTGGAGGATGTGGCGCTGCGCCTGCGCGGCGGCGAGATCCACGCGTTGATGGGCCAGAACGGCGCGGGCAAGTCGACGCTGATCAAGTTGCTGACGGGCGTGACCGCCGCCGACGCCGGGCGCATCGCGCTGGACGGCGCCGTCGTCGCCCCGGCCTCGCCGCAGCAGGCGCAACGGCTGGGCATCAGCACCGTGTACCAGGAAGTGAACCTGTGCCCGAACCTGTCGGTGGCCGAGAACCTGTTTGCCGGCCGCTATCCGCTGCGCGGCTGGTCGCGGCGCATCGACTGGCGCCGGGTCGAGCGCGAGGCCGAGGCTGCACTGCAGCGCCTGGGCATCGCCATCGATGTGCGCCGCGCGCTGGGCAGTTATCCGGTGGCGGTGCAGCAGATGGTGGCGATCGCACGTGCGGTCGGCGTCTCGGCGCGGGTGCTGATCCTCGACGAACCCACTTCCAGCCTCGACGAAGGCGAGGTGGCCGAGCTGTTCCGGGTGATGCGCGCGCTGCGCGAGGCCGGCATGGCGATCCTGTTCGTCACCCATTTCCTGGACCAGGTCTACGCGGTGGCCGACCGCATCAGCGTGCTGCGCAATGGCCGCCTGGTCGGCGAATACACGCCCGATGCGCTGCCCGCGCCGCAGTTGGTCGCGACGATGGTCGGGCGCGCGCTCGACCCGGCCAGCGCCGCGGCCGCCGCGGTACGCGCAGCGCCGCCCGAGCACGCTGCGCCGCTGCTGCACGCGCAGGGGCTGGGCCGGCGCGGCCAGTTGCAGCCGGTCGACCTGCAATTGCGCCAAGGCCAGGTGCTGGGCCTGGCCGGCCTGCTCGGCGCCGGCCGCACCGAACTGGCGCGGCTGCTGTTCGGGCTGGACCGTGCCGATCGCGGCCGCGTGACGATCGACGGCCGCGCCGTGGCGCTGCGCGGCCCGCCCGATGCGATCGCCCACGGCCTGGCGCTGTGCCCGGAAGAGCGCAAGACCGAGGGCATCGTCGCCGAACTGTCGGTGCGCGAGAACATCGTGCTGGCGCTGCAGGCGCGCATGGGCCTGCGCCGATTCCTGGCGCCGGCCGAACAGGTGCGCATCGCGCAGGGCTATGTGGACGTGCTGGGGATCAAGACCGCGAGCCTGGAGACGCCGGTGGGGCTGCTGTCCGGCGGCAATCAGCAGAAGGTGGTGCTGGCGCGCTGGCTGGCGACGCGGCCGCGCCTGCTGATCCTCGACGAACCCACCCGCGGCATCGACATCGCCGCCAAGCAGGACATCATGACCCGGATCCTGGCCTTGGCCCGCGAGGGCATGGCGGTGCTGTTCATCTCCGCCGAGGTGGCCGAACTCGCGCGCATCGCCGACCGC
This sequence comes from Xanthomonas sp. NCPPB 2250, assembly GCF_056725265.1. Classification (NCBI taxonomy): domain Bacteria; kingdom Pseudomonadati; phylum Pseudomonadota; class Gammaproteobacteria; order Lysobacterales; family Lysobacteraceae; genus Xanthomonas; species Xanthomonas sp. NCPPB 2250. The sequence goes on along the minus strand of NZ_CM161520.1, from coordinate 3,893,870 downwards.
ATCGCGGTGCTGCGCGAACGCCGCCTGGTCGGCGAACTGCCCGGCGGTTGCGGCGAGCGTGCGATCTTCGACCTCATCGCCGGGAGCGCGGCATGAGCGCCGCCGCCACGCCCGAAGTCGTCGCGCCGCGCTGGCCGGCGCGGCTGCGCGCGCATCCGCTGTTCTGGCCGCTGGCGACGCTGGCGGTGCTGCTGCTCGGCAATGGCCTGTTCGACCCCGGCTTCCTGAGCCTGCAATGGCGCGACGGCCACCTGTACGGCAGCCTGGTCGACATCGGCAACCGTGCCGCGCCGCTGGCGCTGGTGGCGATGGGCATGACCCTGGTGATCGCGGTGCGCGGCCTGGACATCTCGGTTGGCGCGGTGGTGGCGATCGCCGCGACGGTGGCGGCGTGGATGATCGGTGGCGGCGAACACAGCCGCTTCCCGCTGTGGGCGGTGCTGCTGGCGCCGCTGCTGGTGGCGGCGCTGTGCGGGCTGTGGAACGGCCTGCTGGTGATCAAGGTCGGCATGCAGCCGATCATCGCCACGCTGATCCTGATGGTGGCCGGGCGCGGCATCGCGCAACTGATGGGCGACGGACAGATCCTGACCATCTACTACCCGCCGTATTTCTATCTCGGCAACGGCTTCCTGCTCGGCCTGCCGTTCGCCTTGTTCGTGGTCGCGGCGGTGTTCGCGGCCTTGCAACTGTTGCTGGGGCGCACCGCGCTGGGCCTGTTCGTGCGTGCCATCGGCCACAACCCGCGGGCGGCGCGGGTGGCGGGCGTGCGTGCGCGGCTGATCGCGGTGCTGCTGTACGTGTTCTGCGCGTTCAGCGCCGGCCTCGCCGGGTTGCTGATCAGCTCCAACGTCAAGAGTGCCGACGCCAACAACGCCGGGCAGCTGATGGAACTGGACGCGATCCTCGCGGTCACCCTCGGCGGCACGCTGCTCGATGGCGGGCGCTTCAGCCTGGCTGGCAGCGTGATCGGCGCGTTGATCATCCAGACCCTGACCGCGACCATCTACGCCTTCGGCGTGCCGGCGCAGGTCACCATGCTGATCAAGGCGCTGCTGGTGTTCGCGGTGATGCTGCTGCAATCGCCGACCTTCCGCGCGCACCTGCGCGGCTGGATCCGGCGGCCGCCGCCGCAGGTGCGGCCATGAGCGCGGCGGCGCCGCGCGTGGCCGTGCGCAAGGCAGTGGGCCTTCTGCAGGGCGCGCGCCTGCCGCTGGCGATCACCGTGGCGCTGTTCGTGGCCATGCTGGCGGCCGGCGGCGTGCTCTACGACGGCTTCCTGGCGCCGCAGGTGCTAGCCAATCTGCTGATCGACAATGCCTTTCTGTGCATCGCCGCGGTGGGCATGAGCCTGGTGATCCTCAGCGGCGGTATCGACCTGTCGGTGGGCGCGGTGCTGGCCTTCGCCACGGTGCTGTCGGCGTCGCTGGTCGAGCGCCATGGCTGGTCGCCGCTGGCGGCGATTCCGTTGGTGCTGGTGCTCGGCAGCGTGTTCGGTGCCGCAATGGGCCTGCTGATCCAGCGCTATCGCCTGCAGCCGTTCGTGGTGACCCTGGCCGGCATGTTCCTGGCGCGCGGCGCGAGCACGCTGATCAGCGTCGACTCGATTTCGATCACCGACCCGCTGTACACCTCGATCGCGCAGGCGCGGCTGCCGCTGGGCGGTGGCGCGTCGCTGTCGGTCGGTGCGCTGGTCGCGATGGCGATGGTGGCGCTGGGCATGTGGCTGACCCAGTGCACCCGCTTCGGCCGCTGCGTGTACGCGCTCGGCGGCAGCGAGGCCTCGGCGCGGCTGATGGGCCTGCCGGTGGAGGCGACGCAGGTGCGCGTCTACGCCTTCAGCGGTTTCTGCTCGGCGCTGGCCGGCGTGGTGTGCACGTTCTACATGCTGTCCGGCTACAGCCTGCATGCGCAGGGCCTGGAACTGGACGCCATCGCCGCGGTGGTGATCGGCGGCACCCTGCTCGCCGGCGGCAGCGGCTACGTGATCGGCACCTTGTTCGGCGTGCTGATCCTGGGCGCGATCCAGACCCTGATCGTGTTCGACGGCACACTCAGTTCGTGGTGGACGCGCATCGTGATCGGCGGCCTGCTGCTGCTGTTCTGCCTGCTGCAGCGGCTGCTGACCCGGCGCCTGCCACAGGGTGCGGCGAGCGAGTGAGCGGCACGGCGGCGTAGAATTCGGCAACCGCAACCGGAGCGCCGACATGCTGACCATCTGGGGCCGCCACAATTCGAGCAACGTGCGCAAGGTGCTGTGGTGCGCCGAAGAGATCGGCCTGGCCTACACCTCCATCGAGGTCGGCGGCGCGTTCGGCGGCAACGACAAGCCGGCCTATCGCGCGCTCAATCCCAATGGCCTGGTGCCGGCGATCGAGGACGATGGCCTGGCGCTGTGGGAATCCAATGCCATCGTCCGCTACCTGGCCGCGCGCTACGCGCCGGGAACGCTTTATCCGCAGGATCCGGTGCTGCGCGCGCAGGGTGACAAGTGGATGGACTGGACCACCTCGCGCTTCGCCGGCGCCTTCCGCGATCTGTTCTGGGGCGTGCTGCGCACCGCGCCGGAACAGCGCGATGCCGCCAGGATCGCCGCCGCGCTGGAACAATCGGCCGAGCTGTTGCACACCGCCGACGCCGCACTGTCACAACAGCCCTGGCTGTCGGGCGAGCACTTCGCCATGGGCGACATCCCGCTCGGCAGCTTCGCCTATGCCTGGTTTGAGATGCCGATCGAACGCCCCGCGCTGCCGCACCTGCACGCCTGGTACCAGCGTCTGCAGCAGCGCCCGGCCTATCGCAAGGGCGTGATGACGGCGCTGACCTGAGTGCGGCGTTCCCGGCGGGGGAGGGTGCCGTCGCGGCGGTGGCCATGCCCGTCGACGGCTCGCGCGCTCGCTCCCACCTGACGGCAAGGAGCCGCCACCCGTGATCGAACCTCCCAAGATCGTGCTCTGCATTCCCGGCCCATGGCCGGATCGCGCGGACCTGCTCGCGCGCATCGTCCAGGACAGTGGTGGCTACCTGTTCGCCGGGCAGGTGCTGATGCACATGGACAGCGGCCAGGCGTGCGAACTGCAGTACGAGCCGCACGATGCGCGCATGGCCGCCGCGTTCGCCGCCGCCGGGCCGCACTGGCGCGGCTCGGCCGACATGGCGCGCATCGGCACGCATGCGTCCGTCGTCTACCTGATCGGTGCCGGCGGCTCGCGGGTGCGTGCGGAGACGATGATGCGCGCGGCCGCGGCGTTGCTGGACGCCGGCGGCCTGGGGGTGAAGGTGGAAAGCAGCGGCGTCGCCCACAGCCCCGCCGACTGGCGGCAACTGTGCGCGGACCTGTCGCTGGGCAGCGCCCACCGCGCCTATGTGCTGAATATCACCGGCGAGCAGGTCCACTCCTGCGGCATGCACCAGTTCGGCATGAAGGACGCGATCGTCGCGGCGCAGGCAGCATCCGACCCGGTCGGCCTGCTGCACACCTTCACCTGCTACCTGTTCAACGAGGCGCCCGACGTGCGTGAGGGCCATACCTTCTCGGTCGCGGCGGATGCGCCGCGCTACCGGCTCCAGGCCGAGCCTTGTACCCAGTTCCAGTCCGGCGACCTGTTTGCCAATCCCTATGGACTGTGGCGGCTGACGCCGCTGTGACCGCGCGTTTCTTCGCGCATCCGTGTACGCCGAGTCGGCGCCGCTGTCGTCGAACGCCTGCGTGCGTCAGGGGCGTCCGCCCGCCACCGCCGGCAGCGCGTCGCCGCCCGCGCGGCGCATCACCCAGTTGAACAGAGGGGTGGCCATCAGCGTGGAGGTGATGGCCATCAGCACCAGGATCGAGAACAGGCCCTGTTCGATCACCCCGGCCTGCAGGCCGATATTGATGATGATCAGCTCCATCAGCCCGCGCGCGTTCATCAGCGCGCCGATCGCCATCGCATTGCGGTTGTTCTCGCCGCTGATCCGTGCCGCCGCCCAGCAGGCGATGCCCTTGCCCAGGAACGAAGCCAGCAGTACCGCGCCGGCGGCCAGCAGGATCTGCGGGTCCAGCAGCACGCTCAGCTCGGTCTTGAGCCCGGAGAAGGTGAAGAACATCGGCAGCAGGAACACCACCACGAACGGCTGCAACTGCTCGCGCAGCTTCTCGGTCAACGCGCCCTTGGGCAGGCAGGCGCCGAGCAGGAAGCCGCCGAACACCGCGTGGATGCCGATCGCGTCCATCGCCCAGGCGCTGACGCAGAACAGCATCAGCACCACCGCCAGCACCCCGGCGCTCAGCGGCTGGTCGGGGCGCACGTGGTCGGCCAGGCGGCGCAGCCAGTGGCGGCCGACCAGCAGCATGAACAGCGCGTAGCCCACGCCGCCGCCGATTGCCAGATAGGCGCTGCCCCAACTGCCGCCGAAGCTGGCCAGCACCACCGCGAGGATGCACCAGGCCGCGGCGTCGTCGACCGCGCCGGCGGTCAACGCCAGCGTGCCCAGCGGGCTGCCGGTGAGGCCGCGCTCGTGGATGATCCGCGCCAGCATCGGGAAGGCGGTGATGGCGATGGCCGCGCCCAGGAACAGCGAGGCCTCCAGCAGCTTGGCCTTGGCCGAGAACAGCCCCGGCACGTGCAGCAGCCATGGCGCCAGCACGAAGGCGAGCACGAACGGCACGGCGATGCCGGCCAGCGACACGCCCATCGCGCTGCGGTAGCGCGTGCGGAAGTGCTCGCCGCGGAAATCGGTGCCGACCAGGAACATGTACAGGCCCACGCCGAATTGCGCGGCCACGTACAGCATGTCCAGGGTCGGCTTGGGGAACAGCGCCTGCTGCAGCTCCGGCAGCAGCGCGCCGAACAGCGACGGCCCCAGCGCCACGCCGGCGATCATCTCGCCGACCACCTGCGGCTGGCCCAGGCGCCTGGCCAGCAGGCCGACCAGGCGGCACACCAGCAGGATCACCGCCGCCTGCAGGAAGAAATACACCGACATCTGCGGGGTGGTCATGGGCGGCCGTCCTGGAAGTGTCGGCGGATGATAGGAGGCCGGGGCGACGAAATCCATGCGGCCACGCCTCGCATGGTGGGGCGGGGCGCGTTTGCGGTATGGTGCCTGGCGCGCGCATGGCGCAGGCCGTACACGCATGCGGGCCGACACCGCAGGACGCACCGGGGAGCGAAGCGATGAGCAAGGGATGGACGCGGCGACAATGCCTGGGCGCCGCTGCCGCAGGCGCAGTGGCCGGCGTGCTGCCCGGGGCCGCCATCGCGGGCGGCGCCGCTGCCGCTGCGCACGATGCCGACGCGCTGTACCGGCGTGCGCTGGTGCTCGATGCCAACGCCCTGGCCTCGATCGGGCAGGTATTCGATGGCCCGGATGCACCGCAGCTGTTGCAGCAATTGCGCGACTCGGGCGTGTCCGCGCTGAAGACCACACTGGGCGGTGCGTCCGGCGACTTCGAGACCGCCGTGCAGGACATCGCCGCCGCGCAGGCGCTGGTCGAGCGTTATCCCGAGCATTTCTTCAAGGTGCTGCAGCCGGCCGACCTGCGCCGCGCCAAGCGCGAGGGACGCGTCGCGCTGATCTTCTCCTTCGAGTCGGCAGCGATGCTGGAGGACAAGCCCGCGCGCATCGACCTGTTCCGCCAGCTCGGGGTACGGGTCATGCAACTGACCTACAACCGCACCACGCCGTTCGGCGTGGGCTGCCTGGACGGCGACACGGGCGGTGTCACCGCGCTCGGCCGCGACGCCATCGCGCGCATGAACCGGCTCGGCGTGGCGCTGGATCTCAGCCATTGCAACCTGCAGACCACCCGCGACGGCATCGCCCTGTCGCAACGCCCGCCGGTCATCACCCATGCCGGCTGCGCCGCGGTGTTCGCGCATCCGCGCAACAAGCAGGACGCCGAACTGCGCGCGCTGGCCGACAAGGGCGGAGTGATGGGCGTGTACATGCTGCCGTTCCTGACCGAGGACAGCCGCCAACCGCAGCTGGCCGACTACATGCGCCATCTGCAGCACGCACTGGACGTGTGCGGCGAGGACCATGTCGGCATCGGCACCGATTCGCTGTTCTTCCCGATCACCGAGCAGGACCGGCGCGCTTTCGAGGAAGACCTGGTGCAGCGCCGTCGCGACGGCATCGGCGCCCCGGGCGAGAACCGTCTGCCCTACCTGCCCGACGCCAATACCCCGCGCAAGCTCGAACGCGTCGCCGACGCGCTGCTGCGCCAGGGCTACGCCGCCCGTGTCGCCGACAAGGTGCTGGGCCTGAACTTCGCGCGGGTGTTCGGCGAGATCTGGAGCGTGTGACGCTGTCGGGCCAGGGGGGGGCGCAGCGGGCTGTCCGGCGCAATCGCGATTGCGTTCGCTGACGGGTGCCGGCTGAAACTTTTTTCGGGTCAGATGCGATGCCGCCCATGCGGCGTTTCGCCAACCCGCTTCTTCACCAAAACGAGAGATGGACATGCAACAGCATTCGGATGGACAGCGTCCTGCGGCGGGAATGTCGCGCCGTGATTTTTCCCGCTTCGTGGGACTGGGCGGCATGGCCGGAGTCGCGGCGCTCGCCGGCGTGGACGTGGCCGGCGCCAACACCAGCACCACGCAGGCGGCGGCGCCTTCTCCCATCGTCAACGTCAAGGATTTCGGCGCGGTCGGCGATGGCGCGACCAACGACCAGCCCGCGATCCAGGCGGCCCTGGACAGCGTGGGCACCAACGGTGGCTACGTGTTTTTCCCCGCCGGTTCCTATCGGGTCGACTTTCCGCTGTTCGTGAAGAGCAAGGTCAATAGTGCGGCGGGTTTCGTGGTGGCCGGCTCCGGGCAGAACTGCGCCATTCGCGCCGGCGACAACTTCCCGGCCAACGTGGCCCTGGTCTATGTGCTCGGCGGCAACGCCGCGTTGTTCGACCTGGGACTGGATGGCATGAACCGCGCGCAGAACGGCGTGGAATACGCCTACTCCGCGCCGGATCGCCCGGACGACCGTACCATCCTGATCCGTGGCGTGGCGTTCTCGCGCTTCCTGTCCAACGGCTTCCACTGCGTTGGCGGCGAGGGCTATCAGATCCGCGAATGCTTCTTCAATTCCATCGGCGACTACGCGGTCTACAACCGCGACGGCGGCATCAACTCGTTCGTCGAGGGCAATTACATGCTTGGCTGCGGGGGCGTCTATCTGGGGTCCACGTCGGCGCAGCCGGAGGGCGTCAGGATCGTCAACAATTCCATTCTCGCCTCCGCCGGTGCGGGCATCGGCGTCTACGTCGACCACGGCCTGGAGATCAACATCTCGCACAACGTGATCGACCAGGTCAAGGTGGCCTCGGTGCAGATCACCAACAACAGTTCCTACGTCAAATGCATCGGCAACTGGCTGTCGGGGCCGCCCGGCACGGTGGTGTGCTCGCTGAGCCAGGATGCCAACTCGATCACTTTCGCCGACAACACCTTCGAGGGCGGCGATTTCCAGTTGTCCGTGGTCTCCGACACCGTCGGCCGCATCCACGACATCACCGTCCACAACAACATCTTCAACAACACACGCGACACGGCGATGTTTTTCAACAACATTTCCAGGGTCAGCATCATCGGCAACCATTGCCGCTCGAGCGGCAAGGAATCCTTGTTCTGGGGCGGCGGCCAGTACGGCGTGGCGATGGGCAACGTGCTCTGGAAGGGCCCGAACGCCGCGGCCGGGTTGGTACAGAACACCAACATCGGCTGGTGATGCGTGCGTCGCGTCGGTGCCGGCAGAGGCATCTGCCGCATCGGCGCGGCGATCGGGGGCGGCGCGACTGACCGGAAGGTGCCGCCCCATGGTGCCGCGTGGGCGTGCACGGCAGTGCGCTTCTGTACCTTCGGCAGTCCATCCATGCTCCCCAGCGTTGCACGCAGCGCTTCTGACCGTTCCAGCGGCACCGCGCCGCCCGCATTGACCGGGCCCTCGCACAGGTCCAGACTTGCGGCCACATTTCCACCCGAACGTCCACGCCGCCATGGCCCACGCACCGCTGCTGATATTGCCCAACGCCCTGCGCGTCAGCGCAGGCCGGGTGCGCCTGCCTGAAGGAGTGGTCGAAGCCGTGCGCTAACGCCGGCCATCGCCGATCCGCCGCAGACAAGCACCCGATGGGTGCTTTTTTATTGCCTGTTTTTCGCTGTTCCACCGTTCCGACACGCCAAGGAGAACGTGCCATGCACTACGCCGCCGAACCCGAAACCTAGCCGCATGCCCGCCTCGCCAACCGGGGCATGCGGCGTCCCCAGTGTTGGCAATGCGGAATCTCTCTCATGAACACGAACACCCTTTCCCGCTGGCGCAATCTCGGCATCATCGCCCACATCGACGCCGGCAAGACCACCCTCACCGAACGCCTGTTGTGGGCCGCCGGTGCGACCCATCGTGTGGGCGAAGTCCACGACGGTGCCGCCACCACCGATTTCTCGGACATCGAACGCGCGCGCGGCATCAGCATCGGTGCGGCCGCGGTGCAGGTGCAGTGGGCGCCGCGCGAGCAGCCGGCGCATCGCCTGACCCTGATCGACACTCCCGGACACATCGATTTCGCGATCGAGGTGGAACGTTCGCTGCGCGTGCTCGACGGCGCGGTCGCGGTGTTCTCCGCGGTCGACGGCGTGCAGCCGCAGTCGGAAACCGTGTGGCGGCAAGCGCGTCGCCACGGCGTGCCGATGCTCGCGTTCGTCAACAAGATGGACCGCGCCGGCGCCTCGTTCGACGGCGTGCTGGCGCAGTTGCGCAGCAAGCTCGATGCGACGGTCTGGGCGGTCGGCGTACCGGTGCCGGGCGACTCCGGCTTCGACGGCTGGAGCGATCTGGTCGGCGGCCGCCTGCTGACCTGGGACGACGAGGGGCACCTGCACGCGCGCGCCTGGCAGGCCGAGGAGGCGGCCGCGTTCGCGGACGCACGCGAGCAGTTGATCGCCGCGGTGGCCGAGCACGACGAGGCGCTGGCGCAGGCCTATCTTGAGGAACGCGCGATCGACGCCGAATTGCTGCGCGCCGCCGTGCGCCGGGCCACCCTGGCCGGCGCCGGCGTGCCGGTGCTGGCCGGCTCGGCGTTCAAGCGCAAGGGCATCGAGCCGTTGCTGGACGCGATCGTCGACTGGCTGCCGTCGCCGCTGGACCGCCCGCCGGTCGCCGCCCGGGCCGACACGGACACCGATGTCGGTGCCGGGGACGGACCCGACACCTTGCTGGCGCCGGATCCGTCCGGTCCGTTGGCGGCGCTGGTGTTCAAGTTCGCGCATACCGCGCAGGGGCCGCTGGCGTTCGTGCGCGTGTATTCGGGCACCTTGCGCGTCGGCGACACGGTGTGGACCTCGCATGCGCGGCGTCCGCGCCGGATCGGGCGGCTGGCGGTGGTGCAGGCGCAGCGCACCCACGACGTGGCGCAGGCGCAGGCCGGCGAGATCGTCGCCGTGCTTGGCTGGAAGGACGCGGTCAGCGGTGAGACGCTCAGTGGCGTGCAGGCGCGGTGGGTGCTGGAACGCATCCGCACGCAACCGCCGGTGCTGGCGTGGCGGCTCGGCGCGGCCAATGCGGCCGACCTGGTGCGGCTGGGCCAGGGCCTGGCGCGGTTGGCGCAGGAGGATCCGTCCTTCCGCGTCGACAGCGATCCGGAGACCGGCGAAGCGGTGATCTGGGGCATGGGCGAGCTGCACCTGGAGGTGATGGTGGAGCGCTTGCGCAGCGAGTGGCACGTGGACGTGCGCACCGGCGCGCCGCGCGTGGCCTACCAGGAAACGCCGCGCACGGCTGCGCTGGGCGTGGCGGCGCGGCTGTCCAAGCAGAACGGCGGCCAGGGCCAGTTCGCGCAGGTGGTGCTGGATGTGCTGCCGCGCGCGGACGGTGCGGTCACCTTCGTCGACCGAAGTCGCGGCGGGGTGGTGCCGAAGGCCTTCGTCGCCGCCACCGAGAAGGGTGCGCGTGCGGCGCTGGCGCAAGGCCCGCTCGGCCATCCGGTGGTCGGCGTGGAGGTGGTGCTGGTCGATGGCCAGGCGCATGCGGTGGATTCGTCGGACCTGGCGTTCCAGCGCGCGGCTTCCGACGCGGTGAAGGCGGCGCTGGCGCAGGCCGGCACGTTGCTGCTGGAGCCGATGATGGCGGTGGCGATCGATGCGCCTGCGCACAGCGTCGGCGACGTGCTCGGCGATCTGCAGCGGCGCGAAGGACGCGTCGTGGCGATCGAAGAGCGCGGCTCCCGTGCCGAGGTGGTCGCGCAGGCGCCATTGGCGCAACTGCAGGCCTATGCCACCGCGTTGCGTTCGCTGACCCAGGGACGGGCATCGGCGAGCATGACCTTCGATGGCTATGCGCCGGTCAAGGCCGCGTGAGCCGCATTGCCATCTGGCGATGCGGCAGGAGGACGAGGAGCCGGTTCGCCGGCTCCTCTTTTTTTGCGCGCGGATTTTCTCGCGGCGGCGACAAGGCGGCGCACTCGCCAATGGGGGGCGTTGGTGTTCTGGATCCGCATGGGCCACGCGGCCATTGCGTTTGCTTTGTGTCGTCCGATTTGCCTGACGACGGCCTGCGACGGTGCGTTCGCCATGCCGATGCCTGGTGCTTGCGTCGACGCCGCGATCCAGGCTTCATAGCCGGCCCCGATTGCCGGAGCCGCCCATGCATCGCCGTCTTGCCCTCCTGACTCTGCTTGCCCTGCCGCCGGCGCTCGCCGCGGCGCAGCCGCCGGCATGTGCGACGCCGCTGCAGATGGCCGAACGCCTGTACAAGGCGCGCGATTTCTACTGGCAGCCGCAGAACCTGGACGGCTTGCTGACGCCGGCCTTCGCGCACGCGTTGCAGGCCGACCAGCGCTGCGCCGCACGCGAGGGCGTGTGCCGGCTGGACTTCGATCCGTGGACCAGCGCGCAGGACGGCGAGATCCAGGGCGCGCCGAACTTCACCCTGGTCTCGGGCGGTTCGCAGGCCACCGTGGTGGAAGTGCGGATGGACTACCGGCTCGCGCTCGGCGGCCGCGCGGCGCGGGCGCGCTCGGTCAAGATCGAGTTGCAGCGCCGCGGCAACGGTTGCTGGGCGGTCAGTGACTTGGTCGCACCGGACGGGCAGTCGCTGTTTGCGCTGCTGACCGATTCGGAGGACTAGCGCGGAGGAGGTCGCGCCGCCCAGGACTCCAGCCCTCTGGTGGGAGCGGGGCGAGTGCGCCGTGCGCATGTGAGCAGTTCGCCCTCACTGGCAGGGAGGTGAGGCATGCGTTGGCAGGTAGCTCTCCCTCGCGTGCGCCTTCGAGCGGGGGCTTGGGACTGGGATGGATGTGCGGCGCGGACCGACCCTCACCCCAACCCCTCTCCCGGGGAGAGAGGGGCTAGGAGCGCGCACCGCAGTGTGCGTCGCCGCATGCATCCTGGGTCTGCTGCGCGCCCCAACAGGGGAGGGGCGCTGTAACGGCCTTGGGGCTACTGCAGCTTCAACATCACGATCGCCTTGGCCGGCAGCGCCACCTGCAGCGTGTCGCCCTGCACGCGGGCGCCGGCGAAGGCGGCCGGGCGCACCGCCTGCGGCTGCGCGAAGGTGTTGAGCGCGTCGATGGTCGGTGCGGTCAGGATCTGCCCGTCGACGCCGCGCGCCTGCACCCCATCAACCTGGACCGCGACGTCGGCGCTGCGGTTCGGGTCCAGATTGGTCAGCGCCACGTACACGTGCCCGTCCTTCGCCCGCACCGCCGAGCCGTGCACCGCCGGCACCGTGTAGCCGGCATGCCGGTAGTCCGGCGTGCTGATCTGCAGCGGCAGCGCGGTCGCGTCCTGGTAGGGCTTGTACAGCATGAAGACGTGATAGGTCGGCGTGAGCAGCATCCTGTCGCCGTCGGTGAGGATCATCGCCTGCAGCACGTTGACCATCTGCGCGATGTTGGCCATGCGCACGCGGTCGGCATGCTGGACGAAGATGTCCAGGTTGAGCGACGCCACCAGCGCATCGCGCAAGGTGTTCTGCTGGTGCAGGAAACCCGGGTTCACGTCGGGCAGGCCCTTGTACCAGGTGCCCCATTCGTCGACGACCAGCGCGACCTTCCTGTCCGGGTCGTACTTGTCCATGATCGCGCTGTGCTTGCTGATCAACTCGTCCATCCGCAGCGTGCGCGACAGCGTTTCGATCCACGCCGCCTCGTCGAAGCTGGTGGAGGAGGCGCGCGGCGGCCAGCCGCCGGGCACGGTGTAGTAATGCAGGCTCAGGCCGTCCATGAACTTGCTGGCCTCGCGCATCATCACCTCGGTCCAGTGGTAGTCGTCTTCGTTCGGGCCGGGCGCGATCTTGAGGATCTTCTGGTCGGCCGGCGCCTTGACGAAGGTCTGGTAACGGCGGAACACGTCGGCGGCGTATTCGGCGCGCATGTTGCCGCCGCATCCCCACAGTTCGTTGCCGACGCCGAAGAACGGCACCTTCCACGGGGCCTGGCGGCCGTTGCGGCGGCGCTGTTCGGCCAGGGTCGAGCGCGTGGGCGCGGTCATGTACTCCACCCACTGCGCCATCTCGTCCGGCGCCGCGTCGCCGACATTGCCGGCCACGTACGCCTCCGTGCCGAGCAGTTCGGTCAAGTCCATGAACTCGTGGGTGCCGAAGCTGTTGGGTTCCTCCACGCCGCCCCAGTGGGTGTTGACGCTGGTCGGGCGCTGGTTGCGCGGACCGACGCCGTCGCGCCAGTGGTATTCGTCGGCGAAGCAGCCGCCGGGCCAGCGGATGTCCGGCACGTCCAGCGCCTTCAGCGCGGCGACCACGTCGTTGCGGTAGCCGCGGGTGTTGGGGATCTTCGAGTCCGGGCCGACCCAGACGCCGCCGTAGATGCCATTGCCCAGGTGCTCGGCGAACTGCCCGAACAGGTGGCGCGACACCGCGGCGCCGGGGCGGTCGGCACGCAGCGTGCCGCGCACCTCGACGTCGGCGGCCTGCGCCAGTGTGGCGGCCAGTGCCAGGCCGAGCGTCGCGGCGATCAGCGGCAGCCGCCGCCAGGGTGCCGCACGCTGCTGCAGGAAACGGGGCGAACGCATCGGGAGCTCCTCCTTGTCGGGTAGGGCGGCGCCGTCGCCAGCGCCGCGTGGGAGTGACGGCCGGCGCGCGGCCTTGGCCATGAAGCCCAGGCGCTGCCGTATCCGGGGCGCGCACCCCCCGGCACGATCGCTTCCGTGCCTGTCCCCGGTGTGCCCCGATCCCGAGCATAGAAGACACGTGGAGGGCGAACCAATGCCCAAATGCGAGGCCGCTATATCGGAATTGCAATGCGCGGCACGGCGCCGCATGCGGTGTGTTGCCAGAACGTGCGCGGTATCGCACAGCGCGCTGTCGGCGCTCGCGCGGCGATGGCCGTGTCGCGCCATCGCTGGTTATGCTGCGGACCCCGCGCATGCGCACCGACTTCCAAGGCTCCTGCATGTCCTCGCTCTTCGGTCATCTTCCCGACGGTACCGCCATCCAGCGCATGGTCCTGGACAGCGGCGACGGCCTGCGCGCCGAGTTGCTGACCTACGGCGGCCTGCTGCGCAGCCTGCGCCTGCAGGGCACGCACGGCGATACCGAACTGGTGCTGGGGCTGCCGACGCTGCAGGATTACCTGCAGGACCCGGCCTACCTGGGCGTGCTGGTGGGGCGCTTCGGCAACCGCATCGCCGGGTCGGCCTTCACGGTCGATGGCCGGCACTACGCGGTCACCGCCAACGAGGGCGCCAACCATCTGCACGGCGGCGCGCTGGGCTTCGGTCGCCGGGTGTGGACGGTGTCGGCGCAGACCGAGCGCATGCTGCAGTTGCGCTACGACTCGCCGGCCGGCGAGGAGGGCTACCCGGGCAACCTGTCGGTGGAGGCGACCTATCGCGTCGAAGACCGTTGCCTGAGCGTCGAGTTCGTCGCGCAGACCGACGCGCCGACCCCGCTCAATCTCACCCATCATCCCTATTTCAACCTGGCCGGCGATGCCGCGGTGCCGGCCGCGGCGCAGTGGCTGCGGGTGCCGGCCGATCGCTACCTGCCGGTGCGCGACGCGGCGCTGCTGCCGCGCGGCGAGATCGCCACCGTGGCCGGTACGCCGTTCGATTTCCGCCAGGCGCGCGCCATTGCCGACAAGGACATCGCCGCCGATCCGCAACTGTCGCTCAGCGCCGGCTACGACCACTGCCTGGTGCTGGCCGACGGCCACGACTGCACCGCCGTGCTGTATTCGCCGCACAGCGGCGTGGCCATGCGCATCGTCAGCCCGATGCCGGCCGTGCAACTCTATGAAGGCCAGGGCCTGGACCGGCAGCATCCGGCGCTGGGCCGCGGGATCTGCCTGGAGCCGCAGGGCTATCCGGACGCGCCGAACCAGCCCGGCTTTCCCGACTGCATCCTGCGCCCGGGCCAGATCTACCGGCACCAGATTGCCTATTACGTCGCCGAGGTCGGCCAAGGCGCGGACTGGGCGACGGTGGAGGCGGCGCTGGCGGAGCGGGGCGGCGGTTGACGCGTGGGACGTCGTAGGAGCGGCTCTTGTCCCCTTTTCGGGATCAGCCGCGACCGGGCCTTCACCCGTCGCGGCTGAAGCCGCTCCTACGGGAAGATGGGGACGCTACTGCGCGTGCCCCAGCACCAGCTCGATCACGAACTTGCTGCCGAAGAACGACAGCAGCAGGAGCACCATTGCCGCCAGGGTCCAGTGCACCGCCTTGACCCCGCGCCAGCCGTAGCGCCAGCGGCCGAACAGCAGCGCGCCGAACACGATCCACGACAGCACGCTGAGCACGGTCTTGTGCACCAGCCGCTGCGCCAGGAAGTCCTGCACGAACAGCACGCCGGTCAGCAGGGTCAGGGTCAGCAGGATGAAGCCGACCACGATGGTGCGGAACAGCAGCGTCTCCAGCGCGGTCAGCGGCGGCAACGCGCGCAGCCAGGGATGGAAGTCGCGGCGTCGCAGCGCGCGTTCCTGCAGCCACAGCATCACCGCCAGCAGGGCGGCGATCCCCAGCGTGGCGTAGGCCAGCAGCGCCAGCCAGGCGTGCAGCTGCAGCCGCCAGTCCAGGACCGGCGCCGGCTCGTGGCCGTAGCCGTGGTAGGCCAGCAGCAGCGCGGCCGACAGCGGGAACACCACCACGCCCAGCGCGGCCATGCGTCCGCTGGCGCCGACCAGCGCGGTCATCAGCGCCATGCCCAGGCTGACCAGCGACAGCGCGGCGAAGAAGTGCATGTCCGGGCCGCCGGCGGTGTGCAGGGCCACCTGCACGTGATAGCCCGCATGCAGGGCCACCGCCGGCAGCGCCGGCCACAGCCAGGCGCGGCTGCGGTCCACCCGGTCGCGCACCACCGCGGCGATCAGCAGGCCGGTGGCGGCCAGGTACAGCAGGGTGGCGAGGACGGTGATGAGCATCGCGCCAGTTTCGCATATCGGGCCAGCCGCCGTGACGGCGGCGCCGGGGATCGCCGGCGCGCCCGGCTATAATCGACGGCCGTTTCCCGTCCGCGACCCGCCCGCATGTTCGAATCCCTCACCCAACGCCTCTCCGGCACCATGCAGCGCCTGCGCGGCCGCGGTCGCCTGACCGAGGAGAACATCCGCGAAGCCACCCGCGAAGTGCGCATCGCGCTGCTGGAGGCCGACGTCGCCCTGCCGGTGGTGCAGGCGCTGATCGAACGCATCAAGGTCCGCGCGGTCGGCCAGGAAGTGCTCAAGAGCCTGACCCCCGGCCAGGCGCTGATCAAGGTCGTGCGCGACGAGCTGACCGCGGTGATGGGCTCGGCCGCCAGCGACCTCAACCTCAACGTGCCGGCGCCGGCGATCGTGCTGATGGCCGGCCTGCAGGGCGCGGGCAAGACCACCACGGTCGGCAAGCTGGCCAAGCACCTGAAGGAAAAGCGCAAGAAGAAGGTGATGGTGGTGTCGGCCGACGTGTACCGCCCGGCCGCGATCGAGCAGCTCAAGACCCTGGCCGAGCAGGTCGGGGTGCTGTTCTTCCCGTCCGAGGCCTCGCAGAAGCCGGTGGACATCGTCCGCGCCGCCATCGCCGACGCGCGCAAGTCCTTCGTCGACGTGCTGCTGGTGGATACCGCCGGCCGCCTGGCCATCGACGCGGCGATGATGGAGGAGATCAAGGCGCTGCACGCGGCGATCACCCCGGTCGAGACCCTGTTCGTGGTCGATGCGATGACCGGCCAGGACGCGGCCAACACCGCCAAGGCGTTCAGCGAGGCGCTGCCGCTGACCGGCGTGGTGCTGACCAAGACCGACGGCGACGCCCGCGGCGGCGCGGCGCTGAGCGTGCGCTACATCACCGGCAAGCCGATCAAGTTCATCGGCGTCGGCGAGAAGCCGGACGGCCTGGACGTGTTCCATCCCGACCGCCTGGCCAGCCGCATCCTCGACATGGGCGACGTGCTGTCGCTGGTCGAGCAGGTCGAGCACCAGGTCGACAAGGACAAGGCGCAGAAGCTGGCCGAGAAGGTCGCCAAGGGCAAGAAGTTCGACCTCAACGACATGCGCGACCAGCTCGAGCAGATGCAGAACATGGGCGGTTTGTCCGGGCTGATGGACAAGCTGCCGGGCATGGGCCAGATCCCCGACCATCTGAAGCAGCAGGTCGCCGGCAACAAGGACGTGCCGCGGATGATCGCCATCATCGGCTCGATGACCAAGAAGGAGCGGCGCAACCCGGGTCTGCTCAACGGCTCGCGCCGCGCGCGCATCGCCCGCGGCTCCGGTACCCAGCCGGCCGACGTCAACAAGCTGATGAAGCAGTATCAGCAGATGGAAAAGATGATGAGCAAGATGGCCGGCGGCGGCATGAAGGGTCTGATGCGCGGTATGAAGGGCATGCTCGGCGGCATGGGCGGCCGCGGCGGCCTGCCGTTCCGCTGAGCCCGCGGCCACGGCGCGTGCGGTGAGCGTGTCCGTCGGCACGCGCGTGCTGCGCCTGGCCCTGGCGCTGGCCCTGGCGCTGCACTCGGCCTCCGGCTGGGCGGTGCTGCCGGCGACGCTGGTGTACTGGGTGCTGGTGGTGCTGGTCGTCGCGGCGATCGATCACGCGATGGCGCGCCGCACGGCCGGCAATACCGCGGCTGCGTCCATGGACCCGGCCATTGGCGAGGCCGGCGCCACGCCCGCGCCGGCGCGGCTGCCGCCGCCAGCGCAGCCCGTCATCCCACCTGCGGCGCTGCGCGCGCGGCCGTCCAGTCCGCGCCAATGGCGCCGCCATCTCGAGGACATCGTCCCGTTCCCGGAGGAGCGCTTCCCGCGCCAGGGCATCTGCACCACTTCCGAGCTGGTGCTGTACGCCGGCGATGCGCTGGTGCTCGCCTTCCATCCTGCCGCCAACGGCCCCGCGCAGTGGCGCTGCGACCTGCTGGCACCGGGCGCGACCCAGGCGCAGTGGCTGGATGTGGCGGCCGATGCCGAATGCGTCGTGCCGATCGTGCGCACCGGCGTGTACTCGATCGGTATCGGCCAGGCCGAGTTGCAGGTGCCCGGCACGGTGGCGCTGTGGCGGCGCGTGCCGGAACCGGAACGGCTGGCGCTGCCGTTGCAGCGGCTGCGCGGCACGCCGCTGGCGTATGCACAGCGCCCCGATGGCAGCCTCGCCGTCGCCGAGGCGCCAGCGCGCGACGCATGGCCGCTGGCGCAGTTGCCGCCGCGTTGCGTGGCGCACGTGCCGGCCGCGGCCGCGTTGCTGTTCGCCGGCGCCGAGCGCGCCTGGGACGTGCGTGGAGCGCCGGACACCGCGGTGGCGGATCCCGCGGATGGCGTGGTCGTGCATCGCCAGTTCCTGCATCTGAGCCAGGGCGACGTCCTGGTGCTGGAGGCGGTGTGGACATCCGGCCTGTTCGGCCAGCCGCTGCCGGTGCCCGGCGGCACTCGTCCGATCGACGGCGAACTGGGGCTGTTCGCGCTGTTGCACGGGCCGCAGCTGGCTGTGCTGCGGCCATCCGCGCCGACGCCGGCGTGCGTGGAGGTGGTGTGTCCGGTCGATGGGCTGTATGGCCTGGAGCTGCAGCTGTCCGGTCCGGCGGCGTGGCGCGATCGTGCTGTCGAGACGTTCGTCGATCTGCGGCTGTGGGGTGCCTTCATCCAGCGCCCGTCGCGGCTGCGCGCTTTTTCCCTGCAGCAGGTGTGGGTCGGCGATCGGGACCGGCAATGTTTGCCGGTGCCGCTGCCGTGAGCGTCCTCGCATCTCTGGCACGGCGGCCGGAAGGCGGCGCGGCTACCATGGACGTTCCTGGAATCGCGGAGCACGCATGATGCAGCGCCTGGCGCGCGTGGACGCCTTTCGGCAGCGCTTCGGCCTGCGCCTGCCGATTCTGCTCAGCCCGATGGCGGGTGCCTGCCCGGTGCCGCTGTCGGCCGCGGTCGCCACGGCCGGCGGCATGGGGGCGATGGGCGCGGTGCTGTCGGCGCCGCAGGACATCGTGGCGTGGATGGACGCGTTCCGCGCCGCCGGCGGCGGGCCGGCGCAGGTCAACCTGTGGGTGCCGGATCCGCCGCCCGCGCGCGATGCCGCCGCCGAGGCCGAGGTGCGCGCCTTTCTCGCGGCCTGGGGCCCGCCGGTCGACGCCGCCGCCGGCGATGCGGCGCCGGCCGATTTCGATGCCCAGTTCGACGCTCTGCTCGCGGCGCGGCCGACGGTGGCCTCGTCGATCATGGGTCTGTTCCGGCCGGACCAGGTGCAGCGCCTGCAGCAGGCCGGGATCGCCTGGTTCGCCTGCGCCACCACCCTGGAGGAGGCGCTGGCCGCGCAGGCCGCCGGTGCCGATGCGGTGGTCGCGCAGGGGGCGGAGGCCGGTGGCCACCGCGGGGCCTTCGAGGCCGGCAGCGCCGAGCGGCAGTTGACCGGGCTGTTCGCGCTGCTGCCGCGGCTGGCCGACCAGTTGCAGATCCCGGTGATCGCCGCCGGCGGCATCGGCGACGGCCGCGGCATCGCCGCCGCGCTGACTCTGGGCGCGAGCGCGGTGCAGATCGGTACCGCCCTGCTGCGTAGCCCGGAGGCGGCGCTGGCGCCGGCCTGGGCGGATGCGCTGGCCCAGGCCGAACCCGAGCAGACCACCTTGACCCGCGCCTTCTCCGGCCGCCTGGGCCGCGCGCTGACCACCGATTACGTGCGCGCCGCCGCTGCCGCGGAGGCGCCACCGCCGCGGCCGTACCCGGTGCAGCGTGGCCTGACTGCGCCGATGCGCCAGGCCGCACAGCGCGCCGACCGCCTGGCGGCGATGCAGGCCTGGGCCGGGCAGTCTGCCTGGATGGCGCCGGCCGAGCCGGCGGCAGAACTGCTGGCGCGCTGGTGGGCGCAGGCGCAGGCCCTGCTGTG
This sequence comes from Xanthomonas sp. NCPPB 2250, assembly GCF_056725265.1. NCBI lineage: Bacteria > Pseudomonadati > Pseudomonadota > Gammaproteobacteria > Lysobacterales > Lysobacteraceae > Xanthomonas > Xanthomonas sp. NCPPB 2250. Next base: position 3,874,596 of record NZ_CM161520.1, on the reverse strand, counting down.
AGCGCGCAGGTCTTCCATCGCGGGCAGCCGGCGGATGCCGAACTGCTGGCCGCGGCCGCGCTGGTGAACTACGGGCACTTCAGCACCATGCAGGTGCGCAACGGCGCCGTGCGCGGGTTCGACCTGCATCTGCAGCGGCTGCAACAGGCCAATATGGCGCTGTTCGGCAGCGCCTTGCCGGCCGAGCGCGTGCGCGGCGAGCTGCGCGCCGCGCTGGCCGCGTTCGGCATGGGCGATGCGTCGCTGCGCGTCACCGTGTGTTCGCCCGCATTCACCCTGCGCCGGGCCGACGCCGATTGCGCGGTGGAACTGCTGGTGTCGCTGGCGGAACCGGCGCAGGCCGACCCGGCGCCGCTGCGCTTGCGCAGCAGCGTGTTCGCACGCGAGGCGGCGCAGCTCAAGCACGTCGGTACCTTCGGCGCGTTCCACCAGCGCCGCCTGGCGCTGCAGGCCGGCAGCGACGATGCGCTGTTCGTCGACGCGCAGGGGCAGGTGGCCGAAGGGCCGACCTGGAACCTGGGGTTGTGGGACGGCGCCTGCCTGCACTGGCCGCAGGCACCGGCGCTGCGCGGCACCCAGGAACGGTTGCTGCAGGCCGGGCTCGCCGCGCTGGGTGTGGCGCAGGAGGTGCGGCCGTTGTCGCTCCACGAGCTCGGGCCGGACGTGGCCGCCTTCACCTGCAACGCCCGCGGCCAGCAGGCGGTGGCGGCAGTGGACGGGGGCGCGCTGCGCCCGGCCGCGGATCTATTGGCCATGCTGGAGGCCGCGTTGCACACCCAGCCCTGGCAGGCGATCTGAGCACTCCGTGGACGGCCATCGCGGCATGGCTGCCGCTCCTGGCGAATCCCCAATCTCGAATCCCCAATCCCGCGGCCGCAGGCTACGGCCCAGACTTGGCAGAGCTGGGGCCGGCCGCTATAATCGTCGGTTCACCGCGCCATCCTGGCGACTGGGCAACACCGGAAACTCACCATGGTCAAGATCCGCCTTACCCGTGGCGGCGCCAAGAAGCGCCCCTTCTACCACATCATCGTCACCGACGTGCGCAGCGCGCGCGACGGCCGCAACATCGAACGCGTCGGTTACTACAACCCGGTCGCCCAGGGCGCCGAGCCGCGCGTGGTGCTGGACCTGGCCCGCGTCGACCATTGGGTGTCCAATGGCGCGCAGCTGACCGACAAGGTGCGCAACCTGTACAAGGAAGCCACCAAGAACCAGGCCGCCGCGGCCTGATTCCGCGGGCCGCGCCCAGCGCGCGGCCCTCGCGTTTGCCCCAATGAAAGACAGCCAGCGCCGCATCCTGCTCGGTCGGGTCCTCGGCGCGTTCGGCATCCGTGGCGAGGCCAAGCTCGAGTCCTGGACCGAGCCGCGCCTCGCCATTTTCCGTTATCAGCCCTGGATCGTGCGCAAGCCCGACGGCAGCGAGAGCAGCCTCAGCGGCGTGCGCGGCCGCGAGTCCGGCAAGTACCTGATCGCCACGCTGCCCGAGGTCACCGACCGCGACGCGGTCGAGGCCCTGCGTGGCACCGAGATCTACGTGGCGCGCAGCAGCCTGCCGCCGCCGCGCCCGGACGAGTACTACTGGGTGGACCTGGAAGGCCTGGATGTGCGCACCGTCGACGGCGTGGCGCTGGGGCAGGTGTCGCACCTGTTCTCCACCGGCGCCAACGACGTGCTGGTGGTGCGCGGCGACCGCGAACGGCTGGTGCCGTTCGTGCAGCCGGACTACATCAAGTCGGTGGATTTCGAAGCCAACCTGGTCGTGGTCGACTGGGACCCCGAGTTCTGAGCGATGCCGGCGCGCGCCGGCCCCCGCTGTTGCGTTTGCGAATCCCCAATCCCGACTCCCCAATCCCCGCCCAATGCGCATCGACGTCATCAGCCTGTTCCCAGAGTTCGTCGCCCAGTGCGCCGGGTTCGGCGTGGTCGGGCGGGCACAGGAGCGCGCGTTGCTGGACCTGCACGGCTGGAACCCACGCGACTACGCCACGGGCGGCTACCGCAAGGTCGACGACCGCCCCTTCGGCGGCGGCCCGGGCATGGTGATGATGATCGAGCCGCTGCAGGCCTGCCTGGAGGCGGTGCGCGCGGCCGATCCGCAGCCGGCGCCGCTGATCTACCTGAGCCCGCAGGGGCGGCCGCTGACCCAGGCCAAGGCGCGTGAGCTGGCGGCGCTGCCGCGGCTGCTGCTGCTGTGCGGGCGCTACGAGGGCGTGGACGAGCGCTTCGTCGCTGCGGCGGTGGACGAGGAAATCTCGATCGGCGACTACGTGCTGTCCGGCGGCGAACTGGCCGCGGCGGTGCTGGTGGATGCGGTGACCCGGCTGCAGGAGGGGGCGCTGAACGACGCCGAATCCGCGGCCCAGGACAGTTTCGAGGGCCCGGACGGCTTGCTCGACTGCCCGCACTACACCCATCCGCGCGAACACGCGCTGGGCGAGGTGCCGGCGGTGCTGCGCTCCGGCAACCACGCCGCGATCGCGCGCTGGCGGCGCATGCAGGCGCTGGGGCGGACCTGGCTGCGGCGCCCGGAGCTGCTGGACGAGGCGGCGTTGAGCGCGGCCGACCGGCGCCTGCTGCAGGAATTCCGCCTGGAGCGGGAGGCGGCGCAGGCCGCCGAACAGGAAAATCCATCCAAGCCCTAGCCATTGCCGCCGGGCTGGGTTAAAATGCCCGGCTTTCCGGCCAGTGCGTTCCGTGCTTGGCCCATCCGATATCGCGCAATCGCCGTGCGGCGACTGCCGGACCACCTCACCAGACACAAGCGGTGCCCACCATGAGCAAGCTCAACAAGACCATCCTGGCCGACTTCGAAGCCGCCCAGATCCAGCGCAAGCTGCCGGAGTTCAACCAGGGCGACACCGTCGTCGTCAACGTCAAGGTGAAGGAAGGCAACCGCGAGCGCGTGCAGGCCTACGAAGGCGTGGTGATCGGCACCAAGAACGCCGGCCTGAACTCCTCGTTCACCGTGCGCAAGATCTCGCACGGCTACGGCGTCGAGCGCGTGTTCCAGACCCACAGCGCCACCATCGACTCGGTCGAAGTGAAGCGCCGCGGCAAGGTCCGCGCCGGCAAGCTGTACTACCTGCGTGGCCTGGAAGGCAAGGCCGCCCGCATCAAGGAAGATCTGGCCGCCGCTGCGCAGGCCAAGGTCGCGCGCCAGGCCGCTGCGGCCGCCGCCAAGGCCGAGTAATCTCCCAGCGACCCTTGGTCGCTGCCGCAACGGCCGCCTTCGGGCGGCCGTTTGCGTTTGTGGAATGGCAGGATGTGCGACGTGGCCTGTGGTGCGCTGAATCCCGGCGCTGTTTTCAATCGCCGCCGCGCACGCGATGCCCTCGATGCCCTCGTAGGAGCGGCTTCAGCCGCGACCGGGCATTCCCAGAACCGCTCGCTGCTGAGCGCCTGCGTCCTTCTTGATGATGGTCGGCGGGTTGGTCGCGGCTGAAGCCGCTCCTTGTATCTGGACATGTCGCCCCTAAACAGGCGTCATGTCTTCCGACTGATCATCGGAGGAGGTGTGGGAGGTCCAGTCGCTCCTAAAGCTTCGAGCTTGCATCGTAGATCGGCTCCGCCCTCCACATGCTGGCCCTTGGGTGTCCGAACGGTATCCAGAGTCCGCCCCCCCGGGCGTGAACTCGCATCGACAAGGCAGGACCGGGCCCAGCGCCGATCATGACCCTGACACGATGGAGGAATCGCGCATGTCTCCCGTCATCGGCATCGACGTCGCCAAACGCAGTTTCGATGTGGCCATCGAGCTGACCAATGGCAAGCACCGTACCAAGGCCAAGTTGTCCAACGATGCCAAGGGCTTCCAGGCCCTGCAGGCATGGCTGCAGACGCATGCCCAGTCCGATAGCTGGATCGCCATGGAGGCCACCGGCACCTACCACCAGGCGCTGGCCGAGTTCCTCCACGCACGAGGCTATCGGGTGTGCGTGCTCAACCCGGCACAGACGGCCGCGTACGCACGCAGCCAACTCAGCCGGGTCAAGACCGATCGCAGCGATGCCAAGCTGATCGCCAGCTATGCCCTGCGTCACCGCGAGCAGTTACGCCGTTGGTCCCCTGATCCGCCGGCGCTCAAGCAGCTTAAAGCGCTGGTGCGCCGGCGCCAGGATCTGCAACAGATGCTGCAGATGGAGCGCAACCGGCTGGACGTCGCTCCGGCCCAGGTGAAGGACTCGATCCAGGTCCATCTGGCCGATCTGCAACACCACATCGCCCAGATCGAGCAGGCCATCGATGACCATATCGACCAGGATCCGACCTTGCGTGGGCAGCGCGAGCTGCTGGTGAGCATCCAGGGCATTGCCGACACCAGCGCGGCCTTGATGCTGGCCGAGCTTGGCGATGTGAGGCGCTTCGCCGATGCCTCGGCGGTGACCGCCTTCGCGGGCCTGAATCCGTGCCTGCAGGAGTCGGGCGAGCGCAAAGGCCACGTCTGCATCTCGCGTACCGGCTCGTCCCGCCTGCGCGCGGGCCTGTTCATGCCGGCCCTGGTGGCCATGACCCACAACCCGATCATCCGGGCGCTGAAACAGCGGCTGAGCGAACGCGGCAAAGCCGGCAAGCAGATCGTGTGCGCCGCCATGCGCAAGCTCCTGCACCTGGCCTACGGCGTTCTCAAATCGGGCACGGCGTTCGATCCGAAAAGGGGCCTTGCCTGCTAGGGGGTAAGACGGTATCTACAAGTGGCGGGGGATTCGACGGCAAGGCACCCCCGCCGCCCAGGCACTCAGCGCGCCGGATCCTGCGCCACCGCCACGTCGGCGACCGGTGCCGGCGGCTGCACCGGCACTTCCGCCGGATGCGCCACGGTCTCCGGCCGCGACGGCGCCAGCATCCGCGCCTTGCGCCAGTTGCCCCAGCGGTAATACGCCAGCGACAGCAGCATCGCGCAGGTGGCGCTGGTCGGGAAGCTCCACCACACCGCATCCACGCCCAGCTGCGGCTGCAGCAACTGCGCGAACGGCACGCGGATGCCCCAGAGCGACAGCGCCAGGATCAGCAGCGGCGGGACCACTGCACCGGTGGCGCGGACCACGCCGGAGATGACGAAGGTGACGCCGAAGAACAGGAACGACCACACCGCGATGTGGTTGAGGTGGCGTGCGATCTCCAGCGCCGCGCTGTGCGGCGGCAGGAACAGCGCCAGGGTCCAGCGATCGAACAGGATCAGCGGCGCGATCAGCGCGCCGGTCAGCAGGAAATTGAACAGCACGCCCTTGCGCGCAGTCGCCGCGACCCGGTCCCAGCGCTGCGCACCGACGTTCTGCGCGGCCATCGACGAGCAGGCCGCGCCGATCGCCATCGCCGGCATCTGCAGGTAGGCCCACAGCTGCAGCGCCGCGCCGTAGGCCGCGGAGGTGGCGGTGCCATAGCCGTTGACCAGCGAGATCATCACGATCATCGCCAGCGAGATCAGCACCATCTGCAGGCCCATCGGCACGCCCTTGACGATCAGCGCGCGCAGGATCGGCAGGTCGAGCCGGAACAGCCGCGCGTCGCGGCGGCCCAGCCACAGCACGTGGCGCTTGTGCCGCAGGTACAGCAGCAACCCGGTCAGCGACACCGCCTGCGCGATCAGCGTGGCCCAGGCCGCCCCGGCGATGCCCAGCTTGGGGAACGGCCCCAGCCCGAACAGCAGCAGCGGGTTGAAGCCGATGTCCAGCACCACCGACAGCAGCAGGAAGCGGAACGGCGTGCGCGAATCGCCGGTGCCGCGCAGCGCCGCCGACAGGAACGCGAAGGTGTACAGCAGCGGCATCGCCAGGAAGATCACCCGCAGATAGGCCTCGGCCAACGGCAGCGAAGCCGCCGGCGTGCCCATCGCCGCCAGCAGGTGCCGCGCCAGCCACCAGCCGCCGGCGGCGATCAATACCGAGATGCCGATGAAGAAGGTGGCGCTGGTGCCCATCACCCGCCGCGCCTGGGCCACGTCGCCGCGACCCATCGCCTGGCCGATCAGGATGGTGGCGGCCATGCCGATGCCGAACACCGAACCGATCAGGAAGAACATGATGCTGTTGGCGTTGGCCGCGGCAGTGAGCGCCGCTTCGCCGAGATAGCGGCCGATCCACACGGCATTGACCGAGCCGTTGAGCGATTGCGCGATGTTGCCGGCCAGGATCGGCAGCGAGAACAGCAGCAACTGGCGGCCGATCGGGCCTTCGGTGAGCGCAGCGGGCTTGGTCATCGCGGGTCGGGAGCGAGCGTGAGCCGGCCACACTAGCACCGACGGATGTCGGCGGGGCGATGGGCGGATCTGGGTCTGCGCAGCGTTTGTGCAACAGGCGGGTGGGGGAGCGGACCTGCGCCACTCCATGGCGGGTGGCATGCGCCCTCACGGGGGTGGCCGGTCCTATCCGAGTCGCGGTGGTGCGCTGCGGCGAGGATGGAACTGCGTTCGGCACGGCTCGGGTCATGGGCTTGGTGCGGAGTAGGGGGCGAAGCCAGCACCGGCATGAGACAGTCAATCTGAGCGAGCCGCCCTCCGGGGCGCCTGCCTCGAGGTCGCTCGCTCCCTGCCAACCCATTCATCCCGGAGGGTGGACTCCCGCGGGGCGGTGCTTGCATTGGTGCGATCGCATCGCCATCTGTGCGGAGAGACGTGTGCGCCGCGCATGCCCTCGGCGGCGCGATGGCGTCCGATCCGGCGTCGCCTTTGACTGCCTGCAATCCCCAACGCGAGTGGATGTCGAGCAACGCAATGAATGAATCTGTCGTACAAGCTGCCGCGGTGCGCCTGGATGTCTGGCTGTGGGCCGCGCGCTTCTTCAAGACCCGCAGCCTGGCCAAGCAGGCGGTGGAGACCGGCAAGGTGGACGTGGCCGGGCAGCGGCCGAAATCCTCGCGCGCGGTGCGCGTGGGCGAGCAGGTACGCGTGCAGCGCGGCGACGAGGTGTTCGAGATCCAGGTGCTGGGATTGAGCGACACCCGCGGCCCGGCCAGCGTGGCGCAGACCCTGTACCTGGAGAGCGAAGCCTCGCGCGAGCGCCGCGCGCAGTTGCGCGCGCAGCGCAGCGCCGAGCGCAATGGCTACCAGGCGCCGGAGGGCAAGCCGGACAAGCGCGCGCGGCGGCTGATCCGAGCGCTGGGGGATCTGGACGCGCTGTAGCCGAACGCGATGGATGCCGTGCGTTCATCAGGCGACACTGTCTCGATCTCCGCCCGAGGATGGCCTGTGGACCTGCCGGACGTTCGCGTCGATGGATGCCACGACGCGGTTAGCGTGCTGCGGTCGCGGCTGAAGCCGCTCCTACGGCGAGTGGTGCGTGCTGTGGCATCGGCTTCAGCTGCGACGCGCTGCGTCGTCGAAACCATGCCGTCGTCTTTGCCGCATATTCGAAGTGTGGCGGTTGCCCTCACACTCGCGACAACGCCCCGGCGAGCGGGGCGTTGTCGTCATGCAGGCAGGACACGCGAGGCGCCGCTGCGGCGCCCCGTCTGCCGTCGTCAGGCGGCCAGGTCGAAGCGATCCAGCTGCATCACCTTGGTCCAGGCGGCGACGAAGTCGCGCACGAACTTCGCCTGCGCGTCGGCGCTGGCGTAGACCTCGGCCACGGCGCGCAGCACCGAGTTGGAGCCGAACACCAGGTCGGCACGGGTGCCGGTCCACTTCACGGCGCCGTTCTTGCGGTCGCGGCCTTCGTAGACGTCCTTCATCTCCGAGGTCGCCTTCCACTCGGTGCCCATGTCCAGCAGGTTGGCGAAGAAGTCGTTGCTGAGCACGCCCGGGCGATCGGTGAACACGCCGTGCGCGGACTGGCCGCTGTTGGCGCCGAGCACGCGCAGGCCGCCGACCAGCACGGTCATCTCCGGTGCGGTCAGGGTCAGCAACTGCGCCTTGTCGATCAGCAGCGCTTCGGCCGACAGCGCGTAACGGCGCCTGGCGTAGTTGCGGAAACCATCGGCGATCGGTTCCAGCACCGCGAACGATTCCACGTCGGTCTGTTCCTGCGAGGCATCCATGCGGCCCGGCACGAACGGCACCTCGACGATCTGTCCGGCCAGCTTGGCCGCCTGTTCCACCGCGGCGGCGCCGCCGAGCACGATCAGGTCGGCCAGCGAGATCTTCTTGCCGCCGCTCTGCGCGCCGTTGAACTGCGCCTGGATGCGCTCCAGCGTGGCCAGGACCTGCGCCAGTTGTGCCGGCTGGTTGACCTCCCAATCCTTCTGCGGGGCCAGGCGGATGCGCGCGCCGTTGGCGCCGCCGCGCATGTCCGAGCCGCGGAAGGTGGACGCCGCGGCCCAGGCGGTGGACACCAGCTGCGCCACGCTCAGCCCGGAATCGAGCAGGGTCTTCTTGAGCGCGGCGATGTCCTGCGCGTCGACCAGCGGGTGGTCCACGGCCGGGATCGGGTCCTGCCACAGCAGTTCTTCGGCCGGCACGTCCGGGCCGAGGTAGCGCGCACGCGGACCCATGTCGCGGTGGGTCAGCTTGAACCAGGCGCGGGCGAAGGCGTCGGCGAACTGTTGCGGGTTCTCCAGGAAGCGGCGCGAGATCTTCTCGTAGGCCGGGTCGAAGCGCAGCGCCAGGTCGGTGGTGAGCATGGTCGGCAGGTGCTTCTTCGACGGGTCGTGCGCGTCGGGGATCACCGCCTCGGCGTTCTTGGCCACCCACTGGTGGGCGCCGGCCGGGCTCTTGCTCAGTTCCCACTCGAACTTGAACAGGTGCTCGAAGAACTCGTTGGTCCACTGCGCCGGCTTGGTGGTCCAGGTGACTTCCAGGCCGCTGGTGATGGTGTCGCCGCCCTTGCCGCTGCCGAAGCTGTTGGACCAGCCCAGGCCTTGGCTTTCCAGATCGGACGCTTCCGGCTCGGCGCCGACGTGGTCGGCCGGGCCAGCGCCGTGGGTCTTGCCGAAGGTATGGCCACCGGCGATCAGCGCCACGGTCTCTTCGTCGTTCATGGCCATGCGGCCGAAGGTGTCGCGGATGTCCTTGGCGGCCAGCAGCGGGTCGGGGTTGCCGTCCGGACCTTCCGGGTTGACGTAGATCAGGCCCATCTGTACCGCGGCCAGCGGGTTTTCCAGGTCGCGGGTGTGGCGCACTTCGCTGTCGTCGTCCTTCACCAGCACGCCGTGCGCCTCGTCCACGCCCGGCGAGCCGTGCGAATACCGCTCGTCGCCGCCCAGCCACTTGGTCTCGCGGCCCCAGTACACGTCCTGGTCCGGCTCCCAGGTGTCGGCGCGGCCGCCGGCGAAGCCGAAGGTCTTGAAGCCCATCGATTCCAGCGCGACGTTGCCGGTGAGGATCAGCAGGTCGGCCCAGGAGATGGCCTGGCCGTACTTCTGCTTGATCGGCCACAGCAGGCGCCGCGCCTTGTCCAGGCTGACGTTGTCCGGCCAGCTGTTGAGCGGAGCGAAACGCTGCTGGCCGCGGCCACCGCCGCCGCGGCCGTCGCCGGTGCGGTAGGTGCCGGCGCTATGCCAGGCCATGCGCACGAACAGCGGGCCGTAGTGGCCGAAGTCGGCCGGCCACCAGTCCTGCGAATCGGTCATCAGCGCATGCAGGTCGCGCTTGAGCGCTTCCAGATCGAGCTGCTTGAACGCCTTGGCGTAATCGAACTGCGGGTCCAGCGGGTTGGAACGGGCCGAATGCTGGTTGAGCAGGTCCACGCGCAACTGCTTGGGCCACCAGTCGCGATTGCTGGTGCCGCTGCCGCTGGCAGCCTGGTGGAACGGGCATTTCGATTCGCTGGTCATGGGAGGCTGCCTTGGCTCTTGGTGGACGAGATGGGGTGGCTCGGCGCCGCGATCATACGGCGGCGACACGGTGAAACTGGAGACACGATAGGCGGAAGCCGCGATTTATAGAATTCGAATTCTTCTAATCAATCGATAGGACGTAGCTATCACATCGATGGCGGTGCGCGGTGTGGCTGCGCATCGCTCGCTCGCCGTCGCTCCCTGCAGTGGGCGCATGCTGCGTGCGCCCCTGGCAGGACTCAGTCGACCGGCATCACGTCGAAATCGCCACCCAGCACGCGCTCCAGGCGTCCGCTGCGCCAGCCGCGGACGCTGTCGCGCACCAGCGGCGAAGGCGCGATCCGATAGCGTCGGCATACCCGCAGTTCGTCCTCGCCGATGGGCGCGCGCCGTGCCTGCCCGGGCAGGTCCGGGGCGACCCGCACCTGCACCGCGAGCCGGCGCAGGGTCGGTTCGTCGACCTCCTGCTCCTGCACGTGCAGGCCGGCTTCCGCGTCCAGCAACGCCAGTGCCCCGAAGCCGGCGATGGCCAGCCAGGCGCGACCTTGCTGCGGATCCTGTGCCAGCACCTCCACCCGCATGTTGCGCTGCTCGGCCCAGGCCAGATACATCTGCAGCAGACGTTGCCACCATTGCCGCGCTTCGGCCGGATTCCGGTGCAGCTCGCTGGCGCCGATGCGCAGGTCCAGCAGCGCATCCTGCGGGCGTTGCTCCTGCAGCGCGGTGCTGGCCAGGTGCAGCAGCCACAGCAACTGGGTCAGGCGCGCCACGAACTCGCCGTCGCGCTGGGCGCCGCCGTCCAGCCGCGCGCGTAGGCGCACGGCGGTGGCCAGCGCGCTTTCGATGCGGTCGCGGCGCTCGATCCGGTCCAGCACCTGGAAGCGGCCGGGTTGCGACCAGAAATCGCGCTCGCCCATGGCGGCGAAGTCGGCCTCGCGCGCCTGCCGCCAGGCCGGCGTGGCGTGCGATTCCTGCAGACGATGCAAGGCCGCATCCAGGCGCGGCAGGACCGCGCTGTCTGCATTGGGCGCGTACACCAGGTCGCGCAGATCCGTCGGCGCGGCGGGGTCGACCGCGGCGGGCAGGGGCTCCGGCGTCGGCGGCGCATCCGGCGCGATGAAGCGCACGTCGAGGCGGTCGCCGGCGCCGCGAACGAACAGGAACTGGTCGCCTTCGGGGGCGCGTTGCTCGACGATGCTGCGTGCCAGGGGCGCGAGCAGATGCTGTTCGATCGCGCGGCGCAGCGGCCGCGCGCCCAGGTCGGGAGTGAAGCCGCGGTCGAGCAGGAACTCGATCGCCGACGGCTCCCATTCCACCGCCCATGCGCGATTGCGCAGGCCGCGCCGGGTCAGCGTGCGATCCAGTTCCTTGTGCAGGATCTCGCGCATCAGCGCCCGATCCAGCGGGTTGAACAGCACCACTTTGTCGAGCCGGTTGACGAACTCGCGGCGGAAGGTCTCGTACACCGCCTTTTCCACCGCGTTGCGCGAGTAGCCGCCGGCGACGGTGGCGAAGCCGGGGCCGGCGCCGCGGGCCAGCGTGGCGCCGACGTTGCTGGTGAGAATGATGATGCTGTGGCGGAAGTCGGCGGTGTTGCCGTTGCGGTCGCTCAGGCGGGCGTCGTCGAACACCTGCAGGAACAGGTCCCAGACCTTGGGGTGGGCCTTCTCGAACTCGTCCAGCAGCACCACCGAGAACGGCTGCTCGCGGATGCGTGCGATCAGCGTGCGCTGCCCGGCGCTGTCGTCGCCGGTGAGCCGATACAGCGCGTCCTCGCCCTGGAACTCGCTCATGTCCAGGCGCAGCAGGCGCTCGGGAGTGCCGAACAGCAGTTCGCCCAGTGCCTTGGCCAATTCGGTCTTGCCGGTGCCGGTCGGGCCGGCGAACAGGAACACGCCGATCGGGCGGCGGCTGTCGATCAGCCCGGCCTTGAGCATGGCGATGCGGTCGAGCAGGGTCTCCACCGCCTCGTCCTGGCCCAGCACGCGCTTGCGGAAGAAACGGCGCAGCGTCTCCAGTTCCAGCCGTTGGCGATCGTCGATCACCTCCAGCGGCAGGCCGCTGCGCCTGGCCACCGCCTGCAGCAGGGCATCGTCGTCCAGCGGCAGGCGTGCGTCGTCGCCGTCCTTCGCGGCCTGCAGGGTCTCGTCGAGCAGTTGCAGCAGGCGGCCGGGCTCGTGCTGATCGGGGAAGTACTGCGCGGCCAGGCGTTCGGCTTCGGCCAGGGCGCGCGCGTCGATCACCTCGGTCTGCAGTGCCTGCGCCTGGGCCTGCGCCCACTGTGCGCCGATCTGCGCCAGCGCGGTGGACGCGGCCGGTGCCAGCGTCACCACTTCGAAGCGCGAACGCGTGGTCGGCCGCGCCACCTGCAGTTGCGCCAGTTGCCGCGGCGTGATCTCGCCGATCAGGCGCAGCTCACCGCGCTCCAGCGCCGGCAGCACCAGATCGAGGATGCCGCGCGGATCGCGCGAATGCGCGCCCTTGTGCAGCAGGTCGTAGAAGTCCGGCGCGCGCCACAGGGCGCGCTCGCGATGCAGGACCGCCAGCATCTCGCGGATGCGTCCCTCCAGTTCGCCGATGTAGCTCTGCCCCGCCAGGATCTCCGCGGCGGAGGCCTCGAACACGCGCCAGCCTTCGCCGAGCAGGCGTTCGCTGAGCAGGTCGATCAGCACGCTCTTGCCCACGCCGTGCTCGCCGACCAGCAGGACCGGCTGCGGGGGCGTGGTCACCACGTGCTCGTAGGCGCGCTGCAAGGCCGCGTCCAGCCCCGGGTGGTGCAGGCGCAGGCGCGCCGGCACCGCGGCGACGACACGGCCGAAGCCGCCGAGCACGCGCTGCTCGCGACGCTGCTTGCGTGCGTCGTGCAGGCGCTGCAGGAACGGCTCCAGCACCGGTTCCTTGAACTGCGCCAGGTTGTCGCCGAGTGCGGTCAGCGCCGCATCGTCGAGTTCGTCGAAATCCACCGGGCGGTCCGCCGGGGTCTTGCTTGCGGCCCACTGCAGATAAGCGCGCAGGCGTTGCCGGAACGGGACGACGTTCCACCACCAGTCGCGTGCGTGGCGCAGCAGCGCGTGCAGATGGTCGGCATCCGGCAGGCGCTGCAGGTAGTCGAACAGGAAGCTCAGCGGATACGAGCCCAGGTGCGGGAGCACGTCCAGGACCGCGTCCGCATCCGGGGGGCGACGTTGCGCCAAAGCCTGCGCTGCCATGCACGGCAGCACGTAGCCTGGGCTGCCCAGCGCCTCGACCAGTTCCTGATGGGAGAACTCCGCGCCCGCCAGCAGCGCCACGCCTTGCTGGAACTGCGGAATCTGTGCCAGATCGGCAGGGCTGTGGATCTGCTCGTCCTGTGCTTCCACCTGCTGGCGCAGCCGCTGCAGATGCTGCGCCGGGGTTTCCTGCGCTGCCTCGGGCGCGGCGTGGTGGTTCTCGCTGGCGTCGGTCGCCGGTGCAGGCCGCTGCGCGGAGGCGCTGCGCCCGAGAGGGCGCGCCAGATGCAACAGCACCGCACCGACGACCACGCCGATGGCAAAAAGGACAAATTCCATCATCGTCGCCTCAGTCCCGGAGGCCGCGACCGCCGCTGCGCGGATGTGGCGCCCGCAGGGCACCGGCGGTGGCGCAGGGAACCGGTTGGCGTGACGACGTTCGCGAGCGTGGCTGCATGCGTTCCCTCGTTGGATGTGGCCGTCGCGGACGCGTGCGGCCTGTGCTGGTGTCCGCGGCTCGTTTGCGACGGAGCAGGGCGGCGCGTTCGCCGTCGAGTATAGAAGTCCGTGTTTCCTCCAGGCGACAGCGTCGCTGCGCAGTGCGACACCGATCGGACAGCAGCGCCAGGCGGGCGATGCCTGACGCACCAGTGCCTCCCGTTGGCGGCGCCTGCCCACTATCCTGTCGCGATGACTCAACGCGCCACCCGTCTGCTGCGCCTGCTCGACGCCCTGCGCGGGCGCCGTCGGCCCGTGGCCGGGGCGCAGCTCGCTGCCGATCTGGGGGTGAGCCTGCGCACGCTGTACCGCGACATCGCCAGCCTGCGCGGGCAGGGCGCCGACATCCTCGGCGACCCCGGCGTAGGCTACGTGCTGCGCCCGGGTTTCCTGCTGCCGGAGTTGAACTTCAGCGAGGACGAACTGGAAGCGCTGACCCTGGGCGCGCGCTGGGTGGCGAGCCAGGCCGATCCGGAACTGGCGCAGGCCGCGCAGCGCGCCATCACCCGGATCGGGGCGTCGCTGCCGGCACCGTTGCGGCTGGCGCTGGAGACCAGCGGGTTGCTGGTGCCCGCAGCCACGCCCGCGCAGCCGGCGGCACCGTGGCTACCGGTGCTGCGTCGTGGCATCCGCCTGGAACACGTGCTGCACATGGACTACGCCGATGCCGGCGGCGTCGCCTCGCAACGGCGCATCTGGCCGTTCGCGATGGCCTTCCTGGGCGGTTTCGGCATGATCGCGGCGTGGTGCGAACTGCGCGGCGACTTCCGCCATTTCCGTGCCGACCGGGTGCTGGCGCTGCGCGACGACAGCGAACGCTACCCGACGCGACGGCATCTGCTGATCCGGCGCTGGCGCGCCGCCACCGGACACGGCGTCGGCTCCTGACAGCAGGTGTCAGCAGGGCACGCGCAGACTGCGTGGCGTCCACCACGGAGTCCGACCATGTCCCACGATCTTGTGCTCTACACCCACCCCATGTCGCGCGGCCGCATCGCGCGCTGGATGCTCGAAGAAACCGGCCTGCCGTACCGCGCGCAGATCCTGGACTACGGCACCGGCATGAAGACGCCGGCGTATCTGGCGATCAACCCGATGGGCAAGGTGCCGGCGCTGGTCCACGGCACCACGGTCGTGACCGAGAACGCGGCGATCTGCGCCTACCTGGCCGATCTGGTGCCGGAGCGGCAACTGGCGCCGCCGCTGGGATCGTCGGCGCGGGGCGAGTACTACCGCTGGCTGTTCCTGCTGGCCGGTCCGGCCGAGGCGTTCCTGACCGCCAAGCAGCACGGCACGCTGGCGCCGGCGCACAGCGCGGGCTACGGCCATGGCGAGGACCTGCTGGACATGCTGGAGCAGGGCGTCGCCGGTCGCGAGCACCTGGCCGGCGATCGCTTCAGCGCGGCCGACCTTTATGCCGCGGCGTTCCTCGGCTTCTACACGCGCATCGGTGTGCTGCAGGCGCGGCCGGCGTTTGTCGCCTTCGTGCAGCGGCACATGGCGCGCCCGGCGGCGCAGCGTGCCGCGGCCATCGACGATGCGTTGCTGGCGGCGCATCCGAACCCGTTCATGCCGCGCCCGAGCGCTGTGCCGGCGACTGCCTAGTGGAAGGTGGGCCACTGGAGGGTGGGTGTGCTCGCCGCGTGGACCGACCCTCACCCCAACCCCTCTCCCGGTGGGAGAGGGGCTCTGGTGCCTCCCTTCTCCCTCCGGGAGAAGGTGCCCCGAAGGGGCGGATGAGGGTGCGGGCGCAGCCTCGTGTGCCCTGCCACTGCGAGACGCTTCGCGCCGGACCCTCACCCCAACCCCTCTCCGGGGGAGAGGGGCTTTGGCGCCTCCCTTCTCCCTCCGGGAGAAGGTGCCCCGCAGGGGCGGATGAGGGTACGGGCGCAGCCTCGTGCGCCCTGACACTGCGAGACGCTTCGCGCCGGACCCTCACCCCAACTCCTCTCCCGATGGGAGAGGGGCTAAATCGTAGGCCGCCTATAGCAGCGACTTGAGCCGGTACAGCGCTTCCAGCGCCTGCTTGGGTGTGAGTTCGTCCGGATCCAGCGCAGCCAATGCTTCCTGCGCGGCGGAGGGCGTGGCCGCGAACAGGCCGAACTGCTGCGGCGCGTCCAGCGCCTGCGGCGCCATCTGCGAGGCATGGCTCTCGCCGCCGCGCTGTTCCAGTTCTGCCAGGCGTCGCCGCGCCTGCGCCACCGTGGTCTTGGGCAGGCCGGCCAGCGCCGCCACCTGCAGGCCGAAGCTGCGGTTGGCCGGGCCGTCCTTGACTGCGTGCATGAACACCAGGCGGTCGCCGTGCTCGACCGCGTCCAGATGCACGTTGGCGATGCCGCTGGCGCCGCCTTCGACCGATTCGTCGGCCAGCGCGGTCAACTCGAAATAGTGCGTGGCGAACAATGTGTAGCAGCGATTGTGGTGTGCGAGATGGCGCGCCACCGCATCGGCCAGGGCCAGGCCGTCGTAGGTGGAGGTGCCGCGGCCGATCTCGTCCATCAGCACCAGCGACTGTGCGGTGGCGTGGTGCAGGATGTAGCTGGTTTCGGCCATCTCGACCATGAAGGTCGACTGGCCGCGGGCCAGGTCGTCGCCGGCGCCGATGCGGGTGAGGATGCGGTCGATCGGGCCGATCACCGCGCGCCGCGCCGGCACGTAGCTGCCGATGTGCGCGAGCAGCACGATCAGCGCGTTCTGGCGCATGTAGGTCGATTTACCGCCCATGTTCGGGCCGGTGATCACCAGCATGCGGCGGTCGGGGTGCAGGTCCAGGTCGTTCGGTTCGAACGGCTGCTCGCGCACCGCTTCCACCACCGGGTGGCGGCCGCGTTCGATGCGCAGGCACGCGCCGGTCTCCAGTTCCGGCTGGGTCCAGTCCAGCGCCTGCGCGCGTTCGGCGAAGCCGGCCAGCACGTCCAGTTCGCTGAGTGCGGCGGCGGCGCGCTTGAGCGGCTCCAGGCGCTCGCCCAGCGTGTCCAGCAGGCCTTCGTAGAGCAGCTTCTCGCGCGACAACGCGCGCTCGCGCGCCGACAGCACCTTGTCCTCGAAGTTCTTCAGTTCCTCGGTGATGTAGCGCTCGGCGTTGGTCAGGGTCTGGCGCCGGCTGTAGTGCACCGGTGCCTTGTCGGCCTGGCCCTTGCTGATTTCGATGTAGTAGCCGTGCACGCGGTTGTAGCCGACCTTCAGCGTGGCGATGCCGCTGCTGGCGCGTTCGCGCGCTTCCAGGTCGATCAGGAACTGGTCGGCATTGGTGCTGAGCCGGCGCAGTTCGTCCAGCTCGGCGTCGTAGTCGGCCGCGATGACGCCGCCGTCGCTGAGCTTGAGCGGCGGCTGCTCGGCGATCGCCGACGCCAGCAGGTGCGCGATCTCGTCGTGCTGGCCCAGCTCCGCCGCCAGCGCCGCCAGCCGCGGCGAATCCAGCGGTGCCAGGACCGCGCGCACCTTCGGCAGCAGGCCCAGGCCGTCGCGCAGGGTGGAGAAGTCGCGCGGGCGCGCCGAGCGCAGGGCGACGCGGGTGAGGATGCGTTCGACGTCGCCGAGCGCGCGGAACGCCTCGCGCAGGTCGGCGTCGGCGCCACGGTCGATCAGCGTGCCGACCGCGTGGTGGCGCTGCACCAGCACCTCGCGCAGGCGCAGCGGACGGTGCAGCCAGCGCCGCAGCAGGCGCCCGCCCATCGGCGTGACCGTGCTGTCGAGCACGCCCAGCAGGGTGTTGCGGGTGTCGCCGTCGACGCGCGTGTCCAGTTCCAGGTGGCGGCGGGTGGCCGCGTTCATCGCGATCGCCTCGCCGGCGGTCTCCATCGCGATCGCGGTCAGGTGCGGCAGGCGCTGCTTCTGGGTTTCCTCCACGTAGCCGAGCAGGGCGCCGGCGGCGGCGGTGGCGCGCGGCTTGTCGTCGATGCCGAAGCCGCTCAGATCGTGCAACTGGAAGAACGCCAGCAACTGGCGGCGACCGCTGTCGGCGTCGAACAGCCACGGCGGCCGGCGGCGCACGCCGCGGCGCTCGCGCAGGAACTCCGGCCATTGGTCCTCATCGGGCACCAGCAGTTCGGCCGGCTCCAGCCGCGCCAGTTCCGCCTCCAGCGCGTCCTCGTTGTCCACCTCGTTGACCAGGAAACGGCCGCCGGCCAGGTCGGCCCAGGCCAGGCCGTAGCCCTGCTTGGTGCGCGCGATGGCCATCAGCAAGGTGTCGCGGCGCTCGTCCAGCAAGGCCTCGTCGGTCACCGTGCCGGGGGTGACGATGCGCACCACCTTGCGCTCGACCAGGCCCTTGGCCAGCGCCGGATCGCCGATCTGCTCGCAGATCGCCACCGACTCGCCCAGCGCCACCAGCCGCGCCAGATAGCCCTCGTAGGCATGCACCGGCACCCCGGCCATCGGGATCGGCGCACCGCCGGAACTGCCGCGCTGGGTCAGGGTGATGTCCAGCAGCCGCGCGGCCTTGCGCGCGTCGTCGTAGAACAGTTCGTAGAAATCGCCCATGCGGAAGAACAGCAGCAGGTCCGGGTACTCGGACTTGGCGGCGAAGAACTGCTTCATGAGGGGCGTGTGCTCGGCACTTGCCTTGCTCAGCGAGGGTTTTGCAGTGGAATCAGTGGTTTGCAAGAAGCTTTCCTACGGTTTGTAGCGGTCAATCCGGGTCACTGACGGCAAGTAACGGTGTTCTTTGTTGCGCCGCTGTTGCGGCGGTCACTCAAACGGGATCAAATCGATGTTTGCGACGGACACGGAGCGGATCGATCATGGATACAGTTGCGATGGGTAGCTTCCCCGTGTCTCTGGTTCGCCAAGTTTAAGCCGACCCGCTAGAAAATTTGCGACTGACTGTGCTCAAGCGCTAGGTCTCAGTCCAACTGGAGTTGGCGAGGGCTGCCATCGCCGCGTCCGCCGCTGAAGTTGTAGAGCTCCATTGAGTCCGGGAGGGCATCAAAGTGACTCCACTGGCTCTTTTTTTTAAGCGCTTTGATGATTTGATCTCGAATTTAGTATGTTGCGTCAAGGTGGGGGCTCGGTTTTTTAGGTGGGGCGGGGTGCTTTAGGGTTGCAATTAATTCTGTTCATTGCTTTCTGTAGGAGAGTAAGAGTTGTAGCGTGCTCAGTTGCAAAGTCTGAATTGAGCGGGCTTGATAGGTTCTTTGCATAAAAGGTGATTCGGTATGATAGCCGAAGAATATCTTTGGCATTTTATCTTTGGGTAGGTGGCTAACTGAGCTTTGGGTTGAATATTTCAATGAAAGGGGGTGGGTGAGTTCCATTGGGATTTTTTATATTTAAGTTTTTTACCATGGTTTTCGGTGGTGTTCGGGGAGTGATTCTTGGGCATCTTATTATGGAGCGTACTGGCCCGGAAGGTCAGTAACGGGGGATGGAATGAGTAGAGTTTATTTTATAATTTTGGCTGTGTTTCTTCTTTCTTTGGCGTGCGCTGAAAAAGCATTGGCACAAGTGCAGGTCTGCTCTAATAGTCCTATCCCAAAGGGCTACGTAAAGACATCCCAGAGACAAGACCGCAGTTGCGACTCAGGATTGGCTTGGCAGCTAGAACTGCCCTCTGAAGATAAATTGGTTTGCCGCAGTTCACCAATACCCGATCCTTACGTGATTACCCCTTTTGGGAACAATAACACGGTTTCCTGCGGAGAGGCGCGTGTTCGAATCAATGCAGCGCGTAATGGAATTACTATATGCTCAGATTCGCCAATCGCGAAAAATTATTTAATCACAAGAAATGACTCTAATTCTCAGGGGTGCTTGGCGGGTACGTTTGTAATTGAGCAAGCTCGAGATGGGATGTATGCATGCGGAAATAGTCCGACGCCATCTGGTTATGTTTTCACGAGTGATAGCAATTATTTGCCTTGTGGATCGTTATTTTCAACGCGGCGTTATGAGTTGCCGAAAAATAATATGGCCATCTGTGCTGACTCCCCTGTGCCGGCCGGATATGTAATTACTCAGGTGTATGGTAGTAATGGGCAAACATGCAATTTGGGGAGATACTTCATTCAAATTCCCACCAATGGTGTGGTTGTATGTTCATGGTCGCCAATTCCTGATGGTTGGTATAAGACTGGAACGGCTAATACTAGTTCGTGCACTAAGGATTTTCCTATTGGAATTGTGCTCTCAAAAATTCCGGATGCTACGACTCCAACGCCTCCTCCTACGACACCTACCTCACCCCCTTCGATATTTGGTGCCCTTATCGGCATGGGAGGCAAATGCTTGGATGTCGAAGGCGCAGCTACCGGAAATGGATCTCCCATTCAGCAGTATTCTTGTAATGGTAATCAGCAGCAGGTGTGGTCGCTGGAGTTAGAGACTGGTTACCTTAGGAGTGTGCCAAGTCAGCGTGTACTTGATGTAGTGAGCTATGGCACTGCTAACGGCTCGCTGTTGCAATTGTTTGACCCCCTCGCAGGTAAGAATCAGCAATGGTTTTTTACTAGTGCATCAATTGTGGGGGTTGGTGGAAAAGTATTGGATGCTATTGACGGGTCTAGTGCTAACGGAAATAAGTTGCAGTTGTGGGAGTGGCTGGGAAATCGTCAGCAGCGTTGGAGTTATGAGCCGACTAGCGGCGAAATTAGAGGGATCGATGGTAAATGCTTGGACGTGGAAGGCGGGTCGACTGCAGATGGTGCCGCAGTCCAGCTTTGGGATTGCAATGGTTTCCCGCAGCAGAAGTGGAAGCTAGGACGGAATGGTTCAATCCAGTTTGCTGGCAAGTGCTTGGAGGCATCCGACGGGAAATCAAGTAACGGTACTCGCATCAGAATGTGGACGTGTAACAATGGGGTGCATCAGCAGTGGCAATTGATTGGTGAGGTTCGAAGCGCTGCCAGTAACAAATGTCTTGCTGATCCCGCGCGTGGTTCAACCAATGGATCTAAGACGTATATTTGGGAATGTACTGGCGATGCTAATCAGGTCTGGTCGTACTCCGGTTATTAAATTGGCCGAGTTGCGTGTCTAATGGTTTAGTTGGCGCCAGGCTGCGAGCCTGGCGCCATTTTGAAGTTGGGTGGATAACAATAGTGAGAGGTGCGCTGGATCCTTGGGTGTAGAGCTATATGTTGTTTGGGCTGTCATTGCGAAAATAGGCAGGGCAATTGCAGATTATTGCAGTCTGTGTAATTGAAAAATGACGGCATTGCTGAGCTGCAAGAGTTCGCTGTAGAGGGGCGCAGCATTAACAATTTGGGTTCTTGCTGACCTGCTTGTGCTAAGAGGAACACTGAAAGAGCGTGTGTTTTGCATCTCATCGCATGCCACGGCGGCATTTGCACTAGAACAGCGCGATCCGGCATGTTCGACTAGTAGCGCAAGTTGCGCGATGTAAACCCAGGCGCCGTGCCCTCGAACGCAGGGCAAGCGCTACCCGTACGACCTGGACGCGCTGAACGTCAGCGTGCTCGCTGTGCGGGTAATTTGCAGCAAGGCAATGCATGGAGCATTGAAGGCTCGACGGTGATCGGCCTTGTCACTTCGTAGCGGGACGGATGCCGTTGCCCAAGAAGATCAGGCCGCCGGGGCAGTTAACCACGAACAGAACGGT
Organism: Xanthomonas sp. NCPPB 2250; assembly: GCF_056725265.1. NCBI lineage: Bacteria > Pseudomonadati > Pseudomonadota > Gammaproteobacteria > Lysobacterales > Lysobacteraceae > Xanthomonas > Xanthomonas sp. NCPPB 2250. The sequence continues at coordinate 3,853,620 of NZ_CM161520.1, read as the reverse complement.
TTGGCTGGTGACGGCTACAACACAGCGCTCCGAGTTGACGATCTTTATTGCAATCCTAGCCACGTCCTCAGAGTGACCAACAGATCGTACGTGGCGTGACGTGTCGCACTTCGGGACATCACCATTTGGGGCATGTGCTGCGCCTTGTAGCGCTGCGTCGGGTGTTTCGAACACGCGCCTGAGCGAAGTCGCCCGCTGGGGTGTTTCTCCGCACGTCTCGCGCCTGTTGACGACAGGAAGAACTTCGGCAGCCGCGCGCGGCACTGTCGGGATGCCGATTGCAACAAGGCCAGAAAAAGCCTGCACTGACCCGGCCATGCAATGGCCGCGTCATCTTGCCCCTGGAAGATCACCTGTTTCCATCTCTGGACGCGGTTGGAGCGGTCGTGAGTGGCGCGAGGGTATGGGAGAAGAGCTATGCGTTGCGGCGGCGCCTGCTGCGTGGCTTCTTCCTGCGCCGCGGCTCGCAGGCCGAGGACGCTGAGGATCTTGCGCAGGAGGTCTACCTGCGCCTGTTGCGCAGCACCGGCGAGAGCGCTGAGGCCGTCGCCAATCCGGAAGCCTATCTCTATACCGTGGCGGCCAACCTGGCGCGCGAACATGCGCGCTCGCGCGCTGCGCTGCCGCCGCTGGAGGATGTCGAACTGCTGGCCGAGGTGCTCGAAAGCGAAGAGGACGTGGAGGGCGAGTTCGAGCGCCGGCAGCGATGGAGCGAGATCCGCAACACCATCGCGCAACTGCCGCCGACCACCCGCCAGATGATGGAACTGCACTACCGCGACGGACTGGAATGCCAGCAGATCGGTGCGCGGATGGACGTGTCCGTGCATATGGTGCGCAAGCATATCGGCAGGGGCCTGCAGGCGTGCAGGGCGAGGTTGCGCAGCCGGGGGGAGGCATGAATCAACGGCCCCCCTCCATGGACGACACCGTGGCCGAGCAGGCGGCGTCCTGGTTCCTGCGTCATCGTGCGGCGCCGTTGAGCGAGCCCGAGCGCCTGGCGTTCCTGGAGTGGATGCAGCGTTCGCCCGAGCACGTGCGCGAGTACCTGCGCACCTCGCGCCTGCATCGCGAAGTGGGCCAGGCGATGCGCCCGCGGCGGCAACAGGATGCGGCGGCCGGCCAGGGCACCGTCGCCACGCCTGCGCTCCGCGCCAAGGTCGTGCCGCTGTTCTCCGGCGCGGAACCGCGCACCGCGCCGGCCACCCGGCGTCCGCACCGGCGCTGGCAGGCGGCGGTCGCGGCTGCGGCCTGCGTGGCGATCGCGCTGGGCGTCCTGCTGGCACATCTGCAATCGCCGGAACTGCTGTTGCAGGCCGGGCACGGACAACTGCGCGCGTTCACCCTGGCCGATGGCAGCCGGGTGCGGCTCAACGCGGACAGCGTCGTGCGCGTGCGGATGGGATGGCTGGCCCGGCGCGCCGAACTGCTGAGGGGAGAAGCCAGCTTCGACATCGCAGCGGACCGGCGCCCGTTCCAGGTGCAGGTCGACGGACTGCACATCCGCGACATCGGCACCGTGTTCGACGTCGCGCGCCGCTTGCAGGACACCCGGATCGGGGTGGTGTCCGGCGCGGTGGAGGTCTGCCGCACTGGCGAGGATGCGCGTTGCCTGACGCGTCTGGACGCCGGTCGGGTGGCCGCGGTCGATCACGGTAGCCGGGTGGTGCGACCGCTGAACATGCCGGCCTCGATGCTGCTGGACTGGCAGCAGCGCAAGATCTCCTTTCTCGACGAACGCCTGGACGAGGTCGCGCAGGCGTTCAATCGCCACAACGCGGTGCAGGTGGTGATCGCGGACCAGGCGGCTGCATCGGCGCGCCTGTCCGGCAGCCTGGATGCGCACCGGGTCTCGGCCCTGCAGGCCTTCCTGCAGCGCGACCCGCGCTTCGTTGTGCACCGCGATGGCGAGACGGTGCGCGTCTCCAGCCGCTGAGCATGCCGCGGACGCTGTCAGAAAAAATTCATCGAATCCGCGTTCTCCATTCCGCCGCTTGCCCGCTCTTTCTTAAGGAGAAGCCGCTGTCGTTCCGCGACGCGGCGTCGACATCCTCTCTCCCTCAAGGAACCGTGATGCGGAAGCCGCTCTCCCTGTCGATCGCCCTGGCCATCGTCCTCTCCCACTCCTTTCTCGGCCAGGCCCAGACCGCGACATCGGATGCGCTCGCCGCGAAGATCACCGCGCCGATCGCCGCGCAACCGCTGAGCCGCGCGCTGCAGCAGCTGTCGCGTGCGTCGGGCGTGCAGTTCCTCTACTCGCCGAGCGGCCCCCCGCGCACGGGCGGCGCGGTGGCGGCGGGGTCGACAATCAAGCAGGCACTGGATGCACTGCTGGCCGGCACCGGCCTGCGCTATTCGGTGGTGGACGGCAACGTCATCGCCATCGATCCTGCGCCACCACGCGACGTGCCGCAGACGGCCACGCCGCAGCCGGGCACGGAGCAGGGAAGCGCCGCGCCGACGCTGGATGCGGTGAACGTGATTGCCGCGCACGAGGTGATCGAGCAGAAGAAGCAGGCACCGGGCATCAAGGACTCGGTGATCTACGACGAGATGGACAGCTACGGCGACGAGACGCTGGCCGAGAGCCTGATGGCGGCGCCGGGGGTGAGCGCGGTGGAGGACGCGGGCGAGCCGCGCTACGTGACCGTGCGCGGCGTGCAGCCCAACCTCAACTACACCACCATCGACGGGATCGCGATCGCCAGCGTGGGCGGCAGCGGCTCCGGCGAGCGCATGAACAACCTGCAGCTCATTCCCAGCGACATCGGCACCCGCACCGACATCTACAAGAGTTTCAGCGCCGAGCAGGCGCCGGACGCCATCGGCGGCGTGATCGACATCGTCAGCCGCAGCGCCTTCGACCGCTCGGGCCGCTACGTCTTCGCCGATCTCGCCGGCATCTACTCCACCGCCGAAACCGACGTCGGCCGCAGCGCCGGCGGCGACCACAAGACGCTGGGGCATCTCGGCAAGAGCGCCAAGGCAGTGTTCTCCAACCAGTTCGGGGCCGATCAGCAGTTCGGTTTCGTGGCGGTGGCGCGCTACGAACAACGCTCGCGCAACAGCATCAAGCGCTGGGTGGAATCGAACTATTACTTCGATGGCGCAGGCAAGTACCTGACCGACGGCACCACCGATCCCGAGGCGGCCGCCGGCTGGAACGGCCTGCGCGCGCCGGGAAATTTCAGCACCGGCACCTATACCAACTACATCACCAACTTCGGCGGATCGGCCAAACTGGAGTGGAAGCCGTCGCAGGATCCGTTCTACGCCTCGTTGCTCCTGTACTCGTACCGGTTCTACGAGAACTCGACGATGAACAAGACCGACCTGTACTCCAACCCGAAGTTTCCGATCCGCAACGTCAGCGAGGACGGCGGCACCACCCAGATCAACAGCATCTACATCAAGAACCGGCACGACCGCTGGGATCGCAGCAACCGAGGCGCCATCGCCGTCTTCGACTGGGACGTGGGCGAGCGCTCGCGGCTCAGTCTGCGTGCCGGCCATACCGAAGAGACGTTCGACAACACCCAGGTCTACTGGGGCGTGCGCGCGTATCCCAGCAGGCTGTTCGTCGACTACGCCAACGACGGCAACGGCTTTCCGAATGCGGTCGGCGTATCCGATCCGAGCCTGCTGACCACTTCGGCGTTCAAGCTCAATCCGGCGCAGGCCTACATCTCCCCGCGCGACGCGCAGGAAGGCATCGACGATGTGCGCGTGGACTTCACCCACAACATCGACGCCGACGCGCGCGGCTTCGGCCTGGCCACCGGCGCCGAGTACCGGCGCCTGGACATCTGGCAGAACATCGACTTCACCTACTACAAGACCAGCGCCACGCTCAATCGCTATCTGTATCCCGGCGCGACCCTGGTCGGCAGCGTGCCGGGCTTCCCATTGATCGACAACCGCCTGTGGACCGAGCAGCTGCTGCCGACGCTGGGCAACAACAATGCCGCCTACCCGAACGCCAACCTCACCAGCGACTACAAGTACGTCGAGGACATCGGCAATGCCTACGTCTCGGCGCACTATGCGTGGGAGCGGCTGCTGCTGATCGGCGGCCTGCGTTACGACCACACCCGCTTCGACGCGTACAGCCCCTTCAGCGGCGACGGCGGCGCGACCTACAGCGCCGACCTGCGCAAGAACACGGGCGGCTACGCCAATGTGCTGCCGTCGCTCAACGCCACCTTCAGGCTCACCGACGACCAGCGCCTGCGCGCATCGGCCAGCCGCACGCTGGGCCGGCCGACGCCGAGCAACATCGCCCAGGCGACCCAGACCAACTGCGGCGACGACGGACAGGGCGGCAACGTCTGCACCATCCAGCAGGGCAACGCGGGTCTCAAGCCGCGTCGCGCCACCAATCTCGACTTGGCCTGGGATCTGTACTTCAACGGCAACAACGGCCTGGTCTCGGTGGCGCTGTTCGACAAGGTCATCAAGGACGACATCTACACCCTGACTACCTACGAGACCATCGGCGACATCCGCTATCGGGTGACCCAGCCGATGAATACCGACCAGTCCACCCTGCGCGGCGTCGAACTGTCCGTCGCCAACCGCAACCTGCGCTGGGGCAATCAGCACCTGGACATGTATTTCAACGCGACCCGTCTGCAAGGCCGGACCAACTACACCATCACCGACGGCAGCCAGCGTCGCCTGGACCGCCTGCTGTACCAGCCGGACTGGTCGTTGAACGGCTCGCTGATCTGGCGCATGCCCTGGCACAGCGCGCAACTGCGCTTTTCCGGTACCTATCGCAGCCGCATGCTGGTCGACTTCGGCGATACGCAGTGGCTGGATTCGTACTACGACCCATACATGACCTTCAACCTGGCCTTCAGCCACAGGATCGGCAAGCACGTGACGCTCAAGTACGAGGCCAAGAACCTGTTCAACACGCAGCCGACCTACAGCACCGGCCCGAATGGGCGCTTCCGCACCGAGATCGACGACTACGGCCGTTTCTTCTACTTCCATGTGATCTACAACTGAGGCGATCGCCATGAGTACCTTCAATCGCAGGCGCTTTCTTGCCCTGTCCGGGCTTTCCGCGTTCGGCGCCTGGATGCAGACCGCCTCCGCGCTGGCCACGCAGACCGATGCCAAGAGCTTGCTCCCCCGCAACCTGCTTGCGTCGCCACGCTTCGCGACCACGCCGTTCACCCTGGGCGTGGCCTCCGGCGACCCCTCGCCCGAGGGCGTGGTGCTGTGGACGCGGCTGGCGACCGAGCCGTTGGTGTACGGCGGCGGGATGCCGACGCGGCCGATGGTGGTCGACTGGGAGGTGGCGGCCGACGAACAGTTCGCCAAATCGGTGCGGCGTGGATCGTCGCTGGCGCATCCGGAACTGGGCCATGCGCTGCACGTCGAACTGGACGGCCTGTCGCCGGGCCGGCCGTACTGGTATCGCTTCAGGATCGGCGATCACGCCAGCCCGGTCGGGCGCACCTGCACGCTGCCCGCGGCCTACGCCAAGGTGGAGCGGGTGCGCTTCGCTGTTGCCGGCTGCCAGCACTACGAGGAAGGCCACTACACCGCATGGCGCTGCATTGCCGAGGAGCCGCTGGATTTCGTCTTCCATTACGGCGACTACATCTACGAAGGCGCAGCGCGACCCGGCCCGCGCACGATGAACGGCCGCCCGTTCACCAACCTGCGCAACCATGTCGGTCCGGAAATCTACACGCTGGACGACTACCGACGCCGCTACGCGCAGTACAAGTCCGATGCCGATCTGCAGGCGGCGCATGCCGCCGCGCCGTGGTTCGTGACCTTCGACGACCACGAAGTGGACAACAACTGGGCCGGCGCCGAAGACCAGGACGACACCCCCAGCGAAGTGTTCCTGCTGCGGCGCGCGCAGGCGTTCCAGGCGTACTACGAGAACATGCCGCTGCGCCGCACCGCGTTTCCGCGCGACGGCCACATGCAGCTGTACCGGCGCGCCCGCTACGGCACCTTGATGGACCTGCACCTGCTCGACACCCGCCAGTACCGCAGCAAGCAGGTCGACATGGCGCAGGGCGACCAGGTGCAGTCGCCGGCGCGCAGCATCATGGGCCAGCCGCAGGAGCAGTGGCTGTTCGACGGCCTGGCCGACGCGGCGCCGCGCTGGCACACCATTGCCCATCAGGTTGCACTGGGCAACTACGCGATCGAGAAGAACGGCAAGGTGGAGTATTCCGACGACCAGTGGTCGGGTTATCTGGCCAGCCGCCGGCGCCTGCTCGACCACATCCAGCGGGTCGGCTTCGGCAACGTGGTCACCACCTGCGGCGACGCGCATCGCCATTTCGCCAGCGACCTGCTGCAGGACAACGCCGATTCCGGCATCGTCTCCAGCGAGTTGCTGGCCACCTCGATCACCTCCGGCTCCGATGGCCTCGGCGAGGACGCGGTGGCCGAGAACATGCTGCGGCATAGTCCGCATCTGAAGGCCAGCACCGACAAGCGCGGCTATCTGCTGTGCGACGTGCGCCGCGATGCGTGGATCGGCGAGATGAAGACGCTGGACCAGGTGATGCAGCCGAACGGAACGCTGCAGAGCTGGCGGCGCTATGCCATCGCCCACGGCAAGCCCGGATTGCAGGAGGCCTGAGGCGCAGCGCCGCACCCGCTTGCCGGCGCGCACCTCGGCGTCGCAGGTACCCCCGTGGCTATCGCCGCGCCTTCGCCTCAGCGAAGGCGCCCGGTGCTACGCCACGAACGGACGCGACAGCGCGCGTTCCACAGGCAGCGCCAGCCGCGCCGGTACCAAGCCCGGCGCCGTGGCTTCCAGTGTCAGCTTGCCTGCCGTGCGCGTGGTCTGCAGCAAGGCCATGCACAGGCCGTTGAAGGCGCGGCGGTGGTCGGCCTTGTCGCTTTCGTGGCTGGACGGGTCACCGTTGCCCACGCCGATCAGGCGGCCGGGGCCGTGAACCGTAAAGCGCACGGTGTCGCTGGCGGTGGGCACGATACGGCCCTGGGCATCGATGATTTCCACCGCGACCACGGCGATGTCTTCGGCGTCGGCCAGCAGGGTGGCGCGCTCGCAGCGCAGGCGCACCGCGGCCGGGGCGCCCACGGTCTCGCGGCGCTGCGTCAGCACCAGCTTGCCGCCGCGGTAGCCGCGCGCTTCGATGCGGCCGGGCGCGTAGCGCACGCGCCACTCGACGTGGCCGTAGGCCGGCACCTGCTGTAGGCCCTGGCTGACGCCGTTGACCAGCAGTTCCACCGCGTCCAGGTTGCTGTGGCACCACACGTCGACCATGCCGTTGTCGTGCTCGTCCAGCAGGCCGTCCCAGTTCCAGTGCGGGAACAGGTGCAGCACCGGTTCGGCGGTCCACTGCGCGCGGTAGTACCAGTAGTTGTCCTTGGGAAAGCCGCAACTGTCGAGGATGCCGAACTGCGAGGCCACGTTCGGCCAGCGGTTGTACGGGGTCGGCTCGCCGCGGTAGTCGAAGCCGGTCCAGACGAAGCCGCCGGCGATGTACGGGCGCTGCGCGACATAGCTCCACCAGGCTTCGGCGCTGCTGGCCCACCAGGGGTAGTCGAGGTCGTAGGCGCGGGCATAGCCGCGCACGTCGTCGGTGCGGTAGTTGCCGCGCACGCCGACGGTGCTGCCGGTTTCGCTGCCGTAGACCGGGATCTGCGGATGGCGCGCATGGAAGGCGTCCATCTGCGTGGTGCGGTAGTTGAAGCCGACCACGTCCACGACCTGGCCGACGCCGTCGTCGAAGCCCTTGTCCATGGCGAAGGTGGTGGGGCGGGTCGGGTCCAGGCGCCGCACCAGGCGCTGCATGCGCGCGACGATGCGCGCGCCGCGCGCGGTGACCATCTGCGGTTCCTCGTTGCCCAGCGACCACAGCATCACGCAGGGATGGTTGCGGCCGCGCCGCACCATCGACGTCAGTTCGGCCATGGCCTCGTCGTCGGAGGACATGCGCCGGGTCTCGTCGATCAGCAGCAGGCCCAGCCGGTCGCACAGCTCCAGCACCGCCGGCGAGGCCGGGTTGTGCGCGCTGCGGTAGGCGTTGCAGCCCATCGATTTCAGCTGGCGCAGGCGCCATTCGTGCAGGCGGTCGGGAATGGCGGTGCCGACGCCGGCATGGTCCTGGTGGTTGTTGGTGCCGTGCAGCTTGTACGCTGCGCCGTTGAGCAATAGCCCGCGCTGCGGATCGAACTGCAGGCGGCGCACGCCGAAGTGGGTGGTGGTCGCGTCGCAGGTACGGCCGTCGCCGAGCAGGCGCGTGGACAGGGTGTAGCGTTGCGTGTGTTCCGGCGACCACGGCGCGGGCGTGCCCAGCTCCAGCGTCTGCTGCACGCGCTGCACCACGCCCGGTTCCACGGTGATCGGCGCGGAGCTGGCCTGGGCGACGATGCGGCCGTCCGGCGCGCGGATCACCGAGACGACACTGCACTGCCGCGGCGTCGGACCGTTGTTGCCGAGTTCGGTCTCCACCAGCGCCTGCGCGTCGCCGCCGTCCCAGGCGCTGCGCACGTACACGCCGTCCATCGGCACGTGCAGCGCATCGGTGGTGCGCAGCCAGACGTGGCGGTAGATGCCGGCGCCCTCGTAGAACCAGCCTTCGCCGAGGGTGGCGTCCACGCGCACGGCGATGATGTTTTCGGCGCCGTAATCGAGCACGTCGCTGAGGTCGACGTCGAAGCCGCAGTAGCCGCTGCCGTTGCGGCCGACGATGTGGCCGTTACAGAACACGATGCAGTCGCGGAACACGCCGTCGAATTCCAGGCTGATCCGCTTGCCCAGATCCTCGGCTGGAATCTCCAGCACGCGCCGGTACCAGCCGATGCTGGTCTGCGGATCGGTGCGGCCCAGCGGCGTGTAGCCATGCGCGGCGGCCGGGTCGTCGCCGTTGACCAGGGTGGAGGTCGGGTCCTGCCGCGGCGGCAGCGCCACCGCCCAGTCGTGCGGCAGGTCGATGCGTTCCCAGGCGCTGTCGTCGAAGCCGAGCAGGGCGGCGTCGGCAGTGTCCTTGCCGGCCTTGGCGTAGGTGCGCTGGAAGGTGCCGAAGTTGAAGTCGCGCGCCGGGTCGTCGGCGTGGCCGAGATGGAAGCGCCAGCCGCCATCGCACAGCAGGCGCTGGCGCGGCGCGTCGTCGTCCAGATCCAGCGGCAGCGGCGCAATGGCGGTGCTGTCAGCGGGCGTGGCGGCCAGCGCGGCCGGTGCCAGCGCTGCGGCCGCGCCGGGCACCGCCACCTGCACGCCGCCGGCGACCAGCGAGCGCAGCAGGTCGCGGCGGCTCAGTTCGATCATGGCCGCGCGTCCTGCGCGGGCGCGGCGGTGGTGCCCGCGGCCGCCGCCGGGGCCGGCCGGTAGGCGTGCTGCATGAAGCCGATGCCGGGCAGCAGCTCGTTGCCGTGGCGGAAATCGAAGAAGCTGGCGTTCTCCCACGAGGAGCCGACGCCCCAGCGGGTCTTGCAGGTGTTGCTGGTCCAGGCCGGTTCCCAGTACACGACGCCGCTGCCGCCGTTGTCGACCACCAACTGGGTGAGGTCGACCAGGTACTTCAACTGGCCTTGCGGGGTGGCGGGGTAGCCCGGAATCAGCGAGTCGGCACCGAGCAGGTTGGGCGAGGGGTCGCCGCTCTCCAGCGTCCACGGATAGGCGGTCTCCACCACCATCACCTCGGCCGGGTAGCGCTGGCGCAGGCGCTTGATGGTGGCGCCGAGCTGGTCCATGGTCTCGCGCGACCACTTGCGGTAGTAGCTGATGCCGATGAAGTCGAAGTCGCGCACGCCGGCCTTGGCGGCGTCGGCGAACCACGGCTCCACGTTCTCCGGCTGGGCGATGTGCAGCATCACCTTGGGCTTGATCGTCGAGCGCGCGCCGGCGTCGCGCACCGCCTTGATGCCGGCGTTGAACAGCTTGGCGTTGCGGGTCCAGTCGATCGGCCGGCGCTTGTCCCAGGGCTGGCTGTCCATCAGGTCGGAATTGCTCTCGTTGCCCACCTGCACCAGTTCCGGCATCAGCCCGGCGCGGTCCAGCGCGCTCAGCGTGTCGTAGGTGAAGCCATACAGGGTGCGCGCCAGTTCGTCCTGGTCGGTGATCGACGCCCAGGCCTTGGGGATCAGTTGCTTGTCGCCGTCGGCCCAGTCGTCGGAGTAGTGGAAGTCCAGCAGCACCTGCATGCCCTGCGCCCGCGCCCGGCGGATGGTCTTCTTGACGTCGCTCAGGTCGCTGTAGCGGGTCCAGCGCGCATCGTTCCACAGGCGCACGCGCACCAGGTTGGCGCCGTGCGCATGGAACAGCTCGAACGGGTCGCGCAGCGTGCCGTGGTCGCGGTACTGCACGCCGCAATCCTCCATCTCGTTGACGTAGGACAGGTCGGCGCCCAGGTACAGCGTCCCGGCGCCGGCCAGGGGCGCGGCGAGGGCGGCAGCGAGGGCGGCAGCGAGGGCCAGCGCGAGCGCCGGCAGCCAGGTGCGTTTGGATCGCATACGGGTCTCCACCGGCTCAGAACGTGTAGGTCGCTTCCAGGGCGAAGCGGCGGCCGAACAGCTGGTAGCCGCCGTCGTCCTGGTTGGCGAGCCGGTTGCGCTTGTTGTCGCTGTAGGCGCGCAGCGGTTCGTTGGTCAGGTTGCCGACCTGGAACTTGAAGCCCAGGTGCTCGCTGTAGCGCCAGGCCAGGCTCAGGTCCACCGTGCCTTCGCTCTCCAGCCGCGCCAGCCGCGCCGCGTTCCAGCCGTACACCACGGTGTAGGGGCTGTGGTACTTGTAGCCGATCCGCGCTTCGAACTTGCTGTTGTTGTACCAGAGGTCCAGCGTGCCGGTGTTGCGCGCCAGGCCGCTGAGCGGCAGCGGATTGTCCGCCGGCGAGAACTCGTGCAGGTTGGATTCCACGTACGAGTAGTTGGAGTAGATGCCGAAGTTCTCCAGGTGCGGGATGAAGAAGAACGGGGTCTGGAAGGTCAGCTCGGCGCCGTTGATGTAGCCGCCGCCGCCGTTGAACGGGCCGCTGATCAGGTAGTCGCGGCCGTCGATGGTCTCGTGCTGGGTCTTGTAGCCGATGCTCGAATCCACCCACTTGCGGTACAGCGCCAGCGCCGCCAGCGCCTCCTTGTGGAAGTACCACTCGTAGGACAGGTCGAGCTGGGTGGCGCGGAACGGATTGAGCTGCGGGTTGCCGCCGCTGCCGGTGAGCTGGCCGACGGTGGTGTTGGGATCGTCGAGCGCACGCCCGGTGCGCAGTTCGTCCAGCGGCGGCCGTGCCATCACCTTGGCCACCGACAGACGCAGGATGCGCTCGGGATCGATCAGGAAGTTGACCGTGGCGCTGGGCAGCACGTCGGTGTAGGTCTTGCCGGCGCTGCTCGGCTGCACCACGCCGCCGACGGTGTCGTAGCCATGGCTGTCGGTGTCGGTGTGGACCACGCGCACGCCGGCGTTGCCGGTGACGTCGACGCCGAACCACTGCGTACTGAACACTGCCTTGGCGAACGCCTCGCGCACGTTCTCCTCGACGTTCCAGTGGTCCAGGCGCTGTTCGGCGGCCAGGCTGGGATCGAAGCCGCCGAAGCCGAGCTTGGCGATCGCGTCCAGGTCGCCGCCGGTCAGGGTCGGCACGTTCAAGTCCGGCATCGTCACCGGATAGATCAGGTCCTGGTAGGCCGAGATGGGCTGGCTGTAGCCCGACTGGAAGCTGGTGAAGTGGCGGTTCTGTTTCTCGCGGCGCGAAGCGCGCGCGCCGAACTCCAGCGCGGTGACCGGCGAATCCTCGATCGCGCGGCTGGCGCTCAGCGCCAGCGCGGCGATGCGGTCGCGCAGCGCCTGCGGCTCGGTCTGACCACTGATGCCCCATTCCGGCGCATCGGAGCTGGTGCTGATGGTGGGGGTGACGCCGTGGCGGAAGTCGAACGACACCGTGTCCGGGTTGCTGCCGAAGCGCACCGCGCGCCAGTCGTTGTCGCGCTTGGCCTGCGAGAACGACAGGTCGCTGCCCAGCGTCCACACGTCGCCGCGCCACTTGGCGTTGAGGCCGCCGGCCGCCAGCGTCTTGACCTCGTCGTAGCGGGCCACGACGTGGTCCACCTGCAGCTTGGAATTGGCCAGGGTGCCGGCGACCACGTCGCCATCGACGATGGTGTAGGACGAGCCGGGCGTGGTGTACGGATTGCTGGCCGAGTAGATGCTGTAGCCGAGGTTGTTGAACCAGTTCTGGCGCTGGTCCTCGTCGATGCGGATACGCGAGTACAGGCCGTCGAGCTTGAGTTCCAGGTTGCCCGAGCGCCACTGCACGGTGCCCATGGCGCCGGTGCGGGTCTGCTCGGTCAGCTTGAGTTGGTCGGCCGCGCCCCAGGGGGTGTAGTCGACCTTGCCGTCGCCATCGACGTCGCGCGCGTTGCTGGCATCGGTGTAGCCCCAGCTGCCGATCGAGACGCCGGCGTTCTTCTGCTTCTGGTAGGTGGCGCCGAGCGCGACCGCCAGATTGTCGTTGATGCGGTGGATCCAGCTCGCACCCAGGCGCTGGCCCCACGGCGAGTAGTCGCGTGCGTCCTTGGCCTCGTCGTAGTAGACCGGGCCGCCGGTGGCGACGAAGGTCGGGCCGGTATGGTCGAGCGGGTTGATGGTGGAGATGTCCACGGTGGCGGCGATGCCGCCGGCGATCAGGTCCGCCGACGGGGTCTTGTAGACCTTGACGGTGGAGACGATCTCGGTGGGGAATACCTCCCAGCGCACCGCACGGTTGGGTTCGGAGGACGCGATCTCGCGGCCGTTGACCGTACCCATGGTCATGCGCGGGCCGAGGCCGCGTACCGTGGCCAGGCTCTCGTTGCCGCGGTCGCGGGTGCCGTTGACGCCGGGCAGGCGCACCAGCGCCTCGGCCACGGTGACGTTGGGCATCTGCCCCATGTTGTCGGCGGAGATCACCTCGACCACGTGGTCGTCGAGCTGCTTGGCCTGCACCGCCTGTTCCAGACTGGCGCGCTGGCCGACCACCATCACGTTGTCCAGGGTGACCGGTTGCTGGCCGTTCTTGGCGTCGGTCGTGGCATCGGTCCTGGCCGGGGGCGCGGCCGCCGGATCGGCGCTGGCGCTCTGCGCCTGCGCGGCGAAGTTGCCGGACAGGGCCAGGACGATGGCCGCGCCCAGCAGGGTGCGGGCAGCAGGGCGGTGCGCGCGCCGGCCGACCGGGCGACGGGACTGTTCCAAAGGCATTTTTGTTCCCTCCCAGGACAAAAAGTGACCGATCAAATTGGCGTGGACCGGGAAACCCGGTCCTGGAGGCATCGGCAGGGCGTCATGCAGGGCTGCAGGCTGTCCCGATCGCTGTCCTCGATGGCGTGTCTGTCGACGTGGCGGGGCGTGCGTGGCATGTCCGCTGGCGGCGCCGCGGACATTCCCCTTCCGCTGCCTTGGCGCGCGAGAGACCGAGAGCGAGGATAGAAGCGCCAGGCATTCCATTCCAATGAAGCATTTGCCGAGGGCTATCTCGTTTTGGAATGGATATCGCGCGCCGCGTCGACCGTCGCCCACGCGAGGCTCAGGCCGCGGTAGATGGGGCCTGCAAGCCGAGCAGGGCGGCCGCCGCCGCACCCAGGCTGCGTTCGCGGTGGCGCAGGGCATGGAAGGTACGTTCGCCCAGGGCCACGGCGAGGGGCTGCAGGCGGCCGCTCTCCAGCCAAGGCGCCGCGGCCAGCTGCGAGATCGCCGCCAGGCTGGGCCCGGCCTGCACCGCCGACAGCACCGCTTCGTTGGAGGGCAGGGACAGCGCCACACGCAGGCGCTCGGGGGCGATGCCGGCGGCGCGCAGCGCCGTCTCGAACGCCGAGCGCGTGCCCGAGCCGGGTTCGCGCATGATCCAGGTGCTGTCGGCGACCAACCGTGCCAGCCCGAGGCGGCGACGCCCGGCCAACGGATGGCCAGGCGCGGCGACCACGCGCAGCCGGTCGTGGCCCAGCGGCGAACTCAGCAGTTCCGGGACCTGCACCCGGCCCTCGACGAAGCCCAGTTCGGCGCGTCCCTCGCGCACCGCGCACGCCACGCTGTCGGTGTTGCCCACGCTCAGGCGGATCTCGATCTGCGGATAGCGCGCATGGAACGCCATCAGCCGGGTCGGCAACCAGTAGCTGGCCACGGTCTGGCTGGCGTGCAGATCGAGCGTGCCGCGCAGCACGCCGCGCCATTCGCTCAGGGCCAGTTCGGCCGCGCGGCTGCGCGCCAGGATCGCCTTGGCGTCGGCGCAGAACGCCGCGCCGGCCGCGGTCAGCACCAGCCCGCGGCCGACCCGGTCGAACAGGGCCACCCCGTACTGCTGCTCAAGTGCCTTGATCGCGGCGCTGGCGGCCGAGGGCGTGCGGTGCACCGCCTGCGCGCCCAGGGTCAGGTGCTGGCGCTCGGCCACCGCCACGAACAGCGTGAGTTGTTCCAGGGTCATGCGGAGACCGTTCGGGAAGATCGAATGAAATGTGCGCCATTATGCGATGGATCGAAACGGTCCGTGGGCGCAATCTGCCGCCACTCGATCCGGATCGCCGCCATGCGCACCCAACTGCACAGACCTTCGACCTTGCTGCCCGGCCTGGGCCTGGCCATCGCGGTGGCGGCGCTGGCCTGGCTGGCCGAGCGCGCGCAACTGCAGTGGCTGGGCCGGCGCTGGATCGACGCGCTGGTGTTCGCGATCGTGCTCGGCACGCTGCTGCGCACGGCCTGGCGGCTGCCCCCATCCAGCCACGCCGGCATCGCCTTCGCCGCCAAGCTGCCGCTGGAACTGGCCATCGTGCTGCTTGGGGCCTCGGTCGGCATCGGCGCCATCGGCGCGGCCGGCGGTCTGTTGCTGGCCGCCATCGCCGCGGTGGTGCTGCTGGCGATCGCGCTCGGCTACGGCATCGGCCGCGCGCTGGGGCTGCCGTCGCGGCTGGCGACGCTGGTCGCCTGCGGCAACGCGATCTGCGGCAATTCGGCGATCGTGGCCGCCGCACCGGTGATCGATGCCGATTTCGACGACGTCGCGGCCTCGATCGCGTTCACCGCCGCCCTGGGCGTGCTGGTGGTACTGCTGCTGCCGCTGGCAGTGCCCTTGCTTGGCCTGGACCAGCGGCACTACGGCATCCTCGCCGGCATGACCGTCTACGCGGTGCCGCAGGTGTTGGCGGCGACCGTGCCGGTGGGGGCGGTGAGCGCGCAGGTGGGGGCGTTGGTCAAGCTGATGCGGGTGCTGATGCTGGGGCCGGTGATGCTGTTGCTGGGGCTGGTCCGCGGCGGGTCGACGACGGCGCCGCGGCGCCCGGCGCACGCGCTGGTGCCGTGGTTCGTGTTCGGCTTCGTCGGCATGATGGGCCTGCGCGCGCTGGGCGTGTTGCCGGCACCGGTGATCGAGGCGGCGCAAGCGCTGTCGCTGCTGTTCACCCTGGTGGCGATGGCGGCATTGGGCCTGTCGGTGAACCTGCGCATGGTGCTCGCGTCCGGCGGCCGCGTGCTCGCCGCCGGTACGCTGTCGCTGCTGGCGCTGGCCAGCCTCAGCGTGCTGTTGCTGCGCTGCTTGCCATAGGGCATCGCGGCGCGTTTGCGGTCAGTCGCCGTGGATGCGGCCGCTCTCGCCTGCGCGGTACAGGGTGCCTAGCGGGTCGCGTGCCGGCTGTGCCTGCCGCTGCTGTTCGCTGCGCAGCGCCGAGAGCCGGTCGGCCAGGCGCGGCAGCAGATGGGTCATCGCCACATTGGCGCTGGCCAGCAGGCCGACCTTGACGTCGCGGCCGCCGTGTTCGGCCGCGTGCAGGATCGCCTCGGCCACCCGCAGCGGTGCGATCATCGGCTTGGGCAGCGTGGGTTCCTCGCGCAGGTAGTTGCGCGCATGCTGCGGATACGGCGTGTTCACCGCGGTCGGCTGGATCAGCACCACCGACACCGGCGCGCCGTCGAGATGCTCCAGTTCGATGCGCAGCGTGTCGGTGAAGCCTTTCACCGCGTGCTTGGACGCCGCATACATGCCCTGCAGCGGAAGCACCGCCTCGGAGGCTTCGCTGCCCAGGTTGATCAGAGTGCCGCGCGCGGCGAGCAGATGCGGCAGCGCGGCCATCGATCCATGCACCACGCCCCAGAAGTTCACGTCGAACAGGCGCCTGCTGTCGCGCTCGTCCACGTCGGCAAGCTTGCCGTAGATCGCCACGCCAGCGTTGTTCACCCAGGTGTCGATGCGGCCGAAGTGCCGGATCGCCGCCGCCGCGGCCTCGTCCAGTTGCGTGCGTTCGGCCACGTCGGCGGTCACCGCGATCGCCTCGCCGCCGGCATCGCGGATGGTCTGCGCGGTCGCGTCGAGGACGTCACGACTGCGCGCCACCAGCACCAGCCGGGCGCCGTGTTCGGCGGCCAGGAGCGCGGTGCACAGGCCGATGCCGCTGGAGGCGCC
Source organism: Xanthomonas sp. NCPPB 2250 (assembly GCF_056725265.1). Classification (NCBI taxonomy): domain Bacteria; kingdom Pseudomonadati; phylum Pseudomonadota; class Gammaproteobacteria; order Lysobacterales; family Lysobacteraceae; genus Xanthomonas; species Xanthomonas sp. NCPPB 2250. Next base: position 3,837,253 of record NZ_CM161520.1, on the reverse strand, counting down.
GGTGATCACGATCACCTGTTGCGCGAGCGGGAGATGTCGCTGTGCCATGTGCTGTGCTCCGGACGTGGTGTCGTCCCAGCGTGGGCTGCGGCGCGTTGTGCGGTGTGAGCTGCGGATCGCGGTGGCGTCAATCGGTGCAGGCATCACAGGATTGCTGCGCAGCGATGGTGCGGGTGCCTTGATGTCTTTGCGTCCGCAGCATTTCGCATCGCCTGCACCCACGCTCAACCATGCGCTCACGAGAGGCCGCGGAGCATGGGCGCCACCTGTCATGCAAAGGAATTTGTCATGCGTCATTACCGTTCCGGTCTTTCCCTGGCGCTGCTGTCGGTCCTCGGCATCGGCCTGGCCCACGCGCAGAGCGACACGTCCGGCCAGGCCGGCGCTCGCGATCCCGGCGCGATGCAGCAGCAAACCCCGGCAACGACTGCGTCGCCGACGTCGCCTGCGATACAAGGCGCGCGCTCGTCTGCGCTGAACGAAAAGCTGGTGCTCGGCGTGCTGTCGGCGATCAACACCAGCGAGATCGGCGCCGGCAATCTGGCCTTGCAGAAGCAGGTCAAGGGCCCGGTGCGCGATTACGCCATGCAGATGGTCAAGGAGCACTCCGACAACAACGCCAAGATCGCGCCCTGGGGGCCCGACACCAAGGCAGCGCCGGCGCAGCAGCAACTGCAGAAGGGCAAGGCGGAAGCCGGCAAGCTGCAGGCATTGGAAGGCGATCGCTTCGAGCAGGCCTACGTGGCGGCGATGGTCAAGGATCATCAGGCCGCCCTGCAGATGCTCGACAGTACCCTGATCCCCGCGGCCAAGACGCCGGATGTGGCTGCGCATCTGCGCACCACGCGCACGCACGTGGCCGAGCACCTGGCCAAGGCGCAGCAGTTGCAGAGCGCCGGCGCGACGCCGGCCGGTTCTACCCGCTGAGCCGCGCTTCGGGTCGCGGCCGAGGCGCCGCGATCCGCGCCGCGATCGTTCCGGTCCTGCCAGGAGTTTTCCCATGCGCGAATCCCCGGAGACCGACGCGGCCGTCACCCTGGACGGCACGCGCCTGGTGCGAACGCTCAGCATGCTGGGCGAACCCCATCAGATCCTCGATGCCTGGTGCGACGTGAGCGTGCAGCAGCAGGTCCTGTCTGGCCTGGCCGAGCTGCAGTCCGGCGACGGTTACGCCTCCCGATGGCGCTTGCGTCTGCCGCTGGAGCGCCACCTCGAGCTGGACTATCGACGCGGCGAGGCCTGTCTTGGCGAATCCGTCAGCTATGTCGGCAGCGGCGAGCACGGATTGCAGCTGCAGACCACGCTGAGCGTGCGTGCAGCGCCGGATGGATTCGGCTGCGAAACCACCTTGGCGGTGGAGTACCGCGTCGAGGGCGGCATCGTCGCCCAGGCCGTGGCCAAGCTGGTCGGTGCCGCGCCGGATGCATTGGTCGGCAAGGTGCTGCACCGGTTCAAGGCCTGGATCGAGTGCGGCGAAGTGCCGACGTTGCGCGACAACCCGTCCGCGCGCGGGCTCGACCACCACCAACAGTAGGAGTCCGCCATGCGCGCACTGTGCTGGAACGGCGTCAACGATCTGCGGGTGGAGACGGTCCCCGACCCGCGCATCGTCAATCCGCGCGATGCCATCCTCAAAGTCGGCCTGAGCACCACCTGCGGCTCCGACCTGCATTTCATCGATGGCTACCTGCCGACGATGCGCGAAGGCGACATCATCGGCCACGAGTTCATGGGCGAAGTGGTCGAGGTCGGGCCGCAGGTTCGCAACCTGCGCGTCGGCCAACGCGTGGTGGTGCCCTCGTTCATCTCCTGTGGGGAGTGCTGGCACTGCGGGCGCCAGGAATTCTCGCTGTGCGACAACACCAATCCCAATTGGGAACTGCAGGAGCCGCTGCTCGGCTATCCGACCGCCGGCATCTACGGCTACACCCATGCCTTCGGCGGCTACGCCGGCTCGCATGCGGAGTTCATCCGCGTGCCGCACGCCGACGTCGGCTGCTTCGCCATCCCGGAGGAAGTGGACGACGAGAATGCACTGTTCCTGTCCGACGCCGGCCCCACCGGCTTCATGGGCGCCGACTTCTGCGACATCCAGCCCGGCGCGACCGTGGCGGTGTGGGGGTGCGGCGGCGTGGGGCTGATGGCGCAGCAGAGCGCGCGTCTGCTCGGCGCCGAGCGCGTCATCGCCATCGACCGCCTGCCCGAGCGCCTGGCGCTGGCGCGCGACGTGCTCGGCAACGAGGTGATCGACTACAGCGCCGTCGACAGCGTGGTCGAGATGCTGCGCGAAATGACCGGCGGACGCGGTCCTGACGCCTGTATCGACGCGGTCGGCATGGAGGCGCACGGCACCGGCCTCGGCTACGCCTACGACCGGGTCAAGCAGGCGCTGCATCTGCACACCGATCGCGGCCAGGCGCTGCGCGAGGCGATCCTGGCCTGCCGCAAGGGCGGCACGCTGTCGATCCTCGGCGTGTACGGCCTGATGGACAAGTTCCCGCTGGGCGCGGTGATGAACAAGGGCCTGACCGTGCGCACCGCGCAGCAGCACGGCCAGCGTTACGTGCCGCGCCTGCTCGACCTAGCCCGCAGCGGTGCGTTCAGGACGCGCTTCCTGGCCACGCACCGCGTGCCGCTGGACGAAGCGGCGCGCGGCTATGAGATGTTCAAGCACAAGCACGACGGTTGCGTGCGCGCGGTATTCGTCCCGGGACAGGCGGCCGCGGCGACGGTGTAATAGTCTCCGCACAGGCGGCGGCCTAAGGTAGCGGCCATCTTCCTCCGCATCGCCGCCCGGTCGCCCCATGGGACACGATCACAGCCACGCCCCCACCGAGATCCGTCACGAGCAGCCCCTGTGGTGGGCGCTCGGCCTCACCGCGCTGTTCCTGGTGGTGGAAGTGGCCGGCGCCTTCCTCACCAACAGCCTGGCGCTGCTGTCCGATGCCGCGCACATGGCCACCGACACGCTAGCGCTGATGATCGCGCTGATCGCGGTGCGGCTGAGCCGGCGCCCGCCCGATGCTAAGCGCAGCTATGGCTACGCGCGGCTGGAGGCGCTGGGCGCGCTGGTCAACGGCGCGCTGCTGTTCGTGGTGGCCGGCTACATCCTGTGGGAGGCGGTGCAGCGCTTCCGCCAGCCGCAGGAGATCGCCACCGTCGGCATGCTCGGCATCGCCGCGTTCGGCCTGCTGATCAACCTTATCTCGATGCGCCTGCTCAAGGCCGGCAGCGGCGAGAGCCTCAACATGAAGGGCGCCTACCTGGAAGTGTGGAGCGACATGCTCGGCTCGGTCGCGGTGATCGTCGGCGCGCTGGCGATCCGTGTCACCGGGTGGAAGCTGATCGATCCGATCCTGGCGGTGCTGATCGGCCTGTGGGTGTTGCCGCGGACCTGGGTGCTGCTGCGCGAGGCGATCAACGTGCTGCTCGAAGGCGTGCCCAAGGGCGTTGACTTGGGTGCGGTGCGCGGCTATCTGCAGGCCGCGCCCGGCGTGGCCAGCGTGCACGACCTGCACGTGTGGGCGCTGGCCTCCAGCACCCCGGCGCTGACCGCGCATGTGGTGGTCGCCGACGGCAGTGACGCCGATGCGCTGCGCGCTACGCTGTGCGACGGCCTGCATGCGCAGTTCGACATCGATCACATCACCCTGCAGATGGAGGCAGGCCATTGTGGTGCCACGCCGTGCGGCGCGCCGGCTGTGGCGGGTGAGAGTGGTGGTCACGATCATCATGGGCATGGCCACGACGAGCATGCGCATACGCTTGGCGGGCATGGGCATGCGCACGGGCATTCGCATCCGTAAGTGGCGCTGCTGCGCGATCACGTTCGTACAGGCGCAGCGCGTGTCTTCGGTTCGGAATCGGTTGCCCGCGTTTATCGGGCATGCCGGTCGCGGCTGAAGCCGCTCCTACGTGGATGGCCGGAGCATGCGCAAGCGCTCGGCCCGTCCCGGCAACGCGTTTTTTGTAGGAGCGGCTTCAGCCGCGACAGTCATGATCGAGAAAGCCCATCGCGGCTGAAGCCGCTCCTACAGGTGGACGCGCTCGCGTGCTTCAGACCACCGGTTCGCGCAACGCCGGCGAATCCCAGCCCGGGCGCGGCGCGAAGCGCTCGCCGTAGCGGGCCTGCAGGGCGCGCAGGCGTGCCAGCAGCACGTCGGCGCCGGCGGCGCGGATGTGCTGGATCGGGCCGCCACGGAACGGGGCGAAGCCGGTGCCGAAGATCACCCCGGCATCGAGCAGGTCGGCGTCGGCGACCACGCCTTCGTGCAGGCAGGCGACCGCTTCGTTGAGCAGCGGCAGGATCAGCCGGTCTTCCAGGTCGTCGGGAGCGTGGTAGTCCTTGGGCAGTTCCGGCTTCTTGGCGCGGCCGTTTTCCCACGCGTACAGGCCCTGGCCGTCCTTCTTGCCGCGCTTGCCCGGCTCCACCGTCTGCAGCGCCGCCGGGATCGGCAGGCCCAGGAACGGCGCCAGTTCGGCGCCCACGCCGGCGGCCACGTCCAGGCCCACCGTGTCGATCAGTTCGATCGGGCCCATCGGCATGCCGAACTTGACCGCGGCCTTGTCGATCGCCGGGCCGGGAATGCCTTCGGCGTAGGCGGTGGCCGCTTCCAGCATGTACGGGAACAGCACGCGGTTGACCAGAAAGCCGGGCGTGCCGGCCACCGGCACCGGCAGCTTGTCGATCGCCTTGCAGAACGCGGCCAGCCGCTTCTGGTTTTCCGGCGCCAGGCCGTCGTGGCAGACGATCTCCACCAGCGGCATCTGCGCCACCGGATTGAAGTAGTGCAGGCCGCCGAACTGCGCCGGGCGCTGGATGTGCTCGCGCAGCTCGGTCAGCGGGATCGAGGAAGTGTTGGTGCTGAGCAGCGCGGTCGGCTGCATGCGCGGTTCCAGCGCCTGGTACAGCTCGCGCTTGGCCTGCGGGTTCTCGATGATCGCCTCGATCACCAGGTCGGCGCTCGGCACACCCTCGCCGGCCAGGTCGCCCTTCAGGCGCGCCGCCACCGCCGGGCGCTTGCTGTCGTCCTTGACCCGCTTGGCGAACAGCTCGCCCGCGCGGCTCAGCGCGCCGTCGATGAAGCGCTGCTCGCGGTCCTGCAGGGTCACTTCGAAGCCCTTGTAGGCCGACCAGGCGGCGATGTCGCCGCCCATCACGCCGGCACCGACCACGTGCACGTGGCGGATGCCGTGGTCCTTGCCGCCCAGCGCCTTGAGCCGTTCGGTGAGGAAGAAGATGCGGATCAGGTTGCGCGCGGTCGGGGTGCTGGCCAGCTTGACCACCGCCTTGCGCTCGGCGTCCAGGCGCGCCTGGATACCGCCGCCGCCGCTGCGTTCCCACACGCCGATCAGCGCATATGGCGCCGGGTAATGTTCCTTGCGCGCCTTGCGCGCCACCTGCTTGCGCATCTGCGGCGCCAGCAGCTTGCGCGCCGGCCAGGTGTTGGTGGCCCAGGCGGTGGCGCGCTGCTTGAAGGGACGGGCGCTGCCGGACAGCGCCAGCGCCACCGCGGTATCGGTGAGCACGGCCGGCGCGGCGACCTTGTCGACCAGGCCCATCGCCCGCGCCGCCGAGGCCGACACGGTGCGCCCGGTGAGCATCAGGTCCATCGCCGCCGGCACGCCGATCAGCCGCGGCAGGCGTGCGCTGCCGCCCCAGCCGGGGAAGATGCCGAGCTTGGTCTCGGGCAGGCCGATGCGGGTGGCCGCATCGCTGGAGGCGACGCGGTAGCGGCAGGCCAGCGCGATCTCGGTGCCGCCGCCCATGCAGAAACCGTGGATCGCCGCGACCGTGGGGCAGGGCAGTTCCGCCAGTTTCTGGAAGGTGGCCTGGCCGCGGCGGATCGCGTCGTTGACGGTGCCGCGGCGGTCGAATTCCTGAAATTCCTTGAGGTCGGCGCCGGCGATGAAGCCGTTGTCCTTGGCCGAGCGGATCACCACGCCCTTGGGCGGATCGATGGCGATGCGCTCGAGCAGGTCGCCCAGCTCCAGCAGCACGTCCTGCGACAGCGCGTTGACGGGCGCGTCCTGGCGGTCGAGGCTGAGCACGACGACGCCGTCGCCGCGGATATCCGCTTGCCAGTGACTGAATCGGAGCCCGTCGAAGCCTGAAAGCATGGGGAGGACCATCCGCTTGTGTATGGAGAAGATCGTTATCATCCAGAGGTTGTTTCCGTCGCGTCAAATCCCAATCCAGGGGAGTTGAAGCGCGTCCCGCGACCGCTGGCCTTGCGCCAGCCTAACGGAACGCCGGTTAACGTCGTGGGGCGGCGATCCGCTGAGGGGCGCTGAACTTTTTTCCGAATTGGCGGTCAGAGGGTCCGACGTAGGTTGGGCTGACAGGAGTGCGGCCCGCTATGGCCGATGTCGAAACACCCCAGGAGCTGGACCTGGAACTGGTCCGGCGTGTGCAGCGCGGCGAGAGCGCGGCGTTCGATGTGCTGGTGCGCAAGTACCAGCATCGGATCGTCGGCCTGATCGGGCGCTACATCGCCGACTGGAGCGAATGTCAGGACGTGGCCCAGGACACCTTCATCCGCGCCTACCGCGCGATGGGGAGCTTCCGCGGCGACGCCCAGTTCTCCACATGGTTGCACCGGATCGCCGTGAATACCGCCAAGAACTACCTGGTCGCGCACAACCGCAGGCCGCCCACCGACGACGTCGATGTGCTCGATGCCGAGCAGTTCGACAGCGGCACCCGCCTGCGCGACACCGACACGCCCGAGCGCGAGTTGATGCGCCAGGAACTGGAGCGCACGGTGATGAAGGCGGTCGACGCCTTGCCGGAAGAGTTGCGCACCGCCATCACCCTGCGCGAGGTGGAGGGCATGAGCTACGAGGACATCGCGCAGAAGATGGGCTGCCCGATCGGCACCGTGCGTTCGCGGATCTTCCGCGCCCGCGAGGCCATCGACGCCGAACTCCGTCCCCTGCTGGATACCGACAGCGCCACCCGTGAGCGACACCGCGTATGACCGATAGCACGCCCTTTCCCAAGCCTGTGCCGGCGCCCGACAGCGCCGCGCCGGACAAGTTCGAGTTGCACTACCGGCAGCAACTGTCCGCCCTGATCGACGGCGAACTGCCGGCCGACGAGGCGCGCTTCGTGCTGCGCCGGCTGCAGCACGACGAGGAATTGTCCGGCTGCCACGAGCGCTGGCAGCTGTGCGGCGACATCCTGCGCGGCCGTGTCAGCGTGCCGGCGCCCAGCGATTTCAGCGCCCGCGTGCGCCAGGCGGTGGCCGCCGAAGCGCAGCAGGCCGCGCGTGCCGAAGCGGCCAGCGCGGCCGGCAAGCGCCGCACCTGGCGCTGGGGCGGCAGTGCCGCCCTGGCCGCTTCGGTCGCGCTGCTCGCGCTGTTCGTGACCCAGCGCCTGCCGCAGACGCCCGAGGCGTTGGCGCCGGCGCAGGTTGCCGATGCCACCGCGCCGAGCCCGGCACCGGCCGCCACCACGCCGCCGGTCCCGACGCCTTCGCCGGCACCGGTCGATCCGCAGGGCGACCTCGCCGCTGCCGTCGCTGCCGCGCCGGCGATGGCGATCGCCGCCAACCGTCGCCAGGACGCAGCGGCACGACGCGAGGCCACGCGCAGCGCCCAGGCCGCGCGCACCCGCAGCGTCCCGGCCGAGCGCGCCTATGCCGCGGCGGCGCCCGCCAAGCCGCAGGCCAAGACGCCGGTGCAGACGCCGTTCGTGGCGCCGGTCGCGCCGCCGACGATGGTCGCGCAACGCGCCAGCGATCCGTTCGGACATCCGGCAACGCCGCTGCAGGCCCGGCCGTGGCCGCGCTCGACGCTGCCGGCCGCCGATTCCGGGAGCGAGTTCACCGCCAGCTTCCCGCACAGCGGCGCGGACCCGGCGGCGTTCTATCCGTTCGAACCCCGATTGCCTGCCGACGCCGTGGCCAACCCGCCGCTGCATCCGCAGCCCTGACCCCGCGCGCCGGCAGGCGTCCGTGCCTCGTTCCGGCGCGTGGTCCCCGTTGCTTCGTCCCCTCGTTGTTCCCCTTCCCGAACCGGAGGCTCGCGTCCGATGACTCACCGTATCCGCCACCATCTGTTGGGCCTGCTGGCGCTGACCGTGCCGCTGGCCGCCTGCGCGCAGCAGCCCAGCCCCAGCGCCGCCAGCGCCCCGCCGCCGGCCGCGCAGGCCGCGCCCGCGCCTCAGCTGGTCGGCAACCTTCCCGACTTCACCCGCCTGGTCGAGCAGGTCGGCCCCGGCGTGGTCAATGTCGAGACCACCATCAGCCGCCGCGCCGCGGCCGCACGCTCCGGCGGCGGCATGCCCGACGACGACCAGATGCCGGAGTTCTTCCGTCGCTTCTTCGGCCCGGACGGCATGCCGGGCATGCCCGGGCAGCCGCGCGGCGGCGCGCCGGATGACGATGGCCCCGCCGGCCGCTCGATGGGCTCGGGCTTCATCATTTCGCCTGACGGCTACGTGCTGACCAACCACCACGTGGTCGACGGCGCCAGCGAGGTCAAGGTCAAGCTCACCGACCGCCGCGAGTTCACCGCCAAGGTGGTCGGCAGCGACCAGCAGTACGACGTGGCGCTGCTGAAGATCGACGGCAAGAACCTGCCGACGGTGCGCATCGGCGACTCCAACCTGCTCAAGCCCGGCCAGTGGGTGGTGGCGATCGGTTCGCCGTTCGGCCTGGACCACTCGGTCACCGCCGGCATCGTCAGCGCCACCGGCCGCAGCAATCCCTACGCCGACCAGCGCTACGTGCCGTTCATCCAGACCGACGTGGCGATCAACCAGGGCAACTCCGGCGGCCCGCTGCTCAACACCCGCGGCGAGGTGGTCGGCATCAACTCGCAGATCTTCTCCGCCTCCGGCGGCTACATGGGCATCAGCTTCGCGATCCCGATCGACCTGGCGATGAGCGCGGTCGAGCAGATCAAGAAGACCGGCAAGGTCACCCGCGCCCAGCTCGGGGTGATGGTGGGCGCCATCGATTCGCTGAAGGCGCAGGGCCTGGGCCTGCCGGACACCCGCGGCGCCCTGGTTAACCAACTGGTCCAAGGCAGCCCGGCGGCCAAGGCCGGGCTGGAAGTGGGCGATGTGATCCGCACGGTCAACGGGACCGAGATCGGCGCCTCCAGCGACCTGCCACCGATGATCGGCGCGATGCAGCCGGGCGCCAAGGTGCGCCTGGGTATCCTGCGCGACGGCAAGCCGCGCGAGCTGACCGTGCAGTTGACCGCGCTGGCCGACGACGCCCAGGCCAGTGCCGGCCCGGCGGTCGGCGACAACGCCGCCCCGGCCACCGGCGCCAACGCGCTGCTCGGCATCGACGTGGCCGACCTGGACGCGGCCACCCGCCAGCAGTTGGGCCTGGAGCCGGGCAAGGGCGTGCGCATCACTGCGGTCACCGGCCGCGCCGCGCGCGAGGCGCAACTGGTGCCGGGCATGGTGATCCTGCAGGTCGGGCGTGCCCCGGTCGGCAGCGTGGCGGCCCTGAACCAGCAGCTGAGCGGCTACAAGAAGGGCGACGTGGTGATGCTGCTGATCCGCGTCCGCGACACCACCAGCTTCGTCGCGGTGCGCGCCGGCGGCTGATCCCCGCGCCCGGCCGCGGCCGGGCGCCATCCCGGGCGTCGACCCAGACCGGTCGGCGCCCCGGGGCGGGGGGCGAATCCGGCGGCCGTCACCAGCGGCCGCCGGCCATGCGATAATGGCCCGTTATCCTGACGACGGTCCTGGCCGCCGCCCACCTCATGTCCTCTGATTCGATGCGGAACATCCGCAATTTCTCCATCATCGCCCACGTCGACCACGGCAAATCGACCCTGGCCGATCGCATCATCCAACTCTGCGGCGGCCTGCAGGCGCGCGAGATGGAAGCGCAGGTGCTCGACTCCAACCCGATCGAGCGCGAACGCGGCATCACCATCAAGGCCCAGTCCGTGTCGCTGCCGTACACCGCGCAGGATGGGCAGGTCTACCACCTGAACTTCATCGACACCCCCGGCCACGTCGACTTCTCCTACGAGGTCAGCCGCTCGTTGGCCGCCTGCGAAGGCGCGCTGCTGGTGGTGGACGCGGCGCAGGGCGTGGAAGCGCAGTCGGTGGCCAACTGCTACACCGCGGTGGAGCAGGGCCTGGAAGTGGTGCCGGTGCTGAACAAGATCGACCTGCCCACCGCCGACATCGACCGCGCCAAGGCCGAGATCGAGGCGGTGATCGGCATCGACGCCACCGACGCGGTCGCGGTCAGCGCCAAGACTGGGCTGAACGTGCGCGACGTGCTGGAGGCGATCGTGCAGCGCATCCCGCCGCCGGTGCCGCGCGATACCGACAAGCTGCAGGCGCTGATCATCGACTCCTGGTTCGACAACTACCTGGGCGTGGTCTCGCTGGTGCGGGTGATGCAGGGCGAGATCAAGGCCGGCGACAAGCTGCTGGTGATGTCCACCGGCCGCACCCACCAGGTCGACAGCGTCGGCGTGTTCACCCCCAAGCGCAAGGTGCTGCCGGCGCTGCGCGCAGGCGAGGTGGGCTGGGTCACCGCCAGCATCAAGGACGTGCACGGCGCGCCGGTCGGCGACACCCTGACCCTGGCCGGCGACCCGGCCAGCAAGCCGCTGCCCGGTTTCCAGGAGATGCAGCCGCGCGTGTTCGCCGGCCTGTTCCCGGTCGATGCCGAGGACTACACCAACCTGCGCGAGGCGCTGGACAAGCTGCGCCTGAACGACGCGGCGCTGCGCTTCGAGCCGGAAAGCTCCGAGGCGATGGGCTTCGGCTTCCGCTGCGGCTTCCTCGGCATGCTGCACATGGAGATCGTGCAGGAGCGCCTGGAGCGCGAGTACAACCTCGACCTGATCAGCACCGCGCCGACCGTGGTCTACGAAGTGCTGAAGACCGACGGCTCGATCATCAGCATGGACAACCCGGCCAAGCTGCCGCAGTTGAACATGGTCGAGGAGATCCGCGAGCCGATCATCCGCGCCAACATCCTCACCCCCGAGGAATACATCGGCAACATCATCAAGCTGTGCGAGGAAAAGCGCGGCAGCCAGATCGGCATCAACTACCTGGGCAGCCAGGTGCAGATCAGCTACGAGCTGCCGATGGCCGAGGTGGTGCTGGACTTCTTCGACAAGCTCAAGTCGGTCAGCCGCGGCTACGCCTCGCTGGACTACCACTTCGTGCGCTTCGATGCCGGCCCGTTCGTGCGCGTGGACGTGCTGATCAACGGCGACAAGGTCGATGCGCTGTCGCTGATCGCGCATCGCAGCCACGCCGACCGCCGCGGCCGCGAACTGTGCGAGAAGATGAAGGACCTGATCCCGCGGCAGATGTTCGACGTGGCGATCCAGGCCGCGATCGGCTCGCAGATCATCGCCCGCACCACGGTCAAGGCGATGCGCAAGAACGTGCTGGCCAAGTGCTATGGTGGCGACGTCTCGCGCAAGAAGAAGCTTCTGGAAAAGCAGAAGGAAGGCAAGAAGCGCATGAAGCAGGTCGGCCGCGTGGAAATCCCGCAGGAAGCCTTCCTGGCTGTGCTGCAGATGGATAAGTAACTGGGAGTGGGGATTCGGGATTGGAGATTGGCCAAGGCAGGTGCGCCTGCCGCCGTTCCGTTCTTGCGAATCCCATATCCCCAATCCCCAATCCCGTTCCGAAGGAACCCGAATGAAATGGTTTGAAATCGCGCTGGTGGTCCTGACCTTCGCCACCGGCATCATCACCCTGCTGGACAAGCTGTTCTTCGCCAAGCGCCGCGCCGCGCGGGCCGGGTTGCTCGACAGCGAGCCGGTGATCGTCGACTACTCGCGGGCGTTCTTCCCGGTGCTGGCGGTGGTGCTGATCCTGCGCAGCTTCATCGCCGAGCCGTACAAGATCCCGTCCAGCTCGATGATGCCGAACCTGCTGGTCGGCGATTTCATCCTGGTCAACAAGTTTTCTTACGGCTTCCGCCTGCCGATCACCAACCAGAAGATCATTCCGGTCGGCGAGCCCAAGCGCGGCGACGTGGTGGTGTTCAAGCCGCCGCACAAGCCGGACGAGAACTGGATCAAGCGCGTGATCGGCCTGCCGGGCGACCGCATCGGCTTCCATGGCGACACCCTGTACATCAACGGCACGCCGATGAAGTACAAGGTCATGGGCGAGTACGTCGGCAAGGGCAAGGGCGCGGAGATGACCGGCGCCACCCTGCTCACCGAGTACCTGCCGGGCCGGACCCACACCGAACTGGAATGGATCGACCGCAACAATCCGGCCGGCCAGGGCGATTGGGTGGTGCCGCCGGGCAAGTACTTCGTGATGGGCGATAATCGCGACAACAGCGAGGACAGCCGGTTCTGGACCCAGACCCATTTCCTGCCCGAAGAGAACCTGCGCGGCAAGGCGTTCCTGATCTGGCTCAACTGCGAAGGGTGGTTCTGCAGCGGCAGTTTCGATCCGTCGCGGATCGGGACGACCATTCAGTGACTTGCTTGAGGGGAAGCGCGATGAAGCACAAGCAAAGTGGCATGACCTTGACCTCGTTCGTGATCGTGCTGGCGGTGGTTGGATTCTTCGTCTACATCGGCATGAAGCTGTTCCCGATGTACATGGAGTTCTATGCCGTGCGCTCGGCGATGAAGGGTCTGGCGACCGAAGCCGGCAGCGCCGAGATGGATCCGTCGCAGGCCAAGGCCTCGCTGTTCCGGCGCCTGGACATCAACAATTCGGACAACGTCAAGCCGGGCGACGTCACCTTCGAGCGCACCGACACCGGCGTGAAGATGCACGTGGCCTACGAAGTGCGCCGCCCGCTGATCGCCAATCTGGACGTGGTCGGCAAGTTCGACGCCACCCAGGACCTGACGACGCGTGGTGGCCAGTAAGACCATCCTGCGCGGTGACCGCATCGGTCACCGCTTCGCCGAGCCGCAGTTGCTGGCGCAGGCGCTGACCCATCGCAGCGCCGGCGCACCGCACAACGAACGCCTGGAATTCCTCGGCGACGGCATCGTCAACCTGCTGATCGCCGAGGCGCTGTACCAGCGCTGGCCCAAGGCCGACGAAGGCGCGCTGACCCGTGCCCGTGCCGAACTGGTGCGCGAGGCCTCGCTGGCCGCGATCGGCCGGCAACTGGAACTGGGCGAACGCCTGACCCTGGGGCCGGGCGAGATGAAGTCCGGCGGCCATCGCCGCGACTCGATCCTGGCCGATGCGGTGGAGGCCGTGGTCGCGGCGATCTACCTGGATGCCGGCTTCGAGACCTGCCGCGCGACGATCCTGCCCTGGTTCGAGGCCGCGCTGGCGGCGTTGCCGGTCGGCAAGGTGGAGAAGGACGCCAAGACCCGCCTGCAGGAATGGTTGCAGGCCCGGCAGCGGACCTTGCCGGCCTACGAACTGATCAGCGAGACCGGCGACGACCACGCCAAGCTATTCCGGGTACGCTGCGTACTCGCCGAGCCCGCCCTGGTCACCGAGGGCGAGGGCACCTCGCGGCGCCTGGCCGAGCAGCAGGCCGCCGCCGCCGCCATCGAGCAACTGGATTCGAGCAAGTGAACGAACAAGCCACTCCCCCTTACCGCAGCGGCAGCGTGGCCGTGATCGGCCGCCCCAACGTGGGCAAGTCCACCCTGACCAACGCCCTGGTGGGCGCCAAGGTCAGCATTGTCTCCAACCGGCCGCAGACCACCCGGCACCGGCTGCTGGGCATCGCCAGCTTCCCGGCCGGTCAGTTGCTGCTGGTCGATACCCCCGGCCTGCACCGCGAGCAGAAGCGCGCGATGAACCGGGTGATGAACCGCGCCGCGCGCGGCTCCCTGGAAGGCGTGGACGCCGGTCTACTGGTGATCGAGGCCGGGCGCTGGGACGAGGAGGACACGCTGGCGTTCAACGTACTCAGCGACGCCGGCATCCCGGTGGTGCTGGTGGTCAACAAGGTCGACCGGCTCAAGGACAAGACCGCGCTGCTGCCGTTCCTGCAGCAGGTCAGCGATGGCCGCAGCTTCGCCGCGGTGCATCCGATCTCCGCGCTCAAGCGCAAGGGCCTGGAGGCGCTGGTGCGCGACCTGCTGGCGCTGGTGCCGGAAGCGCCGCCGATGTTCGGCGAGGACGAGATCACCGACCGCAGCCAGCGCTTCCTGGCCGGCGAACTGGTGCGCGAGCAGTTGATGCGCCAGCTCGGCGAGGAACTGCCGTACGCGACCACCGTGGAGATCGAACGCTTCGCCGAGGACGGCGCCTTGCTGCGCATCGGCGCGGTGATCTGGGTCGAGCGCGAAGGCCAGAAGGCGATCGTGATCGGCAAGGGCGGTACCCGCCTGAAGGACATCGGCGCCAAGGCCCGCCAGCAGATGGAGCGCCTGTTCGGCGCCAAGGTGTTCCTGGAGACCTGGGTACGCGTGCGCGAGGGCTGGTCCGACGACGAAGCCGCGCTGAAGGCGTTCGGGTACGGGGAATAAGGCCGGGAATGGGGAATCGGGAATCGGGAATTGGATTTCCGCGTCCCAGGCAGCCATGGTGTGTGACTTCAGCCGCGACGTGTTTTCCCGGTAACGCCCGTCGCGGCTGAAGCCGCTCCTATAAGAGTCAGCTCTTTTCCCGATCGTTGGACGATGATTTGGCTAGGGACGGCATGCTGTTCCATTCCCTATTCCCCACTCCCCATTCCCAGCTCCTGAAGCCTTGATCGAGCACGAACCCGGTTTCGTCCTGCACGCCCGGCCCTGGCGCGAGACCAGCCTGCTGGTGGAGGTGCTGAGCGTGCACCACGGCCGGCTCGGCGTGCTGGCGCGCGGTGTGCACGGGCCGAAGAAGCAGGCCTTGCGCGCGGCGCTGCAGCCGCTGCAGTCGATCCGCTTCAGCGCGCAGCGCCGCGGCGAACTGGCGCAACTACGCGAGGCCGAGGCGATGGATGCGGCGCCGCGGCTGAGCGGCGAGGCGATGCTGGCCGGCTTCTACATCAACGAACTGACCCTGCGCTTGGCGCCGCGCGACGATCCGGCGCCGGACCTGTATCTGGCGTACGCGCGGGTGCGCGCGCGACTGGCCGCCGAAGCGCCGCTGGCCTGGTCGCTGCGCTGCTTCGAGCGCGACCTGCTGGAGGCGCTGGGCGTGGGATTCGACCTGCGCCACGACGGCGACGGCGACCCGATCGACCCGGCAGCGCGTTACGTGCTCGACGCCGAGCACGGGTCGCGCCGGCTGTTGAGCGATCGCGGCCACGATCAGCGCAGCGGCATGGCGACCGGGCGCGCCCTGCTGGCGCTGGCCGACGATACCGAACCAGTCGCCGAGGATCTGCCTGGCCTGCGCCGCGGCATGCGTGTGGTGCTGCTGCACCACCTCGGCGGGCGCGGCCTGAAATCCTGGGAAATGGTCGAGGATCTGGCGCGGCAGCGCAGCGCCAGCGCCGCGGGCATCGCGCCGGCGGTTGCCGATCCCGAGCCGCCGCAGGACGATCCGCCGGGATCGGATGCACCCGGCGTCGCCGCAATGCCGGGGTCGGCAGCGCGCGCGGCGACACCGGAGCCGGACGCCGAGCTGGATGCGCAGCGCGACGCGACGTCGACGTCCACACCGGAAGCGCCGCCGCGGTCGCCGCCTTCCGCGGAGTCGTGAGCGCGGCGGATCGACGGCGCGAGCGCTGCCGCCACGCGGACACCCGAGTGAGCTGTGTTCGTCACCCGCCCAAGCGGATGCGGCTTGCTCCGTAGAAGCGGTTGTTGTCCGTTTTTGCGGGATCAGCGGCGACGGGTTCTCCCGGTAACGCCTTCGCGGCTGGGGCCGCGCCTGCGGTTGCTTCCGTCACGACCACAGACCTCCATGCAGCCGCGCAGCGCCGCCGCCCGCCGCCGCCGCCGTCGCCACGCCGGGCCACGGCAGCGGCAGCGGCAGCGGCAGGCGCACTCAGCGCCAATCGATCCGCAGGCTCAGCGCCGCATTGCGTGCCTCGCCCAGCGTGTGCTGGTTCCAGTAGGTGCGATCGAACAGGTTGTTGATGTTGCCGGTCAGCAACGCGTCGTAGCCGCCCAAGGTCGTGGCGTACTGGAAGCCGGCCGCGGCGACGGTATGCCCGGGGATGAGCACGCGATTCTGATCCTCGTAGTAGGCATCGCCGGAGTAGCGCACGTTGCCGTGCAGGCTCAGGCCGCGCACGCCCGGTACGCGCCAGGTGGCATTGGCCAGCAGTTGCCGGCGTGCGGCGCCGGCCGGGCGGTTGCCGCGCAGCGCCGCGTTGTCCGGCGACAGATCCTGCAGCCGCGGGTCCATCCACAGTCCGCCGACGCCCACTTCCAGATCCTCGGTCACGCCGACGCTGCCGATCACTTCCAGCCCGCGATACAGGGTCAGGCCGTCCTGGGTCAGGTAGCGCAGGCCGTCGCGGTAGGCGTCGATCTGCGCGCCGCGCTCGATGCGGAACGCGGCGGTGGTCAGCGCGAAGCGCCCGCTCTGCAGCTTGGCGCCCAGTTCGTACTGCTTGCTCACCGTCGGCGCCAGTACGCTGCCGGCGTTGGCATAGGCGGGCAGCGCGTCGGTGCCGACGCGGCTGCCGGGCTCCAGCGCCTCAACGTAGCTGGCGTAGAGCGACACGTCGTCGATGGGCTTGTAGATCAGCGCCACGGTCGGGGTCGTCACCGAGGTGCGGTAGCCGCTGTCCACCGACGCGTCGCCATCCAGATCGCGTTGCTGGTAATCCACGTGGCGCGCGCCGAGGATGGCGCGCCAGTGGTCGCCGAACTGCAGGGTGTCGCTGACGAACACCGCCTTCTGGCGCAGGTCCGCGCTGACCGGCGCCAGGCTGTAGTCCGGTCGGCGGGTGGGGCGGAAGGACTGCGGGCGATACAGGTTGCCGTCGAAGTCGTTGCTCCAGTAGAACGCCTTGCTCCACTGGTCCCAACTGCGCTGCACCGAGGCACCGAACACCAACGCGTGCGTCACCGGGCCGGTGTCGACGCGGCCGTTGACCAGCAGCTGCACCACGCTGTTGCGCAGCACCGCACCGAAGTCGTAGGCGAAACCGGCGTAGTCGCCCGTTTCGTTCAGCAGATTGGCGAACATCTTGTGCGACGTGTGCCGGCGGCGGCTGCCGCCCAGGCTCAGTGCCGCACTCCAGCGCTCGTCGATGCGCCAGTTCAGGCCGGTGGTCGCGTGCAGCAGGGCGGTCTCGTAGTAGGCCCCGTCGACGCGGATCTTGTCGTAGTCGCTGGTGGGGCGGGGCAGGCGCGTGCCCTGGTAGGCATCCCAATAGAAGTACAGCGGCTCGTGCTCGAGCGTGTTGCGCTCGTGTACCAGTTCGGCATGCCAGGTCAGGCCCTCGACGATCGGTTGCTCGACCGCAACAGCGATCGTCTTGCGGTCGATGCCCGCGCCGTTGTATGCGTCGCCGCGTTCGATGCCGGCGTTGAGCCGATAGCCGAAGGAGTCGGCGCCGTTGGCGCGCCCGCCCGCATCCACCTGTGCCGAGAACACGCTGTCGTTGCGGTAGCCAATCGTGGTGGCCAGCAGTGGCGTGTCGGTGGGGCGCTTGGTCTGGTAGCTGACGATGCCGCCCGGTGCGCCGAAGCCGTACATGAAGCCGCCCAGGCCCTTCAGCGCCTGCACCGATTGCACCGCTTCCAGCGGGAACTCGCCGCCCCATTCCATCAGCATGGGCACGCCGTCCACGTAGAAATTGCGCACGCCGATGCCACGGATCTGCGTGCCCCACCAGTTGGTGGTGGCCGCCGGTTCGGCCGCGAACACCGATGGATCGTTGATGAAGATCTGCCCCAGCGTGGAGGCCTGGCGGCGCGCGATCTCGGGTTCTTCGACCAGGGTCACCGAGAACGGCGTATCCAGCAGGCGCGACGTGCCCAGCGCGCCGACCGCCGCATCCTGCTGCAGGTCCAGGCTGAGCCGCTGGCCTTTGACCATGACCGTGTCCAGTTGCGTGGCGTTGGCGGATGACCCGGCATCGCGGGTGCCGGCACTGGCGGTGTCCTGGGCGCTGGCTGAGGTGGACGCGGCGGCGACGAGGGCGGCCAACAGCGCGCGGGCGAGCACGCCCATGGCCGGCGCTGGCCGGTGGAATGACGTCTGAAACATGAGAAAGCCCCTGTTGCGGTAGTGACCGGACGGGGCGATGGCTGGTCCGAAGATGTCGTCGGGGCGTTAATTTATTCGAGAACGAATCTTATTTGCAAGTTTCGCTGTGTGGCGAGCGCCGTGCGGACGCCGTCGTTGTCGTCACCGTCGCGAGACCGGATCGTGACGGCACGGGGAAGGGCGGCTACCAGCCGGGAGCGCCAGGGCAACGCTCGAGAGGCGCGGGTTGCGGCAGATGGCGCCCCAGGCCGACGCGTGGGAAGTGACGGGGAGCCATCCCCAATCCCGAATCCCCACTCCCAGCCTTCAGTGCAACAACGCCGCCACCGCCTCGCTGAACTGATGGCGGGCCTGCGAGGAAGCTGGATCGCCATGCAGCTGGCGCACGGCCCGCGCCAGGCGCGCGGCACCGACGAAGCCGCAGCTGGCCTGCAGCCGGTGCAGGTGGCTGCGCACGGCTTGGTCATCGCTGAGTTGCAGGGCCGAGGCCACCGCATCGCGGGTGCCGGGCAGCTCGGCCAGGAACAGTTCGCGCAATGCGATCAGGTGCGCGCGCTCGCCGTTGAGCGCGGCCAGCGCGGTGGTCTCGTCCCAGTCCAGGGTCGGGTCGGCGGTCCCGACGGTGCCGCCGAGGCGGCCGCGCGCGAGCAGCCGGCGCACCGATTGCAGCAGCCGTTCGGTGCTGAGCGGTTTCAGCAGCACGTCGGCGAAGCCGGCGTCGAGCAACTGCGAGCGGACCGAGGCGCTGGCGTCGGCGGTATGCGCCAGCCCCAGGGTGCCGGGGCGTTGCCGCTGCAACTGGCGCAGCAACTCGCTGCCGCTGCCGTCGGGCAGGTTGGCGTCGATCAGCCACAGGTCGTGCGCCTGCGTCTGCGCGCGGGCGAGGGCGCTGGCGACGGAGTCGGCCAGGTCCACCCGGGCCGGCAGCGCCTGCAGCGTCGCGTCGAAGAAAGCGCGGCTGATCGGGTCGTCTTCGACGAGCAGCAGTCGCGTTACCGTGTCCTGGTTCGATGCCATGCTGATGCCTCCATGCGGCGTGGTCGCATCCCGCGCGGCGGCGCGCGTGCGTGCGTGCGCCACTTTGCCTCGCCGGCGCGGCAATCGCAAGCCGGTCCCGGCCCGGCCCATCTGCGACAATAGCCGCCCTTTTCCGCCCGCAGCCTGTTGCCACGTGGCCCGATCCAGAAACCGTCTTGACCGCACGCCCTTCCAGACCGACATCGCCGACCTCAGCCACGACGGCCGCGGCGTCGCCCGCCGCGAGGGCGACAAGGTCGCCTTCGTCGCCGGCGCGCTGCCCGGCGAGACCGTCCTCGCCGAACCCACCGCGCGCAACCGCCACTTCGACGAGGCGCGCACCGTGCAGGTGCTGCAGGCCTCGCCGCAGCGGGTGACGCCGCGCTGTCCGCATTTCGGGGTCTGCGCCGGCTGCGTGCTGCAGCACCTGGCCGAGGACCAGCAGATCGTGGCCAAGCAGCGGGTGCTGACCGAGAACCTGGAGCGCATCGGCCACGTGACCCCGCAGGCGGTGCTGCCGGCGCTGACCGGCGCGCCCTGGGGCTACCGGCGCAAGGGCCGCTTCTCGGTGCGGCGGGTGGAAAAGAAGGACAAGACCCTGGTCGGTTTCCGCGAGCAGGATCCGCGTTTCGTCGCCGACCTGTCGGTCTGCCACACGGTGATCCCGCAGATCGGCTTCAAGGTGACCGCGCTGGCCGACCTGGTCGAAAGCCTGGACGGCAAGCGCGACATCCCGCAGATCGAGTTCATCGCCGGTGACGCCGCGGTGGCGTTGACCTTCCGCCACATGCAGCCGCTGAGCGCGCGCGACCAGAACGCGCTGATCGCCTTCGCCCAGGAGCACGAGTTCGCCATTTTTTTGCAGCCGGGCGGCGTGGACAGCGTGCACCCGCTGTATCCACAAGAGGTACCGCTGTCGTTCCGGCTGCCGCAGTGGGACGTGGAACTGGCGTTCCGGCCGCTGGACTTCATCCAGGTCAACGCCGCGCTCAACGAGAAGATGATCGCGCACGCGCTGGCGCTGCTCGACGCGCAGCCCGACGACCGCGTGCTGGACCTGTTCTGCGGCCTGGGCAACTTCACCCTGCCGCTGGCGCGCACCGTGCGCGAGGTGGTCGGCGTGGAAGGCGACGCCGGGCTGGTGGCGCGCGCGCGGGAGAACGCGCAGCGCAACGGCCTGGACAACGCGCAGTTCTTCGCCGCCGACCTGACCCAGGACCAGCGCCAGGCGCCGTGGATGCGCCAGGGCTTCGACAAGCTGCTGCTGGACCCGCCGCGTTCAGGCGCGCTGGAGGTGCTGCAGCAACTGCCGCTGAAACAGTTCCAGCGCATCGTCTACGTCAGCTGCCATCCCGGCTCGCTGGCGCGCGACGCCGGCTACCTGGTCAACGAACAGGGCTTCGTGCTCAAGGCCGCCGGCGCGATGGACATGTTTCCGCACACCGCGCATGTGGAGAGCATTGCGGTATTTGAAAAGCCGGGAATGGGGAATCGGGATTAGGGATTCGTCACAGCGGCTGCGCGCGGTTTAAGCTTTTTCCATTCTCCTTTCCCCATTCCCGATTCCCATGGCCATCGAAATCGAACGCAAATTCCTCGTCATCGGCGATGGCTGGCGCGCGGCGGCGCATGCGGTGATGCCGATGGCGCAGGGCTATCTCAACGACCAGGCGGCGCTGGCCAGCGGGGCGCAGAAGGCGTCGGTGCGGGTGCGGGTACAGGGCGAGGCGGCGTTTCTCAACCTCAAGTCGCGCGAGCTCGGGCATACCCGCCAGGAGTTCGAGTATCCCATCCCGCCGGACGATGCGCGCGCGCTGCTGGCGCTGTGCGTGGGCGGGCTGATCGACAAGCGCCGGCATCTCGTGCAGCACCAGGGCCATCTGTGGGAAGTGGACGAGTTCCTCGGCGACAACACCGGGCTGGTGGTCGCCGAGATCGAGCTGGACAGCGCCGACGAGGCGTTCGCCAAGCCGGACTGGCTCGGCGCCGAAGTCACCGACGACCCGCGGTACTACAACGTGGCGCTGGCGACGTGTCCATTCTGCGAATGGACGGGATTGGGGATTCGGGATTAGGGATTGGCAAAGGCGGGCCAGCTGCAGCGATTCGGCTTATGCTTTTGCGAATCCCCAATCCCCAATCCCCAATCCCCACTCATGCGCATCGATATCTGGTCCGACGTGGTCTGTCCCTGGTGCTGGATCGGCAAGCGCCGGTTGCAGCAAGGTCTTGCATCGCTCGGCGCGGATGCGCCGGCGCTGGAAATCCACTGGCATCCGTATCAGCTGGATCCGGACGCCGGCACCGAGCCGGTGCCGTTGCGCGAGGCCTATGCGGCCAAGTTCGGCGGTGCGGCGCGCACCGAGCAGATCCTGGCGCAGACCCAGGCCACCGCGCGCGCCGAAGGCCTGCCGTTCGACTTCGGCCGCGATCAGGTGCGGGTGACCACGCTGCCCGCGCACCGCTTGCTGTGGCTGGCGGCGCGCGAGGGCGACGTGGACGCGGTCGCCGAAGCACTGTTTCATGCGCACTTCGCCGAGGGCCGCAACCTGGCCGATCCGCAGACGCTGTGCGATGCCGGCGCCGCGGGTGGGTTGTCGGCGGCGCGGGTGCAGGCGCTGCTGGCCGGCGACGAGGGACTGGACGAGATCGAGGCGGAACTGCAGCAGGCGCAGGCCATGGGCATCCGCGCGGTGCCCACCTACGTCATCGATGGCCGCCAGGCGCTACAGGGCGCGCAGCCGCCGGATGTGTTCGCCGCCACCGTGCGCGGTTTGCTGGCCGACGCCCAGGCGGGCCGCGATTGCGGTCCGGAGGGGTGCGCGGTCTAGGAACGCGCGCACGGCACGTTGCGATCCCCGCGCTGCGGGTCGCGCGCCAGGCCGTCGTCTCGGGGCCGTAAGGGACCGCCCGCGGCGTGCGCAGACGTCCTGCCAGGCCCGATGCTGGCGCGCCGGGGCGTCCGCCGCATTCCGCGCGCCCATTCCGGCCACGCCGACCAGGCCGCCGGCCGCGAGGCCGCCTGCGAGGCGCGGACCATGCGATCTGCCGTGCGGCTCGGCCTTGGCTGCGCCGCACATCGCTGCGCGTGCCACCGCTCCGTCCGCGTTCATTACCAAGACGTGTCAGCTGGCAGCGGCGCGACCTGCCGCCGACGCCGGCATCTGCGACAATGCCGACCCACAGGCGCCTCCACCGCGCCGGCAGGAGGAATCCCCCGCATGCTCGCGATCGGCGTTGCCGGTACCGAACTCACCGCGCAGGAGCGCGACTGGCTGCAGCACGATGCGGTGGCCGGCGTGGTCCTGTTCAAACGCAATTTCGCCTCGCGCGCGCAGGTGACCGAGTTGAGTGCGGCGATCCGCGCCGCCACGCCGCGGCCGCTGCTGCTCTGCGTGGACCAGGAAGGCGGGCGCGTGCAGCGCTTCCGCGAGGGCTACAGTGCGCTGCCGCCGCTGCAGAATTTCGGCGCGCTGTACGCGCGCGATCCGGCCGCGGCGCTGGAGATGGCCGAGCAGCACGCCTGGCTGATGGCCAGCGAGATCCGCGCCAGCGGCATCGACCTGAGCTTCGCCCCGGTGCTGGACCTGGCCCGCGGCAACCGTGCCATCGGCGACCGCGCCTTCAGCGATGACCCGCAGGTGGTCGCCGCATTCGCCGCGGCCTATGTGCGCGGCATGCACAGCGTGGGCATGGGCGCCACGCTCAAGCATTTCCCCGGCCACGGCACCGTGCTCGAGGACACCCACGTCGACGACGCCGAGGACCCGCGTTCGCTGGACACCCTGCGCCAGGAAGACCTGGTGCCGTTCGCCGCCGGCATCGCCGCCGGCGCCGACGCGGTGATGATGGCGCACGTGGTCTACCCGCAGGTCGCGCCGGAACCGGCCGGCTACTCGCCGCGCTGGATCCAGCAGATCCTGCGCCAGGAGCTTGGCTTCCATGGCGTGGTGTTCTCCGACGACATCGGCATGGCCGCCTCGTTCGCCGCCGGCGGCGTCGCCGCGCGGGTCACCGCGCACCTGGATGCCGGCTGCGATGTGGTCCTGGTCTGTCACCCGGAACTGGTCGAAGACTCGCTGCAGGCCGTGCGCGACCGCCCGCTCAACACCGCCGCGCTGCTCGGCCTGATCGGCCGCGGCGGCCTTGGCTGGGACGGCCTGCTGGCCGACGCCCGCTATGGCCATACCCAATCCCATCTGCTCTCCACCTTCGGAAAAACCGCCTGATGTCCACTCTCACCATCGCCCAGGCCCTGGCCCAGGCCGACCTGCTGGTCGATCGCACCCGCATCGATCAGGCCATCGCCCAGATGGCCGACGCCATCGCCGCCGACTACCGCGGCGAAACCCCGGTCTACCTGACCATCATGCACGGCGCGCTGCCGTTCGCCGGCCAGCTGGCGCTGGAACTGGGCAGCCGCGGCCAGGACCTGCAACTGGACTACCTGCACGCCACCCGCTACCGCGGCGAGACCGTCGGCGGCGAACTGGTGTGGAAGCACCGCCCGGCCACTGCGCTGTACGGTCGCCGCGTGCTGCTGCTCGACGACATCCTCGATGAAGGCCTGACCCTGAAGGCGGTGCGCGAGTGGTGCCTGGAGCAGGGCGCCACCGACGTGCGCATCGCCGCGCTGACGGTCAAGCGCCACGACCGCTGCGTGCCCGGGGTGAGCGCCGACTATGTCGGCGTCGAGGTGCCGGACCGCTACGTGTTCGGCTTCGGCATGGACGTCAACGAGGCACTGCGCAACCTGCCGGCGATCTACGCGATGAAGGAGTAAGCGGCCAGGCGAGCCAGCCTCGCCTGCGTCGCTGCCGTTTTCCGCTGCCGGCGCGCGTCGCCGGCGCAGGCGTTCCCTTTCGTTCGAGGATCCGCATGGACAACATCGCACTGGCCGTCATCGGCGGTACCGGCGTCTACAAGCTCGCACAGCTGGACGACGTGCAGACGCACGAGGTCGAGACGCGCTACGGCGCGCCTTCCGGCCCGGTGCGGGTCGGCACGCTGCTCGGCCACCGTGTCGCCTTCCTGGCCCGCCATGGCGAAGGCCATTCGCTGCCGCCGCACAAGATCAACTACCGCGCCAACCTTGCTGCGCTGCAGCAGATCGGCGCCACGCGCGTGCTCGCGTTGAACACGGTGGGCGGCATCACCGAACGCTTCGGCCCGCGCGTGCTGGCCTGCCCGGACCAGCTCATCGACTACACCTGGGGGCGCATCTCCACCCTGTGCGAAGAGCCGGGCAGCGAGGTGCTGCACGTGGATTTCGGCCATCCGTATTCGCCGCTGCTGCGCAGCAAGATCCTCGCCGCCGCGCGCGTCACGGGCACCGCGCTTGTGGACGGTGGCTGCTACGCCGCCACCCAGGGGCCGCGCCTGGAAACCATCGCCGAGATCGCGCGGCTGCGCCGCGACGGTTGCGACCTGGTCGGCATGACCGGCATGCCCGAAGCCGGCTTGGCGCGCGAGCTGGGCCTGGACTACGCCTGCCTGGCGATCGTGGCGAACTGGGCGGCCGGCTGTGGCGATGCCGAGGAAATCACCCTGGCCGAGGTGCTGGCCAATGTCGAGGCGGCCTCGGTCGGGCTGCCGGAGCTGGTGGGGGAACTGGCGCGCGGGTGATTGTCTTCGTTGCGCAAGCTTTGCATACTCCGCCGGTGCGGCTGCCGCACAACCACCACCCATTCACTGCAAAAGGTCTCGCATCACCATGCCGAACGGTACCGTCAAGTGGTTCAACGACGCCAAGGGATTTGGTTTTATTTCTCCGGAAGACGGTAGCGCCGATGTGTTCGCGCACTTCTCCGCGATCAACTCCAAGGGCTTCCGCAGCCTGCAGGAAGGACAGCGTGTCAGCTACGACGTGACCCAGGGTCCGAAGGGCGCGCAAGCCTCGAATATCACGCCGGTCGAGTAAGCGCTCGCGTTGACTCGGTTGTGCCTTGAACCCCGCTTCGGCGGGGTTTTTTATGGGAGACGCCGTGGTGTCGGCGTCGGCAGGCGGTGGAGGCAATGAAGCAGGGACTGCAGATCGGGATCGTGGGGTATGGCACCGCAGGCCAGGCACTGGCGCTGCTGCTGGCGCGCGACGGGCACCGCGTGCAGGTGTTCGAGCGTGCGGCGCAGCCCGGACCGGTCGGCGCCGGTTTCCTGCTGCAGCCGACCGGCCTGCAGGTGCTGTGGCGGATCGGCCTGCTCGATCAGGCCCTGGCCTACGGCGCGCCGGTGCACCGCCTGTACGGCGAGACCCCGTGCGGGCGCGCGGTGATGGACATGCGCTACCGCGACCTGGAGGCGCGCCTGTTCGGGCTGGGCATGCAGCGCGGCGCCTTGTTCGCCCTGCTGGCGCAGGCCTGGGACGGCTACGCCACGCTGCAGCGCGATACGCGCATCGTCGCCATCGACGACACGCTGCGCCGGGTGCAGGACCAGCACGGCCGCTGGCATGGGCCGTTCGACCTGGTGATCGCCTGCGACGGTTCGGCCTCGGCGCTGCGCGCGCAGGTACAGGCGACGCGGCTGGATCGGGTGTATCCGTGGGGCGCATTGTGGTGCCTGCTGCCACGCGGCGACTGGGCTTTCGCCGACGAGCTGCGCCAGCGCTACGTGGCCGCGCGCAAGATGATCGGCCTGCTGCCGGTGGGCACCCGCCCGGGCGATGCCGAGCCGCGGGTGAGTTTCTTCTGGAGCCTGCCGACCGCCGAGTTCGATGCCTGGCAGGCGCGCGGCGTGCAGCCGTGGCTGGAGGAGATCGCGCAGCTGTGGCCGCAGGCGCGCGAACGCCTGGCGCAGATCGACGCACCGGCGCAACTGGCGCGGGCCAGCTACCGCGATGCGGTGCAGCGGCACTGGTACCGCGGCCGCCTGGTCCTGGCCGGCGATGCCGCGCATGCGATGAGCCCGCAGCTGGGGCAGGGCGTCAACATGGCGCTGATGGATGCCTGGGCATTGAGCGAGAGCCTGCGCACCGCGCCGGACATCGACGCGGCGCTGGCGCGCTACCAGGCGCAGCGCCAGGCGCACGTGGCGGTGTACCAGTTCTGGAGCCGCTGGCTGACCCCGCTGTTCCAGTCCGAGCGCGACGTGGCGGCGCGGCTGCGCGACGTGGGCATGTTGCCGGCCGGGCGCATGCCGGGGGGACGCGGACACATGCTGCGCGTGCTCAGCGGTACCCAGCACGGCTGGTTCGGCAAGCTGCCGCTGGCGCCGGAGTTTTTCGAGGCGTTGCAGGACGCGGTGGCGCGGCGCGTGGCGCTGCCGTAGGCGGCGAAGTGACCTGTGCGAGCCGCTGGCCGCGAACGCAGAGACGGACATCGCCGCCGAGGAGGACGAGATCCTCACCGTGCCGCACCAGATCCAGCGCATCGACCCGACCGGTATCGCCGCAGGGCGAGGTTGCGAGCCAGCGTCCGCGATTCGCCGCGGTAGCTGCGGAGTACAGAGCGCGACCCAGCGCGCGCGGTTGCATCGCCACGCGGCCCCGCCGTAGATACCGTCTTACCCCCTAGCAGGCAAGGCCCCTTTTCGGATCGAACGCCGTGCCCGATTTGAGAACGCCGTAGGCCAGGTGCAGGAGCTTGCGCATGGCGGCGCACACGATCTGCTTGCCGGCTTTGCCGCGTTCGCTCAGCCGCTGTTTCAGCGCCCGGATGATCGGGTTGTGGGTCATGGCCACCAGGGCCGGCATGAACAGGCCCGCGCGCAGGCGGGACGAGCCGGTACGCGAGATGCAGACGTGGCCTTTGCGCTCGCCCGACTCCTGCAGGCACGGATTCAGGCCCGCGAAGGCGGTCACCGCCGAGGCATCGGCGAAGCGCCTCACATCGCCAAGCTCGGCCAGCATCAAGGCCGCGCTGGTGTCGGCAATGCCCTGGATGCTCACCAGCAGCTCGCGCTGCCCACGCAAGGTCGGATCCTGGTCGATATGGTCATCGATGGCCTGCTCGATCTGGGCGATGTGGTGTTGCAGATCGGCCAGATGGACCTGGATCGAGTCCTTCACCTGGGCCGGAGCGACGTCCAGCCGGTTGCGCTCCATCTGCAGCATCTGTTGCAGATCCTGGCGCCGGCGCACCAGCGCTTTAAGCTGCTTGAGCGCCGGCGGATCAGGGGACCAACGGCGTAACTGCTCGCGGTGACGCAGGGCATAGCTGGCGATCAGCTTGGCATCGCTGCGATCGGTCTTGACCCGGCTGAGTTGGCTGCGTGCGTACGCGGCCGTCTGTGCCGGGTTGAGCACGCACACCCGATAGCCTCGTGCGTGGAGGAACTCGGCCAGCGCCTGGTGGTAGGTGCCGGTGGCCTCCATGGCGATCCAGCTATCGGACTGGGCATGCGTCTGCAGCCATGCCTGCAGGGCCTGGAAGCCCTTGGCATCGTTGGACAACTTGGCCTTGGTACGGTGCTTGCCATTGGTCAGCTCGATGGCCACATCGAAACTGCGTTTGGCGACGTCGATGCCGATGACGGGAGACATGCGCGATTCCTCCATCGTGTCAGGGTCATGATCGGCGCTGGGCCCGGTCCTGCCTTGTCGATGCGAGTTCACGCCCGGGGGGGCGGACTCTGGATACCGTTCGGACACCCAAGGGCCAGCATGTGGAGGGCGGAGCCGATCTACGATGCAAGCTCGAAGCTTTAGGAGCGACTGGACCTCCCACACCTCCTCCGATGATCAGTCGGAAGACATGACGCCTGTTTAGGGGCGACATGTCCAGATACAAGGAGCGGCTTTAGCCGCGACCGCGCTTTCCTGGTAAAGCCTGGTCGCGGCTGAAGCCGCTCCTACGACAGACCGATGGCAAGACAGTGCGATTGCACTGTGGCAGGGGGCTTCAGCCCCGACGCCTTGGCGGCGGGCGCGTCGGGACTGAAGTCCCTCCCACAACAAGGCAGTGCACTTGCTGCTTCGATCGCGTTCCGGGCTGTCCGGCGCTATACCGAAGCCTCCGGCGACACCGTTTCCGATCCCCCACGCAAGACAGTGCGATTGCACTGTGGGAGGGCTTCAGCCCCGACACCTTGGCGGCGGACGTGTCGGGACTGCAGTCCCTCCCACAAAGTGATGCTCCTGGATAAGGTCATGCTCCTCGATGGGGCTGTCGACCATCCACCAGCCACCACCGCGCCGACCTACGCCGTCGCCACCGGCAGCGCCAAGGCTGCGCCTTCGACGCAGGCGACCAGGCGCTCGCCTTGTGCCAGCACCGGGGCGACGCCGGCGGTGAAGTGCGAGAACGCCGGCAGCACGGTCATGCCCTCGCGCAGCCAGAACGCCGGCCAGCGCGGGCGCAGCCCGGGCAGCTTGACCAGCGGGTGCAGGTGCCCGCACAGCACGTGGCGCTGCGCATCGGTGGCCGGATCGTGGCGCAGCACGAACGGGCCGTCTTCCACCTGTGTGCCAAGGGGCGCGATGTCCAGCCCGGCGCCGGCGAGGGCGCGGTCGTGGTTGCCGGTGATCGCCGCCACGCGCAGTTGCGGATGCTGCGCGCGCCAGGCATGCCACTGGCGTTGCCAGTCGGCATCGGGTGCGGCGCCGTGCAGCACGTCGCCGAGGATCCACAGCTCCGCCGCGTCCTGCGCCTCCAGCAAGGCCGACAGCCGCGCCAGGTCGAGCGCGGTGCCGCCGCGCGGCAGGCCGATGCCGGCACGGCGGAAGACGTCGGCCTTGCCCAGGTGCAGGTCGGCGATCAGCAGCCGCCGCCGCGCCGGCCAGTACAGTGCGCGGTCGCCGAGCAGGCGCATCGGTTCGCCGGCCAGCAACCAGTCCAGTTCAGCGCGCATGGCGCTGCTCCAGTTGCGCCGCCGCGCGCATCACCCGCGCCTTCCAGTCCTCGGTGCTGAGCTGGCCGCGGATGCTTTCGGCCCACAGCGGGAACGCCAGTGGCGTGAGGCTGCGCGGACTGTGCAGCGCCAGCTCGCGCGCGGCGCAATCGTCCAGGGTGGCGGCGAGCCGGGTCAGTTCCATCTCGCCCTGCAACACCTCGCGCTCGGCCTGCGCCAGCAGCAGGTGCTCGGGATCGAAGCGGCTCAGCACGTCGTACAGCAGGCCGCTGGAGGCCTGCAGCTGGCGCAGGCTGCGCGGCAGGCGGCCGGGCAGGCTGGGCGGCAGCAGGCCGGCGACGCGGGCGATCTCGCGGAACTGGCGCCGCGCCAGTTCGCCCAGGTTGAGGCTCTCGCGCAGATCCTCGAACAACTGCGCCGGACTCAGCAAAGCGCGCAGCAGCGCCGCATCGATCGGCGCGTCCTCCGCCGGCGACAGCACCAGGCCGTAGTCGTTGGCGGCGAAGCTGAAGGTATTGCGTTGCTGCCGGCCCCAGCGCAGCGCCAGCAGCGCGGCCAGGCCTTCGTGCACCTGGCGCCCGGCGAACGGGTACACGAACAGGTGCTGGCCGTCGCGGGCACGTACGCGCTCGGCCAGCAGCCGCTGCGGCGCCGGCAGGTCCGACAGCGCGCGCTGCAGGCCGAGCAACGGCGCCAGCGCGCGCAGTTCGGCCTCGCCGCGCGGATCGGCGAACACCGCTTCCACCTCGCGGCCCAGTTCCGAGGACAGCGGCATGCGTCCGCCCATCCATTTCGGCACGCTGCCGTCGCCGCCCTTGGCCAGGCGCACGTAGGCGGTCATGTCCTCCAGCCGCACCAGTTCCAGCAGGCGCCCGGCGAACTGGAAGCGGTCGCCGCGGCGCAGGCGGCCGACGAACTGTTCCTCCACCGCGCCGAGCCGGCCGCCGCGCAGGAAGCGCACCGCCACGCTGCCGTCGCTGGTGATGGTGCCGATCGACAGGCGATGGCGCAGGGCGATGCGGCGGTCGTGCACGCGGTACAGGCCGTCTTCGTCCAGCACCACCTTGCGGTAGTCGGGGTACTGCGCCAGCGCACGTCCGCCCTGCACGACGAACTCCAGCACCGCCTGCCAGGTCGGCGCATCCAGCGCGGCGAAGGCGGCGGTGCCGCGCACTTCGGCGTACAGGGCATCGGCAGCGAAGCCGCCGCCCAGCGCGCAGGTGATGCAGTGCTGGGCCAGCACGTCCAGCGACAGCCGCGGCGACGGCCGCGATTCGATGCGGCCATGGGCGATGGCGCGGCGCGCCGCGGCGTACTCGACCAGTTCCAGCGCGTGCGAGGGCACGCACAGCACGTGGCCGGCCTCGCCGGGGCGATGCTTGGCACGCCCGG
Organism: Xanthomonas sp. NCPPB 2250; assembly: GCF_056725265.1. Classification (NCBI taxonomy): domain Bacteria; kingdom Pseudomonadati; phylum Pseudomonadota; class Gammaproteobacteria; order Lysobacterales; family Lysobacteraceae; genus Xanthomonas; species Xanthomonas sp. NCPPB 2250. The sequence continues at coordinate 3,807,018 of NZ_CM161520.1, read as the reverse complement.
CACGCTGCAGCAGCCGCGCCACGCCCTTGGGGCTGCCGATCTGCAGTACCTGGTCGACGGCCGGAAAATCCACGCCCAGGTCCAGGCTCGAGGTCGCCACCACGCAGCGCAGGCTGCCGTCGCGCAGGCCTTGCTCGGCGGCGCTGCGCAGCGCCGGATCCAGCGAGCCGTGGTGCAGGGCCAGCGTGTGCGCTTCTTCCGGCCACACCGAGGTCAGCGCCTGATGCCACAGCTCGGCCTGCGCGCGGGTGTTGGTGAACAGCAGGCTGGTGCGCACCGCGAAGAGGCTTTCCAGCACCCGTGGCAATTGCGCCAGGCCAAGATGCCCGGCCCAGGGGAAGCGCTCGCCGACCGCGGGTGCCAGCGTCTCCAGGGTCAGCGTGCGCGGCTTGACCCCGGCCACGATCGGCGCCTGCGGCAGGTGCGGCAGCAGCACGTCGCGCGCTTCGTCCAGGTTGCCGAGCGTGGCCGACAGGCCCCAGGTGCGCAGCGTCGGCGCCCAGCCGCGCAGCCGCGCCAGGCACAGCTGCAGCAGCACGCCGCGCTTGTTGCCGAGCAGTTCGTGCCACTCGTCGACGATCACGCAGCGCAGCGTCGCCAGTTGCGGCGCGGTGTCGGGATAGGACAGCAGCAGCGCCAGCGATTCGGGCGTGGTCACCAGCACGTCGAGCTTGCCGCTGCGCGCCAGGCGCTTGTCGCGGGCACTGGCATCGCCGGTGCGCAGGCCGATCTGCCAGTCCAGGCCCAGCGCCTGCGCCGGTTCGCGCAGCGCGCGTACCGTGTCGGCGGCGAGCGCACGCAAGGGGGTGATCCACAGCACTTTCAGATCGCGCTGCGCCTGGCGGCGTGCGCGCGGTGACGTGGCGGTCTTGGCGGTTTTTGCGGCGGGGCTGGCGGTGGTGCTGGCGCGTGCGGGCTTCCTGGTAGCTGCAGCGGCCTGCGCGCGCAGGCCCTCCAGCAAGGGGCCGCCGAACGCTGCCAGGGTCTTGCCGCTGCCGGTGGGCGTGTGCAGCAGCCCGGAGCCGCCGTCCAGGTAGTGCCGCCACAGCGCGCGCTGGAACGGCAGCGGTTGCCAGCCCTGCTGCGCGAACCAGGCGTACAGCGGCGCATCGGCCGGGCGCCGGCGCGCCGCGGTTGCGCTCATCGCGCCAGCGCCTGCAGCGTGCTCAAGCGGTCGGCCTCGGCGAACGGCTTGTCGTGGCGCCAGCGCAGGATGCGCGGGAAGCGCACGGCGATGCCGGACTTGTGCCGGCTGCTGCGATTCACCGCCTCGAAGCCGAGCTCGAACACCTGGTACGGCGTCACCGCGCGCACCGGGCCGAAGCGCTCGGTGGTGTGCGCGCGGATCCAGCGGTCCAGCGCCAGGATCTCGCTGTCGTCCAGCCCCGAGTAGGCCTTCGCCACTGGCACCAGTTGCTCGCCATCCCACAGGCCGAAGGTGTAGTCGGTGTACAGCGTGCTGCGCCGTCCATGCCCGGCCTGCGCGTACAGCAGCACCGCGTCGATGGTCAGCGGTGCCACCTTCCACTTCCACCAGTCGCCACGGCGGCGGCCGGACTGGTAGGGCGACGTCGCACGCTTGAGCATCAGCCCTTCCACGCCTTGCACGCGCGAATCTTCGCGCAGCGTCGCCGCCTGCTCCCACGTCGCGGCCTGCACCTGCGGCGACAGCGTGAGGCGCGGATCGGCGTGCGCCTCCAGCAACGTTTGCAACTGCGCGCGGCGCTGCTGCAGCGGCTGCTCGCGCAGGTCCTGGCCGTCCAGTTCCAGCAGGTCGTAGGCGAGCACCCGCGCCGGCGTGTCGGCCAGGGTCTTGGCGCCAGGCTTGCGTCGCTGGATGCGGGTCTGCAGCGCGGTGAACGGCAACGGAGCGGGCTCGCCGTCGCGCCAGACCAGCAGTTCGCCGTCGATCACCGCATCGCGCGGTAGCGTCGCCGCCGCCGCCTCGATCTCCGGGAAGCGCCCGTCCAGGCGTTCCTCGCCACGCGACCACAGCGCCACTTCGCCGTCGCGGCGGATCAGCTGCAGGCGGATGCCGTCCCATTTCCATTCCAGCAGCCAATCATCGAGGGCGCCGAGCGTGGCGGCCTCGGCTTCCAGCGGTGAGGCCAGGAAGAACGGGTAGGGCTGCTGGCGGTCGCTGGGCAGCACCTCGTCGGACAGCAACTGCTCCAGCGCCTGCGGCGTCGGCGACCAGGCACCGAGCATGCGCTGGGCGATGCGTGCGATGTCGATCCCCGACATCGCCGCCAGCGCCTGCTGCACCAGCCGCTGCGACACGCCCACGCGCAGGGCGCCGGTCAGCAGCTTGTTGAACAGCAGGCGCTCGTCGAACGCCAGACTGTGCCAGCCGGCCACCACCGCGGCACGCCGCGCGGCGTCGTCCTGCGCCGCCACCGGCAGCAGGCGGTCTTCGATCCAGTCGCGCAGCGGCGCCGGATCCGGGGTTTCGGCTGGATCGTCCAGCAGCAGGGTGAGCGTTTCGGCCAGATCGCCGACGTGGTCGTAGCTGTCGTCCACCAGCCAACCGGGCAGGCCGCTTTCCTGCGCGATCCACTCACGCAGTTCGCGGGTGTTGGCGATGCGCCGCAGCTTGCCGCCGCTGAGCAGCCAGATCGCCCAGGCCGCATCGGCCGGCGGCGCCTGCTCGAAATACGCCACCAGCGCCGCACGCTTGTCCAGCGTCGCGGTGCTCTGGTCCAGTTGCCGGTACAGCGCGGCGAAGCGCTTCATTCCTCGCCACCGTAGTCGGTGCGGAACGCTTCGGCGGCGACGCCGCGTTCGTTGAGGGCGCGGATGATCGCGTCGGTGTTGCCGTGGGTGGCGATCACGCGGCTCGCCCCGGTCTCGTCGATGGTGCGCAGCAGGTCGGGCCAATCGGCGTGGTCGGAGACGACGAAGCCGCGGTCGTAGTTGCGCCGGCGGCGGTTGCCGCGCAGCCGCATCCAGCCCGAGGCGAAGCCGAGTTGCGCATGGCGGAAGCGGCGCAGCCACGGACTGCCGGCGGCCGAGGGTGGCGCCAGCACCAGTTGCCCGGCGTAGTCGGCTCGCTTGTCCAGTTCGGACACGGTGCGCGTGTCCAGCATCGCCACGCCTGCCTCGCGATACACCGCCACGCCGGCCGCCACCGCGCCGTGCAGCAGCGCCGGCTGGTCGTCCCACGGCTGCAGTTCGGCGAGCACGCGCTGGGCCTTGCCCAGCGCATAGCAGAACAGCACGGCGGCCTCGCCGCGCGCACCGCATTCGCGGCGCCAGGCGACGATGTCGCGCGCCACCTCGCTGGTGTCCGGCCAGCGGTACACCGGCAGCGCGAAGGTGGCCTCGGTGATGAAGGTATCGCAACGCACCACCTCGAACGGTGCGCAGGTCGGATCGGGCTGGCGCTTGTAGTCGCCCGAGGCCACCCAGACCTCGCCATCCACTTCGATGCGCACCTGCGCCGAGCCGAGCACATGCCCGGCCGGATGCAGCGACACCTGCGCGCGGCCGAGCGTGAAGCGGGTGCCGTAGTCGTAGGCGCGATAGGCCTGCTCGCCCAGCCGCCAGCGCAGGATCGGCAGGCCGGCGGCGGTGCAGTGGTATTCGCCCATGCCCGAGCGCGCATGGTCGCCGTGGCCGTGGGTGATGACCGCGCGCGGCACCGGCCGCCAGGGGTCGATATGGAAGTCGCCGGCGGGGCAGTACAGCCCTTCCGGGCGCAGCACCACCAGGTCCTGGGAAGCGGCATTCGGCATGGGCGCCACTGTGTCCAAGCCGGTGTGCAGGAGATGAGAATCCGCTCCGTGCGTTCGCGGCGACGCGACGGATCGGCCACAATGCGTGCAGCGCTTCTGGGAGGGAGATGCATGCACACGGACCTGCCCGCGTTCGCCACGCATACGGTCGACAACCAGCCGCCGCCGTTCGAACCGCGCGATCTGTGGGCCGACGACTTGGTGCTGCGCGCCGCCATCGCACGCGAAGGCGGCGACGCCTTCGCCGCGGGGCTCGCGCAGTACGGCGCGCTGGCCGGCGATGCGCTGTATCGGCTCGGCTTCGACGCCAACCGCGACCGTCCGCGGCTGCGCACGCACGACCGCTACGGCCACCGCATCGACACGGTCGAATTCCATCCGGCCTATCACCAACTGCTGGACGCAGCCAAGCGCCATGGTGTGGCCGGCCTATCCTGGCAAAGCCCGCAACCGGGCGCGCATGTGGCGCGCGCCGCGCTCAGCTACCTGCACCACCAGGCCGAAGCCGGTACCAGTTGCCCGCTGACCATGACCCATGCCGCGGTCGCGGTGTTGCGCCAGGATCCGGCCTTGCGCGAGTGGGCCGATAAGGCCGCCGCGCCGCACTACGATCCGCGCGATGTGCCGATCGCCGACAAGGCCGGCATCACCCTGGGCATGGGCATGACCGAGAAGCAGGGCGGCTCGGACGTGCGCAGCAACGCCACCGTCGCCACGCCGCTGGACGGCGATGGCGCGTACAGCCTGGTCGGGCACAAGTGGTTCTTCTCCGCGCCGATGTCCGACGGCTTCCTGGTGCTGGCGCAGGCACCGGGCGGCTTGACCTGCTTCCTGCTGCCGCGGCGCCTGCCCGATGGCCGGCTCAACGCACTGCGGCTGATGCGACTGAAGGACAAGCTGGGCGACTGGTCCAACGCGTCCAGCGAAGTGGAGTTCGCCGGAGCCTGGGCGCAGCGGGTCGGCGAGGAAGGGCGGGGTGTGGCACGGATCATCGGCATGGTGATGCTGACCCGGCTCGACTGCATGCTCGCCGCCGCCGCGCAGATGCGCATGGCGCTCGCCCAGGCGCTGCACCACGCTAGGCATCGCATCGCGTTCGGCAAGCGCCTGGTCGAGCAGCCGCTGATGCGCAACGTGCTGGCCGATCTGGCCCTGGAATCGGAAGCCGCCACCGCGTTCGCGCTGCGGGTGGCGCGCGCGGTGGACGCGGCCGACGCCGACGTGTCGGAAGCGGCATTCGCGCGCATCGCCACCGCGCTGGGCAAGTACTGGCTGTGCAAGCGCGCGCCGGCCTTCGTCAACGAGGCGCAGGAATGCCTGGGCGGTGCCGGCTACGTCGAGGAGTCGATCCTGCCGCGGCTGTACCGGCAGGCGCCGCTGAATTCGATCTGGGAGGGCAGCGGCAACATCCAGTGCCTGGACGTGCTGCGCGCGCTGGCGCGCGAACCGGCCAGCGCGGCTGCGGTGCTGGCGGAGTTGGAGCGCACCACCGGGACCGACCCGGCTTACGACGCTGCGGTCGACGCATTGCGCCCGTCGTTGAGCGGCGCCGTGTCCCCCGACGAGTACACCGCGCGCCAGTTGGCCGAACGCCTGACGCTGGCCCTGCAGGCGGCAGTGCTGCTGCGCAGCGCCAGCCCGGCGGCGGCGAGCTTCGTCCGCAGTCGCCTGGCCGGCGCGCATGGACTTGCGTTTGGGACGCTGGAGGCGGGTGTGCCGGTCGAGGAACTGCTGGCGCGTGTCTTGCCGTAGGCGTGTGGCATGGCGGCTCATCGCGCCTCGCCGGGTGGGAAGTGGGCTGGCCGGCATCTCCTTCTCCCTTCGGGACCACGGCCCCCTTTTTGGGGGAAGGTGCCCCGAAGGGGCGGATGAGGGTACGGCGGCCACAGTCGCCACGCAGCAAGTGCGGCGGTCACAGGCGGCGCGCGGTCGTACCCTCACCCCAACCCCTCTCCCGGTGGGAGAGGGGCTAGGCTTCCACGAATCCCCAATCCCCAATCCCGGCGCCACAAGGCGCTAATGCTTCCCGCGCTTCCCACCCCGCACCGGCGTCGCCTCGACCGAGAGCGTGAAACTGCGTTCCTCGCCATCGAGCATGGCGCCGACGCCGACCAACTGGCGCTTGATCTCCTCGCCGCGGCCGTTGCGGATGCTGACCAGCACGGTGTACTCCCAGGCGCTGCCGTCGGCCGGATGGCGGATGCTGCCCTCCACCCGCAGCGGCACCAGCGCCGACGGCGCCGACTGCTGCAGCACCGCCGAATCGAAGCGCAGGTGGTGCTTGCACGCCGGGCAGACGCTGGCGCTTTCGAGAATGGTGGCCTTGCAGTGCGGGCAGGTCCGGGTCGCCCCCGGACTGCCGGGACGCGGGCTGCTCATGCGCCGGCGTCGGACTCCGCGGGTTTGCCGCCCTTGCGGGCATGTTTGTCGTCGTCCCAGCCGAAGTCGGCTTGGCCGCGCATGCGCGAGCCGGCGGCCACGGTCAGCGAGCCGGCCTTGACGTCGCCGATCAGCGCGCCGGAGGCAAGCAACTCCACCCGTGAAGCCGATTCGATGTTGCCTTCCAGTTCGCCGGCGATGACCACCTTGTCGGCGCGCACGCCGCCACTGAGCTTGGCGCCGGTCTCGATGGTGAGGTCGCCCTGCACGTTGACGTCGCCCTTGAACTTGCCGGCGATGCGGATGTGGCCGGTGCCCTCGATCTTGCCCTCGATGCTGATGTCGGCGGCGATCAGCGACTCCTCCGCGGCCGGGGTCGGGGCAGGGGTGCGGGCGGCAGGTGCGGCGGCGGCGACCGCGGCGAGCGGTTCGCCCGGGGCGGTCTCGCCCGCCGGGCGCGACTCCGGCGGTAACGCGCCGTTGCCGGGCATGGGCGGAAGGCCATCCTTGCGCGCGGGACCCTGGTCTTTCCAGATGGACATGGGCTGTCGTCTCCAGTCGGGGGAAGCGCGACTATCGCCGCTCTATCGCGTCGGTTTTGTGACGCTTTCTTCAAAACGACGGCCCGGCCGTGGCCGCCGCCGGTTCAGCCCATGCCGTCCAGGGCCGGGTCGTAGGCCTGCACCTGGTTGCGGCCGCAGCGCTTGGCCCGGTACAGCGCCGCATCGGCCTTGCGCAGCAGGGTGGTGGCGACCACGCCGTCGCGCGCATAGCTGGCCACGCCGATCGACATGGTCACCGCCGGCAGCGCCTTGCCGTCCACGGTCGCGCTCAGGTGCTGGGCGGCGCTTCGGATCTGTTCGGCGATGGCCTGCGCCTGTTCCGGCCCGGTCTCCGGCAGGATCACGGTGAACTCCTCGCCGCCGTAGCGGCAGGCGATGTCCTCGCCGCGCAGCCGCGAGGACAGCATCTGCCCGACCGCGGCCAGCAGACTGTCGCCGCCGCCATGGCCGTGCAGGTCGTTGAACTGCTTGAAATGGTCCACGTCCAGCATCAGCAGCGACAGCGGCATCTGCCGGCGCCCGCAGCGGGCCAGTTCGTGGTTGAGCGATTCTTCCAGGTAGCGCCGGTTGAACAGGCCGGTGAGCGGGTCGCGGATCGACTGCAGGCGCAGCGACTCGCGCAGGCGCAGGTTGCTCAACGCCAGCGACAGCTGCTCGGCGGCGGCCTCGGCGATGGCGATGCGCGGCAGCGCGCCGGGGCCGCGCCCGGCCAGGAACACGAAGCCCAGCTGGGTGCCCTGTGCCGACAACGGAATGCAGGCGGTGCTGGCGCCGGCGGCGTACGGATCCTCGCGCAGATGCGCGCAGACCGAGTCGTGGCCCTGCGCGTGCACGAAATGGCTCTTGTCGCGGCGCAATGCCCAGCAGTCCTGCGGCGCCACCGCCGGCTCGCTGCCGACCGGCGGCTGGCCCCAGCTGACGATTTCCTCGGCGCGGTCGCGCGAGGCGCGCAGCAGATAGACGCTGCCGCCGGCGTCGGGCATCAGCGCGGCGAGCAGGCGCGCGGTCACCGTCAGCGCCTCGGCCGGTTCGGCGCAGCTCTGCAGCAGGCCGGTATAGCGGCTGAGCGCGTTGAGGTCGGCACTGGTGCGCTCCAGCTCCTTGATGCTGGCTTCCATCCTCTCATTGGCGATCGAGGCGGCCTGTTCGGCGTTGCTGCGGTTGCGCAGCTCCCGGAACAGCAGCGCATAGACCACGCCGACGCTGCCCAGGCCGAACGGAATGCCGGCCAGGGCCAGGGCAAGCAACATGTCGGCGCTGCGCTGGTTGGAGGTGTCGCGGCTCTGCAGCAGCTGCAGTTCCACGTCGGTCATCTGCTGCACCTGATCGCGGACCGCGCTGGAGCTCTGGTACACGCTGGGCGCCATCGCCCGCTGCAGCGCTTCCAGGCCGTCGCGCTGGTACACCGCCAGCATCTGCCGCATCTGCACCAGCCGCGTGTTCGCCAGTTGCTCCAGCATCTGCACATTGGCGATCTGCACGGGATTGTCGGCGACCAGCTTGCGCAGTTGCGCCAACTGCCGCGGCACGCGTTCGGCGCTGTCGTAGTAGAGGCTCAGATACGCCTGGTTGTTGGTCAACTCGTAGCCGCGCAACGAGGATTCGGTCATCAGCAAGGTCGATTGCACCTCGTCGATGTTGCGCAGCACTTCGTGGGTATGGGCGACGCGTGCGGCGTCGGAGATCGCGCGTTGTGCGCCGTAGAACACGCCAGCGCCGATCAGCACGAAGACCGCGGCGGAGAACAACAGGGCTAGACGGGTCCTGGCCCGCACACGGTGGAGAATCGGCATCGCAAAAGTCTACTGTGACGCCGCAAACGCCTTGGACCGGCGTCACAAAAGACGCCGCGCCGGCACAGCGCGCGGCACGCGCTGCGCGGCTGGGGCCGCCCCCGCATGCGCGGGGACGGCCAACGACTCAATGCTGCTCGCGGTCGCCGTTATGCGGATCTTCGTTGGCGTTCTCGCGTGCCTTGTCGGCGACTTTCTGCGCCGCATTCGCCGTGGCCTCGCTGGCATCGGCCGCCATCTCCTTGGCAGCGGCCGAGGCATCCTGGACGGCATCGGAGTTGGCCGCACGGTGCGCGGCATCGCGCGCGTCGGCGGCAACCTCGCGCCCGGCCTGCGCGACCTGGCCGGCGGCTTCCTTGGCGGCTTCGCCGGTCTGTTCGGCAGCGACCTTGGCGTCGCGCTGGGCCTGCTGCGATTCGGGACCCTGGCAGCCGGCCAGTGCGAGGGCGCCCAGCAGGGCCACGATCGGGGTCTTGTTCATGCGGCTTCTCCGTCCACGGGTGGGTGACGCGGCGCAGCCTAGGCGGACGCGCATGCAGCCTGCGTCAAGGCGGAGCGGTGGCGCGGGGCAGTGTTCAGGAAGGCGTTGCCGCTGGTTGGGGAGGCACCGTGGGGTGGGAGCCACGCACAGCGATGCGCGCGGCTGCGGTCGCATGCCGGCCATGCGGGCAATGCGGGCAATGCGGGTGTGCGGCGTCGGCGCATACGCGCGCAGCACTTGCATGGCGCGTGGGCAGCGGTGCGCATCGACCGCATCGCTCACCGCGGACGGCGGTGCGGCGTGTCGTGCGGGTCATGCGTCGCGCTTGCATGTGCGCAATGCGGTGACGATGCGATGGCGCGGAAAAATCCTGCGTGCGGGGACGCACGCTTGCGAGGTGACGTCAGCGGCAAACGACGATGCGGCAGTCGCGCGAGGCGAACATGCATGCGTTGCCACGCCGCCCTCCGGGAACACGCTGTGCCGGCACGCTGGTGGCGCCGTTGCGGGGCTGCTCGGCAAACGCCAGGCAAAGAAAAAGCCGCTGGCGGACCAGCGGCTCTTTCAGGACTGCAAAAAGCAAGAAGTGATTACTTCTTGGCTTCCTGAGCAGCGTCCTTCGCCTTGTCGGCGGTGTCTTCCGCAGCCTTGGCGGTGTCGGCAGCCTTGTCGGCAGCGGCATCGGTCGGGGCAGCGGCGGCAGCGGCCGAAGCGTCGGCAGCGGTGTTGGCGGCGGTCGCGGCGGTGTCGGCAGCGGCCTGAGCGGCGTCGGCGGTCGGGGCGCCGGCGGCAGCCGACTGGTCGGCAGCAGCCTGCGCGTCGGTGGCGGCTTCGTTAGCCGAAGCGGCGGCGTCCTGGGCCTGCTCCTGCTTCGAGCACGCGGCCAGGGCCAGGCCCAGGGCCATTGCGATCAGCAGCTTGTTGATGCTCATTGTGTCTATCCTCGTCGTTTAGTTAGGCAACGCGCGAATGCGCGCCCTCAACATGATGACAAGCCAAAGTCGGCTGTCAAGCGCACGCGCATTCATTTTTGTGTTTCAGGGGTTAATCCCAATCAAATCAATTCGATGGCGACCGCTGTAGCTTCGCCGCCGCCGATGCACAGCGTCGCGATTCCGCGGCGGCCGCCACGGCTGCGCAACGCATTTAGCAATGTCACCAGCAGTCGCGCACCGGAGGCGCCGATCGGATGGCCGAGCGCGCAGGCGCCGCCATGGACGTTGACCTTGGCATGGTCCAGGCCCAGTTCCTTGATCGGCACCATCGCCACCACGGCGAAGGCTTCGTTGATCTCGAACAGGTCGACGTCGTCCAGGCTCCAGCCGACCTGGTCGAGCAGCTTGCGGATCGCGCCCACCGGTGCGGTGGTGAACCATTCCGGCGCCTGCGAGAAGGTCGCGTGGCCGACGATCCGCGCCAGCGGCGCGACGCCGCGGCGGGCGGCCTCGTCGGCGCCCAGCAGCACCAGCGCGGCGGCGCCATCGGAGATGCTCGAGGAACTGGCCGCGGTGACCGTGCCGTCCTTCTTGAACGCCGGCTTCAGCGTCGGGATCTTGGTCACGTCGGACTTGCCCGGCTGCTCGTCGCTGTCGACCCGGACCTCGCCCTTGCGGGTGGCCACGGCCACCGGGACGATCTCGTCGGCGAAGGCGCCATCGCGCTGCGCGGCCTGCGCGCGGTTCACCGATTCGATCGCGAACGCGTCCTGGTCCTGGCGGCTGAAGCCGAACTTCTCCGCGGTGGCCTCGCCGAACACGCCCATCGCCTGGCCGTCGTCGGGATTGGTCAGGCCGTCCCAGGCCATGTGGTCGACCGCCTGGAAGTTGCCGTAGCGGTTGCCGGTACGCGAGTTCGGCAGCAGGTGCGGCGCGTTGCTCATCGACTCCATGCCGCCGGCGACGACGATGCTGGCCGAGCCGGCCTTGATCAGGTCGTGGCCCAGCATCACCGCCTTCATGCCCGAGCCGCAGACCTTGTTGATGGTGGTGGCGCCGGTGGCGTCGGGCACGCCGGCCGCGCGCGCGGCCTGACGTGCCGGGGCCTGGCCGAGATTGGCCGGCAGTACGCAACCCATGATGACTTCGGAAACGTCGGCGGCGGGGATGCCGGACTGCTCGAGCGCGGCGCGGATGGCCGCGGCGCCCAGCGTCGGCGTGGGCACGCCGTTGAACTGGCCCAGGAACGCGCCGATGGCGGTGCGCTTGGCCGCGGCGATGACGATCTCGGTCATGGCAAACCCTTACGAAAGTGGTGTGCCGATTATCGGCCGCGGCGCGGGTTCTGCCAATTGCGTCCACCGCCGGGCCAGTCCTATGGTTTGCATTCCAGTGTAGATTTGACGTAGTTCAGCGCCGTCGTAGGCGGCCGCTAACGGGGGCAACACCGGCTGTATGGCCGGCAGACGACATTTGAGGGGAATACCATGCGGGCATTGATGGCACGGTCGCTTTTGGCGGCCGCGGTAGCGGTTGCGCTCACCTCGTGCGGTGGCGGCGGTGGCGGAGGCGGCAATCTGACCCATGGCAGTCCGCCACCGACCTCGCCGCCTCCGCCCCCACCACCGCCGCCTCCGCCGCCGCCGCCGACGTCGCCACCTCCGACCTCGCCGCCGCCGCCACAGCCGGCGTTCGACGCGCATCTGACCCTGACCAATACGCTGGCCGCGCACAGCGCCGGCTACGACGGCAGCGGTTACCGCATCGGCGTGGTCGACACCGGCGTCAACCGCAACCATCCGGCGCTGGCCGGGCGGGTGGTGTCGAACCTGATCTACGTCGATCCGAGCCAGAACAACACCAAGGTCGACGACGTCGACGGCCACGGCACCACCGTGGCGCAGCTGGCGGCAGGCAGGTCGGTCGGGCAGTGGCCGGGCGGCATCGCACCGGGCGCGCAGATCGTGTCCGCACGCATCATTTCCGACACGCCGCCCAAGGACGACGGCAGCGGCAGCGGCAACCAGGTCAGTGGCGGACTGGGCCTGACCCAGGTGCACCAGGACCTGATCAATGCCGGCGTCAAGGTGATGAACAACTCCTGGGGCGGCATCTACTGGACCGACCTGAACTCGACCAATGCCATCGCCGCCGAGTACCGCCCGTTCGTGCTCGGCAACGGTGGCCTGGTGGTGTTCGCCGCCGGCAACGAATCCAAGTCCACGCCCTCGGACATCGCTTCGCTGCCCAGCAAGGCCGGTCCCAACGGCACGCTGCCGGCGGCGGACCTGGAGCGCGGCTGGCTGGTGGTGGCGGCGACCGATTCGAGCACCGGCACGCAACTGGCCTCGTACTCCAACGCCTGTGGCGCGGCGATGCGCTACTGCCTGGTCGCGCCCGGCACCGAGGTGTTCGTCGATCCCAAGGCGACCACGTCCACCAGCAACCCCGACTACTACTACGGCAGCGGCACCTCGTTCGCGGCGCCGCTGGTGTCCGGCGCGGCGGCGCTGGTCTGGCAGGCCTTTCCGTACTTCACCAACGACCTGGTCCGGCAGACCCTGCTCGGTACCGCCACCGACCTGGGCACGCCGGGCGTGGACGCGACCTTCGGCTACGGCCTGCTCAACGTCGGCAAGGCGGTGCAGGGGCCGGGCCGCTTCGACTGGGGCGACGTGACGGTGGGATTCACCGGCAATTCGACCTGGGCCAACAACATCGCCGGCAGCGGCGGGCTGATCAAGCAGGGCAGCGGCACGCTGACCCTCAGCGGCACCCAGAACACCTACAGCGGCGACACCCAGGTGCAGGGCGGCACGCTCAGCGCGGCCAGCCTGGGCAGCTCGAACGTGGCGATCAGCAATGGCGCCACCTTCGTCGGCACCGGCGCGCTCGGCGGCAGCGTCGCCAACGCCGGCACCTTCCAGGTCGGTGCGGCCACGCTGAGCCTGAGCGGCAACTACGTGCAGAGCAGCAACGGCCGCCTGGCGCTGCTGGTCGGCGACAAGCTCTCGGTCGGCGGCAGCGCCACCCTGCAGGGCGGTTCGCTGTACGTGCTCGGCAAGCGCGACTACGTGGTCAACAACACCGCGTACACGGTGCTGCAGGCCAACGGCGGCCTCACCGGCACCTTCGCCTCGGTGACGACGCCATCGAACGTGTTCCTGACCTCGTCGCTGTCCTACGACGCCACCAGTGCCTCGATCACCGTGCAGGCGTTGAGCGTCACGGCGGCCGCGGCCGGTTTCGGCAACGTCACCGCCGCCAGCCTGGCCTCGGCGACCCGCGTGGACGCGGCGTTCGCGCAGCTCAACACGCAGCTGAGCCACGACCCGGCCACAGTCGATGGCGCCCTGCTCAAGGCCGCCGGCGCGGTGCAGCAGGCGCCGAGCGTGGCGGCGGCGTCGGCGACGCTGCGCAGCCTGTCCGGCGAGGCGCATGCCGCGGCCACCGCGATGACCTTCGACACCATGGACCTGCAACGGCGCGCGCTGTCCAGCCGCTTCGACACGCTGCTCGAACAACCGCGCGCGGTCGGCGCCTGGAGCCAGCGCTTGGGCGAGACCGGGCAGGGCAGCTTCGCCGGCAGCCAGTTCCAGCTCGATGGCTGGCTGATGGGCCAGGACCTGCGCCTGGGCGAACACGCGGTGGCCGGCTTCGCCTTCGGCGAGAGCCGTGCCAGCGACGCCGGCAGCCTGGACCGCAGTCGCAACCGCCAGGTGCAGGGCCAGGCCTATCTCGGCGCGATGGCCGGCAACGCCTACGCGCTGGCGCAACTGGGCAGCGGCCAGTACCAGCGCCAGCTCGACCGCAGCCTGCTGCTCGGCGATACCGTTGCCGACGCCTCCAGCCGTTATGCCGGTCGCTTCCTGTCCTCCAGCGTGGAGGTCGGCTATCGGCTCGGGCGCGGCCCGGCGTGGCTGACCCCGTATGCCGGCGCCGACTACAGCCGCATCGACAGCGATGGCTTCCGCGAACAGGGCGGCGATGGCTTCGGGCTGATGGCCGGTGCCGCCAGTTCCTCGCGCAGCCAGGCGTTGGCCGGCCTGCGGGGCGGATTCGCCGGGCGCGGCTGGTCGCTGCAGGGCTATGCCGAGTGGCAGCAGACGCTGGCCGCGCAGGGACTGGACCGGCAGGCCAGCTTCGTCGGCGTGAACGCGTGGGCGCCGCTGGTGGACCTGCAGCCGGCGCGCTCCGGCGGCCTGTTCGGCGCCAGCCTGCAGACGCGCTGGAATGGGGCGTTGCTGGGATTGGGTTACGACCAGCGCTTCGGCCCGCGCGGCGACGACCGCGCGGTGTCGCTGCGCTATCGCCTGGGCTTCTGAGTCCCGGTGCCCGAACCGGCGCGTGCTGCGCCGGTTCGGGGTCGATCGGTCAAGGAGGGCGGGGGCGTCCCGGCGCTGCGATCTGCGGCCTCCCGCCTGCGGCGCAGGCGGCGGCGCGAGGCATCACTCGCCGCGCAGGTGGCCCATCGAGCGCGGTGCGGTACGGCCCAGCGGCAGCTTGAGCTTGCCGATCGCCTGCATGCGCGCCTCGGCAATGCGGTCGGCGGCCTGTTGCGGCGGAATGTTCTCGCGCTCGGACAGGTCGAAGATCTTGCCGAGATTGTGGTACATGCTGCGGATCAGCCGCATCGCGCGTTCGCGGTTGTAGCCGTCGATTTCCAGCGACACGTTCATCACGCCGCCTGCGTTGACCGCGTAGTCCGGCGCGTAGAGGATGCCGCGGCGGTGCAGTTCCTCGCCGACCGCGGCATTGGCCAGTTGGTTGTTGGCGGTGCCGCAGACGATCTTGACCTTGAGCCGCGGCAGCTTGGCCTCGTCGAGCGCGCTCTCCATGGCGCATGGCGCCAGCACGTCGGCGGCGACGTCGTAGATGTCGTCCGGGTCCACCGCTTCGGCGCCGTATTCGGCCACCGCGCGCGCGACCAGCGCCGGGTCCAGGTCGGTCACGTACAGCTTGGCGCCGCGTTCCTTGAGCAGCTTCACCAGCTCCATGCCGATGTGGCCCAGGCCCTGCACGGCGATGCTGGTCTTGCCGATCTCCTCGTGGCCGAACTTGCGCTGCAGCGAGGCCATCAGCGCCTGCAGCGCGCCGTAGGCGGTGAACGGGGCCGGGTCGCCGGAGCCACCATGCACCTGGTGCACGCCGGTGACGTACTCGGTCTCCAGGTAGATCTGCTCCATGTCGTTGACGTCGGTGCCGACGTCTTCGGCGGTGATGTAGCGGCCGCCCAGCGAATCGACGTAGCGGCCGAAGGCGCGGAACAGCGCTTCGGACTTGTCGCTCTTCGGGTCGCCGATGATCACTGCCTTGCCGCCGCCGATGTTGAGCCCGGCCAGCGCGTTCTTGTAGGTCATGGTGCGGCTGAGCCGCAGCGCGTCCTGCAGGGCGGACTCGGTATTGGCGTAGGGGCGCATGCGCACGCCGCCCAGCGCGGGGCCGAGTACGGTGTTGTGGATGGCGATGATCGCCTGCAGTCCCACGTCGCGGTTGTGGCAGAAGACGACCTGTTCGTGGCCGGTGTTGGCTAGCGTTTCGAAAAGCATGGGGGCTCCGCTGGCGTTGCAGGTGTCGGACACCATGGTCCAGGAACGTGCCTGGTGGGTGGCGCAAAACAAAAACGCGACGGTTCCGGAACAGGCCCTGAGCGTCGCGATGCCGACATTTTAAAGCAATTGCCGGCCGCCCGCGCGACGGCGCCGCGGCCACGCAGCGCGGGCATCTCGCCGCTCTGTGCGACGCCAGTCGGACAGGCAGCGCGCCGGTTCGCCGGGCTGCTTGCGTGGTGGGGGAGCGGGACGCGGGCTTCGGCGGCACTGGCGCTGGGCACCCGGGTGTGGGCGGTGCGATGGCGGACCTGGTCGGTCGTGCTTTCGGTGGCCAAGCCGGTGCGGTGGCGCGGGGGAGCGTCGATGCCGTTGGCGGCAGTGGGCGGCAGCAGCGGTTGGCAGCGGTGGGCCCGTACCGCCGCGGTCCCGCATGCCGCGGCGGCGTGGGCCGCGATCGCCGCCGGCACGGCGATCGCGCCACCCCGGGGACGGATGGACTAGCGGCGTACCCAATAGCCGGCGTGGAAGCGATAGGCGGGGCCGTAGTGCTCCCAGCGCGGACCGACATAGACGTAGCCCGGCCGTTCCACCACGTAGCGGCCGGCGACCCAGACGTGATGGCGTCCGTTCCATTGCCAGTAACCGGGCATCCAGACATAGCCGGGCCGTACCACCACCCGTTCCACCCGCGGTGGCGGCGGGGAGGTGCGGACCGACAGTTCCACCACCTCGCGCGCCTGCGCGGGCGCGACGGCCATGGCGCCGGCGAGCGCGCCGCCGAGCAGGGTGGCCAGCAACAAGGGACGAGCGAACATGCGATGTCTCCGAAGGCATCGGCGGGGTGCCGACGCGGGAGGAAACGCCGCGACCGGCACAGCTGTTGACGCGTCCCCGAGGGCGTATTCATGCAGCGGATAGCCAGGCGCAGCGGCGCGCTGGCGGCCCGGGACGCAGGTTTGCATGCTGCAGCGCAACCTGCCCGCGTCGCGCCGCGCGCCTAGAATCGCGGCATTCTCTTTTCGATGTCCGCACGATGAGCCTTCCCGCGTCCCGCGTTCCGTTGCCGCAGACGGATGCCAGTCCCTTGCGTTTCGTCACCGCCGCCAGCCTGTTCGACGGCCACGATGCGGCGATCAACATCATGCGCCGCCTGATCCAGGCGCAGGGCGCAGAGGTGATCCATCTCGGCCACAACCGCAGCGTCGAGGACGTGGTGCGCGCGGCGCTGCACGAGGATGCCGACGCGATCGCGCTGTCGTCCTACCAGGGCGGGCACGTGGAGTACTTCAAGTACATGGTCGACATGCTGCGCGAGCGCGGCGCCGGCCATGTGCGGGTGTTCGGTGGCGGTGGCGGCACCATCACGCCGGAGGAGATCGCCGAACTGCAGGCCTACGGCGTGGAGCGCATCTACCACCCCAACGACGGCATGAAGATGGGCCTGGTGGAGATGATCGAGGACGTGGTGGCGCGGGCAGGGCGGGCGCGGGATTCGGGACCCGGGACCCGGGACCCGGAACAGGCCGGCATTCCGCTTCCGGGCATCGACGACGAGATCGGGATCGGCAGGATGTTGTCGGCCATCGAGGACGGGGCATTCTCCGAAGCGGAGCTGGCGCTGCTGCGCAAGCAATGGCAATCCGGCCTGCCAGGCACCACCGGGTCCCGGGTCCCCGGTCCCGGGTCCCGCAGCGGGCGCACCGCGCCGGTGCTGGGCCTCACCGGCACCGGCGGTGCCGGCAAGTCCTCGGTCACCGACGAACTGCTCAACCGTTTCCTGGCCAGTTTCCCGCAGATGCGCATCGCGGTGGTCTCGGTCGACCCGAGCCGGCGCCGCACCGGCGGCGCGCTGCTCGGCGACCGCATCCGCATGAACGCGCTGCGCAGCCCGCGTGTGTACATGCGCTCGATGGCCACGCGACGCCAGCACGCCGCCACCAACCGGGTGCTGAAGGACTGCATCGCGTTGTTGAAGGCGGTCGGCTACGACCTGGTGATCGTGGAGACCGCCGGCATCGGCCAGAGCGATTCGGAGATCGTCGACCTGGTCGATTTCCCGGTGTACGTGATGACCAGCGACTACGGTGCGCCGAGCCAGCTGGAGAAGATCGACATGCTCGATTTCGCCGAGCTGGTGGTGCTGAACAAGTACGACCGGCGCGGCGCCGAGGACGCGCTGCGCGACGTGCGCAAGCAGTGGCGGCGCAACCGCGCGGCGTTCCAGCTGGAGGACGAGGCGGTGCCGGTGTACCCGACCATCGCCAGCCAGTTCAACGACCCGGGCGTGAGCTGGATGTTCGTCAATCTGTGCCGCCTGCTGCGCGAGAAGCTGGCGACGCAGGTGGACACCGCGGCAAACGCGCCGGGCGCACAGGCGCACTGCGATTTCCGCCCGCAGCTCGACACCACGCTGAAGGAGCCGCGCGCCACCGTGCTGATCCCCGGCGCGCGCGTGCGCTACCTGGCCGAGATCGCCGAACAGGGGCGCGCCCTCAATGCCGGCGTGCTGCGCCAGGCCGAGGCGGCCGACCGCGCGCAGGCGTTCTGGCAGGCCTTGCACGAACTGCAGGATCCGCAGTTGCCGGCGCAGCTGGAATTGTATGCGGCGCAGGATCTGCTGCCGGCGTCGCGTGCATCCGCCGATGCGCCCGCTGATGCCGTCGACGCCAGCCTGCTGCTTCTGCGCCAGCGCTACAACGATGCCTTGCAGTCGCTGTCCAGCGAATCGCTGAAACTGCTGCGCGAGTGGCCGCAGCGGCTGAAGTCGATCACCGACCCGGTCACCGAATACGCGGTGCGCGGCAAGCCGATCCGCGTGGAGAACTACCGGCAGTCGCTGAGCCACCAGTCCATTCCGAAGATCGCCGCGCCGCGCTACAAGAGCTGGGGCGAACTGCTGACCTTCCTCGGCAAGGAAAATCTGCCGGGCAGCTATCCGTACACCGGCGGCGTGTATCCGTACCGCCGTACCGGCGAGGATCCGATCCGCATGTTCGCCGGCGAGGGTACGCCGGAGCGCACCAACCGGCGCTTCCACTACCTGAGCGTCGGCCAGCCGGCCGCGCGCCTGTCCACCGCCTTCGACAGCGTCACCCTGTACGGCGAGGATCCGGCGCCGCGCCCGGACATCTACGGCAAGATCGGCAACTCCGGAGTCAACATTCCGACCCTGGACGACATGAAGAAGCTGTACTCCGGCTTCGACCTGTGCGCGCCGACCACCAGCGTGTCGATGACCATCAACGGTCCGGCGCCAATGATCCTGGCGATGTTCATGAACACCGCCATCGACCAGCAGGTGGAGAAACATCTCAAGGCCGATGCGCAGCGCTGGGCCCAGGCCGAGCAGACCCTGGCCCGATTGTTCGAAGGCCGCGAACGCCCGCGCTATCACGGCGCGTTGCCGCCGGGCAACGACGGCCTTGGCCTGGCCCTGCTCGGGGTCAGCGGCGACCAGTTGGTGGACGCGGAGACCTACGCGCAGATCAAGGCGCAGACCCTGTCCAGCGTGCGCGGCACGGTGCAGGCCGACATCCTCAAGGAGGACCAGGCGCAGAACACCTGCATCTTCAGCACCGAGTTCGCGCTGCGCATGATGGGCGACATCCAGCAGTATTTCGTCGAGCAGAAGGTGCGCAACTTCTATTCGGTGTCGATTTCCGGCTACCACATCGCCGAGGCCGGGGCGAACCCGATCAGCCAGCTCGCCTTCACCCTCAGCAATGGCTTCACCATCGTCGAGTACTACCTGGCGCGGGGCATGCACATCGACGACTTCGCGCCGAACCTGAGCTTCTTCTTCAGCAACGGCATGGACCCGGAGTACACGGTGATCGGCCGGGTGGCGCGGCGGATCTGGGCGCGGGCGATGCGCGAGCGCTACGGCGGCAACGAGCGCAGCCAGATGATGAAGTACCACATCCAGACCTCGGGCCGTTCGCTGCACGCGCAGGAGATCCAGTTCAACGACATCCGCACCACGCTGCAGGCGCTGTACGCGTTGTTCGACAACTGCAACAGCCTGCACACTAACGCCTACGACGAGGCGATCACCACGCCCACCGAGGAGAGCGTGCGTCGCGCGGTGGCGATCCAGATGATCATCAACAAGGAGCTGGGGCTGAACTTCTGCGAGAACCCCTGGCAGGGCAGCTTCATCGTCGAGCAGCTCACCGACCTGGTCGAGGAGGCGGTGTACAAGGAGTTCGAGGCGATCAGCGAGCGCGGTGGCGTGCTGGGCGCGATGGACACCATGTACCAGCGCGGCAAGATCCAGGAAGAGAGCCTGTACTACGAGCACAAGAAGCACGACGGCAGCCTGCCGCTGGTCGGGGTCAACACCTTCCTGCCCAAGGAGCATGCCGGCGAGACCGCGACCGAGATCGAGCTGATCCGCTCCACCGAGCAGGAAAAGGACCAGCAGATCGGCAACGTGCGCGACTGGCAGCAGCGCCGCAACGCGCTGGCGCTGGCCGCCGACGGCGCCGGCCTGGGCGCGCTGCAGCGCACCGCGCGCGAGCGCCGCAACGTGTTCGCGGCGCTGATGGAGGCGGTCAAGACCCACAGCCTGGGCCAGATCAGCCATGCGCTGTACGAGGTGGGCGGCGAGTATCGGCGCAACATGTAGGCGCCGACGGTCGTGGCTGCCGACGCCGGCACGCCGCGGTCGGCGAGGGTGCCTGCCGCGCGTGCGTCTGCGGCGCCGCGCCAACGCATGCGGCAATCTTGCGGCCGCGGCCCGGGCGGTTTCATAGTGTCCCATCGATTCACGCAGAGGGTGCCGATGAAAGTCTGGGGAGCGTTGGCAGTATTGATGGCGTGCGCGGCGTCGAGCCGCGCGGCGGAACCGGCCGGGGATGGGGCGGCGGGGCCGCTGTTCGACACCGTCGCGGCGCTGGACCAGCGCCTGTTCGAGGCCTACAACCGCTGCGACCTGGCGGCGTTCGCGTCGTTGTTCGTGCCGGACGTGGAGTTCTACCACGACACCGGCGGGGTCACCTGGGACCGTGCGAGCGTCGTCGACAACACGCGCAAATGGATCTGCGGCAAGGTCCGCCGCGAGTTGCTGCCCGGCACCTTGCGGGTCTATCCGATCAAGGACTTCGGGGCGATCGAGGAAGGCGAGCACCGCTTCTGCGAGCTGGCCAGCGGCCGCTGCGAGGGCATCGCCAAGTTCGTGATGGTGTGGCGCCAGGACCCGGACGGTTGGAAGTTGACGCGGGTACTCAGCTACGGGCATCGCAGCGCGCCCGCACCGGCGCCGCACTGAGCGTGCAGGTGGCGGTCGCCCAGCAGAGGGCGGCGGTCGAGCCCATCGCCCCGACCAGACCCGCCACGTGCCGTCCGCAGGCGGCAGCGAGGAGCGGCGTAACAGGCTGGTGGACTGGTGCAGGGCGGTGTCGGCACGCCGCTTGCTTGCTGCTGAGTGGCGCGATCGCGCGTTGTCCATGACCGCCTCACGGAGGTCGGCCACCGCATCACGTCGGCGTTGCGCAGAAACCCGCGCGGCGTGCTTGAATGACATGGCGTGCCGCGTGGGCGCGCACCGGTGGCCGGGCGCGGGGACCTGGCGATGTTTTGCGGATGACGACGATCGTGCCGATCATGTGGATTGCCATCAGTGCGGGTGCGCTGGTGCTGGGGGGCGGACTGTGGTGGTGGCTGCGGCGTGGCCCTGGCGATGCGGCGGAGGCGCCGCAGGCGCGCGCCCATGCCGAGGATGCCGACGTATCCGCGGCACCGGCCGTGTCTGCACCCGCCGCGCCAGCCGCGCCTGTTGCCCCGGTGGACCCGGGCCTCGACCCATTCGCCGACCCGGCCCTGCTCGATCTGGATCCGGTGCCGGACGCCGCGATCCTGGCGCGCCTGTGCGAGCTGGCATTCGTCGGCCGGCCGGTGAGCACGTCGGCCACGCCTGCGCCGGCGGTCATGGCCGAGGCCGCCGCGGTGTTGGCGCGCATCGACGCGCATCCGCGCTACACGCCGCGACGCCCGCACCTGCTGCCGCAGCTCACCCGCGCGATCAACGACCCGACCGCCGGCGCCCACTCCATCGCCACGATCCTGGGCCAGGACCCGGCGCTGGCCGGCAACCTGCTGCGCATCGCCAACAGCGTCGTCTACCGCCGCCATCCCGAGCCGATCGAGAACCTGGAGCGGGCGGTGGCCCTGCTCGGCACCGAGGGCCTGCGCCAGATCGTGCTGGCGGCGCTGCTGCAACCGGTGATCGTCGACGACGGCAGCGTCTTCGGCCGCTGTGCGGCGGTCCTGTGGGAGCACACCCTGCTGTCGGCGCACGCCGCCTCCCAAGTGCCCGACCGCGAGGATGCGAACGCCGCGCAATTGCTGGCGTTGTTGTGCGGGCTGGGCGCGGTCTCGGTGGTGCAGGTGCTGCGCGATGTCCACGCACGCCACGCCGAGGCAGCGCCCACGCCGGCGGCGATGACCGAGATGCTGGAGGCCTGGTCGGCACACTGCGCCAAGGCCATTTCCGCGGACTGGGGGCTGTCGCCGCGCGTGCAACGCGCCCTGGAGGAGCAGTCGGGCGACGCCGATACGGCGACCATGAGTCCGCTTGGCCTGGCCCTGCGCCGGCATCGCGCCGCGGCCGCCGCGCAGCTGGCGGTGCGCTATAGCCGTTAGGTGGCACCGTTGCGTGGTCCAGCCAGTGATTGGTCGAAACGTGCGGCAGAGCAGTCGGGTGCCGGAGCGGTACTCGGCCACCGGGCGATGCGACGGGATGTCGGCGCAGCCGACAGCGCAAGACAGCATGCGCCGACGCAGGCGCGGATCCCTGTCGTGTCCACGTTGGCGCCGAGGCTGATCTGCTTGCTGGCGCCGTTGGCGACGATCGCCGTCCATGAAGGTGGCGCCCTGCTGGCGACGCATGCGCATGCGTGTGCTGCGCGGTTCCGGCTTGGCGGGTGGCCGCTCGGTGCCGCTCGGAGCCGGCCATGAGTTCGGCCGGGACAAGACGCGGCGCGTGGATGCCATCGCCTTGGCTCAATCGGCTCCTGACAGGCGTGCAGGGCGTGCTGTTGCTGATCGGCGTCTCGGCGATGGCGGTCGGCGCTATCGCCCTGGTCCAGGGCGTCTGGGCACCGAGCATGGTCGAGTTGCCGGTGATCCTGCTCAGTCTTCCGCTGGCGGGCATGGCGACGGTGGCGCTGCACGAGTGTGGCCACGTGCTGGCGGCGCGTGCCGCGGGCATGACCGTCTACCTGATCCATATCGGCCCGCTGCAACTGCATGCGCGCCGCCGTGGCTGGAGGATGCGTTGGCGGCGCGCGCGTCCGGGCCATCCGATCGGCTTCGTGCTGCCCGTGCCGGATCCCTCCCTGTCGCTGTGCCGGCAGTATCGATTGACGATCGTTGGCGGGCCGGCGGCCAATCTGCTGGTGGCGTCGATCGCATGGCTTGCCGCGCGATACGCCGGGCTCGACAGCAATCTGGGCGCATTCTGCGTTGGCATCGGCATCCTCAACTTCGCGGTCGCGCTGATCAATCTGTTGCCGGTGCAGGGCCGGTCGGGAGCAACCGACGGCTTGCAATGGGTGAATGTGGCGCAGTGGCACGAAGCGGATGCCCCAGCGTACGTGCTTGCCGAACTCAATGGGTGGACGTGCAAGGGCGTCACTGCGGACAGGCTGCCGCCGTCCCGCCTGGACGTGCTGGCACGCAGCGATCTGGCCTTGTGCCACAGCTGGTTTGCGTTGAAGGCAGCGCAACAGCGTGGTCAGTGGCGGCAAGCGGCGGAACTGCAACCGCAGATGGAACAGCGCCTCGCCGAGACGGGGCACGCTGCCGCGCAATGGGAGACGCTGGTCATGCTGCTGCGGTGCGAATTCGCATTTTCGCGTGCAATGGCAGGAAGCGCCGAGATGGAGATGCTGGATGCGGGACTAACGGCGGAGGCGGACTGGATCGCTCCAGCGTTGCGCCCGCGCTGCCGGGCATTGATAGCCGTGCGGTACGCCGACGCTGCGGGGGCGCAGGCCTGGTTGCGCCTGGCGGAGGCGGCGGCCGAAGACCAGGTCGATCGTTCCCTGCGAGCCACCGAAGCCGTGCTGCGCGATGCGATCCGTGGACTGCTAAAGGCCGAATGACCCGTTGCTTCGGCGCGGTCGACGCCATGCGCCGCTTGCATGAAGCGCGGCGCGTTTTCTCGACCTCATGCAGATGCGATGCGCCCGGCGGGCAGGAGGCGGCCGGCCGAGCGGATGCACCGGCTGCACGCATGCAGCCGGCGCGACGGCGGCGTGGCGAGCGCGTCTACCTCAGCGCAGCGGCACGTCGGCGACCTTGTCCTGGTAGTCGCGTTTGGGGTCGATGCCAAACAGCACTTTGATGCCGGCCATCAGGCTGGAACCGTTGAGCCAGATCTGCGCGTGATCCGGGTCCAGGCGTAGCAGCGCCAGCTTCGGATCGTCCTTGCCCTGTTCGTACCAGGCATCGATGAAGCCGTTCCACAGGCGCTCGATCACCGCCTGGTCGTTGTCGACGCTGAGCGTGCCGCTGATGCTGGCGAACAGGTCGTGGTTCTTGGCGCTGAACGCCGCGATCACCCGCTGGCTCTGCGTCAGCTTCTGCACCAGCGCATTGTCCTTGGAGGTGAAGAACCAGATCGGGCCGCCGCGATCGCCCTCGAACTGTGCGGTCATCGGCCGGGCGTGGCCGTCCTCGACGCCGTCCAGGCCCAGCATCACGGTGCGGTCGGACTTCAATGCCTTCCAGAATTTCTCTTCCAGTTCCTGCGGGCTGGCCATGCGGATCTCCGAGCGGGCGACAGTGCCCGCCTGCACTGTGCCGGCAGGCGCGCGCGCGGTCCGTGACGGGAGGGTGCAGGCCACGTGCAGAGCCGGTGCGCGCTGACTCCTGTAGACAAGTGCGGCGATGCGCAGCGCGCTGCGATGCGCATCGAAGCATCGCGCCGATCCCCGGTGCTACTAAGCGACCACGCCACGCATGCAGCGTGGCGGACGGACCACGGTTCCGCAGGGAAGGCGTGCGCCGACTGCCCGCGGCACGCGCCGCTTTCCGACAGGACGTTTGCCGATGAGTGCGATTCCCGCGACGCAACCGCTGTTGCCGCCGCAACTGACCCTGGCGATGGCCGCTGCCAGCATCGCCGCCTACGCGGCCTATGAAGGCAAGCCGGTCTCGGCGCCGTCCGACTACCGTCTGGTCGCCCGCTGGTCCGGCTGGGATGGCGACCCGCTGGGGGGCAGCGAGGAACTGTTCGGCTTGCTGTTCCGTTCCACCGCCACTGCCGGGACCTATCTGTTCGCGTTCCGCGGCACCGATTCCGACCTGGACATCTACGAGGACCTCGACTTCTCCACCACCGCCTTCGTGCCCAGCGCCGGTACCGTCACGCCGGTGCCGCAGGTGTCGGCCGGGTTCTACGGCATCTACAACGGCAGGGGCGGCGCGATGCGCGCCTCGATGCGCGCGCAGTTGTTCGCGCTGCTGGAGCACTTCGCGCCGACCCAGGTCTTTGTCACCGGGCACAGCCTGGGCGGTGCGCTGAGCCAGTTGTTTTCGCTGGACCTGGCGCTGAGCCGGCCGGCGCTGCCCAGCCGCAACATCAACTTCTGCAGCCCGATGGTCGGCGACGCGAGCTGGGAACAGGCCTATGCCGCGCATATCGCCGCGGCCGACAGCACGCGCTGCTACAACTACTGGGACTATGCGCCGTCGCTGCCGCCGTCCGCGTTCGGCTATGCGTCGGTGGGGCAGGCGTTCCGCACCGCCTACGACGTCAACGGCGCCTGGTTCCCGCATCTGCTGCCGCGGCACTCCATCGCCAACATGCAGGTCGTGCTGCAGCACGCCCTGTGGCAGACGCCGCAGGCCTGGAGCGGGACCTTCGCCGACCAGACCGATCCGCAGCGGCTGATGCGCAGCCAGATCCCGCCCACCACGCCGCATCCGGCCTGGGCGGACATGGCGCTGACCGCGCGGGCGGCCGAGCAGGCGCTGGGCTTTCCGGAGGGGGCAGCGGCGTCGCCGGCGGCGGCCGCACCATGAGTGCGTGCGCGGCCCGGCGGCGCGCCCGTTGTGCCCGGAGTCACTGCATGGCACCGCCGCGGGTGCCACGCTGACCGCCCATCGATCGCGAGGACGTCGCCATGGCATCGTTCGACCTGTATCTCCCACAGCTGCTGCGGTTCGAGGGCGGCTTCGTCGATGACCCGAACGACCCGGGCGGCGCCACCAATTACGGCATCACCCTGGCCACCTTCCAGCGCTGCGCGCAACCGCTGCTGGGCCAAGCGCCGACGCTGCAGAACCTGCGCGCATTGACCGTGCAACAGGCCGCGACGATCTACCAGCACGACTACTGGGACAGCATCGGCGCCGATCAGATCGCCTCGCAGACGTTGGCCGAGCTCGTGTTCGATTTCTACGTCAATGCCGGCGATGTCGCGATCTCGCTGCTGCAGCGCGTCCTGCAGCAACTGGGCGCGACCGCATTGGCGGTCGATGGCGAGATGGGGCCGGCAACTCTGGCGGCGCTTGCCAGTGCGGACCCGGCGCAGGTGTACGCGCAGTACCGACAGCAGCGTATCGCCTACTACCAGCGCCTGGTGGCGGAGCGTCCGGCCGACGCCGAGTTCCTGGCCGGCTGGCTGCGCCGCGCGGAATGGTTCCCGGCGAGCCTGCCGGCCGATGCGTCGGCGCCTGCGCAGACTGGCACCGCCTGATCCGACGCCGCGCCGTGCACGGCGCGTGCATCTGCGTTTCACCGCATGCGCATGTCGCGCTGTCTAGTCTCCCGAACCAGCGTCGGCCATCTGCCGGCGCCAGCGCACGCGATGACGGCGTGCGCCTGTCCTCGTTTTCGGGAAGACCGCATCATGATCAAGTGGGCCATCATCATCGCCATCATCGGACTCATCGCCGGCGCGCTCGGCTTCAGCGGCGTGGCGGGCGCGGCGATCGGCGTCGCCAAGTTCCTGTTCTGGGCCGGCATCGCCATCGCCCTGGTGCTGTTCGTGCTGGGCACCATGCTGGCCAAGAAGGTCAGTTAGGCACTAGGCCGGGTGTCGCGTCGATGCAGGTGCGTCGCGCGACAGGTCCGCAGCGCGAGGCCCTGGGGTGGTCGGCAGACGCCTGCCGTGCCAGTGAAGGCCTAGGCGTCGCTGGCGGTATCCGTTTCGTGCGTTGCAGCGTCGTCGTCGGAGGCGGGCTTGGCCGCTGCGGCACGCGCTTCGCGCTTGCGCGCTTCTTTTTCTTCCTGCTGTTTCTTCTTGGCCAGCTCGCGCTGCCGCTTTTCGAAGGAGTAGTTGGGCTTGGCCAATGCAATGTCTGCCGTCAGGGGAATGCCCTGAGTGTAGCCGCTGCGCGGCTTCGGCGTGCGAAACGGACAGGCCGTCATCGGGACGGCCTGTCCTAGGCGCAGGTGCGGGAGTACGGCCCTCCCGGACCTTGGCTTACGGGCTCAGATACTGCTGGATCGACGAATACACGTCGGCGAAGCGCGAGTAGTAGTCCGGATCGCTCGGTGCGCTGCAGTACGAGGTGCCGCCATACAGGCCGCCGCGCAATTGGTAGGCGCCGCTGCTGTTGACGGTGAACAGGCCGGAGCCGGACGAGCCGCCTTCGGTGACGCCGGTGCTCCACTGCACGCGGTACAGCGGCGACTTGCCGTCGATGGAGCTGGACAGCGCGGTGACCTTGCCCAGCGAGTACTTCTTGACGTCGCCGGCCGGGTGGTGGATGCCCTCGATCGCGGTGCCGGTGGAGCCGATCGCCGAACTGCTCCAGCCCGCGTAGAACGCGCCGCTCGGCGGAGCGCTCTTGAGCTCGAGCAGCGTGGTGTCGCGGGTGGTGTTGGTATAGCGCAGGTAGGCGCCGCCGCCGAGCGTGGTGTAGTTGGAATTGACCGTGGAGCCGCCGCAGGTGGTGGCGTCGTAGAACCAGTAGGTCTGCAGCGTATTGGCCACGGTCTGGGTGCTGATGCAGTGCGCCGCGCTCCAGAACATCGCTTTCTTCGGCGAATTGCTGTTATTGAGCAGGGTGCCTGTGCACAGGTAGGTGCTGCCGCCGCTGGTGAAGGTCATGCGCGCCACCGACTTGGCCGCCGAGGTGAAGCCGGAGGTCGGGTTGGCACGGCAGACAATGTCGCGCTCGCACGAGTCGCTCTCGCCGATCATCGGCCGCATCATCGTCTCGCTGGCGACCGGGCTGATGTCCAGGTGCGACAGCTGTGGGATCTTCAACGCGAAGCCTTGCGGATACTGGCCCGCCGGCAGCTCGATCTCCACCACCATGCGCGCGCCGGCGATCACCGCCGACCAGCCGGGCTGGCTACCGGCGAACTCGGCGCCGCTCTGCTGGAACACGCGGCCATCCTCGCCGGCGAAGCGCAGCGTCGCCTTGCGCGGATCGCCGGGCTGGGCGCCGCTGCCGCTGAGCTGCAGCGCTGCGCGCAGCGCCTGCGCGTTGGTCGAGGCGATTTCGAAACTGGTGACCTGGGCGCCGTTGGGCAGGGTCTGCCAGCGCAGGCGACGCAGGTTGATGTCGGGCTTGGCGACGTCGCGGGAAAAGCCGATCTGCAGCGGCTGGCCGTGCTTGACCTGTTGCCCGCGTGCCTGCTTCATCGCCGCGGCCTTGCTGCTGTCGGGCGCGGCAAGTTCGATCAGGCGCGGGGCGTGCGCGCTGCCCGGGGGAAGGCTGCGCAGTTCCGCGCCACCGAGCGCGGCGGCATCCGGGCGGGCTTCGACCGGGGCGGAATCCATTTCGGCTGCTGGGGGAGTGGCAGCCATGGCGGCGGGGGACATGCCGGCAATGCCGGCGAGCAACGCCAGGTACAACGCATGCTTGCGATTCATCGATCTTCCTTCTGCGAAGAGGGACGAGACCATCCGGCAGGGGACCGGATGCCATTGCACCCGAGTTCAGGGTGCCTGCCGAGGCTACGGACGACGCCAGGTCGATTGCGTGTCAGGCGTCACGCTCGGAGGGCCGGTTTCGTAGACAGCTGCTCACATTGCGTGTGATGGCGCGAAAGAAGCGCACGGCGCTGCCATGCCGCAGCGACATCGTTGCATGGGCGCTGCAATGCGCATACGTGCCCGATCGAGTGGGAAGGGCAGGATGGGTAGCGCTATCTGGAGCGGCCCGATCGACGCGTCGACACGGCGTCGGCCAGTCCGCCCGCTCGCGCTCATCAGCGGCTCAGATCGCTCCGCCGAGCCGCATGAAGCCAGGCGCGGACGCTCCAGCCGAGCACCGTCCTAACCGACTGCCACCTTTCTGCAATCTTTCCGACAAATTTCAGTAGATTCAATCACTTGAATCGGCATCTGGCGTGCTGCGACGCAGCTTGCATCGATTCAAATTCGGCCTATAACGCTGGCGTCGCATATATGAACTTTTCGTTCTTGTATGCACCGCCTGGCGGATGGCCCACGCGAAGCCAGGGGAATCGGGCGGGCTCGGCACATCTCCAACATCGATCGCTCCTGTGGGGGGAGACCAGTGAACAGAACCGCTTTCCGGCGTGGACTCGTCGCCAGTTCCGTTGCGCTCGCGCTGTGGGCGCCTTCTCTGATGGCGCAGTCCGCGCCCGACAGTGCGCCCCCGCCAGGTGGCACCGGCAAGGCCGACAAGCCGGTCGAACTCAAGGCAGTGACGGTCACCGGGTCGATGATCCCGCGGGTGGAGGTCGAAGGCCCCGCGCCGGTGGTCACCATCACCGGCGAAGAGATCAAGAAGCAGGGCTACACCACGCTGTGGGAGTTCCTCGACTCGCTGCCGCAGGTGGGCCAGCAGGTGTCCGACCCCGCCTCGTGGGGCTCCAGTTCGGTCAATGCGCGGTCGGTGAACCTGCGCGGGCTCGGCCCCGGTTTCAGCCTGCTGATGATCGACGGCCATCGCGTGGTCGACTACCCGCAGCCGCTCAACAAGCAGAGCAACT
Organism: Xanthomonas sp. NCPPB 2250; assembly: GCF_056725265.1. Taxonomy (NCBI): domain Bacteria; kingdom Pseudomonadati; phylum Pseudomonadota; class Gammaproteobacteria; order Lysobacterales; family Lysobacteraceae; genus Xanthomonas; species Xanthomonas sp. NCPPB 2250. Next base: position 3,777,657 of record NZ_CM161520.1, on the reverse strand, counting down.
TCCAGAACTTCAACAACATCCCCACCGGGATGATCGATCACATCGAAGTGCTCGCCTCCGGCGCGTCGTCGATCTACGGCTCGGACGCGGTCGCCGGCGTAGTGAACGTGATCCTGAAGAAGAACTACCGGGGCGACCAGTTGCAGGTCACCCTGGGCGACGCGACGCGCGGCGGCCGCGACTACGGCGACATCAATTACGTCGGCGGCCGTGCCGGCAACAACTGGCACGTGACCTACAACCTGGAGCACTCCAACCGCAGCGCGCTATGGGGCATGGACCGGCCCTACCAGGATTCGGTAGCCGACGCCGGCTACGGCGCATGGGGGCCGGCCTCGCGCATGTTCGGCTACCAGTACGACGCCGCCGGCGCGATCGCCCTGTCGGCCACCGACGCCAACGGCCACTACATCACGCCGCCGGCCGGCACCTGCGACAAGTTCACCAACTCGCGCCTGGCCCAGTCGCACTCGGTGACCACCAACGGCACCCAGATCACCGGCGTCACCGACAACGGTTTCTACTGCGCGCAGCCGGCGCTGTTCCAGAACTGGGTGCTGACCCCGGGCAGTCGCAGCAACAACGGCTACGTGTCGGGCGAGTACGACTTCCAGAACGGTCTGCAGTTCTACGGCTCGGCTGCGCTGTACCAGACCGTGGGCATCTCCAACACGCAGCTCAACGTGTTCAGTGCCGGTCCGTTCTACGACCAGACCACCGGGCAGACGGTCAACCAGGTCATCCGCCAGCTGACTCAGAAGGAAATCGGCGTCAGCGCCAACACCTACGATCGCGAGCTCAACTGGAACCTGCAGGCGGGCCTGCGCGGCACCGTGTTCGACGGCCGTTTCAACTGGGACCTCAACCTCAACACGCAGAAGTACATCGTCCGCGAGGAGTTCACCGGCTACAACGCGCAGGCCACCAACAACTTCTTCCTCGGCCAGCAGCAGGGCAGCACCGCGGACGGTCTGCCGATCTACGCGTTCAACTGGCAGCAGTTCTGGAACCCGATCACCCCGCAGCAATACGACCAGTTCGCGGTGACCGGCGTCAACACCGCATCGTCCTGGCTCGACCAGGCGCAACTGCGCGTCAACGGCGACCTGTTCAAGCTGCCCTGGGCCGATCGGTCGGTGGGTTGGGCCGCGGTGCTCGAAGCCGCACACAACGGCTTCAAGCTGTCGCCCGACCCGCGTGCGGCGGATCCGTCCACGTTCCAGAACCCGTTCGGCGCCTACCTCACCGGTGCCGGCACTCGGCAGCGTTTCTCGCTGGGCACGGAGTTCCGCGTGCCGGTGCTGGAGTCGGTGACCTGGACGCTGTCCGGCCGCCTGGACAAGTACAACGACGCCAGCCGTGCCGACATCGCCCGCACCTGGGGCTCGGGCCTGGAGTGGCGCCCGTACGACGGTCTGCTGCTGCGCGGCAGCTACGGCACCAACTTCAAGGCGCCGGACATGCAGGCGATCTACCTGACAGGTTCGACCTCGCCGGTGGGCTTCTACGCCGACCCGCTGCAGTGCGTGAACGCGATCAAGGCCGGGCAGAACAACAACACCTGGTGCAACAGCGTGCAGCGTCCCGGGTCGCAGTACTACACGCTCTACACCAACGGCAGCCGCCTGCTGCTGCCGCAGACCGGGCACTCGTGGACCTACGGTTTCGTCTGGCAGGTGCCGGGCGTGCAGGGGCTGTCGGTGTCGGCGGACTACTGGAACATGGGCGTGGACAACGCCATCCAGTACCTCGGCCAGGACACCGTGCTTGCCGACGAAGCCGGCTGCCTGACCGGGCTGAAGCCGAACGGGACGTCGGGCCTGTCGCCGTACACGGCGCACGTGGCCGGATCGGAGTACTGCCAGATGGTCACCCAGATGGTGAAGCGCGACGCCAACGGCCAGATCGTCTCGGTGCAATCGGGCCCGATCAACGAAGCCTCGCTGTACGTGGCCGGCGTCGATGCGACGCTGGACTACAAGTTCCACACCGACGGCTACGGCGACTTCCGCGCCGGCATCAACTACACCAACAACCTGTCGTACAAGCAGCGCGTGCTGGCCTCCGATCCGCTGCAGAACACCCGCTACCAGAACGTGGCCAGCCGCATGACCTGGATCGCCGACTGGACCAGGGGCCGCTGGAACGTGTCGATCTCCGGCGTGCGCAATGGCCGCATGCGTGCCCCCAACTACGCCGGCTGCGACGTGCTGCCCAACGGCATCCAGCCCGGCATGGTCACGGTGTCCAATGGCGGCAACACGATCTCCACCGGCGTCTGCCAGGTCACCCAGGACGGCAACCAGGTCGCCGTGCCGGATACGACCTACCGGGGCCACGCGCCGGCCTGGATCACCTGGAACGGCTCGGTCGGCCTGCAGGTCACGCCGGACCTGCATGCGAAGCTCACCGTGTCGAACATCTTCGACAAGGTCGGTGCGATTCCGTACTACGCCGGCGGCTTCGAGTTCGTCACCACCGGGCAGACCGCGAGCGAGTACAACGGCCGGGAAATGTTCCTGACCCTGGACTACACGTTCAACTGAGCGGTTGGCTGATCGTCGGCGGGCTTCGCGGGAAGCGGAGCCCACCGGATTTCTCATGGGCCTGGCGTTGCCTCGTGTCATCTCTCGTCGCAGCGCGCGCTGTCCAAGCGTATGCGCGCCAGGTGGTCTCACCTGACGCCTTGCGCTTCGCGATGCGATGCGATGCGCTCGACCATCGTGCAACAGCCTCTCCCGCTTGCGCAGGAGAGGCATTACAACCGAAGAGGCGGTCCTGAGCTGCGCTCAGCGGCGCCGGTTCGACGGCACGAACTTGTACAGCTTGTTGACGCCGGTGCCGAAGTTGAAGCGGCTGTAGCCGGCGCCCCAATACACCGCACCATCGACGATCGCCGGTGCGCTGGACACCGAGCCGCCGGCATCGAAGCTCCACAGGGTGGCGCCGGTCTTGGCATCGAGCACGGTCATCGCGCCGGACATCGACCCGGCATAGACAAGGCCCGGCGACGATGCCAGCGGGCCGCGGCCGCCGGCGCCGAACGCGGTCTGTACCGGATCGGTACCCGGCACCTTGACCTGCCAGAGGATCTTGCCGCTGGCCGCATCCAGCGCGGCCCAGGAGCCGGCGTTCCAGGTTTCGGTGTTGCCCGGCGCCAGCGTGTACGGCGTGTGCTCGTTGTTGTTGATGGCCACGTACACGCGACCGGAGAACGGATCCACCGACGAGCCCCATTCGATGCCGCCGGCGGTGCCGCCCGGGCCGACCTGGGTCGACCACACGGTCTGCCCGCTGTCGGCGTCGAACGCCCAGTACACGCCGCTCTTCTGGCCGGCACCGACCAGCGCCTGCGGCTTGCCGTTGCGGATCGCCGTGAACAGGTTGGCGCCGCCGCCGCTGAAGTCGTAGTCGGGTCCCTGCGGGTCCTGGCACAGGCCATTGGTCGGCGCGACCAGGCACGACAGCGACCAGGCGTCGGCGCCCTGCAGGCGGCGCGTCCACACCGGCTTGCCGCTGCGCATGTCCAGCGCCAGCACCGAGTCGACGTAGTTGTCCGGCGCCATGCACGCCAGTTGCGCGGTCTTGTCGCCGTTGGCGTTCTTGACGCAGGTGGCCACCTCGGTCGGCACCGAGTAGTTGTTGCCGGTGGTGGCGTAGACGCGCTGGCGCAGCGGATCGATCGCCAGCGTGCCCCACACCGAGGCACCGGTGTAGCCCTCCGGCGCGGTGCGGAAGCTCCACAGCAGCTTGCCGGTCTTCAGGTCCAGCGCGGCGACGCTGCCGCGGAAGGAATACTTGTAGCCGGCGCTCAGTCCGCCCCAGTCGCCGGAGGACACGCCGACGTAGACGCGGTCGCCGTAGATCACCGGCGAGGCGGTGATGCGCGCCTGCGGGTTGGACTCGACCAGGGTCTTCCACAGCAGCTTGCCGGTGGCCTTGTCGATCGCCAGCACCGTGCCGCTGGCCTGGTCGCCGACCAGCACGCTGTCGCGCGCGATCGCCGGGCTGTTGCGCGACAGCGAACCGGCGATGCCGGTGTAGTCGGCCAGCTTCACCTGCCACACCGCCTTGCCCAGGTCGGTGTCGATGCGATACAGCTGGCCGCCCCAGTCCGGCACGTACAGCGCCGTGCCTTGCACGGTCGGCGTGGCCGAGACGTCGCCTTGCGTGGTGAAGGTCCACGCGGTCTTCAGGCGCGCGGCGTTGAACGGGGTGATCTGCCATTCGCCGGGCGCGAAGCGGGTGTTGAGGAAGCCGCCGCCGGCGCTGTCCCAGAGGCTGTGCGTGGCGAACGGCGTGCCGCCGGAGAACGTGCTGCGCCATTGTGCGCTGGCGGCGCTGGTGTCGGTCGTCGCCGCTGCGGTGCCTGCGGACTGCGCCATCGCCATTGCGCTGAACATCAAGCCGGGAATCAACGCCAGCCGCAGGCGGGAGTGGTTCTGGTGTGCATCACGCGTTTTCATGGATGTCCTTCGGGCTTGGGAGTGAGGATCCCCCCGTCACGTCCGCGGCCATCCTAGAAGTGAAAATCCTTGCGTGTCATGTACTTACGAAAAAGTTAGGGCCTTTGAAAAAGGTTGCTGCGATAGCGAAAAACGATGGCGGCGGCATCGCGCTGTCATCGTGCCGGCACGCGCGTGACGCATGTCGTCGCGGGCTGCGATGGCCGTCGCGGCCGCGTGTTGCCGCGCATCGACACGGCGCGGCAGATTGCGTCCGCGTGGCGCGTGGCGATATGCGCCATCGATCCCGTGTGCTGGATCCGCCGCGTGAGCGCGGGCTGAATTGCGGTGCAGTCCGACGTGCCCGCAGTGCGCTGCGGCGACGCCGCATGGGCGGTGCGAGCGGTTGGTTACACTGTGCGATCACCGTTGTCCGCACAAGGAATGCCTCGATGAAATGCCCCTCGCTGTTGTCCCTCGCCATCGCGCTGTGCGCCACCGCTGCCGGCGCCGCGCAGGCGGCGACGCCCGCGTCCGCCGCGGCGCTGGAGGGCAAGGTCGATGCGCTGTACACGCGGGCGCCGGACACCCTCAAGCCCGACGAAGTGAAGGCGATGCAGCAGCGCCTGCTCGATTGGGCGCAACTGCAGCGCTATCGCGCCGACAACGCCGCGCTGCCGGCGCCGGCCGCGGACGCGCCGCGCGTGGTGTTCTACGGCGATTCCATCACCGATGCCTGGGGCCGTCGCGAAGGCACCACGTTCTTCCCCGGCAAGTCCGCCTACGTCAACCGCGGCATTTCCGGGCAGACCACCGCGCAGATGCTGGTGCGCTTCCGCCAGGACGTGATCGACCTGAAGCCGGCGGTGGTGGTGATCCTGGCCGGCACCAACGATCTGGCCGGCAACACCGGCCTGTCCACCCTGGAGATGATCGAGGACAACCTCAGCGCGATGACCGAACTGGCGCAGGCCCACCACATCAAGGTGGTGCTGGCCTCGGTGCTGCCGGTGACCGACTATCCGTGGCGGCCGGGCCTGCAGCCGGCGCAGAAGGTGCGTGCGCTCAATGCCTGGATGCAGCAGTACGCACAGCAGCACGACGCGGTGTACCTGGACTACTACAGCAAGCTGAGCAACCGCGACGGCGGCATGGACAAGACCGTGGCCATCGATGGCGTGCACCCCAACAACGCCGGCTATGCGGTGATGGCGCCACTGGCCGAGCAGGCGATCCAGCGCGCGCTGGCAAAGCCCTGAGCACTGCGCGCGCTAGCCCCTCTCCCCCCGGGAGAGGGGTTGGGGTGAGGGTAGGTCGCCGGTAAAGCTGGTCGTCGAGCGGCGCAACCGCTCAGAACCGCTCGCCGCCCGGCAAATAACGCCACTCGCCCGGCGCCAGCTTGCCCAGTGGAATCCGACCGATGCGCAGGCGACGCAGGCTGATCGCCTCCAGTCCCACCTCGGCGCACATGGCCTGCAACTGGCCCGGCTGCACGTGCTTGATCGCAAAGCGCAGGCGGTCCTCGTTCTGCCAGCTGACCTTGCACGGCGGCAGGCTGCGCTGCTGGTAGACCAGGCCATGCGCCAGCCGCAGCATGCCGTAGGGCCGCAGTTCGCCACGGACTTCGACCACGAATTCCTGTTCGATCGCGCTCGCGTCCTCGGTCAGGCGGCGCAGCACGCGGCCGTCCTGACTGAGCACCAGCAGGCCGCTGGCCGCCGACTCCAATGGCAACGGTGCGTTCAGACGTAGGAAGTGGCGCTTCAGGACGCGCACCTCGCTCGTGTCCAGGGCGCTGCGCGTGTCCGGCCTGACCAGCGCCAGCGCCGCGTCGAACTCCAGGCCGGCCGGCTTGTGCAGCAGCAGCGTGGCCGGTTCGATCGCGCCCAGTTGCGCGTCGGCGGCCAGCGTCACCTGCTGGGTGGTGATCGGCGTCTGCGGCTCCTCGACCACCACGCCGTCCACGCTGACCCAGCCGCCCTCGATGTATTGCTGCGCTTCGCTGCGCGAGCACGGCAGCATGGCGGCCACGTATTTGTCGAGGCGGGTGGGGGCGGACATCGAAACGCTCGGCGATCAGGGCAGCGCAGTGTACGTGCTGCCGCCGCTGCGCTGCCACGCGCGGCGCCGCTCAGCGGTCGCTGCCGCCGGCTAGCTCCAACTGGGTCAGGTACAGACGCAGATCGAACTCCAACTGGTGGTAGTCCGGCGTCATGTGCGCACACAGCTGGTAGAAGGCCTTGTTGTGCGCGCTTTCCTTCAGGTGCGCCAGTTCGTGGGCGACGATCATCGGCAGGAACGCCGCCGGCGCATCGCGGAACACGCCGGCGATGCGGATCTCGCGGCTGGCCTTGAGCTTGCCGCCCTGCACCCGCGACACCGTGGTGTGAGTGCCGAGCGCGTGCTTCACCGCCTGCAGGCGGTTGTCGTAGATCACCTTGTGCAGCGGTTCGGCGCTGCGCATGCAGCGATCCTTCAGCGCCTGCGTGTAGTCGTACAGCTGACGGTCGGTGCGCACCGCGTTGGCCTCGGGGTAGCGGCGGCGCAGCCAGTCGCCCAGCCGCTGGCGCGCGATCAGCTCGCGCACCTGGTCCAGGACCTGGGGCGGGTAGCCGACGAGATAGCGCAAGGTGTCCATCCCGCCACCTTAGCGTGCCGCGCGCGGCGGGGCATCCGCCGTGGGCGGCTTCGCGGGCGGGCAGCGGTGCTGCGGGTATCATGGGCCTCCCGATTTCGAGTCCGTGGACGCTTCCGATGCGCAATCCCCTGCAGGAGCAACTGCTCAAGGCCGGCCTGGTGAAGAAGAGCCAGGTGGCGCAGGTCGCGCGCGAGCAGGCCAAGGCGCGGCAGGGCAAGACCCCGCCGCCGCCCAGTGCCGAGCAGCTGGAGAGCGAGCGGTTGCGGCAGGAGCGGGTGGAGCGCGATCGTGCGCTGTCCGCCGAGCGCAATGCGCAGGCCCGCGTGCAGGAGCAGCGGGCGCAGGCGCGGCAACTGGTCGAGACCCACAAGCTCAAGGCCGACGGCGAGATCGACTACCACTTCACCGATGCCGGCAAGATCCAGCGGCTGCGGGTGGATGCGGCCTTGCGCGCGCACCTGATCGCCGGCAGCGTGGTGATCGCCCGGCTGGACGCCGGCTATGTGCCGGTGCCGCGTGCGGTCGTCGAAAAGATCGTCGCGCGCGACCCGGCGATCATCGTGTTCGACGCGCTGGCGGCAACGCCGGCCAGCGGCGAGGACGATCCGTACTACAGCCAGTTCCAGGTGCCGGACGACCTGATCTGGTGAGGCGGGGCGCCGGGCGGCGCATGAACGTCTCGGCAAGGTGAAGCCGACGTGCATTGCATTCACCGGTGCCGGCCGCATCATCCAGGCAAGGCAACAGTGCGGAGACGACCATGGCCACTGGGTGGGCAGGCGACGGCGCGGTGCAGGACCAGATCGATGCGACTGTCGAAGATGCGATCAGGCGGGCGCGCAGCCAACTGCCGCAGGGCCCGGGATCGAGCCACTGCGAGGATTGCGATGCGCCGATTCCCGAGGCGCGGCGCAAGGCCGTGCCGGGCGTGTGCCTGTGCGTGGCCTGCCAGGACGCGCAGGACCGCGCGCAGCACGAGCACAGCGGCTACAACCGCCGCGGCAGCAAGGACAGCCAGCTGCGCTGAGGCTCAGCCGGCGCGATCGGTCTCCAGCGCAGGCTTTGCGTGCAGTGCGATGTTGAGCTGATCGACCACGATCGCCCAGTCGGCGTCTTCCAGGCGTTCCTCGCGCAGCAGTTGCGCCTGCGCGGGCGTCCAGAACGGGGCTTCTTCCAGGCGCATGTCATCGGGCAGCGGCGCGTGCCGGGCGATGAACTGGCGAATCTCGGCTTCGCTGTTGGGCAGCCCGAGCTGGGCGAAAAGGTCGGCGAACGGGGGGATGACGGGTTCCATGCAGTACCTGATCGGGTAGGGAGGAGCGCCGCACCGGGCGGCTGGCGTCGACCATAGCGGCTGCGCCATGTGCATGGCGTCAGCGTCGGCGTTGCCGTCGTTGCGGCGCTCAGCCCAGCCCGGATGGAACCGGATGGCTGCGCCAGCGGCGCGTGCTGCGCTGGAAGAACAGGCTGTTGGGGATCTGCAGCACGCTCTCGCCGTCGCCGTCGCGTTCCTCGCGCAGCGTGGTGTAGATCAGGTTGATGTCGATCACCTGGCCCTTCAGTCCCGGCTTCTCGCCGTTCTCCAGCAACTCGATGTGGTCGTGCAGGCGGAACGGGCGCGTGGTGAAGATCAACAACGTGCAGAAGATGTTGGACAGCACGCTCCAGGCGGCGAAGAACGCCACCGCCGCGACCGCGGCGAAGCCGGTGAAGGCGGTCCACAGTACGGTGCCGGAGACGCCGAAGCGGTCCAGGATCAGCAGCAGCGCGGCGGCGTAGATCACGAAGCCGCTGCCGCGGCGCGCCATCATCACCAGTTCCGGCGGCAGCGCGTAGTGCTCGCCCAGGCGCCGGATCAACCGTCGCAGCAAGGTCCGCAGCAACCAGGCGCCGAGCACGATCAGCACGATCTGCGCGCCGGGCACGATCACGTCGAGCCAGCGGTGCGTCCACGACGGCAGCAGGGTATGGAGCGAGGGCATTGCACTTCGGAACACGCAGGGGAAGCGCGATGGTCGCAAGCGTGGCCGCTGCGGGCAAGTCGTGCTGGCGTGCGCTGCGGCAGTGGGCGGCTCAGTCGGCGCGTTCCAGCGCCTCCCACTGCGCCTCGGTGACGTCCGGCAAGGCTTCCAGTGCCGGCTTGGCGAACAGATAGCCCTGGTAGAGGTCGATGCCCAGCGCGCGCAGTGCGCGGTACTCGGCAGGCGTCTCCACGCCCTCGGCGAGGATGCGGCAGCCCAGTGGCGCGGCCATCGCGACGATGCCGCCGACGATGTGGCGGCGCGCGGCGCTGACGTCGATGCCACGGATCAGCGCCATGTCCAGCTTGATCAGGTGCGGCTGGAAATCGGCGAGCAGGTTGAGGCCGGAGTGGCCGGCGCCGAAGTCGTCGATCGCGGTCAGGAAGCCGCGCTGCGCGTAGTCGCGCAGGATGCGCACGACCTTGGGCAGGTCGGCGATGCGTTCGGACTCGCTCAACTCGAAGATCAGGTCGCCGGTGGGTACGCCGAAGTGCTCGGCCGCCCTCAGGGTCAGGCGGATGCAGGTCGCCGGCTCGTACACCGCATTGGGAATGAAATTGATCGACAGCCGCGTGCGCAGGCCCAGCTGCGCGGCGGTGGCGATCGCCTGCACCCGGCAGGTCTGGTCGAAGCGGTACATCTGCTGCGGCCGCACCCGCGCCAGCACCGCCGCCGCGCCGCTGCCGTCCTCGCCGCGCACCAGCGCCTCGTAGGCGTAGATGGAACGGGTGGCGGCATCGACGATCGGCTGGAACGCCATGCGCACGGCGAAATCCAGCGGCTCGCCATCGCGACAGTTGCCGCAGGCGGGCTGGCCGAGTTCGGCGGACAGGGAGCGCAGGAGCATGCCGAAACGAGACCGTGGAAGAGATCGCAGTATGCGCTTTCGGCGTGAAGACGGCGCCGTGCCTGCACGCCGGTGCCGGCGCTCCGAGGACGCCGTGTTGGGCCTGGCCGTGTGGTCGTCGGCGCCAACCGGAGGCGCCGTCGTCGCGTCTCAGGCGCCGCGTCCTCGCGCGGCGTGGACCGGCGTCCACCTCCGGCCGTTTCCCGCCGCAGGTACGCGCGATGGCGGCGGGATGCGCGGGCGCTAGCCCGCGTCGGCGACGTCGACCTTCTTCAGCACGCGGGTGGTGCCGAGCACCTCGACGCGGCCGCCGGCCTGGTGGAACGCGGCCAGGTCGGCCTCGATGCGCTCGCGGCTGAGGCCTTTTTGCGCCTTGTCGGCGGCGCTGGCGCCGCGTGTGTTCCGTGCGCTGGGCGAAGCGGTGGTGCTGGTCGGTCGTGCCATGCTGGAACTCCTGCAGTCAGTACATCGTCAGGGGAATGCCACGGGTCAGTTGCTCGTGGTGGGTACGGCGGATCTCGCGGCAGTACGGGCCGGCCATCGCGAACTTGCGGCAGACCGCCGGGCGCTGCGCGTAGATGGAGCAACACATGCGCGCGCCATCCACCGCCACGCACCAGCCGTCCTCGTCGCGCGCCATCACGTGCAGGCCCTCGCGGGTGTACTCGGTGAGATGCTCGGGGACGTGGTCGTCCGGCATCACCAGGACGGTCAGGCGGCAGCAGATCGCGTCGCAGCGGTCGCAGGCGATGTCAGCGTCGGTCGCGTCCCGCGCGCTCTCGCTCATGCGTCGCCGCCCCGATCCGGACCTGTCGGCCGGGGAGGTGGCTGAAGCGGCGACGCCAGGCGCTCGATCTGGAGCGTGGCAGGGGCGGGGGACATGGCGCTCCGAAGGATCCGGCCGGCAAAAGGACGGAAGTTGGCGCGAGAAGGAAGCGAGTCGGGCGACAGGAACGGCCGGACGAGACGCGCGTAGCGACGTGACGCTGAAGCGTGCCGCCATGCTACGCCAGTCGTGCGCCCGCTGCATGAACAATGCTGGCCGCAGGCGGCGCGCCGGCCGGGAGTGGCCGCCGACGCGTGGGCTGCCTGTGCTGCGTCAGTCCTGCGCGGCAGCCAGCGCCAGGCCCTGCACCACGCCGAAGGAGGGGTCGCCGTGGACCAGGCGCGCCTGCGGGAAGGCTGCGGCGACCAGACGCTGCAGGTAGCCGGCGCGCGACATGCCGCCGGTCAGGAACACCGCGGCCGGGTCGCCGCCGATGTCCTGGCGCACCTGCGCCAGCAGCTCCTGCAGGGCCTCCAGATAGCTGCGTGCGGCCTGCACCAGTTCCTCGGCCTGCACCTGCACCTGCAAGCCGGCTTCGATGTAGTCCAGGGTCTCGGCGTGGTGCTCGGCGTCGCTGAGGCGGATCTTGCTGCGCTCCACCGCACGGTACAGGCGCGCGGTGTTACCCGGTTCCTGCAGCGCCTGCAGGCGCGCCTCGTACGGTGCGGGGACGGCGTCGTAGCGGTGCTGGCGGAAATCGCGCTGGCGGGTGGTGTCCTGCACCATCGCCGCTTCGACGTAGTGGTGCGAGGGCACGCGGGTGAGGCCGCGGCCGAACTGCGGCATGAACCCGGCCAGGCTCAGCGCCAGGTCGATGTCGGTGCCGCCGCGCGGGATGCCCCAGGCGCGGTGCACCTGCGGCGCGTCGTCGCCGCCGACGCTGGCATGGGCGATGTCGGTGGTGCCGCCGCCGATGTCCACCACCACCGCGGCGTGGCGTTCGCGGCTGACCGCGTGGTAATGCATCGCCGCGGCCGCCGGTTCCTCCAGGAACGCGACGTCGTCGAAGCCGGCGGTGATCGCGGCGCTGTGCAGGATCTCCAGTGCCTGTGCGTTGCCGGCCTCGCCGATCGAACTGCGGAACTGCACCGGGCGCCCGAGCAGGGCGCGGCGCACCTGCATGCCCAGTTGCTGCGAGGCGGTCAGGCGGATGTGTTCGAGAATGTGCGCGGCGATGCCGGTGATGGTCTGGCGTGCGCGCGGATGCAGGTTGTAGCCCAGCATCGACTTGGGGCTCTGCACCAGATTGCCTTCGCCCTCGACGAAATACGCGTCCAGTGCGTCATCGCCGTACACCGCGTTCTGCAGCAGCGCCGCGGAACTGCGCGGCTCGCGCATCTGCGTTTCCATCCACTGTCGGCGCACTACCCGGATCGCGTCGCGGCGCAGCGCGTCCAGGCTGCGTTCGCGCCCGGCAGCGAGCGCGTCGCGGCGGCCGGACTCGATCAGCTCGTCCACCTGCCGTTCCAGCGCCGGGGTCAGGTCGAACTCGGCCGGATCGCGCATCACCTCGGGGAAGTACACCGTAGTGCGGAACTGCTGCTGCGCGCCGAAGTCGATCGGCACCACGCGGCCGTCGATCACCGCGGCGGCGGCGGAATTGCTGGTGCCGAAGTCGATACCGAGGCGCATGACGGTGCCGGGGCGGGAGGGGCCGCGCACTGTGGGGCAAGCCGCCGCGCGACGCAAGCGCGGCTGCAAACGCACGAGGCCCGCATCGGCGGGCCTCGTTGGGGACGCGAAACCGGGTCGCTTACAGCGCAGCGCCGGCGTGGCCCTGGTTCTTTTCCTGCTCGGTGGCCTCGCGCACGCCGGCCACTTCCACGGCGAAGTGCAGCACCTGCCCGGCCAGCGGGTGGTTGCCGTCGATGGTCACCAGCTCTTCGCCGACCTCGGTGACCGTGACCAGCAGCGGGCCCTGGTCGGTCTGCGCCTGGAACTGCATGCCCGGCGCCAGCGACCCGGCATCCGGGAACGAACCGCGCGGCACCTGCTGCACCAATTGCTCGTGGCGCGGGCCGTAGCCCTCGGCCGGGATCACGTCGGCGGTGACCGACTCGCCGGTGCGCTTGCCGGTCAGCGCCTTTTCCAGGCCCGGCACGATGTTGCCGGCGCCGTGCAGGTAGCTCAGCGGATTGTCCGGCGAGGACTGGTCGATCACTTCACCGGCGTCGTCGGTGAGGGTGTAGTGGATGGTGGCGACAAGCCCGTTGGCGATCTCCATGGGAAACCTCGTTCAGTGAGTAAGGGGGATACGCCGGCACAGTCACAGCGCGATGAGAGGGGGTGCTACCCGGCTACCCTAACGAAAAGCGGCGCAGGGCCGCAAGTCGCGCCGGCGCCCCGCCATTCAGGGCGCGGGCGGCCGGCGCAGCGCGGTGCGCCGGGCCAGCCAGGTCTCCGGGGTCTGCGGCTTGACGAACAGCGCCTGCAGTTCCGGATGCTCGGCGCGCGCGGCGGCCTCGATGCGCTCGATGCACGCTTCGATCTGCGCGGTGCTGCGCTGGTCCTCGAATTCGGCGCTGAGCGCGGCCACCACCTGGTCCGGCCCCATCTGCACGCTGAGTACGCCGTTGACCGCGCGCACGTCCGGATCGGCCGCGGCGATGCGCCGCAGTGCCTCGCCGAGCGGGCGCGCCGCCGGCTCGCCGATCAGCAGGCCCTTGGTCTCGCGTGCCAGCACGAATGCCGAGCAGGCCAGCACCGCGGCGATGCCGATGGAGGCGACGCCATCCAGTTCCGGCATGTCCAGCCATTGCGCGGCGAGCAGCCCGGCCAGCGCGATCAGCAGACCGATCAACGCTGCGCTGTCTTCCACCAGCACGGTGAACAGGCTCGGGTCCTTGCTCTCGCGGAACGCCTGCACGTAGCTCAGGCGGCCCTTGCGCGCGCGGAACTCGCGCAGTGACACCCACCACGAGACGCCCTCGAACACCAGCGACAGCCCCAGCACGATGTAGTTGAGGGTGTGGTCGCTGGCCGGCTGCGGATCGCGGATGTGGGCGATGCCCTCGTACAGCGACACCCCCGCGCCGAGCGCGAACACCAGCAGGGCGACGATGAAGCTCCAGAAGTACAGTTCGCGCCCGTGGCCGAACGGATGGGTCTCATCGGCTGGGCGCGCGGCGCGGCGCAGGCCGTACAGCAGCAACAGCTCGTTGACCGTGTCCACCAGCGAATGCACGCCTTCGCTGAGCATCGCCGAACTGCCCGAGATCGCCGCGGCGACGAACTTGGCGATGGCGATGGCCAGATTGCCGGCGAGCGCGGCATAGATCGCGAGGCGGGACCCGGACGAAGCGGACATGAGATTCCTGCGGCTGGCTCGGCGGCACGGGGCGGGCGGCTACAATAGGCGGCTCGCCGTCGTCGCCGTATCAAGGATTCCCATGCCCGCCGCCCCCGCCTGCCCGCAATGCACCCTGGAAAACACATATGTCGACGGCGCCAACTGGGTGTGCGCTGACTGCGGCCACGAATGGCCGGCCGCGGCCGAGGCCGCCAACGACGCGGCGACGGTGGTACGCGACAGCAACGGCAACGTGCTGCAGGCCGGCGACACGGTGGTGGTGATCAAGGACCTGAAGGTCAAGGGCTCGTCGATCCCGCTGAAGCAGGGCACGGTGATCCGCGGCATCCGCCTGGTCGAGGACGATGCCGAACACATCGAAGGCAACTCGGACAAGATCAAGGGCCTGGTGCTGAAGACCTGCTTCCTGCGCAAGGCCTGATGCTGCGCGGCGTGGACGTCGCATCCACCATGGACGGCACCTGTGCCACCGCGCTTCAGCCGCCGCCGCCCGCCCTGCGGTGGCGCGGTCGCGCCAGTCCCCATGCCAACGACAGCAGCGCCAGCGCCACCCAGGACAGCGGGGCTACACCGTAGCGTTGCAGTACTGCGCCGCCGAGCACGCCGCCGCCGGCGATGGCCAGGTTCCAGCCAGTGACCAGCAGCGATTGGGCGAGGTCGGCGGCGTCGCCGGCGCGCCGCGCGAGCGCGGTCTGGAACATCGTGGCGCTACCGCCGAAGGCCAGTCCCCAGATCGCCAGCGCCGCGCTGAGCGTTGCCGGCGAATCCGGCCACAGCGACAGTGCCAGCGTGGCCAGCGCGAACAGGCCGATGCTGGTCAGCAGTAGCGGCCGCATCCAGCGATCGATCCACGCGCCCACCATGCCGATGCCGAGCAGCGCGGCCACGCCGAACAGCAGCAGGCCACGGCCCACCGTCACCGCGGACCCGGCCAGCAACGGTGCGATGTAGGTGTAGAGCAGATTGTGCGCCAGCACGAACAGCAGCATCACCGCCAGCACCTGGGCGATGCCGGGCAGGGCCAGCACACGGTGCAGCGGCGTTGCCGCGTGCGCGGCCTGGCCGGCGAAGTCGGGCAGTGCGGCGCGCACCCAACCGAACAGGCCCAGGCTCAGCAGCGACATCGCGCCGAAGCTCCAGCGCCAGCCCAGGTGCTGCCCGAGCACGGTGCCGGCTGGGATGCCCAGGGTCAGAGCCAGCGGCGTGCCGACCATTGCCACCGCGATGGCGCGGCCCTGCTGCGCCGGGGGCACCATGCGGCTCGCATAGCCGGCCAGCAGCGACCACAGCAGCCCGGCGCTGACCCCGGCGAGCAGGCGCGCCGCCAGGATCAGCGGGTAGCGGGTCGACATGGCCGTGGCCGTGTTGGCCACGGAGAAGCCGGCGATGGCCAGCAGCAGTAACCGGCGCCGGGGCTGCTGCCGAGTCGCGGCGGTGAGCGGGATCGCCGCCAGCAGCGAACCCAGCGCATAGGCGCTCACCAACTGGCCGATCCAGGCTTCGTCGACCTCCAGCGTGGCCGCCATCGCCGGCAACAGCCCGGCTGGCAACGCTTCGGTGAGGATGGTGAGGAAACCGGCGCAGGCCAGCGCGAGCAGGCCGCTCCACGGCAGGCGGCGCAGCGGCGCCACGGAAGGCTGCGATGTGCCTGCCTCGGCGCGCTGCACGGCCGTGCAAGGCGCGGCGGTATCGTGTTTCATGCTGCCGGCCCGCAGACCGCGGCGTAGGCCGCATCGCGCAGATCGGTGACGAACACGCCGGACATACCTTCGTAGAGCGTGTTGGTCAGCGCCACCACACTCAGTTGCCGCGCCGGATCGACGAACCAACTGTGCCCGTAGGCGCCGCCCCAGCGCCAGGTGCCGGGCATCTCCGGGGTCGCGGTCGGCGCCGGGTCGCGCAAGACCGCAAAGCCCAGGCCGTAACCCCAGCCCGGTGCGTCCGGCGGACCGAGTGCGCCGGCCTGGGCGCGTCCCATCTCTGCCACCAGCGCAGCCGGCAGCAGCGGCGCGCCACCGCCCCGCAGCGTCTCCAGCAGGCGCAGCACGTCGCCGGCAGTGCCGACCATGCCGGCGCCCGCCGACGCGAATGCGTTGCGGTCCAGCGCGCGCGAGGGATGGAAGACGATGCCGGCGACGTCGGGAACCGGCGCGACCACGTCGCCTTCGCCCAGACGGTGCGGTGCAGGCTGGCCGTTGACGTAAGGCACCGCCAGGGTGGAGGCGTCCTCGGCATGGAAGGCGGTGTCCCGCATCCCCAGCGGGGCGGTGACCAGATCATGGACCAACTGCGCCAGCGGCTGGCCACCGGCCGCCTGCAGTACCGCGCCGGCGACGTCGATCGACAGCGAATAGCTCCAGCCGGTGCCCGGCGCATACTGCAGCGGCACCTGGGCGAGACGGCGCAGGTTCTCCTCCAGGCTCAGGCCGCTGGCGTCCATGCCATCGGAGACGCCGGCGCGCGCGAGCGGGCCGCCCGTGGGCTCAAGAAAGCGGTAGCCCAGCCCGGCGCTGTGGCTGAGCAGCTGGCGCAGGCTGATGTCCGGCACCCGGCCGTCGGCCAGGGTGGGACGGAACCATGGCAGCCAGCGTGCGATCGGCGCATCCAGGCTCAGGCGGCCCTGCGCCACCAGCGCCAACGCCGCGGTGGCGACGATCGGTTTGCTGACCGAGGCCAGGCGGAACCGGGTCTGCGCCTGCATCGGCCGTTGCGCCTCGCGGTCGGCCCAGCCGGCGGCGCGGCGGTAGACGCAGGTGCCGCGGTGCGCGACCAGCACCACCGCGCCGACCAGCCGCTGCTGCTGCAGGGCGGCGTCGATCGCGGCATCCAGCGGCGCGGCCTGTTGTGGCGACAGGGGCGGTAGCGCAGGGGACGGAACGGCGGAGGCGGTGGGCATGGGGGCAGCGCTCGGTGGAGGGGAACGACAGCGTGGACGCCTGCCGATTGCGGAAAAAGATGGGTAAAGTTCCTCGCTGCGAGGACGCGAATGTCCGCAATCGATGGCGCTGCGATGGACAGTCTGGGGAGCCTGCGTGGCTTCGTGCAGGTGATGGAGAGCGGCGGCTTCGCCGAGGCCGGGCGGGCGCTGGGCCTGTCCGCATCGGCGATGGCCAAGAGCGTGGCGCGGCTGGAACAGTCGCTGGGGGTGCGCCTGTTCCATCGCAGCACCCGCAGCCTGACCCTGACCGCCGAAGGCCAACTGTTCCTGCCGCGCTGCCGGCGCATCCTGGCCGAGGTCGAGGCGGCGCGCGGCGAGCTGGGAAGCCTGGCGGCGACGCCGAAGGGGCGGCTGCGGATCAGCCTGCCGATGAACAACAACGTGCTGCTGCCGGTGCTGGGCGACTTCATGCGCGCCTATCCGCAGGTGCAGTTGGACCTGGATTTCGACGATCGCCTGGTGGACGTGATCGAAGAGGGGTTCGATGCGGTGTTGCGCGTGGCCGAGCCGGACGATTCGCGGCTGGCCTCACGCCGCCTGGGCAGTTTCCGCCGCTGTCTGGTGGCCTCGCCCGATTACCTGCAGCGCTGCGGCACGCCGTTGCGGCCGGCCGACCTGCTGACGCACCAGTGCCTGCACTACCGCTTCCGCAGCAGCGGGCGCCTGGAAGCCTGGCCGCTGGGTGCGGCGGCGACTGACCTGTCGTTGCCGGTGTCGATGGTGTGCAACAACATCGAGACGCGGCTCAGCTTCGCTGTGCGCGGCTGTGGCATCGCGTTCCTGCCGGAGCACTCGGTGCGCGCGGAACTGGCGGCCGGCACGTTGCGCACGCTGCTCGACGACTATGTCGACTCCACCGGCACCTTCCATGTGCTGTGGCCGTCGAGCCGGCACATGCTGCCGAAGCTGCGCGTGTTCGTCGATTTCCTCGGCGAGCGATTGATGTTCTAGGTGTGCAGGAATCGCACAATGGCGTTGTGCAGCGGCATGGCCGGGTGCCGCACGCAGATCCGATGTGCGCGGCCTTGCGACTGCAGGCTGCGGCACCTGTGCCGCAGCCTGCGCAGCGGGTTCAATCCAGCGTCGGGTAATCGATGTAGCCCTTGGCGCCGCCGCCGTACAGCGTGTCGGCGTCCACCTGGTTCAAGGGCGCGTCGCGGCGCAGCCGTTCCACCAGGTCCGGGTTGGCGATGAACGGGCGGCCGAACGCCACCGCGTCGGCGCGACCGGAGGCCACGGTCTGTTCGGCCAGTGCCTTGTCGTAGCCGTTGTTGACCAGCCACGGACCGTGGAACTTGGCGCGCAGCGCCGCATAGTCGAAGGCGATGTTGTCGCGCGGGCCGCCGGTGGCGCCCTCGATCACGTGCACGAAGGCCAGGCCCAGCGGGTCCAGGCGTTCCACCGCACGCTCGAACAGCGGCTGCGGATCGCTGTCGCGCGCATCGTTGGCCGGGGTCACCGGCGACAGGCGCACGCCGGTGCGGTCGGCACCGATCTCCTGCGCCACCGCCTGCACCACTTCGAACAGCAGGCGGGTGCGGTTCTCGATGCTGCCGCCGTAGGCGTCGTCGCGGTGATTGCTGCCGTCGCGCAGGAACTGGTCGATCAGGTAGCCGTTGGCGGCATGCACTTCCACGCCGTCGAAGCCGGCGGCGATGGCGTTGCGGGCGGCGCGGCGGAAGTCCTCGATCAGCGCGGGGATTTCGTCCAGGCGCAGCGCGCGCGGGGCGGAGACGTCGGTGAAGCCTTCGGCGGTGAAGGTCTTGGCGTCGGCGCGCAGCGCGCTGGGCGCCACCGGCGCGGCGCCGCCCGGCAGCAGGCTGACATGCGAGATGCGGCCGACGTGCCACAGCTGCAGCACGATCTTGCCGCCACGGCGATGCACCTCGTCGGTGACTTTCTTCCAGGCCGCGACCTGTGCGTCGCTGTAGATCCCCGGGGTGTCCTTGTAGCCCTGGCCCATCGGGCTGATCTGGGTCGCCTCGGCGATGAGCAGGCCGGCGCTGGCGCGCTGGCCGTAGTACTCGGCGGCCAGTGGCGAGGGGATGCGGCCTTCGCCTTCGGCACGGTTGCGGGTCAGGGGCGCCATCACGATGCGGTTGGCCAGTGCGATCGCGCCCAAGCGCAGCGGCGTGAACAGCGGGGAAGCGGTGTCGGTCATCGGTGGGTCTCTCGGTGGTGGGGTGGGGCGGCCGACCCTACAGCGGGACGCTGCAAGGCGGCGTGCGTGCATAACATGGGGACGCGCGCGGCGGTTTCGCGGCGGTGCGGTGGGACAGTGCGTTGCTGCGGCGGCACCTTCGCGAGGGCATCGCCGCTCCTGGCGCCGCCAGCGGTACCACGCAACGCGGCGTTGCCCAGGTGGGGCTGCAGGACTTGCTGCAATGCACAATAATGGACGGCCCTTTCCTTCGGGACGTGCGCATGACCTCATCCGCCACGGCGCCGCTGTCGCGGCGCGGCTACGTGCTGATCCTGTTCGCGCTGGCGATGGGCGGTTTCGCGATCGGCACCAGCGAGTTCTCCACCATGGGCCTGATGCCGTACATCGGCCGTGGCCTGGTCATCGATGCGCCGCAGGTCGGGCACCTGATCAGCGCCTATGCGCTGGGCGTGGTGGTCGGTGCGCCGCTGCTGGCGATCCTCGGCGCGCGCTGGTCGCGCCGCGATCTGCTGCTGGCGCTGATGGGCTTCTATGCGTTCGGCAATCTCGCCAGCGCGGTGGCGCCGGACTATCACAGCATGCTGCTGGCGCGCTTCGTCGCCGGCCTGCCGCATGGCGCCTATTTCGGTGTGGCGACCCTGGTGGCCGCGTCGATCGGTCCGCCCGACCAGCGTGGCGCGGCGGTCAGCCGGGTGCTGCTCGGCCTCAACCTTGCGGTGCTGGTCGGCAACCCGCTGGCGACCTGGCTCGGCCAGGTGGCGGAATGGCGCTACGCCTATGCCCTGGTCGCGGCGATCGCGGTGCTGACGGTGGTGCTGGTGTGGCGACTGCTGCCGGCCGATCCGCAGGAGGCGCGGCCCTCGCCGTTGCGCGAACTGCGCGCCTTCAACCGCACGCAGGTGTGGCTGGCGCTGGGCATCGGCGCGATCGGTTTCGCCGGCATGTTCTGCGTCTTCAGCTATCTGGCGCCGACCCTGATGGAGGTCACCGGCGTGTGCGAACACTGGATCCCGGTGGCGATGGGCGCGTTCGGGCTGGGCGGGCTGCTCGGCAATCTGGCCGGCGGCTGGCTGTTCGACCGGATGCAGTTCCGCGCGGTGCCGCTGGTGCTGCTGTGGTCGCTGGCGGTGTTGCTGGTGTTCCCGCTGGCGGCGACTTCGCCGTGGGCAGTGCTGCCGGCGGTGGTCGCGGTCGGCAGCATGGGCGCGCTGGCGCCGGTGTTGCAGACCCGCCTGATGGACGTGGCCAGCGACGCGCAGACCCTTGCCGCGGCCTCCAACCATGCCGCGTTCAACCTGGCCAACGCGCTGGGGCCGTGGCTGGGCGGCATCGCGATCGGCGCCGGCCTGGGCTGGACCTCCACCGGCTATGTGGGCGCGGCGATGGCCGTGGGCGGCCTGCTGATCTACCTGTGGGCGCGCCAGGCGGCACGGCGTGGCGCCTGCGCGCACGCGGCCGGCTAGGCGAGGACACGCCCTGTGCTGCGCTAGCGCATGGGCCGCGCGGCCGAGGACAGCCGCCGCAACGCGTCCAGCTTGCCCTGGTAGCGAGGTTGGGTCGCGGGATCGGCGTGCGCCATGGCCTCGCGCAGCGCCGCGGTGGCGCGGCGGGTGTCGCCGCTGTGCAGGTACGCGCGGGCCAGGGCGAAGTACAGCAGGTGGGCGCCGTCGTACAGGTGCAGCGCGTGACGGTAATAGGCGATGGCCGCGGCGTAGTCCTGGCGCCGTTCCGCCTCGTTGCCGAGCAGGTATTGCTGGAATGGGTCGCGTTGGCGCACCTGTTCCATCTGCCGCTGCAGTGCGGCCTCGCGCGCGCCGTCGCCCAGGCGTCGGGCCAGGCCGACCGCGTTGGACAGCGCCGGCAGATGCTCCGGATCGATCGCCAGCGCCTTGGCGTAGTCGCGTGCGGCGGCGGCGCTGTCGCCATCGCGCATCGCCAGCACGCCTTGGTTGTTCCAGGCCCCGGCGAAGCGCGGGTCCATCTGCAGCGCCATCGCCAGATGCGCGCGCGCGCCGTCCAGGTCGCCGTCGACCAGCAGCTCGGCGCCGCGGTTGTTGTAGTAGTGGGCGAGGGCGCGACGGTCGGAGATGGGCTGCGGCCCGCGCCGGTCCATCAGCACGCTGCGGTCCAGGTCGATGCTGCCGCGCCCGCTATCCACGCGCACGCCGGCGTTGACGTGGCCGACGTTGTACAGCGCATTGCCGTCCTCGTACCAGCTCAGTACGCGGCGCACTTCCTGGACCTGCGCCTGCAGCCCGACGTCGCGCGCCATCGCCACGAACAGCAGGGTGAAGGACAGGCAGTTGACGTGGCGCGTGGCGTAGCTCTCGGCGACGCTGTGGGTGGCCTTGGGGTCGTACTGCAGGTCCAGGCCGTTGGCATCGAAGGCCAGCGCCACCAGTTGCTGCAGGCGGTGTTCGGCGTCGGCGCTGCGGTCGATGCGCTGCTGCAGCAGCGTATGCAGCGCCGGTGGCAGCTGCATGATCTGCTCAGGGGTCGGAACAGCGGTTGCGGTGGTAATCGTCGCCGGAACCGGCGGTGTCGCGTCTCTCTGCACGGCCGCTGCCATATGCGAGGAAGGCAGCGACGGTGTGGGCGGCGACGGGGCGGCCGTGGCGGCGGCGAGCAGGGCGAACGCGGTCCAGGCGAACATGACGCACCTCGCGGTGCCCTGCAGTGGCGAGGGCTCGCCTGCACTATAGGCCCTCGCCGGCGAGACAGGACGGTCACCGTGGCGGTGCCGACGAGCGGTCTTCGGCCGACGCGATCGATGGCGGCGGTCATCCACAGCCGCTGTGGACGAACGTGGGGCAACCATGTGGATAAGTCGCTGCCGCCCAGACGCCGCAATGCACGCAGACAGGATGGTGAAAACTTCACCACATATCTGACTGCGCACTGCGGCCCATGAACGCGTGTTCACCACGGGCAATGCGGCGTGACGAGCGAGCGCCGATGGCTCACGTGCGCTTTATGCCGTTCTGCCCAGCATCGCCAACACCACGCAACGCGGCAATCCTCTCGACCGCGCCGTGCGATATCCAGGTTCACCCCCGTGTGCCCGTTGCGCGATATCGCTGGCCTCGCCACAGGAGTTCCCCATGAGCATTCAGAGCAAGACCACGCATAGCCTCAACGACCTCATCGCCATTTCCCGCGACGGCAAGGATTTCTACGAAGAAGCCGCGAAGAAGGTGGGCGACGCCGAGCTGTCCGCGCTGTTCCTGCGCATCGCCGGCGTCAAGTCGGACATCGTCAGCAGCCTGAGCGCGGTGGTGCAGTCGGTCGGCGGCAAGCCGGAAGAGCACGGCACCATGGTCGGCAGCATGCAGCAGATTTACGGCAAGGTCCGTGCCGCGCTGGGCGACACCAAGTACGGCTATGTCGCCGAGCTGGAAGAGTCCGAAGATCGCCTGCTGAAGGCCTTCAACGAGACCATCGCCGACGCCGACACCCCGGTCGCCGCGCGCGACGCCGCCACCCGCCTGCTGCCGGAAGTGCGCGCCTGCCACGACGTGATGCGCACCCGCAAGCACGCGATGAAGAACGCGGCGTAAGCGCCGCCCGCCGCCGGCCCGGCGCGCCGCATCGCGGCGTTGTCCGGGTCGGCGCGCCGATGGTCTGCAGCGGGACGGTGCGCTTGCTACCATGCGTGCTCGACCGCTGCCCGACCTGATTGCGGCGTTTGCCGCTTCTGCCCATGTCTCCCGATGCTGCGCCTGCCGGCGCCCAGTTTTCGCTCGGTTTCGATGCGCCTGCCGCACAAAGCCTGTTCTTTGCGCTGCTGCCCGACACGCGAACCGCGCAAGCGGTGCACAGCCTTGGCCAGCAACTGTGCCAAGTGCATGGTCTGCACGGGCGTGCGCTGCCGCCGGAGCGGTTGCATGTCACCTTGCACTATCTCGGCGAATACGCCGGCATCCCGCCACGACTGCTGCAACAGGCCTGCGCTGCCGGGCAGGCACTTGCGGCCGCACCGTTCGCACTGGCATTCGACCAGGCAGTGACCTTCGACAGCCGCGCGCGCAGCCGGCCGCTGGTGCTGCGGGGCAATGGTGAATCCGCGCCATTGCTGGCCCTGCGCCAGGCGCTGCAGCAGCAGTTGGCCCGACACGGCGTGGCGCCGCGCGCCGACGGCGCCTATCTGCCGCACATGACTCTGGCCTATGTCGATCAGGCGCTGGCGCCGCAGCAGGTGTCCCCGCTGTATTGGCAGGCGACGTCGCTGAGCCTGATCCGCAGCGTGCAGGGTCAGGGCCGTTACCTGCACGAAGCCAGCTGGCCGTTGCGCACCGACCCTGCGCAGCGCGACCCATGAACGCGGCGCCGCTCACCCTGCCTGAGGCGCAATGGACGCAGCTGCGGGCGGCCTACGCCGAGCCGCCGCGGGCGTATCACCATTTCGGCCACGTCGAGGCGGTGCTGGCGCACTACGCCGAGGTCGCCGCCGACACCGGCTGGCGGCAGCCGCGCGAGGTCTACCTGGCCGTGCTCTATCACGATGCGGTCTATCGCGCCGGCCGCGGCGACAACGAAGCGCAGTCGGCGCGCCTGGCCGAGGCGGCGATCGCGCAGTGGCTGCCGGACGCCGGGGTGGAGGCGGCGCGTGTGGCCGCGCTGATCGAACTCACCGCGCGCCACGGGCAACTGAGCATCGACTCGGTGGATGCGGACGCAGCGCTGTTCCTGGATTGCGACATGGCCATCCTCGGCGCCGCGCCGGAGGCCTTCGCCGCCTACGACCGCGCCATCGCCGAGGAGTATCGCGGCGTGGTGCCGGGCTGGTTGTACCGACGCAAGCGTCGCGCGTTCCTGCGCACCGTGCTGGCGCAGCCGCGCATCTTCCTCAGCGAGCGCTTCCACGCGCGCTACGACGCGGCCGCGCGCGCCAACCTGCGTCAGGCCATCGGCTGACGGGATGCGGACCGCGGCTTGCGCCGCCTTCTTCTACACTGCCGCGCCGGTCTGCCCCGGCCGCCGCCACGGAGCCCAATGTCCGACCCTGCCGCCAACGCCGATCCCCGCCCGCAGGCGCCGCTGCCGCCAGGCCCCAGCGACTGCTGCGACAGCGGCTGTCCGCTGTGTGTCTACGACCTCTACCACGAGGAGCTGGAGCGCTACCGGCAGGCGCTGGCCGCCTGGCGGCTGCGCCATCCCGGCGCCGACGCGGAGGCCTGACGGGCCTGCCGGTGCAGGCGCTGGCGCAGATCCGGCGTACCTGGCATGAACCGCGGGGTGCGCCGCGCTTCGCGCCGCCGCCGTTCGGGATTATCTTTACACGCCTTTTCAGGATTGCCGGATGATGCAGAAGCGTGGCGGTTGGATGTGGGGATGTGCATTGGGCGGACTGCTGGCGGCCGGTGTCGCCGGCGCAGCACCGGGCGCTGCGGCCACCGCCGCGCCGCGTGCCGGCGCACCGGCCGCGGCGCCGGAAAAGCTCAGCCACGGCCGCTTCGAGCAGGTGCCGGTGCTGTTGCCCAAGGGCAACGCGCAGCGCGTGGTGCTGTGGTTCGCCGGCGGCAAGCACGCCGACGCCGAGCGCATGCGCCAGATCGAGGCGCTGCGCGACGACGGCGCCATGGTCGCGGTGATCGACAGTGCGCACCTGCAGGCGGTGCTGGCCAAGATCGACGGCACCTGCGGCTTCTCCGCCGGCGACGTGGAGAATTTCTCGCGCTACGTGCAGGCCTATTTCCACGTGCCGACCTACCACCTGCCGTTGCTGGTGGGCGATGGCGACGGCGCCGCGCTGGCCTATGCGGTCGCCGCGCAGGCGCCCAAGCATCTGCTGGCGGGCCTGCTGACCGAGGATTTCTGCCCGGTGCAGGTGCTCGACGACCAGATCTGCGGCGCCGGCATCACCGCGCCGGCGCGTGCGCTGCAGCCGACGGCGCTGCCGGTGCCGTGGCTGGCGGCGCTCGACGCCAAGACCCGCCGCGACCGTTGCACCCAGCAGAGCGATGCGTTCCTGCAGAAGGTGGCGCAGGCGCGGCAGTTCCGCCGCAGCGCCAGCGGCGATGCGCTGCCGGGCCTGCGTGCGGCGGTGCGTTCGCTGGGCGACCGGCCCGGCGTCAGCCTGCCGCCGACGCCGGCCGACCTGGCCGGGCTGCCGGTGGTCGAAGTGCCGGCAGCCGCAGGTACGGGCGATGCCGACAACGGCAACGTGTTCGCGATCTTCGTCTCCGGCGACGGCGGCTGGGCCGGGCTCGACCAGCAGGTCGCCGGCGCCCTGGCCAAGGCCGGCATCCCGGTGGTGGGCGTGGATTCGCTGCGCTACTTCTGGAGCGAGCGCACGCCGCAGGGCTTCGCCACCGACCTGGACCGCATCTACCGCCACTACAGCCACCTGTGGCAACGCGGCCGGGTGGTGCTGATCGGCTTCTCGCAGGGCGCCGACGTGCTGCCGGCGGCCTACAACCAGTTGCCGGAGGCGATGCGCGACCAGGTGCAGCTCACCGCCTTGCTGTCGGTCGGCAAGACCGCCGACTACGAGTTCCACGTGTCCAACTGGATCAGCTCCGGCGACGACGGCCTGCCGATCGCCCCGGAAGTGGCGAAGATGCCGCCGCCGCAGACCCTGTGCATCTATGGCGAGGACGACGACGACGCGCTGTGCCCGGACCTCCCCAAGGGCGGGGTACAACTGGTCAAGCTGCCCGGCGACCATCATTTCCAGGGCGACTACGCGACGCTGGCCAAGCAGATTCTGCAGCGGATTCAGTAGGAGCCGGGATTGGGGAGGCGGGATTTGGGATTGGTGGGCGGGCAGCGCGTGCGGGCTTGCCTGCTCGCTTCGCCGTAGGAGCGGCTTCAGCCGCGACCGGACCGCTGAAACGTCGGTCCTGCGAGGCGGCGAGCGTGGTTGGTCGCCGCCGGGCGCTTCATGGCCGCCGTACCCTCACCCCAACCCCTCTCCCGGGGGGAGAGGGGCTAGCGCTGTTCCTTCTCCCATCGGGAGAAGGTGCCCCGAAGGGGCGGATGAGGGTACGGCGCGAAGCCTCGCAATGCCCGGGCAAACGGGTAGCCGGGCCGAATCCCCAATCCCAACTCCCCAATCCCCGCCTCACTCCGGCTTGCGTGGATCCAGCGAAATCAACCGGGTCACGTCCAGCAAGGCGGCGGGCAAGTGCATGCCGCCGGGCGTTCCACAGCGGTCGCACCCTCACCCCAACCCCTCTCCGGGGGGGAGAGGGGCTAGCGCTGTTCCTTCTCCCCTCGGGAGAAGGTGCCCCGAAGGGGCGGATGAGGGTACGGCGCGAAGCCTCGCAATGCTCCAGCAAACGCGAGGTAGCCGGGGCGAATCCCCAATCCCAACTCCCCAATCCCCGCCTCACTCAGGCTTGCGTGGATCCAGCGAGATCAACCGGGTCACGTCCAGCAGGGCGGCGGGCAGGTGCATGCCGCCGGGGGCGGCGAGGTAGCGGGTGCGCCAGGCTGGGGCGAACTTGGACTTGAAGCGGCGTAGGCCGGTGAAGCCGTAGAAGCGTTCGCCGTGGCGCACGATCAGGTTGCCGAAGCGGTTCCAGCGGCCGGCCAGGCGGTGCTGGGCCAGGCCCGACAGCGGCGCCATGCCCAGCGAGAAGCGCTTGTAGCCCTGGTCGCGGCCCCACAGGAACAGCTCGATGAACAGGAAATCCATCGTGCCCTTCGGCGCATCGGCGATGTGCCGCATCAGGTCCACCGACAGCTCGTGGCCGGCCGGGGCCTGCCACAGGTTGGCGAAGGCCACGACCTTGCCTTCGAACTCCACCACCGCGATCGGGAAGCGGCGCAGGTAGGCCGGGTCGAAGCTGCCCAGCGAGAAGCCCTTCTCGGCGCCGGCCTTGTCTTCCAGCCACTGCTGCGAGACCTCGGCCAGCACCGGCATCAGCGCGTCCACCGCGTCGGTCTCGACGATGCGGAAGCTCAGCCCGCTGCGCTTGCCGCGGTTCCAGGCCTGGCGCAGGTCGGCGCGGTCGCGGCCTTCCAGGTGGAAGCCCTCCAGCGACACCATCGCTTCCTCGCCGAGCTTGACCAGGGTCAGGCCCAGGTCCAGGTAGGTCTGCCAGTGCTGCTCGCCGACCTGGTAGAACACCGGGCGCAGGCCCATGCGGTCGGCTTCCTCGCGGAAGCGCCAGATCAGCGCGCGGGCCACTTCCGGCGCGCCGACCGGGTCGCCCATCGCCACCAGCGAGCCGCCGTAGCGCTGCATCATCACGAAGCCGGGGCCGTCCTCGGCCTGCAGCAGCGCCTTGTCGCCGGTCAGCACCAGGCAGGCCTGGGTGTCGGTGGCCTCGGCCAGCACCGGCGCCAGCGCGTCCAGCTGCGCGCCATCGGCCGGCGGCAACGGCGAGCGGGTGCTGTGCAGCAGCCGCGCCAGCCCGAACACCACCACCGCCACGCTGACCAGCAGCACGGCGCGCAGCGCGCGCGGCGCGTTGGCCGAGGTGGCGAACTCCCACCACAGCTCGTTCTGGTATTCGACGTGGCTGTAGACGAAGAACAGCAGCCAGATCGTGGCGATCAGCACCAGGCCGAGGTTGCGCAGCCACGGCCACGACCAGGCCTCGTCGAGCAGGGCGCCCTCGCGGTAGAACTCGCGGCGCGCGCCCCACAGGCCGACCGCCACCACCAGCGAGGACAGCGCCACCGAGACGTGGCCGCCGCGCAGCCAGGCCGGCAGCGGCAGCAGCACGCAGATGCCGATCGCCAGCACCCAGGCCGCATGGCTGCGCCGCTGCAGGCCCTGGCCGATCAGCAGCAGCACCACGCCGCCGAGGCTGGCCAGCAGGTGCGAGGTTTCCATGATCGACAGCGGCGCCATGTCCTGGCGGCGCTTGGGGGTGGGCAGGGTGCCGTCGATGACCAGCGCCGCGCCGACCGCGAACACCGCCAGGGCGATGATCTGCGGCAGCCACGGGCGCAGCGTGCGCCAGGCAACGCGCACGCCGCCGGCACTGGCGGCCAGCGGCCGGCGCAGGCCGGACAGCGAGGCCATCAGCACCGACAGCAGCAGCGGCACCACGTAGTAGGTGATGCGGTAGATCAGCGCCGCCGCCAGCACCGCCGCCGGGGCCACGCCGGGCAGCAGCTTGAGCAGGCTCCACTCGAACACGCCCAGGCCGGCCGGCACGGTCGAGACCAGACCCGCCACCACCGCGACCAGGTACAGGCCGACGAAGCCGATGTACTCGATGCCCGATTCGTTGGGCAGCAGCACGTAGAACGCGGCGCTGGCCAGGCCCAGCTCGACCACGCTCAGCGCGGTCACGCCCAGGGTAGTGCGCCGGTCCGGCAGCCACAGTTCATGGTCGCGCCAGCGCAGGGTGCGGCCGTCGCGGCCGGCCAGCAGCAGCATCGTCGCGAAGCCCGCCAGCAGCGCGAGGCCGATCACCCGCACCGCGGTCGCGCCGACCGGCAGCGCCAGCGCCGCCGCGGCCGGTTCCAGGGTCAGGGCCAGCGCCAGCAGCAGCCACGCGCCGAACACGAAGCCGAGCGTGCTCATCAGCACCACCTGGCCGATCTCGGCCAGGCTCAGCCCGACCCGCCCGTAGCCGCGCAGGCGCACCGCGCCGCCGGTCAATGCGGCGAAGCCCAGGGTCTGCCCGACCGCATGCGCCAGGAACGCGGTGATGCTGATCCGCATCGGGTGCAGCTTGCGCCCGCTGCGGCGCAGGCCGACGGCATCGAAGCCGATCAGGCAGGCGTAGCTGCTCAGGCCCAGCAGCAGCGTCAGCACGATCTGGCTGAGGCTCAGCTGGTTGAAGGCGTGACGGATCGCACTGTAGCCGTGGGTGCTGAACTCCGTGGCCAGCGCGTGCAGCGCCAGGGCCAGGATCGCCAGGCTGGCCAGCACCGGCAGCGCACGGCGCCAGCCGGGAGTGGACGCGGCAGTGGAGGGCGCGGCGTCGGTCATTGCGGACGGACGGCGGCGAGGCACGACGGCGCGTGGTGCGCGGTGCGCGACGCGGTCGGAGCGGAAGTGCGGGTGAAACGAAGGCGGGCCATCGCGATACCGGTTGGGTGGGAGCGTGTTGCGAACATTGACAAGGCTATGGACAGGTGGCTACGACGCGGTGTGTGGGGTCCCGGGGCAAGGCGGGTTGCTCCGGCCTGTCGCGCAATCCCTCGATGCACGCAACGTGCCACGTCCCGGCAGCAGAGCGATCAGCGGCGCGAAGCCGGCCCTGCGCGGGTTGGCTTGGTGCCATCCCAGGCCGCGCGTCGCAGCGCATACCGATTCCTCCATCACCATGCCGCTCCTCTCACCGTGCATCACGCGCTCTAGGCTATACCGGCCGTGCCGGCGACGCGCATGATAGTGGAATCGCACGTCGCCACGGCGTCGGGACCGCGTCAGGGGCCGTGGCCGGCGCATGTGGCGACGGTCTGTGTCGGTTCCGGAGCCTGTCGATGTCGTTGTCCGCATCTCCCTTTGCCGCGCCGCGCTGGACGCGCCTGGCCGGTGCCACGGCGCTGCTGCTGGCGCTGCTGTTCCTTGGCGTGGCCGTGGCGTTGCAGGTCGTGCGTGCCGATCTGCATTGGCAGCAGGCCACGCTCAGCCAGTACCTACATGGGCCCGGCGGCCTGCTGCTGCGCAGCGTCTACGTCCTGCTGGCCGTCGGCGTGGTGGCGCTGGCGGCCGGGCTGTATGCGCAAGCACCGCCACGCGCGCGCAGCGGCGCGCCGGTAGTGCTGTTCGGCTGCGCCGCGCTCGGCCTGTGCGGCGTGGCGATCGGCGACAGCTATCTGCCGCAGCGCGCGCCGCTGCTGGCGCCGCTGGTGCACGGGTTATCCGCGCAGACCGCGTTCCTGTGCGTGACCACGGCGATGCTGCTGCAGAGCGCGTGGCTGCGCCGGCAGGCAGCGTGGCGGGGCCGCGCCGGGCCGCTGTTGCTGCTGGCGGTGCTGGCGTTCGTTGCCCTGTGGGTGCACGTGCTGTGGCGCGCGCCGCCGCGCGGGCTGACCCAGAAACTGCCGATCGTGCTGATCCTGGCCTGGCTGCTGCCGGTGGCGTATCGCATGTGGCGGCCGGTGCCTGCAGCCGCGGCGCAATCGCGCGACAATGGCGCGGTCTTCCCACTACAGGACAGCGCATCATGATCCAGCGTTTCGATACCGGCCCGCGGATGTCGGAGATGACCGTGTACAACGGCGTGGCCTATCTGGCCGGGCAGATCGCCGACGATACCAGCGAAGACATCGCCGGCCAGACCCGCCAGGTGCTGGCCGCGATCGACCGGTTGCTGGCGCTCGCCGCCACCGACAAGAGCCGGATCCTGCGCGCGGAGATCTTCATGACCGACCTGGCCGAGTTCGCCGAAATGAACAAGGTCTGGGAAGAATGGGTCAGCCCGGGCAACACCCCGGCGCGTGCCACCGTGCAGGCCAAGCTGGCCGACCCGGCCTGGAAGATCGAGATCGTCATTACGGCGGCCGCCTGAGCGGCCGGGATTCGTGATTGGGGATTGGGGATTCGTCGTGCCCACCACGACGTCGCCTGCATATCCCCTGATCCTCGTAGGAGCGGCTTCAGCCGCGACCGGCCTTACCGGTAATGCCTGTCGCGGCTGAAGCCGCTCCTACACGCAGACGATCAGGCGGCAGCACGCCGCCTTCGCCAATCCCCACTCCCGACCCCCCAATCCCGGCGCCTCAGCGCCTGACGAACCGGTAATGCGCCACGCCCCACTGCTGGCCCTGTTCGTAGCCGAACAGTTCCGCGCAGGCCATCCAGAACATGCGCCAGCGTTGCCACCAGATCTTGGCGTCGGCGCCGTAGGTGGCCTGCAGCACCGGCATCAGCGTGTCGCGGTGACAGTCCTGGTTGTGCAGCCAGGCGTTGGCGGTCTTCTCATAATGCTGGCCGGACAGCAGCCAGCGGCGTTCGATCGCCAGGTCGTCCTGGAACTGCAGCAGGGTGTCGGCCGCCGGCATCAGACCGCCGGTGAAGAAGTGCCGGCCCATCCAGTTGTCCTCGCCCTGCACCTCGAACGGGTAGGCCAGGTCGCGATGGCAGAAGATGTGCACGAACAGCCGGCCGCCCGGCACCAGCCAGTGGCTGACCCGCTTGAGCAGTTCGCGGTAGTTGCGCATGTGCTCGAACATCTCGATCGACACCACACGGTCGTAGCTCTCGGTCGGCAGGGTCAGGGTGTTGGCGTCGTGGGTGATGACCTTGACGTTGTTCAGTCCGCGCGCGCGGCACTGCGCTTCGATGTGCTCGCGCTGCGGCCGCGAGTTGGAGACCGCGGTGATGCGCGCGCCGGGGAACTGCTCGGCCATCCACAGCGTCAGCGAGCCCCAGCCGCAGCCCAGTTCGAGGATGCGCTGGCGGTCGCGCAACTGTGCGCGTTCGGCGTACAGCTGCAGCATGCGTTCTTCGGCCGCGTCCAGGTCGGGCGTGGTCGCATCCCAGTAGCAACTGCTGTACTTCAGGCGCTTGCCCAGGCACAGCTCGAAGAAGCGCGGCGGCACTTCGTAGTGCTGGCGGTTGGCCGCGTCGGTCTCGATCGCGATGGCGCTTTCGCGCAGCGATTCGATCAGCAGGCGCTGGCGCTCCCAGGCCGCGTCGGCGCCGCCGGCGCGCTCGTCGCGCAGGCGTTGCGCACACAACCGGCGCATCGCCGCGCGCAGCATGGCGTCGGGCAGCAGGCCGGATTCGGCCAGGCGCGTGGCCAGCGGCTCGGCCGGCGCGGCGGGCGGGGAAGAGGTGGCGAAGGTGCTGGACATGGCGGATCTCCTGGCGCGGCTCAGTGCCGCGGCGGCATGGGGAAGAAGGCGCTGGTGCTGCGCTGGTAGTCGGCGTAGTCGCGGCCGCGCGAGCGCAGTGCTTGCTGTTCGGTGTAGGGAATGCCGGTGACGCGATAGAGGAAGGCGAACATCAGCAGCGGGCCCAGCGCGGCCACGCCGACCCACAGCGCGCCGCTGCCCACTGCCAGGAACACGTAGGCGAACCAGTGCACGAATTCGAAGAAGTAGTTCGGATGCCGCGAATAGCGCCACAGACCTTGGCGGCAGGTCTTGCCCTTGTTCGCCGGGTCGGTGCGGAACGCGGCCAGTTGCCGGTCAGCCAGGCTTTCCCCGCCCACCGCGACCAGCCAAGTCGCAACCGCCAACGTGGTCCACACGCTCCACTGCGGCTGCGGATTGTGCGCGGCCACCGACAGCGGCACCGCGAACGCCAGCACCACCAGCGCCTGGCCGAGGAAGAACGCCAGGAACTTGCGCTGGTCGCCGTGCCAGTGCTCGCGCAGCGCACGATAGCGGCCGTCTTCGTGCGCATCGCCGAACACGCGCACGCCCAGATGCCAGGCCAGGCGCGCGCCCCACAGCCCGCCCAAGACGGCGGTCAGCACGCGCGGCAGCAGCGCGCCATCGGCGCGCCAGGCGCAGTACACCGCGGTCAGCGCCATGCAGGCCGACCACAGCACATCGACCACGCCGGCATTGCGGGTGTGCCGCTGCCAGGCCCAACCGGCGAGCATGACCAGCACGGTGAACACGCCCACATGCAGCAGCGGCCAGGCGTTCATCGCGCCGCTCCGGTGGCCGGCAGCGCCGGCGTGGCGACCAGCAGGCGCCGCGTCGCCAGGCTCAGCAGGGTCAGCGCCGCGGCCCAGCCAACAGCCAGCGCCAGCAGCGCCTGCGGCATGGGCGCCACCAGCGTCACCGCCTGCCAGCCGCGCGCGGCCAGCACGTAGCCCAGCGGGCCGGCGGTGGCGCCGAACAGCGCCGCGCGCCAGGGATGGCGCATCACCCAGGCCAGCGAGTGCTGGAAGGTCAGCGCGAAGCCGGCCCACAGCGTCAGGATCCACAGCGGCGGCCACGGTGCCGGCGGCGCGGCGGCGTAGCGCACCCAGTCGCCGGCGCGCATGGCCGCATCGACACCGGCGCCCAGCGGCAATGCTAGGGCGATCAGCGCGGCGTCGCCGCGTGCGCGGCGGCGCGGCTGCAACTGGTACAGCGCGAACAGCGCCAGCGCCGCCGGGCCGGCCCAGGCCAAGCCGTGCGCGGCGCCGACGACGGCGGCCAGCCACAGCCCCTGCAGGGCGAGGTAGTTGATCAGGTTGCTCATGCGTCGCCCGCCAGCGCCGGCGCGAACTGCGCCGGCCGTGCGCGCGGCTTGCTCAGCCACAGGTGCACGTCGCCGATCGAGCGCTCCAGGAAGCCGCCTTCGCAGTAGGCCAGGTAGAACTCCCACATGCGGATGAAGCGTTCGTCGTAGCCGAGCGCGCGCACCTGCGGCAGCTTTGCCATGAAGCGCTCGCGCCAGGCGCGCAGGGTCAGCGCGTAGCTGGGGCCGATGTCTTCCAGGTTGAACAGACGCAGGTCGCTGGCGCGGCCGATGGCGCCGGTCATCGCCGCCACCGAGGGAATGAAGCTGCCCGGGAAGATATGGCGCTTGATGAAGTCCACCGACTTGAGCGCCTGCGCGTAGCGGTGATCCTCGATGGTGATGGCCTGGATCAGCGCCTGGCCGTCGTCCTTGAGCAGGCTGCCGACCTTGCCGAAGTAGGTATCCAGGTATTGATGGCCGATCGCCTCGATCATCTCGATCGAGACCAGGCGATCGTAGCGGCCGTCGAGATCGCGATAGTCGCGCAGCAGCACCTCGACCCGGTCCGACAGCCCGGCGGCCGCGATGCGCTGCCGGGCCAGTTCGTACTGCTCGCGCGAGATGGTGGTGGTGGTGACGCGGCAGCCGTGGTGCTTGGCCGCGTGCAGCGCGAAGCCGCCCCAGCCGGTGCCGATCTCGACCAGGTGGTGGTGCGGCTGCAGGTCGAGCTTGGCGCAGATGCGCTGCAGCTTGCGTTCGGCGGCGCGTTCCAGCGCGGCCTCGCCCAAGGCGGCGTCGGTGTCGCGGAAGATCGCCGAGGAGTACATCAGGTTGCGATCCAGGAACAGCTCGAACAGCTGGTTGCCCAGGTCGTAGTGCGCGGCGATGTTGCGGCGGCTGCCGGCGCGGGTGTTGCGCGCGAACGCGTGCAGGCCGCGCATCGCCAGGCCGCCGAGCCGGGCCAGGCCGGTTTCCATCGCGTCCAGGCGGTCGCGGTTGCGTACCAGCAGGCGTACCAGTGCGACCAGGTCGTCGCAGTCCCACAGCCCGTCCATGTACGCCTCGCCGACGCCGACGCTGCCGTTGAGCGCGGCCTGGCGGTAGAAGCGCGGGTCGTGGATGCGCAGATGCGCCTGCAGCGTGTCGCCGCCGACGCTGGGATCGCCCAGCGTGGTCAGCGTGCCGGCTTCCTCGATGCGCAACTGGCCCTCGCGCAGGCCATCCAGGGTGGCGAGCAGGCGCTGCCGCAGCAGGCGGTCTAGCCCGCGCAGCGGCGGTGCGGCAGGGGCCAGCGCGGCGGAAGAGGGCGCATGCGGAGCGTTCATCGGCGTTCTCGCGGAAGGGAATGGTCGGGGTGGTCGTGCACCGGGTTGCCGCGCAGCCACAGCCGCAGCGCCTGCCAGTGGATCTTGGCCATGACCTGCAGGGTCATCGCCGGATAGCGCAGCAGCGCCTGCGCCAGGCTGGCGCCGTCGAGGGCCCGGCGTTCGAGCACCAGGGTGGCGTCGAAACGCCGCCGCGTCGCCGCCGGCGTGGGATCGAGCACGTCCATGTGCACGCGCAGTTGCGCGCCGGGTTCGCTGAAGCGCCAGGCGTAGGTGTGCGCCATCGCCATGAACGGCGAGACGTGGAAGCGCTTGGCGAAGCGCCAGGCGTGCGTGGTGCCGTGACTGCGCGCCTCGGCCATCGGCAGCACATAGGCGTGGCGCTGCCGCCAAGGCGTGTTGGTGATCTCGGCGACGATGCTGTGCAGGCGCTGCTGCGCGTCGTGGCAGTAGTAGAACGTGACCGGATTGAAGCAGTGGCCGAAGTAGCGCAGGTGGGTGAGCATGCGCACCGGGCCCAGCGGACGCTCGCCGGTGTGCTGCTGCACGCGGTCGCGCACCGCCTCGTCCAGCGGCTGCGCGGGGTCGCCCAGGTAGTCGCTGCGGCGGAACTCGGCCAGGTTGCGCCGGTTCACCGACCACAGCCAGCGCCGTGCGAACACCTGCTCCAGTTCGTCCAGGTCCAGGTACAGCAGGAACAGCGGATAGCGGAACGCCAGCGCTTTCGGCGCGTAACGGCGATGCCGCACCCAGCCGGTGTACACCGCGCTGTGCAGGCCATGCAGGGTCGTGCCCGCCGCCGCCGACGTTGTCGAGACGGCGCCAGTCGGCGGGGCGGGCACGGCAGCACGGCGCATCAGCGTCATGACCAGGGTACCCCCAGCGCGGCGGCGACGTCGACCGCGCTGCGCAGGCCATCCTCGTGGAAGCCGAAGCCCCAGCCGGCGCCGGCGAACCAGGTATTGCGCTGGCCCTGGATCTCGCCCTTGCGCGCCTGCGCCGCCACCGACGCCTGGGTCTGCAGCGGATGCCGGTAGCGCATGCGCCGCAGCACCTTGGCCGGATCGATCGCATCCGTGCGGTTGAGGCTGACGATGAACGGCTGCGGCGCCTGCAGCGACTGCAGCGCGTTCATCCAGTAGCTGACCGTGCACGGCGCGTCCGGATCCGCGGGCACATGCGCGTTCCAGGCGGCCCAGGCGCGGCGGTCGCGCGGCAGCACGCGCGCATCGGTGTGCAACACGGTCTCGTTGTCCTGGTAGCCGATCGCGCCGAGGATCGCGGTTTCCGCGTCGCTGGGGTCGGTCAGCAGGCGCAGCGCGTCGTCGGCGTGGCAGGCCAATACCGCGTGGTCGTACTGCTGGGTGTCGGCATCGCAGGCGATCGCGACGCTGCCGTGCGCCGTGCGCTGCAGCGCGCGCACCGGCGTGCCCAGCCGCTCGCGCACGCGCCAGCGGCTGCGCAGCGCACGCACGTAGCTGTTGGAGCCGCCACGCACCACCCGCCACTGCGGGCGGCCGCTGACCTGCAGCATGTGGTGATTGGCCATGAAACCGATCAGCTGGCGCATCGGGAAATCGAGGATCTGCCGCGACGGCGAGGACCACAGTGCCGAGGCCATCGGCACCAGGTGCGCGTCGCGAAAGACCTCGGAGTAGCGGTGGCGCTGCAGGAAGTCGCCGAGGGTGAGCTGCGCCAGCGAGGCGTCGTGCAGCACCTGCGGCGCCTCCCGGTAGAACCGCCGCAGATCGCGCAGCATGCGCCAGAAGCGCGGCGACAGCAGATTGCGGCGCTGGCAGAACAGCCCATCGAGCGTGCCGGCGTTGTACTCCAGCCCGGTGCGCTCTTCGTGCACCGAGAAACTCATCGTGGTCGGCTGCGACTCGACGCCGAGCCGCGCGAACAGCGCGCTCAGCAGCGGGTAGTGCTCCGGATTGAACACGATGAAGCCGCTGTCCACCGCGTACTCCGCGCCGTCCAGTTCGATCGCATGGGTATGGGTATGGCCGCCGAGATAGTCGGCCGCTTCGTACAGCGTCACCTCGTGGCGCTGCGACAGCAGCCACGCCGCGCCGAGGCCGGCGATCCCCGAGCCCACCACCGCGATCCGGCTCATCGGGCACGCGCCTGCGCACGCACCAGCCCGGCCGGCACCGGCTTGAGCTCGCGGATCACGCGGGTCCACGACAGCGCCTTCAGGCCGTACCAGGTCAGGTCCAGCTCCCACCAGCGGAAACCCTGGCGCGCGGCGCCGGGGAAGAAATGGTGGTTGTTGTGCCAGCCTTCGCCAAAGGTCAGCAGCGCCAGCCACAGGTTGTTGCGGCTGTCGTCGCGGGTGTCGAAGCGGCGGCTGCCGAAGCGGTGCGCCAGCGAGTTGATGGTGAAGGTGGCATGGAACAGCGCCACGGTGGAGACGAAGAAACCCCACACCAGCAACTGCGGGCCGTCGGTGCCGAGCTGCGGCACGTGCTGCTGCAGCCACTCGCCGAGCAGGAACAGCGCCAGCGCCAGCAGCACCGGCAGCAACAGGTCGAAGCGGTCGAGGAAGCGCAGTTCGGGGAAGCGGCGCAGGTCTGGGATCGCCTCCCAGTCGGTGCGGAAGCCGCGCGGTGTCAGGAACCAGCCGCTATGGCTCCACCAGAAGCCATGCTGGCGCGGCGAATGCGGATCGGCCGGGGTATCGGTATGGCGATGATGGTTGCGGTGGTGGGCGGCCCACCACAGCGGTCCGCGCTGCACGCAGGTGGCGCCGATCGCGGCGAACAGGAACTGCACCGGGCGCGAGGTCTTGAACGCGCGGTGGGCGAAGTAGCGATGGTAGAAGCCGGTGAGCGCGAACATGCGGACGGCGTACATCGCCACGGCCATGCCGATGGCGAACCAGGACACACCGACCCAGAACACGCCCAGGCACGCCAGGTGCAGGCCGATGTAGGGCGCGGCACGCAGCCAGTCGATGCGGTCGGCACGCGCCGGATCCAGCTCGATCTCGGCACTGGTGTCGAACCAGCGCCGCAAGGTGCGCAGGATGCGGCCACGCGGGGCAGGTGGCGTTGTGGAAGGGCTGGGTTCCGGAACGGGACTCGGCACAAGCGCGTCTCATTGGGGGACTTGGGAGCGATACGGGCGAAACCGGAAGACGGATGCACCCGCGTCGCATTTCCCCTGCACGGCTGCGGGCGCGGCACGGCGGCCACGACGGCGCAGCGCAGGCGTCGCACGAATCGGAAGATCTGGCTGTCGTGCGGATGCGCGATGGCGGCGGGGATGTTGCCTGCGCACGAGTGGTGGGCGGGTGAATGCGCGCCCGGTTCTTGTAGACGAGCGCGGCATAGCCTGACCGCGGCGCGTGCAAGGCATCTGGAGCGCCAGGCGTCATTGCCCCTCTCCCATCGGGAGAGGGGTTGGGGTGAGGGTACGGAGCGAAGCGTTCGTGTATCCAACTTGCGCTAGCGGACGCTGTACGAGGCTTCGCCCGTCCCCTCATCCGCCCCTTCGGGGCACCTTCTCCCGACGGGAGAAGGGACTCCGCGGTCCCGATGGGCGAAGGGGTGTCTACGGCGCCAGCTGTAGCGTGCCAAGGCGTCATTGCCTCTCTCCCGGCGGGAGAGGGGTTGGGGTAAGGGTACGGAGCGAAGCCCTCGCGCATCCAGCTTGCGCTACCGGACGCTGCACCAGGCTTCGCCCGTCCCCTCATCCGCCCCTTCGGGGCACCTTCTCCCGACGGGAGAAGGGAATCCATGGTCCCGATGGGAGAAGGGTTGTCTACGGCGCCAGCTGCAGCGTGCTAAAGCGCTATTGCCTCTCTCCCGTCGGGAGAGGGGTTGGGGTGAGGGTACGGAGCGAAGCTCTCGCGATTCAACTTGCGCGACCAGACGCTGCACCAGGCTTCGCCCGGACCCTCATCCGCCCCTTCGGGGCACCTTCTCCCGGCGGGAGAAGGGAGAGATGTCTACGGCGCCAACTGCAGTGTGCTGATGCCGCCCTTGGCCACGACCGGACCGGTGGCGACGCCGCCGGGCGCGCCGCCGGGCGGTTCCATGGTCACCGCCAGCACCGCGCCGTCACTGAGCAAGGGCATCAGCGCATCGGGAATGCGCGCCACGCGCGCCTTGGCCTCGTCGAACACGCCCATCGAGCGCGCCTTGCCGTCGGCCGGGATCAGCCACAGTTCCGGCACGCGGTCGGCGTCGCGGGCGCCGGCCAGCGGGGTGAGGGTGATGCTGCGCTTGTCGGCGTCCATCAGCGCCACGTAGCCGGGCTTGCCGTCGTCCTGCATCAGCGTGGAGGTCATCGCGATGCCGCTGGGCTTAGGCGTGGTGGTGGTGGCGACCGGCGGCGGCTGCGCGGCCGGCGGCGGCACCGGCGCACGCGCCAGCAGCAGCGCCAGCAGGCAGGCCGTGGCGGTGGCGAAACCGCCGGCGCTGAGCCAGCGCCAGGTCCGCACGCTGTCCCAGAACCCGGGTGCGGCGGGGCGCGTGCGCGGCGCCGGCGCATCCAGGCCCAGCGAAGCGCGGATGCGGACCCATACGCGCTCGGGCACCGCCACCGGCGCGATCTCGTCGGCCAGCGGCATCAGGTGTTGCTGCCATTGCAGTACGGCCGCGGCGAATTCGCGGTCGCTGTCGATGCGTGCTTCGGCGGCGCGGCGCTCCTGCGCGTCGAGCACGCCGAGCACGTACTCGCCGGCCAGCACGTCGCGCGGCGGCGGGGTTTCCTGCGGATCGGGCACGGAGGCGTTCATCGTTCCAGGCACGCTTTCAGTTTGGCCAGGCCGCGGCGGATCCAGCTCTTGACCGTGCCCAACGGCGTGCCGCTGCGCTGCGCCAGTTCTTCGTAGGTGATGCCTTCGAAGAACGCGGTGCGGATCAAGTCGCCGCGCGGCGGCTCCAGTTCGCCCATGCACACGTCCAGGCGCCGACCGGCCACCCGCCACTCGGTGTCGGCGAGCGGATCGCGGCCTTCGTCCTGCAGTTCACCGGCGTCGTCCAGCGCCACCGACTGCCGCGCCGGTGCGCGTGCGCGCAGATGGTCGATGGCCTTGTTGCGGGCGATCATGGTCAGCCAGGTCAGGCCGCGCGCGCGCTGCGGGTCGAACTGCGCCGCCTTGCGCCAGACCGAGGAGAACACTTCCTGCAGCACGTCCTCGGCTTCGCCGCGCTGCGGCACGATGCGCAGGCACACGCCGAACAGGCGCGAGGAGGTGGTGCGGTACAGGCGTTCGAACGCGGCGCTGTCGCCGGTGGCGGTGGCCACCAGCAATTGTCCTGCTTCGTCGTGATCGGGCGACTCGGTCATGCCGGGAGACGGTGGCGAAGGTCGGCGCGATCCTACAGGCTTTCGCCGCGCTCGTCGCTCAGGCGCGCTGGCGCCGCCACAGCACGAGTGCGGTGAGCAGCAGGACGATCTCGAACGCGGCCAGGCCGGTCGTGGTCGGGCCGACCGGCCACAGCCGCAGCAGGCTGGCGCTGCGGTAGAGCACGATGGGCACGTAGAACGCCAGCGCCAGGAGCAGGCCGGTGCGCAGTTGCCCGGTGCGGGCGAAGTAGCCGAACAGGAAGGCCATGCCCAACTGCAGGCCGCCGTAGATGACCAGATATTCGGACTGGCCGGAGCGGTCCAGGCCGACATAGCCCACCGCTGCGGCGGTCTGCGCCGGCAGCAGCGTGCACCAGACGGCCAGGAGCGCGTACAGCGCGGCGTTGAACCACAGGTAGGCCTTGGCCATGAGGTGTCCTCGTCGATGCGCGGGCGATGCGCAGGCATGGTTGTAGCGGGTGCGGCGGGGGCCGGCGTGAATGCGCTGGCGGCGCGGCTCAGCGCGCGCTGCATTGCGCGACCAGGGGTTGCTGCAGCGCCTGCTGCCAGGCGCCATCGTCGGCCTGGCCGCGCAGGCGTTCGGGAAAGTCGATGCGCACGCTCGGGTAGCGGCCGCGCGCGTCGCGGATGTTGCCGACGCCGCGGAATTCGAGCAGACGCCGGTCCTTGCGCGTGTAGGCGACGCTGAGGTCGGGCAGCAGCGTGCCGTACCAGGCGGCCAGGCTCAGGGTGTAGCGCTGCACCTCGGCATCGGCAGGGCCGGGACTGATGCGGAAGTCGAGCGTGCGCAGTTCGCTGGGCAGCACGAAGGCGATGCGCTGCGGTCCGCCGCTGCCCAGGCTGTCCCAGCGCTGGCGCAGGTAGGCGTCGAAACCGGCGTCGATCACCTGCGCCTCGGGGCTCTTGGGCAGCGGCGCGCGGCGCTCGGCCTGGCCCTTGGCCTGACTGAACATCTCGCGCCCGCTGCCACTGCGGCGCACGCCCTCGCGGTAACCGCTGCGCGCATCGACCAGTTCGAAGTCCGGCGCGGCGCTGCCGTCGTCCACGCGCTTGCGCGCGAACGCGGCGCCGTCGGTGCACTGGTACAGCACCAGGCGCGCGCCATCCTCGCGGACCCAGTGGCTCTCGCGGTACAGCACCTGTTTGCCGTCGGCGGCATAGGCGATGCCCTCGTAGTGCAGCATCGCCCGCGCAGGCGCGGCGGCGACGAGGGCGGCGGTGCCGAGGGCCAGGGCCAGCGGCAGGTGCGCTCGGATGAGCGGGAAGGCGGCGGTCGACGTCGGCATGCACGGCGCTCCGGTGGAATGACACCAGGACATACGCGGCGGGTGCCGATCCGGATGCGCCCGCCGTGGCGCTCGCGCTGAAGCGGCTGTCTCAGCGCAGGACGATGCAATCCACCGGACAGGCCGGCAGGCACAGCGCGCAGCCGGTGCACAAGGGCGCCAGCACCGTGTGCATGTGCTTGGCGCCGCCGACGATGGCGTCCACCGGGCAGGCCTGGATGCACTTGGTGCAGCCGATGCAGTCGGCTTCCACCACCCATGCCACCTGCGGCGCCGCGTGCGTGCCGCGACTGCGGTCGTAGGGCAGGGCGGGGA
Organism: Xanthomonas sp. NCPPB 2250; assembly: GCF_056725265.1. Classification (NCBI taxonomy): domain Bacteria; kingdom Pseudomonadati; phylum Pseudomonadota; class Gammaproteobacteria; order Lysobacterales; family Lysobacteraceae; genus Xanthomonas; species Xanthomonas sp. NCPPB 2250. Next base: position 3,736,185 of record NZ_CM161520.1, on the reverse strand, counting down.
CGCCGAGCACCCGCGCCAGGGCGCGCGCGCCGGCGTCGCCGCCGGGCGGGCAGCGGTCCACCTGCGCCGTGCCGGCAGCCATCGCCTCGGCGTAGGGACGACAGCCGTCGAACCCGCACTGGCCGCATTGGGTCTGCGGCAGCAGGCGATCGAGACGTTCGAGCAGGGCGGCGTGGGCGGGCGTCATGGCGGAGGCGGCGCGCGGCAGCGCACGGCGAGGAGCAGGGGCGGAGAAGCGGAAGCGCCGGCGTGGCCAGCCGGCACAGTGTAGCGCGGCGTCCGCTGCGGCCCGAGCCTAGCGCGCGCTGTAGGTGTCGATCACGACCTGGACCGCGCTGCCCGGTTCCAGCCTGGCGGGCGCCTGCGCGCGGTCCAGCACGATCCGCACCGGCTGCCGCTGCACGCGCCGGACATGGTTGCCGGCCTGCGTGGTCGTGCCGAGCGGCACGTCCGCCTCCTGCACGGCGGCGCCGATCGCCTGCACGTGGCCGACCCAGGTCATCCCCGCACCGTCGGCCAGGCGCACCTGCGCGGCCTGGCCGACCCGGATCGTCGGCAGCACGTCCTCGCGGAACCGGGCGATCACCGTGATCGCGTCGTCCTTGGACGCATGCGTGGAGACGGCGGCCGGCGCGCCGGGCATGGCGCCACCGGGGCGCGACGCCGGCGTCGCCACCCAGGCATCGTCGCTGCGCACCGCGGGGTAGACGCGCCAGCCCCACACGCTGACGGCGAATGCGATGCCGAGCAGGATCGCCACCGCCACGATCGACAAGGCGATGACCGCGCTGCGGTCGCGCGGTGGCGTCGCCTCGGCGTCGCGGCGTGCCGCGGAGGCGGCCACGCGCTGCGCAGCCGACGGCAGGGGCGGCGGTGTCTGGCGCAGCGTCATCGGCTCAGGCGATCCGGCGCCCGCAGTACCAGCGCTCGTGCGCCAGCGCCAGCATCGGCCGATCCTCGCGGCTGTCGCCGTACGCATAGATGCGCCGATAAGCGTTCAGGTCGTACTGCATGCGGATCAGCGCGGCCTTGCGGGGGCCGCAGTCGCCGTGGCGATAGCGGCCGGTCAGGCGCCCATCCTGCACTTCCAGGCGGTTGCAGATCAGGCCCAGCCCATGTTGCGTGCACCAGGGCCGCAGATACAGATCCAGCGAACCGGAGACCAGCGCCACGCTGTGCCCCTGGGCGTGGTGCCAGGCGATCCGCTGCATCATGTCCGGTCGCAGCAGCGGCGGCAGCGCCTGCTGCGCATAGTGCTCGGCCTCGCGGGCGATCTCGTCTGCGTCGCGGCCGGCGAACACCAGCCGGGTGACCCGCGTGCGCAACGTCGCCGCCGACACCAGGCCCAGCCGATAGCCGGCCAGCCACGGCCCGACCGCCCAGCGCGCCCGCGCCTGCTGCGCCGGCGTGGCCACACGGCGCAGGAATCCCGAATAGGTATCGGCGGTGGTGACCGTGTGGTCGAAGTCGAAGAGAGCGAGGGATTGGGGATTCGGCATTGGGGATTCGTCACCGCGTCATGGACCCATCGGCGCCGAGAGTGGCTCAACCAATCCCCAATCCCGACTCGCCAATCCCCGCCGTCAACGCACCGGCATGCCGGGCTGCGCGCTGCTATCCGCGTCGAGCAGGGCCAGGGCGCCGCCGTCGAAGCCGGCCGACAGGATCATGCCTTCGCTGAGGCCGAAGCGCATCTTGCGCGGGGCCAGGTTGGCGATGAACACCACGTTGCGGCCGACCAGCTTCTCCGGTTCGCCGTAGCTGCCGCGGATGCCGGAGAAGATCTGCCGCTTGCCCAGCTCGCCGGCGTCCAGTTCGAAGCGCAGCAGCTTGTCCGAGCCTTCGACGAACTCGCAGGCCAGTACCTTGCCGATGCGCAGGTCGAGCTTGGCGAAGTCGTCGATGCCGATGACGCCGGGAGTGGGGAGTGGGGATTCGGGATTCGCAGCGACCTTCGTTTCGGTCTTGGCCGGTGCCGGCTTGGTTGCGGCCGGGGCGGGGGCGAGGGTGTCCTTGGAGGCGTCGGTCATGGCGTCGAGCAGCTTGGGGTCGATACGGGTGAACAGGGGGGCGTACGGTTGGATCACGTGCGCCAGCAGCGGGGCGTCGAGGTCGTCCCAGGCGCCGAGCGGGGCCGACAGGAACGCCTCGGCCTCGGCGCAGGTGCGCGGCAGCACCGGCTTGAGCGCGGCGGCCAGCACCCGGAACAGGTTCAGGCCCTGCGTGCACACCGCCTGCAGTTGCGCCTCGGCGCCGTCCTGCTTGGCCAGCACCCAGGGCTTGTGTTCGTCGATGTACTTGTTGGCCTCGTCGGCCAGGGCCATGGTCTGGCGGATCGCGCTGGCCGGGTCGTTGCGCTCGTAGGCCTCGCGGATCGGCGCCAGCGCGGCGGCGAAGCGCGCGTACTGCGCCGGGTCCGGCAGCGCGTCGGCGAGCGTGCCGCCGAAGCGCTTGTCGATGAAGCCGGCGCAGCGGCTGGCCAGGTTGACGAACTTGCCGACCAGGTCCGCATTGACCCGCGCCACGAAGTCGCCCAGGTTCAGGTCGAGATCGTCGACGCCGCCGGAGGACTTGGCCGCGAAGTAGTAGCGCAGCGCTTCCGGCTCCAGGCCCACGTCCAGGTAGGTGCGGGCCATGACGAAGGTGCCGCGCGACTTGGACATCTTGGCGCCGTCGACGGTCAGGTAGCCGTTGACGTGCAGCCGGGTCGGCGCGCGGTGGCCGGTGCCGTGCAGCACCGCCGGCCAGAACAGGCCGTGGAAGTTGACGATGTCCTTGCCGATGAAGTGGTGCAGTTCGGTGGCGGTGCCGGCGGCCAGGTGCGGCTCGAACGCTTCGCCCAGGCTCGCGCACAGGGTCTGGAAGCTGCTCAGGTAGCCGATCGGCGCGTCCAGCCACACGTAGAAATACTTGCCCGGCTGGCCGGGGATCTGGAAGCCGAAGTACGGCGCGTCGCGGGAGATGTCCCAGGCGCGCAGGCCGCCTTCGCTGTCCAGCCATTCCATCAGCTTGGCCTTGACCCCGGGCAGGGCGACGTCGCCGGCCAGCCAATCGCGCAGGAAGCCGTCGAAGCGGCCGACCTCGAAGAAGAAGTGCTCCGAATCGCGCAGCTCCGGCGTGGCGCCGGAGATCACCGACTTGGGCTCCTTCAGTTCGGTCGGGGAATAGGTGGCGCCGCAGACCTCGCAGTTGTCGCCGTACTGGTCGGCGCTGCCGCAGTTCGGGCAGATGCCCTTGATGTAGCGGTCGGGCAGGAACATGCCCTTGGCCGGGTCGTAGAACTGCGCCACCGAGCGCCGCGCGATGTGGCCGCCGGCGTCGAGCTTGGCGTAGAACGCCTCGGTCAGGGCGCGGTTGGCCGCCGAGTTGGTCGAGTCGTAATGGTCGAAGGCCACGCCGAACGCGGCGAAATCGCGCTCGTGGCTGGCCTGGATGGCGGCGATGAAGCTCTCCGGGGTGACTCCGGCCTTCTCCGCGGCCAGCATGATCGGCGTGCCGTGGGTGTCGTCGGCGCACACGAACCAGGTGCGGTCGCCGCGCAGCCGCCGCGCGCGCACCCAGATGTCGGCCTGGATATAGCCGACCAGATGCCCCAGATGCAGCGGTCCGTTGGCATAGGGCAGGGCGGTGGTGACGAGAGCGGTGGTCATGGCGGCCGGCGTGTCTGGGGGCGCGAGATTATCGCATGGCATGCAAAGCCGGGACCCGGGGCTCGGGACCGGGGACCCGGGAGAGCGGTGCATGGCGGGTTGGCAGCCACGGAAAAGGCGCCCTCGCGGACGCCTTTGGAGAGATAGGTTGCGCGGAAAACTTCCGTTCGCGCTAACCCGCTTTTTCGGGTCCCCGGTCCCGGGCCCCGGGTCCCGGTTTCACTCCCTGATCCAGGTCTGCGTCCGCCCCAACGCCTCGATACCGATGTAGCCACGCATCTGCAGCTTCTTGCCGCCGTCGGTCAGGGTGACCTTGGCCTTGTAGGTCTTGCCCTTGGCCGGGTCCAGCACCGAGCCGCCGTCCCACACCGCGGTGCCGTCGGGCTTGAGGCCCCACAGGATGGTCATGCCCTTGATCGGCTTGCCCTTGCGCTCGCCGTCGCACTTGTCGCACATCGGGTTGGGGCCGTGGTTGGATTGCAGGATCTCGACCACCTTGCCGCTCAGCGTGCCGTTGGCGGCCTGTTCGATCTGCACGATCGACTTGGGCTTGCCGGTTTCGTCGTCGATGGTCTGCCAGCGGCCGACCGGCGAGGTGTCGGCGGCGTGCGCCATGAATGCCGCCGCGCTCAGCGGCAGGGCCAGCATCAGGGTCTTGAAGGTCGTGCGCATGTTCCCCTCCCGAGGGATGTCCGGTGCGGCCGGCGCGATGCCGGCCTGATCCGACTGTATACCCAAGCGTATGGTGCTGGGAATCCGCACTGCGGCATGCGGTTCAGCGTGGTCGGCCGCCGGCGTTCAGCCGTGCTCGTACAGTTCCAGCGGCAAGTCGTCGGGATCGGCGAAGAAGGTGAAGCGGCGGCCGGTGTACGCGTCCACACGGATCGGTTCGACTTCCACGCCGTGCGCCTGCAGGTGCGCGACGGCTGCGTCCAGGTCGCGCACGCGCAGCGCCAGGTGGCGCAGCCCGCAGGCTTCCGGGCGGCTCGGTCGCGGCGGTGGCGCGGGGAACGAGAACAGTTCGATCTGGCTGCCGTCGGGCAAGGCCAGGTCCAGTTTCCAGGAGTCGCGCGCGTCGCGGTAGACCTCGGCGATCACCGGCAGGCCCAGGATGCGGCAATAGAAGTCCTTGGAGCGCGCGTAGTCCGACGCGATGATCGCAACGTGGTGCAGGCCGTCCAGGGTCAGGCTCATCGGCACAGCGCCTGGCCGAACTGCAGTACATGGCCGTCCGCATCGCGGATCGCGAACTCGCGCATGCCGTAGTCGAAGTCTTGCAACGGATAGACGATGCGCCCATGCGGATGCAGCCGCTGCCACCAGGCATCGACCTCGTCGGTGCGGAAGTACAGCGAGCAGGCGGCGCTGGCAATGGAGGTGTCGGCCTCTGTGTGGTGCGCGGCCAGCATCAGTGCCAACGGGCCGTGCCGCAGCGACACCCAGCCCGTCGCCACTGCGCCGCCTTCGAGGCGAAACGCCAGGGTTTCGGTATAGAACGCCAGTGCCGTAGTCAGGTCGGCACAGCGCAGCATCGGGGTCAGCGTCGTGAAGGTCATGCGCTGAGTCGGGGCGAGCGAAACGGGGCAATCCATTGGAGAAGCATAGCGCAGCGGTGCGGCCGCACCGCTGCGCGTGCCGTCTGCGACACTGCGCATTCCGTCGCTGCGAGGCCGCGCCATGCCGCACAACCCGCTCGCCGCGCTGCTGGCCGAGGACCGGTGCCTGGTGCTCGACGGCGCGCTGGCCACCGAACTGGAGCGTCGCGGCTGCGATCTGCGCGATCCGCTGTGGTCGGCGAAGATCCTGCTGGAACAACCGGACCTGATCCGCCAGGTGCACCAGGACTATTTCGCCGCCGGTGCGCAATGCGCGATCACCGCCAGCTACCAGGCCACGCCGCAGGGTTTCGCTGCGCGCGGGATCGACCTCGCGCACTCGCAACGCTTGATCGCGCGCAGCGTCGAACTGGCGCAGCAGGCACGGCAGGCGCAGCTCGCGCTGCATCCGCAGGCGGGCCCCTTGCTGGTCGCCGGCTCGGTCGGTCCGTATGGTGCATATCTGGCCAACGGGTCCGAGTACCGTGGCGACTATGTGCTGACGCCGGCGCGAATGCGCGATTTCCATCGCCCGCGCATCGCGGCCCTGGTCGCGGCCGGCGTGGAGTTGCTGGCCTGCGAAACGCAGCCGTCCTTGGCGGAAATGGCGGCCTTGCTGCAGGTGCTGGAGGAGTTTCCTCGAATTGTCGCCTGGTTCGCCTGCACCCTGCGCGATGCAGCCCACCTCAGCGACGGCACGCCGTTGCGCGAGGTGGTGGCGTTGCTCGACGGCCACCCGCAGGTGGTCGCGCTCGGCGTCAACTGCGTCGCGCCGTCGCTGGCCACTGCGGCGTTGCGTCATCTGGCGACGCTGACACGCTTACCGCTGGTGGTGTATCCGAACGCGGGCGAGCGTTACGACGCCGAGCGCAAATGCTGGCAGGCCGACAGCGCCGATGCCGGCACCCTGGTCGACCACCTCGCCGCCTGGCGTGCGGCCGGCGCCCGCCTGATCGGCGGCTGCTGCCGCACCACGCCGCAGGACATCGCGCAGCTGGCGCGGCGTCTGGCAGCGATGTAGAGAGGGCGGGTTGCCTTGCACGCGACGTACGATGGCTTCGCAGCCGGTTTTCAGGCCGTGTCGGCGCTGATCAATCGCCTTGGCCGTTTGTGGGAGGGACTTCAGTCCCGACGCCCTTCACTGCAACGCGTCGGGACTGAAGTCCCTCCCACAAGGGGGGCATGCGCGCCCAGTGCCCTGATGGGACCGGTGTGCGATCCTCACCGAAAGGAATGGGCGCAACGGGACGGCCATTGCATCAACGGGACATCGCTGCAGTTCCCACTGCCGTCGCGCTGCAATTGCGGCAGCCGGCGTGCCAGGGAACTGCACTGTGGGAGGGACTTCAGTCCCGACGCCGTTCGCGCGAATGTGGGGGGTCTGATGGTTCTGAAGAGGGGCGACGATCGGGGGCGGAATGCCGCCGATGCGGCCTTTGCGGCCGTCGTAGGAGCGGCTTCAGCCGCGACCGGGCTTCACCAGGAAGGCCCCATCGCGGCTGAAGCCGCTCCTGCCACGATCCCGCGACGTCTCAGGTCGCCTGTTCCGCGGGAGGAGCGGCTTCCCGCTCACCCCTGCTTCTTGCTCGCCACCCAGCGCTCGATCTTTTCCTGCAGCACGTTCAGCGGCACCGAGCCGTCCTTCAGCACTTCGGCATGGAACTCGCGGATGTCGAACTTGTCGCCGAGTTGCGCGCGCGCGTAGTCGCGCAGCTGCATGATCTTCATCTCGCCGATCTTGTAGGACAGCGCCTGGCCGGGGATGGCCATGTAGCGCTCGGCCTCGGCTTCGGCGTCGGTGCGACTGGTGGCCGAGTTCTGCAGCATGTAGTCGATCACCTGCTCGCGGGTCCAGCCCTTGCTGTGCACGCCGGTGTCCACCACCAGGCGGATCGCACGCCACAGCTCGTTCTGCAGGTAGCCGAAATAGTTGTAGGGATCCTGGTACAGGCCCAGGTCCTTGCCCAGCGATTCGGCGTACAGGCCCCAGCCTTCGATGAAGGCGGTCTCGCCGCCGAAGCGGCGGAACTTGGGCAGGTTGGTCAGCTCCTGCTGCAGGCCGAGCTGGAAGTGGTGGCCGGGAATGGCCTCGTGCAGGTACAGGTCTTCCGCATCCCAGGTCTTGCGGCTGGGCAGGTCGTAGGTGTTGACGTAGAAGATGCCGGGGCGGCCGTCCTCGCTGGGGCGCATGTACGAGCCGCTGGCCGCCGACTGCGCGCGATACGGCTCCACCGGGCGGATCTCGAACGCGGCCTTGGGCTTGAGCGAGAACATGCGCGGCACCGCCGCGTCGACCCGGCCTTCCAGGCCGCGGTAGTAGGTCAGCAGCTCGTCCTCGCTCTTGAAGGTGAAGCGCTTGTCGGTCTGCATGAACTTGAAGAACTTCTGCATCGAGCCGCGGAAGCGCACCTGCTTCATCACCGCCTGGATCTGGCCCTGGATGCGCGCCACCTCGTCCAGGCCGATCTGGTGGATCTGGGCGGGGGTCAGGTCGGTGGTGGTGCTCTGGCGCACGTTCCAGGCGTACCAGGCATCGCCGCCGGGCAGGGCGCCGATGCCGGCGGTATTGCGCGTGGCCGGCAGGTACTCGGTGGCGATGAAGCCGCGCAGCGCGCGGTAGGCGGGCATGATCCGGTACTCGATCATGCGCTTGTATTCGGCGGTGATGCGCTGCTTCTCGGCCTCCGGGATGTCCGCCGGCAGGTTGCGCACCGGGCCCCAGAACAGGCTCTCCTCGGCGGTGGGCTTGATGATCGCATCGAGCTGCGGCAGCACCTTCTCCATCAGCGCGCGCGGCTGCACCACGCCGGCCTTCATGCCTTCGCGCATGTTGGCGATGGCCTGGTCGAACAGCGCCGGAATGCCGAGCGCGCGCCGCGACCAGTTGTCGTAGTCCTTGACCGTGCGGAACGGCTGCGCGCCGGTGCCCGAGCCGAGCATCACCATGATGCTGCCGACGTTGTAGAACTGGTTCACCGGCTGCATCCAGCTCGGGTACTTCTCCGCCTCCAGCGCATTGCGTGCGTCGCCGACGAAGATCTCGTAGCTGAGCAGGTCCTGGCCGCTGAGGCCGTCCTTGCCGATCGCCTCGGCCTTGCCCAGCCACTCCACGGTGAAGTCGTGCGACTGCTGGCGGAACGCGGCCGAGAGGAAGTTCGGCAACTGGTCGTTGTAGCGGCTGTCGCCCTGGAAGGTCGCCTGCAGCGGATTGAGCTTGAGCGAGGCTTCCCAGTAGTCGTCGTAGAGCCGGTTCAGCTGTTGCGCCTTGGTCAGCACCACCGGGGCCGGCGCCGGCCGCGCCTTGCGGGCCTTGCTCGCCTTGGCGCGGGTCTGCGCGGTGGTCTGCTTGGTGGTCTTCTTCTTGGCCGCGTCCGCCGGGGCCGCCAGCGACAGGCTCAGGGCGGTGGCGATGGCCAGGGACAGCAGGCGGGAAAAGCGGGGCGGCATTGCGGGCTCCAACGACAAGCGAGCGGGGAGCTTGCCCGATCCGCACCGCCGAGGCCACCCATGGCCGCTGCCTGCGGGCGCCCACCGCCCTGTCGCGGGCGGGCGCCGTGCCGCGACGGGCCAGGCGGCACCGGCGTCTGCGGCGCTGCACGACGGCCGCGCGCAAGCGCGTGCGCTGCGCTCGCGCGTGTGCCGGCGTTCAGTCGGCGGCGGCTTCCTCGCGCAGTTGTTCGGCGCGTTCGGGGCTCAGGTAGTCGGTGATCAGCCGCCGCATCAGGTACAGCAACGGGATCAGCAGCACCGCCAGCAGCATCTTGCAGATGTAGTTCAGCGTGCTCACTGCCAGGAACAGCGGCATCGACCAGTGCTGCGGGCCGAGCACGAAGGCGATGTAGATCACCACGAAGCTGTCGATCAGCTGCGAGACCGCAGTGGAGCCGGTGGCGCGCAGCCACACGTGCTTCTCGCCGGTCACGTTGCGGATGCGGTGGAACACCGCCACGTCGATCAACTGGCCGGCCATGAACGCGACCAGCGAGCCGGCGATGGTCCACATGCCCTGGCCGAACACCGCGGCGAACGCGGCCTGGTAGTCGGGCACGCCCTGGTTCTGCGCCGCGGTGACCCAGAAGCCGGCCGGGGCCAGCGCGATCGCGGCGAACGCGAACAGGAAGCCGTAGCCGATCAGCGCCACCGCCAGCCAGGAGATGAAGCGCACGCCACGGCGGCCGAAGAACTCGTTGATGGTGTCGGTGAGGATGAACACCAGCGGCCACAGCAGGGTGCCGGCGGTGAAGTTCATCGAGCCGGTCTGCCCGAACAGGTTCCAGTTCAGCGGCGCGATGCCCAGGGTGTCTTCCAGGGCGAAGATCTTGACCCCGATGAACTCGGCCAGCGCGGCGTTGACGCAGAAGAAGGCCGCCAGGGCGATGAACAGCCGGACCGCGCGATCGTCGAGCGTGCCGCGGCGCATCGGCGTCAGCGGTCCACGGTGCGGGTGAAGGGCACGCTCTCCGGCGATACCGCGCCGCCGGAGATGATGAAGCTCATGGCCTGGTCCACGCTCCAGTCGGTGGGCGTGAGCAACTCAACCGGCACGATCTCCAGGTAGCCGGAGGTCGGATTGGGCGTGGTCGGCACATACACCGCGGCCAGCTCGCGGCCGGTGCCGTGTTCCTTGATCACCCGCGTCACCAGGCCCACCGACTTCATGTCCCGGTGCGGGAAGTCGATCAGCACCACGCGCTGGGTGCTGCCCGGCTGGGTCTGCAGGATGTCCACCAGCTTGCGCACGCTGTCGTAGACCACGCTGGCCAGCGGGATGCGGCGCATCACGGCCTCGAACCAGCGCAGCAGGCGCTGGCCGATCATGCGCCGGCTGAGGATGCCCACCAGCAGGATCACCGCCAGGGTGGCGATCAGCGCGATGGTGTTCTGCACCCATTGCGCGGTGGCCCAGCCCAGCTCGCGCGGGAACGAGGCGGCGATGCGCGCCGACAGCGGCACCACCCAGGGGCTGCTGATGCCCGAGAGCAGCACGAACACGAACTTGACCACGACCCAGGTCAGCCAGATCGGCAACAGGGTCAGCAGGCCGGTGAAGAACAGCCGTTGCAGGGACGGGCGGGGGGTGGGAGCGGAGAGATCGGGCGACATCCGCGTAGTGTAGCGGCGCGTGATGGCCGTTGGTGCGGCGCCGCATGGTCTCGCGGCGCGGTCGTGCAGCTGCGATTGGGCCGGGGCCCGCCCACGCAGCCCGCTTCGCGGCGCCGCGCACGCTGACGGCGCGGTCGGTAGCGCATGCCATGTGTGTCGGCCTGCGCAGAGGCGGCGCCGGCCTTGGCGAACCCGCGGGCGGCAGGCGCGCTAGCGCGGCGGCTTGCGCTTGACGTACAGCTGCTTGCGCGTTCGCGCCACCACCTCGCCCTGGGCATCGACGACGTCGGTCTCGAACCAGCGCAGATGCTTGTCGCCGCCGGCGGTGGCGGCGCGCAGTTCGTCCAGCAGCGCCTGGTCCAGATCGAACTGCGCGCTGACCGTGCCGCGCCCCGGGCGCACGAACTCGATGCTGCCGGCCTTGTCCCAGACGTAGTAGTCGCGCCCCAGGTTCTGCATGGTCAGCAGCATCCAGAACGGGTCGGTCATGGCGAACAGGCTGCCGCCGAAATGGGTGCCCACGTAGTTGCGGTTCCACGGGCGCATGCGCAGTTCGACCCGCGCATGGCGATAGTCGGCGCTCAGTTCGGTCACATGGATGCCGGCGCACAGGAACGGCGGCCACAGGTTCAGGCCCAGGCGGAACAGCGATGGCTTCATTGCGTGGCGGTGGGTGGATCGGAGTGCGGCAGAGTACCAGACGCATGCGTATGGTGTGCTGGTGTCGCGTCGCTGAGCGCGTAGCCGTCGCGTCCGTCGCGCTTGACCCGGTACAGCGCCGCGTCGGCGGATTCGAAGAACGCGCGCTCCGACGTGAGCGTTGTCGCGGTGGCGCTGTGCACGCCCAGGCTGGCGGTGATGGCGACGCTGCCGTTCGGCGCGCGCAGCGACAGCCCGCGGATCTCCTCGACCAGCGCCGCGGCGATGCGGCCGGCATCGGCGGCATCGGTGGCGGGCAGGATCATGGCGAACTCGTCGCCGCCAAAGCGCGCGGCGACCTCGCGCGGATGTCGCGCATGCCGCGCCACCGCGGCGGCCACCAGCTTCAGCGCGCGGTCGCCGGTGCGATGGCCCAGGGTGTCGTTGTAGCGCTTGAAATGATCCACATCGACGATGATCAGCGTCAGCGGCCGGCCGCTGCGCCGCGCCTCGTCCAGCGCCTGGGCGAAGGCCTGTTCGAAGCCATGGCGGTTGACCAGCCCGGTCAGGGCATCGCGATGCGCCTGGCGGCGCCAGCGTGCCGCGTGCAGGGATAACTGGCCGGCGGCGACGATGGCCAGGGCGACCAGGGCCGCCCCTGGCGCGAACCAGCGGCTGCCGAGCAGCAGCCACAGCAGGCTGCCGCCGGCGACCACCGCCATGCTCGCCAGCGGCACCAGCCAGCGCCCTCGGCGCCCACCGGCGCACTGCGTGCCCAGGCAGGCCAGCAGCACCAGCAGCGCGGACCCGGCCACCTGGGCCGTGCGCGACGACGGCAGGATCGGGTCGCCGCGCAACAGCATCGCTGCGACGTTGGCCTGGTATTCGGGCGCGCTCATCCAGCGCGCATCGGACATCGGCGTCATCACCCGCTGCCCCAGGCCGGTGGCGGTGACGCCGACGATCGCCAGGCGTCCGCGCAGCGACTGCAGCGGAATCCGGCCCTGCACGACGTCGACGTAGGACACCTGCGCGAACGGTGCCGACGGCGCGGCGAAACGCAGGCCGATGTAGTCCGCGCGATGCCAGGCATAGGGCGCGTCGCTGGTGGCCGGCGCCGGCGGCAGCGCGCGGCCGGTGAGGGCCGCGGCCAGCGCCGGCCAGTGCGCACTGCCCAGCCCGGCGCGCAGGTAGACGCCGCGCGCGATGCCGTCGGCATCGACGGCGAGGTCGGTGTGCGCCAGCGCCGCCGCCGCGGTGGCGATGGCGGGGATCGGCAGCAGCTCCTGCGGCATGTCCGCACCGCTGGCGCTGCCGATCACCGGCAGCACGGTGCGGCCATTGCGCCGCAGCGCCGCGGCCAGGCGCGCATCGTCGTCGGCGTGTTGCAGGTCGGGTTCGCTGAACAGCAGGTCCAGCGCCACCCGCTCGGTGCCCGCTGCGCTGAGCCGGTCGAGCAGGCGCGCGTGCAGGTCGCGTCGCCATGGCCACTGGCCCAGCGCCTGCAGGCTGCGGTCGTCGATGGCGATCAGCAGCAGGCGCGGATCGGCCGGACGCGGCGCCTGCGCGATCGCTGCGTCGTACAGCGCGTTGTCCAGTCGCGCGGTGACATCGCCCAGGCTCAGTGCCACGGCCAGTGCGGCCGCGGCGAGCGCCACCAGCACGCCCCGCAGCAGCCCGGCGTTCACAACGCCAGCCACAGCAGCAGCGCGCCGCCGGCCGTGCCGAGCTTGCAGTAGCGGCAGGGCAGGTCCAGCGTCTGCGGCGTCGAGAACGGCGCGGCCTCGCCGTCGGCGTCCAGGGTCTGGATGCGCACGTACCAGGTGCCGCGGCGCGGCCGCGGCAGCGCGACCTGCGGCTGCGTCACGGTGCGTTCGAGCAGGCCGCGGCGGAACCCGGGATCGCGCGCCAACTGCACCCGGTAATGGCGCGCGTCCGGATCCGGCTGCCAGCGCAGGGTCAGCGTGCCGCGCTCGGCCTGCGCCGGCGCCAGCCCGGGATCGACCGGCGTATCGCTGAGATGCAGCGTCAGTGCCTGCCCGAACGGGCCTTGCCGGCCTTGCGCATCGCGCGAGGCGAGGCGCCAGAAGTAGGTGCCGGGCGGCAGGGGCTGCGGCGCGCGCAGATGGGTCGCGTCGGTCTCCTGCTCCAGCAGCAGGTCCTGGAACTGCGCGTCGCGCGCCAGTTGCAGCACGCTGCTGCTGGCCTCCGGGTTGCGGGTCCAGGCGAAGCGCGGCCGCGCAATGCGCAGTTGCTGCTCGTGCAGCGGCTGCACGGTCAGCGGCGGTAGCGGCGTGGCCGAGACCTGCAGCGGCTGCTCGGCGTCCTCGCCTTCCACGCCGGTGGCGGTGACGCCGCGCAGCAGGAGCCGCAGATTACCGGCCGGCAGCGCGTCCAGCGCCAATGCGGTGGCCTCGGTTTCCTGGGCGAAGCGCAGCACCTCGCGTTGCTGCGCGTCCACCGCCTCGAGGCGGTAGTGGCTGGCGCCGGCCAGCGGCGCCCAGGCGAGCAGGTAGGGCGGGCGCTGCAGGCGACTGTGCGCCAGGTCCAGGGTCGGCGCCGGCAGCAGCGCTTCCTGCCGCGGCGCCGACCCGGTGGCGACCCGCGCCGCCTCGCCTGGCTGCAGCAGGCGCTGGCCGCCCTGGTCGGCGACGCGTACCGCGCCCTGCAGCACCTCGGTGCTGGCGAACGCGCTGTCGCTGCCGGCGCCGACCCGGAAGCGGGTGCCGCGCACGCTGCTGGTGCTGGACGGGGTCTGGATGATGTAGCGCGAGGCGGGCCCGGTGGCGGGGATGACGTCGTTGCTGGTGCGGCCCTTTTCCAGCCGCACGCGGGTATCGACCATGCCGGTGGCGCCGTAGCGGACGAGCTGGTCGAAGCGCACCAGGCTGTTCTCGCGCACCTGCATGCGCGAGCCGTCGGCGAACTGCACGGTGGCGCTGGCGTCGGCGCCGGTCTGCAGCGCGCTGCCGATCGGCAGCGGCATGCCTTGCTGCGCCGACAGCGTCGCCTGGTCGGCGGTCTGCACGCTGATCTGCCCACGCAGGGCGACCAGCCGCGCCGGCGCCGGTTGTACGCGCAGCCAGGCGATCGGAAACCGCAGGCGCGATCCCGGCACCAGCCGCTGCGGATCGGCGACCTGGTTGTGCTGGCCCAACCGCGCCCAGTCCATGCCCGGGCGCAGATACAGCCGGCCGAGATCCCACAGCGTGTCGCCGGGGCGCACCCGGTAGTGCCAGTCCTGCGCCATCGCGGTGGGGGCGAGCAGCAGGCCGATCCAGCACAGCAGGCCGGCCAGCCTGCGTGCGCCTGCCCACGAGGTGCGGGTGGGCGAGGCCATGCGGCGATCGAACTGGTTCACGGCATACATCCGGCAAAAGACCAGGCCGGCGCTGCCTGCGGGGCTGCAGACAGCGTTCGTCCCTGATCGCGGCATCCTGGGGTCAGGCCGGGTCGCGTCCGTCCGTCGCAGCGGCTGGAGACGCCGTAGTCAGCCGCTGGACCTGAGATTGTAATCTCAGAACAACAGGGCGGACATCTTGCGGCGGTACTGCCCCACCAAGTCCTCGTCCTCGATCACCCGGAACGCATCGATCAGCGCCTTCTTCGGCAGGCCGTCCTCGAACGTACGATCCTGGCGCAGCATCTCCAGGAACTGCTCCAGCGCGGCGGCGTCGTCGCCGCCGACCAGGTGGCGCACGCCCAGCAGGTAGCGCGCCTTGAGATCGGCCGGGTCCTGCGCCAGCGTGGCCTGCAGGGTCTCCAGCGGCGGGGCGGCCTGCAGCGCACCGACAAAGCCCAGCCGCGCCCGTGCCCGCACCGCGCGCTCGTCGGTGGCCAGGTTGGCCGGCAGCGCATCGATCAGGGTCTCGGCCTCGGCGGCGGCGCCGACCTTGACCAGGGCCAGGGCCAGATCCAGCTTCAGTTCGTCCTTGTCCGGCTCGGCCGCCACCGCCTCGCGCAGGCGCTGCACCTCGGCCTGCGGATCCAGCGGCGCCGCCGGCACGTCCTCGGCCGGTTCCTGCGCCGCCAGCGGCGCGATCCCGTGCTGGGTCAGGAACTCGCGCAACTGGCCCTCGGGCAGGGCGCCGGGGAAGCCGTCGACCAGTTGCCCGCCCTTGACCAGGAACACCGTCGGCACCGAGCGGATCTGGAACGCCGCGGCGATCTGCTGCTCCTGGTCCACGTCGACCTTGGCCAGCACGAAGCCGCCGTTGTACTCGGCCGCCAGCTTTTCCAGGATCGGGCTCAGGGTCTTGCACGGGCCGCACCAGGGCGCCCAGAAGTCCACCAGCACCGGGGTCTGCAGCGAGCGCTGCAGCACGTCGGCTTCGAAGGTCTCGGTCTTGGCGTCGAAAACGTGGGGCGTGTCGGACATGGGCAGTGTCATCGCAGGCGAGAGGACGCTCTGTATGGAGGCGCGGCGGCGCCGATGCAAGGGCGGCGGCGTCGCGCCACGGATGCCGGCCGCGGCCGCAGCGGCGACAATGCCGGGTTTCAGGCGCCATGGCGGCGCGAAAGGACGGTAACGGATGGGCGAGGTGAGCGAACGGGTGGTGCGCTGGATCGGGCCGCTGCTGGCGGTGGCCGCGGTGGCGGCAATGCTGGGCTTCGGCGCGGTGCTGCCCGGCTATCTGCCGTGGTCGCATCCGCTGGCCCTGCTCGGTGCGCGCGGCATCCCGCATGCGGGGGCATTCAACCTGCTGGCATTCGTACTGCCCGGGTGCCTGGCGATGGGACTGGCACTGCGGCTGCTGCGCCGCGCCGGCCGCCACGCGCCCTGGTCGCTGCGGGTCGGTGGGCAGTTGCTGCTGCTGGCCGGCCTGGCGTTCGCCGGCATGGGCCTGCTGCCGCTGGACCCGACCGACCTGGACGCGCGCTCAACCCAGTTGCATGCCAGCGCCTGGTTGCTGTGGGTGGTGGCCCTGGTGGCGGCCGCGGCCCTGCTGGGGCTGGGCGCGCGCCGCGATCCGGCCGCGCGCGGCTGGGCCGCGCTGGCGTTGGCGATGGCACTGCTGGTGACACTGGGCGCGTTCGCGCTGGATCGGCTGCTGTCGCCGGCGCTGGCGCAGCGGCTGGTGTTCCTGCTGTGGTGGGGCTGGCTGGCGTTGCTGGCCTGGTGGCCGGGGCCAACGAGGGTCCCGCACCGCGGCTGACCCGGTCGGGCTTGCGCAGTCGGCCGTCGAGGCGGGCTGCGGCAGGGGCGATGCCGGCGTGCGGCCCGGCGTCGCCAATCGCGTTGCAGCCGCGGTTCCGGCGCCTGCCAGGCGCCGCCGCGGCGTCCCGCGCCGCTGCCGCCCGTCGCCGGGATTGGAGCGGCTTGCCGCGCTACGGTACCCTTGGCCGCTTTGTTGCCGCCTGGCCCTTGCCCGTTTCCATGTCCGCCGTCGAGCCCACCGCCTACGACCCGCAGCAGGTCGAATCCTCCGCCCAGCAGTTCTGGGACGCCACCCGCGCCTTCGAGGTCGACGAGACCTCCGACAAGCCCAAGTTCTACTGCCTGTCGATGCTGCCGTACCCGTCCGGGGCGCTGCACATGGGCCACGTGCGCAACTACACCATCGGCGACGTGATCAGCCGCTACCAGCGCATGATCGGCAAGAACGTGCTGCAGCCGATGGGCTGGGACGCGTTCGGCCTGCCGGCCGAGAACGCCGCGATCAAGAACAAGACCGCGCCGGCGAAGTGGACCTACGCCAACATCGACCACATGCGCAGCCAGCTCAAGTCGCTGGGCTATGCCATCGACTGGTCGCGCGAGTTCGCCACCTGCCGGCCCGAGTACTACGTGCACGAGCAGCGCATGTTCACCCGGCTGATGCGCAAGGGCCTGGCTTACCGCCGCAACGCGGTGGTCAACTGGGACCCGATCGACCAGACCGTGCTGGCCAACGAGCAGGTCATCGACGGCCGCGGCTGGCGCTCCGGCGCGCTGGTGGAAAAGCGCGAGATCCCGCAGTGGTTCCTGCGCATCACCGACTACGCGCAGGAACTGCTGGACGGCCTGGATCAGCTGCCGGGCTGGCCGGAGTCGGTCAAGACCATGCAGCGCAACTGGATCGGCCGCTCCGAGGGCCTGGAGATCCAGTTCGACGTGCGCGACGCCGACGGCAGCGCGCTGGACCCGCTGCGCGTGTTCACCACGCGCCCGGACACGCTGATGGGCGTGACCTTCGTGTCCATCGCCAGCGAGCATCCGCTGGCGCTGCATGCGGCCAAGTCCAATCCTGAGCTGGCCGCGCTGCTGGCCGAGTTGAAGCAGGGCGGCGTCTCCGAGGCCGAGCTGGAAACCCAGGAAAAGCGCGGCATGGCCACCGGCCTGACCGCGGTGCACCCGATCAGCGGCGAGCAGGTGCCGGTGTGGGTCGCCAACTTCGTGCTGATGGGCTACGGCACCGGCGCAGTGATGGCGGTGCCCGGCCACGACCAGCGCGATTTCGAATTCGCCAGCAAGTACGCCCTGCCGATCCGCCAGGTGATCGCGCTGAAGGCGCCGAAGAACGACGACGAGCGCAGCTACGACCCGAGCCGCTGGCAGGACTGGTACGGCGACAAGACCCGCGAACTGGAACTGGTCAATTCCGCCGAGTTCGACGGGCTGGACTTCCAGGGCGCGTTCGAGGCGCTGGCCGAGCGCTTCGAACGCAAGGGCCAGGGCCAGCGCCGGGTCAACTACCGCCTGCGCGACTGGGGCGTCAGCCGCCAGCGTTACTGGGGCTGCCCGATCCCGGTGATCTACTGCCAGAGCTGCGGCGCTGTGCCGGTCCCCGAGGACCAGTTGCCGGTGCTGCTGCCGGAGAACGTGGCCCTGAGCGGCACCGGCTCGCCGCTGAAGACCGACCCGGAATGGCGCAAGACCACCTGCCCGCAGTGCGGCGCGGCGGCCGAGCGCGAGACCGACACCTTCGATACCTTCATGGAGTCGAGCTGGTACTACGCGCGCTACACCTCGCCCGGCGCCAAGGACATGGTCGACAAGCGCGGCAACTACTGGCTGCCGGTGGACCAATACATCGGCGGCATCGAACACGCGATCCTGCACCTGATGTACTTCCGCTTCTTCCACAAGCTGCTGCGCGACGCGCGCCTGGTGGACAGCGACGAGCCGGCGACCAACCTGCTGACCCAGGGCATGGTGATCGCCGAGACCTTCTACCGGCAGAACCCCGACGGCTCCAAGGACTGGATCAACCCGGCCGACGTGGACGTGCAGCGCGACGACAAGGCGCGGGTGATCGGCGCGGTGCACCGCGGCGACGGCCAGCCGGTGCTGATCGGCGGCACCGAGAAGATGTCCAAGTCCAAGAACAACGGCGTGGATCCGCAGGCGATGGTCGGCAAGTACGGCGCCGACACGGTGCGCCTGTTCTCGATGTTCGCCGCGCCGCCGGAGCAGTCGCTGGAGTGGAACGAGGCCGGCGTGGACGGCATGGCGCGGTTCCTGCGCCGGTTGTGGGCGCAGGTGCACAAGCACGTCGCCGACGGCGCCGCCCCGGCGCTGGACCCGGCCGCGCTGGACGCCGAGCACAAGGCGCTGCGGCGCAAGACCCACGAGACCATCGGCAAGGTCGCCGACGACTATGGACGCCGCCACAGCTTCAACACCGCCATCGCCGCGGTGATGGAGCTCACCAACGCGCTGGCCAAGTTCGACGACACCGGCGCGCAGGGCCGCGCGGTGCGCCAGGAAGCGCTGGAAGCGGCGGTGCTGCTGCTCAACCCGATCACCCCGCACGCCAGCCACGCGCTGTGGCAGGCGCTGGGCCATCCGGCGACGCTGCTGGAGGACGTGCCGTTCCCGCAGCCGGACCCGGCCGCGCTGGTGCGCGACGCGGTGACCCTGGCGGTGCAGGTCAACGGCAAGCTGCGCGGCACCATCGAGGTCGGCGCCGACACCCCGCGCGAGCAGATCGAGGCGCTGGCCCAGGCCGAGCCGAATGCGGCCAAGTTCCTGGAAGGGCTGAGCATCCGCAAGATCATCATCGTCCCCGGCAAGATCGTGAACCTGGTGGCGGCGTGAGCCGGCGCGCCGCTGCGGCCGCGTCGCGGCCGCGCGGTGCGGCATCAGGTCTCAACCCGCGTTCACGCGACGTGCGGCAGGCTAGCCGCCTGTTGCCGCGCCCAGCCGGCTCCTCCAGACTGTGTCCATGACCCGACTCCTGCTCGCTTTCGTCTTCGCGGCGTCCCTGACCGCCTGCGGTTTCCACCTGCGCAACAAGCTGACCTTGCCGGCCGACACGCCGTCGGTGAAGGTGGTGTCCTCGGCGCCGTACAGCGAGCTGGCCAAGCTGCTCGAGCGCGGCCTGCGCGCGGCCGGTGCGGAGATCGCGCCCAAGGACGTCAACACCGGCGTGGCCCGCCTGGAAGTGCTGTCCGAGCGCTGGGGCGACCTGCCGATCGCGCTCGATGCCGAAGGCCGCGCCCAGGAATACAGCCTGCGCTACGCAGCGATCTTCCTGTTCCGCCGCGCCGACGGCAGCGTGCTGGTGCCGCAGCAGGTGATCGAGCTGTCGCGCGACTACGTGTCCCCGCCGACCGACGCCACCGGTACCTCCACCGAGCGCGAGATCCTGGCCGACGAACTGCGCCGCGAGATGTCCGCCTCGATGCTGCGCCGGATCGACAGCGTGGTGCGCGCGCAGGTGCGCGACGGCAAGGACGTCAACGCCGCGCCGCCGTCGACCGACGGCACGCCGGTGGAAGGCAAGCCGGTCGACGGCACCCCGGCCGCAGGCAAGCCGGCGACCACGCCGCAGCCTTGAGCTTGGCCCTGCTGCCTTCGCCGCCGAGCGCGGCGGCCATGCCGTTCGCTGCCGGCGCACGGCGTTCGCCGTCTCCGCCTGCAGCAGCGTAGGCTGTCGCCATGGAACTGCGTCCCGAACAACTCGCCACCCAGCCGGCGTCGCAGCCGCTGCAGCCGGTCTACCTGATCGCCGGTCCGGAAACCCTGCGCGTGCTCGAAGCCGCCGATGCGGTGCGCGCGCGCGCGCGCGCCGCCGGCATCGGCGAGCGCGAGGTGTTCGATGCCGACGGTCGCGATTTCGACTGGGGCCAGCTGTATTCCAGTTTCAATGCGCCCAGCCTGTTCAGCGCGCAACGGCTGATCGAGTTGCGCCTGCCCAGCGGCAAGCCCGGCAAGGAGGGCGGCGAGGTCATCGCCGCGTTCTGCGCCGATCCGCCGCCGGACGTGGTGCTGCTGATCACCTGCAACGAGTGGAGCAAGGCGCACCAGGGCAAGTGGGCCGACGCCGTCGCGCGCATCGGCACCATCGCCGTGGCCTGGGCGATCAAGCCGCACGAACTGGGCGACTGGATCGAGCGGCGCCTGCGCAGCAAGGGCCTGCGCGCCGACGCCGGCGCGGTGCAGCGCCTGGCCGAACGGGTGGAAGGCAACCTGCTGGCGGCGGCGCAGGAGATCGACAAGCTGGCGCTGCTGGCCGACGGCCAGGGCCTGGACGTGGCGGCGATGGAGTCGCTGGTCGCCGATGCCGCGCGCTACGACGTGTTCCGCCTGGCCGAGGCCACGCTTGGCGGGCAGGCGCCGGCGGTGCGGCGCATGCTCGCCGGCCTGCGCGCCGAGGGCGAGGCGGTGGCCGCGCTGCTGCCGATCCTGATCAAGGAACTGCTGCGCACCGCCGCGCTGGCCAAGGTGCAGGCCGCCGGCGGCAACCTGGCGGCGGAAATGAAGGGGCAGGGCATCTGGGAATCGCGGCAGGCGCCGTTCAAGCGCGCCCTGCAGCGCCACGCCGAACCGCGCCGCTGGGAACGCTTCGCCGCCGAGGCCGGCCGCATCGACCGCATCGCCAAGGGCCGCGCCGACGGCGACGCCTGGATCGCCCTGGAGCGCCTGCTGCTGGCGATCGCCGAGGCGCGGGCGGTGCGGTTGTTGGTGGTATGACGGCCGGGATTGGGGAGTCGGGATTGGGGATTGGCAACAGCGGCGATCCCGCGCTGGCGGCTGATTCATCCCGACTCCCGACTCCCGAATCCCGTCCTCTCACCCTCGTCTACGGCGGTACCTTCGATCCCATCCACAACGGCCATCTGGCGATCGCGCGGGCGGCGCGGGATGCGTTCGGGGTGCCGGTGCGGCTGATGCCGGCGGCCGATCCGCCGCATCGGCCGGCGCCCGGGGCCGATGCGCAGCAGCGCTGCGCGATGCTGGCGCTGGCCATCGCCGATACGCCGGGGCTGGTCCTTGACCTGCACGAAGTGCGGCGCGCGCAGGCCCGGCCCGGCGTGGCGTCCTACAGCATCGACACGGTGCGCGAACTGCGTGCCGAACTCGGCGCCGACGCGCCGCTGGCGCTGCTGATCGGCAGCGACAGCTTCGTCGGCTTCAACGGCTGGCGCGAATGGCGGGCGCTGCTCGAGGCGGCGCACCTGATCGTCGCCGACCGCGCCGGCAGCGGCTGGGAGCGGGCGGTGCCGGCGGAACTGGCGCAGGCGGTGGCCGGACGCTGGGCCGACACGCCGCAGGCGCTGGCCCGTGCGCCGGGCGGCCGGCTGTGGTGCCTGCGGCAGCCGCTGCGCAGCGAATCGGCCAGCCTGGTGCGGGCGCGCATCGCCGCCGGCGAGGACTGGGCGGCACTGCTGCCGCCGGCCGTGGCCGCCTACATCCGCGACCACGGTCTGTATGCCCCCGGCGCGGCAACGGCTGGCTGAATACGCGTCCTGCCGGGGTCGCCTATAATTCGCCCCATTCCTTCGAGTTCGCCGCTTTGTCCAGTCAAGCCCACGTCATCAAGACCCAAGTCCCCAATCCGCCGCCGCCGCTGCCGGTCCTGCTCGCCCACGTCCGCGAGGCAGTCGAGGAACTCAAGGCCAAGGACGTGGCGGAAATCGACGTGCGCGGCAAGTCCAGCGTCACCGACTACCTGGTCATCGTCTCCGGCACCTCCACCCGCCACGTCAAGTCGATCGCCGACGAAGTCATCAAGTACGCCAAGCGCTTGGACGTGATGCCGCTGGGCGTGGAAGGCGAGCGCGAGGCCGAGTGGGTGCTGGTCGACCTCGGCGACGTGGTGGTGCACGTGATGCTGCCGCGGGTGCGCGAGTTCTACGCGCTGGAGCGGCTGTGGACGGTCGGCGACCAGCCGCCGGGCGACGACGACGGCGACGACACGGCACGCGATGCCTAAGCGGCAGGCCGGGCTGCCGGCCGGCGGCTTCGAGCTCGCGCCGTCCGCCCGGATCCGCGCCGGTACCGGCGCCGCGACGCAGCTGCTGGCCACGCCGGCACGCAAGCGCTTCGATGCGCTGATCGAACGCCTGGAGCGGACCCGCGAGGAATTGCGCGACTGGCGCGAGGCGCTGCCGCGCTGGGAGCAGCGGTTCCACGCGCAGGTCGAGCCGTTGCTGCAGGCGCGCGACGCCGCGCAGGCGCACCTGGTGCACGACCTGGATGCCGCGCATGCCGCACACAAGCTGGGCAAGCGCGAGCGTGCCGACCTGTCCGAGGTGCTTTGCGCGTTGGCCGCGCCGTTGCTGGAGCAGCCCGGGTTCGACGCGCTGAAGCCGATCCATGCGCGCCACCGCGGCGCGCAAGGCGAGGGCGGCGGCGTCATGCAAGACGCCGCGATGCAGGCGGCGCTCGCCGCCGAGTTCGGCCTGACCATCGACGAATTGCAGCACCTGCCGTCCCCGGAAGCCCTGTACGCGCAGTTGCAGCGGCGCCAGCACCAGCAGCAGGCGCACGCGGACGGACGCGCGCAACGGCATGCCAAGCGCCGCCGCGCTGGTGCTGGCGCTGCGGCTGCGAGCGGGTTCGATGCGCAGCAGGCACGGCGCACGCTGTACCGCACCCTGGTCGCGGCGCTGCATCCGGACCGCGAACCCGATGCGCGGCAACGCGAACGCAAGACCGCGCTGATGCAGGAACTCAATCGCGTCTACCGCCAGGACGATCTGCTGGGCCTGCTGGAACTGCAACTCGAGATCGGCCAGCTGGACCACGTCGGGATCGCGGCCATGGCGGAGGAGCGCATCGGCGACTATGCCGCGATGTTCGCCACGCAACTGCAGCAGGTCGAACGGGAGCTGGCGCAGGTGGTCGATGCGTTCGTGGCCGACTATGGGCTGGCCCTGGAGCGCCGCCCGCAGCCGCATCGCCTGGATGCGCTGATGGCGCAGATCAAGCGCCAGTTGCAGGACGAGATCGCCTATTGCGAGGAGGACCGGCGCGCGCTGCAGCAGCCCGCCACCCTCAAGCAGTGGCTGCGCCAGCAGCGTGCCGCACTGGAGGCGCAGGACGCCGCCGAGGCGTCGGCGCCGTCTGCAGGCATGGCGGCGGAGCGCAGGTGATGCGCGTGCGGCGAGTGACGCCATGAAGGCGCGCCTCATCGCCACCGGCGAGCGCGCCCCGGCCTGGGTGGCGCAGGGTTTCGCCGAGTACCGCAAGCGGCTCTCGCATTGGCTGCCGCTGGATCTGGTCGAGATCGAGCCCGGCCTGCGCGGCAAGGGCCGCGATGCGCAACGCGCGATCGAGGACGAAGGCCGCCGGGTCCTGGCGGCACTGCCGAAGAACGCGCTGGTGGTGGCGCTGGACGTGCCCGGCAAGCAGCACAGTTCCGAGCAACTGGCGCAGCGCATGGAGCACTGGCGCGGACAGGGGCGCGATCTGGCGTTCCTGATCGGCGGTCCCGAAGGCCATTCGCCGGAGGTGCTGGCGGTCGCCAGCGAATCCTGGTCGCTGGGGCCGCTGACCCTGCCGCACATGCTGGTACGGCTGGTGGTGGCCGAGCAGCTCTACCGCGCCGCAGCGATGTTGGCCAATCATCCTTACCATCGCGCCTGATTGCTGATTGCTGATTGCTGATTGCTGATTGCTGATCGCTGATCGCGGCCAGCGCGTGCTCGCGTGGCGGGAATGTGGGCCTGCATGTCGAAGCTTGTGAGCCGATCCCCACAGCAAAAAGCCCGGGCTTTCGCCCGGGCTTTTCGTTACTACCTTGCGACGTTCGCGATCAGTTGAACGTGTACTTCGCACCCACCGTGAAGTAGCGGCCGATCGCGCCGCTGAAGTGCAGCGGGTTGTAGTTGACCGCACCGTAGGTGGTCGGATCCAGCGGGGCGATCCGGTCGAACACGTTCTGCACCGATGCGTTCAGTTCGAACGCCTCGGTGATGTTCCAGCGGCCCGACAGATCGAAGGTGGTGAACGAGGCGATCTTCTTGACCGGCGTACCGTCGGCGTAGAACGCCTGGTAGTCGCCACCGCGGCGATCCTTGTTCTCGATGCTATCGATGTAGTTGACCACGCCGCTCACGCTCCAGCTGCCCTGCTTCCAGGTGGTGCCGAAGTTGATGCGGTCCTGCGGCGTGCCGATGCAGTTGGTCACGTCGCAGTTGCCGTGCGTGCCCACGTAGTCGACGGTGGTGTCGCCTTCGGTGCGCTCGAACTTGAGCAGGTGGCTCCACTGCGCGTCCAGCTCCAACTGGCCCGGACCGATCTCGAAGGTCTGGCGGATGTCGGTGTCGATGCCGCGCACGCGGGAGGAGTTCGCGTTCACGTAGCCGGTGTTGACCGCCAGGATGGTGCCGCTGTTGGCGACGCCGCCGATGTTGTTGCTGTCGCGCAGGACGTTGCCGGCGGCGATCGCGTCGGCGGTGCTGCCCTGGGCGATCTCATTGGTGCGCTTGATCTCCCAGCCGTCCACGGTCAGCGAGGTGGTCGAGGTCGGCTGCAGCACGAAGCCCACCGAATAGCTCTTGGACTCCTCGGGCTTCAGCGCCGGGTTCGGACGGGTGATGATCGCCACCGAGCGTGCGGTGCACTCGTTGGCCGGATCGATCGCGCAGCGCACCGGATCGCGGGCGTTGGAGAACGCGGCCAGGCCGCCGTCGCCGTTCTCGGCCGGGTTCGGCGCACGGAAGCCCTCGGCGTAGCTGGCGCGCAGCGCGATCCAGTTGGCCGGGGTCCACTTCACGCCCAGCTTCGGCGTGGCCTTGCCGTCGCCGCCGTCGTACTTGTCGTAGCGCAGCGCCGCCGACAGTTCCAGTTGCTCCAGCACCGGCGCCGACAGCTCGACGTGCGCGGCGTAGACGTTCTGGGTGCCGTCGTAGGCCGAGTAGCCCAGGCCGATGATGTCGCCGATATCGGTGTAGGTCTGCGGGGTCAGGCTGTTGCTGGTCTTGCGCCATTCCGCGCCCAGCGCCAGGCCCAGCGGCCCGCCCTTGAGGTCCATCAGGCTGCGCGAGACGGTGAAATCGAACATGTCCAGTTCGGACTTGGCACGTGCGCTGATGGTCGGCGAGATGTAGTCGTACAGCGCCTGCGAGTTGAGGTTGGCATTGTCGCCGATCCGCCAGGTGCCGGCCGGGCAGGCCGGGTTGCCGAGCACGCAGCGCACGGCGCTGTAGCGCAGGAAGCCGGTGCGCTTGTTGACCAGGTTGGTACCCGAGTGCAGGT
Organism: Xanthomonas sp. NCPPB 2250; assembly: GCF_056725265.1. Classification (NCBI taxonomy): domain Bacteria; kingdom Pseudomonadati; phylum Pseudomonadota; class Gammaproteobacteria; order Lysobacterales; family Lysobacteraceae; genus Xanthomonas; species Xanthomonas sp. NCPPB 2250. Next base: position 3,710,788 of record NZ_CM161520.1, on the reverse strand, counting down.
AGCCGGTGTCGTAGCTCCAGTCGCCCCAGTTGCCCTTCACACCGACCAGGAAGCGGTTGAACTCGTTGGTGTTGTCGGTGACGCGCGGACCGACGTCCCAGGCGCTGTAGCGCAGGCGCGCGGCGTAGGGCAGCGGATTGTCCGGATGACCGGCGTAGAGCACGGTGGCGCCGGCGCCGCTGTTGGCGTTGACCGGGCCGCCCGGATAGCCCCAGCCGCCGGACACGCCGGACGGGGTGTTGGAGAACACGGTGTTCTTCTTCGAGTAGCCGATCTCGGTGTAGATCTCGCCGCCCTCGCCGAAGGCGAAGCTGGCGCGGCCGAACACGTTGACGTACTTCTCTTCCGGGGTCAGATCGCGATACACCTGCGCCGGATCCCACAGGCAGCCCTGCGCCTGTGCGGTAGCGTCGCTCTGGCCCGGGATGGTGGTCAGGCCGGCGCAGCCGGGGAGCGCCACCAGCTGTCCGGCGGTGTTGAACACCGAGCCATTCGGGCCGGTGCCGCCGGCGGTGCCACCGCTGAGATAGGCGCCGCCGAGGAACTGCGCGTCCTGTGCCGCATAGCCCCAGCGGCGGATGTCGCCGGTGCCGATCCACTTGCGGTCCTTGCGGTCGCTGATCTTGATCGCGTCGGTCTTGCCCACGTCCAGGCTGAAGAACGCGTTCCAGCCGTCGCTGGCGAGGTCGCCGGTACCGGCGGTCAGGGTCGCCTTGCGCGAATCGCCGTCGCCGTCGCCGGAAATGCCGTAGGAGCCGCGCAGGATCGCGCCCTGGAAGTCGCTGCGCAGGATGATGTTGACCACGCCGGCGATGGCATCGGAGCCGTAGATCGCCGAGGCGCCGTCCTTCAGTACTTCGACCCGCTCGACCGCGTCCAGCGGGATGGTGCTGAGGTCGGTGAAGACCTTTTGGCCGTCGTCGGCCAGGCCATAGGTGGCCATGCGCCGGCCGTTCAACAGCACCAGGGTGGAACCGGCGCCCAGGCCGCGCAGCGAGATGCCGGCGCCGCCGCCAGCGAAGCCGTTGCCGAAGGTCTTCGGAATCGAGCCGGCGCCGTCGGCGGTCAGGGTCTGCAGGTACTCGGCCAGCGAGGTCTTGCCGGTGCGGTCGATTTCCTGGCGGGTCACCACCTGCACCGGCGACGGGGTCTCGGTGTCGGTGCGCGGGATGTTGGAGCCGGTGACGGTGATGCGGTCGAGGTTGGTGGCCGCTTCCTGGGCGAAGGCGGCAGGCCCTGCGAGGGTGGCGAGAACGCCGGCGACGGAGGCACACAGCAGCGTACGGCGGGTTGCACGCCGTTGGGTCGGGATGTTCACAGTTTCTCTCCTAACTGGAAACGCAGGTTGTGACTTTCTGACGAAAGCGCCGACGTCTTGGTGGCCGGCTGACTCTCATCTAGGTGTATCTATCGTGAACAAATCGTGAATTTTAAATTAACACGGCCGGCCGGCGAATGCCGGCCGGCCGCGCCGGGGTGATTCAGCGGTCCATCGAAAAATCGACCGGTACCAGCCCGTACGCCTGCACCGGCGTGCCGTTCTGCAGCGCCGGCTTGAACGCCCAGCGCTTGAGCACCTGGTCGCGTGCGGCCTGGTCCAGCACCCGGTGGCCGCTGCTCTTCTCGACAGTGACCTGCAGCGGCTGCCCGTCGGTGCCGACCAGCACCCGCAGCAGCACGCTGCCCTGCAGGCGATCGCGCAGCGCGTCGCGTGGATACGGCGGGGCCGGCGCGCGCAGGTACTGCAACTGCATGCCGTCCACCGGCGCGCTCGCGCTGGCCGGCGGCAGGTTGGGCGCGGCGATGCTGGGCGTGGGGTCGACATTGGGCGCGGTGTCCAAGGCCACCGGGCTGCTGTCGACCAGCGGCGCCGGCGTCGGGGTCGGCACCGGTACTGCGGTCGGCGTGCGCGGCTGTGTCGGCAGCTGTTTCTCGACGGTGGGGATGGTGGGCGGCGTCGGCGTGACCGGAATCACCAGGGGTTGCTGCCAGGGCGGCTGCACCTGCGCCGGTTCCGGTGGCGCGGTCACGTGCGAGAGCGGAAGCAGCAGCAACAGGGCGGCCAGCAGGTGCAGGGCGATCGCGGTGCTGTAGGCCAGGACCCGGGACAGGTCGATGCGGAAGGACGGGGCGGGGAGTTGCGTGCGAACCATGGATCCACCTCTGCGATAGGAGTGTCGTGGACTGCGGTACCGGAAAACGCACGGGGGCGACGGATGGGGTCATCGCGCCCGTCCGCGTTTCGACAGTGCGCCGGTCGCGGGCACTTTGGCAAGAGGCGGCGGCGATCGAGGCCGGGTGCCGTATTGGCGAGGGGCGCTGCGGCGGACTGGATACGACGACGGCGCCCGCAGGCGCCGTCGCGAGGTGAGGGTCGGGGCAGGGCTTACTTGCCCAGTTCGAACACCACGTCCAGGTTGACCGAGACGCTGCTCTCGCCCGGCGCGACCGGGGTGCTGTCCATCTCCGCCTTCATCGCCATCGTGCGCATCATCGGCATCGGCGGACGCACGCCGCCGCTGCTGCCTTCGGAAATGCTGACGATGCGCCGCACCTGCAGGCCCAGTGCCTTGGCGTAGGTCTGCGCGCGTGCCTGCGCCTTCTTCAGCGCATCGACCCGCGCCTGGTCGTACAACGGTTCGGGGTTGTCGATCTCGAAGGTGGGACCGTTGATCTGGTTGGCGCCCTGCGCGGCCAGCGCGTCGAGCACCTTGCCGAGCTTGGCGATGTCGCGCACCTTGATGTTCACCGAGTTGCTGGCCTGGTAGCCGATGATCTGCGGGGCCTGGTTCTCGGCGTACTTGTACTGCGGGTTGAGGCTGACCCCGCTGGTCTGCACGTCCTTGTCGGCGATGCCGGCGGCGCGGATCGCGGCCAGCACCTTGGTCATCTGCTCGGCGTTCTGGCGCATCGCCGCGGCGCTGTCGGTGGCCTGGGTGACCACGCCGGCGGAGATGGCGGCGACGTCGGGCGCGCGCTTGGCCTCGGCCTGCGCGGCGATGTTGAGCAGGGTGCCGTCGGCGGGCACGGCGTAGCCGGGCGCGGCGGATTGGGCGTGGGCGGTCATCGTGCCTCCTAAGGCGAGGGACAGGGCCAGCAGCAGCGGGCGGGCGGACAATGCGCGCATCGATGTTCTCCTTGTGAAGATTGGGCGAGGGTGTTGCCGCGACGATGAACGCGTCGTGATCTTCGCCGGGGTCGAAGCGATCGTCCCGCAATTAGCGATCGTTCAGTCAGTCCGGTCGGGTTATCCTTCGGCCATGCTGTATCTCGCGTCCCGTTCCCCTCGCAGAAACGAACTGCTGACCCGCCTCGGCGTGCCGTTCCGGATCCTCGATCTCGAGGTGCCGGAAGTGCGCGCGGCCGACGAGTCGGCGCAGGCCTATGTGCGCCGGGTGGCGCTGGACAAGGCCCGCGCCGGGTTGGCGCAACTGGACGGCGCCGCCGACGCGGTGGTGCTCGGCGCCGACACCGAAGTGGTGCTGGACGATCGCGTGTTCGGCAAGCCGGCCGACGCCGAGGATGCGGCGGCGATGCTCGCGGCCCTGTCCGGGCGCACCCATCAGGCGATGACCGCGGTGGCGCTGGTCGCCGCCGGCCGCGAAGAGCTGGTGCTGGTGCCGACGGCGGTGACCTTCGCCGACTTGTCCGCGCGCGACATCGCCGACTACGTGGCCAGCGGCGAGCCGATGGGGCGGGCCGGCGCGTATGCGATCCAGGGTGGCGCCGAACGTTTCGTCAGCCGTCTCGACGGCAGTTATTCCGGGGTGATGGGCCTGCCCCTGCACCAGACCCACCACCTGCTGCGCACCTTCGGAGTGCTGTGATGTCGCAAGAGATCCTGGTCAACGTCACACCACGCGAGACCCGGGTGGCCGTCATCGAGAACGGCATGCTGCAGGAGCTGCACATCGAGCGCGGCTGGCGCCGCGGCGTGGTCGGCAATATCTACAAGGGCCGCGTGCAGCGGGTGATGCCGGGCATGCAGGCCGCCTTCGTCGAGGTCGGGTTGGAGCGCGCGGCGTTCCTGCACGCCAACGACGTGGTGCGGCCGGCGCCGGTCGGCAATGGCGACACCGAGGAAGCCACGCCGCTGCCGGTCTCGGCGGCGGTGCCGATCGTGGAACTGCTGCGCGACGGCCAGGACATCGTGGTGCAGGTGGTCAAGGACCCGATCGGCAGCAAGGGCGCGCGGCTGACCACGCAGATCAGCATTCCCTCGCGCTATCTGGTGCTGCTGCCGCAGTCGCGGGTGATCGGGGTGTCGGCGCGGATCGAGGACGAGGCCGAACGGCAGCGGCTGAAGACCCTGGTCGCCGACCTGGCCGCCAGTCACGGCGGTTTCGGCTACATCATCCGCACCAATGCCGAAGGCCAGCCGGCCGAGGCCCTGGCCGAGGACATCGCCTACCTGTCGCGGGTCTGGAACGTGGTCGAGCGGCGCGGCCGCGACGGCGCCCCGGCCAGCATCATATACGAGGACCTGAGCCTGCCGCTGCGCGCGGTGCGCGACCTGATCCGCAAGGACGTGGAGAAGGTCAAGGTCGATTCGCACGAGACCTTCGAACGGCTGCAGGCCTTCGTCGCCAAGTACATGCCGGTGCTGGCCGAGCGCCTGGAGCTGTACACCGGCGACCGCCCGATCTTCGACCTGTACGGGGTCGAGGACGAGATCGCCCGCGCGCTGGACAAGCAGGTGCCGCTGAAGTCCGGCGGCTACCTGGTCATCGATCAGACCGAGGCGATGACCACCATCGACGTCAATACCGGCTCGTTCCTGGGCCAGCGCAACCTCGAGGAGACGGTGTTCCGCACCAACCTGGAGGCGGCGCAGGCGGTGGCGCGGCAACTGCGGCTGCGCAACCTCGGCGGCATCATCATCATCGACTTCATCGACATGGACGATGCCGAGCACCGCCGCCAGGTGCTGCGCACGCTGGAGAAGGCGCTTTCGCGCGACCACGCCAAGACCACGGTGTACGAGTTCTCGCCGCTGGGCCTGGTGGAGATGACCCGCAAGCGCACCGTGGAGAGCCTGGAGCGGCAGCTGTCCGAACCGTGCCCGGAATGCAGCGGGCGCGGCTCGATCAAGACCGCCGAGACCGTGACCTACGAGATCTTCCGCGAGATCACCCGCGCGGTGCGCCAGTTCGACGCGGCGCGGCTGCTGGTGATCGCCTCGACCAAGGTGGTGGCGCGCATCACCGACGAGGAATCGGCGGCGGTCGCCGAACTGGAGGAATTCCTCGGCAAGACCATCCGCTTCCAGGCCGACGAACAATACCTGCAGGAGCAGTTCGACGTGGTGTTGTTGTGAGGCTGGGATTGGGGATTGGGGATTGGGGATTGGTTGAGCGGCTGGATCGCGACCGGTTACCGTCCGCGCGCATCGCGTTGGCTGTTGCGAATCCCCAATCCCGACTCCCCAATCCCCGCCCCTGATGCACACCCCCCTGCGCCGCCGCCTGCGCCTGGCTCGCCGTTTCGCGTTCTACGCGGTGGCGATCGGGCTGGTGTGCGTGGCCCTGGCGGTGGGCGCGCTGAGCCAGGCGCTGCCGTTCGTGGAGCGGCATCCGCAGCAGGTGGCGGCGTGGCTGAGCGAGCGCGCCGGGCGGCCGATCCGCTTCGACCGGCTGGAGACGGCCTGGACCCGGCGCGGCCCGCTGCTGCGCCTGGACGGGCTGCGCATCGGCGCCGGCGACGGCGTGCGCATCGGCCAGGCCGAGGTGCTGGTGTCGATGTACGCCGGGCTGTTGCCCGGGCGCTCGTTCACCGAGCTGCGCCTGCGCGGCCTGGCGCTGACCCTGCTGCGCGCCGACGACGGCAACTGGAGCGTGCAGGGCCTGCCGACCTCGGGGCAGGGCGGCGATCCGCTGGATGCGCTGGAAGGGCTGGGCGAGTTGCAGGTCATCGACGGCCGCCTGCGCGTGCACGCCCCGTCGCTGGGCCTGGAAGCGCAGGTGCCGAAGATCGACCTGCGGATGCGCGTGAACGGCGAGCGCCTGCAGGTGGGCGTGCAGGGCTGGAGCGATCTGCAACAGGCGCCGCTCACCGCGGTGCTGGAGCTGGACCGCCGTAGTGGCGACGGCCAGGCCTATCTGGCGGTGCGTCCGGCGGAGCTGGCGGGCTGGGCCGGCCTGCTGCATGCGGCAGGCATCGAACTGCAGGGCGGCGTGGGCGACGTCCAGGCCTGGCTGGACCTGCAGCAGCGCCGGGTCGCCGGGGTGACCGTGGACGCCACGCTGCGCGAACTGCGCCTGCGCGGCGCGCCGCTGGCCGACGGGCGCACCCGGCCGCAGCTCGCCTTCACCACCTTCCGCGCGAAGGCGCGCTGGCGCCAGATCGACGGCGGCTGGCGGCTGGATGCGCCGCAACTGCAGTTCGGCCAGGCCGGGCAGCCGCTGCAGCGCCTGGACGGGCTGACCGTGGCCGGCGGGCGCCGTTTCGCCCTGTACGGCGATCGGCTCGACCTGGCGCCGCTGATTGCGGTGGCCGGGCTCAGCGACCGCCTTTCGCCCAGCCTGCGCAGTTGGTTGGCGGTGGCACGGCCGCGCCTGCAGCTGACCCAGGTGGCGGTGAGCGGGGTTCCCGGCGGTCCGCTGTACGGCCAGGGGCGGCTGGCCGACCTGGCGTTCGCGCCGGCGGGCGGTGCGCCCGGCGTGAGCGGGCTGCGCGGCCGCTTCGACGGCGATGCCCAGGCCGGCGAACTGGCCTTGGAGGCCGGTAGCCCGGTCCGCGTCGACTGGCCCAGCGGCTTCGGCGTGGTCCACCAGGTCCAGTTGGCCGGACGCATCGTGGCCTTCCGCGATGGCGACGGCCTGCGCGTGGCGACCCCCGGGCTGCGCGTGCAGGGCAGCGACTACGGCGCCGACGTGCGCGGCGGGCTGCGCTTCCAGAATGACGGCTCGCGGCCGTGGATCGACCTGGCTGCCGACCTGCAGGACGCGCCGGTGGTGGCGGCGAAGAAGTTCTGGGTCCATTCCAAGATGAGCAAGGCCGCCACCGACTGGCTCGACGCCGCACTGCAGGGCGGGCGCCTGCGCGACGGCCATGCGCTGGTTTCCGGCGACCTGGACGACTGGCCGTTCGCCGACCACAACGGCCGCTTCGAGGCGACCGCGCGGCTGGAGGACGCCAAGGTGCGCTTCCAGCACGACTGGCCGGCGGTGGAGAACGTGGACGCCAGCGTCGCCTTCATCGGCAACGGCTTCGAGGTGCACGGCCGCGGCAGCATGGGCGGGGTGCCGGTGGAGCAGCTGTCGGCGGCGCTGCCCGACTACAAGGAAGGCCAGCTCAGCGTGCTGGCCAGCACCCGCGCCGAGACCGGCAAGCTGCTGGCGATGCTGCGGCAGAGTCCGCTGCACGCCCATTACGGCGACACCCTGGATGCGCTCAGCGCGTCGGGGCCGGCCGATGTCACCTTCGACCTGCTGCAGCCGCTGCGCGCCGACATCGGTACCCACCACCTGCGCGGCACGGTCGACCTGCTCGGCGCGCATATCGCCGACAAGCGCTGGGACCTGGCCTTCGACGACATGCGCGGCAGCGCCAATTACAGCGATACCGGGTTCGCCGCGCAGAAGCTGAGCGTGGCCTACCAGGGCCACCAGGGCGAACTGGCGCTGCGCGCCGGCGACGGTGTGCAGGATCCGCAACAGGCCTTCGAGGCCGCGCTGAGCGCGTCGCTGGACGCCAACGAACTGCTCGACCGGGTGCCGGAAATGGCCTGGCTCAAGCCGTACGTGCAGGGCCGCTCGCGCTGGAACATCGGCGTCGGCCTGCCCAAGACGCCCGACGGCGGCGCGCAGCCGCCGACCCGGCTGCAGCTGCGCTCGGACCTGGTCGGCACCCAATTGCTGATGCCGGCGCCGATGGACAAGGGGCCGGCCACGCCGCTGGCGACCTCGGTCAACGTGCCGCTGCCGGTCGGCAGCGGTCGCATCGAGGTGGCCTTCGGCAAGCTGATGGCGCTGGCGGCGCGTAGCCAGGGCGGCAAGACCGGCGTGCGCGTGGTGATGGGCAGCGACCACGTCGCCGACGAACCGCCGGCCAGCGGCCTGGTGGTGAGCGGGCGCACCGCGGCATTGAACGCCATCGACTGGATCGGCGTGGTCAGCCGCCCCGATCCGAACGCCGCCGCGGCCAACGGCGGCGAAGATCCGATGCCGCTGCGTCGCATCGAGATCCTGGCCGACCATCTGCTGCTGCTGGGCGGGGTGTTCGACAACACCCGCCTGCGCCTGCTGCCGCAGGCCGACAGCATCGACGTGCACCTGGACGGCCCGGCCCTGGCCGGCGACCTCAGCGTGCCGACCAAGGACGGCGGCGTGCTCGGCGGACGCCTGGCGCGGGTGCACTGGCGCTCGGCCACGGCCACCTTGCCGGTGGCGAACGGCACGCCGACGGCGGTGGTCGCCACGCCCGCCGACAGCGGGGCCGCCGGCAGCGCCGGCCCGGTCCCGGCCGGCCCGTTCGCCGACAGCCTGGACCCGGCCACGATTCCGGCGCTGGCCCTGGACGTGGACGACCTGCGCTTCGGCGCGATGACCCTCGGCGCGGCCTCGCTGCGCACGCGCAAGCTCGCCGACGGCATGCAGGTGGACCAGCTGCACCTGCGCTCGGACAAGCAGAAGATCGACATCAGCGGCGACTGGCGCGGCAAGGGCGCCACCGCCCGGACCCAGCTCAACGCCAGCGTCGACAGCCGCGACCTCGGCGAACTGATGCAGAACCTGGACTTCGGCGGGCAGGTGCGCGGCGGCGAAGGCCAGCTCACGCTCAGCGCGGCCTGGCCGGGCACGCCGGCCGGCCTGCAGCTGGCCACGGTGCAGGGCCAGCTCGATGTGGCCGCACGCAATGGGCAGTTGCTGGAGTTGAACCCGGGCGCCGGGCGCGTGCTCGGCCTGCTCAGCGTGGCGCAGTTGCCGCGGCGGCTGATGTTCGATTTCCGCGACTTCTTCTCCAAGGGCTTCGCCTTCAACCGCATCGATGGCCAGATCCGTTTCGGCGACGGCCTGGCGCGCAGCGACAACATGGTCATCGATGGCCCGGCCGCGGAGATCAAGGTGCGCGGCGAGGCCGACCTGCGCGCCCAGCAGTTCGACCAGACCATCGACGTCAATCCCAAGTCCGGCAACCTGCTGACCGTGGTCGGCGCGGTGGCCGGCGGGCCGGTCGGCGCGGCGGTCGGCGCCGCCGCCAACGCGGTGCTGGGCAAGCCGCTGGGCAACATCGGCGCGCGCACCTACCGGGTCACCGGGCCGTGGAAGGATCCCAAGGTGGACGTGATCGAGCGCGAATCGGCGCGGCCGCCGGCGCCGTCGGGTACACCCTAGATTGCGCGCCGTCCGTAGGAGCGGCTTCAGCCGCGACGGGCATCATCGGTAACGCCCGTCGCGGCTGAAGCCGCTCCTACGGAGGGGACGTGGTGATGACAGAGACCCACGGCGCGCTGTCCACTCGCGTTCGGTGCTGCCCGCCGCTTGCGCTGCGCGCCTTCGTCCCCCATGTTGAGCCCATGAACGATCACGCCCTGAGCCTCGCCGAAACCCGCCTATTGCTTCCCGCCGGCCTGGATGCCACCAGCCTGGAGCGCGCCTTCGGCACGCTGCTCGGCCCCGGCATCGACTTCGGCGACCTGTATTTCCAGCATTCGCGGCGCGAGAGCTGGAGCGTGGAGGACGGCATCGTCAAGGACGGCGCCCACTCCATCGAGCAGGGCGTGGGGGTGCGCGCGATCTCCGGCGAGAAGACCGGTTTCGCCTATTCCGACGATATCCACCGCGATGCGCTGCTGGCCGCCGCACAGTCGGCGCGGGCCATCTCCCGCGACGGCGGCGCGCAGCCGGCGCACGCGCTGCAGCGCGGTGGCGGCCGCGCGCTGTATCCGGCGCTGGACCCGGTGGACGCGATGGACAACGCGCACAAGGTGGAACTGCTGCGGCGGCTGGACCAGTACCTGCGCGCCGCCGATCCGCGCGTGCAGCAGGTGATGGTGAGCCTGTCCGGCGGCGTGGACACGGTGCTGGTGGCGCGCAGCGACGGCGTGCTCGCCGCCGACGTGCGCCCGCTGGTGCGGCTGAATGTGCAGGTGATCGTCGAGCAGCAGGGCCGCCGCGAATCCGGCTATGCCGGCGGCGGTGGCCGCTACGACTACACCACGCTGTTCGCCGACGGCCGTCCGGAAGCCTTCGCCCGCGAGGCCCTGCGCCAGGCGCTGGTGAACCTGGAGGCGGTGCCGGCACCGGCCGGGGTGATGCAGGTCGTGCTCGGGCCGGGCTGGCCCGGCGTGCTGCTGCACGAGGCGGTCGGCCACGGCCTAGAAGGCGACTTCAACCGCAAGGGCACCAGCGTCTATGCCGGCCGCATTGGCCAGCGCGTAGCTTCGCCCGGCGTCACCATCGTCGACGATGGCACCCTGGACGGCCGCCGCGGTTCGCTTAACGTCGACGACGAGGGCACCGCGACCAACTGCACCACCCTGATCGAGGACGGTGTACTGGTCGGCTACATGCAGGACACGCTCAACGCGCGGCTGATGGGCGTGGCGCCGACCGGCAACGGCCGCCGCGAATCGTTCGCGCACCTGCCGATGCCGCGCATGACCAACACCTACATGCGCGCCGGCCAGCATGATCCCGAGGAGATGATCCGTTCGGTGAAGAAGGGCCTGTACGCGGTCAACTTCGGCGGCGGCCAGGTCGACATCACCAGCGGCAAATACGTGTTCTCGGCCACCGAGGCCTACCTGATCGAGGACGGCAAGGTCACCGCGCCGGTGAAGGGCGCCACCCTGATCGGCAACGGCCCGGAGACCATGCAGAAGGTGCGCATGATCGGCCACGACCTGGCGCTGGACGAAGGCGTCGGCGTCTGCGGCAAGGACGGGCAGAGCGTGCCGGTCGGCGTGGGCCAGCCGTCGCTGCTGATCGACGGGCTGACCGTGGGCGGGACGGCTTAGGGGCCGGGAGTGGGGATTCGGGAATCGGGATTCGGCAAAGCGGGCGCCGCGGTGCGCTGCGGTAGTGGCGGCCTGACGGGTAGGTTCATCGCGCGTCGCGATCGCTGGGCTGGGAGCGCGTCGGCTGTCGTGCGCGTCAGCCGACGTTGCCGCACCTCAGTCGCGCGTGTCGTCGAACGCCGCGTCGTCGTCGGTTTCTTCGATTCCCGATTCTCCATTCCCCATTCCCGACGCGGCACCCAGGATCATCTCGCGCAGCTCCCGGAACAGCTCGCGGTAGGCGTGCGGCGGCTTGTTCTTCAACCGCTCGTCCTTGGCGTTGCGGACCAGCTGGCGCAGCCGCTGGCGGTCGGCGTCGGGGTGCTCGGCCAGCAGCTCGGCCAGCGCGGTGTCGCCTTCGGCGAGCAACCGCTCGCGCCAGTCCTCGACCCGGTGCATGGCCGCCACTTCGCGGCGCGCGCTGTCGCTGTTGACGTCCATCGCCTCGCGGATCGCCTCCAGCACCGCCTCGTCCTCGCGCCGCATCTGCTTGGCCAGGAACGCCAGCTGCCGCTTGTGCGCGATGTGCGAGGTGATGCGCTTGGTCTCGGCGATGTGCGGCAGCAGCGACTCGGGCACCGGCAGCTTGGCCAACTGCGCCGGGGTCAGCGCCACCAGCTTCTCGCCCAGGCTCAGCACTTCCAGCGCCTCGCGGCGTTGCTGGCTGCGGCTTTCGCCGCGGAATTCACCGGTGTCTTCGTCGCGTCCGCGCATGCTCGTACTACTCGATCGGGCTGGAAATCAAATCAACACATCCGGCCAGGACGGCCGGACAGGGGCGAAGGGATTCGCACAACAAGGATAAAGCATTGAACGCGATCACCCCCGATTTGCACCGCGACGACAGCCAGCAGCGCCTGGAGCGCCTGTCCGACATCGCCGAGCGGCTGCTGGCGCGCGCCCGCGCGCTCGGCGCCAGCCAGGCCGAGGTCAGCTGCAGCGAAGACCGCGGGCTGGACGTCAACGTGCGCCTGGGCGCGGTGGAGACGGTGGAGTCCACCCGCGACCGCGGCATCGGCGTCACCGTCTATTTCGGTCAGCGCAAGGGCAGCGCCAGCACCGCCGACCTGCACGAGTCCAGCTTGGAGGCCACCGTGGCCCAGGCCTGCGCGATCGCCCGCTACACCGAGGACGACGTGGCCGCCGGCCTGGCCGAGGCGGCACTGATGGCGCGCGAGCAGCCGGATTTCGACCGCTGGCATCCGTGGCCGCTGCAGGCCGAGGAGGCGATCGACCTGGCGCTGGCCTGCGAGGCCGCCGGCCGCGACGCCGATGCGCGCATCAGCAATTCCGACGGCGCCTCGGCCGGCAGCAGCGAGAGCCTGTCGGTCTATGCCAATTCGCACGGCTTCGTCGGCTGCGAGCGCAGCACCCACCATTCGATCGCCTGCACGCTGATCGCCGGGCAGGGCGACGGCATGCAGCGCGACGGCTGGTACAGCAGCGCGCTGGCGCGCGAGGACCTGGAGCGCGCGTCGGCGATCGGCCGCCGCGCCGCCGAGCGCACCGTGGCGCGGCTGCAGCCACGCTCGCTGCCGACCGGCGAAGTGCCGGTGCTGTTCGCGCCGGAGATGGCGCGCTCGCTGATCGGGCATCTGCTCGGCGCCGTGTCCGGCGGCGCGCTGTATCGCCGCGCCAGCTTCCTGCTCGACAGCGCCGGCACCCGCCTGTTCCCGGAGTGGTTCGCGATCGACGAATTGCCGCACCTGCGCCGCGGCCTGCGCTCGGCCGCCTTCGACGGTGAGGGCGTGGCCACCCGCGAGGCGCCGCTGGTGCGCGACGGCGTGCTGCAGCGCTACGTGCTGGGCAGCTACTCGGCGCGCAAGCTGGGCCTGCAGACCACCGCCAATGCCGGCGGGGTGCACAACCTGCGGGTGGCGGCCAATGCCACCGATCTGCAGACCATCGTCAAGGGCCTGCCGCGTGGCCTGCTGGTCACCGACCTGATGGGCAACGGCGTCAACCCGGTCACCGGCGACTACTCGCGCGGCGCCGGCGGATTCTGGATCGAGAACGGCGAAATCGCCTATCCCGTGGACGAAATCACCATCGCCGGCAACCTGCGGCAGATGTTCCAGGACATCGAGGCGGTCGGCGCCGACATCGACGTGCGCTCGCACGTGCACATCGGTGCGGTGCTGGTCGGCAGGATGACGGTGGCCGGCAACGACTGAGCGCCGCAACGCGCGCCGATCCAGGTGCGCGCGTCGGCGGCCACGCACGCGTGGAGCGCGCGGCCTTGCCGGTCACGCGTTTGAGTGGGGCGAGCGCTGGCGGTCTCTGCGGACCTGTGAACGTCGCGATGGGCGGCGCCCGATCGTCCAGGCGATGCCATGCACGCCGATGCGCGCGATCCGCCGCCGTATGGGGCGATGAGCGGGTAGGCCGCGCACCGTGGTGCTTTCCCGGTGTGCCCGGCCTCGCTTGACAGCGCCGCGCCGGCCGCCGAGAGTGACGCGCCAAACGTCTTGTCCCCCTCACCACCAAAGGAACGGAATACCGATGAGCGAATTCGACAACGTCACTGCCCCGCCGCCGCCGCCGGCCTCGGCAGGCCCCCAGGAAGATCGCACTGTCGCGCTGATCACCCATCTATCCGGGATCATCGCCGGCTTCATCGTGCCGCTGATCATCTGGCTGGTGAACAAGGACAACCCGGCCAAGTCCTTCCTCAACGACCAGGCCAAGGAAGCGCTGAATTTCCAGATCACCGTCGCCATCGCGTACGTGATCTGCGTGGTGCTCAGCGTGATCGTCATCGGCGGACTGCTGATGCCGGTGGTGTGGGTGGTGAACCTGGTGTTCTGCATCCTGGCCGGCATCAAGGCCAACGACGGCGTCGCCTACCGCTACCCGTTCGCGCTGCGCCTGATCAAGTAAGCGCGCCCGCGACGCGTCCCCGAAGGCCCGGCCGCTCGCCGGGCCTTTTTTTGTGCCCGCGCGGCGCTGCGGCGGGAGGCCGCAGGGCGGCCAGGCGCAACGCCGCCGCCGGGCGGTCAACCGCGGCCCGGGCGGCGCGTTTGCAAGGCTGTCGCCATCACTGGAGCGCTGCATGATCCGCCGCGAGAGCTTGAGCGCCGCCAACCGCTTCGGCCTGGGTGCCCGTCCCGGGGACCTGGCCGCGATGGGCGAGCCGCGCGCCTGGCTGGCCGCGCAACTGCAGTCGCCGCCGCTGGCGCCGGCGCTGCAGGGCCTGCCCGACAGCCTGGCCTACCTGCGCCGCGAGGCCGACTACCAGCGCGAACGCCGCCAGGCGCGGCAGCAGGCGGCCGGCGATCCGCAGCAGGCCGCCCAGCAGGCGCAGCAGGCCGCGCGCGGGCTCTATCGGCAGGCACAGGCGCAGGAACTGACGGCGCGCTACCGGGTGGCGGTGTCCAGCCCGGCCGGCTTCGCCGAGCGCCTGGTGCAGTTCTGGTCCAATCATTTCGCGGTTTCGGTCGACAAGCGTGCGGCCGCGCTGTACGCGGCGCCGATGGAGCGCGAGGCGATCCGCCCGCACTGCATGGGCCGCTTCGCCGACCTGCTGCTGGCGGTGGAGCGGCACCCGGCGATGCTGCGCTACCTGGACAACGCCAATTCGGTCGGCCCCGACTCGCTGCTGGCGCAACGTGCGCAGCGCCGGGCCATGCGCACGGATCCCGACCGCCCGGCGCGCCGCCTGGGGCTCAACGAGAACCTGGCGCGCGAGATCCTGGAACTGCACACGCTGGGCGTGGACGGCGGCTATACCCAGGCCGACGTCACCGAACTGGCGCGTGCGATCACCGGCTGGGGCGTGCCGACGCCGCGCGATTTCGAGCAGGGCGCGCCCGCCAGTGCCTTCGTGTTCCGCGCGCCGGCGCATGCCGCCGGCAGCCGCCTGGTGCTGGGCCGGCGCTACGCCGAGGACGGTGTGGCGCAGGGCGAGGCGATCCTGACGGCGCTGGCGCGCCACCCGGCCACGGCGCAGCACGTCTCGTTCAAGCTGGCCCGGCATTTCGTCCGCGACGATCCGCCGCCGGCCTTGGTGCAGCGCATGGCCGACGCGTGGCGGCGCAGCGATGGCGACCTGCGCCACGTCTACCGCGCCCTGATCGACAGCCCCGAAGCGTGGGACGCGCAGGCGCGCAAGTTCAAGCCGCCACAGGATTTCGTGGTGTCGGCGCTGCGCGCCGGCGGCGCCTGGCCCGAGGCGCTGCCGCAGCAGAAGACCGTGCTGACCCTGCTGGCGCGGATGGGGCAGCCGCCGTTCACCCCGCGCTCGCCGGCCGGTTACGCCGACGTGGCGGCGGAGTGGAGCGGCGCCGACGCGCTGTGGAAGCGCGTGCAGGCCGCCGAGGCGCTGGCCGGGATGGCCCCGGGCGAGCCGTTGGCATTGGCCGCGACCGCGTTCGGCGACGGTCCGGACGCGGACACGCTGACTGCCGTGCGGCGCGCCGAATCGCCGCGCGAAGGCGTGGCGGTGCTGCTGGCCAGCCCGGCCTTCCAATGGCGCGCCTGAGCGGCGCGCGGTCCGATCCGCGATGGGAGACGTTTCGATGCAACTGACACGCCGCCGTTTCCTTGCCGCCAGCGGTGCGGCCACCGTGTTGAGCCTGTGGTCGGGCAGCAGCCTCGCCGCGCCGGGCGCGGATACGCGCCTGCTGGTGGTGCTGCTGCGCGGCGCGCTGGACGGGCTGCATGCGCTGGTGCCGACCGCCGACCCCGACTACGCACGCCTGCGCGGCGCGCTGGCGCCACAGCAGACTCTGGCCCTGGACGGCAGCTTCGCGCTGCATCCGGCGCTGGCGTTCGCGCATGAGCTGTACGCGCGCAAGCAGTGGCTGCCGGTGGTGGCGGTGGCGCCGCCGTACCGCGAGCGCTCGCACTTCGAGGCGCAGGATTGCCTGGAGAACGGCACCGCGCGACCCAGCGGCGCCTCCAGCGGCTGGCTCAATCGCTGCGCACTGGCCCTGCACGGTGCCGAGGCGGTGTCGGTGAGCGCAGTGACGCCGCTGATCATGCGCGGCCCGGGCGCGGTGAACAGCTGGTCGCCGCCGCTGCCGAACGGAGTCAATCCGATCCTGCTGCAGCGCCTGCAGCCGCTGTATGCCGCCGATCCGCACCTGTCTGGCGATTTCGCGCGCGCGCTGCGCGAGCAGGGCATGCAGGTGGGCAGCGTCAAGGGTGGGCAATTGCCGCAGGCGATGAGCGCGGCGGCCAGCTTCATGGCCAAACCCGACGGGCCGCGGATCGGGTTCGTCGAGGATGCCGGCTGGGACACCCACGGCAACCAGGCCGCGGTGCTGCAGCGCAAGCTGGGCGAACTGGATGCCGGGCTGCGCGCGTTCCACGATGGCGCGCAGGCCTGCTGGTCGCGCAGCGTGGTCGCGGTGGTGACCGAATTCGGCCGCACCGCGGCGGTGAACGGCACCGGCGGTACCGACCATGGCACCGGCGGCGTGGCGTTCCTGGCCGGCGGCGCGGTGCGCGGCGGGCGCATCGCGGGAGACTGGCCCGGCCTGTCGCCGCGGGCCTTGAACGAGGGCCGCGACCTGCGCGCCACCAGCGACCTGCGCAGCCTGTTCCGGCACGTGCTCGGTGCGCATCTGGGCGTGTCCGAGCGCGCGCTGGACACCCAGGTGTTTCCCGGCAGCGCAGGGCTGCCCAAACTGGAGGGCCTGGTGGCCTAGGACACCACGCGGGCACAGAGCGTGCGGCCTGGGCCGCAAGCGAACCGGGCGCCGACGGGAGGTCGGCGCCCGGGGACATCACCGGCGTGCCGGACTCAGTTCTGCGACGGATTGTTCTCGGCGAAGTACTCGTGGCTGTCGGCGTTCTTCACCGCGCGCGCCGGATCGCTCTTGGCCAGGCTCTTGGCCGCGCTCTGGCCGTACGCGGTGTCCTGCGTGCCGGCGACCACGCTGAAGTGGCTCATTTCGTGGATCAGCGTACCGGCCTTGGAGTCGGTGCCGGTCAGCGGCGCGCTCCAGAACGCATTGCACACGTAGATCTGGTACGGCTGGTTCGGATACACGTAGGCGTAGGAGCTGTCGCTGCAACCGCAATTGATGGTGATCTGCCCGTTGTTCTGGTCGATCGCCGAATCGATGTTGACGAAGTTGGAGGTGGCGGTGCTGTAGCGGCTGGCGTTGTAGGCGCCGAACCAGGTGGTGTAGCGCGCGCCGGTGCTGCCGCCGTTGAGGTAGGTCTTGGCGTTCTGCGAGTAGGTGCGCGCCGCGTTCACCGCACTGCCGATGGTGCTGATCTGGCTGGTGCTGCACGAGGCGTAGTTGACGCCGTTGACCACCGCCTGCGGGCCGACCATCAGGTCGTTGCGCACCGCATGGCCGCGGCCGCCGTCCAGCCATACCGTCAGCGGCGCGCTGGACAGGGTCTGCGGCTCACCGTCGGCGCGCAGCATGCGCGCGCCATCGGCGAGCGCGGCGCCCTGCAGCGGCGCGTCGAGGCGGATGCTGTAGTTGCCGCTGCGGGTCAGGTCGTAGGCGCGGCTCAGGTCGATCTGCGCCTGCTTCGCTTCGCCCGGCTGCAGCACCACCATGTCCTCGGCGCGCGGCGCGGCGCGCTTGACCAGGCGCCCGACGTAATCCACCGGCTTGCCGTCGCGCTGCACCTGGAACAGGGCGTTGTCGAGATCGCCCAGCGGCAGTTCCCACTTGGGCACACGTGCGACCTGCGTGCCGGTGTTGCGCACGGTCACCGCCATCTGGCCGCGCTGCTGGCCGTCGGCGTCTGCGACCGGCGTCAGTTCGACCTGCAGCGGCGCGGGCGTGCGCGTGAGTTGCGATTGCGCAGTGGCCGCCGAGATGATGCCGACCAGGCTGAAGCCGATCGCTGCCGAGATCCGGGATGCGTGTTTCATGCAGTCTCTCTCCGTCGAAAGTGGGCGCCCCATGACAGGGGCCGAAGCAAACTAGCCCGGTGCTGCGCGCGTGCGCGTCGCAGGTGCGTTTGTCTTCGATTTCGTCCAGCGAAGCGCGCGCCAGGTCTCAGTATCGGCATCGCGGACAGACATCGCCGCGCGTGCGTGTCGCGCTGCAGCGGCTTGCCGCAGCGCCATGCACCGGATCGAGCGCAGCGTTGCGATCGGCCATGTGGCGATCACGCTCGCACTGTGCGTGTGCGTGCAGTGCGTGGAGATCGTGCTGGTGGCGGCGTTTGCCGAAGGCGATGAGGATGTCCGGGATCTCCATTCGCCGCAGCCGGCGTCATCGCGATCTGCAGCGGTATGCGCGGCTTCGAAATTTTTGCGACAGCGCGGGTTGCCGTGGCGTGAGATGCGCCTGGTTGCCTGGTGTGGGAGTCAACTGTCATGCATCCGCGACGACCGGCGTAGCGGACGATCGGACCGCGAAAGCAGTCGGGACTGAAGTCCTTCCACATTGCCCCAGACACTCACCGCAAACACCTGTAGGAGCGGCTTCAGCCGCGACACATGTCATCGGTAATGCCTGTCGCGGCTGAAGCCGCTCCTACGACAGCGTCTCCTACGACAGCGCCGCTGGTCATCAAGGGCTGCGCGCGGCCAGCGTCAGTATCCATCCCTGGCTTCGCGGATGCGGTGCAGCGCCTGCGCGGCTAATGACGCGTGCGGCCCAGTCGCAACGATCGCACGCGTCGAGCGCGGCGATCAGTGCGCGCGATCGACCGCGAGCCGCGCCAGCGCCGCCAGCGCATCGGCGTCGGTGCCGTAGTCGTGCAGGCTGTCCTGCATCGCCTGCGCCAGCTCGGCCAGCTTGGCCTTGGCGCCGTCCATGCCCAGCAGGGCAGGGTAGGTGGACTTGGCCTGCGCGACGTCCTTGCCGGCGGTCTTGCCGAGCTGTTCGGAGCTGGCTTCCACGTCGAGGATGTCGTCGCGCACCTGGAAGGCCAGGCCCAGCGCGGTGGCGAAGCTATCCAGTTGCGCGAGCGCGGCGGTGTCGGCGCCGCCGCCGAGCGCGCCCAGGCGCACGCTGGCGCGGATCAGCGCGCCGGTCTTCAGCGCATGCATGCGTTGCAGGTCGGGCAACGCCTGCACGCGGCCGGTGGCGTCGATGTCCAATGCCTGGCCGCCGCACATGCCGGCCGCACCGGCGGCCTCGGCCAGGGTCTGCAGCCACTGCACGCGCAGCGTCGCCGCCGCGTCCTCGGCATTGGCCAGCAACGCGAACGCCAGGCTCTGCAGCGCGTCGCCGGCGAGGATCGCGGTGGCTTCGTCGAAGGCGATGTGCACGGTCGGCTGGCCGCGGCGCAGGGCGTCGTCGTCCATCGCCGGCAGGTCGTCGTGGACCAGCGAATACGCGTGGATCAGTTCCACCGCCAGTGCCGGTGCATCCAGGCGCGCGGCGTCGGCACCGAACAGCGCGCCACTGGCGTAGACCAGCAGCGGGCGCATGCGCTTGCCGCCGCCGAGGGTGGCGTGGCGCATCGCCGCGTGCAGGCGCTGCGGCGCCAGCGTCGCTGCCGGCAACTGCGCCTGCAGGCCTGCTTCCACCCGTTCGCGCCAGTGCGCGAACGCCGCGTCAGCCGCCATGGGGCGGCACGGGATCGAAGGGTTCGGCGCTCTCGGGCTGCTCGGGATCGCTGAGCAGGCGCACGCGCAACTCGGCCTGCTCCAGCGCCTGCTGGCATTGCCGGTACAGGCCCACGCCGCGCTCGTAGGCGCTGAGCGACTGTTCCAGGCTCAGATCGCCGGCTTCCATCTTCTCCACCAGCACTTCCAGCTCCTCGAGCGACTGCTCGAAGCGCGCGACCGGGGAGGCATCGTCTTGGGACTTCTTGGGCATGGCGAAAGTGTGCGCGGCGGCGGCGGCAGGGTCAATGCGAGGCGGGCGCCGCCACGGGCAGCGGATCCAGCGCCAGGTGCGCGGCGTGCGCCTGCAGCCAGGCGTGCAACGGCGCGGCCAGCAGGTCCGGGCCGGCGGCCAGCAGGTGCGTGGCGTCGAACAGCAGCGGCAGTCGCAGGCGCTCCCACGGTGGCAACGCCTGCGTCTGCAGCAGGTGCTTCAGTGCCTGCGACTGCGTCCGCCCCGGCAGGCGCAGGCGTTCGCCGCCGCGGCGCGCGCGCACCAGCAGCGGCGTATCGAAGGCCAGCGTGGTGTCGGCGCGCAGGTGCAGGCGGCGGCCATCGGGCAACGCCAGCGGCGCGCGGCCGTCCCATTGCGCCTGCCAGTCGGCAGGCCAGGGCGCGAGGTCGCGCTCGGCGTAGAGCGTGTCGCGCCAGCTGCGCACGCAGGCGCCGTGCCAGGCGAACTGCGCCGCGGCATCGGAACGCGGCTGCAGCAGGTCGCGTTCGATCGCGGCCAGCCCGGCCGCCGGCAACGGTGGCAGGCCGGCCTGCGCGACCCAGCGTCGCAGCACGCGCGCGCGCCGCGCCGCGGGCAGGGCGCGCAGCGGCGCGAGCGGCAGCGGGGCGCCGGGGGCGTCCTGCAGCGCGTCGAGCGCCATGCGGTCGTCCACCTCCAGCAGTGCACTGGCGTCGGCGCATAGCTGCGCGCTGCGGGCGAGGGCGGCGTCGGCCTGCGGCCAGCGCTGGCGCAGCAGCGGCAGCACCTGCAGGCGCAGGAAATTGCGGTCGAAGCCGGGATCGGCATTGCTGGGGTCGTCGATCCACTGCAGGCCGTGCTGCTGCGCATAGGCGTGCAGCGCGCTGCGTGGTTGCGCCAGCAGCGGCCGCCACAGGCGGCTGCCGGCGAAGTCGGACAGCGCCTGCATCGCCGCCAGGCCATCGGGGCCGGACGCGCGCAGCGCGCGCAGCAGGAAGGTCTCGGCCTGATCGTCGCGGTGCTGCGCCAGCACCAGCCATTCGCCGGGCTGCAGCGCCTGCGCGAAGGCGTGGCGGCGCGCCTGCCGTGCGGCCGCTTCCAGGCCATCGCCGCTGTCGCGCGGCACCTGCACCCGCACCACCTGCAGCGGCACCGCCAGCGTCGCGCACAGCTGCGCGCACTGCGCGGCCCAGGCGTCGGCGTCGGCATGCAGGCCATGGTGCACGTGCAGCGCGCGCAGGCCGGCGTGGCGGTACGACGGCTGCTGCGCGAGCAGGTGCAGCAGCACGCTCGAATCCAGCCCGCCGCTGAGGCCGAGCAGCAGCGGCGCCGGCGCCGGATCGGGCAGCACGGCGGCGAGTGCGGACAACGGGGGCGTAGAGGCGTGCGGCGGCATCGCGTCACTGTAGACGCAAGCGCACGTCAGCGCGAAATGCGGCATGGCGAGGTCTTTGAGCCTGATTGGCGTTGTGGGAGGGACTTCAGTCCCGACGCCTTTCAGCTAACCGCGTCGGGACTGAAGTCCCTCCCACAAGAGCAGTTCCGTGTGCTCGGGACTATCGCGGTTGCCTGCTCAGTCTGGTATCCGCTCGATGTCGGCCGTCAGCACGCGATGCCCGGCCTGCGGCCAGCGCGCGACGACGTCCGAAACAGCGCGAACGTGAGTTAGCCCCATGTGGGAGGGACTTCAGTCCCGACGCGGGGATGTCTCGCCTCGCGGACGAGACGATTCACCGGACATCGCGGAGATGCAGCAGGAGACGCGTTGCAGGAGAACCAGCCTTGGCGAGCTTCTCCGCGACACCGCGGCCATGCCGCACTCGATCATCGGCTCAGCGCGTCGGCGCCGGCACTTCGCGGTTATGGCGGTCGATGGAGTACCAGCGGCCACCCTGCATCGGCGTGTGGCCGTCGGTGTCGGGCGTGCCCGCGCTGCAGCCGTCGCAGACCGCGGCGACGCCGTGCTCGAACGGCCAGGCGAAGTCGTGGACCGGCGCGATCACCTCGCGCAGTTGCCGGTCGTAGAAGCCGATGCGGCCATTAAAGATGCCGCGGGTCAGCCCTTCAGTGAAACCGTCCGGACCGTTGTCCCAGGTGATCACCGGCAGGCTGCGGCCATCGGCGCGGACGTAATAGAACCGCGTGCCGACGCTCAGCAGCGCCAGCCCGTCGCGATCGAAGGACAGGCGCCGCAGCGCCTGTGGCGTCAGTACCAGGCGTTCGTCGGCGCCGAGCCGGCAGCCCGGCACCACCGGCCGATCGGTATTCGGGTCGCCCAGGCGGCAGGCCTCGGTGGCCGGTTGCGCCGCGGCCGCCGGCACCGTGCCGAGCGCGGTACACGCAGCGAACCCTGCGAACACCGCAACGACCGCGCGCAGGCGGCCGCGGCGCGGCCGACGCCGCCTCATTGCGCGGTGGCGGCGCTGGTCATGAACGCCGCCGGCTTGGGCAGTTCCACCGGGACGCCGTCGCCGTTGCAGGTGCCGGCCTGGCACAGCCGCGCGCGCAGCGTCGGCGTGGCCTGCACGATCACGTGGTAGATCACGTTCTCTTCCAGGCTGCCGCGGAACGCGTTGCTGCCGGGGCCGCGCGCCCAGATGCCGACGTCGTCGCCGCCATGGGTCTCGGCCTTGGTCGGCACCAGCGCTTCCTGCATGAAATCCGGGCTTTCGGTGTCGACATGGGTCAGGTCCGGGCGGCCGTTGGCCGGCTCGAAGTTGCTCGGCGCATGCGGGAAGGTCTTGACCCCGGCCGGCTGCTGGTTGCTGGCGCCGGTGTAGCCGGGGCCGTTGGCGTAGCTGAGCGTGGCGTAGGGCTGGCCGTTGCCGTCCAGCGCCAGGTCGCCGGTGTTGGCGTCCTCGCCGCTGGTGCCGCGCACCTTGCCCAGGATCGGGTTGCCGCGCTGCGGGTAGCCGACGAAGTTCAGCGTATGCGAATGGTCGGCGGTGACGATGATCAGCGTGTCCTCGGCCGAGGTCGCGTCCGCCGCGGCCTGCACCGCCTGCGACAGGGCGATCGTCTCGTCCAGCGCGCGGTAGGCGTTGCCGGCGTGGTGCGCGTGGTCGATGCGTCCGCCTTCGACCATCAGCACGTAGCCGTTCTTGTCCTGCGACAGGGTGCGGATCGCGGCCTTGGTCATCTCGGCCAGGCTCGGGTCGCCATTGGCGCTGCGGTCGCGGTCGTGGTCGAACTGCATGTGGTCCGGCTCGAACAGGCCCAGCAGCGCCGGCGCGTTCTGCGCCGCTTCCAGTTGCCCGCGGGTCCACACGTAGGCGCCCTGCGGATGGCGCTGGCGCCATTCGCCGACCAGGTCGCGGCCGTCCAGGCGCAGGCCGACCTTGTCGTCGTACTCGGGGTCGCGCTGCTCGACGGTGGTGAACTGGCCGCGGCCACCGGCCAGCATCACCTGCGGGCCGCGCCCGAAGCGCGCGCCGACCATCTGCTGGGCGATGTCGCGGCAACCCTCGGCCACGGCCTTCTCCGGCAGGTCGGCATCGCTTTCCCAGTTGCGCTCGGGCACGTGCGCGTAGGTCGCGGCCGGGGTCGCGTGGGTGAGGCGGGTGGTGGTGACGATGCCGGTGCCCATGCCGGCGCTGTCGGCCAGTTCCAGCCAGCTCAGCAACTGCTTGCCGAGGCTGTCGGCGCAGGCGTCGCGCTTGCCGGCGGATACGCCGATCGCGCCCATGTGGGTCTTCACACCGGTGGTGATCGAGGTCATGGTGCCGGCCGAATCCGGCGTCTGCGAATCGGTGTTGTAGGTCTTGCTCAGCGCGGTGGCGGGGAACGCCTCCCACGACAACTGGTTCTCCTCGCCCGAAGCACCCTTGCGCTGGCCGTCGAGAATGCGCGCGGCGGCGACGGTGGTGAGGCTCATGCCGTCGCCGAGGAACAGGATCACGTTCTTGGCCTTGCCGCGCATCGCACCGTTGTTGGCGGCCTTGGCGGCGCCGCTGCGGTACCACCAGGCCGGGGTCTCGCCGGCCGGATGGGCCACGGCGGGGACGACGATCGGCGTGACGTTGGCGCTGGCGGCCGGCGCGTGCGGCGTGCTGGCGCAGGCACCCAGCAGCAGGGTAGAGGCGGCGGCGAGGGCGGAAACGGGAAGGCGCATACGCAGAACGGGTCCTGAACAACGAAGTCCCCCGCATTATGCCGGCTGCGACAAGGCATGCCGATGACATCGCGCCTTTCCAGCCATGGCGTCGTCGCTGCTGCCGGGGTGCGCTATCGTGCGAAACCCCCGATCTCTCTGGACAGCGTCGATGAAACTGGTGACGGCCTGGTTACGCATTCCGTTCTGGCAGCGCGTGGTCGCCGGCTTCCTGCTGGGCGCCCTGGCGGGCTGGGCGCTAGGCCCGACCGCCGAAACCTGGTTCAAGCCGCTGGGCGATCTGTACGTCACCCTGATCAAGATGATCGCGGTGCCGCTGGTGTTCTTCGCGGTCATCAACGCGATCTCGGCGCTGCACGGGCAGCAGTCGGTGGCCAAGCTGGGCGGGCGCACCTTCCTGTGGTTCGTGGTCACCGCGGCGCTGGCGGTCGGCGTCGGCCTGGCCGTGGGCACGGTGCTGCAGCCGGGCGCCGGCCATCTGGGCCTGCGCGTGGACAGCGCCTGGACCCCGCGCGACGTGCCCAGCCCGGTGCAGGTGCTGCTGGACGTGGTGCCGTCCAACCCGTTCTACGCGCTGACCGGCATCGGCACCAAGACCAATGCCGCCGGCGAGACCGTGCTGGCGGCCGGGCGCGGTTCGATCCTGCCGGTGATCTTCTTCGCCGCGCTGCTGGGCTTTGCCATGGTCAAGCTCGGCGAGCGCGTGGCCGAGGCGCGCAAGCTCACCAAGCAGATGAGCGAGATCATGATCCAGGTCACCCGCTTCGTGCTGGAGATGACCCCGCTCGGCACCTTCGGCCTGATCGCCGCGCTGGTCGGCGGCTATGGGTTCGGCAAGCTGCTGCCGTTCGGCAATTTCGTGCTGGCGCTGTACCTGGCCTGCGCGATCCACATCGTGGTGGTGTACAGCGGCCTGTTGCTGGTGCACGGGCTCAATCCGTGGAAGTTCTTCCGCGGTGCCGCGCCGGGCATGCAGGTGGCCTTCGTCAGTTCCTCCAGCTTCGCCGCGATGCCGGTGGCGCTGCGCTCGATCACCCACAACCTCGGCGTCAACAAGGACTACGCCGCGTTCGCGGTGCCGCTGGGCGCCAGCATCAAGATGGACGGTTGCGGCGCGATCTTCCCGGCGCTGTGCGCGGTGTTCATCGCCCAGTACACCGGCGTGCCGCTGACCGCCAACCAGTATTTCGTGGTGTTGATCGCCTCGGTGCTGGGCAGCTTCGGCACCGCCGGCGTGCCCGGCACCGCGGTGGTGATGGCCACGGTGGTGCTGAGCGCGGCCAACCTGCCGCTGGAGGTGATCGGCTACCTGTACGCCATCGACCGCGTGCTGGACATGATGCGCACCATGACCAACGTGACCGGGCAGATGCTGGTGCCGGTGCTGGTGGCCAAGGAGACCGGCCTGCTCGATCGCAGCATCTACGAGGCCGCCCCGAGCAATGTCGGCCTGGAAGATCCGCCGGTCGACGGTTCCGGCCAGGTGCGTTGATGCGTCCGTGAGTACGCCTGCCGAGAGCCTGCACGCGCAGCTGCGGCAGTTGCCCGGGCTGACGCTGCACGAGGGCGTGCTGGTGCACGACGCGCTGCCGGACGACCCGTTCGAGCAGCGCTACCTGGACGTGCGCCGCCGCGAAGGCCGGCTCTACAGCGACGCCCAGGTGCGCGCGCTGCCGCAGCCGCCCGGCGCGCTCGGCGCCAGCCACGAATGGCGGGTGCGTGCCGAGTCGTGCCGGCGCCTGCTGCGCCACCTGCGCGCGCGCGGCGGCGACGGGCCGCTGCTGGAACTGGGCTGCGGCAACGGCTGGCTGTCGCATCGCCTGGCCAGCGGCCTGCAGCGTGAAGTCTGCGGTGTCGACGTCAATCGCACCGAACTGGCGCAGGCGGCGCGGGTCTTCGCCGACGCGCCGCGGTTGAGCTTCGTGGCCGGCGACATCCTGCGTTTGCCGCTGCCGGCGCAGCGGTTCGATGTGGTGGTGGTGCCGGCCTGCATCCAGTACTTCGCCGATCCGCGTGCGCTGATCGCTCGCCTGCTGCAGCTGCTGCAGCACGACGGCGAACTGCACATCCTCGACAGCCCGTTCTACGCCGACGTCGAGCAAGCCAGGGCCAGCGCCGCGCGCAGCCTGCGCTACTTCAGCGACCTGGGCTGCGCCGAACTGGCGCAGCAGTACCACCAGCACACCGAGGCGGTACTGGACGGCATCGTGCTGCGCCGCTTGTTCGACCCACGACGGCTGTCGGTGCGCTGCCTGCGGGCGTTGCGCTGGCGCCAGCCGCATTTCCCGTGGCTGTGCATCCGCAAGCGCGACAATCTCGCGCTGGCCGCGGCCTAGCCGACGCCGCCGGCCGCCAGCGCGTCTGCGGCGACAGCTTATTGCGGCGCCGTTGCGATTGGCGGCGGCGGCGCATGGCAGACTGCCGCCTCCTTCCCCTGCATGGACTCCCGATGAGCGGCACGCAACGCGAACTGACCTTCCGCTTCCTGGCCGAACCGATCGACGTCAACTACGGCGGCAAGGTCCACGGCGGCGTGGTGATGAAGTGGATCGACCAGGTCGGCTACGCCGCGGCGGTGGGCTGGAGCGGCCACTACAGCGTGACCGTGGCGGTGGGCGGCATCCGCTTCGTCTCGCCGATCCGCATCAGCGACATGGTCACGGTCAGCGCCAAGCTGGTCCACACCGGCACCAGCAGCATGCACTTCGCCATCGAGGTGCGCGCCCGCGATCCGATGGGCGGCGAGCCGCGTCTGTGCACGCATTGCATCATCGTGTTCGTGGCCCTGGACGGCGTCGAAGGCCGGCCGACCGCGGTGCCGGCCTGGCATCCGGACACGCCGGAAGACCATCGCCTGGCCGAGTACGCGCAGAAGGTGATGGAACTGAGCAAGGGCATCGAGGACACCATCGCCCACTACCACGGCTGAGCGCGCGCGCCCGCGCGCTGGCTCAGGCGCGCCAGTCCGCGGGCGCGGTGCGGCAGTCGCCGTCGAACAGACGGCCGCCGTGCACGGCCAGTTCCTGCTGCGCCAGTGCCAGCACCGGCGCACGGTCGGCGTTGGCGAACAGCGCGGCGAAGGCCTGGTCGAAGCGCTGGCCCAAGGCCGGATCCATCCGTGCCAGCAGGCGCGGCACCCACTTGCCGCTGCCGTACCAATGGCCGCGTCCGCGCAGCGCCAGTTCCGCCAGGCGCGGATGCAGCAGGGCGCCGATGGCGAGGATCTCGGCGGCGCTGCGCTCGCCGCACAGGTCGTCGACCAGATCAGTGATCTCGTAGCGCAGCGCGTCCCGTTGCGCCTGCGTCAGCGGCGGCGGCCCGGCCTGCAGCCGCGCGGCGATCTGGCCTTGCAGGCTGCGTGCGGATTCGGTCGCGGTGCCGACGAGGGTGCCCTCGGCGATCATGTGCAGCAGGCTGGGGCGGCCGCGGGCGGCGTCTTCCTCGACGAACCAGGCCAGCGTGCCCGGGTCGTGCACGAAGGCTTCGACGGGCATGCCGTCGGCGAGGAACGATTCGCGGCGTGCCGCCGGCAGGCGCTCATAGACCACGACCAGGTCGAGATCGGACAGATGCGTGCCTTCGCCGCGCAGGATCGAGCCGGCGGCGAAGCCGAAGGCGGCGTCGGCGTAGCGGGTGCACAGCAGCGAGTGCGCGATCGCCAGCGCCTGGGCGGGCGTGGGCAGGGTGTGCTCGGCTGGCATCAGCGCAGCGCCTGCAACCGCGGCCGGGACGCGACCCGGCGGACGGTCTCATCGGCACGGCAGGACTGCGGGGCAGGCGAGGGGCGTGGTGTCATCGAAGTCCCGGTGACGCGATCGAGGCGGACAGCGTATCGTGCAGGCGGGCAACGCGGACGGCGACGATGACCCTCCAGGCGGACAGCGCGGAACTGCAGCGGCAATACGGCGACACCCAGCGGCTGGCGCAGCGCAAGTCGCTGCATGCCAAGTACGGCCGCGGCGACTGGTACCCGTGGTTGCGCGCGCAGGTGCCGCTGGCCGCAGACATGCGCGTGGCCGATATCGGCTGCGGCACCGGCCAGCTGTGGGGCGCGCTCGCCGGGCAGTGGCCGCCATCGCTGGCATTGCAATTGCTGGATCGCTCGCCGGCCATGGTCGCCGCGGCATTGGCGCAGGCGGCGGCGCTGCGGCCGCAGGGTGTGGTCGGCGACGCGATGCGCCTGCCGCTGCGCGATGCCAGCATCGACGCCGCACTGGCCGTGCATATGCTCTACCACTTGCCCGATCCGCAGGCGGGCGTGCGCGAGCTGCGGCGCATCGTTCGTCCAGGCGCGGCAGTACTGGCGGTGCTCAATGGTCGCGACAACATGCGCCAACTCGCGCAACTGGTCGCCGCAGTGGCGGGTGGCCCGGACCGCGACCCGTCCACCCTGCGCCTGGACGCCGAGGCGGGCGCGCGCCTGTTCGCCATGCACTTCGCACAGGTCCGGGTCGCACGCTTCGACGACGTGCTGGTCTGCACCGATCCCGAGGACGTCATGGCCTATCTGCAGAGTCTGCCGTTGCCGCCGCAGGCGCACGCGTCAGCCTTGCGGCAGGCGGTAGAGGCGGCGTTTGCGCATGGCGACGGCGCGTTGCGGATCGACAAGGACGTGCGCGCGATCGTTGCCACCGCCTGAGGGCGGCCGCGTCGGTGCCAGTGGCACGACCGCCAGCCGGGCGGCCGCGAAACGTCGCAACAAAAAAGGCCGCTGTCCCCAGCGGCCTTTCTTCAAGTGTCTGCAGAACAGGGTGGCTTACATCGCCACGCGGCGCGCCTGCACGAACTTCTCGCCCCAGTAGCCGGAGGTCAGCGTGTCCACGCGCACGTCCTTGCCGCGGCTGGGGGCGTGCAGGAAGCGGCCCTCGCCGACATACAGGCCGACGTGGTCGACGCGGCCCTTGCGACCGAAGAACACCAGGTCGCCCGGCGCCAGCGCGTCGCGGTCCTTGATCAGTTGGGCGTTGGCCTCGCGGGCCATCTCGCGCGACACGCGCGGCAGCTCGATGCCCAGCGCGGTGCGGAACACGTAGCCGACCAGGCCGCTGCAGTCGAAGCCTTCGGTGTCCTCGCCGCCCCAGCGGTACGGGGTGCCCAGCAGCGCCATGGCGCGCTTGAGCACGGACTGGACCTTGTCGCCGCCCGGCACCACGCCTTCGCGCGGGACCGGCTGGGACACGTCGTAGTTGGCCAGCAGGCGGCTGATGTCGCCGGCGAACATCGCCGAGCGGTCCATCAGCGGAATGGTGTCGTTGGCGGCCAGGTGCGGCAGCAGGGCGGCCAGGGTGGCGGTGGCGGCGGCGTCGGCCTTGCTGCGCGACGGTGCGGTTGCCTGGGCGGCGGCCGGCTTGGCCGAGGTGGCGGTGTTGGGGGTCTGGGCGGTCGCCTGGGCGGTGGTCGCGGTGGCGCTCACCTGGGCGGGAGCGGGGGCGACGGTCGCGATCGCTTCCGGGACGACGGTGTCGGCGGGAGCGGTCTGGGCCAGGGCCGGGAGGGCCGAGAAACAGAGCGAGGCGGTGCAGAAGAGGCGGAAAGCGGTCCGGCGGGGAACGGCGGGCTTGCCTGGAGAGGTCTGGGCTTCGGTCGTCACGCTTGGATCACAAAATAAAACGATGGGGGATCATGCCTTGTAGACAGAAATAGGAAGTTCAAATAAGGTTAAATTTTCGTAATTATGAATGTGGGTGAAATCACAGTTCAGCGCAAAACCCGCTTTGCGCCGGTGTAATGGTCCCGCCAGTAGGCCCCGTCCAGCGAATCCAGGCGCACCGTTCCGCCCGTGCTTGGAGCGTGCACGAAGCGGCCTTCACCGACATAAATTCCAACGTGCGTCACATTTCCTGCGCTACCGAAGAACACCAGGTCACCGGTGCTCAGGCGCTGCGGGTCGATCCGCGGCCCCTGCACCGCGGCCAGCTCGCGCGAGGTGCGCGGCAGCCGCAGGTCGAGCATGTCGCGGTAGACGTAGGCGACCAGGCCGCTGCAGTCGAACCCGGACTCGGGGGTGTTGCCGCCGTAGCGGTAGGGCGTGCCGACCAGGCCCAGCGCCCGCATCAGCACCGCGTTGGCCGCGCCCGGGTCGGCCGGCGCCACCTGCGGCCACTCGCGCACCGCCACCGGTGCCGGCCGGGTGTGGCGGACCTCGTGGCGTCCGCAGGCCGCCAGCGCGGCGGTGCACAGCAGCGGAAGCCACCACGGGAACGCGCGGCGGCCGCGCGGCGAAACTGGCGTGTTGTGCATGGAGCCGGGATAATGCGCGACCTCAGAAGGCCGCCATCATGGCGGCGCTCCCGGCGGCCGACAAGCCGCCCATCCCGTCTGCCCCCGGCAGCCACAGCGCAGAGTGCACATGAAGATCGAAAAAGACCGCGTCGTCCGTTTCCACTACACCGTTTCGGAAGTCGGTCAAGAACCGATCGAAAGCTCCAAGGACCGCGATCCGCTGGTGATCCTGGTCGGCCACGGCAACATCATCCCGGGCCTGGAGAACGCGATGATGGACAAGGCCGCCGGCGACAGCTTCGGCGTCGACGTGGCCGCCAAGGACGCCTACGGCGAATACCGCGAGGGCCTGAGCCAGCGCGTGCCGAAGAAGCATTTCGGCGCGGCCAAGCTGCAGCCGGGCAGCCAGGTGGTGCTGCAGACCAACTTCGGCCCGCGCGTGGTCACCGTGCAGAAGGTCGGCATGAGCGTGGTCGACGTCGACCTCAACCACCCGATGGCCGGCAAGGACCTGCACTTCGACGTGGAGATCGTCGACGTGCGCGAGGCCAGCGCCGAAGAGATCGAGCACGGCCACGTGCACGGCGACGGCGGCCACCACCACTGAGTGCGTTTGCGGCGGTGCCGGTCGCGCCGGTGCCGCCAGCCCTGGCGCCGCGCGCAGCGGCGCCGTCGTGCCGCCGCGGACGCCGGCGGCCTTCCTGATCGCGGCGAGGGACATCGCCGGCCTTCCGTCCGGTGCCGCCTTGGCCACTTCCGCCCCCGTGTTGCAGCCCGTCGCGCCCGCCGAGCGCATCGCCACGCTGGACGTGCTGCGCGGCTTCGCCCTGCTGGGCATCCTGCTGATGAACATCGAGGGCTTCGTCGGCCCGCTGGACGCGGCGATGACCGGCCTGGATCCGGCGCTGCGCGGCGCCGACCGCATCGCCGACGCCCTGGTCTACATCCTGGTGCAGGGCAAGTTCTACACCTTGTTCTCGCTGCTGTTCGGCATGGGCTTCGCGGTGATGGCGCAGCGCGCCGAGACCGCGCGACGGCCGTTCGGCGGTTTCTTCCTGCGTCGCAGTGCGGGGTTGCTGCTGATCGGCCTGCTGCACGCGCTGTTGCTGTGGTCCGGCGACATCCTGGTCAGCTATGCGCTGCTGGCGTTCATGCTGCTGGCGTTCCGCGAGGCGCCCACGCGCTGGCTGCCCGGCATGGCGCTGGTGGTCTACCTGTTCGCGCCGGCGCTGTGGCTGCTGGTCGGCGCGGCCTCCTGGGCGGCGCAGGCCGATCCGCACGGCGCGGCGCAGTGGCAGCGCGAGATGGCCGAGCAGGCGCGGCACGGCGCGGCGGCGCTGGCGCAGCAGCGTGAGGTGTTCGGTCACGGCAGCTATGTCCAGGCCACCGCGCAGCGCGCGCGCGACCTGGTCGAATCGCTGGGCGTGCTGGTGTTCAACGCGCCGACCATCTTCGGCATGTTCCTGCTCGGCGCCTGGTGCGTGCGCAGCGGCCTGGCCGCGCAACCGCAGCGCTTCCCGCGGCTGCTCGCCGTGCTGCGTTGGGGCGTGCTGCCGCTGGGGCTGGCGCTGATGCTGCTGAGCTTCCGGCTGGAGCCGTGGATGGATCCGGCGCGGCTGGATCTGCGCCTGACCTGTGCCTATGCCCTGGCCAGCATCGCCAGTGGTCTGATGGCGCTGGGCTATGCGGCCTGGCTGGTGCGCGCCGCGCCCGCGTTGCAGTGGCTGGCGCCGGCCGGGCGCATGGCGCTGAGCAACTACCTGCTGCAGTCGCTGGTGTGCACCACGCTGTTCTACGGCTACGGCTTCGGCTATTTCGAGCAACTGCCGCGCGCCTGGCAGATCCCGTTCGCGGTCGCGCTGTTCGCGCTGCAGGTGGCGCTGTCGCACTGGTGGCTGCAGCGGTTCCGCTTCGGTCCGGTGGAGTGGCTGTGGCGCTCGGCCAGCTACCTGCGCTGGCAGCCGATGCGGCGCAGCGACGCGGCCTGAGCGCAGGCGCTGCAGCGGCGTCCTCACATCTGCCGCGCGGTCGCCCATGGCATGCTCCGCGGCGACCGAGACATGCGACAGGACAGCCGATGGACGATGTGAACCGCGCGCACCGCGCCGCGCCCGATGCGACCCCGCCGCGCGCCGAGCGTGCGCCGTGAACGGGTCGATCCGCGATTACGACCTGCTGGTGCTGGGCGGCGGGTCCGGCGGCCTGGCCACCGCCTTCCGCGCCGCCAGCCATGGCGCACGGGTGGCGATCCTGGAGCCGAGCGCGCTCGGCGGTACCTGCGTCAACGTCGGCTGCGTGCCGAAGAAGGCGATGTGGCTGGCGGCGGATCTGGTCGAACGCATCGACCTAGCGCGCGCAGTCGGCTTCGCCATTCCCGAGGCCACGCTGTCGTGGGCGGAACTGGTGGCGCATCGCCAGGGCTACATCGGCAACATCCACGCCAGCTACCGGCGCCGGCTGGATGCCGACGGCGTGGTGCTGATCCCGCGGCGCGGTCGGTTGGTCGATGCGCACACCGTCGAATGCGACGACGGCGTGCGGGTCAGCGCCAAGCACGTGGTGATCGCCACCGGCGCGCACGCGCTGCGGCCGAACATCGACGGCGCCGAGCTGGGCCTGGTCTCGGACGACTTCTTCAACCTGTGCGAGGCGCCGCCGCGGGTGGCGATCATCGGCGGCGGCTATATCGCGGTGGAACTGGCCGGGCTGCTGCAGGCGCTGGGCAGCCGGGTGGAACTGTACGTGCAGGGCGAGCGCCTGCTTGAGCGGTTCGACGCGGAACTGGCACGGCAGCTTGCCGACAACCTGCGCCACCAGGGCGTGCGCCTGCATTTCGGTTACCGCGCCAGCGCCTTGCGCCGCAGCGGCAAGGGCCTGTGCGTGGTCGATGCGCAGGGGCAGCCCGGCGAGCGCGTCGACAAGGTGTTCTTCGCGATCGGGCGCCGGCCCAACACACGCGACCTCGGCCTGGAAGCGCTGGGCGTGCGCCTGGGCGACAAGCACGAGATCGTGGTGGACGCGTACCAGAACACCGACGTACCGGGGCTGTATGCGATCGGCGACGTGGCCGGCAGGGTCGGCCTGACCCCGGTGGCGATCGCCGCCGGGCGCAAGCTGATGGACCGCGTGTTCGGCGACCGGCCGCAGGCGCGGCTGGACTACGAGAACGTGCCCAGCGTGGTGTTCTCGCATCCGCCGCTCGGCCAGGTGGGATTGGGCGAGGAGCAGGCACGCGAGCGCTATGGCGCCGACGCGGTGACCGTGTACCGCAGCAATTTCCGGCCGATGCTGCAGGCGCTGGCCGATTCGCCGCAGCGCAGCCTGTTCAAGCTGGTGTGCGTGGGCGCCGAGGAGCGCGTGGTCGGCTTCCACCTGCTCGGCGACGGGGCCGACGAGATCCTGCAGGGCTTTGCGGTGGCATTGAAGCTGGGCGTGACCAAGCAGCAACTGGAAGACACCGTGGCGATCCATCCGACTTCCGCCGAGGAAGTGGTGCTGATGCGCTGAGGTCGCGGCGATCCGGCGGCTGGTTCGCTGTGGCGCCGTAGAATGGCGGCATGCACGTGTTCTCTTCTCCCTGCCGCGGCGCTGCGCGATGAGCGCGCCCGGCACGTCCGCCGCCGTCGCCCCCACCGCCACCCAGGCCAGCCTCGGTGGCGTGCTGCTGGCCGCCGGCGGCGCGATCGCGTTCTCGGGCAAGGCCATCATCGTCAAGCTCGGCTATCGCTACGGTGTCGATGCAGTGACCCTGCTGGCCTTGCGCATGCTGGTGGCATTGCCGTGCTTCGCGGCGATGGCCTTGTGGGTAGCGCGCCGCGCGCCGCCGCTGCAGGCGGGCGACCGTTGGCGGATCGTCGCCCTGGGCGTGCTCGGCTACTACCTGGCCAGCTTCCTGGACTTTCTCGGCCTGGCGTACATCACCGCGACCCTGGAGCGGCTGATCCTCTATCTCACCCCGACCCTGGTGCTGCTGATCGGCGTGCTGCTGTGGCGGCGACGGCCGCAGCGACGCCAGCTGTGGGCGCTGGCGTTGAGTTACCTGGGCGTGTTGCTGGCGTTCGGCCACGACCTGCAGATCGGCGGCGCGCGTACCGCCTGGGGCAGCTTGCTGGTCTTCGGCAGCGCGCTGGCCTATGCGGCCTATCTGGTCGGCAGCGGCCAACTGGTGGCGCGGGTCGGCGCGGTGCGGTTGACCGCCTACGCCAGCCTGGTCGCCTGCGCGCTGTGCATCGCCCAGTTCCTGCTGCTGCGGCCGCTGCACGCGCTGGTCCTGCCGGCACCGGTTTATGCGCTGTCGCTGCTCAACGGCACGCTGTGCACGGCGGTGCCGGTACTGGCGACGATGCTGGCGGTGCAGCGCATCGGCTCGGCGCTCGCGTCGCAGATCGGCATGCTCGGCCCGGTCTCCACCATCGTGCTCAGCGTGATGGTGCTGGGCGAGGCAATGGGGCCGTGGCAGATCGCCGGCACTGTGCTGGTACTGGGCGGGGTGCTGCTGGTGTCGCGGCCGGTGCGGGCACGGCCGGCATGAGTCCACGGCGGCCGCCCGCAGCGCGCGCGTCGGCGCCGGCCGCGACGGCGGCGGCCGAGGCGCATGCGCGGATCCTGGCGACGATCCGGGCGATCCCGTCGGGCCAGGTGCGCGGCTATGGCGAGGTGGCGATACTGGCCGGGTTGCCGGGACGCGCGCGCCTGGTGGCGCGCCTGCTCGGTGGCAACACCGACGCCGCGCTGCCCTGGCATCGGGTGCTGCGCAGCGACGGCCGCATCGCCTTTCCGGAAGGCTCGCGCGGCTATCGCGAGCAATGCCAGCGCCTGCGCGCCGAGGGCGTGGCGGTGCAGGGCGGACGGGTGAAGCGTGCGCTGGCGCCGGCGCGCGATCTCGATGCCGAGGTCTGGGGGCCTCGGTAGCGAGGCGCGCCAGAACTGCGGGGCTCGTGTCTCAAAGAGCAGAAGACGCCGGCTGTGAATGGCTTAGCCCCTCTCCCCACGGAGAGGGGTTGGGGTGAGGGTAGGGGTGCGAAGCGCATGCGGTGTTTCGACTGCACGAGGCTGCGCCCTTACCCTCATCCGCCCCTTCGGGGCACCTTCTCCCGGAGGGAGAAGGGACGTACAAGCCCCTCTCCCCGCGGGAGAGGGGTTGGGGTGAGGGTCGGGGCGCGAAGCGCATGCGGTGTTTCGACTGCACGAGGCTGCGCCCTTACCCTCATCCGCCCCTTCGGGGCACCTTCTCCCAAGGGGAGAAGGGACGTACAAGCCCCTCTCCCTGCGGGAGAGGGGTTGGGGTGAGGGTTGGGCGCGGAGCGCGTGTGGTGTTTCAACTGCATGAGGCTGCGCCCTTACCCTCATCCGCCCCTTCGGGGCACCTTCTCCCGGAGGGAGAAGGAGGTACAAGCCCCTCTCCCTCCGGGAGAGGGGTTGGGGTGAGGGTTGGGCGCGAAGCGCGTGTGGTGTTTCAACTGCACGAGGCTGCGCGCCGTACCCTCATCCGCCCCTGCGGGGCACCTTCTCCCAAGGGGAGAAGGGACGTACAAGCCCCTCTCCCCGCGGGAGAGGGGTTGGGGTGAGGGTACGGACGCGAAGCGCATGCTGCATGTTGACTGCGCGAGGCTTCGCCCGCGCCCTCGTCTGTCTCTTCGGCGCACCGCGCTCGCAATACCTCTTGGAAGAGCGTCGTTGGTCATGGCATGCCGCTGCATTGGTTGGGGTGCATGCTCTGGCGAGCGGCTATGATGGGGACAGTTGCCACGGACCCGACCATGTTCCCCAGACTTCCGCCCGTCACCCAAGCGCTGCTGATCGGCAACGTCGTGGTATTCCTGCTGCAGATGCTGCTCGGCACGGACACGTTCGCGCCCTTTATGTTGTGGCCGATCGGCGCCTTCGATGCGTTCTCGCCCGGGCAGAACTTCCAGCTCTGGCAGTTGCTGACCTACGGCTTCCTGCATGGCAGTTTCTCGCACCTGCTGTTCAACATGCTGGCGCTGTACATGTTCGGCGGGCCGCTGGAGCAGACCTGGGGCAACAAGCGCTTCCTGACCTATTACCTGGTCTGCGTGGTCGGTGCCGGCCTGTGCCAGTTGCTGGTCGGCTGGTGGATGCTCAGCAACGGCAACGAGCCGTATCCGACCCTGGGCGCTTCCGGCGGCATCTTCGGCCTGCTGCTGGCCTTCGGCATGCTGTTCCCGAACCAGCGGGTGGTGCTGCTGTTCCCGCCGATCCCGATGAAGGCGCGGACCTTCGTGATCGTGTTCGGCGCGCTGGAGCTGCTGATGGGCTTCACCGGCTGGCAGCCGGGCGTGGCGCATTTCGCGCATCTGGGCGGCATGTTGTTCGGCTGGCTGATGATCCGCTACTGGCGCGGCCAGCCGCCGTTCGGCAAGCGCAAGCCGCCGCGCCCGCGCATCGTGCGCTGAGCGAAAACGCCTGCCGCTGCTGCGCGCCGCAAGCGCAGCGCCGGCGACACGTTTTCCCGACCCCTGAACGCAAGACGGCGCGGTTGCCCGCGCCGTCTTGCTGTGTATGCCTGGCCGGCGGCTAGCGCCGGCACCGGCTCACGGCCACAGGTGGATCTGTTCGGCCTCGCTGCGCACCATCGGCTGGCCGGGCTTGCAGGTGAAGGTCGCGGCGAAGGCGGGCAGGTTGGCCAGTGCGCCGTTGGTGCGCCAGCGGCCGGGCGCGTGCACGTCGGCAGTGACCCGCTGCACGGCGTCGGTCGGCGACAACTGCTGCGCCCACAGGCCGGCCCAGGCCTTGTAGAACGCCTGCTTGCCGGCCTCGCTGGCGGTCGGCTGCGCGGCGCTGTAGGCCTGCCAGGCCAGTTCGACGCTGCCGATGTCGGTCAGGTCCTCGTCCTGGGTCAGCGGGCCGTTGACCTTGGCGCCCTTCACGCCGGGGAAGTCGTAGGCGCCGTACTGGGCCGCGGTGCGGGCGGCCAGCGCGTTCCACGCGCTCTTGTCTTCCGGGGTCCACCAGTTGCGCAACTGGCCCTGCGCGTCGACCTGGCTGCCCTTGCTGTCGATGGCGCCGATCAGCTCGTGCGCGACCATCGCGCCGTAGGCACCGTACAGCGCCGCGGCGTCGCCGCCGGCCGCGTACACCGGCGGCTGCAGCACCGCGGCGGTGACGATCAGGCGGTTCTGGGCGATGTCGTAGGTCAGCGCCGGCTGCTGCGGCAGCACGTCCCAGCGGCGGTCGGCGTTGCCCTTGCCGATGCGCTTCATCTCCTCGCGGTGACGCCAGGTGGAGGCGATCAGCATGTTGCCGCCGAAGCTGCCGCGGCCCATCGGCTGCAGGGTGTAGTCGAGGTCGCGGCGCGGGGCGCCGACCTCGATCTTCAGTGCGGCCAGCTTGGCCTGCGCTTCGGTGCGCGCCGGCTCGCTCAGCCAGGTGCTGCGCTTGACCGCGGCGATCTGCGCGTCGCGCACCTGGTCGGCGATGGTCTCGGCCTGGCGGCGGGTGTCGGCCGACAGGTAGCGGGCCACGTACTCGCGGCCCAGCATCGGGCCGGCGGCGACGTTGATCGCGTCCAGCACCTGCGCCCAGCGCGGCGGCGGCGCGACCTGGCCCTGCAGCACGCGGCCGCGGAACTCGAAGCTGGCGTCGCGGAAGCTCTTGGACAGGTAAGGCGCCATCGCATCGCCCACGCGCCAGCGCAGGTAGGCCTTCCACTGCTCGGGCTTGATGCTGACGATCATGCCGTCGAGCTGCTTGAACATGTCCGGGTCGGCCATCGACACCAGGTCGTCGTTGACGCCCTGGGCCTTGAGGAAGGCGTCGAGCTGCAGGTTGCGGTACTGCTTGTTCAACTCCTTGGTCGAGATCGGCGCGTAGTTGTTGAACGGGTTGTTGATGCCGGACAGCGACTTGGCGCTGCGCGCCAGCGCGGTCTCGATCTGCAGCACCGACTGGGCGTCGGCCTCGAGGCGGTCGGCCGGGGTGCCGGTCAGGGTCAGGATCTGCTTGACGTAGGTGCGGTAGCGGCCCATCAGCGCCATGGTGTCGGCGTCGGTGCGGGTGTAGAAGGCCGGGTCGGGCAGGCCCATGCCGCCCTGCATGAAGTAGCCGATGTGGCGGTCCAGCGCCTTCAGGTCGACGTCGGCGCCGAAGTTGAACGCGACCGGGATGCCGATCTGGTGCAGCGCGGCGATCGAGGCCGGCACGTCCTTGGCCTTCTTGATCGCATCGATGCGGCCGAGCAGCGGCGCGATCGGGTTGGAGCCGTCCTTCTCCACCGCGGCCTCGTCCAGGCCGCTGGCCCAGAAATCGCCCAGCGCCTTCTGCACCGCGTTCTGCGGCGACTGCATGGAGGCGTCGAGCAGGTCGCGCTGCTGTTGCTGGGTGCGCTCGGCCAGCTGGCCCAGCGCGGTGACCGCGCCCGTCTGCGGCACCGGGTTCTGCTTCAGCCAGTCGGCGTTGGCGTCGTCGTAGAAGTCGCTGCAGGCGGCGCTGATCGGCGGGGCCTTGGGCGCGGCGGCGCGCTTCTTCTTGGGCGCGGCATCGGCGGCGGAGGCGAGGGCGATCAGGCCGAGGGCGACGGCGAGGGCAAGCGGACGGGCATTGGGCATCGGGAACGCATCCGGTCAGGATTAAAGTCGGCGGAGTTTAACAAGGCGCGGTGTGCAACTGTGGCGATGATGCGCGTCCACGTCCCCATCGGATTCAGTGAGGGACGCCGGCGACCACGGATACGGTCGGCCGGGTAGGGCGGCCGGCATCGCCACCGCCGTCGCAGGCCGACGCCCACGCAAAGAAAAGGCCCGGACAAGCCGGGCCTTTTCGCGGGACGGCAACGACGTCGTCGCTTACCAGATCACCACGCGCTTGTCGCCGCTGCGCACCATCGGCGCGCCCGGCTTGCACTGGAACGCGGTGGCGAAGGCCTCCAGGTTCGACGGCGCGCCGATCGCGCGGAACTGCGCCGGGGCGTGCGGATCGGTGGTCAGGCGCACCATCGCGTTCTGCGGGGTGTACTTGGTGCGCCACACGGTGGCCCAGTTGATGAAGAAGTTCTGGTCGCGGCTCATGCCGCCGACCTTCGGGTCGTCCTTGCCCTCGGTGGCCTTCTTCATGGCGTCGTAGGCGGTGGTGATGCCGCCCAGGTCGGCGATGTTCTCGCCCAGGGTCAGCTTGCCGTTGACGTGCTTGCCGTCGACCTCGTAGCCGTCGAACTGCTGCACCAGCTTGCCGGTGAGTGCGGAGAACTTCTTGGCGTCGGCCGGGGTCCACCAGTTCTCGAAGTTGCCGGTCGGCCCGAAGCGCGCGCCCTGGTCGTCGTAACCGTGGGTCATCTCGTGGCCGATCACCGCGCCGATGCCGCCGTAGTTGAACGCGTCGTCGGCCTTGGGGTCGAAGAACGGCGGCTGCAGGATCGCCGCCGGGAACACGATCTCGTTCTGCAGCGGGTTGTAGTAGGCGTTGACCGTCTGCGGGGTCATGCCCCACTCGGTCTTGTCCACCGGCTTGCCGATCTTGCTGAGGTTGTACTTGTAGTTGAACGAGGTGGCGGCGCGCACGTTGTCCAGGTAGCTGTCGCGCTGGGTGCTGAGGCTGGCGTAGTCGCGCCACTTGTCCGGGTAGCCGATCTTCGGGGTGAAGGTCTTCCACTTGTCCAGGGCCTTGGCCTTGGTCTCGTCGCTCATCCAGGTCAGCTTCTCCAGGCGCGCCTTCAGCGCCTGGCTCAGGTTCTCGACCAGTTGCTGCATCTTGGCCTTGTCGTCGGCCGAGAAGGCGACCTTGACGTACATCTGGCCCATCGCCTCGCCGGCGCCTTCGTTGATGCTGCCGAGCACGCGCTTCCAGCGCGGCTTCATCTCGGCCTGGCCGTTGAGTTCCTTGCCGTAGAAAGCGAAGTTTTCCTGCGCGAAGGCGTCGCTCAGGTACGGCGAGGCGCTGTCCACGGAGTGGAAGCGCAGGTAGGCGCGCCACACCGACGGGTCGGTGTCGCCCAGCGCCTTGCTCACTTCCTGGTGGAAGGCCGGGATCGCCAGCGAGAACTTCTCCGGCACGGCCACGCCCTGCGACTCGAAGAACTTGGTCCAGGGAAAGTTCGGGGTCAGCTTGTCGGCGTCGGCCGGGGTGACCGGGTTGTAGGACAGCTCGGCGTCGCGCGAGAGCTGCTCGCTGGACTTGGACACCTTGGCCAGGCGCGTTTCCAGCGCCACCACGTCCTGCGCCTGCTTGGCCGCGTCGGCCGCCGGCACGCCGGCCAGCTCCAGCACCTTGGCCACGTGCGCCTGGTAGGCCTTGAGCTTGTCCTGCTTGTCGGCGTCGAAGTAGTAGCTGCGGTCGGGCAGGCCGAGGCCGCCCTGCATGGCGTAGGCCATGTTCATCGCCGAATTCTTGAAGTCCGCCTCGGCGCCGAAGCCGAACAGGCCGTTCTCGCCCTTGGCCGCGCTCTGGCGCAGGTACTCCGCCACCGCCGGGCCGTCCTTGAGGCCGTCGATCGCGGCCAGGTCGGCCTTCAGCGGCGCGATGCCCTGGGCGTTGATCTTGGCTTCGTCCATGCCCGAGGACCAGAAGTCGCCGACGATCTTCTCCACGCCCTGCGGGTTGGCCGCGGCGGCGGCCTGTTCGGCCAGTTGGTGCTGCGCCGCGACCGAGCGCTCGTCCAGGATCGAGAACGCGCCCCAGCTGCTGCGGTCCTTGGGGATCTCGTTGGCGGCCAGCCACTTGCCGTTGACGTAGCCGTTGAAGTCGTCGCAGGCGTTCTTGCTGGCGTCCAGGTCGTCGACGTTGAAGGCGTTGTAGGCCGGCAGCTTGCTGGTGTCGAGCTTGAGGTCGGTCGACGCCGCGGCCGGGGCGGCGGCCGGCGCGGACTTGGCGGCGTCGGCGGCGGGCGCGGCGCTCTCGGGCTTGTTGCAGCCGGTCAGCGCGGCGCTCACGGCCAGGGTCAACAGCAGCATCTTGGGATTGCGAAGGGTCACAGGCAGGCTCCAGGCCGACGTGGATAAAGGAATGGCCCGCACGGGCCGTGGCGAGACTCTACGCCGCCACTGCAGGTTTCAGGGGTGTCGAAGGTCATGGGTGGCCCTGGCCATTGCGCCGCAGGACGGCGTCGCCGCCTGCCGTCGGCAGGCCCGCCGGCGCTGGCTTACCATGCGGCCATGACCCGCGAACCGCCATGCGATGCCCTGATCGTCGGCGCCGGCCACAACGGCCTGGTCTGCGCCGCCTACCTGGCGCGGGCCGGCTGGAAGGTGACGGTGCTGGAACGGCGCGGCGTGGTCGGCGGCGCCGCGGTGACCGAGGAGTTCCACCCCGGCTTCCGCAACTCGGTGGCGTCCTACACGGTGTCGCTGCTGCAGCCCAAGGTGATCGCCGATCTCGACCTGGCCGGGCACGGCCTGCGCATCGTGCCGCGCCGGCGCAACAACTTCCTGCCGTTGCCGGACGGGCGCTACCTGTTGACCGGCGCCGGCCACACCCAGGCCGAACTGGCCAAGTTCTCCGCGCGCGACGCCGCGCGCCTGCCGGCCTACGAGGCGCGGCTGGAGCGCATCGCCGACGTGCTGCGCGCGCTGGCGCTGCAGCCGCCGCCCAACGTCACCGACGGCGGCTGGCTGCAGGCACTGCCCGAACTGCTGCGTGCCGGCCGTCTCGGGCGCCGCCTGCATGCGCTGGATGCGGAGCTGCGCCAGGACCTGCTGGACCTGTTCACCATCTCCGCCGCCGAGTATCTGCAGCGCTGGTTCGAGAGCGACGCGGCGCAGGCACTGTTCGGTTTTGACGGCATCGTCGGCAACTACGCCAGCCCGTACACGCCGGGATCGGCCTATGTGCTGCTGCACCACGTGTTCGGCGAGAGCAACGGGGTGAAGGGCGCCTGGGGTCATGCGCTGGGCGGCATGGGCGCGATCACCCAGGCCATGGCCCGTGCCGCGACCGCGGCCGGCGCGCAGATCCGGACTGATGCCGGCGTGCGCGAAATCCTGGTCGAGGGCGGACGCGCGGTCGGCGTGGTCACCGAGCAGGGCGAGCGCCTGCGGGCGCGGCACGTGGTCGCCAACGTCAATCCCAAGCTGCTGTACGAGCGCCTGCTCGATCCGGCGCACGTGCCGGTCGCCACCCGCGAGCGCATGGCGCACTGGCGTTGCGGTTCCGGCACGTTCCGCATGAACGTGGCGCTGTCGCGGCTGCCCAGTTTCAGCGCGCTGCCGGGGCCGGGCGACCATCTCACCGCCGGCATCGTGCTGGCGCCGAGCCTGGACTACATGGACCGCGCCTACCACGACGCGCGCCGGCACGGCTGGTCGCGCGAACCGATCGTCGAACTGCTGATTCCCAGCACCCTGGACGATGGCCTGGCGCCGCCCGGCCAGCACGTGGCCAGCCTGTTCTGCCAGCACGTGGCGCCGCAGTTGCCGGAGGGGCGCAACTGGGACGCGCACCGCGACGAGGTCGCCGATCTGATGATCGCCACCGTCGAGCGCTACGCGCCGGGCTTCGCCGCCTCGGTGCTGGGCCGGCAGGTGCTGAGCCCGCTGGATCTGGAACGCACCTTCGGCCTCGTCGGCGGCGACATCTTCCACGGCGCGCTGAGCCTCAACCAGTTGTTCAGTGCGCGTCCGATGCTCGGCCAGGCGGCGTACCGCGGTGCGATTCCCGGCCTGTTCCTGTGCGGCTCCGGGACCCATCCCGGTGGCGGCGTGACCGGCGCGCCCGGCCACAACGCGGCGATGGCGCTGCTGCGCGGCTGAGCGGCGAACCGCAACGGCAGGACAAAAAAAACCCTGGCATGGCGACCAGGGCGAGGGAAAGGCGCGGCGCGTGCAGCGCGCCGCGCGCGCCACGGCGGCGCGCCGTGGCGTTGTCTGCGTCAGCGTCAGGGCGCGCCGGCCTGCGCGGATGCGCTCGGTCGTGTCGCGGAACCGCCCAGGTGCGCGTCGAAGAACCCCAGCATCCGGGTGTAGAGGTTGAGATTGTTCTCCTCCTTGTAGAAGCCGTGGCCTTCGCCGGACTGCACGATCACGCCTTCGGGCGGATGCCCGGCCGCCTGCAGCGCCTTGGCCAGTGCCTCGGTGTGCTCCGGCGGGCAGCGGTCGTCGCGGGCGCCGGCGGCGAGGTAGATCGGCAGCGTCAGCGCCTGCACGTGGTTGATCGGCGACATCCGCTCCTGCTCGGCACTGGTGCTGCCGAAGGCGCGCAGCAGATAGCGCCTGCCGCTCTCGCTCTTGCTGGTGTCGCTGAGCCGCAACTGGATCTTGGCGTCGTACATGCCGACGTAGCCGAACGCGCAGCGGAACAGCCCCGGCGCGCGCACCGGCGCCATCATCGCGGCGTAGCCGCCGAAGCTGCCGCCGTAGATGCAGATCCGCGTCGGATCGGCCAGGCCCTGCTGGATGGCGTACTGGGTGCCGTCGACGATGTCGTTGAGGATGCCGCCGTCCCACTGCCCGTAGGCGCGGTCCATGAACGCCTTGCCGAAGCCGCCGGAACCGCGGTAGTTGAGTTGCAGCGTGGCGTAGCCGCGGCTGGCGAACAGTTGCGCCTCCGAATGGAAGCCCCAGTTGTCGCGCGGCCCCATCGGTCCGCCGTGCACGTTGACGATCAGCGGCAGGTTTTTCGCCTGCGCTCCGGCCGGCACGGTGAGGTAGCCGTGGATGCGCAGCCCGTCGCGCGCGGTGAACTGGATCGGCGTGATCGTGGCCATCTTCGCCGCATCGATCCAGGGCCGGCTCTTCATCAGGAAGCGCGCCTTGCCGGTGGCGCGCTGGTACAGGTACAGCTCGCCGGGATTCTGGTCGCTGCGCACGCTGACCACGATGGTGTCGCCATTGCGGGTGGCGCTGGCGAAGTCGACGTACTGGCCGGGAAAGGCCGCGGCCAGGCTGGCGTACAGCGCCGCGTCCGGATGCGCCTCGTCGATCAGCTTGACCTGTGGGGCGCCGGCCTCGGTGACCACCGCCAGCGCGGTGTCCGAGCCGTCGGTGGCGTTGATGGTGCGCGCGACCTCGCTGGTGGGGTCCTGGAACAGGGCCACGAAGCCGCCGCTGCGCGGATCCAGATAGCCGAACGCGCCGGGCGCCTTGCCGTCGTCGCGGGTGGCATAGACGCGGCCGTTGGCGGTGGACCAGGCGATGTCCAGGCGCGCGCCATCGGCCTTGCTGGCGTTGATGAGCTCCCACTTGCCGTCCTTCAGCGCGTACAC
This sequence comes from Xanthomonas sp. NCPPB 2250, assembly GCF_056725265.1. NCBI lineage: Bacteria > Pseudomonadati > Pseudomonadota > Gammaproteobacteria > Lysobacterales > Lysobacteraceae > Xanthomonas > Xanthomonas sp. NCPPB 2250. Next base: position 3,666,584 of record NZ_CM161520.1, on the reverse strand, counting down.
CTCGCTATGGCTGTCGTAGCCGGTGTCCTCGTCCTTGTCGCTCTGGCAGGTGGCGAACGCGGGCTGCTTGGCCGCGTCCAGGGCGATGGAGCAGTTCGTCTTCGGCGCGCGGCCCAGCGACTTGCGACGCCCGCTGAGGGTGTCGATCATCACCACCTCGGTACCGGCGCCTTCCGAGGAGCGCGGGTAGCGCACCTGCATGATCACGTTCTGCTCGTCGTCGCGCAGCGTGTCGAGCAGCGCGAACGATTCGCGGCCGACGCTCTTGCCGCGCTGGGTGACGCCCTGGGTGCCGTATTCGATCAGGGTGCGCGGCTGGCCGCCGTCGGCGTCGACCGCGAACCACTCGCCGGTGCCCATCGGCCGTTCGAACGAACCGACCTTCTTGACCGCGGTGAACAGCAGCCGCTTGCGGCCGGTCCAGTAGAACGCGCCGACGCTCTTGCCGTCCGGCAGCACGTTGACCTTGATCGGCTTGAGATCGCGCGTGCCGAGCACGGTCAGCACGTCCTGCTCGCCGCGGTCCACGGTCAGCGCCAGGTATTCGCCGTCCGGCGAAATCTTAACCGCGCTGTAGGTGGGACGTTTGACGAAATCCGCAATGGGCGGGGGAGCCGCCGCGGCGATGCCGACGTGCAGGCACAGCCCCAGCGCGCAGAAAGCAACGAGTCGTTTCACGAGAATCCTTTTTGCGTGATTGAACACAGCGAGAGCCCGATGCCGGGCTCTCGCTGACCTCCAGTGCGCGTGGTGCGGCTCAGCGGAAGCGGTACTGGAACTCCGCCGCCACCTCGCGGCCGTACGGGCTGTAGGCGCGCCAGAAGTACGGATACGTGTTGTAGCCGCTGTCCTTCGGGTGGGTCTTGTCGAACACGTTGTTGACGTAGAAGTTGACCGTCAGCTTGTCGGTCAGCCTCTTGCCCACGTTGGCGTTCCAGATGAAGTACGGCGCGATGCGGCCGGTCTCCTGCCAGTTCGGCAGGCTGCCGTAGCGGATCATGAACACCGCCGCCTGCCAGTCGTTCTTCTGCCAGGTCGCGGTGGTGCGGATGCGGCTGCGGAAGTCGAAGTTGCCCAGGTCGTCGCGGTAATCGAGGATCGGATCGCCCTTGAACTCGGCCGACTTCTGCTCGAGGGTGTGCGAGTAGCCCACCTGGAAGCGGAAGTCGCCCAGACGGTCGGTGTCGAGGCGGTAGTCCAGCGACGCATCGATGCCCTTGGTGCCGAGGAAGGCGCGGTTGATCGGACCGCGGCGGATCTCGGTGATCTGGCCGTCGTTCGGCGTGCCCGGCGCGCTGAGGCGGGTGACCCGCGACAGCATGTCGTTGCAGAACGCCGAGCCCGGCGCACCCAGGGTGAACGGGTTGCGGTTGCGGGTCAGCCCGGTCACGCAGCCGGCTTCGCCGTCGAGGATGTAGGTGGAGGTGATGTCGGCCACCACGTTCTTCAGGCGGATGTCGTAGTAGTCCGCGGTGACCGACAGGCCGTCGAGCACGTCCCACACGAAGCCGGCGGTCCACGACGTGCCGGTTTCCTCGGACAGGTTGGTGGTGCCCTGGCGCACGCCGTACGCGGTGTAGTTCACCGTGGTGTCCGAGGTCGGGCACTGCGCCGCGGCGCGGCCGCTTTCCAGGCAGCGACGGGTGTCGAAGATGCTGGAGAACGAACCGCTGCGATCGGCGAACACGTAGTGCAGGTCTGGCGCGCGGAAGCTGGTGGAGTAGGAGCCGCGGAACAGCAGATTGTCCAGCGGACGCCATTCCAGGCCGGCGTTCCAGGTCTTGGCGTCGTCCACCGCGGTGACGTCGTCGTACTTGTCCAGGCGTCCGGCCAGATGCGCCTTCAGCGAGCTGAGGATCGGAATCGACAGCTCCACGCCCAGCGCGTAGCGGTCGCGCTTGCCGCCGCCGCCGGTGCCGGTGAGGTTGTACGGACGGTCGGTGCCGGTGTAGTCGGGCAGGATGCGCGGGTCGGCGTTGAGCTTGTATTCCTGCTGCGAGGCTTCGACGACGCCGGCGAAGCCCAGCGCGCCGGCCGGCAGCTCGAACAGGTCGCCGGAGAGCACGAAGCTGCCCTGGTTGACGTGCGAGTTGGCGTCGGTCTTGACCGTGGTGCTCAACGCCGCGAACTGGTCCGGGGTCAGCGCGCTGTAGTAGCGCTGCTGGTTCAGGCGATACACCGGATAGGTGACGCCGCCGACCACGCGGGTGCCCAGTTGCTGGCCGAGGAAGTAGTCGTTGACCGCCGAGGCCATCAGGCGCGGACGATCGACCTTCACCTTGTACTCGGCGCGCGACAGGGTCAGGTCCCAGTCGAAGCGGTCGCCCAGCTTGCCGCGCAGGCCGGCGGCGAAGTCGTAGGACTTCTCCTTGTTGCGCGCCATCAGGTGCTCGACGCCGCCGGCTTCCTGCGGGGCGAACACGCGCTGCGCGTCGACCAGCGCGTTGAAGCCCGGATCGAACCACAGCGCGCCATTGGTGCGGCCGGACCAGAACTGGGTGCCCGAGGTGTACTTGGACTCGGACGACCAGGCCTGCAGGCTGGCCCAGCCCTGCATGCCGCCTTCGAAATCGAAGGTGCCGTAGGCGTAGCCGGACAGGTCGTTGTTCTCGTTGCGGATGGTCTGGTAGGCCGGATCCTTGAAGGTGCCGCAGGCCTGGCCGAGGTTGGTGATGGCGCCGGCGGCGCTGGCGGTGCGGTAGTTCCAGCGCACCCACTCGTCGCCCAACTGTTCGCAGGCGCCGGCCGGCGGCGCGAAATAGGAGTTGGTGGTCGAGCCGGTCCGGCGGCGCACGCGCATGGTGCCGGTCGGCTGGATGCCGACGAAGGCCGGCGGGAACGGGTTGTCCAGCGCCGAGTCCATGAAGTCGCGCTGATAGCCGTACAGCGGCTCGCCGGCGGTGTACTCGAAGGCGTAGGTCAGGCTCCAGCGGTCGCCGGTCTTGCCGCCGATCCACTGGAAGTCGCCGACGTCGCCGCCGCCGCGGGTCAGGGTGCTGCCGCGCAGCTTGACCAGGTCGCCCTCGTAGTTGGTCTTGAGGATGACGTTGACCACGCCGGCGACCGCATCGGAGCCGTAGATGGCCGAGGCGCCGCCGGCGAGGATCTCGATGCGATCGACCGCCGCGGCCGGGATGTTGCCGAAGTTGGCGAAGTTGCTCTGGCCGTTGTACGGCAGCGGGTAGTCCGCGGCGCGGCGGCCGTTGATCAGCAGCAGGGTACGGCCGGGGCCGAGACCGCGCAGGTTGATCACGCTGGCGTTGGGGGTGAAGCCGCCCTGGAACAGCTCGTTCTGGGTGGAGCCCGAGGCCTGGGTGAGCGTGCTCAGCGCGTCGAAGACGGTGTTGAAGCCTTCGCGCTCGATCTGGGTGGCGGAGATGATGGTGACGGGCGAGGGGCCCTCGACTTCGGTGCGCTGGATGCGCGAACCGGTCACCGTCACCTTCTCCAGGGTATGCGCCTTGGCGCCGGTGGCCTCGGTCAGTTGTTCCGTTTCCGATTCCTCGCTCGGGGTCTGGCTTTGCGCCAGCGCCGATGCGACGGGCAGGGCCAGAATGGCGGACACAGCAACGACCAGAAGACTCCGCTTGGGAGTCGGTGCTTTGACTGACATTGACAAATTTCCCCTAGATGCATGTGCAGTACCCGGGTCCCTTCCTGGACAGGTACGTGTAGAGAGTGTGAGGTCCGTTTCACGTTTCTTGACCGTAGCATGAACGAATCGGAAAAGTAACGAAAAATTTGCGTTACATGACATGTTTTTGAAGCGGGCTTGCTGTAAAGGCGGTCGCCGCGGCGGGCGCACCTGGACGCCACGTGATGCAAGCCCTTGTCGCCGCGTCGTTTGCACCAGGGCGAGCCCGTTTCGCTCCGCGCTCGCCCTGCGGCCGGGGTGTGCGCCGGTGGCCGGCGGCAGACACCGCGCATGCGCGCGAATGCTGCACTGCAGTCATAATCGGAGACCGCCGCGCCTGCCTGCGTGCCGCCGCGGCCAGCCTTCCAGGGGAGATCGGGCGCATCCATGAGCGAACAGGTTCAGCTCTACAACCAGGCCATCGCGGCGCTCAACCGCAGCGACTGGCCGCACGCGCTGCGCATCGCCCAGCATCTGCTGCAGGCCTTGCCGCAGCATCCGGGCGTGCATTTCGTCGCCGGCGTGGCGGCGCTGGAGTTGCAGCAGATGCAGGTCGCCGCGGTGCATCTGCACCGGGCCGCGACCCTGAATCCCGAACGCGCCGACTACGCGGCGCAACTGGCGCGGGTGCTGGCGATGGGGCGGTTCCTGCAGGATGCGCACCGTTTCGCCGATCAGGCGATGGCGCTGCAGCCCACCGATGCGCATACCCTGGACACGCTGGGCGTGGTCTACAGCCAGGTCAACGAACATGCCGCCTCGCTGCAGGCGTTCACGCGTGCGGTGCAGGCGGCGCCGCAGCAGGCCAGCTTCCGCTACAACCTGGGAACCTCGCTGCTGTTCTCCGGACGGCTGCAGGAGGCCGAGGCCGAATACCGCGCCTGCCTGGCGCTGGAGCCGCGCTACTGGAAGGTGTATCTGTCGCTGTCGCAACTGCGCAAGTGGACGCCGGAGGAGAACAACCTGGCGCTGCTCGAGGCCGCGCTGGCGTCGGCCGGCGACGATCCGGACGCGGTGCTGCACCTGAACCTGGCGCTGGCCAAGGAGCACGAAGACCTCGGCGACTACCGCGCGGCGTTCCGCGGTTACGTGCAGGGCAAGTCGGTGCACAAGCGTGCGCGCGGCTACACCTCCGAGCGCGATGCGCGCCTGTTCGAGGCTCTGCATCGCAGCTTCCGCGCCGATGATGCGCCGGTGGCGGGCTTCGAGAGCGAGGAGCCGATCTTCGTGATCGGCATGCCGCGCAGCGGCACCACGCTGGTGGACCGGATCCTGTCCAGCCATCCGCAGGTGCACTCGGCGGGGGAACTGCAGAACTTCTCGGTGGTGCTCAAGCGCCTGACCGGCACGCCGTCGCCGGAGATCCTCGACGAGGCCACGCTGAGCCAGGTGCAGGGACTGGACTGGCGCGCGCTCGGCCGCGGCTATGTCGAGTCCACGCGGCCCGGCACGGCGCTGAAGCCGCGCTTCGTGGACAAGCTGCCGCACAACTTCCTCTACGCCGGCCACATCGCGCGCGCCCTGCCGAAGGCGAAGATCGTGTGCCTGCGGCGCGATCCGATGGACACCTGCCTGAGCAATTTCCGCCAGCTGTTCGCGCTGTCTTCGCCGTACTACGACTACTCGTTCGACCTGATGGACGTCGGCCGCTACTTCCTGATGTTCGACCGGCTGATGGCGCACTGGAACGCGGTGCTGCCGCAACGCATCCTGCAGGTCGACTACGAGGATCTGGTGAACGCGCAGGAGCCGACCACGCGCCGCCTGCTGGCGTTCTGCGGCCTGCCGTGGGACGACGCCTGCCTGCGTTTCGAGCAGAACCAGGCGCCGGTGGCGACCGCCAGCGTGGTGCAGGTGCGCACGTCGATGACGCGGTCCTACATGGGCCGCTGGCAGCGCTACGGCGAGGATCTGGACGAGCTGAAGGCGCTGTTGTCGGCGTTTTATCCATAGCGACTCGACGGCCCGGCTTGCGGTTGCCGGCCGCGGTCCTGGCCGCGCGTCGCGATGCCTGCGCGTGCCTTGTCGCGCACCGGCGCTGACGAGCGCAACGGCGCGCAACTCGGCCGTCACGCATGTGGTTGGATGAGCGATGCCGCGTCCAGCACATGGCGCCGACGTGCCGGACTGGATGAAGATCCCGGGGATCGCGCCGCCTGCCGGCTGTGGCAGGCGAGGGTAGGGTTGCCATTTCCGCGATTCGCCGCGCAAAAAAAAACCCACCCTCGCGGGTGGGTTCTTTCATTGCATGCGCGCGTTCTTACTTGCCGAACGAGTAACGCATTTCCAGGTAGTACGCACGGCCGTACACATCGAAGTTGTATTCGTTGTACGCCCACTGCGCGCTGCCCGGGTAGGACTTGTCCAGCGGCGGCATCTTGTTGAACACGTTGGTCATCATCAGCGACAGCTCCATGCCCTCGAACGCCTTGTAGGTCACGCTGGCGTTGTGGGTGATGTGCGACGGCAGCTTGCCGGCGCGCGGGGAGGCATAGCCGGCCGGTGCGACGGTCGCCGCGTAGTTCGGGGTCTTGTCGAACCAGCTCGCGTACCAGGTGGTCGAGAACTTGCCGATGTCCCAGGTCAGCGAGGCGTCGGCCTTGCGCTTCGGGTCGGTGCTCCAGTACGGATCGTTCAGCAGGTCCACCGGCGTATCGCCCGTGTAGCGCACGTACTTGTGGCGCAGGTTCTCGCTGTAGCTGGCGATGGTGCTCAGGTCGCCCCAGCGGCCGAAGTCGTAGCCATAGCGGAACGAGGCGGTGACCGCTTCCAGCTTCTGGTTGGAGACGTTGATCTTCGGCGTGTAGATGTTGGTGATCTGGCCGGCGGCGTTGCGGGTGACCTGGGCGAACGTGGCCTGGCACAGCGCCGAGGCGGCATCGTCGATGCCGGCGCGGCAGCGGTAGTCCTGCAGGCTCAGGCCGTCGGCGCTCTGCTGGGTGACCTCATCGCTGATGTCCCAGTTGAGGTAGTCGACGGTCAGCGCCATGCGGTCGACCGGCGACCACACGAAGCCGGCGCTCCACACATCGGCGTTGATCGGCTTCAGGTCCAGGTTGCCCGACTGCGTCCCGCGGAACTGCCGGCTGGAGAAGGCCGCCGGGCAGTTGTCGGTGTTGCCCGGCAGGTAGCCGCGGCGCGCGCACTGGTAGTAGTCGACGACGCTGTTGTAGTAGCCGCTCTGGCCCTGGTACAGGTCGGACAGGGTCGGCGCGCGGAACGCGGTGCCGTACTTGCCGCGCAGCAGCAGGGTCTCGAACGGGCGGTACTCCAGCGAGATGCTGTAGGTCGGCTTGTCGATGGTGCGGCCGCTGGCCTTGAACGCATCGTAGCGGCCGGCCAGGGTGATGGTCAGCGGGTCGAACACCGGCATGCGCAGTTCCGAGGTCAGCGCGTAGCGGTCGCGCTGGCCGCCGCCGGCCACCGAGGTCAGGCCCCAGACCTCGCCGTTGAGGATCACCGGATCCGGCGCGTAGTCCCACTTCTGCTTGCCGTACTCGCCGACCACGGCCAGGCCCGCGTCGCCGCCAGGCAGGCTGAACAGCTTGCCGTTGGTGGCCTGCACGCGAATCATGCCGTCGGAGGTCTTGCTCTTGTTGGTGGCCTGGCCGGTGAAGCTGGCGAAGTCCGCCTGGCTGATCGGCGAGTAGAACGCGGCATAGTTCGGCGAGTACACGGGGTAAGTGTCATACAGCGGATCCAGGCCGAGCTGCGGGCCCAGCACGCGGTTCACGAAGAACTGGTCGATCGCGTTCTTGTAGCGGACCAGCTGACGCTCTTCCAGCTTGTACTGGGTGTAGGTGACGCCGGCATCGTAGTCCCAGCTCGACTGGCCGAGCTGGCCCTGGGCGCCGAAGGTCACGCGTACCGAGTCGCTCTTGTTGCGGCTCATCGTGTCCTTGATGCCGTTGATGCCCATTTCTTCCGGGGCGAACGAGCGCTGCAGGTTCAGCAGGTCGCCCACGTTCGGATCGTAGTAGTAGCCGAAGTCGGCAGCGGTACCCCACCAGATGTAGTTGGAGCCGGCGTTGTACTTGACCTCGTCGTGGCTGTAGAGCACGTCGCCGTACAGCTGCACGTTGTCGTTCAGGTCATGGGTGCCGTGCAGGTAGGCCTGCAGCGACTTGGTGCCGCTGTCCAGGGTGCGGTAGCCCGGGGTGTACTTGGAGCCGCAGTAGTACTCGTCGCCGAAGCCGCGGCGCTGCTGCTTGGCGATGGTGCCGCCGAACAGGCCGGACACGTTGTTGCAGTTGTTCGGGTCGAGGAACTTGTAGCTGGTGAACGGGCTGTAGACCAGGAAGTCGCGGCTCGGCAGCTGGGCGTTGTAGCCCTGGGTGTTGAACTGCTTGGTCTGGCTGCGCTGATAGGCCCAGATCGGATCCTTCTCTTCATACTGCACGCCGCCCAGGATGCTGGTGCGGCCATCGGCCGAGGTCCAGCCGTCGGCGAAGGTGGTGCGGAAGTTGCTGCCGCCGCCCTCGGAGAAGCCGCCGCCGCGGATGCTGAACACCGCGCCGTCCATCTTCTTCTTGAGGATGACGTTGATCACGCCGGCGATCGCATCGGAGCCGTACAGCGACGACTGGCCGCCCGGCAGGATTTCGATGCGGTCGACCAGATCGATCGGAATGCCGCTGATGTTGTTGAACGTGTCGCTGCCGTTGTACAGCGCCGGATAGTTCGACATCGGGCGGCCGTCGATCAGGTACTTCACGTAGCCCGGCGGCAGGCCGAACAGGCTGACCGTCTTCGCGCCCTGGGTGAAGGTGCCCGAGCTCTGCCCGCCCTGCACGCCGCCGGTGGCGAACGAGCTCTTCTGCAGCACGTCGGCGACGGTGCTGAAGCCGCGCGCCTTGATCTCTTCGGCGTTGATCGTGGTGACCGGGGTGGCGGTCTCGATCTCGGTCTGCGGAATCAGCGAGCCGGTGACGGTGATCTTGTCGAGATTCGTCGCCTTGTCGGTCTTGTCATCGGTCGTGGCGTCCTGCGCGAAGGCGGCGAACGCGGCCGGAACAAGCATGGCGGAGGCCAGCGCGGCACTCAGGTGGCTGTGCTTGAAACTACGAGTATGACGAGCAGTCATCTTTCTCTATCCCCGAAAATCAATCGATAAGGCGAGGGGCCTCGTGCCGCGACATGTGCCTTGAAAGTGGGGTCGCATCCTGCGACCAACCCAAACGTAACACGGACTTAACGCAGTTTGTACGTGGCTGTCACTTTTTTCGTCTACAAGCGAAAACTGCGGCGATCGAGCCGCTAATTTCGGTAAACGCCGGGCCATGGCGCCCGCGTAGACAAATTCCGCGCTGCTTTGCACCATTACGGGGCGTTGTTTATTCACACTTATGAATGGTGCGGCGTCGGTACTGGCCGGGCGTTGGAAGGCTTGCGCCCACTGGGCCGGATCGACCTCCCGTCGACGCGGCACAGGCGCAGGCGCACCATTTCGGTGAGCACATCTCTCCATCGTGGGGCGTGGGACTGCTGGCGGTCCCGCCAGCGGCGTGGCGCGCCCCGATCCCGGCGCCTGTGTCGCGGGTGACCGTGGCGGAGGTCGCCGAAGGGCGAAAAGCCGGTTGTCGCCGACGCCGGGCGCAATTTGCGCAAAGTCGCCAGCGCTCGCGTCGCCCGCAGTGCGGGACCCTGCACCGGCACACTTGTATAGTCATGTGTCTGTGCGGCCCGCGCCGCTGCCGCTGCCCGCGGCGCCGTGTGCGGTCCATGGTTTCCTTTCCGTCGCGCGCATGCCTGGCCTGCGTCGCCGACGCTTTCTTGTTGAGTTTTCCGATGACCGATCGCCCGCGTCTCCCCGCCCACGCCGTCCAGCCCAAGCTCGCCCCGCACCCGCGCATCCGCAATGTCGTCGCCGTCGGCTCCGGCAAGGGCGGGGTGGGCAAGTCCACCACTGCCGTGAACCTGGCCCTGGCCCTGCAGCGCCAGGGCGCGCGCGTCGGCGTGCTGGATGCCGACGTCTACGGCCCCAGCGTGCCGGCGATGCTCGGCCTGAGCGGACGCCCGGACAGTCCGGACGACAAGAGCATCGAGCCGATGCGCGCCTTCGGCATCGAGGCGATGTCGATCGGGCTGCTGGTGGACCAGGACACGCCGATGATCTGGCGCGGCCCGATGGCGACCTCGGCGCTGACCCAACTGTTCGCCGACACCCTGTGGGACGACCTGGACTACCTGCTGATCGACCTGCCGCCCGGCACCGGCGACATCCAGCTGACCCTGGCGCAGAAGATCCCGGTGGCCGGCGCGGTGATCGTCACCACCCCGCAGGACATCGCCACGCTGGATGCGAAGAAGGCGCTGAAGATGTTCGAGAAGGTCGAGGTGCCGGTGCTGGGCATCGTCGAGAACATGGCGGTGCACACCTGCAGCCAGTGCGGCCATGTCGAGCACCTGTTCGGCGAGGGCGGCGGCCAGCGCATGGCGCAGCAGTACGGCGTACCGCTGCTGGGGTCGCTGCCGCTGGCGATCGCGATCCGCGAGCAGGGCGATGCCGGCACCCCGGTGGTGGCCGCGGCACCGGACTCGGCCGCGGCGCAGGCCTACCTGGCCACCGCGCAGCGCCTGACCGAGGAACTGCGCAAGCGCCCGCGCGCGGCCATCCCGATCTCCGCGGCGTTGCGCTGAGCGGCGCGCGGCGCCTGCCGCGAACGCCCCGCGACCGGCTAGAATCGCCGGTCATTGCGGCCGGCCCCATCGGTCGGCCGCGCTCCCGGCGCGCAGGCTGCGGCCGCCGCCACCGGCATCAGGAACCCCCATGAGCATCAAGAGCGACCGCTGGATCCGCCGCATGTCCGAACAGCACGGCATGATCGCGCCCTACGAGCCGGGCCAGGTCAAGCAGGTCGACGGCCAGCGCATCGTCAGCTACGGCACCTCCAGCTACGGCTACGACGTGCGCTGCTCGCGCGAGTTCAAGGTGTTCACCAACATCAACTCGACCATCGTCGACCCCAAGCACTTCGACCCCAAGAGCTTCGTCGACATCGAGGCCGACGAATGCATCATCCCGCCCAACAGCTTCGCGCTGGCGCGCACGGTGGAATTCTTCCGCATCCCGCGCGACACCCTGGTGGTGTGCCTGGGCAAGAGCACCTATGCGCGCTGCGGCATCATCGTCAACGTCACCCCGCTGGAGCCGGAGTGGGAAGGCCACGTGACCCTGGAGTTCAGCAACACCACGCCGTTGCCGGCGCGCATCTACGCCAACGAAGGCGTGGCGCAGATGCTGTTCTTCCAGTCCGATGCCGACGACGTCTGCGAGACCAGCTACAAGGATCGCGGCGGCAAGTACCAGGGCCAGACCGGCGTGACCCTGCCCAAGACCTGATCTCCCACTCCCTTCTTTCCGACAGCACAAGGAGCGCGCAATGAACGACCCCAATCCCTACCAGGCCCCCGACGCGGCATTGCCGCCCGCGCGGCCGGGCATCGCCGACGGTGAGGTCCTGGCCGGACGCGGCGAGCGCCTCGGCGCGGCGCTGATCGACGGCGTGATCTCGCTGGCGACGTTCCTGCCGGTGGCGGCGCTGACCGGCTATTTCGGCAAGGTCATGGACGCCGCGCGCAGCGGCGTGCAGGTGTCGTTCCTGACCACCCTCGGCTACGGCGTGCTGGGCATGGTGATCTTCCTGCTGGTGCAGGGCTACCCGCTGGCCAAGAGCGGCCAGACCTGGGGCAAGAAACTGCTGTGGATCCGCATCGCCGACCTGGACGGTGGGCAGCCGCCGTTCTGGCGCCTGATCGCGCTGCGCTATCTGTCGACCCAGGCGATCTCGCTGGTGCCGATCGTGGGCGGCATCTACGCCCTGGTGGACGCGCTGTTCATCTTCCGCCAGGACAAGCGCTGCCTGCACGACCTGATCGCCGGCACCCGCGTGGTCAACGTCCGCCGCTGAGCCAGCGGTCGCGACACGGCGCCCCTGCGCCAAGCAGGGGCCGCTCCCGAAACCGGCTAACGCAACGCAGCAGTTAAGAGTGGGAGATCGCTTTCGCGAATCCCCACTCCCAAATCCCCAATCCCGGCCCCACCTACTTGCCGCGGCCGAACAGCATGCCGACGCCGACCGCGACCAGGATCGCCGGCCACCAGGTGGCGATCAGCCGGCCCAGGCTCAGGTTGGTCCAGCCCAGGTTGTTGGCCAGGAACACCAGGCCGATCACGATCAGCACGATGGCGGCGATCACATTGGATTTCATGGAGGCGCGGCTTCCGCAAAAAGGGCGCCTATCGTAGCCGCTGGCGCCACGCCGCAACACGCGCCTGCAGTTCTTCGGCGGGCAGCCGCTGCGCCGCGCCGCTGCCCCACACCGGGCCGGGCCAGGCGGCATCGCCGGGATGCCGCCCCAGCACGTGCACGTGCAGTTGTTGCACCACGTTGCCCAGCGCACCGATGTTGAGCTTCTGGACGCCCGGTTCCTGCCGCAGCAACTGCGAGAGCTGGTTGATCTCGGCCAGCAGCAGGCGCTGCTGGCCACCGTCCAGGTCGATCCACTCGCTGACCTCGGCCACCCGCGGCACCAGCAGCAGCCAGGGAAAGCGCGCGTCGTCCATCAGCCGTACCTGCGACAGCGGCCCGTCGGCGACGAACGCGCTGTCGGCCTGCAGTCGCGGGTCGAGGACGAAGTCGGCCACGCCGCGGCTCAGCCCAGGTGCTCGGCGAGGAACGCCAGGCTGCGTTCGCGGGCGAGCTCGGCGCTGTCGGCGTCGTAGTGGTTCGGGTCCACGTGGCGGTCGAAGCCGTGCCCGGCCGGGTACACGAAGGTCTGCATCTGCGGCAGCTTTTCGCGGTGCTGCTGGATCGACTCCGCCGGGATGCTGCCGTCCTGCGCGCCGAAGTGGAACAGCACCGGCGCCTTCGGCGTTTCGTCGAGGAACTGGGTGTTACGGCCGCCGTAGTAGCTCACCGAGGGCAGGCCCAGGCGCAGCGCCGACAGCAGCGCGACGCTGCCGCCCCAGCAGTAGCCAAGCGTGCCGACCTTGCCGGCCGGCGCCAGCGCCTGCGCGGCCGCCTGCACGATGTCCAGGGCGCGGTCGAAGCCGAGCGCGCCGACCAGCTCCAGGCCCTTGCGCACGCCGTCCTGGTCGTAGGCCAGTTGCGCGTCCTTCTCGACCGGATCGAACAGCGCCGGCGCCAGCACCTCGTAGCCGTGCGCGGCGTAGCGGTCGGCGACCTCGCGGATGTAGTCGGTCACTCCGAAGATCTCCTGGATGACGACCAGGCCGCCGCGCGGCGTGCCCTCGGGCAGGGCGTGCCAGGCGGAAACCTGGCCGTGAGCGGTGTCGAGGGTGGTCCAGTGGCCCATGCGGGGAGTCCTGTGGAGTGGGGGAGCGGCGATTATCCATCGCCCAGGCTAAGCCGGGGTGAGCGGGCGCACAGCCGGTCGCCGCCGCGCCGGCGGCCACGGCCCGGTATACTTCGCGCGCTGTTTTTCTCCCAGGCCCCCGGACCCCGGCCCCAATGTCTCTCGCGACCCCCAAAGTCGGCTTCGTCAGCCTCGGCTGCCCGAAGGCCCTTGTCGATTCCGAACGCATCCTCACCCAACTGCGCGTGGAGGGCTATGCGATCGTGCCCAGCTACGACGCGGCCGACGTGGTGGTGGTCAACACCTGCGGCTTCATCGATTCGGCGGTGGCCGAGTCGATGGAGGCGATCGGCGAGGCCATGGCCGAGAACGGCAAGGTCATCGTCACCGGCTGCCTGGGCAAGCGCTCGGAGCAGATCCGCGCGGCCTATCCGGACGTGCTGGCGGTGTCCGGTCCGCAGGACTACCAGAGCGTGATGGAAGCGGTGCATGCGGCGCTGCCGCCGCGTCACGATCCGTTCGTGGACCTGTTGCCGCGCGGTCGTGGCAGCAACGAGGACGACATCGGCGTCAAGCTGACCCCGCGCCACTACGCCTACCTGAAGATTTCCGAAGGCTGCAATCACCGCTGCAGCTTCTGCATCATTCCGTCGATGCGCGGCGACCTGGTGTCGCGTCCGGTCGACGAGGTGCTGCGCGAGGCCGAACGCCTGGTCAAGGGCGGGGTGCGCGAGTTGCTGGTGGTGTCGCAGGACACCTCGGCCTACGGCGTGGATCTGAAGTACGCCGAGCGCGAGTGGCGCGGCCGCGCCTACCAGACGCGGATGAAGGCGCTGTGCGAGGGTCTGTCGGAACTGGGCGCGTGGGCGCGCCTGCATTACGTGTATCCGTATCCGCACGTGAACGACGTGATCCCGCTGATGGCCGAGGGCAAGCTGCTGCCGTACCTGGACATCCCGTTCCAGCACGCCAGCCCGCGCATCCTCAAGCTGATGAAGCGGCCGGGCGCGGTGGAGCGCACCCTGGAGCGCGTGCAGCGCTGGCGCGCGCTGTGCCCGGAGATCACCCTGCGTTCGACCTTCATCGTCGGCTTTCCCGGCGAGACCGACGCCGAGTTCGAGCAGTTGCTGGAGTTCCTGGACGCCGCGCAGCTGGACCGCGTCGGTGCCTTCGCCTATTCGCCGGTGGAAGGCGCCAGCGCCAACGCGCTGCCGGATCCGGTGCCGGAGGAACTCAAGCAGGAGCGGCTGGCGCGCTTCATGGAGCGGCAGGCGGCGATTTCCGCCGCGCGACTGGAAGCCAAGATCGGCAGCGTGCAGGAGTGCCTGGTCGACCTGCTGGAGGACGGCATCGCGGTGGCGCGTTCCAAGGCCGATGCGCCGGAGATCGACGGCCTGGTGCATATCCAGAACGGCGGCGAACTCGGGTTGAAGCCGGGCGATCTGGTGCAGGTGGAGATCACCGACAGCGACGAGCACGACCTGTTCGGCGATGCGCTGCCGGCGCAGGCGTCGTCGGCAAAGCCGCTGGATCTGCGGGTGCTCTGACGCTGCAGTCGGCGGCATGCGTGGCGCCACGGCGCCGCGCGCTCACGGTGCGGCGTAGTCCACCGCCACCACCACGAAGCTGTGGCGGCCGCCGGGCAGCTGCGCTTCCACTTCGTCGTCGACGCGCTTCTTCAGCAGCGCCCGCGCCAGCGGCGAATCGATGCTGATCCAGCCGCGCGCCGCGTCGGTTTCGTCCGGACCGACGATGCGGTAGCGGCGCAGTTCGCCGCTGTCGGCATCCTCCAGTTCGATGTGCGCGCCGAAGAACACCGCCTGCGGGTCGGACGGCGCCTCGGCAACCACGCGCAGCGCTTCCAGACGCTTGCTCAGGTAGCGCACGCGGCGGTCGATCTCGCCCAGTTGCTTCTTGCGGTAGGTGTACTCGGCGTTCTCCGAACGGTCGCCCTCGGCCGCGGCCGCGGCCAGCGCCTTGACCACCTCGGGGCGGCGCACCCGCCACAGTTCCTCCAGCTCGGCCTTGAGCCGGGCATGGCCTTCCGGGGTGATCAGGGCGGTGCTTTTTTCGGCAGGGGGACGCCAGCGGCTCATCGGTGCGACTGCGGTGGAGCGGGGGTGGCGATGCTAGCGCGTGCCTGCGGCTTGCGCACCCGCGGGCGATGGCCGAAGCTGGCGCGGCCCCGCACATGGACGTTCTTCGATGTTGATCCTGCCGCTGCACAAGCCGCTGTCGCGGGAGAATTTCCCGCTGGTCACGCTGCTGCTGATCCTGCTCAACGTCGCGGTCTACGTCGGCTGGCAACGCCACGACGCGGCGCCGCTACGGCAGGCACTGCGCGTCTACTTGGACTCCGGACTTGGCGCGCTGGAAGCGCCGGCCTATGCGCGCTATCTGGAGCACAGCGGTCAGCGCGATGCGCTGGCACGGCTGCAGCAGGTGCCGGCGGCGGAGCGGCCGGCCTTCGTCGCCGCCGCCACCGTGCACGACGTGCGCTTCGTGCAGGCCATGCGCGACGGCACGGCGTTCGCGGATGCGGATGCGCAACAGGCCTGGGCGCCGTTGCGCGCGCGCTACGACACGCTGCTGCAGCGCGTGTTCACCCTGCGCCATGTGGAGCGCAGTTCCGAATGGGCGCCGGTACGCATGCTCACGTCGGCCTTCCTGCATGCCGACGCCCTGCACCTGGTCGGCAACATGTTGTTTCTGCTGGCGCTGGGCACCTTGCTGGAAGGCGCCATCGGCGGCTGGCGATTCCTGGCGGTGTACCTGCTCGGTGCGTTCGGCTCCAGCGCGGTGAGCTTGTGGTGGCGCTGGGGCGAGGCAGAGGCGGGCCTGGGCGCGTCCGGCGCCATCGCGGCGCTGATGGGCGCGTTCTGCGTGGTCTGGGGACGGCGGCCGGTGCGCTTCTTCTACTGGGTGGCGGTGCTGTTCGACTACGTGCGCGCGCCGGCGATCGCGCTGTTGCCGCTGTGGCTGGGCTGGGAGCTGTACAACCTGCTGTTCAACGACGATGCCGGCATCGGCTTCGACGCGCATGCCGGCGGCCTGGTGGTCGGCGCGCTGCTCGGTGCGGTGCTGGTGGCAACCGGACAGACGCGCGAGGCCTTTCTGCGCGACGATGGCGGGGCGCTGGCCGATGACCGCTGGGAGCGTGCGCAGGCGCATCTGGGCCGGCTGGAGCACGTCCAGGCCGGTGCATTGCTGGATGCGCTGGCCGTGGAAGCGCCGCGGCGCTTCGATGTGGCGCTGGCGCGCTACCGCCTGGCCGCCAATGCCGGCCAGGCCGCGACAGCGCGGGCACGGGCGCTGGAGCTGTTGCGCCTGTCGGCCGCATCACCCCAGGAGGCGCGGCAGCAGGCAGGAGTGCTGCACGCGGCCGGCGATCTGGATGCACCGATGCGTGCGGCGTTGTTCGCGCGCTGGATGGCGCTGGGGATGCTGGCCGAGGCCGAGACACTGCTGACGCAGGATGCGGTCTCGCCGCGCGAGCAGCAGGCGCAGGCCTGGTTCCGGCTCGCGCTGGGCCATGGCGAACGCCAGGCCACGGCGGAGTGGCGGCGCGTGCTGGAGGGGCTGATCGTGCGCTATCCGGACCTGCCGCAGGCGGACAAGGCGCGGTTCCTGCTCGCCAACGCCTGAGCGCGCTGCCTGGTGCGTGCGGGGCGCTTGCCGCGTCCCACTCCGCGCACCGCAGGACGCGCTAGACCGGCGCGATCGTCACCGCACGCAACGCCGCCTGCAGCTTGCCGCGCTGCACCTCGTCGTCGCAGCGGCTCAGCGCGTGTTCCAGCAGGCCGCGCGCCTGCGCGTCCTCGCCGAAGCGTTCTGCAAGCAGCAAGGCGGCCTGCAGCGACCAGGTGCTGTGTTCCGGTGCCTTCGGCCAGGCACGCAGCGCGGCCTGCAGGCCGTCGGCAGCGAGCCGGAACTGGCCCGCCAGCTGCGCGCGTTCGGCCAGCAGCGTGGCCTGTTCCGGCAGCAGCGGCACGAAGTCGGGATCGGCATCCAGCGCCTCGCGTTGCAGGGCCAGCGCGCGGCGTTCCTGTTTTTCCTGCAGCAGCCGGTGGATGTACTGGCGGGTGTGCTCGCGGCGTTCGTCCTGGCGCGCACTGCCGCGCAGCAGGCGCTGGTACAGCTCGTGCACGCCCTGGCTCACCGCGCGGGTGCGCACTTCGCTACGCAGGACCTGCAGCGCGTCGTCGGTGTGGCCGTCGCGTACCAGCTGTTCGGCCTCGTCGAGCACGCGCTGGTCCGGGTCGTGGCGGGTGAAGCCGCTCGCGGCGTCGGCGGCAGGTTCGTAGCCCAGCACGGCGTGATACTGGTAGACCAGATAGCCCATCAGGTGGAAGGCGGCGAACAGGCCCCAGATCGTCACCACGGTGACCGCCAGGTCGGCGACCAGCGGCGGCAGGGCGCGCTGCAGCCAGGCGGCGGCGCCCAGCGCGCTGGCCTGGATCACGAACAGCAGGCCGAACGCGGCCAGGTACGGCCAGCCGATGCGCAGCGCCAGGCCGATCGACACCGCCGGGTTCAGCGCGCGGCGCAGGCTGCCGTCCATCGCCAGGGAAATCAGGATGCCCGGCTGCAGCAGCACCACCGCCAGCAGCATCAGCAGGCCGCCGACCGGCCCGGTCAGCAGCAGCGCGGCGAACACCGCCACGCCGAGCAGGATCATCATCGCCAGCAGCCGCAGCACCACACCGTCGCCGATGTCGAAGCCGCGTTCCGGCGCGTCCAGGTAGCCGTCGGCGGTGTGCCGCAGGATCTCGAAGGCGTACTTGTAGATCGCCAGGGTGGTGACGATGCCGAGGATCCAGCCGATGCCGGGCAGCATGCCCAGCAGGCTGCACAGGGTCAGTGCGATCAGCGCGTACAGCGCGCCGCCGCGCAGCGGATACAGCGCGATGGCGCGGGTGCGCGCCCAGAACGGTTCGGGTGTGCTGCGGTGTGCGCGGCCTGCGCCCACGCGACGACGGTCTTCCATGACGCCCCCTGTCTACGAAGTGTGACGATTGTGCGGGTCGGCTGCGGCGCGCGCAATCGGGAGGCTGGCTGGGGGCGGTGGCGCGATGCAGACGGCGGCACCGAGGGAGTGTGGTCGACTGCGCAAAGCGCACCCCGTGCCGGCGCGCAGATGTGCGTGCTGGCTACACTGCCCGGTCGAACGGCGGCAGAGGTGTGGCGGGTGCTGCGCCTGCGGCCTGCCGTGTCCCTTGTCCCTTGGAGTTTCGCTTGGACCCTTCCTTCGTTTCCGGCAACCCGCGCGTGCGCGTCACCAACATCGAAGTGCTGTCGGACAACTGGTACGTGCTGCGCAAGGTCAGCTTCGATTTCCAGCGCCACGACGGCAGCTGGCAGGCGCTCACGCGCGAGGCCTACGACCGCGGCAACGGCGCGACCATCCTGCTGTACAGCCGCGCCAAGGGCACGGTGATGCTGACCCGCCAGTTCCGCCTGCCGACCCTGCTCAACGGCAATCCCGACGGCATGCTGATCGAGGCCTGCGCCGGCCTGCTCGATCGCCACGATCCGGAGACCTGCATCCGCAAGGAAACCGAAGAGGAAACCGGCTACCGGATCGAGAACGTGCGCAAGGTGTTCGAGGCGTTCATGAGCCCCGGCTCGGTGACCGAGCGGCTGTACTTCTTCGTGGGCGAGTATGTCGATCGCGACAAGGTCGGTGCCGGCGGTGGCGTGGCCGCCGAGGGCGAAGAGATCGAAGTGCTGGAGCTGGCGCTGGATGCCGCGCTGGCGATGATCGCCACCGGCGAGATCGCCGACGCCAAGACCATCATGCTGTTGCAGTACGCCAAGCTGCACGGCTTGCTCGCGTAGCGCGGGCGTTGCGGGATGGCGCGGATACCGTAGGAGCGGCTTCAGCCGCGACCGGCATTATCGGGAAAGCCCGGTCGCGGCTGAAGCCGCTCCGACGAGTGCGATGACCTACGCGCTGGCCGCGGCAAAGCGCGCTTTTGCAGATGCGCTGAAGCCGTTCTGACGGGATGCCCATGGCCTGGACCCCACGGCGCGCATATCACACGCGCCGCGCTCAGCGCTTGCCGCCGAAGATACTGCCGAAGATGCCGCGCACGATCTGCTGGCCGATGCGGTTGCCGATGGTGCGCGAGGTCTGCTTGGCCATCGCCTCCAGCATGCCCTGGCGGCGCTTGGTGCCGAACACGGCGTCCTTGACCGCCTGGCCGAAGCCGCTGTCCTGCGCTTCGTCCTGTTCGCGGGTGCGCGCCGGCGGCGCGGCGCTGTGGTCGGCGCTCTGCTCGACCCGGCGCGCCAGCAGTTCCGCCGCCGATTCGCGATTGACCGGCGTGTCGTAGCGCGTGCCGACCGGGCTGCCGGCGCGCACCTGCGCACGCTCGGCGTCGGTGATCGCGCCCATGCGGCAGCGCGGCGGGGCGATCAGGGTCTGCTGCACCGGTGCCGGCACGCCCTTGTCCTGCAGCGTGGACACCAGCGCCTCGCCGGTGCCGAGCTGGGAGATGGCCTTGGCCACGTCCAGCTTGGGATTGGCCACGAAGGTCTCGGCGGCGGTGCGCACCGCCTTCTGGTCGCGCGGCGTGTAGGCGCGCAGCGCGTGCTGCACGCGGTTGCCGAGCTGGCCGAGGATGCTGTCGGGCACGTCGTCCGGGAACTGCGAGCAGAAGTACACGCCCACGCCCTTGGAGCGGATCAGCCGCACCACCTGCTCGATGCGCTGCACCAGCGCCGGTGGCGCATCGTCGAACAGCAGGTGCGCCTCGTCGAACACGAACACCAGTTTCGGCTTGTCCAGGTCGCCCACTTCCGGCAGCCGCTCGAACAGTTCCGACAGCAGCCACAGCAGGAAGGTCGAATACAGGCGCGGCTTGAGCACCAGCTGCGCGGCGGCGAGGATGCCGATCACGCCACGACCGTCGTGGTCGACCCGCATCAGCTCGGCCAGGTCCAGCGCTGGCTCGCCGAAGAAGCCTTCGCCGCCGTCCTGGGCCAGGCGCAGCAGCGCACGCTGGATCGCGGCCACCGACTGCGCGCTGACCAGGCCGTATTCGGTGGAGATGTCCTTGCGCTCTTCCACCACCAGCGCCAGCAGCGCGCGCAGGTCGTCCAGGTCGAGCAGCAGCAGGCCGCGGTCGTCGGCAAGCTTGAACACGATGTCGAGCACGCCGGCCTGGGTGTCGTTGAGTTCCAGCACGCGCGCCAGCAGGGTGGGGCCCATCTCGCTGACGGTGGTGCGTACCGGATGGCCGAGCTTGCCGTACAAATCCCAGAACAGCACCGGGTTGGCGGCCGGGGCGTAGTCGGCCACGCCGATGTCCCGGGCGCGCTGCAGCACCTTCTCGCTGCCGTCGCCGGGCAGCGCCAGGCCGGCCACGTCGCCCTTGACGTCGGCCAGGAACACCGGCACGCCGATCCGCGAAAAACCTTCGGCCAGCGTCATCAGGGTCACGGTCTTGCCGGTGCCGGTGGCGCCGGCGACCAGGCCGTGGCGGTTGCCCAGGCGCGGTTGCAGCAGCACTGCGATGTCGTCGGTCACGCCTTTGCCTAGCAGGATCGGGTCCATATCGGGGTCCGCAATGAGATGCCCGGATTCTAGAACGTACGCGGCATGGCCGAACGCGTGCGCGCTCCTACAGGTGCGCTGCGCCGGCCTGCAACTGCCGGCACTCCCGGCCAACCGCGGTCTTTGCGAGGTTTGGTCGTTCGCGGGTGCGGCACCGGCATGGTGGACGACATCGGTGGCGCGGGAGCCGGCGCGCGCTCCTTGTGTTGCGGTGCGGGATGGCTGCCGGCGATGAACCCAGGCCCCGCCGTGGGCCGGACCCCGGCCGCGGCGACCTTGCCGCGATGCGACGGCGGGGGCTACCCTGCGGCCTTTCCGTCGCCGCGTCCCACCATGCCCCTTCCGTTCCGCTTCACCCACGCGTGGCCCGTCGCGGCTGCCGTGGCGCTGACCTGCACCGCTCCTGCCGCCCAAGCCCGCGTGTCCGCCCGCGACCAGGCCGCCATCGCCGTCCTCGACCAGCGCCTGGCCGCCGCCGAGAAGCGCTACAACGACGCCCTGGTGCTGGTCGGCAACAGCGACCCCAAGGGCACCCAGGAAAGCGACGCCGCGCTGGAGGACATCGAGGACGTGATCCAGGCCTGCATCAAGCAGCGCGGCTGCGAGGTGGGCACCTATCTGGGCGCGTACAAGCGCCTGCTGAAAGCCAAGGCCGACGCGCAGGGCCAGGCCAGCGACACCGATGCAGCCGACGACGACTCGGCGCCGCTGCAGGCCGACCCCGACCACATCAGCCCGCTCGCCGCCGACGTGCCGGAAGCCGCGCGCGCGGCGCGCCTGCTCAACGACAAGCGCCACGCCTTCGATTCGATGGTGGAGTACAACCCGGCGGTGCAGGCCGGCATCCGCCGCTGGCTCACCGACATGCGCCCGGCGCTGATGAGCAGCTACGAGAACTACCAGAACCTGCGCGCGATCATGTGGCCGGAATGGGAGAAGCGCGGCCTGCCGGAAGCGCTGCTGTTCGGCATCATCGCCAAGGAATCCAACGGCCGCGTGCACGCCAATTCGCGGGTGGGCGCTGCCGGGCTGATGCAGTTCATGCCGGCCACCGGGCGCCGCTTCGGCCTGGGCCCGGACGGTACCGGCTTCGACACCCGCTACGACGCGCGCAGCGCCGCCGAGGCCAGCGCGGTCTACATCAACGAGCGCATGGCCGAGCTCAATCGCAGCGTCGAACTGGCCCTGGCCGGCTACAACGGCGGCGAAGGCCGCGCCGCGCGCGTGTTCAACCAGATGCCCGGCCGCAGTTTCTGGGACGCGTCGGTGTACAACCAGTTCCCGGCCGAGACCAAGGACTACGTGCCGATGGTGATCGCCGCGGCGTGGATCTTCCTGCACCCGCAGCAGTACGGCGTGGCCTTCCCCAAGATCAACGCGCAGCCGGCCACGCTGCGCCTGGCCAAGTCCACCACCATCTACGAACTGACCATCTGCCTGGGCAGCGACGGCACCCGCGACGGCTACATGCGCGCGCTGCGCAACCTCAACCCGCGCTACGAGCCGGACGGCTGGATCCCGGCCGGGGTGACCATCAACGCCACCACCAAGATCGTCGGCCTGTACAACCGCTATTGCGTCAGCGGCCCGCGCGCCGACCTGGCCCGCGCGCTGATCACCGCCGACGTCACCTCCGCCGTGCGCAGCGGCAGCCCGGCGCCGGCCGCCGACCTCACCGGCAACGTGGCGGTGGGCGACGTCAGCCCGGTCGCCGGCGTGCCGACCACGGTGGCCACCGGTCGTCCCGCGCCGGCCAAGCCCAAGCAGAAGCAGGTGCGCAGCTACCGCGTGGCCAAGGGCGACACCCTGGGCCGGATTTCCGACCGCCACGACTGCGACCTGAAGGAACTGGCCAAGGCCAACGGCCTGCGCGCCCCGGGCTATGCGCTGAAGCCGGGCCAGTCGCTGAAGCTGGTGGGCTGCGAGAAGTAGGGCACTGTCGCTTCCTTCTCCCAGGGGGAGAAGGTGGCGCGCAGCGCCGGATGAGGGTGCGGTCGACCGCAGTGTTGGGCGTACGGCTTTTCGGTCATCCATTGCGAACAGACCGTCTGTCACCGTCCATGCGTCGGGACTGAAGTCCCTCCCGCAGTGGGGCTATCGCTGCACACCAGTTGCGAGACAAAAGCGCAATCCAGTCCCTTCTCCCCCCGGGAGAAGGTGGCGCGCAAGCGCCGGATGAGGGTACGGCTGCCGCAGTGTTGGGTGTGCGGCGTTCCTGTCGTCAACAAAAGGTTGGCGGCACCTCACCGTCCAGGCGTCGGGACTGAAGTCCCTCCCACAAAAACACGTCCCACAAAGGGCCGCAGCGCGGCCCTCTCACACCTCAGCGCACCAGCCGCGCCAGCGCCTGTCCCAGCCGCACCGGCGATTCCGCCTTCAGCGCCGGATCGAACGCGGCCACGCCGGGCGGCAGCAGCACGATCACCGTGGAGCCGTAGTTGAAGCGCGCCATTTCCTCGAACCGCTGCAGGGTGATGCCCTTGCCACGCCAGTCCTTACGGGTGATGCGGTCTGCATAGCGCGGGATCTCCACGCCGCTCCACACCGTTTCCACGCCGGACACCAGCAGCGCGCCGACCATCACCGAGACCATCGGGCCGAAGTCGGTGTCGAAATGGCAGACCAGGCGCTCGTTGCGCGCGAACAGGCGCGGCACGTTGCGCACCGCGTCGGTGCCGACGCTGAACAGCCGCCCCGGCACGTGCACGGTTTCGCGCAGGGTGCCGGTCCAGGGCATGTGCACGCGGTGGTAGTCGCGCGGCGACAGGTACACGGTGGCATACAGGCCATTGGCGAATGGCGCCGCCGCGGCGTCGTCGCCGAGCAGCTCGGCGGCGGTGAACGACTGCCCCTTGGCCTGGAAGATGCGCCCATCCTCGATCCGCCCGAGCTGGCTGATGCGGCCGTCGGCCGGCATCAGCAGCGCCTGCGGATCGGGATCGGCGACGCGCGCGCCCGGCTTCAACGCACGGGTGAAGAAGGCATTGAAGGTCGGATAGGCGCGCGCATCCGGTTGCGCGGCCTCGCTCAGGTCCACGCCGAAGCGGCGCACCACCGTGTCGATCAGCCACTGCTTGAGCCCGGGCCGCGACGAGTAGGCCAGGCGCCGCGCCAGCGAGGACAGCAGCCGGTGCGGCAGCACGTAGGTCAAACGGGTGGTCAGGCTCATGGGGCGGTGGCCTTGGTCAGGGCCTGCAGGTCGGCGGCGATCGCCGCGGCATCGAATGGCGGGCGGATCAGCCCGGCTTGTTGACCCTGCGGGTCGAGCACCGCGATCGCGGCGGAGTGGTCCATGCTGTAGTCGTTGGGGTTCTCGGCGTAATGCTTGCCGGGCACCTTCTGGAACACGAAGCCCAGCGCGGTGGCGAAGCGCTCCAGCTCGGGCACGTCGGCGGTGGCGGCGATGGTGTCCTTGTGGAAGGCGTGGGCGTACTCGCCCAGCCGCGGCAGGGTGTCGCGCTGCGGGTCGACCGAGACGAACAGCACGCGCGGGCGCAGCGTGTCCGGCAAGGTCTCCCATTGCTTCTGCGCGCGCGCCAGGTCGGCCAGGGTGGTCGGGCACACGTCCGGGCAGGCGGTGAAGCCCAGGAACACCAGGGTCCAGTGGCCCTTGAGCTCGCCCGGCACCAGCGGCGTGCCGTCGGTCTGGCGCAGGTGGAAGTCGGGCAGGGGCCGCGGCTGCGGGTACATGCGCACCGTGCGGGTCTCCGGCCAGGCCGGGGCGGCGCTGCCGCCGAAGTACTTCTGGGCCAGCAGCAGCCCCAGGCCGGCGGCCAGGGCAACCACCAGGACGATGCCGAAGGTGCGGTTGAACATACTGATTTCCCATGCAACGAACGCTCATCATAGCGGCCGGGCCTCTATAATCGGGGGCCGAATTGCCTTGCCTGTTGCCATGACTGCCGAAGCGGCCGCCGAACTCCACACGATCATCGACCTGATCCGCTACGGCACCAGCCGTTTCAACGCCGCCGGGCTGAGCTTCGGCCACAGCTACGACAACGCCCTGGACGAGGCCACGCAACTGGTGCTGCACGCGTTGCACCTGCCGCACGACCTCGGTCCGGCCTATGGCAGCGCGCGGGTCACCACGCCGGAGAAGGCGCAGGTGCTGGCGCTGTTCGAGCGCCGCATCGCCGAGCGCATCCCCGCCGCCTACCTGACCGGCGAGGCCTGGTTCGCCGGGCTCAGCTTCAAGAGCGATGCGCGCGCGCTGGTGCCGCGCTCGCCGATCGCCGAGCTGATCGAGGCCGGCTTCGAGCCGTGGCTGGCTGGCCGCCCGGTGGAGCGCGCGCTGGACCTGTGCACCGGCTCGGGCTGCATCGCCATCGCCATGGCCCACTACAACCCGAACTGGCAGGTGGACGCGGTCGACATCAGCGACGACGCGCTGAGCCTGGCTGCCGAGAACAAGGAACGGCTGCTGGCCGACAACGTCGAACTGGTCAAGTCCGACCTGTTCGCCGGGCTGGGCGGGCGCCGCTACGAGCTGATCGTGACCAATCCGCCCTACGTCACCCACGCCGAGACCGACGCGCTGCCGCCGGAATACGCGCACGAGCCGGAACTGGGCCTGCGCGCTGGCGACGACGGCCTGGACCTGGCGCTGAAGATCCTGCGCGACGCGCCGGCGCACCTGAGCGAGGATGGCCTGCTGATCTGCGAGGTCGGCGAGTCCGAACGCGCGCTGGCGCAGTTGCTGCCGGAGGTGGATTTCGCCTGGGTCGAGTTCAAGGTCGGGCAGATGGGCATCTTCGCGGTGGAGCGCAGCGAGCTGCTGACGCACCATGCGCGCATCGCCGCGCTGGCCGCGGACCGGTGACGCAAGCGACATGAGCGCGAACAGTTTCGGCAAGCTGCTGACCGTCACCACCTTCGGCGAATCGCACGGGCCGGCGATCGGCTGCGTGGTCGATGGCTGCCCCCCGGGGCTGGAACTGGACGCCAGCGAATTCGCCCACGACCTGCAGCGCCGCGCCACCGGCAAGAGCCGGCATACGTCGGCGCGGCGCGAAGCCGATGAGATCGAGATCCTGTCGGGGGTCTACGAGGGCCGCACCACCGGCACCCCGATCGGCCTGCTGATCCGCAACACCGATCAGCGCAGCAAGGACTACACCGACATCGCCCGGCAGTTCCGTCCGGGCCATGCCGACTACAGCTACTGGCAGAAGTACGGCATCCGCGATCCGCGCGGCGGCGGGCGCTCCTCCGCGCGTGAGACCACCATGCGCGTGGCCGCCGGCGTGATCGCCAAGAAGTGGCTGGCGCAGCGCTACGGCGTGCGCGTGCGCGGCTACCTGTCGCAGCTCGGGCCGCTGCTGCCGCAGGGCTTCGCCTGGGACGCGGTGGAGGACAACGCGTTCTTCTGGCCGCACGCGCCGCAGGTGCCGGAGCTGGAGGCGTACATGGATGCGCTGCGCAAGTCCGGCGATTCGATCGGCGCGCGCGTCACCGTGGTCGCCGACGGCGTGCCGGCGGGCTGGGGCGAGCCGATCTACGGCAAGCTCGACGGCGAACTGGCCGCGGCGATGATGAGCATCAACGCGGTCAAGGGCGTGGAGATCGGCGACGGCTTCGCCGCGGTGACCCAGAAGGGCACCGAGCACCGCGACCTGATCGCGCCGGACGGCTTCCAGTCCAACCACGCCGGCGGCGTGCTCGGCGGCATCGCCACCGGCCAGCCGGTCGTCGTCTCGGTGGCGTTCAAGCCCACTTCCAGCCTGCGCCTGCCCGGCGCCACGGTGGACGTGGACGGGCAGGCGGTGGACGTGATCACCACCGGCCGCCACGACCCCTGTGTCGGCATCCGCGCCACCCCGATCGCCGAGGCGATGATGGCGCTGGTGCTGATGGACCAGGCGCTGCGCCACCGCGCGCAATGCGGCGACGTCGGCACGGTGACACCGCGCATCCCCGGCGGTGGCGATGGCTGAGTCGCGGCCGCGGGTGTGGGTCAGCCAGCCGCTGTTCGACGATGTCGTCGCACGGCTGGGCGAGTATTGCGCGCTGACCACCACCGCGGACGTGACCAAGTATTCGCCGCAGGACCTGGCGCAGGCGCTGGCGCCGCTGGACGGCGCCCTGGTCACCCTCAACGAACGCATCGGCGCCGCCGAGATCGCCGGCGCGCCGCGGCTGCGCGCCATCGCCAACGTCGGCGTCGGCTACAACAATCTGGACCTGGACGCGCTCAGCGCGGCCGGCATCGTCGCCACCAACACCCCCGACGTGCTCACCGAGACGACCGCCGATCTCGGTTTCGCCCTGCTGATGGCCGCCGCGCGCCGCGTCGGCGAGGCCGAGCGCTGGCTGCGTGCGGGGCAGTGGCAGCAGTGGTCGTTCCAGACCATGCTCGGCGCCGATGTCCACGGCAGCACGCTCGGCATCCTCGGCATGGGCCGCATCGGCCAGGCCATCGCGCGCCGCGCCGCCGGCTTCTCGATGCGCGTGCTGTACCACAACCGCAGCCGCCTGCCGGCCGAGGTGGAGCGCGCGCATCGCGCCGAGTACGTCGGTTTCGACGACCTGCTGGCGCGCTCCGACCACCTGCTGCTGGTGTTGCCGTACAGCACGCAGTCGCACCACGTCGTCGATGCCGCGGCGCTGGCGAAGATGCGGCCGACCGCCACGTTGGTGAACATTGCCCGCGGCGGTCTGGTCGACGAGATCGCGCTGGCCGCCGCGCTGGCCAACGGCCGTCTGGCCGCGGCCGGGCTGGACGTGTTCGAAGGCGAGCCGGTGATCCGTCCGGAGCTGCTGGCGCTGCGCAACGTGGTGCTGACCCCGCACATCGGCAGCGCCAGCGTGGCCACGCGCCGCGCGATGGTGTCACTGGCGGTGGACAACCTGCTCGCCGCGCTGGGCATCGGCGCCGACGCCGGGCGCCCGCCCAACGCGCTGAACCTGGACGCGATCGCCGCGGCTGGCATCGGCGCGCGGGCGATTGCGGACAAAAAACGATAGGGAGCCTGCGGCGCCGCGCGCGACGCGCACGGCAGGTTCCCCGAATCCACGTGGCAGTGCGGCTGTTCCTCCCCTTCTTTTTCTGCGGATCGAATCTTCCATGAGCAATGCAACCCGTCGTTTCAACGTCGCCGTCGTCGGCGCCACCGGTGCCGTCGGCGAAACCATGCTGAGCATCCTCGCCGAGCGCGGTTTCCCCGTCGCCACGCTGTACCCGCTGGCCTCCGAGCGCTCGGCCGGCGGCCAGGTCGAGTTCAACGGCCAGAAGGTCACCGTGCTCGATCTGGCCACGTTCGACCCGACCGGCGTGGACATCGCGCTGTTTTCGGCCGGCGGCGGCATCTCCAAGGAATACGCGCCGAAGTTCGCCGCGGCCGGCGCGGTGGTGATCGACAACTCCTCGACCTTCCGCTACGACGACGACGTGCCGCTGGTGGTGTCGGAGGTCAATCCGCACGCGCTGAAGAACCGTCCGCGCGGCATCGTCGCCAACCCCAACTGCTCGACCATGCAGCTGATGCCGGTGCTGGCGCCGATCCACAAGGAGTACGGCATCGAGCGCATCAACGTGGCCACCTACCAGTCGGTGTCCGGCGCCGGCCGCTCGGGCATGGAGGAACTGGGCAAGCAGACCGCGCAGCTGCTGGCGTTCCAGGACATCGAGCCGCAGAAGTTCCAGGCGCAGATCGCTTTCAACCTGATCCCGCACATCGACGACTTCCAGCCCAACGGCTACACCAAGGAAGAGATGAAGCTGGTGTGGGAGACGCAGAAGATCCTCGAGGACAGCAGCATCCTGGTGAACCCGACCGCGGTGCGCGTGCCGGTGTTCTTCGGCCATTCCGAGGCGGTCAACATCGAGACCAAGCGCAAGATCACCGTCGAGCAGGCGCGCGCGCTGCTGGGTCAGGCGCCCGGCGTGGAAGTGGTCGACGAGCACAAGGCCGGCGGCTATCCGACCCCGGTGACCCATGCCTCCGGCAGGGACCCGGTGTTCGTCGGCCGCATCCGCGAGGACTTCTCGCACCCGCGCGGCCTCAACCTGTGGGTGGTGGCCGACAACATCCGCAAGGGCGCCGCGCTCAATGCGGTGCAGCTGGCCGAGCTGGTCGCCCAGGAGGGCTGAGGGGCCGGGATTTGGCAGTCGGGATTGGGGATTCGTAAAGCGCTGCGCAGCGCTGGCTGTTCCATGGCTGCGTAGCGCCCAATATCCCGGCAGACACGCAACGGCCAGTGGCGCATGCCCTGGCCGTTGTCGTGTCGGGCGTCCGCGTTGTGCTGCAAAGACGGGCTGCGATAGCGCATGCGGGCACGATGCTGACGGGTGCCCGGGTAGGAGCGGCTTCAGCCGCGACGAAGCATTCCCGGGAACGCCATCGCGGCTGAAGCCGCTCCTACGGGACAAGCGGCGTTGCAGTGCTTGTCGGTCCCTGATCCCGCAAGGGAAGAAGCTGCTTGCGTACCCCGCGCGAGCGCACTCCCCGCAATGCAGCACCCGCAACGAATCCCCAATCCCAAATCCCCAATCCCCGCTTCATATATATTGATGGACATGACTCCAAGGGGCAGGGGCGGGATGCGCCTACAACCACGTTTGTTCCGTCGCCGTCGCGGCGATGCGGTGTCCGCCGTGCGCGGGCTGCGCCACGTCTGTCGCGTGGCCGCGGCGCTGTTGCTGCTGGCATGCAGCCAGGCCGCGCTGGCCCTGGGCCTGGGCGATATCCGCGTGCTGTCCAAGCCGGGCGAGCCGTTCCTGGCCGAGATCCCGGTGATCTCCAACGAGCCGGGCGAACTGGAGCGGGCACGGGTGGCGCTGGCCTCGCCGGCGACCTTCGCGCGGGTCGGGCTGGAGCGCCCGCAGGGCCTGGTCAGCGATCTGCAGTTCCGTTTCACCCAGACCCGCAAGGGCCGCGCGGTGATCCAGGTCAGCAGCCGCATGCCGGTCGACGTGCCGTCGCTGAGCTTCCTGATCGAGGTCGATTGGGGCCAGGGGCGGCTGATCCGCGAGTACTCCGCGCTGATCGATGCGCCCAACACCGCCGCCGCGATCGATGCGCCGGCGATCGATGCGCCGGCCGCGGCGCAGCCGTCCGACCGGATTGCCCGCGAGGCGTCCACCGCGACGCCGGCGCCGGCCGCCGCCGCGACGTCGACGACGCCGAGCGCCAGGCCGGCCGCCACGCCGCGTCCTGCGCCGGCCCCCGCGGCTGCCCCTGGCGATGCGCTGGCGCCGGTGCGCGCCGGGCAGACGTTGTCGCAGATCGCCGGCCAGCTCGCGCGCGGCAACGGCCATTCGCTGGACCAGACCATGGTCGCGCTGCTGCGCGCCAATCCGGACGCCTTCATTCGCGGCAATCTCAACCTGCTCAAGCAGGGCGCGGTGCTGCGCACTCCGCGCGAGGAGGATCTGGCTAGCCTGGATGCCGCCGCCGCCGAGGCGGTGGTGCGCGAGCAGGCGGCGCAATGGCGCCAGGCGCGTGCGCCGGTGCCGCAGCCGGCACAGGCGCAGCAGGACGCGGCGACGGCGCAGACTGCGCCCAAGCCGGCCGCCGCGGCGCCGGCCGCTGCCGCCGGCGCACGCCTGGAAATCGCGCCGGCGGTGCCGGCGACGCGCCGCGAGGCGGGAACCAAGTCCGGCACCGGTGCCGGCGACGAAGGAGACATGGTGGCAGCCCAACAATTGCAGCAGGCGCGCGAAGACCTTGCGGCACGCGATGCCGAGGTCCAGGAACTGCGCTCGCGGGTGGAGCAGCTCGAAAAGCTCAAGGCCCAGCAGCAGCAACTGATCGCGCTGAAGGACAGCGACCTGGCCGCGGCGCAGAAGCGCCTGGCCCAGGCCGGGAAGGCGGCGCCGGCCGCGCCCGCGCAAGCGCCGGCCAATGACGGGTTCCCGCTTTGGCTGTGGGGCGGGCTGAGCCTGCTGGTGCTGGGCCTCGGTGCCTGGCTGCTGTCGCGCCGGCGCAAGCCCTCGCCGCTGCCGCCGCTGCCGCGCGACGACGACGCCGCGCTGGCCGCGAGCGCCGCGGTGCCGGTGGTCGCGCACCGCGACGTCGATGCGCCGGAACTGCCGCCGCTGGAGCCGGCCGAGCCGCTGGCCGAGGAGGCGCAGGCTGTCCGCGACGGGGAAGCGCTGGAAGAGTGGGAGCGCGCCGACCATGTTGCCGACGATCACGCGGATCACCACGATCACGCCGATCAGCACATCGCACTCGACGACGACGCCTTCGAGCGCGCACTGGCGCAGCAGACGCTGCGCCATGCGCCGGCCGACGCGTCGCTGTCCGCTGGCAATGACGATGTCCATCCCGTCGACGCGGCCGACTCCCATCCGCAGGCCGCACCGGTCGCCGAGCCGGCTGCCGAGGCGCCGTGGCGGCAGCCGTCGCCGGTGGTCGCAGTGCCGGGCGGCGACGCCCCTGCCGACACCGATGCCGGCGGCGGCCGGCAGGAGCCGACCTGGCACCAGCCTGCAGCACCGGCACCGGCATCGGCACCAGCCGAAGCGCCGTCGCCGTATCCGCCGGCGGGCCGCGAGCGCCTGGAACTGGCGGTGGCCTACATGGATCTGGGCGACAACGAAACCGCACGCACCTTGCTGACCGAGGTCGCGGCCAGCGGCGACCCGGCCGCGCGCGCCGAGGCGCTGCAATTGTTGGGGCGGCTGGACTGATGGCGGCAGGCGGCGCGCGGCGCGCTCGCCGCGGCCGTCCGGCCTGGATCGGGACGGCCCAGCGGCACCTTGCGCATCGGCGACGGGCGCGTGCCGAGCGCGCGCTCCTGGTCGGGCAGGAGCACTACCACGGCGGCGTTGCAGGTGCCCCGTGTTGGTCCCTGCGCGCGTCGGCCGCACCGCGCGCCGAGGGAGACGCCGCACTGCGACGGAGGTCCGCATGCGCTACGCACTAGGCGTGGAGTACGACGGCAGCGAGTTCCAGGGCTGGCAGCAGCTCGGCGAGAGCGGCGGCCCCAGCGTGCAGGCGACGCTGCAGGCGGCGCTGTCGTCGGTGGCCGACGCGCCGGTGAGCGTGGTCTGCGCCGGCCGCACCGATGCCGGCGTGCATGGCGAATGCCAGGTGGTGCATTTCGATTGCGATGCGCCGCGCCCGGCGCGCGGCTGGATGCTGGGCGCCACCGCGCGGCTGCCGCCCTCGGTGTGCGTGCGCTGGTGCGTGCCGGTGGCCGACGACTTCCATGCGCGCTTTTCCGCCCGCGCGCGCCGCTACCGCTATCGCCTGCTCAACCGCCAGGTACGCCCGGCGCTGTACCGGCAGACCCTGAGCTGGGAGCGGCGGCCGCTGCAGGCCGAGGCCATGCACGCGGCGGCGCAGGCGCTGCTGGGCGAGCAGGACTTCAGTGCCTTCCGCAGCGTGCAGTGCCAGGCCCTGCATGCGCGCCGCGAGCTGCAGTCGATCGCGGTGACCCGCAGCGGCGAGCTGGTCGAGATCCAGGTCCAGGCCAATGCATTCCTTCATCACATGGTGCGCAATATCGTTGGTTCCCTTGTCATGGTGGGAACGGGCGAAAAGCCGGCGTCCTGGATTGGCGAACTGCTCGCGGGACGCGACCGCCGCGTCGCTGGTCCGACGGCACCGCCGCAGGGCCTGGTGTTCGTCGGTCCCCTCTATCCCGCCCACTGGACGCTTCCGGACGAGGTCACGCTATGAATCGCACGCTGTATCGCACCCGCATCAAGTTCTGCGGCATGACCCGCGCCGGCGACATCCGCCTGGCAGGCGAGTTGGGCGTGGATTCGATCGGGTTCGTGTTCGCCCATGGCAGCCCGCGGCGGGTCGCGCCGGCCGAGGCGCGGGCCATGCGCCAGGCCGCCGCGCCGATGGTGGACGTGGTGGCGCTGTTCCGCGACAACCCCAAGGACGAGGTGCGTGAAGTCCTGCGCACGGTGCGTCCGACCCTGCTGCAGTTCCATGGCGACGAGGACGACGGCTTCTGCCGCAGCTTCAACCTGCCGTATCTGAAGGCGGTGCCGATGGGCGGCGGCGAGATCAATGCGCGCACCCTGCAGCTGCAGTTCCCCAACGCCGCCGGCTTCCTGTTCGACAGCCACGCCCCCGGCGAAAGCGGCGGCTCGGGCAAGACCTTCGACTGGTCGCGGCTGCCGACCGGCCTGCACCGGCCGTTCCTGCTCGCCGGCGGCATCAATGGCGACAACGTGTTCGACGCGATCATCGGCACCCTGCCGTGGGGCGTGGACGTGTCCAGCGGCATCGAAAGCCAGCCCGGGATCAAGGACGGCCACAAGATGCGCAAGTTCGTCGAGGAAGTGCGCCGCGCCGACTGCCACGAGTTGAACACCAACTGCTGAGCGCGATGCGGCGCCAGCGCCAGCGCCGGCGTCGCCTCGGTCAGCGCTGCAGTTCCTGCGTCAGCCACTGCGCCAGCGCGTCGACCCGCGGGTCCTGCGCCTCCCGCCGCGTACACAGGGCCCACTGCCCGCCGGTGTCGACGAAGCCCCACGGCGCCAGCAGGCGGCCGTTGGCCAGGTCGTCGGCGACCAGCGGCTGCGGCGCGATCGCCACGCCGATCCCGGCCAGCGCCGCCTCCAGCAGGTAGTACAGGTGCTCAAAGCCGGTGCCGTAGCGCAACTGCGCCGGCGCCAGGCCTTGCGCCTCGGCCCAGGCCGGCCAGGCCTGCGGGCGCGACACCGTATGCAGCAGCGGCAGCCCCTGCAGCGCCGCCGGTGCGGCCGCGGTCAGGGCCGATGCCTGCGGCAGGGCAGGGCTGAGTACCGGGCCGATCCGCTCCGGCGCCAGCACGCGCACCTGCCAGTCCACCGGCCACGGCGCCTGGCCCAGCAGCAGCGCCGCGTCCAGGCCGTCCAGGTCGGCGGCGAAGTCGCCCTCATGCGCGGACAGGTGCAGGGTCAGCGCCGGCAGGTCGCGCTGCAGCACCTGCAGCCGCGGGATCATCCAGCGGGCGAGGATGCTGCCGGGGCAGCCCAGCACCAGCGCGGCCGGGCGCGCCGGGCGGCGCAACTCCGCCACCGCGTCCTGCAACTGCGCGAAGGCGCTGCCGGCGGCCTCGCACAGGCGCGTACCGGCGGCGGTCGGGCGGATGCCGCGGCCGTCGCGCTGCAGCAGCGGCAGCCCCAGTTCCTGCTCCAGCAGCCGCACCTGGCGGCTGACCGCGCCATGGGTGACATGCAGTTCCGCCGCCGCGGCGCCGACGCTGCGCAGCCGCGCGGCGGCCTCGAACGCGCGCAGGGCGTTGAGCGAGGGCAGGCGGCGCATGCTGGTCATGTGAGTTTTCCTGACGGATCGCGTCAGACTTTATCGGTTTTTCTGTGGGAACGTGTGCGCTAAAGTGCAGGCCTGTCCTGTTGCCCCCGGTTGCGCCATGTCCTCTGTCCCCGTCAGCGACTTCCACGCCTATCCCGACGCCGCCGGCCATTTCGGCCGCTACGGCGGCCGTTTCGTCGCCGAGACCCTGATCGGCCCGCTGCAGGAGCTGGCCGCCGCCTACGACGCCGCGCGCCAGGATCCGGCCTTCATCGCCGCCTACGACAAGGACCTGACCCACTACGTCGGCCGGCCCAGCCCGATCTACCACGCCGAGCGGCTCAGCCGCGAAGTCGGCGGCGCGCAGATCCTGCTCAAGCGCGAGGACCTGAACCACACCGGCGCGCACAAGATCAACAACACCATCGGCCAGGCGCTGCTGGCCAGCCGCATGGGCAAGACCCGCATCATCGCCGAGACCGGCGCCGGCCAGCACGGCGTGGCCAGCGCCACGGTGGCCGCGCGGCTGGGCCTGGAGTGCGTGGTGTACATGGGCGCCACCGATATCGAGCGGCAGAAGATCAACGTCTACCGGATGAAGCTGCTCGGCGCCACGGTGGTGCCGGTGCATTCCGGCTCGGCCACGCTCAAGGATGCGCTCAACGAAGCGATGCGCGACTGGGTCACCAACGTGCAGGACACCTTCTACATCATCGGCACCGTCGCCGGTCCCGATCCGTACCCGCGCATGGTGCGCGACTTCAACGCCATCGTCGGCCGCGAGGCGCGCGAGCAGATGCTGCGCGACTACGGCCGCCTGCCGGATGCGATCAGCGCCTGCGTCGGCGGCGGCAGCAACGCCATCGGCCTGTTCCATGCCTTCCTCAACGACGCCTCGGTGAAGATCTACGGCGCCGAGGCCGCCGGCGACGGCATCGGCAGCGGCCGCCACGCCGCCTCGATCGCCGCCGGCCGCCCCGGCGTGCTGCACGGCAACCGCACCTACGTGATCTGCGACGACGACGGCCAGATCGTCGAGACCCACTCCGTGTCCGCCGGCCTGGACTACCCGGGCGTGGGCCCGGAGCACGCGTTCCTGGCCGACAGCGGCCGCGCCACCTACCAGGGCATCACCGACGACGAGGCGCTGGCCGCGTTCCACCTGCTGGCGCATACCGAAGGCATCCTCGCCGCGCTGGAGTCCAGCCATGCCGTGGCGCAGTCGATCAAGCTGGCGCGCGAACTGCCCAAGGACGCACTGGTGCTGTGCAACCTGTCCGGCCGTGGCGACAAGGACGTGCACACCATTGCTGCGCGCGAAGGACTGACGCTGTAACGCCTTGCCCTTCTCCTTCGGGAGAAGGTGGCGCGAAGCGCCGGATGCGGGTGCGGGCACAGCCTCGTTACCCAAATTCCGAACCGCTTCGCCTCTTACCCTCACCCCAACCCCTCTCCCGGCGGGAGAGGGGTGCATAGGTCCCACATGAACCGCCTCGCCGACACCTTTGCCCGACTCGATTCCCAACGCCGCAAGGCCCTGATCCCCTTCCTCACCGCCGGCGATCCGTCGCTGGAGGCGACCGTGCCGGCGATGCACGCGCTGGTCGAGGCCGGTGCCGACGTGATCGAGCTGGGCGTGCCGTTCTCCGATCCGATGGCCGACGGCCCGACCATCCAGCGCAGCTCCGAGCGTGCGCTGGCGCGCGGCGCCGGCCTGCGCTACGTGCTGGAGACGGTCAGTGCGTTCCGTCGCGACGATGCGACTACCCCGGTGGTGTTGATGGGCTACCTCAACCCGGTGGAGATCCACGGCACCGCGCGCTTCGCCGAGGAGGCGGTGGCGGCCGGCGTGGACGGCGTGCTGCTGGTCGACCTGCCGCCGGAGGAGTCGGCCGAGACCCTGACGGTCTTCGCCGACGCCGGTCTGGACCTGATCGTGCTGGCCTCGCCGACCACCAGCGATGCGCGCATCGCCTTGTTGTGCGATGCGGCGCGCGGCTATCTGTACTACGTCAGCTTCGCCGGCGTGACCGGCGCCGACCGGCTGGATACCCGCGCCGCCGGCGATCGCCTGCGCCAGTTGCGCGCGCGCTGCCCGGTGCCGGTGGTGGCCGGCTTCGGCATCAAGGACGCCGCCAGCGCCAAGGCCATGGCGGTCGATGCCGACGGCGTGGTGGTGGGCAGCGCGCTGGTCGCGGCGCTGGCCGAGGCCGGCAGCCCGCAGGCCGCGCGCGACGCCGCCCTGGCGTTCCTGGCGCCGCTGCGGCAGGCGCTGGACGCGGGCTGAGTCCCGCCTGGTCCGTCCGCGAACGCCCGCCGCGCGCGGGCGTTCGCGTTTGCGGCGATGCCGCATCCGCTGTACGCAGATGCATGCGGCGCACGCATCGCCGGTCGATGGTGCGTCCCGAGCCGTTTGTTGGTCGCCCGGGATGACGAAGGCGCTGGGGCTTGCCGCAGGGTCGCAGAGGGAAAGGCGCAGCAGGCGTCCTGGCAGCGGCCGTGCCGGTGTCGGCCCGCCCGGCGGCTCCATGCGCCACCGTCTGCAGGCCACCGGGGGACCGAGTTAGACTGTCGCCCCTCTGCGGCTCTCGCGGCCGCCCAATGGATCGTCACATCGCATGAGTTGGCTCAGCAAATTGATGCCTTCGGGCATCCGTACCGACAGCACGCCCAGCAAGAAGCGCAGCGTTCCCGAAGGCTTGTGGGAGAAGTGTCCCAACTGCAGCGCCGTGCTGTACCGGCCGGAGCTGGAGGAGAACCTAGAGGTGTGCCCGAAGTGCGGCCACCACATGGCGATCCGCGCGCGCGCGCGCCTGGCCGCGCTGTTCGACGCCGACACCGCGCCGACCGAGATCGGCGCGCGCCTGGGGCCGACCGACGCGCTCAAGTTCAAGGACCAGAAGAAGTACGGCGAGCGCATCAAGGCCTCGCAGAAGAGCACCGGCGAGTACGACGCGCTGGTGGCGATGCAGGGCCTGCTCAAGGGCCAGCCGCTGGTCGCGGCCTCGTTCGATTTCGCTTTCATGGGCGGCTCGATGGGCTCGGTGGTCGGCGAGCGTTTCGCCCTGGCCGCGGAGACCGCGCTGAAGATCGGCGCGCCGTTCGTGTGCTTCTCCGCCAGCGGCGGCGCGCGCATGCAGGAAGGCCTGTTCTCGCTGATGCAGATGGCCAAGACCTCGGCCGCACTCGGCCGCCTGCGCGAAGCCGGCCTGCCGTACGTGTCGGTGCTGACCCATCCCACCACCGGCGGCGTGTCGGCCAGCTTCGCCATGCTCGGCGACATCAACATCGCCGAGCCGTACGCGCTGATCGGCTTCGCCGGCCCGCGCGTGATCGAGCAGACCGTGCGCGAGACCCTGCCGGAAGGCTTCCAGCGCTCGGAGTTCCTGCTCGAGCACGGCGCCATCGACCAGATCTGCGACCGCCGCGAACTGCGCGACCGCCTGTCCGAGCTGCTGGCGCTGATGATGCGGCAGCCGACGCCGGCAAAGACCGAGGCGCTGGCGTGACCGGCGCCGGGATTTGGGATTCGGGATTCGGGAATCGTGGCGCCGCGCGTGCCCGGTTCGTCGAGGTCGCTCGGATCGCGTGCGTTGAACGAATCCCGAATTCCGAATCCCGAATCCCGTTCCAATGAGCCAACGCAAATACTTCGGCACCGACGGCATCCGCGGCCGGGTCGGGCAGGGGGCGATTTCCGCCGATTTCGTGATGCGCCTGGGCAATGCGCTGGGCCGCGTGCTGGTCGCCGGCGGCACCGCACGGCCGACCGTGGTGATCGGCAAGGACACGCGCATTTCCGGCTACATGTTCGAATCGGCGCTGGAGGCCGGGCTGGTCGCCGCCGGGGCCAACGTGCAGTTGCTCGGGCCGATGCCGACCCCGGCGGTGGCGTTCCTCACGCGCACCCTCGGCGCCGATGCCGGCATCGTCATCAGCGCCTCGCACAACCCGCACTACGACAACGGCATCAAGTTCTTTTCCGCCCACGGCGAGAAGCTCGACGACGCCACCGAGCAGGCGATCGAAGCCGCGCTGGACGCGCCGTTCGCCACGGTCGAGTCCGAGCGGCTGGGCAAGGCGATGCGCGCGCGCGAGGCGATCGGCCGCTACATCGAATTCTGCAAGGCCAGCGTGCCGCGCGGCTTCGACCTGCGCGGGCTGAAGCTGGTGCTGGACTGCGCGCACGGCGCGACCTACCACATCGCGCCGCTGCTGTTCCGCGAACTGGGCGCGGAGGTGATCGCGATCGGCGCGGCCCCGGACGGGCTCAACATCAACGCCGGCGTCGGCTCGATGCACATCGACAACCTCGCCGCCAACGTGCGCGAGCACGGCGCGCATCTGGGCATCGCCTTCGACGGCGACGGCGACCGCGTGCTGATGGCCGACGACCAGGGCAACCCGGTCGACGGCGACGGCCTGCTGTACGTGCTGGCCTGCGGCTGGCAGGCCAGTGGCCGCCTGCACGGCCCGGTGGTCGGCACGCTGATGACCAACTACGGCCTGGAACGGGCGCTGGCCGCGTTGCAGGTGCCGTTCCTGCGCGCCAAGGTCGGTGACCGCTACGTGCACCAGGCGCTGGTGGAGCAGGGCGGGGTGCTCGGCGGCGAGGCTTCCGGGCACATGCTGTGCCTGGATCGCGCCACCACCGGCGATGCCATCGTCAGCGCGCTGCAGGTGCTGGAAGTGCTCAAGCGCTCGCGGCAGACCCTGCGCCAGGCGCTGGCCGGGCTGCAGAAGGTGCCGCAGCAGACGATCAACGTGCGCCTGCAGCCGGGCGTGCGCCCGCTCGAGGCCGCCACC
Organism: Xanthomonas sp. NCPPB 2250; assembly: GCF_056725265.1. NCBI lineage: Bacteria > Pseudomonadati > Pseudomonadota > Gammaproteobacteria > Lysobacterales > Lysobacteraceae > Xanthomonas > Xanthomonas sp. NCPPB 2250. The sequence continues at coordinate 3,628,066 of NZ_CM161520.1, read as the reverse complement.
GTGAAGGCCGCGCTGGCCGCGGCGCAGGCGGCGGTGCAGGGGCGCGGGCGCGCCTTCCTGCGCGCCTCCGGCACCGAGCCGGTGGTGCGGGTCACGGTCGAGGCCGACGATGCCGCGTTGATGCGGCAGACCCTGGACGCGCTGGCCGAGGCGGTCCGTGACGCGGCGTGAGTCGATCGCCATTGCCCTCTTCGTGATCGTCGCCAAGGCGATCACGTTCTACCTGCTGTACCGCCTGCTGCGCTGAGCGCGGCGTTTGTCCCCTTTTTACGAGATGACGGTTCCTGCCATGACTGCGCGCATTCCCACCCTCGACATCACCCGCTTCGACACCGACCGCGACGCGTTCGTCGCCGAGCTGGGCGCGGCCTACCGCGAGTGGGGCTTCGCCGGCATCCGCAACCATGGCATCGCCCAGGCGCAGATCGACGCGGCCTACGACGTGTTCAAGGCGTTCTTCGCCCTGCCCGAGGAGACCAAGCGCACCTACCACCTGCCGGGCAGCGGCGGCGCGCGCGGCTACACCGCCTTCGGCGTGGAGACCGCCAAGGACTCCAAGCATTTCGACCTGAAGGAGTTCTGGCACATCGGCCGCGAGATTTCCGACGACTCCCCGTACCGCGCGGTGATGCCGCCGAACCTGTGGCCGAGCGAAGTGCCCGGCTTCCGCACCCACGGCTACGGCCTGTACCAGGCGCTGGATGCGCTCGGCGCGCGCGTGCTGTCGGCGCTGGCCCTGCACATCGGCCTGCCCGAGCACTACTTCGTCGACAAGACCGATTCGGGCAACTCGATCCTGCGCCCGATCCACTACCCGCCGATCACCGCCGACGACATCCCCAACGTGCGCGCCGGCGCCCACGAGGACATCAACCTGATCACCCTGCTGGTCGGCGCCAGCGCCGCCGGCCTGGAAGTGAAGTCCAAGCAGGGCGAGTGGGTGCCGTTCACCTCCGACGCCGACACCATCGTGGTCAACATCGGCGACATGCTGCAGCGCCTGACCAACCACGTGTACCCCTCGACCACCCACCGCGTGGTCAACCCCCCGGGCGAGCAGGCGCGCCAGCCGCGCTACTCGGTGCCGTTCTTCCTGCACCCGAACCCGGACTTCGTGATCGACGTGCTGCCGTCCTGCGTCAGCGCCGACAACCCGAGCCGCTATCCCGAGCCGATCACCGCGCAGGGCTATCTGGAAGAGCGGTTGCGGGAGATCAAGCTGAAGTGAGGCGGGGATTGGGGAGTCGGGATTGGGGATTGGCAAAGGCGGCATGCCCGCGATCTGTCACCCCCGCGGGGATTCGGGAGTCGGGATTCGGGAGTGGCAAAGGCGGGGATACCCGTGATCCACCACTCGGCGCAGAACCCCGCTTTTACGAATCCCCAATCCCTAATCCCCAATCCCAGTACTTCTAATCCGTCCCGAGCCTCGCCCCATCATCCGCAGCAACAAGGCATTGGGCAGCAGCGCCGTCAGGCCGAGCAGGGCGCGGTAGACCGCGCCCGGGACCACGCGCACCTTGCCGCGCTCGGCGCCGTCGATGCCGGCGCGGGCCACCGCGGCGGTCTGCAGCCAGAGCCAGCGCGGCAGGGCGTTCATCTGTTCGCGGGTGCCGGTGACGTCGTGGAACTCGGACCAGGTGAAGCCGGGGCATAGCGCGCAGACGCCGACGCCGCGGTCGGCGTTCTCCAGCGCCAGCGATTCGCTGAAGCGCAGCATGAAGCTCTTCGCCGCCGCGTACAGGGTATGGCCGTCCGCGCCCGGCACCAAGGCGGCGAACGAGGCGACGTTGAGGATGCGGCCGTGGCCGCTGGCGCGCAGCGCCGGCAGCAGCCGCCAGGTCAGTTCGCACACGGCGCCGACCATCACCTGCAGGAACGCCGCGTGCACCGCCCAGTCCTGGGTGATGTAGCGGCCCGGCACGCCATAGCCGGCGTTGTTGACCAGGATCCGCACCGCCAGCCCGCGCCGTTCGATCTCGGCCACCAGCGCGGCCGGGGCCGCCGGGTCGGCCAGGTCGGCGACCAGTACCTCCACCGGCACCTGCGGCCGCAGTTCGGCGGCCAGCGCCTGCAACTGCGCCTCGCGGCGCGCGGTCAGGATCAGCGGCACGCCGCGGCGGGCGTATTCGCGGGCGATCTCGCGGCCGATGCCGCTGGAGGCGCCGGTGATCAGGGCGTAGCCGGGAAGCTGGGTCATGGCGGTCTCTGGGCGTGGAACGGGCGGCGTGGCGCAGGGCGGGGCAGGGACGATGCCTGCCCTTGGCGGCGCATCGGCTATCCTCTCGGCACTTTTTCGCCGGAGATGCGCCGATGCGACGCAAGATCGTAGCCGGAAACTGGAAATTGCATGGCACCCGCCACTTCGCCGCCGACCTGGTGCGGGAGATCGTCGCCGGGCTGCACGAGGCCGAGCACGACGTGGAGGTGGTGATCCTGCCGCCGCTGCCGTACCTGGGCGACCTGATCGAGCATTTCGAGGACCGGCTGCTGCGCTTCGGCGCGCAGGACGTCAGCAGCAACGAGAAGGGCGCCTACACCGGCGAGGTGTCGGCGGCGATGTTGGTGGATGTCGGTGCCGACTACGGCCTGGTCGGGCATTCGGAGCGGCGCCAGTACCATCAGGAGAGCAGCGAACTGGTCGCGCGCAAGTTCGCCGCCGCCATGCACGCCGGACTGGTGCCGATCCTGTGCGTGGGCGAGACCCTGGAGCAGCGCGAGGCCGGGCGCACCGAGGCGGTCATCGCCGCGCAGCTGGCGCCGGTGCTGGATCTGGTCGGCGCCGAGGGCTTCGCCCGGGCCGTGGTGGCCTACGAGCCGGTCTGGGCGATCGGCACCGGCCGCACCGCCAGCCCGGCGCAGGCGCAGGCGGTGCACGCGTTCATCCGTGGCGAAGTGGCGGCGCGCGATGCTAGAATCGCGGATTCGTTGCCGGTCCTGTATGGCGGCAGCGTCAAGCCCGACAACGCCGCCGAGCTGTTCGCACAGCCGGATGTCGATGGCGGGCTGGTGGGCGGCGCCTCGCTGGTCGCCGCGGAATTCCTGGCCATCGTGCGAGCGGCGGCCACCTGTTGAGCGAACGGCCGCCGCTGGCGGCCGTTCGTCCCCCAAGTCGTACTGTCCGGACGGATTTCGAAATGCTGATGGTCATCCTCAATGTGGTCTACGTGCTGGTGGCGATCGCGATGATCGCGCTGATCCTGATGCAACGCGGCGCCGGTGCGGCGGCGGGTTCCGGGTTCGGCGCCGGCGCGTCCGGCACCGTGTTCGGATCGCGCGGCGCGTCCAACTTCCTGTCCAAGTCGACCAAGTGGCTGGCGGTGGTGTTCTTCGCCATCAGCCTGTTCATGGCCTGGTACGCCGGCCACAGCGCGCGTCCGGCCGATGCCAACCTGGGCGTGATGTCGCAGTCGGCCACCCCGGCGCCGGCTGCGCCGGCCGGCGAACTGCAGGTCCCGCAGGCGCCGTCGGCCGCCGCCGCGGCCCCAGCTGCCCCCGCCGCCGCCCCGGCCGCCCAGCAGGCGCCGGAAAAAGCGCAAGAAAAGTCGCCTGCCCCGTCGCAGAAAGACTGAAGGCGGTTACAATATGCTGCGCGGCGGGATTGCCGCGCAGGTTTTACGCAAGCCCAGGTGGCGGAATTGGTAGACGCACTACCTTGAGGTGGTAGCGACTTAGGTCGTAGGGGTTCGAGTCCCCTCTTGGGCACCATTGTTTGGCTACGGTTTCTGCGCGAAGGCATCACGCCCTCGCCCGGAGAATCGTCTATCCCATGCCTGCGCGGCACGCGCGCGGGCACAGGCAAGAGAGAATCGCGAGTGCTGGCCGAATATTTGCCGACCCTGCTGTTTCTGATCGTGGCCACCGGTATCGGCGTCGCGCTGATGCTGGTGGGGCGGTTCCTCGGTCCCCGGCGTCCCGACCTGAAGAAGCTCTCGCCGTACGAGTGCGGCTTCGAGGCCTTCGAGGACGCGCGCATGAAGTTCGATGTGCGCTACTACCTGATCGCCATCCAGTTCATCGTCTTCGATCTGGAAATCATCTTCATCGTGCCGTGGACGCAGGTGTTCATGGACCTGGGCGCTCGCTCCCTGGTCACCATGGGCCTGTTCGTCGGCATGTTGTTCCTCGGTTTTGTTTACGTGTGGAAGAAGGGAGCGCTGGAATGGGAGTGATTCAGACCCTGGATCGCCTGATGACCAACCCGATCCCGGAAGGGCGGGTGGACGACATCCTGCGTCCCGAAGGCGAAAACCCGCTGCTGGAAAAGGGCTACGTCACCACCAGCGTCGATGCGCTGCTGAACTGGGCGCGCACCGGCTCGATGTGGCCGATGACCTTCGGCCTGGCCTGCTGCGCGGTCGAGATGATGCACGCCGGCGCCGCGCGCCTGGACCTGGACCGCTACGGCGTGGTGTTCCGCCCGTCGCCGCGCCAGTCCGACGTGATGATCGTCGCCGGCACCCTGGTCAACAAGATGGCCCCGGCGCTGCGCAAGGTCTACGACCAGATGCCGGACCCGAAGTGGGTCATCTCGATGGGCAGCTGCGCCAACGGCGGCGGCTACTACCATTACTCGTATTCGGTGGTGCGCGGCTGCGACCGCATCGTGCCGGTGGACGTCTACGTCCCGGGCTGCCCGCCGACCGCCGAGGCCCTGGTCTACGGCATCCTGCAGTTGCAGAAGAAGATCTGGCGAACCCAGACCATCGCGCGCTGATTCCTCTTTCCTCGAGAGCACGCCAAGCCCCCATGGCAGAGCAAGCATCTTCCTTTAGCGACCGACTCGGCGCCCGTTTCCCCGGCAGCCAGGTCTTCGTGGCCCTTCCGCGCGGCGAAGTCACCCTGGAAGTGCCGGCCGACGCCTGGCACGCCACCTGCCTGGCGCTGCGCGACGAGTTCGGTTTCGAACAGCTGTCCGACCTGTGCGGCGTCGACTACCTGGGCTACGGCAGCGACGAGTGGGATACCTCGGACGTGTCCTCGCACGGCTTCAGCCGCGGCGTCGAAGGCAAGGCCGTGGGCCGTTTCGCCTGGGGCGAGTTCCCCAGCGCCGAGACCAGCGCCGGCGTGCAGCCGATGCCGGTCCCGCAGCAGCGCTATGCCGTGCTGGCGCAGCTGATCTCCTACCGTCATAACCAGCGCCTGCGCGTGCGCTGCTACGCGCCGAACGAAGACCTGCCGGTGGTGGCCTCGGTCACCGACATCTGGCCGGGCGCGAACTGGTTCGAGCGCGAGGCGTTCGACCTGTTCGGCGTGGTCTTCGCCGGTCACCCGGACCTGCGCCGCATCCTCACCGACTACGGCTTCGTCGGCCATCCGTTCCGCAAGGATTTCCCGCTGATCGGCAACGTCGAAGTGCGCTACGACGAAGAGAAGCAGCGCGTGATCTACGAGCCGGTGACCTCGGTGGAGCCGCGCGTGGGCGTGCCGCGCGTGATCCGCGACGATGCGCGCTACCAGACCGCGGCGGGCGAAGCACAGAAGGAGTCCGCCAAGTGAGCGAGTACCACCAGGCGCACGACGGGTTCGCCAGCAATCCTGCAGAAGCCAAGCAGGAAATCCGCAACTACACGATGAACTTCGGCCCGCAGCATCCGGCCGCGCACGGCGTGCTGCGCCTGATCCTGGAGATGGACGGCGAGACCGTGGTCCGCGCCGATCCGCACATCGGCCTGCTGCACCGTGGCACCGAGAAGCTGGCCGAGTCCAAGCCGTTCAACCAGTCGATCGGCTACATGGATCGCCTGGACTACGTCTCGATGATGTGCAACGAGCACGCCTACGTGCGCGCGATCGAGACCCTGATGGGGATCGAGGCGCCGGAGCGTGCGCAGTACATCCGCACCATGTTCGACGAGATCACCCGCATCCTGAACCACCTGATGTGGGTCGGCTCCAACGGCCTGGATCTGGGCGCGATGGCGGTGATGCTGTACGCGTTCCGCGAGCGCGAAGAGCTGATGGATGTGTACGAGGCGGTGTCGGGCGCGCGCATGCACGCGACCTACTACCGTCCGGGCGGCGTCTACCGCGACCTGCCGGACCGCATGCCGAAGTACCAGGAATCGCGCTGGCACAAGGGCAATGCGCTGAAGCGGCTCAATGCCGCGCGCGAAGGCTCGATGCTGGACTTCCTGGAGGAGTTCACCAATACCTTCCCGGCGCGCGTCGACGAGTACGAGACCCTGCTCACCGACAACCGCATCTGGAAGCAGCGCACCGTCGGCATCGGCGTGGTCACCCCGGAGCAGGCCTATGGCTGGGGCATGACCGGCGTGATGCTGCGCGGCTCGGGCATCGCCTGGGACCTGCGCAAGAAGCAGCCGTACGCCAAGTACGACAGCGTCGATTTCGACATTCCGCTCGGCACCAACGGCGACTGCTACGACCGCTACCTGGTGCGCGTGGCCGAGATGCGCGAGTCCAACCGCATCATCAAGCAGTGCGTGCAGTGGCTGAAGGCCAACCCGGGCCCGGTCATGGTCGAGAACTTCAAGGTGGCGCCGCCCAAGCGCGCCGACATGAAGGACGACATGGAAGCGCTGATCCATCACTTCAAGCTGTTCAGCGAAGGCTACTGCGTGCCGGCCGGCGAGACCTACTGCGCGGTCGAAGCGCCGAAGGGCGAGTTCGGCTGCTACCTGATGTCCGACGGCGCCAACAAGCCGTTCCGCGTGCACCTGCGCGCGCCGGGCTTCGCCCATCTGTCGTCGATGGACGCGATCGTGCGCGGCCACATGCTGGCCGACGTGGTGGCGATGATTGGTACCTATGATCTGGTGTTTGGTGAGGTCGACCGATGAAGGCGACAGGTAATTTCGAAGCGGCGCGCGACGTCGATCCGATGGTGGTGCTGAGCGACAAGACGCGCGCGCACATCGATCACTGGCTGAGCAAGTTCCCGCCGGACCGCAAGCGTTCGGCGGTGCTGCAGGGCCTGCACGCCGCGCAGGAGCAGAACCAGGGCTGGCTGACCGACGAACTGATCGCCGGCGTGGCCAAGTACCTGGAGCTGCCGCCGGTGTGGGCCTACGAGGTCGCCAGCTTCTACTCGATGTTCGAGACCGAGAAGGTCGGCCGCAACAACGTCGCGTTCTGCACCAACATCAGCTGCTGGCTCAACGGCGCCGAGGATCTGGTCGCGCACGCCGAGAAGAAGCTCGGCTGCAAGCTGGGCCAGTCCACCGCCGACGGCCGCGTCTACCTCAAGCGCGAGGAAGAGTGCCTGGCCGGTTGCGCCGGCGCGCCGATGATGGTCATCAACGGCCACTACCATGAGCATCTGACCAAGGACAAGGTCGACGAATTGCTGGACGGGTTGGAGTAACGGCAATGGCACAGCATCCCCACGCTCCCACCGGTCCGGTCGGCCCCGCGCCGCAGCCGCACCAGGTGGTGTACACCACGCTGCACTACGACACCCCGTGGTCCTACGAAAGCTACCTGAAGACCGGTGGCTACGCCGCGCTGCGCAAGATCCTCGAAGAGAAGATCCCGCCGGAGCAGGTGATCGAGATGGTCAAGCAGTCGAACCTGCGCGGCCGTGGCGGCGCCGGCTTCCCGACCGGCCTGAAGTGGTCGTTCATGCCCAAGGGCGCGCCGCAGAAGTACATCCTGTGCAACTCGGACGAGTCCGAGCCGGGCACCTGCAAGGACCGCGACATCCTGCGCTACAACCCGCATTCGGTGGTGGAGGGCATGGCCATCGCCTGCTACGCCACCGGCTCCACCGTGGGCTACAACTACCTGCGCGGCGAGTTCCACCACGAGCCGTTCGAGCATTTCGAGCAGGCTCTGGCCGACGCCTACGCCAACGGCTGGCTGGGCAAGGACATCCTCGGCAGCGGCATCGACATCGACATCTACGGCGCCCTCGGTGCAGGCGCCTACATCTGCGGCGAAGAGACCGCGCTGATGGAGTCGCTGGAAGGCAAGAAGGGCCAGCCGCGCTACAAGCCGCCGTTCCCGGCCAACTTCGGCCTGTACGGCAAGCCGTCGACGATCAACAACACCGAGACCTACGCGTCGGTGCCGGCGATCATCCGCAACGGCCCGGAATGGTTCCTGGGGCTGAGCAAGACCAAGAACGGCGGCCCGAAGATCTTCTCGGTCTCCGGCTGCGTGCAGAAGGGCGGCAACTTCGAAGTGCCGCTGGGCACCACCTTCGACGAACTGCTGGAAATGGCCGGCGGGCTGAAGCCGGGCCGCACCCTCAAGGGCGCGATCCCGGGCGGCGTGTCGATGCCGGTGCTGAAGGCCGAGCAGCTCAAAGACCTGCAGATGGACTACGACACCCTGCGCGCGCTGGGCACCGGCCTGGGGTCGGGCGCGATCGTGGTGCTGGACGACAGCGTGTGCTGCGTGAAGTTCGCCTGCCGCATCTCGCAGTTCTTCCACAAGGAGTCCTGCGGCCAGTGCACCCCGTGCCGCGAAGGCACCGGCTGGATGCACCGCGTGCTGGAGCGCATCGTCGCCGGCAAGGCCACGATGGAAGACCTGCACCAGCTGCGCACCGTCGCCGGGCAGATCGAAGGCCACACCATCTGCGCCTTCGGCGAAGCGGCGGCCTGGCCGATCCAGGGCTTCCTGCGCCAGTTCTGGGACGAATTCGAGTACTACATCGTCAACGGTCATTCGATGGTTGACGGCAAGAAGGTGGAGGCAGCCGCCGCATGAGCGCGCAACCCAACAATCCCGGCGCGACCCCCGCGGTCGTGCCGGAAGGCCATGTGACCGTCGAGATCGACGGCCAGTCGCTGGTCGTGCCGAAGGGCTCGATGATCATCCAGGCCGCCGACAAGGCCGGCATTCCGATCCCGCGCTTCTGCTACCACGAGAAGCTGCCGATCGCCGCCAACTGCCGCATGTGCCTGGTCGACGTCGAGAAGTCGCCCAAGCCATCGCCGGCCTGCGCCACGCCGGTCATGGACGGCATGAAGGTGCAGACCCGCAGCGACAAGGCGCTGAAGTACCAGCGCAGCGTCATGGAATTCCTGCTGATCAACCATCCGCTGGACTGCCCGATCTGCGATCAGGGCGGCGAGTGCGAGCTGCAGGACGTGTCGCTGGGCTATGGCCGCTCGGTCAGCCGCTTCAACGAGCGCAAGCGCGTGGTGCCGGACGAGGATATCGGGCCGCTGGTCGCCACCGAGATGACCCGCTGCATCCAGTGCACCCGCTGCGTGCGCTTCACCGCGGACATCGCCGGCACCTACGAGCTGGGCGGCATGTACCGCGGCGAGAACCTGCAGATCGGCACCTACGACGGCAAGCCGCTGACCACCGAGCTGTCCGGCAACGTGGTCGACGTGTGCCCGGTCGGCGCGCTGACCAACAAGGTGTTCCAGTTCCGCGCGCGGCCCTGGGAACTGGTGGCGCGCGAGTCGCTGGGCTACCACGACGCGATGGGCTCCAACCTGTTCCTGCACGTGCGCCGCGGCGAAGTGCTGCGCACCGTGCCGCGCGACAACGAAGCGGTCAACGAGTGCTGGCTGTCCGACCGCGATCGCTACTCGCATCAGGGCCTGTACGCCGAGGACCGCGCACTGCGGCCGATGCGCAAGGTCGACGGGCAGTGGCGCGAGGTGTCGTGGGCGGAAGGACTGTCCGCCGCGAGCGAGGTCCTCAAGGCCAACCGCGGCGACGCGCTGGGCGTGCTCGCGCATCCGTCCACCTCCAACGAGGAGGGCGCGCTGCTGGCCCGCCTGGCCGAGGGCCTGGATAGCGGCAACCTCGATCACCGCGTGTACAACCGCGACTTCTCCGATGCCGCGCTGGCCGAGCCGTTCGCGCTGCCGCTGGCGGAGATCGAGCAGGCCGACGTGGTGGTGATCCTGGGCAGCAACCTGCGCCATGAACTGCCGCTGCTGCATGCACGCCTGCGCAAGGCGCGGATGCAGCGCAAGACCAAGCTGTATTCGATCAACCCGGTCGATTTCGACGTGGCCTTCGACCAGGCCGGCCGCCAGATCGTGGCGCCGTCGAAGTTCGCCGAGGCGCTGGCCGACGCCGCGCTGCGCGAGGCGGTGCAGGGCGCCGGCCGCGCGGTGCTGATCGTCGGTGCGCTGGTCGAAAACCATCCGCAGGCCGCGGCGCTGCGTGCGGCCGCGCGCGACTTCGCCGCCGCCACCGGCGCGGCGCTGTGCCGCATCCCGCAGGGCGCCAACGCGCTCGGCCTGGCGCGCTACGGCGTGCTGCCGCGCGGCCGCAACGCCGCGGCGATGCTGGCCGAACCGCGCAGCGCCTACGTGCTGTACGGCCTGGAGCCGGGCCTGGACTTCGCCGACGCCGCCGCCGCGCGCAGCGCGCTGGCCGGCGCCAAGGTCGTGGCGTTCAGTCACTTCGCCTGCGCCTCCACCCGCGACGTGGCCGATGTGATCCTGCCGATCGGCGCGCTGCCGGAAATCGAGGCGACGCTGACCAACCTCAACGGCAGCGACCAGCGCACCCGCGCCGGCGGCAAGCTGCCGGGCGAGGCCCGCGAGGGCTGGCGCGTGCTGCGCGCGCTCGGCGGCGAGCTGGGCCTGCAGGGCTTCGAGTTCATCGACCTGGCCGGGCTGCGCGATGGCCTGCAGCCGCGCGAGGTCGCCGCGGCGAGCTCGGCGCAGCCGGCACGCCAGGACGAGGGCCTGGAACTGGCCGCCAGCCCGGCGATCTACCGCACCGATGCGGTGGTGCGCCGTGCGCAGGCGCTGCAGCAGCATCCGCTGAACCGCGCGCCGGGCATCGCGCTGCATCCGGACGAGGCGGCGCGCCTGGGCCTGAGCGACGGGCAGATGGTCAAGGTCGGCACCGCGGCGGGTAGCGCCACGTTGCCGCTGGCGACGGACAAGCGGGTCGCGCCGGGCGCGGCCTGGATCGAAACGGGCCACGGCGCGACCGCGCCGCTGGGCGCCGGTCGGGTGACGGTGGTGGCTGCATGAACGAGATGCTGTTGAACGTGGTCGACCCGCTGCACCAGTGGTTCCTCGGCCTGGGCGCGCTCGGCGTGGTCCTGTGGATCGTGCTGAAGATCCTGCTGATCGCCATGCCGGTGATCATCGCGGTGGCGTTCTACGTGGTCTGGGAGCGCAAGCTGATCGGCTGGATGCACGTGCGCCACGGGCCGATGTACGTGGGCATGGGCATCTTCCAGGCCTTCGCCGACGTCTTCAAACTGCTGTTCAAAGAAATCATCCAGCCCAGCAGCTCGCACAAGGCGATGTTCGTGATCGCGCCGCTGATCACCCTGGCGCCGGCCTTCGCCGCCTGGGCGGTCGTGCCGTTCGACGCCAAGCTGGTGCTGTCCAACGCCAACGCCGGCCTGCTGTACCTGCTGGCGATGACCTCGCTGGGCGTGTACGGCATCATCCTGGCCGGCTGGGCGTCCAACTCCAAGTACGCCTTCCTGGGCGCGATGCGTTCGGCGGCGCAGGTGGTCAGCTACGAGATCGCGATGGGCTTCGCCCTGGTCGGCGTGATGATCGCCGCCGGCAGCCTGAACCTGAGCACGATCGTGCAGGCGCAGGCGGGCAGCTCCGGATTCTTCGACTGGTTCCTGATCCCGCTGTTCCCGCTGTTCATCGTGTACTGGGTGTCCGGCGTGGCCGAGACCAACCGCGCGCCGTTCGACGTGGTCGAAGGCGAGTCGGAAATCGTCGCCGGCCACATGGTCGAGTATTCGGGCGGTGCGTTCGCGCTGTTCTTCCTGGCCGAATACGCCAACATGATCCTGGTCAGCTTCCTGGTCTCGATCTTCTTCCTGGGCGGCTGGCTGAGCCCGATCCAGGGCTGGGTCACCGCGGACATCTCGCCGTGGGTCAACTGGATCTGGACCGGCGGCTGGCCGTGGCTGCTGATGAAGGTGCTGTTCTTCGCCAGCGCGTACATCTGGTTCCGCGCCAGCTTCCCGCGCTACCGCTACGACCAGATCATGCGCCTGGGCTGGAAGGTGTTCATTCCGCTGACGATCGTGTGGATCGCGGTGACGGCATTGATGGTGTTCTACGGCGTGATCCAGAAGGGCGTGTAAGCGATGAATAAAATCACCCATTACTTCAAGAGCCTGCTGCTGCTCGAGCTGCTCGGCGGCCTGTGGCTGACCTTGAAGTACACGTTCCGTCCCAAGTACACCGTGCTGTACCCGATGGAGAAGTTCCCGCAGTCGCCGCGCTTCCGCGGCCTGCACGCGCTGCGCCGCTATCCCAACGGCGAAGAGCGCTGCATCGCCTGCAAGCTGTGCGAGGCGGTGTGCCCGGCGCTGGCGATCACCATCGACTCGACCAAGCGCGAGGACGGCACCCGCCGCACCACCCGCTACGACATCGACCTGTTCAAGTGCATCTACTGCGGCTTCTGCGAGGAAAGCTGCCCGGTGGATTCGATCGTGGAGACCCAGGTGCTGGAGTACCACTTCGAAAAGCGCGGCGAGAACATCGTCACCAAGCCGCAGTTGCTGGCGATCGGAGACCGGCTCGAGGCCGAGATCGCCGAGCGCCGCGCTGCCGACGCTCCCTTCCGCTGAGGTTCCGAAATGGATTGGGTCAATATCGCTTTCTGGATCTTCGCCACCATCGCCGCGGTCGCCGCCGGCGCGGTGATCAGCGTGCGCAACCCCGTGTACGCGGTGCTGTGCCTGATCCTGACGTTCTTCTCCATCGCCTGCGTGTGGCTGCTGGTGGGCGCCGAGTTCCTGGGCGTGACCCTGGTGCTGGTCTACGTCGGCGCGGTGATGGTGCTGTTCCTGTTCGTGGTGATGATGCTGGACATCGACACCGCCCGCATGCGCGAAGGCTGGGTGCGCTACCTGCCGGTCGGCCTGGTGGTGGCTGTGGCGATGCTGGTGCAGATGGTCACCCTGATCGGCGTAAAGGCGCGCAGCGCGGCGCCGTTCCCGGCCGACAACGCCGCGGCGCAGGCCGCCGACACCTCCAACATCACCTGGCTGGCCAAGACCCTGTTCACCCAGTTCCTGCTGCCGTTCGAGTTCGCCGCGATCATCCTGACCGTGGCGGTCGTGGCCGCCGTGATGCTGACCCTGCGCAAGCGCACCGGCATCAAGACCCAGAACCCGGGCGACCAGTCGCGGGTCAAGGCCGGCGACCGTCTGCGCATGGTCAAGATGGCCGCCGAAAAGCCCACGCTCCACACTCCGCCGGCATCGCAGGAGGGCCAGCCATGATCTCCCTAGGCCATCTGCTGGCGCTCGGCGCGGTGCTGTTCTGCATCGCCCTGGCCGGCATCTTCCTCAACCGCAAGAACGTCATCGTGCTGCTGATGTCGATCGAGCTGATGCTGCTGTCGGTCAACATCAACTTCGTCGCCTTCTCGCGCGAGCTCGGCGACGCCGCCGGCCAGTTGTTCGTGTTCTTCATCCTGACCGTGGCCGCGGCCGAAGCCGCCATCGGCCTCGCGATCCTGGTGACGCTGTTCCGTACCCGCCACACGATCAACGTGGCCGAAGTCGATTCGCTGAAGGGCTGACCTGCAGATGGAAATTACGCTCTCCAAGAGTCTGCTGATCGCGGTGGTGCTGGCCCCGCTGGTCGGCAGCATCATCGCCGGCCTGTTCGGCCGTCAGGTCGGCCGCAAGGGCGCGCAGTTCGCCACCATCCTCGGCGTCGCGGTCAGCTGCGCGCTGTCGTGCTGGACCCTGTACCAACTGGTCGGGCAGGGCGCCTCGCCGTTCAACCAGAACCTCTACACCTTCTTCGAGGTCGGCCACTATTCGGCCCACGTCGGCTTCATGGTCGACCGCCTGACCGCGATGATGATGGTGGTGGTGACCTTCGTGTCGCTGCTGGTGCACATCTACACCATCGGCTACATGGCCGACGATCCGGGCTACCAGCGCTTCTTCAGCTACATCTCGCTGTTCACCTTCTCGATGCTGAGCCTGGTGATGAGCAACAACTTCCTGCAGCTGTTCTTCGGCTGGGAAGCGGTGGGCCTGGTGTCGTACCTGCTGATCGGCTTCTGGTTCAAGCGCCCGACCGCGGTGTTCGCCAACATGAAGGCGTTCCTGGTCAACCGCGTCGGCGACTTCGGTTTCATCCTCGGCATCGCCGGCGTGCTGCTGTGGTTCGGCACGCTGGACTACGCCAGCGTGTTCGCCAACGCCACCGCGGTGCTGGGCAGCGATGCCGCCGGCGGTCTGGCCCAGGTGCAGCTGTTCCAGGGTCATGCCTGGAACGTCTCCACCATCATCTGCGTGTGCCTGTTCATCGGCGCCATGGGCAAGTCGGCGCAGGTGCCGCTGCACGTGTGGCTGCCGGACTCGATGGAAGGCCCGACTCCGATCTCGGCACTGATCCATGCCGCGACCATGGTCACCGCCGGCATCTTCATGGTGGCGCGCATGTCGCCGCTGTTCGAACTGTCGCAGACCGCGCTGAACTTCGTGCTGGTCGTCGGTGCCACCACCGCGTTCTTTACCGGCCTGATCGGCATCGTGCAGAACGACATCAAGCGCGTGGTCGCCTACTCGACGCTGTCGCAGCTGGGCTACATGACCGTGGCGCTGGGCGTGTCGGCGTACTCGGCCGCGGTGTTCCACCTGATGACCCACGCCTTCTTCAAGGCGCTGCTGTTCTTGGCGGCCGGCTCGGTGATCATCGGCATGCACCACGAGCAGGACATGCGCAAGATGGGCGGCCTGCGCAAGTACATGCCGATCACCTACTGGACCAGCGTGATCGGTACCCTGGCGCTGGTCGGCACCCCGTTCTTCGCCGGCTTCTATTCCAAGGACACCATCATCGAGGCGGCGCAGCACCACGCGCACACCTCGCATGGCTGGATTGCGACCTACGGCTACTGGGCCGTGCTCGGCGGCGTGCTGATCACCAGCTTCTACAGCTTCCGCCTGCTGTTCCTGACCTTCCACGGCCAGGAGCGCTTCCGCGATGCGCATGCGCACGACGTGCACGCCCACCACGACAGCGCGCACACCGACGCCGAGGCGCAGGCCCATGCACACGATGCGCACGACGCGCATGCGCATGACGACCACCACGGCCATCATGGCGCGCACGAACCGCACGAGTCGCCGTGGGTGGTGACGGTGCCGCTGATCCTGCTGGCGATTCCGTCGATCGCGATCGGTTTCTTCACCATCGGCCCGATGCTGTTCGGTACCGACTGGGCGGGGCACCATGCCGCGGCGGCGATCAAGGGCCAGGCGGTCAGCTTCTTCACCGGCATCGTCGATTTCTACGATCCGGCGCGCGACACCGTCGGTGCGCTGGCCGAGGAGTTCCACGGCCCGGTCGCGTTCGCCCTGCACGGCCTGACCCAGCCGCCGTTCTTCCTGACCCTGGCCGGCTTCGCCCTGGCCTGGATCCTGTACCTGTGGAAGCCGGAGCTGGCGGCGAAAGCGCGCAAGACCTTCTCGGTGCCGGTGTGGATCCTCGAGAACAAGTACGGTTTCGACAAGCTCTGGATCGGCGGTTTCGCCGGCGGCGGCGTGCGCCTGGGCAAGGTGTCGCGCGCGGTGGATACGCATGTCGTGGACGGCGTCATGGTCAACGGCACCGCACGCGTGATCGACCTGGCGGCCAACCTGCTGCGTCGCACTCAATCCGGTTTCCTCTATCACTACGCCTTCGCGATGATCGTCGGTCTCATTGCCCTGCTGGGCGTGCTGATGCATTTCTGGCGTTGACCTGTACGGAATAAGAACACGTGTCGAACTGGCCTCTACTCTCCATCCTGATCTGGCTGCCGATCATCGGCGGCGCCCTGGTGCTCGCCCTGCGTGATGCGCGTGCGGCGCGCTGGGCGTCGCTGCTGGTGGCGTTGCTGACCTTCGCGCTCAGCCTGCCGCTGCTCACCGGTTTCGACTACGCCAGCGACGCGCTGCAGTTCGTCGAGACCCATGCCTGGATCCCGGCATACGACATCGGCTACAACCTCGGCGCCGACGGTATCGCGGTGGCGCTGATCGTGCTGACCACGCTGGTCACGGTGCTGGCGCTGATCGGCGCGTGGACCTCGATCGACAAGCGCGTCAACCAGTACGTGGCCGCGTTCCTGATCCTGGAAGGCGTCACCGTCGGCATCTTCTCCGCCACCGACGCGATGCTGTTCTACGTGTTCTTCGAGGCGATGCTGATCCCGATGTTCCTGATTATCGGCATCTGGGGCGGCCCGCGCCGCATCTACGCCGCGGTCAAGTTCTTCCTGTACACCTTCCTCGGCTCGGTGCTGATGCTGGTCGGGTTGATCTACCTGTACCTGAAGGGCGGCAGCTTCCAGCTCGCCGACCTGTACCAGCTGTCGCTGACCTCGAAGGAGCAGACCTGGCTGTTCTTCGCCTTCCTGATCGCCTTCGCGGTCAAGGTGCCGATGTTCCCGGTGCACACCTGGCTGCCGGACGCGCACGTGGAAGCGCCGACCGCCGGTTCGGTGATCCTGGCGGCGATCGCGCTGAAGATCGGCGGTTACGGCTTCCTGCGCTTCAACCTGCCGATCCTGCCCGACGCCAGCAACGAGTGGGCGTGGCTGGTGATCGCGCTGTCGTTGATCGCCGTGATCTACGTCGGCCTGGTCGCCCTGGTCCAGGACGACATGAAGAAGCTGATCGCCTACTCGTCGATCGCGCACATGGGCTTCGTCACCCTCGGCACCTTCGTGGCCTTCGCCCTGGTGGGCTTCGGCAGCACCGATGCGGCCCGGTTGGGCCTGCAGGGCGCGATGGTGCAGATGATCTCGCACGGCTTCGTGTCCGGCGCCATGTTCTCCTGCGTCGGCGTGCTGTACGACCGCATGCACACCCGCCGCATCGCCGACTACGGCGGCGTGGTCAACGTGATGCCGTGGTTCGCGACCTTCGCGATGCTGTTCTTCATGGCCAATGCGGGCCTGCCGGGCACCAGCGGCTTCGTCGGCGAGTTCATGGTCATCATGGCCAGCTTCCAGGCGCATCCGCTGCTGGCCTTCGGCGCGGCGACCACCCTGGTGATCACCGCCGCCTACACCCTGTGGCTGTACCGCCGCGTGTTCTTCGGCGAGGTCGCCAATGCGCACGTGGCCGAGCTGAAGGACATCAACGGCCGCGAGGCGCTGGTGCTTGGCGTGTTCGCGCTCGGCGTGCTGGCCCTGGGCCTGTATCCGAAGCCGTTGACCGACCTGATGGAGCCCTCGATCGCGAAGCTGGCGGCGCAGATCGCCACCAGCAAGCTGTAAGCGGCCGTCGAGCGTATTGATTCCAGAGATTTGATGATGACCACCCCTGCGCTGCTGCCTCTGACCACCGTCGACCTGCCGCCCCTGCTGCCCGAGCTGGTGCTGACCGCCGGTGCCTTCTTCCTGCTGATGCTCGATCTGTTCATCAGCGAGCGCAACAAGGCCTGGACCCACATCGTCTCGGTGGCGATCCTGGTCGCGGTGTTCGCGATGCTGCTGGCCGGCGTGGGCGGGCAGGGCGAGGTGTTCAACGGCATGTTCGTGCGCGACGCCGCCGCCGACGTGATGAAGACGGTGATCGTCGGCCTCAGCGCGCTGACCCTGATCTACGGCTGGAGCTACCTGCGCGAGCGCAAGCTGTACCAGGGCGAGATCCCGGTGCTTGTGCTGTTCGCCACGGTCGGCATGATGATCCTGGTCTCGGCCGGCAGCCTGCTGATGGTCTATCTGGGCCTGGAACTGCTGGCGCTGTGCTCCTACGCGCTGGTCGCCTCCAACCGCGACAACGGCATGGCCACCGAGGCGGCGATGAAGTACATCGTGCTCGGTTCGCTGGCCTCGGGCCTGCTGCTGTACGGCATGTCGCTGATCTACGGCGCCACCGGCACGCTGAGCCTGAGCGGCATCCACGAGGCGATCGGCAACGGCCGCGAGCACATGCTGCTGCTGACCGGCACGGTGTTCATGATCGCCGGCGTCGCCTTCAAGCTCGGCGCTGCGCCGTTCCACATGTGGCTGCCGGACGTCTACCAGGGCGCCCCGGCGCCGATCGCGCTGTTCATCAGTTCGGCGTCCAAGCTGGCCGCGTTCGGCATGGCCTACCGCCTGCTGGAAGTGGGCGTGGGCCCGCTGGCGGCGCAGTGGCACTGGGTGATCGGCGGCCTGGCGGCGCTGTCGCTTGTGGTCGGCAACCTGATGGCGGTGGCGCAGAGCAATCTCAAGCGCATGCTGGCGTATTCCACGGTCTCGCACATCGGCTTCCTGCTGCTGGGCGTGGCCGGCGGCGGCGAGCGCGGCTACGCGGCGGCGCTGTTCTACGCGATCTGCTATGCGGTGATGTCCACCGCCTCGTTCGGCGCGATCATCGCGCTGTCGCGCAAGGGCTTCGAGGCCGAGAACATCGACGACTTCAAGGGCCTGAACGCGCGCAACCCGTGGATGGCGCTGCTGGTGCTGTGCATCATGGCTTCGCTGGCCGGCGTGCCGCCGTTCCTGGGCTTCTGGGCCAAGCTGGCGGTGCTGGGCGCGGTCGTCGCGGTGCCCGAGCAGAACCTGTGGTGGACCGGCCTGGCGGTGCTGTCGGTGCTGTGTGCGGTGATCGGCGCCTTCTACTACCTGCGCGTGATCAAGGTGATGTATTTCGACGAGCCGGTCGGCACGCCGCTGCCGGCCAACGACGACCGCGTGCTGGGCGTGGCGCTGGGCGTCAACGCGCTGGGCTTGCTTGCCTTCGGCTTGGCCTGGAGCCCGCTGATGGCGTGGTGCCAGCGCGCCTTCGCGCACCTGGCCTGATCGCGAAAGGGCGGTTTTCCCGCTGTTTCCCGCCAACGCCGCCGCAAGGCGGCGTTGGCGTTTCTGCATTCGGCGATGCGATTGGTGTTTCGTTTTCCATCGCGTGCGGTTATCATGGCGTCCTTCGAACGGCAGCGTCGCTACCGCATCGAGATGAAAATCAGGGCTTGCAATTGACGCACTGATTCTTCATAATTCCGCTTCTGCTGCGGGGTGGAGCAGTCTGGCAGCTCGTCGGGCTCATAACCCGAAGGTCGCAGGTTCAAATCCTGCCCCCGCTACCATCTTTGTCTGCAGCGGCAACCAGTGCATCGGTTGTCTGCGGCAGGGAAGTTTGGGCTTCGCGATGACGCATGTTCCCGTCGTCGCAACCGGAATCCAGCGTGACCGGAGTTTTACCGGACAAGGGGCCCAGAGGGCCCTTTGTCGTTTCCGGGGTCCGGGAAATGCACGCAACCGATACTTCAACTCTTCAGATGCAAGGCAGGCTGTGAGCGACAAGGCAAACGAAATCGCGACTCTGCTGGGCCCGACCGTGGATGCGTTGGGCCTGGAACTGCTGGGCGCGGAATATCTTCCGGCCCCCGGCGGCGCCACGCTGCGCCTGTATATCGACGTGCCGCTGGCCGAGCAGCCCGAGCGCATCGTCAACATCGACGATTGCGAGCGGGTCAGCCGCGAGGTGTCGGCACAACTGGACGTGGAAGACCCGATCAGCGGCAACTACACGCTGGAAGTGTCCTCGCCGGGCGTGGACCGGCCGCTGTTCAGTGCCGAACAGTTTTCCCGCCATCTGGGCGAATCGGCCAAGGTGGTGCTGAAGTTGCCGCAGCAGGGCCGTCGGCGCCTGCAGGGGCGCATCGCGCAGGTCGACGCCGCTGCCGGCCGCATCACCTTCGAGGTCGACGGCGCCCAACTGTCGGTGGACTTCGACAACATCGACAAGGCGCGGATCATGCCCGACTGGGCGGCGCTGGGTCTGGCGCCGACCAAGCCGGGCAAGGGCCCGAAGCCGGCCGGCAAGAACGCAAAATCCAATAAGAAACCATCCAACGAACCGGCGGCCGACGAGGCTGCGCGCGGAGCGAAAGAATGAGCAAGGAACTGTTGCTGGTAGTCGACGCGGTGGCCAACGAAAAGGGCGTGCCGCGCGAAGTGATCTTCGACGCGATCGAGGCCGCATTGGCGTCGGCGGCGAAGAAGCGCTACCCCGACCAGGACGTGCTGACGCGCGTCACCATCGACCACAAGGACGGCACCTACGAGACCTTCCGGCGTTGGGAAGTGGTGGCCGACGACGTGGTGATGGAATCGCCGGACCGGCAGATCCGCCTGATGGACGCGGTCGACGAGGCCGAGGGCGTGGACGTCGGCGACTACATCGAAGAGCAGATCGAGAATCCGGACTTCGGCCGCATCGCCGCGCAGGCCGCCAAGCAGGTGATCGTGCAGCGCGTGCGCGAGGCCGAGCGCCAGCAGGTGGTGGACGCGTGGAAGGATCGCGTCGGCGAACTGGTCACCGGCGTGGTCAAGCGCGCCGAGCGCGGCAACATCTACGTGGACCTGGGCGGCAACGCCGAGGCCTTCATTCCCAAGGACAAGGGCATCCCGCGCGACGTGCTGCGCGCCGGCGACCGCGTGCGCGGCTACCTGGCCGAAGTGCGTTCGGAGCCGCGCGGCCCGCAGCTGTTCATCAGCCGCGCCGCGCCGGAATTCATGATCGAGCTGTTCAAGCTGGAAGTGCCGGAAGTGGGCCAGGGCCTGGTCGAGATCAAGGCCTGCGCGCGCGATCCGGGCGACCGCGCCAAGATCGCGGTGCTGGCGCACGACACCCGCACCGATCCGATCGGCGCCTGCATCGGCATGCGCGGTTCGCGCGTGCAGGCGGTGTCCAACGAGCTCAACGGCGAGCGCGTGGACATCGTGCTGTGGAACGACAATCCGGCCAATTTCGTCATCAACGCGATGGCGCCGGCCGAGGTGCAGTCGATCATCGTCGATGAAGAAAAGCACTCGATGGACCTGGCGGTGGCGGAAGACCGCCTGGCCCAGGCGATCGGCAAGGGCGGCCAGAACGTGCGCCTGGCCAGTCGCCTGACCGGCTGGCAACTCAACGTGATGACCGCCGAGCAGGTCGCGGCCAAGTCCGAGGCCGAGCAGGCCGTGGCCCGCCAGCTGTTCATGGACAAGCTGGAAGTGGACGAGGAGATCGCCGCCATCCTGGTCGCCGAGGGCTTCAACTCGGTCGAGGAAATCGCCTACGTGCCCGTTGGCGAGTTGCTGGCGGTGGAAGGCTTCGACGAGGACATCGTCGAGGAACTGCGCGCGCGTGCCCGCGACGCGCTGCTCAACGAGGCGCTGGCCGCCGAGGAGAGCGACGACGACGGCGTGCCGGCGGCGGACCTGCTGTCGCTGCCGGGCATGGACGAAGCCACCGCCTACGCGCTGGCCGGCCATGGCGTACGTACCAGCGAGGACCTGTCGGATCTGGCTGCCGACGAAATCCTCGAGTTCGGCATCGAGGACCTGGACAAGGACCGCGCCGCGGCCCTGATCCTGGCCGCCCGCGCCGAGGAGATCGCCCGCCTGGAGCGCGGCGAATGAGTCAGCGATGAATGCCGCCCTGACCCGATCAGGGCTTAGAATCCGCGCTACCTTCGCACGCGGCGAGGGGGCGCCAACCAGATCATAGGATCCGAATGTCGCAGCAAACCACCATCCGCAAGCTGGCCGAACTGGTGAATACGCCGGTCGAGAAACTGCTGGTTCAACTGGCTGACGCCGGGATGAAGTTCAGCGGTCCCGACCAGGTCGTCACCAGCACCGAAAAGATGAAGCTGCTGGGCTTCCTGCGCCGTACCCACGGCAAGACCGACAAGCCGGTCGAGGAAGAGGCCCAGGCGGCGCCGAAGAAGATCACCCTGAACCGGCGCAAGCTGCAGGAAGTGACGGTCAGCGCCGGGCGCAGCAAGACCACGGTCAACGTCGAGGTCCGGCAGAAGCGCACCTACGTGAAGTCGGCCGAGGACCTGGCCGCCGAGCGTGCGGCGCCGTCCGCGGGCGGACGGGTGGACGACGAGCGCGCCGAGATCCTGCGCAAGCTGGAGGAATCCAAGCAGCGCAATCTGGCCGAGCAGCAGAAGCTCGCCGAGCAGGACCGTGCGCGCGCCGAGGAAATCGAGCGCAAGCGCAAGGCCGAGCAGGAAGCGCGCGAGCGCGCCGAGGCCGAGCAGCGTGCGGCCCAGGCCGCGCTGGACGCCGAGTCGGCGCCGCCGGCTGCGGCGCCGTCCGCGCCTGCCGCCGACCGCAACGCCGCCGCCGCCGCGCCCCGCGCGCCGCGTCCGCCGATGGCGCCGCGTCCGGCCGGTGCCGCGCATCCGGCCAAGCCGGCCGCGCCGCGCAGCGACGACCGCAACAATGCCAACAACAAGCACAAGACCCGCGGCTCGCACGTGATGGTCGCCGGGGTCGAGGACGACGACAGCACCAGCCGCTTCGCCGGCCAGCTGCATCTGTCCGCGGCCGACCGCGCGCGCCGTTCCAACGTGCGCGGCAAGCCGCGTGGCGGCAGCCACAGCGGTGGCCGTCGCCAGGCCGAACCGTCGCGCAGCGGCGGCGGCGCGCACGGCTTCGAACGTCCGACCGCACCGGTGGTGCGTGAAGTGGCGATCGGCGACACCATCACCGTGGCCGACCTGGCGCAGAAGCTCGCGCTGAAGGGTGGCGATGTGGTCAAGGCGCTGTTCAAGATGGGCGTGATGGCCACCATCACCCAGTCCATCGACCACGACACCGCGGCGCTGGTGACCGAAGAACTCGGCCACAAGCCGGTGCGTGCGGGCAGTGCCGACGCCGAGGACGCGCTGCTGGCGCACACCGAGGACGCGCAGGGCGAGAAGCTGCCGCGGCCGCCGGTGGTCACCATCATGGGCCACGTCGACCACGGCAAGACCTCGCTGCTGGACTACATCCGCCGCACCAAGGTCGCCTCGGGCGAAGCCGGCGGCATCACCCAGCACATCGGCGCGTACCACGTCGAAACCGACCGCGGCGTCATCAGCTTCCTGGATACCCCGGGCCATGCCGCGTTCACCTCGATGCGCGCACGCGGCGCCAAGCTCACCGACATCGTGGTGCTGGTGGTCGCGGCCGACGACGGCGTGATGCCGCAGACGGTCGAGGCGGTCAAGCATGCGAAGGCGGCCGGCGTGCCGCTGATCGTGGCGGTCAACAAGATCGACAAGTCCGGTGCCGATCCGCTGCGGGTCAAGAACGAGCTGCTGGCGCAGGACGTGGTCGCCGAAGAATTCGGTGGCGACACCCAGTTCGTCGAACTCTCGGCCAAGACCGGCCAGGGCATCGACGTGCTGCTGGACGCGATCTCGCTGCAGGCCGAAGTGCTGGAACTGCGGGCAGTGGCCGAAGGCCGCGCCAGCGGCGTGGTGATCGAGTCCTCGCTGGACAAGGGCCGCGGCCCGGTGGCGACGGTGCTGGTGCAGCAGGGCGCGCTGAAGAAGGGCGACTACCTGGTGTGCGGCATCCAGTACGGCCGCGTGCGTGCGCTGTTCGACGAGACCGGCAAGCAGCCGGATTCGGCCGGCCCGTCGATCCCGGTGCAGGTGCTCGGCCTGTCCGGCGTGCCGGATGCCGGCGACGACTTCGTGGTCGTCGACGACGAGCGCCTGGCCAAGGACGTGGCGCAGCAGCGCGAGACCAAGCGCCGCGAGTCGCGCCTGGTGTCCTCGGCGGGCAGCCGCATGGAAGACATCATGTCGCAGCTCGGCAAGGGCGAAGGCCAGCTGTCGCTGAACCTGGTGATCAAGGCCGACGTGCAGGGTTCGGTGGAAGCGCTGAAGCAGTCGCTGACCGCGTTGTCCAACGAGCAGATCCGCATCAACGTGATCCACTCCGGCGTGGGCGGCATCACCGAGTCCGACGCGAATTCGGCGCTGGCCTCCAAGGCCACGGTGATCGGCTTCAACGTGCGTGCCGACGCCTCGGCGCGGCGCATCATCGAGACCAACGGCATCGACCTGCGGTACTTCTCGATCATCTACGACGTGATCGACCAGGTGAAGCAGGTGGCGTCCGGCCTGCTGGGCGTGGAGATCCGCGAAGAGATCATCGGTATCGCCCAGGTGCGCGACGTGTTCCGCAGCTCCAAGTTCGGCGCCGTCGCCGGCTGCATGGTCGTGGAGGGCGTGGTCAAGCGCAACAAGCCGATCCGCGTGCTGCGCGACAACACCGTGGTGTTCGAGGGCGAGCTGGAATCGCTGCGTCGCTTCAAGGAGAACGTCGACGAAGTGCGCAACGGCACCGAGTGCGGTATCGGCGTGAAGGCCTACAACGACGTCAAGGCCGGCGACCAGATCGAGTGCTTCGAGCGCATCGAAGTGCAGCGCACGCTGTAAGAGCCGGGAATCGGGAATCGGGATTGGGGAATGGGAAGAGCGGGGCGCTGCAGGTGCGTCGCTCGTCCCGGACCCTTCCCGGTTTCTTTATTCCGAACAGAGAGATTTTCGCTATGCCCACCAAATCCTTTCACCGTACCGATCGCGTGTCCGCGCAGATCCGTCGCGACCTCGGCACGATCGTGCATGCGGCCGTGCGCGATCACGGCCTGCCGTCGGTCAGCGTGTCCGACGTCGAAGTCACCCGCGATCTGGCCCATGCCAAGGTGTTCGTCACCGCACTGATGCAGGAGCGCTCGGCCGAGGCGGTCAAGGGCCTGAAGGAGCTGGCGCCGCAGCTGCGCAGCGAGTTGGCGCGGGCGATGAAGCTGCGCCATGTGCCCGAACTGCATTTCCACTACGACGATTCGGTCGATCGCGGCGAGCGCATCGACAATCTGCTGCGCGACATGCCGGAACTGCAGCAGGAGCAGGGCGACGACGGCCATGCCGCCGACGACGCCGAAGCAACGCCGCGCAAGGACTGAGTCCGCTGCCGACGCCGCGGCGTCGGCGTCCATTGTTTAAGTGCGGGCGCCGAACGCGAGCGTCCCGTTTCGCAGTCGCGATCGCGGCGCTCTTTCATCCGTCTGGCGTCACGCTGTTCAATGCGTGCCGTTCGCCTGCGCCATGCCGGGCCCGGATCCGCCAATCCCGACTCTCCAATCTCCAATCCCGCCCGCCCCCCATGCCCGTCTTCGGCCCGCGCCTGCCCCGTATCGTCTTCCGTCGCCTCGACGGCATCGTACTGCTCGACAAGCCGATCGGCATGAGTTCCAACGCGGCGCTGCAGGCGGCGCGGCGGCTGTTCCGTGCGGAGAAGGGCGGCCACACCGGCAGCCTGGATCCACTCGCCACCGGGCTGCTGCCGCTGTGCTTCGGCGAGGCGACCAAGCTGGCCGGGCTGCTGCTCGGCTCGGCCAAGGCCTACGAAGCGGAGGTCGTGCTCGGCGTCACCACCGACAGCGACGATGCCGAGGGCACCGTGCTGCGGACCCGGCCGGTGCCGCCGCTGGACGCGGCCGCACTGGAGGCGGCGCTGGCACCGCTGCGCGGGAGCATCCGCCAACGCGCGCCGATCTATTCCGCGCTCAAGCAGGGCGGCGAGCCGCTGTACGTCAAGGCGCGCCGCGGCGAGGCGATCGAGGCGCCGGAGCGCGAGGTCGAGGTGCATGCGATCGACGTGCTTGCCCATGCCGGCGACCGCCTGCGCCTGCACGTGGCCTGCGGGTCCGGCACCTATATCCGCAGCCTGGCCCGCGACCTGGGCGAGGCGCTGGGCTGCGGCGCGCATATCGCCGCGCTGCGGCGGCTGTGGGTGGAGCCGTTCCGGACGCCGCAGATGGTCACCCTGGAGCACCTGCAGCACCTGGCCGCGCAGGATCCGGCGGCGCTGGAGGCGCTGGTGCTGCCGCTGGCCGCCGGCCTGGCCGATTTCCCGCCGCTGCGCCTGGAACATGCTGCGGCGCAGCGCTTCCGCATGGGCCAGCGCCTGCGCGATCCGGCCTGGGCGCCCGGCCTGGCCGCGGTGTTCGACGCCGACGGCGTCCCGCTGGGCCTGGGCCAAGTCGATGCGAGCGGGCTGCTGGCGCCGCAGCGCATGTTCAATCCGTGACCGCGCAGCGGTCGCGCGGGGTGTTACCTGACTGTCGTTCAGTCATGACGCCGTCTTAACGCCTTGTTCCTCCGGGCCGAGGCCGGTACAATTTCGCGGCCTTTCCGGCACGCTGCGCTCCGGCGCAATCCTTCGCAATCGGCGAGCCAGGCGGTGCGTCCTCTGCACGTTCCTGCCGGCCCCGCATCTCAGAGAAAAATCCCATGTCCATCGACACCCAGAAAGTCATCGAAGAAAACAAGCGCGGCGCTGCCGACACCGGTTCGCCGGAAGTCCAGGTCGCCCTGCTGACCGCCCGCATCGAACTGCTGACCGGCCACTTCAAGACCCACAAGAAGGACCACCACAGCCGCCGCGGCCTGCTGCAGATGGTCAACCGCCGCCGCAGCCTGCTCGACTATCTGAAGAAGAAGGATGGCGAGCGCTACAAGGCGCTGATCGAGAAGCTCGGCCTGCGTCGCTGAGTCAACGAACCCCACCGCGGCGCAGCGATGCGCCGCGGTTTTGTTTTGGGTAGTACCGTGGCCCGGGGATCGCTCCGCGCCACCGGCCGGATCCTCCCGGCCACCCGCCAGCGGCATGGGCCGTCAGCGGTCCATTTGCAGACAGCATCATCCAAGGAAACCCCGTGGCAAAAATCACCAAAACCTTCCAGTACGGCAAGCACACCGTCACCCTCGAAACCGGCGAGATCGCCCGCCAGGCCGGCGGTGCCGTCATCGTCAAGATGGACGACACCGTACTGCTGGTCACCGCCGTCGCCGCCAAGAGCGCGCGCGAAGGTCAGGACTTCTTCCCGCTGACGGTCGACTATCAGGAGAAGTTCTACGCCGGCGGCCGCATCCCCGGCGGCTTCTTCAAGCGCGAGGGCCGTGCGACCGAGAAGGAGACGCTGATTTCGCGTCTGATCGACCGTCCGATCCGTCCGCTGTTCCCGGAGGATTACAAGAACGAAGTGCAGATCATCGCCACGGTGATGTCGATGAACCCGGACATCGACGGCGACATCGCCGCGCTGATCGGCGCCTCGGCCGCCCTGTCGCTGGCCGGCACCCCGTTCAAGGGCCCGATCGGCGCCGCCAAGGTCGGCTACAAGAACGGCGAGTACATCCTCAACCCGACCGTGTCGGATCTGAAGGAGTCGCAGCTGGAACTGGTCGTCGCCGGTACCGCCAACGCCGTGCTGATGGTCGAATCCGAAGCCGCGCTGCTGTCGGAAGAAGTGATGCTGGGCGCGGTCACCTTCGGCCACCGCGAGATGCAGAAGGTCATCAACGCGATCAACGAACTGACCGTCGAAGCAGGCACCAAGCCGTCCGACTGGGTCGCCCCGGCCAAGAACGAAGCCATGATCGCCGCGCTGAAGGAAGCGGTTGGCGATCAGCTGGCGTCGGCTTTCCAGGTGCGCGACAAGCTGCAGCGCCGCGATGCCATCTCGGCGCTCAAGAAGGACGTGCTGGCGCAGCTGGCGCCGCGTGCCGCCGCCGAAGGCTGGGTCGCTGCCGACCTGTCCAAGGAGTTCGGTGAGCTGGAATACCAGACCATGCGCGGTTCGGTGCTGAGCACCAAGGTGCGCATCGACGGCCGTGCGCTGGACACCGTGCGCCCGATCAGCGTGCAGGCCGGCGTGCTGCCGCGTACCCACGGCTCGGCGCTGTTCACCCGCGGCGAGACCCAGGCGATCGTGGTCACCACGCTGGGCACCGCCCGCGACGGCCAGGTGATCGACGCGGTCTCCGGCGAGTACAAGGAAAACTTCCTGTTCCATTACAACTTCCCCCCGTACTCGGTGGGCGAGTGCGGCCGCTTCGGCGCGCCCAAGCGTCGCGAGATCGGCCACGGCCGCCTCGCCAAGCGCGGCGTGCTGGCGGTGATGCCGACCATGGAAGAGTTCCCGTATACCATCCGCGTGGTCTCGGAAATCACCGAATCCAACGGCTCCTCGTCGATGGCCTCGGTCTGCGGTTCGTCGCTGGCGCTGATGGACGCCGGCGTGCCGGTGAAGGCGCCGGTGGCCGGTATCGCCATGGGCCTGGTGAAGGAAGGCAACGACTTCGTGGTGCTGTCGGACATCCTGGGCGATGAAGATCACCTGGGCGACATGGACTTCAAGGTCGCCGGTACCGCCGATGGCGTGTCCGCGCTGCAGATGGACATCAAGATCGAAGGCATCACCGAGGAGATCATGAAGCAGGCCCTGGCGCAGGCCAAGGCCGGCCGCCTGCACATCCTCGGCGAGATGGCCAGCGCGCTGACCACCCCGCGTGCGGAGCTGAGCGACTACGCGCCGCGCCTGCTGACGATCAAGATCCACCCGGACAAGATCCGCGAAGTGATCGGCAAGGGCGGTTCGACCATCCAGGCGATCACCAAGGAAACCGGCACCCAGATCGATATCCAGGACGACGGCACCATCGTCATCGCCTCGGTCAATGCGATCGCCGCGCAGGCCGCCAAGTCGCGCATCGAGCAGATCACCTCGGACGTCGAGCCGGGCCGCATCTACGAAGGCAAGGTCGCCAAGATCATGGACTTCGGCGCGTTCGTGACCATCCTGCCGGGCAAGGACGGCCTGGTGCACGTCTCGCAGATCTCCAGCGAGCGCGTGGAGAAGGTCGGCGACAAGCTGAAGGAAGGCGACGTGGTCAAGGTCAAGGTGCTGGAAGTCGACAAGCAGGGCCGCATCCGCCTGTCGATGAAGGCCGTGGAAGAAGGCGAGGGCGCGTCGGCCGAATAAGCCGCACGTTGCCAGCGTCGTCTCAGGAAAAAGCGGGCTTCGGCCCGCTTTTTTCTTGCCTGGCGTTTGCGCAGGCGCGACGGGGCGTCAACGGTCACATCCTGTCGCGGCTGAAGCCGCTCCTGCACAGGAAGGCGGAGCATTTGGCCCGCGACTTGGCCGAGGCTGTCAGCGATCGCTGGAGAGCATCTGCAGGTGCGCTGACAGCGGCCCAGGGCCGGCGAGAGCGGTGTCGCGCGTCCGTAGCGCACGCTTCCGTCGCTTCCGTAGGAGCGGCTTCAGCCGCGACCAGACCGGCATGACGATCTGTTGAGAATGCCTGGGGGGTGATCCCGAACCAGGGACCAGCGCCGCGCCCGCGGTGGACGTTCTTCAGCCGCCGCCGTCTTCGATCGCCGGATAGCGCGCCAGATGCGCCGACAGCGGCCCGGGGTGGGCCAGCTGGTAGCCCTGGCCGTAGCGCGCACCCAGCGCCTGCAGCGTCGCCAGTTCGCTCTCGGTCTCGATGCCTTCGACGACCACGTCGGCATTGGTTTCCGCGGCGAAGGAGAGGATCGCCATCGCCAGCCGCTGCCGGCGCGGTTCGGCGTCGATGCCGCGGGTCAGGGTCAGGTCCAGCTTGATGATGTCCGGCGCCAGGTGCAGCAGATGGCGCAGGCTGGCGAAGCCGGTACCGGCGTCGTCCAGGGCGATGCGCAGGCCCTGCCGCTGCAGCAGGCCGATGTGCTCGGACAGGCGTGGGTAATCCGGCGCCTGCAATTGTTCGGTGATTTCCAGCACGATCCGCGACAGGTCGTGGCCGTGCAGCAGCGCCTGCAGTTGCGGATGCAGCAGCGTGGGTGCGGACACGTTGATCGCCAGATACAGCGGCGCCGGCAAGTGCGCCAGCAGCTCCAGCGCCTTGCGCGCGGCGGCCAGCTCCAGTTCCAGTCCCAGCCCGACCCGGCTGGCATCGTCGAACCAGCGCAGTGGCGGCAGCGCCGGATTGGCCGGAAAGCGCGACAGTGCCTCCACGCCGACGATGCGTTGCGATGCCAGTGCCAGCACTGGCTGGGTCACGATCTGCAGGCGCGTCTCGGCGATGGTTTCGCGGATGCGGGTGGCGATCGCCGCCTTCTCGCGGAATGCGTGTTTCTCCATGTCCTGGCGGCGCGCGATGTCGGTCTGCAGTGCGGCGCGGTCCATCGCCAGCGCCAGCGTCGCGCCGACCAGGGTCGCCAGCAGTTCCAGCGTGCGCACGTCCTGCGCGCTGTAGGCGTTGGGTTGCGGCGCGAGGACCTTGAGCACGCCGATGCTGCGGTCGCCGTAGCGCAGCGGCACCACCAGCATCGAGCGCAAACCGATGCGCCGGCAGGCCGCGCGGTCGACCCGCGGATCGACTTCCGAATCGTCGCAGCGCAGGACCTCGCCGGTCCGCATGCACAGCCCCGACAGGCTGCCGTTGCTGGGCAGACGCAGGCCGAGGTGGCGCTCGGCGACGCCGCTGGCCGACCAGTACAGCATGTCCTTGCCGTCGCACATCTCCACCACGGCGCCGTTGGAGCGGGTCAGCTCCTGCGCGCGGCGGGTGACCACGTCGACCACCTGCAGCGGATCGCCGCCGGCCGCGGCGATTTCGCCCTGCGCCAGGATGATGCGCGACAGCAGCGCCGCGTCGTCCTGGGTGGCGGCGGCGTGCTGGATGAGGTCCGAAATGTCGGATGCCTTGGCCATGTCCGCATCATGTGGCAGTGCGTCGGAGGACGGCAATCGCGCGGCGCGCGCCTCGCCTGGGCAGCGTGCGGAACTGATCGCTCCATCACGCTGCGCGCGTGTGCGTGTGCGTGTGCGTGCTCAGTCGCCAGCGCCACCCTTGCGCGGCTTGCCGTACAGGCTGCGCAACTCGTCCTTGGCCTGCTCCAGGATCTGGCGGCGCTGCGCCGGCAACTGGTCGCCGGCGCGATTGATGTAGAAGGTCAGCATCGACATGGCCGAGCGATACGGACCGGTGCGGCGGCGGGCGTGCAGGTCGGCCGACTGCTTGAGCGCGCGCGCGATCGCGGCCGGGTCGTTGCCTTCGAACACGTTCGGCGCGACGCCGAGCGACTGTTGCGCGTCGCTGCTGCGGCGCTGGCTGAGGTCGGTGCTGGAGAGCGAAGGGCTGCTCTGTGCCATTGGTGATGCTCCTTGGCGATGGCGTGTGGAGAGGTACAACGCATGCGCAGTCCCACAGTGCAGGACCCGATGGCGGATGCCGCCGCCATCGCTGCCGCACGCCGCGAGGCAACGGCAGTTCGACGTCGATGGGAGACGAAGGCGGACGCTGCGCGAACGCGCGCCGCCGCGATCGCGTGCGCGGGTCGTGAAGCGTCCCGCGCGCGTGATGGGCGATGCCGTTGTTCGCTGGTGTTGCCGTGCCGCATTCCGTTCCCAGAAGCGAAGCTTGTGCGTGATGCGCAAACGCTAGGCCTGGATACGTGACGCCGTCGACAACATAACCGCGCTGCGCGGAGCGAGTGGTAGACATTATCTCGTTCGATGAACGCTTAATGGAAAAACCCCTAAAAACAGGGCTCGCGCGAGGTTGCGCTTGATTGTCTGGATAACGTCACCATTTTCATTGCCGAGAAAATGGCGCGAGACATTCACCTGGACAATCCGCACAGGCGGCATCGTCGGCGCGCCCCACGTTCGTTGCGACGCTGACACCCGGAGATCGCATGTCGTTGGCGCAGGCGCGCTTCCATCCTGCCGTTGCACGCTGGTTCGAGCGGCGTTTCGCGGCGCCCACGCCGGCGCAGGCGGCGGCATGGCCGGCGATCCAGGCCGGACGGCACACGCTGGTCGCCGCGCCGACAGGCTCTGGCAAGACCCTGACGGCATTTTTGGCTGCGCTGGATGCGCTGGTACGCGAAGGCCTGCGTGAAGGCGGCCTGCAGGACCGTACCCAGGTGCTGTACGTGTCGCCACTGAAAGCGCTTTCAAACGACATCCAGCTCAATCTCGAGGCGCCGCTGCAGGGCATTCGCGCCGAACTGGCGGCGCTGGGTTTGCCGGATGTGTCCATTCGCACCGCGGTGCGCACCGGCGACACCCCACAGCGCGAGCGCGCGCAGGCGCGGCGGCGCCCGCCGCATGTGCTGGTGACCACGCCGGAGTCGCTGTACGTGCTGCTCGGATCGGTGTCCGGGCGCGAGACGCTGCGCCATGTGCGCACGGTGATCGTCGACGAGATCCATGCCCTGGCGGCGAACAAGCGCGGCAGCCATCTGGCGCTGTCGCTGCAGCGCCTGCAGCATCTGTGCGAGGTGCCGCCGCTGCGCATCGGCCTGTCGGCCACGCAGAAGCCGATCGAGGCGGTGGCGCGTTTCCTGGTCGGCAGCGCGGCGGTGCACGACGGCGAGGCGGACTGCGCCATCGTCGACATCGGCTACGCGCGCGCCCGCGATCTGGCACTGGAGGTGCCGCCGACGCCGCTCAGCGTGACCATGTCCGCCGACCAGTGGCAGCAGGTGTACGCGCGACTGGCCGAACTGGTGCGCGCGCACCGCACCACCCTGGTGTTCGTCAACACCCGGCGCATGGCCGAGCGCACCGCACGGCACCTGGGCGAACTGCTCGGCACGCAGGCGGTGGCGGCGCATCACGGCAGCCTGGCGCGCGAGACCCGGCTGCTCGCAGAGCGCCGGCTCAAGGCCGGCGAGCTGCAGGTCCTGGTGGCCACCGCCTCGCTGGAACTGGGCCTGGACATCGGCGACGTCGATCTGGTCTGCCAGCTCGGCTCGCCGCGTTCGATCGCCGCGTTCCTGCAGCGCGCCGGCCGCTCCGGGCATGCGGTGGGCGGCACGCCGAAGGCGCGGCTGTTTCCGCAGTCGCGCGACGACCTGGTCGAGTGCGCGGCCTTGCTGGATTGCGTGCGCCGCGGCGAACTGGATGCGCTGCGCATGCTCGATGCGCCGCTGGACGTGCTCGCCCAGCAACTCGTCGCCGAGGTGGCCTGCCAGGAGTGGGAGGAAGACGCGCTGTATGCGCTGGTGCGTGGCGCCTGGCCGTATGCGGCGTTGCCGCGCGCGCAGTTCGACGCGGTGCTGCGCATGCTCAGCGAAGGCTTCAGCACGCGGCTGGGGCCGCGTGCCGGCTACCTGCATCGCGATGCGGTGCATCGCCGCGTGCGCCAGCGCCGCGGTGCGCGGATGGCGGCGCTCACCTCCGGCGGCACCATCCCCGAGACCGGCGACTACAGCGTGGTGCTGGAGCCGCAGGCGCAGACCATCGGCACGGTCAACGAGGATTTCGCGGTGGAGAGCCTGGGCGGCGACGTGTTCCAGCTCGGCAACGCCAGCTACCGCATCCTGCGCGTGGAAGCGGGGCGGGTGCGGGTGGAGGACGCGCGCGGCGCACCGCCCAACATCCCGTTCTGGATCGGCGAGGCGCCCGGGCGCAGCGACGCGCTGTCGCTCGGCGTGTCGCGGCTGCGGGCCGAGGTCGAACAGGCGCTGGAGCAGGGCGGGGCGGCGCAGGCGCTGCAGTGGCTGTGCGGCCCGCTGGCGCTGGACGCCGCCGCCGCGCAGCAGATCGTCGACTACCTGGGCCGCGCGCATGCGGCGCTGGGCGCCTTGCCGACCCAGCAATGCATCGTGCTGGAACGCTTCTTCGACGCCACGGGCGGCACCCAACTGGTGATCCACAGCGTCTACGGCAGCCGCATCAACCGCGCCTGGGGCCTGGCCCTGCGCAAGCGCTTCTGCCGCACCTTCAATTTCGAGCTGCAGGCGGCCGCGACCGAGGACGCGATCGTGCTGTCGCTGTCGACCCGGCACAGCTTCGCCCTGGACGAGGTGGCGCGCTATCTGCGCGCGGCGTCGGCGCTGGACGTGCTGGTGCAGGCGCTGCTGGACGCGCCGCTGTTCGGCGTGCGCTGGCGCTGGAACGCCACCAATGCGCTGGCGCTGCCGCGCTTCACCGGCGGGCGCAAGGTCGCGCCGCAGCTGCAGCGGATGAAGTCCGAGGATCTGCTGGCCACGGTGTTTCCCGACCAAGTGGCCTGCGCGGAGAACCTGGTCGGCGAGCGCGAGATTCCCGAGCACCCGCTGGTGGCGCAGACCCTGCGCGACTGCCTGGACGAGGCGATGGACAGCGATGGCTGGCTGCAGCTATTGCGCGGCATCGAGGCCGGCGAGGTGCGCGTGCTGGCGCGCGAGCTGACCGCGCCCTCGCCGCTGGCGGCCGAGGCGCTGGACGCGCGGCCCTATGCCTTTCTCGACGACGCGCCGCTGGAAGAGCGGCGCACCCAGGCAGTGCACAGTCGCCGCTACCAGGATCCGGAGAGCGCCGACGATCTCGGCCAACTGGACCCGCAGGCGATCGACGCGGTGCGCGAGGAGGCCTGGCCGCAGCCGCGCAGCCGCGACGAGATG
Organism: Xanthomonas sp. NCPPB 2250; assembly: GCF_056725265.1. Lineage (NCBI taxonomy): Bacteria > Pseudomonadati > Pseudomonadota > Gammaproteobacteria > Lysobacterales > Lysobacteraceae > Xanthomonas > Xanthomonas sp. NCPPB 2250. The sequence goes on along the minus strand of NZ_CM161520.1, from coordinate 3,594,193 downwards.
CACGAGGCGCTGCTCACGCTCGGGGTGATGAGCGCAGCCGAAGCCGCCGCGCAGCCGCAGTGGCGGCAGTGGTTGGATGAACTGGCCGCCGACGCGCGCGCCACCTGCCTGCACGGCGTCGACGTCGCCGCTGCGGGGTTGTGGGTGACGGCCGAAGCGCAGGCGGCGGTGGCGCCGCTGTACCCGCAGGCCAGCGCGCAGCCGGCCATCGCCAGTCCCGAGGGCTACGCGGTGGCCGATTGGGAGCGCGACAGCGCGTTGCGCGAGTTGCTGCGCTGGCGGCTGGCAGGCCTGGGGCCGGTCACTGCGGCCGCGCTGGCCGCGCCGCTGCACCTGCCGCTGCGCGAGGTGCAGGCCGGTCTGCTGGCGCTGCAGCAGGACGGCTATGTGCTGGCTGGCCGGTTCAGTGCCGACGCCGATGCCGAGGAGTGGTGCGAGCGGCACCTGCTGGCACGCATCCACCGCTACACCCTCGGCCGCCTGCGCCGCGAGATCGAGCCGGTGGCGCCGCGCGACTACGCGCGCTTCCTGTTCCGTTGGCAGCATCTGGACGCACAGGGCCAGGTGGAGGGCGCCGAAGCGCTGGCCGCGGTGCTGGCGCAACTGGAGGGCGTGGAGGCCGCGGCGCCGCTGTGGGAGGCGGAACTGTTGCCGGCGCGGGTGCGCGACTACCGCCCGGCCTGGCTGGACGAGGCCTGCAGCGCCGGACGCACGCTGTGGACGCGGTTGCGCCCCGGCGCGAGCGGCGCCGCGCCGACGCTGCGCAGCACGCCGATCCTGCTGCTGCCGCGGCGCAGCGCCGGGCAGTGGTCGCGACTGTCGCCAGCGCCGGAAGCCGATGCGCTCGGCTCGCGCGCGCGCAAGGTCGCCGACCATCTCGCGGCGCATGGCGCCTCGTTCTTCGACGAAATCGCCGCGGCCACCCCCCTGCTCTCCACCGAACTGGAGGCGGCGCTGGCCGAGCTGGTCGCCGCCGGTCGGGTCCATTGCGACAGCTACGCCGGCCTGCGCGCCTTGCTGGTGCCGGCATCGAAGCGCCCGTCGGCGCTGTCGCGGCGGCGGCCGCGCATGGCGCTGTACGGCGGCATCCAGGATGCCGGGCGTTGGGCGCTGTTGCGGGCGGGCGCCGAGGCCGACGACCCGGCCGCGCACAGCGAGGCGGTCGAGCACGTTGCGCTGACGCTGCTGCGCCGCTACGGCGTGGTCTGCTGGCGCCTGCTCGAGCGCGAGGCGGCATGGCTGCCGCCGTGGCGCGAACTGTTGCGGGTCTACCAGCGCCTGGAGGCGCGTGGCGAGATCCGCGGCGGGCGCTTCATCGATGGCCTGTCCGGCGAACAGTTCGCCCTGCCGGAGGCGATCGGGCTGCTGCGGCAACTGCGCCGCCAGCCTGGCGACGGCACCTGGGTGTGCGTGGCCGCCGCCGATCCGGCCAATCTGCTCGGCAGCGTGCTCCCGGGCACGCGGCTGCCACGCGTGGCGGGCGCACGCGTGCTGTACCGCGACGGCGTGCCGATGGCGAGCTGGGTCGGCGAGCGTTTCGAGGCGCTGCAGGATCTGGATGCCGAGGAGCGCGTGCGCGCGCAGCGGTTGTTGCGCGGAGCCACCGCGGCGGAACGACGCACGGTCGCGGCGCTGCCGATGGTGTGAAGGCGCGGCGCGATGCACGTGCTCGCGCACTGCGAGCGCGGGCATATCGGCGCCGCTTTCACATTCTGTCTACAAATTAAAGGGGTTGGTATCCCACTTCGCCCTCGGTGCAAAACCGGGGTCATCTGCCATTGCAGAAGAACTGCGGCATCCGCGCCGCAGACGCCAAGACCGCTTCTTCACGCGCGTCGAGTGCTGCGCCGCAATGCCCGTTGCGCATTCATGCAACGCTGCCGCAGCGCTCGCGCTATGCGGAATTCCGCAGTTTTCACGCGATTTAAAGGCGCTGTCGATGGCGCCGATAGCCCTCACGCACAGACGTTGCGGCGCAGCGTCCCTCGCTCTCCTCAGAGCGAGTGTGTCCACTCCGCGAGGCGCTGCGGAAGACGGCCGGAGGCGCTGACTGGCGCAACCGGACGCACACAAAGAATCGGGGTACACCATGTTGGGCAATATGAAAATCGGAGTCAGGCTGACGGCGGCGTTCCTGATCGTGGCGGCGATCGGCGCGTGCATCGGCTGGGTCGGCATCCGCAACTCGGGCCGGATCAACGACTACGCCACGGTGCTGTACGAGCGCGAGCTGCTCGGCCTGTCGCACCTGAAAGAGGCCAACATCAATCTGATCAACGCTGGCCGGTCACGCGCCAACCTGCAACTGGCCAGTACGACGGAAGATCGCGCCAAGCACATCGCCAGTCTCGACAAGTACACCGCCAAGGTGGTCGAGCACATGGACAAGGCCAGGACCTCGTTCGACGACCCGGCCACGCTGGCCAAGCTGGCCCGCTTCGACCAGGTGTGGAAGACCTACCTGGAGCGGCGCGGCCAGTTCGTCGACTCGGTGATGCGCGAGCCGCTGCCGCAAGGCAATGCGCAGCTGGCGGACCTGTCGAAGGGCGTGCGCAGCAGCTCCGACGAACTGGATGCGCTGATGTCCGAACTCAGCGAAACCAAGGAAGCCAATGCGGCGCGTGCCAACGACGCCACCGACGCGATCTATGCCAGCAGCACCCGCACCATGCTGGCCATCGTGATCGGCGGCGTGCTGCTCGGCGTGGGCCTGGGGGTGTTCATCAGCCGCAGCGTGACCCGGCCGATCGGCAAGGCGGTCAGCGTGGCCAATGCGCTGTCCGAGGGCGACCTGAGCATGTCGATCGAGGTGCGCGGCCGCGACGAGACCGCGCAGTTGCTGCTGGCGATGCAGCGCATGGTCGAGAAGCTGCAGCAGGTGGTCGGCGAGGTCAACGCCAGTGCGCAGAGCCTGGCCGGCGCGTCGGAAGAAGTCAGCGCCACCGCGCAGTCGCTGAGCCAGGCCTCGACCGAACAGGCCGCCGGCGTGGAAGAGACCAGCGCCTCGCTGGAACAGATGACCGCTTCGATCGCGCAGAACACCGACAACGCCAAGATCACCGACGGCATGGCCGCGCAAGCGGCGCGGGAAACCCTGGAGGGCGGCGAGGCGGTGGTGGCCACGGTCGCAGCGATGAAGCAGATCGCGTACAAGATCGGCATCATCGACGACATCGCCTACCAGACCAACCTGCTGGCGTTGAACGCGGCGATCGAGGCCGCGCGCGCCGGCGAGCACGGCAAGGGCTTCGCGGTGGTGGCGGCGGAAGTACGCAAGCTGGCCGAGCGCAGCCAGGTGGCCGCGCAGGAGATCGGCGAGGTCGCCGGTTCCAGCGTGGAACTGGCGGAGAAGGCCGGTCAGCTGCTGGAGACCATCGTGCCCAGCATCAAGAAGACCTCGGATCTGGTGCAGGAGATCGCCGCGGCCTCGCAGGAACAGTCGTCCGGCGTCACTCAGATCAATGCGGCGGTGGTGCAGCTGAGCCAGATCACCCAGCAGAACGCGACCGCCTCCGAAGAGCTGGCGGCCACCGCCGAATCGATGAGCACGCAGGCCGTGCAGTTGCAGGACAGCATGGCGTTCTTCCAGTTGTCCGCCGGCACGCGCCGCGCCACGCACGCGCTGGACGACGGCGAGGCGGTGACGCCGCTGCGTGCGGCTGGCGCGCGCTGGGCGCCGCGTGCGCCATCCGCCGCCGCGCGCCGTTCCGTTGCAGGCAATCGCGACCGCAGCGAAGCGCTGCTGGGCCGCGCCTGATCCCCATTCCCTGGCGGCGCCTGCCGCGCCGCCAGTTCCGTGTCGCTGTCGTTGTCACAACTGCCCATTGTCGGGAGAGTGCCGTGCTGAAGAATCTCAAAATCGCAACCAAGCTCTACGGTGGCTTCGCCGTGGTCCTGTGCATCCTGCTGGCGCTTGCCGGCGTGGCCTACTTCAACGTGTCCGCGTTGTCGCAGGCCAATTACTGGAACACCCACACCTACAAGGTGATCGCCGAAGTCGATGCCGCGCTCAGCAGCCTGATCAACATCGAGACCGGCACGCGCGGCTTCTCGCTGACCGGCGAGGATGCGTTCCTGCAGCCTTATCGCGACGGCGTCGCCAGCTTCGACAGCCACCTGCGCACGGCGCAGGAGCTGACCGCCGACAACCCCAAGCAGCAGGAGCGCCTGAACGCGCTGAAGCAGACCCAGGCGCAATGGCTCAGCCAGGCGGTGCATCCGCAGATCGCGCTGCGCAAGAACGTCAACGATGGTCAGGCGACGATGGAGGCGCTGACCGCTGCGGTGCGTGCTTCCAAGGGTAAGGCCTACATGGACGCGATGCGCGACCGCATGTCCGAGGTGCGTCGCGCCGAGAGTGAATTGCTCGCTGCGCGCGCCACCGAGGCCGAGCAGTTGCAGCAGCGCACCAACCTGACCCTGATCGTCGGCAGCCTGGTCGCGGCGCTGTGCGCGTCGCTGATCGGCTTCCTGATCGCGCGTTCGCTGATGAGCGAACTCGGCGGCGAGCCGAGCACGGTGATGGAAGTGGCCTCGCGGATCGCGCGCGGCGATCTCACCGTGCAGGTGCCGACCCGCTCCAACGACAGCACCAGTGCGATGGTGGCGCTGCGGGCGATGGTCGAGCGACTGGCCGAGGTGGTGGGCGAGGTCAATGCCAGCGCGCAGTCGCTGGCCGGTTCGTCCGAGGAAGTCAGCGCCACCGCGCAGTCGCTGAGCCAGGCGGCCACCGAGCAGGCCGCCGGCGTGGAGGAGACCAGCGCCTCGCTGGAGCAGATGACCGCCTCGATCTCGCAGAACACCGACAACGCCAAGGTCACCGAGGGCATGTCGGCGCAGGCGGCCAAGGAAGCGGTGGAGGGCGGCGACGCGGTGCTGGCCTCGACCCAGGCGATGAAGCAGATCGCGCAGAAGATCGGCATCATCGACGACATCGCCTACCAGACCAACCTGCTGGCGCTGAACGCGGCGATCGAGGCCGCTCGCGCCGGCGAGCACGGCAAGGGCTTTGCGGTGGTGGCGGCGGAAGTGCGCAAGCTGGCCGAGCGCAGCCAGGTGGCGGCGCAGGAGATCGGCGAGGTCGCCGCCAGCAGCGTGGGCTTGGCCGATCGCGCCGGCAGCCTGCTCGGCACCATCGTGCCCAGCATCAAGAAGACCTCGGATCTGGTGCAGGAGATCGCCTCGGCCTCGCAGGAGCAGTCCTCCGGCGTCACCCAGATCAACCTGGCGGTGTCCCAGCTCAGCCAGGCCACGCAGCAGAACGCGGCGGCCTCCGAGCAACTGGCGGCGACGGCCGAACAGATGAGCACCCAGGCCGAATCGCTGCAGCAGGCGATGGGATTCTTCCGCCTCAGCCGCGAACAGGACCTGGCCGCGCCACGCCGTGCCGCGCCGGTGGCGCCGAGGCCGGCCGCCACCCGGCCGCTGCGCAACGCCGGCAAGGCCCTGCGCCCGCGTGCGCGCCCGGTGCCGGCCTACGCGCTGGCGGATGCGCCGGACGAAGGCCAGTTCGTCAACTTCTGAAGGGGAACACCATGCACAACGATCGCTACGAGAGCGCGGCCGAGCACGCGCCGCAGGGTGGCTGGCAGTTCCTGACCTTCCAACTGGACCGCGAACTGTTCGGGCTCAACATCGCCGGCATCCACGAGATCATCGAGTACCGTCCGCCCACTCCGGTGCCGACCATGCCGGCCTGCGTGCGCGGGGTGATCAACCTGCGCGGCGCGGTGGTGCCGGTGGTGGACCTGCAGTCGCGGCTCGGCCGCGGGCCCAGCGAGGTCACCCGGCGCAGTTGCATCGTCATCGCCAGCGCCGCCACCGACGAGGGCGGTGGCGCGCAGTCCTTCGGCCTGCTGGTGGATGCGGTCAACGAGGTGCTGGAATTGCCGCCGCAGCAGATTGAGGCGCCGCCGGCCTTCGGCAGCGATATCCGCCGCGACCTGCTGCAGGGCATGGGCAAGCTGGAGGATCGGCTGGTGATCCTGCTGGACCGCGCGCGGCTGCTGCGCAGCGACGACATCGCCGAGGCCGGCGCACCGGCGCTTGCGGCGTGACACCAGGTACGCCGTGATCCATGCATCACGGCGGCCTCGCTAGGGTGGCGGCGAACGGGCATCCGCCCCAGCGAGGTGCAGACCATGGCAAAAGACGAGACCACCCAGTCCGGCAAGCAGCAGGGCATCCACGAGGGCCAGCAGGACCGTGCCCAGGACGACACCGCCAAGCAGCGGCCGGGGCTGGAAGACCAGAAGCTGCGCGAGGCGCACGAGCGCGGCCCGCGCTCCGGCCAGGGCGAGGCGGCGCAGGACGGGCACGACTGAGCGATGCGGCGCGAAGGAGCGGAGTGCATCCGCTTCCCGTTCCGCCAGGACCACGGCGAAGGACTGCCTGGCGCGCCAGCGGATGGCGCACCCCGCGCGATCGAGCGCGGCCAGGCCCAGGATCGGCCAACAAAAAAGGCCAGAGAGCCTGCTGGCTGTCTGACCTCGTTTGCACCGTCGAAGACGGCAAGATGGTGGGCGGAAGGCTCCCGAATAATACCTGCAAGTGACTGTAATGCAATAGGTATTTCCGGCGCGGTGAGCGCTGTTACCGCCATAGTTACCGCCAAACTCATGCGGCTAGGCCCTGCGTACCATTGCGTGCGTCTACCGCTGCACTCATCCATGCGGCCACTTCGGTGGAGACCCAAGCGGCAATGTTGCCTCCGGGGAATTGTACGGGCTTCGGGAACTTGCCCGCAGCGGCCCAGGCATAGAGCGTGGACTTGCTGACGCCGACGGTCGCGATAACCTCGGGCAAGCGCATGAAGTGATACGGCAGTGTCGTCTGTGGTTGAGTCGTCATGGCTTCCTTGAAATGAGAAAGGCCCGCTGCATGAGATTGCAGCGAGCCTTTGGGTTGGTGTGGTGCCTGCCGTCGGGCAGCTTTCCCCGGAGGGGGCGGCATGGGGGCGGCTGGGCCTTGGATGGTTTAAGTGACTGCCGCGTAATTTCGCAGCGAAAATCTTGTTTCATCTCCCGCCGGCAGTGCGGTCAAATCAGGCTGGGGCTGTCAGTTGTCCAGATGTGCCGGTTGCGCTGAGACAGCGGGTGTCCTAATTGGGACAGGGCGGCGTGTTGGGCTGAAGGGAGCAAGAAGCTCCACCGATGCGAGTTGATCTGTGGCACTCACCTCGTCGTTCGCCAGCATCTCAAGCGCTCTGGCGCGCACGGCTGGGGATGAGCCATCCACGAGCTTGACTATGTGGCGCGCAACCCTTTCTGCATCCCGGTCTAGCTGCTGCTGGTCCGAGCTAGGCAGGCTTGTTTGCCAAGGGTTCTTTGCTTCGCGTACATGTCGCCACCTCGGCCAACCCGTGCCGGGGTCTATCGCCAGCGTGTGGAACTCTGTAGCGATGACGTGCGGCATATTGGTGAGCATGCTGCTTACCGTACTCTTGCTGATGCCAAATCGAGCGGCGACAGAGCGTAAAGACTCCCCAACACTGGGAAGCTCGATAGCTCCTCGATGCGTTAGATCTGCAAGGTATTGCCAAGCCGCGTCCCGGCGCTGCTCGTTGTGAAGAGCGAGCGATCTGCCAGTGCAGTTCACCAGCTTGGAAACAACCGGGGCCGTCCGCCAATCTAGGGCTAAAACACCAGCCGGAACTTGCTTTCTGCCTGCTTGTTGGTATGCCCTCAGGCGGTGGTGACCATCGACCACATACAAGCCAGTTTCTACCGGCTCGGCGCTACCAATGTCGGCGAGCCAAATCGGATCAAGCTGCTTATCCTCCGCCGCTTCCAGTACCAAGCGAAGCGTAGCAATATGTTGCTCGCTGCTTTCCTCGGCTCGCCCTTTGTCCTTGAACGGTACCAAGCGGGCAACACGTGGTTGCAGAGCGTCGTGGGTTCGTATCTCGCCAATCTTGATCAGGCGAGTTTGGGCTTGTTTGAACTGTTCCATTACCGCGTCGTATTTCATGGTTGTCTCCTAATAGGTGTTCAAAGGAGACGCGCACAGCTTCCTGAGCTTGCTGCTACTGATAGGAGGCAGCTAATACTGGGTGCCAAGGTACGCGCCAACGAAAGATGCGTCCCTTCGCCGTAGGTGTACCAAAATTAGTTTTCCTTAAAAATCAATGACTTATGGATATGGCCTGATTGGCCGATACCTGAAGTTACCGAGCTTTGGTGGGGGATGTTGGCTCTAGCAAGCAGCTCGGATGCACGCCCAGCGCCTCGGCAAGGCGGTAGATGTTCAGTAGCGCGATGTTGCGCTGTCCACGCTCGACGCCGCCCAGGTAGCTACGCGCCAACCCGCTCTCCAAGGCAAGACGTTCCTGGGAGAGTCCCTTGGCCTTACGGACCTCGGCAAGTCGCAGCCCAAACAGGACACGGGGATCGGTTGGCATCGCTTTCTCTGGCATGTGAGAACGATGCGGTGGCAACCTCTATCGGACCACGCCCTATGAGGACACCCTCTATGAGTGACATAGGTGCCTGGCTCTTCTATCATTCCTTGGTGGAGCGCTCGGACAGCTCTGCGACTGCCCTGTACAACTAGGGTCCGAATGCCAAGGGGGTTCACCATGAAATTGAAGTTTTGCGGTGCGGCGGCTGTCGTACTGCTTGTCGGCGCATGTGCCACTCATGCCGACTGGCTGGTAACCAAAGCGAGCCGCGCAGATGGTGTGATTGCGCTTTCGTACGAGCGCAATGAGTTCCAGCGTCCCGACTTGAGCGAACAAGAGGCCGTCCAACTTGCCACTCAGAAGTGCAGGAATTGGGGGTACAAGGGCGCAGAGCCGTTTGGTTCGCAGAGTACCGAATGCCTGTCGCGCCGAGGATTCGGAAACTGCGGATCAAGGCGAGTGACCGTTGAGTTCCAATGCACTGGTTCGCCCAGTCAGCAGTAGCCACCGAAACGATACAGATGCCGTTGCCGCAGGAGGCGCAATGCTTGAGTTCATAGGAACGGTCGCGGTATGCGCAGCGGGTCTTTGGCTTGCGCGGTACCTGTGGAGCTTCTGGCGGTTCCGCCAAAGTATCAATGCCGTGGAGGCACTTGCTTCAGCAGTGAAAGCCAAAGCGGATTTCGTCGCAGCGGAAGCGGGAGCCGATGCCGCAGAGAAAACCTACTTTATTGCAATCTGCCTCAAGAGCCTTGCAGATTCCCTGAGTTACGGCAAGTTGGCGAACCCACTCATTGCGGGGGCTCAGCTTGAGGTGCTGGAAGGCATGATCGGATCGCCTGACGATGTGGCCTTCTACATGGGTAAGTCCGTGGACTCCATTACCGAAATGAGGATGGGGCTTGTGCGTGCTCGCGAGTCGTTCGTCTTACTGCACCGAGCAATGCGTAGCAAGCCAATCGTTTGATGATTCTGGTGGCGTAGGCGAAGGGCGGGGCGCTCGGAAAAGATGCCCCGCCCACGGCTTATAGCTTACCCACGCGTCACTCTGTGCTTGAAGAGAACAACCTTGTTCGCAGGGTCAGCTTTCAATGTGTCGAGGTTGTCCGCCCAAGCCTGCATCATCTTGCGGCGTTCGTCCAAATACTGTGCTTGATTGTAGATGCCGCGCACTCCAGGCATCTTATGGGTTAGGGCGGATTCGATTGCATCGGGGTTCCAGCGGCCCATTTCGTTCAGTAGCGTGCTTGCCATGTGTCGGAAGCCGTGGATGGTGCTTTCGTCTTTCTCGATGCCGCAGCGTCGCGCTGCCACTAAAATGGCATTGCCAGACATGTGCTTGCGAGGGTCGCGCCCACCAGGGAAAACGAACTCGCCGCGTCCGGTAAGGGGGTGTAGGTCGCGCAGAATTTCCACTGCCTGAGTCGAAAGGGCGGCGATATGGGTGCGCTTGGTCTTGGTCACGAAGTAACGCCACTGTCCGGCGTCAAGGTCCAACTCCGCCCACCTCATGCGGACAAGCTCGCCGGGTCTGGCGAACAGCAACGGTGCCAGTCGCAGGGCACTCCTGACCACTGGCCGGCTGGTGCTTATGTCAATCTTCCGCAGCACGGTCGTCGCTTCCTCCGATGTGGTGGCAGCAGCGAACGGCATGGATCGCCAGGGAGTCAGCGCTCCTTTCAATGCACCTGTCGGATCGGCTTCGGCCCGGCCAGTACGCACTGCGTACCGAAAGACTGCGCCGCAGGTCTGCAAGGCTCGATGAGCAGTCTCGATGGCGCCTCGCTGTTCGATCCGCTCCAGGTGCTTCAGCAGTTCCGGGGCGGTGATGGCTGCGATGGGGCTGCTGCCGATCCAGGGAAAGATGTCGCTCTGCAAGCGGCGGATGATCTTGTCCGAGTACTGGGTACTCCAATCCTTCTGCTGCTTGGCGAACCACTCTCGGGCGACGACCTCGAAGCTGTTCGCGGCGGCGGCCTCGCCAGCGGCCTTGACGGCCTTCCGCTGTTCGCCGGGGTCGATCTTGGCCGCAAGTAGGCGGCGCGCTTCCGCCAGTCGCTCTCGCGCGTCCGTGAGGCTCACTTCCGGATAGGTGCCGAACGACAGGGTGTTGCGCTTGCCAGTGACCGGGCGGCGATAGTCGTAGCGCCACCAGCGTGCGCCGTCGGGTCGTAGCAGCAGATACAGGCCGTTGCCGTCGCGCAGCTTCTGAGGCGTGGCGGCGGGTTTCGCTTTACGGATGGCGGTATCGGTGAGAGGCATTGGGCGGCTCCTTGACGGTAACAGGGTAGGGGATGCCCTTGCTACCGCCAAAATTACCGTCAGCTACCGCCGGATTTGCGCGGTCTCGGCTAGACTGCCTCGGAAACAAAAAAGGCCGGAAAGCCTTGTGTCGCAGGGCTTTCTGGCCTCGTTTGCACCGTCTAGGACGGAAAGATGGTGGAGCGGAAGGGGATCGAACCCTCGACCTTCGCATTGCGAACGCGACGCTCTCCCAGCTGAGCTACCGCCCCACATCAGACGCGTAGTGTAACTGGGCACGGGGCCGCGTGCCAAGGGGGCAGTGCAACATCGGCGGCGCCGGGGCAGGGGGCCGCTCGTGCCGGGAAACGTGTTCGCCTTTTGTCTACAGCGCTCGCATGGAGTCGATATACTCGACGGCCGAAATCCCCTGCGGTGATTTCGTTCCGGACGAAATATACCGTCCGCTTCACACTTTTTACTAAAGACAGGTCTTTTACACATGACGGAAGTTCGCAACTTGCAACAGATCGCCGAAGCCAAGGCCAAGCTGCAGGAAGAAATGCGCAAGCTGGAAGAGCAGGAGCGGCAGGCGCGCGAGGGCGAAACCAATGCGGCGCATGCCAACGTGCTGTCGCTGCTGGAGCAGTTCGCCGAGTTCTTCAGCGCCAAGCAGCGCAACGAGATCGCCGCGTACGTGACCAGCGCAGCGCCCAAGCCGGCCAGCAGCAAGTCCGCCGGCGGCCGCAGCGAGGTCAAGCCGAAGTACCAGTTGCCGCACACCGGCGAAACCTGGTCCGGCCGCGGTCGTACGCCGAAGGCATTCGCCGCCTGGGAAGGCACCGCTGCCTACAACGAATGGAAGGCGCGCCATCCGGATCTGAAGTTCCCGCTCTTCAAGTATTGAGCGAACGAAAAAAGGCCAGGAATTCCTGGCCTTTTTTTATACCCGATCGTTGCCCCGATCGCGCTGCGCCGACGGGGCGGCGCGATCGGCCCGGCCGCGCCCGCTCAGCGCGTGGCCGCCAGCAGCGGCTGCAGCCGCGGTTCCAGTTCGCGCCGGCGCCAGCCCGCCAGCGGTGCCGGCCATTGCGCGCTTTCCAGCAGGGCTTCCAGATGCTTGCGCGAGGCCAGCAGGCCGTCGGGCAGGCCGAGTTCGGCGCTGCGTGCGGCCACCGCGTCCTGCAGCCGCTTCAGCGCGGCCTTGTTGTCGTCGCTGGCGGCCAGCGCCTGCGGGGCGTCGGTTTCGTCGGCCAGTGGGGTGGTCAGCGCCTGCCACAGCGCATCGCTGAGCTTGCGCGGCGCCTTGGGGTGTTTGTCGAACAGCGCCAGCATGGCCGGTTGGTCCTGCGGCGGGAAGCGCGCCAGGGTGGCGGCCAGTTCGTTGTCCAGGATCCAGCTGCGCGGTTTGTCGCTGTGCCGGGCCTGCGCGTCGCGCCAGCGCAACAGGCGCAGCAGGCGCAGTTGCGCCGGGCGGTCCATGAACTGCGCCGAGCGCATGCCCAGGTGCGGCCAGCGTTCGCCGTCGTCGTGCTCGACGGTGCCGAGCAGGCGTTCGCCGTCCTCGTGCAGCCAGTCGCCGCGCTCCAGGGTCTGCAACCGCGCCTGCAGGTGGTCGTGCAGCGCGAACAGATGGCGCACGTCGTCGGCGGCGTACTCCAGCTGCGCCGGCGACAGCGGGCGGCGCAGCCAGTCCGAGCGGGTCTCGCCCTTGGCCAGGTGCACGCCGGTGATCTCCAGCACCAGCTTCTGGTAGCCCATGCCGGCGCCGAGCCCGGCCAGACCGGCGGCGATCTGGGTGTCGAACAGCGGCCGCGGCAGGGTGCCGCAGGCGCACTTGAAGGCGACCAGGTCTTCGCTGGCGCTGTGCATGATCTTGAGGATGCCCGGGTCGCTCAGCCACGGCGCCAGTGCCTGCGGCATGCCCGGGATCAGCGGGTCGATCAGCAGGATTTCGTCGCCCACCGCCATCTGCACCAGCGCCAGTTGCGGCCAGTAGGTCCGTTCGCGGACGAATTCGGTGTCCAGGCCGATGCGGGCCGGCCGCTGCGCCAGCCGTTCGCTCAGCTCGGCGGGTTGCTTGATCCAATAAGGCACGTGATTTCCGTTGACTGCAGGGTTTGCTCAGGCAGGCGAGAATAGCCTAACGTCGCTCCGCCGGCCGCACGGCGCGCCGGGTGGGGCGGCGTCGCCAGGACCATGGTTCGGAGGAAAAGTGCGCAGCAGCGGCGTTGTGATGGTCTGGAGCATGCTTGCGGCAGCGCTGGTCGGCTGTGCGCGGCAGCCGTCGGCGCCGGCCGCCGAGACCGCGCCTGCGACCGCCGCTGCCACCGCCACCGCCACCGCTACGGCGCAGTCGGCGCCGGCCAAGCCGGTGCAGGCGCCCAGCGTGACCATCGGCGGCGAGGATGCCGCCGAGACCGTGGCGCGCTGGCAGCCGCTGTTGCCGAGCCTGACGCGCAGCGGCCTGCCGCAGGCGCGGCGCCAGGCGGCGCGCGCGCTCGCCGAGGATCGCCTGTTCGAGGATGCGCAGTCGGCGATTCCGCTGTACCTGGCGATCCGCAGCCTGGCGCCGAACGATCGCGTCGCCCAGGACGGCCTGCGCAAGGCGCGACGGCGGTTGCTGCAGCTCGGTGCGCAGGCGTTGGGCGATCCGGATCCTTCCGAACGCACGCTCGAGCAGGCCGCGCGCATCGCCATGGTGGCGCTGTGGCTGGATGCCGAGGACCCGGCGGTGCGGCGCCTGCAGCAGCGGGTGGAGACCGCGTCGCGAGTGCTGGCCTACAACCGCGCCGGCGAGGACGACCTGCGCGGCGGCCGCCTGGGCGAGGACGGCAACGGTGCCCTGGCCAATTTCCGCGAGGCGTTGCTGCTGGATGCGGACGATGCGCGCGCGCGGCAGGGCGTGGCGGCGGTGGAAAGCGCGCTGATCCGTCGCGCCGAGACGGCCGCGGCGGCCTCGGATTTCGCCGCCGCCGGCAGTTGGCTGGCGCGCGCGGCGCGGGTGCGCGAGGACGCGCCCACGGTGCACGACGCGCGCGAGCGCGTGGAGCAGGTGCGGGTGGCGCGCATCGCCGCCTTGCGCGATGCCGGCCTGCGCGATCTGTCCACCCCGGCCGGATTGAAGTCGGCGCGCGAGCGCCTGGGCGACGTGCTGCGCATCGCCGATCCCGGCGACCCGGTGGCGGCGATGCTGCGCGAACGCATCGACCTGGCCACCCACTACGGCAGCTTCCGCCCCGGCCAGGTGTTCACCGACGGCATGCACGACGGCGGGCGCGGCCCGCAGATGATCGTGGTGCCGCATGGCGGCTTCCGCATGGGCGCGGCCGAGACCGAACCCGGCGCCTCGCCGGCGGAAATGCCGCAGCATTACGTACGCTTCGACCGCGGTTTCGCCATGTCGATCACCGAGGTCACCGTGGCCGAGTTCCGCCGTTTCGTGGAGGCCACCAATGCGCGTCCGCGCGCCACCCGCCGCGGCCATTCAACCGTCTACGACGAACGCAGCGGCAACTTCGTGCGCCGCAACGGCGTGGACTGGCAGTCCGACTACCAGGGCGCGCGGGCGGCGCCGAACAGCCCGGTGATGCACGTCAGCGTGCGCGACGCCGAGGCCTATGCGGCCTGGCTGTCGCAGCAGACCGGGCGGCACTACCGGCTGCCCAGCGAGGCCGAGTTCGAATACGCCCTGCGCGCCGGCGGTCGCGGCCGCTATCCCTGGGGCAACGCCGGCACGCCGCCGCGCGGCAGCGGCAACTTCACCGGCGGCGGCGACGTCTCGCCCAGCGGGCGACACTGGCGCAACGCCTTCGTCGGCTACACCGACGGCTTCTGGGGCCCGGCCCCGGTCGCCAGTTTTTCCGCCAACGCCTGGGGCCTGCACGACATGGCCGGCAACCTCAGCGAGTGGGTCGCCGACTGCTGGCACGCCAGCTATCGCCGCGCGCCGGCCGACGGCGCCGCCTGGTACAACCCGGGCTGCCGCTCGCGGGTGGTGCGCGGCGGCAACTGGGCCAATGCGCCGGAGCAGACCCGCGCGGCCTGGCGGCTGATGCAGGACTCGGACAGCACCAGCGCACGCGTCGGCTTCCGCCTGGTGCGCGGCATTTGACGCCGTCGCGCCGGGACCGGCGCTAGATTGCCTCACCAGTCAGCGAGGGGGAGTGCGATGAACCAAGTCTTCGGCCGCCAGGGCGGCGAACCGGGCGGCGGCCGCCGTGGACCGCTGGGCGGGGTGCGTTGGCTGGTACTGCTGGGCTTTGCCGTGTATGCCGGGTTCTACTGGTTCTCCAACCGCAGCGAGGATCCGTACACCGGCGAGCAGGTGCTGATCGACCGCTCGTTGAATGTGGAGGACGAGAAGGCGCTGGGTCTGCAGGCGTACCAGGAGATCCTGGCGCAGGAACATCCGGTCGATCCGCAGTCGCAGGTGGCGCAGCAGGTGCGTGCGATCGCGCAGCGGCTGATCGCCAAGGTCGATGTGGTCGAGGACGCGCTGGCCGCCGAGCACGGCATGCAGGCCAGGCATTACGCGCGGGGCTTCGACTGGGACGTCAACGTGATCGAGTCCGACCAGGCCAATGCGTTCTGCCTGCCCGGCGGCAAGATGGCGGTCTACACCGGGCTGCTGCCGGTGGCCAGGAACGCCGACGCGATGGCGGTGGTGATGGGCCACGAGATCGCGCATGCGCTGCTGCGGCATGGCGCGCAGCGCATGGCCCAGCAGAAGCTGACCCAGATCGGGCAGATGGCCGGCGCCGCCGGCGGCCTGGATCCGCAACAGCAGCAGATGGCGATGGCGGCGATGGGCTATGGCTACCTGCTGCCGTACGCGCGCAGCCACGAGACCCAGGCCGACGAAGTGGGCCTGATGCTGGCCGCGGCGGCCTGTTTCGACCCGCGCGAGGCGGTGCCGTTGTGGGAACGGATGAGCGCCAGCAGCGGTGGCCAGGCGCCGCCGGAGTTCGCCTCCACCCATCCCAATCCGGGCACCCGCATCCAGAACCTGCAGGCGCTGATGCCCAAGGCGCTGGAGTACCGGCAGCGCTTCTGCGAGTCCGCGCGTGGTGCTTCGCAGTAAGCGCTGCCTTCGTCGCACTCGCTGGCTGCCTTGTCGCTGAACGCCTCGCGCGCATCCACGCTCGCGTGCACGGCGGCGGGCGCATGATGCGCTCCACACCATCAGGAGCACTGCCATGAAACGCCTGCTGCTGTCCTCCCTCGTCGCCACGGCCGTGCTGGCCGGCTGCGCCACCAACCGGCTCAGCGACGACGAGCGTCTGACCCTGTACCGCGCCCACGCCGGTGCGCCGGTGCGCGACTTCCAGTACTTCAACCGTCTCAGCGGCTGGACCGCACTCGGCGACAGCGCGCTGGCGGTGTGGACGCGCCCGAACCAGGCCTATCTGCTGGAATTCGCCGGCACCTGCCAGGATCTGGATTTCGCCCCCAGCATCGCCATCACCCATTTCGGCAGCCAGGTCTCGGCGAAGTTCGACGACGTGCTGGTGCTCGGCGGCGGCCCCGCCGCGATTCGCCTGCCGTGCCGCATCGACAGCATCCGCCCGCTCGACGTCAAGGCGCTGCGCACCTCGGAGAAGGAACTGCGCGAGGCCAAGGTGCAGGAGCGGGCGCAGCAGGCGCCTGGTGGCTGACGTAGTGCCGGGATTCGGGATTCGCGAGGCGGCGCGCGCGGTGGTTCGGCTAGTGTGATGTCGCACCGTCGATTGCTGGTGCAGCCTGTCGCGTTTGGTGCGGCTGCATGCGGTGTGCGGCAAGGCCAAATAGCCCCAGGGCGCACGCGTAGGAGCGGCTTCAGCCGCGACGGGTGTTACCGGTAAGGCCCTGTCGCGGCTGAAGCCGCTCCTACGAGGTCGGGTGAGGCGCGACGAACGCAGGCGCTTGGCGGTGCTGAACGTCGGTGTGCGCCTGTGACGCGACGACGCGGTGGTGCTCAGGAGGCCTGGTCGGGTGCCACGTAGCCGTCGGGCTTGTCAGCGCCGCCCTGGAACAGGAACTTTTCCAGTTCCGCTTCCAGGAACGCGCGGTGCTTGGGGTCGCGCGGCGACAGCCGGTTCTCGTTGATCAGCATGGTCTGGTGCGCCAGCCAGGCCTGCCAGCCGGCCTTGCCGATGTGCGCGAACACGCGCTTGCCGAGCTCGCCGGGATACGGCACGTAGTCGAGCCCTTCGGCGTCGCGTTGCTGGTACTGGCAGAAGACGGTGCGGGACATGGCAATTCCTGGCGGTGCGTGCGGCGGCGCGCGCTGGCGCGCTAGAGGCCGTCGAGCAGTTTGCGGATCGGTGCGGGCAGGCCCAGCGTCGACAGGTCGGCGCGCGCCACCCAGCGCAGGTCGCCATTGTCGCCCAGCGCATCGCCCATGGCGACCTTGCGCAGGCGCAGCGGCTGCAGATGCAGGCGGTAATGGCTGAAGGTGTGTACGATCGGCGGCAGCGCTTCGGCGTCGTCGTAGGCGCGCCCGCGCATCCAGCGCGCGTACCAGGCGCGCAGTTCGCTGTCGGTCTCGGCCTGCGGCAGGGTCCACAGCGAGGCCCAGATGCCGGTCGGCGGACGCCGCTGCAGCAGCAGCTCGCCGGCGGCGTTCTCCAGCAGCAGCGCCAGCGCCTCGCGCTCGGGCAGGGTCTTGCCCGGCTTGGGCGTGGGCAGCGCCTCGACCAGGCCGTCGCGGCGTGCCACGCAGTCGTCCTGCAGCGGGCACAGCACGCAGACCGGGTTGGCGCGGGTGCACAGGGTGGCGCCGAAATCCATCTGCGCCTGGGTGTAGTCGGCCATGCGCCCGTCGGGCACTGCGTCCACATGCGACTGCGCGAGCGTCCACAGCGGCTTTTCCACCGCCGGCAGGCCGGGGTAGCCGGCGATACCGTGGTAGCGGGTCAGCACGCGCTTGACGTTGCCGTCGAGGATCGGGAAAGGGTCGTTCCAGGCCTGGCTGAGGATCGCGCCGGCGGTGCTGCGGCCGATGCCGGGCAGCGCATGCAGGGCTTCGAAATCGCGCGGCAGGTCGCCGCCGTGCACTTCCACGCAGCGCTTGGCGGCGGCATGCAGGTTGCGCGCGCGGGCGTAGTAGCCGAGCCCGGCCCATTGCGCCATTACCGCGTCGTTGTCGGCGGCGGCCAGCGCCGGCAGGGTCGGGAAGTGCTGCAGGAAGCGCAGGAAGTAGGGGATGACCACCGCCACCTGGGTCTGCTGCAGCATGATCTCCGACAGCCACACCCGGTACGGGCTGCGCGGATGCTGCCAGGGCAGGTCGTGGCGTCCGTGGCGGTCGAACCAGGCGAGCAGGCGGGCGGGGAAGGTGTCAGGAGGCTGGCGCATGCTGGCTTCAAAGTTCCTTCTCCCCTCGGGAGAAGGTGCCCCGAAGGGGCGGATGAGGGTACGGCTATTCCTTCTCCCCTCGGGAGAAGGTGGCCCGAAGGGCCGGATGAGGGTACGGGCGAAGCCTGGTGGACTTGATTCCGCGAGACGCTTCGCGCCGCACCCTCACCCCAACCCCCGCTCCGCGCCCCGGCCCGCGCTTGCGGCGCGGGCGCTCCAGGGCACGCGCGCCAGTGGCGCGCAAGCCGTGCCCTGTCGCCCCGGTGGGAGAGGGGCTTTGCGTCAGCCGCCCAATGCCTCTGGCAGCAACGCGTCGACGAAGGCTTCGGCATCGAAGACGCGCAGGTCTTCGGGGCGTTCGCCGATGCCGGCGAAGCGGATCGGGATGCCGAACTCGCGGGCCAGGGCGAACACCACGCCGCCCTTGGCGGTGCCGTCGAGCTTGGTCACCACCAGGCCGGTGACGCCGACCGCGGCGTGGAACTGGCGCAGCTGCGACAGCGCGTTCTGGCCGGTGGTGCCGTCGATGACCATCAACACCTCGTGCGGGGCGCTGGGGTCGAGCTTGCCGAGCACGCGGCGGATCTTGCCCAGTTCGTTCATCAGCCCGGTCTGGGTGTGCAGGCGGCCGGCCGTGTCGGCGATCAACACCTCGGTGCCGCGCGCCTTGCCGGCCTGCAGCGCGTCGAAGGCCACCGAGGCGGCGTCGGCGTTCTGGCCCTGCGCGATCACGCTCACGCCATTGCGCTCGCCCCAGGCCTGCAACTGCGCCACCGCGGCGGCGCGGAAGGTGTCGCCGGCGGCCAGCATCAGGCTGTGGCCCTCGTCCTTGAAGCGCTTGGCCAGCTTGCCGATGGTAGTGGTCTTGCCGACGCCGTTGACGCCGACGGTCAGCACCACGAAAGGCTTGGCGTTGCGGTCGATCTGCAGCGGCTTGGCCACCGGCTGTAGGATCGCCAGCAGGTCGGCGCGCAGCGCCTGCTGCAGCGCCCTGGCATCGGCGAACTCGCGCGCCTTCATGCGCTTGCGCAGGCTCTCGATCAGCGCGGTGGTGGCGGGGATGCCGACGTCGGCGGTGATCAGCGCGGTCTCGATCTCGTCGAGCAGGTCGTCGTCGAGCTTGGGGTTGCGCGAGAACAGGCTGCCGACGCTGCGCGCGAAGCTGCTGTTGCGCAGACGCTCGCGCCAGCCGGGCTTGCCGGCCGGCGCGGCGGGTAGGGCATCACTGCGCACCAGGTCGGCGTCGGTGGCAGGCACGGACACCGCGACGGGCGGCTGGGCGGGGGCGGGCGTCGGCTGCGGCACGCTCGGCGCCGGCGCAGCGGCCGGCGTCGGCACATAGGCCTGCGGCGGGGGCGTGGGCGCTGTGGGCGGTAGCGGCGCGGGTTGCGGCTGCGGGACCGCGACCGGGGCGGGCGCCTGCACGTTGCGTTCGGCGACCGGCGCGGGCGTCGGCTCCGGGGTGGCGGCGGGTGCGGGAGCGGCGGGCGCTGTCTCAGCGACGGGCGGCGCCGACGGCGCAGGCGCAGCGGGTTCGGCGCTTGCCGGCTTGGGGAAGGCGGCGGCCAGTTCCTCGATGCTGTAGCGCTGCGTGCGGCTCTCGCCGGCGTTGTCCTGGGGCTTGTTGCGGCGGAATAGGCTGACCATGGATGACGCGTGGACCGGAAACGAAGAATGCTACCACTTGCGACCTGAGCGGCCGGTGCAGTGGTAGCACGCTGGGGGTGGTTGGCGGGACGGGATTTGTGGTCGTGAACGCGTTTGCGTAGGTAGGCGCGTTTCTTCAGTCGTGATCGGGCGCTCCCGGTGAAGCCAGCCTCTGAGGGCAAGCGCGGATTTGTCATGGTGGTTCGACGCAATGGCTGCGCCGGACCCTCACCCCAACCCCTCTCCCGGGGGGGAGAGGGGCTAAACCGCGGAAGCCTCTCATGCGCGGCTATCGCCTCCGCAGCTCAGCCATCTCAACGCCCGCATTCAGCAACCAATCCCGAATCCCCACTCCCGGCCCCTCACAGCTTGCCCTTCATCGACCGGTAGTCGCGCGGGGTCATGCCGACGGTGGCCTTGAACTGGCGGGCGAAGGCGCTCTGGTCGGCGAAGCCGCACAGCTGGCCGATGCTGGCGATGCTGTCGTCGCCGTGCAGCAGGCGCATTGCGGCTTCGATGCGCATCTTGGTCAGCAGTTGCTGCGGGGTCAGCTGGAACACGCGGCGGAAGTGCCGCTCCAGTTGCGCCACCGACAGCTCGGCCAGGTCGGCCAGGGTCTGCACGCGCAGGTTGTCGCCGTAGTGCGCCTGCATGTGCTCCATGGCGCGGCTGATGCGCTCGTAGGCGGAATGGCGGCTGTCCGGCTGGCCCAGGTCGCGGGAGATGCCGACCACGCCGATCACCTCCTCGCCCTCGCACAGCGGGCGCTTGAAGGTCAGGCACCAGCCCGGGGTGCGGTTCGGGAACAGGTGCACCTCCAACTGGTTCTCGATCACTTCGCCGCACAGCACGCGCCGGTCCTGCATCAGGTAGCTGCCGCCCAGCGGCAGCGGGAACACGTCCGCGGCCGACTTGCCGATCAGGTCGGCGCGGTACTTCTTGCCCAGCCGCCGCACCAGGGTCAGGTTGACGTGGGTGTAGCGGCCGTCGCGGTCCTTCACGAAGAACACCACGTCCGGCAGGGCGTCGAACAGCGTCTGCAGTTCCAGTGCCGAAATCAGAGTGTCCATGGCGTTCACCTGCGGGAGTGGGCGGCGGTGCGGGCGCGCCGTCGCGCGTCCCCTGAATGCCGATGCTAGCCTAAGTCGACGCCCTGGGGCGTCGCCGGGTTGTGCGAACTTCCGCATTGGCGACAGGCAAACGCTGCTAGCCGGCGGCGGTGCCGAATGTGAGCATGGCCCCATGCATACACTCGATGTCATCGACTCGCACAGCGCCGGCGAACCGACCCGTGTCGTCGTCTCCGGCTTCCCCGATCTGGGAACCGGTTCCCTGGCCGAGCGCCGTGAGCTGTTCCGCACGCGCTTCGACCGCTGGCGCAGCGCCATCGCCTGCGAGCCGCGCGGCTCGGACACCATGGTCGGCGCGCTGCTGCTGCCGCCGGTGGCCGCCGATGCCTGCGCGGCGGTGATCTTCTTCAACAACGTCGGCTACCTGGGCATGTGCGGCCACGGCACCATCGGCCTGGTGCGCACGCTGGCCGAACTGGGCCGCCTGAGCGCAGGCACGCACCGCATCGAGACGCCGGTGGGCACGGTCGGCGTGGAACTGCACGCCGACGGCCGCGTCTCGGTCGACAACGTCGAGAGCTATCGCCATGCCACCGGCATCGAAGTGCAGGTGCCCGAGTACGGGCGGGTGCGCGGCGACGTCGCCTGGGGCGGCAACTGGTTCTTCATCACCGAACAGACCCCGTGCGCGCTGGAACTGCGCCATCAGCGCGCGCTGACCGCCTACACCGAGGCGGTGCGGCTGGCGCTGGAGGCGGCGGGCATCCGCGGTGCCGACGGCGGCGAGATCGACCACATCGAGATCAACGGGCCGGCGCCGGACGCCAGCGCCGACGCGCGCAACTTCGTGCTGTGCCCGGGCCTGGCCTACGACCGGTCGCCGTGCGGGACCGGCACCAGCGCCAAGCTGGCGTGCCTGGCCGCCGACGGCAAGCTGGCGGCGGGGCAGGTGTGGCGGCAGCAGGGCATCCTCGGCAGCGTGTTCGAGGGCAGCTATGCGGCCGGCACCCGCGGCGTGCTGCCGCGCATCACCGGGCAGGCCTACATCACTGCGCGCGCGCAGTTGCTGATCGATCCGCAGGATCCGTTCGCCTGGGGCATCGACGCCGCATGAGCGGTTTCGACCTGATCGTCGTCGGCGCCGGCATCGTCGGCGCGGCCTGCGCCGATGCGGCGGCGGCCGCCGGCCTGCGCGTGGCGATCGTCGAGTCGGGCAGCATCGGCGGCGGTTCCACCGCCGCGGCGATGGGGCACCTGGTGGCGATGGACGACGATCCGGCGGAACTGGCGCTGTCGGCGTACTCGCTGCGTCTGTGGGAAGAATTCGCGCCGCTGCCCGAGGCGGAGTTCAGTCGCTGCGGCACGCTGTGGGTGGCGCGCGAGGCGCGCGAACTGGAGGCGATTCCGGCCAAGATCCAGCGCCTGGCCGCGGCCGGCGTGCACGCCGAAGCGCTCGATGCGCAGCGTTTGTACCAACTGGAGCCGGCGTTGGTGCCGGGCCTGGCCGGCGGCATGCGCGTGGCCGCCGAGGCGGTAGTGTATCCGCCGCGGATGGCGCGCTACCTGGTCGAGCGTGCCTGCGCCGCCGGTGCGCAGCTGTACGCCGGGCGCCGCGCCACTGCGCTGGCTGATAGCGGTGTGCGGCTGGACGATGGCAGCACGCTGCACGGTCCGGTGCTGGTCGCCACCGGCTGCGCATTGCCGGAGCTGTTGCCGGAACTGCCGATGCGCGCGCGCAAGGGGCAGTTGGTGATCACCGACCGCTATCCGGGCTTCGTCGCCCATCAATTGCTGGAACTGGGCTATGCCGACAGCGCGCACGGCAGCGACGGCAGCAGCGTGGCGTTCAACGTGCAGCCGCGGCCGACCGGGCAGATTCTGATCGGCTCCTCGCGCGAATTCGACGCGACCGACCGCACGGTGTCGATGCCGATGCTGCAGCGCATGCTGGAGCGCGCCTTCGCGTTCCTGCCGGGCCTGCGGCAACTGCAGGCGATCCGGGTGTGGACCGGCCTGCGTCCGGCCACGCCGGACGGGCGTCCGTACCTGGGCGCGGTGCCGGAGCGGCGCGACGTGTGGGTCGCGGCCGGCCACGAGGGCCTGGGCGTGACGACGGCGCTGGGCAGTGCGCGCCTGCTGCTGGACCAGTTGCTGCAGCGGCCCACGGCCATCGACGCGGCGCCGTACGCGCCGGCGCGGGCGCTGGCATGAGCGCGCGCATGCTGCGCCTGCAGGTCGACGGCCGCGATGTCGAAGTGCTCGACGGCAGCAGCGTGGCCGCGGCGGTGGCGCAGGTGGCCACGCATTTCCGCCGCTCGCGCAGCGGCCAACCGCGCGCGCCGCTGTGCGGCATGGGCGTGTGCGCCGAGTGCCGGGTACGCATCGACCGCGTCGGCCAGTTGCGCGCCTGCATCACCCCGGCGCGCGACGGCATGCAGGTGTGGACCGATGGCTGAGCCGCGCGCCCGCTACGACGTGCTGGTGATCGGCGCCGGCCCGGCCGGGCTGGCGGCGGCGCTGGCCGCGGCCGGGCATGGCCGCCGCGTCGGCCTGGTCGATCTGCAGGCGCGTGCCGGCGGCCAGATCTGGCGCCACGAGGTGGCCCAGGCGCCGCCGCGCCTGGCCGCGCGCACGCTGGCGCAACTGGCGGCGAGCGCGGTGACCTTCCTGCCGCAGACCCAGGTGCTGCTGGCGCAGGACCGGCAACTGCTCACCGATGGCCCCGATGGCCCGCGCTGGCTGGGCTACGACGCGCTGGTGCTGGCCACCGGCGCGCGCGAATTGCTGTTGCCGTTCCCTGGCTGGACCCTGCCCGGGGTGACCGGCGCCGGTGGCGCCCAGGCGCTGGCCAAGCAGGGCTGGCCGCTGCGCGGACGGCGCGTGCTGGTCGCCGGCAGCGGGCCGTTGCTGCTGGCCTCGGCGGCGACGCTGCAGCGCCACGGCGCGCAGGTGCTGGGCATCGTCGAACAGGCACCGTGGCGCGCGCTGGCCGCGTTCGCCGCGCAGCTGCCGCTGCGCTGGCCGGACAAGGCGCTGCAGGCGCTGGCGCTGCGCACGCAACTGGCCGGGGTCGGCTACCACGCCGGCAGCGTGGTGCTTGCCGCGTACGGCGAGGGCCGAGTGCAGGAGGTGGAACTCGACGGCCCGCGCGGTCGCCGCCGTCTCGCCTGCGATCATCTGGCGGTGGGCTACGGCCTGGTGCCGAACGTGGAACTGGCGCAACTGCTGGGCTGCCGCCTAGGCCGCAGCGGCACGCATCCGTGCGTGGCGGTGGACGCGCAACTGCGCACCAGCGTCGACGGCGTCTACGCCGCCGGCGAGGCGCTGGGCATCGGCGGGCGCGATTGCGCGCGGGTGGAAGGTGCGATCGCCGGCCACCTGGCCGCCGGTCAGGACGCCGCTGCGCAGGCGCTGCAGTCGCAGCGACGACGTGCGCGCGCCTTCGCTGAACTGCTGCAGCGCCAGTTCGCGCTGGACCCGCGCATCCATGCGTTGGCCGCGCCGGACACGCTGGTGTGCCGCTGCGAGGATGTGCCGCTGTCCGCGCTGCAGGGCCATGCCGACCTGCGCGACGCCAAGCTGGCCTCGCGCTGCGGCATGGGCGCCTGCCAGGGCCGCATCTGCGGCAGCGCGCTCACCGAATTGGGCCTGGCCGCGCGCGCCGCCGATTTCTCCGACGACGGCCGCCGGCCGCCGCTGTTCCCGGCGCGGCTGGATGCGCTGGCCCATCCCTGTCCGGACCCCGGTCCGGACACCGCTTGCGCCGCGCCGTCGCGCGCGGCATCCCTTCGCAACTCTCCACAAGGTGTACATCCATGAGCAAGGCTTCCTTCTGGTACGGCGTGCTGCCGGCCATCACCACCCCGTTCAACGCCGACGGCAGCATCGACCACGCGTTCCTGGCCAAGCATGCGCAGCTCATGATCGACGCCGGCTGCACCGCGATCGTGCCGCTGGGTTCGCTGGGCGAAGCGGCCACGCTGAGCTTCGACGACAAGCTGGCGATCCTGAAGACCCTGGTGCAGGCGGTCGACGGCCGCATCCCGGTGGTGCCGGGCATCGCCGCGCTGTCCACCGACGAGGCCGTGCGCCTGGCGCAGGCGGCCAAGCAGGTCGGCTGCGGTGGCCTCATGGTGCTGCCGCCGTACGTGTATTCCACCGACTGGCGCGAGATGGGCGCGCACATGCGCGCGGTGATCGCCGCCACCGACCTGCCGGCGATCCTGTACAACAACCCGATCGCCTACAAGACCGATTTCAGCCCGGCACAGATCGCCGAGCTGGCCGCCGAATTCCCGAACCTGCAGGCGGTCAAGGAATCCTCCGGCGACGTGCGCCGCTTCGCCGCGCTGGGCGAGCTGCTCGGCGACCGCCTGGTGCTGCTGGTGGGCATGGACGATGCGATCGTCGAAGGCCTGAGCATGGGCGCCAAGGGCTGGATCGCCGGCCTGGTCAACGCCTACCCGAAGGAGTCGGTGAAGCTGTTCGAGCTGGCCCGCGACGGCGGCTACCCGGCGGCCAAGGCGCTGTACGACTGGTTCCTGCCGCTGCTGCGCCTGGACACCGTGCCCAAGTTCGTGCAGCTGATCAAGCTGGTGCAGGAGAAGGTCGGCCTGGGCAGCGAGCGCGTGCGCGCGCCGCGGCTGGTGCTGGAAGGCGCCGAGCGCGAGGCCGCGCTGAAGGTCATCGACCACGCCATCGCCACCCATCCCGGGCACTGAGATGAGCATGCAACCGCTGTTGCTGGCCGGCCATTGGCAGGCCTCCCTGGAAGAGCGCGGTAGCTTCCGCGCCGAGGACCCGCGCGACGGGAGCGAGTTCGGTCCGTCGTTCCCGATCAGCGGCGCCGCCGACCTGGAAGCGGCGCTGAGCGCGGCGGCGCTGAGCGCCGACGCGCTGGCTGCGGCCGCGCCGGAACGCATCGCCGCGTTCCTGGATGCGTATGCGGACGCGATCGACGCCGACGTCGAGCGTCTGGTGGCGCTGGCACACGCGGAAACCGGACTGCCGGTGGAGCCGCGCCTGGCCAAGGTGGAACTGCCGCGCGCCAGCGGGCAGTTGCGCCAGGCCGCGCAGGCGGCGCGCAGCCACAGCTGGGCGCAGCCGGTGATCGACACCGCGGCCGGCCTGCGCGCGCAGCTGGGGCCGCTGCACAAGCCGGTGCTGGTGTTCGGCCCGAACAATTTCCCGTTCGCGTTCAACGCGGTGGCCGGCAGCGATTTCGCCTCGGCCATCGTCGCGCGCAATCCGGTCATCGCCAAGGCGCATCCTTCGCATCCGGCCACCAGCCAGCGCCTGGCCCAGCTCGCGCACCAGGCGCTGCTGGCCAACGACCTGCCGGCGGCGACGGTGCAGTTGCTGTATCACTTCGACAATACGCTGGGCCTGGAACTGGCCGGCGATCCGCGGCTGGGCGCGATCGGCTTCACCGGCAGCCGTGCCGGCGGGCTGGCGCTGAAGGCCGCCGCCGACCGGGCCGGGGTGCCGGCCTACGTCGAGCTGTCCAGCGTCAATCCGGTGTTCCTGCTGCCGGGCGTGCTGGCCGAACGCGGCGCGGCGCTGGCGCAGGAGTTCTTCGCCTCCTGCACCATGGGCAGCGGCCAGTTCTGCACCAACCCGGGCATCGTGGTGGTGCCGGAGGGCGAGGCGGGCGATGCCTTCGTCGCCGCGGCCACCGCGCATTTCGCCGCGGCTGCGCCGGCGCTGCTGTTCTCGCGCGGCGTGCTGGAGCACCTGCA
This sequence comes from Xanthomonas sp. NCPPB 2250, assembly GCF_056725265.1. Lineage (NCBI taxonomy): Bacteria > Pseudomonadati > Pseudomonadota > Gammaproteobacteria > Lysobacterales > Lysobacteraceae > Xanthomonas > Xanthomonas sp. NCPPB 2250. The sequence continues at coordinate 3,567,761 of NZ_CM161520.1, read as the reverse complement.
GCGCAGCGTAGGCACGCTGCGCGATGCCGGCGCCGCGGTGCTGGCCGGCGGCGAGGCCGATGCCGGCCCCGGCTACCGGCATGCGCCGACCCTGCTGGAAGTGTCGGCCGAGGCGTTCCTGCAGCAGCCCGAAGCGCTGCAGACCGAGGCGTTCGGCCCGGTCAGCCTGATCGTGCGCGGCGGCGGGCTGGGGCAGTTGACCGCCCTGGCGCGCAGCTTCGAAGGCAATCTCACCGGCACCCTGTATCGCGCTGCCGACGGCAGCGACGACATGGCCTTCGCCGCGCTGGCCGCGGCGTTGCGCCCGCGGGTCGGCCGCCTGATCTGCAACAAGATGCCGACCGGCGTGGCGGTGAGCCCAGCGATGAACCATGGTGGTCCGTATCCGAGCACCGGCCATCCGGGCTTCACTGCCGTCGGCATGCCCGCGGCGATCCGCCGCTTCGCCGCGCTGCACAGCTACGACGGTGTGCCCGACGCATTGCTGCCGCCGTTGCTGCGCGACCGCAATCCCGGCGGCGTGCAGCGCTTGATCGACGGCTGCTGGAGTACCGCCGACGTGGAGCGCAGCGCATGAGCGAGCAGTCCCAGATCGGCGGGCTGACCCTGGAGCAGGCGCACGCGCAACTGGCGCCGTGGCCGCACGGCGCGCCGGCGATCCAGGAGCAGGAGTACCGGCAACGCCTGGCCAACGCGCGTGCGCTGATGCGCGCGCATGGCGCCGACGCGCTGCTGATCGGCGCCGGCGCCTCGCTGCGCTATTTCACCGGCGTGCCGTGGGGCGCCAGCGAGCGCCTGGTGGCGATGCTGCTGACCGCCGAAGGCGATCCGCTGCTGATCTGCCCGGCGTTCGAGGAAGGCTCGCTGGACGCGGTGCTGTCGGTGCCGGTGCGCAAGCGCCTGTGGCAGGAACACGAGGATCCGCACGCGCTGGTCGCCGAGGCTCTGCTGGAACTCGACGCGCAGAGCCTGGCGCTGGATCCGGGCGTGGCCTTCGCGGTGCACACCGGGCTGACGGCGGTGCTGGGCCGGATCGCGATCCGCGATGCGGCGGCCATCGTCGACGGCTGCCGCATGCGCAAGTCGCCAGCGGAACTGGCGCTGATGCAGCAGGCCTGCGACATGACCCTGCAGGTGCAGCGCCTGGCCGCCGGGCTGATCCACGAAGGCATCACCACCGCGGAACTGACCCGCTTCATCGATCAGGCGCACCGCGCGCTCGGTGCCGACAACGGCTCGACCTTCTGCATCGTGCAGTTCGGCCACGCCACCGCGTATCCGCACGGCATTCCCGGCGTGCAGGCGCTGCGCCCGGGCGAACTGGTGCTGATCGACACCGGCTGCACGGTGCAGGGCTACCACTCCGACATCACCCGCACCTACATCTTCGGCGAGCCCAGCGAGAAGCAGCGGCGCATCTGGCAACTGGAGCACGACGCACAGGCGGCGGCCTTCGCCGCGGTGCGGCCGGGCGTGGCCTGCGCGGTGGTGGACGAGGCCGCGCGCAAGGTGCTGCAGCGTGCCGGGCTCGGCCCTGACTATCAGCTGCCGGGGCTGCCGCACCGCACCGGCCACGGCTGCGGCATGAGCATTCACGAGGCGCCGTACCTGGTGCGTGGCAATGCGCTGGCGCTGGCGCCGGGCATGTGCTGCAGCAACGAGCCGATGATCGTGGTGCCGGGCGAGTTCGGCGTGCGCCTGGAGGATCATTTCTACGTGACCGAAGACGGCGCGCAGTGGTTCACGCCGCCGTCGCCGGCGATCGACCGGCCGTTCGCCTGATGCGCAGGGCGGCCGCCTCCAACGTCTGCGCGGCGGCCGCCGCTGTGTGTCACGGGCGCATGTCGCCTCGCGGGGTATCACGATGAAACACATGCGTCTGCCCGCCGTCAGCATGCTGGCGCTGGTCCTGTTGAGCGCTTGTCAGCGGTCTGCACCGTCGGCGCCTTCCACGCCGGCGGCAACGGCGCCGGGCAAGGCTGCCGCCTCGCCATCGCAGGCCTTCGCCGCGCTGCTCGACGCGCAGTGGCAGTACCAGCTCGAACACCATCCGGAGTTCGCCAGCATCATCGGCGACAGCCGCTACAACGATCGCTGGAGCGATTATTCGCCGGCGGCGCTGGAAGCCGAACGCCAGGCCACTGCGGCGTTCCTGGCGCGTTTCGACGCGGTCGATGCCAAGGCGCTGTCGGCGCAGGAGCGGTTGAGCCTGCAGATGATGCAGCGGCAGTTGCGCGACCGGCTCGAGGCGATCGCGCTGAAGAACGACGAGATGCCGCTGGAGCCGGTCGGCGGCATCCAGGTGGCGTTGCCGGGCTACGCACAGGCGTTCCCGTTCGCCAGCGTCAAGGACTACGAGGACTACATCAAGCGCCTGCAGGCGATCCCGGCGCTGCTCGACCAGGCGGTGGCGCTGTCGCGCGCCGGCGCTAGGGACGGGTTGGTGCAGCCGAAGTACCTGCTCGAGCGCATTCCCGCGCAGGTGCGCGAGATCGCCGCGCCGGCCGGGGCCGACAGTCCGTTCGCCGCACCGCTGCAGCAATTCCCCGCGGCCGTGCCGGAGGCGGAGCGGCCGCGCCTGCGCGCGGCGATGATCGCGGCGATCGACCGGCAGGTGCGCCCGGCCTATCGCAAGCTCGCCGACTTCGTCGCCGACGAATACGCGCCGCAGGGCCGTGCCCACGAAGGCATGTGGTCGCTGCCCGATGGTGCGCGCCGCTACCGCTTTGCGATCCACACCCAGACCACCACCGATCAGTCGCCCGAGCAGATCCACCAGACCGGCCTGGCCGAGGTCGCGCGCATCGAGGGCGAGATGGGCGTCATCGCCAAGCAGCTCGGCTATGCCGACCTGGCTGCGCTACGCACGGCGGTGGCCCATGACCGCAAGTTCTTCGCCACCTCGCCCGAGCAGATCCTGCAGCGCTACCGCGACGACATCGCGCAGATGCAGCCGAAGCTGCCGACGTTGTTCGGCACGCTGCCGAAGACGCCGCTGGAGGTGCGCGCGATGCCCGCGTTCCGCGCCACCGCCCCCGGTGCCGAGTACTGGCAGAGCGACGCGCAGGGCAGCAAGCCGGGGCTGGTGATGGTCAACACCAGCGACTACGCGCACCGCACCCTGGTCAACATCCAGGCCACCGCGTATCACGAGGGCGTGCCCGGCCATCACCTGCAGATCTCGTTGGCGCAGACCCTGCCGCTGCCGCCGTTCCGCCAGCAGTCGAGCTACAACGCCTACGTGGAAGGCTGGGCGCTGTACGCCGAGCGGCTGGGCAAGGAGGTGGGCTTCTACCGCGATCCGTACAGCGACTACGGTCGCCTGGCCGGCGAACTGCTGCGCGCCAACCGGCTGGTGCTGGACACCGGCGTGCACTACAAGCGCTGGACCCGGCAACAGATGCTCGACTTCTTCCACGCGCATCCGTCGGACGACGAACCCAGCATCCAGTCCGAGACCGACCGCTACATCGTCTGGCCAGGCCAGGCGCTGGGCTACAAGCTCGGCGAACTGGACATCCTGGCGTTGCGCGAGAAGGCCAGGCGCGCGCTGGGCGACCGTTTCGATATCCGCGCCTTCCACGATGCCATCCTCGGCGGCGGCGCGATGCCGCTGGACCTGCTGGACGCGCGCATCGACGCCTGGATCGCCCAGGTCCAGGCCGGCGCCCCTGCCACTTCGGAGACTTCGCGATGACCTCCCGTTCCCGACTGCGCACGGCGCTGGCCCTGGCCATCGCCTGCACCCTGGCCTGGCAGGGCGCTGCCGCCGCCGCGCCGGCAAAGACTGCCGCGCCGGCCGCCGCTGCCCCCGCCGGCGATGCCGGCGCGCGCTTCAAGGCGCTGTACCAGCGCGAGTGGAAATGGCGCCAGGAACAGTTTGCCGGCGCCGACGACGAGGACGCGCAGGGACAGGCCGCCGATCACCTGCCCAAGGTCGATCCGGCCACCCAGGCGCAGCGCACCGCCTACTGGCAGCAGACGCTGCATGACCTGGATGCGATCGACCCGGCGCAGTTGTCGGCGCAGGACCAGGTGAACTACCAGGTCTATCGCCAGCAACTGCAGGTGCTGCTCGACCAGCAGCGGTTCCGCGCCTGGGAAATGCCGTTCAACAGCGACACCGCGTTCTGGAGCGACCTGGGGTTCACCGCGCGCGCCACCCTGCGCAACCGCGAGGACTACCAGCGCTATCTCGGACAGCTCGCCGACATCCCGCGCTACTTCGACGAGCAGATCGCCAACATGCGCGCCGGCCTGGCGCGCGGTTTCGCTCAGCCGACGGTGACCCTGCAGGGTCGCGATCAGTCGATCGCCGAGGTCGCGCAGGCGCCGGGCGACAGCAATCTGTTCTACACCCCGTTCAAGCAGATGCCGGCGACGATCCCGGCGCCGCTGCAGGCGCAGTTGCGCGCGCAGGCGCGCACGGCGATCGCCCAGCAGGTGGTGCCGGCCTACGCCAAGCTGCTGCGTTTCATGCGCGAGGAATACCTGCCCAAGGCGCGCCCTGCGCTGGCCGCCGAATCGCTGCCCGACGGTGCGGCGTACTACCGCGCGCAGATCCGCGAATACACCACGCTCGACCTCAGCCCCGAGCAGATCCACGCGGTGGGCCTGAAGGAAGTGGCGCGGCTGCGCAAGGAGATGGACCAGGCGATCGCCGACAGCGGCTTCAAGACCCCGCCGGGGCAGCAGACCTTCCCGGCGTTCCTGCACTACCTGCGCACCGATCCCAAGTTCTACGCCAAGACCCCGGAGGAACTGCTCAAGGACGCGGCGTGGATCGCCAAGCGCGTGGACGGCAAGATCGGCGACTACATCGGCCGGCTGCCGCGGCAGCGCTTCGCGATCGAGCCGGTGCCGGCGGACCTGGCGCCGTTCTACACCGGCGGCCGTGGCGGCCCGGGTATCTACTTGGTCAACACCTACGACCTGCCGTCGCGGCCGCTGTACAACCTTGCTGCGCTGACCTTGCACGAGTCCTCGCCCGGCCATGCGCTGCAGATGCCGTTGGCGGCCGAGCAGGAGAACCTGCCGGATTTCCGCCGCTACACCTTCATTTCCGCGTATGGCGAGGGCTGGGCGGTGTACTCGGAATACCTGGGGCAGGAGATGGGGATGTACGACACCCCGTACGACCGCTTCGGCTACCTGACCTACCAGATGTGGCGCGCGTGCCGGCTGGTGATCGACACCGGCATCCACCACGACGGCTGGACGCGGGAGCAGGCGCAGGCGTTCCTGCGCGACAACACCGCGCTCAGCGAGCACGAGGTGACCACCGAGGTCGACCGCTACATCGCCTGGCCCGGACAGGCGCTGTCCTACTACCTGGGTGAGTTGAAGATCCTGGAGCTGCGGCGCAAGGCGGAGCAGGCGCTGGGCGAGAAGTTCGATTTGCGCGCGTTTCATGACGCGGTGCTGGAAACCGGCTCGGTGCCGTTGCCGGTGCTGGAGCAGCGCATCGACCGGTTCATTGCCGAGGGTGGGAAGTCGCCGTGGGCGAAGGAGGCGGCGAAGCAATAAGCCCCTCTCCCTTCGGGGCGAAAGGGCACGGTTTGCGCGCCACTGGCGCGCGTGCCCTTGAGCGCCCGCGCCGCAAGCGCGGGCCGGGGCGCGGAGCGGGGGGTTGGGGTGAGGGTCGGACGCGAAGCGGATGCGGTGTTTCAGCTGCACGAGGCTTCGCCCGTACCCTCATCCGCCGCTTCGGGGCACCTTCTCCCGGTGGGAGAAGGGAGAGCCGGCTTCGGCCGGTTGCTTTAGCCCCTCTCCCCTCGGGAGAGGGGTTGGGGTGAGGGTAGGGCGCGAAGCGCATGCAGTGTTTCAGCTGCACGAGGCTTCGCCCGTACCCTCATCCGCCCCTTCGGGGCACCTTCTCCCGACGGGAGAAGGGAGCAATAAGCCCCTCTCCCCTCGGGAGAGGGGTTGGGGTGAGGGTCGGACGCGAAGCGCATGCGGTGTTTCGGCTGCACGAGGCTTCGCCCGTACCCTCATCCGCCCCTTCGGGGCACCTTCTCCCGGAGGGAGAAGGGAGCGAAGCCCCTCTCCCACCGGGAGAGGGGTTGGGGTGAGGGTAGGGAACGCCGCAGATCATCGAATCGCCAGTGACACCAATCCAGCGGGAGACGCCATGGCCGCACAAGGCAAGTTCCACAAGCGCTTGAGCCTCACCGATCTGACCTTCATCGGGTTGGGCTCGATCTTCGGGTCCGGTTGGCTGTTCTCGGCCAGCCACGTCTCGGCGATCGCCGGGCCGGCCGGCATCGTCTCGTGGATCGCCGGCGGCGTGGCGGTGCTGCTGCTGGGCCTGGTGTACTGCGAACTCGGCGCGGCGCTGCCGCGCGCCGGCGGCGTGGTGCGCTACCCGGAGTACTCGCACGGCGTACTGCTGGGCTGGCTGATGGGCTTCATCACCCTGATCGCCTTCTCCAGCCTGATCGCGATCGAAGTGGAAGCAGCGCGCCAATACGCCGCGGCGTGGTTCCCCTGGCTCAACCAGGCCGGCAGCACCCATCCCAGCGTCGCCGGCTGGCTGCTGCAACTGGCGCTGCTGGTCGCGTTCTTCCTGCTCAATTACTACAGCGTCAAGACCTTCGCCACCGCCAACAACATCGTCAGCGTGTTCAAGTTCCTGGTGCCGGTGCTGGTGATCGTGCTGCTGATGGCGCACTTCGATGCGCGCAACCTGCACGTGCAGGGCTTCGCGCCGTTCGGTGCGGCCGGCGTGGAAGCGGCGATCTCCGCCGGCGGCATCATCTTCGCTTACCTCGGGCTGACCCCGATCGTGTCGGTGGCCAGCGAAGTGCGCGATCCGCAGCGCAATATCCCGATCGCGCTGATCCTGTCGGTGGCGCTGTCCACGGTGATCTACGTGCTGCTGCAACTCGCCTTTCTCGGCGGCGTGCCGGCGCAGCATCTGGCCAATGGCTGGGGCGGCATCGACAAGGCGTTCTCGCTGCCGTACCACGATATCGCGCTGGCGCTGGGCATGGGCTGGCTGGCGGCACTGGTGATCTGCGACGCGATGATTTCGCCCAGCGGCACCGGCAACATCTACATGAACGCCACGCCGCGGGTGGTGTACGGCTGGGCGCGCAGCGGCGGTTTCCTGCCGGTGCTGACGCGCGTGGACGCCGCCTCCGGCATCCCGCGCCCGGCGCTGTGGCTGAGCCTGGGCCTGTCGGTGTTCTGGACCTTGCCATTCCCCTCGTGGGAGACGCTGATCCAGGTGGTGTCGGCGGCGCTGGTGCTGAGCTATGCGGTGGCGCCAGTCACCGTGGCGGCGTTGCGGCGCAGCGCGCCGGAGCTGCCGCGACCGTTCCGATTGCGCGGCATGGCGCTGCTCGGGCCGCTGTCGTTCATCGTCGCGGGCCTGATTGTGTACTGGTCGACCTGGAGCACGTTGTCGTGGCTGCTCGGCCTGCAGATCGCGATGTTTGCGCTGTACGTGCTGTACCGCCTGCCCAACGCCGCCGGCCGTGCGCGACTGTGGCGGCAGGTGCGCGGCGTGCTGTGGCTGATCGTGTTCTTCGCGCTGGTGCTGGTGGTGTCGCGCCTGGGCACCTTCGGCGGCAGCGGCTGGATCGCGCATCCCTGGGACACGCTGTGCGTGGCGGTGATCGCGCTCGGTTGCTACCACTGGGGCGCGCGCAGCGGCCTGCGGCCTGAGGAACTGGCGCTGGAAGAGGATGACGGGGAGTAGTCCGTCGCCTGTATGGATGTGTACGTAGGAGCCGCTCTTGTCCCTTTTTTGGGATCAGCTGCGATGGGCTCTCCTGGTAACGCCCGGTCGCGGCTGAAGCCGCTCCTACGAGGAACACGCGTGCCATCGAAACTCTCGGAAACAGCATGAACAAGTTCGTTGCATCGATCGTCGTCGCCCTGGCCTGCTGCGCCGGCGCCGCCCAGGCCGCGCCCAGCGTCGCCGACTACCAGCGCTCGCTGGGCCTGCGCGAAGCCTGGATCGGCCTGACCGAGAACGTGACCTGGCCGGCGCATTGGCGCGACGACGGTGCGTTCTACTACCGCAAGACCGTGCCGGGCGGCTTCGCTTTCGTGGTCGAGGACGTGGCCAGCCAGCGCAAGCAGCCGGCGTTCGACCAGCAGCAGTTGGCGCGCGCGTTGAGTGCGGCGACCGGCACCACCTATCCGGCGCTGCGGCTGCCGTTCACGCGCTTCGCCTACGTCGCCGAGGGCGGCCAGCCGCAGGCGGCGATCGCCTTCGAGCTCGATGAGACGCCGTGGCGCTGCACCCTCACCACCTACGTCTGCGCGCGCGCCGACAGCGGTCCGCAGCCGCGACCGCGCGGCTTCGGCGTGGTGCGCGATCTCAGCGTACCGGCCGACGCCACCCCGCGGCGCTCGCCGGACGGACGTTGGGAGGCCTATGTCGACGGCAATGCGCTGATGCTGCGCGCGGTGGCGGACGGGCACACGTTGCGCCTGGCCGACGATGGCCGCAACGATGATTTCTACGATCCGGAAACGCTCGCATGGTCGCCGGATTCGCAGCGGCTGGCGCTATACCGGGTGAAGCCCGGTTTTCCCCGCCTCGTCACCCGCGTCGAGGCGGCGCCGCCCGGCGGCGGCCAGCCGGTGGTGCGCACCCAGTTGTATCCCAAGCCCGGCGATGCGGTGGACATCGAGCGGCCGGTGCTGTTCGACCTCGACGCGCTGGCGCGCGGCGGTGCGCCCAAGCGCCTGGCCATCGACGATGCCTTGTTCGCCAACCCCTACCAGCTCTCGCCGATCCAGTGGCGCCGCGACAGCGCCAGCTTCGTGTTCGACTACGTGCAGCGCGGCTTCCAGCGCATGCGCGCCATCGCAGTGGACGCGGCCACGGGCAAGGCGCACGTGGCGGTGGGCGAGGACGCGAAGACCTTCGTGTACGCCGACCGCAGCTACCACCACGATGTCGACGGCCTGGGCCAGGAGATCCTGTGGATCTCCGAGCGCGACGGTTGGCGCCACCTGTATCTGTTCGACGGTGCCAGCGGCCGGATCAAGGCGCAGATCACCAAGGGCGACTGGATCGTGCGCGACGTGCTGCGCGTGGACGATGCGCAGCGGCGTATCTGGTTCAGCGCCAGCGGCATGGACGTGGGCAAGGATCCGTACTACCGGCACCTGTTCGCGGTGGATTTCGACGGTGGCCACCTGACCCGGCTGACCGAGGTCGATGCCGATCACGACGTGGCCATCGCCGACGATGGGCGCCATTACGTGGACGTGTATTCGCGTCCGGACATGGCCCCGGTGATGGAACTGCATGCCATCGACGGTCGCCTGCTGCAGGTGGTGGAGCGCGGCGACATCCGCAAGCTGCAGGCCGCCGGCTGGCGCGCGCCGCAGACCTTCGTGGCCAAGGGCCGCGACGGCAAGACCGACATCTGGGGCATGGTGGTGCGGCCGCGCGACTACGACCCGCACAAGAAGTATCCGGTGATCGAGAACATCTACGCCGGCCCGCACGATTCGTTCGTGCCCAAGACCTTCTGGCCGTTCGGCTACCACTCCGGCGGCGACAAGCAGATCGGCATGCAGGCGCAGGCCGACCTGGGCTTCATCGTGGTGATGATCGACGGCATGGGCACCGCCAACCGTTCCAAGGCCTTCCACGACGTGGCCTGGAAGAACCTCGGCGATTCCGGCTTCCCCGACCGCATCGCCTGGCACAAGGCGTTGGCGGCGCAGGATCCGTCCTACGACATCGGCCGCGTCGGCATCTACGGCGCCTCGGCCGGCGGGCAGAGCACGCTGGGCGCGCTGGAGCGACACCCGGACTTCTACAAGGTCGGCGTGGCCTATGCCGGGTGCTACGACAACCGCATGGACAAGATCAGCTGGAACGAGCAGTGGATGGGCTGGCCGGTGGACGCCAGCTATGCGCGCGCCTCCGGCGTGGACAATGCGGCCAAGCTGCGTGGCGACCTGCTGCTGATCGTCGGCGAGCAGGACAGCAACGTCGACCCGGCCTCGACCGGGCAGGTGGTGAACGCGCTGATCAAGGCCAACAAGGACTTCGACCTGCTGGTCGTGCCCGGCGGCGAACACACCGTCGGTCGCTCCACCGGCTCCATCGATTACGTGCAGCGCCGCCAGTACGACTTCTTCGTGCGGCATCTGTTGGGGGAGCCGACGCCGGCGTGGAATCGGCTGTAGGTGGGGCCGGGATTTGGGATTGGGGATTGGGGATTCGTAAAGGCGCGGAGATTCCTGGTCCTGCGGAGCCGGGCTTTTCCCTTCTCCCCTTGGGAGAAGGTGCCCCGCAGGGGCGGATGAGGGTACGGGTGGTGCATTGGCGTTTCGGAGGCATCGCGGCGTCCGGACCCTCACCCCAACCTCTCTCCCGTCGGGAGAGGGGCTAGGCTTTTCCCTTCTCCCCTCGGGAGAAGGTGCCCCGCAGGGGCGGATGAGGGTACGGGTGGTGCACTGGCGTTTCGGAGGCATCGCGGCGCCCGGACCCTCACCCCAACCCCTCTCCCGAGGGGAGAGGGGCTTTGGCTACTGGCGCCGGCGCATCCGCTCTTGCCAATCCCAAATCCCGACTCCCCAATCCCCCCACTCAAGACCTCGCCAAACCAGCCGATAACCCGGCAAGTCTCCCTGCGCCCCAGGCCCGTCATGACCGCCATCGCCCCCAGTTCCTCGATCGCGCTGTCCGGCATGCGCGCGGCGACGTCCGGGCTGCAGGTGCGCGCCAACAACATCGCCAATCTCGCCACCGAGGGCTTCCAGCGCTCTGTGCCGGTGAACCAGGCGACTGCCGGCGGTGGCGTAGTTGGCCAGGTGCAGCAAACCGGTGGGCAGGGCAGCGATCTGGTCGACGACATGGTCGGCACGCTGACCGAACGCACGGCGTTCCAGGCGAATGCGCGGGTCTTGCGCGCGGCCGACGACAGCATCGGCAGCCTGCTCGACGTGCTCGCCTAAGCCGCTCCGGTCCATCGCGCTGCCGCAGCGCAGCACCGCCGCGACCACGCGGCTATGCGATTTTCCGCACCGATCCTCGGCACAGCGCACAAGACGCTGCGGCGTGCGCAGCGCAGGATGCGACGATCGCATTGCATCGGGGACGGTAGATGGATCGGAGAGATTTCCTGCGTCAGGGCCTGGCGGTCGGTGCGGTCGCCGGCATGGACGTGCTGGCCGGGCGCGCCGCCGCGGCACCGACAGCGGCCAGCGCCGCGCGTGCGCCGGCACCGCCACAACTGCAGCCGCTGGCGGCCGACGCGCTGGCCGGGCACACCCTGCAATGCCGTTTCGTCGAAGCGGGCGCGACCTGGGAGGTGTACGAAGACCTGCGCCAGCCCGACGGCGATCTGACCCTGCGCGGGCCGGGTGGGGCGCTGGTGCTGGGCAAGCGCACCGAAGCGGTGTACCCGGCCGCGCAGGCGCCGTATTTCGGCATGGCCCTGGCCGAAGTGGCGATGGCCGATGCCGACCTGCTCGCCGATCGCCTGCTGCGTGATGGCGACCCGCGCGCCGACGAAGTGCGCGACGTGGCGCCGCCGCCGGCCTCGCAACTGGATCCCAAGGACTACAACGGGCGCCTGCCGTGGACCACCTTCGTCGGCACTCGCGAATGCGCCGACACCATGCCGGTGTACCCGGACGGGCGCACCCGCTGCTATCGCGCCATCCAGGCGTTCCCGGAGCTGGGCAAGGACGAGCTGGTGCGGCGCCGCAGCGAAGGCCTGCTCGGCGGCTGGATGCCTGCGGTGCGCAAGGTGGTGCCGGCCGGCGAGGGTCGCTACTACGACATCCTGCTGTTCGCGGATGTGCTGGCCGAGGACCGCTTCGTGGTGCAGACCTGGCACCGCAGCGCGCTGGTCGAGCACGGCAAGGTCAGCAAGGTGGTGTACGGCTACAGTTATCCCGACTACCCGCCGCGGCGCGGCCCGCGCAGCGCCGAGGACTTCTACCGCGGCCTGCTCGCCTTCGCCGGCTACTGGCAGGCGCAGCTCGCCGACACCGTGCAGGCGCAGACGCCGGACCCGAGTTGGCGCGACATGGCGCGCTTCGCCTTCGCCCGCGAACTGGTGGTGCGCCCGGGCGGCACCTATCCCAAGTACGGCGCGGTGGATCGCGACTATTACGGCAACGAGTACGACGGCTTCCAGGACACCTTCACCAGTTCCCTGTACGCCAACCTGGAGTGGGGCCGCTTCGCCCAGGCCGCGGCGGTGCTGGACGGCTATTTCAGCGATTTCGTGCAGGCCGACGGCATGGTCAACATGCGCGGCCCGGAGACCGGCCAGTTCGGGCTGACCCTGTCGCTGCTGGCGCGCTACCTGCGCTACACCGGCGATGCCGCGCTGCTGCGCAAGCACCGCGACAAGATCGCCGCCACCGCGCAGGTGTTGGCCGAGCTGCACGACGCCAGCCTGCGCCTGCCGGCGTCGGCACCGGGGCACGGCCTGATCCACGGCTGGAACGAATCCGATGCCTGCCTGTTCCCCGATCCGCAGGTATGGTGGAAGCCGTACTACGCCAACAGCGCGCTGGCGGTGCGCGGCTGGCAGGACCTGGCCGCGGTGTGGCCCGGCATCGCCGGGCCCGGCGGGCAGGCCGCCGCGGCGCAGTGGCAGCGCCGCGCGCAGCAACTGTCCGCGCAATTGCTGCGCACCTTGCGCGGCAACGTCCGCCGCGACCTGCAGCCGCCCTACATCGGCCCGCTGCCCGGGGCGAAGCTCACCTTCCGCCAGTCCTTGCAGCAGGAACATCCCAGCGAGCAGGGCTGGCCGCACCGCGCCTATGCCGAACTGCTGCAGGCCGACGTGCTGCCCGACGACCTGGCACACCTGGTCATCGATTGCGTGCGCGGCCACGGCGGCACCAGCCTCGGCGTGGTCGGCAACATCACCGCGCCGACGCCGGAAGCGCGCGACCTGCTCGGCTTCATCTCCTACGGCTACGCGCAGCAGTTGCTGCGTTTGGATCGCGTCGAGGAATACCTGCTGTTCCTGTACGCGCACCGCTACCACGTGCATACCCGCGGGAGTTGGACGGCGGGCGAGGTCACCGGCGTCACCGGCGGCATGCCGCTGTTCTGCATCCCCGCGCAGTTGACCATTCCGCTGCTGCTGCGCTGGATGCTGGTGTTCGAGGACAGTGCCGGCGAAGAACTGTTCCTGGCGCGGGCGGTGCCGCGCGACTGGCTGGGCAGCGGCGAGGCGATCGCGATCGAGGCGGCGCCGACGCGCTGGGGCAGGGTGTCGCTGGCGCTGCGCGGGGATCCGGCGCGCAAGCGCATCGACGGCAGCGTGACGCTGCCGGCACAGCGGCCGGCACGCACCTGGCTGACCCTGCGCGTGCCGGCCGGCACCCGCCTGCAGGAAGTGCGGCTGGACGGGCAGCCGGCGGCGCTGTCCGGGCCGCGCAACGAGCGTGTGCTGGTGCCGGCCGGCAGTACGGCGACGGTGGCGATTTCCGCCGTCTACGGCTGAGTGGCGAAAAAGTCGGAAACGTCCCGCCGGTCTGCGGGGCAGTGCGGTATTCCGCACGTTTTCCCGATAAATACGACAAGACGCCGCGCGCATCCTACGCGCACATTGTGGCCGTGCAGTGAATGTCCAAGGGGGAGATTCCTGCACGTCACCGGGGACGCAGCGCATGGGTCGTGCGCGTCGCCGTGCAGGCGGCGTCGGGATCGTCCCATCCGATGGCGCATGCGTGGACACGTCCGTTTTCGTATCCGCCACACGCGCTGGCGACGGGGCGGCCGCCTGGGGAAGGGCGGCGTTCCGGCGATCGCCAGGCTGCCGCTCAGGAGATTTCCGATGCCGTCTTTGCTCGAACGCGTTGCGCCGCTGCTCCCGTGTTCCTGGCGCGCCGCGCCGCAGCCCGGTCCGCTGGCCGCGGCGATCTGCACCGCGCTGGCCCTGCTCGCGCCGGCGGCGCAGGCACAGGATGCACAGACCCAGGACACCCAGGCGACCACGCTGGAACGCATCAGCGTCACCGGCAGCCATCTGCGCCGGGTCGACGCGGAAACCGCCAGCCCGGTCATCACCATCGATCGCCAGCGCATCGAGGACAGCGGCCAGGACACCCTCGGCCAGTTGCTGCAGCAACTGCCGGCGATGGCCGGCAACATGCCCAACGTCGCGCTCAACTCCGGCTTCAGCCACGGCCGCGCGCTGGTGTCGCTGCGCAACCTCGGCCCCGAGCGCACCCTGGTGCTGGTCAACGGCCATCGCATGGCCGGGCCGGCCAGCAGCGTCGCCGCCGCGCCCGGCGTGGACGTCAACGCGATTCCGGCGGCGATGGTCGAGCGCATCGAGGTGCTCACCGACGGCGCCTCGTCGGTGTACGGCTCCGACGCCATCGCCGGCGTGGTCAACATCATCCTCAAGGACAAGTACGATGGCTTCGCCGCCACCGCCGACTACGGCCTGAGCACCCACGGCGACGGCAACCGGCGCTCGCTCGGCCTGGAGTGGGGCAAGACCTGGGACCGCGGCGGGCTGATCCTGGGCGTGAGCCGCAGCTCGATGAACGCGCTGTACGACAGCGACCGCGACTACGCGCGCACCGCGCAGAACTATCTCAACGGCCAGGTGGTGGAGCGCCGCGGCAACGGCACCCGCGCCTTCCTGCGCAATGGCAGCGTGCTGACGCCCAACGCCAACCTGGCGCCGGGCCAGGTCACCGCGGGCGACTTCCACACCTACAGCCAGGCGGTGGAAGGCTACAACTCCTACACCGGGCAGTACCTGATCACCCCGGTGCAGCGCACCAACGCTTCCGCGCACGCAACGTTCGATTTCACCCCGAACGTGCAGGGCTACCTGGACATGTTCTGGACCCGCAGCGAGACCACCTCGCAGCTCACCGCCTACGGACTGGAACTGCCCAACGCCGCGCAGAACTACTACAACCCCTTCGGCGCCCAGCTCAGCCGCTACCTGCTGCGTTCGGTGCCGGCCAACACCCGCGTCTACACCTCGACGATGTACCAGACCAACATCGTCACCGGCTTGCGCGGCAAGTTCGGCGACAGCAGCTGGCAGTGGGATGCGGCGGCCGGCTACGCGCACTACAAGGACACCCTGGTGCGCAACGGCTTCTCCATCACCTCGGCGCTGAACAACGCGGTCGGGGCCTCGTTCCGCGACAGCGATGGCACCATCAAGTGCGGCACACCCGGCAACGTCATCGCCGGCTGTACCCCGATCAACGTGTTCAACCCGGACGATCCGGCCACCATTGCCGCCATCAAGGCCACCCAGAGCGCGGTCGACCTGATCGACGAGAGCACGATGAAGTTCGCCGAGGCCAGCGTCAACGGCGACCTGTTCGCGATGCCGGCCGGCGCGGTGCAGGCCGCATTCGGCCTGTCGTTCCGCAAGAACGGCTTCTCGCAGGGCACAAGCAACCCGGTGGCGGCGGCCGATGCGGACGGCAACTGCGACTACAACGACGGTTGCATCATGAACCAGGGCCACGACGAGACCATCAAGGAGGCGTATGCCGAAGTGCTGGTGCCGCTGCTCAAGGGCGTGACCGGTGCGCAGGCGCTGAACCTCAACCTGGGCACGCGCTACTCGCGCTACGACTACTGGGGCAGCACCACCAACAGCAAGGTCGCGCTGGAATGGCGGCCGATCGACAACCTGCTGATCCGCGCCACCGGCTCGCAGGTGTTCCGCGCGCCGGCGCTGGGCGATCTGTACGGCTCGCCGTTCAACGGCGTGGTCGACGACGCCGGCACCTATACCGATCCGTGCAACGGCTACACCGGCGGCGGCAATCCCGCGGCCTGCGCCAACGTGCCGACCAACGGCAGCTTCGTCAACAGCTCGTCCTTCACCGTGCTCACCACAGGCTCGGCCAACGCCGGCTTCGCGATCAAGCCCGAGCAGGGCCGCTCCTACAACATCGGCGCGGTGTACGACCCGGGCTGGGCCGAGGGCCTGTCGTTGAACCTGGACAGCTGGCGCGTCACCCTGGACGACATGATCAACGGCACCGGCCTGGATCAGGTGCTGCAGAACTGCTACGACGGCCAGAGCGCCTACTGCCCGCTGATCAAGCGCGGCCCCACCGGGCAACTGGTCAGCGTGACCGTGCCGTTCGCGATCAACAGCGGCAAGGTCGACATCCGCGGCGACGACCTCGGCATCAAGTACGCCTTGCCGGAGACGGCGTGGGGCCGCTTCCGCGCCGGTGTCGATGCCACCTACCTGTCCAGCTACAAGTTCAGCGGCGATCCGCACAACTACGTGGGCGAACAATCCAGCTACGGCAACCTGCCGCGCTGGCGCGCCAACTTCACCCTCGACTGGGACAACGGCCCCTGGCACGCGAGCTGGAACACGCGCCTGATCGGGCGCACCACCGTCGGCAGCGCCTACGAGGACTTCTGCGTCAACACCGCTGCCGACGGCAGTTGCGTGTACTTCCCGGTCGGCACGGTGACCTATCACGATGCCAGCGTGAGCCGGAAGTTCGAGAGCCTGCATACCACCCTGGCACTGGGCGTGAACAACCTCGGCAATCGCACGCCGCCGCGCTACTACGGCTACGCCAGTGCGGCCAACACCGACGCGTTCACCTACGACACGCTGGGACGCTACTTCTGGGCACGGATCAGGACCGAGTTTTGAGTCGCACGTCTGCACCCGGTGGCGCCGCATCGCGCGTGCGGCGCGGCGCCATCGCGCTCCTGGTTGGTCTGTCGTTCGCTGCGACGGCGGCGGCGTCAGCCGCCGTCAGCGACCTCGACCGCGACGGCGAAGGCCTGCAGCCCAGCAATGCCGCGATCGGCATGCCGCACTTCAAGGGCGATGCGCATCCCTTGCCGGATAGCGGCGTGGCGTTCGCGCCGGGGCAGGGACAGGGCCAGTTGCAGCGGGTGTTCGCCGCCGACCTGGCGGCGGGTGCCGGCAGCGCGCCCGGCCGCGATTTCTGGATCGACCGCCTGCTGGCGCGGCAGGGCACCGGTGGCGGTTTCGGCGACAGCAACAACTGGCTGTTCACCCGCGGCCGCGCGGCCTACCTGTACACGCACAAGCCGGAGGAGCCTGGCTTCGTCGGCGACGTGGCCTACGTGCACAAGACCGGCCACGACGCGCTGTTCCGCCTGCAACTGGAGGGCAACGGCGTGCCGATCGCCCTGGTCGAGGACAGTGCGCAGCGGCGGCAGACGCCGAGCTATTTCAGTAGCGTGTATGCCGGCGAAGGCGTGCGCCTGCAGTTGGTCAAGTTCATCAGCGAGCAGAACGTAGCGGTGGCCGAAGTCACGGTGTCCAGTATCGACGGCGTCGCGCATACCCTGACTTTGCGCGCGGTTTCGCCGATGGCCACGCATGCGCAAGGCGCCGAATTGACCGGCGCCTTCGTCACCCACAACGCCATCACCACGCTGTTTCCGCGCCTGTCCGGCGACGGCTTCGCGGTCGATGGCGTGAGCATCGCGCGGCCACTGGCCGTGCCGGCGCACGGCGCCGCGCCGACGCTGAAGGTGCAGCTGGGGCTGGTCGCGCGCGAGCTGCCTGCCTCGCTGCAGGAATACCGGCGCATCGCCGCGCAATCGCCGCAGCAGGCCTATCGCGACCATGTCGTCGCCTACAACCGCTGGTGGGCCGACAACCTGCCGTACCTGGACACGCCCGAGGACAATCTCGACAAGACCCTGTTCTATCGCTGGTGGCTGCTGCGCTTCAATTTCCTCGACGCGGCGGTGCCCGGCAACGACTACCAGTTCCCGGTGGCGATCGAGGGCGTGCTCGGCTACGACAACGCCATCGTGCTCACCACCGGCATGTTCATCGACGACCTCAAGTACATGCGCGATCCGCTCTACGCCTACGGCTCCTGGCTCGGCGCCGGCGAGACCGCAGGCGGCGGCAAGTACGTGGACAACCCCGGCGCGCCGGAGAACTGGTCCAATTCCTACGCCCAGTACCTCAGTGCCGCCGCCTGGCGCGCCTACCAGGTGCACGGCGGTCCGCCGGCGATCGCCGGGCAACTGACGCGCTACGCCAGCGACGACGTGGACGCGCTGTTGCGCGCCTACGACCGCAACGGCAACGGTCTGATCGAATACGACTGGGCGGCGATGACCGGCAACGACGCCGACGCGGTGTCCTTCGACTGGGCCAAACACCATGGCGCAGCACGCATGGACCGCAGCGAGAGTGCGTACGTGTACGCCAACGCGCTGGCCGCCGCGCAGGCCGCGCAACTGGCCGGCGACGCCGCCACCGCGGTGCGCATGCAGGCGCTGGCGGCGAAGATCCGCCGCGCCGTGCTGGAGGTGCTGTGGCAGGACCGCAGCGCGCAGGCCGATGGCATGGGCCTGCATGGCGACCTGCTCAAGCAGCGCCAGGCCGATGGGCCGCGGCTGCCGGTGGACTGGAAGGAAACCAACAACTACTACCCCTTCAGCGTCGGCCTGATGCCCAGGCACGGCGATGCCGACGACGACCCCAAGTACGTGCGTGCGCTGCGTCTGTTCGCCGATGCCCGGCAATTTCCGCTGTTCCCGTTCTACACCGCCAACCAGGCCGATGCGCAGGCGCGCGGGGAGGGCGGCAACAACAACTTCTCGGTGATCAACTCCACCGTGGCGTTCCGCCTGATCGGCAGCGTGTTGCGCGATTACCCGAGCCCGTACCTGGACGCGTCCAGCTACCGCAAGCTGCTGTACTGGAATGCGTGGGCGCACTACATCGATGGCGACAACCGCTATCCGGACCAGAACGAGTTCTGGGCGCAGGGCAGCGCCGCCGACGGCGGCCGCATCGGCTACCGCTCGTGGATCCACCACACCCAGCTCGGCGCCACCAACTTCACCGTGATCGAGGATGCGATGGGCCTGCGTCCGCGCAGCGATGCCCTGATCGAGCTGTATCCGATCGACATCGGCTGGGACCATTTCGCCGCCGACCGCCTGCGCTACCGCGACCGCGACCTGAGCATCGTCTGGGATCGCGACGGCCGCCACTACGACGGGGCCGCGCCGAAGGGCTATTCGCTGTACCTGGACGGGCGTCTGGCCTTCACCGTCGATCGCCTGGCACACGTGCTGTACGACCCGGCCAGCGGCCGCGTGGAGGCCTTGCCGGATGCGGTCAATGCGGATGCGGCGTCGTTGCGCGTGCTGGCCGCGCACCGGCTGGCGCTGCAGGCGCCGCAGCAGGTGCGCTTCCCCGGCGCGGCGCGGATCGGTGCGGTACTCGCCGATGCCGGCCTCGACATCGCGCTGCCGCCCGGCGCGCGCAATCTGGCGCAGGGCGCGGCGGTCAGCGCCAGCTACGCGACCGACGGTTTCCCGGCCACGGCCGCGGTCGACGGCAGCACCGCCAACGAGCCGTTCTGGGGCACGGCCGGTTCGCCCGCCGCCAGCGACTGGCTGGAACTGGATCTGGGCCAGCCGCAGACCCTCGACGACGTGCGCGTGTACTTCTATCGCAGCTCCTCGCCGCCGGGCGAACAGCATGGTTTCCCGTCGGGCACGCGCGCCGGCTACGCGCCGCCGTGGCTGTACGTGCTGCAGTACTTCGACGCCGGCGTGTGGAAGACCGTGCCCGGCCAGGTACGCGAGACGCCGATCGCCCAGGGCAACCGCAACCGCATCCGCTTCCCGCCGCTGCGCGCGCAGCGCTGGCGTTTGCAGGTCACGCATGCCGGCGCACTGCGCACCGGGATCAAGGAGCTCCAGGCCTATGCCAGCGGCACCGCCGTGCCGGCGGCGCACGGCAACCAGGCGCCGCAGGTCGAGGCCTGGCAGGAAGACGGCAGCGCGGCGGGCGGCGTGATGCGCCTGGTCGGCCGGGTCGGCGACGACGCGTTGCCGAACGGCACGCTGGCGCTGCACTGGCGCACGCTGCAGTCACCGCCCAGCGGCGCGGCGCTGTTCGAGCAGCCGCAGGCGGCCACCACCGAGGTGCGCTTCACCGCGCCCGGCGCCTACACCCTGCAACTGCAGGCCGACGATGGCGCCTTGCAGGGGCACGCCGAGGTCGCGGTGATCGCCGCTGCCACGCCGGCCGGGCAGACGATGCAGGTACAGGGCGAGGCCACGCCGAGCGCGCAGTTCACTGCCGGTCATCACCGCCTGCAGGCGCTCAACGATGGGCTGCTGCCGGCACCGGACCAGGTGCCGGCCGCCGACCGCCGCTGGGGCAGCTGGGGGCGCGCGCAGCCCGCCTCGGTGTGGGTGCAGTACCAGTGGCCGCAAGCGCAGCGGTTGAGCGCCGCGGTGCTGTATTTCTGGGACGACCAGCCGCAGGGCGGGGTGGCGCTGCCGCGCGCGTGGACCCTGCAATACCTCGACGGCACGCAATGGCGCGATATCGCCGTACGCGGCGGCTATCCGGTGCATGGCGCGCCGAGCCGGGTGGCGTTCGCGCCGGTGGTCACCACCGCCTTGCGCGCGGTGCTGCAGACCGCGGCGCAGGGCGAGGGCCATTACGCGGTCGGCCTGGACGAATGGCAGGTGTTCGCCGAGCGCGCGGTGGCGACCGAAGCGGTGGACGTGCGCATCGCGCCCGGTCAGGCGCCGACGCTGCCGGCACGCATCGCCGGCTACTTCGCCGACGGCAGCTGGGCCTGGCTGGGCGTGCGCTGGTCGCCACCGGATCCGGCGGCGTTGGCTAGCGAGGGCCGCGTGCAGGTGCAGGGGCTGGCCGACGGCGACGTGCCGGTGAGCGCCAGCGTCTGGGTGCGCGCGACCGCGCCCGGCCAGCTCACCACGGTGCAGGCACCGCTGCCACTGCACGTGCGCGCCGGGGAGACGCCGACGCTGCCGGAGCGGGTGTCCGTGCAGTACAACGACGGCTCGCGTGAGCGCGTGCCGGTGCAATGGTCGCCGCTGGCGCCGGCCACCTACGCCAAGCCCGGCCGCCTGAGCGTGGTCGGGCAGGCGCAGGGGCGCGAGGGCAGCGGCGTGCTGCCGGTGTGGTTGGAACTTGTGATCGAGGCGGAGGCGGCGCCATGAGCAGGCGTTCCCCGCGCGGCGCAGTCGCCTGTCTGCTGGCGGCGTGCGCTGCTTGCATCGGTCTGGCGGGGGCTGCCGCACCGGCTGTGCCGTGGTCGCGGCAGGTACACGCGCCGGGCAATCCGATCCTGGCCGATGGCCGCGCCTATTCGGCCGACCCCGCGCCGCTGGTCGCCGATGGCAAGCTCTACATCATCGCCGGCCGCGACGAGGCGGCGCCGGAGGTCAACGACTTCGTGATCGACCGCTGGCAACTGCTGGTCACCGACGATGTCGGCCGCGGCGACTGGACCCATTACCCGACGCTGCTGCGCCCGCAGCAGGTATTCGCCTGGGCGGCGCCCGGCCACGCCTATGCCGCGCAGATCGTGCAGGGCCCGGATAAACGCTACTACCTGTATGCGCCGGTGCAGGAAGCGCAATCGCGCAATGCCGATCCATTCGCGATCGGCGTGGCGGTGGCCGACAGCCCGCTGGGGCCGTGGCGCGACGCGCATCCGCAGGGACCGATCCTGTCGCAATCGCTGCCGACGCCCAACGCGATCCAGAACATCGACCCGACCGTGCTGGTCGACGACGACGGTCGCGTGTATCTGTATTGGGGCACCTTCGGCAAGCTGTTCGGCATCGAGCTGGAGCACGACATGGTCACGCCGAAGGGGCAGGCGGTGGCGGTGACCACGCTGGATGGCTACTTCGAGGCGCCGTGGCTGTTCAAGCGCAATGGCACCTACTACATGGCCTACGCCGGCAACCATGCCGGGCCGGAGTCGGAGTGCACGCCCACGCTGTACCACGCGTGCATCGCCTACGGCAGCGCGCCGTCGCCGCTGGGCCCGTGGACCTACCGCGGGGTACTCCTGCCGCCGGTGTCCTCGACCACCTCGCATCCAGGCATCGTCGAATTCAAGGGCCAGTGGTACCTGGTCTACCACACCGCCGATGCCAAGGGCGGCGGGCATTTCCGCCGCAGCGTGGCGATCGACCGCCTGCAGTGGGACGACACCCGGCAGCCGGCGCGGATCCTGCCGGTGGTGCCCACGCGGCGGCCGCAACCGCCGCTGCCGCCGCAACGCAACCTCGCCCGCTATGCGCAGGCCAGCGCGTCCAACGGCCCGGCCATCCCGCACCAGTACTGGATCGCCGCGCTCAACGACGGCCGGGTCAAGCGCAATCCGTTGCCGCCGCAGCTATGGGGCAGTTGGACACCGCACAACCCGCCGCAGCAATGGCTGCAATACAGCTGGGCGCAACCGGTGACGCTGCAGCGCAGCCGCATCCTGTTCTGGGCCGACCATCCGCCCGGCGCCGACACCGGCGTGGCGCCGCCGACGCGCTGGCGGCTGGAATACCGCCGCGATGGGCGCTGGTGGCCGCTGGCGCAGAGCACGCACGCCCCTGCTGCCGGTCGTTGGCAGACACTGCGCTTCGCGCCGGTGACCACGCGCTGCGTGCGCGCGGTGCTGGACGCCGCCGGCGGCGGCGAGCGCTACGCCGCGCTGGCGGTACAGGAGTGGGAGATGCTGGCGCCGCATGCACAGCGCCTGCCGCAGGCGACCGCTGCGGATGTGCAGCGCTGCGACATGCCTTGAGGCGAGGCGCGCATGCCGATCGAGCCAACCTCGCCGGATCTTCGCGGGCGCTTCGGTTGCAGCACCTGCCGCTGCTGTCGGCGGCAGGTGCCGGCCGCATCATGTTCCTGCCGTGACGTCGGTTTGATTTTCGGACTCTGTGCGGAATTATCCCGATTCCATGAGGATAACCGTCGGGTGCATTGCGTTTGAGTGGACTAGTCTGGCGACGCGTTGCCGATGCGCGAGTGGCTGCCGCGCGGCGTGTTCCTGGCGTTTCGCAGAAGGCGAACCTGGATCCGCTTGCCATTGGGGCGGCGGCGGATGCCTCAATCACTGCAGGCGGGTGCGTCGGAACGCGCGTCGATCGTCCTATTCATCCAATGTCGTCGGACAAGAGGAGTGTAGCGCCGTGAAACTTGCTGCTTCTCGATGCATGCGTCTGGTCTCCAAGGTGTGCCTGTCGGCCGTTCTGGCCCTGGCTGCGCCGCATGCACATGCGGCGGCCGCGGCGGTCTGCACTGCCGGCCAATGGATCGCCAATCCCGGCGATACCGACATGCCGGCCGTTCGCTACGAAACGCAACACTTCGCGTTCCGCTGGAAGGACGGACAAGCCGTTTCGCAGAACGACGTCGCCTCGGCAGCCAAGGAACTGGAGCTGATCTGGGCTGCCTACATGGAGCGCGTCGGGTTTCCCGAGCCTTACTGCAACACGCAAACGAAGTACAAGGTCAGCGTCTACCTGGACCACAGCTTCGGCCTGAACGGTGGTACTTCCGCCAGCGGCGGCATGGGCATGTGGATCAACCCGGATCAGTTGGGGTATCACTGGGGCCTGGCGCATGAATTGACCCATGGCTTGCAGGGCAGTACCGGCGGCTTGCGCGATTCGCCGTACGTCGGCTGGCTCTGGGAATCGCATGCGAACTGGATGGCGCATCAGTATTTCCACGACGATGTGCAGTGCTCGGAGATGTTGGTGAACTACCCGCATCTCTATCTTGGCTCGACCCGCGACCGCTACTGCAACTGGCAGTTCATGGAGTACCTCAAGTATCGCTTCGGTTACGCGATCATCAACGATCTGTGGGCCAAGGCGCCCAAACCCGGCGATTCCCGCCAGGCCGATGCCGATCCGTTCTCGATCATTCGCGACAACATGGGCTGGAGCCAGTCGCAGCTCAATGACGTGTTCGGCGACTGGGCCATGCACAACGTGCAGTGGGACTACATCGACCCGGACGGTCGCGACCATGGCGCCGTGATGCGCCAGCAATACGGCAGCAATACCGCGTTCAATCCGGAAAACCTGTCCGATGAGACCAATCGCGATCGCGCCCTGCGCCTGACCCAGCTGGATCCGGTGCAGGGCCAGACCGGCGGCTACCAGGTACCGTTCGACTGGGCGCCGCAGCGGTGGGGCTACAACCTGGTCAGGCTGATTCCCGCGGCGGGTGCGAATGCGGTCGTGGTGAAGTTCCATGGCAACGTGCAGCAGCAGTCGGCGGTCGACACGTTGCCGGGTCTGGCCAACGATCCCGAGACGATCGGCACGCCGGACTCGGACTGGCGCTGGGGCCTGGTCGCGATCGATGCGAACGGCAAGCCGCGCTACAGCGCGTTGCAGAAGGGCGCCGATGCCGCGCTGTCGTTCCAGGTGCGCAGCGATGACAGCGACCTGTATCTGGTGGTCATGGGCACGCCGAGCAAGATGCAGAAGATCAAGTGGGATCAATCCTACTACTCGGTCTACCGCTATCCCTGGAGCGTCACGCTGGAGAGCGCCTATCCGTCGGGCCTGCAGCCCGGTGCGCCGACGCCGACGCGCGTCGGCAGCCGCCATCCCAACGGCGGTGGTTGGGTCGCCCAGAACGCGTATGTCGCCTCAACCGCCTATGTCGGCCCGCAGGCGCGGGTGCTCGGGGGCAAGGTGCTGGGCGATGCGCGGATCGAGGACCACGCGACGATCCTGGGCGGGCAGGTGCGGGACGGCGCCGTGGTCGGCGGGTTGAGCCTGCTGCAGGACGGGGTGACGATCAAGGATCGCGCCAAGCTGCATACGGTGTTCAAGCCGGCAGGCGCGTTCGGTGGGTTCACGCTGTCCGGTTCCGCGCAGATGCGCGGCGACCTCGAGCAGCGCGGTGCGTCGGCCAGCAAGGGCGTGTTCTACGGATACGTCGATGCGGACACGGTGACCAATCCCGACGATGGCGCCGACCTGACCGACGCGGTGCCGGAGGTCACGGCGAAGCCACGCTGATCGACCGGCAGTGATTGGCAGGCGGTGTCGCGGCGGATGCACAGTGCGTTCGCTGGACACCGCCGCAGTGTCGCGATGCCGGCATGACGCGACGCGTCGTGCAGGCGGTGCATGAGTCGAAGGGCATTGGCGTGTCGGCCGCGCTCGCCGGCGCTGCCCGCAGGGCTTGGGTGCCAGCGCCGGGTCGGCGCGGCGATTCGGCGGAAATCCGCATCTGCACGCATCAGTGGGGACAAGACGTGCTGTCACCCGGATGACACAGTGACCATGGATCCGCTGGTCATTGCCCTGCGGAGTCGGCGTCCCGACATCTCACACAGGAGCAGTCCATGCCTCGATGCGTTTCTTTCCCGCATGCCGCCTCGCACGCGGGAGGCTGGCGATGAGCGGGCAGGGCATGCATCGGCATGGCGCCGCCTGCGCGCACGCATCTTCCGACGCGGCTGGGGCCGCGCTGGATCCCTCGCGACGCCGCTTTCTGCAATGGAGCGCGCTGGCGGTGGCGGCCGGGCTGCTGCGCTTCCCGCTGGACGCTGCCGCGTCCACGCCGGGCCGGGTGCAGGCGTTGCCCTTGCAGCAGGTCACGCTGAAGCCGTCGCTGTTCCTGGATTCGCTGCAGACCAACCGCCGCTACCTGCTGGAACTGGAGCCGGACCGTCTGCTGCACAACTTCCTGCAGTACGCAGGCCTGCCGCCGAAGGGGGCGGTGTACGGCGGCTGGGAGGGCGACACCATCGCCGGCCACACGCTGGGCCACTACCTCAGCGCCCTGGCGAAGATGCACGCGCAGACCCGCGATCCCGCACTGCGCGAGCGCATCGACTACATCGTCGCCGAACTGGCGCGCGCGCAGGCGAAGGACCCGGACGGCTACGTCGGCGGGCTCACCCGCAAGAACGACAACGGCGCTATCGACAGCGGCAAGATGGTGTTCGAGGAAGTGCGCCGCGGCGTCATCAAGGGCAGCAAGTTCAATCTCAACGGCAGTTGGTCGCCGCTGTACACGGTGCACAAACTGTTCGCCGGCTTGCTCGACGCGCAAGAACTGGCCGGCAACGCACAAGCGCTGCAGGTGCTGCTGCCGCTGGCCGGCTATCTCGCCGGTGTGTTCGACGCGCTCGACCACGCGCAGATGCAGACCCTGCTGGACACCGAGTTCGGCGGCCTCAACGAGTCCTACATCGAACTCGGTGCGCGCACCGGCGATGCGCGCTGGATCGCCATCGGCAAGCGCCTGCGCCACGAGAAGGTGATCGACCCGGCCGCGGCCGGGCGCGACGAACTGCCACATATCCACGCCAACACCCAGGTGCCCAAGTTCATCGGCGAGGCACGCCAGTTCGAAGTCGCCGGCGATGCCGATGCGGCCGCGGCGGCGCGTTTCTTCTGGGAGACGGTGACCGCGCACTACAGCTACGTGATCGGCGGCAATGCCGACCGCGAGTATTTCCAGGAGCCGGACACCATCGCCGCCTTCCTGACCGAGCAGACCTGCGAGCATTGCAACAGCTACAACATGCTCAAGCTGACCCGGCACCTGTACCAGTGGACGCCGCAGGCGCGCTACTTCGACTACTACGAGCGCACGCTGCACAACCACACCATGGCCGCGCAGCATCCGGCCACCGGCATGTTCACCTACATGACGCCGATGATCAGCGGCGGCGAGCGCGGCTTCTCCGACAAGTTCGATTCGTTCTGGTGCTGCGTCGGCAGCGGCATGGAAGCGCATGCGCAGTTCGGCGATGCGATCTACTGGCAGGACGCCACCTCGCTGTACGTGAATCTCTATATCCCTTCGCGGCTGGACTGGAGCGAGCGCGACCTTTCGCTGGAACTGGACAGTGGCGTGCCCGACAACGGCAAGGTGCGCCTGCAGGTGTTGCGCGCCGGCGCACGCGCGCCGCGTCGGCTGCTGTTGCGGGTGCCGGCCTGGTGCGAGGGGCGCTATACCCTGCGCGTGAACGGCAAGCCCGCGCGTGCGGCATTGGCCGATGGCTACGTGGCGCTGGAGCGCGACTGGCGCGCCGGCGACGTCGTCGACCTGGACCTGGCCACGCCGCTGCGGCTGGAGCACGCCGCCGGCGATGCAGACACGGTGGTGGTGATGCGCGGGCCGCTGGCGCTGGCCGCCGACCTGGGGCCGGTGAGTACGCCGTACGACGCGCCGGACCCTGCGCTGGTGGCTGCGGCCGATCCGCTGCGCGGCTTCGCCGAACTGCCGCAGCCCGGCCATTTCCTGGCCAGCAGCACGCAGCCGCCGGGCCTGACCTTCGTCCCGTTCTACGCGCAGTACGAACGCCGCAGCGCGCTGTATTTCAAGCGCATGGATCCTGCGCAGTGGGCGCAGGAAGCGCAGCGGCGGGCGCGGCGCCAGGCCGAGCAGGACAAGCTGCGTGCGATCGCGGTGGACATGATCCAGTTCGGCGACGAGGCCTCCGAGCAGGCGCACCAGTTGCGCAGCGACACCTCCTTCGGCGGCGCCTACCGTCGGCAGCAGTGCCGCGACGTGCGCGGCAAGGGATTCGTCGAGTTCCGCATGCGCGGCAGCGCACAGCCGCTGGCGCTGCGCCTGCGCTTCTGGGGCAGCGACAAGGGCCGCTTCAACATCCTGGTCAATGGAAAGCTGGCCGTGGAAGTGGCGGTGGAGCGCGGCCAGGTGATCGATTTCGTCGACCGCGATTACCCGCTGCCGCCGGCGCTCACCCGGGATGCGCAGCCGCTGATCGTGCGCATCGAGCCGCAGCACGGCGACACCGCCGGCCCGCTGTTCGGCGGCTGGTTGATCCCGGCGTGAGGCCGCATGGCGCGAATCGTTGCCATCGCCGTGCACGGCGGATTGCAGTATTTGCCTGTTGCGGTCGTGTTCGCGCGACACCGCGCCATGCCGCGGCACGTTGCCACGTGCAGGCGCAGAGCCACACATGACCATGCGTGATTCCGCATGCGAAACCGCGAATCGCGACAAGACGTGGCCGTGCATCCACGGCACAGTGTGACCGCGTGATGAAAATCTGATCGCATCGTCGTACCGGCCGTGGCGCCGGCGCGCGCCACCGGAGCGCCGCCGTCGTCATCGGACGTCATCGCAGTAGCGGGGGAGCCGCGCACCGGCCGTGCGCGCAGGATATCGGCCTCCCCGCGGTGCGCCAGGCCGTCAGGGCCCGGCGCAGGCAGGCCACCGCAGGCGCCGCGCAGGCGCCACCGTCTTGCAGGTCCGTCCGTCGGCACAGCGCCGGCGTGGCAGCGTTCGGCCTGCGTTTCTGCACCGTTCCCGTCTCGCCACCGTCCAGGAGTTCGCCCATGTCGTTTTCGCCGCCACGCCCTTCCTTCCGTCATGCCGCGACGCCGCTGGCGCTGGCGGTCGCCACCGCCTTGTCGCTGGGCAGCGCGGCAGCGGCGCAGGCGCAGGAGGCGAGCGCCGACAGCGCCACCCAGACCCTGGACAGCATCGTGGTCACCGGCTCGCGCCTGCGCCGCGTCGACACCGAGACCGCCAACCCGGTGGTGACCATCAGCCGCGCGCAGATCGAAGCCACCGGCAAGGCGACGCTCGGCGATCTGGTGCAGGAACTGCCGTCGATCGCCGGCAACGCCACCAACCCCAACACCAACAACGGCGGCGGCACCGGCGCCTCGGTGATCTCGCTGCGCGGCCTCGGCGACAAGCGCACCCTGGTCCTGGTCAACGGCACGCGCCTGGCCAGCAACGACGTCAACGCGATCCCGGCGACCATGATCGAGCGGGTGGAGGTGCTCAGCGACGGTGCCTCGGCGGTGTACGGCTCGGATGCGATCGGCGGCGTGGTCAACTTCATCCTGCGCAAGGGCTTCGACGGCGTCGAGGCCAGCGCCGACTTCGGCACCAGTTCGCGCAGCGACGGCAACCGCCGCAATTTCTCGCTGACCGCCGGCAAGACCGGCGAGCGCGGCAGCATCGTCGCCGGCCTGTCCTACCACGATATCGATCCGGTCTCGGCCGGCGCGCGCGCCTACTCCAAGGACGCGCTGTCGCTGATCGACGGGGTCGGGGTGAAGCAGGGCTCCTCGGCCACGCCCACCGGCAGCATCAGCTTCAACGACGGCTCGGCCGCGGCCAAGGCGCTGGCGGCCAGCAACGGCTGTTCCCGGGTCACCTTCAACGGCGGCAGCAGCAGCCCGACCAACGCCAGCCAGTACCACTGCTACGTCGCCTCCACCGATTCCTACAACTACCAACCGTACAACCTGCTGCAGACCCCGCAGGAGCGCACCAACGCCTTCGTGCTCGGCAGCTATCGCTTCAACGATCACCTGGAAGGCTACGTCAACACCTATTTCAGCAAGACCACTTCATCCTCGATCATCGCGCCGATCCCGATTTTCGCCAACGGCGACAACTTCCTGGTCTCCTCCGCCAGCTACTACAACCCGTTCGGGGTCAACTTCGGCACCGACCGCAGCACCGGCACCTCGTACAACAACTTCAACACCCGCGCCACGGTGCTGGGCAATCGCCGCTACGAATACAACACCTACAATTTCCAGATCAATCCGGGCCTGCGCGGCAGCTTCGGCGACAGTTCCTGGCAGTGGGACGCCAGCCTCAACTACGGCAAGGTCAAGCAGAAGTCGATCAACTACGGCTTCCTCGACTACGCCGGCTTCAACGCCGCGGTCGGGCCGTCGTTCCTCGCCGCCGACGGCACGGTCAAGTGCGGCAGCGCCAGCGCGCCGATCGCCGGCTGTACCCCGATCGACGTGTTCAACCTCAACGCCGCCAGCAACAAGGCGGCGCTGGAAGCGCTGGTGGTCAATCCGATCGTCACCAACGTCTATACGGTCAAGCAATTCGAGGCCAACGCCAACGGCGAGCTGTTCGCGCTGCCGGCCGGCACCGCGAGCCTGGCCGTGGGTGTCTCCTATCGCAAGGAAAGCACCAGCACCGCCGCCGATCCGCTGTGGACCGGCGACGAGAACGGCATGTGCGGTGTGCTCGAATACTGCGCCTCGGTGCTCGGCGGCAGCTTCAGCGTCAAGGAAGCCTATGCCGAAGCGCTGTTCCCGCTGCTGGCCGGATTGCCCGGCGTGCACTCGCTCAACCTGACCTTGGGCAGCCGCTTCTCCGACTACGACACCGTCGGCAGCAAGACCAACAGCAAGATCTCGCTGGAGTACCGCCCGATCGAGAACCTGCTGCTGCGCGGCACCGCCTCGCAGGTGTTCCGCGCGCCCAACATCAGCGAACTGTATGCCGGCGTGGCTGGCGACTCGCCGTCGGTCACCGATCCGTGCAACGGCTACACCGGCGGCCATGCCGCGGCCTGCGCCAACGTGCCGACCGACGGCAGCTACCAGCAGGCCGACAACCAGGTCGGCGCAAAGGCCTCCGGCGCGGCCGTGGCCGGCTACCAGCTCAAGCCGGAGACCGGCATGTCCTACGACTTCGGCGTGGTCTACGACCCGGGCTGGGTCGAAGGCCTGTCGATGAGCGCGGACCTGTGGAAGATCAACCTCAAGGACACCATCACCCAGGTCTCGGCGCAGACCGTGCTCAACCAGTGCTACGCCAACGACGCCAGCGCGTTCTGCGCGCTGATCCATCGCAACGACAACGGTACCGTCAACTACATCGCCGAGCCCACCGTGAACCTGGGCAAGCTGTGGGCCAGCGGCGCGGACTTCAGTCTCACCTACCGCCTGCCGGACACCGCCTGGGGCAGCTTCAGCGCCGGCCTCAACGGCACCTACGTGATCCGCTAC
Organism: Xanthomonas sp. NCPPB 2250; assembly: GCF_056725265.1. Classification (NCBI taxonomy): domain Bacteria; kingdom Pseudomonadati; phylum Pseudomonadota; class Gammaproteobacteria; order Lysobacterales; family Lysobacteraceae; genus Xanthomonas; species Xanthomonas sp. NCPPB 2250. The sequence continues at coordinate 3,537,238 of NZ_CM161520.1, read as the reverse complement.
GACATCAACCCCGACACGACTGACTCCAGCACGGTCACCATCCACAACGCCGGCAAGTACACCTACGCCTACGGCAACTTCCCGCGCTGGCGTGCACTGGGCACGCTGAACTGGAACCTGGGCGACTGGAGCGCGTCGTGGCGTGTCCGCTACATCGGCCGCACCGAGATCGGCAGCGCCGATACCCGCCAGAGCCTGTCGGCCGATGCCGACCAGCCCGCCGTGGTCCGCGACATCGGCGCCTACGTCTACCACAGCGTGCAGGTGGGCTATCAGGTGAAGCCGTGGAACACCCGCTTCGAAGTAGGCGTGGACAACCTGGCCGACCGGCAGCCGCCGCTGTACTACGCCAACAACGTCACCAACGCCAACACCGACGTGGCCACCTACGATCTGCTCGGCCGCTACTACTGGGCGCGGGCGACGGTGAAGTTCTGAGTCGGAGCCTGATTGCGTAGGCGACCAGGTGGCAGTGCCGTGGCGGGTGGAGCCCGCCGCGGTATGCTCGGCCAGGCGCGATTCCACCTGCTACCGAGATTCCAGTTCGGCGGTAATGCCGTTCCTGCCCGCGTATCGCGCGGGCGGGGCGCTTGCTCACCCGCATCTGGCGCGCGCATCACACGAGTACACGACGCGCGGGAAGCCCACTCGTAGGAGCGGCTTCAGCCGCGACACGGCATTACCGATGATGCCTGTCGCGGCTGAAGCCGCTCCTACACGGCAACGCCATGTCCCGCTGAGCTACGGCAAAGCGGGCTGTTAGCGTTGCCCCTCAATCGAGCAAGGCCAGCAGATCCCGATGCAGGGCCTGCGGAATCCGCACGCCTTCGCTGCGGCTGCGTTCCCGCGCCTGGTAACGGCGTTGCGACGGCAAGCGTGCCCCGGTGGCCTCGTAGGCCGCAAAGAAGGCTTCCGCACGGGCCAGATGCGTGTCCCGGTCGGCGCCAAGAAAGCGCGCCGGATCCAGGGCCAGAATCAGTTCGCCGTGGTAGGGCGAAGCGCCTGCGCCGGCGTCGTGCGCCAGTGATTCGGCGCTGGTCAGGTCGCCGATCAACGGCCCTGCAATCAGTTCGATCATCGCCGACAGCGCCGACCCCTTGTGCCCGCCGAAGGTCAGCATCGCGCCGCCGTCGGCAACCGCGGCCGGATCGGTAGTCGGCGCGCCCGCCGCGTCCACGCCGCAGCCTTCGGGAATCGGCTGGCCGGCGCGGCGACGCAGCTCGATCTCGCCGCGCGCCACCGCGCTGGTGGCGAAATCGAACACGAACGGCGGCGCGTCCACACGCGGCCAGCCGAACGCCAGCGGGTTGGTACCTAGCAGCGGCGTGCGCCCGCCGGCCGGCGTCACCCAGGCATGGCTGGGATTGCAGATCAGCGCGACCAGCCCGGCATCGGTGATGCGCTCGACTTCCGGCCACAGCGCAGAGAAATGCACGCAATGATTGATCGCCAACGCCGCCAGGCCATTGGCCCGGGTCTTCTCGATCAACAACGGCAGCCCACGCTCGAACGCCAGCAGCGAGAATCCGCCGCGTGCATCGACCCGCACGATGCCCGGCGCATGATCGTGCACGACAGGCTCGGCATCACCCACTACCTTGCCGTTGCGCAGCGTCGCCACGCAGCCGAGCGTCCGGTACAGCCCATGCGAGGCGCAGCCGTCGCGTTCTCCGGCGACGATGGTGTGGGTGAGAGCCTGCACGTGCGCGGGGGGGAAGCCGGCGTGGGTCAGGATGCGCTCGACCAGGGCGATGGCCTGGTCCAGGGACAGGGTGATGGTGTCGCTGGGGTTCATTGGAGAGGACGGTCCGGAAATGCCATGGATTCTCGCGCTCACGGCGCTTCGTGAGAAGCCTGGGAGCGCCACATCACCTGGAGGCCCCATCTGCGTACCGAGCATTGCCGTGCCCACTCTGTCTCACATCCGAACCCGCGAAATGACTGATCACTCAAGATTGCGCAGCTGGCCTATCAGGACGTTGAACGTTTCGCGTAGGCGAGGTCGCTCATCTGGCGCCTGAAATTCCTTGACATCCATCCCTGAACTGACTCGATAATTCGAGAGGGTCACCATAGGGCCTTGCAACGATTTTGTCTGACCGGGTAATGCGGAGGTTTCAATGCGTGCCGATACGCAATTCATGGCCTGGTGATCAATGAAGACGAAGGTTGCAAGATTTTTCGTCATCCCGAGTTTTCTTGTCGGGATGGCCATGATTTTTGTTGTCGGGCCCTACATTACGCGGATTTTCATTTCCGAAAGTCCTAGTGTTGCAAATTATTCGATCGGCAAGATCTACGAATATAATCGGCATGGGCATATAGTTTTTTTGAGTTGGCTTGACCTTTTTTTGATGAACGCTGCGGCCGCTATAGGCCTCTCGTTCTTGTTGATCTGCGGACTTTTGTTGAAATCAATGAACAAGGATTTGATTTAGATTGCAAATCGCTACGTGGTGGTGTCTTTGAGTGGTCGAATATAGCGGGAATTTTGAATAATGGCAAGGAGGTTGGGTTTGAGAGGTATATTAATGCTTGTTCTTGGATTGATATTTTTTCCCTTTCTGGCGTATGGGTCATCTCCTTCAAATAGATCAATAGAGAGGCTGTTCGACACTTCGGTCGCCGTGATCGCCGGAAAAGTCGTGGGGATCAACGGGGCGTGTCCTGAGACGGGGTATTGCAATCGAATATATGTGGTGTCACTTGAACGGGCGACTATGTCGATGTTGAAGTCACCTGGAGACTCCTTGCTGGGGTCTGGTAAATTCTGCTCTAATGTTCAGCTGGAGGTGGGTGAGACGTATACGTTGTTCTTGGAGTCCGCCAGTGAATTCAATACCGGTGATTCAAAAAGGTGCCCTCTCGTTGTCGATCTGGATGGTGTATTCGAGAAAATTGGATCTGATGTATATCGGGTTGGATCCCCGGAGGCGCAGGTGATTGTTGGCTTCGAGGGCAATAAATATTTGACCAATGCGTTGTCGAGCCTGACTTTGAGAATTTGATTGAATCTCTGTCAGGTACGAAAGGCTCCAAGTAGCTCGTTAAGTAGCCGTCTCTCAAGAGCCTCGCATCATCTTGCATTTCAAGCCTTTGCGTCGGCAGGAACTGGTCTGCCTGTTATGCGAGCGCTGGATGGGTCACCCGTACTGGAAGCTTTTCGCCGACGAGGTGTTCTCCAGGCAAATCTGCCTCGCGATCCCCGTTCGCTTACGCACGATCCAGAAAAAGCGAAGCCGGCGAGTCGCCGGCTTCGTTCTTACACATGCACGTCGCAATCAAGACTTACACCGACAACTCCAACAACAACTTGTTGAGCCGACGCACATACGCCGCCGGATCCTTCAGACTGTCGCCAGCGGCCAACGCCGCCTGGTCGAACAGCACCTTCGCCAGGTCGCCGAAGCGCTCGCCATCGGCTTCCGCATCCAGCTTCTCGATCAGCGGGTGCGCGGGGTTGAACTCGAACACCGGCTTGCTCTCCGGCAGCTTCTGGCCGCTGGCTTCCAGGATCTGCCGCATCTGCAGGCCCAGGTCGCCCTGGCCGATGGCCAGGATCGCCGGGGAGTCGGTCAGGCGGTGCGAGACACGCACTTCGGAAACCTCGTCCTTGAGCACATTCTGGATGCGCTCGACCAGGCCCTGCTTGGCCTTGGCCGCCTCTTCCTTGGCCTGCTTCTCTTCCTCGCTGTCGAGCTTGCCCAGGTCCAGGTCGCCGCGCGCCACGTCGACGAAGGACTTGCCGTCGAACTCGGTGAGGTAGCTCATCAGCCACTCGTCGATGCGGTCGGTGAGCAGCAGCACCTCGATGCCCTTCTTGCGGAAGACTTCCAGGTGCGGGCTGTCCTTGATCTGCGCGTAGCTCTCGCCGGTCAGGTAGTACAGCTTGTCCTGGCCTTCCTGCATCCGCGCCACGTAGTCGGCCAGCGACACGGTCTGCGCGCCGTCGTTGCCGTGGGTGGAGGCGAAGCGCAGCAGGCCGGCGATCTTCTCGCGGTTGCCGAAGTCCTCGGCCGGGCCTTCCTTCAGCACCTGGCCGAAGTTCTTCCACACGCCCTGGTAGCGCTCGGCGTCGTCCTTGGCCAGCTTCTCCAGCATGTCCAGGGCGCGCTTGGTCAGCGCCGACTTCATCGAGTCGATCACCGGGCCGGACTGCAGGATCTCGCGCGAGACGTTCAGCGGCAGGTCGCTGGAATCGACGATGCCCTTGATGAAGCGCAGGTACAGCGGCAGGAACTGCTCGGCCTGGTCCATGATGAAGACGCGCTGCACGTACAGCTTGAGCCCGCGCGAGGCGTCGCGCTGGTACAGGTCGAACGGCGCGCGGCCGGGCACGTACAGCAGCGAGGTGTACTCCAGCTTGCCTTCGACCTTGTTGTGGCTCCACGCCACCGGGTTCTCGTGGTCGTGGGCGATGTGCTTGTACAGCTCCTGGTATTCCTCGTCCTTGATCTCGGTGCGCGGGCGTGTCCACAGCGCGCTGGCGCGGTTGACGGTTTCCCATTCCGGGGTTTCCGGCTTGTCCTTGTCCTCGCCGTAGTGCTCCTTGGGCAGTTCGATCGGCAGGGCGATGTGGTCGGAATACTTGCGCACGATGCCGCGCAGCTTCCAGCCGTCGGCGAAGTCCTTCTCGTCGTCCTTCAGGTGCAGCACGATGCGGGTGCCGCGCTCGGCCTTCTCGACCGTGGCGACCTCGAACTCGCCTTCGCCGCGCGAGGACCAGTGCACGCCTTCGCTGGCCGGCAGGCCGGCGCGGCGGCTGTACACGTCGACCTGGCCGGCGACGATGAAGGCGCTGTAGAAGCCGACGCCGAACTGGCCGATCAGGTGCGAATCCTTCTTCTGGTCGCCGGACAGGTGCTTGAGGAATTCGGAGGTGCCGGACTTGGCGATGGTGCCCAGGTGCGCCACGATCTCCTCGCGGCTCATGCCGATACCGTTGTCGTCGATGGTGACGGTGCCGGCGTCCTTGTCGAAGCCGATGCGGATGCGCAGTTGCGCGTCGCCGTCCAGCAGCTCCGGCTTGACCAGCGCCTCGAAGCGCAGCTTGTCGGCGGCGTCGGAGGCATTGGAGATCAGCTCGCGCAGGAAGATCTCCTTGTTGGAATACAGCGAATGGATCATCAGCTGCAGCAGCTGCTTGACCTCGGTCTGAAAGCCCAGGGTTTCTTTTTGGGTTTCCACGCTCATCGGTAGGTGCTCCATGAAGGATGGGCGGCCGCGCGGAGGAGGGCGCGGCTCTGCCGGCCGACATGGTGGCGGCCACGGCCGGCTTCAAGCGCCGCGCCACGCATACGCGCGACACCGCGCTGGTCTATGATCCGGACCCCGCTTCCGCGCCCGCCGCCCATGCCGTTCCTGCGTCCCCCGTCCCGCCTGTCCCGGCCCCTGCGAGGCCGCCGATGAGCCGTCCCGGCGGCGGCCAGGTGCGGATCATCGGCGGGCGCTGGCGCAATACGCGGCTGCCGGTGCCGGACCTGGCCGGGCTGCGCCCGACCTCCGACCGAGTGCGCGAGACCCTGTTCAACTGGCTGCAGCCGGTGCTGCCCGGGGCGCGTGTGCTGGATTTGTTCGCCGGCAGCGGCGCGCTGGGGCTGGAGGCGGTGTCGCGCGGCGCGGCTGGCGCGGTGCTGGTCGAACGCGATCCGGGCCAGGCGGCGCAGTTGCGCGCCACGGTCGCGCGGCTGCAGGCCCAGGACCAGGTGCAGGTGGTGCAGGGCGATGCGCTGCGCTGGCTGGCCGAGCCATCGGCCGATGCCCCGGCCGACATCGCCTTCGTCGACCCGCCGTTCGCCGCCGGGCTGTGGGACGCGGTGCTGCAACGCCTGCCGGCGCGGCTGGCGGCCGACGCCTGGCTGTACCTGGAGTCGCCGGCCGGGCAGGGGCCGGCACCGCCCGCGCCCTGGGCGCTGTACCGCGAGGGCGGCAGCCGCGAGGTGCGTGCTGCCCTGTACCGGCGCACCGCTGCTACACTTCCCGGCGACCTTCACGCGGTACCCGACGCATGACCGTGGCCCATAGCCGCATCGCCGTCTATCCCGGCACCTTCGATCCGATCACCAACGGCCATATCGATCTGGTCAACCGTGCGGCGCCGCTGTTCGAGCAGGTGATCGTGGGCGTGGCGCAGAGCCCGTCCAAGGGGCCGACCCTGCCGCTGGAACTGCGCGTGTCGCTGGCCCGCGAGGCGCTGGCCGGGCACCGCAACGTGGAAGTGCTGGGCTTCGACACACTGCTGGCGCATTTCGTGCGCTCGGTCGGCGGCGGCGTGCTGCTGCGCGGTCTGCGAGCGGTGTCGGATTTCGAATACGAGTTCCAGATGGCGAGCATGAACCGGCATCTGATCCCGGAGGTGGAGACGTTGTTCCTCACCCCGGCCGAGCAACACAGCTTCATTTCGTCCTCGTTGGTGCGCGAGATCGCGCGCCTGGGCGGGGACGTCTCCGGCTTCGTGCCGCCGTCGGTGGTGCAGGCGCTGGTCCAGGCCCGCCAGGCCGCCGCGCAGCGCTGAGCCGTCCACCATTCACTGACGACACAGAGGGAGCCGTTCCATGAACACCACCGCACGCGCGTTGCTGATCGCTTCGCTGGCCCTGGGCTTCACCGCCTGCAAGAAGGAAGAGGCCGCCAAGCCGGCCGCCGACGCGCAGCCCGCGCTGACCGCCCCGGCCAAGGACGACGACGCCGGCTGGAAGAAGTACCTGCAGGAAGTGGCGATCCAGAACATGGGCAACGTCACCAACAGCCCGTTCCTGTACTACCTGCCGCCGGAATCGGATCCGGAGTTCCAGGCCAAGTACGAGCGCCAGGTCGAAAGCGCCACCACCGCCATCGGCCGCGGTATCCAGCCGGGCAACATGCTGGCGTTCGGCTCCTCGGCCTCGGCCAAGATGGCCGACCTGATCGCCGCGGCCTTCGCCAAGGTCGAGCCGAACACCATGAAGGGCGTGCGCGTGGTCTACATCGGCGCCCCGGCCGACAACGCCCGCGTCGAAGCCGTGGTCAAGCCGACCGGCGCCGACTACATCTTCGTCGAAGCCAAGTAAGCCCTGCGCGGGCCGGCGCGCCGATGCGCGCCGGTCCTGCCACCCGCGCCGCCCGCAACGGGCGGTCGCTTCGCGCGGACGTGCTGGGGGCCGTCGCGCAGTTTCCGCAGTTCCAGGCAAGGCACAGGCGATGCGGATCTTCATCACCGGCCCCACCGGCGCCGGCAAGACCACCCTGGCGCGCCGGCTCGGCCGCCGTCACCGCATTGCCTGCCACGCGCTGGACGATCTGCATTGGGTCCGCCGTCCCGAAGGCGACGTCCGCCGTCCGCTCGAGGAGAAGCTGCCGCTGCTGCAGCGCATCGTCGAGGGCGAGCACTGGATCGTCGAAGGCGTGCAGTTCAAATGGGCCGACGCGGCGCTCGCACGCGCCGACCACATCGTGGTGATCGATGCGGCACCCTGGCGCACCACCGCGCAGATCGTGCTGCGGCTGGGCCGGCAATGGCTGGGCCTGGAGGCCGCCGCCTACCGGCCGACCCTGGCGCGGCTGCCGCGGATGCTGGCCTGGAGTCGCGACTACCACCGCGAAGAGCGTGTGCTGCTGCTGGCCAAGCTCGCTCCGTTTCGCGCCAAGACCCTCTTGATCCACCACAGCCGCGCGCGGTTGCCGCCGCCGCTGGGCTAGCCGGCGGGCAGGTCGCCCGCTGCCGGGGATGGTGCCAGGAAGGCCTGCCGATGCGCGGCGATCCAGGCATCGATCGAGCCGGGTTGGAACATCTCCAGTCCAGGCTGTGCCCGCAGCGGCGCGGCCAGCAGTGCATCGGCCTGCTGCGGATGCGTGGCGAAGAAGCGGAACTTCGATGCCACCACGCGGCCTTGGCCGGCGCCCAGCGCTGCATCGACATCGCGCTCGAACGCGTCCAGCGGCTGCGCGCGATAGCGCACCGGGCGGCCGACTCCGGCCGTGAGCCGCTGCACCAGTTCCGCGCCGGTCAGGCTCTCGGTGCCGGCGATCCGGTAGCTGCCGCCGTGCGCGCCTTGTCGCAGTAGCGCCAGCGCGGCCTCGGCGCAGGCGTCGGCCGAGGTCCAGGCGATGCGTTGCGTGGCGGCGATCGGCGGTGCGAACACGCCGTGCGCGACGATGTCGGCGCGCGCCGAGGGCTTCAGCAGGTTGTCCAGGTACAGCGTCGGCCACAGGACCGCGCAGGGTAGGCCGGCGCCATGCGCCAGCGCCGCGAGCGCGGCGTTGCTGCGCAGGCTGGGTTCGGGGCACGGCGCCGGCAGCGGCGCGCTGCTCAGCTTCAGCACCAGCGAATGCAGCCGCGCCGCGCGCGCGGCGTCCAGAGCAATCCTGGCCCGGGTCAGCGTTGTTTCGCCGGGACCGGCTGGGAACTGCAGCACCGCGTGAGCGACGCCGCGACTGGCCGCGTGCATGGCGGCGGGGTCGTCCAAGTCGGCTTCCACCACCTCCGCGCCGAGCGCGCGCAGCGCCGCGGTGGCGGCGCCTTCGCGGACCAGGGCGCGGACGGCGAGGCCATGCCGGCGCGCGGCGCTGACCACGGCGCCGCCCTGCACGCCGTTGCCGAGCGAGACGAGGAGGGGGCCGGAAAGGGAAATCGGGGACATGCGTTGGCTCCTGCTGGAGGGATCCGCCGCAGCAAGCCCGGTCGAAGGCGGCCCACGGACAGACCCCGGGACGATGGACACGGGGACTGTCGGGGAATCGCGCGGCACGGCGCGAACAGAGCCTCTCCGCCAGCGCGGAGAAGGGCCTGGGCCTACCGAGACCAGGCCAGCCATTTTCGACGCGGCGACTCTAGGCGTGGCCGCCGCCGGCGTCAATCGCCATGGGCCGTTGGCTGCGCTGATTCCGGTACGGCGGCGATACAGCGTTCCGCGCCGTGGCGCCGCCTTCGCAGGGCCGTCCCGCCCCGATCCGGTAAACTGCCCCGGTCAGTGCCGAAGTGCGCCACATGTCCCTCAAGATCAACGAGCTCTGCGTCAACTGCGACGTCTGCGAGCCGGCCTGCCCGAACCAGGCCATCGCCATGGGCGAGACGATCTACGTGATCGACCCCGCCCGCTGTACCGAATGCGTCGGCCATTTCGACGAGCCGCAGTGCGTGGTGGTGTGCCCGGTGGAGTGCATCGACCCGGACCCGGCCATCCCGGAGACCCACGCGCAATTGCTGGCCAAGCTGCAGCGCCTGCAGCGCGACCACCCCGAGTTGTACCCACAGGAGCCCCCCGCCGCATGAGAAGCCTCGTCCGCCGTGTCCTGCTGCTCGCCCTGGTCCTGACGCCGTCGGCGTGGGCCGAGGCACCGGTCGCCGAGGCGACCGCCACCGCCCCGGCCGCGCATCCGCCCGGCGCCGCGATCGCCAGCGGTCACCGTTTGGCCACCGAGGCCGGCCTGCAGATCCTGCGCGAGGGCGGCAATGCCTTCGACGCCGCGGTGGCGGTGTCCTCGACGCTGTCGGTGGTCGAGCCGATCAGTTCCGGCCTCGGCGGTGGCGGCTTCTTTCTGCTGCACGACGCCAAGACCGGCAAGGACGTGATGCTGGATGCGCGCGAGACCGCGCCGGAATCGGCGACGCCGGCCGCGTTCCTGGACGCCAAGGGCGAGCTGGACCGCGACCGCTCGATCAACGGCCCGTGGTCGGCCGGCATCCCCGGGCTGCCGGCGGCGCTGGTGGAACTGGCGACCAAGCATGGCCGGCTGCCGCTGCGGCAATCGCTGGCGCCGGCGATCCGCATCGCCCGCGACGGCTTCCCGGTGTATGCGCGCATGGCCGAGGGCTATCAGTCGCGGCGCAAGGTGATGGAGCGCTATCCCGGCACCCGCGAGGTCTATCTGCGCAACGGCCGGCCGATCGCCGAGGGCGACGTGTTCAAGCAGCCGGAACTGGCCAATACGCTGCAGCTGCTGGCCGACAAGGGTTTCGACGGCTTCTACCGCGGCGCCACCGCCAAGAAGCTGCTGGCCGGGGTCAAGCAGGCCGGCGGTCGCTGGACTGCGGAGGAACTGGCCGGCTACACGGTCAAGGAGCGCACGCCGATCCGCTTCGACTACAAGGGCTGGACCATCACCACCGCGCCGCCGCCGTCCTCCGGCGGCATCGCCTTGGCCAGCATGCTGCAGATCCTGGAGGGCTACGACCTCAAGACCATGGACCCGGTGCACCGCGTGCACCTGACCGTGGAAGCGATGCGCCGCGCCTACCGCGACCGCACCTTCTTCCTCGGCGATCCGGACTTCACCCACGTGCCGCAGCGCATCCTGCTCAGCAAGGACTATGCGGTGGGCCTGCGCTCGACCATCAACCCGGACAAGGCCACGCCCAGCGACCTGCTGTCGGGCCAGCCGACCCCGCTGGAAGACGACGAGACCACGCATTTCTCGATCATCGATGGCGAAGGCAACCGCGTCGGCGCCACCCAGACGGTCAACCTGCTGTACGGCTCCGGGCTGATCCCCAAGGGCACCGGCGTGCTGCTCAACAACGAGATGGACGATTTCGCGCTGCGTCCGGGCACGCCCAACGCGTTCGGGGTGATGGGCTACGCGGCCAACGCGCCCAAGCCGGGCAAGCGCCCGCTCAGCTCGATGTCGCCGACCTTCATGGAGAACGCGGACAAGGCCATCGTGCTCGGCACCCCGGGCGGCAGCCGCATCATCACCATGGTGCTGCTCGGCATCCTCGGCTACGACGACGGTCTCAGCGCGCAGCAGGTCGCCGCGCTGCCGCGCTACCACCACCAGTGGCTGCCGGACGTGATCGAAGCCGAGACCGGCACCTTCGACGCGGCTACCGCGAAGGGCCTGGAAGCGATGGGGCATACGCTGAAGCTGCCCGGCGACAGCGCCGAGGACGGCCACGGCTCCAGCCACGTCTGGGGCAATCTGCAGACGGTGGAATGGGACAAGCGCCGCAACGTGCTCAGCGGCGGCAGCGACCCGCGCAACGAAGTCGGCAGCGCCGAAGTGCTGCAGACCGCGCCGGTGCCCTGACGCGCGTTTTGCGAATCCCCCAATCCCGAATACCGAATCCCCGCCCATGAAACTCTGGTCCATCCAAGGCAACTCGCAGAAACTCGACGGCGGCGCGATGTTCGGCAACGCGCCCAAGGCGATGTGGCAGCAATGGGCCGCGCCCGACGACGGCAACCGCATCGCGCTGGCCTGCCGCGCGCTGCTGGCCAGCCCGCTGGCCGGCAAGACGGTGTTGTTCGAGACCGGCATCGGCGCGTTCTTCCCGCCGGCGCTGCGCGAGCGCTACGGCGTGCAGGAGGCGCGGCACGTGCTGCTGGATTCGCTGCAGGACGCCGGCTTCGCCCACACCGACATCGACGTGGTGGTGCTGAGCCATCTGCACTTCGATCATGCCGGCGGGCTGCTGGCCGCGTACCGCGAGGGCGCCGCACCGGAACTGCTGTTTCCCAATGCGCAGTTCCTGGTCGGTGCGGCGCACTGGCAGCGCGCGCTGCACCCGCATCCGCGCGACCGCGCCAGCTTCATTCCCGAACTGCCTGGCCTGCTCGCAGCCAGCGGCCGGCTGGAGCTGGTCGAGGGCGACTACTCGCGCGCGCTCGGCGAGGCGGTGCGGTTCCGTTTCAGCGACGGCCACACGCCAGGGCTGATGCTGGCCGAGATCGTCGGCCCCGGCCACGGCGCGGATGGCCTGTCGCACGGCGGGGTGGCGTTCTGCGCCGACCTGATCCCGGGCCGCTCGTGGGTACACGTGCCGATCACCATGGGCTACGACCGCAACGCCGAACTGCTGATCGACGAGAAGCGCGCGTTCCTGGAGGACGCGCTGGCGCGCGACGTGCGCCTGTTCTTCACCCATGACCCGGACTGCGCGCTGGCGCAGTTGCAGCGCGATGCCAAGGGCCGCTTCGTCACCGCGCACGAAGTGCCGGCGCTGCAGGCGCGCGCGCTGGCCGCCTGAACGCAGCGCGGCTTACCAGCGCAGCGCGGCGTGCACTGGCACGCCGCCAGCGGTGCCATCCAGCGCCACCGAAAACCCGATCGTGGTGATGCCGTCGCGGTGCTGCGCGAACACGCGCCCGCCGTGCATGCTCGCCACCGCCTTGACGATGGCCAGGCCCAGGCCATGGCTTTCGCGGCTGTTGGCGCGGGCGGCGTCGCCGCGGTAGAAGCGGTCGAACAGGCGCTCCAGATGCTCCGGCGCCAGCGCCACGCTGGGGTTGGAGAAGGCGATCAGCGCCTCCCCGCCGCGCTGCACGATTTCCACCACGATCGGCGCGGCGCCGGCCGAATGCGTCGAATGCTGGATCGCGTTGTGCAGCAGGTTGGACAGCGCGCGCCGCAGCAGCGATTTCTCGACCGGCACCACCACGTCGCCGCGCACCTCCACCTGCAAGCCGGCCTCGTCCAGCAGCACCTCGAAGAACTCGACGGTCTTGCCGACTTCCTCGGCCAGCGACGCGTCCTCGCATTGCCGTGCGCGCTGGCCCTGCTCGGCGCGGGCCAGGAACAGCATATCGGCGACGATCGCGCGCAGCCGCTCCAGTTCCTCCAGGTTCGACTGCAGTACCTGGCGCAACTGCTGCGCGTCGCGGTGGCGGGTCAGCGCCACCTGGGTCTGGCCGATCAGGCTGGCCAGCGGCGTGCGCAGTTCGTGGGCGACGTCGGCATTGAAGCTTTCCTGCTGCGCGTAGGCGGCATCGAGCCGGTCGAAGGCTGCGTTCAACGAGGCGCCCAGGTCTTCCAGTTCGTGCGGCAGCCGCGGCAGGTCCAGGCGCCGCCGGTCGTGCGGGCCGATGTGCTGGGCGTCGGCCGACAGCCGTTGCACCGGGCGCAGGCCGAGCTTGGCGGTCCAGTAGCCCAGTGCGCCGACCAGCGCGGTGCCGGCCAGCGTCACCAGCGCCAGGGCGATGTCGAAGCGGCGCCGGGTGAGCGCGAACGGCGCGCTGTCCATCGCCGCGATCAGTTGCACCGGCGGGCGTACCGGCGTGGCCGGCAGCGCCTGGCCGATGGCCTGCCACGATTGCGGCTGCGCATCGGCGATGCCCAGCGCCTGCGGATCGCCGATGCGCACCAGGCCACTGCGGCCGCGCGTGGCCGCCGCCATCATCTCGGCGCCGCGTCCGTAGCGGAACGCCGGGTCCTCGCTCCACAGCCAGAAGCGCAGGTCCGGCGCGCTGGAGACGCTGGCCAGGCGCGTGCGCGCATGCGCGGCCAGGTCCGGCGAGCGGCTGTTGACCAGCATGTACTGCACCGCGTCCATGCGCGAGCGCAGCTCCTCGCGCTGGTGGCGGCGCAGCTCATGCTCCAGCACTTGGTGCAGCACCAGCCCGATCAGGGCGAAACCGAGCAGCGCGGTGGCCGCGAACAGGCCGGCCAGGCGCAGCGCGATCGAGGGCCGCGCCGGTGCGCTCACCCGCTCGCGTCCTCGCGTTCTTCCAGCACGTAGCCCATGCCGCGCACGGTGTGCAGCAGCGGGGCGTCGAACGGCACGTCGATCTTGGCGCGCAGGCGCTTGATCGCCACTTCCACCACGTTGGTGTTGCTGTCGAAGTTCATGTCCCAGACCATCTCGGCGATCGCGGTCTTGGACAGGATCTCGCCCTGGTGCCGGGCCAGCGTCGCCAGCAGCGCGAACTCCTTGGCGGTCAGGTCCAGCCGCTGCCGGCCGCGCATGGCCTTGCGGCTGATCATGTCGATCTGCAGGTCGCCCACGCGCAGCAGCGTGCTTTCCTGGGCGCGGCCGCGCCGCGCCAACACCTGCAGCCGCGCCAGCAGTTCGATGAAGGAGAACGGCTTGATCAGGTAGTCGTCGGCGCCCTCGCGCAGGCCCTTGACCCGGTCCTCGACGCTGTCGCGCGCGGTGAGCATGATCACCGGCGTGCTCTTCACCGAACGCAGCGAGCGCAGGATGGCGAAGCCGTCCAGGCCCGGCAGCATCGCGTCGAGCACGATCACGTCGAAGTCGTAATGCAGGGCCAGGTGCTGGCCGTCGATGCCGTCGTAGGCGACGTCGACCGTGCAGCCCTGTTCGCTCAACCCCTGCTGCAGGTAGTCGGCGGTCTTGCGCTCGTCCTCGACGATCAGCACCTTCATGGCTGCAGCGCCTCCGGTGCGGTGGTGCGTGCGCGACGTGCCTGGCGCCGCTGCAGGTACCAGCCGTGCAGGCGGTCCAGGTACAGGTACACGATCGGCGTACTGAACAGGGTCAGCAGTTGCGACAGCAGCAAGCCGCCGACCATCGCATAGCCCAGCGGCCGGCGCAGTTCCGAGCCGGCGCCGTGGCCGAGCATCAGCGGCAGGCCGCCGAGCAGTGCGCACAGGGTGGTCATCATGATCGGCCGGAAGCGCATCAGGCAGGCCTCGAAGATCGCATCGCGCGAGGACAGCCCGCGTTCGCGTTCGGCATGCAGGGCGAAGTCCACCATCATGATCCCGTTCTTCTTGACGATGCCGATCAGCAGGATGATGCCGATCATCGCGATCACGCTCAAGTCGTAGCCGCCGGCCATCAGGATCAGCAGCGCGCCGACGCCGGCCGAGGGCAGGGTGGAGAGGATGGTCAGCGGATGGATGTAGCTCTCGTAGAGCAGGCCGAGCACGATGTAGACCGCGATCAGCGCCGCCAGGATCAGGTACGGCTGGGTGCGCAGCGAGGCGCTGAACGCCTGCGCCGTGCCCTGGAAACTGCCGCTGAGCGTGGCCGGCACCCGCAACTGCGCCTGGGCCTGCTGGATCGCGTCCACCGCATCGCCCAGCGCCGCGCCCGGCGCCAGGTTGAAGGAGATGGTCACCGCCGGGAACTGGCCCTGGTGGCTCACCGACAGGTAGCCGGTCCCGCTGGTGTCGAGCGTGGCGAAGGTGGACAGCGGCACCTGCTTGCCGGTCAACGGCGAGGTCAGGTACAGCCGCTGGAACAGCGACGGATCGCCCTGCAGCGCCGGCGTCACCTCCAGCACCACGTGGTAGCTGTTGAGCTGGGTGAAGTACTGCGCGACCTGGCGCTGGCCGATGGCGTCGTTGATGGTCGCGTCGATCTGCTGCGGGGTGATGCCGAAGCTGGCCGCGCGCTGCCGATCGATGGTCAGGCTGGCGATCGGCGCGGCGTTCTGCTGGTCGGAGGCGACGTCGGTGAGTTGCGGCAGCGCCCGGAACGCCTTCAGCAGCTGCGGCGCCCAGGTGTTGAGTTCGTCCAGGTTGGCGTCGGTCAGGGTGTATTGGTACTGGGTGCGGGCCAGGCGGCCGCCGACGTTGATGTCCTGCCCGGCCTGCATGAACAGGGTGACGCCCTGCACGTGCGCCAGGCGTTTGCGCAGCCGCGCGATCACCTGGTCGGCGCTGGCGGTGCGGCCCGCGTCCTTGGGCTTGAGCGCGATCGAGAAGGTGCCGGAGTTGAAGGTGCTGGCACCGGTCTGCATGCCGAAGGACAGCACGTCCGGGTCGCGGCGGATGATGTCGGCCAGTTGCAGCATGCGCGTGCGCATCGCCGCCGAGGACGAGTCCTGCGCCGAGTCGGCGGTGCCGGAGATGAAGCCGGTGTCCTGCTGCGGGAAGAAGCCCTTGGGCATCACCACGAACAGCGCCACGCTGGTGGCCACGGTCAGCAGGAAGCTGGCGAGGGTCAGCCGCGGGTGCCGCAACACCGTCTCCAGGCCGCGCCGGTACGCCGCCAGCAGCGCGTCGAAGCCGCGCTCGAACGCGCGCGCCAGGCGCCCCTGCGCCTGCTCGGCGTGCGGCTTGAGCAGGCGCGCGCACAGCATCGGGGTCAGGGTCAGCGACACCAGCAGCGACACCAGGATGGTCAGGCTCACCGTCACCGCGAACTCGCGGAACAGCCGGCCGACGATGCCGCCCATCAGCAGCAGCGGGATGAACACCGCCACCAGCGACACCGAGATCGAGACCAGGGTGAAGCCGATCTCGGCCGCGCCCTGCAGCGCCGCCTGCAGCGGCGCCATGCCGTCCTCGATGTGCCGGTAGATGTTCTCCAGCATCACGATGGCGTCGTCGACCACGAAGCCGACGGCGATGGTCAGGCCCATCAGCGACAGGTTGTCCAGGCTGTAGCCGAGCACGTACATCAGCGCGGCGGTGCCGAGGATCGCCAGCGGCACGGTCAGGCTCGGGATCAGGGTGACCACCGCGCTGCGCAGGAACACGAAGATCACCGCCACCACCAGCACGATCGACAGCAGCAGGGTGAACTCCACGTCCCTGACCGAGGCGCGGATGTTCTGCGTGCGGTCGGCGAGGATCTTGACGCTGACGCTGGGCGGGATCGACGCCATCAGCTTGGGCAGCGCGGCCTTGACCTGTTCCACCGTGTCGATGACGTTGGCGCCGGGCTGCTTGGTGATGGCGATCATGATCGCGCGGCCATCGACGATGCCGCTGTCGGCCGGCGCGGCGGCGCCGGCGAAGCCCCAGGCGGCGATCTTGGCGTTCTCCGGCCCGTCCACCGCGGTGCCGACGTCGCGCACGCGGATCGGCGCGCCGTTGCGCCAGGCCAGTACCGCGTCGTTCCAGGCCTGGCTCTGCAGCAACTGATCGTTGGTGGAGACGGTGAAGGCCTGGCGCGCGCCGTCGATCAAGCCGGTGGCCGCGTTCACCGTGGTGGTGGCGATCACCGAGCGGATGTCCTCCATGCTCAGGCCCAGCGCTGCCAGCTTGGCCGGATCCACCTGCACGCGCACCGCCGGTTTCTGCGCACCGTACAGGTTGACCAGGCCGACCCCGGAGATGCGCGAGATCTGCTGCGCCAGCACGTTGTCGGCGTAGTCGTTGACCTGGGTCAGCGGCAACACCCGCGACTGCACGGCCAGGATCAGCGACGCCGATTCGGCCGGGTTGATCTTGCGGAAGCTCGGTGCGCTCGGCAGCGCGCTCGGCAACTGTCCGGATGCGGCGTTGATCGCGGTCTGCACGTCGAGCGCGGCGGCGTCGATGTTGCGGTCCAGGTCGAACTGCAGCGTCACCTGGGTCGAGCCGAGCGCGCTGGTCGAGGTCATCTGGCTCAGGCCGGGGATCAGCGACAGCTGCCGCTCCAGCGGCTGCGCCACGTTCGAGGCCATGGTCTGCGGGCTGGCGCCGGGCAGGCTGGCCGAGACCTGGATGGTGGGGAAATCGACCTGCGGCAGCGGCGCCACCGGCAGCAGCGGCCAGGCCACCAGGCCCAGCAACAGCAGTGCCATGGCCAGCAGCGAGGTGCCGATCGGGCGTTTGATGAAGGCCGCCGAGACGCTCACGCGTGCGCTCCCGCCGTGGCCGGTTTGGTGTGCTTGGCCGGCTTGGCTTCGACCACCTTCGCTCCCGGGTGCAGCCGGTACTGCCCATCCACCACCACGCGCTGCCCGGCCTGCACGCCCTGGCCGATCACGGTCTCGCCATCGGCCTCGTCCAGCACCTGCACCGGCTGGTCGCGCACGCTGCCGTCGTTGCCGACCACGTACACGAACTCGCCGTCCTGGCTGCGCTGCACGGCCGCGCTCGGCACCACCAGCGCGCCGGCGCGCATGCCCAGGGTGATGCACGCGTCCACCGTCTGCCCCGGCCACAGCGTGTGCCCGGGATTGGGAAAGTGCGCCTTCATCGCGATGGTGCCGGTGCTGGTGTCGATCTGGTTGTTGAGCAGGGCCAGCGTGCCGTGCGCCAGCACCTGTCCGCTGCCGTGTTCGACGGCGTCCACGCCCACGCTGTCCGGGGCGGCATGCAGCGCGTGGTTGATCTGCTGGAACGCGCTTTCCGGCAAAGTGAACTGCACCGCGATCGGGTCGATCTGGTTCAGTACCACCAGGCCTCCGGCATCGCTGGCATGGACGATGTTGCCCGGATCGACCAGGCGCGCGCCGGCACGTCCGTCGATCGGGGCGCGGATGGTGGTGAAGTCCAGTTGCACCCGCGCGCTGTCGATCGCCGCCTGGTCGCTCTGCAGGGTGGCGCGCAGCTGCGTGACCAGCGCCTTCTGCGTGTCCAGGGTCTGGCGGGTGGTGGCGTTGTCCTGCAGCAGTTGCGTGTAGCGCTGCAGGTCGGCCTGCGCATTGCCCAGCTGTGCCTTGTCCTTGGCCTGTTGCGCGGTGGCCGCGGCCAGTTGCGCCTGGTCGGTTCGCGGATCCAGCCGCGCCAGGACCTGCCCGGCCTTGACGTCCTGGCCCTCGCCGAAGCCCACGTCGATCAGTTGCCCGTCGATGCGCGAGTGCACGGTCACCGAGGCGATCGGCAGCACCGTGCCGATCCCGGTCTGGCGGATCGGTACGTCCTTGCGCAGCACCGGTGCGCTGGTCACCGGCACCGGTGGCGTGGCCGCGGCGGGCGCGTGGCGGGGGCGCAGCCACAGCACCAGCAGCAGCGCGACCAGCAACGCGGCGACGACGACCGGCCAGCGTCGCCGCCGCGTGGCACGGCGCGATGATGGAGCGGCGGGGCGGGTGGGCGCGGCGGTGGACATGGGTTACTCCGGGGCGACAGGAGCCGGCGTGGCGCCCGGCGAGGCGCCACGCACGGCGGGGAGATTGGCGCTGTCCCAGTCGCCGCCCAGCGCGACCAGCAGCGCGACCTGGGCGCCGAACTGGCGCGATTGCACCTGCAGCAGGGTGCGTTGCGCGTCCAGCGCGTTGGCCTGCGCGGTGATGACGGCGCTGTACAGCGCAGTGCCGGCGCGGTACTGGTCCATCAGCACGCGTTCGGCCTGTTGCGCGGCGTCGGCGGCGCTGCGCTGTTGCTGCTGTTCGCGCGCCAGTTCGCGTGTGGCGGCGAGCTGGTCCTCCACGCTCTGGAACGCGCTCAACACGGTTTGCCGGTAGCTGGCCGCGGCCGCATCGAAGCTGGCTTGCGCCTGCGCGCGTTGCGCGTGGCGGGCGCCGCCGTCGAACAGCGTGCCGGCCAGCGCCGCGCCCACCGCCCAGACTTGGTTCGGCACGCTCAGCAGCGAGGCCAGCCCGGCGCCGTCGTAGCCGCCGCTGGCGCTCAGCGACAGGGTCGGGAACCACGCCGCCACGGCGATGCCGATGCCGGCGTTGGCCGCGGCCATGCGCCGTTCGGCGCCGGCGATGTCCGGGCGCCGCTGCAGCAGCATCGAGGGCAGCGCCTCCGGCGTCGGCGGCAGCGCCGGCAGCGGTGCGTCGCTGGCCGCCAGCGAGAACTCGGAAGGGGGGCGGCCGAGCAGCACCGCCAGCGCGTGATCCAGTTGCCGGCGCGACAGCGCCAGCTCGGTCGACGCGGCTTCGGTGCTGTGCAGGGTGGCTTCCGCTGCGGCCACGTCGGCGGCGCTGGCGACGCCGGCGCGCACCCGCGCATGGGTCAGCCGCAGCGCGTCGCGATCACCGGCCAGGGTGCGCTGGTACAGCGCCAGGGTCTGGTCGTCGAAGCGCAGCTGCAGGTAATCCGCCACGACCGCGGCCTGCAGCGACAGCCGTGCCTGCGCCAGATCGGCGGCGCTAGCCTGGGCATTGTCGCCAGCCTGTTCGACGCTGCGCCGGATCCGGCCCCAGAAGTCCGGCTCCCAACTGGCGCTCAGCCCCAGCGTATCGGCGGTGCGCAGCCCCGGCTTGGGCGTGACGGTGCGCTCGCGCGTGGTCGCGGCCTGCACGCCCAGGGTCGGCGCCTCGGCCGCCCGCGCGCTGCCGACCAGCGCCTGCGCCTGCCGATAGCGTGCCTCGGCCTGGCGCAGGGTCTGGTTGGCGCGGTCGGCCTGCGCGACCAGGGCATCCAACTGCGGATCGCCGTAGCGGGTCCACCATGCCTCCGCCGGGTCGGCCGCGGTCGGCGCGGCAGGCGTCCAGTGGCCATCGGCCTCGGCGAAGGGCTGCTGCGCGGCGGCCGGCGGCGCCGGCCGCACGTAGTCCGGGCCGGCCATGCAGCCGCCGAGCAGCAGCGCACTCAACAGCGGCGCGAGCGGCGCCAGGCGGCGGGAAACGGGCGGTGGGGGCAGGGCGGTCACGGGGCGGCGCCGGCAGCGGGGACAGGCCGTCACCGTAGGCGCCGCATGGCGACCCCACGCTGACGCCTCACTGACGGCGCTGTCAGAAACGCTGCATGCGGCCGTCCAACGCCGCGTCTTGAACCGCTCCCAGCGCGTCCGCAACGTGGCGCTTGCAGCCGTCATCATGGCCGGCCAGTATCGGCGCATGAAGCTGCCCCATGCCCTGTCCTGCCTGTTCCTCGCCTGCCTGTTGCTGGGCGGCTGCACCTCGCATGCCGACACCACCGTGCCGTCGCCGATCCGCCTGAACCAGGTCGGCTTCCTGCCTGCCGCGAGCAAGCTGGCGGTGGTGCCGGATGGGCATGGCGACGCGTTCTCGATCGTGCGCGCCGACAGCGACGAGGTGGTGCTGCGCGGCACCCTCGGCGCCGCCGCGGCGTGGCCGCCGGCGCAGCAGACGGTGCGCATCGCCGATTTCTCCGCATTGCGCACGCCGGGCCGCTACCGCCTGCAGGTCGACGGCCTGCCGCCGTCGGACAGCTTCGCCATCGGCGAAGACGCCTACAACGCGCTGTCGCGCGCCGCGCTCAAGGCCTACTACTACAACCGCGCCAGCACCGCGCTGGACGGCGCCTACGCCGGCCGCCACGCGCGCGCCGCCGGCCATCCCGACGACCATGTGCTGGTGCACGCCTCGGCGGCCTCGCCGGAGCGGCCGGCCGGCACCGTGATCGCCGCGCCCAAGGGCTGGTACGACGCCGGCGACTACAACAAGTACGTGGTCAGCTCCGGCATCACCGTCTATACCCTGCTGGCCGCCTACGAGCAGTTCCCCACCTACTTCAGCACGCACCCCGAAGGCATTCCCGACAGCGGCGGCGACGTGCCGGACATCCTGCGCGAGGTCGACTGGAACCTGCAGTGGCTGCTGGCGATGCAGGATCCGCACGACGGCGGCGTGTACCACAAGCTGACCAACCTGGACTTCGCCGGCATGCAGATGCCGGACCAGGCGCGCGCGCCGCGCTACGTGGTGCAGAAGAGCACCGCGGCCACGCTCGACTTCGCCGCGGTGATGGCCCAGGCCAGCCGCATCTACGCGCCGTACGACGCGCAGTTCGGCGGCATCTCCACGCGCATGCTGGAGGCCTCGCGGCGCGCCTGGGCCTGGGCGCAGGCGCATCCGGATGTGGCCTACCGGCAGCCGGCCGACGTGCACACCGGCGCCTACGAGGACACCCGGTTCGACGACGAGTTCGCCTGGGCCGCCACCGAGCTGTACCTGGCCACCGCCGACGACGCGTTCTACGAGGCGGCGATGGCGCGCAATGTGCCGGCCAGCGTGCCCGACTGGCGCCAGGTCGGCGGGCTGGCGTGGATGTCGCTGGCGCAGCACCGCGCGCGGCTGACCCCGCGCGCCGACCAGGCGCGCATCGCCGGCGAGATCGAGGGCCTGGCCGATCATCTGGTGCAGGTGTGGCAGGGCTCGGCCTGGCGGGTGACGATGCGCGACGCCGATTTCCACTGGGGCAGCAACGCCACCGCGATGAACCAGGCGATGATGCTGCTGCAGGCCTACCAGCTGCAGCACAAGCCCGAATACCTGCAGGCCGCGCAGTCGCAGCTGGACTACGTGCTCGGCCGCAACCCGCTGGGCATGTCCTTCGTCACCGGCATCGGCGCGCGCTCGCCGATGCACATCCACCATCGCATCTCCATCGCCGACGGCGTGGCCACGCCGGTGCCGGGATGGCTGGTCGGCGGCCCGCAGCCGGGGCAGCAGGACGCCGACGCGTGCAAGCACGCCTATGCGTCGACGCTGCCGGCGCTGTCGTACCTGGACAGGGAATGCAGCTACGCCACCAACGAAGTGGCGATCAACTGGAATGCGCCGCTGGTGTACGTGAGCGCCGCGCTGCAGGTGTTGCAGCGCTGATGCTGGACGGCGCGGATGGCGCCGCTTAGCCCAGGCGGGTGCCGAAGATGCGGTCGCCTGCGTCGCCCAGGCCCGGCAGGATATAGCCCTTCTCGTTGAGATGGTCGTCGATGGCGGCGGTGTACACCTCCACGTCCGGGTGTGCCGCTTCCAGCGCCTGCAGGCCTTCCGGCGCGGCGACCAGGAAGATGCCCTTGATTCGCCGCGCCCCGGCGCGCTTGAGCATGTCCACGGTGGCGATGAGGGTGCCGCCGGTGGCCAGCATCGGATCCAGGATCAGCGCGTCGCGCTCCTCCAGTCGTCCGGTGAGACGTTCGAAATAGGGCACCGGCTGCAGCGTCTCCTCGTCGCGCTGCAGGCCGACCACGCTGACCCGCGCCGCGGGGATCAGTGCCAGCACGCCGGGCAGCATGCCCAGTCCCGCGCGCAGGATCGGCACCAGGGTGATCTTGGCGCCGGCGATGCGCTGCACCTGGGTCGGGCCGGCCCAGCCGTCCATGGTGTGGGTCTCGGTCTCCAGGTCGGCGGTGGCCTCGTAGCCGAGCAGGGTGCCCAGTTCAGTGACCAGCTCGCGGAAGCCCTTGGTGCTCAGCGCCGCGTCGCGCAACAGGCCGATCTTGTGCTGTACCAGCGGGTGGCGGACTTCGACGATCTTCATGGGCGCGCTCGCAAGGGGGAGGCGCACAGTGTGCCGCAGCCGGCTCCGGCGCCGCCAGGTGTCGGCGCCAGCGCACGGCCGGTGACGCGCCGGGAAGACGCATCACCCGCCGTGCCGAGGCGACTCAGGCCGCGGGGTCGAGCACCTCGGCCGCGCGCGTGCGTGGCGCTGTTGCGCTGCGCGTCGCGGTACTGCGGGTGTCGATCTTGAACAGCGCCACCGCCTGGGTGAGTTGGCCGGCCTGGTCTTCCATCGAGCGCGCCGCCGCCGTGGCTTCCTCCACCAGCGCCGCATTCTGCTGGGTGGCCTCGTCCATCTGGGTGACGGTCTGGTTGACCTGCTCGATGCCCGCCGACTGTTCCTGCGACGCCGCCGAGATCTCGCCCATGATGTCGGTCACCCGCTGCACCGAGCCCACGATCTCCTGCATGGTCTTGCCGGCTTGGTCGACGAGAGCGGAACCCTCGGCGACGCGGCCGACCGAGTCGTCGATCAGCGTCTTGATCTCCTTGGCGGCGTTGGCCGAGCGCTGCGCTAGCGTGCGCACTTCGCTGGCGACGACCGCGAAGCCGCGGCCCTGTTCGCCGGCGCGGGCCGCTTCCACCGCCGCGTTCAAGGCGAGGATGTTGGTCTGGAAGGCGATGCCGTCGATGACGCTGATGATGTCGGCGATCTTGCGCGAGGAGGCCTCGATGCCGCTCATGGTCTCGACCACCCGACCCACCACCGCACCACCCTGCGAGGCGACCGAGGCCGCGCCCACGGCCAACTGGTTGGCCTGGCGCGCGTGCTCGGCGTTCTGCTTCACGGTGGAGGTCAGCTCCTCCATCGAGGCGGCAGTTTCTTCCAGGCTGGCGGCCTGTTGTTCGGTGCGGCGCGACAGGTCGTCGTTGCCGGCGGCGATCTCTGTGGCGGCGGCATTGATGCTGACCGCCGCGGTCTGGATGCGGCCGACGATGCCGGTCAGCTGTTCGACGGTGGCGTTGGCATCGTCGCGCATGGTGGCGAACACGCCGTGGAACTCGCCTTCCATGCGCGCGGTGAGGTCGCCGGCGGCGATGGCCTGCAGCAGGGCCGACAGCTTGCCGAGGTTGTGGTCGCTGACCTCCATCATCGCGTTGAGGTCCTGCACCATCAGCCGGAAATCGTGCTGGAAGTGCGCGGCATCGCCGCGGGCACTGAAGTCGCCGGCGGCTGCCGCCGCGGCCAAGCGCTTGATCTCGGTGTTGATCGCCAGCAGGCTGGCCTTGGCCGCATCCATGGATTCGTGCAGCACCGCGCGGCTGCCGGGCAGGCGGCGGGCGTCGCGGCGCAGGTCGCCGTTGGCGTATTCGTTGAGCACGCCGATGGCGTCGACGATGGCGTCCAGGTGCTCGAACATCATGGTGTTGATGCCCTTGCTCAATTCGCCATACACGCCGGGGAAGTCCTGCGGCATGCGGTGACTGATGTCCTTGTCGGCGTGGAGTTCGATCATCAACGCGGTCTCGCCGGAGAAACGCTGCAGCTGGGTCTGCATGCGGTCCATCGCCAGCAGCAGGCGGCCGGGCTCGTCGCGCGCGTCGGTGCTCACGTCGTTGTCCAGGCGGCCGTCGGCAATCGCCTCGGCAGCGTGGGTGGCGCGGCTCAGTGGCACGGTGAGGCTACGGGTGATCAGCCAGGCCAGCAGGCTACTGGCCAGCACGGCTGCGATACCTCCGCCGATCAACATCGCCCGGCCGCGTGAGATGTGGCTCACCGCAGCGTCATAGGCCTCGGCGCTGAGCTGGTGTTGTAGCGCGACGTTCTGGCGGATCTTGGCCTGCCACGCCAGCGTGGCAGGACGCGACTGCTCGCGCAGCAGTGCCTGCGCGCGCTGGTAGTCCCCCGCGGTGGCGGCTTCCATCACGGCGTTGTTCAACGGCCGCGCGATCTTCTGCAGACGATCGATCTCCGTGCGCAGGACCTGGCCAGCCGGGGTGGTCGGCATTGCGTAGAGCGTCGTTCGCTCCTCGTCGTAATGCGCGCGCTCGCGCTGGATCAGCGCCAGGGAACTGGCGGCGTCGTCCGCGCTCGAATGATTGGCATACGCGCCCAGTGCGATCAGGATGGCCGAGTTCGCATCCAGCATGCCGCTGGACAGTTCGATCTTCTTGACGTTGCCGTGCACGATGATATCCAGCTGCTTACG
Organism: Xanthomonas sp. NCPPB 2250; assembly: GCF_056725265.1. NCBI lineage: Bacteria > Pseudomonadati > Pseudomonadota > Gammaproteobacteria > Lysobacterales > Lysobacteraceae > Xanthomonas > Xanthomonas sp. NCPPB 2250. The sequence goes on along the minus strand of NZ_CM161520.1, from coordinate 3,512,574 downwards.
CGCGCCGGTCATGGTGATCAGCCCGGCAACCACCAGGAGACCGGAGATGAGGATCAGGATGCCGAAGGCGGCGGAAAGGCGCTGGCTGACGTTGAAACGCTGCAGGAAGGCGGTCATGGGAATTCCTCGTGAGAATGCGGTCCAGAAGCGGTGTGTGGCGGCCCTTCGATTAAATAAATTTCCTTTTGCAATAAACTTCCATGGCAATTGAGACGCAGAACGTAATTTGTCTACAGACATAGCGGCACGTTGCCGCTAGATCTTTAGCGACTCCAAGTGCTTGAAGGGGCTTGAGTTTGGTGCGCGCGCAGGAGCAATGAAGCGACAGGCGCATGCTGTCCGGCTAAACACGCCGCGGCACAACCGTATTGGGATAGGCGCGCGCGCGCCGCTCGCTCAGCCGCGGTCGTCGCGGGTCCACAGCCCGCCGTGTTCGGACTTCACCGGAAACTTCGGCACCGGACCATAAGCCGGCGCGCACAGTGCGCGGCCGTCGCGCACGTCGAAGCGGGCGCCATGCAGCACGCACTCGATGCTGCCGGCGGCGGCATCGAAGGTGCCCGGCGACAGTTCGTAGTCCTCGTGGCTGCAGCGGTCTTCCAGCGCAAAGAACTGGCCATCGAAGTTGAACACCACGATCGGCGTGTCGGTCACTTCGTCCCACACCGTCTTCATTTCGCCGGGCGCCAGTTCGCCGTCGGCGCAGACGAACGTCCAGGTCTCGCTCATGCGGCACCGCCCAGCGGCTTTTCCAGCACCTCGAAACGCAGGTCGTCGCGGCGGGGCAGGCCGAAGCGCGCGTCGCCGTACGGAAACGGCTTCTTGATCCCGGTGCGGCGATAGCCGCGGCGCTCATAGAAGGCGATGAGTTCCTCGCGCAGGTCGATCACGGTCATCCGCATCAACGGCAACTGCCATTCCTGCCAGGCGATGCGTTCGGCCTCGGCCAGCACGGTCTTGCCCAGGCCGCCGCCCTGCGCCTGCGGCTGCACCGAGAACATGCCGAAATAGCCGGCGCCGTCCTCGTCGGCGACATGCGCGCAGGCGATCAGCTCGCCATCGCGTTCGGCCAGCAGCACCAGGCTGCGCGGGCGCAGGATGTCGGCGCGCAGCACCTCGCGGTCGATGCGGTGGCCGTCGAGCAGGTCGGCTTCGGTGGTCCAGCCGACGCGGCTGCTGTCGCCACGATAGGCCGAGGTGACCAGGGCGGCGATGGCGTCGAGATCGTCGACGGTGGCGGTGCGGAAGGTGAGGGTGTGCATCGGCCGATTTTAAGCCCCGTGGCCGGGATTCGGGAGTGGGGATTGGGGATTCGCCAAGGCGGCGCTTTTACGAATCCCCAATCCCGAATGCCCAATCTCGGCGCTTCAGCCCAACAGCTTGCGTACCTTCAACAGCGCCGCCACGAAACGCTCGATCTCGGCGTGCGTGTTGTAGAACGCCAGCGAGGCGCGGCAGGTGGCGGCGACGCCGTAGAACTGCAGCAGCGGGTGTGCGCAGTGCTGGCCGGAGCGCACCGCCACGCCTTCCAGGTCGAGCAGGGTGGCCAGGTCGTGGGCGTGGGCGCCCTCGATCAGGAACGAGACCACCGCGGCCTTGCCGGGCGCGGTGCCGAACAGGCGCAGGCCGTCGATCCGCTGCAGTTCCTCGGTGAGGTGCGCGAGCAGTTCGGTCTCGCGCGCTTCCACGTGCTGCAGTCCGAGCGTCTGCAGATAGTCCACCGCCGCGCCGAGGCCGACGAAACCGGCGATGTTGGGGGTGCCGGCTTCGAACTTGTGCGGCGGGTCGTTGAACACGGTGCCGTCGAAGCTGACTTCCTTGATCATCTCGCCGCCGCCCAGGAACGGCGGCATCGCCTGCAGGTGCTCGCGCCGCGCCCACAGCGCGCCGGTGCCGGTCGGGCCGCACATCTTGTGGCCGGTGATGGCGTAGAAGTCGCAGCCGATCGCGGCCACGTCCAGCGGTCGGTGCGGGGCGGCCTGCGAGCCGTCGATGACGCTGACGATGCCGCGCTTGCGCGCCTCGCGGCAGATCTCGCGCACCGGGTTGACCGTGCCCAGTACGTTGGAGACATGCGCCAGGGCCAGCAGCTTGACGTCGGCGGTCATCGCCGCGCGCAGCGCGTCCAGGTCCAGCGCGCCGTCGGCGGTGATCTCGGCGACCTTGACCGTGGCGCCGGTGCGCTGCGCGACCAGTTGCCACGGCACGATGTTGGCGTGGTGCTCCATGCGCGACACCAGGATGGTGTCGCCGGCGCGCAGCCGCGGCAGTGCCCACGAGTACGCCACCAGATTCAGCGCGAAGGTCGCGCCGCTGCACAGCACCAGCTCCTCGGCGCGCACGTTGAGGAAGCGGGCCAGCCGGGTCCGTGCGCCTTCGTAGGCCTCGGTGGCCTCGCTGCCGAGCGCGTGCACCGCACGGCTGACGTTGGCGTTGTGGCGGCGATAGAACGCGTCGGTCGCCGCGATCACCTGCAGCGGCTTCTGCCCGGTGTTGGCGTTGTCGAAGTACACCAGCGGCTTGCCGTGCACTTCCCGCATCAGCAGCGGGAAGTCGCGGCGGACCGCATCCCAGTCCGGCGCCTGCGGCGTGGCGCTGTGCGCGGCGGGCCCGGTCATGCCACGCCCGCGTCGCTGAGCGCCCGCTCCAGCCGCGCCAGCAGGCCTTCGCTCAGTGCCGGCTCCAGTGCGCGCAGCGGTTCGCGGCAGAACGCGGCGGTCAGCAATTGCTGCGCGCGTTCCTGCGGCAGGCCGCGCGAGCGCAGGTAGAACAGCGCATTGGCATCGAGCTGGCCGACGGTGGCGCCGTGCGCGGCCTTGACCTCGTCGGCGTCGATCACCAGCACCGGCTGGGTATCGATCTCGGCGTCGGCGGACAGCAGCAGGTTCTTGTTCGACAGCGCCGCGTCGGTGCCGTCGGCGCCGTGGCGGATGCGGATGCCGCCATGGAAGGCCACGCGGCTGCGCCCGGTGGCGACACCGCGCCACAGCAGTTCGCAGGCGGTGTCGCGGGCGATGTGCTCGATGCCCAGGCGGGTGTCGAGCTGGCGCCGGCCGTTGCCGAGCAGCACGCCGTTGGCGACCAGCCGGGCGTTGTCGCCCTCCAGGCGCACGTTGAGTTCGTGCCGGGCCAGCGCGCCGCCCAGTTCCAGGTCCACGCGCCGGTAATGCGCGTCGCGCGCCAGCACCGCATCGGTGCGCAGCAGCGCGGTGACGCCGGCCGCCTCGTCCTGCACGCGTGCGTGGCTCAGTTGCGCGCCGGCGGCCAGGTGCACGTGCGCCAGGCTGTTGCTCAGGTGCGCTGCATCGCCGTCATGCAGGTGATGCTCGACCAGCGCCAGCGTCGCGTCCTGGCGTAGTTCGATCAGGTGGCGGTGGTGCCAGGCCAGGTCCGCCTCGGCGGCGGTGGAGACGAACACCAGGTGCAGCGGCTGCTCCACGCGCACGCCGGCGTCCACCCGCAGTACGTAGCCTTCGTCGGCGAGGGCGGCGTTGAGCTGGGCGAACACCTCGTCGCTGCGTTCGAAGCGGCGGCCGAGGAAGCGCATGGCATCGTCGCCGCTGCGCAGGATGGTCGACAGCCGCTGCAGCTCCACCCCGGCCGGCAGGCCGCTCAGGTCCGACAGCGCATCGCTGGCGCGGCCGTTGACGAACACCAGGCGCGGCGCCGGGATAGCGTCGAGCAAGGCCGCGTCCACCGCCGGCGCGGTCTGTGGTGCAGGCGCGAAGCTGCGCCGTTCCAGTGCGCGCAGCGAGGTGTACTTCCAGGCTTCGCTGCGCGTGCCGGGCAGGCCGTCGCGCAGCGCCTGCTCCAGCGGCGCGCGGCGTGCGGCGTCGCCGTGGAACGCGGCGGCCAGCGAGTCGAGCAGGGCGCTCATTGCACCGCCGCCTCGGGCGCCACGCGCTCCTTCAGCCAGGCATAGCCGTGCGCTTCCAGCTCCAGCGCCAGCTCGGGGCCGCCGGTCTGCACGATGCGGCCGTCGGCCAGCACATGCACCACGTCCGGCTTGATGTAGTCGAGCAGGCGCTGGTAGTGGGTGATCACCACGAACGCGCGCTCCGGCGAACGCAGCGCGTTGACGCCTTCGGCCACGGTCTTGAGCGCATCGATGTCCAGGCCGCTGTCGGTCTCGTCGAGGATCGCCAGCTTCGGTTCCAGCACCGCGAGTTGGAAGATCTCGTTGCGCTTCTTCTCGCCGCCGGAGAAGCCTTCGTTGACGCCGCGATGCAGCAGCTCGTCCTTCAGGTGCAGCACCGCCAGCTTCTGCCGGACCAGCTTGAGGAACTGCATCGAATCCAGCTCGGCCTCGCCACGCGCCTTGCGCTGCGCGTTGAGCGCGGCGCGCAGGAAGTAGGTGTTGTTCACGCCGGGGATTTCCACCGGGTACTGGAAGGCCAGGAACAGGCCGGCAGCGGCGCGCTCCTCCGGTTCCAGTTCGAGCAGGTCGGCGTCATCGAAGCGCACGCTGCCATTGGTGACTTCGTAGCCGTCGCGGCCGGCCAGCACGTTGCCCAGGGTGGACTTGCCGGCGCCGTTGGGCCCCATGATGGCGTGCACTTCGCCGGGCTTCACCTGCAGCGACAGGCCCTTGAGGATGTCCTTGCCGGCGACGGAGGCGTGGAGGTTTTCTATGGTGAGCATGGGGTAGTCCATCAGAATTCTTGATGTAGCCCCTCTCCCGCCAGGAGAGGGGTTGGGGTGAGGGTGCGGTGCGGGCGAAGCATCTTGGAGTTGGGTGCACGAGGCTGCGCCCGTACCCTCATCCGGCGCTTCGCGCCACCTTCTCCCAGGGGGAGAAGGAAGAGGCGTCAGCCCACCGAGCCTTCCAGCGATACTTCCAGCAGCTTCTTGGCTTCCACCGCGAACTCCATCGGCAGTTCGCGGAACACCTGCTTGCAGAAGCCGTCGACGATCATCGACACCGCGTTTTCCTGGTCGATGCCGCGGGCGCGGCAGTAGAACAGCTGATCGTCGCTGATCTTGGAGGTGGTGGCCTCGTGCTCGACGGTCGCGGTCGGATGCTTGACCTCGATGTACGGGAAGGTGTGCGCGCCGCATTGCTTGCCGATCAGCAGCGAGTCGCACTGGGTGTAGTTGCGCGCGCCCTCGGCGCTGCGCTCCACCTTGACCAGGCCGCGGTAGGTGTTCTGCCCGCGGCCGGCGCTGATGCCCTTGCTGACGATCTTGCTCTTGGTGCGCTTGCCGACGTGGATCATCTTGGTGCCGGTGTCGGCCTGCTGGCGGTGATGGGTCAGCGCCACCGAGTGGAACTCGCCCACCGAGTCGTCGCCCAGCAGCACGCAGGACGGGTACTTCCAGGTGATCGCCGAGCCGGTCTCGACCTGGGTCCAGGTGATCTTGCTGCGCGCGCCGCGGCACTCGCCGCGCTTGGTCACGAAGTTGTAGATGCCGCCGCGGCCTTCCTCGTCGCCCGGGTACCAGTTCTGCACGGTGGAGTACTTGATCTCCGCGTCTTCCAGCGCCACCAGCTCGACCACCGCCGCGTGCAGCTGGTTCTCGTCGCGCATCGGCGCGGTGCAGCCTTCCAGGTAGGACACGTAGGCCTTGTCCTCGCACACGATCAGGGTGCGCTCGAACTGACCGGTGTGGCCGGCGTTGATGCGGAAATAGGTGCTCAGTTCCATCGGGCAGCGCACGCCCTTGGGGATGAACACGAAGCTGCCGTCGGAGAACACCGCCGAGTTGAGCGCGGCGAAGAAGTTGTCGCCGACCGGCACCACGCTGCCCAGGTACTGCCTGACCAGCTCCGGATGCTCCTTGATCGCCTCGGACATCGAGCAGAAGATCACGCCCTTCTCGGCCAGTTCCTTGCGGAAGGTGGTGCCGACCGAGACCGAGTCGAACACCGCGTCCACCGCCACGCCGGCCAGCTTGGCGCGCTCGTGCAGCGGCACGCCCAGCTTGTCGTAGGTGTCCAGCAGCTCCTTCGGCACCTCGTCCAGCGAGGCGTACTTCGGGCCCTTGGGCGCGGAGTAGTAGCTCAGCGCCTGGAAGTCGATCGGCGCGATGTCCAGCTTGGCCCAGTGCGGCATCGGCATCTTCAGCCAGTGCCGGTAGGCGGCCAGGCGCCACTCGGTCATCCATCCCGGCTCGTCCTTCTTCACGGACAGGGCGCGCACGACGTCCTCGTTCAGGCCGGGCAGGAACGAATCGGATTCGATGTCGGTGACGAAGCCGGCGTCGTAGCGACGTCCCAGCCGTTCCAGGATTTCAGCGTTTTCGGTGGCCATGGGGCTGCCTACAGGTCAGGTGGTCGCGAACCGCACGGCAATGAGACGCCGTTTCGGATCGCCGGAGGGGGGGAGGGGATGGAGCATCTGCGCCAGGGTCACGCCGCGCAGCGCGTCGGCGACCACGTCGTTGATCAGCCGCCAGTTGGAGCGCACGCCGCAGGTCTGGGCGATGCTGCACTGGCTGCCGTGGTGGCTGCATTCGGTGATCGCCAGCGGGCCTTCCATCGCCTCGACGATCTGGATCAGTGTGATGGCGTCGGCCGGGCGTGCCAGCCGATAGCCGCCGCGTACGCCGCGCAGGCCCTCGACCAGGCCGGCCTGGGCCAGCGGCTTGAGCAGCTTGCTGACCGTGGGCGGCTCCAACCCGGCCTGTTCGGCAAGTTCGGTCGCGCTCAGCACTTCGTTCGGACGCGCGGCGAGCACGGTCAGCACGACGGTGGCGTAATCGGTGAGCTTGGTGACGCGGAGCATGGCGACGCGGTGGTTTTTCAATGCGGACCGAAATTGTACTCTTTTGCGCCGCAGCGTCCAACCGGGCCATTCATCTTTTCTTTCGATCGCGGCGATTCGGGGATCGCAGCGGCCGTGGTCGCCGGACCGGGAGGCGCGGGCTTGGGATCGCGGGCGATGTGCGCCAGAATCTAGGCTTTCCTGTCCGGATCGCCGCATGCCCCGCAAGATCGCCGCCCGCAAGTCCCGCATCCATGGCAACGGCGTGTTCGCCGTGCTGCCGCTCAAGAAAGGCGAGCGGGTCATCGAGTACAAGGGCCGCCGCCGCAGCCACGCCGAGGTCGACCGCGACGAGGCCGGCGACGTCGAGACCGGGCACACCTTCCTGTTCACCCTCAGCGACGACTACGTGATCGACGCCAACTACGAGGGCAACGACGCGCGCTGGATCAACCACAGCTGCGCGCCGAACTGCGAGGCGGTGATCGTCGAGGCCGAGGGCGAGGACCGCCGCAAGGACAAGGTGGTGATCGAGGCGCTGCGCGACATCAAGCCCGGCGAGGAACTCACCTACAACTACGGCATCACCCTGGCCGAGCGGCACACGCCACGGTTGAAGAAGATCTGGGAATGCCGCTGCGGCGCCAAGAACTGCACCGGCACCATGCTGCAGCCCAAGCGCTAGGCCGCATCCTGCCTGCACGCCGCGCCGACGCGCGGTTCACGGCACTGCCACCGGTGCGTTTCTACGGTGGGACTCCCCTACTCGAGGAGTGTCCCATGAGCCCAATGCCTTCCCTTGCCGGCAAGCAGGTGGCTGTCCTGGCCACCGACGGTTTCGAACAGTCGGAACTGCAGGAACCCAAGCGCCTGCTCGAATCCTGGGGCGCCCAGGTCGACGTGATCGCGCCGGGCGATGCCGACAGCATTCGCGGCTGGAACAAGAAGGATTGGGGCGACAGCGTGCCGGTGGACAAGCGCCTGCAGCAGGCCCAGGCCGGCGACTACGACGCGCTGGTGCTGCCGGGCGGGGTGATCAATCCCGACAACCTGCGCACCGAGCCGACGGCGATCGCCTTCATTCAGTCCTTCGCCAGCGCCGGCAAGCCGGTGGCGGCGATCTGCCATGGCCCGTGGCTGCTGGCCGAAAGCGGGCTGGTGCGCGACCGCCAGGTGACCTCGTGGCCGTCGCTGAAGACCGATCTGTCCAATGCCGGCGGGCGCTGGGAGGATCAGGAAGTGGTGGTGGACGGCAATCTGATCACCAGTCGCAAGCCGGACGACATCCCGGCGTTCGCGCAGGCGGTGGCCAAGGCGCTGGGCTGAGCCCCGGCGATTCGCCTGCGTCGCCGCGATGGCGGCGGATGCGGGAGCCCCCGGAAACAGGAGCGGCGGCCGAGGCCGCCGTTCCTGTGTGCGCTGCTGGTGGCGGCTGCCGCCGCACCCTGGCCGTCGCGTGGGTTACTGCGCGGGAAGCATGCCCGCCGGCACCAGCTTGCCGATGTCCTGGTTGAAACGCACCACCAGCGCACCATTCTCCACGCCGGCCGACTGGATCTGCACGTCGCCCAGCATCGCGGTCAGGCGCGGGTCGAGCTTGTAGATCGGCTCCTTGCGCGCGTAGTCCTCCAGCCAGGCATTGAGCAGCTCGCGCGTATTGGCGTCGAGCTTGCCGCCGTTGGCGGCCGGGCGGAAATCGTCGATGGTCGGGGACTGCAGGTGGAAGCTCTGGCTCTGCTGGTCGTAGCGCAACGCGCTGGTCAGCAGGACCTGGCCCAGTGGCGTCGCCGCGCCGCCGCCGGTGGCCATGCTCAGGTCGAACTGCATCTTCAGGCGGTCGCCCGGCGGCAGGCTCAATTTCGGGTCGCGGACGGTCATCTTGATCAGCCCGCCCAGCGCCTTGTGCGTCTGCGGGAAGCTGCCGTCCAGGTAATGCTGCACGTCGGCGGCGCCGACGCTGACCTGGTGGCCCTGGATGGACGGCTCGGCCTGGGCCTGGCTAGCGGTGGCGAGCAGCAGCAGCGCCGCTGCGCGCAGGGTGAACTGGCGGAAGGTCATCGAGCGGGCCCTGGCAACGAAGAAGGTTTCACGATAACCGTGGGCGGTGAATGCGCGATTAGCGAAATCGCGGCGTCCGTGCGTGGCGCTTACGCCGCCGGCGCAGGCGCCAGCCGTGCCAGCAGGGCGTCCAGCGCCGGCTGCAGCGGCGCCAGCAACGCGTGCGCCTCGCTGTCGCTGCGCTCGCCCAGGCTGCGCAGCAACTGCGTACCGACGATCAGCGCGGCGCGCTCGTCGCCGCGCAGTCCGGGCTGGCGCTGTGCCGCCTCGAGCAGGCGCATCCAGTCCTGCCGGCAGCGGGCCTCCAGTTCGATGGTGCAGCGGCCCTGGCAGGGCAGGCCGTCGTCCTGGATCGGGGTGACGGTGACGCGGTAGCGTTGGGAAGCGGTCATGGCAGTGGCGCACGCGGGGTGTGCGTCCAAGATAGGCGCGGCCGGCCGCCGCCACGAGCCTGGCGCCCGCGACGCTCTGTTCCAGTGCATCCGTTCAGCGTGCCGCGCGCAGCAGCGGCAACGGATCGTAGGCACCGCCCTCGGCGTACACCCCGTAGTGCAGATGCGGCGGCGTGCCGCGTGCGTTGCCGCTGTCGCCCACCGTGCCGAGCGGGTCGCCGGGCTGCACCAGGTCGCCGACCTGCAGCCCCGGCGCCCATGTTTCGAGGTGCGCGTAGTAATGACGCTGCCGGGCCGGGCCGAGTACCCAGACCTGGCGGCCGCCGAGGCCGCGGTCGGCGATGGCGACGACGATGCCGCGCGTCGCCGCCACCACCGGCGTGCCGCGCGTGGCGAAGATGTCCACGCCGGCATGCTGGCGGTCGCGCCCGCGCGGCGCGCCGAAGGTGGCGGCGACGCGCCGCGGATCCACGCCTTCGACCGGCATGTGCAGGGCGGTCGGCGCCGGCGCGCGCGCCAACTCCCAGCCGACGCGCAGGCGCTGCGCCCACGGATGCCGCCAGGCCCAGACGGCGGCGAGCGCCAGCGCAGCCAGCAACGCCGCGCGCAGCAGGTCGCGGCGAAGGCATTGCGCTGGCGAAGGCGTGGTCGCCGCGGCCATGTGCTCAGTCCGCGTGCAGGGCGGCCGCCTGTTGCTGCAGGCGCTGTTTCAGGGCGTCGTCGATGCCGAGCTGCCGCGCCAGTTCGTCCAGGTAGCTGCGCTCCATGAAGCCCTGCTCGTCGGCGGCGAGCAGGCTGGCCAGGTACATTTCCGCGGCCATCTCTGGACTGGTCGACGCGCGCGCCACCTCGGCCGGATCCAGCGGCTTTTCCAGCTCCGCATGCAGCCACTGCTGCACGTCGGCATCGTTGCCGTGGAGGCGGGCGAACTCGCCTTCGATCAGGCGGCGCTCGTGTTCGTCCAGATGGCCATCGGCCTTGGCCGCGCCGACCAGCGCGCGCAGCACCGCCTGGCTGTGCTGCTCGACGTCCAGCGGCGGCAGCCGGTCCAGCGTCTGCGGTTCGGGTGCGGCGGCGCCCAGCTGCTGGCGGCGGTAGTCGCCATAGGCGCGATAGGCCATCAGCCCCAGCGCGGCCAGACCGCCGTAGGTCGCCAGCTTGCGGGTGGTGCGGTGCTTGCCGAGCAGCAGGCCGAGTGCGCCGCCGCTGAGGGCTCCCTTGCCGAAGTCGGCGTTGAGCAGGCCGCCCAGGCCGCCGGCGCTGGCGTGCGCCGGTGCGGTGGGAGCGGCGGTGCCGGTCTTGCCCATGGCCTGGCCGGCGGCGCCCTGCGCCGATTGCAGCAGTTGGTCGAGAAAGCCCTGTAGTTTCATGCAGGTGATCCTGTCGAAGGGAATCACCGGTATAGCGGCCGTCGCCTTAGCGGGCCGTCAACCCAGGTGCGCAGCAGACACAAAAAAAACGAGACGGCAGGGGCCGTCTCGTCGGTGTGCTTGCCTGGATCAGGCGACGCTGCTCAGAGCGCGGCGTCCTTGAGCTTCTTCAGCGGGCGCACCTTGAGCTTGGTGGTGGCCGGCTTGGCGGCGAACCACTGCTCTTCCTTGGTGAACGGGTTGATGCCCTTGCGCTTCGGCTTGGCCGGCACGCTGACGGCGGTGATCTTCAGCAGGCCCGGCAGGGTGAACGAGCCGGCACCCTTCTTGCTGACCGAACCGGCCACGGCGTGCTCCAGCGAGGCCATCACGGCGCGCACGTCCTTGGCGATCACGCCGCTGGTTTCGGCGATGTGGGCGACGAGCGCGGACTTGCTCAGCACGTCCTTGATCGGCTTGGGAGCGGCCGGCTTGGCGGCAGCCTTGGTCGCTACCTTCTTCACTGCCTTCTTCGGGGCAGCCTTTTTTGCGGTCTTTGCCATGATGTCCTGATTCCGTATTTGGTGGTTTGGGTCGCGCCGACCCCGTCGGCATGGCGAAATGTAGGGCATGTGCTACGCCGCGCCAATAGGCCGGAAGCAAAAAAACGCGAATATTCGCCGCGACCGACGCCTTTTTTGCCGAGGACGGCGCCGATGCCGGCACATCCGCGGCGATGCGCCAGGGCATTTTCGCTGCCGCGCGCGGCAGCCGCCGCCTTCGCGCAGAAGCACAAGCCCGTAACGCCGCCTCCCCTATGGTCCGCGCTCCACTCACCGACAGGAGCCTCGCATGGGCATTTCGCGTCACGCCACCGCGCATTGGGAAGGCGATCTCAAGACCGGCCAGGGCCGGTTGAACACGCCGCAGAGCGGCCTGCTGGAGAACACCCGCTATGCGTTCAACAGCCGCTTCGGCGACGAGAAGGGCACCAATCCGGAAGAACTGATCGCCGCCGCGCACGCCGGCTGCTTCACCATGGCGCTGTCGGCCAAGCTCACCGAAGCCGGCTTCCCGCCGACCGCGCTGGACACCCGCGCCGATGTCGACCTGTCGATGGAAGGCGGCCCCCAGCTCTCGCAGATCCGCTTGAAGGTCAAGGCCGTGGTGCCCAACATCGACGCCGCGCGCTTTCGCGAAGTGGCCGACGACGCCAAGCAGAATTGCCCGGTGTCCAAGGCGCTGAGCGCGGTGCCGATCAGCCTGGAAGCGGAATTGGGCTGAGGAATCCCCGGCGCGGCCCGGCGGCATGCCGGGCCGCGCGCGTGCGGCGCACCTGCGGCGCCGCCGATGGCAGGCCAGGATGCGTTGCGCCGCTGCGCGGGCCCGCATGGCGTGATCGACCGCTAGCTGTCGCGCCACTAAATGTGCTCGCCACAGCGGTCCCTATTCAGTCTGGTTTCACCGCGTCGGATCGAGCATGCAGTCGCGCGATCCACGCGCTTGGAACCATCGCCATGAACAAGCTCTCGACCCGTCTGTTGACCGCTGCGCTCGCTGTCGGCGTCATCGGCTCCGCCGCCGCGCAGGATTACGGTTACACCCGCTACGACGACTACCGCGACCGTGGCTACGCGTCCGGCACCTACGAATATGCGCGCGTGGTGCGCGCCGATCCGATCATGGTGCAGGTCAACGGCCCGCGCGAGACCACCGAGCGCTGTTACGACCGTCCGGCCTCGGGCAGCTACGCCAGCGACTACGGCTACCGCGGTACCGATGGCGGCCGCACCGCCTCGTCGGTGGTCGGCGGCATCGCCGGCGCCGTGCTGGGCAGCCGCGTTGGCGGCGGCAATGGCCGCTTCGTCGGCACCGCCGTCGGCACCATGCTCGGCAGCCTGGCCGGCCGCTCGATCTACGACACCAATACCCGCGGCTACGGCGGCTACGGTGGCGGCGTGGTCCGCGAATGCGACCCGGTGTCGTATCGGACCGAACGCTACGACCGCGTCGACGGCTACGACGTGACCTACGAATACGGCGGTCGCTACTACCACACCCGCACCGCCTCGCCTCCGGGCGATCGCATCCGCGTCCGCGTCGACGTCCTGCCCGACTGACGTATTGCCCGACTAAAACAAAGGGCGCCTCCTTGCGAGGCGCCCTTTGTTTTTGCGCGTCCATTTACACTTGTAGTGCCGGGCGGCGGCCGGCGATCAGGGCCAGTCGATGCGGCCTTCGATCACCGTCTGCACCTGTCCGCCCGACCACACTTCGCCGGCCTCGTCGACGCACAGCGTCAGCAGCGCATCGTGGCCGACTTCGCGGCCCTGGCTGGCGACGTAGCGGCCGCCGTGGCCGGGCAGGGCCTTGCTGTGATCCAGCCATGCCGCCAGCACCGCATTGGCCGCGCCGGAGGCCGCATCCTCGAAGCGCCGGCCGTTGCCGACGAAGGCGCGCACGGCCACTGCATAGGCCGGGCCGCTGGCGCGCGCGTAGGCGAACACGCCCATGCTGGCAGTGCTTTCGGCCAGGGTGGCGATCGCATCCCAGTCCGGCGCCAGCGCGCGCAGCGCGGCTTCGTCGGCCACTTCGACCAGCCACCAGCAGCGGCCGCCGTCCATGCGCACCGGCGGCAGCGCGCCCAGCGTCCAGCCGCTCAGCGCCGCCTGCAGCCTTGCATCCGCGGCATCGGCGATTTCGGCCACCTGCGCGCGCGGGGTACGGATGGCGATGCTGCGCACTCCGGCATCCACGTCGACCCGCAGCGGCAGCAGGCCGGCGATGCCGTCCTGGGTCAGGACGCCGTCGCGCGGGCTGGCGATGCCCGCTTCCAGCGCGACATGCGCGGTGCCGACGCTGGGATGGCCGGCGAACGGGACTTCCTTCTGCGGGCTGAACATGCGCAGGCCGTAGCTGGCATCCGGCCGCGTCGGCGCGAACACGAAGGTGGTTTCCGGCAGGCGCGTCCAGCGCGCGATGGCCTGCATCGTGGCGGCGTCCAAGCCATCGGCATCGAGCACGACGGCCAACGGATTGCCGTTGCCGGCGCGGGCGGAGAAGACATCGACCTGGAAGAAGCGGCGTGCGGCCATGAGGGGAAACTCCGGACTGCGGTGGGGGAGGCCGGAGCTTACCAAGCGATCTTGCCAGCGATCACCGCTTGCACCAGGCCGCCGCTCCACACCTCTTCGCCATCGACCTGGAGTTCGACGCGGCCGTCGCGCTCGGGTTCGCGTCCCTGGCTGGCGACGTCGCGCCCGCCGCCCAGGCGGCGCCGACGCTGGGGTGGCCTGCGAATCGCAGTTCGCCCTTGGGATGAAGATGCGGATACGCTAGTCCGCGCCCGCCTCCGGCGGCAGGAACAACACCGTCTCCGACAGGTTCAGCCACGCCGCCAGGCGCTGCATGCGCGGCGCGTCCAGGTCGGTGGCATCGCGCACCACGCCCTGGCCCCGGGCTGGCGGAAAAGACGTCCAGCTTCGGGTAGCGGCGCTCGCTCATCGGTGCTCGGTTGGCAGTAGAATCGGGGGTTCCGCCCGCGCATGCAGGCGTTTTCCCCACATTCCAGACACCCCCACTCCATGTCAGCTTCCTCTCCTGTCGATCGCTGGATCGTCCTCAAGTTCGGCGGCACTTCGGTGTCGCGTCGTCATCGCTGGGACACGATTGGGACGCTGGCGAAAAAACGCGCGGAGGAGACCGGCGCGCGGGTGCTGGTGGTGGTGTCGGCCTTGTCCGGAGTCACCAACGAACTGACCGCAATCGCCGACGGCAGCGCCGACAGCGCGCAGCGCGTGGCCGCGCTGGAGCAGCGCCACCGCGAGTTCCTGGCCGAACTGGAACTGGATGCCGAGGCGGTGCTGGGCGAACGCCTGGCGGCATTGCGCGGCCTGCTCGCCGATCCGCGCGCCGCCGAGCGCACCCTGGACTGGCAGGCCGAGGTGCTGGGGCAGGGCGAACTGCTGTCCTCGACCCTGGGCGCGGCCTACCTGCGCGCCAACGGCCTGGACATGGGCTGGATGGACGCGCGGCAGTGGCTGGACGCGCTGCCGCCGCAGCCGAACCAGAGCGCCTGGTCGCGGCGGCTGTCGGTGTCGTGCCAGTGGCAGTCGGATCCGGCCTGGCGCGCGCGCTTCGTCGCCCAGCCCACGCGCATGCTGATCACCCAGGGCTTCATCGCCCGGCACGAAGACGGCGGTACCGCCATCCTCGGCCGCGGCGGTTCGGACACCTCGGCCGCGTACTTCGGCGCGCTGCTCGGCGCCAGCCGGGTGGAGATCTGGACAGACGTGCCGGGCATGTTCAGCGCCAATCCGCGCGAGGTGCCGGATGCGCGCCTGCTGACCCGCCTGGACTACTACGAGGCGCAGGAAATCGCCACCACCGGCGCCAAGGTGCTGCACCCGCGCTCGATCAAGCCGTGCCGCGACGGCGGCGTGCCGATGGCGATCCTGGACACCGAGCGCCCGGAGCTGCCCGGCACCAGCATCGACGGCAACGCCCGCACCGTGCCCGGGGTCAAGGCGATCAGCCGCCGCAACGGCATCGTGCTGGTGTCGATGGAAGGCATCGGCATGTGGCAGCAGGTCGGCTTCCTGGCCGACGTGTTCGCGCTGTTCAAGAAGCACGGGCTGTCGGTGGACCTGATCGGCTCGGCCGAGACCAACGTCACCGTGTCGCTGGACCCGAGCGAGAATCTGGTCAACACCGACGTGCTGGCGGCGCTGTCGGCCGACCTCGCGGAGATCTGCCGGGTCAAGATCATCGTGCCGTGCGCGGCGATCACCCTGGTCGGGCGCGGCATGCGCTCGCTGCTGCACAAGCTCTCGGACGTGTGGGCCACGTTCGGCAAGGAGCGCGTGCACATGATCTCGCAGTCGTCCAACGACCTGAACCTGACCTTCGTCATCGACGAGACCGATGCCGATGGGTTGCTGCCGATCCTGCACGCCGAGCTGATCGACAGCGGCGCGATGCCGGTGGAAGAAACCGAGGTGTTCGGCCCGCGCTGGCGCGAGATCGCCGGCACGGTGCGGCCGCGGCCGGTGCCGTGGTGGCAGGGCGAGCGCGCGCATCTGCTGCGCCTGGCCGAGGCCGGCACGCCGCGCTACATCTATCACCTGCCGACCCTGCGCGAACGCGCGCGCGCGCTCAAGGCGATCGCCGCGGTGGACCAGCGCTACTACGCGATCAAGGCCAACGCGCATCCGGCGATCCTGCAGACGCTGGTCGAGGAAGGCTTCGGTTTGGAGTGCGTCTCGCACGGCGAGCTGCGCCGGGTGTTCGAGATCGTGCCGGAGCTGTCGCCGCGGCGTGTGCTATTCACCCCCAGCTTCGCGCCGAAGGCCGAGTACGAAGCCGCGTTCGCGCTGGGCGTGACCGTGACCGTGGACAACGTCGAGGCGCTGCAGCGCTGGCCGGAGCTGTTCCGCGGCCGCAGCCTGTGGCTGCGCATCGACCTGGGCCATGGCGACGGCCACCACGAGAAGGTCAACACCGGCGGCAAGGCCTCCAAGTTCGGCCTGTCGGCGACCCGCGTCGACGAGTTCGTCGAGGCCGCGCGCGCGCTGGACATCCGCATCGTCGGCCTGCATGCGCACCTGGGCAGCGGCGTGGAGACGGCACAGCACTGGCGGCGCATGTGCGACGAACTGGCCGGCTTCGCGCGGCGCATCGGCAGCGTCGAGGTCATCGACATCGGCGGCGGCCTGCCGATCCCGTACAGCGCCGACGACGAACCGTTCGACCTGGACACCTTCGCGCAGGGCCTGGCCGAGGCCAAGGCCGTGCATCCGGCGTTCCGCCTGGCGATCGAACCGGGCCGCTACCTGGTGGCCGAGTGCGGCGTGCTGCTGGCCCGCGCCACCCAGGTGATCGAGAAGGACGGGATCCGCCGGGTCGGCCTGGATGCCGGCATGAACACCCTGATCCGCCCGGCGCTGTACGACGCCTGGCACGACGTGGCGAATCTGAGCCGGCTCGAGCAGCCGGCCGAGACCGTGTTCGACGTGGTCGGGCCGATCTGCGAATCCAGCGACGTGTTCGGCAAGCGCCGGCGCCTGCCGGCGGGCACCGCGCCGGACGACGTGATGCTGATCGCCGATACCGGCGCCTACGGCTACAGCATGGCCAGCACCTACAACCAGCGCGAGTTGCCCCGCGAGGAGGCGATCGATGGGCACGCAGACTGAGTTCGTCGCGGGCAGCGCCGCGGCCGGCGCCGTGGCGATGGCCGCCGCCACGGCGCTGGATCAGTCCGGCACCGCGCTGCCGTGGACCGACAGCCTCAAGTGGGCCTTGCCGGCGCTGGCCGCCGCTGCCGCCGGCGCGTGGTTGGCATTGCGCTGGACGCGTCGCAGGCCCGCTGCCAGCGCCGGCGCGCTGGCCGTGCGCACCTTGCTGCTGACGGCGCTGGCCTACCTGCCGGCGCTGGCGCTATATGTGCTGGTGGCGCTGCTGGCGTCCACCGCGTCGGCGCCGACCGGACTGCCATGGCAACTGCTGCTGATGGCCTTCGTGTTCGGCTGCCTGCCGCTGCTGTGGGCCGCCTTGCCGTTTTCGATGCTCGAATTTCTTCTGTGCCGCCGCTACCTGCGGCACACCCGTGTGCTTGCAGGACGTCCATGACCGCTTTCGACAAACAGCAGATCGCCACCTTCCGCTTCGTGCGCTGCGGCTTCGATGCCGACAGCGGCGTGGCGCGCCTGGTCTATGCGTTCGACGACGGCCCGGAACTGGTGGAAACCATCACCGTGCCCGGCGCGCCGTTCGCGCTCGACCCGGCGCGCGCGCAGGCGGCGCAGCGCGCCCTGCGCCTGCTGCACCTGATCGCCGGCGTCAGCTACTACAAGGCGGCGGTGCCGCCGCGCATCGTCATCGACGACTACGCCATCGATGCCGAGACCGTCGCGCTGCTGGACAGCGTGTACCTGCATGGCCTGGGCGAGTTCGCCTATCGCAACGGCCTGGACCTGCGCGGGCGCATCCGCTTCCCGGCCGCGGACGCCGAGGCGGCCGACGCCACGGCGCTGGGGCTGCGCGACCAAGCGCTGGTGGCGATCGGCGGCGGCAAGGATTCGCTGGTCAGCATCGAGGCCCTGCGCGCGGCCGGCGTGGCGCAGACGGTGACCTGGATCGGCGGCTCGCAGCTGATCCGCGCCTGCGCTGAGCGCACCGGGCTGCCGACCTTGAACATCGGCCGCACGCTGGCGCCGGAGCTGTTCGAGCTGAACCGGCAGGGCGCGTGGAACGGCCACATCCCGGTGACTGCAGTGAACTCGGCGATCCTGGTGTTCGCCGCGGTGCTGCACGACGCCGGCCAGGTGGTGTTCTCCAACGAACATTCGGCCAGCTACGGCAGCCAGATCGCCGGCACCGGCGAGGTCAACCACCAGTGGTCCAAGGGCTGGGCCTTCGAGCAGGCGTTCGGCACGCAGGTGCAGCGCTACGTGGCCGCGGACCTGCGTTACTACTCGCTGCTGCGCCCGCTGTCGGAACTGGCGGTGGCGCGGCAGTTCGCCAAGAGCGACCACTACGACGCGCATTTCTCCAGTTGCAACCGCAATTTCCACATCCTCGGCGAGCGCCCGGCGCACCGCTGGTGCGGGGTCTGCCCGAAGTGCCATTTCGTGTTCCTGGCGTTGGCGCCGTTCATGCCGAAGACGCGGCTGGTGCGGATCTTCGGCCGCAACCTGCTCGACGATGCCGGCCAGGCCGGCGGTTTCGACGCGTTGCTGGAGTTCCAGGACCACAAGCCGTTCGAGTGCGTCGGCGAAGGCCGCGAGTCGCGGGCGGCGATGGCGGCGTTGGCGGCGCGCGCGGAATGGAAGGAGGACGCGCTGGTGGCGCGGTTCATTCGCGAGATCCAGCCGCAGCTCGACCCCGCCGACCTGCGCGTGGAGCCGCTGCTGGAACTGGACGCGCAACACCGCATCCCGGCCGACCTGTGGGAACGCGTGCGTGCGAATTTCGCAGCTTGAGGCGCAGCGCGTCGCGCTGTGGGGGTGGGGGCGGGAGGGTCGCGCGGCCTACCGCGCGCTGCGCAATAGCCGGGGCCCGGGGCCCGGGACCCGGGACCCGGCGTCCGCGCCGCTGACCCTGTTCTGCACGACGGCCGAAGCCGAGGAGGTCGCAACGCTTGGCGATCCGGCGCTGCACGTGGAAACCGAGGCCAGCGCCGAGCGCCTGGCCGCGTTCGATGTCGTGATCAAGTCGCCCGGGATCAGCCCGTACCGGCCCGAGGCGCAGGCTGCCGCGGCGCGTGGTACGCGTTTCGTCGGCGGCACTGCGCTGTGGTTCGCCGAATACGCTGGCGTCGACGGCGTGGTGCCCGGCAGCGTCTGCGTCACCGGCACCAAGGGCAAGAGCACCACCACCGCGCTGCTGGCGCACCTGCTGCGCGCCGGCGGCCATCGCACCGGTCTGGTCGGCAACATCGGCGTGCCGCTGCTGGAAGTGCTGGCGCCGCTGCCGCCGCCGCAGTATTGGGCAATCGAACTGTCCAGCTACCAGACCGGCGATGTCGCCCGCAGCGGCGCGCGGCCGCAGCTGGCGCTGGTGCTGAACCTGTTTCCCGAGCATCTGGACTGGCACGGCAGCCAGGCGCGCTACATCGCCGACAAGCTCGAGCTGGTCACCCATGCGCGGCCGCGCATCGCCCTGCTCAACGCCGCCGATCCGCAACTGGCCGCCCTGCAACTGCCCGACAGCGAGGTGCGCTGGTTCAACCGCGAGGACGGCTGGCACATGCGCGGCGAGGTGGTCTACCGCGGCGACGCCGCGGTGTACGACAGCGCGCAGGCGCCGCTGCCGGGCCGGCACAACCGCGGCAACCTGTGCGCGGTGCTGGCCGCGATCGAGGCGCTGGGCCTGGATGCGGCGGCGCTGGCGCCGGCGGCCGATCGCTTCCGGCCGCTGCCGAACCGGCTGCAGACCCTGGGCACGCGCGATGGCGTGACCTATGTGAACGACTCGATCAGCACCACCCCGCATGCCAGCCTCGCGGCGCTGGAGTGCTTCCGCGGGCGGCGCATCGCGCTGCTGGTCGGCGGCCACGACCGCGGCCTGGACTGGCAGGACTTCGCCGACCACATGCGCGAGGGTGGTGCACCGCTGGAGATCGTCACCATGGGCGCCAACGGCCCGCGCATCCACGCGCTGCTGGCGCCGCTGGCCGCCGACGCCGGCTTCGGCCTGCACGCCGCGGCCGACCTGGCGGAGGCGGTGGCGCTGGCCCGTGCGGCGCTGGGCGAGCAGGGCGGCGTGGTGCTGCTGTCGCCAGGCGCGCCCAGCTTCGGCGCCTACCGCGACTACGTGGCGCGCGGGCGCCATTTCGCCGCACTGGCCGGGTTCGACCCGGATGCGATCAGCGCCATTCCGGGGCTGGGTATCGCCTGAGCCCTCGGCGCGGCGTCGGCGTACGCGGTCGCTGATGTCGCTGTCGTCATGGGGGCTGCGGAAAGAGCACGTCCGGAAGCATTCGCCGGGCCGCCGTGCGGCGGCGCTGTGCGCCTTGTCGCATCGCCATCGCCGGCCGCCGTCGCCCTCACCTCGACGTGCACGGCACGCTCTAGACTGCCGCCTGGTTTCCACGGGAGAAGGGCGATGCGCACACGATCGATGCTGCGGTGGACCGGTCTGCTCGGGCTGGCCTTGGCACTGCCGCTGCAGGCCTGGGCGGCGATGCAGGCCAAGCCGGTGGAGTGGAGGGTCGGCAAGGACACCTTCAGCGGCGTGCTGGTCTACGACGATGCCGAGCACGACAGGCGCCCCGGCCTGGTGATGGTGCCGAACTGGCGCGGCGTCAACGACTCCGCGGTGGAGAAGGCCAAGCGCCTGGCCGGCGACGACTACGTGGTGCTGGTGGCCGATGTCTACGGCAAGGGCAAGCGACCGGCCAACGATACCGAGGCCGGACAATTCGCCGGCGCCTTGAAGAAGGATCCGGCCACGCTGCGCGCGCGGGCGTTGGCGGCGGTGGCGGCGCTGAAGGCGCAGGCCGGCAAGGCGCCGCTGGATCCGGCCCGGATCGGCGCGGTCGGCTTCTGCTTCGGCGGCACCACGGTGCTGGAACTGGTCCGCGCCGGTGCGCCGCTCGCCGGCGTCGTGAGCCTGCATGGTGGCCTGGCCACCGCGGCGCCGGCGGCCGCAGGCAGTGCCAAGGCACCGGTGCTGGTGCTCAATGGCGCCGACGACAAGAGCGTGAGCCGCGACGATATCGTCGCCTTCGAGCAGGAGATGAATGGCGCCGGCGCCGACTGGCAGTTCGTCAACTTCAGCAGTGCCGTGCACTGTTTTGCCGAAGCCGACGCCAACAGCCCGCCGGGCTGCCAGTACAACCCGCGTGCGGCCAAGCGCGCCTACCGGATGCTCGAGGATTTCTTCGAGGAGCGCTTCGGGCGGGAGTAGGGCGGTGCCTTCGGGATTCGGGAGGTGCCTCGCGCTGCGCGCTTGGCGGGATTGGGGATTGGTAAAAGCGGTCAGTCGGCGCCGCCTGACTGACCGGTTGGTGTGGCGAGCCCGCGGCGCTTCAGGCGTCAGCCAAGCCGCCGTTGCGAATCCCTAATCCCGACTCCCCAATCCCAATCCGGCGCGCGCAGCGCGCCGGATCAATGCTTCCGCGAAACCGCGTAGCGGGCCAATCCTCGCAGCGCGGCCACGGCTTCGTTCTCCGGCAGGCCGTCCAGGGCGCGCTCGGCGGCGGCGGCGTAGTCGGCGGCGCGGCGGCGGCTGTAGTCGATGCCGCCGCTGGCCTCGATCGCGGCCAGCACCTCGGGCATCGCGCTGGCGTCGCCCTGTTCGACGATCTGGCGCAGGCGCGCGCGGGTGGCGGCGTCGGCATGCGCCATCGCGTGGATCAGCGGCAGCGTGGCCTTGCCCTCGGCCAGGTCGTCGCCCAGATTCTTGCCCAGGTCGGCGGCGTCGGCGGTGTAGTCGAGCACGTCGTCGGCGATCTGGAACGCATAGCCCAGCTGCATGCCGTAGTCGTACAGGCGCTCCTGCACCGCCTCGCTGGCACCGGAGGCCAGCGCGCCAAGCCGGGTGCCGGCGGCGAACAGCACCGCGGTCTTGCGCTCGATCACGCGCAGGTAGGCGGCCTCGTCGGTATCGGGGTTGTGCACGTGCAGCAGCTGCAGCACCTCGCCCTCGGCGATGCGGTTGGTGGTGTCGGCGAGCAGGCGCATCACCGCCATGCTGTCCAGCTCCACCATCAGCTGGAAACTGCGCGAATACAGGAAGTCGCCGACCAGCACGCTGGGCGCGTTGCCCCACAGCGCATTGGCGGTGCTGCGGCCGCGGCGCAGGTCCGATTCGTCCACCACGTCGTCGTGCAGCAGCGTCGAGGTATGGATGAATTCGATGATCGCCGCCAACTGGTGCTGCATCGGCCCGCCGGCGCCGCAGGCGCGGCCGGCCAGCACCACCAGCATCGGCCGCAGGCGCTTGCCGCCGGCGGAGACGATGTGGTCGGCGATCTGGTTGATCAGCACGACGTCCGAGGCCAGGCGGCGGCGGATCAGGGCGTCCACCTCGGCCATGTCCGGCGCGGCGAGCATCTGGATCTGGGGCAGGCCCAGGGCGGAACTGGGGGATTCGGCGATGCTCATGCGGACAGGACTGGAAACGTGCGCAAAGTATAGGCTGCGCAGCCACATCCGTCCCGCGGCGGGGGCGGGGTGGGGCTGGAGGGCTTGCCACGCCTGGGTTTGCAACGCCCGGCCGGAGGCGTGCCGGCAGGATTCCGACAGCCCAATGCGGCGTTTTCCGGGGTGCCCGTGGGCGCCTGGCGCAGGCCGGTCCGGCCCGGCGATGTTAGGATTGCTCCCCGAAATCTTCTTTACCGCTCTGCGCGCCCCCCGGCCCGCGGAGACCCCAGACGGAAGCAGCTCATGGCCCGCGGCATCAACAAAGTCATCCTCGTCGGCAACCTCGGCAACGATCCCGACACCAAGTACACCCAGGCCGGCATGGCCATCACCCGCATCAGCCTGGCCACCACCAGCGTGCGCAAGGACCGCGACGGCAACCAGCAGGAACGCACCGAGTGGCACCGCGTGGTGTTTTTCGGAAAGCTCGGTGAGATCGCCGGCGAGTACCTGCGCAAGGGCAGCTCGGTCTACGTCGAAGGCTCGATCCGCTACGACAAGTACACCGGCCAGGACGGCGTGGAGAAGTACTCCACCGACATCGTCGCCGACGAGATGCAGATGCTCGGCGGCCGCGGCGAGGGCGGTGGCGGCGGCATGGGCGGCGGCGACCGTCCGCAGCGCTCGGCACCGCCGCGCCAGGAGCGCTCCGGCATGGGCGGTGGCGGCGGTGGCGGCGGGCAGGATTACGCGCCGCGTCGCCAGCAGCCGGCGCCGCAGCAGTCGGCGCCGATGGACGATTTCGCGGACGACGATATCCCGTTCTGATTTTTCGTCGTTCGTGCGATGCAAATAGACCCCGGTAAGCCATTGTGCTTGCCGGGGTTTTCTGTTCTTGCGAGGCGTTTCCCTTTCGGCGCGAGTTTGTCCGGTCCTTCAACGCAGGCGACGCGAAAACCAGATGGTGTCGGTCGAGCGGGTGATCATCGGCATCGTCCTTCTCGAAACTTGGGGAATTGGGCCGAAGCGTGCGTGCAAGCAGCGAGTGCCTCGCTGTTCTCGCCTTCGCTGCAATGGATTTATTGCCGAGCGTGACTTCGCGCGCAGCCGCCACACCAACACCTTGGCGTGGCTGTTCGTGCCGAGTCCATGCGGTCATGTCGCTCACGGATGGCCGGCCCGACCGGATCGGATCAAGCATCGTAGGAGCGGCTTCAGCCGCGACAGGCTTTCATAGGAAAGCCTGTCGCGGCTGAAGCCGCTCCTACAAAAAGCGCATTGGCGCCGCTTGCTGCGACAGCACGATTCGCGCCCCGTGAATGCGCGTGTCAGCATGGCGGAGAGGCCCTGAACGCCCAGCCGAACCCGCCATCCCGGCCACCTGCAGGCAGGTTGATGTCCTAGTCCAAGGAGACGTCGCGGTTTCACCGGCTTCTCGCCATGCGTCGCCTGCGTCGCCATGGCCACGGCGATGCCGGCCTGCTTTTTGCTGTCCACCCGCGCGTCTCCCTCGGTGCACCGCCCGACATTCCGTCACCGTCATGTGGCGGTCGACGCCACAGGCATTGTGCCCTGCAGCATGGGTTTTCTTGCACTGCGTCTTGCAAAAGCGCAATTCACTCCTCTATGGTTCAATCGATTGAATCGCTGCGATTCGTCAGCGTTTGACACCGGTTGGGAGGCCGGAAGGTGGATGTCTATCCATTCGATCGGACCGGCGCCGGCCTCGGGCTTCACGAGGCGCGACGCGCTGCGCATGGCGGTCGCCGGGAGCCTTGGCCTTGGTGCGATGGGCATGCTGCCAGCGCTTGCGGCGGCCACGCCGCTCAAGGGCAACCTGAAGCAGTCCGTCGCCCGCTGGACGTTTCCGCAGCTGTCGACCGCCCAGCTATGCCAGGTGGTGAAGGGGATGGGGTTCGCCGCCATCGATCTGGTGGGTCCGGCGGATTGGCCCACGCTGAAGGCGCATGGTGTTTACAGCGCGATGTGCAATGGCGCGGAACTCGGCCTGGACAAGGGCTTTGCCGGCAGCCAGTTCCACGATGCGCTGGTCGAGCGCTACACGCGTCACATCGACCTGGTGGCCGATGCCGGCTATCGCAACCTCATCTGTTTTTCCGGCAACCGGAATGGCATGGATCCCCAGGAGGGCATGGCCCACGCCGAAGTCGGACTCAAGCGCATCCTCGGCCATGCCGAGAAGCGCGGGGTCGTGCTGGTGATGGAGTTGCTGAACTCCAAGGTCGATCACCCCGACTACCTGTGCGACCACTCCGCCTGGGGCGTGGAGCTGTGCCGGCGGATCGGCTCGGACCATTTCGGCCTGCTGTACGACATCTACCACATGCAGATCATGGAGGGCGACATCATCGCCACCATCGGCAAGCATCACGCGTGCTTCAAGCACTACCACACCGCCGGCGTCCCGGGCCGGCACGAGGTCGGGGACGATCAGGAGCTCCACTATCCCGCCATCTGTCGCGCGATCCGCGATACCGGTTTCGACGGCTATCTGGCGCAGGAATTCGTTCCCACCGCGCCGGATCCCGTCGGCTCGCTGCGCGAGGCGATCCGCCTCTGCGACGTCTGAAACGCTATCCACCGAGGTGAAGTAGAACCCATGGCAGACAATCATTACGACGCCATCGTCGTTGGCTCGGGCATCAGTGGCGGTTGGGCGGCGAAGGAGCTGACCGAGAAGGGACTCAAGGTCCTGATGCTGGAACGCGGACGCAACATCGAGCACGTCAAGGACTACGTCAACGCGATGAAGGAGGCGTGGGATTTCCCGCACCGCAACCGCCCGACCCAGGCGATGAAGGCCGCCTATCCGGTGCTGATGCGCGACTACGCCCTGGTCGAGAACCTGCAGGGGATGTGGGCCAACGAAAAGGAATCGCCCTACACCGAGATCAAGCGATTCGACTGGTTCCGCGGCTATCACGTCGGCGGCCGTTCGCTGATGTGGGGACGGCAGAGCTATCGCCTGTCGGACCTGGATTTCGAGGCGAACCTCAAGGATGGCATCGCCACCGATTGGCCGATCCGTTACGCCGACCTCGCGCCCTGGTACGACCACGTGGAGAAGTTCGCCGGCATCGCCGGCACGCGCGAGGGACTGGACGTGTTGCCGGACGGCGAGTTCCTGCCGCCGATCCCGTTGAACATCGTCGAGAAGGACGTCGCCGCGCGGATCAAGAAGGCCTTCGGCGGCACCCGGCACCTGATCCACTCGCGCACCGCCAACATCACCCAGCCCAAGGTCGAGCAGGGCCGCGTCAACTGCCAGTATCGCAACAAGTGCATCCTGGGCTGTCCCTTCGGCGCCTATTTCTCGACCCAGGCGGCCACGCTGCCGGCGGCGATGAAGACGGGCAACCTGACCCTGCGGCCGTTCTCGATCGTCAAGGAGGTGCTCTACGACAAGGACCGCAAGCGTGCGCGCGGCGTGGAGATCATCGACGCCGAGAGCGGACAGACCTACCAGTACACGGCCAATGTCATCTTCCTCAACGCGTCCTCGTTCAATTCGACCTGGCTGCTGATGAACTCGGCCACCGATGTCTGGGACGGCGGCCTGGGGTCGTCGTCCGGCGAGCTCGGGCACAACGTGATGGACCATCATTTCGGCGCCGGTGCCTCCGGCCGGGTCGAGGGCTACGAGGACAAGTACTACTTCGGCCGCCGTCCCTGCGGCTTCTACATCCCCCGGTTCCGCAATGTCGCCATGGACAAGCGTGGCTACCTGCGCGGCTTCGGCTACCAGGGCGGTGCGAGCCGCACCGGCTGGTCGCGCGAGATCGCCGAGCTGAACATCGGTGCCGACCTGAAGGAGGCGCTGACCGTGCCGGGCGACTGGCGCATCGGCATGACCGGATTCGGCGAAATGCTGCCGCACCACGACAACACGATTCGCCTGGACCCGCAGCGCAAGGACAAATGGGGGTTGCCGGTGCTGGCGATGGACGTGGCCATGCGCGAGAACGAAAAGGCCATGCGCAAGGACATGGCCGCCGATGCCGCCGAGATGCTGGAGGCGGCCGGAGTCAAGGACGTGAAGATGCACGATGGCGACTACGCGCCGGGCAAGGGCATCCACGAGATGGGCACCGCGCGCATGGGTCGGGACCGCAAGAACTCCGTGCTGAACCAGTACAACCAGGTGTGGGACGCGCCGAACGTCTACGTGACCGACGGCGCCTGCATGACCTCCAGCGGCTGCGTGAATCCTTCGCTGACCTACATGGCGCTGACCGCACGTGCCGCCGATCATGCCGTGCGCGAACTGAAAGCGGGGAACCTGTAATGGAACGTCGCGAACTGCTGAAGATGATCTTCGCCGCTACGGGCGCGGCGATGGTCGGCCTGCCCGCGCTCGCCCCGGCACAGGCGTCGGCTACGGGAACGAAGGCGCTGTTCTCCGCCGTCGAGATCGGCACGCTGGACGAGATCGCCGAGACCATCCTGCCGCGGACCAAGACGCCGGGGGCGAAGGACGCCGGGGCCGGCGCGTTCATGGCGAAATTCGTTACCGACTGCTACACCCCGCGGCAGCAGGCGACGTTCCGCGCCGGCCTGGCCGAGATCGACAAACGTGCCGGCGGTCGATTCGTGTCGCTCGCCCCGCAGGCGCGCGCCGAACTGCTGCGCGCCCTGGATGCGGAGGCCAGGGCACAGGCCGTCGACGTGACCGACACCGGCACCGCCGACGCGGCGGACGCGATGCCGCATCCCTTCACCATGATCAAGCAACTGACCATCTTCGGCTTCTTCACCTCCGAGGTCGGCGCGACCGAAGTGCTGCGCTACGTCGCCGTGCCGGGCCGCTATGAAGACATCACCTACGTTCCCGGCACGCCCGCCTGGGCCACCGGCTGATGGAGCGCCACGCTTCGCCCTTCCTCCTTCTCCTGGAAACACGATGACCAGATCCCTGCTGATGGCGGCCTGCCTGCTGGCCGTGGCGCCTGCGGTCGCGCAGGCCGACGGCGACCCCGCACACGATCCTGCCAAGACCGAAGTGTGGAAGCCCGTGCCCGCGACCGTGGCCACGCCCCTGGGCGGCGCCCCCTCCGACGCGATCGTGCTGTTCGATGGCAAGGATCTGTCGGCCTGGGAGTCGGAGCAGGGCGGACGCGTGCCCTGGAGCGTCGCCGACGGCGCGCTGACCGTGGTGCCGGGCAGCAAGGGCATCCGCACCAAGCAGCGCTTCTGCGACATCCAGCTGCATGTCGAGTGGCGCACGCCCAGCGCGATCCGTGGCTTCGACGGCCAGCAGCGGGGAAACAGCGGCATCTTCCTGCAGGAGCTGTATGAGTTGCAGGTGCTCGACAGCTACAACAACCCGACCTATGCCAACGGCCAGGCCGGTGCGATCTACAAGCAGGCCATTCCGCTGGTGAATGCCTCGCGTGCGCCGGGCCAGTGGCAGGTGTACGACATCATCTGGAAGGCGCCGCGTTTCTCGCAGGGCGGCGGACTCACGTCACCCGCCCGCATCACTGTCCTGCACAACGGTGTCCTGGTGCAGAACGACACCGTGCTGTCGGGCAAGACCGAATACATCGGCGCGCCGTCGTATGCGCCGCATGCATGCGCGCCGATCTTCCTGCAGGAGCACGATTCCAAGGTCAGCTACCGCAACATCTGGGTGCGCGAGCTGTAGCGCCGGCGCGCAGTCGGCGCCGATCGCCTGGGGCGTGTCGGCGATCCCGGGTATGCCGCGCCCAACGCGGCATACCGGGAATGGAGGGCGCGCCCTACTGCGCCAGGAAGCTGGCGAGGTCGTCGACGTCCTGTTGCGACAGCTGCGAAAACGGCGGCATCAGCCCGCCACCCTTGCGGATCTTCTCCTTGATCTGCGCCGGCTGCAGGCGCTTGCCCACGTCGGTCAGTGCGGGGAAGGTGGGCGGGACCCCCGCGCGCGTCGGGCCGTGGCAGGCAATGCAGTGGTTCGCGTAGAGCTGCGCGCCGGCCGCCGGGTCGTCCTTGGCCCAGGCCTTTGGCGCAAGCGTCGCCCCCAGCAGCACCACGGCCATCGTCGTGATCGTTTTCAAGCCGAACTCCTTTGCGTGCTAGCGCTGTGTGCTGGCGGGCAGATGTTCACGCAGGTACTCCGCCCCGGTCCGGACGACGCTGGCCGGATCGCGCGGTTGGTCGTGCTCGATGATGTACCACTGCACGCCGCTCGCCGCCGCGGCAGGCAGGATCGCGTTCCAGTTCAGCACGCCCTTGCCGACCGCGGCAAAGCCGCCTTCGTCTTCGGCCTGGCCCTTCGGTGCATTGTCCTTGGCGTGGACCGCGAACATGCGGCCCTTGAACTTGCCCAGCATCGCCGCCGGGTCGTAGCCCGCGCGCGCGACCCACGCCAGGTCCAGCTCGGTCTTGAGATCGGGGCCGGCCGCGGCGAACAGCAGTTCCAGGCCGGTCTTGCCATCGAAGTCGACCAGCTCGAAGTCGTGGTTGTGGTACGCCAGGCGCATGCCCTTGGCGCGTGCCCGCGTCGCGAGCTGGCCCAGTTCCTTGCCCAGTGCGGTCCAGCCCGCGGCATCGGTGGGCCGCTCCTTCTGGTCCAGGTAAGGCACTACCAACGTCGTGTTGCCGATCGAGCGATTGAAGGCCACCGCGCCGTCCAGGTCCTTGCGCAGGTCGGCCAGC
Source organism: Xanthomonas sp. NCPPB 2250 (assembly GCF_056725265.1). Classification (NCBI taxonomy): domain Bacteria; kingdom Pseudomonadati; phylum Pseudomonadota; class Gammaproteobacteria; order Lysobacterales; family Lysobacteraceae; genus Xanthomonas; species Xanthomonas sp. NCPPB 2250. Next base: position 3,483,826 of record NZ_CM161520.1, on the reverse strand, counting down.
TGCACGTGCGAGGAGATCGCCTTGATCGCGTACTTGTCCAGCAACTGCTTGAGTTCCACCGCGCTGACGTTCTGCGTGCCGACCGTTTCCACCGCACCCACGCCGGCGTCATGGACGATCTTCAACTGTTGGTCGAGCGTGCCGGCGTTGCGCAGCGTGTACATCTGCACGGCGATGGGGGCCTGCGCGCCGGTGGTGTCGTGTGCGAAGGCGGGCAGGGCCGCGAGGAGCAGCAGGGCGAGGGTTGCGGTTCTGCGTGTCGCTGTGTTCATCAGGAAGTCCTCCCGGGAGTCAATCGATGGATGTCCAGCCGCGTGTCCTGGCCGATGTGATGACGCGATCGACGATCAGCGCCGAACGCAGCCCGTCGTCGAAGGTGGGCAGGCCTTCCGGCCGCTCGCCTGCGATGGCGCGGTAGGTGTCGGCGACGAACGCCTCGAAGCAATCGCCGTAGCCCTGCGCGTGCCCGGCCGGCAGCGTCGCCAGCCGGCGTTGTTCGGCACTGCCGGCACCAGGTCCGCGCACGAAGACTTCCTCGCGCTGGTCCGGCCGGCCGATCCACAGGCGTTCGGCGTCCTCCTGGTCGAACGCCACGCTGGCTTGGGCGCCATCGATCTCGAACCAGAGGCGATTGCGGCGCCCCGCCGAGACCTGGCTGACCGTCAACGAGGCCAGCGTGCCCGCGCCGGTTCTGAGCATCGCCATGGCCACGTCTTCGCTCGACACCGCCTGCATCGCGCCGCCCGCCGCCGGCGTGGTGAAGCTCTGCCCGGTATTGGTGCCGCGTTCGGCGATCACCGTCGCGAACGCGGCGCTGACCTCGGCGAAGCGCTCGCCGCTCACCCATTCCACCAGGTCGCACCAGTGCGAGCCGATGTCGGCGAACACGCGCGACGCGCCGCCCAGCGACGGGTCCACGCGCCAGTTGTTGCTGGCGGGGTCCAGCAGCCAGTCCTGCAGATAGCTGCCGTGGATCAGGCGCAGCGGCCCCAGCTCACCCTGGGCGATGCGGGCGCGCGCCTCGCGGACCACCGGGTGGTAGCGGTAGACGAAGGGCACTGTGGCGACCAGTCCGGTCGCGCGGGCCAGGGCCGCCAACGCCCGGGCGTCCTCCAGCGTCGTCGCCAGCGGCTTCTCGCAGATCACGTGCTTGCCTGCGTCCAGCGCCGCCTGCGCCATGGCGCGGTGCAGATGGTTGGGCGTGCAGACGTGCACCACCTGCACCTGCGGATCGGCGACCACCTCCTCGATATCGCGATACGCCTGCGGGACATCCCACGCCTGTACCACCTCGCGTGCGCGCTGTGGGGACGAGGCGGCGACGCCGCGGACCGAGGCGCCGGCCAGCAGCGCTGCGCGACGGTGCACGGCGCCGATCATGCCGGTGCCGACGATGGCGATTCCAAGCTTGGGCATCGAGGGGATCCTCAAGGTGCGGAGCGTGCGGCCGCGACGGCGGGCCGGTCGCGGAACAGCAGCAGGAAGGCGACCAGCACGAGCAGCGCGACGCCGGCCGGGAACAGCCAGATCCGCTGCCAGTCCGGGCCTGTGGCGGTGGTGTAATGCTCCACCACCGCGCCGGACAGGAACGTGCCGATCAGCATGCCCACGCCGTACGTGGCCAGGGTGATGAAGCCCTGCGCGCTGCTGCGCGCGGCGGGGCCGGCATGCGCATCGGTGTAGATCTGGCCGGTGACGAAGAAGAAGTCGTAGCAGATGCCGTGCAGCACGATGCCGATCACCAGCAGGGAGAAGCCGCCGCCCGCATCGCCGAAGGCGAACATCGCGTAGCGCACCACCCACGCCGCCATGCCCACCGCCAGCATGGTCTTGACCCCCAGCCGCACGAACAGGAACGGCATGGCCAGCATCAGCAGGACTTCGGACACCTGGCCCAGGGACTGCAGGCCGGCCGCGCCGCGCACGCCCAGATCGTTGAGGTAGGGGTTGGTGAAGTTGTAGTAGAACGCCAGCGGGATGCAGATGGCGATGGACGCCAGGAAGAACACCAGATAGGAGCGCGACTTGAGCAGCCGCAGCGCGTCCAGCCCCAGGATCTGCCCCAGCCCGGCGTCGCGCTGCTGCGCCAGCGGCGGCGTGTGCGGCAGGGTGAAGGCATACAGGCCCAGGGCTAGCGAGGCCAGCGCCGCCATCCGGAACGTCAGCTCGAGCCGATGTGCCTGTTCCCAGCCCAGCCAGCCGATCAGCACGCCGGCCACGATCCAGCCGACGCTGCCGGCCACGCGCACCGGCGGGAACTGCTTTTCCGGCGCTTGCATGTGCCGCATCGCCACGCTGTTGGCCAGCGCCAGCGTCGGCATGAACAGCAGCATGTAGCCCATGACGCAGGCGAAGAACACGCCGAAGCTCGTCGCGGTGGATGCCAGCCACATGAGTACCGCACCGGCGAGATGCAGCACTCCCAGGATGCGCTGCGCCGCGAAGTAGCGATCGGCGATCAGGCCGACCAGGAACGGCGCGACGATGGCGCCGATGGACTGGCTGAGGAACGCCGTCGCCACCTGGCTCGCGCTGGCGTGCAGCGGCCCCTGCACCAGGTAGGTCCCCAGGGTCACGAACCATGCCCCCCAGATGAAGAACTGCAGAAACATCATCGCGCCCAAGCGCGACATGGTGTGCGTCATGGCGTCCCCTCCCAGGGCGGTAATGGCTCAGGTTCCCAGCATGCGGCGCAGCGATGCCGGATCGGCGCCGCTGCCGGCGAAGTCGTCGAAGGCGCGTTCGGTCACGCGGATGATGTGGTCGCGAATGAACGCGGCCCCCTCGCGTGCTCCATCTTCCGGATGCTTCAGGCAGCACTCCCACTCCAGCACCGCCCAGCCCGGGAAATCGTATTGCGCGAACTTGGAGAAGATCGCCTTGAAATCGATCTGGCCATCGCCGAGCGAGCGGAACCGCCCCGGACGATCGATCCAGTCCTGGTAACCGCCATAGACGCCGCTGCGCGCGCTGGCGCGATACTCCGCGTCCTTGACGTGGAAGATGCCGATGCGCGCGTGGTAGCGGTCGATGAAACCCAGGTAGTCCATCTGCTGCAGCAGCAGGTGGCTGGGGTCGTACAGGATCTTGGCGCGTGGGTGCTGGTCGACCACGTCGAGGAAGCGCTCGAAGGTCGCGCCGTCGTGCAGGTCTTCGCCCGGGTGGATCTCGAAGCACAGGTCCACGCCGCAGGCGTCGAAGGCATCCAGGATCGGATGCCAGCGGCGGCCGAGTTCGACGAAGGCCTCCTCCACCAGCCCGGGTGGGCGTTGCGGCCAGGGATAGAAGTAGGGCCAGGCCAGCGCGCCGGAAAACGTGGCATGCGCCGTCAGCCCGAGGCGCTGGCTGGCCTTGGCGGCCAGCTGCAGTTGCTCCACCGCCCAGGCCTGGCGGGCGGCGGGGTTGCCGCGCTTGTCCGGCGGTGCGAAGCCATCGAACAGGCTGTCGTAGGCGGGGTGGACGGCGACCAGCTGTCCCTGCAGGTGGGTGGACAGCTCGGTGATCTGCAGGCCATGCCCGGCCAGCATGCCGGCGAGGTCGTCGCAGTACGCCTGGCTGTGCGCGGCCTGGGCCAGATCGAACAGGTGGGGCGCGCTGGTCGGTACTTGTAGGCCAGAATAGCCCAGGCCCGCGGCCCATTCGGCCAGCGTGTCCAAGCGATTGAAGGGAGGTGTGTCGGCGATGAACTGTGCCAGGAACAGCGCTGGACCCTTGAGCGTCTTCAACGTGATTCGCCCTCATGCAATCGATTGAATCATCCTAGCATGGGCCTCCCGCAAGACCCGTTGTGCACTGCACAGCAGACACCAGAGCTCAGTTCATGGCGACAACCATCTACGACATCGCAAAGCACGTTGGCGTCACCGCGGGCACGGTGTCGCGGGCGCTCTCCCGGCCGGAAAAAGTCCTGCCCGCCACGCGCGCGCGCATCGAGCAGGCCGCCGCCGCGCTGGGCTATGTCCCCAACACGGTGGCCAGGACGCTCAAGACCCAGCGCAGCGGCAAGCTCCTGGTCACCGTCCCGGACATCGCCAATCCCTTCTTCGCCCAGATCCTGCAGGGCGCGGAGGACGCCGCGCAGGCGGTCGGCTACGCCGTGCTGCTGGGCGATACCCAGCACCAGCCCGACCGCGAGGAGCGCTACGCGCAGATGCTCCCGCGCAACGAGGCGGACGGCCTGATCGTGCTGGGACATCGCCTGCCGCCGACGGCGCGTGAGATCGTCAAGCAGCAGGGCGGCGCCGCGCCGGTGGTCAACGGCTGCGAGTTCGACCCGGCGCTGGGGATTCCCAGCGTCCACATCGACAACGCGGCCGCCGCGCGCGCCGTGATGGAACACCTGTATGGACTGGGGCACGCGCGGATCGCCGTGGTGGGCGGCCCGCCCGACAATCCCCTGCATCAGCAACGACTGGAAGGGGTTCGCGCCTCCGCCAAGGCGCGCGGCCGCCTGCGCAACCTGACCGTCGTGCCGGGCGACTTCTCCGTGGAATCCGGCCATGCCGCGGCGATGGCGCTATTGGGCCGTACACCCGCGCCGACCGCGATCTTCTGCTTCAGCGATCAGATGGCACTGGGTGCCCTGGCGGCCTGCCGGGACCTGGGTATCCGCGTGCCGGACGACCTGTCCATCGTCGGCTTCGATGACCTGGCCTCGTCCAGTTACCTCACGCCGCCGTTGACGACCATCCGGCAGCCGATGCGGGAAATCGGTGTCCGCGCGGTCAACCTGCTGCTAGCCATCATCGAACGGGTGGACGTGCCGTTGCAGCAGACGCTGGACTTCAGCTTGATGGTGCGCGGGTCGACCGGCGCGCCGAGAGAGTAGGTGACGCCAGGGCGGCGGCGATGCGCCTGATCGGTGCGCGCTGCCGTTTCCACGGCAGACGACGGGCGTGCGGCCTCCGGGCAGCACGCTTTTTTGGTTTCCCGCCCCGACGTCGTCGGAGGTCGGCGCCCAGCTTCCGGCACGCCATCGGACAAGCGCCTGGATTAGACTTCACACGTACGTGACGCCAACAGGAACAGGGGAACAAGGAATGAAGAGGGGACTGTACGCAGTCGCGTTGTTGTGTCTGCTGGGAGCGGGGAATGCATGGGCGCAGGTGGATCTGGCGCCGTATCTCAAGAAGGAACAGGTTGGCGAGTTGAAGCTGTCGCCCACCGGTGAGTATTACGCAGCGACCGTGCCGCTGGCCGACCGCACCGCGCTAGCGGTGATGCGCCGCTCCGACAGCAAGATCGTCGGCAGCTTTTCGATGGACAAGAACAGCCACGTCAACGCGTTCGAGTGGGTCAACGATACCCGTGTGGTGTTCAGCATGGCCGAAAAGATGGGGTCGCTGGACGCGCCGCGGGGGACGGGCGAACTGTTCGCGATCAATGCCGACGGCAGTGCTGCCGAATTGCTGGTGGGTCAGCGGGTGACCGGCAACGGCCCCGGTACCTTGATTCAGACCAAGAAGGTCGAGGACGTCATCGCCGACATGGTCGGTCCTCTGCCAGGGGATGACCGCAATGTCATCATCCAAGTCCGTCCATTCAGCGTCAGCAAGGATCCTTACAGCCGCGCAGAGATCATGGATGTGTACACGGGCCGACGCCGGACGCTGGCCGGTTCGCCGAAAGTGCGCGGCGCCGAGTTCTACAGCGATGAGCAGGGCAAGGTGCGCTTCGCTTCGGGCGCAGACGCCGACAATGCCAGGAAGCTGTTCTACCGCGATGCGCAGGGCAGCGACTGGAAGCTGATCAACGACGAAAACGTCAGTCAGCACGTGGAGACGCCGCTCGGCTTCTCCGAGGATGGGAAGATCGCCTATCTGCAGGTTCAGGAGGCCAAGGGAAGCGACGCGATCGAGTCGTGGAACGCGGACAGCGGCGAGCGCAAGGTGGTGGTGCGCGATGTGTTGGCCGATCCCTACCGGATCATGTACCGCCACGGCACCCGTGTCCCGGTCGGTGTCGAGGTGCTGGGCGACAAGCCGCGCAGCCTGTTCTTCGACGCGAGCTCGCCCGAAGCCAAGACCCAGCGCTCGCTGGAAGCGGCCTTCCCTGGGCAGGCGGTCTATGCCACCTCGAGCACCCGCGACGGCCGGCTCAATCTGGTGCAGGTGCAGTCCGGGCGCAATCCGGGCGAGTTCTATCTGTTCGATACGGTGGCGAAGAAGGCCGAGTTCGTCTTTGCACGTCGTGCTGCCTTGCAGCCGCCCAAGCTGGGCGAGGTGCGGCCGATCGAGCTACAGGCACGCGATGGCCTGACCCTGCACGGCTTCGTGACGCTGCCCACGTCGGCTGCCCCAGGCAAGGTGCCGATGGTGGTAATGCCGCATGGCGGCCCCTTCGGAATCTTTGACAGCGGCCTGTTCGACGAGGATGCCCAGATCCTGGCCAGTGCCGGCTATGCGGTATTGCAGGTCAATTATCGCGGTTCCGGCAACTATGGCCGCGCGTTCAAGCAGGCCGGTGCCGGCCAGTGGGGTGGCAAGATGCAGGACGACGTCACCGATGCCACCCGCTGGGCGATTGCCCAGGGCATCGCTGATCCGCAGCGCATCTGCCTGTTCGGCGCCAGCTATGGTGCTTACGCGTCGTTGATGGGGGTCGCAAAGGAGCCTTCGCTGTACCGGTGTGCGGCAGGTTATGTCGGTGTCTACGACTTGCCGCTGATGTATGCAAAGGGCGACATCCAGCAACGCGACGCGGGCCAGACCTATCTGCGCGAGTGGTTGGGGCCGAGCAGCGAACTTTCCGCTGTGTCGCCGGTCAACCTGGCCGACAGGATCAAGGTGCCCGTGTTCCTGGTGGCCGGCGGCGAGGATGAGCGCGCCCCGATTCTGCATTCGAAGAAGATGGAAGCCGCCCTGAAGAAGGCCGGAGTGCCGGTGGAAACGCTGTATGTCCCGACCGAGGGCCATGGCTTCTATACCGAAGAACACCGTCGCGAGTTCTACACCCGGCTGTTGGCGTTCCTGAGCAAGTCGCTGGGCGGTGCGCAGGCGGCGCCGGCGGCAGCGAAGCCGTAAGCGATCCGCTTGGCGATGCATGCCTGCACGGCATGCATCGCAGGTGCACGACGTCAGTGCGGTCCGGGGCAGGTCCGGACCGCACTCGCCTTGATTGGTCGGCAGCTCGGCCTGACGTCCGTTGCGGTGGAATCGCGGTCGCAATGATGCGACCTCAGTGGCAATCCGCTCAACGCACCCCATGCATCATCCGCCGCAGCAGCGGCGCGGCGAGGAAGGCGAGCACTGCGCAGCCCACGCCGATCCACAGCAGCAGCCAGAACAGGTGCGCGTACTTGGCCGCGGCGTCGGCGATGTTGAGGGTCTGGCCATCCGGCACCTCGATCGCGGCCAGCTTGCCGAACAGCGCCGCCAGCGCCTCGGAGAACGCCGTGGCCAGGAACCAGGTGCCCATCATCAGGCTGACCACGCGCGGCACCGCGAGTTGGGTCACCGCCGACAGGCCGACCGGCGACAGGCACATTTCGCCCGCCTCCAGCACGAAGTAGGCCAGCACCAGCCACCACACGCTCGCCATCTGGCCGGTCGCGCCGACCTGTTGCGCGGCCAGCGCCAGCGGCACGAAGGACAGGCCGGCCAGCAACAGCCCCATTGCCGACTTGGCCGGCTTGGACGGCTCGCGCCCGCGCCGCGCCAGCCACGCCCACAGCGCGGCGAACAGCGGCGCCAGCAACACCAGGAACAGCGCTCCCAGGTAGGTCAGCGAGCCTGCGGTCTGCGGCAGCACCAGGCAGTCGCGGATCAGGAACAACAGCATCAACGCGCTGACCGCGACGAACAGCCGCCGTGGCGCCGACGAACCAGGGCGGCGGTCGGACAACGAGGCCGCCAGCACGAAGCCCAGCGGCGCCAGCAGCAGCGAGGCGATCGACCAGGGCAGGGGCGTACCGCCGCGGATCACCAGCGACGGCACGATGTCCTTGGTCATCAGCCGGTCGGTGAAGGTGACCCACGAGCCGTAGGTCTGCTCGTACAGGGTGAAGTACACCAGCGCCATCGCGATCAGCACCATCAGCGCGATCATCTGCTGGCGCTGCACCGGGGTGCACTGGGTGCCGGTGAACCAGGCGAACCACAGCAGCACTGCGCCGAGCACCAGCAGCATCAGCAGCAGGGCCAGGGAGATTTCCCCGCCCAGGCTGAAGGCGCCGTTGGCCGCGGCCCACATCAGCGCGGCCACCGGCAGCACGCCCAGCACGGCGCACAGGTAGATCGCCCATTCGCGCGGCACGCCGAGCACGCGCTCGCGCAGCAGCGCCGGCTGCGCCGGTTCGGCGTGGCCATGTAGGTATTTCTGGCCCCACAGGAACATGCCCAGGCCGAGCAGCATGCCGATGCCGGCCGCGCCGAAGCCGTAGCGCCAGCCGTAGGCCTCGCCGAGGAAGCCGCAGACCAGCGAGGCGAACAGCGCGCCGAGATTGATGCCGGCGTAGAACAGCGAGAAGCCGGCGTCGCGACGCGGGTCGTCGGCCGGATACAGCTTGCCGACGATGGTGGAAATGTTGGGCTTGAGGAAGCCCACGCCCATGATGATCAGCGCCAGCGACAGGTAGGTCACGCCCAGGGATGCGGTGTCGCGCACCACCTCGCCGTTGACCCGCGTGGCGGCGTGACCCTCGAAGGCCATGCCGATGTGGCCGAGGACCAGCAGCAGGCCGCCGAACACCACCGCCTTGCGCATGCCCAGCCAGCGGTCGGCGAGCAGGCCGCCGAGCACCGGCACGCAGTACACCAGGCCGCCGTAGGCGCCGAGCAGGTCGAGTCCGGCGTCGTCGCCGAACAGGTGGTACTTGGTCAGGTACAGCAGCAGCAGCGCCTTCATGCCGTAGAAGGAGAAGCGCTCCCACATCTCGGTGAAGAAGCAGACGTAGACGCCCTTGGGATGGCCGAGGAAATCGTCGCGCGCGTCGCGCAGCGGCAGGGAGGACACGGACACGGCGACTCTCGGCGCAGGAAGGCAGCGGCGGAGTATAGGCGCGCGGACGCTTGCTCGAATGGCGGCGCGCGGCATGGGCGGTTCGGCGCGAGGCCGGACCCTCACCCCAACCCCTCTCCCGGTGGGAGAGGGGCTAGCTGCGGTTCCTTCTCCCCCCGGGAGAAGGTGCCCCGCAGGGGCGGATGAGGGGCAGGCCGGCACGAAAAGGTGGGTGACCTGCTTGCTGCCGAACCCTCACCCCAACCCACATCCCGGTGCGAGAGGAGCAACCGTCCGCCCCTGAGCACTGCCGCTTCTACGAATCCCCAATCCCCAATCCCCAATCCCGGCCCCCCAGGCATGTGCCACAAGCTGGGCACCGCGATGCTGGACTTGCCCGGCCCCAGACGCTAGCGTGCAAAGCGTTTTTGTCGTTTCAGGGGTAACCATGAACAACGCTGCCGCGCCGCGCCAGCTCACGTTCCGTGCCGTGGTGCTGGCGATCGTGCTGGCCGTGGTGCTGTCCGCCGCCAATGCCTACCTCGGTCTGTTCGCCGGCCTGACCATCGCCACCGCGATTCCGGCGGCGGTGGTGTCGATGGGGGTGCTGCGCCTGCTCGGCGGCGGCTCCATCCTCGAGAACAACATCGTGCAGACCGGCGCCTCGGCCGGTTCCTCGATCGCGGCCGGGGTGATCTTCACCATCCCGGCGCTGGTGATCATGGGCTACTGGCCGGACTTCAAGTACTGGTGGGTGCTGGGCATCGCCGGCATGGGCGGTCTGCTCGGGGTGCTGTTCTCGGTGCCGCTGCGACGCTCGATGATCGTCGAGGACCCGCTGCCGTTCCCGGAGGGCAAGGCCGCCGCGGAAGTGCTCAAGGCTGGTGAGAATCCCGGGCCGGGGCTGAAGATCCTGGGCCTGTCGGCGGCGATCGGCGGGCTGGTCAAGCTCGGCGCGGCCAGCGGCCTGAAGGTGATTCCGGATACCTGGGCGCAGGCCGCGTACATCGGCAGCAGCAAGATGGTCGGCTACATCGGGACCGGTCTGTCGCCGGCGCTGCTGGGCGTGGGCTACATCGTCGGGCTCAACGTCGGCATCGTGGTGCTGTCCGGCTCGATCCTGTCCTGGCACCTGGCCATCCCGCTCTACCAGCAGTTCTTCATGGGCTCCGACCCGGCGCTGGCGCAGAGTCTGGCCAATGCGCCGGCGGCCGAAGCCGCGTTCGGCATCTGGGCGGCCAAGGTGCGCTACCTGGGCGTGGGCGCGATGCTGATCGGCGGCGTGTGGACGCTGTTCTCGCTGCGCAAGTCGCTGCTGTCGGGCGTCAAGAGCGGCTTCGCGGCGGCGCGCAAGAGCACCGGCGGGGCCGCGGTGGCCGAGACCGATCGCGACCTGCCGATGAAGTGGATGCTGGTGGCGTTGCTGCTGTGCACGCTGCCGCTGCTGGGTCTTTACCAGGCCATCGTCGGCCAGTGGCACGTCAGCGTGCCGATGACCATCATCATGATCGTCGCCGGTTTCTTGTTCGTCTCGGTGTCCGGCTACCTGGCCGGCCTGATCGGCTCGTCGAACAACCCGGTCTCCGGCATCACCATCTCCACCATCCTGTTCGCCTCGGCGGTGCTGGTGCTGCTGCTCGGGCGCGATTCGCCGATCGGCGCGGTCGCCGCGATCATGATCGGCGCGGTGGTGTGCTGCGCCGCCGCAGTGGGCGGCGACAACCTGCAGGATCTGAAGGCCGGCTACCTGGTCGGCGCCACGCCTTGGAAGCAGCAGCTGATGCTGGCGATCGGTGCGTTCTCCTGCGCGTTGATCATGGCGCCGGTGCTGAATCTGCTGGCCCAGGCCTATGGCATCGGCGCAGCCACGCCGCAGCATCCCAATGCGCTGGCGGCGCCGCAGGCCACGCTGATGGCGTCGGTGGCCAAGGGCCTGTTTGGCGGCGAGTTGCCGTGGACCATGATCGGCATCGGTGCCGGCGTCGGTGCGGCGATCATCGCCCTGGACGAGTGGCTGAAGAAGACCGGCAAGCGCTTCCGCGTGCCGGTGCTGGCCGCGGCGATCGGCATCTACCTGCCGCTGGAACTGATGGTGCCGATCTTCCTCGGCGGCCTGCTGACCCACTTGGTCGAGCGTTTCCACAAGATCCGCGCCGATGACGAAGAGGGCCGCGACCGCGTGCACCGCCCGGGCACGCTGTTCGCCGCGGGCCTGATCACCGGCGAGGCGTTGATGGGCATTGCCATCGCGGTGCCGATCGTGGCCTCGGGCCGCGCCGATGTGCTGGCGCTGCCGGAAGCGTTCCACCTCAACCAGTGGTACGGCCTGGCGCTGCTGGCCTTCGTCGGCTGGCTGCTGTACCGCACCGGCCGCAAGGGCGAAGCCGCGGCTGCGCCGCGCGCGTAACCCGCGCAACCGCCTCCTGCAATGCAACATCCGAAGCCCGGCCCCGCGCCGGGCTTCGCTTTTTCCGGCCGGGCCCGCACGCCGCACGTGCCGATCCCGCCAGCTTCTCGCTGGCTGCTCCGCGCCGCGTGTGTCGCGCAGGCCCAGGAGCGAATTGCGCCGCAGCCGCGCGTGCATCGCGCTCCGCCACGCCACCGGAAGCCGGCCCAAACCGACCTCGCGCGTGGCCGAGCCTGCGCATCACACTGTCGATCCCGACGCGTCTTTCCGTCCAGCGGCGGATCTGCCCGTCCGCGCTATCCGAACCAGGTGCCAGGCTGCTCCTGATCGCCCTGGCCGAACCAACGCACCGCATCTGCCAATCCCGATCCGCTTCTCATCCAGCCGCGCGTAGACCGCGGTCCGCCTGTTGCACGACACCGGTCCGTCAGGACCTTCGTAGGTCCCAGCCGAGCCAGCACCTCGCTCTTCCCAATCCCCAATCCCGACTCCCCAATCCCAGCCCCTCCATGACTTCAGTCCTTTGCGCCACGCCCACCACGGCCCCTACCATCGACGTTTTGCCGTGTTCCGGAGACGCCCGATGACCCTGCGCTACGCCTTGCTGCCCCTGGCCCTGCTGACCGCGCTGCCCGCGCTGGCCGCCACCCGCGGTTTCGAAGTTCGCGACATGGTCGCGCTGGAGCGGGTGTCCTCGCCGCTGCTGACGCCCGATGGCGGCACGGTGATCTTCGCCAAGCGGCAGATGGACAAGGCGCTGGAGAAGTCCAGCACCAGCCTGTGGCTGCGCGACCTGCGCACCCGCGATGCGGCGCCGCCGAAGCGGCTGACCCCGGAAGGCTGGAACGTCAATTCGCCGGAGCTGTCGGCCGACGGCAAGACCGTGTACTTCCTCAGCGCCAAGTCCGGCCGCCAGCAGCTGTACGCGCTGCCGCTGGCCGGCGGCGCGCCGCGCCAGCTCACCGATTTCGCGCTGGACGTGGACAGCTACCGCATCGCCCCGCAGGGCGACCGCGTGGCCTTCAGTGCCGGCGTGTTCCAGGACTGCGGCTCGGACCTGGCCTGCACGCAGAAGCGCCTGGACGCCAAGAAGCAGTCCAAGGCCACCGGCGTGGTGTTCGACCAGTTGTTCGTGCGCCACTGGGACACCTGGAACGACGGCCGCCGCAACAGCCTGTTCGTCGCGCCGCTGCCGGCCGGCGCCAAGGCCAAGCCGGTCGCCGGCGCCTCGGCGGTCAGCGTGACCCTGGCCGGCGACATCCCCTCCAAGCCGTTCGGCGGCAGCGAGGACTACACCTGGGCGCCGGACGGGCAGTCGCTGGTCGCCAGCGTGCGCGTGGCCGGCCGCGAGGAGCCGTGGTCGACCAACTTCGACCTGTACCGGCTGGACGCCGCCGGCAAGGCCGCGCCGGTCAACCTGACCGCGTCCAACCCGGCCTGGGACGCCGGCCCGGTGTTCTCCGCCGACGGCAAGACGCTGTTCTATCGCGCGATGAAGCGCCCCGGCTTCGAGGCCGACCGCTTCGGCCTGATGGCGATGGACGTGGCCAGCGGCAAGGCCCGCGAGATCGCCCCGCAGTGGGATCGCTCGGCTGGCGAGATCGTGCTGTCGGCCGACGGCAAGACCGTCTACACCACCGCCGACGACATGGGCCAGCATCCGCTGTTCGCGGTCGACGTGGCCGACGGCAAGGTCCGCACCGTGGCCGCCGACGGCAGCGTCGGCTCACCGGTGCTGGCCGGCAACACCCTGGCCTTCACCCGCAACAGCCTCAAGAGCGGCGACCAGATCATGGTCGCCGATGCCGATGGCCAGCAGCCGCGCGCCATCACCCCCAGCGCCGGCGAACTGCTCCCGGACGTGAAGTTCGGCGACTACGAGCAGTTCTCGTTCAAGGGCTGGAACAACGACACCGTGCACGGCTATGTGGTCAAGCCGTACAACTATCAGGAAGGCAAGACCTATCCGGTCGCGTTCCTGATCCACGGCGGCCCGCAGGGCAGCTTCGGCAACGGCTGGAGCTATCGCTGGAACCCGCAGACCTACGCGGGGCAGGGCTACGCGGTGGTGATGATCGACTTCCACGGCTCCACCGGCTACGGCCAGGCCTTCACCGATGCGATCAGCCAGCACTGGGGCGACCGCCCGCTGGAAGACCTGCAGAAGGGCTGGGACGCGGCGCAGAAGCAGTACGGCTTCCTCAACGGCGACAAGGCCTGCGCGCTCGGCGCCAGCTACGGCGGCTACATGGTCTACTGGATGGCCGGCAACTGGAACAAGCCGTGGAAGTGCCTGGTCGACCACGACGGCGTGTTCGACAACCGCATGATGGGCTACGCCACCGAAGAGCTGTGGTTCAGCGAGTGGGAGAACGGCGGCACGCCGTGGCAGAACCCGGCCGGCTACGAGAAGTTCAACCCGATCCTGCACGTGGACAAGTGGAAGGTGCCGATGCTGGTGATCCATGGCCAGCAGGATTTCCGCATCCCGATGGAGCAGGGCCTGGCCGCGTTCGGCGCGCTGCAGCGCAAGGGCATCGAGTCCAAGTTCCTGTACTTCCCGGACGAGAACCACTGGGTGCTGAAGCCGCAGAACAGCATCCTCTGGCACGACACGGTCAACGGCTGGCTGAAGCAGCATATCGGGCAGTGAGGGGACCTGGGGCCTGGGTTTCCGGGCCCCGTCCTGGGTCATGGCCCAGGTCCCGGGATTGGGGATTGGGGATTGGGGATTGGGGATTCGGGATTCGGGATTCGGGATTCGGGATTCGGGATTGGGGATTCGGGATTTTCCCGCGATTTCAGTAATCCGATGGCCCTTGTGGGAGGGGCTTCAGCCCCGACGCCTTACCGCTAAAGCGTCGGGGCTGAAGCCCCTCTCACAAAAACAACAGGGCGCTTGCAGCGCGTCGCTCCTGCGAATTCACCCGCGCTCTGTTGCTCTCTTTCGATCGTTGTTTACACCTCCAAACCTCCAAACCTCCAGCCGCGGCGCACGAATCCCGAATCCCCACTCCCCAATCCCCGCCCCACAGCCCGATGCCCTCGACGCCCCTGATCACCAACGACATCGTCATCTTCGGCCTGATCGCCGCCACCCTGGGTGCGGTGTTCTGGACCGCGGCGCGGCCGTCGGGATTCTGGAAGCGCTTCTACGGCGTCGTGCCGGCACTGTTGCTGTGCTACCTGATTCCCGGCATCTACAACACCGTCGGCCTGATCGACGGCCAGCACAATTCGCTCTACAACCCGGTCGCGCGCGATGTGCTGCTGCCGGCGGCGCTGGTGCTGCTCACCCTGACCATCGATCTCAAGGGCATCCTGCGGCTGGGGCCGAAGCTGGTGGCGATGTACCTGGGCGCGTCCTTCAGCATCATGCTCGGCGCGGTGGTCGCGTTCCAGGTGATGAAGTGGCTGCATCCGGTGACCGTTGCCGGCGACACCTGGGCCGGCATGGCCGCGCTGGCCGGCAGCTGGATCGGCGGCGGCGCCAACATGCTGGCGATGCGCGAAGTGTTCCAGGTCGATGCCACCACCTTCGGCCAGTTCGCGGTGGTCGACGTCGGCGTCGGCTACGTGTGGATGGCGCTGCTGATCTTCTTTGCGCAACGCGCGCCGGCGATCGATGCGCGCACGGGCGCCGACACCCGCGGCATCGACGACCTCAAGCAGCGCATCGCCCACTTCCAGGCCCAGCACGAGCGCGTCGCCAGCCTCACCGACCTGATGCTGATCGTCGGCGTGGCCTTCGGCGCGGTCGGCCTGGCGCATGCGATCGCCACCCCGACCGCGGCGTGGTTCGACGCCAACGTCAGCTGGGCCAAGCAGTTCAGCCTCGGCTCGCCGTTCGTGTGGGTGGTGGTGCTGGCGACCACCTTCGGCCTGCTGCTCAGCTTCACCCGCGCACGCACGCTCGAGGGCGCCGGCGCCTCGCGCATCGGCACGCTGCTGCTGTATTTCCTGATTGCCTGCATCGGCATGCAGATGGATCTGCTGGCGCTGTTCGACCGGCCCTGGATCTTCGCGCTCGGCCTGATCTGGCTCATCGTGCACGTCCTGCTGCTGCTGGCGCTGGGCAAGCTGCTGCGGGTACCGTTCTTCTACTTCGCGATCGGCTCGCAGAGCAACGTCGGCGGCCCGGCCTCGGCGCCGGTGGTGGCGGCCGCGTTCCACCCGGCGCTGGCCCCGGTCGGCGTGTTGCTGGGCACGATGGGCTACGCCACCGGCACGTACCTGGCCTATCTGGTCGGCATCACCCTGCGCGCGATGGCCGGCGCTGGCTGAGCCGCGGCTGCGGGACGGCCGCGGCCTGTTCGCGTGCGGCGGCGCGATGTGGGTGCCGGCGCTGGGCCTGCTGCCGTACGCCGCGGGCGTGGGTCTGGGGCGTTGCGTCCGGCAGTGCGCTTGCGAAATCGCTGGTCTGGGTGGTGGACGCCACGGCAGGCGTCGGCGTGGACGCCTGCCGTGATGCAGTCGCAGGCGGCGACTACTGCATCGCCACGCTGCGCTGCCGTTCTTCCTGCTGCTGTGGCGGCGCCTGCAGGTTCTGTTGCTGCAACTGGCCGACGTTGGCCTGCGACGGCTCGTGGGCCGCGGCCGCGGTCTGGACCTGGCTGCGCAGGTGCGCCGGGTTCTCCGGTTGCCCCTGGACGGCGAACAGTCGGTCGCCATCGCGGCTGGGCAGCACCTGGTCGATGCGCTGCAGGCCGTCCTGGCCGGCGCGCGCGGCGACGCTGGCGGCGGTGTTGAGGAAGGCCGCGTCGTCGTGCAGGCCGAGCCGGTCGCGCTGGCCGTCCAACTGCACCACCGCGTCGTTGAACAGGCGGCTGCCGGTCGACAGCGAACCCGATTGCGCCTGGCTCTGGACCTGACCCTGGCTCTGGTTCTGCGCCAGGTCCTCGGCCTTCATCACCGAATCGATGCCGTGCAGGTCCAGGCGATGCTTGAGCATCATCCCGGGGATCAGGCGCTGGCCGAACGACAGCGGGTCCGGTTCCGGCAGCTGGATCTGGTGGCCGGCGGCGTCGGGCATCAGGCCGCGGGTCAGCAGGTTGTCTTCCTGCAGGTAGGTCAGCAGTTCGTTCTTGACGTGATAGCCGCGGATCAGCCCGTCGGCGGCATAGGCCTTGGCCGCGTCGGCATCCAGCCCTTCGCGCTCGAGCGTCTTGTTGTTGACCCCGGCGGCGTTGAAGGTCACCGCCGGCACGTCGTTGACCATCGACGAGGCCGCGGCCAGGCCGCCGCCCAGCGAGTGCCCGGAGATCAGCAGGTTGTCGCCGAAGGCCTGCTTGGCCTGGCTGCCGAGCTGGATCGCCGAGGCGTACTGCGCGTCGGAAAAGCCCAAGCCCTGGCCGAGGTTGTGTTTCCAGTCCTTCAGTTCGTCGGTGCCGCAGAAGCCCAGCACCACCTTGCCCTGCGGGTTGCGGTAGAACGCGGCATCGAAGCCGCTCTTGGCGTCGTGCTGCAGGCTGGGATCGATGCCGGCGCGCTGCAGCGCGGCGTCGTCCATGCGCGACCAGCCATCGGGCAGCGTGGCGAAGGTCTCGGCGCCGCCGGCGCGGCGCTCGGCGGCGGTGTGGTAGAGGTCCTGCAGCAACGGCGGCAGTTGCCGATCCACGGCCTGCGGCTGCTGGCCGCGGACCGCGTCGGAGAACGGGGTGGACGGATCGGACGGGGAAAGATCGCTCTGGTTCATGCGCGGCTCCGTGCGAGTGTGGCGACCGACCGCATCAGCGGGTCGCTTCCAGGGGGATGGCGTGGGCGCTCAGCCAGGCGCGCACGTCGTTGCGGACCTGCTGCGCGTTGGCGTTGAGCAGGCGCTCGGGCGTGTTGAAGAAGTACGCCTGGAAGGTCTTGCCCTGGGCATTGCGCAGGGCCGGATCGACACCGGCCTGAAGCAGCCTGGGCACCCATGGGTTGCCGGCGCTGCTCTGCGCGGCCAGGTGCAGCAACGAGTTGCCGGTGGCGTCGACCCGCTTCGGATCGGCGCCGGCCTTGAGCAGCATCTCGATCTGCGCGTCGCGCTTGCTCTGCACGGCGCGGAACAGCGGCGTCCAGTTCGCGCGCGCGCTCACCGGGTCGACCGGGGCGCCGTGCTGCAACAGGATCTCCAGGTATTGCGGATCCTTGGCCATGGCCGCCATGTGCACCACGGTTTCCTGGTCCATGCCCGGCAGGGACGGGTCGGCACCGGCATCGAGCAGCGCCGCCAAGGCGCGCGGCTGTTCGTTCCAGATGGCCCATTCGAGCAGGGTGACGTTCTGGTCGCCGTGCGCGGACAGGTCCGTGCTGGGCGCCAGGGCGGCGATGCGGGCGACGTCGCCGCGCGCGATGGCGGCGGCGATGTCGGCGAGTGCGGGGTCGCGGAACGCGACCGAATGATCCTGCAGCGAGGCTGACATGGCGGAATGCTCCTTGGCGCCGGGCTGTGCGGCGCAACTGACCGAGAAGAACAGCGAGGTCGCGAGTGCGATCAAGGCGGGGACGGGCGTACGCATGCAAGGCTCCTTTCCTGTTCGCGGTCCTGGGATGACGGCGCACGTCCTGGCGCCGTTGCCGATGCTAGCAGCGGATCGCGGTGGTGTTGTGCCAGTTTTGTGACGCGGTCTGCGAATCTTTGGTGGCGTCCCGCCAGGCGGTCCGTTGTTTAACCGGAAACAAACGCTTGGCGGCCGGGGATGTCGCCAAGACACGGATGCCGCCGAGACGCGATTGCTGCTGCGAGCGGGCAGGGCGGACAGGCAGCGCCGCAGGCGCGTACAGCGCGTGCGCCATGTGATTGGCCGCGCTGCCACGACTGCAGGCGCCGCACAGGCGAGGGACATGTGCGCAGCGGCATAATGGATGTTTTCCCAAAGGAGCGCGCGATGACGGCGACCCCCTTCGACCTGTTGATCAGCGATTGCGACGGCGTGCTCGTCGACAGCGAAGTGCTGGCCGACCGGGTGATGCTCGACGCGCTGGGCGCCTATGTGCCGCGGGCCGAACTGGAACAGTTTCTCGCCGGCAGCTTCGGCCTCACCGCGCAGGAAATCGTGCAGCGCGTGCAGCGACAGTACGCGTTGGCGCTGCCGTCGAGCCTGTACGAGGAGATCCGCACGCGCTCGGAGGCGCTGATTGCCGCCGAGGTGCAGCCGATCGACGGCGTGCGCGAGGCCTTGCTGGCGTTGCCGCTGCCGCTGGCGGTCGCCTCCAACAGCATGCGCGAGAGCGTGGTCGCCTCGGTGGCGCGCGCCGGCCTGCATGAGCGTGTCGGCGAGCGCATCTTCAGCGCCGACATGGTGGCGCGACCCAAGCCCGCGCCGGACGTGTATCTGCTGGCGGCGCGCACGCTGGACGTGGCGCCGGAACGCTGCCTGGTGATCGAGGACAGCGCCACCGGCGCCAGCGCCGCGCTGGCCGCGGGCATGACGGTGATCGGCTTTACTGGCGCCGCGCACATTCCCGCCGGGCATGCCGCGACCCTGCGCCAGCTCGGCGTGGCCGCGGTGATGGAGCACATGCGCGAACTGCCGCAGACCTATGCGGAACTGGTGCGCGCTGCGGCGGCCTGAAGCGCGGGGATTCGGGAATCGGGATTGGGGAATGGGAGCAGCCCTGCGAGTGCAAGGCATCCGCGTGCTTCTCCGTAGGAGCGGCTTTAGCCGCGACGCTTTGCCGGTAACGCGTCGCGGCTGAAGCCGCTCCTACGACAGCCAAGCGGCGATGCTCATTGCAAGCATCGCCGCAGTTTCATCAGGATCACCGCCGCCTGATCCGCCGGGTTCGCCGACTACCTCCAGGCGCCCGCCACCAATCCCCAATCCCGACGCCCCAATCCCCGCCCTTCAACAACAGCGAAACCCGCTCTTGCCGCCGTACCGCGCCTCCTGGCGCTCGCGGAAGAAGGTCTTGTAGTCCATCGGCTCGCGGTCCGGGTGCTTTTCCAGCATGTGCCGCACGTAGTTGTCGTAGTCGGGAATGCCGCAGCACAGCCGCGCGGTCTGCACCAGGCGCCGCCATAGCCGGCGGTGCGCCTGGTACTGCCCGACCGGAACCAGGGCGCCAGCCATTACAGGTCCGCCATTTGATGCGGCTGCAAGGCCACATACGCAGTCTCGCGGTCGCTGCGCTGCGGGGTGCGGCGGGCGACGAGGATGGTCTTCACCGCGTAGATCAGTACGGAGAACACCACGAACAGGAACAGTGCGGTCAGCCCGGTGTTGACGTAGGCGTTGGTCACGATCTGCTGCATCTGCGCCACCGTCTTGGCTGGCGCGGTGATCGTGCCGCTGGCGATCGCGTCCTGGAACTTGTGTGCCTGCGCGAGGAAACCCTGCGCCGGGTTCGGGTCGAAGATCTTGATCAGCCCCGCGTAGGTGGTGCAGATCAGCAGCCACAGCGCCGGCACGATGGTGACCCAGGCGTAGCGGTCACGCTTCAGCTTGAACAGCACCACGGTGCCGAGCATCAGCGCGATGCCGGCGAGCATCTGGTTGGAGATGCCGAACAGCGGCCACAGCGTGCGGATGCCGCCGTACGGATCCTTGACCCCGGTGTACAGCAGGTAGCCCCACAGCGCCACGCAGCCGCCGGTGGCGACGATGTTGGCGGCCCATGATTCGGTCCGCTTCAGCGCCGGCACGAAATTACCCAGCAGGTCCTGCAGCATGAAGCGCCCGGCGCGGGTGCCGGCATCGACCGCGGTGAGGATGAACAGCGCCTCGAACAGGATCGCGAAGTGGTACCAGAACGCCATCATGTCCTCGCCCGGCAGCAGTTGGTGCAGGATCTGCGCGATACCTACCGCCAGGGTCGGGGCGCCGCCGGCGCGGGCCAGGATGGTGGTCTCGCCGATGTCGCGGGCGGTGGCTTCGAGCACATCGGGGGTGATCGCAAATCCCCATTCGCTGACCTTGGCGGCGACCGCGACGACGTCGTTGCCGACCATCGACGCCGGCGCATTCATCGCGAAGTACACGCCCGGCTCGATGATCGAGGCGGCGACCAGCGCCATCACCGCGACGAACGATTCCATCAGCATGCCGCCGTAGCCGATGTAGCGCATGTGCGACTCGTTGGCGAGCAGCTTGGGCGTGGTGCCGGAGGAGATCAGTGCGTGGAAGCCGGACACCGCGCCGCAGGCGATGGTGATGAACAGGAACGGGAAGATACCGCCAGTCCACACCGGACCCATGCCGTTGTGTGCGTACTGCGTCAGCGCCGGCATCTTGAGGTCGGGCATGACCACCAGGATGCCGATGGCCAGGGCGATGATGGTGCCGATCTTGAGGAAGGTGGACAGGTAGTCGCGCGGCGCCAGCAGCAGCCACACCGGCAGCACCGAGGCGACG
This sequence comes from Xanthomonas sp. NCPPB 2250, assembly GCF_056725265.1. Classification (NCBI taxonomy): domain Bacteria; kingdom Pseudomonadati; phylum Pseudomonadota; class Gammaproteobacteria; order Lysobacterales; family Lysobacteraceae; genus Xanthomonas; species Xanthomonas sp. NCPPB 2250. Next base: position 3,463,150 of record NZ_CM161520.1, on the reverse strand, counting down.
AAGCCGTAGCCGATCAGCATCCAGGTGATCTGCACGTCGGTGAAGGTGAAGGCTGGGCCCCAGGTGGGATCCGCGGCGACCTTGCCGCCGAACCAGATCGCCGCCAGCAGCAGGATCAGGCCGACGATCGAGATCTCGCCGATCTTGCCGGGTCGGATGTAGCGCATGTACACGCCCATCAGGATCGCGATGGGCATGGTCGCAATCACCGTGAACATGCCCCAGGGGCTTTCCGCCAGCGCCTTGACCACGACCATGGCCAGCACTGCCAGGATAATGATCATGATCAGGAACGCGCCGAACAGGGCGATGGTGCCGGGGACCTGGCCCATCTCCTCGCGCACCAGGTCGCCGAGCGAACGGCCGTTGCGACGGCTGGACAGGAACAGCACCACGAAGTCCTGCACCGCGCCGGCGAACACCACGCCGACCACCAGCCACAGCAGCCCAGGCAGGTAGCCCATCTGCGCGGCCAGCACTGGCCCGACCAGCGGCCCGGCGCCGGCGATGGCGGCGAAGTGGTGGCCGAACAGCACGTGCTTGTTGGTCGGTACGTAGTCCAGACCGTCGTTGTTGAGCACCGCCGGCGTGGCCCGGGTGGGGTCGAGCTGCATCACCTTGTCGGCGATGAACAGGCTGTAGAAGCGGTAGGCGATCAGGTAGATCGACACCGCGGCCACCACGATCCACAGCGCATTGATGTGTTCGCCGCGGCGCAGGGCGATGGTGCCGAGGCAGAACGCCGCCAGGATGGCGAGTGCGGCCCAGGCCAGCTTGGAAAACCCTTTCATGCAGAACGCTCCCCCGGAGATTGCCGCAAGGGTCGCCCCGATGGCCTTGGGGGGTCAATGGCGGGGAGGGCCGAGGGGCTAGTACTTTGGTCGTAGACAGTCCTTGTGACGAACGGCGTGGCGGGGACGGACGGCGCAGCGCTCGAGCCCCTCTCCCCCTGGGAGAGGGGTTGGGGTGAGGGTACGGGGGCGAAGCCGTCGCGAATCCAACCATGCGCCATGATTCGCTGCACGAGGCTGCGCCCGTACCCTCATCCGCCCCTCCGGGGCACCTTCTCCCGGTGGGAGAAGGGAAAGGCGCGAGCCCCTCTCCCACCGGGAGAGGGGTTGGGGTGAGGGTGCGGGGCGAAGCCCTCGCGAAGCCAGCCTGTGCACGAGGCTGCGCCCGTACCCTCATCCGCCCCTGCGGGGCACCTTCTCCCGGTGGGAGAAGGGAAGGGCGCGAGCCCCTCTCCCACCGGGAGAGGGGTTGGGGTGAGGGTACGGGGCGAAGCCGTCGCGAAGCCTGCCTGCGCACGAGGCTGCGCCCGTACCCTCATCCGCCCCTACTTGGCACCTTCTCCCGGTGGGAGAAGGGAGTTCATGGTCTCGACGGGAGAAGTGGGCACCTCAGGGACGCTTAAGCCCCTCTCCCGCCGGGAGAGGGGTTGGGGTGAGGGTGGGGGCGAAGCCCTCGCGAAGCCAGTCTGCGCACGAGGCTGCGCCCATACCCTCATCCGCCCCCCTGCGGAGCACCTTCTCCGGAGGGAGAAGGGAACCGGTCTCCGCACCCGATGGAACGATGGGTTGCGCCTGTCGCGGTTGGCCGCGGTGGCGGCGGCGCCCACAGTAGGGAGCTCATCAGGAGATCGTCCGACATGACCGCTTCCACCACCGTCGCCCCCGCGCGCATCCTGCGCGCGATCCGCGGCCACGCCACCGCCGACGGCGATGGGGTCAAGCTGACCCGCGTCATCGGCGGCGGTGCGCTGCCCGAACTGGATCCGTTCCTGCTGCTCGACGAGTTCGGCACCGACCGGGCCGAGGACTACATCGGCGGCTTCCCCAGCCATCCGCACCGTGGCTTCGAGACCGTGACCTACATGCTCGACGGGCGCATGCGGCACAAGGACAACCACGGCAACGATGGCCTGCTGACCCCGGGCAGCGTGCAATGGATGACCGCCGGCCGCGGCCTGGTGCATTCGGAGATGCCGGAGCAGGAAAAGGGGCGCATGCGCGGCTTCCAGCTGTGGGTGAACCTGCCCGCGCGCGACAAGATGACCGCGCCGCGCTACCAGGAGTTCGCGCCCGAGCGCATCCCGGTGGCGCAGCCGGCGCCGGGGGGGGCGGTCAAGGTGATCGCCGGCCAGGTCGGCGAGGTGCAGGGCCCGATCGCGCAGCCGGCCACGGACCCGCTGTATCTGGATATCGCGCTGGACGCCGGCACGTGCTGGGCGTTCGAACTGCCGTCCGGACACAACGCCTTTGCCTACATGTTCGAGGGCGAAGCGGCGCTGGGCGAAGGCGAGGCGGCGCGCATGTTGCCGGCGCAGACGCTGGCGGTGCTCGGCGGCGGCGACCTGCTGCAGGTGCAGGCCGGCACGCAGGGCGCACGGCTGATTTTGGTCGCCGGACGGCCGTTGCGCGAGCCGGTTGCGCGGCATGGGCCGTTCGTGATGAACACGCGTCAGGAACTGATGCAGGCCTTCGTGGATTTCCAGGAAGGGCGCTTCTGACGGCGCGCGTCGCGCGCCTTCTCTGCGGCGTCGTGCCGTTCGTCGTAGGAGTGGCTTCAGCCGCGACGGGCGTTCCCGGGAACACCTGTCGCGGCTGAAGCCGCTCCTACGTGGGTCTCCCGGGCTACGGCCTTCAGCGCTCCAGCGCCAGGCTCGACTGACGCATGTCCAGCCCCTGCACCAGCGACTGCAGGGTCTGCAGTTCCTGGGTGTCGGCGGCGTCGATCCACACCTGCGCGAACTGGCCCTTCTTCAGCTCCGCGACCGCGATCCGGCGCGAGGCCAGGCCCGGCAGGTCGGCGCCGCCGAGGTCCGGCCGGTACCAGTACACCTGCTCGCCGGCGATGGCGCCCTTTTCCTCGCGCAGCGTGCGCTGCAGCGGAATGTTCGGGTCGCGCGCGGTGAGCATCATGCCCAGCACCTGACGTCCGTCGGCGTCGCTGGCGCGGCAGACGATGAAGCCCTTGTCGCTGCGTTCGCTCCACTGCAGCTTGCTCTGCGGCGGCAGCGGTGGGCAGTTCTGTGCCTGCTGCGCGGTGGCGGCAGCGGCCGGCAACGCCGCCGCAGCGGTCAGCAGCGCCTTGCGCAAGAGTGTCTTCATTCGCGATGTTCCCCATACGCCGCGCTGCGACGCGTTCGATCCATACGCACGCCTGTGGCGTCGTCTGCGGGAGCGCCCATCCTGTGCGGGATCCCGGCAGTGCATCCCCCGACGCAGTGCGTGTCCCGTGTGCGGTCACGCGTGCGCGGCCGCGTCTGCACCATAGCCCAGCGTGGCCGCGCTGACAATTGGGATGTGAATTCCGGAATGTCCGTACGCGAAGTACGGCATGGCGGCACCCGCCCGGCTGTGCCGATCAGGCAGTTCCGGCTGCGGATCGCGGGCTGACGAGGGCGGTGGCGCTTCGCGTGTGGAGGGGCGGTGGCCCGATGCAGGCCTGCCGCCGGCTCAGCGGCCGGGTTCGGGCAACGGAATGAACTCCTGGTCGTCGCCCGGGATGGTTCCGAAGCGGCCCTCGCGCCAGTCCTGCTTGGCCTGCTCGATGCGTTCCACCGAGCTGGACACGAAGTTCCACCAGAGGTGGCGCGGGCCATCCAGCGGTTCGCCGCCCATCAGCATCGCCTTGAGCGGGGTCTTGGCGCGCAGCCGCCCGCGCGCGCCGGGCTCGGGCAGGACCAGGTGCCGCGCCGGGATGTCCACGCCGTCCAGTTGCGCCTCGCCTTCCAGGATGTACAGCGAGCGCTCGACATGCCGCGCGTCCAGGTCGATTTCCGCGTCCGCGTCCAGGTCCAGGGCCACGTTGAGGGTGTCGGCGAACACCGTGACCGGCGACTCCTCGCCGTAGGCGCGGCCGGCGATCACCCGCAGCCACGCGCCGTCGCGGCGCTGCTGCGGCAGGCTGGCGGCGGCATGGTGGTAGAACGCCGGTGCGGTCTCTTCCGCCGATTTCGGCAGCGCCACCCAGGTCTGCATGCCGTGCAGCGGATGCGCATGCTCGCGCAGCGTGGTCGGTGTGCGTTCGGAGTGGGAGATGCCGCGGCCGGCGGTCATCCAGTTGACGTCGCCGGCGCGGATCACCTGGTCCGAGCCGAGCGAATCGCGGTGGCCGATCTCGCCGGACCACAGGAAGGTGACCGTGGCCAGGCCGATGTGCGGATGCGGGCGCACGTCCACGCCGTGGCCCGGCTCGAACACCGCCGGCCCCATGTGGTCGATGAAGACGAAAGGGCCGACGCTGCGCGCCTGCACGCTGGGGACGGCGCGGCGCACTTCGAAGCCGCCGATATCGTGGACGCGGGGGGCGATCAGGGTGGGCATGCCGGCGCTCGTGGTGGCAGGAACGGAGCGCAAGCTTCGCATGCGGACGCGTGGCACGGACGCCAGCGACGCAAGACGCAATGTTCCGCGTGCCGCGGCGCCTGGTGTGCGCCTCTCTTGCGCAGATGATGCGCCTTCGCAGGTGCGCATCGCGACACGATGCAGGCGACTGCGTGGATCCACGCCCCCGGGCGGGGGCGACCGATCGACGACGCGGGTGGCGACAACGCCATGTGGTTTCAATCCAACGCGTCCGCCTCGGACGCGACACAACAGTGCGGATGCAGAGAGTGCGCCTTCGCGGTCGCGTCAGCGGATGCCGAGGCTACAGCAAGCCCGGCTGGGCGATCGCCACCTCGCCGCGGCGCGAGGCCAGCCGATCGGCCAGCCGGGTCGGTTCCGGCAGGCGGTAGCCGCGCAGATAGCGCTGGGTCCACTGCAGTGCGCTGTCCACCGCCACACGATGGCCGGGCGAGACGATCAGCGGATTGCAGCGCAGCTTGCTGCGCAGCGCCCAGCCGACCACCTCGCCGCGATGCACGATGGGGCTGTGGTCGCCGGCCTGCGCGCCGGGCTCCTCGAAGCGGCCGGCCAGCAGGGTCTTGGCGACGCCGATGCTGGGCAGCCCGGTGACCACGCCGAAGTGCGCGGCGATGCCGAGCCGGCGCGGATGGGCGATGCCCTGGCCGTCGACGAACACCAGGTCCGGTCGCTGCCGCAGCAGACCGAGCGCAGCCAACAGCGCCGGCAGTTCGCGGAAGCTGAGCAGGCCGGGGACGTAGGCCATCGAGGTGGGCACGCGCGCGATCTCGGCCTGGTGCGGCTGCAGGGTCTGCGCGTCGAGCAGTACCGCGGCGGCGCGGGTGACCTGACCGTCGTCCTCGAAGCCGACGTCGAAGCCGGCCAGCCAGCGCGGCCGGTCGGGCACATCGTCCTGCAGGCTGACCTGGCGCGCCAGCGTCGCCTGCAGCGCGCGCGCCTGCACGATGCTGCCGTCCCAGTCGCCGAATACGGAATGCGAAGAACTGTCCATGCGCCGATGATCGCGCCGCGTTCGTGGCTGGGGTGTGGAGAGGCTGGGATTGGGGAGTCGGGATTGGGGATTCGTTGAAGGCGCTTCCCGCGCGGCTCTGGCGATCAGGTGGCGCTTGGCGGCTTCGCTTGCTGGAGAACCAGGCCCTTGCGAATCCCCAATCCCGAATCCCGAATCCCCGCCACCGGCTACAATCCAGGGCCGCACGACCCACGCATCCCCCAACGGAGACCGTCGCAGTGACCCGCAAACTCGTACTGTTGCGCCATGGCCAGAGCCAGTGGAACCTGGATAACCGCTTCACCGGCTGGGTCGACGTCGACCTGACCGAGCAGGGCCGCCAGGAAGCCGTGGCCGCCGGCCGGCTGATGCGCGAGGAGGGGCTGCAGTTCGACGTCGCCCATACCTCGGTGCTCAAGCGCGCCATCCACACCTTGCAGGGCGCGCTGAAGGAACTCGACCAGGACTGGCTGCCGGTGCACAAGAGCTGGCGTCTCAACGAGCGCCACTACGGCGGCCTGCAGGGCCTGGACAAGGCCGAGACCGCGGCCAAGCACGGCGAGGACCAGGTCAAGATCTGGCGCCGCTCCTACGACATCCCGCCGCCGCCGATGGACGCCGAGGATCCGGGCCATCCGCTGCACGACCGCCGCTACGCCACCCTGGACCGCAATGCGCTGCCGGCCACCGAGTCGCTGGCGACCACGCTCGAGCGCGTGCTGCCGTACTGGCACGACGCCATCGCGCCGCAGCTCAAGGCCGGGCAGACCGTGCTGGTCACTGCCCATGGCAACTCGCTGCGTGCGCTCTACAAGTACTTGAACGACGTGTCGCGCGAAGAAATCCTCGAGCTCAACATCCCCACCGGCATTCCGCTGCTGTTCGAACTGGACGACAGCCTGCAGGTGCAGTCCTACCGCTACCTGGGCGATCCTGAAGCGGCCAAGAAGGCCGCCGAAGCGGTGGCCAATCAGGGCAAGGCGAAGTAAGTACCAGGATCGGCACGCGGCCGGCAGGAGAACGCGATGGGTGGATTCAGCATCTGGCATTGGCTCATCCTGCTGGTCGTGCTCGCCTTTCCGCTACTGATCGGCATGGTGGTGTGGCTGGCGATCCGCGCCCAGCGGCGCCGGCCGGCTGCGGCGGTGCCGCCGCCGCTGCCGCCCGTTGCCTCGGTCGAGCAGCGCCTGCGCGCGCTGGAGCAGCTGAAGGCGCAGGGGCTGATCGATGCGGCGGAGTACACGCGCCGGCGCGAGCAGATCCTGGCCGCGTTGTAAGTGTGTGACGCCTCGGCAGGCGCCGCGTTCTCGCGGCCTGCCAAGCGGAAGTGCGGTGTCGACGCCGCGCCGCGTGTTGCGTGCAGCGCGCGTTGCCGCAGCTGTGCGGCAACGGCGTAACCCCCGCAGTCTCCTTACCAGACGCAGCTGGTGAGCAGCAGCCCGGGCTGTACGTCCACCCAGCGCAGACGGTGCGGTTGTCCGGCCGGCAAGGCCGGCGCCAGCGGCGTGGCGATCCGCGCCTCCACGCTGCCGCTGGCCGGGTCGCAGCCTTCGATGCGCAAGGCGTCGAAGTCGAAGAAGCGGCCGACGGTCGCCGCGGTGGCCTTGTAGAAACTCTCTTTCGCCGAGAAGCCCAGGGTCAGCGCATACGGCCAGCCGCGCACGCGGGCGAGCGCAGCCAACGCGTCACAGTCGCTGGCGTCCAGGGCCACGCTGCGGATCGCCTCGAGCTGGTCCGCCGCCACCACACGTTCGATATCCAGGCCGATGCCGTTGGCTCCGGCGGACGTCGGCACGGCGATGGCGATCGCCACGCCGTCGGTATGCGAGAGGCTGCCAAGGAAACCGTCCGGCCAGAGCGGGGCGCGGTCGGGGCCGATCGGAAGGTCGGTGGCCGGGCTGCCGGCCGCCCGCAGCGCGGCGAGCGCCGCGCGCCGTCCGGCCAGGTACTCGGCCTGGCGCTTGCGCACGCTGCGCACGATCGACGGCGGCGGCTGCACGCGGTGGCGCTGGAAATCGTCGCTGTCGAAGGCATCGACCTCGAACGGCAGCAGCCAGGCGTCCGGCACGGCGATGCGATGCGCGCCGAGGGCGAGGCGGGCGAACGGCGGGGCGGCGAGGGCCAGGGCATCCATGGCCCTAGCTTAGAGCGTGTGCTGGCTGTGCGGCGCGTGCGATGCAGGCGTGGGGCGTCGCAGGGCAGGCATCGCGTTGGCGACCTGTTTCCGCAAGGATCAATCCGAATGCAGCTTGTCCGGTAGGAGAGGCTCTTGTTTCCTTTTGCGGAATCGGTCGCGACCGGCGTTCCCGGTAACGCCGGTCGCGGCTGAAGCCGCTCCTACAGGTGACGCTCCGCGGCGTTGCCTTCAGCCGTCGCTGGCGTCCACCCACACCCGCATCTCGCCCTCGCCGCGATTGGCCCAGGCGAAGTAGGGCACGAAGGTCAGGGTCTGTGGCTGCCGCGTCGGCGGCGGCGCATCGTAGCGGTACAGCGGTGCGGTTGCGACGTCGACGTCGCCGTGCAGGCGTTCGCCGGTGGCTTGCAGCAGCACCTGGCCATCCAGTGCGCCGCTGCCGGGCACGGCCTGCAGCGTGGCGCTTGCCGGCAGGCGCAGCTGATGCAGGTCGGCGCCGTTGTCGGCCTGCTCCAGGCAGTACACCAGCGGTCCGCGTTGCACCGCGACCTTGCCGGCCAGATGGCGCACGCGCGGGTGCCCGCTGACCCGCATCGGTGGCATCGGCAGGCGCAGCTGCAAGGTGTCGCCGGACTGCCAGCGCCGGCGCAGCACGCAGTAGCCGTGCTGGCGATGCGCGTCGATCGCCACCGGCTCGCCGTTGAGCTGCAGTTGCGGCGCCTGGCACCAGTCCGGCAGGCGCAGCGCCAGTGCCGCCTCCACCGGTGCGCTGCACTCCACCTCGAAGGCGATCGTGTCCTGCCACGGATATTCGCCGCGCTGGCGCAGGGTCAGGGTCTGCCCGCCGACCTCGAACCGCGCGTCGCTGCCGACGTAGAGGTTCACGTACAGCGTGTCGTCGCGGCGGGTGTACAGGTAGTGGCCGAGCGAGGTCAGCACGCGGGCGATGTTGGGCGGGCAGCAGGCGCAGCCGAACCAGCGCTGGCGCACCGGCTTGACGTGATCGAAGGTGTGGTTGCCGTGGACCGTCGGCGGGTGCACTTCCAGCGGGTTGACGTAGAAGAAGTGGCGCCCGTCCAGGGCCATGCCGCCCAGCACGGTGTTGTACAGCGCCCGCTCCATCACGTCGGCGTAGCGTCCGTCCGGCGCCAGCTGCAGCATGCGGTTGGCGAACATCATCAGCCCGATCGAGGCGCAGCTCTCGTTGTAGGCGGTGTCGTTGGGCAGGTCGTAGTCGACGCTGAAGGCCTCGCCGTAGCTCTGCGCGCCGATCGCGCCGGTGAGATACATCTGCCGCTGGGTGGCGTTGTCCCACAGCCGCTCGCAGGCCGCGCGCAGGGTGGCGTCGCCGCTGTGCCGGGCCAGGTGCGCCACGCCGGCGTACAGGTACACGAAGCGCACCGCATGGCCGACCGCGATGTCCTGCAGCGCCACCGGCAGATGCGCCTGGCTGTAGGCCTTGTCCTGGATCATCCAGGCCGGGCCGTGCCCACCCCAGAAGAAGGTCTGGCCGCGCTTGGCGTACTCCTCGTCGTAGTAGTGCGGCGTGGTGCCGCGCTGTTCGACGAAATAGCGCGCCAGCGCCAGGTAGCGCGCCTCGCCGGTGGCCTCGTACAGGCGCATCAGCGCCAGTTCGATCTCCGGATGCCCGGGATAGCCGTGCAACTGCGTCGGGCCGGGGCCGAAGGTGGCGTCGATGTGGTCGGCGAGCCGGCACACGATGTCGAGCAGGGCGCGCTTGCCGGTGGCCTGGAAGTAGGCCACGCCGGCTTCGATCATGTGCCCGGCGCAGTACAGCTCGTGGCACTCGGCCAGGTTGGTCCAGCGTTCCTGCGGCGCCTTCACGGTGAAGTAGGTGTTGAGGTAGCCGTCGGCCTGCTGCGCGGCGCCGATCAGCTCGATGGTGGCGTCGGCATCGCGCTCCAGCGCCGGATCGGGATGCTGCGCCAGCAGGTAGGCCACTGCTTCCAGCCACTTGGCCACGTCGCTGTCCTGGAACACCATGCCGTAGAACGTGCCGTCGCTGCGGCCGGCGGCGATGCGGAAATTCTCGATGGCGTGGCTGGGTTCGGCATCGGCGACCTTGTCGTTGAGCGCATCCCACTGGTAGGGCAGCACCACCTCCTGCACCAGGCGCTGGTAGCGCTGCCAGAACGGATCGGCGATGCGCAGGTGGGCGAGCGGCAGTTCAGGGGACGGCACGGGCGAATGCGGCATGGAGCGGAGATCCTGGAGAGTGGGGAAGGTCAGTGCACCGGGCGTGCGGCCAGATCGGCGGCGATATTCGCCAGCAGTGGCCGGCGCAGCCGGCAGCGCAGGATCACTGCGGCCAGCAGCAGGTGCAGGCCGGCGGGGATCAGCGTTTCCAGCAGGGTGATGGCCTGCAGCGACGCCGGGCTCTGCTGCGCGGCGCCGGCGCGGTAGCCGGCGTAGACGAACAGCGCGCTGATCACCACCGCGCTCGAGGCCCACGCCAGCTTGATGCAGAACAGGTTGAAGGCGAAGTTGATGCCGGAGGAGCGCACCCGGTTCTTCCAGGCGCCGTAATCGTCGGCGAAGGCCATCAGCGAGAAGTGCAGCGGCAGCGCGAAGCCGAGCACCAGGCAGTGCACGAAGATCACCCCCAGCCACAGCGTCTGCTGCGCCGGTCCGGTCGGCAGCCACCACTGCGCCACGCCGAACGCGGCCAGCGCCAGGTTGGTGTGCAGGTACAGCGCCAGCGGATCGAAGCGGCGGCACAGCGCGTTGACCACGATCGCGCCAAGTACCGTGGCCAGCGCCACCATCGCGAAGAACAGCGAGGCGTAGCCGCTGCTGCCGCCGAGCACATAGGTGATGAAGTACAGATAGGCGCCGCCGCGGATGTTGTAGACGTTGATCAGCAGGAACGACATCAGCAGCACCAGCCGCAGCTGGTCGTTCTGCAGCAGGCCGCGCAGATGTGCGCCGATGCCGGCACCGCCGAGCAGGCTGACCGGCACGCGTTCGCGCACGGCGAAGAAGCAGCACAGGAACATCGCCACCGCCAGCACCGCCAGCACGCCCACGCCGAGCTGGTAGCCGCGCGCGGCGTCGCCGTTGCCCAGTTCCCGCACCAGCCACGGCAGCCCGACCGACACCAGGAAACCGGCGATGCCGCACAGCACGAAGCGCCAGGATTGCGCCGAGACCACGTCGCGGTGGTCTCCGGTCATGCTGTTGATCAGCGCGCAGTAGGGCACGTTGATCGCGGTGTAGCACAGCGACAGCAGGAAATAGCTGGCGAAGGCGTAGGCGATCTTGGCGCCGGCGCTCAGCTGCGGCGCGCTGAAGGTCAGCACGCAGGCGATGCCGATCGGCAGCGCGACCCACAGTTGCCAGGCGCGGAAACGGCCCCAGCGGCTGCGGGTGCGGTCGGCGATCAGGCCCATCACCGGATCGGACACCGCGTCGGCCACGCGCAGCACGGTGAACAGGGTGCCGACCAGCGCCGGGGTCAGGCCGAACACGTCGGTGTAGAAGAAGGTGAGGAAGTTGGCGATCAAGCAGGTGACCACCGTACCGCCGGCATCGCCCAGGCCGTAGCCGAACTTTTCCAGGCGCGACAGACGCGGCGTGGTCGCGGCCGGTGCGGCGTCTGCGGTGGCGTGGCCGATGGCGGTCGCGGTCAACGTAACGGCTCCTGGCGCGCCCGGTCCGGCGCCAGCGCAAAGTGGCATGGCGGCGCACCCGCGACAAGAGTCTGTGCGGTATAAAACCGGTACGATTCCGACCACGGCGGCCGCAGCGTCTCTGCGCGGCGTCGTTCATTCGAATGCTGCAGTGCAGCGCCGCGCAGGCAAGGGGAGACGTTTCCGACATGCTCGAATTCGCCGTCGCCTATCCGATCCGGGTCCAGAACGGAGGCCTGTTCATTTCCCGCGGCGTGGGCGCGCATCCGGCGCGGGTGATCCAGTCCTACGAGCTGATCTTCGTCGAGCGCGGCATCCTCTCGATTCGCGAACAGGACAACGACTTCCACGTCGGCCCCGGCGAGACGCTGTTGCTGTGGCCCGGCCGCGCGCACGCCGGCCTGGGGCAGTTCCCGGACGACCTGCGGTTCTACTGGGTGCATTTCGAACTGGAACCGGGCGTGGCGCAGGCGGACAACGCGGTGGCGCTGTCGATGCCGCAGCGCACTGCGATCCGCGATCCGGACCGCTTCGTCGGCCTGTTCCGCTGGTTTCTGGCCGAGCAGGAGGAACGGCGCACGCTGCCGATGCTGGAGCCGATCGTGCTGTCGATGCTGCAATGCGTGGCCGGCGCCTGGCCGGATCCGCACGATTCCGAACGCGCCGGGGTGGCGCTGGCGTACCGTGCCAAGCAACTGATCGGCACCCAGTTCCACACCGCGCTCACCGCCTCGTCGCTGGCCGCGCAACTGCACTGCAATCCGGATTATCTGGGCCGCATCTACCGGCGCAGCTTCGGCACCACGCTGACCGAGGCGATCCACCGCCAGCGCATCGCCTTCGCCGAGAAACTGCTGCTGGTCAACACCTGCGCGGTGGACGACGTGGCGCAGCGCGCCGGCTTCAGCGACAGCGGCTACTTCCGCCGCGTGTTCCGCCAACGCCTGGGCATGACCCCCAGTGCGTATCGGCGGCTGTACTGCAAGGAGCACATCAATTCGGGGTGAGGGGCTTTGCGGGTGCGGTGTGCGTGCTGCTGCCACGCACCTTTGCGCGTGCGCGCGTGTCGTTTGGCGGCCGTGGCAATGCGCAGCCTGCCTGCGTCTTAGGAGCGGCTTCAGGGCACATCTAATAACGCGTGATCGCCGCGGCGCGGCGTGATGTCTTTTCTCGATTGTAGGAGCGGCTTCAGCCGCGACGGGCATTCCCGGTAACGCCCGTCGCGGCTGAAGCCGCTCCTACAAATGGACTTCGTCGTTGTGAGAGGTGCCCTTCAGCCGCGACGCGATTTCGTGGAGACTCTCCGTCGCGGCTGAAGCCGCTCCTGCGGTGGGGTGGTGCGGCTGCGGCGGCTGGCCGCGCTAGCTCAGCTGCTGGCCGATCTCGCGCGCCATCGCGTTGAGCGGCAGGATCTTCTCCGCGCCGCCGCGCTTGATCGCTTCCTTGGGCATGCCGAACACCACGCTGCTCTGTTCGTCCTGGGCCACGGTGCGTGCGCCGGCCTGGCGCATCTCCAGCAGGCCGACCGCGCCGTCGTCGCCCATGCCGGTCATGATGATGCCCAGCGCGTTGCCGCCGGCGGCGCGCGCGGCGGAGCGGAACAGCACGTCCACCGATGGCCGGTGCCGGTTCACCGGCGGCCCGTCCAGCACCTCGACGAAGTACTGCGCGCCGCTGCGGCGCAGCAGCATGTGCTTGCCGCCCGGCGCGATCAGCGCGCGTCCCGGCACCACGCGGTCGTTGTTGGCCGCTTCCTTCACCGAGATCTGGCACAGCGTGTCCAGGCGCGCGGCGAACGCGGCGGTGAATTTCTCCGGCATGTGCTGGACGATGACGATGCCCGGACTGACCCGCGGCAGCGCGGTCAGCACTTCCTCCAGCGCCTGGGTGCCGCCGGTGGAGGTGCCGATCGCCACCACCCGTTCGGTGGTCTGCGACAGCGCGCGGCCGCCCTGTGCGGGCAGGATCACGTCGGCGGTGTGCTTGATCTCCGGCTCCGCCGGCGCCACGGCCGGCCGCGCCGACAGGCGCTTGACGTTGGCGCGCGCGGCGCTCTTCACCGTGGCGATCATTTCCTCGGCCGAGTCGGTGAGGAACTGTTTGAGGCCGAGCTTGGGTTTGGTGACCACCGCCACCGCGCCGGCGGCCAGCGCGTCCATGGTCACCCGCGCGCCCTTCTCGGTGAGCGTGGAGCAGATCACCACCGGGGTGGGGCGTTCGCTCATGATCTTGCGCAGGAAGGTGATGCCGTCCATCTTCGGCATCTCCACGTCCAGCACGATCACGTCCGGCCACTGCTGGCGCATCTTGTCCATCGCCAGCAGCGGGTCGGCCGCGGCGGCGATGACCTCGATGCCGGGCGCGTCGTTGAGCACGGCGACCAGCACCTGGCGCACCACCGCCGAATCGTCGATCACCATGGCCTTGATCGTGGTCATGCGGGGTTCCCTCCTGGGACGTCGTGGTTCATGGCTTGCGGTACACCGACGGCGCGATCTGCACGACGTCGCCGTTGACGTCGTTGAGGCTTTCGGAGTGGCCGATGCAGAAGATGCCGCCGCGCTTGAGCGTGCCCAGCACCCGGGTCACCACTTCGCGCTTGGTCTGGCCGTTGAAGTAGATCATCACGTTGCGCAGGAACACCACGTCGAACTGGCCCAGGTTGGGCAGCGTCGCGTTGAGGTTGGCGTGCAGGAAGCGCACGTGGTCGCGGATCTTGCGGTCGATCAGCATGCTGCCCTCGTACTCGCCGCGGCCCTTGAGGCAGTAGCGCTTGAGCATGGCCGGCGGCATGTGCTCGATGCGCAGCAGCGGGTAATGGCCGGTCCGCGCCTTGGCCAGCACGCGCGTGCTGATGTCGGTGCCGACCACCTCGTACGGGCGGCCCTGCAGGGTATCGTCCAGCACCATGGCCATGCTGTAGGCCTCCTCGCCGCTGGAGCTGGCCGCGCTCCAGCAACGGAACGGCGCACTGCCGGTATGCGCGGCGGCGATGCTGCGCAGCAGGTCGAAGTGCTTGGGTTCGCGGAAGAAATAGGTTTCGTTGGTGGTCAGCAGGTCGATCGCGGTCTGCACCTCGCCGCTGCCCTCGCGGCTTTCCAGCAGCTTGAGGTACTGGGTGTAGGTCTGCAGCGAATGCGCCTTCAGGCGCTTGCCCAGGCGCCCGCACAGCATGGCTTTCTTGGCCGGCGAGATGGTGATGCCGGCGGCGTCGAAGATGAAACGCTGGAACCGGCCGAATTCCTGCTCGGTGATGGTGTCGTGGCTGGTCATGGTCATGGCCGGTCGGTCAGTGGGTAGGGGCGGGAGCGGGGACGCTGGCGTTGCCGGTGGGGCCGTGTTCCTGCAGCAGGCGCTGGTGCTCCAGCAGCCAGGCGTGCAGCGCGCCGCCCCCCAGCGGGCGCGCCAGCAGGTAGCCCTGGCCGAAGTCGCAGCCCAGCTCCTGCAGCAGGGTCCAGTCCTCCACCGTTTCGATGCCCTCGGCGACGGTGCTCAGGCCCAGCCGCTGGGCCATGCCCAGTGCCGATTCGAGGACCGTGCGCAGGTTGCGGCTGCGGTGCGCGTCGTGGACGAAGATTCGGTCGATCTTCAATTCGGTGAAGGGGATGCGGGTGAGCTGCTGCAGCGAGGAGAAGCCGGTGCCGTAGTCGTCCAGCGACAGGCCGAAGCCCTGCAGCCGCAGCCGCGCCAGCATGCCCAGAGCGCTGCCGCAGACCAGCGAGCTTTCGGTGATTTCCAGCACCAGGTCCGACGGCGCCAGCCCGTGCTGGCGCAGCAGCCCGAGCAGTTCGTCGAGCAGGTTCGGGTTCTGCAGCGTGCTCGGCGACAGGTTCAACGCCAGGGTCAGCTGAAACCCGTCCTGTTTCCACGCCGCCAGCCGCGCCATCGCCTGGTCGGCGACGCAGGCGGTGAGCGCGTGGATCAGGCCTTCGCGCTCGGCCACGGCGATGAAGCGGTCCGGCGCGATCGGCCCGGCACTGGGATGGCGCCAGCGCGCCAGCGCTTCCACGCCGCCGACCCGGCCGCTGCGCATGTCCACCTTGGGCTGATAGGCCACCTCGATCTCGCCGCGTTGCAGGGCCTCGCGCAGCATCGCCGCCATGGTCGCCTCGCCGGGCGCCTCGGCGTCGTCACGCGGCGCCGGCGCGCTCGGCGCGTGGGCGCGCACCGCGGCCGCGAGCTGGGCGGCGCGCAGCGGCTTCTCCAGTCCCGCCAGCACCTGCAGGCCGTTGCTGCGGCCGACCTGCAGCACCGAGTCGATCAGGGCCGCGCCACGTTGCGAGGCGACCACGATCGGCACGCGCGCATTGCAGCGGGCCAGTGCGTCGAGCAACTGCACACCGTCCATGCCGGGCATTTCCAGATCCAGGATCAACAGCCCCAGCGGCGCGCCTTGGTTGACCCGCGCCAGCGCGGCATGGCCGTCGGCCGCGCCTTCCACCGCTACGGCCCCCATGCGCTGGCACAGGGCCAGCGCATGTTCGCGCTGGACCTGGCTGTCGTCGACCACCAGGACCGTACCGAAGTGGTGCAGAGCGGCGGTGTCGGGGGCCGTGGGCATGCGAAATCCGTTTCGAGGAAAGGGCAGGGCGCTGCGCGGCAACGGCAGCTCAGGCGGCGATGCCTTCTTCCAGGTGGGCGTCGAGGGCGGTCATGCTGGCGAACTCCTGGGGCGCCAGCACCGCATCGGCGGCGAGCAGGATCACGAAGCGCTCGCCGACCTTGCCCATGCCGTGGATGAAATCGCGGCGGATGCCGGTCCCGAACGCCGGCGGCGGCGCGATGTCGGCGGTGGCGATCTCCAGCACCTCGCTGACCGCGTCTACCAGCAGGCCCAGCACCTGGCGTTCCTCGCCGGCGGCCACCTCGATGATGACGATGCAGGTGCGCTTGCTGATCTCGCTGGGCGCGCGGCCGAAGCGCTGCTGCAGGTCCACCACCGGCACCACGGCGCCACGCAGGTTGATCACCCCGCGCAATGCGGGCGGCATCATCGGCACGTCGGTCGGCGTGCGGTACTCGATGATCTCCTTGATGCCGAGGATGCCGACGCCGAACATTTCCTTGCCGAGCAGGAAGGTCAGGAACTGGTCCGTGGCCAGGTCGCCGGTGTCGGAGGGGGAGAGCGAAGCGGGAGCGTTCATGGCCATGCCTCAGAAGGTTTCGAAGTTGGTTTCGTCGAGGCTGTCGGCCAGGACCAGCTTGCCGCCGGCGACGCGTGCGATCGGCTTGGATCCTGACTGCCCGTTGCGGCCGCGACCGGCGCCGGGACGTCGCGCCGCGGTCCTGGCCGGCGGGGTGCCCTGCACCTTGAAGAAGCTCATCAGCTGCTGCAGCTGTTCGGCCTGCGCGCTCATCTCCTCGGCCGTGGCGGCAAGCTCCTCGGAGTTGGACGCGGCTTGCTGGGTGGTCTGGTTGAGCTGGCTGACCGCGGCATTGATCTGGCCGACGCCGGAGGTCTGTTCCTCGGAGGCGGCGGTGATCTCCTGCACCAGGTCGGAGGTGCGCTTGATCGACGGCACCATCTCGTCCAGCAGCTTGCCTGCGTTCTCGGCCAGTTCCACGCTGGAGCTGGCGACGTCGCCGATCTCCTGCGCCGCGATCTGGCTGCGTTCGGCCAGCTTGCGCACTTCCGCGGCGACCACGGCGAAGCCCTTGCCGTGCTCGCCGGCACGCGCGGCCTCGATCGCCGCGTTCAGCGCCAGCAGGTTGGTCTGGTAGGCGATGTCGTCGATGATGCCGATCTTCTGCGCGATCTGCTTCATCGCCTGCACGGTCGCCCGCACCGATTCGCCGCCGTCCAGCGCCTGGCTGGAAGCCTTGCTGGCCATGCCGTCGGTGATCTTGGCGTTTTCGGTGTTCTGCGAGATCGACGCGGTCATCTGCTCCAGCGAGGCGCTGGTCTCTTCGACGCCGGCGGCCTGTTCGCTGGCCGCCTGGCTCAGCGACTGCGCCGTGGCGCTGACCTCTTCCGACGCGCTGGCCAGCGATTCGGCATTGCCGTTGACCTCGCTGACCACCTGCGACAGGCGCGCGATCGTGTCGTTGACGTAGTTCTTCATTTCGGCGTAGGCGCCGTCGTAGTGCTTGTCGATGCTCTGGGTCAGGTCGCCCTCGGCCAGGCCGCCCATTACCCGCACCACGTCCTGGATGCTGCCGCCGGTCGTGGTCGCCAGCTCGTTCAGGCCCTGGCCCATCTCACGCTGGAACCCGGCCAGGCCGTCCAGCGCGATGCGCTCGGAGAAGTCGCCGCGATTGGCGGCCGCGACCACACGGCGCTGGCCGTCGATCACCAGCTTCAGCCGCTCGACCATGGTCCGCATCGCATACAGCGCGCTGCCGCTGTCGTTGGCACGCACGGCCACCTCCAGGTTGAGGTCGCCCTGCGCCACTTTGTTGGCGATCTCGGCCACATAGACCGGCTCGCCGCCCAGCAGGCGCATCAGTCCGCGCACGATGAAGACCGAAATGCCGGCGCCCAGCAGCACGCATACCACGATCACGGCGATGATCCACTGGCGCGCGCTCGCGTAGAGCGTATCGCCCTGCGCGCTCGCAGCGTCGCCTCCCTTTGTGTTAAGCACTACCAGGCTATCGAGGATGGTCGATGCATCGTCGTACAGTTTTTGCTGGTCGCCGTTCAGTAACGCCATCGCCTCGCTGGTTTTCAGCGTCCGCGACAGGTCGAGTACCTGTTTATGCAAGGCCAGGTACTTGTCGAACTTGCTATTGAAGTCCGTGTAGATGTTCTTTTCCTCCTCCGAGGAAATGAGCTTGACGTAATGGTCTCGATTGCTCGCGTACTCGGCGAGGATCTGATCCATTTTTTGGTCGAAGTTACGCATTTCCTGTGGGCTTTCGGTGACCACGTGCTGCAGTTCGGCCACCCGCAGGTCCGAGAGGTTGGTGTTCATTGCCTGGATGTACTGGATGCTGGGCATCCAGTTGGTGGCGATGTCGGTGGACGCCTGATTGACCTTGGCCAATTTGTCCACAGCGAACAGGCCCATGCCCAACATGAGCAGCAAGACGGCGGCGAAGCCGAGTCCGATTCTGGTCGCTATCTTCATTTGCTTGAACACCGTGATCCCCCTGTCGGATATACGGAAGTGTGGATATCAAAACGTATCGAAATGGGCTTCGTCCGGCGCCGACACCAGTGCCAGGCCGACCTCCCCGAACCCACGCTTGCGTGCCGGCGCCGCACGACGCGACGGACCGGCGGTGACCGCCGTCGGACGCCGCGGCGCCACGACCTGGTTGGTACGGAAGAAACTCATCAACTGCTGCAGCTGCTCGGCCTGCCCGCTCATTTCCTCGGCCGTGGCGGCCAGTTCCTCGGAGTTGGCTGCGGCCTGCTGGGTGGTCTGGTTGAGCTGACCGACCGCGGCATTGATCTGGCCGACGCCGGAGGTCTGTTCCTCGGAGGCGGCGGTGATCTCCTGCACCAGATCGGAGGTGCGGCGGATCGACGGCACCATCTGGTCCAGCAGCTTGCCGGCGTTCTCGGCCAGCTCCACGCTGGACTCGGCGACCTGGCCGATTTCCTGCGCGGCCACCTGGCTGCGCTCGGCCAGCTTGCGCACCTCGGCGGCGACCACCGCAAAGCCCTTGCCGTGCTCGCCGGCGCGCGCGGCCTCGATCGCCGCGTTCAGCGCCAGCAGGTTGGTCTGGTAGGCGATGTCGTCGATGATGCCGATCTTCTGCGCGATCTGCTTCATCGCGGTCACCGTCGAGCGCACCGCGTCGCCGCCTTCGTTGGCTTCGCGCGCGGCCTTGGCCGCCATGCTGTCGGTGACCTTGGCGTTCTCGGTGTTCTGCGCGATGGACGCGGTCATCTGTTCCAGCGAGGCGCTGGTCTCCTCCACGCCGGCGGCCTGTTCGCTGGCCGCCTGGCTCAGCGACTGCGCCGTGGCGCTGACCTGCTCGGAGGCGCTGGCCAGGGCTTCGGCATTGATGTTCACCTCGCCGACCACCTGCGCCAGGCGCGCGACGGTGGCATTGATGCTGTCGCACAGTTCCTTCAGCTGGCCCTGGCACTGCACGTCCGCCAGCCGGGTCAGGTCGCCGGCCTCGATCGCCTTGAGCACGGCGCCGGCTTCGTTCAGCGGGCCGATCACCGTGTCCAGGGTCAGGTTGACGCCGTCGACGATGCGGCGGAAGTCGCCATGGTGCAGGCTGCCGTCGGCACGCACGTCCAGACGGCCGGCCGCGGCGGCATCGACCAGCAGGCTGGTGTCGCGGATCAGCGCGCGCAGGTTGGAACGCACCTGCTCGACCGTGTCGTTGATGAACGCCTTCTTGCCCGGGAAAGCCTCCAGCGGCGCGTCGAAGTTGCCGCGGCCGAATTCGGCGATGCAGGCCATCGCCTTCTTCTTGGTGGCGATATGGTCGCCGACCATGCGGTTGATGCCGTCGGCCATGCTGCGGAAATCGCCTTCGAAGCGGTGGCTCTCGATCACCACGTCGATGTCGCCGGCGTCGTGCTGCGCGGACATGTGCTTCATCTGCGCGATCAGCCCCTGCATGTTGCGCCGCACCTGCTCGATGATCTCGTTGATGAAGACCTTCTTGCCCGGCAGCGTCTCCAGCGGCGCATCGAAGTTGCCGCGGCCGAACTCGGCCACGCAGGCCAGCGCCTTCTTCTTGGTGGCGATGTGATCGCCGACCATGCGGTTGATGCCTTCGGCGATGACCTTGAACTCGCCGTCGAAGCGGTGGCTCTCGATCACCACGTCGATGTCGCCGGCATCGTGCTCGCGCGACATGCGCACGATCTCGTCGTTGATCTGACGCACGCCGGTCTGCACCTGGCGCAGTGCCAGCAGCACTTCGCAGGCCTGGTCGTTGCGCACCGTCGGCATCACCACCTCGAAGTTGCCGGTGGCGAAGCGCGCCAGGGTGGTGGTGGCGATCCGCAGCGAGCGGGTGATGGCGTGGACGGTATAGGCCAGTACCGCGGCGGCGAGCACCGTGGCGCCGATGCCCAGCGCCAGGGTCTGCCCGGCGGGCAGGCCGAGGGCGAACCCGCACACGGCGGCGGCCAATGGCAGCGCAATGGCGATGGCCGAGCCGCTCCACAGCTTGGAGGACAGCGAAAGAGAGTTGGACATGCCGTGGTACCTGTGCGGGAAGAGAGGGCACCGGCCTGCCGGGCCGGTGCGGAGATGGATCAGAACGAGACGAACGCGGCTTCTTCCATGCGTGCCGCCTGCGCCGTGGCGGCAGGCCCGCCGAAGCTGCGCGAGCGTGGCCCGCGCTGCATCGGCGTCGGCAGTCGCCGCGGCTGCGGGGCCGGTGCCGGGGTGCTCGTGGCGCCGGTGGTGAAGAAGCTCATGAGCGTTTGCAACTGTTCGGCCTGGCTACTTACTTCTTCGGCCGTGGCGGCCAATTCTTCAGCGTTGGCAGCGGATTGCTGTGTTGTCTGGCTGAGCTGCACCACCGCGGTGTTGATCTGGCCGACGCCGGAGCTCTGCTCTTCGGAGGCGGCGGTGATCTCCTGCACCAGGTCGGAGGTGCGGCGGATCGACGGTTCCATTTCGCCGAGCAGGCGCCCGGCGGTCTCGGCCAGGTTCACGCTGGTGCTGGCGACGTCGCTGATCTCGTGCGCGGCGACCTGGCTGCGCTCGGCCAGCTTGCGCACTTCCGCGGCGACCACCGCGAAGCCCTTGCCGTGCTCGCCGGCGCGCGCGGCCTCGATCGCCGCGTTCAGCGCCAGCAGGTTGGTCTGGTAGGCGATGTCGTCGATGATGCCGATCTTGCGTGCGATCTCCTTCATCGCCGAGACGGTCGCGCGGACCGCTTCGCCGCTTTCGGCGGCCTCGCGCGAGGCCTTGGCGGCCATGCCGTCGGTGATCTTGGCGTTCTCCGCGTTCTGCGCGATGGAGCCGTTCATCTGCTCCAGCGAGGCGCTGGTCTCCTCCACGCCGGCGGCCTGCTCGCTGGCCGCCTGGCTCAGCGACTGCGCGGTGGAGGACAGTTCCTCGGCGGCGCTGGCCAGGGTGACCGCATTGCCGTTGACCTCGTTGACGATGCTGGTGAGCTTGTCGATGGTGGCGTTGACGTAGCGCTGCATGTCGGCGAAGGCGCCCTCGTAGTGGCCCTGCACCTGGCGGCTGAGGTCGCCCTCGGCCATCGCGCCCATCACCTTGATCACGTCGCCGACGCTGCGCAGGTTGCCGCGGGTCTGTTCGATGATCTCGTTGATGAAGGCCTTCTTGCCCGGCAGCTGCGGCATCGGCGCGTCGAAGTTGCCGCGGCCGAACTCGGCGACCACGCCCAGCGCCTGCTTCTTGACCGCGATGTGCGCCGCGACCATGCGGTTGATGGCCTTGCCGATCGCGCAGAACTGCCCGTCCAGGTGGGTGCAGTCGATCTGCACGTCGATGTCGCCCTTGTCGTGCTCGTCGGACATGCGCGCGATCTCGCCGATCAGGCGCTTGAAGTTGCCGCGCACCTGCTCGATGGTCTCGTTGATGAAGGCCTTCTTGCCCGGCAGCTGCGGCATGGTCGCGTCGAAGTTGCCGCGGCCGAACTCGGCGACCACGCCCAACGCCTGCTTCTTGACCGCGATGTGGCTGCCGACCATGCGGTTGATGCCGTCGGCCATGCCGCGGAAGTCGCCCTGGAAGTGCGCGCTGTCGATGCTGGCGTCGATCTCGCCGGCCTCGTGCTGTTCGGAGACGCGGCGCATCTCGGCGATCAGGCCGAGCATGTTGCGCCGCACCTGCTCGATGGTGTCGTTGATATAGGCCTTCTTGCCCGGGAACGCAGCCAGCGGCGCGGCGAAATTGCCATGGCCGAATTCGCCCACGCAGTCGATCGCCTGCTTGCACACGCCGATGTGGGCACCGACCAGCTGGTTGATGTCGCCGACCAGGGTCCGGTAGGCGCCGCCGGCCTGCGTCGCATCCAGCATCACGTCGCAGTCGCCGGCGGCGTGTGCGCTGGTCATGTGCGCGACGTCGGCCTGCAGTTGCCGCAGCGGCCGCTGCGCGGCGAGCAGGGCCTGGCCGATCTCGCTGCCGCCGGCGGTCGCGTCCACGCGCTCCAGTTCGCCTTGCGCCAGCGCCTGCAGACCGGTGCGGGCCAGGTCCAGTTCGCGCTGCGCGGCAGCGGATGCCTGCTGCGCCGAACGCACGCTGCGGCCCAGCACCACGCCTGCGACCAGCGTGGCCACGGCGACCACAGTCCAGGCGAGGCCGCCGGCCAGCGGCAGCGTCAGCGCCGCGACGGCCGCGGCGGCGGGCAGGGCGACGGCGACGACCGCGGCCGTCGGCAGGGTGGTAATGGGCGTCCGGTTCTGGGACATGACGGCGATTCCTGGTTGATGGCGTGACGTAGGAATGACGGCAGGCGATGCGGCGGCTCAGGCCGCCAGCGATTCGGTGCCGGGTTGCAACTGGCCAATGAGCGACGGCACGTCCAGGATCAGGGCGACCCCGCCGCTGCCGAGGATGCTGGAGCCGCTGATGCCCTTGACCTGGGCGAAGACCTTGGAGAGCGGCTTGATCACGGTCTGCCACTCGCCCAGCAGGGTGTCGACCACCAGGCCGAAACGCTGCGAGCCCTGGCGGATCACCACGATGCTCTCGCGCGCCGGCGGCGCGCCGGCGATGGCGAACAGCGAGCGCAGGCGCACGTAGGGCAGCACGTTGCCGCGCAGGTCGATGTACTCGCTCTGGTAGTTCGGTGCGAACTCCACGCATTCCTCGACCACGTCCAGCGGCACCACGAACACCGACTTGCCGACCCCGACCTGGAAGCCGTTGATGATCGCCAGGGTCAGCGGCAGCCGCACCGAGATGGTGGTGCCGACGTCCTGCTGGCTGCTGATGTCGACGCTGCCGCGCAGCGCGGCGATGTTGCGCTTGACCACGTCCATGCCGACGCCGCGGCCGGACAGGTTGGTGACTTTCTCGGCGGTGGAGAAGCCCGGCTCGAAGATCAGCGCGAACACCTCGCGGTCGGAGAGCAGGCGGCCGGGTTCGATCAGGCCGCGTTCCAGCGCCTTGGCCAGGATCCGGTCGCGGTTGAGGCCGCCGCCGTCGTCGCTGATCTGGATGACGATGCTGCCGGAATCGTGGAAGGCATTGAGCCGCACCGTGCCGCGCACCGGCTTGCCGCGCGCCTGGCGCACCTCGGCCGGTTCGATGCCGTGATCCATGGCGTTGCGCACCAGGTGGGTCAGCGGATCGGCGATCTTCTCCACCACCGACTTGTCCAGCTCGGTGTCCTCGCCGTTGACCACCAGCGCGATGTCCTTGCCCAATTCGCGGGCCACGTCGTGGACCACGCGGTGGAAGCGGCTGAAGGTACCGCCGATCTTGACCATGCGCAGTTGCAGCGCGCTTTCGCGCACCTCCTCGACCAGGCCGGCGAGGATCGAGGTGGATTCCAGCAACTGCGCATCGCCGGTGCGCTGCGCGTTGGCGCCGGTGCTGGCGACCGCGATGATCAGCTCGCCGACCAGGTCGATCATGCGGTCGAGCTTGTCGGCGTCGACACGGATCGAGCCGCCTTCGCCGCGCGCGCCCGCGGCCTTGGCGGGGCCGGCATTGGCGGCGGGGGCCGCTGCCGCGGCCGGCGCACTGGGCACGGCCGGTGCGGCTGCAGCCGGTGCGGCCTCCGGTGTGGCGGCGCTTTCGAACCCGGCGAAGTCGTCGGCGCTGGCCTGGCTGCCGGCCTCGGCCACCAGCAGCGGCAGATCCAGGTTGGCGGCGTCGCCGAGCGGGTCCACCGCCAGCACCTGCAGGTCGCAGTCGTCGCGCACGAATTCGAAGATGTCCTCGATCGCGGCCTGCTGCGCGTCGCTGCGCAGCAGGATGTCGAAGCCCAGGTAGCAGGCCTCCGGATCCAGTTCCGGCAATGCCGGCACGCGCTCGTGACGGGTGCGCACCGCTTCCAGGCTGCCGAGGCTGCGCAGGCAGCGGATCAGGTGCAGCGGCGAGTTGCCGAAGCGCAGCGCATCGGTGAACAGCTGCAGCGAGATCCGCCAGTAGCCGGTCTGCGCCGGCGCGGCCGGTGCCGCGGGCGTTGCGGCGGCGCTGGCCTTGGCGGCCGGCGCGGCAGCCGGGTGCAGGTAGGTCTGCAGGCGTTCCAGCAGCGGCGCACCCTCGGTGGCCAGCGTGGCTTCGTCCGCCTCGGCGCCGGCGGCCGCTTCCACCAGGGTGCGGATGTGGTCGCAGCAGGCCAGCATCAGTTGGATGAGGTCCGAATCCAGCGCGACCGCGTGCTCGCGCACCAGGTCCAGCACGCTCTCCACCACATGGGTGAAGCCGACCAGTTGCGCCAGATCGAACAGGCCGCCGGAGCCCTTGATGGTATGGGCGGCGCGGAAGATCGCGTTGACCGCGTCGGGACCGGCTTCGCCGCGCTCGGCTTCCAGCAGGTTGCGTTCCATGTCCTCGAGCAGGTCGCGGCTCTCGGCGATGAAGGTCTGCAGCAATTGATCCATGTTCATGTCGTGCTGCCGATTAGTGAAGAATGTCGTCGCCGACGCGCTCGAACGCGTCGCTCAGGCCGAGCAGGTCCAGCGCATCGCCGACCGCCGTGGTGCAGCCCTCGAGCTGGAATGGCCGTCCCAGCGCGCGCAGCGCGGCCTGGGTGGCCAGCAGCAGTTGCACGCCGGTGGCGTCGATGTCGTTCACCGCCTGCAACTGCAGGCGCAGGCCGCCGGGATGCTCCAGCGCGGGCAGCAGCAGCGGCTTCAGTTCGGCTGCATGGCGGATGGTCATGTCGCCGTCCACGATCAACTGCAGCGGCGGATCCTGTTCGTCGGGGGGCGTCGAGCGCATGGCGGGTCTCCGGCAGTGGCGAGTGGAAAGCCGGCGTCACGCCGTGAAGGGCGTGTGCAGGCCTGGGTACCAGCGATATCGGCGCGGACGGGAAATATTTAGAAATATTTAGCCTGCGTGAAGCATTTGTCTCGCAGGCCGCACGCGAGCCTGAGTGGTTCAGACCGGTGCCAGGACACGCATCCCATAACCGCGCCGATGCGGTCGGTCCCTAGGTCTCTGCACGCGCCGTGCCAATCGCGGCAGCGGGTGAGGCGTCAAAAAGGCCACGCCATACGCGCGACGCGCCGGCGGTCTACGCGTGAAGATCGCCGCAGGCGAGGGAACACAGCGGCGCGAGCGCCCATACGCCACCGAACGTTGTGGCAGTCCGGAGCGGGGCAGGGTGGTTGTGGGGTCGAGGCAGCCGGCCGCCTGCGGGAGCCGACGCGGGCGGACGCGCCCGCGCCGCTCAGCGGGGCGACAGTGCGGTCAGCAGGCCGCGTGCGGCATTGAAGCGGTCGGCCGCTTCCGGCAGCGGCAGCTTGAGCTTCAGCTTGTCCGGGCCGTCCATCGCATACAGCTTGGGCTGCTTCTGGATCATCTGGATGATGGTCATCGGATCCACGTTGGGCTTGGCCTCGAACACCAGGCGCCCGCCGTGCTCGCCCAGTTCCAGCTTGCGGATGCCCAGCACGTTGGCCTGCAGCTTCAGTTCGGCGATGGCGAACAGGTGCTTCACCGGATCCGGCAGCAGGCCGAAGCGGTCGATCATCTCCACCTGCAGTTCGCGCAGGCCGTCGCTGTCGCGGGTGCTGGAGATGCGCTTGTACAGGGTCAGGCGGGTGTGCACGTCGGGCAGGTAGTCGTCCGGGATCAGCGCCGGCACGTGCAGTTCCACCTCGGCGCCGCGCGCTTCCTCGCCGGCGTCCAGGTCCGGCAGCTTGCCCTGGCGGATGCTGCGCACCGCGCGTTCGAGCAGTTCGGTGTACAGGCTGAAGCCGACCTCGGCCATCTGCCCGCTCTGGTCCTCGCCGAGCAGTTCGCCGGCGCCACGGATCTCCAGATCGTGGGTGGCCAGGGTGAAGCCGGCGCCCAGTTCGTCCATCGAGGCGATCGCGTCCAGCCGCTTCTGCGCATCCGGGGTGATGCTGCGCCGGTCCGGCACCAGCAGATAGGCATAGGCGCGGTGATGCGAGCGGCCGACGCGGCCGCGCAACTGGTGCAACTGCGCCAGGCCGAAGCGGTCGGCGCGGTTGATGACGATGGTGTTGGCGTTGGGGATGTCGATGCCCGATTCGATGATCGTGGTCGACAGCAGCACGTTGAAGCGCTGCTTCTGGAAATCCAGCATCACCTTTTCCAGCTCGCGCTCGGGCATCTGCCCGTGGGCGATGCCGATGCGCGCCTCCGGCACCAGCTCGCTCAGCTCGCGCTGCATGCGGCCGATGCTCTCCACGTCGTTGTGCAGGAAGTACAGCTGGCCGCCGCGCGCCAGTTCGCGCTGGAAGGCTTCGCGCAACAGCGCGTTGTCCCACTGGGTGACGAAGGTCTGCACCGCCAGCCGGTTCGGCGGCGGCGTGGCGATGATCGACAGGTCGCGCAGGCCGGCCATGGCCATGTTCAAGGTGCGCGGAATCGGCGTGGCGGTCAGGGTCAGCAGGTGCACGTTGGCGCGCAGCGCCTTCAGCGCTTCCTTCTGGCGCACGCCGAAGCGTTGCTCCTCGTCGACGATGACCATGCCCAGGTCCTTGAACTTCACGTCCGGCTGCAGCAGGCGATGGGTGCCGACGATCACGTCGATGCTGCCGGCGGCGACCTTCTCCAGCTCGGCCTTGATCTCCTTGCTGCTCTTGAAGCGCGACAGCACCTCGACCTTGAGCGGGTAGTCGGCGAAGCGGTCGCGGAAGTTGCGGTAATGCTGTTCGGCCAGCAGCGTGGTCGGCACCAGCACCGCCACCTGCTTGCCGGCGCTGGCCGCGGCGAAGGCCGCGCGCACCGCGACCTCGGTCTTGCCGAAGCCGACGTCGCCGCAGACCACGCGGTCCATCGGCTGGCTGCTGGCCAGGTCGCGCAGGGTGGCGTCGATCGCGGCCAGCTGGTCGGGGGTTTCCTCGAACGGGAAGCCGGCGGCGAACGGCTCGTACATCGCCCGGTCCACCTGCAGCGCCAGTCCGGCACGGGCCTGGCGGCGCGCCTGGATCTCCAGCAGCTCCGCGGCTACGTCGCGCACCTTCTCGGCGGCCTTGCGCTTGGCCTTGGTCCATTGTTCGCCGCCCAGCGAATGCAGCGGCGCGGTCTCGGCCGAGGCGCCGGAGTAGCGGCTGATCAGGTGCAACTGCGCGACCGGCACGTACAGCCGGTCGCCCTTGGCGTATTCGATTTCCAGGAACTCGCCGGGCATGCCGCCGGCATCGAGCACGATCAGCCCGCGGTAGCGGCCGACGCCGTGGTCCTCGTGGACGATCGGCGCGCCCTCGGACAATTCGCCGAGGTCGCGGATGATCGCTTCCGGCTCGCGCCCCACGCGCCGGCTGCGCCGCGGCTGGCTGGCGCGCTCGGGGAACAACTGGCGCTCGGTCAGCACCGCGATCCGCGGCGACTCCAGCGCGAAGCCGTCGTCCAGCGGTGCAACCGCAATGGCGAAGCGTGCACCGATCTCGCCGGAGTCGAGCCCCTCTCCCTCCGGGAGAGGGGTTGGGGTGAGGGTACGACCGCTAGGGAGTTTTGCTTGCGCTGCTTTCGAGGACGCGGACGAAGCAGCAGCCTTCTTCGATGAGGACCGCGCAGTCGCCGCACCCTCATCCGGCGCTTCGCGCCACCTTCTCCCTGTGGGAGAAGGAACAAACGCCGCGAAGTTCGGCAGCACCTCCGGCTTCAACTCCGCGGCGGCCAACACTTCCAGCAGCGCCTCGCGGCGGCCGGGCGAATCGGCGGCGATCAGCACCCGGCCCGGGTAGTGATCGAGGAAGCTCTTCAGCGCCGCGCCCGGCGCAGCGTCCTTGGCCGCCACCGGCAACGGCGGCAGCGGCTGGTCGCCCAGTGCCTGCGCCTCGTCGATGCGCGGGTGGTCGGCGGCCCATACGTCGATGCGCGGCAGCCCGTTGAGGCGTTCGCGCAGTGCGTCCGGCGCCTGGTACAGCTCTTCCGGCGCCAGCAGCGGGCGCTCCACGTCGTGGCGGCGTTGCTCGTAGCGGGCCTGGGTCTGCGCCCAGAACGCATCGGCGGCGGCGCCCACGCCCGGTGCGATCAGCGGCAGCACGTGCTCGCCCAGGTAATCGAACAGGGTGGCGGTGGCCTCGCGTGCGCCGCTGCTGCGGGTCTCCTGGAAGAACAGCGGCAGGTAGTACTCGATGCCCGACGGCGCCAGCCCGGCCTTCAGGTCCTGGTACAGCGCACTGCGCCGGGTGTCCACGTCGAAGCGTTCGCGCAGCGCGGTCAATACCCGGTCCACGCTGACGTCGTCCATCGGCACTTCGCGCCCGGGCAGCATGCGCACCGCCTGCACATGGTCCAGCGAGCGCTGCGATTCCGGGTCGAAGGCGCGGATCGAGTCGATGTCCTCGTCCAGCAGCTCGATCCGCAGCGGCGCATCGGTGCCCATCGGGTACACGTCGAGCAGGCCGCCGCGCACGGCGAAATCGCCCGGGTCCATCACTTGCGGCACGTTGCGGTAGCCGGCGCTTTCCAGCCGGCGCTTCTCCGCATCCAGGTCCAGGCGCTGGCCCACGCGCAGGTCGAAGCTGCCGCCGACGATGTAGCGCAGCGGCGCCACCCGCTGCATCAGCGTCTGCACCGGCACCACCACGATGCCCTGGGTCAGCGTCGGCAGCCGGTGCAGCGCCGCCAGGCGCTGGCTGACGATGTCCGGGTGCGGACTGAACTGGTCGTAGGGCAGGGTTTCCCAATCCGGGAACGGCACTACCGGCAGGCTGGGATCGTCGCCGAGCAGGCTATGCAGGTCGGCTTCGAGCTGGTGCGCGCTCTGGTTGTCGCGGGCGACCACCAGCAACGGCCCGCGATGCGCGGACGCGGCGCAGGCGATGTGCCAGGCCAGAGCGGTGGAGGACGCGGGGGCGCGCCAGTGCGCGCGGAGCTGGCCGGACTTGGGCAGCGGCGGAACGGGGAAGGGAAGGGGCGGCATGGACCAACTAGTTTAGCAAGGTCGGGACCCGGGACCCGTAAGAGCAGGAGCTGAAGCTGCCTGCGGAGCGCTGGCTTTTTCCGGTCCCGGGCCCCGGGTCCCGGGTCCCGGGTCCCGAGTTTTCAGTTGCCCAATTCCAGCACCACCCGCACCAGGTCCGGATTGTCCGGATGCGGCATGCGCTGGAAGCCCAGCGACTCGGCCAGCTGCAACATCGGCACGTTGCGTTCGAGCACATCGCCGTAGAGGCGATCCAGGTACTTGCGGCGTGCCCACTTGACCAGCTTGCGCATCAATTGCCGGCCCAGGCCCTGGCCGGAGACGAAGCTGCTGACCAGGATCGCGTACTGCGCCTCGCGGGTGCCGGGGGTGATCGCGGCGCGCGCCACCGCGCCGACCACGGCTTCGCCCGGCGGCAGCGGCTCGGCCGCGACCAGGATCAGTTCCGACTTCGGATTGGGATGGGTGAGGCGTTGCGCCATGTCCTCGGTCAGTTCCTGCGTCGAATGCAGGAAGCGCTCGCGGATCTCGGTCGGCCCGAGCAGGCCGAAGGCACCTTGCAGCGGCGCGCTGTCCTCCGGCCGGATCGGACGGATCAGCAGTTCGCGCCCACTGGGCAGGGTGAAGGTTTCATGCCACGGAGGCATGCGGTTGCGGGTAGCCATGGCCGTATGATCCTCGACGAAGCCTGGATTCTCGCATTACCAAAACCTTACGCCCGTGAACGCAGCGTCCTGCCGATGTGCCGTTCGGGTGGTCTTGCTAGAGTGGCGCTTCGTTCAAGGGAATGCGCGACGATGAAGACATCGCATGCCGTGGCCGTCTCCGCGGCGATCGGGCTGGGCCTGGCCACGCTGCTGGTGGGGCTGCTGGTGGGCGGTGGCAGGTGGCTGCTGCGCGTGCAGCACCACGACACGCCGACCGCCACCACTGCCGCTCCAGTCGCCGATGCGGAGCAACTGGCGACACAGGCATTGGCCCCGTACCAGGCGCGGCTGCAGGCCACGCGCCGGCCGGTGGTGCAACTGCGACTGCGGCCGATGGCGCAGGACGATCGCATGGCCAGCAAGGTCGGCGGGCGCCCCTATTGGACTGGCGACAAGCCGTATCCGCATGCGGCCGATGGCCAGCCGCTGGCGTTGCTGGCACAGATCGATCTGGCGCGGATGCCGCCGCTGCCCGGCTACCCGCCCCAGGGCATGCTGCAGTTCTTCATCGGCGGCGACGATTTCTATGGCGCCAACTTCGGCGGTGCGCGCAGCGACCTGGCCGCGCTGAGCGAGCAACGCAATTTCCGCGTGGTGTACTGGCCGCAGCCACAGGCGTCGGCGCGGCAGGTCGAGGTGCCGTTGCCGGCCGCCGAGACGCTGCCGTTCGATCCGGCGCGGCCGCGGGCGATGCAGTTCGATGCCGGTGAGGAAACCATCGGCAGCAGCGACGTGCGCTTCGAGCAGGTGCTGGGAAAGCCGCTGGAGGAGGTCGCCGCCGCGTACGCCAAGCGTCACGCGGTGCCGCAGGATGCGCTGGACGACGCGCTGTACGACACGCTGAACCGGAGCGGGAACAAGCTCGGCGGCTACCCGGAGTTCACCCAGCAAGACCCGCGTACCCTGCAGGACAAGCAGGTCCTGCTGCTGCAGTTGGACAGCGACGAGGAGATGATGTGGGGCGACAGCGGCGTCGCCAACTTCTTCATCGATCCGGACGACCTGCGGCGCGGCGATTTCAGCCGCATCGCCTACAACTGGGATTGCTTCTGAGCGCGCGCGTGCGCCGCCCCACGCACCTCACGCCTCGCGCTTGAGCCATTCCAGGCGCGTGCTGGCACCGGCTTCGCCCAGGTGCGCCTTCAGCGGCGGCAGCGCCTGTGCCAGCGTCTGCTCGAACTGCCAGGGCGGATTGAGCAGCAGCATGCCGCTGCCGTTGAGCCGCAGCGGCGAATCGTCCGGGCGCACCTGCAGTTCGGCGACCAGCGCCGACGTCACCGGCAGGGCCGCGGCCTTGCGGAAGAATGGCTGCAGGCTGCGGCGCTGCTTGATCGGGTACCACACCGCGCACACCGCCTGCGGCCAGCGGCTCAGCGTTTCGCGCAGCGCGGCCACGATCAGCGGGTACTCGGCATCCTGCGCCTCGTAGGGCGGATCGATCAGCACCAGCCCGCGGCCGATCCGGTTGGCCCCGGACTTCGGCGGAAGGAATGCCTTGATCGCCGCATAGCCATCGCCGGCATGCACCTGCACGCGGCGGTCGTGGGCGAACAACGCCTTGAGTTCGGCGGCTTCCTCGGCCTGCAGTTCGCAGGCGGCCAGCCGGTCCTGCGCGCGCAGCGCCTGCGCCACCAGCAGCGGCGAGCCAGGGTAGGCGACCAGGGCGCCGACCGGATTGTCGGCCTGCACCGCGCGCAGGTAGCGCTCCACCACGTCGGGCAGGGTCGGCTGGCCCATCAACCGCAGCACGCCGGCGGCGGCCTCGCCGGTCTTGCGCGCCTCGTTGGCCGCGAACAGGTAGCGGCCGCGCCCGGCGTGTGTATCGAGCACGAAGAACGGGCTGTCCTTGCGCTTGAACGCATCGAGCAGCGCCAGCAGCACGATGTGCTTGAGGACATCGGCATGGTTGCCGGCGTGGAAGGCGTGGCGGTAATTCATCCGCGCAGTGTACGGGGCGCCACGCCGGCCGGCCACGCCTGCCGTGGTGCCGGGCAGGGCGGGTCCGCGGCCGCGGTACACTAGCCTGGCGACCGCTGGCGGCCGCACGGCGCCTGCCGGGCATGAGGCCGGAAGGTGTGGACGATGGGCCTGTGCATCCGGGCGCAGGCGTCGTCGGAGCGTTCGGGTGCGCAGTGCCGATACCGCGTGGGCGGTCGGCGGGTGCCACGGTTCGCATGCTCATCTCTTCTCCCCTGTTGCTCGGTGTCCTGGCGTTGGCGCTGCCGTTCGCCGCCTGCGGCGCTTCCCGTGCCGAAGCCGCGCCCCCGGGCGCAGCGCAGGCTGCGGCGTTCGATGCGCTGATCGAGGATGTCGGTGCGCACGGCAAGGACATGGCCGCCGACGAGCAGGCCTACCGCGTCGCGCATGCGCGCCTGCAGGCGCTGCTGCCCGCCGGCGACCCGGTGCGGCGGGCGCGCCTGGACGCCTTCGACTGCCAGCATTTTCCGCAGGGCCCGGCCGCGGCGGTGGAGCAGGCCCGGCGCGGCGAGCGCGGCGCGATCGCGCGCGCCCATGTGCAGGTGCGCCTGGAGTACCTGCTGTGCGAGACCTATGCGCTGTACAACGACGGCCAGCGCCCGGCCTATCTGCGGCCCGCCACCACGATCCTGGCGTTGACCGATGCGCACCGTTTCCCGCGCCTGCGCGCGGCGGCCCTGCGCATGCGCGCCTTCGCCGAGCGCGATGCCGGCCACTACGCCCAGTCGCTGCGTACCTTGCAGGAACTCCGCCGGCTCGACGAACAGCGCGATGGCGGCTGGGTCGCACTGCTGACCCTGATCGGCATCGCCGACGCCTACCTGGACATGGGCCTGCCGGACCTGTCGCACCAGGTCGTCGCCGAGGTCCTGCAGCGGGCCAGGCAGGGCGATGGCGGCTACATGCAGGCGCTGGCGGTGGAACGCGAAGGCGCCATCGCCGAGCAACGCGGCGATCTGCCAGCGGCACTGGCCGCCTACCTGCGTGCGGCCGAGCTGCATGGCCGGCATCCGCTGGAGGGGTCGCAGGCGTCGCTGTTGCTGCGCGCGTCACGGGTCAACGCGTTGCTGGGCAACCTGCCGCAGGCGCGGGCGCAGCGGCAGCAGGCCGAGGCGCAACTGGTCGCGATGGGCGCCACGCGGTTGATGCGCGCGCGCCGCGATTACGTCGATGCGCTGATCGCCGAGCGCAGCGGCGATGCGCGGGCCGCGCTGGCGCTGGCCGAACAGGCCGAGCAGGGCTACCGCGCCAACGGCGACCTGCGCAGCCTCAGCGACGTGCTGGACCTCAAGGCCACGGCCTTGCGCGCGCTGGCCGCCTGGCGCCAGGCACTGGATGCGCGCGAGGCGCAGATGCGCGTGCAGCAGGAACTGGATACGCGCATGCAGCGCGAGCAATCGCAGTTCCTGATCGCCGAATCGGAAAGCCGCCAACGCGACCTGGCAGCGCTGCAACTGGCGCAGAAGGCGGAAACCCAGCGTAACCGGCTGCAGGCGATGGAGCGCGAGGCGACCCTGCGGCGCGCGCTGCTGGGCGCGGCGCTGCTGTTGCTGGCGGTGCTCGGCGGGGTGTTGTTCCTGACCCTCGGGCGCCTGCGCGGCGCCCGCCGCGAAGTGCGGATCGACAGCCTCACCGGCGTCGCCTCGCGGCGCCAGGTCCTGGGCGAACTGGATACCGCGCTGGCGGCGTTGCCGCGTGGCGGGCGCATGCCGCTGTCGGTGCTGGCGCTGGACGTGGACCACTTCAAGCGGATCAACGACGAGCACGGCCATGCGGCGGGCGACCAGGTGCTGCGGTTGGTCGCCACGACCCTGCGGCAGAGCCTGCGCAGGAACGACAGCTTCGGCCGGACCGGCGGCGAGGAGTTCCTGGCGCTGCTGCCCGGCGCCACCTGTGCCGAGGCACGGGAGCTGGCCGGGCTGCTGCGCGAGGTGCTGGAGCGGCAGTCGTTCGACGCGGTCGTGCCGGGCCTGCGCCTGACCGTCAGCATCGGCATCGCCGAAGCGGGCGCCGGCGAGAGCAGCCAGGCGCTGCTGGCGCGCGCCGATGCCGCGCTGTACCGGGCCAAGCACGGCGGCCGCAACCGCGTGGAACTGGCGGCGCCGCCGGGCGCGGCCAACGCGCGCGGCGGCGGCGACAGCTGACGCGCCGCGGGTGCGCACCGGGTTACGTGCCAACCCACGACCGGTGCCGCGGAATGGCTGCACGGACTGCCGCGGCGCCCGCGCGACGGCTATGCTGCGCGCCATGTCCACGTCCGCCGCCGCCTGTGTCCTCGTGGTCGAGGACGAATCCGCCATCGCCGATACCGTGCTGTACGCGCTGCGCAGCGAGGGCTACCAGGTGCGTCACTGCCAGCTCGGGCGCGAGGCGCTGGCGCAGTTGCGCGCCGGCGGCATCGACGTGGTGGTGCTGGACGTCGGCCTGCCGGATCTGAGCGGGTTCGAGGTGTGTCGCACGCTGCGCGGTTTCAGCCAGGTGCCGGTGCTGTTCCTGACCGCGCGCAACGAGGAGATCGATCGCGTGCTCGGCCTGGAACTGGGCGCCGACGACTACGTGGCCAAGCCGTTCTCGCCGCGCGAACTGGTCGCGCGGGTGCGGGCGCGGCTGCGGCGCCCGGCGGTGGTCGTCGGCGACGCCGAGGCCGGCTGGCAGCAGCACGGCGATTTCGCCATCGATCGCGACGGCCGCCGCATCCGCTGGCGCGGTGCGGTGCTGGACCTGACCCGCTACGAGTACGCGCTGCTGGCGGCGCTGCTGCAGCGGCCAGGCGCCATCCTCAGTCGCGCGCAGTTGATGGACCGCGGCTGGGACAACAGCGCCGACAGCGCCGACCGCACCGTCGACACCCATATCAAGACCCTGCGCGCCAAGCTGCGCGCGGCCGGCGCCACCGACGATCCGATCCGCACCCACCGCGGCCTCGGCTACGCGCTGGAGGCCTGAGGTGCGGCTGGGTCTGAAGCTGTTCCTGGGCTTCTTCCTGATCGTCGGCGTGGCCGCGTTCTTCGTGATGCGGGTGTTCGTCAACGAGGTCAAGCCGGGCGTGCGCCAGGCGATGGAATCGACCCTGGTGGACGCGGCCAACGTGCTGGCGCAGATGGCTGCGCAGGATCTCAAGGACGGGCGCATCGCCAGCGGCCGTTTCGCCCGCGACCTGGCCGCGGCGCAACGGCGCGATCCACGGGCGATGGTCTGGCGTTTTCCCAAGCACAGCGTCGACTACCGCGTCACCCTCACCGATGCGGCGGGCATCGTGGTGTTCGATTCGCGCGGGCAGGACATCGGCCGCGACAACTCGCGCTGGAACGACGTGTACCGCACCCTGCGCGGCGAGTACGGCGCCCGCTCCAGTCCCGAGGCCGACGGCGACCCCAACCACACGGTGATGCACGTGGCCGCGCCGGTCTACGATCCGGCCGACCCGCAGCGGCTGATCGGCGTGCTGACCCTGTCCCAGCCCAACCGCAGCATCGAGCCGTTCATCGTCGCCAGTCAGCGCAGCATCCTGCTGCGCGGCGCCTGGCTGATCGGCATCTCGGCGCTGATCGGGATATTGATGACGTGGGGCCTGCTGCGCGGAATCGGCCGGCTCAACCGCTACGCGCAGGCGGTCAGTGCCGGTGCGCCGGTGCCGCCGCCGCCGCCACGCCGCGACGAGATCGGCGATCTCGGCCGTGCGCTGGAGACCATGCGCCGCAAGCTGGAGGGCAAGCAGTACGTCGAGCAGTACGTGCAGTCGCTGACCCATGAGATGAAGAGCCCGCTGGCCGCGATCCGCGGCGCGGCGGAGCTGCTGCAGGAGCCGTTGCCGGAACCGGAGCGGCAGCGCTTCGTGCGCAACATCGCCGAGCAGCAGCAGCGCCTCACCGAGACCATCGACAAGCTGCTGGCGCTGGCCGAGGTCGAGCAGCACGGCTGGCTGCAGCGGCGCGAACCCGTGGCGCTGGCACCATTGTGCGCCGAACTGGCCGAAGCGCTGGCGCCGCAACTGCAGGCGCGCGGCCTGCAACTGCAGGTCCAGGTGCTGGACCCGGCGCTGGCGGTGTCGGGCGATGCCTACCTGCTGCGGCAGGCGCTGCACAACCTGCTCGACAATGCCATCGCCTTTTCGCCGGAGGGTGCGGTCATCGTGCTGCGTGCCGAGCGCGGCGCCGATGCGCGCGTGCTGCTGACGGTGGAGGATGCCGGTCCGGGCATTCCCGATTACGCGCTGGAGCGGGTGTTCGAGCGCTTCTATTCGCTGGCGCGGCCGGCCACCGGCCAGCGCAGCTCCGGCCTCGGCCTGCCGTTCGTGCGCGAGGTGGCGCGCCTGCACGGCGGCGACGCCAGCCTGCGCAACCGCGACGGCGACGGCGCGGTGGCCTGCCTGGCATTGCCGCTGGCCTGAGTCGGATCGATTCGCGCGAGGGCGTGCTGGACGCGGCCTGCCGGCGTTCCCGCGTCGGGACTGAAGTCCCTCCCACAGGGGGGCGCCGCGTCGACTGGATGCCAGCTGCCAATTCCAATTCCCCAATCCCCAATCCCCAATCCCGGCTTCACACTCACTTCAAATTCGCCTCAAACCCCGCCCACGCAGCGGCCGCATCCTGGCGCCCTCCCAAGACGCGAGGCGACCATGAAGTCCCTGAAACTGCTCCTGCGATTCGCCACCATCGGCGGATTGATCCTGTTGTTGCTGATCCCGCTGCTGATGATTCGCGGTACCGTGCAGGACCGCCAGCATTACCGCGACGAAGCGGTGGAGCGGGTGTCGCAGAGCAAGGCCGGCGAACAGCGCCTGCTCGGCCCGCTGCGGGTGATCCCGTGGACCCAGGAGCGTGAGGTCGCCGTCCTCGACGCCGACGGCAAGCGGGTGACCAAGCGCGAGACCGAGACCGGCTACGTGCTGCAGGCGCCGCGGCGGCTGCAGGTCGAAGGCGAACTGAAGCCCGCGCAGCGCCACATCGGCCTGTTCAAGGTGCAGGTGTACAGCTGGCATGCGCGGCTCAAGGCCGAGTTCGACGATCTCGATTATGCCGCTGTCGATCGCCGCCAGTACGGCACGCCGTATCTGGCGATCGGCCTGCAGGACGTGCGCGGCCTGGTCGGCACGCCGAACCTGCGCGCCGACGGCCGCGCGCTGCCGCTGCAGCCTGGCTCGGAAGGGCTGGCCAACATCTCCAAGGGCGTGCACGCGGTGCTGCCGGCATTGCGCGATACGCAGCAGGGGCGGCTGACCGACCTGCACGACGTGCAGATGGAGTTCGTGCTCGACGGCACCCAGGCGCTGTCGATCGTGCCGGTCGGCGACGACAACCAGATCGCGCTGAATTCGCCGTGGCCGCATCCGCTGTTCGGCGGCCGCTTCCTGCCCAACGAGCGCCGCATCACCGCGCAGGGGTTCCAGGCGAGCTGGGCGCTGTCGTCGCTGGCGACCGGTGCGCAGGCGCAGCTGGCCTCCGGCGGACAGGATCTCGACGCCTTGCGCGTGGACCTGGTCGACCCGGTGGACGTGTATACCCAGGCCGAGCGCGCCAGCAAGTACGGCCTGCTG
Organism: Xanthomonas sp. NCPPB 2250; assembly: GCF_056725265.1. Taxonomy (NCBI): domain Bacteria; kingdom Pseudomonadati; phylum Pseudomonadota; class Gammaproteobacteria; order Lysobacterales; family Lysobacteraceae; genus Xanthomonas; species Xanthomonas sp. NCPPB 2250. The sequence goes on along the minus strand of NZ_CM161520.1, from coordinate 3,425,866 downwards.
TTCGTGGTGCTGACCTTCGTCGCCTTCGGCCTGTTCGAGCTGATCAAGCGCCTGCCGATCCATCCGCTGCAGTACCTGCTGGTGGGCCTGGCGCTGGCGATCTTCTTCCTGCTGCTGCTCAGCCTGTCCGAGCACATCCCGTTCTGGCAGGCGTATCTGGTCTCGGCGGTGGCCTGCATCGGGCTGCAGTTCTTCTACCTGTCCGGGGTATTGCGCAGCCGCCTGCGCGCGGCCGGCTTCGCCAGCATGCTCACCGTGCTCTACGGCGCGCTGTACGGCCTGCTGGCCTCGGAAGACAACGCCTTGCTGATGGGCTCGCTGCTGCTGTTCGGCATCCTCGGCGCGATCATGTGGATCACCCGCCGGATCGACTGGTACGAACTCGGCGCGTCGCTGCGCTGAGCCACCGCGAGGAGAGCCGGACATGGTCGCGCATCGTCATCTGCATCGGCGTCTGCAGGCGCTGCTGCCGCCCGCCCTGGAGACCCATGGCCTGCATCCCGGCAACCTGCCGGGGGCGCTGGCGCGCAGCGCGCAGGCTGCGCTGGTCACCGCCGCCGATCGCGGCGGTGCCCTGTGGCTGCGCTTGAGCGAACGCAGCCGCGCCGCCCTGGCCGGCGATGCGGTGGCGTTCCTGGCCGGCGCGCTGCAGGCGCGTGCGGCCTTGCCGGGCGATGCCGCGCCGTGGCGCTACTGCCCCTGGCGCGCGGTGCGCCGCGATCCGGCCTGGGCGATGGACGTGGAGCGGTGCGGGGACACGCCTGCGCCGGGGTTCGTGACCTGGGAAGCGGAAGGCCGCGCGCGCTTGCTGGTGCTGCCGGCACAGGCCGCGCTGCTGTGCCGCTGGTGGCGCTGAGGCAGGAGCTTACGTCGATCGCCGCCATGGCGGCGGGATCGGTCGGATGGTCATCGGGCATTGACGACAGGAACACCGACGGTGGCATGGATGCCGCCATGGGGCACAGGACGTGCGGGACGCCACGCAGAGAGGCACCAAGGGCGCACGCAAGCGCATTGCCGAGGCAGCTAGCGCAAGGAGGCGCTTGTCTGACAGGACGGGCAGGACGCTCACGCAGGGAGGCGGCAAGGACGCACACGCCAAGGCGTCGCAGGCAGGGCAAGGAAGCGCCTGCATCACAGGACGGGCAGGACGCCCATGCAGGGACGCAGCAAGGAGGCACATGCAAGGGCATCGCCAGGCAGGCAGCGCCAGGGAAACGCTTGCGGTAGAGTGCACGGATGCACTCTCCGCTCTCCATTCAGCGCCTGCGCGGCGCCGGGATCGTGCCGTTCCTGGACGCGGTCGCGCAGCTGCGCATCGCGGTGTTCCGCGACTGGCCGTACCTCTACGACGGCGACCTGGGCTACGAACGCGAGTACCTGGCGGCCTATGCCGCCTCGCCCGACAGCGTGTTCGTACTGGTGCGCGACGGCGACCAGGTGGTCGGCGCCTCCACCGGGCTGCCGCTGGTCGATGATGCCGAGGCGTTCGCCGCAGCCTTCGCCGGCAGCGGCATCGACTCGGCCGAGGTGTTCTATTTCGGCGAATCGGTGCTGTTGCCGCAATACCGCGGTCGTGGGATCGGCCATGCCTTCTTCGACGAGCGCGAGGCGCATGCGCGCGCGCTCGGTCGCTTCCGGCTGACCGCGTTCTGTTCGGTGGAGCGGGCGCCCGACGATCCGCGGCGGCCGCCGGACTACCGCGGCAATGATGCGTTCTGGCGCAAGCGCGGCTATCAGCCGCAGCCGGCCTTGCGCATGCACCTGCCGTGGAACGAGGTCGACCGCGGCGAAACGCCGCATACCCTGGGTTTCTGGACCCGCGCGCTGGAGCCTGCCGCATGAAAGTCGCCGTCGCCAAGTATCCGATCGGCGCGCCCGCCGATTTCGCCGCCTTCGCCGACAAGCAGGCCGCGCTGCTCGGCGAGGCCGCGCAGGCCGGCGCGCAGCTGGCGGTGCTGCCGGAGTACCTGTCGCTGGAACTGGCCGCGACCTTCGGTGCCGAGGTGTCGGCGCGGCTGCCGGCCTCGCTGGCCGCGATCCAGGCACTGCATGCGCCGTACCTGGCCTTGTTCGCCGACCTGGCGCGGCGCCATCGCCTGCACGTGGTCGCCGGCAGCTTCCTGCTCGACGTGGGCCAGGGGCGCTATCGCAATCGCGCGTACTGGTTCACCCCCGAGGGTGGCCAGGGCTGGCAGGACAAGCTGCAGCTGACCGGCTTCGAAAAGGCCACCGGGCTGATCGACGGCGGCGAGGTACTGAAGGTGTTCGAGGCCGAAGGCGTGCGCGCCGGCGTGGCGGTCTGCTACGACAGCGAGTTCCCGCTGCCGGTCCGCGCCCAGTACGAGGCTGGCGCGCGCCTGCTGGTGGTGCCCAGTTGCACCGACACCGAGGCCGGCGCCACCCGCGTGCGCGTGGGCTGCCTGGCGCGGGCGTTGGAGAACCGCATCTTCGTGGCCCAGTCGGTGACCGCCGGCGTCGCCGAGTGGAGCCCGGCGCTGGACGTGAACACCGGCGAGGCCACGCTGTACGCGCCGATGGACGCTGGTTTCCCGGCCGACGGCATCGTCGCGCAGACCCGTGGCGAGCAGGTCTGGGCAATCGCCGAGCTGGATTTCGCCGCGTTCGAGGCCAGTCGCGCCAATGCGCAAGTAGCCAACGACCGCGACTGGCGCGGCCAACTGGCACCGGCCTTGGTGCGCGCGGAACTGAGCGGGTTCGCGTAGAGCAGGATTTTGCGCCGTCAGCAGTCCGCCCTGGCGTGGCAGGTCCTGTCCCTGGGCAAAATGCTGCTCGTACCAATCCCGAATCCCCAATCCCGAATCCCGCGCGCCGGCAGGCGCCTGCTTGGCAGGGTAAAATCGCCCGATTCCCGTCGTTTCGAGCGTTCCATGGCCTGCCGCACCCGTTTCGCCCCCAGTCCCACCGGTTACCTGCACATCGGCGGCGCGCGCACCGCGCTGTACTGCTGGCTGGAGGCGCGCCACCGCGGCGGCGAATTCGTGCTGCGGATCGAGGACACCGACCGCGAGCGCAGCACCCAGGCGGCGATCGACGCGATCCTGGAAGCGATGGAGTGGCTGGGCCTGGATTACGACGAGGGCCCGATCTACCAGACCCGGCGCCTGGACCGGTATCGCGAGGTCGCCGAGCAGTTGCTGGCGCAGGGCAAGGCCTACTACGCCTACGAGACCCGCGAGGAACTGGACGCCATGCGCGAAGCGGCGATGGCGCGGCAGGAAAAGCCGCGCTACAACGGCGCCGCGCGCGAACTGAACCTGCCGCACCGCGACGATCCGAACCGGGTGATCCGCTTCAAGAACCCGACCGAGGGCGTGGTGGCGTTCGACGACCTGATCAAGGGCCGCATCGAGATCGCCAACAGCGAACTGGACGACATGGTGATCTTCCGTCCCGACGGCTACCCCACCTACAACTTCGCGGTGGTGGTGGACGACTGGGACATGGGCATCACCGAGGTGATCCGCGGCGACGACCACATCAACAACACCCCGCGGCAGATCAATATCTACCAGGCGTTGGGTGCGCCGGTGCCGAAGTTCGCGCACATGCCGATGATCCTGGACGAGCAGGGCGCCAAGCTGTCCAAGCGCACCGGCGCGGCCGACGTGATGCAGTACAAGGACGCCGGCTACCTGCCGCACGCGCTGATCAACTACCTGGCGCGGCTGGGCTGGTCGCATGGCGACCAGGAGCTGTTCGGGCGCCAGGAGCTGATCGACCTGTTCGACGTCAAGGACGTCAATTCCAAGGCCGCGCGCCTGGACATGGCCAAGCTCGGCTGGGTCAACCAGCACTATCTCAAGAGCGACGACCCGGCGACGATCGCGCCGCAGCTGGAGTTCCAGTTGCGCAAGCTCGGCATCGACCCGGCCGCCGGCCCGGCCGCGGCCGAGGTGGTGGTGGCGCTGCGCGAGCGCGTGCAGACCCTGAAGGAAATGGCCGAGAAGGCCGAGGTCTGGTACCGCCCGCTGACCCGCTACGACGACGCGGCGGTGGCCAAGCATTTCAAGCCGGGCGCCGAACTGGCGCTGGGCAAGGCCCGCAAACTGCTGGCCGCACTGCCGCAGTGGAATCTGGATGGCGTCGCCGCCGCGCTGCACGACACCGCCGCCGCCATGGAGATCGGCATGGGCAAGGTGGCGCAGCCGCTGCGCGTGGCCATCACCGGCACCCAGGTCAGCCCCGACATCTCGCAGACCGTCTACCTGGCCGGTCGCGAGGAGGCCTTGAAACGCATCGACGCCGCGCTCATCAAGATTCCAGCGGGAAGCTGATTCCCGGGAGACCGCCATGTCCAGCAAGAAGACCGCCTGCACCGAGCCGCACCACCACGTCCACGACGCTGCCGACTTCGTCAAGGTGGTGGAGCGGGTGAGCCGCGAGCGCGGTCTGCGGCTGACCCCGATCCGCGCCAACGTGCTGCGGCTGATCGCCGAGGCCGGGCGCCCGGTCAAGGCCTACGACCTGCTGGAATGGGTGCGCGAGGGCAAGGGCGTCGGCGCCGACGCCCCGCCCACTGTGTACCGCGCGCTGGACTTCCTGATGGCCAACGGCTTCGTGCACAAGCTCGAATCGGTCAACGCCTTCGTCGCCTGCCATCACCCGAGCAGCGCCCAGCACTCGGTGCCGTTCCTGATCTGCGACCGCTGCCACAGCGCGGTGGAGCTGGAGGACCGCGACGTGGTCAGCCAGCTGGAGCAGCGCGCCAAGGCGCTGGGGTTCCAGCCGCAGGCGCAGACCCTGGAAGTGCATGGTCTTTGCGCGAAGTGCGCGGGCTGAGCGGCGCGCGCGGAATCGCAAGCCATATGTCGGCCGGGTAAATCCGCCTGACCTGAGTCGCGTTGCTGTCATGCGCGTGCCGCGCCGCGAGGCAGGCATCGTGCGAGGACGCAGACATCGCGGAAGCCAGCGGAAGCTGGCACTGCACGCGTGAACCTCAAAGCTCGACAGCGGCGCCCAACGCGACGCCGCTTGTCTACGTTTGGCGCAGCCGCTTGCCGGATGCAGGACCATAATGGCGCGGCGCGGGCGCAGTCCCGCGCGTTCCCGGCGGTGTGCCGGGTTCCTGCCGCAGGATCAGGCGCAATGGAGGATGCACATGGACAAGAACGTGCGCGTGCTGTGTTGGTTGGTGTCGTCGACGCTGCTGCCGATCGCGCAGGCGATGGCGGATCCCCCCACCGAACTCATGCAGGCGCTGCCCGCGTCGCTGATCTTCAACGACGACAACGGCAAGATCCTCGGCACGTCCGGGCCGCAGCAGCCCACCGCGTATGCCCTGGCGCAATGGGGCGCCAATCCGAACAGTTCGGATACCTTGCAGCCGGTCGTCGGCGGTTCGGGGCAGGGCTAGCAAGCGGAGAGTGTGCGTGCGCGGGTGAAGTACTACCCGCTGTACGCCGGTCATGCCAACGCCTACGAACTGGCGCAGGCCGACAACAAGTGCGCCGGCTCGGATCCGGGCAATCCGAATCCATACGATGGCGAGAAGGACTTGTTCCTGGTGACCGCCGATTCGAGGTTCTGGGGCAGTAATGCCCTGCTGGGCTTCACGCCCAGTGCGCCGCTGTCCAGCCTTGGCGCGATCCGTATGCGGGTCGGGTTGAGCAGGACCTACGAGGACGATGTCCGTTGCGGCGGGACGGCGCCCAGCGGCACCGGCTATGCCTTCAGCTTCATCCTCGGCAATACGCAGGGACAGACCCTGTTCTATCAGATCGACCTGGGCCATACCGGCGCGACCCCTGCGCAGGACCCGTCCACGCCGTGGTGCCCGCATGGGTACGAAGACACGCAGAGTCTGGACTTCTGCCTGGACGACGACATCCGCAACATGGGCGGGCAGTGGAACCTCGCCGGCACGGCGACGTCCAACGACGTCGATTTCCTGCCCAGGCTGCTGCAGGTCATCGGCAAGGGCCACACCAAGCCGGTGCGCGATAAGCAGGGTAACCCCATCAACCTGGACCGCGATCCGAGCCACTGGACACTGACGTCGGTGTACATGGGCCATATCACCCAGGGCAAGACCATCAGCACCACGATCTGGTACGAGCCCAGCGTCAAGACCTGGCCGGGTGGCACCTTCTGCAGTGCGGCAGGCACGCTGACCCAGTACACCTGCAACATGAGCGCGCAGGATGCGAACCAACTCGGATCGGGATGGGTCGCGGTCGGCAATGCCTGCTATCACCGCAACGCCGGAACATCCTGTCCGCAGTGAGGTACTGCTGCGCGTGGTTTTTCGCCGCGATGCAGGTGCCGTCGTTCCCGTCTTGCGGGGTTACCGCCGGGCGGCTTTACATCGCCCGGAACAGCGGCAAGTAGCTGCGGCTGACCGGCAGCGTCTCGGGGCGGCCGCGCAGGTGGATCTGTGCGGTCTCGTTGTCGCCGCGCACCACATGCAGGATCGCGCGGCGGTTGACCACCACCGCGCGGTGCACCTGCTGGAAGTCGTCTGGATCCAGTTGTGCGGCCAGCTCCTTGAGCGGCGCGGCCACGATCGAGGTGCATGCCTTTCCGTCCGGGTCGCGCCAGGCCACGCTGGTGTACTTGCTGTCCGAGCGCAGGTAGTCGATGGCCTCCACCGCGATCAGGCGCACGGTGCCGCCGCTCTGCGCCTGCAACCAGCGCAGCGGGGCGGGGCGCTCGGGCGGGCGCAGCCGTTCCGCCAGGCGCAGCAGGTGCTCGGTGAGGTCGGCCGCCGGTTGCGCGGCCTGCAGGCGCTGTTGCAGCCGTCCGACGGTATCGGCCAGGCGTGCGTCCTGCACCGGCTTGACCAGATAGTCGAGCGCGCCTTCGGCAAAGGCCTGCACCGCGTAGTCGGTGTAGGCGGTGACGAACACCAGGTGCGCGCGCCGGCCAATCTGCTGCGCGGCCTGCACGCCGGACAGGCCTGGCATCTGGATGTCGAGCAGGCAGATCTGCGGCGCGTGTTCCTCGAACAGGCGCACCGCCTCGCGGCCGTTGCGTGCCTCGGCGACGATCCGCAACTCGGGCCACAGGCGGGCAAGCTGACGCCGCAAGGCCTCGCGCAGCAGCGGTTCGTCGTCGGCGATCAGCGCGGTGGGCGGGATCATCGTGGCGGTACCGTCATCGGCAGGCTGAGATCGGCGCAGGTGCCGTGCGGCAGGCGTGGACGCAACTGCAGCTGTGCCGTATCGCCGAAGCCAAGCGCGAGGCGGTCGCGCAAGGTGCGCAGGCCGGTGCCCAGCCCGCCGCGGCCGTCGTCCTCTCCGGCCCCGCTGTCCTCCACCCGCAGATGACAGCGCTCGCCGCTGCGCCAGGCGCGAATGGCGATGCTGCCGCCTTCCTCGGATGGATCGATGCCATGCTTGACCGCGTTCTCGACCAAGGTCAGCACGGCGAGGGTTGGGCAGCGCACCTCCTGCACCGCGTCCTCGGCGTCGATCGCATAGCGCAGCCGGTCGGGCATTCGCATGTGCATCAACTCCAGGTAGGCGCGCGCCAGCGCCAGTTCGTCGCCCAGCGTACTGGTGGCGTCGTGCAGGCGCGGCACCGCGGCGTGCAGGTAGGCGATCAGGCTGCGCATCAGCTCCGCGGCCCGCGGCGAACCGACATCGATCAGGGCCTGCACGTTGGCCAGGGTGTTGAACAGAAAGTGCGGGGCGACCTGGCGCTGCAACAGCTGCAGGCGCGCGTCCAGCGCCTCGCGCTCCAGTTCGCTGCGCTCCAGCGCGAATGCCAGCGCCTGATGCCGGGCCAGGGCATCCTTTTGCCGGACCAGGGCCGCCAGGGCCATCCATGGCGCGATCAGCACGCCGACGATGGTGAGCGTGGCGAAGCCGGCCAGCCGATCCGAGTCCTGCCAGAACGGCGGCGCACCGGCTTGAGTGGAGCCCAGGTAGATCAGCAGCGTCGTCGTCGGGATCGCCAGTGCGACGCCGAACACCTGCAGCGCCCAGCGCGCCAGCCAGCGCGGCAGCCGTGGTGGCCAACGTTCGAACAGCGTGTAAGCACCCAGTGCGGCCGCGCCCAGCATCAGGCTACGGGCCAGGACGGGCAGGGGACTGTCCCAACTCAGGCTCATCAGCAGACCGAGCGCGCCGGAGACCAGGAACACCGGCACGATGCGCGCCCAGGCCAGCAGCGCGGGTGCGCGCGGCGGTGCGGGGAGCGGGGACGGAGGCGACATGGCCGCGAGCATACCGGAGCGTGGGCGTCGGGCGCGGCGGCCGTCGCTCAGGCGTGCCGCAGCACCGGCCACCACATGCCCATGATCGCCGCGAGGGTGCCGACCAGGGTGGCCGCGCTCATCGCGGCGACCACCACCGCCGCCAGCCACTGCGGGCCGCTGCGGCGGCTGTCGAGCGCACGCAGATACAGTTCCAGTACGGCCAGCGGCAGCAATACCTGCGCGAACGCCAGCGCGGTCAGCGTCGGCCCGACGAAACGGTCCGGATCGAAACCGACCGGCGCCTGGTTGACGGCCAGCCAGCCCATCAACCCGATCCGGAAGAACCACACGCCGCTGACCGCCAGGAACAGGCGTAGCGCCCAGCGCCGATGCGCCGGCCACTGGCTGCGTCGGGCATGGCGCCAGGCCATGGCCACGCACAGCAGGATCAGCACCGCATTGGCGCTGGTGCCCAGATGCTGCCCCAGGTCGCCGGCGACGCCGCCGCGGATCCAGATCATCGCCAGCCCGCCCAGGCTGAGGACGACGGCACCGGCGAGATAGATGCGTCCGTTCCAGCGGTGCATGGCCGGGCGCAGGCGCCGCAGCGTCGGCAGCAACTGGACTGCGCCACCGAGCACGATCGCCACGGCCAGGCCCAGGTGCAGCGCCAGCACCGCATTGAACACGGTGTCGCCGGCGACATGGCCGCGCGCCATGACCTGGTTCCAGCGCTCTGGGTTGCCGGCCAGCGCGGTGCGTCCGTAGAAGCCGGCGACATAGGCGGCGAAGACGAGCTGGCCGCCGATGGCAATGCTCGTCCACAGCGCCGCGGCGCCGCGCAGCAGTCGTGGCGCCCAGCGTTGCCCGGCCTTCGGCCGCGGCGGCCTCGCCAAGTGTGACGTGGTGGGAGCGAGGTGGCGCGGCGTGGAGGTGATCGAGGGCATGACGGCGTGAGCGACGGTGGCGGTGGCACGCAGTGTCAATAGCGCGGCGCTGCCGCACCTGCGCGATCGGACAGGCGGCGGCCATGGCGGACGAAGTGCGGCAGACGCCGACAAAACGCACGGCGACCCATGCAATGCGCTCCGCAATGCGCAACCCGGGTTGCTATCCTCGTGGGCGCCACCGCATTGCCAGGAATCTCGTTCCGATGCGCACTCCCGTCGCTTCTGTCCCGCTCGCGCCCGCACGGGCGCGCGCACTGTGGCTGCATGCGCAGCGCCTGACCACCCCGGCGCCATTCGGCCGTGGCGCCGAGGCGGTGCAGCAGGCCACTGCGCACCTGGGCTATGTGCAGATCGACACCATCCACGTGATCGCGCGCAGCCACCACCACGTGCTGTATACGCGCATTCCCGACTACCGCGAGCAGGACCTGGAGCAGGCGCAGTCGCAGCACAAGTCGCTGTTCGAGTACTGGACGCATGCGCTGGCCTACGTGCCGGTCGCCGACTACCGCATGTACGTGGCGCAGATGGCACGCCGGCGCGCGCAGGCCGATGCCAGGGGCACGGTGGATGCGCAGGATTACGCGCGCTTGCTGCGGCGCATCCGTAGCGAGGGGCCGTTGTCGATCCGCGACATCGACGACGAGGTGCTGGTCGAGAAGACCCATCCGTGGGGCAGCCGCAAGCCATCGCGGGCCGCGTTGCAGTACGGCTTCTTCAGTGGCGACCTGGTGGTCAGCCAGCGCAGCGGCATGCTCAAGACCTATGAACTGGCTGCACGGCACTTCGGCTGGCGGCAGCGGCCGCGTCCGGTCAGCGAGGCGCACTATGCGCGCTACCTGCTGCAGCGTGCGTTGCGCGTGCAGGGCATCGTCGGCGTGGACTCGGTCTGCTATGGCGAGACCGCCGCCAAACCGGCGGTGCGTGCGTTGATCGCCGCGGAAGTGGCGCGCAAGCGCCTGCGCCCGGTGCATCTGCAGGGCCAGGAAAGCGTGGCCCTGTGGGCCGAGCCGGAGCTGCTGGACAGTGTGCCGCCACCGCCGGATCCGACGCGGGCGCTGCTGCTGTCGCCGTTCGATCCGCTGGTGATCCAGCGCAAGCGGCTCCAGCAGTTCTTCGACTATACCCACCGCTTCGAGGCCTATGTGCCCGCGCCGCAGCGGGTGCTGGGCTACTTCGCGCTGCCGGTGCTGGTCGGCGACCGTATCGTCGCCGCGCTCGATCTGAAGATGGACCGTCGCGCCGGCCGCCTGCTGATCCAGCAATGGACCTGGCTGGAACCGCGGCGACCGGCGCTGCAGGCGACGATCGACGCAGCGTTGCAGCGGTTCGAACGCTTCCATTTGCTGTAGCCGGGTGCTGCCGCCGCCAGGTATGGCTTGCGGCGGCACAACTCGCGCCAACGGCATCCGCGGCGCAGCGCCGGACTTCTAGATGGTGCCGCGCATCCCTGATCGCATGCGTAGGACGGTTGCCGCCTTTTTGCGCTGCCGTCGCCGCGAACCCGACGCCCACACACAGCGGCCAGGGTCACCTCGCGACCACAGGCCGCCGCTTAGGCTCGGGTTTCCCACGTTGCCTGTGCCGCCGCATGTCTGCCGCCCGACACTGTCTCCATGCTGCAATCGACGCCTGCCGGCGCGGCACGCCCGCGGTCCTGGCCGTGGCGATGGCGCGCGAAGGCTCCACCTACGCGCATGCCGGGGCGATGGCCTTGTTCGGCCCCGATGGTGCACAGCAAGGTTGGCTCAGCGGCGGGTGCCTGGAGCCGGAGATCGCGCGCTGCGCCGCGGAGGCCGCCGTCGCCGGCATGCCGGTGTGGATGGACATCGATACGCGCGAGGACGAAGACCTGCTGTCGGGTTCGTCCGCCGGTTGCCGGGGCCGCCTGCACCTGGCCTTGCTGCCGCTGCTCGCCTTGCCCGGCTTCGACGGGCTGGCGCAGGCCTGGCTGGAGGGGCGCGGTGGCTTGACCCTGGCGCTCGAGGCCGACGGTCGCATCGCCGCCAGCGTGGCCGCGCACGCGTTGCGGTGGTGCCTGCCTTGGCACGCGCTGTCTGCGGCGCCGCCGCGCGCCGGCGAAGTGCAGGTGCCGCCGCCGCCGAGGGTCAGCGTCTTCGGTGCCGGCCCGGAAACCCCGGTGTTGCTGCCCCTGCTGCGTCAATTGGGCTGGATGACCACCCTGGTCGAGCAGCGGCCGCGCTGGTCTGCGTTGGCGGCGCTGGCCGACCGCGCCCTGGCATGCACGCCGACCCGCGCCCTGGCCGACTGTGACGGCAGCGATGCGGCGCTGGTGATGCACCACAATTTCGAACTGGATCGCGAAGCGCTGGACGCGCTGGCCGGTAGCGCGATTCCGTTCCTCGGCCTGCTGGGACCGGTGCGGCGGCGTGAGGACCTGTTCCGTTTGCTGAGCCCGACGCAATGCGCGCAGTTGTCGCCACGCCTGCATTCGCCGATCGGGCTGCGCCTGGGAGGCAACGGCGCGGAGGCGATCGCGCTGAGCATCGCCGCGCAGTTGCAGGCCAGCCGGGCGGCGCCGCCGCGGCTGAGTGCGGTCGCGCAGGCGAGCGACAGGCCGCGGCGATCGCACCGCGATGCGCTGACGGCAGCGCCGCGATTGCTGGCCGAGGGCGCCAGGTGATGGCGCAGGCGCACGCGGCGCTGATCCTGGCCGCGGGTGGCAGCCGCCGCCTCGGCCGTCCCAAGCAGACGCTGACCAGCGATGGCGAGCCGCTGCTGCGCAAGGTCGTGCGCCTGGCGCTGTCCACGGCGCCGGCGCGTTGCGTGGTGGTGCTGGGTGCGCAGGCCGAGGCGCTGCACCCGCTGCTGGAGGGATTGCCGGTGGAATGCGTGCGCAATCCGGACTGGTCCACCGGCATGGGCGGCAGCCTGGACTGCCTGCGTGCGGCGGTAGGCGACGATGCCGCGATCACCCACAGCCTGGTGCTCGGCTGCGACCAGCCGGCGCTGGCCGCGGCGCATCTGCAGGATCTGCTGGCGGCGGCCGCGCGGGCGGCGTCCGGTTGCGCGGTGAGCGCCTACGCCGGCGTGCGTGGCATGCCGGCGGTGGTGGCGCAGCAGCGCTGGCGCACGCTGCCATTGGGCGGCGACCAGGGCTTGCGCGCGTTGTTCGCAACGCTGGCGCCGGACAGCCTCGGCTGCATCGTCGCGCCGGCCTTGGCGCTGGACCTGGACACGCCGGAGGATGTGCAGGCGGCGGTGGCGAAGGGGTGGCTGGATCCGTAGCGGTTGCATCGGCCGCGGTGTTGCGGCGACCGACGCCCCCCCTTGTAGGAGCGGCTTCAGCCGCGACAGGCATTCCCGGTAACGCCTGTCGCGGCTGAAGCCGCTCCTACGAGAGCAAACTGCGCGCAAAAACGCGGCGCAGCACGCGGCGATCGCACTCAGCCGATCAACTTGTCCGGGGTGATCGGCAGGTCGCGGATGCGCTTGCCGGTGGCGTGGAACACGGCGTTGGCGATGGCCGCGGGAATGCCGACCATGCCCAGTTCGCCCATGCCCTTGACCCCGAGTGGGTTGACGATGGTGTCGTCCTCTTCGACGAACATGGTCTGGATCTCGTGCACGTCGGCGTTGACCGGCACGTGATAGTCGGCCAGCGAGGCGTTGAGCATGCGCCCGTAGCGATGGTCGATCTCGGTGCCTTCGCTGAGCGCCATGCCGATGCCCATCACCACGCCGCCGATTTCCTGGCTGTGCGAGGTCAGCGGATTCATGATCTTGCCGCAGGCGGTGGCTTCGATGACCCGCGTCACCTGCACCATGCCGGTATCCGGATCGACCTTGACCTCGATGAACTGGGCGCCGTGCGCGGCGGTGGCGTACTGCTTGCGCTCGGCCGAGGGTTTGGATTCGTGCACCACTTCCAGTTCCTGCAGGCCGTGCTGGCGCATCAGCTTGGCGACCTCCAGGCCGGCGTCGGGCTTGCCGGTCGGGCGCAGCTGGCCATCGACCAGTTCCACCGCATCCACGTCCAGCCCGCTGAATGCGGACTGCCCATCCTGCCTGGCCAGTTCCAGCAGCTTGCCGCGGATCTCGCGCGCCGCGCCGTGGATCGCGCTGCCGACGCTGGCGGTGGTCCATGAGCCGCCCTGCGCCGGCGCCTTGGGCAGGCGGGTATCGCCGAGTTCGAACTGCACGCGCTTGGCGTCGATGCCCAGGTACTCGGCGGCGATCAGGGTCATCACCGTGTAGGTGCCGGGGCCGATATCGGAAGTGGCACTGCCGACGCGGGCGCTGCCGTCGGCCTTCAGCACCACCCGTGCCAGCGCCGGCATCTGCATCGACGCCCAGGTGCCGGTGGCCATGCCCCAGCCGACCAGCAGGCGGCCGTCGCGCATCGAGCGCGGCTCGGGCGTGCGCTTGCTCCAGCCGAAGGTCTCGGCGGCGAGCGCGTAGCACTCGCGCAGCGCCTTGCTCGAGAACGGCTTGCCGCTCTCCGGATCGGTCTCGGCGTAGTTGGCCAGGCGCAGTGCCAGCGGATCCATCTTCAGCGCGTAGGCCAGTTCGTCCATCGCGCACTCGATGCCGAACATCTGGCTGATGGTACCGGGCGCGCGCATTGCCTGCGGCGTCGGCAGGTCGGTCTCCACCACCTCGAAGCGGTCCTCCACGTTCGGGCAGGCGTACAGCGAGCGCGCGTTGCGGAAGATGGCCTCGTTGAACGCCTCGATGCGCGAGGTGTTGAGCACGTGCCGGTAGCGGATCGCCTGCAGCGTGCCCGCGGCATCGGCGCCCAGGCCCAGCTCCACGCGGTAGTAAGGCCGGTACCCGTGGCCGCTGAACATCTGCCGCCGGGTGTAGACGATCTTCACCGGCAGGCCGACCGCCTTGGAGACCGCGCCGAGCAGGAAGGTGTAGTAGTTGGGGCGCAGGCAGGAGCCGAACGCGCCTCCGACGAACAGCGAGACCACGTTGACCTTGTCCATCGGAATGCCGAAATAGCCGGCCAGCTGCTCGCGGTCCTGGTAGACGTTCTGGCTCTTGTTGACCACGGTCAGGGTGTCGCCGATCCAGTAGCCGATGCCGCCGTGCGGCTCCATCGGGTTGTGGTGCTCCACAGGCATCGTGTACGCGGCCTCCAGCTTCACCGGCGCGGCGGCGAACGCGGCCGCCGGGTTGCCGCGCGGCTTGGGCGAGTCTTCCGGGGTCGGATCGTGCGCCTGGTCGAGCAGCGCGTCGAAGTCGGTGTGCGCGGGCTCGGTGGCGTAGTCCACCTGGATCAGTCGCGATGCGTGCCGCGCCTGCTCGAAGGTGGTGGCCACCACCACCGCGATCGGCTGCGCGTTGAAATGGATGCGATCGTCGACCAGGGCACGGAACGACAGGTCCTCGCCTTTCTTCTTGACCGCGTCGGACACCGGCTTGATCGCATTGAGGTGGGTCAGCACCTTGATCACGCCCGGCGCGGCTTCGGCGGCGCGGGTGTCGATGCGCACGATGCGGCCCTTGGCGATGGTGCTGGTGAGGATGTAGCCGTGGACCAGATGCGGGATCTGGAACTCGGCCGCATAGCGCGCCTTGCCGGTGACCTTGGCGTAGCCGTCGACGCGGCGCATTTCCTTGCCGATGTAGTTCATTGCCGGTTCTCCGGTTGGCCGCTCACGCGGCATCGCTGCCGCTGGCGCGGTGCAGGGCGCGGACCATCGCGTGCGTGCCCATCGGGATCTTGTAGGCGTTGTGCGCCAGCGGCCGCGCCGCGGCCATCTCGGCCTGTGCGGCGGCGGCGAAGGCGGTCTCGCCGACATGCTGCCCGACGAGCGCACGTTCTGCCGCGTGCGCGCGCCAGGGTTTGTGCGCCACCCCGCCCATGGCGATGCGCGCTTCGCGGATGCGTCCATCCGGTTCCAGCGCCAGCGCCGCGGCCACCGAGACTAGCGCGAACGCATAACTGGCCCGGTCGCGCACCTTCAGGTAGTGGCTGTGTGCGGCGAAGCTCTGCGCAGGCAGCGTGATCGACTCGATCAGTTCGCCGTGCGCCAACTGGTTGTCCAGGTCGGCGCGTGCGTCCGGCAGCACGTGGAACTCGGCAAACGGGATCTCGCGGTGTGCGCCGGCTGGCGTGCGTACGTTGACCGTCGCGTCCAACGCGGCGAGCGCCACGCACATGTCCGACGGATGCACCGCCACGCACTGCGCGCTGTGGCCGAAGATGGCGTGGGTGCGGTTAAGCCCCTCGCGCGCGCCGCAGCCGCTGCCCGGTTCGCGCTTGTTGCAGGGCAGGGCGGTGTCGTAGAAGTAGCCGCAGCGCGTGCGCTGCAGCAGGTTGCCGCCGTTGCTGGCCATGTTGCGCAGCTGCATCGTGGCCCCGGCCAGGATCGCCTGGCTCAGCAACGGATAGCGTTGACGCACCAGAGGATGATTGGCGGTCTGCGTGTTGTTGGCGAGCGCGCCCAGGCGCAGGCCGCCATCGGCGGTTTCGGCGATCTCGGCCAGGCCCTTGAGCCGGGTCAGGTCGACGATCTCGTCGGCACCGGTCACCCCTTCCTTCATCAGGTCGAGCAGATTGGTGCCGCCGCCGAGGAAGCGCGCGTTCGGGTTGGCGGCGACACGGCGCACCGCGTCCTCCGGCGATGTCGCACGCTGATACTTAAACGGCGTCATCGGCCACCTCCTTCGCCATCTTCAGGGCGGTCAGTTCGGACTGGTCGACATAGCGCCAGGTCAGCGGCCGCGGCGCGCCGCCGCTGTGCACGTCTTGGATCGCGGCGACGATCTTCGGGTAGGCGCCGCAGCGGCAGATGTTGCCGCTCATGCGCTCGCGCACCTCGGCGTCGCTGAGTTCGGTGACCGGCCGGCTGACGTCGGCGCTGACGTGGCTGGCGTCGCCGCGCTTGATCTCGTTGAGCAGCGCCACGGCAGAGCAGATCTGTCCCGGCGTGCAGTAGCCGCACTGGAATCCGTCGTGCTGCACGAACGCGGCCTGCATCGGATGCAGCCGCTCGCCGTCGGCCAAGCCTTCGATGGTGGTGATCTGCGTGTCCTCGGCCTGCGCGGCCAGGGTCAGGCAGGAGAGGCGGCGCTCGCCGTCGACGATCACCGTGCAGGCGCCGCACTGGCCGTGATCGCAGCCCTTCTTGGTACCGGTCAGCGCCAGATGTTCGCGCAGCGCGTCCAGCAGCGTGGTCCGTGGATCCAGCTGCAGGGCATGGCGCTGACCGTTGACCTCCAGGACCACCGGTAAGGCGTTCTGCGGCGGCGCGGCCTTGGCGGCCGGCGCGGCAAACGCGGCCTCGCTGAAGAGGATCTGCCCGCCCGCGCTGCTCAGGCCGGCGGCCGAGAGCAGGGCAATGAATTCGCGGCGCGAGAGGCCGTTGATGCCGAGTCGACGCGCGAGCGCGGCCTCGTCCTCGCTCAGCGGGGTGTCGCGCGCGCTGTCGGCGGCGCCGGACGCGTCAGCGGAACGGTGGGGCTCATGCTGCATCGGTCTCTCCTGCCTGGGGACCGCCACCGCGCGCGTCATGGCGCCGCAGGAAGCGAGTCGACCTGGGTAGCAGCGCCATCGCGGCGCCGGCGTACGGGCACGCATCGGAACCCGGCCGCCAGCATCGCGGCGGTACCGCGAAGGGATTGCGAAGAGGGCGCGAAGGGAGGGTGTCGAGGCAGTGATACGGACGGGTGGCCGTACTGGCTCGGGATGCGCGTGCATGCGCTCCTGCAGATGCCGTCGTCGCCACGACAGGCGCCCGATTGCGCCTGTCATGGTCGGCGCCACGCGACGCCAGTGCAGCGATGGCGTCGCGTGCGTCTGCGATGCGTCAGGCGCTACCAGCGATACGCCACCGACGCCTGATACTGGCGGCCGGCGATCGGGCGGCCCATGAACACGCCGCCGGTGGCCGCGCCGGGCACGCGTACATTGCCCTCGGTCAGGCCCAGCGTGTCGGTCACGTTGCTGCCGCTGACGGTGAACTCCCAGTGCTCGCCGCTGTGCAGGCTGGCACCGACGTCGAGCATGTCGTAGGACGGCAGGCGCTGGCTGTTGGCCAGGTCGGCGTAGCGTTCGCCGATGTAGGAATAGGTGGCGAACACGCGCAGGTCGCCGAACGGCAGCATCCAGTAGTAGCTCGGCGTCAGCCGGAACTGCCGCTTGGGCTGGCGCATGACCTGGTTGCCGGTGTACTCGCGGTAGTTGCGGTACTTGGCGTCCAGCCACACCCCGGTGCCGGCCAGTTCGAAGCCGCCGAACGGGCGGATCGCGCCTTCCACTTCCAGGCCGTAGGCGCGCGAATCGCCGACCGTGGTGAAGTTGCTGCCGTTGGCCAGGAAGGCCTGGAACGGCGAATTCCTGAAGGTGTTGTAGAACGCGGTGAGGTACAGGTCGTAGTTGGCCGCGCCCGACTTCAATCCCAATTCGTACTGCCGGATGTCCTGCACCTTGGTCTGCCCGTCGCGCAGGTTGTCGAAGCCGGGAAACTTGACCCCGGAATTGACCCGCGCGAACACGCTGTTGTGCGCGTCGAGCTTGTAGTTGAGCCCGGCGGTCCACGACAGCGCGTTGTCGTCCTGGTCGATGCGCCGCGCGCTCGGCAGCGAGATCGAGGTGGCATTGTCGTAGAGCGTGGCCGGATTGCCGTCCAGGTCCACGGTGGCGGTGTCGTGCACCGTGCCGGTGACACGCTGACGCTCGTAGCGCACGCCCAGGTCCAGGCGCAGGCGGTCGTCCAGTTCCCATTCGTCGGCGACGAACACCGCGGCGTTCTCGCCCCGGTAGTGCGCGCGCAGGGCCAGGAAGGCGGTGCTGGTGAAGCCGTCGCGGGTGGGCTGGCGGCCATCGTCCAGGGTCACGTCGATGCGCCGCGCATGGTTCTGCGCGGTCAGCAGCATGGTGTTGCCGAGGTACCAGGTGTCGTTGGAGGTGTACCTGGCGTAGTAGCTGCCCACGGTGAGGGTGTTGCCGGCGAACAGCGCACGGCTCAGGCGCAGGTCGTTGGTGAAGGAGTTCAGGCGCTTGTCCACCGACCACCAGCCGGCTTCCAGCACCTGCTGGTTCGGATCGACCGCGCCGCCACCGTTGGTATAGCGCGCGCTGCCGGTGCTGCCGTAGCCGGCGATGAAGTCGCCCAGCCGCTGCGGCGCGTCGCCGGTGAACAGCGCGTAGGTCGGCGCGGTGCCGCCCATCACGTTGAAGCGGTCGGCGACGGTCCAGTCGCCCACCTCCCAGTTCAGTTCGCCGCCGAACACGTCGATGTTGACGCCGCGGCCGTCGCCCAGATCGCGCTGGATGGTCTGGCCGTTCGGGCCGACCGGCAGGGTGACGTTGCGGAAATCGTCGCTCAGCAGCGTGCCGCGCTGTGCGTCGAGGCCGGGGAAGCTGGACAGGTCGTTGCCGTTGTTGCGCGACAGCAACGGGATCGCGGTGTAGAAGGCGTTGTTGTCGTCGGTGTGGCGCGCATAGAACGACAGTTCGCCGCTGTCCCAGCGCTTGCTCAGGGTGGCGCTGAACTGGCCGCCCTTGTCGGCGGGGAACTGCGGGTCGCGCACCCCGTCGGTCTCGCGGAAGAAACCGCCGACGCTGTAGTACCAGCCGTTGCCCATCGGCCCGCTGTCGAACAGATCGATGCGGCGCAGGGCGTCGCTGCCGCCGGTGACGCGCACGCTGCCTTCCGGCTCGTCCTGGCCTTTCTTCTGGATGAAATTCACCGTGATGCCGGCTTGCCCATTAGAGAAGATCGGGCTGGGGCCGCCGCGCAGCACTTCCATGCGCTCGATGGTGTCGTCGGTGCGGAACAGCGTGGAGTTTTCCAGGAACGACAGGGTCGGCGGCGGGAACAGCGGCGCGCCGTCGAGCTGGAAGGTGACGAATGGCGCATCGCCTTCGGAGGGCATGCCGCGCACGAAGATGTTGGCGCCGGTGCCGCCGCCGCTGGGCTCGGCCCACACGCCGGGCACGATCTTCAGCAGGTCGGCGCTGCTCTGTGGCACCGCCTGCTGGATCTGCTCGGGTGTGGCGGTGGTGATCGAGAAGCTCGCGTCGCGCTTGCGCAGGCCCTTGAAACGCGCGGTGCCGCTGACGACGACGGCATCCAGGGTAGTTGCGTCGGGTTGCGTTGCAGGCGCGGCGGGTGCGTCGGCGCTCTGGGCCAGCGCGGGGGGCGCGAGCAGGGCGGCGGCGACGGACAGGGGCAGCAGATGGCGAAGCGGCGCAAGATGCATGAAGAATCTCTCCTTTCTTCATTCGGAACGATCGGCCGGGATGCGGCACGCGCGTGCGGCGCGCTGCCGCGTCGCATCGGCCGGGACGGCGCGAAGCAGGGGGCGACGCGCGGCGCCCTTTGTAACGCCGTCGGGCGATCGAACCGTTGTGCAGCGCAGTACGGGCCGCGTTTGCGTGACAGGTTGCCCAGGCAGGTCGCCATCGCACCGCAACCTGCGGCGTTCGCTGCGCAGTGCGGCGTCGCTTCGGTTGGTCATGCGTGTGGTCATGCGTGGCGTCGCAGGAGGGACGCAGCCGTGACAGAGATGATCCCGGAATGCCGATCGCGGTCGATTTCCAGAAGGACGCAACGCGCCGCTCCTGCGCAGCGTGCATCCCGGACAAGGGCCGTCGCCATCGTCGCCACGCGCCGCTTGCTATCGTGGCGCGCTGCGCGTCCAGGAGTGTCCTGCAATGAAGAACTGGCTGTTCCTGCTGGTGGCCATCCTCGCCGAGGTGGTCGCGACCTCGGCGCTGAAGGCCAGCGAGGGCTTCACCCGGCTGTGGCCGACGCTGCTGGCGCTGTGCGGTTATGGCATCGCCTTCTACCTGCTGTCGCTGACCCTGCGCAGCGTGCCGGTGGGCGTGGCCTATGCGCTCTGGTCGGGCATCGGCATCGTGTTGATCTCGCTGCTGGCGTGGTGGCGGTTCGGCCAGGCGCTGGACCCGCCGGCGATCGTCGGCATGGCGCTGATCGTCGCCGGCGTGGTGGTGATCAACGTGTTCTCGCGCAGCGCGCCGCATTAGCGGAAACAAAGAGGCCGCCCGAAGGCGGCCTCGTCACGCTGCAGCGAACCCGCCCGATCAGAAGAACAGGCGCACGCCGAACGAGGCGCTGCGGCCGGGCAGCATGACGTCGTCCTTGAGGAACGAGGTATGCACGCGCGCATCCTGGTTGGTCAGGTTGTTGCCGTCCAGGAACACTTCCCAGGCGGTGCTGCCCGCATCCACGTGATAGGCCAGATGCGCATCGACCAGGGTGTAGCCGGCGGTGGGCGTCTCGTTGACCGCCACCTTGTCCTGCTTCTGGTAGCGGGTGGCGCCCAGCGCGGCGCGCCAGTTGCTGGCGTCCCAGCGCAGCTGCGCGCCGTAGCGCGCCGGCGCGATGCGCGGCAGGTTGCCGCCGTCCTTCAGGCGTGCGCGCACGGTGTCGCCGAACACGCGCAGGTCCCACGCGCCGCTGTCGTTGTCGGCCAGGTGGAAGGTGGCCTCGCCCTCGAAACCATGGAACACCGCATCGGCCTGGGTCCACTGGCGGATCGGCAGGAAGTCGTTGTCCTCCTCGTGGAACCACTGGCCGCCGGTGTCGACGATGTAGATGAAGTCGTCGTAGCGGTTGTAGTAGCCGGCGACCTTGGCGTCGACCCAGTCGTTCTTGAAGATCAGGCCCAGCTCGGCCTGGTTGGCCTTCTCGGTCTTCAGGTCGGGGTTGCCGATCTCGTAGGCGAGGGTGGCGATGTGCGGACCGTTGGCGAACAGTTCTTCCTCGGCCGGGGCGCGCTCGGCGTGGTCGAGGTTGGCGGTCAGGCGCCACTGCTCGTTGAAGCGGAAGCCGCCGCTCAGCGACAGGCTCTTCGGAGTGAAATCGCGGTCCACGCCGGTGTCGGTCTCGTACTTGGTCTTGTCCACGCGCGCGCCGACCTCGGCCTGCACGCGGTCCCAGGTGTTGCGCGCCAGCGCGAACACGCCGATGGCGCGGGTGTCGGTCTTCGGCACGAAGGCCTCTTCGCCGGTGGCCTGGAAGGTCGAGTCGCTGCCCTGCACGCCGACCGCGGTCTGCCAGCCGCCGCCCAGCCCGAAGGAGGCCTCCACGCGGCCTTCGTTGGCGCGCTTGTCGAACTTGGTGCCCACTTCCGCGCCTTCGAACTCGGTGTGGGTGTAGGCGGTGTGGCCGAAGCTGTAGCGCAGCGCGCTGCCGTCGCCCCACGGATCGTTCAACGCGCCCTTGAGCTCGAAGCGGTCCTGGTGCAGCTGCAGCGACACGCCGCGCTCGCCGGCGGCCGGATCGCCCGGCTCGCCCGGGTTGCCGTAGTTGTCGCGGAAGCGCGAGATCGACACGCCGACGAAACCCCAGTCGCCGGCCAGCGAGCTGCCGATCGAGCCGACCTTGGACTTGACGAACGAGTTCAGCTGCGGGCCCTGCGGCGTGTCGTAGTCCTTGAGGTTGCGGTACACGCCGTCGGCATGGATCGACAGGCCGCTGCCGTTGCCGGCATCGACGCGGAACATGTCGGTGTTGCCGCTCTTGTCGCCGCCTTCCCAACGCGCTTCGGCACGGCCGTGTACGCCGTCGACCGGGGTCTCGGCGATGCGCCCGTCGACCACGTTGACCACGCCGCCGATCGCACCGGAGCCGTACAGCAGGGTGGACGGACCCTTCAGCACTTCGATCTGGTCGGCCAGGAACGGCTCAACGGCAGGCGAATGATCCTGGCTGACGGTGGACACGTCCTGCGAGGACAGGCCGTCGTTGAGCACCGCCACGCGCGGGCCGTCGAGGCCGCGGATGATCGGCCGGCCCACGCCGGGGCCGAAGTTGGAGCTCTGCACGCCCGGCAGGCTGGCCACGGTCTCGCCGATGCTGGCGCCGCGGTTCTCGTCCAGGCGCTCGCCGGCCAGCACGTCCACCGGCTGGCTCAGCGCACCGGCGGCATCGCGCAGCGGGCTGGCGGTGACCACCACCTGGTCCATGTCCTTCACGTGCCGGTCCTGCTTGTGGCCTGCGCCGTGGCGGCTGTCGCTAGCCGGCGGCGTGGCATCGGCCGCGGTCGTCGCAGTGGTCGGGTCGGCGGCCAGGGCCA
Source organism: Xanthomonas sp. NCPPB 2250 (assembly GCF_056725265.1). Taxonomy (NCBI): domain Bacteria; kingdom Pseudomonadati; phylum Pseudomonadota; class Gammaproteobacteria; order Lysobacterales; family Lysobacteraceae; genus Xanthomonas; species Xanthomonas sp. NCPPB 2250. The sequence continues at coordinate 3,403,735 of NZ_CM161520.1, read as the reverse complement.
GCGACGGGCTCAGCAGGCCAAGCAGGGCCAGGGACAGGGCGGAACGGCGGAACAGGACGGGACGGGGAGAGGGCATGGGCATTCCATTAGGAGGGACAGTCGGGGGCGACGTGCGCGCTGCCGGCACCGCACAGCGGCGGTGGACGGTCGGGGAAGGGGCACGGGACGCGCTGGTCGCCGGCGGCCGAATGTTATATTATTCCGTAACACTTTCAACCCGTGCCGACCGTCATGTCCTCACCGTTCGATCTGCGCGCCGCGCTCGACCGCCTCGGCGCCACCGGTTCGCTGCTGTGCGCGGTGCATTGCGCGGTGTTGCCGCTGGCGCTGGCGGTGCTGCCGTCGCTGGGCCTGGCGATGTGGCTCGGCGAGGGCGTGGAGCGCACTTTGGTGCTGTTCGTGACCTGCCTGGGCTTGTTCAGCCTGGTGCTTGGGTATCGCCGGCACCGCGTGTGGCAGGCGCTGGGATTGCTCATCCTCGGCTTGCTGGCACTGTGGGCCGGGTTGCTGGTGCCGGCGCTGCACCACGCGGTGGCGCCGCACGCGGCGATCATGACCTTCGGCGGCACCCTGGTCGGCCTGGCCCACCTGCTCAACCTGCGCCTGAACCACGGCCACGTGCACGACGCAAGCTGCGCCCATTGAGCGCACGTGGTAGGCTTGCCGCCCTTGCGCGAGGGCGCTGACCGCGTTGGCCTCGCCAAACCCCGTGCATCTCGCGGGGGTTTTCGCAAACACATTCAGGAGTCGATGAGCATGGGTAAGGGTGACCGCAAGACCGCCAAGGGCAAGCGCTATAACGCCAGCTACGGCAATTCGCGCTCGCACAGCGTGAGCAAGGTGGCCGTGGGCGCTGCATCGCCGGCCGCGAAGAAGTCGGTGGTCAAGGCGCCGGCGGTGAAGAAGGCCGTGGCCAAGAAGACGGTCGCCAAGGCTGGCTGAGCCAGCCACCGGTTGCGACGAAAAACGCGGCGCTTGCGCCGCGTTTTTTTATGCCTGGCGTTCATGCCTGGCGGTCGCCGTGAGGCGGAGACAGAAGGTCCTGCAGCGAGGAGGATGGAGCGGGAGGCGAACTCCCCGGTCGTTCGTTTGCCGCTCAGGACACGCGGCCGCTCGAGGCGAGCCGCCGCTCAGTGCGGACGCGGCGCGCTGGGGCCGTCGTCGCGGTCGTCGTGGTCGCTGCCGGCCAGGTCGGCCACCAGCGAGGTCGGCGCGTCCTCTTCGGCGGGCGGCGTGGGCGCCGGCGGCGGCGCCACCAGCAACAGCTCGGCCAGGCCGCGATAGATCGGCGTGCGGCAGACCAGCGCCGAGGCGCCGCGGGCGATCAGTACCGTCGCCAGGATCGGCAGCAGCATGTCGCTGCTGTCGGTGAGTTCCAGCGAGATCACCGCCGAGGTCAGCGGCGCCTGGGTCACCCCGGTCAGATAGGCGCACATGCCCAGCAGCACGAAGACGCGCGGGTCCACGCCCGGCATCAGCACTGCCAGGTTGTGGCCGAGCCCGGCACCGACCGCCAGGGCCGGCGAGAACAGGCCGCCGGGGATGCCGGCCACGTAGGACACCAGGTTCGCCAGCAGCTTCATCAGGCCGAATTCGTGGCCGACGCTGGCGTGCCCCTGCACCAGGCTGCGCGCCTGCTCGTAGCCGGTGCCGAACGCGCCGGCGCCGAAGATCAGGCCCAGCAGCACCAGCGCCAGGCCGCACAGCGCGGCCAGCAGCACCGGCTGGCGCCGGCGCAGGTCGCCCAGCCAGCGTGGCCTGCCGGCGGCGCTGGCCAGCACCATGCGCGAGAAGGCGCCGCCGAGCAGGCCGGCGACCACGCCGCACAGCAGGATCGCCAGCCAGGCCTTGCCCAGCGGCAGGCCGGCGGTGGCGACCCGGCCGAAGTAGGTGTAGTCGCCGAGCAAGCCCAGCGAGATCACGCCGCCGACGATCACCGCGGTCAGCAGGGTGCCGGAAAAATGGTGCTCGAAGCGTCCGCTCAGTTCCTCGATGGCGAACACCACGCCGGCCAGCGGCGTGTTGAACGCGGCGGCGATGCCGGCGGCGCCGCCGGCCAGCAGGAAATGGCTGGCCTGGCGCGCGTCGCGGAAGCCGAACCAGCGCCCGAACACGTACATCAGGCTGGCGCCGACGTGCACGGTGGGGCCTTCGCGGCCGATCGAGGCGCCGCCGAACAGGGCCATGGTGGTCAGCAACAGCTTGCCGGCGGACACGCGCAGCGACAGGTTGGACTGGCGGAAGCCGTCGTCGGGGCGCTCCAGCGCGGCGATCACCTGCGGAATGCCGCTGCCGCGGGTGGGGCGCAGCGCGCCGTTGGTCAGCCAGGCGAGCAGGGCGAACACGCCCGGGGTCAGCAGCAGCGCCCACCACGGCGAATGCGCGGTGATGCGCTGGAACACGTGGAAGGCGGCGTCGCTGGCCTTGGCGAAGACGATGGAGACCAGGGCCACCGCCACCGCGCCGCCCCACAGCACGGCGCGCTGCTTCCAGCTCTCCTGCGAGATCAGTTGGCGCAGGCGCGGTGGTTGCGCGGAGTCGGGCGAATGCATGCGGCCATTGTCGCACGCGTCGCCACGGGCGGGCGTCGCTGCGCCGCGACCATTGTCGTGGCGCTCAGGGCGTGTCACCCATCCCCGAGCATGCCGCGTTGGGTCTGGCAGGCGCGCTGCCGGCGTTGCGTGGCGCAGCGCCTGACTGGCCGTCAGGTCAAGCCGCGCGGCGCCGGCCGCGCGCCTGCCAGACCCAAGCCGAAGGGCCGCGATTGCGCGCGCCCGTGGCCGCGTTATCGCTCGGGCGTGGACGGGCATCCACTTCCTCGCTCTTCCTTGCCACAGGCACGCGCAATCGCGGCGCGGCATGCTCGGGATGGGGGACCCGCCCTAGCGCAGCGCCGGCAGCAGCGCCTGCGGATCGCCGTCGTTGGGGGCGGCGGGAATGCCGAGCAGGCGGGTCAGCAGCGGGTAGACGTCGACGTTGTCGATCGGCGCCAGGGTGACGCCCTGGCGGAAGGCCGGGCCGCGGGCGACGAACACCGCGCGCATCGACGGCAGCGCCGGGTCGTAGCCGTGGGAGCCGCGCAGGCTGCGCGGCTTCTCGGCGATGCGCGCACGCGGCAGCGCATCCCAGCCCTCGTGCATCTGGCACACGATCGGCGGGATGCGCGGATTGCTGCCGTAGTGCCAGCGCGCCGGCAGTTCGCCCTTGCGCCAGCAGTCGTACTGCGGATGCGCGCCGAGCAGGCGCGCCTCGACCGCCGCCTCCTGGCCCGCGCGCGGCGCGATGCCCACCGACTGCCCGTAGCTGATCACCGTGACCTGTTGCGGCGGGACCATCTCCTCGACCGCCAGCACCTGCTTGGGCGGTACCGCGGCCATGCCATGGTCGGAGACCAGCACCAGGTTGATCCGGTCCAGTTCGCCGCGCTGCGCCAGACCGTCGAGCAGATGTCCGATCGCCGCATCGATCTTGGCCACCGCCTGCGCGTACTCGCGCGACTCCGGGCCGTGGTCGTGGCCGGCTTCGTCCACCTGTTCGAAGTACAGCGTCAGCAGCTGCGGACGCGGCGCGTTGGGATCGTCGAGCCAGCCCAGCACCTGGTCGACCCGCGCGTTCGGCGGCATGTCCGCGTCGAAGGCCTGGCGACGGCTGGGGCGCACGCCCTGGATGGCCGCCTCGCTGCCCGGCCAGGCCCACGTCGCCGCGTGCAGGCCGGCCTTCTCGACGCCGACCCAGATCGGCTCGCCGCCCCACCAGCGGCCATCGCTGACCGCGGCGCGATCGCTGAGCTGGAACGTGCCCAGCAGCGGGTCCTGCATGCTGTTGTGGACGATGCCGTGATGGTCCGGGCGCAGGCCGGTGGCGATGGTGTAGTGGTTGGGGAAGGTCAGCGACGGATAGGAGGGCGTCATCCACTGCGCGCGCACGCCGTCGTGGACCATGCGACTCAGGTTCGGGGTGATGCCGCGATCGAGCATGTCCGCGCGCAGGCCGTCGATCGAGATCAGCAGCACCGGCGTGGGCAGCCTCGCCGGTGCGGCGGCGCTGGGTGCGGCGGCCGCGGCGGTCGCGTGCGGCGATGTGGAGGGGGCGGAGGCGCAGGCACCGAGCAGTAGGGTGGCGCAGACGAGCGTGGAGCGCAGGACGGAAGACATCATCGCGGCATCATAAAGCGCGGACGGTGACGTGGCGAAGACAGCGCCTGCCGCGCGCGTGCATCGGTATCCGGGGCGCGCGATGCCGCAGCGCTCGCGGCGTCGCCGCCGCATGGCTGCGACGCTCAGTCGAACAGCGGGGCCATGGTGCCGGCGGCCGCGTCGCCGCCATCGCGTCGCTCCAGCGCCAGCAGCGCGGCCTTGGTCGGCAGGCCGCCACCGAAGCCGGTGAGCGCGCCGTTGGCGCCGATCACCCGATGGCAGGGCAGCACGATCGGCAGCGGGTTGCGGCCATTGGCGGCACCGACCGCGCGCACCGCACGCGGCTGGCCCACATGCTGTGCCAATTGCGCGTAACTCCAGGTCGCGCCGAACGGGATCTCGGCCAGCGCCAGCCACACCCGCCGCTGGAAGTCGGTGCCGTGCGGCGCCAGCGGCAGGTCGAAGTGGTCGCGCTCGCCGGCGAAGTAGGCCAGCAACTGCTCGCGCGCCTCACGCACGGGCGCCGGATCGTGGATCCAGTCGGCGCGGCCGCGGGCGTCGTAGCGGTTCTCGGGGAACAGGATGTGACGCACGCCATCGCTGCCGACGGCGACGGTCAGGATGCCGATCGGAGTATCGAAACGGTCGTAGTACAGCGGGGACGCGGTCATGCGCGGGTCTCCTCGGGAGGATCGTTGGCCAGGTGCCACAGGTGCAGCACCGCGTAGGCGCGCCATGGCCGCCAGGCCTGCGCGCGCGCCTCGGTGGCGCGCTCGCTCAGGCGTGCGCCGTCCGCGCCGAGCATGCGCTGCAGGACCAGGTCGCCGGCGGGGAAGGCGTCGGGCTGGCCGAGCGCGCGCAGGGCGATGTACTGCGCGGTCCAGGCGCCGATGCCGGGCAAGGTGATGGCGTGGGCGACGAAGTCGTCCAGGCGCTGGCCGGCACGGAACGACAGGCGGCCGTCCAGCACCGCCTGCGCCAGCGCACGGATCGTCGCCGCACGCGAACGCGGCAGGCCGATGGCTTCCAGCGGCGCGTCGCGCAGCGCCTGCGGGGTCGGGAAGGCGCGGTCCAGTCCCGGCGGCTGGCCGGGCCGTGCGGCGCCGTGCCGATCGACCAGGCGCGCGGCCAGGGTCGCGGCGCCCGCCACGCTGACCTGCTGGCCGAGCACCGCGCGCACCGCCACTTCGAAGCCGTCCCAGCCGCCTGGCACGCGCAGCCCGGGGCGCCGCGCGATGGCGCGCGCCAGCAGCGGATCGTCGCCGAGCGTGGCATGCACCGCGCGCAGGTCGGCATCCAGGTCGAATACGCGGCGCACCCGGCGCACGATGTCGGGAATGGCGCGCGGATCGGCCGCGGCGATGTGCAGGCGCAGTTCGTGGCGCTGCGGATCGGCCTCGACACGGATGCGCGTGGAGGCCTCGCAGGGGCCGAGCACGCGCTCGTAGCTGGCCTCGCCGATGCGCTCGATGCCGGGGATCGCGCGCTTGCGCAGGAAGGCCAGCATCGCCGGGAAGTCCAGTGGCGGCCGGTAGCCAAGGCGCAGCACCAGATCGCCACCGGGGCTGTCGGTGCGCTGCTTGCGGATCGCCGAGGGCGGCATGCCGCAGCCGTCGAGGAAGGCGGCGTTGAAGCGGCGCAGGCTGTTGAAGCCGGCCGCCAGCGCCACCTGGGTGATCGGCAAGGCGGTCTCGGTGAGCAGTTGCTTGGCCAGCAACAGGCGCCGGGTCGCGTGCACCGCCGCCGGGGTGGCGCCGAGCTGGGCCACGAACAGGCGCTGCAGTTGGCGCGCGCTGATGCCCAGTTCGGCCGCCAGCGCGGCGACGCTGGCGTCCTGCAGCGCGCCCTCGGTGATCAGTGCCAGCGCCCGCCGCACGACTTCTTCGCCCAGGTGCTGCTGCGCCTCCGGCGAGAGTTCGGGGCGGCAACGCAGGCACGGCCGGTAGCCGGCCGCCGCGGCCGCGGCGGCGCTGGGGTAGTAGCGCACGTTGCTGCGCTTGGGCGCCGGCGCCGGGCACACCGGCCGGCAGTAGATGCCGGTGCTGCGCACGGCGGTGAAGAACACGCCGTCGAAGCGCGCGTCGCGGGACTGGCGGGCGCGGTCGTAGAGGGCGTGGTCGGTAGCGGCGAGGGCAGGCATGGCGCCAGTCTAGTCGGCCTCGGCGCGGCGCACTGGCCGTTTTCGGACAGCAATGCCGCGGCTATCGCGTGGCCGCGGTGCCCGCGGTTTAGGCGCAGTTGGGGAGGTTCCGCGCGGCGGCACTAGACTAGGTCCACGGGCGCCTGGCGCCTGTCTTTTTCATGCTCCCAATGGACCCCCGTTTGGCCGCTCCGTTCAGACTCTGCTGGTTGTCGCTGTGTTGCTTGGGCCTCTTGGCCTGCGGGCAGCAGCCGGCGTCGGCACCGCGGACCGTCGCCGACAGCCCGTCCGCCGATGGCGAGCACATGGTCTCGATCGGTACGCCGCCGGCACCGCCGCCGCATGCGGTCACGCCCAAGCGCGATCCGCAGGCCTGGGACGAGGCCACCCTGGAGAACGGCGAGGCCTTCATCAGCTGCGACACCGACTATGCCGCCGAGGCCGGCGATGGCCAGCCGCTGGCCGGGCTGGACCGGCCCGCCGTGGAAGCGGCGCTGGCACCGTGCCGCGAGCGAGGACTGATGCGGGTGCGCTATGTCGGCAAGATCAACGCCGGCTTCGCCGAAATGGTGCGGCGCCTGGCCGAGGTGGCCAGGCAGACCGGCATCGGCAAGCGCGTGCTCGATCTGGATTCCAGCGGCGGCCAGGTCGAGGCGGCGATCCGTGCCGGCGATGCGATCGGCGAATCCGGCTGGACCGTGTGGGTGCGCGAAGGCTCGGTCTGCCACAGCGCCTGCGTGTTCGTGCTGGCCGCCGGCGACAACCGGCTGATCTCCGGCAAGGTCGGCATCCACCGGATGATGCGGATCAGTTCCACCGCGACCTCGCGCGCCGAGCTCAATCGCGAGCTGCAGGAGGTCTATGGCAACGTCAAGGACTACCTGGAGCGCAACGGCGTGGCGGTGGCGGTGGCCGACCTGATGATGACCGTACCCAACCGCAGCCTGCGCCTGCTCACCAGCGACGAACTCAAGCAGTACGGGCTCGACGGCACCAACGCGGTGCAGGACGACCTGGAGCGGATCAAGCAGTTGCGCAAGTGCGGCGACGATTTCGTGCGGCGCAAGGATGCGTTCCTGGTCGCCTTCGACCAGGAGTGCAAGACCCGCAAGGACGTGGACCTGGAGAGCCTGACCGCCTGCGGCCAGGCGCTGAAGCAGCGCTTCGGGTTCCCGGACCAGGCCTGTCCGGCGGAAAGCCCGCTCTCGGAAATCGACGTGGCGACCCTGCCGCTGGCCTCGCCCGGCGCCTGAACGGCCGCTGCGGCGCATGCCGCCCATTCACGTGGCGGGCATGGGCGCGGGACTAGCGTCGCCGCATCCCATCCCGGAGCGCGCGCATGGCCGCCGGAACCCGCTTGATGCTGCGGCTGTACCTGCCCCCGGCGTTGCTGGCGTTGGGCGGTTTCGTGATCGCCGAAGTGCTGCTGCACCTCGCCAATGGCCTGCATGCGCCGTGGCTGGCGCGGACCGGTTCGCTGCTGAGCCTGTTCGGCCTGCTCGCGGCGACCGCGTGGGCGCTGTGGGCGAGTTGGCGTGCCTGGCACCGCCAGCGCTATGCCGCCCCGGCCGCGGCCGCGGTAGTGGCGAGCGAGAATACGGTAGTGGCGAGCGAGGAGACGCCGTAGGGCCGCTGCGCTGGCCCACGCAGGCCGCGTAGACTGCGGCCCTTGCCACCGCCGCTGCCGAGCGATGTCCTTGTCCATCTCCGTCACGTTCCGCCTCACTCCCGTCCTGCTGGCCCTCGTTGCTAGCGCCGCTTCCGCGCAGAACGCGCCCCCGGCATCGTCCGCGCCCGCGCCGACGACTGCCCCGCCAGCGGCACCCGCCGCACCTGCTGCCGCGCCAACGGCGGCACCGAAACCGGCGCCGCGCCATGCCGCCGCTGCCGCGCCCGCGCCTGGACCGCTGGCCAAGCAGGATGCGCAGATGGCCCAGGCCGGCCTGCGCGCCGCGCAGTTGGTCGATGCCGGGCGCACCGGCGAGCTGTGGGACGGCGCCTCGGTTGTGGCGAAGAAGGCGGTGACGCGTGCGGTGTTCGTGCGCGAGATCGACGCCGCGCGTGCGCGGCTGGGCGCGCTGCTCGGCCGCGGCGTCGCCAGCGTGGCGCGGGTGCAGTACGCCGCCGGCTCGCAGGTGCCGCCGGGTACCTACGTCAACATCAGCTTCCCCAGCCGCTTCGCCAATGCGCCGCAGCCTGTGCGCGAGCTGGTGTCGTTGCGGCTGGACGAGGACAAGACCTGGCGCCTGGTCGGCTATCACGTGGCCATGCCCGATTGAGCGGCATGCTGCGCGCCGTCTTCCTTTCCTCTCCTCCGAGGCTCCGATGCCCATCGAAATCCGCATGCTGGCCTGGGCGATCCTGCTCGGGATCGCGCAACTGCTGCTCGCCTCCGCCTTCGTCACCGCGCAGCGCGGACTGAAGTGGAACGCCGGCGCGCGCGATGCGCCGCAACCGCCGCCGGCCGGCGTGGCCGGGCGCCTGGACCGCGCGCTGCGCAACTTCCTGGAGACCTTCCCGTTCTTCGCCGCCGCGGCGGTGGCGGTGGCGGCGCTGGGCAAGGGCGATGCGCACACCGCGCTGTCGGCGCAAATCTACCTGTGGGCGCGGGTGGCCTACGTGCCGCTGTACGCGGCGGGCGTGCCGTACGTGCGCAGCCTGGTGTGGGTGGTGTCGCTGTGGGCGATCCTGCAGCTGGTGTGGGCGCTGTTCTGAGCACCACGGGCTGCGACCGATCGTCGCAGCGCTGATCCAGATCAAGGACGCGGTGCGCGGCGGTCGTATCCTGGCCGGGTCCGATCACGGAGTCGCCGCATGCAAGTGGATATCGCCATCGTCGGGGCCGGCCCTTCCGGCCTGTGCTTCGCCCGCTCGCTGGCCGGCAGCGGCCTGTCGCTGGCGCTGATCGAGCCGCAGCCGCGCGCGGCGCTGGCCGAGGCCGCCTTCGACGGCCGCGAAATCGCCCTGACCCATGCTTCGCGGGCGTTGCTGGACCAGTTGGACCTGTGGGCGCGCATCGACCCGCAGGCGATCGCGCCGCTGCGCGATGCGCGGGTGATGAACGGCTCCTCGCCGTTCGCGCTGACCTTCGCCGCGGGCGAGGACGGCCGTGGCGATCTCGGCTGGCTGGTGCCCAATCACCTGATCCGCCGCGCTGCCTTCGCCGCGGTGCAGGACCAGCCCGGTCTGAGCCTGCTCAACGGTGTCTCGGTGCAGGCGCTGCGTCGCGACGCGCGCCAGGCGCAGTTGCAGCTCTCCGACGGGCGCAGCGTGGCGGCGCGCCTGGTGGTCGCCGCCGACAGCCGCTTCTCCAGTACCCGGCGCATGAGCGGGATCGGCGCGCAGCTGCGCGATTTCGGCCGCACCATGCTGGTGTGCCGGGTGCGCCACGAGCGCCCGCACCATCAGACCGCCTGGGAGTGGTTCGGCTACGGCCGGACCATGGCCCTGCTGCCGCTGCACGGCAACGAGGCCTCGGCGGTGCTGACCCTGCCGCCGGAACGCGCGCAGGCGCTGCTGCAGATGGACGAGGCGGCGTTGGGGGCGGAGATCAGTACCTGCTTCGAGCACCGCCTGGGCGCGATGACGCCGCTGGTGCGGCCGCAGGCGTACCCGTTGGTGGCCGTCTATGCGCAGCGCTTCGTCGCCGAGCGCTATGCCTTGATCGGCGACGCCGCGGTGGGCATGCACCCGGTGACCGCGCATGGGTTCAACTTCGGCCTGCAGAGCCAAGCGCGGCTGGCGCGCGCGCTGCACGACGCGGTGGCGCGCGGCGGCGACATCGCTGCGCCGGCCTTGCTGGCCGGCTACCAGCGCGGGCACCGCCTGGCCACGCGGCCGCTGTACGAAGCGACCAATGCGATTGCCGCGCTGTACACCGACGACCGCCTGCCGGCGCGCGCCCTGCGCAGCGCCGCGCTGCGCGTGGCCGACCGGGTCGCGCCGTTCAAGCGCGCGATCGCGGCGCACCTGACCCAGCGCGTGGCGGCCATGGCGCGCTGAGGTGTATGCGCGGCGGCGATTCCGTTGATGCGACCTCGGCCTGGCCTTTGCCGAGAAGGGTATGAACCGCTTTGCTTGTCGCTTGTCGTAGGAGCGGCTTCAGCCGCGATGGGGCTTTCCCCTTTGCAATCCGGTCGCGGTTGAAGCCGCTCCTACACGGGGGCGATACGCCGCAGGCGACGCTTTGGCGAATCCCCAATCCCCAATCCCGATTCCCTGCATCACCTCGTCGCGGCTGAAACCGCTCCTACAAGGTGTGCGGGCAGAGGGCGCGGCGATGGCGAGGAGGGCGCAGGGCTGTCATCCCAGTGCGGGACGCATGGCGAAGCGACCACAAAGAGCGCATGGCATCAGTCAGATGGAAGGGGGCGCCCGGGACGGAAGGAAAGCACCCGGTGCAGCAGAGATCCTAATTAGCGTCGATGCGCCGCTGTTCCGCCCCGGCGACCAGCGCGTCGAGGGCGCTCTGCAGGTCGCCGCTGCGCAGCGCCGCTTCGATCGGGGCGATGGCCCAGGCGCAGCCGGCGTGGCGCAGGTGCTGGCGCCAGTCGCCGGTCCAGCCTTCCAGTTCGTCCAGCGCCAGGGAGATGGAACCGCCGCGCTCCGCATGGCCGCCGCGGATGGACTGGCCCAGGCGGAACGGCTGCGCAGCGTCGGGGTCGAGCTGCGCGATGTACACGTCGTGGTGCGGATCTTCCGCAGACGGCGCGATGTTGCGGATGCCGAGCGTGATCAGCATCGTGCGGGGATCCGCGCTGTCCGGCGCCACCGGCCGGCGAGTGGCAGGCCAGGGGCGCCGATGGCGGTCATGCCTTGCCGAGCACCTGCACCTGTACGTCGCCCAGCTGCACCACCTGGCCCGCGCGCACCTTGCAGGCCTTGCGCAGTTCGACCTCGCCATCCACGCGCACCTGGCCTTCGCTGATCACGGCCTTGGCCGCGCCGCCGCTGTCGCACAGGCCGGTCAGTTTCAACAGGTGCTTGAGTTCCACGTAGTCGCTTTCTAGCTGGAGATCGATGGTCTGCATTGGGGGCTTGCTCGGAAATCGGCGCCCATTGTCGGTCATTCGCGGGCAAAACGCCCGCCATGTCGGCGGCTGGGGGCTATCGCCGTCGCCGCGGCCCGCGCCGCCGCGCCTGCTGGAGGCGGCCGCGGTGGCCGGCGTCCGGCAGTGCGGAGAGGGTCACGCCTGAACGGTGTCGTTCACCTGGTTTCGACATGCGGCCCGGCAGGGCGCACAATAGGTGCTTCTTTGCGCCTGCCGGTTCTCTGCGGCGCCCCCGGAGTCTCCCATGTCCCAAGATACCCCCGCGCCGCTGCTGTTCGCAGATCTCGGCCTCTCCCCTGCTGTGATGAAAGCCGTCGCCGACGTCGGCTACGAGTCGCCGTCGCCGATCCAGGCCGCCACCATCCCGGCGCTGCTGACCGGCCGCGACCTGCTCGGCCAGGCGCAGACCGGCACCGGCAAGACCGCCGCGTTCGCGCTGCCGATCCTCTCGCGGCTGGATTTCGCCCAGCGCAAGCCGCAGGCGCTGGTGCTGGCGCCCACGCGCGAACTGGCGATCCAGGTGGCCGAGGCGTTCCATCGCTACGCCGCGGCGATCCCCGGCTTCCAGGTGCTGCCGGTGTACGGCGGCCAGCCCTACGTGCAGCAGCTGTCGGCGCTCAAGCGCGGCGTGCACGTGGTGGTGGGCACCCCGGGGCGGGTGATCGACCATCTGGACCGCGGCACCCTGGACCTGTCCGAGCTGAAGACGCTGGTGCTCGACGAAGCCGACGAGATGCTGCGCATGGGCTTCATCGACGACGTCGAGGCGGTGCTGAAGAAGCTGCCGGACTCGCGCCAGGTGGCGCTGTTCTCGGCGACCATGCCGCCGGCGATCAAGCGCATCGCGCAGACCTATCTGAACGACCCGGCCGAGGTGATCATCGCCTCCAAGACCACCACCTCGGCCAATATCCGCCAGCGCTACTGGGCGGTGAGCGGGCTGCACAAGCTCGACGCGCTGACCCGGATCCTGGAGGTCGAGCCGTTCGACGCGATGATCATCTTCGCCCGCACCAAGGCCGGCACCGACGAGCTGGCGCAGAAGCTGCAGGCGCGCGGCCTGGCCGCGGCGGCGATCAACGGCGACATCCAGCAGGCGCAGCGCGAGCGGGTGATCCAGCAGCTCAAGGACGGCAAGCTCGACGTCCTGGTCGCCACCGACGTGGCCGCGCGCGGCCTGGACGTGGAGCGGATCAGCCACGTGCTGAACTACGACATCCCCTACGACACCGAAAGCTACGTGCACCGCATCGGCCGCACCGGCCGGGCCGGGCGCAGCGGCGAGGCGATCCTGTTCGTCAGCCCGCGCGAGCGCGGCATGCTGCGCGCGATCGAGCGCGCCACCCGCCAGCCGATCGAGGAAATGCAGCTGCCCAGCGTCGACGCGGTCAACGACCAGCGCGTGAGCCGCTTCATGGAAAAGATCAGCGAGACCATCGCCAGCGGCGGCATCGACATGTACCGCGATCTGCTGCAGAAGTTCGAGGCCGAGAAGAACGTGCCGATGGTGGAAGTGGCCGCCGCGCTGGCGCGCCTGCTGCAGGGCGAGACGCCGCTGCTGCTGGCCCCGGACCGTCCGCGTCCGCCGCAGGGCGAGCGTTTCGAGCGCCGCGAGCGGCCCGAGCGTGGCGAGCGCCAGGACCGTCCCCGGTTCGAGCCGAAGTTCGAGCGCGAGCCGCGTGCGCCGCGGCGCGACGACGGCGAGCGTCCGGCGCGTCCGGCCCCGGCCGCGCGTGGCGAGGATTTCGACTACCACCGCGACGTCGGCAGCTTCGAGGCGCCGCGCCGCGACAAGGCGCCGAAAGCGCCGCGCGGCGCGCCGGAAGTGGGCATGGAGACCTACCGCATCGAGGTCGGCCACCAGCATGGGGTCAAGCCGGCCAACATCGTCGGCGCGATCGCCAACGAAGCCGGGCTGGAGAGCAAATACATCGGCCGCATCGACATCCACGACGACCATTCGGTGCTGGACCTGCCGGCGGACATGCCGCGCGAATTGCTGACGCACCTGAAGAAGGTCTGGGTGTCCGGTCAGCAACTGCAGATGCGCAAGCTCGAGGGCGACGATGCCGGCGGCGCGCCGTTCAAGCCGAAGTTCGCCCGTACCGGCAAGCCCGGCGGCAAGCCCAACGCCGCCGGCCCGCGCCCGGCCGGCCGCTTCGCCGCCGACCGGCCGCCGCGCAAGGGACCGCCGAAGCGCTGAGAGGCCGGGATTGGGGAGTCGGGATTGGGGATTGGTTGTCGCGTTCCCTGATCCTGATGTCTCCCGTGCCGTCGGTCAGGTCGCTTCCGTGCGGTGACTCGGGCATGCGAGCCGCGGCCTGGTCGCCGTTCGCCTGACACCTGACCGTGTTCATTGCCTGGCTACCCGTATCGTCGCCGCACGCGATCACGTGCTTTGACGAATCCCCAATCCCTAATCCCAAATCCCCGCCCAATGCCAGTCCGCCTCAACAAGCACATCGCCGAGACCGGTTTTTGCTCGCGCCGGGAGGCCGATCGGCTGATCGCCGCGCGCCGGGTCACCGTCAACGGCCAGCCGGGCGGGGTCGGTTCGGTGGTGGGCGAGGGCGACGAGGTCAAGGTCGACGGGCAGCCGCTGCGCGCGCGCGCCAAGACCAAGAGCGGGCGCCGCCACGTCTACATCGCGCTGAACAAGCCGGTCGGGGTGACCTGCACCACCGAGAGCGCGGTCAAGGGCAACATCGTCGACTTCGTCGGCCACGAGCAGCGCATCTTCCCGATCGGGCGCCTGGACAAGGAGTCCGAGGGGCTGATCCTGATGACCAGCAACGGCGACATCGTCAACGAGATCCTGCGTGCGGAGAACCGCCATCAGAAGGAATACCTGGTGGCGGTGAACAAGCCGGTCACCGACGAGTTCCTGCGCGGCATGGCGCGCGGCGTGCGCGTGCACGACCAGATGACGCTGCCGTGCCGCACCGCGCGGATCGCCAAGTTCGGCTTCCGCATCGTGCTGGAGCAGGGGCTCAACCGGCAGATCCGGCTGATGGCGGCGGCCTTCGACTACCGGGTCACCCAGTTGCGCCGCGTGCGCATCGACAACATCAAGCTCGGCGCGCTGAAGCCGGGCCAGTGGCGCAATCTCACCGAACAGGAACTGCGCGGCCTGCTGCCGCAGCGCCAGGAGTGGTAACCACGTCGCAGTGTCGGCGGTCGGCCGCCGCCGCGCGGCCCAACCGTACAGGCGGCGCGCCCGCCAGGGCTGGCGTCCGCCGCGGATTTGGCCATACTGCGCAACGCGAACCATCGCCGCCGCCGGGTATTCCGTGATCAAGCCCCGCAAGCCCGACAACGAAGCCGCACGCCTGCAGGCGTTGCACGCATTGCAGATCCTCGACACCGAACCGGAAGCGTCCTACGACGATCTGGTCGGCATCGCCGCCAAGTTGTGCGACACGCCCTCGGCGCTGATCTCGCTGGTCGACGACGAGCGCCAGTGGCTGAAGGCGCAGCGCAATGTCTGCCTGCTGAGCACCGCACGCGACGAGTCGTTCTGCGGCCACACCATCCTGACCCCCGAGCAGGTGATGGTGGTCGCCGATGCCACCGCCGATGCGCGCTTCCAGCACAACCCGCTGGTCACCGAGGGTGGGGTGCGCTTCTACGCCGGCGCGCCGCTGCTGACCCGCGATGGCTTGCCGGTGGGCACCGTCTGCGTCCTCGACAACCGCCCGCGCACCCTGCAGCCGGAACAACTGGCGGCGCTGCAGGCGCTGTCGCGGCAGGTGATGCAGCTGATCGAACTGCGCCGCAGCAGCCATGCGCTGGCGCTGCAGTTGCGCGAACGCGCCTGGTACGAGCAACAGCTGCTGCAGTACCAGGAATCGCTGGAATCGCTCAACGCCGAACTGCTGGAACAGGCGCGCACCGATCCGCTGACCGGCCTGCTCAACCGCCGCGCCTTCGCCACCGCGTTGATGATCCACGCCGAGGCGGCGCAGCCGGGTTCGGCGCCGCTCAGCGTGGCGATCCTGGATCTGGACTACTTCAAGAGCGTCAACGACCTGCATGGTCACGACAAGGGCGATGAGGCGCTGTTGGCGCTGGCCGACATGCTGCGCGCGCGCCTGCCGCCCGAGAGCGTCGTGGCGCGCTACGGCGGCGGCGAGTTCGCGCTGTTGCTGCCGGGGATGGACGCGGCGCAGGCCATGCGCGCCTGCGAGCGCCTGCGCCAGGACACCAGCCTGCTGCAGCTCGGCGTGCCGCTCACCGCCAGCATCGGCGTGGCCACGCTGCAGGGCCGCGAGAGCGCCGAGGACCTGCTCAAGCGCGCCGACCAGGGCCTGTATCAGGCCAAGCGTGCCGGTCGCGACTGCGTGTCGCTGGCGGCGTAGGCACGCCACTTCATCGCGGAGCGACACCTAAGTTCTTCCTTCTCTCGCCGGGACCATGGCCCCGTTTTGGGGAAGTGTCCCGCAGGGGCGGATGAGGGAGGTGCGCCGTATCGCGCACTCACACTCCTCCTGACGCTTTCGCGCCGTACCCTCACCCCAACCCCTCTCCCGGGGGGAGAGGGGCTAGAAGTACCGCGCCTCCCCGAACATGCCGCACCTTTGAGTTGGGCCTGCGGTCATGCCGCAAATGCGCAGGATGGGGCCAATCCCGCCTCCCGAATCCCCAATCCCCAATCCCGAAGTGAGCGCCCCAGCGCTCACTCCACCACGTTCTTCGCCTCGCAGGTCGCCAGCAGCTCAGGGTGCTGCAGCGGACGCGTGCGGGTCAGCAGCGGATGCAGGAACACCGCGCCCAGGATCACCGCCACGCCGAGGTAGAACAGCCCGGTGAGCTGGCGCTGCTCGTCCAGCAGCACGATCGCGAACACGATCGCGTAGACCGGTTCCAGGTTGGTGACCAGTTGCACCGCGTAGGCGCTGAGCCGGCGCAATGCGACCAGGGCCAGGGCGAACGGCAGCAGCGTGCACAGCAGCGCCAGCGCCAGCAGCAGCGCGGTGTCGTGCAGGCTGGGCAGCACCAGCAAGGGTCCGCTCAACGCTGGCAGCACGAACGGCAGCAACGGCGCCAGCGCGGTCAGGGTCAGGGTGCCGGCGCCCAGTTCCAGCGCGGTCACGGTCAGCGGATCGGCATGGTCCACCAGGCGCTTGTTGAGCGAGCCGAAGGCCGCCACCAGCAGCGCCGACACCGCGCCGACCGCCACGCCGGCGCGCATCCCGTGCGGCACCCCGCCGACCACCAGGGCCACGCCCGGCAGCACCGCCAGGCCGAAGGCCAGTTCGCTGGGACGGAACGGCCGTTTCGCCACCCAGGGTTCGATCACCGCGGTGAACACCGGCGCCAGCGCGATGCAGGTCGCCGCGACCGAGGCGTTGGCCAGCTTGATCGCGCCATAGAAGGTCAGCCAGTGCAGGCCGACCAGGGCGCCGACCACCGCGTAGCCGAGCGCCAGTTTCGGCGTCAGTGCCGCCAGGCCGCGCCACACCCGCGGCAGCAGCGCCAGCGCGGCCACCACCATCAGCATCCGCCACCACACCAGCGGCAGCGCGGGCAGGGTGATCAGCTTGCCGAGAATCGCGGTGATCCCCCACAGCAGGACGCAGAAATGGATTTGCAGCTGGGCTTTGGTGGTGGGGTGCATCGGCATCCGCGTATTGTCGCGCAAAGCGCGCCGCGACGGTCGCGGATCGCCACACGGATCAGGCGTCTGGCGCCGGCGGCGACGCGGTCCGCGCCATCCTGCGCGCATAGGCGGCGGTGAGCGGCGGCACCAGCAGCGCCGTCACCACCACCGAGGTTGCCACCAGCGCGGTCGCGGCCGGCGCGGTGGCGCGGAACTGCGGCGCCACCGCCGCCACCAGCGCGGGCGTGGCCACCGCCGCGCCGGCGGTGCTGGAGGCGGCGAGGCCGGCGCTGCCGTTGCCGCCGGCCAGCCAGCGATCGGCCAGCAGCAGCGGGATCCCGGTCGCCACGATCACCAGCAGGCCCAGCGCGACGCCAGCCACGCCGGCGTGGGCGACCATGCGCAGGTCCAGGGTATTGCCCAGGGCGAAGGCGAAGAACGGGATCAGTGCCGGCACCGCCCGCGCGAACAGGGCGCGCAGCGCCGGGTCGAGATTGCCGAGCGCGAAACCGGCCAGCAGCGGCAGCACCGCGCCGAGCAGCAGCCGTGGTTCGAAGCGGGCGACGCCTGCCGTGCCGAGGATCAGCATGGTCACCAGCGGGCCGGATTCCAGCGACATCAGCGCCATCGCACCGGCCTCGCCGCGACGGCCGTACTGCTGCATGAGCGCGGCGAACAGGCCGGCATTGGTCATGTCCATCGCCGCGACCATTGCCAGCACCGACATCCCGCTCCAGATGCCGGAGACGATGCCGCCCGGCGGCAACAGTCGCGCGGCGATCATCGCGGTCAGCCACGCCACCGCGATCTTGGTCAGCACCAGCACGCCGGAGGCGCGCAGCACGCGGCCGCCGCTGCGCAGCCGGATCGAGGCGCCCAGGCAGAAGCACCACACCGCCAGGATCGGCACCAGCCCGCCGATCAGGCCCTGGGTGAAGGAGCCGAACCAGGCGCCGGCCTGCGGCCACAGGGTGTGGCAGAGCGCGCCGAGCAGCAGCGGCGCCAGCATCATGCCGCCGGGAAGACGTTCGAGCGTGTGCTTGATCCGCATCGAGGGACTCCGCGTGTGCAGGCGCGGCCCGCGGCCGCGGCCCGGCGACGGCGCCGGACGGGCGCTGTTGTACCGCAGTGCGGCGACCGCCAGGTGTCGCCGGCCATGCGCGCTCGGGGGCCGGTTCAGCCGTCCTGCGACCGTGGCGTCGGCGGTCGCGCTTGCGCCGTGCCGGGCGTCGCGTGCGCGTGGCCGAGCGCGTCACGCCTGTACGGCGGACCCCAGCATCTTCAGCAGGGCCATCGCCGCGGCGGGATTGCGTTCCTTGGCCGCGCTGATGAAGTAGACGAAGACCTCGCGCGGCGTGGTCTTGGCCACGGCCGTATCGGCGTGCGGCAGCGCCTGCGGATCCTCGCCGCGGCGCCAGGCCTGCGCGTGCGCGGCCCAGGCCTGCAATTCCTTCGGCGGGTAGCCATGGGCGAGGTCGGCGCGGCTGCGCATCAGCCGCGCATAGACGAAGTCGGCGCCCAGGTCGGCGAAGGAGGGGAACTCGGGCGAATCGGTGAACACCGTGGCCACGCCGTGCCGGCGGGTCAGCTGCAGCAGTTCCGGGCCGACGCAATCGGGATCGCGCACTTCCAGCACGTGGCGCAGCCGGTGTCCGCCGGCCTTGCGCGGCAGCAGGTCCAGGAACGCGGCCAGGTCGTCCAGGTCCAGGCGATGGCCGTGCTCGAACTGCCACAGCAGCGGGCCGAGGCGGTCGCCGAGGCTGGCGATGCCGCCGACGAAATCCTCGATCTGCGTGCCGGCGCCGGCCAGCCGCCGCAATGCGGTAATGCGCTTGGGCGCCTTGGCCGAGAACAGGAAGCCCGGCGGCGTCTCGTCGCGCCAGCGCGCGTAGGTCTCCGGCTTCTGCGCACCGTAGTAGGTACCGTTGATCTCGATGCTGGTGACGTGGCGGCTGGCGTATTCCAGCTCGCGGCGCTGCACCAGGCCCTGCGGATAGAACATGCCGCCGCGCCATGGTGCGTAGGTCCAGCCGCCGATGCCGACACGGATGCCGTCCGGCGCGGCCGGGGCGGAGTCGAAGAGGTCGTTCATGCGGGCGTGTCCGGCGGCGGGCGGGGGGCGATTGTGCCGCAGCGCGGCGTTGCGGGGCGTGGTCGTGGGCGTCAGCGGCCTGGTGGCGTGGCTGGGTGGTGCGCGGCGTGTGCCTGTGCCGCGAGTGTTCGTCGCCTGCGCGATGGCGTGCGCCATGCGTGCGTGCAGGGCGGGAATGGCCGCCAAACGACGCTGGCCGCTGCGTGCGGGGTGGACGTTGGCGGCGGGTGTCGCCACCCGCCTGGACGGCATCCGGCACTGCTTGGCGTCGCCGCGGCGCACCGTGGTTCCGCCGCAAACCGCCCCGCAGGCTCTACACTCGCCCGGGACGCGCGCCAGTGTGCGGCCTTGGTTTCCCTTCTTCAGGAGCGACGCAGTTGAAGAGCATCTCGATGGGCTGCGGCCTGTTGCTGGCGATGAGCGCCACCGTGCAGGCGCAGGCGCCGGCCCCCACCGCGGTTCCCGCACCGGCGCCGGCCGCATTGCCGCCGGGGCTGCAGGACCTGGACGCGCAGGTGGAGCGCGTGCGCAAGCAGTTCGACGTGCCCGGCATCGCCATCGCCATCGTCAAGGACGGGCAGGTGGTGCTGGAGCGCGGCTACGGCGTGCGCGAACTCGGCAAGCCGGAGCCGGTGGATGCGCAGACCCTGTTCGCCATCGCCTCCAATACCAAGGCCTTCACCTCCGCCGCGCTGTCGATCCTGGCCGACGAAGGCAAGCTCAAGCTCGAGGACCGGGTGGTGGACCACCTGCCGTGGTTCCAGATGTCCGACGCCTACGTCACCCGCGAGATGCGCGTGCGCGACCTGCTCAGCCATCGCAGCGGCCTGAGCCTGGGGGCGGGCGACCTGCTGTTCTGGCCGGCCACCAGTTACAGCAACGAGGAAGTGGTGCGGCGCCTGGCGCACGTGCCGCTGAAGGGCGGCTTCCGCGACCGCTACGCCTACGACAACATCCTGTACGCGGTGGCGCAGAAGCTGATCGAGCAGGTCTCCGGACAGAGCTATGCCGAGTTCGTGCGCCAGCGCATCTTCGTGCCGGTGGGCATGACCGGCGCGCGCATCAACAGCGACCACCTGCAGCCCGGCGATGAAGCCGCGGTCGGCCATGCCAAGTTCGACTTCCGCGAGCTGCGCACGGTGGCACCGCTGACCTGGTCCAACAATTCCGGCGCCGGCGGCATCTACGCCAACGTGCACGACATGGCCAAGTGGATGCAGGTGCAGCTCGACGGCGGGCGCCTGCCGTCGGCCGACGGCCAGGCGCGGCAGCTGTTCAGCGCCCAGCGCCAGCAGGAGATGTGGCAGATGATCACGCCGATCGCGGTCTCCGAGCCGAGCGTGCCGGAACTGCTGCCGGCCAAGCCCAACTTCGCCGGCTACGGCGAGGGCTGGAGCCTGAGCGATTACCGCGGCGCCAAGCTGGTCTGGCACACCGGCGGCTGGCCGGGCATGGTCTCGCGGCTGACCCTGGTGCCGGAGCGCAAGCTGGGCGTGATCGTGCTGACCAACCAGGAAGTGGGCGCCGCCTTCAACGCGATCACCCTGCGCGTGCTGGACGCCTACCTGGGCGCGCCGGCGACCGACTGGACCGCCGCCTACGCCAAGGCCGTGGCCAAGGCCGACGCCAGCGCCGACGAGGACTGGGCCAAGCACGTGGCCGCGCGCGACGCCAAGTCCACCCCGTCGCTGCCGCTGTCCGGCTATGCCGGCACCTACCGCGACCCGTGGTACGGCGATGTGGTGGTGCGCCAGCAGGGCAAGCGCCTGGAGCTGCAGTTCAGCAAGACCGCGCAGCTGGTCGGCACCCTGGAGCACTGGCAGCACGACACCTTCATCGTGCGCTGGCGCGACCGCTCGCTCAACGCCGACGCCTTCCTGAGCTTCGCCCTGACCGCCGACGGCAAGGTGCGCGAGGCGCGCATGCAGGCGATCTCGCCGCTGACCGATTTCAGCTTCGATTTCCAGGATCTGGTGTTGACGCCGGAGTGAGGCCGGGATTCGGGAGTGGGGATTCGGGATTCGTAGGAGCGGCTTCAGCCGCGACCAGGCTTTACCGATAAGGCCCGGTCGCGGCTGAAGCCGCTCCTACGCCGGGGATGACGCATTCGGGGAGCCGCTCTTGCGAATCCCCAATCCCCAATCCCAGCGTCACAAGACGCGACGCCCGATACGCTACCCTGACGCCCCTTTTTCGCGTGGCGTGGCGATGTTCCGCTGGTTCGAGTCCCTGATCGAGGTCTTCCCGAAGATCGAGACGCAGATGCCGCCGCGCGGGGTGGTGCGCTTCTATCTGCATTACCTGCGTCCGCTGTGGCCGCTCTTGCTCGCCACGCTGCTGGCCGGTCTGGCGCTGGCGCTGGTGGAAGTGGCGATGTTCGACTTCCTCGGCCGCATCGTCGACATGGTCGCCGAGCAGCCGGGGCCGGACTTCTTCCAGCGCCATGCCGGCGAGCTGCTGTGGATGGCGTTCGTCGTGCTGCTGGCGCGGCCGCTGTTCGTGGCCCTGCACAACCTGCTGGTGAACCAGGCCATCGTGCCGGGCCTGAGCAACCGCGCACGCTGGCTGATGCACAACTACGTGGTGCGGCAGAGCCTGGGCTTCTTCCAGAACGACTTCGCCGGGCGCATCGCCAACCGGGTCATGCAGACCGGCACCTCGTTGCGCGAGTCGGCGGTGCAGATGGTCGATGCGCTCTGGTACATCGTGGTCTACACCGGCAGCGCGCTGTACCTGTTCGCCCAGGCCGATCCCTGGCTGATGGCGCCGCTGCTGGTGTGGGTGCTGGCCTACGTGGCGCTGATGGTCTACTTCGTGCCGCGGATGAAGCACCGTGCCTGGATCGCCTCGGACGCGCGCTCCAAGGCGATGGGCCGCATCGTCGACGGCTATACCAACATCGCCACGCTCAAGCTGTTCTCGCATGCCGGGCGCGAGCAGGCCTACGTGCGCGAGGCGATCGACGAGCTGGCGGTCAAGCACCGCGGGCAGACCCGCATGACCACCGCGATGGACAGCGCCATCGCCATCATCAACGGCTTCCTGATCGCGGTGACCTGCGGGCTGGCGCTGTGGCTGTGGAGCCGCGGCCAGATCAGCGTCGGCGCGATCACCCTGGCCACCGGCCTGGTGATCCGCATCCACAACATGTCCGGCTGGATCATGTGGACGGTCAACGGCATCTTCGAGGACATCGGCGCGGTGCAGGACGGCATGGAGACCATCGCGCAGCCGGCGCAGGTGCAGGATCGCGCCGACGCGGTGCCGCTGCGCGTGGAGCGCGGCGAGGTCCGCTTCGAGCACATCCACTTCCACTACGGCAAGCGCGGCGGGGTCATCGCCGGGCTCGACCTGCAGGTGCGCGCGGGCGAGAAGATCGGCCTGGTCGGGCCGTCCGGCGCCGGCAAGTCGACCCTGGTCAACGTGCTGCTGCGGCTGTACGACCTGGAGCAGGGCCGCATCCTGATCGACGGCCAGGACATCGCCGGCGTCACCCAGGAGAGCCTGCGCCAGCAGATCGGCCTGGTCACCCAGGACACCTCGCTGCTGCACCGCTCGATCCGCGACAACCTGCTGTACGGCCGCCCCGACGCCAGCGAGGCGCAACTGCGCGCGGCGGTGGCCAAGGCGCGCGCCGACGAGTTCATCGAGCAACTGCAGGACGGCGAGGGCCAGCGCGGCTACGACGCGCAGGTCGGCGAGCGCGGCGTGAAGCTGTCCGGCGGCCAGCGCCAGCGCATCGCCATCGCCCGCGTGCTGCTTAAGGACGCGCCGATCCTGATTCTGGACGAGGCCACCTCGGCGCTGGATTCGGAAGTGGAAGCGGCGATCCAGGACAGCCTGGACGAACTGATGGCCGGCAAGACGGTGATCGCGATCGCCCACCGGCTCTCCACCATCGCGCGGATGGACCGGCTGGTGGTGATGGACCGCGGCGCCATCGTCGAGACCGGCACCCACGCCGAGCTGGTCGCCCGCGGCGGGCTGTACGCGCGGCTGTGGGCGCGCCAGACCGGTGGCTTCGTCGCGGCGGACTGAAGCGGCGCGCCACCCAGGATGGCCGGCGACGGCGCGACATCGGTGTCGCGCCGCCAGGGCAGGGCGGCGCCGGGTACGCGCCATGGCATGGTCCTGGGCGGGTCCCGCGCTGTGCGTGCCCGACGCGCATGGCGCCGGCCGACCGTGGTGCTTCCCCTGGGCGGCGCACCGCCAGGCGGTTCGGCGCCAGCGGCCCGGCAATGCGACAATGCCCGGCTTACCGAGATTCGCCAGACCATGTCCCGATTGCAGTTCGAGCTCCACACCACCGACGGCGCCGCGCGCCGCGGCCGCCTGACCTTCCCGCGTGGAACGGTCGAGACCCCCGCGTTCATGCCGGTGGGTACCTACGGCTCGGTCAAGGGCGTGCTGCCCGAGCAGATCAAGGCGCTGGGCGCGCAGATCATCCTCGGCAACACCTTCCACCTGTACCTGCGCCCGGGCCTGGACGTGATCGGCGACCACGGCGGCCTGCACGGCTTCGCCCGCTGGGACGGGCCGATCCTGACCGATTCCGGCGGCTTCCAGGTGTTCTCGCTGGCGCACCGGCGCAAGATCAGCGAGCAGGGCGTCACCTTCGCCTCTCCGACCGACGGCGCCAAGGTGTTCCTGGGGCCCGAAGAGAGCATGAAGATCCAGCGGGTGCTCGATTCGGACATCGTGATGATCTTCGACGAGTGCACCCCGTACCCGGCCACCGAGGACGTGGCGCGGCGCTCGATGGAGCTGAGCCTGCGCTGGGCGCAGCGCTCGCGCGACGCGCACGACGCGCTGGGCAACGACGCCGCGCTGTTCGGCATCGTCCAGGGCGGCGTGCATGCGGACCTGCGCAGCCGCTCGATCGAGGGCCTGCAGGCGATCGGCTTCGACGGCTACGCGATCGGCGGCCTGGCCGTGGGCGAACCGGAGCACGAGCGCAACGCCATGCTCGAGCACCTGCATCCGCGCCTGCCGGGCGACCGCCCGCGCTACCTGATGGGCGTGGGACGCCCGGAGGACCTGGTCGAGGGCGTGGCCCGCGGCGTGGACATGTTCGACTGCGTGATGCCGACCCGCAACGCGCGCAACGGCCACTATTTCACCTCCTTCGGCACGGTGCGCATCCGCAACGCCAAGTACGAGCGCGACCTCGATCCGATCGAGCCAGGCTGCGGCTGCCATGCCTGCAGCAGCGGCTACACCCGCGCCTACCTGCGCCACCTGGACCGCTGCAACGAGATGCTGGCGCCGATGCTGGGCACCCTGCACAACCTCTGGTACTACCAGAAGCTGATGGCCGACATGCGCGCGGCGATCGCCGCGGGAACCTTTGCCCAGTTCCGGCGGTCCTTCTATGCGGCGCGCGGGGTCGAAGCCACCCCACTCCCAACGGAGCAAGGCTAAAGCCCCTCTCCCCCCGGGAGAGGGGTTGGGGTGAGGGTCCGGGCGAAGCCTCTTGCCGTTTGGGAGGGGTTGGGGGTGAGGGTCCGGGCGCAGCCTCTTGCCGTTTGGGAGGGGTTGGGGGTGAGGGTCCGGGCGAAGCCTCGTGCCGTTTGGGAGGGGTTGGGGTGAGGGTCCGGGCGCAGCCTCGTGTTGTTGGGGAGGGTCCGGCCACCGCCGAACCCTGGTCCTCTCCCGGACGCAGTCGCCAGGACCCTGTACGCCAGATCGCCATCGCCCGTCGGTGCCGGCCTGCCTTCCCACTGCGCATGGCGCCGTTCCTGCGCCGCAAGGGCAGGGCAGCGGTTCCGGAGGGTGAAGGAAGATCGTGGCATAATCGGCGGCTGCTTGCTGCCGCAAGGCAAACCAGCGGTCCGTGCCCCAGGGCGTCGGGCTGCCCAAACCATAGGACGTACCCGATGAATCCGCTCGATTTCCTGATTCCCGTCGCCCAGGCGCAGACCGCTGGCGGCGCCGCCCCGGCCGGTGGTGGCCTGCAGATGTTCCTGCTGCCCATCATCCTGATCGCGGTGATGTATTTCGTGATGATCCGGCCGCAGATGAAGCGCCAGAAGGAACACAAATCGATGCTGGACAAGCTCGGCCGCGGCGACGAGGTCATCACCTCCGGCGGCGTGGCCGGCGTGGTCACCGACATCGGCGACAATTTCATCACCATCGAAGTGGCCGACAACGTGCGCATCCGCGTGCAGAAGGGCGCCGTCGGCAATGTCCTGCCGAAGGGCACGCTGAAGTCCGCCTGATCCATTTCTCCTACTGCTAGGCGCGACGCCGGCGTGGCGTCGTGCGGGGTCCCGCAATGCTCGAGTTTCCGCGCTGGAAGTATGTCCTCATCCTGATCGTGCTGGCGTTGAGCGCGTTGTACGCGCTGCCCAACGTGTACCAGAAGGATCCGTCGGTCCAGATCACCGCCAGCCGCGGCGGCAAGATCGACGACGCCCTGCGCGAGCGGGTCCTCGCCGACCTCAAGACGGCCGGGATCACCCCGAAGCTGGTCGACAAGGAAGGCGACAGCCTGATGGTGCGCCTGCCGAACCTGCAGGCGCAGACCCGTGCCAACGACGTGCTGCGCCAGCAGGTGGGCGAGAACTACACGGTGGCGCTGAATCTGGCCTCGACCGTGCCGGACTGGCTGTCGCGCCTGGGCGGCAAGCCGATGGTGCTGGGTCTTGACCTGGTCGGCGGCGTGCACTTCGCCCTGCAGGTCGACCAGAAGGCGGCGCTGGAAAAGCGCCTGGACGCCTTCGCCGAAGACATCCGCACCACGCTGCGCGACAGCCGTCTGGCCTACCGCTCGGTCGAGCGCCGTCCCGACAACAGCATCCAGGTCAGCCTGGGCGAGGGCGTCGATGCCAGCGCCGCGCGCGCGGCCATCGCCAAGGCGCAGCCGACCCTGAGCTACGCCGTGTCCGGGCAGACCATCGCCGTGACCGTGCCCGAGGCCGAGCTGAAGCAGATCGCCGCCGGCGCCATCGAGCAGAACCTGACCACCCTGCGCAACCGCGTCAACCAGCTGGGCGTGGCCGAGCCGATCATCCAGCGCCAGGGCGACGACCGCATCGTGGTCGAGCTGCCGGGCGTGCAGGACACCGCCGAGGCCAAGCGCATGATCGGCGCCACCGCCACGCTGGAATTCCGCGGCGTGGTCGACGGCAACGCCGAGGACGCGGTGCGCAGCGGCAACATCCCGCCCGACGCCAAGGTCTACCGCCTGCGCGACAGCGGCGCCCCGGTGCTGCTGAGCAAGCGCGTGCTGGTGTCCGGCGACCAGATGGTCAACGCCACCGTCAGCACCGACCAGAACGGCATGCCGGCCGTGGCGGTCACGCTCAACAACGCCGCCGGCCAGCGCATGTTCGACTACACCAGCGCCAATACCGGCAAGCTGATGTCGGTGGTCTACATCGAGCGCATCCCCACCGTGACCATGGTCGACGGCAAGGAAGTGCGCAGCGTGCGCGTCAACGAGGAGGCGCTGGCGCCGACCCGGATCGCCGGCGTGTTCGGCAAGAACTTCCAGACCACCGGCCTGGAGAAGACCGAGGCCGAGAACCTGGCCAAGCTGCTGCGCGCCGGTTCGCTGGCGGCGCCGATGGACTTCGTCGAGGAATACGTGATCGGCCCGAGCCTGGGCGCGGAGAACGTGGAGCGCGGCATCACCGCGGTGGTCTACGCCTTCCTGTTCACCCTGGTGTTCTTCAGCGTGTATTACCGCATGTTCGGCCTGATCACCTCGGTCGCGCTGCTGATGAACCTGCTGATCGTGGTCTCGGTGATGTCGCTGTTCGGCGCCACCATGACCTTGCCGGGCTTCGCCGGCCTGGCGCTGTCGGTGGGCCTGTCGGTGGACGCCAACGTGCTGATCAACGAGCGTATCCGCGAAGAGTTGCGCCTGGGCGTGCCGCCCAAGTCGGCGATCGCCGCCGGTTACGAGAAGGCGGGCGGCACCATCCTCGACGCCAACCTCACCGGCCTGATCGTCGGCGTGGCGCTGTACGCGTTCGGTACCGGCCCGCTGAAGGGCTTCGCGCTGACCATGATCATCGGCATCTTCGCCTCGATGTTCACCGCGATCACCGTGTCGCGCGCGCTGGCGGTGCTGATCTACGGCCGTCGCAAGAAGATCAAGTCCGTGGCCATCTGAGCCACGCACGCCACCTTCCGCACGTCCCCGCGCCGACAGGCGCGGGGTCCAAAAAAACGCAGAGCGGTCTCCAATGAAAATCTTCCCGCTTCACCTGATCCCCAACGACACCAAGATCGACTTCATGCGCTGGCGGCACCCGACCCTGGTGCTGATGCTGGTGCTGGCGCTGGCCTCGTTCGCGGTGATCTTCGCCAAGGGCTTCAACTACGCGCTGGAGTTCACCGGCGGCGCGCTGGTGCAGACCAGCTTCCAGAAGCCGGTCGACGTCGACCAGGTGCGCGAGCAACTGGCCAAGGCCGGCTTCGAAAATGCGCAGGTGCAGAACGTCGGCAGCGGCAACGAGGTGGTGATCCGCCTGCAGCCGCAGGGCGAGCACAACAACGAGGACATCACCAAGAACCTCGCCGAGCAGGTGCGCAAGGCGGTGAGCACGCCGCAGAACCCGGCCACGGTCAAGCCGGGCGAGTTCGTCGGCCCGCAGGTCGGCAAGGACCTGGCCTTGAACGGCGTCTACGCCACGGTGTTCATGCTGGTCGGCTTCCTGATCTACATCGCCTTCCGCTTCGAGTGGAAGTTCGCGGTGGTGGCCAGCCTGACCGCGCTGTTCGACCTGTTGGTGACGGTGGCCTACGTGTCGGTCACCGGCCGCGAGTTCGATCTGACCGTGCTGGCCGGCCTGCTGTCGGTGATGGGCTTTGCGATCAACGACATCATCGTGGTGTTCGACCGCGTGCGCGAGAACTTCCGCAGCCTGCGCGTGGAGCCGATCGAGGTGCTGAACCGGTCGATCAACCAGACCCTGTCGCGTACGGTGATCACCGCGGTGATGTTCTTCCTGTCGGCGCTGGCGCTGTACCTGTACGGCGGCGAGTCGATGGAAGGCCTGGCGCTGACCCACATGATCGGCGCGGTGGTGGTGGTGGTGTCCTCGGTGATCGTGGCGGTGCCGCTGCTGTCGATTGGGCCGTTCCAGGTCACCAAGCAGGACCTGCTGCCGAAGTCGAAGGACGTCGAGGCGCTGGCGCGTAGGCCCTGATGGGGCTGGGAGTGGGGATTCGGGAGTGGGGATTCGTAAAAGCGTGATTTCCTGGTCCTGAAACATTTCCTCCTATGAACAAAAAAGCCGCGCGGATGCGCGGCTTTTTCTTTGTGCGGATGGTGGAGGCGGGCGGCTTTTCTTTTGCGGTAGGAGCGGCTTTAGCCGCGATGCCTTACCGGTAACGCGTCGCGGCTGAAGCCGCTCCTACGGCGACGTCGGCCGGGTTGCCGTGTGTGGGACGGGGCCGTCAATGACGGCCCCTCCCTCCGTGGCGTGCGTGCCGTACGGCGCGTCCGTGCTACGCCGCGTTGGCGGTGGCGCGGGCCACCAGTTGCGCCACCATCGGATAGGTCTCGCTGCGCACCTGGAACTGGCCGACGATCTCCACCAGGTCGCCGGCCTGCTGCTCCATCGCGCGTGCCGCGGCAGTGGCTTCCTCGACCAGGGCGGCGTTCTGTTGGGTGGTCTCGTCCATCTGGGTGACGGTGTGGTTGACCTGCTCGATGCCGGCCGACTGCTCCTGCGAGGCGGCGGCGATCTCGCCCATGATGTCGGTCACGCGCTGCACCGAGGCCACGATGTCCTGCATCGTCGTGCCGGCCTGGGCCACCAGCGCCGAACCCGCGCTCACGCGCTCGACCGAGTCGTCGATCAGCGTCTTGATCTCCTTGGCCGCGCTGGCCGAGCGCTGGGCGAGGGTGCGGACCTCGCTGGCGACCACCGCGAAACCGCGGCCCTGCTCGCCGGCGCGTGCCGCTTCCACCGCGGCATTGAGTGCCAGGATATTGGTCTGGAAGGCGATGCCGTCGATCACGCCGATGATGTCGGCGATCTTCTTCGAGGCCGCCTCGATGCCGTCCATGGTGGTGACGACCTGTCCGACCACGGTGCCGCCCTGCGAGGCCACGGAGGCCGCGCCGGCGGCGAGCTGGTTGGCCTGGCGCGCATGCTCGGCGTTCTGCTTCACCGTGGCGGTCAGCTCTTCCATCGACGCGGCGGTTTCTTCCAGGCTGGCGGCCTGCTGCTCGGTGCGGCGCGACAGGTCGTCGTTGCCGCTGGCGATCTCGCCCGCGGCGGTGTCGATGCTGGCCGCGGCCTGCTGGATGCGTCCGACCATGTCGGTCAACTGCGCGACGGTGGCGTTGGCGTCGTCGCGCATCCGCGCGAACACGCCGTGGAAATCGCCCTGCATGGTCTGGGTCAGGTCGCCGGCGGCGATCGCGCGCAACAGCTGCGACAGCGCCGCCAGGTTGCTCTCGGTGCCGGTCATCATCGTGTTGAGGTTGGCGACCATGCTGCGGAAGGCATGCTGGAAGCGCTGCTCCTCGCCGCGGCGGGAGAAATCGCCCTGCGCCGCGGCGCGCACCAGCAGGTCGATCTCGTGGTTGATCGCGCCGAGGTTGCGCTTCACCTTGGCCATGGTCTCGGTGAGGATCGCCATCTCGCCCGGGAACTGTTCCAGGTCGCGGCTGAGGTCGCCTTCGGCGTACTCGCCCATCAGCGTGATCAGCCGCTGCTTGACCGAAATATGGCTGTGGACCAGCGCATTGGTGTCGCGCACCATGCGCCCGTAGTCGCCGGGGAAGCGCGCCTCGTCCATGCGGAAGCTGATCTGACCGGCGGCATGCTGCCTGGCCATCTCGGTCTGCGCCTGGATCACCGTGCGCAGTTCCTCCTGCATCTGCCGCATGTCGTTGAGCAGCGACGGCGCCTGCGAGCGCAGCCGCACCTCCTGCGACAGGTCGCCGCTGGCGATGCGGCGCACCACGTCGGCCGCGTAGGCGGGCTCGCCGCCGAGCTGGCGCATCAGACTGTTGCGGACCAGCAGGCCGAGCAGGATGGCGGCGACGATGCCGATCAGCATGCCGCCGAGGCTGGTCCATTCGCCCGACTGCGCGCGCGCCTCGCTCTCGGCCTTGCGCACCTGCAGCAGGGCGCGTTCGGCGTTCTCGTACTGGCCGATCGTGTCGCGCAACCCGTCCATCTGCTGCTTGCCGACGCTGCGGAACGCGTCCAGCTGGGCGTCGTCGCTGTCGGCCGCGGTGGCACGCATGTGCTCCACCGCCTTGCGCTTGGTCGCCATGAACTGCGTGTAGTCCTGCATCAGGGTCTGCAGGCGCGCCTGCTGCGCCGCGTTGTCCGCGGTCAGCTGCTTGGACTCCTGCCACTGTGCGCTGAACTCGCGTTCGCCGAGTTCGAGTGGCGCCAGGTAGGACGGATCGCGGGTCAGGGCGAAGCCGCGCGCACCGCTCTCGATGTTGAGCAGGCTCACCAGCATGCGGTCGCCGAGGGTGATGACCTTGTAGGTGTGCGCGTCCAGCGCTGCCGCGCTGGTGAACTTGCGGAAGCCGATCAGGCTGGTGATGCCGACCAGCAATAACATGGCGATCACGCCGCAGAAGCCGATTGCCAGGCGCTTGGTGACGGTGAGATGATGGAAGAACACGCGAGATCTCCGGAAGATGCGAGAGAGCGGCGCTACCGGCTCCATTGCCGCAGGGACGGCAATGCAGGCGCGGATCAGCGGGGGAAAGTTCGGGCAAAGGCCCGCATCTGTATCGGCCGCGTTTCGTGGATCTTTAGGGCTGCGTTCGCCGATTGCGTCGGGCGCATCGCACATGCCGTTTGGCCTGCACGTAGCGCGTCGTGTGCCGTTTTCTACGCAAGCGCCGATCAAGCAGAAGTGAAGCGCGCAGCGTCCAATGCGTGAGTGCGGCGTGACGGCAAAACGGCCCGTGCGCGTTGCGTTTGAGGGAATTTCTCGGATGGCGGCTCATCTGCGCGAGGCCGGGCGGATGCCGCGAACGGACCTGTGCGGAGGTCGTGCGCCGGCTCGATCGGCGGATGACGGACATAAAAAAGCCGCGCGAGTGCGCGGCTTTTCCGTTGTTGCGATGTCGCTGCGCCGGCGCAGCGCCGGTCGCCTCACTCAGAACTTCGCGTCGAACTCTCCGGCGAAGCCGGTATTGACGATCAGCTTCTGCAGCGCATCGCCAACCTTGAGGTTGCCGGCGACCACCTGGAACTGCTGCGGGCCGCGGTCGTCGATGCGGCCGAGGGTGCCACCCTTGAAGTCGGTGACGCGGCCACCGGCCTCGCGCACCAGCAGCACGCCGGCGGCGATGTCCCAGGCCTTCACGCCGGCTTCGAAGTAGGCGTCGCTGCGGCCGCAGGCGACATAGGCCAGATCCAGTGCCGCCGAACCGGTGCGACGGATGTCCTCGGCCTGCACCAGCAGCGCATCCACGCACTTGAGCTGGGGGCTGGTGCGCTTGCGCTCGCGCGGCGCGAAGCCGGTGTGGACCATGGCGCCGTTGAGTTCCTTGCGCTCGCTGACGCGGATGCGGCGATCGTTGAGCACGGCGCCGTTGCCGCGGCTGGCGGTGAACAGTTCGTTGCGCAGCGGGTCGAAGATCACCGCGTCGATCGGCTCGCCGTTCTCGACCAGGGCGATCGACACGCAGTAATGCGGGAAGCCGCGCAGGTAGTTGCTGGTGCCGTCGAGCGGGTCGATCACCCACATGTAGCGGCCGCCGCCCTGCACGCCGCCTTCCTCGCCCATCACGCCGTAGTCGGGGTAGGCGCGGCGCAACTCCTTGACGATCACCTTTTCCGCATCGGCATCGACTTCGCTGGCGTAGTCCATGCGGTCCTTCTGCACCACGTTCAGTGCTTCCAGGCGGTTGATGTGGCGCAACAGCACGTTGCCGGCGAGGCGGGCGGCCTTGACCATGACGGTGACGGCGGGTTTTTGCATGGCAAGCGCTCCCGAGAAGGCGGAGGTGGGTCTGGAGGAGGAAAAGAGCAGTCCGGCGCCAAGGCCGGCCGCACAGTTTACCATCTACGCCCCCGTTCGCTTCGCCTGCCGTGCCGCCATGACAGATTCCCTCCGTATCCGCTTCGTCCTGGTCGGGACCCAGCACCCCGGCAACATCGGCGCGGCGGCGCGCGCGATGAAGACCATGGGGCTGTCGCGGCTGGTGCTGGTGGCGCCGGAATGCGAACTGGATACCGAGGCCTACCGGCGTTCTGCCGGGGCCGAGGACCTGTTGCAGCAGGCGCCGGTGCTGCCGGCGCTGGCCGACGCGGTGGCCGATTGCCGGCTGGTGCTGGGCTGCACCGCGCGCAGCCGCCGCGTGTCGCTGGAGGAGTTGCTACCGGCCGATGCCGCGCAGCGCCTGACCGCGACCAGCGCCGAACCGGCGGAGGTGGCGCTGGTGTTCGGGCGCGAACGCACCGGCCTGACCAACGAGGAACTGCAGTTGTGCCATGCGGCCGTGCATATTCCCTCCGATCCGGCGTTCAGTTCGCTCAATCTGGCCGCGGCGGTGCAGGTGCTGGCCTACGAACTGCGCCTGGCGCAGCTGCGCGGCGCCGAGCCTGCGCCTGCGCCGGCACCAGGGTTCCGTGAGGCGCCGGCCAGCCACGCACAGGTGGAAGGGCTGTTCGGGCAGTTGGCCGAGACCCTGGACGATATCGACTTCCACAAGGGGCGCGCCCCGGATTCGGCGATGCGCAAGTTGCGCCGGCTGTTCCTGCGCACCGAGCTGACCGAACAGGAAGTGCGCCTGTTGCGCGGCGTGCTGTCCGATGCGCAGCGCATGGCGCGACTCGCCGGACAGGCCGGAAACTGAGGCCAGGCAAGGCGCGAAGGCGCCCATTGCGGCGCGCGCGCCGACGCGTGCGCCCAGGGCGGACTGCATCGGTGGCAGGCGCCATTCTGTGACGCTGTCACCGGCATGCGCTTTCGGCTAGGCTTTGCAAGGTCTACTTGGGGATCGTGGTTTGTCCAGTTCGCGTTGGCGGGTGGTCGTGGTGTGGCTGGCGCTGGCGATCTGCTGGCCCGCGTCCGTGCACGCGCGGCCCTCGGTCCTGGTGCTGGGGCGCATCAGCGACAATCCCAAGGCCCATTACGAGCAACTCAAGCCGCTGCTGGACTACGTGGTGCCGCGCATGCGTGATGTCGGCATCACCTCCGGGCAGATCCTGATGGCCCGCGACAGCCAGCAGATGAGCAGTTACCTGCGTCGCGGCCGGGTCGACTGGGTCACCGAGACCGCTGCCACCGCGATGGCGCTGGAACAGCGCGGTGGCGCCAAGCCGCTGCTGCTGACCGAGCGCAACGGCGTGCGCCAGTACCACACGGTGTTCTTCGTGCGCAATGACGCGCCGGTTCACGACCTGTCGGATCTGCGGGGGCGCACGCTGGCGCTGCAGAGCACGCTGTCCACCAGCGCCTACCTGGTGCCGATGATGACGCTGTTCGAGCGCGGCCTGCATCCGGAGATCCTGCTCTCGACCAAGGACCAGCCCTCGGCGGAGACGGTCGGTTACGTGTTCGCGCGCTCGGAACTCAATATCGCCGCCTTCGTGCACAAGCACCTGGTGGATGCCGGGGCGTTCAGCAATCTCGACTGGGATGACGATCGCCGCATTCCCCCGGCGTTCCGAAGGGACTTCCGGGTGATCTACCGCAGCGAACCGTATCCGCGCGCGGTGGAGATGGTGCGCAGCGATCTGCCCACGGACGTGGAGACGCGCCTGCGCGAGGTGCTGCTGCACGCCGCCGACGATCCGCAGGGGCGCGCGGCGCTGCGCCAGTTCTTCGGGACCTCCGGTTTCTACCCGATCGATCCGGCGTCGCAGAAGCGCCTGGATACCCTGCGCGCCGGCGTGGCGCGGGTGAGGCTGGAAGTGGAATGAAGACCATGCGTTTCGGGTTGCAGGCCAGGTTCCTGCTGGCCATGGGCGTGGCTGCACTGTTGGTGATGGCGATCCTGGGCCTGCTGCTGGAGCGCCAGGCGGCGATGCAGCGCGAGGTGCGCACGCTCAGCGGCAACGCCATCCACAGCCTGTTCGACAGCAGCATGCGCACCCGCGGCGAATCGCTGGCGCGGCAACTGGCCGATTCGCTGGCCAACCCGGTGTACTACTCCGACCTGGATGCGATCGGCACGCAGGTGCGTGGGGCGCTGGGCTATGTGGCGGTGGCCTACGTGCTGGTCTACGACGCCGACGGGCGGCTGATCCACGACGGCAGCAAGGACCTGGTGGGCTACGGCCAGCGCATGCGCGGGCCGATGGCCGACGCCGCGATCCGCGCCCAAGGCCTGCTGGCGCAGGAGTCGTCTGAGTTCCTCGACGTGTCGATGCCGATCATGATCGGCGACCAGCGCGTGGGCGGGGTGCGGGTGGGCATGTCCTGGGCACGCGCGCAGGAGTACGAGCGCAAGGCCGGGCAGAACCTGGACCAGCGCCTGGGCGCCCTGGGCAAGCGCCATCTCGGCTGGTTGCTGCTGTTGCTGGCCGCCCTGGGCCTGACCGCGGCGATGGTGGCGGTCTACGTGCAGCGCACGCTGGTGGCGCCGTTGCGCTGGATGGCGGCGGCCGCACGCCAGATCGAGGCCGGCAACTATGCGGTGGAGCGTCGCGACAGCGGCCGCCACGACGAGGTCAGCGAACTGCTGCGCGCGTTCGGTCGGATGAGCGAGGCGATCGCCCGGCACGACCGCGACGTGCGCCACATGGCCTACACCGATGCGTTGACCGGGCTGACCAACCGGCTCGCGTTCCGCGAGGCGCTGGACCATCGCATGCTGTCGGCGCGCGCCTCGCAGCGCAGGCTGGCGCTGCTGTTCGCCGACATCGACGACTTCAAGCGGATCAACGACACCCTGGGCCACGAGGCCGGCGACGAGGCGCTGCTGCAGTTCGCGCGGCGCATCCAGCTGGCGGTGGAGCAACTGGGCGGCGACGACGCGCTGCTGGCACGTTTCGGCGGCGACGAGTTCGTGATCCTGGTGGAGGACGCGCAGGCGGCCAAGGTCGCCACCGCGCTGGCGCAGCGGCTGGTGCAGGAACTGCGCGAACCGCTGCGGATCCAGGGCCGCGAGGTGTTCATGGGCACCTCGATCGGCATCACCGTCTACCCGGGCGATGCCGAGGACGCCTCGGCGCTGCTGAAGAACGGCGACATCGCCATGTACCAGGCCAAGCTGGCCGGCAAGAACTGCCACCGCTTCTACAGCCGTGCGATGGACTATGCGGTGGAGCGGCGCGTGCACATGGAGCACGAACTGCGCGGCGCCTGGGAACGCGACGAACTGAAGCTGGCCTACCAGCCGATCTTCCGCACCCAGGACCGGCGCATGGTCGGCGTCGAGGTGCTGCTGCGCTGGCAGCATCCGGCGATGGGCACGATCTCGCCGACGGTGTTCATCGACGTGGCCGAGCAGAGCGGGCTGATCGAAAGCATCGGTCCCAAGGTGCTGCGCGCGGCCTGCAGCGAGGCCACCCAGTGGCGGCGCGCCGACGGCAGCCGCGACCTGTTCGTCTCGGTCAACGTCTCGCCGCGGCAGTTGCGCAGTGGCGATCTGCCCGAAGTGGTGGCCGAATGCCTGCGCGAGTCCGGGCTGCCGGCGGCGCAATTGCATCTGGAACTGACCGAGACCGCGGTGATCGGCGACGAGCTGCAGGCGGCGAGCATGCTGGCGCGGCTGCATCGCACCGGGGTCAAGGTCTGGCTGGACGACTTCGGCACGGGCTTCTCCGGCTTGAGCCACCTGCGCCAGGTGCCGGTGGACGGGGTCAAGATCGACAAGAGTTTCGTCGCCGACCTGCAGCGCGACCCGGACGATCTGGCGCTGACCACGGCGATCATCGCCATGGCGCATTCGCTGGACATCACCGTGGTCGCCGAAGGCATCGAACAGGAGACCCAGTTCGAGCTGCTGCGCGAGCGCGGCTGCGAACTGGGGCAGGGCTTCTGGCTCAGCCGCCCGCTCAGCGCGGACGAATTCCGCCAGTTGCTCGCCAACGAAGACGCACCGCCCGCCGGCGTGTGATCGCCGCTGCGGCGTCGTGGCCGGCGTGCGCCTTGCCTGCGGCGGTCCCGGCCAGGCGGGTCAGGGCAGCAGCGGGCGCTTGCCGCTGTCGCCGGGAATCTCGCGCACCAGTTTCGGCACCAGGTAACCGGACAGGCGTGCGGCCAGCGCCTGGTGCAGGGCCAGTGCGGTGGCATCGTCCACTTCGAAATGGGCCACGCCCTGCACCCGATCCAGTTGATGCAGGTAGTAGGGCAGCACGCCGGCGGCAAAGCTGCGCTCGCTCAGCGCGGCCAGCGCCTCGACGCTGTCGTTGACCCCGCGCAGCAGCACTGCCTGGTTGAGCAGGTGCGCGCCGGCCTCGCGCAGGCGCGCCAGTGCGGCATCCACGCCGGCATCGAATTCGTTGGCGTGGTTGGCGTGGATCACGAACGCCAGCGGCCACGGCAGCGTGCGCAGCCAGGCCAGCAAGGGCGCATCGACGCGCTCGGGCAGCACCACCGGCAGGCGGCTGTGGATGCGCAGGCGCTTGAGCTGCGGCAGCGCCGCCAGCGCATCGGTGAGTTCGGCCAGCTTCGGTGTGGCCAGCGACAGCGGATCGCCGCCGGACAGGATCACTTCCTCGATGCTGGGGTCGGCGGCGATCGCCGCCACCGCCGTGCGCCAGCCATCGCGCGCGGCGGTCTCGTCGGCATAGGGAAAGTGCCGGCGGAAGCAGTAGCGGCAGTGCACCGCACAACTGCCGGTGGCCACCAGCAGGGCGCGGCCGCGGTACTTGTGGATCACGCCGTCGGCCTTCTTGGCCGCGGTGTCGCCGACCGCATCCAGGGCGAAGCCGGCGACCAGGCGCTGCTCGTCGTCGATCGGCAGCACCTGGCGCAGCAGCGGATCGTGCGGATCGCCCGCGCGCATGCGCGCGACGAAGCTGCGCGGCACGCGCAGCGCGAATTGCGTCGCAGCCTGTTCGGAGACGCCCAGCGCCTGCGGATCCAGCTCCAGCAGGGCCAGCAGCTCGCGCGGGTCGCGCACGGCGTCGCGCCAAGCCTGCTGCCAGCGCGGCGGCGCGGCGGCGGGCAGGGGCGGGGACGGCTGCATCGGGCGGGGGGCTGCGGTTATCATAGGCGGTCATCACACGAGCGCCCGCCGTTGCGGCGGAGCTTCCATTCTATCCGGCCGGCCGCCGAACGCGGCGGGTTTGCCTTACCCGAGGAGTTTCAGATGGCCAGCTACGGCATGAACGACGTCAAGAACGGGATGAAGATCCTGGTCAACAGCGAGCCTGCGATCATCACCGATACCGAATACGTCAAGCCCGGCAAGGGCCAGGCGTTCACCCGCGTCAAGTACCGCTTCATCAAGTCCGGGCGCGTGGTCGAAATGACCATGAAGGCGACCGACAGCGTGGAAGCGGCCGACGTGGTCGACACCGACATGCAGTACCTGTACAGCGATGGCGAGTACTGGCACTTCATGCAGCAGGAAACCTTCGAGCAGGTGCAGGCCGACAAGGCCGGCGTCGGCGACGCCGCCAAGTGGATCAAGGGCGAGGAGGATTGCGTGGTGACGCTGTGGAACGGTACGCCGATCCAGGTCACCCCGCCGAACTTCGTCGAACTGAAGATCGTCGAGACCGACCCGGGCGTGCGCGGCGATACTTCCGGCGGCGGCGGCAAGCCGGCGACCCTGGAGACCGGCGCGGTGGTGCGCGTGCCGCTGTTCGTCGGCCAGGAAGAAGTGATCCGCGTCGATACGCGTTCGGGCGAATACGTTTCGCGCGTCAAGTAAGTCGGCATGCCCGCGGCCGCAGCCGGCCGCGGGCATGCGCACGCGCTGGCGTGCGGCGGCCAGGCAGCGCCATGCGCCGGATCGCCGTGCGGCGGTGATGGACCACCTCGCTCCCAGGAAACGCCCGTGACGACCAGCCACGCCGACAGCGCCGACAGCAAGTACCCGCACGACCGCGTCGTGTTCTTCAGCGATGCGGTCTTCGCCATCGCCATCACCCTGCTGGCGGTGGAAATCAAGGTGCCCGGACACGCCGAGGTCGCGGCGGCCGGCGGCATCCTCGCCGCCCTGCACCGGATGCTGCCGCTGTTCATCGGCTTCGCGGTCAGCTTCCTGGTCACCGCGCTGTTCTGGAAGTCGCACCTGCAGCTGTGCCGGCACATCCGCCAGTTCGACGACCGGCTGATCTGGCTCAACGTGCTGCAGCTGCTGCTGATCGGCCTGCTGCCGTTCTCCACCGCGCTGTACTCGGACTATTTCGGCAACCACGAGGCGTTCGCGGTGTACTGCGCGCACCTGGCCGCGATCGGCCTGGCCGGGTACTGGCTGCATGCCTATGCGGTGCGCAAGGAAGGCCTGGCGCAGCGGCTGGGTCCGCTGCAGGCGCAGGCGATGAAGCTGCGCGCGGCGGTCTCGCCGGTGGTGTTCGCGTTATGCATCCCCGTGGGCATGGTCGCGCCGTGGCTGGGCCGCTTCGGCTTCCTGGCAGTCTTTTTGCTGCAGTGGGTAGTGATGCGCGTATACCAGCGGCGCATCCTCCAGGCGCAGGCGGCGCCGGCACCCGCATCCGCACCGTGATCCTTCCCTTTTCAGAGCATCTGCGATGACCTCCATACCCGAATCCTGCGACCTGCTGATCGAAGCCGGCTACGTGGTCCCGATCGAACCGCATGCGGTGGTGCTGGAAGACCACGCGGTGGCGGTGCGCGGCAGCGAGATCGTGGCGGTGCTGCCCACGGCCGAGGCGCGTACGCGCTTCGCCCCCGCGCGCACCGTCTCGCGCCCGGACGCGGCGCTGCTGCCGGGCCTGGTCAACGCGCATACGCACAACCCGATGACGCTGCTGCGCGGCATCGCCGACGACCTGCCGCTGATGGTGTGGCTGCAGCAGCACATCTGGCCGGTGGAAACCGCGGTGATCGGCCCGGAGTTCGTCGCCGACGGCACCGCGCTGGCGATCGCCGAGATGCTGCGCGGCGGCACCACCTGCGCCAACGAGAACTACTTCTTCGCCGACGTGCAGGCCGCCGTGTACAAGCAGCACGGCTTCCGCGCCCGCGTCGGCACGGTGATCATCGATTTCCCGACCGCCTGGGCCAAGACCTCCGACGAGTACTTCGCCCGCGCCTGCGAGGTGCACGACCAGTGGCGCGACGATCCGCTGGTCGGCATCGCCTTCGCCCCACATGCGCCGTACACGGTCAACGACGCCAACTTCGAGCGGGTGCGGATGCTGTCCGACCAGCTCGAGGTGCCGGTGCACCTGCACACCCACGAGACCGCGCAGGAAATCGCCGACTCGCTCAAGCAGTACGGGCAGCGCCCGCTGGCGCGGCTGGACCGCTTGGGCCTGGTCAACGACCGCCTGATCGCGGTGCACATGACCCAGCTCACCGACGCCGAGATCCACCTGTGCGCCGAGCGCGGTGTGAGCGTGGTGCATTGCCCCGAATCCAACCTCAAGCTCGCCTCCGGCTTCTGCCCGGCCTGCGCGCTGCAGCGTGCGGGCGTGAACCTGGCGATCGGCACCGACGGCTGCGCCAGCAACAACGACCTGGACATGTTCAGCGAGAACCGCACCGCGGCGATCCTGGCCAAGGCGGTGGCCAACGACGCCACCGCGCTGGACGCGGCCAGCACGCTGCGCGCGGCCACCCTGGGCGGCGCGCGCGCGCTGGGCTTCGGCGAGACCATCGGCTCGATCGAGCCGGGCAAGCAGGCCGACCTGATCTGCGTGGACCTGTCGGCGCTGGAGACCCAGCCGCTGCACAACGTGCTGTCGCAACTGGTGTACGCCACCGGCCGCCAGCAGGTCAGCGACGTGTGGATCGCCGGCCAGCCCAAGCTGAGCCAGCGCGTGCTGGTGGACATGGACGTCGATGCGCTGGTCGCCAATGCGCGGCAGTGGCGCGAACGTATCCGCAGCGTCCACGCCTGATCCGCTATGTTCGCCGTGCCGCTCCGCGCGCGCGGCCCCAACGAGAGTTCGCCATGACCGCTTCCACCGCCAACGCCTCCGCCAACTTCGATCAGGCCGAACTGGACAAGTTCGGCGCCCTGGCTACCCGCTGGTGGGATGCCGACGGCCCGCAGAAGCCGCTGCATGCGCTCAATCCGGTGCGCCTGCGCTACGTCGCCGAGCGCCTGCCACTGCGCGGCGCGATGGTGCTGGACGTGGGCTGCGGCGGCGGCCTGCTTAGCGAGGCGCTGGCCAAGGAGGGCGCGCAGGTCACCGCGATCGACCTGTCGCCGGAGCTGATCAAGGTCGCGCGGCTGCACCAGTTCGAATCCGGGGTCGAGGTCGACTACCGCGTGCAGTCGGTCGAGGACTTGGCAGCGGCGCAGCCGGGCAGCTTCGACGCGATCACCTGCATGGAGATGCTCGAGCACGTGCCCGATCCGGCGGCGATCGTGCGCGCCTGCGCGACCCTGCTCAAGCCGGGCGGACAGCTGTTCCTGTCCACGCTCAACCGCACCCCGGCCGCGTTCGCGCTGGCCATCGTCGGTGCCGAGTACGTGGCGCGGTTGCTGCCCACCGGCACCCATCGCTACCAGGATTTCATCAAGCCGGCGGAGCTGGCCGCGTGGTTGCGCCAGGCCGAGCTGCAGCTGCGCGACGTCAGCGGCCTGGCCTACGAGCCGTGGCGCAACCGCGCGCGGCTGTCCTCGCGCACCGAGGTCAATTACCTGGCGTGTGCGGGGAAGCCGTGATTCGGGATTGGGGATTGGGGATTGGCAACGGCGGGTGCGCGTGGGCGTGATGCCGCTCGAGAGCGGTTCGATCCGAAGCTACCCGCGGGTGGTGCTGTTCGATCTGGATGGCACGTTGCTGGACAGTGCGCCGGATCTGCTGGCCGCGGCCAATGCGGTGCTGGCCGAGCATGGGCGTGCGGCGTTGACCCTGGCGCAGTTGCGGCCGGTGGTGTCCAAGGGCTCGCGGGCGATGCTCGGCGTCGCCTTCCCGGATCTGCCCGCCGCGCAGCGCGACGCGCTGATCCCGGCATTCCTGCGCCACTACGAGGCGCTGATCGGCCGCCATTCGCAGCTGTTCGACGGCATCGCCGCGTTGCTGCAGCGGCTGGAGGCCGCCGGCAGCGTGTGGGGCATCGTCACCAACAAGCCGGAGGCGCTGGCGCGGTTGATCCTGCCGCAGCTGCAGTGGGAGCGGCGCTGCGCGGTGCTGATCGGCGGCGATACGCTGCCCGAGCGCAAGCCGCATCCGCTGCCGCTGCAGGTTGCCGCGCAGCGCCTGGGCGTGGCGCCGCACGAGGTGGTCTACGTCGGCGACGACGAACGCGACATCCTCGCCGCACGTGCCGCCGGCATGGCCTCGGTCGCGGTGCTGTGGGGCTACCGGCTGGACGAGGACGATCCGCTGGCCTGGCGCGCCGACGCGATGGTCGCCGCGCCGGCCGAGCTGTACGACGCCGCGGCCTGGCCGGTCGGCGCAGCCGCGTCCTGAAATCGGTGCGGTCGCCGCGTTCGCGGCGATGCTGTGACCGCGGTGTCGCCGCCTGCACGCCGCGCCGCTCGGCATCCACCGGTCGCGCACGTACACTGCGCGTTCTGCGCGGCAGCCGCGCTCACTCTCCCATTGCGCGATGCCGTCGGCGCGCGCCTGACTCCGGATTCACCGATCGCATGAGCAGTTCGTCCGCCCTGGATGCCTTCCTCGACAAATGGCGCCGCCGCTGGCCGGAATGGGCCGTGGCCGAGACCTTCCTGCCGGCGCCGCAGCGCGCCCGCACCGTGGCCTGGTTCGCCCTGCTGCAGGAGTTCGACGACATCCTCAACATCGCCGGCGATCCGCTGCCGGCCGACGCCAAGCTGGCGTGGTGGGGCGAGGAACTGCGCAGTTGGGCCGGGCAGCGTTCGCGGCATCCGCTGGGCCGGGTGCTGGAGCCGGTGGCTGCGCCATGGGCACAACTGGCCGAGGCCTTGCCGAGCCTGCCGCAGTCGCGCGCGGCCGCGGCCGACACCGCGCATGCGCTGGAGCGGCTGGAGCCGTTCGCGCAGGCGGTGGTTGCGGTCGAGCGCGCGTTGTTCGAGGCCCCGGCCGAGGGCGCCGCGGTGCCGGTCGCGCTGCAGGTGCTGGCGCAGCGCCTGCTCGAGGGCGGCGCCGCCACCGCGCCGCTGGCGCTGCGCGGCGGCGATGAGGCGCAGCAGCGCCAACGCTGGGCGCAGGCGTTGCTGAAGCCGTGGCCGCGCCGCGTGCGCGGGCCGCGTCCGCGGCGCATCCTGTCGGCGCTGGCGCGTGCGCGGATGGTGCAGCAGGCGGCCGCCACGCCCAGGCCGCCGGGACAGATGTCGACGCTGTGGCGCGCCTGGTGGGCCGGGCTGGGCTAGGGCCTACCAACACTCTTCGACTACGTCGGGTTGGCCTGCCAGGCCCAACCCGAAGGGCCGCGGTTGCGCGCGCGCCGCGATGTCGTCACTCAGGTCTGGACGGACGTCCACGTCCTCGCGCGTCCTTGCAACAGGTACGCGCAACCGCGACGCGGCATGCGCGGGCAGGACGACACGCGCCAGCCCGCGCCGCCTAGCTTCAGGGCGCGCTGCCGGCGCCGCTGTTGGCGTACTCGTAGAAACGGTTGGCCGAGGTGCTGCAGCCGCTGCTGCAGTAGGGCCGGCCGATGGTCGAGGCGTTCCACGGCGCGCTCTTGCGGATGTGCCCGCCCAGCGTCGAGTCGCGGATCACCACCTTGCCGTTGGGCGAGGTGCCGTCGACGTAGTTGGACAGGCTGCCCACGCTCTCGTCCCAGGCCCGGCCCAGCCACACCGTGCCGCTGCCCGGGTTGCCGACCGCATCGAAGGTGCTGTTGATCGCCAGGAAGCCGTAGCTGCTGCCCGGGCGGGTACTGGGCGCGAAGATCACGCCACCGTCGTTGGCGCCGCGGCGCGCCGCGGTGTAGCGGATGGTGCTGCCGGCGAACACCGCCACGCCCGAGCCGAAGATGAAGTCGGTGTCGCCCTCGATGGTGCCGCCCTTGAGGTAGGCGCGGATCACCGTGTTGGCGCTGCCGGCGCTGATCAGCAGGGTGTCCTGGTTGCCGGTCAGCACCACGTTCTCCAGCACCGCCTTGTCGCCGCGCAACGCCAGCGCCACCGCCGACTGGTTGCTGCCGCTGTAGGTGCCCTCGACGTAGCTGTTGACGATCGCCAGGTTGCGCGCCTGGAACTGCGCCGCGCGCACGGTGACGGTGCCGCTGTCGGAGGTGCCGACGGTGCTGCTGGCGGCGTTGCTGGCGCAGGGATGGGTGGCGCTGCCGGTCGGCTTCGGGGTGGGGTTGGCGTTGCCGAAACGGATCGTGGTGCTGGCCGGGCTGCCGCCGAGGCCGAACAGCGTGAGCGGCGGCGCCGCGGCGGGCACGCAGACCACTTCGGTATAGGTGCCGGGCGCCACGCTGATGTAGCGGCGCATGCTGCCACCGGCGGCGACCGCGGCGTCCACCGCGGCCTGCACGGTGCGGTAGCGGGTGCTGCCGTCGGCGGCCACCGCGTAGTCGGCCTGCAGCAGCGCGACGCCGGCGCTCGGATCCCAGTTGTCGGTGACCAGCGCGCCGATCGGTCCGGCCTGGGCCAGGTGGCGGGCGACGGTCTGGTTGGCCGCCTCGCTGCTGGTCAGTTGCGGGCGCGACGCGGTTCCGGTCAGCGCCGGGGCATCGGTGACGACCCCGGCCGCCAGGGCGAGGGTGGAGGAAAGCAGCAACCAGCGCGATACGGTCATGGGAAGCCTCCGCTCAAGGATAAGGGCCCGCAGCGACGCGTGGAATGATACCGGTGTCATTCGGTCGCCTGATCCGGCGTCGTCAGCGGACCGGCGATGGTAGGGGCGT
Source organism: Xanthomonas sp. NCPPB 2250 (assembly GCF_056725265.1). Lineage (NCBI taxonomy): Bacteria > Pseudomonadati > Pseudomonadota > Gammaproteobacteria > Lysobacterales > Lysobacteraceae > Xanthomonas > Xanthomonas sp. NCPPB 2250. Next base: position 3,359,889 of record NZ_CM161520.1, on the reverse strand, counting down.
TTGCGCGCCGATGCCGGCCGATGTCGCAGTCAGAGTTCGGTTGTGTCGCTTCCATCACGATCGCGGATCCGCCGCACATGCAGTGCGCCGGTTGGTGGGGGGCGTGGAGGGCGATTCCCAGGCCAAAACGCGACGGCTGCAGGCGCTCCAGACCCGGCGGCGGCGGACGGTCGCCGCACTGCGGCATGGATCTGCGCGCGGTGTGCCGACCTCGCGTGGTGGCGTGACGGGGTCGTGAATTTGGATACGAGCGCCGTCGCGGCTTGCGCTACCCTCGACGCCGATCCCACTTGGAAGTCGTCGATTGAAGCGCCTGTGCCGTTGGTGCTGCCTGTTGCTGTGCCTGGGCGTGACCGGGTCGGTGCTGGGGCAGGAACTGCTGTTGCAACGGCTGGCCGCCGACCCCCCGGCATCGGAGGTGGTGGCGGGGCGTGACGATGCCGCGTTCGTCGACGCCGGTCATGGCGCGACCCTGTACGAGCGCAGCAAGCAGCCCACCTGGTGGCGGATCCGCGCCGACCATGCGATCGGCCGCGACGGCCAGCCGCAATTGGTGCTGCAGTCGCCCTACCTGACCCGGGTTGAGGCCTGGGTGCCGGGACGCGCCGCGCCAACCCGGCACGCGATCTACGGCGCCGACGCCGACCTGCGCTACTCCACCCGGGCCCTGGTGATCGCCTTGCCGCAGGGGCTGCCGGCCGGCGCCTCGATCTGGCTGCGGGTGCATGCGCCGGCGGCGATGCCGATGCCGGTGGGCATCGCGCCGCTGGCCCAGGTGCAGCGCGAGGATCTGCACTACGTCGGCTGGCGCGCCTTCATCCTCGGCTCGACCGCGGTGCTGGCGATCCTGGCGATCGCGTTGTGGGCGCGTCTGCGCGAGTCGATCTACGGCTACTTCACCGCCAACGTGATGTGCGTGCTGTTGTACCTGCTCGGCCTTGGTGGCGAGGCGCGCGCGGTGCCCGGCCTGGCCAGCGTGTTCGCGTCCTCGCCGACGCCGATGCGCATCGTCGCCGCGCTCGGCGGCTTCTTCATCATCACCTTCCAGCGCCGTCAACTGGAGATGCGCCGGCAACTGCCGCGGCTGGACCGGGTGCTGCGGCTGTGCGCGCTGTTCCTGCTCGGCATCGCCGTGGCCTGCTTGCTGTCGGACGCGGCGGTGCTGAGCCTGCTCGGCAATGTCGGGCTGATCGTCGGTGCGGCGCTGCTGCTGCCGTGTTGCCTGCTACTGGCCTTGCGCGGGCAACGTTACGCCTGGCCGCTGCTGGCTTCGTGGGCGCCGCTGTGGATGCTGTGCGTGCTGCGCTGCCTGGAGCTGACCGGGTGGTTGCGCCTGGATCTGGCCGCGCCGGTGCTGGCGCATGGCATCAGCCTGGCGTTGGCGATCTCCTGCCTGCTGGTGACCTTCGGTCTGGCCGAGCAGATCCTGGAGCTGCGTCGCGACCGCGACCGCGCCAGCCGCATGGCGACCGTGGACGAACTCACCGGCATCCTCACCCGCGCCGCACTGCAGCAGCGTCTGGCCGAGGCGCTGCAGGACGCCGCGCGCGGCGACCGGCCGCTGGCATTGGCTTACATCGACATCGACCATTTCAAGCGCATCAACGACATCCACGGCCACGCCGGCGGCGACGCCTGCCTGCGCTGGGTCGCCGCCTGCGCGCGGGCGCGCCTGCGAAGCACCGACACGCTCGGCCGCCAGGGCGGCGACGAGATGCTGCTGCTGATGCCCGGCGCCACCCTGGAGGCCGCGCGGCGCGTGGCCGAGGACATCCGCCAGCACGTCGCCGCGCAGCCGCTGCCGCGCGAAGGCCAGGCGCTGTCATGCACGCTGAGCGTCGGCGTGGCGCAATGGCAGCGCGGCGAGAGCGTGGCGGCGCTGTTGCAGCGGGCCGATGCCGCGCTCTACGCCAGCAAGGCCGCCGGCCGCAACCGCGTCAGCGTGTCCCCCCCCAGCCACCACGTCACCCACCAGGAGCCTCAACCATGACTGTGCAGACCGATTTGCCCGCGTTCGCTCCCGATCAGTTGCAGGTCGGCGACATCCTGTTGCAACTGGGCTGCGGCCCGGTGTCCGAACTGATCGCCTGGTGCGGCGACAGCATCTACAGCCATGCCGCCATCGTCGCCGATCGGGGCGATCTGATCGAGGCGGCGGCCAGCGGCGTGCGCCGCTATCCGCTGTCGCAGCGGCTGACCGACACCACCAACTACCTCCTCATCGACGCCTACCGGCCGCTCAGCTACGCCTGCGTGGCGCTGGACGATGCCGACCGCGCCAGCGTGCTGGCCAAGGCGCAATCGCTGCTGGGCGTCCCGTACCCGCTGGACAGCCTGGCCACGCTCGGCTTGCTGGTCGCCATCCGCGGCAAGTGGCCGCAGCACTGGCTGGCGCGAATCGTGGTGCGCGAGGCGCTGGACCATCTGGTCCGCGACAACCCCTCGCACATGGTGTGCAGCGAGGTGGTCTACCGCGCGCTGGCCGAATGCGACGCGACGCCGCCAGGCCGGCTGGCGCCGCAGATCGTGCTCAGCGGGCCGACCCACATGCCGTTCCCGGATCTGGACTGGAAGGCGCTGTGGGAAGAAGTGTGGCAACTGCTGCATCCGCACCGGCAGCAGGCGCTGGGCGACATCGCGCAGCGCCTGGCGGCGGTGGAGGGCGCACCGGCCAGCCTGGCCGCCTCGGCACTGACCACGGTCGCCGACGACGACCTGCTGAGCCGCGCCAACGCGGTCCGCACGGGGCTGGGCCTGCCGCCATTGCCGCCGGTCACCGGCCAGGTGGACGACAACGGCAGTCTGCTGCGGGAAGCCGGCGAAGAAGCGCCGGGAACGCCCTTGCCGCATCCCAATCCCAAGCTGGTGATGCCGCTGGACCTGGCCAACAGCCCGTCGCATGTGGTGCTGGGGCGACTGCTGGAGGTGGTCACACCGGCCTAGCGGAAAGGCTGCGGGCAGCAAGCCCCTCTCCCCTCGGGAGAGGGGTTGGGGTGAGGGTACGGCCTCGCGCCATACCGCCCGTGCCGCGCGCAGCCATTCGAGCAAGCGCCGGCGCGCCTGGCCTCCGCCGCTTGCGTTCCTGCGCCGAGATCCGACGCCCCAGCCGCTGCGCGACGTGGATGCCGCTCAGCGTTGCAATGTCGAAGCGACTTCAGGACATCTGTAGGAGCGGCTTCAGCCGCGACGGGCGTTACCGGGAATGCCCGTCGCGGCTGAAGCCGCTCCTACAAAATGCATGCGCTGCTGTACGTCACTGCCCCTGAGGAACGCGCCGCCGCAGCGCTCTATGGCTGCTTCGTCCGCTCCAGCACCAGCAACTGATCGATGCGCACATCGAACCGCGCCAGGCGAAGGCGTCGGATGCGCAAATGATGAACGCGCCGCCGCGCGCCTTTGCACCTGACGCACCAACGCTCTACGGCTGCTTCGTGCGCTCCAGCACCAATAACGGGTCGATGCGCACATCGAACCGCGCCAGGCGAATGTGTCGGCGACCCAGATGAGGAACGCGCCGCCGCGCGTCAGTGCACCTGGCACACCAGTGCTTCAAGGCTGCTTCGTCCGCTCCAGCACCAGCAATGGGTCGATGCGCACATCGAACCAATTCATCCCCCAATGCAGATGCGGTCCGGTCGCACGCCCGGTGGCGCCGACCGCGCCGATGACCTGGCCCTGGGCGATGCGGTCGCCGACTTTGACGTCGATCCGCGACAGGTGCAGGAAGTTGGAGCTGACGCCATAGCCATGATCCAGCAGCACGGTGCCGCCGGTCAGGTACAGGTCGGGGGCGGCGAAGGTGACCACGCCGGCGGCCGGGGCCTTGACCGGGGTGCCGGTTGGCACGGCGATGTCCATGCCGGAATGCCCGGCGCCGGGCTGGCCGTTGTAGACCCGGGCGTTGCCGAAGCGGCCGCTGATGCGGCCCTGCACCGGCCAGATGAAGGGCGCGGCGAAATCGGTGCGCGGGTCGTCGCGGTCGCGCGCGGCGGTGACCTGTGCCTGTTCGCGCTTGATCCGCTCGGCGATCGCCGGCGGCGGGTTCACCGTCTTCGGCGGCACGCCGTTGACCTGTTCCAGCGGCCAGTCGCGCGGCGTCACCGCGATCTCGACCGTCTCGGTCCCGCCGTCCGGGCGCTGCACCGCGATGCGCAGCGGACCGCGCTCGTCGCGGCCGATGCCGAACACCACGCTGCCGTAATCGCTGACCCGCAGGGTGCGTCCGGCGTACTGCACGCGGCTGCCCGGTGCGATCTTGCCGATCACCAGCGCGCCCTGCGAGGCGCTGCGCGGGAACACGCTGCGCGCCTCGGCGCCGGCCGCGGCCGGCGTCTGCGCGTGCAGCGCCGGGGCGAGCGGTGCGGTCAGCAGGACCAGCGCCAGTGCGGCGCGGGCCACCAGGGCGCCGCGCATCAGCGGTCGAACGCCAGGCGCTGCCCGTTGGGGGTGCCGACCAGGCGGGTCCCGTCCCAGGCCAGCATGCCGTTGACCCAGGTCGCGGCGATCCTGGAGCGGAAGCTGCGGCCTTCGAACGGCGACCAGCCGCACTTGGACAGCACGTCCTCGCGGCGCACGGTGAACGCGGTGTCGTCGATCAGCACCAGATCGGCGTGGTAGCCCTCGCGCAGGAAGCCGCGTTCGTGCACGTCGAACAGCAGCGCCGGCGCGTGCGCGAACTTGTGCACCACCTGGGCCACGCTGAGCCGGCCCTCGTGGACCAGCTCCAGCGCCGCGACCAGCGCGTACTGCACCAGCGGCAGGCCGGACGGCGCCTGCGCATAGGGCTTGCTCTTCTCTTCCCAGGTGTGCGGCGCATGGTCGGTGGCGAGCACGTCGATCACGTCCTCGGCGATGGCGCGGATCAGCGCCTCGCGGTCGCTGGCGTCCTTGATCGCCGGGTTGCACTTGATCAGGTTGCCGAGCGTGGCGTAGTCGGCGCGGTCGAAGCGCAGGAAATGGATGCAGGTCTCGGCGGTGATGCGCTTGCCCTGGATCGGGCCGGGGGTGAACAGCGCCAGCTCGTCGGCGGTGGAGATGTGCAGCACGTGCAGGCGGGTGCCGTGCTTCTTCGCCAGCGACACCGCCAGCTGCGAGGACTTCAGGCAGGCCTCGCGCGAGCGGATGTCCGGGTGCATGTCCGGGGTCAGCGCCTCGCCGTACTTTTCCTTGAACGCGGCCAGGGTCGCGTCGATGGTCGGGGTGTCTTCGCAGTGGGTGATGATCGGCGTCGGCGCGTCGCGGAAGATCGCGTCCAGGGTCTGCGGGTTGTCGACCAGCATGTTGCCGGTGGAGGCGCCCATGAACACCTTGATGCCGGGCGCGGTCTTCGGGTCCAGGGTCTGGATCGCGGCCAGGTTGTCGTTGCTGGCGCCCAGGTAGAAGCCGTAGTTGCCCCAGGCGCGGCCGTGCGCGGCGTCGTACTTGGCCTGCAGCGCGGCGGCGTCGAGCGTGGGCGGATTGGTGTTGGGCATGTCCATGAAGCTGGTCAGGCCGCCGGCCACCGCCGCCGCCGATTCGGTGGCGATGTCGCCCTTGTGGGTCAGGCCGGGTTCGCGGAAGTGCACCTGGTCGTCGATCATGCCGGGCAGCAGCCAGCGCCCGGCGGCATCGACCACGGTCTCGCCCTCGCGCGCGGCCAGCTGCGGGGCGATCGCGGCGATGCGGCCGTCGGCGATGCGCAGGTCGCCCTGGGTTTCGCGGCCTTCGTTGACCAGGCGCGCGTTGACGATCAGTGTGGAAGCGGACATCAGTGTTTTCCTTGGCAGCGGCAGGGTGGCGGCGCCGTGGGGTCGGGCACCGGGTCGAACCCGCCAGGATGGAAGGGGTGGCAGCGGCCGACGCGGCGGGCGGCCATCCAGCCGCCGCGCAATGCGCCGAAACGGGCGATGGCGGTCACCGCATACGCCGAGCAACTGGGCACGAAACGACAGCGCGGTCCCAGCAGCGGGCTGATGAAGCGCTGGTACAGGCGCAGCAGGGCGATGAGAGCGCGGGCGATCACATGACCATGATATGCCACTGTGCTGGACTAGGCGGATCGCTCGGCGTATACGCCGCGTTGTTGCCGCGGGGGGTAGGGTAGGCTATAAAGGCCCGCTTTCCCGGGCCCCGGGAAGACCAAGGAAGAGCGTTCGTGGCTGCTAAAAAACCTGCAAAGAAGGCCGTCCAGGCCGCCAAGAAGCCTGCCAAGCCCGTCGCCAAGAAAGCGACGGTGTCCGCCGCCAGCAAACCGCTGAAGAAAGCCGCGCCTGCGAAGTCGGCAGCCAAGGCCGCGCCGGCCAAATCGGCCAGCAAGGCCGTGGCCAAGAAGCCGGCGGCCAAGCCGGTCGCTGCGTCGCCGGCCAAGTCCGCTCCTGCCAAGAAGGCCCCGGCCAAGAAGGCGCCTGCCAAGCCGGTCGCACCGGCCAAGGCCGCCGCCAAGCCAGCGCCCGCCGCCAAGCCGGCAGCGAAGGCACCGGCGGCCAAGCCTGGCGCCAAGGTCGCCAAGCCCGCGGCCGCTCCCGCCAAATCCAAACCGGCCACCGCCTCTGCCGCACCTGCGGTGACCACCTCCGTACCGAAGTCGGCGCCCAAGCCGGCTGCGGCCAAGCCTGTCCCGGTCAAGCCCGCCGCGCCTGCCGCAGCACCGGCCTCCAAGCCCGTTGCCGCCAAGTCCGCCGCGCCGTCGACCCCGCCACAAAAGAATCCCGTGTCCGTTTCGAAATCCTCCGCGAAAACCCCCACCAAGTCCGAATCCACCCCGAAGGCGCCGGTCGCCAAGCCCACCGGCAAGGTCGCCGTGGCCGTGACCGCCAAGTCCAACACCCCGGCCAAGCCGGCCAAGTACAAGGTGGTGGAGTACAAGACCGACGAGGCCACCGGCCGCCCGATCCTGCCCAAGGGCTACAAGCCTGCGGCGGACGAGGAGTACATGAGCGCGCTGCAGCAGGAGTACTTCCGCCAGCGTCTGCTCACCTGGCGCGCCGACCTGGTCGAGGAATCCAAGCAGACCATCGAGAACCTGCGTGACGAGGTCCGCGACATCGGCGACGAAGCCGAGCGCGCCACCCGCGAAACCGAGAACTCGCTGGAACTGCGTACCCGCGACCGCTACCGCAAGCTGATCGGCAAGATCGACAGCACCCTCAAGCGTCTGGACGCCGGCGACTACGGCTACTGCGTGGACACGGGCGAAGAAATCGGCCTGGAGCGCCTGGAAGCGCGTCTGACCGCCGAGCGCACCATCGACGCGCAGGAGCGTTGGGAACATCTGCAGAAGCAGCAGGGCGACTGAGTCCGCGCCGCCCCGAGGTGTCAAGGCAAGGCCCCGCTCGCGCGGGGCTTTGCGTTTTCGGCCCCCCGTCAGGGCGAAGCGTCTGCCGTTTGCTGCCGCGTGTAGCGGTAGTGCCACTCCTCCTGCACGACCGCCCATCGATGCGCGATGCGCAGCCGTGCGCCCGTCCTGCCGCCGCAGCCGTTCGCGGCCGCGTGGGCAGGCGTCCGTTGGCAGGCGGGCCTATCCCGGCATGGACGGCGGCGCCCTTCAGCGCACGCCGTTGATCAGGCCGCTTTGCCCGTCCTTGCGCAGTTGCACGCCGGGCAGGGCGAAGCTGTCCAGGTCCTGCTTGCTGGCTGCGAGGTCCAGCCCGACGATCGCCGACGTATCCGGATCGACCTCCAGGCCCAGTGGCATCGCGGCGAACTGCACGTAGTCGCGGCTGGCGTTCCATTGCGGCTGCCCGCCGATGGCCTGCAAGACCCGATCGACGTGCGTACCGGCCGGCTGGCCGAGCAACTCGAACGGCAACGGCGCATCTGGAGTGGCGAAGGCGATCAGGTTGGTGACCCGGTCGTTGCGAAAGCGCACTGCCAACTGGCTGTAGCGGAGAGCGGTCGCCGGCCGCGGTTGCTGCGCCAGCAGCGCATTGAGCCCGCGCGGGTACAGATACACCACACTGAGCGTGTCCGGATGTGCCGCATCGCTGCGTGTGATGTCCGGCTGGCCCAGTGCGGCCAGCACCTGTTGTTTGCGCATGCCGAGCGCGACTGGTCCGAGACGCGCGCATGGCGTGGGCAGGGTGGCCGCGCTACTGGAGCCTGCAAAGGCCTGATGCAGCGCGTGCGTGCAGGCGGCCGCATCGCTGCCGGCGGCATGGGCCTGCGAGTAGGCCATGCAGAGAGCGAGCAAGCCGAACAGCGGAAAGAACCGGGATGCCATGAGAAATCTCCGTGACGGATGGTGCGTGGCGAGGACGGGAGCGCTCCCGTCCTCGCCACGGGGGGAGTTAGTTGCCGTGCCAGCCTTCGCGGTGCCCGTAGGCGGTGATGAACGCGTTGCGCTGGTCGCTGCTCAACGATGACCACTGATCGGACGGATTCAGGCCCGAATTGGTGGTGATCATCTCCGAGGTCGGACTTTCGCCACTGCGTCTGCACCGACGCCGCAAGTGCCTATGCGGCGGTTACATCCGCGGTGTCTTTGGCGCTCCCTCGCTGGAGCACGCCAAGGTCAGGTCCAGGCGACGTACCGTCCAATGCGACGGCGTGTCCATCGTCCCCAGCGCATGGATGTGATAGGCGGGGCAGTCCGCATCTTCCTCTGGGTTGTTCTTGATGTCGCAGTTGACTTCGATCAGGAAGGCGTTGTTCCCTTCGACGCCGGTGCGGGCAAATTTCAATGTGGGGCAGCTGCCGAAGAGCCTCGACAGGGCGAGGTCGTTCTTCAGCACATACGCGATCGCCTGTTCTCCATCTGCGCGGGAAGAGGCTGGATTCGCCTGCAACGATCCTGGCACGGCAATGGCGAATGCCAACGCCATGCCTATGCACGGTAATCCAAAGACTTTCATGTGGAGAACTTCAATCGGTGGTTGTCTGCCGGGTCGGTGGCGTCGGTGCTTAGTGCGATGCAAGTCCGCGCCCGAGTCGAAAGTGGCGTTGCCAGTGCCGCCGTCTCCAGCCATGCCTGGCTTCGGGCGTCCACTGCCTCGTCACGGAAAAGCGAATGTTCCATTCGGCTGATTCCATCCGTGTTCCATATGGGCGTCGCGCGTTTCGATGCGCGTCCATTTTCCAGAAGCGGGCTGAAAATTAATTCGGAAGAGATAATTTCGGAGGCTTCTTTCGTCTTCCTTTCTGCGTTTGCGGACTTTCCATCTTGTCTGCAAAATGCGTTCTACCGGTGCTGGCTGTTTGGAAAATAATCTAGTAAAATCATTAGCTTGTGATCTGGGTTTCAGTGCCATGCGTGGCTTTGGAGAGGCTTTAAATGCGCCTGTCATGACGGTGACGCATAATGGCGAATGTGGTATATCGCCATGTCGCCGCCGACAATCAATGTCACTGCTTGAAAACTATTTCCATTATGTATCCTCGCTCGGTTCGATAACGGAGCGTCGCGCTTGAACGGTCATGCCGACGTGGCTGGATCGGGTGCGCGCAAACGCCGCCGTCGTTGGCGATGGCCGATCCTGATCGCCCTGTCATTGCTGGCGGTCGTTGCGCTGGGGCCGCGGGTCAGCGTGGCCTTGCCGCAGGTGGCGGCGCCGGCGGTGCCGCAGGATCCGCTGGCGCTGCAGGCCTGGATCGATGCGCGCGAGCGCGCCACGCCGGGGCTGCGCCCGGACAACCAGGCGCGGATCGTCTGGGCCGATCCGGCGCATCCCGGGCGACGCGCGTGCGCCATGGTCTATCTGCATGGCTTCACCGCCAGCCAGGGCGAGGGCGCGCCCACCCACGTGCGGCTGGCGCGCAGCTTCGGCTGCAATCTGTATCTGCCGCGCCTGCCCGGGCACGGCCTGGTCGCAGCCGATGCGCTGCGCGGCGTCGATGCCGGCCGCCTGCTCGCGGGTGCGGCCGAGGCGCTGGCGGTGACCCGTGTGCTGGGCGACCGGGTGGTGGTGATCGGCAATTCGATGGGCGGTGCGCTGGCGACGCAGGCGGTGGCGGCGAATCCGCGCCAGGTGCAGGCGCTGGTGCTGTGGTCGCCGCTGGTGCGCGAATACGGCGATCAACTGCAGCCGATGTTGTGGCCGTGGGGCGCGCAGTTGCTGGCGTGGACGCACAACGGTGGCGATCCGATCCTGCGCTATCCGGTCGACAGCGCCTACTGGGCCGACGCCACGCACCTGGACGGCTATCGCGCGCTGGCGGCGCTGACCCGCGGCGGCATGCGGCCGGCGACCTATGCGCGGATCCATGTGCCGGTGTTCCTCGGCTACTACTACCGCGATGCCCAGCATCAAGACCGCACGGTGTCGGTGGCAGCGTTGCAGGCGATGTTCAAGCAACTGGGAATACCGCCAGCCTTGCGCCAGGCGGTGGATTTCCCCGGGGCGGACAATCACGTGCTGGCCTCGCCGATCCGCTCGCACGCCGTGCCGGCGGTGTTCGCCGCCACCTGCCGGTTCCTGGCGGGGCGGGGTGGTTTGGTGCAGCCGGCCGGCCTGCCGGATTGCGCGCATGCCTGGGCCGACGACGAGGCGCAGGCGCGCGCGGTGGCGGCCGCGCGCTGAGCGCGGCCGTTGCGGCGAATGGAAGGATGACTGGCGCGGTGCGCACGCGCCGGCGCCAGGGTGCGTGTTGCACGACCGGGCCGGGCTGTCTCGCGTCCGACCCACGCGCGCCGTCAGCCAGGCCTATTGCAGGTCGCGCAGATCCAGGTTGCGCAGCTTGGGCGCTTTCCAGCTGGTGACGCCGACCACGCCCAGGGTCACGCAGCCGCCAAGCACCACGGCGGGCACCAACCCGATCAGCCGCGCCATGACACCGTCGTAGAACGCGCCCAGTTCGTTGGACGAGCCGATGAAGATGCCGTTGATCGAGGAGACGCGGCCGCGCATCGCGTCCGGCGTCGCCAGTTGCAGGATGGTCGAACGCACGATCACCGAGACGCCGTCGCACATGCCGTAGGCGAGCAGGATCGCCGCCGACAGCCAGAAGTGCCGCGACAACCCGAAGGCGATGGTGCACAGGCCGAAGCCGGCCACCGCCAGCAGCAGTACGCGCCCGGCATTGCGCTGCAGCGGGTGCCGCGCCAGCCACACGCCGACCAGGATCGAACCCAGCGCCGGCGCGCCGCGCAGGATGCCCAGGCCCTCGGGGCCGTAGTGCAGGATGTCGTGGATGAAGGCCGGCAGCATCGACACTGCGCCGCCCAGCAGCACCGAGAACATGTCCAGGGCCATCGCGCCGAGCATGATCTGGTTGGAGAACACGAACTGCGCGCCTTCGGCGATGCTGCGGAAGATCGGTGCGCGTGGACCCTCGTGCACCGGCTCGTCGATGCGCAGCAGCCACAGCGCCAGCAGCGCCGCGCTGGAGGCGCCGATGGCGGTGCCGTAGGCCAGGCTCTTGCCGCCCCAGCCGACCAGCAGGCCGCCCAGCGCCGGGCCGATCACCATGCCGGCCTGGAACGCGACGCTGCCGACGCTGGCGCCGCGCGCATAGGCTTCGCGGGGCAGGGCGCGTGCGAACAGCGCGTTGTACACCGGCGACAGGAAGGCGCGCGCGGCGCCGGTCAGGGCGATCGCCGCATAGATCGGCCATACGCCGTGCGCCGACAGCCAGCCGCGGCTCACCGCCAGCAGCACCGCGGCGGTGGCGATAAGTCCGACGCTGGCGAGCATGCCGAGGTGGCGCCGCGGCAGGTGGTCGACCAGGTAGCCGGCGAACGGGGCGATGCAGAAGAACGGCAGGATCTCGGCGAGCCCGATCAGGCCAAGCGAGAACGGATCGCGGGTGATCTCGTAGATGTGCCAGCCGACCGTGACCGCGACGATCTGATAGGACAGCATCGCCAGGATGCGGTAGGCCAGCACCAGGGCGAAGCCGGGGTGCGCCAGCAGCGTGCGCAGGGTATGCGGGGTAGGCAGGGGGGCGCTCATGCCTGCTGGGCGCGCGCGGTGTCCTGGATGAAGGCCAGCAGCGCGGCCAGGCCGTTGCTGCGGGTCGGCGACAGATGCTTGCCCAGGCCGATGGCGGCGACGAAGTCCGGCGCGGTGGCGAGGATGTCGGCGGCACTACGCCCGGAGTAGACCCGCAGCGCCAGGTAGATCAACCCGGAGACGATCGCCGAGTCGCTGATCGCATGGAACACCAGGCGCTCGGCATTGCCCTCGGGCACGATCCACACCATCGACTGGCAGCCGTGCAAGCGGTGCTCCTCGGTCTTCCAGTGCTCGGGGAAGGCGGGCAGCTTGCGGCCGAGGTCGATCAGGTACTGGTAGCGCTCGGACCAGTCGCCGAAGAAGCCGAATTCCTCGGCGATGGCGGCCTGGGCGTCGGCGGGCGTGGGTTCGAGCGGAAAGTCGGTGTCGGTCATAGCAATCCAAGATCAAGCGATGTAAGCCCCTCTCCCTCCAGGAGAGGGGTTGGGGTGAGGGTCCGAGCGCAGCTTCGCGAACTGTCGAGGCGATTCGCTTCGCGCCGTACCCTCATCCGCCCCTTCGGGCATCTTGTAAAGCCCCTCTCCCTCCGGGAGAGGGGTTGGGGTGAGGGTCCGAGCGCAGCCTCGCGAACTGTCGATGCGAGTCGCTTCGCCCGTACCCTCATCCGCCCCTTCGGGGCGCCTTCTCCCGAAGGGAGAAGGAAACAGCCATGCGCCCTCTTTCTACGAGGGCCCGGTCACCCACGCTTCCAGCGTACGCCCTGCGGCGTGTCCTCCAGGACAATGCCGGCGTCGGCCAGTTCCTGGCGGATGGCGTCGGCGCGGGCGAAGTCGCGGGCCTTCTTGGCATCGCTGCGGGCGTCGATCAGCGCCTGGATGCGGGCGTCGTCGTCGCTGCCGGCACCCTGGAACCAGACCTGGGGATCCTGCTGCAGCAGGCCCAGGGCCAGGCCAGCGCCGAGCAGGCGGCCCTTGGCCTGGCGCAGCGTGTCCGCACGTTGCGTGGCATCGGCGGGATCGGGGCCGCCGGCCGGCGCCGCCTCGCGCAGTGCCTGTCGCGCCTGGGTCGCCAGGCTCGACAGCACCGACAGCGCCAGCGGCGTATTGAGGTCGTCGTCGAGGGCCTCTTCGATCTCGGCCGGAATGACGGCCTCGGCGTCGATGGCCTGCAGATCGCGCAGCGTTCCGTACAGGCCGTCGAGTCGGGCCACCTGGGCCTGGATCAGGGCGTCGGACCAGTCCAGCGGCTGCCGATAGTGGGCACTGAGCAGTGCGCAGCGCAGCGCCTCGGGCGGGTGGCGCTCGATCAGATCGTGCACGGTCTCGATGTTGCCCAGCGACTTGCTCATCTTGGCGCCGCTGAAGGTCAGCATGCCGTTGTGCAGCCAGACGCGGGCGAAGGTGGCGCCGCCGTGGGCGCATTCGCTCTGCGCGATCTCGTTCTCGTGGTGCGGGAACTGCAGGTCGACGCCGCCGGCATGGATGTCGATGGTCTCGCCCAGGTGCGCGGCGGCCATCGCCGAGCACTCGATGTGCCAGCCGGGGCGGCCGCGGCCCCACGGCGAGTCCCAGCCAGGCAGGTCGTCGCTGGACGGCTTCCACAGCACGAAGTCGCCCGGGTCGCGCTTGTACGGGGCGACCTCGACGCGGGCGCCGGCCAGCATCTCCTCCGGGTCGCGCCGCGACAGCTTGCCGTAATCGGCGAAGCTGGCCACCGCGAACAGCACGTGGCCCTCGGCGGCATAGGCGTGGCCGCCGGCGATCAGCCGCTCGATCATCGCCACGATGTGCGGGATGTGCGCGGTGGCCGCCGGCTCGATGTCCGGCGGGGTGACGCCCAGCGCGGCCATGTCCTGGCGGTAGATGGCCGCGAAGCGGTCGGTGATGGCCGAGATCGGCACGCCCTGCGCCTGCGCGGCGGCGTTGATCTTGTCGTCCACGTCGGTGATGTTGCGGGCGTAGCGCAGCTTGCCGTAGCGGCGTCGCAGCAGTGCCGCCAGCACGTCGAACACCACCGGTCCGCGGGCGTTGCCGATGTGCGCGTAGTTGTAGACGGTGGGGCCGCAGACGTAGAGCGTCGGGCCGGCCACCGGATCGAGCGGTTCGAAGGCGTCGACCCGGCGGGTCAGGTTGTTGTGCAGGCGCAGGCTCATCGGCATCGGCGGTGGGGAAACCGTCCGATTCTACCGGCAGCCGTCGCCAGGCGGGCGCGCCGCGCGCCTGTCGGCTCGCGTTCAGCCCGACGCAAGCCGCCATGCCTACACTCATTGGTCTGCCCTTGCGAAGCTGCTGCCGATGCGCCCGAACCCGTTGTTGCCGCTGGTCGGCATCCTTGCCTGCGCCGCCGCGCCGGCCTGGGCGCAGGACTCCGAGGCGCGCAACCGGGTGGTGGTGATCGAGAACGTCAAGCTGGACTACGCCCAGGTCCTGAACGTGGAGCCGGTCTACCAGACCCTGCGCGCCACCCGCACCGAGCAGCAATGCGACCCGGCTCCCGCGCCGGCCCCGGCGGCGCCGGCGCCCAAGCCGGCCGAGGACGACAGCCGCTTGAACCGGCTGATGGATTCGGTGAAGGACATCTTCAGCCGCCGCCACGAGGAGCCAGCCCCGGCGGCTGCGCCGGCCGCGGCGCCGCAGGGCGGACGCAACTGCCGGATGGTCGAGGTCGGCCGCGAGTTCCGCCGGCCCATCGCCTTCGACGTGGACTATGTCTACAAGGGCACCAAGTACCGCTCGCGGCTGCCCGAGGATCCGGGCAACCGCCTGCGTATCCGCGTCTCGGTGGCGCCGTACGTGCCCGACGCGGTGGTGGTGCCGCCGCGCTGAGCGCCGCGCGCGCTTGCGCCTGTGGCGTGCGCGTGCGAGGATGCGCGCCGATGAAAGCGAACCTGCCCCAGCACGATCTCAGCGCCGCACGCATGGCCTCGGGCATGACGTCGCGCGCGCGTCGACCGGAATCCCACATTCTCGCTGGGTAACCGGAGCGTCGTGCCGTTCGTTCTGAAAACCCAGCCCGAGGCTGGGTTTTTTCGTTTTCATCGGCCGGAAAAGTTTCACCCGTAAAGAACCTCCCTGTAGAACGCCTCGCGCGTCCCCGCGTCCCCACCGCTGCAAAGGATCGATCGATGTCTCTGAAGCACTTCTTGAACACCCAGGACTGGAGCCGCGCCGAACTGGACGCGGTGCTGACCCAGGCGGCGCTGTTCAAGCGCAACCGCCTCGGCAGCGAGCTGAAGGGCAAGTCGATCGCGCTGGTGTTCTTCAACCCGTCCATGCGCACCCGCACCAGCTTCGAGCTGGGCGCGTTCCAGTTGGGCGGCCACGCGGTGGTGCTGCAGCCGGGCAAGGACGCGTGGCCGATCGAGTTCGACCTGGGCACGGTGATGGACGGCGACACCGAGGAGCACATCGCCGAGGTGGCGCGGGTGCTGGGCCGCTACGTGGACATGATCGGCGTGCGCGCGTTCCCGAAGTTCGTCGACTGGGCCAAGGACCGCGAGGACCTGGTGCTGAAGAGCTTCGCCAAGTATTCGCCGGTGCCGGTGATCAACATGGAGACCATCACCCATCCCTGCCAGGAGCTGGCGCATGCGCTGGCGCTGCAGGAGCACTTCGGTACCCGCGACCTGCGCGGCAAGAAGTACGTGCTGACCTGGACCTACCATCCAAAGCCGCTGAACACCGCGGTGGCCAATTCCGCACTGACCATCGCCACCCGCCTGGGCATGGACGTGACCCTGCTGTGCCCGACCCCGGACTATGTGCTCGACGAGCGCTACATGGGCTGGGCCGCGCAGAACGTGGCCGAGAGCGGCGGCTCGCTGAGCGTCAGCCACGACATCGACAGCGCCTACGCCGGGGCCGACGTGGTCTACGCCAAGAGTTGGGGCGCGCTGCCGTTCTTCGGCAACTGGGGCCCGGAGAAGCCGATCCGCGACCAGTACCAGCACTTCATCGTCGACGAACGCAAGATGGCGCTGACCAACAACGGCGTGTTCTCGCACTGCCTGCCGCTGCGTCGCAACGTCAAGGCCACCGACGCGGTGATGGATTCGCCCAACTGCATCGCCATCGACGAAGCCGAGAACCGCCTGCATGTGCAGAAGGCGATCATGGCGGCGCTTGCCGGCCAGGGCCGTCGGGATTCGTGATTCGGGATTGGGGAGTCGCAGCAGCGCCCCCTTTCCGTTCCTAACTTAGTCAACCGCAGAGAGACGCCCCCATGTCGCAGCAAACCGCTTCCACGAATCCCGACTCCCCACTCCCGAATCCCGGCACCAAGGACATCGTCCTCGCCTTCTCCGGCGGTCTCGATACCAGCTTCTGCATTCCCTACCTGCAGGCCAAGGGCTATGCGGTGCACACCGTGTTCGCCGATACCGGCGGCGTGGACGCCGAGGAGCGCGACTTCATCGAGAAGCGCGCCGCGGAACTGGGTGCGGCCAGCCACGTCACCGTCGACGGCGGCCCGGCGATCTGGGCCGGCTTCGTCAAGCCGTTCGTGTGGGCGGGCGAGGGCTACCAGGGCCAGTATCCGCTGCTGGTGTCCGACCGCTACCTGATCGTCGATGCCGCGCTCAAGCGCGCCGAGGAACTGGGTACCAAGGTCATCGCCCACGGCTGCACCGGCATGGGCAACGACCAGGTGCGCTTCGACCTGGCGGTCAAGGCGCTGGGCGACTACGAGATCGTCGCGCCGATCCGCGAGATCCAGAAGGAACACACCCAGACCCGCGCCTACGAGCAGAAGTACCTGGAGGAGCGCGGCTTCGGCGTCCGCGCCAAGCAGCAGGCATACACCATCAACGAGAACCTGCTCGGCCTGACCATGTCCGGCGGCGAGATCGACCGCTGGGAAGCGCCGGGCGAGGGCGCCCGCGGCTGGTGCGCGCCGCGCAGCGCGTGGCCGACCGAGCCGCTGACGGTGAAGCTGAAGTTCGTGCACGGCGAGGCGGTCGAACTCGACGGCAAGGCGCTGCCGGGCGAACAGATCCTGGCCAAGCTCAACAAGCTGTTCGCGCCCTATGGCGTGGGCCGCGGCGTGTACACCGGCGACACCGTGATCGGCCTGAAGGGCCGCATCGTGTTCGAGGCGCCGGGCCTGGTGGCGCTGCTGGCCGCGCACCGCGCGCTGGAGGATGCGGTGCTGACCAAGCAGCAGAACCGTTTCAAGCCGGACGTGGCGCGCAAGTGGGTGGAGCTGGTCTACGAAGGCTTCTACCACGACCCGTTGAAGACCGACCTGGAAGCCTTCCTGAAGTCGTCGCAGGCGATGGTCAACGGCGAGGTGACGCTGGAGACCCGCGGCGGCCGCGTCGACGCGGTGGCGGTGAAGTCGCCGCACCTGCTCAACGCCAAGGGCGCGACCTACGCGCAGTCGGCGGACTGGGGCGTGGCCGAGGCCGAGGGCTTCATCAAGCTGTTCGGGATGAGCTCGACGCTCTACGCGCAGGTCAACCGCGGTTGACCTGCGCGTAGAGCCCACGCATTCCACCTAAACCCCGCGCCGTTGGCGCGCCCCCTTCAACACGAAGGGGGCTCTGCTCCAGACGGGCGGATGCAGTGTTGAAGGATCCTCGATTCATGCTCGAACAGACGCTCGATCACCTGCGGACGCTGGTGGCCTTCGACACCCGCAATCCGCCGCGGGCGATCGGCACCGATGGCATCTTCGACTACCTCCGCGCGCAGCTGCCCGGGTTCGCGGTGGAGGTGATCGACCACGGCGCCGGCGCGGTCAGCCTGTACGCGGTACGCGGCACGCCCAAGTACCTGTTCAACGTGCACCTGGACACGGTGCCGGATTCGCCGCACTGGAGCGCCGATCCGCACGTCATGCGGCGCCTGGACGATCGTGTGGTCGGCCTGGGCGTGTGCGACATCAAGGGCGCGGCGGCGGCGCTGCTGGCCGCGGCCAATGCCGGCGACGGCGATGCCGCGTTCCTGTTCTCCAGCGATGAGGAAGCCAACGACCCGCGCTGCATCGCTGCGTTCCTGGCCCGCGGCATCGCCTACGAGGCGGTGCTGGTGGCCGAGCCGACCATGAGCGAGGCGGTGCTGGCGCATCGCGGCATCAGTTCGGTGTTGATGCGCTTCGCCGGCCGTGCCGGGCATGCCTCCGGCAAGCAGGATGCCGCGGCCAGCGCCCTGCATCAGGCAATGCGCTGGGGCGGCCGTGCGCTGGACCACGTGGAGTCGCTGGCGCACGCGCGCTTCGGCGGGCTGACCGGGCTGCGCTTCAACATCGGCCGGGTCGAGGGCGGGATCAAGGCCAACATGATCGCGCCGGCGGCGGAGCTGCGCTTCGGTTTCCGGCCGCTGCCGTCGATGGACGTGGACGCGTTGCTGGCGACTTTCGCCGGCTTCGCCGAGCCGGCCGCGGCGCACTTCGAGGAAACCTTCCGCGGGCCGAGCCTGCCCTCCGGTGCGGCTTCTGACCGGAATGGCGCCCGCGCCGAGGACAAGCGCCTGGCCGCGCGCGACGTCGCCGATGCGCTGGAGCTGCCGATCGGCAATGCGGTGGACTTCTGGACCGAGGCCTCGCTGTTCTCCGCCGGCGGCTACACCGCGCTGGTCTACGGCCCGGGCGACATCGCCCAGGCGCATACCGCCGACGAGTTCGTGACTCTGGAGCAACTGCAGCGCTACGCCGACTCGGTGCACCGCATCATCAACGGCGCGCGCTGAGCCGCGCGCCTTCCCACGTCGCCCGGACCGGTCCTGCGATCGGCTCCACCCTGGATTCCTTCGGACATCGCCCCACGCCATGCACGCCAACCGCCAAACCCGCCAGACCATCGTGCGCCTGCTCTCGAGCATGGCCAGCGCGAAGGAGATCAGCCAGTACCTCAAGCGCTTCTCGCAGCTGGACGCCAAGCGCTTCGCCGTGGTCAAGGTCGGCGGCGCGGTGCTGCGCGACGACCTGGAGGCGCTGACCTCCTCGCTGTCGTTCCTGCAGGAAGTGGGCTTGACCCCGATCGTGCTGCACGGCGCCGGCCCGCAGT
Source organism: Xanthomonas sp. NCPPB 2250 (assembly GCF_056725265.1). Classification (NCBI taxonomy): domain Bacteria; kingdom Pseudomonadati; phylum Pseudomonadota; class Gammaproteobacteria; order Lysobacterales; family Lysobacteraceae; genus Xanthomonas; species Xanthomonas sp. NCPPB 2250. The sequence goes on along the minus strand of NZ_CM161520.1, from coordinate 3,341,019 downwards.
TGGACGCGGAACTGTCCGCTGCCGGCATCGACAAGCAGACCGTCAACGGCCTGCGGGTGACCTCGCCGGAAGCGCTGGCGATCGTACGCAGGGTGTTCCAGGCTTCCAATCTGAAGCTGGTCGAGGCGCTGCAGCAGAACGGCGCGCGCGCCACCTCGATCACCGGCGGCGTGTTCGAGGCGCAGTACCTGGACCGCGACACCTACGGGCTGGTCGGCGAGGTCACCGCGGTGAACCTGGCGCCGATCGAGGCCAGTCTGCAGGCCGGCTCGATCCCGGTCATCACCAGCCTTGGCGAGACCCCCAGCGGGCAGATCCTCAACATCAACGCCGATTTCGCCGCCAACGAACTGGTGCAGGAGCTGCAGCCGTACAAGATCATCTTCCTCACCGGCACCGGCGGCCTGCTCGACGAGAAGGGCACGGTGATCGATTCGATCAACCTCTCCACCGAGTACGACCACCTGATCGCGCAGCCGTGGATCCATGGCGGCATGAAGGTGAAGATCGAGCAGATCAAGGACCTGCTGGACCGGCTGCCGCTGGAGTCGTCGGTGTCGATCACGCGCCCGGCCGACCTGGCCAAGGAACTGTTCACCCACAAGGGCTCGGGCACCCTGGTGCGGCGCGGCGAGAAAGTGCTGCGCGCCACGACATGGGGCGAACTGGACCTGCCGCGGTTGAAGACCCTGATCGAATCCAGTTTCGGCCGCACCCTGGTGCCGGACTATTTCGACACCACCAAGCTGCTGCGCGCCTACGTCAGCGAGAACTACCGCACCGCGGTGATCCTGACCGACGAGGGCGGCTATACCTACCTGGACAAGTTCGCGGTGCTCGACGATGCGCAGGGCGAGGGCCTGGGCCGCGCGGTGTGGAACGTGATGCGCGAGGAGACGCCGCAGTTGTTCTGGCGTTCGCGCCACAACAACCAGGTCAACATCTTCTACTACGCCGAGTCCGACGGCTGCTTCAAGCAGGAGAAGTGGAAGGTGTTCTGGTACGGCCTGGAGACCTTCGAGCAGATCCAGCACTGCGTGGCGCATTGCGCGACGCGCACGCCGACCCTGCAGGGTTGAGCGGTGCCGTCGTCATGACCGTTCCCCTCTCCAGCATCGATCCCGTGCTGCCCGAGGCCTGGCGCCACGTGCCCACACTGCGCGGGCGCCACGTCAGCCTGGAGCCGCTGCAGGCGGCGCATGCCGAGGGCCTGCGCGCCGCGCTGCGCGGCAGCGGCCTGGACGCGCTGTGGTACACCAATGTGCCCGCGCCGGAGCGGGTGGACGCCTACGTCGCTGCCGCGCTGGAGGTGCAGGCGCTGGGCCGGGTGCTGCCGTTCGTGGTGCGCGATGCGCAGGGTGAGATCGTCGGCAGCACGCGTTTCTACGGCCTGGATCCGCAGGTGCCGACGCTGTCGATCGGCTACACCTGGTACGCGCCGCGGGTGCAGCGCAGCGGCCTGAACACCGAGGCCAAGCTGTTGCTGCTTGGCCATGCCTTCGAATCGCTCGGCTGCCTCAGCGTGGTCTTCGAGACTAGTTGGTTCAACCACGCCTCGCGCACCGCGATTGCGCGGCTGGGGGCCAAGCAGGACGGCGTGCTGCGCAACCACAAGCGCCATGCCGACGGCACGCCGCGCGACACCGTCATCTTCTCCATCATCGATACGGAATGGGCAGGGGTGAAACGCCACCTGCAGTTCCGCCTGGATTCGCACGCATGAGCACTCCCGTTTATTCCATCGGCATCGTCGGCGCCCGCGGCCACACCGGCGCCGAGCTGATCCGCCTGATCGCCGCGCATCCGCAGTTGCGCCTGGCGTTCCTGTCCTCGCGCGAGCTGGACGGGCAGCGCGTCGATGCGCACCACGACACCTACCAGGGCGAGCTGCGCTACGAGAACCTCGATCCCGAGGCGGTGGCGGCCAAGCGCGCCGACGTGGTGGTGCTGGCGCTGCCCAACGGCAAGGCCGGGCCCTATGTGGCGGCGCTGGATGCGTCGGTCGTTGCCGGCGCGCCCGACCCGATCGTGGTGGATCTGTCCGCGGACTACCGCTTCGATCCGGCCTGGTACTACGGTCTGCCGGAACTGACCCGTGCGCGTTATGCCGGGCAACGCCGCATCAGCAACCCGGGCTGCTACGCCACCGCGATGCAGCTGGCGATCGCGCCGTTGCGCGAGCAGCTCGCCGGGCCGCCGCAGTGCTTCGGCGTGTCCGGCTATTCCGGCGCCGGCACCACGCCGTCGGACAAGAACAACCCGGCGCTGTTGCACGACAACCTGATGCCGTATGCGCTGACCGACCACATGCACGAGCGCGAGGTGTCCGCGCAGCTCGGCGTGCCGGTGGAGTTCATGCCGCACGTGGCACCGCATTTCCGCGGCATCACCATGACCGTCAACCTGTGGTTGCAGCAACCGCTCAAGCTGGATGCGGTGCAGCAGCTGTATCGCACGCGCTATGCCGGCGAGCCGCTGATCGCGGTGATCGACGAGGCACCCTGGGTCAGCCGCATCGCCGGCCGCCACGGCGTGCAGCTCGGCGGCTTCACCCTGGCACCGGGCAACAAGCGCCTGGTGCTGGTGGCGACGCTGGACAACCTGCTCAAGGGCGCCGCGACGCAGGCGATGCAGAACCTCAACCTGGCGCTGGGCGTGGACGAGTTGACGTCGATTCCCGTTTGAAATCGTCGGGACCCGGGGCCCGGGACTCGGGACCCGGAGAAGCAAGAGCCGATGCTTTTGCTTTTCCGGGTCCCGGGCCCCGGGTCCCGGGTCCCGCAAAAAAGGACCCCCAATGACTAATCTGCTCTGGCAAAAACCCGGTGTCGCCGTCGACACGCAGATCCAGGCGTTCCTGGCCGGCGACGACGTGCTCCTGGACCGCGAGTTCTTCCTGCACGACATCGCCGCCAGCGGCGCGCACGCCGAAGGCCTGCAGCGCATCGGCATCCTGTCCGCCGACGAACTGGCCGGGCTGCAGCGCGAACTGGCGGTGCTGGCCGAGGATTTCCGCAGTGGCGCGTTCGTGCTGGATGCGCGCTTCGAGGACGGCCACTCGGCGATCGAGGCGCGGCTGACCGAGCGCCTGGGCGATGCCGGGCGCAAGATCCACACCGGGCGCAGCCGCAACGACCAGATCCTGGTCGCCACCCGGCTGTGGCTGAAGGACAAGCTGGCGCGGCTGGCGCAACTGAGCGCGGAGATCGCCAAGGTGGCGCTGGACCGCGCGCAGGCCGAGCGCGACCTGCCGGTGCCCGGCTACACCCACATCCAGCGTGCCGTGGTGTCTTCGGCGGGCATGTGGTGGGCGGGCTGGGCCGAGGCCTTCATCGACGACGCGATGCGCGCCCGCGACACCCTGCGCCTGGTCGACTGCAATCCTCTGGGCACCGCCGCCGGCTACGGCGTCAACCTGCCGCTGGACCGTGCGCACACCACCGCCGCGCTGGGCTTCGCGCGCCTGCAGGTCAGCCCGATCTACGCGCAGCTCTCGCGCGGCAAGTTCGAGATGGCCGCGCTGGAAGCGCTGGGCAGCGCCACCCTGGATCTGCGCCGCCTGGCCTGGGACCTGTCGCTGTTCACCAGCGGCGAATTCGGCTTCGTCGCGTTGCCGGCGCAGTACACCACCGGCAGTTCGATCATGCCGAACAAGCGCAACCCGGACGTGATCGAGCTGATGCGCGCCACCCACGCCAGCGTGGCCGCCGCGCGTACCGAAATCGAACAGCTGCTGTCGCTGCCGTCGGGCTATCACCGCGACCTGCAGAGCAGCAAGGGCGCGATCTTCCACGGCTTCGGCCGCGGCCTGGCCGCGCTGGAGCTGCTGCCGGCGCTGCTGGCCAATCTGGAGTGGCGCGAGGACAGGCTGCGCGCGGCGATCGATTCGGGCATGTACGCCACCGACGTGGCGGTGGAAGCCGCGGTGGCCGGCGTGCCGTTCCGCGAGGCCTACCAGGCCGCTGCCGCATCCGCCGACAGCGCCGGGCAGGGGCGCACGCCGGAAGGCAGCCTGGCCGCGCGGGTCTCGCCCGGCGCCGCCGCCGACCTGCAGTTGCAGGCGCTGCGCGCGCGCTGGGAGACCCTGGGATGAGCCTGCACGGCCGTCCCGCAGGCTGGCGCACGGCGGCGATCGCATCGCCCGCGTGGCAAGCCATGGCGGGCGGCCTGCAGACCATTGCCCTGGCGCTGCTCGCCGCTGGGCTGCTGTCGCTGCCCGCGGCCCCGGCCAGCGCGGCGACCAATGCGGCGCAGAAGGTGGCGGTCTACCGCGGTGCGGCCGGCTGCCGCGGCTGCTCGGAGATGGTGGTGGATGCGTTGCGCGCCACCGGCCTGCCGCTGACCATCGTCTATGTCGGCGAGCGCGAACCGCTGCACGTCACCCCCGCCACGCTTCGCGATGTCGATCTGTACATCCAGCCCGGCGGCGGCCAGGACATCGCGGCCGCGTACGCCGCCCTCGGCGACGAGGGCGCCGCGGCCTTGCGCGACTTCGTCAGCGGCGGCAGGGGCTTCCTGGGTCTGTGCATGGGCGCGTACCTGGCCGACCGCGACGGCATTGGCCTGGTCGATGTGGCGCTGCAGTCGGAAGTCGGGCGTCCGCGCTCGGGCATCGACGACGAAGGCGACCACACCATCGCCATCCGCTGGGACGGCACCTGGCAGCGCGTCTACTATCAGGACGGCCCGTTCCTCACCGGCAGCGCGGCGGACGGCTTCGTGCCGATCGCCCACTACGGCAATGGCGACGTGGCGATCGCACGCTATCGCCATGGCCGCGGCACGGTGGTGCTGGCCGGGCCGCATCCGGAGGCGGACGAACGCTGGATGGACGAGGCCGCCGACGTCGCCCCGCAGGACAACCTGCGGCGGCTGCTGCGGCTGTTTCCCAGCCTCGGCGCCCGCGCGGAGGCAAGGCCGGCGCTGCGGTGACGCAGCGCGGTCGTCGAACGTTTACCGGGGCGCGTGCCATGTCGCGCCCTCGCATGCAGGAGAAGGCAATGACGTTGTACCTGGTGATGGCGATGCGCAAGCCGGCGTTTCCGGAGTCGGTGATCCAGCCGCATCGCGACTTCCTGGCCGCGCTGCGCGAGCGCGGGCTGCTGGAGCGCGCCGGCGGCTTCGGCGACGGTAGCGGCGGTGCCTACGTGCTCAAGAACGTGGACAGTCTGGCGCAGGCGCAGGCCATCGTCGCCGAGGATCCGCTGGCGCTCCAGGCCGCGTCCGAGCTCACCGTGTACGCCTGGAACGCGCACTGAGCCGAGGGAGCGCCCGATGACCGCACCGACCGCCACCGCCGCCATGTCCTTCGTCGAGCAAGCGCTGCCGCACTGGCGGCGCGCGGTGCTCAAGGTCGGCAGCAGCCTGCTGGCCGCCGACGGCGGCGGACTGACCCCGCGTTTCGCGCTGGGCCTGGCGCAGTTCGTGTCGGCCAACCTGGCGGCGGGCCGTGAGCTGGTGATCGTGTCCTCCGGCGCGGTCGCCGCTGGCCGCGCCATCGTGCCCAAGGCCGCCGAAGCCGGCGCGGCCTTGGCCGCGCGGCAGGCGCTGGCCGCGCTCGGCCAGGCGCAACTGATCGCGCTGTGGCAGCGTTTCTTCGAGCGGCCGGTGGCGCAGGTGCTGCTGACCCACGACGACCTGCGCAACCGCCGCCGCTACCTCAATGCGCGCGCCACCCTGGGCGAGCTGTTGCGGCTGGGCGCGCTGCCGGTGGTCAACGAGAACGACACGGTCTCGGTGGACGAACTCAAGCTCGGCGACAACGACAATCTCGCCGCGATCGTCGCCGCCCTGGTCGACGCCGATGCGCTGTTCATCGCCACCGACATCGATGGCCTGTATACCGCCGACCCGCGCCGCGACCCGCAGGCGCAGCCGCTGCACGAGGTGCAGGAACTGAGCGCGACCGTGCTGGCGATGGCCGGCGGCAGCGGCAGTGGCGTCGGCACCGGCGGCATGCGCACCAAGCTGGAGGCCGCGGCCAAGGCCGGTGCCGCCGGCATCGAGACCTATCTGTTCAACGGTCGCAGCGCCGAGGTGGTGCGCGGCCTGGCCCAGGACCGCCTGCGCGGCACCCGCATCCATGCCGCGCGCACCCGCATCGCCGCGCGCAAGTACTGGCTGCGTCATGTGCCGGTGGAGCCGGGGGCGATCCTGGTCGACGCCGGTGCCGCGACTGCGCTGCTCGACAAGGGCGCCTCGCTGCTGCCGGGCGGGGTGGCCGGCGCCGTGGGCGAGTTCCGTCGCGGCGACATGGTCGAGGTACGCCTGCGCGACGCGGCCGGCGAGCGCTGCCTGGCGCGCGGCGTCAGCCAGTACGCGGCGGTGGACATCCGCCGCATCGCCGGCCGCCACTCGCGCGACATCGAGGCGATCCTGGGCTACAACTACGGCGAGAATGTGATTCATCGGGACGATCTGGTGGTGCTGGAGAAGCCGGGACCCGGGGCCCGGGACCCGGGGCCCGGAACGGCGGCATAGCGTCAGGGTGCTGTTGTCGCGCTGGCTTGTTTTTTGCGGCGCGTTGGCTTGACGGCATTCGGCAGAGGCCCAGCCTAGCGGGTCCCGGGTCCCGGGTCCCGGGTCCCGCCCCAAAACCACCCACTTACTTGGAACTCCCCCATGACGACCTCCATCCGCACCCAGGCCCAGCAATGCCGCGATGCCGCGCACGCGCTGGCGCAGTTGTCGTCGTCGGCCAAACAGGCGCTGCTGGAGGCGATGGCGGCGGCGCTGGAAGCGGATGCCGACGCGATCCTCGCCGCCAACGCGCGCGACCTGGAGGCGGCGCGGGCCAAGGAGGTCGGCAGCGCGATGCTCGATCGGCTGGCGTTGGACCGCAAGCGCCTGGACGGCATCGCCGCGGCGCTGCGCGAGGTGGCGGGCTTGCCCGATCCGGTGGGGCAGGTCACCCGCGACGACGTGCGCCCCAACGGCATCCGCGTGCAGAAGATCCGCGTGCCGCTGGGCGTGGTGGCGATGATCTACGAGGCGCGCCCCAACGTCACCGCCGACGCCGCGGCACTGTGCATCAAGGCCGGCAACGGGGTGATCCTGCGCGGCGGCTCCGAGGCGATCCACTCCAATACCGCCATCGCCGCATCACTGCGCCGGGCGCTGCGCGCCGCCGGCATCGGCGAGGCCGCGCTGACCCTGGTCGAGGATCTGCGCCGCGAGACCATGCTGGAGCTGCTGCAGCTCCACGACATCGTCGACCTGGCGATCCCGCGCGGCGGCGAGGGCCTGATCCGCTTCGTCGCCGAACATGCGCGGGTGCCGGTGATCAAGCATTACAAGGGCGTGTGCCATCTGTTCGTCGATGCCTCGGCCGACCTGGAGCTGGCGGTGAAGCTGCTGGTCGACGGCAAGACCACGCGGCCGGCCGCCTGCAATTCGCTGGAGACGCTGCTGGTGCACGCCGACGTGGCCGCGCGTTTCCTGCCCCTGGCAGCCCAGGCGCTGCGCCAGCGCGGCGTCACCCTGCGCGGCGATGCCGCCACCCGCGCGCTGCTGTCGGACATCGATCCTGCCAGCGACGAGGACTACGCCGCCGAGTACCTGGACCTGATCCTGGCGATCGCGGTGGTGCCGGACCTGCACGCGGCGATCGCGCACATCCGCCGCTACGGCTCGGACCACACCGAGGTCATCGCCACCGCGGACGCGGCCAACGCCGAGGCCTTCGTGCAGGCGCTGCGCGCGGCGGTGGTGATGGTCAACGCCTCCTCTCGCTTCTCCGACGGCGGCGAACTCGGCCTGGGCGCAGAGATCGGCATTTCCACCACGCGCCTGCACGCCTACGGCCCGATGGGCCTGGAAGCGCTGACCGTGGAGCGCTTCGTGGTGCGCGGCGAAGGCCAGGTCCGACACTGAGGCGCCGCGACCCTGGTCGGCCGGGCGCCTGAGCTGCCTGGCAAGGGACTGATCGGTGGCGTGTCGATGGAGTTGGGATCAGGCCAGCCACTGGCGCTGATCGGAAGGGCGTGCCCACGCGCTCGCGCACCGCGGCGCCAACGGCGAGGGTCGGCGACCCAGCCTTTGTCACTTGCCGAGCGCGGCGTCGTCGCCTAGCGTCGCGGATTCGCCTCCTTTCGGGATCCAATGCCCATGCGCCGCCTCGCTCCTTGCCTGCTCGCCGCTGCCGTCGCCGTCGCCCTCGCCACCGCCGGCACCGCGTTCGCTCAGACCGCGCCGATGACGCCGGACATCACCGGCAAGCCCTTCGTCGCGCCAACCGCGGCCAACGACTACATCAAGCGCGAGGTGATGATCCCGATGCGCGACGGGGTCAAGCTGCACACGGTGATCGTGCTGCCGAAGGGCGCGCACGGCGCGCCTATCCTGCTGACGCGCACGCCGTACGACGCCAGCGGCCGCGCCAGCCGGCTGGCCTCCCCGCACATGCGCGACCTGTTGCCGCAGGGCGACGAAGTGTTCGTCGACGGCGGCTACATCCGCGTGTTCCAGGATATCCGTGGCAAGTACGGCTCGGAGGGCGACTACGTGGTGACCCGGCCGCTGCGCGGGCCGCTCAACCCGACCAAGGTCGATCACGCCACCGACGCCTGGGACACCATCGACTGGCTGGTCAAGCACGTGCCCGAATCCAACGGCAAGGTCGGCATGATCGGCTCGTCCTACGAGGGCTTCACCGTGGTGATGGCGCTGGCCGATCCGCATCCGGCGCTGAAGGTGGCCGCGCCGGAAAGCCCGATGATCGACGGCTGGATGGGCGACGACTGGCTCAACTACGGCGCCTTCCGTCAGGTCAACCTGGACTACTTCACCGGTCAGATGACCCGGCGCGGCAAGGGCGAGGGCATTCCGCGCCAGGGCTACGACGACTACAGCAATTTCCTGCGCGCCGGCTCGGCCGGCGACTACGCCAAGGCCGCCGGGCTGGAGCAGTTGCCGTGGTGGCGCAAGCTCACCGAACACCCGGCCTACGATGCGTTCTGGCAGGAGCAGGCGCTGGACAAGGTGATGGCACGCACCCCGCTGAAGGTGCCGACGATGTGGCTGCAGGGGCTGTGGGACCAGGAAGACATGTGGGGCGCGATCCACAGCTACGAGGCGATGGAGCCGCGCGACACCGGCAACGACAGGAACTACCTGGTGATGGGGCCGTGGCGGCACAGCCAGGTCAACTACGAGGGCGCCTCGCTGGGCGCACTGCAGTTCGACGGCGACACCGCACTGCAGTTCCGCCGCGACGTGCTCAAGCCGTTCTTCGATCAGTACCTGGTCGACGGCGCGCCCAAGGCCGACACCCCGCCGGTGCTGATCTACGACACCGGCGCCAACCACTGGGATCGTCTGCAACGCTGGCCGCTGAGCTGCGCGCAGGGCTGCCCGGCGCAGAGCAAGCCGCTGTACCTGGAGGCCGGCGGCCGCGTCTCGTTCGAGGCGCCCAAGGCCGGGCAGGGCGAGTACACCGAGTACGTGTCCGACCCGGCCAAGCCGGTGCCGTTCGTGCCGCGCCCGGTGGTGTTCGGCGATCGCGACATGTGGACCACCTGGCTGGTGCACGACCAGCGCTTCGTCGACGGCCGCCCGGACGTGCTGACCTTCGTCAGCGAACCGCTGCAGGCGCCGCTGCGCATCGCCGGCGCGCCGCAGGTGAACCTGCAGGCCTCCACCAGCGGCAGCGACAGCGACTGGGTGGTGAAGCTGATCGACGTGTACCCGGACCAGATGGCGTCCGATCCGAAACTGGGCGGCTACGAGCTGCCGGTGTCGCTGGCGATCTTCCGCGGCCGCTACCGCGAAAGCTTCGAGCATCCGGCGCCGCTGACCCCGAACCAGCCGCTGGCCTACCGCTTCGGCCTGCCCACCGCCAACCACACCTTCGAGCGCGGCCACCGGGTGATGGTGCAGGTGCAGTCGAGCCTGTTCCCGCTGTACGACCGCAATCCGCAGACCTACGTGCCCAATATCTACTTCGCCAAGCCCGGCGATTACCAGACGGCGACGCAGCGGATCTGGCACACGCCGCAGCAGGCCAGTTTCATCAGTTTGCCGGTGTACTGAGCCAGGGCGTGCCGCACCGGCGGCGCGCGACGCCACGCGTCGCGCTGCCGACTGTCCAGGTTCGGTGGGCCGATCGCCATGACAGGGCCGGGCGCTGCGTAGGCGCGCCGGCCGCACGGTGTCGCCTGCGCCTGTCGATGCAATCGTTTACCGGCGCGGTTCGGCGAACGCAGCCGATGGAGGGAGCGCACGCGGCCGCGCAGGACCGGGCCACGCCGGTCGCGTCATTTTTTTATTGCTTTGCGCAATAAACTCGAAAAACCCGCAGCGGGCTTTGTGAAAAAAGCGTCGCTGGAGTGTGGTGCTAAACACAGTTGTGTCACGGATTTGTGCCGATTTATTGCCTATCTGTGTCGTCGTTGGCAAAGATCGGTGCGTGCAAACGGAAGGGGGGACCGCGTAACGCCAGTTCTTTGGCGGATATGCGGCACGATCGATCCGGACCTGAAGGTGGGCACCTCGCGATGCAGGCGAGGCATGTCGGCGCAGTGTCACTGCACATGGTGTTGCCGTCCTGCCGTTCGAACTGTTTTGCTTTCACAAGGAGTGCCCGTGATGTCATTGGACACCGCCCGTTTGTCTCGTTCGCCCCGTCACGTGGCGCAGCGCCGCCGCCGGCCTCATCCCCGGGTTTCCCCCTTGCAACGACCCCGACGCTAGCTGCGTCCACCCCGACGTGGCGCGCGGCAGTGCGTGCGCTGCGTTGCTTGATCACCGATCCAAAGCTTGTCGTGGACCGATAGGGCCGCGTAGGTGAGGTGTTGCCTGCGCATCGGCCGGCACGGCGCCCAGTCGCGTCGATCGCCCCAGGCCATCGGCTCACGCTCGCCCGCTTCCGCCCATCCTCGCGAAAGGAGTGTTCGTCATGAGTATCCAGGTCAAGGTTGTCCCGCACGATGCGGACCCCGCGCGCGTCCAGGCTATCCCGCTGCCATCAGACGGTGTAGTTAATCTGGATCAGCCCAGCCGTGTGGTGCTTGACATGCCGCCTGATGATATCGCGGCGTACACGCGTGAGGGCGATGATCTGATCGTGCGGATGAAAAGCGGCGAAATGCTGCGCGTTGCCCACTTCTTTGATCCAGCCCCTGAACCAAGCCAATTGTTCCTGACTCAGGAAGAGCGTCTGGTTGCGGTGCAGTTCTCCGGCACTGGCGAAGCAGGCGCATTGCTGGGCACATATGCGCCATTGAGTGTCGAGGCAGGATTCGAGTCACTGACTGCGGCGGGCATAGGCGCATCATCTGGCGGTCTCCTCGGGCCATTGCTGCTGGCTGGCGGGGTAGCGGCGGGCGCTGGCGCACTGGGCAGTATGAGCAAGCAGGACGACAGCAACCTGATCGCGCAGCCGCCGGCCTCGCCGCCCCCAGCGTCGCCCGTGCCGCCAGCGGCCGCCAGCAACTTGCGCATCGCGGAGAACGGCTTGCAGTTGACCGGAGCCGCGCAGGCTGGTGCCTGGGTACACGTCGACACCGATGGCGACGGACAGGTGGACCATATCGTGATGACCGAAAGCAGTGGCACCTTCATTGTTGCCCTGCCTACGCCGTTGATCGATGGAGAAATGGTCTCGGTCGTGGTGATCGATCAGGTGGGCAATACCAGCCCGCCGGCGATGGTGCAGGCGCCGGACGTCACCCCGCCCGGTGCGGCCAGCAACCTGCAAGTGGCGCCCGATGGCAGCAGCCTCACCGGCACGGCGGAGGCAGGCGCGACGGTGGGTGTGGATACCAATGGCGATGGCGTGCCGGACGTGACCGCCGTGGTCGGCAGCGACGGCACCTTCACCGTACCGCTGCAGCCGCCACTCACCAATGGCGAACCGCTGACGGTGGTGGTGACCGACACGGCCGGCAACACCGGCCCCGGCGCCAGCGTCAACGCGCCCGACACCACGCCGCCGGCGGCGGCCGGCAATCTGCAGGTCTCGGCCGATGGCGGCAGCCTCACCGGCACCGCGGAGGCGGGCGCCACAGTGGGCGTGGATACCAATGGCGACGGCGTGCCGGACGTCACGGCCGTGGTGGGCAGTGATGGCACCTTCACCGTGCCCTTGCAGCCGCCGCTGACCGATGGCGAGACGCTGACAGTGGTGGTGACCGATCCGGGCGGCAACACCAGTCCGCCGGCCAGCGTGCAGGCGCCGGATCTGCTGGCGGCACCGGTCATCGACGCCAGCAACGGCAGCGTCATCGCCGGCACCTCGGAAGCGGGCGCGACCATCACCCTGACCGACGGCAACGGCGCACCGATCGGCCAGACCATCGTCGATGCGTCCGGCAACTGGAGCTTCACCCCGGCCACGCCGCTGGCGGACGGCACGGTGATCACGGCGGTCGCCAGCAATGCCGCCGGCACGGTCAGTCCGCCGGCGACCACCACGGTGGACGCGGTGGCGCCCGCGGCGCCGGTGCTGCAGCCGAGCAACGGCAGCGAAATCAACGGCACGGCGGAGGCCGGTGCGACAGTGACGGTGACCGACGGCAACGGCGCGGTGATCGGGCAGGCCGCGGTCGATGCGTCCGGCAACTGGAGCCTCGTTCCCGCCAGTCCGCTGCCGGACGGCGCAGTCATCACCGCCGTCGCCACCGATGCCGCAGGCAACGCCAGCCCGCCGGCGACCACCACCGTCGATGCGCTGGCGCCGGCCGCGCCAGTGCTGCAGCCGAGCGATGGCAGCGCGATCGTCGGCACGGCGGAGGCCGGCGCGACGGTCACCGTCACCGACGGCAACGGCACGGTGATCGGGCAGACCACCGCCGATGGCGCCGGCAACTGGAGCGTCACACCGGGCACGGCCTTGCCGGACGGCACCGTGGTCAACGTCGTCGCCACGGACGCGGCCGGCAACGTCAGCCCGCCCGCATCGCTCACCGTGGATGCGCTGGCACCGGCGGCGCCGGTGCTGCAGCCGAGCAACGGCACGGTGATCGTCGGTACCGCCGAGGCGGGGGCGACGGTGACGGTGACCGACGGCAACGGCACGCTGATCGGGCAGACCACCGCCGATGGCGCGGGCAACTGGAGCGTGACCCCGGGCGCCGCGTTGCCGGACGGCACCGTGGTCAACGCCGTGGCCACCGATGCGACCGGCAACGTCAGTCCGCCGGCGACGACCACGGTGGATGCGCTGGCGCCGGCGGCGCCGGTGCTGCAGCCGAGCAACGGCACGGCCATCGTCGGGACCGCCGAGGCGGGTGCGACGGTCACTGTCACCGACGGCAATGGCGACCTGATTGGCCAAGCCACGGCCGATGCGTCCGGCAACTGGAGCGTCATCCCGGCGACACCGTTGGCGGATGGCGCGGTGGTCAATGCCATTGCCACCGACGCCGCAGGCAATGCCAGCCCGCCCGCATCGCTCACCGTGGATGCGCTGGCACCGGCGGCACCGGTGCTGCAGCCGAGCAACGGTACGGCGATCGTCGGGACCGCGGAGGCGGGTGCGACGGTCACCGTCACCGACGGCAATGGCAACCTGATCGGGCAGACGACGGCCGATGGCGCCGGCAACTGGAGCGTCACACCGGGCACGGCCTTGCCGGACGGCACCGTGGTCAACGTCGTCGCCACGGACGCGGCCGGCAATGCCAGCCCGCCGACGTCCACCACGGTCGATGCACTGGCACCGGCCGCGCCGGTGCTGCAGCCGAGCAACGGTACGGCGATCATCGGGACCGCGGAGGCGGGTGCGACGGTCACCGTCACCGACGGCAATGGCAACCTGATCGGGCAGACGACGGCCGATGGCGCCGGCAACTGGAGTGTGACGCCGGGTGCCGCGTTGCCGGACGGTACCGTGATCAACGCTGTCGCCACCGATGCGGCCGGCAATGCCAGCCTGCCGGCGTCCACCACGGTCGATGCGCTGGCGCCCGCGGCGCCGGTGCTGCAGCCGAGCAACGGCACGGCGATTGTCGGTACTGCGGAGGCGGGTGCGACCGTCACCGTCACCGACGGCAATGGCAACCTGATCGGGCAGACGACGGCCGATGGCACCGGCAACTGGAGTGTGACGCCGGGTGCCGCGTTGCCGGACGGCACCGTAATCAACGCCGTCGCCACCGACGCGGCCGGCAATGCCAGCCCGCCGGCGTCCACCACGGTCGATGCGCTGGCACCGGCGGCGCCGGTGCTGCAGCCGAGCAATGGCACGGCGATTGTCGGTACCGCGGAGGCCGGTGCGACCGTCACCGTCACCGATGGCAATGGCAACCTGATCGGCCAGACGACGGCCGATGGCGCCGGCAATTGGAGCGTGACGCCGGGTGCCGCGTTGCCTGACGGTACCGTGATCAACGCCGTCGCCACCGATGCGGCCGGCAATGCCAGCCCGCCGGCGTCCACCACGGTCGATGCGCTGGCACCGGCCGCACCGGTGCTGCAGCCGAGCAATGGCACGGCGATCGTCGGCACCGCGGAGGCGGGCGCGACGGTGACGGTGACCGACGGCAACGGCACGCTGATCGGGCAGACCACCGCCGATGGCGCGGGCAACTGGAGCGTGACGCCGGGCGCCGCGTTGCCGGATGGCACCGTCGTCAACGCTGTGGCGACCGATGCGGCCGGCAATGCCAGCCCGCCGGCGACGACCACCATCGATGCGCTGGCACCGGCCGCGCCGGTGCTGCAGCCGAGCAATGGCACGGCAATCGTCGGGACTGCGGAGGCGGGTGCGACGGTCACTGTCACCGACGGCAACGGCACGCTGATCGGGCAGACCACCGCCGATGGCGCGGGCAACTGGAGTGTGACCCCAGGCGCCGCGTTGCCGGATGGCACCGTCGTCAACGCCGTGGCGACCGATGCGGCCGGCAATACCAGTCCGCCGGCGTCCACCACAATCGACGCGCTGGCACCGGCGGCGCCGGTGCTGCAGCCGAGCAACGGCACGGCGATCGTCGGCACCGCCGAGGCGGGCGCGACGGTCACCGTCACCGACGGCAACGGCACGCTGATCGGGCAGACCACCGCCGATGGCGCCGGCAACTGGAGCGTGACGCCGGGGACGCCACTGCCGGACGGCACCGTCGTCAACGCCGTGGCCACCGATGCGGCCGGCAATGTCAGCCCGCCGGCGACCACCACGGTGGATGCGCTGGCACCGGCGGCACCCCTGGTCACGATCAGCCTGGACGGCAGCCTGCTCACCGGCACCGCCGAAGCCAACGCGCAACTGCGTGTGGTGGTGAACGGCGATACCGCCAATCCCCTGTTGATCCAGGCCGATGGCAATGGCGCCTTCAGCCTGCCGCTGGTGCCGGCGCTGGTGATCGGGCAGGCACTGTCGGTGGTGGCGGTCGATGCCGCCGGCAACGTCAGCCCGCCCGCACTGCTCACTGCCCCGGATCTGTCGCCGCCGCTGCTCAGCGTGCCCGAGGCCGGCGATACCTGGATCAACGCTGCGGAAATCGGCGACGGCATCCAGGTGGTGGTGCAACTGCGGCCGAACATGCTGGTCGGCCAGGTGGTCACCGTGCATTTCGCCGGCCAGAACGGCTACGTGGTGGATGTCCCGCACACGCTCACCAGCGGCGACCTCGCTGCCGGCAACGTGGTGGTCTCGGTGCTGCCGCCGAGCGGCGGCGCCGCGTTGCCGCAGGGCGCCGCGACGGTCACCGCCGATCTCAACGGGGGCCCGGCCTCGTCCTCGGTCGGCTTCACCATCGATACGATCCCGCCGGCCACTCCGGTGCTGTCGCTGGTCGCTAATCTGCTGACGATTTCCAGCGAACCGGGCACTGCACTGACGGTCAACGTCAATGTGGGCGGCGTGCAGGCCACGGCCACGCTGACCGCCGACAACAGCGGCCTGGCCTCGCTGGATCTGCTCACCGGCCTGGACATCGGCCTGAGCTGGTCGCAGTTGTTGAACGCGCAGGTGTCCGTGGTGGGCGCCGATCCGGCGGGCAACACCAGTTCGGTCGCCTCGCTGGGGGTTGGCGCCAACATCGCGCAGCCGCTGACGCTGGGCGACTTCGGGCTGGACTTCGCGCTGTTGCCGGCGACCTTCGGATTCAGCGGCAACGCCGATCCCAATGCCAGCCTGGCGATCCGCGTCATCACCCCGGCGCTCAACGTCGAACTCACGCCCATCCAGGCCGACGCCAATGGTGACTTCGCCTTGAACCTGCTCAGTCCCAGCGTCCTGAGCCAACTCGGGCTCACCGCGTCCGGCGTGCTCAACCTTGGCGCGCAGGTCGCCTTCGAAGTGGTTGCCACCGACACGCTCGGCAACGACAGTGCGCGCTATGGCATCAGCCTGTCCGGCAGTGGCGCGGCCCTGAGCATCGGCACCATCAGCGTGAACGGCACTGGCGGCATCGACATCCTGTCCGGCGCCGACGGCAGCAGCGAGCGCATCCTCGCCGGCGACGGCAGCGACCTGATCTTCAACGTCGGCAGCGGCGATCAGGTGTTGGCCGGCAATGGCGACGACACCATCCAGATCACCGCGACCAACTTCACCAGCATCGACGGTGGCGCCGGCTTCGATACGGTGCTGTTCGCCAACGGCATCGACCTGGACTACAACGCGGCAGGCGTGGGCACGCTGTCCAACATCGAGCGTATCGACCTGGGCAAGGGCGACTCCGGAAGTACCCTGACCCTGACCGCGTCGGAGGTGCTGGCGATCACCGACGGCAACGATACCTTGCAGATCACCGGCGACAGCGCGGATGTGCTCAACATCGTCGGTGCCGTCGACAGCGGCACAACACAGGCGATCGATGGCATCAACTACCACGTCTACAGCTTCGGCAGCGCCACGTTGCTGGTGGAGGACAACACGCTTGCGGTGGTGACGGCCTGATGGGGGAGACCTGCACGCACGGCCGGCGCGCGCGCCGGCCTGGCCGGGCGGCCAGCGCCTGCGTCTGCCTGTTGCTGGCGGTACCGCCAGGTGCCTTCGCCATGTCGCTGGCCCAGGCGGTGCAACAAGGCCTGAGCAGCGAGCCGCAACTGCGCGCGGCGATGGCCGAGGCGGCACGTGCCGCCACCGACGTGCGCATCGCGCGCAGCGGCTACTACCCGGCGTTGTCGGTGGGCGCCGGGCCCAAGGCAATGGATCCCGGCGAGGTGGTCTACGACGTCAACCTCTCGCAGATGCTGTACGACTGGGGCCGTGTGTCGAGCAGGGTCGCGGCGGCACGGGCGCAGCAGCGCGGGCAGGACGCCGGGGTGGAGGTCGCCGCCGACGATGCCGCGCTGGCGATCGTGGACGTGTACCTGGACGTACTGCTGGCGCAGCAGCGGCTGCAGGCGGTGCAGGCGCATCTGCAACGCCTGCAGGCCATCGCCGACCTCAGCGAAGCGCGCAGCGGTGGCTACGCCGATCGCAGCGAACTGGAGCGCACGCGGCTGGAACTGGCGCGTGGGCAGGACCAGTTAGCGTCCGAGCAGGGCACGCTGCAGGAGGTGCGCAACCAGTTCCTGCTGCTGGTTGGCACAGAGGCCGAGGGTCTGCTCGAACCGGACCTGCCGGACCTGCCGCAACTGGCGCCGGCACAGCTGCCGCGGACGGTGGACGCCTCGCCCTTGCTGCGCAAGGCCAACGAACAGGTGCGTGCCGCCGAAGCGGAAGTGCGCGAGGCCCGCGCGGCGTTGAAGCCGCAACTGAATCTGGAAGCCGCCGCGCTGCGCCGCGACGTCGGCGGGCGCCTGCAGAACGATTCGACCATTTCGCTGCGCCTGAGCATGGATGTCTTTCAGGGCATGTCGACATTCCTGCGCCCGCAGGCCGCGCGGCAGCGCCTGGAAGCGGCGCAGTGGAACGTGGATGCCGTGCGCCGCGAGATCCTGCGCACTGTGCAGACGCTGGCCGATGCCGGCGATGCACTGCGCGGGCGCGAGCAGGCACTGCTGCAACAGGCGCAGCAGGCGGTGGAGGTGGCCGAGCTCTACCGCGAGCAGTTGAGCGTGGGCCGGCGCGAGGTGATCGAACTGCTCAACGTACAGCGGGAGCGGCTGGAGGCCGAACGCCAGTTGATCGCGCTGCGGATCGAACGTAAGCGCCTGCGTTACCGCGCCGCGGCGCAGATCGGGGTGTTGCAGGCCATGTTCCGGGAGAGCGCCCATGCAGGTTGAGCACAATTCGGCGGTGTCGGTCGGCGCCGCGCAGGCCGCGGAGGTGGATGGCCTGCGGCCTGGCCTGGTGTTGCTGTGCCAGCGCCTGGGGCGGCCGTTGACCGATGCCGAACTGGTGGATGGCATCGCGCTGGATCAGGGGCGACTGCCGTTGCGGTTGGTCCCCCGGGCACTGCGCCGTGCCGATCTCAATGCCGACGTGCTGGACTACCCGCTCGCGGGGATGGACGGCTATCTGCTGCCCGCGCTGCTGTTGCTGCACGATGGCCGCACCCTGCTGCTGGAGGCGATCGAGTCGCAGCAGGCGCGGGTGCTGTTGCCGCATGCCAGTGGCGGCGAGCAGGCCATGCCGCTGTCCGAACTGGAGCGGCTGTACAGTGGCTCTGCGGTATTCGCCAAACCGCGCTTTCGCGACGATGGACGCATCGGCGGCTATGCCGGCAGCGACGCGGAGCACTGGTTCTACGGCCCGCTGAAGAAGTTGTGGCGCTCTTACGCCGAAGTGGCGATGGCGGCGATGGTCGCCAACCTGCTGGCCATCGCCACCGCGCTGTTCGCAATGCAGGTCTACGACCGCGTGGTGCCCAACGCGGCCTTCGATACCTTGTGGATCCTCGCCAGCGGCGTGGTCCTGGCGATCGTGCTGGAAGGCGTGTTGCGCACCCTGCGCGGGCAGTTGCTGGCGGTGCTGGGCAAGCGCCTGGACCTGCAGTTGTCCACGCTGCTGTTCTCGCGCGTGCTGGCCATGCGCATGGCGGCCAAACCGGGGTCGATGGGGGCCTTCAGTACGCAGGTCCGCGAGTTCGAGTCGGTGCGCGAGTTCTACACCACGTCCAGCGCAGCGCTGATCAGCGATTTGCCGTTCGTGGCGATCTTCCTGGCCATCATCGCCTTGATCGGCGGCCACGTGGTGTGGGTGCCGCTGGTCGCCTGCGTGTTGATGGTGCTGCCCGGGCTGCTGGCGCAGCGCCTGCTCGGCGCGCTGTCGCGGCAGAACCTGCGCGAGGGCGCGATGAAGAACGGCCTGCTGCTGGAGGCGTTCGAGCATCTGGAATCGATCAAGGCCGCGCGTGCCGAGGGCCGCTGTCAGGGCCTGTGGGAGGGCCTGACCGCGCAACTGGCGGCCTCGGCGATGAAGACCCATTCGCTGACCACCGCGCTCAGCTATGCCGCCTCGGTGGTGCAGCAGCTGGCCTACGTCGGTGTGGTGGTGTTCGGCGTCTATCGGATCCAGCAGGGCGAGATGACCGTCGGTGCGCTGGTGGCCTGCTCGCTGCTGGCCGCACGCGCGATCGCACCGCTGGGGCAGGCGGCCGCGGTGCTGGGGCGCTGGCAGCATACCCGGGTGGCGATGGAGGGGCTGGACCAGTTGCTGGGCGCAGCGCAGGAGCGTCCGGCCGGCAAACGCTTCG
Organism: Xanthomonas sp. NCPPB 2250; assembly: GCF_056725265.1. Classification (NCBI taxonomy): domain Bacteria; kingdom Pseudomonadati; phylum Pseudomonadota; class Gammaproteobacteria; order Lysobacterales; family Lysobacteraceae; genus Xanthomonas; species Xanthomonas sp. NCPPB 2250. The sequence goes on along the minus strand of NZ_CM161520.1, from coordinate 3,321,490 downwards.
TGCACAAGCTGCGGCTGAAGGGCGACTATCGCCTGGATGCGGTGACGCTGCGCCATGGCGATCAGCCGCCGGCGCTGGACGTGCAGGCGCTGCGGATCGGCGCCGGCGAGCGCGTGGCGTTGCTCGGTGGCAACGGCGCCGGCAAGTCCACCCTGTTGCGCCTGCTGGCGGGCCTGGTCGACGCGCAATCGGGGCGGCTACTGCTCGACGACGTGGCGATCGCGCAGATCGACCCGGCCGACCGCATGCGCAACATCGGCTACCTGCCGCAGGACGTGGCCCTGTTCCACGGCAGCCTGCGCGACAACCTCAACCTGCACGGCGCGGCGCTGGGCGACGACGAGCTGTACGCGGCGTTGGATGGGGTGGGGCTGGGGGCATTCGTGCGCGCGCATCCCTTCGGCCTGGACCTGCCGATCCAGGGCAACACCAGTCTTTCCGGCGGACAGCGGCAGGCGCTGGGCCTGGCGCGGCTGCTGCTGCAGGATCCCGGCGTGGTGCTGCTCGACGAACCCACCGCGGCGTTCGATCAGCACAGCGAGCAGTTGGTCATCGCCTACCTGCAGCGCTGGCTGGGCACGCGCACGCTGGTGCTGAGCACGCACAAGCGCAGCATGCTCGAACTGACCCGGCGTGCCGTGGTGCTGCGGCAAGGACGCGTGGTGGTGGATGGACCGGTGGAGCAGGTGCTGCAGGGCAACCGGGTACAGGCGCCGGCGCCGGCACTGGCGGGCGGCCATGGCTGAGCGCTCCTCGATCGCGCTGCGGCGGCGGTTGGCCGATCCGCTGCTGGCCTCCACCCATCCGCTGTACCGGCCGTTGTTGTGGACCGTGTTGGCGACAGTGGCGATCTTCCTGGCCTGGGCGGCCTGGGCCGAGTTGGACGAGGTCACCCGTGGCGATGGCCGCGTGGTGCCGTACAGCCGCATGCAGAAGATCCAGAGCCTGGAGGGCGGGATCCTGGATCGGCTGCTGGTGCAGGAAGGCGAACTGGTCAAGCCGGGACAGCCGCTGGTGCGCCTGGAACGCACCCACTTCCTGACCAACTACCAGGAGTCGGTCAACCAGGAGCAGGTGCTGCATGCGGCGATCGCGCGCCTGGAAGCCGAAGTGCTGGGCAAGGACCGCATCGCCTTCCCTGAGCAGGTCGCCTCCAATGAGGCCTTGCAGCGTTCCGAGCGCGACCTGTTCGAGTCGCGCCGCAGCAAGCTGGCCGAAGGCAGCCAGGCGATCCAGCGGCAGATCCGGCTGGCCCAGGACCAGTTGAACATCGTGCGGCCGCTGGTCGCCCGCGGCGCGGTCAGCCAGGTCGAGGCGCTCAAGCTCAGCCAGGACATCGCGACCTTGCAGGGCCGGCTCGGCGAGCTGCGCAACAGCTATTTCCAGGAGGCCTATACCGAACTGGCCAAGCGCAAGGCGGATCTCGGTGCACTGGAGCCGATCGTGCGCCAGCGCCACGACCAGTTGCGCCGCACCGAGATCCTGTCGCCGGTGCGCGGACGGGTCAACACCGTGCTGATCAACACGCGTGGCGGCGTGATCCCGCCGGGCGAGCCGATCATGGAGATCATCCCGGTGGAGGAGCGGCTGCTGGTGGAGGCCAGGATCAAGCCGCGCGACGTGGCGTTCCTGGTGCCGGGGATGGGCGCGCGGGTCAAGATCACCGCGTACGACTACACGATCTACGGCGAGCTCAACGGCACGGTCGAACAGATCAGCGCCGATACCATCGAGGAGCAGACCCCGCATGGGAAGGAGTCGTTCTACCAAGTGCTGATCCGCACCGACGGCAGCCAGTTGCGCCGCGGTGGCGAAGCGTTGCCGATCATCCCCGGCATGGTGGCCGAGGTCGACATCCTCACCGGCAAGCGCAGCGTGCTCAATTACCTGCTGCGGCCGCTGTTGAAGGCGCGGTTGCGCTGAGCGTGGCCGCGCCCAGTCCAGCTCAGCTGCGTGACTCAACCAGAGAAAGGGTGCACATTTCGCCGGGGGCGACCTGGTCGTAATCGAACCGGGACAGCTTTCTGCCCCCAGCCTGGGCCGCCAGGATGTTCGCATACGCGGCTTTTCCGAAATCGCTGGTCAGGTTGAGGTAGATGATGTCGAACTTGCACGAGACGGAAAGGTTGTCCTTGATTGCGAAGTAGGCGTAGTTGTTCTGGATGCCCACCCGATCCACCGATTTGTCGAGTTCGGTCACCGCTGCTACCGGCGCGCAGTAGAGCGAAATCAGTGAGAGGCAGAGTGCGGTTTGCAGTTTCATGGCATGTGTCCGTCGTCGGAGTGGTGAGCATCGAAACGGACATGCCCGCCATCTCGCCTTCGGCGCGTGTCGTCGCCGAAGACGCAGGTCGTGATGCATGCGCCGCTTCCCCGTCGCCATTGTGGCGAGGCGCCGGGCCCGGGCGTCAAGGCCAGGCTGCTTCGAGAAGACGGAGGCGGGCGGCGGCGGGTGGTGGCCGCGCTGCGTGGCCGCACCGGATTGCGGACACAAAAAAACCCGGAAAACTGTGGTTTTCCAGGCTTCTTGTGACCTTGAAACTGGTCGGGGAGACAGGATTCGAACCTGCGACCTCTACGTCCCGAACGTAGCGCTCTACCAGACTGAGCTACACCCCGAAGGAGCCGCACATGATACGGAGGTCTTCCGCATTCGGCAAGCGCCTTTGCAAAAAAATTTCAGTCCGCCGCGTCGGCCGCGTCCGCGGCGGCATCCGCGGCGTTGCGCTCGCGCGCCTCGAACCACATGCCGTTGAGGATGGCGGCGGTGGAGGCCAGGCCGACACCGAGAATCCAGGCGAAGTACCACATGATCGTTTCTCCTTGCGGGCGCGTCAGTACGCGTTGGGGTTGTCGTCCAGGGAGGCGGCGGTGACCTTGCCCTTGAGCACGCGGTACACCCAGGTGGTGTAGCCGAGGATGATCGGCAGGAACACCACGGTGGCCAGCAGCATGATCCACAGGGTCAGGTGGCTGCTGGAGGCGTCCCACACGGTCAGGCTGGAGCCGGGCTGGCTGGAGGAGGGCAGCAGGAACGGGAAGATCGCAAAGCCCACGGTCAGGATGATGCCGGCGATGGCCGCGCCGGAGGCGATGAACGCCAGGCCGCCGCGGCGCTTGCGCAGCAGCACCGCGCTGAGCAGCAGGCCGAGCAGGCCGGCGGCCGGGGCCAGGGCGGTCAGCGGCATGCGCTGGTAGTTGTGCATCCAGCCGCCCACCTCGCCGAGCACGGCGGTTTTCAGCAGGGGATTGGTGGCGCCGTCGGTGACCACCTGCGAGGTGACCGCATAGCCGGGCAGGCCGGTGGCCACCCATACCCCGGCGCCGGCGAACAGCGCGCAGGCCACCAGGGCGGCGAGGCTGCCGTAGCGCGCCGCGCGCTCGGCCACCGGGCCGTCGGTCTTCAGCACCAGCATCGCCGCGCCGTGCGCCACCAGCATGCTCACGCTGAGCAGGCCGGCGAGCAGGGCGAACGGCATCAGCAGGCCGAAGAAGCTGCCGGTGTAGAACACCCGCAGGGTGTCGTCGAAGTGGAACGGCACGCCCAGCAGCACGTTGCCCACCGCCACGCCCATGATCAGCGCCGGGATGAAGCCGCCGACGAACAGCGCCCAGTCCCAGCCGTTGCGCCAGCGCTGGCTGGGCAGCTTGCCGCGGAACTTGAACCCGACCGGGCGCAGGATCAGCGCGAACAGGATCACGAACATCGCCAGGTAGAAGCCGGAGAAGCTCACCGCGTACAGCGGCGGGAAGGCGGCGAAGATGGCGCCGCCGCCCAGGATCAACCAGACCTGGTTGCCTTCCCAGACCGGGCCGATGGTGTTGACCACCAGCCGGCGCTCGGCGTCGGTCTTGGCCACGAACGGCAGCAGCGCGCCGACGCCCAGGTCGAATCCGTCCATCACCGCGAAGCCGATCAGCAGGATGCCCAGCAGCAGCCACCAGATCACGCGCAGCGTGGTGTAGTCCAATGCAATGAAGTCCATGGTGTGTCTCCTGCCGGGGTCAGAGGTGGCCGGCGGTCGCAGGCGCGGCGATCGGGGTAACGGGACGCGGGGCGGGCTGCAGCAGGGCCGGCAGCGCGTCCGGTCCCTTGCGGATCGCCTTGAGCATCAGCTTGATCTCGATGATCAGCAGCGTGGTGTAGATCGCCACGAAGCCGGCGAGGGTGATCAGGATGTCGTGCAGGGCCAGGCCGGAAGCGGCGTAGAAGGTCGGCAGCACGCCTTCCACCGCCCACGGCTGGCGGCCGTACTCGGCCACGAACCAGCCACACTCGATCGCGATCCACGGCGCCGGCAGGGTCCACAGCGCCAGCTTCAGGAACCAGCGCTTGTCCTCGAAATTGTGCTTGCACGAGAACCACAGCGCGGCGGCGAAGAAGGCGATCAGGTAGAAACCCAGGCCGGCCATCACCCGGAACGTCCAGAACAGCGGCAGCACCCGCGGCACCGTGTCCAGCGCGGCCTTGGCGATCTCCTCCGGCGTGGCGTTGAGGATGTCCTCGCGGTAGCGCTTGAGCAGCAGGCCGTGGCCCAGGTCCTGCCAGTGGCGATCGAACACCGCGCGCGCCTCGGCATCGTTGCGGTTGGCCTTGAGCCGCTGCAGCGCGCCGTAGGCGATCTGCCCGCCGCGCACGCGGTGCTCGGCGCGCTTGACCAGTTCCAGGATGCCCGGCACCGGCGTGTTCAACGAGCGCGTGGCGATCAGGCCCATCAGGTACGGCACCTTGATCGCGTAGTCGTTCTTGCCGGTGGCCTGGTTGGGGATGCCGAAGGCGGTGAAGTCGGCCGGCGCCTGCTCGGTTTCCCACATCGCTTCGATCGCGGCCAGCTTCATCTTCTGGTGTTCGTTGGCGGCGTAGCCGCTCTCGTCGCCCAGCACCACCACCGACAGCGAGGACGCCAGGCCGAACGCGGCGGCCACCGCGAACGAACGCCGGGCGATGTCGCGGTGCTTGCCGCGCAGCAGGTACAGCGCGCTGATCGACATCACGAACACCGCACCGGTCACGTAGCCGGCGCTGACCGTATGCACGAACTTGGCCTGCGCCACCGGGTTGAACACCACCGCCATGAAGTCGACCACTTCCATGCGCATGGTGTCCGGGTTGAACACCGCGCCGGTCGGGTTCTGCATCCAGCCGTTGGCGATCAGGATCCACACCGCCGACAGGTTGGTGCCCAGCGCCATCAGCCAGGTCACCATCAGGTGCTTGACCGGGGTGAGCTTGCTCCAGCCGAAGAAGAACAGGCCGATGAAGGTCGCTTCCAGGAAGAACGCCATCAGCCCTTCGATCGCCAGCGGCGCGCCGAAGATGTCGCCGACGTAGTGGCTGTAGTAGGACCAGTTCATGCCGAACTGGAACTCCATGACGATGCCGGTGGCCACGCCCATCGCGAAGTTGATGCCGAACAGCACGCCCCAGAACAGGGTCATGCGCCGCCACACGTCCTTGCGGGTCATGACGTACACGCTCTCCATGATCGCGATCATGAAGGACAGGCCCAGGGTGAGCGGGACGAACAGGAAGTGGTACATCGCGGTCATGGCGAACTGCAGCCGCGACAGCTCTACGACAGTGGTGTCGATCATGGCTGTGCTACCTCGTGGAAGATGTGCATCTGGGTGGCCGAGTGGCGGGAGATTGGAAGCGATCTTCCGCCGCGCCGGTGCGTTCGACCTTGATTCAGATCAATGTGCGCAACCGGGGCGCCCGGCATCGTGGCGGCCACGGCGGTTCCGGCCCGGAAGCGCCTTCCCGCTAAACTGGCGACTTCGTTCGCCGCGCCGAGCCCGTTTTGACCGATTCCGCCGAGCCGTCCACCGCACTGCCCGCCGATACGCCGCAGCAGCGGCAGCAGCGCATGCGCTGGCTGGATGCCCTGGCTGCGGCCGCGCGCGGCCGCCAGCGCCTGGCCGCGGCGGCCATCAGCGTCTCCGGCGCGCTGCTGATCGTGCAGGCCGGCGCCATCGCCTGGCTGGTGCAGGCGCTGCTGGTCGAGCGCCGCGACCTGGCGCAGGCACTGCCGGCCTTCGGCCTGCTGGCGCTGGTGTTGGTCCTGCGCGCTTGGCTCGGCGCCGCCGCGCAGCGGGCTGCCGGCGATGTCGCCGATGCGGCGAAACTCGAATTGCGCCGGCGCGTGTACCGGCAACTGCTGCAGCGCGGGCCGCTGTGGCTGCGTGGGCAGCGCAACGGCGAACTGGGCGAACTGCTGCTGGCGCATGGCGATGCGCTGGACGGCTACTACGCCGGCTACCGGCCCGCGCGCTGGGAAGTGAGCGTGGTGCCGCTGCTGATCGTGCTGGCGGTGGCCTGGAGCGACTGGGTGGTCGGGCTGATCCTGCTGTTCACCGCGCCGCTGGTGCCGATCTTCATGATGCTGGTGGGCTGGGGCGCCGAAGCCGCCGGCCGCCGGCAGTTGCGCGAGTTGGCGCGGATGGGCGGGCACTTCGCCGACCGGCTCAAGGGCCTGGGCCTGTTGCGCCTGTACGGGCGCGGCGACGACGAACTGCGCGGGATCGCCGCTGCCGCCGAGGGCGTGCGCGAGCGCACGCTGAAAGTGCTGCGCATCGCGTTCCTGTCGTCCACCGTGCTGGAGTTCTTCGCCTCGGTCAGCGTGGCGATCGTCGCGCTGTACCTGGGCCTGAGCTACCTCGGCATGATCGCCCTGCACGGCAGCGTGCCGACCCTGGGCACCGGCGTGTTCTGCCTGCTGCTGGCGCCGGAGTTCTATGCGCCGCTGCGGCGCCTGGCCGCGCATTACCACGACCGCGCCAACGCGCTGGCCGCGGCGGCCGAGGTGGAGCGCCTGCTGGAAAGCCTGCCGCAGGCCACGGACGTGCCAGTCGCGTGCGACGAGGGTGCCGCCGTGTCGAACGATGTTGGTGCCGTGACGCCGATCGAGACCGATGCCACTGCAGCGATGTCTTCCGCGCCTGCAGCGGGCGCGACGCGTGCGGAGGCGCCACTGCTGCGCGCACGCGGGCTGCATCTGCGTCCGCTGGGCGCGCGCTGCGATGCGGTGCAGGGCCTGGATGTCGACCTGCATGCCGGCCAGCGCCTGGCCCTGGTCGGACCCAGCGGCAGCGGCAAGAGCACGCTGCTGGAAGCACTGGCCGGGTGGCTGCCACCGCGTGCCGGCACCTTGCAGGTGCGCAGGGGGCTGCGTATCGGCTACGCCGGGCAGCGCCCGTATCTGTTCCACGGCAGCATCGCCGACAACCTGCGCCTGGCCGATCCGCAGGCCAGCGCTGCGCAGCTGCATGCCGCCGCCGAGGCGGCGCAGGTGCTGCGTTTCGCCGCGCGTCTGCCGCAGGGCCTGGACACGCCGATCGGCGAGCGCGGCTTCGGCCTGTCCGGCGGCGAGGCGCGACGCATCGGCCTGGCCCGGCTGTTGCTGCGCGATCCGGAACTGCTGTTGCTGGACGAACCGACCGCGTTCCTGGATGCGGACACCGAGGCGGACCTGCTGCGTACGCTGGCGGACTTCGCCCGCGGCCGCAGCGTGATCGTCGCCACCCACAGCGAGGCGGCGATGCGCTGGGCCGATACCGTGCTGCGGTTGCCGGCACGCACCACCTCCGCCGCGACCCACGGAGCGCAGCCATGAGCGGCACCCGCGATACCTTGCGCGGCGTGTTCGGCCGCCATCTCGGCCGGCTGCTGCTGACCGCGCTGCTGGTGCTGTGCACGATGCTGGCCGGAGTCGGGCTGCTCGGCCTGTCCGGCGGCTTCCTCACCGCCGCGGCGCTGGCCGGCGCGGTCGGCATGGGCAGCGGTTTCAACTTCTTCTCGCCGTCGGCCGGCATCCGCGCACTGACCTTCGCCCGCATCGCCTCGCGCTACGGCGAAAAGCTGGTCGGGCACGATGCCACGCTGCGCATCGCCCGCGATCTGCGCGTGTGGTTCTTCCGTCGCGCGCTGCCGCTGGCACCGGCACGGCTCGGTGCCAGCCGCACCGGCGAACTGCTGGCACGGCTGATGTCGGACATCGGCGAGGTCGACGGCCTGGTGGTGCGCGCACTTGCGCCGCTGGCCGCATTGCTCGGCGCCGGCACGATCGGCATCGCCGCGGCAGCGGCGATCCACGGGCCGGCGGCGCTGGTGCTGACCGCGCTGGCGCTGGCGATCGGGCTCGGCGTGCCGTGGGTGGTGGCGCGCGACGGCGACGCCCGCGAACGTGCGCGCGCGCAGCAGCGCGAAGCCTTGCGCACCCTGGCCTACGAAGGCCTGGAGGGCGCCGCCGACCTGGCCGCGCTCGACGCGCAAGCCACGTGGATCGCACGCGTGGACGCCAGCGCCCAGGCGGTGCGCGCGGAGGACCGGCGCCAGCGGCAGCGACTGATCGGCGGCAACGCCTTGCATGCGCTGTGCGCGGCATTTGGTCTGCTGGCGATGCTGTGGGTGGCGTTGGGTGCGGCGCGTGCCGACGCGATCAGCGCCGAACAGGCCGCCGGCCTGGTGTTCCTGACCGTGGCCCTGCTCGAGGTCTGGGCCGGGGCCGGCCTGGCCTGGCAGGCGCTGCAGTCCGGCCGCGTCGCCGCGCGGCGCTTACAGGCGATCGCCGGGCAGGCGCCACCGGTGCTCGACCCGGCGCAACCGCAACCGCTGCCGGCCAATGGCGAGGTGCAGTTCGACCACGTCGTCTTCGCCTGGCCGGGCGAGACCCGGCGCGTGCTCGACGGTGTGTCCCTGCGCATCGCGCCGGGCGAGCGCATCGCCATCTCCGGCGACAGCGGCAGCGGCAAGACGACCCTGTCGGCATTGCTGCTGCGCTTGTGGGATCCGCAACAGGGCAGCGTGCGCTACGCCGGCACGGATTTGCGTGAGGTGGCCGAGGCGCAGTGGCATCGCCGCATCGCCTGGCTGCCGCAGGGCGCGCCGGTGTTCGCCGGTAGCGTGCGCGACAATCTGCACCTGGGCGATCCATCGGCCGACGATGCGCGCCTGCAGCGGGTGCTGGCCGACGTGCGGCTCGACGCCTGGCTGCACGAAGTCGGCGGCCTCGACGCCTGGCTCGGTGAAAACGGCGCCACCATGTCCGCCGGCCAGGCGCGGCGCCTGGCCCTGGCCCGCGCCCTGTTGCGCGAGGCACCGCTGCTGGTGCTGGACGAACCCACCGAAGGCCTGGACGTGGACACCGCACAGGCGCTGCTGCGCGACCTGGCGCAGGCGCTGGGGCAGCGCAGCCTGCTGCTGATCAGCCACGATGCGCTGCCCGAGGGCGTGGTGCATGTGCGCTATCGGTTGCAGGACGGGAAACTCGTGCGCAGCGTCGAAGCGTCGGGCGACGACACGGTGTGAGACACGCGCAGCGTGACTGGTCACGCGTGGCGCACGTGTGCCACAAATGGCGTCAACCTCCAAGCACGCACGTTGCAGAACGATGGCAACTGGGACGAGATTCTCTGATGGTATACAACGCACCGTCAGTGTCGGCCTGTGAGACGTCGCCGCTCTAGAATTTCGCGACGGTCGGTGATGCGGAACGAACACCACGAAGCGGTAGTCAGTGTCTTTCCGGATGACCGGGCGACAGGGGGTTGCCCATCAGAGAAAAGGAGTTTCACTTATGTCTGGAACAATGTTCGTAAAGAAACGTCTGTCTACTCTAGTGCGCTTCGGGGTGATGGCAGGCTTGTCCTTGAGTGGCACGCTCCACGCGCAGGCGCTGACCAATGATCCGCTTTCGGCGCAGCAGTGGACGCTCAATGCGATTCGCGCGCCGCAAGCCTGGGCGCTGGCCCCGTCGGGTGGGGAAAAGATCCGTGTGGCGGTGGTTGACACTGGATATTCCGAGCATCCGGATATCAACTGGGCGAAAGATGGCGCTGGTCTCGCGACTTACTGGGATGCGACCGAGACGCTAGATGGCAATGGTGAAGACTCTAGATACATTGGCTCCGGTGCGCATGGAACTCATGTCATGGGTATCGTGGCGGCCCGAACCCGGAATGGTGAGGGTATTGCCGGAGTATGCCCGCAGTGTGAAGTCCTTTCGATCAAGACATCGCTAACCGATGCGAGTATCGCTGACGGTATCCAGGTGGCAGTGCAGTCTGGTGCGCGCGTGATCAACCTCAGTTTTGCCCAGGCAAATATCTCGTGCAGCAGTAGTGGCAATTACAAGCTTACCCGCGCCGCGATTGCCGGCGCGATAGCGGCCGGCGTACCTGTAGTCGCCGCAGCAGGCAACCACAATACGCCCGATATCAAATACGACAACGAGGGAGTGCCAGAATCTCGGGTGGATGTGGCAAATGTCAGTCCAGCGTCCTGTCCCGGGGTGATCTCCGTAGGTGCCTCCCTCGGCACGCCGCAAGAGCCTAATGTGGAAGCTCCGTACAGCAATGGTGGTGCATCGCTGACGTTGACGGCGCCGGGCGGAGGAGCGACCCGAGAAGATGGTGTATTCGGTGCGGGAGAGGGAGCCTGTCCCATTTTGAACAATGTAGGAAACAAGGGCGTCAGCACCAGCAGAGTAGGCGTGATGTCGGCTTGGGCCGAGGGCACTGGTACCCAATGGGTGCATTGCTATCGCTTTCTAAGTGGTACTTCGATGGCAACACCTCATGTTAGTGGCGTCATCGGACTGATGCTCTCAGTCAATCCGTCTTTGAGTCCCGCTCAGATCACAAGCATTCTGCAGGCTTCGGCAGGTCCGATGGTGTGTCCCTCCGGCGGGTGTGGCGCAGGTCTGCTGAACGCCGAAGCCGCCGTCAGTGCCGCACGCAGTGTCGCCGGTCAGGGCATGTCCGCTGGCGCGTGCCGTTACAACGTACCTGGCAAGTCGGGACAGGCGCAGTGCACTCTGGATAGCATGGATGTAGCGCCGGATGGCACCGAGACCGTCACCGCTTACGGCCACGTGTGGAAGTTTGATGCTCAGGGCTTGCCGGTCACGCTTCCTGTGCCGCTCAGTAGCTCTTCGGTTTACGCGGGAGGCAACGGACCGTGTACGACCCAGTTCGTCATGCGTAAAAAGCCCTGCAAGTTTGATACCCGCGCCGAAGTGAACTATCCGGGTGTGGGCTATTTGGAATCCATTACCGCCTATGGCCGTTACTGGAACTTTGACACTAACGGTCAGCCATTCGGCCCGCAGGGTGGAGCGCTGCACGACGTACCGCGATACGCTGCCGCCAATGGGCCGTGTTACCAGAAAACCCAGAGCAATCCTTGCGTGTTCGACACGCGCTCGCTGGTCGTGTTCCCGGAATGGGGCGGGCTGGTCGAGTCGGTCAACGCCTATGGCCAGTACTGGATGTGGGATGCCAACGGCAATCTGCTTGCTTCCGGTCCGTTGCAGAGCGTTGCGCGCTATCAGCAGATCTGCAACTACGGGCCGGCAGGCGAGGCGTGCAAGTTCGACACGCGTGAGCTCAAGAGCAATCGACATGAGGTGATCACCGCCTATGGCCGCTACTTCGAGTTCAATGGCGAGACGCTGATCCAGAACACCGCGCTGGCGGACATGCCGCGGTTCAACTGATTTCATCGTTGCCGGCGTTCTGCTGCAACGATCGGTGAGAGTACGGCAAAGGATCTGCCGTGCTCTCGCTTCTGCCTTTCTAGTTCCGGGTGTCGCCAGCGTTTCAGTCGGTCCGTGCGTACGGCCGTGGCTGCGGTTGTGCGCGGACGATCTGCCAAGTGCGAGGTGTCCGGAGGGACTCAACTCACCGAGCGGGATGCATCTTGAGGTAAGCCCATCTCGACCGATGCCGACGACGGCAGCGCCAGGCACCGCATGATGGAGTGGTACGGTCAATACACCGCACCACTCACAGCGCGTCCAGAAACGCCCGCACCGCCGGCCCGAACCGCGCGAAATCGACCAGGAAGGCATCGTGGCCCTGCGGCGAATCCAGCCCCAGGAACTGCGCCTGTGCGCCGCCGGCGCGCAGGCCGTCGGCGATCTGTTGCTGCTGCTGCACCGGGAACAGGATGTCGGTGTTGGCGCCGATCGCCAGCGCGCGCTCGATCTGGATCGTGGCGATGCCGGCCAGCACGTCGCCGCCGGCGGGTTCGGCCAGGTCGAACCAGTCCATCGAGCGGCTCAGGTACAGATAGCAGTTCGGGTCGAAACGGCGCACGAAGCGGCGGGCGTGGCCTTCCAGGTAGCTCTCGACCTGGAATTCCAGGCCGAACGGATCGTCGTCGGTTTGGTCCGAGTCCAGCCGCACGCGGCCGAAGCGCCCGTCCCATTCCAGCGCCGAACGGTAGGTAATCACGCCGAGCTTGCGCGCCATGCGCATGCCCGACTCGGGATAGGTCGCTTCGTCGTACTCGCCGCCGTTCCAGTTCGGATCCAGGCGGATCGCCTCGCGCTGCAGCGAGCGGATCGCGATCGAGAACGGCAGTGCCTGCGCGCTGCCGGAGATATTGATGTGGCTGCGCGCCAGGCCCGGATGCCGGTGCAGCAGCGCCAGCGCGGTCATGCCGCCCATCGAGTTGCCGATCACACAGGCCAGCTGCGCGATGCCCAGCGCTCGCACCACCTGCGCGGCGGCGTCGGCACCGTCTTCGATCGACAACTCAGGGAAGCGCAGGCGATACGGCTGGCCGTCGTCCGGGTGCGGCGAGGCCGGACCGGTCGAGCCCTTGCAACTGCCCAGCGAGTTCACGCAGATCACGAACCAACGCTGCGTGTCGATCGGCTTGCCCGGGCCGAGCATGCCGTCCCACCAGCCTGGCGTGGGATCGTCGGCATTGGCCGCGGCATGCGCGTCGGGCGAGAGTCCGGTGACGATCAGGACCGCGTTGTTGCGCGCGGCCGACAGCGTGCCCCAGGTTTCGTAGGCGACCCGCGCGCCGTGCAGCTGGCCACCACGTTTCATCGGGAACGGCGAGGGCAGGGCGAGGAAGCGGCTGCCGGGCGGGATGAATTCGGTCATGCCTCGATTCTAGCCGCGCGATTGCGCATCCGGCGTATGCGTGGCGCGAGATGCAGCATGCCGATGGCGATGGCCGCCGCTGGTGCGCAGACGCGGTTCCGGCTTGTACGAATCGTTTTTGCCGCGCCAGAGTGCGGCACAGTCGTTGTCGAGTAGGAGTGGCTTCAGCCGCGACGGCATTGCAGGTAACGCGCGTCGCGGCTGAAGCCGCTCCTACGCGATGCCCCCGCCGTTGCTGTAGGCGCCTCTGGCGGCGGTCGACATCCACCGCGTCTGCACGAGGTTGCAGTGGTCAGGGCTTGCCGATCACCAACTCCACTGGCGCGGTCGCCGGCAGGGTCACTGTCACCGGTGCCGATTCCAGATCGCCGTCCTGGCGCATGGCATTACCGCTGGCCGACAGCCGCGCGACCACCTGCACCTGCTTGAGTTGCGAGAGTTTCTGTGTCGGCATCGGGCTGTCCGCATCGCTCAGCGTCACCCGCAACGGCAGTGACTGCAGCGGATGCTTCTGCACCGCCACCGGCATCGGCGGGCCGTCCGGCACGCGCGCGATCACGAACACGCTGGCGTCGCCGCGCAGGCGCACGCGGGCGGCGAACGCCGGGTCCAGCGACACCGTCACGGTCAGGCCGGCGGTCGCCGGCGCCTTGTCAGGCTGCGCCGTGGCGCCGGCGGTGGACAAGGCGGGCAGGCCGGCCGCACTGCGCGCCGCGTCGATCTGCGGCCGCAGTGCCGCGGCGGTGGCCGCATCCACGCGCGGCAACAGCGCTTCCCAGGTGGCAGCTGCGGCGGCGTCCTGGCCGCGCTGGCGCTGGGCGATGCCGAGGAACCAGGCGCCGCGTTCGCTGCCCGGCGCCAGTTGCAGGGCATGCTGCAGCCAGGCCAGTGCCTGGTCGTCGAACTGTCGTTGCGGGTTGGCCAGCGCACGCGCCTCGGCCGCTTCGATCAGCAACGGCGCCTGTTCCGGCGCCAGGCGCACTGCACGCTCGAACGCGGCCGCGGCCTCGCTGGCGTGCCCCAGCGACAGTTGGCTGCGGCCGAGCAAGGCCCAGCCGTCGGCGCGGTTCGGATCCTTGGCCAGCGCCGCCTGCAGTTGCTTCACGCCGTCCTCCAGCGTGCGCGGTGCCTCGCGGTTCTGCGCCTGCAGCGCGCGCGGGGTGCCGACCAGGGCGTACAGCGCCGCGCTCGCCACGCCCAGCGCCAGCACCGCGACCGCCAGCAATGCGCCGTTGCGGCGGCCGCCGCGGCGCAGCGGCCACAACACGATTGCGAACACCAGCGCCGCCAGCGCCACCGCCGCGGCCGACATGCCCCAACTCAGCATCGCCTCACCATTCCTGTTCGTCCTGCAGCGGCAGCGCGGTCGCCGCGGGCGCGCGCCGCCGTACCATCCGGATCAGCACCAGCGCGCCGCCGGCCAGCAGCAGCAAGGGGCCGAACCACAGCAGCCAGGTGCGCGCTTCCAGTTGCGGCCGGTACAGCACGAACTCGCCGTAGCGATCGACCAGGAACTGCTTGATCTGCGCATCCGACTTGCCCTGGTGCATGAGTTCCAGCACTTCGCGGCGCAGGTCCATGGCGATCTGCGCGTGCGAGTCGGCCAGCGACTGGTTCTGGCATTGCACGCAGCGCAGTTCCGCGGTCAGCGCATGGAAGCGCGCTTCCTCGGCGGCGGAGCGGTAGGCCAGCGGCGTCGGATCGGACACCGGTTCGGCGCCGGCCAGCGCAGACCATGCCAGCAACGCCAGCAGGCCCAGCCGCAGCGCGCGCCGGCCGAGGTTCATGGCGTGGCCTTGCCCTGCGCCCGCGTCGGCGGGGCGTCGCGCTCGGCCTGCTGCAACGCCGGCAGCAGTTCGTCGCGGATGATCGCATCGGTCAGCGGCCCGGCATGCTTCCAGCGCACCACGCCGCGCGCGTCGACCAGGAAGGTCTCCGGCGCCGCGGCCACGCCCCAGTCGATCGCGGTGCGTCCTTCGGGATCGAACAGTACCGCCAGGAACGGATTGCCGAGCTGCTCCAGCCAGCGCAGCGCGTCCTCGCGGGTGTCCTTCCAGTCGTAGCCGATCACCCGCACACGCTTGCTCAGCGCGAAGCGGGTCAGCACCGGGTGTTCCTCGCGGCAGGCCGGGCACCAGCTGCCCCACACGTTGAGCACGTACGGCGCGCCCAGCAACTCGCTGCTGCGCACGCGGATCGAAGCGTCGTGCAGCAGCGGCAGTTCGAACGCCGGCGCCGGCTTGCCGATCAGCGCCGAGGGCAGCGCGTCGCGATCGGCGCTGCCGGAACGCTGCACCGCATACACCATCAACGCCAGCAGGCCGAGGAAGAACAGGGCGCCCAGCAGGATGGCGGGCAGCGGCAGGCGACGTGGAGCGGGAGCGGACATCAGGGGGTCTCCGGGGAACGACGGAAGCGCCGGTCGGCGGCGGTGACGAAACCGCCCAGCGCCATCAGCGCCGCGCCAAGCCAGATCCAGCGCACGAAGGGTTTGACGTGGACGCGCATCGCCCAGGCATTGCCGCCCAGCGGCTCGCCGAGGGCGACGTAGACGTCGCCGAACAGGCCGGGGTGGATGCCGGCTTCGGTCATGTTCTGGCCGCCGCTGGCGTACAGGCGCTTTTCCGGGTGCAGCAGCGCCAGCGGGCGATCGTCGCGCAGCACCTGCACATGCGCGCGTTCGGCCACGTAGTTGGGGCCCTTGCGCTGGTCCAGCCCCTGCAGCTCGAACCGGTAGCGGCCCAGCTCCAGGTGCTGTCCGGGCGCCAGCGCCACTTCGCGCTGCTGCTCCAGCGCCTCGACCAGCAACGCGCCGGCCAGGAACACTGCGATGCCGGTATGGGCCAGGGTCATGCCCAGCATCTCGGCGGTAAAACGGCTGCCCTTGAGCTGCCGCCGGCTCCATACGAAGCGCGCGGTGCCCAGCAGCACCCAGGTCGCGGCGGCGACGCCGGCAGCGGTCTTCCACGCGCCCTGCGGCGCCAGGAAGAAGCCGATCGCGCCGGCCAGCAGGGCCAGCCCGGCCCACGGCGCCAGCAGCGCCAGCGGCCGCGACGCCTGTTCGCGCTGCCAGCGGGTCAGCGGGCCGAACGGCAGCAGCGCCACCAGCGGCGCCATCAGCACGATGAACAAGGTGCCGAAGTAGGGCGGCCCCACCGATAGCTTGCCCAGGTCCAGCGCATCGGCCAGCAGCGGATACAGCGTGCCCAGCAGCACCATGGCGCAGGCGCAGGTCAGCAGCAGGTTGTTGGCCAGCAGCAGGGTCTCGCGCGACGCCGGCGCGAAGCGTTGCCGCGCCTCGTCGGCCGCCACCGCCACGCGGCCGCCGCGCAGCGCGTACAGTAGCAGCGCGCCGCCGCACAGCAGGCTCAGGAACACCAGGATGAACAGGCCGCGGGCCGGATCGGCGGCAAAGGAGTGCACGCTGGTCAGCACGCCCGAGCGGACCAGGAAGGTGCCCAGCAGCGACAGCGAGAACGCGGCGATCGCCAGCAACAGGGTCCAGGTGCCGAAGCTGCCGCGCTTCTCTGTCACGGCCTGCGAATGCAGCAACGCCGCGCCGGCCAGCCACGGCATGAAGCTGGCGTTCTCCACCGGGTCCCAGAACCACCAGCCGCCCCAGCCCAGTTCGTAGTACGCCCACCAGCTGCCGAGGGCGATGCCGATGGTCAAAAAGCCCCAGGCCACGTTGGTCCACGGCCGCGTCCAGCGCAGCCAGCGCGCGTCCACCTGGCCGTCCAGCAGCGCGGCGATGGCGAAGGCGAACGGCACCGCGAAGCCGACATAGCCGGCGTACAGCAGCGGCGGATGGATCACCAGGCCGGGATCCTGCAGCAGCGGATTGAGATCGCGTCCTTCCAGCGGCGCCGGCAGCAGCCGCGCGAACGGGTTGGAGGTGAACAGCAGGAACGCCAGGAAGCCCACGCTGACCAGCGCCAGGGTGCCGATCACCCGCGCTACCACCGGGGCCGGCAGGCGCCGCGAGTACAGCGCGACCGCGCCGGTCCACAGCGCCAGGATCAGCGTCCACAGCAGCAGCGAGCCCTCGTGCGCCCCCCACACCGCCGAGTAGCGGTACACCAGCGGCAGCAGCGAATTGGAGTTCTCGGCGACGTAGGCCACCGAGAAGTCCTGGGTCACGAACGCATGGGTGAGGATCGCGAAGGCGCCGGCCACCAAGGCCAGCTGCGCGAACGCCGCCGGCCGCGCCACCGCCATCCAGCGCGCGTCGCCGCGCTGCGCGCCGGCCAGCGGCAGCAGCGCCTGCAGCACGGCGGTGAGCAGGGCGAGGATCAGCAGGAGCTGACCGACCTCAGGCAGCATGCGGCCGGGACTCGGGACCCGGGACCCGGGACCCGGAAGAGCGCGTAGGCGAGGTCTGTAGGTTGGTCGCGGAGCGGGGCGGGATGCGTGCGAAGCAAAAACGGACCGTGCCAGTTCCGATGCGTGGATGCGCTGCCAAGTTGCAGATGTCGCGCAACCGCTTTCCCGGGTCCCGGGTCCCGGGTCCCGAGTCCCGGCTGTTCGGGTCCCGCGCTGTCCGAGCCGTCACTGCGCCACCCCCACATCATGCTTGCGATGCGCGCTGCCCATCTTGTCCGCCAGTTCCTTCGGCATGTAGGTCTCGTCGTGCTTGGCCAGCACGTCCTCGGCGACGAACACGCCATCGCGCATGCTGCCGGTGGCCACCACCGCCTGGCCCTCGCGGAACAGGTCGGGCAGGATCCGGTCGTAGCGCACGGTCAGTTGCGCATCGCCGTCGGTGACCCGGAAATGCGACTGCAGTGACCCCGGGGCGCGCTGGAACGAGCCTTTCTCGACCATGCCGCCGAGGCGGAAGCGCGCGTGCGCGCCGGTCTTGCCGGCCAGCACCTCGGCCGGGGTGTACAGGTAGGCGGTGTTGCGCTGCAGGGCCATCGCCACCAGCGTGGTGGTCAGGCCGGCGGCCAGCACCAGCAGCATCAGCCACAGCAGGCGACGCTTGCGCTGCGGGTTCATCGGCTCAGCTCCAGCGGCGGCGTCGGTTCGGCCTTGGCCTGGCGCTTGCGTTGTGCGCGCAGCCGTGCCGCCCGCAGCGCATTGCGCACCTGCAGCCGCGCCAGCACGAAATCGGCGAGCAGCACGCCGGCGAACACTGCATAGGCACCGACCACATACGGCAGGTAGTTCATCCGCGTGCCTCCGCCAGGTGCGTCACCCAGTCCTTGCCGGCCTCGCGGCGCAGGTTGTCGGCACGCGCGCGCGCCAGCAGCGAGCCGGCGAACCAGAACTTGGTCGCGGCCACCATCAGCCACAGCGGCGGCAGCATGCTCGGGTCCATGCTGGACTGGCCGAACAGGCGGATGGTCTGGCCCTGGTGCAGCGAGTTCCACCACACCACCGAATAGCGGATCACCGGCAGCAGCACCACGCCGACGATGGCCAGCAACCCGGCCGCGCGTGCGGCGGTGCGCCGGTCCTCGATCGCCAGGTACAGGCCCATCACGCCGATGTACAGGAACAACAGGATCAGCTCGGTGGTCAGGCGCGGGTCCCAGTCCCACCAGGCGCCCCACATCGGCTTGCCCCAGATGCTGCCGGTCAGCAGGGTGATCAGGGTGAAGGCGGCACCGATCGGCGCGCAGGCCATCGCCAGGATCTCGCACAGCTTGATCCGCCAGACCTGGGCGATGGCCGCGTACACGGCCATCAGGCCGAACACGAACAGGCTCATCCAGGCGCTGGGCACATGGATATAGAGGATGCGGAAGGCGTCGCTCTGCAGGCGGTCGGCCGGGACCACGAACAGGGCCTGCCAGATGCCCACGCCGGCCAGCAGCAGCGCCGCCAGGTAGCACCACGGAGTCCAGCGCGCAGCGAAGCGATCGAAGGTTGGCGGCGAACCGAGTTGGTGGAACCAGCGGACGAGAGAGGCCATGCGAACGATTCTAGCTGGCGGAAGGCGGGCTTCGATGCGACAACATTCGATGCGACAACGACGGAACGGCGAGGGAGCACTGCGCTGGCATGGTACGGCCGCCGCCGCGCCGGCGCTGCGCCAACGGCTCAGCTCAGCGAGATGCGGATCGCCGCGGCCGCCGCCAACGGCGCCAGCACCAGGCCCGCGACCAGGCCCGCGGCCAGCAACAGCAGGCCGCCGGCCGGATCAAGGCCCTGCGCCGCCGCCGCCACGCTGCCGGCGCCGAACACCAGCACCGGCACGTACAGCGGCAGGGCCAGCAGCGCGACCAGGATGCCGGCGCGCTTCATGCCCACCGTCAGCGCCGCGACCACCGCGCCGAGCAGGCTCAGCAGCGGGGTCCCCAGCGCCAACGATGCCAGCAGCACCGGCATGCGGTCATGTGGCAGGTGCAGCAATTCGCCGAGCAGCGGCGCGGCCACGATCAGCGGCAACGCGGTGGTGACCCAGTGCAGCAGCACCCGCACCAGCACCAGCCAGGCCAGCGGCACCGGCGCCAGCAGCCATTGCTCCAGCGAGCCGTCCTCGGCGTCGCTGCGGAACAGGCTGTCCAGCGCCAGCAGGCCGGCCAGCAGCACCGCCAGCCACAGCGCGGCGCCGGCCACCTCGCCGAGCAGGCGCGGCTGGTTGCCCAGCGCCAGCGCGAACAGGGCCACGATCAACAGGGCGAACAGCGCCGGCTGCAGCGCGTCGCCGCGACGCCGCCACAGCAGGCGCAGGTCGCGCAGCAGCAGCGCACGGGTGGCCTGCCAGAGGGAAGGAACGGGCGTGGCCAGGCTCATGCGGCGACTCCGCTCAAGGTCAGCATGCGGGTGCGCACCGGTGGCGCGGCATAGGCGCCATGGGTGGTGACCAGGGCCGCGCCGCCGCTGCGCAGGTGCGCGGCGATCATGCGGTTGACCAGGGTGATGCCGTCCAGGTCGAGGTTGGCGTAGGGCTCGTCGAGCAGCCATAGCGGCGCCGGCGACAGCCACATCCGCGCCAGCGCCAGGCGCTTCTTCTGCCCGGCCGACAACTGCCGCACCAGGGTGTCCTCGTAGCCGGCCAGGCCGACGATTGCCAGCGCGCTGCCGGGCATCTGCTTGGCCCGGCGCCCCTGCAGGCCGCACAGGTAGTGCAGGTTCTCCAGGGTGCTCAGGTCGGCCTTCAGCGCGCCCAGGTGGCCCAGGTAGGCCATGAAGCGGGCGCGGTCGCCACGCCGCACCGGGTGGCCGTCGATCTCGATGCGCCCGGCCTCGGCGCGCAGCAGGCCGACCAGCACCCGCAGCAGGGTGGTCTTGCCGGCGCCGTTGTCGCCCTGCACCAGCAGCGCTTCGCCGGCATCCAGATGGAAGTCCAGCGGACCGAACACCGCCGCGTCGTCGCGGGCGAACGTGAGCCCGTGCGCGGCCAGCAGCGGCGGCGGGGTGTACAGCGGATCGGTCATCGGCGAAGGCCGCGGCGGATGGCGCGGCGGCGGGCGGCAAGGGAAGGCGCGCATTGTATCGGCATGCGGGCGTCCGGCGGATGCCGGCGGCGGCCACACGCGGCGATGCGCATGCGCTGCGTCAGTGGCGCGGCGGCGGTATGGCGCATCGCCGGCAAGCGGCTTTGCGTACACTCGGCGTTTTCCCGCTGCCCGCAGATCCCCCCATGCATCCGCAGACCAAGCTGCCCAAGGTGGGCACCACCATCTTCACCGTGATGTCGCAACTGGCCGCCGAGCACGGCGCGGTCAACCTGGGCCAGGGCTTTCCCGATTTCCCGGTGCCGCCGCGGCTGATCGAGGCGCTGGCCCGCGCCATGCGCGACGGCCACAACCAGTACCCGCCGATGACCGGCGTGCCGGCGCTGCGCCAGGCGATCGCCGAGAAGGCGCTGCGCTGCTACGGCGCCCAGGTCGATGCCGACACCGAGGTCACCGTCACCAGCGGCGCCACCGAGGCGCTGTTCAACGCCATCCACGCCGTGGTGCGCCCGGGCGAGGAGGTGATCGTGCTGGATCCGGCCTACGACAGCTACGAGCCGGCGATCGACCTGGCCGGCGCGCGTGCGGTGCACGTGCCGCTGGACCCGCACACGTTCGCGGTGGACTGGGAGCGCGTACGTGCGGCGATCACCCCGCGCACCCGCCTGCTGATGCTCAACAGCCCGCACAACCCGTCCGGGGCCATGTTCGGCGCCGACGATCTGCAGGCGGTGGCCGACCTGCTGCGCGGCAGCGACATCTTCCTGATCTCCGACGAGGTCTACGAGCACATCGTGTTCGACGGCCGCCGCCACGAGTCGGTGCTGCGCTGGCCGGAGTTGCGCGAACGCGCCTTCGTCGTCTCCAGCTTCGGCAAGACCTATCACTGCACCGGCTGGAAGATCGGCTACGCGATCGCGCCGCCGGCGCTCAGCGCCGAGTTCCGCAAGGTCCACCAGTACAACACCTTCGCCAGCTTCGGCCCGGCCCAGCACGCCTTCGCCGCGATGATCCGCGAGGAGCCCGAGCACGACGAGCAGCTCGGCGCGTTCTACCAGGCCAAGCGCGACCGTTTCCGTGAGCAGTTGCTGGGCACCCGGCTGAAGCCGCTGCCGGTGCCCGGCGGCTACTTCCAGCTGGTGGACTATTCGGCGGTCAGCGACCTGCCCGATACCGAGTTCGTGAAGTGGCTGACCATCGAGAAGGGCGTGGCGGCGATCCCGCTGTCGCCGTTCTACCAGGACCCGCCGCCCGCCCAGCGCCTGGCGCGGCTGTGCTTCGCCAAGAACGAGGCGACGCTGGATGCGGCGATCGAGCGACTTCGCGCGCTGTAGCGCGCGAAGTCGCCGGGATTGGGGATTCGGGAATGGGGAATGGTGAAAACTCGCCGATGCGCTTAGCCTTTACCCATTCCCTATTCTCCTTTCCCGATTCCCTGCTATGAACGATCTGAGGATCTCGTTGGTCCAGGGCGACACCCGCTGGCACGATCCGGCCGGCAACCGCGCGCACTACGGCGAGCTGCTGGCGCCGCTGGCCGGCGTTACCGACCTGGTGATCCTGCCGGAGACCTTCACCAGCGGCTTCTCCAACGACGCGCTGGCGCAGGCCGAGGACATGGACGGGCCGACCGTGGCGTGGATCCGCGAGCAGGCGGCACGGCTGGGCGCGGCGGTGACCGGCAGCGTGCAGTTGCGCGTGCCCGGCGGCGATGGCGAGGCCAAGGTGTTCAACCGCCTGCTGTGGGCCACGCCGGACGGCGCATTGCAGCATTACGACAAGCGCCATTTGTTCCGCTATGGCAACGAACACCTGCGCTACGCCGCCGGGCGCGCGCGCCTGTGCGTGGAGTGGAAGGGCTGGCGGATCAATCCGCAGGTCTGCTACGACCTGCGCTTCCCGGTGTTCTGCCGCAATCGCTACGACGTCGAGCGCCCGGGACAGCTGGATTTCGACCTGCAGCTGTTCGTCGCCAACTGGCCGTCGGCGCGGGCCTATGCCTGGCGCACGCTGCTGCGCGCCCGCGCGATCGAGAACCTGTGCTTCGTGGCCGCGGTCAACCGCGTCGGCGTGGACGGCAACGAGCTGCACTATGCCGGCGACAGCGCGGTGATCGATTTCCTCGGCCAGCCGCAACTGGAGATCCGCGAGCGCGAGCAGGTCGCCACCACCACGATCTCCGCCGCCGCGCTGGCCGCGCACCGCGCGCGCTTCCCGGCCATGCTCGATGCGGATGCCTTCAGCCTCGACGACTAGTGGGGGAGAAGTGGCTGCTGCCGGGGTCGCCGCAACGTGCCTGGCGTGGCTGGAAACGCGGGTGCCTCTGATGGCGAAAGCACGCGTTCCGTAGGAGCGGCTTCAGCCGCGATGGGCCTTCCCGGGAAAGCCCATCGCGGCTGAAGCCGCTCCTACAAGACAAGCTGGATCTGGCTTGATCGTGGCGAGCGCCGGCGCGGCGACGTATCCCGGCTGAGCCGCGGCCTCCGTCATGGACCTGTCCTTGGTTGGCGCCGCGCCCCGCCTGCCCATCGACCGGACTGCAACTCGTCCTGGCGTCTGGCCGACGCGAGTGGAAATGCCTGCTGAACGCCCGCGCGACACCCGCGCAACCTTGTCGCGGCCGCGACAAACCCATTGCTACCCTCGCGCCTTGTCCACCCACCCGGAATGCCCACATGATCAAGTCGCTCTCTCTGCTCGCACTGCTGGGTGCGGCCGCGCTCGCGCCGCAGGCCCAGGCCGCCGGCAACATCGATTGCAAGCTGTCCTTCAACCTGTCGGGCTGGTCGGTGTTCTACAAGACCGCCAAGGGCACCGGCACCATCACCTGCAACGACGGCGCGGTGATCCCGGTCAAGATCAGCAGCAAGGGCGGTGGCCTGACGGTCGGCAAGTCGAAGATCGTCGGTGGCCGCGGCACCTTCACCGGCGCCTATAGCCTCAACGATCTGTTCGGCACCTACGCCGCAGCCGAAGCGCATGCCGGCGTGGTCAAGTCCAGCACCGCGCAGGTCGTCACCAAGGGCGATATCTCGCTGGCCCTGGCCGGCACCGGCGAAGGCGTCGATCTGGGCGTCAACGTCGGTAACTTCGTGATCGAGCGCCGCAAGTAAGAGGCTGCGTTCCGCCCTGACCCTGCGTTGCAGCCAGGGCGGAGACGACGCAACAAAACATCCAGGCGCGGTGCGCCTGGATTTTTTTCGGTCAAAGGTTTCTCTCGGCAACTCGGCCGGAAGTCCGCCGTGCGGCGGAGATGCGATGCGACCCGGCAAACCGCGCCCTACGCCAGGGCGCGTTTCGCGCTGGTGCGCGCTTACTGCTGCGCGAACACCCAGGCCAACTGGCCACGTACCGGCTCGGGCGTCGCCAGCGCCTGGCGGTACAGGGTCCGCGCCGTCCAGCAGGCGTCCTCGTCGCTGGCCTTGGCGATCTCCGGCAGCACCCGCATCAGGCGCTGCTGCTGGTCGGCGGGCAGCGACTTGACCAGGGTGCCCATCGCCGCCTGGATCTGCTCCTGGCTCACCGGCTGCGCCGGGGTCTTGTTCAACTCCGCGTCGGTGGCCTTCAGCGAGACGTCGAACCAGCGGTCGATCTGCGCCTGCGGCAGCTTTTCCAGGCCCGACAGCATCGCCGCGCTCAGCGCCTGCGCATCGTTGGGGTTGCCGCCGCGCGCCAGCACGGCGCACTGCGGTACGTCGACCTTGTCGCTGACCTGCGACAGGATCTGCAGGCGCTGTTCCAGCGTGGCGTGGTCCAGTCGCGCGATGCCGTTCTGCGCCAGTTGGAAGCCGGCCTGCTGCGCCTGCGGGCCGCTCTGCTTGAGCAGCGCCACGTAGCGCGGATCGTTGGCCAGCTTGCGCAGCATGCGATCGAACGGCGCGTGCAGCGGCGAACTGGCCGGGTAGGGGTTCTGCGCTGCGGCGATCTCTTCCTGGGCCTTCTGCTGCGCCTTCTGGCAGGCGCCGAGGCTCAGTACGCCGGCGATCAGCAGCGGCAGGGCGATCTTCATCTTCCGTGTCATCGGGAATTCCTGGTCGGTGAGGGCGGCCACCCGCGGCGGCCGCCAGATGCGCCAGGATATCGGCTTCGTCCGCGCAGGGCGAACGGCGCAACGGCGGGTGGGCTGGTGTCGCCACGCCCTTGTCGTCCGAGCCTGCGCGACGCTGTCGGGCGCCGTCTGGGCGGCAGCCAACGCGCACGGCAATCTCCCTTGGGCGCCGGCGTTCCCGGCGCTTATCATCCGCGACTCCCTCCGCGCGCGAGATCGTCCGCATGACCTCCGGAATGCTTGTTGGCCTTCTCGCGCTTGGCGTCGGCGCGTCGTCTCCGGCCGTATCGCAGCAGGCAGGCGTCGTCGACGCGGTCGTCCAGCACCTGGACCTGACCTCGTTCCCCAACTCGGTCGGCCCCCGCCGCCTGCCGGGGAAGACGACGTTCGCGGACTATGGTTTCGTGGATGTCACCAAAACCGCCCATGGCGCGCGCCTGCTCGAGGCCGACAAGGGCTGGATGATGCGCTTCGAGGTGCTGTCGGCCGATGCCACGTCCGTGCGTCTGTGCTTCCATGACACGGGATTGGCCAGGCCCGGCGCGACACAGGCCCCCAGCTACGACGCAACCTCGGCGTTGCTCGTCTCCACAGCGTCTCAGGGCAAGTGGACCGCCAAGCAGATCCCGGCGGGGTTTGCGGACTGCAGGAACGCGCCTGCCGGCGCCTGAGTGCACGGGCGGCCGCGCTGCGGGCCGTCGCACCTGCGTGAGGGGGCTGCCGCAGCCTGACGGCGCGCGCCGTCCCCGTTGTCGATAGCGTCCCCATAAAAAAAACAGGGCGCCGCTTGCGCAGGCGCCCTGTCGGGTGCGGGGCGGGCCGGCGCGTACCGCGCCGGCGTCCTCCTCAGCCGCCGCGCGGACCGCGGTTGCCGCCGCCACCGGGCCGGCCACCGCCACCCGGGCGGCCACCGGCCGGGCGATTGCCGCCGCCGGGGCGTCCGCCCGGACCCGGGCCGCGCTTCTGGCCGCCGGCCGGGCGCGCTGCGCGCGGCGCGGCGCCGTAGGGGTTGAAGCCGGGGGTGGCGTGATCGGACGGGAAGCTCGGCGCGTTGCCCGGATGCCCGTAGGGGTGCGCCTTGCGCTGCTGGCCCTGACCCGGGCCGCGGCCCTGGCCGGCGCCCGCACCAGCACCGGCCGGACGCGGCTTGGCGTAGGGACGCCCCTGGCCTTGCCCCTGACCCTGACCACGACCGCCGGGACCGGCGTTGCGGTGGCCGGTCGGGCCGGTGCTGACGCCATCGGGCACGTACCAGGTGCGGAACGCGGCGGGGTTGCCGTCCGGCAGCGGCTTGGGGCCCTTCGGCGTGCGCTGCTTGAACGGCTTCTGCGATTGCTTGGCGGCCATTTCGCCGCTCACGGTCAGGCCGCCGTGCGGCTTCTTGCCGCCGCGGCCGCGGCCGCGGTCTTCGCGGAAGGTGTCGAAGCGGCGCAGCTCGCGGCCTTCGTCGGCGGTGTTGTGGCCGTTGACGTAGGCATTGCCACCGCGGCCGACCTGCACGGTGGCCTTGGCCGCCTTGCGCTGGCCGATCACCGGCTGCAGGGTCAGCGCCGACGGGGTGCCTTCCTCCAGCTTCAGCTCGGCGCGCAGCGCCTCGACCTTGTCCTGCGCCAGCTCCATCGAATGCCCGCGCAGCAGTTCGCGCGGCAGCGCGATCTTGCCGTAGCGGGTGCGCTTGAGCCGGCTGACCTGGCAGCCCTGCGATTCCCACAGGCGCCGCACTTCGCGGTTGCGGCCTTCCTTGACCACCACCCGGAACCAGTCGTGCGAGTCGGTGCCGCCGATGCGTTCGATCTCGTCGAACTTGGCGCCGCCGTCCTCCAGCAGCACGCCGCGCGAGAGCCGCTCGATCATGCTGTCGGGCACGGTCTCTTCGCCTTCCGGGGCGCGCACGCGCACCACGTACTCGCGCTCGATCTCGTAGGAGGGGTGCATCATCGCGTTGGCCAGCTCGCCGTCGGTGGTGAGCAGCAGCAGGCCGGTGGTGTTGATGTCCAGGCGGCCGATCGCGATCCAGCGTGCGCCCTTCAGCGCCGGCAGCGCCTCGAAGATGGTCGGGCGGCCTTCGGGATCTTCGCGCGTGGTCACTTCGCCTTCGGGCTTGTTGTAGATCAGTACGCGAGACGGCTCGGTCAGCGCGCTGGCGACGAAGCTGCGGCCGTCCAGCTCGATCTTGTCGCCGCTGCGGATCGACATGCCGGTCTGCGCGACCTCGCCGTTGACCTTGACCAGGCCGTCGGCGATGCGCTGTTCCAGCGCCCGGCGCGAGCCCAGCCCGGCCTGGGCCAGGACCTTGTGCAGGCGTTCTTCCAGTTTCGGCTGCTCGGCGGCAGCGGCGTCGCGCTTGAGCGAGAGCTTGTTCAACGACAGCTTGCGGGAGGTGTCACTCATTTACTTGGCTCCGGCCGGCGCGTTGCGCGTCGGCCTGTGGTTCGGAATCGGCATCGTCAACAGCCACGGTCGTCGTCGCGACGGCGTTGTCTTCGGCTTCGTTCGCATCCGCCGCGCGCTCTCCCGGCGCGGCTTCGGGTTCGCCCGTCGGGGCGGTCGTGGAATCCGTGGCCGCCGGCGCGTGGGCGTCGTCGGTCGCGGGGGTGTGCGGTGTTGCGGTGTCGCGTGCTTCTGCGTTTGCGTCGTCGTCGTCGGCCGCGTCTGCCTGCGCCGTCGCGGCAGGCTCGGCGGGTTCGCCGGCGGCCGCGGCCTGCGCCGTGGTGTCGCCCTGGTTGCCCTGATCGGCGGCGTCGCCCGGTGCGGCGTCGGCCTGGGCCATGTCGCCGACCGGCAGCGCGTCGCGGTCCAGCGGCAGCTGCGGTTCCAGTTCGCCGATGTCCTTGAGTTCGGACAGCGGCGGCAGTTCGTCCAGGCGCTTGAGCCCGAAATAGTCCAGGAACGTCTTGGTGGTGCCGAACAGCGCCGGCTTGCCCGGCACGTCGCGGTGCCCGACCACGCGGATCCACTCGCGCTCTTCCAGCGCCTGGATGATGTTGCTGCTGACCGCCACGCCGCGCACCTGCTCGATCTCGCCGCGGGTGATCGGCTGCCGGTAGGCGATCAGCGCCAGGGTCTCCAGCGTGGCGCGGGTGTAGCGGGTCTTGCGCTCGGTCCACAGCCGCGCCACCCAGGCATGCACGTCGCTGCGCACCTGGTAGCGGAACCCGGAGGCGACTTCGACCAGTTCCACACCGCGGCCCTCGCAGGCTTCGCGCAGCAGTTCCAGCGCGCGCTCGATGCTGCCCGGCGGCGCGGGTTCCTCCTCCGGGAACAGGCCGTGCAACTGCGCCAGCGGCAACGGCTGGTTGGCGGCGAGCAGGGCGGCCTCGACGATGCGGTTGATCAGCGCTTGATCCATGCGGGGGCGGGTTCTCGGTGGCTCAGGTGGTGGCGTCGGCGGCGTCGCTGTCGTCGAACTCGCTGTTGAACTGCAGCGGCGCGTTGGTGTTGCCCAGTGCCAGCGACTTGACGTAGATCGGCGGCATCGGCGGCCGCTCGGCGGCCTCGGCGGGGACGTGCGCCAGCGGTTCCTGGACGATGTCCAGCAACTGCTCCTTGGCCAGTTCCAGCAGCGCCAGGAAGGTGACCAGCACGCCCAGCTTGCCTTCCTCGGCACTGAACAGCGATTCGAAACGGTGGAACTTGCCGTCGTCCAGACGGCCCAGCACGTCGCCCATGCGCTGGCGCACGCTCAGCGCCTCGCGCTTGATCGCGTGGCCGCTGAACAGCTCGGCGCGCTTGAGCACGTCGTACAGCGCCAGCAGCATTTCCTTCAACTCCACCGGCGGCGGCAGCTTGACCGCGGCACGGTCCGGCACATGGGCGTGCACCGGGGTGGTGTCGCGGTCCTGCCGCGGCAGCGCGTCGATGTCCTCGGCCGCCTGCTTGAAGCGTTCGTACTCCTGCAAGCGGCGGACCAGTTCGGCGCGCGGGTCCACTTCCTCGCCGTCCTCGGCCGGCGGCCGCGGCAGCAGCATCCGCGACTTGATCTCGGCCAGGATCGCGGCCATCACCAGGTATTCGGCCGCCAGTTCGAAGCGCAGCTCCTGCATCACGTTGATGTAGTCCACGTACTGCCGGGTGATCTCGGCGACGGGGATGTCCAGGATGTCCAGGTTCTGCCGGCGGATCAGGTACAGCAGCAGGTCCAGCGGGCCTTCGAACGCATCCAGGATCACTTCCAGCGCATCCGGCGGGATGTACAGATCCTGCGGGATCTGCAGGACCGGCTGCCCATGCACGACCGCCAGCGGCATTTCCTGCTGCTGTGGCGGGGTCGTCTGGGTTGGCGGGTTCGCGTCGAGCGCGAGTTCGGAAGTCATCGGTTGGACATCGGTGTTGCGGTAGCGAAGGGCCGGGCAGGCGCGACCCGGCGCGGCTCCTTGCCGGCAGTGCTGCGGTTCAATGGCGCGTCGTCCCCGCAACGCGCTCGGTACTTCAACAAGACACACGACGCACGCCACGCGTGTCGTGGCGGCGGGAACTGCAGAGGAGGACGTCTGCGCGGGCGGTGTCAGGCAGCGAATCGGTCGTCGGAAGGGGCTTGGGGTCGCCGATCACCGACGGGCCGCTGCATCCGGCCGCGTGCAATACGACCAAGGGTAATGCGCCGGCGGGGTCGGTGTCCAGCGCCGCCGTGCCGGGCCAGGTTCTACAATGGCAGGTCTTTGGATAGGCAACGAGGGCGGAGACGCGATGTGGTACGTGATCGAGGGGTACGACGTGGCCGATGCGCTGCCGCGGCGGGCGGCGGCGCGGCCGGCGCATCTGCAGCGGCTGACCGCATTGCAGGAGGCCGGGCGGCTGCTGCTGGCCGGGCCGTGCCCGGCGATCGACGCCGAGGATCCGGGTCCGGCCGGCTTCAGCGGCAGCCTGGTGGTGGCCGCGTTCGACTCGCTGGCCGAGGCGCGGGCCTGGGCCGAGGCCGATCCGTATGTCGATGCCGGCGTCTACGCCCGGGTCGAGGTGCGGCCGTTCCGCAAGGTGCTGCCATGAGCCAGGTCGGCGCCGAGCGGGTGGCGCGGATCCGCGCCGCGCTGGAGGCGGCGTTCGCGCCGCAGGCGCTGGAGGTCGAGGACGACAGCCATCGCCATGCCGGCCATGCCGGCGCGCGCGACGGCCGCGGGCATTTCAATGTACGGGTGGTCAGTCCGGCCTTCGCCGGCATGGCGCCGCTGGCCCGCCACCGTGCCGTCTACGCGGCGCTGGGCGAGATGATCCAGACCGATATCCACGCGCTGTCGATCCGCGCCGAGGTGCCGGGCACGGGCGGCTGACACCCGCCGGCGACGGTTGCCGCCGGTCCAAACAGGGGTGTGCACCCCGGGGAAAATCGGAATCTGCACCTGGATTATGCTGCATTGCGGCACGATTCCGACCGGTTTCTCATTATTCAAGTGACTGAAAAATAAGACGTTTATTGTAAAAATAACAAAGGGCTTCTGCCTCGCGCTGAAAACGATTACAGTCCGCGCCAGTTTCTCAAGGTCTCTGCCGCGGAGGGCGGCACGATGGCGAAGAGCGCGGTTACCATCAAAGACGTCGCACGCGAGGCCCGGGTTTCCGTGGCCACCGTGTCGCGTGCGCTCAATGGCCACGAGAACGTGGCCGCACCGGTGCGGACCCTGGTGCTGGAAGTGGCCGAGCGCCTGCGCTACAGCCCGCATGCGGCGGCGCGCAGCCTCAGCAGCCGCCGCACCCAGACCCTGGGCGTGGTGCTGCCCGACCTGTACGGCGAATTCTTCTCCGAACTGATCCGCGGCATCGACGGCGCCGCCCGCGCGCGCCGCCAGCACCTGCTGGTGTCCAGCTACCACGGCGACCCGGAAGAGCAGGGGCGGGCGCTGCGGGCGATGCGCGGCCGCGTCGACGGCCTGCTGGTGCTGTCGCCGTATGCCGAGCGCCCGGGCTTTCTCACCGACAACCTGCCGCAGGCGTTGCCGACGGTGTTGATCAACACCCACCTGCCGGGCACCGAATATCCGGTGCTGAGCATCGACGACCACGCCGGCGCGGTGGCGATGACCGAGCACCTGCTGGCGATGGGGCATCGCCGCATCGCCTTCATCGGCGGTCCGGAACTGAACTTCGACGCGCGCGAACGCCTGCGCGGCTTCCGCGACGCCATCGCACGCCATGCCGGCGAAGCGCATGGCCAGGAGTTCCCGGGCGACTTCGACGAAGCCTCCGGCTATCGCGCCGGACAGGCGATGCTGCAGGCCGGCACGTTGCCCGATGCGGTGTTCGCCGCCAACGACATGACCGCGCTCGGCTGCCTCTACGCCTTCACCCAGAGCGGCGTGCGCGTGCCCAACGACATCGCGTTGGCCGGCTTCGACGACATTCCGCTGGCGCGTTTCGTTCACCCATCCCTCACCACCATGCGCGTCAGCATCGCCGGGCTTGGTGAGCAGGCGATGCATCGCCTCCTGCAATTGATCGATCGGCCCGACGCGGACGACCGGCAGCGGCAGACCCTGGTTCCTACGTTGGTCGTGCGCGATTCCAGCACGGCCCGTTCCTGATGCGACGCACTCTTCTGCGCCGCATCGCTTGTTCCACTTCGTTCCATCGAAGCACCACGCACCACCCATAACGAGCATCACGTCTTCCTGGAGGGAAAACCCCACATGCAACACACCCCGCACTCCGCCCGGCCCACGCGCAAGCTGTTGAGCTGCGCCCTCGCCAGTTGCCTGCTGCTGGGCGCCGCGCCGGCATTCGCGCAGAGCACCGGCGCCACCATCCGCGGCCAGGTCAAGGTCGATTCGGCGCCGGCCGCGTCCGCGCAGGTCACCGCCACCAACCTGGCCACCGGTCTGAGCCGCAGCGTGCAGACCAGCAACGGCACCTATTCGGTCGGCGGCCTGCCGCCGGGTTCCTACCGCATCGACGTCACCGCCGACGGCAAGACCACCTCGCAGAACGTCACCGTGCAGGTCGGCCAGACCGCCACCCTGGATCTGGGCGTGGGCGGCGAAGCGGCCACCGCCAACGGGCAGGGCGCGACCACGCTCGACGCGGTGCAGGTGCAGGCGCCGCCGGTGCTGGTGGAAACCCGCACCTCGGAGAACGCCACCTACATTTCCAACGTGCAGATCGAGAAGCTGCCGCAGGCCACGCGCAACTTCCTTGAGCTGGCCGACAGCGTGCCGAGCGTGCAGTTCCAGCGCGACGCCAAGGGCAACACCACGGTGCGCTCCGGCGCGACCTCGGCCAACGGCACCAACGTCTACATCGACGGCATCAGCCAGAAGAACTACGTGCTGACCGGCGGCGTCAGCGGCCAGGATTCCAGCCGCGGCAACCCGTTCCCGCAGTCGGCGATCGGCGAGTACAAGGTCATCACCTCCAACTACAAGGCCGAGTTCGACCAGGTCAGCAGCGCGGCGATCGTCGCCTCGACCAAGTCCGGCACCAACGATTTCCACGGCAGCTTCTTCTGGGATACGACCAACGACGACTGGCGCGCCGAAAGCCCGCTGGAGCGCAAGGCCGGCCAGCGCGACGACTTCTCCGAGACCCAGTACGGCGCCACCTTCAGCGGCCCGATCCTCAAGGACCGCGCGCACTTCTTCGTGGCCTACGAGGCCAAGGAATACACCACGCCGAACACGGTGATTCCGGGCGGCATCTACGCCGACCGCGTCGACCAGTTGCCGGCGCAGCTGCAGCCGCTCGTCGCCACCTACAGCACCCCGTTCAAGGAAGACCTGTACTTCGGCAAGATCGACTGGACCCTGGGCGACAACAACCTGTTCGAGCTGACCGGCAAGTACCGCAAGGAAGACGAGCTGTCGGACATCGGCGACACCACCACCTATCAGCACGGCAGCAGCAACGGGCAGAAGGAAAAGCGCGCCAACCTGCGCTGGCAGTACAGCGGTGAGGCCTTCCTCAACGATCTGAACCTGAGCTACGAGAGCGCGTTCTGGACCCAGACCCCGCTCACCGACGGCAGCGGCTACGTGCTGTCCTACGTGCCGCAGGCCGGCAACGAGACCACCATCCTCAGCGCCGGCGCCGGCAGCAGCTTCCAGAACAAGGGCCAGAAGGGCTGGACCCTGCAGGACGACCTGACCCTCAACAGCCTCGACTGGCACGGCAGCCACACCATCAAGATGGGTCTGAAGTACAAGGACATCCAGCTCGATTCGACCCAGATCAATCCGGCCAATCCGCAGTACTACTACAACATCCTCAGCGATGTCGGCACGCCGTACCGGGTGCGCTTCGGCGACACCGGCGACGGCGGTTCGGTGCAGTCGCAGAACAAGCAGTATGGCATCTACCTGCAGGACGACTGGGAGGTCAACGAGCACCTGACCCTGAACCTGGGCGTGCGCTACGACTACGAGAAGACCCCGTCGTTCCTCGACTTCGTCACCCCGGCCGACGTCGCCAGCGCGCTGCTGAACTGGCGCAACCTGGACAACGCCAACTACGACATCGCCAACTACATCAGCACCGGCAACAACCGCAAGGCGTTCAAGGATGCCTGGCAGCCGCGCCTGGGCTTCTCCTACGACCTGTTCGGCGACCAGGCGCACGTGATCTACGGCGGTGCCGGCCGTGCGTACGACCGCAACCTGTTCGACTACCTGGCGCTGGAGCAGCTCAACAACAACTTCCGCTCCTACAGCTACTACTTCAGTAGTGCCAACACGCCGTGCCTCGGCCAGCCGTGCGTGGCATGGGATCCGAGCTATGCGACCCAGGCCGGCCTGAACGGGCTGGCGGCCTCCAACACCGGCGGCGCCGGCGGCGGCCGCGAGGTCTACCTGATCGACAACAACATCAAGGTGCCGTACTCCGACCAGTTCAGCCTGGGCATGCGCAACATGGTGCATTTCTGGGGCAACGACTGGTACACGGACGTGACCCTGAGCCGCATCGTCAGCGAGGACGGCTTCGTGTTCCTGCGCGGCAACCGCCGTGCCGACGGTTCGTTCTTCCTGCCCGGCACCACCTCCGGCGTGCCCACCGATTCGCCCAACGGCTACAGCGCGATCGTGCTCGGCACCAACGGCCTGAAGACGCGCAACAACCAGCTGGCGCTGAAGCTGGACAAGCCCTACGACAAGGAGTCCGGTTGGGGCCTGACCGTGGCCTACACCTTCTCCGACGCGAAGGAGAACCGCCAGTACGGCGAGCACTATGCGCTGGACCAGCCGTCGATGGCCGGCTACGGCTGGCGTGAGGCCGGCGGCATCCCGAAGAACCGCCTGGTGGTCACCGGCATCTACGATCTGCCGTACGACGTCACCCTGTCGGCCAAGCTGTCGCTGGCCAGCCAGACCCCGCGCTACGGCACCAACTGCCTGGCGGGCAACGACCAGTGCTATATCATTCAGTACAAGCCGGACGCCACGCTGGGCTACAAGGAATTCAGCCTGGCGGCGAACAAGGAATGGGATACCGGGTCGGGCATCAAGTTCAACGTGCGCGCCGATGTCATCAACCTGTTCAACTGGACCAACTACGCGGACTACAACACCGCAACCGGAACGTACGCCGATCTGAATACGGCGTTCGGTACGCCGAACGGCGTGCTCGCCTCGCCGATGCGGACGTTCAAGCTGTCGTTCGGCTTGAACTGGTAAGCAAGGCCGCCGCGGCTCCCGTGCACCGGGGGCCGCGGCGATGCGGAAGTGGGGTATTTTTTGCGTGCGTGTAAACGATTTCACGGGGGGCACGATGAAGAAGCAGCGCAGGTTCATCAGGTTTTCGTTGATGGTGATGGCAGCAGGGGTGCTGCTGACGGCGTGTAAGAAGGTCGAGGAGCCGAAGGCGGTGGAGAAGAAGCCGGTGCAGGTGATCCTGGTCGAGGCGGAACTGCCGCCAAAACCGCTGAAGCCCGAGCTGCCACAGCTGTTCAGCGACATCGAGCGGCGCACTTTCCAGTTCTTCTGGGATACCACCAACGACACCAATGGCCTGACCCCCGACCGCTTCCCGTCGCGTCCCTTCGCCAGCATCGCGTCGGTGGGGTTCTCGCTGACGGCGTATCCCATCGGCATCGAGAACGGCTGGATCAGCCGGACCCAGGCGGTGGATCGCACCCTGACCACGCTGAAGTTCTTCCGCGATGCGCCGGTCGGCCCGCAGCGCACCGGCAAGGCCGGCTACAAGGGCTTCTATTACCACTTCCTGGACATGCAGAACGGCCACCGTTACGACAGCTGGGTGGAGCTGTCGAGCGTGGATACCGCGCTGCTGATGATGGGCGTGCTGTTCGCGCAGTCGTACTACGACGGCGACGACCCGCGCGAGAAGGAGATCCGCGAGATCGCCGACACGCTGTACAGGCGCGTGGACTGGACCTGGCTGCAGCAGCGCGATCCGCTGATCTCGATGGGCTGGTTCCCTGAAAGCGGCTTCATCAGCCACGACTGGATGGGCTACAACGAAGCGATGATGCTGTACGTGCTGGCCTTGGGGTCGCCCACCCATGCGGTGAGCCCGGATGCGTGGACGGTGTGGACCCGCACCTACAACAACGACTGGGGCGTGTACTACGGCCAGGAATACCTGTCGTTCGGGCCGATGTTCGCGCACCAGTACAGCCACGTCTGGATCGACTTCCGCGACATCCAGGACCAGTACATGCGCGAGCGCGGCATCGACTACTTCCTCAACAGCCGCCGCGCGGTGCTGGCGCAGCGCGAGTACGCCATCGCCAATCCGATGAAGTGGAAGGACTACGGCGAGAACGTGTGGGGCCTGACCGCCAGCGACGGGCCGCAGAACACCGAGCAGGAGTATCGCGGCGAACAACGCCAGTTCCGCCACTATTCCTCGCGCGGCGCCGGTCTGCGCGAGAACTTCGACGACGGCACCATCGCGCCGACCGCGGCGGTGGCCTCGCTGGTGTTCGCGCCGGAAGTGGTGATTCCGGCCACCGAGGAGATGCACAAGCGCTACGGCGACTTCATCTACTCCAGCTATGGCTTCCTGGATTCGTTCAACCCCAGCTTCAACTACGATATCCCGCTGAAGACCGGGCGCGTCGTGCCCGGACGCGGCTGGGTCTCCAGCGACTACATCGGCATCGACCAGGGCCCGATCCTGACCATGATCGCCAACTACCGCAACGAGTTCGTCTGGAACGTGATGAAGAAGAACAAGTACATCCGCACCGGACTGGAGCGCGCCGGCTTCAGCGGCGGCTGGCTCACTCCGGAGGGCGAGGCGCAGCCGGTGCCGAAGAAGGACGAGCAGGCCGCCGCGGCGCGGGCGAT
The DNA here is from genome assembly GCF_056725265.1 of Xanthomonas sp. NCPPB 2250. Lineage (NCBI taxonomy): Bacteria > Pseudomonadati > Pseudomonadota > Gammaproteobacteria > Lysobacterales > Lysobacteraceae > Xanthomonas > Xanthomonas sp. NCPPB 2250. The sequence goes on along the minus strand of NZ_CM161520.1, from coordinate 3,285,908 downwards.
CGGCATCGCCGAATCGCGCGCCGCCGCCGCGCAGGCGCAACAGAACCCCGACCAGCGCCAGCCGCAGAAGCCCGAATGAGCGCGGCACGCATGATCGGTCGTTGGGTGTCGCTGGGCTTGCTGATGGTGGCGGTATGCGGGTGCGCGCGCGCGCCGCAGGGCGAGGTGGTGCGGTTCTGGGCGATGGGCCGCGAGGCCGAGGTGGTGGCCGAGCTGATCCCGGAGTTCGAGAAGGAGAATCCCGGCATCCACGTCGATATCCAGAACATCCCGTGGACCGCCGCGCACGAGAAGCTGCTGACCGCCTTCGCCGCCGACGGCCTGCCGGACGTCTGCCAGCTGGGCAACACCTGGATCCCGGAATTCGCCGAACTGGGCACGCTGCAGCCGCTGCAGCCGTATGTCGACCGTTCCAAGGTGGTCGACCCGAAGGACTACTTCCCCGGCATCTGGGACACCAGCGTTATCGATGGTCAGCTCTACGGCATCCCCTGGTACGTGGACACGCGCCTGCTGTTCTATCGCAAGGACATGCTGCGCGACGCCGGGGTGACCAAGCTGCCGCAGACCTGGGCCGAGTGGGAGCAGGCGATGGCGGCGGTGAAGAAGCATGTCGGGCCGAAGCGCTACGCCATCCTGATGCCGCTCAACGAGTTCGAGCAGCAACTGTCGCTGGGCCTGCAGCTGCCCGATCCGCTGCTGCGCGACCACAACAACTACGGCAACTTCGAAAGCCCCGGCTTCCGCAAGGCGTTGGCGTTCTACGCCAACATGTTCGACCAGGGCTGGGCGCCGAAGATGTCGGAGACGCAGATCTCCAACGTCTGGGACGAATTCTTCAACGGGTTCTACGCGTTCTACATCTCCGGCCCTTGGAACATCCGCGAGTTCCGCAAGGTGCAGCCGGCTGCGCTCAAGGACCAGTGGGGCACCATGCCGCTGCCGGGCCCGGACGGCCCCGGCGCCGGCATCGCCGGCGGCACCAGCCTGGTGATCTTCCGCAAGTCCGAGCACAAGGACGCGGCGTGGAAGCTGATCGAGTTCCTGTCGCGGCCGCAGATCCAGGCGCGCTTCCACGCGCTGATCGGCGACATGCCGCCGCGGCGCAGCACCTGGGCGTATCCGTCGCTGGCCGACGATCCGCTGGCGCACGCGTTCCGCGATCAGCTGGAGCGGGTCAAGCCGGCACCGAAGGTCCTGGAGTGGGAGCGCATCGTGCAGGAGATGCGGCTGGCCACCGAGCGGGTGGTGCGCGGCGGCGAACCGCAGGAGAAGGCGATGCGGGAACTGGACAAGCGGGTCGACGAGATCCTGGAGAAACGCCGCTGGATCCACCAGCAGCACCGCGAAGGCACGGCGGCGCCGGCCGCGGGAGCGGCGCCATGAAGCGCGGTTCCCTGATCGGCTGGCTGTTCGCCGGCCCGGCGTTGATCGTGATCGGCGTGTTCTTCGGCCTGCCGGTGCTGTCGGCGCTGGCGCTGAGCGTCACCGACTTCGACCTGTACTCGCTGGCCGACCGCCACAACCTGCGCTTCGTCGGCTTCGGCAACTACATCGAGTTGCTGCAGACGCCGATGTTCTGGAAGTCGCTGTGGAACACCACGTACTTCGTGATCGTCGGCGTGCCGCTGTCCATCGGCGCCTCGCTGGGCGCGGCGCTGCTGCTGAACGCGCCGGTGGCGCGCTTCAAGGCGCTGTTCCGCACCGCGCTGTTCGCGCCGGTGGTGACCACGCTGGTGGCGGTGGCGGTGATCTGGCGCTACCTGTTCCACACCAGCTACGGCCTGGTCAACTACGGCCTGGCGCACCTGGGCATCGGCCCGATCGACTGGCTCGGCGACCCGCACTGGGCGATGCCGACCATCATGCTGTTCGCGGTGTGGAAGAACTTCGGCTACAACATGGTGATCTTCCTCGCTGGCCTGCAGGCCATCCCGCAGGACCTGTACGAAGCCGCGCGCATCGACGGCGCCTCGAAGTGGCGGCAGTTCCTGCACATCACCCTGCCGATGCTGGGGCCGGTGCTGCTGGTGGTCGGGGTGATTACCGTGTCCGGCTACTTCCAGCTGTTCGCCGAACCCTACGTGATGACCCGCGGCGACCCCCTGCAGAGCACGGTCAGCGTGCTGTATTACATGTTCGAGGAAGGCTTCAAGTGGTGGAATCTCGGCCGCGCGTCGGCGGTGGCGTTCCTGCTGTTCCTGATCATCCTGGGAGTGACGACGGTGATGCTGCGCTTCGGCCGCAAGAGGGACCTGGTATGAGCCGGGAGATCGGCGCCTCGCGCTGGAACACGCTGCTGGTCAACGGCGGGCTGCTGCTGCTCGCCGTGATCAGCCTGGCGCCGCTGCTGTGGATGGTGTCGGTGTCGTTCATGCCGGCGGGGCAGGCCAGCCGCTTCCCGCCGCCGATGCTGCCTACCGGCGCCACCCTGGCCAACTACGGCGAGCTGTTCTCGCGCACCGGCATGGCCCGTAACTTCGCCAACAGCCTGCTGGTGTCGTGCGCGATCACCTTCGGCTCGCTGCTGATCAACACCATGGCCGGCTACGCCTTCGCCAAGCTGCGCTTCGTCGGCAAGGAACGGATCTTCCAGATCCTGCTGGCGGCGCTGGTGATCCCGGCGCAGGTGGCGATGCTGCCGCTGTTCCTGCTGATGAAGCAGCTGCACCTGGTCAACAACTTCGGCGGCGTGGTCGTGCCGGCACTGGCGACGGTGTTCGGCATCTTCCTGGTGCGCCAGTACGCGCGTTCGATCCCGGACGAGCTGCTGGAGGCCGCGCGCATCGACGGTGCCGGCGAGCTGCGGATCTTCTTCCAGATCGTGCTGCCGATGCTCAAGCCGGTACTGGTGACGCTGACCATCTTCACCTTCATGGCGGCGTGGAACGACTTCATGTGGCCGCTGATCGTGCTGACCGACCAGGAGCACTACACCTTGCCGGTGGCGCTGGCGGCGCTGTCGCGCGAGCACATCATGGACGTGGAGATGATGATGGCCGGCGCCGTGGTCACCGTCATCCCGGTGCTGGCGCTGTTCCTGGCGCTGCAGCGCTACTACATCCAGGGCCTGCTGCTCGGCAGCGTGAAGGGGTGAGGCGCAACGCTTGCGCGCCACTGGCGCGCGTTGCGCCGAACGCCCGGCCATGGATGGCCGGGCCGGGGCGTCCGGAGCCGATCGGTTGCGCCAGGGATGGCATGGGAAAGAGGCGAGTGCGGCGACGCGCTTGCGAGCCATTGGCGCGCGCGTTCGCGAACGCCTGGCCATGGATGGCCAGGCCGGACGATCTGGTGTGGGATTGTCACGCCATGGATGGCAGCGGTGAAGCGGAACATCGAGCGCCACTGGCGCGCGTTGTGCCGAACGCCCGGCCATGGATGGCCAGACCCTGACGTGTAGGAGCGGCTTCAGCCGCGACAGCACGCAACGCGATGCCGTGGGGCCCCGACGGGTGCGATGCCCGCTGGCATGCACAGACACACACAAGCAGACACGCAACGAAACGACAGCGACGGGGAAGGCGATGAGGGACGGGATGGCGATGACGGGCGCACGCGCGATGCTGGCGATGCTGGGACTGGCGGCCGCCCATGCCGTCGCCGCGCCGCCGACCTCCACGGTGACGCTGGACAGCTTCAACGATCTGGACAAGTGGCAGATCGTCGTCTCCAACCAGGTCACCGCCTCGACCCGGCTGGTGCAGGCGCCCAGCGGCGGCCGCGCCAAGGCGCTGTGCCTGGACTACGACTTCAACGGCGTGTCCGGCTACGCCGGGATCCGCCGCAGCGTGCCGATCGACTACCCGGACAACTACCAGTTCGCGTTCCAGCTGCGCGGCGAGTCGCCGAGCAACGACCTGCAGTTCAAGCTGGTCGACGCCAGCGGCGACAACGTTTGGTGGGTCAACCGGCCGCGCTACGACTTCCCCACGCAGTGGAGCACGGTCACCTACAAGAAGCGGCAGATCGACAAGGCCTGGGGACCGAGCCCGGAGAAGGAGCTGACCCGCAGCGCACAGATCGAGTTCACCATCTACAACCAGGTCGGCGGCGCCGGCACGGTGTGCTTCGATCAGCTGACCCTGACCCCGTTGCCGCCGCAGGACACCTCGCCGCTGACCGTCAAGGTCAACACCGATACCGCGCCGGCGCTGGAGCAGCGCATCGCCGACGGCAAGCCCGACACCGTCTGGTACAGCGGCAACGCCAAGACCCAGACGGTGATGCTGGACCTGGGCAAGGTGCGCGAGTTCGGCGGCGCCAAGGTGCAGTGGGCGCCGGGCGTGTATGCCTCGCGCTACACCGTGCAGGGCTCGGCCGACGGGCGCAGCTGGCGCGAGTTGCGCAGCGTGACCGCCGGCAACGGCGGCACCGACTGGCTGGCGCTGCCGGAAACCGAGGCGCGCTACGTGCGCTTCGACCTGCAGGACGGCCCCAGCTTCCGTTACGGCATCGCCGACATCATGCTGCAGCCGCTGGCCTTCGCCGCGACCCAGAACGACTTCATCAAGTCGGTGGCGGCGCAATCGACCCGCGGCTGGTTCCCGCGCGGCTTCAGCGGCGAGCAGCCGTACTGGACCATCGTCGGCCTGGATGGCGGCCGCGAGCAGGGCCTGGTCGGCGAGGATGGCGCGATCGAGGTGGGCAAGGGCGGCTTCAGCATCGAGCCGTTCCTGCTGCTGGACGGCAAGCGCCTGAGCTGGGCCGACGTCAAGTCGGCGCAGAGCCTGCAGGACGACTACCTGCCGATTCCCAGCGTGGACTGGACCCACGACAACGCCGCGCTGCGCGTGACCGCGTTCGTGCAGGGCGAGCCGGAACAGGCGCAACTGGTGGCGCGCTACCGGCTCAGCAACCCGAGCAAGCAGCCGCACGACTACACCCTGGCGCTGGCGGTGCGTCCGTTCCAGGTCAATCCGCCCAGCCAGTTCCTCAACACGGTCGGCGGGGTCAGCCCGATCCGCTCGCTGGCCTTCGCCGGCACGCAGGTGCAGGTCAACGGCCAGCCGCGGGTGTTCGCGGTGCAGAAGCCCGATGCCGCCTACGCCAGCGCGTTCGACGCCGGCATGGACGTCGAACGGCTGAGTACCGACGCCAGCGGCCTGCCGCAGCAGGCGCAGGATCCCGATGGGCTGGCCTCCGGCGCGCTGCTGTATCGCGGGCGCCTGGCCCCGGGCGAGGTGCGCGAGGTGGCGCTGGTGATCCCGCAGACCGGCAACGCCGGCGTGCCGGCGGGCTTCGATGCGGCGCGCGCGCAGCAGCAGGTCGCCGCGCAGTGGCACGAGAAGCTGGACCGCGTGCAACTGCACGTGCCTGCGCAGGGCAAGGCGGTGACCGACACCCTGCGCACCGCGCTGGCGCACATGCTGATCTCGCGGATCGGCCCGCGCCTGCAGCCGGGCACGCGCTCGTACTCGCGCAGCTGGATCCGCGATGGCGCGATGATCTCCGAAGGTCTGCTGCGCCTGGGCCGCGCCGACGTGGTCCGCGAGTACGTGGAGTGGTATGCGCCGTACCAGTTCGCCAACGGCATGGTGCCGTGCTGCGTGGACGACCGCGGCAGCGACCCGGTGCCGGAGAACGACAGCCATGGCGAGCTGATCTACAGCGTCGCCGACTACTACCGCTACAGCGGCGACCGCGCCTTCCTGGAGCAGATGTGGCCGCACGTGCTCGGCGCCTATACCTACATGGAGCAGCTGCGGCTGAGCGAGCGCACCGACGAGAACCGCGCGCGCAACGCGGCCTTCTACGGGATGATGCCGGTGTCGATCAGCCACGAGGGCTATTCGGCCAAGCCGATGCACTCGTACTGGGACAACTTCTGGGCGTTGCGCGGCTACAAGGACGCGGTGAGCATCGCTGCCGAACTGGGCCGCATCGACGACGCTGCGCACTTCGCCGCCTCGCGCGACCAGTTCCGCCAGGATCTGTACGCCTCGCTGGACGCGGCCACCCAGCAGCACCACATCAATTTCCTGCCGGGCTCGGCGGAACTGGGCGATTTCGATCCGACCTCGACCACCATCGCGCTGGCGCCGGGCGGCGAGCAGGGCCGGCTGCCCCAGGCGCTGCTCGACAACACCTTCGAGCGCTACTGGAGCGAATTCGTCTCTCGGCGCGATGGCACCCGCGAGTGGAAGGACTACACGCCGTACGAGTGGCGCAACGTGTCCGCGTTCGTGCGCCTGGGCTGGCGCGAGCGCGCCTGGGAGGCGACCCAGTTCTTCTTCAAGGACCGCACGCCGCAGGCGTGGAACCAGTGGGCCGAAGTGGTCTCGCGCACGCCGCGCAAGCCGTTCTTCCTCGGCGACCTGCCGCATGCCTGGGTGGCCTCGGACTTCGTGCGCTCGGTGCTGGACATGTTCGCCTACGCCCGCGACGTCGACGACAGCCTGGTCCTGGCCGCCGGCATCCCCGCCGACTGGTTCGACGGCAAGGGCGTGGCGATCGAGCAACTGCGCACCCCGCAAGGGCCGCTGAGCTACCAGTTGCGGCGACAGAAGAACCGCCTGCTGCTGAATATCCCCGATGGCCTGCGCATGCCCAGTGGCGGCCTGGTGCTGCCGTGGCCGTACCCGGGCGAACCGGGTCGCACCCTGGTCAACGGCGAAACCGCGCAGTGGGAGCACGGCGAACTGCGCATCCACGCGTTGCCGGCGGATGTGCAGATCGAGGTGCGGTGAGGCCGGGATTCGGGATTTGGGATTCGGGATTCGTAACAGCAAAAGCAAAAAAGCGCCGGCATGCCGGCGCTTTTTTTGCTAACTGTAGTTAGCCGCTTCGCTGTACGCGCCTCCGCGGAATCCCCCCGCCTTGAGTAGCGGATCTCTTTAGAGTCCAGGTTTCATCGTAACGGCTTATGCCGCGATCTGTTGAGCATAGGAGGCCGGCGTCAGGACACCCAGGATCTTCTTCGGTCTTTCCTCGTTGTAGTCCCGCCACCCTGGTTTCAATCTCGGTGCGAGAGTGCAGCAATGTCGGGAACAAATGCTCATTGAGACATTCGTCGCGAAGACGGCCGTTTAAGCTTTCGATGTAGGCGTTCTGGTTGGGCTTGCCTGGCTGGATCAGGCGCAGCTGCATACCTCGCTCGTGGACCCATGCCACCATTGCCTTGCCGCAAAATTCCTTACCGTTGTCGGTCCCTATCGCCTGCGGCAAGCCTCGACTCACTGCCAGCCGATCCAGCACCCGTGCCACCTGCACAGACGCGATCATAGCCGGATGGAGCTGTGGTGTTCGCTCATGAAGCCGTTAGACTGAGGTCTTTCGGAGGGGCACTATGACTGATTTCTTGGAGATTTTGGTTCTCGTGCTTGTGGTCGCGGTGTTGTTCAACGTTGTGACATCTAGGGATCGAGTGATCCGTGAACTGCGCGAGCATTCCGGTCAGCAAAGCAGAGATATTGCCGCGTTGAGACTGGTATTGGACGCAGTTGCGGATCGTGTGCTTCTCAGTCGCAAGCAACGGCGCGTCAAGTGGTTCGATGAACTGCCGCCGTTCGCGCTGCATGGCTTCAAGTCTCTGAGCGGTGGTTCCGAGCGTGAGTTGATCATGGCTTGCGGTGGAAGCGATGACGCCGAAGTGATTGGCTTGCACTACCGGCACGATCGACTTGAGTTCCGTACCGATGGCGAAAAGGACGCGGTTGCCTACGGTGTTGCTCGCACATGGGCAACCGTTGAGGATCGTCCGGTTAAGATCTATCTCAATCAGTACACGCTCACATCCAAAATTATTGGGTTGGATCAAGACGGTTTCGTCAAGCTTGCACCGCATGGCGCTCGTCTGCCTGAGTGATAGTGTCGATGGGTGATGGTTTGTGGTTTGGTTGATGGATCATTTTGAGGGGTAAGGATATGCCGCATTCCGCCGATATGGAGACCCAATTTTCACTCTTTTTGATCCGTCTCTTGCGCGAACCGCCGACATCCAGTGACGTTCTGCGATGAGCCAATCGTTGAACATGGAGGAGAATCTTCGACACCGACGGGCGTACAGATGTGGCTGCGTTGCTTGTTACGCGAGGGGTCGCGCCACGCCGAAGAGATCAATGAGGAGTGGTTCCCGACATTGCTGCACGCCCGCACCGAGATCGAGACCTGGCGGCGGGAATACATTGAGGCACGATCAAAGAAGATACTGGGTGGCCTGACGCCGGCCGCCTATGCTCAACAGCTAGCGGCAAAAGTCGCTACGATAAGTTGGGGGGCGCGGTGTCGGTTGACCTGTTGTCTGAAAAAGGGTTCAAGCTCCGCTATGGCGTTGCGGCTTGATATAGCCATTTTTGTAGAAGGCGTTGGGAGCGGACTTAACTTTTACAAATCTCGATTCCAAATCCAGGTCGGCGTTATCGCGAGTGCTGCCGCCTCCGCTGCGCTCTCGTGCACCATCCACTAACTACGATACAGACGACGTTCGGCGTAAGGCAGGGAATTGCGGGGGGCGGGGCAGGAATCCTAAAGCAAAACAAAAAGCGCCGGCATGCCGGCGTTTTTTTTGGGGCGGGGGGATGGTGCGCTTGCTTTTGCGAATCCCCAATCCCCAATGCCCAATCCCGGCGGCCGCGACCGCGGCCGCAGCTACCGCGCCGCCGCCACGATCGCGGCTGCCTTCGCCGAGCTCTCGCGCACCTTGTCCCAGGCGCCGTCGGCCAGCCAGTCCTTGGGCACCATCCACGAGCCGCCGATGCAGACCACGTTGGGCTGGGCCAGGTATTCGGCGGCGGTGCTCTCGCCGATGCCGCCGGTGGGGCACAGCTTGAGCTCGGCCAGGGGGCCGGCCAGGCCCTTGAGCATCGCCAGGCCGCCGACGGCGGAGGCGGGGAACAGCTTGCAGACGCGGAAGCCGCGCTCCATCAGCGCCAGCAGTTCGCTGGGGGTGGCCGCGCCCGGCACCACGGGCAGCGGCGCCTGCGCCAGGGCGTCGGCCAGGGTCGGGGTGGTGCCCGGGGTGACGATGAAGTCGGCGCCGGCGTCGATCGACTGCTGCAGCTGGGTGGCGTTGAGCACGGTGCCGGCGCCGATCACGATGTCCGGCAGTTCGCGCTTGAGCATCGCCAGCGCTTCCATCGCCACCGGCGTGCGCAGGGTCAGTTCGATCGCCGGCAGGCCGCCTTCCAGCAGCGCGGCCGACACGCGGCGCGCTTCTTCCAGGGTGTGGACGGTGACGACGGGCAGGATGCCGGCCGCGCGCAGCAGCTGTTCGGCCTTGGTCTGGTGTTCGGCGATGGTCATGGGCGTCTCGGTTGCGAAGGGGGCGAGGCCCCGGCCGCGCACGGCCAGGGCGGGGGAGGGCGAACGGCGGCGCCGGTCAGGCGTCCTTGGCTTCGTGCGGCGCGGCGGCGGCCTCGGCGTCGCGGCCCAGGTCGTACTCGGCGTCGTAGTTCCACAGGTCGCCGTCGGCGGCCGGCGGGCCGCAGGAGATCGACAGCGCGCCCTGGTCGGCGGGGCCGACCATGCGGCGGTTGAGCCCGAACAGGTTGCGGCCCAGGTCGTGCGCGGCCGGCGCGGTGTTCGGCGCCAGCGGCCGCGCCGCCCACTCGGCGGCGTCCACCAGCACTTCCAGGGTGCCGGCCTCGCCGTCCAGGCGCACGATGTCGCCTTCGCGCACGCGCGCCAGGGGGCCGCCGCGCGCCGCTTCCGGGGTCACGTGGATGGCCGCGGGGAACTTGCCGGAGGCACCGGACAGGCGCCCGTCGGTGACCAGCGCCACGCGCCGGCCCTGGTTCTGCAGCAGGCCCAGCAGCGGCGCCAGCGAATGCAGTTCCGGCATGCCGTTGGCCTGCGGGCCCTGGTAGCGCAGCACCACCACGAAGTCGTGCGGCAGCGCGCCGGCGGCGTGCAGCTTGTTCAGCGCCTGCGGCGCGTCGATGACCACAGCCGGCGCTTCGATGGTGCGGAACTGCGGCTTCACCGCCGACAGCTTGATCAGCGAGCGGCCGAGGTTGCCGCGCAGCAGGCGCAGGCCGCCCTGTGCCTCGAACGGGTTGGACGCCGGACGAACCACCGCCTCGTCGGCGCTCTTGGCCGGGCTCGGCACGTAGGCCAGCTTGCCGTCCTGCACGCAGGGCTCGTCGCCGTAGGCGCGCATGCCGCCCGGCACGATGGTGGCCAGGTCGTCGTGCATCAGCCCGGCGTCCATCAGTTCGCGGAACACGAAGCCGATGCCGCCGGCGGCGGCGAAGTGGTTCACGTCGGCCTCGCCGTTCGGATACACCCGCGCCAGCAGCGGCACCAGCTGCGACAGCGCGTCCAGGTCGTCCCAGGTCAGCACGATGCCGGCCGCGCGCGCCACCGCCAGCCAGTGGATGGTGTGGTTGGTGGAGCCGCCGGTGGCCATCAGCGCGACCACGGCGTTGACGATGGCGCGCTCGTCGATCAAGCGGCCCAGCGGGCGGAAGTCGCTGCCCAGGGCGGTGATGCGCAGCGCGCGCTCGGTCGCCTGCTGGGTCAGCGCCTCGCGCAGCGGGGTGCCGGGGTTGACGAAGGAGGCGCCGGGCAACTGCACGCCCATCGCTTCCAGCAGCACCTGGTTGGAGTTGGCGGTGCCATAGAAGGTGCAGGTGCCGGGGGCGTGGTAGGACGCCGATTCGGCGGCCAGCAGCTCCTCGCGGGTGGCCTGGCCGGCGGCGTAGCGCTCGCGCACCTCGGCCTTCTGCTTGTTGGGGATGCCCGGAGTCATCGGCCCGGCCGGCACGAACACCGCCGGCAGGTGGCCGAAGGCCAGCGCGCCGATCAGCAGGCCCGGCACGATCTTGTCGCACACGCCCAGGTACAGGCTGGTGTCGAACATGTCGTGGCTGAGGCCGATGGCGGTAGCCTGGGCGATCACGTCGCGCGAGAACAGCGACAGCTCCATGCCCGGCCGGCCCTGGGTCACGCCGTCGCACATCGCCGGCACGCCGCCGGCGACCTGCGCGGTGGCGCCGAGCGCGCGCGCGGTGCTGCGGATGATCTCCGGGTAGTGCTCGAACGGCTGGTGCGCCGAGAGCATGTCGTTGTACGCGGTGATGATGCCGAGGTTGGGGGTGATCCCGCCTTCCAGCCGGCTCTTGTCGGTGGGACCGCAGGCGGCGAAGCCGTGGGCGAGGTTGCCGCAGCTCAGGCGGCTGCGGAATGGACCGTCGCGCAGCGCGGCGTCGATGCCGGCCAGGTAGGCGCGCCGCGACGGCGCACTGCGCTGGCGGATGCGTTCGGTGATCGCGTGGAGGGTCGGATGCAGGCTCATTGGCGGAAATGGCTATGAAGGGGGAATCGGGAAACGGGAATGGAGAACCGGAAGAGCGGGAAGCGGGAATCGGAAGAGCGGGAACGTATCAGCGCGCAAGCATGGCGAATCCCTAATCCCCAATCCCCACTCCCGGCATCACTCGCACCAATGCACGCGCAGGCGCGCACCAGGCGTATCGAAGGCGACGCGGATCGGGTACTCGTGCGGATCGGTGCCGGCCAGCGCGCGCTCCAGCACCTCCAGTTTCTGCTTGCCGCGCAACAGCAGCATGCGCTGGCCGATCGGCGCCAGGCCGGCCGGGGTCAGGGTGATGCGCAGCGGCCAGGTGTTGGCGCCGGGGCAGCCGGTGGCGTCGAGCGCGGCGTAGGGCAGCGGGTTGGTCAGCGCCTTGTTGAGGTCGGTGGCGCCGGGGAACAGCGAGGCGGTGTGGCCGTCGCCGCCCATGCCCAGCACCGCCATGCACGCGGCCGGGGCATGCTGCGCATGCAGGTTGGCGGCGTGCACGCAGTCCTGCAGCGGCTTGCCGACCCGCACCAGCGGCTCGAACCGCGCGTCCTCGGTCCGATCCAGCAGGCTGTGCCGGACCAGATAGGCGTTGCTGTCGCTGTCCTGCGGCGACAGCCAGCGCTCGTCGACCAAGCCGACCTCCAGTTTCGACCAGTCCAGCGGCAGCTCGGCCAGCGCCTGGTACACCGGCGCCGGGGTGGTGCCGCCGGACAGCAGCAGGCGCGCGCCGCCGCGGCGCTGGATCTCCTCGCGCAGCGCGGTGCCGATCTCGGCCGCCGCCGCGTCGATCCATTCGTCCGGATCGTCGTAGCGGATCAGCGTGATGCGGTCGGACAGCGTGGGGCTCATGCAATGGCTCCTGGGGATTGCCGCGCGGCGTCCACCGCGTAGGCGGCGGCGCCGAGCAGGCCGGGACGGGGATGGATCACCGCCAGCGACGGCACCCGCGCCATGATCGACGAAAACCGGCCCTTGTGCTCGAAGCGCTGGCGGAACCCGGAATGCTGGATCGCGTCGAGCATCTTCGGCACCAGCCCACCGGTCAGGAACACGCCGTCCCAGGCGCCCTGCATCAGCACCAGGTCGCCGGCGATGGCGCCGAACACGGCGCAGAACACGTCTACCGTGCGCATCGCCCGGTAGTCGCCCTGCGCGGCGCGTGCGGTGATGTCTTCCGGCTGCAGCGGGCCCGGGTCGTCGCCGGCGATCTCGCTGAGCGCACGGTGGATGTTGACCAGGCCGGGGCCGCAGATCAGGCGCTCGTTGGATACGCGGCCGAACTGCTGCGACAGCAGCTCCAGGATGCGGATCTCCTCCGGCGTGCCCGGCGGGAAGCTGACGTGGCCGCCCTCGGTCTCCAGCGGAAAGCAGCGCCCGCCGCGCATCAGCAGGCCGCCCACGCCCAGGCCGGTGCCGGGGCCGATCACGCCGTAGTTGCGCGGCACCTCGACCGGCGACGGGGTCCAGCTGGCGCCGCCGACCTGGACCACGTCCTGCGGCCGCAGCAGGCTGATCGCCATCGCCTGCGCGGCGAAGTCGTTGATCAGGTGCAGTTCGTCGAAGCCGAGCATGGCGCGGGTGCGCGCCCGCGAGATCACCCACGGATGGTTGGTGATGCGCGCCTCGTCGCCGTCGACGCGGCCGGCGACGGCGAAGGTGCCGCTGCGCGCGTCCACCCCGGTCTGTTCCAGGTAGTGGCGGGCAGCGTCGCCCAGCGACGGGAATTCCACCACCGCGTAGGTCTGGGTGCTGTCGTCGAGCAGCGGCACCGAGGCGTCGAGATCGGCGAGGGCGAAACGGGCATTGGTGCCGCCGATGTCGGCGACCAGCACCGGGCGCTGCGGCGCGCTCATTGCGCGACCTTCGGCGCGGCGCCGGTCTGGTCGCAGGACACGTAGGCCTGCGCTTCCTGCGGGCCCCAACTGCCGGCCGGGTAGGGCAGCAGCGGCAGGCGCGCCTGCGCCCAGGCGGCGCTGACGCTGTCGATCCAGGCCCAGGCGGCGCGGACTTCGTCGTCGCGCACGAACAGCGCGTGGTTGCCGTTGAGCGCGTCGAGCATCAGCCGCTCGTAGGCGATGCGGCGGTGCAGGCCGGTGGGCACCGACAGTTCCAGTTCCAGCGGCTGCAGTTCCAGCGCGCCCCATTCCGGGCCGGCCAGGCTGCTCATCAGCCCCAGTTCGATGTTCTCCTGCGGCTGCAGCTGGAAGGTCAGCCGGTTCGGCGCCACCTGCTGCGCGGCCGGGCGCTCGAACAGCCAATGGGTGACCGGCTTGAGCGTGACCACCACGCGGGTGGAGCGCTCGGCCAGGCGCTTGCCGGTGCACAGGCGGAACGGCACGCCGGCCCAGCGCCAGTTGTCGATGTAGGCGGTGACCGCGGCGAAGGTTTCCACGTCGCTGCCTTCCGGCGGCTGGTAGGCCTGCGCCGGCTGGCCGTTGATGGTGCCGGCGGTGTAGCGCCCGCGCACGCTGTCGCGGGCGGCATGCTCGGCGCTCAGCGGACGCAGCGCGCGCAGCACCTTGACCTTCTCGTCGCGGATGCGGTCGGCTTCCAGCGACGCCGGCGGCTCCATCGCCACCAGGCACAGCAGCTGCAGGATATGGCTCTGCACCATGTCGCGCAGTGCGCCGGAACGCGCGTAGTAGGCGTCGCGGCCGTCCACGCCCTCGCTCTCGGCGACCAGGATGTCCACCGACTCGATGTAGTTGCGGTTCCACACCGCTTCCAGCAGGGTGTTGCCGAAGCGCAGCGCGATCAGGTTCTGCACCGCGGCCTTGCCCAGATAGTGGTCCAGGCGGAACACGCGGTCCTCGTCGATCAGCGCGCCGATCGCCTGCACGATCTCGCGGGCGCTGTCCGAATCGTGGCCGATCGGCTTCTCCAGCATCAGCCGGTGCGGCGCGGCCAGCGCCCCGCCCAGGGCCAGGCCCTGGCAGGTGCTGATGTACAGCCCCGGCGGGATCGCCAGGTAGCTCACGCAACGGCGCGCGGTCAGGTCGCGCACCGCGGCGGCGACCGATTCGGCGTCGCGCAGGTCCACCGAGCGGTAGTCGATGCGCGCCAGCAGCGCCTGCACGATCGATTCGCCGATCTGCGGCATCGCCGCCTGCAGGCGCGGCTTGAGGATCTCGTGGAACTTGGCGGTGTCGTGCGGCGACAGCGCCAGCGCGCGGATGCGGAAGTCCTCCGGCAGGAAGCCGTCGTCGAGCATGCGCAGCAGCGAGGGGAACAGATAGCGCTGGGCCAGATCGCCGGTGGCGCCGAACAACAGGAAGGTATCGTGCATCGACCGGGTTTCGGTTTCGGGTGACATGGTGTCGATCACCTGGGGGCTAGGAGTGACGTGGCGTGGGAAAGCGAACGGCGGGAACGGCCTGTATCCGGCCGGTTCGGGCGAGGGCGTGACGCGGGACGGCCGCCAGGCGGGGACGCACGATCCAGGAGATGAATACGACTGCCAGACCTCTGAGCATACCTCTCCAATGCCTCATGCTGCAGGCCGGCTGTCATCCGGCATGATGACGATGGCGCGCCGGATCGGCGGCTGGCGGATCGCATTGCGTGCCCTCCCAGGCTCGATGTTGCCCCGTGAAAACGGTTACATGGCAGAATACCGCATCGCGATCCATTGTTGCCTGCGCGCGGGCATGATGCGACCCGCATTCGTATGCACTGCCCTCGGGAGGGACCGGCGGCAGCCCGTTAACTCCTGCCGGAAACCGGATACATGGCGAAAGTACAACTGGACAACATCCGCAAGGTCTACGACAACGGCCAGGTAGCCGTGCACGGGGCCAGCTTCGAAGTGGCCGACGGCGAACTGATGGTGCTGGTCGGGCCGTCGGGGTGCGGCAAGTCCACGCTGCTGCGGATGATCGCCGGCCTGGAAGAGATCAGCGGCGGCGAGCTGCGCATCGGCGAGCGCGTGGTCAACGACGTGGCGCCGAAGGACCGCGACATCGCCATGGTGTTCCAGAGCTATGCGCTGTACCCGCACATGACCGTGGCCGAGAACCTGGCGTTCGGGCTCAAGCTGCGCGGCGAGAGCAAGGAGGTCATCCGCCAGCGCGTGGCCGCCGCGGCCGACACCCTGGGCCTGACCCCGATGCTGGACAAGCTGCCGCGCGCCATGTCCGGCGGCCAGCGCCAGCGCGTGGCGCTGGGCCGCGCGCTGGTGCGCGAGCCGGCGGTGTTCCTGCTCGACGAGCCGCTGTCCAACCTGGACGCCAAGCTGCGCCATTCGGTGCGCACCGAGATCGCGCAGCTGCACCGCAAGCTCGGCACCACCATGATCTACGTCACCCACGACCAGGTCGAGGCGATGACCCTGGGCCAGCGCATCGTCGTGCTCAAGGATGGGGTGATCCAGCAGATCGACACGCCGATGGCGCTGTACGACCGCCCGGCCAACCTGTTCGTGGCCGGTTTCCTCGGCAGCCCGGCGATGAACGTGCTGCGCGGGCGGCTGGTGGAAGAGGGCGGCCTGCAGCTGCAGTTGCAGGACGGCGGGCGGGTGCCGCTGCCGGGTGCGCAGATCGTGCCGCAGTGGCTGGGCCGGGAGCTGGCGATCGGCGTGCGGCCGGAGCATCTGCAGCCAAGCGACGAGGCGCAGGGTGGCTTCGAAGCGACCATCGAGGTGATCGAGCCGGTCGGCAACGAGATCTTCGTCAATCTCAGTCACGGCGCGCAGCCGCTGGTGATGCGGGTGGCGCCGCGCGCGCTGCCGGGCCTGGGCGAGCGCCTGCGGGTGGCAGTGCGCGGCGATGCGCTGCACTTCTTCGATGGCGAGAGTGGGGGGCGCCTGGAGGCGCGGGAGTCGGGAATCGGGAATCGGGAATAGCAAAAGCGACAGCGAAAGCGCCGGCGCGCTCAGCGCGCCAGGCCGTCGATCAGGGGCTGCCAACGTGCGGGGTGGCCGTCGACGTCCAGCCCCGTCGGCGGTGTCTCGTCCAGCGGCAGCACCGCCAATGCCAGGCTGTCGGCGACGCTGACCACGCTGCCGAACGGCTGGCCATCGCGCAGCACCGGCGCGTCGATCCCAGCGGTTTCATCCACCTCCAGCAACTGCACCGCGCGCTTGGCCTTGCCCAGGAAGTGGGTGCGGGCGACGATTTCCTGGCCGGGATAGCAGCCTTTCTTGACGCTGAAGGCGTGCAGCCGGTCCAGGCCCAATTGCTGTGGCGTCCACTGTTCGCGCTGGCTCGGCGCAAGCCGGGCCAGGCCCAGGCGCAGGTCGGCCGCGCGCCAGGCCGCCGTCAGCGCCGGATCGGGCGCCGGTGCATCCGCTTGCGGCGCGGGCACCAGGCGCAGCGTGCGCGGCAGGCCGTCGCCGCCCATGTCCAGCTCGATCACACCGGCCTCATCGTGCGCCGACATCGCGCCCCGGGCCTGCTCCGGTAGGCTCATCCGACCGACTGCATGCAGCGCGTCCTCGACGGTGAGGCGCAGCTTGCGCCGGAACACGAAGCGGCCCAGTGCGGTCGCCAGGTCCTCGGCGCCGCCGTCGGGCAGCAGCATCAGCAAGGCGTCGTCGGCCTGGCGCAGCAGCGCGAACACCGCGATCACCCGGCCCTTGGCGGTGAGCCAGGCGTTCCACTGCCACTGGCCCACGGCCAGCGCCTGCACGTCGTTGGCGAACTGCGCATGCGCGAAGGCCGCTGCATCCGGACCGCGCAATGCGACGTATTGCAGGTGTGGCAGGGCGGAAAAACCGCCGGATTCCAGATTCAGGTTGTCAGGCACGAGAGGGGAGGACTAAAATTGACGAGTTGTGAGACCCGCATGATAGGCCAACCAACCCCCACACCCGAGTCCGATCCCGAAACGCAGCGGCCCGCCGAGGACACCCCTCCGCAGACCGAGCCTGCGCCGCGGGAGATCGGCGGGCGCGGCGGCCTCGAGCCGACGCGCTACGGCGACTGGGAGAAAAACGGACGCTGCATCGATTTTTGAGCAGCTTTGAGCCAACGCGGCCTTAAGCACGCCGCCCAGCCGAGACAACGAGCCCAGCGAATGGCTACGCGCGAACGTCCCCTTTCCCCGCATCTGCAGGTCTATCGCTGGCAGATCCAGATGGTGACCTCGATCCTGAATCGAGCCACCGGCATCGTGCTGTCGATCGGTGCCCTGATCATCGCCGCCGGCCTGTTGGCGCTGATGCTCGGCCCCGCCTCCTGGAACTGCTTCCGCGACATCGCCGGCGCCTGGTACGGCCAGGTGTTCCTGTTCGGCTGGACCTGGTGCTTCGCCTTCCACCTGTTCGGCGGCCTGCGCCACATCCTGCAGGATTTCGGCCAGGGCTACGCCGTCCGCGCCTTCGTCACCATCGGCTGGCTGTCGGTCGTGCTCAGCTTCGTGCTGACCGCCGCCGTGTGGGCCTACGTGCTGCTGGGAGCCACCGCATGAGCCGCTATCGCACCCCGTTGAAGAACGTCCGCGGCCTGGGCGCGGCCAAGACCGGCACCGAGCACTTCGTGCTGCAGCGCCTGACCGCCACCGCGCTGGTGCCGCTGTCGATCTGGTTCCTGATCTTCGTGCTGAGCCTGCTCGGTTCGGACTACGTCGCCGCCACCGAGGCCGTGGCCAAGCCGTGGAACGCGATCCTGCTGGTCGGCTTCCTGATCGCCGCGTTCTGGCACGCCCAGCTCGGCATGCAGGTGGTGCTGGAAGACTACGTGCACACCTCGCTGCTGGCGCTGGCCGCGCAGACCATCGTGCGCTTCGTCGCCGTGCTCGGCGCCATCGTCAGCATCTTCGCCGTGGCGCGCATCGCGCTGGGCATCGCCTGATCCATCGGCGCCCCCTCTAGGAACCACATTTCGATGTCCGCTTACAAGATCACCGAACACAAGTACGACATGGTCGTGGTCGGCGCCGGCGGCGCCGGCCTGCGCGCGACCTTCGGCCTGGCCCAGAAGGGCCTGCAGACGGTCTGCCTGACCAAGGTCTTCCCGACCCGTTCGCACACCGTGGCCGCGCAGGGCGGCATCTCCGCCGCGCTCGGCAACATGGGCGAGGACGACTGGCGCTACCACTTCTACGACACCATCAAGGGCTCGGACTGGTTGGGCGACCAGGACGCCATCGAGTACATGTGCCGCGAGGCGATCCCCGCGATCATCGAGCTGGAGCACTACGGCGTGCCGTTCAGCCGCACCGAGGACGGCAAGATCTACCAGCGTCCGTTCGGCGGCATGACCACCAAGTATGGCGAAGGCCCGTCCGCGCAGCGCACCTGCGCCGCCGCCGACCGCACCGGCCACGCCATGCTGCACACGCTGTACCAGCAGTCGCTGGCGCACAACGCGCGCTTCATGATCGAGTACTTTGCGCTCGACCTGATCTTCGACGAGGAAGGCGCCTGCCGCGGCGTGCTCGCCCTGGACATGGCCGAAGGCTCGCTGCACCTGTTCCGCGCCCACGGCGTGGTGCTGGCCACCGGCGGCTACGGCCGCGCCTACTTCAGCGCCACCTCGGCGCACACCTGCACCGGCGACGGCGGCGGCCTGGTGATGCGCGCCGGCCTGCCGATGCAGGACATGGAGTTCGTGCAGTTCCACCCGACCGGCATCTACGGCGCCGGCTGCCTGATCACCGAAGGCGTGCGCGGCGAAGGCGGCATCCTGCGCAACAGCAGCGGCGAGCGCTTCATGGAGCGCTACGCGCCGCACTACAAGGATCTGGCCTCGCGCGACGTGGTGTCGCGGTCGATGACCATCGAGATCCGCGAAGGCCGCGGCGTCGGTGAGCACAAGGACCACATCCTGCTCGACCTGACCCACCTCGGCCCGGGCGTGATCGACGACAAGCTGCCCGGCATCGCCGAGAGCGCGCGCATCTTCGCCGGCGTCGACGTGCACAAGCAGCCGATCCCGGTGATCCCGACCGTGCACTACAACATGGGCGGCATCCCGACCAACTACCACGGCGAAGTGGTGCGCAAGGACGGCGACAACCCCGATGCGGTGGTGCCGGGTCTGTACGCCATCGGCGAGGCTGCCTGCGTGTCGGTGCACGGCGCCAACCGCCTGGGCTCCAACTCGCTGCTCGACCTGGTGGTGTTCGGCCGCGCGGTGGCCAACCGCTGCGCCGAGACGATCAAGACCGGCGCCCCGCACAAGGGCCTGCCGGGCGACGCCTGCGACAAGGCGCTGGGGCTGCTGGACAAGCTGCGCAACGCCAACGGCAGCACCCCGACCTCGGTGATCCGCGACAAGATGCAGCGCACCATGCAGTCCGACGCGGCGGTGTTCCGCACCAGCAAGACGCTGAAGGAAGGCGTGGACAAGATGGCCGACATCTTCGCCAGCTTCGAGGACGTCAAGGTGTCCGACCGCTCGCTGGTGTGGAATTCCGACCTGATCGAGACCTACGAGCTGAACAACCTGCTGCTCAACGCGGTGGCGACGATCAACTCGGCCGAACAGCGCAAGGAAAGCCGCGGCGCGCACGCCCACGAGGATTTCCCCGACCGCGACGACGTCAACTGGCAGAAGCACACGCTGGTCACCGTCGACGACAAGGGCCAGTGCAGCTTCGACTATCGCCCGGTGCACATGTACACGCTCAGCAAGGACGTGGACGTGGTGCCGCCGAAGCCGCGCGTTTACTGACCAAAGCCGGGATTGGGGATTGGTGATTCGGGATTCGAAACACTTCGCTTCCTGCTCTCAACGCCTCCCCAATCCCTAATCCCCAATCCCGGATTTAAAAGCCATGGCAGAGTTCACCCTCCCCAAGAATTCCAAGATCGGCAAGGGCAAGCACTTTCCCGCCAAGGGCGCGAAGAACGTGCGGACCTTCAAGGTCTACCGGTGGAATCCGGACGACGACAGCAACCCGCGGACCGACACCTACGAGGTGGACCTGGACGCGTGCGGCCCGATGGTTCTGGACGCGCTGATCAAGATCAAGAACGAGATCGACCCGACCCTGACCTTCCGCCGCTCGTGCCGCGAGGGCATCTGCGGCTCGTGCGCGATGAACATCGACGGCACCAACACGCTGGCCTGCACCAAGGCGATCAGCGACTGCGGCAAGAAGGAAGTGCCGATCTACCCGCTGCCGCACATGAGCGTGGTCAAGGATCTGGTGCCGGACCTGACCCACTTCTACGCGCAGTACGCCTCGATCAAGCCGTGGATCCGTACCCAGACCCCGCCGCCGCCGGATCGCGAGCGGCTGCAGTCGCCGGAAGACCGCAAGAAGCTCGACGGCCTGTACGAGTGCATCCTGTGCGCGTGCTGCTCGACCAGCTGCCCGAGCTACTGGTGGAACGGTGAGCGTTACCTGGGTCCGGCGATCCTGCTGCAGGCCTACCGCTGGATCATCGACTCGCGCGACGAGGACACCGGTGCGCGCCTGGACGATCTGGAAGATCCATTCAAGCTGTACCGCTGCCACACCATCATGAACTGCGCGCGGACCTGCCCGAAGGGCCTGAACCCGGCGCTGGCGATCGCCGAGATCAAGAAGCTGATGATGGCGCGTCGCGCCTGATCGCAGCGGCACACGTTCCATACGGCGGGCCTGCCCGCCTACCGCGCGGCACCGGCTTTCGGGTTCGGTGCCGCGTTCGTTTTCGGCGGCTGCCGTGCGGCGCCGCCTCCAGGCAAGGGCGCATGCGATGGACGAGAGCACCGAACTGAAGAAGCTGCGCTGGCGCTGCCGGCGCGGCATGCGCGAACTGGACCAGCTGTTCGGCCGCTACCTGGACCGGCGTTGGGGGGAGGCTTCCGAGGACGAGCGCGGGGTTTTCCTATACCTGCTCGATTGCGAGGACGATAAGTTGTGGCGCTGGTTCATGGGCTACGAGGCCTGTCCCGATGCACGCGCCGCCGATCTCATCGCCTCCATCCGCGCCATGCCGGCTTGACTGGCGCCCCTCGCGCTGGCTGCTGGCCGCGCTGACCCTGCTCGGCGTGCTGGCGCCGCTGTCGCTGCTCGGCTCCGACCTGCCGCCGCACCTGGCCTGGCCGGCGGCCGCGCTGGTGCTGCTGTACGCGGCGTGGCTGCTGCGCCGTGAGGCCAGGCGGGCGCCGCGCACGCTGCTGGTTCCCGCTGGCGCCGGTGCGCCCAGCGTCGACGGCACCGCAGTGACCGAGCTGCAGGTCGCCTGGCGCGGACCGCTGGCGTTCGTGCGCTGGCGCGACGCGCAGGGGCGCACGCAGCGCCTGGCATGGTGGCCGGACACGCTGCCGCCGGCGGCACGACGTGAACTGCGTCTGGCCGCTGCCGCCCATGCCGCTTCGTCTGCGCCGCCGCAAATGGCACCATAGCGCTCCCTGGATGGTGGCTGCGCATGTTCAAACCCTTACCCGTGGCCATCGGCCTGCGCTATCTGCGCGCCAAGCGCCGCAACAATTTCATCTCCTTCATCTCCATGGCCTCGATCCTCGGCATCGCCCTGGGCGTGACCGTGCTGATCACCACCCTGGCGGTGATGAGCGGCTTCCAGAAGGAGATCCGCGACCGCCTGCTGCAGATGGCCGCGCACGCCACGGTCAGTGCGCAGGGCGCGCCGATGGAGGACTGGCAGCACGCGGTGGACGTGGCCATGCGCGACAAGCGCGTCGCCGGCGCCGCGCCCTACGTCGAGGAAGAGGCGCTGCTCACCGGCCAGCGCAACCAGCCGGCGATCGTCCGCGGCATCCTGCCCAAGGAAGAGGCCAAGGTCTCGGTGCTGGCGCAGAAGATGAAGCAGGGCTCGGTCGACAGCCTGATCCCGGGTTCCTACAACATCCTGCTCGGCCAGGAGCTGGCGCTGTGGCTGGGCGTAGGCGTCGGCGACAAGGTCGTGGTGATGCTGGGCGAGCCGCAGGCCAGCCCGATGGGCATGGTGCCGCGCTACAAGCGCTTCACCGTCAGCGGCATCTTCGAGGCCGGCTACAACGAGATCGACCGCGGCCTGGCGGTGACCAGCATGCCGGACCTGCAGCGGGTGCTGCGCATGGGCGACGGCGTCACCGGCGTGCGCCTGAAGCTGTACGACATGGATCAGGCCTGGAACGTGGCGCGCGACCTGGCGCTGAACCTGCACGGCCCGTACATGGTCAGCGACTGGACCCGCGAGAACGCCAACCTGTACCAGTCGCTGAAGATGGAAAAGACGGTGATGGGCATCCTGCTGTCGCTGATCATCGCGATGGGCGCGTTCAACCTGGTGTCCTCGCAGGTGATGCTGGTGACCGACAAGCAGGCCGACATCGCCATCCTGCGCACGCTGGGGCTGAGCCCGGGCGGAGTGATGCAGGTGTTCATGGTGCAGGGCACGCTGATCGGCGTGATCGGCACCGTCGCCGGCGTGATCGGCGGCATCGTGCTGACGCTCAACCTGGAGCGGATCCTGGCCGGCATCGAGGCGGTGTTCAACATCAAGCTGCTGCCGGAGGACGTCTACTACATCACCGGCCTGCCCACCGACATGCAGCCGCACGACGTCATGGTGATCACCATCGTCGCCTTGCTGATGAGCTTCCTGGCCACGCTGTACCCGGCCTGGCGCGCGGCGCGCACGCAGCCGGCGGAGGCGCTGCGCTATGAATGAGGACCGGGAATCGGGAATGGGGAATCGGGAATCGGGAATGCAGAAGCGACAAGCAGACGCGGCGATCCGCGCCGAAGGCCTGGCCAAGACCTACGCCGAAGGCAAGATGCGCACGCCGGTGTTCGACGGCCTGGAGCTGAGCGTGGCGGCGGGCGAGACCGTGGCCATCGTCGGCGCCTCCGGTGCCGGCAAGAGCACCTTGCTGCACCTGCTCGGGGGCCTCGACGTGCCGACCTCCGGCGAGGTCTACGTGGCCGGCCAGCGCATGTCCGCGCTGACCGACGCGGCGCGCGGGCAGTTGCGCAACCGCTCGCTGGGCTTCGTCTACCAGTTCCATCACCTGCTGCCCGAGTTCACCGCGCTGGAGAACGTGATGATGCCGGTGCTGCTGGGCGGCGCGCCGATCCAGGACGCCGATGCGCGCGCCCGCGCGCTGCTGGAATCGGTGGGCCTGGGCCATCGCCTGGAGCACAAACCGGGCGAACTGTCCGGCGGCGAGCGCCAGCGTGCTGCGGTGGCGCGTGCGCTGGTCAACCGTCCGGCCTGCGTGCTCGGCGACGAGCCGACCGGCAACCTCGACGACAAGACCGCGGCCAACGTGTTCGCGCTGATGCTCGAGCTCAATCGCGCGCAGGGCACCAGCCTGGCCCTGGTCACCCACGATCGCAGCCTGGCGCGCAAGCTGGACCGCGTGCTGGAACTGCACCAGGGCAAGCTGCGCGAACTGGCGCCTGCGGACGTTTGAATGGGGGAGGCCGCTGCACTGCGGCCCCGAACTGCACGTCGCCGCGCATGATCGCGGCCTGACGATCGCCAGCGGCTTCAAGCTTCTGTGGCAGTCATGCTCCCTGTGGCAGTCCTTCGATCCCGACGACAGGGCGGCCCTGCGGCTGATGCAGACCGCGTCGGGACTGAAGTCCCTCTCACAGGGAAATCCCTCCCACAGCTACGCCGGCGCATCGCCGTGCGGTAGGAGCGGCGTCAGCCGCGACGCACCAGGTTGAAGAACGCGACGCTTCAGTCGAAGAGCGCGAAGCGTTAGTCGAAGAGAGCGAAGCTTTATGAGCGGGTCGGCGCGAATTTGGCTGCGGCGTACCGGCCGGCTTGCGGCATGTTCATATGGAGCGACGTCATGGGACCTCTCATCGTGTCCTTTCGCGGCGCCTCGTCGAGGCACGCCGTCACCTCGTAGGAGCGGCTTCAGCCGCGAGAAGGGCGTTACCGAGAGCGCCTGTCGCGGCTGAAGCCGCTCCTACAAGTGCAACCGCGTGTGGGAGCGACTTCATTGCGACGAACGCAGCCGACCACCTGGTCGGCTTCGATTACCGTCTGCACCGACACTCACACAGCGCGCCCAGCAAACGCGTCGTGCTGGCAACGCATTGCACCTCGCCAACGCGGCGACCTTCCAGAAACGCATCGCATGCCTATGAGGTGGCAACCTTCCCGGGTTGCCGCTTTCCCATCGTATCGACGGCGCCCGACCAGGCATCCTGCCTCAGGGAATCACCCGCTGCGCACGCAGCCGCGTGAACAGCTCCAGGAACGAGGCGCGGCTGTCGTAGTAGCCGAGGAAGCCGAGATCGCGGCTCTTGGTCATGTCGTTGACGCACTCGATCTCGCGGCCCAGATCGGCATCGGTATGCCACCACGACGCGAGTTGGTTCACATCCGCCTGCACCAGCCCATGCTGCTCGGCGATCTCGCCCCACAGTGCCGGCGCGGTGTCCTGCAGGCGTGCTTGCAGCGGCATCGGCGCATCCGGATAGGGCGCAGCTTCCAGGCCGAAGAACGCGGCGATCTCGCCCCACATCCAGCGCCAGCGGAACACGTCGCCGTTGACCGTATTGAAGGCCTGATTGCGCGCCGCCGGATTGGTCGCGGCCCAGGCCAGTTGGCGGCCGAGCAGGCCGGCGTCGGTGAGGTCGGTGAGGCTGTCCCACTGCGCACGCGAACCCGGGAATACGAACGGCTGACCGGTGTGCTTGCACAGCGTCGCATACACCGCCAGGGTCACGCCCATGTTCATCGCATTGCTGCCGTTGGCCTGGCCGATCATGGTGTGCGAGCGGTGCACGCTCCAGCCGAAGCCGTGGCGCGCGGCGGCGTCGAATAGCAGATCTTCCAGCGTGTAGTAGAAATTCTCGCCCGGCTGCCGCGGTTCGCTCTCGCGGAACGGCGTTTCCGCCTTGCCGCTGCCGTAGTGCTCGAAGGAGCCCAGGTAATGCTTGGTGCCGGTGACCAGCGCCATGTGCTGCAGCGTCGCGCCGTCCAGGCCCTCGCACAGGTGCCGCAGCATCGCGCCGTTGGCTGCGACGTTCTCCTTCTCGGTGTCACGCCGGGTCCAGGTGCAGAAGAACACGTGGGTGATCGGCAGCCCGCGCAGCGCGGCTACGGTGGCGTCGCGGTCGAGCAGATCGGCCGCTACCGGAATCACGCCCTCCTGCGGCACCGGACGGCGTGCCAGGCCATAGACGGTCCAGCCCTCGGCGACCAGCACGTTGGCGAGGTTGTAGCCGGAGATGCCAGTGACTCCGACGATCAATGCGATGCCCTTGCGCATGCGCGAACTCCTTACGACGTGGGGTATCGCACCATAGGCGCGGGGCGATGAAGCTGCGGAGAACTGCGTCGGGACTGTGACCCGGCGCGCGCGCTAGCGTTAGGCGAATTCTGACGCGGTGCCGCGGCATGGACCGATGGCCCGGGTCCAGGCGAGATGCGACGCTGGCATCGCGATAGGGACGGTGTCGCCCGATGAGCGCGTCTCGCTGCTTCGTCTCGCTGCTTCCGATCCATCGATGCCAAGGAGGGCAAGCACATGCAACCGTTGGCAGACGCCGTGCCGTGCCAGGAACTCGCCGCGGCCCGCGCTGCGCGTTGGCCGGCCGTGGCGCCGTTCGGTGCTGTGATCGCCGCCAGCCTCGCCGCGGGTGTGCTGGCGGCGCTGTGGCTGCCGCGCCTGCCGCCGTGGCCGCTGGCGTTGACGGTCCTGCTCGTCGGGGTGGTGCTGTATGCGGTGGCGCCGCGCTGGCGCTGGCTGGGCGCGTTCGCGATCGGCGCCGGCTGGCTGGCGCTGATCGCCGGCATGGTGCTGGCGCGGCAGTTGCCGGCCGACTGGGAAAAACGCGTGGTCGACGTCCGCGGCCAGGTGGTGGAACTGCCGCAGGCCGAAACCCGCCGCACCCGCTTCCTGTTGCGCGTGGACACCGATGCGACGCAGCCGGCGCCGTTGCGGGGTCGCCTGCTGCAACTGGCGTGGTACGACGACTTCGGCACGCACCAGATCGGACCGCGCAGCGCCTTGCGCGCCGGCGCGCGCTGGCAACTGCAGGTGCGCCTGCGTGCACCGCGCGTCTTGAGCAATCCCGGTGGCTTCGATGCCGAGGCGTATGCGCTGGCGCAGCGGATCAGTGCCAGCGGCTACGTGGTGGCGCAGCAGGCGGCAGCGCAATTGACGCCTGGGCAGGGCATCGACGCCTGGCGCGCCGACATGTCCGCGCGCATCGCCGCGGCCGTGCCGCAGGCCTCGGCGCGCTATGTGCAGGCGCTGGCGCTGGGCGACACGCGGCGGCTGGACGATCGCGACTGGCGCATCCTGCGCGCCGCCGGACTGACCCATCTCATCGCCATCTCCGGGTTCCATGTCGGCCTGGTCGCCGGCGCCTTCGCCTTGCTCGGCGGCGGGCTGTGGCGGCTGTGGCCGCAACTGGGCCGCTCTTGGCCGCGGCGCCAGGCGGCTGCCGCGCTGGCGCTGCTCGGCGCCGGCGGCTACACCCTGGTGTCGGGCATGGCCCTGCCGACTGTGCGCACCGCCCTGATGATCGCGGTGGTGGTGGCGGCACGGTTGTGGCGGCGGCCGGTGCGGGTGGTCGACGCATTGGCGCTGGCGGCGATCGCCATGCTGCTCTGCGACCCGCTGGCGGTGCTCTCGGCCGGCTTCTGGCTGAGCTTCTTGGGCGTCGCCTGGCTGGCCTGGTGCATGCCCGACGCCGGCCGCGGCTGGCGCGAGACGCTGCGCAGTTTCCTGACCGCGCAGGGCGTGGCCACGGTCGGCCTGCTGCCGGTGAGCACGATGCTGTTCGGGCAGGCGTCCCTGGTCGGGCCGCTGGCCAACCTGCTGGCGATCCCGTGGTGGAGCCTGATGGTGGTCCCGCTGGCCCTGCTCGGCACCGCGTTGGAGGCACTGCATGCCGGCGCCGGTGCCTGGCTGTGGCGTCTGGCCGCGGCCTGCTTCGACCTGACCTGGCCGTTGTTCGTCGCCCTGGGCGAGAGCCGCTTCGCCCTGCGCTGGTTGCCGGAGGCGCGCGACTGGGCGCTGCCGCTGGCCCTGCTGGGCGCGTTCTGGCTGCTGCTGCCGCGCGCGGTGCCGGGCAAGCCGCTGGCGGCGCTGCTGTGGTTGCCCTTGCTATGGCCGCCGCTGGAGCGACCGCGACCGGGCGAGGTCGATCTGGTGATGTTCGACGTGGGGCAGGGCCTGTCGTTGCTGGTGCGCACC
This sequence comes from Xanthomonas sp. NCPPB 2250, assembly GCF_056725265.1. Classification (NCBI taxonomy): domain Bacteria; kingdom Pseudomonadati; phylum Pseudomonadota; class Gammaproteobacteria; order Lysobacterales; family Lysobacteraceae; genus Xanthomonas; species Xanthomonas sp. NCPPB 2250. The sequence continues at coordinate 3,258,623 of NZ_CM161520.1, read as the reverse complement.
GCGCATCACCAGTTGCTGTACGACACCGGGCCGGCGGTCGAGGACGGCTACGACGCTGGCGAGCGGGTGGTGGTGCCGGCGCTGCATGCGCTTGGCGTGGCGCGGCTGGATCGCGCGGTGATCAGTCATGGCGACAACGATCATGCCGGTGGCCTGGCCGCAGTGCGCGCGGCACTGCCGATCGGCCTGATCCATGCCCCGGCCGGCGCGCCGGTGCCGCTGGACCGTCCCTGCGTGACCGGCGATGCCTGGGAATGGGATGGCGTGCGGTTCCGGTTCCTGCATCCGGCGCCGCACTTTCCCTATCTGCGCAACGAATCCAGCTGCGTGTTGCGCGTGGAAACCGCGCATGGCGCGCTGTTGCTGGCCGGCGATATCGGCGATGTGGTCGAGCGCAAGTTGTTGCGCGAGGCGCCGCAGGCGCTGCGCGCCGACGTGGTGGTGGCGCCGCATCATGGCAGTGCGCACTCCTCGCAGCCGGGCTTCGTCGCCGCCACCGGTGCGCGGCTGGTGCTGGTCTCGGCGGCCTACGGCAACCGCTTCGGCCATCCGCACCCGGGCGTGGTGGCGCGCTGGCAGGCCGCCGGCGCCGAGGTCGCCGGCACGCCGCAGGGCGGCGCGCTGCGCGTGTGGCTGGGGCGCGCCGGCCTGCAACTGCGCGAGCGGCGGCCCTGGCGGGCGCGGCTGTGGGACGCGGCGGAGCGGGCGCGGGCGGCTGCTATCCTATCGGCCAGTGAACGAACGGCCGAGCGTGCCGGAGGGTTGCGACGTGTGGGAACTGGTCAAGGCCGGTGGCTGGCCGATGGTGCCGTTGCTGCTGTTGGGCGTGGTCGCGCTGGCGATCGTCCTGGAGCGGTTCTGGAGCCTGCGCCGTAGCGAGGTGTTGCCGCCGGGACTGGGCCAGGAAGTGCGCAACTGGGCCACGCGCGGCAAGCTCGATCCCACCCACATCGAGTCGCTGCGGCGCAATTCGCCGCTGGGCGCGCTGCTCGCGGCCGGCCTGGACGTGCGCAACCGTCCGCGCGAGATCGTGCGCGAGCGCATCGAGGACACTGGCCGGCACGTCGTGCACCGCATGGAGCGTTACCTGAACGCGTTGGGCACCATCGCCTCGGCCGGGCCGCTGCTGGGCCTGCTCGGCACCGTGGTCGGCATGATCCAGATGTTCCTCGGCATCCTCGACCATGGCCTGGGCGACGTGAACCAGCTCGCCGGCGGCATCGGCAAGGCGCTGGTGTGCACCGCCACCGGCATGATCATCGCGGTGCCGGCGCTGATCTTCCATCGCCATTTCAAGGGCCGCATCGCCGGCTACGTGATCGAGATGGAGCAGGAAGCCACCGCCCTGACCGACGCGCTCGACGGCCACGGCCGTGCGGTTGCGCCGGCACGCGGCGCCGCGCCGAACGCCGCGTCGGCCAAGGGCTGAGCCGGTGCGGATCCGCGACGACCGTGGCCAGGACGAGCCGCACATCGACCTGGTGCCGTTGATCGACGTCATCCTGGTGCTGATCATCTTCTTCGTCGTGACCACCACCTTCGATGCGCGTTCGACGCTGCAATTGCAGTTGCCCAACGCCAGCGACCGCAACGCGCCGCCGCCGGCGCGCGCGCTGAGCGTGCTGATCAACGCCGACGGGCATTACTTCATCAACGACCAGGAAGTGCTGCGCACCGACGTGGAGTCGGTCAAGCGCAGCATCGCCCAGGTCGCCGGCGACGACCGCGAGCAACCCGTGCTGCTGCGCGCCGACGCGCGCACGCCGTACCAGGCGGTGGTCACCGCGCAGGACGCGCTGGGCCAGCTCGGATTCCGCCGCATCGCCATCGCCACTGCCCCCGAAGTCAACAGGGACGGAAGCTCCAAGTGAATGTACCCACCGACGTGCCCGTCCAGGATTCTCCCTGGCGGACCTATCGCCGCCTGTTGTCGTATGCCGGCGGCTACCGCGGCCTGCTGCTGATCGCCGCGGTCGGCGCGCTGCTGGAGGCGCTGGCCGGCTCCGGCTTTCTGGCGCTGATGAAGCCGATCACCGACGAGACCTTCATCGCCCGCAACCGCGAGGTGGCGATGTGGCTGCCGTTGCAGATCGTCGGCCTGTTCGTGCTGCGCGGTATCGCCGGCTACGTCACCGACATGTCGATGGGGCGCGCGGCGCGGAGCATCTCCCGCGATTTCCGGGTCAACGTGCTGGACAAGTATCTGCGCCTGCCGGGCAGCCGCTTCGATGCAGAGCCGGTGGCGTCGATGCTGGTGCGGCTGGGCTCGGACAGCGAGCAGGTGGCGCAGGCCGCGGTCGACGCGATGAAGGTGATGGTGCAGCAGACCCTGCAGATCGTCGGCGCGCTGGCGGTGATGCTGTGGTACAGCTGGACGGTGACCGTGACCATCCTGCTGGTGGCGCCGCCGCTGGCATGGGTGATGGACCGCGTGGCCAAGCGCTACCGGCGGGTCAGCCACCGCATCCAGGAGAGCAACGCCGAGCTGATGCAGTCCGCCGAGCAGGCCCTGTCCGGCAACCAGGAGGTCAAGGTCTACGGCGCGCGCGCCAGCGAGATGGAGCGCTACCAGCAGCTGGCCGACACCAACCTGCACTTGGCGATGAAGGTCGAGTCCACCCGCGGCATCTCCTCGGCCGCGGTGCAGTTGCTGGGCGCGATCGGCCTGGCCGCGCTGCTGCTGATCGCCGGCCACGAAGCATTGGCCGGGCGCCTGACCGCCGGCGAGTTCGTCTCGCTGATGACCGCGATGATGGCGATCATCCCGGCGCTGAAGAACCTCACCAACGTGCAGAACATGCTGCAGCGGGGCGTCGCCTCGGCGCAGCGGCTGTTCGTGGTGCTGGATGCGCCGGAGGAACAGGATAGCGGTACCCGCCACATCGAGCGAGCGCAGGGCCGGATCGAGTTCCGTGAGGTCACCGCCGCCTATCCGGGGCAGACGCGGCCGGCGCTGGCCGAGGTCAGCTTCGTCGCCGAACCCGGCACCGTCACCGCCATCGTCGGCCGCTCCGGCAGCGGCAAGTCGAGCCTGGTCAAGCTGATCCCGCGCTTCTACGATCCGCAGTCCGGGCAGATCCTGCTCGACGGCCATCCGCTGCAGGAATACCGCCTGGAGGATCTGCGCCGGCAGATCGCCCTGGTCGGCCAGCAGGTGATGCTGTTCGACGGCAGCATCGCCGAGAACGTCGCCTATGGCGAGATGCGCGAGGCCGGCCCGGCGCAATTGCAGCAGGCGATCGCCGATGCCAACGCAATGGAGTTCGTCGAGCACCTGCCGGACGGTCTGCAGGCGCAGGTCGGGGCCAAGGGCGGGCGCCTGTCCGGTGGTCAGCGCCAGCGCCTGGCGATCGCCCGCGCGATGCTCAAGGACGCGCCGATCCTGATCCTCGACGAAGCCACCGCCGCGCTGGACAACGAATCCGAGCGGCTGGTGCAGGACGCCTTGCACCGGCTGATGCCCGACCGCACCACGCTGGTCATTGCGCACCGGCTGTCGACCATCGAACACGCCGACCAGGTGCTGGTGATGGACCACGGCCGCATCGTCGAGCGCGGCACCCACCACGAACTGCTGGCGCTGGGCGGGGTGTATGCGCACCTGCACAGCATGCAGTTCCGCGAAAGGCAGTTCGGATGAGCGAGCGCGGGCCGCACACCCCCGCCTATTGGTACGGCACGGGTTCGCCGCCGCTGCACGCGCGCGTGCTGACCCCGCTGTACGCGGCGGCGATCGCATTGCGCCGCGCGCTGTACCGGCGCGGCTGGCGCAAGCGCCACAGCATCGCCGCGCCGGTGGTGGTGGTGGGCAATCTCACCGCCGGCGGCACCGGCAAGACGCCGCTGACCATCGCCCTGGTGCAGCGCCTGCGCGACGCCGGCTGGAGCCCGGGCGTGGCCAGCCGCGGCTACGGCCGCAGCCAGCCGCAGGATCCGCGCTGGATCGAGCCGGGGACCTCGGCCGAGCAGGGCGGCGACGAGCCGGTGCTGATCGCGCGCAAGACCGGCGTGCCGGTGCGGGTGGACCGCGACCGCGTCGCCGCGGCGCGCGCGTTGCTGCAGGCCGGCTGCGACATCGTGGTCTGCGACGATGGCCTGCAGCATTACCGCCTGCAGCGCGACATCGAGATCGAGGTGGTGGACGGCCAGCGCCGCTATGGCAACGGTCGCCTGCTGCCGGCCGGGCCGCTGCGCGAGCCGGTGGCGCGCGGCAACGAATGCGATTTCCGGGTCATCAACCTGGGCCAGGCCAGCGACAGCGGCGCGCTCGAAGCCGGCTTCGGCGAATGGGCGATGCGCCTGCGCATCGACAGCGCGCAGCCGCTGCGCGGCGGGCGCGCGCGGCCGCTGCGCAGTTTCGCGGGCCAGCGCGTGCATGCCGTCGCCGGCATCGCCCACCCGCAGCGCTTCTTCGACATGCTGCGCGCGCAGGGCATCGGCGTGGTCCCGCATGCCTTTCCCGACCACCACCAGTACCGCGCCGCGGACCTGGCCTTCGGCAGCGAACTGCCGGTGCTGATGACCGAGAAGGACGCGGTCAAGTGCGCCGCCTTCGTCAACGACTGGTGCTTCAGCGTGCCGCTGGTCGCCGAGCTGCCGGCGGCGTTCTGGATCGGCCTGCTGGATCGGCTGGACAAGCTGCGCGGCCGCGCGGGCGGGACCGGCGACTAGGGCTTCCCCCGTCGGGTGCACACCGCGGTTGGCCTGCAGGAGCGCCATCGGCGCGTGGCGCAGCGTGGCAGTGGCCGAGGTCAAGCCGGGCGGCGCCCGCGGCGCATCCGCCATCCCCAACCAAAAGGGTGCTGGTGCTGCGCGCACGGCGCCGCGTCGTCGCTGGGCGCGGCGAACCACCTCCTCGCGCTTCCTCGCCATAGCTAGGCGCCAACACGGCACGCGCGCGGCATGCGCGCGACGTGAGCGCAAGGCGCCGCACGCCGACGCTTTCCGCGCCGCGGGGCAGGGCGCGCGTGCGGTCGCCGGCCGGCGCCACCACCTGCACACCGGCGATCCCGGCGTGGTCGATACAATGACCTTCAGTGCCGTTGCCGCGTGCGGCGGCCACCGGGTCGCTGCCCGGCGTCCACCAGGCCGTTCCGGCCAACCATGCGGAGAGCTTTCGATGACGGTCTTCTCGCGATATCCCCGGCGCTTGCGCGCCGCTGCCGGCGGCACCCGCGCATGAGCGCCGCCGTCCCGCCGTTCGTCGTCGCCATCCCGGCCCGCTACGCCGCCTCGCGGCTGCCGGGCAAGCCCTTGCGTGCGCTCGGCGGCGAGCCGCTGGTCCGCCACGTGGCGCGGCGTGCGCTCGCCGCCGGTGCCACCCAGGTGTGGGTGGCCGCCGACGATGCGCGCATCGCCGCCGCCGTGGCCGACCTGGACGGCGTGCACGTGGCCACTACCTCCGCCGATCACGCCTCCGGCACCGACCGCCTGGCCGAGTGCGCCGACATCGCCGGCTGGGACGATGCGACCCTGGTGGTCAACCTGCAGGGCGATGAGCCGTTCGCGCCGGTCGCCGGCATCGTCGCGGTGGCCCAGGCCCTGGCCGACAGCGGCGCGGAGATGGCGACCCTGGGCACGCCGGTGGACGCGGCCGAGCACCTGTTCGATCCCAACGTGGTCAAGCTGGTGCGCAGCGCCGCTGGCGATGCGCTGTATTTCAGCCGCGCGCCGATCCCCTGGCACCGCGACGCCTTCGCCGCCTCGCAGACGCAGTTGCCGCTGCCCGGCCCGTGGCTGCGGCATATCGGCATCTACGCCTATCGCGCCGGCTTCCTGCGCCGGTTCGCGGCGATGCCGCCGAGCCCGCTGGAGCGGATCGAGTCGCTGGAGCAGTTGCGGGTGCTGGAAGCCGGCTTCCGCATCGCGGTGGCGTTGTCGCCGGCGCCGTTCCCGCCCGGCGTGGACACGCCCGAGGACCTGGCGCGCGCCGAGGCCTACCTGCAGGGGCAGGCATGAAGCTGCTGCTGGTGTGCCTGGGCAACATCTGCCGTTCGCCGATGGCCGAGGGCGCGCTGCGCCACCACCTGCAGCGCTCGCCGCTGGCGGATGTGGTGGAGGTCGACTCGGCCGGCACCGGCGACTGGCACCGCGGCGAGCCGCCGGATCGGCGCGCGGTCGCCTGCGCCGCCGCCCACGACGTGGACATCGGCGGCCTGCGCGCCCGGCAACTGCGCGACCGCGACTTTGCCGAGTTCGACTGGATCCTGTGCGCCGATGCGGCCAACCTGCGCGACGTGCGCCAGCGCGCCCCGGCGGCGGCGCACGAGCGCGTGGCGCTGTGGCTGCCATGGGCCGGGGTGCACGGCCATCGCGAGATCCCGGATCCGTACACCGGCGGCAGCGCCCAGTTCGAGCAGGTCTGGCAACTGGTAGACGAAGCCGCCGCCGGCAGCGTGGCGCGACTGTCCGTCGACCTCGGCTCCGGCATAATCGGCCGATGAATTCCATCGCCGCCCTGGAACTCCCCGCGTCCGGCGCCTGGCTCAACGCCGAGCCGATCCGCCTGCGCGATCTGCAGGGCCGGGCGCTGGTGCTGGCCTTCGTCAACGCCGCCTCGGTCTGGTGCGCGCAGCGCCTGGCGGAACTCGGCCAGTGGCAGGCGCGCAATCCCGGACGGCTGCAGGTGATCGTGGTGCAGGTGCCGCGTTTCGACAGCGAGCGCGAGCCGCAGCGGGCGCTGAAGCTGCTGCGCAGCCAGGGCGTGTCCGCACCGATGCTGCTCGATGCCGATTGGGCCGCCTGGCAGCGCTTCGGCGTCCAGGCCTGGCCGACTCTGGTCCTGATCGACGCCGGCGGCGTGGAGCGCGAGCGCCTGGTCGGGATCGGCGGCGCGGAACTGGACAAGGCGCTGCACGCGCTCTGCGCCGGGCAGCCGTTGCCGCTGGACGAGGACCTGCGCGACGCCCGCGAGACCCACCCGGAGCCGCGCCTGCCGCTGCGCTTCCCGACCGGCCTGGCGGTGGCCGAGGATCGCCTGTACGTCGCCGACAGCGGCCATCACCGCATCCTCGAATGCAGCACCAGCGGCCGCGTGTTGCGCCAGTTCGGCATCGGCACCGCGGACTTCATCGACGGCGCGATCGGCGAGGCGGCGTTCCACCGCCCGCGCGGGCTGGCCCTGGAGCGCGGCGTGCTGTACGTGGCCGACACCGGCAACCATGCGCTGCGCCGGATCAACCTGCTCACCGGCCAGGTCGATACGCTGTGCGGCAACGGCCGCGCCGGCGAGCCGGTCGAAGGCCCGGTGGAGCAACCGCTGCTGGCGCCGCTGAACCACCCGCAGGACGTGGTGATCGCCGACAACCAGGTGCACCTGGCAATGGCCGGCGACAACCGCATCTGGAGCTACGACCTGGGCAGCCGCAGCCTGCGCTGGCGCGCCGGCGCCGGCGCGCTGGAGCTGCGCGACGGCAGCGGCCACCTGGCCGCGTTCGCGCAGCCCTGCAGCCTGGCCGCGGTGCAGCAGGTGCTGTACGTGTGCGATGCGCTGGGCTCGGCGGTGCGCTCGATGCAGTTGCGCGGCGACCTGGTGCAGACCTTGCTGGGCGGCCAGGGGCCGTGGGATTTCGGCGACGAGGATGGGCCGCGCAGCCGCGCCCGCCTGCAGTTCCCGCAGGCGATCGCGCTGAGCCCGGACGCGCCGCTGCTGTGGATCGCCGACAGCGGCAACGGCAGCCTGCGCAGCCTGCGCCTGGGCGGCGGCGAACTGTCCACCGCGGCCTTGCCGCGGCGCTTGCATGGCCCGGGCGGGCTGGCGGTGAGCGCCGGTACGGTGTGGATCGCCGAGACCGATGCGCATGCGATGCTGCGTTACGACATCGCCAGCGGCGAACTGCACGACGTCGCGATCGGCGAATGAGCACCCCTGAATTGCCCCCGTTCGACGGCAAGGCCTTTGCCGCCAACCTCAGTACCGCGCCCGGCGTCTACCGCATGTACGCCGCGGACGACACCTTGCTCTACGTCGGCAAGGCCGGTGCGCTGCGCAAGCGCGTGTCCAGTTACTTCAGCGGCTCGCCAAAGAACGCGCGGACCATGGCCATGCTGGCGCAGGTGGCGCGCATGGACGTCACCGTCACCCGCAGCGAAGGCGAGGCGCTGCTGCTGGAAAACCAGCTGATCAAGTCGCTGTCGCCGCGCTACAACGTGTCGCTGCGCGACGACAAGAGCTATCCCTACGTGTTGCTGACCCGCGAGGAGTGGCCGCGGATCACCCTGCATCGTGGCCCGCGCGCGGTGCCCGGGCGCTACTTCGGGCCGTATCCCGGCGTCACCGCGGTGCGCGAGACGCTCAACCTGATGCACAAGCTGTTCAAGCTGCGCAGCTGCGAGGACAGCGTGTTCCGCAACCGTTCGCGGCCGTGCCTGCAGTACCAGATCGGCCGCTGCAGCGCGCCGTGCGTGGCGCTGGTGGCGGCCGACGAGTACGCCGAGGCGGTGCGCCGCTCCACGCTGTTCCTGGAAGGGCGCAGCGACCAGCTCGGCGAGGAACTGGTGCAGGCGATGCAGGCCGCCAGCGAACGCCTGGAGTTCGAACGCGCCGCGCGCCTGCGCGATCTGCTTGGCTCGCTGCGCAGCATGCAGAGCCGGCAATACGTGGACGGCCGCGCCGCCGACCTCGACGTGCTGGCCTGCGCCACCCAGGGCGCCAATGCCTGCGTGCTGCTGCTGGCGTTCCGCGACGGCCGCAATCTCGGTACGCGCGCGTTCTTCCCCAAGACCAACGGCGAGGACAGCGCCGCCGAGGTGCTGGGTGCGTTCGTGTCGCAGTACTACGTCGAGCACGCGCCGCCGCGCGAGGTGCTGCTGGACCGCGAGATTCCCGAGGCCGAGCTGATCGAGGCGGCGCTGAGCTCGGCCGCCGAGCGCAAGGTGCAGCTGAAGTGGAACGTGCGCGGCGAGCGCGCCGGCTATCTGGAGCTGGCCAGCCGCAACGCCCAGGCCACCCTGGTCACCGAGCTGACCAGCCGCAACGCCCAGCACGCGCGCAGCGAGGCGCTGCGCGAGATGCTCGGCCTGGCCGAGCCGGTCAAGCGGGTGGAATGCTTCGACATCAGCCACACCATGGGTGAGGCCACGGTGGCCTCGTGCGTGGTGTTCGACGCCAGCGGCCCGGTGCGCAGCCAGTACCGGCGCTACAACATCAGCGGCATCGAGCCGGGCGACGACTACGCGGCGATGCGCCAGGCGATCGAGCGCCGCTTCCGCCGCGCCGCCGAAGGCGAGGGCAAGGGCGATGTGGTGCTGCCGGACGTGCTGCTGATCGATGGTGGCGCCGGCCAGCTGGCGCAGGCCACCGGCGCGCTGGCCGACCTGGGCGTGGACGGGGTGCTGCTGATCGGCGTGGCCAAGGGCGCCGAGCGCCGCGCCGGCCACGAGACCCTGGTGATGCCGGACGGGCGCGAACTGCGGCCGGGCGCGGCGTCGCCGGCGCTGCAGTTCATCCAGCAGGTGCGCGACGAGGCGCACCGCTTCGCCATCACCGGCCACCGCGGGCGCCGCCAGAAGGCGCGCATGACCAGCAAGCTGGAGGACATCCCGGGCATCGGCCCGCGCCGCCGCGCCAGCCTGCTCAAGCATTTTGGCGGATTGGCCGGTCTCAAGGCCGCCGGCGAGGCCGAGATCGCGCGGGTGGAAGGCATCAATGACGCACTGGCCGCACGAATCTACGCTAACCTGCACGGACTGCCGGTGCCCGATCCGGCAGGCGAGTAGAGCAGCGCAATGAAGTTGACCATCCCCACCTGGCTCACGCTGCTGCGGATCGTGATGATCCCCGTGCTGGTGCTGGTGTTCTATCTGCCGTACACCTGGACCAACTTCGCGTCGGCGGCGATCTTCGGCCTGGCCGCGTTCACCGACTGGCTGGACGGCTGGGTGGCGCGGCGCTACCACCAGTACTCCGCGTTCGGCGCGTTCCTGGATCCGGTGGCCGACAAGCTGATGGTGGCGGTGGCGCTGTTCCTGATCGTGCAGGGCCATCCGACGCCGTGGATGGCGTTCTGGGCGGCGGTGATCGTCGGCCGCGAAATCGCGGTGTCGGCGCTGCGCGAATGGATGGCCGAGATCGGCCAGCGCGCCAAGGTGCGGGTGGCGATGATCGGCAAGATCAAGACCACCGCGCAGATGGTGGCGCTGCTGTGCCTGCTGTACTCGGTGATGCCCGATGGCTCGCCGCCGGAGAGCGTGTGGATGGGTTTGTTCATCTTCCACGTCGGCGACTGGACCCTGGCGATCGCGTCGATCCTGACCCTGTTGTCGGGCATCCAGTACCTGCATGCGGCCTGGCCGAGCCTGCGCGACGACGAGCGCGCGGCGATGGCGGAAAAGAACGCGAAAAAAATCGAAGGCAACGGTTGACAGGCTGCGTGGTCCCGGTAGAATTCGCGGCCTCAAGCGGGAATAGCTCAGTTGGTAGAGCGCAACCTTGCCAAGGTTGAGGTCGCGAGTTCGAGTCTCGTTTCCCGCTCCAGATCAGGAAAACAGGACCTTCGGGTCCTGTTTTCGTTTTGGGCGGATGCGCCGCACTGGCAGATGCGTGCATGCGCGTCGAGCCGTCGCGCAGGGCCGTTTCGCTTCATGCGGTCGCCAGCAACGCGATGGCGAACTGCACTGCGTCAGTTGGCCGCGGCCATCGCATCGCGTTGCCGGATGGCCGTGCCACCTGCCGTTGCCGGAAGCGATCCAGCTCGCTGCCTTGGCCTGCCACGCCCGGGTTGGGGTGTAGTGCGCATGCAGGTTGTCGGCTGCTCCACGTTGAACAAGGACGCGCCGTTCGCCATGCGCAATCCCGGCTGGATCAACACGCAGGCACCGTGGCCGCGTTGAGGATGCCGCGGGCGCTGATCGGCATGTACTCGCCGTCGTGCGCTGCCCGCGGCGCGCGCCAGCGGCGAGCGCGTCGTACAGACGCGACCGCGACGCGACACAGGCGCCTTTCCGTTCTCGTGCCGCCTCAGGGCTTGGGTATGGCCGCACGGAAGCCGGCATGCCCGCAGGCGGCGTCGTAGGCGTAGTCGCCGGCGGCAAGCAAATGGCGGCCGCTGTTGATGTGCGCCGGCGGCATTTTCAGCGGCCCGCGCCACTGCACGCTGTCCGGGGTCGCCGCCTTGCCATCGCCGACCGCAAAGCTATAGCCGAACACCGATTGCCCCTTCGCGTCGACGACGTCGAGCCGCAGTTGGGTGGCCTCCGGCACCACGCGCGTGGGATGGCCTGACATCTCTACGGTCTGTTGCAGGCTCGCGGGCGTGGCCGGCGGCACCACCGGGTTGAGCATCATGTAGGACACGCCGGTATCGGGCAGCAACTTGCCGCAGACGCGGTAGTCGCTGCCACTGCCGGGAAAGCTGGCGCAGGCACTGGGCGCCTGCCAGTCGCCCGGCGCATCGGCGGTGGCGGCGCCGCGCTGCAGTTGCACCAGTGCGAATCCCTTCAGCGCCGCCTGGCTGACGCCCAGGGTGATGCCCTTGGCACTGACGATGTAGCCGGGACTCATGCGCTGCGCGCGCATCTGCGCCAGATTGAGGAACGGATTGCGCGCGGCGTCGACGCCGCGGTCATAGCCCACGCCCATCATGCCGAAGGTCGGCGAGATGGTGCTGCAGTTGCGCAGCACCTGGGTGCTGCTGCTCAGCGCGGGGCTGCCATCGTAGCCGGCGCAGGTGGCCGGCACCTGTGCCAGCGGCTTGGGTTGCTTGGCCACGCTGGCGACATCGCAGGTGCACTGCGCGGCCAGCACGGTGATGCGGTCCACCCGCGCGGCGGCGCGTTTGCCGTCGGGCGAGACACCGAGTTGCATCGGCACGTCCACGTACTTGCCGGGGTGATACTTGCTGTCGCTCGAGTAGAAGATGTGACCGGGCGTGCTGGACGCGTCCCAGGCGCTGCGCAACGCGTCGCTCAGCGGTACCACCACGCCGGTGGAACCGGTATCCACCTCCAGCACCTGACTGCCCTTGCTGCGGCCGTCGGCATCGCTGCCGAGCTGCACCCGCACCTGGTAGGCGAACTTGGGCGTGGCCCTCGAGGCCAGCGGCAGATCAACGGTCTGCGTCTGCAGCGCGCAGGTCTGCGCGGCGGCGGTGGCACTTGCGGCCAGGCATAACGCGGTTCCGCTCCAGCGTGTCCATCGGTTCATGGCGATGTCTCGTTTGGGTGTGGCGCCATGCTAGAGCGCGGCGGCATGCCCATCGTGCGCGGATCCGCGCGATGTGGCGCTTGTCTACCGCTGCTGGCGTGGCGCTGTGGTCGGTATTCCAGTGGCGACGCGACGCCACCTGCACACGCGAGGCACGCATCAGGATCCCGGCAACGCCCGCGCGCGCGCAACCCAGGGTTGCCAAGCCGGGGAGCTTGGTACACAATGCAGTCCGTTGTGCGCCGGGCTGATTCAAAAACATCTTTTGAATCAATGCGTTGGACGAGAGCCGTAAGGTATCGTCCGGTTCCCGCCGCAAGGGCCCCGGCAGCGGGGCTTTGTTTTTGTCGGACGCCACAGGCGTTGCGACAAGACGTCAGTCCACCGGCCTGGTGGCAGAGTGGTTATGCAGCGGACTGCAAATCCGCGTACGCCGGTTCAATTCCGACCCAGGCCTCCATTTCGTTTCAACGACTTACGGTCGTTTTCGCGGACCCATCCTGTTCCGCAATTTCCTGGGCTGTTCCGCAATTCTCAGTGCGTTGGGGTTACCTTCGTGCCGCGGGGATTGCGCACGTAGAGCTCGGTCATCACCACCGAGCTGTGTCCGACTCGCGGTTCGCGCTGACGTGCCGCTTGCCCCCCGATGGCATGCCGAGTCACGTACTGACGGACGTGAATGGGCTTGATGGTTTGCGGCGCCGCAGGCTGGTCGGCACACGGCGGCGTCGAACGTAATGCGCCCGCCCAGCTACGAGCATAGGTTGCGAGAGACTTTGTTCGTCTCGCCGGCGACGCATACGACCAGTTCGGCATCTGCCAAGTCGTGATCTCCAGCGATCAATGTGAGCATTTAAGTTGAAGGCCGGGCTAGACCGATAGGGTTGTTCTTGATCAACTCCAAGATGATGCGGATGTTGGTTGACTCGATGATTCCGGTATTCGCCCTGTAGACCAGTGAGTGCTCCGAGTCGCCCTCATATACAGGCTCAGCCACATATCGGAAGCTAGTCACGACACTGCATACCTGAAAATAATTTGAGCCCGGTGGGATAAAAACTACAGGCCCGCCAGAGAATCCAGGGTTGTTGATGCCGTCTAGAAATATCGTTTCGAAACTATCTGCAAAGACCATGGCGGAAACAATTGCTTTTTTGACGAAGGGAAGGGGGTATTTTCCATTAAGTTCGGGGGGCACTTCTGCACGCCATCCGTATGGGAAGCCAAGGAAAAATACGTCCTGGCTCCATATCAGGCCTTTGCTGCTCGCCTCCAAGGGCAGGCGCTGGGACACTTGCATGGAGGAAGCAAACACCGCTACATCTCCTGCTTCGTGGGTGCCAACTAGCTCGACAGGCAGGCCTCGCCATTCCTTGCCTTGCCAGATGCCGATGTAATCACCCGATTGCCATTGCTCAAGCAGGTGATTAGCCGTCACCAAGTACTGAAGACCCTGGACTTCTATGGTGAATAGCGTTCCCACATTATCGCCAATCTTAACTTGACGCACGCAGTGCAGAACATTCGAGTTGATCATGCGCAAGCGGCCTTTCGTCTGGGCGTATTGGGGCTTCCTGGCTAGGCGTCGCTAGTGAAGCGGAAGGCTTTGATCCTAGTCAGAGACGCTACATCAAGTCGCAGCTAATTGGCTATTCCAGGCCCGTGACTCATGTCAACTAGAACAGTCGCCAGTAGGAAGGGGGAGACGCAGTCGACCGCGAGGTTGCGTCCGACAAGGCGGCAGGCCTGAGCCCAAACAGTTGGGATTCTTAGCCTGCCTTCGATACGCCATTTGACGGCTTCTGAGGCGCGATGTTTATCCAGCAGTTCCTGCTCCGAAGCGTTCATGACGCAATAGAACATCCATCTTGGGTCGGACATCACCGGATCCGACGGCGACATGGTCCGCGCCTCGACATAAGGAAACATGTGCGCGACGGCTCCTCGCGCACACGCCGCCTCACCACCGATACGTCGCCGTGGCCGTCACCCGTCGCTGCTCGCCGTAGTAACAGTTGTCGTAGGCGTCGCAGTTGCTGAGGTAGGTCTTGTCGGCGAGATTGTGCACGTTCAAGGCCAGGCTCCAGCGGTCGCCGTCGTAGCCAAGCAGCGCGTCGAACAGGGTGAACGCTGGCACTTCGGCGCGTGCGGCGTCCAGGTCGCCACGGTTGGCGCCGGTATAGCGCGCGCCCAGGCCGAGCCGGATGCCGCTGTCGAAGCGGTAGTCGGCCCACAGTGCTGCGGCGTGGCGCGACACCGCCGACAGCGGCTTGCCCAGCTCGCGCGGGTTGCTGCTGGCGGTCACTTCCACGGTCGGCGTGTAGCTGTAGGAGCCGATCACCTGCAGCCGCGGCAGCGGGTGCAGCGATGCCTCCAGTTCCAGGCCGCGGACCAGCGTTTCGCCGGTCTGGCGCGGGAGGAAGTCCGGGTCGTAGGTCAGGTAGTTGCGCCGGCGCAGGTCGAACACGGCGGCGCTGTACGACTGGGTGCCGCCGTCGGGTTGAAAGCGCAGCCCGGCTTCGTACTGGCGCCCGTTTTCCGGACGGAACGCACGGCCGCTCCGCGGGTCCAGCGTCGCGGTCGGCACGAAGGATTCGCTGTAGCTCAGGTACGGCGCCCAGCCGTTGTCGGCCACGTAGGTCAGGCCGGCGCGCTTGCTCGCCTTGCGTTCGACGATGTCGCTGCGGCTGCCGTCCAGGCGGCTGTCCAGCGTGCTGTCGGCGCGGTCGTAACGCGCGCCGAGGGTGAGCAGCCAGCGCTCGCGCCAGCGCACCTGATCCTGCACGTACAGGCCGGTCTGGCTCACCGTGGCGATGCCGTCGTACCAGGGCGCCGGCATCCGGACCGGATCGCCGTAGACCGGATGGCGGATGTCCAGCGGCGTGGTGGTGCCGCCGCTGTGGCTGACCTGGTCGATGCGCGTGCGTTGGTAGTCCAGGCCGAACAGCAGCGTGTGCTGCATGGCGCCGACGTGCAGGCGCAGCTCGAGCTGGTTGTCCAGGTTCAGCGCGTGCACCGTTTCCTTGCTGTCCGAAGCGGTGCGGCGCAGCCGGGCGAAGTTGGCCGGGTCCAGCGGATCGGCGGGGTTTTCGATGACGAAGCCGCGTCCCTGCACGCTGCGGTAGTCCACCTTCAGGCGGCCGTAGCGGACGTTCTGGCGCAGGCTCAGCACCTCGTTGACGCGGTGTTCGAACAGCGCGGCGAGCATCGCCGTGTCCAGGTCGAAGCGGTTGTAGACCGGGTCGCTCTCGAACAGGCGGCTGGGGAGATGGGTGCCGATCGCGGTCGGCACCAGCGATCCCACCGCCGGCCGCATGCGCAGGTAGACGCCGGCGCGGGTGCGGCCGAACTGCGAGAGCAGGGTGAGGCGGGTGGCGTCGCTGGGCGCCCAGGTCAGCGCCGGGGCCAGGAAGCGGCGGTCGTCGCGCATGCCGCCGGCCGCCAGCTCGGCCTCGCGTGCCAGGGCGGTGAGGCGGTACAGGACGGTGCCGTCCTCGTTGAGCGGTCCGGACAGGTCGCCGGCGAGCTGGCGGCGCTGGTGATCGCCGAGCTGCACTTGCAGTTCGTGCAGTGGTTCGGCGCTCGGCCGCTTGCTGATCGCGTTGACCAGCCCGCCCGGGCCGCTCTGTCCGTACAGCACCGAGGCCGGGCCGCGCAGCACCTCGATGCGCTCGGCGCCATAGCGCTCGATCGGCCAGATGCCCCAGTTGCCGTTGTTGCGCAGCGGCATGCCATCCAGGTAGAAGCCGGGCGCATAGGCGTCGAAGCCGCGCAACGAGATCCAGTCGTAGCGCGAGTCGGTGCCGTAGCGCGTGGGGATCACCCCGGGGGTGTAGCTCAGTGCGTCCTTCAGCGTCTGCGCGCCCTGGGCCTGCATGCGCGCATCATCGATCACCGACAGCGACTGCGGCGTTTCCAGCAGCGTGGTGTCGGTTTTGGTGGCGGTACTGCTGCGCTTGCCGGGGTCGCTGCGCTCGCTGACGCGCACGGTCGGCAGGGTGGTGGCATCCGTCTGCGCGTAGGCCGCGTGTGGGCCGGCCGTGGCGAGGACGGCGAGGGCGGCGGCCAGCGGTGCGACGCGGCGGTGGCGGCGCGCGAACGCCGGGCGGAAGAACGTGGGCGACATCAGGCGGCTCCTTCGTTGCAGTGCCTGTGCGCGACGAACGAAGCGCACAGGCGGAGGGAAGGGCTGCCTGGGCGTGGGCCTGGGTGGCGAGGAAAGGGCATGGGTCCGCCGCCGCGGCGGCGGACCGATGCGCATGCAAGACGATGCGCGGGGATGGGTTACCAGCGGATGCCTTCGAACGGGTTCCAACTGGTGCTGCCCTTCACCTTGTCCAGATAGTAGGCGTAGTTGGCGGTCATGCCGACCAGGATCGAGTAGGCGATGCCGAAGGCCCGACTGGCCGCGTCCGGAAGGAAGGCCAGCGCAATCCCGCAGCACAGCGAGATGGCGAGCAGCATCAGCGCCTTGCGCCACAACCCGATCACGAACAGGTAGATGAAGCCGAAGAAGAAGGCGAACCAGTTCATGTTGAGACGCAGCTTGTCCTTGAACGGCAGCGCTTTCATCGCTTCCTTGAAGGTCGCCGACTTGGGTTCGCCGTGGGTGTCGTAGAAGTTGAAGCGGAACTGCCATTTCGGGCTGTACTGGCTGTAGTCGTGGGTCATGCTTTGCATCGGGGTTCTCTTCTGCGGGTGGATGGGGCGGGGGAATGCAGGGAATGGCGCCAACGCACGCGACGCCGCCGCTGCGAGTCGTGTCGTCGCGTTGACCTTTGGCGATGTCGGAGGCACCGTATGCGCGGCCTGGCGATGTGGCCTGCAGCAGTGGTCGGCTGTGTCGCCGGGCGTGCGAGGCGAAGGCCGAGGTCTTTGCCGGTCTCGATCCTGCAGTCGACAGGGAGCGTGTGATGGTGTCGAAGGGAATGTCCGCCACGGCGCGCTGCGCGCTGCCGCTGCTCATCGCCGTGCTGTCCGCTGCGCCCGCCGCGGCCAGGGAGACGCTGCAGTGCCCCGGGCGCCTGCGCATCGCCGAGGCACAGTTGCAGAGCCCCGACGTGCCGGCAGGTGCCCGCGTCGATCTCGCCGCCGCGCCGCCGCTGCGGCTGTTCTCCAGCGGTGTCTATTCCGGGCCGCCGCGCGAGATTGCTGCGCTGGTGCCGAGCAACGAGGACAGCCGTCGTCCCGGCGATGCGGGCGTGTCGGTCTGGCGCTTCGATGCACCCGATTCGCATGGCCTCTATCTGGTGTGTGGATACGGGCCTGACGGCAGGGTGCAGGTCTCCCGGCGTGTCGGCGACGTCGCGCGCTGCGAAGCGAGGCCGCTGCGTCCGAGCAGTGCCGATCCGGCCGCCGGCACCCTGTTCGTGTGCGAGTGAGGCCGCGCGATGACACGTGCGCGCAAGGCCGTGGCGATCGCCGCGCAGGTGCTGTCCTGGGGCGGCTATGCGTTGGGCATGCTGCTGCTGTATGCCGTGTCCGGTAGCCCGTACGCATGGGTGGACGGTACGGATCCGCAGCTGTCCTCGGCCAATTTCCAGGACAGCGGCAACGGTCGGCTGGTCGGCCTGTGCGTCCTGGCCGCGCTGCTGCTGTTGCAGGGCGTGCACGCGCTGCTGAGCCGCCGCCGCAGCGTGCGCCTGTGCTGTCTGGCGGCGATGGTGACCGCCTGCCTGGCCTGGTACTGCTGGAACTGAGCGCAGGCTCCAGGCCGCGTGTGTGCGGGACTGACGCAGGCACGCGAACGCCACGCGGCGCGTGCCGCGAGCGGTGACGTCCTTGTCGCGCGTGGTGCGGTGCTGCATCGGGAGAACGGTCGTCCAGGACGGCAGAGCGGCCGGCGCCGCGTGCGTCGACGCGATTCCAGCGGTAAACAGGAAAGTCCTGTTGAAGAGACGAGCGAGGGGCGGCGATCCCTACCTGGCCTGGCGGCGGGGATTGGGGAGTCGGGATTGGGGATTGGTCAGTGCGGCACAGCGCGCGCCTGACGGTGTCGCCGGTGATGGCAAGCAGTGCGCTCGTGCGCGGATCGCGGCCGACCCGCGCCGCAGGCTCAGTCCTGCGGCGTTTGCGCTGCGACCTCGCGTGCCTTGCGCTGCATGCGCCGGCGCACCAGCCAGGCTGCCGCGGTCAGCAGCGCCAGGCCGGCCGCGCCCAGGGCGAGCCGTTGCGTGTGCACGAACTGGCGTACGGCCTGGCCGCGCTCGATCCACAGGCGCCGCCGCGCGCCCTCGAAATCCGGCGTCTCGCAGGCGCCCACGCCGAACACATAGGCCTTGCCGGGCACCGGATTGAGTGCGCCGTGCGCGACATAGCGCTGGTAGGACCGACGCGCCTGCGCGGGGTCGAGGGTGATCAGCCAGTCGGTCGCCTGGCACAGCACGGCGGCGTAGGCCTGGCTGCGTGCGGGCAGGTCGTCGGCGGCGCGATCGGCCAGGGCGGCGGCGATCCAGCGATAGTGGTAGCGGCGGTAAGGCTGCGCGGCGGTGGCGTTCCAGCGCTGCGCTTCGGCGGCGGCGATCAGGCCACCGGGGCGCAGCTGCGCATGCGCCGTGGCTTCGGCATAGTTGCCGGCGTAGACCCGGTTGTCCGGCCCCAGTTCGTAGCCCAGCAGTTCCATGCCCTGGCGGCGCGCGATCAGGGCGGCCCGGTAATTGCCCTCGGCGCGGCCGATGCCGGTCCAGGCGGAGGTACCTTGCCGCCGCGCATCGCGATAACGGCGCGCCGCCTCGCGCAATTCGGGCTGGGCGAAGTAGGGCAGCGCATCGTCGTAGCGGCCGTCGCGCATCAGCCGGCGTGCCAGCAGCTCGCGCAGTTTCAGGGCCGGCGTCCGTTCCCAATACTCCGGCGCCGCGTTGGCGGTGGCCGGCGGCGTGGCGGGCACGTGGCGATCCACGTAGTCCTGCAGTTCCTGCACGGTGAGGACGCGCTCGGCAACCGCGGCGGCGTCTTCCCAGTAGAGGTCGCCGCTGCGGTACAGCTGTGCGAACGCCTCCACGTAGCTGCCGCGTTGCAGCGCCAGGATCGCCGCTTCGCCCTCGATGCGGCACTGCGGTTTGAGCGTCTCGTTGCTCCAGTCGCCATTGCGGCGCGTGCCCCAGTCCTCGTTCGGCGGGAAGCGCCGGGATGCCTGCGCGTAGGCCTGTGCGGCGCGCGCGGCGTCGCCGTCGCGCAGTGCCATCTTGGCGCGCAGCCACCAGGCCAGGCCGCTGTCGCCGGCGTGTGCGAGCAGGCGCGCGGTGCCGGGGTAATCGCCCTGGCGATAGGCCAGCGCGGCCAGGCGATCGGCGTCTTCCATCGGATCGCCCGCGGCGTCCTGCAGCAGGTTCAGGAAGCGCGCCGAGGACAGCACGCTGCCGGAGTCGGCATCGAAGGCGTGGCTGTCGCTGAGCAGCCGGGCGATCAACAGCCGCCGCACCGCCTGCCCCTGCAACAGCGGCGCCAGTTCGGCATCGCTGCGGCGGGCGAGATCGGCGGCCACCTGCTTGAGCGAACTCAGGCCGGTGTCCGAGCCCTGTGCCGCCTGCACCGCGTACAGGTCGATCGCGCCGTTCCAGTCGCCGCTGGCGAGCAGCAGACGCGCCTCCTCGCCGAGGCTGGCGATGCCCAGCTCCAGCGGATCGTCGAATCCGGCCAGGCGCAACGCGCGGGTCTGCTGGAAGGCCTGCCGCGCCTGCTGCCGGTACGCCTGCCGCTGCGGCGCGGCATCGCCGGCCAGCGCGCCGTCGGCGGCCAGCGCCAGGCTGCGTCCCAGCGAATAGGCGGCCCACGTGCTGCGCGCCCGGCGCTGTGCCTCGGGCAGGGCCAGCACCTGGCGAAAGTAGTCCGCGGCCGACGGATAGCGGCCCTGCGCGAACGCCACCGCGCCGGCGGTGTACAGGCGCAGTTCCGGCGGCAGGTCGGCGCCGTCGCTGTCCGCCTGCTGCGCATCGTCCAGCGCGCGCAGTTGTTCGATCCGCGCGAACCGCGCGGCGCCCAGTTGCCTGCGTTCGACGTCGTCGCGCTGTTGCGGGAACTGCGCGCCGGCGTCCCAGTAGCGCGGCAGGGTCGCGGTGCCGGCGCGGCCGAGGCCGGCGATCGGTGCGCCCAGGCGCTGCACTTCGCGAGCGAAGCTGCCTTCGGGCAATTGCGCCAGCGCGCCGGCACGGTCGTCGAGCAGGCGGTACGGGAACTCCGGGCCGCAGGCGCGGGCGCCGCCCAGCGGCAGCAGGAGCAGCATCAGCGCGGCGGCAAGCGTGGCCGCGGGTCGGGAATCACGGCAGGACATCGATGGCACCTGTGTGCAGGCGGCGGCAGCGGACCCAGCCGAGCGCGCGGCGTTCTCCGGCGGCCAGGGGTTGGGATGCGCGAGTGCGTTCGAAGCGGGGCGACGGTGCCGGCCATTGCAGCCGGTAATCGCCGAGTGCGTCGCCGGCTTCGCAGGCGCTGCCGCGCAGGACCACGCGCTGCGGCGGCGTGGCCGCGGTCGTGCCATCGTTCGCGAGCGTCAGGTCGTAGACCGGGCCGGTGCCGCTGGCCTGCACCTGCACGGCGGTCTGGAGCGGACGTCCGTGCACCACGGCCTGCAGTGTCGCCAGCGGCCAGGCGCGGCGGTCGCCCGGCAGCGGCAGGCGGAACCAGACGATGCCGGCCAGGTGCGACGGGCGGCGCGCACTCAGCGCATCGACGAAGGCGGCGAGCTGCTGCGGCGACACGCGCAGTTCGCGGCGTGCGCCGCTCGCAGCCAGCGGTACCTCGCTTTCGATCAGCGGTGCGGCGTCGGCGTCGGTGCCGTCGACCAGGGCCACGCCGTAGGCCGGCAGGGCCAGCCAGAACGGCGTGGCGCTGCGCTGGGCGTAACGGTCGGCCCAGCGTCGCGCCCGCGCCGGATCGAACAGGCCGGTCGTCGGTGCGTCCACCGCATGCACCTGCAGCACCGAGCTGTCGACCGTGCGCAGCAGCGACGTCAGCGCGGGGCTGTCCAGCCAGGCGGGCAGGGCGGTGATGCTCAGCGCCAGGTCGGCCGGCAGCGTGCCGCGCAGATGCCGCAGCAGCGCGGCATAGGCGGGCAGGCGCGCGGTGGCGCAGTCGTGGTCGATCTCCACGCCGCGCAGCGCCACCCCGGCGGTGCGCCAAGTGCGCACCACCTGCAGCACCTCGGCGTCGATGCGCGTCGCGTCCAGTTGCGCCAATTGCCCGTCAAGCCGCACCACCGCGATCACCGGGCGGCCATCGGCGGCGAGCTGCCGCAGATCCACCGTGGCGCGGCCCCAGCCGGCGCGCGGATGCGCCTGCAGCGCGAGTACGCGCAACGTCGAGAAGTCCGCGCGGGTCTGCGCCAGCGCCACCGCGTGCGCGCCACTCCACTGCCGCTGCCAGACGTAGACCTGGTGTTCCAGCGGCGCCGGTGCCGACGCCGCACAGCCACCAAGCAGCAGACTCAGCCCGAGCAGCGCGCAGCGCAGCGACACGACAGCTGCGTCAGGACAGGCACGGCCGCATGCGGCCGCGGCACGGGAATGACGCCGTCAGGCCGGCAGTGCCCGGAACGTGGCATGCCGTGGCGGTCACGAGAACAGTCGCCCGAACAAGCCCTTCTTCGGCTTGGCGGCCAATTGCCGGGCCAGCGCGTAGCTCTCGCGCACGTCCGCACGCTCGTGCAGCGCCAGCGAGCGCTCGAAGGCGGCGACCGACGCGGGATAGGCACCGAGGTTCATGTGGCAATTGGCTTCCATCATGTACAGCTGCGCCGCCGAGCCGGGGTCCGCCTGCGCCACGGCGTCGTCGAGCAGGGCGCGCGCCGCGTCGCAGGCCGGCAATGCGCTGCGGTAGTCCTTGAGCACGTAATGGCAGTTGGCCTGGTAGTAGTGCGTGTAGAAGTCGTCCGTGCCGTCGCGCTGCACGGCGAGGAAGTCCTGCAGTGCGGCCTTGGCGTCGGGCAGATAGTACAGCAGCAGGTAGCCGCGCCCGTGCCGCGCGCGCTTGAGCGCCTGTAGGTCCTGCTGCTGCGAGGCCTGGGTGATCAGCGTGCCGTACGCGTCGACCGCGGCCGGGTAGTCGCGCGCCTCGCCCAGTGCGCTGGCGTGCACGAACAGCGTGTCCAGGTCGTGCGGATTCGCGTCCACTGCCGCCCGCGACAGGGCGGTATCCACGTGCTCCGGCTGCAGCCGGCCCAGCGCCCGCGCCGCGGTGAGACGGTGGTGCGCCTGCACCAGCGCATACATCCGCAGCAGTTCCGGATCGTCCTGGGCGTCGTCGGACAACGCCTCGAATTCTTCCTGCGCCGCATCTGCGATTTCCAGCACGTCGGCATGGCGGCCGACGCGATTGAGATGGCTGCATGCCGCCTGCGCGCAATCCAGGAACAGCGGCGTGTCCAGTTCGTAGTCCATCATCAGGGTCAGCGCCAGATCCGCAGACTCGGCGTGCATGCCCTGGTGGCGATAGGCCTCGCGCAGGTTCTGGTGCAGGAACTGGAACTGGCTGTGGCGCAGCCCTTCTTCGAGGATGGCCTGCGCCTGTGCGTACAGGCCCCGGTCCAGGTACAGCAGGCCGAGGTTGTTGCAGCACATCGCGAAGGTATGCGTGTCGGTATTGCAGGGGGCGGCGTCGCCCAACTCCAGGGCCTGCCGGAACAGCGTGGTGCCGTGCTCGTAGAGGGCGAACTGCACCGCGTCGACGTAGCCGGCATCGGCGGGCTCCATCCCGGCGTGTTTCCATTTGCCGATGGAGACGCCGGCACCGTAGTAGTGGCAGGCGTTGCCGTCGCGGAAGTCCAGCTGCAGCAGCTGCGGCGACTGCCCGGCAGGCAGCGATTCCATCTCGAACAGGCGGACCTGCAGGTCCACCTGCGGCTGCAGCGCATGGGCGTTGCGGTACGCGCCGATCGCCGCGGCGGGTTCGTCCAGCCAGTAGTGCGCGCTGCCGAGCAGGCGGTGTGCCTCGGTGTCGTGAGGGGCCAGGCCGATCGCGCGTCCGGCCCACTCGGCGACGGTGCGCAGCGCCTGCCGGCGGTCGCCGGTGAAGTGCGCGCTGCGGTCGAGGTAGATCAGGCACTTCAGCCGCCATGGCGCCGGGTCGCCCGGCGCGGCCTGGATCCGGGCCGCGCAGCGCTGCATCAGCATATCGAGGTCGGCCTCCTGCAGATGGTTGAGCACGGTCGTGCCGGACCACAGCCTGTACAGGCCGTCGACGTCGTCCTGGTGAAGGGCGGCCATGCCGCGTTGGATCAGGGTCTGCATGCAGCGGATGCTCCGGAAAGACGGTGCGGGACCCGGCAGCAGCGCGCGGCAGCGTCTCCCGCAGGGCGACGTTGCGGTAGATAGACGAGCCAGCTGCGGTTTTCCCTACCGCGACCGCGACCGCGGTGCGCCCGGCGCCGGTGACGCTGCGTCGCCGCTACGGCGCCGCCCCGAAGCGCCGGCTGTACTGCACGAACAGCTGGCGGCCGACGGTATCGAACCAGGACAGGTCGTAGAACGGATACACGACGGCGCTGCGATCGCGCGGCGGCATCGCATCGAACAGGAGAGGCGGTATCAGCGCTGTGTATTGGCCTCCCGGCAGCACCGGCAGGCGCCGATTTGCGATGATGCCGGTCTCGTCCTTCGATCCTGATGTCATGAATCCATCGCGACCTGTTTTGCGTTTCGCCAGCGTGTTCGGTGCGGCCCTGGTTGCCATGATCGGCCTGTGCGCTGTCGCCGATGCCGCGCCGCCTGCCGGTGCCGTCACGCGCTGCGGCTGGTTCGACAATCCCTCGCCAGGCAACGCCACGCTCGTGGACAAGGACGGCGAGTGGACGGTCGGCCAGCAGGGCGGGCACCAGGCAGAGGGCACATGGCCGGCGTTCTCCCAGGCGCGTTGGGTGGCGACCGGGACGGGCAGCGCCGGCTACGGCTGCGCCTGCCTGAAGGTGCGTGCGCGTGACGACACCCGCGAGGTGACCACGATCGTGTCGGCGACGGCCCAGCCCTTGAAGACCTGCCGGCAGGACAAGGCGCTGCGGGGCAGGGAGCCGGAGAATCCGCTGAAGTAGCGCCTTGGTTTCGTGACGCGTTACCGGCGCGATGCCATCGGGACGCGTTGCCGCCGAGAAGGCGTATCGCGAGGCAGGCTGACCGCCGGTTCCAATGCCACGGGGAGCGTCTTGCTGTTTGCGTCGGAGAAACGCCGCTCCAGTTTCCGGCAGTGGGGTTCCGATTCAGCGAGGCGGCAGTGCCCAGCCGAATGCCGCCATGGCCACCATTCGGCGCGTTCGGGCTTGGACGGCCGAGCTTACGTGTGGCATCGGCCGGCGGCCGCCCGACCCGGCGCGCACAGGCCGCTGCCGATCCGACCCCGCCGCAGAACCGCGAGCCGGAAGGGCCGAATCGCGACCTGGCACCGTGCCGGCCGGCGTCGGACATTTTTTTGCAACGAAGGGCTAGCGCACCTCCGGGGAGGCGTGTAGAATGCGCGGCTCCCAAGCGGGAATAGCTCAGTTGGTAGAGCGCAACCTTGCCAAGGTTGAGGTCGCGAGTTCGAGTCTCGTTTCCCGCTCCAAATTGCGTCACGTGCCTCTTGCGAGGCGAGTGAAACCCTGAAAAGGAGCCTCGGCTCCTTTTTTCGTTTCCGCGATTCGGTTTTTTATCAGTTGCCGGCAGAACGCCGGACCAAGCCTCGCAGCAAACCCCGCGCGACGAGGTGCCTGGCATCCTGGACATGCCCGACGTTCGGTCACGCAAGCGAGCCGGCGAGGAGCGCTTGCCTGGTCGCATCGTCGGCGGGGTAGAAGCATTCCAGCGTCAGCTCGGCCAGAGTCACGTCGGTTGCGGTACCGAAGACGGTGGTGGTGGACAGAAACGACAGGATGTTTCCGCTTCCTCCGCTGCGGATCGAAAGCGGCACCGCGATCCGTGCGGTAGGCCCGGGTGGGCGATCGCCGGCCGGGCAGGGGAAGCCGTTGAGTTCGGCATGCAGCGTTTCGAGCGCTGGATCGGCCGACTGGTCGATCTCGAGGCGAAGCCGGGCCAGCAGATGGTGCCGCCATTCGGCCAGGTTGACGATGCGTGGCGCCAGGCCGTTGGGGTGGAGGGTGGCGCGCAGCACGTTGACGGGCGTGGCCAGCAACGTCGGATCGATGCCGACCAGCAGCGCGGTCGCCGCCTCGTTGGCGCGCACCAGGTTCCAGTGACGGTCGACCGCAAGGGCGGGAAACGGGGCGTGCGCGCGTAGAACCGTGTCGATGGC
Organism: Xanthomonas sp. NCPPB 2250; assembly: GCF_056725265.1. Lineage (NCBI taxonomy): Bacteria > Pseudomonadati > Pseudomonadota > Gammaproteobacteria > Lysobacterales > Lysobacteraceae > Xanthomonas > Xanthomonas sp. NCPPB 2250. Next base: position 3,233,269 of record NZ_CM161520.1, on the reverse strand, counting down.
CGCCAGCGCGGCCGCCATGTCGGGTGTGTCGAGGGCGCGCTCGCCATGCACTGGCGCGTATCCCGCCGCGTGCAGCAGCCGGTTCTGTTCCCTGAGCGGCATCGCCAGCGGTTCGGCCAGGCGCAGCAGCAGGTCGCGGCTGGGGGCCGCTCGCCCGCTCTCGACAAAGCTCAGATGCCGCGTGGACACGTCTGCCGCGCAGGCCAGATCGAGTTGGCTCAGCCGGCGCCTGGCCCGCCAGTCGCGCAGCACGTCGCCAACAGTGATCGCGCGTGTGGTCATGTCCTCATCCTACCGGCCTGCGGCGGTGGTGCCATTACCTGCGAGGGAATCGCATCGGCCGATCGGCCTCGGCATGCTCGACCCATCAACGACGAGGAGATGGCGATGAATACCCCGGACCTGCTGGCATGTGCCTATCTTGCGCTATGGAACGATGCCGATGCGGCCTCGCGCGACCGTCGCTTGGCGGACGGCTGGACCCCCGATGCCCGCTACGCCGATCCGATGATGACGGGCGCAGGCCACGACGGCATCGCCGCGATGATCGCGGCCGCCCGCGCACAGGTTCCCGGCCACCGATTCACGCTGCGCGGCGCGCCCGATGCGCACGGTCCCTTCGTGCGTTTCTCCTGGACGCTGTCGCCCGAACATGGCGCACCGATCGCCGGCGGGACCGATATCGCCCGACTCGCCGCGGATGGGCGCATCGCCGACGTCATCGGCTTTCTCGACAAGGACATCGCATGACGCCGGCATTCATTCCGCGTGGCGACGGCCATGCGCTGTTCGTGCGCGACTGGGGCGAGGGGACGCCTGTGGTCCTGCTGGCGGGCTGGGCGATGGACGGCCGGATCTGGGGCGACACCATGCTCCATCTCAACGCTGGGGGCCTGCGCACCATCGCGTACGATCGCAATGGCCACGGGCGCTCGACCGACCGTGCCGGCTACGGCTACGACGCGCTTGCCGACGACCTGGCCGCCGTCCTCGAGGCACTCGACCTGGAGGGCGTCACGCTGGTGGCGCATTCGGGCGCTGGCGGCGAGGCGATTCGCTATCTCGCGCGCCACGGTCATACGCGGATCGCGCGATTGATCCTGGTCGGTGCGACCGGTCCGCGGGTCGTCGGTGATGCCGGGATCACGCCGGCGATGGTGGACGACCTGTGCACGCAGCTGGCGTGCGATCTGTCGGGCTGGATCGACGCCAACATCGATCCCTTCGCGCCGGGGGCGTCGAGCCGCGTCAACGCATGGATGGCCACCATGGTGCTCGACTGCTCGCGCCGCGCGGTGGTCGCGTTCCAGCGCACCATCGCGCTGAGCGACCTGTCGGCGGAAGCCGCCGCGCTCGATCTGCCGGTCACGATCATTCACGGCGATCGCGACGCGTCCGCGCCACTCGAGGTGAGTGGGCGCGTCTATGCTGCGACCATTCCCGGCGCCGAACTGCTCGTCTACGAAGGCGCGGCGCATGGCGTGATGGTGACGCATGCAGCGCGGCTTGCTGGCGACATCGTCAGCCGAGCGGCGTCATGAGCTTGCTGGCCGCTGCCCAGGCCGGCGTCGCAGGCCGGCTGCCGGGTACATCTGTCGCGCGCTCGCTGGGAATGCTCGCCGATCCGGTCGCCCGGGATTGGGTCCGTCCTGTCGCCGAGGCGAGACTCACGGTAGCGCGCGCATGAACGCGAAGACACTCCCGGAAACGTACGTCATCACCTTCCACGTCAAAGCGGATCAGGTGGATCGCTTCCGCGCGCTGCTCGACCCGGTGCTCGACGCGATGCGTCACGAGCGGACCTTCGTGCGTGCGGCGCTGCACGTCGATCCCGAACGGCCGACCGTGTTCCAGCTTCACGAAACCTGGACCGATCGCGACGATGTCCTCAACGTTCAACTGCATCGTCGCTATCGTCACGAATGGAATGCCGCGCTGGACGACATCCTGGTTGCGCCGAGGCACATCGCGATCTGGACCGTCGTGCGAACCGATTGAGGTCGGACAGCGAGAGCGCCAGCCTCCATCGTGGGCGCGGCCGTTGGCCTGCTAACGCACCGCCGACCGCACGACAGCAGGCGCAGGGCAGGTAGCATGCGCCTCTGTCATGAGCTTGACCAACGCTGCCCGCGCAACGGTGCGCGCGGCCTCGTGATCGAGCCGGGAAAGTCGGGTGATTCGTAGGCCCGTCGCCTGCGCAAGGCGCAAGCCGACGTAGTAGCCAAAGCGATCCGGCAGCCCCTCCGGCGGATGACCCCCCATTTGCAAGGCGCTGGCGGTCGTCGCGCCGTCACGATCCTCGAAATGGGCTGCGACGAAGCACAGCGCATCCGACCAGCGCCGATCGGTCGGTGCGCGAATGGGAGCGGGGATGTCGAGCAGCAGTTGATGATCCGTCGCCTGCGGCACCATCGTGGCGGTCGCCTGGACCGCCAATCCTTCCTGCCACAGCGTGCACCACAGCGGGTCGCAGTCGGCGAAATGGCGGGCATGTTCCAGATGGAAGATCTCGTGGATCAGGAACGGTTCGAGCGAGTCGTCGTTGTGGTACTTCGCGATCATGTCGGCACCGAAGAGCATGACGTGCCGGTTGCCCGGTTGCAGGTAATCCGAACCGCCATCGCGCTGCCCGAGCGAGTGATAGAGATAGATCGGCAGCGGGGACGCGAAGCCGGGGAAAATGGCCTGGAATCGCGCGATTGCACCGGGCAGCGCGATCGGGAAATCGGCGACCACACGGTCGTAGTCGTCATGGTCGACGGGAAACCGATGCAATACGGTGCCGATCCGCTTGTCCGTGCTGGCGCCTTCTGGATAGAGGCCAGGCAGTAGTGCATCGATCCGGGAACGGATCGCCGCAATCCGGGCAGCGTCCGGCTGGCCCGCCGTCTCGATCGCGGCCTTTTCGAACGGCGTGGCGAGATCGATAAAGCGCGCCGCCGGCGCCGCACTCGCTGAAGGACCGATGGTTGCAAGGCCAATCGCCAGGCACGCGGCGGTGCGCAGCGTTCGGCCATTCCTGACGTGTCTCATGGTTGCTCCTGTCCAACTTCGGTAGCACTGCATACCGATCCAAGGGAACAGCGCTACTCCAGTCGTGTTCGCAAAAACGCGATGGATTTCGCACCCTCGGCGCCACGCGTTGCTTCACCTTCTGCGCCTCCGCGTGGAGGGCGCGACTGCTACAGAGCGTAAGCGGGCAGGCGTCCGCTGTGGTGAAAGACGTTCGGCGGCCGCCTGTGCCGCTTCACGCCGCCAGCCACCACCACGCCAGCAACGCCGCCAGCAGCGTGGCGGCGCCGCCCAGGAGCCGCGGCCGGCGCCACCAGTGCCGCGGCTGGCGATCGATGGCATTGGCACCGGCCAGACGCAACAGGCCGCGGGCGAAACCGTGGCGATCCATGCTGCGGTCGCAGGCCTCGACGCACGCGCCGCAGGCGGTGCAGGCGTAATGCGCACCATTGCGCGGATCGATGCCGGCCGGGCAGGCCTGTACGCAGGCGTCGCAGGCCACGCAGTCGCCGAGTTGTTCTGCGCTGAACTTGGGCAGGGTGCCGGCATACGCGGCCAGGGCCTCGCCGCGGCTGCCGCCCTGGCCGGCGAGCTGGGCGATGCTGGCGCGCACGGCGTAGTCGCGGGCGGTGACGGGGTCGAGCAGGCGCCGCCCGCGCTGGGCGATGCTGCCAGTGCCGCAGGCGCGCTCGCCGCGCGGTTCGCCGCGCATCGCGTCGTAGCCGACCAACGGCGTGTCCCGGTCGCACAGCAGCGGCTGCAGGCGCGCGTACGGGCACAGGTAGCGGCAGACCTGGCTGCGCAGGAAGCCGGCGTTGCCCCAGGTGGCCAATGCATAGAACAGCACCCAGAACGTCTCCCCGCCGCTCCAGGCGAACGGATGCAGGCGCGCGACCAGGTCGGCGATCGGCACGAAGTAGCCGACGAAGCTGACCCCGGTCCACAGCGCCACGGTCGCCCACAGCAGGTGCCGCGCCGCGGCCGGCCAGTCGGCGAAGCGCCGTTCGATCCAGCCGAAGGCGTGGCTCCACACCGTCTGCGGACAGGCGAAGCCGCACCACAGGCGCCCGGCCAGGGTGGTGAGCACCGCCAGCGACGCCGCGGCGGCGCCCAGCGCCAGCAGCAGCCAGCCGACGTCGTGCGGCCACAGCGTCCAGCCGAACACGTCGAAGCGCCGCGCCGGCAGGTCTAGCAGCAGCGCCTGCCGGCCCTGCCAGCGCAGCCACGGCAACAGGTAGAAGGCGGCGAACAGCAGCCACAGCACGACGCGTCGGAATTGCGTGTACCGATGCGGCGGCGCCGGTCCTGCCGCGGCTGCGGGCGAGGCGACGACATGCACGTGGATCGGGCGAGGCATCGGCAGCCGGCTCAGGACAGCGGCGCGGCGTCGCCGTGCGGCGCCGGACGCAACAGGAAGCCGGTCAGCAGGCTCGAGGCCAGCGTCGCCAGCCAGAACATGAAGAAGCCCACCGTATAGCCCAGCTCGCGGCTCAGCTGGCGGCCGGGGAAGGTGATGTCGCGCAGCGCCAGCGGATCGACCAGGGCGAAGAACAGCACGCTCATGGCGCCGGCCACCAGGAAGCTCGGCCACAGGATCACCCCCAGCCGCTGCACCAGCGGGCGCGGCGTGCCGGGATCGAGCGGGTCGAGCAGCGGATCGTCGGGAGAGGCCATGACGGTGGATTCCATCGCGAAAAGGAGGATGCGGCATGCGCCAAGGGGGCGGCGCCACACACGTCGCCGCGCCTGCCAGCCGCCTGGCCGCCGATCCCCCGTCGACACCGGCGTCGGCGCATGCCGCAGCGGCAGACTAGGCAGTGCCGGCCGCGCCGACATTGATCCTGATCAAGGCCGCCGCGGTGGCGGCGTGGAGACTGTCCGCGTCGAGCGACGAGGAGCGGACCATGCAGGACCAGATCGAGGGCATGCCCTTGCCGGGGCCGGAACTGTGCAGCGAGGCCGAGGTACAGGCACTGGTGGAGACGTTCTACCGCCGCGTGCGCGCCGACGCAGATCTGTCGGCGGTGTTCGCCGCGCACATCGAGGACTGGGACGCGCACCAGCAGCAGCTGTGCGATTTCTGGTCGGCGATGCTGCGCGGCACCCGCCGCTTCCGCGGTGCGCCGATGCCCCGGCACATGGCCATGCGCGAACTCAGCGAGCTGTTGTTCCAGCGCTGGCTGGGCCTGTTCCGCGCCACCACCGCCGAGCTGACCAACACGCCGATGCGGCTGCTGGCCGACGACATCGCCCAGCGCATCGCCGAGACCTTCTGGCGCCGCCACCAGATGAGCTGGCGCCCGTTCGAGCCGGCATCGCCGCTGCCGCCGGCCGCGTGCGCGGATTGATCCAGGTCAAGGCGGCCGTGGCGGGCGCCGCGCATGCTCGGTCCATGGACATCCTGACCGCGCACGATCCCTCCGCCGCCTGGACCTTCGACGCCGACCTGCTGCGCCGCTACGACCGTCCCGGCCCGCGCTACACCTCGTACCCGACCGCGCCGCATTTCCAGACCGGCTTCGGCCCGGCGCAGTTGTTCGCCGCGGTCCAGGCCAGCGATCCGCGGCGGCCGCTGTCGCTGTACGTGCACGTACCGTTCTGCCGCAATCCCTGCTTCTACTGCGGCTGCCATCGCGTGATCACCCGCGACCCGCAGCGCGGCCGCACCTACGTGCAGCGGCTGCTGCGCGAGGCGGCGATGATGGCCGCGTGTTTCGAGGGCGAGCGCGAGGTGGTGCAACTGCACCTGGGCGGCGGCACCCCCAACTTCCTGGCTCCCGAGTTGCTGGGCGAACTGGTGCAGGGCCTGCGCGGGCTGTTCCGCTTCAGCCAGGCGCCGGACCGCGAGATGTCCATCGAACTGGATCCGCGCACGGTGACGCCGCAGGACATCGCCGCGCTGGCCGAACTGGGCTTCAACCGCGCCAGCCTGGGCATCCAGGATTTCGACCCGCTGGTGCAGCAGGCGATCAACCGCCGCCAGGGCGTGCACGAGACCCTGGACATCCTGCGCGCCTGTCGCGTGCACGGCATGCGCTCGGTCAACGTCGACCTGATCTACGGCCTGCCGCGGCAGACCCTGGCCGGGTTCGAACAGACCCTGGAGACGGTGATCGCGGCGCGCCCGGACCGCCTGGCGGTCTATGGCTACGCGCACATGCCGCAGCTGTTCAGGGCGCAGCGGCGTATCGCCGACGCCGAGCTGCCCGACGCCGAACAGAAGCTGGCGCTGCTCGGCCTGGCGGTCAGCAGGCTCTCGGCCGCCGGCTACCAGTACATCGGCATGGACCACTTCGCGCTGCCGCAGGAAGACCTGGCGCGCGCGCAGCGGCAGGGCAGCCTGCACCGCAACTTCATGGGCTACACCACCCACGCCGACACCGACCTGCTGGGCCTGGGCGTCAGCGCGATCAGCCGCATCGGTGCCAGCTACAGCCAGAACCAGCGCGACCTGCCGGCCTGGGAAGCGGCGGTGGACGCCGGCGACAGCCCGGTGTTGCGCGGCCTGCAGCTCAGCGCCGACGACGCCCTGCGCGCCGAGCTGATCCAGCAGCTGATGTGCCAGGGAAGCGTGGACGTGGCAGCGGTGGCGCGGCGCCACGGCATCGACTTCGCCAGCTACTTCCGCGAGGAACTGCGCGCACTGGCGCCGCTGTGCACAGACGGCCTGGCCGACTACCGCGACGGCGTGGTCCAGGCCACCGCGCGCGGTCGCCCGCTGCTGCGCCTGATCGCCATGTGCTTCGACCGCTACCTGCGCCAGCCCGACCAGCCGGCGCGCTACTCGCGCGCGATCTGAGCGCCGCGCGGATTCCCTTGCCGTTGGCATCCCCGGTGCCGCCGTGGCGGCGGTATCGGGGACTTTTCGGTGGCGGGGCGCGCGATATCCAAGGCCATCCCGCGGGAGGGCCTGGCGATCTTGTGTCTGGCACTCTAACCACCCGGCGCCCGTGCGGACGCCGGGATTCGATTTCAATCCAAAGACCAGCGGATGCCCAGTTCGTCGGGGTCGATATCCTTCTCTCTGAGCGCGCCGATGATGATGGACTCCAGGCTGTCGCGATCCGGTGCTCCATCCACTTCGTCCCGGATTTCCTCGCCCAGCTGTTGCTTTTCGTCGCGGGAAAGCGGGCCACTCCACGTGTCCCTGATGTACTGGGCGAACGTACGCGCGCGCTTTTCTCTTTCGTAGGTCTCGTTCACTCGCTTCTCCCTAAGCAGCCGGCGCGGCTGGTGTGGCAGTGTTTCTAGCACGGTGCCGTCCGGGGCGATGCAGTGCCTGTCGCTTGCGTTCGGACAGTTTGCGGGTCATCCCAGAAAGGATGCGCTTTCCCGGCGCTTTCCGCCGACTGGCTGTGGGGCAAACGCTGCGCTCGGCCAGCGAACAGCCCGGGCGTCAGACACCACCCTGCATGCGGCGCATCTGTGGTGATTGGGATGATTGGCGTGCCGAGGCGGTAGAGCTGGGGGGCCGTGCCTGATGTGGCCTATTGGTTCCGCCTGCCAACATGTGGTGCCCGGAGCCGGAATCGAACCGGCATGGGGTCGCCCCCGGCGGATTTTAAGTCCGATGCGTCTACCAGTTTCGCCATCCGGGCCTGGTAGGGGTAGGTTGCCCGATCGCGCACGAATTGGGAACTGTGCGACCGATCCAGGCTCCTTGCGAAGAGGTGCGATGGCGCCCGGCTTACCACGCCCAATGTGAACGCTCCGCTTTCTTTCACCTCGCCGAAAGGAGTGCGAAAGACAGCGTGCCTAGGCTCTGCCCCCATCAGCCGGAGAGCCACCTTGCGCGCCCAATGGAACATCCTTTGCGATTTTGACGGTACCGTGTCCCTGCAGGACGTGACCGACAGCCTGCTCGAGCATCTCGGGCGCCCTGGTTGGCAGGAGCTGGAGGACGACTGGGTCGCCGGTCGGATCGGGGCCCGCGAGTGCATGAGCAAGCAGGTCGCGCTGCTCGATGGCGACGTCGATGCGCTGCACCGGGTGCTGGATGCGGTGCGGATCGATCCGGCCTTCGTGCGCTTCGTGGCGCTGGCCGAGCGCCTGGGCATCCCGCTGAGCATCGTCAGCGACGGCCTGGACTACGGCATCGCCCGCATTCTCGCCCGCCACGGCCTGCACCATCTGCCGATCATCGCCAACCGCCTGCTGCGTACCGACGCGGGCGAATGGCGCATGGCCTCGCCGCATGCGCGGCCGGACTGCCCCAGCGGCACCTGCAAGTGCGCGGTGATGGCGCAACAGCCGCCCGAGCGCGCGACCTTGCTGATCGGCGACGGCCGCTCCGATTTCTGCCTGGCCGGCAAGGCCGACCTGGTGTTCGCCAAGGACGGTCTGCTGCGCCACTGCCGCGCCAACGGGATCGCCCATTGCGCGATCACCGGTTTCGACGACGCCATCGCCCTGCTGCCCGACCTGGCGGTGCCGGCGACCACCACCGTGTCCTTCCCGCTTCCCGTCACCCAACGAGCCTGATCCCGATGAACCGGAATGTTTCGCTTTCCTCGCTCGCACCGCTGCATGGCGATGCCGCGCCCGATCCGGAGGCGCTGCTGCGCACCGGTGCCGACCACCAGCGCGCGCTGACCGATGCGCAGATGCTGGCCGACGAGTCCCAGTACTGCTCCTACGGCGACACCGTGCACTACAGCGAGCCGCCGCGCATCTTCGGCCGCTGCGACGGCAGCTACCTGTACGACACCGAAGAAGTGCCGTACCTGGACCTGCAGATGTGGTACTCGGCGGTCAACTTCGGTTACGCCAATCCGCGCCTGAACCAGGCGCTGACCCGCCAGATCGAGACGCTGCCGCAGGTCGCCAGCCAGTACCTGCACCCGACCAAGATCGAGCTGGCCAAGACCATCGCGGTCGACGCCGAGCGCAAGTGGGGCCGCAAGGGCCGCGTGCATTTCAACGTCGGCGGCGCGCAGTCGGTGGAAGACTCGCTGAAGCTGGTGCGCAACGCCAGCGCCGGCAAGAGCCTGGTGTTCGCCTTCGAAGGCGGCTACCACGGCCGTACCCTCGGCGCCTCGGCGATCACCTCGTCGTACCGCTACCGCCGCCGCTTCGGTCATTTCGACCGCGCCCAGTTCATCGAATTCCCGTACCACTTCCGCGGCCCCAAGGGCATGTCCAAGGAAGAGTACGGCGAGCAGTGCGTGGCCAAGTTCGAGCGCCTGTTCGAGACCGAGTACAACGGCGTGTGGGATCCCAAGGCCGGGCAGTGCGAGTACGCGGCGTTCTACGTCGAGCCGATCCAGGGCACCGGCGGCTACGTGATCCCGCCGCCGAACTTCTTCACCGGCCTGAAGCGGGTGCTGGACAAGTACGGCATCCTGATGGTGGTGGACGAAATCCAGATGGGCTTCTTCCGCACCGGCAAGCTGTGGGCGATCGAGCATTTCGGCGTGACGCCGGACGTGCTGGTGTTCGGCAAGGCGCTGACCAACGGCCTGAACCCGCTGGCCGGCATCTGGGCGCGCGAGGAACTGATCAACCCGACCGTGTTCCCGCCGGGTTCGACCCACTCCACCTTCGCCTCCAACCCGCTGGGCACCGCGGTCGGCCTGGAGACCATGCGCATGCTGGCCGAGACCGACTACGAGTCGATGGTGATGGCCAAGGGCGCGCACTTCCTGGACGGCCTGCGCGACCTGCAGAAGCGTCACCCGGAAATCGGCGACGTCGACGGCCTGGGCCTGGCCCTGCGTGCGGAAATCTGCCAGGCGGACGGCTTCACGCCGAACCGCAAGCTGCTCGACACCATGGTCGACATGGGCCTGGAAGGCGAGCTGCGCCACAACGGCAAGCGCATCGGCCTGATCCTGGACGTGGGCGGCTACTACAAGAACGTGATCACGCTGGCCCCGTCGCTGCACATCAGCCACGAAGAGATCGACCTGGGCCTGTCCTTGCTGGACCAGTTGCTGACCCGCGCCAAGCAGGTCGCATGAGCCGGGCGGGAGACGACGCGCGCGGTTCGCGTTGCCTCCCGCCGTTGTTTGCGGCGGCGGGCGTTTCAGCCCGCCGCGCGCAGCGCGATCACCGCATTGAGTCCGCCGAAGGCGAAGGAATTGCTCAGCACCGCCTGCACGGCGCGGGCGCGTGCCTGGTTGGGCACGTAGTCCAGATCGCATTCGGGATCGGCATCGAGGAAGTTGGCGGTGGGCGGCACCACCTGCTCGCGCAGCGCGCCGATCGCCGCCACCAGTTCCAGCGCGCCGGCCGCACCGAGCGCATGGCCGTGCACTGCCTTGGTCGAGCTGACCGCCAGCGCCTCGGCGTGGGCACCGAACACCTGACGCAGCGCCTTGGTCTCGCAACGGTCGTTGGCCTGCGTGCCGGTGCCGTGGGCGTTGATGTAGTCGATCTGGTCCGGGGCCAGGCCGGCATCCTGCAGCGCCAGGCGCATCGCCGTGGCGGCGCCGTCGACGCTGGGCGCGACGATGTCGCCGGCATCGGAACTCATGCCGAATCCCGCCAGCTCCGCCAGCGGCCGCGCGCCGCGGGCGGCCGCGTGCTCGGCGCTTTCCAGCACGAACATCCCGGCGCCTTCGCCCAGCACCAGGCCGCTGCGCTGCGCGCAGAACGGCCGGCAGGTGTCGTCGCTGACCACCCGCATCGCTTCCCAGGCGCGGATCAGCGCCAGGCTCAGGCAGGCTTCGCTGCCGCCGGCGATGGCCACGTCGGCCAGGCCATGGCGGACCATCAGCGCGGCCTGGGCGAAGGCGTGATTGGCCGAGGCACAGGCGCTGGACACGGCGAAGGCCGGGCCGCGCAGGCCGAAGGCGATGCTGATCTGGCTGGCCGGCGCGTTGGCCATGCTGCGCACGATGGTCAGCGGATGCAGCCGTTCGGCCTGGTCGCGGTACAGCCGGCGCGATTGCTCGTCGCGGCTGAGTTCGGCGCCGACGCCGGTGCCGACCACCACCGCGCAGCGCGCGCCGAGCGCGGCCTCCACGCGCAGACCGGACTGGGCGACCGCCTCGTTGGCGGCGACCAGGGCCATCTGGGTCATGCGATCGAGTTGGCCGGGAGCGATGCCGCCGGTCTGCGTGGCATCCGGAGCGAACCCTTGCAGGGTCGCGGCCACGCGCATCTTCAACGTGCTGAGCGGATCGGGCGAGGGCAGGGCGGCGATGCCGCTGCGGCCCTCGCGCATCGCGCTCCACAGCGCCTCGGCGCCCAGGCCGAGCGCGCTGACCGCGCCCATGCCGGTGACCACGACGCGCCGTGCGTGCGGGGAGGCGCCCATGGCGCGTCAGTGCGCCGGTTGCGCCGCGCCGGCCGCCGCCTTGGCCGCCAGCGCGTCCTCGACCGCCTGCACCAGCTTGCCGAGCGAGCCGTCGTCCAGGTTCGGGTCGCGCTGCGGGAAGGTGATGTCGAAGTGCTCTTCGATGTCGAACAGGATTTCGATGGCCTCGAGCGAATCCACGCCCAGGTCCTGCAGCTTGGCATCCGGGGTCAGGCGCGCCGGGTCGATCTCGCCGTGCTTGGCGACGATGCTGTGGATTTGCGACTCGATGGACGGGGTCATGGCAGTGCTCCGCGAAATGAAGGGCCACCGTGCGGCGCCCGCCGCCGGTGGATCACACGCTGCGGCCTGGGCCGCAGCATCCATTCTCCACGCTAGACGATCAATCTTGCAGATGCCTTTCGTCAACCAACTCGAGCCGCAGGCCTTGCAGCGGCAGTTCCTGCAGCACCCGCCGTCCGGTTTCCTGATCCAGCCGCTGGAGCACGGGGTGCCGGCCTTCGAGGCCGATTTCGACCTGCTCACCACCGCCGAGCCGGCGCTGCGCGCGCGGGTGGCGCGGCTGCCGCTGCAGCGGCTGTGGCAGCGCCTGCTGCGGCCGCGCACCAGCTTCGTCGGCAGCACCGTCAGCGAATACGCCTGGCTGCCGCGCGCCGCCGACCCGGCGCAGTTGCCGCGGCAGTGGCGTACGCAACTGGGCCGGCGCCGCGCGCTGATGATCGTCAAGGACGTGCCGCAGCGTTCGCCGTTGCTCGACGACGCCGACAACGCCTGGGCGCAGGAGTTCCTGGACGCCTGCGAGCGCAACGGCTACGTGCTGCTGCGCGGGCAGGCGCTGGCCTGGGTGCCGATCGACTTCGCCTCCACCGACGAATACCTGGCGCGGCTCTCGCGCGGGCGTCGGCGCAACATCCGCCGCAAGCTGCGCTCGCGTGCCGATCTGGAGATCGAAGTGCTGCCGACCGGCCCGGCCTTCGCCGACCCGGCGCTGCGCGCGCACTGCTATGCGCTGTACCAGGAGGTGTACGCGCAGAGCGAGATCCATTTCGACCTGCTGACCGAGCCGTTCTTCGACGCGCTGCTGACCGACGCCGACTCGGGCGGGCAGGTGTTCGTGTACCGGCACCAGGGCCGCATCATCGGCTGGAACCTGAGCTACGTGCACGAAGGCCGGCTGCTCGACAAGTACATCGGCCTGCATTACCCGGATGCGCGCGACCACAACCTGTACGCGCTGAGCTGGATCGAGAATCTCGACTACGCCTGCCGCCAAGGCCTGAACGCCTATGTCGCCGGCTGGACCGATCCGGAGGTGAAGGCCCAGCTCGGCGCCAGCTTCACCTACACCTGGCATGCGGTGTACCTGCGCAATCCGCTGCTGCGCGCCGTGCTGCGGCGGCTGCGGCCGCTGTTCGAATCCGACGACGTCGGGCCGGCGGCCGATGCCGCCGAGGAGGACTGAGATGCGTACCCCGGTCCTGCTCGATCTCGACGCTTCGCTGGGCGCAGTGCCCGACGCCATGCGCCTGCCGTTGCGCGACTGGTGCGACGGCCTGCGCTTCGCCTGCTCGATGGCGCGGCTGCGCCGCTTCGGCGCGGCGCTGGAGCAGGCGCTGCCGGCGCGGTACGGCACCGTGCTGCTGGGCAGCGGCGATTTCCATCACCTGAGCCTGCCGTTGATCGTGCGCCTGGCGCAGCGTGCGCAGGCGCCGTTGCGGGTGGTGGTGTTCGACAACCATCCAGACAACATGCGCTTCCCGTTCGGCGTGCACTGCGGTTCCTGGGTACGACGCATCGCCGCGCTGCCGCAGGTGGCGCAGGTCGAGGTGGCCGGCATCACCTCCGGCGACGTCGGTCCTGGCCATGCCTGGGAAAACCATCTGTTGCCGCTGTACCGCGGCAAGTTGCGCTACTGGTGCAGCGGCGTGGATGTGGGGTGGGCGCGGCGGCTGGGACTGGGCCAGGCGGTGCGCGGCTTCGACAGCGTGAGCGAGCTGAGCGACGCCTTCGTCGAGCACCTGCGGCGCACGCCGATGCCGACCTACCTGTCGCTGGACAAGGACGTGCTGGATCCGCAGGACGTGCGCACCAACTGGGATCAGGGCCAGTTGCGGGTGCCGCAGTTGCTGCAGGCGATCGAGGCGCTGCGCGGGCAGGTGTGCGGCAGCGACATCACCGGCGAGGTCTCGCTGGCCCATTACCCGCAGTGGTGGAAGCGCAAACTGGCGGCGCTGGATGCGCAACCCGAACCCTCGCCGGCGGACCTGTCGGCCTGGCAGGCGCAGCAGCACGCATTGAACCTGCGGCTGCTGGCGGCGCTGGACGCGGCCAGCGTCGGCTAGCGCGGCCCCTGTCTGTCTGTAGGAGCGGCTTCAGCCGCGAGAGGCGTTATCGGTAATGCCCTCGCGGCTGAAGCCGCTCCTACAGGAGTCTTCCCGTCGTTACGCGAGGTGCATTTTCACCGCGACGCTGACGAAGCCGCACGTCGCGCAATCAGGCGCTCGGCGCAGCGGCGTGCACCAGGTCGACATCCAGCGGTGCCGGCCCGACCGCGCCGGCGCAGGCCGCCTGCAGCGTGGCGACGATGGTCTCGAAGCGCGCCTCGTCCAGCCAGGGGCTGTTGCTGATGCTCAGGCAGCGCGCGGCGAAGTCGCTGGCGTTGGGCATCGGCGTGCGCTCGACGATGCCGTCCAGGTAGTCGTAGTCGGGCAGGGCATGCACGAACGGCACGGCCACCCCGAGTCCGCGCGGCCACAACGCGTCCAGCACCGATTCGCGTGCGGCCGCATCGGGCAGCAGCACCATCAGGATCGGCCAGCTGCCCTGGGCGCCGGCGGTATCGGCGATCACGCTCAGGCCGGGGATGCTGGCCAGGCGTGCGCTGCGGCGCCGGCCCTGTTCGCGGATCTGCGCAAGAAATGCCGGCCAGCGGGCGCTGGCGCGCACGCCGACGCCTTCGCGCCAGGCGCCGACCGCGTGCTGGGCGATGGCCGTGCCGAAGCGGTCGCCGGCCGCGCCGACGCGGTCGCCGCGACGCAGTGCGCGGCGCACCGGTGCGCCGTACGCCCAGCGCAGCGGCTGCGGCCGGTACAGCGCGGCGTAGCCGAGCAGTTCCAGGCTGCGCCGTAGTTCCCAGCGCCAGTCGCGCTGGCCCAGGCGCGCGGCGGTGTCGGCCAGGCTGCGCTGCAGCGGCGCATGCCGCGACATCAGCAGCCCGCCTTCGTACAGCGTGAGGCCCTTGCCGGCGGCCAGGCTGCAGAAGCCGATGTCGCCGCCCAGGCCGGCCGGGCGGCCGTCGGGGTGCACGCCGCCCAGCGCCTGCGCCGCGTCCTCGATCAGCAGCGCGCCGCAGCCTTCGGCGGCGCGGCGCAGCGGCGCCAGGTCGATCAGGCGCCCGCCCAGATGGGTGGCGATGATGGCCAGGGTGTCGCTGCCGCAGCGTTGCGCCAACTGCACCGGGTCCAGTTCCAGCGAGCCGGGCAGCAGATCGCACAGCACCAGTTGCAGGCCGCAGTGCGCCACCGCCAGCGCCACCAGCGGACAGGTGTAGGCCGACACCAGCACCTGCCGGCGCCGGTTGGCCGCAGTCAGGGTGCGCAGGGCCACGATCAGCGCGGCGGTGCCCGAGCAGGTCAGCAGCGCCTGCGGCAGGCCGAGCGCGCTGGCCAGGCGTTCGCGCGGCCGACCTGGCCACAGGTCGCCCCACTGCAGCGGCAGGCCGGCGGTCGGTGGGATTTCAGTGCGCATCGGCGGGATCCGCGCGCTCGCCGATCGCCAGGCAGACGATGCCGCCGACGATCAGCGCCGCGCCCAGCGCCTGCAACAGGCCGATGTGTTCGTTGAACCACCAGGCCGACAGCAGCATCACGCTGACCACTTCCAGGTGCGAGGCGGCGAACGCCGGGCCGATCGGCGCGTGCTCGAGCAATTTCATCCAGGTGAAGAAGGCGCCGATGTAGCCGAGCAGCGCCGCGTACAGCCATGGGCTGCCCAGCAGGCGCAGCACCCAGGCCAGTTCGGCCTGCGGCGGGAACGCGTGCGTGCCGGCCAGCTTGAAGCCGATCTGCGCCAGGGTGTCGAAGCTCAGCAGCAGGGCGAAGCCCACCGCATAGCGATGCAGCGGCGGCCGGCTCATGAGCCCAACCCCACCACCGCCACGCCGGCGCTGACCAGGCAGATGCCGGCCACCTGCATGCGCCCGAGGCGTTCGCCGAACAGCCAGCGCCCGGCCAGCATGATCGCCACGATGTTGATCGAACCCAGCAGCACGCCGCGGCCCAGCGGCACCAGCGACAGGAACGCGGTCCAGGCGAGGAATTCGAGCACGTAGCAGGCCACGCCGAACCACAGCTGCGGCTGCCGCGCCATGCGCTGCCAGCGCGCCATGCCGGTGCCCTGCGGGTGGCTGGCCACGTACTTGAAGGCCAACTGGCCGGCGGTGTCGAGGACCACCGTCGTCAGCCAGATCGCCACCACCGAGCCGCTCATCGCCATCAGGCGGCCGCCTGCTGCGGGGTGGTCAGGGCCGCGAAGAACTGCGCCAGGCGCGCGCCGAGCACGCGCCGTTCGCGGTCCAGGGTGATCATGTGATAGCTGTCGTGCAGCAGCAGCAGCTCCGTCGGCCCGGACACGTTGGCGATCACCAGCCGCGCATTGCGCAGGTCGGCGATGTCGTCCTCGGTCGCGTGCGCGACCAGGCATGGCGCGACGACCTTGGGCAGGTCGCGACGCACCTCGCGCGCGAGCAGGTACATCTCGGCCAGGGCGTGCCAGGGGTTGCCGGGCAGGCCGGCGGCGCTGCTGTCGCCGCCGAGCATGGCGCTGCTGACCTGGGCGCGGATGCGCTCGTCGCGCAGGCCGTACGGCGGCTCTTCCAGGAACATGCGGCGCTTGCCGATGCCCAGGCGCTTGAACCACGGCAGCAGGAACGCCAGCCGCGCGCGCTTGGGGATGTTCCAGCCGTCGTAACGGAAGGTGGCGCCGAGCACGCCGACCCCGTCCACCCACTGCGGACGCTCCTGCGCCAGGCGCAGCGCCAGCACCGCGCCCATCGACAGCCCGGCCACGAACAGCCGGTCGACCTGTGGGCGCATGCGCGCGGCCGCCGCCTCGACGCTGGCGTACCAGTCGCGCCAGCTGGTGGCGAGTAGGTCGTCCTCGTCGCCGCAGTGGCCGGCCAGCTGCACGCCGTGAACGCTGAAGCCTTCGCGGTTCAGGCTCTTGCCGAGCAGGCGCATTTCGCTGGGCGTGCCGGTCAGGCCATGGATCAGCAGCACGCCATTGCGGCCGCCTTCGAAGTGGAACTCGGCAGATTGGATCATGTGAATGGGCGCGGCTGCGCAGTCTCGGCAATCCGTGCAGGGTCGCCGCTGCGCGTTTCAGCAGCCTTTCGCCGCCGCGGCGGCGTGCAAGCTCAATGCTTGGCCGCGGCCGGGTTGCGGAAGCGCACCAGCACGCGCTGGCCCAGGCGCAGGGTCGAGGGCTGGGTGAAGGCCAGCACGCAGGCCACGCTGCGGTCGTTGCCGGCGGGCGTGGCGTCGTCGTGCAACTGGGTCGGGCCGTAGGCCGGCGCCAGCCAACGCACCACCGCCTGGCCGAGCACGGTCTGCCGGCCGTCGTCGCTGATGACCTCGGCGGCCATGCCTGGGGTGACGCTGCCGGCATAGCTTTCGTTCAATTCGGCGCGGACCAGGCGCGGCGCGTCCGGCAGCAGGGTCAGCAGCGGCGTGTTGGCCTCGCTGCGCGCGCCCACGGCGGCCGACAGCTGCAGGACGCGGCCGGCCACCGGCGCCTGCAGCCGATACTGTGCGCGCTGCAGTTCGGCCGCGCGGACCTGCGCGTCGGCCAGGGCGGCGTCGCTGCGCGCGGTGTCCAGCGCGTCGGCAAGGCTCTGCACCGCGTCGCTGGCGTCGTCGGCGGTCTGCCCGTCGCCGGCGCCCAGGCGCGCGGCCTCGGCCAGCCGCCGTTGCTTCTGCTGGGCGCTTTGCAGGCGCTGCTGCAGTTGCTTCAGGTGGGTGGCCGCGGCCTGCGCGCGGGTACGAGCGATGTCCAGGTCGACCGCGGCGGCGCGATCGTCGCCGGCGACCAGCACGGCGCCTTTCCGCACCGCGTCGCCCTCGTGCACCGGCACCTCGCGCAGGGTCGCGGCGACCGGCAGGCCGAGCTTGAGCACGCCGCCTTCCACATCGATGCGGCCGCGCGCCACCGCCAGGTAGGCCGGGGTGGCGGCCGGCGCCGGGGCCGGCGTGCGGTCCGAGGGCGCGCATGCGGCCAGCAGCAGGCTCAGCAGGGGCGCGGCGGCGAACGCTTTCATGGTGCGGGATTCCGTGAGGGCAGGGGCGAGGGCGGCGCGTTGACGCGGCGGTCGTCGAGGATGCGGCCGTCCTCCATCGACAGCACGCGGTCGGCATGGCGGATCAGGCGCGGGTCGTGGCTCACGCACAGCACCATGGTGTTGTGGCGGCGCGCGATGCGATGCAGCAGGTCGATCACGATTTGGCCGTTGCCGGCATCCAGCGCGCTGGTGGGTTCGTCGGCGAACAGCAGCGCCGGGTGCTTGGCCAGCGCGCGGGCGATCGCCACGCGCTGCTTCTCGCCGCCGGACAGTTCGGCCGGGCGCAGGTGCTGGCGGTGGGCGATGCCGACCTCGGCCAGCGCCTCCTCGGCACGGCTGCGCACTTCCGCGGGGGCCAGGCCCATGTACTGCAGCGGCAGCCGCACCTGGTCCAGCGCGCACAGCGCCGGGAACAGGTTGAAGCCCTGGAAGATGAAGCCGGTGTGGCGCAGGCGGAACTGCTCCAGCGCGGTGGCGCCGAGCGCGCCCAGTTCCTCGCCCAGCGCCAGTACCTGGCCGGCGTCGGCGCGCTGCAGGCCGCTGAGGATCGACAGCAGGGTGCTCTTGCCGCAGCCCGACGGGCCGGAGATCAGGGTCAGCTCGCCCGGCCACACCTGCAGTTCCACGTCGCGCAGCACCGGCGTGCGCAGGCTGCCGGAGACGAAGCTCTTGCACAGCCCGCTGCCGCTGAGGGTGGCGGCGGCCGGGTGCAGCGCGGCGGGGGCGACGATGCGGCTCATCGCAGCAGCAACGCCGGATCGGCGCGGCGCAGCCCGCGCAGCGCGGCCAGGGCCGAGACCACGGTCAACAGCATCACCGCACACACGCACAGGCCCCAGCCGCTGGCGTTGAACGCCACCGGCACGTCGTGCGCGCGGGCCAGCGCGACCAGTGCCGCGCCCAGCGCACTGGCGCCGATCAGGCCCAGCGCACCGACCCAGGCGGCCTGTTCCAGCACCACCCAGCGCAGGTTGCGCATGCTCACGCCCAGCGCGTTGAGCGTGGCGTACTCGCGCGCGGCGCCGAGCACGGTGCCGAGCAGGGTCTGGCTGGTGATGGCCACGCCGACCAGCAGCACGATGCCGCCGAGGAACAGCACGCCGGAGCCGGCGCCGGTGTCGAACATCCAGAACAGGATGCTGCGCCGGGCGAAATCGTCGGCGCTCCAGGCTTCCACGCGCGGTCGCGTGACCGCGCTGTCGATCGCCTGCGCCACCGCCTGCGGGTCGGTGCCGGGACGCAGCCTGGCCACCATGTAGGTCGGCCAGTCCGGGTGCGCGGTGTCGCTGTTGAGCGCGCGCGCGGTGTCCAGCGAGGCCAGCACGTTGACCCCGCCGAGCGCGCGCAGGCCGCGGCCGACCCCGATCACCCGCACGCGATGACCATTGATGCGCGCGCTGCTGCCGACGCCGACGCCGAGCTTGTCCAGTTCCGCGCGGTCCACCACCACGGTGTCCGGTTCGCGCAGGGCCGCGCGCAGGGCCGGGCTGAGCAGGCGGGAGAACATCAGCCCGCCGTCGCGGGTATCGATGCCGGAGATGTAGACCGACACCGCGCCGGTGTCGCCGGGGCCGCGCCAGTCGCCGTCGAACCAGATGAACGGCTCGACCTGCGCCACCCGCGGGTCCAGGTACAGCGGCGCGGCCGCGTCCGGATCGATGGCGCGGCCCTGGTCCACGCTCTGCGTGCCGGGATAGCCCAGCCACAGGTCGGCGTCGGAGCCGGACACATAGACGCTGGCACTGCCGAAGATGCCCAGCACCAGCGCGGTCTGCAGCAGCAGCAACAGGCTGGCGAAGCCCACCGACACCACCACCGGCAGGAAGCGGCGCCACTCGTAGCGCAGGGTCTGGCGGGCCAGCGCGACCATCAGGGCTGCGCGCCTTCGTGGTCGCCGACGGTGCCTGTGCCGGGGATCGGCGCAGTGGCGCTGCCCAAGGCGGTGTGCAGGGCGACGTAGGCCAGGTCGCGCTGGCGCTGCGCTTCCAGCAGTTCCAGCGCGGCCTGGTCGCGCGCGGCCTGCTGCGTGGCCACGTCCAGGTCGCTGCCCAGGCCCAGCCGCCGGCGCTGCTGCGCGACCTCGCTGGCCTGCTGCTGTGCCTGCAGCACCTGCTGCTGGGTCTCGACGTTGCGCCGCTGCTGCTCCAGTGCGGTCAGCGCGTCCTCGACCTCGTTGACTGCCTCCAGCACGGTCTGCCGGTAGGCCAGGGTGGCCGCTTCCAGCAGGTCGCCGCGCGCCTTGGCCTTGGCGTGGCGGATGCCCCAGTCGAACAGCGGAATGTCGATCACCGGGCCGAACGAGGCGATGCCGTGGGTGGCGGTGCGGCGATGGCTCAGCAGGGTGGTCGACCAGCGGATCGAACCGCCCAGGCCGATGCTGCCGTACTGATCGGCGCGGGCCAGATCCAGCGCGCCGGCCGCGCTCAGTACCTCGGCTTCGCGCGTGGCGATATCCGGACGCCGGCGCAGCAGGTCGGCCGGGACGCTGTCGACGGCGGCGATCTGCAACGCCGTCGGCGCGGCGCTGGCCGCGGCCGTGCTCCATGCCGGGTCGGGCGTGTCGCGGCCCAGCAGCACCGCCAGGCGCCGCGCGGCTGCGGCGGCGGCATCGCGCGGCTCGCTCATGGCGGTTTGCGCCTGCAGCGCGGCGGCCTGCGCCTGCGCCGCGGAAGCCGGCGTGGCCAGATGCAGGTCGACCAGCGTCGCCTGCAGGGCCGCCTGGCGCTGGCGGGCGGCGACGACATCCTGCTGCAGCCGCTCGGCCTGCTGCGCGTGGCGCAGGTCGATCCAGTTGCGGGTCACCTCGGCGATGGTCGCCGCGCGGACCTGCGCCAGGTCGGCCTGTGCATTGTCCAGATCGCCGCGGGCCATGCGCCGGGTCGCCTCGCCGCGGCCGAACAGCGGCAACTCCCATTCCGAGTCGAGCCCGACCACCAGGAACGAGGCGCTGGCATCGGGGTCGATCGGGTCGAGGGTGCGCGCACGCAGCTGCGGGCGCTGCGATGCGCCGGCCACGGTATCCAGGCGCCGCGCCGCGCGCAGCTTGGCCAGCGCCTGGCCGACGTTGAGGTCGTCGCGCAGCGCCTGCGCGACCAGCGCGTCGAGCTGCGGGTCGTGGAAGTCCTGCCACCAGGCCGTGCCGGGTGGGCGCGGGACCGCGGCCTGCGGCGTCGGGCTGCTCCACCGCGCGGGCAGCGACTGCTGCGGCAGGTCCGGCAACGGCGTGCTGGCGCAACCGGCCAGGGCGAGTGCGGCGGCCAGCGTCAGCACGCTGGCCGGGCGGATCCGGATCCGGCTCATGCCTGCGGCTCCGCGCCGGCCGGCAGGTCCAGCTCCGCACGCAGGCCACCCAGCGCCGAGCGCCGGTAGCGCAGCGTGGCGTGGTGGCGGGCGGCGATGTTGGCGACGATCGCAAGGCCCAGGCCGGTGCCGCCTTCGGGCGCGTCCGGGGCGCGGAAGAAGCGCTCGCCCAGGCGCGGCAGCAGGGCCTCGTCGATGCCGCTGCCGGCGTCGTCCACGGCCAGGCGCACGGACAGCGGATCGCGCCGCAGACTGACCGTGACCACACGGCCGGCGGCATGGCGGAACGCGTTGTCCAGCAGGTTGTCGAGCAGCTCGCGCAGCGCATAGGCGTCGGCGGCGACCCAGGCCGCAGCCGCGTCGTCGTCGCCGCCGTCGTAGCCCAGGTCCACGCCGGCGTGCAGGGCGTCGGGGATGCGCTCGGCCAGCGCCTGCGGCAGCCATTGCGCCAGGTCCAGCGGCAGCAGCGGGCGGATGCTCTCGCGCGGCGCCTGGGTGCGGGTCAGCGCCAGCAACTGGGTGGAGGTGCGGGTGGCGCGGTCGGTCAGCTGGCGGATGTGCTGCAGCGCCTGCGCGGTGTCTTCCGGGCGCTGGCTGGCCTGGGCGCGCTGCACGTGCATGCTCAGCCCGGCCAGCGGCGTGCGCAGTTGGTGCGCGGCATCGGCGAGGAAGCGCTCCTGCAGCGCCATCATGTGCTTGAGGCGGCCGAGCAGGCCGTCGATGGCCTGGGTCAGCGGCACGATCTCCACCGGGATGTCGGGACCGGACACCGGGCTGAGGTCGCGCTGGCTGTCGTCGAGCCGCCGCACCGCCGGCTCCAGCATGCGCAGGCCGACCCGCACGCCGTGCCAGACCAGCACCAGCAGCGAGCAGGTGAGCAGCAGTTCGGTCGGCAGCATCAGCACCAGGATCTCGCGGGCGCGGCGGTGACGGTCGTCCAGGGTCTCGGCCACCGACACGGTGAGCCAGTCGCCCGGCTCCAGCGCCGAGGGCAGCAACAGGCTGGCCACACGCACCGGCACGCCATTGTCCATGCGGTCGTCGTACAGCATCACCCGGCCGACTTCTGCCGGATCCGGATGCGCCGGAATCGGCTGGGTGCTGCCGCTGATCACCCCGTGGCGGCGGCTGTCCAGTTTGAAGAACACCCGGCCGTCGCTGCTGTACTCCAGCAGTTGCCGCGCCTGCAGGGTCAGCGGCATGCGCTCGCCGGGGTCGTTGACCGCATTCGCCAGGCCCTGCGTGTCCTCCTTCAGGTCCATGTCGTGGACGTGATTGGTGTACTTGAGCATCAGCAGGTAGAACAGCGCCGAGATCGCCAGCATCAGCAGCGCGGTCGGAATCAGCAGGAACGCCAGCAGTCGCTGGCGCAGGCTGGGGTGGCGGTATGCCGGCGACTGCGCGGCCGCGGTCGCGCTCACTGCGGCAGCTGTGCGTGGTCGGCGGCCGGCGAGGCGGCGCGCGACTCCTCCAGCAGATAGCCCAGGCCGCGGATGGTGCGGATGCCGACGCCGGCGCCGTGCAGCTTGCGCCGCAGGCGATGCATGGAGATGTCCAGGCCGTTGTCGGTGATTTCGTGCTGCCAGTCGCACAGCGCTTCGGTCAGCTGGCTGCGGCTGACCACGCGCCCGCTGCGCAGCAGGAGGGTCTCCAGCAGCGCGAACTCGCGCGCGGTCAGGTCCAGCGGCTGGTCCTGCAGCCACACCCGGCGCCCGGCCAGGTTGATGCGCAGTTGCCCCAGCACCAGTTCCGGCACGCCGCCGCTGCTGCTGCGACGCAGGAGCGCGCGGGTGCGGGCGAGGAACTCGGACAGTTCGAAGGGCTTGATCAGGTAGTCGTCGGCGCCCTGGTCGAGCGCGTGGATGCGGTCTTCCACGGCATCGCGCGCCGTCACCACCAGCACCGGGATCTCGTCGCGGCGCGCGCGCAGGCGCTGCAGTACCTGTAACCCGTCGCGGCGCGGCAGGCCCAGGTCCAGTACCAGCAGTTGATAGCTTTCGCTACCGAGCGCGCGCTCGGCGGCGGCACCGTCGCTGACATGGTCCACTACGTGGCCGCACTCGGCGAGCGAGTCGCGTAATGCAACGGCAATGGACGTATCGTCTTCGGCGACCAGGATGCGCATGATGCGAAATGCTTGCAACGGGGATGTGGGAAAACCGTCGTAATCGGCGGCGGCGAAGTCGCTACGTTCACATACGTGGATGTAGCTTCGATGGAGTCTGTATCCAGATTCTGCGATGCGGTGATGACCATTGTCATCCATGACATCGCTGCGCGCTCGCCGGTCCCGACCCCGCCGGGTAGGAAAAATCCTATAGCCGGCCGCGGCATCCGCCGATCCTCACGCCTGCGGGTCCGCGGCATCATGAACGGGTCGGCAACGTCACCGCTCCCGCGCCAGGGAGACGGCTCGCACGGAATCGAACGGATCTCGATTCGCCGGCCACGTTTCGCTCCCGCAGGCGCCGACGGATCGGTGCAGCGCCACTGCGATCGGAATCGAAGGGAAGAAAACGCACGAGGCCCCGGCATGCCGGGGCCTCGTGCGTTCAACGTGCCGCTATCGAGCGGGAATCATGTCGGCATCATGCACAGGCAGGGTCGGTCTGCACCATGCCGTCAGCGCCACGCCTGCACGCAACCCTTCAGTCTGCAATCGGCCGCCTTTGCGAATCCCCAATCCCGACTCCCGAATCCCGGCCCCTCAGAGCGCCCAATCCAGCCGCAACCCGGCCACCAGGGCATTGGGCAGGTCGCGGGTCCGCGCCGGTTCGTTGAACTGGTCCGGATGCACGATGTAGTGCAGGTTCGGGGCGATGCGCAGTTGCGGGGTGACCTGGATGCCGTAGCTCAGCTCCATCATGGTCTGGGAGCGGTGCGGGGTGCCGCTGCCGCCGGCCGCGGCGCGGGCCAGGCGCAGGTCTTCCAGGGCGTCGTCGCTGTAGTGCTGCTGGGTGACGACGAAGGCGATGTTGTCCTGCGGGCGGCTGGCGAAGGTGCCGCGCTGGACCAGGCCCAGCTCCAGGAAGTGGTCTTCGATCAACTGCCCGGAGGTGCCCTTGAGCACCGAGCCGAACAGGACCAGGCCACGGTTGCTGTCCGGGTCGGGGCGGGTGACCTGCTGTTCGAAGCGGAAGAACGCGCCGGAGCGGCCGTTGCGGGTGGCATAGTCCAGCCCGCTCAGCCGCGCCGGGTTGCCGTTGCGGTCGTTGAGCGGGTCGCGGTAGTCGGAGTTGTCCTGCCAGCCGCCCAACTCGTACATCGCCGGCAGGCGCGCGCCACTGGTCTGGGTGCTGTAGCCGATCGCGTAGGGCACGATCACCCCGGTGCGGTCGTTGGTGCTCCAGTTGAGGCCGTGCTGGCCGCGTTCGGCCTGGATCGGGTTGACCTCGTAGGCGCCGACGTGGACGTAGACGTTCGGGGTCACCCAGGCCTTGGCATGCGCGGCCCAGCTGGACACCGGCCAGTAGGTGAAGTTGCTGGTGCGGAACACGAAGGTCGGGTTGCCGCAGGCCGAGTTGCCCTGGAAGTAGCCGCACAGTTCCGAGCCCAGGAAATGGATGTTGGCCACGCTGCGGCCGGCCTCCAGTTCCAGGCGGTCGTTGAACAGCTTCTGGTCGATGGTGAAATTGGCCAGGCGGGTGCCCTGGCCGCCGTAGATTTCCTGCACCGAGGTGCTGTTGCCGATGTTGCCGTTGGCCAGGTTGGTGCCGTGGCGGTTGATGCCGTAGACCTTCAGCGTTGCGCCGTTCCAGCCCATCAGCCGTTGCAGGTCCACGTCGGTGCCGAACATCAGCTGCCCGGCGTAGGCGCTGCCCTCGTGCTTGCCGCCGTCCAGCGACACGGCGCCTTCGCCGGTGTAGGCGAGCTTGAGCTTGAATGCGTCGCTGGCGTCCTGGGCGTGGGCCAGCGGTGCGGCGAGCGCCAGCGCCAGGGTGGCCAGCGGCAGGGACGAGACGAGGGGACGGGACATGGCGGAACTCCTCAGCAGGGAAAGGCCGGCGCGCCGCCAGCGGCGACGGGGGGAGGGGCATCGCATGGCGACGCGCCGGCGCATGGACAGGGCTAGGCGACGACCGGCTTCTTCAGCACCCGCAGCGCCACCGCGGTGACCACGGTGCCGGCGAGCAGCGCCACCAGGTACATGCCCAGGTGGCTGACCGCGTTGGGGATCGGCAGCACGAACACGCCGCCGTGCGGCACCTTCAGCTCGGCGCCGGCGGCCATCGAGATGGCGCCGGCCAGCGCCGAGCCGAGCATCAGCGCGGGGATGGTGCGCAGCGGGTCGCGCGCGGCGTAGGGGATCGCGCCTTCGGTGACGAAGGCCAGGCCGAGCACGCCGGTGGCGGCGCTGCTGCCGCGCTCGTCCTGGGTGAAGCGGCTGCGGAACACCCAGGTGGCCAGGGCGATGCCCAGCGGCGGGGTCATGCCGGCGACCATCGCCGCGGCCATCGGCGTGTACACCTGGCTGGCGATCAGGCCGGTGGAGAAGGCATAGGCGGCCTTGTTGACCGGCCCGCCCATGTCGAAGGCCATCATCGCGCCCAGCAGCAGGCCCAGCAGCACCGCGCTGCTGCCCTGCATGCCGCGCAGCCATTCGGTGAGCCAGGCCAGCAGTTCGGCCACCGGCTGACCGACCACGTAGAGCATGGCCAGGCCGACCAGCAGGGTGCCCAGCACCGGCAGGATCAGCACCGGCTTCAGGCCCTCGAGCGTGCGTGGCAGTTTAATCGCCCGGTTCAGCGCGGCCACGCCGTAGCCGGCGATGAAGCCGGCCAGGATGCCGCCGATGAAGCCGGCGCCGAGGTTGGCCGCGACCATGCCGCCGATCATGCCCGGGGCGATGCCGGGGCGGTCGGCGATGGAGTAGGCGATGTAGCCGGCCAGGGCGGGCACCATCAGGGTGAAGCCGGCCTTGGCGCCGATCTGGAACAGCGACCAGGCCAGGGTGCCCTTGTGCGCGTCGTCGAAGGCGTAGATGCCGCCGAGCGCGAACGCGAGCGCGATCAGCAGGCCGCCGGCGGTGACGAAGGGCAGCATGAACGACACGCCGGTCATCAGGTGCTTGTACGGGCCGGCGGAGCGGCCGCCCTGGGCCTTGGCCGGGGCGTTGCCGCCGGTGCTGGTCGCGAGCACGCTGGCCTCGGCCAGGGCCTTGCGGATCAGTGCCGGGCCGTCGTTGATCGCCGGCTTGGTGCCGCTCTTGAACAGGCGCTTGCCGCCGAAGCGGCCCAGGTCGACCTCGCGGTCGGCGGCGATCAGCACCAGGTCGGCGGCGGCGATCTCCTCGGCGCTGAGCGCGTCCTGCGCGCCCACCGAGCCCTGGGTTTCGACCCGGATCTGATGGCCCAGCGCCTTGGCCGCCTGCTGCAGGCCCTCGGCGGCCATGAAGGTGTGGGCGATGCCGGTGGGGCAGGAGGTGATGGCGACGATGCGTTTGCCGGCGCCCTCGGTGCCGCCGGCAGCGGCCGCGCCGGCGGTGTCGGTGGCCGCGGTCAGCAGCGGCGCCAGCACCGCGCCGGCATCGGCCAGCACCGCGTCCAGGCTGCTGCGCTGCACGCTGCGCCCGGCGAAGCGGGCGGCATCGGCGTCGCCGTCGCCGACCAGCAGCAGCGGCGCGGCGGCAGGGGCGGCGGCCAGGTCCAGCGGCGCGATCACGCCCTGCGGCGTGCGCACCTCGGCCTGCAGCGCCGCGCCCCGCAGCGTGGCGGCATGGCGCAGCGCTTCGGCGGCGAGGACGGCTTCGGTACTGCGATCGCCGGCGGCGATCACCACGAGGATCGGATTCATGCGGGCTCCCGATGAGCGCAAGAGGGCGCGGCGCACGGCAGCGACGCGGCGGAAGTCATGCCAGGGTCTCCACGCGGACCGCGGCGGCCAGCGCCGGCAGGCGCTCGCGCGGCAGGCGGCGGGCGACGCCGCTGCCCAGCGTGGCCACGGCGAAGGCGGTGGCCTGGCGCGCGCAGGTGGCGAGGTCGGCGTCGGCGCGCAAGGCCGCGACCAGGCCGGCGACCATCGCGTCGCCGGCGCCGACACTGCTGCCGCCGGTCAGCTGCGGTGGCTGCGCCAGCAGCGCCTGCTCGCCGCGCACGAACAGCGCGCCTTCGCTGCCCAGCGACACCACGACCAGGCCGATGCCGCGCGCCAGCAGCGCGCGCGCGGCGCCGAGCAGCTCGGCCGTGCTCGCCAGCGGCGCGCCGGCCCATTCCTCCAGCTCGTGGCGGTTGGGCTTGATCGCGAACGGCAGTTGCGCGCGCGGCGCATCCAGGGCGGCGTGCAGCGGCGCACCGCTGGTGTCCAGCAGCACCCGCGCGCCGGCGGCGGCGGCCTGCGCCTGCAGCTGCCGCCAGGTGTCCTCGGCCAGGCCGGCCGGCAGGCTGCCGCTGAGCACCACCGGCAGGCCGGGACGCAGCAGCTCGGCCAGGCGCGCGCCGACGGTGTCGAGCTGCGCCTGGTCCAGGGCCAGGCCGGGCAGGTTGATATCGGTGGTCGCGCCGCTGTCGTCGGCGACCAGCTTGAGATTGCTGCGGGTGTCGCCGGGCACGCGCAGGCAGCGGTCGTCGATGCCGCGTTCGGCGAACAGCGCCTCGAACACCGGCGCATTGCCGGCGCCGAGCACGCCGAGCGCGGCGCAGCGCAGGCCGGCATCGGCCAGGCAGGCGGCGACATTGATGCCCTTGCCGCCGGCGATGGCGTGGGCGCTGCGCGCACGGTGCACCTGGCCCGGTTGCAGCCGGTCGATCGCCACGGTCAGGTCGATCGCCGGGTTCAGGGTGACGGTGACGGCATCGACGCTCATGCGCCGGCTCCGCCGTCGAGCGCCCGCACCTCGGCCGCGCTTTCGCAGTCCAGCGCGCGCTGCGCCAGCGCCTGCAACGCGTCCAGGCGGCTGCCGCGCAGGCGCGCCTTCACCGCGGGGATGTCGTTGGGGGTCATCGACAGCTCGTGCACGCCGAGGCCGGCAAGCAGGGCCGCGCCGAACGCATCGCCGGCCAGGCCGCCGCACACGCCGACCCAGCGCCCGTGGCGCGCCGCGCCCTCGACGGTGGTGCGGATCAGGCGCAGCACCGCCGGGTGCAGGCTGTCGGCCTCGGCCGCCAGGTCCGGGTTCTGCCGGTCGATGGCCAGGGTGTACTGGGTCAGGTCGTTGGTGCCGATCGAGAAGAAATCCGCGTGTTTCGCCAGCGCATCGGCCTGGATCGCCGCGGCCGGCACTTCGATCATGATGCCCAGCGGCACCTCCGGCGCCTGCAGTTCCGCGCGCAGGCGCTCGCACTCGGCGCGCAGCGTCAGCAGTTCCGCCGCCGAGGTGATCATCGGGAACATGATCGCCAGGCGCGCGCCGTCCTTGGCCGCGCGGTACAGCGCACGCAGTTGCGGTTGCAGCAGGTCGGCGCGGCGCAGCAGCAGGCGCGCGCCGCGCACGCCCAGGAACGGGTTGTCCTCGCGCGGCAGGTTCAGGTGCGCGACCTGCTTGTCGCCGCCGATGTCCAGCGCGCGCACGATCAGCGCGCGGCCGTCCAGCGCCTGCGCCATCGCGGTGTAGGTGGCGTACTGCTCGTCCTCGCTGGGCGTGCTGCCGCGCTCCAGGAACAGGAATTCGGTGCGCATCAGGCCCACGCTCTCGGCGCCCTGCGCCAGTGCGGCGGCGACCTGCTCGGGCAGGTTGACGTTGGCGCCGATCTCCAGGCGATGGCCGTCCTCGGTCTGCGCCGGCTGGTTGCGCTGTTCGGCTTCGCGCGCACGCAGTTGCTGCTGTTCGTCGATGTAGGCGCGGGCGGAGGCCAGGTCGGCCTCCGACGGCGCCAGGTACAGGCGGCCGCTGCTGCCATCGACGATGACGGTGGCGCCGTCCTCCAGGTCCAGCAGATCGGCGCCGCCGGCGACCAGCGCCGGCAGGCCGAGGGTGCGCGAGAGGATCGCGGTGTGCGAGGTCGGGCCGCCCACCGCGGTGGCCAGGCCGAGCACGCGGCTGGTGTCGAGGTTGGCGGTGTCCGACGGCGACAGGTCGTGGGCGAGCAGGATGCACGGCGCGGCCGGCAACTGCGTCAGGCTGCCGCCGGCCAGGCCTGGATCCAGCTGCGCCAGCACCCGGCGGCCGACGTCGCGCAGGTCGCTGGCACGTCCGGCCAGCACCGCGTTGCCCAGCGCCGAGAGCTTGTTGGCCAGGCGCTCCACCGACTGCTGCCAGGACCAGGCGACGCCATGGCCCTCGACCATCAGCTGGCAGGCCAGGGTGATCAGGTCGGTGTCGTTGAGCAGTTCGGCCTGGGCGCGGAAGATCGCCGCATCGCCGGCGCCGAGGCGGCGCCGGGTGTCCTCTTCGATGGCCTGCAGTTGCGTGCGGGTGCGCTGCAGCGCGTCGTGCAG
Organism: Xanthomonas sp. NCPPB 2250; assembly: GCF_056725265.1. Classification (NCBI taxonomy): domain Bacteria; kingdom Pseudomonadati; phylum Pseudomonadota; class Gammaproteobacteria; order Lysobacterales; family Lysobacteraceae; genus Xanthomonas; species Xanthomonas sp. NCPPB 2250. Next base: position 3,203,990 of record NZ_CM161520.1, on the reverse strand, counting down.
CAGGGCGCCGCCGTCGCTCAGCGGCACGGGTGTGTCCGCCACCGCGACGTCGTGGCCGGCCAGCTTGTGCACCACGCCGATCGCCAGGCCGGGGCTGGCGCCGATGCCGACGATGGCCGGCTGCGCCTGCGGCGGAGTCCAGCCGGCGACCGGCGCGGCGCGACGTTGCGCGGCAGCGTCGGCGTCGGCCTGCTCCTGTGCGGTCAGGCCGTCGATCACGCTGCGCAGCCGTGCCAGCGCCGCGGCGGCGTCCTGGCCTTCGGCCGAAATGGTCACGGTGTCGCCGGCGTGCAGGCCCAGTTGCAGCAGCGACACCAGGTTCTTGGCATCGCCGACCTGGTCGCCGGCGCGCACCTGGATGCGGGCAGCGAAGCCGCGTGCGGTTTCCACCCAGCGCGTGGCCGGGCGCGCGTGCAGCCCGGTGGGGTAGCGCACGGTCCAGTCGAAGCGCTCGGCCAGGTCGCTGGCCGGGGCGGTGGACGCAGTGGCGGCCGCGTCCTCGCTCAGGGCGGCGACGATCGCCTGCGGGTCGTCGCTGGCGAACAGCGCCTCCAGCTTCGGCGGATCCTGGATCAGCCGGGTCAGGCGCCGCAGCACGGTGATGTGGGTGTCGGACTGGGCGGCGATGGCGACCACCAGGTGCGTGGTCTGGCCCGGGTTCCACTCCACGCCGTCGCGCAGCTGCAGCACCGCGATGCCGTCGCGGCGCACCAGGTGGCGGTCCTCGCCGGTGCAGTGCGGGATCGCCACGCCATGCCCCAGGAAGGTGTTGGCCAGCGCTTCGCGGCGCAGCATGCTGGCCTCGTAGGCCGGCGGCACGCAGCCGGCGGCGACCAGCAACTGCGCCGCCTGGGCGATCGCGTCGGCCTTGTCGCGGGCCTGGACATCGACCCGGACCAGGTCGCTGGAAACCAGGGGAGAGGCGGGCGTCTGGGACACGCGGAATCCTTGAGGGTGGGCGGCGAGTGGGCGCAGTGTGGGAACGTTCCCAGTCAATCGTCAATGTGCAGTGCACAATTCTTTCGGAAAAGCCTGGTGCTACTATCCGGTGGCGCCACACGACAGGGGGTCGACATGGAAAAGAAGCGGGAACGTTGCCAGTGAGCGTCAGCATCCACGACGTGGCGCGCGTCGCCGGCGTCTCGACCTCGACCGTGTCGCGGGCACTGGGCCACGGCCCGGTCAGCGAGGAGGTGCGGGCGCGGGTGGAAGCGGCGGTGCGCGAGACCGGCTACCGCCCGAACCTGATGGCGCGGCGGCTACGCTCGCAGCACTCCGGGGTGGTCGGCCTGATCGTCGCCGACATCCGCAATCCGTTCTTCACCGCGGCCATTCGCGCAGTCGAGGACGTGGCCTACCGCGCCGGCATGCGCGTGATCCTGTGCAATACCGACGAGGATCCGCAGCGCGAGGCGCTGTATCTGCAACTGATGCAGGAAGAGCGGGTCAGCGGGCTGATCTTCGCCCCCACCCGCACCACCCAGAGCCAACTGGGCAAGTTGACCTTCGACCATCCGGTGGTGCTGCTGGACCGTGCCGGCAAGAGCGGTACGCACGACAGCGTGGTGCTGGACAACGCCGCGGCGATGGCGGCGCTGGTCGATCATCTGGTCGGCCAAGGTGTGCGCCGCATCGGCGGTCTGTTCGGCAAGACCAGCAGTACCGCCGCCGAGCGCCGCGACGGCTATCTGGAGGCGATGCGCGGGCACGGGCTGACGCCGGACTACCGCGAGGTGGCGCCGAGTGCGGAGGCGGCGATCGCCGAGGTCCAGGCCTGGCTGGCGCAGACGCCGCGACCGGATGCGCTGGTGGCCAGCAACAGCCTGCTGCTGATGGGCGCGCTGAAGGCCGCGCGCGCGGCCGGCCTGCGCGTTCCGCAGGACCTGGCGCTGGCCGGCTTCGACAACGAGAGCTGGACCGATCTGGTCGAACCCGGCATCACCGTGATCGAACAGCCGGTGGAGGAGATGGGCCGCACCGCGATGTCGTTGCTGCTGGAGCGGATGAACGCGCCGACGCAGCCGACCCGCAAGGTGGTGCTCAGTGGCCGCTGCATCGTGCGCGGGTCGAGCCTACGCTGACCGCTGCGGGGGCGTGAGGGTGTAAGAGGGGTGCCGCTGCGGCGACGGTGCTCTGCCGCAGCGGGAGTGGTGGCCTGCTTATTCGCTGCCGTCCGGTCGCGGGTAGTCGTGCTCGGGATCGGCGTGGTCGCGCTTGGGGTCGCTGTCGGGTTGGTCGCGATCTTTCCACAGTGCGTCGTCGTTGTGGATCTTGTCCGGTGTGTGGCTGCGTTGCTGGGAATCGTGGGCGTTGTCGCGGTTGGCGGGCGGGGACATGGCGGACCTCGTGGATCAGGCGGGGGTATGCGCCGGATCGGGACTGCGGTCGCGCTGCTCGGATCCATCGAGACGTGCCCAGCAGGCGACGACCAGGGTTTCGGCATCGCTCCAGGCGATGCGCGGCCAGGGGTGCTCGGCGTCGTAGCGCTGACGCAGGCGCTGCAGCCGCACGTCGTTGGATTCGCGCGGCAACTGCAGGAACACGTCGCAGGCCATCTTGATCAGGCGCGCATGCTCGCTGAACGACTGCGACCCCAATTTGCCCGCCGCGTGCAGCGCTTTCCAATGCGCCAATTCGGCTTCGACATCCACGAGCAGGCTCGGAGCGTGACTCACGCGAGTTCTCCTTGAGTAAGAGGGAAGAGGGAGGCGGATGGTGCCCCCCTGGCAGCAACCGCTCCATCACCCTAGGCCGTGCCGCGTAAAGGTGAGGTGGTGCTCATGTGGTGTGCATGACAAGACGCGCGCTTGCGCGGCGACAAAGCGTGATCTCGGGCGGCGACTTTCACACACGGCGTTGTGAAGGCGGCCCGCGTGGCATGTGAAGACGCGGCACGCATGCGCAACCCCGGCGTTCCGCGGATCGACTTGGTCCGCGCCGCTCGAGCGGCTTACCATGGATGGTGCCCGCGTCCGCGGGCATCCCGTTTCCCCCTCACGCGCCGACGGCCGCCGCCGCCGGTGCCCGCAAAGGACTGGCATGCCCGTTGCTCCCGTGCTCGATTCCGCGCCGCCGCGCATCGCCGTGATCGGCCTCGGTTATGTGGGCCTGCCGCTGGCGGTGGCGTTCGGCGCCCGCCACGACACGCTCGGCTACGACATCGATGCGCAGCGCGTGGCGCAACTGCGCGACGGGCACGACCAGACCCTGGAACTGGAGGCCGAGGAACTGCGCGCCGGCGTACACCTGCGCTACAGCGACGACGCGGCGGCGCTGCGCGACCGCAACGTCTACATCGTGACCGTGCCGACCCCGATCGATGCGCACGAACAGCCCGACCTGCAGCCGCTGCGCCAGGCCAGCGAGCTGCTGGCCGGCGTGCTCAAGCGCGGCGACCTGGTGATCTACGAGTCCACCGTCTATCCGGGCACCACCGAAGAGGTGTGCGTGCCGCTGCTGGAGCAGGGCTCGGGATTGCGCTGCGACGTCGACTTCCATTGCGGCTACAGCCCGGAGCGGGTCAATCCCGGCGACCGCCAGCGGCGCCTGGCCGACATCCGCAAGATCACCTCCGGCTCGAACCCGGCCGCCGCCGACGCGGTGGACGCGCTGTATGCCGGCATCATCGCCGCCGGCACCTGGCGCGCGCCGTCGATCCGCGTGGCCGAGGCGGCCAAGGTGGTGGAGAACATCCAGCGCGACGTCAACATCGCCCTGGTCAACGAACTCGCCCTCATCTTCGACCGGCTCGGCATCGACACCCAGGACGTGCTGGACGCGGCCGGCACCAAGTGGAACTTTCTGCCGTTCCGGCCGGGCCTGGTCGGCGGCCACTGCATCGGTGTGGATCCGTACTACCTGCTGCACAAGTCCGAGAGCGTGGGCTACCACCCGGACCTGATCCACACCGCGCGCCAGGTCAACAACCGGGTCGGTGCGCACGTCGCCGCGCGGGTGCAGGCGCTGCTGGCCGGCAAGGGCGTGGCGATGGCCGATGCGTCCGTGCTGGTGCTCGGCGTCACCTTCAAGGAGAACTGCCCGGACCTGCGCAACAGCCGCGCGCTGGAGCTGGTGCAGGCGCTGGCCGCGGCCGGCGCCCGTGTCGACGCCTGCGATCCCTGGGCCGACCCGCAGGCGGCGCAGGCGCATGGCGTCGACCTGCTGCCCGAGCCGGTGCCCGGCCGCTACGACGCGGTGGTGCTGGCGGTGGCGCACGCGGCCTACCGCGACCTGGACGCGGCGCAGATCCGTGCCCTCGGCACGCCCGACCTGGTGGTCTACGACGTCAAGTCGGTGTGGCCGCGCGCGGCGGTGGACGACCGGCTGTAACGCAGTTCCCGGGCGCGCGCCGTCCGGCGTTGCCGGCGGGTTGGCATGCGCTGGCTGTACCTGCGCCAAGCGGCCCCGGCGGCGGTTGCAACGCCATGACCGCGACACCCTCTACACTCGCCGGCTTCCGACGCCTGCGAGGACCGCGATGCACCGCTACCTAGCCTATATCGCCAGCTGTGTGCTGCTGGCGCTGTCCATCGCCCTGTGCGCGATCTGGCCGCTGTGGGGCTGGGGCGTGGCGGCCTTCGCGGTGCTGGCGGTGCTGGGCACCGTGGATCTGCTGCAGACCCGCAGCACCCTGCGCCGCAACTACCCGATCCTGGCGCATTTCCGCTACGGCCTGGAATCGGTCGGCCCGGAGATGCGCCAGTACTTCCTGCAGAGCGACATCGAGGAGGCGCCGTTCTCGCGGCAGCAGCGCGCCCTGGTCTACCAGCGCGCCAAGAACGTCATGGACGTGGTGCCGTTCGGCACCCAGCGCAGCACCTACGCGCCGGACTACGAATGGATCAACCATTCGCTGGCCACCAGCGAGATCGCCGACCACGACTTCCGCGTCACCATCGGCGCCGACTGCGCGCAGCCGTATGCGGCCAGCGTGTTCAACATCTCGGCGATGAGCTTCGGCGCACTGTCGGCCAACGCCATCCGCGCGCTCAACGCCGGCGCGCGCCAGGGCGGCTTCTACCACGACACCGGCGAGGGCTCGATCTCGCCCTACCACCGCGAGTGCGGCGGCGACCTGGTGTGGGAGATCGGTTCGGGTTACTTCGGCTGCCGCGACGAGCAGGGGCGCTTCGACCCGCAGCGCTTCGTCGCCAACGCGACGCTGGAGCAGGTCAAGATGATCGAGGTCAAGCTCTCGCAAGGCGCCAAGCCGGGCCACGGCGGCGTGCTGCCGGCGGCCAAGGTCAGTGCCGAGATCGCCGCCACCCGCGGCGTCGCCATGGGCCAGGACTGCGTCTCGCCGTCGCGGCATTCGGCGTTCACCACGCCGCTGGAGCTGCTGCAGTTCGTGGCCCAGCTGCGCGAACTGTCCGGCGGCAAGCCCACCGGTTTCAAGCTGGCGATCGGCCACCCCTGGGAGTGGTTCGCCATCGCCAAGGCGATGCAGGAAAGCGAGCTGTACCCGGATTTCATCGTCGTCGACGGCGCCGAGGGCGGCACCGGCGCGGCGCCGGCGGAGTTCATCGACCACGTCGGCGTGCCGATGCACGAGGCCCTGCTGCTGGTGCACAACACCCTGGTCGGGCTGGACATCCGCGAGCGCATCAAGCTCGGCGCCGCCGGCAAGATCACCAGCGCCTTCGACATCGCGCGCACCCTGGCGTTGGGCGCGGACTGGTGCAACGCCGGGCGCGGCTTCATGTTCGCGCTGGGCTGCATCCAGTCGCTGAGCTGTCACAGCGACCGCTGCCCGACCGGCATCGCCACCCAGGACCGGCGCCGCTGGCAGCATCTGGATCCCACCGACAAGGCCACCCGGGTCGCGCACTACCACGCCAATACGCTCAAGGCGTTGCGCGAACTGCTCAGCGCCGCCGGGCTGACGCATCCGTCGCAACTGGGGCCGGAGCACATCCTGCGCCGCATCTCGCAGGTGGAGATCCGCTCGCTGGCCTCGCTGTACCGCTACCTGGAGCCGGGCGAACTGCTGCGCACGGTGCCCGACCATGCGGTCTTCCACGATTACTGGGGCGACGCGCGCAGCGATTCGTTCCAGCCGCCGGAACGCATCCGCCGCCTGCGCGACAGCAAGTCGCAATGAGCGCGGTGCCGCCGCCGATACGGTTGCGGCCCGGGGTGCCCGAGGACATCCCGACGCTGTGGGCGTTGCGCACCCGTTGCGTACGCGAGGTGTGCAGCAGCCATTACCCGCCGAAGGTGATCGCGCGCTGGTCCTCAGCGCCGCCGCCGGCATCGTATTGCGGTCTGGTGGCTGCGGGCGGCGCGATCGTCGCCGAGGACCGTGACGGTCGCGTGCTCGGCTTCGGCGTCGTCGACGTGGCCGGCGCAGAAATCGACGGACTGTTCGTGGACCCGGCGCTGCGTGGCAGCGGCCTCGGCCGGCGCCTGCTGCAGGCGCTGGAGCAGCGCCTGGCGCCGTGTCCGCGCATCCATCTCGCCGCGGCGCTGAATGCGGTGGCGTTCTACCGTGCTCAGGGTTATGCCGTGCTGCGCGAGGGAAGCTACCCGCATCCCAGCGGGATCGTCCTCGATTGCGTGTTCATGGAGAAGCGCGCCGCGCCGGCGGCGCCATGAGGTAGGCATCCCACAACGGTGCGTTGTGACGGCAGCGGGGCGGGGCATTCGCTTTTTTTGCATTGCCGCATCGGTCGCGCAGGCTCGCCATCGCTGCCGCCGCCCGTTATCGTGCCGGTTCCTTCCCAGCGTGCCGCGCATGAATCAGCCCTCGGTCCCCGACGTCGTTCCCGCGCCGCTGCCCGTCGACGAAGCCGAGCGCCTGCGCGCGCTGGCCGAGCTGGGGATGCTGGACACCGCACCGGAACCGGCGTTCGACGACCTGATCTGGCTGACCAGCCAGTTGTGCGAGGCGCCGATCGCGCTGATTTCGCTGATCGACGAGCGCCGGCAATGGCTCAAGGCCAGTTGCGGCCTGCCTGCCGGCACCACCGATTACCCCCGCGAACTGGCGTTCTGCGCGCACGCCTTGCTGTCGCCGCAGTTGCTGGAGGTGCCGGACACCACATTGGACCCGCGCTTCGCTGGCAACCCGCTGGTGTGCGGTGCGCCGCATCTGCGTTTCTACGCCGGCATGCCGTTGCTCGGCGACCAGGGCCATAGCTACGGCACGCTGTGCGTGGTCGACATCCGTCCGCGGCAACTGGACGCGCGCCAGCGCGAGGGCCTGCAGCGGCTGGCCAGGCAGGTCACCGCGCATCTGGAGGCGCGCCGCGACGCGCGCATCGCCCACGACCAGGCCAAGACCTTGAGCCTGCTGCTGGAAACCATGCCCGACGGCGTGGTGTCGTGCCAGGCCGACGGCACGCTGGGCGAGTTCAACCAGGTGGCGCGCCAGTGGCACGGCGCCGATCCGCGTGCCTTGCCGCCCGAACAGTGGGCGGAGTACTTCGACCTGTTCGACGCCAGCGGCCAGCGGCTGCTGACCAGCGACGAGGTGCCGCTGGTCCGTGCCTGGCGCGGCGAATCGGTGCGCGATGCGGAAATGGTGATCGCCGCCAAGGGACAACCGCCGCGCAGCGTGCTGTGCAATGCGGAACGGCTGGAAGGCCGCAATGGGCGCAGCCTGGGCGCGGTGTGCGTGATGCGCGACGTCAGCGTCGAACGCGCGGCGTCGCATGCGGCGCTGCTGGCCGGGCAGCGTTTCTCCGGCGCCTTCTCGGCGGCCGCGCACGGCATGGCGCTGGTGTCGCTGGAAGGGCACTGGCTGGACGTCAACGATGCCTTGTGCACGATGCTCGGCTACAGCCGCGCGGAGCTGCTGGAACTGCGTTTCCAGGATTTGACCCATCCCGAGGACCTGGCCGAGGACATGGAGCAGGTGGCCGCGTTGATCGCCGGGCGCCGCAGCGACTACCGCAGCGAAAAGCGTTACCGCCATCGCGACGGCCATACCGTGCGTGCGCGTCTGGCGGTGTCGCTGGTGCGCGACGAACAGCGGCGCCCGCTGCATTTCGTCACCCACATCCAGGACATCACCGAGCAGCACCTGGCCGAACACCGCCTGCGCGACAACGAGGCGCAGCTGCGCACCATCGCCGACAACGCGCCGGCGCTGATCGCCTATCTCGACCGCGACCTGCGCTACCAGTTCGTCAATCGGCCGTATGCGGAGTGGTTCGCGCTGGCGCCGGAGCGCATCGTCGGCCGCCGCCTGCACGAGGTGCTGGATCCGCAGCAACTGGCGCTGCTGCAACCCCACCTGGCGGCGGCGCTGCAGGGCGTGCCGGCGCAGTTCGACGCCGAGCTGTGCGATGCCACCGATGCATTGCGGATCATGCACTTCAGCCTGATTCCGGACGTGGCGCTGGCGCCGCAACGGATCGGCCTGCATCTGATGATCAGCGACATCACCGGGCAGACCCGGTTGGCGCGGCTGCTGGAAGAACGCGCGCTGCGCGACGAACTGACCGGGCTGCCGAACCGCATGGCCTGGAACCAGACCCTGCGGCGGCGCATGAACGAGCGCCGCGGCCAGGGCCAGGTGGCGGTGATGTTCCTGGATCTGAACGACTTCAAGAGCGTCAACGACCGTTTCGGCCACCACGTCGGCGATGCGCTGCTGGTGCACTTCGCGCGACTGCTGCAGGGATGCCTGCGCGGGCAGGACAGCATCGCCCGGCTGGGCGGCGACGAGTTCGTGGTGCTGCTGGAAGGCCTGGCCGACGCCAGGCGCGAAGTGCTGGCGGCCGCGGCGCGGATCATGCAGGCGTGCGCGGAAGGCTGCGTGGTCAGCGGCCGGCATCTGCCCTTGCAGCCGAGCATCGGCATCGCCGTGCAGGCCGGGCCCGGTTTCGATCCGGTGCTGCTCACCCAGCGCGCCGACGAGGCCATGTACGTGGCCAAGCGCGATCCGCAGGCGCGGGTACAGATCGCGGTGCTCTGAGCGCCGCGTGGCGCGTGCGCCGAAGGTCAGTGCGCGGCTTGACGCTGTAGCCAGGCCACCGCGCCGCGCCCCGCACGCACGCCGCTGGCGAAGCACGCGGTGAGCAGGTAGCCACCGGTCGGCGCTTCCCAGTCGAGCATTTCGCCGGCGCAGAAGGTGCCGGGCAGCGCCCGTAGCATCAGCTGCGCATCCAGTGCTTCCAGGCGCACGCCGCCGGCGCTGCTGATCGCCTCGGCCAGCGGGCGCGGGCGCAGCAGGGTCAGCGGCAGGCGCTTGAGCGTGGCCGCGGCCAGCGCCGGATCCTGGCCGGCCTGCTTGCCCAGGATCTCGAACAGCAGCGCCGCCTTGACCCCGTCGATGCCGGCCTGGCGGCGCAGGTGCTCGCCGAAGCTGCGGCCGCCGCGCGGCTTGCCCAGTTCGGCCTGCAGCCGCGACAGGTCGCGGCCCGGTGCCAGGTCCAGCCACAACGTGGCCGGGCCGTGTGCGGCGATGGAATCGCGCAGATCCGCGGCCAGCGCATAGATCAGGCTGCCCTCGATGCCGTGCTCGCCGACCACGCACTCGCCCTGCAGCGACTGTGCCTGGCCCTGCACATCGTGCCAGTGCGCGACCACCGGCTTCAGCGGAGCACCCGCGTGGCGTTCGCGGAAATGCGCGCTCCAGTCCACGTCGAAGCCGCAGTTGGCCGGCTGCAGCGGCGCCACCTCCACGCCGCGCGCGCGCAGCGTGTCCTGCCAGGCGCCGTCGGAGCCGAGTTGCGGCCAGCTGCCGCCACCGAGCGCCAGCACGCAGGCATCGGCCTGCACGCGCTGCTCGCCGTCGGCGCCGGCGAAACGCAGCGCGCCGTCCGCGTCCCAGCCCAGCCAGCGCTGCTGCACGTGGAAGCGCACGCCGGCGTCCTTCAGCCGCCGCACCCAGCCGCGCAGCAGCGGTGCGGCCTTGCGGTCCAGCGGGAACACCCGGCCGGAGCTGCCCACATAGGTCTCCACGCCCTGCGCCTGCGCCCAGGCGCGCAGCGCGTCGGCATCGAAGTCGGCCAGCCACTCGCCGACCGCCGTCGCGCGCTCGCGATAGCGCGCGACGAAGCGCTCGAACGGATCGGAGTGGGTCAGGTTGAGGCCGCCCTTGCCGGCGATCAGGAACTTGCGTCCCACCGAGCCCTTGGCCTCGTATACATCGACCTCGGCACCGGCGGCGCGTGCGGTCTCGGCGGCGATCAGCCCGGCCGGGCCGCCGCCGACGATGGCGAGACGGCCGCGCACCGGTGCGGCCTGTTTGGCGGCGGGCATCGGCGCAGTCGGCTCAACGCGGCTGGACATCGAGCAGTTCGACCTCGAACACCAGCGAGGCGCCCGGCGGGATCACCCCGCCGGCGCCGCTGTCGCCGTAGCCGTAGTCCGACGGCAGCATCAGCAGGCGCTTGCCGCCCACGCGCATGCCGGCCACGCCCTCGTCCCAGCCGCGGATCACCTGGCCGGCGCCGAGCACGAAGCTGAAAGGCTGGCCGTGGTCGGCGGAGGCATCGAACTTCTCGCCGCGCTTGTCCTTGGCGTGCTCGTCGTACAGCCAGCCGGTGTAGTGCACGGTGACCCGGCTGCCGGGGCGGGCCTCGGCGCCGTCGCCGACGCGCTCGTCGGTGGCCTGGAACGCAGCGATGCTGCCGCCGGGCGGCGGACCCGGCGGGGTGCAGCCAATCAGCAGCCACGCCGGCAACGACAGGCTCAACAGCAGCAGGATTCGGCGCATGCGGGACGTCCACGGCGGGCAGGGCGTGCAAGGGTAGCGCATCGCCGCAGCGGCTATCATGCGGCGCATGGCCAAACTGCTGCTCAACCTGCGTCACGTGCCCGACGACGAACGCGCCGAGGTCTGCGCGCTGCTCGACGCCGCCGGCATCGGCTACTACGAAACCCGCGCCGGCACCTTCGGCATCTCCGCCGGTGGCATCTGGTTGCGCGAGGACGCCGAGCAGGCGCGGGCCAAGGCGCTGCTGGCCGAGTACCAGGCCCAGCGTGGCGAACGCGCCCGCGCCGACCGTGCCGCGGCGCTGCGCGACGGCAGCGCGGAGACCTTCGCCAGTCTGCTGCGGCAGCGCCCGCTGTTCGTGCTGGCGACGCTGCTGGGCATGCTGCTGGTCGCCTCGCTGGTGCTGCTGCCGTTCCTGCTGCTGCGCGGCTAGCGGCGACGCTGGCGATTGGGGGCATGCCTCGACGCGCTTCGCCGAAGCGCCGTGCGCGGGAGGCGCGGGCCGTGTTGCTGCAGCGGTCGGGTGGCGCAGGCTCTAAAATGCGCCGATGATCGCCAACACCGCCGCCTACCACTTCGTCGCCATCGCCGATCCCGACGCGCTCGCCGCGCAATTGCATGCCTGGGCGCAGGACGGCGACCTGCGCGGCACGGTGCTGGTGGCGGGCGAGGGCATCAACCTGTTCCTCGCCGGCGCGCCGGCGGCGATCGACGGCTTCTACGCGCAGCTGCGCGCCGACCCGCGCTTCGCCGATCTGCGCGTCAAGACCAGCCCCAGCGCGCAGCAGCCGTTCGCGCGGCTGAAGGTCAAGGTCAAGCCGGAGATCATCAGCTTCCGCCGCGACGCCGCCTCGCCGCTGGAGGCGGCGCGCGCGCCGGCGGTGGCGCCGGCCACCCTGCAGCGCTGGTTGCACCAGGGCCACGACGACGCCGGCCGGCGCGTGGTGCTGCTGGACACGCGCAATGCGCAGGAAGTGGTCTACGGCACTTTCGCGGGCGCGCTGACCCTGCCGATCGTCAAGTTCACCGAGCTGCCGGAAGCGCTGGCCCCGCATCGCGCGGCGCTGGCCGACGCCACCGTGGTCAGCTTCTGCACCGGCGGCATCCGCTGCGAGAAGGCCGCGCTGTGGATGCGCGCCGACGGCATGGACAACGTGCTGCAACTGGACGGCGGCATCCTCGGCTACTTCGAGGAGGTGGGCGGCGAAGGCTACGACGGCCGCTGCTTCGTCTTCGATGAGCGCGTGGCGCTGGATCCGCAGTTGCGGCCGCTGGTGGGCGGCTGATCGCCGCGGGATTGGGGAGTCGGGATTGGGGATTGGCAAAGGCGGGTTGCTGCCAGCTGATGCACGTGGCCCGTCAGGCGAAGCAGCAGCGGCTTTAACGAATCCCCAATCCCGACTCCCCAATCCCCACGCCGTCAGGCGTACCGCATCTTGCGCGTCATCCCGCCGTCGACCACGAACTCCTGGCCGGTGATGAAGCCGGCCTGCGCCGACAGCAGGTAGACCGCCAGCGTGCCGATGTCCGGCGGCTCACCGACCCGTCCGGCCGGGTGCTGCGCATGGTCCTGGCGCGACAGTCTGGGCGTGCGTCGTGCGTTCGGCTTGCGCCAGGCGTCGGTGGCGATCCAGCCGGGGCTGATGCAGTTGACCCGCACCGCCGGCCCGGCGCTGATCGCCAGCGCATGGGTGAAGGCCACCAGTCCGCCCTTGGACGCGGCGTAGGCCTCGGTGTCCGGTTCGGACTGCTGCGCGCGGGTGGAGGCGATGTTGACGATGGCGCCGCCGCCGCGGCTGTCGCGCAACGCCGGCAGGGCATGTTTGCTGCACAGGAACGCACCGCCCAGGCTCGCCCCGAGCCGCCGGTTCCATTCGCGCAGCGACAGTTGCTCCAGTGGGCCGGTATGCGGATCGGCGATGCCGGCGTTGTTGACCAGACCATCGATGCGGCCGAACCGCGCCAGCGCGGCATCGACGAAGCGGCGCACGCTCGCTTCGGCGGCCACGTCGACGCGACGGAACAGCAGGCGTTCTCCGACGTCCAGCTCGGCGACGCAGGCACGCCCGGCATCGGCATCGAGATCGCCGAACACGACGTTGCCGCCAGCCCCCAGCACTGCCTGCACCACACCGCGGCCGATGCCCTGCGCGCCGCCGGTGACCAGCACCACACGGTCGCGTAAGGGCAGGGCGGGGACAGGGGCGGGCGATGGGATCAGCGACATTGGGGCGACCGGGCGAGGGAGATTGTGTCAGCCTAGCCAGCGCGCTGTGCAACCCATGTGGTAACGGCGCTTGCGTTGATCTGACGATGCGAGGCTGCGCCCGTACCCTCATCCGCCCCTGCGGGGCACCTTCTCCCGGCGGGAGAAGGGAGAAGCCAAAGCCCCTCTCCCGCCGGGAGAGGGGTTGGGGTGAGGGTACGACCGCCAGCCAAGCATCCTGTCCACACCCACACCCACACCCACACCCACATCCACAGCCACATCCACAGCCACATCCACATCCACATCCACATCCACACCCAGCGCAAATCAGCGTTCCGGTCGCGCCCCCTGCAAGCGACGCCGCGCGCCCCCATCTCGTCGGCATCACCTGCAGGAACCTGCCGCACCATGATGCCGATCTCCATCCTCGACCTCGCCCCGGTCTGCGAAGGCAGCGACACCAGCGCCGCCTTCGCCAACATGCTGGACCTGGCCCAGCACGCCGAACGCTGGGGCTACCACCGCTACTGGCTGGCCGAGCACCACAACATGCCCGGCATCGCCAGCGCCGCCACCGCGGTGTTGATCGGGCACGTGGCCGGCGGCACCAGGCGCATCCGCGTCGGCGCCGGCGGCATCATGCTGCCCAACCACGCGCCGCTGCAGGTGGCCGAACAGTTCGGCACGCTGGCCTCGCTGTATCCCGGTCGCATCGACCTGGGCCTGGGCCGCGCACCCGGCACCGACCAGGCCACGGCACGCGCGTTGCGCCGTTATTTCGACAGTGCCGACCAGTTCCCGCACGACGTGGCCGAACTGCTGCGCTATTTCGAGCCGGCAGTCGACGGACAACTGGTGCGCGCCGTGCCCGGCGCCGGCATCGAGGTGCCGGTGTGGCTGCTCGGCTCCAGCCTGTTCAGCGCGCGACTGGCCGCGGCGATGGGCCTGCCGTTCGCCTTCGCCTCGCATTTCGCCCCGGACGCGATGGACGAGGCGCTGGCGGTGTATCGCCGCGAGTTCCGCGCTTCCACGCGCCTGCAGGCGCCATACGCGGTGCTCGCCCTCAACGTGGTGGCCGCCGCGTCCACGGCCGAGGCGCGGCGTCTGTTCACCACCCAGCAGCAGAGCTTCGTCAACCTGCGCCGCGGCCGCCCCGGACTGATTCCGCCGCCGATCGACGACATCGAGGCGTTCTGGGCGCCGCACGAGAAGCTGGGTGTGGAACGCGCCCTGGCCTGCACGGTGCTGGGCGATGCCGACGCGGTCGCACAGGGCCTGTCCGACTTCGTCGCGCGGCATCGCCCGGACGAGTTGCTGCTGACCGCCAACATCCACGATCATGCGGCGCGTTTGCGCTCGTTCCAACTGGCGTCGGACGCCTGGACACAGGTCGCCGCGGCCGCCTGATGCGCACATCTGCGCGCGTGTCTACACGCGCAGACGCGCGCGGGCGCTCATCAGCTCCATTTGTGTTGATGTGCATCACACCGTGCACCGCTTTCACGATGTCTTGATTTTCCCGGGTATGTCATCGTTTCGCGTCGCGCATCAGCGTGGCGCTCGGCCTGAGGACACGGCCGTACAACTGACGCGAACAGGGGGATCGGCAATGAACGCACAGCATCCGATGGCGCCGGTGCACGAATGTGGACTGGAGGCGGCCTTGCAACAGATGAACAAATGCCTGGAGCGCCTGCGCGTCCAGACGGCGGAGCGCCCGGCCAAGGGTGCGTCCGTGCGGCCGTCGCACATGCGCAACGTATTCGCCAGCGAGACGGAACTGTATCTGGTGAAGTAAGCGGGCAGCGGGCGCTCCACTGCCGCGTGCGGTCAGCGCAGCTTCTGCATCCACTCCCGGCCCAGGTCGACCACCTGGTCCGAGGCCAACCCCAGGCTCAGCGCCACGGCGATGCTGCCCAGCCATGACAGCAGCATCAGCCCGCCGTCCCGTTCCAGCAATGCCAGCGCGAACAGCAACAGCATCGCGCCGAAGGCGTAGTTGGTGAACGGGATCGGCAGCGACAGCAGGATCCCCAGCACGATCAGCAGCAGCCCACTGAAAGCGCGTGCCGGCAGGGTATCGACCAGCATCGGCAGGCGCGGCTTGAGCAGCCGGTCCAGGCGTCGCAGCCACGGCGCGATGCGGCCGACGAAGCGCTGCATGGTGCGGCGGCGCGGCCCGCGCTCGCCGATGAAGCGCGGCAGCCACGGCTTGCGCAGGCCGATCAGCATCTGTACGCCGATCAGCGTCACCAGCGGCCCGCTGATGCCGCCGGCCAGGCCCGGCACCGGCAGGAACGCCGGCAGGATCGCCACGAACAGGAACACGCCGAACGCGCTCTGCTGCAGGTCGGCGAGGATCAGCCGCAGCCGCAGGTGTTCGTCCGGGTCGCCGAGGACGAAGGTGTCGAGCAGGGTGCGGATGCCCTCGGCGCTGTAGCCGTGGTCGCGCTCGTGCGGCGCGCCGCCGGGTGCGTCACCCGGTGATGTCATCGCTATTCTCGTCCTGCAGCTTGCGCAGCAGCAGCTTGTCCACGCGCGCGCCGTCCAGGTCCACGATCTCGATGCGCCAGCCGGCCCAGTCGAAGAACTCGCCCGCGTGCGGGATGCGGCCGAAGTAGTAGATGCACAGGCCGGCCAGGGTGTTGTAGTCGCCTTCCTCGGCGCTGGGCAGCTCGGCGCCGCCCAGCAGCTCGCGCAGGTCCTCGATCGCCAGCGAACCGTCGATCAGCAGCGAGCCGTCGGCGCGGGTCACCACCAGCGCGTCCTCGTCGGCGTTGTCGGCCGACTGCAGGCGCCCGACCACCGCGCCCATCAAGTCGCTGATCGTCACCAGGCCCTGGATCTCGCCGTACTCGTCCACCACCAGCGCCATCGATTGCTGCTCCTCACGGAAGATCTCCAGCAGCTTCATCGCGTGGGTGGACTCGGACACGAACAAGGTGTCGCGCAGGCTCTGGAAGAGTTGAGTGGCATCGCCGTCCATGCGCGTGACCAGCGATTTCACCTCCAGCACGCCGGCGATGTCCTGGTCGCTGCCGCGGTACACCGGATAGCGCGAGAACTCGTGTTCGCGCATCACCTGCAGGTTGCGCTGCGGCTCGGCGTTGGCGTCGAGCCAGGCGATGCGGTTGCGCGGGGTCATCAGGCTGTCGGCGGTGCGGTCGCCCAGGCGCATGACCCGGTTCATCATGTCGCGCTCGTGCGCGTCGATCACGCCCGCCTCGTGGCTCTCGGCCACCAGCATGCGGATCTCCTCTTCGGTCACCGAGGCCGATTCCTCCTTGCCCAGGCCGAGCAGACGCAGCACCAGCCGGGTCGAGCGCGACAGCACCCAGACGAACGGCGCGGCGGCCTTGGCCAGCCAGCCCATGGGGATGGCGACGACGCCGGCGATGACCTCCGAACGGGTCAGGGCCAGGCGCTTGGGCACCAGTTCGCCGAAGATCAGCGTCAGGAAGGTGATCAGCACGATCGCCAGGGTCTTGCCGATCAGCGCCGACCACGGCTGCGGATCGCCGAACAGGGTGAAGTTGGCCGCCAGCGCCGGGAACAGCGCCTGCAGCTTGGCCGCGATCGCCACACCCATGGCCTCGCCGCCGAAGGTACCGGTCAGGATGCCGATGGCGGTGATGCCGATCTGCACGGTGGACAGGAAGTGCTCGGGGTTCTCGGCCAGCGCCAGGGCCTTGGCCGCGCGCGTGCTGGACTGGGCCATCTGCTTCAGCCGGCTCTTGCGCGAGGTCATCAGCGACATCTCGGACATCGCGAAGAAACCGTTGAGCAGGATGAGGGCTGCAACGATCAACAGTTCAAGCATGCGCGCGCTCCTTGGCGCCAAGGAAAGCGGGGACATGGGCGCCGTTGCGGCGCGGGGGAGGGGGTGTGGGGTGGTCGTCCATAGGGTGCGCCCGCGAAGGGCGCGGCGGCGATGGTAACAAACCCGGGCGGGGGCCGCGTCCACGCCGCGCCGACGTCGCCAGGGCCGGCCCGGGAGCCGCGACTACCCGCAGGTGTCAGCAAACAGTCATAATTCCGCCCCAGTGCCGTCCTTCCCGCGACGGCGGGAAGCGCGTTGCATGTTTTCGTTGCAGACCATCTTCGGTTCCGGCAAGCAGTTCTACACCCTGCTCGACGAGGCGGCGCAGGCCGCCTACGACAGCACCAAGGCCCTGCACGCGATGATGCGCGAGTCCGACCGGCAGCCGGCGCTGGACGGCTTCAAGCTGGCGCGCCTGCGCGAGCGCGCGGCCTCCGACAAGATCGGCCAGGCGCTGGTGGACAGCTTCATGACCCCGATCGAGCGCGAGGACATCGAGGCGCTGGGCTCGGCCCTGTACAAGATCCCCAAGCAGGTGGAGAAGTTCGCCGATCGCTATTCGCTGGCGATCCAGCACCTGGAGCACATCGATTTCGCGCCGCGCTCGGCGATGCTGGAGCAGGCCGCGGCGGTGGTGGTGGAGATGGTCCACGACCTGCGCCACATGAACCTGGACCGGATGAGCGCGCTCAACGACAAGCTGCGCTCGCTGGAGAACGAGGCCGACCGGCTGATGCTGGAGCTGTACCGCGACATCTACTCCGGGCGCCTGGACAACCTGCAGATGTTCCTGCTCAAGGAGTTCTTCGAAATCCTGGAGAAGGCCATCGACCGTTGCCGCGAGGCCGGCGTGGTGGTCTACCAGATCGTGCTGAAGAACTCCTGATGGACGCGCTGCGGAGTTGCTGCCTGCGCGGCCGTGGCGCCCTGCGCGCGCCGGCCGCCGCCGCCGCGTGCGTGGAGGCGCGCCGATGCTGACCCTGGTCCTGATCGTGATCCTGGCGGCGCTGGTGTTCGAATTCATCAACGGCTTCCACGACACCGCCAACTCGATCGCCACGGTGGTCGCCACCAAGGTGCTCAGCCCCGGCTGGGCGGTGATGCTGGCCGCGGCGATGAACCTGGTCGGCGCGCTGACCGGCACCGCCGTGGCGATGACCATCGCCTCCGGCCTGCTCAACACCGACGTGGTCGCGGTGACCCCGCAGGTGGTGCTGTGCGCGCTGCTCGGCGGCATCGTCTGGAACCTGATCACCTGGTGGAAGGGCCTGCCGTCCTCGTCCTCGCACGCGTTGATCGGCGGCCTGTGCGGCGCCGGCCTGGCCGCCGCGCACAACAACTGGGGCGCGCTGATCTGGTCGCAGAACCTCGGCGACTGGGCCAAGAACAAGGGCCTGCTGTGGAAGGTGTTCGTGCCGATGGTCACCTCGCCGATCGCCGGCTTCCTGCTCGGCATCGCGGTGATGCTGCTGCTGTGGGCGGCGATCGCCGGCCTGGCCAAGCTGGGCGGCCCGCTCGGGCGGCTGGCGCGGCCGCGCTGGGTCAATGCCTTCTTCGGCAAGGCGCAGATCGCCTCGGCCGCGTACATGGGCTATGCGCACGGCCACAACGACGCGCAGAAGACCATGGGCATCATCGCCATGACCCTGCTCGGCGCGCAGAGCACCGGCGCCCTGGACGACCTGCCGTCGTGGCTGGCGTTCCTGCATCCCGACGCCAGCCAGGGGCAGGGCATCGCCACCTGGATCGTGCTGACCTGCGCGGTGGTGATGGCCGCCGGCACCGCCTCCGGCGGCTGGAAGATCATCAAGACCCTGGGCCACAAGATGGTCAAGCTGCATCCGATCCACGGCTTCGCCGCGGAGACCAGCTCGGCCACGATCCTGACCCTGGCCGCGCACTTCGGCATGCCGGTGTCCACCACCCACAGCATCTCCACCGCGATCATGGGCGTGGGCTTCGCCAAGAACCCGCGCTCGCTGCGCTTCGGCGTCATCGAACGCATCGTCTGGGCCTGGATCCTGACGATCCCGGCCGCTGCCGGCGTGGCGTATCTGATTTTCCGCGGGTTTGCGCTGGCTGGGTGGGTGTGAGTGGGGCGGGGATTGGGGAGTCGGGAGTGGGGATTCGCTAAGGCGGGTTCCCGGCTAGCCTGATGTCCCGCGTTCGCCGCCGCACTCTAGCGGTGTAGACGAAGCCCATTCTTACTGGCTCGCGCTGCCAAGGTGCGACGTTTACGAATCCCCAATCCCACCAATCTCCAATCCCGGCTTCAGCACTGGGGATCCGCTTCTGCGAATCCCCACTCCCGAATGCCCAATCCCCGCTAGTTGGCCCGATACATCGCCATCACGTCCTGACGCAGCGCACGTTGGCTGTCGGCGCGGTTGTAGAACATGTGGCCGCCGGGGTAGTTCTTGACCTGCACGCGCGTGGGGTCGTTGCCCATCACCGGCATCTGGTCCACGGTCAGCACCGAGCCCATGAACGGGCACGACAGGTCGTTCCAGCCGTGCACGATCAGCACGCGCAGCTTCGGGTCGATCGCCACCGACTGGCGCAGCTCGGTCACCGAGCCCTTGCGCAGTTCGTCGTCCCAGTCCCACAGCCGGTTCACGTCGTAGTTCAGCGCCTGATAGCGGGCGTCGATCTTCCAGCCGACCACGCGGGTCACGAAATCGACCATCGCGGTGGTGGTGGGAGCGATGATGCTGTCCAGCAGCGGGTCGTTGGCGCGCTGCTCGGGGGCGTTGGGGAACGGGTCGAAGGCGGTGACGTTGGAGTCGTAGCGGCTGCCCAGTTCGCCCTTGTCGCGGAACACCTCGCGCAAGTAGGCCTGGGTCTCCAGGCGGCCGCCGGCGCGGCGCACGAAGGCCGGGTCCAGGCCGGTCATCGCGGTCACCTGCTGGATCATGCGGGTGGTGCCGGCCGGGTCGGAGCGCCCGCGCAGCAGCGCGGTGACGTAGTCGCCGCGGGTGTAGTCGATTACCTGGCGCATCGCTTCCGGGGTCAGCTTGCCCTCGCGTTCCAGGCGTGCGGCGGTGATCGACGGCAGGGTCAGCATCCACGGCAGCGGCGAGACGTCGCCGTTGTCGTCCAGGGTCGGGTTCAGATACGGCGAGACCAGGACCACGCCGTTCATCGCCACGCCGAGCTTGGTCTGCAGGTAGTGGGTGATGCGCGGGCCGCGGAAGCCGCCGTAGCTTTCGCCGACGAGGTATTTGCGCGACTGCAGGCGCTGGTTCTTCAGCAGCCAGTCGTAGATGGTGCGCGAGAGGTACTCGATGTCGGCCTGTGGGTTGTAGAACTGCTTCTTGGCCTGCTCGTCGGGCACGCGCGAGCGGCTGAAGCCGGTGCCGACCGGGTCGATGAACACCAGGTCGGTGAAGTCCAGCCAGGTGCCGGGGTTGTCGCGCAGCTGCGCCGGCGCCGAGGCGCTGTCGCCTTCGCTGCCGAACGCCACCACCTTCGGCCCGATCGCGCCCAGGTTGAGGTACACCGAGGCCGCGCCGGGGCCGCCGTTGAGCGCGAAGGTGACCGGACGGTCCTTGCCGTCCATGGTGTAGGCGGTATAGACCACGTCGGCGACGACCTTGCCCTGCTTGTCCTTCACCGGCAGCGTGCCGACCTTGACCGTGTAGCGCAGGGTACGGCCGTCGAGCTGGGTGGATTGGCTGGTCTGTGCGTCGGCCGGCAGCGGCGCCGGTTCGGCGGCGGCGGGCTTGTCGCCCTTGTCGGCATTGCCCGCATCGGCATCGGCGGCCAGCGCCGCGGTCATCGGCATCGCCGCCAGCAGCACGGCCAGCAGCACGGAAGGGAAGGTCGGCACGGGCGGTCGCTCGCAGGGAGGGAGCCGGCATGCTAGGCCGCGGCGTCGGCGCGGCGGATGTGCACAAAGCCATGGTCCGCAGTCCCGCGGCCGCGCCATGCCGGTTCATCGGCGCTGGCTACAATCGCCGGTCCGTCCCGTGTCCGGTCCGCTGCGCATGCTTGTCCTTCGTTTCCGCCTGCCGCTAAGCCTGTTCCTGGCGGCGTTGCTGGCCGGCTGCGCCAGCGTGCCATTGCCGCCGCCCGTGGCCGAGTCGCCGGCGGCGCACGATCCGCATGCCCACGATCGCCAGCGCCTGTGGCGGCTGCTGAGCACGCGCTGCCTGCCGCAGGCGCGCGCCGGCGCCGATCCGGCCCCTTGCAGCGAAGTGCATGCCGAGCCCGGCCAACGCTATGCCTTGATGAAGGACTTGCGCGGCGACTACCAGTACCTGCTGATTCCGACGGTGCCGGTGAGCGGGATCGAAGATCCGCGCGCCCGCGCCGCCGGCGCGCCGAACTGGCTGGACCTGGCCTGGCAGGCACGCAGCCGGGTCGAGCGGTTGCTGAACCGGCCGCTGCCGCGCGAGCTGACCAGCCTGACGATCAACCCGCCCTCGGCGCGGTCGCAGGACCAGTTGCATGTCCATATCGATTGCCTGGCCCCGCAGGTGCGCGACCAACTGCAGGCGATGCAGGCCTTGATCGGCCCGACCTGGGCGCCGCTGCCGCAGCCATTGCACGGCCACGCCTATCGGGCGATGCGCGTGGAGGGCGAAGAACTGGATGCGAATCCGCTGACCCTGCTGGCGCGCAGCTTGCCGCCGCAGCAGAGCATGGCGCACCAGACCCTGGCGGTGGTCGGCGCGGAGTTCAAGGGCCGCCCCGGCTTCGTGCTGCTGGCGGCCACCGCGCTTCCTGGCGATGGCGTTGGCGCGGAGGAACTGCAGGATCACGACTGCACGGGCGTGATGCCGGCGGCGCCTGCGCACGGCTGACGGCCCGGAAGGCAGTCGATCGCCAGACGGCCAGCGTGACGCACGAGGATGCCGGTGCGTAAGCCCGGCATGCTGTCGTCATCTGTCGTAGGAGCGGCTTCAGCCGCGACAGGGCTTTCCCGACAACGCCGGGTCGCGGCAGAAGCCGCCCCTACGACGGCAGCAAACAGCCGCGCGTGTATCGCCTCAGACCTCCAGCGACGCCAGGTCGCCCTTGGTCTCCAGCCACTGCTTGCGGTCGCCGGCGCGCTTCTTGGCCAGCAGCATGTCCATCAGCGAGCGGGTCTGGTCGCCGTCGTCCACGGTCAGCTGCACCAGGCGCCGGGTGTCCGGGTGGATGGTGGATTCGCGCAACTGCTGCGGATTCATCTCGCCCAGGCCCTTGAAGCGGGTGACGCTGACCTGGCCCTTGATCTTCTCGCGTTCGATCTTGTCCAGCAGCGAGCGCTTCTCTTCCTCGTCCAGCGCGTAGAACACCTGCTTGCCCACGTCCACGCGGAACAGCGGCGGCATCGCCACGAACACGTGGCCGGCGCGCACCAGGGCGGGGAAGTGGCGCAGGAACAGCGCGGTCAGCAGGGTCGCGATGTGCAGGCCGTCGGAGTCGGCGTCGGCCAGGATCACCACCTTGCCGTAGCGCAGGCCGTCGATCTCCTCCTTGCCCGGGTCGCAGCCGATCGCGATCGCCAGGTTGTGCACTTCCTCCGAGGCCAGCACGCTGCCGGAGGCCACTTCCCAGGTGTTGAGGATCTTGCCGCGCAGCGGCAGGATCGCCTGGAAATCCTTGTCGCGGGCCTGCTTGGCGCTGCCGCCCGCCGAGTCGCCCTCGACCAGGAAAAGTTCGGTGCGCGACAGATCCTGGCTGATGCAGTCGGCCAGTTTGCCCGGCAGCGCCGGACCCTGGGTGACCTTCTTGCGGACGATCTGCTTCTCGGTCTTCAGCCGCGCGCTGGCGCGGTCGATGGCGATCTGCGCGATGCGCGTGCCGGTCTCCACGTTCTGGTTCAGCCACAGGCTGAAGGCATCGTGCGCGGCGCCTTCGATGAAGCCGGCGGCCTGGCGCGAGGACAGGCGTTCCTTGGTCTGGCCGCTGAACTGCGGGTCGGTCATCTTCAGCGACAGCACGAACGCCACGCGGTCCCACACGTCTTCCGGCGCCAGCTTCACGCCGCGCGGCAGCAGGTTGCGGAAATCGCAGAACTCGCGCAGCGCGTCGGTGAGGCCGCTGCGCAGGCCGTTGACGTGGGTGCCGTGCTGCGCGGTGGGGATCAGGTTGACGTAGCTCTCCTGCACCAGCTCGCCTTCCACCACCCAGGCCACCGCCCAGTCGACGATCTCGCGGTCCTTCTTCAGGCTGCCGACGAACAGCTCGGCCGGCAGCAGCTCGCGCTCGGCCAGCTCGCCGCGCAGGTAGTCGCGCAGGCCGTCCTCGAAGTACCAGGTGTCCTGCTCGCCGGTGGCCTCGTCGTGCAGCTTGACGGTCAGGCCGGGGCACAGCACCGCCTTGGCGCGCAGCAGGTGGCGCAGCGCGCGCACCGCGAACTTCGGCGTGTCGAAATACTTCGGGTCCGGCCAGAAGCGCAGACGCGTGCCGGTGTTCTTCTTGCCGACGCTGCCGACGACTTCCAGCTTGGAGGCGGCGTGGCCGTCGGCGAAGGCCATGCGGTACTCGTTGCCTTCGCGCTTGATGAACAGTTCCACCCGATTGGACAGCGCATTGACCACGCTGACGCCGACGCCGTGCAGGCCGCCGCTGAAGGTGTAGTTGCGGTCGCTGAACTTGCCGCCGGCATGCAGCCGGGTCAGGATCAGTTCGACGCCGGAGATCTTCTCTTCCGGGTGGATGTCCACCGGCATGCCGCGGCCGTCGTCGGACACCTCGCAACTGCCGTCCTTGTACAGCGTCACCTCGATGTGCCGGGCATGGCCGGCCAGCGCCTCGTCCACGGCGTTGTCGATGACTTCCTGGGCCAGATGGTTTGGCCGAGCGGTGTCGGTGTACATGCCGGGCCGGCGCTTGACCGGGTCCAGGCCAGAGAGAACTTCGATGTCGGCAGCGTTGTAGCGGGTATTCATGCGTCTCAGCAGGTGGCGCGAAGCAGATCCGGAAGTGTGCGGTCTGCGGCGGTTTTTTGCACGTCGCCGGTGTTCAGGGCAGGTGCGGCGGCGTCGCGCTACGCTGACCCTGGAAAAACCGCGACGTCGCCCACATCTTCGTCGCACGTCCCAAAGGAGTCCGCCATGAACGTTCGCAAGCTGTTGACCCTGGCCGCCCTGGTCGCCGCCGCGGTGGCCGTGCCGGTCGCGATGGCCCAGGCGCAGAGCGCCGATCCGGCCGCCTCCGGTGCCGCCGCCTATGAGGCGCAGGTCGCCAAGGAAAAGGCCGAGGCCGATGCCAAGGCCAAGCGCCGCGCCGCCGCGGCCGCCGAGCACAAGGCCGGCAAGGATGCGGCCGCGCCGAAGAAGGAAGAGGAAGAGGAAGCGCGCAAGCCTTAAGCTTTCGCGCGGTTTCCTGCACACGACGCCCCGGTCGCCCGGGGCGTCGCTTTTTTGTGGGGCGGCTGTTGCGCGAAAGCGCTTGGGCAAATCCGCTTCACCCGTTAAACTATGGCTTTCCGGGAGGCCTTTGAGCCATGACCCCCCTGATCTTCGTTACCGGCGGCGTAGTGTCCTCGCTTGGCAAGGGCATCGCGGCCGCTTCGCTTGCGTCCATTCTCGAAGCACGTGGCCTGTCGGTCACGATGATGAAGCTGGACCCCTACATCAACGTCGACCCGGGCACGATGAGCCCGTTCCAGCACGGCGAGGTGTACGTCACCGACGACGGCGCCGAGACCGACCTTGACCTGGGGCATTACGAGCGCTTCGTGCGCACGCGCCTGTCGCGCAAGAATTCGGTCACCACCGGGCGCATCTACGAGAACGTGATCCGCAAGGAGCGCCGCGGCGACTACCTCGGCGCCACCGTGCAGGTGATTCCGCACATCACCGACGAGATCCGTCGCTGCGTGGATGAAGCCACCGCCGGCTACGACGTGGCCCTGGTCGAGATCGGCGGCACCGTCGGCGACATCGAGTCGCTGCCGTTCCTGGAGGCGATCCGCCAGGTGCGCACCGAGCGCGGCGCCGAGAAAGCCATGTTCATGCACCTGACCCTGGTGCCGTACATCGCCGCGGCCGGCGAGCTGAAGACCAAGCCGACCCAGCATTCGGTCAAGGAACTGCGCTCGATCGGCATCCAGCCGGACGTGCTGCTGTGCCGCTCGGAGCAGGCGATCCCGGATTCGGAGCGGCGCAAGATCGCGCTGTTCACCAACGTCTCCGAGCGCGCGGTGATCAGCGCCGCCGACATCGACGTGCTCTACGGCATGCCGCTGGAATTGCACCGGCAGGGCCTGGACGAGATCGTCATCGACCAGTTCAAGCTGCGCGACAAGGTCGGCGCGGCCAACCTGTCGGAGTGGGAGGCGGTGGTCGACGCGATCAAGCATCCGCTCGACGAGGTCACCATCGCCGTGGTCGGCAAGTACGTCGACCACCAGGACGCGTACAAGTCGGTCGGCGAGGCGCTCAAGCACGGCGGCCTGCGCCAGCGCACCAAGGTCAACCTGAAGTGGCTGGAAGCGCAAGACCTGGAAGGCAGCGACATGGCGGCCCTGGCCGACGTGGACGGCATCCTGGTGCCGGGCGGCTTCGGCGACCGCGGTTTCGAAGGCAAGGTGCTGACCTCGCGCTACGCACGCCAGCACGGCGTGCCGTACTTCGGCATCTGCTATGGCATGCAGGCTGCGGTGGTCGACTATGCGCGGCATGTCGCCGGGCTGGACGCGGCCAACAGCACCGAGAACGACCGGCAGTCGCCGTACCCGGTGATCGGCCTGATCACCGAATGGCGCACCGCCACTGGCGATGTCGAGAAGCGCGACGAGAAGTCCGATCTCGGCGGCACCATGCGCCTGGGCCTGCAGGAGCAGCGGCTCAAGCCGGGCACGCTGGCGCGCGAGCTGTACGGCAAGGACGTGGTCGCCGAGCGCCATCGCCACCGCTACGAGTTCAACAACCGCTACCGCACCCAGCTTGAGGACGCCGGCCTGGTGATTGCCGCCAAGTCGATGGACGACACCCTGGTGGAGATGGTGGAGTTGCCGCGCGAGACGCATCCGTGGTTCCTGGCCTGCCAGGCGCACCCGGAATTCCTGTCCACGCCGCGCGACGGCCATCCGTTGTTCATCGGCTTCGTACGCGCCGCGCGCGAGCGCAAGGCGGGCGGCAAGCTGCTGAAGGAAGCGCGCGCGTAAGTTCCTTCTCCCTTCGGGACCATGGCCCCCTTTTTGGGGGAAGGTGGCGCGAAGCGCCGGATGAGGGTACGGGGCGAAGCCTTGCGAACTTGAATTCCCTAGGCTTCGCCCGGACCCTCACCCCAACCCCTCTCCCGGCGGGAGAGGGGCTTGATCCATGAGGCTTCGCCGGACCCTCACCCCAACCCCTCTCCCGGCGGGAGAGGGGATTGATTCCATGAGGCTTCGCCCGGACCCTCACCCCCGACCCCTCTCCCGGTGGGAGAGGGGAGTAACCTCGCCAAAAATCTCGTGCCCGAACGGTGCGGGGCTCAACCGATAGGTGATTCAATGAAACTGTGTGGCTTCGACGTCGGCCTGGACCAGCCGCTGTTCCTGATCGCCGGCCCGTGCGTGATCGAGTCGATGCAGCTGCAGCTCGACGTCGCCGGCAGGCTCAAGGAGATCACCGGCCGGCTGGGCATCAACTTCATCTTCAAGTCCAGCTTCGACAAGGCCAACCGCACCTCCGGCACCAGCTTCCGCGGCCCCGGCCTGGAGGAAGGGCTGAAGGTGCTGGAGGCGGTGAAGACCCAGATCGGCGTGCCGGTGCTGACCGACGTGCACGAGTACACGCCGATGCACGAGGTGGCGGCGGTGGTGGACGTGCTGCAGACCCCGGCGTTCCTGGTGCGGCAGACCGATTTCATCAAGAACGTGTGCGCCGCCGGCAAGCCGGTCAACATCAAGAAGGGCCAGTTCCTGTCGCCGTGGGACATGAAGCCGGTGGTGGAGAAGGCCAAGTCCACCGGCAACGAGCAGATCATGGTCTGCGAGCGCGGCGCGAGCTTCGGCTACAACAACCTGGTCAGCGACATGCGCTCGCTGAGCGTGATGCGCGAGACCGGCTGCCCGGTGGTGTTCGATGCCACCCATTCGGTGCAGCTGCCGGGCGGGCAGGGCGGCAGTTCCGGCGGCCAGCGCGAGTTCGTGCCGGTGCTGGCGCGCGCGGCGGTGGCCGTGGGCGTGGCCGGCGTGTTCGCCGAGACCCATCCGGACCCGTCCAAGGCACTGTCCGACGGCCCCAATGCGTGGCCGCTGGAGCAGATGGAAGCGTTGCTGGAAACGCTGATGGAACTGGACGCGGTGACCAAGAAGCACGGCTTCTCGCGCTTCGCATGAGGCGCGGGCTGCAGTCGCGGTATCCGTTCGCTTGCTGGCGGGTCGCGTCCTGCCGGGCGTCTGCCTGCGCTCCTGGGCAAGGGCGATGAACCCGCCTGACCAGGTTCGCGTCCGTTCCTGGGGGCGGTGCGCGCTGCTGCTGGCGCTGCTGGCCTGGGCGGCGCTGGGCGTGGTGTTGCTTGCTTTCGCGCGCGCCAATGGTGCGCCCGGCGATGGCAATCACGGCATCCTGGCGATGCAGCCCTGGATCTTGGGCGGTTTGCTGGTGCTGGCGGTGTCTGCGCTGGGCGCGCTGATCGCGGCTGTGCAGGGTTGGGGGGCGCGCCGCGACCGCCTCCCCGCGGGCATCGCCGCTGGCCTGGTGCTGGTGCTGCTGGTCCTGATCGTGCGGTTTCTCTTCGGAATGTAATGGATTCGGGCCTTGGCCCCGATCCCCGATCTCCCTGGCAGGACGCTGGATTCGACACTGGATGCCCTTGCCATGCGGTGCCTCGCCCGAGGCGGGATTTGGCAAGGAACGGGCGGCCAGGGATAATCAGCCGGCATTCGTTTCCGCCCCCTCTTCCTACAGGTAACCGGCCCGCCCATGAGTACGATCCGCAGCATCCACGCCCGTGAAATCCTCGACAGCCGCGGCAATCCCACGCTGGAAGCCGATGTCATCCTGGAGGACGGTTCGTTCGGTCGTGCCGCGGTGCCCTCGGGCGCGTCCACCGGCACCAAGGAAGCGGTCGAGCTGCGCGACGGCGACAAGACCCGCTACCTGGGCAAGGGCGTGCGCAAGGCGGTGGAGAACGTCAACACCACCATCGCCAGCGCGCTGAAAGGCTTCGACGCCGCCGACCAGCAGGGCCTGGACCGCCGCCTGATCGACCTGGATGGCACGGAGAACAAGGGCCGCCTGGGCGCCAACGCGCTGCTCGGCGTCTCGCTGGCCAATGCGCATGCCATTGCCGCCTCGCGCAAGCAGCCGCTGTGGCAGTCGCTGGCCGCGGGCAACACCGCGAACCTGGCGCTGCCGGTGCCGATGATGAACATCATCAACGGCGGCGCGCATGCCGACAACAACGTCGATTTCCAGGAGTTCATGGTGCTGCCGGTCGGCGCCGCCTCGTTCTCCGAGGCGCTGCGCGCCGGCACCGAGATCTTCCACGCGCTGAAGTCGGTGCTGAAAGGCCACGGCCTGTCCACCGCGGTCGGCGACGAGGGCGGCTTCGCCCCGGACTTCCGCAGCAACGTGGAAGCGCTGGACACCATCCTGGAAGCGATCGGCAAGGCCGGCTACACCGCAGGCGAGGACGTGCTGCTGGGCCTGGACGTGGCCTCCAGCGAGTTCTACGACAACGGCAAGTACCACCTGGTGGGCGAGGGCAAGCGCCTGACCAGCGAGCAGTTCGTCGACTTCCTCGCCGACTGGGCCGCGCAGTATCCGATCGTCAGCATCGAGGACGGCCTGGCCGAGGACGACTGGGCCGGCTGGAAGCTGCTCACCGACCGCATCGGCAGCAAGGTGCAGCTGGTCGGCGACGACCTGTTCGTGACCAACCCGAAGATCTTCAAGCAGGGCATCGAGTCCGGCACCGCCAACGCGATCCTGATCAAGGTCAACCAGATCGGCACCCTGACCGAGACCCTGGAAGCCATCGCCATGGCCGACAAGGCCGGCTACGCGGCGATCGTCTCGCACCGTTCCGGCGAGACCGAGGACACCACCATCGCCGACATCGCCGTGGCCACCACCGCCACCCAGATCAAGACCGGTTCGCTGTGCCGCAGCGATCGCGTGGCCAAGTACAACCAGCTGCTGCGCATCGAGGAAGCGCTCGGCAGCGCCGCGCGCTACGCCGGGCGCGACGCGTTCGTCTCGCTCAAGCGATAAGCCGTGCGCAACTGGCGCTGGCTGCTGCTGGTGCTGGCGGGACTGCTGGCGTGGCTGCAGTACCGTTTCTGGCTCGGCCCGGGCAATTCCGGCGAAGTGCTGGTGCTCGAAAGCCAGGTCGAGCACCAGAAGCGCGACAACGAAGGACTGCAGCAACGCAACGCCGCGCTCGCCGCCGAGGTCAAGGACCTCAAGGACGGCGAGGCGGCGATCGAGGAGCGCGCGCGTAGCGAACTGGGCATGATCAAACCGGGCGAGAAGTTCTACCGCGTGGTCGAGAACGCGCCGGTGTCGACCGCGCCGGCCGGTACGGCAGCCGGCGCGCAGCCGGCGCCTGTGACGCCGGCGCCGGGCGAGCAGCCCTGATGGCCACCGTCTGGGCCGTGGTCCCGGCGGCTGGCCGCGGCACCCGTTTCGGCGGCACCATGCCCAAGCAGTACCTGCAGGCGGGCGGGCGTCCGTTGCTGGCGCATGCCTTGGAAGCGCTGCTGGCGCATCCGGCGGTGGCCGGGGCGATGGTCGCGCTGGGCGCGGACGATGCGCAGTGGCCGGGCTGGACCGAACTGGCCGGCAAGCCGGTCCTGACCTGCCTGGGAGCCGGCAGCCGTGCCGGCTCGGTGCTGGCCGCGTTGCACGCCTTGCCGGAGTCGGTGAAGGCGGACGACTTCGTGCTGGTGCACGATGCGGCGCGGCCGAACCTGGCGCTGGCCGACCTGGACCGGCTGCTGGAGGCGGGGCGCGGCGATCCGGTCGGCGCGATCCTGGCCGCGCCGGTGCGCGACACGCTCAAGCGCGCCGGCGACGACGGCGGCATCGACGGCACCGAACCGCGCGAGCGCCTGTGGCGCGCGCTGACCCCGCAACTGTTCCGGCGCATGCAGCTGAGCCGGGCCCTGGAGCAGGCGGCCGCGGCCGGCGTCGAGGTCACCGACGACGCGATGGCGATGGAGTTGCTGGGGCTGCGGCCGCTGCTGGTCGAGGGCGCCGAAGACAATTTCAAGGTCACCACGCCGGCCGACCTGGCGCGTTTCGAGTTCGAACTGTTCCAGCGGCAGGGCGGCTGATGCGGTTCGAGGACGCGGTGGCGCACGCCTGGCTGCAGCAGGCCGCGAACGCTGCGATCGTGGTCGATGGCGACGACATCCAGCACGAGGCCAATGCCAACCTGTGGGCGTTCTCGCCACGCGAGGACCGCGCCGCGGGCATCGACGTGGCGAGCGTGGCGCGGTTCGTGGAGGCGGCCGCCGACGATCGCCAGGTCACGCTGCGCGCGCAGGCGGCGCCGGCGATGATCTTCTACTGCTGGCACGATGGCCAGGCGCGGCAGTTGCGCTTCAGCCTGGTGTCGTCGGCGCACGGCGGTCTGCCGTTCCGCGTGCCGACACGGCACACGCCGCTGCCGGCGCTGGTCGAACGCATCGTCCATGACGACTGGCTCAACCCGCAGTGGGGCGCAGCGGACGAAGAAGAGGCCATGCCGGCGTCCGAGCCGCTCCCGGTTTACCTGCGCATGCTGCACCCCGGCGTCTGACCGCCGGACGGCGTCGACGCTTCTACGAACAGGATTCCCATGTCACACGATTCCCTTTCCGCTCCTCCCTTCCGCATCGGCCAGGGCTACGACGTCCACGCCTTCGGCGAGGGCGACCACATCATGCTCGGCGGCGTGCGCGTGGCGCACGAGTGCGGCGTACTCGCCCACAGCGACGGCGACGTGGCGATCCACGCCCTGTGCGATGCCTTGCTCGGCGCGCTGGCGCTGGGCGACATCGGCCAGCATTTCCCGCCGTCCGATCCGCGCTGGAAGGGCGCCGACAGTGCGCAGTTTCTCGATCACTGCGTCGGCCTGCTGCACGCGCGCGGCTGGCGGCTGGGCAATGCCGACATCACCGTGATCTGCGAACGGCCCAAGGTCGGTCCGCATGCGCAGGCGATGCGCGAGCGCCTGGCGGCGCTGCTGCAGGTCGAACTGGACTGCGTGAGCGTCAAGGCCACCACCAGCGAGAAGCTCGGCTTCACCGGCCGCGGCGAAGGCATCGCGGCGCAGGCCGTGGCCCTGCTGGTGGCGCTGTGAGCGAGTTGCCGCGTGCGTTCGGCGCCGCGCCGTTGCAGGCGCGCATGCGCAGCAGCGCCGAAGATTTCCAGGTCGACGAACTGCCCGCATTCGCGCCCAGCGGCGAGGGCGAGCACCTGCTGCTGACGGTGCGCAAGCGCGGCATGAACACCGCCTTTGCCGCGCGCCGCCTGGCGCAGTGGGCCGGGGTGGCGGAACTGGCGATCGGCTACGCCGGCATGAAGGACCGCCATGCGGTCACCACCCAGCGCTTCTCGGTGCATCTGCCCAAGCGCGTGGCGCCGGCGCTGGACAATCTGCAGGACGCGGACCTGCAGGTGCTGGAGTCGCATTGGCACAACCGCAAGCTGCCGCGCGGCGCGCTGGCCGGCAACGGCTTCGTGCTGGTGCTGCGCGAGGTGCGCGGCGAGCGCAGCGCGATCGAGGCGCGGCTGGCGCAGATCGCCGCGCGCGGCATTCCCAACTGGTTCGGCGAGCAACGGTTCGGCCGCGATGGCGGCAACGTCGGCGCCGCGCTGGCGATGTTCGGCGGCCGCCGCGTGCGCCGCGAGCAGCGCTCGCTGCTGCTGTCTGCGGCCCGTTCGGAACTGTTCAACCGGGTGCTGGCCGCCCGCGTGGCCGCCGGCAACTGGGACAGCGCGCTGGACGGCGAAGTGTGGATGCTCGACGGCAGCCGCAGCGTGTTCGGTCCGGAGCCGTGGTCGGAGGCGCTGGCCGAGCGCCTGCAGCGCTTCGACATCCATCCGTCCGCGCCGCTGTGGGGCGCCGGCGAGTTGCGCAGCGCCGAGGCGGCGCGTGCGCTGGAACTGGCGGCGCTGGACGAGGCGGTCGCGCAGCGTCTGCGCGACGGCCTGGAGCGCGAGGGCCTGAAGCAGGAGCGGCGGGCGACCCGCCTGCGCGTGGCCGACCTGCAATGGCGCTGGCTGGACGGGCAGGACGATGCGCTGGAACTGCGCTTCGCCTTGCCGCCGGGCAGCTACGCCACGGCACTGCTGCACGAACTCGGCCAGGTCGAAGAGGCGCCGCAGCCGCAGGCCTCCACCGAGGCCTGAGCGCGGCCGGCGCCTGCCGCGTCGGTCGCGACAACGCGCGCTAGAACCGATAGGTGCCGGTCAGCAGCAGGCTGCGGCCATCCGGCAGCGGCACGAAGGTCTCGTCGAACTCGTCGGCATACAGTCGCCGATCGAAGACGTTGCGCATGCCCACGGTCACGCCCCAGGTCTCGGTGCGATAGGACACGTTCGCGTCCACGCTGGCCTGCCCGGGGATCTTGAAGTAGCCGCCGGCCAGGCGGCGGCCGAGGGTGTGATCGCGCGCCAGGATGCCGCCGGCCACGCCCCAGCCGCTCCAGCGGCTGTCCTGGAACTGGTAGCTGCTCCACAGGGTGAAACGGGTGCGCGGCACGCCGAGGGTTGGCGTGCCGTCGCGCCGGCCGATGCGGGCCAGCGCCAGGCTGCTGCTCAGTTCCAGGCCGGGGGCGAGCGCGCCGACGAAGTCGAGATCCAGCCCGCGGTTGCTCTGGCTGTCGATCGGCCTGGCGAAGTACGACGGATGCGCCAGCACCAGATCGAAGCTGCGGTCGACGGTGATCTGGTAGTACGCGGCGCTGAGCCGCGCCCGGTGCTCGAACAGATCGATCTTCGCCCCCACCTCCACCTGCCGCGACAACGCGGGCGGCAACGGCCGGCCGTTCTTGCCGAGCACGGCACTCGGCGCAAAGCCGTTCATGGTGCTGGCGTACAGCGACGCCTCCGGGGTCAGCTTGTAGACCACGCCGACGTTGGGCACCCAGCGGCGCCGGCGCAACTGGCGCAGTTTGCCCTTGGCGTCGTAGCTGGAAATCTCGTACGCCGAGCGGCGTAGCGCCAGCAGCACGTCCCAGCGTTCGCCCATGCTGATCTGGTCCTGCAGCAGGATGCCGCTCCGGCTCGACCACGGGCTGCCGGGGTAATGCAGGATCCCGCGCCGCGAACGCGGCCAGTGCACCGGGCCCAGCCGCTCGTCGCCGAACACGTCGTAGCGGTTGCGGTGCATGCGGATGAAGTAATCGCTGCTGCCCAGCAGCGCGCGAGTGTAATCCAGGCCCAGGGTCACGGTCTGCCGCAGCGGCCCGTCGCCGAAGCTGCCGATCAGGTCGTTCTGGATGGTGTAGTACGCCGTCGTATTGCGGTATGCCTCGGCATAGGCGCGCACGGCGCCCTTCGGCGAAGGCGACAGCATGCCCCAGTTGCGCGCGTCGACCGCCTGGGTCACGTACTGGCCGCGGCTGCGCAGTTGCCAGCGGTCGCTGAGCCGCTGATCGAACAGGTAATAGGCGCGCTGGGTGCGGTAGGCGGTGTGGTCCTGTGCGTTGCCCAGCCGCAAGCTCCTGGGCGTCATCGCCGACACGCGGTTGCGCAGCAGCAGGGCATGGTCGGCGGCGGGCTGCCGATCGATCACGCGCTGCACGCCGAGCACCAGGCGGTTGTCCTCGCCCTGCCAGGCGATGGACGGCGCCAGGTAGGCGGCATTGCGCGGGCCGTAGCCTTGCGCGGTGGAATCTGCATGCTGGCCGGAGACGACGAGCCGATAGCTCAGCGGCGTGGCGCCGATCGGTCCGGTCGCATCGAGCCCGGCCTGCATGTCGCCGCGTTCGCCGAGGACGTAGCTCAGTTCGCGCTTCGGTGTGCGCAGCGGTTGCTTGGTGACGACGTTGATCAGTCCGCTCATGTCGCCGCCGTTGCTGTCGCCGAGGATCGATTCCGGACCCTTGAGCACTTCGACCCGCTCCACGCCGATCATCGGCGGGTAGCCGCCGAGGCCGACGAAGCTGTTCGGCATCCCGTCGGTCATGCCGTTGCCGGTGTAGATGCCGCGGATCTTGAACAGCGGCGCGCGCAGCGGATTTTCGATCTGCTGCACGCTGGCCACGTTGCGCAGGGCGTCGGCGACGGTGCGCACCTGTTGCGAGGCCAGCAGATGCGGAGCGACCACGTTCACCGACTGCGGCACGGCGATGGAATCGGCGGCGTAACGCAGCGCGTCGCTGGCATAGGCAGGCACGTCGCCCATGGCGTGCTCGGTCAGCGCCGCGGCGTCGACCTGTTCCAGCAGCTTGGGTGGGGTGCCTGTGCGGTGCGCATCGGCGGCATCCGCAGGATCGACTTGCGCCGTGGCGGCGGGGGTGACCGCCACCGTGTTCGCATCGAGCATGCGGTACGCGAGGCCACTGGATTGCAGCAGGCGCTGCAGCGCCGCGTCCGGGGTGAACATGCCTTGCAGCCCGTCGCTGCGCATCCCGGCCAGGGTCGGGCTGGCGGTCAGCACCTGCACGTTGGCCTGCTTGCCGTACGCGATCAGCGCCGTGGACAGTGCCTGTGGCGGGATCGAGAACGCGATCTGCCGTGCGTCGGGCGCGAGTGGCGCGGCGAGGGCAGGGGGGCAGGGTGCGAGCTGCAGTGCCAGGCTGCCGCAGATGATCAGTCGCCTCAGCCCACGCACTGCCCGTCGCCCCCCAGCGGAAGCGCGAATTATGCCATGCGCGGCATTGCCGACGCGGGCGGCCGCTGCCCCGTAAGCCGGGGTGGCGCGCGGTATCGCCTAACGGCGGCTCAGCACGATCTCGTCCTTGCCCTGGTGCACCCGCAGCGGGAACACCTGCGGCAAGGCCTCGATCCACTGCGCGGTCGCCTGGGTGTCGACGGTGCCGGTGAAGCTCAGTCGTGCAAGCTCCGGGTCGTCCAGGCGCAGCGGCCGGTCGCTGTAGCGGTTGACCCGGGCGATCACCGTGTCCAGCGGCGTATCGACGAACTCCAGCCGGTGATCGCGCCAGGCGGTGGCCTGCGCCACGTCGATCTGGCTGACCTGCAGCGCGGGCTTGGCCGGGTCGTAGGACACGCGCTGCCCGGCCACCGCTTCCAGCCCGCCGCTGCCGTCGGCCGGCACCTGGCCGGCGCCGTAGATGCGGACCCGGCCTTCGGTGACCGCGACCTCGACGCGTTCGCCGTCACGGCTGACATCGAAGGCGGTGCCCACGTCCAGGATCGACACGCCGCCGGCGTCGACCACGAACGGACGCCCGGCGTGATGCGCCACGTCGAAGAAGGCCTCGCCGGCGATCAGGTCCACGTGGCGCTGCGCGGCACTGAAGCGGGTGCTCAGCTTCGATGCGCCGCCGAGCGCGATCTTGGACCCGTCCGCCAGCACGATGTCCTGGTGGCGGCTGGTCGCGCTGCTGTAGACCTGGGTGAGCGGCGGCGGGTGCAGCTGCCGCCAGGCCAGGGCGCCGCCGAGCGCCAGCACGCCCACGCAGGCCGCGACCCGCAGCGGCCGCCAGCGCGAACGCGGCGGCGCGAACCTGCGCACCACCTCGTTGCGGGCGGCCGCATCGAGCGTTGCCAGCTCGCCGCCGAGCGCATTGATGCGTTCGAACGCCTGCAGATGCCGCGGGTCGGCCTCCGTCCAGTCCAGCCAGCGCGCCACGGTGTCCTCGTTGCTGTCGGGTTCGCGCAGCAGGGCCCACCAGCGCGCGGCGTCGTCGAGGATGTGTTGGTCGATGCCGCTGTCCATTACGGGATCTCCGCTTCGTCGAAGCGTTTGCGGCAATGCGCGAGCGCGTTGGCCACATGGTAGCGGACCATGCGTTCGCTCACGTTCATCGCCTTGGCGATCATGCCGAAGTCCTTGCCTTCGATCACGTGCAGCACGAAGGCGCGGCTGGTCTTTGCGGGAAGTTCCTTCAACGCCCGGGTCAGCGCGCGCAGTTGCTCGCTGGCCGTGGCGTGCCGCTCCGGAACCGGCGGTAGCGGCAGATCGTGTTCCGGCAGCTCCACTGCGGCGTTTTCGCGGACCTTGCGCATGCGCAGCCGGTCCACCGCCAGGTTCGAGGCGACATGGAACAGGTAGGCGCGCGGCGATGCCAGCGCGTCGGGACGCTCAAGCGTCACGATGCGCATGTACGCCTCCTGCGCCACGTCCTGCGCGTCCGCCATCGAGCCGAGCTTGCAGTGCAGGAACGCGAGCAGGGCGCGGTGATGTTCCTTGAACAGCGCGTCGACCTGGTGCGCAGGCGCCTGCTCCGGCGACGGCGCGCCCTCGGTGTGCTCGGCCCGGCTCACGACTGCTGATGCTCCTGGAGGGAAGCGGCCGCGGCAGTATAGCCAGGCTCACTGGCCGCCACGCGACGCAGCACCGCAAGCGAGCGTCAGCGCCGCGGCCAGCAAGCCTTCCGCATGCGTCCGCAACGCCTCGCGGCGGCGAAACGCCGAGCGGTGCTGACTGGGTACGTCCGCCACGCTCTTACGCGGCTGCGTCGGCGGCAGGTCGAACCAGCCGTCTGCGCCGGCCGTGGCGCCCTGTTCGGTCCAGAACGCGTCGTAGTCGGCCAGGAACACCTGGCGCTTGCGCTGCAGCGGATGCGCGGCGTTGCCGATGGCGCGGATGTCGCGCGCGCCGATGCGCTCGGCGAAGGCGTAGGCCAGCGCCAGCATCAGTTGCTTGGGGCGCAGCCCGTGCATCTGCTTGGTCAGCGTCCGCACCACGTCCCGCGCATCGCCGCCGCTGGGGCCCTGCAGGCAGCCGATCAGCACCGTCGGATGGGCGTCGTCGCCGGTCACGGTCAGCACCAGGCGATACAGCTGGCGTCCACCCGCGTCGCTGAGCTGCAGCCACAGTTCGCCTTCGCAACTCATCGGCGCCGGCGGCAGCAGGGACAAGGTCAGCGTGCTGCCATCGTGCAGTGGCAGGGTTCCCAGGTCCGCCTGGCCTTGCCGGTAGATGGCGTCGAACAAGGCCGTGGGCAGGCGATCGAGCATCAGCCGGTAGTGCTGCCGGAGGTGGCGCAACCGCGCCGCGCTGCTCCAGCGGGTGTTGACGAAGCGGTGCAGGTGGCGCTCGAGCAGGCGCGGGTCGCGCTCGGCATAACCACGCATCCGCGGATCGCGGCGCAGTGCGTCGAGGAAACGCCCGTGCTCGGTCGGCATGCTCAACGCACGCAGCAGGTACTTGGTCGCCTTGATCCCGCGCTGCAGGCGGTTGCCGTGCCAGTCCGTGCGCCCCTGGAACGAGGCCAGGAACAGCGGCCACCACCGTGACGGTGCGGCGCCGGCGCTCGGCCGGGGTGGCGGCACCGGCCGGGCCAGGCGGGTCGGCGCCGTTTCGAACGCTGCGGCGCTCGCGGAAACGTCCACCAGATCAGTGGGTTGCAGGAAAAATTCGGTGGTCGCTTCGGTCACGTTCGGCTCGCAGAGGGACGGTGCTCTCTGACAAGACGGTTCAAGGGGCGAAAATTGAAATGGGTCCGCACATGCGCTGCTCGGCCGCGTCCGCGGCGTCCCGGCCTGGCCGGATACGCGTCATGCAGGCAGCGGGTGAGTGCGACGGCATCCCATCGCCGCGACGGGTATTCCCGTTCACGCCGGTCCTGGTGAAGCCGCTCTGACACGCGAATGACAGATCAGTGCGCGATGCCGGATGTGGCGGCGCCACGACCCGGCGCCCTTTACCTCAGCCAGTGCGCAGGTTGCCGATGGGGTCCGCGAGCCGCGATGCCCGCGGCTGCGCTGCCGCTCAGCGCCGCGCCAGCAGCACCAGCATCGCGCCGGTGCCGCCTTGCGCGGTCGGCGCCGAATGGAAGGCCAGCACGTCGTTGCGCTGGCGCAGCAAGCGGTCCACCAGGTTCTTCAGCAGCGGCACGCCGCCCGATTGCAGGCCCTTGCCGTGCACGATCCGCACGCAGCCGAACTCGTGCGCGTGCGCCTCGGCCAGGAACTGGCGCAGCAGCGTCTCGGCCTGCGCCGCGGTGGCGCCGTGCAGGTCCAGTTCGTCCTGGGCCGAGAACTGGCCCTTGCGCAGGCGCTGGAACACCCGCGCCGGCAGATGCTCGCGGCGGTAGCTGGCCACGTCGCCGGCTTCCAGTGGGGTGCTCTGGCGCAGCAATTGCTGGAACTCGCCCTGCGCCTCGGCGTCGTCGCGTTCGGCCATGCGCGCGCGCGGCTTGGGGCGCGGCTTGGCATTGGCCGGCGGCGTCGCGTTGAGCGGGGCCACCTTGCCGATGGCCGCGCGGAACAGCGCGGCGGGATCTTCGTCGTCGGAATGCGCCATGCGCACAGCTTAGAGCGTGCGGCGCGGTTTGAGGTGAGCGCGGCGTTGCCGGCGGCGTCTGGTGCGCGGACTGCCGCGCTACCGGCGCGCAGTGGTCACGCTGCGGTCGCACGGCGCCGCTAGCGCACGTGTTCGGCCGTCACCGCGGTCGTCGTCGCGCTGTCAGCGACCTGGCAGGGCGCATCCGGTATCATGCCCCCGGTTTTCGAGGAGCACCATGCGCGTATTAGTGAGCAACGACGACGGCGTCGACGCCCCCGGCATCCGCATGCTGGCCGAGCAGTTGCGCGGCGCCGGCCACGAGGTGACGGTGGTCGCACCCGACCGCGACCGGTCCGGCGCCAGCAATTCGCTGACCCTGGATCTTCCGATCCGGCTCAAGCGCATCGACCACTACACCTGCAGCGTCGCCGGCACGCCCACCGATTGCGTGCATCTGGCGCTCACCGGCATGCTGGAGTTCGATCCGGACATCGTGGTTTCCGGCATCAACAATTCCGCCAATCTCGGCGACGACGTGATCTATTCCGGTACCGTCTCGGCGGCGATGGAAGGCCGCTTTCTCGGCCTGCCCGCGGTGGCGGTGTCGCTGGTCAGCCACAACCACGACCCCAGGCATTTCCAGACCGCGGCGCGCGCCGCGGTGGAGATCGTCGCCCAGCTCAAGGCCGATCCGCTGCCGGCCGACACCATCCTCAATGTCAACGTGCCCGACCTGCCGTGGCAGGAGATCAAGGGCTTCGAGGTCACCCGGCTCGGCAACCGCCACCGTTCCGAACCGTGCCTGCCGCAGACCGACCCGCGCGGCGGCACCGTGTACTGGATCGGCCCGGCCGGGCGCGAGCAGGATGCCGGTCCCGGTACCGACTTCCATGCGGTACGCACCGGCTTCATCTCGATCACTCCGATCCAGGTCGATCTGACCCGCTACCAGGCATTGGAAAAGGTCGCCAGCTGGGTCGGCGGCCTGACCGCCGCGCTGGGCCGCCCGGCATGACCCCGCGGTTGCGCCTGCAGCCGGAAGCCATCGGCATCGGCATGACCTCGCAGCGCGTGCGCGACCGCCTGGTCGAGCGCCTGCGCGAGGCCGGCATCCGCGACGAGAGCGTGCTCAACGCGGTGCGCACCGTGCCGCGGCATCTGTTCATCGACGAGGCGCTCGCCTCGCGCGCCTACGAGGACACCGCGCTGCCGATCGGCCACGGCCAGACCATCTCGCAACCGTGGGTGGTGGCGCGCATGACCGAGACGGTGCTGGAAGCGGCGCCGAAGAAGGTGCTGGAAGTCGGCACCGGCTCCGGCTACCAGGCGGCGATCCTGGCCGCGCTGGGGCTGGAAGTGCATACCGTCGAGCGCATCGGCGACCTGCTGCGGCAGGCGCGCAAGCGCTTCCGCCAGCTCGGCATGAACGTGCGCAGCAAGCACGACGACGGCCGCATCGGCTGGCCCGAGCACGGCCCCTTCGACGCGATCGTGGTCACGGCGGCGGCGCCGGCGCTGGTCGATGCGCTGATCGAACAACTGGCCCCGGGCGGCTGCCTGGTGGCGCCGGTCGGCGGCCCGTCCGCGCAATCGCTGATCCGCCTGCGCCGCGACGCCGACGGCCAGATCGAACAAGACGTCCTGGCGCCGGTGACCTTCGTCCCGTTGCTGTCGGGCATGCTGGATTGACCTCTCGGAGCCGCACTGGATGAAGATTTTCGGGCCGTTGTACGAACGCGCCATCGGCTGGTCGCGGCATCGCCGCGCGCCGGCCCTGCTGACCGGGCTCAGTTTCGCCGAGGCCATCGTGTTCCCGGTGCCGCCGGAGGTGATGCTGGCACCGATGTCGCTGGCGCAGCCGCGACGCGCGCTGTGGTTCGCCACGCTGAGCCTGCTCGGCTCGTTGGCCGGCGCGGTGATCGGCTATCTGCTCGGCCATTTCGCCTTCGCCGCGGTGCAGCCGCTGATCGAATGGCTCGGTTGGACGCAGAAGATCGACGCGCAGGTGAACCAGCTGCGCGAGGTCATCGCCGAGTCGCCGTGGCGTGCGTTCTGGCTGCTGGTACTGGCCGGCTTCACCCCGATCCCGCTGAAGATATTCACCTGGGCCTCAGGCATCGTCGGGGTACCGCTGCTACCGTTCCTGGCGAGCATGCTGGTGGGGCGAGGCAAGCGCGTGTACCTGGTGGCCGGGGCGATTCGCCTCGGCGGGCCGCGCGCGGAAGCCGCATTGCGCCGCTGGATCGAGCCGCTCGGCTGGGTCGCCTCGGCGATCCTGGCGCTGCTGGTGGTGTGGGTCATATGGAGAGCGAAGGTCGGATGAGCGTGGATCGGGTGGTGCGGAACGGCCTGCGTTGCGGCCTGGGGGTGCTGGTGGCGGTGGCGCTCGGCGCCTGCAGCAGCGCCACGGTGGTGCGCACGCCCGGCGGTGCGCCCGTGCGCGGCACCGCCGCCGCCTCGGCGCCGCGGATTTCCGTGCCCAAGCCCGGGGTCAGCGCCACCGTGCGCCGTGGCGACACGCTGTATGCGATCGCCCGCGCCAACAACATCACCCCGCAGGACCTGGCCGGCTGGAACGGCCTGCAGCCGCCGTACACCATCTATCCGGGGCAGTCGCTGAAGCTGTATCCGCCGGGTGGGGCAGTCGCCGCGCGGCCCGGTAGCGGCCCGGTGACGCCGCCGCCGGCCTCCGGTGCCGGCGCCGCCGCGCGGCCGCCGTCCGTTCCGGCGCCGGCGCCAGTCAGCAGCGGTTTTCCCTGGCGCTGGCCGGCCGATGGCGTGGTGGTCAGCCGCTTCGTCGGCGGCGAGGCGACCAAGCAGGGCGTCGACATCGGCGGCAGCAATGGCGAAGCGGTGCGCGCCGCGGCCGACGGCGTGGTGGTCTATTCCGGCGCCGGCCTGGTCGGCTATGGCGAGCTGATCATCGTCAAGCACAACGAACAGTGGCTGTCGGCCTACGGCCACAACCGCAAGCGCCTGGTCAACGAAGGTCAGAACGTCAAGGCCGGCCAGCAGATCGCCGAAATGGGCCACAGCGGCGCGGCGCGCGACATGCTGCACTTCGAGATCCGCTACAACGGCAAGCCGGTCGACCCACTGCTGTATCTGCCGCCGAAGTAACCGGTCGCGTCAACGCGTGGACGGATCCCCGGCCCGGCGCAGCGCGCCGGGCGTTCGCCATCGGCGCGGCCCAGTGGGCCGCAAGCGCCGCCGACTCACCCACTACAACGGCAAGCTGGTCGACCCATTGCTGTATCTGCCGCCGAAGTAAAGCCGGCGCGACCAATGGGCCGCCGCTCTGACGCGGGGTGTCGCCGGCCTCCATCTACGGCTTTCGTAGGAGCGGCTTCAGCCGCGACCGGGGTTCTAGGGAATATCTAGGTCGCGGCTGTGAAGCCGCTCCTACGAGAGTCAATGTCTGCGGAGTGCGTGGAACGTGTCCGTGGAGACGCCGCCCCGGCTCAGCCTTCGAGCAGAAACCCCACCGCCACGCGCCGGCCTTCGGCGGCCAGCACGTTGTAGGTGCGCGCCGCAGCGGCATTGTTCATCACCTCAATGCCGATGCCGCGGGTCAGGAACAGCGCCATCACCGCCGCGGCGGGAAACACCTGGCGTTCGCCGGTGCCGAGGATCACCAGGGCCGGGTTGAGCTCCAGCAGCGGCTGCAGATGTTGCGGCTGCAGGTCGCCGGCCGGCCGGGCCTGCCAGTCCTCGACCAGGGTGTCCGGCGCGAGGACAAAGCTGCGGGTCAGCAGCCGGTCGTTCACCTTGGCCTGGCGGCCGTCGGCCATGCGCAGGGCGTAGGCGTAGTCGGGCAGGTCCTGGGTCAGTTGCACGGGGTCACCGAGGGCGCGCTCAGGCGCGCGGCAGCACGATCTGCCGGTCTTCCTTGGCCGGGCGATACAGGATCGCGGTATGGCCGATGCGCTGCACCAGCACGCTGTGCGACTGCTCCACCAGGCTGCCGATGGCGGCGTCGCGGGC
Organism: Xanthomonas sp. NCPPB 2250; assembly: GCF_056725265.1. NCBI lineage: Bacteria > Pseudomonadati > Pseudomonadota > Gammaproteobacteria > Lysobacterales > Lysobacteraceae > Xanthomonas > Xanthomonas sp. NCPPB 2250. The sequence goes on along the minus strand of NZ_CM161520.1, from coordinate 3,162,032 downwards.
CTCGCGGTCGTCGCCGCCGACCTTCACCTTGACCAGTTCGTGGCGCTCCAGCACCTCGTCCAGTTCGGCCAGGAAGGCCGGGGTGACGCCCTTGCTGCCGATCTGCAACAGGGGTTTGAGGTCGTGGGCCAGGCCGCGCAGGAAGCGGTTCTGGGCCGAGGTCAGGCTGATCGACATGCAGGTGGGAGCAGGGTTGGCAAGGGCGATCAGGGTATCATGGCCGCCCCTCCCGACCGTGCGTCCATGGCCACCCGCAGCAAAAGCAGCCAACGCTGGCTCCGCGAACATTTCGCCGATCCCTTCGTGAAGAAGGCCCAGGCAGAAGGCATGCGCTCGCGCGCCGCCTATAAGCTTGAGGAACTGCTGCAGCGCGACAGGCTGCTCAAGCCGGACATGGTGGTGGTCGATCTCGGCGCCGCGCCGGGCGGCTGGTCGCAGCAGGTGCGCAAGTCGATGGGCGACCGCGGTCGCGTGCTGGCCCTGGACATCCTGGGGATGCCGCCGCTGGCCGGCGTGGAGTTCCTTCACGGTGACTTCAGGGAGGACGCGGTGCTATCGCAATTCGAGGCCATGCTGGGGGATACCCCGGTGGACCTTGTGCTGTCGGATATGGCCCCCAATAAGAGCGGAATGGATGCGGTCGACCAGCCGCGGATGATGCATCTGGCGGAATTGGCGATGGCGTTCGCCGACAGCCACCTGAAGCCGAACGGCGCGTTCCTGATCAAGCTGTTCCAGGGCGTGGGGTTCGACGACTACATCCGCGACATGCGCCGCCGCTATGAGAAGGTGACCATCCGCAAGCCGGCCGCGTCGCGCAAGCGCTCGCCGGAGGTCTACGCCCTCGGACAGGGCAAGCGCGCCCAGATCAAGTAAGCTGAACGCAAGGCTGAATCCGCAATGCCACGCATCGAGACAGAGTTGAAGGGACACCGGAGCCAATGAGGATGAACGACTTGACCAAGAATCTGCTGCTGTGGGTAGTCGTTGCCGTCGTGCTGATGGTGGTGTTCCAGAGCTTCTCGCCGCGGCTCGCCGGCGGCGCGGGCACCGACAACGTGACCTACTCCCAGTTCCTGAAGGACGTGGACGCCGGGCGGGTGAAGTCGGTCGATTTCACCGACGCCACCAACCTGTCGGTCAACGCGATCCGCTTCAAGCGCGCCGACGGCAGCGAGGGCTCGGTGTACGGCCCGAGCGACGGCAAGCTGATCGACGTGCTGTACAGCAAGAACGTGGACATCACCCGGCAGAAGCCCGACAACGGTCCGGGCTTCTGGTCGCTGGTGCTGAACTTCCTGCCGGTCATCCTGATCATCGGCTTCTGGCTGTTCATCATGCGCCAGATGCAGGGTGGCGGCGGTGGTGCCAAGGGGGCGATGTCCTTCGGCAAGTCGCGCGCCAAGCTACAGGGCGAGGACCAGATCAAGATCACCTTCGCCGACGTCGCCGGCTGCGACGAGGCCAAGGAAGAGGTCGGCGAGCTGGTCGACTTCCTGCGAGATCCGACCAAGTTCACCAAGCTCGGCGGCAAGATCCCGCGCGGCGTGCTGATGGTCGGCCCGCCGGGCACCGGCAAGACCCTGCTGGCCAAGGCCATCGCCGGCGAGGCCAAGGTGCCGTTCTTCAGCATCTCCGGTTCGGACTTCGTGGAAATGTTCGTCGGCGTCGGCGCCAGCCGCGTGCGCGACATGTTCGAGCAGGCCAAGAAGCATGCGCCGTGCATCATCTTCATCGACGAAATCGATGCGGTCGGCCGCCATCGCGGTGCCGGCCTGGGCGGCGGTCACGACGAGCGTGAGCAGACCCTCAACCAGTTGCTGGTGGAGATGGACGGCTTCGAGGGCGGCGAGGGCGTGATCGTGATCGCCGCGACCAACCGTCCGGACGTGCTGGATCCGGCGCTGCTGCGCCCGGGCCGCTTCGACCGTCAGGTCGTGGTGGGCCTGCCGGACGTGCGCGGCCGCGAGCAGATCCTCAAGGTGCACATGCGCAAGCTGCCGCTGGCCGACGACATCGAGCCGATGGTGATCGCGCGCGGCACGCCGGGCTTCTCCGGTGCCGACCTGGCCAACCTGTGCAACGAGGCGGCCCTGTTCGCCGCGCGCGAGTCGGTCAAGGAAGTGCGCATGGACCACTTCGACCGTGCCCGCGACAAGATCCTGATGGGTGCCGAGCGCCGCTCGATGGCCATGAGCGAGGACGAAAAGACGCTCACCGCGTACCACGAGGCCGGCCACGCCATCGTCGGCCGCCTGGTGCCCGAGCACGACCCGGTCTACAAGGTCACCATCATCCCGCGCGGCCGCGCGCTGGGCGTGACCATGTACCTGCCGGAAGGCGACAAGTACTCGATGAACCGCGTGGCGATCGAGTCGCAGCTGTGCTCGCTGTACGGCGGCCGCGTGGCCGAGGAACTGATCTTCGGTACCGACAAGGTCACCACCGGCGCGTCCAACGACATCGAGCGCGCGACCAAGATGGCGCGCAACATGGTCACCAAGTGGGGCCTGTCCGACGAGCTGGGGCCGATCGCCTACGGCGAGGAGGACGACGAGGTGTTCCTGGGCCGTTCGGTGACCCAGCACAAGAGCGTCTCCGACGACACCGCGCGGCGCATCGACGAAGTGGTGCGGTCGATCCTCGACAAGGCGTATGCGAAGACCACGCAGATCCTCACCGAGAATCTGGACAAGCTGCACACCATGTCGCAGCTGCTGCTGCAGTACGAGACCATCGACGCGCCGCAGATCGAGGCAATCATGGAAGGCCGCGATCCGCCGCCGCCGATGGGTTGGAACAAGTCCGGCAAGGACGGCGGCAACAACGACAAGGGCAATTCGCGTCCGCTGCCGCCGATCGCCGGGCCTGCCGAGCAGGTGTAAGCGCAGGAGCGCCCTTCAAGCGCCGAAAAGCCAGGGAGCGATCCCTGGCTTTTTTGTTGGCGGCGGTGCGGGGCCGGTCGCATCGTCCAATGCCGACTCGCCGCCTGCGCGCGCCTGGGCGACAATGGCAATGCGCTGGCCGCAGGTTGCCGCGTCGATGCGATGTGCCGCTGAAACGTCGCGCACGCCGCTGCCGCCATGCGTGTGTGGCGGATGCCGCATGGCGCTGCGCAGCGCCGTCCCGCCGCCTGTCACGGCCACTACCAGGAGACTCACCGATGTTCGACACCTCGCCCAGCCTGCAGTGCGGCGCCCACCGGCTGCTGCTCGATCGCCCGCGGGTGATGGGCATCGTCAATGTCACCCCGGATTCGTTCTCCGACGGGGGCGCGCACGCCAGCGTGGACGCGGCGGTGGCGCATGGCCTGCGCCTGGCCGGGGAGGGCGCCGACGTGCTGGACATCGGCGGCGAGTCGACCCGTCCGGGCGCGGCGCCGGTGCCGGTGGAAGAGGAGCTGCGTCGGGTGATTCCGGTGATCGAGCGGCTGGCCGCGCAGACCGCGCTGCCGCTGAGCGTGGACACCTTCAAGCCGGAGGTGATGCGCGCCGCGGTCGCCGCGGGCGCCGGCATGATCAACGACGTGCAGGCCCTGCGCCAGCCCGGCGCGCTGGACGCTGCCGCGGAACTGGGGGTGCCGGTGGTGCTGATGCACATGCCCGCCGACGCCTATGCCGCCGGCACGACGCCCGGCTACGACGACGTGGTCGGCGAGGTGCACCGGTTCCTGGCCGAGCGCATCTTCGCCGCGGAGATGGCCGGCATCGACAAGCGCCGCATCCTGGTCGACCCGGGCTTCGGCTTCGGCAAGAGCACCGCCGACAACCTGCAGTTGCTGGCCCAGTTGGCGCGGCTGGTCGAGCTCGGCGTGCCGGTGTTGGCCGGCCTGTCGCGCAAGCGCAGCATCGGCGAGCTGACCGGGCGCGAGGCGCCGGAGCAGCGGGTGGCCGGCTCGGTCGCGGCGCATCTGCTGGCTGCACAGCGCGGTGCCGCGCTGCTTCGCGTGCACGACGTCGCTGCCACCGTCGACGCGCTGAAGGTCTGGCAGGCGCTGCAGGCCGTGCCGTTGCCGCGCGCCGCCACAGCGTCGGCCGCGGCGACGATCCGCTGGCCGGACGAGGACTGATGGCGGCCGACCGGCGCCCGCGCGCGATCGCGCTGATGGGCCCGACCGCCTCGGGCAAGACCGCCGCGGCGATTGCCCTGGCCGAACGCTGCGGCGGCGAGATCGTCAGCGTCGATTCGGCGCTGGTCTACCGTGGCCTGGACATCGGCGCGGCCAAGCCCGATGCCGCCGAGCGCGCGCGGGTGCCGCACCATCTGCTGGACCTGCGCGATCCCTGGCAGGCCTATTCGGCGGCCGAGTTCGCCGCCGACGCGCGCGCCGCGCTGCAGGCGATCGTCGCCCGCGGCCGCCTGCCGATCCTGGCCGGCGGCACCGGCCTGTATTTCCAGGCGCTGCTGGAAGGGCTGGCGCCGATGCCGGCGGCCGACCCGCAGTTGCGCGCGGCGCTGACCGCGCAGGCGCAGGCCGAGGGTTGGGCGGCGCTGCACGCGGAACTGCAGCGGATCGATCCGTTGGCCGCGCAGCGCATCCGCCCCGGCGACGCGCAGCGCATCCAGCGTGCGCTGGAGGTGTACCGGCTCAGCGGCCGGCCGATCAGTGCCTGGCAGGCGGACCCGGGTCCGCCGCGGCTGCCGCTGCGGGTGCTGAAGCTGGTGCTGGCGCCGGCCGAGCGCAGCGTGCTGCACGGGCGCATCGAGGCCCGCTTCGACGCGATGCTGGGGCAGGGCTTCCTCGACGAAGTGCGCGCCTTGCGCGCGCTGCCCGGGATGCAGGCGGTGGCGCAGCCGCTGGCGCTGCCGGCGGTGCGCGCGGTCGGCTACCGGCAGGCCTGGGAGTACCTGGACGGCGTCGGCGATGCGGCGGACTTCCGCGCCCGCGCCATCGCCGCCACCCGGCAGCTGGCCAAGCGCCAGCTCACCTGGCTGCGCGGCGAGCAGGATGCCCGCTGGTTCGACCCGGCGTGCGACGCCGGGCGCCTGCAGGCGGCCCTGGATGCCTTCCTCGGCTGATCGGGCGCGCCGCCGCGCTGTGCTGGCGCCCGCGGTTGTGTAACATCGACGTTCCGGACCACGGCAGGGGAGCTGCAGTGCCGTCCCGGACAATAAAAACAATAATTTGGGAGTGAAGCATGTCCAAGGGGCAATCCTTGCAGGATCCTTTCCTCAACGCGTTGCGTCGCGAACGGGTCCCTGTCTCGGTGTATCTGGTCAACGGCATCAAGCTGCAGGGCACGATCGAGTCGTTCGATCAGTTCGTGGTCCTGCTGCGCAATACCGTCAGCCAGATGGTCTACAAACACGCCATTTCCACCGTGGTGCCGGCGCGCAACGTGCGCGTGGGACCGGGCGGCGGCTATGTGCAGCAGAACGAAGGTGGCAGTGCGGGTGATGATGAAGTCGAGTAGTACGGTAGCGAAGTGCGGAGCCGCGGGTGTTTGATCGGTCCCGCCGCGGCGAACATGCACTGCTGATCCAGCCCTACGCGGGCGGTCCGTTGGAAGACGATGTGCTGGAGGAGTTCGCCGACCTGGCGCGCTCGGCCGGTGCCAGCATCGCCGCCACCGTGACTGCGCGCATCGACAAGCCGAGTCCGGCGACGCTGATCGGCAGCGGCAAGCTGGAGGAGGTCAAGGCCGCCGCCGACGCCAGCGGCGCCGACCTGGTCCTGGTCAACCACGCGCTCAGCCCGGGCCAGGAGCGCAACCTGGAGAAGTACCTGGAGCGGCGCGTGATCGACCGCACCGGGCTGATCCTGGACATCTTCGCCCAGCGCGCGCGCAGCCACGAAGGCAAGCTGCAGGTCGAACTGGCCCAGTTGCGGCACATGGCCACCCGGCTGGTGCGCGGCTGGACCCACCTGGAGCGCCAGCGCGGCGGTTCGATCGGCCTGCGCGGCCCCGGCGAAACCCAGCTGGAAACCGACCGCCGCCTGCTGCAGAAGCGGGTGGAGCAGCTGCAGAAGCGGCTGGAGAAGGTCGAGGTGCAGCACACCCAGATGCGCCGTGCGCGGGTGCGCAGCGAACTGCCGCGGATCGCGGTGGTGGGCTACACCAACGCCGGCAAGTCGACCCTGTTCAACGCGCTGACCGGCGCCGAAGCCTACGCCGCCGACCAGTTGTTCGCGACCCTGGACCCGACCGTGCGGCGCATCGCGCTGCCCGGCGGTAACGCCATGCTCGCCGATACCGTCGGCTTCGTGCGCAATCTGCCGCACGAGCTGGTGGCAGCGTTCCGCTCGACCCTGTCCGAGGCGCGCGAGGCCGATCTGCTGCTGCATGTGGTCGATGCCGCCGATCCGCTGCGCGAGGAGCGCATCGCCCAGGTCGACGAGGTGCTGCACGCGGTCGGCGCCGGCGAACTGCCGCAGTTGCTGGTGTTCAACAAGATCGACCGCATCGAGGGCGCCGAGGTGCGTCACGATGCGCAGGACGGCGTGCCGGACACCGCGCGGCGCGAGCGGGTGTGGATCTCCGCGCGCGACGGGCGCGGCCTGGACCTGCTGCAGCACGTGCTCGGCCAGCGACTGGGCCTGCGCCACGTGCAGGGCAGCCTGCGCCTGCCGCCGAGCGCCGGACGCCTGCGTTCGCAGCTGCATCAGTTGCAGGTGATCCGCAGCGAGCAGGCCGACGAGGACGGCTGGCTGCTGCAGGTGGACATCCCGATCACCGAGGCCGAGCGCCTGGCCGCCGCGGCCGACGGCGCGCCGATCCGCGCGCTGCTGCCGCCGCGCGAGCAGGAGGAGTGGCAGCAGCGCTGAGTGCCGCGTCTGCGCCGGCGTCGCTGCGGTCGACGCCGATCGGCGGGCCGGCGCGGTCGTGGCCCATGCGTCGCGTTGGCTGACGGCCGGCCATCCGCCGACACGCGCAGGCGCGACAGCCACGGCGAATTGGGCTACAAAGCGCACTGGTTTCCCGAGCTGTGCCATGACGCTTCCCACCGATTCGGATCTGCTGCAACAGGCCACCGCGCTCAGCGATCGCTTGCGCACCGCGCGCGAGCGCCTGGTCACCGCCGAAAGCTGCAGCGGCGGCTGGATCGCCAAGGTGATGACCGACGTCGCCGGCTCCTCGGCCTGGTTCGACTGCGGCATCGTCGCCTACAGCTACGAAGCCAAGCAGGCGTTGCTGGGCGTGCGCCCGCAGACGCTGGAGCATCACGGCGCGGTCAGCCGCGAGACGGTGATCGAGATGGTGTCCGGGGCGCTGGTCAATTCCGGCGCCAGCGTCGCGGTCGCGGTGACCGGCATCGCCGGCCCCGGCGGCGGCTCCCCGGACAAGCCGGTCGGCAGCGTCTGGCTGGGCTGGAAGCGCCGTGGCGGCTATGCCAGCGCGCAGTTGTTCCAGTTCCCGGGCGACCGCGACGCGGTGCGCCGGCAGACCGTGGCCGCGGCCCTGCGCGGCCTGGACGCGTTGCTGTGATCGTGGCCGCGCGCCTTCCCCGAGGATGAGCGCGATGTGGGAGGCGTTGAGCACCGTCCGCGACCTGGGACGCCTGCAGGAAATCGCCTCGGTGCTGATCCGCTACGGGTTCGGCGACGTGGTCTGGCGCATCGGCATGGCCGACGTGCTGGAGCGCGCCGGGCGCCTGCTGCACTGGCACAACGCCGAGGAGATGCTGCGCATGTCGGCCCCGCAGCGGGTGCGGCGCGCCCTGCAGGATCTCGGCCCGACCTTCGTCAAGCTGGGCCAGGTACTGGCCACGCGCGTGGACCTGCTGCCGCCGGAGTGGATCGACGAACTGGGCGAACTGCAGAACGCCGCGCCGGCGCTGGACTACCCGCAGATCCTGCCGCAGCTAATCGAGGCGCTCGGCGAAGAGCCGACGGCGATCTTCGCCAGGCTCGAGGAAACCCCGCTGGCCGCCGCCTCGCTGGCGCAGACCCATCGCGCCTGGCTGCACGACGGCACCGCCGTGGTGATCAAGGTGCGCCGCCCCGGCATCCGCGAGGTGATCGAGGCCGACCTGCGATTGCTGGCGCGGCTGGCGGAGATCGTCGAAGCGCGCGCGCCGGACCTGAAGCGCTACCACCCGGCGGCGGTGGTGCACCAGTTCACCCTGTCGCTGCGCCGCGAGCTGGATTTCGCCGGTGAGTGCCGCAACGCCGAGCGCATCGCCGCCAACTTCCAGGGACACGACGAGATCGTGATCCCGCGGGTGCACTGGCAGTGGACTTGCGAAACGCTCAACGTGCAGGACTTCGTCGACGGCATCGGTGGCCGCGATCTGGCCGGCGTCGACGCCGCTGGCCTGGACCGGCGGCAACTGGCGCGGACCGGCGCCGACATCGTGCTGAAGATGGTGCTGGAGGACGGCTGTTTTCACGCCGATCCGCATCCGGGCAACATCTTCTACCTGCCCGGCGAGCGTATCGCGGTGATCGACTTCGGCATGGTCGGGCGCATTTCCGAGCAGCGCCGCTACCAGGTGGTGCAACTGCTGCACGGGTTGGTCACCCAGGACGCCGAGGCGGTCGCCGACATCCTGCTGGAGTGGACCGACGGCGAGGTCGAGGTCGACGAGGCGCGCCTGCAACTGGAGATCGCCGCCTTCGTCGACCAGTACCGCGGCGTGCCGCTGAAGGACCTGCGGGTCGGCGCGATGCTCGGCGACGTCACCGCGCTGCTGCGCCAGCACGCGCTGGCGCTGCCGGCCGACCTGGCGTTGATGATCAAGACCTTCCTGACCCTGGAAGGGGTCGGGCGCCAGCTCGATCCGGACTTCGACATGGCTGGCGCCGCCGCGCCGTACCTGGAGCGGGTGATGCTGCAGCGGTTCGCGCCGCGGGCGATGGCCAGGCGCGGCCGGCGCACCGTGCTGGGCGCGCTGGAACTGCTCGGCGACCTGCCGCGCGACACGCGTCGGCTGCTGCAGGCGGCGCGGCGCGGGCGCCTGCAGTTGAACGTGGAGACCGGCTCACTGAAAGGCTTCGGCGACCAGGTCAACCGCGCCGCCAATCGTCTGACCATGGGCATCGTCACCGCCGCGCTGATCATCGGCTCGTCGATCGTGATGAACAGCGTCGGCGGCATTTCCAGCCGTTGGCTGCTGGCGATCGGCGTCTGCGGCTTCGTCGGCGCGGCGCTGTCGGGGGTGTGGATCCTGTTCTCGATCTGGCGCAGCGGGCGCTGAGCGCGGCGCATGTCCGCCGGAAGGTGGGGCGGCTGGTCCGCAGACATCGCCCTGCTTCAATCGCCCCGCTTCACAGGAGTGTCGGCGCGCACGCGATCCCTTGTGGGAGGGCTTCAGCCCCGACGCGATGCACTCGAATCCCCGTTACACATCGCGCTGACGCTATGCAGGGTCCAAAAAGGCCGCGCGGATCAGAAGCCGCGCGCCTGCCGATGACGGCATTGCGGGCGGTCGCGCGGAGCATCCATCACTGGTGGCAGCGAAGCGCGCCGGCACCCCGGAGCCACACGCCAGTTGCTCGCCAGTCGATTTAGTAGTATTACTACTAACCATGGACCTGACCGAAACCCAGCAGGCGATCCTCGACCTGATCGCCGAGCGCATCGAACACGACGGCGTGCCGCCGTCGCAGACCGAGATTGCCCGCGCCTTCGGCTTCAAAGGCGTGCGCGCGGCCCAGTACCACCTGGAAGCGCTGGAACAGGCCGGTGCGATCCGCCGCGTGCCCGGGCAGGCGCGCGGCATCCGCCTGCTGGGTGGGGCGGCCGCTCCGGCCCCCGCGCCGCAGGTGGACAGCGCCGACGTGCTGCGCCTGCCAGTACTCGGGCGTGTCGCCGCCGGCCTGCCGATCGGCGCGGACATCGGCTCCGACGACTTCGTGGTGCTGGACCGGGTGTTCTTTTCGCCGGCACCGGACTACCTGCTGAAAGTGCAGGGCGACTCCATGCGCGACGAAGGCATCTTCGACGGCGACCTGATCGGCGTGCACCGCACCCGCGATGCCCGCTCCGGGCAGATCGTGGTGGCACGCATCGACGAGGAGATCACGGTCAAGCTGCTGAAGATCGGCAAGGACCGCATCCGCCTGCTGCCGCGCAACCCGGACTACGCACCGATCGAGGTGTTGCCGGACCAGGAGTTCGCCATCGAAGGCCTCTACTGCGGCCTGCTGCGCCCCAACCGCTGATGCCGCGCGTGGAGCAGGACATGCACTACAGCGCCGGCCGGCGTTTTCCGACCCCAGACATCGCCATTCGCCCCTGCCGTTGCCCGGTCCGGACGAATTATTTTCATCTCGCCACGCACTGTCTCAGTCCGTGCGATACCAGGCCCTTACATTGACCTCACTCCGCAAATCCTCCTCACCTTCCAAGGACACCACAATGGACGAGAACAAGAAGCGCGCGCTTGCTGCCGCCCTGAGCCAGATCGAGAAGCAGTTCGGCAAGGGCTCGGTGATGCGGATGGGCGATCGCGTCATCGAAGCGGTGGAAGTGATTCCGACCGGCTCGCTGATGCTGGACATCGCGCTGGGCATCGGCGGCCTGCCGAAGGGCCGCGTGGTCGAGATCTACGGTCCGGAATCCTCGGGCAAGACCACCCTGACCCTGCAGGCCATCGCGCAGTGCCAGAAGAACGGCGGTACCGCCGCGTTCATCGACGCCGAGCACGCGCTGGACCCGATCTACGCCGCCAAGCTGGGCGTCAACGTCGACGAGCTGCTGCTGTCGCAGCCGGACACCGGCGAGCAGGCGCTGGAAATCGCCGACATGCTGGTGCGCTCGGGCTCGGTGGACATCGTGGTGGTCGACTCGGTCGCCGCGCTGACCCCCAAGGCCGAAATCGAAGGCGAGATGGGCGACCAGTTGCCGGGCCTGCAGGCGCGCCTGATGAGCCAGGCGCTGCGCAAGCTCACCGGCAACATCAAGCGCTCCAACACCCTGGTGGTGTTCATCAACCAGTTGCGCATGAAGATCGGCGTGATGATGCCGGGCCAGAGCCCGGAAACCACCACCGGCGGCAACGCGCTGAAGTTCTACGCCTCGGTGCGCCTGGACATCCGCCGCATCGGCGCGATCAAGAAGGGCGACGAGATCATCGGCAACCAGACCAAGATCAAGGTCGTCAAGAACAAGCTGGCGCCTCCGTTCAAGCAGGTCATCACCGAAATCCTCTACGGCGAAGGCATCAGCCGCGAGGGCGAACTGATCGACATGGGCGTGGAAGCCAAGCTGGTCGAGAAGGCCGGTGCCTGGTACAGCTACGGCAGCGAGCGTATCGGCCAGGGCAAGGACAATGCCCGCGGTTACCTGCGCGACAACCCGCAGGTTGCGGCCAAGCTGGAAGGCGAGCTGCGCGAGAAGTTCCAGCCCACGGAGATCGCCCCGAGCGATGCCGAGGCGGAAGACGACGAGGCGTAATGGTTTTCTGCCGGGGGAGCGGTGGAGTCAGTGCCGCTCGTCTCCCTCGGCAGTCTTGAGCAAGCCAGGAGGGCGCGCGCCAGGGACGGCGCATTTTGAATGGGGTGGCATGGCCCATGAGCGACGAACAGGCACACGAAGAACCACCACGTCGGCGTCGTCGGCAACCGGAACAGACCCCGCTGCAAAAGGCGCTGGGTCTGCTGGTGCGGCGCGAGCATTCGCGCAAGGAGCTGACCCGCAAGCTGCGCGCGCGTGGCGTGGAAGCCGACGCCGCTGCAGAAGCGGTGGAACGCCTGAGCGGCGAGGGCTGGCAGGACGACGGGCGCTTTGCCGAACTGCTGGTACGCAGTCGCGCCGGGGCAGGGTATGGCCCGCTGCATATCCGTGCCGAGCTTGGGACCCACGGCCTGGACAGTGAGGCCATCGCCACCGCGATGAGTGCCTTCGAGGGCGACTGGACCGAAAACGCCCGCGATCTGGTCCGGCGCCGCTTCGGTACTGCCGGGGCGATGGACCTGCCGCAGCAGCGCAAGGCCGCCGATCTGCTGGCGCGGCGCGGTTTCGATGGGGACAGCATCCGCGCCGCGGTGCGCGACGCTGCGGAGGACTGAGCGGGCCGGGCCTGCTACCCTTGGCGAGTTGTCTTGTCCGGTTTCCGTGGCGCCCTCATCTACGGGGAGCGCCAGGACGCCCGTCCGCTCGTCTACAGCCAGCCCATGAACGCACCCGCCAAATTCTCCACCTCCCAGATCCGCAGCGACTTCCTCGACTTCTTCAAGGGCAAGGGTCACACCATCGTGCCGTCCGCGCCGTTGGTGCCCGGCAACGATCCGACGCTGCTGTTCACCAATTCCGGCATGGTGCAGTTCAAGGACGTGTTCCTGGGCGCCGAGAAGCGCAGCTACGTGCGCGCAGCGGACGTGCAGCGCTGCCTGCGCGCCGGCGGCAAGCACAACGACCTGGATTCGGTCGGCTACACCGCCCGCCATCACACCTTCTTCGAAATGCTGGGCAACTGGTCGTTCGGCGACTACTTCAAGAAGGACGCCATCGCCTGGGCCTGGGAGCTGCTGACCCAGGTCTGGAAGCTGCCGGCCGAGCGCCTGCTGGTCACCGTCTACCATACCGACGACGAGGCTTACGGCCTGTGGCGCGACATGATCGGCGTGCCCGCCGAGCGCATCGTGCGCATCGGCGACAACAAGGGCGCGCCCTACGCGTCGGACAATTTCTGGCAGATGGCCGACACCGGTCCCTGCGGCCCGTGCACCGAGATCTTCTACGACCACGGCGCGCACATCGCCGGTGGCCCGCCGGGGTCGCCCGACGAGGATGGCGACCGCTTCATCGAGATCTGGAACCTGGTGTTCATGCAGTTCGACCGCCAGCCCGACGGCACCCTGGTGCCGCTGCCGGCCCCCTGCGTGGACACCGGCATGGGCCTGGAGCGCCTGGCGGCGATCCTGCAGCACGTGCACACCAACTACGAGATCGACCTGTTCCAGACGCTGATCCGCAAGGCCTCCGAGCTGACCGGCACCGCCGATCTGGAGAACAAGTCGCTGCGCGTGATCGCCGACCACATCCGCGCCTGCGCGTTCCTGATCGTCGACGGCGTGCTGCCGTCCAACGAGGGCCGCGGCTACGTGCTGCGCCGGATCATTCGCCGCGCCCTGCGCCACGGCTGGATGCTCGGCGTGCGCCAGCCGTTCTTCAGCAAGCTGGTGCCGACCCTGGTGGAGCTGATGGGCGAGGCCTATCCGGAGCTGTCCGCCGCCCAGGACACCGTGCTGCGCGCCCTGCAGGCCGAGGAAGAGCGCTTCGCCGAAACCCTCGATGCCGGCATGAAGATCTTCGAGGACGTCGCCGCCAAGGCGCAGGGCGGGGTGATCGCCGGCGAGGACGCCTTCCGCCTGTACGACACCTACGGCTTCCCGCTGGACCTGACCCAGGACATCGCCCGCGAGCGCGATCTGCGCGTGGACGAGCAGGGCTTCGAGACGGCCATGGACGAGCAGCGCCGGCGCGCGCGCGAAGCCGGCAAGTTCGGCGGCGGCGTGCAGCTGCCGGCCGACCTGGTGGCGACGCTGGCGCCGACCGTGTTCCTGGGGTACGACAGTCTGCAGGCCGACGGCCTGCGCGTGGTCGCCCTGCTTAAGGACGGTCGTCCGGTGCAGTCGGCCCAGGCCGGCGATGCGGTGATCGTGCTGACCGACAAGACGCCGTTCTATGCCGAATCCGGCGGCCAGGTCGGCGATCTCGGCACACTGACTGCCGCCGGCACCCGGCTGACGGTCACCGACACGCAGAAGTTCGCCGGCCAGTTCCATGGCCACGTCGGCACCCTGGAAGAAGGCAGCCTGAAGCTCGGCGACGTGCTAGCCGGTGAGGTCGATGCCGAGCGCCGCGGCGCCACCATCCTCAACCACTCGGCGACGCACCTGCTGCATGCGGCCCTGCGCGAAGTGCTGGGTACCCATGTCCAGCAGAAGGGCTCGCTGGTGGCGCCGGATCGGCTGCGCTTCGACTTCTCGCACTTCCAGCCGATCGGGGCCGAGGAGCTGGCGCTGATCGAGCGCAAGGTCAACCAGCAGGTCCGCGCCAACAACGCCGCCGAAGTGCATCAGATGGGCATGCAGGAAGCGCTGGATTTCGGCGCGATGGCGCTGTTCGGCGAGAAGTACGGTGAGCGCGTGCGCGTGCTCAAGATGGGCAACTACTCCACCGAACTGTGCGGCGGCACGCATGTCGGCCGGACCGGTGATATCGGTCTGTTCAAGATCACCAGCGAAGGCGGCGTCTCTGCCGGCGTCCGCCGCATCGAAGCGGTGACCGGGCAGGGCGCGCTGGACTATGTGGCGGCCGAGGAGGCCCGGCTGCGCGAGGCGGCCGACCTGGTCGGCGGCAACAGCCACGACGTGGTCGACAAGATCCGTCAGCTCGGCGACCGCTACAAGCGCCTGGAGCGCGAGCTGGAGGCGCTGAAGGCCAAGCTGGCGTCCGGCGCCACGGCCGATCTGGCCGGATCGGCGGTCGACGTCGACGGCGTGAAGGTCCTGGCGGTGCGGCTGGAAGGCTTCGATGCCAAGGCCCTGCGCGAGGCCATGGATCGCCTGAAGCAGCAGCTGGGCGATAGCGTGATCGTCCTGGCCGGCGCCAGCGAGGGCAAGGTCGCCCTGGTCGCCGGCGTGAACGGCAGCCCAATGGGGCGGGTCAAGGCCGGGGAACTGTTGAGCCATATCGCCGGTCAGATCTCGGGCAAGGGCGGCGGCCGCCCGGACCTCGCCCAGGGTGGTGGCGAGGACGGGCCCGCCCTTGCCCCTGCACTCGCCGGCGTCCCCGCCTGGGTCAAGCAACATCTCCCCTGAACATCCGAACGCCGCGCCTTGCTGGCAGGGCGCGGCTTCCCGTAACATCACCCCTCTTTTCACTTTCATTATGGGGCGTGCCGCAGCGCGGGCGCCGTGCCGGTGAGACCCACCGGTTCCCTGGAGAATTCTAAAAATGTTGATCCTGACTCGCCGGGTAGGCGAAACCTTGATGATCGGCGATTCGGTCACCGTGACGGTGCTTGGGGTCAAGGGCAATCAAGTGCGTATCGGCATCACCGCGCCGAAGGATGTGGCGGTGCATCGCGAAGAGATCTACCAGCGCATCCAGCGCGGCGACGAGCCGAACTCCCACGGCGGCGGTCACGGCGATCAATCTGCCGATTGATGCGTCGAAAGGGTTTACCTGAGACCCCACAACCCGGTATTCTTCGCGCCCGGTCGCGGAATATCCGCAGCGCAGAAATCCGGAGTGATGCCCGAGTGGCTGAAGGGGCTCCCCTGCTAAGGGAGTATAGGGTCAAAAGCTCTATCGAGGGTTCGAATCCCTCTCACTCCGCCAGTGTCAAAGAAACGCCCGCAAATCAAGTATTTGCGGGCGTTTTTCTTTTTCCCGACCTTGGACACTCGCTTGGACACTTCCATGCGAGTAGCGCACTACCTCACGCGCGGCGAGACGGGCCGCTACTACGTTCGTTTGCGCGTTCCTGCTGACCTGCAGGCACGCTTCGGGCGCAAGGTCATCAAGCGCAGTGCCGGCACGACGTGCGATCGCGCCGCGCTTGGCTACGCGTTGCTGTTGCAGCAACGCTATGCTCAAGCCTTCGCAGCCATCAGGAACGGCAGCATGGGGAAGGAGCTGGAAGAGCTCTTGAAGAGCCTGGAGGGCAAGCCGTCGCTTGAGCTGATCCTCAAGGACGTGAAGCTGCCGGGCGGCGCTTCGTTCGGCCAGGTGGAGATCAACGACCAGAACGACTTGTCGTTGTTCCAGAAGCTGGCGGCGCAGCACGCGGTGCCCGTGCCGTCGTCGACGCCGTTTCCTCCGCGCCGAGTCGTCAAGCCCATCAGCGAACCGCGTCCGGTGGGGCTGACCCTCGCGGCTGCGCTCGACAAGTATCTGGTCAGCATCCAGGGCAAGAACACCGCCAAGACCATCGTCCAGAAGGCCCGCGCCCTCAAAGACCTCGAGGCCTTCGTGGCAAGCCAGCGCAAGGGCAAAGGCAAAGACAAACAGTCGGTGGTGTTGAAGGAGCTGACGCGGACCGATTTCTCAGAGTGGTTCCTGCACGAGACCGCACAGAAGCGCGTCATCACCTACATCACCAACCGGTTCTCGGCTTGCGCGGATTTCATCAAGTGGGCGCAGACGGCCGGGCACTACCCGCAAGGCGACAACCCGGCCTCTGGGCACGCCTCTGTGCCCAAGCAGTTGAAGAAGCAGCGAGCGAAGAGCCATGGCTCGCAGGCGTTCACCCCCGACCAGGTCAAGCGCATCTTCGACCCGGAGAACTTCAAGCAGTTGAAGGGCGATGCGGCGCGGTGGCTCCCGCTCATCCTGCTCTACACCGGCGCACGCTCCAACGAAGTGGCCCGGTTGGAACTGGAAGATTGCCGAGAGGAAGACGGCATCCCCATCTTCCACTTCACTTGGATGGGCGAGGACAAGAGCCTCAAGACCGATGCCAGCGATCGGAAGACCCCGGTGCACCCGGACCTCATCAAGCTGGGCCTGTGGGAGCGCGTGGAGCGGCTCAAGGCCGCCGGCGAGACGAAGCTTTTCCCGGAGCTGAGCTTCGACGCCAAGAACGGCCCGGCCGGCCGGACCCAGCACGCCTTCTCACGCTATCTGGTGAAGCTGGGCATCAAGGCACGCGGCGGCGGCAGGGTGGGGCACCACAGTTTCCGAGACACGGTCATCGGCGCGCTGAAGGCCACTGGGGTCCACCGGGAGATGCGGGAGGAATACACGGGGCACGAGCTGTCGGACCGGCAGGAGCATGCCCATGCGTATGAGACGGAGTTCAGTCCGAGGGCGCTGGCTGAGGCTTGTCACCCTGCACTGGCTTGGACTATCGATGTGGCGCTGAAGAAGAGTTGACGGAGATGGTCATTAAAGGGGTTGGAAAGAGGCAAAGGAGCTGGATCACCAAGGCATTAAGTCGGCACCTAGCGGAAGTCGTAAACGACCGGGCGCCGGGAAAGCGAGGCTTTCACTCGCTCCGGAAGACGTCCATCCAAGAGTTGCAGGGCGCTGATGTCGTTTCAGAGCTCCGTGCCCAAATCGTGGGGCATGAGCTCGAAGGTGAGCATCACTCCACGAACAGTCGCTGTTTCACCGTTCGAGAAAAAGTGAGCGGTATAGAAGCGCATTTGCCCGGATTAAGCGCGATCGTTGGACTCGAGTTCCATCATGGAATCCGCGCTGTAAGTTCTTATCCGTAAGGTTCCCACTATGTCGAAGCTGAGAAAAAGCGCTGTAATTTTTTTTTGTGAGTTGATAAAAATAATGGTGCCGAGCAGGGTGGGTCTCGTTAGAGGTGGCTCTTGCAGGGATGTAAGTAATGTCCAGGGCAGGTTGAGTGAGATGGAAAGGCGTATAAAAAAGCTTGAGGAAATTAACGCTTCGCCAAGTGGTAAGCAGGATGCTTTCTGGCCTTCAATTTTTATTTCTTACCTTTTGGTTCTTTCGGGGATAATGGCTGTAGGAACAGCTGTGCTCTTTGTGAAGGGTGGTGTGGCGGAGTATTTGTCTTATATTTCGCCCCTAATAGCGGCAATAATTGGCGGTGCTGGTGCTTACTTCTCGGAGAGGCGTGCAGGAGTGAAAGGAGTGAGTAAGGTCGGAAAGGTTTTTAGTATCGAAATTGTTTGCTATTTTTCTTCAATTGGGATTGGTGGCTTGGGTTTGGTTGCATTTTTTGCATACAAAGGAGTTGTTGGTGATTTGGCTGTGGCAATGGTGGTTCCATTCGCATTCATGCTTTCCTTTTTCATTTTTTTGATAAGGCTTCGCAAGGATGGTGTGAAAAAATTGGGTGGTCGCAGTTGGTTGTTCCCTAGTTTCATGCTGCTGGTCATCTGCGCAGGTCTAGCCTATTGCTGGTTGGAATTCGTGATAGGCGGGCAAATGGCTGTTAGCGATGCAGCGGCATCCGCAGCTGCGGCTACGAAAAACGAAGCCAAACCCAAATAAGAGCCAGGAAGGGGCTGAAAGCGAACAGTGGGATTAGAACGCGAGGCTCGGTGGCTGCGGTTAGGAATTTTACTACTCGTCTGGAATCAAAATTTCTCATAATTTCATGCTCAGCTCTGCTCTTGTTGGATCATGCTCCCACTTTATTTCGATCTGTCAATGTCGCGGTTTTGGTGTTGCATTGGTCTTAAAAATGTCTCCCGCTCTATTTGATATTCGTTAGCGCGTGATCGGGAAGGGTCAAAGCGCGAAGGCTTGGAGGATCGGACCACTTTAGGGTAAAAGCATCCAAGATCAGCTAATCAGCTTGGCATGCATTACGAAAAAATTTTGAAGCCCACTCAGCTGGACTAAGGTCGAATGCGCCGAGCAGCGTGTCGGTCAGAAAGAACCGCCTTCCGGCTTGCCGGCTGAGCTGTCGATGGGCATCGACGAGGACGAGGTTATAGGAGAAAATTCAAACGTCGAAACGATGTTCGAATCATGCTAAAAAGGTTTTTAGTGAGTGCGGTGACTGAGGTGGCAGCTAATTTCGCCATGAAAGGCGTTGTAAAAATCCGCGGCGTCTGGCCGATTCTCGGTCAGGTCTTGGATGTGCTTAGAAACGTTTGCGCTTGCTTTTGGGCAAAGGTCTGAGAGCGATTTGTTGCTCATTGACATTGAGCTCGGCGAGAGGTCCTTTCATGGCTCTAAGCTGCAAAACACCGGTTTGAAGGATGGTCATTGAGCCGAGCCTTGATGACTGTTTGGCGTTGCGATCGTAAGCGATGGCAATGAGCCCACCGGCATTGAACACCAGTGCGCTTGCTCCAATGGCCGCGCAGCCAGCGGAGATCTTCTTCATGCCCGAGTCCACCATGACGATTCGAAAACCGCTGACCGTAGTGTCGGCACTGACGTGCCAGCCAGCCGTCATTGCCTCCTTGGCCTGGGGCGAAAGGTTAGACGGGGCCGGGCGAGGGCATCGTGAGTCGGCCTGCACACGCTGCTTTGCCGACGGCAGTTGAGCGGTGGGGACCAGGCGGAGAGTTCCTACCCGCTCGGTTGACAGTGAGGGCGTTCCTGCTTTCAACGGCGGCAGTGCTGATGCTGTCGCCGCGGCGGCTTCTCTCACTCTCCCATTTGGCATAGTGCTTGCCGGGCTTGCCGGGCTTGCCGGGCGCAAGATCAACGCTGTAACCAGACTAAGAATTATGGCCACAGAGACAGCCAAAGGAGCCCAATCTGCGGCTCCCTTCGGGGCCCATGCTGGCAATGAGACAGAGTTAGCGTGGGTGGCCATGGCCCATCATAGATTGGGTTGGACGGCGGAGCTATGATGGCGCTTCAAGCCAATGGACAGGGAGATCCAGCGTCATGAGTGATTTTGAACAGATTCCTTTTGCGGCCAGCGATTTTGCCGAGAACCCTGAGAACCGCTGTCCCTGCCTTCTGTTGTTGGACACCTCTGGATCCATGGCCGGCAAGCCGATCGAGCAGCTCAACGCGGGTCTTCTACAGTTTCAAGAAGAGTTGAACTCGGACTCGCTCGCCGCTAAGCGGGTGGAAGTCGCCATTGTCACGTTCGGCCCGGTCCAGACCGTGACCGACTTCGTCACGGCGGACAGCTTCTACCCCCCCGTGCTGTCGTGCACTGGCGACACCCCGATGGGCGCTGCGATCGAACAGGGCCTGGAGATGGTTCGGAAGCGCAAGGAGCTCTACAAGGCAAACGGCGTCTCCTACTACCGGCCTTGGGTGTTTCTCATCACCGACGGCTCGCCGACCGACGCATGGCAACGAGCCGCAGCCTTGGTCCGCGAAGGAGAGGCGACGAAGAACTTCCAGTTCTTCGCGGTTGGCGTGCAAGACGCAGACATGCACACCCTCGGCCAGATATCCACGCGTGCACCGCTGCATCTAAAGGGGCTCCAGTTCAAGGAACTCTTCAGGTGGTTGTCCAACTCCATGAGTGCTGTGTCCCGTTCAACCCCGGGCGATGCTGTGCCTTTGGACAACCCCGCTGCCCCGGACGGCTGGGCCAGCGTGTAATGGAACTGCAGGACTGGCGCGTCGTTGCGGCGTCCTCCATTGGCACGTCCCACATCAAGTTCGGGACGGACTGCCAGGATGCCTATGAACAGCAGTTCTTCCAAGAGCACGAAGCCGTGCTCTTGGTGGCTTCGGACGGCGCGGGCAGTGCCTCGCAGTCTGAAACCGGGGCGAAGCTGGCAACGGCGGAGATTCTGGACTGCGTGCGCAATCACTTCGAAGACGGCCATGGTGTTGCGGACCTAACCAGGGGCGTGGTGTTGAACTGGCTCGCCGGCGTTGCGGCTCGCATTGCGCACAGGGCTGCGGCAGACGGGTTGGAGATCAGGGAGTATGCGTGCACGTTGGTGGCGGCCATCGTCTCGCCAACCCACGCATGCTTCTTCCAAGTCGGTGATGGCGCCATTGTTATCCGTCCCCGCGGAGATGACTGGGCCTATGTGTTCTGGCCTCAGCACGGGGAATACATCAACACCACGGTCTTTGTCACCGATCCAGCTGCTGTTTTGAACGCGGAGTTCTCGTGCAATGCGGGCGCCGTGGACGAAGTCGCGGTGTTCACCGACGGCATCGAAGCCTTGGTGCTTCACCAAGCCACGCAGAGCGTTCATTCGCCTTTCTTCGACAAAATATTTGCGCCCGTTCGCGCGCTGGAGGGGGCGGGCTACAACGAAGAGTTGTCCTCCAAGCTTGGGGCCTATCTTTCCTCGCCGGTGATCTGCGAACGCACGGACGACGACAAGACGCTGCTGCTTGCTAGTCGGCTGGCGAAGCTGCCCGACGCAACGGTGCTAGCCGAGGAGTCCTAAGTGGCCTCACCCGTTCTGGTTGGCAAGTCCGGACCGGTCCGTCTGGGGAAGCAGCTGGGCAAGGGAGGCGAGGGCGCGGTCTTCGAAGTCGACGGAAGGCCGGACTCAGCCGCTAAGATCTACTTGGCTGCGGTAAGCAGTGAGAGAGCGGACAAGCTGGTGGCCATGGCTGCCCTCCGGACCACCGCTCTGGACCAGCTCACGGCGTGGCCTACCGACGTGCTACGGCAATCCGATGGCAAGGTTTGTGGCTTCGTCATGGCCAACCTTCGCGCGTCGAAAGATATTCACAAGCTCTACAGTCCGAAAAGCCGACTAGCGGAGTTCCCCCAGGCCGACTGGAGATTGGTCGTTCGCGCCGCTTTGAACACGGCCCGTGCGTTCTCGGTCCTCCACCAAGCGGGCCACTTGGTGGGGGATGTCAACCACGGCGGCGTGCGGGTGTCGCCCGATGCGACCGTGAAGCTGATCGACACAGACAGCTTCCAGATTTCGCACCAAGGTCGCACCTTCCTCTGTGAGGTCGGTGTCCAAGACTTCACTCCCCCCGAGCTCCACGGAAAGGCCTTCAAAAAAGTCACAAGAACCGCTAACCACGATAACTTCGGGTTGGCTGTTCTGATTTTTCAGATGCTCATGAACGGTCGGCATCCGTTTGCTGGTGTATACAGCGGGCCGGGAGACATGACAATCGAGAGGGCAATCCCAGAGTTTCGCTACGCCTACAGCAGAGAAACTGCGCGGACCCGCATGAGCCCGCCGCCATTGAGCGCCTCGCCGGCCGCGGCCTCGCCTTGGGTTGCAGATCTCTGGGAAAAGGCTTTTGGCATCGAAGGAGCCAAGCCAGGCGAGCGCCCCAAGGCAGAAGACTGGGTCCAGGCCCTGACGAAGCTGGAGCAGCATTTCAAACGGTGTTCTTCCAGGCCGTCGCATTTCTATTTCAGTGGGCTTGCTGAGTGCCCGTGGTGTCCGATTGAACGCGCAGGCATTGCGCTCTTTGGCGGTGCAGCGGTCGTCATCTCCAAGCTGCCCTCTGGTCCCTTCAACCTAGATTCGGTTTGGCGAGATATCACGGCGGCGGTGTTGCCACCTATGCATGCGCTGCCTCAGCTAAAGGTAGTGCCTGCCAATCCCCAAATTCAAGCATTGGGCAGCCGGCGCACCTTCTGGAAGACAATAGGGTGGCTGGTGGGGCTGCTTATCGCGGTGCTTGGCATAGCACTTTCTGCAGTGTTAGCCCCAGTGTGGGCGTGCCTGGGATGGTTGATGGGCGCGTGGATCAACAGTCGTGGTCGTTCGGACCTGGGGCCACTGTCGTCCGGCTACAAGCAAGCGAGAGCCCAATACGACGGCCTCGTCGCTCGATGGAAGCAAGAGCAAGCGGACCCTCAGCTTCAGTCGAAGCAAAATCAGCTTCGCCCGCTGCGGGATGAGCATGCCGGTCTGCAGGCGGAACGAGAAAGGCGCTATCGAGCGCTGTCCAACAATCGCGAACAGATCGCACGCAAAAAGTTCTTGGATCAGTTCGAGATTGAGCGAGCGACTATTCCTGGGATCGGCGCAGCGAAGAAGGCGATGCTTGAGTCTTTCAACATTGAGACCGCAGCGGATGTCAATCGGAACGCAGTTCTGAATGTTCCAGGCTTTGGCCCGGCACTGACCGACCGCTTGCTGAAGTGGCGACAGGACAAGGAGGCGCGATTCCGTTTCGACCCTAATTCTGCGATCGATCCCAGGCAGGTCGCAGATTTGGACCGGACCATTCAAGCACGAAGGGCTCAGATCGAAGCAGACCTGATGGCTGGCCGAGCCGCTATCCTTCAGATGAGACAGGCAGCGATGGCACGCCGCAGATCGTTGGAGGAAGCCATGCGAGCCGCAGTCGACACGCTCTCGCAGCATGCCGCGGATGCCAAGGCAGCAGGGCTCCTCTAGCTAGGTCGCAGGTGCTCCTGTCGCGCTTTTTGCTAGCGCGACCTCATTTAAGAACGCCGATGAGCTCCGATGTCTAATCGGAGTCAAGGGGTGCTGAGTCAGCAGGTTGCCCAACCTTGATGAGCACCCGCTTGTCTGTTCCATGCCCCAGCACGACCTGCCATCGGGTGAAACCGACTGAAAGCTCTTCCGTAGGGGGGAGGGCTTCCTCCAGAATGACTATGTTTCGTCCTCTAGCCTCTGGTGGCTTCGCGCGAGCGATCAAGGACGTCCCCTCCCGGATTAGACTGCCCATAGGGGCTTGGACGGATTGCGGACTGAACGTGCTGGTCTCGTCCATTTCAATGCGCACAGGGAAGAACACAAGTCCGGACCAGTAGTGCGCCCCCTCGGAGAAGTGCCAACTAAACTTATAAGGTCCTGTCAGGAAGAGGATGGCCGTCTTTCCTTCTGTCGACTTGCCTACCAGCATGGCTCCGTCTTCTGAACTGGCAGGAAGAATCAGCGAAAGCGGCGAGCAGGCGCTTGCAACTGCTATATGGAACTCATTGGTCGAGATCACTTCAGCGTCTCCTTGAATGGCTACTGCCGCTCTGCAGAGGGCCGATAAGTTGTTCCCAGAAAAGCTCAGCGGCACCTTCCTGGGTCAATTTCTGTCCACGAGTTGTTCCAAACCCGGACATCCCCATGCTCGTGAGGAAAAGCGATTGTTCGTCATAACTAACCGAGAGCGACTCGTTCAGCGAGTTGCTGTCCAGCGTCTCGCCTTGGACGTAGTTGATACCTCCGAGCATCCCGCCCATGTAGATGGTCGCCCGAGCCACGTAGTCCCCATCTTGGTAAATCGTGGCGAAGAAGCGGAGAGAATCCACTCGCCGAAACGACGTTTCATAGCCCGGGTTGCGCGTCTGGAGCTCGCTGAGTGAGTTTTCAAAATGTTTGGCGATGTATTCAAAGGTCTCGGTCTTGAAGAGATCCTTGTCTCGTTGGGTGAATGTCTTCGCCAGCCGGAGGTTGCTGGAGCGAGGGCCTGAACCTACTTGGGAGCTGCCATCAGAGCGGTCGGCAGAGGTCGGAGCCGAAGAGCTGGACTGGTCTCTGACCGACGGGCTGGCTTGCGTTAGGGCGCGCTGGTTGGCAGCAGCTCGAACAGCTTGCGCGACTTGAAGAAATGCTTCGTCCGAGTCGGGCCACTGTCTTACGGGCTTGCCGTCCCGCGGCGTTGCCATCAACTTGCCGAAGGGCGCGTATTGCCATTCGCAAGCCCTCAGAATAACTGGGATGACCGTGGCTTCGCCTGCATCGTGCCGTTCAAGTGCCCGGAGCATTTCCTTTTCGTAGCAATACGCTGAAGCGATAAAGTCAGGGCTGACCAAGAGGAGGATGATGTCGTCGTTATTGATGTGCTCGTTGATGGTCTTGTCGAGCTCTTGGCCGGCTATGATGCGGCGGTCGTGCCAAGTCTCGATGACTCCTTGGCGCTTGAGCATCGCCAGCTGCTTCTCAAGCTGGTCTCGCAGATCCTCATCTACGTGGCAATAAGAAAAAAAGACGCTGGGCACGAAGAAGTTCCTTGAAGTATTGGTGCGGTGAACTTGAGTGTAACTAAAGCAGCAAAAGGGGGCTGAGGGTGAAAGCGCTCATGTTGCCAAGTGTCAGCGGTCCACCTGACGTCAGGTGAGGCTGATGCTGGATTCAGGCGTTGGGAGCGCTTGGGACTAGGGCGCAACCTGCGGGGCTTGGTCCAGTTAGCTAGTGGCCTTTTCTGTGCCTACTTCCGAGGGCATAACCCTAGACAGCCGCGTGATGGCCGAAGCGAACCCGGCGGCTGCCCCGAGCCTGGATACTTGTATTAGCTCATTCAGACCGGTGTTACTGCGCAAGGCCACTTCCTCGTATTGGCAGACTGGGATCTCCCGGTTGTCCTTGAAACGACGGTCCGGGCCTCCTTTCTTGTTGACATAACGCCACGTGCGATCAACGACCATCGCGTCACGCGGAACGCCGCCGTCCTCGATAAAACGAGTCGATGAAACTAAGACTTGCAAACTCCTGTAGCTCACCGCACCCACGCCATTCGTGTCGTAGATCAAGACACGGTCTGGGAAGAAGTGGAGAGTCTGCGTCCCGACGCTGACGGAGATGGTCTGGACGTTGGTCTTAACAAACGGCGGTGGGGCTGGAACAAAGCGCGTGGGTTTGCGTTGAACCACAGTTCCAGCCCCAGCGTGATATTTGCGGTTAAATACCGCGGCATGGGAGGACACGTGCCAAGTAGCGCTCGTTGACGCTAGAGCATTGGCTCCTGCATGAAGTGCCTCTAAGGCCTTCTCCATCTGCTCGTCTAGCTCATACATCAAAACCACGGTCTTCCGAAGCTGATCCTTCTGGTGCGCCGCGATGATGGCTCCCGTTGCTAAAATGGCCAGCGCGACCAGTGCCCAGTTCGGGGCTTGGTTGCCGGCCGCGATCAAAAGCGTCAGCACTGAAGCCACGGCGACGCCGGGCCAGATGCGCCATTTCTTCTTCTTTGCGTTTAGCTCTTCCAGCAATGCTTTAGAGGACGAGTCCACAATCGTGGTCGCGCTGGCTGAGTCGATTTCGACCATCGGTCCATGCGTATTTGAAAAGTCGGGTGGTTGCCGGCTGGGCGGCTGATAGGGCGAGGCTCCAGAAGACGGGCGCGCGGGACCACGTGGTGAAGCTGGACTCAAGCGCGGGGATCCGGAAGGGATGGTGGTGCGGTAATAGATGCCGCCGGCTCCCATATGCACGTAGTTGCCCCGAGGGCCGGTGCCTACCCGGAATCCCTTGAAGCCGGCGGACACGCCGACACCGCCCTTGGATAGGTTGAAGCGCAGCGGCCCCACCCGAATGCTCTTGCGTAAATACAGCCCCATGCTAAGCCCCCCTTAGGCTCCATGCCGAGCAGTTTTATAGCATGGTCAGCGTAGCCGTAAGCTGCTGTTGCTTGTCGCTGGATAGGGCAATGCGCAAGCGAGTTGATGGCCACTTCAATTAGACTCTTTGCTTCCGGGAAGACCCATGTTCCTAACAGGCGATATGCTGAATGAGTAAGAAAACGTTGGAATCGATTACTTCTGCCAAGGCCAAGATCGAAGAAGAACTCCGCAAGCTTGAAGAGCAGGAAGCAGCGCTCCGCCAAGAACAGGCCGCTGCCGCTTTTGCGGAGATCACGAGCCTGCTGAGCCAATACGGCGAGCACTTCACCCCGAAACAGAAGGCCGAGCTGTCCGTCGCCATTGGGGCCAGCAGCCCGGGCCGTGGCCGCAAGGCTGCGTCAGCCCAGGCCAAGAAGGAAGTCGCTCCCAAATACTGGCTTCCGCACACTCAGGAAACCTGGTCGGGTCGCGGACGCACTCCGCTGGCGTTCAAGGCGTGGGAAGGCACGGCGGCCTACAAGCAGTGGAAGGCTAGTCACCCGGACGAGAAGTTCCCGAAGTATCCGGGCTGAGCGGCGACGGGGATGCGGGGAGGAAGTGGGGAGCCTAGGACTTGTCCTGAGCCCCCCAGCGATGGGCCAAAGAGCGCCGAGTAGGTCAAGGGACGACCGCTTGGCGCCTGGTCGTCAGGCGGGAATCTCTGAGGCGAAAAAATCCAACGCCTGTCTCAGAATTTGCAACAAAGCTCGGTAAGATTGGCGCCGCCAAGGAGCCGCACGTTGCGGCTGCGGGCCCACAACTCAATCGATGCTCAAGGACGAAGCTATGCCGAACCCCCACGTTCGTGCCGCCCGCCGTTTCGGCGGTGCCTGCCTGTTGCTGCTTACTGGCGCGCTGGCGGCCTTCCCCAGTGTGGCGGTCACCCCGAAGCGGCAATATGGACCGCCGTATGTCGGGGATTCCAGCAATGGTTCGCAATCGTTTGCGACCGTGAACGAGGCGGTGCAGTTCGTCATCGATGGCGCCATGCGGGTGTGTCAATCCAATGGCTGCGAAAAACCGCCCGTCTTTACCGTGTCCTACAGCGACGGCTTTGCGGCTGCGACCGTGTATCAAAACGGCCATTGGTGGGGCTATGTCTACGCCAACGACAAGATTGTGGGCGAAGGCCAGCCGGTCAAGAACACGGGCAGTTGCAACACCGGGTGCACTGGTGGGCTCGGCCAGGCTGGCGACAGCACCGGCCCGCATGGCAGCAGCGGCAACGCCGCGCTGAAGCAAGGCGGGGTGCATCGGGGAACTGCCTTCGAAGGCGACCCGATCAACACGTCCACGGGCAACATGTTCCGCCAGGACACCGACTACGATTCGCCAACCTGGCTGACGCTGCGCCGCTTCTACAACAGCAAGACCTTCGTGACCGCGGTGACGCTGGGCAAGCAGTGGCGCCACTCCTTCGAGCGTCGACTGGATCTGATGCTGTCGGGTGTCGCCAATGGCGGCAGCTTCATCGATGTCCAACGGCCTGACGGTGTGGTGGAACGGTTTCGTCTCAGCAACGGCGCGTGGGCGCCCGATCCGGACATCGCTGATACCTTGACCGAGCGCCGCGACAGCGCCGGCGTGTTGCTGGGCTACTCCCTGGCGGTGGCGGCGACCCAGCAGACCGAGCTCTACGACACCGCCGGCCTGCTGCGCTCGGTGTTCGATCGCATGGGCCAGACCGTGCTGACCCTGGACTACAGCGACCTGCCGCCGGTCGCCGGCAGCAAACCGCCGCCGAACCTGCTGCAGCGGGTCACCGATGCGGGCGGTCGCTCGCTCGGCTTCGCCTACGACAGCAACAACCGCTTGGCCACCGTCACCTTGCCCGACGGCGGCGCGCTGACCTACGGCTACGACAGCATCGGCAACCTGACCTCGGTGCAGTATCCGGACGGCAAGACGCGCCAATACGTCTACAACGAGGCCTCGCTCACGTCCAACAAGAGTCAGCCGACCGCGCTGACCGGCGTCATCGACGAGAAGGGCGTGCGCTTCGAAACCACGCGCTATGCCAGCAGTGGCGATGCGATTGCGTCGAGCTTCGCCGGCAACGTCGATGCCATCTCGGTCGAGTATTCGGCCTCCACCTCCAACTGGGCCACCCCGGCCGCAGTCACCTCGCCCCTTGGATTCAGAACCTTTCTGACCTACACGGACACCGGCTACGGCTCGCTCAAGCCGACCGGGGCCAGCGTGCCGTGCGGTCAACAATGCAATCAGCCCTGGAAGGCGCTGACTTACGACGACAACGGGTATCCGGCGTCGAGGACCGACTTCAAGGGCACGGTGACCAAGACCACCTACACGGCCGGTGGCCTGCTGACCCAGCAGATCGATGCGTCGGGGACTGCGCAGCAGCGCACGACGAACACCACCTGGAACACCATCCTGCGCGTGCCGCTGACGCGCACGGTGCTCGATGCGGCCGGCGCCACGACCGCCAAGACGATGTGGGCCTACAACGCACGCGGTCAGCAGACGGCACGTTGCGAGGTTGATCCGGCCGTATCCGCCGCCATGAGCTACAACTGCGGCAGCACTGCCAACGCACCGACTGGCGTGCGCCAGTGGCTGACCAGCTACTGCGATAGCGTCGACGGCACGCAGTGCCCGCAGGTCGGCCTGGTACTGAGTCAGGACGGCCCGCGCACGGACGTGGCGGACACCATCAGCTACCGCTACTACCTGGCCGCCGACGAATCCGGCTGCGCCACTGTCGGTGGCGCCTGCCATCGCGCTGGGGATCTGTATCAGGTCATCGATGCGCTGGGCCGGGCCGCCACCTATGTGGCCTACGACCGCAATGGGCGCCCGACGCGCACCCAGGACGCCAATGGCCTGATCCGGGACCTCACCTACACGCCACGCGGCTGGACGGACTCAAGCACGCTGCGCGCGAACGCGGATGGCACACCGTCCGACCAGGACCAGACCACGGTCGTGGCCTACGATGAGGTAGGGAATGTCAAAAAGGTCACCGATCCCAACGGCACGTTCGTCACCTACGGTTACGACGCCGCGCATCGCTTGACCGACGTGACCGATGGCGCCGGCAACAACATCCACTACACGCTGGATCCGTCGGGCAACCGGGCCAAGGAAGACACCAAGGACGCGTCGGGCACCCTCACGCACACGCTGTCGCGGATCTACAACCGAATTGGCCAGTTGGCGACGCAGGCCACGGCCGAAGCCGATCCGACCGACTTCAGCTACGACGACAACGGCAACGTGCAGTTGGTCACCGACGCGCTCAAGCACAAGACCCAGACGGACTACGATCCGCTCAACCGGGTCAAGCAGACCACACAAGACGTCGGCGGCATCGCGGCCAAGACCCAGTTCGACTACGACACGTTGGACCACATCGCGAAGGTCACCGATCCCAAGGGCCTGGCCACGGTCTACCAATACAACGGCCTGGGCGACCTGCTGAAGCTGACCAGTCCCGACACGGGTGTGACCAGCTATACCTACAACAGTGCCGGCGACATGGTCACGCAGACCGATGCGCGCGGGACCAAGACCAGCTACCTCTACGATGCGCTGGGGCGCCTGACCAAGACCACCTATGCCGACAAGGCGCTGATCGCCACCTACACCTACGATGCCAGCCAGAACGTGTGCGCGGCTGGGGAAACGTTCGCGCTGGGCCGCTTGAGCAGGCTGCAGGACGGCAGTGGCACGACCCAGTATTGCTATGACCGGTTCGGGCGCGTGGTGCGCAAGGTGCAGACCACCAACGGCAAGGCGTTCGCGCTGCGTTATGCCTACACCAAGGGTGGCCGCCTCAGCCAAGTCACCTATCCAGACGGCGCGGTGGTGGACTACGTGCGCAATGCGCTGGGACAAACAACGGAAGTGGGGGTCACGCCCGCCGGCGGCGCGCGTCAAAAACTGCTGAGCGGCGCGACCTATTACCCGTTCGGCCCCAGCGCTGGCTGGGCCTATGGCAACGGCCGGCCATTACAGCGCGTGCTGGACAAGAACTACCGCCCGCTGGCGATCCAAGACGGCCGCAAGGATGGCCTCAACATCGGGTTCGGCTTCGACCCGGCGGGCAACCTCACTGCGCTGACCGCGCCGGGCAATACCGCACCCGTGGTGAAGTTGGGCTACGACAATCTGAATCGGCTGACCGCCTTCAAGGACGGCCCGACCGGCACGGTGATCGACGGCTACAGCTACGACGCCACCGGCAATCGCCTCAGCGCCCAGGTCAACGGCACCAGCCAGACCTACACCTATCCAACCGACAGCCACCGTCTGGCCAGCGTGGGGGGCGCCACGCGCAGCTATGACGCTGTGGGCAACACCACAGCCATCGATGGCACGGCCCGCTCGTTCGCCTACGACGCGACGGGGCGCATGAGCCAAGCCACGCGCAACGGCACGTTGGCGATGGAGTATCGCTACAACGAGCGGGGCGAGCAGGTGCGCCGGTTCCTCGGCGCCACCAACACCTACACCGTCTACGACGAAGCCGGCCATTGGATGGGCGACTACGACACCAACGGCAAGGCCCTCCAGCAGGCGATCTGGCTCGATGACTTGCCGGTGGGCGTGCTGGCGGGGACCGGGCTGAACTATGTGCAGCCAGACCATCTGGGAGCGCCACGGGCAGTGATCGACTCGGTGCGCGACGTTGCCATCTGGGCCTGGGACATCAAGGGCGAGGCCTTCGGCAACACGTCGCCGAACCAGGATCCGGACAACGACGGCACCGCGTTCGTGTTCAACCTGCGCTTCCCCGGGCAGCGTTACGACAGCTCCACGGGACTCAACCAAAACTATTTCCGGGACTACGACGCGAGCACTGGGCGATATGGGCAGAGTGATCCGATCGGACTGAGTGGCGGCGCCAGCACTTGGGCATACGTTGAATCCAGCCCATTGATTTTTTCTGATCATATGGGGCTTGAGAAGGACCAAGCGTGCGTGGCTAGCTATACGACTACTGGTGCTATCTGCGGAGGGGTTGTTGGTTACTACGGCAGTGGTGTTGCTGGGGCGATTGGCGGTGGATTTGTATGTGCCCCAGCAGGTCCTGGTGCCGCGGCATGTGCAGCGGGTGGAGCAATGGCCGTTAGTCCTGCTGGAGGAGCACTTGGCTCCATCGTTGGTGGTGTCACTGGGCATGCTATCGGCAATGCAATGTGCCCAGATGATCCTGATGAATCTGAGTTCTGTCATCAACGATACGAAGCAGAGCTTGCGACATGCAGAGGACTGGGGCGTGCGGAAAGGGCTGGCCGAGTCAAGAAGGGAAGCGCAGCGAGGTGCTATGGTTCGGCTGAAGAAAGATTGAATGCTTGTCTCAATAATAGGCCTGAGCCTCCTTTCCACGGCTGGCCACAATGAGGAACGCCATGTTTGAAGATTATCGCCATTTGGTTTCTACCCACGCTCGTGATGGGCGATGGTATGTTCGCGTGGATAGGGTTTTAGGCGATCGGGTCGACTTTTACACGGAGATAGAAATTCCGTCCGTGGAGTCTGTGGACCAATGGGACGTTTTTGATAAGCTCGGAGAAACTCTTGGGAAGACTATTTGTATTGATAGTCCATCAATAAGAAGAGCGCTGAAGATTGATGGCGATTAAGACTTAGAGATAGCCTTGGGTAGAGGTTGCTCGCTCCTGTGCAACACACCCCCAGTCCGGCGCATGCGGTTTTTTCTGACATTACGGCGGGGAAGTGTCTGATTGGTCTTCGTTGCTTGCCAAGGCAAGCTCTCTCCATCGTCCAGGCCACTTCACCCACCATGGCTGGGGGACGGAGGCCAGAACCTCCACCTAAGCGCCGACGATCAAAGGCCCCGCACGCGGGGCCTTTGCTTTTCGCCCGGCTGGGCTGGGGCCTAAGATCGGCCAAGCGGGTAGGGCCGCGGCTCGCGACTTTGCGGATGCATTCGTCCAACCCCGTGGACGGCGCCCCTCCGAGCCACAGGCTTTCCTTATCTGCTGGTAGCGCTATTGTTCTAACTTAGATGTCTATCCCATAAAGCGAAAAAAATTCTCTAAGGACTGTTTTAACTTGTGCCGGAACCTGAGCGGGCGTGCTACACCAGCGACGGCGGATAGGTTATTCGTCCACTAATGGATAATCCATTAGGAGTGAAATCCAATCGCGAACAAGGAGATGGTTATGCGATTCATTGCGTGTTTTATCATCGTTGGTGGCTTGGCACTCGCGTTTAATGCTGACGCTGCACGGCAAAAATCAATTAATCGGATCTATTTCGACGCCTCAGGAAAGGTGATCGGACAGAACGCTTACTTTTGCAACAATAAGCATTGGCAGGGTGGGGATCTTAGTTCCGCCATTCAGCTCAGCATCACGGGTGGCTGTGGGGACATCAGTGTGGTTTGCAACGGAAAAGGCGGCTGTCAGGAGCTTCCGCCGGATTACAGTATTCAGGTCTCCCTCTCGGGAAATCCGCCCTTCAGCAAACAGGAGGCATGCCAGTTGGCTGCCAATGCCTGCGATTTTACCGAACCCGAAATCGTGCCTGGTGTTGATTATCCGATTGGACCGGTTAATTAACCTGGCGGGTAATAGCGCTTCTGTCCAGTAGCTGCTCACGCTTCAGCCAGCCGGTTGCCTTGCTTTGCCCTCCATCATGGCCGTGGGAAGGAGGCCAGAACCTTCAGCTGAGCGCCGACGATCAAAGGCCCCGTATGCGGGGCCTTTGCTTTTCGCCAGGCTGGGGTGGGGTCTGATATCGGCCAGGCGGGTAGGGTCGCGGCTCGACTTCATGGGTAAATTTGTCCAATCCCGTAGACGGTTTTTCCCAGCCTATGGGCGGCGCTTGCGGCCCCTTCAGCCCAGCAGTAGCGTCTATGTGGCCGCATACCTCAAGGATCGACCGATGAAATCCTTCTCCGGAATAGTGATCGGCGTGGCCATGATGGCCGCCGGGTTGTGCCCGCTCGCCAAGGCAGCGGAGCCTGCCTTGAACCCGGCCGACGTCATCGAGGGCATGGGAGAGCGCATTCCCCCCGGCAAACAAAACGTCAGCCTGTCGCCGCTGTTCAAGGCCTATGTCTTCGAGAAGGCGGGTCTGAAATTCGTGCAAATCAACTCGCTGAAGGACGAGGTCATCACCGTCGTCGTCGTCACGCCTGGCGCCGAGTCCCGGCTGCCGATCGGCTCCGCCGCGGGCCAGCCGTTGCTCGTGCTCAAGGGCGACGCGACCAGTTGAGCGGATGCTTCCGGAGAGCGGAACTCTCCTCGTAGCACAAAGAGAAAGCCCCAGGTGGTGACCCAGGGCTTTCGAGGAAACGCGTTGCAAGGCCGTCGCGTGCTCAGCTCAGGTCGCAGTTGCTCGGCAGCTTCCACGTCGTCGCCGGCAGCATGTTCTTGACCGCAGACGATGCGGTGATGCCGACATTGCTGGCACCGATGAGCTCTTCCAGGTCGGCGATCGACACGATGTAGTCGTCCAGGCTGCCCAGGCCGGTTTGGTTCGGAATGATCCAGCTGATAGCCTTCTCGGCGCCGGTGCTCGGGTCCGTGGTGATGATCGTCTTCCAGAAATACTCGGGCGTTCGGATGCCGTGGCTCGAGAGGAAGTAGTCGTTCGACGTGTCGCCGAAGACCACGCCGCCGTAGACCTTCACCGGCCGGATATCGCGGTAGCACTCGGCGACATTTTCCGCGCTCACCCAGATGCCCTGATTGAAGCCCGAAACCTGCGGCACGATGTTCGACATCAGGTTCGCGCGGACGATGTAGGTCGAGTTGTAGTCCATGTGATTGGACGTGACCAGATGGCCGCGGTCGTAGCCCGAGCGAACGCTGGCGTAGGACTTTGTCGAGGTCTGACCGCCACAGCCGCTCGGCAGGGTGGTGTCGAGCTTGAAATCGGACGGACGAGCTGCGGAGCCGGTGTCCGCGTTGAGCGAGTATTCGTAGCGCGTGGCGGTGTGCTCGGTGCAGTCGTAGGTCAGGATAAAG
Organism: Xanthomonas sp. NCPPB 2250; assembly: GCF_056725265.1. Taxonomy (NCBI): domain Bacteria; kingdom Pseudomonadati; phylum Pseudomonadota; class Gammaproteobacteria; order Lysobacterales; family Lysobacteraceae; genus Xanthomonas; species Xanthomonas sp. NCPPB 2250. Next base: position 3,128,486 of record NZ_CM161520.1, on the reverse strand, counting down.
CCGCCCTTGTTGAGCGTGACGACCTGGGCCTGCGCTGCTGCGCTGGCGGTGGTGAACAGGAAGACGGCGAGGAAGATCCGGAATCGCATAGTGCACTTCTCCATGTGTTTAGGCAGGCCGCACGAACCCAGCACGCACGGACAAGGGCCGTGCCTGTTGAGAGACGCGCGAGTTGACAGAGGTGGAGCAGACAGCCGAGACCGGCGCAATGCCGGTGTGGTGGGAGAGACGACAACCGCGCCCCTTTGCCACGGAGTGGCACGCGGTTGCGACATGTATCTAACAGCGAGCTGAGCGGGTCAACCGCGGATTGGCCAAGGTGTGACTTGGTCGGAAGACTTCGTCGCTGTAAAACGGCTTCCATGGCCATGCAATACGGGCGAGGTATGGAGCAAAAAGAAAGCCCGGATTGCCCGGGCTTTTTGATGCGGATGCTCTATCGGAATCAACTGGTCAGCTGCACCCACAGCACCAGCAACACCATCGGCAGCCCGCTCAGCAGCGAAAAGATCCAGAAGGCTCCCATCAGAGCCAGCGGCGTCATGACCCACCACTGCCCAGCAGTGAACCCCTTGTCGCGCTGCCGAGCTGCGTAGGCGGCGCCCGGGCAGAGTCGCTCTGCTTTGCGCAGACCCCGCCGGGCCATCAAAGGCCCGACGATGAAGCCCAGCGGGCCCAGGAAGAGCAGGCTCAGCGAGAACCACCAGAAGAAGCGGTTGTGGGGCGTCAGCACTTTCTTGGGCGCAGCACGCGGCGCTCCGGTGCCGGGAAGCGGGTGGACCACGCCCATCGACGCGGGGGCGATCGGATCAGGATGGGTAGTCATTTGGCGTAGGCCCTCCACGTGCCGTCGGCTTTGGCATACCTCAGGTTCTTGTTGACGGGGACGGGGACCTGCCGACCGGCAATCTCGAGGACGACCTGGCCGCGCGTGTCGCAGCGGTAGCCGTCGGCGTCCTCGGCCTTGGTGCAGCCGCTCAGCTCGAAGTCCCGAATGTCGCTCACTCGGCCGGCGCCGCTCTGCTCAAGCAGGGTCACCAGGGCCTGCTTGGCGTTGTCGTTCGAGGGCTTGCCGCTGCAGGCGGTCAGACCCAGGGCCATGGTCAACGCGACCAGGCCGATCCATGCGTTTTTCATGTCGTTCCTTTGCTGAGGGATGGTGATGGGGGAGGTGGCGAGGCAGGGGCTTGCTACTTGTCTCGGTTGCCGTCGGGCTTGAAGCCAGCAGTCCAAAGCCGGGTGTCTTTGAAGGGCGTCAGCAGGCCGCTGGCTCCCGGATGGAGATCCGCGGTCTGGAGGAAGCCCGAGACCCAGGCGACGCGCAGGGCGACGTCGACGGCGCGATCGGCGACGCCCGGCCGGCTGACGTTGACCACAAAGGGCTGCGCCGGTGGGGTGGGGCCCGTGGAGCGCTGAGAGCCCGTGTTCGGCTTGCTGGCCGGCACTCGGATACCGGTCAGCGTGTCGCGGCCTTTCCACAAAGCGGACGTGTTGAGCTCGGCCGTCTCGCCCAAGTCGTCGGTGTCGGTCAGCGGAGCGTCGGCGCAGGCGCGGAAGGTCTCCGTGCTCGAGGTCGCGGGGTCGGACCAGATACGCGCTTCCACGGTCCAGCAGGGCAGAGAGACGCCCCACTCGGTGAACGTCAGTGCGACCCGAGGCCACTCCAGTCGGCCGGCCTGCGCCGCTTGGTGGTTGTCGCCCTTGAAGAGCCCGGGCAGCGTCCTGGCGCCGCTGAGGGGCGTGTAGAGGGGGCCGTTGCTGGCTTGGACGGTCGACTTACCGTCTGCGTTCGGCCTGATGCCCACGATCTGCTTGCCCGCGTCCTTGAGGCTGCCGCCGAGCTGGCGGAAGAAGCCGGGCTTGGGGTCTGAGCGGTCCTGAGCGTGGGCGGAGCCGGGAGCGACCAGCATCAATGCCAGGAGCGCAGCGAACGCTCCTTGTCCTGCGTGCTTCATAGGAAAAGCCCCTGTAGACCGCCGGCCTGGCGGCATTTACGATAATCGCAGATGAGAAGCCGGCATCCAAGCGGCACACTGAGGGAATTCAGCTTTCGTGCAATCTTCTCGATGCCCAAACCCAAGACACCGGCCACGGTCTATGGCACGCGCCTGCGGAGTGCGCGGATGGCCATGGGCTGGACCCAGGCAGAACTCGCCGAGCGCATTGGGATGGTGGACAGCGTCTCAGGAGCCACGCGGGTGAGCCGTTACGAGACGGGGCAACATGACCCTGATCCTGCGACCGCGGAGGCGTTGGCCAAGGCGCTGGACTTGCCGGTGGCCTATTTTCATGCCACTTCAGACCTGATTGCGGAGATCATTCTGCTGGTATCGCGACTACCGCCGGCCAAGCAAAGGGAGGCGCTAGAGCGCCTGCAGGAACTGGTTGGGAAGGCAACGAGCTAGGCTGACGTTTTGTCTCACAAAACGAGACTGGCGTCACTTATCCTATCTTGGTCGGAGAGGGTCTCCGACGGATTGTTTTGCCAACATCTAGCAGAAGGAGTTTGTTATGGCTGGTGGAAACTATTGGTCCGGGCAGGAATGCCCCAAGACCGGAACCTACGGGCAATACAGCGATGTAGACAATAAATACGCTGGTGCTTCCTACGACCGCCATGTTCAAAAGGGGGAGCGGTTTCCACCCAGCTTGAACAACCATCACTTCCACGAGAAGTAATGGAAAAAGGGGAGGAGGGCGTGTTCCTCCTCCCTTTAAAAGAGTATTACTGCTCATTCGAAATTTACGCCGCCCGAGTGGTGCTTCGGCGAGCAACAATACGTTACGGATAGAACTTGCTCGGATCGGCCAAGCACGAATCGAACTGCCCCCGCTGGTAGCGCGGCAACTCCACGTTGGGCTGATACAGCTCCAAAGCGCTGATCTGCTTTCCTCGTGTCACTTGGGGCTTCTTGTGGAGGTAGTGCCTGCGCAGCACCTGGACCCGGTCCCGTGGGTCGGTGCTGTGGCCGGTGACCAACGCAATCTCCTTCTCCGGCACGTCGTTGACATCGAGCTCGGTGGCTAGGGTGTGGCGGAAAGCATGGAACCCAATTCCTTTCGCGAAGCCCAAGCTCTTCAGGTAGCGCCCAAAGTCCACCACGAACTGTTGGCTGTAACGCGCATTGGTCTCGCCTGTCGTGCGGTTTACGCCCGCGGAGAGCAGCGGGAACAGCCGATGATGGCCGATCGCTTTCATGTCCTCCACGAACTCCAAGAAGCCTGCCTCCAATAGCGGCTTGGCGATGGGGATGATGCGCATGCAGCCCGCGCCTTTCATGCTTTGCCGGCTACGCCGCCGTCGCTTTGGGTCTGCGGCCAGGTCTGGGTCGAGTGTCTTTTGGAAGGCGATGCACCAAACGCCGCGCTCCTCGATGATGTCGGTCAACTTCAGCTGGCAGACTTCGTTGACCCTGGCACCGGTATACAAGCCTAGCATCGGTGCCCACCAATACTGCGGCTTCTTGGCCCAAGGGATGAAGGTTGCGGGGTCAAAAATGGCTTTTAGGTCTGCATCCTCGAACAAGCGGATCGCCTTGTCCGGGTCGATGGTGTGATCTTTCTTGGGCTTCCGAAACGCCTTCATCGGCGACAAGTCGATGGCTTGTCCGTTGACCAAGTGGTTGAAGAAGGCAACAAGGAATCGGCGGTGACGCTCTTCCGTGGCAGGCGAGAGCGGCGGCACGTCTTGCTCTTTCCCCAGCGCTATCGCTTCGTCGAAGGAGAGGTCCTTCAGCAGTGGATCCGACACCAGGTTCCTTGGGGCCCAGCGCAGCAGTTTCCAGAGCGCCTGGATGTGGTAATAGTCCACTCGAGCCGCCGAGATGTTGCCGCAGGTGAGAAGCAGTAGCTTCAACGTGCGCTCAGTGGACTGGATGGTTTTGGGCTCCAGTTGCCGGCGACGCATGTCGGCCAGATGATCCTCGATCTCCTTGGCCAGAGGGCGCGCCGGCGTGCCCATGGGCAGCTGCGCGGGGTAGCGCGTGCTGTTCCTCAGGCCGCTTTTTCGTCCGGTTTCGTCGAGCGCAGCGAGGATGCATTCTTGAAGATTGATGGCCGCTTCCCGGCCTTGAATGATGGCGAGGTCGATACGGTAGCGGCCAATGTGGATGCCTTCCAAATGCAGGAGGCCGAAGGGCAAATCGATGTAATCGTTGAGTGCTGCGGAGGGGTTGCTGGTCATGGGTCACTTCCATCGAAAGATGGAAGTAGGGATATGACAGGACGAAAATTCGTCAACGGGGGCGATACAAAAATTTGCGGTGTAGACGAATACCTCAGTTGTTAGGGTCGCCCCGATGGGGTGCTTCCCGAATCCGTCAATTCGTTATCCGGCGAGAAGCCTTGTAAACCAAGGGTTTCGAGGGAATTTGTGTCGATTTATCGCAGTCAATTACGTACTGTTTGCATTAAATAAGCTAACTTACTTCGATATTTTTCATTGTCTCTCGATGAATATAAGTTAAATGTTAGGTAGTTTTTGTACGCTTATGTTGCTTTTTCCTGGCTGCGCTGTTGCCAATGTCAGTTACGCATAGGCTACCGAGTGGTGTTGCGAAATTCATAATCTGTCGTAGGTTCGGTCAGTGAAAGCCTGCAGTTCGCTCGGCTAATCTGATTGTGCCATGGCTAAAAAGATTAATGTTGAACCGGAAGATTTATCGAAGGCCTGGGCGGCACTGATTCGCTATGAGCGTCGTCAATCTCGCAAAGAGCACCCAGCCGGTAGCTTTGATAAAGCAAAACGTTGGTATCCCAAAGGGCGTGATGAAGAAGTCATGATCGGAGGGCGGCCGCCAACCCGCAGCTATCCCAACTCATACAACGTGGCTTGTCGTAGCCTGGCTCATTGCGAGCGTTACGAAAACGCGGACCATGAAGTGGTCCTCAGGCTGAAGCGTGAGCTCAAAAAATTTGGAATTGAAGCAATGAGCGACGGGGCTGAGAATACTCTCCGCGCGGCTTTGCTGGATCAAGCATTACCAAAGGCTGAGCCAGTCACTGTTAGATCTCGTTTTTAAGCTCCGTTCTGAGTGAAGATAAGCTGGGTGGCGACGCACCAAGGTCCCGCATCACGCTTTTTTTTGAGGACGTGGTGCCCTGGCGCTACCGATCCTGGAACCACGGTTCCTATGAGGATGCTCCAGGCCTATGAAGTCCAGTGGCATAGGCAGCTGACCCGCCATTTCCATCGCCGGCTATGATTCCCGCACAGGGGAGGGAAGCCGATATGAGGACAACTTTAATCCGCCAAACGCTACTCGGCTTGGTTCTTTTGCTGCCAGCATCAGCAGCCATGGCCTGCAGCTGCGTGATGTATGAAAGCTTGGACGACGCTAAAGCCAGGGCTACCGTGGCTGTCCAGGCGACGATGGTCTCCGTGCAGAGAAAGATCGTTCAGCACGGTGACGCGCCTTACTCGGAGCAAGAGGTGGTCCGTTGGCGTGTTGGGGAGTCCATGCGTGGCCCATTGGTCACAGGCCAGGAATTCGAGACGCGGACAACGATTTCTCCGGCCGCCTGTGGCGAGCAGGTGGTCGATGTCCAGCGAGCGCAAGCAACGCCAACACCTCCACCTAGAACGTGGTGGCTGTTCTTTCAGTGGATTCCCGAGAACGGAGCGCCTTGGTTTGTTGCCACGTGCTCGAGAAGCCAGCCCGTTGACGCAGTGGCCCCAGTGCCTGCGTCGTAGGATGACCTTGTTCTAGGTGCAGTGAAGGGCATCGCCTAACGGCCGCCCTGAAACTGGAAGGTGAAGCGAGAGGATGCGGCGGTCTCGCTGGCAATCGGCACGGGTGTAGCGTCCACTAGTGTCAACATGCCATCGGCAACAGGGACCGGGACGCCGAGCGTGAGGTCCAGCTCCTTGGACCAGCCACCGCCAAGCACGGTCGCCCTAACGACCAGCCGGCCGGCCTGAATGCATTGAACGTCTGCAGGGCAGCGGCTGTCTTCGATGACGCGATCGGGGCGCACCTTGGGCCCATCGACCGCCGCAATCTCTCCCAGGCGCACAGGGCCTTCGATTGGCTGGTTCGCTACGGGACCAACTGCTGCGCATCCATCAAGCGCCACGGACCAAAGCGAGGCAAGCATCATACTTCGGATAGGATGGTTACGTTCCATGGTTATGCTCAAAATCGCGGATTGTGGAGATAGAGGGGTATAGAGGTTCTGCCAAATGGCTTCGGATCTGCTTAAGAGGGGAGGGATCTCGAACATACCAACGAACACTTTGAAACTTCGGTCGCCGAATGTAAATACGTTACATTCGGGTTATTGCTGGTGCAAGGGAGCCTCCACGTCGGAACTTCTCCAATTCGGGCCGGATGAGCGCCCATCTATCATGTAGCGGCTCGAGATAATTTAGTGCCATTAATTCACCTAAAAGACCATATTCATGAGCAATGCTATTGTTTTTTATGGCGTATACTCCTAAATTTGCCGCAATGGGGTGCCAGAGGTTGTTTAGGTGGCCGCTTAGATTTACAAATGCTTGAGTTAGTGATCTACGAACTTCCTCAGGTAGGTCTAACTGTTCCGGGAAATTTTTGCTGTAAAGCTGTTTTATGACGGATACCGATGTCATAAAGCGTGAATACCCGATCGGATATTTTTTAGGGGCGTAGTTTAGAGTTATTGCGTCATGATAGATGTGGGCTGCATATATTCCTAAAATATATCCGGCTCTGATTGATTTCTCTGCATTGAGTGGGATTCCTTCTTCTTGCTTCATCTGCGCAATAATATTTTCAAATATCGAAAAAACTGACGAGGTTGCAGATGCGTCTGCATCCATCTCAAGCGTCTTTAAGGTTGTTGCGTGGTCATCCTCTGTTTGGGCATATCGTGGAAAATTTTTGGATTTCATGAATTCCAAGTGCCCATGCGAAACGTGTGCGAATTCGTGGCTTATAATAAAACACAACGCTGCTCTATAAACATATTTTGGTTGTGTAGATTGCAGTAGATATGTGGCGTCTTTGGTGTGAAATACGATTTCCTTTGCGATGTCAATTAAGTATTTTCCGGAAAATGGTCTGGGCTCTTCAATGCTTGGTGCCCCAACCATGTCATTGATCCCATCTAAAGATTGGACTCGTAGGCAAAGGTTTATCAATGTATTAAAAGTGCGGAACTCGATAAGTATCACGAATTCATTCTCGGCCACATGCACGACTTGAAAGGGGCTCTGGGATGCGACTATGGCAAAAGTTATGTTTGCATTTGTTTCTGATGAGAGAAGTAAGTTGGTTGTTATGCCATCCAGTTCGGCAATAAGTCCATGAAATGTAACCCTTACTTCTTCTAATGTATAGGCATAATTAAGTGATTTTGGCTTCAGACTTGGTGACATTATTTTAAATATTAGATCGTCAGATGAGTAGGGCATTCATAATTCCCGATGCATGGTTGTAAAGGCATTCTGGCCACCAGTTGGATATTCCGGGTGTGGTGAGGACCACTCATCCGCGGTGCGTTTGAGCAGTATCATGTCGGCGACCTTCAGGTCGGCAGCCATATCCCACCGGCCCAAACCCACACGATAGCCATTTGGCACAACTTTCTTTACCACAAAGCCAAACCGAGCGTAGATGGCCTCAATGTGTTGGCTGGTGTCCAGTATGACTTGCTTGATGTCCGGACTCAGGCGCAAAGATTTTCAGCAGAGTCAAGAGCAGCACGGTCCCCAGTGCTTGTCAATGCAGCTTCTGATCGACCATGCGCCTAGCAGAGGCTTTCCGTGGTGCTATCCGCGCTGATGCAGTAGCCAACACATGCAATCACTTCACCTGCACGTTCAACGACTCATTAGTCGCCAGGCGACGGCATAGTGCTTTAGACATCGCACGAAGTCAGGGCGTTCCTCAGCGCTGAAGAACGCTGACACGTTGCCGTCGAACAGTCGCAGGCAGGCACCGAAGTCCTTAGCGCTTTAGTTTCGAATCGTATCCATGCCGCCAGTTTGCCTCAGACACGCAAGCACCCTGCAAAGGCAATGCGCAAATGCCAAATCCTCAGGGCGCTGACCCATCAATCCATTGGCCGAGAATGCCTGCTGTCCTCCTACCACTCAGGTCCGTATTTGGCCCCCCGGGTAGGGCTTCAATGCATTTCATCTCCACCAGCGCTGGGCCTCTTAAAGGGACCTTAGCTTCGCTGTCCCGACCGCAAGGGCAGGCCTCCTCCACGTTGTTCCGGCCCTCCGCTGCGCGCCGCAAGCGGTGCTCACTCCCGGGTGCGGTCGAGCCTAACGCTTCGCCTGCCGGTTCCCACGAGGCGCATGTCGCGCTGGTGGAGAAGAACCGATGAAGCGCACCACCCAGGACCGCACGGCCCAATACCAGCTCCCGATGGACGAAGAAGGCATCTTGCTCGCCGCCGCCAACATCCTGGAGCAGCGCCTCCAGCGGCAAGGCCGGATCCACAACCCCATCCACGCAGGGAACTACCTGGTCGCCCGTTGCGCCCACCTGCCGCACGAAGTGTTCGGCGTCATCTTCCTCGACACCAAGCATCACATCTTGGCCGTCGAGCACCTGTTCACTGGAACCGTCGACGGATGCGAAGTCCACAACCGGGTGGTCGCCAAGCGTGCCCTGGACCTCAACGCTGCCGCCGTCATCCTCTTCCACAACCATCCGAGCGGAAACCCTGAGCCCAGCGACGCTGACCGCCAGGTCACCGAGCGCCTGAAGCAAGCGCTTCGCCTCTTCGACATCCGGGTGCTGGACCACCTGATCATCGGCGGCCACCAGCACACCAGCCTGGCAAGCAGGGGGTGGGCATAGCCCGCCCCTTCACCTATGCGGTCTGCCGAAGCTAGACTGCCAAGGCAGATGCACATCCATGGAGCAGGAATGAAAGCGTTTCACGTGCGAGGGTTGTCTGGGAGACCGATGGCAAGCGTCCTGCGTTGCCGGATGAAGCCAGGGTCGAATGCGAGAGCGAAGAGGGCATCGCCGATGCGCTCAGCGATGCATGCGGCTGGCTGGCCAGTGACTTCGTCGTCGTGGAAGAGCTTGAGACCGGCGATTCCAATGAATCGGGGCGGAGATGACGGCAATCAGCGTTCCGAATGTGGGAGTGAAGATGGGGCGCTACAGCAGGCGATGCAAAGTGCTTTAAGGGATAGTTAGTTAGTTAATTAATCTACGCAGGGGGCAACGTTTGGTCTGGAACCTACCGACAGAGTTTGACCAAGCTACGAGAACCCATGGAAGCCGAATCTCTCAATATCATCCTCGACCGCTGTGCCGAGTCACGACAACAGAACGAGCGCTTCAGGTCCCTACTTCCCGAAGTAGCCTCGACCTCGTTGCGAGTGGACTTCGCCCGATGCGCCATCGATTTAGCGCTTGAGCATCACTCCGCGTTGATTCGTTTGGTTGAAGCAAGCGAATACGGCGCCGCCGCTGCCTTGCTGCGTCCTATCCTGGAAGCCTCAACAATTGGCTTTTGGTTCGTCTACGTGGCGTCATGCGAGGAGATTCAGGGTCTCCAACTGGATGGGGCTGACAACCCCATTGATGATGTCCCGATGCTGGGAGCCATGGCCGCTCAGTTGGCCACCACGTTTCCGCTCATTCAAGGCTTGGTAGATGGGTTGAAGAAGGGGGGCGCTGCGAAGTGGCTCCACAAGTATGCGCATGGCGGGACACCTCAGCTCAATCGCAGAATCGGGCCCGGCTGGACCGAAGGCGACGTGATGCTGATGCTGATCCGCGCTGATCTCTTCAGTGTGTTGGCCGGTTGCCTGGAGACTGTTCTCGCCTCAAATCCTCCCTTATCGAGCTATGGGTTTACCCGGCGAGATCAGTTGGGAGGTGAGTTGCATAGAGAGTTCGGAGCGCCTGAGGTGCCGCAGCAGCCTCCAGAACTGCCGGTTGCTCCTTTGTTGTCAACCGATTGCGAGGGGCGGTCGAGTGAAAGCTAATCCAAACAAGCCTGATGCTCACTTAGAGAGTTTCGTCTCCCAGATTCGGGTGGTGACGGAGGCATGGGGAAACAAGCATGACCTCCTTCACGACTCGGGGCACAAAGATCCGCTGAAGCGCTACGACTCTGAGCCGGGTGAAGGTGAGCCCTTGCTGACTTTTTGGTCTGAAGGCGACGCGCGCAGGGTGCTCTACGAGGGATATCAAGAGGCCGACGAACTTCTAGAAGAGCTTGAGAAGCTCGGTGTCTTTCTGGAGTGGGACGACTCGGTCACAGCCAACTACTACCTGATCAATCAGGAGACCGAGCTCCAGCGACAGTTCGATGCTCTAGCGCAATGGAGGTGGACTTGTCGCTTGATTGAAGCCGATACTGCGGACGTATCCGGTGACATCTACTCTTACTTCGCAAAAAACCCTGAGGACTTTCATCGACTCCCACACCGGGCATTCGAAGAGCTCATCAGCAGCATTTTCGCTGCGCGAGGATGGAAAACACGCGTGGGTCCTGGGAGCGGAGACAAGGGCGTGGACGTTCGGATCTGGCAAGAATCACCATTGGGTGACAATCTCACGCTGATCCAGGCCAAGCGGTATGCCAAGCACCAACCCATTCGGCTTGAAGCCGTGGCAGCACTTGAAGCACATTCCAAGCGTGAGCAGGCGAACGGCTTGTTCATCACCACGTCCCGGTATCTGCCGGGCGTTCGTGAGTGGGCAGGCCGTGAAAGCGTGCTCCAGCTGGCAGACATGTCTGATCTTCGGGAGTGGTGCCGCGAAGCGTCGCATCTTGCAGTGAAGGAACGCGCCCATGCGTTGGCATTGGAATCCTTCTTGCCGCTACTTCACCGGATACGGGAAGGGGAGGCATACGACCGCCTGGTGACGTGTAGCAGAAGCGCGTCGTTTTGCGTTGTGCTGAAAGAGACTGCTACCGGGGCTTTGCTGGTGCATGTTCCTTCTGTCTTGGTCGCTGGCGACTTGCATCAGGGTGCCAAGATGCCGGTGCTTGACGGGCAGGTGGTCGAGGAAATGCCAGGGGGCGCAGTTTTTCGGGCGATCCGAACGGTGACTGATAGTAGGGTTCACTACTGGGGAAAGCGCCGCTATTACACCCCGTGGGATGGTCAGCCGCTTTGGTATGACACTTGGGATTGAAGTCGGGTAGTTTGCCCTTAAGCTCCCTCAGCGGATTCCGCTAAAGTGTCGGACCGTGTTTGAACTGGCGCTCGCCACCCGGGCGTGCGCGTAGAGGAAGTCGTTGTTGATGGCGTTGAAGGGTCTGTTGGTTCTGTCTTTGGTTTTTGCTTCGGTTCCTGGCGTGGCAGCAGAGTTGGTCGGCCGCGCGACCGTTACAGACGGGGACACCCTCACGGTGGCGAAGCAGCGCATCCGCCTGTGGGGCATCGATGCCCCGGAAAGCACCCAGCAATGCACCACCAGGGACGGACGCTCCTGGCCCTGTGGTCGGCGGTCCGCCGCCGCGCTGGACGGCTATGTGCTGGACAAGAGCGTTCACTGCCAGCCCAAGGACACGGACCGCTACGGCCGGGTGGTCGCGGAGTGCTTCGTTCAAGGTCAGTCGGTCAACCGCTGGATGGTGAGCTCCGGTTGGGCAGTGGCCTATCGCCAATACGCCACGGCGTTCATCGCGGACGAAGCCGACGCACGGCAGCGCCAGCGGAACCTCTGGCAAGGGCCCTTCCAGATGCCCGCGGACTTCCGCCGAAGCAAGCGCGACCAGACGGCCCGCCAGGCCCAGGTGGCCACGCCGCCCGTGTCCAGTGGATGCCGGATCAAGGGCAACATCTCCCGTCAGGGCAAGAAGATCTACCACGTGCCCGGACAGCGGGACTACGAGCGAACCAGCATCGACCAAGCACGCGGCGAGCGTATGTTCTGCAGCCCCGGAGAGGCCGCTCGGGCAGGGTGGCAGCCGGCACAACGCTGATGCGTCCTTGGACGCAGCCGGGTGGCCGCAGCAGGGCGTGGCCCTTCCCATTTGTCTGCCCAAGTTGCGGGCGATAGCGCTAGACTCCGGTCACAGTAATCGATAGACGTGAGCCTAAGGACGGGGTGCAACGCATGGAAACCAAGATGGCAAATCAGCCTAAAAAGGGCGAGTTCTTCCAGCTGCAGCCGGATGCTCGGCGTGGAGGCAAAGGCCACGGAGTGGTCTTTGAAAATGAGAGTGTTCTGCGAACGCCGCCGCGCCTCATCGTGAAGCCAACGGAGGGTGGGTTCCCGCCATTGCGCGAAACTCCGCGCCTGGTTTACCACCCCGGCGAGGGCGCGCTGCCTGAAGATCTAGAGGGCGGCTTCAGCGGCTATTGGTTGGTTTCCGACCGGCTGCGTCGCGTGATGGAGTCAGTGGACGCGGAGGCCTTCGCTTTTGCTGAGGTCGACTATCGTTTGGACGATGGTTCCAAGGGACCGACTGTATTCCTCTGCGACGTCGTCCGCACCTTGGATGCCTTGGACGAAGAGGCTTCCCAGCTCAACATTGAAATCAGCGACGAATTTGAGGCCGGGAAATACTACGACCTCACCGGCGACATCCGTCTGGCCTTCAGGCGGGATGTGTTGGGTTCGGCGCATGTTTTTAGGTTGGCTTTCCATGGTGGTGTCTTCTGCGATAGAGCGTTCAAGGAAGCCGTTGAAGCGGCGGGCATTGTCACGCCCAGCAAGTCCAATGGGCTTTGGTTTTACGACGTCGTGAACTGCTGATTTCGAACACGGGCGGCAAGGAAGGAGCCTGATCCATGGCGAACTATCGGACGCTTTTCCAGGACCATCACAACATCGAACAGCAGACGCTGAAGAACAGCGAGCTGTTGGCGAAGTTGCAAGAGGTCGGGAAGTTTCATATCCATGCCCCTGAGAACCGTTTGTTCCTGCCTGCCAGTCCTCAACTGGCTGATGCGCTTGGGGTGACCCCACACAGTGGCGGTCCCTTGGCGGAATACCAGAGGGGCATGCTTGAACGGTTGAACCGCATCCAATCGACGCGGGATGGTCAAGCTGCTTTGATGGGTGACCCTGATGCGATGGATCGGGTCGCCAAACGTGTGGAGCAGCTGCGCGATACGGTCAAGGTCGGGCTGATCAATGGCGACTTGAACACCAACACGCCAGTAGGCGAACTTCCGGCGCAGACGAGCCAGAGAGTTCGTCAGTTCTTCAAAGACATCCCCGCCTACTATCAAACCCACTCTCAGCAGGTCGAGGCCTTGAAGGGCTTCACGGGGGTGGACCACGGCTGGGGTGCCGTCGCGCATTCCGAGTCGCGCATCGTCACCACGCTCAACCAAATCCAGGTCAGCAACGCCGCGATCGTTCGAGGCGGGGATATCCAGCTTCAGCGCAGCGGGTTGTCGCTCGCAATCGCCAACGCTCATCACGACGGGCGCGTGGTGTTGTCCGAGCAGGGCATCCTCAAGGTCGAGCAGGTGCTGGGTCCGGAAGCCGCACAGAACATTCGCATGCCGCATGGACAGCGTGGCGAAGTCGCCATGGAACTGTTGATGGGCGAGGCGTCCGCGCGCGGCCTGACCCGTGCCGGCGGACTCTTGGCGACGGGGGCGGATGCGGTGATGACCGCTCGCACGGCGGCGACGCTGATGGAGCAGGGCAACACCACGGCTGCGCAATCGGAGGTTCAGCACGCCATTGCGCGCAACGTGGGTGGCTGGGCCGGCGGCGCATCCACGGCGGCCGCGCTGGGCAGCAGCGGCGGCTTTGTGCCTGCGGCCCTGGTGGTCGGCGACGCTGTGTTGATGAGCAAGGCCTTCGACAAGGCCGTGGACCTCAAAGAGAACCGCGACATTTTCCACCAGACCGATCGGGCCGGCGTGGACTGGCAGTTCAACGGACGAGATTGGGAGCGCCAAGGCGCGTTTGATCGCGCGGCTGAGGGGCGCGCAGCCCCTGCCCAAATATCCGTCGGCGCCAGCTACGTCAAGTCTCAGGAATTGGGTGCCATGGCGAATGCCAAGGCCGCCGAGTTCGCGCTGGGCAAAGCCCCGCCGCCGCAGGACCCGTTCAACCTGCCGGCCCAGCCCGGCGATCGGATTGGGCTGGACAACCAAAATTGGCACCGCAATCCAGACACGGAGAAGTGGGAGCGCCAGGTCAAGACCGGGGTGGACGGCGCCAACGACCGAGGTGTCTACGAGCCCCAGATCGCGAACGCAGAGCAGACCCAGCGATTGAACCAGGAGGCCTTGGCACGGATCGAGGGCAACATCGCCAACGGCCGCGAGGCCATCGCCCAGGCCTACCTGGAGAGCCATGCCGCCCAGCGTGGGCAGGACTACGGGGTGGCCGTTCCTGCCGCCGTGGAAAGTGCTCGTGCTCAGCAGGACCGGGTGCAAGGCCATGATGGCCAGATCTACCAGCGCAACGAGGCCGGGCAGTGGCTCGGCAAGGACGGTGTGGCGACCGGCAACCTGGCGGCGGAGCTTGAGCTCACAAAACAGATGCGCCAGCCCTCGCTGGAACGCGCCCAGGAGACCTTGGCTGCCATTGAGGCTCGCCCTGCGCCCACGCCGGCGCAGATGGAGCACAACGAGCTCTTGCACCGCTACCGGGCTGCCGGCGTCGACCTCAACGCCCAGGAGAACAACCTGCAGGCGGTGAAGTTGGCCACCCAGCGGACAAAGGAGGCCGAAGGCCTCACCGGTCCGACGATGCAGCAGCTGAAGCCGAACGAGCAGGGGCAATATGGCTACGACAGCCAGATCGTTCACTACCAGGTTGGCCAAGACGGGGTGGCCCACCAAGTCGCGGTGACCACCTCCGAGGAACTGCGCCAGGCCAAGGCCGAGTTGGGCCAGCCCGCCATGGCGCAGGTGCCGACGCTGGCGACGGTCTCGGTGACTGCGCCTGGGCGCAGCAAGGAGCAGGAGGCCGAACCGGCCCAGGAGAAGGGGGCGCAGGTGCCGATGCTGGCCGACAACCCCGCGCACCCGGACCACTCCACCTACTAGACGATCCATTCCTGGGTGAAAGGGACCGGGAACTGGAACGAGGAGGAGAGCCGCAACGTCACCGCGGCGCTCTACAAGCAGCAGGCCGAGGACCCGCTGGTGAAGCGGGTGGATCGGGTGACCGGTGCGCTGGGCAAGGACGGGGCCGAGAACGTGCTGGCGGTCTACGCGCCGTTTGGCGACAAGCTGCCGATCTTCCACGCTCGGGTGGATGGGAGGGAGGCGGCCAAGCAGCCAGCGGAGCAGAGCCTGCAGCAGGCCGAGGTTATCAAGCAGGACCAAGTGCAGCAACAGCATTTGGAGATGAGCCAGAAGCAAGCTCAGGAGCAGGTGGGGCCGATTCGGGGCATGTGAACTAGGAGGGGTATTACGTATTGAAAATGTAAATTTATGGCGTGACGAAAGTAATGCAAAATCTTCAAAAAATGACAATGCCGCCACAATTGAGTGACGTAGGGTCAACATTTTATCTATGGAGGAAGCAATGGGGCAGGCAAAGAATCGCGGATCAAGAGAAGAGCGCATTGCGCAGGCGGTTGCGAGTGGGGGTGATAAGAAAAATTCTCAGACCAGCACCAAGCTTCGTTTGCCGAAATCTCCTGCCGAGGCGATTGAATGGCATCAACGGCTCGCTGCGCTATTTCGACGCCTAACTACTCCGCGTGAGATTGACGCAAATGTCGTTGCTTTTGCGTCTGAGTTAAGCGAATCGCCACCTATTTTTGTCGATGGGCAGCCGGAGCTTTGGAGTCGAAAAGACTGTTGCGACCTCAATGTCGCGAAATACATTGAGGCTCACGGCGGATCAGCCCTGTGTGGCTATCGTATCTGGTATTCCGAGCCTGATTACATCGAAGGTGAGCGCCACATGGTTTGGACCGACGGTGAAGCCATTAGGGACGTTTCATTTGTGGTTTCTGGCGAAGAGACCACGGTATTCGTTCCTGACAAGCTCGATTTTGAAAAAGCGCCGGACAAAGTTCGGAAGGGCCTGACTGACGACAGTCGAATGCTTCTAGCTTTTCATGAGATGATCGAAGGTATGCAGCCGCCCATCCCTCGCTCCTCGGAAGCGGCGTGGGAAACTACGCAAACTTATGCGCAGTGGAAAAATGATCGGGCGGAAAGTGGTGGGGAGGACGACTGATAAAAGTCGGGATGGGGCTTAAGTCGAGGCTGGGTCATATGAAGGCCGGAATCGTGGGTGAACTCATCGGCTGGGTAAATTCCGACGCTTTTCCCGCCAGTAATCGCCGTGTCAAAAAAGAGGGCGCTCTCAGATCGATCACGGGAAGCGTCTGGTACACGGTGGTGAGTTGCCGCTTGATCTTGCGGTGGCAATCAGGTTTGCAAAGGATATCTTCATTGTGCTCATCATGGAGCTGGTTGCGTATGAAGGAGATGATACATTTTAAGGCTGCGTTCGCAATTTGACGAATCTCGCGGGCAACTAAAGGGGGCTTACATGAACGAACTCACGAAGCAGGACTTAACACGCGCGGTTGCAGCCGCGATTGAAGAAGCTGGCCTCGATCACCGTGACTTTCCAGGCCTAACGATGCATGTCCTGACCAGTGGGGCCGTGGATCTTAGGTCTGACAGCGTTGGTGGTCGCGCAGGCTACCCGCCCCGAGACGTTGTGGAGTGGATCATTGTTAACCCTGCGAACGCCGGGGGAACGCGGGTATCGAAAAATGCAATCAATTTGGTGGCCTTAGCGGGTGCGGTGATTGCGGCAGCGTCAGACTCGACGTCAGTAACTTCGTACGTGTCGCTGTTACTGGCGCTCGTAGCAGCATTTAGCGCAACAATTAACCGAAACGAAGCAGCGCTACTCGTCGCCCTCAAACAACTGGAACAAGAGGGCGGGACTTGCACCCCGGTGGCGGTTGCGGGAAGAATGACTACGTTGCTGGAGCGTACGATATCGTCGGCCGATGTGTTGGACGTAGTGAATCAGCTGCGAGCGGCGGGTGTTCCCTTCCAAGACGGGGTGGACGCCAACGAAGAAATCGTGTGCAAGGAGGTAACCGTGTTCTTGCCGCAGCGTCGCCTCTAGGCTGTCATACGAGCCCAGCGGAGGATTCAAGTGGATGGACTGGGATATGCGTTGGGCTTTGCCGCCGCTTCGGCGCGCTTGTTGAACTCCTTTGTCCAGTCCAGCATGGTTTGCACGTCTGCCAGCAAAACGTCTGCTTCTGGCAGCCAACTGGGGGTATCCATCGACTGCGAGTGCTCGAACGCAGAATACTTCGTCATCATTCCGTCGATCAGAGCACAGTCCGCTGGGGTGATGGCATGGAGCCGCTTGAGCTTGTTTAGTGTTTTGATTTCGCGGCGATAGCGGACGACGATGCCGGAACAGAGGTCGTCTTCCACGGAGCGCTCGACCAAGATTCGGAAGTTGCTGCAAGCCGCCTTCAGCGCGAGTTCTTTCAAGGGTGCATCGAACTTCTTGAGTTCCGCAATCTCCTTGACCATGTTGTTTAATCCATCCTTAGGCTTCATTGAGAAAGTGTTGATCTGCGCAGGCATACCAGTGTTGCTGCCGTCGCGGGCGATCGATTCAACCGCGACTTTGACCGCGGATTGATCGAGCTTAGCCCGCTGGTCGGCAGCGTTTTGAAGGAGGACCATCAGCGACAGCCGATGTGTAAGCACGATAACTTGGCGGTTCTCGGCTAAGTCCACCAAGCGTTTCGCAACCATCTCTTCGTAGCGTTGATCCAGCGAAGAGATAGGATCGTCGAAGATCACCGGCATTCCTTGCTTAAGACCCGTCGCGTCGGCGAGGAAGGCCGCCAAGGCCACGATGCGTTGCTCCCCTTCGCTCAAGATATCGCGGCTCTTTGCGCTGCCCTGCGCGTCTTTTAGTTCGATGTAGAAGGTGAACGCTCCTTTGCCCTGCGCTCGGTAGGCCATGCGGACGGGAAGCATGTTTCCTCCCAAAGCCTGAAGCTCGGCGTTGAAGCGATCGCAATAGCCCTTGGCCAGCTCCAACTGACCAATTTCATTGCTTTTGGTGGTGAGCGGTCCTGTGAAGGTCGATTTGACGGCCGTTTCCACCGTGGCCACACGCTTGAGGCGAACCACATCAGCCCAAACCGCGTCACGCTGTTCTGCCAACCACTGCTGGGCCTTAAGTTCAGCCAGACGTATTTCCTTATCTCTCCGTCCTTTCGGGTCCAGCAACCCCGCCAACGCATCTCTCTCTGCGGTAGTCGACTTGATCTTCTGGTCGTAGGCATTAGTCCACAGCTCCCATTCCACAGAAGGTGCTGCGGTGGCCTCCATCATCGCTTTCAGCCTTGTATGAATGGCCTTGAGCAGTTGAGTGGCTTGTTCGGCTTCCAGGCCAATAGCGGCGCACTGGGCTTGCCAGCCGAGGTCGGTCGGAGCACTGGGCAATGCCTTCTTCAACGTCGTCAGCGCGTCTTCTGCTGATTTTGCTTCCATCTGCAGCGTGTCGTTGAGATAGTTCTCGAAGCTGATCAGCCGGGCCTTGCCCTCGTCTTCCAGCGGTTGCTGGCAAAGAACACAGCGGGCCTCGTCACCGACATGGGGGAATAGGTGACCGGGGTAGGCGTGGACAGTTGAATATGCCTTTGCAGCGTCCCAAAGCGTTCGCCACACGGGGTCTCCAACGCCCTTGAGCGGCAACCCATTGAGGAAGGCCGAGGCGTAGGCGGTAGCGGCTTGGCGTTTGACCTCCGCGTTGCTGCGGGCATCTAAGAGCGCTTGAGCCTTCTCGTCAATCAAGCTCTCCTTTAACGCCGAAAAGCTTGCTGCTATATGGGACAAGCGCTCAAGTTCTCCAGCGGCCTTGGCATGAGCCACTTCGGGGCTAGCCTTGGCCAGCGCTGTCTCCAACCCCAATCGCTCTTCGTTCAGGGCAGATGAGAAGGCGCAACTCTTGTTGACATCGTCCTCGGTCAGTTTTGCTGTCAACTTGCGGAGCACCGTGGCAGCGCTGCTTTGAGCGTAATCTTCTGGAATGTGGGGCAGGTTGCTGGATAGCTTTGCTGCTCGTGCCTTCAATCGAGCGGCAAGGCCATCGGATATGTTGATGAGCATTCCCACAAACCGCATGGCCTGGGGAAGGTGGGTGGCGGTAGTGGCGGTATCTCCGAACTCCAGCGCCGTGGCCGCGTCGAAAACGGGGACGGCTTTCAACGTCGGGTGAGGGCCTTTGGTCTCCTCCCATGCGAGGTCGAAATGCGCGGTGGTGCCATCGACCCCTGCCTCGGTGACCTTGATGAGGGCGGAAGCAGCAGCGAGGCTCTGTTTGAACACGTTGCGGTGAATGTTTCCCTTGGCTCGTGCTCCGCAGACGTGCTTCATTAGGCGGGCGTAGCCCGATTTGCCGGCACCGTTGGGCCCGTAGACGACTGTCATCCTTCCCTGGCTCAGATCTAGGACCGCGTCTTCTCCAAGGGCATTGACGCCGCGGATGGATGAGACCGAGTCGATGCAAAGCTCAGCGGCCGTTGGCGTGCCTAAGATGGTTCCCGGTGCCAACGGTGGGTGTGGAGTATCTAGGGTTTTGGCCGCTTCCGCCAAGCAGTGCGAGGCCAGCGTCCCCATCTCTTCTTCCGTCGGCATACGACGGTGCTCAATGACCATGGCCGCAGCCATGCGCAACCAACTGGCGCGTCCGTTCAACCAGTCTTCCAGCGTCGTGGATACAGTGGCTCCGTCTTTGTTCGCCATCTATCACATCCCCTGTGTATATGGCCGTGAGCCAAGGTGACCCCGTCCTCTTGTCAAATGGTGACGTTAGTCGCGTTATGGCGCAAGTCGGTGGTCGTAGACGAAGCACAGCCGCTCAGTGGCCGGCGAGTATGTTCCGGCTCAACTCCAAGACAATTGCCGCGATGCACGCACATGACAACTCTGAAGAGCCAGTTCAGTGCCTCATCTGGCTGTCTTCTGCATCTGCCATTGTCAGCCGAGAGGCGCCGCGCAAACGTGCTTGGTTGCGGATGTCGTGGTCATTGTGGCTTTCCATGTGTCTTAGAAGTGCGCCGATCAACTCCGCATCCTCCAGCGTTTCGGCACCGGCCAAAAACACAAGCTCTGCGACCCGCGTGCGGCGCTTGGCCTCTTCGCGGCGTTGTGTTTCCTTCGCCTTTACCGCTTGGCGCTGGCTCGCTAAAAGCTCGCGCGCTTGAAGCTGCGCCAGTCGTTCGGTGGCTCGGTGGATTCGGTCGTGGTAGTGGTTAGTCGCGCTCATCTGATTTCTCCTCTGTGCCCTTACGAGTCAACCAAAGAAATGGCTCCAGTCAAGTTCTTGCCGGCTTGAAAATTGGGACTCCCTCGAAATCGAAAATATCTGAAAAACAAGGCTTAAAAGAAATAAGCAAGAGCGCACCTAGGTGTCACTGCGTGACACGTGCGCAAAGGGCTCCGCCCCTTGAACCCCAAGCGCCGCCGGCGCTTGCGCAAATCCAAAGGCGAGGCATAAACGAAGCAACCCCACTGCTTCGGAGCTACATCTCATGGCCATCTACCACGCCAACGTCAAGACCTTCAGCCGCGCCAAAGGACATTCGTCTATTGCCGCAGCCGCCTACCGCGCCGGCCTGCTTCTCGAAGACGAGAAGACCGGGCAGCGCCACGACTACCGCCGCCGGGACGGCGTGGTCGAAACCCGCTGCATCGCTCCCGAGGACGCGCCCGACTGGGCTCTGGTCCCGGCCGAGCTCTGGCCGGCGGTGGAGGCGGCCGAGCGGCGCAAGGATGCCACGATTGCGCGCGAGTTCGAGTTCGCGTTGCCCCACGAACTCGACGAGGCGCAGCGATCGGCGCTGGCCATGGAGGTCACCCGTGCGCTGGTCAGTCGCTACGGGTTCGCGGCCCAGGCCAGCATCCACAGCCCAGGCAGCAAAGACGGCTTGAACTGGCACGTCCACGTTTTGGCAACGACGCGGCGCATGGGGCCGGACGGTTTCACGGACAAAACCAAGGAACTGGACGGTGGGCCTTCTGGTCGGGCGGAGGTGCATTGGGTTCGCGAACTGATCGCCACGACCGTCAATGCCTACCTCAGGGCGGCTGACCTAGGAATCCAGGTGGATCACCGCAGCCTTGAGGCGCAGGCCGGCGAGGCCATGGCCCGCGGCGATCTGGTCGCCGCTGCCGTGCTCTCGCGGGAGCCGACCAAACACGTGGGTAAGAACGCGACCGCCATGGCACGACGGGGCCAGGCCTCTGAGCGCGTGGAAGCGAACCGCCGAATCGAAGAGGCGAATGAGGAGACCTTCCAAAAGCTCATCGCCGTCTTCGAAAACGAGGGGCGAGCGGTGGAAGTGCCCGATGGCCACAGCCACGAACAAGCCCAACGGGAGGCCCGCCGTCCTCCTGCCATGCTGCCCCTATCGCTGGGCCGCGGGGCAGGGCACATCGAGGTCTCTCGCAACATGGGAGCCATCGCCCAACGCCTGGGATTGCTGGAGGAGACCGCTGCCGGGGCGCCACGTCCGGAGCCGGTGTCCATCCCGGCGCTCGTTGCCGAGTTGAGCCAGGAGTGGGGAGCACTGCGCCACGAGGCAGTCGCGCGGGCGCTCCATGCCACCCGCCAGCTCTTGGCCTGGGCGGCCGAGCGCGCCGCGGCGTTCGCCGAGCACGCCCGGTTCCGCTCGGACCTGCTGGAGCTGGCTCGGCGGTTGCGCGGATTCAAAGCCAGTCTGACGCGGTTCGCACGACGCCTGCAGGCCGAGCAACGCGCCTCCAGGCTCCGCCATCTGGCGGAGCGGTCTTGGGAGGACTTCACCGTCAACAATCCGCAGCCTGGCACGTCATGGACGGAGCGGGATTGGAAGCAGCGGCGGGCGTGGCGCTTGAGCACGCTGGAAAAGCGGACGGCCGAGCTGGCGGAAGCGCGGGCCCGGGTCACCCCGGAACAAAAGGCCTTCTGCGATAAGGAGGCGGCAGAGAGTGGCCACCTCCTAGAGGCCTGGAGCCAGGAGATGCTCGGGCGCTATCCCATCGAGCTCGACCGACCGCTGGTCTTTGGAGTCCAGGAGGCTCAACCGACTGCGCTCGACGACCTGCCGACCCTGGACCTTGAGCCGAGTGGCCCCCGACCACCGCGCCCACGCCTCCACTGAAACAACGGTGCCCCGCTTGCGGGGCACTTTGTTGTTGGGGCGGCGGTGGCGATCAGTGGAGCACTGGCTTCTTCTTGTTCGCCACCGGGTCGGGAGCCGCCTTGCGCCGGCGGTTCTTCCGCCACTCTTCGACGGACGGGATATCCCGCACCACGACCGCCTCCCGGGTGCGGATCTCTTGCAGGCGGTGTGCTTGCGACGCGGAGGGGGACGCTGGTGGCGGCAGCGTCGGAGCCGGCGTGGGTGTGACGTAGTCGTGCGCCGGAGGCGCAGAGGAGCCGCCGCGGTATTGGCGCATCATTTCCGCGGCCACCTCCAGGGCGTGCCGGATGTCGTCGACACGATCATGCAAGCGGCAATGCCGCTCCTGGCAGAGGAGCCCGCTGATGAGGCGGCTGGCGATTTGAAGCGTGAGTTCGGACTGCATGGATGCTCCTTGGAGCCTGTGGAAGGAGCTTTCATCCAAGCACCAAGTCGCAAACCCGCAAGTGCAAATTTCAGAGCTATTTCACAAATATAAATAGGCGCTGAAAAGTTGGCTTTCCAATGTCTGAAGACACCTAGAAGGGGTCAATGGACAGCCAACGATCAGCAATCGTCAGGCGTCCTGCTGCTGAGAGTGCGCTCCTAATCCCGTGCCGTGGGCGGCCTTGCATCGGTCGCGCACAGCGAACGGAATGGGCCGCAGAGGGGATCCACATTGCATGCTGCCTCGGCTACGATCCCCGGGGCAGGACCATCCCTTGGGCAGTATTTGCGGGTGTCCAGGTGGGAAAAGACAATTGGCATCAATGGGTTAGAGGACTCTGAATTGTGTCCCTCTCACTCCGCCAGTGTCAAAGAAACGCCCGCAAATCAACGATTTGTGGGCGTTTTTTTTCGCCACCTTGGACACTCGCTTGGACACTTCCATGCGAGTCGCGCACTCCCTCACGCGCGGCCAGACCAGCCACTAGGACGTTCGTTTGCGCGTCCTGTCGGCCTGTAGACACGGTTCGAGTGCACGGCGCGATTGCAGCACTGACGTGACGTGCAATGGCGTCGTGCTGCCGTAGCGACGTCATGCTCACCGCTGCGCGTCAGCATGGTGGCGCGTGAGTGCCGACAAGCCTTCCAAGAATTCGGGCAGACGGTATCGCTCATGTCTGTGCTCAACGATCCTGTGACGAGCGCAGCGTCCTTGACGTGTTGCATGATGAAGCTCAGAGCCTGCCGCTGCGTTCAAGCTTTCGGTGGAGTTCGCCGAGGGCCGTGGAGGGTGAAGGCAGGGCAATCGCTGCATCGCGCACTGTCTGCTTGTCGCGTTCAGCCCGCTGCGGTGTCCACACGCTTGCAACTCGTTTTGCCACGCAATGTGATCAATCGCGCAAGGCGCGTCCTGTTCCAGGCGGCGCCGCTAGCGTGCCCTGAAGCGCAGGCCGTCCTGCCGGTCTCGATCGACCGTATCTCCGAGGTGTGTCCTTGTTGACGATGGACGTCAATCGAGTCGCGCTACCGCCCTTGTTTTTCGCGTACACGCTGGGACACGTGTGACGACGGTGGCCGTGTTTTGGGCTGCAGTGCTTGCTTCATGTCGTTTCTCTGCGACGCAGTGGCGCTGCTCATCTTCCGTTGGTCGCGTGTCGCCGCAAGGTGCGCTCAGCAACGGTCGACTCGACGCTTCAATGCGATCGAAGTCCTTGCGTATGGAGGTCGCAAGCCCGCGGTGCCATTGAGTGACGGGGATGGTGGCGATCCATCGATTGATTCCCATGCCTTGTCACGAAAAAATGTGCGTCGTCGCTGGACCGCGGCGCTTCCTTCTTGCTCTGGTATCGAGATGCAGTCACACAAGATCCGCTTCATCGTCATCGCGTTGCTTTGCCTTGGCCTTGCGTTGGCCAGTGCCGTCACTTTTTTCAGCAGGCCCGCGGCAGTGCCAACACATTTGGCTGAGGCCGATGGGACGATCGAAAAGGTCGACGCAGCGCAGAGAAAGGGACGGCTTCAAAGCGTCAACTTCATCCTTGCGCCCGCCGGCGATGCATTCGAGTACTCCAGTGTGCTGCCTGGCATCGATGCGCTGTGGGGTCGTCTCAAGGTGGGATCACAGGTTCATGTCGTCTTCGACGATGCGGACAGCAAGCGATCCATCTGGGGACTGCGCTTGGGCGATGACGTCGTCGTCACGCCTGAGCAGGCGCTCCAGGCCCGGCGCAAGAATGGCCGGCTTGGTGCCATGATCGGACTGATCGCCTTGCTTGGAGCGGGATACTTTCTGCATCGCGCTCGCAAGGCGTAGAAAGGCCGCCCTGACGGTCCCGGCGTCGCAGCGGCGCGCCGCCGAGTCTTGATCTGCGAACAAGAAAGACAGGATGGACCAGCGGTCTTCGGCAAGAAGCGTGTTTCGCCGCGTTTCTGTTCCGGGCGAGCACCGGGAGCGGCCGCCTGCCACCCGAAGTGGCGTTGGCGGCGCATGGCGCAGCGCTGATTTCAGCTGTCCGTGTCGAGAGTCATCATGATGTGGATGATTCTTCCATGTTCAAGCTGAAACGAGAGGCGCTTGTTCTTGGTCTCATAGGAGCGCCAGTGCTGGCCATCGCTGTCATCCGCGGTGCCTTGGCCATAGGTGTTGATCAGCACATTCTGCGTGTCGCCGATTGCGACACCTCTGGCCGTTCTGATCGCGGGTGCGTTGATCGTGATCTGCGCAATGACGTAGCTGTCGATGTCGCGTCGCTCTTTTTGCCAGGAGAGGTTTGCCGTATAGATGTCAAACCCGGCATAGCGATGCTGGTAGTACTTGTAGCTGGTCTCCCCGGCGGGCACGTCTCCCACAAAACTCTCGCTGATCTGGGCGCCTGCCTGCGTCCTGGCTTGTTCGCTCCAGCGTTCACCCAGGTCGAAGGAGTGGTTGTTGATGACTACGGCAAAGTCGCTTTCGGTCATTTCGGCAGGTGCTGCGCGAGTTGCTGCCGCAGCGGTCATATCCGCCTGGGCGGCAGGAAGCAGTAGGAAAAGCAAGAGCGCTGCTCTTCTGGGGGAAGTAATCATGTGCATCGATGCTTTGATTCGGGCGGAAATATCACGGGTGTGTTCGTGGTCGGGAGGCTGTACACATCCGCAGGTTGTCAGATCACACAGTGCATTGCGCATGGCGAGTTTGTCGCGATGCAGGCGCAACGTAAGCGTCAGTATGGTGGGATGCATGGAGCGGCGCCATCGCTTCCGGACTGGCATACACCAAGCGACGTCAGGGTGGTGCCTTCGCGACAGTTCGGCGTCGATCTGATCAGGCGTGTGGTGGACTGTTTGCGGGTCGCGACCCGATGCGCTGCGCAATGTGGACTTGGATCGCGTTTGGGATGCGCCTACCAGCGCTGTCTCGGCAAACCGCTCCGGGACGTGCCGTATTCGATCGCCTTGCTGTCGCGGATTGATTTCGTAGCAGCGTTTTGAACGCTGCACTGCGTCTCGCTACTCCAGTCCACCTATTGGTCGTCGCAGAGGCCTGTGTGCATCCCGTGGATCGGGCGCATCAGGCGAATCGACACCGAGTCGGCGAGGTGCAGGTCGCTCGCAAAAACTCCCCGGCCATTGGCGGCAGGGGAGTACGAGAACCTGGAACTCAACCGCGCGCGTGGTCGCGCGCCTTGCCGACTTCGCTCTGTACCTTGCCGGCGTTCTTCTGCATCTTGCCTTCGACTTCCTTCATCTTGTTGCCGGTGACCTTGCCGGCGACTTCCTTGATGGTGCCCTTGATCTGGTTCTTGGCGCCTTCGGTGCGATTCTTGTCCATCGTTGACTCCGCAGTAGGGATGCCCTCAAGTGGGCATCGCCAAACTGCGCGCAGGCCGGTGGCGCGCAGGTGAAATTGAGCGGGCGTGCGCTCCACCATTTAGGTAGCGGACGGGTTGTATGCCGAAGCCTGCAGCGGCGATCGCGCGCGTTACGGTGCCCTGTTCGGGCTATCGTGCTCGGTGCTTCTATCGCGGGGACACGAGCACGGCGACATGTCCTTTCATCTGTCTGCTGGCGGCGACGGCGTGGTCCGCATGGGGCGCCGAATGGCGAAGTTCGACCGCGCTGCGCGCTCAGTACCAGCCCAGATACAGGGTGGTCACGCCCCAGGTGTCGATCAGGCCGTGCGCGAGGATCATGGCCCACAGATTGCGCCTGGAACGCAGATAGACGTACCCGAACAGCATGCCGACCACGCCGGTCAGCAGGATGCCGGAGGTGCCCTGTGCAGCGTGCATCAGACCGAACACCACGCCACCGGCCAGCGCGGCGATCCAGCGGCCGCCGCGCAGGCGACCCAGCAGGGCATCGAGCTGATGCATGAGGAAGGCACGGAACACCAGTTCTTCGCCAAGCGCCGCGCTCAGCCATGCTGCGCCGATCAGATGAAGGGTGGCGTCGACGTTGCCCTTCAGTGCGCCGTAGGCGCTGTAGTCGGTCTTGTGTCCGGTGATGGTGTCGATCAGCGGTTGCAGCACCGGTGTGATGAAGCCGACAGTCAACACCACCAGTAACGCTGTCCAGCCGATCACGGACACCAGGCGAGGGCGTGCGACGCCGCAGGCCTTGGAGGAACGTGTCTCGATCCAGACCAGGCAAAGACCGAGCAGGCCGACCACTGGCATGCGCCACGGAAACGGGAGCCACGCATAGGACGCCAGCGCGAGGACCGCGGCGCTCAGCGCAATACGCAGCAGCGGGTGGCGCATGAAGGAGGTGCTGGACGTGGCGTGGATGTCGCCTTGCGCGGAGTGCTGCATGCCTGGCCTGGAGGGAAGCGGGCACTCAGCCTAGCGAGCCTTCGCCATCGCGCACTGTGCCAAAGGCCATGTAGACCAATGCAATGCGGCGCGTCTTGGAGAACCTGCGGATGCAAACATTCCGCGCGTCGCCAGCGACAGGCGCTGGCGACACAATGCAGGCGCGGACGCTTCAGTCCGCGTGCAATCCGAAGTGGCGAGTGGCGACTATGCGCCCGTCGTCTGACACTCGAACACGCTGATGCTGCGCGGCGGTGCCAGGAACTCGCTGGCGCCGGCCGGCATGCTGTCGACCTGCAACGCGTCGTCGGTGGACAGCACCAACTTCCAGTGCAGTTGCTCTTCCGAAGACGGCAGCACGAAGCTGACGCCCTCGTGGTAGGCGTTGATGACGATCAGCAAGGTGTCGTCGTTGGCTAGTTCCTTGACGCCGGACGTTTGCGCCTTGCCTTCCAGCAGCAGGCCGACCGAGCGCGCGCCGGCGTCGGTCCAGTGCGCCTCGTCCATCTCGGTGCCGCCGGGGTTGAGCCAGGTCAGGTCGCGCACGCCCGCATCTTCGTTGTACTGGCCGTTGAGGAAGCGGCCGCGGGTCAGGATGCGATAGCGCCGGCGCAGCGCACTGACTGCCTTGACGAACTCGGTCAGGCGGCCCTCGGTGGGGTCGCGCTCCCAGTCGATCCAGGTGATCTCGTTGTCCTGGCAGTAGGTGTTGTTGTTGCCGCCCTGGGTCTGCGCGCGCTCGTCGCCGGCCAGCAGCATCGGCGTGCCCTGCGAGAGCAGCAGCGTGGCCAGCAGATTCTTCATCTGCCGCTCGCGCAGCTGCAGGATGCCGGCGTCATCGGTCTCGCCTTCGGCGCCGTAGTTGCAGGAACTGTCGTGGTCGGAGCCGTCGCGGTTGTCCTCGCCGTTGGCTGCGTTGTGCTTTTCGTTGTAGCTGACCAGGTCGTGCAGGGTGAAGCCGTCGTGCGCGGTGATGAAATTCACCGAGGCCCACGGCCGGCGCCCGCGGCGATCGAACAGGTCGGCCGAGCCGGTGAAGCGCGTGGCGAATTCGGCGAGCTTGCCCTCGTCGCCCTTCCAGAACGCGCGGGCGTTGTCGCGGAACTTGTCGTTCCACTCCGACCAGCCCGGCGGGAAGTGGCCGACCTGATAGCCGCCTGGGCCGCAGTCCCAGGGCTCGGCGATGAGCTTGACCTGCGACAGCAGCGGATCCTGGTTGCAGGCGTCGAGGAAACCGCCGCGCTGGTCGAAGCCGGTGGGCTCGCGACCGAGGATGGTGGCCAGGTCGAAGCGGAAGCCGTCCACGTGCATCTCGCCGGCCCAGTAGCGCAGCGAGTCGTTGACGAACTGGATCACCCGCGAGTTGCTCAGATTGAGCGTGTTGCCGGTGCCGGTATCGTTGATGTAGTAGCGCTTGTCCTCGGCCAGCCGGTAGTAGCTGGCGTTGTCGATGCCGCGGAAGGAGAGGGTGGGGCCCAGCTCGCTGCCTTCGGCGGTGTGGTTGTAGACCACGTCGAGGATCACCTCCAGGCCCTGGCGGTGCAGCGCCTTGACCATGTCGCGGAACTCGTCGCGGTGGCCGCTGGCCAGGTAGCGCGACTTGATCGCGAAGAAGCCGAGCGTGTTGTAGCCCCAGTAGTTGCGCAGATCCTTGTCGAGCAGGTGCTGATCGTCGAGGTAGGCGTGGACCGGCAGCAGTTCCACCGCGCTGACGCCCAGTTCCTTGATGTAGCGCAGCACCGGCTCCTGGGCCAGCCCGGCGCAGGTACCGCGCAGCTCGTCCGGCACCTGCGGGTGGCGCATGGTGTAGCCGCGCACGTGGGTCTCGTAGACCAGGGTCTCGCTCCACGGCGTCATCAGGCGCTGGTCGTCCTCCCAGTCGTAGGTGTCCTCGACCACCACGCACTTGGGCATGAACGGCGCGCTGTCGCGCTCGTCGAAACTGAGGTCGCCGTCCGGATGGCCGACCGTGTAGCCGTACAGTTCGTCGGCCCAGATCAGGTCGCCTTCGAGTTCGCGCGCGTACGGGTCGAGCAGCAGCTTATTGGGATTGAAGCGGTGGCCTTCGCTGGGTTCATAGGGACCGTGCACGCGATAGCCGTAGCGCTGGCCGGGCTTCACGTCGGGCAGATAGCCGTGCCAGATTTCGTTGGTGTATTCGGGCAGGTCCAGGCGCGTCTCGGTGCCGGCCTCGTCGAACAGACAAAGCTCCACGCGCGTGGCATGCGCCGAGAACAGCGCGAAGTTGGTGCCCTGGCCGTCGAACACGGCGCCGCGGGGGAAGGGACGCCCTTCGCGGATGCGCGAGGGGGTGGCATAGGCGGCGCTGGTCGGGTGGCGCATCGGCAGGCTCTCGGCCGGCACGCCGGCAGTAGGGGAGGGAGAGCGGAAGCATTGACGCGGAGGCCGTGCAGGACGCGTTACGGGGTGCCGAGGATGGCGTGAGGATGCGGGCATCGCCGCGGATGCAGCGACCCACGCAGCGACGCCATGGCGCCGCTGCGTGGGCGGATTTCGCGAGGCCGTCGCGGCCCGGTCCAGTGGGCGCGGGCGCGACCTGGCCTGACCTGCTCAGCGCGGCAGATCGAACAGCAGGAACTCGCTGTCCTGGGCGTCGGCGAACTGCAGGCTCGCCTCGTCGACCGCCTGGATCGCGTCGCCGGCCTGCAGGGTCTGGCCGTTGACGCTCAGCGTGCCGCGCACCACCTGCACGTAGGCGCCGCGCCCGGCCGCCAGCGGGTAGTCCAGGCGCGCGTCGCCGTCGAGGATCGAGGCGTAGATGCGCGCGTCCTGGTGGATGCGCACCGCACCGTCCTCGCCCTGCGGGGCCGCGATCAGGCGCAGCTGGCCGCGCTTGCTGTCCGGGGCGAAGTGCTTCTCCTCGTAGCCCGGATCGATCCCGGCGCGCTCGGGCATCACCCAGATCTGCAGGAAGTGCACCGGCTCACTGGCGGAGTGGTTGAACTCGCTGTGGGTGACGCCGGAGCCGGCGCTCATGCGCTGCACGTCGCCGTAGCGCAGCACCGACCCGTTGCCCATGCTGTCCTTGTGCTCCAGCGCGCCCTCGACCACGTACGACAGGATCTCCATGTCGCGATGGGCGTGGGTGCCGAAGCCCTGGCCCGGCTGCACGCGGTCTTCGTTGATCACCCGCAGCGGCCCGAAGCCCATGTGGCGCGGGTCGTGGTAGTGGCCGAAGGAGAAGGTGTGGCGCGAGGACAGCCAGCCGTGTTCGGCGCGGCCACGGGTGTTGGCGGGGCGGATCTGCAGCATGGGAGGCTCCTTGGTGGCGTTGATGTGCAAGTGGATCGAAAGCGCCGGTCGGCATGATTTCGCGTGCGCTCCGGCTTGGAAACAAGTATCCGCGCTGTCGCCGGGTTTGAAAAACGGATAGATTCGGTATCCATCATCGAAAAATTCGAATGCTCAAACTCAGCCTCGATGCCCTGCAGATCCTCGACGCCATCGACCGTCGCGGCTCGTTCTCGGCCGCCGGCAAGGCCTTGCACAAGGTGCCGTCGACCATCTCCTACACGGTCGCCAAGCTCGAGGAGGATCTGGGCGTGCAACTGTTCGAGCGGATCGGGCCGAAAGCGGTGCCGACCGCCGCGGGGGCCGAACTGTTGCGCGAAGGCCGTCACCTGCTGCGTGCCGCTGGCGACTTGGAGCTGCGCGTGCGCCGGGTGGCCTCGGGCTGGGAGACCGAATTCGCGCTGGGCCTGGATGCGGTGTTCGCGCCGGAATGCCTGGCGCAGGACATGGCGGCGTTCTATGCAGTCGCCGACCAAACCCGGCTGCGGGTGGTGCAGGAATCGCTGTCCGGCACCTGGGAGGCGCTGCTGGACCGGCGGGTGGATCTGCTGGTCGGTGCCGCCGGCGAAGGGCCCAGCGGCGGCGGCTACGTGGCCGAGCCGCTCGGCACGCTGCCGTTCGTGTTCGCGGTCGCGCCCAGTCATCCGCTGGCGCAGGCGCCGGAACCGCTCAGCCGCAGCCAGCTGAGCGCGCATCGCGCGATCGCGGTGGCGGACTCGGCACGGCGGCTGCTGCCGCGCACGGTCGGTCTGTTGTTCGGCCAGGACGCGCTGACCGTGCCGGACATGCGCAGCAAGTACCGGCTGCAACTGGCCGGGCTCGGCTTCGGTTTCCTGCCAGAGCCCTATGCGCGCGCGGCGCTGGCGCGCGGCACGCTGGTGCGCAAGGTCGTGGAGGAGCCGAAACCGGACGAGGTGTTCCAGTTGGCCTGGCGTAGCGGCGAGGAGGGCGCGGCGCTGGCCTGGTGGCGCGCACGCATGCGCCAGCCGGGCGTGTTCGCGGCGTGGCTGGCGCAGATGGCAGCGCGGCTGGACGAGGGCGGGTGATGGCGTGCGGGACACCGGCGACGCGTGCTGCACGGCGGCGATGGATGGGTCTGTTCCGCCGGTGATGCCGTGGCGCCCGCGCGCGCCGCGGGTGACGGGAGGATAATGCGCGGCATCCTCTTCTCTCTCCGCCCGGCAAGCCATGCAGGACCTGATTACGCGCTACGGACTGGGGCTGGTGTTCGTCAACGTCCTGGCCTTGTCGCTGGGCCTGCCGGTGCCGGCACTGCCCACGCTGATCCTGGTCGGTGCGACCTATGCGCTGCTCGACGGGGCGGCGATGTGGGGTGCGTTGCTGGGCGCATTGGCGGTGTCGATCGTGGCCAGCCTGCTCGGCGATCTGCTGTGGTTCGGCGCCGGCCGCCGCTACGGCAACCGCACGCTGCAGTCGCTGTGCCGGCTGTCGCTGTCGCGCGACACCTGCATGAAGCGCACCGAGCGCTTCTATGCGCGCTGGGGCGTGCGCGTGTTGGCGGTGGCCAAGTTCGTGCCCGGCCTGTCGATGGTGTCGGTGCCGATGGCCGGCGCAATGCGCGTGCGGCCGGTGGCCTTCCTGCGCTACGACGCGCTGGGCGCGACGCTGTGGGCCGGCGGCGGGTTGTTGCTGGGCCTGTGCTTCGCCGACCAGGTGCAGGACTTGCTGGATTGGCTGAGTTTGCTCGGCAGGCGCGCGGCGCTGCTGCTGGTCGGCCTGCTGGCGCTGTACGTCGGCTACCGCGCCTGGCGCCGGCAGTCGCTGCGCAAGGCGATGGAGACCCTGCGCATCGAGGTCGACGAGCTGCATGCGCTGCTGCAGGGCGAGACGCCGCCGCTGTTGCTGGACATTCGTGCGCCGGGCTACCGCACGCTGGAGCCGTATGCCATCCCCGGTGCGCTGGAAGTGGACGATCGCCAGGTCGATGCGCTCGTCGCACGCTTGCCGCGCGACCGCAGGATCGTCATCTACTGCGCCTGCCCCAACGAAGTCTCGGCCGCGGTGCTGGCCAAGCGCCTGCGCCAGCATGACTTCGAGGACGTGCTGCCGCTGCGTGGTGGCCTGGATGCATGGCGTGCGGCGGGCCATCCGGTGGTCGTGCTGGACGCTGCGGCTGCAGTGGCACCGGCACCGACGGGCAAGACGATCGCGGCGTGACTCGGTGCGGCGAAGGCGTCATGCGTGCCGATGGTGCCTGCGACGCACAGGCCCTGCGTACGCCCCGGCTGATGCAGGCGGGTGCGTTGTCCGCGCGCGCGCGGGCGGCTGTGCGCGGCGAGGCAAGTTGTGCGGTCATGCGCTTGATCCTGTTGCCTGTACCGCCTGTGCCTCGCTGATGCGGCGACCCGCTGCAATGGACGAGGTCCACATCGCGCCGTTCACTTGCCGTTCCTTGCCTTGCGGTTGGATGCGCAGATGATGAATCGACACAACGAATCGACAGAGCGACCGGCGCGGCCAGCCCGTGTCTGCGGCGACGACCTCGCAGAGCGTGCGCCGAAGCGACTCCTCATCCTCACCCTCATCCTTGGAGACAGCCATGCACATCGATCTATCCGGTAAAACCGCCCTCGTCACCGGCTCCACCGCCGGCATCGGTTTCGGCATCGCCAAGGGCCTGGCCGCGGCGGGCGCCGAGGTCGCGCTGAACGGTCGCGACCAGGCCCGCACCGAGGCCGCGGTGGCTGCCCTCAAGCGCGACGTCGCCACTGCCCGCGTGCGTGCCGTGGTGGGCGATGTGGCGACCGCGGCCGGCTGCGAGGCGATCGTCGCGGCGCTTCCCGCCGTCGACATCCTGGTCAACAACGCCGGCATCTTCGGCATGCAGGACTTCTTCGAGACGCCCGACGCGGAATGGGAGCGCTTCCTGGCGGTGAACGTGCTGTCCGGCGTGCGGCTTTCCCGTGCGTATCTGCCGGCGATGGCGGACAAGGGGTGGGGGCGCGTGCTCTTCGTCTCGTCGGAGTCCGGGCTCAACATCCCGGTCGAGATGATTCACTACGGCGTGACCAAGACCGCCGATCTCGCCCTGTCGCGCGGGCTGGCCAAGCGCATGGCCGGCACCGGCGTCACTGTGAA
This sequence comes from Xanthomonas sp. NCPPB 2250, assembly GCF_056725265.1. NCBI lineage: Bacteria > Pseudomonadati > Pseudomonadota > Gammaproteobacteria > Lysobacterales > Lysobacteraceae > Xanthomonas > Xanthomonas sp. NCPPB 2250. Next base: position 3,095,280 of record NZ_CM161520.1, on the reverse strand, counting down.
TGCCATCCTGCCCGGGCCGACGCTGACGGAAGGCGTCGCCGCCATGCTGTCCGACCAGGTGCAACAGTCCGGCAAGCCGCTGGACGAGGTCGCCGCCGACTTCGTCAAGGCGCATCGCGCCAGCTCGATCATCCGCCGCGCCGCGACGGTGGAAGAGGTCGCCAATCTCTGCGTCTACGTCGCCTCGCCACAAGCGTCCGCGACCACCGGTGCGGCGCTGCGCGTCGATGGGGGCGTGGTGGATACCATCGCCTGAGCCGGGCAGGGGCCTCTGCATTCGCGCACGCGAGGCCGAGGCGGCGCCGCGCCGCCGCCGCCTCGTAATGTCTGGCGGATCGCCTGCGCTGGAGTTGAAGTGCCGATGCGGGAGGCGGTGCCGTGATCGGCACATCTTCCGTGTGCGCATGCGTCACTCGTCGTTGCGCGCGTCGTGCAATCGGAATCACGCAGGCAAAAAAAACGACAAGCGTCGGCTTGTCGTTTTTGATCTGACTGGTGCGCCCGGAGAGATTCGAACTCCCGACCGCCTGGTTCGTAGCCAGGTACTCTATCCAACTGAGCTACGGGCGCGTTGTCAGGCGCGGGATTATTCACGAGTTGCGGCGATTCGTCTACACCTGCGTGTCGTCTCCATGACGAATCGCAAGCGAGTGCGCCCCTGGAGCCTGTCTTGATGCGATCGCATTGCCCCGGCAGGGCAAAAAAAAACGACAAGCGGTGGCTTGTCGTTTTTCATCTGACTGGTGCGCCCGGAGAGATTCGAACTCCCGACCGCCTGGTTCGTAGCCAGGTACTCTATCCAACTGAGCTACGGGCGCGTCGTCAGGAGCGGAATTATGCGGGAGTCGATCGGGCCAGTCAATGCTCTTTCCGAAAAATTTCACCGATCCCCGGCCAGCAACGCCGCGGCCACGGCCGCAGGCCGCTTCATCCAGGCGAAATGGTCGGCGGCCACGCCCAACTGCGTGGCGTCCAGGCGATGGATGTGCGCTGCCGGCGACGCCAGCTTGTCCAGCAGGCCCCGCAGCGAGCTCTCCGGCGCCAGCCAGTCGTCCTGCAGCACCACGCCACGCGCCGGCAGCGTCAGGTGCGCCAGTTGCGCCTCCAGGTCGATCGCCAGGCCGGCCGCGGCGTAGCGGCCGCTCCGACCGACGCGCGCCCAATCGGCGATCAGGCCGCGCGCTTCGGTGCCGCCGAAGCCCAGGCGGCGTCCATGCAGCACGCCTTGCCGCTGCGCCAGCCATGGCAGCAGGCGGTACGCCAACGGCAGCAGATAGCCGCGCGGCGCGGGAAACCGGCGCCAGTACGGCGTGCCGCTGGCGACCAGCCACAGCGCGGCGAAGGCCTGCGGCTGCAGGCTGGCATGGCAACAGGCGAGCTGTCCGCCGAGGCTGTGGCCGCCGACGACCAGCGGCGCCGCGATCCCGCACCCGGCGATCGCCGCCTGGCTGGCGGGCAGGTCCCGTTGCAGCAGGGCGCGATAGCCCCAGTCGCACTGCCGCGACGGCCGCAGCGTGCTGCTGCCGTTGCCGCGCCATTCGTGCAGGAACACCGCGACGCCGTGCGCGGCCAGCGCTTCGGCGAACGGCAGGTAGTGGCGCGCGGCCACGCCCAGCGCCGGCAGCCACAGCAAGGCCTGCCGCGGCGCGGCGGGAACGCGCGCCAGCAAGCTCCAGCGATGGCCATCGGCTGCGGCGACGGGCAGGGCGTGCTCGGCGACCGCCGCCGCGGCGATGGGCGCTGCGCTCATGGGCCGCGCGCCGCGCCGAAGTGGTCCAGCACCGCTACGTCGCTGCGGCCGGGCCGGTAACTGCCGCGCAGGGCGCGCGCCACGTAGTCGATCGCCGCTTCGCAGGCGGCCGGCAAGGCCAGGCCCTGACACAGCTGTGCGGCGATCGCCGCGGCCAGGGTGCAGCCGGTGCCGTGCGCGTCCAGCGGCAGCCGCGCATGGCTGAACTCGCTGCGGCTGACGCCGTCGTCGTAGCGGTCGATCACCCGCTGGCCTTCCTGCAGGTGGCCGCCCTTGAGCAGTACCGCCTGCGCGCCGGCCTCGAGCAGCGCGGCGGTGGCGTGCTCGGCGTCGTCGGCGGTGTCGATCGGGCGGTCGAGCAGCAACTGCGCTTCCGGTACGTTCGGCGTCACCAGCGTCGCCAGCGGCAACAGGCGGCTGCGCAGTGCGTCGAGCGCGTCATCCTGCAGCAGCTTGGCGCCGCTGGTGGCCACCATCACCGGGTCCAGCACCACCCAGGGTGGGCGATATTCTTGCAGCGCATCTGCGACCAGGTGGATCACCTCGGCGTTGGCGAGCATGCCGAGCTTGACCGCGGCGATGTCGAAGTCGGCGAAGCAGGCGTCGATCTGTGCGCGCAGGAACGACAGCGGCGGCACGTGCACCGCGGTGACGCCGCGGGTGTGCTGCGCGGTCAGCGCGGCGGCCGCCGCCAGCCCGTGCACGCGGTGCGCGGCGAAGGTCTTGAGATCGGCCTGGATGCCGGCGCCGCCGCCGGAATCGGTGCCGGCGATGCTCAGTGCGGAGACGACGGTGGGTTCGCTCATGCGCCGATTGTGCAGGGCCGGCGCGGGTTATGCACTCGGCCGCGCCTTCAGCGCTCGCGGCTGCGGTAGTGCGCCTGCAGCGCGTACAGCGTGCCGACCGTGCCGGTCAGCAGGGCGGGGCCGAGCAGTGCGTCGAAGCCGACCTGCCGATAGGCCCAGGCGCCGAGCACGCCGCCGCACAGAAAACCGCCGATGATCAGCAGGCTCAGGCGGATGCGCCGGCGCGGCAGCGGCAGGCCGCGCAGCGCCTGGCCCAGGCCGATGCCCAGATCGGTGAACATGCCGGTGAGGTGGGTGGTGCGCACCACCGCGCCGCTGTAGATGGTGGTGGTGGCGTTCTGCAGGCCGCAGGCGATCGCGGCGAGCACGGCGCCGGCGAGTTGCTGCTGCTTGAACGCCTGCATCGCGGTCAGCAGCAGCAGCGCCTCCAGCGCCAGCGCCACGCCGTAGCGGCGACTCAGGCGCAGGCGGCTGTCCTGCACGATGAAGCCGCCGAGCATCGATCCGCCGAGGAAGGCCAGGACCACGCCGACCAGTTGCGCGATCGCGCGGGCGTCGCCATCGGCCAGCGCCGCGCCGAGCAGGGTGGTGGTGCCGGTGAGGTGGGTGACCGCCTGATGTTCGAAGCCGAGATAGCCGACCACGTTGACCATGCCGGCGACCGCGGCCAGCGTGCCCGCGAAGGCCCAGGCCCAGCGGGGCAGTTCCAGGTTCATGCCGCGCGCGCTGCGGCCGCAGCGCGGCGACCGCGATGCGCGGCCGCCCCGGCACGCCGCCAGTGGCACCTGACCGCAGCCATCTCAACGTGCGCCGTTGACCGAGATCTCGGAGAAGCTGGCGCTCGCCGGGTCGTAGACCGCGCCCCAGAAACGGTTGCCGCCGCCGCAGGCCTTGACCGCGTCGACCGTGGGGTCGCGCTCGCTGCTGTCGTCCGGCGCGAAGGCGTTGACGTAGATCGCCTGCTTGCCGCGGTACAGGATGCCGACGTACTGGCGATCGGACGCGGTGGGATCGGCGATCTGCGGCTGCAGTTGCGTCAGGTGCGCTTCCAGTTGCGCGATCTGCTCCGGGGTCGGAATCCAGTAGCCGGTGACCGCGCCGTCCTGGCGCGCCGGGCTGTCGCGCGAGCAGGTGTCCAGCACCTGCGTCGCGGTGCTGTTGCGGGTGACGATCCACGACTGCCCGGCCTTGACCGCGGTCGGCACCATGGCCGGCCCGCGCGCGGTGGCGCAGGCGCCGAGCAGGGCCATGGCCAGCGCCATGCCTGCCAGGCGCACGCCGGCCGCCGCGTTCACAGGACCTCCGAGGCGTAGTCGGCCAGGCGCGAGCGCTCGCCGCGGCGCAGGGTGATGTGCGCGCTGTGCGGCCAGGCCTTGAAGCGGTCCACCGCGTAGGTGAGGCCGGAGGTGGTCTCGGTCAGGTACGGCGTGTCGATCTGCTCGACGTTGCCCAGGCACACGATCTTGGTGCCGGGGCCGGCACGGGTGATCAGCGTCTTCATCTGCTTCGGGGTCAGGTTCTGCGCCTCGTCCAGAATCAGGTAGCGCGACAGGAAGGTGCGCCCGCGCATGAAGTTCATCGAGCGGATTTTGATGCGGCTGGCGAGCAGGTCGTTGGTGGCCTGGCGGCCCCAGGTGCCGCCTTCCTGGGTGTGGGTGAGCACTTCCAGGTTGTCGGTGAGCGCGCCCATCCACGGCGTCATCTTCTCTTCCTCGGTGCCGGGCAGGAAGCCGATGTCCTCGCCGACGCTGACCGTGGCGCGGGTCATGATGATCTCGCGGTAGCGCTGCTGGTCCATGGTCTGCGCCAGGCCGGCGGCCAGCGCCAGCAGGGTCTTGCCGGTGCCGGCGGTGCCGAGCAGGGTGACGAAGTCGATTTCCGGGTCCATCAGCGCGTTGAGCGCGAAGTTCTGCTCGCGGTTGCGCGCGGCGATGCCCCACACCGCGTGCTGGCCGCTGCGGAAGTCGTCGACCAGCGCCAGCGTCGCCTTGCGCTCGGCGTTGACCTTGACCACGCGCAGTTCCACTTCGTCCTCGCCCGGCAGGTACAGGTACTGGTTCGGATACCAGTCCTCGTCGGCGGCCAGGGCGATCTCGTAGCAGGTGCGGCCCTTGTCGCTCCAGCTGCGCAGGTCCTGGTTGTGCTTCTGCCAGAAATCCTCCGGCAGCTCGATCGCGCCGGTGTAGAGCAGGCTGAAATCGTCGAGCGCGCGGTCGTTCTCGTAGTCCTCGGCGACCAGGCCGCTGATCGCGGCCTTGATGCGCAGGTTGATGTCCTTGGACACCAGGATCACCGGGGTTTCCGGGTGCTCCTCGCGCAGTGCCAGCACCGCGGCCAGGATCTTGTTGTCCGGGGCGACGCTGCCGAAGCTGCGCCCCGGCTCGACCGGGCGCACCTGGAAGTACAGCCGGCCGATGGCGCCGGTGCTCTTGAGCTGGATGCCCTGCGGATGGCTGAGCGGGATGCCGGATTCGATCTGCTCGGCGCCGGCGCCCTCGATCAGCTCGTTGAGGAACCGGCTGACCTGGCGCGCGTTGCGGCTGACTTCGGACATGCCCTTCTTGGCATTGTCCAGTTCCTCGATCACCTGCATCGGCAGGAACACGTCGTGTTCCTCGAACTTGAACAGCGCGGTCGGATCGTGCATCAGCACGTTGGTATCCAGCACGTAGATGCGCTTGCCTCGGGTCATCATGGATTCCTGAAAGAGGAGCAGGGACGCGCCATCGCTGCCTGCGGGGCAGGGCGATGCGGGGTGCGGGAAACGGCGGTGGTCACTGCTGGGCGGCGGCCTGCAGCGCGTCGAGCACGGCCTGGGCGTGGCCGGGAACCTTGACCTTGCGCCAGCTGCGGACCAGTTGGCCGGTGGGCGAGAGCAGGAAGGTGCTGCGCTCGATGCCCAGCACCTGGCGGCCGTACATGTTCTTTTCCTTGATCACGTCGAAGGCGCGGCACAGCGCCTCGTCGGCATCGCTGACCAGGGCGAAGCGGAAGCCCTGCTTGGCGCAGAAGTTGTCGTGCGACTTCACCGAGTCGCGCGACACGCCGAGCACGGTGGCGCCGGCCTGTTCGAACTGCGGCAGCAGTGCGTTGAAATCGATGCCCTCGGTGGTGCAGCCGGGCGTGCTGTCCTTCGGGTAGAAATACAGCACCAGCCAGCGGCCGGCGTAATCGCCGAGCGTGGCGTTGGCGCCGCCGGACAGCGCCAGCGGCAAGGCCAGCGTGGTGCGGTCCAGGGTATCGCCGTCCTTCATGGGGTGTCCTCCGCGTGCATCGCCATCATCTGCGTTCGATTGCGTCGGTGTCCAGCGCGGCGCACTCAGAACTTCATCGGGTCCATGATCGCGTCCAGGTTGAGGTGGTCGCAGAACTCGAGGAAGTCGTCGCGCAGGGCGGCGATGTGCATGTTCGCCGGCACCCCGATCGTCACCTGCGCCGAGAACATCTCCGCGCCGGTCTGCATGGCGCGGTAGCGCGTGCTCTGCAGGTTCTCGATGGTGATGCCCTGGCGGTCGAAGAAGTCGGCCAGCTGGAACAGGATGCCCGGTTTGTCGGCGGCGATGACTTCGACGATGTACGGCAGCAGATTGGACTGCGCCTGCTTGGCGCCGGTGCGGTACCACACCAGCTTCATGCCTTCCTCGCGGTCGAGGCGGGTGAGCATGGCTTCGAGCTTGGCCACCGAATCCCACGAGCCGGTCGCCAGCGCGGTCACCGACACGTCGCGGCCGACCGTGGCCAGGCGCGCATCGACGAGATTGCAGCCGCTGTCGGCGATGCGACGCGTCACCGGCAACAGGGGCGACTCCGGATGCGTCGTGTAGGCGTTGATCAGGAGGTGGTTTTCGGTCGGCGCGGGCCGGGGCGTGGTGTCGGTCAAAGGGGCTTCCGGCATTGCGTAAGGCTGAACGGCATCCGGGCGGTCGCCCGGCATGGTGTGCAGCATACTTGCCCGCGCTTTCGGGCCGCAAGTAACATGCGGGGCGACCCTGCCCCGCGTGCGGGGCCGACCCGTCCGCGCAGCCTGCGCGGCCCTCTTCTCCCAGCGAGCACCCGGCATCTTGTCCCTCTCCGGCATCATCACCGCCCTGGCCACGCCCTTCCAGGGCAATGGCGACCTCGACCTCGACGCCTGGCAGCGGCTGCTCAAACGTCAGCTCGACGGCGGCGTGCAGGGGCTGGTGGTGGCGGGATCGACCGGCGAGGCGGCCACGCTGCTGGACGAGGAGTACGACCGGATCCTGCGCGAGGCGGTGCAGACGATCGGCGGGCGCGTGCCGGTGCTGGCCGGGACCGGCCTGTCCGGCACCGCCAAGACCGTGGCGCTGACCCAGCGCGCCGCCGCCGGTGGCGCGCAGTACGCGCTGGTGGTGACACCGCCGTACGTGCGCCCGACCCAGGCCGGGCTGATCGCGCATTACACCGCGGTCGCCGAACAGGGCGGCCTGCCGGTGGTGCTGTACAACGTGCCCGGCCGCACCGGTTGCGACCTGCTGCCGGAAACCGTGGCGCAACTGGCGCAGCACCCGAACATCGTCGGCATCAAGGATGCCAGCAGCGACCCGCAGCGCATCGCCGCGCTCGCCGCCCTGCGCAGCGAGCGCTTCGCCGTGTTCAGCGGCGACGACGGCAGCGCCGCGCAAGCGATGCTGGCCGGCTACGACGGGCTGATCTCGGTCGCCTCCAACGCCTTGCCTCGCGCCTACCGGCGCCTGTGCGACCTGGCGCGTGCGCGCCAGACCGAGCACGCGCAGGCCTGGGATGCGCGGCTGCAGCCGTTCCATTCGTTCTGCGGCATCGAATCCAATCCGATCCCGGTCAAGGCGCTGCTGCAGCGCGCCGGGATCGGCCACGGCCTGCGGCTGCCGCTGCTGCCGCTGTCCGCGGCGCACCACGCCACGGCCGACCGACTTGCCGCCGACGCTGCCGCGTTGGAAGACCTATCCAGCCGCGAAACGCTCGCGGCCTGACTTCAGGAGATTGATTGATGCGTGCTTCCGTTCCCTACGTCCGCGTGCTGTCGGCCGCCGTCCTGGCGACCACCCTGGTCGCGGCCACCAGCGGTTGCAGCTGGTTCCACAAGGGCAAGCCGCGCGGCGATTACGCGCTGGCGCCCGACATGCGCCCGCTGGAAGTGCCGCCGGATCTGACCTCGCCCGATACCTCGGCGGCGATGAAGGTGCCGGCGCTGGCCTCGGCGCAGCGGCCTGCGGCCCCGGCCGGCCAGGCCCCGGCGGCGTCGAACAGCGGCTTCGTGGTGCCAGGGACGCGCGACCAGGTGTTCGGCCAGGTCGGCGACGCGCTGGGCGGCATCGAAGGCGTCACCATCGCCAGCCGCGCGCAGCTGCTGGGCTCCTACGACGTGGCCTACGAAGGCAGCAACTTCCTGGTGCGCGTGGTGGCGGTGGATGCCGGCGTGTACGTCTCGGCGGTGGACCCGCGCGGCCTGCCGGCCACCGGCGAAGCGCCGGTCAAGCTGATCGCGGCGTTGAAGGCCAAGCTGGGCCATTGAGCCGGTGCGGGTTCGGCGCGTGCGCCGGATCTGTTGCAGAACGCAAAACGGGCGCCGCAGTGCGCCCGTTTTCGTTCGGCGAGAAAGGAGTGCAAGGGCAAGCGCCGTTCCTTGCTTCAGCGCGACGCTGCGCGCCGTACCCTCACCCCAACCCCTCTCCCGGTGGGAGAGGGGCTTCGGCTTCTTCCTTCTTCCCTCGGGAGAAGGTGCCCCGAGGGGGCGGATGAGGGTACGTGCGAAGCCTCGCGTCCTACGAGGGTGTAACCGCGTGTCCGGTCGAGCGGCGGCAACGCGAGTTGTCAGAGGCGGCCTGAAGCCGCAGCTTGCCTCTACGGTTTTGTACGGTCTGGCGGGCGGCGCCCGGGCAGAATCCGCAGCGGGATTACTTCTGCAGCAGCGGCAGCTTGTTCGGCTTGCCGTCCCACTCGGCGGCGTCGGGCAGCGGTTCCTGGCGCGTGGTCAGCACCGGCCAGGCCTTGGCCAGTTCCGCGTTGAGCGCGACGAAACCTTCCTGGCCGGCCGGCACGTCGTCCTCCGGATAGATGGCGTTGGCCGGGCATTCCGGCTCGCACAGGGTGCAGTCGATGCACTCGTCCGGATCGATCACCAGGAAGTTCGGGCCGGCATGGAAGCAATCCACGGGGCACACTTCCACGCAGTCGGTGTATTTGCACTTGATGCAGTTTTCGGTGACGACGAAAGGCATGGCTCGATCCGGCGATTAACCCGGTGATTCTAATGCAAAGCGGCGGTTGCCGCCGTGTGTGCAAGGCGCCGGGAGGGGTACGACCGGCGCGCGTGGCTCAGCCGGCCAGGCCGCCGTGCTGCTGCGCCAGCCGATACAGGCCACGCGCGGCCAGATCTTCCGGGTGGGTGCGCACGCGGCTGCCGAGTGCGGCCAGGGCATGCGCGTAGCGCGCCAGCAGGCCGCTGCCGCCGACCAGATGCACCACCGGCGGCAAAGCCGCATGCGCGCGCAGTTCGTGGCCGATCAGCAGGCCGGACAGATAGGACGGTGCCGCGGTGCCGCTCAGGCGGTCGAACAGGCCCAGGCTGCGCACGCCGAACAGATGGTGCAACATGCCGCCGGGCTCGCCGCTGCGCTGCACGCCGGCATCGAACGCGGCCGCATCGAAGCCGCCGTCGTCGGCATCCATCAACCGCGCCAGCAGGCTGTGCGTGCGCAGCAGCGCGTACAGTTCGCCGGTCATCATCGTCGCCACCGAGGCGATGCGCCCGTCCTGCAGCGTCACCCACTTGCTGTGGGTGCCGGGCAGGCAGACGTGGTGGGTCTCGGCCGTCGGCGGTTCCTGCGCGAGCAACGCGAGCAGGCCGATCAACTGCGTCTCCTCGCCGCGCATCACGTCCGGCACGGCGTCGGCGTCGCTGGCCACGCCGGGCACGAACCACAGCGTGCGGCCGGGCAGGGCCGGATCCTGCAGCGGCTGCATCGCCGCGGCCAGCGCGGCGGCGTCGGCCGGGCAGGGCGCGTACGGCAGTTCGATCCAGCCGTTGCGGCTGCCGATCATTCCGCACAGGACGACGTCGCCGTCCCAGCCGTCGATCAGGGCGGCCAGGGTCGCCGGGAAACGGCCCTGGCAAACGGCGATGCCCTGGTCGCTGCGGCGCTGGTCAAGGATGCCGCCCTCGGCGTCGAGCCGATAGCCGCGCAGGCTGCTGGTGCCCCAATCGACGACGATCATGCGCTGGCGATGCGTCCTTCGGGCAGGCCGGCGATGCCGACCGCGGCCACGTACACGCCGCCGGCCTGCGGCGTGCGCGCCAGTTCGTCCTCGCTGTGGTCCTGCCGCGAGGTGCTGAGGAACAGGGTGCCGCCATCGGCGCCGCCGAGGGCGGGGCAGGTGGGATGCTTGACCGGCAGGGCGACGCGGCGCTCGACGCTGCCGTCGGGGCGATAGCGCACCACCTGCCAGGCGCGCCATTGCGCGTTCCACAGGTGGCCTTCGGCGTCGACGATGGCACCGTCCGGCTCGGCGCCGGCATGGTCCAGTTCGGCGAACACGCGGCTGTTGGCGGTGTGTGCGCTGTCCGGGTCGTAGTCGCAGCAGAGGATGCGCGGCTGCACCGAATCGCAGTAGTACAGGGTGCGGCCGTCGGCGCTGAAGCAGATCGCGTTGGGGATGGCCACGCCGGGGAGCGGCAGGCGGCGCAGGCCGTGGCGCGCGGACCATTGGTAGAAACTACCGACCGGCGCCTGGTCCTCGCGTTCGCTCATGGTGCCGAACACGAAGTTGCCGTGGCGATCGGCGCGGCCGTCGTTGCTGCGGGTGTCGTCGCGCTCCGGTTCCACGTCCGCCAGGTGCTGCAGCGGCAACGCGCCGTCAGTCTCGGCGGCGGCATCCGGATCGGCCGCGTACACGCCCTTGGCCAGCGCCAGCAGCAGGCGGCCGTCGTCGAACAGGCCCAGGCAGCCGGGACGATCGGGCAGGTCCCAATGACGGCTGACATTGCTGGCCGGATCGTGGCGCCACAGGCGGCGGCCGCTGATGTCGACCCAGAACAGCACGCCGCGGCGCTCGCACCACAGCATGCCTTCGCCATGCGCACAGCGGCTGTCCACCGCCAGCGTGGCGGTGTGGCGGGCCGGAAGAGAGACGTTCATCGGCTCACCACTCGGCGATGCTGCCGTCGGCGTGACGCCAGATGGGGTTGTGCCAGTCGGGTGGGTTGGCGTTGGCATGGTGCAGGCGCTCCTCGTCGATTTCCACGCCGAGGCCCGGTTTGGGCAATGCGGCGATGCTGCCGCCATTGTCGCAGGCGAAGTCGTCCTTGTTGATCACGTAGTCGAGCAGGTCGGCACCTTCGTTGTAGTGGATGCCGATGCTCTGTTCCTGCAGCACCGCGTTGTGCGAGACGAAATCCACCTGCAGGCAGGCGGCCAGCGCCACCGGGCCGAGCGGGCAGTGCGGCGCCAGGCCGACCTCGTAGGCCTCGGCCATGCTGGCGATCTTCAGGCATTCGGTGATGCCGCCGGCATGCGAGAGGTCCGGCTGCAGCAGCGACAGGCCGCCGGCCTGCAGCACCGGCTTGAAGTCGAAGCGCGAGAACATGCGCTCGCCGGCCGCCAGCGGGATCGGCGTGGACGCGGCCAGCCGCGGGTAGTACTCGGCCTGCTCGGGCAGCACCGGCTCCTCGACGAACAGCGGCTTGAACGGCTCCAGTTCGCGCAGCAGCACGCGCGCCATCGGCGCGGCGACGCGGCCGTGGAAGTCGATGCCGAAGTCGATGGCGGTGCCGAACGCCTCGCGGATCTGCGCCACCTTGGCCACCGCCGCATCCACCGCGCGCGGGCCGTCGATCAGCTTCATTTCCTCGGTGCCGTTGAACTTGAAGGTGTCGAAGCCGAGGTCGCGGTAGCCCTGGATCTGCGCGATGGTCGCCGCCGGACGGTCGCCGCCGACCCAGCGGTAGGTCTTCATGCGGTCGCGCACGCGTCCGCCCAGCAGTTCGTACACCGGCACGCCCAGCGCCTTGCCCTTGATGTCCCACAGCGCCTGGTCGATGCCGGCGATGGCGCTCATCAGGATCGGGCCGCCGCGGTAGAAGCCGCCGCGGTACAGCATCTGCCAGATGTCGTTGATCCGCGCTGGGTCCTTGCCGATCAGGCTGTCGCCGAGTTCGCGCACCGCGGCCTCGACGCTGCGCGCGCGGCCTTCGATGACCGGCTCGCCCCAGCCGGTGATGCCCTCGTCGGTCTCGACCTTCAGGAACAGCCAGCGCGGCGCGGCGTGGTAGGTGGTGAGGCGGACGATCTTCATGCGCGGTCCAGATAGGCGTGGCGGAAGGCGGCGGCGTGCGCCTGGGTCTGTGTCAGCGGCTGGCCGGGGCGGTACAGCTCGCCGCCGATGCCGGCACCGATCGCGCCGGCGGCCAGGTAGTCGTGCAGGGTCTCGGTGTTGACGCCGCCGACCACGAACAGCGGCACCTGCGCCGGCAGCACCGCGCGCAGGGCGCGCACGTGGCCGGGGCCGTAGGTGGCGGCGGGGAACAGCTTGAGCATCTGCGCGCCGGCGTCCAGCGCGTCGAACGCCTCGGTGGCGGTGGCGAAGCCGGCCACCACCTGCATCCCGCGCGCCACCGCGTGGCGGATCACCGGCGGGCGCGTGTTGGGGGTGACGATGAAGCGCGCGCCCAGATCGGCCAGCGCGTCGACGTCGCCGATCTGCAGCACGGTGCCGCCGCCGATCCAGCAGCGCTGCCCGAATGCCTGTGCGGCCGGGCCGATGCTGTCGGCCCAGCGCGGCGAGTTGAGCGGGATCTCGATCGCGTCGTAGCCGGCGTCGGCCAGCGCCCCGACGTGCGCCAGCGCGTCCTCGGGGGTGAGACCGCGCAGGATCGCGATCAGCGGGAGTCGGAACGGGGAGGCGGCGGACATCGGGATACCTGGCGGAAGCGGCGGTGACGGAAGCGCCCGGCCAGTGCGGCGCAGCGGCGGGACCGGACGGCGAGGCCGCTGCAGTCCGCACCATGCGTCGGCGCGCTGGCTCCACCCGATGGCCTCCGCTGCCGGCGGGCCGGTGCCCGACGACGGCGACGCCAGCGGGGGCGCGATGGGCCGTAGCCTGCGCGCGTGAGCTATGCTCTGCAAATGAAATTTTAGGCATATTCTATTCCGCCGCCGAATACGCGGCTCCGCTTCCCCAGGACGCCTGCCCACGATGAATGCCTCTGCCAATCCCTGGTTCAATGCCGCGCGCCTGAAGACCCGGCATCTGTTGCTGCTGCTGCAGTTGCACGAGCATCGCTCGGTGCTGCGCGCGGCCGAGGCGGCCAGCATGACCCAGCCGGCGGCGTCCAAGCTGCTGGCGGAAATGGAGGACCTGCTGGGGGTGAAGCTGTTCGAGCGCCACGCGCGCGGGGTCGAACCGACCTGGTACGGACAGGTGCTGATCCGCCGCGCGCGTGCGGCGATGTCGGAGATCGGCCGTGCCCAGGAAGAGATCGCCGCACTGTGCGAAGGGCGCATGGGCCAGGTCTCGATCGGCACCGTGGTCAATCCGGGCACCAACCTGGTGCCGCAGGCCATCGCCGAGGTCAAGCGCGAGTTCCCCGGCATCCTGGTGCGGGTGGAGATGGACTACAGCCGGCCGCTGGTGGCCAAGCTGCTCGATGGCCAGCTCGACATCGTGATCGGCCGCATCCTCGGCCCCTACGGCGCCGAGGCGCTGGAGTTCGAGCCGCTGGCCGACGAGCCGCACTCGGTGATCGCGCGCGCCGGCCACCCGCTGTCCACCCGCGCCGATCTGCGCCATTCCGACCTGGCCCGCTACGGCTGGGTGCTGCCGCCGGCCGACAGCGTGCTGCGTGCGCGCCTGGACGCGATGTTCCTGGAGCACGCGGTGCCGGCGCCGCAGAACGTCATCGAGACCTCGTCGCTGCCGGTGATGACCAGCCTGCTGCGCGGCAGCGACCTGCTGGCCGCGCTGCCGGCCGAGGCGGTGGCGCCGTATGTGCAGGCCAAGCTGCTGACGGTACTGCCGATCACGCTGGGCGTGCGCATGGAATCGTTCGGCATCGTGCGCCGTCGCGACTATCTGTTGCCGCCTGGCGCCGAACGCGTGTTGCTGGCGTTGCGCAATGCGGCCAAGCGGCTGTATCCCGAGCGGGCGACAAGCGTCTGAATGCCGCCGCGGGCGCTGCGATGTCGCAACCGGACGATTTCGTAGACATGCTGTGGTGCGCATCCCGCTAGTCTGGAATCGCATAGCTTGACGGGAATTTTTCATTTGTTTCACGCCAGGTGCATTCCTAGTCTCGGCCGATCGCGCTAGCGACCGACCTGCCACTCTGCGCAGCGGCGCCATCCGATACGGCAGCGGCTGAGACCGACGCCGTCACAACTCGCAGGACGGCGCCCTGGTGCGACCGTCGCCCGTGTCTGTGTGCATGTCTCCTGGGAGGGAAACAGCATGGCATCGCAGCATTCTTGTGGTCCGGCTCTGCCGACCGCAGCGTCACGTCGTCCCCGTGTTTTGCCGCGTTCGCTCATCGCGCTGAGCATCGGCCTGCTGCTCAGCGCACAGGCACTGGCGCAGGAAGCAGAGCCTGCGAACGCGCCGCCTGCCGCCCGCAAGAAGGGCGACCCGGTGACCCAGCTGGACGCGGTCGAGGTCAAGGGCGTGCGCGGCAGCCTGATCAAGTCGCAATCGATCAAGCACGATGCCGAGCAGATCGTCGATTCGGTCAGCGCCGAGGACATCGGCGCGTTGCCGGACCGCAGCGTCACCGAGACCCTGCAGCGGGTCAGCGGCGTGACCATCGATCACTTCATGGCGCGCAACGATCCGGACCACTTCTCGGCCGAAGGCAGCGGAGTGATGATCCGCGGCATGACCCAGGTGCGCGGCGAACTCAACGGCCGCGACAGCTTCAGCGCCGCCAGCGGGCGCGGGCTCAGTTTCGAGGACGTGCCGGCCGAGCTGATGGCCGGCGTGGACGTGTACAAGAACCCGTCGGCGGAGATCATCGAAGGCGGCCTCGGCGGCACGGTCAACCTGCGCACGCGCATGCCGTTCGACCAGCCGGGCCGGGTGATCGGCTTCACCGCCGACGCCAACTACGGCGATCTGAGCAAGACCTACAAGCCGTCGGGCTCTTTCCTGTTCAGCGATCGCTGGAACACCGGGCTCGGCGAGATGGGCCTCATGCTGGATGTCGCGCATTCGGAACTGGCCACGCGCAGCGACGGTATCCAGGTCGAGCCGTTCGTGCGTCGCACCGATCCCGCGTTGCTGGCCGGCACCACGTTCGACAAGGTGTACGTGCCGGGTGGGGTCAACTGGCGGCAGATGGACTTCGAGCGCAAGCGCAAGGGCGTGGCGGCCGCGTTCCAGTGGCGCCCGAGCGACGCCACCGACATTTATGTGCAGTACCTGCGCTCGTCCTACGACATGAACTGGCGCGACCGCGCCGCGTTCTTCAACGACGACACCAACGCCATCGTGCCGGCGCCGGGCACCACCTTCACCTACGACAGCGAAGGCCGGTTCGTCAGCGGCTCGCCGGTGTCCAACTCCTGGCGCGGCAACGTCACCGGCAACGACGGCGTGCGCTTCTACACCGACAACCGCTATGCCCAGCAGAGCACCACCACCTCCGACCTGTCCGGCGGCTTCAGCCATCGCCTGACCGACCGGCTGACCGTGCGCGGCGACATGCAACTGGTGCGCTCGCAGAGCGACGTGCTGGATTTCACCTTGTTCAGTTCGATCTACCTACCGGGCCTGAACGTGGACCTCGGTGGCCGCTACCCGGCGGTGACCCTGGCCGACCCCGGTTACACCGCCAACCCCTCCAACTATTTCTGGAGCGCGGCGATGGACCACCTGGCGAAGAACCGCGGCCGCGAGCTGGCCACGCGCTTCGACCTGGAATACAGCTACGACGACAACCCGTGGCTGCGTACCTTCCGCGCCGGCATCCGCGCCACCGATCGGACCCAGACCAACAAGAATTCCGGCTACAACTGGGGCGTGATCACCGACAACTGGGCCACCATCCCCGGCCCGGCGACCGGCCTGGCCGACCTGGCCAGCTACATGACCGCCTCGTCGTCGCTGTACACCTACTCGAACCT
The DNA here is from genome assembly GCF_056725265.1 of Xanthomonas sp. NCPPB 2250. Classification (NCBI taxonomy): domain Bacteria; kingdom Pseudomonadati; phylum Pseudomonadota; class Gammaproteobacteria; order Lysobacterales; family Lysobacteraceae; genus Xanthomonas; species Xanthomonas sp. NCPPB 2250. Next base: position 3,079,615 of record NZ_CM161520.1, on the reverse strand, counting down.
GTTCCGCGGCAAGGTGAACGTGCCGACCCAACTGGTCTTTCCGCGCAACAGCGCGGTCAAGGACTACGCCGGCACCTCGGCGTTGATCGAGCAGATCGTCGCGCTGCGCGGTGATGGCTGGTCCCCGGACCAGTACCAGTTGCAGGACACCAACCGCCAGTTCGAGCGCACCCAGGCCGCATACATGGTGATGTACTTCGGCAACGACGACGCGCTGGGCGTGCCGGTGGACGGCAACATCGGCGTGCGCGTGGTGCAGACCAAGACCGAGGCAGCGGGCTACGGCCAGTACCCGGACCTCTCCGCCACCTCGGCCTCCGGCGACCTCAAGTCCCGGTACTACGGCCAGTACTTCCAGAACTACGCGCAGGGCCGCTACACCGACGTGCTGCCGAGCTTCAACCTGCGCTTCAAGTTCTCCGATGCGCTGCAGCTGCGCCTGGCCGCGTCCAAGGCGATGGCGCGGCCGGACTACACCCAGTTGCAGCCATACCTGCTGTTGGCGGCCACCATGAACGACGACGGCTCGCCGAAGGACTGGACCGGCACCGCCGGCAATCCCAACCTCAAGCCGATGAAGGCCGACCAGTACGACGCCGCGCTGGAGTGGTACTTCGACAGCAGCGACATGATGTACCTGACGCTGTTCTACAAGAGCGTCAAGGACTATTTCTCCAACCAGACCGTCACCGAGAACTACGGCGGCCAGGATTTCCTGGTGACGCGCCCGTACAACATGGACAAGGGCCGCATCCGCGGCTTCGAGTACGGCTACACTCAGTTCTTCGATTCGCTGCCGGGCTGGATGAGCGGCTTCGGCGTCAATGCCAACTTCACCTTCGTCGACAGCAGCGGCGGCGTGAACACGGCCACCGATCCGTACACCAAGACCACCGTGACCGGCGTGGCGTTGCCGCTGGAAGGCCTGTCGCGGCGCAGCTACAACCTCGCCGGCATCTACGAGAAGGGACCGCTGTCGGTGCGCCTGGCCTACAACTGGCGCTCGCGCTACCTGCTCACCGCCAGCGACGTGGCGACCAAGCTGCCGACCTGGTCGGACGACTACGGCCAGCTCGACGGCTCGGTGTTCTACCGCTTCACCCCGCACCTGCAGTTGGGCATCCAGGCCAACAACCTCACCAACGCGGAGACCAAGGTGCTGATGGGGCCGACCTCGTACAGCGACGGCGAGGTCGACCGCCGCCTGTACACGCGCAGCTGGTTCGTCAACGATCGCCGCTACTCGCTGGTATTGCGCGCCAACTGGTAGGCGCGCAGCAATCTCCGGCGCGCGGTCCGCCTGCGGCGAGGCGGGCGGCCGCCGGCTTTTCCCCCGACGCAGGAACCGCTCATGACAAAACCGCTGCATCCCACCGTTCGCCGCCTGGCGCTGCTGGCGCTGGCGTTCGCGTCATGGCCGGCCGCGGCGGAACTGCAACTGCCCTTGCTGTTCGCCGACGGCGCCGTCCTGCAGCGCGATGCGCCGATTCCCGTGTGGGGCTGGGCCACGCCCGGCGCACGCATCCAGGTGCGCCTGGACGGCGCCAGCGCCAGTGCGGTCGCGGGCGCCGATGGCCGCTGGCAATTGCAGTTGCCGGCGCATGCGGCCGGTGGCCCGTACCTGCTGGAGGTGCAGGGCGACGGCAGCCAGCGCCGCATCGGCGACGTGCTGATCGGCGACGTGTGGCTGGCCAGCGGCCAGTCCAACATGGAGTGGCCGCTGGCGCAGGCGCGCGACGGCGCACGCGAAGTGGCGGCGGCGACGGATCCGCAGCTGCGCAACTTCAAGGTGCCCAAGGCCTGGGCGGCGCAGCCGCAGCCACGGCTGCCCGGCGGTAGCTGGGTTGCGGCCACACCGGCCACCGCTGGCGCGTTCTCGGCGGTGGCGTATTTCTTCGCGCGCGATCTGCGCCAGCACACCGGCGTGCCGATCGGCATCATCGACAGCACCTGGGGTGGCAGCGCGATCGAGGCGTGGATGGACGCGGCCTCGCCGGGCGTGGACGCGGCGCAGGTACGTACGCGCATCGCGCAGATGCAGGCCAAGGACGCACAGGATCTGGGCGAGACCCGGCGGCGCCTGGCGCGCTGGCCGCAGGCGACGGACGCGCAGGCGGACGCTGGTTGGGCGGCCGCCGATCTGGACGACCGCGACTGGGATCGCCAACCGCTGCCGGGGCTGTGGGAGCAGCACGGTTACGTCGGCATGGACGGCGTCGCCTGGTACCGCAGCACTTTCACCCTTAGCGCGGCCGAGACCAAGGCCGGTGCGGTCGTGGGGATCGGGCCGGCGGACGATGCCGACACCACTTACGTCAACGGCGTGGAGGTCGGCCACACCGAAGGGCGCTACACCGAGCCGCGCCGCTATCGCGTGCCGCCCTCGGCGCTGCGTGCCGGGGTCAACCACGTCGCGATCCGGATCCTGGATAACGGCGGCTTCGGCGGCATTCCCGGCGATGCGGCGGCGTTCTTCGTGCAGCCCGACGGCGGCCAGCCGCTTTCGCTCGCCGGCGACTGGCGGTTCCGTCCGGGCAAGGTCACCCTGGCCGCCAACGACGACAAGAACCAGATCCCGACGTTGCTGTACAACGCGATGATCCATCCCTTGCAGCCGTTCCCGGTCAAGGGCGTGATCTGGTACCAGGGCGAGAGCAACGCCTACCCGTATGGCGCGCTGCGCTACCGCGAGCAGTTCGCGTCGTTGATCGGGCGCTGGCGGCAGGAGCGCGGGCAACCGCAACTGCCGTTCCTGTGGGTGCAACTGGCCAACTGGAAGGCCGGCAACGACCAGGGCGACCTGAGCCCCTGGGCGCAGCTGCGCGAGTCGCAGACCCGGACGCTGGCGCTGCCGGCGACCGGGCAGGCGGTGACCATCGACATCGGCATGCCGGACAACATCCATCCCACCAACAAGCAGGACGTGGGGCATCGCCTGGCGCTGGCCGCGCGGCACGTGGCCTATGGCGAAACGCTGGTCTACAGCGCACCGATGTTCGCGCATGCCACGTTTGCCGACGGCCAGGCGCGGGTAATGTTCGACATGATGGGCAGCGCGCTGGCGGTGCGTGGTGGCGGCACTGTGGTGCGTGGCTTCGCCCTGGCCGGCGCCGATCGTCGCTTCCATCCGGCGCAGGCACGCATCGAGGGCGACCAGGTAGTGGTGCGCAGCGACGAAGTGCCGCAGCCGCAGGCGCTGCGCTACGCCTGGAGCGAAAACCCCGAAGACGCCGACCTGGTCAACCGCGAGCAGTTGCCGGTCGGCCCATTCCGCACCGACAGCTGGTGAGGCAGGGCAAGCGCCTGATGCGAGGAACCTGGCCGCAGCCGCGCGTCGTACGCCGCGGATGGGTATTGCAGTGCCTGCTGTCGTTGCTGCTGGCCGCCTGCCAGGCCGCGCCAAATGCATCGCCGGCCCATGCGCGCGCTGCTGCCGCCACCGCCGCGCCATCGGCGCAGGCACAGGTGCCGATCCCACGCCTGGTCAGCACCAATGGCCGCCACGCGCTGCTGGTCGATGGCGCGCCGTTCCTGATTCTCGGCGCGCAGGTCAACAATTCCAGCAACTATCCGGCAGCGCTGGCGCAGGTGTGGCCGGCGATCCGCGCGCTGGGGCCGAACACGTTGCAGGTGCCGATCGCCTGGGAACAGGTGGAGCCGGAAGAGGGGCAGTTCGATTTTTCCTTCGTCGACACGCTGCTGGCGCAGGCGCGCACGCAGCGGGTGCGGCTGGTGCTGCTGTGGTTCGGCACCTGGAAGAACAACGGCCCCAACTACACGCCGCACTGGGTCAAGACCGACGATGCGCGCTTCCCGCGGGTGGTCGCGCGCGACGGGCGGCGCCTGGGTTCGCTGTCGCCGCTGGCGCCGGCCACGCTGGAGGCCGATCGCAAAGCGTTCGTCGCCTTCATGCGCCATCTGCGCCAGGCCGATCCGCAGCGCACCGTGATCATGGTGCAGGCCGAGAACGAGCCGGGCACCTATGGCAGCGTGCGCGACTTCTCGCCCATGGCCCAGCGCGTGTTCGACGGGCCAGTTCCACAGGCGCTGCTGCAGCGGCTCGGCAAGCCGGCTGGCAGTTGGGCGCAGGTGTTCGGCGCCGAGGCCGACGAGATCTTCCACGCCTGGCACATCGCGCGCTTCATCGACCGCGTCGCCGAGGCCGGCAAGGCCGCGTACCCCTTGCCGGTCTACGTCAATGCGGCATTGCGCGGCCCGTTCAATCCCGGCCAGCCGGGGCAGTACGCCAGCGGCGGCCCCACCGACAACGTGCTGGACGTGTGGAAGGCGGCGGCGCCGCACATCGATCTGTTGGCGCCGGACATCTACATGCCCGAGTACCCGCTGTACACCACGGTGCTGCAGCGTTACGCGCGGGCCGATAACGCACTGTTCGTCGCCGAGACCGGCAACCGCCCCGAGTACGCGCGCTACCTGTATCCGGCGCTGGGCCACGACGGCATCGGCTGGTCGACCTTCGGCATCGACTACAGCGGCTACTCCAACTATCCGCTCGGCGCCAAGCGCGTAGACGCGCAGACGCTGGCGCCGTTCGCGCTGGGTTACCGTGCGGTGGGCATGGGCATGCGTGTCTTCGCCAAGGCTGCCGCCGCGGGCAAGTTGCATGGCACCGCCGAGGCGCCGGGCCAGGCCGTGCAGGAGCTGCCGCTCAACGCGCGCTGGAGTGCCACCATCACCTATGGCGTGCCGCAGTTCTGGTTCCAGGGCGAGCCGCCCGGCAATCCCGCGCCGATCGGCGCGGCGCTGATCGCCGAACTCGGTCCGGACACCTTCCTGGTCACCGCCCAGCACGCTCGAGTGACCCTGCATCCGGCCAGCGCGGCGACCGCGAACATGCTCTACGACCGGGTCGAGGAGGGCGTGTACGACGGCGAGCAATGGCGCTTCCGGCGCAACTGGAACGGCGACCAGACCGATTACGGGCTGAATTTCTCCGACGTGCCGCAATTGCTGCGCGTCACGCTGGCGACCTACTGACGACGCGGCGGCGCCAGCGGCGCCGTGTTGCGCGACCATCCAAGGGAGTGAACATGCACAACGCGAACCGTCACCTGCCGCCCTCGTTGCCGCGCCTGTTGCTGCTGTCGCTGTCACTTTTCGCGGGGTCAGCCGCCGCGCAGCAGGTGACCCGCGAGGCCGACGGCGTCACCGTGCATCCCAGCGCCAAGGACGCAGCGCCGGTGCGCCTGCAGGTGATCGACCGCGGCATCGTCCGGGTCAGTGCCGATCCGACCGGCACGTTCCAGCGTACGCCCAGCCTGATGCGGGTGCCGGTGCAGGGCGACACCGGCTTTACGCTGGAGCAACACGGTGAGACGGTGCAGCTCAAGACCGCCAGGCTGACCGCGCAGGTCTCCACCGTCGACGGCCATGTCGGCTTCACCGATGCGCACGGCACGCCCTTGCTGGCCGAAGTGGCGGGCGGGCGCAGCTTCGCGCCGCTGCAGGTCGAAGGGCGCGACTACCTGAGCGTGCGCCAACGCTTCGTCTCGCCGCCCGACGAGGCCTTCTACGGGTTCGGTCAGCACCAGCAGGGCTGGATGAATCAGAAAGGCCGCAACGTCGAACTGCTGCAGAGCAATCTCGACATGGCGGTGCCGTACCTGGTGTCCAGCCGCAACTACGGCATCCTCTGGGACAACAATGCGATCACCCGCTTCGGCGATCCACGCGGGCTGCAGCCGCTGCCGGCGACGCTGCGCCTGTACGATGCGCACGGCAAGCCGGGCGCGCTCACCGCGCACTACGCGATCGACGGCAAGGCGGTACTGGAGCGCCGCGAGCCCGAGATCGACTACCAGTACATCAAGGACCTGGCGAAGTTTCCCGCAGTGGCCAAGCCCGGCGACAAGCGTCGCATGCAGGTGCGCTGGGAAGGCCAGATCGAGGCCGAGCGTGGCGGCACGCACACCTTTTCGCTGTATGCCAGCGAGTACGCCAGGTTGTGGGTCGACGGCAAGCTGCTCGTCGACCGCTGGCGGCAGAACTGGAATCCCTGGCACCACGAGTTCGCGTTGCAGCTGCAGCCCGGCCAGCGGCATACGCTGAAAGTCGAGTGGGATCTGATCGATCCCAGCTACATCGCGCTGCTGCATCGCGACCCGCTGCCGGCGGCCGAGGCCGGTGATCTGTCGCTGTGGTCCGAAGCGGGGCAGATGATCGACTACTACGTCGTCGCCGGCGACAACGCCGACCAGGTCATCGCCGGCTACCGCACGCTGACCGGCAAGGCGGTGTTGCTGCCGAAGTGGGCCTATGGCTTCTGGCAGAGTCGCGAGCGCTACAAGACCCAGGACGAACTGCTCGGCGCGCTGGCCGAGTACCGCCGGCGGCAGTTGCCGATCGACAACATCGTGCTCGACTGGTCGTACTGGCCCGAGAACGCCTGGGGCTCGCACGACTTCGACCGCAGCCGTTTCCCCGATCCGGACGGCATGGTCAACACGGTGCACGCCAGCCACGCGCAACTGATGATCTCGGTCTGGCCGAAGTTCTACCCGAGCACGCACCACTACAAGGAACTGGACGCGGCCGGGCACATCTACCGGCGCAATGTCGAGGTGGGCGAGCTGGACTGGATCGGCAAGGGCTACACCAACGCCTTCTACGATCCGTACGCGGCCGACGCGCAGGCGATCTACTGGCGGCAGATCGACGAAAAACTCAATCGCAAGGGCATCGATGCCTGGTGGCTGGATGCCGACGAGCCCGACGTGCATTCCAATCTGGACATCGCCGAGCGCAAGGCGCGCACCACGCCGACCGCGCTGGGGCCGTCCACCGAGTTCTTCAATGCCTATCCGTTGCCGCACACCCACGGCGTCTACGCCGGCGACCGCGCCGCCGATGGCAAGCGTGTGTTCATCCTCTCGCGCAAGGGCTATGCCGGCATCCAGCGCAACGCCGTGGCGGTGTGGAGCGGCGACATCGCCTCGCGCTGGGAGGACATGCGCGAGCAGATCTCCGCCGGTGTCAACGTGTCGATGTCGGGCCTGCCGAACTGGACCTTCGACATCGGCGGCTTTGCGGTGGAGAAGCGCTACGAAAACCAGGATCCGGCGCATCTGCCCGAGTGGCACGAGCTCAACACGCGCTGGTTCCAGTTCGGCGCGTTCGTGCCGCTGTTCCGCTCGCACGGCCAGTTCCCGTACCGCGAGATCTGGAACATCTCGCCGGAGGGCACGCCGTACTACGCCAGCATGGCCTACTACAGCCGCCTGCGTTACGCGCTGCTGCCCTACATCTACACGCTCGCCGGCGACACCTTCCACCACGACGGGGTGATGATGCGCGGCCTGCCGATGGACTTCCCGCACGACCCCAAGGTTGCCGACATCGACGACGAGTACCTGTTCGGCCCGGCGTTCCTGGTGGCGCCGGTGACCCGCTTCGGCGCAACCTCACGCAAGGTGTACCTGCCGGCGGGCACCGACTGGATCGACTTCAACAGCGGCGCGCGCCACGCCGGCGGCCAGACCATCGACGCCGCCGCGCCGCTACAACGCATGCCGCTGTTCGTGCGCGCCGGCGCCATCGTGCCGATGACCCGCGTGCAGCAGTACGTCGACCAGACCCCGGATGCACCATTGACCGTGGTGGTCTACACCGGTGCCGACGGCCGCTTCTCGCTGTACGAGGACGACGGCACCGGCTACGGCTACGAGCAGGGCGAGTTCAGTCGCATCCCGCTGCAGTGGGACCAGGCCAGGGGCGTGCTGCGCATCGGGACGCGCGAGGGCCGCTGGCCGGGCATGCAGGAACGACGCACCATCCACGTGCGCTTCGTCGATGGTCCGCGCGAAGATGCCGGTGCGCTCGAACCCAAGGCCGACGCCACGGTGGAGTACCGCGGCGAGAGCGTCGAGGTGCCGCACGTCAGCGCCGGTCGTGCCGGTGTGGCCGGCGCCGGATGAGTGTGGCGCCAGGCCGGCGAGGCGAGGGCCAGCCTCCTTGCGTCGCCGTCATCGCAGTGGGCTGCGTGCACGAGCGTGGCCCGTATGGACAGAGAGACGCGGCAGCGGAATTTGCTCATATGTTTGTTGCGGCGCATCAACACGGTGCCGTGTGTAGACACATCCTGTGCAGAGGCGAGACCGCACCAGTCGCCGTCGTGTCGCGCATGCGACGGGCCATCACGGCATGCAGTGACAGCCGTTGGCTCGATCCGTGTCTCGCTTTTGCATGCGTTGACCGTGAACTGGCTGCAGGGCAGCCGGATCCAGGGCGTGCGTGCGCCATCGCGCGGGCCGCGCTGGCAGCGCGCGGCGCCCAGCGTCATCATGCGCCGCTGCGTGATGCGTGCGGTGCGCACTACACTCGGCGGCACGGCGGGTGGTTCCCGCACGCCGGCCTTTCTCCTGGAGCGATGATGGAACTGGGTGTGTGCACGATGTGGCGGGTGCGGCAATGAGTCTGTACATCGGTCTGGACGTGGGGACGCAGAGCGTCAAGCTGCTCGCCTACGATGCCGACAGCCGGCAGGTGGTGGCCACCCACGGCCACGCGCTGGAGCTGATCAGCCGCGACGACGGCACCCGCGAGCAGCAGGCGCAGTGGTGGATCGACGGCATCGTCGCCTGCTTCGCCGCACTGAGCACCGAACAACGGGCGCAGGTGCGGGCCATCGCGGTGTCCGGGCAGCAGCACGGCTTCGTGCCGCTGGACGCGCAGGGCCACGTCACCGCGCCGGTGAAGCTGTGGTGCGACACCAGCACCCAGCGCGAGTGCGAGGAGATCATGGCCGCGGTTGGCGGCGCGCAGCGCTGCGTGGAGCTGGCCGGCAACCCGATCCTGGCCGGCTACACCGCCTCCAAGCTGCCGTGGACGCGCAAGCATCGTCCCGATGCCTACGCGGCGATGGCGACGGTGCTGCTGCCGCACGACTACGTCAATTTCTGGCTCACCGGCGAGCGCTACGCCGAGGTCGGCGACGCCTCCGGCAGCGGTTGGCTGGACGTGCGCACCCGGCAGTGGTCGGCGCCGCTGCTGCAGGCGATCGATCCGCAGCGCGACCTGGCCGCGGCGCTGCCGCCGCTGGTGCCGACCGAGACCAGTTTCGTCCTGTCCGCCGCGGCGGCGCAGACGCTGGGCCTGCCGCGCGAGGTGCGCGTGGCCACCGGCGGCGGCGACAACATGATGGCGGCGATCGGCACCGGCAACGTGGTGCCGGGGCGACTGAGCATGAGCCTGGGCACCTCGGGCACGCTGTTCGCCTATGCCGAGCGCCCGGTGGTCGATGCCGAGGCACGCTGGGCCGCGTTCTGCTCATCCAGCGGCGGCTGGTTGCCGCTGATCTGCACCATGAACTGCACGGTCGCCACCGAGACCATCGCGCGTCTGTTCGGCATCAAGACCGGGCAGGGCGAGGCCTTGCTCGCCACCACCGCGCCCGGCGCCGACGGACTGGTGCTGCTGCCATTCTTCAACGGCGAACGCACCCCGAACCTGCCGGCGGCGCGTGGCTGCCTGACCGGCATGGACCTGCACAACACCACGCCGGCGCATTTCTACCGCGCAGCGATGGAGGGTGCCAGTTACAGCCTGCGCAACGGCTTCGATGCCTTCGTCGATGCCGGACTGCAATTCGATGCGATCTCCTTGACTGGCGGCGGCAGCAACAGCGCTGGCTGGCGCCAGCTCATCGCCGATCTGTTCGGCTTGCCGGTGCACGTGCCGACGCAGGCCGAGGGCGCGGCGTTCGGCGCCGCGCTGCAGGCGCTGTGGGCCGACGGCTGGGCGCAGGGCGACCGCGCCAGCCTGGCCGAGGTGGTGCTGCAGCACCAGCAGGACGACGCGACGCGCTCCGCGCAGCCGGATGCGCAGCGCGGCGCGCAGTACCAGGCGCACTACCAGAGCTTCCAGCGGCATCTGCAGGCCGTCGGCCCGCTGTACGCCGCGTGATTCCCTTTCCCCCGCAACGCACCAGGACTTCGTGATGAGCACATCCGTCTACACCGGCGCCAAGGAATACTTCCCGGGCATCGGTCGCATCCCGTTCGAAGGCAAGGCCTCGGACAATCCGCTGGCATTCAAGGTCTACGACGCCGGCAAGCGCATCGGCGACAAGACCATGGCCGAGCACCTGCGCTTCGCCGTGGCCTACTGGCACAGCTTCTGCGGCAACGGCGCCGATCCGTTCGGCCCGGGTACGCGGGCCTATCCCTGGGACGCCGGCAGCGATGCGCTGGGCCGCGCCGAGGCCAAGGCCGATGCGGCGTTCGAGTTCTTCACCAAGCTCGGCGTGCCGTACTACTGCTTCCACGACGTGGACCTGGCGCCGGACGCCGAGGACGTCGGCCAGTACGAAAAGAACCTCAAGCACATGGTCGGCATCGCCAGGCAGCGCCAGGCCGACACCGGGGTCAAGCTGCTGTGGGGCACCGCCAACCTGTTCTCGCACCCGCGCTACATGAACGGCGCGGCGACCAACCCGGACTTCGACGTGGTCGCGCGCGCGGCGGTGCAGGTCAAGGCGGCGCTGGAGGCGACCGTGGAACTGGGCGGCGAGAACTACGTGTTCTGGGGCGGCCGCGAAGGCTACGCCTGCCTGCACAACACGCAGATGCGGCGCGAGCAGGAGCACCTGGCGCGGTTCCTGACCCTGGCCCGCGACTACGGCCGCAGCATCGGCTTCAAGGGCAATTTCCTGATCGAGCCCAAGCCGATGGAGCCGATGAAGCACCAGTACGACTTCGACAGCGCCACCGTGGTCGGCTTCCTGCGCCAGCATGGGCTGGACAAGGATTTCAAGCTCAACATCGAGGCCAACCACGCCACCCTGTCCGGGCACAGCTTCGAGCACGACCTGCAGGTGGCCAGCGACGCCGGCCTGCTCGGCAGCATCGACGCCAACCGCGGCAATCCGCAGAACGGCTGGGACACCGACCAGTTCCCGGTCGATCTCTACGACACCGTGGGCGCGATGCTGGTGGTGCTGCGGCAGGGCGGGCTGGCCCCGGGCGGGCTCAACTTCGACGCCAAGGTGCGCCGCGAGTCGTCCGATCCGCAGGATCTGTTCATCGCCCACATCGGCGGCATGGACGCGTTCGCGCGCGGCCTCGAAGTCGCGCACGCGCTGCTCACCGCCTCGCCGCTGGAGCAGTGGCGCCGCGAGCGCTACGCCAGCTTCGACAGCGGTGCCGGCGCGGCCTTCGCCGCCGGCAACAGCACGCTGGCCGACCTCGCCGCGCATGCCGCGCAGGCCGGCGAGCCGACCCAGCGCAGCGGCCGCCAGGAAGCCTACGAGAACCTGATCAACCAGTACCTGCTGCGCTGAACCGGTGTGCGGCGGCGGCCCGGTGCCGCCGCCGCGCATGCTGCTTCCCGCGCGCCGGCCGTCTCCCTCTTGCACGCCACCAGGTGAACCCATGTCCAGTGTTCCGATCGATCGCCACGCCGACGCCGGCGAGAACACCCGCCTCATCATCCTGATCAGTTGCGTCGCCACCATCGGCGGCTTCCTGTTCGGCTTCGACAGCGGCGTCATCAACGGTACCGTCGATGGCCTCAAGCAGACCTTCCAGTCCAGTTCCGCCGGCACTGGCTTCGAGGTCGCCTCGATGCTGCTGGGCTGCGCGATCGGTGCGTTCCTGGCCGGCTCGCTGGCCGATCGCTGGGGCCGGCGCACCGTGCTGATCGTCTCGGCGGCGCTGTTCCTGCTGTCGGCGCTGGGCGCCGGCGCGGCGCACAACTCGGCGGTGTTCGTGCTGGCGCGGATGATGGGCGGTTTCGCGGTGGGCGCGGCCAGCGTGATGTCGCCGGCCTACATCGCCGAGGTCGCCTCGGCGCGCTACCGCGGGCGCCTGGCCACGGTGCAGCAGATCGCCATCATCGGCGGGCTGTTCTGCGCCTTCCTCAGCAACTATCTGCTGGCCAAGGCCGCCGGCGCGTCCACCGAGGCGCTGTGGCTGGGCCAGCCGGCCTGGCGCTGGATGTTCTGGATGCAGGCGCTGCCGTCCACCGCGTTCCTGCTGCTGTTGCTGGCGATTCCGGAGAGCCCGCGCTTCCTGGTGGCGCGGGGCCGCCGCGAGCAGGCGCTGGCGGTGCTGACCCGGCTGTACGGGGCCGGCACGGCGCAGACCAAGCTGACCGAAATCTCCGCCTCGCTCTCGGCCGACCAGCACACGCCGCGGTTGTCGGACCTGGTCAGCAAGGTCACCGGCAAGATCCGCCCGATCGTGTGGATCGGCATCGGCCTGGCCACTTTCCAGCAACTGGTCGGCATCAACGTGGTGTTCTACTACGGCGCGGTGCTGTGGCAGGCGGTGGGTTTCTCCGAGAGCGATGCGTTGTTGATCAACGTGCTGTCCGGTGCGTTGAGCATCGGTGCCTGCCTGATCACCGTGGTGTTGATCGACCGGGTCGGGCGCAAGCCGCTGTTGTGGATCGGCTCGGCCGGCATGGCGGTGTCGCTGGCGCTGGTCACCATCGCCTTCGCCAGCGCCTCGCTGGATGCGGCCGGCAAGCTGGCGCTGTCGCCGGGCATGGGCCGGCTGGCGTTGATCGCCGCCAACGTCTACGTGGTCTTCTTCAACATGTCCTGGGGCCCGGTGATGTGGGTGATGCTGGGCGAGATGTTCCCCAACCAGATCCGCGGCTCCGGCCTGGCGGTGGCCGGTGCGGCGCAGTGGATGTCCAACTTCGCCATCACCGTGACCTTCCCGGTCCTGCTCGGCAGCATCGGCCTGGCCGGTGCCTACGGCATCTACACCGTGGCCGCGTTCCTGTCGGTGTTCTTCGTGCTGCGCTACGTGTACGAGACCAAGGGCAAGGAACTGGAGCAGATGCAGGGCTGATGCCGATACGCACGCGCATGCGGCGCGCGTGCCATCTCTGGATCGGTGTGTCTGCAGCGAGCGGCTGAAGGCATTGCCGGATCGGCGAAGGCGCTGCACGCGCCGTACCCTCACCCCAACCCCTCTCCCGGTGGGAGAGGGGCTTTGCCTTTCCCTTCTCCCGCCGGGGCCATGGCCCGCTTTTCGGGCGAAGGTGCCCCGCAGGGGCGGATGAGGGTACGGGGCAAGCCGTGCGAGCAGGTCCACGCTACCCCGCCGAACACGGCGGCCTGCATCGGCCCGACGAAAAGACTTGGCGCCGCTGACGGCTGAGGTGCGCCATGCGCGCTCCTGTCGATGAGCGCTGGTTATGTTACTTTATAACAATTGCAACGTGGCTCCATACCTTTCCTCGCTCCCTTGCCGCTCCCATCGATCCGATGAACTTGCAGATCCCCTCGCCATTGCCCGATGTCGCTGCCGACGAACCTTCGCAGATTGCCGCTCCCCTGAACTGGGTGGGCATGGACGGCATCGCGCTGCCGATCTATCTGGAGATGGGCGAGGGCGCGCCTGCGGCACCCGTGCCGGCGCAGGCCGCGCTCGCCGTCGACCTGCCGTCGGCGCAGGTCAAGGGCATTCATATGTCGCGGCTGTACCGCCTGCTCGACGAGTGCGCGCAGCAGCCGCTGTCGCCGTCGCGGCTGTCGCAGTTGCTGCGGGCGATGGTGCATAGCCACGCCGACTGCGCCTCGACCGCAGCGCGGGTGTCGCTGCGCCTGGAACTGCTGCGTCGCAGCCCGGCACTGCGCAGCCCGGGGCTGGCCGGATGGCGGGCGTATCCGCTGCGGATCGACGCCGAACTGCGTGGCGGCGTGGTCCGGCTCGGACTCGGCGTGGACCTGCTGTATTCCTCGACCTGCCCGTGTTCGGCGGCGCTGGCGCGGCAACTGCTCAGCGAGGCCTTCGTGCAGCAGCACCCGGAACAGGCCTCGCTGTCGCGGGAGGCGGTGGCGGACTGGCTGCTCCGGCACGGCAGTCACGCCACCCCGCATAGCCAGCGCAGCGTGGCCTCGGTCCGGGTTGGCGTGTCGGCGCGTGCGGTGCGCTTCGACGCGGAGGGCGTGATCGCGCTGGCCGAGCAGGTCCTGGCCACGCCGGTGCAGGCGGCGGTGCGGCGTGCCGACGAACAGGCGTTCGCGCGCCGCAATGGCGAGAACCTGATGTACGTGGAAGACGCCGCGCGGCGCCTGCAACAGGCGCTGGGCGCGCGCTACGCCGAGGTGCAGGTCCAGGTGCGGCATCTGGAGAGCCTGCATGCGCACGATGCGGTGGCAGAGACCGCATCGGCGCCGGTGGCCGTCATGGCCGGAGAGGCCGCCCCTGGCTTGGCGCAGGCCTGACCGCGAGCTGCGGGTGGTCGGCACGTGCGCACCGATGCCGACCGGATCGCGCACGTCGCCCGGGCCGCCTCGGCGTTCCGGGTAGGCTTGGATCGGCGCTCCGGCGTCTGCAGCCGTCTGGCCGAGGGCGATCGACGCCCGCGCAACCAGGAGGGAGGCGCGTCGGGCCGCGGCCGGCGCCGAAACGCAAAAAACCCCGCCAAGGCGGGGTTTTTGCTGTGTCGCGCTGCAGGCGACGCGAGGATGGCGCTCCCTAGGGGACTCGAACCCCTGTTTTAGCCTTGAGAGGGCCACGTCCTAACCACTAGACGAAGGGAGCGTTGGTCGCGTCGATTGCAGCGCGCTAGTATATGGGTCTCGCCGCCCTTCGGCAATCCCGCAACCCGATACGGAAGCGCCATCATCAATCCGCCAGTTCCATCGCCATTCACCCTGCGCGCGATCCCGCGCGACCAGCACCCCATTTCGCGCAAGGACATCAGCCCCAACGCCCTGCGCGTGCTGTACCGGCTGCGCGAGGCCGGCTTCGGCGCGTACCTGGTCGGCGGCGCGGTCCGCGACCTGCTGGTCCAGGTCCAGCCCAAGGACTTCGACGTCGCCACCGACGCCACCCCCGAGCAGGTCAAGCAGTTGTTCCGCAACTGCCGCCTGATCGGCCGCCGCTTCCGCCTGGCGCACGTGGTCTATGGCCGCGAGATCATCGAGGTCGCCACCTTCCGCGCCAACGTCGACGACGGCAGCGGCGACCGCGAGGTGGACAACGGCCGCCTGGTCCGCGACAACGTCTACGGCAGCATCGAGGACGATGCGGTGCGCCGCGACTTCACCTGCAACGCGTTGTACTACGCCATCGAGGACTTCTCGGTGCGCGACTACACCGGCGGCTTCGAGGATGTGCAGGCGCGGCTGATGAAGCTGATCGGCGACCCCGAGCAGCGCTACCGCGAGGACCCGGTGCGCATGCTGCGCGCGGTGCGCCTGGCGGCCAAGCTCGGCTTCGAGATCGAGGCCGGCACCGCCGAGCCGATCCCGCGTCTGGCCGGGCTGCTGGCCGAGGCCGCGCCGGCACGATTGTTCGAGGAAGTGCTCAAGCTGTTCCTGTCCGGCCACGGTGTGGCCAGCTTCGAGGGCCTGGAGCGGCACGGCCTGCTCGCCGCGCTGTTCCCGGAGAGCGCGGCGGCGCTGCGCTCCAACCGCAGCGGCGCGCTGCGGCGGATGCTGATCGAGGGCCTGCGCAACACCGACAACCGTGTCGCCAACGACGAGCCGGTGTCGCCGGCGTTCCTGTTCGCGCTGCTGTTGTGGCCGGCCTACTGCCGCGCGCTGATGACCCTGCAGAAGCAGGGCATGCAGATGGAGGAGGCGCAACGCCGCGCCGCCGACCGGGTGACCCTGCACCAGCTGAGCACCGTGGCGCTGCCGCGGCGTTTCTCGCTGCCGATGCAGGAGATCTGGCTGCTGCAGTCGCGCTTCACCTCGCGCCAGCGCAAGCGGGTGGTGCGCACGCTGTCGCATCCGCGCTTCCGCGCCGCGTTCGATTTCCTGATCGTGCGCCAGTCCGCGTCGGACGAGCATGCGGCCGACATCGCCTACTGGCGCGAACTGCAGCAGCAGCCCGGCTACGCGCCGCCGCCGCGCGGCTTCGATCCGGAGGTGGACTACGCCGGCGACGAGCTGGCGTTCGCGCCGCCGGCCGACAGCGAAGAGACCCCCAAGCGCCGCCGGCGCCGGCGCCGCCGCCCGGACGCCGCCACGCCCGTCGAGTGAGCGCCGCGACACCGGCGCCGGTCCAGGCCTGCATCGGCCTGGGCGGCAACCTTGGCGACGCCGCGGCGACCCTGCGCGCGGCCCTGGCCGCGCTCGACACGCTGCCGCAGACCCGGCTGGTGCGTGCCTCGCAGCTGTACCGCAGCCCGGCCTGGGGCCGCGAGGACCAGCCGGACTTCATCAACGCCGCGGCGCTGGTGAGCACCACGCTGCCGGCGCCGGAGCTGCTGCAGGCGCTGCTGGACCTGGAACACCGCCACGGCCGCCAGCGGCTGCCTGGCGAGCGTTGGGGCCCGCGCACCCTGGACCTGGACCTGCTGCTGTATGCCCAGGCGGTGATCGATCTGCCGGGGCTGCAGGTGCCGCACCCGTTCCTGCACGAGCGTGCGTTCGTGCTGCTGCCGCTGGCCGAGATCGCCGCGGAGGCGGCGATTCCGGGCCATGGAACGGTGCGTGACGCACGCGACCGCATCGAAACCGGCGGGATCGTGCCAATCGGTAGATAATGCTCGGCTCATTACCGCAGCACATGAGCTTATGAGCAGTCACGCCGACAGCAAGCCCTGGACCGTTCCCGCCCTGGCCGAGGCCAAGCGCCGCCAGCAGAAGCTGGTGATGCTGACCGCCTACGACGCCGGCTTCGCGCGAACCTTCGACGCCAATGGCGTGGACCTGATCCTCATCGGCGATTCGCTGGGCATGGTGGTGCAGGGCCATGACTCGACCCTGCCGGTGAGCGTGGACGACATCGTCTACCACACCGCTGCGGTGGCGCGGGTGCTGCAGCGTGCGCTGCTGGTCGCCGACCTGCCGTTCCAGTCCGATGCCACGCCCGAGCGCGCGCTGGACGCGTCGACCCGGCTGCTGCAGGCCGGCGCGGAGATGGTCAAGCTCGAAGGCGCCGGCCACAAGCTGGAGGTTATCCGCTTCCTCAGCGAACGCGACATCCCGGTGTGCTCGCACCTGGGCCTGACCCCGCAGTCGGTGCTGACCTTCGGCGGCTACAAGATCCAGGGCCGCGAAGAGGCCGCCGCGGCCAAATTGCTGGCCGACGCCAAGGCGGTCGCCGCGGCCGGGGCCGCGCTGCTGGTGCTGGAATGCGTGCCGTCGCCGCTGGCCGCGCGCATCACCGCCGAGATCGCGATCCCCACCATCGGCATCGGCGCCGGCCCCGAGTGCGACGGCCAGGTGCTGGTGATGCACGACTTCCTCGGCCTGGACAGCGGCCACCGCCGCCCGCGCTTCGTCAAGGATTTCCTGGCCGAAGGCGGCTCCATCGCCGGCGCCGCCCGCGCCTATGCCGACGCGGTCCGCGCCGGCACCTTCCCCGACGCCGAACACGCCTACGCCAAATGATCGAGACCGTCACCGACCTGGCGCGACTGCGCGCCGTCGTCACCGGCTGGAAGCGGCAGGGCCTGCGCGTGGCCTTCGTGCCGACCATGGGCAACCTGCACGCCGGACATTTCTCGCTGGTGATGCTGGCGCGGCAGTACGCCGACCGCGTGGTGTCCAGCGTGTTCGTCAACCCGACCCAGTTCGGCCCGAACGAGGACTTCACCCGCTACCCGCGCACCCCGGAAGCCGACACCAGCGGCCTGGAGGGCGCCGGCTGCGACGTGCTGTGGCTGCCGACGGTGGAAAGCATGTATCCGCTGGGCGTGGAGCTGGCGCTGCGCATGCACACCCCGGGCGTCAGCGAGGTGCTGGAAGGCGCCTGCCGGCCCGGCCATTTCGATGGCGTGTGCACTGTGGTGGCGCGCCTGTTCAACCAGGTGCAGCCGGATCTGGCCGCGTTCGGCAAGAAGGACTACCAGCAGCTGGCGGTGATCCGGCAGATGGTGGCCGACCTGGCATTCCCGATCGAGATCCTGGGTGGCGGCATCGTGCGCGAGGCCGACGGCTTGGCGATGAGTTCGCGCAACCAGTACCTGTCGGCCGAGGAGCGGCCGCGTGCCACGCATATCCATCGCACCTTGCTGGCGATGCGCGAGGCCCACCTGGCCGGGCGCCCGCGCGCCGAGGTGGAGGCGGCGGCGACCGCACAGCTGCAGGCGGCCGGGTTCGAGGTCGACTACAGCGTGCTGCGCACGCCCGACCTGAGCGAGCCGCAGGACGGCACCGGCCCGCGCGTGGCGCTGATCGCCGCGCGCCTGGGCCGCACCCGCCTGATCGACAACCTGGAATTCTGAGGGCGGTTGCCTGATCCCGTCGTAGGAGCGGCTTTAGCCGCGACCGGGCCTGACCGATGAAGGCCCGGTCGCGGCTAAAGCCGCTCCTTGTATCTGGACATGTCGCCCCTAAACAGGCGTCATGTCTTCCGACTGATCATCGGAGGAGGTGTGGGAGGTCCAGTCGCTCCTAAAGCTTCGAGCTTGCATCGTAGATCGGCTCCGCCCTCCACATGCTGGCCCTTGGGTGTCCGAACGGTATCCAGAGTCCGCCCCCCCGGGCGTGAACTCGCATCGACAAGGCAGGACCGGGCCCAGCGCCGATCATGACCCTGACACGATGGAGGAATCGCACATGTCTCCCGTCATCGGCATCGACGTCGCCAAACGCAGTTTCGATGTGGCCATCGAGCTGACCAATGGCAAGCACCGTACCAAGGCCAAGTTGTCCAACGATGCCAAGGGCTTCCAGGCCCTGCAGGCATGGCTGCAGACGCATGCCCAGTCCGATAGCTGGATCGCCATGGAGGCCACCGGCACCTACCACCAGGCGCTGGCCGAGTTCCTCCACGCACGAGGCTATCGGGTGTGCGTGCTCAACCCGGCACAGACGGCCGCGTACGCACGCAGCCAACTCAGCCGGGTCAAGACCGATCGCAGCGATGCCAAGCTGATCGCCAGCTATGCCCTGCGTCACCGCGAGCAGTTACGCCGTTGGTCCCCTGATCCGCCGGCGCTCAAGCAGCTTAAAGCGCTGGTGCGCCGGCGCCAGGATCTGCAACAGATGCTGCAGATGGAGCGCAACCGGCTGGACGTCGCTCCGGCCCAGGTGAAGGACTCGATCCAGGTCCATCTGGCCGATCTGCAACACCACATCGCCCAGATCGAGCAGGCCATCGATGACCATATCGACCAGGATCCGACCTTGCGTGGGCAGCGCGAGCTGCTGGTGAGCATCCAGGGCATTGCCGACACCAGCGCGGCCTTGATGCTGGCCGAGCTTGGCGATGTGAGGCGCTTCGCCGATGCCTCGGCGGTGACCGCCTTCGCGGGCCTGAATCCGTGCCTGCAGGAGTCGGGCGAGCGCAAAGGCCACGTCTGCATCTCGCGTACCGGCTCGTCCCGCCTGCGCGCGGGCCTGTTCATGCCGGCCCTGGTGGCCATGACCCACAACCCGATCATCCGGGCGCTGAAACAGCGGCTGAGCGAACGCGGCAAAGCCGGCAAGCAGATCGTGTGCGCCGCCATGCGCAAGCTCCTGCACCTGGCCTACGGCGTTCTCAAATCGGGCACGGCGTTCGATCCGAAAAGGGGCCTTGCCTGCTAGGGGGTAAGACGGTATCTACGACGCTTACGGCGGGCGCCGCCTGCCACCGCCGTTTCACCCCTCGGCTGCTAAACTGCGCGTCTTTCCTGACCGCAGTCCCGTGCCATGCAACTGAGCCTGTTGAAGACCAAGATCCACCGCGCCACCGTCACCCATTCCGAGCTGAACTACGAAGGCTCGATCGCCATCGACGGGCTGCTGCTGGACGCGACCGGCATCCGCGAGTTCGAGCAGGTGCACATCTGGGACGTGACCAATGGCGCGCGTTTCAGCACCTACGCGATCCGCGCCGACGAGGGCAGCGGCATCATCTCGCTCAACGGCGGCGCCGCGCGCCACGTGCAGGTCGGCGACCTGATCATCATCGCCGCCTTCGCCGGCATGAGCGAAGAGGAAGCCGCGCGCTTCCAGCCGACCCTGGTCTACGTGGACGGCAACAATCAGATCACCCACACCAACCACAGCATCCCAAAGCAGGCCGCATGACACAGTCCACCGGTTTCGACGCACTGCATTCCCACGCCCAGCGCCTGCGCGGGGCGCGCCTTCCCGACCTGCTGGCGGCCGAACCCGGCCGTGCCGAGACGTTGGCGCTGCAGGTCGGACCGCTGTACTTCAATTTCGCGCGGCAGAAGTACGACCGCGCCGCGCTCGACGCGCTGCTCGCGCTGGCCGCCGAACACGACCTGGCCGGCGCCTTCCAGCGCCTGTTCCGCGGCGAGACGGTCAACGTCACCGAAGGCCGCGCCGCACTGCACACCGCGCTGCGCGGCGACCTCACCGACGCACCGGTGGCCAGCCAGGCCCACGCCAGCGCGCGCGAGGTGCAGCAGCGCATGCGCGCGCTGATCGACACCTTGGCGCAGACCGAGGTCACCGACATCGTCAGCGTCGGCATCGGCGGTTCCGATCTGGGCCCGCGCCTGGTCGCCGACGCGCTGCGTCCGGTGACCGGCGCGCGCTTCCGCGTGCACTTCGTCTCCAACGTGGACGGCGCGGCGATGCAGCGCACCCTGGCCACGCTGGATCCGGCGCGCACCGCCGGCGTGCTGATTTCCAAGACCTTCGGCACCCAGGAAACCCTGCTCAACGGCCAGATCCTGCGCGACTGGCTGGGCGGCAGCGAGCGCCTGTACGCGGTCAGCGCCAACCCCGAGCGCGCCGCCAAGGCCTTCGACATCGCCGCCAGCCGCGTGCTGCCGATGTGGGACTGGGTCGGCGGCCGCTATTCGCTGTGGTCGGCGGTGGGCTTCCCGATCGCGCTGGCGATCGGCGCCGACGCCTTCGAACAGCTGCTTGAAGGCGCCGCGCAGTTCGACGACCACGCCCTGAATGCGCCGCTGGAGCGCAACGTGGCCGTGCTGCATGGCCTGACCACGCTGTGGAACCGCAACCTGCTCGGCTACGCCACGCAGGCGGTGATGACCTACGACCAGCGCCTGGCGCTGCTGCCGGCCTACCTGCAGCAGCTGGTGATGGAAAGCCTGGGCAAGCGCGTGCGCCTGGACGGCAGCCCGGTCGAGGCCGACACCGTGCCGGTGTGGTGGGGTGGCGCCGGCACCGACGTGCAGCACAGCTTCTTCCAGGCGCTGCACCAGGGCACCAGCATCGTGCCGGCCGATTTCATCGGCTGCATCCGCAGCGACGACCCGTACACGGTCAACCACCAGGCGCTGCTGGCCAACCTGCTGGCGCAGACCGAGGCGCTGGCGAACGGGCAGGGCAGCGACGATCCGGCCCGCGACTACCCGGGCGGCCGCCCGAGCACGCTGATCCTGCTCGACGCGCTGACCCCGCAGGCGCTGGGCGCGCTGATCGCGATGTACGAGCACAGCGTGTACGTGCAGTCGGTGGTCTGGGGCATCAACGCCTTCGACCAGTTCGGCGTCGAACTGGGCAAGCAGCTGGCCAGCCAGTTGCTGCCGGCGCTGCAGGGCCAGTCCACCGAGGTCGCCGATCCGGTGACGCGCGCGGTGCTGGCACGCTTGCAGGGCTGACGCGAAGCGAAGCGCACGGGGCCGTTCGCCGCCGTGCGTCCGCGAGGAACGATGCGGCCTGCGGGCGTTCATCGCAATGGCAATCTCCGGTCCAGGAAGGAAGCAGGGATGATGAAAGCGAAAAGGATGGGGTGTTGGATGTTGCTGCCGGCGATGCTGAGCCTGGGAGCGTGCCAGCGGCAGGCGCCGGAGCAGAATCAGGCCACGGCGGCGCAACCGCTGCGCGTCGTCGAGGTCCGGATCGGCGCGATGCGCGACGGCAGACCCGTGCCGCAGACAAGCGATGCGCCGATCCTGGCCAACGTCGCCCTGCGCGGCGCTGCCCAGGGAGAGGTCCTGAAAGCGCGCTTGCTGGACCTGCGCGATGGTCGCCAGGTCGGGCTGGTGGAGCACGCCATGACCCGCTCCGATCAGATCCAGTCGCTGCGTTTCGACAACGCGGCCGGCTGGCCGCCGGGGCGTTACATGCTGGAGGTGACGCTCGATGGCAAGCTCGCCTCGCAGCAGGACGTCGACGTGATGGAGCCGGTGAGCAGCGCGCCGCGTACGGGCTCCTAGCGCGGCGCGGCGCCCGTACTGGACAGCGCTTGCAGGAACAGCACCAGCTTGTGCTTCTCCTCCGCGGTCAGACTGATCGGTCGATTGCGGGCGAGGTTGCGATAGTAGACCTCGTGTTCCACCGCCGCCGGCAGATCGGCGATGCTGCCGTCGTGCATATAGGGCGCGGTATCGGCGACCGTCCGTAGCGACGGGGTGCGGAAGGCACCCAGATCCTGCGGCGCCCGCGTCACCGCAAAGCGGCCCAGTTCGGCTACGCGCACGTCGGAGAGGATGGAATCGCCCAGGCTCCGGCCTTCGCGTTTCTGTCGCTCCAGTACGTCGAGCAGGGCGGCGACGTTGCCGGCGATCTGGTTGAAACCGATGCCGGCGTGATGGAAGCGCTGATCGCTCGTGGTCGCAGGCGTGCCGTCCAGCCGGTGACAATCGATGCAACCGGCCTTGCCGGAAAAAAGCGCCAATCCCTCGCGTTCGTCCTCGCTCAGCGATGCTTGCGCGCCATGTGTCGTCCGGTACGTCTCGTAGCGCGTGGGCGGTGCCGGCAACGCGCGGACGTAGGCGGCGAGCGCGGCGGCCACGACCTGGATGTCGCCGCCGTCCTCGCCGGAGGCTGCATGCAACAGTGACGCGTAGCGCGGGTCGCGGGCGAGGTGGGCCAGCACGGCCTGCCGATCGGTCAGGCCCATCTCGCGCGGGTTGGTCAATGGTTGCAGGACCGCCTCTTCCAGTGTCGCTGCGCGTCCGTCCCAGAAAAAGTGGGTCATGAATCGGCTGTCGAGCAGGCTGGGCGCGTTGCGTGTGCCGTGTTGGCCGTCCGTCCCGGTCGACACCGCGGCACCGTCGGTATAGGCCAACTCGGCGCGATGGCAACTTGCGCAACTGGTCTTGCCATCCGCGCTGAGCCGCGTGTCGTGGAACAGCGCCTGGCCCAGTGTGATGCGCGCCGCCGCTGTGTCGTGCTGGCCACCACCACACCCAGTCAGCACCAGGACGAGGGCGGCCGACCACAGGCGCATGCAGATGACGATGTGATGACGCCAGTTCCTTGGCATGACGCTGTTGACTCCTGTCCCCACTGTCGGATATCTATATCCAGGCTGAATGCACGAAGCAAGGTCAGCATACGGACAGCCGGCCATCGTGGCCAGTCTTCAGGGATGAGAGCATGGAACGTCGCGGCGCAGGGATGGGCTCGGTCGTGGGTTTGCTGAAGCGGGCGGCGCAGGTGCCCGCGTGCGGTTGGCGGCGCATCGTGGGCAGAACGGTGGCGGTCATGTTGCTGACCCTTCTGGCCTGCACGTCTGGCGCCACCTCCTACGTCTACGACGCGCAGGGGCGTCTGGTCGCGGTCAGCAACGATGCCGGTGCCAGTGCCCGCTATCGCTACGACACGATGGGCAATATCGTCGCCGTCGAACGCGTCTCCAGCGGAACCCTGGCGGTGCTGGGCTTCAGTCCGGGGCGCGGTGCGGCGGGCGATCGCGTGCTGATCCAGGGGCAGGGATTTTCCACCGCTGCGTCCTCCAACAGCGTGGCTTTCAATGGGCAGGCGGCCACGGTGGTGGCTGCCAGCGCACGCGAGTTGACCGTGCTCGTGCCTGCCAACGCCAGTACCGGCCCGATCTCCGTGACCGTGGCTGGGCAGAGCGCGAGCAGTGCGCAGCAGTTCGTGGTCGATGCCAACCTCCGTCAGCCGACCATCACCGGCATATCGCCGTTGATCGCCAGCGCCGGTACGGCGATCACCGTCGACGGACAGAACCTGGTCCCGGTCGCCGGGCAGACCACGGCGAAGCTGGATCGCAAGACCGCGGTGCTGTCGAGCGCCACCGGCACGCGCCTGGTCTTTCCGGTGCCGGGCAGGAGCGGCAGCGGGCCGGTGACCGTGACCACGCCCTACGGCAGCGCCACCAGCAGCCAGGATGTGCTGGTGGTGCCAAGCAGTGTGTCGTCCGTCGGCATCGCCAGCGTCACGCGCCTGACCCTGGACGCCGCCGCGGTCGACGTCGCGGTCGCCAACGCGGGTGGGTCCGCCGCGGTCCTGTTCACCGGCATGGCCGGCGATTACCTCAGCGCGCAATTTCAGTCGCTGGGGTCCACGACGTTGAACTATCTGGTGTTCGGCACCGATAACGTGGAGATCGCCAGTGGACTGGTGAATGCGAACCAGCCCACCCTGCATCTGCCGCGGTTGAAGGTGGGCGGCACTTACCTGTTGCTGCTCACACCCAGTACTTCCTCCGCCAGCTGGAAGATGGGAGTGGAGCATGCCGGGAGGCTTGCGCTGGACGGCGCCGAAACCAGTGTCGCCACGTCGATCGCCGCGCAATCGAAGCGCTACACCTTCCTGGCCCAGGCCGGGAGCAGGCTGGGCCTGGCGTTGACCGAGCAGTCGCCGGTCGGCAGCGGGTGGGGAACAGCTTTGGCGCAGGTCTTCGACGCCGACGGCGTCAATCTCGGCTATCAGTACTGCAATCAGGCCAACAACGGTTGCGCACTGAACATTGCCGCGCCCAGGACCGGCGTGTATCAGGTGCTGCTGACGCCCGGTACGAGCGGCGCACGCACAATGCGCCTGAATCTGTTGCTCTCATCGGATCTGGTGCAGGCGTTGCCGAAGGACCAGGATGTGGTCGTGGAGACACAGCGTAGAGGCCAGAATCTGCGTTTGTCGTTCGAGGCCGCGGCGGGCGAGGCGTTCGCGTTGCAAGTCGCCGGCCAGACCACCGCGCCCGCCGGCCGCGATGTTTACTACCGCGTTTACGCGCCTGATGGCACCAGTGTTGCCTCGATGGCGGTGCGCGCCGCAGGTACCACCTACGTGACGGCGAAGACCAGCGGCACCTATCAGGTGCTGGTGGATCCCGGATTCGGAGAAACCGTGCGGTTGCAGACGCGGCTCAGCACCGGAGACGCAGGTGGTGGCGGTGGTGGGATCGATGGCGCCACCAGCGCATTTGCCACGCAACTGCCGGGCGACAGCGTGTACTTCACCTTTACCGCGACCGCCGGGCAGAGCCTGGGGCTCGGTATCAGCGAGCTGCAGTCCAACGAAAGCGGCCCGCTCAACGTCACGATCTATGACCCTTCAGGCACGCCGATGGCCGGTGCCGCCTGCGAGGTGGCCAACGACGGCTGTGATGTGAATCTGCCGGAACTGGCGGCGGGACGTTATGGCGTTCTGGTCGCCCCTGCCACGACGACGCAGACGATGCGCTTCAAGGCGACCCTGTCCACCGACCTAGCGCTTTCCTTGACGCGGGATGCGGTCAGCCAGGTCGGCATCGGCCGGCGCGGGCAGAACGCAGTGCTGTCATTCCAGGCGGGTGCCGGCGACGCATTGGCACTGCAGGTGTCGGAGCAGACCACGACGCCGACGAACGGCGTGGTGTACTACCGCGTGTACCGGCCCGATGGCACGGCGTTGTCGTCGATGGCGGTGTCTGGCTCGGGCACCCTGACGATGAATACGCCTATCGCCGGGACTTACCGACTGTTCGTGGATCCGCGCTATGGCGCCACCGTGGCCGCCAAGGTGCTGGTGACGACCGGGAGTGCGGGTGGGCTGCAACTTGACGGCAGCAGCGGCGAGTACAGCGCTGCCGCCGGTCAAAGCGTGTTCTTCAGCTTCAGCGCAGCGGCCTCGCAGAACCTGGGATTGGGCATCGGCGATCTGAACCTGAGCAGCGGGACCTACGTCAACGTCAAGATCGCCAATCCCAACGGTTCCACGCTCACGACCGCGACCTGCTATGCCGCCAATGGCTGCGCCTTCAATCTGCTCAACCTCGCCGCGGGCAACTATGGCGTGACCGTGAGTCCGCAATCTGGCTCCCAGAGCATGGCGTTCAAGGCGACCCTATCCACGGAGGTCGCCGGCTTCCTGCAGAGGGATGCATTGAGTTCCGTGAATATCTCGCGCTATGCCCAGAATGCGCGCCTGACGTTCGCCGGGACCGCCGGCGAGAGCCTGGCTTTGCTCGTCGCTGACGCTGCGACCAGCCCGACAGGCCGCGACGTGGTTTATGCGGTGTATCGGCCGAACGGCGCGTTGTGGAAGGACGTGACGGCCAGAGGCAACGTCATTCTGGCCCTGCCCAATCTCCCGGAGACAGGGAGCTATCGGGTGTTCGTCGATCCGGCGGGCGGCGCGTTGTGGTCGGCCCGGTTGAAACTCTCCACGGGACAGGACGGCAATGTCGAACTGGACGGCGCAGGTGGCAGCTACCAGGCGCCCGCAGGGCAGGGCGTGCATTTCTCCATCGACACCCAGGCCGGCCAGAATCTGGGGCTGGGGATCACCGACATCGCGGTGAGTTCGGGCAGTTACTTCAATATCGCCGTCTACAGTCCGAGCGGCACGACCTTGTACAGCGGCAGCTGCTACGCCGAGGACGGATGTTCGTTGCCGCTGAGGAACACCTTGGCGGGACGCTACAGCGTGGTGGCGACACCGACCTCGGCGAGCCAGGCGATCAAGTTCCGCGCAGTGCTGTCGTCCGAGTTGCTGGATCAACTGACTCGCGATCAGCCCTTGCATCTGGCGGCTTCGCGGTATGGACAGATTGCGCGGCTGCGCTTCCAGGCGCAGGCAGGCGAGTCGTTGATGCTGCTGGTCGCGGCGCAGACGACACTACCCGCCGGTCGCGATGTGGTGTATCGCGTGCTACGGCCGGATGGTGCTGTCTGGAAGACGGCGACTATCAAGGTGGGTGATGCCATCAATCTGATTAATATCCCGACGTCTGGCGAGTATGCAATCCAGGTCGAGAGCCGGACAGGAAGCCCGCTGGAAGCGGACATCATCCTGTCCTCGGGCGTCGCGCTGCCGATCGACGGCGCTCCTGCGCATGTCGTGACCCGGTTGCCTGCGCAGTACAAGCACTTTTCTTTCGTCGCCAGTCAGGGGCAGAACCTGGGACTGGGCATCAGCGGCATCCAGGTCGTCGGTCCCGGCGCGCAGCGCGTCGTCGCTACTCTCTACAAGGCCGATGGCAGCACATTGGCAAGCAGTTACTGCGATGTCGAACGTGGCGGCTGCGATTTCGATCTCGCCAATCTGGCGGCAGGTAAGTACGCGCTCTTGATCGGCCAGGGCGACGATCAGGCGGCGACCTATGACGTGACGCTGTCTAGCGATCTGCCCCTGAACCTGCAGCGCGACACGCCGCTGGCCGTTTCCGTTGCCCGGCGCGGACAGAATGCGCGGCTGCGTTTCCAGGGGCAGGCGGGCGACAAACTCGCCGTGCTGGTGCAGAACCAGGCGACCACGCCCGCGGATGGCACCAGCTATTACAGTGTCTACCAGCCGAATGGCACTCTGCTCACGTCCGGATCGACGCGTACCGGTACTGCGATCGGCCTGGGCAGCCTGCCGACCACCGGTCAGTACAGCGTGGTGGTCGATCCGCAGTATGGGCAGACGATCGACACCACGGTCGCCTTGTCCACCGGCACGTCAGTGGCCGTGGACAGCAGTCGCACGTTCGCTGCGGGTCCGCCCGGCGCGGGCATTTTCTTCTGGTTCGATGCGCAGGCCGGGCAAAAGCTCGATTTCGGACTCGATCAGATCGCATTGTCCGGCAGCGGGTTCGGTTGGGTCTATGCGACGTTCTATCGTCCGGATGGCAGCAAGGTCTTCTCCAACACGAATTGCTTCCGTACCTACGGCTGCGGATTCTCCATCGACGCCGCGCAAGCCGGACGCTATGGCGTCGTGGTGCTCCCTTCGACGGAAGACCAGAGCTTCTCCCTGATCGCCTCGGTGTCCAGCACCGTCGTCGGCACCTTGGCTTGGGATGTCCCGCAGTCGATCGCGCTGGACAGGCACGGAAAGACCGCCACGCTGTCCTTCAGCGGCACGGCAGGGCAGGGCGTACTGATGCGGGTGGTCAATCAGACGACCTCGCCGGCCGGCCGGCCGGTGACCTACGCGCTGTACCGGCCGGACGGGCAGTTCTACAGATCGTTCAGCGCAAGCACCGGCAGCAGCGACCTGAGTTTCCCGGCGCTGCCGACGAGCGGCACCTATCGATTGCGGATCGTGCCCGAGGACGGTGTCACCGCGGCGATGGACATCACGTTGGACAGTACACCCTAGAACACCGGCGCGGTTCCGTCGAACGGACGCAGAACGGAAGCAGGCATGGAGCGGAGCGAGCATATGACGTGGTTCAACAGCGCATGGAAAAGCGTGATCCTGGGTGGGCTGCTGGGCGCGCTGGCGTCGACGGCCGCCTCCCAACAGCTGGTCTGGTCGACGGCGGCCATGCCGGCCGTCGGCATTGGCGCTGTTCCTGCAGTGGTCGGGCAGTGGCATGCGACCACATTGGCCGATGGCAGCGAGCTGGCGCTGGCGCCCGACGGGCGCTTTCTGCGCCATCGCGTGCCCGGTCAGCGTGCGCGCGAAATCGCGCTGCCATCGGTACGCATCGATGCCAGCGTCACCTTGCTGCCGAGCGGGCGCGTGCTGGTCTGGGGCGGGCGCGACGCACACGGTCGACTGCAGGACGGCGGCGCGTGGTTCGATCCGGCAAGTGCCTCCGTGCAGCCGGCCACGGGGCTGAGCCTGCGTGCGCGCTATGGGCACACCGCCACGGTACTGACCGATGGTCGCCTCCTGCTCGCCGGCGGCACTGGCGATGGCGCCGGCGCGCAGGTGTGGGACGAGGCCAGCGATCGGGCGATCACCCTGCCTGCGGATCTGCCGGGCGGCGGCGACGCAACCTCGCGCCTGCTTGCCGATGGCCGTGTGGCGTTGCCGGCGTCGCGGAACGCCCAGCGCATCGCCAGCGATGCCGTGTTCGATCCGCTCGCGGGTGCGTTTCTTCCGTATCCGGCCAGCATCGCGGATACGCCAGGCGCGCCACGGCTCGCCGGCAGCGTGCCGGTGCAGGGGGCAGCGGGAGTCGCGCCGACCGCGCGGCTCGCGCTGCGCTTCTCGCGTCCGCTGCACATGCCCACGTTGTCCGCGCGCACCGTCACCCTGGTCGGTCCGGAGGGGCGCGTCGCGGTACGCATCGCGCCTGTGGAGCAGGGGCGTCTGCTGTTCGTGCAGCCGCGTCAGGCGTTGTTCCCGGATTCCCGCTACACCCTGATGGTCGACGGTGCGCGCGGCGCATCGGGCGATGCCGTGCCGCTGATCGCCCTGGATTTCCGCACTGCGGCGTACGACAGCAACGGACAGCCGGTGGTGCACGCAACGGCCGCGCCGGCAGAGGCGGGCGCTGCACCCAGCGTGCAGATGACCGGTGCAGGCACGCCGGCGTCCTGTGCCAATGACGGTGTGCCGTGCCGTGCGCACGGCCTGTTGGTGGACGGCATCTGGTACCCGGGACAGGACAATACCGACAGCCGCTGGCGCATCTATGGTCCTTCGCAGCAGCCCGAACACAACGCGCGCATCGCGCGGATCGCCGCGACCTTCCACGTGACGATGGTGCGCGGGCGTGTAGTGCGTGTGGACCAGCAACCCGTGGCCGGGGTCGAGGTCAGCATCGGCAAGGAGCGCGCGCTTACCGACAAGAACGGCTGGTTCACCCTGTTCGATGTGCCGGCGGGGCACCAGGAACTCTACGTCGACGGCAGCACCGCCAACACCGCCGGCGCCGAATACGGTCAATTCGTCGTCGGCACCGAAGTCGCCGCCGGCCAATTGAACGAACTCGGCTATCTGCTGCATCTGCCACGCATCGCCGCGCGCGACAAGATCCGGATCCCGTCGCCGACCGTCCAGGACATGGTCGTTGGTCACCCGGACATTCCTGGCCTGCAGTTGCGTATTCCCAAGGGCACCGTCGTGCTGGACCGCAAGGGCCGCCTGGTGACCGAACTGGCGATCGTGCCGACGCCGGTCAATCGCGCGCCGTTCCCGGTCACCGAAAACCATCCGATGGCGTTCACGGTCGAGCCGGGCGGCGCGCAGATCCGCGGACTCGACCCCGGCGTCAACAACGGCATCCAGGTCTACTACCCCAACTACGACGGCTACGCCGCGGGTACCCAGGCCAATTTCTGGATGTACGACCCGCGCGATGGCTGGCGCGTCTACGGCAAGGGCACCGTTTCGGCCGACGGCAAGCATTTCGTTCCCGAGCCTGGCGTCGCCTTGCACCAGACCATGGGCGGCATGTACAGCGTGCCCAGCAACGACCCGCCCAGCGAGGCCGGGTTGCCGCCGGATGGGCATTGCTGCGGAACCCCGGGTAGCGGCGGCGTCGCCAATGCGGCCGATCCCATCGACCTGAAGACCGGCGAATTCGTCCATTCGGAAACCGACCTGCAGATCGCCGACGTGACGGCGCTGAGCCTGTCGCGCAGCTACCGTCCCCATGACATGAAGCAGCGCGAGTTCGGCATCGGCACCGCGTCCAACTGGGGCTACTACCTGCACAACCCCGGGGGCACCTACGATTCGCTCGATCTGGTGCTGCCGACTGGCGCTTATATCCGCTTCGATCGGGCCTCCGGTTCCGGCCCGCGTGGCGAGTGGCGCCAAGCCGGTTCGACCACGCAGTATGCGGGCGCCGTGCTGCAGTCGGTCTACGATCCGGACCCGTTGCAGCCCTGGGGCCGCGGCTTCCGCATCACCCTGCGCGACGGCAGCCGCATGCAGTTCTCCAGCTACATGGACACCCGCCTGCGCTGGCTGGAAGACCGCTACGGCAACCGCACCACGCTGCTCTACGACGCGGGTCTGGTCGCGCGCATCGTCTCTCCCAGCGGGCGCTACATTGGCCTGGAGTACGACACCCGCAATCGCGTTGCAGCGGCGACCGACAACGCCGGCAACCGCTGGACCTATGCCTACGACAGCAATGGCTTGCTTGCCACGGTGGGGTTCCCCGATGGCGGCAGCAAGGCGTATGCCTACCAGACCAGAAGCCAGAACAACGCACTCGCGCAGCATCGGATGCAGTCCATCACCGACGCGCGCGGCAAGCGCGTCCTGCTCAACGAGTTCGAGGTCGTTAACGGCGTGTCCACCGGCAGGGTCGTCAAGCAGACCCAGGCCGATGGCGGCGTCTTCGTCATCGACTATGCGCACGTCGATGGCGGCACCACTGGCGTGCTCGTCACCAGTCCGGACGGCAGCAAACGCCGCGTCGTATTCGACGGCAACAGCGCCTACCCGAAGACCGACATCCTGGCCTACGGCACCGACAAGCAACAGACGTACAGCTTCGAGCGCAACGCCTACGGGCAGGTCACCGCCAGTATCGACCCGCTCGGCCGTCGCACCGAGTATCGCTACGACGCGGGCGGGCGACCGCTGCAGGTCACGCTGCTGGCGGGCACCACTCAGGCGCGCGTGTCCAGCCTCAGCTACACCAGCGACGGTGACCTGCAATCGGCCACGGATCCGCTGGGGCGGGTTACGCGCCTGGACTACGGCGCCAACCGCTGCCTGACCGCGGTCACCGACCCTGGCGGCCGCACGGCGCGCTTCGCCTGCGATGGCGCGGGCCTGCCGTTGAGCGCGACCAATGCGATCGGCCAGACGATCGCCTTCCAGTACGCTGGCTACGATCTGGCCGGCATGGTCGATCCATTGGGACGCAGCACGCGCTTCCAGTACGACGGCCTGGGGCGGGTGACCGGCAGCCGCGACGATCAGGGCAACGTCACGCGCCAGGAATACGATGCGCTGGGCCGGGTCAGCAAGGCCTACGATGCCGCTGGCAATGTGACCGAGTTCGGCTACGACAAGAACGGCAACGTCGTGGCGATCCTGCTGCCGCACGGCAACGGCATCACCTACACCTACGACGAGCGCAACCGTCCGCTGACCCGTACCGACGCGCTGGGCCAGTCCGAGACCTGGACCTACGACACCATGGACCGTGTCGCCAGCTATAGCGACCGCAAGGGCCAGAAGAAGACCTTCACCTACGACGTGCTCGGGCGCCTGTCGGTGGTCACCGAGGCCGACGGGCGCACCCAGACCTTCACCTACGACGCCGGTAACCGCCGTGTCGCGCTGGTCGATTCGGCAGCGGGCACCCTGAGCTGGGACTACGACCTGTTCGACCAGGTCATCAAGGCCATCAGCCCGCAAGGCAACATCGTCTACGAATACGATGCGGCGGGCCGCCGTACCAAGATGATCGCGGCCAACCAGGCGGCACTGGAATACCGCTACGACACCGTCGACCGTCTGCGCATCTTGCTGCAGGGAAGCGAGACCGTGACGTTCGATTACGACGCCGCCGATCGCCTCACCGAGACCACGCTGCCCAACGGAGTCAAGACCGGGTACGCCTACAACACCGCTAACCAGACCACTGGCATCGCCTGGCTCAAGCCGGACGGCACGGCCCTGGGCGAGATCGGCTATGGCTACGACCAACTGGGCCGGCTGGTGGCGCAGACCGGCAGCTTCGCCCCGCAGGCGCTGCCGGCGGCCCGCAGCGGCAGCTTCGACGACAACAACCGGCAAACCCAGGCAGATGGCCAGACGCTCAGCTACGACGTCAACGGCAACCTGCTCTCCGATGGCGTACGCACCTACGTCTGGAACGCACGCGACCAATTGGTCGAGATCAAACAGGGAACGGCGAGCATTGCCAGCTTCGGTTACGACCCGCTTGGCCGGAGAGTGAGCAAGACCGAAGGCGGACAGACGATCAGCTATCTGTACGATGGACTGGATGC
Source organism: Xanthomonas sp. NCPPB 2250 (assembly GCF_056725265.1). NCBI lineage: Bacteria > Pseudomonadati > Pseudomonadota > Gammaproteobacteria > Lysobacterales > Lysobacteraceae > Xanthomonas > Xanthomonas sp. NCPPB 2250. Next base: position 3,046,945 of record NZ_CM161520.1, on the reverse strand, counting down.
GGTGCAGGAAACCCAGGGCGGCACCGTCAACCCGATCCTGACCGGGCTTGGCATCGATGAGCGCTATGCGCGAAACGAAGCCAGCGGACGTGCGTACTTCCTGAGCGATGCGCTTGGCAGCACCCGTGCACTCACCAACGCCAGCGGTTCCTTGATCCAGCGCTACGACTACACGCCTTACGGACAGACCAGCCAGGCCAACACGGCAACCAGCAATCCCTATCAGTACACGGGGCGGGAGCGGGATGCGAGTGGGCTTTATTACTACCGCGCGCGGTATTACTCCCCAGATTTAGGGAGATTCTCTAGCGAAGACTGGATTGGACTGGCTGGAGGGATAAACCTATATGCTTATGTAAATGGTGATCCTCTTTCGTTGATCGATCCTCTCGGGTTCTCTGGCCAGCCAGGTAAGAAAAGTTTCCCTAGCTTTAAAGATCTCTGGCTTAATTATCCAAAAGCGCAGAACGGCAGGCCAGCTCATCCGAGTGTTGACCCATATCCAAATCAGTGTGCTATAAGGCTGGGAAGTGCAGCCCAGAGAGCAGGCATGGATCTTTCTAGTTATCCAAAAATAAACAGAACGACAGATGGTTTTCCTAGATCGGCAAAAAATTTTGCTGATTGGTTAATACAAAATTATGGTCGTCCGGAAGTTATCTCAAATCAAGATTTTGAAAAGCGAGAGAATTGGTATAGGGCAAAAGGAATTATTTATCAACCAGGTGAGCCTGGGCAGGCTGATCATATAGATCTTTTTATGGGTGGTTATACCGGGTCTGGCTACTATAGAGGTGTGGAAGTATGGTACTGGCACATAGATTGATTCTTGGTTATTTGTTTTCTTGTCTTTCATTGCAATATGCGCATGCCACGTCGGTGGAAGATGTGTTGAAGTGCCTTTCAAAAAAAAGGGAATGGGTTTTTTCGGAGGTAAAGCTTGAATCATTACCTGAGAAAAGTCCTGAAGGATTCTCTCCTGTCTATGGCATTAGAATTTATGGCAATCAGGTCTGGGTTTCAACCTATAATTCAGACTATTTTAAAGCGAGCCTGTTGAAGCGCGGTAGTGATGTATTTGAGTTGGCGGGATTGCGTTTTTTATATAGCCCCTCTTACTTCAAAGGGGATGGTTTTTCCATGCTTGTTAAGGATTATGAGAAAGGACGATTTAAATTTGAAATTTCTGCGAGTGATGTGTGTGATGGAAAGAGGTTTAAGTTGAACTCGTACAGGCGGATTGATGGGGGCGGGTGGGCTGATGATGGGTTCATTATTTTCAATGGGCGCGATTGATGATGGTTTTTTTTGAGTTTCTAAAATTGGTGCATAAGAGCGCATCATGTGGATTCATCTTTTCTAGCGGTAAGGTAAGGCTATGACTAGGTCGGCCGCCTGGTGGCGCAGACCGGCAGCTTCGCCCCGCAGGCGCTGCCGGCGGCCCGCAGCGGCAGCTTCGACGACAGCAACCGACAAACCCAGGCCGACGGCCAGACACTGAGCTACGACGCCAACGGCAACCTGCTCTCCGATGGCGTACGCACCTACGTCTGGAACGCACGCGACCAATTGGTCGAGATCAAGCAGGGAACGGCGAGCATCGCCAGTTTCGGCTATGATCCGCTGGGCCGGCGAATCAGCAAGACCGAAGGCGGACAGACGATCAGCTATCTGTACGATGGGCTGGATACGGTGCAGGAAACCCAGGGCGGCACTGTCAACCCGATCCTGACCGGGCTTGGCATCGATGAGCGCTATGCGCGAAACGAAGCCAGCGGACGTGCGTACTTCCTGAGCGATGCGCTTGGCAGCACCCGTGCACTCACCAACGCCAGCGGTGCCTTGATCCAGCGCTACGACTACACGCCTTACGGACAGACCGGCCAGGCCAATACCGGGACCAGTAACCCCTATCAGTACACGGGGCGGGAGCGGGATGCGAGTGGGCTTTATTACTACCGCGCGCGGTATTACCAGCCTGGTGTGGGGCGATTTGCTAGTGAGGATCCGATCGGATTGATTGGCGGAGCCAATGTATACGCTTATGTGGGTGGTAACCCCATGTCTTATATCGATCCTTATGGACTATGGGCTTGGGGCGATGAACTTACGCAAGGGCTAGTAGATTTTTCCGCTGGGATAGGTGATACGTTATCCTTCGGGTTGACGAATTCTGTGCGCGATATGATGGGAACCAATGGGGCTGTTAATCAGTGCTCGGGGCAATACAGTGCTGGTGAATGGAGCGGGATTGGGGTTAGTTTGACCTTTGGCGGTGCTCATCTGGGCAGGAACGCAGTTAACCAAGGGGGCAAAAGGTCTCGAGAGGTTGATTTTCGATAAAAGAACTTGGGGGAGCGTGCAGCGTACTTGGAGTAGAAGCGTGGGAGGTTATTGTGGACGTTTTGAACTTCATCATTGGTTCACTCCACGATCTGCTGGTGGGTCGAATGCCGGTTGGAATTACTTGCCTGTTTCCGGGCGATTAAATAACCTCGTGTCGAATGGTGGAATTGCGTAGAGTATATTTAAATTTACCACACTGGGGATTAATGGCGCTGTTCCAACTGCGATGATGAATGGGTGCGAGTGCAAATGAAGATTATGAAGCGAGGTAGGAATTTATACATCTCTATTGCTTTTGTTGTTTTGGCTGGCGTATGTTTTTTTGCTGGCTATAGGATTTGGTTGCTTTTTTCTATGTTGAGTTTTTTTTACTTTTTGTCCAGTTTTTCTTCTGAAATAAATAGTCGCAGACCCCATGAGATCAATGACTTTGGAAGGTTGGGTGATTTTAATGTAGATGATGATTTGTGTTATGGAATGTACATATCTTTGAATTCAGGCCCTATTTTTATTGATATAAGAAAGGATGATTTTTTGCGCCAGCGTGAAAATTATGCGCAACATTTATACAAAAATAGCAATGATTTAGAGAAGAGTTTAAAAAAATTCATTGCGATGAATCCTGAGTTTTCATCAAGGTCTATAAACTCATTAGGGTTGCATTCCTTGGAGATGCCTGAAAAGCAGGCTGAGGTCTTCTGGGATCCAGAAGGCTATTCTCAAATACGAGGGTTGGAATTTTTCAAGTAAATTTTTGTGAATTCGGAATTTTTGTCATGGCTAATGTGTGCGACCAATTGGGGTTGCGAAATTTATAGCAGCGGCGTTTTAACTGTTCATTGACAGGCTACCGGCCCCGACCGGTGAGGGTGTAGGCCAGTGGAAGGCTCCCGCTACAACAGCAACTGTGACTTGCAATCGGCGATGATCCGCTCGGGCGGGTCACGCGCCTGGACTACGGCGCCCAACCGCTGTCTGACCGCGGTCACCGACCCTGGCGGCTGCACGGCGCGCTTCGCCTGCGATGGCGCGGGCCTGCTGTTGAGCGCCACCAATGCGATCGGTCAGACGATCGCCTTCCAGTACGCCAACGGCAACCTGCTCTCCGATGGCGTGCGTACCTACGTCTGGAATGCACGCGACCAATTGGTCGAGATCAAACAGGGAACGGCGAGCATTGCCAGCTTCGGTTACGACCCGCTTGGCCGAAGAGTGAGCAAGACCGAAGGCGGACAGACGATCAGCTATCTGTACGACGGGCTGGACGCCGTCCAGGAAACCCAGGCCGGCACGGTCAACCCGATCCTGACCGGGCTTGGCATCGATGAGCGCTATGCGCGGAACGAAGCCAGCGGACGTGCGTACTTCCTGAGCGATGCGCTTGGCAGCACCCGTGCACTCATCAACGCCAGCGGTTCCTTGATCCAGCGCTACGACTACACGCCTTACGGACAGACCAGCCAGACCAATACAGGGACCAGCAACCCCTATCAGTACACGGGGCGGGAGCGGGATGCGAGTGGGCTTTATTACTACCGGGCGCGGTACTATCGGCCAGACCTGGGGCGCTTTGTTAGTGAGGACCCCATTGGGTTGGTCGGTGGAGGAAACCCTTATGCCTACGTCCATGGTTCCCCACTGATGTATGGAGATCCTTTAGGTCTTTTTGATTTGCCATCAATTCCCCAGCCGGTAGTAAATGCGGTAGCAGGTTTTGGCGACTCGTTGTCATTTGGCTTGACGAACTACATACGGGATCAATGGGATATTAATGGCGCAGTTGAAAAATGTTCAGGTTATTATTCTGGCGGGCAAGTCGCCGGAACTGTTTATAGTTTAGCTATGCCTCTGAGTCGATTGGGTTACGTGGCAAAAGCCCGTCAGATTCCAAGATTGGGATTGTCTGCAGAGGAAAGCGTAATCGCAAGAAACGCTCTGAAGAATTATTTCAGAGGACCTTTCGCTTACTCATTGAGAAATTGGCATGCCGTCACATATGAAGGCCTGGTGGCGCAAGGAAAGAGTAGCGCCGACATAATTGCTGGCGCAGGAAGAACGAGCATTGGGTGGACATCCGTTTTAGTAGGAGGCGGCTTAATAGGTTCGGCAACGCGCGCAGGAAGAATTGGAGGTAATTGTGGTTGTGGTCAATAAAGTGCTGGTTCGTCGCTATAGGGTTTACGATCCGCTAGAGCAGGATGTCTTTGTCTATGGCGGTGGGGAGTTAAATTTTTTTTCGTCTGGCAATAAGGATTTGAATGTGGCGGGTTGGCTTGTTGATTGGGAGAAAATATTGCGTGGCCCAAAGTGCATAATATTCTTTGAAGACGATGGATTTAAATTTATCGACGTTGGTGGGTTGGTTTTTAAAATTGGGCATGGAGTTGAGGTGCATTGCGTTCGAAATATTTTTATTTCAAAATTTAGTGTTCTTAATAACGGCGTGCCGGCTGCGTCTGTTACATACCTAACTCCTTGGTGGCGACTAATTTTTGATGATGGCAGTCACCCGGATTTGCAATTTCCTTTGGAGTATTTCTCTAAGTTGTGGAACGATAATATTTTCATATTTAACAAGGTTGGTTAGTTCTGGGTGATAAGTGGATGTGAGTGTGGATAAAGATTATGGTGGGAGGTGGGGTTTCTTCTATGGCTGTTGCTCTTCCTGTTTTGGTGGGTTTATTTTTTGATGAATAGAATTTTGTTATTTTTCTGCATTGGGTTTTTTGATTTTTGTCTAGTAGCTCTCCCGGGATAATGGTTGCCAATCATCTAAGGTCAATAACTTTGGAAGGTTGGGTGATTTTGATGCAGATGATGAATTCGGACGGCAGGGCCCTGGGCGAGATCGGCTATGGCTACGGCTACGACTAGGTCGGCCGCTTGGTGGCGCAGATCGGCAGTAACAACCGTCAGGCCCAGGCCGATGGCCAGGCGCTCAGCTACGACGCCAACGGCAACTTGCTTTCCGACGGCGTACGCACCTATGTCTGGAACGCGCGCGACCAGTTGGTCGAAATGAAATAGGGGACAGCAAGCATTTCCAACTTCGGTTACGACCCGCTGGGCCGAAGAATGAGCAAGGCCGAATGCGGACAGACGATCAGCTATTTGTATGATGGACTGGATGCGGTGCAAGAGACGCAGGGCGGCACCGTCAACCTGATCCTGACAGGGCTTGGTATGGATGAGCGCTATGCGCGGAATGACGTCAATGGCCGAGCGCATTTCCTGGCAGATCATCTGGGCAGTATGCGGAGCAAGGCGGCTGACATTGGTAGCCGCCATGGCTATTGGTGGTAGTGCCGTTGTGGAGGATAGGGGGTGAGAATTGAGGTTCGCATAAGGGAATCAGAGATTCGCTTTCGTAATGGAATTAAGCTTGTTTCGTTTGTTGCTGTTGCGGCAGCTATCGCATGGATTATAAATGAATTGTGGCTGGCGAAGCTTTTTCTTTTTTTTGTTTTGTTTTTTTCTGTCGTTACAACGTTTGAATTTTTTAATGCTTGGCGGCTTAAGAAAAGGCTGCAATGATTATTGACTGCTGGTGTATATCGGACTTGGTATGTATGAGATCACTACGTGCAATGAAGCTAGTGGGCATGCGTCCGCTCGCATTGATTTTGGCTTTGCTGAGGCGGCCTAGGGAATGAGACGGTCAGTATTATCCTTTTGGGGATTAAAAGTGTATCTGCCATGAATAAATTCGATTGTCATATTTATGCGTGCCGTTGATTTCCTCTCGGTGTATGGCGCAAACACATTCTCCGTTCTGTGCTACGGTATTTTTAGCGCGGCTTCCTTGCCGGCAGCTTATGCAATGCTGAAGCGGGATATCAGTTCGCGGAGCGAAGCGTCCGTTTACAGGATGCTTGGCGAAGATTGGCCGAACGGCGTACTGCTCCTCGAGACGGTCGTGGCTGCTCCGGATGCGATCTCTGCAGAAATTCATCGGGCCTTGGCAAGCATGTTCGATGCGGAGGGCTGCAGGTTCTCCCTGTGCATGTATGACGGGGCTTTTAATCGCTATGAAAGTTTGTTTTCTCCAGATTTTTTCGATCAGGTGTATGCGTTCGCGTTCCGCAAGAACGACCATGTCGTCAATCTCGATGCGTCATTGCTTGCCTCCGGGCAATGGAAGGACATTATCGCTGCCTGTCGACTGAGAGCCTCGATCTAGGAGGAATGGTCCTTGTGCCGGCGGGCCTGTGGCGAACGACTCCGTCTCGGTTCGACATTGATTGCCTACCAGACGTCACCGTCACGGATTCGGCCATGATCCATGACGGTGAGGCCATCGAACTGGCAAGCGATCAGGTGCGTCATCTGCCCGTATGCGGTCCCGGATCTGCGCAGTGTGCAATGTCGGTTCTACTGCGGTGCAGCAAAATCTCCGCAGCGACGCTGCCTATGCTGGTGAAGCAAGACAAGTCCATGCCAGTCACCCCAAGCAAACCCGGTATTCCATCGCTATAGCGTCAGCCGATATCCCGGCGACATCGGGGCATACCTCGCGGTGCGGTTGACAGGCTTGGGGCGATTCGGGAAGCGTAGGCGCCGGCCGCACCTCGGCGTGTGCGGTCCGGCCGCGACATGGCATGCGTTCGCCGTTCCTGGGAGGGAGTCTCTTGCACACACAGACCGCTGGCGCGCGCGCGCCGCTTCGCACGGCGCTGGCCGCGGCCGCTGCGCTTGGCCTGCTGGCGTTGGCCGCCGCCGTTCCCGGTCGCTCCGTGCCGGTCGCACCGGCGGCTGCGCCGCCGCCGCCGATCCATCCGGACCGGTGGCCGTCGCCGGCCTGGCCATTGAAGGAGGATCCGGCGCTGGAGGCGCGCATCACCAAGCTGATGGCGCAGATGTCGGTGGAGCAGAAGGTCGGGCAGACCGTGCAGGGCGACATCGGCAGCATGACCCCGGAGGACGTGCGCAAGTACCACATCGGCTCGGTGCTGGCCGGCGGCAATTCCGATCCGGGCGGCAAGTACGACGCCAGTCCGGCGCAGTGGCTGGCGCTGGCCGATGCCTACTACGCGGCGTCGATGCAGCCCGACGGCACCGGACCGGCGATTCCGATCATCTTCGGCATCGACGCGGTGCACGGGCAGAGCAACATCGTCGGCGCCACGCTGTTCCCGCACAACATCGGCCTGGGCGCGACCCGCGACCCGGAGCTGATGCGCAAGATCGGCGAGATCACCGCCGCCGAGACGCGGACCACCGGCATGGAGTGGACCTTCGCGCCGACCGTGGCGGTGCCGCAGGACGACCGCTGGGGCCGCACCTACGAAGGCTATTCCGAGTCGCCCGAGGTGGTGGCCAGCTTCGCCGGCAAGGTGGTCGAGGGGCTGCAGGGCGTCCCCGGCACCCCGGGTTTCCTGGACGGGTCGCACGTGATCTCCTCGGTCAAGCACTTCCTCGGCGATGGCGGCACCACCGACGGCAAGGACCAGGGCGATACCCGGATCAGCGAGCAGCAACTGCGCGACATCCACGGTGCCGGCTATCCGCCGGCGATCGCCGCCGGCGCGCAAACGGTGATGGCCTCGTTCAACAGCGTCAACGGGGTCAAGATGCACGGCAACAAGGTCATGCTGACCGACGTGCTGAAGGGGCAGATGCATTTCGGCGGCTTCGTGGTCGGCGACTGGAACGGCCACGGCCAGGTGCCCGGCTGCCGCAACGACGATTGCCCGGCCGCGTTCAACGCCGGCGTGGACATGCTGATGGCCCCGGACAGCTGGAAGGGCGTCTACGAGAACGCGCTGAAGGCGGTGAAGTCGGGCGAGATCCCGATGGCGCGGCTGGACGATGCGGTGCGGCGCATCCTGCGGGTGAAGCTGCGCCTGGGCCTGTTCGAGGCCGGCAAGCCATCGCAGCGCCCGCTCGGCGGCAAGTTCGCATTGCTCGGCGCGCCCGAGCACCGCGCGGTGGCGCGGCGGGCGGTGCGCGAATCGCTGGTGCTGCTGAAGAACCAGCAGCAACTGCTGCCGCTGAAGCCGCAGCTCAAGCTGCTGGTGGCCGGCGACGGCGCCAACGACATGGGCAGGCAGGCCGGTGGCTGGACCCTGAACTGGCAGGGCACCGGCACCAAGCGCGCCGACTATCCCAACGGCACCACCATCTGGGAGGGCCTGCAGCAGCAGGTCAGCGCCGCCGGCGGCAGCGCCGAACTGGCGGCGGACGGCAAGTTCGCGACCAAGCCGGACGTGGCGGTGGTGGTGTTCGGCGAACATCCCTACGCCGAGTTCCAGGGCGACATCGCCACGCTGCTGTACAAGCCCGGCGACGACAGCGACCTGGAACTGATCAAATCGCTCAAGGCGCAAGGCATCCCGGTGGTGGCGGTGTTCCTGAGCGGGCGGCCGCTGTGGGTGAACCGCGAGATCAATGCCGCCGATGCTTTCGTCGCGGCCTGGTTGCCGGGCTCGGAAGGCGCCGGCATCGCCGACGTGCTGCTGCGCAAGCCGGACGGCAGCGTGCAGTACGACTTCCACGGCAAGCTGAGCTTCTCCTGGCCGCGCACCGCGGTGCAGTTCGCCAACAACGTCGGGCAGAAGAACTACAGCCCGCAGTTCGCTTTCGGCTACGGCCTCACCTACGAGGACAAGGGCGATCTGAGCCGCCTGTCCGAGGTGTCGGGCGTGTCCGGTGCGCAGGCGGTGGGCGGGGTGTACCTGGATCGCGGCAAGCCGGCGGCGGGCATCAACCTGATCCTGTTCGGCGCCACCCAGGCCAACCTGCCGGCGGCGACCTTCCCGGCGGCGCTGGCCGACGGCTCGCTGAAGGTCACCGCGATCGACCACAAGGCACAGGAGGATGCGCGGCGCTTCGTCTGGTCCGGCAGCGGCACGTCCGGCTTGGCGCTGGTGTTGCCCAAGCCGCTGGACGTCTCGCGCGAGAGCAACGGCGACGTGCAATTGATCCTGACCGTCAAGGTGGATGCGGCGCCCGCCGCCGCCCGCATCGGCGTGGCCTGCGGCCACGACTGCGGCGCTCGGCTGGACCTCGGCAAGGCGCTGACCGCGCTGCCCAAGGGCGAGTGGCGCACCCTCGGCGTGCCGCTGAAGTGCTTCGCGGTGGCCGGCGCCGACCTGACCCGGCTCGAGCGCCTGCCGTTGATCGAGAGCGACGGCGCGCTGGATCTGTCGCTGTCGCGGATCGCGCTGGGCAGCAGCAACGACGCGCAGCGCGTGGTCGACTGCCCGCTGCGCTGAGCGGCGGCGCAGGCGGCCACTGCGTCGCCATGGCAAACACGAACGGCGCCGCCCGGGTGGGCGGCGTCATGGACAACGATGCGAACCGGGCTGTGGCCCGCAGGAGAAGGCAGTGGGTCTGGCGACGTTGGATGTGGCGATCGTAGTGGTGTATCTGGCGGGCATCTTCCTGCTCGCGCAATGGGTCTCGCGGGAGAAGGCCGGGCACCGCAAGAGTGCCGAGGACTACTTCCTGGCCAGCAAGACCCTGCCGTGGTGGGCGATCGGTGCCTCGCTGATCGCGGCGAACATCTCCGCCGAGCAGATCATCGGCATGGCCGGCTCCGGCTACGCGATCGGCCTGGCGATCGCCTCCTACGAGTGGATGGCGGCGCTGACCCTGTTGATCGTCGGCAAGTTCTTCCTGCCGATCTTCCTGCGCAACGGCATCTACACCATGCCGCAGTTCCTGGAGCAGCGCTACGGCAAGTGGATCCGCACGCTGATGGCGGTGTTCTGGCTGCTGCTGTACGTGTTCGTCAACCTGACCTCGATCCTGTGGCTGGGCTCGATCGCGGTGAGCCAGGTCACCGGCATGGACCAGACCCTGGCGCTGGCGCTGATCGGCGTGTTCGCGCTGGTGTACCAGCTCTACGGCGGGTTGAAGGCGGTGGCGCTGACCGACATCGTGCAGGTCACTCTGCTGGTGCTGGGCGGTTTGCTGGTCGCCGGGCTGACGCTGTCGCGGATCGGCGACGGTGCCGGCGTGCTCGCCGGCTTCCGCCACCTGTGGAACGCGCACCCCGAGCACTTCCACATGATCCTGTCCAAGGACAACCCGTTCTACAAGGATCTGCCGGGCCTGAGCGTGCTGATCGGCGGCCTGTGGGTGATGAACATCAGCTACTGGGGCTTCAACCAGTACATCATCCAGCGCGCGCTGGCGGCCAAGAACATCGGCGAGGCGCAGAAGGGCATGGTGTTCGCCGCGTTCCTGAAGCTGCTGATGCCGGTGGTGGTGGTGGTGCCGGGCATCGCCGCGGTGGTGCTGGCGCCGGACCTGGCCAAGCCGGACCAGGCCTATCCGACCATGATGCAGTTGCTGCCCAGCGGCATCCTCGGCCTGGTGTTCGCCGCGCTGGTGGCGGCGATCGTGGCCTCGCTGGCGTCCAAGATCAATTCGGTGGCGACCATCTTCACCCTGGATTTCTACGCCAAGTTCCGCCCGCAGGCCGACCAGCCGCAGCTGGTGCGGGTCGGCCGCGTGGCGGCGGTGACCTCGGTGCTGATCGGCATCCTCACCGCGCGGCCGCTGCTGGGCAACTTCGACCAGGGCTTCCAGTTCATCCAGGAATTCACTGGCTTCTTCACCCCGGGCGTGGTGGTGATCTTCATGCTCGGCCTGTTCTGGAAGCGCGCCAACGAGGCCGGCGCGCTGACCGCGGCGATCGGCTCGGTACTGCTGTCGTTCGCGCTCAAGAAGCTGTGGCCGGAACTGCCGTTCATGGACCGCATCGGCCTGGTGTTCGTGCTCTCGCTGGTGGCGGCGGTGGTGGTGTCGCTGCTGACCCCGCAGGCGCCGGCGCGCGACCTGATCCGCACCGACGACGTGCGCTACGGCACCACGCTGGGCTTCAAGCTCGGCGCCGCGGCGGTGATCGCGATCCTGGTGGCGTTGTACGCGGTGTTCTGGTGAGCCACGGCCGGGCCGTGGCGCGGCACGCTCAGGCGTCGTCGCCCTGCCACGGCTCGGCCAGCCAGGCGTCGAGCGCCTCGGCCGGCATCGGCCGCGCGATCCAGTAGCCCTGGCCTTCGTCGCAGCCCCAGTCGCGCAGCATCTTGTAGACGGTTGCGCTCTCGATGCCCTCGGCCACCACCTGTTGGCCGAAGTCGTGGCCGAGATGGATCATCGACGGCACCAGCATGCCGTCGCTGCGGCTGCCGGGCAGGGCGCGGATGAACGACTGGTCGATCTTCAGCGCGCTGGCCGGGATGTTCTTGAGATAGCCGAGGTTGCTGTAGCCGGTGCCGAAGTCGTCGATGGCGATCTTCACCCCCAGCGCGCTGATCTGCTGCAGCTGTTCGGCCACCCGCTGCGGATCGCGGATCATCGCGCTCTCGGTGAATTCGATTTCCAGTGCGCCGGGCGCCAGCGCATGCTGGTGCAGCAGCGCCTGCAGCCGGGCGATGAAGTCGGCCTGTTCCAGGTCCACCGCCGACACGTTCAGCGACACGCTGAAGGTATAGCCGCGCTGCTGCCACAGCGCCGCCTGGGCGATGCCGGTGCGCAGCACCCAGGCGGTGATGCGGCTCATCAAGGCGGTCTTTTCCGCCAGCGGGATGAAGTCGTTCGGCGCCACCTGTCCCAGCAAGGGATGCTGCCAGCGCAGCAGCGCTTCCACGCCCACGCAGTCGCCGCTGCGCAGGCTCACCCGTGGCTGGTAGTGCAGGCTCAGTTGGCCGCGCGCCTCCAGCGCTTCGGGCAAGGCGGCCAGGATCCGGAAGGCATTGCGCTGGTTGGCGTCGTGGTTGCGCTCGTACAGGCTCCAGCGCTGCCCACGCTGGCGCGCCATGTCCACCGCGGTGGTCAGTGAGCGCACCGTGTGATTGGCGCTGAGCGCCCCGTCCAGGCGCACCGCGCCCAACGAGGGGCTGGCCGCATGCGGAATGCCCTGGTGGTCGATCGCCGCGGCGAAGGCGTCGCAGACGTGCTCGCACCAGTACTCCAGATGCGCCGTGTCGCTGCCTTCCATGATGAACACGAAGGTGGTGGTGTCGATGCGGTACAGCGGCAGGTTGCCCAGCGCCTTGCGCAGGCGGTCGCGGGCGGCCAGCAGGTAGCCCTCGGCATACTCCCAGCCCAGTGCCTTGACCATGTCGCGGAAATAGTCGATGCCGCACACGTCGATCGCCACCGCGGTGTCGTGGTGGTCGGCGGTCTGCAGCGACAGCCACATGGTCAGGTCGTCGTTGAAGCGGCTGCGGTTGGGCAGGCCGGTTAGCGCATCGACGAAGCCGCTGTTGCGCAGGGTATCGATGCGCACCATCAGCAGGTCGCGCAGGTCCTGCAGGGTGCGGCGCGCGACCTCGTCGAACTCGTGGCGCGGCTCGCTGTCGATCACGCACAGCGTACCGAGGCTGGCGCCGTCGGCCATCAGCAGCGGCGCCCCGGCGTAGAAGCGGATGAACGGCGGGCCGGTGACCAGCGGGTTGTCGCGGAAACGCGGGTCCTGGCGGGCATCGGGCACCACCATCAGTTCCGGGCTGTGGATCGCGTAGGCGCAGAACGCCTGGCTGCGCGGCGTCTGCGGCACCTCCAGGCCGACCCGGGACTTGAACCACTGGCGCTGTTCGTCGATCAGCGAGACCAGCGCGATCGGCACCCGCAGGTAGCGGGACGCCAACTGCGTGACCAGATCGAAGACCTGGTCGGCCGGCGTATCCAGCAGGCACAGCTGGCGCAGGGCGCTGAGCCGTTGCGGCTCGTCCAGCAAGGCGGGTGGGGGAGATTTCAGCATGCCGGGTTAGCGGCCCGGCGCCAGGGGACTTGAGCGCCGGCCCGGGGCGCGGTTCAGGCCGTCGCCGCCCGGCTCAGCGTGGCGGGTCGCGCTGCGGGCTGGGCCGCTTGGCCAGCTTGCGCTGCAGCGAGCGGCGGTGCATGCCGAGCAGGCGCGCGGCGGCGGAGACGTTACCGCCGGTCTCGTGCATGGCCTGCTGGATGTGCTCCCACTGCAGGCGGCTGAGCGGGGTCATCGCGTCCGGCACGTCGCTGCCGTCCTCGTCGTCGTCCTCCTCGGCCTCCAGGCCGATGGCACGCAGGATCATCGGCACCGTGGCCGGCTTGGGCAGGTAGTCGTCGGCGCCGAGCTTGATCGCCTCCACTGCGGTGGCGATGCTGGCGTAGCCGGTGACCAGCAGGATGCGCATGTCGGCGCGGATCGCGCGCAGCGGCTGGATCAGCGCCAGGCCGGATTCGTCGCCGAGCTTGAGGTCGATCAGCGCGTAGTCCGGCGGCGCCTCGGCGGCCAGCGCCAGTGCGGCGGCGGCGCTGTCGGCGGTGCGCGTCTCCAGGCCGCGGCGGGCGAGGGTGCGCTGCAGGGTGCGCAGGTAAAGCGGATCGTCGTCGACCAGCAGGCCCAGCGGGGTGTCGGTGTTCATGCGGAGGTCTCCAGGGCGAGCAGCGGCAGGCGGAAGCCGACCCGGGCGCCGTGGTCCGGCGCCGGCTCGGTCCACAGCTCGCCGCCCAGGCGTTCGATGGTCGCATGCGACAGCGCCAGGCCCACGCCCATGCTCTCGGGCTTGCCGCTGCGGAACAGGGTGGCCGGCAGGCCGACCTGGTTGGCGTCGAAGCCGCCGCCGTAGTCGCGCACCTCGCCGACCAGTTCGCTGCCGGTGACCCGCACGTTCAGGTCCACGTGCGGGTGGCCGGCGCGTTCGCCGGCGTCGGCGGCGTTGTTCAGCAGCACCTGCAGCAGATGGCCGATGGCGCTTTCCATCCGCAACTGCAGCGGCGCGTCGTCGTTGCGGCGCAGGCGCACGGTCGGCCGCACCAGTTGCCACTGGTGCAGTACCTGCGCCAGCGACACCGTCTGCCCGCCGGCGCGCTGCGCCGGTGCGGCCAGCGCCAGCACCCGTTCGCGGCACTGCACCAGCAGTTCGCGCAGGGTGTCCAGGTCCTCGCGCAGTTCCGGCTGGGTACTCTGTTCGGCGATGTCGTCGGTGAGCAGGGTCATCGTCGCCAGCGGCGTGTTCAGTTCGTGCGCCACCGACGCGGCATGGGTGGCGAGGGCGACGATGCCCTCGTTGCGGGTGAAGCGCTCCCGCAGCAGCGCCAGCTCGCGTTCGCGCTCGCGCATGGCCATCGCCAGGCGGGTGGAGAACACCAGCACCACCACGGTGGACAGCAGGAAGTTGGCGGCCATGCCCCAGCGCTGCAGGTCCAGCGCCTGGTAGGGGCCGTGCGGCAGCGGCAGGCCGAACAGCGCGCTGACCGCATAGCCGGCCACGCAGGCCAGCGCCACCGCCAGCGCCCAGCGCAGCGGCAGGGCCAGCACCGCCAGCGCGATCAGCACCAGGAACAGCGAGCCGAAGGCGTTGCCGATGCCGCCGCTCCAGCCGACCATCCAGGTCAGCACGGTCACGTCGACCAGGATGTGGCCGAAGGCAGTGGCCGGCGCCGCCGAGTCGGCATGGCGCAGGCGCAGCTGCGCGTATAGGTTGAACAGCGCCAGCACCGCCACGCCGGCCCACAGCGGCGCCTGCGGCAGCGGCAACTGCAGCGGCCAGGTCGCCACCAGGATGGTCGCGGCCTGGCCGGCGGTGGCCAGCCAGCGCAGGCTGCACAGGGTGCGCAGGAAGGAGGCGTCGGTGGAATTCATGTTGCGCATCGTATGCGCTGGACCCGGGGGCTGCCTGCGACAAACCGTCGCAGCGGCATGGCCTCGCTGAATCGACGGTGCCGGCGCGTGCGGCAGGAGGGGCCGCGCAGGCTAAAATGGGCGCATGTACGATGCCGTCAGCCGCCCCACGCCTCCCGCCGATGCCGCGCCCTGGGCGCGCCGTCTCACCCAGCCGGTCCGCATCGGCGGCGTCACCATGGGCGGCGGCAAGCCGGTGGTGGTGCAGTCGATGACCAATACCGACACCGCCGACGTCGCCTCCTCGGTCAAGCAGGTGGCCGAATTGTGGCGCGCCGGCTCGGAACTGGTACGCCTGACCGTCAACAATCCCGAGTCGGCCGCGGCGATCCCGCGCATCGTCGACAAGCTGCGGATGATGGGCATCGAGGTGCCGCTGATCGGCGACTTCCACTACAACGGCCACCAGCTGCTGGCCGCCGAGCCGGCCTGTGCCGAAGCGCTGGCCAAGTACCGGATCAATCCCGGCAACGTCGGCTTCGGCAAGAAGAAGGACACCCAGTTCGCGCAGCTGATCGAGTTCGCACTGAAGTACGACAAGCCGGTGCGCATCGGCGCCAACTGGGGTTCGCTGGACCAGGCGCTGGCGGCGCAGCTGATGGACGAGAACTCGCGGCGCGAAGTGCCTTGGGATGCCGGCCGGGTGCTGCGCGAGGCACTGATCCGCTCGGCGCTGGACTCGGCCGAGCGCGCGGTGGAGCTGGGCCTGGGCCGCGACCGCATCGTGCTCAGCTGCAAGGTCAGCGGCGTGCAGGAATTGATCGCGGTGTACCGCGACCTGGCGCAGCGCTCGGATTTCGCCCTGCACCTGGGCCTGACCGAGGCCGGCATCGGCAGCAAGGGCATCGTCGCCTCCAGCGCGGCGCTGGCCGTGCTGCTGCAGGAAGGCATCGGCGACACCATCCGCATCTCGCTGACCCCCGAGCCGGGGCAGTCGCGCACGCAGGAAGTGATCGTCGCCCAGGAACTGCTGCAGACCACCGGCCAGCGCGCCTTCACCCCGCTGGTCACCGCCTGCCCGGGCTGCGGCCGCACCACCTCCGAGTTCTTCCAGGAGCTGGCCAAGGTGGTGCAGAACCACGTCCGCGCGAAGATGCCGGAGTGGAAGGTGACCCATCCCGGCGCCGAGAGCATGACCCTGGCGGTGATGGGCTGCGTGGTCAACGGACCGGGCGAGTCGCGCCACGCCAACATCGGCATCTCGCTGCCGGGCACCGGCGAAGCGCCGGCCGCGCCGGTGTTCATCGATGGCGAGAAGAAGGTGACCCTGCGTGGCGAGAACATCGCCCACGAATTCGTGGCGCTGATCGACGATTACGTCGAACGCACCTATGTCCGCCGCACCGGGTGAGTCCGCCGCCGAGGCGGCCGGCCTGCGCCGCTGGCTGCGGCTCAATGCCTGGCGTGTGGTGCTGCTGTTCGCCGGCGTCTTGCTGCCCTTGGGTGTGTTCGTCGCCCTCGCCGACGAAGTGCATGCGCTGGAAGACCTGTATTTCGACGAGCCGCTGCTGTGGAGCATGCGCGGCCTGACCAGCCCGGGCTGGGATCGCTTCTTCACCGTAGTCACCGAGGCCGGCTACCAGTACGGCGTGATCCCGCTGGACACGCTCATCGTGCTGGTGCTGCTGGGCCTGCGCCGCTGGCGCGAGGCGCTGTTCGCCGCGTTGTCCTTCATCGGCTCGGCGCTGCTGAACATGGGCGCCAAGCAGTTCTTCCAGCGCGACCGGCCGAGCCTGTGGGAGTCGATCGCGCCGGAACACCACACCTTCAGTTTCCCCAGCGGCCACGCGATGGGCTCGATGACCCTGGCGGCGGTGCTGATCGCGCTGAGCTGGCGCACCCGCTGGCGTTGGCCGGTGCTGTGGCTGGCCGGCGGCTTCACCCTGCTGGTCGGGGTGTCGCGGGTGTACCTGGGCGTGCATTACCCCTCGGACATCCTCGGCGGCTGGAGCGCAGCGCTGGTGTGGGTGGTGGGGCTGTACCTGTTGCTGTTCCGCGGCGAGCGCCGGCCGCGCTGGCGTGCGCGGCGCGCGTTGGCATGATTTTCAGTGCGCGGCCAATCCACACTGCTGGTGCTCGCTGTGCCGTCGCCGCCTCCAAAACCTGCGAAGGATGAAACACATGACCAGATCCGAGCGAGCGTGTCAGATTTGGGCAGTGCTGGCGTGGGCGGCACGCCATCGTCAGTCTTTAACCTACTCTCAGTTGGCCGCACTCACGGGCGCACATCGCGCGGGTCTCGGTCAGCTACTTGAGCCTATTCAGTCGTATTGCTTGCTAAATCAGTTGCCCCCGCTCACGGCGATAGTCGTGCAGCAGGAGTCGGGTTTGCCGGGTAGCGGCTTTATTGGCGCCACCGCAGAACAGTTGGGTAGGGTGCAAATGGCGGTTTTCGGATGTGACTGGCTCGCGCATGGCAATCCTCAGCCTGAAAAGTTCGACGCTGCTGTTCGCGAACGTCCGTCCAATGGAGAGAATTGATTTCTTCCGCCTCATGGTGCGGGCAGCGCTTTATGTAAATGCAAAGCGGCCCACTAACTATTTGTAAAACGGGAAAAGTATTTCCTGTGCTGATGTTGCTCAAGCGTTCGCTGCAGTCTCCGCTACCAGCTCGAACTGGCGCCGCCGCCGCCGGAGCTGCCGCCGCCGGAGGACGAGTCGCTGCTGGAGGACGAGGACGAAGAGGAAGAGGACGATCCTGTGGACTCGGCCGCGGCGCGTTCCTTGGCGGCCTGCTCGGCGTAATAGCTGGCGGTGTAGGCGAACACGCCGGGCGCGGTCTCGGCGATATGGCCCTTGCGGATCAGCGCATTGCGCCGCCGTGTGAGCGCCTGCAGGAAGCGGCTGTAGCGCTGCGGCGAGCGGTAGCGCTGCGCGGCGATGGCCAGGGTCAGTACCAGGATCAGCAGTTCCAGCGCCAGGAAGATCACCGTCATCGTCATCGACCTGGCCGACAGCAGCACCACGAAGATGCCGGGGTTGGCGCTCAGGAACAGGCGGATGAACCACGCCCAGAAGCCCCCGCGTGCGGTGTCCTGGACCAGTTCCTCGGGCTTGTCGGACAGGCGCGGATGCCGCCGCAGCAGACGCCTGCGCAGATAGCCGGTCCAGGCCTGGCGCAGCGGCAGCAGCAGCCACACCAGCACCAGCAGGCCGGCCCAGGCGATCGCGCCGCGCTGCCAGTGCATGTCCTCGTCGGCCGGTTGCGCCAGTTCGGCGACGGCCTCGGGATCCTGCGCAGCGGCGCGGCCCATGAAGTCGAACGCGGCGACGATCGCATCGGCGGTGTCGCCCTGGCGCAGGCGCGGCGCCAGATAGTCGTCCAGCGCGTGCCGCGCAACCATGTCGGGCAGCACGCCTTCCAGGCCGTAGCCGACTTCGAAGCGCGAACGCCGGTCCTGCATCGCCAGCACCAGCAGCAGGCCGTTGTCGCTGCCTTGCCGGCCGAGCCGCCAGGTGCGAAAGGCGCGCTCGGCCAGCGCCTCGATCGGTTCGTCCTGCAGCGACGGCACGATGTAGACCGCGCCCCAGATGTGCTGGCGTTCGCGCAGGCGCTGCAGTGCCGCGTTGATCCGCTGGGTGTCGTCCGCACTGAGCGTGCCGGCGGGATCGACCACGTTCGGCGTGTAGGGCGGTATGGCGACGGCGCAGCGGCCGATTACCGGCCACAGCAGCAACGCCAGCATCAGCAGGGCGCTCAGCCGGAACGGCGCCCAGCCGCGCGGAACGCTGGCGGCGCGGCGCGGGCCGATGGCGGCGGCATGTGCGGCCTGGCTGCGCATCGCTAGGCCAGGCTGTACAGGGCGGCGGCACGCGCGTGCAGCGCGGTGGTGTCGAACAGCGGCACCGCCGCGTCGTCAGGGCCGACCAGCAATCCGATCTCGGTGCAGCCCAGGATCACCGCCTCCGCGCCTTGCACCTGCAGCCCTGCGATCACCTCGCGGTAGCGCAGCCGCGATGGCGCCTGGACCACGCCCTGGCACAGTTCCTCGTAGATGATGCGGTGCACGTCCTCGCGCGCCGACGCATCCGGGATCAGCACCTCGAAGCCGCGCCGTTGCAGCCGTTCGCGGTAGAACGCCTGCTCCATGGTGAAGCGCGTGCCGAGCAGGCCGACGCGGACGATGCCGGCGGCCTGCAACGCATCGGCGGTGGCATCGGCGATGTGCAGCAGCGGCAATGGGACCGCAGCGGCGATCGCGTCGGCGACGCAGTGCATGGTGTTGGTGCACAGCACCAGGAACTCGGCGCCGCCGGCCTGCAGCGCGCGCGCCGAGGCCGCCAGTGCGGCACCGGCCGCGTCCCAGTCGCCGTCGCGCTGGTACTGCGCGATCTCGTGGAAGTCCACGCTGTGCAGCAGCAGCTTGGCCGAATGCAGTCCGCCCCGTTGCGCGCGCACCGTCTCGTTGATGTGCCGGTAGTAGGGCAGGGTGGATTCCCAGCTCATGCCGCCGATCATGCCGATCGTCTTCATCGTGCGTCGCTTGCCGCCGTGTCGAGTGCGCGAGGATGGTTGCGGCATCGGCCGCGTGCGGCGACCGCGCGCGTTGCCTGTGTCGGCGATCGTCGGGACGCCGCGGCGCGACGCGGCGTCACGCGCACCACTAGGCGTCCAGGGTCGGCGGCGTGCCGGCCCCGGCGCGCGCTGCACGCCGTGCCAGCACCGCCTCGCGGTGGGCGATGTAGGCGTTGGCGCCGAGGATCACCAGCGCGCCCAGCACGGTGCCGCCGTCCGGCGTCTCGTCGAACAGCCACCAGCCGAACAGCGCCACCAGCGGCAGCTGGGTGAAGCTGATCGGGGTCAGTGCGGAGACCTCGCCGAGGCGCAGCGCATGCGTCCACAGCAACTGGCCGAGCGTGCCGAACAGGCCGGTGGCCAGCAGCCACAGCCAGTCGATGCCGTGCGGCCAGCGCCACACGAACAGCGCCGGCAGCAGCGACATCGGCACCCAGAACGCGTAGGTGTAGAACACCACCGTGTTGGCGGCGTCGACCCGCGCCAGCTGCTTGATCTGGATCGCGACCAGCGCGCTCATCACCGCGGCCAGTACCGCCACCAGGGTGCCGGGGCTGAACGCGGCGGCGCCGGGGCGCACGATCAGCAGCACGCCGGCGAAGCCGCACAGCACCGCCAGCCAGCGCCGCAGGCGCACCGTCTCGCCTAGCCACAGGGCGGCGGCCAGGGTCGCGAACAGCGGGGTGGAGTAGGACAGCGCGATCGCCTGCGACAGCGGCAGGTGGCCGATCGCCCAGAACCCGGCCAGCATCGACACCAGGCCGATCGCGGTGCGCAGCAGGTAACGCGGCAGTTGCGCGGTGCGTGGCAGTGGCCGGCCCGGCCGCAGCAGCATCGGCAACAGGAACAGCAGGCCGAACAGGTTGCGGAAGAAGGCGATCTGCAGCGTGGACAGCTGCGCCGACGCCAGCCGGATCGCGACCACCATCAGTCCGAAGGCCATGGTGCTGGCCAGCATCAGCAGCGCCGCGCGCAGCGGCGTGGGCGCGGCTACCACTGTGCGCCGACGATGCGCGGCTCCGGCTCCAGGATGACGCCGAAGCGCTCGCTCACCGAGGCGGTGATGCGCCGCGCCAGCTCCAGCAGTTCGGCACCGCTGGCCTGGCCGTGGTTGACCAGCACCAGTGCGTGCGCGGCGGACACGCCGGCGTCGCCGTCGCGGTAGCCCTTCCAGCCGCAGGCCTCGATCAGCCACGCCGCCGACAGCTTGCGCTGGCTGTCGTCGTCGCCGGGAAACACCGGCAGCGCCGGGTGTTCGTGCTGCAGCGCCAGCGCCTGTTCCAGCGGCAGCAGCGGGTTCTTGAAGAAGCTGCCGGCGTTGCCGAGCACGTCCGGGTCGGGCAGCTTGCGCCGGCGGATGTTGATCACCGCCTGGGCCACGTCGGGCGCGCCGGGCGTGGCGATGCCCATCGCCTGCAGTTCCTCGCCGATGCCGGCGTAGTCCAGGCGCAGCGCGTGCAGCCGCGGCAGGTTGAACTCCACCGCGGCGATCAGGTAGCGGTCGGGCTGGCGCTTGAACAGGCTGTCGCGGTAGCCGAACTCGCAGGCGGCCGCGTCCAGCCGCACGAAGCGCGCGTCGGCGCGGTCGTAGGCCTCGACCACGTGCACGAACTCGCCCATCTGCGCGCCGTAGGCGCCGATGTTCTGGATCGGCGCGGCGCCGACCGTGCCGGGGATCAGCGCCAGGTTCTCCAGGCCGGACAAGCCTTGCGCCAGCGACCACATCACCAGGTCGTGCCAGCCCACGCCGGCACCGGCGCGGACGATGGCGTAGTCGGCGCGGTGCTCCAGGGTGTCGATGCTGCGGTTGGCGAAGCACAGCACCACGCCCGGCGCATCGCCGGCGAACAGCATGTTGCTGCCGCTGCCCAGCGGCAGCAGCGCGGCGCCGGCCAGCTCCGGCGCCAGCAGCGCCTCGGGCAGCGCCTCGGGCGCGAAGATCTGCAGCAGCCACGGCGCCTGCGCGGCGACATGGAAGGTGTTGAGCGCCTGCAGCGGCGCCTGCGCGGTGAGCGACCAGGCCGTCGTGCTCATGGGACGACCACGTCCCCGCGGCTGGGCGCTTCGCGGCGCCGGCGCATCGCCTCCACGCACTCGCCGATCAGCTCCGGCCCGCGGAACACCAGCCCGCTGTAGCACTGCACCAGGGCCGCGCCGGCGGCCATCTTCGCCACCGCGTCGGCGCCGGAGAGGATGCCGCCGACGCCGATCAGCGGGATGCTCTCGGGCAGGCGCGCGCGCAGCCGGCGCAGCACCAGGGTGGACTGGCCCAGCAGCGGCGCGCCGGACAGGCCGCCGCTCTCGCCACCCAGCGGTTCGTGCTCCAGGCCGGGGCGGGCGATGGTGGTGTTGGTGGCGATCACCCCGTCCACCTGCAGGTCCGACAGCACCCGCGCCGCCGCGTCGATGTCGCTGTCGCTCAGGTCCGGCGCCACCTTGACCAGCATCGGCACGCGCTTGCCGTGGCGTGCCGCCAGCGCTTCCTGCGCCTCGCGCAGGCGCGCGATCAGCTGCCGCAGCGCCTGCTCCTCCTGCAGTTCGCGCAGGCCGGCGGTGTTGGGCGAGGAGATGTTGACGGTGACGTAGTCGGACAGCGCATAGACCTTTTCCAGGCAATGCAGGTAGTCGGACGCGGCGTCCTCGTTCGGGGTGTCCTTGTTCTTGCCGATGTTGATGCCGAGCAGGCCGCGCCGGCGTCGCGCGCGCTCGACGTTGCGCACCAGCGCGTCCACGCCCAGGTTGTTGAAGCCCATGCGGTTGATCACCGCCTGCTGCCGCGGCAGACGGAACATGCGCGGCTGCGGATTGCCGGCCTGCGCGCGCGGGGTGACCGTGCCGATCTCGACGAAGCCGAGGCCCAGCGCCAGCAGCGCGTCGATGTGCTCGCCGTTCTTGTCCAGGCCCGCGGCCAGCCCGACCGGATTGGGGAAATCCAGGCCGAAGGCGCGCGTGGGCATCGGCGCGATCGTGCGCGCCAGCAGCGGATTGGTGCCGGTGCGGTAGGCCAGCTCGATCGCGCGCAGGCCCAGGGCATGCGCGCGCTCGGCGTCGAAGGCGAACAGGAACGGTCGGGCGAGGGAGTACATGGCGTGGCTCAGTTCAGCGTCCCGGCGAAGGCGCGGGTGCGGTAATGGAACGCGACGACGCCGTCGCGCTGGTGCAGGTCGAACAATGCACGCAACGCCTCCAGCATCGGCGCGTGCCGCGGGTGGCCGGGCAGCGGCGCATAGGAGGACGACAGCAGGCGTCCGCGCAGCGCCTCGAAGTCCATGCGCTGCTCGTTCGGGAACTGCGCGGTGCCGCGCAGGCCGGCGCCGAACCAGCGCTGCATGGTGGCATCGTCGTGGTAGCGCTCGGCCACCGCGCTGTAGTCGGTGCCGTACTCCAGCAGCAACTGCTCGTAGCCTTCCAGGAACGGCGTGGCGTCGAGCAGGCGCGAGTTCCAGTACACCAGCGCCAACCCGCCCGGACGCAGTACGCGTGCCCACTCGCGGCGCACCGCCTCCAGGTCGAACCAGTGGAAGGCCTGCGCGGCGCTGACCAGGTCGACGCTGGCATCGGCCAGGGTGGTGGCCTCGGCGCTGCCGTCGATGGCGCGGAAGCCCGGCAGGTCCTGCAGCAGCGCCACCGCGGCCTCGCGCATCGCCGCGTTCGGCTCCACGGCCAGGGTCGGATGCCCGGCCTGCAGGAACAGGCGCGTGGAGATGCCGGTGCCGGCGCCGATGTCGGCGACCAGCGCATCGCGCGCCACGCCCAGCTCGCCATGCACCCAGTCCAGCAGCGCCGCTGGATAGCTGGGGCGGTAGCGCACGTAATCGGCGACGCGGTCGCTGAAGCGTTCCCGCGGCGCGGCGGCGTCCCGGCTCACGACTGGGTGCTGGCGAACCAGGCCAGCCCGCCGAAGAACAGCACGAAGGCCAGCACCGCCAGCACGGCCAGCACCACCGCGGCCCAGCCCAGGATCAGCCCGCCCACGGCCAGGCCATCGCCCTGGAAACGCTGCGGCTGGCGGCGGATCTCCGCCCGGGCCAGATGCCCGGTGATGATCGCGCCGAGGCTGCCCAGCACCGGCATCAGGGTCCAGCCGAGGATCCCGGCGACCAGGCTGACCACCGCCAGGGAATTGGTTTCGCGCACCTGACTCATCGCTGTCGCTCCTTGCAGAAGGAAAGGGGCGGCGGCCGCAGGGTGCTGGCCGCCGCGCTCGCCACGTTACAGATCGAACTTGATGCCCTGCGCCAACGTCAGCGAGTCGGAGTAGTTGATCGTGTTGGTCTGCCGGCGCATGTACACCTTCCACGCGTCCGAGCCGGATTCGCGGCCGCCGCCGGTGTCCTTCTCGCCGCCGAAGGCGCCGCCGATCTCGGCGCCGGAGGTGCCGATGTTGACGTTGGCGATGCCGCAGTCGCTGCCGGCCGCGGACAGGAACTTCTCCGCCGCCTTCAGGTTCTGGGTGAAGATCGACGAGGACAGGCCCTGCGGCACGCCGTTCTGCATGTCGATGGCCTCGTCCAGGGTGCTGTACTTCATCACGTACAGGATCGGCGCGAAGGTTTCGTGCTGGACAACTTCGTCGCTGTTCTTCAGGCCGGTGACGATGGCCGGCAGCACGAAGTTGCCCGGGCGGTCCAGCGCGGTGCCGCCGGTCTCGATGGTGCCGCCGGCGGCCTTGGCCTTGGCGATCGAGTCCAGGAACTGCTCGACCGCGCCGCGGCTGTTCAGCGGGCCCATCAGGTTGGCCGGGTCGGTGGGATCGCCGATCTTGCCTTCGACCTGCTTGTAGGCCTTGACCAGCGTGGCCAGCACGGTGTCGTAGATCGATTCGTGCACGATCAGCCGGCGCGTGGTGGTGCAGCGCTGGCCGGCGGTGCCGACGGCGCCGAACACGATGCCGGGCACCGCCAGCTTCAGGTCGGCGCTCTCGTCGAGGATGATCGCGTTGTTGCCGCCCAGCTCCAGCAGGCAGCGACCCAGCCGGCGCGCGCACTTCTCGGCGACGACGCGGCCGACCTGGGTGGAGCCGGTGAAGCTGATCAGCGGGATGCGGGTGTCCTCGACCAGGCGCTCGGACAGGGCCACGCCGGCATCGTTGATCAGGAAGAAGATGTCCGGGAAACCGGCGTCGCGTAGCGCCTCGTTGCAGATCTTCATCGACGCGATCGCGGTCAGCGGGGTCTTGTTGGACGGCTTCCAGATGCAGATGTCGCCGCAGATCGCCGCCAGGAACGCGTTCCAGCTCCACACCGCGACCGGGAAGTTGAACGCGCTGATGATGCCGACCAGGCCCAGCGGCTGGTACTGCTCGTACATGCGGTGGCCGGGGCGCTCCGAATGCAGGGTGTAGCCGTACAGCATGCGGCTCTGGCCGACCGCGAAATCGGCGATGTCGATCATCTCCTGCACTTCGCCGTCGCCTTCCGGCTTGCTCTTGCCCATTTCCAGCGCGACCAGCGAGCCCAGCGCGTCCTTGTGCTTGCGCAGCGCTTCGCCGCACAGCCGCACCGCTTCGCCGCGGCGCGGCGCCGGGGTGGTGCGCCAGACCTTGAACGCGGCCTGGGCGCGGGCGATCACCGTTTCGTAGTCCTGCTCGGTGGTGGCCTGGACGTCGGCGATGATGTCGTTGCTCGACGGGTTGAGCGGCTGCAGCACGCCGGCGCCGGTGGCGCTGGACCACTCGCCGTTGCCGAGGTAGGTGCCGGAGTTGGTGGCGGCGAGGCCGAGCGCCTTGAGCAGGTCAGCGGACATGGAATCTCCTGGGTTCGTTGCGACAGGGAAGGCGACCGCAGGCGGGGGACGCGGGACGCGCAGCCGGCAATTTTAGCAGACCGGACGCATCCGGCCGCCGCCGCTGGCGGGGGCGGCCGGCGAGCGCAAAAAACGCGTGGGCATGCCGTAGAATCCCCGCCAGGCCAATGGCCCCGTAGCTCAGCTGGATAGAGCGGTCCCCTCCTAAGGGACAGGTCGTGCGTTCGAATCGCGCCGGGGTCACCATTTCGTGCATGCCGTCCGCCGCGACCGCGGCACCGCCAGCGGCCATCACGTTTCCCGCCCATGCATCCTGCGCAGCCATTGCGATGGTGAATCGCGCATTTTCTGACCTGTCGGCAATAACGTCCTCTACACCTTGTACCGACGCGGCCTGAGCATCGTCCTGCGTAGGCTGCGTCCGTCGGCCACTGCGCTTGGCGGCGATTCGCGCCGCGAATTCTACTTTTGCAGTGCCGATGGACGACGAGGACGGAGTCGCCTCCGCCATGTCCGCCACAAGCGTCCCGACCGCAACTACGTGCGGCGGGACGATCGCCGCCGCGCATCGGCGGTCCTGGTCGCCTCGGGCCTGGCGTGATCGCCGGCTTGCCGGCACGCCCGCAGCGATTCCCACCCCTATGCGAAGCAGGAGTCACAGATGAAAACAGCGATGAAGATGGTCCTGGTCGGTTCGATGCTGGCTGCGCTTGCGGCTTGCAAGCGCGACGGCGACCACCCGGCCACCGATCCGAATGCGGCCAACCCGCCAGCAGCGGCCGACGGCAGCCCGGCAGGCGGCAGCACCGCCCCGGCCGGCACCACCAGCGGCGATGCCAGCGGCACCGCGACCGGGCAGGGCACGATGCAGGGCCAGGACGCGTCGCAGGGCGTACCGCCGACCACGACGTCTCCGACCAGCCCGACCACGCCCCAGGATCCCGCCAACCCGGATCCGCAGCAGCAGCCGCCGACCGATCAGAAGCAGCAGTAAGGCTTGCGCAAAACGCGCGGCGCCAGCGGCGTCGCGCGTTCCCTGCGCGCCGACGCGCAGGCCTGCGTGGACGGGGTTGTGGTGCCGCCCGGCACCCCCTGCTTGGCGGCGTTGTCGTCGTGTTTCCTGGCTTGGCGCGATAGTCACCTTTGCAACCGTTTGCCAGGGCCGCAGCGCCGATGCTGCGGTCGCACACGCGGCGCTTGACAGCGCCCCGGCGCATGATGTCCTCTTGCGTCCATGCCTCTGGTCTTCGCCCCTATCGCCATCTCGCTTCCGCGCTCGCTTCGGCACGCGGCGGGCGCTGCTGCGGGCATTACCACCGGTATTACCACCCTCACCATTCGCCCGGTGCGGCCCGTCGTCTTCGTCTGATCGTCGAACACCACGGCCCCGCACCCGGATCAGGATGCGGGGGAATCCCTCAGCCTGATGCGAGCGGGGCCTCCACTCCGAGGTCTTCCATGTCGCCCCCCGCCGTCGCTCCTGCTGTCGCCGCTTCGCCTGATTCCGCCGTCGACCCCGCGCTCGCCGCCGCCACTGTCGTGCACAAGTTCGGCGGCACCTCGGTGGCCGATGCCGAACGCTACCGTCATGTCGCGCAACTGCTGTTGGCGCGCCCGGAACGTCTCCAGGTCACCGTCGTCTCGGCGATGAAGGGCGTCACCGATGCGTTGATCGGGCTGGCCGAACTGGCCGCGCGCGGCCACGGCGACTGGCGCGAGCGCTGGCACGAGACCCGTGCACGCCATCGCGCCGCCGCAGTGGCCTTGCTCGGCGAACATGCCGGCGCCACGGTCGAATGGCTGGACGCGCGCTTCGAACACCTGGCCGAGATCCTCGCCGCGCTGGCGGTGATCGGCGAACTGCCGCGGGAGGTGCTGGACCGCGTGCAGGGGCTGGGCGAGGTGTACTCGGCGCAGCTGCTCGGCGACCACCTGCGTGCGCTGGGCGAGGAGTGCGCGGTGCTGGACGCGCGCGAGGTACTGGTGGTCGACCGCGGCGAACTGGGCGTGGACGTGGACTGGTCCGCCAGCGCGCAGCGCCTGGCGCAATGGCGTGCGGAGCACCCGCAGCAGCGCATCGTGGTCACCGGCTTCGTCGCCCGCGACCGCGCCGGCCGTATCACCACCCTCGGCCGCAACGGCAGCGACTACTCCGGCGCGATCTTCGCCGCGCTGTTCGACGCCGCCGAGCTGCACATCTGGACCGATGTCGACGGCGTGCTTTCTGCGGACCCGCGGGTCGTGCCCGAAGCGGTGCAACTGGAAACGCTCAGCTACGACGAAGCCTGCGAACTGGCCTATTTCGGCGCGAAGGTGGTGCACCCGCAGACCATGTCGCCGGCGATCGAGCGCGGCCTGCCGATCATCATCCGCAACACCTTCCAGCCCGAGCATCCGGGCACCCGCATCACCGCCAGCAGCGCCACCAGCGGCCCGATCAAGGGGCTGACGCTGAGCCCGGACCTGGCCGTGCTCAACCTCGAAGGCACCGGCCTGATCGGCGTGCCCGGCACCGCCGAGCGCGTGTTCGCCGCGCTGCGCAACGCGCGGGTGTCGGTGGTGATGATCTCGCAGGGGTCGTCCGAACATTCCATCTGCTGCGTGGTGCGGCAGAACGAGGCCGAGCGCGCGCGCGACGCGGTGCTCTCCGCGTTCGCCCACGAACTGGTGGTGGGCCAGGTGCAGCGCGTGCAGCTGACCACCGGCATCAGCGTGCTGGCCGCGGTCGGCGACGGCATGACCGGGCAGCCCGGCGTGGCGGCGCGCCTGTTCGAGTCCTTGGGCCGCGCCCAGGTCAACATCCTGGCGATCGCGCAGGGTTCGTCCGAGCGCAACATCTCGGTGGCCATCGACAGCGCCCACGCGACCAAGGCGCTGCGCGCCGCGCATGCCGGCTTCTGGCTGTCGCCGCAGACCTTCTCGGTCGGCGTGATCGGGCCGGGCAACGTCGGTGCGGCGCTGCTGGACCAGTTGCGCGCCGCGCAGCCGCAACTGCTGGCCAAGGCCAACCTCGACCTGCGCCTGCGCGCGGTCGCCTCGCGCAGCACGATGCGCCTGGAGCCGCGCGCCTTCGCCGGCGACTGGCGGCAGGCGCTGGCCGCCGGCCAGCAGCCGACCGACCTGGACGCGTTCACCGCGCATCTGCTGTCGGCGCATCTGCCGCATGCGGTGATCATCGACTGCAGCGGCAGCGCCGACGTCGCCGACCGCTACGCCGGCTGGCTGGCCGCCGGCATCCACGTGGTGACCCCGAACAAACAGGCCGGCGCCGGGCCACTGCCGCGCTTCCACGCCATCCGCGCCGCGGCCGCCGCCAGCGGCGCGCGCTTCCGCTACGAAGCCACGGTCGGTGCCGGCCTGCCGGTGATCACCACCTTGCGCGACCTGGTCGATACCGGCGACGCGGTCACCGCGATCGAAGGCATCTTCTCCGGCACCCTGGCCTGGCTGTTCAACAAGTACGACGGCAGCGTGCCGTTCGCGCAACTGGTGGCCGAGGCGCGCGGCATGGGCTACACCGAGCCGGACCCGCGCGACGACCTGTCCGGCACCGACGTGGCGCGCAAGCTGGTGATCCTGGCGCGCGAGGCCGGGCACGAGTTGAGTCTGGAGGACGTGGCGGTGGAAAGCCTGGTGCCGGAAGCGCTGCGCCAGGCCAGCGTGGACGATTTCATGGCGCGCCTGCACGAGGTCGATGCGGTGTTCGCGCAGCGCCTGCAGGCGGCCAGGGCGCGCGGCTGCGTGCTGCGCTACGTGGCGCGGCTGGCGCCGGGCCATGCACCCAGCGTGGGCCTGGTGGAACTCCCGGCCGACCATGCCTTCGCCAACCTGCGCCTGACCGACAACGTGGTGCAGTTCACCACCCGCCGCTACTGCAACAATCCGCTGGTGGTGCAGGGGCCGGGCGCCGGCCCGGAAGTGACCGCCGCCGGCGTGTTCGCCGACCTGCTGCGGGTGGCGGCGGGCGAGGGCGCGCGCCTGTGAGCCGCATGCAGACGCTGGCAGCGAGCGCCGTGGGCACGGCCGCGCTGCCGACGCAGGCGCGCGCGTTCGCGCCTGCCTCGGTGGCCAACGTCGCGGTGGGCTTCGACCTGCTCGGCTATGCGGTGGAAGGTGTCGGCGACACGGTGACGGTGCGCCGCATCGACGCGCCGGAGGTGCGTATCGCCGCGATCCGTGGCACCACCGTGGCCTTGCCCTTGGAGGCCGCACGCAACACCGCCGGCGCCGCGTTGATGTCGCTGCGCGAGGCGTTGGCGCTGCCGTTTGGCTTCGAACTGGAGATCGACAAGGGCATCCCACTCAGCTCCGGCATGGGCGGCTCGGCCGCGTCGTGCGTGGCCGCGCTGGTGGCGGCCAATGCCTTGCTTGCCGCGCCGCTGTCGCGCGACGAACTGTATCGCTATGCGCTGGACGGCGAGGCGGTGGCCAGCGGCAGCCGCCATGGCGACAACCTCGGCCCGATGCTGCTGGGCGGCCTGGTGCTGTCGACCCTGGAGCGGCTGGTGCCGGTGCCGGTGCCGAGCTGCTGGCACAGCCTGCTGGTGCATCCGGACGCGACGCTGGAAACCCGCCATGCGCGCGCGGCGCTGGCAGGGGAATACCGGCTCGGCGAGTTCGTGGCGCAGAGCGCGAACCTGGCGCTGGTGCTGGCGGGCTGTCATGCCGGCGACGAGGTGCTGGTGCGGGCCGGCTTGCGCGACGTGCTGATCGAGCCGCGGCGCGCGCCGCTGGTCGTCGGTTTCGACGCGGCCAAGGCGGCGGCGTTGGCCGCGGGAGCGATGGGGGCGGGCATTTCCGGCGCTGGTCCGAGCGTGTTCGCCTGGTTCGCCAGCCGTGCCGAGGCCGAAGCCGCGGCACCGGCGGTGCAGGCGTCCTTTGCGGACGCTGGTTTCGGCAGTCAGCACTGGGTGTCGCCGTTGCAGTGTCCGGGTGCGATGTTGCTGTAGTGATGTGCTGCTTTTGTTGCTGTTGCTGTTGCTGTTGCCGGTTTTGAATTTGCTTTTGCTTTTGCTTTTGCTGTTGCAGTAGTTGTTGCTCTGGTTGTTGTTCTTGCTTTTGTTGTTGCCGTTGCCGTACCGGGTTCCCTTCCGAAGCGGCGGCCATCGCGGGGAAACACCCGAAGGGCGGCGTACATGGATGTACGCCGTCCGCGGCAGGGGCAGGATGCCCCTTCCGCGGATCCCCGTGATGGACGCGGACCCGGAGCGCGCAGCGCGGAGGGCGCGAGGCAGGGCGCGCTTTCTTTTGGTTACTTTTCTTTGCGCGAGCAAAGAAAAGTGACTCGCCGTCAGGCGAAAGCTGTTGCTGTTGCTTGATGCTTGATGCTTGATGCTTGAGGTCGGACAAGAAGAACCGTAGGAGCGGCGTCAGCCGCAATCCATACGACAGGTAGAACCTGTCGCGGCTGAAACCGCTCCTACAAGAGTCTTAAAGCAGTAGCAACAGCAAAGGCTTTCGCCTGGCGGCGAGTCACTTTTCTTTGCTTGTGCAAAGAAAAGTAACCAAAAGAAAGCACACCCCGCAGCGCGCCCTCCGCGCTAACGCGCTCCGGGTCCGCAGCCACGACGGGCATTTTTCGACGGCACATCCATGTGCCGGCGAAAAACGACGCGCATCCTGCGCGTCGCCCTTCGGGTATTCGCCCGCCGTGGCTGCCGCGCCGAGGGGACCCCGGGTGAAGCAAAACAGCAACAGCCAAAGCCACAGCAACAGCAACAGCAACAGCAACAGCAACAGCAACAGCAAAGAACGACAGTGCGATCGAATTCCCCCTGTTAACGGAACCACCATGAACTTCATCTCCACCCGTAACGCCGCTCCCGCCGTGTCGCTCAGCCAGGCCATCGCCGCCGGACTCGCCCCCGATGGCGGCCTGTACGTCCCCGAGCGCCTGCCCGCCGCCCGCGACCTGCGCGCCGGCGGCAGCCTCGCCGAGACCGCCGCGGACCTGCTGGCGCCGTTCTTCGATGGCGACGCTCTGGCTGCGGAACTGCCGGCCATCTGCGCCGAAGCCTTCGACTTCGCCGCGCCGCTGCAGCCACTGGCCACGCCCGGCGACCATGCATTGGAGCTGTTCCATGGCCCGACCGCCGCGTTCAAGGACTTCGGCGCCCGCTTCCTGGCTGCCTGCCTGACCCGGCTGCGGCGGGGGGCGGAAACGCCGTTGACCATCCTCGTCGCCACCTCCGGCGACACCGGTGCCGCGGTCGCGGCCGCGTTCCATCGCCAGCCCGGGCTGCGCGTGGTGGTGCTGTATCCGGACGGGCGCGTGTCGCCGCGGCAGGCGCACCAACTCGGCTGCTTCGGCGACAACATCCACGCCCTGCGCGTGGCCGGCTCGTTCGACGATTGCCAGGCGCTGGTCAAGCAGGCGCTGAACGACGCCGACCTGCAGGCGCAGGCGCCGTTGAGTTCGGCCAACAGCATCAGCCTGGGGCGCTTGCTGCCGCAGATGAGCTACTACGCGCATGCAGCCCTGCAGCACCATGCCGCGCATGCGCAGCCGCTGAACCTGGTGGTGCCCACCGGCAACCTGGGCAATGCGCTGGCCGCGATCCTGGCGCGCGCGCTGGGCGTGCCGCTGGGCCGGATCGTGCTGGCGACCAATGCCAACCGCGTGCTGCCGGACTTCTTCGCCGGCGCCGACTACGCGCCGCAGCCCAGCGTGGCGACCCTGGCCAATGCGATGGACGTCGGCGCGCCGAGCAATGTCGAGCGCCTGCGCTGGCTGTACCAGGGCGACGACGCCACGCTGCGCACCCAGTTCCAGGCGTATTCGGTGGACGATGCGCAGATCCGCCAGACCATCGGCGAGCGGTTCCGCCGCTACGGCGAGGTGCATTGCCCGCACACTGCCACCGCGCTGCACGTGCTGCAGCAACTGCGCGCCGAGGGTGCGGAGGCCGACGCCGGCGACTGGGCAGTGGCGGCCACCGCGCATCCGGCCAAGTTCGAAGGGGTGGTGGAGCCGCTGATCGGGCAAGCGGTGGCGGTGCCGCCGGCCTTGGCGGCGCTGCTGCAGCGGCCGGCGCAGGCCGAGCCGATCGCGCCGGACTACGCGGCGCTGCGCGCGCGGCTGCTGGCCGGCTGAGCGGCGCGGGCCGGGGCGCGCGCGAGCGCGCCCGACCGCTCAGTCGGACGGCTGCAGCCGCTGCCAGGCGGCCAGGACGATGCCGCGCACCTGCAGCCAGTCCAGGCGCGAGCGCGGATGGTCGCGCAGGAACACGTCGCGCAATTGCGCGACCACCTCTTCCACGCGCTGGCCGTGGTACTTGAGGTAGGCGTCGTAGGCCAGCTTCAGCGCCGGTTCGTAGTCGTGGAACGCGTAACCGGGCTGATGGAAGGGGCTGTGCGCGTAATGCGCCTTCCAGAACTCCAGTTCGCGCTCGCGGTCCAGCATCACGCAGGCGCGCGAGGCGTGTTGCATCTCGATGGCGACGGCCATGTTGGCCCTCCGAGTGGTCCCCCCCACCGGCACCGCGGCGGCGCCGCAGGTGTGTTGCGCACGCAGTCTATGCCGGTCGGGCGTCGCCGCCGCGATGGCCGGCTGAAGCGTTCAGAGCTGGCGGTGCGGCAGTGCTGCACGCGGCAGTAAACCGGTGATCGGTTGGCTGCCAGCGGTCGCTGCACGGTTGTCCACACGCGATGTGGAGCGTTGCTCTGGAATCCTGTGGATAAGTGGCCGGGCACCGCATGGCGTCAGTGCCTGGAGCGGCATGGCGAAAAAATCGCCACGCCGGTCCGCTCAGTCTTCGTCCGACGCCAGCCGGTGCAGCGCGGCGAAGTCGCGGATCTCCACCACGTGCAGTTGCGGCAAGGCGATCAGGCCCTGCTGGCGCAGCTTGGTGAAGGTGCGGCTGACCGTCTCCATGGTCAAACCGAGATGGTCGGCGATGTCGCCGCGGCCCATCGGCAGCACCACCTTGTTGCCGGCATCGCCCTGACGCGCCGCGCGGGCCGCCAGCTTGAGCAGGAAATCGGCCAGTTTCTCGGCCGGCTGCAGCCGCGCCAGCGACAGCGCCGCGTCCTGCGCCGCATCCAGTTCCAGGCAGGCGCGTTGCAGCAGCTTGCGCTCCAGGTGCGGGAACTGCGTGCGCAACTGCTGCATCTGCGCCACCGGCACCCGGCACACCCGGCTGTCGGCGATGGCTTCGATGTCGTGGCGGTGCCTGGCCGATTCGCTCAGGCCGACGTAGTCGCCGGGCAGGACGAAACCGGCCACCTGGCGGCGTCCGTCGGCGAGGGTGCGGACCAGGCGCAGCGCGCCGGCGGTGACGGTGTAGACCGCCTGCCGCGCCTCGCCGGTGCGCGCCAGGGTGGCGCCGGCGGCGTAGTGCAGCGAGGTCGTGGCCCGTTCCAGCGCCTGCACCTCGTCGCAGGCCAGCGCCGAGCAGATCGCCAGGTGGCGGACCGCGCAATGCAGGCACTCGTTGCCGCGCGGTTCGCGCGGGGCGGACGCGTCGGCATAGGGCAGGGCGAATCCGGAAGGAGGCCTGTTCATGGGCGTGGCAGCGGCTTCGGCACCGGCGAATGATACGCCGATGCGGCCGCGCGTGGCCGGTGCGGCTAGAATTGGCGTCCCGCTCGCCCCCGAATCGCAGGAGTTCCGCACGTGATCAAGCCCCGTACGCCGCCCGGCATCATGGAATTGCTGCCACGCGAGCAGATCGCGTTCCAGCGCATGCTGGACGTCATCCGCCGCAATTACGAGCGGTTCGGGTTCCTGCCGGTGGAGACGCCGGTGTTCGAGCTGTCCGACGTGCTGCTGACCAAGTCCGGCGGCGAGACCGAGCGCCAGGTGTACTTCGTGCAATCCACCGGCGCGCTGGCCAATGCCGCAGCCGAGGGCGGCGAGGGCGGGCTGCCGGAGCTGGCGCTGCGCTTCGACCTGACGGTGCCGCTGGCCCGCTACGTGGCCGAGCACGAACACGAGCTGAGCTTCCCGTTCCGGCGCTACCAGATGCAGCGCGTGTACCGCGGCGAACGCGCCCAGCGCGGCCGCTTCCGCGAGTTCTACCAGTGCGACATCGACGTGATCGGCAAGGATGCGCTGAGCATCCGCTACGACGCCGAGGTGCTGGCGGTGATCCACGCGGTGTTCGCCGAGCTGGGCATCGGCGATTTCGCGGTGCAGTTGAACAACCGCAAGCTGATGCGCGGTTTCTTCGAGAGCCTCGGCGTGGCCGAGGGCGAGCGCCAGCTCGCGGTGCTGCGCGAGGTCGACAAGCTGGACAAGCGCGGCGCCGACTACGTGCGCGAGACGCTGGCCGGCGAGGGCTTCGGCATTCCCGCCGAGCAGGTGCAGCGCATCCTCGACTTCGTCGCGGTGCGCTCCAGCGGCCACGACGATGCGCTGGCGCGGCTGCAGGCGCTGGAGGCCGATGCGGCGTCCAGTGCGACCCTGCGCGAGGGCGTGGCCGAACTGCGCGAGGTGCTGGCCCTGGTCAAGGCGCTGGGCGTGCCGGAGACCGCGTATTGCCTCAATTTCTCCATCGCCCGCGGCCTGGACTACTACACCGGCACCGTCTACGAGACCTTGCTGACCGACTACCCGCAGATCGGCTCGATCTGCTCGGGCGGCCGCTACGAGGACCTGGCCAGCCACTACAGCAAGTCCAAGCTGCCCGGCGTGGGCATTTCCATCGGCCTGACCCGGCTGTTCTGGCAGTTGCGCGAGGCCGGGCTGATCGACGGCATCGCCTCCAGCAGCGTGCAGGCGATGGTGGCGCTGATGGACGAGGCCAAGCTGGACGACGCGCTGGACATCGCGCGGCGCCTGCGCGCCGGCGGCATCAACACCGAAGTGCAGATGGAGCCGAAGAAGATCGGCAAGCAGTTCCAGTACGCGGCCCGCGCCGGCATCCGCTTCGTGGTGCTGGCCGGCGACGACGAACTGGCGCGCGGGGTGGTCGCGGTCAAGGACCTGCTGCGCGAGCAGCAGTTCGAGATCGCCCGCGACGAACTGGCCAGTACGCTGCAGGTGGAGCTGGAGCAGGCCAAGGTAATGGCCTGAGTCTGGTGGCGGCGGCCGGCGACGGCCGCCGCGCTGTGCGAGATCTTCGTAGGAGCGGCTTCAGCCGCGACCGGCATGGCCGGTAACCCCGGCCACGGCCGATCCCAAAAACGCAAACTACAGCAGGCCCGCGCCCTGCAGCATCGCCTTGAGCGCGCGCCGTTGCGCGCCATCGTCCGCCGGCCAGCCCTGCAATTGCGCGACGACCTTGCCGTCGCGCACCAGGAAGAACGTCGGCATGCGCCACTCGCGCGGCAGCAGCGGCCACTCTTCCACATCGTAGAGCGGATGCAGCGGTGTCTGCGGATGCGTGCGGTTCTAGGCGCGCAGTGCGTCCAGGTTCTCGTTGCCGGGCGGCAGGCTCAGCCACAGGGCATGGCGGCGGAACGCCGGCCCAAGCTCGGGATCTGCGGCGATGGCGGCTGCGGCGTCCGCGGCGAAATGGCAGCCGGCGGTGACCAGGAGTTGGGTCGGCCGCAGATCGATCCGCTGCCGGCGCAGGGCGCGGCCATCGGTGTCCAGCGACCATAGCGTCGGTCCTTGCGCGCCCGTGCCCAGGCGGTCGTCGATGCGCAGCCAGTGGGGCCAATCCGCACTGCCGCCCGCGGCAACCAGCGCCCTGGCATCCTCGACGCGGTGCGCCAGCAGCAGTGCGTTGCCGGCAGCCTCCAGTTGCGTGGCAGTGGCCTGGCCGCGCAGGCGCAGCTGTGCCAGCAGTTGCAGTTGCGCGTCCAGTCCCGACGGAACCGGGCGCAGCGCATAGGCGGCGGTCACGGCCCGATACAGCAGTTCCAGCGCAGCATCGTCCAGGTGGGTGATGGCGGTGGGATCGAAGGCTTCGGGCAAGGCGCTGCGCAATACCGGCCAGGGGTCGCCCTGCGTGTGGCGTGCGCCGCGCGGATCCCGGTTGTAGCGGTTGTAACGGCGCTCGAGGTCGCCGATCGGGGCGGCCGGATCGCTGACGCGCGGTTGCGTCGCCCAGTGCGGCAAGGTCTCGGCGTAGCGCTCGACCCCGAACAGCGCCAGCAGCGCCCGGCCCTGCGTGCGGGTCAACTGCGGCAGATCCTGCGTATCGAATCCACCCAGGCCATTGCGGCCGAACACCAGGCCGTCGAGGAAGCGTTCGCGGGCGCCGGGCGTGAGCGCGTCCAGTGGCGTGCGCTGGCCGGCGTGGGCGCGCAGGTAGGCGGCGAGCTGGGCGCTGGAGCGGATCGGCAGGCCTGCCGCAGCAACGGTGTCGCCACTTGCGGCCACCTGGGCATGTGGTGTCGGAGACGGATGCTGCGCCAGCGCATGCGTCGCCAGGCACAGGGCAACACTGGCAAAACATGCGTAACGCATGCGGCGCTCCTGCGGCGGCGGGTGAGCCGATGCTAGCGGTCATCGGATGGCGCTGCCACAGGCTGAAGCCGCCATCTTTCGCGATGGGGTCGCGACTGGGGCGCCTGGGCAGCGTAGGCAGCCAGCGCGGAGGCCGAATGGCTGAACCGCGGACCAGCGCAACCTGCACAAGCTTGACCTTGTAATAGCGTGCTATTACATTAGCGCAATGAAACAACGTCCCGTCCCTGCAGAAGACCGCGACAGCGACGCCTCGTTCAAGGCGTTGGCACGTACCCTGGCCCAGCTCGGCAAACCGCAGGAAGTGGCGGCGTTCCTGCAGGACCTGTGCACGCCGGCCGAGCTGGAGGCGATGGCGGACCGCTGGCGCGTGGTGCCGCTGCTGCTCAAGGGCGTGCCGTACCGCGAGATCCATGATCTGACCCAGGTCAGCGTCACCACCATCGGCCGTGTCGCACGGACCCTGGAATACGGCGCCGGCGGCTATGCCGCGGCGCTGCGCCGGCAGACGGCGCGCCCCTCCGATTCCCACTGAGATGTCCTGATGAGTGCTTCCCTGGCAGCACCGGCCCGCGACCGGCTGCGTATCGCGATCCAGAAGAGTGGCCGCCTGGCCGAGCCGGCCCGCGCGGTGCTGGCCGCCTGCGGGCTGAGCTGGCGCGAGAGCCGCGACAAGCTGTTCTGCTACGGCGAATCGTTGCCGGTCGACCTGCTGCTGGTGCGCGACGACGATATTCCCGGGCTGATCGCCGACGGCGTGTGCGATTTCGGCATCGTCGGCCGCAACGAACTCGAAGAGCAGGCCGGCGAGCGCCGCCGCAACGGCCTGCCCGAGGCCTATCGCGCCCTGCGCGGGCTCAACTTCGGACAGTGCCGGCTGATGCTGGCGGTGCCGGACAGTTGGGAGTGGAGCGGCCCGCAGCAGGTGCAGGGATTACGCATCGCCACCAGCTACCCGGCGGTGCTGGCCGACTGGCTGGACGCGCGCGGCATCGCCGCGCAGGTGGTGGAGCTGTCCGGTTCGGTGGAAATCGCGCCGCGCCTGGGCACCGCCGACCTGATCTGCGATCTGGTTTCCAGTGGCGCCACCTTGGCCGCCAACCAGCTCAAGCCGGTGGAGACGCTGCTGGAGAGCGAGGCGGTGCTGGCCGGTCCGGTGCGTGAACCGGCCGACGCCCGCGCCGGCCTGGCGGCGATGCTGCTGCGCCGGCTCGACGGCGTGCTCAAGCTGCGCGACAGCAAGCTGCTGATGTTCCGCGCCGCGCGCGAGCGCGTCGCCGACCTGGCGCGGTTGCTGCCCGACGCCGAACCGCTGGTGCAACTGCCCGGCGATGCCGATGGCCCGCTGCAGTTGCAGACCATGTGCCACGGTGCGATCACCTGGCAGCGCATGGAGGAACTGGAGCGCGCGGGCGCGCAGGGCTTGATGGTGTTGACGGTGGAGCGGTCGCTGGCATGAATCGATTGGAATGGAGCGCGCTCGACGCGCAGGAGCGCACCCAGGCGCTGACCCGGCCGGTGCAGCGCGTGGCCGAGCAGACCCGCAACGCGGTGGCGCAGGTGCTCAATGACGTACGCAGCCGCGGCGACGTCGCGCTGCGCGAGCTCACCGCGCGTTTCGATGGCGTGGTGCTGGAGACCTTCGAAGTGAGCGCCGCCGAGTTCGCCGCGGCCGAGGCGGCGGTGCCGGCGCCGCTGCGCGCGGCGATGGCCGAAGCGGCGGCGCGGATCGACACCTTCCACCGTGCCGGTATGGCGCAGCCGTATGCGGTCGAGACCGCGCCGGGCGTGGTCTGCGAGCGCGTGGTGCGGCCGATCGGCCGGGTCGGCCTGTACGTGCCGGCCGGCAGCGCGCCGCTGCCGTCGACCGCGCTGATGCTGTGCGTGCCGGCGGCGCTGGCCGGCTGCCGCGAGGTGGTGCTGTGCACGCCGCCGCGCGCCGACGGCTCGGCCGATCCGGCGGTGCTGGTCGCGGCGACGCTGTGCGGCGTGGACCGGGTGTTCAAGCTCGGCGGCGCCCAGGCGATCGCGGCGATGGGCTTCGGCACCGAGACCGTGCCGTCCTGCGACAAGCTGTTCGGTCCTGGCAACAGCTACGTCACCGAGGCCAAGCAACAGGTCGCCCAGGCCGGCGCGGCGGCGATCGACATGCCGGCCGGTCCGTCCGAAGTCTTGGTGATCGCCGACGCCGGTGCCGATGCGGCCTTCGTCGCCGCCGACCTGCTGTCGCAGGCCGAGCACGGCCCCGACTCGCAGGTATTGCTGCTGTCCGACAGCGTTGCGCTGATCGAGGCGGTCGAGAGCGAACTGGAGCGGCAGCTGGCGACGCTGCCGCGCGCGGCGATCGCCCGGCAGGCGCTGGCCGCGTCGCGGCTGATCCGCGTCGACAGCCTGGAGGACGCCTTCGCCATCAGCAACCGCTACGCACCGGAACACCTGATCCTGGCGCTGCGCGCGCCGCGCGACTGGCTGGACCGGGTCGAGGCCGCCGGTTCGGTGTTCCTCGGCGACTACACGCCCGAGGCGCTGGGCGACTATTGCAGCGGCACCAACCATGTGCTGCCGACCAGCGGCGCCGCACGTGCCTACAGCGGCGTGAGCGTGGCCAGCTTCCAAAATTTCGTCAGCGTGCAGAGCGCCAGCGCGGCCGGCATCGCCGCGATCGGCGGTTGTGCGGTGTTGATGGCGCGCGCCGAGGGCCTGGACGCGCACGCCAACGCGGTGGCGCTGCGCATGGAGAAGGCCGCATGAGCCAGACTCCAGACGCACGCGCCGTGCTGGCGCTGGTCCGCCCGGATCTGCGCGACTTCGCGGGCTATTCGTCCGCGCGCAGCAGTGCGCTGCAGGGCGAGATTTGGCTCAACGCCAACGAATCGGCCTGGGCCAACGCCGCCGACGGCGACGCCGGCAACCGCCGCTATCCCGATCCGCAGCCGCCGGCGTTGCGCGCCGCACTGGCGCAGCTGTACGCCTGCGCCCCGGAACAACTGCTGCTCGGCCGTGGCAGCGACGAGGCCATCGACCTGCTGCTGCGCGCCCTGTGCGAGCCGGGCCGCGACGCCATCGTCATCACCCCGCCGGTGTTCGGCATGTATGCGGTGTGCGCGCGGCTGCAGAACGCGCGCGTGGTCGAGGTGCCGCTGCGCGATACGGCCGAGGGCCTGCTGACCGACGTGGACGCGGTGGTGGATGCCGCACTGAGCCAGATGGCCAAGCTGGTGTTCCTGTGTTCGCCGGGCAACCCCGGCGGCGCGGCGATCGCCCTGGCCGACATCGATCGCGCCGCCGAGCGCCTGCAGGGACGTGCGGTGCTGGTGGTGGACGAAGCCTATGGCGAGTTTTCCGACGAAGCCTCGGCCACCAGCTTGCTCGCGCGCCATGCCAACCTGGCGGTGCTGCGCACGCTGTCCAAGGCGCATGCGCTGGCGGCGGCGCGGATCGGCTGCGTGATCGCCGATCCGGCGCTGATCGCGGTGCTGCGCCGCTGCCAGGCGCCGTATCCGATTCCGGCGCCGTGCACGCAACTGGCGCTGGCCGCGCTGCAGCCCGAACCGCTGCGGCAGACCGCGGCGCGGGTGCAGGAGGTGCGGGCAGAGCGTGCGCGCATGCTGGCGGCGCTGGCGGCGTTGCCGGGCGTGCGCCAGGTGTATCCGTCGCAGGGCAATTTCCTGCTGCTGCGCTTCGACGACGCCGAGGGCGCGTTCCAGGCGCTGCTGGCGGCCGGGGTGGTGGTGCGCGACCAGCGCGCCGCGCCGGGCCTGGGCGATGCGCTGCGCATCACCCTGGGCACGCCGGCGCAGAACCAGCGCGTGCTCGGCGCCTTGCAGGCGTGGAGGGCGGCGGCATGACCCCGATCCTGTTCGTGGACCGCGACGGCACCTTGATCGAGGAGCCGGCCGATTTCCAGATCGACGCCTACGAGAAGCTGCGCTTCGTGCAGGGCGTGATCCCGGCGATGCTCAAGCTGCGCGACGCCGGCTACCAGTTCGTCATCGTCACCAACCAGGACGGCCTCGGCAGCGAGGCCTACCCGCAGGCCGCCTTCGACGGCCCCAACGACCTGATGCTGCAGATCTTCGCCAGCCAGGGCATCGTGTTCCGCGAGGTGCTGGTCGACCGCAGCTGGCCGGCCGACAACGCGCCCACGCGCAAGCCCGGCATCGGCCTGATGCTGCCGTACCTGCAGGACCGCAGCATCGACTGGGCGCGCTCGGCGATGGTCGGCGACCGCATCACCGACATCCAGTTCGCCGAGAACCTGCGCATCCGCGGCTTCCAGTTGCGCACCGCGCAGTTCGGCGGCGAGTGGGACTGGGCCGGCATCGCCCACGAACTGGCCGATGCGCCGCGCCGGGCGCGGGTGCAGCGCGACACCAAGGAAACCCGCATCGCGGTGGAACTCGACCTGGACCTGGCGCGCGACCCGCACTGCGCCACCGGCCTGCCGTTCTTCGACCACATGCTCGAGCAGATCGGCAAGCACGGCGGCTTCGCCCTGGACGTGCGCGCCGAGGGCGACCTGCATATCGACGAACACCACACCATCGAGGACACCGGCCTGGCCCTTGGGCAGGCATTGCGCCAGGCGCTGGGCGACAAGCGCGGCATCGGCCGCTACGGCTTCACCCTGCCGATGGACGAGACCCTGGCCAGCGCCGCGCTGGACTTCAGCGGGCGCCCGTACTTCGTGTTCGAAGGCGAGTTCAAGCGCGAGCGGGTCGGCGACATGCCGACCGAATTGGTCCCGCACTTCTTCCGCTCGCTGTGCGATGCGGCCGGGCTGAACCTGCACCTGAGCGTGCGCGGCGACAACGACCACCACAAGGTCGAGGCCTGCTTCAAGGCGCTGGCCCGCGCCTTGCGCCAGGCGCTGAAGCGCGAGGGTGCGGCGCTGCCCTCGACCAAGGGCGTGCTGTGAACCGGCGCGTCGTGGACACGCGGAGGCTGCGATGAGCACGGTGGCCTTGATCGACGCCGGCGGCGCCAACCTCGGTTCGGTGCGCTATGCGCTGCAGCGGCTCGGCGTGGAGCCGCGGCTGGTGCGCGACGCGGCCGGTCTGCAGGGCGCGGAGCGGGTGATCCTGCCGGGCGTGGGGGCGGCACCGCATGCGATGGCGCGGCTGCGCGAGCAGGGCCTGCTCGAGCCACTGCGCGCGCTACAGGTGCCGCTGATCGGCATCTGCCTGGGCATGCAATTGCTGTTCGAGCATTCCGAGGAAGGCGATGTCGATTGCCTGGGCCTGCTGACCGGCGTGGTCCGGCGCATGCCGCCGGCGCTGGGCATCCGCGTGCCGCACATGGGCTGGAACCGGCTGCTGCCGCTGCGGCCGTCGTCGCTGCTGGCGGGCGTGCCGGATGGCGCCAGCGCCTATTTCGTGCACGGTTATGCCGCGCCGGTCACCGCCGACACCGTCGCCGCCTGCGATCATGGCGGCCTGTTCACCGCGGTGGTGCAGCGTGGCCGCCGCTGCGGCGCCCAATTCCATCCCGAGCGCTCGGCGGACACCGGCGCGCGCATCCTGCGCAACTTCCTCGAGACCGACTTCCCATGAGCTTCGTCGTCTATCCCGCCCTGGACATCCGCGACGGCCGCGTGGTGCGGTTGGCGCAGGGCGACTACGCCCGCGAGACCCACTACGGCGACGATCCGCTGCGCCGCGCGCAGGCCTTCGCCGAGGCCGGTGCGCAGTGGATGCACCTGGTCGACCTGGATGCGGCGCGCGCCGGCGGCTATACCCTGGCGCCGCTTCTGCAGCGGATCCGCAACGAGACCGGGCTGCAGGTGCAGACCGGCGGCGGCGTGCGCTCGCGCGCCGACGTGCAGCGCCTGCTCGATGCCGGCGCCAGCCGCGTGGTGATCGGCTCGCTGGCGGTGCGCGACCGCGAGTCGGTGCTGGAGTGGCTGGGCGAATTCGGCCCCGACCGCATCACCGTGGCGCTGGACAGCCGCCAGGACGCGCACGGCGTCTGGCGCTTGCCGGTGCATGGCTGGACCGAAACCTCGTCGCTGAGCCTGGATGCGCTGGCGGGCGAGTACGCCGCGGCCGGGCTGATCCACCTGCTGTGCACCGACATCGCCCGCGACGGCATGCTGTCCGGGCCGAACCTGGCGCTGTACGCGCACCTGCGCCAGCTCGCGCCGGCGTTGGCGGTGCAGGCCTCCGGCGGCATCCGCAACGCCGCCGATGTGCGCGGCGCGCGAGAGGCCGGCTGCGCCGGTGCCGTCCTCGGCAAGGCCTTGCTGGAAGGGCGGCTGCGCCTGGACGAGGCGCTGGCATGCTGAGCCGGCGCATCATCCCGTGCCTGGACGTGCGCGCGGGGCGCGTGGTCAAGGGCGTCAAGTTCCGCGACCACGTGGACATGGGCGACATCGCCGAACTGGCGCTGCGCTATCGCGACCAGGGCGCCGACGAACTGGTGTTCTACGACATAGGCGCCAGCCCGGAAGGGCGCTCGGTGGACTACGCCTGGGTCGAGAAGGTGGCGCGGTTGCTGGACATCCCATTCTGCGTGGCCGGCGGCATCCGCGACGTCGCCACCGCGCGCGCGGTGCTGCACGCCGGCGCCGACAAGATCTCGATCAATTCGCCGGCGCTGGAGCGGCCGGCGCTGATCGCCGAGCTCGCCGAGGCGTTCGGCGTGCAGTGCGTGGTGGTCGGCATCGATTCGATCCGCGAGGACGACGGGCAGTGGCGCGTGCGCCGCTTCACCGGCGACCCCAGCAAGACCCAGGCGCTGCGCATGCGCACCCTGGACTGGGTGGTGGAGGCGCAGCGCCTGGGCGCCGGCGAGATCGTGCTCAACTGCATGGACAGCGACGGCGTGCGCCGCGGCTACGACATCGCCCAACTGCATGAGGTGCGCGCCCTGTGCAAGGTACCGCTGGTGGCGTCCGGCGGCGCCGGCGAGATGCAGCACTTCGCCGACGTGTTCGAGCGTGCCGACGTCGACGGCGCGCTGGCCGCCAGCGTCTTCCACAGCGGCGCGATCGCCATTCCCGAACTCAAGCGCTTCCTGCGCCAA
The DNA here is from genome assembly GCF_056725265.1 of Xanthomonas sp. NCPPB 2250. Classification (NCBI taxonomy): domain Bacteria; kingdom Pseudomonadati; phylum Pseudomonadota; class Gammaproteobacteria; order Lysobacterales; family Lysobacteraceae; genus Xanthomonas; species Xanthomonas sp. NCPPB 2250. Next base: position 3,003,349 of record NZ_CM161520.1, on the reverse strand, counting down.
CAACAGATCGAGGTGCGCGATGGCGCATGAACACTCCCACGACGCGGACGCCGCCGATGCGGCGCTGGACTGGGGCAAGGGCGACGGCCTGCTGCCGGTGGTGGTGCAGGACGCCGCCACCCTGCGCGTGCTGATGCTGGGCTACATGAACCAGGAGGCGCTGGCGCAGACGCGCCGCAGCGGCCAGGTCACCTTCTACAGCCGCAGCAAGCAGCGCCTGTGGACCAAGGGCGAAAGCTCCGGCAACGTGCTGGACGTGGTGGCGATCGACACCGATTGCGACCGCGACACCCTGCTGGTGCTGGCGCATCCGCGCGGGCCGACCTGCCACCTCGGCCGCGACAGCTGCTTCCCGCAGGCGCCGGGCCAGTTCCTGGGCGCGCTCGACCGGCTGGTCGCGCAACGCGAGCGCGAGCGGCCTGCGGGCAGCTACACCACGCAGTTGTTCGAGAAAGGCACGCGGCGCATCGCGCAGAAGGTGGGCGAGGAAGGCGTGGAGACCGCGCTGGCCGGCGTCGCCCAGGGCGACGAGGACCTGCTCGGCGAGTCCGCGGATCTGCTCTATCACCTGACCGTGCTGCTGCGCGCACGCGGCCTGGGCCTGGCCGACGCGGTGGCGGTGCTGGAAGCGCGACACCGCTGAGCCTGTCCGGCGCGGTCATCGTCGCGTCGATGTCGTTGGCTACAATCGGGGGCCCTCGGCTTCTCCGGATGTTCCGCATGCTGCGCACCGTCGTCCTTGCCTGCCTGTTGGCCGCCGCCGCTCCCGCCGTGGCGCAGACCGCGACGATCAGCGGCAGTGTCTACCAGGAACGCGACAACGCCCCGGGCCGCGGCCCGGGCGATGCCGGCATCGCCGGCGTGCAGGTGTCCGACGGTGTGCACATCGTCCGCACCGACGCGCAGGGCCGCTACCGCTTGGAAGTGGAACCCGGCCGCACGGTGTTCGTGATCAAGCCCGACGGCTACAGCTTCGCCAGCGCCGGCAACGGCCTGCCGGACTACTGGCGGCACTACGCGCCCGCCGGCTCGCCCAAGCTCAAGTACCCGGGCATCGCGCCCACCCGCGGCGCCACCGACCACTGGGACTTCGCGTTGCGCGCGCAGCCCAGGGCCGACAGCACCGAGGTGCTGGTGTTCGCCGATACCCAGACCGCGTCGATGACCGATGTCGGCTACTACGCCCGCGACATCGTCGCGCCCTTGCGCGGCAAGACCCATGCGCGCATCGGCACTACCCTGGGCGACGTGGTCAGCGACGACCTGTCCCTGTATCCGGCGCTGAATGCGGAAACCGCCAAGCTCGGCGTGCCGTGGTTCCATGTGCCGGGCAACCACGACCTCAACTTCGACGCGACCGACGACGTCGATTCGCTGTCGAGCTGGCGTGCGGTCTACGGTCCCGACACCTACGCGGTGGAAGAGGGCGGCGCCAGCTTCGTGTTTCTGGACGACGTGGTCTACCAGCCGACGCAGCAGCCCAAATACATCGGCGGCCTGCGCGCGGACCAGTTCGCGTTCCTGCAGGCCTACCTGGCCAGCGTGCCCAAGGATCGACTGGTGGTGTTGGGCCTGCACATCCCGCTGTTCGATGCGGCGCCAGGCAAGGAGACGTTCCGGCATGCCGACCGCGCGCGGCTGTTCGCGCTGCTGCAGGCGTTCCCGCACGTGCTGGTGCTCAGCGGCCACAGCCACACCCAGCGCCACTATTACCACGGTGCCGACGAGGGCTGGCACGGCGCGCAGCCGCTGCACGAATACAACGTCGGCGCGGCCTGCGGCGCGTTCTGGTCCGGGGTCAAGGATGCCGAGGGCATTCCCGCCGCGACCATGGCCGACGGCACCCCGAACGGCTATGCACAGCTGACCGTGCGCCGCGACGGCGGCTACGCGCTGGCGTACCACGCAGCGCGTGCCGCCGACGAAACCCAGATCGGCCTGCATGCGCCGAAGGTGCTGCGCCGCGGCGCCTATCCGGCCTGGGGCGTGTACGCGAACGTATACATGGGCGAGGACGACACGCGCGTCGAGTACCGCGTGGACGACGGCGCCTGGAAGCCGATGCAGCGGGTCGAACAGCCGGACCCGACCCTGCTCGCCGAGAACGCGCGCGACGATGCCGCCGATGCGTTGCGCGGCTACGACCGGTCGCCGGAAGCGATTCCGTCGCAACACCTGTGGCGCGGCGCCTTGCCGACCGATCTGAGCGTGGGCGCGCACCGCATCGAGGTCCGCGCGTTCGACCGCTGGCGCGGCGAGCAGCACGCCAGCGGCAGCTATCGATTGCAGGACGCCTCTCCCTGATCGCGCCGCGGTTGCGACGCTGGCGTCGCGTCCCGGCGACGCCAGTTCAGGCGCGATCTAGGTTCTTTTGAGCGCCGTCCTGGGCGGTGCCCGGCACACGCGGGCGCTGGGCGAAGTAGAACCGGCTGTTGTCGTTGTCGTTGTCGTTGGCGATGACGCCCGATGAGCCGATCGGCACCGGTATTGGCGAATGTGCCGCCGTTTGTCCAGTCCGGCGCGCCGTCCCAGGAGCCGTGCCAGCTTTCATTTGCAAGTTACTCGAAGGACATGCTTTGCATTGATTGAATAACTGCACTGCTCCACACGGTTCGCCAGTTTTACGTCATGCGTTTGCTTGTCCGCGTACCTGCAGCGTACGGTGACGAATCGGCCCTCATCGTAGATGTAGCCCAGAACCCAACGGCCGTATCGCTCCTTTGCCACGTCGGGCTCAAGAGTTGCGAGATCCTGTGGTTCTCCATCGAATGCATCGATGGAGCGAAGTGGCTGATCCTGTCGAATGGGGCAGACTGAAGGCGCGGCGAGCACGGGACTCCAGCCAAAAAGGCAAAGTGCAAGAGCGGCAATTTGCTTGCTCAATGACATAGACGTTGTTTCCATTGTTTGCCGCTCGTATCTGCGCTGCCGTGCCTGCGGATCCGTCAGTATCAAGTCGGGCGCGGCGAAGCCCCATTCTTCATCGGATACGTCGGTTGGATAGAGGCGTGGTGGCTTCATCGCCTACGATAGCCGACGGTTGTGGGCCATCGCTGCGGCGCGGTCCGGCGTACTACCGGTCTGGAGTCGGCATGAAACAAAAAAACCTCCATGAAGGAGGCCTATAAAACGCGAGGATCCTGGCTGGCGAGCGAAGGCTGGCGGGCGGATCGGTGCGCAGCTGGCTGGCGAAAGGCTGGCGGGCTTGCTGCGGGGCGCAGTGTAACGGCTGCACGCGATCGGCGATCGAATGCGAATTACTCTCATCTATGGGGTTCCTGCGGACTCCTGCTCCAGGCCCCAGGCGCACCGAGCGTTGGGGTCTTGCGTGCGTTGCTCGACGGAGCAGCGCGGCTCACTGCGTGGGAGTTGCAGCCGATGGCGGTAGCGCCTGTTTTTCGGGCGTCGGGGGAGCCGTGGTTTGCGTGGTCCCGGGCGCGTGGTCGGGTTCGCCATTGGCCGCAGTCACTGCGTCGTCCGCATCGGGTTCCGGATACGGATAGACCGGTGCGGCGGCGTTCGGCAACTGCGCACGCCAGTGCTGCAGCCACGCGCCGATGCGCGCACCCACGTACAGCTGCGGATACGACGGCGCCTCGCCTTCGGCCTGTTCGCGTGCGCTGATCTCGGCGCTGGCCAGGCGATAGCTGTCGACCAGGTCGGTGGTGCGCGCCAGCGCGTCGATCAGCCAGGCGCGGCCGAAATAGGTGGCGCTGGCGGTGTTGCCGCAGCCGAACGAGGGCCGGTCGCGACGCGCGGCGGTGATCACCAGGGTGTCGGCGGTCTTCAGCGCCGGCACGAAGCCGCCGGAGTAGCAGGCGGAGATCACGATGATGCGGTTGCGGATGCCGGCGTCGTCGAGCAGGCGGCGCAGTTCCTGCGGCGTGATGGTGTCGTACTCGGCATCCTCGCCGGGGCCGAACTGCAGATACAGCTCGTGCTGGTCGGTGCCGTGGCTGGTCAGGAACAGCAGCAGCGCGTCCTCGCGCTTGTCCATCAGCTTGCCGATGCGGTCCAGCGTATCGGCCAGGTTGTCGTACGAGGCCTGTGGCGCGTAGGCATGCGCGCCGAGATTGTCGCCGTGGTTGATCAGGGTGGCGATGCGCCCGGCCGCGCCGAAGCGCTGCGCGAACATCTGTCGCAGGTACAGCACTTCGTTGCGGAACACGTCCTCGCTGGCGTCGCCGGCGAAGCCCACCACGTACAGGTCGGGGATGCCCGGGCGCTGCGCCTGCAGCGACCCCAGCGCCTGGCGCAGCTGCGCCTGGTCGACCGGATCCTGCGCCGCCTCGTCCTGCGCGGTGTCGGCCGTGCCGGCCGGCATGGCGCCGGCATCGGAATGGCAGGCGGGCAGCGCCAGCGCCAGCAGCGCGGCGGGCAGCAGTCGGCTGCGCACCACGGCAAGCAGGCGCCGCATCGCCGCCAGGGCGGCCATCAAGGCAGCGACAGGCCTGCTGCGCATGCGCGGGGACTCAGAAGCCCAGGTCGGCGAAGCTCTCCGCGCGGCGGTGGCCGTTGCAGGCCTCGCCCTGGCGCGGTTGCGGGTAATCGTCGCGGCGGTCGATCAGCACCGTGTCCAGGCCGGCGGCGCGGGCCGCATCCAGTTCGGCGACCACGTCGGACAGGAACACGATCTGCGCCGGCGCCACGCCGATCGCCTCGGCGATGCGCGCGTAGCTGGGTTGCTCGCGCTTGCCGCCGATCTCGGTATCGAACCAGCCGGAGAACAGCCCGCGCAGGTCGCCGGCGTCGCTGTGGCCGAAGAACAGCTTCTGTGCTGGCACCGAGCCGGACGAGTACACGTACAGTGCCCGGCCGTTGGCATGCCAGCGGCGCAGCGCCGGCGCGGCATCCGGATAGATGTGCGCGGTGAAGTCGGCATCGCGGTAGCCAGCTTCCCAGATCATGCCCTGCAGCGCCTTCAGCGCGGTGTGCTTGCGGTCCTCGTCGATCCAGCCCTGCAGGGTCTCCACGATCACCGCATCGGTGCAGATGCCGCCGCATTCGGTGGCGACCGCATCCAGCCACTGCCGCACCTGCGGCTGCTGGCCGTGCTCGCGCACGAAGCCGGGCAGGGCGCGGCGCGCATAGGGGAACAGCACGTCCTTGACGAAGGAGATGCTGCTGGTGGTGCCTTCGATGTCGGTGAGTACGACGCGCGGATCGGTCATCGCTCAGTGCGCCTCGCCGCGCAGCTTCGCCTCGTAGCGCGGGAAGCGCTGGGCGATGTCGGTGCCGGTGAAGTGGCCGACCCAGCCGTCCGGCTCGGTGAAGAAGCGGATCGCGACGAAGCGCGGCTCCGGCCCCATGTCGAACCAGTGGTGGGTGCCGTCGGGCACGGCGATCAGGTCGTCCTGCACGCATTCGATCTCGTAGACCTTGCCGTCCACGTGCAGGGTGAACAGGCCGGAGCCGGCGACGAAGAAGCGCACCTCGTCTTCCTTGTGGAAGTGCTCGTCGAGGAACTTCCTGCGCATCTCCTCGCGCTGCGGGTTGTCCGGGGCGATGCTGACCACGTCCACGGTCTTGAAGCCGTTGGCGGCGACCAGGCGGTCGATGTCGGCCTTGTAGGCGGCCATGACCGCGTCCGGCGAGGCGCCGGGCTCGATCGGCTGGTTGGCCTGCCAGCGCTCGAAGGTGACGCCGATCTTGCGCAGTTCGGCGGCGATCGCGTCGCCATCGCGGCTGTCGAACAGCGGCGCGTCGGGAGTGGTGTCGGCGAAGATGCGGAGTCGGCTCATGGCGGCGGGCGAAAGCGTCAGTGGGGACGAAAAGGGTAGCAGGTGCGCGGCCGGCGGCCGTTGCGGCGCTGGAACGCTGTCGCGCCGCGGTGGATCAGCCGGCGGCGCGCAGCTTGCGCAGTTCCAGCTCGCAGTGCAGCAGGAACTCGAAGGCCTCCAGGTGGCGGCGCGCCTCGGCCATGTCGCGGCCCCAGGCGTACAGGCCGTGGCCGTCGATCAGGTAGCCCCACAGCGGCGTGCGGTCGAGCAGGGCGTCGACCTGCGCGGCCAGCACGGTCATGTCCTGGGTGTTGGCGAACACCGGCAGGTCGACCGCGGTCTCGTGGGTCTGGTTGCCGTGCAGCGCCTTCAGCAGTTCGTAGCCTTCCAGGCGGATATGGCCCTGCGGGGCGTATAGGCGCGAGGCGATGGTCTGCACCGGCGAGTGCGTGTGCAGAATGCAGCCGACCTCGGGGAAGCGCCGGTACAGCTGGGTGTGCAGCAGGGTCTCGGCGGACGGGCGCAGCGGCCGGCCGACGGCCTGGCCGTCGAAGTCCACCACCATGATGTCGTCCTCCACCAGCCGGCCCTTGTCGCGACCGGAGACGGTGATCGCGGCATGGCGATCGTCCAGGCGGTGGGAGAAGTTGCTGCTGGTGGCGGGCGTCCAGCCGACCTGCGAGAGCTCGCGGATGTTGTCGATCAGCAGGTGCGCCAGCGTGCGCAGGCGCTCGGAATCGTAGGGCAGTGCGTTCATGCGCGTAGTGTAGGGCTTGGGGGTTGGATTGGGATGACAGGTGGCTGGACTCAACCGTATCTCCTCATGCCGTAGCCTCACACAAACCTCTCTCCAGACGGATCACGAGCGGTCGGACCCTCACCCCAACCCCTCTCCCGGAGGGAGAGGGGCTCTGGCTGTTCCCTTCTCCCGTCGGGAGAAGGTGCCCCGCAGGGGCGGATGAGGGTCCGGGCGCAGCCTCGTGTTGCCAGATGGGTGCAGCGCTTCGCGCTCCGTACCCTCACCCCACCCCTCTCCCGGAGGGAGAGGGGCTCTAAGGCTCAGCCCTGGCTGCGGCGCAGGCGGCTGTGGCGGTAGCCGTAGCCGAAGTAGATCGCCAGGCCGATCACCGTCCAGCCGGCCATCAGCATCCAGTTGTGCGCGGTCATCGCCGACAGCAGCGCCAGGCAGCTGAGCACGCCGGCGATGCAGATCGGCCAGGCGAACGGGATGCGGAACGGGCGCGGCAGGTCCGGCTGGGTGCGACGCAGGATCAGCACGCCGGCGCAGACCGCGGCGAAGGCGATCAGGGTGCCCATCGAGGTCAGTTCGCCCAGCACGTCCAGCGGGAACAGCGCCGCCAGCAAAGCGATGCCGATGCCGGTGATCACGGTGTTGACGTGCGGGGTGCGGTAGGTCGGGTGGATCTTGGTGAATACCGGCGGCAGCAGGCCGTCGCGGGCGATGATCATGAAGATGCGCGGCTGGCCGATGATCATCACCAGCACCACCGAGGACAGGCCGATCAGCGCGCCGATCTCCACCACCACGCGCAGCCAGGCCAGCTGCGGATGCGCCGCCACCGCGGTTACCACCGGCTCGTCGGTACCGAGTTGCGTGTACGGCAGCAGCCCGGTCATCACCGCGGCCATGGCGATGTACAGCACGGTGCAGATCACCAGCGACAGGATCATGCCGATCGGCAGGTCGCGCTGCGGGCGGTGCGATTCCTGCGCCGCCACCGACACCGCCTCGAAGCCGATGTAGGCGAAGAACACCATCGCCGCGCCGCGCAGCACGCCGTCCAGGCCGTACTTGCCCGGGCCTTCGTTGGCGGGGATGAACGGGTGCCAGTTGGCCGGGTCCACGTACTTCCAGCCGGCGGCGATGACCAGCACGATCAGGCCGCTCTTCAGCACCACCATCGCCATGTTCATCGCCGAGGACTTGCGGATGCCGACGTAGCACAGCCAGGTCAGCAGCAGCACGATGCCGGCGGCAGGCAGGTTGGCGATCGCGCCGGTCGGCTGCAGCTTGCCGTCCAGTGGCGCGTTGACCAGTGCCGCGGGCAGATGGATGTCGAAGTGGTCGAGCAGGCTGAGGAAATAGCCGGTCCAGCTCACCGCCACCGCCGAGGCCGACACGCCGTATTCCAGCACCAGCATCCAGCCGATGAACCAGGCCGCCAGCTCGCCGAAGGTGGCGTAGGTGTAGGTGTAGGCGCTGCCGGAGACGGGCACCATCGCCGCGAACTCGGCGTAGGCCAGCGCGCAGAACGCGCAGCACACCGCGGCCAGCACGAACGAGAGCATGATCGCCGGCCCGGCGTGGTTGGCCGCCGCCTGCCCGGTGATGACGAAGATGCCGCCGCCGATCACCGCGCCGATGCCGAGCGCGGTCAGGCCCCAGGGGCCGAGCGCACGTTGCAGGCCCAGCCCGCCGGCGTCCTCGTGGCTGGCATGGGGGTGTTTGGTGGCCAAGAGTTGTTTGAGCATCGAGCGGTTCCAGCCGGGCGCGGCGTGCGAGGAAGAGGGGGCGAACGCGAAGACCGGCGCGGACGCCGGTCTTCGGGGGGACGGATCAGGCCTTGGTGGCCAGGCGGCTGTTGCGGATGCCGTAGAAGAAGTAGATGCACAGGCCGATCAGGGTCCAGCCGACGAACACCTTCCAGTGTTCCTGGAATGCCTGGAAGAACAGGCCCACGCAGAACAGCGCACCCAGCGGGCACACCGCCCAGAACAGCGGCACCCGGAACGGACGCGGCAGGTCGGGACGGGTGAAGCGCAGCACCATCACGCCGACGCAGACCGTGGCGAAGGCCAGCAGGGTACCCATCGACACCAGTTCGCCGAGCACGTCCAGCGGGATCAGCCCGGCCAGCAGCGCGGCCAGCACGCCGACCACCACGGTGCCGACGTAGGGCGTGTGGAAGCGGCGATGGACCTTGCCGAACAGCTTCGGCAGCAGGCCGTCGCGCGCCATGGTGTAGAAGATGCGCGGCTGCGCCATCAGCATCACCAGCACCACCGAGGACAGGCCGGCGATGGCGCCGATCTCGACGAAGGTTTTCAGCCAGGCCAGCTGCGGGTAGTGCTCCAGCGCGGTGGCCACCGGCTTGGCGGTGCCGAGCTGGGTGTAGGGCAGCAGGCCGGTCAGCACCGCGCAGACGATGATGTAGATGACGGTGCAGATGGCCAGCGACACCAGGATGCCGATCGGCATGTTCTTCTGCGGGTCCTTGGTTTCGCCGGCGGAGGTGGAGACCGCATCGAAGCCGATGTAGGAGAAGAACACGATGGAGGCGGCGCGGAAGATGCCGCTCCAGCCGAATTCGCCCGGGCCGGTGTTTTCCGGGATGAACGGGTGCCAGTTGTCCGGGTTGATGTAGAAGATGCCGACGCCGACGAACAGGCAGATCACCAGCACCTTGATCGCCACCACGATGGCGTTGACGAAGGCCGACTGGGTGACGCCGACGTAGCACAGCGTGCTGACCGCGGCCACGATCAGCACCGCCGGCAGATTGACGATGTTGCCGGAGGCGACGAAGGCGTGGCCGGTCCAGGTCAGCGGCGCGCTGGCCAGTTCCGCGGGGAAGGGCAGGCCCAGGGTGCCGGTGACGAAGCTGATCAGGTAGGCCGACCAGCCCACCGCGACGCTGGAGCCGGCGAACAGGTATTCCAGCACCAGGCACCAGCCGATGAACCAGGCCACGCCTTCGCCGAGCGTGGCGTAGGAATACGAATAGGCGCTGCCGGAAACCGGCAGCATCGCCGCGAATTCGGCGTAGCACAGGCCGGCGAAGGCGCAGGCCAGGCCGGCGAACACGAACGACAGCATCACCGCCGGGCCGGCATGATTGGCCGCGGCCTGGCCGGTGAGCACGAAGATGCCGGCGCCGATCACCGCGCCGATGCCGAGCAGGATCAGGTGTCTGGCGGTGAGGGTGCGTTTGAGGGTGGCTTCGCCCTCCAGACTGCCTTCGAACGGTTCGCCGGCATCGACGTGACCGGCCGGTTCGATCGGCTTGACCCTCAGCAGAGACTTGAGCATTCGGTGCATCCCCAGGTGGCGGTACGGGGCAAGTGGCCCCGGCAATGGCGAAGCGCCGGGCCCGCAGCGGGCGACGCAAGCGTCGTACCATGCCAAAGCCGGCCGGCCGCCACAAGCCGCGCTGCACCGTCGGCGGCGATAATGGCTGCCCCCGAACGCGAGAACGCCGATGCCGGAGTCGTCCCTACGCCAGCAGTTGCAGGCCCATGCCCGGCAGTGCCCGGACCAGGCCGAGATCGCCGCGCAGTTCCTGGCCTTGCTCGACGATGCCGCCGATCCGTTCGTGCGCGCCCGCCTGGACGGCCATTTCACCGGCTCGGCCTGGCTGGTCAGCGCCGACGGCACGCGCACCTTGCTGACCCATCACCGCAAGCTGCAGCGCTGGCTGCAACTGGGCGGCCACGCCGACGGCGACCGCGATCTGGCGCGGGTGGCCTTGAAGGAGGCCGAGGAAGAATCCGGGCTGCCGGGCCTGGCACTGGAGGATGGCGCGATCTTCGACCTGGACCGGCACTGGATTCCCGCCCGCGGCGAGGTGCCGGGGCACTGGCACTACGACGCACGCTACGTGGTCCGCGCCGGCGCCGATGACGTCTTCGCGGTCAGCGCAGAGTCGCTGGCCCTGGCCTGGCGCCCGATCGCCGAATTGCTGGATGAAGCGGATCTGGATCCGTCGCTGCGGCGCATGGCGCAAAAGTGGCTGCAGCGCAGCGCATTAACCCCTCTCCCCCCAGGAGAGGGGTTGGGGTGAGGGTCCGGGCGCGAAGCGCTGCACCAATCTGGCAACACGAGGCTTCGCCCGTACCCTCATCCGCCCCTTCGGGGCACCTTCTCCAGAGGGGAGAAGGGAGAAGCCGGCTCCGGCTGGATGGCTTAGCCCCTCTCCCTCCGGGAGAGGGGTTGGGGTGAGGGTACGGGGCGCGCAGCGCATGCGATGTTTCAGCTGCACGAGGCTGCGCCCGTACCCTCATCCGCCCCTTCGGGGCACCTTCTCCCGAGGGGAGAAGGAACAGCCGGCTCCGGCTTGATGGCTGAGCCCCTCTCCCCCCGGGAGAGGGGTTGGGGTGAGGGTCCGGGCGCGCAGCGCCCCCACGAATCCCCAATCCCCAATCCCCGCTAATAAAGAATGCGCGTCCGCAACGTCCCCGCCACCTGCGCCAGTTCGTCCTTCAGCACCGCGGCCAGTTCCTCGCTGGCGGCCACGTCGATCACCACGTAGCCGACCTTGGGGTCGGTGCGCAGGAACTGGCCGTCGATGTTGACGTTGTGGCGCGAGAACAGTTCGTTGATCTGCGACAGCACGCCCGGCACGTTGCGGTGGATGTGCAGCAGGCGCAGGCTCTCGGCGTGCTCGGGCAGGGTGACTTCGGGGAAGTTCACCGCCGACAGAGTGCTGCCGTTGTCGCTGTAGCGCACCAGCTTGGCCGCCACTTCCACGCCGATGTTGTCCTGCGCTTCCAGCGTGCTGCCGCCGACGTGCGGGGTCAGGATCACGTTGTCGTGCGCGGCCAGCGGCGATTCGAACAGGTCGCCGTTGCCCTTGGGTTCGATCGGGAACACGTCCACTGCAGCGCCGCCGATGTGGCCGCTGCGCAGCGCCGCGTCCAGGGCGTCGATGTCGATCACCGTGCCGCGCGAGGCGTTGATCAGGTGCGCGCCCGGCTTCATCTGCGCCAGTTGCGTGGCGCCGATCATGTTGCGGGTGGCCGCGGTCTCCGGTACGTGCAGGGTGACCACGTCGGCGCGCGCCAGCAGGTCGTCCAGGTCGGTGGCGGTGCGGGCGTTGCCCAGCGACAGCTTGGTCTCGATGTCGTGGAAGATCACCTGCATGCCCAGCGACTCGGCCAGCACGCCGACCTGGGTGCCGATGTGGCCGTAGCCGACGATGCCCAGCACCTTGCCGCGCGTCTCGTGGCTGCCGGTGGCCGACTTCGACCAGCCGCCGCGGTGGCATTCGGCGTTCTTCTGCGGAATGCCGCGCAACAGCAGGATGGCCTCGGCGATCACCAGCTCGGCGACGCTGCGGGTGTTGGAGTAGGGCGCATTGAACACCGGAATGCCGGCCAGTTCGGCGGCGTCCAGGTCGACCTGGTTGGTGCCGATGCAGAAGCAGCCGACCGCGATCAGGCGCTTGGCGTGGGCCAGCACCTCGGCGCTGAGCTGGGTGCGCGAGCGGATGCCGACGATGTGCGCCTCGGCGATGCGCTGCTTGAGCTCGTCTTCCGGCAGCGACTTGGCGTGCAGCTCGATCTGCGAGTAGCCGGCCGCGCGGAACACGTCGACGGCGGTCTGGCTGATGCCTTCGAGCAGCAGCACGCGGATGTCCTGCTTCGGAAACGAGGTCTTCTTGGGCGACATTGCGGCGAGGGAGCGATGGCCAACGGGCCGGTCACTATGCCAGATGGCTTCGCGCTTTGGTGCGCCGCAATAGGATGCCGGGAGACCGTGGATGCAACGCCGGTGGACGGTTTCAGGTGTATCGATTGGCGGTGGCCGGCGGGGGATTCGGGAGTGGGGAGTGGGGATTCGCAAAAGCAGCGGGCTGCTGGCAGCGAACTGGACGCCGTTGCGCAAGGCTGGCACGCTTGAACGATTGTCTACGCTTCGACCTCTGCACTTATGACCGACCCGCGCCTGGATGCCCTGGCCCTTGCCGTTCCCGGCCTGCGCCTGAAGACCGATCCCGCCGACCTGGAGCACTACGGTCGCGACTGGACCCGGCGCTGGACCCCGGCGCCGCTGGCGATCGCGCTGCCGGCGACGGTGGAGGAGGTGCAGGCGGTGCTGCGCTGGGCCAACGACCACGCGGTGGCGGTGGTGCCCTCCGGCGGCCGCACCGGCCTGTCCGGCGGCGCGGTGGCCGCGCACGGCGAACTGGTGCTGAGCCTGGAGCGGATGAACAAGGCGCTGGCGTTCGATCCGGTCGACCGCACCCTCACCGTGCAGGCCGGCATGCCGCTGGAAGCGGTGCACAACGCCGCGCGGGAGCACGGGCTGCAATATCCGGTGGACTTCGCGGCGCGCGGGTCGTGCTCGATCGGCGGCAACATCGCCACCAATGCCGGTGGCATCCGCGTGATCCGTTACGGCAACACCCGCGAGTGGATCGCCGGGTTGAAGGTGGTCACCGGCAGCGGCGAACTGCTCGAGCTCAACCGCGGGCTGATCAAGAATTCCAGCGGCTACGATTTCCGCCAGCTGCTGATCGGCTCCGAAGGCACCCTCGGCATCGTGGTCGAAGCCACCCTGCGGCTTACCGACCCGCCGCCGCCGAGCAACGTGATGCTGCTGGCGCTGCCCTCGTTCGAGGTGCTGATGCAGGTGTTCGCCGCGTTCCGCAGCCGGCTGCAGCTGGAGGCGTTCGAGTTCTTCACCGACCGCGCGCTGCAGCACGTGCTCGCGCATGGCGCGCAGGCTCCGTTCGACACGGTGTATCCGTACTACGTGGTCACCGAGTACGCCAGCGGCAACGAGGCGCAGGAGGCCGCGGCGCTGGCCGCATTCGAGGCCTGCATGGAGCAGGGCTGGGTGCTGGACGGGGTGATCAGCCAGAGCGAGGCGCAGGCCGCGCAGTTGTGGCGCCTGCGCGAAGGCATCACCGAAGCGGTGGCGCGCTACACCCCCTACAAGAACGACGTGTCGGTGCGGATCTCGGCGATGCCGGCGTTCCTGGCGCGGACCCAGGCGCTGCTCGGCGAGGCCTACCCGCAGTTCGAGGTGGTGTGGTTCGGCCACATCGGCGACGGCAACCTGCACATCAACGTGCTCAAGCCCGACGCCACCGCGCCGGCGGAGTTCATCGCCGCCTGCGAGCAGGTCACCAAGCTGCTGGCGCAGGTGCTGGCCGAGCACGGCGGCAGCATCTCCGCCGAGCACGGCATCGGCCTGGTCAAGAAACCCTACCTGGACAGCACCCGCAGCGCCGAGGAGATCGCGCTGATGCGCGCGGTCAAGCGTGTGTTCGATCCGTCCGGGCTGCTCAATCCGGGCAAGCTGTTCGATCCCTGAGCGCGGCCGTGCACGCTGCCGCGCGGCCCGTTCAGGCGCTGCGCGGGGCGGACCGCTAGGCTATGCGGCGCGGCGCTGGCCGTCCCCTTTTTCACGATCCCGTTTGGAACGATTGCAATGACCCGAGTGACCGCGCGCTGCGCCCTGCTGTTCGCCCTGATCCTGCCCGCGTTCGCGCAGGCGTCCAGCTTCGCCGGCAGCTCCGCCGGTTCGGCCTCGGCCGGCTCGGCCGGCAGCTCGGCGTCCTCGGACAGCAGTTCCAACAACGACAAGGTGGTGCTGCAGGCGCGCGACGACGCGGCCGGCTTCGTCGCCAGCGCCGGGCGCATCCGCGGCGTGCAACTGGAAGCGGCGCTGCGCGTGTTGCGCGAGCGCAACCCGCAGGCGCAACAGGCCAGCGATCTGGAACTGGCGCAGGCGATCCTGGCGCTGTGATCCCGCGCCGGCCACGGCGCCTGCGCGCGCGGTGGCTGGCGTTGCTGGCGCTGGCCGCTGCGGTGCACGCAGCGGCCGCGCCGCTCGCTGTCGATGAGACAGGGCTGAGCCCCGCCGAGCGCACGGCCAGCGAGGCCGTGCTGGCCGCGGCGCAGGCGCGACTGCCGCCGGCCTGGACCGCGGCGCTGCCCGCAGGACTGCCGCTGCAGTGGCGCGACGATCTCCCCACGCAGGTGCACGGGCGCGCGCAGGCCAGGCGCCTGCTGTTGAACAAGCGCTTGCTGCGCGACTGGATGGCCGCGCCAGGCAGCGACACCGATCCGGTCGCCGACCCGGCACGGCGCCCGGCACTGGCCGCCTTGCTGCACGAGCTGGCGCATTTCTATGACCGCTCCGCGGCCGGGCATCTCTCGTCCGATCCGCGGCTGCTGGATCTGGCCGGCTGGCAGGTCAGCCCGATGCGCCTGGGCCTGCGTCGCGGCCAGAACCGGTTCACCGAGCGTAGCCCGGATCCCTACGAATTGCAGTCGCCGGCCGAGTTCGTGGCGGTGAATCTCGAGCACTTCCTGCTCGATCCGGACTACACCTGCCGGCGGCCGGCGCTGGCCCGCTACTTCGCCGCACGTCTGGCATGGACGCCGCCGTCGAACGCATGCGCGCCCGGCCAGGTCTTCGTGCAGGATCCGCTGGCCGACGCCGCCGCCTTGCTGCAGGTGGATCCGGCGCGGATCTACGCGGTGGACTACCTGCTGGCCGAAGGCAATGCGCAGCCGATGAGCCACTGGGGCCACAGCATGCTGCGCCTGGTGATCTGCGCGCCGGGGCGGCCGCTGGGGCCGGCATGCCGACTGGATCTGGCCGAGCACCGGGTGCTGTCGTTCCGCGCCTTCGTCGACGACGTGCAGATTTCCAACCTGCGCGGGCTCACCGGCTCCTACCCGTCGCGGTTGTTCGTGCTGCCGCTGCGCCAGGTGGTGGACGACTACACTCAGGTGCAGTTGCGCGGCCTGCAGTCGCTGCCGCTGCGGCTGTCGCGCGAAGAGATCGCCGCGCTGCTGGAGCGCGCCGCGCAACTGCACTGGAGCTACGACGGCCGCTATTACTTCCTCAGCAACAACTGCGCGGTGGAGACCTACGCCTTGCTGCACGACGGCGTGCCGCGGCTGGCGGCCGCGCATCTGTCCGGGATCAGCCCGACCGGCCTGCGCCGGCGCCTGGTACGGGCCGGCATCGCCGATGCGTCGGTGTTCAGCGACGCCGACGCGGCGGTGCGGGAGGGCTATTACTTCCCGGCGGCGAGCGCGCATTTTGAGGAGATGTTCGCGGTGGCACGCGGTTCCTTGGCGCTGCCTGCCCGCAATGCCGACGCGTGGCTGGACTTGCCGGCCGCACAGCGTGCGCCGTGGCTGCAGCGTGGCGACCTGCGTGCCAGTGCCGCGTTGCTGCTGCTGGAGAACGCCGCCCGCCGCCGCGCCGAGCAGCGTGGGCGCGATGCGTTGAAGCGGCGCTATCTGGGCAAGCCGCTGCCGTCCGCGGTGGCTGGTGCGGGTGGGGACGATGCGGGTGCGGACACCCGCGATGCCGCCAGCGCGGTGCGTGCCGTGCTGGCCGAGCAGGGGCTACTGAGCCAACCGGCGAGCCTGCTGCAGGGGCAGCCGGGCTATGGCCTGCCGCAGGCGCAGGAGCGCGCCTGGCTGCAGGTGCAGGGACAGGCCCGGATCGCGGCGCTGCACGACGACGGCGCCGCGCTGCAGACGCGTCTGCGCGGGTTGCTGCCGGCGTCGCTGCAGGCGGACCTGGCGCAGATCGATGCCAACCTGGCGACGCTGGGCGTACGTCTGCGTACGCTCAATCGCGAAGGCGGTGGGTTGCAGTTGCGGTCGCCTTCGGTGTTGCAGTCGCATGATGGGCAGCCGTAGTGCGGCATGCGGGTTTGCTAGGCGAGGCTATCGAAGGCAGATGTATCGCGCGTGCGGTAGACGGCGGCGCGGTCGCGGCTGAAGCCGCTCCTACGACGTTGCTCGCGGCGTGATTCCGCAGCATCTGTTTGTCGCAGGCGCAGCCGTGTCAGGGTGAAGGAAGACCGATAGCTCGATGCGTCGGGACTGAAGTCCCTCCCACAGAAACGCGGCGCCGCTCCCATGTATCGCGCGTGCGGTAGACGGCGGCGCGGTCGCGGCTGAAGCCGCTCCTACGGCGCTGCTCGCGGCGTGAGTCCGCAGCACCTGTTTGCCGCAGGCACAGCCGTGTCGGCGTGAAGCAAGACCGATAGCTCCATGCGTCGGGACTGAAGTCCCTCCCACAGAAACGCGGCGCCGCTCCCAACCCAATCATGTAGGAGCGGCTTCAGCCGCGACGAGCGAAGGCGCGAAGCCGGCCGATCAGGACCTGATGGCCGCAGTGCGCCGCACGGATGTGCCGCCGGCCTTGGCAACCATGTCGACGGCCGTCAGGGCTGACGTCCATGCCCGCAAAGGCACCAGCTCGCTACCCGCAAACCGCCATCACGGCAGCTCGAGGCCGGCATCCTCGCCGTAGCGGCGCAGCCAGGCGTCGCGTGGTGGGTCCTGGCGGTACTGCGCGCGCAGCTTCGCCCAAGTCTGTTCATTGCCGTCGCAGTACTTGGCCATCGCTTTTTCCAGTTCGCGGCGCCGCGCGGCGTCGTAGGGTTCCTCGCCAGCGAAATGGCTGCAGGTGTCCTGGCGGGCGACGAAGGCGCGGATCGGCTCGGGCAGCGTGCAGAAACCGTCGTGGTGCTCGGGATCGACCGCGTCCGGAATCGTGCACGCGGGCTCGGGGGCGGCCGCCGTGGCCGGCGTCACCGGCGCGGCGAGCGCCAGCACCGGCAAGGCCAGCAGCAGGCCGAGGCAGGCGCGCCGTGGCGCATGCGCGGCGCTGCCTGCGCGGGAGACGTGGATGACACGGCGCCCGCGCATGGGCTCAGTCGGCGCGACCGGCGAACTCGCCGGTGGTGGTATTGACCAGCACGCGCTCGCCGTTGCCGATGTACTCCGGCACCATGATCTCGATGCCGGTGTTGAGCTTGGCCGGCTTCGGGCGCTTGGTGGCGGTGCCGCCCTTGAGCTCCGGCGGGGTTTCGATCACTTCCAGGGTCACGCTCTGCGGCAACTGGATCGCCACCGGCTGGTCGTCGATGACCTGCACGTAGATGCCGCTGAGGCCGTCGGTGATGTAGCCCGCATCGGTGCCGATCGCATCGGCATCCAGGGTGTAGGGGGTGTAGTCCTCGTCGTCGAGGAACACGAAGGCCTCGCCGTCCTTGTACGAGAAAGTGGACTGGCGGCGCATCAGCTCGACTTCGCGCAGGTCGTCGTCGCCGTCGAAGCTGGCATCGAGCTTGTTGCCGCCCGGCACGCTGTACATCACGAAGCGGAAGCGTACGTTGCCGCCGCGGCCCTGCGGCGAGCTGCGCTCGATGTCGCGGATCTGGTACACGCCGTTGTTGTACTCGACGACGTTGCCTTTCTTGATTTCGTTGGCTTTCATGGGTGTGGGGCCGGGATTGGGGATTGGGGATTGGGGATTGGAAAGCGCCGGGCAGGGACGCGGGACGGGGAGCGCTTGCGAATCCCCAATGCCGAATCCCCAATCCCGGCTACTTCGGCGCCAACCGCACCGCGCCGTCGAGGCGGATGGTTTCGCCGTTGAGGTAGCGGTTGCGCAGCAGGAACATCACCGTGTCGGCGAATTCGTCCGGGCGGCCGAGACGCGAAGGATACGGGATCGAGGCGGCCAGCGACTGCTGCACGGTCTCGGGCATGCCGTCGACCATCGGGGTCCAGAAAATGCCCGGGGCGATGGTGTTGACGCGGATGCCGAAGCGCGCCAGTTCGCGGGCCATCGGCAGGGTCATCGCCACCACGCCGCCCTTGGACGCGGCGTAGGCGGCCTGGCCGATCTGGCCTTCGTAGGCGGCGACGCTGGCGGTGTTGACGATGACGCCGCGCTCGCCGTCCTCGCCCGGGGCGTTGTGCTGCATCAGGTCGGCGGCGGCCTTGGCGACGTTGAAGCTGCCGACCAGGTTGACCATCACCGTGCCCTGGAAGGTGGCCAGCGGCATCGGCGCCTCCTTGCCCAGCACGCGGCCGGCGCCGAGGATGCCCGCGCAGTTGATCGCGGCATTGAGGCCGCCGAGGAAGCCCTGCGCTGCGCCGAGCTGCGCGGCCACCTGGGCCTCGTCGCTGACGTCGGTGCGCAGGTAGCAGGCCCGGTCCGCGCCCAGGGCGGCGACCGCGGCCGCGCCCTTGTCGTCGTTCAGATCGAACAGCGCGACCTTGCCGCCTTCGGCCACGATGCGTTGCGCCACCGCCAGGCCGAGGCCGGACACGCCGCCGGTGACCACCGCTTTCAGATCGGCAAGCTGCATGGATGTTCCCTCCCAGGAAAACGCCCAGTTTAGAGGCTGCCGCCCCATCGCGGCGAGATCGGCGACGGGCCGCGGCGCGCAGGTCCGTCGCCAGGTAAGGAACTGCCGCGGCTCAGCCCTCGGCGGCCAGCGCCTGGCCGACCTTGCTGCCGGTCGGCCGGCCCAGTTTCTGTGCCAGCCAGCGGCCGGTCGCGGCCAGCGCGGGCAGGTCAATGCCGGTCTCCACCCCATTGCCGTGCAGCAGGTAGACCACGTCCTCGCTGGCCACGTTGCCGCTGGCACCCTTGGCATACGGGCAGCCGCCGGCGCCGGACACGGCGGCATCGACCACGCGCACGCCTTCTTCCAGGCAGGCGGCGATGTTGGCCAGGGCCTGGCCGTAGGTGTCGTGGAAGTGCACCGCCAGCGCCGCCATCGGCACCGCTGCGGCGACCGCGCGCAGCATCGCCCGCGCCTTGCCCGGCGTGCCCACGCCGATGGTGTCGCCCAGCGAGATCTCGTAGCAGCCCATCGCATGCAGCCGCTGCGCCACCCGCACCACGTCGGCCAGGGGGACGTCGCCTTGGTAGGGACAGCCGAGCACCGTGGACACGTAGCCGCGCACCTTGACCCCATCCGCCGCCGCGCGCTCCAGCACCGGCGCGAAGCGCGCCAGCGATTCGTCGATGCCGGCATTGGTATTGGTGCGATTGAACGTCTCCGAGGCGGCGGTGAACACGGCCACCTCGCGCACGCCGACCGCGGCGGCGCGCTCGTAGCCCTGCAGGTTCGGCACCAGTACCGGATAGTCCACGCCCGGCACCTGCGCGATGCCGGCGTAGACCTCGGCCGCATCGGCCAGCTGCGGGACCCATTTCGGGCTGACGAAGCTGGTCGCCTCGATGCTGCGCAGGCCGGTGCGCCCCAGCCGCGCGATCAGCTCGATCTTGTCTTCCGTGGCGACCCAGGCCTTCTCGTTCTGCAGGCCGTCGCGCGGGCCGACTTCGACGATGCGCACGCGGTCGCTCATTCGCGGGATTCCTGCGCTGTTGGCCGGGCGCTGCGCACGAAGCGGGAAGCAAAGAGGGTCATGGGATTCCTGATGAAGAGAGGCGGTGAAACAGCCGCAGGCAGGGTCGGCGCCAGGTGCGCCGGGGCAGCGCGGATCAGCCCGCTGCTGGGCGGTGGCAGACCGCTTCGATGTTGTGGCCGTCCGGATCCAGCAGGAAGGCGCCGTAGTAGTCGGGGTGATAGTGCGGGCGCAGGCCCGGTGCGCCGTGCTCGCGGCCGCCAGCGGCCAGGCCGGCACGATGGAACGCGTCCACCTGCGCGCGGCTGGCGGCGACGAAGGCCACGTGCACGCCATTGTCGCCGGCGTCGCGGCCGCCGTCGGCGATCCAGAAGCTGGGCTTGCCGTCGCGGCCGAAGCCGACGTGACGCTGGCCGCCGCTTTCCTCGGCGCTCACCTGCATCACCACGTCCAGCTCCAGCGCGGCCAGGGCGGCGCGGTAGAAGGTCAGGCTGCGGTCGAGGTCGCTGCAGCGCAGGCCGAGATGGTCGATCGGGTTCATGGGCTGGCCCTCCAGGCCGGTTCGCGTTTCTCCAGGAACGCATTCAGCCCTTCCTGGCCTTCGGCCGAGACCCGCAACTGCGCGATCAGGGCGGCGTTGGCCTGGTCCAGCGCATCGCGCTCGCCGCCGGCGGCGACCCGCCGGACCAGCGCCTTGGCGCCGGCGGCGGCCAGCGGTCCGGCCTGGCCGAGCAGGGCGACCTGGCGTTGCACCGCCGCGTCCAGCGCCTCCGGTGCCACCGCCTGGTGGACCAGGCCGATCTGCGCCGCGGTGGCGGCGTCGAAGGTTTCCGCACTGGCGAACCAGCGCCGCGCCTGGCGCGCGCCGATCGCCGCGATCACGTACGGCGAGATCACCGCCGGCAGCAGGCCCAGCCGGCTTTCGCTGAGCGCGAAGCGCGCATCGGTGGCGGCCACGGCGATGTCGCAGCAGGCGACCAGGCCCACCGCGCCGCCGAACGCGGCACCCTGCACCCGTGCCACCGTGGGCTTGGGCAGTTCGTCCAGCAGGCGCATCAGCCGCGCCAGGGCCAGCGCATCGTCCAGGTTCTCCTGTTCGCCGGCGCCGGCCATCGAGCGCATCCACTGCAGGTCGGCGCCGGCCGAGAACGCCGCGCCGGCACCGGCCAGGACCAGCACCTGCACCTGCGCATCGGCGCCGATCTGCAGCAGGGCGTCGCTGAGTTGGGCGATCAGCGCGGCGTCGAAGGCGTTGCGGACCTCGGGTCGGTTCAACTGCAGGGTCAGGACCTTGCCGGATCGTTGCAACAACAGGGCATCGCTCATCGAACACGCTCGTACAAAGGGGAAACGGCAGCCATACGGCGATCATAGCCGCCCGTGCCGGCGCCGCCATGACGCGCCGCGGCGATGCTACAATTGATAACCATTCTTATCGACGGAACGTGCTGTGACGTTGTCCGACATGCCGTTGCGCAGCAGCGCCCTCGTGGAATCCGTGCACGACCGCCAGGCCAACGACGCCATCGCCCGGCGTCTGCGCGAGCTGGGCTTCGTCGCTGGCGAACAGGTGCGGGTGCTGGCCAGCGGGCCGATCGGTGGCGAACCGCTGCTGGTGCAGGTGGGCTATACGCGCTTCGCGCTGCGGCGCAGCGAGGCGGCGCGGGTGCAGGTGAGCGCACTGGACGAGGTGCGCTCGTGAGCGCGGTGGCCGCACCGCTGCGCCTGGCCCTGGTCGGCAACCCGAACTGCGGCAAGACCGCGCTGTTCAACCAGTTGACCGGCAGCAAGCAGAAGGTCGCCAACTACGCCGGCGTCACCGTCGAGCGCAAGGAGGGTCGCTTCCGCGCGCCGTCCGGGCGCGAGTTCGCGGTGCTGGACCTGCCGGGCGCCTACAGCCTGCAGCCGGCCAGCCTGGACGAGGCGATCACCCGCGACCTGTGCCGCGGCTTCTACCCGGGCGAGCCGGCGCCGGACGTGCTGGTCTGCGTGGTCGACGCCACCAACCTGCGCCTGCACCTGCGCTTCGCGCTGGAACTGCGCGAACTGGGCAAGCCGATGCTGGTGGCCTTGAACATGGTCGACGCGGCGCAGCGCCGCGGCATCCAGATCGACCGCCAGGCGCTGGAGCAGGCGCTGGGCGTGCCGGTGATCGAGACCGTGGCGGTGCGCCGCAACGGCGCCCGCGCCCTGGTCGAGCGGCTGGATGCGCTGGCGCCGGCATTGCCGCCGGCGGTGGCGCCGAGCGAGGGGCAGGGCGACTACCACCAGCAGGTGCGCGCGATCCTGGCGGCGGCGGTGTCGATGCCGACGCGAACCTCGCGCGTCGACGACGCGCTGGACCGCTGGTTGCTGCACCCGGTCGCCGGCCTGCTGACCCTGGCGGTGGTGATGTTCCTGATCTTCCAGGCGGTGTATGCCTGGGCGGCGCCGCTGATGGACCTGATCGACGGCGGCACCAAGGCGCTGGGCGCCTGGATCGGCGGAACCCTGCCGGAGGGGCCGCTGAACAGCCTGCTGGTGGACGGCATCATCGCCGGCCTCGGCGGGGTGGTGGTGTTCCTGCCGCAGATCCTGATCCTGTTCGCCTTCATCCTGGCGTTGGAGGAGTCCGGCTACCTGCCGCGTGCGGCGTTCCTGCTCGACCGCATGATGGCCGCCGCCGGCCTGTCCGGGCGCTCGTTCATCCCGCTGCTGTCCAGTTTCGCCTGCGCCGTGCCCGGCATCATGTCCACCCGCAGCATCCAGGATCCGCGCGATCGCCTGGCGACCATCCTGGTGGCGCCGCTGATGACCTGTTCGGCGCGGCTGCCGGTGTACGCGCTGCTGATCGGCGCGTTCATTCCGCAGCGGCAGGTGTGGGGCGTGTTCAACCAGCAGGGGCTGGTGCTGTTCGGCCTGTACTTCGCCGCCATCGCCAGTGCGCTGGTGGTGTCGTGGACGATGAAGAAGTGGCGCCGCGACAAGGGCGAGCATCCGCTGCTGCTGGAGCTGCCGTCCTACCGCGTGCCGCACCTGCGCGACCTGGCGTTGGGCCTGTGGGAGCGCGCGGCGATCTTCCTCAAGCGCGTCGGCGGCATCATCCTGGCGTTGACCATCCTGCTGTGGTTCCTGCTGTCGTTCCCGGCGCCGCCGGCCGACGCCACCCTGCCGGCGATCGACTACAGCTTCGCCGGCCGCATCGGCCACGCCATGACCACGGTGTTTTCGCCGCTGGGCTTCAACTGGCAGATCTGCATCGCGCTGATCCCCGGCCTGGCGGCGCGCGAAGTGGCGGTGTCGTCGCTGGCGACGGTGTACGCGCTGTCGGCGGCCGACGACGATGCCGCCGCGCAGGCGCTGTCGCCGCTGATCCACGACGGCTGGTCGCTGGCCACCGCGCTGTCGCTGCTGGTCTGGTACATCTACGCGCCGATGTGCCTTTCCACCCTGGCCACGATCAAGCGCGAGACCAACTCGTGGAAGCAGATGAGCTTCGCCGCGTTCTACCTGTTCGCGCTGGCGTATCTGGCCTCGCTGGTCACCTACCAGGTCGCGGTGGCGCTGGGAGCCGGCTGAGATGAGCGTCTCGCTGCTGCTGCAGTACCTGGTGATCGCGCTGGCGGTGCTGGTCAGTGCCTGGGTGGTGCTGAAGAAGCAGTTCCCCGGCACCGCGCGCAAGCTGCGCGGCGGCATCGCCGTGCGCCTGCTCAAACCGGGCCGCGCGGCGTGGCTGCAAGCCCTCGGTCGCCGTATCGCGCCTGCGCCTACCGCGGGCGCGGGCGCCTGCGGCGGTTGCGACAGCTGCGGGCCGACGCCGCCGCGGCGGCACTGAGCCGCGGCGCCCGTTGCCGGCCGGCGCATCGCTTGTGCGCCGCACATGCGCGCCGCGATGGCGGCGACTATCCTATGCCGATGACCAGCCCATTCCAGTTTTCCCGCCGTGCGCAGGCGCTGACCAGTTCGGCGATCCGCGAAATCCTCAAGGTCACCGAACGCCCGGACGTGATCTCCTTCGCCGGCGGCCTGCCGTCGCCGGACACCTTCCCGGTCGAGCGCATGCGCGAGGCCTGCGACAAGGTGCTGCGCGACGCACCGCAGGCGGCACTGCAGTACGGCCCGACCGAAGGCTATCTGTTGCTGCGCGAATGGGTCGCGGCGCGGCTGAGCCGCGACGGTGCCCATATCCGTCCCAGCCAGGTGCTGATCACCACCGGTTCGCAGCAGGGCCTGGACCTGCTCGGCAAGGTGTTCATCGACGAAGGCAGCAAGGTGCTGGTGGAAACGCCCAGCTATCTCGGCGCGCTGCAGGCGTTCTCGCTGTTCCAGCCGGCGTTCGCGGCGATGCAGTCGGACGACGACGGTGTGGTAGTGGACGCGCTGGACGATGCGCAACTGGCGGACGCGCGCTTCATGTACGTGCTGCCGAACTTCCAGAATCCGACCGGGCGGCGTCTGCCGCTGCACCGGCGCCAGGCGCTGGTGGCGCGTGCGGCCGCGGCCGGCGTGCCCATCGTCGAGGACGATCCCTACGGCGAGCTGTGCTACAGCGGCGACACGCTGCCGAGCCTGCTGTCGATGAACCCGGACGGCGCCATCTACATGGGCTCGTTCTCGAAGGTGTTCGCGCCCGGCCTGCGCCTGGGCTACCTGGTCGCGCCGGAGGCGGTGCACGCCAAGCTGGTGCAGGCCAAGCAGGCGGCGGATCTGCACACGCCCTCGTTCAGCCAGCGCATCGTCTACGAGGCGGTGCAGGACGGTTTCCTGGATGCGCATATCCCCGGCATCCGCGCGCTGTACGCCAGCCGTTGCGAGCAGATGCTGGCCGCCCTGGCCAAGTATTTCCCGGCGCAGGTGCGCTGGAACCGCCCGGCCGGCGGCATGTTCATCTGGGTCGAACTGCCGGAAGGCATGGACGGCGGCGCGCTGCTGAGCAAGGCGATCGAGCGCAACGTGGCCTTCGTGCCAGGCGCGCCGTTCTTCGCGGTCGCGCCGCAGCGCAATACCCTGCGGCTGTCGTTCGTGACCGTGCCGGCCGAGCGCATCGAGACCGGCGTGCGCATCCTCGGTGCGCTGCTGCAGGACGAGGTCGCCGCGCACCGACGCGCGACGGCCTGAGTCCGGCGCTGCTTCTGTCGATGGCGTCTTCCGGTTCCGCGGTCGCCTCCTGGACCATCGACGCGGTCCTGGTCGGTCGCGCGCAGGCGTTCACCCGCCCGGGCAGCCGCAGCGCGATCGACAAGCGCCCGCAGGCCGGGCGCCTGCGCATCGGCCTGGAGGGGCTGGAACTGGACGAGCAGGGCGACCGCCGCGTGCATGGCGGCCCCGACAAGGCCTTGCACCATTACCCGCGCGATCATTACTTGGCCTGGCGCGAGGAACTGGGCGCACATGCCTTGCTGGACGCGCCCGGTGCGTTCGGCGAGAACCTCAGCAGTAGCGGGGTGACCGAAGCCGACCTGTGCCTGGGCGACAGGCTGCGCCTGGGAACGGCCGTGGTCGAGGTGTCGCAGTCGCGGCAGCCGTGCTGGAAGCTGTCCGACCGGTTCGGCGTGGCCGCGCTGGCGCGGCGCGTGCAGGACAGCGGCCGCACCGGCTGGTACTACCGCGTGCTGCAGCCCGGCGAGGTCGCCGCCGGCGACAGTCTGGTGCTGCTGGAGCGTCCGTATCCGCAATGGTCGCTGGCACGCCTGGTCGGCCTGCTGTACCGCCGCGAGATCGACCCGGCGCAACTGCAGGAGGTGCTGGCGCTGCCGCTGGTGCCGAACTGGCGCACCCTGTTCGAGCGGCGCCTGGCGCAGCGTGCCGTGGAAGATTGGGACAAGCGCTTGCTGGGGCAGGCGGCAGCCGAGTAGGGCGGTTGATCGATCCGGCGAGTGTGCTCTCCTGTTTGGCGGGAGCGGTGGCGTCGACCGGGGCATGCTCGATTGGGTGGGTGCAACGCGTCGGGGCTGAAGCCCCTCCCGCAATGCCTGCTTAACGACGTCGTTGATCCTCCGTAGGAGCGGCTTCAGCCGCGACGAACGAGGCCTCGTTGTATCCAAAGCAGGGTGCCGTCCGCATCGAGCATGCTCCGTGCAAGGAATGCGAGTGCAACGTCGGTCGCGCCAATGGCAGTGGGGCGCTGTGCGCGACCGGGCCGTACGGCATCGGGGCTGAAGCCCCTCCCACAGGGGGGCGATCGGCTGCGATGTCTATTGGCAGGTGCCAGGTGCCTCGCCCGGCGGCTTTTTTGTCGCTTCCAGTGCCGCCACGCCCTTGTGGGAGGGGCTTCAGCCCCGACGAGGGAAGCATCGCCACGTCCGAGGTGGCGCGTCGGGCGCTTGCGTCTTGGGTGCATGCGCCCTCTGTCGCACCCGCGCGCAAACCGCTAGCCTTGTGTCGATGACGACTTCTCCGCTGCGTGTGTTGATCCATGGTGCGTCCGGCCGGATGGGCCAGGCGTTGTTGCGGCTGGCCGCGCAGGACCCGGCGCTGCAGGTGGTGGCCGCGGTGGTGCGGCGCGCGCCGGCGCAGCGGGTGATCGACGGCGTGCCGTACTTCGCCGCGGCCGAGTTGGGCGGGGTGCCGGCCTTCGACGTGGCGATCGATTTCAGCCTGCCGCAGGGCTTCGACCCGGTGCTGGCCCTGTGCACCGCACGCGGTGCGGCGCTGGTGTCCGGCACCACCGGGCTGGAGGACGCGCAGCGGCAGGCGCTGGCCGCCGCCGCCGAACGCATTCCGCTGATCTGGGCCTCGAACTTCAGCCTGGGGGTGGCGGTGCTGCACGATCTGGTCGAGCGCGCCGCCGCGGCGCTGCCGGGCTGGGACTGCGACATCGTCGAATCCCACCACGTGCACAAGCAGGACGCGCCCTCCGGCACCGCGCTGACCCTGGGCGACGCGGCCGCGCAGGGTGGCGCTACTCCGCGCTACGCCAGCCTGCGTGCCGGCGACATCGTCGGCGAGCATCTGGTGCAGTTCGCCGGACTCGGCGAGCGGGTGGAACTGGTGCACCGCGCCAGCAACCGCGACATCTTCGCCCGCGGCGCGCTGCATGCGGCCGCACGCCTGCCGGGGCGTGCGCCCGGGGCCTACCGGCTGCGCGACCTGCTCGGCTGAACGCGGTTTTCACATAAACGGCTGGCGCGGACCGCCCCGCGCCGGTACAATTCTCGCTCGCCTGTTACCCATCGCCACGGACCCGGAGAAGCGCCGAGTTCGCGGTTTCTTGCAGCCTGCAAGTTGGTGGGGCAGGGTTCCTCTCTCCCCAAGGCGAACCCCGTGACTCAACCCGCAATCCTTGTCCTTGAAGACGGCACCGTGTTCGAGGGCGAATCCGTAGGCGCTGCCGGCCTGTCCGTCGGCGAAGTGGTGTTCAACACCGCCATGACCGGCTACCAGGAGATCCTCACCGATCCCTCCTACGCCCGCCAACTGGTCACGCTGACGTATCCGCATATCGGCAACACCGGCTGCACCGACCAGGACGACGAGGCCGCCCAGGTCTGGTCGGCCGGCCTGATCGTGCGCGACGTGCCGCGCCGCCCCAGCAACTGGCGCAACCAGGTGGCGCTGCCGGACTGGTTGATCCAGCGCGGCGTGGTCGCCATCGCCGGCATCGACACCCGCAAGCTGACCCGCATCCTGCGCGAGAAGGGCTCGCAGAACGGCGCGCTGATGGCCGGCGAGGTCAATGTGGACACCGCGCTGGAAGCGGCGCGCAAGTTCCCGGGGCTGAAGGGCATGGACCTGGCCAAGGTGGTCTCCACCGACACCGCCTATCCCTGGCGCGACGGCCAACTCGACCTGGACAGCAACGCCTTCGTCACGGCCGAGCCCAAGTTCAAGGTCGTCGCCTACGACTACGGGGTCAAGCACAACATCCTGCGCATGCTCGCCGAGCGCGGCTGCGAGGTGACCGTGGTGCCGGCGCAGACGCCGGTCGCCGAGGTGCTGGCGATGAATCCGCACGGCGTGTTCCTGTCCAACGGCCCCGGCGACCCGGCGCCGTGCGACTACGCGATCGCCGCGATCAAGGAACTGCTGGCGCGCAAAATCCCCACCTTCGGCATCTGCCTGGGCCACCAGCTGCTGGCCCTGGCCGCCGGCGCGCAGACCCTGAAGATGGGCCACGGCCACCACGGCGCCAACCATCCGGTGCAGGACCTGGACAGCGGCCGGGTGATGATCACCTCGCAGAACCACGGCTTCGCGGTGGACGAGGCGACCTTGCCGGCCAACGTGCGCGTCACCCATCGATCGCTGTTCGACGGCAGCAACCAGGGCATCGCGCTCACCGACGCACCGGCTTTCAGCCTCCAGGGCCATCCGGAAGCCTCGCCGGGTCCGCGCGACGTGGCGCCGCTGTTCGATCAGTTCGTGTCACTGATGCGGGACCCGGGACCCGGGACCCGGGGATCGGAAAAGGCCGCGTAATGGCGGTCTCCCATTTCCGGGATCTCGAAGTCTGGCAACTGTCCATGCAGCTCGCCGAAGCAGTCTATTCGTTCACAGCGTCATTGCCGCACGTCGAGCGTTACGGATTGACTTCGCAGTTGCAGCGTTCCGCGGTATCGATTCCTTCAAACATCGCTGAAGGCAACGCACGCGGCGCCACACGGGACTATGCGCGTTTTGTAGCGATCGCAACAGGATCGTGCGCCGAGCTACAAACGCAGTTGCTGCTGGTCGAGCGGCTTGGGATGGGCGAACACGAAGAACTTAGCGTTGTGCTGCAGCTCTGCGAGCGTGTCAGCCAAATGCTTTCCAGATTGCAACAATCATTGCAGCGTCGGCTTGAATCCGGGTCCCGGGCCCCGGGTCCCGGGTCCCGCATTTCCGAGAACGTCGAGGATTACTGAACCATGCCACGTCGCACCGACCTCCAAACCATCCTCATCATCGGCGCCGGCCCGATCGTCATCGGCCAGGCCTGCGAGTTCGACTACTCCGGCGCGCAGGCGTGCAAGGCGCTGCGCGACGAGGGCTATCGCGTGGTGCTGGTCAACAGCAACCCGGCCACGATCATGACCGACCCGAACATGGCCGACGCCGTGTACATCGAGCCGATCAACTGGCAGACGGTCGAGAAGATCATCGCCAAGGAAAAGCCCGACGCGCTGCTGCCGACCATGGGCGGGCAGACCGCGCTGAACTGCGCGCTGGACCTGGCTGACCACGGCGTGCTGGAGAAGTACGGCGTCGAGCTGATCGGCGCCAAGCGCGAGGCCATCCGCATGGCCGAGGACCGCGAGCTATTCCGCGTGGCGATGGGCGAGATCGGCCTGGAGTGCCCGAAGGCGGCGGTGGCGCACACGCTGGAGGAGGCGCTGGAGATCCAGGCCACGGTCGGCTACCCGACCATCATCCGCCCCAGCTTCACCCTGGGCGGCAGCGGCGGCGGCATCGCCTACAACCGCGAAGAACTGATCGAGATCGTCGGCCGCGGCCTGGAACTGTCGCCGACCAGCGAAGTGCTGGTCGAGGAGTCGGTGCTGGGCTGGAAGGAGTTCGAGATGGAAGTGGTCCGCGACACCGCGGACAACTGCATCATCGTCTGCTCGATCGAGAACCTCGACCCGATGGGCGTGCACACCGGCGACTCGATCACCGTGGCCCCGGCGCAGACCCTCACCGACAAGGAATACCAGCGCCTGCGCGACGCCTCCATCGCCGTGCTGCGCAAGATCGGCGTGGACACCGGCGGCTCCAACGTGCAGTTCGGCATCAACGCGCAGACCGGCCGCGTGGTGGTGATCGAGATGAACCCGCGCGTGTCGCGCTCCTCGGCGCTGGCCTCCAAGGCCACCGGCTTCCCGATCGCCAAGGTCGCGGCCAAGCTGGCGGTGGGCTACACCCTGGACGAACTGAAGAACGAGATCACCGGCGGGCTGACCCCGGCCTCGTTCGAGCCGTCGATCGACTACGTGGTCACCAAGATCCCGCGCTTCGCCTTCGAGAAGTTCCCGCAGGCCGACGCGCGCCTGACCACGCAGATGAAGTCGGTGGGCGAGGTGATGGCGATGGGCCGCACCTTCTCCGAATCGCTGCAGAAGGCGCTGCGCGGTTTGGAGACCGGCAAGATCGGCCTCGATCCGACCGGCCTGGACCTGACCAGCGAAGACGACCTGGCCACGCTCAAGCGCGAGCTGAAGGCGCCCGGTCCGGAGCGGCTGTTCTATGTCGCCGATGCGTTCCGCGCCGGCATGAGCGTGGAGCAGGTGCACGCGCTGTCGTTCATCGACCCCTGGTTCCTGGACCAGATGGAAGACCTGATCGCGCAGGAAGCGCAGCTGGCCGCCGACGGCCTCGGTGCGCTGGACGCCAAGCGCCTGCGCACGCTCAAGCGCGCCGGTTTCTCCGATGCGCGCCTGGCCGAACTGTGCGGCACCAACGAGGCCGCGGTGCGCGCGCTGCGCCGCGCGCACAAGGTGCGCCCGGTATACAAGCGCGTGGACTCGTGCGCGGCGGAGTTCGCCACCAGCACCGCCTACCTTTACTCGACCTACGAGGACGAGTGCGAGGCCGCGCCGAGCGACCGCGACAAGATCATGATCCTGGGCGGCGGCCCCAACCGCATCGGCCAGGGCATCGAGTTCGACTACTGCTGCGTGCACGCCGCGCTGGCGCTGCGCGAGGACGGCTACGAGACCATCATGGTCAACTGCAATCCGGAGACCGTGTCCACCGACTACGACACCTCCGATCGCCTGTACTTCGAACCGCTGACCCTGGAAGACGTGCTGGAGATCGTCGAGCTGGAGCAGCCCAAGGGCGTGATCGTGCAGTACGGCGGGCAGACCCCGCTGAAGCTGGCGCGTGCGCTGGAGGCCAACGGCGTGCCGGTGATCGGCACCTCGCCGGATTCCATCGACCTGGCCGAGGACCGCGAGCGCTTCCAGCAACTGGTCGACAAGCTCGGCCTGAAGCAGCCGCCGAACCGCATCGCCCGCAACGCCGACGAGGCGCTGGTGCTGGCGCGCGAGATCGGCTATCCGCTGGTGGTGCGCCCGAGCTACGTGCTCGGCGGCCGCGCCATGGAAATCGTCTACGGCGAATCCGACCTGGCGCGCTACGTGCGCGACGCGGTCAAGGTCTCCAACGATTCGCCGGTGCTGCTGGACCGCTTCCTCGACAACGCGGTGGAAGTGGACGTGGACATCATCGCCGACCAGGATGGCCAGGTGCTGATCGGCGGCGTCATGGAACACATCGAGGAAGCCGGCGTGCATTCGGGCGATTCGTCCTGCTCGCTGCCGCCGTACTCGCTGTCGCCGGCGACCCAGACCGAGCTGCGCCGCCAGGTGGTCGAGCTGGCCAAGGCGCTGAACGTGGTCGGGCTGATGAACACCCAGTTCGCGGTGCAGGTGAACGACGCCGGCGACGACATCGTCTACCTGCTGGAAGTGAACCCGCGCGCCTCGCGTACCGTGCCGTTCGTGTCCAAGGCGATCGGCGTGCCGCTGGCCAAGATCGCCGCGCGCTGCATGGCCGGCAAGACCCTGGCCGAGCAGGGCGCGCTGAAGGAGATCGTGCCCGACTACTACTCGGTGAAGGAGGCGATCTTCCCGTTCGCCAAGTTCCAGGGCGTCGATCCGATCCTCGGCCCGGAGATGCGTTCCACCGGTGAGGTGATGGGCGTGGGCCGCAGCTTCGGCGCGGCGTTCGCGCGTGCGCAGGAAGCCGGCGGCATCAAGGCGCCGCCGCTGGGCAAGGCCTTCGTGTCGGTGCGCGATCCGGACAAGCAGCGCGTGCTGCCGGTGGCGCAGGCGCTGGTCGAGCGCGGCTACACCCTGGTCGCCACCCGCGGCACCTGCGCCTGGCTGCAGCAGCACGGTCTGCAGTGCGAGCAGGTGAACAAGGTCGCCGAGGGTCGCCCGCACATCGTCGATCTGATCAAGAATGGCGAAATCGTGTATATCGTCAACACCACCGAGGGCCGGGCGGCGATCTCCGACTCGTTCTCGATCCGCCGCGAAGCCCTGCAGCATCGCGTCACCTATTCGACCACGGTCGCCGGCGCGCGTGCGCTGGTGCATTCATTGGAATTCCGCGGCACCGGTCCGGTCTGGGCGCTGCAGGAACTGCACAAGGAGCTGGAAGCGTGAGAGCCCCGATCACCATGCAAGGCGCGCAGCGGTTGCGCGAGGAACTGGATCACCTGAAGTCGGTCAAGCGTCCCGAGGTCATCACCGCGATCGCCGAGGCGCGCGCGCACGGCGACCTCAAGGAGAACGCCGAGTACCACGCCGCGCGCGAGCAGCAGGGCTTCATCGAAGGCCGCATCAAGCAGCTGGAGAGCGAGCTGTCGCACGCCGAGGTCATCGACGTCAGCAAGCTGGCGGTCGGCAGCAAGGTGGTGTTCGGCGCCACCGTGACCCTGGCCGATGTGGAGACCGACGAAGAGAAGCGCTACCAGCTGGTCGGCGACCTCGAAGCGGACATCAAGCTTGGCCTGATCGCGATTTCCTCGCCGCTGGCGCGTGCGCTGATCGGCAAGATGGAAGGCGACAGCGTCAGCATCGACGCCCCGGCCGGACGCCGCGAGTACGAGATCGTCAGCGTCGCCTACGTCGGCTGATCCGATGGCGGTCGCCACCTTGCTGTTGCCGGAGCGGGTCCGCCTGGCCGGCGCCGTGCTGGCCGGCGAGGTGGCGCGCGCGTTCGGCCGCGCCGACCGCACGCAGGCCGCGCCCGGCGGCGAGGCGCAGTTGCGCCGCCATTTCGTGCTGGCGGAAGCTTCGCTGCCGGCCGCGGCGCTGACCCGCCAACTGGACGCCGGCGATGCCGGCGACGGCCTGTGGCTGCGCGCCGATCCCGCCTACGTGGTGCCGGACATGCAGGGCGCGCGGCTGATGGCGCATAGCGACATGCTGCCGCTCGACGCGGTGGACCTGGACGCGCTGTTGCCGGCGGTGCAGGGCGTATTCGCCGAGAGCGGGCTGACCCTGGATGCGCCCGATCCGACCCGCTGGTACCTGCGCCTGCCGGCCGACAGCGTGCTGCCGGTGTTCGCGGCACCGGCGCAGGTGCTCGGGGCGGACCTGTTCGATCATCTGCCGCAGGGCGAGGACGCGCGCCGCTGGCGTGCCCTGCTGACCGAAGTGCAGATCGTGCTGCACCAGCATCCCTGGAACCGCGAACGCGTCGCCCGCGGCCAGCCGGCGATCAACTCGCTGTGGTTCTGGGGCGGCGGCCGCCTGCCGGCCACGGTCGGCACTGCGCATGCGCAGGTGCGCAGCCGCGATCCGCTGTTGCGCGCGTTGGCCAAGGCCGCCGGCGTCGCCGATGCGCAGGCACCGCGGGTCGATGCGCTGGTCGACCTGCGTCAGTTGCGCGCGCCCGAGCAGTTCGTCGGCGAGGTGGTGCAGCCGCTGCTGCAGGCGCTGCGCGATGGCGAGCTGCAGCAGCTGCAGCTGGATTTCGAGGACGGCACCTGTTTCCGTATCGCCCCTGCGCAACGCTGGCGCCTGTGGCGGCGGCCGCTGTCGCGCCTGGACGCATGAGTTCGATCGCGCGCATCGTGCGGCGGCCCGCGGCGGCCGCGGCCGGCCCGTGGCATGAGGCCACGTTACCGTTGCTGCGGCGTATCTACGCCGCGCGCGGCGCGCACGACAGCGGCCTGGCGCAGCCCAGGCTGGCGCAACTGCTGCCGCCGGATGCGCTGAGCGGCATCGACGACGCCGTGGCCCTGCTCGCCGAGGCGATCGCTGCGGGCAAGCGCATCCTGGTGGTCGGCGATTTCGATTGCGACGGCGCCACCGCCTGCGCGGTGGCGGTGCGCGGGCTGCGCCTGCTTGGCGCCGCGCAGGTGCTGCATGCGGTGCCCAACCGCATGGTCCATGGCTACGGGCTGTCGCCGGCGCTGGTGGCGGAACTGGCGCCGTTGCAGCCGGACCTGCTGGTCACGGTGGACCACGGCATCGCCTGCCATGCCGGCGTCGCCGCGGCCAAGGCGCTGGGCTGGCAGGTGCTGGTCACCGACCACCACCTGCCGGGTCCGGCGCTGCCGCCGGCCGATGCCATCGTCGATCCGAACCTGGCCGGCGACGCGTTCCCGAGCAAGATGCTGGCCGGCGTCGGGGTGATCTTCTACGTGCTGCTGGCCTTGCGCCGGCACCTGCGTGTGCGCGGCGCGTTCGCGGCGGCACCGCCGCCGGACCTGAGCGTACTGCTGGACCTGGTCGCGGTCGGCACCGTCGCCGACCTGGTGCCGCTGGATCCGAACAACCGCGCGCTGGTCTCGGCCGGTTTGCGCCGGTTGCAGCGCGGCGAAGGTTGCCTCGGCCTGCGCGCCTTGATCGAAGCCAGCGGCCGCGACCCGGCGCGGCTCAGCGCCAGCGACATCGGCTTCGCGCTGGCGCCGCGGCTCAATGCCGCCGGCCGGCTCGAGGACATGGCCCTGGGCATCGAGTTGCTGCTGTGCGAGGACCCGCAACAGGCGCGCACGATCGCCGCGACGTTGGAGGAGATCAACGCCGAGCGCCGTGCCGTGCAGCAGCAGATGACCGACGAGGCCGAGGCAGTGGTGGCGCAGGCGTTGCTGGCCGCGCCCGAGCAGCCGCCGGTGGCGGTGTGCCTGTTCGATGCGCAGTGGCATCCCGGCGTGATCGGCCTGGTCGCGTCGAAGATGAAGGACCGCCTGCATCGGCCGGTGATCGCCTTCGCCCCGGCCGAGCCGGGCAGCACCCAATTGCGCGGCTCGGCGCGCTCGATTCCCGGCTTCCACATCCGCGACGCGATGGCGGCGGTGGAGGCGCAGCGGCCGGGCCTGATGGAGAAGTTCGGCGGCCACGCCATGGCCGCGGGCCTGAGCCTGCCGCAGGACGCGCTGGCCGAGTTCGAAGAGGTATTCCGTGCGCATGCGCTGGCCAGCCTGGACGCGGAACTGTTGCAGGCCGAACTGCTCAGCGACGGCGCGCTGGACCCGCACGAACTCGACCATCGCCATGCCGAGGCGCTGCGCCAGGGTGGGCCATGGGGGCAGGGGTTTCCCGAGCCGCTGTTCGATGGCGAATTCGAGGTGCTGCAGTGGCGTGTGCTGAAGGAGCGCCACCTCAAGCTGAGCCTGCGCTGCCCCGGCCGTGCCGAACCCTTGAACGCGATCCATTTCAACGGCTGGCACGGTCGCGAACCTGGCCGCCGCGTGCATATCGCCTATCGTCTGGTCGCCGACGACTACCGCGGCGGCGATGCGGTGCAGCTGGTGGTGGAGCACTGTCTGCCGTTGGATGGCTGAGCAGTTGGCGGTCTGACGCTACGCGTGGTGCCGGACCCTCACCCCAACCCCTCTCCCGGTGGGAGAGGGGCTTTGCTTCCCTTCTCCCCTCGGGAGAAGGTGGCCCGCAGGGCCGGATGAGGGTAGGGCGCAGCCTCGCGTCGTCTGTTGCATCGCGCCTGTGCCGCACCCTCACCCCAACCCCTCTCCCAGAGGGAGAGGGGCTTCGCTATTCCTTCTCCCTTCGGGAGAAGGTGCCCCGCAGGGGCGGATGAGGGTACGGGCGCAGCCTCGCATCGCCAAAGTGCCGCGCCTTGCGCCACACCCTCACCCCAACCCCTCTCCCGATGGGAGAGGGGCTTGCGCGTCGCCTGAGCCTGGACGCACACAAGCAACCCCATCGCGTCACGGCGGACGTTCAAGCCATACCGTCCCAGCAAGGAGCGATCCATGCCGTCCACCATGCGCAGCAACGTGTGCGTGTTGTTGCTTTCGTTGTCGTTACTCGCCGCGGTGCCGGCAGGGGCGCAGTCCGCGCCGCAGCGGCAATTGGTCGCGCCGTTGCTGCACACCGACGCCGGCGAACATCCGGTCGAGCTGCGCTCGGCGACCGTGCGTGCGCATGCCGCCGCAGGCCTGGCCGAAACCACGGTGGAGCTGGAGTTCTTCAATCCCAACGCGCGCGTGCTGGAAGGGCAGCTGACGTTCCCGCTGCGCGAGGGGCAGCAACTCAGCGGTTTCGCCCTGGACGTCGACGGGCAGATGCGCGACGCGGTGCCGGTGCCCAAGGCGCGCGGGCGCCAGGTGTTCGAAGCGGTCGAGCGGCGCGGCGTGGATCCGGGCCTGCTCGAGCAGACCGCCGGCAACCAGTTCCGGCTGCGCGTCTACCCGCTGCCGGCGCATGGCAGCCGCCATGTCCGCCTGGTCTATCGCGAATCGCTACAGCGCACCGCCGCCGGCTGGCAATGGCGCTTGCCGCTGGCGTATGCGGTCGGCGCGCGGTCGCTGCAGGTAGCGCTAAGTAGCCAGGCCGCGCCTGATGAACGCGCGGCGACCCCCAGCATGCGGCTGCTGCCGACGGCGGACGGCGGCTACGCCGCGTCCTGGTCCGGCAGCCCGGCGCAGTTGCCGCCGGAGCTGGTGCTGTCGCTGCGCGCGAGCGCCACGCCGCGCGTGGCGACCGGTCTCCACGATGGCCAGCGCTACTTCCAGGCGCTGGTGCCGATCGCCGACCTGCATGGCCCGCGCCCGCTGCCGCAGCGCATCGGCCTGCTCTGGGATGCGTCCGGTTCGGCACGACAGCGCGACATTCCGGCCGAACTGGCCTTGCTGCAGCGCTATTTCGCTGCGGTCGGCACTGCCCAAGTCGATCTGATCGTGCTGCGCGACCGTGCCGCGGCGCCGCGCAGGTTCCAGGTGCGCAACGGCGACTGGAGCGCCCTGAAGGCGGCGTTGCAGGCCGAGCAGCCCGACGGCGCCAGTGCGCTGGGCGCCTGGCAACCGGCGGCGCAGGTGCAGGAGTATCTGTTGTTCAGCGATGGCCTGGGCAACTACGGCGCGCAGACCATGCCGACGCTGGCGCCGGGGCAGCGCCTGTATGCGATCGACTCGGCCGGCGTGCACGCCGATGCCGCGCGCCTGGCGGCGATCGCGGAAGCGCGCGGCGGACGCGCGATCGCGTTGCAGGGCCTGCCGGGCGTGCAGCTCGCCAGCGAGCGGCTGTTGCAGCGTGGCGGCGAACTGGTCGCGCTGGACGGTAGCCAGGTCGCCGATCTGGTCGCCGATTCGCGCGACGCCGACAATGGCTACCTGCGCATCGCGGGGCGCCTGCTCGGCGCCGATGCGACGCTGCACCTGGAGATCGCCACCCCCGCCAGCACCCGACGCCTGAGTCTGCCGTTGCGCGAGGCGCAGGAAGTTCCAGGCGACCTGGTGCCGGGCGCATGGGCGCGGGCAATGCTGCGCAGTCTGTCCGCCGATCCGCAGGAATCGGCCGCGCGCCGCCAGGCGCTGGCGACGCGCTTCGGGCTGGTCAGCGCCGACACCTCGTTGCTGGTGCTGGAGAACGCCGACGACTACGCCCGCTATGGCATCCCGGCGCCCCCGGCGCTGCGTGCGGCGGTGGCGGGTGCGCAGGTGCGGCAGCAGAAGCTGCAGGACGACACGCGCAAGCGACGCATCGACGCGATCGCCGACGCGTTCGCGCAGCGTGTCGCCTGGTGGCAGCGGCGCTTTCCCAAGGACGCGCCGCCAGTGGCGATCGCCGCCGCTGACACTGCCGACCAGCGCATGCAGGCCCCGTCGGGCCCGCAACGGTCCATGGCCCTCGCAGCACCTGCGCCGATGCCCGCGGCCGCACCTGCATCCACGCCGCTGGAACTGAATATCCTTGGCGGTTCGTCCGTTGCGTCCAGCGACGCGGCCGCGTCGGCGACTGCGCGCGAGCGTGTGGCGGCTCCGGCCACGATCTCCCTGGCCGTGCAGCCCTGGCAGCCGGATTCGCCGTATGCGCGGCGCCTGCGGGCGGCCGCGGCGGACGCGGTGTATCCGCTGTACCTGAGCGAACGCGCGGCGCACGCCGACAGCGTGGCGTTCTACCTGGACGTGGCCGACGTGCTGTTCGAGCGCGGCCAGCGCGACCTGGCCCTGCGGGTGCTGTCCAACCTGGCCGAGCTGCAACTGGAAAATCGCCACGTGCTGCGCGTGCTCGGCTACCGGCTGCTGCAGGCCGGTCGCGCCGACCTGGCGGTGCCGGTGTTCGAGCAGGTGCTGCGGCTGGGCGAGGAGGAGCCGCAGAGTTTCCGCGACCTGGGCCTGGCCTATGCCGCGCGCGGCGACGCGCAGGCGGCGATCGCGCAGCTTTACCAGGTGGTGGTGCGCGACTGGGACACGCGCTTCGACGGGGTGAGCATGATCGCGCTCAACGAACTGAACGCGATCGTGGCGCGGGCGCCGCGGCCGCTGGATACCCGCTTCGTCGATCCACGGCTGCTGCGCAACCTGCCGCTGGACCTGCGCGTGGTGCTGAACTGGGACAGCGACAACAGCGACATGGACCTGTGGGTGACCGACCCCAATGGCGAGCGCTGCTATTACGGCAATCGCGCGACCTACCAGGGCGGCCAGCTGTCGCCGGACTTCACCGGCGGCTACGGGCCGGAGGAGTTCTCGCTGCGCAGCGCCAAACCCGGCAGGTACAAGGTGGAAGCGAACTTTTTCGGCGAGCGCCAGCCGCTGGTCACCGGCGCCACCACCTTGCACCTGCAACTGAGCACGGGCTGGGGCACGGCCGCGCAGCACGACCAGCAGGTGACGCTGCGCCTGACCGAGCGCAAGGAGACGGTGCTGGTCGGCGAGTTCGACGTGCGCTGATCCGCCCATGGCGCGCCGGCGCGGTCATGCCGGCGCGCTACACTTTGGCCATGTCCGATCCGTCCGGCGCCAGCGCCTATTCCCGTTTCCAGCCCTGGCGCCGCAGCTTCGAAATCGGCTTCTGGGTCGCGCTCACCCTGATCAACGCCATCGCCAACAGCGTCACGGTGCTGATCGACATCCGCAACACCGGGCTGCATTTCGCCGCATGGGAGCCGGTGGTCTGGGAGTGGTCCAGCCAACTGATGTTCCTGCTGATCGTGCCGCTGGTGGTGCTGCTGACCCGACGCTACCCGCTGCACTGGGACACCTGGCGGCGCCGGCTGCCGGGCTACCTGCTGGGCAGCGTGGCGCTGTCGGTGCTGCACGTGGTGGGGATGGTCGCCCTGCGCAGCCTGGTCTACCGCCTGCAGGGCCAGCAGTACGACTTCGGTCCTTGGCCGCAGGGCCTGGCCTACGAATATCTCAAGGACGTGCGCAGCCTGGCTTCGATCGCGCTGTGCGTGCAGATGTACCGGTTCCTGTTGCGGCGCTGGCAGGGCGAGGCGGCGCTGCTCGGCGCGCCCGACGCCGGCCCGCCGGTGGGCTCGCTGGAACGGCCGGAACGCTTCCTGGTGCGCAAGCTGGGCCGCGACTTCCTGGTCGCCGCGGCCGACATCGAATGGCTGCAGGCCGCCGGCAACTACGTCAACCTGCGCGTGCGCGGCCACGACTACCCGCTGCGCAGCACCATGGCTGCGATCGAGGCGCGGCTGGACCCGGCGCGGTTCGTGCGCATCCACCGCAGCTACATCGTCAACCTGGCCAGCGTGGTCTCGATCGAGCCGTTGGAGGCGGGCGAGGCGCGGGTGCACCTGCGCGACGGCAGCCAGGTGCCGTGCAGCCGACGCTATCGCGCCGCGCTGCGCGTGGCGGCCGGGGAGGGCGAGGCGGCGACCATCGAGTAGGCCGGCGGCGCTGTGGCGCGGCGGCCGGAATTGCTAGAATCGCGCTCTTGTCTGCCGGAAACGCCGCAATGATCGAACTCAATCCGATTCGCCACCGCATCGCCGATCTGTCCGATCGGGTGCTGTCGCTACGGGGGTTTCTTTGACTACGACGCCAAGAAGGAGCGTCTAGAGGAAGTCACCCGGGAGCTGGAAAGCCCCGACGTCTGGAACGACCCCGAGCGCGCCCAGGGCCTGGGCCGTGAACGCGCCAGCCTGGAGAAGACCGTCGGCGGCATCGCCAGCGTGCTCGATGGCCTGAACGAATCGCTGGAATTCCTGGAACTGGCCGAAAGCGAGAACGACGAGGCCACCGCGCAGGCGGTGCTGGCCGACGTCGACCGCTTCCAGGCGCAGGTGGAGAAGCTGGAGTTCCAGCGCATGTTCTCCGGGCAGATGGACGCCAGCAACGCCTTCGTCGACATCCAGGCCGGCGCTGGCGGCACCGAGGCCCAGGACTGGGCCGAGATCCTGCTGCGCATGTACCTGCGCTGGTGCGAGTCGCGCGGCTGGAAGACCGAGCTGATGGAAGTCTCCGGCGGCGAAGTGGCGGGGATCAAGTCCGCCACGCTGCGCGTGGAAGGCGACTTCGCCTACGGCTGGCTGAAGACCGAGACCGGCGTGCACCGGCTGGTGCGCAAGTCGCCGTTCGACTCGGACAACCGCCGCCACACCAGCTTCACCTCGGTGTTCGTGTCGCCGGAAGTGGACGACAACATCGACATCGACATCAATCCGGCCGATCTGAAGACCGACGTGTACCGGTCCTCCGGCGCGGGCGGCCAGCACGTCAACAAGACCGAGTCGGCGGTGCGCATCACCCACGTGCCCACCGGCATCGTGGTGGCCTGCCAGACCGGGCGCAGCCAGCACCAGAACCGCGACAACGCGATGAAGATGCTCGCCGCCAAGCTGTACGAGCTGGAGATCCAGAAGCGCAACGCCGAGCGCGATGCGGTGGAGGCGACCAAGTCCGACATCGGCTGGGGCAGCCAGATCCGCAACTACGTGCTCGACCAGAGCCGGATCAAGGACCTGCGCACCGGCGTGGAGCGCTCGGACACCCAGAAGGTGCTCGACGGCGACCTGGACGAGTTCGTCGAGGCCAGCCTCAAGTCCGGCCTGGAAGCCGGCTCCAAACGCAGCGACGCCTGAACCGGCGGCCTCCGTCCTGGCGACGGAGGCCGTGCGGCGGCACACGGCCCGCCGGCTGGTGCATTCTTTCCCTTCCTCACGCATCCCCCATCCCATGACCGAGCAGACCCCCGCGCCGTCCCTTCCAGTCGACGAGAACAGCCTCATCGCCGAACGGCGCGCCAAACTCGCCGCGCTGCGCGCGCAGGGCGTGGCCTATCCGAACGATTTCCGCCGCAGCGACTTCGCCGGCGATCTGCAGGCCGAGTTCGCCGACACCGAGCGCTGGACCGCCGAAGCGCTGGAGGCCCAGGGCCGCAGCCTGCGCCTGGCCGGGCGCCTGCTGGCCAAGCGGGTGATGGGCAAGGCCAGCTTCGTGCAGCTGCAGGACGAGTCCGGGCGCATCCAGCTGTTCCTGCAGGCCAACGCCCTGGGCGAGGCCTACGACGCCTTCAAGGGCTGGGACATCGGCGACATCATCGGCGTGGAGGGCGGGCTGACCCGCACCAAGACCGGCGAGCTGTCGGTCAAGGCCACCGCGCTGCGGCTGCTGACCAAGGCGCTGCGGCCGTTGCCGGACAAGTGGCACGGCCTGTCCGACGTGGAGCAGCGCTACCGCCAGCGCTACGTCGACCTGATCGTGTCGCCGGAGGCGCGCGAGGTGTTCGTCAAGCGCTCCAAGATCATCCGCGCCATGCGCGCCTGGCTGGACGCGCGCCGCTTCCTGGAAGTGGAGACGCCGATGATGCATTACATCCCCGGCGGCGCCACGGCCAAGCCGTTCACCACCCACCACAACGCCCTGGACCTGGACCTGTACCTGCGGGTGGCCCCGGAGCTGTACCTGAAGCGCCTGGTGGTCGGCGGCCTGGAACGGGTCTACGAAATCAACCGCAATTTCCGCAACGAAGGCGTCAGCACCCGGCACAATCCGGAATTCACCATGATGGAGCTGTACGAGGCCTACGCCACGTACCACGAGGTGATGGACCTGACCGAGAACGTCATCCGCGACGTCGCCCGCGAGGTGCTGGGCACCACCCAGGTGCACTGGGACGGCGCCGACATCGACCTGGCGCCGGCGTTCCGCCGCTGGCGCATGGACGAGGCGGTGCGCCACCACAACCCGGAGATCAGCGCCGCCGACTGCACCGACCGCGAGGCCCTGCTGCGCCATTGCGAGCGGCTGAAGATCCGCACCAAGCCGTCCTACGGCTGGGGCAAGCTGCTGCTGGAGATCTTCGAGGCCACGGTCGAGCACACCCTGATCCAGCCGACCTTCATCACCGACCACCCGGTCGAGGTGTCGCCGCTGGCCCGTTCCAGCGACACCGAGCCGGGCTACACCGACCGCTTCGAGCTGTTCATCAACGGCAAGGAAATCGCCAACGGTTTCTCCGAGCTCAACGACCCGGAAGACCAGGCGGCGCGGTTCCAGGCCCAGGTGGCGGCGAAGGACGGGGGAGACGACGAGGCCATGCACTTCGACGCCGACTACATCCGGGCGCTGGAAGTCGGGCTGCCGCCGACCGGCGGCCTGGGCATCGGCATCGACCGACTGGTAATGTTGCTTACCGGCAGCAGCTCGATCCGTGACGTGCTGCTGTTTCCGTACATGCGTCCGGAGGCTTAACCTAGCCGCGGACGAGGTGGCGCGGTTCTTGCACCAGGCGTTGCACGCAAAAGGAAGTGAGGTGGACGGGCCGGGGTGAGTCAGCGCCGGCGCGTTCCCGTTGTCGTCTCAGCAGCCCGCGCAGATGCGACGGGCGGAGGATTGCAGATGCATGATGCCAGCATGAGCCTCTCCGGCGCGTCCTCGAACGGGGACCGTCTCCACTGGGCCGACGGAAGCGACAATCGTTTGAACATCGTCATCGTCGACGATCAGACCTCCGCGCGGACGATGCTGCGGCATGTCATCGAGGACATCGCCCCGGAACTGACCGTGCGCGACTTCGGCGACTCGCAGGCCGCGCTGGCCTGGTGCGAGGCCGGCAAGGTCGACCTGTTGCTGCTCGACTACCGCATGCCGGGCATGGACGGGCTGGAGTTCGCGCGGCGCCTGCGCCGGCTGCCCAAGCACCGCGACATCCCGATCATCCTGATCACCGTGGTCGGCGACGAGCCGATCCGCCAGGCGGCGCTGGAAGCGGGGGTGATCGACTTCCTGGTCAAGCCGATCCGCCCGCGCGAACTGCGCGCGCGTTGCCACAACCTGTTGCAGCTGCGGCTGCAGAGCGAGAACATCAAGCAGCGCGCGATGTCGCTGGAGCAGCGCCTGCTGGCCAGCATGCGCGAGGTCGAGGAACGCGAGCGCGAGACCCTGTCGCGGCTGGCGCGGGCCATCGAGTACCGCGACGTCGGCACCAGTGCCTACCTGGAACGCATGGCCCACGTGGCGGGGCTGATCGCCGAGCAACTGGGCCTGTCCGAGGACGAGGTGCGGGTCATCGAGATGGCCGCGAGCCTGCACGACATGGGCAAGATCGCCATTCCCGACGCGGTGCTGCTCAAGCCGGGCAAGCTCAACGAGGACGAGATGGCGGTGATGCGCATGCACCCGCGCATCGGCTACGAACTGCTCAGCGGCAGCCAGAACCGTTTCATCCAGGTCGGCGCGCTGATCGCCCTGCGCCACCATGAGCGCTACGACGGCAGCGGCTACCCGGACGGCCTGGTCGGCGAGGCGATCCCGTTGGAAGCGCGGATCGTGGCGGTCGCCGACGTGTTCGACGCGCTGATCTCGCCGCGCCCCTACAAGGAAGCCTGGACCATGGATGCGACGCTGGCCTATCTCTACGCCCAACGTGGCCGCCTGTTCGACCCGCGCTGCGTGGATGCGCTGTTCCGCGGTCGCGAGCAGCTGCAGGTGATCTGCGAGAAATTCTCCACCGCCTCGGCGCGACCAGGAGTCTGACATGACCTCGGCGATCACGTGGGTGCGGCAACGGTTCGCGGAGCGCAAGGATACCGAGCACGGCCAGGCGTTCGTCCGCATCTGCATGGTCGCGCTGATCCTGGCGTACGAACTGTCGTTCTCGCACGGTTGGGACATCGCCCCGCGGCAGCGCGCCTATGTCATCGGCCTGACCCTGATCTCGCAGGCCGTGGCTCTGGCCTTGATGAGCTGGATCCTGGCCCGGCCGCAGCGCTCGGACGTGCGCCGGATCATCGGCATGGTCGCCGACTACGGACTCATGTCGATGGCGATGAGTGCGATCGGCGAACCGATGGCCTGCATCTACGTGGTCATCATGTGGGTCACCATCGGCAACGGCCTGCGCTACGGGAACCGTTATCTGTACCTGGCCGTGGCCATGGCGGTGGCCAGTTTCAGCATCACGCTGATGACCAGCGACTACTGGATCGCCAATCGCGGCCT
Source organism: Xanthomonas sp. NCPPB 2250 (assembly GCF_056725265.1). Lineage (NCBI taxonomy): Bacteria > Pseudomonadati > Pseudomonadota > Gammaproteobacteria > Lysobacterales > Lysobacteraceae > Xanthomonas > Xanthomonas sp. NCPPB 2250. Next base: position 2,959,687 of record NZ_CM161520.1, on the reverse strand, counting down.
GGGCATCGGCTTGCTGGTCGGTCTCGCCGCCATTCCGCTATACCTGTCCGGGCTGTTGCGACAATTGACCAGCACCACCGCCGAGGCGCGCCGCGCCAGCGAGGCCAAGAGTCGCTTCCTGGCCAACATGAGCCATGAGTTCCGCACTCCGTTGAATGGACTGTCGGGCATGACCGAGGTGCTGGCGACCACGCGGCTGGACGCCGAGCAGCGCGAGTGCGTCAATACCATCCAGGCCTCCGCGCGCAGCCTGCTGTCGCTGGTCGAGGAAGTGCTGGATATCTCCGCGATCGAGGCCGGCAAGCTCCGGCTCGACAAGCGCGATTTCTCGCTGCGCGAAACCCTGGAGGGGATCAGCCTGATCCTGCAGCCGCAGGCACGGGCCAAGCGCCTGGCCTACCAGGTGGACGTCGCTCCGGACGTGCCGGACTATCTTTCCGGCGATCCGGGTCATCTGCGCCAGGTGCTGCTGAACCTGGCCGGCAACGCGATCAAGTTCACCGAGACCGGCCGGGTCGATATCCGGGTTCGCCTGCACAAGAACGAGCAGGGACAGCCGAAACGCCTGAGTTTCGACATCGTCGATACCGGGATCGGGGTGACGCCGGAGATGCGGCCGCGCCTGTTCGAGGCGTTCGAACAGGCCGACGTCGGCCTCGCGCGCCGCTACGAAGGCAGCGGCCTGGGCACCACGATCGCCAAGGGCCTGGTCGAAGCGATGGGGGGCAGTATCGGCTATCAGGAGAACGCACCGCGCGGCAGCCATTTTTGGTTCGAACTGCCGTTCGTGGCCGCGGCGGTACCGGCGTCGACGGACCTCGGGGCGCCGGCGGCCAGCGTGCCGGCGGTCGCCGAGGAGATCGATACCAGCGGCAACGTCATCGCGTTCTCCGATCCGTTCCTGCGCCACCGCGCGCGGGTGCGCGGCATGCGTATCCTGGTCGCCGACGACCACGCCGCCAATCGCATGGTGCTGCAGCGCATGCTGCAGAAGGCCGGCCATCGCGCCATTTGCGTGGACGGCGCCGAGGCGGTGCTGGATGCATTGGCCGAAAGCGAATTCGATGCGGTGATCGTCGACCTGCACATGCCCGGCATGAGCGGGCTGGACATGTTGCGGCAATTGCGGGTGATGCAGGCCGGCGGGCCGCGCACCCCCGTCGTGGTGCTCAGCGCCGACGTCACTCCCGAGTCGATCCAGCGCTGCGAGCAAGCCGGTGCCCGGACGTTTCTGGCCAAGCCGGTGGTGGCCAATCGCCTGCTGGACACGCTCTCCGACATCGCGATGGAGGGGCGCTTGCGCGTCGGCAGCGAGACGAGCACGGTGCGGCAGAGCGCGGTGTCGAGCGAGGGCGTGCTGGATTCGTCGGTCCTGGACGAACTCGCCGGGCTTGGCATGGGCGACGGCTTCGAGCGCGAATTCATCTCGCAATGCCTCAACGATGCCGAGGGCTGCCTTGGCGGCATGCAGATCGCCGGTGAGGCCGAGCATTGGGAACGCCTGCGCGAACATGCGCATGCGATCAAGGGTGTTGCCAGCAATCTCGGACTGATCCGGCTCGCCAGTCTCGGTGGGGAACTGATGCAGATGCCGGAATGGCAGGTGCGCAGCGAGTGGCGTCCGCGCTTGATGGCGCTCAACGCCAGCCTGACCGAAGGCCGCGAAGCCCTGGAACTGCGCGCCCGGCAGAGCGCCGTACAGGACGGCGAACTGCGCTGAGGAAAGCCCGGCGCTGGGCCGGGTCATCCCTCATTGCCGGCAGCATGCCGCGCTCAGGCGGCGACCACGCCGGCTTGGGCGCGCCGGACCTGGGCGCGTACCAGCCGATCCATGATCCGCAGCGACTTTTCGCCAAGGGCCAGCGCCGCATCCACCCAGATCTCCGTCACCGCCAGCAGCTCTTCGCGGCGCACCGGCTGCACCACGTTGCGCATCGCGTTCATCGCCAGATGCGCCAGGGGCGCGCGCCGCTGTTGCTGGATCAGATCGTGCACCGCGTCCTTGCCCTGGCCCTTGGGGACCAGCACGTCGACGATGCCCATGGCATGCATCTCCTGGCTGCTGAAGACATGGCCTCCCAGGATGAGCTTCTCCGCGGCATGCGGCGCGATGCGACGGCTGAGGAACGAATACGCGCCCATGCCGGGAAACAGGCCGAACATGATTTCCGGCAGGCCCATACCGACATCCTCTTCGGCCACGATCACATGGCACGACAACGCCATTTCCAGTCCACCGCCGAGGGCATCACCCTGAAGCAGGGCGATGGTGCGGAAATTGCCGCCGAGCCCTTCGTGAAAACGGTGTACGCCATCGATGCAGCTTGTCGCGTAGGCCATCAGGCCGGCGCGATCGCGGCGGCGGATGTAATGGCCGAACAGTTCCAGATCCCCGCCAAGGTTGAACGCGCTGCCATCGGACGCCAGCACCAAACTGCCCAATCTCGCCGACGCCAGGCTGCCAGGCTGGCTGATCGAGGCGAGGTAGCTGTGCATCTCGCGCATCAAGGTGGGATGGAAGCAGGGCCGCTGCTTCGCGGCGCTGCCTGCATGCATGTACAGCCAATGGCTATCGTCGTCGCCGTCCGCATCGATGCGGATGCTGGAGTAGGCGCGGGTACGGGGCAGCGTGTCGATCGTGCTCATGGCGGGCTCTCGGAAAGACGCCCGCGGAGATGGCGTGGCGCAGCGGGCGAGTGCGTTTCCACCCGGCGGATGCTACACCCGGGTGCCGCGGCCGGAACTCGCCCCGCCAGCGCCTGCACGGGCGCCGCGCGGGCGCCCGTCGGACCTGCTTATTGCGGCGGCGGCGCGTCGCGCAGTTCGCGCCGCAGGATCTTGCCGACGTTGGTCTTGGGCAGCTCCTTGCGGAACTCGACGATGCGCGGGTGCTTGTAGCCGGTGAGGTTGGCGCGGGCGTGCGCCTTCACCTCGTCGGCGGTCAGGTTGGGGTCCTTCTTCACGATGACCACCTTGACCGCCTCGCCGGATTTTTCGTCCGGCACGCCGACCGCGGCCACTTCCAGCACGCCGGGCATCATCGCGATGACGTCCTCGACCTCGTTCGGATACACGTTGAAGCCGGACACCAGGATCATGTCCTTCTTGCGGTCCACGATGTAGAAGAAGCCCTGCGGATCCATCCGCGCCATGTCGCCGGTGTGCAGCCAGCCGTCGGCATCGATGGCGCTGGCGGTTTCCTCCGGACGGCGCCAGTAGCCCTTCATCACCTGCGGCCCGCGGATGCACAGCTCGCCGACCTCGCCATGGGCGAGGATCTGGCCCTGGTCGTCCTTGACGCAGGCGTCGGTGGAGGGGATCGGCAGGCCGATCGCGCCGTTGTATTCGGTTAGGGTCAGCGGGTTGATGCAGGCCGCCGGCGAGGTCTCGGTGAGGCCGTAGGCTTCGACCAGGGTGACCCCGGTGACCTGCTTCCAGCGCTCGGCCACCGCGCGTTGCACCGCCATGCCGCCGCCCAGGGTGAACTTCAGCGAGGAGAAATCCACCTTGTCGAAGCCGGGGGTGTTGAGCAGGCCGTTGAACAGGGTGTTGACGCCGGTGAAGGCGGTGAAGCGGGTCTTCTGCAACTCCTTGACGAAGCCCGGCATGTCGCGCGGATTGCTGATCAGGTGGTTGAGTCCGCCGAGCTTCATGAAGACCAGCCCGTTCGCGGTCAGCGCGAAGATGTGGTACAGCGGCAGCGCGGTGATGATGACTTCCTTGCCTTCCTCCAGCTTGCCGGTAGCCGAGATCCAGGCGCCGGCCTGCAGCATGTTGGCGACCAGGTTGCGGTGGGTCAGCATCGCGCCCTTGGCCACGCCGGTGGTGCCGCCGGTGTACTGCAGGAAGGCGATGTCGTCCGGTTCGATGTCGATCCGAGGCAGCGTGTGCAGGCGGCCCAGGGTCAGCGCGTCGCGGAAGCGGATTGCGTTGGGGATGTCGTAGTCCGGCACCAGCTTCTTGACGTACTTCAGCACGAAGTTGACCAGCGGGCCCTTGGGGAAGCCCAGCATGTCGCCCAGGCCGGTGGTGATGACCTGCTTGACGGGGGTATCGGCGAGCACGTCCTGCACGGTGGTACCGAAGTTGTCGATCACCACCAGGGCGCTGGCGCCGGAGTCGATCAGCTGGTGGCGCAGTTCGCGCGGGGTGTACAGCGGATTGACGTTGACCACGGTCATGCCGGCCAGCAGCACGCCGAAGGTGGCGATGGGGTACTGCAGGCAGTTGGGCATCATCAGGGCGACGCGGTCGCCTTTCTTGAGCTGCAGTTCGCCCAGCAGGTAGCCGGCGAATTGCCGGGCCAGTTCGCCGGCCTCGCGGTAGGTCAGGGTCTTGCCGAAGTTGCAGTAGGCGGGGCGGTCTCCGAACTTGGCCACGGAGCTTTCGAACACCGCGGCGACGGAGCGGTACTCGTCGACGTTGATGTCGGCGCCAACGCCGGCCGGATAACTCTGCAACCACGGACGATCCAGACTCATATTCCCCCTCCAGGAAATGTATTGATGGCTCTGTACGGACAGTATCCGCTAGAACCGGCAACGGCAGCATACCGTTCCGTAGGGAAAAGGCGAACAGGGGTGGGGTGGTGGTGGCTGCGGACCGTTGATTTTCCTGGCGTGGCGCGCTGCAGGCTGAGCGTTTGGAACGCTCCGATAAGTGCTGGCACCGTGGAATTGCAACGCAAAGCTTTCGCCTGGCGGCGAGTCACTTTTCTTTGCTTGTGCAAAGAAAAGTAACCAAAAGAAAGCACACCCTGCCTACGCGCCCTCCGCGCTGCGCGCTCCGGGTTCGCGTCCATCCCGGGGATCCGCGGAAGGGGCATCCTGCCCCTGCCGCGGACGGCGCACGTCCCTGTGCGCCGCCCTTCGGGTGTTTCCCCGGGACGGCCGCCGCTTCGGAAGGGAACCCGGAAGAGCAGGAGCAAACCCAACAGCAAGAGCAAATGCAGAGCAACGGCAACAGCAACAGCGGTTGTTAGGTCGCTGATCATCATTGGAACATGGTCACTTCGCCGTCGGCGTTGCTAGATGCAAGGTGTCCGCGCTTGGACCGTTTCTTCGTCGTTGGAAGCCGAAGGTGGATTGGTGTGCGGCCAACGGATGCGGTGCGTACTGCCGCAGGCCACCGTGCCCGCAGAGCGGCGCGCTTGCGAATCAGTGGTTCGCGCGTTTGCGAAGCGCCCCCGCGCTGGCGCGGGGGCCGGGCTTCCGCTGTTGGAAACCGCCGGGTCGGTCAGCGCGCGGCCAACTGCCGCAGCACGTACTGCAGCAGGCCGCCGTGGTGGGCGAGCCGGCACGCTTGCGAACCATTGGTTCGCGTGCCGGCGCAGCGCCCCCGCGCTGGCGCGGGGGCCGGGCTTCCGCTGTTGGAAACCGCCGGGTCGGTCAGCGCGCGGCCAACTGCCGCAGCACGTACTGCAGCAGGCCGCCGTGGCGGAAGTACTCCACTTCCTTCGGGGTCAGCAGCATCACTGCCACCTCGAAGGATTGCGCACTGCCGTCGGCCTTGGTGGCGACGACCTTGGCGCGCTTGCTGGCGCCGTCCTGCAGGCCGGTGATCTCGAACACTTCCGAGCCGTCCAGACCCAGGCTCTGCGCGTTCTGGCCATCGAGGAACTGCAGCGGCAGCACGCCCATGCCGACCAGGTTGGAGCGGTGGATGCGTTCGAAGCTTTCGGCGATCACCGCCTTGACCCCGAGCAGGTTGGTGCCCTTGGCGGCCCAGTCGCGCGAGGAGCCGGTGCCGTATTCCTTGCCGCCGATCACCACCAGCGGCACGCCGTCGGCCTTGTACTTCATCGCCGCGTCGTAGATCGCCAGCTTTTCCGGCTGGCCACCGCCGGGCGGGTGGTACAGGGTGTTGCCGCCTTCCTCGCCGCCGAACATCAGGTTCTTGATGCGGATGTTGGCGAAGGTGCCGCGGACCATGACGTCGTCGTTGCCGCGGCGGCTGCCGTAGCTGTTGAAGTCGGCCGGCTGCACGCCGCGTTCCTGCAGGAAGCGGCCCGCCGGCGAGTCCTTCTTGATGTTGCCGGCGGGGGAGATGTGGTCGGTGGTGATCGAATCGCCGAACAGGCCCAGTACGCGCGCGCCGTGCACGTCCTCGATGCGGCCGACCTGCATGGTCATGCCGTCGAAGTAGGGCGGGTTCTTGATGTAGGTGGAAGTGCCGTCCCACACGTACAGCTCGCCATCGGGCGAGGCGATGGTGTTCCAGCGGCTGTCGCCCTTGAACACGTCGGCGTAGTTCTGCTTGAACATTTCCGGGCCGACCGTGGCGGCGATGGTGTCGCCGATCTCCTTGTTGCTCGGCCAGATGTCGCGCAGGTACACCGGCTGGCCGTCGCTGCCGGTGCCCAGCGGATCGCGGGTCAGGTCGATGTCGGTGGTGCCGGCGATGGCGTAGGCGACCACCAGCGGCGGCGAGGCCAGGTAGTTCATCTTCACTTCCGGATGCACGCGGCCTTCGAAGTTGCGGTTGCCCGACAGCACCGAGGCCACCACCAGGTCGTCCTTGGCGATCGCCGCGGAAACGTCCTCGGGCAGCGGGCCGGAGTTGCCGATGCAGGTGGTGCAGCCGTAGCCGACCACGTAGAAGCCGAGCTGTTCCAGGTGGTCCATGACCCCGGCCTTCTTCAGGTAGTCGGTGACCACCAGCGAGCCCGGCCCGAGCGAGGTCTTGACCCACGGCTGCGCCTTCAGGCCCTTTGCCACGGCATTGCGCGCGAGCAGGCCGGCGCCGAGCATCACCGCGGGGTTGGAGGTGTTGGTGCAGGAGGTGATCGCCGCGATCACCACCGCGCCGTCGCGCAGCTGCCAGCCGGCGCCGCTGGCCTCGGCGTCGTGCGCATGCGCCGCCTGGGCGCCGACCGCCGTGCCGCCGCCGCCTTCGTTCTTGAGCCGGTCTTCCTGCACGGCATCGCTGCGGCGCTTGGCGCGTGCGTCGGCGAACGGCACCAGGCTGTCGCGGTAGTTGCGCTGCATGTCTTCCAGCAGCACGCGGTCCTGCGGGCGCTTGGGGCCGGCCAGCGACGGCTTGACGTCGCCCATGTCCAGTTCCAGGACGGCGCTGTATTCGGCATGCGCGCTGTCGGCGTCGTGCCACAGGCCCTGCGCCTTGGCGTAGGCCTCGACCAGCGCGATCTGCTCCTCGCTGCGCCCGGACAGGCGCAGATAGGTCAGCGATTCGGCGTCGATCGGGAAGATGCCGCAGGTGGCGCCGTACTCGGGCGCCATGTTGCCTATGGTGGCGCGGTCGGCCAGCGGCAGGTGCTGCAGGCCGTCGCCGAAGAACTCGACGAACTTGCCGACCACGCCGTGCTTGCGCAGCATCTGCGTCACCGTCAGCACCAGGTCGGTGGCGGTCGCCCCTTCGGGCAGCTTGCCGGTCAGCTTGAAGCCCACCACCTGCGGGATCAGCATCGACGAGGGTTGGCCGAGCATCGCCGCTTCCGCCTCGATGCCGCCCACGCCCCAGCCGAGCACGCCGATGCCGTTGATCATGGTGGTGTGGCTGTCGGTGCCGAACACCGTGTCCGGGTAGGCGATCGCCTCGCCGTCGCGCTCGCCGGTCATCACCACCCGCGCCAGGTGCTCCAGGTTGACCTGGTGCACGATGCCGGTGTTCGGCGGCACCACCTTGAAGTTGTCGAAGGCCTTCTGGCCCCAGCGCAGGAAGCCGTAGCGTTCCTTGTTGCGCTGGAATTCGATCTTGCCGTTGAGGTCCAGCGCGTCGGGCTTGCCGAACACGTCCACCTGCACCGAATGGTCGATCACCAGTTCCGAGGGGATCAGCGGGTTGATCTGTTCCGGGCGCCCGCCGAGCTTGACCACCGCATCGCGCATCGCCGCCAGGTCGACCACGCAGGGCACGCCGGTGAAGTCCTGCAGCACCACGCGCGCCGGCATGAACGCGATCTCGGTGTCGGGTTCGGCCTTGGGATCCCACTTGGCCACCGCCTCGATGTGGTCCTTGCCCACGGTTACGCCGCCGTCTTCGTGGCGCAACAGGTTTTCCAGCAGGATCTTCAGCGAGTAGGGCAGTCGTGCGATATCGAAGCGCTCGGCAAGTTTGGGCAGGCTGTAGTAGGCGTAGCGTTGGCCGTTGACCTCGAGCGAGGCGCGGGTGGAAAAGGAATCGCTCATCACGGAACTCCTATGGCGTCGCGGCTTTAGGGACTGCGGTCATTCTGACCGATTCAGTGTGTATGGCAGGTGTGACCGCCGCTGTATGCGGGCTTGAGTATGACGCTTCAAGTATGTAAAATTCGTACATACCTTGTGGAGCCCGTTCTATGGAAGCCACTGTCGCCGAACGCGGTCAGATCACCCTGCCGAAGGCCGTGCGCGATGCACTTGGCCTGAGCAAGGGCACCATCCTGAAGGTGGAGCTGGACGGCGGCCGGATCATCCTGCGCAAGAGCGTGGACGATGCCATCTCGCGCGCCCGCGGCCGCTTCAAGCTCGACGGCTTCGCCAGCACCGACGAGGCGATGCGCGCCATCCGCGGCCGCGCCCCGGGCGATCCGTTCGAACCCGAGCCCGACGCCGGCGCATGATCGCCATCGACTCGTCCGTGCTGGTGGACCTGCTGGCCGACGGCCCGCAGGCCGACGCCACCGAAGCCTGCCTGCGCCAGTGCCTGAGCACCGGCCCGGTGGTGGTCTGCGACATCGTCCTGGCCGAAGTCTGCAGCGCGCTGCGCGACGGCGCCGAGGCCTTGTCGGTGCTGGAGGACATGAGCATCCGTTTCAGCGCGCTGGAGGCCAAGTCGGCCTTGCGCGCCGGCGAGATGCAGCGCCGCTTCCGCGCCCGTGGCGGCAGGCGCGAGCGGGTGGTGGCCGATTTCCTGATCGGTGCGCATGCGCTGCTGCAATGCGATGGCCTGATCACCCACGACGACCGTTTTTTCCGCGATTACTTCAAAGGCCTGAAGATCATCGTCCCCAAGCCTGCCGGCTGACGCCGCGCCGCCGCTACCGCACATCCCCACCGTATTTTTCCGGAGAACCCGCATGTTGGAAGCCTATCGCCACCACGTTGCAGAGCGCGCCGCGCTCGGAATCCCGCCGCTGCCGCTGAGCGCGCAGCAGACCGCGCAGGTCATCGAACTGCTGAAGAACCCGCCGGCCGGCGAGGAGCAGTTCCTGGTCGAACTGCTGAGCCACCGCGTGCCGGCCGGCGTCGACGACGCCGCCAAGGTCAAGGCCTCGTACCTGGCCGCGGTCGCCTTCGGCAGCGAGAAGACCCCGCTGATCTCGCCCACCCGCGCCACCGAGCTGCTGGGCACCATGCTCGGCGGCTACAACATCCATCCGCTGATCGAGCTGCTGGACAACGCCGAGCTGGGTGCGGTCGCCGCCGAAGGCCTCAAGCACACCCTGCTGATCTTCGACGCCTTCCACGACGTGCAGGAAAAGGCCGAGGCCGGCAACGCGCACGCCAAGGCGGTGCTGCAGAGCTGGGCCGAGGCCGAGTGGTTCACCAGCAAGCCGGAAGTGCCGCAGAGCCTGACCATCACCGTGTTCAAGGTGCCGGGCGAAACCAACACCGACGACCTGTCGCCGGCGCCGGACGCCACCACCCGCCCGGACATCCCGCTGCACGCGCTGGCGATGCTGAAGAACAAGCGCGACGGCGCGCCGTTCGAGCCGGAAGAAGACGGCAAGCGCGGCCCGATCCAGGCCATCGCCGACCTCAAGGCCAAGGGCCACCTGGTCGCCTACGTCGGCGACGTGGTCGGTACCGGTTCCTCGCGCAAGTCGGCGACCAACTCGGTGCTGTGGTGGACCGGCGAGGACATCCCGTACATCCCCAACAAGCGCTTCGGCGGCGTGTGCCTGGGTTCGAAGATCGCGCCGATCTTCTACAACACCATGGAAGACGCCGGCGCGCTGCCGATCGAGCTGGACGTGTCGCAGATGGAGCACGGCGACGTGGTCGAGCTGCGTCCGTACGAGGGCAAGGCGTTGAAGAACGGGCAGGTGATCGCCGAGTTCGCGATGAAGTCGGACGTGCTGTTCGACGAAGTGCGCGCCGGCGGCCGCATCCCGCTGATCGTCGGCCGTGGCCTCACCGCCAAGGCGCGCGAGTTCCTGGGCCTGCCGGCCTCCAACCTGTTCCGCCTGCCGATGGACCCGCCGGACACCGGCAAGGGCTTCTCGCTGGCGCAGAAGATGGTCGGCCGCGCCTGCGGCCTGCCGGAAGGCCAGGGCATGCGCCCGGGCACCTACTGCGAACCGAAGATGACCTCGGTGGGCTCGCAGGACACCACCGGCCCGATGACCCGCGACGAGCTGAAGGACCTGGCCTGCCTGGGCTTCTCCGCCGACCTGGTGATGCAGTCGTTCTGCCACACCGCGGCATACCCGAAGCCGGTGGACGTCAAGACCCACCACACCCTGCCGGAGTTCATCTCCACCCGCGGCGGCGTGTCGCTGCGTCCGGGCGACGGCGTGATCCACAGCTGGCTCAACCGCATGCTGCTGCCCGACACCGTCGGCACCGGCGGCGACTCGCACACCCGCTTCCCGATCGGCATCTCGTTCCCGGCCGGTTCCGGCCTGGTCGCCTTCGCCGCCGCCACCGGCGTCATGCCGCTGGATATGCCCGAGAGCGTGCTGGTGCGCTTCAAGGGGCAGATGCAGCCGGGCGTGACCCTGCGCGATCTGGTCAACGCGATCCCGCTGTACGCGATCAAGCAGGGCCTGCTGACCGTGGCCAAGCAGGGCAAGAAGAACATCTTCTCCGGCCGCATCCTGGAGATCGAAGGCCTGCCGGAGCTGAAGGTGGAGCAGGCGTTCGAACTGTCCGACGCCTCCGCCGAGCGGTCGGCCGCCGGCTGCACGGTGCGTCTGAACAAGGAACCGATCGTCGAGTACCTGACCAGCAACATCACCCTGCTGAAGTGGATGATCGCAGAAGGCTATGCCGACGCGCGTTCGCTGGCGCGGCGGATCAAGAAGATGGAGGAGTGGCTGGCCGACCCGCAGCTGCTCGAGCCCGATGCCGACGCCGAGTACGCGGCGGTGATCGAGATCGACCTGGCCGACATCCACGAGCCGATCGTGGCCTGCCCGAACGACCCGGACGACGTGAAGACGCTGTCCGACGTCGCCGGTGCGGCGATCGACGAAGTGTTCATCGGTTCGTGCATGACCAACATCGGCCACTTCCGCGCCGCGGCCAAGCTGCTGGAAGGCAAGCGCGACATCCCGACCCGCCTGTGGGTCGCGCCGCCGACCAAGATGGACGCCTCGGAGCTGACCAAGGAAGGCCACTACGGCACCTTCGGCGCCGCTGGCGCGCGCATGGAAATGCCGGGCTGCTCGCTGTGCATGGGCAATCAGGCGCAGGCGCGCGAGGGCGCCACGGTGTTCTCGACCTCCACCCGCAACTTCCCCAACCGCCTGGGCCGCAACACCAACGTGTACCTGGGCTCGGCGGAGCTGGCCGCGATCTGCTCGCGCCTGGGCCGGATCCCGACCAAGGACGAGTACATGGCCGACGTGGGCGTGATCAAGACCAGTGGCGAGCAGATCTATCGCTACATGAACTTCGATCAGATCCAGGACTACCAGGACGTGGCCGCCACGGTCGCCGCCTGATCGCCCCGGCGATGCGCTGACGCGACGTGCCGCCCATGCGGCACGGTCGCAACGAAGAAGCCCGGCACTGCCGGGCTTTTTCGTTGGTGGTGCCTGCGCTGCGTACGACGGTGGGTTCGCCGCCTGCCTGCGCCTAGGCCGGCGGCGCGGGCGCTCGCCCTCGCAGCCAGTGTTCCAGCGCCGCCGCCGGCAGCGCCGGCGCGAACAGAAAGCCCTGCAGCACGCGGCAGCCCAGCCGCGCCAGGAACGCGCGTTGCGCTTCGGTTTCCACGCCCTCGGCGACCGTGTGCATGCCCAGGGTCTCGCCGATCCGCAGCACCGACGTGGTCAGCGCCCGCGAGGTCTGGCAGTGCTCCAGATCGCTGACGAAGCTCATGTCCAGCTTGAGCTCGTTGACCGGCAACTGGTGCAGATGGCTGAGGCTGGAATAGCCGGTGCCGAAGTCGTCCAGCGACAGCAGCACGCCGCTGGCCTGCAACTGGCGCAGGTTGGCCAGCACTGCGCTGGTGTTGGAGAGCATGACGCTTTCGGTCATTTCCAGTGCCAGGTCGGCCGGTTGCAGGCCGGACGCGGCGAGCAGGCCTTCCACCCGCGTGGGCAACTCGGGGTCGGCGAAGTTGTTCGCCGACAGGTTCACCGCCACGCGCGGCACCGCGATGCCGCGCAGACGCCAGTCCGCCATCTGCCGGCAGGCTTCGCGCAAGACCCACTGCCCGAGTTCGTCGATCAATCCGCATTCTTCGGCCATCGGCACGAACCGCGCCGGCGAGATCGCGCCGAGATTGGGATGTTCCCAGCGCAGCAGCGCCTCCACGCCGTACAGCGCGTGCGGCGCCTGGCTGTCCAGTTGCGGCTGGTAGTGCAGTTGCAGTTTGTCGCGATGCAGGGCGTCGCGCAGCGCGGTCTCCATCGCCACGCGTTCCTGCGCCATGCGGTTCATGTCGGAACTGAAGTAGCACACGCTGTCGCCGCCCTCGCGCTTGGCCCGGAACATGGCCAGGTCGGCATGGCGCAGCAAGGTCTCGATGTCGCGGCCGTCGTCGGGGAACATGGCCACGCCGATGCTGGCGCTGGGGTGCAGGGTCACCTGGCCGACCACCAGCGGCTCGGCCAGCGCCAGCAGCAGGCGTTCGGCGACGCCGGCGGCCTGCTCGACGCTGCAGTTCGGCAGCATCAGCACGAACTCGTCGCCGGCCTGGCGACCGACCAGATCGGTCAGGCCCAGGGTGTCGCCGATGCGCCGGGCGATGTCGCGCAACAGGCCGTCGCCGGAGGCGTGGCCCTGGGTCTCGTTGACGCGCTTGAAGCGGTCGAGGTCCACGAACAGGATCGCCACCGGTGCGCCCTGATGCTCGGCGGCGGCCAGCGCCTGCTCGGCGCGGGCGCTGAACATCACCCGGTTGGGCAGGCCGGTGAGCGAGTCGTAGAAGGCGAGCTGGTGCACGCGTGCCCTGGTCTGCTCGCGTTCCAGCGCCAAGGCGCACAGATGCACGCAGAGCTCGATCAGGCGCAGGTGCCAGGCCAACGGCTCGCGCACCTGCCGGTAGCACAGCGCGAAGCTGCCGAGGACGCGACCGCTGCTGGACTTGATCGGGGTGGCCACGCAGGTGCCCAACTCCACATGCTGCACCAGCCCCATGTAGTCGGCGAACAGCGGGTCGGTGCGCGGGTCGAGCACGAGCACCTGCTTGCCGCGCCAGATCGAGGTGGCGAGGGCGCCGGCACGCGGCCCGGCGCGCATGTTGCTCATGGTCTCGCCGAACCGCGCCGGCATGCTCGGCGCCGCCAGCGGCTGCAGGCAGCCGTTGCCGTCGACACTCACGATGGCGGCCATCAGTTCTGGCGCGATGCGCTCGACCTCCTTGCAGATCAGCGTGGCGACCTCGACCAGCGGCTGTTCGCGGACCAGCGCATCCAGCACGTTCTTGTGCAGCACCTCGTGCATCTTGCTCTGGGTGATGTCGGTGAACGAGAGGATGTAGTGCTGTTGGCTGCCGTCCTCGCTGGCGATGGGGGTGGCCACCAGAGTGGCCCACAGCGGCGTGCCGTCCTTACGATAGGCCAGGATGTCGACCTGGTGGCCGAAACCGGCGCGCACGCGCTCGCGGGTCTGCTGCACGGTCTGCAGGTCGGTGCCGGGGCCGCTCAGCACGCTGCTGGGCAGGTGTCCCAGCACTTCGTTTTCGGCGTAGCCGAACACCTGGCTGAAGCCGGCGTTGACATAGAGGGTGTTCAATTCCGGATCGCAGACGACGATGGCGTTGTCGCTGGAGTCCAACGCCAGCGACAGCAGCCGCATCCTGGCGTCGCGGGCGCGCTCGGCGCTGATGTCGCGCACGAACAGCACCTGCAATTGGCTGTAGTGCTGCGGTGCCCGCGCCGCGCTCACCGCCAGCCAGCGCGCTGCGCCATCGTAGTCGCGCAACAGCAGCTCGTAGCTGCCGCTGCCGCCGTCGCGCAGACACTGCGCGAGGAAGTCTTCGCGCACGTCGGCATCGGCCAACTCGCCGAGCGGACGCCCCAGCACCTGCGCGCGGGGACGGTTCCACAGCGCCTCGGCGGTGTGGTTGAAGGCAACCACACGCGCCTGCGGATCGACGATCAGCACGCCTTCCGGTGCGTATTGCAGGCAGAGCAGCAGGTCCAGTTCGGAACGCGCCGATGCCACCCGCGCCGCCTCCACGCTGACGTCGCTGGGCACGCTCGACGTTGTGACGCGGCGGCCCGGCATGGTGTCAGCGCGCCTGCACGGACAAGGCGATCAGGCGCTCGGCGATCTTGTCCAGCGGCAAGACCTCCTGCGCCGCGCCCAGGCGGAAGGCGGTGCCGGGCATGCCCCAGACCACGCTGGTGGCCTCGTCCTGGACCAGGGTGCTGGCCCCGGCCTGCAGCATTTCCAGCAGGCCGCGCGCGCCGTCGTCGCCCATGCCGGTGAGGATCGCGCCGATGGCGTTGGCGCCGGCATTGCGTGCCACCGACTGGAACAGCACGTCCACCGCCGGCTTGTGCCGGTTGACCGGCGGGCCGTCGTCGATCTTGCAGCGCCAGCGCGCACCGTCGCGGATCACCTGCAGGTGTTTGCCGCCGGGCGGCAGGTAGGCGTGGCCAGGCAGGATCGCTTCGCCTTCGGTCGCTTCGCGCACGGCCATGGCCGAGTGCCGGTTGAGGCGGTCGGCGAAGGCGGTGCTGAAGCCGGCCGGCAGGTGCTGGGTCATGACCACCGCAGGCGCGTCGGCCGGCATGCCTTCCAACACCACGCGCAGCGCTTCGGTGCCGCCGGCGGAGGCGCCGATGGCGATCAGCCGGTCGGTGGTGCGGAACTTCAGCGAGGACACCGCGGCGGGCGTGGCGGTGGCGCCCACCGGTTTCGGTGCGGCCGGCCGGTCCAGGGCGCGGACCTTGGCCTTGGACGCATTCTTGACCTTGGCGATGATCTCTTCGGCGTACTCCTCCAGACCGCGGGCCACGTCGAGCTTGGGCTTGGAGACGAAGTCGACCGCGCCCAGCGACAGCGCCTGCAGGGTGGTGTCGGCGCCGCGTTCGGTCAGCGAGGAGATCATCACCACCGGCGTGGGCCGCAGCCGCATCAGGTTTTCCAGGAACGCCAGCCCGTCCATGCGCGGCATTTCCACGTCCAGGGTGATCACGTCCGGATTCAGGCGCTTGATCTTCTCGCGCGCCAGCAGCGGGTCGGCGGCCGAGCCGACCACTTCCACGCCGGGCGCGCCCGACAGGATTTCGGTAAGGATCTGTCGCACGACCGCCGAGTCGTCGACGATCAGCACGCGGCAAGGGGCTTCCAGGCTCATTCGAACAACTCCACGGCACCGGTGACGGGGGCTTTGGCGAGACGGGCGCGCACCGCCGACTCGGCCGCGGCGATTTCGGCTTCCTCGTGCGCGTGCGGCAGGCGCTGCACGACCACGCGGCCGGTCCCGGGGAAGAACCAGATCTTGCGCGGATGGATGCCGCGCAGATCCTCGGCCACCACCGGGATATGTTCGGCCTTGAGGTAGTTCAGCACGAAGTCGGCGTTGCGCGTGCCGACCGGATTGTTGGTGAAGCCCTTGAGCACGTTGCCGCCGCCGAACACCTTGGCTTCCAGGCGGTTGCGGGCGGCGCCGCGCTTGAGCAGGTCGTTGATCAGCACTTCCATCGCATAGCTGCCGTAGCGGGCCGGCGCGCCGTCGCCGCTCTGGCCGTCGGGCAGCATGAAGTGGTTCATGCCGCCGATCTTCAGCAGCGGGTCGCGGATGCAGGCGGCCACGCACGAGCCCAGGATGGTGGTCAGCGCGGTGTCGTCGTCCACCACCAGGTACTGGGTCGGCAACAGCTTGGCCGCCATCGTCTGGAAGCGCGTGTCGTGATAGCGCATCACCTGGTCCAGGGCCATGGCCGCGGCGCTCATGCGCGATCCTTCTGCGCCCGGCGATACAGCGTACGGCCGCAGGGCTGGATCAGGTCGGCCGCATGCAGATAGTTTTCCGAATGGCCGGTGTAGAGCATGCCGTCGTCGTCCAGGTGCGGAATCAGCCGCGACAGGATGCCGCGCTGGGTGGGCTTGTCGAAATAGATCATCACGTTGCGGCAGAACAGCGCCAGGTACGGGCCGGCCACGTCGTAGCGCGGTTCCAGCAGGTTGAGCTGGCGGAATTCGAGCAGGTCGCGCAGCGCCGGCAGCACCCGGCACTGGCCTTCGTTGGCGCCGCTGCCGCGCTGGAAATACTTGCGCTTGAGGGCGGGATCGAGGCTGGCGACGCGTTCCAGCGCGTACACGCCGCGCGAGGCGGTGGCCAGCACCTGGGTGTCGACGTCGGTGGCCAGGATCCGCACCGGCGGGGTCAGCGTGCCGAACGCCTCGCAGGCGGTGATCGCCAGCGAGTAGGGCTCCTCGCCGGTGGACGAGGCGCAGGACCAGATCTTCAGCGGCGCCGCGCCGGAGTGCTTCTGCAACTCTTCGCGCAGCCGCTCGAAATGGTGCGGCTCGCGGAAGAACGAGGTCAGGTTGGTGGTCAGCGCATTGGTGAACGCCTCCCATTCGTCGCCGCCGTCGCGCTCCAGCCAGTCCAGGTAGTCGCGGAACGAGCGCAGGCCCAGCACGCGCAGGCGCCGCGACAGCCGGCCGTAGACCATGTCGCGCTTGGCCGGAGCCAGGGCGATGCCGGCCTTCTGGTAGATCAGGTCGCAGACCCGCTTGAAATCGCGGTCGCTGAAGTCGAAGTCGCGATTGTCGGAACCGGAGGAGGGCGAAGCGGGAGTCTGGATGGCCATGATGCGCAGCGATGGTCGGTCAATCGGGTTATCGGCCGGGAACGGACGAAATTGACAGCTGGCAGTCAGGAAAGACCGCCGGCGGTGGCGTGGGGGCTCAGAACTCCTGCCACTGGGCCTCGCTGGCGTCGGCGCTGGCGGGGCGCGGGCGCGCTGCCGCACGCGGCCTGGCGCGTACCGCGGCCGGCACGGCTTGCGCCGTCGGCGCGTTGGCGGCCGCGCCGTGATAGGTGTCCAGCTTGAAGGCGGCGATGGCCGCGCCCAACTGGCCGGCCTGTTCCTCCATCGAGCGCGCCGCGGCGGTGGCTTCTTCCACCAGTGCGGCGTTCTGCTGGGTGCTCTCGTCCATCTGCACCACGGTCTGGTTGACCTGCTCGATGCCGGCGGACTGCTCCTGCGAGGCGGCGGCGATCTCGCCCATGATGTCGGTGACGCGGCGCACCGAGGTCACGATCTCACTCATGGTGCGGCCGGCCTGGTCGACCAGGGCCGAGCCTTCGGCGACGCGGCCGACCGACTCGTCGATCAGCGTCTTGATCTCCTTGGCGGCGTTGGCCGAGCGCTGGGCGAGGGTGCGCACCTCGGTGGCGACCACGGCGAAGCCGCGGCCCTGTTCGCCGGCGCGCGCTGCCTCCACCGCGGCATTGAGCGCCAGGATGTTGGTCTGGAAGGCGATGCCGTCGATCACGCCGATGATGTCGGCGATCTTCTTCGACGAGGCCTCGATCCCGTTCATGGTGGTGACGACCTGGCCGACCACGTCGCCGCCCTGCGAGGCCACCGCGGCGGCGCCGGCCGCAAGCTGATTGGCCTGGCGTGCGTACTCGGCGTTCTGCTTGACGGTGGAGGTCAGTTCCTCCATCGAGGCGGCGGTGCGCTCCAGGCTGGCGGCCTGCTGTTCGGTGCGGCGCGACAGGTCGCCGTTGCCGCTGGCGATCTCGGTGGAGGCGACATTGATGTTGGCGGCGGCGGCATGGATGCGGCCGACGATCGCCGCCAGCTGTGCGGCGGTGGCGTTGGCGTCGTCGCGCATGCGACCGAACACGCCATGGAACTCGCCGTGCATGCGCGCGGTCAGGTCGCCGGCGGCGATGGCCCGCAGCAGCGTGGACAGCTCGCCCAAGTTGCGGTCGCTGACCTCCATCATCGCGTTGAGGTCCTGCACCATCACCCGGAAGCCGTACTGGAAACGTTCCGGGTCGCCGCGCGTGCCGAAGGCGCCGGCCGCGGCCGCCTCCGCCAGCTGCTTGATCTGCTCGCTCATCGCGGTCAGGTTCTGCTTGGCCATGTCCATGGTTTCGGTGAGCACGGCCTTCTCGCCGGGCAGGCGGTCCATGTCCTCGGACAGGTCGCCGATCGCATAGCGCTGGATGATCTGCAGCAGGCGCATCTTCACCGCGATGTGCGAGGCCACCAGCTCGTTGGTGCCCTTGACCATCTGCCCGTACTCGCCGGGGAAGGCGTTCTCGTCCATGCGGTAGCTGATGGTGCCGCACGCGTGCTGCCGGGCCATCTCGTCCTGCGCGCGGATCACGCTGTGGATGCGCGAGCGCATGATCAGCATGTCGTCCATCAGCTCGCCGATCTCGTCCTTGCCGTGCGGATAGGTGGCGCCCTCCAGTTCGCCGCGCGCCACCGCCTGCGACAGGCGCTTGGCCGCGTGCAGCTGGCGCGCCATCCCGCGCGCGATCAGCCAGGCGGTGACGCTGGCGAACAGCACGGCCAGCCCGAGCAGCGTCACGATCAGGGTCTTGGTGTTGGACAGCTGGCTGTCGGCGCGGTCCATCTCCCGGTTCAGTTCGGCGACGTTGTACTGGGTCAGCGCCACGATGCGCTCGAACAAGGTCCGGCGCAGCGTCCGCGACTGGGTGTCGGAGATCTTCTGTGCGCCGGCCACGTCGCCGGCGCGCAGCGCCGCACCCATCTCGGTGTTGGCCTGCAGGTAGGCCTTCAGCGTCTCCTGCACGCCGGCGTACATCTGCACCTGCTTCTGGTCGCGCATCATTGCGGCGATGACCTGCTGGTTCTTCGCCACCTCCGTGCGCACCTTCTGCATGCGCTTGAAGTAGTCGGCCTGGGCCTGGGGATCGCCGGCGCGCGACAGTTGCGCCAGTTCGTAGGTACGGAATTCGCCCAGTTGCGCGCGCACCTCGGCCAGGGCCTGGGTCGCCGGCACCCAATCGTGCTGGATGTGCTTGAGCTCGGCGATGGACAGGTTGGTCCGGGAGTAGGTAAAGCCCCCCAGCACGACCGTCAGCAGCGTGGTCACGGCGAAGGCGAAGATCAGCTTGTCGCGGATTTTCAGGTGCGCAAGTACGTTCATGGGCGTTCCATGTGCAGCAGCGGGTTGAAAAAAGGCAGGGCGGCCGGCGGTCAGCCGGCGAAGACGAAGCGGGGCGAGGGCAGCGCCGCGCCAGTGGCGGCGCTCGCAGGCGGGCGTGAGCCCATGCCGAACAGGGGCGCGCGTGCGGCGCCGCGGCGCCGCGACGGGAGGTTGGACGATGGCGGATGTCGGCGGCTGGGCATCACGTGCTCCCTGAACGGTCGCGGTGGTGATCCGGCGGTGACATGCGCGGACCACGAAGCGTGATCCTGATATCGACTAGCGCGGCGATAGCTTGAACCGCGCCGTGGTGCGAATCGGCGTGTCGTGCGTGATTGTTTCTATCGCAACGGTATGGCCGCTCAATCGGCCTCGATGGTCGGGGCTGCCGTGCGCACCAGCCGCAGCGGCGCCTGCCGTGCCGCACCGCGTGCGGGGGGCGCGGGCGTGGGGCCTGCGCCGCCGTGCGCGCCGGCCTGCGCCGGGTCCAGCCGGAACACCGCCGCCGCCTCGCCGAGCCGGCGGCCCTGGTCTTCCAGCGCCCGCGCCGAGGCGCTGGCTTCCTCGACCACGGCGACATTCTGCTGGATCGCCTGGTCCATCTGCGCCACGGTGCGGCTGACCTGCTCGATGCCCATCGACTGCTCCTGCGAGGCCGCGGCGATCTCGCCGATGATGTCGGTCACCCGCTGCACCGAGGCGACGATCTCCTGCATGGTGCGACCGGCCTGGTCGACCAGGGCCGAACCTTCGTTCACGCGACCGACCGACTCGTCGATCAGCGTCTTGATCTCCTTGGCGGCGTTGGCCGATCGCTGGGCGAGGGTGCGCACCTCGGTGGCGACCACGGCGAAGCCGCGGCCCTGTTCGCCGGCGCGGGCGGCCTCCACCGCGGCATTGAGTGCCAGGATGTTGGTCTGGAAGGCGATGCCGTCGATCACGCCGATGATGTCGGCGATCTTCTTCGACGAGGCCTCGATGCCATTCATGGTGGTGACTACCTGGCCGACCACCTGGCCGCCCTGCGAGGCCACCGCGGCCGCGCCGGTGGCGAGCTGGTTGGCCTGGCGGGCGTGTTCGGCGTTCTGCTTGACCGTGGAGGTCAGTTCCTCCATCGAGGCCGCGGTCTCTTCCAGGTTGGCCGCCTGTTGTTCGGTGCGGCGCGACAGGTCGTCGTTGCCGGCGGCCAGTTCGGTGGTGGCGCCGTGGATGCTGCGCGCCGCGGTCTGGATGCGGCCGACGATGTCGGCGAGCTGGTCGGCGGTGGTATTGGCATCCTCGCGCATCCGCGCGAACACGCCGTGGAAGTCGCCGTGCATGCGCGCGCTCAGGTCGCCGGCGGCGATGGCCTGCAGCAGCGTCGACAGCTTGCCGAGGTTGCGGTCGCTGACCTCCATCATCGCGTTGAGGTCCTGCACCATCAGCCGGAAGTCGTGCTGGAACCGGCCGGCGTCGCCGCGGACGCTGAAGTCGCCGGCGGCGGCTGCAGCGGCCAGGCGCTTGATCTCGGTGTTGATCGCCAGCAGGCTGGCCTTGGCCGCGTCCATCGATTCGTGCAGCACGGCACGGCTGCCGGGCAGGCGGCGCGCGTCGCGGCGCAGGTCGCCGTTGGCGTATTCGTTGAGCACCGCGATGGCGTCGACGATCGCGTCCAGGTGCTCGAACATCATGCGGTTGATGCTGGCGGCCAGGTCGCCGTACACGCCGGGGAAATCCTCCGGCATGCGGTGCGACATGTCCTTGTCGGCATGCAGCACCGCCATCTGCGCGGTCTCGCTGGAGAAGCGCTCCAGCATCCGGATCATCTCGCCGGTGGCGCGCAGCATCTCGCCGGTCTCGTCGCGGCCGGGATTGTCGATGCGCACGCTGAGGTCGCCGCGCGACACCGCGCGGATCGCCTCCAGGCTGCGCGATACCGGCCGCAGCACCGAACTGCCGATCAGCCAGTTGATGCCGAAGGTGAGCAGCACCAGCACGCCGCCGGCCAGGGTCATCACGCCCGTGAAGATCAGCGCCTGCGCCTGCACGTCGTCCATGTACACGCCAGTGCCGATCACCCAGTGCCAGGGCGCGAATGCGGCGTTGTAGGAGACCTTCTCCACCGGCGTGGCGTTGCCGGGCTTGGGCCACAGGTAGTCGACATAGCCGCCGCCGGCCTCGGCCACCTTCACGAACTCGCGGAAGATCGGCTTGCCGTCGGCGCTGAGCACCTGGCCGATGTCCTTGCCGACCAGGTCGTGGCGGGTGGGGTGCATCAGCATGGTCGGGTGCAGGTCGTGCACGTAGAAGTAGTCCACGCCGTCGCGGGCGCGCATCGATTCCAGGGTGCGCAGGGCGGTGCGCTGCGCCTCGGCCAGCGGCATGCTGCCCTTGTCCACTTCGGCCGCATAGGCGCGCACCACGCCCAGCGCCAGCTCGATCTGGCTCTTCAGTGCCTGCTCGCGCGTGTTGCGGATGTCCAGGTACTGCATGCGCGCGGCAATCACCGCCAGCAGGACGATGCCGGCACCCAGCAACAAGGTCTGCCAGAGGAACTTGCGGCGCAGCGGCAGATCCGAGAGGCGGGTGAGCAACGAGCGAGACGACATCGACCTGGTCCTTGGAAAGGTTCCCAAAGGTTTAACGGCTCCGGGAACGGGGAAATTGAGCGCGCGGCGCGACCGATTCGTAGACAATCCTCGCGCTGGCGCGGCGGTCAAAAAAATCCCCGGCGCGCAGGCCGGGGATGGGGTGACGCAACGACAGGCCGGGCCTGTCTCAGAACTCCTGCCAGTCCGAATCGGCCAGTGCCGGCTCGACCTTGCGGGCACGCACCGCCGCCGGCTTGGCGGAGGCGACGGCCGCAGGCTTCTTCGCCGGCGCTGCCGGCCGCGGCGCGGACACGGCCTGCGGCGCGTGGACCGCGCTGGCCTGCGCCGACTGCTCGACGCGGAAGATCGACACGGCCTCGATCAGCTGGCCGGCCTGTTCTTCCATCGAACGGGCGGCGGCGGTGGCTTCTTCGACCAGTGCGGCGTTCTGCTGGGTGGTCTCGTCCATCTGGGTGACGGTCTGGTTGACCTGCTCGATACCGGCCGACTGCTCCTGCGAGGCGGCGGCGATCTCGCCCATGATGTCGGTGACGCGCTGCACCGAGGCGACGATTTCGGTCATGGTCTGGCCCGCCTGGCGCACCAGGGTCGAGCCGTTGGCCACCTGGCTCACCGAGGCGTCGATCAGGCCCTTGATCTCCTTGGCGGCGTTGGCCGAGCGCTGGGCGAGGGTGCGCACTTCGCTGGCGACCACCGCGAAGCCGCGGCCCTGTTCGCCGGCACGGGCGGCTTCCACCGCGGCGTTGAGCGCCAGGATGTTGGTCTGGAAGGCGATGCCGTCGATGACGCTGATGATGTCGGCGATCTTCTTCGAGGACGCCTCGATCCCGCTCATGGTCTGCACCACCTGGCCGACCACACTGCCGCCCTGCGAGGCGACCGTGGCGGCGCCGCCGGCCAACTGATTGGCCTGGCGCGCGTGCTCGGCGTTCTGGCGCACGGTGGAGGTCAGTTCCTCCATCGAGGCGGCGGTCTCTTCCAGATTCGCCGCCTGCTGCTCGGTGCGGCGCGACAGGTCGTCGTTGCCGGCAGCGATCTCGCCGGCGGCGGCATTGATCGCGTTCGCCGCCTGCTGGATGCGGCCGACGATGGCCGCCAGCTGCTCGGCGGTGGCGTTGGCGTCGTCGCGCATGGTCGCGAACACGCCCTGGAAATCGCCATGCATGCGCGCGGTGAGGTCGCCCTGCGACAGCGCGGTCAGCAGCCTGGACACTTGGCCGATGCTGTCGCCGTTGGCCTGCAGCAGGCCATTGAGCTGCTGCGCCAGCTGCAGGAAGAAGCCGTGCTTACCTTCGATGCCGACGCGCCCGCTGAGGTCGCCCGCGGCGGCCTCGCGCACGATCTTGGCCACTTCCTGCTCGACCTGCGCTTCCAGGGTGCGGTCGCGCGATTCGCAGACAAAGCCGATGTGCGTGCCGTGCTGGTCGCGGATGGCGGTAATGGTCTGGGCGACGCGCGCGTCGACGTAGGCCATCTCGCGTTCCATCACCCCCTTCTTTTCCAGTTCCGCCAGGGTCTTGGGATCGTGCTGGTTGCCGTACTCCAGCACCGTCACCGGCGAGCCGACCAGCGGCAGGCTCGAATCGAAGGCCGGCGCCACCGAGTGGATCTGCTCGGCGTACTTGTCGGTGAGGCCCTGCATCGACGGGTTGGCATAGACGATGTTGTAGTCCAGGTCGACGATGAACATGCCGGTCGAGGAATTGTCCAGCGCGGTGCGGATGCGCAGGTTCTCGGCGGCGACCGCGGCGTCGCGCTCGATGCGCCCGCGCAGGTCCTGCTGCATGCGCTTGAGCGCCTGCATCAGCTCGCCGATCTCGTCCTTGCTGTTGGCGTCGATATGTCCGTCGAGCTTGCCGCCGGCGACGTCGCTGGCCACCTTGACCGCATCGCGCACGCTGTTGGCGAGCATCCGCCCGAACAGGAAGGCCAGGCCGACCGCCGCGCCGAGGCCGATCAGCAGGCAGATCAGCAGGGTTGCGGAAGCATTGCGATAGGTGCCGCTGGCGGCGTCGGCCGCGGCCTTGGCCTGGCGGTCGTTCTCGGCGATCAGGGCGACGACGTCGTCCACTACCTTGTTGTGCAGGGTACGGGTCTCGCCGGTAAACGTGTCGATGGCATCGTCGTGCAGGTCGAGCTGCAGCATTTCGTCGACGGATTGGTAGGAGGCGCTGGCCTTCTTCCAGTCGGCGACCAGGCGGTCATAGAGCGCCTTTTCCTGCGGGCTGGCGATCTTGGGCGGATACTTGGCCAGAATCTGGTCCATCTGCTTCTTCAGCGCAACCTTGCGCGCGGCCGATTCCTTCTTCAGCGCATCGCTGCTGCGGATCAGGCTCTGGTAGGCGGAATTGCGATATTCGCCGAGGATGCCGCGCATTTCGCCGCCGGTACGCACGCTCGGCACCACCTGCGACGACACATTCTTGGTCACGCCATCGAGCGAGTTAAGACCGCGGTAGGCGGCCACGCCCTGGATGAGCATCAACGCCAGCACGACGCCGAACGCCAGCATCAGTTTGGGCATCACCTTCAGATCTTTAATCCACTGCATGAGCGCGTTTCCCGTAATTCGGAGGGGGCGACAAGGGGCAAAAAACGGCAAACGCCGCCGCGCCGGACCGTGTGCACGGGTCCAGCACGGCGGCGCCGGGGCTTACTTGATGGTGGCCAGCTTCAGGCTGGACGGCGCGCTGACCTGGATTTCGGCGCGCGAGCTGTCCCGCTCGATCTTGCCGATCACGCACACGTCCTTGCCTTCCAGGGTTTCCGGGGCGAAGCCGAACTTGCTGCGGTCGGCGCCGGCGATGCGGGCGGAGAAGGTGTGGCGCGGAAACATGCCGCCCATGTACAGGAAGGTCGGCTCGCCTTCGGAATTCTGCGCGTACTTGGCTTTCTCGACCTTGCCGCAAACCATGCCGTCCTTGCCGACGAAACGGGTGGCCATCTCCGGCGGGATCATCTGCTGGGACTGGGCGAAGGTGCTGGGGCTGGCGGCGAGCAGCAGGACCAGCAGCATGGGAAAGCTCGGTTTCATGGAACGACTCCTTGGGGACGGGGGCTGAAGTGAGGGCCGTGTGATGCCGGCCACTCTTCAGCTATCGGCGTGAAACCGGTTAACTTGATTCGCACAAGTGATAAACAGTTCGCATTTCAAATAAAAACCCGCCTTGCGGCGGGTTTCGTCTACAGCCGGGCGGCCGCCGCAGCGGCCGGGGGTCAGGCGGCTTCGTCGACGTGGGCGTGCTGCTGGCCGAACTCGGCGCTGTCCAGCAGCGTCTCGATATCCAGCAGGATCAACATCTTGTCGTCCTGGGTGCCGATGCCCGAGATGAAGCGGGTGTCGACCGCGGCGCCGAACTCGGGGGTCGGGCGGATCTGCTCTTCGTTCAGCGGGATCACGTCGGAGACGCTGTCCACCACGATGCCGACCACGCGGTTCTCGACGTTGAGCACGATCATCACGGTGAAGGCGTCGTAGCGCGCTTCCTTCAGGCGCAGCTTCAGGCGCAGGTCGATCACCGGGACGATGGTGCCGCGCAGGTTGATCACGCCCTTGATGTACTCGGGGGCGTCCGGGACCCGGGTGACCGAGTCGTAGCCGCGGATTTCCTGCACCTTGAGGATATCCACGCCGTAGTGTTCTTCGCCGAGGGTGAAGCTGAGGAATTCGCCGCCGGTGGCGTCGGAGTTGGAGGTGGTCTTGTCGTTCATCGTGTGCTCCTGGTGCGCACGGGATTGCGGGTGGTGGCGTGGGTGGGAAAGCGCGACTCTGATGCTAGATCGGCGCGGCCACGGCGAACTTTAGACCCGGATCGGCCGGCCGCTCGCGGCGTTCAGGAAAGCACGCCGCTTTTGCGGGCGCTGCGCTGGCGCTCGATGCGGAACACGTAGCGCTGGATCGCCGCGTCGGCACCGCGCGGCAGGTCCTGGAAGCGCATGCCCACGCGCAGGGTGTCCTGGCCGTTGGCGAGCTTGGAGACATACATGTTGCAGACCTGCAGGGTCAGCCGGATGGCGTCGGCATCGGGCAGCTGCAGCACGCAGTTCGGATAGCTCTGCTGCAGCTGCGGCATCGGCTGGCCCTGTACCAGCGCCACCGCCAGGCCGCCGCCGCTGATGTCCACCACGCGCAGCTTCAGGTCGACCTGGCCGGCATCGTCGTCGATGCGCAGCACGCACGACGGCGAATCGGTGATCGGCGTCTCCAGCCGGAAATGCTCGCGCCGCTGCAGGTAGTAGAGCGATTCCGGCAGGGCGGCGCGCAGGCCCGGCTGGCCGTTGTCGTCGGTGCGCTGCGGGCTTTCGATGCGGAAACGCACCCGCACCTTGTCCAGCTGGGCGAAGCACAGCAGGTACTCGGCCTGCTCGGCGGCGCGGTTGGAGGCCTCGTTGACGCTCAGGTCCAGCAGCACGCTGTCCTCGTCCAGCTCCAGCAACGCGGTGGAGAAGGCCTGGTCGCGACCGCCCACGTGCGCGCTGACCTGCGAACGCTGCTGGATCAGCGACTGCAGCAACTGGCGGATCTGTCGCGGCTTGGTCAGCAGGAAACGGTCGTCCTCCACTTCTTCTTCCGGCGAAGTCGGGACAGGGGAGTCGCTGGGAGTGCCTTCGGCCATGGTGGAGAGTGGGTACTGGAGGTGGGTGGGGCGGCACCGCGTCGGGCCGCCCCACGCATGCTATCGGCTGAGCTGGACTTTTTTGTAGACCGGCTGCACGTTGCCGCCAGTGGCGACCGCGCTCGACGGCGGGCGCTGCTCCAGGGTGAAGGATGCCACGGCCCGTGCCAGTTCGCCCGCCTCGTGTTCCATCGACCGGGCGCTGGCGCTGGCTTCCTCGACCAGGGCGGCATTCTGCTGGGTCGCCTCGTCCATCTGCACGACGGTCTGGTTGACCTGCTCGATGCCGGCCGACTGCTCCTGCGAGGCCGAGGCGATGTCGCGCATGATGTCGGTGACGCGCTGGACCGAGGTCACGATGTCCTGCATGGTGCGGCCGGCCTGGTCGACCAGGGCCGAGCCTTCGGCCACCCGGGTCACCGAATCGTCGATCAGGTCCTTGATCTCCTTGGCGGCGTTGGACGAACGCTGCGCCAGCACGCGCACCTCGCTGGCGACCACGGCGAAGCCACGGCCCTGCTCGCCGGCACGCGCGGCTTCCACCGCGGCGTTGAGCGCCAGGATGTTGGTCTGGAAGGCGATGCCGTCGATAACGCTGATGATGTCGGCGATCTTCTTCGACGAGGCTTCGATGCCGCTCATCGTGGTGACCACCTTGCCGACCACGCTGCCGCCTTGCGAGGCGACCGCCGCGGCGCCGACCGCCAATTGGTTGGCCTGGTGCGCATGCTCGGCGTTCTGCTTCACGGTGGAGGTCAACTCCTCCATCGAGGCGGCGGTTTCCTCCAGACTGGCGGCCTGCTGCTCGGTGCGGCGCGACAGGTCGTCGTTGCCGGCGGCGATCTCGCCGGCGGCGGTGTTGATCGCGTCCGAGGCGCCCTGGATCTGCCGCACGATCGCCGACAACTGCTCGGCGGTGGCGTTGGCATCGTCCTTCATGTTCGCGTACACGCCCTGCAGGTCGGCGTCGATGCGCCGCGACAGGTCGCCCTCGGCCAGCGCGCGCAGCATCTGCTGGATGTGGCCCAGGCCGGAGGCGCCGGCGGCGAGCATGGCGTTGATCTGCTCGCCCAACTGCAGCAGGAAGCCGTGCTTGTCGTCCAGGCGGATGCGTCCGCCGAGGTCGCCGGCGACCGCGCCACGCACGATGCCGGCGATCTCCTCTTCCACCGCCACTTCGTCGGTGCGGTCGGCCCATTCCACCACGAAGCCCAGGCGGTTGCCGACGGCGTCGGTGACCGGATTGACGATCAGGCGCATGGTGTGGCCGCCGACGCGGATCTGCGCGCGGTGCGTGCCCTTCAGCTCGGCGAGCATGCGCGCCTGGTGCTCGGGATGGCGGTGGAACACGTCGATGGTCTTGCCCAGCAATGCGCTGGCATCGAACTGCGGCAGGTCGCGGCGCAGGTCGTCCTGCACCTCGCTGAGCATCTGCAGCAGCGGGCGGTTGACGTAGACGATGCGGCGGTCGGCATCGGCGATCATCACGTTGGTGGTCACATCGTCCAGCGCGCTGCGGATGCGCTGGGTCTCGCGCTGGGCCTCGCTGTCCTGCTCGCGGCTGCGCAGCAGCTGCGCGTTGGCCTCCACCAGGGTGTGGGCGATGGAGCCTTCCGGCAGGTCCAGCTCGCGGATCGCGGCCGACAGCGGCTGTTGCTGGGCGATGGCGCGCGCGGCCTGGGCCAGGGCGTGCGGGTCGTGGCCCACGTCCAGCAGTTGCCGGCGCATCTGCACCGCCATCGGCACCAGGATCGCCGCCTCCACCGCCACGTACAGCGCATGGATCGCCAGGATGCCGATCCCGGCCTCGGCGGTGAACACCCGCACCGGCAGGCCGCGGTGCTGCAGCCAGAAGAACAGCACGTGATGCACGGCGATCGCGGCGGCCGCGACCATGATCGGCCGCCAGTCGCGGTAGTACAGCAGCAGCGCGATCAGCAGGATGACGCCGAAGTGCACTTCGATCATGCCGCCGGCCTGCTGGATCAGCGCCGCGGCCAGCACCATCAGGCCCAGGGCCACGGTGCAGCGGCTCAGCAGGCTGCCCGGATGCAGCTTCACCTGCAGGGCGATGACGGCCAGGGTCGGCAGGCTGACCGCCAGCCACGGCGTCCACGCGCCCTGATGCCAGGCGGCGGCCAGGCTGGCGAGGGTGGCCAGGACCGCGACGACGACGAACAGCCGGTCGGCCTGCGCCGCCAGTTTCTGCAGGTAGACGTAGCGCTCGTTGCCGACGAGAAAGCTGCCTTGGGTAGGCGAGGCGCTCATGAGAGGGATTCCTTGGAGTCGGTGGGACATCCGCACTGGGCGGGAGAGATCAGCGGCGACGCGCCGCCGGTGGCGAGCAGCCGCGGCAGCAGCGACGCGGCGGCGATGGACGTGCCGCATCCGGCCAGCTGTGCCGGGCCGGCATAGATCAGGCGGGACTGCGCATCGAAGACGATCAGTGCATAGGGCAGGGACGGCGGCGCCAGCCGGGCGCGCAGGTCCACGCTGCGCATCCCTGGCAGTGCGGGCGCCGCAGGCGCGGCGCAGTCGCAGCCGGCCACGCGCAGGCGGAACGCCACGGGCTGCCCGTCGGCAGCGGCGATGGCGGGCGCAAAGGCCAGCAGGCGCGCGCGAATGGCCTCGGCGCTGTCGGCCGGCGGC
This sequence comes from Xanthomonas sp. NCPPB 2250, assembly GCF_056725265.1. Lineage (NCBI taxonomy): Bacteria > Pseudomonadati > Pseudomonadota > Gammaproteobacteria > Lysobacterales > Lysobacteraceae > Xanthomonas > Xanthomonas sp. NCPPB 2250. The sequence continues at coordinate 2,930,629 of NZ_CM161520.1, read as the reverse complement.
GGGCTGGCGAGCGCCACCAGTTGGCTTGCCGCCCAGATGCTCCAGAGCACCAGCAGCAACAGCCCCCATGGCAGGTGGGTGAAACCTCCCCAACGGTGCGTCGTGGTGGATAGTGCCTGCATTGGAAACCGGCCAGCGCGACGCCGGCACTCACCGGCTGTTCACGTTATCGACAGCGCCTATCGATCCTTAAGGTGGTGTTCATCACATTTCACACAGTGGTAACGAAACTAGTGTGGGGTTTTCGAAAAAAAGGCTGTCTCGCCGGCCTGGAAACGCAATCGGCCGCGGAGGCGTTCCGCGGCCGATCGGCATATCGGGTTGTTGTTCCGGCGGCGCGGCGTGCGCCGGCCGGGGCGTGACTGGCCGAGCGCGGGTCGCGCGACCCGCGCTGGGTCGGGCGACCCGCGCGCCTGGACTCAGGCGGCCGCGTGTGCCGGCCTGCGCGCGGCCGGTACCGCCGGCGCGCGCACCGAGGCCGCCGCCGCCTGCACCTTGAACACCGCCACGGCCTGGCGCAGGTGGCCGGCCTGCTCCTCCATCGAACGCGCCGCGGCCGTGGCTTCTTCCACCAGCGCGGCGTTCTGCTGGGTGCTCTCGTCCATCTGGGTGACGGTGCGGTTGACCTGCTCGATGCCGGACGACTGCTCCTGCGAGGCGACCGCGATCTCGCCCATGATGTCGGTGACGTGCTGCACCGAGGTCACGATCTCCTGCATGGTGGTGCCGGCACGCTCGACCAGGGCCGAGCCTTCGGCGACGCGGCCGACCGACTCGTCGATCAGCGTCTTGATCTCCTTGGCGGCGTTGGCCGAGCGCTGGGCGAGGGTGCGCACTTCGGTGGCCACCACGGCGAAACCGCGGCCCTGCTCGCCGGCACGCGCGGCTTCCACCGCGGCATTGAGCGCCAGGATGTTGGTCTGGAAGGCGATGCCGTCGATCACCGAAATGATGTCGCCGATCTTCTTCGAGGACGCTTCGATGCCGCTCATGGTCTGCACGACCTGGCCGACCACGTCGCCGCCCTGCGAGGCGACCGAGGCGGCGCCGGCGGCCAGCTGGTTGGCCTGGCGCGCACGTTCGGCGTTCTGCTTGACGGTGGAGGTCAGTTCCTCCATCGACGCGGCGGTTTCTTCGAGGCTGGCGGCCTGCTGCTCGGTGCGGCGCGACAGATCGTCGTTGCCGGCGGCGATCTCGCTGGCGGCGCCGTTGATGCTGACCGCAGCGGTCTGGATGCGCGCGACGATGGCGGACAGTTGCTCGGTGGTGGCATTGGCGTCGTCGCGCATGGTCGCGAACACGCCCTGGAAGTCGCCGTGCATGCGTGCGGTGAGATCGCCGGCGGCGATCGACTGCAGCAGCGCCGACAGCGCCTGCAGGTTGCCGTCGGCGGTGGCCATCAGTTGGTTGAGGCTGTCGACCATCAGGCGGAAGTCGTACTGGAAGCGCGCGGTGTCGCCACGCACGCTGAAGTCGCCTGCGGCCGCCGCACCGGCCAGGTGCTTGATCTCGGTGTTCATCGCGGTCAGGTTGTGCTTGACCGTATCCATCGTCTCGGTGAGGCGGGCTTTCTCGCCGGGCAGGCGGTCCATGTCCTCGGACAGGTCGCCGATGGCATAGCGGCCCATGATCTGCGCCAGGCGCTCGGTCACCGCGATGTGCGCGGCGGCCAGCGCATTGCTGTCGCGGACCATGCGTCCGTAGTCGCCGGGGAAGCTGCTCTCGTCCATGCGATAGCTGGTCTGGCCCACGTCGTGGCGCCGCGCCATCTCGGTCTGCGCGGCCAGCACCTCGCGCAACTGTTGCTGCATGCGTTGCATGTCGGCCAGCAGCCGACCGCTTTCGTCGCGGCTGGGCACCACGATGCGGGCGTCGAGGCGGCCCTCGGCGATGTCGGCGGCAACGCCGGCGGCGCGACGCACGTTGCGGGTCAGGGTGATCAGGGTATGCGCGCAGATCGCCGCGATCAGCAGCGTCAGCACGCTGAGCCCGGCCACCGCGGTCCACATCGCCTGCAGCGAGGCGTCCAGATGACGCTGCGACTGGCGCTGCAGCGCCTGCAACGCGGTGGCGCTCAGCCCGTGCAAGGCCTCGTCCCAGCCATGCAGGGCCGCGTTCCAGCGCTGATCGGCATCGGCGCTGCCGCCGTCCAGGGCCTGCGCCAGTTGCGGCAGGGCGCGGTCGGCGACGGCGGCTTCGGCGGCGACCGACTGGGCCAGGGCCGGATCCGGCTGTTCGAGCAGGCCCAACGCCTTCTTCAGCTCATGCCGCAGGCGACCCTGATCGCGAGCCAGTTCGGCGATCTGCGCGCGCAGGACCGGGGTGTCGGCGCCGGCCTGGGAGGGGTCGCGCATCGCGTCCAGCCGGGTCAGGGTTTGGCTGGTCACCGGGGCGTAGTTCAGGCTGCCGACCACCAGGTGGTAGCTCTCCACGTAGGGCGTATAGACCAGTTGGCTGTCGTCGCGCAGGGCGTCCAGCGCGTCGTCGGCCTGGTCTGCGACCGTCGCGAAGTCGCTGCGCCTGGTCTGCAGGGTCTGCTGCAACTGTGCCAGCGCCGCCGTGCTGCGCTCGAAGCCGGGCAGGGCCGGCACGGTCCGCTGCAGTTCGCGCAGCGCCCGGTCCGCGGTGTCGCGCGCCTGCGCCGCGCCGGCGGCGCCGTCGACCTGTTCTTCCTGCAGGGCCGCCAGCAGCCGCAGCATCTCGCGCAATGGCGCGTAGCTGCGCAGCTCGGCGCGGCTGACCTCCACGCCGTCGCTGAGGGTCCGGGTGTACAGCAGCAGGGGAATGGCCAGCCCGATCAAGGCCAGCACGCCGATCAGGCTGAGCTTGCGCGCAATGGGGAGGTCGTGCCAGACCCGCAAACATGAGCGGCGGTCGGAGGCGGGCGGAGCGGCGTGGTTCGCGGAGTGCGACGTCATTGCGCGGGTCTCTGGGGAAAAGCGAAAGAAGGCAGGCGCTCGGGAGCAGGCGCATACGATGGGAATGCAGGGAGGGCGGACAGCGATCGAACTTCGCCGGGCGCAGACGCGCGCATGCGAGGGGATCGCCGGCGCTCGACCGAATCGGGCAGATCTTTAGCGGCGGTTTGAGACAAAGATTGAATCTGTGAACTCGGCCGAGTTATGCGGCCATCAGGGTTGTGGCGCCCATGTGAGGGACGGATTGGGCAGGACATACGCGATGCGGTGCCCTGCGGATGCAGCCCCGGTGCAGGAACGGCGCGATCCGCGAACGGCGGCACGATTCGGGGATGCGCAGACCTGCCGAGGAGGCTGCGGGAATCGCGGTGGCCGGCGCGTCTTGGCATGTCCTCGCGCGCTCCATTCGCCGATGGATGCGCCGCGCGTCGCCGTCGCCGGTGTCGCATGCAGCGGGCGTGATCCGCCCGTGCCTGGCTGGCATCGACGTCGAGCGAGGCAGGGGCAGTCGGGCGCTGGCGCGCCGTGGCGGGCACGCGATGGTGCCGAGGAGAGGGGCGGGCGGTGGTCGATGGCGGCGCGTGTCGAGCGCGCGTCGGGGCCGCCGGCGCTCGATCAGGCTGGGGGTGTGGAGCGCGCCGCTGGTGCAGGCGAGGTGGCCAGGCCGTGTGCGCCTGGCCACCGTGGCCTCAGAACTCCCGCCAGGCGTCGCCGTTGCTGGCGGCGACCACGACCGTGCGACGTGCCGCCGGTTGCGGCGCGGCGCCGGCCTTGGTCACGACCCGCGCCGCCGGCTTGGCAGATACCGCGCGGCCGGCGGCCGGCGGCGCGATCGGGGCGACGCGGTCGATCTTGAACAGCGCGACCGCATCGCTGAGCTGCACCGCCTGTTCTTCCATCGAACGCGCAGCGGCGGTGGCCTCTTCCACCAGGGCGGCATTCTGCTGGGTGGTCTCGTCCATCTGGGTGACGGTCTGGTTGACCTGTTCGATGCCCGCCGATTGCTCCTGCGAGGCGGCCGAGATCTCGCCCATGATGTCGGTGACACGCTGCACCGAGGCGACGATCTCGCTCATGGTGCGGCCTGCCTGGTCGACCAGCGCCGACCCGGTGGCGACGCGACCGACCGAGTCGTCGATCAAGGTCTTGATCTCCTTGGCGGCGTTGGCCGAGCGCTGGGCGAGGGTGCGCACCTCGCTGGCGACCACGGCGAACCCGCGGCCCTGTTCGCCGGCACGGGCGGCTTCGACCGCGGCGTTGAGTGCCAGGATGTTGGTCTGGAAGGCAATGCCGTCGATGACCGAGATGATGTCGGCGATCCTCTTCGAGGACGCCTCGATGCCGCTCATGGTCTCGACGACCTGGCCGACCACGCTGCCGCCTTGCGAGGCGACAGCCGCCGCACCCACCGCCAACTGGTTGGCCTGGCGCGCGTGCTCGGCGTTCTGCTTCACGGTGGAGGTCAGTTCCTCCATCGAGGCCGCCGTTTCCTCCAGGCTGGCGGCCTGCTGCTCGGTGCGGCGCGACAGGTCGTCGTTGCCGGCGGCGATTTCGGTCGCGGCGGCATTGATGCTGACCGCCGCGGTCTGGATGCGGCCGACGATGCCGGTCAACTGGTCGGCGGTGGCGTTGGCGTCGTCGCGCATGGTGGCGAACACGCCGTGGAACTCGCCTTCCATGCGCGCGGTGAGGTCGCCGGCGGCGATGGCCTGCAGCAACGCCGACAGCTTGCCGAGGTTGCGGTCGCTGACGTCCATCATTGCGTTGAGGTCCTGCACCATCAGCCGGAAATCGTGCTGGAAGTGCGCCGCATCGCCGCGGGCGCTGAAGTCGCCGGCGGCGGCGGCCGCGGCCAGTCGCTTGATCTCGGTGTTGATCGCCAGCAGGCTGGCCTTGGCCGCGTCCATCGATTCGTGCAAGACCGCGCGGCTGCCGGGCAGGCGCCGGGCGTCGCGGCGCAGGTCGCCGTTGGCGTATTCGTTGAGCACGCCGATGGCGTCGACGATGGCGTCCAGGTGCTCGAACATCATGGTGTTGATGCCCTTGCTCAGCTCGCCGTAGACGCCCGGGAAGTCCTGCGGCATGCGGTGGGACACGTCCTTGTCCGCGTGCAGCTCGATCATCAACGCGGTTTCGCTGGAGAAGCGCTGCAATTGGGTCTGCATGCGGCCCATCGCGACCAGCAGGCGGCCGGGTTCGTCGCGCGCGTCGGTGCCCACGTCGTTGTCCAGACGGCCGTCCGCGATGGCTTCGGCGGCGCGGGTGGCGCGGCCGAGCGGTCCGGTGAGGCTGCGGGTGATGGTCCAGCCCAGCAGGCCGCTGACCAGCAGGACGGCAAGGCCGCCGGAGATGAGGATGACGCGGCCCCGCGCCATCGCTGCCGAGGAGACAGCATAGGCCTCCCGACTCAAGCGCCGCTGCAGATCGGCATTGGCGCGGATCGCCGCCTGCTGCTTCTCCATCGCCACCGCGGCATCGCCCAGCAGCAATGCCTGTGCCTGAGTGTTCAGGTCCTTCTGGCCCAGCGTCAGCACCTGGTTGTTGAGTTGCACCGACTGTGCCCGCGTGCGCTCGATCGTGGCCATCGCCTGGCGTTCGGCCGGGGTCGCCGGCATCGCCGACAATGCATCGTGCGCGGCCTTGTAGCGCGCCCGGTTGCGCTGCACGATGTCGATCATCTTCTGGTTGGCCGCATCGCCATCGACGATGGTGATGGACAGCAGCCCGATCTGCACATTGGTGTTGGCGTCCAGCATCTCGTTGGAGAGCCGGACCTTTTCCATGTTGCCGTTGACGATGCTGTCCAGTTCGCGATGCGCCCTGGCCATGGTCAGGAGCCCCATGGCGACCAGTACACCGGACAACAGGATGAGGATGCCGAACGCCATGCCAAGGCGCCGACCGACGTTGTAGCGTTGCAGAAGTGCGTTCATAGCCGACCTTTGGGGGTAGAAGGAGTCGGGTCGCACGCGCTGGCAGGCCAGCGTTGCGGCGCCTCGTGGCGATGCGCTGCCACCCCATGGATATCGACATGGCGGCCAGGAATTGAGCGGTGTGCGGATCCTTGTTGGCGGGCGGTTAGGAAGCTGTCTGCCATCCGACGCGTGTTGGTCGGCGAAGGCAAAATCCGACATGGTTCCGACATGCGCCGGCGTGTAATCCACCGAGCTATCGTTCGCGTATCGCCGGCATGCGCAGGTGCGTACCGGCTGCGCTGCGAACGCCGGGCGTTACCGCCGGGACCGGTCGCCATGCCGGCGGCATGGCGACCGTACGACTCAGAACTCCTGCCAGTCGCCGCCGACCGCGACCGCGGTGCGCTTGGCAGGCTGTCGCTGCGGACGCGCCGCCGCCTTGGCCGCACGCGGCGCGTTGACCGTGGCAGGCGGCGCCATCGCCGCACGCACGCCGACGTTGTCGATCTTGAACAACGCCACGGTGTCGCTGAGCTGGCCGGCTTGTTCCTCCATCGAGCGTGCCGCGGCGGTGGCTTCTTCCACCAATGCCGCGTTCTGCTGAGTGGCCTCGTCCATCTGGGTGACGGTCTGGTTGACCTGCTCGATCCCCGACGCCTGCTCCTGCGAGGCCGCCGAGATCTCGCCCATGATGTCGGTGACGCGTTGCACCGAGGCCACGATCTCGCTCATGGTGCGGCCGGCCTGATCGACCAGCGCCGAGCCCTCGGCCACGCGCGTGACCGAGTCGTCGATCAGCGACTTGATCTCCTTGGCGGCGCCGGCCGAGCGCTGTGCCAGGGTGCGCACTTCGCTCGCGACCACGGCGAAACCGCGGCCCTGGTCGCCGGCACGGGCGGCTTCCACCGCCGCGTTGAGTGCCAGGATGTTGGTCTGGAAGGCGATGCCGTCGATGACGCTGATGATGTCGGCGATCTTCTTCGACGAGGCCTCGATGCCGCTCATGGTCTCGACCACCTGGCCGACCACGTTGCCGCCCTGCGAGGCCACCGAGGCCGCGCCCACCGCCAACTGGTTGGCCTGGCGGGCGTGTTCGGCGTTCTGCTTGACGGTGGAGGTCAGCTCCTCCATCGACGCGGCGGTTTCTTCCAGGCTGGCGGCCTGCTGCTCGGTGCGGCGCGACAGGTCGTCGTTGCCGGCGGCGATCTCGGTCGAGGCAGCGTTGATGCTGACCGCCGCGGTCTGGATGCGACCGACGATGCCGGTCAGCTGTTCGACGGTGGCGTTGGCGTCGTCGCGCATCGTGGCGAACACGCCGTGGAACTCGCCGTCCATGCGCGCGGTGAGGTCGCCGGCGGCGATGGATTGCAGCAGGGCCGACAGCTTGCCCAGGTTGTGGTCGCTGACCTCCATCATCGCGTTGAGGTCCTGCACCATCAGCCGGAAGTCGTGCTGGAAGCGTGCCGCGTCGCCGCGGGCGCTGAAGTCGCCGGCCGCAGCCGCCGCCGCCAGGCGCTTGATCTCGGTATTGATCGCCAGCAGGCTGGCCTTGGCCGCATCCATCGACTCGTGCAGCACCGCGCGGCTGCCGGGCAGGCGCCGGGCGTCGCGGCGCAGGTCGCCGTTGGCGTATTCGTTGAGCACGCCGATGGCGTCGACGATGGCATCCAGGTGCTCGAACATCATGGTGTTGATGCCCTTGCTCAGCTCGCCGTACACGCCGGGGAAATCCTGCGGCATGCGGTGACTGATGTCCTTGTCGGCGTGCAGTTCGATCATCAACGCGGTCTCGCCGGAGAAGCGTTGCAACTGTCGCTGCATCGCGTCCATCGCCAGCAGCAGGCGGCCCGGCTCGTCGCGGGCGTCGGTAGTGACGTCGTTGTCCAGGCGGCCACTGGCGATGGCCTCGGCGGCACGCGTGGCGCGGTTCAGCGGCATGGTCAGGCTGCGGGTGATCGCCCAGGCCAGCAGGCTGCTCACGACAAGAACCATCACACCGCCAGCGACGAGCATGTTGCGGCCATTGGCGATCGCCTGCGTCGCGTTGGCGTATGCGGCATGCAATTGTTCGTTCTGCAGGTCCACGTTCTCGCGTATGTAGCCGTTCCAGGTCAGGGTGGCAGGACGCGAGCGGTTGATCAGCAGCGCTTGTGCGTCGTCATTGCGATTGACGACGGCCAGCGCGATGACCTGGTCGTTCAATGCGCGTGCGGTGACCCGTGCCGCGTCGATCTTGGCACGCAGCGCCTTGCCTTTCGCGGAGGGCGGGAACTTCTCCAACTCGGCGCGCAAGTCGGTGTAGCGCTGACGTTGCTTCTTGACCTCGGCCAGCGCCTGCTGATTGAGCGCGTCGCTGGTCACCATCGCCAGCGTACCCAGCGCGCCGAGAATCTTGTTGTTGGCGTCCAGCATGTCGTTGCTGATCCGGGTCTTCTCGACGTTCTTCTTGACGATCTGGTCCAGCTCGGTCTGGGCGCGCGACATGGACACCATGCCGGCCGCGACCAGCAGGCAGGAGAGCAGGATCAGCAGGCCGAAAGCACCACCGAGGCGGCGTCCCACGTTGTAGCGTTGCAGAAAGGAATTCATGTCGACCTCTTCGTTGACGGTGTCCCTGGAACGTCCAGGTCCTTGTCCCTACAGGCTCCGGTTGCATGTGCGCGGCCGGAGCGGCGGGCGTGGCGGTCAGAAAAGTGAAGAAAGAAAACCCAATGCCTTGCTGTACAACATGTCCGCCATCGCTCGAATGTGATATCGGCGTGACGGCGTGGTTCTCGATGCATCGTTGGTCGTAAGACGATTCCCGACGCTGTCTAATTCATTTCCCTACGCGGTTCCTCACGCGGTCAGCGGTTGCCACTGGTTGCCGATCGCGTCGGCGATCGCCTGCGCATTCGGCTGCGATGGGTGCATGGCATGTGCAGCGGGTGACGCCTGTCCCGGCACGACTGCCGCGACGGTGGCCCGCGCAGGGGCGGCGCTGCGTGTGGCTTCCTGCTCCAGCCGGAACACCGCCACTGCCTCGCTTAGCTGCGCCGCCTGGTCCTCCATCGATCGCGCCGCGGCGGTGGCTTCCTCGACCAACGCTGCGTTCTGCTGGGTGCTTTCGTCCATCTGCGTGACGGTGCGGTTGACCTGCTCGATGCCGGCGGACTGCTCCTGCGAGGCGGCGGAGATCTCGCCCATGATGTCGGTGACGCGGCCCACCGAGGCCACGATCTCCTGCATGGTCTGGCCGGCGCGCTGTACCAGCTCCGCGCCGGTGGCGACGCGGCCGACCGAGTCGTCGATCAGGCCCTTGATCTCCTTGGCGGCGTTGGCCGAGCGTTGCGCCAGCACCCGCACCTCGCTGGCCACGACCGCGAAACCGCGGCCCTGTTCGCCGGCGCGGGCGGCTTCCACTGCGGCGTTGAGCGCCAGGATGTTGGTCTGGAAGGCGATGCCGTCGATCACCGAAATGATGTCGGCGATCTTCTTCGATGCGGTCTCGATGCCGCTCATGGTGTCCACCACCTGGCCGACCACCGCACCGCCTTGCGAGGCGACCGCGGCGGCGCCGGCGGCGAGCTGGTTGGCCTGCCGTGCATGCTCGGCGTTCTGCTTGACCGTGGCGGTCAGCTCTTCCATCGAGGCCGCGGTTTCTTCCAGGCTCGCGGCCTGCTGCTCGGTGCGCTGCGACAGGTCGCTGTTGCCCTGGGCGATTTCGGTGGCGGCGCTGTGGATGTCGCCGGCGGCGCGCTGGATGCGGCCGACGATGTCGGCCAGGCGCTCGGCGGTGCCGTTGGCGTCGTCGCGCATGGTGGCGAAGATGCCGTGGAATTCGCCGTGCATGCGCGCGCCGAGGTCGCCGTCGGCCAGCGCGCTGAGCAGCCGCGAGACCTCGGCGATGCTGATCGCGTTGGCGTCGAGCAGGCCGTTGAGTTGCTGCGCCAGCATCAGGAAGAAGCCCTGCTTGCCGGTGCGGTCGATGCGCTGCGACAGGTCGCCGGCGGCGGCACTGCGCACCACCGCGGCCACTTCCGCTTCGACACGGGTCTCGGCGGTGCGGTCGCGCCATTCGCAGACAAAGCCCAGGTGCGCGCCCTCGGCATTGCGGATGGCGGAAATCTCCTGGGCGATGCAGACCTCGCGGTAGCGCACCTCGCGCTGCGCCGCGCCTTGCCGATCCAGCCGCTGGTAGATCTCCGCGTCCTGCGAGTTGCCGACTTCCAGCAGCGCCACCGATTGGCCCAGGAGCGGGGCAGAGCGGTCGAATGCCGGCGCGCAGGCGCGGATGTCCTCGGCATGGGTCTGCAGCAGGGTCTGCAGCGCGGTGTTGGCGTAGATGATGGTCAGGTCGGGATCGGCGATGTACATGCCGGTGGACGCGTTGTCCAGGGCGGTGCGGATCCGCAGGTTCTCGGCGGCCACGCTGCGCTCGCGTTCGATGCGCTCGCGCAACTCGCGCTGCATGCGCGCCAGCGCCGCCATCAGGCTGCGCCCGTGCCTGGCCGCGACCGGGATGGGCTGGTCCAGGCGGCCCTCGGCGATGTGCTGGGCCGCGTCCATCGCCACCCGCGGCTCGCCGCCGAGCAATTGCGCGACCGAGCGCAGGATCCAGGCCGCGGCCGCGGCCAGGCACAGCACGGCCACCAGCACCGCGCCGGCCTGCTGCCAGGTGGCGCGCTGGCTCTGCTGTTCGGCGGCCTTGCGGCTCTGCTCGTTCAGCGCCAGGATGCTGTCGCTGATCGTGTCCATCTCGGTTTCCAGCCGCGCGAACTGCGCGGTGAAGTCGGCATAGGCGGCACTGCTGTCGCCCTGCGACTCGGCCAGCGTCACCACCTTGTCGGCGGCGGCGATGTAGCGCTGCAACGCCGGTCCCGCCGCATCCAGTTGCGCGCGCAGGGTGCTGTCCAGCGGCAGCTTCTGGTTGTCGTCCAGCGCCTTGCGGAACTCGCCGGCATGTTCGCCCAGCGAGGCGCGCGCCGCCTTGACCCCGTCCGCATCCTGATGCGCCGCCGCCAGCAGCGCAGCGGTGACGTCGCCACGCAGCGCGTCATGCATCATGTCGGCCTGCATGTGGTTGCGCAGCGCGTCCGAGGACACGACCTGCGCGGCGACCGAGCGCAGCAGCCCCTGCTGCGCGCCGTAGCCGACCCCGCCCAGCGCGAGCAGGGCGAGCACCGCCACCAGCACCAGGATCCCGAGCATATGCATGATTTTCATCGGTGTGGCCCGATCAGAAACGGAAGGACAGGCCCGCGCCGAGCGCGTGGTCCGGCGAACGGTCGTTGAGGCCGCGGCTGTACACCACGTCCAGTTGCACGTCCTGGGTGAGCAGCCAGGCCGAGCCGACGTCGAGCAGGGCGATGGTGCCGCCGTCGTCGGCATGCGCGATCTGCGGCAGGGCCAGCTCCACGAACGAGCGGGTGCGGTCGTTCCAGGCCTTGCCCAGCACCACGCCGAAGATGCCGGCGGTGTAGCGATGTCCGCCGTCGCCTTCGTCGCGGATCACGCCCGGCATCATGCCCAGGGACACGCTGTCGCTGAGTTCCCATTCGGCCACCAGGCGGAACGAGGGGCGTGCGCCGCTGCCGCGCACGTTGCGCGCGCCGCTGGGCAGGTCCACGTGCAGCAGCCAGGCCAGCGAGGCGCCGCCGATCTCGCTGGCCAGGTGGTGCTTGAGGCCCAGCGAGATGTCGGAGAAGCCGGAGACGTCGCCGCCGACGGGGACGTCGATGGTCTGCCAGCCGTCGGTCTCCAGGCGCAGCTCCCAGGTCGGGCCGATGCCGTAGCGGAACAGGGTGGGCGTGGCATAGCCGTCGACATCGCCGTCGCGTTCCCAGGCCACGCTGGTTTCCACCTGCAGGCGGCGGTCGCCGACGGTGAGGCTGGATTCGACGAAGTCCGGGCGATCGGTGGCGATCGGCTCGGCCTCGGCATGGACATGACCTGCGAGGCTGGCGAGGCCGCACAAGGTCAGATAGGTGGCGATGACGCGTCGCTTCATGGCGGCTCCCTTGGCGGTTCGATCAGAACCGTGGATCCGGGCGCAGTGCGCCCGGCGCCGGGGGCGCGCGTTGCGGTGCCCATGGCATGGCAGTTCCGCTTTCTATATCGACCCTGAATACACTTTCTTTACGAGCGTGACGCGCTAAGCGCTCTGTGGCCGTCGTCACCCGCTGCCTGGCAGCCGCGCCGCGAGACGCACAGCGCGCCTCGCGGTGGCAGCAGGGCGCCGCAGCGGCTCAGAACTCCTGCCACTGCCCGTCGTCGCTCGACGCGGTCGCGCGCGGGACCGCCCGCAACGGCGCCGCTGCCGGTCGCCGCGGCGTTGCTGCCGGGGCAGCCGGGGCAGCCGGAGCAGGGCGGCGCACAGGCGCCGGCGCGGCGCTCGCCACCGCAGCGCTGGTGTCCAGCTTGAACAGGGCCACGGCCTGGTTGAGCTGGCCGGCCTGGTCTTCCATCGAGCGCGCCGCGGCCGTGGCTTCCTCGACCAGCGCGGCGTTCTGCTGGGTGGCCTCGTCCATCTGGGTGATGGTCTGGTTGACCTGCTCGATGCCGGCGGACTGCTCCTGCGAGGCCGCCGAGATCTCGCCCATGATGTCGGTGACGCGCTGCACCGAGGCGACGATCTCCTGCATGGTGGTGCCGGCCTGTTCGACCAGGGCGGAACCTTGCGCGACACGGCCGACCGAGTCGTCGATCAGTCCCTTGATCTCCTTGGCGGCATTGGCCGAGCGCTGGGCGAGGGTGCGCACTTCGCTGGCCACCACGGCGAAACCGCGGCCCTGTTCGCCGGCGCGCGCCGCTTCCACGGCCGCGTTCAAGGCGAGGATGTTGGTCTGGAAGGCGATGCCGTCGATGACGCTGATGATGTCGGCGATCTTCTTCGACGACGCCTCGATCCCGCTCATGGTTTCCACGACCTGGCCGACCACCGCGCCGCCCTGCGAGGCGACCGCCGCCGCACCGGTGGCGAGCTGATTGGCCTGGCGCGCGTGCTCGGCGTTCTGCTTGACCGTGGAGGTCAGCTCTTCCATCGACGCAGCGGTCTCTTCCAGGCTGGCGGCCTGCTGCTCGGTCCGGCGCGACAGATCGTCGTTGCCGGCGGCGATCTCGGCCGCGGCGCCGTTGATGCTGACCGCGGCGGTCTGGATCCGCGAGACGATGGCGGCCAGCTGTTCGGTGGTGGCGTTGGCGTCGTCGCGCATGGTCGCGAACACGCCCTGGAACTGGCCGTGCATGCGCGCGGTCAGGTCGCCGGCGGCAATCGCTTTCAACAGCGTGGACAGCGCCTGCAGGTTGCTATCGGCGGTGGCCATCAACTGGTTGAGGCTCTCGACCATCAGGCGGAAGTCGTACTGGAAGCGCTCGGCGTCGCCACGCACGCTGAAATCGCCGGCGGCGGCGGCACCGGCCAGATGCTTGATCTCGGTGTTCATCGCGGTGAGGTTGCGTTTGACCGTGTCCATCGTTTCGGTCAGCACCGCCTTTTCGCCGGGCAGCCGATCCATGTCCTCGGACAGGTCGCCGATGGCGTATCGGCCCATGATCTGCGCCAGGCGCATCTTGACCGCGATATGCGAGGCGGCCAGGGCGTTGCTGTCGTGGACCATGCGCCCGTACTCGCCGGGGAAGGCCGCTTCGTCCATGCGGTAGCTGATCTCGCCGGCGTCGTGGCGCTGGGCCATCTCCTTCTGCGCGTCGAGCACGGCGCGCAGCTGCTGCTGCATGCGCTGCAGCGATCCCAGCAACTGCCCCAGTTCGTCGTTGCGCGCGTATTGGATGCGGCTGTCCAGGCGGCCGGCGGCGACCGCGCTGGAGACTTCCACCGCACTGGCCAGCGGCTTGACCACCAGCCGGCGCAGCAGCAGGTAGAGGCCGCCGCTGAGCAGCAGCGCGGCGCACAGGCCGACCGCGGCGATGGTCCACAGCAGGCTGCGCGCCTGCGCCATCAGCACCGCCTTGGGCACCGCCACGCCCAGCGCGAAGCGCTCCTGGGCCTGGCCGATCTGCAGTGGCACATACACTTCCACGTCGGTGGCGCCGGTCTGCGGATCGACGCTGTCGCGGCCGACGGTCTTGCCCTGGGCGATGTCGGCCAGCAAGGCGCGGGTGGCTGGATCCTGCAGCTTCTTGCCGACCAGGGCGGGATCGCGGTCGGCGACGATGGCGCCGCCGGGCGAGAGCAGGCGCACGCGGCCGGCACCGAGCGGACGCAGCTTGGCGACGCGCTGCTGCAGCGTGGCCAGGCCGAAATCGGTGGTGACCACACCCAGGAACTTGCCGTCTTCCAGGATCGGCGTGCTGACCGTGGTCATCAGCACCTTCTTGCCGGCGATCTCGTAATCGTAGGGTTCGGCGACGGTCGGCCGCAGCAGCTTGCGTGGATTCAGATACCAGTCGCCGGCGCCGGCCACGTCGTAGTCGCGCAGCGGATCGCGTACCAGTTTCCCGTTCTGCCAGGACCAGTACACCATGTAGCGGCCGCTGGCGTCGTGGCCCGCGCTGTTGACGTAGTCCGCGTCCTTGCCGTCCAGCGCCTGCGGTTCCCACAGCGTGCCGATGCCGGTCCAGTCCGGGTGCTGCTGCAGTTCGCGGCGCAGGCTGTCGCTGAACAACTCGCGTGCCTTGTCCTGGCCGCGCTGGGCGAGCAGCGCATTGGCCAGCGCCTGGTTGGAAACCGCGGAGGCGCCGATGGTGTTGCCGATGCGCTCCGATTCCAGGCGTGCGGTGTCGGTCATGCCGACCTTGGCGGAGGCGAGCAGGGCGGAACTGCTGCGGGCGTAGATGATGGCGGCGGTAATGCCGAAGCACAGCAGGGCGATCGCGGCCACGCCCAGCATCAGGCGGGTGGCGACACTGCTCGGGCGTGTGGAGGACGTCGTGGGCATCGCGGTCGTCTCGATGGAGAGGAGGGAGAGATCGCGCTGTCGTGGACCGGAGCCTGCTGCCTGCGGGCACAGCAGACCGGAGCGGAGACGTGCGCGACCTTCCGGTTATCGGCACCGCGTCCCAGAAATGTAGGGGGCGTTTGTGATGCGGCGCCGCACGCGCCCAGCACTGGCCATGCGGTCGGGTCCGGAGGTCCTGCCGGTCGCGGCCGATGCACCGGATCCCGATCGGTCCCCGATCAAGGCATGTCGAGCGTCGGGCGCGGCGCCGAGCCGCACGACCAAGGCGGCTCGGCAGCCAACAGGACGATGACAACGAAAAAGCCCCGGGAGCGATCGCTCCCGGGGCCGTCGACGCGAGACCGGCGGCGGTGGCGCGCGCTCAGAACTCCTGCCAGCTGTCGTCGCCCGCCGCGACCGCGACCGGCCGGGCCGATGGCCGGACCGGGCGGGCGTCGGGCTTGGCCACCGGCTTGGCCGCCGACCGGGCGGCCGGGCGGCTCGGTGCGCTGGGGATGCTGGCGGCAGCCGCGTGGCCGAGCGGGGCGCTGCTCGCCTCGATCTTGAACACCGCCACGGCCTGGCTCAGCTGGCCGGCCTGTTCTTCCATCGAACGCGCGGCGGCGGTGGCTTCTTCGACCAGCGCGGCGTTCTGCTGGGTGGTCTCGTCCATCTGGGTGACGGTCTGGTTGACCTGCTCGATGCCGGCCGACTGTTCCTGCGACGCGGCGGAGATCTCGCCCATGATGTCGGTCACGCGCTGCACCGAGGCCACGATCTCCTGCATGGTCTTGCCGGCCTGGTCGACCAGCGCCGAGCCCTGGGCGACACGGCCGACCGAGTCGTCGATCAGGCCCTTGATTTCCTTGGCGGCGTTGGCCGAGCGCTGGGCGAGGGTGCGCACCTCGCTGGCGACCACGGCGAAACCGCGGCCCTGTTCGCCGGCACGCGCCGCTTCCACGGCCGCGTTCAAGGCGAGGATATTGGTCTGGAAGGCGATGCCGTCGATGACGCTGATGATGTCGGCGATCTTCTTCGACGAGGCCTCGATCCCGCTCATGGTCTCCACGACCTGGCCGACCACCGCGCCGCCCTGCGAGGCGACCGTGGCTGCACCGGTGGCGAGCTGGTTGGCCTGGCGGGCGTGTTCGGCGTTCTGCTTGACGGTGGAGGTCAGCTCTTCCATCGACGCGGCGGTTTCTTCCAGGCTGGCGGCCTGCTGCTCGGTCCGGCGCGACAGGTCGTCGTTGCCGGCGGCGATCTCGCTGGCGGCACCGTTGATGCTGACCGCCGCGGTCTGGATCCGCGCGACAATGGCGGCCAGCTGTTCGGCGGTGGCGTTGGCGTCGTCGCGCATGGTGGCGAACACGCCCTGGAACTGGCCGTGCATGCGCGCGGTCAGGTCGCCGGCGGCGATGGACTGCAGCAGCGCCGACAGCGCCTGCAGGTTGCCGTCGGCGGTGGCCATCAACTGGTTGAGGCTGTCGACCATCAGGCGGAAGTCGTACTGGAAGCGCTCGGTATCGCCACGCACGCTGAAATCGCCGGCGGCAGCCGCGCCGGCCAGGTGCTTGATCTCGCTGTTCATTGCGGTCAGGTTGAGCTTGACCTTGTCCATGGTTTCGGTGAGCACGGCCTTTTCGCCGGGCAGGCGGTCCATGTCCTCGGACAGGTCGCCGATGGCATATCGGCCCATGATCTGCGCCAGGCGCAGCTTCACCGCGATATGCGAGGCGGCCAGGGCGTTGCTGTCGTGGACCATGCGCCCGTAGTCGCCGGGGAACACGGTTTCGTCCATGCGGAAGCTGATCTGGCCTGCGTCATGGCGCTGGGCCATCTCGGCCTGGGCGGCGAGCACCGACTGCAACTGGCTCTGCATCTTGTCCATGCTCTGCAGCAGCACGCCGGCCTCGTCCTTGCTGCGCAGGTCGATCGCATTGTCGAGCTTGCCGCGGGCGATGGCGTCGGCCACGCCGATCGCGGTGCCCAGGCGCTTGAGCAACTGACGGCGGATCACGATCGCCATGCCGATCGCGGCCACGATCACCAGCAGATTGCCCAGCAGCACCGCCCACTTGTTCTGCGCGCGTACGGTGGTCAGGGTTTCGGTGCGCTTGGCCAGCAGGCCGCGTTCCTCGCCGATGAAGTCGCCGAGCAGGCCGCGGATCTCCTGCATGGCCTTGCGATCGCGCGCCTGGCTGAATTCGGCGGCGATCTGCGCGGGGTCGTTGGACTGCGCGCGCAATGCGGTGATCTGCTTCTCCACGCCGGCGAGGTTGTCGAACGCGGCATGCAGCTTGTCCAGCCGCGCCTGCTGGCGCGGATTGTCCGCAGTCAGGCGCTTGGCCTCGGCGAAGTTCTTGTCGAACGCGGCCAGGCCGTTGGTGAACGGTTGCAGATGCTCCTGGTTGCCCGACAGCAGGTAGCCGCGCGCACCGGTCTCGACGTTGAGCGCATCGACTTCCATCATGTCGCCGGTGGACATGACCTTGTAGGTATGGTCGTTCATGTCGGCGGCGCTGTTGAGCGAAGAGAGGCTGCTCAGGCTGATCGAGCCGATGATCACCGTGATCAGCACGATGACGGCAAAGCTGAGCGCGAGCCTGGCGGAAAGACTGAGATTCTTGAGCGTCATCGTCATGGTCCTGATGGAAAGGGTGAAGCGTTGGGGATGGCGTACCCCGTGCCTGAGTCGATGTCCGCGGAGGCGCTGGGCGGTGCTCTATCTATTTCGGTTGTGAATCGAAAACATTCAATTGATAGTTATTGCGTATTAAATAGATATCAACTATTGACGCTTCGTCTGTAATTTGATTTGTCTTGCTTTAGCCGCCCTGTGGCGACTCTTGTTCAAATTTGTAGACAATTTGTGTGCGATACCCCCGTATCGGCGTGTGCGCTCTGTTCTTTAAGGCGGGATGGTGCGGATTTAGATCCGCTTCACGTTGGCTTCACTCCGATAGGGATAGGTGTCGCGCTTTTCCGGGTGCCACGCCGGTCGATTCGCCTTCGGCCGTGTGGAAGGACAAAAAAAAAGAGCCCGGGAGCTGGCGCTCCCGGGCTTCGCTACCCGTGTCCGCGGGGTGCGGGGTGAAGCGCGATCAGAACTCCTGCCAGTCGCCGCCGCCCGCAACGGCGGCCATGGGCTTGGCCGCGGCAACGGCCACCGGCCGGCGTGCGGCCGCCTGCGGTGCAGGCACCTTGGCCGGTCGCTTGGCGCTGGCGAGCGCGACCGGCGGTGCGGCGCTGCGCGGTGCCGTCGGCGCCTGCTGGTCGATCTTGAACAGGGCCACAGCCTGGCTCAACTGGCCGGCCTGATCCTCCATCGAACGCGCGGCGGCGGTGGCTTCTTCCACCAGCGCGGCGTTCTGCTGGGTGGCTTCGTCCATCTGCATGACGGTCTGATTGACCTGCTCGATGCCGGCCGACTGTTCCTGCGAGGCGGCGGAGATCTCCCCCATGATGTCGGTGACACGCTGCACGGAGGCCACGATCTCGTGCATGGTCTTGCCGGCCTGGTCGACCAGGGCCGACCCGGTGGCGACGCGGCCGACCGAGTCGTCGATCAGGTCCTTGATCTCCTTGGCCGCATTCGACGAGCGCTGGGCGAGGGTACGCACTTCGCTGGCGACCACGGCGAAGCCACGGCCCTGCTCGCCGGCACGCGCCGCTTCCACTGCCGCATTCAAGGCCAGGATGTTGGTCTGGAAGGCGATGCCATCGATCACCGAGATGATGTCGGCGATCTTGCGCGAGGAGGCCTCGATGCCACTCATGGTCTCGACCACCTGGCCGACCACCGTGCCACCCTGCGAGGCGACCGACGCGGCGCCGGTGGCAAGCTGGTTGGCCTGGCGGGCGTGTTCGGCGTTCTGCTTGACGGTGGAGGTCAGCTCTTCCATCGACGCGGCGGTTTCTTCGAGGCTGGCGGCCTGCTGTTCGGTGCGGCGCGACAGATCGTCGTTGCCGGTGGCGATCTCGCTGGCGGCGGCATTGATGCTGACCGCGGCGGTCTGGATGCGCGCGACGATGGCGGCCAACTGCTCGGTGGTGGCATTGGCGTCGTCGCGCATGGTGGCGAACACGCCCTGGAACTCGCCCTGCATGCGCACGGTCAGGTCGCCGGCGGCGATCGACTGCAGCAGGGACGACAGTGCCTGCAGGTTGCCGTCGGCGGTGGCCATCAACTGGTTGAGGCTGTCGACCATCAGGCGGAAGTCGTACTGGAAGCGCGCGGTATCGCCGCGCACGCTGAAGTCGCCTGCGGCCGCCGCACCGGCCAGGTGCTTGATCTCGGTATTCATCGCGGTCAGGTTGTGCTTGACCGTGTCCATCGTCTCGGTGAGGCGGGCTTTCTCGCCGGGCAGGCGGTCCATGTCCTCGGACAGGTCGCCGATGGCATAGCGGCCCATGATCTGCGCCAGGCGCTCGGTCACCGCGATGTGCGAGGCGGCCAGCGCATTGCTGTCGCGGACCATGCGCCCGTAGTCGCCGGGGAAGACGCTCTCGTCCATGCGGTAGCTGATCTGGCCGGCGTCGTGGCGCTGGGCCATGTCGGCCTGCGCGGCCAGCACGGCCTGCAACTGCTGCTGCATGCGGCCCATGGCGTTCAACAGGCGGCCGGTTTCGTCGCGTGCGTCGGTGCGCACGGCATTGTGCATGTCGCCATTGGCGATGGCCTCAGCGGTGCGGGTGGCCAGGCCCAGCGGTGTGGTCAGGCTACGGGTGATGGTCAGCGCCAGCAAGGCGCTGAGCACCAGGGCCAGCACGGTACCGCCGATCAGCAGCATGCGGCCACGGTGCATCGCGTCCAGCGCCGCCTGATAGCCTTCGGCGGCCTGCGACTTCTGTCGATCGGCGAACTCGCGGATCTTGCTCTGCCACGCGAGGGTTGCCGGCAGCGCTTCGCGATTGAGCATCTCCAGCGCCTGGGCATTCTCGCCCTTTTCGCCCAGCGCGACGATGGCGTCGTTGATCTGCTTCGCAGTGGCGCGCTTGGCGTCCATGTCGGCGCGGATGACGCGGCCGCCGGCGGTGCTGGACAGCTTGTCGATCTTGGCGCGGGCCTCGGCGTAGCGCTCGCGCTGCCGATTGAAGGTCTCCAGCGCCTCTTGCCGCATCGTCGCGTTGGTGGAGGTGGTATAGGTGCTCAGCGCAACCAGCACGGAGGAGTTGGCGTCGAGCATCTGGTTGCTGAATTCGATCTTCGCCATGCGGTCCAGCACGATCATGTCCAGGTGCTTGCGCGCCTCGGCCATGCCGGACAGCCCGATGATCACCAGGACCACCGAAAGAAGAATCAGCACGCCGAAGGCCGCCGACAGGCGGACACCGACGTTGTAGCGTTGCAGAAGGCGGGTCATTTCACATCTCCAAGGGGCGAAAAGGCTGCTCGGCGCGCAGGAATGCGACGTCGGCGGTTGACGCGGGCAGTCGCGGACGGCCCGCGCTGGGGGCGGCGACAGTCACATGGCGTGATGACTGGCGACGCGACAGGCGGGTCGTGCGAAAGCGCCGCACTCGCGACGGTGACCATGGCGTTGGCATGCCCGAGTTCCGCCTGCAATCGCCGATGCTGTCGGTCGATCGCCCGGTGGATGCGTCTTCGGTGTCGCAAGACCGCGTGCATGGTGGGCCCCCGTGTACGAATGAAGGAACGACGCGTATTGCGATGCGCCGGGGATCCGGGGTGCAGGCAAGCTGACGAAACGGACGAAAGAGCTGCAAGTCGAAGCTGCGCGCGTGCCGAAGGCAGGCGCGAAAAAAGAACAGTCGTCAGGGTTGCGGTTTTCCCGTTCGGTTTTGCGACTTCAGCGATCGGCGCGTGCACCGATCGATCCCTCTGAAGCGCCGACGGACCTCCCCAGGCCCTGTCGGCACGCACGGGTGTAGACAAAAACTGTGCGCTCACCCTGGTATCGACGGGAGTGCGGAATTCTTGAGCGCCGCAGTGCGTTCGTGCAGCGCAGACCAGGCGGCGCGTGGCGCGCTGGATTCACGCTGGCGCGGATGGTGTTGCCGAACACGCGCCCCGCAGCGTTTGCAACTTGGTGCGGGTAGGCGCATCCCGCCAATGCAGGTTATTCGACGGCCCCACCGTGCTTGCCGCACTCCGCGTTGATGGCGGCGGCGCCTCTGCCATGGCGACACGCACCTGCATGTCGGCTTCACGCACCTGTCGAGCGGCCGCGCAGTGCACGGCCGCGCATCGACGCGACTGGGGCGAGGACTCAGAACTCCTGCCAGTCGCTGCTGGCCGCCTGGGCAAGCGCAACGGACTGCGGCGCCGGCCGCGGCTTGCGTGACGGCGCAGGCGTCACGCTGCGTGGGGCGGGGCGCGGCGTCGACGCGACCGCGATCGATGCAATCGCCGGCAGGGTGTCCAACTTGAACACGGCCACTGCGTCCTGCAACTGCGTGGCCTGTTCCTCCATCGAGCGCGCGGCGGCGGTGGCTTCTTCCACCAGGGCGGCGTTCTGCTGGGTGGTCTCGTCCATCTGGGTGACGGTCTGGTTGACCTGCTCGATCCCCGACGCCTGCTCCTGCGAGGCCGCCGAGATCTCGCCCATGATGTCGGTGACGCGCTGTACCGAGGCGACGATCTCGGCCATGGTCTCGCCGGCCTGGCGTACCAGGGTCGAGCCATTGGCCACCTGGTCCACCGAGTCGTCGATCAAGCTCTTGATCTCCTTGGCCGCATTCGAGGAACGCTGGGCCAGGGTGCGCACCTCGCTGGCGACCACGGCGAAGCCGCGACCTTGTTCGCCGGCACGCGCCGCTTCCACCGCCGCGTTCAAGGCCAGGATGTTGGTCTGGAAGGCGATGCCGTCGATGACGCCGATGATGTCGGCGATCTTCTTCGACGAGGCTTCGATGCCGCTCATGGTCTCGACCACCTGGCCGACCACGCTGCCGCCCTGCGAGGCCACCGAGGCCGCACCGGCGGCGAGCTGATTGGCCTGGCGTGCGTGCTCGGCGTTCTGGCGAACGGTAGAGGTCAGTTCCTCCATCGACGCTGCGGTTTCTTCCAGGCTGGCCGCCTGCTGCTCGGTGCGGCGCGACAGGTCGTCGTTGCCGGCGGCGATCTCGGTCGAGGCAGCGTTGATGCTGACCGCCGCGGTCTGGATGCGACCGACGATGCCGGTCAGCTGTTCGACGGTGGCGTTGGCGTCGTCGCGCATCGTGGCGAACACGCCGTGGAACTCGCCTTCCATGCGCGCGGTGAGGTCGCCGGCGGCGATGGCCTGCAGCAGCGCTGACAGCTTGCCGAGGTTGTGGTCGCTGACCTCCATCATCGCGTTGAGGTCCTGCACCATCAGCCGGAAATCGTGCTGGAAGTGCGCCGCATCGCCGCGGGCGCTGAAGTCGCCGGCCGCAGCAGCCGCCGCCAGGCGCTTGATCTCGGTGTTGATCGCCAGCAGGCTGGCCTTGGCCGCATCCATCGATTCGTGCAGCACCGCGCGGCTGCCGGGCAGGCGCCTGGCGTCGCGGCGCAGGTCGCCGTTGGCGTATTCGTTGAGCACGCCGATGGCGTCGACGATGGCGTCCAGATGCTCGAACATCATGGTGTTGATGCCCTTGCTCAGTTCGCCGTACACGCCGGGGAAGTCCTGCGGCATGCGGTGGGACACGTCCTTGTCCGCGTGCAGTTCGATCATCAACGCGGTTTCGCTGGAGAAGCGCTGCAACTGGGTCTGCATGCGGTCCATGGCCAGCAGCAGGCGGCCGGGTTCGTCGCGTGCCTCGGTGGCCACGTCGTTGTCCAGGCGTCCATCGGCAATGGCTTCGGCGGCGCGGGTGGCCTGGTTCAGC
Source organism: Xanthomonas sp. NCPPB 2250 (assembly GCF_056725265.1). Classification (NCBI taxonomy): domain Bacteria; kingdom Pseudomonadati; phylum Pseudomonadota; class Gammaproteobacteria; order Lysobacterales; family Lysobacteraceae; genus Xanthomonas; species Xanthomonas sp. NCPPB 2250. The sequence goes on along the minus strand of NZ_CM161520.1, from coordinate 2,908,108 downwards.
GGTCCGGTCAGGCTGCGGGTGATGGTCCAGGCCAGCAGGCCACTGACGATCAACACGGCCAGGCCGCCGCCGATCAGCATGTTGCGGCCATCGGTCATCGCCTCGGTGGCCGTGGCATAGGCGTTCTTCATCTGGGCGTCCTGGATATCGGCGTTTTCCCGAATCTTGGCCTGCCAGGCGGCCGTGGCCGGTCGCGCCTTTTCGTTCAGTACGACCTGCGCTTCGTCGTTGCGATTGGCCGCGCCGAGCGCAATCACCTGATCGTTGAGCTTGCCTGCGACCGCCCGTTGCGCATCGATCTCCGCACGCAGCGTGCGGATGCGTTCGCTGGTGGCCGGGAACGCATCGAGTTGCTTGCGCATTTCCATGTAGTGCGCGCGATGTTCCTTGATCTCTGCCAGCGCCTCCCGGTTGAGCTGTTCGCTGCTCACTGTTGCCAAGGTGCCGAGTGCGACCAGGATGTTGGCGTTGTCGTTGAGCATGCCGTTGCTGATGCGGATCTTCTCGACGTTGATCTTGACGATGCGATCCAGTTCGTTCCGCGCCCGCGACATGGACAGCAGGCCGGCCGCGACCAGCAGGCAGGACAGCAGGATCAATAGGCCGAACGCGCCGCCGAGGCGGCGGCCCACGTTGTAGCGTTGCAAGAGCGACGTCATGTTGGAACCCCCTGAAAATGGACGAGTCACTGCGTGATCGGGACGAGGGAAAACCGGTCGTAATGCTGGTTTCATCTGTGATGAAGTGCGAAAAACATGCGGGAGGCATGCGGAAACATGCGCTCAAGCCACGCCAACACGACACACGATGCGTTTTCCCCGTTGCTGCAGCACGGCTTCAGCGACCGGCATCTCCTCCGATCGATCCCCTGAAGCGCCGGTTCCACCTCCCCAGGTGTGACCGGCACGCACATGTAGACAAAAACTGTGCGCTCAATGGGCTATCGGCACCCTTGGCGCTTTCTTGAGGGCCGCGTTGCGGTCTTTGCAGGTCGGATGTCGGGCTACGTGGAGGCATCTGTGTGCAGCGCGCGTCCTGTTTCTGGCGACTGCGTATGCAGAGACGCCGATCTGCAGCGCGCACCGCAAACAAAAAGCCCCGGCATCGCTGCCGGGGCTCATGTGTGGCGTGACGCCGGAGGGCGGGGCGGTCAGGCCGCCTGCTGCACCCGCAGCGAGCGGACCAGGCCACCGATGTCCACGATCAGGGCGACGCGGCCGTCGCCGAGGATGGTGGCACCGGAGATGCCGCTGATGCGCCGGTAGTTGTTCTCGATGTTCTTGACCACCACCTGCTGCTGGCCGATCAGCTCGTCCACTTCCAGCGCCAGCTTCTGCCCGTCGGCCTCGACCACGACCACCAGCGGTTCTTCGCTCTGCTCGATGCGGCCGAAGCCGTAGGAGTCGCTGAGCGAGAGGATCGGCAGGTATTCGCCGCGCACGCGCAGCACGCGGCCTTCGCCGGCCATGGTGCGGATGTCGTCGGCCTTGGGCTGCAGTGCCTCGATGACATAGGCCAGCGGCAGGATCAGGGTCTCGCCGGCGACCGCCACGGTCATGCCGTCGAGGATCGCCAGGGTCAGCGGCAGGCGGATCAGCACGCGGGTGCCGCGGCCGGATTCGCTTTCCAGCTGCACTTCGCCGCCCAGGCCCTGGATGTTGCGGCGGACCACGTCCATGCCGACGCCACGGCCGGACAGGTCGGTGACCGCGTCGGCGGTGGAGAAGCCCGGGGCGAAGATCAGGTCCCAGACCTGCGCATCGCTCGGGTTGTCCGGCACGGCGATGCCGCGTTCGGCGGCCTTGGCCAGGATGCGGTTGCGGTTGAGGCCGGCGCCGTCGTCGCTGACTTCGATGACGATGTGGCCGCCCTGGTGCGAGGCCGCCAGGGTGATGGTGCCGGTCTCGTCCTTGCCGGCGGCGCGGCGCGCCTCCGGCAGTTCCAGGCCGTGGTCGATCGAGTTGCGCACCAGGTGCACCAGCGGATCGGCGATCTTCTCGATCAGGCCCTTGTCCAGTTCGGTACCCTCGCCAATCGTGCGCAGGCGCACCTGCTTGCCGAGGCGGGTGGAGAGGTCGCGGACCAGGCGCGGGAAGCGGCGGAACACCGCGTCCACCGGCAGCATGCGCACGCCGATCACCGCTTCCTGCAGATCGCGGGTATTGCGTTCGAGCAGGTCCAGGCCGGCGAACAGGCGCTCGGCCACCGCCTGGTCCAGGCCGGTGGAGACCTGCTTGAGCATGGCCTGGGTGATGACCAGTTCGCCGACCAGGTTGATCAGCGCGTCGACCTTGTCGACGCTGACGCGGATCGAGCTTTCCGCTTCGTGCGCGGCCGCGGCATTGCCGGCCGGCGCATTCGCGGCCACGGCGGCGGCCGGGGCGGCGGTGGCGGCGGTCGGCGGCGCGGTCAGCACCGGCGCCGGTGCGGTGGCCAGGCTCGGCGGCGGCACCGGGCGGATTTCCAGTTCGCAGTCGTCGATGACCCAGGCGAAGGTGTCTTCGATCACGCTGCGCGGGATCTTGCCGACCAGACCCAGGTCCCAGGCCAGGTAGGCCTCGAGCGGATCGAGTTCGGCGAAGCCGGGCAGGCGCGTGCTGCGGCAGGCGACCTGCAGCGGACCGAGGTGTTCGAGTTCGCGGATGATGCGCAGCGGGTCGTTGCCGCTCATGAACAGCGACGGCGCCGGAGTGAAGCCGATCTGCCAGGCTTCCGGCTCGGCCGGCTGGTTCGCCGCCGGGGTGGCGACGGTGGGCGCGGCCGGGCCGCCGTTCAACGCGTGCTGCAGGCGCTCGTGCACGGCCTTGACCGCGGCCGGATCGGCCGGGACGCCGTGTTCGGCTTCGCGCAGCAGGGCGCGCAGCACGTCCACCGAACCGAGGATGGCGTCGATCGCGTGCGCTTCGACTTCGCGCTTGCCGGCGCGCAGCTCGTCGAGCAGCGTCTCCAGCACGTGGGTGAGGCCGGCCATCGCCTCGAAACCGAAGGTGGCGGCGCCGCCCTTGATCGAGTGCGCGGCGCGGAACACCGAGTTGATGGTCTCGGGGTCGCGATTGCCTTCTTCCAGCGACAGCAATCCGGCTTCCATCGCATCCAGCCCTTCGCGGCTTTCCTCGAAGAAGGTGGCGTGGAAACGTTGCAGGTCCATGCTCATGGGGCGGGAATCCGGAAAAGGGGGGGGAGGGATCAGCCCAGGACTTTCTGGACGGTGGCGATCAGCTGTTCGGGATTGAACGGCTTGACCAGCCAGCCGGTCGCACCGGCCGCTTTGCCCTCGGACTTCTTCTCCGCCGCCGACTCGGTGGTCAGCATCAGCATCGGGGTGAACTTGTAGTCCGGCAGCTGCCGCAGTTCGCGGATCAGGGTGATGCCGTCCATGTTCGGCATGTTGACGTCGGTGACCACCGCGTTGAAGCGCTGGCCCTTGGCGCGGCCCAGCGCGACCGCGCCGTCTTCGGCTTCTTCGACGGCAAAGCCGGCCGAGGTGAGGGCGAAGGAGACCATCTGGCGCATCGACGCCGAATCGTCCACTACCAAGATACGTGCGCTCATGCCGCGTTCTCCACAGATTTCAGATTGTCAGGGGTTGCAGGAAGGCCCAGCGATTCGCTGACCCCTAGCAGGCGTGCCGCGTCGCGAAAGGTGGCGTTGCAGGCCTCGAATTCGGTGCGCTTGCCGTCCTTGCGACGGGCATCGACGAATGCGCACAGCACCTGTACGGATGCGGTATGGATGCGGCGGACTTCGCCGGCGTCCAGCCGCAGCACGTCGTCCGACGCAAGGAACGCGGTCAGGCGTTGTTTCAGGTCGGCGCTGGTCTCGATACCGAGATCTTCGCCAAGGGGGACTGTGCTCATCATTGCTCCGCACCAATGGTTCTATGGCAGATAACGGCCGTGGCCTGAAAAGCTTTAGCGGCGGTTGGAAAAGTGCGGCACCGTTCCCAGTTGCCGCGCGCCGCCACCGGTCAGTGCAGCAGTTGCTCGGCGTCGAGCAGGATCATCGGCTGTTGCGCCAGCCGCGCAACGCCGCGGAACAGATGGTTGGAAATGCGGCAGATGCGGGCGTTGTCCGGCGGCTCGATCTGCTGGTCGCTGAGGCTGGCCACGTCTTCCACCGCCGACACGCGCAGGCCCAGGGTCTCGCCGTTCTCTTCCAGCACCACCACCCGGGTCTGCATGTCCATCTCGATCGGCGCCGCGCCCAGGTGCACGCCGAGGTCGAGCACCGGCACCACCTGGCCGCGCAGGTTCATGATGCCGAGCATGGCCGGCGGCGTGCCGCGCAGGGCCAGCAGCGGCACCGGCAGCACCACTTCCTGCACCTTCAGCAGTTCCAGCGCGTAGGCCTGCTCGCCGCAGCGCAGGCGCAGCCAGCGGGTGCGGCGCTCGGCCAGGCGTTCGGGGGCGATGGCCGAGCCATGTGGCACGCTCGGCGCCATGAAGGCCTGCAGGTTCGGCGGCAGCTTGGCGCCGGCGGCCTGGGCGCGGCTCGCTTCGGCGCGGCGTTCCGGTGGCACCGCCATCGGCGGACGCTGGACCGCGCGCGCGGCGGCGGCATCGTCTTCGGCGGCCAGATCGCGCGGCACGGCGGCACGCTGCCGCTCCATCGCCGCGACCGCGTCCAGATCGGCCTGGCGCTCGGCCTGCTGGGCCGGCGTCAGCGCGGCGGGCGCCGGCGCTGCTTGCGACATGATGCCGGCCAGGGCCGGATCGGAATCGGCTTCGGCCAGGACCGCGGCGGCGATCTGTTCGGGCGTCGGACCGGCCGGCGCGGGTGCCAGCGCCTGCTGCGACATGATGCCGGCCAGGGCCGGATCGGAGTCGGCTTCGGCCAGGACCGCCGCGGCGATCTGTTCGGGCGTCGGGCCGGCCGGCGCGGGTGCGAGTGCCTGCTGCGACATGATGCCGGCCAGGGCCGGATCGGAGTCGGCTTCGGCCAGGACTGCGGCAGCGATTTCTTCGGGCGTCGGACCGGCCGGCGCGGACGCGAGCGCCTGCTGCGACATGATGCCGGCGAGCGCCGGATCGGAATCGGCTTCGGCCAGCACCGCCGCGGCGATCTGTTCGGGCGTCGGACCGGCCGGGGCGGGCGCCAGCGCCTGCTGCGACATGATGCCGGCCAGGGCCGGATCGGAGTCGGCTTCGGCCAGGACCGCGGCAGCGATTTGTTCGGGCGTCGGACCGGTCGGCGCGGGCGCGAGCGCCTGCTGCGACATGATGCCGGCCAGGGCCGGATCGGAATCGGCTTCGGCCAGCACCGCGGCAGCGATCTGCTCCGGAGTCGGGCCGGTCGCGGCGGGCGCCGTCGTCTCGGCGTCCGCTTGCACGTCGGCGACTGCGACCGGCGCGGGGCTCGGCGGCACGGCCTTCTGCTCCTCGGCGATCACGTCGTGGAGCAGGCCTTCCAGATAATCGTCGATGATCCCGGGGGTGCTCATGCGGCTTGCTCCATCGGCGTGGCGTCGCTGGCGATCAGCCATTCCAGCGCGCGGCGGTAGGCGGCCAGTCCGCGGCCCGGGTAGTCGCCGGGCACGCCGGCCACCGTCAGCGCCTTGACGTTGCAGATCTTGGTGTCGACCGGGATCGCGTCTTCCCAGACCCGCTCGCCGTAGCTGTCCTGCATCTGCCGCAGGGTCTCGTTACCGGCGCGGGTGCGCTTGTCGAACAGGGTCGGCAGGATCGAGGCGGGCAGCGGCCGGCGCCGCGAGCGCTCGACCATGTCCACGGTGCGGACCATGCTGGCCAGGCCATGCAGGGCCAGCGGTTCGGCCTGGGTCGGGATGATCACGCGGTCGGCCGCGGCCAGCGCGTTGATCATCAGCAGGCCCAGGGTCGGCGGGCAGTCGAGCAGGATGTAGTCGTGCTGGCCGGCGTGGCGGGCCATGGCCTGCTGCAGCGCCAGGCCCAGACCCGGCTGGTTGGCGCTGCGCCGTTCCAGCGTGGCCAGCGCGGTCTGCCCGCAGACGAAGCTCAGTCGCTCGACCGCGGTGTCGCGGGCCAGCGCGGCGAGTTCGCCCGGCGGGGTCGCGAACAGGTCGAGCACGCCCGGCGGCTGCGGTTCCTGCGGCACGTCGAAGGCCCGGGTCAGCGAGGCGTGCGGATCGAGATCGAGCATCAGCACGCGGTGCCCGAGCATGGCCAGCCCACGGCCCAGGGCCAGCGTGGTGGTGGTCTTGCCCACGCCACCTTTCTGGTTGGCGATCGCCCAGATGCGCATCAGTTGACTCCTTCAATGGCAGGTACTGCGCGGGGGCCGCCGGCGTTGCCGGGGGCCGCCGCGGCGGGGGGTGTCGGGGTGGCCGGCGCGGCGCCGGCGCTCAAGCGGTCGGAGGCCGACGGCGTTGCATCGCCGCTGTCGCCGGAGTCGGCCAGGATCACCAGCACCACGCGGCGGTTGGCGTTGCGGCCGGCCGGCGTGTCGTTGCTGGCGCGCGGGCGGAACTGGCCGTAACCGATCATCGACAGCCGCGAGGGCTGCAGGCCCTGGTCGGCGAACAGGTGGACCACGCTGGCCGCGCGCGCCGCCGACAGTTCCCAGTTCGAGGGGAACTGCGCGGTGGCGATCGGGGTGTTGTCGGTGTAGCCCTCCACGCGCACCCCGTTGGGCACGCCGGCCAGCACCTGCGCCAGTTCGGACAGGGTGGCGCGCGCGCTCTGGTCGAGCGCGGCCGAGCCGGAGCCGAACAGGATGTCGCTGTTGATCTCCACTTCGATCCACAGCCCGGCGCGGCGCACGGTGATCAGCTTCTTCTGTATCAGCGGCGCCAGCGCGGCGCCGAGGCGATCGGCGATGCTGTCGAGCTGGCGCTGCGCGCGGCGCAGCTGCTGCGCGTCGCGCAGGTCGTCGCCGCGCTGCGCGTTGCCCGAGGGCAGGCGGTTGGGGTCGGGCAGGGTCAGCGCCGGGCTGGACTTGATCGGGGTCGGTCGCTCGCCGCCCTGGCCCTGCAGCGCCTGGTCGCCGACCTGCACCGGGCGCAGGGTCTTCGGGGTGCCGCCGAACGCGGCGCTCATCGCGTCGGCCATGACCCGGTACTTGGCTTCGTTGATCGTGGACAGCGCGTACATCACCACGAAGAAGGCGAGCAGCAACGTCATCAGGTCGGCATAGGGGATGGCCCATGCCTCGTGGTTGGCGTGCTCGTCGTGGGAGTGCTTGCGGGCCATTGGCAACTCAATGCAAGAATCCGGCCAGTTTCGATTCGATGTTGCGCGGGTTCTCGCCCTGGGCGATGGCGATCAACCCTTCGATGATCATTTCGCGCTCGCCGCAGCTGTGCTTGATCACGCTCTTGAGCTTGGCGGCCATGGGCAGGAACAGCAGGTTGGCCGAGGCGATGCCGTAGATGGTGGCGGTGAACGCGGCGGCGATGCCGTGGCCGAGCTTGCTCGGGTCGGCCAGGTTCTTCATCACCGCGATCAGGCCCAGCACCGCGCCGATGATGCCCAGGGTGGGCGCATAGATGCCCATGCCCTCGAACACCTTGGCCGCGGCCAGGTCGCAATGCTCCTGGCCTTCCAGGTCGATCTCCAGCATGTGCCGGATCGCTTCCGGCTCCACGCCGTCCACCAGCATCTGCAGGCCCTTGCGCACGAACGGATCCTGCTGCTGCGGCACCTGGTTCTCCAGCCCGAGCAGGCCCTGGCGGCGCGCGATGTTGCTCCATTCCACGATCTGCTTGAGCAGCGCCTGGCGGTCGCTCGGCGGCGGCCACAGGATCCACTTGGCGATCTGGAACGCACGGCGGAACACGGAGGGCGGGGTGTGCACCAGGATCGCGGCGACGGTGCCGACGATCACGATCACGAACGCAGCCGGCGACCACAGCGCCGAAATGCCGGCGCCCTTGAGGATGCTGCCGCCGATGAGCGACAGAATCGCCAACAGCAGGCCGATGAGACTGAGCTTGTCCATGCAGGAGGTATCGGCCAGGGGGCTTGGGACTTGATGGGGGTGGGATTCGGGATTCGGGATTTGGGATTCGCAAGAGCGCGAGTGCGGCGGGTTGGTCGGTGTGTCGTAGGAGCGGCTTAAGCCGCGATGCGCTGACCTTGGCGCGTTGCCTATGCACGATCGTTCGGATCGTGTCGGCAGGGAGCCGCGCGCCGCGCGTTATCGCCAAGCACCGATTCCGGCTTCATGGCGTCGCGGCTGAAGCCGCTCCTACCAGAGGGAACAGAGGCACACGGGGGCCGCTGTTGCGATTCCCCAATCCCGAATCCCGAATCCCAGCCTCTCCGCGTCGCGGCTGAAGCCGCTCCTACGGCGGAATCAGGGGAAAACGAAGCGCCAGGGAACCCGCTCTTACGATTCCCCAATCCCCATTCCCCAATCCCGGCCTTCAGGCCTTCAAGCCATCCACATCCAGGATCAGCGCCAGGCGGCCGTCGCCGATGAGGGTGGCGCCGGCGTAGCCGGGCAGGCCGCGCAGCGAGCGCGGCAGCGGCTTGATCACCACTTCCTCGCGGCCGCGGACCTGGTCCACGACCAGGCCCATGCGCGATTCGCCGGCTTGCAGTACCACCACGGTGAGCAGCGGCAGTTGCGGGGCGTCGATGTTGAGCCACTGGCGCAGGTCCACCAGCGGCAGGGTGTGCGATTGCCGGTCGAGCACGGCGCGGCCGTCGAACCAGCCCAGCGAGCGGCGCGGGGCGTGCAGCACTTCGACCACGCGCGCCAGCGGCAGCGCGTAGACGGTATCGCCGGCCTGCACCAGCAGGGTCGGCAGGATCGCCAGGGTCAGCGGCACGCGGATCAGAAAGCGGCTGCCGCGGCCCAGTTCCGACTGGATCTGGATCTGTCCGCTGAGTTCGCGGATGCGCGACTGCACCACGTCCATGCCGACGCCGCGGCCGGAGATGTCGGTGACTTCGGATTTGGTCGAGAAGCCGGGCAGGAACACCAGGTGCAGGCATTCCTCGGTGCTCAGGCGGGCCGCGGCCTCGGGGTCGATCAGGCCCTTCTCGCGAGCCTTGGCGCGCAGCCGCTCCGGGTCGATGCCGGCGCCGTCGTCCTGCACCTCGATGCTGACGTAGTCGCCTTCCTGCTGCGCCGACAGGCGCACGTGGCCGCCGCGCGGCTTGCCGGTGGCCTCGCGCAGCGCCGGCGCTTCGATGCCGTGGTCGATCGCGTTGCGCACCAGGTGCACCAGCGGATCGGCCAGCGCCTCGACCAGGTTGCGGTCGAGCTCGGTGTCGGCGCCGATCAGTTCCAGCTCCACTTCCTTGTTGAGCGAGCGGGCGACGTCGCGCGCCACCTTGGGGAAGCGCGAGAACACCTTGCCCACCGGCTGCATGCGCGTGCGCATCACCGCCGACTGCAGGCGCGCGGTGGCGATGTCCAGGCTGCTGACCGCGCGGTCCAGCTCCTCGTCGCGCAGACGCACGCGCAAGGTCTTGAGGCGGTTGCGCGAGAGCACCAGTTCGCCGATCAGGTTGACGATCGCGTCCAGGCGCTTGGTGTCCACGCGCACGGTGTGTTCGGGCTCGGCGGCCTTGGCCGGGGCGGCCGCGGCCTTGGGCGCGGCGCTGGGCGCGCGCGGCGCCGGCTGCAGCGCCTGCGGCGTGGCCGTCGGCGGCGCATCGCCGTGCAACTGGTCCAGCAGCGCTTCGAATTCGTCGTCGCTGATCAGGTCTCCCGCGGCCGCGGCGGTGGCCGGGACGGCGGCGGGCGCCGGCGCGGCGCTCTTCGCGGGTGCCGGCGCCGGTGCGGCGTCGCCATGCGCGTCGAACTGCGCGATCAGCTCCGGCGGCGCGCGCGGCGGCTCCTGGCCGCTGCCGAAGGCGTCGAGCATCGACTGCAGGTAGTCCAGCGACTGCTGCGCGGCGTCGAAGTGCCGCGCCTGCAGGGTGGCCTGGCCGGCACGGGCCATGCCCAGGGTTTCCTCCGCCGCATGGCACAGCTCGACCATGGCGTTGATCGCCAGGAAGCCGGCGCCGCCCTTGAGCGTGTGGAAGCCGCGGAACACGGCGTTGAGCTGGCCGCTGTCATCGGGCGCCTGCTCCAGCGACACCAACTGCTCGCCGAGCCGGTCCAGGATCTCCTGGGCCTCGATGATGAAGTCGGCAGCGATGTCGTCGGGTACGGCGCTCATGACATTACAGTCCCAGGCCCGAGAGCAGGTCGTCGGCGTCGTTCTGCGACACGCCGTGGCGGTCCAGGCCGGGCAGGGCCGGGCCGGCCAGGCTGCCGTCGGCCTTGCGTTCTTCCTTCGGCGGCAGACCCAGCGCGCCGAAGCCCTCGTGCACGCGGCGCACGATGCCGGCGACGCGGCGGATGATCTGCCCGGTCAGGTCCTGGAAGCTCTGCGCCAGGGCCATTTCGGTGAGGTTGTGGCGGATCTTGTCGAGGATCTCGCCCTGGTTGCCGCTGAGGCCGCCGGCGGCGAGCTGGTCGGCCAGCGCACGGCATTCCTCGGCCAGGTCCAGGGTGCGGTGGCTGGCCTGTTCGGTCATTTCCACCACGTGGTCCAGGCGCGAGCAGGCGTCGTCCAGCTCGCCGGCCTCGCTGGGCACCACCGGCAGTTCGCCGAGCGCCTGCCCCAGATCGCGCGCGAGCCGGCTCAGGCCCTGCATCATCGGCCGCGTGCGCCAGGCGGCGAGGGTGTCGATCTCCCTGCGCCAGCCGGCCTCGTCGCCGTTCTCCAGCGCGTCCAGCGCGCCTTGCAGGCGTTCGATCAGGGCGGTACGTTCGGCGGTGGCTTCCATTTAGGCGGTCGCTCCCAGGCGTTCGAAGATCTTGCCCAGCTTCTCCTGCAGCGTCTGCGCGGTGAACGGCTTGATGATGTAGCCGTTCACGCCGCACTGCGCGGCCTCGATGATCTGCTCGCGCTTGGCCTCGGCGGTCACCATCAGCACCGGCAGGTGCTTGAGCTTGTCGTCGGCGCGGATGTTGCGCAGCAGATCGATGCCGGTCATGCCCGGCATGTTCCAGTCGGTGACCACGAACTCGAACGGCGCCGAGCGCAGCGCGGCCAGGGCGCTGTTGCCGTCTTCGGCCTCGGCGGTGTTGGTGAAGCCCAGATCGCCGAGCAGATTCTTGACGATGCGTCGCATCGTCGAGAAATCGTCCACGATCAAAATCCGCATGTTCTTGTTCACCACTGACTCCTAAGGGTTCCTATTCTTCGTCTTCCAGACCGGCATCGGCGACCTCGAACGCCTTCAGGCGTCCGCGCAACCGTACCGTGGCCTGGCCATGGATCTGACACACGCGCGACTCGCTGACCCCGAGCACCGCGCCGATTTCCTTGAGGTTCAATTCCTGCTCGTAGTACAGCGACAGCACCAACTGCTCGCGTTCGGGCAACTGCGCGATGGCCTTGCCCAGCTCGCGGCCGAATTCGCTGCGCTCGAGCATCTGCTGCGGATTGGGTCCGCCCTTGGCGATGGTATCCAGCTCGCCATGGTCCTCGATGCGCGACTCCAGGCTCAGCACCTGGCCGCGGGCGGCATCTTCCATCAAACGCAGGTATTCGGGAAGCGGCATGTCCATCGCCGCGGCCACTTCGTTGGCGGCGGCGGCGCGGCCGGTGCTCTGTTCGATCTTGCGGATCGCCGAGGCGGCGTCGCGGGCGCGGCGGTGCACCGAGCGCGGCACCCAGTCGCCGCGGCGGATCTCGTCGATCATCGCGCCACGGATGCGGATCGAGGCGTAGGTCTCGAACGAGGCGCCCTGTTCGGCGTCGTAGCTGCGCGAGGCCTCGATCAGGCCGATCATGCCGGCCTGGATCAGGTCGTCGATCTCGACGCTGGCCGGCAGCCGCGCCGCCAGGTGGTGGGCGATGCGCCGGACCAGGTCCGAGTGCTGGGCGATGTAGTCGTTGGCGCTGTTGCGCTGGACGGCGCGGTAGTGGGCGGCGGCGTTCATGCGGCCACCCCGCGCTGGATGATGCGTTCGACGAAGAACTCGACGTTGCCGCGCGGGGCGGTCGGCGCCTGCCAGCGTGCGGTGCGCCGGGCGATCTCGGAGATCGCCTGCGCCGACGGGCTGGACGGGTAGGCCTTGACCACCGGCTGCTGGCGCTGCACCGACAGGCGCAGCCAGTCGTCCTGCGGCACGCAGCCCAGGTAGTTCAGCGACACGTCGCCGAGGAACTTCTCGCAGACCCGGCTGAGCTTGTCGTACAGCAGGCGGCCTTCGTTGAGGTCGCGGACCATGTTGGCGACGATCTGCACCCGGTCCACGCCGCGCTCGCGCGAGAGGACCTTGATCAGGGCGTAGGCGTCGGTGATCGAGGCCGGCTCGTCGCAGACCACCACCACCGCGTCCTGCGCGGCCTGGCAGAAGGTCAGCACGCTGTCGGTGATGCCGGCGGCGGTGTCGACGATCATCACGTCCAGCTCGCGCTGCAGCTCGGAGAACACGTTGACCAGGCCGACGTGCTGGGCCGGCGGCAGCTCGGCCATGTAGCGGCGGCCGGAGGCGGCGGGCACCACCATCAGCCCGTTGGGCATGTCGATCAGCACCTCTTCCAGGGTGCAGCGCCCGGCGACCAGGTCGGCCACGGTGAACTTGGGGGTCAGCCCCAGCAGCACGTCGACGTTGGCCAGGCCCAGGTCGGCGTCTAGCAGCAGGGTGCGCTTGCCCATGTCGGCCAGCGCCATGGACAGGTTGACCGAGATGTTGGTCTTGCCCACGCCGCCCTTGCCGCCGGTCACGGCGATCGTGCGCACCGGACCCAGCGGCTCGCTGCGCGTCGCCGACAGGGGGAAGGCATTGGTCAGATTGACGTAGTCACGCGACGGCATGGGTCTGCTCCGGAGTACAGGGCTTATCGGCAGCGCGCCGCAAATCTTCAAGGCGCAATACCAGGCTGGCGGCGTTGGCGCGGTGCAGGTCGTCCGGCACGCGCTGTCCATCGGTCACCCAGGTGATGGGGAGGCGGTGGTCCACGACCACCGACAAGGCACTGCCGAACCGCCCGGTCTCGTCCAACTTGGTCATGATGACCCCCTGTGGGTCGGCGCCGGCGAACCGGCGCACCACCTCGTCCAGGTCGGAGAAATGGGCGTTGGCGGGGAGTACCAGCAAGGACCGGACCACACGCGAGGCGCGCAGCCAGTGCAGCTGGGCGGCCAGGGCGCGGTCGCGCTGGCCCATGCCGGCGGTGTCGATCAGCACCAGCTTGTAGTCGGCCAGGCGCTCCAGCAGCTGCTGCAGCGCGGCGTCGCTGTCGGCTTCGTGCACGGCGATGCCGAGCTGGCGGCCGTAGCTATGCAGCTGTTCGCGGCCGCCGACGCGGATGGTGTCGGTGGTGACCAGGGCCACGTCGCGGGCGGCATGGCGCTCCAGGAAGCGCGAGGCCAGCTTGGCGATGGTGGTGGTCTTGCCGGCGCCGGTCGGGCCGATCAGGGCGATCACGCCGCCTTCCTCGAGCGGATCCAGCGCGGCGATCGGCAGGCGCTTGGACAACAGGCCCAGCATCAGCCCGCGGCCGCGGTGCAGCTCCAGGTCGGCGGGGATCTGCATGACCACGTCGCGGGTGATGCCGCTGTCGAAGCCGTAGTCGTCCATCAGCTCCAGTGCCTGGGCGCGGACCGGCGAGCCGCGCAGGCGCTCGTCGGTGAGGCGGTTCATCTCGCGCTCGATCATCTGCCGCATCAGCGACAGTTCGTCGCGCAGCTGCGTCAATTGTTCGTCGTTCTGCGGGGCGGGGAAGGTCGGCACCGCCGCCAGCGCCGCGGCCGCCGGGATTCCGGCAGCGGCCGGCGCATCGGCCTTGGCCACGCTCGGCGCGGCCGGGGCCGGGCTCGCCACCGGGGTCAGCGCCACCGCGGGGACGTCGTCGCGCCAGGCCGGCACGGCCTCGGCGGCCGGCGCCGGGGGGGGGGCGGCGAACGGGCTGGGCATGGGCACGCTGATCGGGGCGTTGCGGAACACGTCCTCGGGAATGCTGAACTCGGCGCGGCCCGGTGACGGCGCTGCGGCCTTGGCCGGAGCGGCCGGGCGCGCGGCGGCGGCCGGCGCGGCCGTGGCGGGCATGGCCGAGGCGGCCAGCGCCGCCGGCTGGGTCAGCGGCCGTGCCGGGGAAGCGGCCGGGGCGGCCGGCGCGGCACCGCCGCGGCGCTCGCTGATCGCGGCCATCATCGCCATCGCCGGGCTGGCGGCGGCGTCGCCGCGCGCAGCACGCGGGGCCGCAGCGGCCGGCGCCTGGCTCGCCGCGGCGGCGCGCGGCGCCTCGTCCGGGCGCACCGCATCCAGCGCCCGCTGCACCAGGGCCTCGTCGTAGTTGCTGGCGGCGACGATCTCGATGCCCTCGTCGGTGCGCCGGTTGGACAGGATCACCGCATCCGGCCCGTGCTCGTCGCGCACCATCCGGAAGGCGGTGCGCATGTCGGGGGCGACAAAGCGTTTGATCTTCATGGGTGCGTGCCGGGATTCGGGAATGGGGAGTGGGGATTGGTCGCGGAGGCTGCCATGGCATGGCTGCTGTCCGGTCGCCTTGCTCTGGTTGTGTTCGTTCGTGTCATTGCTGTCTCTCTCCGCGCGCCGGGCCCGCTGTTGCGACGCCCGAATCCCAAATCACCAATCCCCGCCCATCAACTGATCGTGCCCACCAGCTTCAGCCGCTTGTCCTCCGGCACTTCGCTGTAGGACAGGACCGACAGCGCGGGGACGCTGTGGCGGACCAGACGGGCGAGGGCGGCGCGGACCTGCGCCGGCACCAGCACCACCGCCGGTTCGTTGCGCGCCTCCTGCTTGCTCACGCAGTCCGCCAGACTTTGGTGCAAGCGTTCGGCCAGTCCGGGTTCCAGCGCCGCGCCGTTGCCCTGGGTAGAGTCCTGCAAGACGCGTTCCAATTGCGGGGCCAGGGTGAACACCGGCAGTTCCGGGGCCATGCCGGCGATCTCCTGGACGATGAACCGGCCCAGGGCGTTGCGCACGGCGGCGGTGAGCGCGCCGGGTTCCTGACTCTGCGGGGCGTGCTCGACCAGGGCCTCGACGATCTTGCGCAGCTGCCGCACCGGGATCTTCTCGATGAGCAGGTTCTGCAGCACCCGCACCACCACCGACAGCGGCAGCGCCTTGGGGGTGAGGTCCTCGACCAGCTTGGGCGCGCTCTTGGCCAGGGTCGCCAGCAGCTGCTGCACTTCCTCGTGGCCGAGCAGTTCCGGGGCATGCTCGCGGATCAGGTGCGACAGATGCGTGGCGATCACCGTGGCCGGGTCGACCACGGTGTAGCCCATGGTCTCGGCCTGGGCGCGCAGGTGCGGCTGGATCCAGATCGCATCCAGGCCGAACGCCGGGTCCTTGCCGGGAATGCCGTCGATCTTGCCGAGCGCGCCGCCGGGGTCCAGCGCCAGCTCGCGGTCCGGGTGGATGTCGGCGGTGGCCACCGGCACGCCGTGCACCAGCAGGCGGTAGGCGTTGGCCGGCAGTTCCAGGTTGTCGCGGATGTGCACCGGCGGCACCAGGAAGCCGATGTCCTGGGTCAGCTTGCGGCGCACGCCCTTGATCCGCGCCATTAGCTCGCCACCCTGGGTCTTGTCCACCAGCGGGATCAGCCGGTAGCCGACCTCCAGGCCCAGCGGGTCGATCGGGCGCAGTTCGTCCCAGCCCAGTTCGGCATTGGCCTGGGCGGCGGCCGCGGCCTGCGGTGCCGCCTCGGCCGCGGCCGGCGGGGGCAGCAGGCTGCGCTTCCACATCTTCCAGGCCAGCAGGCCCAGGATCAGCGCCAGCGTCAAGAAAGCGACGTTGGGCATGCCCGGGATCAGGCCGACCAGGCCCAGGATCGCCGCGGCCACCGCCAGCGCCTTATGCTGGCCGAACACCTGGCCCATCATCGAGGCGCCCATGTCCTGCGAGCGCGAGGCGCGGGTGACCAGCATCGCCACCGCCGAGGACACCAGCAGCGCCGGCAGCTGCGCGACCAGGCCGTCGCCGATCGACAGCAGGGTGTAGGTGGAGGCGGCCTGCGCCACCGGCATGCCGTGCTGCAGCACGCCGACCGCCATGCCGCCGATCAGGTTGATGAACAGGATCAGGATGCCGGCGATGGCGTCGCCGCGGATGAACTTGCTGGCACCGTCCATCGAGCCGTAGAAGTCCGCTTCCTCGCGCACTTCCTCGCGGCGGGCCTTGGCTTCCTCGCGGGTCAGCAGGCCGGCGTTGAGGTCGGCGTCGATCGCCATCTGCTTGCCGGGCATGGCGTCGAGGATGAAGCGCGCGGTCACTTCCGACACGCGCCCGGCGCCCTTGGTGATGACCACGAAGTTGATGATGGTCAGGATCGCGAACACCACGATGCCGACCGCATAGTTGCCGCCGATCACGAATTCGCCGAAGGCCTCGATCACCTTGCCGGCGGCACCGTGGCCGCCCTGGCCGTTGATCAGGATCACGCGGGTGGAGGCCACGTTCAGCGCCAGGCGCAGCATCGTGGTCATCAGCAGCACGATCGGGAAGATGCTGAACTCCAGCGGCCGCTTCACGTACACCACCGCCAGCAGCACCATCAGCGAGATGGCGATGTTGAAGGTGAACAGGGCGTCCAGCACCGGCGCGGCCAGCGGCACCACCACCATCGCCAGCATCAGCAACACGATCACCGGGGCGCCGAGCCCGTGCTTGATCATGTCCATGACTTTGCGCGTGTTCATCTGCGCGGCAGGCTGACTCATGGCTGGCTCCCCGGGGCGAATTCATCCACTTCCAGCGGCGGCAAAGGCGGCATCGGCCCGCTGCGCCAGGCGCGCAGCGTGTAGACGTACGAGAGGACCTGCGCCACCGCGGAATACAGTCTCACGGGAATTTCCTTGCCGAGTTGGCCTTCCCTATACAAGGCGCGTGCCAAAGGCGGCGCCGAGATCACCGCCACGCGGTGCTGCTCGCCGACCTCGCGGATGCGGAAGGCGATCTCGTCCACGCCCTTGGCCACCACGGTGGGGGCGCGCATGCGCCCGCTCTCGTACTTCAGCGCCACCGCATAGTGGGTGGGGTTGACCACCACCACGTCGGCCTTGGGCACGGCTTCCATCATCCGCCGCTGCGACATCTGCATCTGCATCTGGCGGATGCGGCCCTTCACCTCGGGGCTGCCGTCGCTTTCCTTCATTTCCCGGCGCACTTCCTCGCGGGTCATCTTCAATTTGCGGATGTAATTCCACTTTTGATAGGGCGCGTCGATTGCCGCCAGCAGCGCCAGCGCGCCGGCGGTGTACAGCAGCAGCTTCAGCGTGAAGCCCAGGCCGTGGCCGATGGCCTGCTCCAGCGGCTGCAGCAGCAGGCCGCGCAGGAAGTCGGTACTTCCCCACAGGCACAGCATCGCCGCGCCGCCGACGAAGCCCATGCGCAGGATCGACTTGAGCAGTTCGACGATGGTCTCGGCGCCGTACATGCGGCTCAGCCCGTTCATCGGGTTGAGCCGGTCGAACTTGGGGATCAGTGCCTGGCCGGAGAAGCGCAGGGTGCCCATCAGCACCGGCGCGGCGAAACTGGCCGCCAGGCAGATGCCGACCAGCGGCAGCACCACCCAGAGCAGGTTCAGCAGCAAGTCGCCGAAATGGCCGAACATGGCCTGCGGATGCTCGCGCAGCGACAGGTCAGGGCGCAGCGCCTGTTTCAGCCAGGCCACGGCACCGGCGGCCATGGAGGTGGACAGCCCCATCAGGGCGAAGACGCCGGCGCTGAACACCGCCGCGGTCGCCAATTCGCGCGAATGCGGGATGTTGCCCTGTTCGCGGGCTTCGCGCAGACGTTTGTCTGTTGGCTGTTCTGTGCGCTCTGCGCCTTCTTCGCTCTCGGACATCGGGGGTGCGCTCGGCCAGGATCGACCCTGCGCACTGCAAGGACCGTGCCGGTCCCTGGCCTGGTTCCGGGCGCTGTCGCCGTGCCTCTCGGCCGCGGCGGCGGCTAGGCGGGCTGCAGCTCGACCCGGTCGCGGCCCAGCCGCTTGGCCTGGTACAGCGCCGCGTCGGCGCGCGCCAGCAGGTGCTGCAGGGGTTCGCCGGGTCGATACCAGGCCACGCCGATCGAGGCGGTGATCGCCAACTGCCGCTCGCCGATGCGCAGCGGCTGCCCGGCGATGGTGGCACGCAGGGCCTGCAGCCGCTCGCCGCAGCTCGGCGGCAAGCCCGGCAGCACGGCCAGCAGTTCCTCGCCGCCGTAGCGGCCGACCAGGTCGGCGTCGCGCAGGTTGGCGCCCAGGCGCCGCGCCACCTCGATCAGCACCGCGTCGCCCACCAGGTGGCCGTGTTCGTCGTTGATCCGCTTGAAGTGGTCGAGGTCGATCATCGCCACTGCCAGCGGGGTCTGCTCGGCTTCGCTGCGGCGCATCTGCGCCGCCAGCGCCTCGAGGATGCCGGCGCGGTTGAGCAGGCCGGTGAGGGCGTCGTGCGAGGCCTTCACCGCCAGTGCGGCGCGGGCGATCTCCAGTTCGCGTTTGTCGTGTTCCAGCTCCTCGGTGCGCCGCGCCACCAGCTCGGCCAGTTCGCGCTGGCGCTGGTGCAGGCGGCGTTCGCGCCAGTGCAGCAGCGCCACCGCCACCCCGCCGCCGAGCACCAGGTACAGCGCGATCATCGGCTGGCTGCGCCACCACACCGGCGCCACCGAGAACGCCACCCGCAGCGGTGCCGATGCGCTGCGCCGGTAGGCGTCCAGCAACTGCACCTCCAGCACGTAGTGGCCCGGCGCCAGCGGCGGTTGCTCGAACTCGAAGTTGGGCGTGTGCAGCCAGCGGGTGTGTGCGCCCTCGAAGCGATAGCGGAAGCTGATGCGGTTGCGCTCGTCGTACAGGTCCGGCGAGCCGACCGCGATATGCAGCGGATCCTCGCTCCAGCGCAGGCGCGCGCCCGCGGCGATGGCGGCGCCGCCACGGCTGAACTCCTTGAGCGCCAGCCTTGGCGCCTGCGCCGGGAACAGCCGCGCCGGATCCAGCAGATGGGTGACGCCACGGCTGCTGCCCAGCCATACCGAGCCGTCGTGGTCTTCCAGGAAGGCCGATTCGGACATGTCGTTCCAGAGCAGCCCCTGCGCCTGCGTCAGCCGCGACCAGGCGCGTCCGTCGTAGACGTCCACGCCCTGGTTGTGGCTGATCCAGATCCATCCGTTGCGGGTGCGGCGCAGGCTGTACAGCTGCAGGCCGCTCAACTGCGCATCGGCCGGCTGCAGGTACAGGGTGTCGCCGTCGAGCCGCCCTTGCCAGGCCCCGGGGCCATACAGGCTGGCCCAGGCCTGCCCATCGTCCAGGACCAGCAGCTTGCTGAGCACGGGTTGCGCCGGCGCACCGTCCACGACCAGCCGGATCGGCGTCCAGGTCTCGCCACGCAGTCGGAACACGCCGGTCATGCCCACCGCCAGCACGCTGCCGTCGCCACGCTGCTGGATGTCCGAATACTCGCCACCGGGCAGCGCCTGCACTTTCTGCGGCACCGCGTCGGCGTCGGCCGCCGCCAGCAGATACACCCCGCGGTTGCTGAGGATCCACACCCGGCCGCTCGCATCCACGAACAGCTGTTTGGCGATGCCGTCCAGCGGCGGGTAGGCGCGCAGCAGCCGGCCCTGCGCGTCGTAGCGGCGCAGCACGCCGACCGAGCCGATGCTCCACAGCGTGCCGTCCGCAGCGCGTTGCAGGCCGATCATCTGCGTGCCGTTGTCGCTGGGCCAGCGCTGGAAGCGGCCATCCTCGCGCAGGCGGTCGACGCCGCCCTCGTTACCGACCAGCAGGTCGCCGCGCTGGCTGCGCTGGATGCTCCAGGTCGGCGCGCGACTGATGCCCTGCGACACATCCCAGTTCTCGATCCAGCCGTAGCCGTTCCAGCGCAGCACGCCTTCGCCATCCATGCTCAGCCACAGGTCGCCGGCCTGGTCGAAGTGCATGGCGACGATGCTGCCCTCGGGCAGGCCGTTGCGACGGTCGAAACTGCGCCAGCGCCCTTGTTCCCAGCGCGCCAGGCCCTGGTTGGTACGCACCAGCACGCGGTGCTGCGGGTCCAGCAGGATCGGCGTGCGCCAGGTCACCAGGGTCGGTCCGTCCAGCCCGGGGGGTGTCATCTCTTGGAAGCGCGTCGCGCCGGCCTGCAGCCGCATCACCTTGCGGCTGCCGACGGCCCACAGGTTCCCGTCGCGGTCGCGGACCGCATTGCGCCAGAATTCGGGGGGCAGGCCCTGGGCCTGGTCGTAGCGGGTGGCGCGACCGTCGGCATCGATCCGGCACAAGGCCTTGGCGCAGCCCAGCCACAGTGTGTCGTCGACGACGAACAGGTCGTGGATGTCGGCCAGTTCCGGTTGCCGCGCCAGCGTCGCCGCATCGAACAGGGGCTGCAGCTCCCATCCCTTCGCATCGGCCTTGCGCACCGCGCGCAGCAGGCGGCGGTCGTCCAGCACCACCGTGCCCCAGGCCGGCGCGGCCAGGCGCGGGCGGTTGAGCGGGCGATGCGAGGGCAGGCTGCCGTGCTCCAGCGGCATCCAGCCCGCTGGCGAGCCGTCGTCCACGTAGATCGCATCGAACGTGGCCACCCACAGTCGCCGCTGGGCGTCCTCGGCGGCATCGGAGATGTAATGGCCGCCGTGGCCCTGCAGCTTCACTTGCTGGAACTGGTCGCCGTCGAAGGCATACAGGCCGCTTTCGCTGCAGACCAGCAGGCTGCCGTCGCGACGCTGCAGCAGACAGGTGCCGGCCAGGCCGAGCAGGCCCTGGTCCTGCGCGTAGTGCCGCAACGGGATCACCTGGGCGTGTGTTGCCCCGCTGCAGGTCAGTGCCGACAGCAGCAGCCACAGCGGCCCCCACAGGCATCGACCCATGACCGTGCGCATGCGCCGCTCAGCCGCCGCCGCACCGCCGTGGGACACGGCGATGGCAGGCACGAGCGGGCGCTGGCGGGCGATGAGGCATGGCGTGCGGCGAGCGATGGAAGGAAGGACGGACCGCGGCGATCCTGCGGTATACGGGACGGGCGGCGCTGCCGCCGCCCATCCTGGCGCGCCAACGGTAGCCTGCTGTCGGTATCGGCCGCGTCGCGGTGCAGCTTGAGCGCCGGCTAGGCGGTCAGCGCGCGCGCGGCGTTGAAGGCCGCATCGAACAGCCGCTGCACCGGCGCCCCCATCTCGCCGACCAGCACCGCCAGCAGCGCCAGGCCCAGCACGACCGCCACCGGCAGGCCGAGCTGGATCGGGTTCAGCGACGGCGCCGCCTTGGCCAGCGCGCCGAAGGCCAGGTTCACCGCCATCATCGCCACCATCACCGGCAGCGCCAGGGTCACCGCCCCGCGCATGATGCTCATGAAGAAGTTCGGTGCCACCGAGGCCATGGCCTGCGCATCGGGCAGCGCGGTGCCGATCGGCAGCGCCTTGTAGCTGTCCACCAGCAGCGACACCACCGCCAGATGCCCGTTGGCGGTGAAGAACATCATGCCGAAGGCCAGGTAGAACCACTGGCCGATCACCGGCGAGTTGACCCCGCGCAGCGGATCGGCCATCTGCGCGAAGCCCAGACCGGTGCTCTGCGAGACCAGTTCCCCGGCCATCGCCCCGGCCTCGAAGATCATCCGCAGCATGAAGCCCATGCTGGCCCCCACCGCCAGCTCCCGCGCCACGCTGAGCACCACGGCGGCATTGAACCCATCCCAGTCCGGCACCGGCGGCAGGATCGGCGCCAGCGCAATCGCCAGCGTCCCGGCCAGGATCACCCGCACCCGCCCCGGCACCGCCTTGCTCCCCACCATCGGCATCACCGTCAACATCGCCCCGATCCGCAGCATCGTCCACAGCACCGCTCCGATCATCGCGAACGCCCGCGACCCATCGACGACCATTTGCGTGGCGGCATCCATCAGCTCGAGATCCCAGCAACCGCAACAAAAGAACGCCCCGCGGCGCCAGCTCGAAGCCAACACTCGGTTACCAACGGCAGTCCGGCCAGCGCCCGACTAACCATGGACACCGCACGACCGGTATCGACGCCAAAACCAAAGCCGCGATAGCCGCAGCTGCCGCTTTTGCGGTTGCGGTTGCCGTCGTTGTTGCTGTTGCTGTTGTTTTGCTCTTGATCCACCGGGGCCCCTCCGCAGCGGCGGAGCTGGCGGGCAAAACCCCCCGCAGGGGGGCGGCGCACAGGGATGTGCGCCGTTTTCGGCCGGGGCAGGATGCCCCGTCCGAAAATCCCGTCAGCGGAGCGGACCCGCGCAGCGGGCGCTGCGGCGGGGTGTGCTTTCTTTTGGTCACTTTTCTTTGCACAAGCAAAGAAAAGTGACTCGCCGCCAGGCGAAAGCTTTTGCTTTTCAAACGGCTCGCCGTAATGCGAAAGCTGTTGCTGATCCTGTCCAACAACGAAGGACATCAAAACGCTGGAAAGCGCAGCGGCAGACGCAGCCATCCCCGCTACCCAATCAAATGCGGAATACGCTGAAACAGCATCGTCGTGTACTCCACCAGATGCGCCAGCAACATACTCCCCGTCGCAAACAACATCGCCGTCAACGCCACCACCTTCGCGATGAACGCAATGGTCGGCTCATTGAGCTGCGTCGCCGCCTGGAACACACCGATCACCACACCCACCGCCAACATCGCCAACAACAACGGCCCCGCCACCCACAACACCGTGATCAACCCGCCACGCAACTCCGTCAGCGCCAGTTCCGGACTCATGGCCTCAGACCCCGTTGAAACTGGCGGCCAGCGTGCCGACCGTCAGCACCCAGCCATCGACCAGCACGAACAGCAGAATCTTGAACGGCGCCGAGATCAGCATCGGCGACATCATCATCATGCCCATCGACATCAGCACACTGGCCACCACCAGATCGATGATCACGAACGGGATGAAGATCAGAAAGCCGATCTCGAACGCCGTCTTCAGCTCGCTGGTGACGAACGAGGCCACCAGCACCTGGAACGGCACCGCATCCGGGCCGCTGTAGGTGCCGTTGCCGGCCATGCCGGCGAAGGTCATCAGGTCGGTCTCGCGCACCTGCGCCAGCATGAACGCGCGCAGCGGCTGCGTGGTCAGCGTCCACGCCGTCTGGAAATCGATCTGGCCGTTGAGATACGGGCTCATGCCCTGGCCCCAGGCCTTTTCCCAGACCGGCATCATCACCAGCGCGGTCAGGAACAGCGCCAGGCCCATCAGCACCTGGTTGGACGGCGTCTGCCCGGTGCCCAGCGCCTGCCGCAGCAGGCCGAGCACGATGGTGATGCGGGTGAAGGCGGTCAGCACCAGCAGCAGCGACGGCAGCAGGGTGATGGCCGTCATCAGCAGCAGCGTCTGCAGCGGCAGGCTCACCGGCTGCGCGCCGATCTTGCCGACGTTGACCTCCGGCAGCGAGGGCAGGGTGGGCGCGGCGTTCTGCGGATTCTGCGCGGTCGGCGTGGCGGCGGGCGCCTGCGCGGCCTGCGCCCAGGCAAAGGCGGGCAGCAGGCTCAGCGTCAGCAGGATCAGCAGCAGGCGCAGCCGGCGGGCGTTGCGGTTCCAGAAAAACGGCATGGTCATTTGTCCTTGCGCAGCTTCTGCGCCAGAAGCTGGGCGAAATCGGGAAGCTGCTTGAACTGCTTGATCGAGGGCAGGGTCGGCGCGGGCGCCTGCGGCAGCGGCTCGGGCAGCTGATGCAAGGTGCGTACCCCGCCGGGCGAGACGCCGAGCAGCAGCTGTTCGCCGTTGACCTCGACCACCACCACCCGCTCCTTGGCGCCGACCGCCAGGCTGGCGACCACGCGCAGGCCTTGCGCCGGGCGGAAGCCGCTGCCGGGCAGGCGCTTGAGCACCCAGGCCATGGCCAGGATCAGGCCCAGCACCAGCAGCAGCGCGAATACCGCGCCGAGCAGGCTGGGCGCCGACGGCGCCGCGTTGCCGACGCCCGAGCCGTGCTTGGCGGTCTGCGTGGCGACGGCGAGCAGCAGGCTCACCGCAGTCTCCGGATGCGCTCGCTGGGGCTGACCACGTCGGTCAGGCGCACGCCGAAGCGGTCGTTGATGGTCACCACCTCGCCGTGCGCGATCAGGGTGCCGTTGACGTAGACGTCCAGCGGTTCGCCGGCGCCGCGCTCCAGTTCCACCACCGAGCCCTGGTTGAGCTGCAGCAGGTTGCGGATCGGAATGCGGCTGCGGCCGACTTCCAGCGACAGCGTCACCGGCACGTCCAGGATCACGTCCAGGTTCAGGTCGTTGGATTCGGCCATGGCGTCCGGCTGCAGGCTGTCGAACTGGGCCGGCGCCGGCTGGGTGGGATCGGTCTGGGTCATGGCAGGTCTTCCTGGGGAGCGGGGCGGCGGCGCAGCGCGCCGGGGGGATGGGTGGCGGTGATCTTCACCGCGTTCTGGCCGTGCGAGATGCCGAACTCGCCGGTGAACACCGGAATGTTCTCCACGCACAGCGGCACCTGCTTGGGCAGGTCGATCGGCAGCACGTCGCCGATCTTCAGCCGGGTCAGCTCGCGCAGGCTCATCTGCTTCTGCGCCAGCACGCTGGAAATGGTGACCTCCGAGCCGAACAGCTGCTCGCGCAGCATGATGTTCCAGCTCTCGTCGCGGTCCACGCGGTCGCTCTGGATGCCGGCGTCGAGCAGTTCGCGGATCGGCTCCAGCATCGAGTACGGCAGGGTCACGTGGATCTCGCCGCCGCCGCCTTCCAGCTCCACGTGGAAGCGGCTGACCACCACGTACTCGCGCGGGGTGACGATGTTGGCGAAGTGCGGGTTGACCTCGGAATTGAGGTACTCGAACTCCACCTCCATCACCGGCGCCCAGGCTTCGGCCAGGTCGGCGAAGGTCTGCTTGAGCATCAGCTGGATCACCCGCATCTCGGTCGGGGTGAACTCGCGGCCTTCGATGCGGGTGGGGTAGCGGCCGTCGCCGCCGAAGAAGTTGTCGACCACGGTGAACACCAGGGTCGGCTCGAACACGATCAGGCCGGTGCCGCGCAGCGGCTTGAACTTGATCAGGTTCAGGTTGCTCGGCACGTACAGCGAGTGCATGTAGTCGTTGAACTTGATCAGGTCGATGCCGCGCACCGACAGGTCGGCCGAGCGCCGGATCAGGTTGAACAGGCCGATCCGCCACAGGCGCGCGAAGCGCTCGTTGACCATCTCCAGGGTCGGCATGCGCCCACGGATGATCCGGTCCTGGCTGGAGAAGTCGTAGTTGCGCGCCTCGCCCGGCTCGGCCGGCGCCGGCTCGGTGTCCACCACGCCCGCGTCGACGCCGTGCAGCAGGGCATCGATCTCGTCTTGGGAGAGCAGGTCGGTCATCGCGGCAGCGCCTTTACTGGGTGACGAAGCTGGTGAACAGGAGTTCTTCCACGCACTTCTTGCCGGTCTCGGCGGTCATCAGCTTCTGCGCGTCGGCCAGCGCCGCGGCCTGCAGCTTCTTGCGCCCATCGATGTTGGCGATGTCCTGCGCCTGCACCTGCGAGAACAGCATCAGCAGGTGCGCACGGATCGCCGGGGCGTTCTCGGTGATCAGCTTCAGTTCTTCCGGGTCGCGGGTCATCAGCTGCACTTCCAGCTGCAGGTAATGCGGGCCGTCTTCCGCGCCGCCGTTGAGATTGACCACGAACGCCGGGTCCATCGCGAAGTACTGCGCCGGCTTGGGGATCTCGGCGGTCTTTTCCTCGGCCTTGGCGTGGCCGCCTTCGGGCTTTTTCAGGAAGAAGAACGCGCCGGCACCGCCGCCGCCGAGCACCAGCACCGCCGCGACGACGATGATCAGCAGCTTCTTCTTCGACTTGCCGCCTTCCGGGGCGTCCTTGGCGTCTTTCTTGGATTTGTCGGCGGCTGACACTGAGCGGGCTCCTGAAGGGGGTCTGCCCCTGAGGATGCAATCGCCGTGCCGAAACCGGGCGCCTGGCGCGCCGGGTGTTTGACGGCGCCGCCGCGCGCCATGCCGGCGCGGGCCGAGACCGTTGTGGGAGAGGGGATCGGACCCAGCCGCGGGGCCTCAACCCCGACGGATTCTTCCGACGAACGTCGAGGCCGAGACCCGTCCCACTCCCTCGATCGCCGTGAAGGGGCGGCGGCGCGCCCCCGGATCGTCAGGCGTAGGCGTCGAGCAGACCGCGCTGGCGCAACACCACTGCCGGAATCCCGACGCTGCCGGACAGGTCGTCGGCGAGCTCGCCGCCGCTGCGGCCGCCGCCCTGCGGCGTGCCCTGCGCATTGGCCTGCTGTTGCTGCGGCTGCTGCTGGCCGACGTCGGCCTGGCCGAGCTGGAAGCCGTGCTGGCCGAGCATGTCGCGCAGGCGCGGCAGGCTGTTCTCGAGGGCCTGGCGCACGTCGGCCTGGTTGCTGCTGAAGCTGGCGTTGACCTGGTCGCCGGTCATGTGCAGGCGCACTTCGACCGGGCCGAGCTCCGCCGGATTGAGCTTGATGTGGGCATGGCCGATCTTCTGGTCGGCCAGCCAGCTGATGCGCGCGCCCAGTTCCTCGTCGAACTGGTTGCCGTGCAGGTTCGGGGTCGGCGTGGGCGAGCCGGTGAACGGCTGCGGATCGGCCAGCCGCGCCGTGGCATGCAGCGGGGCCGCCGCCGCGGTCGGCACGATCGCGCTGGGATCGGCGGCGGGCGCGGCGTCGCCGCTCTCGCCACTCTTGCCGCCGGCCGCGGCGGCGATGGCGGCCAGCGCCGCCAACGGCGCCGCGGTGTCGGCGCCGCCGGCCTTGTCGGCCGACCCGGCCTGCCCCAACAGCATCGCGCCGAAGCCGCCGGCCGCAGAGGCGGGCGCGCTGCCGGCCGTCGCGGCAGTGCCGACGGTGGCGGCAGTCGGATCGGTGGCGCCGGCCGCGGTCTGGGCCGCGGCGTCGCCGCCGAGCAGGGCGCCCACGCCGTTGGCCACGGCGCCGGCGACGCCGACCGCCAGCCCGGCCGCCGCGCCCAGCGGGGTCGCGGTGGCCGCCGGCAGCACCGCCGCGCCGATCGCCGGCAGCAGGCCCAGGCCGATGCCGGCCAGCCCGGCCGGCGGCCAGGCGCTGTCGTCGGGCTTGGCGTCCTCGTGCTTGTCCTCGGTCTTGGCCTTGCCCTTGTCGCTGCCCGAGGCCTTGGTCTCGGTGCTGCTCTTCTCGGCGTCCTGGGCGACCTTGTCGCCGGCCTGCGCGGTGCGCGCGGGGTCGCTGGCGGTGTCGTCCGCGGCGGCCGGACGCTTGTCCGCCTGGTCCTTGCCGGCGTTCTGCGCCGGCTTGGGCGTCTCGCGGGCGGCGGGCTTGGGCGCGGTGGTACGCGCCGAGCCGCCGCCGCCGAGCAGCTTGGCGAAGTCCTTGCCGCCGGCGCGGTCAGCGCCCTGCGTGTCGTTGCCGCCGCCGATCTGGCTGGCGCGGCCGCTGCCGCCCAGCGCGGAAAGCGCGTTGTTCATCGTCCGTCTCCGTCATCGTGTTCGTCGGCGGTGGCCGCCAGGCGCGCGCGGCGCGCGCCCAGGTCGTCCATCTCGCGCTGGCTGCGGCGGTCGTCGACCTTGCGTTCCTGCGCGCGGTAGCTGGCCGCGAGCTGTTCCAGCACCTGCTTGTCGCGGCTGGCCAGCAGCAGCCGGCTGCGCTCCATCTCCACCTTCTCGCGGTTGCGGTCCACGGTCTGGCACTGCTGCTGCACCGCGCTCTCCAGCCGGTCCAGGAAGGCGCGGCGGTTGGCCAGCTGCGCCAGGCTGGTCGCCGCCATCTGGCTGTTGGCGTACTCCTCGGCGTAGCGGCGCAATTCCTCCAGCCGCGACTCGTGGGTGGCCAGGGTGCGCTGGCGCTCGGCGAGATCGCGGGCGACCTCGTCTTCGTGCTGCTGGGCGCGGCGGAGCAGGGGATCGAGACGTTGCGATTGCATCATGGCTTAGTTCTCGCGGTCGACCAGGCGCTTGAGGGCGGCCTGGCTGTGGGGCAGATCTGCGGCTTTGGCGACGTCCTGTCCGAGGAATTCCATGATCTCCGGCCAGCGCTCCAGCGCTTCGTCCACGGCCGGATCGTTGCCGCGCTGGTAGGCGCCGATGGTGATCAGGTCGCGGTTGGCCGAGTACGCCGACACCAGCCGCTTCAGCGAGCGGATGCGCAGGCGCCACGGCTCGTCGGCGATGTCCTGGACCACGCGGCTGACCGAGGACTCGACGTCGATGGCCGGGTACAGGCCGCTGTCGGCGACGCGCCGCGACAGCAGGATGTGGCCGTCGAGGATGGCGCGCGCGGCATCGGCGATCGGGTCCTGCGGATCGTCGCCTTCGGTGAGCACGGTGTAGAAGGCGGTGATCGAGCCGCGGCCCTTGGCGCCGTTGCCGGCGCGTTCGACCAGCGCCGGCAGCTTGGCGAACACCGACGGCGGATAGCCGCGGGTGGTCGGCGGCTCGCCCACCGACAGGCCGATCTCGCGCTGGGCCTGGGCGAAGCGGGTCAGCGAATCCATCAGCAGCAGCACGTTCAGGCCCTGGTCGCGGAACCACTCGGCGATGGCGGTGGCGCGGTAGGCGCCGTGCAGGCGCGCCAGCGGCGGGCGGTCGGCCGGGGCGGCGACCACCACGGCGCGGCGCAGGCCTTCCTCGCCCAGGGTGGTCTCGACGAAATCGCGCACTTCGCGGCCGCGTTCGCCGATCAGCCCGACCACGATCACGTCGGCGGCGGTGTAGCGGGTCATCATGCCCAGCAGGGTGGACTTGCCGACGCCGGAGCCGGCGAACAGGCCCACGCGCTGGCCGCGGCCGATCGGCAGCAGCGCGTTGATCGCGCGCACGCCCACGTCCAGCGGGGTGGTGATCGGTTCGCGCGCCAGCGGGTTGATCGACACGCCGGCCATGCCCACCGAGCCCTCGGCGCGGATCGGGCCCTTGCCGTCCAGCGGCACGCCGTCCGAGTCGATCACCCGGCCGAGCAGGCCTTCGCCCACTTCCACGCCGCCGCGGCGGTGCAGCGGCACCACCCGCGCGTTGGGCAGCAGGCCGTGGGTTTCGGCGCTGGGCATCAGCGAGGTGCGGTCGCCGGAGAAGCCGACCACTTCCGCGTCGACCCAGCCGCCGTCGACCTCGACCTTGCAGGTGGCGCCCATCGGCGCCTCGCAGCCGACCGCTTCCAGGGTCAGGCCGACCGCGCGGCGCAGGATGCCTTCGCGGATCAGGCCGCGGCCGGCGGCCGCGTCCAGGTCGAGCTTGCCGAGGCGGCCGGCCAGGCGCAGGTTGCGCGCATCCAGCCAGTCGGCGGGGTGGGTGCCGGACAGCGCGCTCACAGGCCCGCTCCGGACTTGCGCATCACCGTTTCCAGCGCCGCGCGCAGGCGCGCCTCGAGGGTGCCGTCGATGCGCACCGATTCGGCGTGCACGCGCAGGTCGCCGCGGCTCAGGCTCAGGTCCGGCACCAGCCGGATGCCCTGATCCATCAGCGTCAGCAGCGGGGTCAGCGCGGCGATGTCGTCCGGGTGCAGGCGCACCTCGACGTCGCGGCGCGCGCCGCCGACCGCGTCCAGCGCCTCGGCGACCAGTTCCGACAGCAGCACCGGGTCGGCCTGGTAGGCGCGGCCGACCAGGCTGCCGGCGATGCGCACGGCCAGCTCGCCGAGCGCGCCGACCACCTCGTTCTCCAGCCGCGCCAGCGGCCGCGAGAAGTTGTCCAGGATGCCGTCGATCTGCGCGGTGAGGCGGCGGATCTCGGCCTGTCCCTGGGCCAGGCCCTCGGCGTGGCCGCGCTCGAAGCCTTCGTGCTGGGCCGCGGCCTCGATCGCCTGGATCTCCTCCAGGCTCGGCGGGCGCAGCACCGGCTCGTCCGGCAGCGCGTCTTCGTAGGGCAGCGCCGCCAGCGCGGGCGGGGCATCGAGTTCCGGCGCCAGCCAGCGCACCACGTTGCCGTTCATACCATGGCCTCCGCACCGCTACCGCCCAGGCTGATCACGCCTTCGTCGGCCAGGCGCCGCACGATCGCCAGGATCTCCTTCTGCGCGGCCTCCACGTCGGCCAGGCGCACCGGGCCGCGCGCTTCCATGTCTTCCAGCAGGATTTCGGCGGCGCGCTGGGACATGTTCTTGGTGATCTTGTCGCGCACCTTGATGTCGGCGCCGCGCAGGGCCAGGCCGAGACGGTCGCCGCTGACTTCGCGCAGCATGGTCTGCAGGCCGCGGTCGTCCAGCTCCACCAGGTTGTCGAACACGAACATCAGGTCCTGGATGCGGCTGCCGAGGTCGGCGTCGATCTTGCTGATCGCCGTCAGCACGCCCTGGTCCGAGCCGCCGTCCAGGAAGTTGAGGATGTTGGCCGCGACCTTGACCCCGCCCACGTTGGACGACTTCAGGTTCTGGTTGCCGGAGAACTGCCGCTCCATGATCTCGTTGAGCTCGTTGAGCGCGTGCGGCGGGATGCCGTCGAGCGTGGCGATGCGCATCAGCACGTCGGCGCGGGTGCGCTCGGGCAGCAGCTTCAGCGCTTCGGCGGCCTGGTCGCTGTCCAGGTGCGCCATCACGATGGCGATGATCTGCGGATGCTCGTTGCGCACCAGGTCGGCGATGGAGCGCGGGTCCATCCACTTCAGCGTGTCCAGGCCGGTGGTGTTGCGGCCCAGCAGGATGCGGTCGATCAGGCTGCCGGCCTTGTCGGCGCCCAGCGCCTGCACCAGCACATTGCGGATGTAGTCGTCGGCGCCCACGCCCAGCGAGGTCTTGCTGCCCAGCTCGGCGTTGAACTCCTCCATGACCTTCTCGACCTGGTCGCGCGAGATGCCGCTCAGCGTCGCCATGGCGATGCCGATCTTCTGCACCTCCTTGGGGTCCATGTGCTTGAGCACCTCGGCCGCGTCGGCCTCGCCGAGCGACAGCAGCAGCACGGCGGCGCGCTGGGTGCCATTCATTGCGTTCGCATCAGGCTTCACTGGCGACCCATCCCTTCACGACCTGCGCCACGCGCTTGGAATCCTGTTTGACCGCTTCGCGGGCCTGGCGCAACCGTTCCTCGTAGGCGTCGGGCAGGGCGATGGCGGGGTTGCCGCCAGTGCCGCCGCTGAGGCTGGCGGTGTCCTCGCCCAGCGACGGCAGCAGCGGGTTGTCGTCGTCGAGCATCGACAGCTTGGCGTCGCGCGGCTCGTTGCCGTCGCGGTCGTGGCCCACCGCCGCGGCCGGTGCGGGACCGGCGATCTGGCGCAGCGCCGGGCGCAGCACGCCGAACAGCAGCGCCAGCACCACCGCCGCACCCAGCACCAGGCGCGCGACGTTCATCACCCGCGGATCTTCCCACCAACCGGGCTTGTCGGCCGCTTCCGGGGCCTGGCGGACGAACGGGGCGTTCATCACCGAGACGGTGTCGCCGCGCTCGGCGTTGAAGCCCACCGCCTGCTTGACCAGGCCTTCGATGCGGGTCAGCTCGGCGGCGCTGAGCGCCTGTTCGGTCATCTTGCCCTTGGCGCCCGGCCGCATCACGTGGTCCACCAGCACCGCCACCGACACGCGCTTGATGCGCCCGGCCGGCTGCCGGGTGTGCTGCAGGGTGCGGTCCAGCTCGTAGTTGCGGGTGGCGCTCTTGGAGCTTTCGGTCGGGGTCGCGGCGGCCGCCTGCTGGGTGCCGGTGCCGGCGACGGGCGGGGCACCGGTGGCGCCCGGCTGACCCGGCGCGCTGCCCGGCGAGTTGCTGGTCGCGCCGGGCGCGCCCTGCGGACCGCTGGTGCTGGTGCTGCTGTCGCTGACCTGCTCGCTGCGCAGCTTCGGCGGGTCGCCGTTGTACAGCTCGCGCGCTTCCTCGACCACCGAGAAGTCCATGTCCACGTTCACTTCCGGGTTGACCCGGCCCGGGCCGGTCATCGGCTCCAGCAGTTCGCGGATGCGCTGGTTGTAGGCGCTTTCCTGGCGGCGCACCTGGTCGAACTGGGCGGCGTTGAGCGCGGCATCGCTGTTCGGGTCGGCGATGGTCAGCATGCGCCCGCTCTGGTCGACCACGGTGACGCGGTCCGGCGCCAGGTCGGGGATGCTGGAGGCGACCATGTTGACGATCGCATCGACCTGGTTGCGTTCCAGGGTGGTGCCGCCGCGCAGTTCCAGCACCACCGAGGCGCTGGCGGCCTCGCGCTGGCGGGTGAACGCGCTCGGCTTGGGGATGGCCAGGTGCACGCGCGCCTCGCGCACCGGGCGCAGGCTGGCGATGGTGCGCGCCAGCTCGGTTTCCAGGGCGTGCTGGTAGCGGGCGTTCTCTACGAACTGGCTGACCCCGAAGCCGGGATCCTTCTCCATCACCTCGAAGCCCATGTTGCCGTTGTCGGTCAGGCCGGAGCCGGCCAGCTTCAGCCGCGCGTCGTACAGCTTGTCCTCCGGCACGGTGATCGCGCCGGTGGCCTGGTCGAGCTTGAACGGGATCTGCGCGGTGCGCAGCAGGTCGGTGGCCTCGGCCGTGCCCTTCTCGTCCAGGCCGGTGTACAGGGGGGTGTAGGCCGGCTTCTGCGACCAGAAGAACACGAACAGGCCGGCGGCCACGGCCACCGCGATCATCGCCATCAGGCCGATGCGACGGGTGAGCTGCAGGCTCTGCAGGCGGTCGAACCAGGCCCCGGCCTTTTCGCTGTTGAATGTGTCTTTGCTGATCGCAAGCGCCATCGTCTTCTACCCTTACAGCGGCATGTTCATCACGTCCTGGTACGCCTGGACGAGTCGGTTGCGGACTTCCACGGTAGCGCGAAACGCCACCTGGGACTGTTGCGCGGCCAGCATCACCTTGGCCAGATCGGCGCTGGGGTCGCCCAGTTCGAAGGCCTTGGCGAGGTCGCCGGACTTCTGCTGGGCCTCGTTCACGCCGCCGATCGCGTTGCGCAGGGTCTCGGTGAAGCTCGGGCCCTGCACGCCCTGGTTGCCGGCCAGGCCTTCGATCGCATTGCTGCGGCCGACATCGCCCACCCGCGTCTGCGCCGCCTGGCCGACCTGGCCCTGGTAGCTGCGGATCTGCGAAAGGATGGAGCTGATGGAGTCGCTCATACGGTGAAGTCCCTGCCGGGAAACGGCTTGCCCGTATGCAATGCAAGCGTTGTGCCGAAACGGCACTCACGTGTCTCGCGGCCTGCAGACAGGCATGCGCGGGGAAGGCCGGCACCCGGTGACGGGTTCCTGGCGCCGGTGGCACGGCCGGCACGGACTGCGTGCCGGCAAGGTGTCGGCAGGTTGACGCCGTGCGCGGCGTCACGGTCGGACGCGGGCGCCGCGTGGCGACCTCACGGTGGGGCGAGGGGACCGACTCAGTCCGGCAGCCAGGCTGCCCGCCACTCCTGCAGATTGGCGCCCTGCAGCAACCAGTCGCGCTGCACCGTCGCGCGCAGGGCAGTGCCTGCCGCGGCCCGCGCGTCGGCATCGGCCAGGTGCGCGCGGATCGCATTGACCCAGTCGCGAAAGCGATTCTTGACCAGGGTGACCGGCAGCGCGCCGTCGCGGTAGGGCGGCAGGTCGCTGGCCACCACCGGGTAGCCGCAGGCGCCGTACTCGAGCAGGCGCAGGTTGCTCTTGCAGCGATTGAACAGGTTGTCTTCCAGCGGCGCCAATGCCAGGTCCAGGCCCAGCGCGGCCAGCGCCTGCGGATAGCGGGCGAAGTCCACGCCCGCGTGCACCTCGTGCACGTGCCGGCGCAGCCGCTCCGGGCACAGGCCCATGAACACCCAGTGCACCTCGCCGGCCAGCGCCTGCACCACGTCGGCGATCAGTTCCAGATCGCCGGTGTGACTGAGCCCGCCGGCCCAGCCGACCCGCGGCTTGGCCGAGGCGGATGCGGCCGGCGGCGCCAGCGCGCCCCACAGCTGCGGCTCCAGCCGGTTGCGCACCACGCGAATGTCGCCGTGCAGGCCGGCCAGCGCCTCGGCCAGGTCCGGCGTGGAGACGGTGACCCGGTCCACCAGCGTGGCGGCGCGCCGCAGCGAGCGCAGCACGTCCTTGGGCATGTGCTCGCGATGCGCGCTCTTCAACGGCAGGTTCGGCAGGTAGTCGTCCAGCTCGTAGACCATGAAGGCAGTGCCGAAACGGCGCATGCGCTCCATCCGCGCCAGTTCCGCGTCGCCGACCCGGCGCTGCAGCACCACCACGTCGGCGCCGATGCGCTGCAGCTCCACCGGGTCGAGCAACCGCGCGTAGTACAGGCCGTCGATCTGCGCCGTCGCGGCCAGCGCCTGGAACGGCTGGATCACCCGGTACTGGCCGCTGCCGAAGGTGTCGCCGGGATGGGCCAGCACCCGCGGCAGCGGTTTCCACGCCAGCGGCTGCCAGGAGAACTCGGACTCGGTCAACTGGAAGCCGCCGGGCTGGTCCAGGCCCAGGCTGGGCGAATAGGCCAGGTCCTGCGCCAGCGCCGGCAGCCAGCGCTGCAGCAGCGCCTCGTCGGCCGGCTCGCTGCGCGTGGCCGAGGCTGGTTGCAGCAGCAGCGCCTGCGGCGTCCACACGGTCCAGGCGCCCGCCGCCGCGGCGCGCAGGCACAGGTCCACGTCGGCGCCGCCGGCGGCGAAGCCGGCCGCGTCGAATCCGGACAGGTGCTCGAACAACGCCCGCCGCACCAGCAAGCAATGCGCCGACACCGCGCTGTAGCGGTGCGCCACCTGCAGCCGGCCCATGTAGCCCGGCTGCGCCATCGCCTCGCCGGCGAAGGCATGGCCGGCGCCGGCCAGCAGGCCCGGCAGCAGGCCGGCATGGGTGATGCGGCCGTCGGCGGCCACGCCCTTGGCGCCGACGATGCCGACCTCGGGCCGCTGCGCGTGGTTCATCAGCGCGTGCAGCCAGTGGTCCTGCACCGCGGCGCTGTCGGCGTCGAGGAACAGCAGATAGTCGCCCTGCGCCTGGGTGGCGGCGAGGTTGTGCGCCTCGGCCTGGCAGACCCGCTGTTCCAGCGCGAACACGCGGATGCGGCCGTTGCCCAGTTCGGCCACCGCCTGCATCCACGCGGTGATTTCCGGGGCGTGGCTGGCGTTGTCCACCAGCAGCAGTTCGTAGGCGGGGTAGGCGGTCTGTTCGAGCAGGCTGACCACCGCGCGCTGCAGCGCCGCCAGGTTGTCCTGCGCCAGCAGCACGATCGAGACCGGCGGCTGCGCAGGGTGGCCGTAGTCGATGCGGAACAGGCCGCCCGGCAACGGCTCGACCGTGGCCTGCGCATAGCCGCGGGCCTGCAGGTGCGCGGCGATCGCGCGCTGGCGCGCCGGGCCGCCGGCCTCGGCGCTGGCCGGCGGGGCGACCAGCAGCGGCTCGGGCAGGTGGGCGATGCCGTCGCCGCCGTCGCGCAGGAACAGGCGCAGGATCAGCTCGAATTCGCTGGCGCCGTCGTAGGCCGGGTCGAAACCGCCCAGCGCCTGCACCGCCGTGCGGCGGAACACCCAGTGGCTGGCCGTGGCCAGCGGATTGCCCAGCAGCAGGTCCAGGTCCGGATCGGGCCGCAGCAGCGGCGCCAGGGTGTCGGCGTCCACGGCCAGCCATGCATCCGCATACAGCGCGTTGCACTGCGGCTGCTGCGCCAGTTCCAGCAGCAGCCGCAGCAGGCCGCCGGGGTAGAAACGGCTGCCCGCCGCCACGCGCAGGCACCAGTCGCTGTCCGGCGCGGCGTCCAGGGCCGCGTGCAACGCCGCCGCATCGGCGTCGGGAGCCGGCGGCGGCAGGATCCGGACCCGCGGGTCCGGCCACGCGGCGATGGGCGCGTCGCCCAGCACCAGCGCCTGTAACTGTGCGAACGGCGCGCCCTCCAGCAGCAGGCTGTCCAGGGTCGCTGCCAGCGCGGTGTGTTCGGCGCCGCGCGCGTCGACCAGCACGGCCAGCCGCGGCGTGCCGCCGAGGGCGTCCAGGCGCGCGTCGAGCAGCTCGCGTTGCGCCGGCGTCACCGTCCGCCGCGCCTGCCAGTCGCGCAGTGCGGCTTGCACACAGACGCGCGCGTAGGCGTCCTGGATCGCCTGCAACAGGTCCACCGACGTGCCGGGGCCGCCGCCCAGCGGCGTCACCGTGACCTGGCGGACGTCGCCATCGCCGCGGTACCAGCCCATGGCGCGCACGCCCTGGCGGAAGTTGGCATGCCCCTGGTCGCCGATGCCGGGCTGGTCGCGGCCGGCCTGGCTGTACTGTTCCTCCGACACCCGGAACCGGGTCAGCGGCTTCGCCAGCAGCGCCAGGTGGCCGCGGTGCAGCAGCTTGGCGTACAGCGCCAGGTCGCCGACCCAGTTGATGACCTTGCCGGCCAGCGTCATCAGTTCGTCGCCGATCTCCAGCAGGTCGCTGCGCCGGCACAGCACGCAACTGGGCTCGCCGACGAAGTTGATGGTGTGGTCGGCCAGGAACGACAGCAGCTCCGGCCCGTCCAGCAGCACGTCGCCGGCGAACGGGAAGGCGGTGGCCGGGATGTCCTCCATCGGCGCGCCGTGGCTGTCTATGCGCTGGCGGCGCGAGGACGCCAGCAGGACGTCCGGTGCACCCTGCATCGCCGCGACCAGCGCGGCGACGCAGTCCGGCGCCAGCACGTCGTCGTCGTGCAGGAACTTCACGTACTCGCCCTGGGCCAGGGCGATGCCGCGCGCGGTGCTGCCGAGCTCGCCGTAACGCTCCGGATTGCGCTGGTAGCGGATCGGGAAGGGGGCCGTCGCGGCGTGGCGTTCCGCCACCTCGGCGATCGCCTCGGTCGGGTTGTCGTCGCAGATGACCAGTTCCAGCGCCGGATAGGTCTGGGCCAGCACGCTGTCGAGGGCCTGCTCGAAGTAGCGCAGCTTGTAGGCCGGCATGACCACGCTGACCAGGGGCGGGTGAGGCATGAACGATGGACCGTTGCGGGAAGGGGGCAGGTTCGGCCGCGAGCGCAGTCGCGATCAAGCGGATCGATTTCCCATGATGCAATAAGCGTGCCGATGGATGTCCGCCCCGGTGAAACGAGAGGAAGGGCGGGAGATGAGTTGAAGAACGTGAAGCAGTGCCTCAAAAAATGAAGGCCGTGACGCTCCCTCACGTTGAGCGCCCGCTAATCGAGCGAGGACCAGACGTCTACGT
Source organism: Xanthomonas sp. NCPPB 2250 (assembly GCF_056725265.1). Taxonomy (NCBI): domain Bacteria; kingdom Pseudomonadati; phylum Pseudomonadota; class Gammaproteobacteria; order Lysobacterales; family Lysobacteraceae; genus Xanthomonas; species Xanthomonas sp. NCPPB 2250. The sequence continues at coordinate 2,871,273 of NZ_CM161520.1, read as the reverse complement.
ATCACGGAGTCGTCGGCATAACTGACTTCGATTCGTCTAATGAGCCGGGATGAAGCGTCTTCAGCAGAGGGCTGCGGCATTGAGGTCACTCAGTCCAAAATTTAACGCTCACGACTCGATGCAGTCGCAGGATTTGATCCTACAACTCCCTACAGTGTCTATACCGAATACGGCTGGAGTTAAAAGGACCAAGAGAAGACACCGCATGGGCGAGCTTATCCGGCGGGCGAGCTTGGTTGTGTTGATTTTCTTTTGGCTGAAAAATAATCTTCAGAAGAAGGCTTTATATCTAGTGGTTGCCATGCCTTTTGGCTTGTTTTGAGTGATTTTAATAGAGTTGTAGATTAACTTTTCATGCGTGGGTTTTATTGATTAAAGCAATTTTTTGAAGGGAGGGTCGATCAAATGATTTAGCTTATCCGCAAAATAAAATTTATTGGCATAAATCACATTCAAGGAGAGTGCTATGGAAGCTGTCAAAATTGGCGCATTTTCGCGTTGTGTATTTCCTAATGGAAGTGTGGTGCAAATTGTCCAGCCATCGCAGAATAAGAACGGAATCTATCTGCGGACCGCGGGTATTCAGCCGGGGCATGGATGGGTGAATCTATATGCCTCGACAACGCCGCCTCCCAGTCCCGGAGATATTGATACGCCAATTATTTTTGCTGGCAATGGGGCTGCTCGTGCCGGTGAGCGCTCTCAGGTCCTCCTTCAATATCCTTTGTTCATCCCACCTGGCCTTGGCCTGTGGGTCAGTAGCGGAAGTTTCCTCGATGGCGCGGCTGCTGATGGCGGGTTCTTTGCGACGTGGGACTTGCTTAGTTAACAAAATGGGGGGTAATCAGTGCATTAAAGTCCTCTGTTTGCCAAAATGAAGCAAGAACCTTTTGGTCGCGCGCGAGGCTTGTGACTTGGTGCTGCTGCAAAAAGCAGCAGCACCAAGTTATAAAATTCTAAATATCATTACTGTAGATGACGGTTTTTGGTGGTAAAATTCGCAACCAAAAGTGTGAATATTTAATATTATTTCGGGCGCTATCTTAGGTGTCGTTGTCTACTTAGAATGTGGTGCGCGTGCGCATTTTGGCTGTTGCGCCGGCTGATGAACCCGCTGCTCGCGAGCCATATTTCAACACTGATGAAGAGTAATTCGCGATCGGTACTAGAGCGAATGGCTATGTAACTTATTCCGTTGCATCGACCCAGGATTTTTCTTTGTACTTCGCCAGTACGGATAGCGATTCCAATGACGGGCTAAGCGCTGCGACTGCATTTCAGGCCATCCAGCACGCTGTGGATGTATTGTCAACGTGTTATTCGTTATGCAGTTATACGATGCCTATCAATGTTCTAGTCATGTTCTAGGCAGGACGCACGTTGAAAATTTTGATGGGAAATGTGGCAAGTGGCTTCGTTCGGTTTTAGATGGTGCGTCTGCTATTTGGCGAAATACTGCAGGAATGGATCCTTGCGTTGACTGAGGCGTTCACTTTCGGCGGCGGTACACAGCACATGTCAATTGATCGTTGTTTAGAATAGATTTGTTCACTCAATCTTTGTTTGGGATTGAATTGGTGAACAGCGAGAACGGCCCCGTGGCGACCTTTAAATGGATACCGTCGCGCTCTCTCGGAGCGTCTTGAGTCGCGTGCCATTGCATGCCAGCATCATTCCACGTAGAGCACGGTATCGTAGAAGTAAAGGGAGTAGTGGCGCAGGCACAGCTTGGCGTCCGGCAGGATTCTGTCTAGTTCGGCGACGATGTCCAGTAGGTCGAGCGCGTGGTGATAGCCGGTGATGGCCATGCGTGGGCGGCAGCGCCTGATCAGCTCGGTGGCGCCGCGCAGCACCTTGGCCTCTGCGCCTTCCACATCCATCTTCAGGACGCTGACGTGCTCGATCAGGTCGTCCAAACGCACGCAGTCCACGCGCGCTTCGCCGCGTCCGTCCAGCCGGCTGCCCATGGTGCCCTGGGCATCGAACGCCAGCGTCCCGGCGACATCGGCGACCGCCGCGTTGTACAGTGTCGTGCGGCCGCCGTCTTCCACCAACCCATGCTGGAGAGCAGCGAAGTTCGTGGGGTCGGGCTCGAATGCATGGATGGCAGCATAGTCGTGGCGCGCCGCAGCACGGAACTTCTTCACCGTGTCGCCGCGATAGGCGCCGATATCCACGTAATGTTCGCTCACGCCGATCGGCAGTGGATGCTCTACGGTCGAATACACGGAGTAGTACTCGTGCTCCATCGGACACAGCACGTCAATCAGCGGCCGTCGGTCCCCGTCCATGCGCATCCGCAGCACCGCATCCAACGTGCGAACGCTCAGCCCGTCGACGAAGCGATCGCGCAGGGCATCGAACCGGTCGGCATGCGCCAGCGTCTGTTCCCGTGTCACGCGCCCGGTCTGATACACCAGCGGCATGTCCAGCGCGTACATCAGTTGCGGCAGATCAAGGCGGCAGCCGCTGCCAAGGCGCTGCAACTGATCGAAATACAGCCACGAGGCCGGCATGTACGCACAGTTGACCGTGGGCAGGCCGGCCAGGTCCGGATCGCGTCCGAACGCATTGGTAGGCCGCACGTCATCGAAACCAGCATTGGTGATGCGGCGTTCGTGCAGCAGATCGTCCAGGGCGACGATGCGGATGCCGGGCGCGTGCTTGGTCAGCAGGGCGGCCGCACGGGCCGCAAATAGGCTGCCGATGCTGGAGCTGGGGGCCAGGAAAATCGCACCGCCGGCGCGCTTGCAGTCGTCGATCAGGTCGGCTTCGCGCTGAGGCGCGGCCAGAGAGTCGTTCATGGGCTCACTCGAAAGGGAGCGCTCGCAAGCGCGCACATGGTGGGAAGACAGAGCAGCGGGCCTTGCATCGCTGCGACCACAGGCCGCGCAACGAAGCACCCATACTTGAGCGTAGCGAAGCGCGCCAGATAGCCACCGTGCATACATCCCAGCCTTGGGTCACTGCATGACGCGCGCTCTAGCGGGGGGCGACGACGCAACGCAGTCGCGTCGATTGCGCGGCGCAACAAACCGCTGATCATCGGGATTCGTGGACGACAGCGTAGCGACCTACTTGCCATAGACGTGGATGGGTTCGTCGTAGCGGCTGTCGAACACGGTTCTTGCGGCGATGTCGTGACGATACACCTGCGGCCACCCGAGTTCGCAGCTTCTGCCCACCTTGATTCCACGCTGCAGGATGACGCCACTGTGCAGCGTGCAATGGCTGCCGAGTTCGACGTTCTCCGCCAGATGAACGCCGTGGTCGAGCCAGCACGAGGATTTGATGCGGCTGCCGTAGCCGACGTGGACACCGGACACGATCACGGTGTTGTAGTCGATCTTGCAGCCAGGGTCGATCACGGTGGCGGGACCGATGAAGCTGTTGGGGCCGATGCTGGTGCCGCTGTCGACGACCGCGGTCGGATGCACGAATGGATCCATGCGCCACCCACGTTCCATCACCGCCTGCATCAGTTCCATGCGCTTGAAGTTTCCGAAGCGCTGGTCGAATGCCACGAACACTCCGCTGTTGTCTGCGGTAACGGCGTCGAGAGCGGAAAAGTCGAAACGGTAGTCCGAGCCTTGCGGAACGTCCAGCCGTTGCAATGGCTGATCGGGCCGAGCCTGCTGCCACATGCGAAAAACCAGATCGAGAAATGGCCCTCCCCCCACGATCCATTTAGATCCCATCATCCATCTCCATCACAGTGGTGTACCAGCGCTCGATCAGACGATTGAACGCTTCGTAGTCGCCTTGCTGTGGGACGGGCGCGTCCGCGTGCAGGGCCGACTGGACTTGTTCCATGATCTCGATGTCTTCGCCGACCACCTGCTTGCTGCCGTGCATCTGCGCTAGCAGCACCTGGTGCGATCCTGCATAGGTTTCTCTTTTCCTAGCGGTGAACCAGTATATTTCGACATCCGTCTGGTTCGCGGAGATGGGGATGTGGTTCTCCAGCGTGAACGAGTGTCCGCCATTGGCACTGGCAATGTGCATGTTCGGGAAGGTCAGCCAGTTGTAATAGACATCCTGGTCGCCCCAGCGGTTGACCTTCTCATGCCATCCGAAGTGCTTCATGCCGTGAATGGGAGCGTCGGCACCGCCGGTGCTGAACCGCGCCATTTCCTTTCGCAGTCCGGCTCTGGACGTGTCGGTCAGCGGCATCTTGGTTTCCTCCAGCAGCGCGTGGTCGACGTGAGCGACGAAGTCGACTGTCTTCGCCAGGCTTTTGGGATGAACGAAACGCGGGTGATTGGCGTCGCGCAGGTTCTCGTACGCCAACTTCCAGTTGAAGCGGCCATGCCAGGTGGTCACCATCACTTCGGTGTCGTAAGCATTCGAACTGTTTTCGAGCGATGTCAGGAAGTCTGGAGAGAACTGTGACTCGAAAGGCAAGGGCGAATCGTCCACGTTGACGAACAGCACCGCGCCTACCTCACGCAGCGCGAACTCGCGCAGCTTCATGTCGCGCTTTTGCGCATCGCTGAAGCCATAGACTGCCTCGCAATCGGGGATGTTGTCGACACGGCCATCCGCATCGTACTTCCAGGCATGGTAGGGACACACCAAAGACCGCCGTCCCACCGCCGCGGTCTGCAACATCGCGCTGCGATGCAGGCAGACGTTCTCGAACGCACGCAACCGTCCGTGGAAATTCTGGATGACGACCGGGATTCCGCCGATCTTGCGGGTAATGAAGCAGTTGTTCTCCGGAAGCAGCGTTTTCAGGCCTGCGAAGATCCAGAGCTTGCGGAAGATCTTGTGTTGCTCGAGCGCGAAGATGTCCTGGGAAAGGTAGTAGCGTGGCTGCATTCGTGAAAGCATCTGGTAGGGCCTCTCAAGAATCTTTGCTAAAGATCAGCTTCGCAGGATTGCCGAACACGCTTGCACCGTCGGGGACGTCCTTCACTACCACTGATCCTGCGCCCACGATGGCGCCATCACCGATTCGGATGCCGGGCAGAATGGTGGCATGCGGGTGCACCGTGGCGTAGTCGCCAATGGACGCACCTCCACCGACGAACGTCATCGCTCCGATCTGGGCGTAACGCCCCACCTGCACGTCGTGCCCGAGCATGGTGTTGGCGTGGATGTTGGCGAAATCGCCCAGCCGTACATTAGGGCTGAGCTGAACACGATGGCAGAGAATGCACCCCACGCCGATACGGACCTGCGGACTGAGGAAGGCCCCGGTAATGATCGGTATGAACTCCGCGCTTTTTTCCAGTAGCGGCGTTGCATACCGCTCGCGGGCGTGTGGATCTCCAATCGCGCAGACAAAGCGTTGTTCCGGGAATGGATGGTGCGCGGCCGGCTCGCCTATGATGGGCAACTCGCAATCGGTGCCATCGAGAACATGTGGGCGGGTATCCAGGAATCCCTGTGGCTGCCATTTCGTTCCGCAGTCCGGGTCGCCGAGCATCTGTGCTAGCACTTCGCGTCCCCAGCCCCCTGCGCCGATGATGAGCACCGGGTGAGTCACAGGATGGACCCGCCATCCATGACCAGGCTCGTTCCAGTCACCCAACGGCTCGCGTCCGCCAGCAGATACACCGCTGCATTGGCCACGTCCTGCGGCTCGCCGAGTCCCAACGGATGCCTGGATTTCTGCGCTTCGAGCTGTTCCGCGCTCCACATCGGTGTGGCGACGGCAGACGGGGAAATCCCGTTGACGCGAATTCGGCGTTTGGCCTGCTCCAGCGCCAGGCATTTGATGATGCCGACCAGGCCGGCTTTCATGGCCGAGTAGGGGCCCACGCCGCGCGTGCCGAGATGTGCAGCGGTGGACAGCATGAACACGATCGAGCCTTGCGCGGTGATGGCATTCGCCTGCAGCAGGCGTTGCGTAAGCATCACTGGCGCCAGGAAATTGGTCGTGTAGATATCTGTCATCGCCGTTTCGGTCAGTTGCCGGATCGGGCAGTGCTTTTGTACGGCTGCACAATGCACGACGCCATGGACGGCTTCGCCCGCCGTCCGTACCAGCGCTTCGCGCTGGTCGGAGTGGGTCAGGTCGGCGACGACGCGAAGATGTCCATCGCCCTCAAGTTGGCCCAGTGTCTCGTCGAGGCGTTCCGCGTTGCGCCCGGTGAGGACCATGCGCGCGCCGCGCCCGGCGCAGGTGATGGCGATCTGTCGGCCCAGACCAGAGGACGCTCCGGTCACCAGAATGGTCTTGCCATGGAGCGAGAAGGCGGCGTGCGTCGGATTTTTCATGCGTAGATGTCCATCGGTACGGTCAGACCGCCATCGACGACGAAGTAGTTACGGGTGATCCAGCGGCTTGCGTCGGCCAGGAAGAAGACAGCCGCATACGCGACGTCCTCCGGCTCCCCCATGTCCAGTGGCGTCAGCTTGAACAAGCCTTCCATGTTGCCTCCGCTGCCCTGCAGTCCTTCCAGTAACGGCGTGCGAACGTAGCCAGGCGCGATGCAGTTGGCCCGGATCCCATGCTTGCCGACCTCCTGGGCAAGCGATCGCACCATGCCGAGCAGGGCGCTTTTGCTGGAGGCGTAGGCGCTGCTGGCCATGGGGCCGATATGCGAGGCCACCGATGAGATGAACACGAGAGACCCACCGGCGGCGATGCGTTTCTTCGCCAGCAGCCCCCGCGTCAGCAAAGTCGGTGCGAACGTATTGCTGGAAAAGGTGTCTTCCAGGTGCGAACGGTTGACCAACCGCAGCGGCACCAGGCGAGAGATTCCCGCTGCGTTGACCACGCCATGCAGCAGACCGCATTCGGCCACCAGCCGATCGATGTCCTCTTGCCGGTCCAGATCCGCCTGGATCGACGTATGTCCGCTGCCGTGCATCGCATCCAGCGTGGATCCGAGCCGGTCATGGTCTCTTCCGGTAATGAGGACCTGCGCGCCCATCTGCGCGCAGCACAGGGCGATCTGGCGGCCGATGCCGGATGAGGCGCCGGTGACCAGGATGTGCTTGCCCTCGAGCGAGAATGGATCGGTCACATGACTCATGATTCGATGAGATCCGGGAACACCGCGCCGTCGATATCGACCAGGCACGTCCCCCACGACAGGCCGATGCCGAAGCCGCACAGCAGCACGCGCTTGCGGCCTTCTTCCAGCTCCTTGTTGATCCGCGCGGTCATGGTCACCGGCAGCGAGGCGCCGCTGGTGTTGCCGAAATCGTGCAGGGTGGAGGGGACCTTTTCCGGGGGCAGGCCGAGCTTCTTGCGGATGGTCTCGTTGATCATCCGGTTGGCCTGGTGGAACACGAAGTAGTCGATCTCGTCCTTCGATACGCCGCTGTAGTCGAGCAGCTTCTGCACCGCCGGCGGCACCCGCTGGGTGGAGAAGCTCAGCACCGCCACGCCGTCCAGTTGCAGGTCGGTACCACGGTGCCAGCGGTCGTGCTCGTCGGCCCGATACGGGATCAGGTGCTGCACCCCGACCGGTTCGCGATGACCGCCGACCGGCAGGATGATCGCGCGGTAACCGCTGCCATCGCTGTTCAGGTCGAAGTGCATCGGCGCCGAGTCGGTACTGAATTCCAGCGCGGTGGCGGTACCGGAGTCCGAGAAGATCGGGTCCTCAAGATTGGCGCTGCGATCGCCCACCAGCAGCAGGCCTTTCTTGACCCCGCCGGCGGCGATCATCGAGCCAAGCAGGTTGATGCCGAATGGATAGGCCGAGCAGCCCAGGTTGACGTCGAACGCCACCGTGGCGTGCGACAGGCCCAGGCGGTCCTGCAGGATGATCGCAGTCGCCGGGATCGGATAGTCCGGCGACTGGGTGACCACGATCAGCGCATCGACCTCCTCACGCTGCCACTGCAGGCGCTCCAGCAGTACCTGCGCCGCGTCGAAGGCCAGATCGGAAAAGCACTGCCATTCGGCGGCCATACGCCGCGTCTCGATGCCGATATTGCGCACCAGCCGCTCGCGCTCGGAGCGGATCTGCGGCCGACAATCGGTGAGATTGGAGACGACGCGCCTGGGCACGCAGGTCGCCATGCCGGCGAAGCGCACGTTGTGCAACGTGGAGGTCGGCATGCTATGCCTCGGTCAGCTGATAGAGATCGCCCAGGGTGACCACGGCGGCCAGGTGCTCGCCGGTGATGGTCTTGCCGTAGTCCGTATCGAACATCACGATCACGCCCAGCGCGGCCAGCGAATCCCATTCGGGCAGTTCGCGCAGCACCGTGTCCATGGTCACCTCGACCGGATTCTGGAAATCCGTGGCCGACAGGAAATTCTCGATAAACGTCTCTTGGCTCATGCTGCGGGTTCCACGGGTTGGGCGAAGGAGGGAGGGACGAGAGTGCGACGGGAATCGGACGCGGGCATGACGCCGCCCGCCGCGGCGATCAGGTCGACGATGGCGTCCACCTGCTCGGCCGCCAGTCCGGGAAAGATCGGCAGGCACAGCACGCGCTCGGCCATCTGCCGCGCCACCGGCAGGCCGGCCGGGGCCGAGGAGGGCAGGCCGCGGTACATCGGGAAATCGCTGATCAACGGGTAGAAATAGCGGCGCACCAGGATGTCGTGGCTGCGCAGCAGCCGGTGCAGTTCGTCGCGCACCAGCGGGAAGGCGTCCTCGACCAGGATCGGGAACGAGGCGTAGTTGGACAGCGCCGGTTCCCGCGGCGCCAGGCAGCGGATGCCGGGCACCTGCGCCAGGCGCCGACGGTACTGCGCGTCGATCGCCCCGCGCTGCGCCAGCGCGTCGTCGATGTGCTGCAGTTGCAGCAGCCCGAAGGCGGCGTTGATCTCGCTCATCTTGCCGTTGATGCCGGTGGCCACCACCGTGGTCTCGTCGACGAAGCCGAAGTTCTTCAGGCGGCTGATGCGCTGGTAGGTCTTGGCGTCCGGGCAGACGATGGCGCCGCCCTCGAAGGTGTTGAACACCTTGGTGGCGTGGAAGCTGAGCACGCTGAGGTCGCCGTGGCGCAGGATCGAGCCGCCGGCGTCCTTGACCCCGAACGCATGCGCGGCGTCATAGATGACCTTGAGATTGTAGGTATCGGCGATGCGCTCGATCGCGGCGGTGTCGCAAGGCGTGCCGTAGCAATGCACCGGCATGATCGCGGTGGTATGCGGGGTGATCGCCGCCTCGATCTTGAGCGGATCCAGGTTCATGGTCTGCGGATCGATGTCCACGAACACCGGCTTGATGCCGCGCCACAGCAGCGAATGCGCGGTGGCGACGAACGAGTACGGGGTGGTGATCACCTCGCCGGTGATGCGCAGCGCCTGCAGCGCGGTCAGCAGCGCCAGGGTGCCGTTGGTCAGCAGCGCCAGGTGGCTGACCCCCAGATACTCGGCCAGTGCCTTCTCCAGTGCGCGGTGCATGTCGCCGCCGTTGGTCAGGATCCGGCTGCGCCAGATCTGCTCCAGGTAGGGGACGAACGCCTCCAGGGGCGGCAGCAGCGGACTGGTGACGGGGATGGACATGGGACCTGCCTGGCGACGGGTGGAAGTCCCCGGTGCGGAACGTGCCGCCCGGTGCTGTGGAAACGTGAAGCAAGCCACATGCCAAAGGTGCCTGTCCACTGTCGGCGGGGCCGATCGGGATGCGGTGCAGGCGAAACCTGGCTTGGCCACCGCATGCGCGCGCGCCGCGACAGCGCCCGCGTCGGGCCGGCAGGGGGCAGGGAAAGGGAAGAGGGCGTGGCGTTCCGAGGGACAAGGGGCGCGTCGGGTGCGGCCGCACCCGACGCCGTGCGCCGGCTCAGCTCGCCAGTTCGGTCTGGTCGCGGTCGATGCCGTACTTGCGCAGCTTCTCGACCAGGGTGGTGCGCCGCAGGCCCAGCAACTGCGCTGCATGCGCCACCACGCCCTGGGTACGCTCCAGCGCCTCGTTGATCAGCGCCAGCTCGATGTTGGCCATGTGCCCGCGCAGGTCCAGGCCGCTTTCCGGCAGCGTCGCCGCGGCCTGGGCCGGCGCATCCGCGTCCGTCCCCGGCTTGCCGCCGACGTGCAGGTCGACCACGTTGGGCACCCGCCGCGGATCCGTTGCGATCGGCGCCGGTGGGGCCGAGACGTCGATGGACGAAGCGAAGTCGCCGCGGTAGCGTGCCGGCAGGTCCTGCACCCGCACCAGGCCGCCCGGGTGCAGCACCGCCAGGCGCTCGACCAGATTGGTCAGCTCGCGCACGTTGCCCGGCCATTCGTAGCTGCGCAGCGCCTGCAAGGCCTCTTCGGAGAAGCGCACTTCGCCGCGCCCGGTTCGCGCCAGTTGCGCGGCGATGGTGTGCACCAGCGCCGGCAGGTCGTCGCTGCGTTCGCGCAGCGCCGGCATCTCGATCGGGAACACGTTGAGCCGGTAGAACAGGTCCTCGCGGAACTGGTTGCCGGCGATGCGTTCTTCCAGGTTGCGGTGGGTCGCGGCGATCACCCGCACGTTGCAGCGGATGGTGACGTTGCCGCCGACCCGCTCGAAGCTGCGCTCCTGCAGGACGCGCAACAACTTGACCTGCATCGGCAGGCTCATGTCGCCGATCTCGTCGAGCAACAGGGTGCCGCCCTCGGCCATCTCGAAACGGCCCTTGCGCGCGCTCAGCGCGCCGGTGAACGAACCCTTTTCGTGGCCGAACAGTTCGCTTTCCAGCAGATCCGGCGGGATTGCGCCGCAGTTGATCGCCACGAACGGACCGTCGCGGCGCGGCGACTGCTGATGGATCGCCCGCGCCACCACTTCCTTGCCGGTGCCGGACTCGCCCAGCACCAGCACGGTGGTGTCGAAGGCGGCGACCTGGTCGATCAGCCGGCGCAGGCGGGTCACCGCCGCGCTGGTGCCGGTCGGGCCGTTGTCCTGCGCGGCACCGGCCTGGTGCTCGGCGTCCAGGCGCTTGAGGCTGGCGCGGCGCAGCAAGGTTTCCAGCTGCGCGTGACGCAGCGGCGCTTCCAGCTGCCACACGTTTGCTTCGTGCAGGCCATGGCGCTGCGCGAAGGCCTGCGCATCGCCGTTGAGCAGCAGCACCGGCGGCGGCAGCGAGCTGCGCGCCACCCAGCCGAAGAAGGCATCGGCCTGGTCCTGGTCGTCGAGCCCGCCGACCAGGATCGCCATCCACTCGGTCTGCCGATGCCGGCCGGGCTGGACGTCGGCCACGTCGGTGACCCAGCGCGGGTTGAGGTCCATGAATTCGAGCAGGCTGACGGTCCGCTCGGCGCGCACCGCGTCGTCATCGATCACCAGGATCCGCGATTCGCTCATGCCGGCACTCCTTCGGTCCGAAGCCCCTCCAGGATCGGCATCACTTCCTGGATGTAGGACAGCTTGCTGACGAAGTTGTCGGCACCGGCGCGCATGGCGTGCTCGCGGTGCTCGGCATCGTCGAAATGGCTGGCGATCACGATGTAGGGCGCCTGGTCCTGGGTCTTGATCAGGCGCGTGGCCTGCAGACCGCCCATCTCGGGCATGGCCAGGTCCATCAGCACCACCTGCGGGCGCAACGACTCGGACCGCTCGATGGCCTCCAGGCCATTGGCGGCGCTGCCGATCACCTCCATCCAGTCGAGCTTGCGGAAGTGGCGCATGGCGGCGTTGATGAAACCTTCGTGGTCGTCGACCAGAAGCACGGACAGTTTGTTCATATGCGTCGTTTTTCCTTAGCCCGCACGGGCCAGCAGCGGCTTGCTGCCGCGGCGGCGTTCGCGTGCGGGAGCGATGTCCAATTGTTCACGATACTTGGCGACAGTGCGCCTTGCCACGTTCACGCCCTGTCGCGACAGCAGCCCGGCGATGGCCTCGTCGGCCAGCGGCCGCCCGGCCGGCTCGGATTCGATCAGGCGCCGGACCATGGCGCGCACCGCCTGGCCGGACACCGCGGCGCCTTCCAGGCGCACGGCGAAGAAGTGCTTCAGCTCGAAGGTGCCGCGCGGGGTCTGCAGGTACTTGCCGGTGGTGATGCGGGAAATGGTCGATTCGTGCATGCCGATCGCCTCGGCCACTTCCTTCAGGGTCAGCGGCGCCATCGCTTCCTCGCCCTTGACCAGGAACGCCGACTGGCGCTCGACGATGGCGCGGGTGGTGCGCAGCAGGGTCTCGTAGCGCATCGACAGGCCGCGGGTCAGCCAGCGCGCTTCCTGCAGCATTTCGCGCAGCGGTTGCGCGGCGTCGCCGGCCTCGGCCAGGGCGCGCTCGTGCATCGGGTTGACGGTGACGCGGTGGGTGGTGGCCGGGTTCAGCGCGACACGCCAGGTGCCGTCGGCGTGCCAGGCGACCACGTCCGGCAGCACATGGCCCAGATCCTGCGGCTGCAGGCTGTCGCCGGGGCGCGGCTGCAGCGACAGGATCAGCCGCACCGCCTCGCGCACGTCGTCGGTCTCGGCGTCGAGCTGGCGCCCGAGCAGGGCGTAGTCGTGGCTGGCGAGCAGGTCGAGGTCGCCGGCGAGGATGCGCGCGGCCAGGTGGCGGCCTGGCACGCGGCCGGGCAGGTCGCCCAGCTGCGCCTGCAGGCACTCGCGCAGGTCGCAGGCGCCGAGGCCGCCCGGGTCGCCGTGCAGCAGGCGCTGGCGGACCGCCTCGGCCTGCGCCACCGACAGGCCCAGGCGGGCGCTGGCCAGTTGCTGCAGGGTGTCCAGCGCGCCGTCCAGGTAGCCGGCATCGTCGCAGTGTTCCAGCCAGAACGCGGCCGCCGCCAGTTCCGCCGCCGGCAGTTCCAGGGCCAGCCGCTGCAGCACGCGCAGGTGCGGATCGGTGGACTCGCCCGCGGCGATGCGCTGCATGCGGTCGTCTTCGCCATCGTTCCAGCCGGCGGCCGGGATGTCCCACATCGAGGATTCGGGCAGTTCGTCGAATGCCGCGGTTTCCAGCGCGGCGTCCTCATGCTTGACCACCGGCTCGATCACGCCCTCGGGCTCTTCCAGCTCGAGCAGCGGATTGGTCTCCAGCGCGCGGCGGATTTCCAGTTCCAGTTGCATACCATCGAGCTGCAGCAGCCGGATCGACTGCAGCAGTTGCGGGGTCAGATGCAGTTGCTGGCCCAGTTGGGCGGAAACGGTCGGCTTCATGCGGACTTCCTCGGTTCGGCGCCAACCCTCTGGCGCCCGTGGAACGCATAGTGCTTGTCGCCCGACGGTAACAGAATCGGGGGGTTCCTGAGTAGGGTAGTCAAATTCCCGACAGCGTGTCAGGAATTCCCCGACATGCGGCGCGTGGGCGCCGGACAGTCGACGGCGCAATGCCTGATGCAGCAGGGTTCGGCGGAACCGTCACGCCTGCTGACCGATTAAGGCAAGCCCCATGCCAATGTTCCGTGTCGGGATGTCGTCCCCAGTTCAGCTCAGTTCGCCCTGGTGGCGTGCGGCCAGCAGGACCAGATCGTTGGCGCGGCGGCAGCCCAGCGATTCCATCATCCGCGCACGGTGGGTCTCGACGGTCTTGACGCTGATGCCGAGGTCCGAGGCGATTTCCTTGTTGCTCTGGCCGCGGCCGATCTGGCGCAGGATCTCGCGTTGCCGCGGCGACAGCGCAGCGATGCCGACCGGGCGCTCGCGGCCGAGCATCGGCGCGATCATCTTGGAGGAGATCTGCGGGCTCAGGAACACCTGGTTGGCGCTGGCCGCGCGCAACGCCAGCTCCAGCTCCAGCGGGGCGGCGTCCTTGACCACGAAGCCGGTGGCGCCGCGGTCCAGCGCATCGCGCACATGCACCGGGTCGTCGTGCATCGACATCATCACCACCCGGGTCTTGGGCGAGCTGTGCAGCACGTCGGTGAGGGCGTCCAGGCCGCTGCGCCCCGGCAGGGACAGGTCCATCAGCACCAGGTCGGGGCGGTGCAGGGTGGCCAGGTCCACGGCCTGTTGCGCGTTGCTGGCCTCGGCGACCACGTCGACGTCCGCAAATGTCTGCAGCAGCCGGCTCAGGCCGGCGCGTACCAGGGTGTGATCGTCGACGATGATGACTCGCACGGTGCAGGTCCTTCTATTCAGAGCCGCACATTAGCCGAGCCGCCCGCCGCCGCCAACCTCGCCGCGGCGGTCCGGGGGGCGGTGTGCCGGCTCAGCGCGCGCGCCGGCTGTCGGCGATCTGCCGGCGGTGCAGCCGGAACAGGTGGCGTTCCAGGGCCTCTTGCAGGCCCGGCGGCTGTGTCTCGAACCGTAGCCAAAGTTGCACGACGCCCGCGGTGGCGGCCTCGGCCAGCACCCGTACCGGCAGTTCCAGGTGGTCCGGGAGCCAGTCCGAGGGCTGCAGGCGCAGCAGGCCGGCGGCGCCGGCCGCGGCGCCCGAGCGCGCGCCCAGCTCCAGCCGCACGCCCCGGCGCGACCAGCACAGCGGCCGCAGCGGCAGGGCATCCTCGTGCTGGCGGGCCAGCCGGCCCAGCAGCACCAGCATCAGGTCGAGCTTGGCCTCCATCCGCTGGGTCTGCGCGGTGGACTCGCTGCGGTCGTCGCTGCCGTCCTCGCCGCGCAGATCCTCGATCTGCGCCAGGCTGCGCAACAGCGCCTCGCCGGCAGCGAGCCGGCCGGCGCCGTTGCCCAGGCGGAAATCCGCCGGCAGCGCCAGTTCGCAACTGAGGGTGTCGTGGAACAGTTCGGCGTCGGCCGGGTGCTGCGCCGCGCCGTCCGAGCCGGTGTTCATCCCAGCAGTCCGGCCTGCGAATAGAGCCGCGCGGCGTGGCTGGACTGGCGGCTGCTGCGCAGCCAGGCCGCGGCATGGTCGCGCTCCATGCGCATCTGCGCGGTCACCGCCTGCTGCAGGACCAACAACGGCTTCAACGCCTCGCGCGAGCGGTCGGCGCCGTCCTGCTGCAGATACGCCCGCAGGTGCCGCTCGTGATCGGCGACCATGGCCTGGGCCAGCGCGTAGTCGTCGCCACGCAGGACCTCGCGCAACTCGTGCAGGTCGTTGTGCAGGTCGGCGAGCTGGATGCTCACGACGCGTTCGCCGTGGCCAGTTCGCGCTGCTGCGCGGGAATGGCGGCCCAGGCCGCGTCGATCTCGCTGAGCAGTTCCAGCGCTTCGGTCAGCGCCGCGTCGTCGTTGTGCAGGTTGGCTTCGGTCAGCCGGTGCATCACGTAGTCGTAGAGCGCCGACAGATTGCCGGCGATCTCGCCGCCGGCCTCGTGGTCGAGCGAGCCGTTGAGATGGCCGACGATGGCGCAGGCCTCGCCGATCGCCTTGCCCTTGCGTGCCTGGTCGCCCTGCGCGAGGCAGGCCTGGGCCTGGCGGATGCGCTGGCAGGCGCCGGCGAACAGCATGGCGACCAGCTTGTGCGGATCGGCATCGGTGACGCTGGTGGAAATGCCCATCTTGCGGTATTGCTCGGCGTACTGGCGGCTGGAACCGTACATGGAAAACTCCTCGGGTGGATCGGCTGGCCTCCGCGCCGCGCCGGTGAGCGGCGACGCTGCGGTTGCTGCGGCCAATCCGTAATGACTGTCGATACTCTTTCTATCGGCCGCGACGCGTCTCGACTTGAGCCGCGCGGCCGCGTGCGCGTCAGCTGAACTGCTTGGTCAGGCTGTCGCTCACGCCCTGCATCTGCGTCACCAGCGTCTCCATCGCCGTGAAGCGCGCGGTGTACTGGTCGGTCAGCGTCTGCATGCGCTTGTCGAGATCGCTGAGCTGGTCGGTCAGGTCGGAGATGTGCTTGTTGAGCGCGTCGGTCCGCTGGGTCAGCGTGCCGCTGGTGCTGTCCAGGTTGCTCTTCAGCAGCGTGCTCATGCCGGTACCGAAACTGCCGTTGTTGCCGAGCAGGGTCTTGGCCGCCGACGGATCGGCGGCCGCCGCGGTGTCGAACTTGGCGCTGTCGAAGCTCATCACCCCGTCCTTGTCGATGGTCACGCCCATCGCCATCAGGCCGCTCACGTTGTCGCTGACCAGCCGGCGCAGCGACTGCTGCAGGCCGCGCACCATCGCATCGCCGGTCATCGGCGAGGCCTTCTTGTTGGTGGCATCGTAGGCGCTGGACGACTTGAGCACGCTGTTGGCGGAGTTGTAGGCGCTGACCAGGGCGGTCAGGTTGGCCTTCAGCGGGGTGTTGTCGCTGGTGATGTTGAGATTGAAGGTGGTACCGGCCACCGCCTTGGTGAGGTTGATCGCCACACCGGGCACCAGGTCGGCGATGGTGTTGCTGCTGGAGGTGCGCTGGAAGCCATCCACCTTCACCACCGCGTCGGCGGCGGCGATGGTCTGGGTCAGCCCGCCGTTGTTGCCGGGCGGGTAGGTGAGATTGGCCAGGCCGCCGTCGCCACCGGAGGTGGTGATGGTCAGGGCGCCCTTGGTGCCGGTGTCGACCGCATTGAGCACCAGGTGGTCGCCATCGTCGGCGGTGACCACGCTGGCGGTCAAGCCGGCACCGTTGGCGGCCTTGTTGATGAAGTCGGCCACGTCGCTGAGCTTGCTGCCGGCATCGACGTTGATGTTGAGCGTGGTACTGCCGTAGGCGATGGTCAGGGTGCCGCCACCGACGACGGCGCCGCTGGCGTAGGCCGACGAGGTCAGTTTCTGCGACTGCGCCAGTTTCACCACTTCGATGCCGTACCTGCCGGCGTTGGCGCTGGAGGTCACGGTGGCGGTATAGCCGGCGCCGTCGTCGATGGTCGCCTTGTAGGCGCCCTTGTCCGCGCTGTCGGACACCGTGCTCATCGCCGTCTGCAGGTTGGACAGCGCGCTCTTGATCGTGCTCAAGGACGACAGCTGCGCACTGGAGGCGGTACCGTCGCGGTTGATCCGGTCTTCCTGCGGCTGGCGTTCCTTCGACACCAGTTTGGCGACGAAGCTGGGAATGTCCAGGCCTGAGCCGATTCCAGTGGTGGACATGGTGGCGGTCCTTGAGGTGGCCGGCGCGCGGTGCGCCAGCGGCTGAGGGGAGTATCGGCGCGCGGGAGAGCTTCTTGAGCGCCGCCTGCGCGTCGCGACGGCTCCCCGTTGCCATGCAAATCCTGTGCCGCATCCTGGGCGTCAAAAAAAAGGCCCCTCCTTGCGGAGGGGCCCGGTGGTGCGTTGCGTCTGGCCGCGCTTAGCCCTGGAGCAGGCTGAGCACGCTCTGCGGCGCCTGCTTGGCCTGGGCCAGCATCGCGGTGCCGGCCTGCTGCAGGATCTGCGTGCGGGTCAACTCGGCGGTTTCCTTTGCGTAGTCGGTGTCGCGGATGCGGCTGCGCGAGGCCGACAGGTTCTCCGAGGTGGAGCTCAGGTTGGCGATGGTGGAGGTGAAGCGGTTCTGGATCGCACCCATGTCGGCACGCGAGGAGTTCACCGAGGTCAGCGCGTTGTCGATGATGCTCAACGCCTTCTGCGCGCCCTGGAAGGTGGAGATGTCCACGTCCGCCAGGTAGTTGGTGGTGCCGGCGGTGGCGGCGGCGCTGGCGGCGATGCCGGCGTTGCTGAAGGTGATGCCGGTGGCGCCGGTGGCCGAGCCTGCCGTGAACGAGAAGTCCTGGCCGCCCTTGACCGATTCCAGCTTCAGCGCGCTGGTGGTCGGGTCGATCGAGGCGTACACGCCGGTCTGCGCCAGCTTGTCGTTGATCGCCGAGGCGATCTTCTTGGCCACGTCGGCACCGGCGTCGCCGTTGGCCACGGCCACCGAGGCGATGCTGACGCCGTTGACGACCATGCCCGAGAAGCTGCCGCTGGCGGTCGCGGTGCCGGAGGCCAGCGCGGCCGAGCCGGTCTGGGTGGCGGCGAAGCCGGCCTTGCCCAGCGAGGCGGCGCTGGCGTTGACGATGCTGTTGATGCCGATGGTCTGGCCGGCGTCGGCACCGACCTGGAACAGCGCGCCGGAGAACGAGCCGTCCAGCAGCTTGGTGCCGTTGAAGTTGGTCTGGCTGGAGACGCGGTCGATTTCCGAGGCCAGCTGCTTGACTTCCGAGTTCAGCGCACCGCGGTCGGTGCTGGAGTTGGTCGCATTGGCCGACTGCACCGCCAGTTCGCGGATACGCTGCAGGTTGTTGCCGATTTCGACCATCGCGCCTTCGGCGGTCTGCGCCAGCGAGATGCCGTCGTTGGCGTTGCGCGAGGCCACGTCCAGGCCGCGGATCTGGGTGGTGAAGCGCTCGGAGATCGCCAGACCGGCCGCGTCGTCCTTGGCGCTGTTGATGCGCAGGCCCGAGGACAGGCGCTGGATCGTCGTCGCCAGGCTGGCGCTGGTGGTGTTGAGGTTCCGCTGAGCGTTCAGCGACATTACGTTGGTATTGATGACCTGTGCCATTTCGATATCTCCTCTAAGCGATTTGTCCGGCAACCCGTTGGTGCCTGGAGCCTCCGCAGGGGGCCATCAATTGGCCAGTGCCGCTGCTGGTATAAGTAACGGCGGTCGCTGCGCAACCTTTAGTGATTCGCTGCGAAAAAACCTAGAAATTCGTTGATTTGCAACGTGTCCGGAGCGCGGCGAAGAGCTTGTTTCGGCCGCGCCCGGACAAACTTTAGGTTCCATCGCGCATGTCCGGTACAACGGTGGTGCAGCGCTTCAGGAAGAGGCTGGCGTCATCGCGGCAGCGCCGGGCGATGCGCTTGAGCAGCTCGATCGTGGCGTTGTCGCAACCGCAGCGCGAACGCCTGACGGACGGGATGGGCGGTGCATGGTGGAGTAGAACTGGTCCGTCTTCCGCCGCACCTGGCGACCGTCTCTCCAGGCCATCCTCGGCCATGGCTGGAACCGTCGCAGATCATCCCCGCTGAGGCCGACCAGCCCGCTCTCCGACCATGCGGGTCGCGCCAGTCCAGCCGCCGCAATCAAGGCCGCAAGTCGGATACGCCGACCGCGGGGCGACACGTGCGGTTCCACCTGCGCGTCGAGCGCTGGCATCTGGCGGAGTGATGGCCGCGTCCGGGAGGCGTCCCGCGCGGTTGGACGAAGGAATAAAAAAGCCCCTCCTTGCGGAGGGGCCCGGTGGTGCGTTGCGTCTGGCCGCGCTTAGCCCTGGAGCAGGCTCAGCACGCTCTGCGGCGCCTGCTTGGCCTGGGCCAGCATCGCGGTGCCGGCCTGCTGCAGGATCTGCGTGCGGGTCAGCTCGGCGGTTTCCTTGGCGTAGTCGGTGTCGCGGATGCGGCTGCGCGAGGCCGACAGGTTCTCCGAGGTGGAGCTCAGGTTGGCGATGGTGGAGGTGAAGCGGTTCTGGATCGCACCCATGTCGGCACGCGAGGAGTTCACCGCCGTCAGCGCGTTGTCGATGATGCTCATCGCCTTCTGCGCACCCTGGAAGGTGGAGATGTCCACGTCCGCCAGGTAGTTGGTGGTGCCGGCGGTGGCAGCGGCGCTGGCGGCGATGCCGGCGTTGCTGAAGGTGATGCCGGTGGCGCCGGTGGCCGAGCCCGCGGTGAACGAGAAGTCCTGGCCGCCCTTGACCGATTCCAGCTTCAGCGCGCTGGTGGTCGGGTCGATCGAGGCGTACACGCCGGTCTGGGCAAGCTTGTCGTTGATCGCCGAGGCGATCTTCTTGGCCACGTCGGCACCGGCGTCGCCGTTGGCCACGGCCACCGAGGCGATGCTGACACCGTTGACGACCATGCCCGAGAAGCTGCCGCTGGCGGTCGCGGTGCCGGAGGCCAGCGCGGCCGAGCCGGTCTGGGTGGCGGCGAAGCCGGCCTTGCCCAGCGAAGCGGCGCTGGCGTTGACGATGGTGTTGATGCCGATGGTCTGGCCGGCGTCGGCGCCGACCTGGAACAGCGCGCCGGAGAACGAGCCGTCCAGCAGCTTGGTGCCGTTGAAGTTGGTCTGGCTGGAGACGCGGTCGATTTCCGAGGCCAGCTGCTTGACTTCCGAGTTCAGCGCACCGCGGTCGGTGCTGGAGTTGGTGGCGTTGGCCGACTGCACCGCCAGTTCGCGGATACGCTGCAGGTTGTTGCCGATTTCGACCATCGCACCTTCAGCGGTCTGCGCCAGCGAGATGCCGTCGTTGGCGTTGCGCGAGGCCACGTCCAGGCCGCGGATCTGGGTGGTGAAGCGCTCGGAGATCGCCAGACCGGCCGCATCGTCCTTGGCGCTGTTGATGCGCAGGCCCGAGGACAGGCGCTGGATCGTCGTCGCCAGGCTGGTGCTGGTGGTGTTGAGGTTCCGCTGAGCGTTCAGCGACATTACGTTGGTATTGATGACCTGTGCCATTTTGATATCTCCTCTAAGCGATTTGTCCGGCAACCGGTCGGTGCCTGGAGTCTCCGCAGGGGGCCATCAATTGGCCAGTGCGGCTGGTGATATGAGTAACGGCGACAGGCGCGCAACCTTTAGCGATTTACTGCAGAAAATTCGCCGTTCCGGCGATGCGCAAAACACCTGGAACACCGCGGAGAGCCTTTCTCGGCCGCACTTCGGCAAACTTTAGGGCTGCCTGCGCGTTGTCTACTTATCCAGCGGCGATGACGATCTTTGTATAACGCGAAAGGCCCGGAAGCGTCGCCGCGCTCCGGGCCTTTCTGTATATCCGGTATATCGCCGATCAGCCGAGCCGGTCGAACAGCGACATCCTCTGCATCTGGGTAAAGATGGTCTGTGCCGCTTTCAGCGCCGACTGTTCCAGCTGGTACTGGGAGATCGCCTGTGCGTAGTCCAGGTCGCGCAGCGAGGACAGGGTGGTCTTCAGGGTCACGTCGTTGGCGGCGCGCAGGTCGGTGGCGTTGTCGATCGCCGCGAGCTGGGCGCCGCCGGCGGCGCGCGCGTCGATCATCTTCGACGAGGCCTGGGTGATGTCGCGCATCGACGACTGCAGGCCGTTCTGCAGCGCTGCCTTGGCGGCCGGGGTGATCGGATCGGTGTTGAGCAGGTTGACCAGGTTGCTGATGGTGGAGAACACGTCCTTGGTGGTCGAGGCGCCGATCTGGAAGCTGTCGCCGGCGGCGGGCGCGCCGTCCACACGCATCTTCAAGCCGGGCAGGCCGATGCTCTCGCCGGCGGCATAGGTGCCGGTGTTGACCACCGCGCCACTGCTGTCGCGCACCTCGTAGGTGGTGGCGGCGGTGAACACGACGCTGTAGCTGCTGCCGTTCCACGCGCTGCCGGAGCCGTCGCGGCTGAAATCCAGCAGCAGGCCGGTGCCGGTGTTGCCGGCGGCCGCATGCGCGTCCACGGTGCCGTCGCCGGTGGGCACGCGCATGAAGATCTCGCTGCCGGGCAGGGTGTCGGAGACCTTGGTGTCCGGTGCCACTTCCACGCTGCGCTGGGTCTGGTTGCCGCTGTAGACCACGTTGCCCGAGACCACGGCGAACGGAGCCGCATCGTCGGCGGTGCCGCCGAACAGGTAGCGGCCGGAGCCGTCGGTGCTGTTGGACAGGCTCAGCAGGCTGTCGTGCAGGGTCTTCAGCTCCGCGGCGATGGCCTTGCGGTCGGGCGTGGTCAGCGCCGAACTATTGGCTTCCACCGTCAGATCCTTGACCCGGGCCATCAGGTCGCCGGCCTGCGCCAGCGAGTTTTCCTGCAGGTTGAGCCGGTTCTGCACGTTGTTGGCGTTGTCGCCGAAGCGCGCCAGCGCGGCCACCGTGCGATCCAGGCTGACCGCGGTGCCCGCGGCGACCGGGTCGTCGGCCGCACTGACGATGCGCTGGCCGGTGGAGAGCTGTTGCTGCAGGTGCGAGATCGTCGCCTGCTTGCCGAGCATGGTGTTGAGCGACTGATTGAAGATCATGCCGCTGGAGATGCGATTGCTCATCGGACCGCGCTCAGGATGGACTGGAACAGGGTGTCGGCGGTGGAGATCAGGCGCGAGGCCGCTTGATAGGCCTGCTGCAGCCGCAACATGTCCGCCGCTTCCTCGTCGAGGTTGACGCCGGACAGCGAGTCGCGCGCGTCCTGGGCGCTGCTCTGGATCACGTCCTGCGCGTCGGCCGCGTACTTGGCCTGGCGCGCCGCCGAGCCGACCGTGGTGGTCAGGCCGGCCACCGCACCGTTGAGGGTGATGGTGCCGCCGTTGAAGGCCTTGGAATCGTCCAGGTTGGACAGCAGCAGGGCGTTGCCGTTGTTGCTCGAGCCGACCCCGGTCGGCCCCACCGCGAAGCTGTCGCCGGCGGACGGGACGCCGTCCATGGTCAGGCTCCAGCCGTTGGCGCTGATGGTCTGGCCGGCGGTGTAGGTCTGCGGCGCGCCGCCGTTGATCGAGTAATGGGTGGAATCGATGAAGGCGATGTTCGCCGGCGTCAGCAGGTTGGCATTGCTGGCGTTGGTCGCGGTGACATTGCTGACCTTGCCGGTGCCCTGGTTGCTGAGGGTGGCGCTGGCCTGGATCGGCGTCGCCGCGGCGATGCGCGATGGGTCGCTGATGGCCACGGACAGCTTGCTGATGGCGTTGGCGGTGGGCTGCAGCAGGAACTTGTCGCCGCTGGCGGCGGTGCCGGAGACCTGCAGGGTCACGCCGTTGACCACGAACGGATCGGCGTTGGTGCCGGAGCCGCTCATCGGGACGCTGGCGCCGGTGTCGGCGCGGCTGGCGCTCCAGGCGGTGCCGTTGTAGGTCAGCAGCAGGTTCTGACCGTCGAGCTTGCTCAGGTCGCTGACGTTGGCGGTGAACGCCGCGGTGCCGGTGTTGGCGCTGTTGCCGTCCACGGTCGGCGCCGGCAGGTTGAAGAAATCGCCGCCCATCTGGCCGTACAGGTCCATGCCGGCGTGGTGCTGCGCGTTGTAGCTGCTGGCCACGCCGGTGGCGATGCGGCCGAGTTCGGCCTTGGTCGGATCCAGGACGTTGCTGCGGAACTCCAGGAAGCCGCCGAGCTGGCCGCCCAGCGCCTTGCTGTTGAGCGGCGTCGAGCCGCCCGGCGTCTTCAGCGCGATCTGCAGCTTTTCCGGCTGGTAGGGATCGGGACTGGTGACCAGCGTCGACGCATTGGTGCCGACCACCATCGCCTGGCCGCCGGAGGTATAGACGTTCATCATCCCGCCGTCCTGCTGGATGACGCTGCCGCCGGTGTAGCCGATGAGCTGGCTGATCATCTGGTCGCGGCGATCGAGCAGGTCCGGTGCGGCGGCATTGGCGTTGGAGCCGATCTGGCCGTTGAGCTTGGCGATCTCGGTGGCCAGGCGGTTGGCTTCGGCGGTGCCGGCCAGCAGACCGTTGTTGACTTCGCTGCCGAGCGAGTCGAGCTGGCCGTTGAGCTGCTTGAAGCGGGTGACCAGCGAATTGCCGGCGTCCAGCAGGTTCTGCCGGTTGGCGCTGGCCGAGGCGTTGGAGGACAGGCCGGTGGTGGCGTCGAAGAAGTTCGACCACTGCCCCGCGATGCTGGTCGCCTTGTCCGAGAACAGCCCGTCGACGCGGCTGGACAGGCTGGAGAGCTGCTTCAGCCGCGCGACTTCGCCGGTGCTGTCGAACAGGCGCGAGATCGCCAACTGGTCGGCGACGCGGGAGACGTCGGTGATCTGGGTGCCGTTGCCGATGAACTCGCTGCCGTACTGGCTCGGGACCGTGGTCGCGAACGTCGTCCGCTGCCGGCTGTAGCCGTCGGTATTGATGTTGGCGACGTTGTGGCTGACCGTGGACAGGGCCCGCTGGAAGGCGAGCAGGGCGCCGGTACCGGTGGAGAGGATGGACATGGGCGGCTACCTCAACGGCGCACGAGGCCGGACGAATCGACGGTGCTGGCCAGCACGCGCTCGATGCCGCCGGCGGCGGCGCTGCCGATCGCGGCGACCGCGCGGCCGATGGTCGGGCCGCCGGCGATGGCGGCGATCTTGGCTGCGTAGGCAGGGTCGGTGGCGTAGCCGGCGCGCTGCAGGCCCTGGGCGAAGCCGCGGATGTCGGTGCCGGCCTTCAGTGCCTGCTGGTAGCGCGGATTGGTCTTCAGCAGGCGCACGTAGTCGGCGAAGCTTTCCGCCGGCGAGGAATAGGCGCGGAAATCGGCGGTCTGCGACTGCTTGACCCCGTCCACGTACTCGTGGGTGCCGGTGGTCACGCGGTCGCCGGTCCAGCCGGTGGCCTTGATCCCGAACAGGTTGTTGGAGCTGGCGCCGTCGCCGCGGGAGATGCCGCGGCGGCCCCAGCCGGTTTCCAGCGCGGCCTGCGCGACCAGGGCGCGCGCGTCCACGCCCAGTTCCTGCGCGGCCTTCTGCGCATGGTTCCAGATCTTGGCGACGAAGCCTTCCGGGGTCCGCTCGCCGAGGCTGGCCGCGGCGGCGTTGGCGGCCGCGGCGGCACTGGGATCGATGGCGGTGCCGCTGTCGGCAGCCGCCTGCACGTTCGACCAGCGGTCGTCGGCACCGGCCCAGGACATGCCGGCGCTGCCGTCGGCCGGGCTGCTGCCGATGGCCTGGTGCATGGCGCTGCTCTCGCGGCCGGCGATCATGTCCAGCACCTGCTGCTGCGGGGAGGCGGTCGCCTCGGCGCCGCTCCACGGGCCGACGCCGGCGCCGGCCGTGGCACCGGCGGCAAGCGCGGCTTCGCCCTGCAGGGGCATCGGGCCGTTGCCGGACTGGCCGGACACCAGCGAATAGGCCTTGGCCGCCTTGGCCGCGTCCAGCGAGGTATTGGTGGGCGTGGCCGCGGCCGACTGCCCGCCGCCCAGCTGCTTGGAGATCATCGCCGCCAGGCCCAGCCCCTTGCCGTCGGTCAGGCCCTTGGCGAGCTGCTGGTCGTACATGTCGCGGAAGGTCTGGTTCTCGCCGGGGAACAGCGAATTGCCGAAACTGGCCTCGCGCATGCTTTTGACCAGCATGTTGGCGAACTGCCCTTCGAGCTGGCGCGAGACCTTGTCGATCTTGGCCGGATCGTTCTGGGTAGAGGCGTGCAGGTCGAAGGGAGCGGCCGAGATACGCATGTCAGATCACCTCCAGCTCCGCGCTCAGGGCACCGGCCTGCTTGAGCGCTTCCAGAATCGCGATCAGGTCGCCAGGCGCGGCGCCGACCTCGTTGACCGCCCGCACGATCTGATCCAGCGAGGTGCCGCCCTCGAACTTGAACATGCGGCTGCCTTCGTTGGTGGCGGTGATGGTGGACTTGGGCGTGGCCACGGTCTGGCCGCCACTCAGCGCATTCGGCTGGCTGACCTGGGTGCCTTCGCTGATGGTCACCGTCAGCGAGCCGTGCGAGATCGCCGCCGGGCTGACCCGGACCTGCGAACCGATCACCACCGTGCCGGTGCGGGCGTTGACCACGACCTTGGCTGCCGCCGCGCCCGGCGACATCTCGACGTTCTCGATCCGTGCCAGCAGGCCGATCCGTGCGCTCTGGTCGGTGGGCGAACGCACCGCCACGGTGGAGCCGTCCACCGCGTGCGCGCTGCCCGGGCCGAAGGTGCTTTCCAGTGCGGAGACCATGCGCGAGACGGTGGTGAAATCGGGCTGATGCAGGTTGAGGGTGATCTCGCCGGTGTTGCCGAACACGTCCGGCAGCGCACGTTCCACCGTCGCGCCGTTGGGGATCAGGCCGACGCTGGGCACGTTCACCGAGATGCGCGAACCGTCCTTGCCCTGCGCGCCGAAGCCGCCGACCACCAGGTTGCCCTGTGCGACCGCATAGACCTGGCCGTCGGCGCCCTTCAGCGGCGCCATCAGCAAGGTGCCGCCGCGCAGCGAGATGGCGTTGCCGATCGAGGAGACGGTGATGTCGATGGTCTGGCCCGGCTTGGCGAACGCCGGCAGCTGTGCGCTGATCGCCACCGCGGCCACGTTCTTCAGCTGCGGATTGACGTTCGACGGCACGTTGACGCCCAACTCGCCGAGCATGTTCTTCAGGCTCTGCACGGTGAAGGGCGCCTGGCTGGTGCGGTCGCCGCTGCCGTCCAGGCCGACCACCAGGCCGTAGCCGACCAGCGCGTTGTTGCGCACGCCGCCGACCTGGGCCAGGTCCTTGATGCGTTCGGCCGCGGCCGGCGCGGCCAGGCCGGCGCACAGGGCGACGGCGGCGAGCAGGCGGCAGGGCAGGGACAGGAGAGTCATGGCGGGCCTCAGTACGGCGAGATGCGCGAGTTGAAGAAGCGGCTCAGCCAGCCCATCGCGTTGGACTGCGCGACCGCGCCGCGGCCGCCGTAGGCGATGCGCGCTTCGGCCACCTTGCTGGAGGGGATGGTGTTGTCCGGGGCGATGTCGGCGGCGCGGACCACGCCCTGCACCTGCACCAGTTCGTCGCCCTGGTTCAGCCGCAGATTCTTCTGGCCCTGGATCACCAGGTTGCCGTTGGGCAGGCGCTGCATCACGGTCACGGTGATGCTGCCCTGCATGGTGTTGCTCTGCGCGGTGTTGCCCTTGCCGGCGAAGCTGCGGTCGCCGCTGGTGGAGTTGTTGAGGATGTTGGTGCCGTTGACGGTGAGCGGCGCGCCCAGCAGGGTCGGCGTGGCCATGGTCACCGCGTCCTTCTTGCTGATGCTGGTGTTGGCGGTGCTGCTGGCGTTGGTGCTTTCGACCAGGGTGATGGTCAGCAGGTCGCCGACGTCGCGGGCGCGGCGGTCGGAGTACAACTGCAGGCCGGGGCCGGCGGCGTAGATCGCACCCGCGGTCGGCTGCGCCTGCGGCGCCATCACCGGCACGATCGGCGCCATCGGCGCGTACGGACGCACGTCGCCGGCGGCCACGCCCAGACCGGCGCAACCGCCGAGCAGGACCGGCAGCAGCAGCGCGGCGGAGAAGGAGAGAGAGGACAGGCGCGACATGGCGGATTCCGGAGGCGAGGGGATCAGACGTTGTTGTTCAGATAGCCGAGCATGGAGTCGGTGGTGGAGATGGCCTTGGCGTTCATCTCGTAGGCGCGCTGGGTTTCGATCATGCTCACCAGCTCTTCCACCACGTTGACGTTGCTGCCTTCCAGCGCACCCTGCGCGATGTTGCCGAGGCCGTTGAGGCCGGGCGTGCCGTTGGTGGCCGGGCCGGAGGCGGCGGTTTCCACGTACAGGTTCTGGCCCTTGGCCTGCAGGCCCGAGGGATTGATGAAGTCGGTCAGGGTCAGCGAGCCGACCTGCAGCGCCGCGGCGGTGCCGGCGACCTGCACGCTGACCGTGCCGTCGTTGCCGATGGTCACCGACTGCGCGCCTTCGGGGATCTGGATGCCCGGCTGGATCGCGTAGCCGCTGTTGGTGACCAATTGGCCCTGCGCGTCGATCTGGAAGCTGCCGTCGCGGGTGTAGGCGGTGGTGCCGTCCGGCATCTGCACTTCGAAGAAGCCGCGGCCGTTGACCATCACGTCCAGGGCGCGGCCGGTCTGCTGCTGGCTGCCCTGCTCGAAATCCTTGGCGGTGGCGACCACGCGCACGCCGGTACCGATCTGCAGGCCCGAGGGCAGCTGCGTCTGCGAGGAGCTGGCGCCGCCGGGCTGCCGCACCTGCTGGTACAGCAGGTCCTCGAAGTTGGCGCGGTCGCGCTTGAAACCGGTGGTGTTGGTGTTGGCCAGGTTGTTGGAGACGACCGACATGCGCGTCTGCTGCGCATCCAGTCCGGTCTTGGCGACCCACAAAGCCTGATTCATGACCCGAGTTCCTCTGATGGTGGCCCCGGCACGACGCGCCGGGGGCGCAGGGAGTGATGCATGTGCCGTGCCAAACCGGCGCCGCTGGCGCCGAGGCTCGTCTTAGCCGTTCAGACGCAGCAGGGTGTTGGCCGACTGCGCGTTCTCGTCGCCGTTCTTGATGACCTTGACCTGCATTTCGAACTGGCGCTGCAACTGGATCATCTGCACCAGCGCGCCGGCGGCATCGACGTTGCTGCCTTCGAGCATGCCGGTGCGCAGCGAGTTACCGGTGGCCGGCGCGAAGGCCTTGGCCGGATCGTCGCTGACGTTGCGCATCAGGCCATCGGGCCTGCGCGTGAGCTGGTCCGCCGGCGCCTGCACCACCTTCAGCGTGGCGATGGTGCTCATCGCGGTGGGGGCTTCGCCCAGCGGCACGATCGACACCGTGCCGTCGTTGCCGATCTCCAGCGACTGGTGCGGCGGAATCGCCACCGGGTTGCCCTGGTCGTCGAGCACCGCATGGCCGCTGGCGGTGACCAGCTGGCCATTCGGGGTCAGCGCCAATTCGCCGCCGCGCGTGTACGCCTCCTTGCCGTCGGAAGACTGCACCGCCAGCCAGCGATCGGCATCCAGCGACAGATCCAGTGGATTGCCGGTCATGTGCTGGGCGCCGACGTCGCGATTGAAGCCCTGGTCGATGTGCAGCGCATCGATCCGCGACGGATAACCGGCGCCAGGAATCCGATAGGCCTCGGTATTGGCCAGCGCCGCCTTGAACCCGGAGGTCTCGACGTTGGCCAGGTTGTGCGACACGGTGGCCTGCGCCTGCAGCGACGCGCGGGCGCCGGTCATGGCGACGTAGAGGGCTTTGTCCATGGGTGTGGGCCGTGATTCGGGAGAAGGGATTCGGGATTCGAAAAAGCGGGGATACCGCAGACGATCGGGGAAGTGGTGGCTTGGGCTGGCACCCGGTCGACGGGCGCCAGCGGCGGCGAATCACCAATCCCGAATCACCAATCCCAGCCTCAACGCATATTGATGATGGTCTGCGTGACCTGATCCTGGGTCGAGATCACCTGCGAGTTCGCCTGGAAGTTGCGCTGGGCCACGATCATGTTGACCAGCTGTTCGGTCAGGTCGACGGTCGAGGATTCCAGCGCGCCGGACTGCACGCTGCCGAAGTCCGAGGTCGCCGGCGAGCCGGTACGGGCCAGGCCCGAGGCCGAGCTTTCCGCCCAGGCGTTGTCGCCGAGCGAACTCAGGCCCTGCGGATTGACGAAGTTGGTCACCGCGATCTGGCCCAGCGCCTTGTCGGCGTTGTTGGAGTAGCGCGCGTAGACGATGCCCTTCTCGTCGATGCTGATCGAGTTGAGCTTGCCGCTGGCATAGCCGTCCTGGGTCGCGCCGCGCAGGGCGAAGGCTTCGCCGTACTGGGTCGATCCGAACACATTCAGGTTCAGCGACAGGGTGCCGGCGCCGGTGCTGGGGGTGAAGGTGCCCAGCGCGATCTTGCCGTCGGCCGGGCTGACCAGCGCGCCGCTGTTGGAGAACTGCAGCGTGCTGGCACCGCCGGCGGCGACGCCGTCCACGTAGTTGTAGACGGTCCACTGGTTGGGCGTGGCGGTCTTGACGAAGTACGAGGTCTGCACGTGGGCCACACCCAGCGAGTCGTACACCGTGGTGCCGCCGCTGGAGTTGTTGTAGCTGTTGGCGTCGTTCGGATCGAATGTGGCCACGGTCGGCGGCTGCGTGTTGCCGGGCAGGGTAAAGGTCAGGTTGACCGTGCTGGTCTGCTTGGGCGGGCTGTCGGTGGTGAGCAGTTGCAGGTCGGTCAGGGTGCCGGCGGCGAAGCCGTTGCCGTTGCTGGCCGGCGGGAACACCTGCAGCCGGCCGCCCTGCGGATTGACCACATAGCCGTTGGCGTCGGTCTGGAAGTTGCCGGCGCGCGAATACACGCGCGCGCCGTTGTTGGAGAGGGTGAAGAAGCCGGAGCCGGAAATGGCCAGGTCCAGGCTGCGCCCGGTCGGATCGATGGTGCCCTGCGAGAACTGCTGGGCGACGTTGCTGACGCGCACGCCCGAACCCACCGCGTTGCGCGCCAGGCCGTAGCCGTTGAGCGTGAACTGGTCGGCGAACTCGGCGCGCGAGCCCTTGAAGCCGGTGGTGTTGGCGTTGGCGATGTTGTTGGCGGTGACGTTGAGGTCGGTATTGGCCGCCCTGAGGCCGGACAGCGATGTATTGAAACCCATGGTGGACTCCTGTGGATTGTCGGCGTGGCGTTAGCTGACGCGGAGGACGTTGGTCAGCGGCGTGGTGCCGAGCCCGGTCAGATCGAGATAGATGCCGTCCGATCCGATGATGGCGCTCTCGACCGGCGCCTGGACGTAGGTGGACAGGGACAGTTGGTTGCCTTGGGCGTCGGTCTGCCCAGCGGTGATGCTGTAGCTGCCGGCCGGCATGCGCTTGCCGCTGGCGTCGGTGCCGTCCCAGGCGAAATCGAGCTGGCCGGCCTTGTCGGCGGTGAGGCTGATCTTCTTGATCGGCTGGCCGGTGGCGTCGCTGACGGTGACGTCGACCACGCCGGCGGCCTTGGCCGCGACCAGACCGCCGGTGCTGCCCTCGGCGCCCAGCGGCAGCGTCGCCGACGGCACCAGCACCTTGTGTCCGATCAGGTTGGCGCCGCGCAGCACCTGGTCGGTGCTCATCGACGAGGACAGCGCGGTGACGGTCTTGTTGAGGTCGCCGATGCCCTGCACGGTGGACAGCTGCGCCATCTGCGCGACCATCTGGCTGTTGTCCATCGGCTTGAGCGGATCCTGGTGCTGCAGCTGCTCGGTCATCAGCTTCAGGAAGTCCGCCTGCTGCAGCGCCTTGTTCTTGGTGGTGCTGGTGTTGGCCGAGGCGCTCAGGCCCAGACTGGAATAGGTGGTGTCGGTGGAGCTGGTGACGCTGGTCATGGAAGCGGTCCTGGGACGTGACGCGGCGGAAGGAGGGCGGATCAGCGGCCCATGGTCAGAGTGGCCAGCGCCAGTTCCTTGGCGGTGTTGAGCACCTCCACGCCGGCCTGGTAGTTGCGCGAGGCGGAGATCAGGTTGACCATCTGCGAGACCGGATCCACATCGGGCGAATAGATGTAGCCCTCGGCGTCGGCGAGCGGATGGCCGGGTTCGTAGCGCTTGATCGGCGGCGCGTTGGTCTGGGCGATTTCCTTGACGTTGACCGAGGTCAGGCTGCTGTCGTGCGGGTTGCGCACCGCCTGGAAGATCGGCTCGATCGGCTTGTAGGCCGCCTCCGCCGAACCGGCCACCGAATCGGCGTTGGACAGGTTGCTGGCGATGGTGCTCATGCGCACCGACTGCGCCTGCAGCGCGGAGCCGGCGACGTCGAAGATCGGCAGGTTGCTCATGCTTATTGGCCCGTGATCGCGGTGAGCATGCTGCGCACCTTGGATTCGAGGAAGCTCAGCGAGGCGCGGTACTCCAGCGCGGCGCGGCCGTAGGCGGCGCGTTCGGCGTCCGGATCGACGGTGTTGCCGTCCATGCTGGGCTGGCTTGCGGCCCGGGTGACCTGGAACGGATTCAGGCCATCGCCGCCGACGGCGATGTGGCGGCTGTCGTCGACCGCGAGCTGGGTGCCTTCGCGCTGTCCCTGCGCGGCACGCATCGCCGCGTCGAAATCCAGGTCCTGGGCCTTGTACCCGGGCGTGTCGACGTTGCTGAGGTTGCTGGCGATCAGCTTCATGCGCTGCTCGCGCAGCGGCAGGGCGTCGCCATGGACGCCGAAGTAGGCTGTGATCGGATTGGACATGGCACGATCCCGCGGTTCGTTGCCGAAACCACAGGCAAGGCGCGTGCCAAAGGCGGGCGCGGAGCCCGGAAGATCAGATGGTCGGTCGCGGGACGCTGGCGGCGTCCGCGCTTTCTATAAAGCGTCAGGCCGGCCGCGTGGCGGGGCGCGGCGCCTGGGCCGTCCGGGTCAGGCGGCGGCCTGGGCGGCCGCGGCGACCACCCGCAGCCGGGTCAGCACGTACTCGGCCAGCTCGTTGGGGCTGTACTTGGCCACGAAGGCATTGGCGCCCACGCGCTCGACCATCGCATTGTTGAACACGCCCGACAGCGAGGTGTGCAACAACACGTACAGGCCTGCCAGGCCGGGATGACGGCGGATTTCCGTCGTCAGCGTGTAGCCGTCCATCGCCGGCATCTCGATGTCCGAGATCACCATGGCGTAGCGCTCGGCCGGATTCTCGCCGGCGGCGTGGATCTGCAAGAGATGGTCCAGGGCCTGGCGGCCGTCCGACAGCAGGGTCGCGCCGACCCCGAGCTGGTCCAGCACGCTGCGGATCTGCTGCCGCGCCACGCGCGAGTCGTCGACCACCAGCACCTGCAGCTGCGGGCCGGTGAGCGCCAGCGACGGGTCCAGGTTGGCCTCGACCCGGGTCTGGGCGATGTCGGCCAGCACGCTTTCCACGTCGATCACCTGGATCAGCTCGCCCTGGAAACGGGTCACCGCGGTCAGGTAGCTGGACTCGGCGCCCAGCTCCGGCGGCGGATGGATGTCCTCCACCGCGATGTTGACGATGCGTTCCACGCCGCTGACCAGGAAGCCCTGGACCGAGCGGTTGAACTCGGTCACCACCAGATAGCCTGGGGCGGTGTCCGCGTTCGGCTCGCGCTCCGGGTGGCCGATGGCCAGGCCCAGGTCGAGCACCGGCACCGAGCGCCCGCGCACGTCGGCGACGCCGGAGAATTGCAGCGGCAGCCCCGGCACCTGGAACAGCTCCGGCCGGCGCAGCACTTCCTGCACCTTGAAGACGTTCACGCCAAAAAGCTGACGACCGCCCAGCCGGAACAGCAGCAGGGCAAGCCGGTTGTGGCCCGCCAAGCGGGTGCGCTGGTCGATTCGGTTGAGAAGGTCATGACTCATGGCGTTCATATCGGCGCCTTCGCGGCGGAACTTGAGGGCGCGGTCCGGATCGGGCGTGCGGTTTGCGGCACGGCCTTTGCATGATGCCGGCGACCTTTCAGAGAGAGACGGCGATGCGCCCGATCCTATTGCTGGTGCTGCTGGCGGCGACGCCGGCCTGGGCTGCGGACTTCCAGTCGGTTGAGTCGATCCGTGCCGCGGCGCTGTCGCTGGCCGGGGCCGACGCCGATGCCGAGGCGACCCTGGACCCCTCGGTGCGGGTGCCGCTGTGCCCGGTGCCGCTGCAGGCCCAGCCGACCGGCACCACGACCGTGGAGGTGAGTTGCCCGCGCGAGACCGGCTGGCGGCTGTTCGTCCCGGTCAAGGTGCGGCGCTTGCAGCACGTCCTGGTGCTGGCGCGCGGCCTGTCCGCTGGAGAAACCATCGGCGCGGCCGATATCGTCCCCGAGAAGCGCGACGCGGCGCGCATCGTCGGCGCCGCGATGACCGAGCCGGAAGCGGCGATCGGCAAGGTGGTGCGGCGAACCCTGCCGGCCGGCACCCTGCTGTCCGCCACCGACCTGGTCGCGCCGCGGCTGGTCCGGCGCGGCGACAATGTGGCGCTGGTGGCACGCAGTGGTGGCCTGGAAGTGCGCATGTCCGGGCGTGCACTGGGCGATGCGGGCGAAAACGAGCGGGTGACCGTCGAAAACCTGTCGTCCAAGCGCATCGTTCAGGGAACTGTGTCACAAAATGGCGACGTTTTAGTGACGCGCTAAGAATCCGGCTAAAGTTCTCCGACGCTGTGCCGTTACCTACACCGAACCCGTAACAGGATGTCCGTCATGACCCAGAAAATTGAAGGGAGTTTGCCGAGCCCGGCCACCCTTCGCACGTCGTCCGTCTCGACCAAGGCCGCCTCCGGCGCGTCCGAGGAAGGCAAGGACCGTGCGGTCGGTGCGGCCGCAGCCACCGATAGCCTGCGCCTGACCGGCGAAGCGTCCGGCCTGCAGACCCTGCAGCGCCAACTGTCGGCCGCGCCGGCAGTGGACAGCAGCCGCGTCGATGCGGTGCGCTCGGCGCTGCAGAACGGCAGCTACAAGATCAACCCCGACGCGATCGCCAGCCGCATGATCGACATGGATCGGCAACTCGGCGCATGAACATGTCCGTGACCAACCCCCTGCAGCAGCTCAGCGACGCGCTCGCCGGCGAGCGCCAGGCGTTGTTGGATCACAACGTGGAAGGCCTCATGCAGGCGACCAGCGCCAAGCTGGCGGCACTGCGCGCACTGGAGGCCGACGTGCCCGCCGGCGCCGAGGCCGAACTGCGGCTGCGTGAGCTGGCCGACGCCAACCGCGCCAACGGCGCGCTGCTGTCGCGGCGCCGACGCGAGGTCAACTGGGCGCTGCGCCACCTCGGCCGCAGCGAGAGCGCGTCCTCCTACGACGCCAACGGCGAGTCCAGCACGCCGCTCTCCCAGCGTCCCCTGGCGGTCGCGTAGGCCGCGGCGCAGTCCCAGTGCGGGACGCGCATCCGCCGGCGGCAACGGCGTATATTGGGCATCCATCGATCGCCCGCCGCCTGTCGTGAATTTCGCCGAAATCAATCCCAACGCATCGCTCGTCCTGCCCGCACGCGAGAACCTGCTCGCCCTGAGCGAACTGCTGTACGAAGGCGTGGTGCTGTTCCGCGCCGACGGCCAGTTGCTGCTCGCCAACAGCGCCGCGCGCCGCCATCTTTCCTCCAGCGCCGACACCGGCGCATTGGCCTCGCATCTGGCGCAGTGGCTGCCGGGCGACGCGCTGTCGCAGGCGCGCAGCAGTGGCCGCTGGAGCGGCAGCCTGCCGACCGAGCAGCACGTGGTGCTGGCGCACCTGTACTTCCACGCCGACGCGGACGGCGGCCATTACCTGATGCTGATCCAGGGCATCGAAGGCCAGCAGGACTACGAACAGGAACTGCAGCAACGCCACGCCGAACTGCGTCAGGCCTACCTGCGCCTCAACGGCGCCCAGGAAAAGCTGCTGCAGTCGGAGAAGATGGCCTCGATCGGCCAGCTCGCCGCCGGCGTCGCCCATGAAATCAATAACCCCATCGGCTACGTCCATTCCAATCTGGGCAGCCTGCAGGAATACCTGCGCAGCCTTTTCACCCTGATCGAAGCCTACGAGCGCGCCCTGCGCGCGCCGGATCCGAAGGCGCTGATCCCGGAGATCGACGACATCCGCAACCGCTTCGACATCGACTTCATCAGCCGCGACCTGCCGCAGCTGATGGCCGAATCGCGCGAAGGCATCGAGCGGGTCACCCGCATCGTCCGCGACCTCAAGGACTTCTCCTATTCCGGCCGCGAGGAGTCGTGGAAGCTGGTGGACCTGCACTCGGGCCTGGAATCCACGATCAACATCATCTGGAACGAGCTCAAGTACAAGGTCACCCTGGAGCGCCACTACGGCAACCTGCCGCTGGTGGAGTGCCTGCCGTCCGAGCTCAACCAGGTGTACATGAACCTGCTGCTCAACGCCGGCCAGGCGATCGGCGAGCGCGGCACCATCGTGGTCAGCACCGGCCAGGACGGCGAGGAGGTGTGGATCGAGTTCAAGGACTCCGGCGCCGGCATTCCGGCGGACCTGCTGCAGCGCATCTTCGACCCGTTCTTCACCACCAAGCCGGTCGGCAGCGGCACCGGCCTGGGCCTGTCGATCTCCTACGGCATCGTCAACAAGCACCACGGCCGCATCGACGTCAGCAGCACCGTCGGCGAGGGTTCGACGTTCCGGATCGTGATTCCGGTTAGGCAGCCGAAGTAGGGGCGGGGATTCGGGATTGGGGATTGGCAAAAGCGGTTTTGCGTTTGCTGTTCCCGTCCGTGCGTGTCAATGAAATGCCGACACCGCGCTTTTACGAATCCCGAATCCCAAATGCCGAATCCCGGCCTTTGAGCGAATCCCGAATCCCCAACGCCGAATCCCGGCCCCTCAGGGCCCCGCATCCCGCCGCTGTTCGTCGTGCGTGCGGAAGGCCTGGCGGATGTGTTCGCGCAGTTCGTCGTCGTTCCAGGGCTTGGTCAGGAAGCGGTAGATCGCGCCGCGGTTGATCGCGTCGGTGACGGTGGCCAGGTCGGTGTAGCCGGACAGGACCAGGCGGATGGTGTCGGGGTAGAGCATCTTCACCCGGCCCAGGAACTCGGTGCCGCTCATGTCGGACATGCGCTGGTCGGACAGGATCACCTGCACGTCGTTGGTGGCGAGCAGGTCGAAGGCGTCGCGGACGTTGCCGGCGGCGAGGATGCGGTAGCCGTCGCGGCGGAACAGCCGCACCAGCGAGCGCAGCACGTTCTCCTCGTCGTCGAGCAGCAGCAGGGTGCGGTCCGGGCGGGTCTCGGTGAACGATTCCGGGCGCAGGTAGCGCCGGCGCAGGGCCATTCCCGCCGCTTCGGCGGACATCGGTTCGCCGAACAGGTAGCCCTGGAAGATGTCGCAGTCGTTGCGGCGCAGGAAGCCGAGCTGCGCCTGCGATTCCACGCCGTTGGCGATCACCACCATGCCCAACTGGTGGCCCATGGCGATGATCGCGCGGGCGATCGCCGCCTCGCGGTTGCCGGCCGGGGCGCTCTTGATGAAGCTGCGGTCGATCTTGAGCTTGTCCACCGGATAGCGCACCAGCGCGCTGAGACTGGAGTCGCCGGTACCGAAGTTGTCCAGGCTCAGGCTGATGCCTTCGCGGCACAGGTTGGCCAGGGTCTCGTGGACGAAGTTGACGTTGTTGGTCAGCGCGCTTTCGTTGATCTCCAGCACCACCATCTGCGGCGGCACCCCGGCCGCCTGCAGCGCCGACATCACTTCGTTGAAGAAGGTCGGGCGCAGCAGCTGCAGGGTGGAGACGTTGACCGCGATGGTGAAGTCGTCGAAGCCCTGGTCGCGCCACAGCCGCGCCTGGCGCAGCGCGCCTTCCATCACCCAGGTGCCGATCTGCACGATCACGCCCAGGCGCTCGGCCGTGCGCATGAAGCGCTCCGGCACCAGGATGCCCAGGGTCGGCGACTGCCAGCGCAGCAGCGATTCCATGCCGACCACGCGGCCGTCGCGGGCGCTGACCATCGGCTGGTAGCGCAGGCGCAGCTCGCCGTTGGGAATGGCGTCGACGATCTGCCGCGAGATGATGCTCTCGCTGTGCGCGCTGGGCGGGCCGTCGGCGGCATACAGGCGCACCAGGTTGCCGCCTTCGCGCGCGGCCTGGTAGACCGCATCCTCGGCGAAGTCGAGCAGGGTCGACAGCCGCGTGGAATGCTCCGGGCACAGGCTCACGCCGATCTTGCCGGTCATGAACAAGGTGTACGGCAGCACCGACAGCGGCAGCTCGATCTGCTGCCGGATCTCCTCGGCGAAGGCTTCCGGCGGCGGCACGTCGGCGGTGCGCGGTACCGCCATCACCAGTTCGTCGCTGCCGTGGCGCCACAGCAGGCCGCGGCCGCGCAGGTGCGCCTGCAGCCGGTGCGCGAGCAGCGCCAGCGCCTGGTCGCCGACCTCCGGGCTCATGTTCTCGTTGATCGAGGCGAAGTGGTCGATGTCGATGTGCAGCAGCATCACCCCAGGCCCACCGGCGAGCGCCTCGGCGATCATGCCGGTCAGGGCGGGATGGCCCGCACCCAGGCGCGACGGCAATTCGTCGTCCACGGGTACGGCGCTGGCGGGATTCCACATCGGCTCAGGTTCCAGGCGGGGGCGACGGTGGTGCCGCGGTGGTGTAGGGCAGGCACAGCGTCACCCGGGTGCCGGCACCGGGGGCGGTGTCGATCTGCAGGGTACCGCCGGCGCTCTGCGCGCGCTCGCGCATCACGATCAGGCCCAGGCCGCGCGGCCCGGCCGGATCGAAACCGTCGCCATCGTCGACCACTTCCAGGCGCAGGCGCTGGCGTTCCTCGTCGCCGAGGGTCATCCGCACTTCGCCGGCGCTGGCGTGGCGCAGCACGTTGGTCAGGCTCTCCTGGGCGATGCGGAAGCAGGCCTGTTCGACCTCGCCGCTGGGGCGCTCGGGCAGGGTGGCGATGTCCAGGTGCAGGCGCACCGGCGACGCGCGGAACAGCATGCCGGCCTGCCAGCGCAGCGCCGCTTCCAGGCCCAGCGCGTCCAGTTGCGGCGGCCGCAGCAGCGTGGACAGGTTGCGCAGCTTGGTGATGCTGCTGTCGGCCAGGCTCACGATCTCGCTCAGGTCCTCGCGGCGGCGCTCGGCGTCGGTCTCGTCCAGCGCCGCGTGCGCCGACAGCTTCATCGCGGTGATCGCCTGGCCGATGTCGTCGTGCAGGTCGCGCGAGATCGCGCGGCGCTCGTCTTCCTGCAGCGAGAACAGGCGTCGGGCCATCGCCTGCAGTTCGCGGTTGCTCTGCGCCAGCGCGTCGCGCATGCGTTCCGGTTCGCTGAGGTCGCGCACGATCAGCAGCTTGCAGTCGCGGCCGCTGTAGCGAACGTTGCCGAACGACAGCCCGGCATGGAACAGCGAGCCGTCGCGGCGGCACATGCGTGCGGTGGCGCCGCGTTCGCCCTTGGCCCCGGCCGCGCCCATCCGTTGCCGTACCAGCGCCAGGTCGGCGCTGTCGACCAGGCCCTGCAGCGGCTCGCCGAGCAGGTTCTCGCCCTCGAAGCCGAACTGCCCGGCGCAGGCGGCGTTGGCGTACAGCACGTGTTCCTGGTGCAGGATCGCCACGCCGTCCGGCAGCACCCGCACCAGTTCGCGGAACTGCTCCTCGCGCTCGTGCAGCAGGCGCCGCGAGCGCTCGTGCTCGGTCACGTCCTGCAGGGTGCCGTGCACGCAGGCGCCGCCTGCGTCGTCGCTGGACGATTCGGCGCGCAGGTGCAGCATGCGCGCCTGGCCGTCGGCGGCCAGCACCGGCAGCAGCATGTCCAGTTGCAGCGGCGCGCTGCCGCACAGGTCCTCGATCACCCGCTGGATGCGCGCCTGCGACGCCACGTCGGGCGGCACCAGCAGCTCTTCCAGGCGGTGCTGGCGCGCCTGGTCCGGCACGCGCCGGCCCAGCATCCGGTAGACCTGCTCGGAATAGCTGCCCAGGCCGCTGGCCCGGTCCAGTTGCCAGGAGCCCAGCCGCGCGATCGACTGCGCCTCCTGCAGGTGCCGCAGGGCCTGGTCGCGGCGGCGCTGCGCGTCGTACTCGGCGCTGCGGTCGCTGATCACCACCAGCCGCGCCTGCCGGCCGTGGTAGTCCAGGCTGGTGCTGCGCGCCTCGGCCATGCACTGGCTGCCGTCGCGCAGGCGTAGCGGCTCGGCCACCACGCAGGTCTTGGACGGGGTCTGCCGGATCGTCTCGATCACCTCGGCCAGGCGGGCGCTGGCGCTGGGCGGCCACAGCCGCGCCAATTCCAGGCCGACGAACTCGTCGTGCGACCAGCCGAAGAAGGCGACCGCCGCGGGGTTCACGTCGAGGATGCGCAGGCTTTCCAGGTCGTAGACCAGCATCGGGCTGGGATTGGCGTGGAACATCTGCCGGTAGCCGGCCTCCGACAGCGCCAGCCGGGTGTGCGCCTGCACCGCGGCGCGCACCAGCGGGCGCAGCAGGTAGTACAGGGCGATCGCGGTCAGGGCCAGGAACAGGGCGTCGTTGACCAGCTGCAGGACGATCAACGTGCGGGGATCGTCTACGAAATGCGCCAAAACCAGGTCGCTGCCGATCGACAGCGCCAGTCCCAGCAGCACGTACAGCAGCACCACTCGCCAGATGCCGCGGTCCAGGCGCTGCGCCAGGCGCATGCCGGAGGTCGCCTGATTGGGCAGGGAGCTGTCGCGTTGTGGTTGCATGCCCCGGCAGCCTGCTGCGGTGGTCCGTGTCCGGCGGACATCTTAGCCGCTGACGGCCGCCGCGGCCCATGGTCGGGCGGTGCGGGCGCTCAATTAATGCCGCCGGGTGCCGTTATCACCTTCGACCGCTGGCCTTCAGGGCGGCGAAACGGAGCATCTCGGCGTGGATCAAGGCGTCATCGCAAGCTTGCTGCAGCACCCGCTCACCTCGGCGCTCGTCCTGTTGGACGCCGATGGCAGGCCGCTGGCGGCGAACCGGGCAGCGCAGGCACTGGAGCTGCCGCGCACCGTGGAGGCGTACGCCGAGCTGTTGCGTGCGGCCCGCGAGCGCCTGCTCGGCGGCGAGACCATGCTGGCCTGCGCCTTGCCCGGCACCGCCGGGCGACGCCTGGACGGCTGGCTGCGCGCGGTGCGCGACGACAGCGGCGGCCTGCTGGCCTATACCCTCAGCGTGCCCGAACCGGTCGGCAGCGACGGCGCCACCCGCTGGGAGATCGCCCTGGACAGCGCCGAGCACGGGCTGTGGGACTGGGACATTCCCAGCGACACCATCTTCCGCTCCGAGCGCTGGAAGCGGATGCTCGGCTACGCCGGCGATGCCCCGGCCGACGGCCTGAACGCGCTGCTGCCGCTGGTTCACAGCGACGACCAGGAGCGCCTGCGCCAGGCGATCCGCGCGCATTTCGAAGGCCGCACCGAAACCTACATGTGCGAGTTCCGCCTGCGCCGGCAGGACGGGCAGTGGCACTGGATCCTGGACCGCGGCCGCATCGTCGCCCGCACCGCCGACGGCAGTCCGCTGCGCATGATCGGCACGCACACCGACATCCACGAGCAGAAGCTGCTCGAGCAGCGCCTGCGCGACCAGCAGACCCTGCTGCGCGAGGCGCAGCGCATGACCCGTATGGGCAGCTGGTCCTGGGATCCGCTGCGCGACCGGGTGTGGTGCTCGCGCGAGTTCCTGCGCGTCACCGGGCTGGACGAACAGCAGGCGCCGAGCAGCCGCGGCTGGCTGCGCCTGCTCAGCCGCGATTCGATGGCGCAGCTGATCTCGGTCTGGCGGCGCATGGCCCGCGAGGCCAAGCCGGCCAACTTCGAGGTCGAGCTGGTGTGCGGCAGCGAGTCGCCGCTGCACCTGCGGGTGTGGGCGCAGCCGCAGGTCGAGGCCGACGGCCGCATCCAGCGCGTGCTCGGCCAGGTGCAGAACATCACCGAGCAGCGCCAGACCGACGCCCTGATCCGCTGGCGCACCGAACTGCTCAACCGGGTCTCGGCGCTGGGCAAGATCGGCGGCTGCGAGATCGAGGTCGGCACCCGGCGAATGCAGTGGACCGAGGA
The DNA here is from genome assembly GCF_056725265.1 of Xanthomonas sp. NCPPB 2250. NCBI lineage: Bacteria > Pseudomonadati > Pseudomonadota > Gammaproteobacteria > Lysobacterales > Lysobacteraceae > Xanthomonas > Xanthomonas sp. NCPPB 2250. The sequence goes on along the minus strand of NZ_CM161520.1, from coordinate 2,830,950 downwards.
GTGCTACCGCATCCATGGCCTGCGCAAGGAGGCCATCGATCTGGACCACGCGCTGGCGTTGTACACCCAGGACTCGCGCGATGCGTTCGAGTCGGCGCTGGTGCGCATCACCGAGGGCGGCCTGCCGGAGCAACTGGACCTGTGCTTCCACCGCCCGTCCGGGCAGCGCATCTGGGTGCAGGTGCTGATCGAACTGGACGAGCGCGACGGCCTGCCGCCGCGCTTCGTGGTGCTGTTCCGCGACATCACCCGCGAACGCGAGGCCAGCGAGCGCATCGAGCTGCTGGCCCACTACGACCTGCTGACCGGCCTGCCGAACCGGCAGCTGCTGCGCGAGCAGGCCGAGAAGGCGATGCACGAGGCGGTGGAGCGCGGCACCACGCTGGCGATGCTGTTCGTCGACCTGGACGGCTTCAAGAGCATCAACGATTCCTTCGGCCACGCCACCGGCGACGCGCTGCTGAAGCTGGCGGCCACGCGCATGCATCAGCAGCTGCGCACCAGCGACCTGTTCGGCCGCTTCAGCGGCGACGAGTTCGTGGTGGTGTTGCGCGATCTGGCCGAGCCCGGTGACGCCGGGCACGTGGCGCGCAAGCTGATCGCGGCGCTGGCCGAACCGCTGCACAGCGGCGAGAACGTGATCAAGATCGGCGCCAGCATCGGCATCGCGCTGATGGAGGAGGGGCGCCAGGACTTCGACGGCCTGCTGCGCGCCGCCGACGCGGCGATGTACGCGGCCAAGGAGTCCGGACGCAACACCTGCCATTACTACAGCCAGGACGTGCTGCTGCGCGCGCAGCGGCGCCTGGAGATCGAGCATGCGCTGCATGGCGCGCTGGACCGCGAGGAGTTCTCGCTGGTGTACCAGCCGCTGGTGCATGCGGCGGGCGAGCGCGCGCCGGCGGTGGAAGCGCTGTTGCGCTGGCACCGCCCCGGCCACGGCCATTGCAACCCGGCCGAGTTCATTCCGATCGCCGAGGAATGCGGCGAGATCGTGCGCCTGGGCGACTGGGTGATCGGCGAGGCCTGCCGTCAGGCCGCGGCCTGGGATGCGGCGGGGCTGAGCTTCGACCGGGTTTCGGTGAACGTCTCGGCGATGCAGTTGCGCGACCGCGGCTTCGCCGAACGGGTCATCGAGCTGTGCCAGCGCAATGGCTGGTCGCCGAAGCGGCTGGAGCTGGAGCTGACCGAGTCGGCGCTGATCCGCGACAGCGAATCGCTGCGCCGCTGCTTCGAACTGTTCGAGCAGGAAGGCGTGCTGCTGGCGGTCGACGACTTCGGCACCGGCTTCTCCAACCTGCATTACCTCAATCGCTTCCCGGTGCAGCGCCTGAAGATCGACCGCAGCTTCGTGCAGGACATGCTGCACGACAGCGGCACCGCCAAGGTCACCCAGGCGATCGTGCAGCTCGGTCACGCGCTGGGCATGCAGGTGGTGGCCGAGGGCGTGGAAACGGTGCAGGAAGAGGCCTTGCTGCGCGAGCAGGGCTGCGACGAGATCCAGGGCTATCTGCACTCGCGGCCGTTGCCGCCACGCGAGCTGGCCGCCTGGTTGCGCGCGCGCCAGCAGGTGGCGCCGGCCACACACCCGCGGCTGGTGCTGGCTGCGCAGTGAATGTGCGGCGCCGCGTGCGCCGCACGGGTTTGCGGCGACGCAGCAGCTGGCTATACTGCGCGCGCCCATCGTTTTCCGGCCAGAGGCCACCTTCCTTGGACAGTCATCCTAGACCGACGCTGCAGCGACAGAGCTGACAGGACCGCCACGGTCTGGGTCGTCCCAGATGGGTCCCGTCCGCTCAGGACGGGATCGTTCGCCAGCCCCGCGCGGCTGGCCTTGATTCCGAGAATGCGCAAGCCCGATCCGCGAGGACTCCGAGCGTAGCCCCTGGCGTTCCCCATCGTCGGAGCCGCCCATGCGCCTGCCATCGCCATCGTCCCTGATTCGTTCGCCGCTGCGCGGTTGCGTCGCGTGGCGACGGCGTACGTGCACCGCATTGTCTGGGGACACCCGCGCGGCCGGCAGCGGCTGACGCACGGCGTACATCTTCCCCGGTCACACTGGGCGGTCCGCTTCGCGACCCGCGCCAGCGTCCTTTTTCCTGCGGCGTTCGCTGCCGCTCCTGCCGGATCTTCCCATGCTGCCATTCGCCCGCGACCGCTCCGCGCCCGGACAGCTCGCCGCACGCCCCGGCGTGCTGCCCAACCTGCACGATCTTGCGGTGTTCGCGCTGCTGCTGGGCCTGGGTGCGTTGCTGCTGCACGGCGCATCCGACATGCGCGCGCCGCTGCCGCCGGCCGGCACCGCCGCCGTGTCGCTGGATCTGTGGCAGCTCCCCGAATACGGCCTGCGCACCACCTTGCGCATGTTCGCGGCGATGGCCGCCTCGCTGGTGTTCACCTTCGTGGTGGCGACCCTGGCCGCCAAGAGCCGGCGCGCCGAGCGAGTGATCGTGCCGGCGCTGGACATCCTGCAGTCGGTGCCGGTGCTGGGCTTCCTCACCTTCACCGTGACCTTCTTCCTGGGCCTGTTCCCCGGCCGGCAGATCGGCGCCGAACTGGCTTCGATCTTCGCCATCTTCACCAGCCAGGCCTGGAACATGGCGTTCTCGTTCTACCAGTCGCTGCGCAACGTGCCGCGCGACCTGGACGAGGTGTCGCGCGGTTTCGGGCTCAGCGCCTGGCAGCGTTTCTGGCGACTGGAGGCGCCGTACGCCACGCCCTCGCTGATCTGGAACATGATGATGTCCATGTCCGGCGGCTGGTTCTTCGTGGTCGCGTCCGAGGCGATCAGCGTCGGCGACCACACCCTGGAATTGCCCGGCATCGGCTCGTACCTGGCGCTGGCGATCGCGCAGCGCAACTTCGCCGCGGTCGGCTGGGCGGTGGTGGCGATGGCGGTGCTGATCGCACTGTACGACCAGTTGCTGTTCCGCCCGATCGTGGCCTGGTCGGACAAGTTCCGCGCCGAACTCACCGCCTCGCAGGACAAGCCGCAGTCGTGGCTGTACGACCTGCTGCGGCGCACGCGCCTGGCCAAGCGCCTGGTCGCGCCGCTGGCCTGGGTCTGGCAGCGCGCCATGCTGGTGCGCTGGGCGCCGCGGCAGCAGCCGCAGCCGGTGGCGGCGCCGCGCGCGCCTGGCCGCAACGGGGTGTGGGGCGATCGGCTGTGGAGCGCGGCGCTGGCCCTGGCCGGTGCGGCCGCGGCGTGGTTCGCCTACGACTACGGCCGCCGCCACCTGGGCCTGCACGATCTGGCCGAGGCCTTCGGCGGCGGCCTGGCCACGCTGCTGCGGGTGGTGGTGCTGATCGCCCTGGCCAGCGTGGTGTGGGTGCCGATCGGGGTGTGGATCGGGCTGCGCCCGAAGGTGGCGCAGCGGGTTCAGCCGCTGGCGCAGTTCCTCGCCGCGTTCCCCGCCAATGTGCTGTTCCCGTTCGCGGTGCTGGCCATCGTCAGCACCGGCGCCGATCCCAACATCTGGCTGTCGCCGCTGATGATCCTCGGCACCCAGTGGTACATCCTGTTCAACGTGATCGCCGGCGCCAGCGCGTTCCCCACCGATCTGCGCGAGGCCGCCACCATCTATCACCTGCGCTCGTGGACCTGGTGGCGACGGGTGATCCTGCCCGGGATCTTCCCGTACTACATCACCGGTGCGCTGACCGCGTCAGGCGGTTCCTGGAACGCCAGCATCGTGGCCGAACTGGCCAGCTGGGGCCACACCCAGGTGCAGGCCTACGGTCTCGGTGCCTACATCGCCCGCGCCACCGCCGCTGGCGACGGCCCGCGGGTGCTGCTCGGGGTGGCGGTGATGTCGCTGTTCGTGACCCTCTTCAACCGTGCGGTGTGGCGACGTCTGTACGTCTTCGCCGAACGCCGCCTGCGTTTCGACTGATTCCTGGAGACCGACCATGAGCTATTCCGCAAGCGTGCCCGAGCGCGCCCCGCTGGTCCGCGTGCAGGGTGTGCGCAAGACCTACGACAAGGGCGGGGCGACGCCGCTGGTGGTGCTGGAGGACGTCGACCTGACCCTGCATTCGGGGCAGATCGTGGGCCTGCTCGGCCGTTCCGGTTCGGGCAAGTCGACCCTGCTGCGCGCCATCGCCGGGCTGCTGCAGCCCAGCGCCGGCAGCATCGCCTTCCGCGATGCCGCGCCGGGCCAGGTCGCCGACGACATCGCCATGGTGTTCCAGAGCTTCGCCCTGTTCCCGTGGCTGACCGTGCTGCAGAACGTGGAAGTGGGCCTGGAGGCGCGCGGCGTGGCCGCCGACGAGCGCCGCCGGCGCGCCCTGGCGGCGATCGACCTGATCGGCCTGGACGGCTACGAGGGTGCCTACCCGAAGGAACTGTCCGGCGGCATGCGCCAGCGCGTGGGCCTGGCGCGGGCGCTGGTGGTGCGACCGAAGCTGCTGCTGATGGACGAACCGTTCTCGGCGCTGGACGTGCTGACCGCCGAGACCCTGCGTACCGACCTGCTGGACCTGTGGTCGGAAGGGCGCATGCCGATCGAATCGATCCTGATGGTCACCCACAACATCGAAGAGGCGGTGCTGATGTGCGACCGCATCGTGATCTTCGGCGCCAATCCGGGACGGGTGATCGGCGAGATCGAGGTGACCCTGCCGCAGCCGCGCAATCGCCTGGCGCCGGCGTTCCGCGCCCTGGTCGACGACATCTATGCGCGCATGACCGCCAGCCCGCAGCGGCCGCAGACCCGCGAGGGCGTGTTCCCGGGCAGCGGCATCGCCATGGTGTTGCCGCGCGTCTCGAGCAACCTGCTGGCCGGCCTGATCGAAGCGGTGGCGGCCGAGCCCTACCACGGCCGTGCCGACCTGCCGCCGTTGGCGGCCGGCCTGCAATTGGAAGTGGACGAACTGTTCCCGATCGCCGAGACGCTGCAACTGCTGCGCTTCGCCGTGTTCGAACAGGGCGACCTGCAGCTGACCCCGGCCGGGCAGCGCTTCGCCGAACTGGGCACCGACGCGCGCAAGCAACTGTTCGCACAGCACCTGGCCACCTACGTGCCGCTGGCCGCGCACATTCGCCGCGTGCTCGACGAACGCCCGGCGCATCACGCGCCGGCGCGCCGCTTCCGCGACGAACTGGAAGACCACATGTCCGAGGCCTATGCGGCGGAGACCGTGCAAGCGGTCACCAGCTGGGCGCGCTACGCCGAGTACTTCGCCTACGACAAGCAGGCGGACCTGTTCTCGCTGGAGAATCCGAGCTAAGCCGGGGCGTTGCGTAGCATCGCGTAGGAGCGGCTTCAGCCGCGACCCGACGCCAAGCATCGCAGGAGCAGCGTCAGGCGCGAATGGACATCTGCCGCAGCCTTCGCCGCGAGGGGATGGCATGACGTCACAAAGCGCCAGCCCACCCGCAGGGCAGCTTGTGGCAGGAACGCCACTCGCAACTGCAGGCGCATCAGCGTTGCCGGATGGCGCCATGCGTCGCGACTGAAGTCGCTCCCACAGTGATGCTTCCCCGCGACCGGGCGCTCGACGTAGGGGAGCGGGTTCAGGCACGCGTCTGGATGCGACGTCGGTAGGCCGATGCCGCGTCTCGCCGCCAAATCCGCCTTTCGCCGAATGCGCCTTTGCAGCAACGATGTCGCGATCTGATTGGAGAGGTCGCGATCTGATCGGAGTAATTGTGGGAGGGACTTCAGTCCCGACTGCATGCAGCCTGCCAGGCGCGTGTCGCGCGCTTTTCGCGACCAATGGCATTGCGTATCGCTGCCATCTGCCGTGGTCTAGCGAGACCAGCCGTCGCCTCGTAGAGCGGCTTCAGCCGCGACGAAGCACTATCGGGACCGCCTGTCGCGGCTGAAGCCGCTCCTACGGATGCGGCGCGCGCATGGTTGGCTCGGCCCTCTCGGCCTTATGCGCCAAGCGAAATCGAGAATAACGAGCTGGGACGAACCGTTTGGCGACGCCCTGAAGGCAATGCCCTCACCAGGATCCGCTCGCCGCCCGCAACCGCAACCGCCGAGATCGACTCAGTCGCCGTCGTACAGCGGGAAGTGCACCAGCGGCGCCGGCGTGCCGGCGGCGGCGACCGCGCTGCCGTTGAGGCCCATGTCCCAGGCCAGGCCGGCCCAGACCGGGTCGGCGATGCGCGCGTCGTGCTGCGCCGGTGCGCGTGCGATCAGCAACTGCCGCAGTTCGGCCTGGGCCAGCGTCTCCAGCCGTCGCAGGGTATGGCCGGGCTGGCGCGGCGCGGTCACCGGCCGGATGCCGGGTGCGGCCACCGGCTCGGACGCAGGCACGTGCGCGCTGCTGCTGTCATCGCAGGACATGGCCGCAACTCGGGACAGGGACTGGAGAGGCATCGACATCGACGGGGCCGGACGGGAAGGGCAGAGACGACAAGCCCCGGCAGGGGCCGGGGACTCGTCGGTTCATGGCGCGGAGCGCGACAAGGCGGACTTAGAACAACTCGACCGTGCCGGCACCCATGCTCTGCTGCGCCACCGGCTTGTGCGGCGGACGCTCCCACTCGGTGCGCATGTCGCGCAGGCGGTTGCCGACCCGCTGCAGGGCGTCGATCAGTTCGTGGTCGAACACGCCGCCATTGCGGTGCAGCAGTTCCTGCAGCGCCACGGCCTCGCGGTTGATCGCGGTCAGGCGGTCCAGGTGGGTGTGCACGCCGCCCAGGGCCTGGGTGGCGATGTCCTCGAACTGCAGGGCACGCACCGCTTCGGCGACGCTGCTGTCGATGGCGCGGCCGCACTCGGAGATCTCGCGCATGCCGTCGCCCAGCGAGTGGTTGATCGCGGCCACGTTGTCCAGCATCGCCGCGGCCTCGGCCCGCGCCTCGCGGGAGCGGTCCATGTCGCGCGAGGCCATGTTCGAGACCGTCTCGCGGACCTTGGCGATGGCGTCCTTGGAGCTGTGCGCCAGCTTGCGGATCTGCTCGTTGAAGGTGGTCGAGCGCTCGGACAGGTTGCGCACCTCATCGGCCACCACCGCGAAGCCGCGGCCCGCCTCGCCGGCACGCGCCGCTTCGATCGCCGCGTTCAGCGCCAGCAGATTGGTCTGGTCGGCGATCGACTTGACGTCTTCCAGCAGGGCGAAGATGCCGTCCAGGTGCTGGGACATGTCGTCGATGTAGTGCACCGTGGTGCTGCTCTGGCCGCTGACCTGCTCCAGCGCCTCCACCAGCTGCTCCATGCGCTGGCTGGCATGCTGGGCGAAGCGGGCCACGTCCACCCCGGCGCCGCCGTCTTCGCCGGCGCGGTCGACGATGCGGGCCAGCGCCACGCTCTGCTGCCGCGACTTGCGGTTCATCGCCTCGAAGCTGCCACCCAGGCCGCTGACCGCCTGGCGGATCAGCTCGCGGGCACGTTCGATCTCGGAGCGGGAGCCCTCGATCTCGTTGCCGACGAAGCTGCGCAGCTCGGTCAGCAGGTGGTCCTGCTCGCGCATGACCTTGGCCTGCTCCGGCGAGCGCCGGGTCTGGCTGTACGCGGTCCAGCCGGCGAAACCGAGCCAGCTCAGCGTCATGGTGGTGAGGATGGCCCAACGGACCGGGGCCGGCCAATCGAAACCGGCGGCGATGGGGAACAGCAGCGTCAGGGCGAGCGGGGCGGCCAGACGGATCAGGAGGCGTGAGTACATGGAAGTTCTCGGCAGATTCACGATTGCTGTATCGGCCGTCCCCCCCGGGTCTTTAGCAACGCGGTGCGCGGATCATCGAAACCTGCCGACATTCGTACGATCTGCGTCGCAGAACCACCGCGGGCGGCGCGCTGCCGACCCGGTGCCGGCACCCCGGGGGACTCAGCGCAATGCGCGGTCCACGGTCTCGCGCATGCGCCGCTTGGCCAGCAGGAAATCCCACAGGCTGCCGCCCATCTGCCGCCACAGCACCGCCGCACGCACCGCCGCCAGCAGCAGCGCGCGAATCTCCGCCACCACCCCGGCCTGGCCGAGGTAATGCGGGTTGCCCTGCACCATCACCCGTGGGCGCAGGTGACTGATGGTGTCGGCGTAGAGCTGGCCCAGCGCCGCGATCACCTCCGGGTGGGTGCTGTCGGCATGGCGCTCCAGCAGCGGCGCGATCCGGGCCAGGCCGGCGTCGACCTTGGCGTCGGTCTCGGCATCGCCGGCGAAGCGCCGTTCCAGCTGGATCACCGCCAGCGCCAGCCGCGGCAGCACCTCGTCCTGGCCCTGGTTGCGGAAGTAGTTGTGCAGCAGGCGCAGGCCCGGCGCCAGGTCGGCGCGGCGGCCGTAGACCGCTTCGGGGCTGGGCGCGTCGATGCGGAACACGCTGTCGAGCAGGGTGCGCACCAGCGACGCCTCCGACTGGCCGGTCTCGGCGATGCGCCGCACCTGCTGCAGGGCCTGGGCCATGCCCGCCAGCGCCAGCATGCGCGCGTCCATGGAATCGGTCATCGAATGGGGTCCTCGTGTACGGCGGGGGCCTGCTGCGCCAGGCGGCGCTCCAGCGGGGCATCGGTGGTGGCGATCACGGCGCCGCCCAGGCATTCCTCGCCCTGGTACAGCACCAGCGACTGCCCGGGGGTGACGGCGCGCTGCGGGCGCGCGAAGCGGACCGACAGGGTGCCGTCGTCGCCGACCTCGACCGTGCAGGGCTCGTCGGCCTGGCGGTAGCGGGTCTGCGCGGTGCAGTCGAAGCGCCGTGCCGGCGGCGCGCCGGCGATCCAGTGGGCGGCCTCGGACTGCAGCCCGTTGGCCATCAGGTAGGGGCTGTCGCGATCCTGGTCGACGTACAGCACGTTGCGGGCGACGTCCTTGCCGACCACGTACCACGGCGCCGCGGCGCGGCCGCGCACCCCGCCGATGTTCAGGCCCTCGCGCTGGCCCAGGGTGAAGTAGAACACGCCCGGATGCTCGGCCACGACCTGCTCGTGCGGGTCGCGGATCTCGCCGCGCCGCGCCGGCAGGTAGCGGCCCAGGAATTCGCGGAAATCGCGTTCGCCGATGAAGCAGATGCCGGTGGAATCCTTCTTGGCGTGGGTCGGCAGGCCGGCCTCGCGGGCGATGCGGCGCACCTGTTCCTTGGGCAGTTCGCCGACCGGGAACAGGGTCGCGGCCAGTTGCGCCTGGCCCAACTGGTGCAGGAAGTAGCTCTGGTCCTTGTTGCGGTCCAGCCCGCGCAGCAGCCGCCAGCGGCCGCCGACGCTGTCCACCCGTGCATAGTGGCCGGTGGCGATGCGTTCGGCGCCGAGTTCGCGCGCCGCATCCAGGAAATGCTTGAACTTGACCTCGCGGTTGCACAGCACGTCCGGGTTGGGGGTGCGCCCGGCGGCGTACTCGGCCAGGAAGTGCGCGAACACGCCTTGCCAGTACTCCTGCGAAAAATCCCGGAAATGGAAGGGGATGCCCAGTCGCCCGCACACCGCCACCGCATCGCGGCGGTCGTCGTCGGCGCGGCAGTCGCCGCTGCCGTCGTCGGCCCAGTTCTGCATGAACAGGCCGGACACCGCCGCGCCCTGCTGGACCAGCTGCCAGGCCGCCACCGACGAATCCACGCCGCCGGAGACGCCGACCATAACCGCTGCGCCGCTCATGCCACCTGCCGCAGCAGATCCAGCGGGTAGCGGCGCCCGGCCAGGTAGTCGGCCGCCACCTGCCACACCAGCGGGCTGCGCCAGCGCGGCGCTTCGGCCTCCAGTTCGGCCGGGGTCATCCACAGCGCGCGCACGATGCCGGTGTCCAGCGGCCGCTGCGCGTCGTGCGCGACCGGATCGGCGGCGAAGGCGAAGCGCAGGTAGTGGCGGCCGGTGTCGGCCTTCCACTGGTAGGCGCCGATGAACGCGGTCGGCTGCACCTGCCAGCCGGTTTCCTCCAGCGTCTCGCGCACCGCGGCCTCGATCAGGCTCTCGTCCGGCTCCAGGTGGCCGGCCGGCTGGTTCAACACCAGCGCACCGGCGATGGCTTCCTCGACCTGCAGCAGGCGCCCGTCGCGCACCACCACGGTGGCCACGGTCACGTCCGGCTGCCAGGGTTCCGCGACCACCGTCATCAGAACAAGTCCTTGCCGCCGTTGAGTTCGGCGTCCATCGCGTCGGCGCCGCGCGCGGCCGCTTCCAGTGCTTCGCGCAGCGCCGCATCGTCGGCATCGGCGGGGATCTTGACCACGAACACCGCGGTGCCGCCCTGGCGCACCCAGCCGCCGAGGATGTCCGACTGTGCATCCTCCAGCAGTCGGTTGGCGACCTTGGCGGGCAGGCTGTCGCCCTGCGCCTGGTAGGCCGGCGACCACACCTCGCGGATGCGGTAGCTGCCGAAGGTCTCCACCGGCGAGCGCACGTAGGTGAGCTGCTTGCGCTCTTGCCCGTGGTCGCGCAGGCCGAACAGCACCTGATAGTCGCCGTCTTCGTCCGCCTGTACGTCGTAGCCCAGCGCCTGCAGGCGCTTGCCCAGCGCCGCATCCGGCGTCTCGGCGGCGGCCGGCAGGGCAGCGGCGAGCAATGCGGCGAGCAGCGGAAGCTTAGGGAACATCGTCGAATGCATGCGCAGCGCCATCGAAAGGAGGGGAATTGTGCGGGCAGGGCCGGCGATCGTCCAATCCTGGCCGGCGGCCCCCGTATATAATGGGCGGATGCCCCGCAAGAATTCCCCCGAGCACGATCATGGCGTCATGGTGGAGACCGGCAAGCCGGAAGTCGCCCGCCCGCCCATGTATCAGGTGCTGTTGCTGAACGACGACTACACCCCGATGGACTTCGTGGTGACCGTGCTGCAGCAGTTCTTTTCCCTCGACCTGGAGCGCGCCACCCAGGTGATGCTGCATGTGCATACCCGCGGCCGCGGGGTGTGCGGGGTCTATACCCGCGAGGTGGCTGAATCCAAGGTGGCTCAGGTGAACGAGTTCTCGCGGATGAACCAGCATCCCCTGTTGTGCACGATGGAAAAAGCCTGATAGTGGGAGGCGTCGGTCACCGGTTTGCCCGGACTAACGCGGTGTGAACACACTGATCCGATAGGGTTGTGGAAATTCGCAACTCAAGCCACATATTGTCGGCAACAGACGTCGGAGTACACCATGTTCAGCAAAGATCTCGAGCAGACCATCGGCCAGTGCTACAAGCGCGCCCGGGAAGCCCGTCATGAGTTCATGACGGTGGAGCACCTGCTGCTGGCACTGCTCGACAATCCCTCCGCCCAGGCCGTGCTCAAGGCCTGCGGCGCCGACGTCGACCGCCTGCGTGGCGACCTGGAACAGGCCATCGAAGCCTCGGTGGCGCGCCTGGCCGACGACGATGGCCGCGACACCCAGCCCACCCTGGGCTTCCAGCGGGTGCTGCAGCGGGCGGTCTACCACGTGCAGTCCTCGGGCAAGAAGGAGGTCAGCGGCGCCAACGTGCTGGTGGCGATCTTCGGCGAGAAGGACTCGCACGCGGTGTACTTCCTGAACCAGCAGGACATCACCCGCCTGGACATCGTCAACTACCTGTCCCACGGCATCGCCAAGATGGGCGAGGACGGCGAGCACGCCGCGCCGTCCGACGGCGAGCCCAAGGGCGAGGCGGGCGAGGGCGAACCCAAGGGCGACGCGCTGGCCGAGTACGCAACCAATCTGAACGAGCAGGCCCGCAATGGCCGCATCGACCCGCTGGTGGGCCGCGCCGACGAGATCGAGCGCACCATCCAGGTGCTGTGCCGCCGCCGCAAGAACAACCCGCTGTACGTGGGCGAGGCCGGCGTCGGCAAGACCGCCATCGCCGAGGGCCTGGCCAAGCGCATCGTCGAGGGCACGGTGCCCGAGGTGCTGGCCGACGCGGTCATCTTCTCGCTCGACCTGGGCGCGCTGGTCGCCGGCACCAAGTACCGCGGCGACTTCGAGAAGCGCCTGAAGGGCGTGCTGACCTCGCTGAAGAAAGTGCCCAACGCGGTGCTGTTCATCGACGAGATCCACACCATCATTGGCGCCGGTTCCGCCTCCGGCGGCACCATGGACGCGTCCAACCTGATCAAGCCGGCGCTGTCCTCGGGCGAGCTGCGCTGCATCGGCTCGACCACCTTCCAGGAATACCGCGGCATCTTCGAGAAGGACCGCGCTCTGGCGCGGCGCTTCCAGAAGATCGACATCGTCGAACCGACCGTGGGCGAGACCTTCGAGATCCTGCAGGGCCTCAAGCCCAAGTACGAGGCGCACCACGGCGTGACCTATGCCGACGACGCGCTGCAGGCGGCGGTGGACCTGTCGGTCAAGCACATCGGCGACCGGCTGCTGCCGGACAAGGCGATCGACGTGATCGACGAGGCCGGCGCGCGCCAGCGGCTGCTGCCGGAAGGCCAGCGCAAAGAGCTGATCGACATCGAGGAGATCGAGACCATCGTCGCCAAGATGGCGCGGATCCCGGCCAAGCAGGTCAGCGCCACCGACAAGGACGTGCTGCAGCACCTGGAGCGCAACCTGAAGATGGTGATCTTCGGTCAGGATCCGGCGATCGAGACGCTGTCCTCGTCGATCAAGCTGGCGCGCTCGGGCCTGGCCAATCCGGAAAAGCCGATCGGCAACTTCCTGTTCGCCGGCCCCACCGGCGTGGGCAAGACCGAGGTCACCAAGCAGTTGGCGCTGCAGTTGGGCATCGAGCTGGTGCGCTTCGACATGTCCGAGTACATGGAGCCGCATTCGATCAGCCGCCTGATCGGTGCGCCCCCGGGCTACGTCGGCTTCGACCAGGGCGGCCTGCTGACCGAGAAGATCGTCAAGACCCCGCACTGCGTGCTGCTGCTGGACGAGGTGGAGAAGGCGCACCCGGACATCTTCAACATCCTGTTGCAGGTCATGGACCGCGGCGTGCTCACCGACACCAACGGGCGCGAGGCCAACTTCAAGAACGTGATCCTGGTGATGACCACCAATGCCGGGGCCACTCAGGCCTCGCGGCGCTCGATCGGTTTCACCCAGCAGGACCACTCCACCGATGCGATGGAGATCATCCGCCGCAGCTTCACCCCGGAGTTCCGCAACCGCCTGGACGCGGTGGTGCAGTTCCAGCCGCTGGCCTTCAGCCACATCCTGCGCGTGGTCGACAAGTTCGTGATCGAGCTGGAGATGCTGCTGCAGGAGAAGCACGTGTCGCTGTCGGCGACCCCGACCGCGCGCGACTGGCTGGCCCAGCACGGCTTCGACCCGCTGATGGGCGCGCGGCCGATGGCGCGGGTGATCCAGGACAAGGTCAAGCGTCCGCTGGCCGACGAGCTGCTGTTCGGCAAGCTGGTCAATGGCGGCCGCGTCACCATCGACGTGCGCGACGGCGAGCTGGTGGTGGACACCCAGGCCGAGCCGGAGCGCCTGCTGCCGGCGACGGTGGACTGAGGCCGACAGGCACGACGAAAGGCGGCTGCAGAGGCTGCAGCCGCCTGGCGAGGTCACCGTCGTTCTACCGTTGCAGACGCGAAAGGCGGCCGTGGGCCGCCTTCTTCATGTCCGCCGGGGCGGATTACTTCATGCGGTAGGTGATGCGACCCTTGGTCAGGTCGTACGGGGTCATTTCGACCTTCACCCGGTCGCCGGTCAGGATGCGGATGTAGTTCTTGCGCATGCGGCCGGAGATGTGGGCGATGATTTCGTGCCCGTTTTCCAGCTTGACCCGGAACGTGGTATTGGGCAACGTCTCGCTGACGGTGCCTTCGAATTCGATGGAGTCGTCTTTCGACATGTAATCCTGTGCGATTCGGAACGGCCAAAGGCCTGAAGAGCGAGGATTTTACTCGCCTGGGCCGCGGCATGCAAAGTTTGCGTTAATCCCGCTCAGCCCTGGGCCAGTTCCGCGGCCGCCAGGGTGCCGAACCGCAGCGTCCACGGCGCGGTCTCGGCGGTCGCCGCCACCAGCGGCGCGATGGTGTCCAGGAACCGCGCACGCGGCCAGCGCTCGGCGCCCAGGCTGAGCAGGTGGTCGTTCTCCACCTGCGCGTCGATCAGCGGCCAGCCCCAGCCGTGCAGGCGCCGCGCCAGCGCCGCCAGCGCGACCTTGGAGCCGCCGCTGCGCGCACTGAACATGCTCTCGCCGAAGAACATGCGCCCGCGGGCCACCCCATAGATGCCGCCGACCAACTCGTCGCCGTCGAACACTTCCACCGAATGCGCGTGGCCGGCCTGGTGCAGGGCCAGATAGGCGTCGCGCATCGGCGCGGTGATCCAGGTGCCGTCCTGACCGCGGCGGGGAATCTGCGCGCAGGCGTCGATGGCCGCGGCGAAGGCGGTGTCGGCGCGCACCGTCCACGGGCAGTGGCGCAGGCTGCGCCGGAAGCGCGAGGACAGGCGCACGCCATCGCTGCGGAAGACGGTACGTGGGTCCGGGCTCCACCACAGGATCGGTTCGCCGTCGGAGTACCAGGGGAAGATGCCCTGCGCATAGGCCGCGAGCAGGCGGGTCGGCGACAGGTCGCCGCCGACAGCGAGCAGGCCGTCCGGCTCGCGCAGGGCGCTGGACGGCGGCGGGAACGGGGCGGCGGGATCGGCCGCGAGCAGGGCAGGGAGACGACGCATCGCCGGCAGCGTAGCCGATGCCTCAGGCGTCGTGGCGGAACGGCGAGTGGCGCTGCAGCGCCGCCGCGTGCTGGCGCACCTCGGCGCGCTCCTGCGCGCACCACTCGGCCAACGGCACGCGGAAGCCGGGGTCGGCGATCCAGTGGCGGCTGCGTACCAGCCGCGGCAGGAAGCCGCGGGCGATCTTGTGCTGGCCCTGCGCGCCCGGCTCGAAGCGAGTCAGGCCCTCGCGCAGGCAGTACGCGATGCCCTGGTAGTAGCAGGTCTCGAAGTGCAGGCCGGGCAGGGGTTCGCCGCCCCAGTAGCGGCCGTACAAGGTGTCCCCGCCACGCAGGCAGAACGCCCCGGCCACCGGCGTGTCGTCATGCATGGCCAGGAAGATCAGCAGGTTGCGCGGCATCGTGCGCGCAAGGTGCGAGAAGAAGTCCAGGGTCAGCGCCGGCGAATTGCCGTAGTCGTCGAAGGTGCGCAGATAGAAGCCGTACATCGCCTGCAGGTCGGCGGCGCTGGCCTCGTCGCCGTGCAGCACGCGGAAGCCGATGCCGGCGCGCTGCACCTTGGCCCGCTCCTGGCGGATGTTCTTGCGGTGCTTGTGGTCCATCGCGCCCAGGTAATCGTCGAACGCGGACCAGCCGGCGTCGTTGTGCCACTGATACTGCACGTCGTTGCGCTCCAGCCAGTCGGTGCCGAACGCGGCGTCCTCCTCGGCGCGGTGGAAATTGACGTGGGCCGAGGACAGGGCGGTGCGCTCGGTCAGCGCCTGCATGGCCGCGAGCAGTTCCTGTCGTGCCGCCAGGTCGCGAGCGAGCAGCCGCGGCCCGGTCACCGGCGAGTACGGCACCGCGCACAGCCACTTGGGGAAGTAGTCCTGGCCGTAGCGCGCATAGGCATGCGCCCAGGCATGGTCGAACACGAATTCGCCGTGCGAGTTGCTTTTGACGTACCCGGGCGCCGCCGCGACCAGCGTCTCGCCGTCCCAGACGGTGAGATGCAGCGGGCTCCAGCCCCAGTCCGGGCGCAGGCAGCCGTGCCGCTCCAGGCCGGCCAGGAAGGCGTGGGCGACGAAGGGATTGCGGCCGTCGTGCAGGGCGTCCCAGTCGGCGGCGGCGACCGTATCGAGCTGGTGCAGCCAGCGGATCCGGCTCATCGCCGGCGCTGCTCGCGGTGGAAGGCGGCGCAGCGGCCGCCGGCGTCAGCGGCCGCGCGCGCGGGCGCACGGCCGCTGCCGGCCGGACGCCGGCAGTGCAGGACGTGCGCGGACTCAGGCACCCTTGTCCAGATAGCGCTCGGCGTCCAGCGCGGCCATGCAGCCGAAGCCGGCCGAGGTGATCGCCTGGCGGTAGTGCTGGTCGGCGACGTCGCCGGCGGCGAACACGCCCGGCACCGAGGTCTCGGTGGCGGCGCCGCCGAGGCCCGAACGGATCTCCAGGTAGCCGTTGTGCATGGCCAACTGGCCGTCGAACAGCTGGGTGTTGGGGTGATGGCCGATGGCGACGAAGAAGCCGTGCGCTTCCAGGTCGCGGGTGCTGCCGTCCTGCACCGACTTGACCCGCACGCCGGTGACGCCGGCCTCGTTGCCCAGCACCTCGTCCACCTGGTGATGCCAGACGGTCTCGATCTTGCCGGCGGCGACCTTGGCGAACAGCTTGTCCTGCATGATCTTTTCCGCACGCAGGGTGTCGCGGCGGTGCACCAGATAGACCTTGCGGGCGATGTTGGACAGGTACAGCGCCTCTTCCACGGCGGTGTTGCCGCCGCCGACCACGACCACGTCCTGGTCCTTGTAGAAGAAGCCGTCGCAGGTGGCGCAGGCGGACACGCCGCGGCCCTTGAACGCCTCTTCCGAGGGGATGCCCAGGTACTTGGCGGTGGCGCCGGTGGCGATGATCAACGCGTCGCAGGTGTAGTCGCCGCTGTCGCCGCTGAGCCGGAACGGACGCTGCGACAGGTCGGCGGTGTGGATGTGGTCGAAGATCACCTCGGTCTCGAAGCGCTCGGCATGCGCCTGCATGCGCGCCATCAGGTCCGGTCCCATCAGGCCGTGGGGATCGCCCGGCCAGTTGTCGACCTCGGTGGTGGTCATCAGCTGGCCGCCCTGCTGCAGACCGGTGATCACCACCGGCTTGAGATTGGCGCGCGCGGCGTAGACCGCGGCGGTCCAGCCGGCCGGGCCGGAACCCAGGATCAGCAGGCGGGAATGCTTGGCGGAATTGGCGGCAGAGGGGCTCATGTATACTCGCGAACAGGGTGAAATGGCGGCGGAAACGCGGCATTGCGCGGGTTCCGGCGAAGGCGCATAGAGTGGCGGCCGGCCTGGAACGAATCAAGCCGCGTGGCGGAAACGCTGCGGCCCGCTGCGACAGACAGCCTGTCTCGCGCGTCGTTGCCCGCCGCGATCGGGCGCTGCCGGCGTCGGCCTGCGCAAGTCCGGACGATTCAGGTACCGACTGCTGAAATGCAAGGGCGAGTCGTTTATTATCAATCACTAACGATGCATTTCTAAGGTCTGGTCATAGCGTGGCGAAGCAGGTTCCGGAACGCGGCAAAACCCAGGGCGCCAATGCGGCGGCACGCAAGCAGGGCGCCGCGCCCAACCCACGCCGGCAGAAGCTGTGGCGCGATCTGGCGCTGATCGCGATCGCGCCGTTGCTGCTGTACCTGCTGGCCAGCCTGGCCACCTATTCGGCGACCGATCCGGGCTGGTCGCATACCGGCAGCGTGGTCGCGCCGGTGCACAACATGGGCGGCAAGTTCGGCGCCTGGATCGCCGATGTGCTGCTGCAACTGTTCGGCTACGTGGCCTTCCTGCTGCCGGTGGTGATCGGCGCGATCTCCTGGATCGCGCTGTTCGGCATGGACCAGGACGGCGATGGCGAGGCCGACCTGGGGCCGGCGCTGCGCCTGGTCGGCATCGTCGGTTTCCTGATCGCCGCCACCGGGCTGCTGCACCTGCGCCTGTTCGCCGGCGACGTGGCCGGGGCCGGCGGCATCCTCGGCAAGCTGGTCGGCAATTCGCTCGGCGCCGGGTTTGGCGCGCTCGGCGCCAACCTGTTCGTGCTGGTGCTGCTGCTGGTGTCGGTGACCCTGGCCACCGGGCTGTCCTGGTTCGCGGTGATGGAGCGCATCGGCAAGGCGGTGATGACCCTGCCGGCGCTGGCCCGCCGCGGTACCCAGCAGGCCAACGAGTGGCAGCAGACCCGCGCCATGCGCGAGGAACGCGAGGAAGTGCGCAAGGTCGATGCGGTGCAGCGCGCCAAGCGCGAGCCGGTCAAGATCGAGCCGCCGCCGGCGCCGGTGGTGGAGAAGAGCGAGCGCGCCAAGCGCGAGCAGCAGATCCCGCTGTTCCACGGCACCGGCAGCGACCCGTCCGGGGTGCCGCCGCTGGCCCTGCTGGACGACCCCAAGCCGCAGGCCAAGGGCTATTCCGAGGAGACCCTGGAAACCCTGTCGCGGCAGATCGAGTTCAAGCTCAAGGACTTCCGCATCGAGGCGCAGGTGGTCGGCGCCTATCCGGGTCCGGTCATCACCCGCTTCGAGATAGAACCGGCGCCGGGCATCAAGGTCAGCCAGATCAGCTCGCTGGACAAGGACATCGCCCGCGGCCTGTCGGTGAAGTCGGTGCGCGTGGTCGACGTGATCCCGGGCAAGTCGGTGATCGGCCTGGAGATCCCCAACGTCAGCCGCGAGATGATCTATCTCAGCGAGCTGCTGCGCTCCAAGGAATACGACAAGTCGGCCAGCCCGCTGACCCTGGCGCTGGGCAAGGACATCGCCGGGCGCCCGACCGTGGCCGACCTGGCGCGCATGCCGCACCTGCTGGTCGCCGGCACCACCGGCTCGGGAAAGTCGGTGGCGGTCAACGCGATGGTGCTGAGCCTGCTGTACAAGGCCTCGGCCAAGGACCTGCGGATGCTGATGATCGACCCGAAGATGCTCGAACTGAGCGTCTACCAGGGCATCCCGCACCTGCTGGCGCCGGTGGTCACCGACATGAAGGAGGCCGCCAACGGCCTGCGCTGGTGCGTGGCGGAGATGGAGCGCCGCTACAAGCTGATGAGCGCGGTCGGCGTGCGCAACCTGGCCGGCTTCAACAAGAAGGTCAAGGACGCGCAGGACGCCGGGCAGCCGCTGATGGACCCGCTGTTCAAGCCCAACCCGGACCTGGCCGAGGCGCCGCGGCCGCTGGACACGCTGCCGTTCATCGTCATCTTCATCGACGAATTCGCCGACATGATGATGATCGTCGGCAAGAAGGTCGAAGAACTGATCGCGCGCCTGGCGCAGAAGGCCCGCGCCGCCGGCATCCACCTGATCCTGGCCACCCAGCGCCCCTCGGTGGACGTGATCACCGGCCTGATCAAGGCCAACATCCCGACCCGCATCGCCTTCCAGGTCAGCTCCAAGATCGACTCGCGCACCATCCTCGACCAGTCCGGCGCCGAGACCCTGCTCGGCCACGGCGACATGCTGTACCTGCCGCCGGGCACGGCGATGCCGGACCGCGTGCACGGCGCCTTCGTCAGCGACGAGGAAGTGCACCGGGTGGTCGAGCACCTCAAGGCCAGCGGCCCGGCCGACTACATCGAGGGCGTGCTCGACGAGGTGCAGACCATGGGCGACGGCACCGTGATCGGCGCCACCGGCCTGCCCGAAGCCGGCGGCGGGGGCGGCGACGAATCCGATCCGCTGTACGACGAGGCCCTGCGCATCGTCACCGAGACCCGCCGCGCCTCGATCTCCGGCGTGCAGCGGCGGCTGAAGATCGGCTACAACCGCGCCGCGCGGCTGATCGAGGCGATGGAAGCCGCCGGCGTGGTCAGCCCGCCCGAACACAACGGCGACCGCAGCGTGCTGGCGCCGCCGCCGCCGAAGTGAACCGCACCGCGCCGCCCGCCGGCCATGGCCGGCGTCTGCCTGGCCGGAGGCCTGTGCGCACCGCGCGCTGGCTGTTCGGCGCGGCGCTGCTGGCGCTGGCCGGCCTCGCCGGCGCGCAACCGGCGCCGGCCGCGCATCCCGATACCGACCAGACCGCGGGTGCGGCGGCCGCCCCCGTGGTCAGCAACAACTACAGCTACGTGCGCTACCGCGCCGACTACGAGGTGCGCGAGGACGCCACCAGCGTCGAGACCGACGAGTACGAGCTGCTGCTCAAGACCAAGGCCGGCGTCGACCAATTCAGCCAGGTGCGGCTGGGCTACAGCGAGAAGCTGGAGACGCTGGAGGTGCTGGCCGCCTACACGCTGACCCCGGACGGGCTGCGCCACGACGTGCCGGCCGACAAGATCTACACCCAGGAAAGCTATTCGAGCGCATCGGCGGCGATGTACGCCGACCGCAAGGTCAAGGTGGTGGTGTTCCCCAACCTGATGCCCGGCGCGCGCCTGGTGTACCGCGTGCGCCGCACCCAGACCGTGCCGTACTTCCCCGGCTACTTCAGCCTGTGGGAGACCTTCAGCGTGTTCTCCCAGTACGACGACGCCACGGTGACCCTGGTGGCGCCGCGGCGCCTGCAGATGCACCTGTACACGCGCGGCGTGCAGGGCAGCGACACGCCGACGATCGACGGCGAACAGGCGCGCTGGGAATGGCGCTACAGCCGCCGCGAGCCGATGAAGAGCCAGAACTGGTCGGCGGCCACCTGGGAGTTCAGCCCGACCATCATGGCCAGCAGCTTCCGCCGCTGGTCGCAGATGGCCCAGGCCTACCAGCGCAGCAGTGCCGCCGCCGCGCAGGTCACGCCCAAGGTGCGCGCCCGCGCCGAGCAGATCACCGCCGGCATCGGCGATCGCCGCGCGCAGGCCGCCGCGCTGTACGCATGGGTGGCGCGCAACATCCGCTACGTGGCGGTGTACCTGGGCAACGGCGGGCTGCAGCCGAACAGCGCCGACAGCATCCTCGACAACCACTACGGCGACTGCAAGGACCACACCGTGGTGCTGGAAGCGCTGCTGGCGGCCAAGGGCATCGCCAGCACGCCGGTGCTGATCGGTGCGCAGGGCGGGCCGACCCTGCCGGAGGTGCCGGTGCTGGGCCGCTTCAACCACGCCATCACCTATCTGCCCGAGTTCAAGCTGTACGTGGATTCGACCAGCCCGTACGCGCGCTTCGGCCAGCTGCCGGCCGGCGATCTGGGTGCGCCGGTGCTGCACACGGCCGACGGCACCGTGGCGCGCACGCCGCCGGACGACGCCAAGCGCAATCGCTACCTGGTCGAGACCGACTACCGCTTCGCCGCCGACGGCAGCGTGAGCGGGGTCACCCGGCTGGACAGCGGCGACGTCGGCGAGGTCGGCCTGCGCACGATGTTCGTGCAGCTCAACGCGCAGAACCGCACCCGCATCGAGGAGTCGATCGTCGCCGCGTCCGGCTTCGACGGCAGCGGCGAGTTGCTGCTGCAGGGCACGCCGCAGGACCTGAGCCGGCCGTTCGGCTACGCCTACCGCTTCCAGGCTCACGACTACGTCGACTTCGGCGTGGTCGGCGGCATGAGCCTGCCGTTGATGCCCGGCGCCGATTCGGTGCGCGGGGTCTACAGCACCGCCTCGGCCGAGCGCAACCTGACCCCGTTCTATTGCAACGACAATGCGCGCAGCGAAACCTACCGGCTCACCTTCCCGGACAGCGTGCCGATCATCGCGATTCCGGCCGACACCCATTTCCGCAACGCCGCCGGCGAGTACGCCGCGACCTGGGTGCGCGACGGGCAGACCGTGACCGCCACGCATACGCTGCACCGGCGCGCGATCCACGGCCCGGCGGCGCTGTGCCAGCCGCAGGACTACGCCGCGTTCCGCGAGCTGTACCAGCAGGTGCGGCGCGGCTTCCGCAGCCAGATCCTGTACGGCGACCTCGGCCGGATGCAGACCGGGCCGTAGACCTGGCGCGGCCAGCCATCCTCTGATCGCCTATTCAGGCGCGGCGCGTCACACTTCCCACACTCCATCCGGAAATCCATCCGCATGCTTCGCACACTCCGCTACACCGTCCTCGCCACCGCGCTGCTGGCCGGCTCCGCCTTCGCCGGCGCCCGCGAGGACCTCACCGCCTTCACCCGCGGGCTGAAGGGCCTGGACGGCCAGTTCGCGCAGAAGGTCTACGACGGCAAGGGCACGCTGAAGGAAAGCTCCAGCGGCCGCGTCGCGCTGTCGGCGCCGCGCCTGTTCCGCTGGGAGTACCGCAAGCCCTATACCCAGCTGATCGTCGCCGACGGCAGCAAGGTCTGGGTCTACGACCCGGACCTGAAGCAGGCCACGGTGCGCGCGCAGGGCAGCGAGGAGCAGAACAGCCCGCTGACCGCGCTGATCGATCCGGGCCGGCTCGACCGCCAGTACGACGTCAGCGAAGAGGCGGTGGCCCGCGACGGGCTGCAATGGCTGACCATGACGCCGAAGGTGGACACCGAGGCCAGCTTCCAGATGGCCAAGCTCGGCTTCGACCGCAATGGCCTGGCGCGCATGGAAGTGGTCGACCCGGTCGGCCAGCGCACCGACATCAGCTTCAGCGACTGGAAGCGCAATCCGGCCTTCGCCGCCGGCACCTTCCGCTACGTCCCGGACAAGGACGTGGACGTGGTCGGCGACCGCTGAGCCGGCCGCCGCCGCGCGCCGGGTCGGTGCGCGGCGGCCTTTCCGCTCAGTTGGGGCAGGTCTGCACTTCGATGCTGACGTGGCCCAGCGTGGCCACGCCCTGCAGGCGGGCGTGGTAGAACGCCGCCGGCCGCGGTTTGTGCGTCACCAGCGACACGATCGCCGCATGCTGGCCGGGGCCGACCCGCCACACGTGCAGGTCGGCGATGCGCTCGTCGTCCTGCTGCAGGCGGTCGCGGATCTGTGCCTGCAGCGCCGCCGGCGCCGAGGCGTCGAGCAGTACCGCGCCGGTGTCGCGCAGCAGCGCCAGCGACCAGCGGGCGATGACGATGGCGCCGACGATGCCCATCAACGCATCGGTCCAGGTCCAGCCCAGGTACTTGGCCAGCAGCAGGGCGACGATCGCCATCACCGAGGTCAGCGCGTCGGCCAGCACATGCATGTAGGCCGAGCGCAGGTTGTGATCGGCGTGCGCGTGGCGGTCGTGGCTTTGCGCGGGCGCGGCATGGGCGTGCGCATGCCCGTGGTGATCGTGAGGGTGGTGATGGTCGTGAGCGTGCGCGTGATCGTGGTCATGCCCATCGTGATGCGCGTGCGCATGCTCGTCATGCCGGTGCGCGGCGTGGGCATGGCCGTGATCGTGGTCGTGATGATCGCCGTGGCCGTGGACATGACCATGGCCGTGCCCATGATCGTGGTGGTGGTCGGCGCCCAGCATCCAGGCGCTGAGCAGGTTCACCAGCAGGCCCAGCGCCGCGATCCACAGGGCCTCGTCGTAGGCGATGTGCACCGGCTGCGCCAGGCGCATGGCCGATTCCACGCCGATGCCCAGGGCGATCAGCGCCAGGATCAGCGCGCTGGAGAAGCCGGCCAGGTCGCCGACCTTGCCGGTGCCGAAGGTGAAGCGCGGGTTGTGCCGGTGCCGGCGCGCGAACCAGTAGGCGAAGCCGGCCAGCGACAGCGCGCCGGCATGGGTGGCCATGTGCAGGCCGTCGGCCAGCAGCGCCATCGAGCCGGTCCACCAGCCGGCGACGATCTCCACGACCATCATCGCGGCGGTCAGCGCCACCACCGACCAGGTGCGGCGCGCATTGCGCTCGTGGCGGGTGCCGAGGAAGTCGTGCTGATGGGTAAAGGCGTCCAGGGTGTCGTGGTGGCTCATGGCGGGATCGGCCGGGCAAGGAGGCGCCGCGATTCTAGCGCTGGCGTCGGTACCGCGCAGGCTTGCGATGACGGAGATGCCGGCAGGGGCGCTTGCAGGCCGCACGGCGTGCACGGGCCGCGGCGATAGAATGGGCAGATGGCCAAACGCAGACCCTTCGCTTCCGATACCCCCGACCTGCTGAGCGTCGACCGCGAGTCCATGCGCCCGCTGGCCGAGCGCATGCGACCGCGCACGCTCGACGAGATGGTCGGGCAGAAGCGCCTGCTGGCGCCGACCAGTGCGCTGCGCCGCGCGGTCGCGTCCGGCCGGGTGCACTCGATGATCCTGTGGGGGCCGCCGGGCTGCGGCAAGACCACCCTGGCGCTGCTGCTGGCGCAGTACGCCGAGGCCGAGTTCAAGGCGATCTCGGCGGTGCTGTCCGGCCTGCCGGAGGTGCGGGGGGTGCTGGCCGAGGCCGCGCAGCGTTTCGCCGATGGCCGCCGCACCGTGCTGTTCGTCGACGAGGTGCATCGCTTCAACAAGGCGCAGCAGGATGCGTTCCTGCCGCATATCGAACGCGGCACCATCCTGTTCGTCGGCGCGACCACCGAGAATCCCTCGTTCGAGCTGAATTCGGCGCTGCTGTCGCGCTGCCGTGTGCACGTGCTGGAGGCGGTGTCGCCGCAGGACATCGCCGAGGCGCTGCAGCGGGCGCTGCACGATCCCGAACGCGGGCTCGGCGCCGAGCACCTGCAGGTCTCCGATGCGGCCTTGCTGGAGATCGCCGGCGCCGCCGATGGCGACGTGCGGCGCGCGCTGACGTTGCTGGAAATCGCCGCCGAGCTGGCCCAGGACGAGGGCGGCGAGATCACCGCGCAGACCCTGCAGCAGGTGCTGGCCGACCGCACCCGCCGCTTCGACAAGGGCGGCGAGCAGTTCTACGACCAGATCTCGGCGCTGCACAAGTCGGTGCGCAGCTCCAATCCGGACGCCGCGCTGTACTGGCTCACGCGCATGCTCGACGGCGGCTGCGATCCGTCCTACCTGGCGCGGCGGCTGACTCGCATGGCGATCGAGGACATCGGCCTGGCCGACCCGCGCGCGCAGTCGATGGCGCTGGAAGCCTGGGACATCTACGAGCGCCTGGGCAGTCCCGAAGGCGAGCTGGCCTTCGCGCAACTGGTGCTGTACCTGGCCAGCACCGCCAAGTCCAACGCCGGCTATGCCGCGTTCAACCAGGCCAAGGCCGAAGTGCGCGAGACCGGCACCCAGGAGGTGCCGCTGCACCTGCGCAACGCGCCGACCAAGCTGATGAAGACCCTGGGCTACGGCGCCGACTACCAGTACGACCACGACGCCGAAGGCGGCATCGCCCTGGACCAGACCGGCTTTCCCAATGCCATGGGCGAGCGGGTGTACTACCGGCCGGTGGAGCGCGGCCTGGAGATCAAGCTCAAGGACAAGCTCGACCGCCTGCGCGCCGCGCGCGAGCAGGCGCGGGCAGAGAAGGCCGGGACGCGCGGCTGACGGCCACCGAACCGCGGCGCGCGATGCCGCTGGACACCCGCGCGCAACGCCCCGCATACTCGCGGCAGGAGATGGCGTTCCTCCTTTAACCACCACGCGCTCGGCGTGGTTGATGACGCCTACAGTCGCCCGACCAGGTCGGGGCTGTAGGCGCGCGCGTCCGCATCCCTCGCTCCGGTCGGCCCAATCCGTGGCTGAGGAGAGGACCGATGCCCAAGTTGCAACGCCTGGAACAGTTCGAATTGCTGCCCTACCTGGGCAAATGGTTGGTTATTGCCCTGATCGTCGGCACGCTGGCAGGCAGCGCGTCTGCGTTGTTCCTGTTTTCCCTCGACGGCGCCACGGCCTGGCGCGAAGCGCATCGCTGGGCGATCTGGGTGCTGCCCGTCGCCGGATTCGGCGTCGGCCTGGTCTACCACCTGCTGGGCAAGGCGGTCGATGGCGGCAACAACCTCATCATCGACGAGATCCACGATCCGAAGAAGGTCGTGCCGCTGCGGATGGTGCCGCTGGTGCTGGGTGGGACGGTGGTGTCGCACCTGTTCGGCGCATCGGTGGGTCGCGAAGGGACGGCGGTGCAGATGGGCGGGGCCTTGGCGGACCAGCTCACGCATGTGCTGCGTCTGCAGCGTCCGGACCGGCGCATGCTGTTGATGGCCGGCATCAGCGCCGGTTTCGCCTCGGTGTTCGGCACGCCGCTGGCGGGCGCGGTGTTCGGCCTGGAAGTGCTGGCGATCGGCCGCATGCGCTACGACGCGCTGTTCCCCTGCGTCGTCGCCGCGATCGTCGCCGACCAGGTGTGCCGCGCCTGGGGCGTCCAGCACACCACGTATGCGATCGGCCAGGTGGTGCCGGTAAGCAGCGCCAGCGTGATGGCCGTGGTCGCCGCGGGCATCGTGTTCGGCCTGGTCGGCATGCTGTTCGCCACCGCGACGCACCACGTCGGTGGACTGGTCAAGCGCACGGTCGCGTATGCGCCCCTGCGACCGGCCCTTGGCGGCATCGTGATCGCCACGGCAGTGTGGGCGCTGGATGCCTACCACTATGTCGGACTGGGCATTCCCGACATCGTGCAGTCCTTTCGGCAGCCGATGGCGCCGTGGGATTTTCTGGGCAAGTTCGCATTCACCGTGGCCTCGCTGGGCAGCGGCTTCAAGGGTGGGGAAGTGACGCCCTTGTTCTATATCGGCGCGACCCTGGGCAACGCGCTGGCGCCGCTGCTGCACCTGCCGTTCCCCTTGCTTGCCGGCATCGGCTTCGTGGCGGTCTTCGCGGGAGCGGCCAACACGCCGATCGCCACCACGTTGATGGCGATGGAACTGTTCGGGGCCGATATCGGACCGTTGGCGGCGATCGGCTGCGTCACCGCCTTCCTGTTTTCGGGGCACACCGGCATCTATCACGCGCAACGCGTCGGGCACGGCAAGCATCGTCGCGCCGCAGGCCCGATGCCGGAGGCGCTGCGGATCGCCGACCTGGGGCAGTTGCGGCGCCGGCCGTTGCCTGTGCAGGACACGGCGGTGGACACCGACGCGGAGCGGTTGCCGTGAACCGGCCGCTCCCAGCGCAGATGGCGGCCTTGCGCCTGTATTTTCCGTTCTCCACCAAGGCCGGGCGGCCCACGCGCTTCTGGCATCGGCTGACCGCGCCGGCGCTCGCCGATCACCTGCTGGCGATGGCGCGCCGCAGCCGTATTGCCCAAGCCATGCTGCATCCGGTCGAGCGTGGCTATCTGCCCGGCGCTGGTCTGTCGCAGCGGCATCCGGAGTTGAGCGGCATGCGCCATCCGCATTGCCTGGAACTGCTGGACACCGAGCAGCGCCTGCGCGATTTTGTGGCCGACCATGCGGAGGAGTTGCGCAAGGTCCACGCCGTGCTCTTCCTCTGCGAGCTGCCGCTTGCGCACAATGGGGGCTCTCATTCCGCCTTCCGCGCCCAGGGTGCCGCTCCATGAACACGCTCCAGACCATTGTTGCGATCGGGATCGGCGCGATGATCGGCGCCTTGGCGCGCTACGCCTTGAGCCTGGCGATGAACGGCGTGGTGCCGCAGATCCCGATGGGAACGCTAGCGTCCAACCTGATCGCGGCCTATATCGTCGGGGCCGGCATCGCCTTCTTCGCGGCGATGCCGACGCTGTCGCCGGCGTGGCGCCTGTTCGTGATCACCGGGCTGGCCGGGGGGTTGTCGACGTTCTCGACGTTCTCGGCCGAGCTGTTGCTGCTGTTGCGCGACGGCCGTCTGGGCTGGTCGGCGGCGATGCTGGCGATGCATGTGGGCGGCTCGCTGCTGATGACGTTGCTGGGCATGTTCACCATCTCACTGGTCCGCAACGCATGAGCGAGGCGAGGACGATGCAAGGCTATCAACTGACGTTCTTCACCGAACAGGAACGGCGGCACCGACATGCGCCGATCGGCGAATGGTTGCTGCAGTTCGCCAAGGCGCATGGCGCCTGCGGCGGCACGGTGATCGGGGGGCTCGAAGGCTTCGATCACGGCGGCCACCTGCATGCCACGCACTTTTTCGAGTTGGCCGAACAGCCACTCGCGGTCACCGTGTCGGTGGACGAGGCCGCCTGCCAGCGGCTGATGCAGGCCTTGGCGGAGGAAGAACTCGATCTGAGCTACGTGAAAGTGCCGGTCGAGTATGGACGCGTGGGCAGGGCGGTCGCCTAGGCGACCTGCGGCGCATCACCGCCGGCGGTGCATGGTCGAGGTCAACCCAGCAGGGCGGCGCCGACGCCCAGCGGCGGCGCCAGCAACGCCAGCGGCACGATCAGCCGCGGCCGGTACGGCAGCAGGCCCAGGGTGAGCAACGCTGCGCTGGCGCTGAGCGAACCCACCCACAGCACCGGGCCGATGCCCCAGCCGCGCGCGGCCACGCAGCAGGCGAACGCCGCGCTCAACAGCAGCCAGCCGGCGGCCTGCAGTTGCCGCAGGCGCGGCGCGGCGGCGCGGCGTGCGCCGTACAGGTCGAGCTGGTGCTTCTCCATGCCCAGGCACAGCGCGACGAAGCCGGAGAAGGCCAGGCACAGGCCGAGGACGGTCATGCGCCCTCCGTGGCCAGGACCGGCTTGCCGGATCCACCGCGGTCGCGGGCGCGGCGTTCGGCCGCCGACAGCGGCGGTTGCCAGAGTTGCATGCGCCGCGCAGCCAGCGCCAGCGCGATACCGAGGAACAGGCAGACCAGGTCGAATCCTGCCAGCGCCCAGTCGCCGGCCAGCAGGCTCACGCCCAGGTGCGCATCGGTGGTGACGGCGTTGAGCAGCGGCAGCAATCCGAACAGTGCCGCGCCCATATACAGTTGCCAGGCCCACATCGCGCGCTTCGGCCACACCTGCGCGGCGACCAGGGCCGCGGCCCAGGCCAGGAAGAACACCGCTGCTTCGCTTTCCGGGCGCGATTCCAGGTGCAGCGGCAGCAGCCGGTTGCCCCAGAAATAGGCGGCGAAGGCGATCGGCAGCCCGGCCACGGTGCCGATGTTGAGCGCGTCGACCAGGCGCAGGCCCAGGCCGATGCGCCCGGCCTTGGCGTGCTTGGGCCGCTCCTTGACCGCCCACAGGATCGCGCCGCTGGCCACCATCAGGCAGCCGAGCAGGCCGCAGCCGAAGAACAGCCAGCGCAGCCAGGGACCGGCGAAGTGCGCCAGGTGCAGGCCGTACAGGGTGCTGCGGGTTTCCGCGGCGGCGCCGAGTTCGCCGCTGCGGCCCAGGATCTGCCCGCTGGCCGCGTCCAGCAGCAGCGAGGGCGTGGTGTAGCCCAGGCGCTGGCCGTCGCCCTGGCGGATCTGGATCGCCGCGGCGGCGTCGCCGGCGTTGTACACGGTGAAGCCGGCGATCGGCGCCTGCGCGCCCCATTCGCGGCGCGCCACGTCCAGCAGTTGC
The DNA here is from genome assembly GCF_056725265.1 of Xanthomonas sp. NCPPB 2250. NCBI lineage: Bacteria > Pseudomonadati > Pseudomonadota > Gammaproteobacteria > Lysobacterales > Lysobacteraceae > Xanthomonas > Xanthomonas sp. NCPPB 2250. Next base: position 2,802,340 of record NZ_CM161520.1, on the reverse strand, counting down.
GCGATCGGCAGCATGTGGCCGGGCGTGCCGCTCGCCTCGCGCAGGTTCTGCGGTTCCTGGAAGGCCTCGGCATAGAACGCCTGCTCGGCGTCCGGATAGGCGGTCTGGATGCCCCAGGGCAGGTACATCAGCATCAGCGTGACCAGCCCGGTGTAGGTGATCATCGCGTGGTAGGGCAGGGCGAGCACCGCGCTGGCATTGTGGAAGTCCAGCCACGAGCGCTGGCCCTTGGCCGGGCGGAAGGTGAAGAAGTCCTTGAAGATCTTCTTGTGGGTGATCACGCCGCTGATGATCGCCACCAGCATGAACATCGCGCAGAAGCCGACGATGTAGCGCGCCCACAGCGCAGGCATGTAGTGCAGGTCGAAGTGCAGGCGGTAGAAGAAGTCGCCGCCGCGGGTGTCGCGGGTCTGGCTGGCCTCGCCGCTGACCGGGTCGAGCAGGGCGCTGCCGAACATCGCCTTGCGGCTCGGGCGGGTGCCGTCGGCCGGCGGCGGGTTGCGCCAGAACAGATCGGTGAACGGCGCGCGCGGGTTGGCCAGCGACACGAACCACTGCGGCGACCGTGGCGCCTCGCGCTGCAGCAGCGCCACCGCGCGTGCAGCCACCACGTCGGTGCTCGGTTGCGCGCGCGGCAGTTCCGGGCGCATCCACTGGCTGATCTCGTTGCGGAAATAGCTGGCGGTACCGGCCATGAAGATCAGCAGCAGCACCCACGACACCAGCAGGCCGCTCCAGGTGTGCAGCCAGGCCATCGATTGGCGGAATCCCTGCTTCATGGCGCGTGCTGCTGCAGCCAGGCGATGGCCAGCGCCATCGGCGCCAGTAGCGCGGCGATGCCCAGCCAGGCGCGCCCGGCGCTGCGCGCGGCGAACGCCCACAGCGCGGTGCAGGCGCAGACCAGGATGCCCAGCATCATCCCGCTCAACACCGCCTGCGCGCGCACCGATGGCCACAGCAGCGGCAGCAGCACGGAGGTGGCCGCGGCCAGCGCATAGCCGCCGACGATCGCGGCCAGGGTGCGTGCCAGTACGCCCAGCCAGGGAGGCAACCCGCGCGAGGCGGCGGTGGGCGGCGTGGAGAGGCGCGGCGGCGCTGGCGGAACTGGATGCATGGGGGCCCGTCGGGAGAGGCACCGGCTTGGCGACAGGGCTAGGCGGAGCGGGATGGCAGCGAGGCGATCAGTTTCGTTAATGATACGCATTCCTATTTTCGGCGCAATGTGCAGGTGGGTCGGCACTGCTGCGCCTGCAGGGCACGCCCGGCTTGGTCGGTGGCATCGGGGGCAGGACTCCTGCACCATCGGTCCTGCCATCGGGCTGCCTGGGGACGTCATGAAGATTCTGGTCGTCGACGATTACCGCACGATGCGGCGCGTCATCCGCATGCTGTTGGGCCAACTCGGCTATGACGACGTCGTCGAAGCAGCCGACGGCGAGGCGGCGCTGGCCGCGATGCGGGCGGAGAAGATCGGCTTGGTCATTTCCGACTGGAACATGGCGCCGATGACCGGTCTGGAGCTGCTGCGGGCGGTTCGCAGCGACGCGCAGCTGAAAGGCACGCCGTTCCTGATGACGGTCACCGAGGGTCGTAGCGACAAGGTGATCGAGATCCGCGAAGCGGGGGTCAGCGGCTACATCGTCAAGCCGTTCAATGCGGACATGCTGAAGGAGAAGATCGCGTACGCGCTGTGAGTGGACCGCGGAGCGCAGGTGCGATCTGGTGCTCGCATCAGTGTGGTGTTGCGCTCGCTGCGCCTGTGTTTGCGACCATCGCGTCGGCAGCGGCGATCTTCTGCGTCACCGCCTCGCGCAGTGGCGACGACGCCGGCAGCAAGGTCGACAGATGGCGCCAGTCGCCGGCCGCATCGGCATAGCGCTGCTGCTGGAAGGCGGCGATGCCACGCATCCATAACGCGCGCTGGTTGTCCGGCTGCTGCGCCAGCACCCGGTCGAGCATGGCGCGGGCGGCGCTGCCCACCGTGAGATCGGCGCGTTGCGCCATGTCGGTCTCGGCCCAGCCGAGCAATGCCTCGACGTTGTCCGGGGCGATCCGCAGCGCCTGCGCATAGGCCTGCTGCGCCTCGTGCGGGCGCTGCGCCTGTTGCGCGTCCCAGGCCTGCTGCAGCCAGCCTTGCAGCAGTTGCGCGGTCTGGTCCGGCGCGGGCGGCGGCAGCGGTTGCAGCGGGACGCCGGCCAGGGCCGCGGGTGTGCCGATGCGCCAGTACAGGCCAGCACCCAGCAACGGCAGCAGCAGCGCAAGCAGCAGCGCGCCGCCGCGTTGCCGACCTGCGCCGGAACGCTGGACGAGCAAGGGGCGCAACACCGCGAACAGGGCAACGCCCAGCATCGCGGCGGCGGCCATCAGAAAGCCGGGCGTCACCAGGCGTCCTCCGCTTCCGTCGTGACGGCGCCAAGGGCGCGGCGGCGGTGCCGCAGCGTCGCCAGCACCATCGCGGCGCCGCCCAGCAGCAACAGCGCCGGCCCGAACCACAGCAGCCAGGTGCCCGGCGCCAGCGGTGGGTCGTACAGCACGAAGGCCGAATAGCGATCGACCATGTACTGCTTGATCTGCGCATCGCTGCGCCCGGCCTGCAGTTGCGCGAACACCTGGTGGCGCAGGTCGCGCGCCAGCGTCGCGTCGGAATCGGCCAGGTTCTCGTTCTGGCAGACCAGGCAGCGCAGTTGCGCGGTCAGTTGCTGGAAGCGCTGTTCCTGCGCGCGGTCCTTGAAGGGGAGTGGGTCCACCGCCTGGGCGAAGGCCGGCAGTGCACCGCCCAGTAACCACAGCAGCACCAGCAGCTGCCACCACGGCGTGCGCCTGCGCGTCCGTGCGACGAACGCGCTCATCGCCGTGCTCCATCGAGCGCCGCGATCGCCGGACGCAGCTCGTCGGCCAGCACCTGCGGCGTCAGTACGCCGACGTGCTTGTAGCGGACCACGCCGTCGGCATCGACCAGGAAGGTCTCCGGCGCGCCGTACACGCCCAGGTCGATCGCACGCTGGCCATCGGCGTCCACCAGCACCAGCGCATACGGATTGCCGCGCTGCGCCAGCCAGGCAGCGGTGTCGTGCGGCTCGTCGCGGTAGGCGTAGCCGATCAGGAGCACGCCCAGTTCCCGCTCCTGCGCCATCAGCAGCGGATGCTCCTCGCTGCAGGCCATGCACCAGCTGCCGAACACGTTGAGCAGATACGGGCGGCCACGCAGTTCTTGGCTGCCGCTGCGCAGGTCCGGGCGGTCCAGGCGCGGCAGCGCGAACGCCGGCACCGGCTTGCCCAGCAGCGGCGAAGGGACCTCGCGCGGATCGTGGCTGCGGCTCCACCACAGGCCGAACCCGAACAACGCGGTCAGCAGCGCGAACGCGGCCAGCGGCAGTAGCCGGCTCATGGCGCGGCTCCGGCGAGCGCGGCCGGCGTGGCGGCGTTGTCCGTGGCCGGCTGCGCACGCAAGCGGCGCGCGCCGGCGCTGACGAAGCCACCGAGCATCATCAGCAGGCCGCCGGCCCAGATCCAGCGGATGAACGGCTTGTCGTACAGGCGCAGGGTCCAGCCGTACTCGATGTGCTGGTCGTCGACCGGCTCACCCAGGGCGACGTACAGGTCGCGCAGCACACCGGCGTCGATGGCCGCCTCGGTCTGGATCCGCTCGCTGCTGTACAGGCGCTTCTGCGGATGCAGCACCGCCACCACGGCGCCGTCGCGCAGCACGCTCACCGTGCCTTGCTCGGCCTTCCAATTGGGGCCATCGACCAGGCGCACGCCATCGAAGCGGAATGCATGCGCTCCGATTTGCGCGCTCTGGCCGGGGTCCAGGCGCACGTCGCGTTCCACCGACAGGCTTTCCGACAAGAGCACGCCGGCCACGAACACCGCGACCCCGGCATGCGCCAGCAGCATGCCGGCCAGTTCGGCGGGGAAGCGCCGGCCGCGCGGGGCGCTGCGCCAGCGGGTGAGTGCATACAGCGCGGTGCCGACGCCGACCCAGGCCGCGGCGGCGACGCCGGCCACCGCGCGCAGCGTGCCCGCGCTCAACAGCCACGCCAGCAGCGCGCAGGCCAGTGCGGCCAGACCGGCGCGCGCGGCCACCGCGCGCAGTGCGCCGGGTTCGGTGCGGCCCCAGCGCAGGTAGGGACCGAACGGCAACAGCAGCACCACCGGCAGCATCAGCAGCGGGAACAGCAGGCCGAAGTAGGGCGGCCCGACCGAGATCTTGCCCAGCCGCAGCGCATCGCCGAGCAGCGGGAACAGCGTGCCCAGCAGCACCATCGCCGCGGCCACGCTGAGCATCAGGTTGCCGACCAGGATCGCGGTCTCCCGCGACAGCGCGGCGAACGGCTTGCCGGCGGCCATGCGCGGCGCACGCAGCGCGTACAGCAGCAGCGAGCCGCCGACCACCAGCACCAGGAAGCCGAGGATGTACAGGCCGCGGCGCGGATCGGCGGCGAAGGCGTGCACCGAGGTCAGCACGCCGGAGCGCACCAGGAAGGTGCCCAGCAGCGACAGCGAGAACGCCAGGATCGACAGCAGCAGGGTCCAGGCGCCGAGCGCGCCGCGTTTCTCGGTGACCGCCTGGGTGTGGATCAGCGCGGCGCCGACCAGCCAGGGCATGAAGCTGGCGTTTTCCACCGGGTCCCAGAACCACCAGCCGCCCCAGCCCAGTTCGGCATAGGCCCACCAGCTGCCGGCGACGATGCCGGCGCTGAGGAAGCCCCAGGCGACGTTGGTCCACGGCCGCGCCCAGCGCACCCAGGCCTGCTGCTGTTCGCCACCGAGCAGGGCGGCGATGGCGAAGGCGAAGGCCACCGAGAAGCCGACATAGCCCGTGTACAGCACCGGCGGATGCAGCACCATGCCCGGGTCCTGCAGCACCGGGTTGAGTTCGCTGCCATCGCGCGGCATCGGCGACAGCCGTACGAACGGATTGGAGGTGAACAGGACGAAGGCCAGGAAGCCGCTGGAAATCAGCCCGAGCACGCCGAGCACGCGCGCGGCGAAGGCGTCCGGCAGGTGCCGGCCGCTACGTGCCAGCGCCACCGTCCACAGGTTGAGGATGGCGATCCACAGCAGCAGCGAGCCTTCGTGCGCGCCCCACACCGCGGCCAGCCGGTAGTACCAGGGCTGCGCCAGGTTGGCGTTGGCGGCGACGTAGCGCACCGAGAAATCCAGTTGCAGCAGCACGTAGCCGAGCAGGCCGAAGGCCAGCCAGGCGAAGCCGGCCTGGGCGTAGGCAGCCGGCCGCGCCACCGCCATCCAGGCGCGCTGGCCGCGCCAGGCGCCGAGCAGCGGCAACACGGCCTGCACCAATGCCAGCAGCAGGGCCAGGATCAGCGCGCACTGGCCGAGTTCGGCGCTCATCGTGCGGCGCTCTCGGCGCGGTGGGGCGTGATCGGCCTCATGGCCGCGCCGCCGCTGCGGCGGCCGCTGCAGCGCGAGCGACGTGGGCGCGCTCGGCATGCGCCTGCGCCATTGCGTCCTTCAGTTCCTGCGGCATGTAGGTCTCGTCGTGCTTGGCCAGCACTTCGGTGGCGACGAAGCGCGCGCCCTGCATCGAGCCGGTGGCGATCACCGCCTGGTTGTCGCGGAACAGGTCGGGCAGGATGCCGGTGTAGGCAACCGCGGTGGCGCCGGCCTTGTCGATCACCGTGAACTGCACCTGCAGCGCATCGGCGCTGCGCGTGATCGAGCCGGCCTTGACCATGCCGCCGAGCCGGAACACCCGGTAGTCCCTGGCCGCGCCGGCCTGCACTTGGCTGGGCGTGAACAGGTAGCTGACGTTGTGCTGCAGGGCCAGCACGAACAGGCCGGTGGCCAGCGCCGCGGCGCCGAGCAACAGCAGCACCAGCAGCAGGCGGCGCTTACGGGTGGGATGCATCGTGCGCTCCGTTGATCGCAACGTTGCCGCGGGCACGGCGTGCCTGTTCGCGCGTCACTTGCGCACGGATGTCGGCGAGCAGGCGGCGTTGGCGGCGGCGCGGCAGCAGGGTGTCCAGAAGTAGCACCACCAAGGCCAGCGCGTACGCGCTCCACACGTAGACGGCGTAGCCGCACATCGCCCAGAACCCGCTCATGCCGCGTGTTCCGCGGGCAGCGGCGCGGCGTCGGCGGGCGTCGCCGGCGCGGCCTGCAACGCGATCGCACGCACCCAGGCCTTGCCGCGCTCCAGCGCCAGCAGGTCGCTGCGCATGCGCCCGCACAGGCTGGCGACGTAGTAGCACTTGCTGGCGACCACGCCGGTCAGCAGCGGCCACAGCATCGACAGCGGCATCTTCGACGGGCCCAGCACGCGCACCGTGGAGCCCTGGTGCAGGGTGTTCCACCACACTACCGAGTAATGCACGATCGGCAGGTTGATCAGCCCGACCAGCGCCAGCAGCGCGGCGGCGCGCGCGCCCTGGCGCGGATCGTCGATGGCACGGTGCAGGCCGATCACGCCCAGGTACAGGAACAGCAGCACCAGTTCCGAGGTCAGCCGTGCGTCCCAGGTCCACCAGGTGCCCCACATCGGCCGGCCCCACAGCGAGCCGGTGCACAGGGTGACGAAGGTGAAGGCCGCGCCGATCGGCGCCGAGGCCATGCAGGCGATTTCCGCCAGTTTCACCCGCCACACCAGCGCGACCAGGCCGGCCACGCCCATCGTGGCGTAGACGAACAGGCTCATCCACGCGCACGGCACATGCACGAAGAGGATGCGGTAGGCGTCGTGCTGCTGGTAATCCGGCGGCGCTAGCACCAGCCCGCCGTAACAGGCCACCGCGCCGAGCAGCACGGCCGCGGCCAGACTCCACGGGCGCACCGCGCCGGCCACGCGGTAGAAGGTCGGCGGCGCGCCGAGCCGGTGCAACCAGAGCGGGATCCAGGAACGCATGGGGGCCTTCAGCGGGCGAGGGAAGCGTTGCGCGGCAGCGCCTGTACCGCGGCGGCGGCATCGACCTGCAGCAGGCCATCGCGCGTGCGGCTGGTCCGCAGCAGCAGGTCGTGCACGCTGCGCGCGTCGAGTTGCGGGGCCAGCGCCAGCAGCAGTGCGACCACGCCGCTGACGTGGGCAGTGGCCATCGACGAGCCGGAAGTGAAGTCGTAGCCGCCGTTGGGCTGGGTGGTGAGGATGTCCTCGCCCGGCGCGCTGAGCACGCCCGCCGGCGCCGGCGAAGCGGCGCTGCTGCGCACCACGATCACCCCGGGAATGCCGTCGGGAAACCCGTCCATGCGGCCGTTGGGCGGCATCGCCGCGACCACGATGCGGCCATCGCGCAGCAGCTGTTCCAGCAGCTTGCGCAGCAGCGGGTCGGCCGGGCCGCCGAGGCTGAGATTGATGATGCGGGTGCGGGTGTCGCCGATCGCCGCCAGCGCCTTGGCCAGGGTGAAGGAGTTGCAGCCGGCGCCGGCGCCGGGGCGCTGCGGATACCAGCAGGCCTTGTACACGTCGAGCATCGCCTTCGGTGCGATGCCGACGATGCCCAGGTGGTTGTTGCTGCCGGCGGCGATGATGCCGGCGACCTCGGTGCCGTGGTGGTCGCGGTTGAACGCGCCCGGGTCGGCGGCGACCAGGTCGCGGGTGGTGCGCAGGCGCCCGCGCAGGTCCGGGTGCGCGGTGTCCACGCCGGTGTCGACGATCGCCACGTCCACGCCCTGGCCCTGGCTCAGCGCCTGCGCGGTGGCCGCGTTGGTCGCGGCGAAGCCGCGCTGCATGTCCACGTAGGGATCGTTGTAGCGCAGCGGCTGCGCCGGTGCGGCCGCAGCCTGGCTGTCGGTCGAATACGTACCGAAGTCCTGCAGCGGCTGCGACAGCGCCACCCGGTCGTCCTTGGCCAGTTGCGCCAGCAGCGCCGCGCGGTCGCTGCCCGGTGCCGGCTCCAGCACCACGCAGTACAGCCCCAGCGCCTTGATCGGCCAGCCGGCGACCTGGCGCAGGCCGTAGCGCTTGTTCAGCGCGTCCAGGGTGGCGACTGCCTGGGTGCCGGCGCCGTAGTAGCGGGCGGAGGCGTAGCCGAGCAGGTTGGAGCCGGCGTGGCGGCTCGGCGCGGCCATCGGGTTGGCCACGGCGAGGACGATCTGGCGCTCGCTGTCCAGCGCCGGCGACGGATCCAGGCTGGGCGCCTTGGCGTCCGCCGCGGGCGCCGGATCGGCGACGGCCGCCGGCGCGGCATGGGCGCAGGCGCCCAGGCCCAGGCAGGCGAGGAGCAGGCTGGCGAGACGCAGCTTCATGGCGCGGCGATCGGCTCCGCCAGGCGGATGCCGGCGGTGGCGCGCAACTGTTGCACGCTGCGCTGCGGCTGCGCCGGCGACCCGGCCTGGGTCGGCACCACGGTGTAGGCGCCGGCGGCGTTGGGGCCGCCGATCACCCGCAGCTGCAGCTTGCGCAACAGCGCGTCCCAGTCGGCCAGGGTCATGCGCGCGTCCGGTACCACCCGGATCGCGTCGGCCGCCAGCGGCTGTGCGGCATCGCTGAGGGTGCGGTAGGCGGTGCTGCGCTCGTGCTCGGCGGACAGGCGCAGGCCCAGCACGCCCAGGCCCACCGCCTGCAGCAGCGCGGCGGCGACCAGCGCCCGCGTGGTCCAGCTGGTGCGGCTGCGCTGCGGCGGCGCCTGCGGGACCGGCGCGTCCAGGCGCTGCAGCAGGCGCTGCAGCCCGGCCTCGGCGTCCACCGGCACGTCGCTGGGCAGGGTCATGGCCATGCGCAGGCGGCTCTGCTGGGCGAACTCGGCGCTGCAGTGCCGGCACTTGGCCAGGTGCGCGACCAGCCACTCGTTTTCGGCTTCCGTGGCGCTGTCCTGCAGCACCCACGGCATCAGGTCCCAGGCATGCGCGCACTCGTTGCCCGGCTCGTTGAAGCCCGTTTTCATCACGCGCTCTCCGTCAGCGTGGACGCATCGCCGGCCAATCCCGGCAACACGTTGCGAAGTTTGACCCGGGCATGGAACAACCGGGCTTTGATGGTGCCCACCGGGCACTGCATGATCGCGGCGACCTCTTCCAGCTTGTGGCCGAGGCCGTAGACCAGTTCCACCACCAGGCGCTGGTCGGCCGACAGGCGTTCCAGGCCCTTGCCCAACCAGTCGCGCAGCTCGCGGTCCTCGTCCGGGTCGGCCGCCGCGGCGTGGTCCTCGGCGGCCACGCCGTCGTCGATGGCGTCGTCGCTGTGGTGGCGGATCGCCTTGAGCCCGCAGCGGTAGGCGATGCCCATGATCCAGGTCGAGACCTGCGAATCGCCGCGGAAGTCGCCTGCCTTCTGCCAGACGATCCAGAAGCAGTCGTTGATCGCTTCCTCGATGATGTCCGGGCGCCGGGTCAGCCGCGACAAAAACCGGCACAGGCGCCCGTGGTAGGCGCGGTACAGGCGGGTCAGCGCCTCGCGGTCGCTGGCGGCCATGCGCCGGAGCAGCATGCGGTCGGTGGCATCGCCGAGCAGGTCGGTGTCGTTCATGGGGGCAGGTGTGGCAACGGGCACCGGTATGTGCCGGGGCGGCACGGAAAGGTTGCGCTGGACTCAGAAGCTGCGGGAGACACTGGCCACCCACGGCCACAGGCCGCGGTCGGCATAGCCGGTGCGGGCGTTGCCGAACACGCGGTCCACCTCCACGCTCCAGCGCCCAGTGGTCCAGATCAGCCCGGCGTGGCCGTAGCGATAGTGCGCGGTGTACTCCAGCCCGTACAGGGCCGGCGGTGCCTGGCTGACGCCGACCCCGGCCGACAGCGACAGCGGGCCGGTCAGCGGCTGGTGCGCGGTCAGGTCCAGCGCACCGTACCAGCGCTGCTGCAGGCCGCTGTCGGGCATGCGGAAGGCGGCCAGCGACAGGCTCAACCGGTCGCGGTAGCTCCAGCCCAGGCTGACCTCGTCGCGGTTGAACAGGCGGTTGGCGCGTGCGCCAGGGTAGCGGTACAGCAGCGCCTCGGCCTGCACTTGCCAGCTGTCGGACACGGTCCAACTGCGCGACAGGCCGACGCTGCCCATCAGCACCTTGCCCGGCGCGCCCAGCGCCACGCTGGCCGAGCCGCTCAGCGACCAGCCCGGCGCCGGCAGCCAGAACAGCGCGCCCTGCAGGGTCGGGGTAGCGCGGGTCACGGCGATGCCGCGGTCGACCAGTTGCGAGCTGACCCCGGCGGCGCCGCCGACATCGCCGGCCATCGCCGCGGGTGCATGCAGGGCGGCCAGCGCCAGGGCCAGCGCCGCGCCGGCGCACGGATGCACTGACCGCCGGAGCGCGGTGCCCGTCCTGCAACGCTGGGCGACGGCGGGTGGCCGGGACGAGGCGCCGCGGACGGCAGGCAAAAAACGCACGGTGACTCGATGCTCGCAGGTCAGGAATCGGGCACGGGCGCGGCACGCTGGCCGGCCCGTCGGGCGCCGAATATGACCGGATCGGGCAGCGAGTTCAATGCAGGCTGTGCAGGTAGGCGATCAGGTCCTGCAACTGCTTGGCGTCGTCCAGGCCGTCGTACTTCATCTTGCCGCCGGGCAGGGCCTTGGACGCCGGTTGCGACAGGTAGCTGCGCAGCTTGTCGTCGCTCCAGGTCCACTGGCTCTGCTTCATCGCGTCGGAATAGGCGTAGTCCGGCACGCTGCCGGCGCGGCGCCCGGCCACGCCGAACAGGGTCGGGCCCTTCTTGTTCTTGGCCGGCGCGGCGCTGTGGCATTCGGCGCATTCGCTGGCGAACACGCCGGCGCCGGGCATGCCGCCGGCGGCCCGTGCGGACGGCGCCACCGCGGCGGCCAGCGGCAGCAGGCCGGCCAGCAGGGTGCATAGGGACAAGGCATTGGTGCGTTTCATGGGGGAAGCTCCGTGCGGGGGGATCAGAAAGCGAGGCTCAGGCTCAGCGCGAACTGGTTGAGGTCGCGCGGGCGGGTGACCGGGGTGGCCCCGAACACGTTGCCGGTGCTGCCGTTGAACTTGCTGAAACGGAACCAGGTCGCGGACAGGCGCAGGTTGGAGATCGACGAGTAGCTGTCGTCCTTGCCGAACGGTGCCCACGAGGCGCTGATCAGGTTGCTGGTGGTGTCCGGTGCACCGTACGGGCGGTAGCGGAACGGATCGTCCGAGCCGGTGTTGATGAAGTGCGCCAGCAGCAGGCTGTAGCTCTGCTTGTAGGTGTAGTTGAGGCTGATCGACTGGTCGCGCACGATGGCCCGGCGCGGGCCGGCCAGGGCCGGGTTGGTCGGGTCGATCAGTGCGCTGCCGTAGCGGCGGCGCTCGTAGATGTTGAGGTAGCCGAGCTTGAGGATGTGCTCGCGGGTGCCCAGGAACTGGTAGTTGAGGTCGTAGCCGAGGTCGGTGAAGTCGTCGCGCGGGCCGGTGTCGCGCGGCAGCTGCCGGCGCGTGGTCAGCGCAACCACGCCGGCGGAGAAGAACTGCCGCTTGAGGTCCTTCATGTAGCTCAGGCGCAGGTAGCCGGTGTCGCTGAGCTTGCCGGGATCGCCGCCGATGGCGTAGCCGAGATCGTCCTGCGTCGACACCGGCAGGGCGGTGTAGGTGCCGACTTCGCCGTACCAGTTGCGGTCGTACAGGCCGTAGACGCTGGTGCCGATCACCCGGTTGGACAGCGACGACTGGTTGAGCAGGGTGGTCGAACTGGCATAGGCCGAGGCCGGACCCAGGCCGGAGGCGTTGGGCAGCATGCCGATCGGATCCTGGCTGCCGGGATTGTTGTTGACGCTGACGCCGAGCAGGGTGTCCTTGCCGCCGAGCTGGAAACTCTTGACCACCGCGCGCAGGTCCACGTTGTCCAGGCGCGTGGTGTAGTCGTTCTTGCCGTTGTTGGTCCTGGCGACCTTGACGTAGCCGCCGACGTTGTCGGTGATGCGTCCGGCCAGGTACAGGTCGGCTTCGCTGAAGCGGGTGCGGCTCTCGCCGCGCGCCGGCACGCTGCGGTTGGCGGTGAGCTGCGCGGACACCGGGATCTTGGTGCCGTTGCCGTCGCTGTCGGTGTAGCCGCCGAGCTTGAAGCGCATGCCGTACGGGGTCAGCGCCGGGCCGTAGGCGCCGATGTGGCAGTCGGCGCAGGACGAGCCGGTCTGCCGCGCGAATGCCGGCACCGCGGCCGCGCGCGGGCTCAGCACCAGCAGCAGCGAACCGAGCGCCGACCACAGCAGCGCCTGCTCGGCGCCGCGCGTCCTGTCGCTGCGGGAGAAGGTGGAGGGGGACGACAGGGCCTGGTGCATGCGGAAAGTCCTTTGGCGGGCGGGTGGGGGCGGCGACGGACGCAAACGGGGGAGGGAGACGCGGCTCAGCGGCGGCGCAGGAACGGCAGCATCCGTTGCAGCACCGCGTCGCGGCGGACGAGGTGGTGCCACAGCGCCGCGCCGATGTGCAGCAGGATCAGGCCGAGCAGCAGCCAGGCCGCGTCCACGTGCCAGGCGCCCAGGGTGTCGGCGAGATCGGGATCGGGCGCGACCAGTTCCGGCAGCGTCGCGCCGAACAGATGCACCGGCTTGCCCATCGATTGGCTCAGCGCCCAACCCAGCACCGGCAGGGTCAGCAGCAGCGCGTACATCACCACGTGGGTGGCGCCGGCCAGCAAGCGCATCAGCGCCGAACCGGCCTCCGGGTCGTGGCGCTTGCCCAGGCGCATGCGCAGCGCGACGCGCAGGCAGAACAGGCCGAGCACGAACAGGCCGAAGTGGCGGTGGCCTTCCAGCAGCCACTGCCGCCACATGCGGCCTTCGACCTCTTCGCGCAGCAGGATCAGCCCCGCCGCCAGCACCAGGCACAGCACGGTGAGCCAGTGCAGCCACACCATCGGCCGCGGCAACGCGGCCGACGCGGCGGCAGGGGACACAGGGGGGGGCGGAGCGGCCGGCGTGGGCGAGGTCATGGCGGTACGCGGTGTCCTTGGGGGCAACGAAGTGGGACGCAGGCCGATGCCGGCGGGGCATCGCGGCAGCGGTGGTCGTCGATGGGTGCCGGCGCTGCGGCGAAAGGTTGCCTCGCGCTGCGCGTCGGCCTCGCGCAACCTTTCCGCAGACCGGCGGCACTCAGCCTGGACACTCCGATGTGGAGCCCGGTCGGGCACTCTGATGGCAATCGAACGAATCCAGTTGCGGACGCACGGCGATGCGCGCGGGCAGCTCGTGGCGCTGGAACAACAGCGCGACGTGCCTTTCGACATCCGCCGCGTGTACTACCTGTTCGCCACCCGCAACGGCGTGCACCGCGGCCAGCATGCGCACCGCCATCTCAACCAGTTGGCGGTGGCGCTGCACGGTTCGGTGTCGTTCCTGCTCGACGACGGCAATGGCCCGATGCAGGTGGTGCTGGACGATCCGCGGCAGGGCCTGCTGCTCGGCAGCATGGTCTGGCGCGATCTCTACGACTTCAGCGAAGACTGCGTGCTGATGGTGCTCGCCGACCAGGCCTACGATCCCACCGACTACATCTTCGACTACGACGAGTTCCTGCGCGAAGCCGCGGGCCTGCGCCGGCAGGAGGCCTGAAGCCATGGCACGTCCCCTGGTCATCGTCGGCGCCGGCGAGCTGGCGCAGATCGCCTGCGAGTACTTCACCCACGACAGCGACTACGAGGTGCTGGCCTTCAGCGTGGAGCGCGACTACCTGTCCACGCCGACCCTGGCCGGCCTGCCGGTGGTGGCCTACGAGGAACTCGAGCAACGGTATCCGCCGTCGCAGGTGGAGGTGTTCGTGGCGATTCCCGCCAGCGGCCTCAACCGGCTGCGCACGCGCTTCTACCTGGACGCCAAGCGCCGCGGCTATCGCATGGCCAGCTACGTCAGTTCGCACGCCTTCGTCTGGCGCAACGTGGAACTGGGCGAGCACTGCTTCGTGTTCGAGCACAACGTGCTGCAGCCGTTCACCCGCATCGGTGCCAACTGCATCCTGTGGAGCGGCAACCACGTCGGCCACCGCACGGTGCTCCACGACCACGTGTTCTTGGCCTCGCATGCGGTGATTTCCGGCTACTGCGAGATCGGCGCGAGCAGCTTCGTCGGGGTCAACGCCACGCTGAGCGACCGGGTCAAGGTGGCCGCCGACAACGTGATCGGCGCCGGCGCGCTGCTGACCCGCGACACCGAGCCGGGACGCATCTACGTCGGTGCGCCGGCGCGGGCGGTGGCCGGCAAGTCCAGCTTCGACGTGGACCTGTGAGGCACATGTTCGCCTGGCACAAACGTGGATTGGTGTTCGACACCGTGCGCGACGGCGTGGGTGGCTGGATGCGGCATTCGGCGTTGACGCCGACGCCGCTGCGGCTGGACGCCGAGCGTCTGCGCATCTATGCCGGCTTCCGCGACGACGCCGGCGTCAGCCGCATCGGCTACGTCGACGTGCGCGCCGACGATCCGACCCGGGTGCTGGGTGTCAGCGCAGCACCCGTACTGGACATAGGCCGCGCCGGCTGTTTCGACGACAACGGCATGATCCTCGGCGACGTGGTGCATGGGCCGGACGGTCTCTACATGTTCTATGTCGGCTTCCAGCAGGTGGCCCGTGCCAAGTTCCTGGCCTTCACCGGCCTGGCGGTGTCCACCGATGGCGGCGACACCTTCCAGCGCCGCCAGGACACGCCGCTGCTGGACCGCGCGCCGGGCCGCAGCACCATCGCCGCGGTGCATTCGGTGCGCTACCGCGCTGGCCGCTGGCAGCTGTGGTACGCGGTGGGCGACGACTGGGAATGGCTCGGCGGCACGCCGTATCCGCGCTACCACATCCGCTGCGTGGAGACCGACGACCTGCAGGCGATCCCGCGGCAGGACACCGTCTGCCTGCAGCCGCAAGGCGACGAATACCGTATCGGCCGCCCGCGGGTGTACCGGCACGATGGCCGCTATCTGATGTACTTCACCCACGGCAGCCGCGATGGCGCCTATCTGCCGGGCATGGCAGTCAGCGACGACGGCCGCCACTGGCAGCGCAGCGACGCGGCGCTGGGCCTGCCGCTGTCCGCCGCTGGCTGGGATGCGCGCACGCTGTGCTATCCGGCGCTGATCCGCCATGGCGAGCGGCTGCTGATGTTCTACAACGGCAACGACATGGGGCGCGACGGCTTTGGCGTGGCCGAGGCGGTGCTGCCCGCCGGCATGGTCCGGGAGGACGCCGATGCTGTCGGTTAGGGCCTACACCACAGCCGATGCGCCGGCGTGGGATGCCGTGGTGACTGCCTCGCGCAACGGCAATCTGCTGCACCGGCGCGGCTACATGGAGTATCACGCGGCGCGCTTCGTCGACGTCTCGTTGCTGGTCGAGGACGCCGGCACGCCGGTGGCGGTATTCCCGGCCAACTGCGACGGCGACGTGGTGACCAGCCATGCCGGGCTGAGCTATGCCGGTCTGGTGTCGACCCACGCGCTGCGGGCGACGGCCACGCTGGAGGTGTTCGAACGCATCGCGGCGCATTACCGCGACGCCGGCGTGCGCACCCTGCTGTACAAGGCCGTGCCGCATCTGTTCCACCGCAGCCCGGCGGAGGAGGACCTGTACGCGCTGCATCGGTTGGGGGCGCGTCTCTACCGTCGCGACCTGTCCTCGGCGGTGCCGCTGCGTGCGCCGCCGCGCTTCGCCGCCGCACGCAAGCGCTCGGTGGCCAAGGCGCGTCGCGCCGGGCTGCGCGTGCAGCGCGTGGACGACCCGGCGCCGCTGCATGCGCTGCTGGGCGAGGTCCTGCAACGCCACGACGCGCGTCCGACCCACAGCCTGGACGAACTGCGCCTGCTGTGCGCGCGCTTCCCGGCGCAGATCGTGCCGTATGAAGTGCGCGACGGCGTGGACCTGCTGGCCGGCACGCTGGTGTACGACTTCGGCCACGTCGTCCACACCCAATACCTGGCCTGCTCGGAGCCGGGCCGCCGCGCCGATGCGCTGAGCCTGCTGCTGGCCGAGTTGATCGAACAGGTCTACGCCCAGCGCGACTTCCTCAGCCTGGGCATTTCCACCGAGCAGCAGGGCCAAGTGCTCAATGCCGGCCTGGTCGAGCAGAAGGAGCGCTTCGGCGCGCGCGCGGTGGTCCACGATTTCTACCGTTGGGAGTTGCAATGAGCCTGCCGCCGGCCAGCGTGCCGTTCCTGGATCTGCGCGCCAGCAACGCGCGCTATGCCGACGAGCTCAAGGCCGCAGCGGCACGGGTGATCGATTCGGGCTGGTATGTGCTCGGCGAGGAACTGGGCGCATTCGAGCGCGAGTTCGCCGCCTACTGCGGCGCGGCCCACGCCATCGGCGTCGGCAACGGCATGGACGCGCTGACCCTGATCCTGCGCGGCTACCGTGCGCTGGGCCGGCTGCGCGAAGGCGACGAGGTGCTGGTGCCGGGCAACACCTTCATCGCCAGCTTCCTGGCGATCAGCGAGAACCGGCTGCGGCCGGTGCCGCTGGAGCCGGCGGCGGCCAGCTTCAATCTGGATCCGGCGCAGGTGGAGCGGGCGATCAGCCCGCGCACCAGGGCGATCCTGGCGGTGCACCTGTACGGGCAACTGGCCGACATGGCCGCACTGCGTGCCATCGCCGAGCGCCATGGGTTGCTGCTGCTCGAGGACGCCGCGCAGGCGCATGGCGCCCGCCGCGACGGCCGCCATGCGGGCAGCTTCGGCGACGCCGCCGGCTTCAGCTTCTTCCCCGGCAAGAACCTGGGCGCGTTGGGCGACGGCGGCGCCGTGACCACCGACGACGCCGAACTTGCGGCGCAACTACGCGTGCTGCGCAACTACGGCTCGGACATCAAGTATCGGCATCTCGTGCAGGGCGTGAACTCGCGCCTGGACGAGCTGCAGGCGGCGCTGTTGCGGGTCAAGCTGCGCCACCTGGATGCCGATATCGCCGCGCGCCGCACAATCGCCCAGCGCTATCTCGAGCGCATCGCGCATCCGCTGATCGCCTTGCCGCAGGTGGCCGACCCGGCGGCCCACGCGTGGCACCTGTTCGTGGTGCGCTGCGCGCAACGCGACGCGCTGCAACGGCATCTGCAGGCCCAGGGCGTGCAGTGCCTGGTGCATTACCCGACGCCGCCGCACCGGCAGCCGGCCTATCCGGAACTCGCCGCCCTGCAGTTGCCGCTGTGCGAGCGATTGGGTGCCGAGGTGTTGAGCCTGCCGATCGGACCGACCCTGGACGATGCGGCCGTGGCGCAGGTCATCGATGCCTGCCAGCGTTTCGGGGGTGAGGCGGCATGAACGTGCTGCGCAGCGGCGTGTACAGCGGCGTGGCCACCGCGGCCAAGCTACTGTCCGCGTTGCTGGTGCTGAAGCTGGTGGCGGTGTACGCCGGCCCGGCCGGGGTGGCCCGGCTCGGACAGTTCACCAGCCTGATGTCGCTGCTGGCGGTGGTGGCCGGCGGCGGCATCGGCGCCGGCGTGGTCAAGTACGTGGCCGAGTACCGCGACGATGCACCGGCACTGACCCGGCTGCTCGGCAGCGCACTCGGCTACGCCTGCGTCGCCGCGTGTGCGATGGGCGTGGCCGCGCTGCTTTGCAGCCGCCTGATCGCCGAGCGCCTGCTCGGCGACGCGCAGTACCAGCCGCTGATCTGCGTGCTGGCGGTGGCGCAGCTCGGCATTGCGCTGGCCAACTACATCCTGGCGGTGGTCAACGGCTTCATGGACGTGCGCCGGCTGGCCTTCGTCCAGGTAGCCGGTGCGGTGCTGAGCGTGCTGCTGGTGGCCGCGCTGGCGCACGGCATGGGCCTGTCCGGGGCGCTACTGGGCCTGGTGCTGGGGCAGGTGGCCTGGCTGTGCGCCGGCGTGCCGGCGCTGCGACGCAGCCCGTATTTCCGCCGCGAGATGCTGCGCATCCGTTTCGACCCGGCGATGGTGCGGCGACTGGCCGGCTTCTCCGTCATGACCCTGGCCTCGGCGCTGCTGCCGCTGCTGGTCAACATCGGCGTGCGCGATCACCTGGCCGGCCAGTTCGGCTGGCAGCAGGTCGGTTACTGGCAGGCGGTGAGCCGCGTCTCCGATGCCTATCTGCTGTTCTTCACCACCGCCATCAACGTCTACTACCTGCCCAAGTTGGCGGCGCTGCATACGCGGCAGGCGCTGTGGCAGGAACTGCGCGGTGCCTACCGCTACGTGCTGCCGGCGGTGCTCCTCGCCGCGGCGGCGGTGTACCTGTGCCGCGACTGGATCACCCACCTGCTGTTCTCGGCCGATTTCGCCGCCGCACTGCCGCTGTACGCGCCGCAGCTGCTGGGCGACGTGCTCAAGATCGCCTCCTTCGTGCTGTCCTACCTGATGCTGGCCAAGGCGATGACGCGGCTGTTCGTGCTCTCCGAATGCCTGTTCGCCGCCAGCTACCTGGGACTGGTGGTGCTGTTCACCGCGCGCATGGGCCTGATCGGCGCGGTCTATGCGTTCGCCTGCAACTACGCGCTGTACCTGGCGTTCAACATGCTGGTGGTGCGCCGCTACCTGCGAGGACTGGGCTGATGGACGCGACACACACCCCGCCGACGCTGCCGCTGGTGTCGGTGCTGATTCCGGCCTACAACCACGCGCGCTTCGTGCAGCGCTGCCTGGACAGCGTGCTGGAAGACCCGTACCCGAACAAGGAGCTGGTGATCGTCGACGACGGCTCCAGCGACGGCACCGCCGAGCGCATCGCCGCGTGGATCGCGCAGCACGGCGACAGGTTGCACGTGCGCTTCTGGCCGCGCGAGAACCTCGGCATCGCCGCCACGCTCAACCACCTGGTGGCGATGGCGCGCGGCGAGTTCCTGCGCTTGGGGGCCAGCGACGATTACCTGCTGCCCGGCGGGCTGGGCGTGCAGGTGGCATATCTTGGCGCGCATCCGCACAAGGCCGCGGTGATCGGCGACGCCATCGTGGTCGACACCCAGGGCCGCACCGTGCACCAGAGCAGCATGCGCGACCTGCACGGCGTGGACAAACGCCTGTACCTGAGCGAGGCCGGCATCCGCCGCGCGGTGATCCGCCACTGGGCGGTGAGCGGGGCGGTGGCGCTGGTCCGGCGCAGTGCGCTGCAGCCGGGCGCGGGATGGGACGAGGGCCTGCGCATCGAGGACTGGGACTTCTTCCTGCGCCTGGTCGCGCGCGACGCCCTGGGCTTCCTGGACGTGGCGGTCTGCGCCTACCGCGTGCACGACCACAACGCCAGCCGCACCCGGCATCTGCCCAGCCGCCTGGCCAACCTGGCCGAGTCGCGGCAGGTGGCGCTGCGTCGCGCGCGCTTGTTCGATCCGGCCTGCCGCACCCTGCTGCACGCGCAGGCGCACTACATCGCCGCGAAGATCGCGTTCCTGCGGCGCAGCCCGCTGGCCCTGGGCGGACACCTGCTGGCGCATGCGTGGCTGTCGCTGTTGGCGCGGCTGCGCCAGGGCGGCCAACCGACGCTGGCCGAGCGCGGATGAGCCGCCTGCTGCGCCTGCCGTCGGCGTATTTCGGCCTGCCGCTGCTGCTGAGCTGCGCGCTGACACTGCTCAGTTTCGACCTGCCGCCCGGCTATCTCGCCGGCATCGCACTGCTGGCCGCCGTGGCGGTGGCGACGCTGGGCCTGGATGCGCTGCTCGGCATCCGCCTGCCGCCGCTGGCGGCGTTCCGGTCGCGCGAGTACGCCGGCACCCGCGAGGCCTTCGTCGCGCTCGGCCTGGCCGCGGCGGTGGGCCTGTTCTGCCTGCTGGACCTGTTGCTGTTCCCGATCCCGTTGCTGCACAACCCCTCCGCCTACGCCGACCTGAGCCCGCTGCAATCGCACGTGCGGCATGTATCGAACATGTGCTGGATCCTGCCGCCGATCGGCCTGCTGTGCGTGCGCGAGCGCAGCGTGCGCAACGCGCTGCTGCTGGCCGGCTTCACCTTCCCGGTGCTGGTGATCGACCGCAACCGCCTGTTCGCGGCGGTATTCAGTGTGGGCCTGCTGCTCTTGCTGCGCCGCGACCCGGCGCGGCCGCTGCCGTGGAAACGGGTGCTGGCGCTGCTGTGCGCCGGCGCCGCCGCGTTCTCGCTGTTGGGCACGCTGCGCTCGGGCTCGCTGGAGTCGGTGGCGCTGCCGTTCGGCGCGCTGTACCGGGCCGCACCGCAGGGCATCAAGTGGCTGCTGCTGTACATCGTCGCCGGCCCGTACAACTTCGGCGCGCTGCTCAGCAAGGGCTACGAGAACGCCAGTTTCCTGATCAACCAACTGGTGCCGCTCAGCGGTTCCATCGCCACCGCCGGGACCGGCATCCCGCTGGACGCGCCGAACATCAATGTCGGCACCGAGTTCCTGCCGTTCCTGCTGGCCGGCGGCCCCGGCGCCGCGCTGGCGGCGATGCTGGCGCTGTACGCGGCGCTGCTGTGGAGCGTACGCCTGCTCGGTCGCGGCGTGGCGCTGTTCAACCTGCTGGTGTTCCTGCGCATCGCCTATGCCTGCGTGATGTCGCCGTTCGCGCCGCAGGCCTTCACCTGGACCAATGCCGGCTTCGTCGCGCTGTGCCTGCTGTTGCACGCCTGCAGCGCCTTGCTGCCGAACCGCCGCGACGCCGCGCCGTCCACGGCTCTGCCTTCCGTTTCCCCGAGATCCTCGCTGCCATGACCGACACCGCAATGCACCAAGACGAAATCTATCTGATCGACCTGTGGCGGATCCTGCGGCGCGAATGGCGCTGGTGCCTGCTGCCGCTGTTGCTGGCATTGGCGCTGGCGGCGCTGTTCCTGCACGGGGCGACGCGCCAGTGGCAGGCCACCGCCTGGGTGCAGGTCGGCGAGTTCGGCCCGACCCCGTCCGGGCGCGACCCCAAGCTGGAGCCGTTCCAGCGGGTGATCGACCGGATCAAGACACGGCAGTTCCAGGAACAGGTGCTGCACAGCGCCGGCGTGGTCCTGGACAGTCGCCAGGCCGCGCTGTACCGCGACAGCCTGAAGCTGGATCCGGACCCGTACGCCAACCTGATCCAGTTGACCCTGCGCGCGCAATCGCCGCAGCAGGCGCGACAACTGGCCACGGCTACCATCGCGCAGTTGCAGGCGCTGCACCGGCGCATCCAGGCCGGTCCGCTGCAGCAGGCCACGGCGCGGCTGCAGGAGCTGACCGCGGACATCGCCACCACCCAGGCCGAGCGCGACCGCCTGCTGCAGCAGCAACGCGAAGGCCGCGGCAGCGTCGAGCAGCAATTGCTCGGCAACATGCTGCTGTCGGAGAAGACCACCACGCTGCGCGGCCTCAAGGCCGAGCGCGAGGATCTGCTCGGCCGGCTCGGCACGCGCTACACCTACGACACCTCGGCGCCCTGGGAGACCTACGTGCCGCCGCGCGCGGCGTTCCCCAACCCGGTGCTGGTGCTGGCGGCGGCCCTGCTGGCTGGGCTCGGCGGTGGCGTGCTGGCCGCGGTGGTGCGCAATGCGCTGCGCCGGCGCCACGTCCGGCCGGCAGGGGAGTGCGCCGCCGCATAACGGCACCTCGCCGATTCAACCAAACGGCGCTGCCGCCGCACCTACCTGCAGTACCGCGCGCTCGATGCGTGCGGATTCCGACAAGGGCAGAGCAGTGGAGAGGTGCAGGTGACAGCGAATGGCAAGGCGGGTGCAACGGCGCACACGACCACTCTGGACCCGGTGCGGTTGCTGGACACGCAGCGCGCCTTCGACAGCGTGGCCGCCGACTACGATGGCCCGCGCGGCAACAACGCGCTGATCCAGCGCATGCGGACCACCCTGTGGGACACGGTGGCGACGCAGTTGCCGGTCGGCTCGCGCCTGGTCGATCTGGGCTGCGGCACCGGCCTGGATGCGCACGCCTTCGCCCAGCGCGGCTACCGCGTGCTGGCCACCGACTGGTCGCCGCAGATGGTGGAGCGCACCCGTGCCCGCGCGCAGGATCCCAGTCTGCGCGGCCGGCTCAGCGTGGCCCATGTCGGCATCCAGCAACTGGAGCTGCTCGACGGCGAGTTCGATGGCATGTACTCCAACTTCGGCCCGCTCAACTGCGCGCCGGACCTGCCCGACGTCGCGCGCCACTGCGCGCGGCTGCTGCGCCGCGACGGCCGCCTGGTGTTCTCGGTGATCGGCCGCCTGTGCCCGTGGGAGCTGGGCCACTACCTGCTGCGCGGCCGCGTTCGCCGTGCCGCCGTGCGCGCCGCACGTGGCGCCACCGCCGTGGGCATGAACGGGCACACGATCTGGACCTGGTACTACCTGCCGCGCGAGTTCTACCGCGCGTTCGCGCCGCATTTCGCGCTGGAGTCGTACCGCGCGCTCAGCCTGTGCCTGCCGCCGCCGTACCTGGTCGAGCACTACCAGCGCCATCCGCGCCTGGGCGAGGCGCTGGGCCGCCTCGACGACCGCATCGGCGGCTGGCCGCTGCTGCGCGACATGGGCGATCACTTCCTGATCGTGATGCGCAAGCGCTGAGCATGGCCGCGTCTGCCGCCTCCATCGACCTCTGCCTGGAGGGTGCGCGCGTCGCGCACGCCGGCGGCGCGGTGCACGCGCCGCTGGCGCTGCACGCCGGCCGCATCGCCGCGACGGCCATGCCGGCCGCGCTGCGCATCGATCTGCACGGGCAATTGGTGCTGCCCGGCTTGATCAACGCCCACGAGCATCTGCACGTCAATGCGGTGCCGCCGTTGCGGCAGGCTGCGCCGTTCGCCAACAGCTATGCCTGGATCGACGCCTTCGCCGCGCATTTCCGCACGCCGGCGGTGACCGCCGCGCTGGCCCTGCCCAAGTCGCTGCGGCTGCGCCATGGCGGGCTGAAGAACCTGCTGGCCGGGGTGACCTGCGTGGCCCACCACGATCCCTGGCATGCCGCGCTGGATGCGGCCGACTTCCCGGTGGCGCTGCTGCGCGACTTCGGCTGGAGCTACACCTTGCACGGTCCCGACTACGGGCCGCCGCTGGCACAGAGCTTCGCCGCGGCGTCCGCTGCCGGCTGGCCGTGGATGATCCACCTGGCCGAAGGTACCGACGCGGTGGCTGCCGGCGAACTCGCCGAGCTGGAGCGGCGCGGCTATCTGGCGGACAACACGGTACTGATCCACGGTGTGGGCCTGGGCGCGGACGACGTCGCCCGCGTCCTCGCGTGCGGCGCGGCGGTGGTGTGGTGCCCGAGCAGCAACCTGACCCTGCTCGGACGCACCCTCGATCCGCAGCGCCTGAGCGCGGCCGGGCGCCTGGCGCTGGGCAGCGATGCGCGGGTCAGCGGCGGCCGCGACCTGCTCGAGGACCTGCGCCTGGCCGCCGCCCACGGCCTGGACGCGACCCAGGCGCTGCGCCTGGCCACGACCGCCGCGGCCGAGATCCTGCGCATGCCGGATCGCGGGCATCTGGCGCCGGGCGCACACGCCGATCTGCTGATCGTCGCCGACCGTGGCGGGGCGCCGGCGCAGAGCCTGGTCGGGCTGCCGCGCAGCGCGCTGCGCGCGGTGGTGCGCGATGGCCGTCCGCGCATCGCCGATCCCGATTTCGCCCCATGGTTCGCCGCGGCCGGCGTGGACACGGTGCCGGTGACGCTGGACGGCGTGCCGAAGTTGCTCGCCGCAGAACTCGCCGACCCGGCGCTGCTCGCGCTGGAGCCGGGCCTGGAAGTCCAGGTTGCACCGCCGCGTTCACGCCTGACCCAGTTGTCGCAGGAATGCCCGGCATGAGCGCGATCCCGACCCTCGATCCGCTGGCCGCCTATGCGCTGTGGGCGGACAGCTACCCGGCGCAGGCGCACAACCCGGTGATGCAGGCCGAGCAGCGCGCCATGCTGGCCTTGCTGCCGCGGTCGTTGCGCGGCCAGCACGTGCTCGATGCCGGCTGCGGCAGCGGCCGCTACCTGCTGCATGCGCTGCAGCGTGGCGCCGGCCACGTCACCGGCGTGGACCTGTCGCCACAGATGCTGACGCGCGCGGCGCAGGAACTGGCCGACGTCGATACCGACCGCTACACGTTGCACGAAGGCGGCCTGGAGGCCTTGCCGCTGGCCGACGCCAGCGCCGACCTGAGCCTCTGCGCGCTGGCGCTGGGGCACCTGCCGCAGTTGCCGCCGGCCCTGGCGGAACTGCGCCGCGTCACCGGCCCCGGTGGCTGGGTGCTGTGCAGCGACGTGCACCCGATCGGCCCGGCGCTGGGCTGGCGCCGCGACTTCAAGGCCGGCGGCCAGCGCTACGCGGTGCGCCACACCCAGCACCTGTACAGCCACTGGCACGCCGCCTGCGCTGCGCTCGGGCTGGCCATCGACGCGGTCAGCGAACCGATGCTCGACCCGGCGGACATCCCCGCCGGCGCCCATTTCGATCCCGCTGCATTGCAGGTGCCGGTGGCCCTGGTGCTGCGCCTGCGGCGCCTGCCGTGACCCCCGTCCTGCGTCCGCCCCGTATGTCCTCCACACCGAACACGCTGCTGGTCAATCCCACCATCACCAAGCCGTCCAGCGCTCGCTTTCCGCTGTCGCTGCTGAACCTGGCGGCGGCACTGGATCGCACTGGCGACAGCCGCATCATCGACGGCAACGTCGACCGCGACTTCATCGACCGCAGCCTGCAGGCGCTGCAGGAGCAGCGCTTCGATGCGGTCGGCATCAGCGTGATGGGCGGGCCGCAACTGGCGCCGTCGATCGCGCTGTCGCAGGCCATCCGTGCGCGCTTCCCGGCGCTGCCGATCGTCTGGGGCGGCTATTTTCCCACGCTGTACCCGGACACCGCGCTGGCCGCACCGTACGTGGATTACGCGATCCGCGCGCAGGGCGAGGACACCTTGCCGGAACTGCTGGCCGCCTTGCGCGGCGAGGGGCCGACGCTGGCGCAGGTCGACGGGGTATCCTGGAAGCACGACGGCGCCGTGGTGCACAACCGCAACCGCGCGTTCCAGCGCGGCGACGCGCTGCCATCGCTGCCGTACGAGAAACTCGGCGAACCGCGCCGCTATCTCGGCCGCACCTTCCTCGGCCGCCGTACCGCCTCGCACCAGGCCGCGCTGGGCTGCCGTTTCCGCTGCACCTTCTGCGGGGTGGCGGCCATGTTCGGCGGTGCCACCGCCTTGCCGACCGCGGCGCGCCTGGAGCGCGAGCTGAGCTATCTGAAATACGGCCTGGGCGCCGACTCGATCCAGTTCTTCGACCACAACTTCTTCGACCGCGAAGCCGACATGATTCCGCTGCTGGAGGTGATGGCGAAGCTGGAACTGCCGTGGTGGTGCTATGCCCGCGCCGACGCGCTGCTCAACCTGTCCGAGAGCACCTGGAAGCTGGTGCGCAAGAGCCGCCTGCGCATGGCCTACATCGGCGCCGAGTCGCCGAGCGGGGCGATGCTCAAGGAGATCCGCAAGGGCACGCGCCCGGACCAGACCCTGGAGGTGGCCGAACTGTGCCGGCGCAACGGGGTGATCCCGGAGCTGTCGTTCATGGTCGCGCCGCCGCAGGACAGCGAACGCGAGACCGAGCAGACCTTCGAGTTCATCCGCGAGCTGAAGCGGATCAACCCGCAGTCGGAAATCATCGTCTACGTGTACACGCCGCTGCCGGACAGCAGCCGCCACGAGAAGGACCGCGGCCGCCGCGCCGGCATGCCCTTGCTCGATCGCGACGGCGTGCCGGTGCAGTTCCCGCGCACACCGGAGGAATGGGCCCAGCCGCAGTGGGTGGACTACGCCTGCCACGCCGATGCGCCCTGGCTCACCGATGCGCTGCGCCAGCGCATCCGCGATTTCGTTACCGTGCTCGGCTGCCGCTATCCCACCGCGCAGGATCAGCGCTCGCCTGGCTGGGCCAAGCGCGGCCTCAGCGCGCTGGCCGCGTGGCGCTACCGCTACCGGCGCTACGACCGGCCATGGGAACTGAACCTCGCCAACCGGCTGGTGCGCCTGCACCGGCCGCAGGTGTCCGGGATCTGAGCATGGCCGGCAACGTCGCCCGCGCCGTGCATGCCGTGCAACTCAACTTCGTGCCGTTGCCGGACGGGGTGACGCCGGAGCAGGCGTTCGCGCTGTGGCCATCGCTGGCCGACATCGCCGAGGCGGTGGCCAGCGCCGGCACCCGCGTGTCGGTGATCCAGGCCGCCGCGGTCGATGCGCAACTGCAGCGCAACGGCGTCGACTACCACTTCGTGCGCCGTGCCGAGACCGGGCGCCGGCGCCATCTGCGCCGCATCGCCGCACTGCTGGCCGAGCTGGAGGCCGACGTGGTCCACGTGCACGGCCTGCAGTTCGCGCGCGAGGCGGCGACGCTGGCGCGCTGGCGGCCGTCGCTGCCGATCCTGCTGCAGGACCACGCCAACCGACCGCCACGCTGGTGGCGGCGGCCGCAATGGCGGCGCTGGTACGCCGCCGCCGCCGGCATCGCCTTCACCTCGCTGGACCTGGCACGCGGCTTCGTCGGCGCCGGGCTGTTCGCCGGGTCCACGCGCCTGTTCGCCATTCCCGAATCCAGTTGCCGCTTCACTCCCGGAGAGCGCGACCAGGCGCGCCGCGACAGCGGGCTGCATGGCGCGCCCTGCGTGCTGTGGGTCGGCCATCTGAGCGAGGGCAAGGATCCGCTCACCGTGCTCGACGGCGTGGCCCGCGCCAGCGAGCAGCTGAGCGGGCTGCAGCTGTTCTGCGCGTTCGGCGATGCGCCGCTGCTGCCGGTGGTGCAACAGCGCATCCAGGCCGATCCGCGGCTGGCCGGCCGCGTGCACCTGCTGGGCCGGGTGGAGCACGCGCAGATCCAGACCCTGATGCGCGCGGCCGACCTGTTCGTGTCCGGCAGCCTGGGCGAGAGCTGCGGCTACGCTGCGCTGGAGGCCTATGCCTGCGGCGCGGTGCCGGTGCTGACCGACATCCCGGCGTTCCGTGCGCTCAGCGACGGCGGCCGGGTCGGTGCGCTGTGGCCCTGCGGCGACGCCGAACGCCTGGCGGCCGCGCTGCTGCAGGCCTCGCGCGACGGGCCGTCGCGGGCGCTGGTGCGCACCCATTTCGATGCGCAGCTGTCGTTCGCGGCGGTCGGCCGGCGCTGGGCGCGCGCCTATGCGCACCTGCTCGGCGCCACGTCGCGGAGCGCGGCATGAAGCTGGCGCTGGTGGTGCCGGGCGGCGTCGACCGCAGCGGCGAGTACCGGGTGATTCCGGCCTTCCTGAGCCTGATCGAGCGCCTGGCGCGCGTGCACGACCTGCACGTCTTCGTGCTGCACCAGGAGCCGCTGCCGGCGCAATGGGACCTGCTGGGCGCGCGCATCCACAACATCGGCGCGCTGCGTACGCGTTGGCGCGCGATCGCCGCGATCCGCGCCGAGCACCGCCGCGCGCCATTCGACGTGGTGCAGTCGCTGTTTTCCGGCCACTGCAGCCTGATCGCGGTGGCAGCAGCGCGCTGGCTGCAGCGGCCGAGCCTGGTGCACATCGCCGGCGGCGAACTGGTCGCACTGCACGCGATCGGCTACGGCGGCCGGCGCAAATGGCAGGGACGGCTGCGCGAGGCATTGGTGCTGCGCCTGGCGAGTGCGGTGACCGCCGCCAGCGCGCCCATCCTCGACAGCTTGCGGGCGTTGGGCATCGCCGCCGAGCGCGTGCCGCTGGGCGTGGACCTGCGCGCCTGGCCGCCGCGTCCGCCGCGCCCGCGCGGGGAGCGCCCGGCGCGGCTGCTGCACGTGGCCAGCCTCAATCCGGTCAAGGACCAGACCACCCTGTTGCGTGCACTCGCCGCACTGGCCCGCGCCGGGGTCGACTTCCGCATCGACCTGGTCGGCGTGGACACCCTCGACGGCGCGATGCAGCGCCTGGTCGCCACGCTGGGCCTGAGCGAGCGCGTGCGCTTCCTCGGCTTCAAGACCCAGCGCGACCTGCGGCCGCTGGTGGAAGCGGCGGATCTGCTGGTGCTGTCGTCGCAGCACGAGGCCGGGCCGCTGGTGCTGCTGGAAGCGGCGGTGGCCGGCGTGCCGACCGTGGGCACCGCGGTCGGGCATCTGCAGGAGTGGGCGCCATCGGCGGCGCTGGCGGTGCCGGTCGGCGACTGGGCCGGGCTGGCCGATGCGCTGCGCCAGGTGCTCAGCGACGACGAACTGCGCCTGCGCCTGGCCTGGGCGGCGCAATGCCGGGCCGTGCGCGAGGACGCCGACTGCAGCGTGCGCGGCTTCACCGCGCTGTACCAGCGCCTGTGCGCACCGCGCAGCACCGATGAGCGGCGCGCGGCGCAGAACGGTTGACGCGCAGCGCGGCGTGCCGGCGCTTCGCCTTCAAGGCGGCATCGTGTCTTGTCGTAGGAGCGGCTTCAGCCGCGACACGCATTTCCCGCAACGGCTGTCGCGCCTGAAGGCGCTCCTGCGACGGTCTTATGAGGGCGTGCGTCAATCCGACGACGGCGCATAGCCCTGCAGCGCGGTCCGCACCGCATACAGCGTGTCCATCCGCGGCACCGGGCGCAGCAGGCGCTGCAGCACGCGACGACGCTGCGGCAGGCGCACCCAATCCTGGCCCTGCAACCACAGTTGGGTGCGGATCATCTCGGCGCGTTCCTGGCGGCTTTCCGCCGACGGCTGCAGGCGCTGGCGCAGATAGTCCAGCACCTCGCGGCCCGAACGCGCCCACTCGATGCCCGGCAGCGCCGGCAACCAGAGTTGCGAGCATGACGCCGCGGTCAGGTCCAGCCCACGCGCGCGCAGCCGCAGCAGCGGCGGGCACTGCGCGCGCAGTTGCTTGAGCACCGCCGACGGGATCGCCGCGCGGTAGTAGCGCAACATCAGCCGCAGCGGCGGCCACGCCCACCAGGCATCGGCACCGGTCAGCACCTGCCAGTCGCTGGCGCGCATGCGCGGAGCGAGCAAGGCCAGGTCGTGCAGGTGCATCAGCCGCAGGCTGCGGCTGCACAGCCCGCCGGCCGCGTGCAGCAGCAGGTGGCGCATCAGCGCGCCGTTGCTCGGGTAGGGATTCAAGCCGGGCTTGCCGTCGCCCGGCAGGAGCTGCGTGCCGAGGTCGACCGTGCGCAGCGGTAGGCGCTCCTGGATGCGCACGTGCAGTTCGATGTTGATCGGCGTGTCGCGGTGCTCGCCCAGGCCACCAACCGCCTGCGCCTGCGCCGGTCGGAAGGTCTGGTGCTTCCACTGCGCGAACTCGGCCACGTAGCCCAGCGCGGCGAGCAGCGTCGCGGCACGCTCGGCATCTTCGGGGCGCACCAGCAGGTCGATGTCGGCCATCGGCCGGTCGCCCGGCCGATACAGGCCTTGCGCATGCAGCGCCGCGCCCTTCAGCGGCACGATCGCCAGGCCGGCGGTCTGCGCCAGGGCGTCGATTCGCTGCAGCAATGCCGCGATGCGCTGGTAGCGCTGCGCCACGTGTTCGCGCTGCCCCTCCAGGAACGCGCGCCACGGCCGGTCCGGCCATTGCGAGCGCTGGCTCAGCAGTGGCGCCACGCCGTGCGCGACCGCCGCCGCTGCGGCCAGTTGCCAGTTCAGGCCGCTCCAGTCCGGCATCGGCGCACCGGGGCGTGCCAGCTCATGCGCCAGGGTTTCGGTGGCCAGGCGCAGGCCACGGCCGATGCGCCGCAACGGCAGGTGTGCCGGCGTCGCCGCGGATGCCGCTGTCGGCAGGTCGGCCGCCACGGCCGGAGACGAGGGCGTCGCCAGGTCGCTCATGAGCGCTGCACCAGCGGGATGCGGCGACTGCCGCCGGCGGCGACCGCCTTGGCCGTCGGCGCTGGTGGCTGGTCGGTACGATGCTGCGCCTCGTGCGCGACCAGTGCTGCCCAGTCGGCGTCCAGCACCGCCCAGTCCTGCGCGTGCGTCGGCGCCTGGCACGCATCCTCGCGGCATTGCAGGTCCACCTGCCGATGCAGCAGATCGCGTACCTGGCGGTAGAACGCCGAGTCGTAGGCGCCACGGAACATCATCGCCAGGTCGTCGCTGTCCTGCCAATGCGTCTTGCGCCCGAGCTGGTCCTTGACCTGTTGGTAGAACACAGTGCCGGGCAGGGGATAGGACACGCTGACGCCGATGTCGTCCGGGCGCGCCTGCGCCACCAGCCGGCGCGTGGCGAGGATGTCGTCGAGTTGCTCGTCCAGGTAGCCCAGCTGCAGGAAGAAGCCCACGCGGATGCCCTGCGCGCCCAGCCGCTGGCGCGCGGCGATCACGCCGTCCACGTCGGTGCCCTTGGTCATCTTGTCGAGGATGCGCTGGCTGCCGCTCTCCGCGCCGATCCAGGCCTCGCGGCAGCCGGCCCGCGCCAGGGCGGCGGTCATGCGCTCGCTGCACAGGTCGGCACGGGTCTGGATGGTGAAGGGCACCGCACCGTCGGCGGTGACCAGCGCATCGGCGAAGTCCTCCACCCAGTCGACGTGGAAGCCGAAGATGTCGTCGGCCATCCACACATGGTCGGGCGCGAAGCTGCGCTTGAGCTGGGTCATCTCCGCGGCCACGTCCTGCGCCTCGCGGCGCTTGTAGTGATTGCCCCAGATCGGCTTGGCGCACCAGTTGCAGCGGAACGGGCAGCCGCGCGAGGCGGCCATGTTCAGGCTGAAATGGCCGTGTCGCTGCTGCCAGAACGCGCGGTAACGCGAGATATCCAGCAGGTCCCAGGCCGCCGTCACCGACAGCCGCGGATCCGGCGGCCGCGCGCCGATCTGCGCGCGCTTGAGTTGCGGCAGCACCGCGCTGGCCACCTCGGCGAGGCCGGCCACCCAGCGCGCCGGGTCGATGTCCGGTTCCGCCTGCAGCCGCGCCACCAGTTCCAGCAAGGCCGCGATGCCTTCGCCGATCAGCACCGCGTCGGCACCGGCCGCGAGAAACGCCTCCGGATGGTCCGAGGCGTCGGAGCCGGCGACGATCACCCGGCTGCCGCCGGCGCGCGCCTCGGCGATCATCCGGCACGCGGCCTCGCGCATCCGGCTCAGGCACATCTTGGTGAGGAAGTTGAAGTTGTCCTCGTAGAACACCACCAGGTCCGGCCGCTGCGTGCGGACGGCGTGGTCGTAGTTTTCCACGCCTTCGGCGAGCATCGCGTCGAACAGCGTCACCGGGTGTCCATGCTGACGCAGCAGCGCCGCCACCTGCAGCGTGGCCAGCGGCGGGTACGGTTTGCCGCGCTCCCATTGCTTGGGGTCGTAGCGCAGGAAGTAGGAGTGGCTGACCTGGATCTTGAGCATCGGCGAAAGGTCTCGTTCGGCGCCGCGGGGGAGGGGCGCATGCAGCGATGGCCGCGCGCAGGTGGCCGTGGCGGTAGGTGCCGGGGCTGCACCGTTTGGTTGCGCGAAATACCGGTATGACCCGCGCAACCTTTGGCCGCGGCAGGCGCACCCACGCTGCATCCACCCAAGCGACTCTTCTCCGATGCAGCGATCGACCGTGCGTGTTCTGGACGTGGCAACAAGCGACCACGCCACGCCTGTCGTCGCTGCGGCCGGTGCCTGCGATCCGTTCCACACTCAGCTGCGGCGCCCGCACAGGCTCAGCAAGCAACTGCTCGGCGGACGCTTCCACTTCGAGAGCAACAGTCCGGCGCTGCTGGCGTTGGTGGAAGCGGCATTCGGCGCGGTGCCGGCGCATCGCCTGCCGGAGAGCGCCGCGTTCCGCATCGAACTGACCCTGGTGGACCGCGGCGACGCACCCTACGCGCTGGCAATGGAGCCGCCGCCGGTGCAGACCCATTCGGGCGCGGGTGTCTTGAGCGGGGTGATCGATGCGCACAACTACGTCGTGCTGGTGCCCGAGCAGCGCAGGGCATTGGTCGTGGTGTCCGAGGACATGCTCGCGCACGCCTACCACGTGCGTTACGAGCTGATCGAGTTCGCCGTGTTCGTGCTTGCCGCGCACGGCATGCGCCTGGTGCCGCTGCACGGCGCCTGCGTCGGCCGCGATGGCCGCGGCGTGCTGCTGCTTGGCGGCAGCGGCGCCGGCAAGTCGACCCTGGCGCTGCACAGCCTGCTGCGTGGGCTGGAGTTCCTTGCCGAGGACGCGCTGTTCGTCGCTCCGCAATACCTGCTCGCCACCGGCATCGGCAACTTCCTGCATCTGCGGCCGGAACTGTTGCACCTGCTTGATGCGCATACCCGCGCCTGGATCGCCGCGGCGCCGATGATCCGCCGCCGCAGCGGCGCGCTGAAGCACGAGGTGGACATCCGCCAGGGCGAAGGGCGCCTGGCACAGGCACCGTTGCGGCTGGCCGCGGCCGTGTTCGTCTCGTCCACCATGGCCGCCGATCCGCAGCGGCTGCTGCAGCCGCTGCCCGACGCGGACGTGGCGGCACGCCTGGCCGCGGACCAGCCCTACGCCGCGGGCCAGCCGCACTGGCCGTTGTTCGCGCGCCAGTTGCAGCGGCTGGGCGTGTACGAACTGCAACGTGGCACGCATCCGGAGGCCTCGGTCGATGCGGTGCAGACACTGTTGGCCTGATCCCTTGCTGGGCGTGACGATGCCGACGACGCGCATCGCCGACGCAGGGGAGTGCAGGCGGCGCACCGCGTCGATGGTCCGCCGCATGGACACCCACCGATGAGCGCACGCCCGGAGCCGGCATCGCACTTGCTGCGCGCCTTCGTCGCCGTGCTCGGCCGTGGCGAGCGCCTGCGCATTGCCGGGTACGTGCTGCTGTCGCTGCTCGGCGCGCTGGCCGGCGCGCTGGCGGCGGTCGCGCTGGTGCCGCTGGTGCAACCCGGCCACGTGCTGACCCTGGCCGGCCACGTCTTGCCGTTGCCGAACGGCTTCCTCGCGCAGACCCTGCTGTTCGTCGCCGCCAGCAGCGGCTTCGCCCTGCTGCGTTGGTGGGGCACACGACTGGCCGCGGACCTGGCCAGCCGCCACGCGCTGGACCTGCGCCGGCAGGTGCATGCACGGCTGCTGCAGGCGCCGCTGCCGGCCCTGGCCGACGCCAGCTCGGCGGAAATCGCCAACCTGCTCACCTACAACGTCGAGATCGTGGTGCAGGGCTTCAGCGCGCTGCTGCAGTTGCTGGTGGCGGCGATCACCGCGGCGGTGAGCCTGGCCGCGGCGTTCTTGGTCTCCCCGATGCTGGTGCTGGCACTGCCGCCGCTGCTGGCGCTGGGCCTGCTCGCCTTCCGCATCGCCGGCCACGAACAGGCCCGGGTCAGCCGCCAGTACGTCGCCGACATGACCCGGCTGTTCTGGCTCAGCGAGGATTTCCCGCGGCGTCTGCGCCACGTGCGCTCGTTCGCCCGCGAGGCACGCGAGCAGGAAGCCTACGAGGCGATCGCCGGCCGGCTCGCCTATGGCTACGCGCGCCAGCAGGCGCTGGTCGCCTCCGGCCGCCTGTTGCTGGAACTGGCGGCGGTGGCGGCCATCGCCGCGATCATGCTGCTGGCCGGGGTGTGGCACGGCATCGACCGCGGCGCGCTGATCACTGTCGGCCTGCTGCTGGGACGGCTGCTGCCGTACCTGGTCTCGACCCGGCAGAGCGTGCAGCAACTGCGCTCGGCCGCGCCTGCGCTGGAATTGTGGCAGCGCTACGTCGCGCTCGGCACGCTGCCAACACCACTTGGCACTGTGGCGGCGCAGTCCAGTACAGCGACGGAAGCGACGGCGCCGATCCAGATCGCACGCATCGGCCTGGCACCGCCGCTGGCCGCGGTGGCCTTGACCGGTCTGGTCCTCGCGCCAGGCACGCTGACCCTGATCAGCGGCCCATCCGGCGTCGGCAAGAGCAGCCTGATGGACGCGCTGGCCGGCATGGTCGCGCCACCGCAGTTTGCTGCGCACTGCGACGGCCGCGTGCTCGACTTCGCCGGCTACCGCGCCGCGCTGCAGCCCTTGGCCTATGTCGCCCAGGGCGTGCGGCCCTGGCAGCACAGCGTGCGCCACTGCCTGGCCTGGGCGGCGCCGAGCGCGAGCGAGACGGCAATGTGGGAAGCCCTGCGCGACGTCGGCCTGGCCACGCGTCTGCAGGGCGGCGCCGGCCTGGACACCGCCGCGCACGGCGCCGGCGCGCGCCTGTCCGGTGGCGAACTGCAGCGGTTGCTGCTGGCCCAGGTGCTGCTGCGGCAACCGCGCGTGGCCTTGCTCGACGAAGCCACCAGCGCCCTCGACGCCGTCGCCGAACAGCAGGTCCTGAGCACGTTGCGGCGGCGGCTGCCGCAGACCGCCCTGGTCGCGGTCTCGCACCGCCTCGGCCTGACCGCCATCGCCGACCAGTGCGTGATGGTGCAACGCGCGACCGTGTCCCCGCTGCTGTTGGCTGATCGGGCGTCCTGAGCGAACGCGGCGGTACTCTGCCGGGGCCTGGCGCTATTGTCTGCAACTGCGCTGGATGCCCATAGGTGCTGCACGCAATTTTGTCTAAGCGACATGGACTAGGCATCGCTAAGCTCTCCGCACAGGGGGGATCATGGACGTCATTCAACGGGCAGCAGTTGGGTTGCTCCTCATCGCCGTCTCGACCACGGCATTCGCGCAAACGCGCTCGGCGGTCGGACGGGGCGTCGAGCGTGTGAATCCGCAGCGCAACGTCGCCCCGATTCCACGCCTGGATTGCCGCAAGCTGCTGGCAAACGATCCTCGTCCCTGGACGCATGCCTATTGCGAACAGGTGGACTTCTCCATGCAGGACAACTTTGCCCATAACTTCGGCCGTCCGCGACCGTCCCAGATCCAACTCGACATTCCCGAACTGGGCACTGCCGAAGCCCGGGCCGCCGGCGTGTCCTGCTCGGAAGGGCGCGTGATCCGCAAAGTGGGCAACGGCTGGGAGCAGGCGCTGGACCGCGATCGCAATTATTTGCGTTGCAGACCGTCGGTGGAGCTGCCGTCGGGATTTATTGGTAGGTGAAGCCGCGTGTGTGCTCGGCGCATGCGCAAAAAACAAGACCCCGCAAGCGGGGCCTCGTTCGCATTCAAACGTATGTGGGCGTGAGTCACCTCACATCCAACTCACAGCTACGGAATGTCGCACTTCATCTTTCCATCCACGTAGTACGGCTTGGGGACGTCCGGATTCTGGCTGGTCTTCTCGAACACCACTTCGAACGAGTTGGGGTCCGGCTTGCCCTTGCGTTCAGTGCAGGCGTCCAGCAACTTCTTCTTGACCGCGGCGATGCCGGCATCGCGGTTGGCACCGTCGGCGCTGTTGGTGAGATTGGCGACCTCGGCGAAGGCCGGCGAGGCAAGGCCCAACAAGCTTCCTGCGAACACGAGTGCGTGCAGCGTCTTCATGGCGTCTCCTTGTTTTGATGTCCGTACGCGGTGGGAGGCGTGCGTTGCGGCGCCTGCGGCAATGCCCGGCGCCGCGGTCGCCCTCCAGCGCGGAGCCAGGATAGGGAGCGCTGGTTAAGGCTTCGTGGGGACGGTCGCGGCAGATGCCGCGGTGCCATCCGCGCACCCAAGGTGCATTTCGGCTGCGCGCTCCTGCCGAGACGCGATGAAGCGCGCAGTGAGCCAGGAACTGCCAGCCCTGAAGGTGCGTGCGGCCAACGCGACAGCAAAGGCTACTCAGTCCGCGGCGCCTCGTAGTTTTGCCCAGGCTGCAGCGTGGTGACGTAAGGGCCGTTCCAGTCGCGGTCGAAGATGCGCGTCAGCGTCTCGGCCGGCCCCTTGCCCTTGACGAACACCGAGGCGTCCACCGCGGTATTGAAGTAGCTCCATTCCCAGTTGCCGGTGCCGATCACGCTGCTGCGGTCGTCGGCCACCGCGTACTTGGCGTGCTCGACCCGCGCATACGGAATGAAGCCCTGCGGCGCCGGCGGCAGGCGGCTGAACTTCACCGCGATGTTCGGCAGCGCGGCCAGACTTTTCAGGTAGGCCTGCATCGGTTCGCGCAGCGCCCAGTCGGCGACGATGATGTGCACCTGCACGCCGCGGGCGGCGGCGTCGCGGATGGCGCTGTCGACCGGCGCCCACCAGCCCTTGGGCCCGAAGCTGCGGATCGCCGACAGCGTCATCACCTGGATGCGCAGCGCATGCTGGCTGGCGCGGATCATGTCGACGAGGGCCGGCTCCTCGGCACTGACCCACGCCGGCTGCAGCGCCGGCGGGCTGAAGGCGGGGAAGGCGACCAGCGGCGCGGCGCTGCCGGCATCCAGCAGCACCGGATCGGTGGCGGTGACCGGGGCGAAGTCCGGCGGCTGCACGCCGCGCGCCTGCGCCTTGGCCAGATTGCCTTCGTCGGCCAGGCGCCAGCTGTAGTCGAAGCTCGCGGCGAAGGTCTTGGCGAAGCGTGCGTCATCGATGCGCGCGCCGATCTCATGGATCTGCTCCAGCGCCCGCCAATCCCAGTTCTGGCTGCCGACGAACACGCTGGCGTCGTCGACGATCATGTACTTGGCGTGCAGCACGCCGCCGGTCAGCGTATCGACCGGCAGCACCCGCACGGTGATACCCGGCACCTTGCCCAGCCAGGCGACGCTGTCCGGGTTCTTGGCCAGGAAGGTGTGGTCGACCAGCAGGTGGACCGCCACCCCGGCGCGGGCGCGGGCGGCCAGTGCGTCCAGTACCGGCGTCAGGCCGGTGCCCGGCTTCTCGGAGATGTAGAACGCGGCGATGTCGATGCGCTGCCTGGCCCCGTTGATCATCGCCAGCCAGGTCTGCTGGGTGCGCGGCACGCCGGGTTCGCCGTAGACGCTGGCCTCGGGCACGCTCTCGACGATCTGGAACTGCGAGGGCTGCGGCCGGGCCTCGGCGCCGGTGGCTGCCGACAGCAGCAGGCAGGCCATGGCGGCGGACAGGAAGCGGCGCGCGGGATGCGCGCTGGCGATGGAAGCGAGAGGCACGTTGGGTGTCCTTGCGGGAGCGTGGGAAGTGGATGCCGGGCGGCAATGCGCGTGCATGCTACCGGCAGCTGTCGTAGCTTGGCAGCCTGCTTTGTAGCGCACGTGTCAGTGAGGTGGTTCCGGCTGAGTTGGCGTTCCCTTCAAGGGGCGTCAGCGCTTCGGGGCAGAGCGCACCACCAATGCGCGCCGGCCGCGTCCGGCCTCATCGCTTGACGACTTACTGCCCTGATTGGATCAGGACGTCGCCATGCCGAGACGCATCGCGTTCAGTACGCCAGGCCGTGCCGCGTTCGCAGAAGGAATGCATCGCCGTCCAACGGCAACCGCGGCCGCGTCCTGCCGCGCCAGAGGCTTCACTCGCGACCGTTTGCGAATGCGGCCTGCGCCTGCGCAAACCAGTGCAGCACCTGCTGGCGATGCGGCTCGCCCCAGCAGCGCACGAACTGCTGGGTGTGGTGGTCGGTGGGGTCGTTGAGCGCGGCGATGCGTTGCGCGATGTAGGCAGGCTCCAGTCGCAGGCCGCAGTCGACCTCGATGCAGTGGCGCCAAGCGGTGTAGCTGTCGGGAATGATGGAAGAAGACATGAAGATCCCTGGAGTTCGGCGCCCATCGCGGCACAGGGCCGCCGTGCGAGGCGCGTCGGTGGTGGCCGGATGCGAACCGCGGCTGACTGACGGCAACGGCGGGCTTGCACCTGTGCTCGATAGTTCACTAATGTTATAGTGTAACTCAACCGATGCGCTGCATATGCGACCTGGCATTCCCCTGATCCTGTTGCTCCTCTCCGCCAGTTCGCCAGCCACCGCTGCGATCCGCCACCACGGCCCGCACGTGCACGGCCAGGCCAACCTGGAGGTCGCCGTCGACGGCACCGCCGTGGACGTGCAGCTCAGCGCGCCCGGCATCGGCATCCTCGATTTCGAACACCCGACGCGCGATGCCGGCGAGCGAAAACGACTCGATGCCGCGGTCGCCACCCTGCGCGGTGCCGGCTGGTTGCAGTTCCCGGTCGCGGCGGCCTGTTCGCTGCGCAGTGCGCAGGTCACCACCGAGGGCTACGACGTGGCGATGGCCGATCCGGACGAGCCCGGCCACAGCCATGCCGAGTTCCACGCCCGGTACGCGTTCGACTGCACGCAGCCGGCGCGGCTGGATCACCTGCAGGTGCTGTTGCCGCAACGTTTCCCCGGGCTGCACACGGTGCTGGTCGATGTCGCCACCGCTGCGGGCCAGGGCCGCACCGAGGTCGTGCCCGGGCAGACCCGGGTGAAGCTGCCGGAATGAACCAGCACCACGTCGTCGAACTGACCGAGCTGCGCTTCGGCTATCCCGGCGCCGCCACGCCGGTGCTGGACATCGCATCGTTTGCGCTGCCGCGTGGGCAACAGCTGTTGCTGCGCGGCGCCAGCGGATCGGGCAAGAGCACCTTGCTGGCGTTGATCGCCGGCGTGCTGCAGCCCACCGCCGGCTGCGTGCGCGTGGCCGGGCAGGACCTGGCGGCCTTGCGCAAGGCCGCACGCGACCGCTTCCGCGCCGACCACTGCGGCGTGGTGTTCCAGCAGTTCAACCTGCTGCCGTTCCTGAGCACCCGCGACAACATCGCGCTGGGCCTGCAGTTCTCGGCGCGCCGCGGTCGATTGGCGGCGGGCACGCAGGCGCTGGACACCGAGATCGAGCGGCTGATGGTCGCGCTGGGCCTGGACGTGGCGGCACTGTGGTCGCGACCGGCCGCCAGGCTTAGCGTCGGCCAGCAGCAACGCGTGGCCGCTGCGCGCGCGTTGATCGCACGGCCGCCGCTGCTGCTCGCCGACGAGCCCACCTCCGCGCTCGACCCGATCGCTGCGCAGGCCTTCCTGCAGTTGCTGTTCGCCGAATGCCGGCAGGGCGGCACCAGCTCGATCGTGGTCAGCCACGATCCGTCGATCGCACCGCTGTTCGACGCCCAGGCCGACCTGGCCATGCTCAACCGCGCCAGCGCCGGAGGTGCGCGATGAGCCTGTTGAAGCTGGCCCTGGCCAGCCTGCGCAGCCGGCGCCTGGGCGTGGCGTTGACCGTGCTGGTGATCACCCTGAGCGTGACCCTGCTGCTGGGCGTGGAGCGGATCCGCACGCAGGCGCACGAAGGTTTCGCCAGCACCGTGTCCGGCACCGACCTGATCGTCGGCGCGCGCTCGGGCCCGGTGAACCTGTTGCTGTACTCGGTGTTCCACATCGGCGACGCCACCAACAACGTGTCGTGGAAGAGCTACCAGGACCTGAGCGCGATGCCCGAAGTGAAGTGGGCGGTGCCGCTGTCGCTGGGCGATTCCTATCGCGGCTACCGGGTGGTCGGCACCAGCACCGGCTTCTTCGAGCACTACCACTACGGCGCCAAGCATCCCCTGGCGTTCGCGCAGGGCAGGGCGTTCGACGACCTCTACGATGCGGTGATCGGCGCCGACGTCGCCGCGGCGCTCGGCCGCCACCTCGGCGACGAGATCGTGCTGACTCACGGCACCGGGCGCATCAGCCTGGCCAACCATGCCGACAAACCGTTCCGGATCGTCGGCATCCTGCGCCGCACCGGCACGCCGGTGGACTCCAGCGTGCTGGTCTCGCTGCAGGCGATCGAAGCCATCCATATCGACTGGCATTCCGGCGTGCGCCTCCCGGGCCACCACGTCAGCGCCGCGCAGGCGCGGGCGATGGACCTGACCCCGGACACCATCACCGCCTTCATGCTCGGCCTGAAGACCCGCATCGCCACCTTCTCGGTGCAGCGGCGCATCAACGAGTACCCCGAGGAAGCAATGCTGGCGATCATGCCCGGCGTCACCCTGCAGCAGCTGTGGGGCACGCTGGGCACGGCCGAAGGCGCCCTGCGCATGATCGCCTCGCTGGTGGTGCTGCTCGGCTTGGTGTCGATGGTCGCGCTACTGGTAGCCACGCTGCAGGAGCGCCGGCGCGAGATGGCGATCCTGCGCGCGGTCGGCGCACGGCCGCGCGACATCGCCTGGCTGCTGCTGTTCGAGGCCGGCCTGGTCACCGTGGTGTCGTGCGCACTGGCGCTGCTGCTGGTGACCGCGGCCAGCTGGCTGGCGCGCGGCTGGGTGCTCGATCATTTCGGCCTGGCGATCAACCGCATCGCGCCCAGCGCGGTGGAGTGGGGCTGGCTCGGCTGCGTGCTGCTGGCCGGCGTGCTCGCCGGCATCGTGCCGGCGCTGCTGGCCTATCGCCGCACCCTGGCCGATGGCCTGTCGCCGGAGTTGTGAGCATGACCCGCTGGATCCTTTCCTTGCTGGCGCTCGCACTGCTGTGCGGCTGCGGCCGCCAGCAGCAACCCGCCATCCCGGAAAAAGCCCAGACGACAGCGGCGGCGCAGCCAGCACCGGCCAACGACGCCGCGATCAATCCGCCACTGGGCGAACCCGACGCCGACGGCTATCGCGAGCTGGACTGGAGCGCGATGCTGCCGCCCGCCGAGCTGAAGGCCCTGGAAAACAGCGACGAAGCACCGGTCAACCACACCGGCAAGCATGCGATGCCGCAGACCGGCACCTACAACACCGTGGCCGCCGTGCTGGCGCGCAAGGTGCGCCTGCCGGGCTACGTGGTGCCGCTGGACAGCGACGACGCCGGCCGCGTGCGCGAGTTCCTGTTCGTGCCTTACTACGGCGCCTGCATCCACGTGCCGCCACCGCCGCCGAACCAGATCGTGCATGTGCGCCTGGACACCCCGATCGACCCGCCCGACATGTACAGCCCGTTCTACCTGACCGGCCAACTGCGCGCGGAAACCCTCCACGGCGAACTCGCCGGCACCGCCTACACGATGGAGCAGGCGCACCTGCATCCCTATGAAAAAGGCTGATCGCCATTTCCTGCTGACTGGAGTGCTGTGCCTGCTGGCGGGCTGCCACGGCGATGGCGGGAAGCAGCCGGACGCCACGCCCACACCATCGCCGGCAGCGACGCATGCGGCCGCAGCCGCCGACGCCGTCCCTGACACAGTGGAACGCTGGGAACAATTGGCACCGGCCAACGACATCTACCAGCGCCCGCCGCCGCGGATCGGCACGGCGTGGCGAGGCGACGCCGAGGTGATGGATCAGGCGGCGCCGGTCGACGATGGTCCCTCGGTGGTCAACGGCATGCCGATCGACCATTCCGGCACCCAGCGCGCCGCGCAGTTCGGTTCGTCGCAAGTGGTGAAGACCCTGGAAGGCAAGCGCTTCGCCCTGGACGGCTACGTGGTGCCGCTGGAAAGCGACGACCAGGGCAAGGTCAGCGAACTGCTGTTCGTGCCGTTCTATGGCGCCTGCATCCACGTGCCACCGCCGCCCCCGAACCAGATCCTGCATGTGGTGCTGCGCACCCCGATCGACGTACCGGAGCTGTGGGACCCGTTCCACCTGCAGGGGCGGCTGCATCTGGCCGACTTCAAGGCCGATATCGCCAATGCCACCTACGAGGCGGAAGACGCCACCATCGCTCCGGTGCAGGGCTGAGGGCGCGGTCCGATGCGCCTGAAGTCGCCGATGCGTTTGGCGATCGCGATCGCCGCCTGTGGCGTCGTCGTTGCCGGCGGCGTGCTGTTGGCATTGCGCACGCACGGGCATGGGGCACCGACACCGCGTGCTGCTGCGACCACGGCGATCCACCCGCCAACTATGCCCGCATTTCATGTCGCGCCATTGTCCGACGATGCAGCCGACAAGCGCATCACCGCACTGCTGCACAGCGATCCCGCATTCGCGCGCGACGCCACATTCCTGATCGTGGCCAGCGTCCGCGAACGCTGCGCACCGGCCCATTCTGGCGAACTGGCGAAGATGGCCAACCGCGCGCGCCTGCCGGTGTTGGTCGCAACGTCCGAGGTGACGACGCGCGAACCCGACCTGGACCATCCGATCTACCAGGTGATCCAGCGCATCGCCGCCGCTGCGCCCTGCGGCCGCGTGCTCGACCTGACGGCGACCGGCCTGCCGCTGCAACTGGACCCGGAACGCTACGCGGCGGCGTTCCCCGACAGTTACTACGAACCCACGCTGGACACCGTGCCGCACGAGTATGCCGGCCAACCGCTGGCCACCCGCGCCGCGCAGGAATGCCAGTCCATCGCCTACGCCGTCCTGACGCTGGGCCGGGATGGCTGGCAGTGCAGGGCGCTCTGGTCCGGCATGCGCCCGCGGATCGTCAAGGCCTGCGAACAAGCCCGAAGCGAAGGCGGGCAGGGGGCGGGTGACGCGATTCCGCCGGAGGTCGCGAACCGGCTG
Organism: Xanthomonas sp. NCPPB 2250; assembly: GCF_056725265.1. NCBI lineage: Bacteria > Pseudomonadati > Pseudomonadota > Gammaproteobacteria > Lysobacterales > Lysobacteraceae > Xanthomonas > Xanthomonas sp. NCPPB 2250. Next base: position 2,760,564 of record NZ_CM161520.1, on the reverse strand, counting down.
ACGCCGGTGGTGGCGGGCTTGTTGGAGAAGTTGCCGGAGTCCTGTCGCTGAGCGCGCACGTGCTCTTGCACGGCGGAAGCTAGCGGCTGCGAAAGGCAGGAGTTGGCCAAGGCAGAAGTTCGCGGAGCAGTTGATTAGGGAGGTTTCCACGCCACGTTGCTGCGTGGGCCTCAAGCTGGCTTGCCTCCGACCCTCTGCAACCGCACCTGGATGAACTCCAGCAACGCCCGAACCCGAGCAGTGACCGAATGACGGTGACTGTAGGCGCCAAGCAATTGCAGCGGGGCAGGGCATAGATCCAGCGGCACTTCTTGCAACCTGCCTGCGGCAAGATCTTCCTGGCATGGGTAGGCTGCAACGATCGCGAAGCCAAGCCCCTGGCGCGCGCCCGCCACCGCAAGTTCACCACTGTTGACGCGATAGCGGCTACGCACAGGCACCTTCACGATCTCGCCCGCAGGATCGAGAAACTGCCAGGGCTGCCCCTTCAGGGCGCTCACGGTGGTGATGCATGGCAAGGACTTGAGTTCGCGCACGTGGCGCGGCATTCCGGTTTGGGCCAATAGCGCGGGGGACGCGACCACGATGCTGGGCAATGTCGCCAGTTCGCGGGTAATGAACGCACTGTCATCCTGACGCCCGCGGTGGAAGACGATGGAGAGGTCCATGTCCTCGCGCAACACTTCCAGGCCGGTCAGGCGCGTGTCGCATTCCAGCTCGATGCCAGGATGAAGACTGCAGAATTCGGCAAGGATAGGCGCGAGCAGCCTGGGCGCTTCGTTGGGCATGCACATCCTGAGAGACCCCTTCAATTCGCCTTGTACTGCGCCGAGCTCCTCCTCCGTGGACAGCAGGGCGTCGAGGACCGGTTTGGCGCGCTCGTACACCAGCCTGCCGGCTTCCGTCATGCGCAGATGGCGCGTGCTGCGTTCCAGCAAGCGCACGCCCAACCTGCGCTCCAGCGCCGCGACGTGACGGCTGACGTTCGACGACGGCAGGGCCAGCAGGCGCCCCGCGCCGGAAAAGCTCTGCTCGTCGACGACGGCCACATAGACGCGGACTGCATTCAGGTCGAGCTTGCTGCGCACCATTATCCCACCTGAGGTATGAAAGCCCGCCATTTTTGCATGCTAGTTTGCGCAATTGGTGGGGACCAACATGCACTCCCGTCCAACGGCTGCCCTTCAACGGTACGCCTGGACCAATTGAATCGGGATGCATCGGCATGGAGATCGGAATACTGGGGGGTGGCATCGCAGGCTTGAGCGTGGCCCTCGCGTTGCACAAGCAGGGGCACACCGTGCGCGTCTATGAACGTCGGAACGGGCCGGCCACCATGGGCGCAGGCGTGACGCTTTGGCCCAACGCGGGCTTTGTGCTGCAAGAACTCGGGTTGTTGGAGGCTGTCGGGGCAGTGGGCGGTCGGCCATTGTCGGTACACCGCAAAGACGCAGCGGGTAATGCGCTGGGAGGCCTGGACATCACGCTGCTGGACCGACTCATGGGCTACCCGACCCATACGATCCTGCGTCGCGACCTGCAGGCGGTACTGTTGGACCACGTGGCACGCGCTGGTATCCAGGTGGAGTTCGGGCATCGAGCGGTCGCAATCGACCTGCATGCCAACGGCAAGGCCGTCGCGAGATTCGAGAACGGCAAGAGCATCCGTCCAGATCTGCTCATTGGTGCCGATGGCCGCATGGACTCGGTCGCGCGCAAATTCGTCGCAGGGGACCCCCCCCCCATCTACCAAGGGTTCGTGAACTGGATCGGCGTTGCACAGGGAAGTGGCGCGTTGGTGAGCGACCTTGCAATTCAGGACTACTGGGGGTCTGGCGATCGTTTCGGTTGCGTCCCGATCCGGACAGATCTGGTGTACTGGGCCGCCGCGCAAGCGCGGCCATTGCCCGAGGCGACGCCAGCAGCGGATCTGCACAAGCAGGTGATGGATCTGTTTGCAGAATGGCCCGAGCCTGTCGCGCGCCTCATCGAGGCCACGCCGGCGCATACCATCCAACTGATTGCCGTCCATGACGTGGAACCGCTGCACACATGGAGCCGAGCAAATGTGCTGCTCGTCGGAGATGCGGCGCACGCGCCGCTGCCGACCTCGGGCCAAGGCGCCTGTCAGGCGTTGGAAGACGCCTGGCATCTGGCGCGTTGCCTCGATGGCGCCGACGGTGGCCTAGATGAAGTACTGCTGCGCTTTGCCGCAGTCCGCGGACCAAAGACCACAAAGCTGGCAGAGCAGGGCCGAATGTTCGCGCGCGGCCTTTTCGCCCAAGACCCCGAAACCTGCCGTCTTCGCAATGAGCGCGCCAAGGCGTCCGATCCGTTGCGCGATGCTCAGGCCATGGCGGCGGGATGGTCGCAGGGGTTGCCGATGGCCGACTGCATTGCCGGGACGCCTGGCAGTCTGTATCGCCTTTGACAGACAATCCTGATCCGAGCGTCGCGTAGCACCTTCGCTGCAGGAAGCATTTCCACCGAATCCGGGGATCCATTTTACTGGGTTGCTACGTCATGCCGATCAAAGACCTTCTACTGCGCTGCCCCTGCTGTGGCTACAAGACGCTTTCCGAGCGAAGGGCATATGAGAGTTGCGCCGTTTGCTTTTGGGAGGATGATGGCCAAGATGATGACGAGGTACTAGGTGGCCAAAATGGCAACCTCAGCCTTACACAAGCTCGAGCCAATTATCAGCAGTTTGGTGCATCCCGTAGACGGGGCCTCCCGCATGGTCGCCCGCCCTTGGCGGAAGAAGCGTAAAGTGGGGGGGGGCAGCCGACCCGACTTCTAGGCTCGGCTTATGCCGACATCGTGAAAGGTTCTCTTATGGTCTAAAGCAAGCTTAGCCGGGAAGTGATTAGGGGTGTTTATCGGGGGTGGAGAGAGCTGACTTCAGGCCTGAAATATTCCTTTGACTTCATCCGCTAGTGTGAAGCAAAGCTTTAAGGTCGGCTCGAACTTCTAGCAACCGCCATGGTGGCTACGCTGCTACATTTTTCCTCAAATTTTGGCTGAGATGCGGAAGGAGGGCGCGGCGGTGCTTTTGGATGCCACTATCATCCGCGAGTTACGCATTACGCGCACGGGGCAGGAGAAGCTGATTCAACCGGCGCACCCTTCCACCCGCATATCTCGATGAATGTCACCTGCGCGATGCCTCGCGGCATGCGGCGATCGCGTTTTCGATGGTCTCGACGAGATCGGCCACGCGCATCGCCTGGTACATGTCGAGGATCTGCGACGAGAGGAATTCCACGCCATGTTCGGCTTCCGCGCGCGAAACGACGGCGGTGAGACCGAGCGAGTCGAACTCGATGCCATCGAGCAGCGTTTCCATGTCGATCGGACCGTGGGCGTCGGCATAAGCGCCATGCAACGCGTCGAGCACCAGCTCCTTGACGGTGAGCGTCGGTTCCATAGGCTGCGTGTTCCCCCCGGTTGCCTCGATGCGCGTGGCGAGGGAGTGCCTCCCCAAGCCGCCTCCGCTGATGCTAGCATCAGCCACAGCCTGCGGCAAAGCTACCTTCAGGTGAGCCGTGTAACGGTCGAGGGGGGTATCGACGCATGAGGATCGATCCACGAACGCCGCTGGAAATCGTCGTGACGTCCGACATCGGCGATGTCGACATCGATGATCTGGTGCGTTTCAGTGAACTGGCCTGGCGGCACAATTACAAGGGACGCTTGCGCGTCGTTTACGACGCCTCATTCTATGCGTGGCTGCTGAGCGGCAGGGACTTGTTCGCGGTGCTGGCGCGTAACGGCGAGGGACGCATCGTTGGTTGCATGTTCGCCCTGGTGCGCGATCTCTACATTCGCGGCGAGTCGTTTCCCTCGGTCTATTCGACCGGTTGGGCAGTGGACCCGGCTTATCGCCGCACGGGCGTGTCGCTGCGGCTCTGGCTGGCCCTTCACGATCGCGTCCGCGAAGGCGGGTACGTGTCGATTGGTGCATCCCACGCGGGCCTCTCCGGTACGCGCGGCGACGTCGTGTTTCGCGACGACGCCGAGGATCGCGGTAGGATCGTCGCCCATCACTGCGGTGCCATCTGGAGCCGCCCGGTCGGTGGCTCGGTCATCGCGCACGCGCCGGTCGCCATGCAACGGCTTTGCTTCGTCGACGGCGAGTACGCGCTGGAATACGCCGACATGCCCATCAATCTTGCGACGCTTTCCTCGTCGATGGCTGCGAACGGACGGCTCACCTTCGCGCCGTCACGGCACTTCCGCCACGTCTATTTCAACAGCGAGTTCACACGTTCGGGAACGATGTGGGTGGAGACGGACGACGGCGCCCGGTGCGCGGTGGGTTTCTCCATCTTTGCCCTGGCGATGGACGATCTCGCCGTTGGCACGATCGGCCGCATCCAGTTCTTCCTGCCGTTCGACGGCGGCGAGGCGGCGCAGGTCGAGGCGCTGAACGCGATGTGCGCGTTCCTGGCGCGCCAGGGATGCTCCACGGTATCGATGGTCGAGCAACCGGCGGCGGCGCCCGCGGTGATGGAGCGATGCGGATTCACGAAAGCCGCCGATAGTGTCACGTTCAGCGTGCGCAGTCCGGTCGCCCTTGCGCACCGGTTCGATGACGCTCCGCCCTTCGCGCTCGATTTCCTCTAGGACGAACGATGACGGTTGATGCAGCTACGACCGACGATGGCAGGCTGGCCCGTGTCGCTACCCTGTTGCGGGACCGGGACACGCTCCGCACGCGCCTGGATGCGGTGACGAAACGCAAAGGTCTCGCCCGGGTGAGGATGGCCGCTTGGATCGACGGTGAGCAGGTTGTCATCGGGGACGAGCCCGGCGGGGTCGTCGCGGGCTGCCTGGCAAAGATTTTGACCGGGATGCTCGTGGAAGAGGCGGTGGCCGCCGGTCGCATCGCCTGGACCGATACGCTCCCGCACGTCTTCGCAGGTCTTGGCGAGCGACCGACGGAGCGGCTGTCCGGTATCACGGTGGGTCAGCTGCTCGACCATACGCACGGCCTCGACGTGTCACGGTTGACCGGTGTCCCGCTGGACGATGCAGGCGGCATCGATGTGATTGCATTGTGCCAGAGCGTGTCCTCCCGGCCGTTGCACGCCTCGGGTCGGATGTACAGTTATGGTCACGTCGGCGCATGGCTTGCCGCGGCGGTGCTCGAACGAGTGCGCGGCGTGGCCTACGAGACGATGCTCGCGGAGCGAGGCTTCGCCGGCGAATCCTCGGCGGCGGAGCGGCAGGCGATCTGTCCCGCGACGGGTGGGCAATTGTCCCTTGGCATGGAGCGCTGGCTGGCGTTCGCTCAGGAAGCGATCCGCCGGCATCGCGAGGCGCCATCTTCGCCGATCGCACTGCCCGGCTGGCACCCGTCCGAGCGCGCAGTGAGTCGTGGCTGGAAATGCTATGGCGACGGATGGATGGGCCATAACGCCAATCTCACCACGAGTTCGGCGGTATTGCGGATCCATCCTGGAATGAACGCGTCCGTGCTCGTCGCCACGGACGACGCGAACGGTGCCGCCGTCGCCGCATCGGCGGTTTTCGGGGAGATCCTGCCGGAGTTCTACGCGATGCGCCCGCCGCGCCTGATGAAGGCTACGGATGTCGATGCGGCCTCGATGGTCCGGCATGTGGGTCGCTACGTCCAGGCGCAGGGCGAGGTCGAGGTAATCCTCGACGAACAGGGTGCACTGTGCCTGAGGCCAACGTTCGCGGGGGATGCCAACGTGTTTCCTCCGCGGCGGCTGCGGCCGGCGGAGCAGGGCGTGTTTCTCTCCGAGGCGGGGCGGGACGCCCAATTCCTGTTCGTGCAGTTCGTGCCCGACGGCTCTTCGAACGACTCCGCTTTCCTATGGAATGGAAAGCAGGTATGGCGTCGAGTATCGGCACACGACGCGCCGTGACGACGGTGTCCGCGATGCCTTTCGGGCGCGCTCCATGGCGTGTTGACAGCGGTGCTTTGGTCCATCGATAGTTGGCATCGTCAACTCCATCGGTCAGGGCGAATATCCGTGGATACCGAGGCGTCGGGGCAGCTGCCGCTGCTCCAGAATTTCCCCGTGGACGGACCCCGGCTGGCGAAGGGGGCTCCACGGTATTCCCGGTTCACACACGTCATTGCCACTGGCCGCATAGATCGCCTCGCCTTGCGCTACGAAGCAGTCCAGGCCGACGTCGTCGCAGGCCTGCATGCGATTTTCGCATTGCTTCTCATGCGCTGCAGCGGCGAAACGCAGGTGCGCATCGCCACCTCGGCGGCGGAAAAGAGCGGACGGCGTCTTTCGTCGATCAATGCGCCGCCGGGACGTTCTTTTCCGTACATGCTAGCCCAGAGCGCGGCCCAGCTTGGCCGCGTGTGGCAGGCCTCGTTCCATGTCGATGTTGTGGCTCGCGAATGGGGCGGCGATGCCTCTTCGGACGACTACGTAGGCGACCTCGCGCTTTTCGCGTCGCCTGTACCACACGGCGTCGAACTGGTCTGGGTGCATGCCGAGGACGCCGTTGATGGGGCGTCGGTCGAACGCATGGCGCGCCGCTTCGGCGTGTTGCTGGATGCGGTCGCGACGGACGCGGACACCGACGTCTGGCGTCTTAAGGTGATGGACGCCGACGAGCAACGCATGGTGTTGAACGCCTGGAACGCGACCTCGCTTCCATGGCCGCGAAGCACGATGCATGCGCTATGCGCCGCGCAGGCCGCGTGCACGCCCGATGCAATAGCGCTTTGCTGGCGCGACGAGCGATGGACCTTCGCGGAACTGGACCGTCGCGCCAACCAGCTCGCGCACGTGCTCCGCGCGCAGGGCGTGGGCGACGATAGCGTCGTGGCTGTGTGCCTCGAGCGCTCGCCGTCGATGGTGGTCGCGCTGAAGGCCGTGCTCAAGGCTGGCGCGGCCTACGTGCCGCTCGATCCGCATTATCCTTCCGATCGCCTGGATTTCATGGTGTCCGACAGCGGCGCGGCATGGGTCGTGGCACAATCGGGTACGGTGGACAGGCTGAGCGCCACGGCGAATCGCCTGGTGCTCGACGATGCCTCGTGGCAGGCACGCATTGCCGCCAGCCCGGCGGATGAGCCGCCGCCCGAGCATGCCGCGGCGCCGGCCGCACTTGCCTACATCATCTATACCTCCGGCTCGACTGGCCGTCCCAAGGGTGTCTGCATCGAGCACCGACAGGCCGTCGCCTTCATCGCCTGGGCACGTGAGGTATACGATGCCGACGCATTGGACGGCGTGCTGGCGGCCACCTCGATCTGCTTCGACCTGTCCATCTTCGAACTGTTCGTTCCGCTGGCCAGCGGTGGACGCATCGTGCTGGTCGACAGCCCGCTCGATTTCGAGGGCATTGCGCGCGCGCCGGCACTCAGGCTGATCAATACCGTTCCTTCGGCCATCAAGGCGCTGGTCGACGAAGACGCCGTGCCGTCGTCGGTGCGCATCGTCAACCTCGCCGGCGAACCACTGGCCGAAGCGCTTGTTCGGGACATCTATCGGCGCACGTCGGCCGAAGCCGTCTACAACCTCTACGGGCCGTCGGAAGATACCACCTATTCCACTTACGCGAAGATCGAACGCGACCGGCCCGGTCCACCTTCGATCGGTGCTCCGATCGCGAACGGTCAGGCTTACGTGCTCGATCGCCACATGCAACCGGTGCCCATCGGCGTCGTGGGTGAGGTGTACGTCGGTGGCGCAGGCGTTGCGCGCGGTTACTGGCGACGACCGTCGCTGACAGCGGAACGCTTCGTCCCCGATCCGTTTCATCAGGCGGCCGGCATGCGGTTGTACAAGACCGGCGATCTCGCGCGCTGGTCCGCCGAGGGCCAGCTCGAGTACCTCGGTCGCGTCGACTTCCAGGTGAAGCTGCGCGGCTTGCGCATCGAGCTGGGCGAGATCCAGGCGCGTCTTGTGGACATGTGCTGGCTCGACGAAGCCGTTGTCACGGTGTACGAGGACGAGCGTGGCGAGAAGCAACTGGTGGCCTACGTGGTCCCCACGCCGTCGGGGCGAACCATGCAGGGGTTGCCCGCCGAATGCGCGAGATCTCTGGCGGAGCACCTGCCTGACTACATGATTCCCGCGGTTTTCGTCGTTCTCGATGCGATGCCGCAGACGCCCAACGGCAAGATCGATCGCGCGGCGTTGCCTTCGCCACCCCGGGCGACGGGCCCGGCGTACGAGGCGCCCGCCAGCCCGCTGCACGAGCGCCTCGCACGAGTCTGGCAGGACGTACTGGGGCTGTCGTCGCCGGTCGGCATGCGCGCGAACTTCTTCGATCTGGGCGGCAATTCGATCCTCGCCATGCGCGTGCAGTCGCGCCTTCGCCTCGACCATGGCATCGACGCGTCCCTGGGGAGCCTCTTCGAGTCGGCCACGCTCGACGATTTCGCGCGGTTCGTCGCGCGGGACGCTTCGTCCCGACTGCCGCCGCTGTCGCCCGCGGCACCAGGCGAGGCCGTGCCGCTGTCGTTCGTGCAGCAGGGGCTGTGGCTGGTGGACCAGCTCGGAGGAGGCAGTGCGCAGTACCACGTACAGGTCCGGTTCCTACTGGAGGGCGAACTCGACGTGCCGGTGTTGCGGGCTGCGCTCGAAGCCATCCTGCGTCGCCACGAAAGTCTTCGCACCGTCATCGCCTTCCGCGACGAGGTACCCGTGCAGCGCGTGCGCGACGATCTCGCGCTGCCTTTTCTCGAGGTCGATCTGAGCGATCTTGCGGCGGCGGAGCGGGAAAGCGCGTTGACGGCCGAAGTCAGGCGGGATGCGCTCGCGCCGTTCGCGCTCGATCGCGATGCCATGCTGCGCGCCGTGCTCGTCCGGCTGGAGCCGGGACGTCATGAGTTGCTCATGACGATGCATCACGTCGCCACCGACGGCTGGTCGATCGACGTACTCGTCGACGAGCTCGGCGCGTTCTACGATGCCGGCCTGCGTGGCGTGTCTCCGACGCTGCCCACATTGCAGTTCCGCTACGCGGATTACTCTGCCTGGCAGCGCAAATGGCTCCGGGACGACACGCTCGAAGCCGAATCTGCTTACTGGCTGGCCCAGCTCGCGGGCTTGCCTGCCACCCATTCGCTGCCCCTGGACAGGCCCCGTGCGGAACGGGAAGAAATGGCTGCCGACGTGCTTCGCACGCATCTGGACGGTTCGACCGCGAAGGGGCTTGCCGACCTGTCCCGAGCCGCACGAGCGACACCGTTCATGGGTCTGCACGCCGTGTTTGCGCTGCTGATGGCGCGCGCCAGCGGCGAGGAGGACATCGTCGTCGGCACGCCCGTGGCCAATCGCGAGCATCCCGAACTCGCCGCCATGATCGGCCTGTTCACCAACACGCTGATCCTGCGCAGCCGTGTCGGGCCCACTGCTACGTTCGACGACGTACTCAGGCAGAGCCGCCAGCTCGTGCTCGACGGCCACGCACATCAGCATGTGCCGTTCAATTACCTCGTGGAACGGTTGCAGCCGTCGCGTTCGCTGGGGCACGCGCCGCTGTTCCAGGTGATGATCTCGCTACAGGATACGGGACGTACGCCGCTTCGGCTGACCGGGGTGGAGGCGACGCCTCGTACGGTGCGTCCGGAACTCGCGCTCGTCGAGCTGACCCTCGAGGTGACGGAGACCGACGACGGGCTGCTGCTGGACTGGGTCTACCGCAAGAATCTCTTCGATGCCTCCACCATCGAGCGGCTGGCACGAAACTTCGAGGCGCTCCTGCGGCAGGTCGTGCTCGAACCGCGTAGCGAGGTGTGGCGACTCCCCGGGACCGGTGACGGCATGTGCCCTCACGCGCCCCGGACCCCCGCGCCCCGTGCCGACGACGTGCTCCCGTCGCACCGGATCGCGCCGGCGCAAGTCCCCAACGATGTGGAGTCGGCGCTTCACGACATCTGGGCCCGCCTGTTCCAGCAGGCATCGGTGGATGTCGACCTGCATTTCTTCGCGGCGGGTGGCAACTCGCTTCTGCTCATGCGGATGGTACACGCCATCCGTGAACGTCTTGGCGTCGAGATAGCGGTTGCCGATGTCTTCCGGCATCCCACTATCCGCCGCCTCGCCGCCGTGGTGCGATCTGCGGGGGAGATCGCGCCCGACGGGGCATCCCAGCGACAGGGCCGGTCGAGGTTGTCGCTCAGCCAGTTCCGCGTGTGGTACATGGAGCAGCTGCGTCCCGGCAGCGAGCACAACATTCCGTTCGTGTTGGCGCTGCGCGGTCCGGTCGATCGGCAGGCCGTCGAGCGCGCGCTCGACCGGCTCGTCGCCAGGCACGAGATGTTGCGCACGCGCTTCGAGCTGGACGACGATGTGCCCGTGCAGGTGATCGAGCCGACGGCGCAAGTCTCGCTCGAGTACAGGGACCTCTCTACGTTCGACGCGGCGCAGCGCGAAGCAAGCCTGAACATCCTTTCGGTGGGCCACGCGACACGCCGCTTCGAGCTGCACAAGGCACCGCTGATGTCGGCCATGCTGCTTCGCCTGGCGGCCGATGACCATCGTCTGCACCTGAACTTCCATCATCTCGTGTTCGACGGCGGGTCGTTCTCCATCTTCCTGGAGGAATTTCTGCTCGTCGCCGAGACCCTCGCGAACGGTGTCGAACCCGCCCTCGATCCGGTCGGCCATAGCTACCTCGACTTTGTCGCCGGGCAGGAGCGCTGGCTCGCATCCGACGCCGCCGTGACAGAAGGAGCTTTCTGGCGAGACTACCTCGACGGCTGTCCGCAACACCTGGCGATGCCGCGTCAGCACGATTGGTCGACCGACCCGGAGGAGGCTGCTCGTCACGTCGCTGGCCTGTCGCCGGACGTTCGCGAGCGGCTCGATCGCGTGGCGCGCAAACACGATGGGACGCTCTTCGGCGTGCTCTACGCCGCATTTGCGCTGTTGCTGGGGCGTCTGGCGGGCCAGGACGACCTGGTGATCGGCGTACCCGTCAGCGGTCGCCATGGTCGCTCGGCCCAGGGCGTGATCGGCAACTTCCTCAACAATCTTCCGGTACGCACGCGCTGGCGGCCGGAAGACCGGTTTGGCGACTACCTCGCCGAGCAGGTGCGTAACGTTACCCAGGTGCTCTCGCACCAGAATTATCCGTTCGAGAAGATCCTCGAACAGGCGCCCCAGTTGCGCGGCACCGACGGCGTGCCGGCGCTCCAGGTGTTCTTCAACATGCAGAGCGTGCAGCCTCCGGCACGGCCGCGCTACCTGGCCGCCGAACGCGTCGAGGCGACCGAGATCGAGGCGAAGTTCGACCTCACGCTCTACGTCGAAGACGACGGCACCGACGTGACCCTGACCTGTCACGGCAAGGATGCCGTCTTCGCATCGGCGGCCCTGGCCAACCTGTTGCGCCAATACATTCTGCTTCTCGAACAGATCGCCGACGACCCGTCGATGGCCTGCGGCGCGTATTCCCTGCGCGCAGGCGACGACGCGCCGTTCGAGCCCCGCCGGTTCTGGCCAGGACCTGTGCATGCGCTGTTCCGGGATCGCGCGCTGGCGCAGCCGGATGCGCCGGCTATCGTGGAAAGCGGCCAATCGTGGAGCTACGGCGCGCTGCTGGTCGCATCCAGCCGGCTCGCGGCGGGCCTGCGAGCTTCCAGGACCGTGCCCGGCGACGTCGTAGCGATCGTCGCCAGCCGCCAGGCGGCGCTGGTGGTTGCGGTCATGGCGGTGCTCCAGACGGGGGCGGCATTCTCGTTGCTGAATCCGGAGTATCCGATCGAACGGGTGGTGCAGCTCGTGGACATCGTCCGGCCCGGCCGCATCCTTTTCGCAGGGGAACCCGGACGGTTCCCTCCGGGGCTCGTCGCAAGGCTCGACGGCATGGTGGCGACGTCCTTCGTGTCCGCGCTTGTGCCGCGAGATTACGACCTCGCGGAGGTGGCCCCGATGGCCGAGGCGGAGCCGCGGCAACTGGCCTGCGTGACCTTCACGTCGGGTACCACGGGCGTACCCAAGGCGGTCGCGGGCACGCACATCGGGCTGGCCGGTTACCTTGACTGGGTGCCCGAATGGTTGCGCCTGTCGCCGTTCGATCGTTTCAGCATGCTGTCGGGCCTCGGTCACGATCCGCTGCAACGCGAGATATTCACGCCGTTGTGCCTCGGCGCCACGTTGTTCATTCCCGATGCCGAGGCGATCGCGCCGCATCGCCTGGCCGAATGGCTGGTCGGGCAGGCGATCACGTTCGCGCACCTCACTCCGGCTATGGCAGAAGTGCTGTGCGCCACCGATATCGTCGGTTTTCCCTCCTTGCGCATCGCGTTCGTCACGGGCGACAAGCTGGGCGGTGCGACGGTGTCCCGGCTCCTGTCGCACAACAAGGCGATGCGCGTGCTCAATTCGTACGGCACGACCGAAACGCAGCGCGCCACCACGTACTTCGAAATGTCCGGCTCGCGGGCGGCTGGCGGAATCGTCCCGGTAAGCGAGACGGCGCCCGATACGGCCATCCGCGTACTCAACGCGTTGGGAACGGCATGTGGGCTGGGCGAAACGGGTGACGTCTTCGTCGAAAGCGAGGCGCTCGCGCGCGGTTATCTCAACAATCCGGCCATGACGGCGGCGGCCTTCACGACACTGCCGGGCGGACGTGGCCGCTATCGCACCGGCGACATCGGCTATCGGCAGCCCGACGGCACGGTCCGCATACTCGGGCGCAAGGACGGGCAGGTAAAGATAAGGGGCTTCCGCATCGAGCCTGGCGAAATCGAGGCCACGCTCCGTTCGCTGGATGGGGTGAAGGATGCGGTGGTTCGTCCGTCGGATGGTCCCGGCGGCGAAAAGGCACTCGTCGCCTATGTCGTCACCGAGAGCCCGCCGGACGACCTCGGATCGTGGCGTGCGCGCCTGCTGGATCACCTTCGGCGAATGCTGCCCGCCTACATGCTGCCGTCGTCCATCGTGGCGATGAGCGCGTTGCCGCTGACGCCTAACGGAAAGCTCGACACGCGTGCCTTGCCTGAGCCGTCATGGGGGGCCGCGACGGTTGCCGCCGCTCCGCGCGGCGAGATGGAAGACGTGATCGCCTCGATATGGGCGGACATCCTGGGCGTGGACCGGGTCGGCGTCGACGACGATTTCTTCGAGCTCGGAGGACACTCGATGTTGCTCGTGCTGCTGTTGAACCGTATCCGCGAGCGCCTGGATCTTCGAGGAAACATCACCCGCATCCTGTCCTGCAACACCGTGGCGGAGCAGGCGAGGGTCCTGTCGTCTATGCGTGTGGGGGCCCGGGAGTGAGGCCCACCTCGGTAGGCATTCTCGGCCTTGGCTATGTGTTGGGCGAACAGTCGCTGCCGGTGGCGGAGATCGACGGTCGCGCGGAGGTGATGCGCGAATACCGGATGCCTGATCGCCAGGCGCTATGGGGATGGGATCGCTATCGCCGCACCGAGCGAAGCCGCGCGGATCTCGCCGGTGAAAGCGCAGCGGGCACCCTGACCCGCGGTGGCGTGGCCCCGGGCCAGGTCGACGCGCTCGTCGTCTGCTGTGGCGACGGACTCAATTACTACGCTCAGAACGTGCTCGTCAGCGAGCTGTCGAAGCGCCTCGGCCTGGATTGCGAGTTCGTGACGTGGATCGGCGGCGCCGGCTGCGCTTCGCTGTTTTCCGCGGTGCGCGTCGCACGCTCGCTTGTCATGGCCGACACGTTTCGGAATGTGCTGGTGGTCGGCGTGGACAAGGTTGACAACGAGGCGGCGCGTTTTCAGCGCTACGGCGTCTTCAGCGACAGCGCCTGCAGCTTCGTCGTTCGCGGCGAAGGTCCTACGGACTTCACCGTCGCGGGCGTTGCCGTGGCCTCGTCGCTGCCGTCCCTCAACGGTTCCGGGCAGGACATTGCGCAGAAATGCATGCTGATCCAGTCCGTGTTCGAGCGATTGGGCTCGGAGAAGGGCGAATTTTCCTACGAGGGAAGCGTCTTCTTCGGCAGTAACGTGTTCCTGCCGATCCAGGACCTCGAACGATCCGTAATGCCGATAGACGGTGTTGTCCATGAACGCGGCAACATCGCACCGTACGGCCACTGCGCAGGTGCCGATCCGTTCATCAACCTGTTCGATTTCTACGCCCGAGGCGACAACGAAAACATGGCGCGTTCGGTACTGGGTTCGAGCGCGCACGGACATTTCGGCGTAATGCTGCTTGAACGGCGGCCGACGACGATGGGCTAGTACATCACTTTTCTGTCGGCGCCGACGACGAGTGAACGGACGTCTCGAAGATTGCCGCCAGATCGGCGACGGTAGCACACTGGAATGCCTCGATGAAGGAGCACTGCTCGAGCCTCACCTGCAATGCATCCTGGATCTCGGCCATCGCGATCACCATGCCGATGGAGTTCATGAGGTCGAGCAGCGCCGTGCTCTTCGTGACGGGGTCGGGCGGGTCGAAAGTGCGGGTGAGAATGTCGATGATGAGTGCTTCGATCGATTCTGTGTGGCCCGGCACGTCATGCTCCCGTTGCTTCGAAGGACCTCGTCGTGCGGCCGCTGGCTGCCGCGCCGTCCGCTCCGATACTAGTCCGTCCGAAGGGGGGGCACAACCGCATTGCGGCCCGGCGTTCGCCGCATGTATGCTCCCAGTGCATCATCGCCGGCCGTTGGCACCATGATCATCGCCGAGCATCACGCGCACAGGGGCGCGCGCGAAATGGGGCGGCCGGCGCACATCGATCTCTGCATGTCGCACGACGGCCGCCGTTTCCGGCGGTGCACGGGGAACCTTATCCGTGTGTACGGGCTCTGCGCGAATAGGCTTGGCCCGGCATCGTGTCACACTTGATTCTTGACACCAGGACCAAGGGTTGGCGAAATGGATGTTAGCGCGACGCAAGCGGAACACCTCGATCGACTGTTGGCGGATCTGCTGCGAGCGCAGTTGCAAGGCCTCGATCTCTTCTTGGGGACAACGCTCGACGCCGCGGACGTCACGCAATGGAAGCAGATATGCAACGTTACGTCGGCGCAGTCGCGCTGGATCGATGAATCGCTGCGCCAACTCACGCTCGCAGGACACCTGAAGCGCCTGCCGCAGGGGTGGCGCGTCGAACGCGAATGGTCGACGGCCGATACTGATCGCGCGTGGGGCGCCTGGGCGACAGTTCGCGACGAACCGCTCGACGCGGGCAGCGCGGCGCAGTTCCAGCTTCTCGACGTCGCCCTGCGCGCCTTGCCCGATCTGCTGGCGCAGCGCCGGCGGCCCACGGAAGTACTGTTTTCCGGCGCTTCCACGGCACAGGTCTCGGGCATCTATGCGAGCCATCCGGTCGCCGACCATTTCCATCGCGTGCTGGCCGACAGCGTGGCCGCGTATGTCGGCGAAAGGCGCCGGCTTGATCCCGGCGTCTCGCTGCGCATCCTGGAAATCGGCGCCGGCACGGGCGGTACGACCGGGGCCGTGCTCGATGCGGTCGCGACGCATGTGGAAGCGATCGCTGAATACTGTTTCACGGACATCTCCGCGGCGTTCCTGATCGAGGCCAGGGACCGCTGGTCGGCGTCCCATCCCTTCGTCACCTACCGGATATTCGATGTCGAGAAGCCGCCGCGTGCGGCGGACATCGACGAGGGGCTGTTCGACGTCGTGATCGCGGCGAACGTGCTGCACGCCACGCGAAACGTGCGGCGCACGCTGCGGCATGCCAAAGCGGCTTTGCGGCGGAACGGATGGTTGTTCCTCAATGAGCTATGCCAGGGCAGCCTTTCGATGCACCTGACCTTCGGTCTGCTCGACGGCTGGTGGCTGTTCGAGGACGACGCGCTCCGCATTCCCGGTTCGCCGCTGCTGACGCCGTCGGCGTGGCAGCAGGCGCTGCGTGCCGAAGGATTTCGCCAAGTGCTGTTCCCCGCGGCGGACGCGCAGGCGCTAGGACCGCAGATCATTCTTGCGGAAAGCGATGGCGTACTTCGACGGGAGAAGCTTCCCCGGCGCGCGACGCCCTCCGTTGCCCTTGGAGCGGAACCGGCGAAGCGGCCCGTGCCGTCCGCACCGGGTCCGTCCGCAGCGCGAGTGGCCGCCGGCCATGCGCCAAGTGATGACGTGCTTCTCGACAGCCTTCGTGACGTGGTTCGCGAGTGCCTCGCTGAGGCCGTGAAGATCGAGGAGCGGCAGATCGAGGACCAGCGCGATTTTCCCGCCTATGGCGTCGATTCGATCATCGCCATCAGCCTTATCAACAAGATCGGCACACGCTTCGGTGTCACCTTGCCGGCTACGATCGTTTTCGATCACAGCAACGTAAATGAACTGGGCCGTTACCTCCTGAACGGCCATCGCGATGCGGTGCTGGCCTGGCATGGCGGCGCGGTCAGCGAGCCGCAGGCCGCTCCCGTCCCCGTCCCCGTCCCGCCCGCCTTGTCCCGGAACAGGCCATCGGAGACCCCGTTGCCCAGGAAGGCGCCGCCTCGCACAGTAGCGCCCGTCACGGCGACGCCGTCCGTGCCCCATGCGACGCCGGGGCATTACCTGCGCGCGCTGGTGAGCCGCCCGGGCACGGTCGACGACCTGCGCGTCGTCGAAGCGCTGATCGCTCCGTTGATGCCCGGCGAGGTGCGCGTGGCGACCCTGGCCCTTTCGCTCAATTTCGGGGACCTGCTCTGCGCAAGGGGCCTGTATCCGACGATGCCGCCGTTTCCGTTCACACCCGGCGTCGAAGCGTCCGGCGTCGTGGTCGAGGTGGCGAGCGACGTCCGCGACATACGCGTGGGCGACGAGGTAGTGGCCATGACCGGGCTCGCCTTTGGCGCGCACGCGACGATGCTGGTCTGCCATGCGTCCCAGGTCTGGCGCAAACCGCCGGGCCTGAGCCACGAGGAGGCATGCGCATTGCCGGCGGTCGCGATTACGATGATCGACGTCTTCCGGAGAGTGGGGCTTCGGCGCGGGGAGAGCGTGCTGATCCAGACGGCGACGGGCGGCACGGGCCTGGTCGCGGTGCAGCTCGCGCAGCACCTCGGTGCCGAAATCTACGCCACGGCAGGTTCGCAAGCGAAGCTGGATTACCTCGCAAGGCTTGGCGTGCCGCACGCGATCAACTACCTCGAACAGGATTTCGAGGCCGAGATCTCACGGCTCACCAGATCGCGTGGCGTCGACGTGGTCATCAACACGCTAGCCGGCGATGCCTTGCAGAAGGGGCTTCGCAGCCTGGCACCGGGCGGCCGCTACGTCGAGATCGCCATGACCGGCTTGAAGTCGGCCAAGTCGATCGACCTCTCCGTGCTGGACAGCAACCAAACTTTCCACAGCGTGGACCTGGGCCGCCTCGGATTGCATGACCCCGAGCGGTTGCGCGGCGACCTCGCCGACCTTGATCGCTGGGTCCGCGAGGGGGTGATCCGTGCCACGGTGAATGAGGTGTTCCCATTCGACCGGCTCGTCGACGCCTATCGCCGGCTGGAGCGACGCGAGAACATCGGCAAGGTGGTGATCGCAGTCGGTGAGGCGCATCGTTTCACGCTGCCTGGCGCACCGGCTCTGGCCGCCACGGCCGTCGACGGCGACACGATCGCCGTCATCGGCATGAGCGGCGCGTTTCCGCGGTCGAGCGATCTCGACGAACTCTGGGATCATCTGGCGAACGGGCGCGACTTGATCGAGGAGGTGTCGCGCTGGGACCTCGACCGCTACCTGCCGGCGGACGCCGACCCCGCGCAATTCTGCCGACATGGCGGATTCCTCCAGGACATCGATCGCTTCGATGCGCTGTTCTTCAACATCAACGCCGCCGAAGCCACCTACATGGATCCGCAGCAACGGCTGCTGATGACGCACGCATGGCAGGCGCTCGAGCATGCCGGCTACGTGGGGGAGGGCATGGATGGCTCACGCTGCGGTGTCTACGTGGGCTGTGCACAGGGCGATTACACGGGCCTCTTCGTCGACCGGCCGCCGCCGCAGTCGTTCTGGGGCAACGCCACGTCGGTTATTCCTGCGCGGATCGCCTACTACCTCAACCTGCAGGGGCCGGCGATCGCGGTGGACACCGCGTGCTCGAGTTCGCTCGTCGCGATCCATCTCGCCTGCCAGGGCCTGTGGCGGCGGGAAACGACGATGGCGCTCGCTGGCGGCGTCTTTGTGCAGTCCACCGCCGCATTTTATCTGCAGGCGCGCGGTGCCGGCATGCTTTCGCTCACGGGCGCGTGCCATGCGTTCGACAGCCGCGCGGATGGCTTCGTGCCGGGCGAAGGCGTGGGCGTGGTCGCCCTTAAGCGTCTGGACGATGCGCGGGCCGACGGCGACACCATCCATGGCGTCATCCTCGGCATCGGCATCAACCAGGACGGCAGCACGCAGGGCATCACGGCGCCGAGCATGGTGTCGCAGCAACGCCTCGAAAGGCAGGTGTACGACGACTTCCGTATCGATCCGGCGCGCATTCAGTACGTAGAGGCCCATGGCACCGGCACGCGCCTGGGGGATCCGATCGAGTTCCAGGCGCTCACCGAGGCCTTCCGCAAGGACACTGCAAAGCGGGGCTATTGCGCGATCGGCTCGATTAAGACCTCCATCGGCCACACCGCATCGGCGGCGGGCGTGGCCGGCGTGCTGAAGATCCTGCTGGCGTTGCGCCACCGCCAGCTTCCGCCTTCGTTGCATTTTCGCGAGGGCAACCCGCACATCGATTTCGAGAACAGCCCGTTCCATGTCAATACCGTGCTGCGCGAATGGGCGGTCGAACCGGACGAACGCCGCTGCGCAGCGGTCAGTTCGTTCGGCATCAGCGGCACGAACGCGCATGCGGTGATCGCCGAGGCGCCGTCGTCGACGCGTCGTCACGCGGAGCGCCCCGCCTACCTCATCGTTTTGTCGGCGCGGACGAGCGAACAGTTGCGCGCACAGGTGGAGCGCTTGCTGGCCTACTGCCGCGATGGCGAACATGCCGCCGATATCGGCGACATCAGCTTCACCCTGCTGATGGGGCGACGTCACCTTCGGCACCGCCTCGCCTGTGTCGCGGCCAGCCGCGAGGAGCTCGTCGGCTCGCTGTCGCGATGGCTGGAGAAAGGACGCAGCGCCCAGGTCGTGGTCGGTTCCATCCGTCCGAGCGAACTTCGCGAACAGGCGCCGATCCGCCGCCACGGCAACGAGTGCATCCGTGCGAGCAGGGATGGGCAGGGGCGGGAAAGCGTCGTGGAGCACCTGTCCACGGTGGCCGACCTTTTTCTCCAGGGTTACGCCCTCGATTACGCGGACCTTTTCGCCAGGGGCGGCTACGGCCGGGTGCCGTTGCCGACCTATGCCTTTTCCGACGACCGCTACTGGGTGCCGTCGGGTGGTCAGGCGATACCGCCGCCCGCGCAACGTTCGCTCCCCGCGATCGAATCCTCCGCGAGCTATAGCCTGCTCATGGCGCCCACGTGGCGGCCCAGGGCTGCGGGCGACGATGCCGTGGCGGCCGTGCATCGCGTGCTGATGCTGGGCGACGGTGCCGACGCAGGCATGCAACAGGCCTGCGAGACGGCCCTGCGGTCGCACGACGTACGTTGCGATCGCTGGGTCGGCGACATGACGGACGTGGCCGCCGCGTACGAAGAGGCCGCCTGGTATCTCCTGCGCTACCTCGATGCCGTTCGCGAGGAGCGTCCGTCCCGACCGGTGCTCGTGCAGGTGCTGGCAGGAAAGGACGCGGGCGGCTGGCTGGAAGGCCTCCTGCCACTGATGGCGACGGCGTGCCAGGAGATCCCGAATCTGCGTGTCCAATGGGTCGCGGTGGAGGAAGCCGTCGACGACGGCGAAGCGCTGGTCGCACGCCTTCTGCGGGATGCCGCCAGCGGCGATCTCCACGTGTGTCACCGGCACGGCGTGCGCGAGACAAGACAACTCGAGCCGGTCGAGGCGACGCGGGAGGCGATGCCGTGGAAGCCTGGTGGCGTCTACCTCGTGACCGGGGGCCTGGGGGGACTGGGCCAGCTGTTCGCATCGGAGATCTTTGCGCGCGCGCCCGGAGCGCGTGTCGTTCTCGCCGGCCGGTCCGCATTGGACGAAGCGCGTTCGGCCCTGCTTCGCGACTGGGCCTCCGAAGGCCATCAGGTGGACTATGTGGCGGCCGACGTGTCCCGTCGTGAAGACGTGGAACTCCTGCTCGGGCACATCATGGATCGCCACGGTGCCCTCGACGGCGTGATCCACGCCGCGGGTGTACTGCGCGATGGGTTCATCGCGACAAAGGGGCGCGACGATCTCGCCGCGGTGATGGCGGCGAAAGCGCACGGCCTCATGCACCTGGACGAGGTGCTCGGCGCGCGCGAGATGGACGCTTTCCTCGTGTTCTCGTCCACCTCGGCCGCGTTCGGCAACGCCGGGCAGGCCGACTACGCGGCCGCGAACGGATTCGTGGAATGCTTCGCGCGGTGGCGGCAGCGACGCGTGGATCGGGGCGAACGGCACGGCCGTACGTTATCCGTGGGGTGGCCGCTCTGGTCGGCAGGTGGCATGCGCATCTCCGCGGAGCAACGGCAACGCTTGCGCGAGGAGCAGGGGCTGGTACCGCTGGAAACGGCCGATGGCATGGCAGCCCTGTATCGCGCATGGGGGCAGGGCGAATCCTGTGTGACCGTGTTGCGCTTGTTGTCAGAGAGCGCGCTCCGCGTCGGCGAACCGCGTTCCGATGCCATCCTGTCCGACCTGGATCCGCATCGGATCGCCACGCAAACGCTGCGTGCGTTGACGGCGGTATTTTCCGAGGTGACACAGCAGCCCCCGGGGCAGATTGACGCCACCGAACCCCTGGAGAGCTACGGCGTCGACTCGCTGGTCATCACGCAGCTCAATGCGCGGCTCTCCGGCGTGTTCGGCAAGCTTTCCGCGACGCTCTTCTACGAATACGCGACGCTCGGCGACGTGGCGTCGTTCCTCGTGCGCGATCATTTCGACGCGTGCGCACGCTGGACCGGCGAATCGGCGCCGGTCGCTCCTGTTGTTGAAACCGGACATCAGGCAGCGGAGGCGCCACCGCCGATCGCGCAGGCGCCGTCCGCGTCGCCCGAGCCACGTACCGCGCCCGCCGAACGGGCGATCGCCGTCGTCGGCCTGAGCGGACGCTACGCGGGGGCGGCGGACCTGGACGCATTCTGGGACAACCTGGCCGCCGGCCGTGACAGCATCACCGAAATCCCCGCCGAGCGCTGGTCGCTGGAAGGGTTCCACGAACCGGACAGGGAGCGGGCGATCGCCACCGGCCGCAGCTACAGCAAATGGGGCGGCTTCCTCGACGGCTTCGCCGAGTTCGACGCGCGGTTCTTCAACATCTCCCCGCGCGAGGCGATGAACCTCGACCCGCAGGAGCGGATCTTCCTGCAGGCCTGCTGGGCGGCGATGGAACACGCCGGCTACACGCGCGAGCGCTTCGCCCGCGCCCACGGGCGCCGGGTCGGCGTGTTCGCCGGGATCACCCGGACGGGGTTCGAACTCCATGGCCCGGCGCTGTGGGAGCGCGGCGAACCGGTCATGCCGCATACCTCGTTCGGTTCGCTGGCCAACCGGGTGTCCTACGCGCTGAACCTGCAGGGTCCGAGCATGCCGGTCGACACGATGTGCTCCTCGTCGCTGACCGCGATCCACGAGGCCTGCGAGCACCTGCTGCGCGATGACTGCGAGATGGCCTTCGCCGGTGGGGTGAACCTGTACCTGCATCCGTCGAATTATCTGCTGATGTCGGGCCATCGCATGCTGTCCTCCAGCGGTCGCTGTCACAGCTTCGGCGCCGACGGCGACGGGTTCGTCCCGGGCGAGGGCGTGGGCGTGGCGCTGCTCAAGCCGCTGGCGCGGGCCGAGGCCGACGGCGACGTGATCCATGGGGTGATCCGCGCCACGGCGATCAACCACGACGGCAAGACCAACGGCTACACGGTGCCCAACCCACTGGCCCAGCGCGACCTGATCGCCACGGCGCTGGCCCGGGCCGGGGTGCCGGCGCGGGCGGTGAGCTACGTGGAGGCGCACGGCACCGGCACGCAACTGGGCGACCCGATCGAGATCACCGGTCTGACCCAGGCCTTCGCCACGGACGACCGGCAGTTCTGCGCGATCGGTTCGGCCAAGTCGAACATCGGCCACTGCGAGAGCGCGGCGGGGATCGCCGGGCTGACCAAGGTGCTGTTGCAGATGCGCCACGGACAGTGGGTGGCGAGCCTGCATGCGGCGACGACGAACCCGAACATCGACTTCGCAGCCACGCCGTTCCGGGTGCAGCGCACGCTGGCCGAGTGGCCGCGTCCGCGGCTGACGGTGGACGGGCAGGAGCGGACGTTCCCGCGGCTGGCGGGAATCTCCTCGTTCGGCGCCGGGGGCGCGAACGCGCACGTGATCGTGGAGGAATACGTGGCGGCGGAGGTCGCCCCGGTGACGGTGACGCCGTCGCGGCCGGCGGTGGTGGTGCTGTCGGCACGCACCGACCAGGCGCTGCGCGAGCGGGCGGCGCAGTTGCTGGCGGCGGGCGAGCGCGAGGGGTGGACGGACGCTGACCTGGCCGATGTGGCCTACACCCTGCAGGTCGGCCGCGAGGCGATGGAGCACCGGCTGGGCTTCACCGCCGCCTCGATGACCGCGCTGCGCGCGACGCTGGAACGCTTCCTGGCCGGCGAGGCCGAATCCACGGCGGACGGCGAGGCGCTGCACCGCGGCCACGTCAAACAGCATCGAGAGGCGCTCTCGCTATTCGCCGAGGAAAAGGATCTTGGCGACGTCGTCGCGACCTGGCTCGAACGCGGCCGCATCGACAAGGTGCTGGAGTGGTGGGCGAAGGGCCTGGCCGTCGACTGGACCCGGCTGCATGGCGATGTCTCGCCACGCATCCGTCCGTTGCCCACCTATCCGTTCGCACGGGAACGGCACTGGCTTCCCGCTGTGGTGCCCGCCGCGGCGACGAATGCGCCATCGGCGGTCGGCGTGCTGCATCCGTTGTTGCACGAAAACGTGTCGGACATGACGGGACTTCGCTTTCGGAGCATATTCTCGGGCGACGAGCCGTTCCTTTCCGATCATCGCGTGGGAACGTCGCGTGTATTGCCGGCCGTGGCCTATCTCGAGGGTGTCCGCGAGGCGATCCGGCGCACGGCGGGAGCCTCCACCGAGGACGCGTTTTCGTGTATTGCCATCCGTGACGTGACGTGGCTGCGGCCGCTCGTGGTCGACGAGCCGACGCAGGTCCATTACGAATTGGCTTGGAACGACCAGGGCGAAGCCAGCTTCGAAGTCTACGCGAGCGTGCGTGACGCCGCACCGGTATTGCATTCGCGCGGCATGGCGACCCTCGTCGAGGGCACGCGCGTGGAGCGGCTCGACCCGGAACAGTTGCGCGACGCGTGCGATCGTCGTGTGCCGGCCGACGCCTGCTATGCGATGTTCGGCGCCGCCGGCCTGGCCTACGGACCGACGTATCGCACGCTGGAATGGATCGGTACGGGCATCGACGCGGAGGAACCGTTCGTCGTGGCGGCGCTTTCCGTGCCCGACACGTGCGGTGACACGGCGTTCGAACTCGACCCTGGAGTCCTGGACGGCGCGCTGCAGGCGACGACCGGCTTCGCGCTGGACGCGACGGACGGACAGGGTGCGCAACTGCCGTTTGCGCTGGATGAGTTGATCGCCTACGGTCCCACACCCGAGCGGGGTTTCGTCCATGTCACCCGCTCCGGTCGAACGGGAGACACCGGCGCATCGCGGTTCGATCTGGCCGTCTGCGACGAGGGCGGCGTCGTGCGCGTGGTCCTGCGCGGTTTCATGGCGCGCCCGCTGGACGGCGCGCCGGGCGATACGGCGCTTACGGTTTCCCGCGACGGCGCGGACGATCAGCGTGCATGGTCGCTCGCGTCCCGCTGGAGTACGGTCGCCCCGCCATCGGCCGATACCTCGGCCGGCGTTCCCGAGGTGCCGGTGGTGATCATTGGTGGCACGGCCGCCGAACGGGCACGGCTTGCCGACCGCTATCCCGGCGCCCGTGCGCTGTCGCCAGGTCGCGACGACGACGTACCGGCGATCGCGAGCATGCTCGCCGATGCGGGTCCGTTCGGACACGTGGTCTGGATCGTGCCGTCTTCCGCTGCCGCATGGCGAGGAGACGAGCTGATCGATGCACAGCGGGACGGCGTGCTCCTGGGTTTCCGCCTGGTCAAGGCGCTGATCGCGCTGGGACGTGACGGTGGTGACCTTTCCCTGACCGTGCTGACCCGGCAGGCGCAGGCGGTCGAGCCCGGCGATGCGCTGCACCCGGCGCATGCGAGCGTGCACGGCTTCGTCGGGTCGCTGGCCAAGGAATATCCGGGTTGGTCGATCAGGCTGGTCGACCTGCAGGTGGGAGAGGCGTTACCCCTTGACGACATCCTTGCGCTGCCCGCCGACGCGCAGGGCGACGCGTGGGCCTACCGCAACGGGGAATGGTTTCGCCCCGGACTTCTGCGGGTCACGGCCATTGCGACGGACGAGCCGCTGTACCGAGACGGCGGCGTCTACGTCGTGATCGGCGGCGCGGGCGGACTGGGCGAGATATTCAGCGAACACGTAATCGAACGCCACGGTGCGCGGGTGGCATGGATAGGCCGGCGCGCGCTCGACGGCGACATCGAACGGCGTATGGACCGACTCGCGCTGGCGGGGCCTCGACCCGTGTACATCCAGGCCGACGCCACCGATCGGATGGCGCTCGAACGCGCACGTGACGATGTGCTCGAACGGTTCGGACGCATCGACGGCGTGGTGCACGCCGCGCTGGTATTGCGCGACCGAAGCCTTCTGGGCATGAACGAAGCCGACTTCATCGCCAGCCTCGCCGCGAAGGTCGACGTCAGCGTGCGCGTGGCGCAGGTGTTCGCAGATCTGCCGTTGGACTTCGTCGCGTTCTTCTCCTCGTTCCAGACCTTCAGCAAGTCCGCCGGCCAGAGCAACTACGCGGCGGGCTGCGCGTTCAAGGACGCGTTCGGGCAGGGGGCGGCGCCGATGTGGGCCTGTCCCGTGAAGGTGATGAACTGGGGATATTTCGGCGACATCGGCTCCGTGGCCACGCCGTTCCATCGTGAACGCATGGCGCAGATCGGCGTGGGATCGCTGCAACCGGCCGAAGCCATGGCCGCCCTCGACCGGCTGCTCGCCGGCAGCTTCGATCGCCTCGCCTTCGTCAAGACGACGGCGTGGGGCGTCCTCAACGCATCGATCGGCGACGAGCGAATGAGCGCCTTGCCGGTGCCCCGCGACCTGACGCGGTGGCGCGGCGGCACCGGCATCGAGCCGGTGCCGTCCGTGCATGCGGACGATACCCTGCCTTCGGCCTTGGACCGATCGTTGATCCGCCTGGTCGGCGCGCAGTTGCAATCCATGGGCCTGTTCACCATAGAGGCATCGCCTTGGTCGCCCGACGATGTCGCCGCGTGGAAACGGCGCGTCGGCCTGCCGGCGGTTTACGAGCGCTGGTTCGATCACACTGTGCGCCTTCTCGTGGCGCATGGCTGGCTGCGGGACGACGGCAGGGAAAGCCTGTCGGCGGGCGATCGCGACGACGTGGCGCCATGGGATGCGTGGGAGGCGGAAAAGCATGCGCAGGCTGACGGCGCCGGCGCGCACGGCAAGCTGCTGGAAGAGATGCTCCGCGCGCTGCCGTCGATACTCGCCGGCGACATGCGCGCCACCGACGTGCTATTCCCACGATCGTCAATGGACGCCGTCGAGGGGATGTACCAGTCCAATCCGCTGTCGGACCATTTCAACGGCGTGCTGGTCGCCCGCCTGACCGATACGATTGGCCGATGGATGAGGGAGGCGCCCGGCCGCCGCCTGCGCCTGCTCGAAATCGGGGCCGGCACCGGCGGTACAAGCGCGGGCGTGTTCGAGGCACTGCGACCCTGGGCCGGATCCGTCGACGAGTATGCCTATACCGATGTCTCGCGCGCGTTCCTCAAGCATGCCGAGCAACGGTACGGGTCCGACAATCCTTATCTTCGCTACCTGATCTTCGACGTGGAACGGCCACTCGCGCCGCAATCGGTGGAAGAAGGCGCGTACGACGTGGTGATCGCCACGAACGTGCTGCACGCCACTCGCGACATCCGCGAGACCCTGCGCAATGCGAAGGCGGCGCTTCGTGGTGGCGGCCTGATCCTCATCAACGAGATCAACTGCTTCAGCCTCGTCGCGCATCTCACGTTCGGGCTCACCGAGGGCTGGTGGCGTTTCACGGACACCGCGCTGCGTCTGCCGGGCTCGCCCGCGCTGCGCGCCGACGCCTGGGCAAGGGTGCTCGAAGCGGAGGGCTTCCAGGCGATCCGTTTTCCGGAGGAGGCGCAACAGGCGCTCGGACAGCAGGTCATCGAGGCCCATAGCGACGGCATCGTTCGCCAGCGCGACGAGCGGCATGCGACCGACGACGTGCCGAAGCCGGTCACGCCCGTGCGCCTGCCGCGATCGGCTCCCGCCGCGCTCGCGCCGACGGGCTCGATCGACGAGGACCGCATCAAGGGCGTTATCGCCGCGATCATCGCCGATGCCCTGATGGTTTCCGTGGAACAGGTGCAGTTCGACGAATCGTTTGCCGACTACGGTCTGGATTCGATACTCGGCGTGCAGGCGGTGCAGGTGATCGGCCAACGGCTCGGCATCCAACTGGCGAGCACGAGCCTGTTCGATTACGCCACGGTGAACCGGCTGTCCGCGCACATCGTCTCCGAGCACGGCGTCGCGCTTGCGGCCCAGCCTGGAAGCTCGACGGTCACCGGATCGCCCGCATCCGCGCCAGCGCCGTCGCGCCCGGCCGCCGCGTCGGTGTTCCGCGCACCCACCCGGCAGACGGCGCTGCGGCCCGGCGCGGAAAGTACGCCGACGACTGCCGTCGCCGCGCCCGGCGGCGCCATCGCCGTGATCGGCATGAGCGCGCGATATCCGCAGTCTGCGGACGTGGACGCGCTATGGGATCACCTCGCCCGCGGTGACGATCTGCTCGGCACGGCGGTAGGCATGCGGCGCGGCAGGGTGGATGGCATCGACCTTTTCGACGCACTGTTCTTCAACATCTCCGGTATCGAAGCCACCTACATGGATCCGCAGCAGCGGCTCTTTCTCGAAGAGGCCTGGAAGGCCCTGGAGGACGCCGGCTACGTGGGGGCGGCGATCGAGGGGAGCACCTGCGGCGTTTACCTGGGCGGCACCGGCGGCGACTACAGTTCGCTGTTCGGCGGCTACGCCCCGCCGCAGGCCTTCTGGGGCAACACCGCCTCGGTGACGCCGGCACGCATCTCGTATTTCCTCAACCTGCATGGCCCGGCCGTGGCGATCGACACCGCCTGCTCGAGTTCGCTGGTGGCCATGCACATGGGTTGCCAGGCACTGCGTACGGGCGAGGTCGACATCGCCCTGAGCGGTGGCGTGTTCATTCAGACCGGCGAGCGTTTCCAGATGTCGGCGGGCCACGCGGGCATGCTCTCGCCGACCGGCCGCTGTCATACCTTCGACGACCGGGCCGACGGTTTCGTGTCGAGCGAAGGCGTCGCCGTGCTGGTGATGAAACGGCTTGAGGACGCGCTGCGCGACCGCGACCACATCCACGGCGTGGTTCGCGGCAGCGGCATCAACCAGGACGGTGCGACGAACGGGATCACCGCGCCGAGCGCGCTCGCGCAGGAGCAGCTCGAGCGCCAGGTGTACGACGCCTTCGGCGTCGACCCGGCACGCATCACCATGGTCGAGGCTCACGGGACGGGCACGAAGCTCGGCGATCCCATCGAATTCCAGGCTCTCACTCGCGCCTTCCGCCACTACACGGACCAGCGCCGCTACTGCGCCATCGGTTCGATCAAGACCAACCTCGGGCATGCCGCCGCGGCGGCGGGCGTGGCGGGCGTGGTGAAGGTACTGCTGTCGCTGAAGCACCGGGCCATCCCGGCGTCGCTGCATTTCGAATCCGGCAACAGCCACATCGATTTCGAAGACAGCCCGTTCTACGTGAACACCTCATATCGCGAGTGGACCGTTCCCGCCGGGCAACCCCGGCTGGCCACGGTGAGTTCGTTCGGATTCAGCGGCACCAATGCGCACCTGGTGTTCGAGGAGGCGCCCGCGCGCGCGCCGACGGTCGTTCGCCGGCCGGCTTTCCTCGTCGTGCTCTCCGCGCGTACCGCGGAGCAGCTCCGCGCGCAGGCGGTGCGCCTGCGTTCGCACCTGTCTGCGCATGACGACATGCACCTGGGCGACGTGAGCTTCACGCTATTGATGGGACGCAAGCATCTTGCGCATCGCCTGGCCTGCGTCGCGACCGATCGCGAACGATTGCTCAGCCTCCTCGACCGCTGGCTCGCGGGAACGGCCGGCGACGAGGTGCACGTGGGCGAACTGACCGAACAGAGTGTGCGCGAGAGTGCGGCGTTGCGCAGTCATGGGGACGCGTGCGTCGCCGCGTTCGCAGGCGGCCAGGCCGGCGATCACCTCGAAAAACTCGCCGTCGTCGCCGATCTCTACACGCAGGGCTACGCGCTCGATTACGGCTCGCTGTTCGTGCCCGGGGAACAGGGGCGGGTGCCCCTGCCGACGTACCCGTTTGCGCGGCAGCGCTACTGGGTGCAGCCCCCGCCTCCGGCGGAAGGATCGCCCCCCTCCGGTACCCGCCCGGCTTCCACTGGCGACGCGTCGATCGCGTCCGCCTCGCCGCGAGCCGACGACCCGGTGGGCACGCTCATGCTCATCCCGCGATGGGAGCCGTTGCCGGCGGCTTCCGGGGACGAAGCGTCGACGGTGTCAGGCGACGGATGGATCATCGTGGACGACGACGCCGGTCGTCACGATTCGCTGCGCCTTCGGTATCCCGGCGCCCGCATTCTCGGTGGCATGGACGTGGGCGATGCTTCGCTCGCTTCGCGGCTGGATGCGCTGGGGCCATTCGACCGGCTCGTCTGGCTATTGCCGGAGACGCCGGGCGAGGTGTCGCCCGCGTCGCTGATCGAGGCGCAGAACGGCGGCATCCTGCGCGGCCTCGCCTTGATCCGGGCACTGCTCGACCTCGGATATGGTGACCGCACACTCGACCTCACCGCGATAACGCGGCAATGCCAGGCGGTAAGCGATGGCGACATCGTGGATGCTACCCATGCGGGGGTCTGGGGCCTTGTCGGCAGCGCGGCGAAGGAATACCCACAGTGGCGGGTGCGCCTCGTCGATGTGAAGGACGAGGCCACGCGGCTGGCCGCCGTCGGCGCGCACGTGGCGCTACCCGCCGATCCCGACGGCAATGGCGTGGCCTGGCGAGACGGCACCTGGTTCCGCGAGGTCTGCCCGCCGTGCGAGTTGCCGCCGCCCGCGGCTCCCGTGTATCGCCGCAGAGGGATCTACGTGATCGTCGGTGGAGCCGGCGGCATCGGTGAGGCGCTCACGGAACGGCTGATACGTGAACACGACGCCCGCGTGGTCTGGCTGGGCCGCCGCGCAGCCGACGAGGCGATCGAGGCGAGCCGCGCACGGTTGGCGACATGGGGCGAGCCGCCGACCTATCTGTCGGCGGATGCGCGCGACGTCGACGCCCTCCGCGCGGCGCGCGATGCGATCCTCTCGCGCCATGGCGCGATCGACGGCGTGGTGCACGCCACGCTGGTGATGAGCGGAAGCGATCTGGCGGGAATGACGCGAGAGCGTTTCGTCGCCGTCACGTCGGCGAAGATCGACACGGCCGTGCTGACCGCCCATGTCTTCGCCGGTCACGTGCGCGACTTCCTCGTTTTCTTCTCGTCGATCCAGACGCTCGAGAAGACGCGCCGGCAGTCCAATTACGCCGCGGCGAGCACGTTCGTCGATGCCTACGCGCATCAGTTGCGCGACGGTATGGGCTGTGCGGTGAAGGTCATCGACTGGGGCTATTGGGGAAACACCGGCATCGCGCGCGAGCTGTCCAGCTTCCAGCACTGGCTCGCCGAGGCGGGAATGGGCTCGATCGATCCCGCAGAGGGGTTCGACGCATTGGAGCGCCTTCTCGGCAGCGATGCGACCCGGGTGGCCTACTTGAAGACGCATCGTGCGGGGGCGTTGCAGGGGGTGACACTGGTCGCCGACGGCGTACCGCGTTCCGCCACCGCCATGCCGGCGCAGCCACGGATCGTCGATGCATCCGCCGCGAAGACGGGCACGCCGTGGTTGCGCGAACACGTGCGCCAGGTGGTGCTGGAGACGCTTTCCGGATTGCTGCTGATCGAGCTGTCGGATATCCAGCCCCATGCGTCCTTCGCGGAGTACGGCCTGGATTCGTTGCAGGCCCTCGCCACGGTGGACGCCATCAATGCCGCGCTCGGCACGCGTCTTACCAGCACGAGCATGTTCGATTTCAATTCGGTCAACCGGCTGGTCGCGCACATCGTCGACGCGCACGCGCCGGCACTAGCCGGGGTGACGGTCGATGCCGCCCCGGTTGACACGATGACGTCCGCCAACATGCCGGTGGATGCGCCGTCGCGTGGCGACGACGCGCCGGCACCTGTACAGGCACCGACAACGCCGCCCGCGCTACCCGCCGCGCTCGCTCCGATCGCGATCGTCGGCCTGAGCGGGCGCTACCCGCGCTCGCCCGACGTGGCGACCCTGTGGACCCACCTGGCCGCCGGCGAGGACCTCACCGAGCCGGTCACCCGCTGGGACATGCCGGCGATCCTGGGCGACACCCCGTACTGCCCGCGCGGCGGCTTCCTCGACGGCATCGAATGTTTCGATGCGCAGTTCTTCAGTATCTCCGGTACGGAAGCCAACCACATGGACCCGCAGCAGCGGCTGTTCCTGGAGGAGGCCTGGAAGGCGCTGGAGGAGGCCGGCCACGTCGGCGCCTCGATCGCCGGCCAGCGCTGCGGCGTCTACGCCGGCTACAACGGCGGCGACTACCACCTGGTGCCCGCTTCCATGGAAGGCGCGCCACCCCAGGCGATTTGGGGCACAGCCACCTCGCTGGTCTCCGCGCGCATCGCCTACCACCTGGACCTGCAGGGCCCGGCGATCACCGTCGACACCGCCTGTTCCAGCTCGCTGGTGGCCATGCACCTGGCCTGCCAGGCGTTGCGCGCCGGCGAGATCGACCTGGCCCTGGCCGGCGGCGTCTTCGTCCAGTGCACGCCGTCGTTGTACCTGGGCGGCGAACGCGCCGGCATGCTCTCGGCCAGCGGCCGCTGCTACACCTTCGACGACCGCGCCGACGGCTTCGTGCCCGGCGAGGGCGTGGGCGTGGTAGTGCTCAAGCGCCTGGACGACGCCCTCGCCGACGGCGACCACCTGCATGGGGTGATCCGCGGCAGCGGCATCAACCAGGATGGCGCGACCAACGGCATCACCGCGCCCAGCGCGGTCTCCCAGGAGCGCCTGGAGCGCGAGGTCTACGATCGCTTCGGCATCGACGCCGACGGCATCCAGCTGGTCGAGGCGCACGGCACCGGCACCAAGCTCGGCGACCCGGTGGAGGTGCATGCGCTGACCCGCGCCTTCCGTCGCGATACTGCACGCGAGAGCTATTGCGCGATCGGTTCGATCAAGTCGAACCTGGGGCACACGACCGCTGCGGCGGGTGTGGCGAGCGTGCTCAAGGTGCTGCTGTGCCTGCGCCACGCACAGATCGCCCCGTCGCTGCACTACGAACATCGAAACCGGCATATCGACCTGGCCGGCAGTCCCTTTCAGGTAGCGACGCGCCTTCGTCCCTGGCACGTCGCCCCCGGGCAGACCCGCCGCGCGGCGGTCAGCTCGTTCGGGCTCAGCGGCACCAACGCGCACATGGTGATCGAGGAAGCCCCCGCGCATGCCCGCACCACCGCTCCGCGCCCCGGCTACCTGTGGGCGCTCTCCGCACGCAGCGAGGCGCAACTCCGCCAGCAGGTCGGACGCCTGCTCGCCCATCTCGATGCCGAACCCGCCATCGACTGCGGTAACGTCGCCTATACGTTGTTGTTGGGACGCCGACATTTCGCATGCCGACTTACCTGCGTCGCCCGTCATCGCGACGAGTTCGTCCAGCGCTTGCGCACGTGGCTGGAGCACGGTCGCGCGCCGCAGGTACGGACGTCGTCCTGCGCGCCGCTCGAGGACGGCGGCCAGGCCGCGTTGAAGGGATACGGCAACCAGTGCCTGCGCGAGCTCGGCGAATCCCTGGCGGCGAACGACTATCTCGACCGCCTGGCCGCGATCGCCGAACTGTTTGGCCACGGCTATGAGCTGGATTACGCGAGCGGATTCGCCTCCCAGCCCCATGCACGCGTGTCGCTGCCGACGTACCCGTTTGCGCCGACGCCGTACTGGGTGGAAGCGCCGGGCGCGGCGCCATCGGACGGGGACGCCGACGAGGCGCCGGAAGCGCTGAGCTTCCAGGAACGCTGGGAGCCGGCGGCGGCACCGCCGGCCGCGGCGACGCCGCGACGGCTGCTGGTGATCGGGGCGGACGCGGCGGTCGCCAGGGCGGCGGCCGCGGCGCTGGGTGCGGCGCGGGCGGACGCGCGGATCGAGTCGGTGGGCGGCGATGCCGTGGCCGAGGCGATCGGGTCCGAGGCGGGATGGGAGGGCATCGTCTACGCCGGGGTCTGGACGGGGGTGGCCGATGCGGCGCAGGGGACGGCGATGTACGCGGCGGTGCAGGCGTTGGCGGCCGGCGGTGTCGCGCCGGGTCACCTGGTGCTGTGCGCGGCCTATGCGGACGGTCCCTCGCGGGCGCACGCGGAGTCGTGGATCGGGCTGGAACGGTCGCTGGGCGTGCTCGTGCCCGGCTGGACGGTGACGGTGCTGGTCGGTGAGGGCGTGGCGTCGGAGCCGGGGTCCGACTGGGCGGCACGGGTGTGGACCGAACTGGACGGCGCGGTCGGCGGGGCGGTGCATCGCGCCGGCGCGGTGCGCGAGCGTTTGCGGGTGGTGGCCCATGCGCTGGCGTCCCCGGTACCGACGTTGCGTCAGGGCGGGGTGTACTGGATCACCGGCGGCGCGGGCGGACTGGGCCTGCACGTGGCGCGTTACCTGCGTGAGCGCTACGCGGCGAAGGTGGTGCTCAGCGGCCGGCGCGGGCTGGCGGAGGCGACGCGGTCGGCGCTGGTGGCGGCGCTGGGCGAGACCGACTGGCTCTACGTGGCCGCGGACGTGACCGACGCGGCGGCGATGGGCGCCGGGGTGGCCGAGGCGGTGGCGCGGTGGGGGGCGATCGAGGGGGTGGTGCACGCGGCGGGGGTGCTCGATCCGGCGCCGTTGACGGCGAAGTCGGCATCGGCGCTGTCCGGGGCGCTGGCCCCGAAGGTGCGCGGCAGCGAGGTGCTGGACGCGGTGATGGCGGCGCAGCCGCTGGCGTTCGTGTGCTACTTCAGTTCCAGCGCGGCGGTGCTGGGGGATTTTGGCGGTGGCGATTACGCGATGGGCAACCGCTTCCAGATGGCCTGGGCGCAGCAGGTGGCGGGCCCGGGGACGGCGCGGCGGGTGGCGATCAACTGGCCGTTGTGGGCCGAGGGCGGGATGCAGGCGGGGTCGGCCGAGCACACGCGGTTGTACCTGCGCAGCAGCGGCCAGGTGGCGTTGCCGGTGGCGGCGGGGCTGGCGTTCTTCGAGCAGGCGCTGGGCCAGCCATCGGGGGCGTACCTGCTGATGCACGGCCAGCGGGCGCGGATCGAGGCGATCCTGCGCGGGCGCGGGGCCGGCCGCAGGGCCGCGGCTCCGCCGACGGGGAGTGCGGCGTCGGCCCGGCGGCCGGAGCTGCGCGGGCTGACGGTGGAAGGGTGCCTGCACTGGGAGCTCAAGCAGCAGGTCAGCGAGTTGCTGAAGCTGCCGCGCGAGCAGATCCGGGTGCAGGACAACCTGGCCGATTTCGGTTTCGATTCGATCAGCCTGGCGCAATGGGCAAGGCAACTCTCGTCGCACTACGGGGTGACGCTGACGCCGGCGCTGTTCTTCAGCCACGCCACGCTGGAACAGGTGGGCGGTTATCTGTGGCGCGAGCATCGCGCGGCGGTGGAAGCACGCTACGCGGCCGTCGAGGGGGAGGCGGAGGTGGCCGTACCGGCGGAGGTCGCCCCCGCGGCCACGGGGGCGACCTCCCCGGCGACTGCGTCGGCCCCGCCGCCGGCGTCCGCGCTGGCCGAGGTGGCGCCGGCGGCGATCGCGATCGTGGGCCTGAGCGGGCGCTTCCCGCAGGCGCGCGACGTGGCGGCGATGTGGCGGGTGCTGGCCGAGGGCCGCGAGGTGGTGGAAGAGATCGCGCTGGAGCGCTTCGACTGGCGGGAAGGGTTCGCCCAGGGGCTGCTAGCGAGTAAGTGGCTGGGGGCGATGCCGGGGGTGGAGGAGTTCGACCCGGCGTTCTTCGAGATTTCCCCGCGCGAGGCGCAGGGCATGGACCCACGCCAGCGGTTGCTGCTGCAGGAGGCGTGGAATGCGCTGGAGGACGCCGGCCACGGTCCGCTGCAACTGGGCGCGCGGTCGGTGGGGACGTTCGTGGGAGTGGAGCAGGGCGAGTACCAGTCGCTGGTCGGCGCGCAGGGCACGCTGACCGGCACGCACGACGCGATCCTGGCGGCGCGGCTGGCCTACGTGCTGAACCTGCAGGGCCCGTCGATGGCGCTGAACACTTCGTGCTCGTCGGGTCTGGTGGCGTTGCACCAGGCGTGCCTGAGCCTGCGCGCGGGGGAATGCGACACGGCGATCGCGGCGGCGGCAAGCCTGTCGCTGACCGCGCAGGCCTACGTGGGGATGAGCCAGGCGGGGATGCTCTCGCCGGACGGGCGCTGCTACGCGTTCGACCAGCGGGCCAACGGGATGGTGCCGGGGGAAGCGGTGGTGGCGGTGGTGCTGCGGCGGTTGGAGCGGGCGCAGGCCGAGGGCGACCCGGTGTACGCGGTGATCCGGGCCAGCGGGACCAACTACGACGGCAAGACCAACGGAATCACCGCGCCCAACGGGGCGCGGCAGGCGCAGCTGATCGCGCAGGTGTACCGGCAGGCCGGGGTGGCGGCGGCGGACATCGACTACGTGGTGACCCACGGCACCGGCACGCGGCTGGGCGACCCGGTGGAGATCGAAGCGCTGCGCACGGTGTTCGTCGGGCGGCCGGCGGACCGGGCGCCCTGCGCGCTGACCTCGACCAAGGGCAACTTCGGGCACAGCTTCGCCGCGTCGGGACTGGTGAGTCTGGTGGGCGCGGTGATGGCGCTGCGCCATGAGCAGATCCCGGCCAGCGTGAACGGCGAGCAGCCCAGCGACTACGTGGCCTGGCAGGACAGCGGGCTGGCGGTGAACACGGCGCCGCGGCCATGGCCGGCGGTGCCGGGACGGCCGCGGCGGGTCGGGGTGAGCGCGTTCGGGATGAGTGGCACCAACGCGCACGTGCTGCTGGAGGACGCCCTGCTGGCCGATCCGCCGGTGCGGGCGCGGCGCAGCGTGCCGCTGCTGCTGTCCGCGCGCAGCGCCGCGGCGCTGCGGCGGCGTTGCACGGCGCTGCGGGACACGCTGGCTGCGGGCGACTGGACCGCGGCGGCGCTGACCGCGATGAGCCACACGCTGGCCTGCGGCCGGCATCACTTCGAGCACCGCTGCGCGGTGGTGGTGGACGACCACGAGCACGCCCTGGATCGGCTGGACCGCCTGGCCGGCGGCGAGCGGCTGGCGGACGTGTTCCGGGGCGAGGCGCCGCGCGAGTTCGTCGGCCAGCCGGCCCAGCAACGCCACGCCCAGGCACTGTTCGACCGCCTCGATGCGCCCCTGCCGGCCGCCGACGAGCGCGAGATCCTGCACGCCCTGGCCGACCTGCATTGCCAGGGCTACACGCTGCCCTGGTCGCGCCTGTTCGGCTCGCCCGCCCCGCGTCGCATCCCCTTGCCGGGTTATCCCTTCGAGCGCGAGCGGCACTGGGTCGGCATGGCGCATGACGATGCCGCGCGACAGGTGCCTTGCGCACCCGATCCCAGGGAATGCGTTCTCGGCAAACGGTGGGAGCCGGCCCCCCTGGTGTCCGGACCGTCGACCGCTCCCGATCCACGCCGCGTGCTGGTGGTTGCCGGGGCGGACACCGTGAGACTCGCCGAAGCGCTCTCGGCGCGCTGGCAGGACTCGCGCATCGTACGGTTGGACGAACCCGCAGGGCATGCCGATCTCGACTGGGCGGCGTATGACGGCTGGATCGACGTCGCCGGCAGGGGGGACGCTTCGCCCGAAGCGGACCTCGCGCCACTCCAGGCCTGGTTGCGCGCACGCGCTTCCAAAGGCGGGCGGGCACTCTGCGTCACGGCGAACGTGGAGGGCCGCGCCGCGCTGTATAGGTTGTTGCAGGGCGAATATGCACGTATCCAGGTGCGCCACGTGCGGATGGACACGTCCGACCCGGGCGCATGGCTGGAACCCTGCCTGAGCGAATTCGCCGACTCCGGCGAGGATGGCGAAGTGCGGTACGTCCACGGCGAGCGCCATCGCGGCCGACTGGTCGAGATGCCTTCCACGTCGCCGGCCACGGCGACGATCGCATGGCCCGAGGACGGCGTGCTGTGGATCACGGGTGGAACCCGTGGCCTCGGGTACGCCTGCGCGCGCCACTTCGTCGCCGACCACGGCGTAAGGCGCGTCGTGCTGACCGGTCGCCAGGCACTTCCGGACCGTTCGACCTGGGATGCGCATGCCGATGCGCCGGGATCGGTGGGTGACAAGGTGCGCGCCGTGCGGATGCTCGAGTCGTTTGGCGCGCAGGTGCGCGTGTCGGCCGTCGACCTTTGTGACGGCGACGCCCTGGCCAGGGAAATGTGGAGCGTGCGCGAAGGCATGGGACCGATCCACGGCGTGCTGCATTGCGCGGGAGCGACCGACCCGGGCACACCCGCGTTCATGCGCAAGCCGCCGGAAGCCGTGCGGGCGGTGCTGGCACCGAAAATCGGCGGCCTTGATGCGTTGCTGGCATGCCTGCGCGCGACGCCGCCGGCGTTCTGCGTGCTGTTTTCCTCGATCAGCGCGCTCGCCCCGGCGCTGGCGGCCGGGCAGTTGGATTACGCGATGGCGAATGCGTACATGGACGCGGTGGCGGAGGATGGTCAGGTGGCAGGGGTGCCGTTGCTGAGCGTGCAGTGGGGCAGTTGGAAGGAAAGCGGCATGGGCGAAGTACGCAGCCGCGCATACGGCGAGCTGGGGCTGCTCAGTCACGACGATGCGCAGGGGCTGGCGATGCTCGATCGCCTGATCGCGGCGGACGTGCGTGGCGTCGTCGCGCCGTTGCGGGTGGACGGCCACCGTTTCGATGCCGATGCGCTGCCGCGCCCGATGTCCAGGCCGGCGCCGTCGTCGCGTGTCGTGGCGCCGCAGCCGCTTCGCGCTTCCCGAGGCGACGATCGCCAGGCCCTCCACCAATGGCTCCGCGGCTTGTTCGCGGAAGCCTTGCAGATGGAGGTCGACGCCATCGACACAAGCGTACCGCTGACCGATTACGGCGTGGATTCGGTGTTGCTGATGCAGGCGATGGCGACGATAGGCCGTCGGGTGGGCGCAACGCTGGATCCGTCGCTGCTGTTCGAGCACACGACGATCGAGGCGTTCGCGGGGTGGCTGGTGGCGCATCACGGGGCGGCGCTGTCGGCGACGCCGGTAGAGGTGCCAGTCGAGGTGCCGGCCGTGGCTTCGGCCGAGGTATCGGCCGTGGCCTCGGTCGAGCCGTCGGCCGATCGGTCGGCGCTGCTGGCGGTGGTGGGGATGGCGTGCCGATTCGCCGGTGCGGAGGATCTGGACGGTTACTGGCGGTTGCTGCGGGAGGGTCGCAGCGCGATCGCGCCGGTGCCGAGCTCGCGCTGGTCGCAGGCGCGGGAGGACGATTGGGCGGGGCTGCTGGGGGACGTGGAGCATTTCGACCCGGGGTATTTCCACCTGTTGCCGGCGGATGCGCGGGCGATGGACCGGCAGGGGCTGATGGTGCTGGAGGAGAGCGTGAAGGCGTGGCACCACGCCGGCTACGAGGCGGCGCAGTTGAAGGGCACGGCGACGGGGGTGTACCTGGGCGCGCGGGGGCAGGTGCAGGCGGACGCGGCGCGGTTGGCGGAGGCGCCGAACCCGATCCTGGCGACGGGGCAGAACTACCTGGCGTCGAACGTGTCGCGGTTTTTCGACCTGCGCGGTCCGAGCCTGGTGGTGGATACGGCGTGCTCGTCGGCGCTGGTGGCGTTGCAGATGGCGTCGCAGGCGTTGCACGCAGGCGAGATCACGGCGGCGCTGGTGGGCGGGGTAAGCCTGCTGGGCGGGCCGGAGGCGCTGCGGATGTTCGAGCGGCGGGGGATTCTGCAGCGCGGCCATTTCCACCTGTTCGACCGCCGCGCGCAGGGGGCGATCCTGGGCGAAGGAGTGGGGATGGTGGTGGTGAAGACGCAGGCGCAGGCGCGGGCGGACGGTGACCGGATCTACGGGCTGATCCGCGCGGTGGCGGTGAACAACGACGGCCGCACGGCGGGTCCGACGGCGCCGAACGTGCAGGCGCAGAAGGCGGTGATGCGCCGCGCGCTGGAGCGCGCGGGCCTGTCGGCGGGGCAGGTGAGCCACGTGGAGGTGAACGGCTCGGGATCGGAGGTGACGGACCTGCTGGAGCTGCGGGCGATCGAGTCGGTGTACCGTCCGAAGGGCGAGGGGTGGTGTGAGTTGGGATCGATGAAGCCGAACATCGGGCACCCGTTGTGCGCGGAGGGGATAGCGAGCCTGATCAAGGTGGTGCTGATGTTGCATCACGGCGAACGGGTGCCGTTCCTGTCGGCGCAGGAGGCGATGGAGCACTACGACTTCGCCCAATCGCCGTTCCGCTTCACGCGTCAGGTGCGGGCGTGGGACGACGCACCTCGGGTGGCGGCGATCAACGCGTTCGCCGACGGCGGTACGAACGCGCACGTGCTGGTGGAGGCCGCGCCGGCCGACGACACCGCGCGCATACCGCTGGATCCGCCGGTGTTCCGCAGGATCGACCTGGCGGATGGCGATGCGCGAACACCGGCGGCGGAGGCGACGGATCCGGAGGAAGCCGCGGCAGACGTAGTGGAAGGAGCATGGGAATGACGGACCGCACAACGCAACGACGGGTGGCATCGGCATGGGCGTGACGTTCCTTGTACGAAACTCGAACCCGGTCGTGGCCAGCCACCAGGTGCACGGCTTCAAGGTGCTGCCGGGCCTGACCTACATCGACCTGATCTATCAGTTCTTCCGGCGCAGCGGCCATCATTTCGCCGAACTCGAGCTGCGCCACCTGGCCATCCACCAGCCCATGGTGTTGCCGGGAAACGACGACATCCTCGTCGAGATCCAGGCCCCGGAGATCCGTCCCGGCGTATGGCGGGTGCTGGTCGAGGGCACGCGACAGCAGGACGGCCGGCCGGTTGCGGAAAAGGCGTGCTACGCGATGGCGGAGATGCATCGCTGCGAGGTGCGTTTCGACCCAGGTGAACACCAGGCCGAACCGCCCGTGCCGCAGGGACGGCTGGATTCGGACGACATCTACGCCACGTTCCGCCCACGTGGGCTGGTCCACAGCGGTTTCATGCAGGTGCGTGGCGTGGGCTTCTCGACGCCGACCCATGCGTTCGCCGACGTGGGCTTGAGCGAAGAGGCGAAAGACAGCAACACGCAGTACATGTTCCATCCGGCCCTGCTCGACGGTGGCGTCACCTGCGCGTCGGGCATGTTGCCCGGCTCAGACATCGACGACGGTTCGCCGGGTGGCGGCCTGTACATTCCCCTTTCCTATGACGGCTTCCGGGCCACGTCGCTGGTCCGCGGACGCTGCATCGCGCGCATCGATCATTCGACGTTGCGGCGGCGAAACGACCTGTTCCTGGTCACCATCGATTTCCTCGACGAGGGTGGTCGCAAGGTCGCCGAACTGCGCAACCTGGCACTGAAGGCCTTGCGTCGCCAGGACGCCATCAGCGAGGCATCCGGTCGGTCCACCGGGGAGGCCCCCCCCATCGTCAGCCTGGCCAGCGGCACCCGCGTTCCGAAGCCGCCGGCTCCCGCGGGGAAATCGCCGGCGGCGGCCGAAACGGCCAACGACGCTCCGACATCGCTGCGCGCGCTGATCGCGGGCGGCATCGCCGACCGTCTAGGGGTGTCGCCGGCCGACATCGATCCATCCGTCGGCTACTACGAGATGGGCCTGGATTCGGTTGGCCTGCTTCACCTTGTGAAGCTCCTCGAGGAGCGTTTCGGGATGTCGTTGTCCCCGACGCTGCTGTTCGAATACACCACGATCGACGAACTCACCGATCATCTCGTGGAGCGCTACGGCGACGTGCTCGCGTGCGTTCCGGCCCAGGCGTCGACGCCGGTCCCGGTCACGGGGTCGGAGATCGAATCCTGTGTGCCAGCGCGGGAACCGGCGCGAGACGAGCCCATCGCCATCATCGGCATGGCGGGCCGCTTCCCGCTGGCGAAGGACATCGGCGAACTCTGGCGAAACCTGAAAGCCGGCAAGGACTGCATCGTCGAGGTGCCTGCGGAGCGATGGGATTGGCATCTTTTCGACGGCATCGAGGCGATCGCCGGAAGGGAGGTGTCACGCTGGGGTGGATTCGTCGCCGACGTCGATCGGTTCGACGCCCGGTTCTTCCGCGTCACGCCTCGCGCGGCAGAAGCGATCGACCCACAGGAGCGCCTGTTCCTCGAAGTGTCCTGGGAAGCGGTCGAGGACGCGGGATACACCCCGCGCAACCTCGTGCCCCCGCACGGCGCGGGCCAGCGCCGGCCGGTCGGCGTGTTCGCCGGCGTCATGCACAAGGATTACCTGCTATGGCAGGCGCAGCGCCTGTTCGACGGGCAATTGCAATCGCTGGCCATGTCCAACGCACCGATCGCCAACCGGGTGTCGTATTTCTGTAATTTCCACGGCCCCAGTGTCGTCGTCGACACGTTGTGCTCCTCGTCGCTGACGGCGGTGCACATGGCCACGCAGAGTCTTCGCCAGGGCGAATGCCAGGTTGCGCTGGCCGGCGGCGTGAACCTCTCGCTGCATCCAGGCAAATACCTCACCTTCGCCTTGCTCGGCATGCATTCCAGCGACGGCCGTTGCCGCACCTTCGGCGAGGGCGGCGACGGCTACGTGGCCGGCGAAGGCGTAGGTGTCGTGGTGCTGAAGCCCCTGGCGCGAGCCATCGAAGACAACGACCACGTCTACGCCGTGATACGCGGTAGTTCGGTCAACCACGTAGGCGCGGTGAGCGGCATCTCCGTGCCGAGCCCGGTGGCCCAGGCCGATCTGATCGCCGACTGCATGGCGAAAGCAGGTGTCGATCCACGCAGCATCAGCTACGTCGAGGCCCACGGTACCGGTACCGCGCTCGGCGATCCGATCGAGATCGAGGGGCTGGGCCGGGCGTTCCGCACCGGTACCGACGCGGTCGGATACTGCGCCATCGGTTCGATCAAGTCGAACATGGGGCATACGGAATCGGCGGCGGGCATCGCCGGCATCATCAAGGTCGCGCTGCAGCTCCACCACGCGACCCTCGTGCCGTCCCTGCACGGCGAGCGCCCCAATCCGCACATCGACTGGGCGACCACCCCGTTTGTCGTGCAGACGTGCACCGCGCCCTGGAACCGACCGCTCGTGGTCGTGAATGGCGAGGAGACGGTCCACCCCCGGCGCGCGGCGGTCAGTTCGTTCGGTGCCGCCGGGTCGAACGCCCACGCGATCCTAGAAGAATACGTCGAGCGCGACGACCCGTTCCGCGTACCGCCGTCCACGCCCGCCATCGTGCCGCTCTCCGCGCAGACGCCGGCGCAGGTGCGCGAGAGCGCGCACCGCCTGCTGGCCTACCTGGCCTACGGTAACGCCGTGGCGACGGGCGACCGCCTGCATCGGCTCGCGCACACATTGCAGCGGGGCAGGGAATCGCATGCCCATCGCGTCGCCTTCGTCGCCGGGGATCTCGATTCGCTCCAGCGCGCGCTGCGGGCCTTTCTCGCGGAGGCGACCGAAGGACACGACGTGTTCGAGGGAGCGGTATCGCCTTCCGGGCGCGGTACCGGCGGAGCGATGTCGTCGCCCGTGGGCATCCGTTCAGCGCTCGCGGAAGGCCGGTACGCCGACGTGGCACGCGCGTGGGTGGCCGGCGACCTGTTGGACTGGAGCGCCGTTTACGCCGATCCCGCGCCCCGCCGACTCCCGCTGCCGACCTATCCGTTCGCCGGCGAGCGCTACTGGGTCGAGGAAAGCGCAGCGGCGGAGCGGCGCGCGTCTTCCACGGCCGGCGGACGACCGGTGCTTCATCCGGTCGTGCACGAGAATACGTCCAGCCTCGACGAACAGCGCTTCACCTCGCGCTTCGACGGCACGGAGTTTTTCTTCCGCGACCACGTTGTGAACGGTGCGCCAGTGCTGCCGGGCGTTGCCTACCTGGAGATGGCCCACGCCGCGCTCGCTCGCGCCATGGGCGACGCGTCGCCGGGACGCTGGCGTCTGCGCAACGCGATCTGGGTACAGCCGATCGTCGCCACGGGCACCGTCGCGGCCGTGCATGTCGGGCTGTATCGCATGCCATCGGGCGAACTCGGTTGCGAGATATTCGCCGGCGAGGGCACGGAGCGGACGATCCACTTCCAGTGCGCCGCCACCCCTTGCGAGGACGCGCCGCCGCGAATCGACATGGATGCGGTTCGCGCAGGCTGCGACGACGAACTGCCGGTGGCGGAGTGCTACGAACTCCTGGAGGCGGGTGGCCTGCGCTACGGCGAATCGTTCCGCAGCATGCGGGGGGTATGGGTAGGGAAGGATGCCGAACAGGCGCCCACCGTGCTCGTCCGCCTCGACCTGCCCGACGCCGCGCGCCCGGAAGCGAACCGGTTCGGCCTGCATCCGTCGATCCTCGACGGCGCGTTGCAGGCCTCTCTCGGCCTGATGCGCGTGCCCGGCGACGTTTCCGCCGCGCCGGCACGGATGACGCCTTACGTACCGTATGCCCTCGACATGCTCGAGGTCTTCGCTGCGTGCCATGGCGCCGCCTACGCAGTGATCCGCAACGGCATCGGGAGCAGCGCCGCTCTGCGCAAGCTCGAGGTGACGCTGTGCGACGACGCGGGCAACGTGCTGGTGCGGATGCGTGGTTTCGCCGCGCGCCGGATGGAAGGCGGCGATCGCGCCGTGGCGCCGGCTGAGCCGGTCACGTTCCATGAGCGCTGGTACGAAGCGCCGACCCCGGACGGTGCGGCGACGCCCGGCCGCATCGTGTGCGTGCACGCGCTGGCGACGTCGCGCGACGTGTTCGATAACGCCGCCACCACCGTGGATTTCCGCCTTCTCCCCGCGGAAACGGCGCCGGCCCCGCAGGACCTGGGCGCAGCGGACGCTCTCGTGGTCCTCTGGGCGGTGGAACGGGCGCCCGCCCCGTCGGACATACCCGCTCTCATTGCGTTTCTGCGCGCTGCGGCGTTGGCCGATCCGCCCCCGTCACGGATCGTGCTGGCCGCCTTGTGCCGCACTCCGATGGAACGCGCGTGCGTGGATGCCTGGATCGCCCTGGTGCCGTCGCTCCGGCGGATCGCTCCCTATGCGCTCCAGATCGTCGGCACCGTGGTGGACGCGCAGGCCGACACGCACGCCGCCATGCGCGGCGCGCTCGACAATGCGTTGCGCGACATGGCCGACCCGGCGGCGGTGAGCGCGTTCCACGAGGACGGCGAGCGCCGCGTGCGGCGAATGGTGCCGACGCCCCGAACGGATACGCGCGCCGTGCTGCGCGATGGCGGCACATATCTCATCACCGGCGGGCTCGGTGGCCTGGGTGGGCACCTCGCCGCGCATCTCGCGCGGCGCTACCGGGCCACGTTACTGCTGGTCGGACGATCGGCGCCCGACGCGGCCGCGCAGGCACGCATGCGCGAATGGGAA
The DNA here is from genome assembly GCF_056725265.1 of Xanthomonas sp. NCPPB 2250. NCBI lineage: Bacteria > Pseudomonadati > Pseudomonadota > Gammaproteobacteria > Lysobacterales > Lysobacteraceae > Xanthomonas > Xanthomonas sp. NCPPB 2250. Next base: position 2,716,776 of record NZ_CM161520.1, on the reverse strand, counting down.
GCGCACGGCGCGAGGATCATCCACGCGCGTGCCGACGTCGCCGACGTCGCGTCGTTGCGCGCGGCCATGGATGCCGCGCAGGAAAACGGCAGGCGCATCGACGGCATCTTCCACGCCGCCGGCATCGCCGCTGCCGGAAGCCTGTTCGACAGCGCGCCGGAGGATATCGCACGCGTGCTTGCCCCGAAGGTCGCGGGAACCCTGGTGCTGGAAGAAGCGTTCGCCGGGCATCCGCTCGATTTCATCTGCCACTTTTCTTCGTCGTCGGCGGTATTGGGGGATTTCGGCGCATGCGCCTATGCGGTGGCCAACCGCTTTCAGGCCGCATGCGTTGCCGCCGCGCCGGCGGGCGTACGGCGTATCGCGATCCAGTGGCCCTTGTGGCGCGACGGCGGGCTCGGCATGGGCGATGCCGAAGCGACCGCGTCGTACCTCGCGTCGAGCGGCCAGCGTGCCCTGGAGACGGAGGAGGGCATCGACCTGCTCGAGCGACTTCTCGGCGAAGCGCATGGCGTGCAACTGGTGCTGGCCGGCGACGAGAGCGCCCTGCGCCGCTTGCTGGCGTCGGCGGGCGTAGCGGTGGAAACCCCTTCGGTGCGCCCGGCCATGGAGGCGCAGCCGACGCCGTCGACCGATCCGCTCGCGTCCCGCATGCTGCGCTCGCTTTGCGCGTTGCTCGGCAACGCGGTGAAGCTGCCGCTGGATCGCGTTTCGGCGGACACACCGCTGGACGATTACGGTTTCGATTCGATCCTCGCAATGCAGATGACCAACGAGCTGGAGAAGTCGTTCGGCTCGTTGCCGAAGACGCTGTTCTTCGAGCACCACGACCTCGTATCGCTCAACGGCTACCTGCTGCGCGAACATCGTCCGGCCGTGGCCCGGCTGCTCGGCGTGGCAGCGGACATGCCCGATGCGCATGTGGCGGCCGCCGCGGCGCCGGCGCGCCCGCCACGGTCGGCGCCGTCGATCCTGGGTGGCCATGCCGCGCCCAGGTGTGACGCGATCGAAGACGACATAGCCATCGTCGGGTTCAGCGGACGGTTTCCCCAGGCCGCGGACCTCGACGCGTTCTGGCGCAACCTGCGTGCAGGTACCGACAGCATCACCGGGATACCGCCCGAACGCTGGGATCACGACGCCCGTTTCGACGCGCGCAAGGCCTTTTTCGGCAAGACCTATTGTCGATGGGGCGGTTTCCTGGACGACGTGGATGCCTTCGATCCGCTGTTCTTCAACATGACTCCCGTGGAGGCGCGGTTCACCGATCCCCAGCAGCGCCTCTACCTGGAAACGGTGTGGAACCTGCTGGAGGGAAGCGGCTACACGCGCGATGCGTTGCGCGAGGAACATGCCGGCAATGTGGGCGTCTACGTCGGCTCGATGTACAACCAATACGGCGCGACGAGCGACGACGAGGGCGTCGACGCCCTGGGCACCTCTCCGCAGGCCGCCATCGCCAACCGCGTGTCCTACTTCTTCGGCCTGCAAGGTCCAAGCATCGCCGTGGACACCATGTGCTCGTCGGCATTCGCCGCCATCCACATGGCGTGCACGGACCTGCGCGCGGGCGTGTGCACACTGGCCATCGCCGGGGGAGTGAACCTGTCGCTCCATCCGAAGAAGTACATCACGCTCGGGCAGGCTCAGATGCTCGCCAGCCAGGCCACCGGCCGGAGTTTCGGACAGACGGACGGTTATCTGCCGTCCGAGGCCGTCGGTGCCGTGCTGCTCAAGCCACTGTCCGGCGCCATCGAGGACGCGGACACGATCTTCGGCGTGATCAAGGGATCGGCGTTGAACCATGGCGGCCGAAGCAATGGCTATTCGGTGCCTAATCCGGACGCGCAGGCGGCCGTCATGCGCGAAGCCCTGCGGCAGGCGCGCATCTCGGCGTCGTCGATCGGTTACGTGGAGGCGGCGGCGAACGGCTCGCCCTTGGGCGATGCGATCGAAGTGGCCGCGCTGCGCACGGTCTTCTCCGGGTTGCCTGAGCACGCATGCGCGATAGGCGCGGTGAAATCGAACATCGGCCATGCCGAGGCGGCGTCGGGCATGGCCCAGTTGGCCAAGGTGCTGCTGCAGATGCGCCATGGGGAAAGGGTGCCGACGATCCAGACAGAACCGCCCAATCCCGCGATCGTCCTGGAGGGTTCGCCGTTCCGCCTGCCGCGGGCCGTGGAGCCGTGGCCGCGCGAACGCACGCGGACCGCCCTGATCAATTCGTTCGGCGCGGGCGGTTCGAATGCCTGCCTGGTCGTGTCGGAGTACGAGCAGGTCTCGGCGGACGTCGTTCCGGCCGAACCGTTCGCCGATCGTTACGTGGTGATCGTCTCGGCGCGCGGCGTGGATCGGTTGCATGCCCTCGTACGCGCCCTGGCGGAGGCAGTCGACGCGGATCCGCGCATGAGGATGGGCGACCTCGCCTATACGCTGCAATGCGGCCGTGAGGCGATGCCCCACCGGCTCGCACTGGTGGTGGGCGATCGCGTCACCTTGCGTGCCGCATTCGATGCCTGGCTCGCCGGCGACAAACGGCCGGTGCCCGGCACGACCGTCTTCAGTGGCGGTCCGGCGGAGGCCGCGGACTTCCATTCGTTCACCAGCGGCAGCGCGGGAGACGCGCTGCTGGAGACGTTCCTGCGCGAAGCGGACGCGGAGAAACTGGCCATGTTCTGGGCGCGTGGCGGCAAGGTGCCCTGGGCGCGGCTGCATCCGCGTCGGCGCCGCATCCTCGCGCTGCCGGGTTATCCCTTCGCCAGGGAGCGTCTCTGGTTGCCATCGGCGCCGCAGGCGGTCGTTCCGCCCGCCATTACGCTGCCGGATGCGCCGCGCCGGGTGGAAACGATCGGGTACGACGGACGCCTGGGCGTGCCGGTGCTCCATCCCCTGTTGCAGATGAACAGCTCCGACATCGGCGAGTACCGCTTCAGCAGCACGTTTTCCGGCGACGAACCCTGGGCGGTTCGCGACGAGGTGCGCGGTCTGCGGCTGCTGCCCGACGTGCTGTGCCTGGAAATGCTCCGCGCCGCGGTGGAGCGTGTAGCGGGCCGTCCCGGCGATGCCGTGCGCCTGCTGGACCTGCGCTGGAACGGCCCGGTGGAGATCGCGTCCAGGCCAGTGACCGTGCACGTTGGCATGCGTCTCGCCGCAGCGGGACGACTCGATGTCGAGGTGTATTCGCTGGTACCGGATGATGGCGACGGGACCCGGCGGACGCACCTGCGTGGCACGGCGGTACCGGCGGAAAATTCGTCCGACGAGGGCGGCGACCTCGGTCCCTGGCGCGTTCTCGCCGCGAACCGCATGCCGGCGCCGCAATGGATCGGGATGATGCGGCGCATCGGCCTGGAATTCGGCGAGCCCTACCGGCGGAATGGCGAGGTGGCGCGCGGCGCCGACGAGGACGGCCAGCCCTTTACCGTGGTGGACATCGACGCGTCTCCGGCCGCCACCGAGGTGGATGCCGGCTTTGGCCTGCCGCCTGTGCTGGTGAACATCGCTTTGCAGGCGGCCGCCCTACAGGTCGCACGCCACGGCGACGACGAGCGCACCGTCGTGCTGCCCGCCGCGCTTGCCTGCCGGGAACTGTGGATGGGGGGGCGCGTCGCCGAGGCCCGGACTGCGTGGATACGTCGTGGCGACATGGGCGACGATCGGGCCATCGTGGTGGATATCGACCTGTTCGATGCCGCAGGCATCCGGGTCGGGCGATGCGTCGGCGTTCGCGACGCCGCCTTCGCATCATGCCGCGACGCGGAGCCCGACGGGAGCGCGACCGAGGGATACGAGATCGGGGACACGTCGCTGCTGGCCTTGTCGCACCGCGAGGTAGTGGCACCGCGCAACGAACTGGAGACGACCCTGCTTGACATCTGGCGCGAGGTTCTCGGCTTTTCGTCCATCGGCATCTTCGATCCCTTCCTCGATCTCGGCGGCAGCTCGCTTCTCGCCGCCCGGGTCGTCGCGATGATCGACGAGCATTACCGCGTGACCATCGAGGTGCCCGCCCTTCTGCGGCCGGAAGGGACGATCGTCCGGCTCAGCGAGCTGCTGGTGATGGAACTGGCCAGGCAGGTCGCCGCCGAAAGCGAAGGATGAAGGAAACCCGCATGTCTTCCGAACCCGATAACGTCCCCGACTTGTCGCCCGAACAGTTGCAGGCGCTGGCGGATCGCCTGTTTAGCCAGCGACGTGGTGTGGCCGCTCCCGAGCCTGCGCGCGCGCCGGGCGCGCCCGGGCCCTTGACCTACGCGCAGGAAGCCTTGTGGCTGGTCGAACGGCTCGGTACGCAGGTCGCGGCGTACAACGAGACCGTGGCGCTGCGCATCGACGGTCCGCTCGATGCCGACACGTTGCAGCGGGCGCTGGCGTGGACGGTGGAGCGGCACGATGCGCTTCGCATGCGCATCGTGACCGCTGCGGACGGCACCGCCTCGCAGGTCGCGGAAGCGACGCTTCCGGTGTTCGTCGAATGGGTCGACCTCGAGGATGCCGACGACGAGGCCTGCCTGAAGGCCATACGGCAGCGGGCCGAGCTTGCGTTCGACCTGCGCGTCGCCCCGCTGTTTCGCGCGTCGCTATTGCGGCGGGCCACGGCGTCTCACGTCTTCGTGTGGGTGGTGCACCACATCGTCTGGGACGGCTGGTCGTCGCAGATCTTCGTCGCCGGCCTCATGGAGGCGTATGCGGCGTTCCGGGCCGGACGTTCGCCGCCACACTCTCGCGAGGCGTCGATGAGCTATGCCGATTTCGCAGTGTGGCAGCGCGGTCGCCTCACCGCCGAGGCGTTGCATGCGCAACGCGTGTTCTGGCGAGATTACCTGGACGGCGCTCCTGCGCTGCTGCGCCTCCCCCTCGAGCGCGAACGGCCGGCACGGCGCGATTTCCGCGGCGCCACGCACCGATTCCAGGTCCCTTCGCCGACGCTGGGCCGATTGAACGCCCTGGGGCGCGCGGCGGGCGCTACGCCGTACATGACCCTGCTCGCCGTGTTCCAGGTGTTCCTCGCGCGCCTGTGCGACACGCCGGACGTCGTGATCCGTACGCCATCCTCCGGGCGAACGCATCCCCGGATCGGCGGCGTCATCGGTCTGTTCGTCAACCTGCTCGCCCTGCGTACGAGGGTCGAGGCGGGATCGTCGTTCAATGCCCACCTCGACCGCGTGCGCGAACGCGCGCTCGCGGCGTTCAGTCACCAGGATTTTCCCTACGAATGGCTGGTCGCCGAGCGCGTGGGCCGGCGCGATCTGTCCCACGAACCCATCGCGCAGGTCGATTTCGTATTGCGGGACGCGCAGCGCGACGGCGATAGCGTGGCGGGGCTGAAGATCGGCCCGGTGCACGGTACGCCATCCGGCGCGATCAACGATCTCACCCTGATCGCGCAGCCCACGATAGGCGGCCTCGATTGCGAATTCGTCTACGCCACCGGGCTGTTCGACGCCGAAGTCATCCAGGCCTTTGCGGAGCGTTTCCTTCGGGTCGCCCGCTTCGTGGCCGAGGCGCCGGACGCACCGCTGGACCGCATCGACATGCGCCTGTCGTCCGGCGCCTCCGGAAGGCGCTATCCGCTGACCGCCATCCAGCGCCTTCGCTGGATGGGTTACCGACGGCAGGGAGGGCAGGGACTCGCTGCGCTCCGGGTCGTCGCGCCAGTGCCGGCCGATGTCGATCCCTCATCGCTGGAGCGGGCCGTGAACGCCGTCGCGGAAACCACGGCCGCCTTGCGCCTGGCCTTCGGCGGCAGTGCGCGTGAGGGCGCCTGGCAGGCGGTCCTGCCGGCGGCGCGCGTCGAGGTGCGGGTGAGCGATAGCGACGTCACCGACGTCGCGTCCGACGCATTGGCCATGCCGGCGATGGCCTGCCTGCTCGTGCTTCGGCCGGGCCACGCGTCCGAGTTGCATGTTCGATTTCACCCCCTGGCGGTGGACGAGACGCAGGCCGTGGCGATCGTGCGACGTTGCCTGGCGGCGAGCCGGGAGCCCGAGGGTGCGCCGGACGTGGATGCCTTGTCCGACGAGGCGATGCTTGTCGCCGATCTGCACGCGTCGCGCGAGGCAGCCTATGCACCCCGTATCGCGGAGGTTCCGCACTCATGGCATGCCGACGTCTTGGAAGCCATCCCGGTGGACCCGTTCCCCGCGCAAGAGGGCTTCGCCAGAGACCACGACGAACGCGAGCGATCCACTCTGGAGCGCCAGCTTTCGCCGCGCCTCGCGGCATACATCGACGCCTGCGCCTCGAGCCTGGGACATCACCCCCACGACCTGCTTTTCGCATGGACCGTGTTGTTTCTGCACCGGATCACCGACGTGCCGGTGCTGCGCGTGGGTGTGGTGCTGCGCCAGGGTGAAGCGGATGCATCGTCGATCCGATTGCCGCGCGAGGCGCTCGTACCGGTGGTGTCCCGGAGGGACGAAACGGAGGACATGGCAAACGCGGTCCGGCGCATCGTCGCGAACCGGTCTGTCGCGTTCGCCGAGTTGGCGGCGGTCGCCTCGATGCAGGCTCGGCTGCCGGAGGAGCAGGGCCCCGGTTTTCGCGTCGTCGTGGATGTGCACGACTCGCCGTCCGCCGGCAGCGCCGTATCATCCGTACGTGGGCCATCGATCATCCGCATCGTGCGGCGCGGTTCCGCCGATGGCCCGGTGGTGCGGTTCGACATGGCCGGTGCATCCGCGTCGTCGTGGGAGCGCGAGGCGCTGCTGGAAGCCTTCGTGCATTTCCTCGACGGCGCGGCACAACAGCGACCGACGGACTCGCCGCGTGCCCTGTCGTTACTCGGCTACGCGGCCCGTGTGCGACTGCTGGAGCGATGCACCGGCGACATCATCGACGCCGCGTGCCTGGTCCCCGTTCACCAGCGTTTCGCCGAGCATGCGCGGCTGACCCCCGATGCCGTCGCACTACGCTCAGATGGCGAGACGCTGAGCTATCGCGAACTCGACGAACGCGCCAATCGGTTCGCCCATTACCTCATCGAGGTAAATGCCGGTGCGCTCGTCGGCCTGTTCTTCGAGCGCTGCAGTGCGCTGGTGGTCGCCATGCTCGGCATCCTCAAGGCCGGCGCTGCCTATCTTCCGCTGGACACCGGTTCGCCCGACGCACGGCTCGGGTACTTCCTGGGCCAGTCCCGGCCCCGTCTCGTCGCGACGGAGGCCCGCCTCCAGACGAGGCTGGCCGCGCTGCGCGGCGACACGCCGACGTGCGTGGTCGACGCAACGGCGTTCGCGGACTTTCCGTCCACCGACCCGGCGGTCGCCGTAGATGGCGCGTCGCAGGCCTACGCCATGTACACGTCCGGATCGACGGGCATGCCCAAGTGCGTGGATATCCCGCACGCCGCGTTGCTCAACCGGCTTCGCTGGATGGAGCATGCCTACGAGATCGGGCCACACGACCGCATTCTGCAAAAGACGCCCTATACCTTCGACGTATCGGTGTGGGAGTTCCTGCTGCCGCTCATGTGCGGCGGGTGCCTGGTGCTCGCGCGTCCCGACGGCCACCGTGACGTCGACCATCTCCATCGGATGCTGCGCGACGAGGGCATCACGGTGGCGCATTTCGTGCCGTCGATGCTGGCCGCCTTCCTCGCTCGCGTGCCTATCGTCGAGGCTCCCGCACTGCGTCATCTCATCTGCAGCGGCGAAGCATTGTCCGCCGATCTCGCCCGTCGCTTCCTGGCCGCGCATGCCACCGCGCGGCTGCACAACCTGTATGGCCCCACGGAGGCGGCGATCGACGTCACCGCGTTCGAATGCGAACGTGGCCACGTGCCCGACCGGGTGCCCATCGGCCGGGCGATCTGGAACACGCGCATGCTCGTACTCGACGACCGGCTCGATCCGACGCCTCCCGGCGTGCCGGGCGAGCTCTACATCGCGGGGACCGGCCTGGCCCGCGGATACCGCTATCGTCCGGATCTCACCGCCGACCGGTTCATCCCCGATCCCCATGCGACCGAACCCGGTCAGCGCATGTATCGCACCGGCGACCTAGCGAGATGCAGCGTCGACGGTACGATCGAATACCTGGGCCGCCGCGACCACCAGGTGAAGTTGCGCGGCGTGAGGATCGAACCAGGCGAGATCGAGGCCACGCTGGCCGCCCATCCGTCGGTGCGCGACGCGGTGGTCGTGGTGAAGGAATACGCGGGCGATCGGCGCCTGGTCGCCTACGTCACAGGGGTGGATGGGGAAACGATCGCGATCGATGCCTTGCGCGACCATCTCAAGGCCCACCTGCCGCCGCACATGGTGCCGACCGCAGTGGTGCGCCTCTCGTCGTGGCCGCTCTCGGCGAACGGCAAGCTCGATCGCGACGCGCTGCCGTTGCCCGAAGGACGGGACGATGGCGAGCCGACCGGAGGCGTTCCCACGGGCGAAACGGAAGAAGCGCTGGCCCGCATCTGGAAAGACGTACTCGCAGTGCATGCCGTCGGTCGTCGCGACAACTTCTTCGAGTTGGGCGGGCATTCGCTGCTCGGCATACGGGTGCTCGCGCGAGTGCATGCGGAGTTCGGCGTCGATCTCCCCTTCGAGACCCTTTTCGAATGCCGGGATCTGAGCGAACTCGCGCAGCGGATCGAAACGATCCGCTGGTCGCGCGAAGCGGCGTCGTCCGCCGGTTCCGAGGTTGCCAAGGAACGGGAGCGGTTCGTACTATAACTCGCGACGAAGCAGGGAGCGTCGCAATCATGGTGGATTGGCAGGATGAGCTCGCGCGCGCCCTCGGGCGCGGCGATCCGGCCGGGATGAAGGCCGCGCTGGAACGCGTGCCGCACGACGTGCTGCGTGAGGGTATCCCGGTGTTCTCACACATGGCCGACGACGCGCTCGGCAAGAACGACCTCGAGCAGGCGCTTATCTACCTCGACCAGCTCGTTGCGATCGAACCCGACGAAGTGCGCTGGCGCGCGGAACGCGCACGGGTCAACGTGCGCCTCGACGAACCCGGCGCGGTGATCGAGGACGCTTCGCGCATCGTCGCGATCGATCCCGATTCCGTCGTGGGACACCGCCTGCTGGCCGATACGTACCACAACGAGCGCGACCGTGCCGCCGCGCTTGCCGCCTATCTGCGCGTGCAGGCGCTCGATCCCGACGACACCGACGTCGCCGAACGCATCGGGTGGCTTCAGGAACAACTGCGCAAGGACGACATCCTGCGACAGGCGCTCGACCCGGAATCGGCAGTGCCGTCCGGCGAGCCCGAACAGCTTCCTTCGATGCCGTTCGATCCCGTCCTGCTGGTCGATCCGACGATTCCCGAATCGATGAACGCCGCCATGGTGGGTGGGCTTCGCCAGCACCTCGTCCGTTACGGCGCGCACCAGGCCTCGCGCAACGCCCTCGCGAGGCTGGACGACGACGGCTGGCTCGGAGCCTGGGATCAGGCGCTGCGATCGACGGCCGGCAAGCGCGTGCTCATGCATGGCAGCGAACTCGGTGTGCTGGCCCTGCGTGCCCTGGCGCACGGCGCGGCGCACGTCACCATCGTGGAGCCTTCCGCTATCGACGCGCGGATCGCTTCCGGTGTGGTGCAGAAGCACCTGCTGGCGGCCTGGCATGCCTCGCACGTCGGCGAGATCGCGAGCTGGAACGACGAGCAGCGGCGCGCGTCGTTCGAAACCTTCGCCGCGCACGTGGACGTGCTGCCCGAGGACGACGCGTCCCTGCAGCCGGCGACTTACGACTGGCTCGTGGTACCCGACATCGACCATACGTTGCTGGGAACGGGCATCGTGCGCATCGCCGAACGCTATCGCCGTCGCGGGGCGCCCGACCTGCGCGTGCTGCCGGGTCGCGCGCGTCTTTTTGCGATGGCGGTACAGTGGAACTATCCGGGGGCCGGCGTCGACATCCGCCCCTTGTCATCCCTTCGCTGGAGTCCCTATCCCCTCGCGGTTTCGTCGTCCGCGGACAGCTGGAGGGCGCTCACCGCGGCGACCGACCTGGGCGACATCGACCTAAACGACTTCGCGCCCGAGGTGCGGACGCGCGAGCTCACGGTGACCGCCGACGGCACGGTCGAGGCGATCCTGTTCTGGTTCTCGATCGAACTGGCCGATGCGCGGCTGGATACCGGCATTGACGGCGGGCTGCGCTGCCTGCGGCCCGCGGCTCACTACATCGATCCCGTCGACGTGGCAGCGGCCGAGTCATTCACGATCCGCGCAGGCATCGAGGCCACGCGCCTGTCGATTGCCACGGTGCCGCCGGCACGAATGCCGCGCACGGCCATGCTGCCGTCGTGGTACGTGCCGATGGTGCTCGACGGCGCCCGCAACCAGGCCTATCACGACGCGCTCGCCTTGCGCCTTTCAGGCGCCGAAGGCACGCGCGTGCTGGACATCGGGGCCGGCTGCGGTCTGCTGTCGGTGATGGCGGCGCAGATGGGCGCGCGCGTGCATGCATGCGAAGTGGATACGCGTCTGGCGCGCATCGCCGGCGAGGTGGCCGCCGCCAACGGGGTGGACGAACGGGTCGATGTGCTCGCCATGGACTGTCGCGCGCTATCCGTGTCGGCATCCTTGCCGGAACGCGCCGAACTGGCGCTGTTCGAACTGTTTGATTGCAGCCTTATCGGCGAGGGAGTACTGCATTTCCTGGCGCATGCGCGGGAGCACCTGCTCGCGGACGGCGCCACCTATCTCCCGATGGCGGGGCGCCTGCGCGCGATGCTCGTCGAGTATCGGCTTGATCGCATACTGGACATCGACGTCAACCTCCTCAATCCCTACCGTTTCACGGCCGAGTTCACCAACGTCGATGCCCGCGAGATCGACTACCGGCCGCTGAGCGAACCGTTCGACGTGTTCGCCTTCGATTTCGCCCGGGCCGAGCCGTCCCCGCAGGAGCAGGAGCTCGACCTCGTCGCGAAGGCCGACGGCATCGCAGGCGCGGTGCTATTCTGGTTCGACCTGGAAATGACGCCCGGACGGTGGCTCTCGAACGAACCCGGTCAGGGTCCGGGCTATCACTGGAAGCAGGGGTTGCAGTTTCTTCCCGAGGTGCGAGTGGCGAAGGACGACGCGTTGCCGCTCACCGCGCGTCACAACGGAAGTTCGCTGATGTTCCGCTGGCGGCAGGACGCCGTGCCGCCTGACGCGTTCTCGGCGCTACCCCGTTTCGATCCGCGCGTGTTCCAGCAGGCGAGCGAGCTGCAGGCCCAGACCGCCGATCTTTTCCAGCACTGCATGTCCGATCCGGCCGAATACCGACGGGTGGCGGAGCTCGCGCAACGCTTCGCGGTCGACCCGGCCGCACATGGCATCGATCCGCGCATCGCGGAACGGTTCGTCGCGAAATTTCTCCCTTCCAGGGATTGAGCGATGGCCGACGCGGACGCCGGGCCGACGGTGCCCATCCTCTACGGTTCGTTGCCATCGCGCACGTTCCGCTGCCTGTGGATGCTCGAAGAGCTGGGTTTGGCGTACGAGTGGGTAGGCGCCAGCGCGGACGACATGAAATCCGACGCGTACCTGGCCCTGAATCCGAATGGACGGATGCCCGTGTTGCGCGATGGCGCGGTGGTGGTCTGGGAGTCGATCGCGATCAATCTCTACCTGGCGATAAAGGCCGGCGGCCCGCTTTGGCCGACGGCGTTGGCGCAGCAGGCGACGGTGCTGCAATGGAGCTTATGGGCCGTGAGCGACGTCGAGCCGCATGTGGTCGCGGCGCTTGCGGACAGCACGGGGAGAGCCGCGGAGCATGCCAAGCGTCTCGCCACGCCGCTGACCGTGCTCGATCGCGCGCTCGCGCGCTCCCGCTTTCTGCTCGGCCCCGCGTTCACCGCGGCGGACGTGAACGTGGCCGGTGTCATCAGTTCGGTCCACGCCACATCGATCGACCTAGCGGCGTTCCCGGACGTGCGCCGCTGGCTGGCGCAATGCATCGGTCGCCCATGGCCGAGCCGATTCTTCACCGCGCCTCCCGGAGCGGCCGCGTCGCCCCCGGGCATGTCGCATCCATCCTCCAGCTGAGTCTCTATGCAACCACTCAAGACGATCTTCATGTTCTCGGGGCAGGGCTCGCAGTACTACCGCATGGGCGAACCGCTCTACCAGGGCAACGAGGTGTTCCGGCGCTGGATGGACCGCCTCGACGCGCATGCCCTCGCGCTGTGCGGTACCTCGATCGTTCGCATGATCTACGATCCGGCCCGTTCGCGATCGGACACGTTCGCGCGCACGCCCCTCAGCGGCCTGGCGATCTTCATGGTCGAGTACGCGATGGCGAAGGCCCTGGAGGCCGCTCACGTACATGCCGACCTCACCCTGGGCGCCAGCCTGGGCAGTTACGCGGCAGTGGCCGTGGCCGGTGCGATCACGCCCGAGGACGCGCTGGCGGCGATCCTGCGCCAGTCTCGGATCGTGGAACAGCATTGCCCGCCGGGCGGCATGCTCGCCATCGTCGGCGACCCGACGCTGTACGACACGCCGGAGATCGCCACGCGCGCCGAGCTGGCGGCGGTGAACTTCTCTTCGCATTTCGTGGTGGCCGGACTGGACGCCGCGCTGGACGAGGTCGAGCGTTTCCTCGACGCACGCACGGTACCCTACCAGCGGTTACCGGTGACGCACGCGTTTCATTCGCGCTGGATCGACGCGGCCGGCCAACCGCTACGGTGGTGTTTCGATGGGCTGCCCATGGGGCCGGCCCGCATGCCGGTCGTATGCTGCGCCAAGGCCATCGACTACCAAACGTTGCCGGAAGATTTCTTTTGGCACGTGGTTCGCGATCCCATCGCCTTTCCGGCCGCCGTCCAGCGACTGGAGGCACGCGAGTCCTTCCACTACCTCGACGTCGGTCCGTCCGGCACGCTCGCCACATTCCTGAACTACCTGCTGCCAGCCGGCTCGGCGTCGCGCATCAGCAAGGTGCTTTCGCCCCTGGGGGGCGAGCTGAAGAGCTTCGGCTTCGTTACCGCGTGCTGAGCGAAGCATCGCGGGAGCGGCGCAGCGGCACGAGCGACAGCGTTGCCTCACCGCCCGGCAAGGCGAGGCGCGCATGGATGCGCGTGGCGGCGTCGCCACGCCGCTGGAGGCAAAGGGCGACGAGGCAATCGTCGATCGGGTGCCATTGCCAGAATTCCCATCGCGCCGGGTCGTCGGACAGGGTCGGATCGATCGCCAGTGCAATGGCATCGTCGGTGGGATACGAGAAGGCGAAACCGTCGAGGGGTAGGGAAAGACCCATCCCCCTCGCCTTGATGTACGACTCCTTCAACGTCCAGTATTCGTAGAAGCGGCGCGGACGCGCCGCAGCATCGATCTTGGCGAGCGCGCCGACCTCTTCGATCGAGAAGAAGCGGTCGGCGACGTCCAGTGGCGCGGCGCGATGGCGAACGTTCTCCACGTCGACGCCGAGGTCGACGTCCCGGGCAATGGCGAGGACGATGAGGCCCCGCGTGTGCGACAGGTTGAATGACAACGTACAGGCCTCGCCGTGATGCGGGTCGATCGCGGGGCGTCCGTAGGCGTTGGAGACGAAGCGCCACGCGTCCGGATTCACCGGCGCGTACCGTGACAGGCTGTTGCGCAGCAGGGCGCGGGTGACCCGGTGGCGCAGACGATCGTCCTCGAAGTGGAAACGTTCCGTCCTCGCCTTTTCTTCGTCGGTCATGACGGCATCGCACTTGGCGCTGGACAAGGGATCGCCGAATTGCGGATAGCGAGCCATCCACAGGTGCACCTCGCCGGGCAGGAGCGGCTCCATGGTCACTCCGCGACGATCGGGACCAGGAGTTTCGCGGCGATGTGATCTTCGTAGGGATAGCCGAAGGCGTTGTTGACGTAGGTCACCCCGTCGATGCTTTTCGTCCTGTTGAGATGGCTGTGGCCGTAGACGTGCGTGTCGGCGCCCAGGCGACGGAGCTGCGCGTCGAGGCGGATCGACCCGAACACGGGAAAGAGCATGCGCACCGGGCCGGGGACGGAGGCCGGCATCAGGTCGATGCGCGGCAGGAAGTGCGAGAACGTCACGACGCGTTTCGCGCCGGACGGCGGCTCGCTCTGATTCATGGCCGCGAAGCGCTCGCTGACGTCGTTCGCCCGGATGCCCTCGGGCCAACGGCATGCCGCGAAATCCATCCAGATGGATTGCAGGGCCTCGTCCGGCTCGCCGAAGGAGTAGTCGTACCAGCTCAGCAGGGGAATGACGTGGAGGCCGGCGTGCTCGAAGGGGCGCATGCTTGCGCCGGCATCGTTCACGCAGGCGGCCACGTCGTCGAACTTCTCCCAGGATGTCTTGCCCGGCGCGTCGCGCATCACCCAGAGATCGTGGTTGCCGGGCACGAACAACACCTGCCGGAAACGCCGCGCGAACTCGGCGATGCACCACGAGAGCAGATCGAGCCGATCGGTGACGTCGCCGGCCAGGATGAGCAGGTCGTGGCGGTAATCGACGATGGAAAGGCGTTGGACCCAGCGCGCGTTGACCTCGTAATCCACGTGGATATCCGACAATGCAAACACTCGCATGGCAAGGCGGTCTGGAGGCACGGCAAAACCGCCGCCCGAGGCACTTTATCATGTGCCCTCCACGCCGCAGCCGACGGCCTGGATCATGGTTGCGGCCCCCAGGGGAATCTGTAATCATCGCCTCGGGGTTTGGATTTTCCTGGATGCGCAACGGAATTCGCGCCGTCCATCGCTCGTATGCGGGTTCAGTTACGAAAACACGTGCATAACCGGCTGTCCGGGATCTTCACGATGCCGGTGACCATCGTGAGGATCGCTACGTCGAAGCATTCTCGACGTTCAGGGAGCAAGCGGAGGACGTTGATGACTGCATTCGTTTTTCCCGGGCAGGGGTCGCAGCAGAAGGGCATGGGTCAGGAGCTCTTCGATCTGCCCGAATATCGTGCCGTCGAAAAAGACATCGACGATCTCGTCGGCTATTCGATGCGCAGGCTCTGCGTCGACGACGCCGACGGCCTGCTGAAGGACACTCGATACACGCAGCCGGCCCTCTATGTGGTCTGCTCGCTGCACATGCTGAAGGCGGTGAAGGACGGCCATGTGCCGCGCTACGCGGCCGGCCACAGCCTGGGAGAGTACAGCGCGCTCGTGGCGGCGGGAGTCATCGATTTCATGACCGGGCTGCGCCTCGTGCACAAGCGCGGCGAGCTCATGGGCCAGGCGCGCGACGGTGGCATGGGCGCGGTCATCGGCCTGGCGCCGGAGCGGGTCCGCGCGGTGATCGACGACCACGGCTTTCAGGGCATCGACGTCGCCAACTACAACTCGCCGTCGCAGACGGTGATCAGCGGTCCCACGGCCGACATCGCGCGGCTTGGCCCGCTCTTCGAATCCTCCGGGGCTTCCCTGTTCGTTCCGTTGCCGGTGAGCGCGGCGTTCCATTCGCGCTACATGGAACCCTATGCCCGTCAGTTCGAAGGGTACCTGGCCTCGTTCGCGTTCGCGCCGCCGCGGATACCCGTGGTGGCGAACGTCACGGCGAAGCCTTATCCGGGCGACGCAGCGAGCATCCGCGAACTGCTGGTGAAACAGATCACGCAGCCGGTGCGCTGGACCGAAAGCGTCGAGTACCTCCTGTCGCAGGGCATCAAGGACTTCCGCGAAGTGGGTCCGGGCAACGTATTGACCCGGCTTGTCAAACAGATCCAGGATGCCGCGCGAGCCATCGCCGGCTGAGGAGCGCATTCCGTGAAAACAGTAGTCACACTGAGCGTGCGCGGCAGGGCATTCCAGGTGGAGCAGGACGGCTATCGGAACCTGCGCGAGTATCTGGAATCGCTCGCGCCTGCCGAGAGGGATGACGCCGAGCGCTTGCTGGCCGGGAGGCTGGCCGCGTGCGTGGATGCGACCAAGACGGTTGTCACCGCCCCCGAGATCGATGCGATCCTCCGCGACGTCGCTGGCACGCCATCCTCTTCGGCGGCGCCGACGGTCCGGGAAGAAGGACGCAGGCTCTACCGCATCCGCGAGGGCCAGTGGCTGGCCGGGCTGTGCAATGGGCTGGCCGTGTACTCGAAGGTGGACGTGGCCTGGATGCGCTCCATTTTCATCATCCTCGGCGTGTTCAGCGGAGGCGCACTGGCCGTGCTCTACCTGATCGCGATATTTGTCGTGCCAGTGGCCGACGATGCGCATGCTGCCACGCGATCGCGGGACGCCGGGTGAGCCCGATGATGCGGCAACGATCCGGCCGGAGCTTTCCATGCTGACCATCGGCGCCGATTCGCTGGGTGACGAAGGGTTCAGGGCCGATCATGGCCTGCGCTACGCGTATCTCGCCGGCGCGATGTATAAAGGTATTTCTTCCGCCGATCTCGTTATCGCGATGGGTCGGGCCGGGATGCTCGGCTACCTCGGCGCCGGCGGCATGACCTTCGATGCGCTCGAGGCGGCGCTGGTGCGCATACGTGAGCGGCTTCCGGGCGGCGAGGCGTACGGCATGAACCTGCTGTGCAGTCTCGACCGACCGGACATCGAAGACCACACGGTCGACATGTACCTGCGCCACGGCGTGCGTTTCGTCGAGGCCGCCGCGTTCATGCGCATCACGCCGAGCCTGGTTCGGTTTCGCCTGCACGGCATCCGGCGCGACGCGCATGGCCATGCCGTATCCCCGCGCCGCATCCTGGCCAAGGTATCGCGTCCGGAGGTGGCCTCGGCCTTCATGCGGCCGCCGCCGGAAGAGATCGTGCGCGCCCTGATCGCCGCCGGTCGCCTCACCGCGGAGGAAGCGGAAATCGGTGCAGGCATCCCGATGTCCGAGGACATCTGCGTCGAATCCGATTCGGGAGGACACACCGACCAGGGCGTGGCGTTCGCGCTGTTGCCGGCGATGTTCGCGCTGCGCGACGCGGCGATGAAGGAGCACGGTTACCGCCGACGCATCCGGGTGGGCGCCGCTGGCGGCATCGGTACGCCTCATGCGGTCGCCGCGGCGTTCATCATGGGCGCCGCCTTCGTCATGACCGGCTCGATCAACCAGTGCACGGTCGAGGCGGGCACCAGCGATGCGGTAAAGGACATTCTGCAGGAGCTGAACGTGCAGGACACGTGCTATGCCCCGGCCGGCGACATGTTCGAACTGGGCGCCAAGGTTCAGGTGGCCCGGCGCGGATTGTTCTTCCCCGCGCGCGCAAACAAGCTCTACGAGCTGTACCAGCGGTTCGGTTCCATCGAGGACATCGACCCGCAGACGCGCCAGCAGATTCAGGACAAGTATTTCCAGCGATCGTTCGAGGCGGTGTGGGAAGAGACGATGGCGTATTACGCGCGCGTCATGCCGGACAGGATCGGCGAGATGGAGCGCAATCCGCGGCACAAGATGGCGCTCATCTTCAAGTGGTATTTCGTGCACACGACGCGGCTCGCCATGCAGGGCGTCGCGGAGGGCAAGGTCGACTACCAGATTCACTGCGGTCCCGCCCTGGGCGCGTTCAACCAGTGGGTAAGGGATACGCCGCTCGTGCCGTGGCGCAACCGGCGTGTCGCCGATCTCGGCGTGCGCCTGATGGAAGGTGCGGCGCAACTGCTGAGCCAAAGTTACGCAGAACTGGCGTCGATGCAGCGCGCCAGCCAAGCGTCTGAATCGAAATCGTTGAGGGCGGTCGGTGGACTGCCATCGTGAGGCATTGATGGACAAGAACGACATCGTCGCAATCATCGGCGCCAAGGCTTCGGAGGTTCTTCCCGCGCTGGAAGACCATCGTTTCGTCGCCGAGGACAGCCTGAAAGATCTTGGCGCCAATTCCATCGATCGCGCCGAGATACTCGCGGAGGTTCTGTCGGAGCTGAACCTGGCCATCCCTCGTGTGGAACTGTTCGGCCCGCGCAACATCGGCGAACTCGCCGACCTGTTGCTGGGCAAGCTGCCATCCGCCTGACATGGCGGTCTGTTAAGGATCACGGGCGCGGCCTATCGAAAGGGGGTGAGGGAATGCTGGTTGGAATCGAGGCGTTGAACGTGTTCGGAGGCACTGCGTGCCTGGATGTCGGCAGGCTAGCCGAGCACCGGCGACTGGACACCACGCGTTTTGAAAACCTTCTCATGAAGGAAAAGGCGGTCGCGCTGCCATGCGAAGACCCGATCACCTTCGCGGTGAACGCGGCTAAGCCCATCGTCGACAGCCTCGACGAATCGGAACGGGACCGGATCGAACTGCTCATTACGTGTACGGAATCGGGTATCGACTTCGGCAAGTCGATGAGCACGTACATCCACCATCATCTCAAGCTCAACCGGAACTGTCGGCTGTTCGAGATCAAGCAGGCGTGCTATTCGGGCACCGCCGGCTTCCAGATGGCCGTGAACTTCATCCTTTCACAGTCCTCGCCCGGGGCGAAGGCTCTCGTGGTGGCGACCGACATCTCACGTTTCATGGCCGTCGACGCTGGGGAGGCCCTTACCCAGGATTGGTCGTTCGCCGAGCCGAGTTCGGGCGCGGGTGCGGTCGCAATGCTGATCGGCGAAAACCCGGAAGTATTCCAGGTCGACGTCGGCGCGAACGGCTATTACGGTTACGAAGTGATGGACACCTGTCGGCCGGTGGCCGACAGCGAAGCGGGCGACGCGGATCTGTCCCTGCTCTCGTACCTGGACTGCTGCGAGAATGCGTTCCGCGAGTATCAGCGGCGCGTCGAGGGTGTGGATTACCGGGACTCTTTCCAGTACCTGACGTTCCACACTCCCTTCGGCGGCATGGTCAAAGGCGCCCACCGCACAATGATGCGGAAGGTGGCGCAGGCCCGGCCGAACGAGATCGACGAGGATTTCCAGCGCCGCGTCGTCCCGGGCATGTCGTACTGCCAGCGGGTAGGCAACATCATGGGCGGTACGGTCTTCATGTCGCTGGCGGGAACCATCGACACCGGCGAGTATGAGCATCCCAAGCGCATAGGATGCTTTTCCTATGGCTCAGGCTGCTGTTCGGAGTTCTACAGCGGCGTGGTGACCGCCGAGGGGCAGAAGCGGCAGAGCCGCTTCGACATCAAGGGTGGCCTGGATGCGCGCCATTCGCTCACGATGGGCGAGTACGACGAACTGTTGAGGGAAAGCGCCATCGTGAAGTTCGGCACGCGCAACGTCGTGCTGCACGATCAGTGGGAGAGAGCGGCGCGCATGAATCATTCAGGACGCCCGCGCATGTACCTTCGCCAGATCCGTGAATTCCATCGCGAGTACGAGTGGACCGCGTGAACTACGAAACGTTGCAGGTGCGCATGCAGGATTCTATCTGCTTCCTGCAGTTCGACCGTCCCGAGGCCAACAACACCATCAATGCCAGACTGGTGGAGGAATGCCACCGTGTCCTCGACGAATGCGAGGGCAGCGCGAACGCCATCGTGTTCAGCGGCAACGCGGAGACGTTCTGCTTCGGTGCCGATTTCTCGGACATCCGCGATCGTTCCCTGGGTGCCGAAGCCCCCGAGGCCGGCCCCGACCGCCTGTACGACCTGTGGCTGCGCATGGCGACCGGACCCTACCTGTGCGTGTCGCACGTGCGCGGCAAGGTCAACGCCGGCGGCATGGGCTTCGTGGCGGCGAGCGACATTGTGCTGGCCGATGAAACGGCGCGCTTCAGCCTTTCCGAATTGCTGTTCGGTCTCATACCCGCCTGTGTGCTGCCGTTCCTCATCAGGCGAATCGGTTTCCAGAGAGCGCATTACCTCACCCTGATGACCCATCCGGTCGAGGCGTCGCAGGCGCTCTCCTGGGGACTCGTCGATGCGCTCGAACCCCAATCCGACGCCTTGCTGCGCAAGCACCTGTTGCGCCTGCGCCGGCTGTCCCCCGTCGCGATAGGCCGCTACAAACGCTATGCCGACCAGCTCGCGGGCGGGCTCCGGGCGCAACGGCAGTCGGCGATCGACGTGAACGCGGAAGTGTTTTCCGATCCCCGCAACGTCGAGGGCATCGTCCGCTACGTGGAACACGGGGTGTTTCCGTGGGAGGCCTGACCGCCACGCCGAACGGCCATCGGCCTCCGTGAGCGCCGAGCCCTCCATCGACCGGCTGGTCCATGGCCTTCGCGCCAGGGACGTTCGTCTCTGGGTGGAGAACGGCGAACTGGCGGTGGACGCGCCGCGCGGCGCGTTGCGCGAGGAAGACGTATCCCGGTTGCGCGCGCACAAGGCGGAGATTCTCGCTTTCCTCAGTAGC
Organism: Xanthomonas sp. NCPPB 2250; assembly: GCF_056725265.1. Taxonomy (NCBI): domain Bacteria; kingdom Pseudomonadati; phylum Pseudomonadota; class Gammaproteobacteria; order Lysobacterales; family Lysobacteraceae; genus Xanthomonas; species Xanthomonas sp. NCPPB 2250. The sequence continues at coordinate 2,696,635 of NZ_CM161520.1, read as the reverse complement.
CTGGGGCATCGCGTGGATCCGCCGCCGCTGGTACCGGCGCCCGGAAACGGGCCGGCTCCGCTTTCGCTCGCACAGCAGCGCCTGTGGATCGTCGACCAGTTGGCCGCCCCACGGGGCGCGGCGCGTTACCACGTGCCATCGGCCGTGCGCCTGATCGGTGCGCTCGATACCGCATCGTTGCGGCGAGCCCTGGATACCCTGGTCGAACGGCACGAGGTCCTTCGCACGACGCTGTCGCTGGTCGACGGCACGCCGATGCAGCACGTGGGTGATCCCCGCGGGTTTTCCTTGCGTCAGGTCGACCTGGCCACTGCCGCGGTCGAAGCGGCGGACGAGCGCCTCCGCGAGGTGCTCGGGGAGGAACTGCGGTCGCCATTCGATCTCGCCGCCGGGCCGCTCGTGCGCGGCGCACTGATCCGGATGGGGCCCGAGGATCATGTCCTCTTCGTCACCCTGCACCACGTCGCGTGCGATGGTTGGGCGTCGCAATTGCTCTGGAGCGAACTGGTGGCGCTCTACGAGGCGTTCCGTTCCGGCGCACCCGATCCCTTGCCGCCGGTGCGGCTGCGCTATTCGGATTACGCGCGATGGCAGAGGGAATGGTTACGCGGCCCGGTCCTGGAAGCACTGCTTGCCGAAGGGATGGGGCGGCTCGACGGTTTCCGCGCCCCGGTGCCGCCAGTGGATCGCGAGCGTCCCGCGATGCCTAGTTTTCGCGGCGCGGTGCACGGGTTCGCGATTCCCGCGGCCGACGGCGCGGCGCTGCGCTCCCTGGCCGTCTCCACGGGGGCGTCGCCGTTCATGGCGATGTTCGCCGTGTTCCACGTGCTGCTTTCGCGGTGGATCGGGCAGCGCGATCTCGTCGTTTCCACGCCGGTTGCCGGCCGTAACCATCCGGGTACCGAGGCCATCGTCGGTCTGTGCGTGAACAATCTCGTGCTGCGCGCCGTGGCCGTGGAAGGCATGACCTTTCGTCGATGGTTGGTCCACGTGCGCGACGTGGTGATCGACGCCTATGCGCACCAGGACCTGCCCTTCGAGGAACTGGTGGCGGCGCTGCGCGCGAAATCCGGTGGCGTACCTCCGGCACTGGGTACGATCGCGTTCGCCATGCACGGTGACTCGGCACGCGAGGCGACCCTGGGCGATGCACGCATGGAGCCGGTCATCCTTCCCTGGACCACGGCGAAGAACGAATTGACGCTGAGTATCCAGGAGGCGTCCGGTGCCTTTTATGGGGCCTTCGAGTACGCCACGGACCTCTTCGACGCATCGACCGTCGAGGATCTGGCGAAACGCTTCGTCGCGCTGACGCGACAGGTCGCGGCGTCTCCGGACGTCGCGCTCGACGACCTCGACCTGGCCTTGGGCGCGTCGCCGGACCGTGACGAACGGTTCTCCGCCCGCCGACTCGGCGCGCCAGCGGATGCCTCGGCGAGCGATGGTGCGCCGGCAAGCCTCTGCGTGGCGATGCATCCGCACGCCGAACCGGGACGCCTGCGCCATGAGGTCATCGCGCCGGCGAGCGTGCTCCGCACGTTGCACGCGGCCTCCGAGGCGTGCAATGTGGCGGCCGCCGACGTGTTCGTCGCCGCCGCCGTGCTCTATCTGTGCAAGGCCCTACGTATGGAGCAGGCGAGTGTGGCACTCGTGTCGTCCGCCGGCGGCACGCCCGTTCCCGTCACGTACCTCGCGCAGCCATCCGTTCCTGCATCGAACTTCATCCAAGATTGCGCAGCCCGTGTGGTCGCGGCCGGTCGCGGCCGCATCCCCGGCGAGGCATCGCCCGCCTGGCGCACGGTGCTCGACGTGGCCGGCGGCGCCAACGACGCCGACGTGGAACTTCGCATTCGCGCGCACCTGAACGGAGAGCTCCGACTGGCATGGAGTGCCGACGCACGGCACTTCGAGGCCTGGGAAATCCAGGTCCATGCGCGCGGACTGCTCGACCTGCTCGCGCGGCTGACCGATCCCGCCGCGCTGGCTGGGCCGCTGGCCCGCATTCCGCTGGCGGACGGCGACGCCCGCGACGAATTGTTGCGCTTCTCGCGAGGCGAAGAAACAGCGGCGCCTGCCGCGACGATACACGCGCTTTTCGAGGCTCAAGCGGAACGACGCCCCCACGCGATCGCGATATCCGACGGCGTCGTCGATATCGATTACGCCGAACTCAACGCTCGAGCCAACCGGCTGGCCCATCACCTGCGTTCGCTGGGTGCCGCTCCGGAGAGCCGGGTGGTGGTGTACGTCGAGCGAAGCTCCTCGCTGATCGTGGCGCTGCTGGCAACGCTCAAGGCGGGCGCGGCATACGTGCCGGTCGATCCCGCGACGTCGGACGCGCGTCTCGGCCACATCCTCGCCCAGACGCGCCCCGTGGCGGTTCTCACGCAATCGGCGTTGGCCGCGAGCCTACCGGACGTCGCCGTCCCGCTGGTCGCGATGGATGGCGACGCTTGCCTGGCGGCGGCCCAGCCGTCCACGAATCCGGCGCCGCATGCCGCCTCCCGTGGGGCGCGCGATGCCGCCTACGTCATCTACACCTCGGGTTCCACGGGCGAACCGAAGGGCGTGGTGGTCGAACACGGTAGCGTGGCCGGACATGCCCGCTGGGCGTGCGAGGCGTTCGCGCTGACCGATGCCGACCGCGCATTGCAGTTCGCTTCGATCAGTTTCGACGCATCCGTCGAAGAAATCTTTCCCACACTCGCGGCCGGCGCGGCGATCGTCCTGCGCGAGGCGGGCGTACCGACGGCGGCTGAACTGCTGTGCTGCATCGTCATGCGGCGGGTGACGGTGCTCAACCTGCCCACCGCCTACTGGCATGCGTTCGTCGAGGCATTGGCCGGAGAATCGATCGATACCGGTCCGCTGCGGCTGGTGATCGTCGGGGGCGAACGGGTGTCGCTGGCGTCGCTGCGCCGCTGGCACGCACTCGCCGGAACGCGTATCGCATGGCTCAATACGTACGGTCCCACCGAGGGCACGGTGACCAGTACCGCGTATCGCGTGCCTGCCGACACGACTTCGCTCGAAGACGTACCAATCGGACGCCCGATCGACGGCGCACGTGTCTATGTGCTCGATGCGCAGGGGCATCCCGTGCCGGTGGGGGTCGTGGGTGAACTGTGCATCGGTGGCGCCGGCGTCGCGCGCGGTTACCTGCATCGTGACGACCTCACCGCTGCCCGCTTCGTCGCGGATCCCTTCGTCGAGGGCGCGCGCATCTATCGCACCGGGGATCTCGCCCGCTGGCTTCCCGGCGGCGACCTGGCTTACGTGGGCCGCAACGACGATCAGGTGAAGCTGCGCGGGTTCCGTATCGAGCCCGGGGAGATAGAGGCATGCTTGCGCGCGGTCGCGCAGGTGCGCGAGGCGGTCGTGGGCGTCGACCGATCGTCGGCCGGCGAACCGATGCTGGTGGCGTGGGTGAGCTGCGCGGACGCCGACCGCGCGACCATCGTGGAGGTCTTGCGCCGTCGGCTAGGCGACTCGCTTCCCGCCTATATGGTGCCTGCCGCGTTCGTCGTCCTGGACGCGTTGCCGATGAACCTCCAGGGCAAGGTGGACCGGCGCGCATTGCCGCTACCGCCACGGGGACGCGAGCGGTCCTTCGAGCCTCCCCGTGGACCGGTCGAGACGGCGCTGGCGGACGCGTGGCGCGAGGCGCTGCGCGTGGATCGCGTGGGACGCGACGACGATTTCTTCGAACTGGGCGGCAGCTCCATCAGCGCGATCGAAGTCATCGGGCGGGCAAGCCGCGCGGGCCTGCGCCTGACCCTTCATGCGATCTTCGAGCAGCCCACCGTGGCCCGCTTAGCGGCAACGCTGGCGGACGCCGCGTCCGTGCCGGACGCGCTGCGCCATCTCGGGCGCGCGGATGCGACGCAAGCTCCCGAGCGCGGCGGCGTGACCGGCGACGTGCCGTTTACGCCCATCCAGCACGGGGCGCTGGCGCAGGGCGAACAGGTGATCCGCCACCTCGTGTCCTCCCAGGTGCTGGCATGCCGCCGACCGCTGTCGCCGGCGTTGCTTGGCGCCGCGCTGCGCAAGCTGGTGATCTATCACGACGTCCTCAGGTTGGGTGTGACCACCACGCCGGGAGGCGAATGGGCGCAGACGATCGCGCCCATCGCCACGATGGCCGGCCGCGAGGTGCTGGCCGTCGAACGGCTGGATGCCGGCGCGGATGTCGGCGAAGCTGTCGCGGCGATCCTTTCGCGAACGCGCGAACGCGTGGATGCCGGTGACGGCCTGCTGCTGCAAGCCAGCCTCGTCGAAGCTGCCGATGCGTCGACCCAGGTTTTGCTGCTGGCGGTCCATCACTTCGCGATCGACCCGCTTTCGTGGGGCATCCTGCTGCAAGACCTGCAGACCGTGTACGAACAACTCGAGGCGTGCCTGCCGGTGCGCCTGCCCGTGAAGGGTGCGTCCCTGCGGCAATGGGCACTCGGCCTGGAGGATTACGCCAGGTCTTCGGGCGCCACGGCGGAACGGGAGTTCTGGCAGGCGTTGCCGTGGAACACGCACAAGCCGCTGCCGGTGGAGTTCGAAGACGGCGGCGATGCGGAACGTTCCGAATGCGTCATGCTGTGCATCGATGCCCGACGGACGTCCGGACTGCTCGCCCGGGCCGCTCGCGACCATGCGGCACAGACGGGCGAGCTGTTGCTGGCCGCGCTGGTACGTGCCCTCTGGCAATGGTCGGGGCTGACCAGCTTCGCGCTCGGCGTCTATCACCATGGCCGGGTAGCCGGCTTCGATGGCCTCGATGTATCACGCACGCTCGGCTGGTTCTCCACGCCGGTGCCGTGCCTGCTCGAACTGGCGGCCGACACGACGATGGACGCGACGCTGGCCGGCGTGCGGCATAGGCTGCGCGAACTGCCGCACGAAGGCCTCGGCTACGGCATTTCGCGCCATCTGGCCGAAAAGGAGCAACGTCTCCCGCATGCGCCCATCGACGTACTGCTGAATCACCAGGGCGTGCTGGGCGGCGAGGCGCCGGGTGGCCTGTTCACCATGCACTTCGACAACCGCGAGTACGCCAGTGTCCTTGAGCAGGTATCGGTGCCGTGGAAGATGGCGCTGCTAAGCAACCTGACGGATGGCTGCCTCTGTGTAAATTTCGTCAGCAGCAGGTATTCTCGCGATACATTGCAGGGGATCGCGGATTCGTTCGAGGTTTCGCTATCGAGCCTCACCGGACGAGGGGCGTCGCATTGACGATCTCTCGCCGCTTCGGCTACATCCAGTCAACCCAAGAAATCAGGGAAACATGATGGCAAGCGTCGATCTGGCTGAAATGGAAGGCGTGTACAAGCGCTTCGGAGACACCACCGCGCTCGACGGTTTCGATCTTCGCGTGCATCGTGGCGAGTTGGTCGCGCTACTCGGCGAGAACGGCGCGGGCAAGACCACCGCCATCTCCCTGATGCTGGGGCTGCAGAAGCCCGATGCCGGGCAGATCCGCATGTTCGGCCTGCCGCCTGGCGACATGGAGGCGAGGCGGCGCCTCGGCGTCATGCTGCAGGAAGTCTTCATGGCACCGGAGTTGAAGGTGCGCGAGCTGGTGACGCTGTTCGCCAGCTACTATCCGGACGGTCACGATCCCGACGAGATCCTGCGGATGACCAATACCGACTCGCTGCGCGATCGCCGCTACGGCTTGCTCTCGGGTGGCCAGAAGCGCCAGGTGCAGTTCGCCATCGCGTTGTGCGGCAAGCCCGAGCTGCTGTTCCTCGACGAACCGACGGTGGGTCTCGACGTGCAGGCCCGGCAGAGCCTGTGGGACATCGTGCGCAAGCAGGTCGATGCCGGGTGTTCCATCCTCCTGACCACCCATTACCTGGAAGAAGCCGAGGCGCTCGCCGACCGAATCGTGGTACTGGCCAAAGGACGCGTCGTCAAATCAGGTACGGTCAAGGAAGTGACCCAGTCGATTTCCACCCGCCGGATCACCTGTACCAGCCATCTCACCGCCGAAGAAGTCGGCACGTGGCCCGGCGTGGCGATCGCGGTGGTCGAGAACGGGTCCCTTAAGCTGACCGTGGACCATGCCGAATTGGAGGCCACCGTGAGCCGCTTGCTGGAAAGGGACAGTACGCTCGGCGACTTGTCCGTCAGCCAGGCGGGGTTGGCTGATGCCTTCGTGAAGATTACCCAGGAGAACCGCCTGTGAACTCGACTGTTTCCGGACTGGACACCGCGAAGATGCAGCGCAAGCGGATGTCGCGCCTGAAGGTGTTGCGCATCTATTACCTGGAAGCCAAGTACGAGTTCATCCGCTCGTTGCGCAATCCCGGCTTCGGCTTTCCCTTCCTGGTGATGCCGGTGGTGCTGTTCCTCGTGTTCAGTGCCCTGGGGTCGCCGCAGAAGGCCGATCCCGATCTCCGGCTCGGATTGTTCAGCGGCATGGCGATCCTCGGCATCATGGGACCGGCGATGTTCGGTTTCGGCGCCATTCTCGCCGGCGAGCGTCAATTCAAGCTGCTCGAGTTCAAGCGGGCGATTGCGATGCCGGCGGCAGCACATCTCATCGGCAAGTTCGTCTGCGCGATGGCCTATGCGGCCATGGTGATCGTGGTGATGATCGCAGTAGGATTGGCCATGGGCCGCATCTCGCTGAACGCGACCCAGGCGGTGATGGTGGGCCTGGTGCTGTGGTTGGGCGTGCTGCCGTTCTGCGCCATCGGTTTTTTCATTGGCGCCCGCGCCAGCGCACACGTGGCCAACGGCATCACCACTATCGTCTACATGCCGCAGCTGTATTTTTCCGGCCTGTTCTTCCCGCTGCCCGCGGCCATCGGCTGGATCGCGCTGTTCATGCCGCCGTTCTACCTGAACCAGCTAGTGCTGGGAGTGGGGGGCGCCAATCACATCTACATCGTGGGGGCATGGTTCCACGTGCTTTTCCTGGCGGTGCTTACCGTCGGGCTCACCCTACTGACCGTAAAGAAGATGACGCGCCACGGATAAAGGCATGCCCATGACATCGGTCGTCGATTTGAGCGAGGTGGCGCCGGGCGTCCTGCAGGTCACCATGCAGGACCGCCAGAACAAGAACACGTTTTCGCCGGAGCTCATGCATGGGCTCGTCGAGGCCTTCGCCCACATCGAGGCGAACCCCTGCTACCGGGCGGTGATCCTTACGGGCTACGACACCTATTTCGCCTCCGGCGGCACCAAGGAGGGGCTGCATAGCATCCAGCAGGGGCGCAGCAAATTTTCTGACGTGAATCTCTACAGCCTGGCGCTGGAGTGCCGGATTCCGGTCATCTCGGCTATGCAGGGCCACGGGATCGGAGGCGGGTTCGTTTTCGGGCTATTCGCCGACTTCGTGGTGCTCAGCCGCGAGAGCGTCTACACCACGAACTTCATGAAATACGGCTTCACGCCCGGCATGGGCGCCACCTATATTCTGGTGCGCAAGCTCGGCATTCCGCTCGGTCACGAAATGCTGATGAGCGCCCGCAGCTACCGCGGCGACGACCTCGCCAAGCGCGGCGTGCCGTTCCCCGTGATGCCCCGCGCCGATGTGCTAGGGTACGCCAAGGAGTTGGCGGTGGATCTGGCGGACAAGCCCCGCGGGGCGCTGGTCACGCTGAAAGATCACCTCGTGGGCGGCATGCGCCGCGAATTGCCGGCTGTGATCGAGCAGGAGCTGGCGATGCACGACGTGACATTCTCGCAACCCGAGGTGAGGGAGCGGATCGAGCGGCTTTTCGGAAACTGACCATTCGCGTCCGGCGCAGGCCGGGGCGGGCAGGGGGATAGGATGACCAGCACCAGTTTCATCGCGTTGCGTAAGGTGACCAAACGCTACAAGCTCGGCGGCACCATGATCGAGGTGCTCTACGAAGAAGACCTCACCATCGAACAAGGCGAATTCGTTGCGCTGATGGGGCCATCCGGTTCCGGCAAGACGACGTTGCTCAACATCATCGGGGGCCTCGACACGGTCGAACGCGGTTCGGTTTCGGTGGCTGGCGGCGCACTCCACACTTTTTCCAACCGGCAGCTTTCGCAGTGGCGTGCCCGTCACGTCGGGCTGGTATTCCAGTTCTACCACTTGCTCCAGGTGATGTCGGTGGAGCGCAACGTGATGCTGCCGTTGCTGCTGACAGGCATGCCTTCGTCGCAGTGCCGCAAGCGTGTCCGCGACGTGCTCGAAGTGCTGGGCATGGCCGATTATCTGCATCGACGGCCCGAGGAACTCTCCGGCGGCCAGCAACAGCGCATCGCCATCGCCAGGGCATTGGTCACCGATCCGGCGCTGATCGTCTGCGACGAGCCCACCGGCGACCTGGATCGCGAAAATGCCGACGTGGTGCTCGAAATATTGGCCTGGCTTAACCGCGAACAGGGCAAGACGATCGTCATGGCCACGCACGATCCCGAGGCCGCTCGGCACACCACGCGCGTCATTCCCGTGGGCAAGGCGAGGACGCGCGAGGCGTCCGAAGACCGCAGGAGCGTCGCTTGAAGTACATCCAACTCGTATGGGCGCAGTTATGGCGCCGGCCGAAACGCACCTGGTTCGCCATCATCTCCGTCGCCGTCGCGTTCCTGCTGTTCGCCGTGCTGATCGGATTCAACGTGGTGCTCAACTCGGCGCTCTCCAACCTCAACGATCGCCTGTTCGTTTCGAGCAAGTACGCCCAGGAGCAATTGCCACTCGGCTATGAGGGCCGCATCGCCGAAACTCCCGGGGTCGTGGAGGTGTCGCACATGACCTTCTTCGGCGGCTATTTCCAAGACCGGCGCAACGCGGTGCCGGTGTACGCCACCGACGTCAAGAGCATGTTCGACGTCTATCACTCGCTGTTCAAGGTGCCGGCCGATCAGCTTGACGCCATGCGCACGCATCGTTCCGGCGCCATCGTCGCCAAGTCGCTGGCTAACCGCTTCGGCTGGAAGATCGGCGACAGCGTGACGCTGGGCAGCTCCATCTGGACGAAGAAGGACGGCACGGCGAGTTACCCCTTCGAGATCGTCGGCATGTTCGAAAGCACCGACGGCGCCACGCAGGGCCTAGCCGGCGCGTTCTTCATGAACTACGACTACCTGAACGAGTCGCGCGCCTTTCTGCCCGACACCGTCCAGTTCTTCATCGCCGAGATCGCCGATCCGAAGGCAGCGCAGGGCATCATCGACACGATCGACGCGCGTTTCGCCAATTCGCCCGCCGAGACGCGGACGATGACCGAACAGGCGCTGCTGCAGAGCCAGATGACCACGATCGCCGACCTCAACGTGTTGGTGAACGCGATCGTGGGTGCGGCGTTCTTCTCGCTGCTGTTCGTCACCGCCAGCACGATGACGCAATCCGTTCGCGAGCGCCGGCCCGAATTCGCCGTGCTCAAGACGGTCGGATTCACCCGGGCGGGCGTGGTCGCGCTGGTCATCGCCGAGGCCTTCCTCCTGTGCATTTTCGCGGCCGCGCTCGGGTTGCTGGTCGCTCGCGTCGTCTTCGCCTTGGCCGGTGACCTGTTCGCCAGGGCGGGCATCCCCTGGGCACTCTGGCTGGCTTCGTTCGGCATCGCCGTGGCGATGGCACTGGTCAGTGGCGGCATGCCGGCCTGGAAGGCGGGACGCCTGAGCATCATCGAATCCCTCGCGCTACGCCGCTGAGGCTCCGGCTTCCTTTCACGAGATACCGCCCGCATGTCTAAGCCCTTTCGCCAGATAGCCGCCGTCATGACCGCCAGCTTCTTCACGCTGCCACGTCGCGCGGGCTCCTCACTGGTGATAGTCGTGGGGGTGACCGCCGTGGTCGCGGTGCTGGCCGCCATCCTCGCCATGGCCACCGGATTGACCCGATCCGTGGCACAGACAGGCCGGCCCGATCGCGCCATCGTCCTGAGGGGAGGTGCTTCGACCGACGCCACCAGCGTGCTCCTGCGCAACGACGTGCTGACCATCCTCGCCGGCGCGGGAATCGTCCACGACGGCTCTGGGCAAGCCGTCGCCTCGGCAGAACTGCTCGCGCCCGCGTCCGTCATCCGAGGCACGGGGCGAGATGCCCAGAACGTGACCATCGCCTTGCGCGGCGTGGGGCCGCAGGTCATGGCCGTTCGTCCGGAAATGAAGCTGGTGCAGGGGCGCATGTTCCGGTCCGGCAAGTACGAGCTGATCGTCGGCCAGACGGCCGCGCGACGGTTTCAGGGACTCAAGGTAGGCGACACCCTCACGCTGCGAGGTGCGCGGTGGGACGTGGTGGGCGTGTTCAGCAGCGCGGGGGATGCGCACGAATCCGAACTCATGACCGACCGCGACACGCTCGCGAATGCGCTGCGCTGGAGCCATTACAACTCGGTGCTGGTGCGACTGGAGTCGCCGACGGCATTCGATGCCCTGAGGGCGTCGTTACGCGCCAATCCGGGGCTCAACGTCGACGTGATGCGCGAATCGGAGTTCTTCAGCCAGCAGTCGAAAGACATCGGCAAGCTGATCTTCGTCGCCGCGTACGTGCTGGGCGCGATTATGGCGATCGGCGCCATGTTCGCTGCACTTAATACGATGTATGCGTCAGTGAGCGTCCGCGCGTCGGAGATCGCGATCCTCCGCGCGCTTGGCTACGGGGAAGGGGTGATCATATTGTCCGTGCTGCTCGAAGCCCTGGCGCTGACCTTCGTGGGTAGCTTGCTGGGCCTGGGCCTTTCCTGGCTGCTGCTCAACGGCAGGGAACTGGGCACGGGATTCGGAGGACTCAACACGCAACTGGTTTTCGACGTGAGGATGACGTTGGGCACGGCGGTCGTCGGCGTGGCGGTGGCGTTGGTCATCGGCGTGGCCGGTAGCCTGTTCCCGGCGTTGAGCGCGGCGCGCGTACCGGTCACCGTCGCGTTGCGGGAGATCTGAGCAAAGCAATTCAGGGTGACCCGGTCGGCCGTCGAGGGGCGCTGGCGACGGGGTTGGAAGCTTCAACGAAGGGGGCCGATCCGGATGCTCGAGGTCCTGAACCGATACTCGCACGGCATGGTGCTGGTGCCGTTCGTGGATGCCATGCGCAGGCAGGAGTGCCTCGCGTACATGGCGTCGGCCGGCCGATTTTCCGCCGCGTCCCTGTGCGGACGTTTCACGTGCAACGAAGGATACGTGGCGGTCGCGCTTCGCATGTTCCACACGGTAGGCTGGATCGAGGCGGCGGGTGACGACCATTGGCAGGTTACCGAGGCGTTCGCCGCCCATGCGGCGATTCCCGACCGCATCATGGAGCTGTACCGGTTTCCGTTCGACGGCTACGCCAGGGGGAGCGCGAAACGCTCCCTGCGTCGCTGGCTCGAACGCTCCGCCGACGGCTGGGATGCAGCCGACGAACGCCTGCGTGATTACCTCGACGGCGTGTTCGCGATTCCCCTCCTGCTCGCGCTCGAACACCACGGACGGGTGCGCCGGGGGACGACGGATGCGGAGGGACGCATCGCGCTCGACCTCGAGCTGGCCGACGGACCGCGACGCGAGATCGAGGCGTGGCTGCTAGCCAAGCGCTGGATACGGTGCGACTCCGAGAGATTGTGCCTGCTTCCCTCGGGTCAGTCGATGCTGGATCGGATCCGCACCACGGCGGCGCTGGCATCCTACCGGCCGATGTTCGCGCAAACCGCGACACTGCTGAGCGGCGTGCCGGACGACGTGTTCGCGCTCGACGGGAAGGGCCACGAGAAGCACTTGGACCGGACATTGAACGTGGTAGGCAGCGGTTTCCAGCACCAGCGATATTTCGCCGCGCTCGCCGGATTCGTGCTGCGCTGTTTCGATACCGACGACATCGCCACGCAGCCGGCATGCCTGGCCGATACCGGATGCGGCGACGGTACGCTGCTGCGGACGCTCTACGACAAGGTGCTCGCCGAAACGAAGCGGGGCACGGCGATCGACCGGCATCCGTTGAGGCTGGCGGCGATCGACTGGAACACCAAAGCGTTGCGGCAGTCGGCGCTGACGCTCGCGGGGACGCCGCACACAACACTCAAGGGAGACATCGGCGATCCGGCGACCATCGTCGCCGACCTTGGCCGCCTGGGCATCGGCACGCCCGACGATGTGCTGCACGTGCGTTCGTTTCTCGACCACGATCGCCCCTATCATCCACCTGTCGATGCAACGGAGGCGGCCACCCGCCGCGTCGTCGGCGTGGACGGCGTCTTCATCGATCATGCGGGCAGACGCATACCTGCGCGCGACGTGATGCAGAGCACGGTCGAGCACCTTCGTCGCTGGGGCGACGTCGTTGGTGACGATGGGCTACTGCTGCTGGAAGTGCATTCGCTGCCCACGGCGATCAGCGCGGCGTTCATCGACGAAGCCGAGAGCCTGCATTTCGACGCTTACCACAGCATGTCGAGGCAGTTCCTGCTCGACGCGCGCAGCTTCGTGCTCGCCGCCGCGGAGGCAGGCCTGTTCTGTGACGACGGCGACTGGCAGAGCTATCCGCAGCGGATGGGCTTCACGCGTATCACGGTCAATCATTTTCGTCGCCATCCCTACGCGGTGCGCCACCTGCACCTCGATGAAGACCTCGACTGGCTGGCAGCGACTTCGGTCTGGCGGGCGCCGGGCGACATGCCCGATTGGGCGGCGCTCGCGGACACCACGCTCGTCCTGGTGAGGGACGGGCGTGTCCGCGCCGCGGTCGCATGGCGCGAGGACGGGCTGCGCCGTCGTGTCAGCCTGCAAGGCGCGTGGGTCCTGCCTGCCGGAGGAGGCCGCGGCGACGATCTCGCCCCGTTGCTGGCGTTCGCCGCGCATTATCTCCTGGTCGACAAGACCTTCGAGGCACTGGAAGACGTCGACGCCTGCCGTGCCGCTCTCGCTGAGTGGCGTGACGCATCGCGTGACGCATGGGTCGAGACCATCGCGGCCATGGGAACCGCCGCGGCTCGACGGGCCCTCGCACCAGGGCTGGCTCCCCGCGACTGGGAAGCCGAGCTGGCGGACGTCGCGCTGCGATGCGTCATGGCGTGGCTGCATGGTGACGTCGGCCTGGCAAGGGGCGGTGCGCGTCTCAAGGCCGACGTGGTGGCGAACCTGGGCGTGCTGCCCAAGTACCATCGCTACGTGGACGCACTGCTGTCGCGGCTGCACGCGCACGGCCTGCTGCGCATCGATGGCGACGCCATTGCCCTCACCGCCCCGTCGCAAGACGCCGCCGCCGATGTCGATGTCGATGCGTTCGAGCGCGACTTCGTGGCGCGCTACCCGCATGCGTCGGCCCATCTGCGGTTCATCCGGGGTCCGCTCCGGCAATTCGCCGACGTGCTGGACGGTCGGGTCGGCGCCGCGTCGGCCATGTTCCCCGACGGCGACATGCAGGCGTTCGGTGGCATCTTCCATGGCGAGCCGCTGTCGGATTACATCAACGCCCTGATCGCCGCAGCCGTGGGCGCGCGACGCGACGCCTGCGCCACCGCGCCAATGCGCATCCTTGAAATCGGTGCCGGAACCGGGGGAACGACGATGCCGGTGCTGCGCACGCTCGGCGAATCGGCCGGGGTGTCCTATGTGTTTTCCGATCTCTCGCCGGCCTTCCTGCGACGCGCGCAGACTTTCCTGGTAGATCGCTATCCGTACGTCGGCTTCCAGGTGCTCGACATCGAAGGCGATCTCGCGGCGCAGGGCTTCGCCGCTGGCACCTACGATGTCGTGATCGCGGCCAACGTGCTGCACAACACGCGCGACATCGCCTTCACGCTCGGCCAGGTAAGCGCGCTGCTCGCGCCGGGCGGCATCTTGCTCCTGGCGGAATACACCGAAGCCAAGACGTGGCTGCTGTTCAGTGGCGGCCTGTTGCATGGCACGTGGCAGTTCGAAGACGGCGAGAAACGACTGGACGATTTCTGCCTGCTCGGCGTGCCGCGGTGGCGGAGCGAACTGGCTGCGGCCGGTTTCGTCGACGTGTCGGCGTTCGGGTTGCCTTCGGCGGCCTCCGTCGACGTCTCCGGGCATACCGTCTTCGCCTGCCGCGTGCCGGACGGAGCTGCGCGGAACATCGCCCCGCGCGCACCGGCGGCCCCCGCGCGTGGCGCTCCGGTTTACGAGGATACGCAGTTCATGGCATCACCCGATACCGATCCTTCCGCCGTCGATCCGGCCTTCGAGTCCCTGGTTCGCGACCATGTGATGGAGATCCTCGGCGAACGCCGCGCAGCGGCCTTCGACGCGCACCGGCCGTTGATGCAACTGGGGCTCGATTCGGTCGAGCTGGTGGAACTCAAAGGCACGATCGGGCGTGCGGTCGGCGTGAAGCTGGCGCCCGCGTTCCTGTTCGAAAACGAAACCGCCGCCAAGGTGGCCGCCGCCCTCGCCGACATGGTGACGACGCAGCGGCCGGCCATGTCGCGAGCGCCGGCCGAGCCCGAGCAGGCGCCGCTGCCCGCCGAAAGGCGGGCCATCGCCGTCATCGGCATCGCCTGCCGCCTGCCTGGAGCGAACAGCGCCGAGGCGTTCTGGCAGCTACTGCGCGACGGCCGTCACGCCATCGCCTCGCTTGAGCGGCGGTGGCGTTGGCCCGAAGGTGTGGACCTCATGGGCGAACATGCGGGCATCGACCGCGCGGGGCTGCTTGACCGGATCGATGCCTTCGACGCCGACTTCTTCCACATCTCGCCGCACGAAGCCGAACGGCTCGATCCGCAGCAGCGCCTGCTCCTGGAGCTGAGCTGGGAGGCGATGGAGCGCAGCGGCTATCGGCCGTCGCAGCTCGCTGTCCATCGTACCGGCGTTTTCGTCGGTGCCTGTCACAACGACTACCGCGACGTACTCGCGCGCGCGCCAGGCGCCGGCGATGCCTACGTCGGCACCGGAAGCGCACTGTCGATGCTGGCCAACCGCCTGTCGTACGTCTACGACTTCAATGGTCCCAGCGTATGCATCGATACCGCATGCTCCAGCGCCTTGGTGGCCATGGACCGCGCTGTGCAGTCCTTGCGCGGCGGGGAATGCGATACCGCGTTGCTGGGTGCGGTGAATCTGCTGTGCAGCCCCGTCAACAGCGTGGCCTATTACGAATCGGGCATGCTCTCGAAGACGGGCCGCGTGCGCGCCTTCGACACGGCGGCCGATGGTTTCGTGCGCGGCGAAGGCGCCGTGATGCTGGTGCTGAAACCGTTGGTGCAGGCCGTGGCGGATGGTGACATCATCCACGGCACCATCCTGGGAACGGCGGTCGGCCATGGCGGCCGCGCTGCGTCGCTGACGGCGCCCAAGCCGGCGTCGCAGGCATCCGTGATCGAGCGGGCGATGCACGACGCGGGCGTGCGCGCCGACGACCTGCAGTACATCGAAGCGCACGGCACCGGCACGCCGCTCGGCGACGTCGTCGAGATCGCCGGATTGCGTGAGGCCCTGATGCGGGTACCGGGCGAGGTGGCGCCGAGCTGCGCCATCGGCTCGGTGAAGACAAACATCGGACACCTGGAAGGCGCCGCCGGCCTTGCCGGTGTGGTCAAGGTCCTTTTGTCGATGGATCGCGGTACCTTGCCCGCCAGCCTCGGCTTCGGGACCGCCAATCCGGGACTGGGCCTCGGCGACGGTCCGCTGCGCGTCGTCGAAGCTACGTCGCCGTGGCCGCGTCGCATGTTCGCCGACGGTCGCGGAGCGCCGCGCGTGGCCGGAGTGAGTTCCTTCGGTTTCGGCGGCGTCAATGCGCATGCCATCCTCGCCGAGGCGCCCCTGCCGGCGCGTCGGGAACCGGTCTGCACCGCCGGGGTGCACCATCTGGTGCTGTCGGCGCGCAACGAAGCGCAGTTGCGTGGCAGGGTCGCCGCGCTGCGCGCCGACCTCGATCGGATCGACGACGAAGCGCGACTGGGCGACGTCGCCTGGACGCTCCAGCACGGTCGTGATCCGATGGAGAAACGCCTGGCGGTGACGGTGACATCGCTTGCCGACGCGCGGCAACGGCTCGATGCCGTTCTCGCCGACGACGATGCGATGGCCGCCTCGATGGAAAGCACCGACACCGACGCGCTGCTGGACCACTGGCTAGCAGGCGGAGAGGTGGACTGGAGCACGCACCCCGACGCGTTCCCCGGTCGGCGTATCGAGTTGTCCAGCTATCCGTTCGCGCGCACGCGCTACTGGATAGACCACGGTGCCGCTGCTTCGCATCCGGCCCCCATCCTCACGTGCGCCCATTTGACGCGTGCACCGGCGGACACGCGCAGCGACGTGGGCGAACGCCATGTGCTGCTGCTCCAGGGAGCCGATGACGTCACGCCATTCGACCAGGTCGCCGCGGCCTTCCAGAGCCGTGACGGGGTCATCTGCGATCGATGGGTCATCGTCGCGCACGATCCGGCCGAGTCGTACGAACGGTCAGGCTGGCGCCTGCTGGAATACCTCAAGCGCGTTGTCGCGACTTCGCCACGAGGCGACATCCTCATCCAGGTGGCCTATGCGAACTCGCCGGGGACGCTGCTGCGCGGCCTGGGCGGATTGTTGAAGACCGCGCAGCGGGAGAACCCGCGCTTCGGCGTGCAGCTGATCGAAGGCGACGCGAACGACGATGCGCGGGCTTGGGTCGATGCCATCGACGCGGGCTCGCGCATGGCGGTGGTCGAACTGCGGCATGCCGGTGGCGTACTTGAGACGCGGCAGATGACCGTGCTCGAAGGGAGCGTCACGCGGATGCCGTGGCGCCCCGACGGCACGTATCTGGTCACCGGTGGAGCGGGTGGTCTCGGCCTGGCCTTCGTCGAGGAACTGTTCGCGCGCACGCCGGCGGCCCACGTGTTCTTGGTTGGCCGCTCGCCGTTGCGCGGCGAGGCCGCCTCGCGCGTTGCCGCGTGGCGGGCGTCGGGCCGCTCGGTCGACTATCGCCAGGTGGACGTGGCGCGGAGGGACGAGGTGATCGCCCTGCTTCGCGACATCGAGGATGCGCGCGGCGCGCTCCACGGCGTGCTGCACGCCGCGGGCGTGATCCGTGACAGTTACCTGTTGCGGAAGACGCCGGAGGAATACGCACAGGTGATGGCGCCGAAGCTCCACGGTGCATTCAACCTCGACGTGGCGATCGGCACGCGTCCGCTCGACTTCTTCGTGCTGTTTTCCTCGGTGGCCGGCACCGATGGCAACGCGGGGCAGGGCGACTATGCCGCGGCCAACGCTGCGCTGGACGCCTTCGCCCGGCAGCGCGCCCGCCGCGTGGCCGACGGCGAACGCCACGGCCAGACGCTTTCCATCGCGTGGCCGTGGTGGTCCGGCGGCGGCATGCGCATACCGGATGCCACGGCCGAGGAACTGCGCTCGCAAGGGGTGGCGCCGCTCGGCACGGACGACGGCATCGCCGCGTTCTACCTGGCGCTCGGCAGCCGTGCGGCGGCGGTCGCGATCGCCGCGCCGTCCACCGCGCCGTCCACCGCGACGGTCGCGCCGCTTGCGCCGGTCGTGGCGTTTCCGCAGCCTTCGGCGCGGACGATGGATGCGCTGGCCCTCGCGGAGGCCCTGGCGCAACGCCTGAAGCATCTCCTTGCCGAGGTCAGCGGGCAGCCGCCCGAGCGGATCGATCCCATGGCGCCGCTGGAACGCTACGGCATCGATTCGATGATGGTGCTGCAGTTGAACAAGCGCCTCGGCGCCGTGTTCGAGCGGCTGTCGAAGACGGTGTTGTACGAACACGCCACATTGCGCTCCCTGCGCGACCACCTGCTTTCGCAGTATCCCGAGGCATGCTCGCACTGGTGTGACGTCGGGCATGCGACACCCGTCGCCGCTCCGGCCACGCCCGGCAACGCGATGCCCGCTCCACGGGACGCGGCGCGGGAACCTATCGCGGTCATCGGCATGGCCGGGCAATACCCAGGGGCACGCGACCTGCGTACGTTCTGGGAAAACCTGAGCGAGGGGCGCGACTGCATCGGCGAGATTCCGCCCGAGCGCTGGTCGCTGGAGGACTTCTACGACCCCGACGAACTCCAGGCCAGCTCGCGCGGGCGCAGCTACGGCAAATGGGGCGGCTTCATCGACGGATTCGACGAGTTCGATGCGCTGTTCTTCGGTATCGCTCCTCGCGATGCCGACATGATGGACCCACAGGAGCGCCTCTTCCTGCAGACGTGTTGGGAGGCGGTGGAAGACGCCGGCTATACGCGTGAATCCCTCGACGCGCGGCATGACCGGTCGGTGGGCGTGTTCGCGGGCGTGACCAAGACGGGCTTCGACCTGTACGGCCCCGCGCTCTGGCGCCGGGGTGAGGCGCTGACCCTGCATACGTCGTTCGCCTCGATCGCCAACCGCGTGTCGTTCGTGATGAACCTGCAAGGCCCGAGCATGCCCGTGGACACGATGTGCTCCGCGTCGCTCACCGCCATCCACGAAGCCTGCGAGCACCTGTTGCGCGACGAATGCGAGCTCGCGCTCGCCGGCGGCGTGAACCTTTACCTGCACCCTTCGAGCTACGTCTACATGTGCGCGACGCGCATGCTGTCGCCCAGCGGCCGCTGCCGTACCTTCGGTGCAGGCGCCGACGGCATGGTGCCGGGCGAGGGCAGCGGGGCGGTGCTGCTCAAGCGCCTGTCGAGGGCGCTCGCTGATCGCGATCCCATCCATGGCGTGATCCTCGGCACGAGCATCAACCACGGTGGCAGGACGCACGGCTACACCGTGCCGAACCCCCTCGCGCAGCGCGACCTGGTGTCCGCCGCGCTGACCCGTGCGGGAGTGGACGCCCGTTCCATCGCTTACGTCGAGGCCCACGGCACCGGCACTGAACTGGGCGATCCGATCGAGATCGCCGGTCTCACGCAGGCGTTCGAACGCAGCACCTCGGACCGCCAGTTCTGCGCCATCGGTTCGGTGAAGACGATGATCGGGCACGCGGAAAGCGCCGCGGGCATCGCCGGTCTTACCCGGATACTCCTGCAGATGAAGCACGGTGCGCTCGCACCCAGCCTGCACGCGGAAGAGACCAACCCGCACATCGACTTCACGGCGACGCCGTTCTTCGTCCAGTCGCGCCTGGCGCCATGGCCCCGGCAGCGTGTGGAGATCGACGGCGTCGAACGCGAACGGCCGCGTCGCGCGGGTGTGTCGTCGTTCGGCGCCGGCGGTGCCAATGCGCACGTCATCGTGGAGGAGTACGTGGCGCCGGCCGGCGAACCGGCCGCATCGTCCGCCCCGCGACCGGCGATCATCGTGCTTTCCGCGAAAAGCGTCGCCGCGCGGCGGGCGGTGGCCGCTCGCCTGCTGCACGCCATCGGGGCCGACCGGCTCGGCGACGGCGACCTGCATGACGTCGCCCATACCTTGCAGGTGGGCCGCGAGGCGATGTCGCACCGGCTGGCGTTCGTCGTCGATTCGATGGACGCGCTGCGCCAGCGCTTGCATGCCATTGCCGACGGCGAGTCGGTGGAGGGCGTGTACCTGGGCGACGGGACGGCGGTCCCCGAGGGACTCGCCGCGCTGGTCGACGCCGCGGATGTGGCGCGCCTCGCCTCGGCATGGCTAGAGAACGGCGACTATCGCAAGGTCTGCGAGCTATGGGTGAGCGGCTTGGCCATCGATTGGCACGTGGTGCCGGAGAGCGCCATCGCCCGTCGCCGCTCGCTGCCGACCTACCCGTTCGAGCGGACGCGTTACTGGATCGCGCAGCGTGCCATGGAAGCCATGCCGAACGTCGATGCGCCCCTTGCGTCAACGGCCCGCGACGCGGCGACGGGAAAGCCCAACGCGATCGCGCTGCGCTCGCTTGCGGCGCCTACGGCGATCAGGACGGAACGTCCCACGGCGCCCACCGTCCGCTCCGCGGCCGCCGAAAGTGCCGCGGTCGCGCCACCCGCGCTGGCCGTGGCCGTGGCGCCCGCCACGCCCCTCTTACGTCGTCGCGATCCGCGCGCGATCGAGGCGGAACTCGGTCAGATGCTGGGTCGCGCGCTGTACATGGAAGCGGAAGACATCGATCCGCGCAAACCATTCGCGGAACTGGGGCTGGACTCCATCATCGGCGTCGAGTGGTTGCGCGCGGTCAATGCGCATTTCCACCTACGCCTGCCCACCGCCAAGATCTACGACTGCCCCACGTTGGCGCAGATGGCCTCGCACGTGGTCCAGGTGCTCGAGCGGCAGGCCGACACCACGGCCGTGGACACCCCCGTGCCTCTGGCGGACGAGGTGCTGCGCGAGGACGTTGCATCCTGCGTCGGTATGCCGACGGCACCGACGCGTACGTCGTCACTGCACGATGACGCTGTCGTTCCGAAGACCTTCGCGTCGGAGGCGATCGCGATCGTCGGCATGTCGGGGCGCTATCCCGGAGCCGAAGACCTCGACGCGTTCTGGAATCGTCTCGCCGACGGCGTCGACTGCGTGACCGAGGTCCCGCCGGACCGTTGGGCCACCGATCGCTACGACGTGGCCTGCCGATGGCTTGGCGTCGTGGACGACATCGACGCATTCGATCCTTTGTACTTCGGCATCTCGCCGGCCGAGGCGGAGCTGATGGATCCGCAGCACCGCCTCTTCCTCCAGGAGGCGGCACGCGCGTTCGACGACGCGGGATGCCGGCCGGCCGACCTCGGGGGCGCCCGCTGTGGCGTGTATCTCGGCATCATGGGCAACGAGTACGGGCAGATCATCCTGCGCCATGGCGTCACGGCCGACAGCACCGGCAACAGCGGCGCGATCGCCGCCGCGCGCATCGCGTACCTGCTCGACCTCAAGGGCCCTGCGATCGCCATCGACACGGCGTGCTCGTCGTCGCTGGTGGCGACGCACCTGGCCTGCCAGGCATTGCGCCACGGCGAGGTGGACATGGCGCTGGCTGGCGGCGTAACGCTTTATCTCGCGCCCGAGCTCTACGTGACCATGAGCGCGGCGGGCATGCTGTCCAGCGACGGTCGCTGCAAGACGATGGACGACGGGGCGAACGGCTTCGTGCCTGGCGAAGGCGTAGGCGCGCTGGTGCTCAAGCGGCTGTCGGACGCGGAAGCGGCGGGAGATCCGATCCACGGGGTGATCCTGGGGTCGGGAATCAACCAGGACGGCAAGACCAACGGCATCACCGCGCCGAGCGCGGTGCGGCAGGCGGAACTGCAGCGGGAGGTGTATGCGCGCCACGGGATCGATCCGGCGACGATCGGCTACGTGGAGATGCACGGCACGGGAACCAAGCTGGGCGACCCGATCGAACTGGAAGCGTTGCGCAGCGTGTACGAAGCGGCCGGCGTGGGTCGGCAGCGGTGCGTGCTGGGCTCGGTCAAGAGCAACATCGGCCACACCTCGGCGGCGGCCGGGGTGGCGGGGGTACACAAGGTATTGCTGTGCCTGCGTCACGGGGAACGGGTGCCGAGCCTGCACTTTGCGACGCCTAACGAGCATTTCGATTTCGCCACGTCGCCGTTTCGGGTGGGTACCGCGCGGGAACCGTGGGCGCGCGTCGACGGCGCGCCGCGGCGCGCGGCGGTCAGTTCGTTCGGCTACAGCGGCACCAACGCGCATCTGGTGATCGAGGAATACGTCGATGCGCGTCGCCCGGCGATGCACGGTCAGGTGCCGCGCGGGGCATCCTCGCTGTTCGTGCTGTCCGCGCGCACCGGGGAACGCCTGCGCGCGCAGGCCGGTCGCGTGCTCGCCTGGATGGACGCCCACGAGACGCTGGACGTGGAGGCGTTCACGTACACGCTGCAGGTGGGCCGCGAGGCGATGGAACATCGGATCGCGTGCGCATTCGAAAGCGTGAACGCGTTGCGTGCCACGTTGCGCGCATTCGTCGCGGGCGAGCGCCATGTCGACGGCCTGCATCAGGGCGAGATCCGGCGCCATCGCGAGGCATTGGCAGCCTTCACCGCCGACGATGACCTGCACGGCGCGGTCGATGCGTGGATCGCCAAGGGCAAGTACGACAAGCTGCTCGACCTTTGGGTGAAGGGGCTGGACGTCGACTGGAAATCGCTGCGTAAGGGTGTGCAGCCGCGAAAGCTATCGTTGCCGCCGTACCCGTTCCGCAAGCAGCGCTTCTGGGTCGGCGGCGACGCACCGCCGCCTACCGCTCCCGATCCGCCGCCGACCGCGCGACGAGACGATCGCGCGGCGTCGCCGCTGACGTTCGTGCCGCGCTGGAGCGCGGTATCGCGGTCGTCCGCGGAACAGGCGATCTCCACGGCGGCGCGCACGCTGGTCTTCGGCGCGGACGAGACCGACGAACGCGCAATCCGCGAACGCTACGCCAACGCGCGATTCGTCGGCGCCGCGACCTGCGCCGACGTGGCGACACTCGTCGACACGTTGCACGAGGAGAGCGTTGAACACGTGGTGTGGATCGCCCGCGAGTGCATGGGCGATCACGACGAATACGACGAGGAGGCGATGCTCGCCGCCCAGGAGAGCGGGCTGCTGCCATGCTTCCGCATGCTGCGCGCACTCGCCGACCTCGGTTATGGCTCGCGCCGCCTCGACTTGACGGTGGTGACCTGGCGGACGCAACGGGTGATCGCGGACGAACCCATCTATCCGGGCCATGCCGGACTGCATGGCCTGATGGGTTCAGTCGCCAAGGAATACCTTCTGTGGAACGTCCGCTGCGCCGATCTCGCCCACGAAGGGGACCTTCCGCTGGCCGAGCTCGCTCAGCTACCCGGCGGAGCCGACGTCCACGCGCGCAGGCAAGGAGAATGGTTCCACCGCCGCCTCGTCGCGTTCGAGGAAGGCGAAGAGGAGCGAACGGCGTATCGCGAGGGGGGCGTCTACGTCATCGTCGGAGGCGCAGGCGGGCTGGGCGAAGTGCTCAGCGAACACCTCATCCGCCACCATCGCGCATACGTCGTCTGGATAGGCCGCCGCGCCGAGGATGACGACATCGCCTCGCGTATCCGGCGATTGAGCGCGCTGGGGCCGGCGCCGTTGTACATCCGCGCCGACGCGCGCGACCGCGCCGCGATGGAAGCCGCACGCAGCGAGATACTGGATCGGTACGGCGCCATCCACGGCGTGGTGCATTCGGCCATCGTTCTGCTCGACCAGGGCATCGGCGGCATGGACGGAGCGCGATTCCGCGCGGCGCTTTCGGCCAAGACCGATGTCTGCGTCCGGCTGGCCCAGGTGTTCTCCGCGGATGCGCTCGATTTCGTCCTGTTCTTTTCGTCGTTGCAGAGCTTTGCGCGGCTTCCGGGGCAGGGCAACTATGCGGCTGGCTCGGCCTTCGAGGATGCGTTCGCCGATTGGTTGGGGCACCACCGGGCCCAGCGGGTGAAGGTGGTGAACTGGGGTTACTGGGGAACTGTCGGATGCGTGGCGCTGGCCGAGTACGCCGAGCGTTTCGCGCGCCAGGGCACCGTGTCGCTCGATCCGGCCGAGGCCATGCGCGCGCTGGACCGCATGATGGCGGGCGCGCCCTTCCAGGTAGCGATCACCGGATCGCTGGGACTGGAGCACGGACAGTCCGGCTACATCGATGCGCAAGACGTGATAGAGACGGCACCGCCGGCCGGTACGCGCGGCGCCGGCACCATCGACCGTGACCATGACGCGTCGCCGTTCCATGACGCGTCGGGCGATCTGGTTGATGGGCTCGACCGACACCTGCTCGCCGTGCTGTTCGGGCAACTGCGCGACATGGGCCTGTTCGGCGCGGAAGGGACGACGGTCGACGCATGCCGGCGCCACGCGGGCATCGTCGCACGCCATCACGCGTGGTTCGATGAAACCGTGGCGTTGCTGTGCAGGCACGGCCTGCTCGCGTGGCGGGACGGTCGCGTGTGCGCGGGCGACGACGCACCGGCTGGTGACCCGTGGCCGGCATGGCACGCGCACGCCGCCTGGTGGAGAGCATTGCCCGTGCTGCGCGGTCAGGTGGTATTGCTCGAGACCATGCTTCGCGCCTTGCCCGGGATACTGCGCGGCGAATGCGCGGCCACCGACGTCATGTTCGCCGATGGCATGGATGCCGTGGTGGAGACGATCTACCGCGACCACGCCTTGGCCGACCATGCCAACGGCGCGATGGCGGCGGCACTGGATGCATACGTCAAACGGCGGGTGCTGGAAGATCCGGCCGCCCGCATCCGCGTCCTGGAAATCGGTGCAGGCACCGGCGGAAGCACCGGCGCGATGCTGGCCTCGCTGGAGCGCCATGCGGAGAACATCAGCGAGTACGCTTTCACCGACCTGTCGGCGGCTTTTCTGCTCAGGGCACGCGATCGTTTCGCCGACCGCTATCCTTTTCTTTCTACCAAGCCGCTCGACATCGCCGCGGAGCCGGGCGCCCAGGGTTTCGTCCATGGTGGGTACGACGTGGTGGTGGCGGCGAACGTGCTCCACGCGACGGCCGATATCCGTCGCACGGTGCGTCACGTCAAAGCCCTGCTGCGACGCCATGGCCTGCTGCTGATGCAGGAAATGTCGGCCAACTCGCCGACCTCCCACCTCACCTTCGGCCTCCTCGACGGCTGGTGGCTCGTCAAGGACCCCACCTTGCGCCTACCGGGTTGTCCAGCGCTGTCGTTCGACGGATGGAAGCGTGTGCTGGCCGAGGCGGGCTTCGACGCGCCGTCGCTCGTCGCAACTACCGGCCATCCCTACGCACAGCAGGTTATCGCGACGCATGGCGACGGACTGGTGCGACGGCCGCGCGCGTCGACGGAGCAGCCCGGTGACCTTTCCGCACCGGCCCTCGGGTCGCTCGCCGATCCGGTCGCGACGACCGGCATGCCATCCGTGGACGATCCGCTCGTGCATGTGCGCGACACCGTCGCCGCATGCGTATGCGGCGTGCTGCGCCTACCGGCTGCCGACCTCGATCCCGACGTTGCGCTCGTGCACTACGGCATGGATTCGATCAGTGCCGGGCATCTGATCCAGCGGATCAACGCGGCGCTCGGCCTCCCGCTGGTCACCACCGATCTGTTCGACCACGGAAGCGTGGATCGCCTCACGGACTACATCGGCCAGGCCCATGGCGATGCGTTGCGGCGCACGGCAGCGCGGAAGCAGCGGGCGGCGCCGGTCGCGACCCAGCCCGAGATGGCGACCGAGGGGCGCGACGCGATCGCGATCGTGGGCCTCAGCACACGTTTTCCTGGCTCGCCCGATGCCGACGCCCTGTGGGATAACCTCGCGAACGGCCGCGAGCTCGTGACGCGGGTCGATCGCTGGCCGATGCCGCCGGCGGACGTCGCCAAGGACGTCGCCAAGGGCGGAATGCAGCCGTTGCGCGAGTGGCGCGGCGGTCTGCTGGAAGGCATCGACGAATTCGATCCGTTCTTCTTCAACATCTCCGGCATCGAAGCCACCTATATGGATCCGCAGCAGCGATTGTTCCTCGAGGAATCCTGGAAGGCGCTGGAAAACGCGGGCTATGCCGGTGCCTCGGTCCAGGGCAGCCGTTGCGGCGTGTACGTCGGCTGCAACGCCGAGGACTATTCGCGCCTGCTCGATCACGTGGAGCCGGCGCAGGCCTTGTGGGGCCAGGCGGTGTCGCTGCTGCCCGCCAGGATTTCCTATTACCTCGATCTGCAGGGGCCGGCGATCGCGGTCGATACCGCATGCTCCAGTTCGATGGTGGCGATGCACATGGCCTGTCAGGGCTTGTGGGGCGGTGAAATCGACATGGCGCTGGCCGGTGGCGTCTACGTGCGCTGCACGCCCTATTTCTACCTGGCTTCCGCGCGCGCGAACTTGCTGTCGCCGACTGGCCGCTGCCACACGTTCGACGATCGCGCGGACGGCTTTGTCCCCAGCGAGGGCGTCGCCGCATTCGTGCTGAAGCGGCTTGCCGACGCGGTGAGCGCCGGCGACCACATCCATGCGCTGGTCGTAGCGAGTGCGATCAACCAGGACGGCGCGTCCAACGGCATCACCGCCCCCAGTGGCGCCTCCCAGCAGCGGCTTCTCGCCACCACCTACGAGGCGTTCGGCATCCATCCCCGCCAAATCCAGATGGTGGAGGCGCACGGCACGGGGACGAAGCTGGGCGATCCGATCGAATACCTGGCGCTGAAACGCACCTACACCGCAGCCGCCGTGCCGCGCGGCCACTGCGCACTGGGCTCGATCAAGGCGAACGTCGGCCATGCCATCGCCGCGGCCGGCGCGGCGGGCGTGATGCGCGCGCTGCTGTCGCTCCGGCACCGGCGGATTCCGCCCGCCGTCAACTTCGAGCGGGCCTCGTCGCACATCGATCTGTCCGACGGGCCGTTCTACGTCAACACGACCCTGCGCGACTGGCACGTCGCGGACGGCCAGCGACGGCTGGCGGCTGTCAGTTCGTTCGGACTCAGCGGCACCAACGCCCACATGGTGCTCGCCGAGGCCCCCGAGCCGGCCGTCGTGGAACGCGAGGACGCGCCCGCGTGGCTCGTGGTGCTGTCGGCGAAGACGCGGGCCCAACTCGTCGAACAGGCGAGGCGCCTGGCTGCGCACTTGGCGCGCGACGCCATGCACATCGCGGACGTCGCCTTCACGCTGCTGGCTGGCCGCAAGCATTTCGAACATCGCCTGGCATGCGTCGTCGCCGACACCGGCGACCTCGTCGAGCGGCTCGAACGCTGGCTTCGGGAGATGCCGGAAGGCGACGTGCGCAGCGCGCACCTTGCCGGCAAGCGCGTCCGCGACGATGTGCTCGCCGACGGCGCGGCAGTTCTGGCGCACTGCCGCGCCAGCGCCGGAACGGACGCGTGGCGGCCCGGGCTGGCGGCGCTGGCGGAAAGTTACCTGCGCGGCTACGTACCCGATGCCACGGTGTTGTTCGGCACCGGCGGCGGGC
This sequence comes from Xanthomonas sp. NCPPB 2250, assembly GCF_056725265.1. Taxonomy (NCBI): domain Bacteria; kingdom Pseudomonadati; phylum Pseudomonadota; class Gammaproteobacteria; order Lysobacterales; family Lysobacteraceae; genus Xanthomonas; species Xanthomonas sp. NCPPB 2250. The sequence continues at coordinate 2,669,940 of NZ_CM161520.1, read as the reverse complement.
GCCGGATACCGTTGCCGACCTATCCTTTCGCGCGCGAGCACTACTGGGTGGGGCATGCCGACCCGGCCGTTCCCATGGCAACCGTGACGCCGGAAGCACCGGCACATCGCTCGATGCTGAGCACCGCCACGCCCGGTGCGAACGAGTCGACGTTCGGCGGTCGCCTGGACGGAAACGAAGTGTTCCTGCGCGACCACGTAGTGAACGGCGCACGCGTCATGCCGGCGGTGGGCTACGTGGAATTGATGCGTGACGGCCTGTCGCGAGCGCATGCGTACGCCGATCAGACAGCCCGTGTGTTGCGCCTGAGCCACGTGGGCTGGTCGCAGCCGCTGGTGGTCGGCGAAACGCCGGTGGAGGTGCGGATTTCGCTGGATCCGCGTGACACGGGCGGCTTTTCCTACGAAGTGCGCAGCCAGTCGGGCGGGCAGGTTGACGAGTCGCGGCTGCACTCGCGTGGCACCGCCGAGTGGGTGGTCGGTGAACCCGCCACATGCGTGGACCCGGCCGAACTCGACCGCCGTTGCGAACGAAGCCTCGACACAACGGCGTGCTACCACGCGTTCGCTGCGCGTGGCATCGACTACGGCCCCACACATCGCACGTTGCGGCGGGTGGCCATGGGCCGTGATGCCGCCGGCCGTCCGTACGTGCTGGCGACGCTGGAAGCGCCCGACGCGCCACGCGACGGCGAGGCGACCTTCTTCCTGGATCCGGGACTGATGGATGGTGCATTGCAGGCCACCATCGGCTGGTCCCTCGACGATAAAGCGACGGACGCCTTGCTGGACGCGGGCGGGGCCTGGGTCCCCTACGCGCTGGATCGCGTGGAAGTCCTCGGACCATTGAGCGCCCGGGCCTATGCCGTGCTGACGCGTTCGGCATCGACGCAGGCACACCTGCCGAAGTTCGACATCCGCCTGCACGACGCGGATGGGCTCGAGCGCGTGCGCATCGATGGCTGCACGATGCGCCGGACAGGCGAACGGACGGTTCTGCTGGCGCGCGACTGGCGGAGCGACGCCTCCCCCATGGCGGCCGGGGACGGTCTTCGCCATGCCGTTGTCTGCACGGGGATCGACGACGACGGCCGAAACCACTCGCGTGTCGCCGCATCGCTCGATGCGCTTGCCGGATGGCGCGCCGAACATTGGGACCTGCCGTACGCGGGGACAGCCGAACGATGCGAACGCTACGGCTGGCGGCTGCTCGAAGCGGTACGCGCGCTTTCGTCGGAATCGTCGCGGCAAGACGTGCTCATCCAGGTGGTCGGCGGTGACGAGGTGCTGCTGCGCGGTCTGTCCGGCCTGCTGAAAACGGCGCGTATCGAACATCCGGGGCTGCGCTGGCAGACCATCGAGGCCGATCTGGCGGACGCCACGGATGCCTGGGTCGAGCGCCTGCGCGCCGATGCCGGCCGTGGCGTCGGCGAGATTCGCTATAGAGCAGGCATTCGCGAAGTCGCCACGTGGACGGAAATCGCTCCCGCTTCGACCGGATCGCTTCCATGGCGCGAAGGCGGCGTCTATGTCGTAACCGGAGGCATGGGCGGCCTGGGTATGTCGTTCGCCGAGTACCTTGGACGCAACGTGAAGAACGCCCACGTGGTGCTCGTCGGCCGCTCGGAGCTGGACAACGAACGTCGCCGGCGCCTGCAGGCTTGGCTCGCCCAGGGTTACGCCATCGAATACCGGCAGGCGGACTTGGCCGGGGAGAACGCCGCGCGGGATCTCGTCGACTACGTGCTCCGTCGCTATGGCGCGTTGCATGGCGTGCTCCACGCCGCAGCGGTCGTCCGCGACAGCCTGCTCGCGCGCAAGACCGCCGAGGAATTCGCCGCGGTCTGGCGATCGAAGGTGCACGTCGCCACGCGGCTCGACGACGCCATCGGCGAGCGGGCGCTCGATTTCTTCATCGTGTTCTCCGCCGCGGCGGGCGCGTGGGGCAATCTCGGCCAGGCGGACTACGCCGCGGCCAACGCCTATATGGATGGCTTCGCGCAGGCGCGCCAGGCACGCGTCGTGCGCGGCGAGCGGCAGGGTCGCAGCCTGGCGATCGCCTGGCCGCTGTGGGAAGAAGGCGGCCTGCGCATGTCGGCTCCCGCACGCGACCGCATGGAGCGACAGGGTTTCCGAGCGCTGGCCACCACTGAAGGCATCGCCGCGCTGGAACGCGCATGGGCCACGCCGCATGCCTGCGTGGCGGTGGTGCGCGCGGGCGCGGACTGGCGGCTCGCCGACCCTGCGCCGGCGCCAATGCCTGCGGCGTCCGTCGCCGATGCTCCGGCCACCGCGAGCAATGCTTCGGCCATCTCCCTGGGCGACGCCCCCGACCTCTCGGCGAAGACCCTCGATTTCCTCGCGCGCATGCTGTCTGAGGAAGTGCGCTTCCCACGCGACCGCATCGATGCGACGGAGCCATTCGAGTCCTATGGCATCGATTCCACGCTGGTCATGCAAATGACCGCGCGCCTGGAAGAGAGCTTCGGCCCGCTTTCCAAGACGCTGTTCTTCGAGCACCAGAACCTCGGCGAACTGTGCGATTACTTCCTCCAATCGCACCTGGCGCGGCTGCGCACCCTCCTGGGCGTCGCCGAGACGAAGGTATCGGTCGCGCCGACCCCACCGCCGCCGCCCGTACCGGAGGTGGCGGTGGCTGCGCGCGCGACTATGCCCATGCGCGAGGCCCAGCCTCGGCAGGCGCCGCCGACGGGCGACGGACCGCTAGAAATTGCCATCGTAGGCCTGGGCGGCCGCTATCCCCAGGCCGATACGCTGGAAGAGTTCTGGAACAACCTGCGCGACGGCCGCGACGCCGTCACCGAAATCCCGGCCACGCGTTGGGACCACCACCGCTATTTCGACGCCGAGGTGGGCAAGCCCGGCAAGAGTTACAGCAAGTGGGGCGGATTCATCTCCGGCGTGGACGAGTTCGATCCGCTGTTTTTCAACATGTCGCCGCTGGAAGCGCGCCAGACCGATCCTCAGGAGCGCCTTTTCCTCCAATGCGTCTACCAGGCCCTGGAAGATGCCGGCCAAACACGCGAAAGCCTGCGACGCGCAGGCCGCGTCGGAGTATTCGTCGGTGCGATGTATCAGGAGTACCAGTTGTACGCGGCGCAGGCGCAGGCGCGTGGCGAGGCGCTAGTGGTGGGCGCGAGCCTGGGATCGATCGCCAACCGCATCTCCTATTTCTGCGATTTCCACGGGCCGAGCCTTTCGGTGGACACCATGTGCTCGTCGTCGCTCACCGCGCTCCATCTCGCCTGCCAGAGCCTACGCACCGGCGACTGCGATGTGGCCATCGCCGGTGGCGTGAACGTGTCGGTGCATCCCAACAAGTACCTGATGCTCTCCCATGCGCAGTTCGCGTCGAGCACCGGCCGGTGCACGGCTTTCGCCGCCGGCGGCGACGGGTACGTGCCCGCGGAGGCGGTGGGAGCGGTGTTGTTACGGCCGCTGGCAGCCGCACTGGCCGACCGAGACCAGGTCTACGGCGTGATCAAGGCCATCGAGGTAAATCACGGCGGCCGCACGAATGCCTACACGGTGCCCAGCCCGAAGGCCCAGGCCGAGCTGATCGGACGGGTCATAGAACGCTCGGGCGTACCGCCGCGGGCCATCAGCTACCTGGAGGCACATGGCACCGGCACAGCGCTGGGCGATCCCATCGAGGTCGCAGGCCTCCAGCAGGCCTTCTCGCGCGATGTCGATGCACGGGGGTTCTGCGCGATCGGTTCGGTCAAGTCCAACATTGGCCACGCCGAGAGCGCGGCGGGCATCGCGGGCCTCACCAAGGTGCTCCTGCAGCTGCGGCATGGGGAGCTGGTGCCGAGCCTGCATGTGCGCACGCTGAACCCGCACATCGACTTCGACGGTTCGCCGTTTACCGTGCAACGCGAGCGCGCGCCCTGGCCGCGGCCGATGGTGGTCGAGGCGGGGGGCGTCCGGGAGTACCCGCGCGTCGCCGGCATCTCGTCGTTCGGCGCGGGCGGTTCGAACGCCCACATGATCGTGCAGGAGCATCGCGCCGATGACGTCGCGCGCGTCGACCCTTCGTCGTGGCCGACGCCTGTCGTGCTGCTCTCCGCGCGCAACGAAGACCGGCTTCGCGTTCGCGTGCAACAGCTGCTGGCGATGCTCGAGCGCACGCCCGACGAGGCGATCGACCTGCACGACGTCGCCTATACGCTGCAGGTGGGGCGCGAGGCAATGGACCATCGCCTTGCCGTGGTCGCCGATTCGCACGGGAGGCTGAAGGAGGCGCTGCGCCGCTACCTCGACGGCGATCGCGAGGCCGACGGCATGCACGTGGGCGCGGTCCGCCACGATCGCCTCGCCCAGTCGCTCCTGTCGCCCGACGAGGACATGCAGCGGGCGACGGAGGCATGGCTTGCAAAGGGCCGATACGCCAAGCTGCTCGACCTGTGGGTGGTCGGACTCGCCGTCGACTGGACGCGTCTCTACGGCACCTCGAAGCCGCGCCGGATATCCCTGCCGACCTATCCGTTCGCGCGTCAACGTTACTGGCCCGACGAACCGGTCGTTTCCGCGCCGGCGTCGGTGGCGACGCCGGTCACGGCAGCGGCCCCCTCGTCAGTCGACGACGAGGGTGCGCTCATGCTCGTGCCGGCGTGGGAGCCGGTGCCTGGTTTCGCCAGGGCCACCTCGCCGGTCCTCTCCGGCCGCACGATTGTCATCGGCGCGTCCGCGGAACACGCCGCCTCGCTCGACGGCGTGCAAGGCGGCGCCGAACGGCTGTCCCTGCCGCCCACGGCATCGGTGGAGGACATCGCCATCGTCCTTCGCGGCGCGTCTCGAGTGGCACGGGTGGTCTGGTTCGCTCCTGCACGGGACGCAGCCTGCATCGACGACGCCGATGGCCTGGTCGATGCGCAGGAGGCCGGCGTGATCGCGTGCTTCCGCCTGGCCAAGGCGTTGCTCGCCGAGGGTTACGGCGACACCGACCTGCACTGGACCGTCGTCACCTGGCGGACGCAGGCGGTCTCCGCCGCCGCCGACGTGGACCCCGCGCACGCTGGCGTCCATGGGCTGGTCGGATCCTTCGCGCGGGAGTACCCGCGCTGGCACGTGAGGGGCGTCGACCTGCCACATGGCGGTAACGACGCGCTGCGCGCCCTCGCCGCGATGCCGGACGAGGCTCGCGGCGCAACGCTGGCTTGGCGCCACGGAGTCTGGCACCGGCAACGATTGCTCCCGTACGCGGCCAGGCGTGAGGCGCCAGCGTTCCGGCAAGGCGGCGTGTACGTCGTCGTCGGTGGCGCGGGCGGTATCGGCACCGTGCTCACCGAACACCTCGTCCGGCACTACAAGGCCAGGGTGTGGTGGATCGGTCGTCGCGCGGAAGACGACGACACCATCCGGAGCAAGCTCGACGCATTGTCCCGCCTGGGGCCCGCGCCGATCTACTGCCGCGCGGACGCGGCCGACCGGAGCGCGCTGGAGGAGGTCTGCCGTCGGATCGAAGCCCTGCATCCGACCATCCACGGGGTAGTGCATTCGGCCATCGTGCTCGATGACGCGAGCGTGGAGCGCATGACAGAGTCATCGTTGCGCGCCGCGCTCCGCGCCAAGGTGGACGCGAGCGTGCGTACGGCAGAGGTGTTCCTGCCGCGCTGCCAAGACTTCATGCTGTTCTTCTCGTCGCTGCAGAGCCATTCGCGCAGCGCGGGGCAGGGCAACTACGCCGCCGGTTGCGCATTCAAGGACGCGTTCGCCCAGCGTCTGGCCATGCGTGGCGCCGCGGTGAAGTTGATCAACTGGGGGTATTGGGGCAGCGTCGGTGTCGTCGCCGAACCGGCTTACCGTGACGCGATGGCCGCGCTGGGCATCGGCTCCATCGAACCGATCGAGGGCATGGCCGCACTCGAAGCGGCCATGGCCGATGATGCGGGGCAGCTCGCTTTCGTACGAACGACGCGTCCGGGTGCGCTGGGCGATCTCGTTGGCGACGACCGGATCGAGCGCCTGCCGCCGGGCCTGCCGTCGCTTCCGCCAGCGACCGCGCGCGCCGAGGCCGCCACGCCGCCGCCTGCCGATCCCGTGGAGCTTGAGCGGTCGCAGGCGGTGCTGCTCGGTGTTCAATTGCGCGAGGCGGGCCTATGGAAAATGGAAGACGAGCGCCTCGAAAGCGCCGCGATCCGGCGTTGGCAGGCGGAGCACGTCTGGGCACCGCACCATGCGCGCTGGCTCGCGCGTAGCCTCGACCTGCTGGCGCGGCACGGGGTGCTCCGCGCGGAGGCGGACGGGTACGCCCTGTCGGAAACGGCGCGTGAGGACGCTGCCGTGGTATGGGCGCGCTGGCAGGCGGAACGGCAGGCATGGCGTGAACTGCCCTCCGCGAGCGTGCAGGCCGAGCTCGCGGAATACACGCTGCGCGGCTTGCCCGATGTGCTGTCGGGACGCCGTGCCGCCACCGACCTCCTATTCCCCGACGGTTCCATGTCGCGCGTAGCGCCCGTCTACGCGCGGAACGCGGTCGCGGACCATTTCAATGCGTTGCTCGTCGCGCGGCTGGCTGACTGGATCGAGGCGAGGCGGGAGGCGGATCCGGATGCCCGTCTGCGCTTGCTCGAGATCGGTGCCGGTACCGGCGGCACCAGCGGCGCCGTGCTCGAGCTGATCGATCGGCATGCGCCGGCCGTGGAAACATACGATTACACCGACCTCTCGGGCGCGTTCCTGCGGCACGGTCGCGATCACCATGGCTCGAACCGTTCGTACATGCGTTTCCTGCGTTTCGACGTTGAGCGCCCGCCGGTGACCCAGGGCGTGGCCGTCGGCGCCTACGACGTTGTCATCGCCGCGAACGTGATGCACGCCACGTCGGACGTGCGCCGCGCCGTGCGCCACGCGAAAGCCTTGCTCGGGCGCCACGGCCTGCTGCTGCTGAACGAGATCGGCGACGCGGGGCTGTTCGAACAACTGACCTTCGGATTGCTCGAAGGGTGGTGGCGCCATGCCGACGATGGGGTGCGCCTGTCCGGTACTCCAGCGCTCTCCGCCGATCGCTGGGCAGGCGTGCTGCAGGCGGAAGGTTTCACCGACGTCCACGTGGATGCGTTGCCGGGACACCGCCAGCAGGTCATTTCCGCTTTGAGCGACGGCTGGCTGCGCCATTCGCCGGAAGACGGACAGGCTTCGCCGGCAGCGGATATCCCTCCGGCCCCATTGCCTGCGTCGGCCGACGCCTTCGAGGAGGCCGCCCTGGCCGCGCTGTCGCGCCTCACCGGCGTGGCCACGGGGGACATCGATCCGGATGCGCCGCTGGGCGAGTACGGCGTCGATTCCATCGTCTCGCGACGCCTGGTGCAGGAGATGGAACGCGCCTTTCCGGTGTCGCTCGATGCGGGTGTGTTGCTCGAACATAACAGCGTCCGCGCGCTTGCCGCGCACGTGTCCCACGTGGTCGCCACGCGAAACGACCTTGCGGCGGTGCCGATCAAGGAAGCCCTTGAACACTTCCGGGGTGGTCAACTGGACATGGATGCCATTGAAGCACTGCTCGACGAAGGACTGCCGCGATGAGCCGACGGGAACTGTTGCTCGCCTACAAACGCGGCGCGTTCGGTACGGAAACGCTGCTCCAGCGGATCGCCGCGCTGAACGCGGTGACCACGCTGCCCCTGACGGAGGGACAGCGTGGTCTGTGGATGCTCGAGCGAAGCGCCAACGGCGGATACAACGTGCCGCTGGCTTTCCGCATCCGCGATCCCCTCGACGTGGAGATGTTCCGCGTCGCGTGGACGTTGACGCTCCAGGATCACCCCCTGTTGCGCGTCACCATGCGCACGCACGACGGCACGCTGGTCCAGCGCATCGCGCCGCCGAGGGAGCTGCCGTTCGAACGCCTCGATGTATCCGCATGGACCGAATCGCACATTGAGCAGCACCTGCTCGCGGTGGCGAAACGGACCATCTCCCTCCAGGACGGCCCACTCGCATCGCTGCACTTGCTGTCGCGCGACAGCCGCGACCACGTCGTACTGCTGGTCGCCCACCACATCGTCTTCGATGGAGGATCGGTCGAGCCGCTGGTCGGACACCTGCTCGATACTTACGATGCGCTGTGCCGCGGCGTGCCCATGGCGCAGGCGCCGGACGGTTCATTCGCCGATTTCGTGGCCTGGGAGCAGGCCTACCTCTCCGGCGACCGGGGTGCCGCCGACAAGGCGTACTGGTTGCGCCGGCTGGACGGACCGTTGCCTCGGCTAGAGATACCTGCCGACCGCAGCCGCGCCACGCGCACGAGCATGGCGGGACGGACGCACGCACAGGCGGTGTCCGAGGCCCTGGCCAGCCGCGTCCACAGGGTGAGCGGCACGCTGAAAGTGAACCCCAGCGTGATCTTCCTGGCCGTCTACAAGCTCCTGCTGCACCGCTACACGGGCGAAGTGGACCTGATCGTAGGCGTGCCGACGTTCGGACGGCCGGAGCCGCGCTTCGAGTCCGTCGTCGGACTGTTCACCAATCCGATCGCGCTGCGCTCGCGGATCGACCCGGCCCAGGGCTTCACCCGCTGGGCGCGGCAGATCCAGGAATCGCTGCTCGAAGGTTCCCGCCACGCGGCCTATCCCTTCGCGCGTCTGGTGCGCGACCTCGACCTTTCGCGCGACCTCGAGCGCACGCCCGTGTTCCAGGTCGCCTACGAATACGAGAGCGGCGGCATGGCGAATGTGCAGCGCCTGACCCGCCGTTTCGAACGCACGCTCCACATCGAACCGGTCCAGGGACCGCACCAGGAGGGGTACTACGAACTGGTCTGCGAGATCCTGGAAAGTAGTGGCCAGTTCCACGTCAACCTCAAGTACGACGGCAACCTCTTCGACGACTCGACCGCCGAACGGTTCGTCGCCGCCTACATGCACCTGCTCGAGCAGGTGGTCGACTATCCGGACGCGGTGCTAGGTAGCTATTCGGTGCTTCCCGCGACCGAGCAACGACGCCTGCTGAATGACTGGAACGACACGTCCGCCGATTATCCCCGCGCGGAGCGGGTCGACACGCTGGTCGCGGCGCAGGCCCGGCGGACGCCGGACACCGTCGCGCTGGGATATGACGGTGCAACGCTGAGCTACGCGCAACTCGAAGACCGCGTCGATGCGCTCACCCGCCAGCTCGCCGCGCATGGGGCGCAGGTGGGAAGCCTCGTCGGTGTCTGCGTGGAGCGGTCGCTCGACACCACAGTCGCGCTCCTCGCGGTGCTTCGCACCGGCGCGGCCTACGTGCCGCTGGACCCCGCGTATCCTCCCGAGCGCCTGCGCTACATCGTGGAGGACTGCGGAACGCGCCTGGTGGTGACCCAGACTCGCCTGCTGGCACTGGCATCGGACCTGATTCCCGCCGATGCGACGGCCATCTGCCTCGACATCGGGTCGCGCGCGGCCGAAGCCGCGAGAGGGCCCGCCGTCACGCCGGAGTTCTCGCCGGACCACCTGGCCTACGTGATCTACACCTCAGGCAGCACGGGGCGGCCCAAGGGTGTGGCCGTTTCCCACCGTTCGCTGGTCAATTTCCTCTGGTCGATGCGCGAGAAACCGGGCATGCGCGCCGACGACCGGATGCTCGCGGTGACGACGTGCAGCTTCGATATCGCCGCGCTGGAACTGTTCCTGCCGCTCGTCGTCGGTGCGCGCTGCGAGATTTGCCCGGCCACCGACGTGCAGGACGGCGCGGCGCTTTTGCGCCGGATCGACGAAATGGCGCCGACCGTCATGCAGGCCACGCCTGTGACGTGGCAAATGCTCCTGCAGGCGGGCTGGCGCAATCCGTCGGGAATGAAGATCCTGTGCGGCGGCGAAGCCCTGCCGGATGCGTTGTGGGAGACGTTCACCGTCAACGGCTGGGATGCGTGGAACCTGTACGGACCCACGGAGACGACCGTGTGGTCCACCGTGGAAAAGGTCGATGCCCGGCGCAAGGGCTCGATCGGCGCGGGCATCGCCAACACACAGCTTTTCGTGCTCGACGAGGAGATGAAACTGGTTCCGGTCCTGGTTCCCGGCGAGCTGTGCATCGGGGGCGACGGTCTGGCGCGGGGTTACCTGAATCAGGCGGCGCTGTCGGCGGACAAGTTCGTGGCCCATCCGCTGGCACCGGGTGGCTTCGTCTACCGTACCGGCGACCTCGCGCGCTGGCGCGCGGACGGGTGGCTGGAGTACCTCGGCCGTCGCGATACGCAGACCAAGGTGCGTGGCTATCGCATCGAACTGGGAGAGATCGAAGCCGTGCTCGCGGCCCACCCCGGGGTAGCGGAGTGCGCGGTACTCGTCGCGGCCCATCGCGGGATGCGGCAACTCGTCGCGTTCCACGTGCCGGTGGCGGGTGCTCCCCCGGCCGATGCGACGTCGTTACGCGATCACCTGCGGCAGATGCTCGCGTCGTACATGGTGCCGGCGCGGTTCATCGACGTGGACGCGTTGCCGCTCACGCCCAATCGCAAGGTCGACCGCAAACGACTGGCGCAGATGGCCGAACGATCGGCGGCGGACGATCGCTCGCCGGGCTCGCCCATTCCGGGCGATGTCGGCATCGAGGATGCCATGGCGTCGATCCGCGAGGCGTGGCGCGACGTGCTGGGCACCTCTCAGTTCGGCGACGACGACGGATTCTTCGACGTGGGCGGCGACTCGGTCTCGGCGATGATGCTCGTGGAACAGATCGCCGTTCGCTTCGGTTGCGACGTGCCGGTGATCGACGTGTTCCGCCTGGGCTCGATCCGTCGCCTGGCCGGGGACGTATCGGCGAAGGCCACGCGTGCGCCGCAGCCGACCGACGCCGTGCCTCCTGTGCGGCGCCCCAACGACGTGCCCGTCGCCGGGACGCCGGCTCCCGCCGCATTGCCGCCGCCGCAGTCCGACATCGCCGACTGCGTCGCGATCATTGGCATGTCGTGCCGTTTTCCCGGCGCCACGGACCACGAAGCGTTCTGGGAAAACCTGCTTGGTGGCGTGGAGAGCCTGGATGCGGGGCCGGCGCCGGACGCCGCCGGTGCGCGTACGGCGAGGGGATACGTTGCGGCATGGGGTAACATCGAAGGCAAGGATTGCTTCGACGCCGAGTTCTTCCGCGTCGCCCCGCACGATGCGTACCGCATGGATCCGCAGTTGCGCCTGCTTCTCCAGCACGCGTGGAGCGCGGTCGAAGACGCGGGTTATGTACCCGCCGATATTCCCGATACCGGCGTCTTCACGGCCAGCAGCCATAGCGACTACGCGGGGCTTCTGGCCGCGGGGATGCCGGCTTCCGACGGCATCGTGAGCGATGCCGCGCAGTACGTGTCCTGGCTGATGTCGCAAAGCGGCACCATTCCGACGATGATTTCCCACCGGCTCGGCCTGACCGGTCCGAGCCTGTCGGTGCATTCGAACTGCTCATCGTCGCTGGTGGCGATGCACACCGCGTTCCGCAGCATCCTGGCCGGCGATGCAAGGCACGCGCTGGTCGGCGCCGCGACGTTGGGTGGCACGACGATCCGCGGTTACATGCACCAGGAGGGCTTGAACTTCTCCCGTGACGGCCGCGTGCGCACGTTCGACGCCACGGCGGACGGCATGGTGGGAGGCGAGGGCGTAGCCGCGCTGTTGCTCAAGCGCGCAGATTTGGCCATCGCGGACGGCGATCACATCTATACGCTGCTGCGCGGCATCGCCATTAACAATGACGGGGCGCAGAAGGTCGGGTTCTATGCGCCGAGCGTCGATGGCCAGGAAAAGCTGATCCACGGATTGCTGACGTCGACCGGCATACACCCGGAAAGCATCAGCTACGTCGAGGCTCACGGCACCGGGACCACACTGGGCGACCCGGTCGAAGTGGCCGCGCTGACGTCGGCCTACCGCCGCTTCACCTCCAAGGTGGGGTTCTGCGGCATCGGCTCGGTGAAGACCAACGTCGGTCACCTGGATGCCGCCGCGGGACTGGCCGGCTGCATCAAGGTGGCGCTCAGCCTCAGCCGTGGGCAACTGCCCGCCAGCCTCAACTATCGCGAACCCAATCCGCGTCTCAACCTCGATGACTCGCCGTTCCACGTGGTCGACGGCCATCGAGCCTGGCCGGCGGGGAGCACGCTGCGCCGCGCCGCGCTGAATTCACTCGGGATCGGCGGCACGAACGCGCATGCCGTCTTCGAGGCATACGACGCCATGCCCGCCGCGTCGGCGGAGGCCGGCCCCTACGTGGTGATCCTTTCCGCCAGGGAGCGCGCGCAGGTGCGCAGCGCGGCCACGCGGCTGCTGGAGTGGTTGCGCCGGCGCAAGCGCGACGACGTGCACGTGTCCCTCGCGGACATCGCCTTCACGCTGCAGGTGGGGCGCGTGGCGATGTCATGCCGCTTCGCGATGGTGGTCGACGACCTCGCCTCGCTGGAAGCCGCGCTCGCCCTCTACGCCGGCGGTACACTGCCCCCAGGCAATGCCTGGGAGGGCGAGGTCGCCGACGACACGCCGGCGTCCCGCGCCGGCACGGTCGCAGCCCATGTCGCGCAAACCCGGGAGGAGCGCGCCGCGCTCGCCTCGCACTGGGTCCGTGGCGAGGCGGTGGACTGGCGCGCTTCGCTGCCGGGTGGCCGGTCGCGGCGCGTGTCCTTGCCGTCCTATCCCTTCCGGGAAGACCGGTTCTGGCCCGCGACGTCCCAGGTGACGACGACCGGTCCCGACGTCGCGAACGCGCCGCAGGCATTGCATCCGCTGGTCCAGCGCAACACGTCCACCCTCGGCGGCCAGCGTTTCACGTCGCGGTTCACCGGCGGCGAGCACTTCCTTCGCGACCACGTTGTGGGCGGCACACCGGTGTTGCCTGGCGTGGCTTACCTGGAAATGGTACGCGTGGCGCTACGCGAATCGCGCGACGTGGAGGCCGACGTGTCCACCACGCTGGCCTTGCGCAACGTGGTCTGGCTGCGGCCCCTTGCCGTGACGGCGCCGGCAACGGTGCACGTCACGCTCGATCCGCTCGACGACGGCGGGTGCGACTACGAGGTATTCCAGTCGGAGGCGACGGGCGGAAAGATCTTGCACGGCACCGGCCGCGTCGTGCCTACGGCCGGAACGGACGGTCGTGCGGCCCCGGTGCTCGATCTGACGGAGCTTCATCGGCGTTGCGACCGGCGCGTCGACGCAGCCGACCTCTACGGCCAGTTCGCCGCGATGGGCATCCACTACGGTCCCTCGCATCGCGTCGTTGCCGAGCTGCACGCGGGCACCAGCCCAAACGCCGATCGCTATGTGCTCTCCCGTCTTCGATTGCCGCAGGCGTTCGCGGATACCGCGCCGGTTTACGACCTGCACCCGAGCCTGTTCGACGGCGCGCTGCAATCGACGCTGGGCCTGGTCCTGGACGCGATGGCGTCGCCCGACGAGCCTGTCGACACACGACCGCACCTGCCGTTCGCCATCGACGACATGGAGATGTTTGCGCCATTGCCAGCCGAAGCCTGGGCGCATGTCCACGTGCAGCACGGCACGGCGGCCAGCGAACTGCGCAAGTACGACCTCGACATCTGTGACGACACGGGACGGGTGCACGTGCGACTGCGCGGCTTCGCCAGTCGTGTGCTCGAGGGCCAGCCGGAGCCGTCCGTTGCCGTGGAAACGACGGCGGACGATACCGAGGCAGGGCTCATGCTGGTGCCGCGCTGGGACGCCGCGGTGCCCGATTGGCTCGCCGATCCGTCACCGGCTCCGGGCGACGCCGTGATGGTGGTGGGTGCGGAATCGATGCGGGGACGCGACGTCGAGAACCGCTTTCCCTCCGCGGTATCGCTCCCCGGCGACGCGATATGGGACGGGCGCTGGAGCGACGCCCTCGCGGCCACCGGGGTGGAGCACATCGTCTGGGTCGCGCCGTCTCCCGTCGAGGATGAGGCGCCGGCATCGGCGTTGCTGGGAGCCCTTCGGCTCATCAAGGCGGTACTTGCGAAGGGCCTGGGCGGCCGACCGCTGACGTGGACGATCGTCACCGCCGGTGCGCAGGCCGTACGGGCCGGCGAAGCCGCGGTGCCCGTCCACGCCGCGCTGCATGGACTGGTCGGCTCGATGGCCAAGGAATATCCGCACTGGCGTGTGCGGCTGGTAGATCTGCCACCGGATGGCGCCGCGCCGCTGGACGACATCCTGCGCTTGCCGCCGATGCCTTCCGGCGACGCGTGGGCTTATCGCACCGGCGAATGGCATCGTCTCTCGCTGCTGCATTCCGAGATCCCGGCGAAGGGCCCCGCACCGTGGCGCGAGGGCGGCATCTACGTGATCATCGGCGGTGCGGGCGGCCTGGGCGAGGTACTCACGAAGCACCTGGTTTCGGGGCACCGCGCCCGCGTGGTGTGGATCGGTCGGCGTGCACCGGACGCGGCCATCGAAGCCCGTCGCGACGCATTGGCGAGGTTCGGGCCGAGACCCGACTACGTGCAGGCCGACGCGGGCGACGCCGATGCCCTGGCCGCGGCATGGCAGGACATCGGCCGCCTGCACGGCCGCATCGACGGCGTCATCCATGCCGCCGTCGTGCTCTCGGACCGCAGCCTGGCCGAGATGGACGAATCTACCTTCCTCGACGTATTTCGCGCCAAGGCCGACAGCTGCCTCGCGCTGGCCATGGCATGCGAACGGCAGCGGCCTGGCTTCATCGCGTTCTTCTCTTCGGTGCAGGCGTTCTCGCGCAGCCCGGGGCAGGGTAACTACGCCGCAGCCTGCGCGTTCGCCGACGCCTTCGCCGCGAACCTCGGCGCACGCACCGGCACGCCCGTCAGGATCGTCGACTGGGGCTACTGGGGCAGCGTCGGCGTCGTCGCCTCCGCCGCCTACCGTGAACGCCTGGCGGACCAGGGCATTGCCTCGATCGAACCCGAAGACGGCATGGCGGCGCTTGACGCCATCCTGCGTTCGTCGGTGCCGCGAGTGGCTTACGTCAGGGCGCATGCGTCCCTGCGCGACGCTTCTTTGCGCGATGCGGACCGGCTCGTCGCGGCATCGCCAGGAAGCGTCTTCGACACGGGCGGCGAACCGGCGATCGTGTCCCCTGCGGTGCCGGAAGGCTGGGACGAGGTCACCGACGCGCTGCGCGATATGGAAGACCGCATCGCCGATCGGCTGGCGGTCCAGGTCGGCATGGCGCCGGGCCTGTCGATCGCCGCAGGCGGCAAGGCCGACGGTCCGACGCTGCGCCGGTGGCTCAACGCCACGACGCGCATGCTGCTCGAACGCGGGCTGCTCGACATCGCGTCCGGCGAACCGCGTGCCGTCGCCGGCCTCGTCGCCGACGATGTCGAACGGGCATGGCGGTCGAGCCTGCCGGGGTGGCTGGCACATTCGCACACGCGGGCGCATGCGAGGTTGGCCGAGGCGATCCTCGTCGCGTTACCGGAGGTGTTCGCGGGCGAACGATCCGCCACCGAGGTGCTCTTTCCGCAGTCCTCCCTCGATCTCGTCGCCGGGATCTACCGAAATCATCCGGTGGCGGATCATTTCAACGCGGTCCTCGTCGCGTCGCTGCTGTCGCTGGTCGAGGCGCGTCGACGGACCGATCCGGAAGCCCGGCTGCGCATCCTGGAGATCGGCGCGGGTACCGGCGGTACCAGCGCAGGCGTGTTCGCCGCCCTGGCGCCCCATGCGCGGCACGTCGCCGAGTACTGCTATACCGACGTGTCCCATGCCTTCCTCCTGCACGCCCGACAATATGAAGACGCGGCGCCGTACCTGACGCGCCGGCTGTTCGACGTCGAACGCCCCCCGGCGGAGCAGGGCGTGCCGACGGGTAGCTTCGACATCGTGATCGCGGCCAACGTGTTGCATGCCACCAGCGACATACGCCGCACGATCCGCCATGCGAAGGCGACGCTGCGAGAGGGCGGCGCACTGCTGCTGAACGAGGTGAGCACCTCGAGCCTGTTCGGCCATCTAGGCTTCGGGCTGCTCGAAGGCTGGTGGCGCTGTGAGGATCCGGCCGTACGCCTCCCTGATTCGCCCGGCCTGTCTCCTTCGGGCTGGACCCGCGTGCTGGAAAACGAGGGTTTCGAAGCGATCCGGTTTCCCGCTTCGCCATGGCACGCGCTGGGCCAGCAGGTGGTGCTGGCGCGCAGCGACGGTTTGGTGCGCGAGGCCGTCCGCCGCATGCTGCCGCCGCCCCCCGCGGCGGCCCACCCGGGCGATGCGTTCCCTTCGACGCCAGCCGCGCCAGGCAGTCCGTCGCTCCTGCGCGATCGCGCCATCCTGGCTTTGCGCAAGCTCGTCGCCACGACGTTGGAGCTGCCCTTGTCCCGCGTCGCGGCCAGCGAACCGATGGAGAAATACGGCATCGATTCCATCCTCGTCGTACGCATCTGCGCTGCGATGAACGAGGTCTTTGTCGATCTGCGCACGACGCTGTTCTTCGAGCACCGCACCGTCGCCACGCTGGTCGATCACCTGTTGCGGGAGCGGCGCGAGCAGGTCTTGCGCTGGGTCGGCGATGACGAGTCGCCCGCCGCCATGGACGCGACATCGCGGCCGGTCGCGGTTCACACGCACGCGGCGCCCCCGGTCCGGGCCGGCATGCGTGGCCGGCGCCCGTCGCGTGGCTCGGTGGCGGTGTCCGCCGACGTGGCCATCATCGGTCTGAGCGGTCGTTATCCCGGCGCAGCCGACGTCGACGCGTTCTGGGAGCAACTGGCGACGGGACGGAGCGGCATCGGCGAGATTCCCGCCGAACGTTGGGACTGGAACGCCTATTACGACGAACGCAAGGGCGTGATGGGCTCCATCTACACGAAATGGGGTGGCTTCCTCGACGGAATCGACCTGTTCGATCCATTGTTCTTCGAGCTGTCGCCCCGCCAAGCCGAGCACATGGATCCGCAACAGCGCCTGTTCCTCGAACAGGCCTATGCGAGCATCGAGGACGCCGGTTATACGCCCGGCAACCTCAGCTCGACGAAGAAGGTCGGCGTGTACGTGGGTGTGATGAACAGCACGTATCTTCGGGTCGCCAACAACTGGTCCGTGGCGAACCGCGTGTCTTACCTGTTCGACTTCCATGGTCCCTCCATGGCGGTGGACACGGCGTGCTCGTCGTCGCTGACCGCGATCCACCTCGCCGTGGAAGCGCTGCGCAACGGCTCGTGCGACCGGGCGATCGCCGGCGGAGTGAACCTGATCGTCGAGCCCGTGCACCTGCAGGCCCTCTCGGCGATGACCATGCTCAGCGGTGGCGATCGCGTGCGTGCGTTCGGCGACGGCGCGGACGGTTTCGTCGATGGGGAGGGCGTGGGTGCGGTGGTTCTCAAGCTTCTGGAAGAGGCGGTTCGCGACGGCGATCATATCCACGGGATCATCCGGGCGAGCAGCCTCAACGCGGGTGGACGCACGCATGGCTACACCGTGCCCAACCCCGTGGCTCAGGCCGCCGTGGTATCCAATGCGCTGCGTCGCGCGGGGGTGCATCCGCGCACGGTCAGTTATATCGAGGCACACGGCACCGGCACGCGACTGGGCGATCCGATCGAGGTGGCAGCGCTGACATCCGCGTTCCGCGAGGGCACCGACGACCGGCAGTATTGCGCGATCGGCTCGGTGAAGAGCAACATCGGGCACACCGAGAGTGCGGCGGGGATCGCGGCGCTCACCAAGGTACTGCTGCAGATGCGCCACGCACAGCTCGCGCCGACGCTTCACGCCGAACCGGCGAATCCGCAGATCGATTTCGCCACCGGCCCGTTCGTCGTGCAGCATCGCCTGGGTCCCTGGCTGCGGCCAGAGGTGGACGTCGACGGCGAGCGTCGCGGGTATCCGCGTATCGCCGGCATCTCGTCGTTCGGCGCTGGCGGTGCGAACGCGCATCTCGTCGTCCAGGAGTACATGGCTGACGAAGCGACGGCGTCGACCGCCATCGCGGCTAGCCTTCCCGTGCTGGTGGTGCTCTCGGCGAAAACCTCCGACGCCTTGCGCGACCGCGCGCGCCTGCTGCGTGCAGCGATCGTGGCGAAGCGGTACCGCGACACGCAACTCGCATCGATCGCCTACACGTTGCAGGTGGGACGTGAGGCGATGGCGTGCCGGCTCGCCTTCACCGCGACCACGATCGACGAGATGGCCCGCAAACTGGCCGCGTTCGTCGATGGCGACACGCGCGACGAAGAGATCCATGCCGGCGAGTCCACGGGAACACAGGGCCTCGACGAACTGCTTGCGTTCGACGACGACATGCGCGACGCCATCGCCCGATGGATGGCGCGCGGCAAGTACGACAAGCTGCTGGCGCTGTGGGTGAAGGGCGTGGCGGTGGACTGGAGCGGCCTGTACGACAGTGCGCGTCCTCCGCGCATCCCGTTGCCAACCTATCCGTTCGCCAGGATGCGCTGCTGGATCGACGCTTCCAGTTTCCTCTCCGGCGCGGCGACTCCGGCGATGGGCGCTTCGCACCTGCATCCGTGGTTGCACGAAAACACGTCCACCCACGCGGGCCTTCGCTTCACCACGCGCTTCAGCGGCGGTGAGCACGTACTGGCCGACCACCGGGTGCATGGACGTGCCGTGATGCCCGCCATGGCGTATCTCGACGTGGCCTGCGCGGCCATCGCATGGGGCGCGGGCGACGGGAGTGCCGCCGAGCGCGTATCGCTGCGCCACGTGGCGTGGGTGTCGCCGCTGGTGGCCGACGGCCCGGTCACCCTGCACGTGGACGTCCATCCGCCGGCAGGCGACGACATCGGCTTCGAGATCTACACCGAGCCGTCGCCAGGCCTGCGCCGCGTACACGCACAGGGCTACGGCGGCTGGGACGGCACCGCGCTGGCGGAACAGCTGGACATGGTCGAATGGGAGGTCGGTCGGGATCGCCTCATCGACGTAGCAGCGTGCCATGCGCGGCTGGCCCGCGACGGCATCGAGTACGGCCCCTATTACCGTGGCCTTCGCGCCGCGTTCTCCGGGGTGGACGCGAACGGCGACCGCTATGTGGTCGCTCACCTCGTCCTGCCTGCGATCGCGGCGACACCGGGGTCCCACGCGCTGCATCCGTCGCTGCTCGACAGCGCGCTGCATGCCGCGGCGGTGCTTGATCCGTCCACGGGCGACGGCACGCCCTGGGTGCCGCATGCCCTCGCAGGCGTGAGCATCGACACGGCGGCGGGAGACATCGCCTTCGCGGTGCTCACCCAGGCGACGGAAAGTGATGCGAACCTTCGACGGCTGGACGTGCGGCTGTGCGATGCCCGGGGACGAGTGCGCGTTCGGCTTTCGGGCCTGAGCGCCCGGCGGTTGCCACCAGGCGCGGGACTGGGGAACGGCGTGCCGACAACGGTCCTTTCAACGCGTCGCTGGCGCGACGCACCGGTGCTTTCCCATAGCCACGACGGAGAGGTCCGTCTCGTGTTGCTGTGCAGCCACGCCGGCGACAAGGCGGCATGGGGTGAGCTCGCGCGGCGTCTGCCGGATGACCCACGTACGCGCTGCGAATCCGCAAGGGTGGCCGAACCGGAGGGCTGCAACGCAGCGAACCGTTACGAACACCTCGGCTGGCACGTCATCGAACACGTGCGAGGGCTGCTGGAAGGACGCGTGCGCGAACGCGCGCTCGTGCAGGTCGTCATTGGCGACGCGCCGGAAGACGCCTTGTCGTCGGGCATCGTCGGGCTGCTTCGTTCTGCGCGACTGGAGAACCCACTGCTGCGCGGACAACTCATCTCGCTCGACACGTCGGCCGGCGTCGAGCGGTGGCTGGAGGCCCTGCGGGAAACGGCCGCGACTTCCGATGAGGAGATCCGATATCGGGGCGCGTCGCGAGAAAGCGCGTCGCTGGCGGAATTGCCAGCGCTGACAGGTGCGTCGCCCTACAAGGCCGGGGGGGTGTACCTCGTCACGGGCGGACTCGGCCGCCTCGGGATGCTGTTCGCCCGCGATATTCTCGACCATGCTCCGCGCGCGCACGTGGTACTGGCCGGACGCGGCGAACCCGATGGCGAAACCGCGGCCCAGTTGCTCGCATGGACGAACGCGGGGCATGTCGTCGATCACCGTCGGGCCGATTGTGCGGATCCGGACGACGTCACGCGACTGGTGAACGAGATCGAACGGTCACATGGCGCGCTGGACGGCTTGATTCATGCTGCCGGCGTGCTGCGGGATGGGTTCCTGCTGGCGAAGCGCAGGGACGATTACCTTGCAGTGCTTCGGGCGAAGGTACATGGCGTCGTCCAGCTGGATCGGGCAATCGGGGCACGGGCGCTCGACTTCTTCGTGGTGTTTTCGTCGGTGACCGGCACGTCCGGCAACGTCGGTCAGGGTGATTACGCGGCGGCGAACGGATTCCTCGACGCCTATGCGGCGGACCGGCAGACGCGCGTGAGCAGGGGTGAGCGCCATGGTCGCACCGTATCTATCGGTTGGCCCCAGTGGGAAGAGGGGGGCATGCGCCTGCCGGCGCTGGTCGACGAAATGCTGCGCGCGAGCGGACGGCTCGCGTTGACAACCCCGGATGGCCTGGCGGCATTCCGCGCGGCTCTCGCTTGCGATGCGCCGCACGTGCACGTGCGCCGCAGACAGGGGCTCGATGCGTCGACGTCCCCCGCCGCGCTCGCGACCACGGGGCTTCTGCCGCCTGTCGCGATGACCTCTCGCGACGCGTCGCGGCACCGGGCCGTGGATCGGCTGCGAGAGGTGGTGGCCACCCAACTCAAGATCGCGCCCGCGCAGATCGACGCAAGAGCGCCGTTCTCGCGCTATGGCGTCGACTCCATCCTCGTCATGCAGTTGACCGCGGAACTGGAAAAAATCTTCGGCCCCTTGCCGAAGACGCTGTTCTTCGAATACCCGACCCTGGACGCTTTGCATGCCTACTTCGTCGAGGCCCACTCCGACGCGCTGCATCGCTGGGTTGCCCCGGAAGATGCACCGGAGCCTTCCCTCGCCGTTCCTCGCGCGAGCGGCTTCGCGCCGGCGGCCGCGCGTGCGTCGGTCGAGGAAGGATCCGATCTCGGCAGCCGCATCGCCATCGTCGGCCTTGAAGGCCGCTTCCCGCAGGCGGCGAACCTTGAAGAGTTCTGGGAAAAACTGCGCGCGGGTGCCGACTGCGTGGAAGAGGTGCCGGCCGAACGCTGGGACGTCGCGCGGTATTTCGACCCGCGCAAGGGTCAGCCTGGCAAGACCTACGGCAAGTGGGGCGGCTTCATCGAGGGGGTGGAGGCGTTCGATCCGCTGTTTTTCGGCATGTCGCCGCGCGAGGCGGAGCTGACCGATCCGCAGCAGCGCCTGTTCCTGGAAACCGTCTGGAATCTGCTCGAGGGATGTGGATATACGCGTGACGGCCTGGCCGCGCGGTTCGGCGGCAAGGTGGGCATCTATGTCGGTTCGATGTACAACCGCTACGACGGATTGCGCCAGGGAGCCGGCGCGGTATCGCAGTCGCTGCAAAGCGCCGTGGCCAACCGGGTGTCGCATTACTTCGGTTTGAACGGGCCGAGCGTGGCGGTGGACACGATGTGCTCGTCGTTCACGGTGGCGCTGCACCAGGCCTGCGCTGACCTGCGCCGCGGCGACGTGGCGATGGCCATCGCCGGCGCGGTGAACCTGTCGCTCGATGGGCACAAGTTCGTGGCGTTGAGCCAGTCGCAATTGCTGGGCAGCCGCGCGGAGCGGCGTGCGTTTGGCGATGGCGACGGTTACCTGCCGGCGGAAACCGTGGGGGCGGTGCTGTTGAAGCCCTTGCGGACGGCCGAACGCGACGGCGACGCCATCTGGGGCGTCGTTCGCGGCTCGGCCGTCAATCATGCCGGCGGCACGCAGGCCTACAGCGTTCCCAACCTGCATGCGCAGGTGGAGGTCATGCGCGAGGCGATGCGGCACGCGGCGGTGGCACCCGGCGACATCGGTTACGTGGAGGCGGCGGCGAGCGGCTCGGCACTGGGCGACGTCGTTGAGGTCGCATCCATCGCCCGGGCCATGGAAGGCCAGCCCTGTGCGATCGGCTCGGTGAAGTCGAACATGGGTCACGCGGAGGCGGCCTCGGGTTTCTCGCAACTGGCGAAGGTGCTGTTGCAGCTCAGGCACGGCGAACGGGTGCCGACGATCGGCAGCGAGCCGCCGAATCCGAACCTGTCACTGGACGGCACGGGGCTGCATCTGCAGCGGCATCGCGAGGCGTGGACGCGCACGCGCCGGCAAGGGCGCGAGATGCCGCGCCTTGCCCTGATCAATTCGTTCGGTGCCGGCGGCTCCAACGCGAGCCTTCTGGTGGAGGAATATCGGGCGGCGGCGGTGGCGCCGCCGCGTCGCGAGGGGGTGCCGGGCCCGCAGGTGATCGTGCTGTCCGGCCGCACCGCGTCGGGACGGCGTGCGGTGGCGGCGGGGCTGGCCGACTGGCTGCAGACCGATGCGGGGACCGACCTGGTCGACCTGGCGTACACGCTGCAAGAGCATCGCGAAGCGATGGACTGGCGGCTGGCGATGGTGGCGAGCGACGTGACGGGACTGGTGGGGATGTTGCGCCGTTACCTGGCGTCGGCCGACGACGGCGCGGCGGCGTGGCACGAGGGCGATCCGCAAACGGCATCGTCGATGGACGCGGCGCCGGGCGAAGGCGACGCGGCCGAGCGTCTGGCCTGGGCCTGGGTGCGGCACCGGCCGGTGGACTGGTCGGCCTCGCGCGGCACCGGCCCGTTCCGGCGCCTGGCCCTGCCCACGTATCCGTTCGAACGCCGGCGTTGCTGGATCACCGACGCAATGCCCGACGGGCGCGCCGACGGCACGCCGGCAACCACCGACATCGCCGGGACGATCGAACGCTTCTTGCACCGCGTGCTCGGCCTGACCCCGGACGAACTGCCGTGGGACGGGCCTTGGCATACGTACGGCGTGGATTCGATCGTGGGCATGCGCCTGCTGCGCGAGTTGAATGACGCCTTCGGCATCCGCCTCATGGGGCGCGACCTGCTGACCGCACGCACGCTTCGCCGACTGGCGACGTTGGCGCGGGACCGCATGGCTTCCCGTCCTGTCGCCAGCATGGAGCCCGACCAGGCGGCAGCCGCCGACGACGCATCGGTACCGGACGACCTCGCGCTGACGGAAGGCCAGCTCGGTCTGTGGACACACCAGCAACTGCAGCCGGCGTCGTCGGCGTACAACGTGCCGCTGGCGATCCGTTTGGCGGGCGCGGTGGACGGGGAGGCGCTGTCGGCGTCCTGGGCGGCGGTAGTGGCCTCGACGCCGCGGCTGGGCGCGGTGGTGGCCGTGGTGGAGGGTGAGCCGCGCTGGCGGCCGGGCGAGGCGGTGGCGGCGCCGGTCGTGGTGGACGCACGGGACTGGTCGGCCGAGGCGCTGGATGAGGCGATGCGCGGTTATGCGAAGGCGCCGATCGATCTGGCGCAGGGCCCGCTGGCGACGCTGTACTGGCTGACCGGGTCGGCCGAGGGCGAGCTGTTGCTGCTGGTGATCCATCACCTGGTATTCGACGGGGCGTCGGTGCCGTTGTTGCTGGAGCGTTGGCTGGCGGCCTACGACGCGCACCGGGCGGGTCGGCGATGGACGCCGCCGGCGTTGCCGGCGACGGACGAGGAGGTGGTGCGGGCCGAGCGGGTGTACCTGGCCGGCGGGTCGGCGGCGGCGGACCTGGCGTACTGGCGCGAGGTGCTGGCCGGTCCGCTGCCGGTGCTGGAGTTGCCGACGGACCGGCCGCGGCCGGCGTCGGGGCCGGTGCGCGGGCGCACGGTGCAGGCGACGGTGCCGGCGGCGCAGGGCGAGCGGTTACGCGCGTTCTGCGCGGCGCAGGGGGTGAATGCGGCGGCGCTGTTCCTGGGGGCGTATGAGTGGCTGCTCACGCGCACGGCCGGGCAGGACGAGGTGGTGGTGGGGGTATCCACGCGAGGCCGGTGGGACGAGCGGTTCGCCGGGCTGGTGGGGTATTTCGTCAACATGGTGGCGTTGCGCAGCCGGCCGGTGGCGGCACGGCCGGTGGCGGCATGGCTGGCGGGAGTGCAGGAGCGGCTGGTGGACGCGCTGGATCACGCGGCGTATCCGTTCGCGCGGCTGCTGCGCGAGTTGGGGGCGACGCGGACGCCGGGTCGCACGCCGGTGTTCCAGGCCGCGTTCGAGTTTCAGAACGCCACGGTGCTGCGCCACGCGGACGTGGCCGACCGGCTGGCGGCGGTGCTGGGCGGCTCGTTCATGGGGCAGGTGCACCAGGAGGGCGAGTACGAGATCGTGCTGGAGGTGGTGGAGGTGGCCGGGGCGTACGTGCTGAAGGTGAAGTACGACGAGCGGCTGTACGACGCGGCGGGGATGGAGGACCTGCTGGGCCATTACCGGCAGGTGCTGGCGGGTCTGGTGGCCGATCCGGATCGACCGCTGGGGGCGGTGCCGCTGATGGACGCGGCCGAGCGGGAGCGGGTGCTGGGCACGTGGAACGCGACGGCGGTGGCGTACGCGAACGGCGGGGTGCATGCGTTGATCGACGCGCAGGCAGCGCGGCGGCCGGAGGCGACGGCGGTGGCGTGCGAGGGCGAAACGCTGGACTACGCGCAACTGGTGGCGCGCAGCGATGCGCTGGGGGCGTACCTGCGGGCCGGCGGCATCGGCCGGGGTGCGCGGGTGGGCGTGTGCATGGAGCGCTCGGTGGACCTGGTGGTGGCGCTGCTGGGGGTATGGAAGGCGGGGGCGGCGTACGTGCCGTTGGCGCCGGAGTACCCGGCGGCGCGGTTGGGGTACATGGTGCGCGACAGCGCGGTGGCCTGTGTGCTGACGCAGTCGCGCGGGCAGGCGGCGGCGCAGGCATGGCTGGGCGAGGTGCCGGCCCTGGCGCTGGACGCGCCGTGGCCGTTGCGCGAAGGCGGGGTGCCGGCGGCGCCGGAGACGCGCGCGGACGACCTGGCGTACGTGATCTATACCTCCGGCAGCACGGGACAGCCCAAGGGCGTGATGATCGGCCACGGCGCGCTGGGCCAGTTCCTGCAGTCGATGGCGCGGCAGCCGGGGCTGTCCGAGGGCGAACGGCTGCTGGCGGTGACGACGTACAGCTTCGACATCGCCGGGCTGGAGCTGTACCTGCCGCTGGTGGTGGGCGGATGCAGCGTGATCGCGACCTCGGCGCAGGCGCGGGACGCGCAGCGGTTGGGTGCGCTGATCGCGTCGAGCGGGGCGTCGGCGATGCAGGCGACGCCGGCGACCTGGCAGATGCTGCTGCAGTCGGGGTGGCGCAACCGGACAGGGATGCGGGTGCTGTGCGGGGGCGAGGCGCTGGGGGAGCGGCTGAAAGACGCGCTGTGCGCGCTGGGTGGGCCGGTGTGGAACCTGTTCGGCCCGACGGAGACGACGGTGTGGTCGACGGTGGAGGCGCTGGACGGGGACCGTGCGGTGAGCATCGGCCGGCCGATCGCGAACACGCGGCTGTACGTGCTGGACGCGGCGTTGGCTCCGGTGGCCCGTGGCCTGCGCGGCGAGCTGTACATCGCCGGCGACGGCCTGGCGCAGGGCTACCTGGGGCGTCCGGGGCTGAGCGCGGAACGCTTCGTGCCCGATCCGTTCGGCGCGGCGGGCACGCGGATGTATCGCACCGGCGACCTGGTGCGGTACCTGGCCGACGGCCGCGTGCAGTACCTGGGCCGCATCGACGCCCAGGTGAAGCTGCGCGGCTTCCGCATCGAACCCGGCGAGATCGAGGCGGCCCTGCGCGGCATCGACGGCATCGCGCAGGCGGCCGCTTCGACCTTCACAAGGGACGACGGCGAGCGCTACATTACGGCGTACATCGTCACGCCGGAGGAGCAAGACCATGTCGTGGATACGGAAATCCTGCGTGCCGCGCTGGCCGGCGTGTTGCCCGAATACATGATTCCCTCGGCGCTCGTCCGGCTCGATGCGCTGCCGCTGACGCCCAACGGCAAGGTCGATTACAAGGCTTTGCCCGCGCCCGACTTCAACCAGAGCCTGCACGCGTACGTAGCACCGCGCAATCTCGACGAGCGATGGCTGGCGGCGTTATGGGCGGAGATCCTCCGCGTCGATCGCGTGGGCATGGGCGACAACTTTTTCAGCCTGGGCGGCCATTCGTTGTCCGCCATGCGGATGCTCGCGCGCGTGCGCGAGCGGCTGGCCATCGACGTGCCTTTGCAGAGCCTTTTCGACGCCCCCGTGCTGGGCCACTGGTGCGAGCGGATCGGCGCCCTGCGCGACGAGGCCCGGGAAACGGAAGATGTCCACGACCCGGCATCGGCCGCCGTCCTTGCCCGGGTACTCGCCATGTCCGACGAGGAAGTCGCCAGCGAACTGAACCGGCTGAGGCAATCACCGCATGAAGCATAAGAAAGGGAGCGCGTCGGCGCCCTTGGCATCGCTGGACGCCACGCGCGCCGAACTGGTGGCGTTGCTGCTCGGACGCGACCGCGATCCGCAGCGCATTCCCCGCCGTTATCCGACCCATGCCAGCGGCCCGCTCTCCTTTGGTCAGGAATCGCTTTGGTTTCTCGCCGAACTGGATCCGGACAGCCCCGCCTACCACGTGCCTCTGGCGTTCCGAATCGATGGACCGCTGGATCCTCGCGCGCTGTCCATGGCAGTGGCCGAACTCGCCATGCGCCACGAAACCCTGCGCACGCGCTTCGACATGCACAACGGGCGTCCGATGCAGATGGTGGACCCGGCCGTTGTCGCGCCGACGCTTCGTGTGGTCGACGCCCCGGAAGGCGAAGAAGCCTTGCGGAAGGCCATGGAAGACGAGGCTGCCAAGCCGTTCGATCTCGCACGCGACCACGCATGGCGGATCACGTTGTTCCGTCGCTCGGCTCTCGCATGGTCGTTGTCGATCACTCTTCATCACATCATCTGCGACACCCACTCCGTCGCGGTGCTGATGAGGGACCTCGCTGCGTTCTACCGTGCCGCCATCGCCAACGAACCGCCCGAGTTGCCCGACCTCGATATCCAGTACGCGGACTTCGCGCTATGGCAGCGTGCACGGTTGGGCGATGAGGCGACGGCCGACCAACTGGCGTTCTGGAAAGCCCGGCTCGCCGGGTTACCCCGTACGCCGCTGCCCGCGGACACCCCTCGTCCTGAACAGCCTGGTTTCGCGGGCGAACAGTCGTTCACCGCGCTGTCGCCCAAGGTCGCAGAGGGCCTGCGCGAACTCGCGCGCGCCGAAGGCGCCACGCTGTTCATGTTGCTGGTCGCGATGGTGCAACGGTTGCTGTCCCGCTGGAGCGGGCAGCGCGAGGTGACCGTCGGCACGCCGGTCGCCAGCCGCACCGCGCGGCAGACGGAAGACCTGGTGGGTTATTTCGCCAATACCGTGCTGCTGCGCACGCGCCTGGATGGGGTGCCGACGTTCCGGGAACTCCTGCGGGCGGTCCGGCAAACGGCGCTCGATGCGTACGCGAACCAGGACGTTCCCTTCGAGCGCGTGGTGGCGGAAACCCACGTGCAGGGAGATCTCGCGCGGTCGTCGCTGTTCCAGGCGATGGTCGTGCTGCAGCAGGCCGATGCGACGCTGCCGGCTTTCCCCGACGTGACGTTGTCCCCCGTTGCGATCGGCCGTCACGGTGCGAAATTCGACCTGTCGCTCGAATTCTTCGAGCACGAAGGCGGGCTGGCCGTCCGCTGGGAATATGCGGCGGACGTGTTCCGCGCCGCCACCATCGAACGCCTGGGCCGCGACCTCGTCGCGCTCGCCGGGCAGATCACCGACGATCCGGACCGCGCGCTCACCGACGACGATATCACGGACGTCGCGAGGGGTCCCGACGTACCGATCGACACGCGGCGCCTGGTACACGAGTTCTTCGAGGAACAGGTCCGCCAGACGCCGGGTGCGGTCGCGGCATCGCTGGACGACATGTCGATGTCGTATGCCGGGCTCAACGAGCGCGCCAACCGTTTCGCGCACGAACTGATCGCCCGTGGCGTGGGTCCCGGCGCGGTCGTGGGTCTCTTCTTCGAACGTTCGCTGGAGCTTGTCGTCGCCCTGGTGGGGACGCTGAAGGCCGGTGCGGCCTATCTTCCCCTCGACGTGAGTGCACCGGAAGCGCGCCTGCGCGAACTGATCGCGGACGCCCGCGTCGCCGTCGTGGCGACTGCGCCATCGATGGAGCTCGCGCTGGCCCGTGCCGCGGGCTCGACCCCGTTGTGCCTGGTCGAGCCCGACGCCTTTGGCACGCGACCCTCGTCCGATCCGCTACCGCGTGCGTCGGCGGCTGACCTGGCGTACGTCATTTACACCTCCGGCTCGACCGGCAAACCCAAGGGCGTGGAAACCTCGCACGCGGCGCTGCTGAACCGGCTGCTCTGGATGCAAGAGACCTACCGCATCGGCGCGGACGATCGCGTGCTTCAGAAGACCCCTTACACGTTCGACGTATCGGTGTGGGAATTCCTCTGGCCGCTGATGAGGGGCGCCACCCTGGTACTGGCCCGCCCCGACGGCCATCGCGACGCGCACTACTTGCGCGAAACGATCCGCGAGCGGGCGATCACCGTGCTGCATTTCGTCCCGTCGATGTTCGCAGCGTTCCTGGCCCAGTCCCCGGACGGCGGGGGATGCCCGTCGCTGCGTCACGTGATCTGCAGCGGCGAGGCACTGACCTCGTCGCTGGTGACGCGATGCTTCGACGCTTACCCGGACATCCGTCTGCACAACCTGTACGGCCCCACGGAAGCGGCGATCGACGTCACGTCTTTCGAGTGCCGCGCCAACCATGCGTCGCCCTGCGTGCCGATCGGTGCGCCGATCTGGAACACGCAAACGCACATCCTCGACGAGCGGTTGCGCCCGGTCGCGCCGGGCGCCACGGGTGAGCTCTACCTGGGCGGCATCGGTCTCGCACGAGGGTACCGGCACCGCGCCGCCCTGACGGCAGCGGCTTTCGTGCCCGATCCCTTCGGCGCGACCCCCGGGGCACGCATCTATCGCACCGGCGACCTCGCCCGTCGCGATGAGGACGGCCGGATCGAGTACCTTGGGCGGATCGACCATCAGGTGAAGATCCGCGGCGTGCGCATCGAGCCGGGCGAGATCGAATCGGCCGTGCTCGCCACCCGGTGGGCGCGCGAATGCGCGGTGGTGGTTCGCGAACGTGACGGACTCAAGAACCTCGTCGCCTGCGTACGTGCTCCCGATGGCGTCATGCTCGATGCGCAAAGGATGCGCGCCGCCCTGCGTGAGGCCTTGCCAGACCACATGGTGCCGACAACGATCGAAGCCTGGGATCGCCTGCCACTCACCGCCAACGGCAAGCTTGATCGACGCGCGCTCATGGATGGCGCGACCACGCGGGCGTCCGGGCATGCCGGCGGTGCATCGTCCGGCGACCTGGAAACCCAACTTTCGCGCATCTGGGAAGACGTCCTTGGGCGTGCCGACATCGATCCACGCACCGGCTTCTTCGATGCAGGTGGCGATTCCATACTCGCGGTCGCCGTCGCGCGCCGGGTGGCGGAGTCGCTCGACCCGTCGTTTCGCGTCACCGACCTCTTCCGTCATCCAACAGTACGGAGCATGGCTGTCCGGCTTCGCCAGGTGGTCGGAACGAGCGAAGAACCCGCCACAGTGCCGATGGATACGGCGACCGAACGGTCGCCGCCCGTACAGTCCTACGCCGACTGCGTCGCCATCATCGGCGCGTCCGCGCACGTGCCTGGCGCCGAAGACATCGCCGCGCTATGGGACAACCTGCACAATGGACGGGAGACCATCGAATTCCTGTCGCCGGCCCAGGCGCGGCACGCCGGCGTGCCCGACGATCTGCTGGCCGATCCCGGCTACGTCGGTGCCCGTGCCACCATTGAGGGAAAGGCATCGTTCGATGCCGCATTCTTTCGTGTGACGGCACGCGACGCGCAACTCATGGATCCGCAGGCGCGACACCTTCTGGAGCACGCGTGGCGCGCGGTCGAGGATGCCGGTTATCGTGCGTCGGACATCCCCGATACCGCCGTATTCATGTCGGCCAGTTCGACCTTCTACCACGCGGCCGCGTTCACGCAGGCGAAGGCGGTACTGGAGCGCTCGGACGAATACGTAAGCTGGATATGGGCCCAGCCGGGCACGTTGCCCACCCTGGTGTCGCACAAGCTGGGGCTTACGGGACCCAGCCTCTTCGTGCACTCGAACTGCTCGTCGTCGCTCACCGCGCTGGCATGCGCCTATCGCAGCATCGTCAGCGGCGAATCGACGCGCGCGCTGGTCGGCGCCGCCACGATCCTGCCTTACGCGCCGCTGGGTTACCTGCATCAGCCGGGGCTGCATTTCTCCAGCGATGGCCATCTCAAGGCATTTGACCGCGACGCCGACGGGATGGTGTCCGGGGAGGGGGTCGCCGTGCTCCTGCTCAAGCGCGCCGACGAGGCGATCGCCGACGGCGATCACGTCTACGCGTTGCTGCGTGGTATCGCGCTGAACAACGACGGCGCTGACAAGGCGGGTTTCTATGCGCCAGGGGCGGCGGGACAGGCGGCGGTCATCGACTCGCTGCTGCGCACGACGGGCATCGATGTGGAAAGCATCGGCTATGTCGAGGCCCACGGCACCGGCACGCCGCTGGGCGATCCCGTCGAGTTCGGCGCTTTGTGCGAGGCGTACCGGCGGCATACTGACCGTGTGGGCTTCTGCGGGCTCGGTTCGATCAAGAGCAACATGGGCCATCTGGACACGGCCGCCGGGCTCGCCGGTTGCCTGAAGGTCATACTGAGCCTCGTTCACGCGCGCATCCCGCCGACTCTCCACTTCAAGGCGGCCAATGCGCGTATCGATCTGGCGGGCTCGCCGTTCCACGTGGTCGACCGACTGGCCGACTGGCCGGCGGGGACCACGCCGCGTCGCGCGGCCTTGAGTTCGTTCGGCATCGGCGGTACCAATGCGCACGCGATCTTCGAGGAATGGATCGAGCCGCCCGATGCGGCACAACCCGCCGACGCGGCGCCACGATTGCTGCCCCTTTCCGCGCGCGGCGAACCGCAGCGGGATGCGTATGCGCGGGCGATGCTTTCGTTTCTGGACGGTATCGACGAAGACGCGAACGGCCAGGCGACACTGGACCGCATCGCGTTCACCCTGCAGAACGGTCGCGAAGAGATGAGGTATCGCCTGGCCGTGGTCGCGACCTCCCTCGACGAGGCCCGCGACAGGTTGCGGCGCCACATCGCCGGCGAAACGGCGGTCGACGGCGTGTGCCTCGGCGATGCGGAGCACGGGAACGGAACGAAGGCGGCGAGCGAAGAACGTGCCAGGCGGGCGCTGGATGCGTGGCTGGGTGGCGGTGCGACGAGGCTCTTGCCCGAAGCGTGGGTGAGCGGCGTGGCATTCGACTGGAAGCGACTCCATCGCGAGCGGCCGCCTCGACGCATGTCGTTGCCGACGTATCCTTTCGATCGACAGGATTACTGGATCGGTGGCGCGACGCCGCCCGCGTCGCTCGCCGTGACGACCGATGCGGCGGTGGACATCGTGACGGCGCGCGAAGCCTGGATTCCTGTCGATGCGAAGCAGGTGTCGACGGTCGTTCGTCGCGTACTGCTGGTGGCACCCGAGGCTTCGCTGGCCGACCTCTGCGCGCAGGCCTGGCGAACACGCGACGCCGACGAAGGCGTGGTCGCAATTGGCCCGGGCGATACCGACGCGGACGGCTGGCAGCGCGCGCTCGTCGAGGCTGCTACGCGGCATGGTGCGTTCGATGCGATCGTGTATGCCGGGGGGATGTCGCGGGCCGCGGACGAGGTCGCCACGATGAACGCGCTGCGCTTCGCGCAGGCATTCGCCGCCGCCGGCATTGCCTGCGATCACCTTTTGCTGTGCGTGGCGTACGACGATGCGCGCTCGCAGGCACACGCCGAGTCGTGGATCGGCCTGGAGCGTTCGCTTCGGGTGCTGGCACCGGAGCGTTCGCTGGGTGTGATGTTGAATGAAGGACACCTCGGGGACGAGGCGTCGGTCCGGTCGTGGGTCGGGCGGGTGCGTGCGGAACTGGGCACGGCGACGCTGCGCAGCGTGCGTCACGCGCGTGACGGACGGCACGAGCTACGGATCGAGGAACGGTCGCTGCCGACCGGCCCGTCGGTCATCCGGCGGGGTGGGGTGTACTGGATCACGGGCGGCGCGGGTGGATTGGGCGCGCGGGTGGCGCGGCACCTCATCGAACGCCACGCGGCACGGGTGGTGCTCAGCGGTCGGCGCGCGCTGGACGACGCGCAGCGGGCGGGGCTGCTCGAAGGCAGCGAAGGCCGCTTGATCTACGTGGCGGCAGACGTCACCGACGAGGCGGCGATGCGCGCCTGCGCGGCGACGGCAGTCGAACGTTTCGGACCGATCGACGGCGTATTCCACCTGGCGGGCGTGATCGGCGAGGGTTCGATCCTGGAGAAAACGGCGCAGGCGTTCGCGCGGGTACTGGCGCCGAAGATGCGTGGCACCGAGGTGCTCGACGGGGTGCTGCGCGAGCACGCGCCGGCGTTCATCTGTTACTTCAGTTCGACGTCCGCCGTGCTGGGCGACTTCGGCGGCGGCGACTACGCCATCGGCAACCGCTTCCAGATGGCGTGGGCCGACCGCATGTCGTCCGCCGACGGCATACGCCGCGTGGCGATCGACTGGCCCGCCTGGGCCGAAGGCATGCGTGGCGGTGACGAGGACGGCCGGCGCACGTACCTGCGATCGAGCGGATTGCATGCGCTCGAGGCGAACGAGGGGCTCGACATCCTCGAGCGTTGCCTGGCCGATCCTTCCGCGCATTACGTGGTGATGGCGGGTGACCGCTCGCGTATCGAGCGAACCCTGGGCTTGCGCGACATGCCTGCCGCGGAACTGCGCGCCCCGGTCCTCACGCTGCCGAGTGGAGAACCGTCGTGGCGCGGCCTGACCGTGGAGGAATCGCTGCGCGACGATCTCAGGCGGCAGGTGGCGGAACTGCTCAGGCTCGCCGACGACAAGGTCACGCTGCACGACAACCTCACCGACTTCGGTTTCGATTCCATCACCCTGGCACAGTGGTCGCGCCACCTGGGTCGCCATTTCGGCATCGCCTTCACGCCCGCGTTGTTCTTCACGTATTCGACGATCGATAAGATCGCCACCCATCTCCTGGCCGTGCATGCGCCACGCATGGACGCGTTCTATCGCCGGGACAGTGCATCGCGCGCGGACACGGTATCCATCGCCACCTCGACGGCTAACGTCGACGCGAAGCCCGTTCTTCCGCGCGAACCGGCGGAAGACATCGCCGAGCCCATCGCGATCATCGGCATGAGCGGCCGCTTTCCGCAGGCACGCGACATCGGAGCCTTCTGGAGCCTGCTCGTCGAGGGGCGCAGCGCCATCGAGGAGATCCCCCTGGAGCGGTTCGATTGGCGGGAGCCGTACGCGAACCGGACCATCCTCGGTAAATGGCTCGGCGCGTTACCCGGCGTGGCGGAGTTCGATCCGCTGTTCTTCGACATCTCGCCGCGCGAAGCGCTGGGCATGGACCCGCGGCAGCGCCTGCTCATGCAGGAAGCATGGAACGCGCTGGAGAACGCGGCTTATGGCGATCGCCAGCGGGAGCATTCGAGAACAGGCGTGTTCGTCGGTGTGGAGCAGGGCGAATACCAGCAGATCGCGGGAAGCCAAGGCACGCTGACGAGCAATCACGATGCGATCCTCGCTTCGCGCCTGTCGTATTTCCTCAATCTGCGCGGGCCGGCGATGGCGATCAACACGTCGTGCTCGTCGGGCCTCGTGGCGGCGCACCAGGCGTGCCAGAGCCTGCGCGCGGGCGACTGCGACACGGCGATCGCCGCGGCGGTGAACCTGATGCTGACCCCGCACGCGTGGTGGGGCATGAGCCAGGCGGGGATGCTGTCGGAGGATGGCCGCTGCCGCGCGTTCGACCGGCGGGCGAACGGCCTGGTGCCGGGCGAGGCGGTGGTGGCCGTGGTACTCAAGCGGTTGTCGCGGGCCCAGGCCGACGGCGACCCGATCCAAGCGGTGATCGTGGGCAGTGGGATCAACTACGACGGCCGGACCAACGGCATCACGGCGCCGAATGGGGCGGCGCAGGCCGAACTGATCGGCGAGGTGCAGGCACGGGCGAAGGTCGATCCGCACCAGATCGGTTACGTGGTGACGCACGGCACGGGCACGCGGCTGGGCGACCCGGTGGAGATCAATGCACTGGACGAGGTGTTCGGCGCGACGGCGCAGGCGGCGGGCTTCTGCGCACTCACCTCGGTGAAGGGCGCGGTGGGCCACGCGTTCGCGGCGGCGGGTCTGGTGAACCTGGTGTGCGCGGTGCAGGCGCTGACGCAGCGGACGATCCCGCCGAGCCTGTATTGCGAGGAGCGCAGCGATTACATCGACTGGTCGCGTAGCGCGTTCGAGGTCAATCGCGAACGGCGGGAGTGGGTATCGGCGACGCCGCGCGTGGCGGCGGTAAGCGCGTTCGGGATGAGCGGCACGAACGCGCACATGCTGGTACGCGAATACGAGACGCCGGCGTTGGCGGACGAGGGCGGTCCGGCCTACTGGCTGCTGGCGGTGTCGGCGAAAAGCGAGGAGGCCCTGCGCGAGCGGCTGGCGGCCCTGGCGAGGGCTCTGCGGGAACGCACGTGGAGCGCGGCGGCGTTGCGTTCGTTGGGCTACACGCTGCTGTGCGGTCGGCAACCGTTCGCCCACCGCTGCGTGGTGGTCGCACAGGACGCGGACGATGCGATCGGTCTGCTCGAACGCGCCGCCAAAGGGGAGCGCGCGCCGCGCGTCTTCCGTGGCGTGGTGCCCCACGAATTCGTGGGCCAGAAGGCGGTGTCGACGCTGGGCCGCCAGTTGCTTGGCACATTGGCTGCCATGGCGCCGCCGCCGCGCGAAGACGCGGACGAGGCGTTGCACGCGCTGGCCGACCTGTTCTGCCAGGGTTATGCATTGCCCTGGCCGACGTTGTTCGGTACCTCCGCGCCCCGGCGCATGGCGTTGCCGACCTATCCCTTCGCCCGCGAGCATTACTGGATCGAAGGCGCTCAACCGGAGGGCGTGACCGGCGCAAGGGAGACGCCGGCCCACCCGTTGCTGCACGCCAAAGAGTCCGACGTGGACGGACAGCGCTATGCCGCCACGTTCAGTGGAAGAGAGTTCTTTCTCCGCGATCATCGCGTGCACGGCACGCCGGTGGTTCCCGGCGTGGCTTATCTGGAGATGGCGCTCGCCGCGTTGCGCGACGGCGGCGGCGCGCCACCGTCGCGCGGCATGGCATGGTGCCTGAAGCACGTGGCGTGGGTGCGTCCGCTGGCCGTGCTCGATACGCCAGCCACCTTGCGGCTCGATCTGACCAGGGTGACCGACGAAGACGTCGGCTTCGACCTGTACGGAATCTCCGGACATGGGGTTCGACGGATACACGCGCGCGGCACCGGACGCTGGACGAACGGGGCGTCGCCCGCCGCCGTGGATCTGCTGGCGATCGAAGCCTCCACCGGCGCACGGATCGACGGCACCGAGGCGTATCGGCGGCTCGCGTCGGCGGGCCTGAATTACGGTCCCGCGCTGCGTGCCCTGGCGTGGGCGGCGATCGGCGTGGACGAAAGCGGCGCGCGTTGCGTGCTCGCCCGTCTCGCGTTGCCCGAGGAAGCACGTGAAGGCGTCTCGTCGTGGCGCTTGCATCCCTCGCTGCTGGACGGCGCCTTGCATGCCTCCGTCGCGCTGTGGTCCGACGCCCGGACGGCCGGCCACGCATGGGTGCCTTACGCTCTGGAAAGCGTATCGATCCACTGCGAACCCGGCGAGTTCGCCTACGCCTTGCTGCGCGAGGCGCCGGGAAGTACGCCTGAACTTCCGACCTTGCAGGTACGCATCTGTGACGACGCCGGCAACGTCTGCGTAGTACTTGACCGGCTGAGCGCGCGACCGGCGACGCAACCGGCCACTACCAGCTACCTGGGGTTCGCATGGCGGGAGGCCGATGCCTGTGCCTCGTCGCCTTCGGACGAGCGCCGCCATGTACTGTGGCCCGCGCGGCCATCCGGCGCGGACGCCACGGAACGCGCGCTGACGCGTGAAGGCGTCGCATGCGCCTGGCTGAATTCGGACGGCACGCATGTCGCCGAACGATACGAGGACCTCGCCTGGCGAGTGACCGACTACCTGCAAGGCATCTTTCGCGCGGGTATCGACGCTCCGACGTTGGTGCAGGTCGTCGCGCCGGTCGACGACGCGATGGCCAGCGGACTTGCCGGCTTGCTTCGCACGGCGCACCTGGAACAGCCGCTGCTGCGCGGGCAGGTCGTACAGATGGAACCGGACCTGTCTCCCGAGGCGGTGGTAGCCCTGCTCGAGCGGGATGCCGCGGATCGTCACGACATCGTGCGGCATGAGGGCGGCGTTCGTCGCGTGGAACATGTCGCCTTGCTGGACACGCCATCGGGCACCGCGCCCTGGAAGCCGGACGGCGTCTATGTCATCGCAGGGGGTATGGGCGGGCTCGGCAGGATATTCGCGAACGAGATTCTGCTACGCCAGCCCTCCGCGCGCGTGCTGCTGGTAGGTCGCTCCATCGTGGACGAGGCAGCGCTGGCGATCTGGCGGGAGCGGGGGGGCAAGGTTGAGTATTTCCGTACGGATCTCACCGATCGCGCCGCGACGGCGGGCCTCGTCGCCGAGGTGCTTCAGCGGCACGGTCGCGTCGACGGCGTTATCCATGCGGCGGGCGTGATCCGCGACGAATTCCTCGCAAAGAAAACGCGTGGCGACCACGCCGCCGTCATGGGCGCGAAGCTGGCCGCGGCGGTTCATCTCGACGAGGCCCTGAGCGACATGCCGCTGGACTTCTTCGTGTTCTTCTCATCCACCAGCGGGCTTTACGGCAACGTGGGGCAGGCCGATTACGCCGCGGCGAACGCCGGCCTCGACGCCTACGCAACGTGGCGACACGAGCGCGTGAACCGTGGTGAACGTCATGGTCGGACACTTTCCATCGGCTGGCCGTTATGGGCCGATGGCGGCATGCGCGTGCCCGACGCGGTGGAACGCATGCAGCGCGCCGAGGGGCGCGTGCCCCTGGCTGCGAAGGACGGCATCGAGGCGTTCTACGCCGCGCTGTCGACGCATCACGCGCGCGTCCACGTATTGCGGCTGGACAATGACGCGGCCGAGAGGGCGCGCGTATCGTCGGAGCCTGCCGAACCGGTAGCGGCATCGACCGAACCGTCTCCCGGCCGCGTGACCGACGAGCGCGCATTCGAGCGCGACGTGCTCGCCTATGTAAAGGAGGTGTTGTCCGACACCCTGCGGTTGCCGCCCGAGCGGATCGAGGCCGACGCTCCTTTCGAACGCTATGGCCTGGACTCGATCCTCGCCCTCGACCTGACCGCGGCGCTCGAGCGCCGCTTTGGCTCGCTGTCCAAGACGCTGTTCTTCGAACACCAGACGCTGGCCTCATTGGCACGCCACCTGGCGACCGCCCACCGGTCGCGACTGATCGACTTGCTGGGACCATCGCCGTCCGCCTCGCGCGCCGTGGCAGCACCGCACTCCGCGGTCGTTGCGACGGAGGCGCCGCGCATCGAAGCAGCGACACCGGCAGCGGTCGGGGATACGCGCCCGCCCCCTGTCGTCCGCGACGACATCGCGATCATCGGCATGAGCGGCCGCTATCCAGGCGCCGACGACCTCGATGCCTTCTGGCACAACCTGCGCGAAGGACGCGACGGTATCGGCGAGGTTCCGGCGGAACGCTGGGACCACTTTCGCTATCTCGACGACGAGCGGGGCACGATCGGCAAGACGTACGGTCGCTGGGGCGGCTTCCTCGATGGCGTGGACGAATTCGATCCGCTGTTCTTCCGCATCTCGCCGGTCGAGGCGAGGGTCATGGACCCGCAGGAGCGCCTGTTCCTGCAGTGCGCCTACCACGCGGTGGAAGATGCCGGGTATGCGCGTCAGACCCTGCGCGACCCGGCCGGGGATGGCGAAAGCGCCGTCGGCGTGTTCGTCGGCGTGATGTACGAGGAATACCAGCTCTATGGCGCGCAGGCGCAGGCGCTTGGACACGGGCTGTCCCTGAGCGGCAGCCCGTCGTCCATCGCCAACCGCGTGTCGTACTTCCTCGACCTGCACGGACCGAGCCTCGCAGTGGACACGATGTGCTCTTCTTCGCTCACCGCCATCCACCTCGCCTGCGACAGCCTGCGCCAGGGACAGTGCGACATGGCCCTGGCTGGCGGCGTCAATGTCACGGTGCATCCGAACAAGTACCTGATGCTCGCTCAGGGGCGCTTTCTTTCCAGCGACGGGCGCTGCCGCAGCTTCGGCGAAGGGGGCGACGGTTACGTGCCCAGCGAGGGTGTGGGTGCCGTCGTGCTGAAGCGGCTGTCGGGGGCGATCGCCGACCGCGACCGCATTCTCGGCGTGATACGCGGCAGCGCCGTGAACCACGGCGGCAAGACGAACGGTTACGCGGTACCCAATTCGGTCCAGCAGGCCCGTCTGATCGCCGGCGTGCTGGCATCCAGCGGCGTGCCCGCGCGCTCGATCGGCTACGTCGAGGCGCATGGCACCGGTACTTCCCTGGGGGATCCCATTGAAATCACCGGACTCACCCAGGCATTCCGCACGCAAACCAAGGACGTGGGCTTCTGCGCCATCGGCTCGGTGAAATCCAACATCGGCCATGCCGAAAGCGCCGCCGGCATGGCTGCGTTGGCGAAGGTGCTGCTGCAGATGCGGCACGGCGAACGGGTGCCCAGCCTCCACTCGGAAAGCCTTAATCCCTTCATCGATTTCGCCACGACGCCGTTCGTCGTGCAGCGCGCGCGCGCGCCATGGCCCCGCCAGGTCGATGAGGCGGGCGTCGAGTCCCCCCGCCGTGCAGGCATTTCCTCGTTCGGCGCGGGCGGATCGAACGCACACCTGATCGTCGAGGAATACGTCGCCGACGTCGCCCGTTCGACCGCGCGCGGTCCGTTCGCTATCGTGCTGTCGGCGCAGACCGCCGAGGCGCTCGACCTGTGCGTGGTGCGGTTGCGCGAGGCCGTCCGCGACCTCGACGACGAGTTCCTCGCCGATGTCGCGTACACGCTCCAGGTGGGACGCGAAGCGATGGCGTTCCGGCTCGCGTTCGTTGCCGACGACATGGCCATGCTGCGCGACCGTCTGCATGCCTGTGGGGGCGGCGCGGAAACCGTGCCGGGCATCCACCGCGACGAGGTCAGGCGGGGCAAGAACGCTCTGGCGGCGCTCCTGGCCGACGACGATGTGCGGGACACGGTGGCGGCATGGATCGGCAAGCGAAAGTTCGATGCCTTGCTCGGATACTGGGTCAAGGGACTGACGGTGGACTGGGAGGGCCTTTACACCGGCACGGGCGTTCCGCCGCGGCGGATGGGCCTACCAGGCTACCCCTTCGCGAAGGAACGGTACTGGATCGGCGCCCGCGAGATCGGACTCGATCAGCCGCGTGCGGCGTCGCCGGCGGAGGGGATGTGGCGAGTGCTGCGGAAGCAGTGGGTTCCCGCGCCGTCGTCGGCGAACGACGTGCGGGACGGTCGCATCGTCGTTCTCGCCGAAGAGGACACCGTCGACGATGCGACCGCGCTCGCGGCAAGTCTCGGGCGAGCCGAGGTGGTCCTAGTGCGCGAGGTATCCGTCGCCGACGTGCGATGGGGTGACTTCGAGAGCCTGGTGCACCTCGTCGCCGACGCCACGCCGCGTTCCGGCACGGAATGGATCGCCTGCGTGCAGGCGTGGATGGCGGCGCGCATGGCCCCGGGTGGCCGCGCGCTCGGCGTCACGCTAGTCAAGGGCCACGCCGCCGTGTCGCGTGGCGCGACCCTGCCTGCGGGGCTTTTTCGCACGCTGTCGGGCGAGTACCGCCGTATCCAGGCTTCCCACGTCATGCTGCGACGTGACGGGGAACAGACATGGATCGAACGTTGCGTGCGCGAGCTCGCCGATGCCGGTGCCGACATGGACGTGTGCTACCTGGATGGCGCGCGTCATGTCGCGCGCCTTACGGGCATGGAGGTCGGCGCGCCGACGCCGTTGGACTGGTCGCCGGGGCACGCGCTGTGGATCACCGGTGGCGTACGTGGGATCGGCTACGCCTGCGCACAACACTTCGTGCGTGCTCATGGTGTCCGGCGGCTGGTGCTCACCGGACGCGAAGCGTTCCCGGATCGGTCCGACTGGGAATCGCACGCCTCGGCGCCGACCGCGATCGGTCGGAAAATTCGCGCGATCCGGCGGCTGGAGGCGCTTGGTGCCGAGGTCGCGGTGGAAACGGTCGACCTCTCGGATGTCGCAGCGTTGGGCGAAGCAATGCATCGACTGTGCGCCGCGATGGGCCCCATTGGGGGCGTGGTGCACTGCGCCGGGTTCGCCGATGCCGAGACCCCCGCCTTCATCCATAAGCAGCGGAAGATCCTCGACGCGGTGTTCGCGCCCAAGGTGGCCGGCATGGATACGCTGCTGCGGTGCCTGCGCGACCATCGGGGAGTGCGATTCGTCGTGGCGTTCTCCTCGATCAGCGCGCTCGCCCCGGCGCTGGCGGCCGGGCAGTTGGATTACGCGATGGCGAACGCGTACATGGACGCGGTGGCGGAGGATGGTCAGGTGGCAGGGGTGCCGTTGTTGAGCGTGCAGTGGGGCAGTTGGAAGGAAAGCGGCATGGGCGAAGTACGCAGCCGCGCATACGGCGAGCTGGGGCTGCTCAGTCACGACGATGCGCAGGGGCTGGCGATGCTCGATCGGCTGATCGCGGCGGACGTGCGTGGCGTCGTCGCGCCGTTGCGGGTGGACGATGCGCGGTTCGACGCGGACATCTTGATGTCCCGTCCGCGGCCCGAGCCCGCGCCGGCCACGCGAAGCGGCACCGACACGAAAGCGGCGAAAAGCGCGTCTTCCACCGAGTACGCCTCCACGAACGTGCGCGACTGGTTGCGCGAGCTGTTCGCCGAACAGTTGCAGATGGACGTGCGGCGCCTCGATATCGACGTACCGCTGACCGATTACGGCGTGGATTCGGTGTTGCTGATGCAGGCGATGGCGACGATAGGCCGTCGGGTGGGCGCAACGCTGGATCCGTCGCTGCTGTTCGAGCACACGACGATCGAGGCGTTCGCGGGGTGGCTGGTGGCGCATCACGGGGCGGCGCTGTCGGCGACGCTGGTAGAGGTGCCAGTCGAGGTGCCGGCCGTGGCTTCGGCCGAGGTACCGGCCGTGGCCTCGGTCGAGCCGTCGGCCGATCGGTCGGCGCTGCTGGCGGTGGTGGGGATGGCGTGCCGATTCGCCGGTGCGGAGGATCTGGACGGTTACTGGCGGTTGCTGCGGGAGGGTCGCAGCGCGATCGCGCCGGTGCCGAGCTCGCGCTGGTCGCAGGCGCGGGAGGACGATTGGGCGGGGCTGCTGGGGGACGTGGAGCATTTCGACCCGGGGTATTTCCACCTGTTGCCGGCGGATGCGCGGGCGATGGACCGGCAGGGGCTGATGGTGCTGGAGGAGAGCGTGAAGGCGTGGCACCACGCCGGCTACGAGGCGGCGCAGTTGAAGGGCACGGCGACGGGGGTGTACCTGGGCGCGCGGGGGCAGGTGCAGGCGGACGCGGCGCGGTTGGCGGAGGCGCCGAACCCGATCCTGGCGACGGGGCAGAACTACCTGGCGTCGAACGTGTCGCGGTTTTTCGACCTGCGCGGTCCGAGCCTGGTGGTGGATACGGCGTGCTCGTCGGCGCTGGTGGCGTTGCAGATGGCGTCGCAGGCGTTGCACGCAGGCGAGATCACGGCGGCGCTGGTGGGCGGGGTAAGCCTGCTGGGCGGGCCGGAGGCGCTGCGGATGTTCGAGCGGCGGGGGATTCTGCAGCGCGGCCATTTCCACCTGTTCGACCGCCGCGCGCAGGGGGCGATCCTGGGCGAAGGGGTGGGGATGGTGGTGGTGAAGACGCAGGCGCAGGCGCGGGCGGACGGTGACCGGATCTACGGGCTGATCCGCGCGGTGGCGGTGAACAACGACGGCCGCACGGCGGGTCCGACGGCGCCGAACGTGCAGGCGCAGAAGGCGGTGATGCGCCGCGCGCTGGAGCGCGCGGGCCTGTCGGCGGGGCAGGTGAGCCACGTGGAGGTGAACGGCTCGGGATCGGAGGTGACGGACCTGCTGGAGCTGCGGGCGATCGAGTCGGTGTACCGTCCGAAGGGCGAGGGGTGGTGTGAGTTGGGATCGATGAAGCCGAACATCGGGCACCCGTTGTGCGCGGAGGGGATAGCGAGCCTGATCAAGGTGGTGCTAATGTTGCATCACGGCGAACGGGTGCCGTTCCTGTCGGCGCAGGAGGCGATGGAACACTACGACTTCGCCCAATCGCCGTTCCGCTTCACGCGTCAGGCGCGGGCGTGGGACGACGCACCTCGGGTGGCGGCGATCAACGCGTTCGCTGACGGCGGTACGAACGCGCACGTGCTGGTGGAGGCCGCGCCGGCCGACGACACCGCGCGCATGCCGCTGGATCCGCCGGTGTTCCGCAGAGTGGCGCTGCCGCCGCTGGACACGGCGCGGCGCATGGCGCCCATCGACGACGCGCCGGCGGCGCCATCGCCATCGCCATCGCAAGCCACGGTGCCGGGATTCTGGGAGCGCTACGGCTGAATCGTCACGCCTTTGCCTGGGAATTGTCGGGCGTGCACACGCGATGCGCACCCTTGCCACATGCACGACGCATCCTTCATGCTCGGGGAGTGAGGGAAGCACCGTTCCATAATGAAAGGGGGATGGATGTCACAGGTGAGGCACGAGATTCCGGTCTCCGTCCGGAACCCCGTCGTTAGGGCGCATCGCTTCGATGACCGGTACCTGCTACCTGGTCTGGCCTACATCGACATCCTCTTCCAGGCGTTCACGGCCAGCGGAATGCCGGTGGACGAGCTCGAACTTCGTGACCTCGCGATCCATCGCGCGCTGGTGGTAGCGCCCGACGAGGTGGTACGGCTGCGCATCGATGCCTCCGGAGAAGGCGACGAATGGCTCGTCCACGTCGACGGGCACGTCGATGGCCACGACCCGGCGAAGGCGCGCCGGTATGCCGTCGCGACCATGGCACGGCGCCGGCTGGCGATGCACGTATTCGGACAGAACCTCGACTGGAACACCGTCCAGTCGACCTCAGCCGAACCGCTTTCCATGCAGGAGATCTATGCCGCCTCCGCGCTCGTAGGGTTACTGCACGGCGATTACATGAAGGCGGACGGACTGGTCTACACGACCGACGAGGCGATCTATGTCGATTGCCAGCTCGGCGCCGATGCCCGTGCCGATGCCGACGACGTACTGTTCCATCCGGCCCTCGTCGATGCCTGTGTGGTGGGCGCCACGGCGGTGCTGAGCACCCTCGATCCGAGCGGATACGAAGCCGCGCTGCCGCTGTCCTACGGTCGCTTCGCCGCGTCCCGTCCGCTGGGCGGGGCATGCATGGCGCGCGTGATGCGCGACGGCGTGCGACGCGAAAACGGGCTTACCTGGCTTTCGATGGATTTCTTCGACCTGGAAGGCCGGCAAATTGCCGAACTGCGTGACTTCGCGAGCAAGCGGTTGCCACCATCGCGCAAGCTCGCCCACGACGATGACGATGGCGGTGCCGGGGATGTCGCAGCCGGGCCGCCGTCCCCCAGCAAAACGGAGGCCGCGCCGACGCTCGACGCATCGTTGCTGGCGACGTTCGTCCGTGACGCGATCGCGCGACGGCTTCGCATCGATGCCGCCGCCATTCGCAGCGATATCGATTTCTACGAGCTGGGCATCGATTCCACCGGGCTGCTCGAGCTTGCGCATGCCATCCAGGCGCACCTCCACCGCAAATTGCCGCCGACTCTTCTGTTCCAGTTCTCGACCATCGACGAGGTGGTCGCGTATCTTGTCGAGACCACGGCGTCCGCCATCGTCGTCGCCGGGCCGAAGCCGTCGGCAACGCCAGCCGTCACGCCGACCGACGAACGGCGCGACGACGACATCGCCGTCGTCGGCCTTTGTGGCCGCTTCCCGCAGGCGGGGAACGTCGAACGGTTCTGGGAGAAACTGCGCGCCGGCGCGGACTGTATCGGCATGGTGCCGGCCGAACGCTGGGACGTCGCGCGGTATTTCGATCCGCGCAAAGGTGAGTCTGGCAAGACCTACGGCAAGTGGGGCGGTTTCATCGAGGGTGTGGACGCGTTCGATCCGCTGTTTTTCGGCATGTCGCCGCGCGAGGCGGAGCTGACCGATCCGCAGCAGCGCCTGTTCCTGGAAACAGTCTGGAATCTGCTCGAAGAATGCGGATACACGCGCGAACGCCTGCGCAGCACGTTCGGCGGCAGCGTGGGCGTCTATGTGGGATCGATGTACAGCCAGTACGACCATCTGTCACCGTCGTCGCCGACCGTGCTGCAGTCGTTCCAGAGCGCCATCGCCAACCGGGTGTCGCATTACTTCGGCTTGAACGGGCCGAGCGTGGCGGTGGACACGATGTGCTCGTCGTTCGCGGTGGCGCTACACCAGGCCTGCGCCGACCTGCGCCGTGGCGACGTGGCGATGGCCATCGCCGGCGCGGTGAACCTGTCGCTCGATGCGCGCAAGTTCGTGGCCTTGAGCCAGGCTCTCCTGCTCGCCAGCCGTTTCGATGCGCGCTCCTTTGCCGACGGCGACGGCTACTTTCCTTCCGAAACGGTCGGCGCGGTGCTGTTGAAGCCCTTGTGGGCGGCCGAACGCGACGGCGACGCCATCTGGGGCGTCGTTCGCGCCACGGCCGTCAACCATGCGGGGAACGGGCAGGCCTATAGCGTGCCGAACGGACAGGCGCAGATCGGTGTCATGCGTGACGTGCTGCGCCGCGCGAACGTCGAGGCTGGGGCGATTGGTTACGTGGAAGCGGCGGCCACGGGAGCAGCGATCGGCG
Organism: Xanthomonas sp. NCPPB 2250; assembly: GCF_056725265.1. NCBI lineage: Bacteria > Pseudomonadati > Pseudomonadota > Gammaproteobacteria > Lysobacterales > Lysobacteraceae > Xanthomonas > Xanthomonas sp. NCPPB 2250. Next base: position 2,625,102 of record NZ_CM161520.1, on the reverse strand, counting down.
ATGCGATCGAATGGGGGGCCATCGCCCAGGTGTTCGATGGCCAGCCCTGCGCGATCGGATCGGTGAAGTCGAACATGGGTCACGCGGAGGCGGCCTCGGGTTTCTCGCAACTGGCGAAGGTGCTGTTGCAGCTCAGGCACGGCGAACGGGTGCCGACGATCGGCAGCGAGCCGCCGAATCCGAACCTGTCACTGGACGGCACGGGGCTGCATCTGCAGCGGCATCGCGAGGCGTGGACGCGCACGCGCCGGCAAGGGCGCGAGATGCCGCGCCTTGCCCTGATCAATTCGTTCGGTGCCGGCGGCTCCAACGCGAGCCTTCTGGTGGAGGAATATCGGGCGGCGGCGGTGGCGCCGTCGCGTCGCGAGGGGGTGCCGGGCCGGCAGGTGATCGTGCTGTCCGGCCGCACCGCGTCGGGCCGGCGTGCGGTGGCGGCGGGGCTGGCCGACTGGCTGCAGACCGATGCGGGGACCGACCTGGTCGACCTGGCGTACACGCTGCAGGAGCATCGCGAAGCGATGGACTGGCGGCTGGCGATGGTGGCGAGCGACATGACGGGACTGGTGGGGATGTTGCGCCGTTACCTGGCGTCGGCCGACGACGGCGCGGTGGCGTGGCACGAGGGCGATCTGCAAACGGCATCGTCGACGGGTGCGGCGCCGGGCGAGGGCGACGCGGCCGAGCGTCTGGCCTGGGCCTGGGTGCGGCACCGGCCGGTGGACTGGTCGGCCTCGCGCGGCACCGGCCCGTTCCGGCGCCTGGCCCTGCCCACGTATCCGTTCGAACGCCGGCGTTGCTGGCTGCCCGGGGAGAAAGCTGCGGAGACGCGCCTGATCGATTCGGACGATACGCGAACCGTCGTTCGCGCATGTCTCGAACACGCGCTGCGCGTACCGGCAGGCACGCTGGACGACACGCGCGTCTTCCGCGAATACGGCGTGGATTCGGTGGTGGGCCTCGGACTGGTCCGCGCCCTCAATGACCGGTTTGCCACGCGGCTCGGCGGGCGCGTCCTGTTCGATCATCCGACGATCGAACGCCTGGCGGATCATGTCGACGCACTGCGTCGACAACATCCCGCCGCGCTGCCCGAGGGAGACGGGATGCGAGGCGCATTGCGCGAATTCAAGGCAGGCCGGCTAACCCGCGATCAGTTGAAGGCACGACTGGAACGGAGCACGGCAGCGTGACATTGGACGACCTCCTCGAGCGCTACAGGCAGGGACGGCTATCGGAAGACGAGGCCGTTGAACGCCTCGTCGCGCTGGGGACATCGGAGGCCGATGACGCGCTCGGGGAAAACCAGCTCGGCCTGTGGACACACCAGCAACTGCATCCGGCATCGTCGGCGTACAACGTGCCGTTGGCGATCCGTTTGGCGGGCGCGGTGGACGAGGAGGCATTGTCGGCGTCCTGGGCGGCGGTGGTGGCCTCGACGCCGCGGCTTTGTGCGGTGGTGGCCGTGGTGGAGGGCGAGCCGCGCTGGCGGCCGGGCGAGGCGGTGGCGGCGCCGGTCGTGGTGGACGCACGGGACTGGTCGGCCGAGGCGCTGGATGAGGCGATGCGCGGTTATGCGAAGGCGCCGATCGATCTGGCGCAGGGCCCGCTGGCGACGCTGTACTGGCTGACCGGGTCGGCCGAGGGCGAGCTGTTGCTGCTGGTGATCCATCACCTGGTATTCGACGGGGCGTCGGTACCGTTGTTGCTGGAGCGTTGGCTGGCGGCCTACGACGCGCACCGGGCGGGTCGGCGATGGACGCCGCCGGCGTTGCCGGCGACGGACGCGGAGGTGGTGCGGGCCGAGCGGGTGTACCTGGCCGGCGGGTCGGCGGCGGCGGACCTGGCGTACTGGCGCGAGGTGCTGGCCGGTCCGCTGCCGGTGCTGGAGTTGCCGACGGACCGGCCGCGGCCGGCGTCGGGGCCGGTGCGCGGGCGCACGGTGCAGGCGACGGTGCCGGCGGCGCAGGGCGAGCGGTTACGCGCGTTCTGCGCGGCGCAGGGGGTGAATGCGGCGGCGCTGTTCCTGGGGGCGTATGAGTGGCTGCTCACGCGCACGGCCGGGCAGGACGAGGTGGTGGTGGGGGTATCCACGCGAGGCCGGTGGGACGAGCGGTTCGCCGGGCTGGTGGGGTATTTCGTCAACATGGTGGCGTTGCGCAGCCGGCCGGTGGCGGCACGGCCGGTGGCGGCATGGCTGGCGGGAGTGCAGGAGCGGCTGGTGGACGCGCTGGATCACGCGGCGTATCCGTTCGCGCGGCTGCTGCGCGAGTTGGGGGCGACGCGGACGCCGGGTCGCACGCCGGTGTTCCAGGCCGCGTTCGAGTTTCAGAACGCCACGGTGCTGCGCCACGCGGACGTGGCCGACCGGCTGGCGGCGGTGCTGGGCGGCTCGTTCATGGGGCAGGTGCACCAGGAGGGCGAGTACGAGATCGTGCTGGAGGTGGTGGAGGTGGCCGGGGCGTACGTGCTGAAGGTGAAGTACGACGAGCGGCTGTACGACGCGGCGGGGATGGAGGACCTGCTGGGCCATTACCGGCAGGTGCTGGCGGGTCTGGTGGCCGATCCGGATCGACCGCTGGGGGCGGTGCCGCTGATGGACGCGGCCGAGCGGGAGCGGGTGCTGGGCACGTGGAACGCGACGGCGGTGGCGTACGCGAACGGCGGGGTGCATGCGTTGATCGACGCGCAGGCAGCGCGGCGGCCGGAGGCGACGGCGGTGGCGTGCGAGGGCGAAACGCTGGACTACGCGCAACTGGTGGCGCGCAGCGATGCGCTGGGGGCGTACCTGCGGGCCGGCGGCATCGGCCGGGGTGCGCGGGTGGGCGTGTGCATGGAGCGCTCGGTGGACCTGGTGGTGGCGCTGCTGGGGGTATGGAAGGCGGGGGCGGCGTACGTGCCGTTGGCGCCGGAGTACCCGGCGGCGCGGTTGGGGTACATGGTGCGCGACAGCGCGGTGGCCTGTGTGCTGACGCAGTCGCGCGGGCAGGCGGCGGCGCAGGCATGGCTGGGCGAGGTGCCGGCCCTGGCGCTGGACGCGCCGTGGCCGTTGCGCGAAGGCGGGGTGCCGGCGGCGCCGGAGACGCGCGCGGACGACCTGGCGTACGTGATCTATACCTCCGGCAGCACGGGACAGCCCAAGGGCGTGATGATCGGCCACGGCGCGCTGGGCCAGTTCCTGCAGTCGATGGCGCGGCAGCCGGGGCTGTCCGAGGGCGAACGGCTGCTGGCGGTGACGACGTACAGCTTCGACATCGCCGGGCTGGAGCTGTACCTGCCGCTGGTGGTGGGCGGATGCAGCGTGATCGCGACCTCGGCGCAGGCGCGGGACGCGCAGCGGTTGGGTGCGCTGATCGCGTCGAGCGGGGCGTCGGCGATGCAGGCGACGCCGGCGACCTGGCAGATGCTGCTGCAGTCGGGGTGGCGCAACCGGACAGGGATGCGGGTGCTGTGCGGGGGCGAGGCGCTGGGGGAGCGGCTGAAAGACGCGCTGTGCGCGCTGGGTGGGCCGGTGTGGAACCTGTTCGGCCCGACGGAGACGACGGTGTGGTCGACGGTGGAGGCGCTGGACGGGGACCGTGCGGTGAGCATCGGCCGGCCGATCGCGAACACGCGGCTGTACGTGCTGGACGCGGCGTTGGCTCCGGTGGCCCGTGGCCTGCGCGGCGAGCTGTACATCGCCGGCGACGGCCTGGCGCAGGGCTACCTGGGGCGTCCGGGGCTGAGCGCGGAACGCTTCGTGCCCGATCCGTTCGGCGCGGCGGGCACGCGGATGTATCGCACCGGCGACCTGGTGCGGTACCTGGCCGACGGCCGCGTGCAGTACCTGGGCCGCATCGATGCCCAAGTGAAGCTGCGCGGCTTCCGCATCGAACCCGGCGAGATCGAGGCGGCGATGACGTCCGAGCCTTCCATCGCGCAATGCGCGGTGGTGGTAGCGGGTTCGGCGGACGCCCCCAGGCTCGCCGCCTACTACGTAAGGTCGGGAGCGGTGCGCGGTGCGTCGGTCGAAGCGCTTCGCGACCGGCTCAAGGGCATGCTTCCCGCGCACATGGTGCCGTCGGTGTTCGTCGAGGTCGACGCCTTGCCGCTGACGCCCAACGGCAAGGCCGACCGCAAGGCGCTGGCGGAACGCCCGCTCACCGCGGCCAGGGCGCCTGCCTCGTCCGGTGCGGCCGCATCCGCCATCGAGCGGCTGCTTCTCGTCCTCTGGCGTGAGGTGCTCGATGTCCACGATATCGACATCGACGCAGGCTTCTTCGACGTCGGCGGCGACTCGATCCAGGCGGTGTCGCTGGTCAGGCGTATCCAGGACGACTTCGATCGGGAGTTCGATGCCACCGCATTGTTCGAACACGCCAGCATCCGCCGCATCGCAGCGTTCCTGGCCAGCCGAAAGGGCAACGCCGACGGCGCGGACGCTATCCGCGATGCGGCGCCTTCGCGGGCCGCGGACGGTCGCGCCATGCCCGACTACTACGACACGAGCGTGGCCATCATCGGCATGTCGAGCCGCTTCCCAGGCGCTGCCGACACGGCGGCGTTCTGGACGAATCTCCTGGAGGGAAGGGAAAGCATCGAGCTGCTATCCCCCGATCGGCTACGCGAGGCCGGCCTCGACGCGACGCTTCTCGCAGACGGCCGTTTCGTCGGCGCGCGGGCGACCATCGACGACAAGGACCGTTTCGATGCGGCCTTCTTCCGCCTTCCCGCACGCGACGCGCAGTTCATGGACCCGCAGTTGCGCATGCTCCTGGAACACAGTTGGCGCGCCGTCGAGGATGCCGGTTATCGCGCCTCGGACATTCCGGAGACGGCGGTTTTCGTGTCCGCGAGCAACAGCCTCTACCAAACGGCGGTATTCAGCGACATCGCGCGCGGCGCGGGCGAAGGCGGCGCGCGCGGTGCCGACGGGTACGTGTCGTGGCTGCTCGCCCAGGCCGGCACGATGCCGACCATCATCTCCCACAAGCTTGGCCTGCGGGGGCCGAGCTTCTTCGTGCAATCCAATTGTTCGTCGTCGCTCGTCGGCATCGCCAATGCTTACCGGAGCATCATGGCCGGCGAAGCGAGCTATGCCCTGGTGGGCGCCGCGATGCTCATGGCGCACGACAACCTCGGCTACGTGCACAGTGCCGGCCTGAACTTCTCCAGCGATGGACACGTGCGCGCCTTCGATGCCCGTGCGGACGGCATGGTAGCCGGCGAAGGCGTCGGCACGCTGTTGCTCAAGAAAGCCAGCGACGCGGTGCGCGACGGCGACCACGTCTACGCGCTGATCCGCGGCGTGGCGCTCAACAACGACGGCGCGGACAAGGCCGGCTTCTACGCGCCAAGCGTCGGCGGCCAGGCCCGGGTGATCGACGCCGCGTTGCGCGCGACCGGCGTAAGCGTCGATACCATCGGCTACGTCGAGGCCCATGGCACCGGTACGCGACTGGGCGACCCTATCGAGTTCGCGGCGTTGACGCAGGTCTACGGCAAGCTGACGTCACGTCGCGGGTTCTGCGGGCTGGGCTCGGTCAAGAGCGGCATCGGCCACCTCGACGCGGCCGCCGGCATGGCGGGCTGCATCAAGTTGGCGTTGTGCCTGCGGCATGCCCAGATCGTGCCCACCTTGAACTACGCCACGCCCAATCCCGCGCTGGACCTCGCCAATTCGCCTTTCTACATCGCCGACGCCGCTCGCCCTTGGCCGCGCGAGGGTGAACCCCGGCGCGCGGCGTTGAGCTCATTCGGCATCGGCGGTACCAACGCGCATGCCATCTTCGAGGAATGCCTGGCAGCTCCCGTCGATGGCGAGCGCGATTCCGCCTCTGGGCCGTTGGGCGAGGTGCGCCTGGTTCCCTTGTCGGCACGCGACGAGGCGGCCCTGCGGCGCCAGGTGCATGCGATGCTCGATGCCTTGGCGACGGCCCCGTCGATCTCGCTCGACGACCTCGCGTTTACCCTGCAAGTCGGGCGCGAGCCGATGAATGTCCGCCTGATCGTCGCCGCGGATTCCGTGGCTTCGCTCAGGGCGCACTGGGCACGCTTCCTCGACGGCGGGCTCGGCGGCGACGGGAGGGTCTTTCATACGATCGACCCCGAGGCCGACGGCGCATTCGCGGATGCTGGGGAGGTGGCCCGATGGATCGACACGGGCGACGCGGGTCCTCTGCTCGATCACTGGGCCAGGGGCGGCATGCTCGACTGGCGTGCGTTCCACCGGCACAGGACGCCACGCAGGCTCTCCCTGCCGACGTATCCGTTCGCGCGCGATCGTCACTGGATCGCGTTGCCGCGTCGCGACGATCGCGGCGCGCGGGCCGCCGGCGCGATGCTGCACCCGCTGGTCCATCACAACCGGTCGACCCTGGCACGACAGCATTTCACCACCGACGTCAACGGCACCGAGTTCTTCCTCGAAGACCACGTCGTGAACGGCAAGCGTGTGCTGCCTGCGGTGGCTTATCTGGAGATGGCCCGCGCCGCCGCGGGGTTCTCTTTCGATCCCGGCACGGCCACGGAGCGCCTGACGGGACTGCGCGACATCGTCTGGTTCCGCCCGCTCGTCGTGGAAGGTTCCATGCGGATCGACATCGTGCTGCGTGCGGAGGGCGAGGGTCTCGCGTTCGAGATCCTCACCGACGGCACGACGTTGCATGCACAAGGGCGGGCGGTCCTGCTCGACACGGCGCAGGCCGGTCCGGTGGACGCGACCGCGTTCCATGCCGTCGATGAACTGCGCGTCGACGGCGCGTCCTGCTATGCGGCGTTCGCCTCGATGGGACTGGACTACGGTCCATCGCTGCGCGGCATCGCGTCGATCCGCGCGGGCGTCGCGGGCGATCCGCCAGGACGGGCGTTTGCGGTCGCGGAAGTGCGACTGCCCGAAGGCGTGGCTTCCACCTCCCGGGACTACGTCTTGCACCCCAGCATCATGGATGCGGCACTGCAGTCCTGCGTTGGCATCGTCGACGCCTCCGGCGCGACGCGCGCACGCCTTCCGTTCGCGCTCGACGCCATCGACGTTCTCGCGCCAAGCCCCATCCACGGCGTCGCGCGCCTGCGAGTGCTGCCACGCGCGGGGGAGGGCGACCTTCAGAAACTCGACATCGACGTGTGCGATCCCGAAGGCCGGCTATGCGTGCGCCTGCGCGGCCTGGCGAGCAGGCCCCTGCCGGCGGCCCGGGCCGAAACGCACGACGAACCGGCCACCGATGGCCCGTTGATCACGATGCATCCGCGCTGGAGCCCGTCAGCCGAAACGACGGACGCCTGGCCTGGCACAGACGCACGCGTGCTGGTGATCGGCGGCGGCGAGGAACAGCGGCACGCGTTGCGCGAACGGTATCCGGATGCCTGCCTGCTGCCATCGACGACCACCAGTTTCGACTCGGACCTCGCGGCCTACGGAAAGATCGACCACGTGTTCTGGTTGGCGCCCGATGCACCGGCCGACGCGTACGACATGCTTTCCGACGCCATCGTCAGCGGCCAGGACGGTGGCGTGCTCGACGGCCTGGCGCTGATCCGGCGGCTGCTTGCCCTGGGCTATGAAAGCCGGCCGCTCGGCATGACCTGGGTCACCCGCCAGGCGGTGCCGGTGACCGTCGGCGAGCCGGTCATGCCCACGCACGCGGCGGTGCACGGTTTTGCCGCTGCCGTCCAGGCCGAATACCCGCAATGGCGCGTGCGATCCGTGGACGTGCCGGCACAGGGACCCTGGCCCCTGAATGCCATCCTTCGGCGACCAGCAAGCTCTTCGGGCAACGTCGTGGCCTTGCGCAACGGCGAATGGTTCGGCCAGGTCCTGGTTCCTCATGATCCGGTCACGCCGAGTCATTCGCCCTGGCGCCGCGGCGGGGTCTACGTGATCGTCGGCGGCGCTGGCGGCATCGGAAATGCGCTAAGCGAACGGCTGGTGCGCGAGCATGCCGCGCACGTGATCTGGCTTGGCCGACGGCCGCATGACGACACCATCGCCCGACGCCAGCAAGCACTCGCCATCCACGGTCCGGCACCCCGTTACATTCAGACCGACGTGACCGACCGCGCCTCGCTCGAAGCGGCCTGGGCCCAGATCAAGGCATGGCATTCGCGCGTCAACGGTGTCATCCACTCGGCGGTGGCGCTGTTCGACAAGAGCCTGGCGGGCATGGACGAGACGCGTTTTCGCGACGGTCTCGCCGCGAAGGTCGCCGGCAGCGTGCGCCTGTGCCAGGCCATCGCCGGGGAGTCGCTCGATTTCCTGGTGTTCTTCTCCTCCTTGCAGAGCTTCGCGAAGGTGCCTGGACAGAGCAACTACGCCGCGGGCTGCACGTTCCAGGACGCCTATGCCCACGTGGTGTCGGTCCACGCGGGCTATCCGGTGAAGGTCATGAATTGGGGCTACTGGGGCAGCGTCGGCGTCGCATCCGCCGAGGCATACCGGCAGCGCATGGCGCGCGCCGGCGTCGGTTCCATCGAACCGCCGGAGGGACTGAACGCGCTGGACGGCCTCCTCGTCGGCACCGCGATTCAGCTGGCGGTACACAAGGTCGGGAAGGAAAGCCTCGCGCCGGAAATGCGCGATCCGGCCATCGACGAACGCATCGCCTCCGATGGGGCGGGAGACATCGTGGACGTTATCAGCGAACAGGACAGGCCGCTCGATTCGGACGCGTTGCGTCGTGGCGTACGCGACGCGGTACGCCAGACGGTCGGCCGGATGCTGCGCATGCCGCCGCAACGTATCGGCGAAAACGAGCCCTTCGAAACCTTCGGCATCGATTCGATCCTCGTCGTTCAACTGGGCAGTGCGCTGCGCGAGACCTTCCCGGACATCTCGAGCACGCTGTTCTTCGAACACCGCAGCATCGCTTCACTCGCCGACCGCCTGGTTGCGGATTATCCGGAGCGGGCGGCGGCACTGGCCGCCACGCATGGGATTCCGACGAGCCCGAGCCGCGTCCCCGCTGCCGCGCGGGCAACTTTCGCCGCATCCACGCCGGTCGCGACGGACATGCCGCAGAGCGACGTCCAGGACATCGCCATCGTCGGCCTGAGCGGACGCTTCCCCAAGGCGGCCAGCATCGAGGCGTTCTGGGCCAATCTGCGCGACGGTGTGCATGCCTTCACCGAGATCCCGACAGAGCGTTGGGACTGGCGTGCCTATTTCGACGAGGATCGCAGCCGCTTCGGCACGACGTACAGCCGGTGGGGCGCCTTCATGGAAGGCATCGATCTGTTCGATCCGCTGTTTTTCCGAATATCGCCGCGCGAAGCCGAAGGCATGGACCCGCAGGAACGGCTCTTCCTGCAGGAAGCCTACGCGTGCATCGAAGACGCTGGCCATACGCCGGCGAGCCTGTCGCCACGCCGTCGGGTCGGCGTCTTCGTCGGCATCATGAACAGTACTTACGCGCAGCAGCCCAGCCATTGGTCGATCGCGAACCGCGTGTCCTATACGCTGGATTTCGTCGGCCCGAGCCTGGCAGTCGACACCGCCTGCTCATCGTCGCTCACTGCCATCCACCTGGCCATCGATAGCCTACGAGCAGGGTCGTGCGATGCCGCGCTGGCCGGCGGCGTCAACCTGATCGTCGATCCGCTCCAGTACATCACGCTGTCCTCGAAGGGCATGCTGTCCAGCGATGGATTGACCCGGCCATTCGGCGCGGGTGCCGACGGCTTCGTCGACGGCGAGGCCGTCGGTTGCGCGCTGCTGAAACCGCTGGTCTCCGCCATGGCCAGCGGCGATCCGATCTACGGAGTCATCAAGGCGAGCACCCTCAACGCCGGCGGCCGCACGCACGGCTATACCGTGCCAAGCCTGACCGCGCAGGCCGACCTGGTCGGCGAGGCCCTGCGCCTGGCGAAGGTGCATCCGCGCATGGTGAGCTACATCGAAGCGCATGGCACTGGCACGTCGCTGGGCGATCCGATCGAGTTCGCGGCGCTCGTCAAGGCATTCGGCGTGCCTTCCGCCGACGAGCCATGGTGCGCAATCGGTTCGGTGAAATCGAACATCGGCCACACGGAGAGCGCCGCCGGATTCGCGGCGCTGGCCAAGGTGTTGCTGCAGATGCGCCACGGCAAGCTCGCACCCAGTCTGCATGCCGATGAACCCAATCCCGAGATCCGCGCGCGAAACACGCCGTTCGCGGTCCAGCGACAGCTGGGCGAATGGCATCGACCGCGCGTGGACATCGACGGCGAGCGACGCGACTATCCGCGCATCGCCGGCATCTCGTCATTTGGCGCCGGCGGCGCGAACGCCCACCTCATCGTGCAGGAGTACCTCGCCGACGACACGGGAACGCCGCAGGTCGATGCGTCCGGCGGGCCCTGTCTCGCAGTGCTTTCCGCGCGCACGCCCGGGCAACTGCGCGCCCGGGCGGAACAGCTCCTGACCTGGCTGGGCGGTACCGGAACTGCCACTGCGCTGCCCGACATCGCCTATACCTTACAGGTGGGACGCGAACCCATGGCGTGCCGGCTGGCGTGCCTGGCCTCGACGGCCGCGGAACTTTCCGCGCGTATCGCAACATGGTTGCGGAATGCCGGCGCGCAGGAAGGCGTCTGGCAAGGCGAGGTACGGCCGGGTGGCGAAGCGCTCGGCGGGCTCGCCGTGGAAGGAGGTCTCGGCGGCGCCGTCGACCTGTGGCTTGAGCGAGGCCAGCTCGCGCCGTTGGCATCGCTCTGGGTCAACGGTCTGGTGGTTCCCTGGGAACGCCTCCATCGCGCGACGCGGCCGCGGCGCGTGTCGCTGCCCACCTATCCCTTCGCGCAGGAGCGCTACTGGATCGACCGTGAACTGCGCCGGTCGGTGGGCTCTGCCCTGTTCGCTTCGCCCGCATCGCCGCCGGGCGACGACGGGCTGGTCATCGCCACAGAACGTTGGACGCCGCAGCCTGCCGCGGCTCCGTCACGCACGCCCGGTCTCGTGTTGCTCGTCGCCCCCGACGAACGTTCGGCCACGCGCTGCGCCGACGCGTGGCACGACGTGGTCCACGATGCCCGGCTCGTGACGGCATGGTTCGCCTCTGGCGACGACGACGCTCCCCAAGCGATCGAGCGTGACAGCGCGGAGAGCTGGCGGCGGGCACTCGTCCATCTGTCGGACCGACACGGCGTTCCCGATGCCATCGTTCATGCCGGCTGCATGGACGTGCCGGCAAACGGGGCTCAGTCGGGCGACCTCGTCCATTTCGTGCAGGGACTCGCCACCAGCGGCATTGCCTGCGATCACCTTTTGCTGTGCGTGGCGTACGACGATGCGCGCTCGCAGGCACATGCCGAGTCGTGGATCGGCCTGGAGCGTTCGCTTCGGGTGCTGGCACCGGAGCGTTCGCTGGGTGTGATGTTGAATGAAGGACACCTCGGGGACGAGGCGTCGGTCCGGTCGTGGGTCGGGCGGGTGCGTGCGGAACTGGGCACGGCGACGCTGCGCAGCGTGCGTCACGCGCGTGACGGACGGCACGAGCTACGGATCGAGGAACGGTCGCTGCCGACCGGCCCGTCGGTCATCCGGCGGGGTGGGGTGTACTGGATCACGGGCGGCGCGGGTGGATTGGGCGCGCGGGTGGCGCGGCACCTCATCGAACGCCGCGCGGCACGGGTGGTGCTCAGCGGCCGGCGCGCGCTGGACGACGCGCAGCGGGCGGGGCTGCTCGAAGGCAGCGAAGGCCGCTTGATCTACGTGGCGGCAGACGTCACCGACGAGACGGCGATGCGCGCCTGCGCGGCGACGGCAGTCGAACGTTTCGGACCGATCGACGGCGTATTCCACGTGGCGGGCGTGATCGGCGAGGGTTCGATCCTGGAGAAAACGGCGCAGGCGTTCGCGCGGGTACTGGCGCCGAAGATGCGTGGCACCGAGGTGCTCGACGGGGTGCTGCGCGAGCACGCGCCGGCGTTCATCTGTTACTTCAGTTCGACGTCCGCCGTGCTGGGCGACTTCGGTGGCGGCGACTACGCCATTGGCAACCGCTTCCAGAGCGCCTGGGCTCGTTGCGTGGCCGCGTCGGACGGCATCCGGCGCATCGCGATCGAGTGGCCCCTGTGGACCGGGGGCGGCATGCGCAACGACGACGACGAGGCCACGCGCATGTACCTGCGTTCGAGCGGGCAACGGGGGCTGTCGGACGAGATCGGTCTGGACATCCTTGAGCGCGCGCTGGCGCTGCCGTCGGGGACGATCATGCCGCTGGCAGGCGACCGCGAACGCATCGCGCGCCACCTCGGCTGGACGACATCGGCGACTCCGCCTGCCCGTGCCGAAGCGCCCGCGCCCATGTCTCGCGCGAATGCCGAGACGGTGCCTGCAGGCATGAGCCTGGAACGGCGCATCGAACGCGAACTCACCCGGCAGGCGAGCGACCTGCTCAAGCTCGCCAGCGAACGCATCGACGCGAAAGCCAACCTCGCCGACTACGGTTTCGATTCGCTGACCATGGGCGAGTGGGCGCGGCGCATATCCCAGGTTTATGGCATCGCCTTCACGCCGGCCATTTTCTTCAGCCATCCGACCCTAGAGAGGGTGCGCGATTACTTGCTGGACAAACACGCCGATGCCGTCGGGCGTTTCCATGCCGCCGCCACGTCCGTCGCCGAACGTGCGGAAGCGCCCAGACCCACCGCCACGCCGGCTATCGGCGCGCCGATGAACCCGGCTCCCGCGCCGGCCGTCGCCGATGCGGACGAACCGATCGCCATCATCGGCATGAGCGGCCGCTTCCCGCAGGCCCGCAGCGTGGACGAACTATGGCGGATCCTTCGCGACGGAACGCATGCCATCGGTGAGATTCCTGACGAACGCTTCGCCTGGCGCGAGGCCTACGACCGAGGGGACATCAGCGGAAAGTGGCTCGGCGCGATGCCCGGGATCGCGGAGTTCGATGCGTCGTTCTTCGATATCTCGCCGCGCGAGGCGATGAGCATGGATCCCCGGCAGCGGCTGCTGCTGCAAGAAGGATGGTGCGCGCTCGAGGATGCTGGCTACGGCGAGGAGCACCTGCGCCAGACGATCGGCATGTTCGTCGGCGTGGAGCAGGGCGAATATCAGACCCTGCCGGGCGTGGAGGGCGCGCTCACGGCGAACCACGACGGAATCCTCGCCTCGCGGCTGTCCTTCTTCCTCAACCTGCGCGGCACGGCAATGGCGATCAACACCACGTGCTCGTCGGGACTGGTCGCCGCACACACGGCGTGCCTGAGCATTCGTGCGGGCGAATGCGACGCGGCCGTGGTCGCGGCGGTGAACCTTTCGTTGAGCGCGGCGGTGTACGCGGGCATGAGCCAGGCCGGCATGCTCTCGCGCACCGGCCGGTGCCATGCTTTCGACCGGCGTGCCGACGGGCTCGTGCCGGCGGACGCAGTCGTCGCCATCGTGCTCAAGCGGCTGTCGCGCGCGCAGGCGGAGGGCGATCCCATCCATGCCGTCATCCGCGCGAGCGGTACCAACTACGACGGACGGACCAACGGCATCACGGCACCCAATGGCGCGGCGCAGGCGGAGCTGATCCGCGAGGTGCACCGCCGTGCGCGGGTAACGCCGCGCGACGTCGATTACATCGTCACCCATGGTACCGCCACGCGGCTGGGCGACCCGGTGGAAGTAACGGCATTGCAGGAGGTTTTCGGCGACATGGCGCCGGGCGATGCGCCGCACTGCGCGCTGACGTCGACAAAGAGCAATCTCGGCCACAGTTTCGCCGCATCCGGCTTGGTCAGCCTGGTCGGTGCGGTCGAAGCCCTTCGCCACGAATGCATACCGGCCAGCCTGCATTGCGACGATCCCAGCGACTACATCCGCTGGGACGACAGTGCGCTCTACGTCAATCGCCAGCCGCGTCCATGGCCGGCCGACGCATCGCGTCGGCGAAGGGTAGGCGTGAGTGCGTTCGGCATGAGCGGCACGAACGCGCACGTGCTGCTGGAGGACCACGACGTAGCCGTGGCCTCGTCCGCGGACGAACTTTCCGCGCCCTGGCTGCTCGCGGTGTCGGCGAAGACGACGGCCGCGCTTTCGCGGCGCCTCGCCGACCTCGCGCAGGTCGTGCGGGCACGCGACTGGAGTGCATCCGACGCTCGCTCGCTCGGTTACACGCTGCTGTGCGGCCGGCTTCATTTCGCCCATCGCTGCGTGGTGGTCGCGCACGACGCCGCGCAAGCCGGTCGCCTGCTCGAACGCGCCGCCGCGGGCGAACGCCCGGAGGGCGTTTTCGAAGGCACGGTGGACCGTGGATTCCGAGAGACGGAATCCGTCGCCGGGGAAGGACGCGCACTGCTCGGTCGCGCCGACCCGGAAGCGCTGCGCGCGCTGGCGGGGCTGTATTGCGAGGGATACGCACTGCCCTGGTCGATGCTCTTCGGCACGTCGCCGCCACGGCGCCTGGCCTTGCCCACCTATCCCTTCGCGCGGGACATCCATTGGGCAGGCCCCTCTTCACCGCAAGACACCTCCAAGGTACAACGCATGGACCCTTCCACCCCGGGCGATTCGACGCCGACCGATCCGGATGCTTCACGCGCCCGCGAAAAGCCGGTCGGCATCGCACTCAAGCGGTTGGCCTCATCGGCTCCCGTCGCGAGGAGCGTACCGGCGCGTGCCGCCGACGCCCATGCCGTGCGCAGTGAGCCGGTGACGGCCGCGCCGTCGGACGTGGTCGCACCCGCGTCGCACATGGACCCCGACAAGTTGCGCGACGACCTGGCCCATAGCCTGGCGGACGCGCTGTACATGGACGTGGCCGAGGTGGACCCGCATCGCCCGTTCGCCGAGATGGGACTGGATTCGATCATCGGCGTGGAGTGGGTGCGCGCGATCAATCAGCGCTACGGGTTGCAGATGCCCACGGCGAAGATCTACGACCATCCCGACCTCGACCGACTGGCCGCATACGTGGCGACCCTCCTCGCTCGGCATCCGCGCGAGGCGCCACGCGCGCCCGTCGCGCCTCCGGTTCCCGCAGCCCCCATCGAGCGCGCCGCCGTCGCGTCGCCGGCGCCGGCGCGTACGCCGCGCACGGGCGGCGAGCCGATCGCGATCGTGGGCATGTCCGGCCGCTATCCGGGCGCGGCGGACCTGGAGATGTTCTGGCGGCGGTTGGCCGAAGGCCACGACGCGGTGACCGAGGTGCCGGCGTGGCGGTGGGACGTGAACCGCTACTACGAGGCCGGCACCCCGCGGCCGGGACGGGTCAACTGCAAATGGCTGGGCGCGCTGGACGAGGTGGATTGCTTTGATTCGCTGTTCTTCAGCATCTCGCCGGCCGAAGCGGAACTGATGGATCCGCAGCAACGTCTGTTCGTGCAGGAAGCCTATCGTGCCTTCGAGGATGCCGGCTGCAATCCGCGTGCGCTGGGCGACAGCCGCTGCGGCGTGTACCTGGGCATCATGAGCAACGACTACGCCACGTTGCTGCACGAGAGCGGTCAGCCCAGCGACAGCACGGGCAATAGCGCGGCCATTGCGGCGTCGCGGATTTCCTACCTGCTGGACCTGAAGGGACCGGCGATCTCGATCGACACGGCGTGCTCGTCGTCGCTGGTGGCGACGCACCTGGCCTGCCAGGCACTGCGCAACGAGGAGATTGAACTGGCCCTGGTCGGCGGGGTGACGCTGTACCTGACGCCGGGCCCGTACCTGGGGATGTGCGCGGCGGGCATGCTGTCCAGCGACGGTCGCTGCAAGACGATGGACGACGGGGCGAACGGCTTCGTGCCTGGCGAAGGCGTAGGCGCGCTGGTGCTCAAGCGGCTGTCGGACGCGGAAGCGGCGGGGGATCCGATCCACGGGGTGATCCTGGGTTCGGGAATCAACCAGGACGGCAAGACCAACGGCATCACCGCGCCGAGCGCGGTGCGGCAGGCGGAACTGCAGCGGGAGGTGTATGCGCGCCACGGGATCGATCCGGCGACGATCGGCTACGTGGAGATGCACGGCACGGGAACCAAGCTGGGCGACCCGATCGAACTGGAAGCGTTGCGCAGCGTATACGAAGCGGCCGGCGTGGGTCGGCAGCGGTGCGTGCTGGGCTCGGTCAAGAGCAACATCGGCCACACCTCGGCGGCGGCCGGGGTGGCGGGGGTACACAAGGTATTGCTGTGCCTGCGTCACGGGGAACGGGTGCCGAGCCTGCACTTTGCGACGCCTAACGAGCATTTCGATTTCGCCACGTCGCCGTTCCGGGTGGGTACCGCGCGGGAACCGTGGGCGCGCGTCGACGGCGCGCCGCGGCGCGCGGCGGTCAGTTCGTTCGGCTACAGCGGCACCAATGCACATCTGGTGATCGAGGAATACGTCCGCGCAGCTTCCGCGGCAGCGGATGACGCCGAACCGTCCGCGCTGGGCCAGATATTCGTCCTGTCGGCCCGGACGGCTGATCAGTTGCGGCAACGTGCGGCCGACCTGCTGGCGGCGATCGACGACGAACGCCTCGATGCGCGCGCGGCAGCGGCCATCGCATACACGTTGCAAGTGGGGCGCGAGGCGATGCGCCATCGCCTCGCGATCAAGGCGACCTCGCTGTCGCGCCTGGCGGACCGCTTGCGACGCGTCGTCGACGGCGACACGCGTATCGACGACTGTCACGTCGGCGAGGCGCGACAGGGCAAGGGCATGCTGGACGCGTTCGCCGCCGACGAGGACACGCACGAGCTCATCGTCAAATGGCTCCGTCGCGGCAAGCACCACAAGTTGCTAGACCTGTGGGTGAAGGGCCTCGCCATCGACTGGCGGCGACTCCATGCGCGCGAGCTTTCGCGCGTCGCCCTGCCGACCTATCCCTTCGCGCGCGAACGCCACTGGGTGGCAAAGGCTGCGGCATCCGCCGATGCGCCACGCGTGCCGTTCCTTCACCCGCGGGTGCAACGCAATACCTCGGTACTGGACGAACAGCGCTTCAGCAGTGACTTCACGGGGACGGAGGCTGGATTCGTCGATCGCGGCCACGAATGCCATGGCGTGACCTTGCTAGACATGGCGCGCGTCGCGGTCGAACTCGCCACGGGCTGGACGGTCGACGACGGCGGCATCGTGCTGTACGACATCGACTGGAACGAACCGGCGACCCGTGACGACGTCGATCTGCGCCTGCACGTCGCGCTGTCCGGCACCAGTGACGGCCCGGTGCGCTACGAGGTGTTCGGCGACGACGCGACGGAACCGCGTCGGACGCACGTCACCGGCTCGGCGTCGCGTTCGTCTGGACGCCCATCGCCGATCGATATCGTCGGCTCCGCCGATACCGAAAGGTTACTCAGGCCCTGGAACGTCGCGACGGATGCGTTCGAGCCGTCGGCGCTCGTCGACACCGACGCCTTCGTGCAACTTCTCGACGCCGCGCAGTCCTGGCTGGGACTGGCCGGTCGAGCCGAGCTGCGCGTCGACCACGCCGACCGCGTGACGATCCATGCGCTCCCGGTCCGCACCGGTCACGCCATAGTCGAGAAAGCGGCCGGCGACGACACCACCACGTTGGACATCTACCTGTGCGACGACGACGGCGAGGTCATGGTGGCCTTCGAAGGCCTCCGGCTGGGGCGCGACGAACACACGCGCCATCCCGACACGGACGCGACGAGCGAGCCGATGATCTTTCAGGAACGATGGGAGTGCTCGCCCATCGCAACGACGGATGCCGCGCCCTCAGGCACGGTGTGCTTTGTCGTCGGCGAGACGATGGTGGAACCCGTCGCCCGCGTGCTGCGCGACATCGCACCGGGAATCGTCCCCGTATGGCTGGTGGTCGATGGCGGTGAAGGACACCCCCACGTGGCAAGGCGCGGCACCATGACGGACTATGCGTCCGCCATGGCGTCGATTATCTCCGCGCACGGCACGCTCGATGCGCTGGTCTTCGGCGCGACCTTACATGCGCCCGCGACCGGCTCCGATTGGGCGGACGTGTTGTGCACCGTGCGCAACCTTCCCGCGGCGGACGGGGTCCGTTGCCGCCGCCTGTTGCTCTGCTCGGCTTACGACGATGCGCTGTCCCGCGCCCATGCCGAATCGTGGATCGGGCTGGAGCGTTCGTTGCACGTCCTGGCACCTGGCTTCGCGACCTCCGTGGTCATTCAGGAAGGGCTGGCGGAGCGCGCCGACGCGGCGGCCGAATGGGTGCGCCGCATCGTCGGCGAGCTCGCGTCACCGTTCGCGCGCAGCGTGCTGCACGCGCAGGGCGACCGCTTCGTGTCGCAAGTGCGCGAACCCCGCCTCGACTCGCGACCGGGCGTACTGCGCAACGGCGGCGTGTACTGGGTCACCGGGGGGACCGGTGGGCTCGGCGGACTCGTTGCCCGCCACCTCATGTCCCGATACGGCGCGAAGGTGATCGTCAGCGGCCGCCGCGTACTCGACGACGCGCTGCGCCGCGAACTGTCCGGCTGGGACACGCGTGCTGGCGAGTGGCTCTATGTCACGGCCGACGTCACCGACGAAGCGGCGATGCGTGCCTGCGTTGCCCGGGCGGTGGAGCGCTTCGGACCCATCGAAGGTGTCGTGCACGCGGCGGGTACGCTCGATCGCACGTCGGTGATGGACAAGTCGCCAGACGCGTTCGCCCGCGTCCTGGCGCCGAAGGTGAGCGGTATCCTGGCGCTCGACGCGGCGCTGGCGACGCAGTCGCCGCGCTTCATCTGCTACTTCGCTTCGACATCTGCGGTACTGGGGGATTTTGGTGCGGGCGATTACGCCGTGGCCAACCGATTCCAGATGGCATACGCCGACCATGTCAGCGGCAACGGAACCACCCGCCGCATCGCCATCGACTGGCCGGCCTGGGCAGACGGCGGCATGCGCGTGGGGGACGAACAGGCCACGAGGCTGTACCTCCGCGCCACCGGCCAGCACGCGCTGGACAGTGCAGCGGGGCTGGACGTGTTCGAGCGCGCGCTCGGCCAGCCTTCGGGCCATTACCTGGTCATGGTGGGCGACCGTCCCAGGATCGAGCGCTATCTCGGACTGACCGCAGAAGCCGAGGCCTCAGCCGCGCCGGTCGCGCCGGTCACGGTGTCGGCGCCGCCTTCGCGTGTAAATCCCGCGCAGGGCGGCCTCACCCTGGAACAACGCCTTCGCAGCGACCTGCGGCAACAGGTGAGCGAACTGCTCAAGCTTCCGGTGGCCGACGTTTCGCCGAGCGAGAACCTTGCCGACTACGGCTTCGACTCGATCCTGCTGACCCGCTGGGCGAGCCGGATCTCCGAACGCTACGCCATTGCCCTGACCCCGGCGGTATTCTTCAGCCATCCGACGCTCGGCCAGGTGGGCGACCACCTGCTCGCAAGCTACGCCGCGGCGATCGGAGCCGCCTACGAAAACACGGTATCTGCCACGCGCGCGACGACGCCCGGCGCCTCCACGCCTTCCGAGTCACCGCGCCGGGCACGGATCGTCGAGACGCGCGACGACGCAGCGATATCCCCGCCGGTGCCGGAGCCCATCGCGATCATCGGCATGAGCGGCCGCTTTCCACAGGCGCGCGACATCGCCACCTTCTGGGAAACCCTCGTCGAGGGACGCGATGCCGTGACGGAGATTCCGCGCGATCGCTTCGACTGGACGGCTTATGTCGGCGAGGACGCGCCGGCGGGTCGACGCATGACCGGACGATGGATGGGAGCCTGTCCGGGCATCGGCGAATTCGATGCTGCGTTCTTCGACATCTCGCCGCGCGAAGCGCTGGGCATGGACCCGCGGCAGCGCCTGCTCATGCAGGAAGCATGGAACGCGCTGGAGAACGCGGCTTATGGCGATCGCCAGCGGGAGCATTCGAGAACAGGCGTGTTCGTCGGTGTGGAGCAGGGCGAATACCAGCAGATCGCGGGAAGCCAAGGCACGCTGACGAGCAATCACGATGCGATCCTCGCTTCGCGCCTGTCGTATTTCCTCAATCTGCGCGGGCCGGCGATGGCGATCAACACGTCGTGCTCGTCGGGCCTCGTGGCGGCGCACCAGGCGTGCCAGAGCCTGCGCGCGGGCGACTGCGACACGGCGATCGCCGCGGCGGTGAACCTGATGCTGACCCCGCACGCGTGGTGGGGCATGAGCCAGGCGGGGATGCTGTCGGAGGATGGCCGCTGCCGCGCGTTCGACCGGCGGGCGAACGGCCTGGTGCCGGGCGAGGCGGTGGTGGCCGTGGTACTCAAGCGGTTGTCGCGGGCCCAGGCCGACGGCGACCCGATCCAAGCGGTGATCGTGGGCAGTGGGATCAACTACGACGGCCGGACCAACGGCATCACGGCGCCGAATGGGGCGGCGCAGGCCGAACTGATCGGCGAGGTGCAGGCACGGGCGAAGGTCGATCCGCACCAGATCGGTTACGTGGTGACGCACGGCACGGGCACGCGGCTGGGCGACCCGGTGGAGATCAATGCACTGGACGAGGTGTTCGGCGCGACGGCGCAGGCGGCGGGCTTCTGCGCACTCACCTCGGTGAAGGGCGCGGTGGGCCACGCGTTCGCGGCGGCGGGTCTGGTGAACCTGGTGTGCGCGGTGCAGGCGCTGACGCAGCGGACGATCCCGCCGAGCCTGTATTGCGAGGAGCGCAGCGATTACATCGACTGGTCGCGTAGCGCGTTCGAGGTCAATCGCGAACGGCGGGAGTGGGTATCGGCGACGCCGCGCGTGGCGGCGGTAAGCGCGTTCGGGATGAGCGGCACGAACGCGCACATGCTGGTACGCGAATACGAGACGCCGGCGTTGGCGGACGAGGGCGGTCCGGCCTACTGGCTGCTGGCGGTGTCGGCGAAAAGCGAGGAGGCCCTGCGCGAGCGGCTGGCGGCCCTGGCGAGGGCTCTGCGGGAACGCACGTGGAGCGCGGCGGCGTTGCGTTCGTTGGGCTACACGCTGCTGTGCGGTCGGCAACCGTTCGCCCACCGCTGCGTGGTGGTCGCACAGGACGCGGACGATGCGATCGGTCTGCTCGAACGCGCCGCCAAAGGGGAGCGGCCCGACCGTGTGTTCCGCGCGACCGTGCCGCGCGATTTCGCCGGACAAGAAGCGCTGCATGAACAGGGGCAGGCGCTCATCGACCGTCTGGCCGGTGGCGCATCGTCCGCTCAGGGTGGCGTGGACGACGCGCTCTACGCGCTGGCGGATCTGTTCTGCCAGGGCTACGCATTACCGTGGGCCGCGTTGTTCGGAGCGGCGACGCCGCGACGCATCGCGTTGCCTGGCTATCCTTTCGCCCGAGACATGTATTGGGTCGCAGCGGCGCCCGCGGAGCCGAAGTCGCCGGTTCGCCGTACGCTTGCGGCACCCGCCGCGCTCGCGCGCGAGACGCAGGCAAGCGTCGTGGACAAGCCCGCTGGCATCGTCCTGGCGCGCCTGTCGTCCGATCGACCGTTGGTGACGTCGCCAGTCGCGACACGTCCGCCGGTCGACAGGCCGCCGATGCCGGTGGATGCGCCCACGCCACCGCCGGCCACACCGGCTGTCGGGCCCGGGGCGGATCCCGCGCGGATGGAGCGTGAACTCATCCGCACGCTCGCCGATGCCTTGTACATGGACGTGGCCGAAGTGGACCCGCATCGCCCGTTCGCCGAGATGGGACTGGATTCGATCATCGGGGTGGAATGGGTGCGCACGATCAACCAGCGCTATGGGCTGCAGATACCCGCGGCGCGCATCTACGATTTCCCGGACGTGCACCAGTTGTCCCGCTATCTCGTCGGCGAACTGAATGCCCGGCGCGCGGAAACGCCCGCGCAGGCCACTCCGTCGGCGGAAACGAACGTCGCGCCTCCGGTTCCCGCAGCCCCCATCGAGCGCGCCGCCGTCGCGTCGCCGGCGCCGGCGCGTACGCCGCGCACGGGCGGCGAGCCGATCGCGATCGTGGGCATGTCCGGCCGCTATCCGGGCGCGGCGGACCTGGAGATGTTCTGGCGGCGGTTGGCCGAAGGCCACGACGCGGTGACCGAGGTGCCGGCGTGGCGGTGGGACGTGAACCGCTACTACGAGGCCGGCACCCCGCGGCCGGGACGGGTCAACTGCAAATGGCTGGGCGCGCTGGACGAGGTGGATTGCTTTGATTCGCTGTTCTTCAGCATCTCGCCGGCCGAAGCGGAACTGATGGATCCGCAGCAACGTCTGTTCGTGCAGGAAGCCTATCGTGCCTTCGAGGATGCCGGCTGCAATCCGCGTGCGCTGGGCGACAGCCGCTGCGGCGTGTACCTGGGCATCATGAGCAACGACTACGCCACGTTGCTGCACGAGAGCGGTCAGCCCAGCGACAGCACGGGCAATAGCGCGGCCATTGCGGCGTCGCGGATTTCCTACCTGCTGGACCTGAAGGGACCGGCGATCTCGATCGACACGGCGTGCTCGTCGTCGCTGGTGGCGACGCACCTGGCCTGCCAGGCACTGCGCAACGAGGAGATTGAACTGGCCCTGGTCGGCGGGGTGACGCTGTACCTGACGCCGGGCCCGTACCTGGGGATGTGCGCGGCGGGCATGCTGTCCAGCGACGGTCGCTGCAAGACGATGGACGACGGGGCGAACGGCTTCGTGCCTGGCGAAGGCGTAGGCGCGCTGGTGCTCAAGCGGCTGTCGGACGCGGAAGCGGCGGGGGATCCGATCCACGGGGTGATCCTGGGTTCGGGAATCAACCAGGACGGCAAGACCAACGGCATCACCGCGCCGAGCGCGGTGCGGCAGGCGGAACTGCAGCGGGAGGTGTATGCGCGCCACGGGATCGATCCGGCGACGATCGGCTACGTGGAGATGCACGGCACGGGAACCAAGCTGGGCGACCCGATCGAACTGGAAGCGTTGCGCAGCGTGTACGAAGCGGCCGGCGTGGGTCGGCAGCGGTGCGTGCTGGGCTCGGTCAAGAGCAACATCGGCCACACCTCGGCGGCGGCCGGGGTGGCGGGGGTACACAAGGTATTGCTGTGCCTGCGTCACGGGGAACGGGTGCCGAGCCTGCACTTTGCGACGCCTAACGAGCATTTCGATTTCGCCACGTCGCCGTTCCGGGTGGGTACCGCGCGGGAACCGTGGGCGCGCGTCGACGGCGCGCCGCGGCGCGCGGCGGTCAGTTCGTTCGGCTACAGCGGCACCAACGCGCATCTGGTGATCGAGGAATACGTCGATGCGCGTCGCCCGGCGATGCACGGTCAGGTGCCGCGCGGGGCATCCTCGCTGTTCGTGCTGTCCGCGCGCACCGGGGAACGCCTGCGCGCGCAGGCCGGTCGCGTGCTCGCCTGGATGGACGCCCACGAGACGCTGGACGTGGAGGCGTTCACGTACACGCTGCAGGTGGGCCGCGAGGCGATGGAACATCGGATCGCGTGCGCATTCGAAAGCGTGAACGCGTTGCGTGCCACGTTGCGCGTATTCGTCGCGGGCGAGCGCCATGTCGACGGCCTGCATCAGGGCGAGATCCGGCGCCATCGCGAGGCATTGGCAGCCTTCACCGCCGACGATGACCTGCACGGCGCGGTCGATGCGTGGATCGCCAAGGGCAAGTACGACAAGCTGCTCGACCTTTGGGTGAAGGGGCTGGTAGTGGATTGGGCCGGCATGCGCAGCGAAGCCGCGCCGCCCCGGCTATCGCTGCCGGGCTATCCGTTCGCACCCGAGCGCCACTGGGTGGGCGGATCGGTCGATCCGCTACAGCCCATCGCCCCCCCACCGACGGACGCCAGCACGTCGGCGCGCACGTTGCTGCTGACGCCGCGCTGGGTGTCGTTCGAGTCGGACACGTCGGCGGCGCAGGCCGAGGGCGAGCGCTGGGTGTTGCTGGCCGGCTGGCCGGTGGGCACGTCGGCGACGGCGCTGGCGGCGCGGTTGCCGACGGCGCGGATCGAGGTGCTGGAGACGGACGACGACGCGCTCGACGCGCGCGTGGCGCAGGCGGGCTGGCGGCTGCTGGAGCGGGTGCAGGCGTGGTTGCGCACGACGCCGGGCACAGGGCTGCACGTGCAGGTGGTGGTGCCGGCGGCGGCACCGGTGTTCCAGGCGTTGAGCGGCTTGTTGAAGACGGCGCGCCTGGAGCAGCCGCGCCTGCGCGGGCAAGTGCTGGGCGTGGCCTCGCTGGACGACGCTTCGCACGTGGCGGCGTGCCTGGCGATGGCGACGCGGGGCGAGGCGGCGGAGCTGCGCTTCGACGGCGAGGTGGCGCAGGCGCGGATCTACCAGCCGTTGGCCGGCGCGTTCGCCGGCGATGGTCCGTGGAAGGCCGACGGGGTGTACCTGATCACCGGCGGGGCCGGCGGCGTGGGACGGCTGTTCGCCCGGGAGATCGGTGCGCGGGCGGCGGGGGCGACGGTGGTGCTGAGCGGGCGCTCGGCGCCGTCGGCGGCGGTGGAGGCGACGCTGTCGTCGCTGCGCGCGGCGGGCCTGCAGGTGGCCTACGAGCGCGCCGACGTGACCGACGAGGCAAGCGTAGGGCAACTGGTGGCCAGGATCCGTGCGCGCCACGGCCGGCTGGACGGGGTGCTGCACGCGGCGGGCGTACTGGCCGACGGGTTCCTGCTGAAGAAGCGCCAGGCCGACTACGCGGCGGTCCTGGCGCCGAAGGTGCGCGGCACGGTGTTGCTGGACCGGGCCACGCGCGAGCTGCCGCTGGATTGCTTCGTGCTGTTCTCCTCGGCGACGGGGGCGTACGGCAACGTGGGGCAGGGCGATTACGCGCTGGCCAATGCGTTCATGGACGCGTACGCGCAGGAGCGGTCGGCGGCGGTGGCGCGGGGCGAGGCGCACGGGCACACGCTGTCGGTGGGCTGGCCGCTGTGGGAGGAGGGCGGGATGCGCGTGGACGCGTTGCGTGGCGAGGAACTGCGCGCGTCGGGGATCGAGGCCATGCCGACGGCGGCGGCGATGGCGGCGTTCGCGCAGGCGTACGCGAGCGGGCAGGCGCAGGTGCAGGTGCTGCACGGCAGCGCGCACCCGGCGGCCGCACCGGGGACGCCGGCCGCGGCTCCGATCACGCCGGCGATACCGTCGGCGGCGCTGGGTCCGCGTGTGCTCGCGCGAATGCAGGCGCTGTTGGCCACGGTGACCAAGCTGAGCCCGTCGCGGATCGACGTGAACGAGCCGCTGGAGAGTTACGGCATCGATTCGATCATGATCATGCAGTTGAATGCGCGCCTGGGGAACGTGTTCGGCGAAGTGTCCAAGACACTGTTCTACGAATACCCGACGCTGGCAGGGGTGGCCGCACACTTGGTCGAAAGCGCCCCGGCGGCGTGCGCACGCTGGACCGGCGACGCGACGTCGGTCGCTCCTGCCGTCGGGTCCGAACGTCCCAGCGCCGCGCCGTCGGTTGCGTCGGCGCCATCCGCGCCGCGTACCGCGCCCGCCGAACGGGCGATCGCCGTCGTCGGCCTGAGCGGACGCTACGCGGGGGCGGCGGACCTGGACGCGTTCTGGGACAACCTGGCCGCCGGCCGTGACAGCATCACCGAAATCCCCGCCGAGCGCTGGTCGCTGGAAGGGTTCCACGAACCGGACAGGGAGCGGGCGATCGCCACCGGCCGCAGCTACAGCAAATGGGGCGGCTTCCTCGACGGCTTCGCCGAGTTCGACGCGCGGTTCTTCAACATCTCCCCGCGCGAGGCGATGAACCTCGACCCGCAGGAGCGGATCTTCCTGCAGGCCTGCTGGGCGGCGATGGAACACGCCGGCTACACGCGCGAGCGCTTCGCCCGCGCCCACGGGCGCCGGGTCGGCGTGTTCGCCGGGATCACCAAGACCGGCTTCGACCTGTACGGTCCGGCGCTGTGGCAGCGCGGCGAGACGGTGGCGCCATGGACCTCGTTCGGCTCGCTGGCCAACCGGGTGTCCTACGCGCTGGACCTGCAGGGTCCGAGCATGCCGGTCGACACGATGTGCTCCTCGTCGCTGACCGCGATCCACGAGGCCTGCGAGCACCTGTTGCGCGATGACTGCGAGATGGCCTTCGCCGGTGGGGTGAACCTGTACCTGCATCCGGCCAACTACGCGATGATGTGCAGCAGCCGCATGCTCTCGGCGAGCGGCCGCTGCCACAGCTTCGGCGCCGACGGCGACGGGTTCGTCCCGGGCGAGGGCGTGGGCGTGGCGCTGCTCAAGCCGCTGGCGCGGGCCGAGGCCGACGGCGACGTGATCCATGGGGTGATCCGCGCCACGGCGATCAACCACGACGGCAAGACCAACGGCTACACGGTGCCCAACCCACTGGCCCAGCGCGACCTGATCGCCACGGCGCTGGCCCGGGCCGGGGTGCCGGCGCGGGCGGTGAGCTACGTGGAGGCGCACGGCACCGGCACGCAACTGGGCGACCCGATCGAGATCACCGGTCTGACCCAGGCCTTCGCCACGGACGACCGGCAGTTCTGCGCGATCGGTTCGGCCAAGTCGAACATCGGCCACTGCGAGAGCGCGGCGGGGATCGCCGGGCTGACCAAGGTGCTGTTGCAGATGCGCCACGGACAGTGGGTGGCGAGCCTGCATGCGGCGACGACGAACCCGAACATCGACTTCGCAGCCACGCCGTTCCGGGTGCAGCGCACGCTGGCCGAGTGGCCGCGTCCGCGGCTGACGGTGGACGGGCAGGAGCGGACGTTCCCGCGGCTGGCGGGAATCTCCTCGTTCGGCGCCGGGGGCGCGAACGCGCACGTGATCGTGGAGGAATACGTGGCGGCGGAGGTCGCCCCGGTGACGGTGACGCCGTCGCGGCCGGCGGTGGTGGTGCTGTCGGCACGCACCGACCAGGCGCTGCGCGAGCGGGCGGCGCAGTTGCTGGCGGCGGGCGAGCGCGAGGGGTGGACGGACGCGGACCTGGCCGATGTGGCCTACACCCTGCAGGTCGGCCGCGAGGCGATGGAGCACCGACTGGGCTTCACCGCCGCCTCGATGGCCGCGCTGCGCGCGACGCTGGAACGCTTCCTGGCCGGAGAGGCCGAATCCACGGCGGACGGCGAGGCGCTGCACCGCGGCGAGGTCAAGGCGCACAAGGACGCGCTGGCGATCTTCACCGCCGACGAGGAACTGGGCGAGGCGGTGGCCAAGTGGCTCGCGCGCGGCAAGTACGCCAAGGTCCTGGAGCTGTGGGCCAAGGGCCTGGCCGTCGACTGGCGCGAACTGCACAACGGTACCCCCCCGTGCATCCGCCCGTTGCCCACCTATCCCTTCGCGCGAGAGCGGCACTGGTTCGGCACCATCGAGGACCCGACCGGCATGCACGCCGCGACGGCCGTTCCCCCTGCCGCCGACGCCGGCCGCGATGCGAAGGACACGTTCGCGCCCGTGCGCAAGACATCTTCCGGGAAACCGGCCGTGGCGTTGCGGACGCTGTCCGGCATCGCGGGTGGCGCGGCGAAGGTGAAGGCGGCCTTGCCGGAGCCCGCGATCACGGCCACGGCACCTGCGGAAAAGACCGTAAAAATCGTCGCGCCGCCGCCGGCGTCACCCTCGACCGATCTGCCTTCACCCGATGCTATCGCCGCCGTGCTGACGGAGACGCTGGCGAAGGCGCTTTTCATCGAAGAGGCGAACATCGGTCGCGACGACGTGTTCGTCGAACTCGGCCTGGACTCGATCATCGGCGTGGAATGGACCCACGTGATCAACCGTCACTTCGGCCTGGCTCTGCCCGCCACCCGTCTCTACGACTACCCGACGATCGCCGAGCTGACCGCCTACCTGCGCGATTCGCTGTGCGAACGCGGCGTGTCGATGGAGGAAACCGCCATCGACCTTCCGCCGTCGCCGCCGTCCCTCGATCGCGACCCCGACCCCGACCCGGTGCCGCCCGCGCCCTCGTCGCGCACGCTCGACGCACCGAACGCCTCGGCCGTCGCGTCGTCAAGCGCGGACAGTTCCGAGGGCGCGGGCCATGCGAACTCGATGCGGCAAGGCATCGCGATCATCGGCATGTCGGGCCGATTCCCTCGCGGGGCCACTGCGGAGGCGTTCTGGGACAACATCGCGTCGGGGCGCGACTGCGTGGGGGATGTCCCCGCGGAGCGCTGGCGGGTCGACGATTTCTTCGCGCCCTTCGGCGAAGAGGTCGGCACGACCTACTGCCGCGCGATGGGCTACATCGACGACGTGGCGCAATTCGATCCGCAGTTCTTCGGCATCGCGCCGGCCGAGGCGAAGATCATGGACCCGCAGCAGCGCGTGTTCCTGCAAGCCTGCTGGGAGTGCATCGAGGATGCCGCGGTGGATCCCTCGACACTTTCCGGTAGCCGTACCGCCGTGTTCGCGGGCTGCGGCGCGGGCGATTACGGCATGGGTGGCGACGCCGCATCGGCACAGGGACTGATCGGCGGCAGCTCGTCGATCCTTGCCGCGCGCATCTCGTATTTTCTCGACCTGAAAGGCCCGTGCCTGGCCATCGACACGGCCTGCTCATCGTCGCTTGTCGCCATCGCGAGCGCCTGCGACAGCCTGTTGCTCGGCCAGGCTGACCTCGCGCTCGCCGGTGGCGTCTGCGTCCTCTGCGGACCGGCGATCCATCTCACCACGTCGCACGCGGGCATGCTCTCGCATTCGGGCCGTTGCGCCGCGTTCGACCAGACGGCCGATGGCTTCGTTCCCGCCGAAGGCGTCGGTGTGGTCCTGCTCAAGCGGTTGGAAGACGCCCGGCGCGATCGCGACAATATCCTCGGCGTGCTTCGCGGATGGGGCGTGAACCAGGACGGAAAGACCAACGGCATCACCGCGCCAAGCGTGAAATCACAGATCGCGCTCGAGCGCGAGGTGCACGAGCGCTTCGGCATCGACCCGCGCACGATCACCCTCGTGGAGGCCCACGGCACCGGCACGAAACTGGGCGACCCCATCGAGTTGGAAGCGCTCGTGCACGCATTCCGGGCCGCACATCCGAAGGAGCCCTGCGAAACGCCTTACTGCGCCCTGGGCTCGGTGAAGAGCAACATCGGCCACGCGCTCACGGCGGCGGCCGTGGCCAGCGTGATCAAGGTGCTGCTCGCCATGCGGCACCGCAAGCTGCCGCCCACGCTGCACTTCAACCGATTGAACGAACACATCGAACTGCACGGCACGCCGTTCTACGTGAACACGCAACTGCGCGACTGGGAGACGCCACCGGGCGTGCCGCGCACGGCGGCGGTGAATTCGTTCGGCTTCAGCGGTACCAACGCGCATTGCGTGATCGAGCAGGCGCCACCCGTGGACGTCCGGCCAGTCGAGCGGCCGGCCCATCTGGTGGTGCTGTCGGCGAGAACGCCCGCGCAGTTGAAGGAACAGGCTCATCGTCTGGCCGTCCACCTGGAAACGCACGAGGTCGAACTCGCCGATGTCGCCTATACCCTCATGAAGGGGCGCAAGCATTTCGGCCACCGCCTCGCGTTCGTGGCGGCCAACGTGCACGAACTCGGCGCGAGACTGCGGGCATGGGCGGTCGACGGCGCGACGGAGGGCATCGTCGTGGGCACCGTCGAAAGCCCGGCCACCGACGAGACGTCCCTCGAGCGGGGCACCGCATGCATCGCGCGAGCCGCACATGTGCCTACGCCGAAGGATTACCTCGATGACCTGGCGACGATCGCCAGCTTGTACGTCGCGGGACGCCGGCTCGACTACGCGGCACTATTCGTGGTGGACGCATGCCGCCGTATCCCGCTGCCGACTTACCCCTTCGCCCGCGAGACGTACTGGTTGCAGACGCCCACCGTCGCCGCGCCGCTGGATGACATCGTCGACGCGGTGATGCGCGGGACGCTGGACGTCGACAGCGCCGCGGCGCGTGTGCGGCACGTGTCCGGCACGGATCGGGACGACCGGGCGGTCGAGGACGAGGTGACCTGAGTGAGCGACTCCATCGAATACATCCTGGGTGAACTCAAGGCGGGGCGACTGTCCAGGGACGCGGCGCTCGAACGCCTGAAGCAGGTTTCCAAGGGCAGCATGCCGACGCAGCGGGCCGCGCCCGATCTGCTTATCCTGCGGGAAGTGTGGGTGCCCGCGCGGGCGATCGAAGCCACGCCGGCGGACCTGTGGCGAATCGTCTGCGTCGTCGCCGCAGGATTTCATGACGGTGCGCGGGCAGCCTTCGCCGACGCGTCACCGCACGTCGAGGTACGTTTCGTCACGATCGACGACCTCTCTGCCGGATTGACGGTAGCGTGGTCGGATCTGGCGGGCCAGGTGGATGCGCTGGTGTATCTCGGGCACCCGCTGGAGCCGGTCGATGCCGAAGCCGTGCACGGACCGCTCGACTTGCTGCGCGCCCTGCACGCATTGCGCCTTCGCTGCCCACGGTTGCTGCTGTGCGCGACGTATGCCGACGCGATCGGTCGTTGCCATGCTGAATCGTGGATCGGCATCGAGCGCACGCTGCGCGTGATCCAGCCCGACATGGCCTGCGCGGTGATGGTCTCGGACGCGGGGGCGAAGGGCCACCAGGCCTGGAAGACCGCGTTTCCCGCGATGATCGGCGCACTCTTCGCGTCCGAACTGCGAAACACCTGTCATTTCGGCGATGTCCGCTACGTGTCCAGCGTGGCCGAGGTCGATGCATCTTCGAAGGACGTATTCGACGCTCGTGGGCGCACATTCCTCATCACCGGCGGACTCGGCGCGCTCGGGATGCGCTTCGCCGCGCACCTGTCGCGCGCGGGCGCGGAGCACGTCGTGCTCGCCGGCCGTCGTCCCCATGCGGCCGATGTCGCGGCACGGCTGGCAGCACTGCAACGCACGGGCCACTGTGTGGACTATCTGTCCATGGACGTGGCCGACACGGTACAGGTGGAGCAGTGCGTGCGACACATCCGCGCGCGCTTCGGCGGCCTGCACGGCGTCATCCATGCGGCCGGCATCGAGGCGCGCGGCACGCTCTTCGACCGGTCGGCCGCACAGGCGCGCGAGGTGATGCGGCCGAAGGTCCAGGGAACGCTCGTGCTCGACGAGGTCCTGCGCGATGGCGATGAAAAGGCTTTCCTGTGCTGCTTCGCCTCGGCGGCGGCGACGCTCGGCGACTTCGGCAGCTTTGACTATGCCGTGGCCAATCGCTTCCAGATGGCGTACGCGGAGCACCTGGGCGTGTCCGATCGGCGTTTGTCGTCGATCGGCTGGCCCTTCTGGAACGGCGAGGGGATGGGCAGCGACGACGATCCGCAACGCACACGCCTCTACCTGGAAGGTGCGGGCATGCGCGCGCTCGGCGACGTGCCAGGCATGGCCACCTTTGATCGCCTCGCAATGGCGCGGGGCGCCGCCACGGTACTGTACGGCGACAATGCGCGCCTGCGTGCACGCTCGGAGGCGGCGGTCGGACGGGGCGCCGCGGCATCCGTCGGGGACAGTCCGTCGCCGGCAGCACACGGCGCGTTGCGTGGATTCACCCTCGAACAATGCGTGGCATGGGAACTGACCGGCCACGTCGCCGGGCTGCTCGAACTGGCTCGCGAACGGATCGCGCCGAATCGCAACCTCACGGAGTTCGGCTTCGATTCGATGACGCTGGCGCGGCTGGCCCGTCGCATATCGACCCATTACGCCATCGATCTATCACCCGCGATCTTCTTCAGTCAGCCGACCATCCAGCACGTGGCGGTCTATCTGCTGAAGCACTACGAAGCGCACCTGCGCGAGGTTTACGGCGACCGCGACCAGCCGCCGCCGATGGAGCCCCCGGCGGCCCCGATCCCGATCGCCCCGGCACCGACGACGGCCGTTCCGCCGGAACGCGCAGCGATGGAAGAGCCCATCGCGATCGTCGGCATGAGCGGGCGGTTTCCCCAGGCGCGCAACGTCGACGAACTCTGGCGCATCCTCGTGGAAGGCCGAGACGTGGTCACGGAGATCCCGCTCGACCGTTTCGACTGGCGCGGGCACTTCGGCGAAGGGCGTCGCGAGGGCTTGCCGGCCATGGCGAGCAAATGGCTCGGGGCCATGCCGGGCATCGACGAGTTCGACCCCCTGTTCTTCGAGATATCGCCGCGCGACGCTGCGGCGATGGACCCTCGGCAGCGCCTGTTGCTGCAGGAGGCGTGGCACGCGCTGGAAGACGCCGGCTATGGCGACGCCCAGTTCGCGCGGGACCGGATCGGCATGTTCGTCGGCGTCGAGCAGGGCGACTACCAGTTGCTCGCCGGCGCCAAAGGCAGCCTCACCGGCAATCACGACGGCATCCTGGCGTCGCGGCTTTCCTACGCGCTCGACCTACGCGGGCCGGCAATGGCGATCAACGCGTCGTGCTCTTCCGGCCTCGTCGCCGCGCACCAGGCATGCGTGAGCCTGCGCGCCGGCGACTGCGATGCCGCCATCGCGGCGGCCGTGAACATCGTGCTGACGCCTCACCCATATATCGGCATGAGCGCCGCCGGCATGCTGTCGACGGATGGCCGCTGTTTCGCGTTCGATCGTCGCGCCAACGGCATGGTCCCAGCCGAAGCAGTGGTTGCCCTCGTTTTCAAGCGGCTATCGGATGCACGCGCGACGGACGATGTCGTGCACGCGATCATCGTCGCGAGCGGCATCAACTACGACGGCAAGACGCAAGGCATCACGGCGCCTAACGGCAACGCGCAGGCGGCGCTCATCCGCCAGACCCTCGCCCGCGCGGGCGCCGCTCCGTTGGACGTGGACTACGTGGTGACGCACGGCACCGGCACGCGACTGGGCGATCCGGTGGAGGTCGCCGCACTCGACGAGGTGTTCAGTGACGGACGCGCGCCGCCGGGCCACTGCGCGTTGACCTCGACCAAGAGCAACCTCGGTCACAGCTTCGCGGCGTCGGGCCTGGTGAGCCTGGTGAGCCTGGTGCTGGCGATGCGTCATGAAACGATCCCGGCGAGCGTGCACTGCGAAGAGCCGAGCGACTACATCGACTGGTCGCGCAGCGCATTCCGGGTCAATCGCGAAAACACGCCCTGGCCAAGGCGCGCGGACCGGCGCAGACTCGGCGCCGTCAGCGCGTTCGGGATGAGCGGCACCAATGCGCACATGCTGGTCCAGGAGGGCGATGCGGAAGGCGACGCCGTGCCGGCCCGTGCCCCGGCTTTCCTGCTGGCCGTGTCCGCGGCGACGGAGTCTGCACTGTCGCATCGCCTCGGCGATCTCGCCGCCATGTTGCGCGATTCGTCATGGAACGCCGCACGGCTCGACGCGCTCAGCCACACCCTCCTGCGGCACCGCCGGCATTTCGCCCATCGCTGCGCGATCGTGGCGGAAGACCCGACGCAGGCGCTGTCGCTCATCGAAGCCGCGCAGTCGGGGTCGCGTTCGCACGCGGTGGCCAGGGGACGGGTACCCGGCGATTTCGTCGAGCGTTCCTCGCTGCGCTCGTACGCAGCCACCGTAGCTGCCACGCTGGTGTCTCAGGCATCCGACAAGGCGGCCTATCGCGAGTCGCTGGCGACGCTGGGCGACCTCTACTGCCAGGGATACGATGTGGCCTGGACGGAGCCAGCCGGTGCGCGAACACCGCGGCGAATGCGACTTCCCGCGTATCCGTTCAGCCGCCAGCGCTACTGGCTCGACGACGTGGCGCAGGACGATGCCGAACTGGTGGCCGCACCCGTTCCCGCCACCGCCCCGGCGTCGTCGATGTCGGTCGGCGTGCAATACGTGCTGCCGCACTGGGAGCCGATCGCGTCCAGCCTCCTCGCCGACGATCCGGCGAACGCATTCACCTGTCCGAGCCTTCGTCCATTGGTCATCGGCGCCGACGATGTCACGGGTGACGCCATACGCGGCCATTACCCGTCGGCGTGCTTCGCCGACGTCGACGCGCGCGACGACATCGCCAGCCTCGCCCGCAAGCTCGCCGACGTGGACGGCTTCGACCACGTCATCTGGATCGCGCCGCCGTCCCGGCCCGCGCCCGACAGGGAACTGATCGGTCTGCAGGAGGACGGTGTCCTCCACGTCTTTCGGCTCCTCAAGGCGTTGCTTGCGCTCGACCACGGCACGCGTCCGCTGGCCTGGACGATCGTCACGTTCCAGGCACTGCACGTGCATGAGGGTGACGCGATCGCACCGGCGCATGCGGGTGTGCACGGACTCGCCGGGTCGATGGCGAAGGAATTTCCCCATTGGTCGCTGCGATTGCTGGATTGCGCGGACGACGCGTCGTGGGCGGCTCGCGATTGGTCTTCCGTTCCGGCCGATGCCCGTGCCCACCCCTGGGCGTGGCGCGACGGCGCCTGGTTCAGACGGCACCTGGTGCGCATCCGCTCCCGGCACGAGATTGCGCCCGCGCGGGAGGAAGGGCAGGTCTACGTCGTGATCGGCGGAGCGGGGCACATCGGCAAGGCGTGGACCGAACACATGATCCGTCGCGAGCGGGCGAAGGTCTTCTGGATCGGCCGTCGCCCGCTCGACGAGCGCATCCAGGCGGACATCGACCGCCTGGCGACGCTGGGGCCCGCGCCCACCTACGTCAGCGCCGACGCGACGGATCCGGCATCCCTCGAACGCGCGCGTGCGCGGATCCGAGACGACCATGAATGCATCGACGGCCTGGTGCTGTCGACCCTTCTGCTGGATCCGCGTGCGCTGGCCGACACCGAGGAGGGGCATGTACGCGCGGCGCTTCGCGCCAAGGTCGACGTCGCCATCCATGCGATGGACGTATTCGGCGGCGAGCCGCTCCGCGAGGTCGTGTTCTTTTCCTCGATGATCGCTTTCATCCGCACGCCGCTGCACGCCGGCTACGCGGCGGCCTGCACGTTCTCCGACGCCTATGCGCACTGGCTCCGGCAACGAACCGGCGCGTCGGCACCTGTGTTAAAAACCATGAATTGGGGATTCTGGGACAGGGTGGAAAACGTCGAACTCGACGGTTTCGCGCCTATGGCGAGGATGGGGATCGGACTCATCGGTGCCGCCGAGGCGATGGATGCGCTGCAACATCTGATGGACGGCCCGCTCGACCAGATGGGTATTGTCAAGACGGAGAAGCCGGTGCTGGTCGAGGGCGTGAGCGCGCAGGGCGAGATCACGGTCCAGGCCGGCGCGGCCATGCCGGACATGGCACGTCTGCGGGAGCGGGTGGGCCGTCCGGTCCCCGTGGAGAATGACGACGCGGCACGAAGGAGCGCGACATGAGGTCTGCGGTATCCGGGCACCTGAACGCGGCGATCGCCGAGATCGTCGTGGCCTACGTGGAACAACGAGACGACGTAGCGCCAGGCGCGATCCACGAACCGGTCCGGATACTCGAGACCCATGCCCGCGATGGCGAGGCGACCGCCGCACTTCTGGAACGGCTGCAACCTCATGCGCCCCATATCGCCGCCTACCACCTGACCGACGCCTCCGATGCGGTGGCGTCCACGGTCCGGGCGCCCTACGCGTCCTTCGGGCACGCCGACACGACGCCGACGGATCCCTACGACCTCGTCATCGTCCACCTCAAGCCGGATACCGGGCCGGATGCCATGCCTGCGCCGTGCCCGTGGAAAGCGTTGCTTCGGCGCAACGGCCTGCTCGTGCTGCATGGGTATCACGCGGGCGACGGGTGGTCGCGGAGACTCGCAGGCGAGGGTTTCCGCGACGTGTTCGTCGCCGCCGACGACGGCAACCCCGTCGGCGAAGGCGTCGTAGTGGCGCGAAGCGACGGCGTGGTGTTCACCACGCCACGCCGCGATGGACGACGTCGCGACGCCGTCCCGTCGTCCGGCATGGCCGCAGGCGCGGACGCCGCGTTCGCGCTTGGCGGCGACACCATCGAGGTTCGCCGCGTGCGTATTGCGCGCGCGGTACTCGGTGCCCTGTGCAAGGTGCTTCATCTCGATGCCGATGAGGTCGACCTCGGCGCCGCGTTCGCCGACTACGGGTTGGATTCAATCGTCGGCGTCGAGTTCGTCGACGCGATCAACGCCGCTTTGTCGCTCACCCTCGAAGCCACGGTCATCTTCGACCACAGCTCGGTGAACCAGTTGACCGGACATCTCCTGGCAAGTATCCCGGAAGCGGGCGCATCCGCCGCGCCGGACTCCGAAAGCTCGATCCGATCGATCCCGATGCCGTCGTCCGGCGACGTGACGGTGGTGGCACGCAAGGGACCGATCGCCATCGTGGGCATGTCGGGACGGTTCGCGCATTCGGACGACCTCGACGCACTCTGGCGGCACCTGGCCGCCGGCGACGACCTGGTGGAAACGTCCTCGCGCTGGGGCGATGCCTCCGTCGCGCCGGCCGCCCAGGGCAGCTTTCTCGACGGCATCGACGAATTCGATGCGTTGTTCTTCAACATCTCGGGCGTCGAAGCCCGCTACATGGACCCGAAGCAACGCCTCTTCATGCAGGAGTGCTGGCGGGCGCTGGAGGACGGCGGCTACGCGGGTACCGATATCCAGGAGAAGCTCTGCGGCGTGTACGTCGGCTGCGAGCCGGGCGATTACACCCAGTTGTTCGATGCCAGTGCGCCGGCGCAAGCCATGTGGGGCAATGCCTCGTCGATCCTCGCGTCGCGCATCGCTTATCACCTCGACCTGCAGGGAGCCGCGATCGCGGTCGATACCGCCTGCTCGAGCGCCCTCGTGGCGGTCCATCTCGCGTGCCAGGCCCTGTGGAACGGTGAACTCGACCTGGCCATCGCCGGTGGCGTGGCGATCGGCTGCGCACCGGCAGCCTACGGCGGTCCCGGAGCGGCTGGCATGCTTTCGGCCAGCGGTCGTTGTTACACCTTCGACGATCGCGCCGACGGATTCGTCCCGGGCGAGGGCGTCGGCGCCGTGCTGCTTCGCCGGCTCGAAGACGCACTGCGCGACGGCGATGTCATCCATGGCGTGATCCGCGGTTCGGGCATCAACCAGGACGGAACGACCAATGGCATCACGGCACCGAGCGCGCGCTCGCAGGAACGCCTGCATCGCCACGTGTACGACACCTTCGGCATCGATCCGGACGGCATCGACATGGTGGAGGCGCATGGCACCGCCACGAAGCTGGGCGACCCGATCGAGGTCGGCGCGCTGACGCGCGCGTTCCGTCGGCATACGGCGCGACGTGGATACTGCGCCATCGGCTCGATCAAGACCAACATCGGCCACGCCCTCGCGGCCTCGGGCATCGCCGGCCTGTTCAAGGTGCTGCTGTCGATGCGGCACCGGCAGATGCCCCCCTCGCTGCATTTTCGCACCTGCAATCCGCGCATCGACCTGGGCGACAGTCCGTTCTTCGTCAACACGTCGCTGCGCGACTGGAACGCTCCCACCGGTGCGGACGGTTACGCGCGCCCTCGCCGGGCGGCGATCAGCGCCTTCGGCATGAGCGGCACCAACGCGCACCTGGTGATCGAGGAAGCGCCGGAGCGGCGGGGCTCGGCGGTGACGCGGCCGGCGCAGCTGGTGGTGCTGTCCGCGCGCAGTGCGGCGCAGTTGCGCGCGCAGGCGCAGCGGCTCCTGGAGCGGCTGGCGACGTGGCGGGCGGAGGGGCGGGGGTATGCGCTGGGCGACGTGAGCCATACGCTGCTGACCGGCCGGCGGCACTTCGCCCATCGGCTGGGCTGCGTGAGCGAGGATCTCGACGCGCTGGCCCGGCAACTGACCGGCTGGCTGGCCGGGGAGGCCACGTCGGTGCGCTCGGGCGAGATCCGCGAGCGGGGTGTGACCGAGCGCGGGCCGCACAGCGCCGAAGGTGAGACCTGCCTGGCTGCATGCGCGGCCGTGCCGGTGGCGGAGGCGGCGGCGTACCGGCAGGGGCTGGACAGGCTGGCCGAGCTGTTCGTGCAAGGTGAGCCGCTGGACTACGGGCGGCTGTTCGCCGGTGGCGGGTACGCGCGGGTGCCGCTGCCGACCTATTCGTTCGCGCGGTCGCGCTACTGGGTGCCCTCGGCACCGGCACCGGCGCCGGCGCCGCCCACGGAGGCCACAGGGGGCGACGACAGGGACGAGACGATGCACGAGGCGGCGCCGGCGTTCCCGCTGAGCGGCGCGCTGACCCTGGTGCCGGGCTGGGCGCCGATCGCGGCGACGGCGGTGCCGACGGCGGGCCGGCGGCACGACGGCACGGGCTGGGCGATCCTCGACGACGACCCGGCGCGGCAGGCGCGCTGGCGGGCGTGTTATCCGGCGGCCGAGGTGCTGACGGCGGCCGAGGTGCCGGCACGGCGGGCGGCGCTGGCCGGGATCGCGCAGTGGTTTTGGATGCTGCCGTCGGTGCGGGAGCCGGCGACCGGGGCGGCGATCGTGGCCGGCCAGGCGGCGGGGGTGATGACTGGCCTGGCGCTGTTACAGGCCTTCGCGGCGGCGTCCTGGCCGCTGGCGCTGACGGTGCTGACCCGGCGCAGCCAGCCGGTGGTGGCCGGCGAGGCGATCGATCCCACGCACGCGAGCGTGTGGGGTCTGGTGGGCAGCGCGGCGAAGGAGCATCCGGCATGGCGGTTGCGCCTGTTCGACCTGGAGGACGAAGCGGACGAAGCGGACGCGGCTCCGACATCGCTGGAGGCCTGCCTGGCCTGGCCGGCGGATGCCGACGGCAACGGCCGGGCGCAGCGGGACGGGCGCTGGTACCGGCCGGTCTGCGTGCCGTGCGCGTTGCCCGCGGCGGCCACGCCGGCGTTCCGTACCGGCGGGGTGTACGTGATCGTCGGTGGCGCGGGCGAGTTGGGCCAGGTGCTCAGCGAGCACCTGGTCCGCCACTACGGCGCGCAGGTGGTCTGGCTGGGCCGGCGGGCCGAGGACGCGACGATCCAGGCGCGCCGTGAGCGCCTGGCGAGGTGGGGCGAGGCGCCGGCCTATCGGTCGGTGGACGCGCGCGACGCGGCGGCGATGGGCCGGGCGCGCGAGGCGATCCTGGCCCGGCACGGGGTGATCCACGGGGTGATTCACGCGACGCTGGCGATGGGCGGCAGCGACCTGGCGCACATGGGGGTGGAGCGCTTCGAGGCCGGGCTGTCAGCGAAGGTGGCCGCGACGGTGGGCGTGGTCGAGGCGTTCGCCGGGCACGTGACGGACGTGATGGTGTTCTTCTCCTCGATCCAGGCGCTGGAGAAGACGCGCCGGCAGAGCAACTACGCGGCCGGCAGCACGTTCCTGGACGCCTACGTGGCGTCGCGGGTGGCGACGCTGGGCTGCGCGGCGAGGGTGATCGACTGGGGCTACTGGGCGAGCACGGCCACGGCCGGGGCGCTGGACAGCTTCCGCCACTGGCTGGCCGAGGCGGGGATGGACACGATCGCGCCGGCCGAGGGCCTGGCGGTGCTGGAGCGAGTGCTGGCCAGCCCGCTGGAACGGGTGGCGTACCTGCGCACGACACGCGTCGGGGCGTTGCAGGGGGTGTGGCTGGGCGCGGGACAGGTCACGGTGGATGCCTCGGCGCCGCCGCTGGCCTCGGTACTGGCGGACTTCGTGCCGCCGGCGTATGCCGGCCCGGTGCCGACGGCGGCCACGCAGGCGCGGGCGCAGGCCCTGCACGACCTGCTGCTGGAGGTGCTGGTGCAGCGCCTGCGCGAGGTGGGCCCGGCGGCGCCGTGCGCGTCGCTGGCGGCGTGGGCGGCGGGCGCGGCGATCGCCCCGGCGTATGCGCGCTGGTGGGCGCAGACCGAGCGGCTGCTGCGCGCACGCTGGGGCGACGAGGCGGCGGTGCTGGCGGTGTTGC
This sequence comes from Xanthomonas sp. NCPPB 2250, assembly GCF_056725265.1. Classification (NCBI taxonomy): domain Bacteria; kingdom Pseudomonadati; phylum Pseudomonadota; class Gammaproteobacteria; order Lysobacterales; family Lysobacteraceae; genus Xanthomonas; species Xanthomonas sp. NCPPB 2250. The sequence goes on along the minus strand of NZ_CM161520.1, from coordinate 2,585,636 downwards.
AGGGCGAGGGCGATGCCACGGTGGGGCCGCGCTGGGCGGCATGGGTGGCCGCCGGCGGGGAGGACGCGGCGTCCCTGGCGCTGGTCGACGCCACGCAGGCGGCGTTGCCGGCGATCCTGCGCGGCGAGCAGGCGGCGACGGCGGTGGTGTTCCCGCAGGCGACGCTGCAGCGGGTGGAGGGGATGTACCGGGGCAACCCGTTGACCGACCACTGCAACGCGGTGGTGGCGCAGGCGCTGGTCCATTACCTGCGCGCGCGCCTGGCGCAGGACCCGGCCACGCGGCTGCGCGTGCTGGAGGTGGGTGCGGGCACCGGCGGGACCAGCGCGGTGGTCTTCGACGCGCTGGGCGCGTACGCCGCGCACGTGGCGGAGTACGCCTACACCGACCTGTCCAAGGCGTTCCTGCATCACGCCCAGGCGCAATACGCGCCGCACGTGCCGTACCTGCGCGGCCAGGTGTTCGACCTGGAGAAGGCGCCCGGGGTCCAGGGCGTGGACGAGCACGGCTACGACGTGGTGATCGCAACCAACGTGATCCACGCCACGCGGGATATCCGCCAGGCGCTGGGCCACGTCAAGGCGGTGCTGAAGGGGCAGGGGATCCTGCTGCTCAACGAACTCAGCGGCAATAGCGTGCTGGGCCACCTGACCTTCGGCCTGCTGGAAGGCTGGTGGCGGTTCGAGGACGCGGCGCTGCGCGAGCCGGGCTCGCCGCTACTGGCCCCGGCGCGCTGGGCGCGGGCGCTGCACGCGGAAGGCTACGCGCCGGTGCGCTTCCTCACCCCCGAGCTGCACGCTGGCACGCAGGTGATCGCCGCGGTCAGCGACGGCGTGGTCCGGCGTGCCGACGCGGCGGCATCGAGCGAGCCGATGGCGATACCGGTCGCGGCGCCCGCCACGAACCTCGCCCCGGACCCGGCGCCGGTCACCACGACGGCGCCGGCAAACACCGCGCGCCTGCAGGCGCACGTGCGCCAGGTGGTGCTGGAGACGCTGTCCGAGGCGCTGATGGTGGAGATGGCAGCGATCCATCCGGACGAATCGTTCGCCGAGTATGGCCTGGACTCGCTGCTGGGCGTACGCACGGTGGAGGCGATCAACGCCACCCTGGGCACCACCCTGACCAGCACCAGCGTGTTCGACTTCAGCACGGTCAACAAGCTCACCGCCCACCTGGTCCAGCGCTACCGCGATACCCTGGCCGCCGCGCTCGACGGCGCCCCGGCGGCCAGCGGCGCGGCGGCACCGGCCACGACAACGGCACCAATATCGGCACCGGCAGCGGCAGCGGCAACGCCGCGCGCGCCGACCGCGCTGCCCGCCACGCTCGCCCCGATCGCGATCGTCGGCCTGAGCGGGCGCTACCCGCGCTCGCCCGACGTGGCGACCCTGTGGACCCACCTGGCCGCCGGCGAGGACCTCACCGAGCCGGTCACCCGCTGGGACATGCCGGCGATCCTGGGCGACACCCCGTACTGCCCGCGCGGCGGCTTCCTCGACGGCATCGCCCACTTCGATGCGCTGTTCTTCAACATCTCCGGCCTGGAAGCCACCCACATGGACCCGCAGCAGCGGCTGTTCTTGGAGGAGGCCTGGAAGGCGCTGGAGGAGGCCGGCCACGTCGGCGCCTCGATCGCCGGCCAGCGCTGCGGCGTCTACGCCGGCTACAACGGCGGCGACTACCACCTCCTGCCGGCCGGCCCGCTGCCCGCCCAGGCGATGTGGGGCAAGGCCACCTCGCTGGTCTCCGCGCGCATCGCCTACCACCTGGACCTGCAGGGCCCGGCGATCACCGTCGACACCGCCTGTTCCAGCTCGCTGGTGGCCATGCACCTGGCCTGCCAGGCGCTGCGCGCCGGCGAGGTCGACCTGGCCCTGGCCGGCGGCGTCTTCGTCCAGTCCACCCCCGGCCTGTACCTGGGCGGCGAACGCGCCGGCATGCTCTCGGCCAGCGGCCGCTGCTACACCTTCGACGACCGCGCCGACGGCTTCGTGCCCGGCGAGGGCGTGGGCGTGGTGGTGCTCAAGCGCCTGGACGACGCCCTCGCCGACGGCGACCACCTGCATGGGGTGATCCGCGGCAGCGGCATCAACCAGGACGGCGCGACCAACGGCATCACCGCGCCCAGCGCGGTCTCCCAGGAGCGCCTGGAGCGCGAGGTCTACGACCGCTTCGGCATCGACGCCGACGGCATCCAACTGGTCGAGGCGCACGGCACCGGCACCAAGCTCGGCGACCCGATCGAGTTCCACGCCCTGACCCGCGCCTTCCGCCAGGACAGCGCCCGCCAGGGCTACTGCGCGATCGGCTCGATCAAGACCAACCTCGGCCACACCACCGCCGCCTCCGGCGTGGCCGGCGTGCTCAAGGTGCTGCTGTGCCTGCGCCACGCACAGATCGCCCCGTCGCTGCACTACGGCCAGGCCAACCGCCACATCGACTTCACCGACAGCCCCTTCTACCTGCCCACCGCCCTGGCTCCGTGGACGGTCGCCCCCGGGCAGACCCGCCGCGCGGCGGTCAGCTCGTTCGGGCTCAGCGGCACCAACGCGCACATGGTGATCGAGGAAGCCCCCGCGCATGCCCGCACCACCGCTCCGCGCCCCGGCTACCTGTGGGCGCTCTCCGCACGCAGCGAGGCGCAACTCCGCCAGCAGGTCGAACGCCTGCTCGCCCACCTCGATGCCGAACCCGCCATCGACTGCGGCAACGTCAGTTACACCTTGCTGATGGGGCGAAAGCACTTCGACCATCGCCTCACCTGCATCGCACGCCATCGCGACGAATTCGTCCAGTCCCTGCGCAAGTGGCTGGAACGGGGCAAGGCCCCACACGTGGAAGTGTCGCTGGGCACGGGACGCGATCGCGGCGGTGCGGCCGCCTTGCATCGCTACGCCGCGCAGTGGTTGCACGACCTGAAACCGACATTGCCGGAGGACGATTACCTCGACCGCCTGGCCGCGATCGCCGAGTTGCACGTGCAGGGCTACGACCTCGACTTCGCCCCGCTGTTCGCCTCCCAGCCCCATGCACGCGTGTCGCTGCCGACGTACCCGTTTGCGCCGACGCCGTACTGGGTGGAAGCGCCGGGCGCGGCGCCATCGGACGGGGACGCCGACGAGGCGCCGGAAGCGCTGAGCTTCCAGGAACGCTGGGAGCCGGCGGCGGCACCGCCGGCCGCGGCGACGCCGCGACGGCTGCTGGTGATCGGGGCGGACGCGGCGGTCGCCAGGGCGGCGGCCGCGGCGCTGGGTGCGGCGCGGGCGGACGCGCGGATCGAGTCGGTGGGCGGCGATGCCGTGGCCGAGGCGATCGGGTCCGAGGCGGGATGGGAGGGCATCGTCTACGCCGGGGTCTGGACGGGGGTGGCCGATGCGGCGCAGGGGACGGCGATGTACGCGGCGGTGCAGGCGTTGGCGGCCGGCGGTGTCGCGCCGGGTCACCTGGTGCTGTGCGCGGCCTATGCGGACGGTCCCTCGCGGGCGCACGCGGAGTCGTGGATCGGGCTGGAACGGTCGCTGGGCGTGCTCGTGCCCGGCTGGACGGTGACGGTGCTGGTCGGTGAGGGCGTGGCGTCGGAGCCGGGGTCCGACTGGGCGGCACGGGTGTGGACCGAACTGGACGGCGCGGTCGGCGGGGCGGTGCATCGCGCCGGCGCGGTGCGCGAGCGTTTGCGGGTGGTGGCCCATGCGCTGGCGTCCCCGGTACCGACGTTGCGTCAGGGCGGGGTGTACTGGATCACCGGCGGCGCGGGCGGACTGGGCCTGCACGTGGCGCGTTACCTGCGTGAGCGCTACGCGGCGAAGGTGGTGCTCAGCGGCCGGCGCGGGCTGGCGGAGGCGACGCGGTCGGCGCTGGTGGCGGCGCTGGGCGAGACCGACTGGCTCTACGTGGCCGCGGACGTGACCGACGCGGCGGCGATGGGCGCCGGGGTGGCCGAGGCGGTGGCGCGGTGGGGGGCGATCGAGGGGGTGGTGCACGCGGCGGGGGTGCTCGATCCGGCGCCGTTGACGGCGAAGTCGGCATCGGCGCTGTCCGGGGCGCTGGCCCCGAAGGTGCGCGGCAGCGAGGTGCTGGACGCGGTGATGGCGGCGCAGCCGCTGGCGTTCGTGTGCTACTTCAGTTCCAGCGCGGCGGTGCTGGGGGATTTTGGCGGTGGCGATTACGCGATGGGCAACCGCTTCCAGATGGCCTGGGCGCAGCAGGTGGCGGGCCCGGGGACGGCGCGGCGGGTGGCGATCAACTGGCCGTTGTGGGCCGAGGGCGGGATGCAGGCGGGGTCGGCCGAGCACACGCGGTTGTACCTGCGCAGCAGCGGCCAGGTGGCGTTGCCGGTGGCGGCGGGGCTGGCGTTCTTCGAGCAGGCGCTGGGCCAGCCATCGGGGGCGTACCTGCTGATGCACGGCCAGCGGGCGCGGATCGAGGCGATCCTGCGCGGGCGCGGGGCCGGCCGCAGGGCCGCGGCTCCGCCGACGGGGAGTGCGGCGTCGGCCCGGCGGCCGGAGCTGCGCGGGCTGACGGTGGAAGGGTGCCTGCACTGGGAGCTCAAGCAGCAGGTCAGCGAGTTGCTGAAGCTGCCGCGCGAGCAGATCCGGGTGCAGGACAACCTGGCCGATTTCGGTTTCGATTCGATCAGCCTGGCGCAATGGGCAAGGCAACTCTCGTCGCACTACGGGGTGACGCTGACGCCGGCGCTGTTCTTCAGCCACGCCACGCTGGAACAGGTGGGCGGTTATCTGTGGCGCGAGCATCGCGCGGCGGTGGAAGCACGCTACGCGGCCGTCGAGGGGGAGGCGGAGGTGGCCGTACCGGCGGAGGTCGCCCCCGCGGCCACGGGGGCGACCTCCCCGGCGACTGCGTCGGCCCCGCCGCCGGCGTCCGCGCTGGCCGAGGTGGCGCCGGCGGCGATCGCGATCGTGGGCCTGAGCGGGCGCTTCCCGCAGGCGCGCGACGTGGCGGCGATGTGGCGGGTGCTGGCCGAGGGCCGCGAGGTGGTGGAAGAGATCGCGCTGGAGCGCTTCGACTGGCGGGAAGGGTTCGCCCAGGGGCTGCTAGCGAGTAAGTGGCTGGGGGCGATGCCGGGGGTGGAGGAGTTCGACCCGGCGTTCTTCGAGATTTCCCCGCGCGAGGCGCAGGGCATGGACCCACGCCAGCGGTTGCTGCTGCAGGAGGCGTGGAATGCGCTGGAGGACGCCGGCCACGGTCCGCTGCAACTGGGCGCGCGGTCGGTGGGGACGTTCGTGGGAGTGGAGCAGGGCGAGTACCAGTCGCTGGTCGGCGCGCAGGGCACGCTGACCGGCACGCACGACGCGATCCTGGCGGCGCGGCTGGCCTACGTGCTGAACCTGCAGGGCCCGTCGATGGCGCTGAACACTTCGTGCTCGTCGGGTCTGGTGGCGTTGCACCAGGCGTGCCTGAGCCTGCGCGCGGGGGAATGCGACACGGCGATCGCGGCGGCGGCAAGCCTGTCGCTGACCGCGCAGGCCTACGTGGGGATGAGCCAGGCGGGGATGCTCTCGCCGGACGGGCGCTGCTACGCGTTCGACCAGCGGGCCAACGGGATGGTGCCGGGGGAAGCGGTGGTGGCGGTGGTGCTGCGGCGGTTGGAGCGGGCGCAGGCCGAGGGCGACCCGGTGTACGCGGTGATCCGGGCCAGCGGGACCAACTACGACGGCAAGACCAACGGAATCACCGCGCCCAACGGGGCGCGGCAGGCGCAGCTGATCGCGCAGGTGTACCGGCAGGCCGGGGTGGCGGCGGCGGACATCGACTACGTGGTGACCCACGGCACCGGCACGCGGCTGGGCGACCCGGTGGAGATCGAAGCGCTGCGCACGGTGTTCGTCGGGCGGCCGGCGGACCGGGCGCCCTGCGCGCTGACCTCGACCAAGGGCAACTTCGGGCACAGCTTCGCCGCGTCGGGACTGGTGAGTCTGGTGGGCGCGGTGATGGCGCTGCGCCATGAGCAGATCCCGGCCAGCGTGAACGGCGAGCAGCCCAGCGACTACGTGGCCTGGCAGGACAGCGGGCTGGCGGTGAACACGGCGCCGCGGCCATGGCCGGCGGTGCCGGGACGGCCGCGGCGGGTCGGGGTGAGCGCGTTCGGGATGAGTGGCACCAACGCGCACGTGCTGCTGGAGGACGCCCTGCTGGCCGATCCGCCGGTGCGGGCGCGGCGCAGCGTGCCGCTGCTGCTGTCCGCGCGCAGCGCCGCGGCGCTGCGGCGGCGTTGCACGGCGCTGCGGGACACGCTGGCTGCGGGCGACTGGACCGCGGCGGCGCTGACCGCGATGAGCCACACGCTGGCCTGCGGCCGGCATCACTTCGAGCACCGCTGCGCGGTGGTGGTGGACGACCACGAGCACGCCCTGGATCGGCTGGACCGCCTGGCCGGCGGCGAGCGGCTGGCGGACGTGTTCCGGGGCGAGGCGCCGCGCGAGTTCGTCGGCCAGCCGGCCCAGCAACGCCACGCCCAGGCACTGTTCGACCGCCTCGATGCGCCCCTGCCGGCCGCCGACGAGCGCGAGATCCTGCACGCCCTGGCCGACCTGCATTGCCAGGGCTACACGCTGCCCTGGTCGCGCCTGTTCGGTTCGCCCGCCCCGCGTCGCATCCCCTTGCCGGGTTATCCCTTCGAGCGCGAGCGGCACTGGGTGGACAGACACGCGCCAATATCCATGGGCCAGCCGGCGCCATCGATGCTCCACCCGCTGCTGCACCGGAACACGTCGACGTTGGCGGCGCAGCGATTCACCTCGACGTTCGACGGGCGGGAGTTCTACCTCCGCGACCATGTCGTGAACGGCCGGCCCACGCTGCCCGCCGTCTGCCACATCGAGATGGCCTGCCGTGCCGCCACGCTCTCGTCCGAAGAGTCCGGCGCGAATCAGGGGATAGGCCTGCGCGACATCGCATGGATCCGTCCGCTAACGGTGACCGTCGCCACCGACGTGCACACGCGGCTCTCCACCTCACCGTCGGGCGACATCGCCTTCGACATTCACACATGCGATGGGACGACCCGCGACGAAGCCGTGCTGGCACAGGGCAACGTCATCGTACTGGACGCCTCCGCTTGCTGCCCAGGCAACCTCGATCTCGACGGGCTGCGCGCGAACGCCGCCCTGGCATGGGACGGAAACGCCGACGCGGCCGGGCAGGGCGACGGTACGCTTCGCTACGGTGACGCCTTCCGCACGATCGCCGCCATCCACGCAGGCAACGACGTCGAGGGACGCTACGTGCTGGCCCATCTGCGCTTGCCATCCTGCGTCGCCGATACTCACGATCGCTACATCGTGCACCCCAGCATGCTCGATGGTGCGCTGCAGGCCGTGATCGGCATGTCGTACGCGACTAGAAGCGAGGGCAACACCAGCGCGCCCACGCCCGGAACGGTTCCCTTCGCGGCCGACGCCGTGGACGTGTGGGGCGTGATGCCTCCCGAAGCATGGGCTCGCCTGCGCATGCATCCCGCGCAGCACATCGAGGGCGACTCCGCGGCGCAGACGGTCACGATCGACGTCGACGTGTGCGACGCGGAAGGACAGGTTCTCGTGGCGATACGCGGCCTTTCGCTGATATCGCCGGGGGCAGGCGGGACCCCGGCGGACGAGCCGGTGACCACGGTCTTTCGCGGTGACGAATTCTTCCTGGAGGACCATCGGCACATCGTGCCCGGCGTGGTCTTCCTGGAAGTCGCACGCGCCGCCGCCGAGCAACGCGAAGGATGCGCGGTCACCGGCATGACGCACGTCGTCTGGCGCAGCCCGATGGCGGTGCCACCCGGCGAAACCACCCTCTATACCCACATCGCACGAAGCGCGGCCGGACTGGACTTCACGATATCGTCCACCGCCACTCCGCTGCCGGGCTCGACCTGCGCTCAGGGCGTCCTGCGGATGGACGCCGGCGACGCCCCACCGCGACCGCCGCGCGCCGACCTAGACGCTGTGGTCCGGCGTTGCACGACGTCGATCGACGGCACCGCATGCCACGAGGTGCTCGGCGTGGTCCACGGACCGCGGATGTTCCCCATCCGGTCGATCCGGCACGCCGAGCACGAGGCGATCGCCCACCTCGAACTGCCGGTATCCGGCGCCCCAGGGCATGCCGGCGTGTTGCACCCGTCCCTGATGCACGGATCGATACTTTCCGCCGTCTGCTTCTCGCTCGTCCAGGATGGCGAACGCCAGCTGCGCCTGCCGTTCACGCTCGAAGCGTTGTGGATCCACGCGAGCATCATGCCCTCTACATGCCACGCGCACGTACGACAGGTTTCGACGGCGGACGGCGCCATCCGGCGTTACGACATCGACCTGCTCGACGCGGAGGGCGAGTGCCTGGTGCGCCTGGAGGGATTCACCGCACGACCGCCCGTGGCGGCTCGCCGACCCGACGTGATCCACGCCGTTCCCGCGTGGCGCGCCGCGCCGCTGCCCTCCGGCAAGCAGCACGTCGCGGCGCACGAGCTTGCCTTCCTGGTTCCGCATGGCCAGGCGTCGCTGCATCGGCGCATCCTCGACACCTTTCCTCGGGCGCGCGTCGTCTGGCTCGATCCGCCGACCTCGGCGACGGCCATCGCGGAAAACGTCCTCCGCGCGATGGCGCTGGTGCAGGACCTCGTCCGCGAGGGGCGCGATGCGCGGGTGCTGCTGCCGCTTCCCGATGACGAGCCCTGGCATATCCACTCGGCGATCGAAGGTCTCCTCAACACGGCGCGCAACGAACATCCGCGCGTCCGCGGCAGGTTGCTGCGCTATCCCGCATCCTTCCACGACGAGCCGGAAAGCTTCGGTCGCTGGCTTGTCGCCGAAGCGGCCGCTGGCGACGACGCGAGTACCATCCGTTACCAGGAGAGCGCGCGCCAGGCCCTCCGCTGGGAGGAGGCGGCCGGGCGGTCCGCGCCGCATGCCGCGCTTTCGACGCTGCTCGAACCCGGCGACGTCGTCTGGATCACCGGAGGCGCGGGGGGTATTGGCCGACTGCTCGCCACCCGGTTCGGACGGGAACCGGGCGTACGCGTGGTGTTGAGCGGCAGGACGACACTTGTCGACGACGCATGGCTGTCGGCGCTGCGTGCCGACGGCATCGATGCGTGGTACGTCCGCTGCGACGTCACGCGAGCCGACGAGGTCGAGGTCGCCCTCGCCGACGAACCGTTCCGCGACAGGCGCCTGCGTGGCGTGTTGCATGCCGCCGGGGTCCTGCGCGACGGGTGGCTCGCACGCAAGACCGCCGCCGAGGCCATGGAGGTACTGGCTCCGAAGATCGCTGGCACGCTCGTGCTCGACGAGGCCACGCGCGCCGCGCCGCTGGCGTTCTTCGTCATGTTCTCGTCGCTCGCCGCCGTCATGGGTAATCCAGGCCAAGCCGACTACGCGGCCGCCAACGCGTTCCTCGATGCTTTCGCGCTGCATCGCGACGCGCAGGTGGATGCGGGTGTCCGGCACGGACGCACCTGCTCGATCAACTGGCCCCTGTGGCGCGAAGGCGGCATGCGCGTCGACGCACAGACGGAGGAACACGCCAGGCACATGGTGGGGCTGGAGCCTCTCGACACCGCCGAGGCACTGTCCAGCCTCGCCTGGGCGATAGCTACGGGCACCCCACGCCTCCTGGTGGCACAGGGGCGAGCGGATACCCTTCGCGCCGTGCTGTTCGCGGACGGGTCGACGGCGACGCCGGCGGATGCAGAACAAATCACCGCATCCGTCACGCCGACGGACGATTCCCGCCTTGCATCGCTCGTGCGCGAACTGGCCGAAGTGGCGGCCGCCGTCCTGAAGATGGACGCCCACGCCATCGACGGCTCGACCGGGCTGTCGCACTATGGCTTCGACTCGATCTACCTCACCGAGTACGCGAACCACCTCAATCGCCGCTACAGCCTCAAGCTGATGCCGACGGTGTTCTTCGAATGCCCCGACCTGGCCGCGCTGGCCCGGTACCTGCTGTCGCGCCACGGCGCGGCGTTCGCGCATACGGCGCTCCCGAACGCGCAAGGCGCGCCGCCGCTCTCGCCTGCACGTCCGCCGCGGCGGACGGCCACCTTCGCGGCCTCGCCTCCCGCGCCACCGACTTCGGTGTCCGCACAGGTCGATGGTGCGTCGTCGACAGCCGTGGCGGTCGTCGGCATGAGCGGGCGTTTTCCCGGCTCGGCCGACATCGGTGAGTTCTGGACCCACCTGTCACGCAACGACGACCTGATCGACGACATGCCGCTGGAACGCGTGGCCCTGACCGGTGGCCTCGTCGCAGACCGGTCGGCGCTTCCTGCCGCGGTGCGCCTGGCCGGTTACATCGATGCCGTCGACTGTTTCGATCCGATGTTCTTCGGCATCACGCCGATCGAGGCGGTCGCGATGGATCCCCAGCAGAGGCTGTTCATCGAACACGCCTGGGCGTGCATCGAAGACGCCGGATATCGCGCGACGAGCCTGGCCGGCAGCAGGACCGGCGTCTTCGTCGGCGTATCCACTTCCGATTACAAGGACCTCTGCCAGCTCGCCGGCATGTCTTCGCCGTTCGGCGGCGACTCCGCGTTCCACTTCATGATCGCGAACCGGTTGTCCTACCTGCTTGACCTGCGCGGGCCTAGCGAGCCGGTGGATACCGCCTGCTCGAGCTCGCTGGTGGCGCTGCATCGGGCGGTTCGGGCGATCCAGTCGGCGGAATGCGAGGCCGCCCTCGTCGGCGGCGTCAACGTCATCGTGAACCCGGTCAACGGGATGCGTGCCCACCAAGCAGGAATGCTCAGCGACGATGGACGATGCAAGACATTCGACGAGTCCGCCAACGGCTATGGCCGTGGCGAAGGGGTCGCGGTGCTCATGCTCAAGCCGCTGGCGAAAGCCCGGGCCGACCGCGACCACGTCTATGGCGTGATCGTCGCCAGCGCGGAGAACCACGGCGGCCGGGCATCGTCACCGACAGCCCCCAACCCGCTCGCCCAGCGCCAGTTGCTGGTGGATGCCTATCGGCAGGGCGGTATCGATCCCGGCACGGTGGGATATGTCGAGGCGCACGGCACCGGCACGGCCCTCGGCGACCCGGTGGAGGTCAACGCGCTCAAGGCAGCCTTCGACGAACTGCATCGCCAGCACCACCCCGGTGAGACGGTGCGGCGCCATTGCGCACTGGGGTCGGTGAAGACGAATGTCGGCCATCTGGAGGCCGCGGCGGGCGTTGCCGGCGTCGTCAAAGTGCTGATGATGTTCGCCCATGGGTGCATACCGGGCAATGGACAGTTGAAGTCGCCCAATCCTTATCTGGAACTGGACGACAGCCCGTTCTACCTGGCCCGCGAAACCAGCGCGTGGGAGCCGCCGGTCGACGCGGCGGGACACACGCTGCCACGGCGGGCCGGCGTCAGCGGCTTCGGCATCGGCGGCTCCAACGCGCACGTGGTACTCGAATCCTTCGAGGCGGCCGAGCCGCGGCCGGCGCCCGTGCGGCTACCCGCGCTGGTGGTGTTGTCGGCGAAGACCGAGGCCAGCCTCCGCGAGTACGCGCAACGCCTGCACAATGCCGTAACCGGGTCGGGCGCGCCCGACCTGCACGACCTGGCCTTTACCCTGCAAGTCGGACGGGAGGCGATGGATCACCGGCTCGGCTTCGTCGTCGATTCGATGGAGCAACTGGCCGATGGCCTCGCCGGCTTCGTCGCCGGGCACGCGCACGGCGGAGTCGCGAACGTCGTGACCCATCGGCCAGGCTCGCCGGCAGGGGCGCAGAACGACGACACGCTCGAGGGCTGCTTGCAAAAAGCGGAATACTCCAGAATGCTGGAGGGGTGGACCAGGGGGCTCACATTCGATTGGCATCGGCTCTACGCCGGCTCGGCTGCACATGCGCGACTTTTACCACGCCGTGTCAGCCTGCCGACCTATCCGTTCGCGAAGGAGAGATACTGGGTGAACCTGCAAGACAGTCGACAAGGCACCGGTGCGGATGCCGCGCGCATGCTTGATGCGCCGCGCACGGGCAACGGCTCGATCGAAGCACTGATCGACGGATTGCTGGGCCATAGCCTGACCCTCGACGATGCCCTGCGAATGCTCGAACGCATGGATGCGGGGCTCGACTCATGAAGTATCCGGAGTTCGTGTTGCGGGAAACCATGGAAGGGCGGTTGACCAAATCCCAGGCGATGCGGCTCCTCGCGTATGCACGAACACCCGGCGCCGGCCTGGCGTCGCCGCATCCGTTGCTGCAGCAGAACACCTCTGACCTCGCGGGCCTGCGTTTCACCACGCGACTTACCGGCGACGAACCGTTCCTCACCGATCACGTAGTGGGCGGACGGAAGATGCTGCCGGGCGTCGTCGCCCTGGAATTGGCCATGGCCGCCGTGACTCACGGCGGCGATCCGGACGGGAAGGGCATGCGGCCTGCCGGACTGCGCGACGTGGCATGGTTGCGACCGGTGGTCGCCGACGGCGGCACGACGCTGCACGTCGAACTCGCGGCGCGCGACGACGGCGACGTCGACTTCGACATCGTCGGGAACGCGCCTTCCGGGCAGCATGCCGCCCACGTCCAGGGACGCGCGCGCCACCGCCACGATGCCGCCGGCGAAGCACCGCCCGCACTCGACCTCGAGCGATTGCTTGCCGCCTGCGAGCGTACCCTCGATGCCGACGCGTGTTACGCGGCCTTCTCCGCCGCAGGCATCGACTACGGTCCTTCCCATCGCGGACTGCAGGAAGTACACGTCGGCGCGGATGCCGACGGACGGCCATTCGCGCTGGCCCGGATCGCCTTGCGCGAGGACGACGCCGGCGGTGGCTACGCGCTGCATCCGGGCATGATGGATAGCGCGCTGCAGGCAGCGATCGCGCTGCTCGCGGACGACGTCGCCGAAAGCCTCGGCGATGCGCCCGCCCGCCAGCCGATGATTCCGTTCGCGCTCGATGGCCTCGATGTGTTCCATCCCACGCCGACGGCGGGATGGGCTTATCTGCGACCCTCGGCGCGGGGCAACCGCGTTCACACGTTGGACGTGGATCTTTGCGACGAGTCCGGACGGCTCTGCGTGCGTTTCGACGGACTCGCCTCGCGCGCCTACGGGCGGGAGGCGGTGGCGACCGACGTCGTCGCGCCGTTGCCCGCGCCCGAAGATGCGACCGCGAACGAAGACCACGGCGAACTGCACGAACGGACCGTCGTCTACCTCAAGGACGTGCTTTCGCGCACATTGCGGCTGCCCCCGGCACGGATCGACGCACGAGCCCCGCTGGAACATTACGGGATCGATTCCATCCTCGCTCTCCAGCTCGTTGCGGCGTTGCAGGAAGCGTTCGGCTCATTGCCGAAGACGCTGATGTTCGAGTACCAGAGCATCGACGCGCTGGCCGGCTATTTCATCGAGCGGCACCGTGCGGCGCTGGTCGCGCGATTGCCGTGGACCGGCGCCATGGCGGTGCAGGCCGCACCGGCCGCTTCCGCGGCCGCGACGGTTACCGCGCCTGCGCCTCGGGCGCGGCGTCGGCGCTTCGCCGGTGCGACCGCCGCGCCCGCCCCGGTCGCCAGCGCCGGCATCGCCATTGTCGGCATGAGCGGCCGCTATCCGCAGGCGGCCTCGCTGGATGCCTATTGGGACAACCTGCGCGCCGGGCGCGACAGCATCACTCCGATCCCGAGCGCGCGATGGGACCTGCACGGTTTCTTCGATCCGGAGAAGGGCACCCTCGGGCGCAGCTACAGCAAGTGGGGCGGCTTCATCGACGACGTCGACCGCTTCGACGCGCTGTTCTTCCAGGTCTCGCCCCGCGAGGCGCAGTTCCTCGATCCGCAGGAGCGGCTGTTCCTCGAATGCGCCTACGCGACGCTGGAGGACGCCGGCTACACCCGCGATTCGCTGCGCGGCGACGGCGAGCCGGGCGACGCGGTGGGCGTGTTCGTCGGCGTGATGTACGAGGAATACCAGCTCTACGGCGCGCAGGCGCAGGCGCTGGGCGAGCCCTTCGCCCTGGGCGGCAGCGCCTCGTCGATCGCCAATCGCGTGTCGTACTACTGCAACCTGCACGGCCCGAGCCTGGCGGTGGACACGATGTGCTCCAGCTCGCTCACGGCCATCCACCTGGCCTGTCGCAGCCTGCGGGCCGGCGAATGCCAGGCGGCGATCGCCGGCGGCGTCAACGTGTCGGTGCACCCGAACAAGTACCTGGCTATCTCCCAGGCCCAGTTCGCCTCCAGCCGCGGACGCTGCGAGAGCTTCGGCGCGCACGGCGACGGCTACGTGCCGGGCGAAGGCGTGGGCGCGGTGCTGCTCAAGCCGCTGGAACAGGCCATCGCGGCGGGCGACCACATCCACGGCGTGATCCTCGGCAGTGGGATCAACCACGGCGGCAAGACCAACGGCTACACCGTGCCCAACCCGCAGGCGCAGGCGCGCGTGGTCGCCCAGGCGCTGCGCGAGGCGGGCGTGGACGCGCGCCAGGTCGGCTACGTCGAGGCCCACGGCACCGGCACGAGCCTGGGCGATCCGATCGAGATCGCCGGGCTCACCCAGGCCTTCGCCCAGTTCACTGCCGACCGGCAGTACTGCGCGATCGGCTCGGTGAAGTCCAACATCGGCCACCTGGAGAGCGCCGCCGGCATCGCCGGCTTGGCCAAGGTGCTGTTGCAGATGCGCCACGGCGAGTTGGTGCCCTCGCTGCATGCCCAGGAGCTCAACCCGCACATCGCCTTCGAGGACACTCCCTTCCGCGTGCAGCGCACGCTGGAGCCCTGGCCACGCCCGCGGATCGAGCACGACGGCGAGGCGCGGGAGATGCCGCGCATCGCCGGCCTGTCCTCCTTCGGTGCCGGCGGCGCCAACGCGCACCTGATCGTGCGCGAGTACATCGCCCCGCCTCTGCCGGCGGCCGCCGCGCCGGACCGCCCGCAGGTCGTACCGCTGTCGGCGCGCAGCGGCGAGCGGCTGACCGAGCAGGTCCGGCGCCTGCTCGCCCATCTCGAGCGCGAGGCCCCGCCGCTGGACGACCTCGCCTACACCTTGCAGGTGGGCCGCGAGGCGATGGACCACCGGCTGGCCTTCGTCGTCGGCTCGCTCGACGAACTGCGCACGCGACTGCGCGACTACCTCGAACACGGTCCGCAGGGCGCACACACGCACCACGGCGAGGTGCGCCGCCAGGAGGCCCTCGCGCTGTTCGGCAGCGACGATGAGCTCCGGCACGCGCTGGATCGCTGGATCGAGCGCGGCAAGTACGGCCGACTGCTCGCGCTATGGGTGCAGGGCGTGCCCCTCGACTGGCGCGGCCTGCATGCCGGCCGCATGCCACGACGCGTGCCGTTGCCTACCTATCCGTTCAACAGGGAACGCTTCTGGGCTCCGGACGAGCGCAAACGCAAGTCCATCGACGACGTGCAGTCGGTGCTCCATCCGATGCTGCACCGGAATACCTCCGATCTGGACGAACAGCGTTTCACCTCGCGCTTCACGGGCAACGAGTTCTTCCTAGGCGACCACCGCGTGCACGGGCGACGCCTGCTTCCGGCGGTCGTCCACCTCGAGATGGCGCGTGCCGCGATCGAATACGGTGGCGGCGAACGCGGTACCGGTGCGCTGGAGCTGCGCCACGTCTCGTGGGGTGAGCCGGTGGTGGTCGACGCCGACGACGTGACACTGCACGTCGCGCTGTATCCGCAGGGCGACGACGAGATCGAATTCGAGATCTACCGCGAGGAGGCGTCCGCGCGCATCGTGCATTCGCAGGGCAATGTGCCGCGTCGCACGCCCGTTGGGGCTCCCATGGTGGACCTCGAAGGCTGGACCGGCGCGCGCCGTGTCGACGGCGACGCATGCTATGCCATGCATCGGGTGGCAGGCCTGGATTACCTTCCGGCGATGCGTGGCATCGAATCGCTGCGTATCCGCGAAGGTAAAGACGGCCGGCACGAAGTGCTTGCGTCGTTGGCGCTCCCGGAACCGGTGCGCGGCACCGGCAACCGATATCTTCTGCACCCCAGTCTCATGGATGGCGCCATGCAGGCCATCGCTGGCCTATGGACGCCGACGGACGACGCATCGCCGAATGGCGACGCCGCCCCGGTGCTCCTGCCGTTCGCGCTCGATTCGCTCCAGGTCTGGGCACCGTGTGGCGAACGCGCCCTTGCGCTCATCCGCGAACGCGATGGCGGCGGCGAGCGATCGCGCGTCGTCGACGTCGACATCTGCGACGAACAGGGTTGCGTGGCGATTCGCGTGCGCGGCCTTACCTCGCGCCGGCTGACCGGCGAGGCGCTACGGCCGCGCACCGGCCCGGCGATACTGATGAAGCCGCGATGGCGCGCACGTGCCCTGAGCGCGGCCCGTGACGCATCCATCCGTGAGGCCGCTCGATGGATATGCCTAGACGCGGCCTTCGCCCACCATCTGGAGGCGCTACGCGCGAAGGATCCCGCATCGCACTGGATCTTGCTGCCGCCAGTCACCGGGGTGGCGGCGCTGACGGATGCGTGGGAAGCGGTCTTCCATGTCGTACGCGATATGCTCCAGGGGCGTCCGCGCGACGCGGTGACGCTGCAGTTGGTGATCGCCCGGCATGGCGACGCATGGGGCCCGTCGCAAGGATCTCTCCTGGCCGCGGCATCGGGGCTGCTGAAAAGCGCGATGCTGGAGAATCCGATGTTCCGCGGCCAGGTCATCGAACTGCCGACGAACGCCGATGCCGCGACGGTGGGCAACACGTCGCGCGCGAACCTTTCCGCAGCGGCGGACGACGTCCAGATCCGCTACCGCGATGGCGATCGCGAGGTTTTCGCGCTGGACGAGACACCGGTCGAAGTGGACGAGACGGCCGCCGGTCCTTGGAAGGACGGCGGCGTGTACTGGATCACCGGCGGAGCAGGTGGGCTGGGCCTGATCGTCGCGCGCGACATTGCGCGACGGGTGCATGGCGCGCGCCTGGTGCTTACCGGACGCTCTGCGCTGGATGCGTCGAAACGACGGCTTATCGAGGGCCTCTCGGAAGGCGGCAACGGCGTGCGGGCGGACTACATGTCGCTGGACGTCGCCGATGCCGAGGCCGTGCAGGCCTGCGTGCGGGACATCCTCGCCTCGCACGGCCGTCTGGACGGTGTCGTCCACAGCGCCGGGGTTATCGAGGACGCGTTCATCCTGCGTAAGTCGGTCGAACAGCTCCGCTCGGTCTGGTCGGCCAAGGTGGCGGGGACGGTCAACCTCGACCTCGCCACCCGCGACGTTCCGCTCGATTGCTTCATGCTGTTCTCCTCGGTGGCGGGTGTCGTCGGCGGCGTGGGCCAATGCGACTACGCCACTGCCAACGCGTTTCTCGACGCGTTCGCGCTTCATCGGGAAGGAAACGTCGCCGACGGCATGCGCCATGGCCGCACGTTGTCGATCGACTGGCCGTTGTGGGCCGAAGGCGGCATGCGACTAGATCCGGCGATGCTTCGGCAGCTGAACGGGCAGGGGATTCACGCGCTGGAATCCGAACAGGGGCTCATTGCCTTGCGGCAGGCCTGGGAAACTCGACAGGCACAGGTCGTGGTCATCGGCGGCGCGCCGGTGCAGGCGCCCGTCGCGGACGAGTCGACGGTGCGCGCCACAGCGGACGATGCGGTCACGCCAAAGGTGGCTCCGACCGTCGACACCGATGCCACCGATCTTCTCGACGGCACAGTGGCGTATCTGAAGGGACTGTTGTCTCAGGCACTGAAACTGTCGCCGGATCGCATCGACGCGTCGGCGCCGATGGAGCGGTACGGCATCGATTCGATCCTCGCCGTGCAACTGGTTGCGGCGTTGCAGGAAGCGTTCGGCTCATTGCCGAAGACGCTGATGTTCGAGTACCAGAGCATCGACGCGCTGGCCGGCTATTTCATCGAGCGGCACCGTGCGGCGCTGGTCGCGCGATTGCCGTGGACCGGCGCCATGGCGGTGCAGGCCGCACCGGCCGCTTCCGCGGCCGCGACGGTTACCGCGCCTGCGCCTCGGGCGCGGCGTCGGCGCTTCGCCGGTGCGACCGCCGCGCCCGCCCCGGTCGCCAGCGCCGGCATCGCCATTGTCGGCATGAGCGGCCGCTATCCGCAGGCGGCCTCGCTGGATGCCTATTGGGACAACCTGCGCGCCGGGCGCGACAGCATCACTCCGATCCCGAGCGCGCGATGGGACCTGCACGGTTTCTTCGATCCGGAGAAGGGCACCCTCGGGCGCAGCTACAGCAAGTGGGGCGGCTTCATCGACGACGTCGACCGCTTCGACGCGCTGTTCTTCCAGGTCTCGCCCCGCGAGGCGCAGTTCCTCGATCCGCAGGAGCGGCTGTTCCTCGAATGCGCCTACGCGACGCTGGAGGACGCCGGCTACACCCGCGATTCGCTGCGCGGCGACGGCGAGCCGGGCGACGCGGTGGGCGTGTTCGTCGGCGTGATGTACGAGGAATACCAGCTCTACGGCGCGCAGGCGCAGGCGCTGGGCGAGCCCTTCGCCCTGGGCGGCAGCGCCTCGTCGATCGCCAATCGCGTGTCGTACTACTGCAACCTGCACGGCCCGAGCCTGGCGGTGGACACGATGTGCTCCAGCTCGCTCACGGCCATCCACCTGGCCTGTCGCAGCCTGCGGGCCGGCGAATGCCAGGCGGCGATCGCCGGCGGCGTCAACGTGTCGGTGCACCCGAACAAGTACCTGGCTATCTCCCAGGCCCAGTTCGCCTCCAGCCGCGGACGCTGCGAGAGCTTCGGCGCGCACGGCGACGGCTACGTGCCGGGCGAAGGCGTGGGCGCGGTGCTGCTCAAGCCGCTGGAACAGGCCATCGCGGCGGGCGACCACATCCACGGCGTGATCCTCGGCAGTGGGATCAACCACGGCGGCAAGACCAACGGCTACACCGTGCCCAACCCGCAGGCGCAGGCGCGCGTGGTCGCCCAGGCGCTGCGCGAGGCGGGCGTGGACGCGCGCCAGGTCGGCTACGTCGAGGCCCACGGCACCGGCACGAGCCTGGGCGATCCGATCGAGATCGCCGGGCTCACCCAGGCCTTCGCCCAGTTCACTGCCGACCGGCAGTACTGCGCGATCGGCTCGGTGAAGTCCAACATCGGCCACCTGGAGAGCGCCGCCGGCATCGCCGGCTTGGCCAAGGTGCTGTTGCAGATGCGCCACGGCGAGTTGGTGCCCTCGCTGCATGCCCAGGAGCTCAACCCGCACATCGCCTTCGAGGACACTCCCTTCCGCGTGCAGCGCACGCTGGAGCCCTGGCCACGCCCGCGGATCGAGCACGACGGCGAGGCGCGGGAGATGCCGCGCATCGCCGGCCTGTCCTCCTTCGGTGCCGGCGGCGCCAACGCGCACCTGATCGTGCGCGAGTACATCGCCCCGCCTCTGCCGGCGGCCGCCGCGCCGGACCGCCCGCAGGTCGTACCGCTGTCGGCGCGCAGCGGCGAGCGGCTGACCGAGCAGGTCCGGCGCCTGCTCGCCCATCTCGAGCGCGAGGCCCCGCCGCTGGACGACCTCGCCTACACCTTGCAGGTGGGCCGCGAGGCGATGGACCACCGGCTGGCCTTCGTCGTCGGCTCGCTCGACGAACTGCGCACGCGACTGCGCGACTACCTCGAACACGGTCCGCAGGGCGCACACACGCACCACGGCGAGGTGCGCCGCCAGGAGGCCCTCGCGCTGTTCGGCAGCGACGATGAGCTCCGGCACGCGCTGGATCGCTGGATCGAGCGCGGCAAGTACGGCCGACTGCTCGCGCTATGGGTGCAGGGCGTGCCCCTCGACTGGCGCGGCCTGCATGCCGGCCGCATGCCACGACGCGTGCCGTTGCCTACCTATCCGTTCGCTCCCGAACATTACTGGGTGCCGGGCGTACCCCGGCCCGCCGACCGTGCGGTGACCGGAGCGACTCCCGCCCGGCGTCGCCGCATCCTCGCAAAACAATGGCAACCGTCGGACCTTCCTGCCGCGGCACCGTCCATGCACCGCGTGCTGATCGTTGCGGACGACACCTCGTCCGGCCTGGTCACGGCCCTGCGCACGCGCCTCCCCAACGGGCATGCGGTGACGCCCGGGCACTTCCTGGCGATGCCGGCAAGCACTCTCGGCGCCTACGAGGGCATCATCGAACTCGCGACGGAACCCGTCGCCGAAGATAGCAGCGTGCGCCGGCTTGGCCCCTGGCAGGCGTGGGTCCGTGCCCGCGCCGCACAGGGCGGCCGCGCACTGTGCGTGACCCGCGGGCTCGAAGAGGTCCACGACATGCGTCCCCGTGACGGAACGGTGTGGCACGCCGCGTTGGTGCGTGGCCTGCAAAGCGAATACATCCGGTTGTCCACCCGGCACCTCGACCTGGATGCCCTCATGGGCGATGTCGAACGCGAGGCCGAATGGATCCACGACGAATGGCTCGCCGATACCCGCGACGTGCAGGCACGGCGAAACGAAGGCATCCGTTACATCGCTACGCTGGAAGAGGCCTTGCCGCCCGATGCCGGAAACGATCGCACCCACCGCTTCGCACCCGACGAGGTCTTGTGGATCACCGGTGGTACGCGCGGCCTTGGCTATCTGTGTGCGCGTCATTTCGTCGAACGTCACGGCGCGCGCCGACTCCTGCTCACCTGCCGCGAAGCGTTCCCCTTGCGGGAGCAATGGCCGGCCATCGCCGCTGGATCCGGCCCCCACGCGGCGCGCGTACGAGACCTTCTGGAACTTGAAGCCACCGGCGCCTCGATACGCGTGTCGAACGTGCCGCTGACCGACGCCTTCGCCCTCGGCCGCGAGCTCGGCGAAGTGGTCGGCACGATGGGTCCCATCCGGGGATTCATCCATTGCGCCGGTCGAATGGACGCGAACGACCCGGCCTTCGTGGGCAAGTCGCTCGACAGCATCGCGAGCGTGCTGCAGCCGAAGGTCGATGGACTGAAAAACGCCTTCGCCCAACTGCATGGCCAGCCGCTGACCTTTGCCGCGTTGTTCTCGTCGGTATCCGCAGTGCTTCCGGCGCTGGCCGTGGGCCAGTCCGACTACGCCGCCGCCAACGCCTTCATGGACCACGTCGCCATGACACGGGCCGCCGCCGGCGAGCCGGTCATCAGCGTGCAGTGGCCCAGTTGGGCGCAGACCGGCATGGGCGCGGCGCACGGCCGTCCCTACGCGGAGAGCGGACTGCTCACCCTGGACGACGACGAGGGGCTGGCCCTTCTGGACGAGCTGCTCGCCGCCGGCTACCGCGGTGCCGTGCTGCCAGCGTGGGTCGACGAGGATCGATGGTCCACCGGTCCGTTGCGCCATGCGCCGGCTCCGGCGGCCCGCAAACCGAGCCCTGGCGTCGTTGAACCGGCGCCGGCCCCTGCGAGAACCGGTACCGGTATCGAGGCGTGGCTGCTGACGCTGGTCTCGGGCCACCTCGGCATCGAGCCGTCCCGCATCGATCCGCTCGCGCCATTGACGGACTACGGCGCGGACTCGGTCATGCTCGCGCAGCTCCTTGCGCCGGTCGGCAAGGCGGTGGGCCAGGTCCTGGATCCGTCGATCCTCTACGAACATCCCTCCATCGCCGCCTTCGCCGGCTGGCTGCGACGTCACCATGGCAAGGCCTTGGCGGACGTTGCCGATCCGGCGCATGCGTCGGTGAACACGGCGACCCGGCCCGATGACGGACGCCCGGCGACTTTGCCGGCCGGCCGGCCGACGTCCACGGCGTCCCGTGGCGGGGACGTCGCGGTGGTGGGCATGTCGTGCCGCTTCGCCGGTTGCGACAGGCTCGACGCGTACTGGGCGCTCCTGCGCGAGGGTCGCTCGTCGATCCGTCCGATCGCCGAGCAGCGCTGGACGGACGGTGGAGACGATCACGCGGCACTGCTGGACGACGCGGCACGCTTCGACGCGGACTACTTCCGCCTCTCGCCCTACGACGCACGAGCCATGGATCCGCAGGCACTGATCCTGCTCGAGGAATCGCTGAAAACCTGGTACCACGCCGGATACCGTTCCGACGAGATCCGCGGCTCTCGTACCTGCGTCTACCTCGGCGCCCGATCGCAACATCGGGCCGACGACGAAAGCCTGGGCCTGGCTCCGAATCCCATTCTCGCCACGGGCCAGAACTATCTCGCTGCGAACGTCTCTCAGTTCTTCGACCTGCGTGGTCCGAGCCTCGTGGTGGATACGGCGTGCTCGTCAGCCCTGGTGGCCGCGGACCTTGCCGTGCAGGCACTTTGCTCGGGACGCGCCGACTCGGCGCTGGTGGGCGGGGTGAACGTGTTGCAGACGGGCGCAGCGCTTGCGCTGTTCAGGCAGCGTGGCCTGCTGCAGCCGGAAGGCCGGTTCCACGTCTTTGATCGTCGCGCGCAGGGCGCGATTCTCGGCGAGGGCGCCGGCATGGTACTGCTCAAGACCCTCGACCGGGCCCGGGCCGACGGCGACACCATCTACGCCATCGTCAGGGCGACGGGCATCAACAACGACGGACGCACGGCGGGACCGGGGGCTCCCAATATGCATGCCCAGGTCGACGTCATGCGCGACGCGCTGGCCGCCAGTGGTCTGCGCGCGGAAGACGTCACCCACGTGGAAGCCAACGGTGCCGGCTCGCCGGTGAGCGATCTGCTCGAGCTGAAGGCGATCGCCGCGGTCTACGGAGGCCTCGAACGTCGCTGCGAACTCGGTTCGATGAAGCCGAACATCGGGCATCCGCTGTGCGCCGAAGGGATCGCGAGCTTCATCAAGGTCGTGCTCATGCTGCATCATCGGCAACGCGTTCCGTTTCTCTCGGCCGAGCAGCCCCTGGCGCATTTCGACACCGACGCGGCGGGCCTGTCGTTCTGTCGCGACCACGGTGCATGGGAGTCGCCGCTACCGGCGGCGGCGGTCAACTCCTTCGCCGACGGTGGCACCAATGCGCACGTCGTGCTGGCCGCCTTCGACGCGATCGACTACGTACCGAAGCGATCGCCCCTTGAGGTGCCCGTGTTGAACCGCACCGACCTGGCCACGCCCATCCCAGCCGCCGTTCGTGCGCCGGCGAAGCGTGCAAAGGGAAATTTCTGGAAAGAAGAGCCTGCGACCAGTCACTGAAAAGGAAGCGATTGCAATGGATTCCTTGCGAGACGAGTTCCGCCTGAGCGCGCGGCACCCCGTGTTGCGCGATCACGTCGTTCACGGGCGGCACGTGCTTCCCGGGCTGGCCTACGTCGATCTGCTGCATCAGGTGCTTCGCGAGCATGGCTTCGACCATCGCCAGTGGACCTTGCGCCGCCTGTCCATCTACCACCCGCTATCCGTTTCCGCGGGCGAGGAAATGTCCGTCGAAATCACGGGACACCGCATCGACGACGCCACCTGGCACGTCGATGTCCACGGCACCCTGCCGGGAGCGACGCGGCGTCGTTACGGCAGCGTTCGGGTCGTACGCGGGGAACGAGTCCGGTTCGACGAGACGATCGACATGGAAGCGGTGGCGGCGGCGTGTGTCGAGCGCCTCGGGCTGGAGCGCATCCATGCGCAATGTGTCGCGCACGGGCTGGTCCATCGTGCTTTCATGAAACCCTCCGGCACGCGTTATCGCACCGCAGAAGCGATCTATGTCGATTGCGCCGTCGACGCGGCGAGCCGGCCCGAGGGGATGGAGTTGATGTTCCATCCAGCGTTGCTCGACACCTGCGCCATCGGCATTGGCGGCCTCGCCTTGGCGGCGGAGCACGACGGACCGTTACCGCTGCTGCTGCCGATCTCGTTCGATGCGTTCCGCGCCTCGCGCCCGCTGGACGGACGCTGCGTGGCCCGCATCCGGCACGATGCCCTGCGCATGCAGAGTGACATGAACTCGGTCACCCTCGATTTCTTCGATGCGGCGGGCACCAAGGTCGCCGAACTGATCGATCTAACCACCAAAGCGGTGGCTGCGCCGTCCTCACCGGAGGACGCGAGCGGCGAAGTCGCGTCGGCGCACGCGATGGAGGATCTCGTCCGCGGGATCATTGCCCGGCACCTGGGCGTGGCAACGGACAACGTGGATGTGGATCGCGGGTTCTACGACATGGGCCTGGATTCGGCGGGCCTGCTGGAACTTTCCCAGGTCATCGAGGACCGCCTTTCCGTGCCGATGGCTCCCACCTTGCTCTTCGAACACACGACGACGCATGCGCTGGCCCGGCACCTGCGCGACCGGGTCGGCCAGCCTCCGGTGACGATGGCTGCGGCGACGACGAACGACGACCGGACGCGGGACGTGTCCGCCCATGCCGTTGCCATCGTCGGCATGGCAGGGCGTTTTCCTCAGGCGCGTGATGTTCGCGAACTGTGGCGCAACCTCCTGGCCGGCCGCGACTGCGTTTCGGAGGTTCCGCCTTCGCGCTGGGACTGGCATCTGCTGGATCCGGTAACGTCGGCATCAGGCAAGGCCATGTCCCGTTGGGGCGGATTCATCGCCGATGCCGACAGCTTCGACGCGGAATTCTTCCACGTGGTGCCGCGTGACGCGGAAACCATGGATCCGCAGGAACGCCAGTTCGTCGAAGTGGCCTGGGAAGCCATCGAGGATGCCGGTCACACGCCGGCGACGCTCTCCGCAGCGCGGCCCAACGGTTCGGCCCGCACGGTGGGCGTGTTCGCCGGCGCCATGCACAAGGACTACGCGCTGCTGGGCGTCGAGCGCCTGCGCGACCGCCAGTTGCTTCCGTTGTCGCTGTCATCGGGAATGATCGCGAACCGGGTGTCGTACGTGTGCGATTTCCATGGGCCAAGCATCACCGTGGACACCCTGTGCTCGTCGTCGCTGACGGCCGTGCATCTTGCGGTGGAGAGCCTGCGTCGCGGCGAATGCGACGCGGCTCTCGCCGGTGGCGTGAACCTGTCGTTGCATCCGGCGAAATACCTTGGATACGGCATGGCCGACATGCATGCGAGCGATGGACGCTGCCGCAGTTTCGGGGAAGGCGGCGACGGCTACGTACCGGCCGAAGCGGTGGGCGCCGTGCTGCTCAAGCCGCTGCCCGACGCGGTGGCGGATGGCGACGCGATCTACGCGGTGATCCGTGGCAGCGCCGTCAACCACGGTGGATCCGTCAGTGGCTTCTCCGTGCCTAGCCCTGTCGCCCAGGCGGCCATGATCGAGGCATGCCTGGCCAGGGCGGGTGTCGACGCGCGCAGCGTCGGCTACGTCGAAGCCCACGGCACGGGCACGTCGCTCGGCGACCCCATCGAGATCGAGGGGCTTACCCGCGCGTTTCGCACCACGACGAACGAGGTGGGCTTCTGCGCGATCGGATCGCTGAAATCCAACATCGGACATGCCGAGGGAGCCGCTGGCATCGCCGGTCTCATCAAGGCGGCGCTGCAGTTGAAGCACCGTACGCGCGTGGCGTCGCTCCACGCGAACACACCCCATCCGCTCATCGACTGGGCGAATAGTCCCTTCGTCGTCCAGACGCGTACCGAAGCATGGTCGGCGCCGACCCTCGTGGACGATGCCTGCGCCACGCCGACGCCGCGCCGGGCCGCACTCAGCTCGTTCGGTGCCACCGGTTCGAACGCGCACGTCGTGCTCGAGGAATACGTCTGCAGCGCCGAAGAAGCGATTCGGCCCATGTCGTCGGAGTCAGCGCTCGTCATCCTGTCAGCCCGCGACGATGCACGCCTGCGCGCGCTGGCACGCCGGCTGTATACCTTCCTGGAACAGGTCGACGTGCCATTGCACGATCTCGCCTATACGCTGCAGGTGGGACGCGTGGCGTTCGATCATCGCCTGGCCTTCATCGTGCGTGACATGGCGGATTTGTCGCAGCGCCTGCATGCGTTCGCGCGTGACGGCGTGGTGCGTGCCGACGGAGCGTCGTTCGCGGGCGAGCGCACGAGCGACCGCGAAGCATGGAACGCGAACTCCCGCGACGAACGGCCGTCGGCGCGCGCGGCGACCTGGATGCGTGAGGGCGACCTCGGATCGATCGCGCACGCGTGGACGAACGGCGCGTCGATCGATTGGGTTCGGGCAAGAGGAGATTCCGCGGCACGGCGAGCGAACCTGCCGGGCTATCCGTTCGCGAGGATCCGTCACTGGTTTCCGGACACGTCGTCGACACCGACGGACGCCAGCACGTCGGCGCGCACGTTGCTGCTGACGCCGCGCTGGGTGTCGTTCGAGTCGGACACGTCGGCGGCGCAGGCCGAGGGCGAGCGCTGGGTGTTGCTGGCCGGCTGGCCAGTGGGCACGTCGGCGACGGCGCTGGCGGCGCGGTTGCCGACGGCGCGGATCGAGGTGCTGGAGACGGACGACGACGCGCTCGACGCGCGCGTGGCGCAGGCGGGCTGGCGGCTGCTGGAGCGGGTGCAGGCGTGGTTGCGCACGACGCCGGGCACGGGGCTGCACGTGCAGGTGGTGGTGCCGGCGGCGGCACCGGTGTTCCAGGCGTTGAGCGGCTTGTTGAAGACGGCGCGCCTGGAGCAGCCGCGCCTGCGCGGGCAAGTGCTGGGCGTGGCCTCGCTGGACGACGCTTCGCACGTGGCGGCGTGCCTGGCGATGGCGACGCGGGGCGAGGCGGCGGAGCTGCGCTTCGACGGCGAGGTGGCGCAGGCGCGGATCTACCAGCCGTTGGCCGGCGCGTTCGCCGGCGATGGTCCGTGGAAGGCCGACGGGGTGTACCTGATCACCGGCGGGGCCGGCGGCGTGGGACGGCTGTTCGCCCGGGAGATCGGTGCGCGGGCGGCGGGGGCGACGGTGGTGCTGAGCGGGCGCTCGGCGCCGTCGGCGGCGGTGGAGGCGACGCTGTCGTCGCTGCGCGCGGCGGGCCTGCAGGTGGCCTACGAGCGCGCCGACGTGACCGACGAGGCAAGCGTAGGGCAACTGGTGGCCAGGATCCGTGCGCGCCACGGCCGGCTGGACGGGGTGCTGCACGCGGCGGGCGTACTGGCCGACGGGTTCCTGCTGAAGAAGCGCCAGGCCGACTACGCGGCGGTCCTGGCGCCGAAGGTGCGCGGCACGGTGTTGCTGGACCGGGCCACGCGCGAGCTGCCGCTGGATTGCTTCGTGCTGTTCTCCTCGGCGACGGGGGCGTACGGCAACGTGGGGCAGGGCGATTACGCGCTGGCCAATGCGTTCATGGACGCGTACGCGCAGGAGCGGTCGGCGGCGGTGGCGCGGGGCGAGGCGCACGGGCACACGCTGTCGGTGGGCTGGCCGCTGTGGGAGGAGGGCGGGATGCGCGTGGACGCGTTGCGTGGCGAGGAACTGCGCGCGTCGGGGATCGAGGCCATGCCGACGGCGGCGGCGATGGCGGCGTTCGCGCAGGCGTACGCGAGCGGGCAGGCGCAGGTGCAGGTGCTGCACGGCAGCGCGCACCCGGCGGCCGCACCGGGGACGCCGGCCGCGGCTCCGATCACGCCGGCGATACCGTCGGCGGCGCTGGGTCCGCGTGTGCTCGCGCGAATGCAGGCGCTGTTGGCCACGGTGACCAAGCTGAGCCCGTCGCGGATCGACGTGAACGAGCCGCTGGAGAGTTACGGCATCGATTCGATCATGATCATGCAGTTGAATGCGCGCCTGGGGAACGTGTTCGGCGAAGTGTCCAAGACACTGTTCTACGAATACCCGACGCTGGCAGGGGTGGCCGCACACTTGGTCGAAAGCGCCCCGGCGGCGTGCGCACGCTGGACCGGCGACGCGACGTCGGTCGCTCCTGCCGTCGGGTCCGAACGTCCCAGCGCCGCGCCGTCGGTTGCGTCGGCGCCATCCGCGCCGCGTACCGCGCCCGCCGAACGGGCGATCGCCGTCGTCGGCCTGAGCGGACGCTACGCGGGGGCGGCGGACCTGGACGCGTTCTGGGACAACCTGGCCGCCGGCCGTGACAGCATCACCGAAATCCCCGCCGAGCGCTGGTCGCTGGAAGGGTTCCACGAACCGGACAGGGAGCGGGCGATCGCCACCGGCCGCAGCTACAGCAAATGGGGCGGCTTCCTCGACGGCTTCGCCGAGTTCGACGCGCGGTTCTTCAACATCTCCCCGCGCGAGGCGATGAACCTCGACCCGCAGGAGCGGATCTTCCTGCAGGCCTGCTGGGCGGCGATGGAACACGCCGGCTACACGCGCGAGCGCTTCGCCCGCGCCCACGGGCGCCGGGTCGGCGTGTTCGCCGGGATCACCAAGACCGGCTTCGACCTGTACGGTCCGGCGCTGTGGCAGCGCGGCGAGACGGTGGCGCCATGGACCTCGTTCGGCTCGCTGGCCAACCGGGTGTCCTACGCGCTGGACCTGCAGGGTCCGAGCATGCCGGTCGACACGATGTGCTCCTCGTCGCTGACCGCGATCCACGAGGCCTGCGAGCACCTGTTGCGCGATGACTGCGAGATGGCCTTCGCCGGTGGGGTGAACCTGTACCTGCATCCGGCCAACTACGCGATGATGTGCAGCAGCCGCATGCTCTCGGCGAGCGGCCGCTGCCACAGCTTCGGCGCCGACGGCGACGGGTTCGTCCCGGGCGAGGGCGTGGGCGTGGCGCTGCTCAAGCCGCTGGCGCGGGCCGAGGCCGACGGCGACGTGATCCATGGGGTGATCCGCGCCACGGCGATCAACCACGACGGCAAGACCAACGGCTACACGGTGCCCAACCCACTGGCCCAGCGCGACCTGATCGCCACGGCGCTGGCCCGGGCCGGGGTGCCGGCGCGGGCGGTGAGCTACGTGGAGGCGCACGGCACCGGCACGCAACTGGGCGACCCGATCGAGATCACCGGTCTGACCCAGGCCTTCGCCACGGACGACCGGCAGTTCTGCGCGATCGGTTCGGCCAAGTCGAACATCGGCCACTGCGAGAGCGCGGCGGGGATCGCCGGGCTGACCAAGGTGCTGTTGCAGATGCGCCACGGACAGTGGGTGGCGAGCCTGCATGCGGCGACGACGAACCCGAACATCGACTTCGCAGCCACGCCGTTCCGGGTGCAGCGCACGCTGGCCGAGTGGCCGCGTCCGCGGCTGACGGTGGACGGGCAGGAGCGGACGTTCCCGCGGCTGGCGGGAATCTCCTCGTTCGGCGCCGGGGGCGCGAACGCGCACGTGATCGTGGAGGAATACGTGGCGGCGGAGGTCGCCCCGGTGACGGTGACGCCGTCGCGGCCGGCGGTGGTGGTGCTGTCGGCACGCACCGACCAGGCGCTGCGCGAGCGGGCGGCGCAGTTGCTGGCGGCGGGCGAGCGCGAGGGGTGGACGGACGCGGACCTGGCCGATGTGGCCTACACCCTGCAGGTCGGCCGCGAGGCGATGGAGCACCGACTGGGCTTCACCGCCGCCTCGATGGCCGCGCTGCGCGCGACGCTGGAACGCTTCCTGGCCGGAGAGGCCGAATCCACGGCGGACGGCGAGGCGCTGCACCGCGGCGAGGTCAAGGCGCACAAGGACGCGCTGGCGATCTTCACCGCCGACGAGGAACTGGGCGAGGCGGTGGCCAAGTGGCTCGCGCGCGGCAAGTACGCCAAGGTCCTGGAGCTGTGGGCCAAGGGCCTGGCCGTCGACTGGCGCGAACTGCACAACGGTACCCCCCCGTGCATCCGCCCGTTGCCCACCTATCCCTTCGCGCGAGAGCGGCACTGGTTGCCGCTCGACGCGCTCGCCCCGCCCGTCGCGGAAGCGGTCGCGACAC
This sequence comes from Xanthomonas sp. NCPPB 2250, assembly GCF_056725265.1. Taxonomy (NCBI): domain Bacteria; kingdom Pseudomonadati; phylum Pseudomonadota; class Gammaproteobacteria; order Lysobacterales; family Lysobacteraceae; genus Xanthomonas; species Xanthomonas sp. NCPPB 2250. The sequence continues at coordinate 2,556,038 of NZ_CM161520.1, read as the reverse complement.
TGCATCCCCTGGTCCATCGCAATACGTCGACACTGAGGGAACAGCGATTCTCCTCGACGTTCACCGGTGAGGAATTCTTCCTCGCCGATCATCGCGTGCACGGCTCGCGCGTGCTCCCCGGCGTGGCGTGCTTCGAGATGGCGATCGAGGCCGCCGCCCTCGCCTGGGAGCGCGATTCACGGGAGAGTGGCGACGCGACCTTCATTCTGAAAGACGTCGTCTGGCTGCATCCGCTGCGCGTGGATGCGCAGACCACGGTGCATGTTCGCCTGGTGCCGACGGATGCCGAGGATCTCCGCTTCGAGATCTATACCCGGGCAGGCAATGCGACGGACGACGCGGACGAAACCGTGCATTCGCGTGGCACCATCGCCATCGCCTCGCCCAGGTCCTACGAGGTCGTCGACGTCGCCGCGCTTCGCCGCGGCTGCGATCGCGACATCGATGGGAAGGACTGCTATGCCGTCTTCAACGCCACCGGCGTTCGCTACGGCATGGGCCATCGCGGTATCTGCCGCCTCCATCTCGGCACCGATGCGCGGTCGTCCTACGTGCTGGCCGAGCTTCGCCTGCCGGACGCCATGCACGCGACGGACGACGGTTACCTGCTCCATCCCGGATTCCTCGACAGCGCGCTGCAAGCGTCGATCGGTTTTGCGATGATGCCTGACGCGAAACGGAGCGCCGACACGCCGGCCCAGGCGGCCATGCCGTTCGCGGTGGACGAGATCGAAGTCCTCGCCCCAACACCGCGCCAAGGCCATGCGCTGGTCCGCAGCCGCTCGATTGCGGGCTCCTCTTCGTCGCGACTCGACGTCGAGGTCTGCGACGAACGGGGCAGGCCATGCGTCATCGTGCGCGGACTGACCTGCCGTACCGTCGGATCGCCCTCCGCGGAGACGTCCGCGACATCCGCGGCGCCCGAGACGACGCTGCTCGCGCCGCGATGGGATGTGGTCGTGCAACCCTTCGGGGAATCGTGGCCAGCAGCGGACGCGCGCGTGCTGGTCATCGACGGCAGCGACGGTCAGGGAGTTGCCCTGACCGCCCGGTATGGACAACGCGTCATCGTGGATGCGAAGGACACCGATGCGTCGCTCACCCGGGCGCTCGCCTCGTCGGCGACGCCATACGACCATGTCGTGTGGATCGCCCCGACGATATCCGCGCCACCTGGCGACGATGCATTGATCCACGCGCAGGAAGACGGCGTCGTCGCCCTCTACCGCCTGGTCAAGGCACTGCTCGCCGAGGGATACGGCACGCGTCGCCTCGGCTGGACCGTACTGACGACACAGTCGCAGCGTGCGTGGGCAAGCGACGCGATCGATCCGGCGCATGCGAGCGTGCACGGCTTCATCGGCTCGGTCGCGAAGGAGTACCCACATTGGTCGCTGCGCCTCGTCGATCTCGGGGCTGACGGACACCTCGTGCCGGACGACGTGCTGCGCCTGCCCTCCATCGCGTCGGGCGACGCATGGCTGACCCGTGGCGGCGAATGGTTCCGGCAGCGGTGGCTACCGTTCGAACCCCATCCCGAACCTCGCCCGGTCTTTCGCCGGGGCGGCGTCCATGTCGTCGTCGGAGGTGCCGGCGGCCTCGGCCAGGTCTTCACCGAATATCTCATGCGGGAACATGCCGCATCGGTGGTATGGATCGGCCGGCGGGCGCAAGACGTGGAGATCGAATCGGCCATCGAGCACCTGCGCGCTCACGGCGAACCACCCCTCTACATCCAGGCGGATGCGACGCAATACGACGAGCTGAATCGCGCGCGTTCCGCCATCGTGCAGCGATACGGACGGATCGACGGAATCGTGCATTCCGCGATCGTACTGCTCGACAAGAGCGTCGCGAACATGGACGAAGATCGCTTCCGCGCAGCGCTTCGCGCGAAAGTGGATATCTCGGTGCGCATGGCCCAGGTCTTCGCCGTGGACGAGCCGGAAGTCGTGTTGTTCTTCTCGGCGTTGCAGAGTTTCGTCAAGGCGGCAGGGCAGAGCAACTACGCCGCGGGCTGCACTTTCAAGGATGCTTTCGCCCACGCGTTACAATCGTCGTGGCCGTCCTCGGTGAAGACGATGAACTGGGGCTTCTGGGGGTCTGTCGGCAGTGTCTCCTCGGAGGACTACGCGCAGCGCATGCGGCAGATGGGCATCGGCTCCATCGAACCGGAAGAGGGCATCCACGGCCTGTTGTCGCTGCTTGACGCGGACGTACCGCAACTGGCGATGGTCAAGACGTTGTCGAAGGAGACACTCGGCGCCTTGAGCGCGAACATTGGATTGCGCGCGCTACCTCGTTCGCCCCATGTGGACGACCGAATCGCCGACACGCCGATGGTCGCGGCAGGCGGGCCCGCGAGCGAAGATGAACGGGCGAACGCCTGGCACGCCACCTTCCACGATCTGCAACTTGCCTTGCTGAGCACGCAGCTCGCGCAAGTCGGCCTGCTCGATGCGGCATCGGAAGCGCTCCTGCACGACCGGATCGCATCGGCCGGCATACGCAACAACCACGTGCGCTGGGTAAGGCACAGCCTGCGTATACTCGACGAAACGCCCATCCAGACCGGAGGCGGCGATCCCTGGACGGCATGGCAATCGTTGAAGGATGTCTCGCGTGGCGACCACAGCCTCGTCGCGCAGATGGATCTCGTCGAACGCGCGTTGCGTGCCCTGCCGGATGTTCTCACGGGACGCCGCCTGGCAACCGACGTGTTGTTCCCCGATTCGTCGATGGGCTCGGTCGCTAGCGTCTACGCGCGCAACGCCGTGGCGGATCACTTCAACTCGGTGCTGTGCGACGCACTGGAAGCGCAGCTTCGCGATCGCCTGGACCGCGATCCGGGCCGCCGTTTCCGCATCCTGGAGATCGGCGCCGGCACAGGCGGCACCAGTGCCATGATATTCGAACGGCTGAAGCCCTTCGAGGCCGCCATCGAGGAGTACACGTATACCGACGTATCCAGGTCGTTCCTGCTGCACGCCGAAGATCATTTCGCGCACGTGCCTTACCTGCGCGGCCGCCTGTTCAACGTCGAGCAGGCGCCGGAAGCACAATCGATGGCCACGGGCGGCTATGACGCGGTGATCGCCACGAACGTACTTCACGCTACGCGCAACATCCGAGGCACGCTGCGCAACGCAAAGGCGACCCTGAAGCGGGGCGGCCTACTGCTCATCAACGAAATCACCGGATTCAGTCTATTCACCCACCTAACGTTCGGACTGCTCGACGGTTGGTGGCTGTTCGAAGACGATGCACTGCGCATCCCCGGCACACCGGGGCTCGCGCCGTCGGCGTGGCGGAACGTACTGCGAGCGGAAGGATTCCCGATCGTCCACCTGCCCGCGGAGGCGTCGCATGCGCTCGGTCAACAAGTGATCGTCGCCCTGAGCGACGGCGTGATCTTCCGGACGCTCGGTGCTCCGGTCACCACCATGCCCGCCGAGCGTCGACCGGCACGGACGCAGTCCGTGGCGGAAACCGCGACCGTCAGCGCCCTCGTGCGCACCGCCGATACGGCGCGCGACGACGATGCGCGCAAGGACGCCTGGGTGCGCCGGACGATCGTCGAGACGATCGCCACCGCGCTGAGGGTATCGCCCGACCTGGTCGATCCCGACGAGCCGTTTGCCGATTACGGGCTGGACTCGATACTCGGCGTGCATGCCGTACACGTGCTGTCGGATACGCTCGGCATCGCGTTGAACACGACTTCGCTGTTCGATTTCAGCACGGTGAACCGGCTCACCGGTTTCATTCTGGCCGAGCATGAGGTGCGCTGGCAGCCGGATGCGACGAACGATGGAGATGCCGCCGCCACGGTCGTCGTCGGTGAGCCATCGACGCCGACGTCCACGCGGTTCGCCGCGCCGGAGCCCATCGTGGAAGAACACGCGGCGGCCATCGCCCCCGGCGTGCCCGAACCGATCGCCATCGTCGGCCTGAGCGCGCGCTATCCGCACGCCGAGGATACAGACGCGTTGTGGAAGCACCTCGCTCAGGGCAACGACCTGCTCGATCCGATCGAGGGCAGTCCGTACGGCCGTCGTGGCGTGGTGTCGGGCATAGAACAGTTCGACGCGATGTTCTTCAACATCTCGGGCACAGAAGCCACTTACATGGATCCGCAACAGCGGCTTTTCCTGGAAGAAGCATGGAATGCGCTGGAAGACGCCGGCTACGCTGGCGTCGACATCCAGCAGAAGCTCTGCGGCGTCTACCTGGGCTGCACGGGCGGCGACTACGGTGCGCTGCTCTCCGGCAACGTTCCGCCGCAGGCGTTCTGGGGAAATTCCGGTTCGGTGACGCCGTCGCGCATCGCCTATTTCCTCGATCTGCAGGGACCCGCACTCGCCATCGACACCGCATGCTCCAGTTCGCTGGTCGCCATCCATGTCGCCAGCCAAGGGCTGCGTGCCCGCGAGGTCGACATTGCGCTCGCCGGTGGCGTGTTCATCCAGTCCAGTCCCACGTTCCAGATATCCGCCATGCGGGCCGGCATGCTCTCGGCCAGCGGCCGCTGCCATACCTTCGACGATCGCGCCGACGGTTTCGTCTCCAGCGAAGGCGTGGGGGTGGTGGTGTTGCGTCGGCTCGCCGATGCCCTGGCGAGCAACGACCATATCCACGGGGTGATCCGCGGTTCGGGCATCAACCAGGACGGAACGACCAATGGCATCACGGCACCGAGCGCGCGCTCGCAGGAACGCCTGCATCGCCACGTGTACGACACCTTCGGCATCGATCCGGCGGACATCCAGATGGTGGAAGCGCACGGCACCGGCACCAAGCTCGGCGACCCGGTCGAGTTCCAGGCGCTGACCAAAGCGTTCCGCAAGTACACGCAGGACCGCCAGTACTGCGCCATCGGTTCGATCAAGACCAACCTGGGACATGCGGCGAATGCCGCGGGCGTGGCCGGCGTGATCAAGGTGCTGCTGGCACTCAGGCACGATGCCATGCCCGCCTCGCTGCATTTCGAGAAGGGCAACGGCCATATCGATTTCGCATCGAGTCCCTTCTTCGTCAACACCACCTTGCGCCCGTGGCCGCCTAAGCCGGATCGAAAGCGCCTCGCGGCGATCAGTTCGTTCGGCTTCAGCGGCACCAACGCGCACCTGGTGATCGAGGAAGCGCCGGAGCGGCGGGGCTCGGCGGTGACGCGGCCGGCGCAGCTGGTGGTGCTGTCCGCGCGCAGTGCGGCGCAGTTGCGCGCGCAGGCGCAGCGGCTCCTGGAGCGGCTGGCGACGTGGCGGGCGGAGGGGCGGGGGTATGCGCTGGGCGACGTGAGCCATACGCTGCTGACCGGCCGGCGGCACTTCGCCCATCGGCTGGGCTGCGTGAGCGAGGATCTCGACGCGCTGGCCCGGCAACTGACCGGCTGGCTGGCCGGGGAGGCCACGTCGGTGCGCTCGGGCGAGATCCGCGAGCGGGGCGTGACCGAGCGCGGGCCGCACAGCGCCGAAGGTGAGACCTGCCTGGCTGCATGCGCGGCCGTGCCGGTGGCGGAGGCGGCGGCGTACCGGCAGGGGCTGGACAGGCTGGCCGAGCTGTTCGTGCAAGGTGAGCCGCTGGACTACGGGCGGCTGTTCGCCGGTGGCGGGTACGCGCGGGTGCCGCTGCCGACCTATCCGTTCGCGCGGTCGCGCTACTGGGTGCCCTCGGCACCGGCACCGGCGCCGGCGCCGCCCACGGAGGCCACAGGGGGCGACGACAGGGACGAGACGATGCACGAGGCGGCGCCGGCGTTCCCGCTGAGCGGCGCGCTGACCCTGGTGCCGGGCTGGGCGCCGATCGCGGCGACGGCGGTGCCGACGGCGGGCCGGCGGCACGACGGCACGGGCTGGGCGATCCTCGACGACGACCCGGCGCGGCAGGCGCGCTGGCGGGCGTGTTATCCGGCGGCCGAGGTGCTGACGGCGGCCGAGGTGCCGGCACGGCGGGCGGCGCTGGCCGGGATCGCGCAGTGGTTTTGGATGCTGCCGTCGGTGCGGGAGCCGGCGACCGGGGCGGCGATCGTGGCCGGCCAGGCGGCGGGGGTGATGACTGGCCTGGCGCTGTTACAGGCCTTCGCGGCGGCGTCCTGGCCGCTGGCGCTGACGGTGCTGACCCGGCGCAGCCAGCCGGTGGTGGCCGGCGAGGCGATCGATCCCACGCACGCGAGCGTGTGGGGTCTGGTGGGCAGCGCGGCGAAGGAGCATCCGGCATGGCGGTTGCGCCTGTTCGACCTGGAGGACGAAGCGGACGAAGCGGACGCGGCTCCGACATCGCTGGAGGCCTGCCTGGCCTGGCCGGCGGATGCCGACGGCAACGGCCGGGCGCAGCGGGACGGGCGCTGGTACCGGCCGGTCTGCGTGCCGTGCGCGTTGCCCGCGGCGGCCACGCCGGCGTTCCGTACCGGCGGGGTGTACGTGATCGTCGGTGGCGCGGGCGAGTTGGGCCAGGTGCTCAGCGAGCACCTGGTCCGCCACTACGGCGCGCAGGTGGTCTGGCTGGGCCGGCGGGCCGAGGACGCGACGATCCAGGCGCGCCGTGAGCGCCTGGCGAGGTGGGGCGAGGCGCCGGCCTATCGGTCGGTGGACGCGCGCGACGCGGCGGCGATGGGCCGGGCGCGCGAGGCGATCCTGGCCCGGCACGGGGTGATCCACGGGGTGATTCACGCGACGCTGGCGATGGGCGGCAGCGACCTGGCGCACATGGGGGTGGAGCGCTTCGAGGCCGGGCTGTCAGCGAAGGTGGCCGCGACGGTGGGCGTGGTCGAGGCGTTCGCCGGGCACGTGACGGACGTGATGGTGTTCTTCTCCTCGATCCAGGCGCTGGAGAAGACGCGCCGGCAGAGCAACTACGCGGCCGGCAGCACGTTCCTGGACGCCTACGTGGCGTCGCGGGTGGCGACGCTGGGCTGCGCGGCGAGGGTGATCGACTGGGGCTACTGGGCGAGCACGGCCACGGCCGGGGCGCTGGACAGCTTCCGCCACTGGCTGGCCGAGGCGGGGATGGACACGATCGCGCCGGCCGAGGGCCTGGCGGTGCTGGAGCGAGTGCTGGCCAGCCCGCTGGAACGGGTGGCGTACCTGCGCACGACACGCGTCGGGGCGTTGCAGGGGGTGTGGCTGGGCGCGGGACAGGTCACGGTGGATGCCTCGGCGCCGCCGCTGGCCTCGGTACTGGCGGACTTCGTGCCGCCGGCGTATGCCGGCCCGGTGCCGACGGCGGCCACGCAGGCGCGGGCGCAGGCCCTGCACGACCTGCTGCTGGAGGTGCTGGTGCAGCGCCTGCGCGAGGTGGGCCCGGCGGCGCCGTGCGCGTCGCTGGCGGCGTGGGCGGCGGGCGCGGCGATCGCCCCGGCGTATGCGCGCTGGTGGGCGCAGACCGAGCGGCTGCTGCGCGCACGCTGGGGCGACGAGGCGGCGGTGCTGGCGGTGTTGCAGGGCGAGGGCGATGCCACGGTGGGGCCGCGCTGGGCGGCATGGGTGGCCGCCGGCGGGGAGGACGCGGCGTCCCTGGCGCTGGTCGACGCCACGCAGGCGGCGTTGCCGGCGATCCTGCGCGGCGAGCAGGCGGCGACGGCGGTGGTGTTCCCGCAGGCGACGCTGCAGCGGGTGGAGGGGATGTACCGGGGCAACCCGTTGACCGACCACTGCAACGCGGTGGTGGCGCAGGCGCTGGTCCATTACCTGCGCGCGCGCCTGGCGCAGGACCCGGCCACGCGGCTGCGCGTGCTGGAGGTGGGTGCGGGCACCGGCGGGACCAGCGCGGTGGTCTTCGACGCGCTGGGCGCGTACGCCGCGCACGTGGCGGAGTACGCCTACACCGACCTGTCCAAGGCGTTCCTGCATCACGCCCAGGCGCAATACGCGCCGCACGTGCCGTACCTGCGCGGCCAGGTGTTCGACCTGGAGAAGGCGCCCGGGGTCCAGGGCGTGGACGAGCACGGCTACGACGTGGTGATCGCAACCAACGTGATCCACGCCACGCGGGATATCCGCCAGGCGCTGGGCCACGTCAAGGCGGTGCTGAAGGGGCAGGGGATCCTGCTGCTCAACGAACTCAGCGGCAATAGCGTGCTGGGCCACCTGACCTTCGGCCTGCTGGAAGGCTGGTGGCGGTTCGAGGACGCGGCGCTGCGCGAGCCGGGCTCGCCGCTACTGGCCCCGGCGCGCTGGGCGCGGGCGCTGCACGCGGAAGGCTACGCGCCGGTGCGCTTCCTCACCCCCGAGCTGCACGCTGGCACGCAGGTGATCGCCGCGGTCAGCGACGGCGTGGTCCGGCGTGCCGACGCGGCGGCATCGAGCGAGCCGATGGCGATACCGGTCGCGGCGCCCGCCACGAACCTCGCCCCGGACCCGGCGCCGGTCACCACGACGGCGCCGACAAACACCGCGCGCCTGCAGGCGCACGTGCGCCAGGTGGTGCTGGAGACGCTGTCCGAGGCGCTGATGGTGGAGATGGCAGCGATCCATCCGGACGAATCGTTCGCCGAGTATGGCCTGGACTCGCTGCTGGGCGTACGCACGGTGGAGGCGATCAACGCCACCCTGGGCACCACCCTGACCAGCACCAGCGTGTTCGACTTCAGCACGGTCAACAAGCTCACCGCCCACCTGGTCCAGCGCTACCGCGATACCCTGGCCGCCGCGCTCGACGGCGCCCCGGCGGCCAGCGGCGCGGCGGCACCGGCCACGACAACGGCACCAATATCGGCACCGGCACCGGCAGCGGCAACGCCGCGCGCGCCGACCGCGCTGCCCGCCACGCTCGCCCCGATCGCGATCGTCGGCCTGAGCGGGCGCTACCCGCGCTCGCCCGACGTGGCGACCCTGTGGACCCACCTGGCCGCCGGCGAGGACCTCACCGAGCCGGTCACCCGCTGGGACATGCCGGCGATCCTGGGCGACACCCCGTACTGCCCGCGCGGCGGCTTCCTCGACGGCATCGCCCACTTCGATGCGCTGTTCTTCAACATCTCCGGCCTGGAAGCCACCCACATGGACCCGCAGCAGCGGCTGTTCCTGGAGGAGGCCTGGAAGGCGCTGGAGGAGGCCGGCCACGTCGGCGCCTCGATCGCCGGCCAGCGCTGCGGCGTCTACGCCGGCTACAACGGCGGCGACTACCACCTCCTGCCGGCCGGCCCGCTGCCCGCCCAGGCGATGTGGGGCAAGGCCACCTCGCTGGTCTCCGCGCGCATCGCCTACCACCTGGACCTGCAGGGCCCGGCGATCACCGTCGACACCGCCTGTTCCAGCTCGCTGGTGGCCATGCACCTGGCCTGCCAGGCGCTGCGCGCCGGCGAGGTCGACCTGGCCCTGGCCGGCGGCGTCTTCGTCCAGTCCACCCCCGGCCTGTACCTGGGCGGCGAACGCGCCGGCATGCTCTCGGCCAGCGGCCGCTGCTACACCTTCGACGACCGCGCCGACGGCTTCGTGCCCGGCGAGGGCGTGGGCGTGGTGGTGCTCAAGCGCCTGGACGACGCCCTCGCCGACGGCGACCACCTGCATGGGGTGATCCGCGGCAGCGGCATCAACCAGGACGGCGCGACCAACGGCATCACCGCGCCCAGCGCGGTCTCCCAGGAGCGCCTGGAGCGCGAGGTCTACGACCGCTTCGGCATCGACGCCGACGGCATCCAACTGGTCGAGGCGCACGGCACCGGCACCAAGCTCGGCGACCCGATCGAGTTCCACGCCCTGACCCGCGCCTTCCGCCAGGACAGCGCCCGCCAGGGCTACTGCGCGATCGGCTCGATCAAGACCAACCTCGGCCACACCACCGCCGCCTCCGGCGTGGCCGGCGTGCTCAAGGTGCTGCTGTGCCTGCGCCACGCACAGATCGCCCCGTCGCTGCACTACGGCCAGGCCAACCGCCACATCGACTTCACCGACAGCCCCTTCTACCTGCCCACCGCCCTGGCTCCGTGGACGGTCGCCCCCGGGCAGACCCGCCGCGCGGCAGTCAGCTCGTTCGGGCTCAGCGGCACCAACGCGCACATGGTGATCGAGGAAGCCCCCGCGCATGCCCGCACCACCGCTCCGCGCCCCGGCTACCTGTGGGCGCTCTCCGCACGCAGCGAGGCGCAACTCCGCCAGCAGGTCGAACGCCTGCTCGCCCACCTCGATGCCGAACCCGCCATCGACTGCGGCAACGTCAGTTACACCTTGCTGATGGGGCGAAAGCACTTCGAACACCGACTGGCCTGCGTGGGCGGAAGCCTGGAAGAACTCGTCCAGCGACTGGGCAAATGGCTCGCTCGCGGCAAAGCGCCCCAGGTTCACGTCTCGCGCGGCGCGGAACTGCAGGGCGGAGGCGAGGCGGCACTGCGCCGATACGGCGAACAATGCATGGCGGAGTGTCTGCCGACCCTGGCCACCGACGACTACCTGGAACGCCTGGCCGCGATCGCCGAACTGCACGCCCAGGGCTACGACCTGAACTTCGCCCCGCTGTTCGTCTCCCAGCCTTATGCACGCCTGTCGTTGCCGACCTACCCGTTCGCGCCGACGCCGTACTGGGTGGAAGCGCCGGAAACGACGGCGTCAGTCGGTGCACGATACGTCCGCGAGCACCTGCATCCCTTGCTTCACGTCAACCGATCGGACTTCTGGCAGCAGCGTTACGTCTCCACCTTTGCCGGTGACGAGCACGAGTTCACGGACCACCGCGTACAGGGCAAACGCCTGCTTCCGGGCGTCGCCTATCTTGAAATGGTGCATGCGGCGACCAGCCGGTCGATGGGTCTGCAAGGCATCGGCGAAGGGCGTCACGGCCCCTCGCGGCACGAAGATGCCGTGCCCATGGTGCTGCGCCACGTGGTCTGGCTGCGCCCGATCGTTGTCGATGGCGCGCCGGTTGCCGTGAGCACCACGCTGGTCGAGAACGACGCCGGCGAAATCGAGTTCGAGATCGCTTCCGACGGTCCGGACGACGGCAGGCCATGGGTGCACGCGCAGGGCAGGGCGGTGCTCGCGGCCCACCTGGACGACGCGCTTCCGGAAAACGGTGGGCGCCTCGACCTCGAACGCCTAAGAGCGGGTTGCGAACGCCGTGTCGCCGTCGAGGATTGCTACGCGATCTACGCCAGCGTCGGCATCGAGTACGGGCCAGCCCATCGTGGATTGACGCGTATCGACATCGGCACGGACGACGAAGGACCCTACGTCGTCGCGGAGGTCGCCTTGCCGGCATGCACCCTGTACGCCCAGTCGCGCTACGCGCTGCATCCGTCGATCATGGACGCCGCCGCGCAGGCTGCCCTGGCCCTGGAACTGGCCGACGCGAACGCTTCGGCGCAGGAACCCCGTGGTCCCGTCGTACCGTTCGCGGTAGAGAAGGCCGTCATCACGCAACGCACTCCAGAACACGCTGTCGTGGTCATCCGCGCCGATACCTCCGACGTCGCGAAGCCAGGGATGCGCAACCTACGCATCGACATCTGCGATACCGCCGGTCGCGTATGCGTGCGACTGGATGGGCTGCGCTCCCGCGAGCTCACGCCACCATCGCATGATGCGGACGATACGAACAGAACCGAACGCGACGCACCCGGCACGCTGCTCACACCGTCGTGGGAAGTCGACGCTTCGCCAGGACTCGACGGCGACCGCCACGAGGCGTTGCTCCTGCTCGGCGAACCTGCGACGCACGGCCTCAGGGACGCCCTGAAGCAACGCCATCCGCACGCTCGGCTCATCGACGTCGAACCCGGCGCGACGGTCGAGGACATCGCCACCGCCCTCGATGGACAAACGCCCGGTCACGTGGTCTGGGTGGCGACGCCGACCGCGTTCGCTGCGCATCCCGACGAGCCGTCGGCATGCGCTGTGGCCTGTTTCCGGACGATAAAGGCGCTGCTCCACCGAGGCCTCGGAGAGGATGCGCTGGAGTTCACCCTCGTCACGACGGGCGCCTGCGCCGTCGACGCCGATGCGCCGGTCGACGCCGCCCAGGCGGCCACGCACGGATTGGTGGGGTCGTTGGCCAAGGAATACGCGCATTGGAGCGTACGCATCGTCGACATCGCGGCGGACGATCCCCGGCCGTTCGACGACATGCTCGACCGCCCCGTCGACGGCCACGGATGCACGTCGGCCCATCGCGACGGCGAATGGCTGACGCAGGAGCTGATTGCCTGTGAGGTGGAGGCTCGGGGCAACGTCTATCGCGAGGGTGGTGTCTACGTCATCGTCGGCGGGGCAGGGGGAATCGGCGAAGCGCTAAGCGAGCACTTGATACGCCGATATCGCGCGCACGTCGTGTGGCTTGGCCGCCGTGCTCACGATGCCGGGATCGCCGCCAGGATCGATCGCCTCATGGCACTGGGTGGTCCCGCTCCGATCTATATCCAGGCCGACGCCACGCGACGGAGCGACCTCGAACGCGCATATCGCGAAATCCGCGAACGCCACGAAGAAATCCACGGCATCGTCCATTCGGCGATAGTGCTGCTCGACAAGGGACTGGCCAACATGGACGAGGAACGTTTCCTCGCGGGCCTCGGCGCGAAGGTGGATGCCAGCGTGCGCCTCGCCGAGGTGTTCGCCCACGAACCTCTCGACTTCGCGGTGTTCTTTTCCTCGTTCCAAAGCTTCGCCCGCGCGGGCGGCCAGGGCAATTACGCCTCCGGTTGCACGTTCCAGGATGCCCTTGCGCATGAGTTGTCCCGTACCTGGCCCTGCCGCGTCAGGGTAATGAACTGGGGCTATTGGGGCAGCGTAGGCATCGTGGCGTCAGAGGCCATCCAGCGACGGATGGCCGATCTTGGCGTGGCATCCATTGAGCCAGAGGAAGGACTCGCCGCGCTCGATCGCCTGCTCGGCGGACCGTTCACCCAGCTGGCCTTTGTAAAGACGCGCCGTGATGCCGTCGCTACCGGCGAGCCACCGCCGCAACTGGTGGCCTTGCCCGACGACACGCCATCCATCGATATGGGGATGCTGTTCTCATGAGCGAGGATGTCGTGATCACCGGCGTCGGCGTGGGCAGCGCCATCGGCCACGGAAAGGACGCATTCCTCGACGCGTTGCTCGAAGGACGCAGCGCTTTCGGCATCATGCGGCGGCCTGGCCGGCAGCATGGTCAGGAGACGTCGTTCATCGGTGCCGAGATGGGCATGCCGCCGCTGCCGGATGCGCTTGAAAAATCACTGCCACGCGGCCTCTCGCTGAGTGGGCGGCTCGCGTTGGCGACGCTGCACGAGGCATGGGAGGAGGCCTCGCTGGATGCGATCGACCCGCGGCGTATCGGTCTCATCGTGGGAGGATCCAATTTCCAGCAACGCGAGATCGCGCTGTTGCACGAAAAGTATCGCAATCGCGAGGCGTTCTTGCGTCCCACCTACGGCATGACGTTCATGGATACCGACGTCGTTGCCTCATGCACGTCGCTCTTCGGCATTCGCGGCCCGTCGTACAACGTCGCTGGCGCGTCGGCCAGCGGGCAGCTGGCGATCCTTCGCGCGGCGCAGGCGGTCCGTTCGGGCGAGGTGGACGCATGCATCGCGCTCGGCCCCCTGATGGACCTGTCTTACTGGGAATGCCTCGGTTTGCGCTCGCTGGGCGCGATGGGTTCGGAGCGCCATGCCGACGCACCGTCAGCGGCCTGCCGTCCGTTCGACACGTACCGTGATGGATTCATCTTCGGTGAATGCGGTGCGGCTATCGTCGTCGAGCGTGCCACGCCTGCGCGCCGGGCCGGCGTGCGTCCCTATGCGACGGTGTGCGGTTGGGGACTCGTCATCGACGGCAACCGGAATCCCGATCCATCCGTCGACGGCGAAGTCGCCGCGATCCGCGCCGCTCTGGAGGCCGCTGGCTGCCAGGCGAGCGACATCGACTACGTGAATCCACACGGTACCGGCTCGCCCCTCGGCGACGAGACCGAGCTGAAAGCCTTGCGTGCCTGCGGACTGGCTTCCGCAGCCATCAATGCGACGAAGTCCGTGACCGGTCATGGACTCTGCGCGGCGGGGGCGGTCGAGGTCGCGGCCACCGTCCTGCAGATGCGGGCAGGGCGTCTGCACCCGAGCCTCAATCTCGAAGAGCCCGTCGACAACGGTTTCGACTGGGTACGCGGCACGAGCGTGGCCCGCGACGTCGGTCACGCCATCACCCTGAGCATGGGATTCGGCGGCGTCAACACCGCGCTCTGCCTGCGCCACGCCGACGAGGCGTGACGCGACAGCCGGCTTCACGCCATCGCCTGCCGCGACGGTTCGGCGACCGGGGCCAGCGAGCCCTTGTCGAGCCGCAGCGTATGCGTAGCGTACTCCGCCGCGAGTGGATCGTGGGTCACCATGACGATGGTCTTCCCGTGGTTACGGCTGAGCTCGCGGAGCAGGCCCAGCACGTCTTGCGCCGCCTGCCGGTCGAGATCGCCGGTGGGCTCGTCACAGACCAGCACCGCGGGGTCTGAAACGATGGCGCGTGCGATCGCCACGCGCTGTTGCTGGCCGCCGGACAACTCCGACGGTCGGTGCGACGCGCGGTCGGCGAGGCCCACCAGTTGCAAGGCGATCGACGCGTTCCTGCGCCGCTCGGCAGCGGACAGACGCGTGAGGAGCAGAGGCAATTCCACGTTCTTCTGCGCGTTAAGCATCGGCAGCAGGTTGTAGAACTGGTACACGAAACCGATGTGCGACGATCGCCAGCGGGCGAGGGCGGTTTCGCCGAGTCCGTCGATCCGTTCACCCCGGATCGCGATGGAACCTCCCGAAGGCCTGTCTAGGCCGGCGATCAGGTTGAGGAGGGTGGTCTTGCCGGAACCGGAAGGACCCATCAACGCAACGAAGTCGCCCTCGGCGATGTCGAGATCGACATGGTGGAGCACCTCGACCGACTGCTGACCACGTTGGTACGTCTTCGAAACACCGCGAATCTCTATCAGGCTGGCCATCAACGTACCTCCATCGTCACGTCATTACTCCTGGACCCGCACCGACGCGCCATCATGCAATGCGTCGGGCGGGGATATCACCAACCGGTCGCCGGTGGCGACACCGCTGGGAATCAGGCGCATGTCGTCGCCCTGTTTGGCACCCGCTGTCACGCGCTGGGCACGCACCTTGCCGTCGTCGACGACGACGAAAACGGTATCGGCACCGTCCCGCTTGACGATCGCCTGCGATGGCACCAGCACGCCTTTGGCCGATTCGATCTTGGCATCCGGGCGCGCGTCGAGGAAGGAAACGCGCACGCCCATGTCGGGCACGATCCGGGCATCCTTGCTTTCGAGTGCGACACGCACCTTCACCGTGGCCTTGCCCCGATCCGCCGCCGGCACGATGGCGATCACGTGGGCGGGAATGCGCCAGTCAGGATAGGCGTCCAAAACGGCTTCCGACGCCATGTCCGGCGTAACCCGACCGATGTAGGCTTCGTTGACTTCGACGTCGACCTCGAGCGAGCCCATGTCGACGATTGTGCCGATGCCCGTACGGGTAAATCCGCCACCGGCGGAGAAAGGCGAAACGATTTCCCCGACCTGCGCGTCCTTCGTGGTAATGACCCCGTCGAACGGGGCGCGTACCACGCAGTAGTTGTAGTTGACCCGCGCCTCGGCCACTTGGGCATCGGCTGCCACGGCCTGCTTCTGCTGCGACGTCAGCTGGGCCTGCGTGCTGTGCGCCTGCGTGCGCGCCTGTTCCGCCGTCTGCCCGCTGACCATTCCACGGACCGCCAGTTGTTCATTGCGATCAGCGTCGCGGAGGTCCTGCGCCAGTTGCGCCTCGTATTGCCTGACTTGCGCATGGGCTGCCTGCGCCTGTGCCACGGCCGTATCGAGCGCTGCCTTGTACTGGCTGTCGTCGAGTCGCGCTAGCACCTGGTTTTGCGTGACGCGGTCGCCTTCCTCGATGAGTACCGCGGTGAGGGTGCCAGTGATTTGTGCCGATACCGTGGCCTGCCTACGCGCGGTGATGTAACCGGTAGCCTGGAGAACCGCGCCGGTGCCGGCGCTGCTGGCGGCGGTCGCCGCGGTCGTGGTCTTGACGCTTATCGCCCGGCCGAAGAAGAACCAGATGGCGACCGCGGCGATGACGAGGATGACGATGAGGCCGAGTATCCACGGCCACCATGGACGGCCGGACGAGCGGTTTTCCTGGCCGCGATCGATTCGCAAGCCTTCCAGCAGCTCGGCGTTGCTCATGTTTCCCCGGCGCATTGACTTTTTCGATTTATAGCACACAAGCCTTTGCCGATGTGTGCGACGCACGCGGCGTACTCGCTTGTTGCCTCCAATGCTTTCACCTATGCTTCGGCCCGTCGCCGTGCCGATAACAAGGCATGCGTGCATTCCGTTCAACCAATGGAAGGAGCTTCAACGATGTGGGATTCTGAAGATACCCGCTTCGAAGTCGTGATGAACGCGGAAGAGCAATATTCAATCTGGCCCGCGACCATGGATGTGCCCTCGGGATGGAGCACGGTGGGGAAGGCCGGCACCAAGCAGGAATGCCTCGCATACATCGAGGAAGTGTGGACCGACATGCGCCCGCTGAGCCTGCGTCGACACGTGGACGGCACGAACGGCGTCTGACGAGACGTGTGGCCCGGACTCTCCCCCATGGATACGAAACGGTGGCTGCTGTCCACTCGCACGGACGACGCCGCGCACCGGCTTTACTGCTTCAGCTATGCCGGAGGCAATGCGCAGGCGTTCCAGGGATGGCAGAAAGCATTCCCTCAGGACATCGAGATCTGCGCCGTGCAATTGCCCGGCAGGGGACCTCGATTCGACGAACCCGCCCACACGTCGATGGCCACGCTGGTGGCGATTCTCGCCGAAGTGATCGATGCCGATGCGCCCCGGCATTTCTCGTTCTTTGGCCACAGCATGGGCGGACTCATGGCATTCGAGTTGGCACGCCATCTGCAACGCCATGCCCGCCCCATGCCCGACAGCCTGATCCTTTCCGGCTGCGAAGCACCTCGCGACCGCGCACCACCGCGCGGACTCAGCCGGATGGACGACGACAGTCTGATCGCCGCGCTTGCGGAGTTCAACGGCGCGCCGGCGGAAGTACTCGCCCATCGTGAACTGATGGCGCTGTTGCTGCCCATGACGCGAGCCGACCTCGCCATCGTGGAAGATTATGCATACATGCCTGGTCCGCTGCTCGATCTTCCCATTGACGTGCTCGCCGGTGCGGCCGATCCCCACGTGGACGGCGAAACACTGGCACACTGGGCCGCCGAGACGAGCGGTCCATGCCATGTGCAATGGTTCCCCGGCGATCATTTTTTTATTCATACCCAGCGCGACGAAGTGTTGCGGCATGTTCGCCAGCATCTGATGGATCGGTTGTCGACCGCCAGGGGCGGGAAGCGGACGCAAAACAGCGGCAATCAGGAAGCCGGTGAGGCGCGCGAGGCGGCCGAAAAGCAGCAGAACTAAATGAAGACACCAACCACCACTAACATGGCGAATTTCGCATAATGTATCTTATGTTCGGACGCTGGTTCGCCAGGCTGCGCGGGCTGTTCACACGACCAGGGCCAGGATGGCCCGCCGAATGGAGTTCGGCGCATGCGTAATCGGAAACTGACCGGCCCCTGGGCCGGTTTTTCGTTTGAGGCCGGGATGCTGGTGACGCCTGAAGGCAGGCGCATCGACGCATGGACCCTACGCCATTGGTCGCTGACATGCACCATCGCAGACGAATGGCGCCGGATGATGGACGAGTGCCGGCAACGCGAGCGCGGAAAGACGCTAGCCCGGAAAGGTGGCGTCGCGTACATGCGGGACAGGCTGCGGGAAGACCTGGAAAAGAAGCGGTCGGCAGGAGGCGGTACGCCGGGGCCGGCGACAGCGACGGCAGACCAGGCACGTAGTGCGCGCAGGCGATGCAAGCGCGGGTGAGGCGTTATCCGTAGGGGGCGCTGCCCCCTACACCCCTGGGGCTAGCGCAGGGGTCGGAACAGCGAGGCACCACGGCGAGTCGCACGGATGCCGGAGACCAGGCCGAGGATAGAAAAAACGATGACCTCGGCGAGGAGCAAGGTGCGGAACCAGTCGATGTCACCCATCAACGTCGAGCCCGGCCAAGCGACTCGGCGTAGCTGGCCCAGGTGTTAGGCCAGATCCAGGCGAGGATCATCACAAGCGCATGCGCAACCGCTGCCAGAGCCAGGTTGGCAATGCGGTAAGCAAGCATGCCCACGAACACGCCAAGCGCGATGGTCTGCCAATCGATGGTTGAGATATTCATGACGCGTCACTTTAAGTGTGGCGGCGGGCAATCTCGGCCAAGATCGCCTTGACATTGCGCTTGTACCCATCAGCCATGCCCTTACGGAGACGGTTGAGTAGGATCACATCAGACAGAGTAGCAAGTTCGGCCGGGTCAGTCGTCACGCGGCACGACTCGGTGACCTGGCGCAGGCGATACATTGCTGCACGCTCGGCAGCGGTCATCGGCCTATCGTACTTGGGAGGACGGCCACGCTTGCGCGGCAGCGGCATTTCCAGGGTGCCCGGGTCTTTTTCGTCACGCATCACGCAATCCCCTCCTGTCTGTCGATGGTGATATGTTATCGTGACGCGTCACGAATGTCTAATGGTCGTTCGTTATAAGTGACGCGTCACGTAATTACATGTCGAGCGTAGTGGGCGGCGTGTATGTTTCGGTGATCTTCGACGGGGACTCCGGGAACGTGCCAAGCGAACGCGTCTGCTTAGAAATTACAGACCCGGGGTGCCCCGCAGGCTGCGCGGAACGCGCGTCTCCCCTGTCACCACTACCCTGCCCGCTCTGCGCCACTTGCTGCAGCTGCGAGCGCTCTGGCGGCGCCTTAAACGGGTTGTAAGGCTCGCCATTGCGGGCAATGTCTCGGCACACGTCGTCGCGAACAGTCTGCACCTTGGTGTTCTGCTCAGTCACGCAGCGGCAACTGTTCTCTGTGCTCATGCAGTACACGTGCGGATCGCTAACAACGGCTCGCGTCACGAATGCCGGCGCAGACCACGGCACGTCCTCCACCATGGGCGTAATCGCCTGGACGTACTGTTCGGCGGTTGCGATGGCTGGTCTGGAACCGTCCCCAGTGGCGGTGCCGCTGGACGCCGGCCGGCCCGTCGGCGCCACAGGCGCCGTCTTGGCCTGCGCGGCGTCCGCCTCGGCCTTGCCATGGATGCCCTTCCAGAACAGCCAACCGAACGCGCCGGCCATCATGAACACGGCGATAGGGCCGGTGATGAGCACCTTTTTCAAGAGCGCCGGCATACGGTATTTGACCGTGTGCAACTCGGCACTTTTGTAGTAAGCGAAGTACTTCTGCGGAAGCTTCCAGCGCTCATGGTCATAGAGACCCTTGATGCGCTTCAGACCGAGTCGAACCTCATCCATCACCTGATGGTTACGGAAAATGAAAGTCTCATCCTTGCCGGACTGACGCAGCAAGTGCTCATGAAAGCCCACCAGGCCCCGCAAGTGCGTGTCGAGGTAGTTCGGCTGCTGCGTGGCCAACACCAACCGCACACCAGCGTGGCGGATGGTCTCCATCGCGCTGATGTACTCCGGCGGCTCGCCCCCGCGGCGGGCACGGAAATACTGCTGGGCCTCATCAACGAACAGCACTGAACCGGCAGGCAGATCACGCCACTTCGTGGGGTCCTCCCACGGGCTGATGCCCGGCACGCTGATTCCGTTGATGTTGCACGTGTACACGTGCGCACCCTGCTCGACCAACTCCACGATGCGCTGAGTCATGCGAAGCGACTTGCCGGAGCCTGGCAGCCCCGTGAGCAACGAGATAGACGCGGTATCACCGATCATTTGTCAACAGCCTCATTGCGACGGGTGAGGAACACACGCTGCACGCCCTGGATGCCATAGGCGCTCAGCACGATGGAAATTGCCGTATCCAAGCCAAGCGCGTGCACCCAGTTTGCAGCAAGCGCCGGCACGGCCTGCCACGCGTTCACGGCCTGATCGATCAACGGATCATAGACAAGCTTTTTCGCCGCGAAGCCCAAACCGATCGCACTCAACGCCTTGGCAATCCATAGCGAGAGCTTCAGCTTTATCAGGCGATTGATGACGCCAGCAAGCGCACCGAGGAATTGGTTATCGATGTTGAACCAGGCCATTAGGACTTCCAGACGATCCACAGCCCCGCGATCATTGCGGAAGCGATGATGATTTTCTTGATGATGGCGAGCGCGTTGTAAAACTGCGCATTGAGCGCAAAGGTCTGGCCCATGATCTTGACCTCACCTCCCAACAGATCGCCACCTCCGATACTTACCTTGCCCTGATCGAACGTCGGAGACGGCTTGCCGTCCTGCGACCACAGCTTAGCCACCTCGCCCGACTCATCGTCACCAGCCGCGTCAGCAGCGCCCGCAGCGGCGTCACCCTTCGCGGCGTTTCGCTCATGCTCGGCACCACAGCGTTGGCGCCACTGCTGCAACACCTGCGCATACTCAGCGGCTTTGCAACTCTTGCCGGCACACACGGGTACGTCGCCATCCGAACAACTGGTGCCGCTGGTGACCTCGCCGCCATCGGTATTACACTGAATCTTCCACGTGTACCGCAGATGCAAACACTTGAGCGTATCGCCCACGCACACAGGCGGCGTCGTGCAGTTGCCGCTATCTGCTGCACTATCGCCGTCGCCATCCTTATCGCCTTCGCCAGAACCCTTGCCGGGAGCGCCATTGCCAGACGTGTTGCCAGAACCATCGGGCGTGTTGTCGCCGGTGGAGTTCTTCGAAGTGTCCTTTCCGACGCTGCTGTAATTCGTGACGTTATACGTATTGCATGTGTTGTTGACACACGCGGTCTGCTGATGGCCTTCGTTGCGCTGCCACTCTTTGTCGTCGCTGATCGTGACGCTGGGCGGCGTAACAGGTTCACCCTTAGGCGACTTCACCTGAGCATCTGAACCATCGGTCTTTTTGCCTGTTTCCTGCGGCTGCCAACAGAACGTTTTGCCGGTGGATGACGTTGCACAGTAATCACCGTTGGGCTTCTGGCAGCCAGTCTGGCCGTTGCCAAGCGCGGTGCACTCGGGCGCCTTTTTCTTATTCGCGTCCTCAACCTCTCCCTGCACCTGCGACACGTCATCGGATGGCTTAGGAGCGGCGCACACATCGCCGGTATAACTGCGATCCTTCATGCCGTAGACCTTCACCGAACCGCTAGTGCCGCTGAACGAGGTGCCTTGCACCTGACATCCACCAATGCATGACGACGGCTCGGAGTACCACAAGCCCGCGTCGGCGAGCTTGGTTGAATTGCGATCAGCACACGACTTGGCCTCAGGCCAGCCACGCACGATACGGGCAAGCATCTGCCCCTGGGAAATCCACACCAGCTTGTAGACCAACGTGCGCGACGAAGTGTTGACCTCGGTAGGCCCATCGACACGGATATTGTTCGGCCCAACACCACCGACGCCACCCGACTTAAGCTTATTCGCAGCCGCGGAACCGCCAGCCGCAGCCTCGCCCTGGTCGCCACACATGACCGTGTAGCCCTCGGACGTATCGCCAAAGCAATCACCGTCCGCACGCGCAACTGGCGCCACCACCAAGAGAGACGACAGACCAACAACGCAGAGGAGGCGGCGCATCATTAGCGCAGCCCATCTGCCATTATGTAACCCGCCACGAAATACCACACGATAAGAATCAGACCGGTCATAACGAAAAAGGGCGAGTTACCCCGCCCTCCCCTGTTCGTTGATTAAACAGATCACTTGCCGCCGATCAGGCCGAAGGCCTTCATCGTCCAGCGCCCGACAGCGAACGCGGTGTAGATGATCACGCCGGCCGCCACCATGCCGGTGATGGCGGCGAGGATCGTGGCAGTGTCGATGCCATCGGCAGCGAACGCGGCCGGGGACGCCAGGGCCACGCTGGAACCGAACAACACGGCGTTGGTCTTGGTGCCGAGAGTACGGAGGTAGGTGTGCAGAGCACGCAGGTTCTTGTTCATTCGTCGTCTCCTTTCTTTGGGATGATGAGCCGCAGTGCGGCGATGCTGATGAGGCCAACTACAACTGCCGGCCCTACGGTGTTGGCCTGTTCCACCGTAGGGAGCATGTCCACCCAACTGGACTGATCCAGCCAGGTGGTTTGCGCACAGGTGCCGTCCTGAGCCGGCACCGGATCAATGCAGGTCAGGACGCGCGCCATGGGATTACGCCGCCTTCACCGGGGTGCCGACGACTTGCGGAACGGTCGCGCCGGTTTCCTTCAGCGCGACAGCGAGCGGCCAGAGCTTGATGCGCTTGAGCGTCACGTCGCCGTATTGGCCGCTGCCGTAGCTGTCCGGATGGATGACGTAATCGCCCACCTGATAGCAGGGGCCATCGCCGAGGCCGACGTTGAACGTGGTTTCGTAGCCGCCACCGAGGAGGACGCAAGCACGCTGCTCGCGGAAGATTTGCGGCACACCCTTGATGACGACACGGCGCTCGATGATGCGGTCATCTTTGACCCTCACAATGGACATGGGATTTCCCTCTTGACTAAGGTTTCCCGCACGTAGGCGGGCAGATCGGCTGCCTTACAGGCACGCTTGAAACGCGAGGGCAGCCCTTCCCGCGCCAGGTGATTGACGACGAAGTCGCCGAATTGGTCGCCCAGCGCTTCGCGCAGGCAATGAAGGGTTGGCCCGACCTGGCGGTGCGCCCAGCGCACCATGGCCTCAGCAGTCGCCTCTACGGTGCGCTTGGCGATCTTGACCGCGGTGGCGACACCCTGCCCTACCCGGGCAAGGAGTCGATCCATGTACGCGTAGGAGCCGCGCAGGTAGCGCATAGGGTGCGTGAGCATGTCGAGCGGCAGCTCGGCGTGCTTGCCATACAAGCGCGCTTCGTAGCGCACCCAGGGCGATTCGCAGACGCCTAGCTGCTTGCCCTTTTCGTAGATGCAGAGCTGCTTGTGGCCCTTGCCGCCGACGTAGAGCGTGCAGCCATCGCCATTGCCGTGGTCATCCATGAAACGCGTCTTCGGAGGCGCACCAGGCCCAGAACCGAACAGGAGGCAGCCGCCGGTATCGGACATGTTGGCGCGAGCAAGCGCCTCATGATCGCGCACGGTGCCAAGCACGCCGTCGTAGTCGTCATATGCGATGTCGCAGCGCGTGATACGCGCGCCCACAAGCTGCAAATTGACTTCGACGTGCCGCCAGTTGCGGATATACCGACAGGCAGCGCCGGAGAGACTGACGCACATGGTGTCGCCGTTGCCCTCGCAGCCGAAACGACCGACCAACTCGCCATTGGCGTCGATGATGGGCGCGCTGGAGCGATAGAACTGCCAACGCTTCGCATGAATCTGCCCCATAAACACGTCACGCGGATCCAGGCCGAAGATCCACTGCAACAGGTAGCGCAGATTGAGCTTACGCGCCGCCTCAAGGCGGTCGCGATTGAAGACAACGGTCAAAAAGTCCACCGTCACCGCGTGCTGCCGAACGGGTACCGGTTGACCTTTTTGGCCCGTGTTACTCCCCGGGCCAAGGTCATGTGCATTTTTCACCGGTTCGACCGGTGAAAATTCGTGAAGCGCGGTCATGCGCCACGCTCCAAGCGCGCAGCAGCAGCCTGCATGCGAACAGCCACCCAATAGTCGCCCAGGGTGACGGCCTGGCCGTCGACGTGGATGACGACGGCAGAGAGTTCCAACAGGTCAGGCCGGTGCGGAGCAACCGGTACGAGGATGCGCTGCACGCGCGGCGCGGGAGCTTTGGACTCACGCACGGCGAGATACCTCGCGCTTCGCTTCCTCGACCATGACGTGCGCGCGGAAGTCGGCATCAAGCTGCTGAGCGAACCGACGATCATCCCAGCGCAGCAGCGCAATGATGCCGCGGAGGATCAGCAGGCCGGCCAGAAGACCGAGAACGGCGGCGCCGGCAGAAACGTACATATCGTGACTCATCACGAAACATCCCCCGCCTTGCGAACGCGGAAGTCACGCACCGCTATGGCGAACATGCGGCCGCGGATCACCTCATCGGCGACGTGCTCGAACTTGCGCTCATAGGCGGTGAAACGATCCGGGTGCGCCTCAAGGACGACCCAGCGGCGACCATCGCGCTGCTGCACCTGATATTCGTGATTAATCACAATATTTCCCCAGTCCCCTACCCTGACCCGTGGCCCCCGGGGGGTGCCGGGGGGCGGGGTGTATGCGATTCCGCAAACACGGGCCATGTATATTGGTCCGCATACGTTCTGTCAACGGAATCTGAAACATGCCAAGCGTCAACGAACTACTTGACAAAGGCCGAGAGAGGGCAAATCTCCCGTCTGACAATGCTTTAGCTCAGCGGCTTGGGATCACCAGGGCGGTGATAAGCAGTTGGCGGGCGGGTCGAAACCCGATGCCGGATGAACGAATTGCGCAGATCTGCGCGATGGCCAGGCTCGATGGCGGAGAGTGGATGGCCCGGATACACGCCGAACGAGCGGCCAGCCCAGCGGAAAAAGCCCTGTGGAGGTCGGTACTGGACAGGCTAAGCGCGGCGGCCGCGGTCGTCGCGCTGGTGGTGCTGACAATCGGCACAGTGCCGGCGACGAATCAGAAAAAGACCATTGAAATCAATGGCTTGAACGGCTCCGGTGCGGATAAAATGTATATTATGTAAAAACGCCAGGCTCAAGCAGCTGCTTCTCTGTCGGCAGTTGTCTCTCGAGCCACACCAATTGACTGGACTATCTATCAATTGGATGGACTGGAAACGAATTATTTGGACTGACCTGAATAGCCTGACTGTCCGCCAATCTGCTTGGATTTTGTTGTCTAACGTGCGGCGCGGCGCGGCGTACGGGCCGCCGGTTTGGCCGACTTCTGGCGTGACGTGGGCCGCTCTGAGACGGTACGTTGTAACTCTGCTGCCAGGGTGTCGGCTCGAGCTCGCTCGACGGCAGCTTCTCGTAGCGCCTCAGCCAATGCCTGACGGGTATTGTCTTCTTGCTGGCGAGCGTGCTGCTCAAAGGTCTGACGCTCTCGTTGTGCACTCGTAAGCTGTTTTAGAAGTGCCTGAGCTTCCTGACGTGCCCGATCAATCTCTATGTGCGCCCTATCCTCAACTGCACGCAGGTGGTCGGCCTGGCGATTGCGCTCGATGGTGATCACTGCCTCGCGCTCGCTGTAACGGCCCTGTAGCGCACTAAGCTCTTGTTCCATATGGGTGCAGCGGTCACGCAAGTCCTCGCGCTGCGTGGTCAGGTCGGCAATCTGAGTAAGCTGTTGATCGCACAAGCGCTGGAGATCGGCCAGCCGCTGTTCGGCGACAACCAGCGACTGCCGAGCTTGGTCGGCAGCAGCGGTATGCTGGTGAATCTGCGCTTGCCAAGCGGCCTCCCGATTGCCCCAGTCATCTTCTAGCGCGACGAGGTTGGCACGCTGTTGAGCCAGCTGGGCGTCAGCGTGGCGTTGTGCTGCTGCCAGCGCGTGCTCCCACCATTGTGAGGCTAAGGTTGCCAGCTCCGCAGGGGCATTGGGTAGCTCAAGTCTGACCTGCTGCGCGGTCAGCCGCTCACCCAATCTTCCCCACCAGGTTTCCAGCCAGCGAACCACGGTGTTCGGCGAGCCAGTGCCAAGATGAGCACGAATGCGTTCCACGGTGGGACGTTCGCCAAGCGCGACAAGCGCGTCGGCGGCAGCGTGAACATCTGATTCTGTGATGCCTCTGGCCATTGAAGTGCCTCCCGGATTTGCGCCCTGCCCCGCAGTTGACGTACTGGCGATAAGTGATGATTATCGCTAGTACACACCATATTTCATAACATGCATTACATAGTATGAAGCGAAATAGCACATTGCCCATCCTGCCGGCGACGGCCACGCACCTGGTGTTGCCCGAGCAGTTGGCCCAGCAGGCCGCCGACGCGGTGCGTGAACTGCTCGCCGAAGCGGCCGCGGCCAACACTACCCGTAGCTATGCCACGGCCCTGCGCTACTGGGCCGGCTGGCACCAGGCTCGCTATGGCGTCGAGCTGGCCTTGCCGGCGAGCGAGGCTGTGGTGATCCAGTTCCTGGTCGACCACATCCAGCGCAAGAACAAGACTGGCCTGGTCAGCGAGCTGCCGCCGGCGATCGATCAGGCCCTAGTCGCTGCCGGCCTCAAAGCCAAGGTTGGGCCGCTGAAGCTGTCGACCGTGGTCCAGCGCGTGGCTGTGCTGTCCTCCGCGCACAGTCTCAAGCGCCTGGCCAACCCCTGCGAGCTGCCCAGTGTCCGTACGCTCCTGAGCCGGGCTCGACGTGCTGCCGTTAAGCGCGGTGAGCGCCCGGCCAAGAAAACTGCGATCACCCGGGCCGAGCTTGAGGCTATGCTGGCCACCTGCGATGACAGCCTGGAAGGCGTGCGCGACCGTGCCCTGCTCTGCTTCGGCTTCGCCAGCGGCGGGCGCCGGCGCAGCGAGATCGCGGCCGCGGATATGCGCGACCTGCGCATGGTCAGCGAAGACGGCTATATCTATCGGCTGGAGTATTCGAAGACCCAGCAAGCGGGCGTAACGGCGGACTCGACCCCGGACAAGCCGATTCTGGGCCGTAGTGCTGAGGCCTTGGCTGCCTGGCTCGAAACCGCGCAGATCCGTGAAGGGGCGATCTTTCGGCGGATCTGGAAAGATCGAGTCGGCCCTCCCCTCCTCCCCGGCTCAGTTGCCTTGATCGTGAAGCGTCGTGCCCGTTTGGCAGGGCTGGAGGGGGACTTCGGGGCGCACAGCCTGCGGTCGGGATTTGTCACCGAGGCCGGTAAGCAAGGTGTGCCGCTACCTGCGGTAATGGCCATGACCGAACACCGTTCCGTGGCGAGCGTGATTGGGTACTTCCAAGCAGGCGCCGTCGAGGAGAATCCTGCCGCGCGATTGCTCAAGTAGGATATTTTGGGCACGTGTCATTGACAGGGGACGCCGTGGCCGTTTCACCGATTCCGTCAGCAGAGCAGATCATCCAGCTCTACAAAGCCGGCAGCCTCGTAGCCGAGCTCGCGCAATACCATCTCCCCGCCAAGGATGGGAGCGACACGTTCCTGCACCGCTGCATCGCTCTGCACAATAACGGCGACATCAATCTCGTCGCCATCCCGGGCCAGCCGGCGTTCGACGCCATCGACACGCACTCGTTCTTCACGGCGCAGCAATTCTATTGCGATGCCATCCCCCGGCTCCGCACAAATGCCACCGCGTTGATGGCCTGCTGCCGCACCCTGATCGAACGCGCGGGGAACGACGGTGTCGCTCACATGCCGAACGGTGCCTTTCGGCAATGGTGCAAACGCAATCTGGAGGACGCTGCCGGCGTCATCCGGAACGCCAAGGCGGGGGACGACCTGGCCATGCAGTTCGTCACTTTTGCCCTGCAGGGTGCAAACGACATCGAAACGGCCACCGAGTTCGTCAGGGAGTACGACGACAACCGCCGGCTTTACGGCCTGTCGGCCCTGGGCCAGATGTCTTTTGCGGATGGCGACAGCGCCAGGCAGGCGGTCGCCGCCGTAGAGCCGTTCGTGGCCAGCGGCAACGTCGATGCGGTCCGAGCGAACGCGCTGTCCGCGGCGTTTGGCATCCTGCAACCGCTTCAGGACAACGCACTGGCGCGGCGACTGGTCCAATCCGCCGTGCAGGGTCCGGGGCCACAGGTCTTGTATGGACTCGCGCGGCTCCTGTTCCAACCGGATTCATCGCTGGATATCGAGACGGTCGGGATGGCGCTGAACGCCTTGCGAGCCGTCGATGCGGAGCAACTGGGCACTGTTCGCTTGGTGGACAGCGGGTTGCAGCGCATGGTCGGCACGCCCAACGAGTCGCAGGCGCTGGACTTCCTGACAGAAACGCTGCGCGAGGGAACGCTGACCATCGAGCAGTTCCATTCGACCGCGCACAAGCTGAACACCGACAACCCGCAGCGGGTGTATGAGCTGGTCGCGAGATGGCTGCTGTCGGGCAGCATCGCATTGGCCAGCAGCACCAGCCAGTTCGTGAGGGCCGGCAAGGAGCGCGTCTTCAATACCAGCGCACAGTCGCTGGGCCTGAGCTCGGACCAGCAACTGTTTCTGTGCCGCAAGGCGATCGGTTTCCTGTTCTTCCATCCCGTGACCTGCTGCTCGATCCTGGTCTCGGTGATCCGTGCCGCGGACGAGGACTTCAGGGCGCAAGTCGGACAGATCCTGTTCGACCCCATCCTGCTGAGCTACGGCGGCGGCGCCCGGGACTATCTGGCGAGCCTGCCTTCGACAGACGCAGCCTACGGAACCGTCCAGAATGTGCTGGCCAGATTCGGCGACTTCTACTCGGCCATCGACGCCATCGGTTCCATCAAGGAACTGCATCCTTCCGAACGGCAGCTGGACACCGCGCATCAGCGCTCGCACGACCAGATGCGGGAGTCACACAAGGAGGTGGAGAAAAAGTCCATCTTCCGCAAGCTCGTGCACCACTCGACCATCCTGCACGGAAAGCGCACGCTCACCTACCTCGCTGACCCCGGCGGCCAGAAGCGCGCATTCGCCATGGATCTTCAGAAGCACAGCGCCTATATCGAACTTCCGCACCTGGAGAAGCTCGATCCCGTCGGGCTGGACTACCTGCGTCGCGTGTGCATGGTCGAGAAGCCCGCATGAAGCTGATCTTCCGGAGCTACCTGGCGTCCCTGCGCGAACGCGAAGAGCTCGATGCGATCCTGCCGGACCTGCTCAGCGAACTGGGCTACACCGTCTATTCCCGACCGCAGCGCGGCACGGCGCAGGCCGGCGTCGACATTGCAGCCGTCGGCGTGGACGAGGATGGCGAGCGCAAGCTGTTCCTGTTTACAGTGAAGCGCGGAGACCTCACCCGGGAGTCTTGGAACGACGGCACCCCGCAATCGCTTCGTGCGTCGCTCGACACTATCCTGGACAACTACGTCCAGCACCGCGTGCCCAAGCGCTACCAGGACCTGAAGATCGTTGTCTGCATGGTTTTCGGCGGCGACATGCAGGAGCAGGTACGCAGCGACGTCGAGGGCTACGCCCGGCGATACAGCACCGATAAGGTCTCGTTCGCCGAATGGAACGGGGACAAGCTCGCCGGCCTGCTGATGCAAGGCGTGCTGCGCGAAGAGATCATGCCCAAGGCGCTGCGCCGCCATTTCCAGAAAGCGGTCGCGATGGTGGACGATCCCGAGATCGCGTTCGCGCATTTTTCGCGGCTCGTCCACGAGCTATGCCTGTCCGCCATGAACGACAAGGAGCGTGTTCGGACCGCCCGCCAGATCTACATCGCACAGTGGGTACTGTTTGTGTGGGCGCGCGACGTCGACAACGTCGAGGCGCCGTACCGCACCAGCGAGTTTGCCCTGCTCCGCCTGTGGGACCTGCTGCGCCCGTATGTCGGCAAGACCCGCAATGCGACCGGCAAGGCGATCACCGCCATCCTGGGCGACGCCATCCAGCTCCATCTCGCGATCACCGAGGAATTCCTGTATCACAAGATCCTGCCGCACGCCGGCGTGCCCCACGGCATTTCGATGGCGATCCGCGGCGGCACCTCCGCTGATGTCAACCTCAAGCTGTTCGACCTCCTCGGCCGGATTGCGATGGCCGGCTTGTGGATCCATTGGATCAGCCAACGGGACCCGGATGTCGAGCGCAGGGCCAGGCTGCAGGCCCAGACCAGGGCATTGGCGGACGCCGGCTTCCAACTGGTCAACAACAATCCGGCGCTGTTCCTGCCCCTTCAAGATGAGCAGTCCATCGAAGTCGCACTGTTCCTGCTCCTGGTCAGTGCCGCCGACGGCAACCTGCACGATGCCCATGCGTGGCTGCGAGGAATGACCCAGAGGCTGGCACTGACGCTGCGCACCCACGGCCGGTATCCGTGCGTGTTCTCCGAATACCGCGACCTCATCGCGCATCCGCGCTATCGGACTGACGAATACCGCAAGGACGCGACGGCAGGTTCGACATTGATTCCGCTCATGGCCGCCTATCTTTCCTATTTCAACGACGGGGAATGTCTGGCACAGCTGATCGACCTCAAGGACAAAGAGCTGCAGCACTGCACGCTCCAGCTTTGGATCCCAGACGAATCGAGCGAAGCCGGCCTTTACGCCGGCAGCGACGATCACGGGATCGCTCTGTGTGACCTTCCCCTGACGGCCAACGGCCAGGAGCAGATCGACACCCTCGACGCCGCATTCAAGCAGGAGCGCGCCTTTGACAAGCTTTCGGCGATCGCGACCGGCTATTGGCCGATTATGCTCGCCGCCTGCCACCACTACCGGCTGCCCGTCCCGCCCCAGTTCTGGCGGCGTATCGTCGCCCCGCTTGCCGCGGAGTGAGCGAGGCATGATGTCCACACTGCAATGGCATCTCGCTTCGCCAGACGTGACGCTCGAGACCCACGTACGAAGCTGCCATGCCGCCTTGGCCGAGGAGCTGCGGCCCCGCCGTATCATCTACTTGGACACCAAGTACTGGATCATCCTGCGAGACGTCGTTGCCGGCGTGCGCAGGACCGATCCGGAAATCGAACTGCTCGGCGTCCTGCGCGGACTCGTCGCAGTAGGCAAGGCCTTCTGCCCGCTCAGCGAAAGCACCTTTGCCGAAATGCTCAAGCAAAGCGACGACCTAACCCGCATCGCGACGGCAAAAATAATCGATGAATTGAGCCTGGGCGTCACCTTGATCCCGTTCGAGCAGCGCGTCGCCATGGAGTTGCGTGCCTTCATCTATGGTCAATGCCGAGATCTCGGGGCCCCAGAGCCGCAGCGCCTGCCATGGACCAGACTCAGCTACGTCCTGGGAGTGATGCACCCGTTTGAGACCACCTTCGACCCCAGCACCGAGCTTGCGATCCAGAAGGCATTCTTCGACCACATGTGGTCGTTGTCACTGTCGCAAATGGTCGACACGCTCGGCGGCAAACAGATGCCCCCAGACCGGCACCCCCGCCTGGCGGAGCAGCTCAACGTGGGTAATGCGAAGCATGCCGGCGAGCTTTGCAGTTTTCAGCAAACCTACGCCATTGAGGCGCACGGCGCGGCCGAGGTCTATGCATCAATGGCCGTGGAGATCACTCGCGACGTGCAGAAACTCGTCACAGGGAGATCGCCGTCCGCGGCAGGCAATACCGCGGAAGCGGAGGCGGTTCGCATCTGGACTAAGATGCTGTCGACGGCGCTGGGCCATGAAAAGCACAAGTCGGTTCTCCCCAGCCTGCACATCAATACCTGCCTGCACGCGAGCGTTCGCTGGAACAAGACCCAACAGCTCAGGCCGAACGATTTTGAGGACTTCCGGCATGCGTGCTCGGCCTTGGCGTACTGCGATCTTTTCCTGACCGAACGCCGGCTGATGTCAATGGTGACCGCGAATCACTTGGCGCTTGACCGCCAATACGACTGCAAGGTCGCCGCCGCGATTCCGGCCGCGCTTGCTCTACTTCGCGCCGAGTAAAAAGCGAAGCTTGCAACGCGTCATCCTTTGGGATTACATGGTAGTTCCGATCGCAGCCTTCTTCTCCCAATGCTGGTAGATGTCGGATGCCCAATTGGTTCCAAGTATGCTCGGCTTGGAACGCAGGGCAAAGGCCTTGGCGGCATATTTCATCGCTATATCGGCAGTGTCGGCATGCCAGCCTTGCTTGATGCACCAAGCCCGAATGTTCGCGGGGTCTTCCGTTTGTCGATGCGCACGCAGGATGCGAAAAGCGTCCTTCACCACCCCGGTATCTGAAGAATGGATTGCTCGGTGGCTTAGATTGATTCGTCCGGTCAGAGAAGCCAGCGCCGCCTCGACGATCGGATTGCTGATGAGCCGTGCTTCCTCCTGCTTGCCTCCAGGCGAGATCGGATTCCATGTGCGTTTCCAGCTATCCACCGCATCGGGAAGATGAGGTACGCAAATAACGGCCTTCAATGACCGATTCGAGTCAACGGCATCCATCATTTTCTGATCGGCATAGACAACAACCACGGCGTCTCCCGGCGAATAGGGTTTGAAGGTCCTGATTGTCTCCAGCCTGACAGCGCCCTCGCCGATACGCAGCTCATTACCGTCACTGAGCAGCTTCAAGGTCTTTGCACCCAGCGCCTGCTCAAGCGTGGTGGATTGGATGTTTCCTTTGGTTGGGATGTACAGCAGACATCGCTTGATGCTCGGATCCTCGGCCATGACGCCAAGAAGGCATTGAAATGCTGTGCGGATTGCATCGCCGTCGAAAGTCGTATCCGGAATTAGCACTCGTTTGATCGACATCGTCTCGCACCGTTTGGTTTTGCATTGCATCGACCATAAACGAAGCCGATGTATGTTTAGGAACACAACTATCTTTGCACTGATTTTCGCACAGCTGCCAGTGCCCTCCTAGCCGCCGATACTGCCTGATCGTACTTCAAGACGCCGGATCGCCTTGATCGCCGATTCCCCGATATCCATATCCTCACTTAGGCTTCGCAAGAGCGGTAGATCGCCCATGTCACCGAGACTCCCTATCAGATCGATCCAGAATCGCAGCGCGTCAAGCTTGTCATGCACGAAATGCGGAAAGTAGCCGACCTGATGGTCGGGCAGCCGCAATGCGTTCCGGCAGATGCTTGCCATCGCGCCGGGAAATTCCCGGATGACCGACTCTCGAACGCCATCTTCGTGCATCATCGACCTGGTCAACATATGCAAGGCCGACGCCGCCCCGAACTGATCTGGCCTGAGCAAAACACCCAGTGCCGGCGCGCAAGCCTGATCGAGATGCTCCGCTTCGAAGTCCCGTCGGTGAATCCAGTAGTACAACTCCCCGAAGGCAATCAAGGCAGCCTTCGCGGGAGAGTCTTCATGCACATCGCGGGCGGGTAGCGGAACTCCGAGCATGCCCAGGGCGACGTGGGCCCACACAAACACGGAGACAGAATCTTGCGGTATGAAACTCTCAACTGCGGGCAGCTCTAGCCATCGCTGAATCGCCGGAGCAACGGAACGATCGCTATGCTTTACGAGCTCCTGGATCAACGGTGCAACGAACATCCCTGCGTAGTCCGCGCCTCGGCAGGCCATCGCCAAAAGACGCTTCCTGTCATCCGGACTCAGCTCTTGCATGACCTCGCAATAGGCTGCCGAATACGGGTGGTCAAACTGGCAGACATAAGCTCTCCAGGCGCCGCCGCATTTGTCGGCGTCTATAGAGCCTGACAGAAGCTGCTGCAGATCCGTCCTGACGGTATCGACATGCCGGCTGACCTCTTCCTCCAGTGCACCCATGTGCTCAAGGGCTTCGATCACCATGCCGGACAGTACGGGACCCACGTTTGGAACCAAAGCGTCCAATGCGCCTATTAGCTGCTGCCGCAGCTCCTCGTCAGACAGACGCGCAAAGTGCACGAAATTCAGAAGTGCAAGCTGCAAGTGGTAGGGTTGATACTTCCACTGCTCGCCGAGCAAGGGCAGGATGTACGGAACTACGAACTCCTTGTCCTCCGCGAATCTGACCAATGACAGCAGCAGGTAAGTCTGGCCGGGTGTGCGAGGCTGTTCCCATTTGGTCCTGAGCTTGCCCGCGACTTCGCTTTCGCTAGCCCGGAACACGCGATCGCTGTTGAAGATGCACATCAGCAGGTGGGAAATCCCGGCCTTTCCTGACACGACATAGGCATCCGCAAACAAGCCGCTGCGGAGCGCAATCTTCTTCTCTCTTGCCTCGTCCTTCAGCACCTGGAAACCCCGGATCAGCGATTGATCCATTACGCCTACGGCATGCAGGACCTGATCAAGATACGATCCTCGCCACACGCCATAGGAGATTGTCGCCATGAGCGCGTGTTCCGCGGGCGTCCATTCGCTGGCGCTGTCTTCGGATACACCGGCCCCGTTCCAGATGCCTCCCTGCAGCGAGAACCCGAGTGCTGCGGCTTCCGAGGTCAGTCTCTCAAGTACCTGCTCGCATCGGGCGACGGTCCAGTGGCGCGCAGCCAGCCCGCACTCTCCGTCGGATGCAGCCCGCAGGAGATCCGCATCGGTCGTTTCCGCGAGCACCTTCACGACGAATCCATCGTCATCGTAGGCGCCCAGGATCAAAGAACGGGCATTTCGATACTTGGGCGCGCCCAGTGCCCGAAGCACGTCCTCGACATCATGATTGGTCCGTCGAACTACAGACTCGGCGGCGAACGCCGCGAAGATCAACTCATGGCGGAAACTGACCTTGTCCGACCGCCTCACCACGAGGCCAGCGGCGACAATCCTTCCAAGTAGGTCGCCCGGGATGCGTTCGGCGGCCGCTAGGCGATCGAAATCCCTGATTGATAGGCTGAACGACATTCGGTCGATGAGCTGTGCTGCGACGGCAGCGAGGAATCGGATCCCATCGGATGCGTCATCTCCCAGCTTTTGCCTCGCATAAGCGTCGAACAGCGCAAATCGGCTCGATCCGTCAGCCAATGTCGTGCCGACTCGACCGACCAAATCTGCCTCAAGCCCGCTCGATACTGACTCCAAAAGATAGTCGAATCGATCCGCGGCACTTGACCCTGCGATCGCTGCCTTCAGGGCCTTGCTAGGTTCTCTTACTACTACGTGCCTCGCCTCAATGAGATCCGGTCGCGCAAGGTCAGCCTGTGCGCTGACCACGAGCCGGGCACCGAAACGCCGGACAGCAGCCGCCAAGCTCCGCGTGAGGGCAAGCTGTTCTGCTGCCGGGCATTCGTTGTACCCGTCCAACACCAGGACGAGCGGACTGCCGGTCGCCCTCGCCGCCCTGATCAGGCTGGTCGCCGAAGGCGCGCCGAGCATGACCGCTTCCCGCTCGATGCTCTCGCCTAGTTTCCCGGCAAAGTACTTCGCCTGCAGGAGTATCGGAACATGGCCCTGCTCCAAGGAGTGGATGGCGA
Organism: Xanthomonas sp. NCPPB 2250; assembly: GCF_056725265.1. Classification (NCBI taxonomy): domain Bacteria; kingdom Pseudomonadati; phylum Pseudomonadota; class Gammaproteobacteria; order Lysobacterales; family Lysobacteraceae; genus Xanthomonas; species Xanthomonas sp. NCPPB 2250. The sequence continues at coordinate 2,521,217 of NZ_CM161520.1, read as the reverse complement.
TCTTCTTGGTCAGCAAGGTCTTTCCGCAGCCTGATGGCACCACGATCAGCAGGTCTTCACCTTCCTGCGCAACGCAATCCGCCACACCGCTGGCATCGAACTCTTCGTCCCCGACCCCATAGGAATCAGGTTTCAGCGAACCAATGTCGGGGGCATAGGTCCGGAGAAACTCCGACCTGTAAGCGGTGACCAGCACCTCCTGCTCCAGCAGCTTCGGATCGCAAGCTGCACTCATCGTCTGGACACGCTGGAGCCGAAGCTCCCGTGCAAAGGCCGCCCACTTTTCTCTGGACAGAAGCAGACGGGAGGTCTTGGCGACGACAGTTGCAAGGCCTTCCGTCCCGATGATGGAGACCTTGAAGTCGGAGGGTGGCACATCGGATCCCACGGGCACCTTCGGAGCGATGACGACACACGTAGCCGGATAGCCGAGATTTTCGCCGTGAGAGGCCCGGAGGTGATCCTTCAGTGCGTGCGTTGCGTCCAAGGCTTGAAGGTAAGGGTTCCCGACATTCTTCCAGGCGCTCCCCGACACGTGCATCTGCCAGAGTCCATTGACCTTGCCGCGGATACGACGCGAGAATTGCTTTGCTTCGACAACTAGCGTCAGAGAGTCGGTGGCGACCAGAAAATCAATCTGGCGGCCGCCGATGTGGATGTTAGCGAAGATGGCTGCCCAGCAGCCGGCAATCGACATGTGCTCGATGAGCGCGGCCAGCACTTCTCGCTCCGATGCGTGCTCTATGGCCGTGCCGACATAAAGTTCGATCGTAGCGGCGCCCGTCATTCCCATCTCGCCTCAGCTGAGACCGGTGGTATGGTGGGCGACATAGGGATTCACGTATCCGACGAACTCTTCATGCTCCGTCCGGACCACATTCCAGCGCTTAGCTCCCTCAGGCGGTTCTCTTTCCTCGCAAACCGTCAGATACAAGCGACGCTTTGCGCGCGAGATGCCAACGAAGTAGGCAGAGCGCTCGGCATCCTGATCGCCCCAGAAGGTCTGAGTCTCAACACCGAACATCACAACTGTATCGAACTCTAGGCCCTTGCTCTTGTGGATCGACATGACTTTTACGGCTCGATCGCCTGAGAACAAGGCGAGGGCTGCCGACGGGTCCCCGCCTTCGGACAACAGCGTATGTGCCCGATCAGTCGTCGCGTCAATCTGCTGTTGCAGATAATCCCCCTGCGCGTACTCGGACGAAAGCCCGACTACCGCATCGCGTCCTACGATGTCGAGTAGCTCGCCGATGATGGTTCGCAGATCGTCGATGTCTGCAAGGTCGGCTTCCCCCGCGGCAAGCCGCTGTTTGACACTCGCACTGAAGCGATCCCATCGGGATCGCGCGCGATACTCGTTCTCCTGATCGAACCCTCGCCCGAACACCACAAGATCGAGGAGACGCTGAAAGGGGCCTGGCTGCCGCTGCCCTGTTGCGACGAGAAGAAAATCAATGATCAGGTTCGCAACCGGCTCCGATGCCAGATTCTGCATTGCGTCCTCGTCGCGGATCGGAACGCCTCTGGCATCCAACGCGGCACGCAGCTTCTGGCAATAGAGGTTCTGCTGCTTGCTGACCAGCACGGCGATCTCGGAAGGATTAAGGCATTCACCGTCGATCCAGCCGCGCACTAAATCCGCGAGCGCCTCCGCTTCGTCATCATCGTTGTCGAACCGAAGGACCTCAATCTCTCCTTCATCGCCCGGAAAGTCATCGTCGTCAAGTGCAGCGGGCGGGTCCATGACGCGTACCATGGCGTTCTGCATGCGGCGCAACCTCGGCTTTGACCGGAAGTTCTGATAGAGGTTAAGCGGGTGTGCGTTGAAGTCTTCCGCGTAGCTTTCAAAGATACCTTCAAGTGCCCCGGCCCATCCCATGATGCGTTGCTTCGTGTCGCCGACCGCTGTAAGCCGGACAACCGTACCCTGAAAGCAAGCCTTGATGAGTTCGTACTGCGCATCCGTGCAGTCCTGAAACTCGTCAAGGAACACATGGCTGTAGGTGTGACGGATCGCGTTGCGCGCGATCTGACTTGTCTCCACGATCTGCACCGCCAGCGGCACCATGTCATTGAAGGTGATAGATCGCCGCTGGACGCGATGAGGACCGACACTGTAGTCCGGATCAAGCGCGTCCTTACCGGTCAGTACCGGTCTGAACCGGTCGATGATGCGCTTTGCGAAAGCGTGAAACGTATGGCTATCGAAGCGCGCCGCAAGCTCCGGACCGCAACGTTTGCGGACCCGGGCCTTGAGGTTCTGGCTGGCATCGACCTTGAACGAAATCGCCAAGATGCGCTTGGGATAGCGGCACGCTCCGGAGCGCAGCAGGAAGTCGGCACGCTGCGCCAGCATCTCCGTCTTGCCAGCGCCTGGACCGGCGGTGAGCGCCAAGTTGCGGTCGATCTCCTTGGCCGCCGCTAGCGCGTTCGGTTCAAGGGAAAGGCCGTCAGCCGGTGCCCATCGTTCGGACGTGATCATTCGGGAAGTTCCGCGACCTTTTCTTCAACCGCATCGAACATGCGGTCGAGAGCATCGGGTATTTGCTCGATGAGCTTCTCGTTATCGAGGTTCGCCATCGCACGAATGTGCGACGTGGGCTTGCTGTCGAGCTTGAACCTTCGATGGTAAGCATCGAAGTAGCTCTGCTGCTCGTCAGAGTACTGCCCGTCAAGCACATCATGGCTCTTGCCAAGCACAGCCTTGACCGTCTCTTCGTCGGGCTCCTCCAGGTCGTCGTCCTTTACGCGGTAAGCAGCCGGGTAGTGCGTCATCATCATGAAATCGAGATCGAGCGGCGTCGAGAAGTAGACCCCGAGCGCCTCAAGTCGGGCGATCCAGCCTAGATCGTCAAGCATGATCCCGTCATCGGAGTTCCACTTCGGGATGTCGTCGATCTCATCCTGCGTCAGGTCATTGCCGTCGATGTCGGCATAGCTCAGAAGCTGATTGGCGGCGTACTTGATGCGGCCCCATCCGCCCTGGTAGCGCGCGACATCTAGGTCCAGTAGCGTGACATGCGGGATGCCAAGGCCGTTCAGCAGCCGCCAAAAGTGATTGACGTGCCGTCCGCCAAGGGGCACGACTGAAATGGATGCGTCGTCGGCGAGGATGCCCCGGTCCTCCAGCAATCGGGGGAGCACGATCTGCTCGCTGTCACCTTCACCCAGGATGACCATGCGGGAAAAGTAAAGCTCCGGGAAGGCCTGAACGCCTTCGCGGACAAACTTCTGTGCTGTCTCATCCGTCGGGAGTTCGATGCTCTTGACGACGGTGCTCCGCTCCTCGTTCAGGCGCAGGTATCGGACCGACTCGGGCGGCACCCGACGTAAGAGCGACGGCGCATGCGTCGCTACCAACGCCTGGCTGTCTTGCCCCTCGGCGAAAGTCGTCAACGTCCTGACGACGCGGCCGAGATAGTGGGGCGACAAGCTGTTTTCTGGCTCTTCGATGGCAATGAGCGTGAAAACTGCGGGGCGCAGTTTGTCGATATCAAACGCTTCGGTCAGCTCGCCGCTCAGGACCTTGCTGCCGATGTCGTGCATGGCGAGCACCAGAGAAACGTAGAGCAAGGACTGCTGACCGTCACTGAGCCGGGTGAAGTCCACGATGTTCTCGCCATGGCCGGGCGTGAACCCGATGCTCAGATGTCGCAGAAGGTTCTCGATCTCGTTCCGCCCGAACGAGACCGACGGATTTGTGTAGTGGCTTCCCTTGTGCAGGCCGACCCATTGACTGGTGAGCGCGGTAGCGATCCCGCCGATGGCCGCGTTGTCCCGAAGTTCATCGCCAATCTGTTCCGTCAGGGTGCTGATTTCCTCGCGCTCAGCGCTCCAGTCCGCCGACCGCAGTGCTCGCCCGAGTAGTGCGTTGGCAGAGTAGGAGATGTGGTCGGCAGGGTCGCGTCGTGCTGGCAAGTAGTGGACCTGAATGGCGCTACGGTCCTGCTTCGATACGCGGCTCTCTTCCGTTGGATTTCCGTCGTTGCCTTCGCGGATGACGAACGTCAAACTCTCTTCGATGTCGTCGTCCTGATCGATGGTTGCCTTCAGCCGGAAGCGAACTTGTGCCGGACCTTCGGCTGCCACAAGTTGCATGTGCGCGAAGTTGCCAGGCACCGCCGGAAGTGCGGCCCCATCGGCCTCGTCCTGTTCCAGCTCAGGAAACTCGAAGTCCGCCTCGACCCAGAGGGTTCGCTGCTCAGGGGCGTCCTCTGGCGCTTCGCTTGCCGGGACGTGAAAGTCGGATCGCTTAATCCTACGCTGCGCGGGATCGAGCCCGAACATGCGGGCGAGAGCTTGGAGCACAGCAGTCTTGCCGGCACCGTTAGGCCCGAGCAAGAAAGTCATGTCAGTAAGCTCGACTACTGTGGGTTCGGGACCGAAAGAGCGAAAGTTGTATAGGCGAAGGCGAACGAGCTTCATTTAGCCTCCCTTTGTGGGATTTGCCACGCAACAGGCACACGCCCGCCCGGGCATCCATGTTAGTTTAACAAAGCCGCAGTGCAATGCTCCGACCATATGTCAGCGACCGGAAGGCGATTGTCGCCCGGCTGGCTCGGCGGTGAGCGAGAGCCCCTTCATCTCGAAGACTGCAGCTGGGTGAGCACTCCATGGCTGCGATACGACTTGACTTGCCGCCCAAGAAATGAGTTATCGGCGGCCATGACTGCACAGCAGATGCTTGTCATTATCGCGACAATAGCGGTAGCAACCGGTCTCAAAGTTGCGCTCCCCTACCCCCGATAAATCTCCCTAATCCCCTGCCCTGCCCATGTCCACTTCCGGCCAGAAGCGGACTCGCAACGTTACTGAGCCCTGCTACTAGTGCCGCCCGCGACTTGTCGCACCAGGAGGCGGGAAAGCCCCGCCTCCCCGGAAAAAGACTAGGGTGAGTGTGGCATGCCTGGTTCGAGGTTGGTACGAAGCGACAGATCACTGGCGGGTGGGCGCGTGATGTGCACCGCGTGCGCGAAGTCACAGGTACCTTGACCATCAAGCACGGAAAGCCAAGGTCGTGAAGCGCACTTCTCAGGGCTGGATTGACGGAAGGTGCAAACGCACGTGGTGTAGAACGGGCATTTGATCTTGTGTGCATCATGCGTGGACTGCAGCCTTCTCTCATTAATGTGGGCACCAATGAACCTGTAGGCTGCATGAGACCAAAGCCAACCCTCGGAGATCGCATGGCTATCAGGATCGTTTCCGAAAAAGTTGTACATCAGATCGACACCAACTTGATCAGGATCGCCCTGTCTGCGCTGTATGAAGAGCGGGCCGCCAAAGTCAAGGATGAGCTTCGCGAACGAAGTCTCAACCTCATCGAACTCTTGGATAGCGTCGATTTCAAAGAATGGATTCTGGCGACGGCGCTCCAAGAGCTGCCGAATATTTGCGGTAGTGTGCTTGACTGAGTTTCCCATAGCCTCTGAATTCGGGAAGAGAGCCTCTGTCTGCTGCAATGACAGCTCTGTCGGGAGCTTCATTTCCTCAATCAGCTCCGCCGCTGCCATGGTGACCTCTCTCTCCGCATCGGCTCCGTCCTGGCTTGCCCGTTCGACGCGGCGGAGGATCTCTAGCAACTTGGTAGCAGGAGATGGATGCTGCAGGGAAGCAAGAGATGCCTTCAACACCAGATCTCTGTCCAGGCTTGGTGCTACCAGGTCCGCAAGCTTTGCGACGAGCAGGTAGGGGATGAGCTTGGCGGGCCGAGAGAGGGTCTTGAGCTTGAGCGAAGCTCTCTCTTCAAGTGCAAAGGCCGCGTACTCAAAAATCTCATGAGCTCCGATAACGGCGTTGTGCAGTTCAATTTCCGCTTGCGCGTGTCGACGATACTCAAGTGTCAATTTAATGAGGTCGATTTGATAGCTCGGCGAGGCTTCCGACTTCACGAGCTCGTGGTCTATCGCTCGTGTGTAGCAGGACTCCGCAGCATTCGGCAGGGTGCTAGGGTTGGCACTCCGTAGCACGCTCAAATAGTCAAACTGGCGTTCGATGTCTTGGACTATGGACGACACAGCCTCATTCTGACAGTGGCTCCAGCCATCTTCTTCAAAAGTCCAGCGGAAGCTGTTCCAAATGTTGGCATACGTGCAAACAGTCGTCATGCCTACCACGGTAGACAGATTGTGGAGGTAATGAACCCATTCGTGTGTAACGATCGCGACCTGATCTGGAGTCGTGAAGCCCGTTGGGTTGTTAGGGTCTGAAAAGGCTGGCAGATGCTCGCTCAGCGTCATCACTTGCATGTCTGGTTTGTAGCTTGCAGCGGCTTGTTCTGACATAGGAATTTCCTTACTTTGGACTGGCCGTCGTGGCTGTGGCCGTGGCTCATTATGGGCGTCCCGCGGCAGCGGAAGCCAGTTCGCTATCACTTGCGGAAGATGATGATGGCGGCGCTAGTGCAGCCGACATACTGTGGTCAGCGCTATTGGCGCGGAAGGTATAGGTCCATCCGTTCATGGTCCGCTGCTCCGGCTCGGAGCCCGCCCTGCCATCGAGAACTAGCGTAGTCCTGTAGTAGTCTAGGTCTGGGGGGAATGACGGGGTCTCAGTCATTGCCATGGGAACGCTCTGCGTTCTCACCAGAACTGAGTGGCTGAAGTCGAGGAGTACTCGCTCGCCAAAGCAACTGCCCGCGCCTTTAAATCCGATATCTACCGTGTTGCTTGATGTTGACTGGCCCAGACGGGCTCCGTGAGCGTCGACGTACACCACGGCAGCTTCTGTAAAGCTGTAAGGGGCGCCCTCGAAGAAGTCGGCTACTCCATTGGTGAGCTCGGAAACGATCCGTAATGGAGTGTGACCTTCTTTGTTTGCTTCGATAATTAGGGTCGATAGCGTGCAGCGTGCAGCGTGCAGCGTGCGGCGCTGGCAGTGCTGCATGCAGACAGCACCATGCCAACGATAATTGGAGCTGGCGCAAGTCTCATAGCTTGCTCGATATGCTTGACGACGGATGGGGCTAAGGTGCGACCTGGAGCGTCAGCTTCGCCAGATCGCCCTGAATCGTGGGACAGGGCAAGACGGTTATCGGCTGAGCGGGACGAGGATTAACCCTCCGAAGGTGTAATAGACTCTGCGGGGACACCCGATGCCTGCTTTGAGCGTCAGGGTCACGCCGCCGACAACCGTTGGCGACTGCTCGGGGAACCTAAACGTCTCTTCACGCGCGTCGTGCCCCACATACTGAATTTGAGGGCTGCGACGATGCATCTGCCTCGCGAGTGGAGGCAAATGGAAGTCACCGCGAAGACGCCCGCGTAGCTGCTGGAGAAGTCGGTAGTGTTCCTGCCAGCGCGGTTCCAGTGCGGAGATGCCCTTGCTCGTCCCGTCTGGACCCACGGTCATGAGAAATAGCTGGACCGTTTCCAACTCGTAGAGAAAGTAGTTGACACCAGCGCCCGTCGAAAAGTTATGGAGATAGTGGGCGTACTCGTGGAGAAATACTGCGAAGTCCTCGGGCCTCCCCGACCAGCCCGGCTGCCAGTAGACGCATGCCTTTGTCAGGCGAATGAAGGCGCGATTTGGCGAGTACGTACCCGCGGTCATCGGCTCAAGGTCTAGAAATATCGATTGGCTTTCCATGAGCAAAACTTAGTGCCCGCTCGACAAGTGGGATGCCACCTGCCCCTTCGCTGTCAGGTAGCCGAGTGCGATATACGCGAGGGACTGGTTGAGGTACATGCTTTGATCGAGCGTTGTAGTTCGCGGAAAATCGTGTGGACCGACAATCGGGATGTCCCTCTTCAAAATCTGGCGGTAGAGACCGCTGCCGTCCGACCAGCCAATGTAAGCGGCGAGGTTGAAGTACATCAGATCATCGGCACTTGGGCGTGGCCCCAGAGACGAATCGCACTGCCACTCTCCGCCAACATAGTCGCCGCGAATTACGTCAAACGCCTGATATGCCTGCTCCCATTCTCTCAGCTCTGCGGCAAACGCCGGACCCCCGGTCTGTTCGGTATAAGAAAGCTTTTCTAGGATTCGGGCGGGCCGTTCCATCTTTATGTAGACGACTGCGGTCCTGGACTCCCCTCGCGTAGCCGTGCCCGTATATACACCGGCACGTTTCGTACCGGTGACTCCATCGACCTGGACTGACATGCCGAGATCGTCCATCCGGTCGCGAAGGATGTGATATGCCTCGAAAGGATCCTTCTTCGGATCGAGTTGGGCATCCACAACAATGAGAGCATCCGGTCCGCGCCGAAGAGCGGAGGCGGCACCAAGATTTTCGGACCTCCCGCCATCCCACAGATATGTATAGCCTCTCTCATCCGAGGGTAAGGGGTGGATGAAGCGGCGCTTCAAGGGCCGGATGGCCGCTCCAGATGACAGCGCTGCTTGAATAAGCTGAAACGGTTCATTGGTGGTCCCGTTCCACGATGTTCGCTCGCTGAGGCTTCCGTAGTGCAGCGGCGTCATCTCAAACACGCGGCGTGTCCACGGCTCATCGTTGAAGCGAACGCCGAACGTCGTCGCATTCATAATTAGATAGGGCTGGCCATCTCTTGAAATGAGGGACTGCAGATCTCTCAGGTGAAGCGGGTTGGCTTTGGAGTCAGAACCGCCAAACACCCATCGCATCTGCCGCTCATACAGGTTTCTACCGGCATCCCAGTAAACCGGTGTAACGACCAGGCTACCGATCATTTTAGATAGCGTGACGAAGTTGCCAGACCCCGTAAACTCGCATAGCCGCGCCGCAAAGTGCTCGTCGGCGAAGATCGATTCGCCAAGTGGACGAGACGGGTTCTTGATTTGTTCACTGTATAGCCAGTACGTCAGGTAGCTACCTCCCGACACCGAGGAGATGAGGTCAACATCGTCTAGCACCCCATCGTCATAAAGCGCCTTCATGACGCCGAAATTGTAAAGACTAGAGCGAATGCCCCCGCCAGACATCGCAAGTGCGAGGCGCGGCCGTTCAGCGCCATTCAAGCGCTTAGTCATGAGTGCCCGCTCATCGTCGGTCAGCCGGAAGGGCTCGTCTTTGTGGCCCGTCGCCGGCGAGATGTGTTGGCAGGCTGCAACCGAGCACAGCAGTGCAAGCGCCGGCAGGCGCAGGAACATATTCCTCATTGATGGCTCCACATCCGATGCGAGCGCAAGGCCCCCCTCGCGCCCCTCTTGCCCGTGGCTTTACCCCCCACGTCTACGGAGCGTAACCCACCAGCTAGCCAGAATCACTCGAGAGCGCCTACGCACCAACCGCCCTTTCCTTCGGACACCAGCTCGCCCAAAGTCCGATTGCTTTAGTTTAAGAAGGATCACTCGATGGACCGCCTGCATCTCTCCATGCTGCTAGCCTGGCGAGTAAGCCGGACCACGCCGCGGAGCTAACCTCAGCTATCAGGGCAATGTCTGCTTCGGGTCGGAAGCTGCCGCCTACCCCCGATAAACCTCCCTAATCCCCACCCCGCCAAAGCCAACTCTCGGCCAACCCCAGTCACTGGTTCATCCAATGGAAACGCCAAAAACAGACGGTAGAAGGCGAATTCAATTATGAAGTGCACCACCCCAAGCGGTAGGGCGACGCATGTTCGGCGGCCTGCACGTGTCGGTCCTTGCCATTCACGGCGTGAGGGAAGCGACGGACCTCTGGCCTGGTGGCCGGCTTTCGCGCGCCCCGGCTACGGCGCGGAAGTCCCGGGGCGGCATGTCATACGCGCGGCGGAACGCGTGGTTGAAAGCCGCTGCACTATTGAACCCAAGTCAGTAAGCGATCTCCACGACCGGTGCCTTCGGGAATCGGATGAGTTCGTCCGCGGCCTCGCGCAACCGGCGATTGCGGATGTAGGTGGCTAGGCCGCCTTCATGCTCGAACAGGCGATACAGCGCGGCGCGGGACAGTTGCGATGCAGCGACGATGCTCTCCAGCGAGAGTTCCGGCTCGTGCAAGTGGTGCTCGACATGCCGCCTTACCCTCCCGAACACCGCCGCGCGGATCGCGGCGCGCGCGTCGCCGCTCAGGCCGCACTGCTTGGCGAAGGCCCCGACGATCAGATGCGCACCATACTGGAAGCGCCTCCTAAGGCTGGCCCGAACCGGCTCGCTGTCTGGCACGGTTGCCGAGCCGAGATGTCAGGGTGGAACCGAGGAGCCAGGCGTTCTTCGCCAGAGGTTGCGATCGACCAGGGCATAGGCCGAGAAGTCCACGGCGCGAATGTGCCACGGCGCTTAGCGAACCGAAGGTGGAAGGCGGCCTTCCCTGGCCCGCCAACCGCTACAGAGGCGTCGCCGAGAGGGCTGCCGGGTACGTTCTACTGCTGCAACGGCGCGCCCGAGTTGTCCATGTCCGAGAAGATCAGCCACCGTCCGTCCGGCGCTCGGCGCAGTGTGAGGGTGAACTTCCCCGTGACGCCAGGCATGGTGTCGTACCCATACGTGCCGATGATGTGGCCGATGCTGTCTTCGATGGCGTAGGCGAGCGCGCGCAGGCGCAAGGGGCTGCCTCCCTGCCCCGCATACGCTGCACGGATCGCCTCTCGTCCACGGATCGGCGGGCGACTGCTTTGCAGCACGAATCCATCATCTGCGAATAGCGAGGCGAGAGCCGCCGCATCGCCCGCGCCCCACGCACGTTCGTAGTCGCGAAGCACTCGGTCCAGCTCGGGCGGTAACGCGATGTCGGGAAGTTCTGTCGCCGTCGCAGGCTGAGGGTGGGGGGTCGCCATAACGGGTCCAATCACGAGGATGAGGTTGAGCAGGATGCAAGCGAGAATGGAACTGGTATAGCTGGAATATGCGTAATGCATTCGACCTCTCGGTTATCTGTTTTGGATTCGACTGCGACTTCGTCTTTCATCCTGCAGCTTCGGCCTTCTTCAAGCAGTCCTTGAGTATTTGCGCCACCACCTCTACGTGAGGCTCCAACACCAGATCATGATGCTTGCCGGGCACATCGAACACCTCCACCTCCCCGGCGAAAGCCCCCCACCCCATCGTCGGATCGTTGCAATCGATACCTGGCTTGGTCTTCAGCAAGGTCACCCGGCCGGGGTATGCTTGGGTCGAATAGCGCCGCAGTGCCTGCAGATTGGCCAGATAGACCTTCAGGTATGTCCGCACCTGGGCGATGCCCACTTCCGGCGAAATCAAGTTGAGCCGCTGCGCGTTGCGCAGGAAGTGCTCGAGCCTTTGTTCGGGACCCATGTTCTTGAGCGCGGAGGTATCCAACTCGGCTGTGCCTTCGAAGAAGCGCCGCATCAGCGTGATGTCATCCAGCGCCTCATCGGGATCGCCACGCTCGGGGACACGGTGATCGAGCAATGCGAGCAGGGCGACCCGCTCGCCGCAGCGGACCAGTTGCTGTGCGATCTCATACGCGACGATGGCGCCCATCGACCAGCCGCCGAGCAGATAAGGACCCGTGGGCTGCGCGGCAAGGATCGATTCCAGATACAGGGTGGCCATCTCTTCGATCCGGTCCAGAGGTGGTGCCAGCTCCGACAACGGCGATTGCAGGCCATAGAACGGCCGCTCCCTGCCCAGCCGGTTCGCCAGATCGGCATAGCACAGCACGTTGCCGCCGGCTGGATGCACGAAGAACAACGGGCGTCCTCGCCCTGCGGGCTGAATGGCGACCAGCGGGTTGGATGCGCGTTCGGAGGCGTCCGTCAGGCGCAGCGCGAGTTTTTCGATGGTCGCGTCCTCGAACAGCGCCGCCAGCGGCAGCGAGCGGCCAGCCGCTGTTTCGATCTGCGCCATCAACCGCACCGCCAGCAGCGAATGGCCACCGAGGTCGAAGAAATCGTCGCGCACCCCAACCGGGCTTATCTTCAGCAGCGCTTCCCAGATGCGACAGAGCGTGCGCTCCATCGGCGTGCGCGGCGCGAGATAGGGTTCCTCCGTGTCGGGACGATCATTCCCAGGTTCGGGCAGTGCTCGACGGTCGACCTTGCCGTTGGGCAGCAGCGGCATCGTTTCCAGCAGCACGTAGTGCGAGGGATGTTGATGTCGCGGCAGTTCGCGTCTGGCCAGCGCCCGCAGGCTGACGATGGACACGCTCCTGCCCGGCTTGGCGACGAGATAGGCCACCAACCGGCGATCATCGTCGCCGTCGCCTTTGAGCGCAGCGACGCAGGCGCCTACGTCGGGATGCATACCGAGAACCGACTGGATTTCGCCCAGTTCGATGCGCACGCCCCCTATCTTGATCTGGTGGTCGATGCGTCCCTGGATCTCGAGCAGGCCGTCGGCGCGATACCTGCCGCGATCGCCAGTGAAGTAAAGCCGGTCGTCGGCATCGCCGAAGGGATCGGCAACGAAGCCGCCGCTGCGGCCATCCCCGGCACCATCGAGGTTGATGTAGCCCAGGCTGCAGTATGGCGTGCGAATCACGATCTGCCCGGGTTCGCCGACGCCGCACAGTTGCCCCGCGGCGTTGATCACGAGCCCTTGCGTGTGCGGAAGCGGACGACCGACGGGTTGTACGCCTGGCGACGGCGTGTCCTCGATACGATGGCAGAACTTGGCCAGTGTGGTTTCGGTCGGCCCGTAGAGATTGGCGATCCCACCGCTGCATGGGAAGGACTCGCGCCAGCGCCGCACCAGGTGTTCGGTCAGCGGCTCGCCGGCGAACAATGCCCAGCGCAGGGACCGCAGTTCGATCGCTGGCGCCAGAGCGGCGAGACTGGCTTGGGCCACCGCCGGCACGATGTGGACAATGGACACCGCTTCCGATTCCAGCCAGTCGAGGATATGGCTGGTATCGAACCGGGTCTGGTCGGGGGGCAGGCACAGCGTGGCACCGCTGGTGAGCGGCAAAAAGATGTCGCGCATCGACACGTCGAACGAGAGTCGGGACAACTGCGCGACACGGTCGGCCGGGCCGACCCCGAACTCCTCGCGTTCCCAGGCGATGAAATGCGAAAGGCCGCGGTGCGTGCACAGCACTCCCTTCGGAATGCCGGTGGAGCCGGAGGTGAAGCAGAGATAGGCCGGATGATCCGGTTGCGGCTGGAATGTCGGAGGCGAGATGTCAACCGGCGCGGCATCGATGGGCGCGGCGTCCGCGGCGGCGATGCGGGTCGCGGGTGGCCCTGCGACGTTGTCCAGGTCCGGTCCGCTGCCTCCGTCCTCGCACACCGCCAGCAACTGACGCGCACGCCCTTCGGCCAGCAACTGCCTGCGGCGATTCTCCGGATGCGTGCGGTCGATCAGCAGCAGCACTGCGCCGCTCTGCATCACCGCGACGATGGCGGCGATCAGGCCGAAACTGCGCGGCCCCAGCACCGCCACGGTGTCCCCTGGCTGCACCCCGAGGCCGGACAGGCAGTGCGAGATTTCGTCGGCGCGTTGCTGGAGCAGGCCGTAGCTCAACTCGTGTCCGCACTGGCGCAGCGCCGGCGCGGCCGGGGCGCGTTCCGCCCAGCCGCGGATCGCGTCCGTTACCGCCGCGTACGGCAACCGCGCCAGCGGCTGGCGGGGATCCGGCAGCATGTCCCGGGTTTGGGCAATGCGCAGCGTATAGGTATCGATGGGTTTGTCCGGCGCCTGCGCGATCTGTTCGAGCAGGTCGCCATACTGCGCCAGCAGGATCCGCATCCGCCGCTCGGCGAACAAGGCGCGCTGATAGACCAGCGAGAGCGCGACCTGTCCCCTGCCCTCGTCGGCATAGAGGGTGATCGCATGCTTGGCCTGGATCCCCTCGAGCTCGACGAAGCTCAGCGACAGTCCGGCGAGATCGACGCTGGCGCGAGGCATGTTGCCGAAGTTGAACAGGATCTCGAACAGCGGATTCCTGCCGACGTTGCGGTCCGGATTCAGCTCCTCGACCAGCTTCTCGAACGGGACCGACTGGTTCGCCAACGCGCCGAGCGAAACCTCCTTGACCCGCCGCAGGGCTTCCAGGAAGGTGGGCCTTTCCGACAGATCCGTGCGCAGTACCAACGTGTTGACGAAAAACCCGATCAGCGGCTCGGTCTGGGCGCGCTCGCGTCCGGACACCACCGTGCCGATCATCACGTCCTCTTGCTCCGTCTGCCGGTACAGCAGCACCTTGAACGCGGCGAGCAGGGTCATGAACAGCGTGGCGCCCTCGCGCCGACTCAGTGCCGCAAGGGACTCGGTCGTACGCTCGTCGAGAACCGCGTCGCATCGGCCGCCGCGGTAATCGTTCGACGCGGGACGCGCATAGTCGGCAGGCAGTTCCAGCCTCGGCAGCCGTCCGCCCAGTTGCTTGCGCCAATACGCCATCTCCGCCGCGCAGTCATCTCCGTCCAGCCACGCGCGTTGCCAGTGTGCATAGTCCGCGTACTGGATCGGCAACGCCGCGACGGGCGCGGCCTGGCCGCCGAGCGCGGCTTTGTAGAACGCGACCAGTTCCCCGATCAGCACCGCCGTCGACCAGCCGTCGGAGACGATATGGTGCAGATTGATGAGCAGGATGTGTTCGTCCTCTGCCAGGCGCAGCACGAGCACCCGGCACAGCGGCCCTCGTTCCAGATCGAAGGGGCGGCCGACTTCCTGCATGAGGACTGCGGCCGCGCGACGTTCGCGCTCGTCCTCGGCGACAGCACGCAGATCGCGCAGCTCGGGCTCGACAGTCGCGGCGGGATGCACGAGTTGCAGCGGCTCGCCGTCGATATCGGAAAAGGTCGTGCGCAGTGCCGCATGCCGTCGCACCACCTCGTGCAGGCTATCCTCGAAGGCGCGCATGTCCAGCGAACCCTTGAGGCGCAGTGCCGCCGGCATGACGTAGGCGGTGGACCCTGGTTCCAGCCGATCCAGAAACCACAGCCGCCGCTGGCTGAAGGAGGCCGGGTGCGGCTGCGGGCGCTGCGCCTTCTCGCGCAGTAGGCGCGCCAGCAGCGCACGCTTTTCCTGCGGCGAATGTCGGACTGCGCGGAGCTGCTGGGAATCGCTCACGTCTCGTCCCCCTCCAGCAGCATGTCGTCGAGCAGCGCATCGACTTCGGCATCGGACAGTTCGTCGATTTTCGACAGCAACCGTTCCTCCCGGGTGGCCTCGGCGCGGATGGGGCAGGCGGCGGGGGCCGGTCCACTGTCCTGCCGCAACAGGGCGTCGGCAAAACCTTCCAATGTGGGCCATTCGAACAGGAGGCGGAGCGGGACCTCGCGACCGAAGGTCTCGCGGATTCTCGAAACGACCTGGATCGCCATCAGCGAATGACCGCCCAAGTCGAAGAAGTGGTCGTTCATTCCGACCCGGCCGACATCCAGAACCTGCGCCCAGATCGCCGCCAGTTGCGTTTCCTCGGGCGTGCGCGGCGCCACATAGTCGTTCGTCGCTGTATCGCGCTGGCCGCCGAGCGTGGCCAGCCGCTCGCGGTCGACTTTGCCGTTGACGGTCAGCGGCAGCGATTCCAGGCATACGAACGCTGCGGGCACCATGTACTCCGGCAGGCGCCGCTTCAGGAAGGCGCGCAACTCCGCATCCGCTGGCTGCGCGTCCTTCGCGGCGAGATACGCGACCAACCGAGATGCGCCGCCATCGGTCGCTCGAACAAGCACCGCCGCGTCGCTCACCTGCGGATGCGCTGCCAACGCGGCCTCGATTTCTCCGGGTTCGATGCGGAAGCCGCGGACCTTGGCCTGATGGTCGGCGCGACCGCAGAACTGCAAATTGCCGTCGGCCAGGTAGCGTGCGCGGTCGCCGCTGCGGTACAGGCGGCCGCCAGGCTCTGTGGCGAAGGGATCGGGAACGAAGCGCTCCGCGCTCAGGCCTGGGCGGTTGAGGTAGCCGCGCGCCACACCCGCGCCGCCGATGCACAATTCCCCGATCGCGCCGACCGGCAGCGGCTGCAGATGCTCGTCGAGCACGTACACCCTGATGTTGTCGATAGGGCGGCCAATCGGGATGGTGCCGCTGCCGCTGGCGTCGCCGGACACTTCGTGGACCGTGCAACCCACCGTCGTTTCGGTGGGCCCGTACTCGTTGATCAGGCGTATCGCCGGTGCCCGCTTGCGCCAGAACTCGACCCGCGCCGCATCGAGCGCCTCGCCGCCGATGACGAAGGCGTTGGCCGCTGCGTCCCGCGCGGCCTCGGGGAAGCCGTGTTGCAGAAGGCTCAGATGGGCCGGCGTCAGCTTGATCAGGGAGTACTGCTTGCCTGCCGCCAGTTCGGCGGCCAGTGCCGGGACCTCCTCCATCCCTTCGGGCAAAAGCACGACGCGGCTGCCGAGGAGCAGGGGCACCCACAGGCTGGTGACCGTGGCATCGAACGACAGCGAGGTGTTCACCGGGGCGCCGGCGCCGGCCGCGGCGGCGTACCGATCGATGGCGAAGCGTAGGTAATTGACCACGTTGTCGTGGGAAAGCATGACGCCCTTCGGTCCGCCGGTCGATCCCGAGGTGTAGATGACATAAGCCAGACCATCGCCCGGCACGCGCGGGCGTGGAGGCGCGACGGCCTGTTCGGCGATACGCGGCGCGTCCGCGGCAAGACGCACGCAGCGCCCGGAATAGGAGGACATCCCATCCCGCCATGCATCGTCGAGTAGCAGCACCTGCGCGCCGGCGTCTTCCAGCATGGCCGTCGCGCGCTCCGACGGCGCGGCGGGATCCAGGGGCAGATAGGCACCGCCAGCCTTCAGGATGCCCAACAGCCCGACGATCATCGACAGCGAACGCCGCATGCATACGCCGACCACCGCGTCCGCACCGATGCCGAGAGCTTGCAGATAATGGCCGAGTTGGTTGGAGCGTTCATCCAGCTCCAGGTAGCTCAGCCGCTCGTCGCCGTGCTCCACCGCTACCCCATCCGGCGTACGTGCCGCCTGCTCCATGAACAGTTCGTGCAGGCGACGCGCCGGCGCGCGCGCGCGCGCGGTGTCGTTCCACTCGACCAGCAGCCTGTGGCGCTGCCCAGGGCGCATCACCGGCAGCCGCGACAGCGGCGTTCGCGCGTTCTCCGCCACGGCGTCCAGCAAGCTCTCGCAGCTCTCGATCAGTCGGTCGATCGTCGCGGCGTCGAACAGATCCGTCGCGTACTCCACCCTGCCCCACAGTTCCGCCTGGTTCTCGAAGAAGTCCAGCGATAGGTCGAACTTCGAACTGGCATGTCCGTCGAGCACCGGCGCCAGGGTGAGCCCGGGCAGTTTCAACTCGCTCGCGGGCTGGTTTTGCAGGGTGAGCATCACCTGGAACAGAGGCTGGCGTGACAGGTCGCGGTGTGGCTGCAGTTCCGCGACGAGCTTTTCGAACGGAAGATCCTGGTGCGCATAGGCGCCTAGCGTGGTTTCCCGCACCCGTGCCAGCAAGTCGACGAAGCTGGGATCGCCCGACAGGTCGGTGCGCAGCACCAGGGTGTTGGTGAACAATCCGATCATGCCTTCGGTCTGCTGGTGCGTGCGCCCGGCGATGGGCGCGCCGACCACGATGTCGCGCTGGCCGCTCCAGCGGCCCAACACCGTCTGCACCGCCGCCAGCAATACCATGTACAGCGTCGCCGCCTCCTGGCGGCCCAACGCCCGCAGTCTCTCCACGCACCGCGGCGCCAGCGAGAACGTGCGCCGCGCGCCGCGAAAGCTCGGTACGGCCGGTCGCGGCCGATCGGTCGGGAGTTCCAGCGCGGGTATCCCGGACAGGCGCTCGCGCCAGTACGACAGCTGTTGTTCCAGCGCATCGCCCCGCAGCCACTGCCGTTGCCACAGCGCGTAATCGGCGTATTGGACCGGCAGCTCCGCCAGCGGCGATCCACGGCCGCTACTGAAGGCCTCATACAACGCCTTGACCTCGGCAATGAACAGGGACATCGACCAGCCGTCGCTGACGATGTGATGCAGCGTGACCAGGACGACGTGGCTGTGCGGCGCCAGACGCAGCAGGCGCACCCGGCAGGGCGCATCCCTGCCCAGGTCGAACGGGTGCGCGGCTTCCTTGCGCAGGATTTCCGACACGGCGGCGAGCCGCTCGTCCGCCGCGATCGCGGACAGGTCTTCGCACGCCAGCCGCACCGGGCTTGGCACCTGGATCGCCTGAACGGGCTGCCCATCGACCTCGGGGAAGCGCGTCCTGAGGACCTCGTGTCGCCGCGAGATCTCCGTCAGCGTGCGCTCCAGCGCATCGGTGTCCAGTTGCCCCTCCAAGCGTACCGCTGCGGGCATGTTGTAGGCGGAACTGCCGGGCTCCAGGCGGTCGAGGAACCACAGCCGCTGTTGGGCGAAGGACAATGGCGGATCGCCCTGTCCGCCGGCCCTGCGCAGCAATGGCGGCCGCTGTTGCGCGGTCTGGACGGCCGTTGCCTGGATGCGCTGGGCGAGAGCGGCGACGGTCGGCGCCTCGAACAGCAGGCGCAGCGGGACTTCCAGGCCGAACTCCTCGCGGATGTTCGACACGACCTGCGTCGCGAGCAGCGAATGTCCGCCCAGGTCGAAGAAGTTGTCGGCCACGCCGACGCGTTGCTTGCGCAACACCCGGGCGAAGATCCGCGCCAGCGACGTCTCCGCCGGCGAGCGCGGCTCGACGTAGGGGCGGTCTTCCACCAACATGCGCCGCATCGTGCCTAGCGCCTTGCGGTCGATCTTGCCGTTCGGCGTCAGCGGCAGGCGTTCCAGCAGGACCAAGGTGGAGGGTCGCATGTATTCAGGCAACCGCGCGCGCAAATGCTCCTTCAATGCCGCTACGGCCTGCTCGGCGCCTTGCGCGCGTAGCGGAGCGTTCGCGTACGCGGACAAGTTCGTCGGCGCCGGACCGGGCTGCGTCCACCGTGGCGGCAACGCGGCCGCACTTGCGCGCACCACGACGTCATAGCGCCCGTCGTCGCCTCCCGCCGCGAAACTCGCTTCGACTTGCAGCCCTTCGCGCTGCGCCATCCGCCACCACTGCTCCGGGTCGATGCTTTGGCCCTGCGCGCCGCGCAGCGCCGCGCGGATCTGGCCGGCGCTACCCGCATGCGCCGCGTCCTGCAAGGATGCGGCCACGGCCAACGCCGGCTGCACGCGGGCGTTGGCGACATCGCGCAGCCCGATCTCCGCGTCGCCGCCGGCGGACCGGAGTGCGCGGGCGACTGCTTCCGGCGTCATGTCCGGCGTCCAACTTCGCCAGTGCACTTCGCGCTCGCCGGCCTCGTCCAGGTGCAGCACCACGTCGTAACGGAACCGGCTCAGTTCGTTGTCGTAGCCGCCACGCTTGGGCAGAACCTCCACTCGGCCCAGCCGCGGCCAGCGCGCCTTGAGCCGGCCGAACAGGCGGGCGTCGAGGACCAGTTCCGTTTCGCGCTCCATGCCCTGCTCCACCCGCTGCCGTAAGGTGGCGGCAGCGACGCCGTCCTCGGCCCGCTCCAGTTCCACCGACGCATGGAATGCTTCCAGCAAGGGCAAGCTACGCAGATCGCCGAGGAAGATGCGGCCGCCTGCGGCCATTTTGGGCAGCAGCGCATCGAGCACGCGCAGCAGGTAATCCAGGCTCGGGAAGTACTGGACCACGGAGTTGACGACGGCGGTATCGAAGCTACCGGGCTCCAGGTCGTCGAGTTCGTGGGCCTGGCGTTGCAGCAGGTGCACGATGCGGTCCGCGTCGGAGACGCGCGAAAGCCTGCGCCGCAAATGGTCCAGCGAGGCGGGAGAGAAATCCAGCCCCACATAGCGCTGACAGCGCGACGCCAACGGGAGCAGCAGAAGCCCGGTTCCGCAACCGATTTCGATCAGCCGCGAAGGCCGCAGCGTGGCGATTCGCTCGACGGTGTGCTCCACCCACAGGCGCATCTGCGCGGTGTCGATGGGCTGGCCGGTATAGGAACTGGCCCAACCGGCGATGTTGAAATCCGGGTCTTCGCCGGCACCCGCCGCGTCGTAGGTCTTGTCCCAGACCTGCTGCCATTGGACGAGCTGCTCGGCTTCGCCGTTGCGGCCGGCGGCAATGGCGTCGGCACCGGCACCGGCGCGATCCGGATCGGCCACGACGTAGGCGACGAGCCGCAGATCGCCGGGTTGCTCTTCGCGTGGGACGACGACGGCCTCGGCGACCATCGGGTGCGTGCGCAACGCGTTCTCGATCTCGCCGATTTCGATGCGGTGCCCGCGGATCTTGACCTGATGGTCGACTCGTCCGAGGAATTCAAGGCTGCCGTCGTCGCGATAACGCGCGACATCGCCGGTTTGGTACATCCTGGCGCCGGGCCGCTCGCCGAAAGGATCCGGGACGAAGCGTTCGGCGGTAAGCGCAGGTTGGTGCAGGTAGCCGTGCGCGAGTCCGTCGCCGGCGATGTACAGTTCGCCGCGGGCACCGATCGGCACCAGGCCCAGCGCCGCATCCAGCAGGTAGCAGCGCGTGTTGGCGATGGGATGCCCAAGGGACGAGAGCGCCTGCGCGCCTACCCGCGACAAGGTCGACCAGATCGTCGTTTCGGTGGGCCCGTACAGGTTGTAGACCTCGCCGCGCCATCCGAGCATCTGTTCGGCCAGGTCTGGCGGCAGCGCTTCGCCACCGCACAGCATCTTCAGCGGATGCTCGCCACGCCACCCGCTCGCGGCCAGCATCCTCCATGTCGACGGCGTGGCCTGCATGACCGTCGCTCCGGAGCGACGCAAGGCCTCCGCGAGCTGGAACCCATCGCTGGCCACTTCACGGCCGACCACCACCACGCTCGCACCTGCGATCAGCGGCAGGTACAGCTCCAACCCGGCGATATCGAAGGACAGCGACGTCACCGCGAGCAAGATGTCGTCTTCGTCCAGTCCCGGGACACGCCGCATCGACGCGAGGAAGTTGCCGAGCGCGCCATGCGGCACCTGGACGCCCTTCGGCCGGCCGGTCGAGCCGGAGGTATAGATCACGTACGCTGCATCGTCGGCACCGATCTCCAGCATCGGCGCGGTCGCCTCTTCCGCCGCGATCGCGGCCTGCTCGCGCTGCGGGTCCAGCACGCGCTCGGGCGTGCCGATACCCTGCACCCATGGCGCCTGCGCGTCGCCAACCAACAGCGCCATGCCGGAGTCCTCGATCATCAGCCGCAGCCGCGCGGGCGGATACGCGGGGTCCAGCGGCACATACGCTGCGCCCGCCTTCATCACCGCCAACAGCGTCTCCACCATCTGCACGGAGCGCTCCTGGCCGATGCCGACCAGCGCTCCCCGGCCCACGCCCTGTCGCCGCAGGTAGCGGGCCAGGCGGCTGGAATGTTCATCCAACTCGCGGTACGTGCGCCGCTGCTCGCCGCACGAGACGGCAAGGCGGTCCGGGGTGCGCCGCGCCTGCAGCGCGAACAGCGCCGGGACGGTGTGCGCGTCCGCCACCGCGGCGGTGTCGTTCCAGTCGCGCAGCAGGGTTCGCCGTTCGCGCGGGGACAGCATCGCCAGTTCGCCGATCGGCGCGCGCGGGTTCTCGGCGATGGCCTGCAGCAAGGTCTCGAAATGCCCCATCAGGCGCTCGATGGTCGCTTCGCGGAACAGATCGGTATTGAACTCCCAGGCATGATGCAACCCTTCGGCCAGCGTCATCGCGGACACGGACAGATCGAACTTCGAAGTCGGTGGCACCAGATCCACCAGCCCCAAGGTCAGCCCTGGAATCTTCAGCGAGCCCATCGGCGCGTTCTGCAACGCGAACCAGACCTGGAACAGCGCGGACCGGCTCAGATCGCGTTGCGGCTGCAGCACCTCCACCACACGCTCGAACGGCAGGTCCTGGTTGTCGTAGGCGCCCAGCGCCGCTTCGCGAACCAGGGACAGGACGTCGCAGAAGTTCAGCGCGCCGTCGAGCCGGGTCCGCAGCACTAGGGTATTCACGAAGAAGCCGATCATGCCCTCGAGCTCTTCGCGCTCACGGTTGGCGATCGGGGTGCCCACGCACAGATCGGTCTGCCCGGTGTAGCGGTAGAGCGCGATCTGGAACGCGGCGACCAGGGTCATGAAGATCGTCACCCCCTGGTCCTGGCTCAGGGCCTCGAGCTTGTCGAGGATGGGCTTGGGCAGGATCGAATAACGCGTGGATCCGTTGAAGGTCTGCAGCGCCGGCCGGGCGAAGTCGGTCGGCAGGTCCAGGCTGGGCGGTGCGTCCGCCATCCGCTCGCGCCAGTAGCGCAGTTGCTGATCCAGGATCTCGCCGGCCAACCATTGCCGCTGCCAGTACGCGAAATCCGCGTACTGCACCGGCAGCTCGGGCAAGGGCGAGGCTTCCCCGCGCGCGTACGCGGCGTACATCGCGGCGAATTCGCGCACGAAGACACCGATCGACCAGCCGTCGCTGACGATGTGGTGCAAGGTCAGCAGTGCGATGTGGTGGTCGTCCTCCAGCTTGATCAGCAGCATCCTGATCAGCGGGCCGCGCGCCAGATCGAATGGCCGGGTGAACTCGGCCATCGCCGCCTGCCGCGCTGCGGACTCGCGCTCGGCTTCGCGGACCCCGCTTAGGTCCAGCAACGGGATCGCCACCGAGACCGCCGCGTCGATCGTCTGGAACGCCTGGCCTTGCCGGTCCTCGAACCGGGTCCGCAGCGATTCGTGCCGGCGTACGATCTCATCGACGCTCTTCTGCAACGCGGCCACGTCCAGGCTACCGCGCAGGCGCACTGCCGCCGGAATGTTGTAGAACGAACTTCCAGGCTCCATCTGATCGAGGAACCATAGCCGCTGCTGGGCGAACGACAGCGGCAGGCTGGCGGTCCTGGGCATGGGTTGCAACGGAAAATCGCGCACGCGCCGCCCGGACGTGCGCGCGTCGTCGATCAGCCTGGCCATGCCCGCGACGCTCGGCGCCTCGAACACGCTGCGTACCTGCAGCTCGACCTGGAAGGTCTTGTTGACCCGCGAAATCACCTGCGTCGCCAGCAGCGAATGCCCGCCGATCGCGAAGAAATCGTCCTCCACGCCGATCCGGTCCAGGCCCAGTACCTGGCGCCAGATGCTCGCCAGCACCTGCTCGGTGGGCGTGCGCTCGCGGGCCACTAGGCTCTGCTCGGCGGGTTCGCCGCGCTCCGGCGCTGGCAGCGCCGCGCGATCGATCTTGCCGTGCACGGTCAAGGGCAGCGCGTCGACGAAGGCGAATGCCGAGGGCACCATGTACTGTGGCAGGCGCGCGCCGAGTTGTTGCTTCAATTGCGCGATCAGTCCGGCGACGAGCTTCGGCTTGACCGGCGCGTTGGTGTAACGCGGCCACTGTGGCGGCGCGGACGCGCGGTCGATCCAACGGATCGGCGCCACTGCGCTGCCGCGCTCGCGGATGGCGACATCGTAGCGGCCATCGGCCGCGCCCCGCGCCCAGCTGAGTTCGACCTCGAAGCCTTCCTCCTCCAGCCGCCACCACTCTTCGGGGTCGATGCCTTCTTCTTCGGGGACCAGCATCTGCTCGTAATGCAATTGCTCGACGCTGCACTCCGGTGGCGGATCGCGCAACAGCGCGGCCGCGGCGACCGCGGTGGCGATCCGCGCGTTAGCCACATCGCGCAGGCACAACTCGCCACCGCCGCCGACCTTGAGCCGGTAGCGCGCCTCCAGCGGCGTCAGCTCCGGTTGCCACGTCTGCCATTGCGGGTCGCGATCGGGTTCGGCCCGGTCCAGATGCAGGACCACGTCGTAGCGAAAGCTGTTGAGCTCATTCGCGTATCCGCCGCGCTTGGGTCGGATCTCGGCCGCGCCGATGCGCGGGAAGCGGATCGGCAGCGCGGCGAAGAAGCGCGGATCGAGCACCAGTTCGCGATCGCGCTGCACGGCGGCCTCGATGCGGTCGTGCAACCGTTCCAGCGGCAACGCCGGGTCCGCGTGGGCGAGTTCGACCGAGGTGTGCATCGCGCGCAGCAATGGCAGGCTGCGTATGTCGCCAAGGAACACCCGACCGCCGGTCTCCAGCTTCGGCAGCAGGCGCTCGATGACCACGAACAGGTAATCCAGGCTAGGAAAATACTGAATGACGGAATTCATCACCGCGGTGTCGAATCCGGCATCGGGGAGGTCATCGAGCTGGTGCGCGGCGCGCTGCAGCAACCGCACCCGCTCGCTCAGGTCGGCGCGGCGGCGCAACCCGCGGCGGACCGATGAAAGCGAGAAGCCGGAGAAGTCCAGGCCGGTAT
This sequence comes from Xanthomonas sp. NCPPB 2250, assembly GCF_056725265.1. Taxonomy (NCBI): domain Bacteria; kingdom Pseudomonadati; phylum Pseudomonadota; class Gammaproteobacteria; order Lysobacterales; family Lysobacteraceae; genus Xanthomonas; species Xanthomonas sp. NCPPB 2250. Next base: position 2,497,240 of record NZ_CM161520.1, on the reverse strand, counting down.
AGTGCGCAGTGAGGGGCGCCAGCGGGAACAGCAACAACCCGGTGCCGCAGCCGATCTCGAGGGTGCGCGTGGGCCGCAGGCGTTTGATCAGCTCGACCGTGTGATCCACCCATAGCCGCATCTGCGTGGTGGGAATCGGCTCGCCGGTCGCAGAACTCTTCCAACCGGCGATGTTGAACTCCGGATCCGCCTGGGTTTCGTCCTCGGCGTAGTCGATCTCCTCGAAGGTTTCCTGCCATTGCGACAATTGCTCGGTTTCCAGCGCTTCGTCGCGGTATTCGGCGTCCTGGACCAAATACGCGACCAGGCGCTTGTCGCCTGGCTGGTCCTCGCGCACCATCACGAATGATTCGCGGATCGCCGGATGCTGGCGCAACAGGGATTCGATCTCGCCCACTTCGATGCGAAATCCGCGCAGCTTGATCTGTTGGTCCACGCGGCCGAGGAATTCGATGTTGCCGTCCGGCAGCCATCGGGCCAGATCGCCGCTGCGATAGAGCCGTTCGCCTGGGTGTCGGGAAAACGGATGCGGGACGAACCTGCTGGCAGTCAATCCTGGTTGCGCCAGATAGCCGCGGGCCAGTCCGGCGCCGCCGATCATGAGTTCGCCCGGCGCGCCGACCGGAAGCGGTTGCATGTCGGCATCGAGGATGTAGGCGTGCGCGTTGGCGACCGGTCGCCCGATCGGCGGCGCGGCGGCCGCCGACGCGTCGCAAAGCGCGTAGCTGGCCCACACCGTCGTTTCCGTGGGCCCGTAGGCGTTGAACAGGCGCCGCCCGGGCGCCCACTTGCCGACCACGTCGCGCGAACAGCTTTCGCCGGCGGACACGATGGTTCGCAAGTGCGGCAGATCGGCCATTTCCAATGCCGCCAGCGCCCCGGGAGTAGTGTCGAGGATCGAGATCGCCCTGTCGCGCAGCACCTGGATCAGCTCGGGACCGGGCCGGATGGCGTCACGGTCCGCCAGGCACAAGGTGCCGCCATGCGCCAGCGCCAGACAGATCTCAAATACCGAGGCGTCGAAACCGAACGATGCGAACTGCAGCACACGCGCACCATCGAGTGGCCCGTATGCGGCGGCCTGCGCGTGCACCAGGTTGCGAAGTCCGGCGTGGCTGAGCATGACGCCCTTCGGTGTGCCGGTGGTGCCGGACGTGTAGATGACGTAGGCCAGGTCGTCGGCATCGACGGGCGCGTGCTGCGCGGCGACGTCCCCGGCAGCGGCCTCCGCGCCGGCCAGTTGCGCATCGAGCCGGAGTACCGGCACCGGCGCCGCTGGCGGCAGCGCGGCATCCTGGATCAGCAGCCTGAGGCCCGCATCGCGGGCGATGAACTCGCGCCGGTCCTGCGGATATTGCAGATCGATCGGCACGTACGCGGCACCGGCCTTGAGGATGCCCAGAAACGCGATCAGATACCGTTCCGATGGACCCGCGAGCAGGCCGACCCGGTCGTTGGCCCGCACCCCGTGTTCGTGCCGCAGGCGGATGGCGAGCCGATCCGCGGCGCGGTCGAGTTCGGCGTAGGTGAGCGTGATGTCGCCGTATTCGGCCACTACCCTCTCTGGATGCAGGCGCGCCCGCGCTTCGAACAACGCGTGGAACGGGGCCAGGGACGGCAACGGCTGCTCGGTGGCGTTCCAGTCGCCGAGTATCCGCTGCCGTTCGTCCGCGTCGAGCAGTGGCAGGCGCGCGATGGCCGTCGCGGTGGCGGTTTCCGCCACCGCGCCTTCGAGCAGCGCCTGCAGGCTTCGCGCCATCCGCTCGGCGGTGGGCGCGTCGTAGAGCGCGCCGTTGTAGTGGAACTCCAGTGCGAGCCCGGCATCCGCCTTCAGTGCCGAGAGCTTGATACGGAACGCATCCGTGCAGTTGTATTGGCGCTGGGCCTGCAAGCGCAGGCCGCCAGCGTGGACGCTGCGACCGCAGTCGACGAACTCGAACGCGAACGGAAACTTGGACGGTTCCAGTGCGGCGCCCTGTTGCTCGCTGTACGCGAGCCAGGAGAAGTAGCCCCGGCACGCGCCCGTCTGGCGAACCGCTTCGGCCGCCTGGGCCGCGGCTTCGTCGAGGCGGAACGTGCCGTCGAAGTAGCCGTGTACCGGCAGCCACCGCGCGTACAGTCCAGGCAGGTCCAGCAAGGCTTCGCTGCTGGCGCGGTCGTCGAACAGCCGCCAGACGACGATGTCCTGCTCGCCGCTCAACCGCCACAACAGGATTTGCCAGCAGGTCAGCACGAAGGTGGCCTCGTCGGTGCCGCAGCGGCGCGCAGCGGCTTCGATGCCGGCCGCGAGCCCTGGCGTCTCGGCCAGGCGCAACGAGCGCGGCTCGAACGCCGCATCCTGCGGCGGCCGCTTTTCGGCGAACAACGCCGGTGACGGATAGGCCTGCAGCGTCTGCACCAACCAGCGTTCGATCGCGTCCGAGGCATCGTCCGGGTCCGGTTGCGCCCACTGGAGCTCGGCGTAGTCGGCGTACTGGATCGCTTCCTCCTCGACCGCCGCTTCGGGTTGTCCCGTGTGCCGAGCGAAGTAGCGGCCGAGCTCCTGCACGAGAACCCTCGCAGTGGCCGCATCGGCGCACGCCGCGGGCAGGGCGATGACCAGGTCGCTGCGGCGTTCGCTCAACACCAGCCGGGTGACCTGCAAAGCCGACGGACGCACAGGATCGATCTCGCACTGGATCGCGGTCGCCAGGCAGGCGTCACGAAGCTCCGCCTGTTCCGCCGCGCTGCGCGCGCGCAGATCGACCGTCGCGCATGCCATCGGCACCCGGTCGGCGACGACCTGGAGCGGAAGCGCCGCGCCCTGCTGCACGTGGAAATAGGTGCGCAGCACCTCGTGGCGGCCGACGACCCAGTCCAGCGCCTGTTCGAGGATCCCGCCATCGAGCTCGCCGTCGATCGATAACAGTCCGACCCAGTTGCATCGTGCAATCTGTCGCAACTGCCAAACGTGCTTCTGATGCGGCGATACGCGATAGCCTTCCAGCGTTTCCTTGTTCATGGTCACATCCATCGGGCGGAAGCCGTTGGGAATCACAGGTGGAGGGTCTTTTGTCCGAACAACCGTTCCGCTTCCACGCCGCGCTCCTTGCAGGCGGCCAGGAAGCGGTCGGATTCGGTGATCTGCAGCGAATCGGCGGTCCAGTTGATGCTCATGATGTAGCTCAGCCAGGGCTCCAGTCCCATCGCGTACACATAGGCCTTCTTGCAGCGCAGGCTGTCGGCCATCTCGATGGCACGCGTGTAGTTGCAGGCCGACCCCTGGCGGGAATAGTCCATCTCGCGGCTCTGCTTGCGCAGCATCAACGGGCCGTAGAACCACGACGGCGGCGCGCCGTCGCATTCCATGCCAAGGAACAGCGCATCGATGTCGCCGTACTCGGCATGCAGGTGCCGGTATAGCTGGGTCTCCAGATTGCAGGCGTCGGCGGCGACCACGATCGATTTGCCGCCGGCGCGGACCAGGTATTTGATCCGGCTGTGCAGGTTCAGATCGTGATGCTCGCCCAGGAACGGCAGCGCGGTCAGGCTGCCGCCTTCGAATTCGACACTTTCGAATTCGTCCAGGCCGATCACGTTGCGGAATCCGAGATGGCCGAGCAGCAATTGCAAGGACGGGTCGGCCAAGGCACCGCGGTTATTGCGGGGTACGACCACGCACCCTACCTTGTGGCGCAGCTGCAGCAGCGATTCCAGCACCACGTGGTCGAGATGGGCGTGGGTGATGATGACGTAATCGATCACCTCCGGCAGATCGGCGTAGGTTTGCCGCTCGATGTTGCTTTCGTACTCGTAGCTGATCATCGGATCGGTCAGGATGCTGACCTGGCGGGTTTCGATCAGCAGGCAGGCATGGCCGAAATAGCGCACCCGTACGCTATCGGATTCGAACCTGGCTTCCGGGCGCGGTCGTGGCGCAGCCTGGGTGAACAGGGTGTCGAACAGCGGCCGGTCCGCGGCACCCACCTCCAACAATTCGGCGATCTCGTCCACCGGGCGCGGCGTGCGCTTCATCGCGAACAACGCATCCAGACGCGGGTCGTCGAAGGGCAGGTTCAGGCACAGGTAGTCGCTGCCGGGCAGGCGTGGCGTGCTCAGCACGAATGGGCGCTCGTCCCGGTCCACCAGCGACAGGCCGATGCTCTGCCAGGCCCGGTCGTAGACCGGCGTGCGATAGAGCAGCCGTTCGATCAGCCGGAACGAGGGAACGTGATTCAGATCGTAGGTGAGTTCGACATAGCCTTTCAGCGCATCGGGAATCTGCGCGTAAAACGGCTCGAGCGAAAAGCCCTTGGCTTCCCTGCGTATCAGTTGGTCCAGCGAACGGATGTTTTCGGCGAACTCCAGGGCCGGCCTTGCCTGCGCGAGCGTACGCTCCAGCAGAGCCTGGATCTCCGGCATCCGGTTCCCGGCGTAGTTCATGAACGGTCCGCCGATCATCGACGGATCCTGCGAGGCGGCCGCATGCGCCTCCGGCGACAGCACATACGACTTCATGATCTGGATCTGCGAATTGGCCAGGAACATCGCGCCGCTGGCCGGCGGTACTGCCAGCGAGACGGCGTACCACTGGCGCAGCAGCGGTTCGGTTCGCGCGTTGGGCTTCAGATAGGACGGCGTGCTCTGCATTAGCGGTTCTCTCCCTCGCCGTCGATGAGGACGGGCTTTCGCCGGATGGTCTTGAGTTTTGCCCGCAGGGCGTCCTGCGCCGGCGCCGGCGCTGGTATCGGCGCTTGCGCGCCTGCCGGGCTTCCGTCGGCGCCGAACAACGGAATCGCGTTCAAGCGGGTGTGCGGCTCGGCGGCGACGTAGCACAGAATGTTTTCGTACTGGCGCAGCAGCCGCTGCATGGTCGAGGCGCGGTACAGGTCAGTGTTGTAGTTGATCTGCACTTTGATGCCGTCCTGATCCAGATCGGTGATCGACAGCGCCCAGTCCACCTTCGACTCGCCGCCGTCGATCTCGATGCGGCGCAACCGCAGGCGGTCGTTGCCTACGTCGATGGCCTGCGCCGTGTCCGGGTAGTTGTGCAAGCCGAACAGGATCTGGAACAGCGCCTGCCGGTCCAGGTTGCGCTCGGGCCGCAGCACTTCCACGAGTTTCTCGAACGGCAAGTCTTCGTGGGCATAGGCATCGACCGCGACCTTACGGACCCGCTCCATCAGCTCGGTGAAGCGCGGGCCGCCGGACACGTCCACGCGCATGACCAGGGTGTTGACGAAGAAACCGACGACCGATTCGGTCTCCGTGCGGTTGCGGTTGGCGACCGGGGTGCCGATGACGATCTCTTCCTGCCCGGTGTAGCGCTGCAGCAAGGCGGCGAAAGCCGCGAACAAGGTCATGAACAGCGTGCAGTCGCGGTGCTTGCCCAACTGCCGGATGCGGTCGCTCAGCTCCGGCGCGATCACGTGGGTTTCCAATCGGCCGAGATAACGCTGTTCGGCCGGACGCGGAAAGTCGGCGGGGAACTCCGACACCGGCAGATCGCCGGCCAGTTGCCTTGTCCAGTAGGCCAGCAGCTTGTGCAGCGACGCGCCGCTCAGGCGTTCCCGCTGCCAGACCGCGAAGTCCACATAGCGGATCGGCACCTCCGGCAGCGGGTTTGGCTGGCCGCGCGAGATCGCTGCGTAGAGGACCAGTATCTCGCGCAGCAGCAGGCGGTTGGACCAGCCATCGGTGATGATGTGATGCATCTCGAGCAGCGCCGTGTGCTCGTGCTCGCCGAGTTGGATCAGGCTGACCCTCAGCAGCGGCGCGCAGGTCAGGTCGAACGGCCGCGCCGCCTCTTCCTGCGCCAGCCGCAGCAACCGAGCTTCTCGCTGTTCCGGCGGTAGGTCGCGCAGGTCGTGGCAGGCGATCGGCACCGGCGCTGGCGGTTCGATGATCTGCACCGGCCGGCCGTCGACGCTGGCGAAGCGGGTACGCAGCGACGCGTGGCGGCGCGTGATGGTGTCGATGGTCGCGGCGAGCCCGTCGCGATCCAGCGGCCCCTCGATGTGCAACGCCAGCAGCGGTTCGTTGTAGAACGCATTGCCCGGCGCCATCTGGTCGAGGAACCAGAGCCGCTGTTGCGAAAACGACAGCGGGTACGCGTCGGCGTCGGCCGCCCTGGCGATGACGTCGGCTTGCGGGGGGCTGAGGCCGCGCTGCTTCAGCATCAACCGGAACAGCGCCTGCTTCTCCGGTGGCAGCCGGCCGATGCGGTCCGACAGGTCGTTCACGATCGTTCTTCTCCCTCCAGGCGCCGTTCGACTTCCTGTTCGTCCAGGGCTTCGATCTCGGCCAGCAGGCTGGAGATCTCGAGCAGGTCCTCCTCGGGCGCTTGCCCTTCGCGGATGACGTCGGCCAGTCCGGCGACGCTCGGACGTTCGAACAGCGCACGCAGCGGCAATTGCTGCTGGAAGGCCTCGCGCAGTCGCGACATCAACTGCACGGCGAGAAGCGAACTGCCCCCAAGTTCGAAGAAATTGTCATAGACGCTGATTTCCTCGATGCCCAGCACCGAGCGCCCGACCTCGACGATGATGCGCTCGATCTCGTCCCGCGGGCCGACCAGATCGCTTCGCGGCGGCTTTCCCGCCGTCGCGGGCGCTGGCATCTGCGCGCGTGGCTCGGTGGGTTTCCCGGCCGGCTTCCTTTCCAGCGATTCCAGCCTGACCCACTGGTCGGTGCGCAGCCTGAGATCGCCGGTGGCGAGGATCAGTTGCGGCGCATCGGCGATGGCGAGCGCATGCCGGAAGCATTCGATGACCTCCTCGTCCGACATCACCAGCTTGGCCAGCTCGTTGCCGAAATGGCCACCGCCGCGCTCCCCGGCATCCGCCGGCATTTCGCGCCGGTGCCAGCTCTCCCAGTTGATCGTCCGCCACGGCAGCCCGCGCTTGCGGGCGTGCTGCGCATAGGCGTCGAGGAACAGATTCGCCGACGAGTACGCGATGAAGCCAAGACCGCCGAGGATTGGCGACAGCGAGGAAGTGAACAGGCAGAAATCGATCCAGCGCCCTTGCAGCGCCTGTTCGAGTGCGAACAGGCCTTCGACCTTCGGGGCGAACATGCGTTCGCAGTCGGCACGCGTGGCTGTCACCAGCGGCACGTGCTCTTGCAGGCCGGCCGCATGGACGACGCCGTGCAGGGCGCCGAAGCGGCCGACGGCTTCGTCGACGAGTTCGCGCAACTGCCGCGCGTCGGCCAGGTCCAGCGGCCTGGCCAGCACTTCGGCGCCGAGCGCTTCGAGTTCCAGCACCTTCCGCAGGCGCCAGGCGCCGTGATCCGCGTCATCGGCGGCGGCGATGATGCCGTCCCAGTGCTCGCGCGGCGGCAGTGCCTGCCGCGCGGTCAGGATCAGCTTGGCGCGGTAGGCCTGCGCGAGGTGCTTGGCCAGCAGCAGGCCGAAGCGGCCCAATCCGCCCAGGATTAGATAGACCCCGCCTTCGCGCAGCGGCGGGCGCGGCGTGGCGTCTACGCGCACGGGTACGGGTTCGTAGGCGCGCAGCCAGCGCGAACGCCCGCGGTAGGCCACGGCGGGTTCGCGCTCGGCCGCGAAGAGCTCCGCCAGCAGGATGTCGGCCAGCGCGTCGGCGCCCGCGTCGCCCGGGCTACTCGGCAATTCCACATCGATGCTGCGGCAACGCAGGTTGGCGTGCTCCTGCGGTATCACTAGGCACGGTCCGAGTGCCAGCGATTTCTCGGGCACGATGCGCTCGTTGCCCGACAAGTCGTGCAGGCGATTGGCGACCAGCCAAAGCTCGACCGGATCGATCAGATTGGCCTTCGCGATCGCCTGCGCCACGCGCAGCATCGCATAGAACCCTTGATCGACGATCCGCGGGTCGGCGCGATCGGAGGTCGCGCCCTCCCCTGCCCGGTCCAGCATCCACAGATGCACGATGTGCCCCGGCTTGCGATCCGATCGCAGCAGGGTCTGGACCAGCCGTTCCCACTCCGGGGCGGCCGCCGGATCGATCTGGAAGTCGCCGTCGCCTACCCGCGCCGCCTGCGTTGCGGGAAAGACACGCACGCAGCGCTGTCCGCGCGCGTGCAATCGCTGGACCAGGCGCTCGCCGATGCCTTCGGCATCCATCAGCACCAGCCAGTTCGAGTCCGCGTCGGCATCGCCGGTGCCAGGCGCGGGCGGCGGCAAGGCGCGCTTCCACGACGGCAGGTAGAACCAGTCGGCCATGCGCGGCTTCTTGTGGATCCCCGCCCCCGTCGCGGCCTGCTCCTGCATCAACGGCCTGGCGTCGACCCAGAACCGCTGCCGCTCGAACGGATATGTCGGCAACGGCAGGCGCCGGCGGCGCTGCCCGGCGTACACCCCGGGCCAGTCGATCCTGCCACCGGCCAGCCACAGTTTCGCCAGTGCGCCCCACAGGTGCGCGCCGTCGCCGCGGCCGTCGCGGGCGTGGCGCATCAGCGCGATGACCGCAACGGAATCGGTTGCCGCGCGATGCGCGCGGGCCAACTCGCACAGCGCATGGCCTGGACCGACCTCGAGCAGAATCCGCTTGGGTTCCTTCTGCAGTTCGGCGATCCCCGCGGAGAATTCGACGCTCTGCCGCAGGTGCCGCAGCCAATAGTCCGGAGTCGCCACCTCCGACCCGGCCCAGGTCCCGGTGACGTTCGACAGATACGGAATGCGCGGCGGATGGAACTCGATCTGGCCGAGCACTTCGCGCAAGGGCGCGAGCACGGGATCCATCATCGGCGAATGGAACGCGTGCGAGGTGCGCAGGCGCTGGCAAGGGATGTCCTGGGCCTTGAGCGCCTTCTCCAGCGCGTCCACCGCGGCGGCCGGGCCGGACACGACGCTGGACTCCGGTGCGTTGACCGCGGCCAGCGACAGATCGCCGCCGAGCCATTCGCGCGCCTGCGCCTGCGGCAGCCGCACCGCGAGCATGCTGCCGCCGTCCAGCGCCTGCATCAGACGGCCGCGCGCGGCGACCAGCCGCAGCGCGTCCTCCAGCGACACCACGCCGGCGATGCACGCCGCCACGTACTCGCCCAGGCTATGCCCGATCATCGCCTGCGGCTCGATTCCGGCCTGCATTAGCCAGCGCGCGAGCGCGTATTCGACGACGAACAATTCCGGCTGCGCGACCGCGGTCTGGTCGACCGCGGCATTACCGTCCGCGTCCGCGGGCTGGAACATCACGTCGAGCAGGTCGAAATCGACATGCGGCCGCAGCAGCGCGGCGCAGCGGTCGACGTGCTCGCGGAACAGCGGTTCGCCTGCGTAGAGATCGGCCGCCATGCCCGGGTACTGCGAGGCCTGGCCGGGAAACATGAACACCAGCGGCCGAAATCCCGGCTCCGCCGTCGCCGTCAGCAGGCGCTCGCGGTTGTCGCTGTCCAGGACCTGGATCGCGTCGGCGGCATCCCGGCAGACCACCGCGCGGCGCATGCCGAACGGTTTGCGGCCGACCTGCAAGGTATAGGCGACATCGGCCAGGGAGGCCTGTGGATGGGTTTTGAGGTAGCCGCTCAGGTTCGCGGTCGCGGTGTCGAGCGCGCTGCGGGTCTTGGCCGAAAGCAAGAGCAATTGCCACTCCCGCGCGGGCGCGGACGGCTCGGGCTCCGGCGCTTCCTCGAGCACCACGTGCGCGTTGGTCCCGCCGATACCGAGCGAGCTGACCCCGGCGCGGCGCGGGGCCGCGCCGCGCTTCCACTCCCGCAGTTCGGCGTTGACGAAGAACGGGCTGGCGGCGAAGTCGATCCTCGGATTGGGCCGGACGCAATGCAGGCTGGGCGGAATGGCGCCGTGTTCCAGCGCCAGGATCGTCTTGATCAGTCCCGCCACGCCGGCCGCTGCGTCCAGATGGCCGATGTTGGTCTTCAAGGAGCCGATCGGGCAGTAGCCGCGCCGGTCGGTCCCCATGCGGAAGGCTTCGGTGAGCGCCTGGATCTCGATCGGATCGCCAAGCGCGGTACCGGTGCCATGCGCTTCCACGTACCCGATGCTGTCGGCGCTCACCCCGGCATTGGCGAGCGCCTCCACGACCACCGCGGCCTGCCCTTGAACGCTGGGCGCGGTGAAGCCGACCTTCAGCGAGCCATCGTTGTTGATCGCGGAGCCCTTGATGACCGCGCGGATGTTGTCGCCGTCGGCCAGCGCGTCCTCGAGCCGCTTCAGCACCACCACGCCGACGCCATTGCCGAACACGGTTCCCTGCGCCTGGGCGTCGAACGCGCGGCAGTGTCCATCGGGCGAAAGGATGCCGCCCTCCTGGTAGAAATACCCAGAGCGCTGCGGCACCCGCACCGCCACTCCGCCGGCCATGGCCAGATCGCACTCGCCGTTGAGCAGCGCCTGGCACGCGATATGGGTGGCCACCAGCGACGTCGAACAGGCGGTCTGCACCGCCACGCTGGGACCGTTCAAGCCAAGCTTGTACGAGACGGTGGTGGTGAGGTAATCGACGTTGTTGCCGATGCCGATCTGGGCCACGCCGACCGCGTCGTGCAGGGACGGGTTCGAATACAGGTTGAGAAGATAGGTGCTCAACAGTGAGCCGGCATAGACGCCGGCCGCGCCGGCGATCGCCTCGGCGTGGTAGCCGGCGTTCTCCAGCGCCTCCCAGGCGCACTCCAGGAACACCCGGTGTTGCGGATCCATGACCTCGGCTTCCTTCGGGGTGAACTCGAAGAAACCGGCATCGAAAAGCTCCGCGTCATCGAGCATCGCGGCGGCCGGCACGTGATCCGGGCGGTCCGCGGCAGCGCGGCCGAGACCGGGAAGTTCCAGTTCCTCCGGGGCGAGGCGGCGGATCGACTCGACGCCGTCGCGCAGATTGCGCCAGAACTGGGCGACATCCGTGGCGCCGGGAAAGCGGCCGGCAAGACCGATGACGGCGATATCGCAATCGCCGGCCGCGGCGGCATCCCGATCAGAGTGATTCATCATCCGTCTCCTTTCCCAAGGTCCTCACAGCGCGATTCTTCAGAACACGGTGCCTTCGAGCGCGGTCCCTACCTGGCATCGGTTCAAGGAACCTCGCCACGCGGGCGGCCGCGACGGGCCTGCCGGCGCCTGCCGCGTTCCAGGCTTTGCCGATACACAGCCGGAACCTCGCCCGCGTCGGCGCCGGCGCGCGATGCCGCCAGCAGGCCGATGGTCGGGTACTTGAACAACTCTGCCACCGACAGATCGATGCCCAGGCGTTCCTTCAGCAGACCCTGGATGCGCACGATCGAGAGCGACTGGCCACCCAGCTCGAAGAAGTTGTCGTCGACACCGACCGCTTGCAGGTTCAGCACCTCGCACCAGATCCGCGAGATGTCGGTTTCCAGTTCGGTCCGCGGCGGCGTCATCGCCGCCGAACCGCCGGGACGGCTTCGATCCGGAGCCGGCAAGGCCAGCCGATCGACCTTGCCGTTCGGCGTCAGCGGCAAGTGCGCCAGCGGTATCGAGACGGAAGGCAGCAAGTGTTCCTGCAGGCTGAGCTTGAGGAAATCGCGCAGTTCGCCAGATTGCAGATCCTGCCCGTGGCCGCACGCGTAGTAGGCCACGAGGCGCCGCTGGCCCGGCTCGTCCTCGTGCGCCACGACCACCGCTTCGCGGATGGACGGATGCGCGCGCAGCGCGGCCTCGACCTCGCCCAGTTCGACGCGGTGCCCACGGATCTTCACCTGATGGTCGCGGCGGCCCAGGTATTCCAGATCCCCGCCTGGCGTGTAGCGGGCCATGTCGCCGGTACGGAACAAGCGGTCGCCCGGCCGGTCGCCGTAGGGATCGGGAACGAACTTGGCCGCGGTCAGGCCGGGCGCGTGCAGGTAGCCCTGGGCGAGATTGGCGCCGCCCACGTACAGTTCTCCGGGCACACCGAGCGGCACCGGCTCCAGGTCGCGGCCGAGCAGATAGATCCGCGTGTTCGCGATCGGCCGTCCGATCAGCCCGGGCATGGCGATCTGCGAGGAGCCGCTGGCTTCGCAGAACGTCACATCCGCCGCGACCTCCGACGAACCATACAGGTTGAGCAGCCGCGCCGCCGGCAACGCGGCGCGGAAACGCTCGACCAGATCCGCCGGCAGCGTCTCGCCGCTGCTTACCCAGAACCTCAGCTTGGGCAGCAGCGCGCCGAGGTCGGCGACGTCCAGCAACATCCGCAGCAGCGAGGGCACGAGGACGATCCGCGTGACGCCGGCGTCGGCGAGGCTGTGGATCAGGCGCCTCGGGTCGGTCACCAGGTCCTGCGCGACGACCGCCACGCTCAAGCCTTGCAACAGCGGGCCGAAGATCTCCCAGACCGAATCGACGAAGCTCAGCGCCGTCTTGTGGCAGCACACCTCGTCTTCTGCGAACGGATAGGCGCGCCACATCCACTCGAAGCGGTTGACGGTCGCGCCGTGCAGGCCGACCACGCCCTTGGGCCGGCCAGTCGAGCCCGAGGTGTAGATCACGTACGCCGCATCGTCGGCGCAGATTTCCGACGCGGGCGCGCTTGCCTCTTCGCGGGCGATCGCGGCTTGCTCGCGCTCCGGGTCCAGCACGCGCTCGAGTCTGCCTACGCCATGCGCCCACTGTGCCTGCGCATCGCCGACCAGCAGCGCCATGCCGGAGTCCTCGATCATCAGGCGCAACCGCGTCTGCGGATACGTCGGATCCAGCGGCACATAGGCCGCGCCGGCCTTCATCACCGCCAGCAGTGCCTCCACCGTCCGCACCGAACGCGCCAGACAGATGCCGACCAGCGCCCCACGGCCGACGCCTTGCCGCTGCAGGTAGCGGGCCAGGCGGTTGGAATGTTCGTCCAATTCGCGGTACGTGCGCCGCTGCTCGCCGCACCATACCGCCAGGCGATCCGGGGTGCGCCGCGCCTGCAGCGCGAACAGTTCCGGGATCGTCGCCGCGGCCGGCGGCGCTGTCGCGGTACCGTTCCAATCGCGCAGCAGCTCCTGGCGTTCGCGCGCGGACAGCATCGCCAGCTCGCCGAGCGGCGCGCCCGGATCGTTGGCGATGGCGCCCAGCAAGGCTTCGAAATGCCCGAGCAGCCGCTCCACGCTCGCCAGGTCGAAGCGCCTTTCGTCGTAGACCATCCGGATCGACAGCGATTCGCCGGGAGCAATCAGCAGCGTCATCGGATAATTGGTCTGCTCCACGGCGTGGACCTCGCCGATCCGGAAGCCGGGCGAACTCGCCGCCAACGAACTGCTGATCGGATAGTTCTCGAAGGCCAGGATGACGTCGAACAGCGGCACCCGGCTGGGAATGCCGGCCCAGCCCTGCACCTGCATCAGCGGGCTGTACTCGTACTCGCTCATCTCGGCCTGTTGCGCCTGCAGCGTCTGCAGCCAGTCCATCGCGGCGACGTCGCGGGCCACCCGTACCCGCACCGGCAGGGTGTTGATGAACAAGCCGATGGTCTGTTGGATGCCCGGCAAGGCGGCCGGCCGCCCGGAGACCACGGCGCCGAAGATCGCCTCGTCGCTGCCGGTGTAGCGGCTGTGCAGCAAGGCCCAGGCGCCCTGGACGATGGTATTGAGCGTCAAGCGCTGCTGCTTGGCCAGCGCTTGCAGACGCCCGGTCAGCGCGGGACTGAGGCGCGACTGGCGTTCGCCGAAGTTCGCGCCCGCCGCGCCGTCCATCTGCGACGGATTGAGCGCGGGAAAATGCGACGGCGAGGCCCCGGCCAGCGTCTTGCGCCAGAACGCTTCCGCCTTGCCGAGGTCCTGCCTGCCGAGCCAAGCGATGTAGGCGGCATAGGGGACCACCGGTTCCAGCACCGTCGGCTGTCCCGCGCGCGCCGTCTCGTAGGCGAGGAAGACTTCCTTCAGCACCAGATAGACCGACCAGCCGTCCAGCAGCAGATGGTGGAACGACCAGAAGAAACGCTGCGCATCGTCCTCCATCCGCACCAGGCCCAGACGCATCAACGGCGCGCGGCCAAGGTCGAAGCCCTGCAGGCGATCCGCCTCGAGCAACGCCGTCAGGTCCTGGCTCCGGCGAGCCGCCGTTTTGTCGCGCCAGTCCTCCACCACGAATGGCAATTCCGGCTCGCGGCAAACCACCGCCAGCGGTTCGGCGACCTCGCCCCATACATAGAACGTGCGGAAGATCTCGTGCCGCCTCATCACTTCGAGCCAGGCGTGCCGGAAGGCCTCGATGTCCAGATCGCCCTTCAGATCGCAACTCATCTGGTTGACGTAGACGCCGGATTCAGGCGCGACCAGGCTGTGATAAAGCAGCCCCTGCTGCAACGCCGTCAGCGGATGGACGTCGGCCACCGCGGGCGCCGATGCAAGCAGCTTGGCCAGCGTCCGCGGATCGAGCTTGGCCAGGGTGCGCTCGGCGAGCGGGAAGTCGCCGGCGCTGGCGGCCACTGTACCGGTATCGTCGGCGGCGGCAAGCGACTCGCGGATGAACTCGAGCGCATGCCCGACCAGCGCTTGCACGGTCTCGCGCCGATGCAGATTGCGGCTGAAACGGACATTGAGTTGCAACTGCCCGGCACCGGCGAACGCGTTCAGCTCGAGCAGGTAACGGCGCTGCTGGCGCAGGCTGCGGTCGGGCGCCGCCGCATCGAGCGTGTGGTCGAAGAACAGCGAATCCTTGAGCGCGCCGTCGAGTTGTCCCAGGTAGTTGAAGCTGATCGCGGCCGGCGGCGCTGCACGCAACGCGCCGCGCAATGCGGCGTCGGCACCGGCGTAGCGCAACAGCCCGTACCCCAGGCCGCGGCGCGGAACACCGCGCAGCGAACGCTTGGCCAGGGCGATGGCCTGCAGCGGCGCAAGCGACCGGTCGACGTCGAGCCGCAGCGGATACAGGGAAGTGAACCAGCCCACCGTGCGCGACACGTCGACGTCCTCGAACAGATCCTCGCGTCCGTGCCCTTCGACGTCGAACAGGACGGTTCCGCTGTCTTGCCAGGCCGAGACGGCATGCGCGAACGCGGCCAGCAGGACTTCGTTGACCGACGCGCGCCACCGCTTGGGTGCCTGTTCGATCAACGCCGCGGTCTCCTCCGCGCTCAGGCTCACGCCGACCCACTCGGCCGAGGCTTCGCTGTTGTCCGCGCTGTGGAAATCCACCGGCGTCCCGGCCCTGCCCTCCTCGCCACTGGCGGCGCGCGCATGTTCGCGCCAGTAGGCCGCGTCCTCGTCCAGTTGCGGCGAGACGGCGAACTCCGCCAAGCGTTGCGCCCAGGTCTTCCATGACACCGTCTTGGCCGGCAGCGTGGGCGCCCGGTTGCCTAGCCGCTGGCCGTAGACGGTATGCAGGTCCTCGAGCAGGATCCGCCACGACACGCCGTCCACGGCCAGATGGTGGACGACGATCAGCAACCGGTCGGGCATCGTTCCGCCGAACGAGAACAGGCGGGCCTTGATCAACGCTCCTGTCTCCAGGTTCAGGCCTGTCTGCAGTTCCAGTGCCGCCTGCCGGATCGCCTCCTGCGCCGCGTCGGCGTCGCTCGCCTCCAGATCGACGCGGCTGAAGATCTCGTGGCCGACGGATTCGCAATTGAACGGCTCCCACCCGCCGTCGACCCGGCTGAAACGCAGGCGCAGCGCGTCGTGGTGCTCGGCGATGTGGCGGAAGCACTCTTCAAGCGCACGCGGGTCCAGGGCCGCGCGCGCCTGCAGGGTGATCGACTGGTTGTAGTGGTGCGGCTCCGCCAGTTCCTGTTCGAAGAACCAGCATTGGATGGGGGTCGGGTGCACCGCTCCGCTGACCCGCGCCTGTTCGGCGCTGTTCGGCGCGGTGGCGACGTTCGCCTCGGCCAGGCGCGCGATGGTCTGATGTTCGAAGAAATGACCGGCGCGCAGTTGGATGCCTTCCTGGTTCAGTTCGGCCAGGATCTGCAGGATCAGGATGGAGTCCCCGCCCAATTCGAAGATATTGTCGTGGATGCCGACCTTATGCAGGTTGAGCACCTTGCCCCAGGCCTCGGCCAGCACCCGTTCCAGGCGATTGCGCGGCGGCGCGAACGCGGGACGGCTGAGCGTGCCTTCGCCTGGCGGCGGCAGCATGTCGTAAGCGATCTTGCCGTTCGACAGCAGCGGCAAGCGCTCCAGCAACACGAACACCGCCGGCACCATGAAGCCCGGCAGCTTGTTGCGCAGGAAGCCCGCAAGCTCCTCGGCGAACGACGCCTCGGCGCCCGCGGCGACGACGTACGCCGCGAGCTGCTTGCCACCCTGGGCGTTGTCCAGGGCGACGACGGCGCAGTCGGCGACCTTGGGATGGGCCGAAATCGCCGCTTCGATGTCGCCCAGTTCGATGCGATAGCCGCGGATCTTGACCTGGCTGTCGATGCGCCCGCGGAAGACGATCTCGCCGCCCGGCAGGAAACGGCCCAGATCGCCGGTCTTGTACATCAGGTGGTAGCGGCCGCTGCCGGCGTCGCGCCCGGCAGCGGCGTTCTTCAGGCCGGTGAAGCTCCACACCACGTACTCCTGCAGCCCGTCGCGGCTCATCACCGCATAGGGCAGCTGGTGTACCTCGATCGCGTCCGCGCCCAGCGCGCGCAACAGGCGGACCAGCGCCAGCTTGTCTTCCTCGGCGTCGCGGCCGGGGACGATCCGCTCGTGCTGGGGCGTGTAGGTGAGAGGATCGCGCACGTCGCCGTCGTCGACGCCGACGATGGGCAGCAGGGTCTGGATCGCGAAACGGCCACCCTGCTTCAGCACCGCGAAGAAGTTCTCCAGCATGTTGCGCGGATTGGCGAGCCGGTCGAGCAACAGCGTGGAAACGGCGAAGTCCTGGGTGCCGGGGGCGATGCCGCTGCTGGCGGCGAACTCGGCGGGTTCCAGGTCGACCTTGACCATCTGCGCGTCGAGCGACGCGTCGCGCGCCTTCTGCACGAACACCGGATTGAAGTCCAGGCCGGTGATGTTCGCGCCCATGCCCTGCAAGGTCTTGAGGATCTCGCCATTGCCGAAGCCGAAATCGATGCCGCGCGCGCCCTCGAACGTCGGCAGCGGCAGCAGCTGGCGCAGCACCTGCGCGTTGATTCCGCACGATGCGTAGGACTGGTTGACGCCTTCCAGCAGATAGCGGCTGAAGGCGCCGTACGCGGCGCTGGATTCGGCGTGCCGGGTGATGAAGGAATGGGTTTTCTCGATCAGATCCGGGCCCAGCGAATCGATCAGCTTGAAGATCATCGGCGGCGACAGGTGCCGCGGCCAGTCCTTGGCCTCGGAGTGCACCGCCGCATGCTGGCCGGCGCGCGCGGTCCGCTGGAACTCGCGCAGTTCGGCGTCGGCGATCCTGACGTCGAGGCATTCGTGCTCGACGAACGCATCGTAGATCAGGAAGGGATTGGGCACGAACTTGCTGGCGGTGGCACCGGGCTTGTTGAGGTAGCCGCGCGCCACGCCTTGGCCGCAGATGTAGATCTCGCCGGTGACGCCCACCGGTACCGGGTTCAAATGGGCGTCGAGAATATAGGTCCTGGTGTTGGAGATCGGAAATCCGATCGGCACGGCGCCGCCGCGCGCGGCCACCTCCGCCGGGCTCACGTCCCACAGATGCGAGTACACCGTGTACTCGGTCGGCCCATAGGCGTTGGCGAACCGGCAGCGGCGCGACCACTCCAACGCCAACTCCGGCGGACAGGCCTCGCCGACCGCCACGATGGTCAACTCCTCGGGGTATCGCAGCGCGTCCGCGTCCAGCGCCTTGAGTATTGACGGCACCAGCACCATCACCGAGATGCGGTGCCGGTTGATCGCCTCGACCAGCGAGTGCGAGGCCAGGTCCTCGCGCTCCAGCATCACAAGCGTGGCGCCATTGAGCAGGGCCATGCAGGTTTCGCCGATCGCGGCATCGAAGCTGTACGAGGCGAACTGCGAAATCCGGCTGTCGCGGGTCAGCTTGAACTGGCGCGCCTGCCAGCGCACCAGGTTGGCGATGCCGTAGTGCTCGACGGCCACGCCCTTGGGCAGGCCGGTGGAACCGGAGGTGTAGATGACATAGGCGAGATTCTCCGGTGCCACCGCGACGTCGGGGTTGTCGGCGCTTTCCAGCGCGATCTGTTCGGCCGCATCCTCCAGGCAGATGACCTGCGACCAGACCGACGGCAACTGATCGAGCAGATGCTGCTGCGTCAGCAGGATCGGGACAGCCGAATCCTCGAGCATGTACGCCAGCCGCTCGCGCGGATATTTCGGGTCCAGCGGCAGATACGCGCCGCCGGCCTTGAGCACGCCCAGCACGGCCACCACCATCTCGGCCGAGCGCTCCAGGCACAACCCCACGATCACCTCCGGCCCGACGCCCATGCCCGCGAGGTAGCGAGCCAGCCGGTTGGCGCGCGCGTTGAGGTCGCCGTAGGACATGCTTCGGTCGCCGGAAACGACCGCGGTGCGTTCGGGGCCGGCCGCCACGTGCTCCTCGAAGGAGCGGTGAATGCACGGCAACGGATCGGGCATGTCGGCGGCGAAGCGGTTGAACTCCTGTTGCAGCAGGCGCCGCTCCGCGGGCGATACGAGCGGCAGGCGCGAGAGCCGCTGCGCCGGGGCGGCGGTCGCCGATTCGAGCACCCCGGTGAAGTGGCCGAGCAGGCGTTCGATCGTCGCGCGATCGAACAGGTCGGTGTTGTACTCCAGCGCGCCTTGCAGCGCGCCGGGAGACTCGTTGACGGTGAGGATCAGGTCGAAGCCGACCGTGCCGTTGTGGACCGCGAGCGGCTCCATGGTCAGGTCGGTCAGCTGCACGGCCTCGGCCGGCGCGTTCTGCACCACCAGCTTGATCTGGAACAGCGGCGCGTAGCTCAGGCTTCGTTCGGGCTGCAAGGCGGCAACGAGCTGCTCGAATGGAAGATCCTGATGCGCGAACGCATCGAGGGTCTGGCTTTTGACGCGGCCGAGCAGTTCGGCGAAGCTGGGATCGCCGCTCGCGTCCGTCCGCAGCGCCAGTTGATTGATGAAGAAGCCGATCAGCCCTTCGGTCTCGGACCAGTTGCGGTTGGCGATGTCGGTGCCGATGGCGATGTCGTGCTGCCCGGTGTAGCGATGCAGCACGGCGACGAGGCCGGCCAGCAGCACCATGAACAGCGTTGCGCCCTCACGCAGGCGCAACGCATGGATGGCGCGGGCTAGCGGCGCCGGCAGTTCGAAATCGATCACCGCGCCGGCGAAGGTCTGTACCGCCATGCGCGGACGGTCCGTGGGCAGATCCAGCAATGGCGGAAGCCCCGCCAAGCGCGTCTTCCAATAGTCCAACTGGCGCGCCGACAGTTGCTGGTGGAACGGCTGCCGCTGCCAGAGCGCATAGTCGGCGTACTGGATGTCGGCCTCGGCCAGCGCCGCCGGCCGGCCGTCGCAATGGGCGCAGTACAGATGCTGCAGCTCGCGCAGCATGATGCCGAACGACCATGCATCCGAAATGATGTGGTGCATCGTCAGCAGCAGCACATGATCGGTTTCGCCGATCTGGATAAGCGCCAGGCGCAGCAAGGGGCCTTCCGCCAGATCGAACGGCCGTGCCGCTTCGGCCGCCGCGCGCCGCCGGGCCTCCTCCTCGCGCGCGTTCTCGGGCAGGTGCAGCAGCGTTTCCACCGGCAGGCGAACCGGGCGCGCCGCGGCGATAGCCTGCCGCGGCTTGCCGTTGACGGCCGGGAACGTGGTTCTGAGGACCTCGTGCCGGCGCATGATCTCCGACAGCGCGTGCTCCATCGCCTCGACCCGCAATCTGCCTTTCAGTCGCGTCGCTGCGGGAATGTTGTAGGTGGTGTCGCCGGGCCGCAGCTGGTCCAGAAACCAAAGCCGCTGTTGCGCATACGACAACGGCAGTTCCCCCGTGCGCGGACTGCGCGGAATGCGGCTTTCCGGGGCCGGTGCGCGCTTGCGCGCCACCTGCAGCTTCTTCGCCAGGATGCCGCGCTGTTCGGCCGATAGATTGAGGATTCGCTCGGACAAGTCGCTCATGCTTGGGCTCTCTCTATCGCTCGTCGCCTGCGCCAGCCCGCTGCGCGTGCCTGTGCCGGATGGAGTCCTTCAACTGCTTCAGATAGGCCAGTCCGTCCAGAACGGTCGCGGTGTCGAGACCGAAATCGAGCAGGCATGCGACCTCGTCGACATCCATCGCCTGCAACGACTGGATCATGCGGGCGCAGCTTTGCGGAGTGCCGAGCAGCGCACGGGTGTTGAAATAGCGCTCGAACGCGAAATCGAGCAGGGTCTGCTGATCCTGTGCTTGCAGCGTCGCCGCCGCATCCGATCCCGCTGCGTCGGGCGCCAACTGGGTGTTGGTCATGCGCAGGAACGAATGCAGGTACTCGCCAAAAGGGCCGCGGACGGTTTCCTTGACCTGCTGCAGGTCTTCGCCCAGGAAGGTGTGCAGCATCACCGCGACACGCCCGGCGCGCGCATCATGGCCATTGTCGGCGCGCGCCTGTCGATACGCCTTGATGCAGTCGGTGCACTGCTCCAATCCCTGCTCCATCAAGCCAGTCAGCACGTTGGCGCCGATCTTGCCGGCTTCGATGAAGGTGCCCTTGCCGGTGGCGGTGATCCAGATCGGCGGCTGCGCCTGGACGGGGTTGGGATAGATGCGCACCTCGGTCGGCTCGCCCTTGCCGTTGCGCAACGTCACCGACTCGCCGCGCCAGAGCTTCAGCACGGTCTGGATCTCGCGGAACATCAGTTCCCTGCGCGACGCGTAGCGCTCAGGCGCCAGCACGAAGTCGTCGGCCAGCCAGCCGGAGGCGAAGGCGATGGCGACGCGCCCATTGGACAGGTTGTCGACCACCGACCATTCCTCGACCACGCGCAAGGGATGCTGCAACGGCAACACCACCGAGCCGGCGCGCAGCTGGACCCTCTGGGTCAGCATCGCCAGCGCTGCGGCGATCACCGCGGGATTGGGATACAACCCGCCGAACGGCTTGAAATGGCGTTCCGGCGTCCACACCGCCGCAAAGCCGTTGGCGTCGGCATACCGCGCGCATTCGATCAGCAGGCGGTATTTGTCGGGCTCGTCGGTCGCGCCATCGCCGGAGAAGAACAGAAAGCTGAAATCCAGGCCGCCCTCTCCGGCGGCGGATGCCGGCGAAGGCGGCGGAACCGGCGCCGCGGCGGGCTGCGCGCCGGGCTCGGCTGGGTCGCGTCGAACTGCCGGCGCGGGATTGCGCTTCGCGTGCTTGTTCAACTGCCGCTCCAGCAGCGCCTTCCGTTCGGGAGTGAGCGCGGCGATGCGGTCTTCGATCCTATCGCTCATGCGCTTGCGTCCCCAGGCTTTCGAGTTCTGCGAAGATCTCCTCGATCATGTCCGGGCTCGCGTCTTCGGTGCCGCTGTGCAGAATGGCCAGCGCCAACGCGTCGATGGTGGTGACCTCGAACAGGCGTCGCAGCGGCAGGTCGACCTGGTAGGTATCGCGTACCCGCGAAATCAGCCGCGTCGCCAGCAGCGAATGCCCGCCCAGCTCGAAAAAATCGTCGTAGACGCCGACCCTTTGCGTGCCCAGCACCTCGCTCCAGATCTGCGCCAGTTCCTGCTCCAGTTCGTTGCGGGGCGCCACGTACTCCCGCTCCAGCTGCGGACGTGCGGCGCCGGGAGCAGGCAGCGCGGCGCGGTCGACCTTTCCGTTCGGCGTGATCGGCAGCGCTTCGGTGAACACGAAGCGCGAGGGGATCATGTAGGCCGGCAAACGTCGGCCAAGCGCGCTTCTGAGTTCGCCGGCACCCGCCGACCCGCCTTCGTTGAGTACGACGTGCGCGACCAGGCGCATGTCGCCAGGCGCTTCCTGGTAGGGCACCACCGCCGTGTCGCGCACCTGTGGATGGGCGCGGATGGCCGCTTCGACCTCGCCGGCTTCGATGCGGAAACCGCGGATCTTCATCTGAGTATCGACCCGTCCGAGGTACTCGATTTCCAGGCCGCCGGCCCGGTCGCCGATGATGCGGGCACGATCACCGGTCCGGTACAGGCGTGCACCGGCGCGCTCGCCGAGCGGGTCCGGTAGGAACCGCTCGGCCGTCAGTCCTGGCCGGTTCAAGTAGCCGCGTGCCAACCCGGCGCCGCCGATGTAGAGTTCGCCGGGTACGCCCACCGGTACCGGTTGCAGCTGCGCGTCGAGCACGTACGCCTGCAGGTCCGCGAGCGGTATGCCGATGGGGCTGCGTGCGCGCCCCGGATAGTCCGCCGCCGTGATGGGGCGGTAGGTCACATGGACCGTGGTCTCGGTGATGCCGTACATGTTCACCAGGCGCGGGCACTCGTAGCCATAGCGCTGGAACCAGGGTTCCAGGCTGGCCAGATCCAGCGCCTCGCCGCCGAATATCACCAACCTCAACGGCAGTGGCGCGGCACCGTGCATGGCGACAGCGAGGAACTGCAGGAATACAGACGGCGTCAGATTCAACACCGTCACGCCCTCGTCGATCAGCAGCTGATGCAGTTCGCGCGACGCCTGCGCGGTCTGCTCGGGCACCATCACCAGCCGGCCGCCGTAGCGCAGCGCGCCCCACAGTTCCCACACCGAGAAGTCGAACGCGTATGAGTGGAACATGGTCCACACATCGGATTCGCCGAATCCGTACAGGCCCTCGGTGGCCTCGAACAATCTCGACGCGTTGGCATGGGTGAGCAGGCTGCCCTTCGGCTGGCCGGAAGAGCCGGAGGTATAGATGACATACATCAGGTTGTCCGGCTCGGCCGCAGCCGCCGGGTTCTCCGCGCTGCAGGCGTCGATCGCGGCGCGGTCCGCGTCGAGGTAAACAGGTTTGGCCGCGTCGAGCGGCAGCGCCTGGACGAGCTCGCGCTGGGACACCACCACCCGCGCGCCCGAATCGCGCAGCATATGCGCCAAGCGTTCGCGCGGATACTTCGGGTCCAGCGGCAGGTAGGCGCCGCCGGCCTTGAGCACCGCCAGGATCGCCACCACCATCTCGACCGAGCGCTCCAGGCACAGCGCGACGACGCCGTCCGGCGCCACGCCCTGTTCCCGCAGGTAATGGGCCAGTCGATTGGCGCGAACGTTGAGTTCGGCGTAGGTCAGGCGCCGCGTGCCGGCGCAGACCGCGATCCGTTCCGGCGCGGTCGCCGCCTGCCGTTCGAACAGATGGTGCAGGCAGGGCGGCGGCGCGGATGCGATGGCCGGCACGCGGTTGAACTGGTGCAACAGCAGGTCGCGCTCGGCCGCCGACACGATGGACAAGGCCGAGAGCGGCCGCGCGGCGTCGGCGGCGATGTCGGCCAGCAAGGTGTCGAGATGCCCTTCCAGCCGCTCCAGCGCCGCGGATTCGAATCGGCGCGCGTCGTAGACCATGACCAGTGCCAGCTCTTCGCCTGGCTCGACCACGATGGTCAACGGGTAGGTGGTCCGGGTGTGATGGGCGACGAGCGAATGCACCTTCAGCCCCAAATCGACCGAACGCAGCACTTCGGCGATCGGCTGGTTCTGGAACGACACGATGCTCTCGAACAACGGCAGCCCGCGCGGCACGTCGCTCCAGCCGTGTACCTGCACTAGCGGGCTATGCTCGTACTGCCGCGCTTCCACCAGTTGCGCCTGCAGTTCCCGGAACCATTCGGCCACCGCGCATGCGCCATCGATCCGCGCCCGCACCGGCAAGGTGTTGACGAACATCCCGACCATTTCGTTCGCGCCGGGCAACTGCGGCGAGCGCCCCGACACGGTCGCGCCGACCACCACGTCGTCCTGGCCGGCATAGCGGCCCAGCAGCAAGGCCCACGCACCGAGCACCAGGGTGCTGGGGGTGACCTGCTGCTGACGGCTGAAGGAGTGCAAGGCCGCGGTGGTCCGCGCCGAAATGCGGAAACCGGCTTCCGCATAGGCGGCTTCGCCAGGATCGGCGCCCTCGCCCGCCCTCAGCTCCATGCCCAGCGGCGTGGGCATGGAAAATCCGCTCAAGGTGCGCCGCCAGAACTCCATCGCTTCGGGCAGCGGCTGCTCCTGCAGCCATGCGATATAGTCCCGGAACGGACGCGGGCTCGCCGCGGCAACCGCAGTGCCGGCGCAGGCGGCTTGATAGGCCATGAAGAAGTCGCGCAGCACCAGCGGTATCGACCAGCCGTCGAGAATCAGATGGTGGAAGGTCCACACGAATTCGTGCGTGTCCGCCGATGTCTTCGCCAACAGATAGCGGGTCAGCGGCGCGCGCGAAATCTCGAAGCCGCGGCGGCGGTCCTGCTCCAGGAACGCGCTGAGCCGCTGCCGTCGCGCATCCGCCGCCAGCTCGTGCCAGTCCTCGTATGCGCGCACCACGTCCACGTCGGTACGCACGACCTGCACCGGTTCGTCCAGCCCCTCCCACAGGAAGGCCGTGCGCAGGATGGGATGACGCGCGAGCACGCTGCGCCAGGCCTCGGTGAACGCGTCGAGGTCGAGGTCACCCTCGAAGCTGCAGGTGATCTGTTCGATGTAGGCGCCGGCATGCGGTGCGTAGAGAGAATGGAACAGCATTCCCTGCTGCATCGGAGAAAGCGGATAGATGTCTTCAACACCTTTCACGATCGACGCTCCTGCGCTGCAAATTCCAGCACGCGCTGTAGTGGATGATGACACGCGGGGTGAATGCTTTCTCGACCAAAAGATCGACCGGCCGCCGCGCCTGCGAACGACACATGCGCTCTCGACGCCGCATGCGAAGAACATTCAGTGCAACGCGGATTCATCCGCCTTCTCCAGCATGTCGAATATCTTCCGCAACTTGTTCGAATCCAGGCCGACAAGCGGAAAATCCGATGGCGTGACCACGTCCGACTCGGCCGCAGCGCAATGCCGTGCCAACGCATCGATCTCGTTGCCGTGATCGCTGGCTAGCGCCACGACGCTGTCGTGGTCTATCCGTGCCGGATCGAAGCTCCAATGCAAATGCAGGCGTTGCGCATGCACGAAGGCGCGCACGCTGATGGCGTATCCGGCCCGTTCCGGACGTTCCAGGCCGGCCGGGGACAACGACGGATGCACGCGCACCGCCGATGCGCAGGCCGGCGTGTCGTCGAATGCGCCCAGGTAGGCGAAGCCGATCGATGGATCGGGCAGCGATGGCGCGGCGGCGGACGGGTCCGCCTCGCCTCTCGGCGAACGCAGCAGGTCGTAGCCGGCGCCGCCGCGCGGTGCCGCGCGCCACTGTTCCTTGACCGCGGTCAACAACGCACCGGGATTGTCGCCGGCCGGCAGTTCGAAGGCGACAGGCGCGACGGTGGCGAAGGGCCCCACCACGTCGCGCAGGTGCTCGCCAGGAAGCGCGTCCAAGCGAGCGTGGCAGTCGATCCATAGCCGGCGGTCGCCGATGCGGTCACCCAGGACTTTCGCCAACCCGGCCAGAACGACCTCTTCGATTCGGGCACGGTAGGCGCGTGGCGCCTCGGCAACCAACAGTCGGGTTTCCTCGTGCCCAAGACTGACCGAGTGCAGCGCCCTCTGCGCCGAGGCACCGGTGCCGTTTGCATACGCCGAAGGCCAGCCCGCGGCACCGCGCTCGTACAGCGCTTCCCAGTAGCCGAGTTCGTGGCGAGCGAGCGGCGAACCGGCGAATTCGAGTGCCGAGCTTACCGCCCTGCGGTAGCGCGGCGCCTGCGCGGAGGCCCCTTGGCCGGGAGGCACCGCGGGGTCGATGGCCGAGCGCAACGCCTGGATCAGCACCCGGGCCGAACCCGGATCGGCGGCGAGCGGATGCGCGGCGAACAGCAGCGTCGAGGCTTCGCCCTGGTGCGCGCGAAACAGAACGATCTTCGCCAGCGGATCCTGGCCGATCCGCAGTTGCGCGCGCGTGCGCGCGGCGATCGTGGCGATGCTCGCCGCCCGGTCCGCTGGCGCGATGTCGCGCAGATCGACCACTTGCAATGCGCCCTCGGCAGGCGTCGCGGCGATGGACGGCGTTCCCGGCGGCACGTCGGCCGGGAAATGCAGCCGCAAGGCGTCGTGGCTGGCCAGCAGGTGCTCCAGACGTGGCTGCAGCGACGCCGGATCGACAACAGGATCGATTTCCAGCAGCACCGACCAGGCCGCAGGTTCCAGGCCCCGCGCATCCGCTTCGAGAAAACGGCGCTGCGCCGGCAGCAGCGGCAGCGCTCCTGCCCCCTGCGCTTCGGCGTCACGCGCGTCCGCGCCTTCCACGAAGGCGGCAAGTTCGGCCAGCGTCGAATACTGGAACAACTGCTGGACGTTGAAGTTCAGTCCCGCCTTCCTGGCGTTGGCCATGATCTGGATGGCGAGCACCGAGTTGCCGCCCAGTTCGAAGAAATCGTCGTGCAGGCCGATCCGGTCGATGCCCAGGCACTCCTGCCAAAGCGTCGCCAGCCGGCGCTCCAGTTCGCTGGCTGGGGCCACGAACGCGGTTTCCAGTCCAGGCCGCGCGTGCGTCGCAGGTGCTATCAGGCTGCCTGCTTCCGCGCCGTAGCGCTCCGGCGTCGCCTGCCGCGCCCATTCGATCACTGCGGCGAGATCGCTCGGCGACACCACCACCTGCGCCGGCACCGTGCGCGCCAACATGCGTGCGAACACCTGCGCCCCTTCGGCCGGAGAAATGCCCAGGCTCAGCACCCGCTCGAACGGGCTACTGTCGTCGGCGCCCGCGTTGCCGCGCGCAACCTGCGCCGACGCGCGCGCCGGTTCGTCGCCGCCGCGGTGTCCGGCCATCAGCGCATTGACCGCCTTGCCGACCTCGTTGATCCGCTTGTGGGCGAACTTGTGGATCTGCGCCAGCAAGGTACCGTCCTCGGCGAGGATGTCGACGTCGAACGCAGTGGTTTCGCCATCGGTCGTCGGGTCGGCGCCGCCTTTGGATGCGATGTAGACCCGTTGCCGCAACGGCGCGTACAGCCGCAGCTTGCCGTAGCCGAACGGCAGGTAGCTGCTGCTGCGCTCGACCAGGAACAGCAACCCAATGCCGGCGGCGCGGTCGAGCAGTGCCGGATGCAGCTGGAAGTGCTCCAGGTCGCCGCTGTATTCGTCCGCCAGGCGCAACTCCGCCAGCAGCCGGCCGTCGCCGCGATGCACATGGTTGGCGCATTGCCAACGCGGGCCCAGGCTTTCGTCGAAGAAGTTTTCTTCGGTCAGCCGCAGTTCGTCGCGGCCGCACTCGGCGATCAACCCTGCGATGTCGATCCGGCGCGCTGGCGCTGCCGGACATGCCGCGATCTTGCCGATCACGTGCCTGACCCAGTCCGTGGCGTCGGCCGCAGGCGCGCTTTCGACGTGGAAGTCGTAGCCCTCGCCAGCGCGTTCCAGGACCAGCCGGACTTCTCTGGCTTCGTCGTCCTGCACCCGCAGCGGGGTCAGGAAGTAGACGTCCCCGATCTCGACCGGACCGGCCTGCACGGCCTTGGCGAACGCGGCGCGCGCCATCTCCAGATAGGTGACCCCTGGGACCACCGCCGTTCCGAGAATCCGATGTTCGTCCAGTACCCAATGCGATTTCACCGCGAAGCGCGAGCGGAACAGGTGCCGGTCGCGGCCCTGCGCGATGTGCCGATCGACCAAGGGATGCCCGACCCGCTCTTCCGGGCCGGACGGCGTTTCGCGGCGGACCCGGTGCGCGGCCGCGTTGTCGGCCAGCATTCCGACCTCCTGCCAGGCCGGCCAGTTGACCGACACCACGAACTCGCCGGTACGCTTGCGCCGGCTTTGCGCGAAGGCGTCGAGATAGGCATTGGCCGCGGAGTAGTCCACGCTGCCCAGGCCGCCGAGCAGCGCACTGCGCGAGGAGCACAGGATCGAAAAATCCAGCGGCTGCCCGCTCAGCGCGTCGTAAAGCGCACGCGTTCCCTGCAGCTTGGCAGCCAGGACCCGATCGGCGCTCTGCGCGGTCTTGAGCTGGATGAGGCCGTTGCCGGGGATGCCCGCGGTATGCACCAGGCCAGTGATGGGACCGAAGCGCGCATTGACCTGCGCTACGACCTCACGCAGCCGCGCCGGATCGGACACGTCCACGCTGAAGTAGATCGCCTGTGCGCCCTGCGCTTCCAGCGCGCTGAGGGCGGCGATCATCGCGTCCGCGCGCTCGCCCTCGCCCTGCGCGGCGCGGCGTTCGTCCCCGTGTTCGCGCTGCGGCAGCGGCGAGCGTCCGACCAGCGCCAGCTGCACTCCCGGCAACTGGCTCGCCAGATAGTGCGCCACCGTCAGCCCCATGCCGCCGAGCCCGCCAGTGATCAGATAGACGCCGTCGCGCCTGAGCCGGAACGGCGGAGCCGACGGCGTTTGCGTCGCGATCTGTTCGAAGAACCGTACCCATCGATAGCCGTTGCGGTAGGCGATGCCCTCCGTGCCGGGCTCGCGCAGGTCTTCCAGCAGGCCTTCTGGCAGGTTCGCGTCCTGTTGGCCGGCCACCTCGACGAAATCCAGATCGATCATGCGGCAGCTCACCCCGGCGTATTCCTGCGGAATCACCAGGCAAGGACCGGCGAGCGTGGCCTGCTCCGGATATACGCTCTCCGCGCCGGTCACCTCGTTCGCGTTCGCGACGACGATGTCGATGTGGATCGACCTCCCGTTCGCCTCCGTGCCCAGCGCCTGGGCCAGGTACAGCAGGCTGTAGAAGCTCGCCGGCGCGGCCGCCCGCTCCGGGTCGGGAAGCTCGATGCCGTAGGCGTGCACGATCCGCTGCGGCAGCAGGCCGTCGCGTTCCAGCTCTTCGAACAGGCGCAGGTAGCCCGCGGGATCGCCCGGATCCAGCGCGTAATCCAGCGCGCCGTGCTTGGCGAAACCCTGCGCCGCGCTCACGCTGACGACGCTGCGCGCGAACGGACGCAACGACTCGGCCAACCGCGACGCGACGCCGAAGCGGTCGGCGAAAAACAGCCAGGTCGCGCCTTCCGCCGCCGCGGCCGCGGCCAGGCCTCGTTGCGCCGCGCGTTTCCACGACGGCGCATACAGCCACTTGGACAGGTCCGGGTGCTTGGCCAGCGGATCGCCCGCGGCCGATGCCTCGCCGCGGGCGTCGATCCAGTAACGCTGCCGCTCGAACGGATACGCAGGCAGCGGCACGCGGCCTCGCGGAGCGCGTCGGTGCAGCGCGTGCCAATCCGGCTCCACGCCGGCCGCCCAGAGCTGGCCCAGCGTCAGCAACGCGACTTCCGCGCTGGACCGGTCCGTATCCGGCGGCGGCAGCGAATGCAGCACCATCTGCGCCGCGGCCTTCTGTGGATGCCGGCGTGCCATCGACATCAGCATCCGGCCCGGACCGACCTCCAGCAGGATCCAAGCGGGGTCTTCGAACAGTACGCCCAGGCCCTTGCCGAACTGGACCGGATGGCGCAGGTGCTTGGCCCAGTACGCCGGCGAGGTCGCTTCGGCATGGGTGATCCAGGCGCCGGTCAGGGTCGAGATGTAGGGGCTGCCCGGCGGCCGCAGTTCGACGCTGTCAAAGACCTGCAGGAATTCATCGAGGATCGGTTCCATCATCGAGGAATGGAACGCATGCGAGGTGCGAAGCCGCAGGCACCCGACCCCCTGTTCGATCAGTTCGGCCTCGAACGCGGCGACCGCCTCGTCGCGGCCCGCCACGACGCACAGCGAGGGCGAATTGATCGCGGCGATCTCCAGTCCACGACCGAGCCGCGCGCGCAGCTCGGCCTCCGACAGCGACACCGACAACATGCTGCCGCCAGGCAGCGACTGCATCAGCCGGCCGCGCGCGGCGACCAGCTTCAGCGCGTCTTCGAGCGAGAACACACCGCTCAGGCAGGCCGCCACGTACTCGCCGACACTGTGCCCGATCATCGCCTGCGGCTGCACGCCCCATTCCATGAACAGCCGCGCCAGCGCGTATTCGACGGCGAACAGCGCCGGCTGCGCGAACGCGGTCCGCTGCAGTCTCTCTCCGGCGTCGGCGACCCGCTCGGACGGCGCGAACAACAGCTCCTGCAACGGGCAATCCAGGTGTGGCCGCAGCAACTGTGCGCAACGATCGATCTCGCGCTGGAACGTCGCTTCGGACCGGTAAAGCTCGACCGCGGCATTAACGTATTGCGCACCCTGGCCGGGGAACATGAAGGCGACCGGGCGCGTCACTGCTTCCTTGGTGCCCGAGGCCATCCGACTCACATCGGACATCGCCAGCACCGACAACGCATCCTCGCGGTCCCGGCAGACGAATGCGCAGCGGTGGCCGAGCGCGCGCCGGCCGACCTGCAAGGTATAGGCGACATCGCCCAGATCCTGCTGCGGATGCCGATGCAGGTGGTCGGCCAGATTGGCGACCATGACGTTGAGCGCCGACTTGCTGCGCGCGGAAAAGGTCAACAACTCGGGACCCGGCGACGACGGCCGCGGCTCGCCAGGCGGGGCTTCCTCGACGATCAGATGGGCGTTGGTGCCGCCGATGCCGAACGAGCTGACGCCGGCCATGCGCGGCCGCCCATCGCTCGGCCAATCGCTCAGCGCCGCGTTCACCCGGAACGGCGAGTCGGCGAAGTCGATGCGCGGGTTGGGTTCGCGGAAGTGGAGGTTCGCCGGCAATTGTCGGTGCTGCAGCGCCAAGGTGGTCTTGATCAGCCCGGCGATGCCGGCAGCGGTGTCCAGGTGGCCGAGGTTGGTCTTGACCGAGCCGATCGCGCAGAAGCCCTTGCGCGCCGTGGAGCGGCGGAACACCTGGGTCAACGCCTCGATCTCGATCGGATCGCCGAGCGAGGTGCCGGTGCCGTGGCATTCGATGTAGCTGATCCGCTCCGGAGAGATGCCGGCGATGGCCTGCGCCATCGCGATGGCCTGCGCCTGGCCGGCGACGCTGGGCGCGGTGTAGCCGATCTTCTCCGCGCCGTCGTTGTTGATGGCGCTGCTGCGGATCACCGCGCGGATGCAGTCGCCGTCGGCGAGCGCCTCGGACAGCCTCTTCAACACCACCACGCCGGCGCCGCTGCCGCTGACGGTGCCGTCGGCCTGCGCGTCGAAGGCGCGGCAATGGCCGTCCGGCGATCCGATCCCGCCTTCCTGATAGAAATAGCCGGTCCGGTTCGGCACGGGCACGGCGACGCCGCCGGCCAGCGCCATGTCGCAGTGGTAGCCGGTCAGCGCCTGGCAGGCCATGTGCACCGCCACCAACGAGGTCGAGCACGTGGTCTGCACGGTGACGCTGGGGCCCTTGAGGTTGAGCGTGTAGGCAGTGTGGGTGGTGAGGTGGTCGTTGCGGTTGAAGATGGCCGTTTGCAGCAGGCCCATCGCCTCGATGAGGCGGCGGTTGCCGAGCAGGTTGTTGATCAGGTAGGTGTTCATGCTGGCCCCGCCATACAGGGCGATGTCACCCGGATAGCGCGCGGGGTCGTAGCCTGCGTCCTCCAGCGCTTCCCATACGCATTCCAGGAAGATCCGCTGCTGTGGATCGGCGATCTCGGCCTCGCGCGGCGTGAATCCGAACAGGCCGGCGTCGAACAGCTCGATGTCGGCCAACTCGGCCCTGGCCTTGACATAGGCGGGGTCGCTCAGCACCTGCGGCGCGATGCCGGCGGCTGCCAGTTCCTCGTCGGTGTAGAAGCGGATCGATTCGACCCCGTCCGCCAAATTTCGCCAGAACTCCTCCAGCCCGCGCGCGCCGGGGAACCGGCCCGCCATGCCGACGATGGCGACCGCTTCCGGTGCCTGGGAAACATCCGACCCGCTCATAGCCTGTCCTTCCATTCTTTGGATGCCTGCCTGCGTTGATCGCCCGCCTTCCTGATCTTCTCGGCCCGCGACTGCGCCGCGTCGAAGCGCGCTTCGGCGTCGACGCCGGAACGCTTGCGCTGCAGCAAACCGGCCAGTGCCGCCACGGTGGGATGCTGGAACACGTCGAGTATCAGGATCTGCGCGCCCAGCTCTTCGCATAGCCGCCGATGAAGTTGGATGAGCAGCAGCGAGTGGCCGCCGAGGTCGAAGAAGTTGTCCTGCGACCCGATCTGCTCCAGCCCCAGGAGCTGCTGCCAGATCGCAGCGATCTGCCGCTCAAGGCCGGTCTGCGGCGCGAGCAGTTCCTCTTCGGCACGCGCCGCGCGGTACTGCGAGGAGGCCAGCGCGATGCGGTCGATCTTGCCGCCTCGGGTCAGCGGCATCTCCTCCAGCAGGGCCAGGCTCGCGGGCACCATGTAGGCCGGCAACCGCTCCTTCAGGAACGTGCGCAGTTCCTGCGCGGTCAGCACGTCCGCCGGCGACTTCGCCGTCGACGGGCCCGGGGCTGCGGCCGCGGCCCCGGGCCGCAGCCCGTGCCGGCTGGCGTAGACGTTGTACCGGTCCGTGCCGGTCAACTCGCCGTCCTGTTCGACCAGTGTTTCGAAGCCATGCCGTTCCAGCAATGCCGCGATCTTGCGCGTGCGCCCCGCGGTTTCCTGTCCGTCGGCGTCGTGCACCTCGAGCACCACTTGCCGGATCTTGGGCCAATCGGCCTCGTCGATCCCCTCCAGCACATCCATTTCGGCGCGCTGCACATCGATCTTGAGCAGATCGATGCGCGCGACGTTTTCGCTGGCGATCACCTCCGAGAGCCGGCGCAATGCGCATTCGTACGTCTCCGACAGGAAACGTCCTGCCAGGAATTCGTCGGCGTGCCGGATCAACTCGTCGTTCCCGCCCGCGGACTCGGCGTGTTGGTTGGCGAGGTAGCGCTTGATCACGTCGATGTCGGCGCCGGCGTCGGAGTAGGCCTGGCGCCCCGACATCATGCTGTAGTGCGGGTAGTAGGTGAATGCCGCGGTTTCGTTACGGCTGGACAGGCCGAACGGGAACAACCGCAGCGCCGGCGCGTACAGCTCGGCGTTGATCCTGCATATCTCGAGGATCGGCGGGATCGGCTCGAACGCGTAGAGCTCGGCCTCGGGACAGCGTTCGGCGACCAGCATCGAGAACATTCCGATATTGGCGCCGACATCGAACACCACCGCCCTGGGCGGCAGGGCGATGCCGTTGCGCAGGTAGGTCCGGCGCTCGAAGATCTCCAGGTAGAGATACTCGCTCTCGTTCCTGTTGCGATGGGCGATGGCGCGGCCGTCAGGCAGGGTCAGCCGCGAGTACCCGTCGATCTTCTTCAGATAGCGGCGGCGCGGCAGCACGTAGCCGATCATCCGCTCGACTTCGTGCTCGCCCTTGGCCACGACCACAGCGGCCTCGCGCACCGCCGGATGCTCGCGCAGCGCTTTTTCGATCTCGGGCAACTCGACGCGGATGCCCTGCACTTTCACCTGATGGTCGGTCCGGCGCAGATAGTCGAGGCGGCCGTCCCCGAGCTGGCGGACCAGATCGCCGGTCCGGTACAAGCGGGCGCCGGCCTGCTTGGAGAACGGATCGGGAACGAACCGGTCCGCGGTGAGCCGCGGCCGCCGCAGGTAACCGCGCGCCAACCCGTCGCCACCGACGTAGAGTTGCCCGACCGAGCCGGTCGGCACCGGATTCATGGTGTCGTCGAGCACGTAGGTCCGCATGTTCGCCAGCGGCCGGCCGATGTTGGGCCTGCCGCCGCGGATCGGCGCGATGGTCGTGTCGACCGTGCATTCCGTCGGGCCGTACACATTGAAGCAACGCTTGCCCGGGGCTTGCGACAGCAGCCGCCATAGCCGTTCGTCCAGCGCCTCGCCGCCGACCAGAACCGTCGCCGGCAATCCTTGCAGGCTATCGGCCATGCCAGCGGCAAGCCACAGGTTGAGCTGGGACGGCGTGCAATCGACCGCATCGACCCGATGCTTGGCCAGGTACGCGGCGAGTTCGGCTGGATCGCGCCGCAGTTCCTCCGGAATCACGCACAGGCTGTGGCCGTGCACGACCTGGAGCAACTGCTTCACCGAAGCGTCGAACACCAGGGGCGCGTTCAACGCGATCGTCAACGGCCGGCCGACTTCGCGATAGACCGCGCTTTGCAGGGCGAAAGCCAGATTGACCGCCGAACCATGACGCACCATCACGCCTTGCGGCGTTCCGGTCGAGCCTGAGGTGTACAGGACGTAGGCGAGATTTGCCGGCAGCGTGCGCGGCGGCGGGACACGCGTGTCCGCACCACAGGACAGCGCGTTCGGCGCGTCCACTTGGACCAGCGCGCAGCCTATATCCGCCAGTTGGCCAGCCAGGGGCTGCTGGGTGACGACGACGCGGCAACCCGCGTCGCCGGCCAGAAACGCCAGCCGCGCCGGCGGTTGCGCCGGATCGATCGGTACGTAGGCGCCGCCGGCTTTCCAGATTCCCAGCACCGCCACCAACATCCAGCAAGAACGCTCCAGGCACACCCCGGCCGCCACGTCCGGTCCGACGTCCAGGCTGCGCAATACGCGCGCCAGCGCATCGGCGGCGCGGTCGAGTTCGGCGAAACTCAGCGACTGCTCGCCACAGATGACGGCGGTCGCCTCGGGCGTGCGCCGCGCCTGCTGTTCGAAAAGTTCGTGCAGGCAGACGTCGCGCGGGTAGGCGCACTGGGTCTGATTCCACTCTTCGAGCAACCGTTTGCGTTCCGGCCCGGGCAACACCTCGGCTTGGCTCACCGAGCGCTGCGGAGCCGCGGCGGCATCGGCCAGCAGCGCCGCCAGGCGCGCGGCCAGGCACTCGACCGCGGCGGCGGAATGCACCGCGGGGTCGTGCTCGAACTCGAGCGTCACCCCAGCGTCGCTCTCGATGCCGGTCACCCTGAGCTGGAACCGGTCGATGCGCGAGCAATGCCGCAGCAGCGAGAACCGCAGCGCGCCCGCGCCGATCGGTGCCGGCGTGGCGTGCCACTCGAACTTGATCGGTGGCGACGCAGCACTGTCAGGCGCGAAAAGGTCCTGCGCGGCCTCGGCCTGGTCGAGCGCGTCGCGGGTCCGGCGCAGCGCCTCGACGAAACTGTAATCGGTCTCGATGCGCAGTTCGACCGGCATGTATCTGGCGAACAGGCCCAGCGCATTCGCCAACCCCGGAATCGTTCGCCCGTCGAACAGGACCCCGAACACGCCAGACTGCTGTCCGCGCAACCGCCAGACCAGCACGCCGAGCGCGGTCAGCACCGCGGTGCGCAGGTCCGTGCCGTGCTCGAGGCACAGCGTTCTCAACCCCTGCACCACCGTCGGATCGAGCACGGTCCTGACCGGTTCTGCGGTGCCTTGCGGAGCGTCGTCGGGCGCCGGCTCCAGCGCGAGCGCGGCGTCCGCGCCTGCCAACGCCGCCCAATAAGGCGCGGCTTTCGAACCTGCGTGATTTTCTATCAGTTCGTTCTGCCACTCGCTGTAATCGGCGTACTGAACGAACTCGCCGTCGCCGTTCGTGCCCTCGCCTTCGCCGCACAGGTCCGCCAGTTGCGCATACAGGTTGACGAACGTCCGGGTGTCGGCGCACAGCGACGGCAACGTGATCAGCAATGCGCCGCCGGACGGCGCGAACCTCAGCCAGGTGTAAAGGCCAGTCGCATGCCCTTCCAGCGTCCCCGCGGCATCCAAACGCAGCCGCTCGTCGATTTCGCGCGACAGGTCGGCCGACGCGCCGAGGTGGTGGATCTCCAAATCCATGCCGGGATCTGCGCCTGGAACCTGGACCGGAACGTCCATGCCGGCCAGATAGCGGAAGTCCGTGCGCAGCGCTTCGTGCCGGCCGCCCAGCGCCCGCAACGCGCCGCGCAGGCGCTCCGGCGCCAACTCGCCTTCGACGACGATGGCGCACTGCGCGCAACGCTCGCCCGGGGCGAGCGTCAGCCACAGGTGCCTTTGCTGCGGAGAGAGCCGGAATCCCTCGATCACGTCTTCTTGCATGCGGGCATCCTCTGCGTTCACGGGCTCGATCACGTGCATGCTGCTCACTCGTGCGACCCGAACGTCGCCGTCGCCGGGACCGCGCCACCGAGCGTGAAGCGCTCGGCCATCGCCACCAGGATCTTCCGCGGCCCCGTGAACGGATCGCGCCCGTGCGAAGCGAGGAAATTGTCCAGCAGCAGGATGTCGCCGCGCTCCCAGTCGAAACCCACCGTGGCGCTGCGGTAGGTCTGGCGCACCTCCTCCATCAGCGAATCGGGAATCGGCGAGCCGTCGCCGAAGAACGCGTTGCGCGGCACCTCGTCTTCGCCGAACTGCGCCAGCAGGCCTTCGCGTATCGGCGCGCTCAGATTCGACAGGTGGAACATGTGCGCGTGGTTGAACCACAGCCTGGTGCCGAGCGTGGGGTGGGAGACCATGACGTGGCGCCGCGCGCGGGTGCGCAAGCGGCCGCCATCGCGCCATTCGCACTGCATCATCGCCTCGCGGCAGTAGCGCTCCACCGCGGCGCGATCCTCGGTCTGGAACGCGTCCTGCCACGACAGGTCGAGGCCCTCGCCGTAGTTCTTGACGTACATCACGCCCTTTTCCAGGAACCGCGTCTTGATCGCGGGCGGCAACAGGTCCACGACCCGACGATCGTCGGCGATGGGCGTGCGTCCGCCGCTGGCGGGCGGCTGTTGGCAATAGAACCAGATCTTGCTCGGCCAATTGTGCGAATACGACATCTCGTGGTGCAGCGGTATCGATTGGTCGGCCGGGTATTCGGTGGAGGTGAAGATGTGCGAGGCGACCTGGGTGCGGGCGGCGGCGCGCTCCTGGTAATCCAGCACGTCGTCGGAGATGGAGCGGACGAACTGGGAGAAATGCGCGACCGTCTCGTTGCCGAATCCGCGGAACAGGATCGCGCCGTGATCGAGCAGCGCTTGTTCCAGCGTCTGCCTGTGCGCCGCGGCCCAGGCGGCCAGGTTCAAGTCGCCCACGCCCGGCGACACCACGAGCGGAAAGCCCTCCAGTCCGTCCAGATAGCCGAACCGAACCAGGTCGCGATCCGACAACCTGATGCCTCTGCGCCTGCTTGGAATGGTTTCGCTCATGCCCGGTTCCTCGTCTCGGCGATCACACGTTCGACCAATCGCTGGCCTGCGCCATGCCGACCACCACCTTGCGCGCGCCGCTATAGGGTTCGCGCCCGTGCGCGCACAGCATGTTGTCCAGCATCAGCACGTCGCCCTCCTGCCAGGGAAAACTGGTCTTCTCGGCCAGGTAGGCTTCGCGCAACTCCTGCAGTACCTCCGGCGCGATCGGCGTGCCATCGCCGTAATAGGTCTGGTTGGGCAGCCGCTCGTCGCCGAACTCGGCGCGCAGCCGCTCCTGGATCTGCGCGTCCAGGGTCGAGACATGAAAAAAGGTGGCGTGGTTGAACCACACCGTCTCGCCGGTCCGCGGATGGCGGGCGGTGACCCGGCGTATCTGCCAGGTCCTGAGCCGCCGCTCGCCATTCCATTCGTATTCGATGTCGTTGGCGCGGCAATACGCCTCCACTGCCGCGGGATCGCTGGTCTGGAACGCGGTCTGCCAGCTCAAGCCCAGGCCATCGCCGAAATTGCGCACGTACATGTAACCGTTGCGCTCGAAACGCTCGCGGGTTCGCGCCGATATCCGCCGCAGCACCCGCCGCGTGTCGGCGATCGGCGTCTGCCCGCCGGTCTCGCTGGCGACCAGGCAATGGAAAAAGATGCGCGTCGGGAAAGTGACGTTGTACGACTGCTCGTTGTGCAGGAAGATCGGGTACTCCGGCGGATGATCGGTGGAGGTGTAGATGGCCCCGCGCACCTGACTGCGCGGCGAGGAGCGCTCGCTGTAGGTCATCGGCTCGCCGCTGGTGACTTTCACGAACCGCTCGAACTCCGACACCTCCGCCAGCCGGAAGCCGCGGAACAGGATCGCGCCATGCGTGTCGAGCCGTTCGTCGATGAAGCCGGCATTGCCGTCCGCCCAGGCGGCGAGATTCAGTGCATCCACCACCGGCTGCACCACAAGTGGGCACGTTCCGCAGGCCGCGTTGAATCCTGTCTGGACCAACGCCTGTTGCGTGATCCGGATCGATTTCCTGCGATTGAACAACGGCTGGCCTGCCGGCGGCGGATTGTGCGATTCGCTCACGACCGGTTCTCCTGGCCGATCGCCGGCACGGCGATCGGCTTTCTGCGGGTCCTGGAAAGTTGTTCCTGGCGTGCGCCCGACTGCTCCGGCGCCATGCGTTCGCGCTCGGCGTCCGACCGCATCTCCAGGCTCGAAATGCGGGCGTCGGGATCGGCCAAGGCGCTGCGCAGCAGCGAGGCGTAATGCGCCTGCAACCGCTCGATGGTCTGCGCATCGAACAGGTCGCTGCGGTAGGTCCACTTGACCTCCAGCGCGTCCGCATCCTCGTAGACCCACACGGTCAGGTCATAGCGTACCGCCTCGCTCTTGACCGGATACGGGGACAGCCGCAGCCCCGCCGCGTCGATCGAGAGCTTGTGCTGGTTCTGCAAGCCGAACGCGACCTGGAAGAACGGCGACCGTCCGGGACGCCGCTCGGGCTTCAGTTCGTCCACGAGCAGGTCGAAAGGCAGGTCCTGGTGGGCATAGGCGCCCAGGCTGGTTTCCTTGACCCGCGCCAGCAGTTCGCGGAAGCGCGGGTCGCCCGACAGGTCCGTGCGCAGCACCAGCATGTTGACGAAACAGCCGATCAAGCGCTCGACCTCGATCGGGCCGCGCCCGGCGATGGCCGAGCCGACCACGATGTCGCTGCCGTGGGTGTACCGGGCCAACAGCACGTCGAATGCCGCCAGCAACGTCATGAACAAGGTCGCGCCTTCCTGCCGGCTCAACTGGCGAAGGCCGCGCGCCAGATCGAGCGGCAGCGCGAAATGCCGGTAGTCGCCGCGAAGGTCGGGGGCGGCGGTCCTGGGCCGGTCGGTCGGCAACTCGCGCGCTGCGGATGCGCCGCCCAACGTCCGCCGCCAATAGTCCAGGAGCGCTTGCGCGTAGTCGCCGCGCATCTGTTCGCGCTGCCAGCGGGCATAGTCGGCGTACTGCACCGGCAACGCCGGCAAGCGCGGTTGCTCGCCGCCGGCGAAGGCCTGATAGAGCTGCCCGATCTCCTGCTTCATCAGTTCCACCGACCAGCCGTCGCAGACGATGTGGTGCGCGGTCATCAGCGCCACATGCTCGATCTCGCTCAGTCGCAGCAATTTGACCCGGAGCAGCGGGCCGGCGGAGAGATCGAACGGCGCGGTGGCCTCGCGCGCGGCCAATTCCTCCGCACGCTGTGCCTGCTCAGGTGCCGGCAGGTCGGACAGGTCTTCGATCTGGAACGCGGTATCCGGAACCGCGCCGACGCGTTGGATGGGACGATCGTTCTTG
This sequence comes from Xanthomonas sp. NCPPB 2250, assembly GCF_056725265.1. Classification (NCBI taxonomy): domain Bacteria; kingdom Pseudomonadati; phylum Pseudomonadota; class Gammaproteobacteria; order Lysobacterales; family Lysobacteraceae; genus Xanthomonas; species Xanthomonas sp. NCPPB 2250. The sequence goes on along the minus strand of NZ_CM161520.1, from coordinate 2,458,257 downwards.
AGCACGAAGACCGTCCGCAACACCTCGTGCCGCTGGAACAGCATGCCGATGGTCTTGGCGAACGCGGCCGCGTCCAGCGGCCCATGGATGCGCATCGCCGCCGGCATGTTGTACGCCGCGCTCGCCGGCGCAAGCCGGTGGTCGATCCACAGCCGCTGCTGCGCGAAGGACAGCGGCACGTCCTCGTCGCGCGGGGCCTTGCGGATCGGCGGCGGCACGGGCTGTGCGTCGGACCGTTGCTGCCGTTCCAGCCACGCCGCCAACTCGGTGACGGTGGGGTGCTGGAAGACGCGCTTCACCGGCAATTGAATCCGCAATACCTCGCGCAACCTGGAAATCATCCGTGAGGCGCTGAGCGAATGACCACCCAGGTCGAAGAAGTTGTCGCCGGGTCCGATGTCGCAGGGCCCGAGGACCTCTTCCCAGGCCGCCGCCACCAGTTTCTCCATCGGGGTCATCGCCGGCACGGCGCTGGCAGTAGCGCGCGCCTGCCCGGCCTGCCCGGCCTGCGCGGCCCAGCGCGCCAACAGCGTCCGATCGATCTTGCCGTTCGGCGTCAGCGGCAACGCCGCGATCGGGACGGTGACGGCCGGCACCATGTAATCCGGCAAGCGCGCGCGCAGGAATGGCCGCAGTGCGCCGGTGGCCCCAGACTCCTGGGCGGCGGGCGCGGCCGCATGGTCGAATCCCGCCTCGTCGAAACCGGCGCCGTCGCGGGCCACGACGAAGCCGATCAGGCGCTTGCCGCGGTCGGCCGAAACGGTCTCGTCGACCACGACCGCGGCGTCGGCGACGTCCGGATGGGCCAGCAGCGCCGATTCGATTTCTTCCAGCTCGATACGGAATCCGCGCAGCTTGATCTGGCGGTCGGCGCGCCCGAGATAGTCGAGCTGGCCATCGGAACGCCAGCGGCCGAGGTCGCCGGTTCTGTACAGGCGCGCACCCGGTTCGTCGCCGAACGGATTGGGCACGAAGCGTTCTGCGGTCTGCGCGGGCTTGTTGCGATAGCCCCGCGCCAGTTGCCTGCCGGCGAGATGGATCTCGCCGACCACCCCGGCAGGCACGGGCTGGCCGTCGCGGTCGAGCACGTAGGCCGAGCTGTTGGCGACAGGACGCCCGATCGGCGGCAGGTTCGGCCAGCCGGCGACCTCGGCCGGCAACTCGTAGATCGTGGCGACGTGGGTCTCGGTCGGACCGTAGTGATTGTGCAGCCTGCACCCATCGGCGCGGGCAAAGAAGGCGGCGATCTGCGGGGTGATGTGCAACTGCTCGCCGGCCGTGATGACCTCTTTGAGCTTCAGCTGCAGATCGGCGAGCGCGGCGGAGGCCGCTTCGGCCAGCGCCTGCAGCGCCGCATACGGCAGGAACAGCCTCTCGATGCCGCGTTCGCACACATGCCGCAGCAGTTCCGGGAAATCGCGCCGCACTGCGTCGTCGATCAGGTCCATCTCCGCACCCGCGGCCAGGGTGGAAAAGATCTCCTGGAACGCGACATCGAAACCGAGCGCCGCGAACTGCAGGCAACGCGTGGGCGCCGTGTCGTGGGCCTGCGCGGTCTGCCAGCCAATCAGGTTGACCAGCGCGGCGTGCGACATCGCCACGCCCTTCGGCCGTCCGGTCGAGCCGGAGGTGTAGATCACATAGGCCAGGTGCTGCGCGCTCAAGCCCATCGCTGCGCGATCCGGGGGCGTGCCCGGCGCGTCGGCCCAGCGTTCGCGCTGCTCGTCCAGGTCCACGACGGCGGCGCCCGCGGGCCTGGCTTCGAGCAGTGCACGCACCGCCGGCGGAGTTTGCGCATGGATCAGAATCGCCGTCGGCGCGCTGTCCTCCAGCACATAGGCCAGCCGCTCCGCGGGATAGGACGCATCCAGCGGAATGCAGGCGCCGCCGGCCTTGAGCGTGGCCAACAAGGCGACGATGGTCTCCGTGCCGCGCTCCATGCAGATCGCCACGCCCGCATCGGGGACCACCCCCAAGCCGCGCAGGTGATGCGCAAGCTGGTTGGCCCGCACGTCCAGTTGCGCATAGCTCAACTGCCGGTCCCGATGGCGCAGCGCGACCGCCGCGGGGCACCGTGCCACCTGCCGTTCGAACGCCGCATGGGCGCACTCGGGCAGCGCGTCGCCCGCCATGGTCGGCCCGGTGCTCCACTGCTCCAGCACCTGCCGTCGCTGCGCCTGCGCCAGCAACGGCAAGCGCCCGACTGCCATCGTCTCGTCCTCGGCCAGCGCCTGCAGCAGCGTTCGCCAGTAGCCCAGGTAGCGATCCACCGTCCGCTGATCGAAGAGCGCGGTCGCGTACTCCAGGGCACCGGTGATGCACGTACCGGTATCGCGCAACGACAGCGTCATATCGAAGATCGAGGAGACACGCGGCATCTCGATCGGCGCAATGCGCAGTTCCGGCAGGTCGGTGCGGCCTTCCGGCGCGTTCTGCCAGGCGAACATCACCTGGAAGATCGGCGCATGCGCCAAACTGCGCGCGGGCTGTACGATTTCCACCACCTGTTCGAAGGGAATGTCCTGGTGCTGTTGCGCTTGCAGCGTCGCGGCCGCGGCACGGCGCAGCAGTTCGGCCACCGTCGGCGCGCCGCTCACATCCAACCGCAGCGCCACCGTGTTGGCGCAGAAACCGATCAACGGTTCGAGTTCGGTGCGAGTCCGGTTGGCCACCGGCGCGCCGACGACCAGATCGTCCTGCCCCGACAACCGCGCCAGCAACGCGGCCCAGCCAGCCAGCAACGCGACATACAGCGTCGTCCCGTGCCGCCGCGCCAATGCCCTGAGCCGGCCCGCCAGCGCCTGGTCCAGATCGACCCGGACCGAATCGCCGGCATAGTCCTGCTCGGCCGGCCGCGCCCGGTCGGTGGGCAGCTCCAGCAGGGCCGGCGCGGCCGACAGCGCCTGCTTCCAGTACGCGGCCTGTTGCTCCAGCACTGCGCCACTCAACCATTGCCGTTGCCAGGCGGCATAGTCGGCGTACTGGATCGGCAACTCGGGCAACGCGGCCGTCTCGCCGTCGCGCAACGCCTGATAGAAGGCGCCCAGGTCATTGACGAACACCCCCATCGACCAACCATCGGAAATGATGTGATGCATGGTCAGCAACAGCGCGTGGTCGTCCTCGGCCAGTTGCAGCAGGCGGGCGCGGACGAGCGGACCCTGCTTCAGGTCGAACGGCACGCCGGCCTCGCTGCGCGCGAAGTCCTGCAGCGCGGCGTGGGGATCGGCCTCCTGTCGTAGGTCGGTTTCTTGAAGAGGAAAGCCGCGGCCGAGTGCGGCGACGATCTGCACCGGCTGGCCCTGCGATTGCGCGAACGTGGTGCGCAACGCCTCGTGCCGTGCCATGACCGCATCCAGCGCGCCACGCAAGGCCACGCGGTCGAGCGTTCCGCTCAGCCGCACGCCGCCGGCGATGCGATAGGCGTGGCTGGCGCCTTCGAACTGCGACAGGAACCATAGCCGCTGCTGGGAGAAGGACAGCGGCAACGGCGTACCGCGCGGCAGGCGCTCGATCGGCGGCGCATGCCGACCAGCGCCGGAGCCGATCAGGGCCTGGATGCGCATGGCCAGTTCCTCCACCGTCGGCGCCTCGAATGCGCAGCGCAGCGGCAGCTCGATGTGGAAGGTCTCGTTGATGCGCGAAACCACCCGGGTCGCGACCAGGGAATGGCCGCCCAGGTCGAAGAAATCGTCGTGCACGCCGACTCGCTCCACGCCCAGCAGCGAGGCCCAGATGGCGGCCACCGCCTGCTCGACCGCGTCGCGCGGCGCGACGGCGTCGGCCGCGCTTCCGATATCGGGCGCGGCGAGCGCGGACAACGCCTGGCGATCGACCTTGCCGTTCGGCGAAAGCGGTAGTGCGTCGAGCGCGACGAACGCGGCGGGCACCATGTAATGCGGCAGCACCCGCTTCAGATGGGCGCGCAGTTCGGCGGCGGCCGGCACCGTTCCCGCCGCGACGAAGCACGCGACGATCGCGGCTTCGCCGGCGGCATCGTCGCGCACGATGGCGGCGGCATCGGCGACCGCCGGATGCGCGCTCAGCGCGGCCTCGATCTCCGGCAATTCGATACGGAACCCGCGCAACTTGATCTGGCGATCGCAGCGGCCCAGGAATTCGATCTCGCCGTCCTCGCGGAAACGGGCCAGGTCGCCGGTCCGATACAGCCGCGCGCCGGCCGCGCCCGACAGCGGGTCGGGCACGAAACGTTCCGCGGTCAACGCCGGGCGCAGCAGATAGCCGCGTGCGAGGCCTGCGCCCCCCAGGTACAACTCGCCGCAGACGCCCGGCGGCACCGCCTGCAGCGCCGCGTCCAGGATATAGGCCCTGGTATTGGCGATCGGGCGTCCGATCGTTGGCGCCTCGGTGGCGCCGCGTTCGACCACCACGCAGGTCGAGTACGTCGTATCCTCCGACGGCCCGTACAGATTCATCACCTGGCGCACGCCGTGGTGCGCGTATGCGCGCTGCGCCAACGCATTGTGCAGCGGTTCGCCGGCGAGATTGATCGCGCGCACGCCCTCGCCGATCGCGCCCAGACGGATCAGTTCGGTCAACGCCGACGGCACCGTATTGATCAGGGTGACTTCGTCCGCCGCAGCCAGGGTGGCCAGCGCCAGCGCGTCCTGCGCCAGCACCACGCAGCCGCCGCTGGCCAGCGGCACGAACAATTCGAACACCGACAGGTCGAAGCAGATCGAGGTGGAGGCCAGCACCCCGGCCAGCTGTTCGCGGCTGAAACGCGTCCGCGCCCAATGGATGAACGCCGCCGCGCTGCGGTGCTCGACCGCCACGCCCTTGGGCCGGCCGGTCGAACCGGAGGTATAGAGGACATAGGCCAGGTTGCCGCCGCGCGCGCCGCTGTCGAAATCGTCGTCGGCGTGCGTCGCCGCGGCAAAGCCGGCGTCGTCCAGGCACACCACGTCCGCGTGCAGTCCTTCGCTCACCGCGTAGAGGCTGTTCTGGGTCAGCACCACCTCCGGTTTCGCGTCCTCGACCATCATCGCCAGCCGCGCCATCGGATACTCCGGATCCAGCGGCAGGTACGCGGCGCCGGCCTTGAGCGCACCAAGCAGCGCGACCGCCAGCGTCGCGGTGCGTTGCAGCAGGACGCCGACGATGGTTTCCGGCCCCACGCCGCGTGCGCGCAGCTGCCGTGCCAGCCGGTTGGCGCGCTGATTCAACTCGCGGTAGCTCAGCCGCTGCTCGCCGTCGATCAGCGCGATCGCCTCGGGCGTGCGCACCGCCTGCGCCGCGAACAATTCATGGATACAGGCGTCCGGATAGTCCGATGCGGTGTCGTTCCAGTCCACCGTCACCCGCCGCAGTTCCTGCGGGGAGAGCATATCGAGCCTGGACACCGGCGCGTCCGGTGCGGCGATGGCTCGCTCCAGCAGGGCGATGAGGTGCGAGGCCATTCGCGCGACCGCCGCACCGTCCACGCGCGCGGCGTCGTACTCCCAATGCCCGGCCATCCCCTCCCCGTCCTCGCCGAGGGAAAGGGTCAGGTCGAACTTGGCCTGCGCGGACTGCAGCGGCAGCGGGCGCACGGACAGCCCGGGCAACTCGGTCGCGCGCGCCATGCCCTGCACCACCAGCATCACCTGGAACAGCGGCGTGCGGTCCAGGTTGCGCTCGGGCTGCAATTCCTGCACCAGCATCTCGAACGGGATCTCGCCGTGGGCGTGCCCCTCGAGGGTCGCGTCGCGCGCGCGCTCGAGCAACGCGGCGAAGCTTGGATCGCCCGAGAGATCCCCGCGCAATACCAGTGTGTTGGCGAAGAACCCGATCAGTGGTTCGGCGTCGATGTGGGTGCGTCCGGCGATCGGCGTGCCGATTACGATGTCGTCGAGCCCGGTGTAGCGATGCAGGAGGGCCTGCAGCGCCGCGAGCAGGGTCATGAACGGGGTCACGCCGCGTTCGCGGTTGAAGCGCTGGAACGCGGCGTACACGGCCTTGGGAAACCGGATCCGCTCGATCGCGGCGCGCGGCGGCGCTGCCGTGTCGCGCCGGCCTGCCGCGGGCAGTTGCAACACCGGCAGCGGCCCGCGCAGCCGCTGCCGCCAATAGGCCAGATGCGGCGCGCACCAATCGGCGCCGAGCCGCTCGCGCTGCCAGTGGGCGAAGTCCGCGTACTGCACCGGCAAGCCGGGCAACGGCGACGCTTCGCCGCACGAGAATGCCAAGTACAGACTGGACAGCTCCTGCACCAGCACCCCCGCCGACCATCCGTCGAAGACGATGTGGTGCGTGGTCAACAGCAGGGCGTGTTCGTCGTCGGACAGCCGCCACAGCACGCCGCGCAGCAACGGATCGCGCGACAGGTCGAACGGACGCGCCGCTTCCTCTTGCGCCAGGCGCACGACTTCGGCCTCGCGCCGCGATTGCTCCACCTCGTCCAGCTCGCGCCGCTGCAAGCGCCATTCGCCCGGCGGCGCGACGGACTGCAACGGCTGCCCGGCGGCGCTGACGAAGGTGGACCGCAGCACTTCGTGGCGTTCTATGATCGCGCCGATGCTCCGCTCCAGCGCCTCCACATCGAGCCGGCCGCTCAGGCGCACCGCCACCGGAATGTTGTAGTTGACTTTGCCCGGTTCCAGTTGGTCCAGGAACCAGAGCCGCTGCTGGGCGAACGACAGCGGCAGTGGCCGGTCGCGCGGCAGCCGCGCGATCGGCTGTGTTTCGCGGTCGGCGTCGGCACCGCCAAGGTGGCCGATGCGCTCGGCCAGTTCCGCCACCGTCGGCGCCTCGAAAAGGTCGCGCAGCGGCAGTTCGACGCCGAACGTCTGGTTGATGCGCATCGCCACGCGAATGGCGATCAGCGAATGTCCGCCAAGTGCGAAGAAGTCATCGTGCCGGCCGACCCGCGCCACGCCCAGGACGGCGCTCCAGATGCCCGCGACGGCTTCCTCGACCGGAGTGCGCGGGCTGCTGTCGGGCGAACCCTCGCCGCCGCTCCAGACCGGCGGCGGCAACGCGCGGCGGTCGACCTTGCCGTTCGGCGATAGCGGAAGGCTGTCGAGCATGACCAGCGCGGCAGGCACCATGTAGTGCGGCAGCCGTTGCTTGAGGTGGGCGCGCAGATCCGCCGACGAGAGCGCATGGCTCTGCCTCGGCACGACGTAGGCGACCAGGCAGGCGCCGCCAGGGCCGTCCTCGCGCACGATGACCGCCACATCGCGCAGCGCGGGGTGCGCGACCGCCGCCGCCTCGATCTCTTCGAGTTCGATGCGGAAGCCGCGCAGCTTCACCTGGCGATCGAAGCGGCCCAGGAATTCGATTTGGCCGTCTTCGCGCAGGCGCACCAGGTCGCCGCTGCGGTAAAGCCGCGCCCCGGCTTCGGTGGAGAACGGATCGGGAGCGAAACGCTCCGCGGTCAACGCCGGACGCGCCAAATAGCCGCGCGCCAGGCCCGCCCCCGCGATGCACAGTTCGCCGGGCAGTCCCTGTGGCACCGGTTGCATCCGCGCGTCCAACACATAGATCCGGGTGTTGGCGATCGGCCGGCCGATCGGCGGCACCTCCGGCTCGCCCTGCGGCGTCACTTCGCAACCGGTGGCGACGACGCTGTATTCGGTCGGTCCATAGTGGTTGAACAACTGCGTCGCGCGCCCTGCCGGCGGCCGGCACAGCAGCTTGTCGCCACCGGTCAGCAAGGCGCGAAGCGCGATCGCCTCCGGCCATGGCTCGTTCAACACCGCCACCGCCAGCGGCGTGGGCAGGAAGCAGAGCGTCGCTTTCTGCGCGGTCAGCCAGCGCAGCAGCCGCGCGGGCGAATTGCGCTCCTCGTCGCCGGGGATGTGCACGCTGGCGCCGGCGGCCAGATACGGCCAGACCTCCCAGAACGAGGCGTCGAATCCCGGCCCGGCCAGCATCGTCGCCCGGTCCATTGGCGTCAGCGCATACGCACGGCGATGCCAGTCGATCAGATTCATCAGCCCGCGGTGTTCCACCGCCACGCCCTTCGGCACGCCGGACGATCCCGAGGTGTAGATCACGTAGGCCAGTTGCGACGGGACCACCGTGATCTCGGGATCGCGCTCGCTGTGCTGCTGGATTTGCGGCCAATCGGCGTCCAGCCCGATGACGCGGATTCGCGCAGCATCGAACCGCTCGGCCAGCGCTGCCATGGTCAGCACGATCCGCGCACCCGAGTCCTCGACCATGTCCTGCAGACGTTGCCGCGGAGACGCCGGATCGAGCGCGACATAGACGGCGCCGGCCTTGAAGCAGGCCAGCGCGGCGACCAGCGACTCGATGCTGCGCGGCAGGCAGATCGCGACTTTATCCTCGGCGACGATGCCCAGCCGGATCAGGTGATGCGCCAGGCGGTTCGCACGGCTGTTGAGTTGCGCGTAGCTCAGCGCCTGATGTTCGTCGCACGCCGCCACAGCATCCGGATCCAGCAGCGCCTGGCGCTCGACAAGCTGGTGCGCGCACAGTTCCGGGTCGGCCAACGGTGCCCGCTCCGGATTGTGTCCGTGCAGGGTCCGCTGCCGCTCGCCATCGTCCATCAGCGGCAGTTCACCGAGCCGGAGTTCGGGATCCGACACCACCGCCCGCAGAATCCGCAGGTAGCGTTCGCACATCCGCACGACCGTGGATGCGTCGAAAATCTCGGCGTTGTATTCGAACTGGACCGAAATCTCGACCGGTGCCCGCTGCCCAGGCTGACCGGCCAGTTGCTCCACGTGCGGCAGCACGATGACGGTGAAATCGAACTTCGCCGAGCGGTTGTGGGTTTCGATCACGCTCAGCGACAGATTGGGCAACGACAGTTCGCGGGTAGGCGCGTCCATGAACGCGAACATGGCCTGGAACAGCGGCGAATGGCCGCGGTTGCGCTGCGGGCGCAATACCTCGACCACCTTGTCGAAGGGTACGTCCTGGTGCGAATAGGCGCCGAGGCAGACCTTGCGCACGCGCTCGAGCAACTCACGGAACGACGGGGCGCCGCTCAGGTCGGTGCGCAGCACCACCGTGTTGACCATCATTCCCAGCAGGTCTTCGAATTCCTGCGACCGCCGGTTGGCGATGCCCGAGCCCAGGCTGATGTCCACCTGGCCGGTGTAGTGGTGCAGCAGCGCATTGAAGCCGGCGAGCATGGTCATGAACAGGGTGACGCCCTCGCGGCGGCTGAAGTCGCGCAACTGCGCCGACAGTTCCGCCGGGATCGCGAACTCGTACTGGTCGCCGCGCGGGATGGCGACGGAGCGCCGCGGCCGGTCGGTGAGCAGATTCAAGCCGCCATCCGCGCCCTTCAGCTGCTCTTGCCAATAACGCAACTGCCGCTGCAGTTGCTCGGACTGCATCCAGCTGCGCTGCCAATGGGCGAAATCGGCGAACTGCAAGCGCAGCGGCGGCAACGGCGACGGCTCGCCGTCGGCGAAGGCGCGGTACAGCGCGAGGAACTCGCGAACCAGGACGCCCTGCGCCCAGCCGTCATGGATCAGGTGATGCTCGTTGAGGATCACGACATGCTTGTCGTCGCTCAAGCGGACGACATTCACGCGCAGCAGCGGCAGGCGTTCCAGGTCGAACGGGCGCTGGCCTTCGTACAGGATCAGCCGCTCGACCTCCTCGCGGCGCGCGCCGTCCTCCTCGACGCCGCTCAGGTCGATCACCGGAATGCGGAACTCATAGGGCGGATGGATGCGCTGGAGCGGCCGGCCGTCGACCATCGGGAAGGTGGTGCGCAGAATCTCGTGCCGGCGCACCAGTTCGGCGAACGTCTGTTCCAGCACCGCGTGGTCGAGGGAGCCCTCGATCCGGATCGCACGGGTGATCAGGTACGCGGTGCTTCCGGGCTCGAGCCGGTTCAAGAACCACAGGCGTTCCTGTGGAAACGAGAGCGGCAGGTCGGCGTCCCTCGGCGCTTGCACGATCGCGGGCACCTGCGCAGCGGCGCCGCTCCAGCTGGCGCTCTCCAGGTGCCGGGCGAAATCGGCCAGCGTCGGTCGTTCGAACAGCAGGTACAGCGGCAGATCGCTTCCGAAGGAATGGCGCAAGCGGCTGATCACCTGGGTGGCCAGCAGCGAGTGACCGCCGAGCTCGAAAAAGTTGTCCTCCGCGCCGATGGCGTCGACCCCCAGCACTTCCGCCCACGCCGCCGCCACCAGCTCTTCGGCGGGACTGCGCGCCTGCGTCGCCGCCGTTGCGCTCCTGGCCGGCGCCGCGTCGGCCGCCAGCCGCAGTAGGAGGCGCCGGTCTGCCTTCCCGTTCGGATTGAGCGGCAGTCGCGGCTGCGGCACGATCAACGCCGGCACCATGTACTCGGGCAAACGCTCGCGCAGATAGGTACGCAACCGCGCGTCGGAGTCCGCGGCCGCCTGCGGTTTCAGTACCACGAATGCCACCAGGCGCTTGCCCGCATCGGCGTCGGCGACAACCGCGGCCGCATCGGCCACGTCCGGATGGGTCAGCAGCGCCGCCTCCAGCTCGCCCAGTTCGATGCGGAAGCCGCGCAGCTTGACCTGCTCGTCCATACGCCCCAGGAACTCGATGTCGCCGTCGTCGACGAAGCGGACCAGATCGCCGGTCCGGTACAGCCGCGCGCCCGGCTGCGCCGACAGCGGGTCCGGCAGGAACCGCGTCGCGGTAAGCGACGGGCGGGACAGATAGCCGCGCGCCACGCCCGGGCCGCCGATATACAACTCACCCGGCACTCCCTCGGCGACGGGGTGCATGTCCATGTCGAGCACGAAGACGCGGTTATCCGCCGTCGGCCGCCCGATCGGCACCGTTCCGGCCTTCAGGCGCTCCAGTTGATGCTTCGTCTTCAGGCAGAAGATGGTGGCGTTGACCGAAGCCTCGGTCGGTCCGTACCCGTTGTAGACCGCGCAGTCCTCGCGCACCGCGCGATAGATCTGCTCGACCGCGCTGCGGCTCAGCGGCTCGCCGCCCAGATGCACGGTGCCCAGCGTTTCGAGTCCCCCGTCCAGCGCCAGCACGTCCCGGAAGTACGAGGGGGTGGTATGGACGGTGTCGATGCGGTTGCGCCTGATGAAATCGCCGTAGAACCCGACGCCCGAGACCTCCCGCCGGTCGGTGAAGTACAGCGTTCCTCCGAACAGCATCGTGGTCAGCAGCTCGAATACCCCGAAGTCGAAGCAATACGAAAGGTTCTGCAGCACCCGCGTATGTTCGCCGAGACCGAAATACTCGCGGCTCCACAGCAGGATCGGAATCAGGTTCTCGTTGCTGATCGGCACCCCCTTGGGCGCGCCGGTCGAGCCGGAGGTGTAGATGACGTAGACCAGGCCCTGCGGGGTCGCCCGGTCGCGCCGGGCCGCCTCGGGTGCCGGCCCACTCAGATAGCCGCGCACATCGTGGACAAGGACACCGCCGGCTTGGTTCTCCGTTCCGCCCTCGATCCGGTCGAGGCAGACAACGTGCTTGAGCGATGGGCACGCCTCGGCCACCTGCCGGGCCAGCTCCAGCCATTTGCCCTGCGTCACCAGCACTTCCAGTCCGCAGTCGCGCACGATCACGCCGATGCGATCAACCGGAAACTTCGCGTCGATCGGCACGAACGCACGCCCGGACCTGAGAATGCCCATCATGCCGGTCAACAGCTGCAGGCCCGGATCGGCCATTATACCAATGAGTCGGTGTTCGGATGGCATGTGCATTCCTTGTCCCGTGGCTCAGCGAGCGTGGTCGGAGCGGTCGACCGCGACCATTCGCAGCTCGCAGGTGTAGCGTTCGCCGGCGGCGCCCGGCAGCCAGCTCTGTTCGATCTCCGGCAACATCTCGGTAACGGTGAACGCCGCCTGCGACCCGGCGCCGACGGCGGCCGCGCGCCGCACCAGCTTGGACAGGATCTCGACGTAGACGGGGCTGGCGAAATCGATATAGACGGGCTTGCCTTCGCCCGGGAACTTGACGAACACAAACCGCGGCAGGCCGTGCCGGGCCGCCCACGCACGGGCTCCCGCATAGCGCTGCGCTTCTTCCCTGCAGAAAGCGAAAGCGGCCGCGTCGAAGGCGAAACTCCAGGCTTCGCGGCACACCACCAGCCGATCGATGGTGATCCTCGGCAGGTGCCCATCGATGCCGAACGGCTTGAAGCGCCCTGCGGTGACGACGTCGATGAACTGACCCAGTCCCGCCATCAGGTCCAGCGTCACCCGGCCATCGCGCGTGCGCAGCAACAACTCGTCGCCGCGCGCCTCCACCACCAGTTCCCCGATCGGCAGGTAGCGCGACGCGTCGACCTGGACCGGGCCGGTCTGCAATCCAAGGTGGTAGTCCGCTGGCGAAGCCAGCGCCGGAAACAGCCGCGTGACATCGCCGAACGCGCCTTTCGGCACGATCGGCAGCAGCCGCGGCTCGGACAGGTCGAGTGCGACCGTGCGGAACAGATCCTCGGGCGATGGGTGCTGCGCGATGAACAGCGGCCATGCAAGGGTGTTGATTCCGGCATGCAGCTCGCCCAACACGGCCTGATAGTCCAACCGGCCCAGCGCTTCGGCGTCCTTCGCCGCGAACATCAGGTCGGGACAGTGGTAGCGCGAGAGACTGCGCGGGCGCTGGCCGAGCGAAAACTCCTTCGCCACCGCCTGCCGCAGCGCGTCCGCGGTGAAGTGCCGATGGCGCACGTCGCGCGAGGGCGGCACGATCCGCGCCCAACGCTTCTGGAACTGGTCCAACGCCGCCGACCCCACCTCCTCGCGGCGCTCGAAGAAGAACGGCTGGATGCGCGCCCAGAACTGGACGAAATCCACTTGCGCCGAACCTGTGGAGCGGGACAGCGAGGCATACAAGTTCGCGGCGATCTTGCTGTAGGAGAACCACACCGCATAGGCGAGCCAGCGTGCGCTGTCGAGCACCAGCGACAAGGCAGGGCCCACGTCCGCAAGCACCTCGGGGCCGATCTGCAGCTCGCCGCCGCGAACGCAATCCTCGTACACCAAGGTCCGGCCCGCATACGTTTCGCCCGCCGCGCGCGTCGCCGCGCGGCCGGTGAGGCGATTGAACGTCGCCTCCAGATCGGCGGTGCTGGCGCTCACCGCGTCGGCGTCGCCCGCGGCCGCGGCGACCGTCTCGAACGCCGCCTGCAGTTGCTCCAACGCCGCGGCGAGGGGCGCGCGCAGCTGCGGATCTTCGATTTGCGCCAGCGCATCGCGCAGCGCGAGTTCGGGCCGCAGTTGCCTGGGCAGTTCTAACTGCCACCAGAGCACTCCCCGCGCCTGCAGGCTGTGCAGCAGTTCGTAGACCTCGCCCTCGTTGTGCAAGCCGAGGGTGGGATCGGCGGCCAACGCGGCGGCGATGCGGTGCGCCTGCACGACGCCGTCGCAGGCGTTCAGCGCAGCGCGCTCCGCGGGCGACAGCCGCACGGGCGCGCGGAACGGAAGATGCGCGACACCGTCGATTTCGTGCATCGTGCAGCTGCGGCGCGGCGCGATCCACGGCAACACCGCGCGGCGGTGTTCGAAGTTTTCCACCAGCGCGTCCACGCACCAGGACTCGAAGTACAGGTTCCTGCGCGCCAACAGCGCGCTCCCCGCGCGGACCCGCCACGCGGGTCCGTCGGATGCCAGACGCGCCCAGCCCACCGGCCCGAAGAAGCCGATGGTGTCGTTCTTGACGCAGTACCGCTGCAGATAGTTCGCGACCAGTTGCTCCCGCTGCCGCAACTTGGAACCACGCGTTTCGCTGCGCTCATGCAGCAGCGGATCGACGCCGGTCTGCAGCGCATGGCGGTTCTGCCACGCCACCGCCTCGCGGAAGTCGCGACGCCCCGCAACCCGCTTGAGCGCGTCCGAGGCCTGCAGGGTCGCAGCGCCGAACCGCGCGGCGAACCGCTCCCGCGCCGCGCCACAGGCGGCATCGCAATGCCGCCATCGCTGCACTGCCTCGCGGACGTCATCGCGGGTTTGCAAGGCCGCGGCGAACTCCGGTACTTGCAACAATCGCAGCGCTTTGCGCGCCGACGGGCGATGCTGGCCCGTCTCGTGCATCGCCCGCTGCATTGCCGCGATCGCAGCCTGGCGCGCATCCGCCTCGCGCTGGCGCTCATCGTTGAGCGCATCGGCCGCGCGCGCGCAGTCCGGCGCGCCCAACTGCAGCAGCAGGTGGGCCGGAAAACCCGCGCCGCGCAACGCCGCCCAGCGCCACAGCATCCACGTGCCGCCGGGCAGGTCGACGCGGTAATGCGCCGCGTCCGAATGCGGCGCGGCGCCGGATTCGGCAGGCGTGATCTGGTGGCAGGCGGCGACCGCGGTTTCCATGGCGTTCTCAGTAGCGCAGCGTCTTCAGCGGCCGGCGGATGCTTTCGACATGAATTCCATTGCGCAGCGCCAGCAGGATCCCAGCCGCTTCCGCGTAGTTTTCCACCTCGATCACGTTGTCCATCCGCATCACCTCACGGTCCACGCGCAGAATCGTGCTGTTCTCGCGCACCGCGACAATCGGGATCCCCTGCTGGTTCGCGCACACGGCGGGGATGCCGCCCAGGCAGGACGCCGGTGTGACGACCGCCGCGAGGTTGTTGACATTGACCACATCGGCGATGCGGGAGCCGGCCGGCGGCGCGATCTGCGGCGCGTTCTTCAAGCCGACCAGGATGCAGGCCAGTCCGCTTTCGGAGGCGAACTCCCCCGCCCCGCGTGCATCGACCACGGCGCTCTTCAGGTCGAGCTGTTTGATGTTGAGCAGCGGGGCATGCGCCGCCGGCAAGTTGAAACGGTTGCTGACCAGGTAGGAGATGATCGCTTCGACTCCGCCGATCGGGTTGGGATACTCGCCGTCGAAGTGCTTGGCGTAGTTGTGCAGCGGCAAGTCGCTGATGTTGGTGGTGATGCCGATGGCATTGACCCCGCGCCGCACCAGTTGCTCGCATGCATCGAACAGCACGCTCGGATTGTCGACCGTGCCGACGAAACCCTTCGACGCGTTCTCGTGGCAACGCCCGCCGATGCTTTCCTCGGTCACCACCACGTCGGAGATGTTGACCCCGTGGACCGCGCGCACCGCGTTGACGATATTGAAGATGGTCGCGATGCTGCGTTCGTCGGTCCTCTCCACGATCAGCCCGACGCGGTTCGCGTACGGGATGTGCAGATCGGCCGCGCCGCTGCAGAACAGGTCCATCGAGTACCCGTCGGTGTATAGGATGTTGCGGTTCTGCAGATTGATGAAATTGGAGGCGTTGACCGTGTTGGGGTTGGCGATGAGGTAGTCGGCTACGCCGGCGAGCAGGTTCGATGCCGGCGCGGCGTCGCCGGCGAAGCCGCCGATGCTGCAGCCGATGCCGGTCGGCACGACGCTGAGCACGACGTTCCTTCCTGGATAGAACCGCCGCTGCGCGGACGGGTCGGGCCGGTCGCGCACGTCCTCGCATGTGGTCACCTCGACCACCAGGTCCTCGTCGGTGGACTGCGCCACATACCAGCGCAGCACCTTCCCGTCCGCGGCCTTGGCGACGGCCTCGGCAAGCGATCCGGTGGCGAATGCCTCGGATTTGCCGAGCGTGATTTGACTATTTCGGATCATGTGAACTCAACCTCTCGATCAGAGTGGCCAGCCTTTCGGCCTCGTCGTTGATTTGCGCGAAGGTCCGCGATGCGCCCGCGTGCACTGCGGCGATCTTCTCCGGGGTTCGTGCCGCCTGCGCCGCGAACAGCGCATCGACCGTGCTCGCCTGCGAGTAGCCGCCCGTCCCTTGGCTCCACTGCTCAAGAACCCGTTGGCGCTCGGCCTGCGGGCTCATCGGCAACTGCGAGACGCGTTGTCGCGGATCGGCAACGATGGACGACAGCAACTGTTGGTAGTGCCCGATCAAACGCTGCATGTCGCCGCGCTGGAACAGATCGGTGTTGTATTGGAGCGAACCGAGCAGGCCGTCTTGCGCCTCCAGGATCTCCAGTTCCAGATCGTTGCGCGCGAAGCGCCGTTCGACCGGCTCCAGCGCGAACGTCACGCCACCGATACGGGCCTTGGCGCCTTGCTGCAGCGACAGCGGCGCGCCATCGGCGACCGGCACCGGTTTCTGCAGGAGGAATGTCGCCTGGAACAGCGGCGAGCGGCTGGGATCGCGCTCGGCCTGCAGCTTCTGCGCGAGCAGGTGCGAAGGATAATCCTGATGTTCCAGTGCGCCGAGCACCTTGCGCCGGTTCTGGGCGAGCAGTTCGCCGAAGCGCGGGTTCGCGTGGAGGTCGCAGCGCAGCGCCACCACGTTGAAGAAGCAGCCGGCGACGCCCTCGAAGTCGGCGCCAGGCCGCGCCTGCACCGGCGAACCGACCACGAGGTCGCGCGCGCCGCTGTAACGATGCAGCAACACCTGAAAAGCGCTCAGCAATACCGTGTACAGCGTCGTCCGGTGCGATGTCGCCAGGTCGCGAAGCGACTGCGCCAGCGCCAGACCTACGTCGAAGCGCAACTCCGCGCCGCTGAACGTCCTCACCGGCGGCCGCCGGGACGCCATCGGGAAATCCAGGACCGGAAGCTCCTGGAGCTCGGCGCGCCAGTACGACCACGACGCCTCGCCCTGCGGCCCCGCCAGGGTTTGCGCCTGCCAGCGCACGAAGTCGGCGTAGTCACGGGCCGGCTGCAGCGCGGCGCTCGGGCGACCGGCTCTGCGCTCCTGATACAGCGACAGGGTTTGTTCGAGCAGGATCCACATCGAACGGCCGTCGGTGACCAGGTGGTGGGCCATCAACAACAAGGTGTGGTCGCGCGCGGAACGTGTGAACAACGCAGCGCGGAACAGCGGCCCAACCGACAGGTCGAACGGCTGGTACGCCAGCGCGATCAGCGCCTCGTCCATCCGCTCCGCAGCGCCATCGGTCGCCTCGAACCACGCGTCCCGCCGCTCACGGACGATCTGCCTGGGACCGTCCGCGGTCGCGACGAACACGGTGCGCAGGGCGGCATGGCGGTCGACCACGTCCTGCAGCGCGTCGCGCAGCGCAGCGCGGTCGATCGCGTCGTCGATCCGCACGGCGAGCGCGACATTGTAGGCCGGACTGGAAGGCGCGAGCTGGTGCGTCAGCCACAACGATTGCTGCATGCAGGACAGCGGCGCGCCGGATTCGGGCGATTCCGGCGGCGAACCCTCTGCTGCCTGCGCCTGCATTGCCGGCGGCGCGTCCAGCGCTGGCGCCAATTCGCGGGCCAGATCGGAGATCGTGCCGTCTTCGAACAGCGTCGACAGCGCGAGCGGAACGCGCAAGTCCCGCTCGACGGCGTTCTTGAACTCGATGGCATTCAGGGAATCCAGCCCGAACGCCGACAGCGGCAGGTCATGGGCCAGGCGCCGCGCCGGAATCTTGAGCAGGCGGCTGGCCTGTTCCCGCAGATACACCTCCAGCGGAGGTTGCCTGCTGGCGGCCGGGATGGATTGGAGGGTTCTGAGGATCAGGCTCGCTTCCGGCGCAGCGTCGTGCGTCTGGAGGGAATCGCGCGCGATCTCGCGCAGGCGCCCATCGACAAAGGCGGCCTTGCAGGCGTGCCGCTGAATCTTGCCGCTGGATGTCTTGGCGATGGTGCCCTTCCTGACAAGTACGACCGAATGGGCCTGCAATTCGTGTCGCTGCGAAATTGCCTGCCGGATCGCATCGATCAGCTCCTGCGGATCGATGCCTGGCTGGCGCTCGGCTTCCTGCACGACGATCAACTGCTCCTCGCCGTCGATCTCGACCGAAAACGCGGCACTGCAACCGGAACGCAGCACCGGATGCACGCTTTCGACCGTCTGCTCGATGTCCTGCGGATAGTGGTTGGCGCCGCGCACGATGATCAGGTCCTTGAGGCGCCCGGTGACGTACAGTTCGCCGTCGGCCAGGAACCCCAGGTCGCCGGTTCGTAGGAATGGGCCCTCGCCGTCGGGCTCGAGCCGGGCGCCGAACAGCTCCGCGCTCTGCTCCGGGCGGTTCCAATAGCCATCGGATACGCTTGGGCCCGACACCCAGATCTCGCCGACCTCGCTCGCGCTGCAGCGCAGGCGCGTCCGCGGATCGACGATCGCCAGGCGCTGGCCGCCGAGCACGCGCCCGCAACTGACCAGCTTCACTGCGTCGCGGTCCGCCTCGCCGGCCGCGGCGACACGATGCCGCTCCAGGGCGGATTGGCTGAAACGCCCGCGACGCGCGGCTGTGCCGCCACCGCTACCGGAGACCATCAAGGTCGCTTCCGCCAGCCCATAGCATGGATAGAACGAAGATTTCTCGAAGCCGCACGGTGCGAACGCCGCCACGAAATCGTCCATCGTCTGCGCCCGCACCGGCTCGGCGCCGTTGAAGGCGATCCGCCAGCGGCGCAGGTCGAGGTCGGCGCGCTGCTCGGGAGAAATGCGCTCCACGCACAACCGGTAGGCGAAATCCGGGCCGCCGCTCAAGGTGGCGCGGTGTTCGGCGATCGCCTGCAGCCACCGCTGCGGACGTTGCAGAAACGATGCCGGCGACATCAACACCGCGGGTATGCCCGCATACAAGGGCTGAAGCAGACCGACCATGAATCCCATGTCGTGGAAGGTAGGCAGCCACGACACATACTTGTCGTCCGGCCCATGCCGGCCGGCCCGATGCACCAGCCGCGCGTTGTGCAACAGATTCGCGTGGCTGAGCCGCACGCCGCGCGGGGTTGCGGTCGAACCGGAGGTGTATTGCAGGAAAGCCAGCGTGTCCTCCGTAACGGGCGGCCCGTGCCAGGGCTGCACGTCGTCCTCCACTTCATCCACCGCGATCCACTCGCAGCGCTGCAGGTCGGGCAGATGATCGGCCGCGAGCCGCAGCTTTGGAAGCAAGGGCGCGATGGTCAGGATCAGGCGTGCATCGGCATCGGCCATGACCGCGCGCAACCGCTCGAAGTTACGGTTCACCCGAGGCGAATTGACCGGAACCGCAACCACGCCCGCGCACAGGCAACCCAGGAACGCCGCATGAAAATCCAGTCCGGGTCCACACAGCAGTATCGCCCGCTCGCCGCGCGCCCGCGTCCGTTCGAGCCGTCGCGCGATGGAAGATGCGCGTCGCTCCAGGGTCGCGTAATCGGTCTGCGCCGCCACCACTCCCGACTCGTCCAGGAACAGGTAGGCGGTCTTGCCTGGTTGCCGGAGCGCGCGCCACCGCAGGAGCTCGATCAGCGTCCGCGGCTCGGTCGCGCCGTCGAATGGCCCCCTGTAGCCGTCGGGAATCGACATGGGCATCCCGCTACCCCGCTCGGCTCAGCGCGTCGGACGGACGCATCACGTCCGCTGACATCGAAACCTTCCCGGCGTCGAGCCTGATGATGCGATCGGCGACGTGGAAGTAGCGATCGTCGTGGCTGATGACCACGACCGACTTGCCTCGATGCTTCAGCTCGGGCAGCAGCTCGTAATAAAACACCTCCTTGAAGACCGGATCCTGATCCGCAGCCCATTCGTCGAAGATGTAGATGGACCGGTCCTCGAGGTAGGCAGTCAGCAGGGCCAGGCGCTTGCGCTGCCCCTGCGACAGTTCGGTGGTGGACAGCCTGCCTTCGCGAATCGTGACCTTGCCATCGAGCTGGAGCACCTTCAGGTAGGCCGCGATGCGCTCGCCGGCCTCGCTCACGTCGATGCCGAGGAACTGCTCGAACAGATGGAAATCGAAGAACACCGAGGAAAAAAACTGCCGATACGCGACCCGGTTGGCGTCGCCGATCGGTTGGTCGTCCAGCCGGATCTGCCCGGATTCGGGCGCATACAGCCCGGTCAGCAGCTTGATAAAGGTGGTCTTGCCGGTGCCGTTGCCGCCGGTCACGAAAACCACTTCGCCCGGCGCAAGCTGCATGCTGATAGGTCCCACCGCGAACCCGGGCTTGTCCTCATCTTGACGGTAGCGGAACACGACCTTGTCGAGCTCCAGCCGTTTCCACCCCGGCGCCTGCGCCGATGCCATCCGCTCGGCCGGTTGCGAGGCCAGCGATAGGCCCAGCTGTTCGAAGTTCTGCAGTGCGATGCGCGCACGGCCGAAGGCCGGCAGCGCGTTCACGATCACCTCGAGCGGACCCATCATGTACAAGGCGACGAGCACGCAGCCGACCACCACTTCCATCCCGACGTGCAGCGCGCCGCCCAGGTAGAACACCAGCAGCCCGATGAATGCGAACAGCAACGCCTGCCCGAAGCTCGACGCCGCTGCGTAGGCGGTCATGCCGGCGGTAGTGTGGTGGCGAACGGCTTCGGCGGAGACTTCGAGCACGTCCTGTGTGAAGGTCTCGGCGCGCGGCTGGTGCAGCTTCAGCTCCTTGATGCCGCCGATGAGGCCGTTGAAGTGCTTGAACAGATCGTTCTGCAGCTCGCGCGCCAAACGCAGGCGGCGATTGGCGATGGCCATCGGCAGCAGATAGCTGACGACGCCGATGGCGATGGCCAGCAACATTGTCGCCAGCAGCGGCAGGGAGAGATAGCCCACGTAGACCACGCAGCCAAGCAGTATCGCCAGGTTGACGCAGACGACCGGAATGTTGACGACAGCGTTGGAAATGACCAACACATCGTCGGTGAGCGCAGCGAGCAAGCGATGCGTGCCGACCTCCTCCAGATGCCGCAGCGGAGCGCCCAGGATCCGCTCGCTCAGGCGCATGCGCAGATCGTAGGTCATGCGCTGACTCAGCTTGATCAGAAGCGCCGCCGAAACCAGTCGCGTGAGCGGCACCAACGCGCACGCGGCCACATACGTGCCGATCAGGCCGGATGTGGCCAGCTCCGGGCGGTTCATGATCCGGTTGATGAGCGCGATCAATGCGGCGCCGCCCAGGCCCGCGATCAGGCCCGCAACCACCGATGGGACGAGAAGATGCATCGCGTTCTTCGCCGCAAGCCGGACAATTCTCATAGCGCAAGAATCCTTTCGATGGCGCGGACGCTGGGATCCGGCGCCGAGGCACCATTGCTCGGACGCGGCAATCCGATCGCCCAAGGCATTCGCTTACGCATGGGCAGAACTACACGCACAGCTTGGCGATGTCGGCCGACAGCGCATGCATAAAACTCGATTGCGCGCTGTTGATGTAGAAATGGCCACCGGGAAACATGCGCAATTCGCTCGCGCCATGGGTCATCTCCTCCCATGCTTCCAATCGTTCCGCGTCGACGCCTCTATCGTCCATGCCGCCGTAAATGGTCATCGAGCACTCCAGCGGCCGCTCGGATCGAAACTCGTACGTTTCACCCAGTTCGAAATCCGCGCGAATCGCTGGCAGCATCAGATCCAGCAACTCATCGTTCCGCAGCGCTTCCTCCGGCGCGCCATCGAACTCGCGCAGCCGTTCGATCAACGCCTGTCTGGACAATCCGGAGATCCGTTCGTCGCGCTCGCGCCGGTGCGGCGCCTCGGCAGCGGAGAGGAACAGATGCGCCGGCTGCGGCTGGTCGTCGTGGCGCAGGCTGCGCGCTGTTTCGAAGCACAGCAGCGCCCCCAGGCTGTGGCCGAAGAAGACGAACGGCCTATCCAGATAGGGCGACAACTCCTTCGCCAGGATCCCGCTCAGCGCCTGCAAATGCCGTGCATAGGGCTCCCCGAGCCTGGGGCCGCGACCTGGCAGCTGAATTGCCGCCACTTCCACGATCGGCGCAAGATGCCCTGGCCAGCCGTGAAAGAACTGCCCGCTCCCGCCCGCATGGTGAAAGCAGAACAAGCGCAGCCTGGCAGCCGGATTCGGACTGGGAAACACGATCCACCTGTTCCGCCATTTTGGACTCATCTGCGTTGCCTCCAGAGTGGCTTTGGCAGCGTGCGGTCAGATATCCCGAGAAAGCGCGGACTCTCACGGCATGTGGCGACACCTTGCGAAGCCGCCTGCGGGCGTATTGCGCTCTGTCATCGACCAGCGCGCACGGGTACGCCGACGCTTGCGACGATCCAGCAAAATCCGACATGCATTCGATGGCGCCGCTCTTCGCGCGGCAACGCGCGCGATCACGCCGTGTCTGATCCAGCTAGGCGCCGGCAGCGGCGTCCATCTTCTTCCGGAGGCTGAGCGGCCGCATGTCCGTCCATACCTCCTCGATGTACGCCAGGCATTCCGCCTTGGTTCCGGACTTTCCGGCATCGTTCCAGCCAAGCGCGTTCTCACGATCGGCCGGCCAGATCGAATATTGCTCTTCGTGATTCATAACCACCTTGTAGATGGTGGTATCTTCGCTCTCGTCGTTTCTCACGTGTTTCTCCTAATTGTGTCTGCCAATGGAAGCCCGACGTGCGGAAAGAACGATCTCCTTCTTGCAATACAGCCGCTCCGATTCAATTCCGCGCTCGCGACAAAGTCCAACGAATTTTTCCGATTCCTGGATCGAGTGGGATGTTTCACTTCCATCGACCGCGAGCATGTAGGTGAGCCAGGGCTCCAGCCCCATGGCATAGACATATGCTTGTTGCGGCTTGAAGACCTCGACCACCTGCAACGCTTTCGCGCAATCCGATCCGTCGAATCGCCTGGACTGATCCATGCTGCGCGATAACGTACGCATCAGCATCGGGCCGTAGACCCAGCTCAGCGGCGCGCCCTCGCACTCCAGGCCGATGAAGAGCACGTCCACCTGTGGCAAGGCCGCAGCGATGTGCTGGTACATCCTCGGTTCCAGATTGTTGGAGTCGGCGGCCATGACGACGGTGCGACCCTTGAGTTCGACGGCAAAGGCCATCTTGCTCTGGATATTGAGATCGCCATGCTCGCCCAGGAACGGAATGCAGCGGATGACGCCGCCGTCGATGTCGACCTCCTCCATCTCCTCGACTTCCTGCACGCGGGCAAAGCCGATGCTCCTGAGCACCATCCTCAACGAGGGATCGGCCAATGCCCCGGGGTTGCTCTTGGGAACCAGGACCGTACCGATTCTATGCCGGAGCTGGAGCAGGGTCTCCAGCGCGCAATGATCCTGGTGGTTGTGGGTGATGAGGACATAGTCCAGCCTGGCTGGCAGATCGGCGTAGCTGAATCGTGGCGCGCCGTCGTCGTAGTCGTAACCGATCACCGGATCACATAGCACCGCAACGTCTTGCGTCTCTATCAGCACGCAAGCATGGCCGAAGTAGCGGATCCTGACGCCGTCATGCTCGGCGCGGGTCGTCACGGGCGGTTGCGAGGTGAAGAACGTGGAGAAGATCTCCTCATGCTGTTCCTCCACCCCAAGCAGATCCTTCAGATAATGGTAGTCCGCGGGTTCGGACTTCGCGCGATAGAACGCATCGAGCCTGGAATCTGCGAACCTGATCGGCAGATCCACGGCAGCGGCGGAGGGCAGCCTGGGCGTACTGAATGCGAATGGGCGCCCATCCTGGTGCGCCAGGAACATCGTCACGCTCTGGCCGGCTTCGTCGAACAGCGGACTGCGATACAACAGGCCCTCCATAAAACGCACCGACGGGGCGTGATTGAGGTCGTAGACAAGTTCGACATAGCCGCGCAAAAGCTCGGGAACTCGGCTGTACAGCGGTTCGAGCGAATGCCCGTCCGCGCTCTCCTCGAGCAACTGATGCAGCTCTTTTACCGCCTTGGCGAACGCGAGCGCCTGCGATCGCGTCGCGACCGTCCTTTCCAGTAGCGCACGAATTTCGCCGACTTTCGTCGCTGGATGATCGACAAACGGACCGCCGATCATCTTGCGATCCTGCAGTGCCTTGGCATGGACCTGGGGAGCCGAAACGAAGGACTGAAGGATCCTGAGTTGCTGGTTGGCCAGGTACAACGCCGAACTTGCGGGCGAAACGAGATAGGACCACGCATACCATCGATTGAACAATGGCTCAGTGACAAGATTCGGCCTGACGAACAGATTTTCCGGCCTCATGCCTCACCTATCGAAGTGGAGATAGAAGGTAGCGTCCAACTCCTGGCAACGCGCGTGCTTCAGCCGACCAGCAAAGTCGGCGCGGTGACGCCAGTCACCTGCATTGCAGAGGCTAAATTCGGAAAACGTTAATAACAATTCCGTCAACGATTGCCGCGCAGCGATCAAGCGTCAGCATTTCATGGAGCGATGTACGTTCGGTGACACCCGTCTGAAGCGTTCGAGGACGACCGATCGAACACGAGTATAGCCAGCCCGCTCACGATTCCGTAGACAAAAAAGTAGCGCAGCTTCAAGCGCTTTTCGCTCGGCGACGAAACTCGCACATGACGCATGCGATCGATCACCGCAAGGACGTTCTTGCTACGTCGCAACGTTGATGCGATCCGCGTACGGAGCGTTTTCAGTCGAACCATCCGAACGCAGCGCGTCTGCTTAACAGACATCTGAAGACGTCTATCCAGAAATTGACAACTGTCCTGCCAACGCGTGCTGCCATGTCCTGGCTGGCGTGCACATGGGGCATGCAGGGCATGCCAAGGCGACTGAGACACGTCGCTTCAGCCACTGGAAAGTTGCTCGGCTTACTGCCATGGTAGTAGCATGCCGATGCGCGCCAAAAAGCATGAGGCGCGATTGATGGTCTCCGTGTAATTGCCGTCCAGTCCGCGAATCGCGTCTTGCTCGCGTGCTTTTGAACCAGCTTGCCAGCTTCAAGATTTCCTTGTTGCACACCGCATTTGATCCTGCCTTCCAGCGAGTACTACGCGTATTCGATGCGCTAGATCGGAGCCATCTGCAGATCGTTGGAATCCGTCATTGAGGCGGGCATGATCTGTGGACGCGACGGCAACCCGCATCGCCGATTCTTGGTGAGAAACAGCCCATGGCGACAAGGAGAGCGTGCAAGTGACATCCACGGCACCCGTTTTCCGATTTGTGGCCTGTTCGGTTTCTGACATGGCGATTCCTGGCAGACGGATACCAAGAACATGCTTTCCCGACGCGTACGCGGCAGATGGGCCGCAGGCGCCTTGAGTTCGAATCGCAGCATCAGTCCACCACGCAATCCACATGCATCGGCCGAAACGAACTTCATGGAGACTCATCGCATGCTTATTCCGCTGCTTCAAGCCAAGCTTCACCGGGTCCGCGTGACGCGAGCCGACCTGCATTACGAAGGGTCCTGCGGCATCGACGAGCTTCTACTCGAAAGCTCGGGTATCCGCGAGTTCCAGCACATCGAAATCTACAATGTCGAGAACGGAGAGCGCCTGACGACTTATGCGATTCGTTCGCCTCGCCACAGCGGAGAAATCTGTCTCAACGGAGCGGCGGCGAGAAAGGCGATGGTTGGCGATCACGTCATCATCTGCGCGTACTCGTCTTATACGCAAGAACAGGCCGCCACCCATGTGCCGATCATCGTTCTGGTCGACGACAACAATGTCCAAACCGCAGGTCCGCATGGTTCGTGACGAAAGGGCTTGCGCGAATTGCGATCTTTGGATCCGGCCTCGCGGTCGCCACTTCCGCGGAGGCCTTGAGCTCGTCTCGACTCCTGTAACGTCATGCCGCGTCATGCAACTTCTTGAGCCACGGCGGCCGTTTTGATAGGTTTGCGAGCACGTCGTCGGCATCGTGTTACTGGCCCGGCAGACAAAACGCAGGCCAAGAGAGCTAACGCATGATTCCCACAGCGCCTTTCGAGCACGATACGTCCAATGGCTGGGAAGAAGTCACGGACGAGTTCATCGCCATCCGCGAACAGTCCGACATCGGCGTCGATGTGGTGCGCGCCTGGGCGCAGGATCTGCCGCACGGATGCGCGGTGCTGGATCTTGGTTGCGGGACCGGTGTCCCGATCGCGAGGGCACTGATCGCGGAGGGATGCGAGATCTACGGGGTCGACGCTTCGCCTGCGATGGTGGCCGAGTTTCGGAAGCGCTTCCCCAGTGCCAGCGTCGCTTGCGAGCCGGTGGAGAACTCAAGCTTCTTCGGCAGACGTTTCGACGGCATCGTTGCGATCGGGCTCATCTTCCTGCTTCCCTCGGTCATGCAGCGGCAGCTGATCTTCGCAGTTGCATCGGCGCTGAACGCCGGCGGCCATTTTCTATTCACCGCTCCCACCCAGGTCTGCGAGTGGGCGGACGTGATGACGGGCCGCGCGTCCCGCTCCCTTGGAGAGAGCGCATATGTCGGCCTCCTTGCGGAGGTGGGGCTGGTCCTCGTCCGCAGCTATGTCGATGCTGGCGGCAACCACTACTTCCACGCCCAGCGGCCGTAGCAGGGATGCAGGATCACGCCCCCATGGCGAAGGATGACGTTGCTTGCTGTGCAACTTCGCTTGTCCGAGAACGACGTGATTTCTCGCGATGCTCTCTGGCGCTTGCTCGCTGATGGAGATAGCGAAGCCTATCTTGTGCATCTCTTGCAGCGCCATCGCCTAGATGGCGGTGACGTCCGAGCACTCATATTGGCAATACGAACAGAGTGGGCTTCCTATTCCGTAGGCAGGCGTCGCTACCTTGCATGGGTGAGCGTGCGCCATGCTGCCGCTACGTTGTCCCAGGGGGTATTTGGTATAGACACCCTGTACGCCGCCCTACAAACCCATCTACGACGCCGTGGGCGTTGGCTCGCGGCCAGGCAGTCCAACCAAGATCTTGCTGATGACGAGTACAGCTTCGTACCGGACGCCCATTGGCGCCGCCCGATACTGCTCGAACTCTTTCCTGACACGAATCGCGCCAATCGGGAAGAAGTTCTGGACGCTGCCACCTCCCCAAGGTGACTAGCAAACGCGAGCAAGCCGAGATCGCGAACCATGCCTAGGACTTCTGATCGCAATTGCTCGCCCATATGACGACACCCGAGGAAAGTACCCGCCATCTCTACCAGGCTGGCGCCTTCCTGGTAGAGCTCGCGCTTGATGAGCGCTTGCCCGTTGAGGTACGCCGCGAAGCAGCCCGGCTGACGCGCCATTACCCGCTCCAGGCTGTGCTCTAGCCCTCACTCCGTCGGTCATCGGGTTCCTATCGCGGCCTGAGACTAGCTGGCTTGAAAGCTACCGGCACGGGCCATTGACCATGGGGCTCAGTGATAGGATCTCTCGACTGTACTACACGCTCAGTGACCCACCGACCAAGCGCCGATCTGCCTCAGCAAGACGTGGGTCAAAAGACGAGTAGCGACTAAGAGCCGCTACCAAAACTCAGGAAGAACCCGTAGGCACGTCCGCTAAACTGCCCGCATCGCCTCTGAACACCGGCAGTGGTTGGCCCGCGGCGGAGCCGATGGGCAGGCGGGATTCGGCACCAGGCGTGACGACGATGATGGTGATAAGCTCGTGCTTCAGCGAGTTGATTTGAACCGCCGGGTAAATTGAATATTGCTTCAACTAGACATAGTCTAAAGCCAGCCAAACCATCTATTTGCCACACTTCGCCAAACAATGCGAGGCGCGCATGACAGATTGGCCCGAGAAGTTGGTCACCAAGCTCGCGCTGAACGAGCATAGCGCAGCAATGTATGTAGCCGGCCTGAAATACTGGAGCGCTTGGCATGAACTCCGTTACGGATGCCCTTTCCCTTTATCTGGCGCTCCTCCCGTTCCCGTTTCTGGGCCAGTACTTATCGATTTCCTCAGTGACCACATGATCAAGGCGTCCCAAGGAAATCTAACCCTCTGCATGGCCGAACCGTTAAAAAGCGAGCTTGCGAAGCAAGGCTTTAACCGAAAACGCACCCTGGTTGTCCCTCGAACCACCGAATGGCGAATTAACTTACTGAAGAGCATTCAAAAAGCGTGCAATCTTCCGTTCGGCGAATCACTTGTCACAGAGCACCTTCCTCAACTTCAGGCATCTTTCCGAGCCAGCAAAGCCGCGATTGGCGATACAACACATATGGCCGCCTCGTTGGACCAAGTCACCGCAGAGGATGCCGCCTCTGCCCACTTCAAATAGGACAGCACTCTTTCCGCCACACTCTCGCCGTGCACAGTTGGCATCAACACAAATGCGAGCAGTTGCTTGAGGTTGCGAAGATGTACAAAGCGCTTTCGCAGGTCGTTAGCACGCCAAAGCTGGCAGCGAATGTTGGCGCGATCGATTGAGCGCTCAATCAAGTCCAAGCTGCGCCCACGAGCGCTCATCGCCTGCTCGTGGTAGATCAGTACGCCGTATTGTTCCCCCTTCCGCGTGACGACCCAGAAGTCCAGAGCGTGGCTCTGACCCTCCAATGGGAGCAGGTCTATCCCTAAAGGTGGACGTTCGCAGAACCAATCGATCTCGGGATCGAACTCAATAAAAAGCCACGCCTCATACTGGCTGGAGACAAGCTCGACTTTACGCTCCAGCCGCGGAGACTTGGCGACGAAGACGTTGGAGCGATAGAACTCGGATGAGCTCATCTCTCTGGGGCGCATGTGCTTTGAAGCAACCATGAGAAGACCCTTGGCTGATCTCGCAACTTGGGATACAGATTGCCGTCCAAGATGTCAAAGGGTGCAGGATAGGATACGTATTCGCGTTCGAATTCCTGTGCACAACCGCGCGCCTCCATAAACACAAGCCTATGTTTTAACTAGATATTTCATGGGAGGCCCTTATGAAAAGGGACACCACCAGACTCGCCGACCTGCATGCGCGTCCAACGCGCCTGTTCGCGCCTGGCCGCCGCCGCGGCCTGGACCTGCGGATCGGGCCGCGGTGCTGGCGGCGACCTCCTCCTTGCGCGCCGCGCGTTCGCGACGTCCCTGCATCCATTTCTCGACCCAGGCCGGCCGGGTGCCCGGCACGCAGCGCGGGTTGCCGTCGGCATACCCGTGCTTGCACGGGAACTTGCGGCTGGGGCATGAGCCCCGGCTCACCAGCGCGATCAGGTCCACCTGGGTCTGGTAGGGCTTGGCGCCACTGCCCTGGCATTCTCCCCACAGCACCTCGGCGTCGGCGCCGAGCAGGCTCCATTTTGCGTCCGTGGCCAGGCCGGCGGCCGCCTTGGCCGATGCCGCATCCGGCGCAAGCGCGAGGACCTGCTCGCGCGTGAGTCGCACTTCCATATGCGTACTCATCTCAGCGTCCGGTCGATGATAGCCGAGGTTGTGTGGCAATCAGCGACATGGTCGGAGCCGGACACGTGGCACGCGGGCGGCTGCCTCGTTGACTCACTGACCGCGTGCGCCTTGGCGCTGACAACTGGGCATGCGACGCCGCTCGATGGCGCCTGTCATTGCCTCGCTGGCTGTGGCATCACGCACGCACTGCCGCACCTGCGGCCGCGGGATTCAGCCGCCCCGCGCCAACCGCCGCCGGATCTGGGCGCGCTGTTTCGCGCTGAACGCAGTGGCGTGGGTCTGCAGCAGTGCGATCACCGCCGTGTGCGCTGCCTCGGTGCGGCGTTGCAGTTCCCTGGTGGCGGCGTGCTCGATGGAGCGCCATTCGGCGGGGGTGGTTCCGGTTGGGAGGGCGGTGCTGTCTGCGTGCATTGCGGGATCCGATTTGCGGCACGGGCGGGCCGATGCAGGTGTCGACCCTGATGCACTTTACCGCCAAGCAGGTCATCGGTGGTTCGTGCCGCGTGGGCGGCCAGATGCAGGACCGTATCTGCGCTCCGCAGTCCAGCGCGTGGATGTGCCGCGGTCGGCAGGTTCATCGACGAGGCGCCGATCGCCGCGACGTCGAGCACGGGCACTGCGATGCGTGCGAATTGGGCGCCACGCCCGCCGGCCACGCCCCCGCCAGATCCCGCAGCCGTTGCGAGTCTCAGGCCAGGCGCTTGCGCGGGGTCGCCGCGGACGCACCTGTGACCAGCGCATCCGCATCGACGGCAGACGCATGCGGCAGGCGCACCCGCGCGCAGAGCCCGCCGCCTGCGCGGTTGGCGAACTCCAGCGTGCCGCCGTGCGCCTGGCAGATGGCCGCGGCGATCGACAGGCCCAGTCCGCTGCCGCCGGAATGGCGTGCCCGCGAGTCGTCGGCGCGCCAGAAACGGTCGCCCATGCGCGCCAGCGCTTCCTCGTCGACGCCGGGACCACGGTCGGCGACGCGGATCAGCACGCCATCGGGGTCGGCCTGCGCCTCCAGCGACAGTTCGCCGCCGGCCGCCGCGTAGCGCAGCGCATTGTCGATCAGCACCGACAGCACCTGGCCCAGGCGGTCGCGGTCGGCGCTGATGTGCAACTGCTCGGGAATGCGCACCTGCACCTGCATGCCCGCCTCCTGCAGCGGCTGCGCGGCCCAGGTCAGGCGTTCGCGGACCAGGGCGCCGAGTGCGAAGCGCTGCGGCTCCAGCATCAGCTGGTTGGCGCGGGCCATCGACAGCAGGTGCAGGTCGCCGACCAGGCGATTGATCTGCTCCAGCTGGCGCTGGACCATGCGCAACTGCTCCTCGCTGCTCGGGAACACCTGGTCGAGCATGCCCTGCACCCGGCCCATCGCCGCGTTGAGCGGGGTGCGCAGTTCGTGCGCCAGCATCGCGCTGGACTCGCGCACCTCGCGCTCGTACTGCTGCAGCTGCGCGCTCATGCCGTTGAAGTCGGTCGCCAGCCCGGCCAGTTCGTCCGGGGCGCCGGGCACCACGCGCGCACGTGCGGCGAAATCGCCATCGCTGATCCGCCGCGCCGCCTCGGCGACGTTGGAGAACTGCCGCGACAATGGTCGCGAAGCGAGCAGGCCGCAGACCACGATCACCGGGATCGACGCCAGCACCATGCCGGCCAGCAGCCACCAGTCGCGACTGGCCAGCCCGGGCAGGAAGTCGGCCACGTCGTAGTAGGTTTCGAACAGTTCCCATAGGCGCCGCGCATTGCTGTGCGGATCCTCGCGCAGCTGCAGCATCTCCTGCCGCGCCTGCGGCGGCAGGCGGCTCAGGGTGGAGACGTCCCAGATCGCGAAGCGCAGCACCATGCCCAGCGCGATCGCGATGATGGTCAGCACCGCCAGCGCGCTCATGCGCAGGCCTACCCATTGCCACAGCGGCGCGTGGCGCTTGCGGCGGAACCAGGCCCAGTTCATCGGAAGCGGTAGCCGATCGCGCGCACGGTCACCAGCAGGCCGGTGACCTGCTCGTGTTCCAGCTTCTTGCGCAGGTTGTGCACGTGCGCATCCACCACCCGCTCCAGCGCGTCGCTGTCGGGCAGGCAGATCTCCAGCAGTTCGCTGCGGGTGAAGGCCTTGAACGGCGTCTTCATCAGCGTCGCCAGGATGTTGAACTCGGTCGGGGTCAGTTCCAGCGCCACCTCGTGGCCGTCGGCATCGCGCACCGTGGCGCGCACCGCCGCGGTGTCCACGGTGAGCCGCTCATGGCGCAGCGGCTCTTCGCTGGCACGCGCCGGCCCGGCGCGGCGCAGCACCGCGTACACCCGGGCCACCACTTCCTTGGGGCTGTACGGCTTGACCACGTAGTCGTCGGCGCCGTAACGCAGCGCGCCGAGCTTCTCCGGCTCGTCGCCCATCGCGGTGACCATGATCACCGGCGTGTCGCTGCTGCGGCGGATCGTGGACAGCACTTCGGTGCCGCTGAGCCGCGGCAGCATCACGTCCAGCAGCACCAGGTCCGGCTTCCACTGCGCATGCACCGCCACCGCCTTCTGCCCGTCCTCGGCGATGGTGACCTCGAAGCCGTCGCGGCGCAGGTAGGCCTCGAGGATGCTGGCGCTGTCGGCATCGTCTTCGACCAGCAGGATCTTCTTCGCGTGCATTGCCCGGTGCCCGTGTTTGGCGTCTTGATGGAATCTTGAAGATTCCTAGAAGGCGGCTTGAACATGCCCGCCGATGCTGGCAGTCGAGTTCGATCACCCGACCGCTGCCATGATTCTACCGTCCCTGCCGCTTCGCCCGTGTCGCACCCGCGCCCTGCTCGGCCTGCTCGCGCTCGCCCTGGGTGGCTGCTCCCTGGCGCCGGTCTACCAGCGCCCGCAACCGGCCCTACCGCCCACCTTCGGCGCGACCACGGCGACCGCGGCCGCCGCACCGGATCGCGGCGAGAGTGCGCTCACCGACCAGGAACAGCAGTTCGTGCGGGCATTCTCGCCGCAGCACGACCTGACCCCGCTGCTGACCCAGGCGCTGGCCCACGATCCGGACTTCCGCTATGCCGTGCTGAGCGTGCAGCAGGCGCGCGCCCAGTACCGCATCGAACGCGCACAACAAGTGCCGCAGCTGGGCCTCGATGCCCAGGGCACGCGCCGCAGCTACGACGACGCGGCCACGCAGGCGCGCTACGGCCAGAAGCTGAGTACCGTCGCGGTCGGCGTGGATGGCTTCGAACTGGACCTGTTCGGCAAGCTGGCCTCGCTGTCGGCGGCGGCGCAGCAGCGTTACCTGGCCTCCGAAGACGGCCGCCAGGCGGCACGCGGTGCGCTGATCGCCGAGGTGCTGCGGGCCTACACGCTGGAACGCGCCGCCCTGCAGAGCCAGCAGCAGGCGCAGACCATCGCCGAACGCAGTGCGGCGCTGCTGGCGATCGCCACGCGCCAGCAGGCGGTCGGGCTGATCTCCCGCGATGCGCTGGACCGCCAGCGCCACGACGACGACCAGACGCAGGCGCGAGCGCAACAGGCCGCCAGCGACCACGCCGCCGCCCGCCGTGCCCTGCAACTGCTCGCCGGCTACGCCACGCCGGACGGCGCCGGCACCATGCAGGACCTGCTGCCGGGTGCCGGGCAGGACGACGGCCGCACCTGGCGCGACCTTGACTCGCAGTTGCTGCTGCAGCGCCCGGACGTGCGCCAGGCCGAGGCCGAGCTGCGCGCGCGCAATGCCGACATCGGCGCCGCACGCGCGGCCTTCTTCCCGTCGATCCGCCTGAGCACCTCGCTGGGCACCGCTAGCGAGGCATTGAACGGCCTGTTCATGCCCGGCAGCCGCACCTGGAGCTTCATGCCGCAGTTGCTGCTGCCGCTGTTCGACGGCGGCCGCAACCGCGCCAACCTGGATCTTGCACAGCTGCGCAAGGAAGGCGCGGTGGCCGACTACGAGAAGACCGTGGAGGCCGCGTTCCGCGAGGTCGCCGATGCCCTGGATGCGCTGCCGGCGCTGCAGCAGCGCGAGCGCGGCGAACGCTCCAACCTGGAGCGCGAACGCCAGCGCGTGGCGCGCCTGCAGCAGCGCGTGGCGCAAGGGCTGCAGGACCGCCCCGAGCTGCTGGCCGGCGACATCCAGGCCGCGCAGGCCGAACTGGCGCATCTGCAGGCGCGCCAGGACCTGTTGCTCGATCGCATCGCGCTGTTCCGCGCGTTCTATGGCGTGCCGCTGCCGCACGCGCCCTGACCTTTCCCCCGCACGAGGTTACCCCCGATGAAACATCTCCTGTCCGTTCTGTCGCCCACGCTGACCGTGGTGGTGCTGGCGCTGCCGCCGGCCGCGCACGCCGCAGACCCCGATCCGGCCCCGAGCGCCGGCCTGTTCGGCGACCGCACCCAACTGAGCGTGGGCGTCGGCGCCATGCTGACCCCGCGCTATGCAGGTTCCGCCGACGATCGCGTGCAGGCGGTGCCGGTGTTCTCGGTGCAGCGCGGCATCCTGTTCGCGGATACGGTGCGCGGTGCCGGCGTGCAGTTCCAGAACGCGCATGGCTTCTCCGCCAGCCAGTCGTTCGGCTACGACCTGGGCCGCCTGCAGCGCAACAGCAGTTGGCGCCCCGGCTCCAAGAGCCTGGCCGGCATGGGCGACGTACCCGGCGCGATCACCGCGCGCAGCCTGGTCATGCAGCAGCTCACCCCGTACATGGCGCTGGACGCCGAGGCGGAGTTCGCATTGAAGGACGGCGCGCGCCGCAACCGCTACCGCGCCGGCGCGCGCTTCACCCTGTTGCAGGCCGCGGCCGACAACGTGACCCTGGACCTGGACGCGCACGTCGGCGACCGCCGCTTCAACCAGGCGTATTTCGGCGTCACCGAGGCGCAAAGCCTGACCAGCGGATTCCAACCGCACCGCGCCGATGCCGGCGTGTACGCCTACACCGTCGGCGCCGAATGGGATCACACCCTGTCGCCGCACTGGACCGCCTCGCTGCTGCTCAACGCCACCCGCTACGTCGGCCCCGCCGACGGCAGCCCGGTGGTGCGTCGCCGCGCCGCTGCCGGCGGCGGCGCCACCGTCACCTACACCTTCTGAACGTTCCCGGGACACCGCCGATCATGACCCTGCGCCCCACCCTGCTTCTCACGCTGTGCCTGCCGCTGGCCGCGCTGGCGCTGTCCGGCTGCGGCCGCGAGGCCGCACCGCCCGCCGACGCGCCGCGCGCGGTCAAGCTGGAAACCGTCGGCAGCGATGCCGCGCGCGACAGCACCCGCTACCTCGCCCAGGTGCGCCAGCAACAACGCGCCGATCTCGGCTTCGAAGGCGGCGGCCGCATCGCCGCCATCGCCGTGGACGTGGGCGACCGCGTCCACGCCGGCCAGGTGCTGGCACGCCTGGACCCGGAACCTAACAGCCTGCGCCTGCAGCAGGCCGAGGCCGGCGTCGGCATCGCCGCGGCAGACCTGCAGCAGCAGCAGACCCAGCTCGCCCAGCAGCAGGCCATGTTCGACGACGGCGCCGCCTCGGCCGCGACCCTGACCGCGGCCAAGAGCGCCTTCGCCGCGGCGCAGGCGAAGGTGCGCAGCGCGCAGTCGGATCTGGCGCTGGCGCGCCGCGCGGTGCGCCAGTCGGAACTGCGCGCGCCGTTCGACGGCAGCGTGGTGGCACGCCTGCAGCAGCCCGACAGTCTGGTGAGCGCGGGCCAGCCGGTGCTGCAACTGGACGGCGCCGATCGCGCGCAGGTGCTGGCGACGCTGCCGGCCGATCGCGCGGCGGCACTGCAACCGGGCCAGAGCGTCCTCGCCTACCGCAGCAGCGCGCCGCAGCAGGCGCTGCCACTGCGCCTGCGCAGCGTGTCCGAACGCGTGGACGGCGGGGCCACCGTGCAGGCGCTGTTCGACAGCACCGGCGCCGATGCGGCGCAGCCGCGCAGCGGCGAATCGCTGCTGCTGGCCCTGCCCGACAGCGCCGCCGATCAGGCGCCGAGCGTGCCGTTGAGCGCGCTGATCCCGAGCATGGCCGACGGCCAGACCATGTTGTTCGTGTACCGCCAGGACAGCGGCAGCGTGCGCCGCCGCCAGGTCGTCACCGGACACGCCGAGGGCGGCCGCGTGCAGATCCTGCGCGGCCTGGCTCCGGGCGAGCGCATCGTCGCCGCCGGCGCCGCCTTCCTCCACGACGGCCAGCACGTCGTGCCGTTCCGTCCCACCACCCGCCTCGGCACCGTCTCGCCATGAACCTGACCCGCGCCACCCTGCAATCGAGCCGCCTGGCGCTGTTCAGCGCCGCGCTGATCCTGATCGGCGGCATCGTCACCTTTCTCGGCTTCCCCTCGCAGGAGGAACCCAGCGTGACCGTGCGCGATGCGATCGTGCAGGTCGGTTACCCCGGCATGCCCAGCGAGCGCGTGGAGAACCTGCTCGCGCGGCCGCTGGAGGAACGGCTGCGCGAAGTCAGCGGGCTGAAGAAGATCGTCACCACCATCCATCCCGGCAGCGCCATCGTGCAGGTCACCGCGCAGGACAGCGTCAAGGACCTGCCGGCGCTGTGGCAGCGGGTGCGCAGCAAGGCGGCCGAGGCCGGCGCCGAACTGCCCGCCGGCACTCAGGGGCCGCTGGTGGACGACGACTTCGGCCGTGTCGCCATCGCCTCGATCGCGGTGACCGCGCCCGGCTTCAACACCGCCGAAATGCTCGGACCGCTGCGGCAGATGCGCGCGCAACTGTACGCCGTGCCGGGCGTCGAGCGGGTCACCTTCCACGGCCTGCGGGACGAACGCGTCTACGTCGCCTTCGACCGCACCAAACTGGGCGAAGCCGGCCTCACCCCGGCCGCGGTCGCGCAGCAACTGCGCGCGCAGAACGTGGTCGCCGGCGGCGGCCTGGTCGCCGCGTCGGGCATGGCGATGACCGTGACCACCTCCGGCGAGGTGCGCGACCTCGACGACCTGCGCAATGCCCCGATCGCGACGCAGGGTGCCGACGGCTCGCGGCAGATCCCGCTGGCGCAACTGGCGCGCATCGAACTGATGCCGGTCGATCCGCCGGACGCAGGCGCCATCTACCAGGGCCAGCCGGCGGTGGTGGTGGCGGTGTCGATGGCGCCGGGCAACAACGTCGCCGAGGTCGGCAAGGCGCTGCGGCGCACCCTGGGCGAGACCGCCAAGGCGCTGCCGGTGGGTTTCGCGCAGCACGTGGTCACCTTCCAGGCCGACGTGGTCGAGCGCGAGATGGGCAAGATGCATCACGTGATGGGCGAGACCATCGTCATCGTGATGGCGGTGGTGATGCTGTTCCTCGGCTGGCGCACCGGCCTGATCGTCGGCGCGATCGTGCCGCTGACCATCCTCGGCGCACTGATCGCGATGCGGGCGCTGAACGTGGAACTGCAGACCGTGTCCATCGCCGCGATCATCCTGGCGCTGGGCCTGCTGGTGGACAACGGCATCGTCATCGCCGAGGACATCGAACGGCGCCTGGCTGCCGGCGAGGAACGCCGCGCCGCGTGCGAGGCCGCCGGCCGCAGCCTGGCGATCCCGCTGCTGACCTCCTCCCTGGTAATCGTGCTGGCGTTCTCGCCGTTCTTCTTCGGCCAGACCAGCACCAACGAGTACATGCGCTCGCTGGCGATCGTGCTGGCCGTGACCCTGCTCGGCTCGTGGCTGCTCAGC
This sequence comes from Xanthomonas sp. NCPPB 2250, assembly GCF_056725265.1. NCBI lineage: Bacteria > Pseudomonadati > Pseudomonadota > Gammaproteobacteria > Lysobacterales > Lysobacteraceae > Xanthomonas > Xanthomonas sp. NCPPB 2250. The sequence continues at coordinate 2,421,806 of NZ_CM161520.1, read as the reverse complement.
ATCACCATCACCCCGCTGCTGTGCATGTACTTTGCCCGCGCGCATGCCGCGCCCGCCGACGGCCATGGCGACACCTATACGTCCAGACCGTATCACCTGTACCGGCGCACGATCGAGGCCTTGCTGGCGCACAAGGCGCTGTTCCTGGGCAGCATGCTGGCCCTGCTGGCGCTGGCGGTGACCGTGCTGGTCTCGGTACCGTACAGCTTCCTGCCCAAGTCCGACCGCCTGCAGTTCCAGATGCCGGTGACCCTGCAGCCGGGCAGCGATGCGCGCGAAACCCTGCGCACCGTGCAATCGATCAGCCAGTGGCTGGCCGACCGCCGGCAAAACCCGCAGATCGTCGACAGCATCGGCTACGTCGCCGACGGCGGCCCGCGCATCGTGCTCGGGCTGAACCCGCCGCTGCCGGCGGCCAACATCGCCTACTTCACCGTCAGCGTGCGGCCGGGCAGCGACATCGATGCGCTGATCGCCAAGGTGCGTACCCACCTGCGCCAGGCCTACCCGGCGGTACGCGCCGAGCCCAAGCGGTTCTCCCTGGGCTCGACCGAATCCGGCGTGGCGATCTACCGGGTGATCGGCCCGGACGAAACGCAACTGCGCCGGATCGCTGGCGGCATCGCCGACGCCCTGCGTGCACTGCCCGGCACGCTGGACGTCAGCGACGACTGGGACAGCCGCATTCCGCGCTACGTGGTGCAGGTGGACCAGGCCAAGGCACGCCGCGCCGGCGTCGCCAGCGAGGACATCGCCCAGGCGCTGCAACTGCGCTACGGCGGCGTGGATGCCTCGGTGATCCACGACGACGGCAGCTCCGTGCCGATCGTGCTGCGCGGCGACAGCGATCCGCATGCACGCGGCGGCAATCCCGGCGACACGCCGATCTACCCGTCCTCCGGCGCCGCGCCGCTGCCGCTGGCGGCGATCGCCGACATCCAACTGAGTTCGGAGCCCTCGACGATCCAGCGCCGCAACCTGAGCCGCGCCATCACCATCACCGGCCGCAACCCGGACCTGACCACCGACCAGGTGGTGGACGCACTGGCCGACAAGGTCGCGGCGCTGCGCCTGCCGCCGGGCTACCGCATCGAGATGGGCGGCGAACTGGAGGACGCCGCCGAAGCCAACCAGGCGCTGCTGCAGTACATGCCGCATGCGCTGGGCGCGATCCTGCTGTTGTTCGTGTGGCAGTTCAATTCGTTCCGCAAGCTGTTCATCGTGGTCGCCAGCATTCCGTTCGTGTTGATCGGCGCCACCCTCGCCCTGCTGGTCACCGGTTATCCGTTCGGCTTCATGGCCACCTTCGGCCTGCTCGCGCTGGCCGGCATCATCGTCAACAACGCGGTGCTGCTGCTGGAGCGGATCGAGGCCGAACTGGCCGATGGCCTGAGCCGGCACGAGGCGGTGATCGCCGCGGCGGTCAAGCGCCTGCGCCCGATCGTGATGACCAAGCTGACCTGCATCGTCGGCCTGGTCCCATTGATGCTGTTCGCCGGCCCGCTGTGGACCGGCATGGCCATCACCATGATCGGCGGCCTGGCCCTGGGCACGCTGGTGACCCTGGGGGTGATCCCGGTGCTGTACGACCTACTGTTCGCACGCCGCGCCGGCACGCTGGTGAAGGTCGCGGCATGAAGCGGCGGCGCTGGCACCGCGTGATCCTGGCCTGCTTGGTACTGTGCATGGCGCTGTGCGCTGGCGGCTGTGCCAGCGTCACCCTGCAACGCGTGGATGCGGCGCGCTACATCCAGGCCAAGCGCGGCGACGCGCTGAGCACCGCGCGCCCCAGCGATACCGCGCTGCAGACGCTGAACGTGGCCGGCCTCGACGCGGCACGCTGCACGGCGACGGTGCCGCCGTGCATCGACCGGTTGCTCGGCAATGCCGACATGGACCAGGAACGTACCCTGGCGACGGCGGCGGAACTGTCGCTGCTGGCCGCGCAACGCGCCGCCAGGCAACGCCCGGACAGCGATGCCACGCTGGCCGCCTGGCTGCAGACCGCGCGTTACGCCTACGCCTACCTGTTCTTCAGCGGACGCACGCCCAGCGAACGCGCTTTCGAGGAACGCCAGACCCAGGTGCGCGACTACTACAACTACGCCGTGCAGCAGGCGGTGACCGCGTTGTTCGCCCGCTACCGGCGGCATCCGTCGGCCACGCACGACGCCGGTGCGCAGATCGCCACCCTGCCCGACTGGACGGTGACGCTGGATGCCAGCGGCGTCGGCAACCCGCAGGACATGCCGATGCCCGAGACGATGCTGGCGGCCAGCGCCCTGCGTTTCGATGGGCTGCGCAGCGTGTATCGGCGCGATGGCTTCGGCGCGGAGATGGTCGCGGTCCTGCCGCCGCCGGCGGCGGACACCATCCGCAGCACCGACGCCGCTCCTGTCTACAGCGACATGTCCACCCCCAACCTCACGGTATTGCTGCGCTTCGACGGCTGCACGCTCAAGGAGGTGTTGGCCAGCCACAGCGCGCACGTGGAGGTCTACGACCCCTCGCTCGGCGATCGGGTCACGATGGGCGGTGTCGACGTGCCGCTGGCCGCCAATTTCAGCGCCGGCTATGGCGTGTGGATGGCGCGCGCCGGCTTCGCCGCGCAATCGCTGCGCACCCTGCTCGGCCTGGGACACGGCATCGACCGGCCGCACGTGTTCCTGACCCAGCCCTACGATCCGAACCGGCGCGTGCTGGTGCTGCTGCACGGGCTGGCCAGCAGCCCGGAAGCCTGGGTCAACCTGGCCAACGACCTGCTCGGCGATCCGCAGGTCCGCGCGCGTTATCAGATCTGGTTCGTCTACTACCCGACCAACCTGCCGATTCCCTACACCCACCTGCAGGTTCGCAACGCCCTGGAGCAGACGCTGGACCAGCTCGATCCGCACCGCCGTAGCGTCTCCGCACATGACATGGTGCTGATCGGGCACAGCATGGGCGGCGTGCTGGCGCGCTTGATGGTGTCTTCCAGCGACGGCGAAGGCCTGTGGCGAACCCTGTTCGACGGGGCGGCGCTGGATCCGCAGGCGCGCCAGGCACTGCACGCCAGGCTCGGACCGATGCTGCAGTTCGCGCCGATGCCGGAAGTGTCCGAGGCGATCTTCCTGGCCACCCCGCAGCGCGGCACGCCCGAAGCCGCCGGCACGGTGGGCGAACTGGCACGCGCCGTGATCGGCCTGCCACGGCGCGTCCTCGATCAGTTCCAGGACATCGCGGGCAAGAACATGCTCGACGGGCTGCCCAACAGCATCGACAGCCTCAGCGACCACGACCCTTTCATCCTCGCCGCGGCGCAGTTGCCGATCTCACCGCAGGTGACCTATCACTCCATCATCGGGCAGGAGGATCCGCGCGTGCCGCTGGCGCAATCCAGCGACGGCATCGTGCCGTACTGGAGCGCCCACCTGCCCGGCGCCGCCTCGGAAACGGTGATCGTCTCCGGACACAGCGTGCAACGCACGCCGCAGGCGATCCTGCAGATCCGCCGGCTGCTGCATTGAGCTGGCGCAGCGCTAGCTCCTCATCGATGCAGTACCAGCCCCACTGTCTCTAAGGGAGAAGGAACCAAAAGCCCCTCTCCCCCCGGGAGAGGGGTTGGGGTGAGGGTCCGGGACGCGCAGCGCCTGCACCAATCTGACCATACGAGGCTACGCCCGTACCCTCATCCGCCCCTGCGGGGCACCTTCTCCCGAAGGGAGAAGCAACCAACCAAAGCCCCTCTCCCACCGGGGGAGGGGTTGGGGTGAGGGTACGGGACGCGCAGTGCCTGCACCAATCTGGCCATGCGAGGCTACGCCCGTACCCTCATCCGCCCCTGCGGGGCACCTTCTCCCGGTGGGAGAAGGGAGCAACCAAAGCCCCTCTCCTCTCGGGAGAGGGGTTGGGGTGAGGGTGCGGGCGCCGCATTACAGCCCCACTGCGAGCAGCAAAAGAACAGCAGCACCGCTCGCTCGCAGAAGCCAGCGATCCACCCAGCTTTCAGCACATGCTTGCCGCATCTCGCAGCCACCGCACACGACCGCCGCGCGCACAAAAAAACACCCGGCAGTGCCGGGTGTTTTCGAAAAGTGGCGTCCCCACGGGGATTCGAACCCCGGTCGCCACCGTGAAAGGGTGATGTCCTAGGCCTCTAGACGATGGGGACGCGGATAACGATGTTGCTTTGCGGACGGCCTATGTCCGAAAAGTGGTGGAGCCAGCCGGGATCGAACCGGCGACCTCTTGCATGCCATGCAAGCGCTCTCCCAGCTGAGCTATGGCCCCACGTGTACTGGCAGAAGCGGAATCTTACCCGACTTTCTTCCGATGTACAAACCCCGCACTCAGTGCGTTCGGCAGAGCCGAACCCGGATGCGCGCGAGGAATTCCTGCGAAAAATGGCGTCCCCACGGGGATTCGAACCCCGGTCGCCACCGTGAAAGGGTGATGTCCTAGGCCTCTAGACGATGGGGACGCTGTATAACGATGTCGCCTTTGCGGACGGCCTATGTCCGAAAAGTTGGTGGAGCCAGCCGGGATCGAACCGGCGACCTCTTGCATGCCATGCAAGCGCTCTCCCAGCTGAGCTATGGCCCCACGTGCTGCGAGGAGCGGAATATTAACGATCGTGATCGGCACACGCAAGCGTTTTTTTGCGGAATGTTCGCTCCGCCGCACATGACCTCACCACGACCGGAAGCGTCCGCGCGCGCGCCTGCATTGCGCTACGTCTGCGCCTCACGTCGAACGATGGACGCGAGGCACGAAGCTCATCGCACGCGACGCCAACCCGCCTCCGCAGCCTTCCGCCACTCATGTCGGCGATTGCCGATATCGGCACAACGGGTGGACTTGCGCGCCCCTTGCGCGGTCGGCAGGAACCGAACACTTCGCCTATCGTGCGGCGCATCTATATAGACGTACTCGGGAAGCACCATGGCCACTGCCATTCCCCCTGCCCCTCCAACGACGGCAACCGCAGATGCGCTGGCGGCGGGACCGAACTGTCGGCTATACTCCGCGGCCGCGCCGAAGTGGCGGAATCGGTAGACGCAGCGGACTCAAAATCCGCCGCCCTTAAAAGCGTGTGGGTTCGAGTCCCACCTTCGGCACCAGGACTGACGGCAGCTTCGGCTGCCGTTTGTTTTTTGCGCGACCGCCGCGGCGCGCGTCGACGTCGATCACAGGTAAACGCTTCATCTTCCTGCGCGCGTTTGTCTAGGCGGTGGCAGTGACGGTCCCGCTATACTTTCCGTTCCCAAACCTTAACGAGCAAGCGATGTCGGCATTGCGGGGCCTGCGTATCCTGGTGGTCGAGAACGACGAGATGAACGCCACGCTGCTGGAGTTGCAGCTCGCCCAGGCCGGTGCCGAGGTGGTCGGCATCGCCGCATCCGTGCAGCAGGCCCTTGCGCTGATCGACAGCGAGCGCCCGGACCGGGCGGTGCTCGACTTCCGCCTCTCCGCCGGCGAGACCAGCGAACCGGTCGCCCGGGCGCTGAGCGAGCGTGGCACCCCCTTCGTACTCGCCACCGGCGTGGCCGCCGACGCGCTCCCTACCGGTTTCGCCGCCGGCGTGGTGCTGACCAAGCCCTACCTGTCCGAGCAGCTGATCAAGGCGTTGCAGGACGCTCACGCCAAGACGACCGCACGCCCCTGAGAATCCTCGGTCGTAAGCCCGCCGCCTGGCCGGGACGATTCGAGGGACTCAGCCATCAACGCCAAGGACTGTTCGCCGCCTCCTGTCCGGTTTCCCGCCGGCAGCGCCACGGGGGCCTTGCTGCGCGCCATCGATTGGCGTGAGCACGAACTGGGCCCGATGGAGCACTGGCCGCGGAGCCTGCTCACCGCGCTGTCGATCTGCCTGAACTCGCGGTTCCCGATGGCGGTGCGCTGGGGCGAGCGCCAGTTCAACCTGTACAACGACGCCTACGTGCCGATCCTCGGGTTGCGGCACCCGCAAGGGTTCGCCCGGCCGATGGAAGAGGTATGGCCGGACGTCTGGCCCGAGGTGCGGGCGCAGGCCGACCAAGTGATGGCCAGCGGCGAATCGACCTGGAACGAACATATTCCTTTGACGATGATGCGCAACGGCTACAGCGAGCAGGTGTATTTCACCTTCTCCTACAGCCCGCTGTTCGACGACGAGGGCCGCATCGCCGGCGTGCTGTGCGTGTGCACCGAGGACACGGCGCGGATCACCCTGGCGCGCGAACGCGACACGCTGCTGAAGGCGCTGGACGCGCAACGTGCGCAGATGGCCGACGCCTTCGAGCAATCGCCGGCGGCGCTGGCGATCCTGCGCGGCCCGGATTACGTGATCCAGACCGTCAACAGGCGCTACCAGCAGTTGGTCGGACCGCGCGAGGTGGTCGGCCGGCCGCTGACCGAGGCCATCCCCGAAATCCAGCAACAGGGCGTCATTGGCCTGCTCGACAACGTCCGCACCAGCGGCGTGCCGTTCATCGACGAGTCGATGACCTTCCAACTGTGCCGCAGTCCGCACGAAGCGACCTCGGAGACCACGCTGGAATGCGTGTACCAGCCGATGCACGACGCCGAGGGCCGGGTCAGCGGAATCCTGGTGCATGGCATCGACCGCACCGAACAGGCGCGCGCGCAGGCGCACGACAGCTTCCTGCTGATGCTCGAGGACACCCTGCAGAACCTGCACAGCACCGAAGCCATCTGCGAGACCGGTGCTGCCCTGCTCGGCCAGCACCTCGGCGCCAACCGCTGCGCCTACGCGATCGTCGAGGCCGACGAGGACGTGTTCGACGTGCGCGCCGACTACGTCGACGGCGCCTCGCACCTGACCGGGCGCTCGCGCTTCAGCGATTTCGGCAGCGACCTGCTGGACTGCATGCGCGAAAACCGGCCGTGGGTGGTGCAGGACACCGAGACCCACCAGCCGCCGATGCGCCTGGACGATCCGAACTACCGTCGTCTGGGCATGCGCGCCGTGCTGACCGCACCGCTGCACAAGGCCGGCCGCCTGGTGGCCGCGATCGGCGTGCACCAGGCCCAGCCGCGCGTGTGGACCTCAGCCGAGATCGAGCTGGTGCGGCTGGTGGCGGCGCGCTGCTGGGAATCGATGCAACGCGCGGGCGCGCAAAGCGCACTGGCCAGCAGTGCCGCGCGCCTGAGCGAACTGGCCGATGCGATGCCGCAGATCGTGTTCACCGCCATGCCCGACGGCCACGTCGACTACTTCAACCGTCGCTGGTACGAGTACACCGGGCTGCCGGTCGGCGAGGCCGGCTACGACAGCTGGCGCCATGTGCACACCGAGGAAGGCCTGGCGCGGGTGATGGAGGTGTGGCCGGAAGCGCTGCGCAGCGGCAAGCCGTACGAGATCGAGTACCCGCTGCGCCGCCACGACGGCGAGTACCGTTGGCATCTCGGCCGCGCCCTGCCGATCCGCGACGACAGCGGCCGCATCGTGCGCTGGATCGGCACCAATACCGACATCCACGACCGCCGCCTGGTCGAGCAGCGCCTGCAGGAAAGCGAAATGCGCTTCCGTCAGCTGTGCGACAACGCGCCGGTGATGATCTGGATGTCCAACGCCGACGGCGACTGCGAATACATCAGCCGCCAGTGGTATCTGTTCACAGGGCAGAGCGAGCAGGAGGCGCTGGGCAGCGGCTGGCAGGAAATGATCCATGCCGACGACCTGGCCACGGTCGGCCGTACCCTCGCGCGCGCCTGCGCCGACCGCCGCGCCTACACCGTGGAATACCGCCTGCGCCGCCATGACGGCGAGTACCGCTGGTGCGTGGACACCGCCACGCCGCGCTTCAGCTCGTCCGGCCAGTTCCTGGGCTTCATCGGCTCGCTGCTGGACATCTCCGAGCGCAAGCGCATCGAGAATGCCACCACCGCAGAGCGCGCGGCGCTGGAGATGATCACCACCGGCAAGCCGCTGAGCACGGTGCTGGAGGCGATCGCGCGCGGCATCGAGTCGCAGAGCGATGTCGGCCTGCGCTGTACCATCATGCTGGTCGACGAGCACCGCCAGTGCCTGCTGGAAGGCGCCGCGCCGAGCATGCCGCCCGCCTTCCGCAAGGCGGTGCAGCGCCTGCCGATCGACCCCAACACCGGCTGCTGCGGGCGCGCCGCCTACCTGCGCCGGCAGGTGCTGTGCAGCGACGTGCGGGTGAACCCGCATTGGCAGGCGTATCTGGCGACCGCCCTGGAGGCGGACATCGTCGCCTGCTGCTCGACGCCGATCCTGGCCAGCGATGGCGAAGTGCTGGGCGTGGTCGCGCTGTACTACCCGTTCGTGCACTACCCCAACCCGCACGAACAGGATCTTGCGCGCTCCGCCTCGCACCTGGCCGGCATCATCATCGAGCGCCGCGGCACCGACCTGCGCCTGCAGCAACTGCTCGCCGCCGAGCAGAGCGCGCGCAGCGAGGCCGAACGCGCCAGCCGCATGAAGGACGAGTTCCTGGCCACGCTCAGCCACGAACTGCGCACGCCGCTGAACGCCATCCTGGGCTGGTCGCGGCTGATGCAGGACGATGCGGTGCGCGAGAAGGATCTGAGCAAGGGCCTGGAGGTGATCGAGCGCAGTGCGCATTCGCAGGCGCAGATCATCGACGACCTGTTGGACATGAGCGCCATCCTGTCCGGCAAGGTCCGACTGGAGGCCGGCGAGCTGGACCTGCGCGCACTGCTGAGCGAGACCATCGATGCGGCGCGCCCCGGCGCGCAGAACAAGGGCATCGACATCGTGCTGGTCGCCGACGAAGCGACCGCCCTGCCCTATCTCGGCGATCGGGTGCGGCTGCAGCAGGTGCTGACCAATCTGATCGGCAACGCGATCAAGTTCACCCCCAGCGCCGGCACGGTCACGGTGACCCTGGACAGCACCAGCACCCACGTCCGCATCGCCGTCGGCGATACCGGCATCGGCATCGACCCGGCGTTCCTGCCGCACGTGTTCGACCGCTTCCGCCAGGCCGACGCGAGCAGCACGCGCAGCGCCGGCGGCCTCGGCCTGGGCCTGGCGATCGCCAAGCAGCTGGCCGAACTGCACCAGGGACAGTTGTCGGTCAGCAGCGACGGCGTCGGCCTCGGCGCGACCTTCACCCTGCTGCTGCCGCGCAACGACGTGCAGAGTCTGGATCCGATCCGCCGTGGCAACGACGCCGCCCTGTCCCGCGGCATGCTGCGGCGTGACGGCATTCGCCTGGATGGCGTGCGCGTGCTGGTGGTGGACGACGACATGGATTCGCGGGGCGTCACCCAGCGTTTCCTGCAGGAAGCCGGCGCCGTGGTCGAGGCCGCGGTCTGCGCCGACGATGCCGAAGCGCTGCTGCGCGAACGGCCGTATGCGCTGCTGGTCAGCGACGTCGGCATGCCGCACCGCGACGGCCACAGCCTGATCCGCAGCATCCGCGCCCGTGGCGCCGGCGCGGCCAGCCGCATCCCGGCCATCGCGCTGACCGCCTACGTGCGCAGCGAGGATCGCGCGCTGGCCCTGGAGGCCGGCTTCGATGCGCACCTGGGTAAGCCGGTGGATCCGGTCAAGCTGCTCGGGCTGGCCGCCTCGCTGGTGGCGCCGGCACCGGCCGCGCTCGCCACCGACCAGAGCCAACGCGCCGAATCGGCCTGATTCGGCGCTGCGCGGCCGCACTGTGCGGCCGGCACTGGATGCACCGGCGCGAGCGCGCCGGATTTTTTCTGCTGGAACCTCAGCTGCGCTTGGCGCGCGCGAACGCGTCGGCAAGTGCACTGTTGACCGGCGCCGCGGCAGCCGGCCGCGGCTTGGCATTGCCGCCGCCCGGATTGCCGCGCCCGTCGCGCTCGCGCCGCGGCGGGCCGCCGGCATTGCGTGCGCCGTTGTCGCGGTCGGCCGGACGCGCCGGCGCCGGCGTGTCGTCCAGACGCCGGGTCAGTGCGATGCGCTTGCGCGCCACGTCCACTTCCAGCACCTTGACCTTGACGATGTCGCCGGCCTTGACCACGTCGCGCGGATCCTTGACGTAGCTGTCCGAGAGCGCGGAGATGTGCACCAGGCCGTCCTGGTGCACGCCGATGTCGACGAACGCGCCGAAGGCGGCGACGTTGCTGACCACGCCCTCCAGCACCATGCCCGGCTTGAGGTCCTTGATGTCCTCCACGCCGTCGGCGAAACGCGCCGCCTTGAACTCCGGGCGCGGATCGCGGCCCGGCTTTTCCAGTTCCTTGAGGATGTCGCGCACGGTCGGCACGCCGAACTTCTCGTCGGTGAACTGGTCCGGCTTGAGCCCGCGCAGGAAGCCGCCGTCGCCGATCAACGCCTTGATCGGCTTGCCGGTGGCGCCAACGATGCGCTCCACCACCGGATAGGCTTCCGGGTGCACCGCCGAAGCGTCCAGTGGCTCCTCGCCATCGGCGATGCGCAGGAACCCAGCGCATTGTTCGAACGTCTTGTCGCCCAGCCGCGGCACCTTGAGCAGGTCCTTGCGCCGCTTGAACGGGCCGTTGTCGTCGCGGTGGCGCACGATGTTCTCGGCCACGCTCGACGACAGCCCGGACACGCGCGACAGCAGCGCCGCCGAAGCGGTGTTGACGTACACGCCGACCGCGTTCACGCAGTCTTCCACCCGTGCGTCCAGCGCCCGCGCCAGGCGGTACTGGTCGACGTCGTGCTGGTACTGGCCCACGCCGATCGCCTTGGGCTCGATCTTGACCAGTTCCGCCAGCGGATCCTGCAGGCGCCGCGCGATCGACACCGCGCCGCGCAGCGACACGTCGAGCTGCGGGAACTCCTTGGCGGCGAATTCGGACGCCGAGTACACCGAGGCGCCGGCCTCGCTGACCACGATCTTCTCCAGCTTCAGCTGCGGGTTCTGCTTGATCAGGTCCGCGGCCAGCTTGTCGGTCTCGCGGCTGGCGGTGCCGTTGCCGATCGCGATCAGCTCCACGCCGTGCTGCGTGCACAGCTGCCGCAGCGTGTGCAGCGACTGGTCCCACTGCCGGCGCGGCTCGTGCGGGTAGATGGTGTCGGTGGCCAGCAGCTTGCCGGTGGCGTCGACCACCGCGATCTTGCAACCGGTGCGGATGCCCGGGTCCAGGCCCAGGGTCACGCGCGGCCCGGCCGGCGCGGCCAGCATCAGGTCCTGCAGGTTGTCGCCGAACACCGCGATCGCCTCGGACTCGGCCTTCTCGCGCGCCTGGTTGAACAGGTCCAGCAGCAGGTGCATGTGCAGCTTGGCGCGCCAGGTCAGGCGACAGGCATCCAGCAACCAGCGGTCGCCCGGGCGGCCCTGGTTGGCGATGCCGGCGCGCAGCGCGACGCGGCCTTCGGCGTACTGGTGGCCGGCCTCGGCCTCGCTGCCGGGATCCAGTTCCAGATACACGATCTCCTCGCGGCGCGCGCGGAACAGCGCCAGCAACCGGTGCGAAGGAATCTTGGCCAGTGCTTCGGCGTGATCGAAGTAGTCGCGGTACTTGGCGCCTTCCTGCTCCTTGCCCTCGGCCACGCGGGCGCGGATGACCCCCACCTCGCCCAGCCAGGTGCGCAGTTCGCCGACCAATGCGGCATCCTCGCCCCAGCGCTCCATCAGGATCGCGCGCGCACCTTCCAGCGCGGCCTTGACGTCGGCCACGCCCTTGTCGGCATCGACGAAGCCGGCAGCGAAGGTTTCCGGCACCTGGCTCGGATCGGCCAGCAGGCCGTCGGCGAGCGGTTCCAGCCCGGCCTCGCGGGCGATCTGCGCGCGCGTGCGCCGCTTCGGCTTGTACGGCAGGTACAGGTCTTCCAGCCGCGACTTGGTGTCGGCGGCGACGATCTCCGCACGCAGTTCGTCGCTGAGCTTGCCCTGCTCGGCGATACTGGCCAGCACCGCGGCACGGCGCTCCTCCAGTTCGCGCAGATAGGTCAGGCGCACTTCCAGGTTGCGCAACTGGGTGTCGTCGAGCCCGCCGGTGACTTCCTTGCGGTAGCGCGCGATGAACGGGACGCTGGCGCCCTCGTCGAGCAAGGCGATGGCGGCGCGCGCCTGCGCCGGCTGCGCGCCGATCTCGGCGGCGATGGTGTTGGCGATCTGCTGGGCGAGCTGAGTGTCGTGCATTGCGTCCGGCCGAAGCCGCCTTGCGGAAAACCCGCATTTTCGCAGTGCTCGCGCCGCCGGGGAACCCGTTGACAGGCGCGCGCCGACCTGTCGCGTCAGGTGACCCCGGTCGGTCCGTCCAGCACCATGCGCACCTTGCGAATCAGCTCCTGGCGGTTGTACGGCTTGGCCAGCACCTCGAACTCGTTGCCGCCGGCATCGGTACGCTCGATCGAGGATTCGGCATACCCGGTGGTAAGCAGCACCTTGATCTTGGGCCGGCGCCGCCGCGCCTCGCGCGCCAGCATCACCCCGTTGAGGCCCCCCGGCATGATCAGGTCCGAATACAGCAAGTCCACGTGCACGCCGCTATCCAGCAGCTCCAGCGCCTCGCGGGCGTTGTACACCACGTGCGTGGCATAGCCCTGGTCGCCCAGGAACAGCCGCGCCAGCTCGGCGATGTCCGGCCGGTCCTCGACGATCAGGATGGTCTCGTCGCCCTGGCGATCGAACGGGCGGCGCGTGCGCGAATCGCGCGGGGCCATGTTCTCGACGTTGTCGTCGATCGGGAAGTACAGGCGCACGGTGGTGCCGTGGCCTTCCTCCGAATACAGGCGCACCGCGCCGCCGGACTGCTTGGCGAAGCCGTAGACCATGGACAGCCCCAGGCCGGTGCCCTTGCCCTCTTCCTTGGTGGTGAAGAACGGATCCAGCACGCGCGCCAGCACCTCCGGCGGCATGCCGCTGCCGTTGTCGGTGATCGACACGCACACGTAGTGGCCGGGCAGCAGGTTGTCGTAGGTGGTGGGTTCGTCCGCGCGCACCGAGACATTACGGGTCTGGATCACCAGACGCGGCGCCGCCTGGTCGGCCATGGCGTCGCGCGCATTGATCAGGATGTTCAGCAGCGCCACTTCGGCCTGGGTCGGGTCGATCCGGCAGTTGCGCAGGTCCGGCGCCAGTTCCAGCGAGAACGCGATGCCGTCGCCCAGCGTGCGCTCGGCCACGTCGCTCATCCCGGCCACCAGGGCATTGAGATTGAGCACGCGTCCTTCCAGCTTCTGCTTGCGCGCGAACGCCAGCAGCTGCTGGGTCAGGCGCGCGGCCTGGCCGGCGGCATCGCGTGCGCGGTCCACGCTCTTGCGCAGCAGCGACGGATTCAGCGGGTCGCTCTCGACCGCGTGCTCGATCAGTTCCAGATACCCGGACATGACCTGCAGCAGGTTGTTGAAGTCGTGCGCGATGCCGCCGGTGAGCTGGCCCAGCGCCTCCATCTTCTGCGCCTGGCGCAGCGCGTCCTCGGCATCGCGGCGACGGCTCACGTCCAGCTGCGAACCGAAGAAATACACCAACTCGCCGCGGTCGTCATACACCGGAGAGATATACAGCGCGTTCCAGAAGCTGGAGCCGTCCTTGCGGTAGTTGAGGATCTCCACCGCCACTTCGTCATGCGACTTGATCGCATCGCGGACGCTGCGCACCGTCTCGCGATCGGTGTCCGGCCCCTGCAGGAAGCGGCAGTTATTGCCGATCAATTCCTCGCGACCGTAACCGGTCATTTCCAGGAACGCGCGGTTGACGAAGATGATCGGATTGTCCGGCTGCCGCGGATCGGTCACGATCATCGGCATGCGCGTGGTCTGCACCGCAGCGAAGAAAATATCGCTGCGCTGATTGGACATGTCGGTGGGCGCGTTGGGGTCGACGGTCGCCGGGGGCGCCGGGCTGTTGCTGGTTTCTGGTGCGGGCATGGTCGATGGCAGGTCGATGCGAACCGTCGCTGGCCCACCTAGGCGGGCGGCCACACCGGGGTTCGCACGCCGGCGTCAACGCGAATAATACCTGTGCAAGCGTTCTACCACGATATCGTCCTGCAGCGACTCCAGCGCCATGATCCGCACCTGCCGATCGCTCAATGCCAGCACGCGCTCGACATAGATCTCCGGGCCTGCCTCGGTTTCCTTCATGGACTTGCGGAAACCGTAGGGCACGACGCCCTTCTCTCCGTCCTTGCTGCCACCGATATACAGAACGACCGACATGACGCTTCCTCTACAGGGAATTCGTGGAACTGGCGCGCACCATACACAGCGCCATGTGAGGGACTTCTGCACCGAGATTAATCGCGGCTGTTTGCCCGAACATGACGTCCGCGGCGGCTCACGCGGACTTAACCGGACCTGCGCCTAAGTCGCACATCCTTTCTGCGCCGGGGCGTCATGGATCTCAAGAGCGGTTATCCCTTCTGGTCGGTCCGCAATGGCCTGATGCAGAGCTTTCCGCAGCTGCGCGACGACGTGCGCTGCGATGTCGCGGTCGTCGGCGGCGGCATCACCGGCGCCTTGATCGCCGAGGAACTGAGCGCGCACGGGCATGCCGTGACGGTCCTGGAGCAGCGCGACATCGGTTGGGGCAGCACCGCGGCCAGCACCGCCCTGCTGCAGTACGAGATCGACACCCACCTGATCGACCTGGCCAAGCGCTATGGCGAACCTGCCGCCGCCCTCGCCTACGGCGCCTGCGCGCAGGCGCTGGAGCAGTTGCGCGACCTGGTCCGGCCGCTGCGCGACGTCGACTTCGGCTGGAACGACAGCCTGTACTACGCCAGCAAACGCCGCCACGTGCGGGTGCTGCAGGAAGAGCTGGAAGTGCGGGCGCGACACGGCCTGGACGTGGAATGGCTGGACGCGCAGACGCTGGACGCGGACTACGGCCTCCAGGCGCACGGCGCGATTCTCAGCCACCAGGCGGCGCGGGTGGATCCGTACCGCCTAACCTACCGCCTGCTCGGCCGCGCCTTCCGGCGCGGCGTGGGCGTCTACGACCGCACCCGCATCGCGCGGATCGTGGTCACTGGCCGCGGCGTGACCCTGCACACCGACCAGGGCGCGCAGGTGCGCGCCGGCCATGTGGTGATGGCCGCCGGCTACGCCAACCAGCACTGGCTGGATCAACGCGTGGCCCGCAACCGCAGCAGCTACGCCTTCGTCAGCGACCCGCTCGAGCCTTCCGTCCTGGGCCCATTGCGCGACACCATGATCTGGGAAAGCGCGCGGCCGTATCTGTACCTGCGCAGCACCGGCAACGGCCGCATCGTCGCCGGCGGCGAGGACGACAGCGTGGACGTGCCGGCGCGCCGCGACGCGCGCGTGGACAGCAAGGCGCGCACGCTGTCGCGCAAGATCGCCAAGGTGATGCCGGGACTGGAGCTGCAGCCGACCTTCGCCTGGGCCGGCACCTTCGCCGAGACCGAGGACGGCCTGCCGTTCTTCGGCCCGCACCCGCAGCACGGCCCGCGCGTGCAGTTCGCCATGGCCTACGGCGGCAACGGCATCACTTACAGCATGATCGGCGCCGGCCTGCTGCGCGCGCAGATCGAGCGGCATGCACACCCGCTCAAGCGCCTGTTCGGTTTCTCCCGGCTCGACTGAGCCGAGCCATCAACAAGCGCCACTGGTACATCCGTAGGAGCGGCTTCAGCCGCGACCGCCATACCGGGCAAGCCTCGTCGCGGCTGAAGCCGCTCCTACGCGAAAACACGCGATGGTCGGTGCACTGAACTCAACCAGTCCCCGGCCACCAACCGCGGCCGTACAGCGCATAGCGATCGGCGGCGCGTTCCAATGGATTGCGCACGCTGACCCCGCCGCAGGCCAGGTACACCGGCAGGAACAGCGGCCCGAGCAGCATGTACTGCAGCACGTGCGCACGTTCGTGGTCGCCGAGCCGTACCGCAGGATGCCGGCAGCGACCGGCAGCGTGTTCGTAGGTGGCGCAGGCCACGTCCAGGTCGTCTGCGCTGAGCAGGATCACGTTGCCCAGCGTCATCGCCCCGCGTGGCCGCATCGGCACGCGTTCGAACACCAGCGCCAGTTCGCGGCGGCTGAAGCGCAGGCGCGCCCCGAAGGCCAGCGCGATGGTCCCTGCGAGCATGCCCAGGACGGTGTTCGGCGAGGTCCAGAGGACGCCGACAGCGATGCCGGCACGGCGCCAGGCCAGCGGCCGCGTCAATCGGCTTCGTTGGGAATCAGCAGCCACAGGATCAGATAGACCAGGATGCCGGGGAAGGCGGCCGAGACGATCGACCCGACCACGTACAGCACCCGCAGCAGGGTCGCGTTCCAGCCGAAGCGGTGGGCGATCCCGCCCATCACGCCCGCGATCATGCGGTCGTTCAACGAGCGCGACAGCGAACGGGGTTGCGACATGGCAGCGGCTCCAGCGACGGCGGCTGGCTCACTCTACGCGCGCCGGCGCGGGCGCGGCGTGACGGCGCAACGCCGCCAATTGTTGCTCGAACCAGGCCGCCGCCTCCTGTTCCGGCCGGCCAGGACAGGCGACACGGTAAGCGCGTCCGCTGACGCTGCTGCGGCTGGCGCCGCGCGCGATGAACTGCTCGGCGCTGTCCACCAGGTCGTGCGAACGCAGTGCCGCATACTTGCGCTGCAGATGCGCCTCGGCCTCGCGACCGGAGTACCAGGTCCCGTTGCGTTGGAACCGGCAGGGCGAGGACTGCAACGCCGCCAGCAGTCCGCGGATTTCACGGTCGGCCGCGGCCGCGGGCGCAGCCGTGCCGCGCTGCACGCTCAGGCAGGCCAGCGCCACCGCCAACGCGACGCCAGCAAGGCGCGCCCCTGGCGGCGCGACAGGCCGCCGCTGGCGCTCAGTGCCCGCCATCGCGCTCGGCCAGCCACTGGTGCAGCGCCGCCGGCACTTCGCGTTGGGCGCGGCCGGAGACGTAGATACCGATATGGCCTCCGCGGAAACTCAGCTCGGCGTAGTCGCGGCTGCCGACCACGCCGCGCAGCGCCCGCGACGCGTCCGGCGGCACCAGGTGGTCCTGCTCGGCATAGACGTTGAGCACCGGCATGGTGACCCGACCCAGGTCCACCGTGTGCGCACCGATGCGCGCGCGCCCGTGCATCAGCGCGTTGTCCTGGTAGAACTGCTTGACGAACTCGCGGAAGGTCTCGCCGGCCAGGTCCGGCGAATCGAAGATCCATTTCTCCATGCGCAGGAAGTCCTCCAGCGCCCGCGGATCGTCGAGGATGTCGAGCAGGCCGACGTACTTCTGCAGGTTCAGCCGGAACGGCTTGAGCATCAGGTAGCTGACGTTCATCAGGTCCGCCGGCACGTTGCCCAGCGTGTCCACGAACAGGTCGACGTCGACCTGGCGCGCCCAGTTGGACAGCATGTTGTCCGGGGTGTGGAAATCCACCGGGGTGACCATGGTGACCAAGTTGCGCACCTTCTCCGGCTGCAGCGCCGCGTAGCACAGCGAGAACGTGCCGCCCTGGCAGATGCCAAGCATGTTGACTGGCGCGCCGCCGCCGGCGGAACGCAGGTAGTCCACCGCGCCGTCGATGTAGCGCAGCAGGTAGTCCTCCAGCGTCAGGTAGCGCTCGGAGCGGTCCGGGTAGCCCCAGTCCAGCACGTAGACGTCCTCGCCCAGCGCCAGCAGGCCCTGCACCAGCGAGCGGTCGGCCTGCAGGTCGACCATGTACGGGCGGTTGACCAGGGCATAGACGATCAGCAGCGGCACCTTGGCGGTGGGCGGGCGTTCGCCGACGAAGCGGTACAGCACCACCTTGCCGTCACGCCACACTTCCTGGCGCGCGGTGGCACCGTAGTCCACCGTGTCCAGGCCCGGCAGCACGCGCAGACCTTCGAGCAGCTTGCGCTGCAGTTCCAGGGTTTCCTGGACCAGGTCGTCGCTGCTGAAACTCAGCGGTCCCTTCATGCGCGCCCCCCGCGTGCAGCCGGCGTGGTCCCGACCTTCCGCGGCTTGGCGGCGGGCGCGGCCTTCGCTGGCTTGGCGGCGTTGGATTTGGATTTGGATTTGGACGCGGCGGCTGCCGCCCGCGCAGGGGCCGACCTGGTCGCGGTCTTCCTGGGGCTCTTCTGCGGCGCAGCCTGGGCCGTGGCAACCGGTGCAGGTCCGGCTGCGGCAGTCGCGCCCTGCCCTTCGCCGCGCTCCAGTCGTCGCAGCCGCCGTTCCAGGTCGGCGATGCGCCGATGCGCGGCATCCAGTTCGGTACGCGTGGGCAGGCCCACCTGCTCGCACACCTGCTCGGTCTCGCGCTGCAGCAGGGCGCGCAGGCGCATCTGCGCGTTCGCGACGTCGGCGTAGACCTGGCGGAACTCCGGCGACAGCGCGGCCGCCGCATACGCCTCCTCGGCCGCGTCGATCCACAGATCGAACATCGCCCGCGCGTTGGTCAGTTGCCGGCCCGGATCCTCGTGCGCGCGCAGCTTCTCCTCGAACAGGCCGAAGGCGCGGTCGATGGCGCCCTGCAGCAGCCCCAGATAGGCCTGCAACTGCGCCTGATAGTCCTGCTGCGCCTTGGCCAGCGCCCGCCAGCGCGCCTGGTGGTTGCGCGCCGGGCCGAACCCGGGCATCTGCAGCCATGGGCCGCTGTCGCGTTGCAGTCCCTGCAGCCACTGTGCCGCCTGCTGCAGCCACGGGTCGATCCCGCCCTGGCCGGCGCCGCGCACCGCACCCAGCAGCCACTGCAGCAGTTGTTCGCGTTGGCCCTGTACCTGGCGCTTCCAGGCGTCGGCGACGTCGGCACTGCTGGCGTCGCGGCCGGCGAACTGCGCCGCCACCTGCTGCATGGCGCCGAGCCAATCGCCGGCCTGCTGCTGGAACTGCGCCAGCGCGTCCTCGGCCTGCGGCGCGCTGCCGCGCGGCAGCCACTGGCTCCAGGCTGCGATCGCGTCGCGCCAGGAACCGGCGCCATCGCCAGCCGCGGGCGACGTGGGGGCCGCGGCGCCCTGGCGCAATGCGGCGCTCCAGGCGTCCCAGTACTGCCGCGTCATCGCCTCGAAATCGCCGGCGCCACCGCCGCTAGCCTTCATCGCCACTCTCCAGACCTGGCCCGCGATGATAGCAACCCGCTGCGATCAGGGCTTGGGGATGCGTAGCGTCTTGCTGATCATCAGCGAGCCGGACAGCGCGAACAGCAGCGCCAGCGGGTGCAGCAGCCACGGCCCCAACCGCCACTCGCCCCACCACAAGGCGTCGCCGATATGGCCCAGGTGCGCAGCGATCGCCAGCACGATGACCAAGCCCAGGCTGCTCGGGATCGGCGTGCCCTCGAAATACGGCACCTTGTCGCCGTCGCCGGCGATCTGCTCGGCGGTGACGTTGTAGCGGGCCAGGCGGCTGACCCCGCAGCAGACGAAGAAGCTCAGCACCAGCCAGTCCCAGCCGCCCTGCATGCCGCAGGCGTAGGCCAGCGCCGCCGGGGCCACGCCGAAGGAGATCACGTCGGCGAGCGAGTCCAGCTCGCGGCCCAGGGTCGAGGACGACTTGCGCCAGCGCGCCACCCGCCCGTCCAGCGCGTCGAACACGAATGCCAGCGGGATCAGCGCCATGCCGAACAGCAAGTCGCTGCGGCGGCCGTCCTGCAGGAAGCGCATCGCCGCGAACACCGCGCCGGTGCCGCAGAAGGCGTTGGCGAGGGTGAACCAGTCGGCCAGCTGGAACTCGCGCAGCATGGAGAAGTGGCGTTTCATCGGCATAACGTGGCGGATCCGGCGTGAGCGGCGAGCGACGGCACAGGGTAGCGTGGCGCCGCCGCACTGGCGAGCGGCCGCTGCCGGGCGTCGCGGCGCGCTGCTACGCTGATCGCTCCCCACTCCGCGCAGGTACTCCCCATGCAGACCGTCCTGATCACCGGCGCCGCCAGCGGCATCGGCGCCGGCATCGCCCACGCACTGGCCGCCGACGGCCGCCACATCGTCGTCAGCGACCTGGACCTCGAGGCCGCCGAAACGGTCGCCGCGCAGGTGCGCCAGGCCGGCGGCTCGGCCGAGGCGGTGGCGCTGGACGTGGCCAGCGCGGACAGCATCGCCGCGGCGCTGGCTGCCGTCAGCCGGCCGGTGGACGTGCTGGTCAACAACGCCGGGCTGCAGCATGTGGCGCCACTGCAGGAGTTCCCGATGGACAAGTGGAGCCTGCTGGTGGAGGTGATGCTGACCGGGGTCGCCCGGCTGACCCAGGCGGTGCTGCCGGGCATGCGCGAACGCGGCTTCGGCCGCATCGTCAACATCGGCAGCATCCACTCGCTGGTCGCCAGCCCGTACAAGAGCGCCTACGTCGCCGCCAAGCACGGTCTGGTCGGCTTCTCCAAGGTGATCGCCCTGGAGACCGCCGACACCGACATCACCATCAACACGCTCTGCCCAAGCTACGTGAAAACGCCGCTGGTGGACAGGCAGATCGCCGACCAGGCGCGCACCCGCGGCATTTCCGAAGCCGACGTGATCGCCCAAGTGATGCTCAAGCCGATGCCCAAGGGCGTGTTCATCGCCTACGACGAACTGGCCGGCTGTGTGGCGTTCCTGGCCTCGCCGGCGGCGCGCAACATCACCGCGCAGACGATCGCCATCGACGGCGGCTGGACCGCGCAGTAGCGCTGCGGAAAGCACGCACGTGCGCCTGCTGGATCGCGCGACCGACGCTGGCGAATTTTTCGCCAGGTCGGCAGCGGCCGTTGCGGCACAACGCCACTGGCATCTTATCCACAGCGTTCGTGCACTTTCATCCACACCGGCTGTGGAGAAGCGCGACCGGGACTGGTGAAATTTTCGCCACCCGGCGAAATCGAGCAGTCATTTCAGCGACTTGCCACGCTTGCCCACAGGCTTGTGCAGCATCGATCCACAGCCGCTGTGGACAAGACGGACGCGGTGTCGCGCGGGCGTTCGACCGAGCAGCGCCGGCCGCTCGCCCATCTCCCGACGAGCAAGGAAGAGGCTGTCCTTCTCCCATCGGGAGAAGGTGGCCCGAAGGGCCGGATGAGGGTACGGGTGAAGCGTGGTGCAACCAACTCCGCGCGTCGCTTGGCACCGCACCCTCGCCCCAAACTCCTTGAGCCGCTTTCGCGCCGCACCCTCACCCCAACCCCTCTCCCGATGGGAGAGGGGCTTGATGGCAGCACGAGCGTGTCAGACCCGCGAGTAGCGCCAGGACTGCATGCGTCCGTCGCGGTACGGCATGACCCCGTGGAACGTGCGCGGGTCGCCCTCGAACACCAGCGGCAGGAACAGGCTGTTCCTTCTCCCGTCGGGAGAAGGTGGCCCGAAGGGCCGGATGAGGGTACGGGTGAAGCCTGGTGCAACCAAACTCCGCGCGTCGCTTTCGCGCCGCACCCCCAAACTCCTTGAGTCGCTTTCGCGCCGTACCCTCACCCCAACCCCTCTCCCGATGGGAGAGGGGCTTAGCGCGTCAGACCCGCGAATAGCGCCAGGACTGCATGCGTCCGTCGCGGTATGGCATGACCCCGTGGAACGGGCGCGGGTCGCCGTCGAACACCAGTGGCAGGAAATGGCGATCGCCCTCCCACAGCGGCAGCGTGTCCATCTGCGCGATCGGCACCCAGGCCAGCGTGCCCTCGGCGTTCTCGGCGAACGGCTCGCCGGCATAGGCCTCGATCAGGAACACGAAGCCCAGCCAGTCCTCGCCGTGCTTGCCGAACCCCGGCCAGCTGATGGTGCCGCGCAACTGCAGCGCCTCGCAGGTGATGCCGGCTTCCTCCAGGATCTCGCGGCGCATGCCGGCCAGCACGTCCTCGTCCGCCTCGACCTTGCCGCCCAGGCCGTTGTACTTGCCCAGGTGATGGTCGCCGGGCCGGGCATTGCGATGGACCAGCAGCACCTGGCTGCGGTCGGGCGAGAGCACGTAGCCCAAGGTGGCGACGATGGGGGTGTAAGGCATGCGGAGAAGGCGGAGGGCGACGGGCGCGCAGTATGCCGCAACCGCGCCGCCGCTTCGTCCAGCCTGTGGCTAGACGGCGGGCGTCGCCGCGTCCTGGGAGGCGCGCGGCAGCGGCGGCGCCGGCCGCAGCGTGGCCACGCCGTGGCCGCGCTCGGCCAGATATTCCAGCCATTTGCCGAGGAAGGTGTTCATGCGCATGCGGTGGCTGATCAGTTCCGCCGGCGGCGGGTACAGCCCCATCACGTCCTGCCAGCGGCGGCCGACATAGCAATGCGTGGTCTCGGCCTGGCGCGCGTCCAGGTACAGGCGCACGTAGGCCGACGGGTCCGGCTCGCCGGTCAATGGGTCGCACAGATCGTAGGTCAGGCGCAGCTCGACGGTGTAGCGGTGACGCTCGATCACGTCCAGGCGCAGGTCCAGGCCGTCGCCGATGCTGGACACGTAGCTGCCGGCGGCCAGGTCGGCCGGCACGAACAGGCGGTTCAGGTGCAGATAGTTCTCGGCGTACAGCCCCATCAGCCAGCCGAAACGGCTGAGCCGGGGGATACGTTCGCTGCGGGTCATGGCGTGCTGCATGGACCGATCCTACACGCTGGATCGCGCCGGCGGCAGCATTGACGGATCGGCGCCAGCGTCCTACCGTGGAAATCTCCTGCGAGGACGTGCGGAAATGCCGTCGCCGCCAGGAACGGCCCCGCCCGACCGGCGCGCGCTGGCCAGTTGCACCCTCTCTCAGAACATCTCGCGCTGCAGTCCCAGCGTCGCCAGCACCTTGCTGGAAATCTCCTCGATCGAGGTATGCGTGGTGCTCAGGGTCGGAATCCGCTCCATGCGGAACATGGTTTCGGCCGCCGCCACTTCGCGTCGGCAGGTTTCGGCGTTGGAATAGCGCGAATTCGGCCGCCGCTCCTGGCGGATCTGCTGCAGCCGCTCCGGATCGATGGTCAGCCCGAACAGTTTGTTGCGATAGGCGCGCAGGCGTGGCGGCAGCCGATCGCTCTCCAGGTCCTCGTCGGTCAACGGATAGTTGGCCGCGCGCACGCCGTAATGCAGCGCCAGGTAGATGCAGGTCGGGGTCTTGCCCGCGCGCGACACCGCCACCAGGATCACGTCGGCTTCGTCGTAGGTGAGCGCGATGCCGTCGTCGTGCGCGAGCGCGAAGTTCATCGCGTTGATGCGGCGGTGGTAGGTCTCGAAGTCGACCAGACCGTGCGCCTGCCCCACCCGCGAGTGCCGCGGCGCGTTCAATTCGCGCTCCAGCGGCTCGATGAAGGGCGCGAACACGTCGAGCATCAGCGCCCCGCTCTCGGCCAGCAGCATGCTCAGTTGCGGATCGACGCAGGAGTTGACCACGATCGGCCGAACCTGATAGCGCTCCCCTGCGGCATGGATCCGCTGCGCGGCGTCGCGGGCTTTTTCCGGATCGTCGACGAACGACATTCGGTCGGTGACGAAGCTGAAACCGCTGAACTGGGTGAGCAGGCTATGCCCAATGGTTTCAGCGGTGATACCGGTTCCATCGGACACGTAGAACACCGGTCTGATCGTCGACATTGCCTGCATTCTCCTGGCTGAAACCCAACGGATGCGCCCGCTTCGCTTGTGCCGGCTCGGGTGCGCACTGCATCATATCGGCTTCTTCCCTCACGGACGCGGCCATTCAGCCCGCCTCGGGCGATGGCCTAACGGAGCATCGCGCTTGAACGAGAACATCCTGTGGTTGCATGAGCTGCGCCTGGCCGACCTGGCTCGCGTCGGTGGCAAGAATTCCTCCCTTGGCGAAATGATCGGCAACCTGGCAGGGCTCGGCGTGTCGGTGCCCGGCGGCTTCGCCACCACGGCCGAGGCGTTCAAGGCCTTCGTTGCCCACAACGATCTGTACCAGCGCATCTTCGACAAGCTGGCCACGCTGGACGTGGAAGACGTGGGCGCGCTCACCGCCGCCGGCAAGGAAATCCGCGGCTGGGTGATCGATGCGCCGCTGCAGCCGGAGCTGGACCAAGCGATCCGCGAGGCCTACGCGCAGCTGTGCAGCGAGAATGGCGGTGGCGACATCGCGGTCGCGGTACGTTCCTCGGCGACCGCCGAAGACCTGCCCGACGCCAGCTTCGCCGGCCAGCAGGAGACCTTCCTCAACGTGACCGGCGCCGACGACGTGGTGCACAAGGTCAAGGAAGTCTTCGCCAGCCTCTACAACGATCGCGCCATCGCCTACCGCGTGCACCACGGCTTCAAGCACGAGGACGTGTTCCTCTCGGCCGGCGTGCAGCTGATGGTGCGCTCCGGCGTCGGCGCCTCCGGCGTGCTGTTCACCCTGGACACCGAGTCGGGCTTCCGCGACGTGGTGTTCGTTACCTCGAGCTTCGGCCTCGGCGAAATGGTCGTGCAGGGCGCGGTCAATCCCGACGAGTTCTACGTCTACAAGCCCACCCTCAAGGCCGGCAAGCCGGCGATCCTGCGCCGCTCGCTGGGCAGCAAGCTGATCCGCATGGTGTATTCGGACGTGCCGGGCGAGCGCGTGCGTATCGAGGACACTCCGGCAGAACTGCGCAACACCTTCTCGATCAGCGACGAGGACGTGCAGGAACTGGCCAAGCAGGCGCTGGTGATCGAGCAGCACTACCAGCGGCCGATGGACATCGAGTGGGCGAAGGACGGCGTCAGCGGCAAGCTGTTCATCGTGCAGGCGCGCCCGGAGACGGTGAAGTCGCGCGGCCACGCCACCCAGATCGAACGCTTCGCGCTGCAGCAGCGCGGCGAGGTGATCGCCGAAGGCCGTGCGATCGGCCAGAAGATCGGCGCCGGCGTCGCCCGCGTGGTGCGCAGCCTGGAAGACATGAACCGGGTGCAGCCCGGCGACGTGCTGGTCGCGGACATGACCGATCCCGATTGGGAGCCGGTGATGAAGCGCGCCTCGGCGATCGTCACCAACCGCGGCGGCCGCACCTGCCACGCGGCGATCATCGCCCGCGAGCTGGGCGTGCCGGCCGTGGTCGGCACCGGCAACGCGATGGAGCTGGTCGAGGACGGCAAGGAAGTCACGGTGAGCTGTGCCGAAGGCGACACCGGCTACATCTATGGCGAGCGCCTGCCGTTCGAGCGCACCACCACGGACCTGGGCAACATGCCGCCGGCGCCGCTGAAGATCATGATGAACGTGGCCAACCCGGAGCGCGCGTTCGACTTCGGCCAGTTGCCCAACGCCGGCATCGGCCTGGCGCGCCTGGAGATGATCATCGCCGCGCACATCGGCATCCATCCCAACGCGCTGCTGGAATACGCCAAGCAGGACGCGGCGACCAAGAAGAAGATCGACGCGAAGATCGCCGGTTACGCGGACCCGGTGAGCTTCTACGTCAACCGCCTGGCCGAAGGCATCGCCACGCTGACCGCGTCGGTGGCGCCGCACCCGGTGATCGTGCGCCTGTCGGACTTCAAGTCCAACGAGTACGCCAACCTGATCGGCGGCAGCAACTACGAACCGCACGAAGAGAACCCGATGATCGGCTTCCGCGGCGCCAGCCGCTACGTCGATCCGAGCTTCGCCGCCGCGTTCGCGCTGGAATGCAAGGCCGTGCTCAAGGTCCGCAACGAGATGGGCCTGGACAACATGTGGGTCATGATCCCGTTCGTGCGCACCCTCGAGGAAGGCCGCAAGGTCGTCGAGGTGCTGGCAAGCAACGGCCTGCGCCAGGGTGAGAACGGCCTGAAGATCATCATGATGTGCGAGGTGCCGTCGAACGCGCTGCTGGCCGAGGAGTTCCTGGAGATCTTCGACGGCTTCTCGATCGGTTCCAACGACCTGACCCAGCTCACCCTGGGCCTGGACCGCGACTCCTCGATCGTGGCGCACCTGTTCGACGAGCGCAATCCGGCGGTCAAGAAGATGCTGTCGATGGCGATCAAGGCCGCGCGTGCCAAGGGCAAGTACGTGGGCATCTGCGGCCAGGGTCCGTCGGATCACCCGGACCTGGCCGAGTGGCTGATGCAGGAAGGCATCGAGTCGGTGTCGCTGAATCCCGACACCGTGGTCGACACCTGGCTGCGCCTGGCCAAGCTCAAGAGCAAGGGGTGATGCCGATGCAGTCGTGGCTGACGGCACTGACGGCGGCCACGACCGCTGCACCGGCGACGCGGGCGGCGCGCCCGTTCGACTGGCGGACGCTGGACTGGGCGCAGTACGCGCTCAACTGGGGCGTGGCGATCCTGATCCTGGTGGTCGGGATGTGGATCGCCAAGCGCCTGAGCGAATGGCTGCGCAGCGCCCTGCTGCGCGCACGGGTGGAAGCCACGCTCAGCAATTTCCTGCGCAACGTCGCCTATGCGTTGATGCTGGTGCTGGTGCTGGTCACCGCGCTGCAGAAGATCGGCGTGCCGCCGACCTCGCTGTTCGCCGTGCTCGGCGCCGCCGGCCTGGCGGTGGGCCTGGCGCTGAAGGACTCGCTGTCCAACATCGCCTCCGGGGTGATGCTGATCGTGCTGCGGCCGATGCGCGACGGCGACCACGTGGTGGTGGCCGGCCAGGAAGGCGTGGTCGACGAGATCCGGATCTTCCAGACCCGCATCCGCACCTTCGACGAGCGCATGGTGACCCTGCCCAACAGCACCATCACCACCGCGCCGATCGTCAACTACAGCACCCTGCCCAACCGGCGCCTGGAGATCACCGTCGGCGTCGGCTACGGCGACGACCTGAAGAAGGCGCAGGACCTGTTGCTGAAGATCGCGCAGGACAATCCGAACATCCTGAAGACGCCCGCCCCGTTCGTGCAGGTCACCAACCTCGGCGAGAGCACGGTGGACCTGATGCTGTTCGGCTACGCCAAGAACAGCGATTTCGGCGCGGCCAAGAGCAGCACGCTGGAGCAGATCCGCAACCAGTTGCTGGAGAACGGGCTGAGCATTCCGTATCCGCAGCGCGACCTGCACGTGTACCACCACGATGCCGACGGGCGCCCGATCGCGGAATTGTTGACCAAGGGCGTCACCGACGACGGCGAGACCAAGCCGGGACCGCCGCTGGCGCGCTGAGCGGCGGCGTCAGCACCTGCATTCCCTGCGCGACTGTATCCCCGCCCGACGATCGTCGGGCGGCCTGCCGCATGCTCTCTGACAGCGTCCGGATCGCGGATCAGCCCTCGCCCTGCCCGCCCAACGTGCCCATGAACGGACGGTAGTAACGCAGTTCGTCGATGGAATCGTGCACGTCGCTGAGCGCGGTGTGCGAGGAGGTCTTGGTCAGGCCGGCCGACACCGTCGGCGCCCAGCGCCGCGCCAGTTCCTTCAGCGTCGACACGTCCAGGTTGCGGTAGTGGAAGAACCGCTCCAGCCGCGGCATCTGCCGGTGCAGGAAACGCCGGTCCTGGCAGATCGAGTTGCCGCACATCGGCGAAGTGCCGGGCTTGCACCACTGGGTCAGGAACGCCATGGTCTCGGCCTCGGCCTGGGCCAGCGTGACCTGGCTGTCGAGCACGCGCTGCCACAGGCCCGAGTGGCGATGCTGGTTGCGGTTCCACTCGTCCATCGCCTCCAGCGTCTGCAGCGGATGGGCAATGGCGAACTCCGGGCCTTCGGCGAGCACGTTGAGCTGCGCGTCGGTCACCACCGTGGCGATTTCGATGATCGAATCGCGATCGGTATCCAAGCCGGTCATTTCCAGATCGATCCAGATCAGCCGATCGTTCGCCACGTGCGCTTGCGCCATATCACCGTCCTGTCGTTCGCGGCGGCGAGGCCGGCGCGGAAGTGTCGTATCAGGCTTCAATGATACCGCGCGGCCTGCGCGACCGGCAGGGGCTGGCCGCTCACGCGCCCAGCGGCGGCTTGCCGCGCTTGGCGCGGAAATAGTTGGTCAGGCGCGTGCTGGCCTCTGTCGCCAGCACCCCGCCGCGGACCTGCACGCGGTGGTTGTGGCGCGGATCGGCGAGCAGGTCGAACACGCTGCCGCAGGCGCCGGTCTTGGGATCGGTGGCGGCATAGACCAGCTCCGCCACCCGCGCATGCACCACCGCCATCGCGCACATCGCGCACGGCTCCAGGGTGACGTACAGGCGGCTGCCGACCAGGCGGTGATTGCCGATCCGGCGGCCGGCCTGGCGCAGCGCGACGATCTCGGCGTGCGCGCTGGGGTCGTGTTCGGCGATGTTGAGGTTCCAGCCCTCGCCCAGCACCTCGTCCTCGGCCGAGACCAGCACCGCGCCGACCGGGATCTCGTCGAACTCGCGCTCGGCACGCTCGGCCAGGGCCAGGGCGTGGCGCATCCAATGCGCATCGCGCGCCCGTTGCGCGTCGTCGCCGGCGTTCATCGCGACGCGTTGTGCTTGCGCACGAACTCAGCGAACACCGCCAGCGTCGCTTCGCTGACGTGGTGCTCGATGCCCTCGGCATCGCGGCGTGCGGTGTCGGCGTCGATGCCCAGCGCCAGCAGGAACTGCTCCACGGTCTGGTGGCGCTGCCGGCTGGCGGCGGCCAGCGCCTCGCCCTCGGCGGTCAGGAACACGCCGCGGTAGGGCCGCTGCACCACCCAGCCACCCTTGACCAGGCGCTTGAGCATCTTGGCCACGGTCGGCTGGGCCACGCCCAGGCGCGCGGCGATATCCACCTGCCGCGCTTCGCCACCGTCGGCCAGCAGGTCGGAAATCAACTCCACGTAGTCCTCGATCAGCTCCAGGCGGTGCGCCTCGCGCACCTGGCGGAAGCTTTCGACCTGCACTTCGGCGTCGAGCAGCACCGCCGGCGGCGCCATCGACTTCCCGCTTTTCTGCATCGCAACGCCCTTGTCCTGTGCCGGCGCCCGCCGGCCACCCGCCTATTCTGGCCGAATCCGGGCTATCGCAGCGATCTGAATTGCCAATGCTAATTCATATAGCACCTGCTATATACTCGTTTGCACCCCGCCCCACCTGTCATTGCCATGGCCGCCCCCCTGCCCCTGCCGAGTTCCGCTGCCGCGCACGCCAGCCGTGGCGAGGCGCGTCCCAGCCTGGGCGCGATGCATGCGAGCGTGGCCGTGCCGCGCAGCGGCCTGGGCTGGCGCCGCTTCCTGGCCTTCCTCGGCCCCGGTTACATGGTCTCGGTCGGCTACATGGATCCGGGCAACTGGGCGACCGACATCGCCGGCGGTTCGCACTTCGGCTACCTGCTGCTGTCGGTGATCCTGCTGTCCAACCTGATGGCGATCGTGCTGCAGGGCCTGGCCGCGCGTCTGGGCATCGCCACCGGCCTGGATCTGGCCCAGGCCTGCCGTGCGCACTACTCCAAGCCGGTGAACTTCCTGTTGTGGCTGGCCTGCGAAGCGGCCATCGTCGCCTGCGACCTGGCCGAAGTGATCGGCACGGCGATCGCGCTGAAGCTGCTGTTCGGCATCCCGCTCACCGCCGGCGCGATCATCACCTCGATCGACGCGCTGCTGGTGCTGTTCCTGATGCGCCGCGGCTTCCGCGCGCTGGAAGCGTTCGTGATCGCCCTACTGACGGTGATCTTCGCCTGCTTCCTGGTGCAGATCGTGCTGGCCGCGCCGCCGCTGCGCGAGGTGCTGTCAGGCTTCATCCCGCGTGCGCAGGTGGTGACCGATCCGGCCGCGCTGTACCTGGCGATCGGCATCATCGGCGCCACGGTGATGCCGCACAACCTGTACCTGCACTCCTCGATCGTGCAGACCCGCGCCTACGAGCGCACCGACCAGGGCCGCCGCTCGGCGCTGCGCTGGGCGCTGGCCGACAGCACCATCGCGCTGAGCCTGGCGCTGTTCGTCAACGCCGCGATCCTGATCCTGGCCGCCGCGGTGTTCCATGCGCACGGCCGCACCGACGTGCAGGAGATCGAACAGGCCCACGAACTGCTGGCGCCGATGCTCGGCGTCGGCCTGGCCTCGACCCTGTTCGCGGTGGCGCTGCTGGCCTCCGGCATCAATTCCACCGTCACCGCCACGCTGGCCGGGCAGATCGTGATGGAAGGCTTTCTGCACCTGCGCCTGCCGCCGTGGGCGCGGCGCCTGCTGACCCGCGGCCTGGCGATCGTGCCGGTGGTCGCGGTGACCTCGCTGTACGGCGAACAGGGCAACGCCAGGCTGCTGGTGCTGAGCCAGGTGGTGCTGTCGATGCAGTTGCCGTTCGCGGTGATCCCGCTGGTGCGCTTCGTCACCGACAAGCAGCGGATGGGACCACTGGTGGTGCGCCGCGGGCTGGCCTGGCTGGCCTGGGCGATCGCCGCGCTGATCGTGGTGCTCAATCTGAAGCTGCTGGCGGACACCTTGCTGCACTGAGCGATCCCGCCGCCGACGCCGTGCGGAGACGCGGGATGGCCGCGCTGCGAACGGACATCCGAGGCGCATGCGCGTCGCTAGCCGTCCTGGGCCGCAGACAGCGGAACCACGTACGCCTCCAGTTCCGCCATCCGCCCATCGCGAAACCGCCAGACGTCGCAGTAGGAGAACAGCGCCGTCCCGGCGTCGCCAGTATCGAGCGTGATCTGGCCGAGGGCCACGACGTGGCCGTCGCCGATGATGTACTTGCGAACGTCGAATTGCGGCGGCTGCCGGTAGGCCTCGGCCATCCACTCCCTGACCGCCTGCTTGCCCCGCAATGTGCGCTCGCCGATGAAGCGCCAGGTCGTATCTTCGGTGCAATGGGCGAGAAAGCCTTCGTAATCGCCTGCGGCGATGGCGGCGTTCGCGGCCTGCAGGACATGCTGGTTCGCCTCGGTCATCGGATGGCCTCCTCTGGCTGGGAACTGTCGAGATGGCGCCAACCTAGCGTCGCCTGTGTCGCGCCTGCGTACACGCGTCAGCGGCTCGCCGTGCGAGCGACCGACGACGCACGCAAGCGTTGCAACGACCCGATACAGACGTCTCGCACATCGGCAGTGACGGCGAAACCCGAGTTCCTGCCGGCGCGCACCGGCATGCACGGGCGCTGACGATCTCGCGCCCTCTCAGGTTGTCGGTGCTTTCGCGAACAGCGCCGTATAACGCCGCTGCATCTCCTCCGGCGTCACCGACTCGATCGCGTGGCCGATCAGCCAGCGGTGGCCGAAGGGATCGCGTACGGTGCCGGAGCGTTCGCCGTAGAAGTGGTCCTGCATGCCGCGCTCGAGCGTGCCGCCGGCGGCGAGCGCGCGGGCGACCAGCGCGTCGGCATCGTCCACATGCAGGTGCAGCGTGACCGGCGTGGCGCCAAGGTGTTCGGGGCTGCGTACGCCCATGTCCGGATACTCCTCCGACAGCATCAGGATGTGGCCATCCAGATCCACCTCGGCATGGCCGATCCGTCCATCGGGCTCGGTAAGGCGGAACAGTTCGCGCGCACCGAACGCGCGGGCGTAGAACGCCATCGCGGCGGCGGCGTCGCGCACGCACAGATAGGCATACAGTTCGTGGATCGCCATGGCATGTCCTCGTGTGGGCCAGGCGCCCATTGTGGAACCCTGGGTGCGCCGCGTCTTGCAGGAAATTGACCTGCGCCGCGATCAGCGCGGTACATGCCGGGGAGCGGCGGGATCGGCCGCCCGACGCCAGGCGGACGGGGTGACACCGGCCACGCTGCGGAAGGTGTTGGTCAGGTGCGCCTGGTCGGCGAAGCCGCTGGCGGCGGCGATCTCGGCCCAGCCCAGCGAGCGGTCGCACGCTAGGTCCAGCGTGTGCGAGAAGCGTTGCAGCCGCAGCCAGGCGTTCGGTGCGAGACCGGTCGCCTGCCGGAACATGGCGATGCAATGCCGATGGCTGAGCCCGCTGGCGCGCACCAGGGTCTCCACGCGCAAGTCCGGGTGCCAGGCACCGGAAAGCAGCACGCGCAGGGCCGGATGCCGCACCGGCGGACGGCCACCGGCGCGGTCGATCAGCCACCGTTCGAAGGCCGCCAGGCGTGCCGGCGCCTCGGCGCATGCGTGCAACCGCTCCAGCAGCGCATCGACCTCGCCGGCAGGCAGCAGCAGTTCCAGCGGCGTGTGATGCCCGGCCAACGCGGATTCGGGCACGCCGAGCAGCACGCTGGTGGCGCCTGGACGCAACATCGCACCGACCGAGACCGCTGGCTGCGTGACATCGCGCACGTGATACGCCGTGCGCACCCCACCCACCACCGCGTGGCCGAGGCAATGGCCGCGCAGGT
Source organism: Xanthomonas sp. NCPPB 2250 (assembly GCF_056725265.1). Lineage (NCBI taxonomy): Bacteria > Pseudomonadati > Pseudomonadota > Gammaproteobacteria > Lysobacterales > Lysobacteraceae > Xanthomonas > Xanthomonas sp. NCPPB 2250. Next base: position 2,389,950 of record NZ_CM161520.1, on the reverse strand, counting down.
CGGCCGCGTGGTCGAACACCCGCAACGGCGCACCGCCGATCCGCACGGCGAGGTGCGTGGCACCGGTCGGCAGCACGTGCTCGCGCGCAGGCAGCCGCACGGCCGCCGACACCGGTGCGGGCTCGTGCGCCCACACCGCTGTCACCAGACCGCGCAATGCGGAAACGGGAGGTCGATGCATGGACGCCATGGCGCGATGCTACGCCTGCCACCGGCCCCGTCGGTAGTCCGCCCGACGACACGCCTCCGCCGTCACTCCCGACCCGATGATCGGGCGCTGTCGCACAGGCTCGGCCACACGTCGCCGGCATCGACCCGATCCGGTCGCGCAGAAGTATCGGACGCCCTCGGAATGCCCCGCGGCACACCTGCGGCCATCATGCTGCATCCGTCATGGCAGGACGTCCCAGGTTTGCTGGCGCACATCCTTGCTCTGCTGTCGCGCTCACCTTCGAGGAGCGCATGGCCATGCATCACCGTACCAGCCATGTTCGCGTGGCTCGACATCGAAGCGGTGGAAGACATGCTGCCGCCTGCACGAGCGACGCGCAGGAGCACACAGGCACTACTGCAGGTGCCAGCCTTTCCGGCTCGCGAATCCGGGGCGAAAGAACACCCGGCATTCGCCTGCATCCGTCGCGCACTTGCGACGCATCTCACACTGTCGTCGACACCCCCAACTGTCTACCCTCGCCGCCGATCCGGCTTATACAGTAGCCGCGACACACCACGGATGGCGGGAATGGCCGCGGCAAGAGATATCGCCAAAGGCGTTCTACTGAGCGCCACCTACTGCGCCACGTTCCTGCTGGCCTGGCGGTGTTCCGTGGACCAGTGGTATCTGCCGGCCGGCGTGCGCGTCGCCAGCCTGCTGTTCCTGCCCGCACGGCGCTGGCCGTGGCTGCTGGCCGGCGATGCCGCTGCGCTGCTGACATTACGCATTCCCATGAGCGAGACCTGGGGCGCGAGTGCCATCTGGACATACCTGAGTCCGTTCCTGCTGATGCCCGCCGTGTCGCTGTTGCCGGTCCTGGCGCGTCAGCGAGTGCCTGACCTGGCACGCAACGATCACTGGCTGCTGCCGCTGACGCTGGCGACCGCGTTGTGGAGCACGCTCTGCAACATCGCGATCAACACCGCGCTGGGCGGCCCCGCCGGGCCGGCGCCGCTCGATGTGCTGCTGCGCTACTGGCTTGGCGACTACCTGGGCACCCTGATGTTCGTGCTGCCGGCGTTGCTGTGGCTGCGCCGGGACGAACCCACGCGACTGCAGGCCTCGCTGTTGCGCGAGGGGCTGGCGTCGATCGCCGTGGTCGTCGTGCTGTCGGCGTCCATCGCCGTGGCCGGCGACGCGCTGCTGCGGCAGTTGCTGATGGTCCTGCTGGTGGTCCCGGCGATCGTACTGACGCTTCGCCATGGCTGGCGAGGCGCGGCGCTCGGCGTGGTCATGGCGAACGTTGCGGTGGCCCTGTCCATGCCCAAGGTCGTCGCACCGGGCATGCACGATGCCGATGCGTTCGTGGTGCAGATCCTGCTCGCCGCCACCGCCACGGTGATGTTCGCGTTCGGATCACGGATCTCCGCCGCCTATCGGCACATGCGCGACGACGGACGCCTGCGCGAACAGGCGCTGGCCTTCGCACAGGCCGGCTACCTCTCCGCCGAACGCACGCTGCGCCGACGGGTGGTCGACTACACCGACCTCAGCACCCAGATCAACAAGCTGCGCCGCGATGTGGTGGAGGATCTGCGCGCACGCGGACATTACGCCGCGGCCATGCAGATGACCCGCACCGGCGTGATCCAGGCGCAGTTGCTGGACGAATACGTCACCGCGCTCTACCCGCTCGGCATCGAGACGCACGGCCTGTACCACACGCTGCACTCGCCGACCTTCGCCAACCTGTGCGCCACGGAGTTCCGCTGCCGCCTGCATGGCGACCCGCGACGCCTGTCGCTGGGCCTGCAACTGGTCGCCTATCGCTGCATCCTCGACGCCCTCGAGACGCTGCCCGTCGCCCACACCCACCTGCTGCAGGCGCGGGTATGGCGTGCACGGGGGCGACAGGGCATCGCCATCCGCATCACCGCCGATGCGGCGATGCTGAGCGCGTTGCGGCGCCGTCCGGAAGCGCCCGAGCGGGAACTGGCGGTCCGCCTGCAGGCGCATGGCGGCACCTGCCGGCGCCGCCATGCGTTGAGCTTCAGCTTTCTGGTGTCCGAAAGCCCGGCCTCCAGCAGCCTCACTCCACCGCCGTGACCTCCCACGCGTCACCGCGTGCATCCGAGCGCAGGCGCACCACCACATCGGCCGTCCGGTAGATCACGCGCGACGGCATCGCAGGCGATGCCGTCAACGAGACCCGCCCCACGTCGCTGCCCATCGGCAGCACCCACAAGGTCTTGCCGATGCGGCCGACCGCGGCACGGACCACGCCGCTGGCGTCGTTGATCTGCAGGTAGTTCACGCCATCGCGCGAGAACTCATAGACGCGCCAGGCCGAATCCGTCGCGAGATTCAGCGCCTTGGGCACGCTTTCGCCCAGGCCCTTGCCCACAACCCCATGCCCTCCGGAGGGGCAGCAGGACTGCGCCTGCGCCTGAAATGACAGCGCCAACCCCGCCGCGACCACGATTGCCAAGCCCTTCGCCTTCGTTTCCATTGCATCGATCCTTTCCCACCCGGGGAATTCCGCCTGCATCTCAGGCGGGATCAAGGTACGTGGTACGGACGCGGAAGCGGTAAACACCGCCATGGACGCGGTACGAGGCAACTGCGGCCAATGCGCAGACCGGCTCTCTGGCGCTGCCTGTTCACCTCCAGCAGTTCCACCGCGACACTGGCAGGCAACCGTTCCCGCAGCACCGCAATCCGTCATCGCCCTCCACACATGCGTGCATTGCTGTCCGCAACTGCCTTGGCCGTCGCGCTTTCCGGCAACGCAAAGGCTGAACCTGCGAGCCGGCGGATGAGCTGGACGTGATTTCCAGGAGCTACGCAAAGAATCCTGGCGTCGAGCAACGGAAGCCGCGCGCTGCCTGCAACTCAGACAGGTCCTCGCACGGCCGCAGAGGGAGGCATCCTAATCGCGCTATGCTGATCGCCTGGACAGCGCGTACTGGGACGATGGCCCGAGGGCCTCCAGCTCGTGCTGGGCCTGACGCAGGGCCCGTGCCCGCCATCCGCGCGTTGCCCACCGTCCATGGAAACATCCCAGTGGAGTTCACCCTGGTGTCCGACAAGACGTTGCACCAGATCGCTGCGATCCTGAGGGCGAACCACAATCGGTTGCGCGAACAGGTGACGGGCCTGCAGGGCACCGGCGTCGCCGAAGTGCATGCCGCGATCGTGTTGCATGTCGTCGCATCCCCGGGGAACAGCCCGCCTACGAAGCGGACAAACAGCATCTCAGCGCACAGCTCGGCGGGCCCGTCGTGTTCGAATGCCTGCCAGGCCCGATGGCGTCCGCGCCGCCATGCCGCGGTGCAGTGCGAGGCGGCAGCCTCCGACGGCTATCGGGGTCACGGCTGCTCGCCCAGACCTTTGTTCCAGTGCGTCCGGGCGAATCGGGAAACCTCGTCGGCCAACTCGCTGTCCTCGGGCGTATTGCCCATGAACCCGCCATGCGGCATCGCTTCGAAGACATGCAGTTCGGCAGCGACGCCAGACCTGCGCAAGGCGCGGTGCATGCGCACCGTGTTGGACAGGAACAGGTCACGGGTACCCGATTGCAGAAACGTCGGAGGCAGACCGGCCAGATCGCCGAACAAGGGCGAAAGAAAGGGATGCGACAGGTCGGCTCCGTCGGCGTAGAGCTGATTGTTTCGCATCAGCGAGCCCGGCAGCACGACGTCGACCATCTGGTTGACCTGGAAGCTGTCGCCGGACTCGGTCAGATCGACTTCCGGCGAAAGCAGGATCAAGGCGGCGGGCATCGCAAGCCCCTCGTCTTTTGCGCGCAGCAGCATGGCGACGGCCACATTGCCACCGGCCGATCGGCCACCCACGATGATATGCGAGGCCGCGTGGTGCTGTAGTACATGGCGGTACGCCGCCATGGCATCGTCCAACGCCGCCGGATACGGATGTTCGGGCGGCAACCGGTAATCGACGCCGTAGCACGGCACGCCATGCTGCTCCGCCTGCATCCTGGCCTGGACGCGGCAAGCCTCGCCGCCACCGAACACCAGCGCACCACCATGAAAATCCAGATAGGCGCAGTCCTGCATCGAGAGGGTATCCGGGATCGCGACATGGATGGTCGCATCACCGACACGAATCGTCTCCGCGCTCGCGCGCAGCCTCCCGTCCACACCGCCGAGGGAGGCCGCATAGTGCGCATCCGCCGCCGCCTTGACCTTCATCCATCCGGCGCGGTCGTGCGGCAATGGCATCGTGTAGCTGGCGTTCCGAGGAATGCCATCCGCATCCACCATGCGCTCCAGGTTCGCGCGCGCCTCAGGGCTGATCGACGACGGGAAGGGAATCAGGCGTGCCGGCGCGCGGACCCCATGGGGATAGTCACTCATTGTGGTTCCGAGACCTTCTTGTTCCGAGGGGCGCGGGTCGGTCCTGCAAGCGAGCCGACTCCCGATCGAAGCCGATGATCGCGGCCTACCGGACCGATCGATTCGTCATTGTGCAAGCCTACTCAACCGCAGCGCTCATGTCGTCTGCAACATCAACTGGCACATGCACATCGGTGACGGTCTGGCGGTGGAGCACGCCTGCTTCTGCACCAGCGCCGCAGCCCTGCAGAAGACACCGCAACAGCGCTGCGTCATTCCCGGCGCCGCCGCGTGCGCTAGACGTCGCCTCGTACCGCCGCAGGCTGCAGCAGCAGCCGCACCAACGGATTCGGGAAACGCCGCGACATGGTGACGGCGTGGAAGGTCTCCACGATGTCCGGCAATTGATCGCCTTCCACCAGCACGCCCGCGGCGATCTCGTCCTTGACCACGATCGGCGGGAGCACGGCCAGGCCGATGTCCTCGCGCGCCAGCAGGCGCATCATCGCCATGTCCTCCACTTCCGCCACGATCTGCGGTCGCACGCCCAGGCGGTCGGCCAGGGCGTCGAAACCCGCGCGCACGCTGTTGTCCACCGTCGGCAGGATGATGGGGTGGTGGCGCAGGCGATCGGCGACGCTGGCGGCATGACCCAACCGGTCCGGTGTGCCCACCAGGCTGACCGGGCGCTCGGCGAGCCGATGGGTCACGAACGGAGTCAGCGCATCGGTGGCGGGCGCTTGGTTGAGCAGGACCACGTCGAGGTTGAGCGCCTCCAGCGCCCGCAACAGTTCGCCGGCGCTGCCCGAACGCAGGATCAGGTCGATGTCCGTGCGACCGAGCAGCGGCCGCAGGAACTCCAGCTGGAAGTTGCGCGACAGCGTGGCCAGCGAGCCGACCCGCAGCGCCTGCCGGGCGGCGCCGGTCTGCCGCAGCGTGCCCAGCAGTTCGTCGCCGGTGGCGAAGATCGCGTCGGCATGGTCGAGCACGATCTGCCCGGCCTCGGTCAGGTGCAACTGCCGCCCGCGCCGCTCGAACAGCGCATGGCCCAGGCGCTCCTCCAGCTTGCGGATCTGCACCGACAAGGCCGACTGCGTGAGGTTGAGCCGCTCGGCGGTGCGGGTCAGGTTGCCGTCGTGGGCCACGGCCCAGAAGTAACGCAGGTGGTTGTAGTTCAAAACGGCCATCGTTCGATAATAACGAACGATATCGTGAAAACAATCAATTTTTGTTCGACCCCGCCGATCGCTATCGTGGCGCCGCCCGCCACTGCGCTCGATCCAAGGGGATTGCCTTGTCGCTCTATCTGCTGCCGCTGTCCGCCCCGCTCTTGCTGCTTCTCGCCGCCTTATGCGGCTTCGTTCGCAGTGGCCGACGTCCCCGCGGGGTCCCGGTCCTTGCGGAAGGCGCCGCGCTCGGCGCACTGCTCGTCGCCTTCGCCTCGCTGGCGCTGCTGATCGCCCGCGGCGCCGGTGGCAGCGCATCGATCGGATGGAGCGGCATCGGCCTGTCGGTCCGGCTCGATGCGGTGAGCACGACGATGCTGCTCCTGGTCGCCTTCGTCGGCTGGATCGTGGTGCGCTACACCCGCACCTACCTTGCTGGCGAGGCGCGGCAGGGCTATTTCACCGGCTGGCTGTGCGTTGCGCTCGCTGCGGTGCTGCTGCTGGTGCAGGCCGGCAACCTGGTCCAGGTCGTGGTGGCCTGGATCGCGACCAGCATCGCGCTCAATCGGCTGCTGCTGTTCTATCCCCAGCGTGTGGCGGCGCAGCGCGCCGCGCGCAAGAAGCGCCTGTTCTCCAGCATCGGCGCCATCGCCCTGATCTCCGCAACGCTGCTTGTCTGGAAGAGCCTGGGCACCACCGACATCGCCACCATCAACACGCTGGCGCGGAACGGCCAGCATGGCTGGGCTCTTACCGCGGCGGCCGCTCTGCTGGCGCTGGCCGCGGTGCTGAAATCGGCGCAATTCCCGACCCATGGCTGGCTCACCGAGATGATGGAGGCGCCCACGCCGGTGTCGGCGCTGCTGCATGCCGGCGTGGTCAACGGCGGCGGCTTCCTGCTGATCCGCTTCGCCGACCTGATGCTGGCGGCCCCCGGCGTACTCGCCGCGCTGGCCATGCTGGGCGGGTTCACCGCGCTGTTCGGTGCGCTGGTGATGCTGACCCAACCCGCGGTCAAGACCTCGCTGGCCTGGTCCACGGTCGCGCAGATGGGCTTCATGATCCTGCAGTGCGGGCTTGCGCTGTTCCCGCTGGCGCTGCTGCACATCGTCGCGCACTCGCTCTACAAGGCGCATGCCTTCCTGGCCTCCGGCGGCGCCGTCGAGCAGGTGGCGTCCATTCGCCGGCCCGGGCCGGTCGCGGTGCCCGATGGGGCGGCGGTGTGCCGCGCCTTCCTGATCGCGCTGGCGATCTATGTCGGGATCGGCGCCGCCTTCGGGTTCGCCTTCGGCTTCGGGCACAAGTCGCCGCAGGCGCTGGCCCTGGGCGCCATCCTGATCTTCGGTGTCGCCTATCTGCTGGCCCAGGGCCTGGCCGATGCCGCGCCGCGCCCGCTTACCCGAAAGACCGCGCTCTACGCCAGCGCCGCCGCGGTCGGCTACTTCGCCCTGCAGACCGCCGCCGAATGGCTGACCACCGGGGTGCTGCCGGCGACGCCGGCGCCGGGCCGTCTGGAGTGGACGCTGATGGCGCTGGCGGTGCTGAGCTTCGGCCTGGTGGCGGTGGCGCAGGCGCTGTTCCCGCTGTGGGCGACACACCCGGCCGCCGCCGGGCTGCGCGTGCATCTCGCCAATGGCCTGTATGCCAACGCCACGCTCGACCGTCTGCTCGGCGGCTGGTCCGTCCGCAAGACCGCGTGACTCCTTAACCGCCAGGACACCCCCATGCTGATGACCGCGACCAACGTACCGTCCTTGTCTCACGAGCTGATCATCGCCGCCGCCGAGCGTGCGGCACGGGCCATTCCCCCGCTGTGGCCGCTCGCCTCGAGCGTGGCGGTCAACCCCTTCCTCGGCCAGACCGGCGAACCGCTGCCGATCGCGGCGGCACGGCTGCGGCGCGCGGCCGGCATCGCCCTGACCATGCCGCGCGCCTGGTATGCGGAGCGGCTGCAGTCCGGCGAGATCGACGAGGCGGATCTGCAGGCGGCCTGGCACAACGCGCCGACGGCGCTGCGCCCGCCGACGGTGTCCGCGCTCGAACTCGCCGTCGATGCCATGCGCCCTGCCCCGCAGGCAATTCCGACCGTTGCCGATTTGGCCCGCGACGTTTCGGCGATCGACTGGCAGGGTATCGTCGACGAGCGCATCGGGCATTGGGCCGCCAGCTACTTCGACCAGGGCCAGGCGCTGTGGGTCGCCGGGCAGTCAGGCGGCGCCTACAACGCATGGCGCCTCGTCGCGACCCACGATCTGACGCCGGAAATCGCCGGGCTCACCCGATTCGCACAGCAGGTGGCGGACGCGCCAGCGACTGCCGAAGAGGCGATCGTCGAGGGGGTCGCCCGCCTCGGCCTCTCGCCCGAGGCGCTGGACGGCTATTTCCACCGACTGCTGACCACGCTGGGCGGCTGGAGCCAGGTCGCCCGCTATCGGCTCTGGCAAGCGGAGCTGAGCGGCGGAACCGATGCCTGCGTCACCGATCTGCTCGCCATCCGCATCAGTTGGGAAGCCGCCCTGCTGGGCAAGTTCGGTGCGGCGATCGCGCCCGCGTGGCGAACCGCCATCGCCGCTTACGCCATGCCGGTGGCGGCGACTTCGGACGACGTCGTCGACAGCATCCTGCAGGAAGCGGCCGAACGGGCTGCGCAGCGGCGGCTCGGCAGCGTGCTTGCAGCGCCCGCCCCGGCCCCGGTCGCCCCTGCCCGGATGACATTGCAGATGGCCTTCTGCATCGACGTGCGCTCGGAAGTGTTCCGCCGCGCACTGGAAAGCCTCGATGCGGGCATCCAAACGCTCGGATTCGCCGGCTTCTTCGGGCTGGGCATCGGCCATCGGCGCTTCGCTTCGGACGTGGTCGAGGCGCGCCTTCCGGTGCTGCTGACGCCGGGGGTGCACACCTGCGCGGGAGCGGCCACCTCGTCGGTGACCGAGGCGGACCTCGCCGCGCGGATCGCGGCGCGTGCGAAGCGCGCCTGGGGCCGCTTCAAGCTGGCCGCCATCTCCTCGTTCGCCTTCGTCGAGGCCACCGGTCCGATCTACGTCGCCAAGCTGCTGCGCGATGGATTGGGACTGACGCGGCACTCAGTGCCGAACGATCCCGCGCCGCACCCGGCCGAGGCGCTCGACCTCGACACGCGGCTGACCATGGCCACGCGCATCCTCAAGGCGATGTCGCTCACCAGCGGCTTCGCCCGGCTGGTGGTAATCGCCGGCCATGGCGCAAACGTCGTCAACAACCCGCATGCCAGCGCCTTGCACTGCGGTGCCTGCGGCGGCTACTCGGGCGAAGTGAATGCGCGGCTGCTCGCTGCGCTGCTCAACGACCTGGACGTGCGCGCCGGGCTCGCCGAGCGCGGCATCGTCATCCCCGCAGACACGTTGTTCGTCGGCGCATTGCACGACACCACGACCGATGCGGTCACGCTCTACAGTGCCGACCATCCCGCGCCCACGCATGCCGCCGATCTCGAGCAGGCGGCGCGTTGGCTGCACTCCGCCGGCGCGCTGGCGCGCGGCGAGCGCGCCCTGCGCCTGCCGCGCGCGCAGCACAGCCAGGACATCGCGCACCGCGCCCGCGACTGGGCCGAACTGCGCCCCGAGTGGGCACTGGCCGGCTGCCAGGCCTTCATCGCCGCGCCGCGCTCGCGCACGGCAGGACGCGACCTGGCGGGACGCACCTTCCTCCACGACTACGACTGGCGCCGCGACGAGGGCTTCGGCGTGCTGGAGCTGATCCTGACCGCCCCGGTCGTGGTCGCCAGCTGGATCAGCCTGCAGTACTACGGCTCGACCGTCGCACCCGAGGTCTTCGGCGCGGGCAACAAGCTGCTGCACAACGTCACCGGCGGCATCGGCGTGGTCGAGGGCAACGGCGGCCTGCTGCGCGGCGGACTGCCGTGGCAGTCGGTGCACGACGGCGAACGGCTGATCCACGAACCGCTGCGGCTTTCGGTGCTGATCGAGGCGCCGACCGAGGCGATCAGCAACATCCTCGAACGCCACCCGCAGGTCCGCGCGCTGTTCGACAATCGGTGGCTGCATCTGTTCGCGCTGGACGACGAAGGGCGCATGGCGTCGCGCTACACCGGCGAGTTGCGCTGGGAGCACAACGCCAGCGAGGCGCGCGCCGCTAGCGCCCCCTCGCACTCGCTCGCGTAACGCTGGGTGTCCTCCATCCTGCACCCCCTAACGCGAGCGCATCCGTGTCAAGCGGCTAAGCCATCGCGCGAAAGCTCGGGACCAACAATCCGCGAACACTCAGCCGGTGGCAGCCGTCGGCTACAGCGTGGGGACGGTGCCGCCGTCGATCCGGTACTCGGCCCCTGCGATCGAAGCAGACCGCGGAGACGCCAGGAAAGCGATCAAGTCGGCCACCTCGAGTGGCTTGGCAGGTCGGCCCACTGGAATGCCTCCGAGACGATCCATCACGAGGCGCTTGCCGCCTTCGTCATCCGTTCCGGCCGCTTCGGCCATTCGCTGCACAAACGCCACGGACGCCTCGGTCTCGATCCAACCAGGCGCAACGCTCAGCACGCGAACTCCCTTCGGCGTGACCTCTCTCGCCAGCGACTTGCTGTAGGTGGTGAGAGCTGCCTTGGCAGCGGCGTATGCGGTCGTGGATTCGGGCAGAGGCAGCACGCGCTGGATGGAGCTGACGTGGATGATGACGCCTGCACCCTGAGCCAACATCGCCGGCAGCAGTGCGCGATCCAGGCGTACGGCCGGCATCAAGTTCAGGTTCAACTCGGCGAACCAGTGCGCATCGCTGATCGCAGCGAAACCGCCAGCGGGCGTGCTCGAGCCGCCGAGTACGTTGATCAAGATGTCGACGCCGCCCCAGTCCTGCAAGACACGTTGTGCGAGGTGATTCGTCCCTTCCGCGGTCGCCAGATCGGCAGCAATGTAGTCGACGCCCGTTACCCGCTGCGCTGGCAAGGTGCGCGCAGATGTCGTCACCCTTGCGCCGGCCTCGGCAAGGGTGGTCACGACGGCGGCGCCAAGGCCCAGCGTGCCGCCGGTGACCAGGGCCCGCAGGCCGCTCAGCTGTAGGTCGAAGTTCATGCCGTCACCTCCAGCGCTGCGATCAGGCCGTGTTCCAGGCGGAAGCGATAGGACAGCACGACCGGGCTGCCAGGGAAGTTGCCGGCGACGTTGGCGCGGACGCAGTGAATGCCGTTGTCCTGCTCGACGGCGAACGGCTCGCTCGTCGCGCCGAACTTGGCCGACGCCTCGGCCATGAAGGTCTTGATGGCGTCGATTCCGATATAGGTGCGACCGTCGTCCTGGAAGACCGCATGCGCGGCAAAGCAATGCGTCAAGGCGTCGGGGGTGTGTTCGGCCGCGAAGTACGCAGCAATCGGCTCGGGAAGGGGCAAGGTATCCATGGTGTCGGCTCAGGGGGCGGTGAGGCCTCAGGATGCGCGCCGCCTTGAGTTCAGTGAATGCCTTAGAATCCGGATGGGTTATGTAGGAATCGCCACATAATGCGTGGATCCGACTTCGCCGAACTGAAGGCCTTCGTGGCGGTGGTGGAGCGCCGGAGCTTTGCCCGTGCCGCAGAGCAGCTCGGCCTGTCGCCGTCGGCACTCAGCCAGACCATCCGGCAGCTCGAAGGGCGCATCGGCGCGCGCCTGTTGAATCGCACAACGCGCAGCGTGGCGCCATCGGCCAGTGGCGAACTGCTCTACGGGCGCATCGCTCCGTTGTTCCGCGAGATGGCCGCTGCGGTCGCTGAAGCCAGTGAGGCGACAGGCCAGATGAAAGGCACGCTTCGCATCAACACGCTGGGAATCGCCGCGAGAACCATCATTGCGCCCAGGCTCTCCCGCTTTCATCAAGCACACCCCGAGGTGGTGCTCGACATCGTGGTCGACGACGCGTTGGCGGACATCGTCGTCGGCCGCTTCGACGCTGGCATCCGCGTGGGCGGGCAGCTCGAAAAAGACATGGTCGCCGTCCGCCTCACGCCGGACTTGAAGATGGTTGCGGTGGCGTCACCGGACTATCTTGCGCGTCGCGGAACACCCCAATCACCGGCCGAGTTGCATGAGCATGCGTGCATCAACTGGCGGCTCCAGATGGACGGCCGGCAATATCGGTGGGAGTTCAAGAAACGCGGGCAACGCCACGAAGTGGCGGTGGACGGCCCCATCGTCACCAATCATGCCGACATCGGCATTGCCGCGGCACTGAATGGACTAGGCATCGCCTACCACTTCGAGCGCGATGGCGTGGGCGAGCTTTTGGCCCAGGGACGGCTGGTCCAGGTCCTGTCGGACTGGACGATCTCGCGCCCTGGCCTGTTCCTCTATTACCCGAACCGGCAGCATCGACCGGCGCTGCTCGGTGCATTCATCGACTGTCTGTTGGATCGAGAACCGTTCGATCGGCCATCAGGTCGGGCCGGTTGACTGACGCATCAGTCGGTTCCGACTCCTGCGGTAACGCTCACTCCCACTCGATCATCAACAAGCCGTCCAAACCCGCGTGGTTAAAGGGAATGGCTGGGATCGACATGGGGTCTTACCGTCGCTTTTACCGTCAGAAGCGCACATCTTTTGCCGGCGCGGAAGATGGAGCGATTTACGGGGTGACGACTCTTTCGACTTCATTGTCAATCGCCATCCATCTTAACTCCCCAAGCTATCTGGTGGTATGGGAAGCTCATCAAGGCTTGACCTCAAAGACTATGAGTTCATCGAAGGTATGCGCGTTGGATTGACGAGCATCAGAATTTCACCGAGAGGAATAAAAAACGATTCTGGCTCCACCTCGGCTGTCACCCGCTCCACCGATTTCCCAAGAAATGCCACGAACTCATCGGCTGAATCGCTGGGTCGCTGAGTTCGCTCACGTAGGAAGTTGCCCCAGTCACACCAGACAGCCCGAGAATCATGGCCATTTGCGGAGGTGAAATGGGCATGGTACCGCCCTAGCACAATGAGGTGAATGGAGAGAGCAACATCGGTTTTGATCGCGAGGCGCTCCTTCAAGCCATTGACTCCCGCCACCTCCATCCAGCCCACGACATCAGTGATCCACCTGTTGCTGTCAACGACCAGGCTACTCGCATTGTTCCGACGCACTCTGTCATCACCCACGAATGGCTGCTGCCACTTGAGCTGGAAGAGAATGACGCTGCTGCAGCGAGTGTCGTAAGCGACGAAATCAATGTCTGTGACCGCCTTACCATCCCGCTTCAGCTTGACACCATCAAGGCAGTGCCAGTGTGGCGCTGGGAACTGTGCACGCAGTTCGGCAACCCATCTGCCTTCTCGTCGATTGGCAGCATCGAACCAGTCCTTCTCATACCGCCTGCGCAGCTCTGTCCAGAGAAATAGAAATGGGTTTAGCTCCAGACCGTACATTGGGAGCGCCACCAATTGCTGGCTCGTCCGGACAGCCGGAGCGAGTGTTTGTGTTCCGCGCTCCAGATGGTCCTTGGCGTTCTCAGGGCTCAACGTCAGGTGATCCAAAAGCTCTGACACTTCTTGCCGGGATGCATCAAGAAAATTGGCTACCCCTTCAATCAGTTCTTCATGAAGTGCTCCGCCAGTCAAAAGATTCCTGATTCCAATGCGTGGATCATCAGCGTTCAGCAGTCCGGCATAGCAAAGCCTCTGCTGCGACATAGCTGAGAGCGCTTCGAGAACAGCCACATACGCCGAATAGGCGCGACCTCCAAAGCGGTCGTCGTCTGCCAGCATATCCCTGAAAGACATCCTTCTCAGATACAGGACTGCCCATTCCTTGAAGTAGTCATCGACGCCGTCAAAAGGTAGGTTCTCAGACGACGGGCTACCACGAAGATAATCGGTCAAGCGGGGGATTATTTCCATGTGGCGATGCTCCAAGGCGACCTCCTTGGAGCGATCCTCCGCCACCGTCATGTCACTGAGCCAGTTCAACCCTTGAAACCCAATCTGTTCTCGGTAGGCTGTGTTGTCTTGTATCGACAAGACAAGTAGCGTCATTCCCTTCAACTTGCGCTTGTCGACCTCGCCTTTCAGCGCCCCCGAGCGCAGTAGAGTCAGTTGTCTCTCAGCCATCGTCAGGCAGCCCATCCGCCACAGAAACTCGTCCGTTTGCTCCGCAGTGCTGGCATTGGAGGTGAAAAGTCGGGGAGCATCTGCCTTCAGCTCGGATGGCAGGACTCGCTTCAAGGCTGCATTGATTGAATACTTGCGGACGCTCTCCATCCGTCGCTCTGATTCTTCCAACTCCTTTAACTCTGGAATCAGCTCTCGACAGAAGACGTAATCAATGGCACGCAGAGTCTCGAAGGACAATGCCTCCGAAGGTTTCTGGTAGCCCCGCAGGACATACCGTTCGCCCTCAATGGCATCCTGAAGGAGGCGTACTGAGTCTTTCATACCCGGGAAACGATCTTCATGGAGACCAATGCGCGCAGATGCTCCTCCAGCATCTGCGGAATATTCCCTCCAGAAAGCAGTAGTCCTGCCTCCATGTTCCTGTCCATGGCAAATCCCGTCAGGTTTGCGCTGGTAATAAAGCAAGTGTGTCGATCGGCCACAGCCACCTTGGCATGTACTCGTCCCTCAGAAAATATTTCGCCTTGATCCCGCCACGTATAGAGATGAGCATTGGGCACGAGGGACCCCATCTTGCCGATCGCATCGAACGAGATTCTGCCGCCATGATCTTGGGACGCTTCGAGGAGCATGGAGATGTCCACGCCCCGGGTGCTTGCTTCGTTCAATGCCTTCACGATTGTCGAGACGTCATAGGCCACGAAGCTCGTGACGAACAGAGTTTGCTTGGCAGCATTGATGACTTGCAGGAGCGCTTGCTCCGTTCGACGTGCGGAGACGAATGGCGTCGTCGGTCCCGTCCACACGAGTTCGGTGGACTGGTGCCTCGACACGTTCTCGAATGCATGGCCCGCGGCGAGCAGCATCAAGGCCAACTCGTCGGAACCGACCGACGTGGCCCGCCACGCATCAACGAGCCGATCGACGACGGCTCTTGCCGTGGCCGTACTGACGACATCCGACAGGAAGACGCTCGCCTTCACGTCCTCAATCTTCCGAATCCTGCCCGCCAGTGCTCGAACCTTCTCCGGCGAAACGAGACAGACCACGGCTGTGACGGCTTCCAGCAGCCTTTCCATGTCACAGCCCCGTGAAGAACGCGGCATCCCCTCGGTCGAGGGTCTGCACCAGCAACGATCTGTCGAGGTAACGATTGCCCCGTTCGCAGGAAGTCTCGGCGACCAAGCTGCACGCATGACAGGCCGCCGCGTGCAATGAGCGGTCTTTGGCCGGATCGTGTTCCGAGCAGAGTGGATCGGACGAGCAGATCTTCGACCGGTTCAGCGCCTGCCGAAGCAACCGACCGAGGTTTTCAGGCTTGCCGAGATCGACGAGGCCGCCCAGCGTCCCATCGGAATCGGCAGCCGCCGTGTAGATGAGGATGCCTGCTTGTGGATTCGCACCCGAAACGTCGGCGTAGATGCGTTCGCGAACGCTCGCCGCGTTGTAGCCGCATTCCAGCGCCAGTTCGCGGATGAGCAGGTGCGACAGGGTATGGAGCATGGCATACCGGATACCAGGGTAGCCATCGTTCGGATCGAGGTGGCGCGAATTGCGCCATCCACGATGCCCGCCTTCGAGCATTCCATCCACTCGCTTGACGCCAGCCTGCGCCTCCCACGTCCGCAGCGCCGCTTCATCGAACTGGATGAAAATGCCTTCGCCATGAACCTGGTTCGCGGGCACCCAATCGGGCTTGCGGCGCGCGAGGCCCGCCATCTGCGGGCGCTCGTTCGGATCGCTCGTCTCTTCGGGCGCTTCCACGCGGGTGAAGCCCAACAAAGCATTGACTTCGCGCAGCCGCTCCAGCAGCAGCACTCTGGCGATACGTTTCTCGAAGTCCGTTGGTGTGCCCACCTTCTTGCTCATGAAGTGCGGGTAGTCGGCAGGCGGGTTGGTCGCCGTCAGCACTTCCCATTCTGGCCCCTTGATGTCGGCCTCGACGACGACCTCTTGCCCGCCGCCGTTGCGGTGGGCTTCGATGACCGCCCAGATGTACGATGCCGGGTACTTGTCGATTCCCGGCAAGGCTCCGGCCTTCTTCAACGTCTTCACCGTCACCGCAACGGCAGCCTCGGAATCCAGATCGTCGAAGAACTCCCACCCATCCTGAATCAGTTGACCAAGCGGGTCACTAGCCTGCGGGATGGCGAGCGCCGAAAGCGTGATCGGGAACCAACTGTTGGTTGAACCCAGAAGAACGGCACGCGCCTCCTCGTCGCACTCCTCGTCGAAGTGATCAAGGTGTGGATGCCTGCCCCGGCAGCTCGGCAGGTTTTCCTTCCCAGCCTTGCCGAAGGCGTGCGCCATGCTGCGCGACGCGCCGCAGGCATCGCACTTCACCCATAGGTTCTCCGTCTGCAAAGAAGCGCCACTCTCGAAGAAGCGCAACGTTCCTTTGCACGAGCTGTTCCCACCGTGAACGAAGTAGTGCCACGGGAAGTCATCGAGGTGGCCATCGCGGCAGGCCAAGAGGAAACGCGCTGGAACGGCGTCGGCGTCCTTCGCGGGCTGGTCGCCCCTGGAACCTCGGCATGCCTTGTGGACGAAGCGGGTGCGCTCCGGGCGGAAGCGGTTTTCCTTGATCTCGAACAGCCCCGCGTCGAAGGGCGACAGCAGGCCACACTTCACACAGCGCATCCAGCGCGGGAACGGACGCACGGGAACACCGATGTTAGACTCCGCCGACCACGGATCGACGAGTTCGCTCTTCTGGAACGGCGGCATGCGCAGGCTCTCCACCTGCGCACCGAGAACCTTACGGACGGCGGCGAGCAGGCGCGGCTCACCAATGGGCTGACAGCGGTCCTTCTCCCACTGGTCGATGCCCAGTGTCACCACCGAGAGGCTCGGCAAATCGATCAGCGCGCCCGGCCCATATGTCCAGAGTAGTTGACTGGGGCGGACTTCCCCGACGGGTGTTCTATTGGTGGTCATGGTCAGTACTCGTCCTTTGGCACCGGACGCGGCTTCCACCCTTGGTCGTCCGAGATGTGTCCCGTGTTCATGATCAGGCGCACGCCCGGCTCCACTTCGCGCATCGACATCGGCACCGTCCAGTTGTCCCACGCATGGATGCCCGGTGACTTGACCAGCCCGAACATCGTCGCGGCCTGCGCACCTCGCTTTTCGTAAGCCAACGTGCGACCGGGAACGCTCACTGCCTTGGCCCATTCGTCCGCACGTTCCTTCAGTTCACGCTCGGCCAGATGCTTGATGGTGGTCGTCTCGCTGACGTTCCAAGCCCGCCGTACCAGCACGTCGATGGCTTCGGTGATCTCCGGCTTGTCGGATTTGTCCAACACGCTCGCCCCCTCGTTCGGGCTGAAGGCGTCGTTTCCCAGACGCATCAGGGCGAGCAGCGCTCCGGTCAGGCCGCGATCCATCGCGCGTGGTGAGAACGGCGTCACCGACTGCGCCTCCACATGCTTGTAGAAGGTCGCGTGGTAGTGTTCGAAGGTCTCGTAGTGCGAGAGATCGCGCGGACGCGCCCATGTGAGCACCGTGCAGACCAAGCCGGGGAAGGAACGGCCCACGCGGCTGGTGGCCTGGATGTATTCCGCTGTGTCCTTGGGCTGACCGTTCACCGCCATCAGGCCCAAGCGATTCACGTCCACGCCCACCGACAGCATGTTGGTCGCCAGCACCACGTCGATCGCGCGGGTATCACCCTGGTTCCATTTCGTCACGTACTTCCCGGTGGCCGCATCAAGCGCGACCTTGAATTTGACCTCCAGATCGTCGAGGTACTTCGGGATGTCCTGACTGGAGACGCGCGAGGTCAGCTCGCGGATGTTGTTGACGCTGCGTTGCGCGAGCGCGGGCCGTTCGACCATGCTCATCTGCACGCGGTAGGAACGTGTCTGCACGTCGTCCTCTGCCAAGCGCCGCATCCCGCCCAGCTCGCGCAGCGAATTGAAGTAGCCGACCATCGTCATGTACGGATCGGCGGGTTCGCCGAAACGGTCGAACAGGGACTGGGCGGCGGTGAGGAAGGCGGTATAGACGCGGATCAGCATCGCGGGGCGCGAACTGCCGGGCGAGCACACGCCCAGATAGCGCCGTCCGGGCCGCTCCTCAATCGGGCGCTGCACCGAAAAGTAGTTGTCCTCCACGTCCAAGCCATGCGGCGGGAACACCGAAACGCGCCGCATGAACACGTTGTTCACCTGTTCCTTGGCTTTGCGCACCGTCGCCGTGGAGGCGACGATCTTGGGCTTGACCGTCTTGCCATTGAGCGTCCAGCCGGACAGTTCATCGACGGCGGATTCGTACAAGCCAACCATCGTACCCAACGGGCCGCTGATGAGGTGGAACTCGTCTTGGATGATCAGATCGGGCGGACGGATTCGTGCGACGTTCTTGACCTTGACCGCTGGCGAAGTTTTCGACGCGGTGTGATTGCCCGTGCAATCGCACTCAGGCCACAACAGGCCATGACGCTCGCATTCCTGATTCACGCGACCGAACAGAGTTCGTACCTGACCGCGCCAAGCCATCATGGCGAACTTGTCCACGGTGGCGATCATCATCGTCGGCGGACGGTGGTAGATCTCCACGTCCACTGTCAGCACCGGAATGCCTGGATATGGCGAACTGCTCGACCTGCCACGAGAAAACGTGCAACTGCTTTTCTTGTCACCACAGTACACGATCGTTCTGCCGCGGTCCTTGTCGACGACGACATCTTTTCCGGGGTCGATCGTAGAGCCGCACCACGGACAACTGGTGAGCTGAAGGGGCGAAGTTCGTCCTGCCTTATTCTTTCCCGAATCACGTAAATCTTGGATGGCGCGGTGACTTTCTTCGGTCGTGCCCGGCGTCACCTTGTTGCCGACCCAAAGGCCGATGGTGAAAGGAACCTTGCCGAGCGACTCATCACCTTGAACGAGAGCATCTCGCCGAAGTTTTTCCATCGCGCATATCAGCGCGGTAGCGCGTTGGAACTGCTGCAAGGTCAGCAGGCGCAACGTGTAGCGCATGATGACGGCCAGTCCGCGTGAGCCATCGTAGCCGCCAAGCTTGCCTTGCAGGCGGCGGATCGCCATCGTGAATGCCGCCACACCCAGATAAGCTTCCGTCTTGCCGCCGCCGGTGGGGAACCACAGCAGGTCGGCATGGGCTTCCATTGGCTGGACGCGATCCGGGTGCATGGGGTCGGCCAGCGACGGGATCGACAGCAACAGGAACGCCAACTGGAACGGGCGCCAGCTCCGATTCTTCGGCAGGTCGAATTGATCGACCGTCACGTCACGCCCGCGCCGCACTTCGAGCGCGTACAGGCTGCGCACGCGCTGGATTGCCATCGCTCGGTTGGCAAAACGGAAGGCTGCCAGCGCTTTTTCGTCGTTCTTCAGCGTGTCGATGGCCTGCTGCAAGCGCGATTGGATTTCCTGACAGCGATCCAACGCCTGCGCGGCCTGTGCGTCATATCCGACCACATCCTCACCTATGCGCTTGCGCTGTTCGGCGATCCACGCCGCGTAATCCTTGGTCAGCAAGTTCAGGGCATCGACCAACTCGGTGACGCCCAGCGAGGCGAGGCCTTGCATGTCGAGCAGACCGCTCGCCACCATCTCCTTCATCGCCGGACGGTCGGCCGAGTCGAGGCCCGGCGTCTCCGTGACCTGTACTTCGTACTGCGGCAGCACGGTGGTGCGCACCTCGATGGCCAGCGTCACGTCGTCCGCCGTTTGGGCGTGTACGGCGACGCCATGACCGACCGCAAACTCCACGCGGTTGCGGTAGATCATCTCCAGCGATTCGCGTTCGGTGTCCATGCCGTCCACATCCAGCACGGGGCGGCGGCGGAAGATGGCGCGCTTGGATGCCTCCGCTTCCGCGCGCACGATCAGCTCTGGCTGGAACAGCCATGCCGTGTCGCGATTGGTGTCGGGTTCTTCCTGCGCGTTGATCAGGAACAGTGTCACCAAGCGGTCGCCGTTGGTGTTCTTGGCACGGACGGAACCCTGAATTCGCACCGCCGGGCGGTTCGCGTCCGGTGCCTGATGGGGGATCACACCTTCGGTGAGCGGCAGCATCAGCTTCCCGCCGCAGGGGATGCGCTGCCAGACCTTGGCCTTCTGCCCATTGGGCCGCGTCAGCTCGTGTTCCCCATTTGGAACTCGCTCGTAGCAGCCCCAACGCGCCTCGACCTCAATGCGCTCGGCGTCGCCATCGATACAAAAGGTCATGCCGAAGCTGCTTGGCACCAGTGACTGATTGCTGGCAGCATCGATTTCGTCGGAGGCATCCGATTCGGGTTCCACCCGCCCCGTCGCCGTGCCGAATTCGGCACCGGGTTCGTGCTGGCCGGGCACGATGGGGTCGGTG
Organism: Xanthomonas sp. NCPPB 2250; assembly: GCF_056725265.1. Taxonomy (NCBI): domain Bacteria; kingdom Pseudomonadati; phylum Pseudomonadota; class Gammaproteobacteria; order Lysobacterales; family Lysobacteraceae; genus Xanthomonas; species Xanthomonas sp. NCPPB 2250. Next base: position 2,369,889 of record NZ_CM161520.1, on the reverse strand, counting down.
GGCTCCTCGCTCTCGTCCTCCGCCAGCGGGCCTTCCAGACCTTCGATGCCGCCTTGGACATCCTCACGCGGTGCCAGCTTGCCGACCAGATACCGGTCGCGCACGCTCATGTCCACGATGCGTTCGTGTGGCCCACCCGCCGGGCCGAGCAGATCGTCCACCACGGCCAGTTGCAGCAGTTCTCGGATGTAGGCCCGATCCTCGACCGGAGGCACGCCGCCGACGGTCTGATGCAGCGCTGCGGACAAGGTGGAGACGAACTCGTCCCACTGGATGCGCCCGACGTTCCCCGACGACGGCGATATCAGCGAAACACCGGCGACCGGCATCGGGGCATCGGCGACGGACAGCCGGTCGAAGAAGATCGTGGTGGTTTCGAGGTCGGAACGAAACCGAAGCACGCGCCCGGCGCGGATGATCTCCCCGGCAGGGTTCAGCACGAGCACCCAATCGTTCTCGGCAATGGCCTGATACAGGGAACGATCGCCCTTCAAGGCCAGGGTGTAGGGCGCGAGCCCGCGATCGGTGCCGAGACCGTGATCGACGGCGATCCATGCGCTGGGTGTTGTCGTCATGCTGCGAGCCACCTTGATGGTTACAGGCTAAAGCTCCACCCGCGAGAAATGCGGGTAGATGCGATAGAACTTCTTGAAAACCTCGAACGGGTTTTCGCCCATGTTTGACGTCGGCAACTCAAAACCCATCTTGGCCTGGGCGTCGTCGTTCGATTCCATCGTCAGCCGCTCCAGCGTCGAGAGCGCAGGCAAATCGATCCGGTGCGGTGCATCGGCCGTCGCATGGAACTCCCATGCCTTCACCACTTCCTCGACAGTCTTGTCGTCGCGCCGGCAGACCACGAGGGCCGCCGTCACCATCGCCTGCCCGTCGGCGTAGTGCGTGGCCAGTGCCCAGACGATGCGGCGATCTCTGAAACTGAGAGCTTCCTTTTCAACTGCCAGCTTGAGCGCATGTAGCAGGCATTTCCCGAAGTTCTCCTGCTTCATCCCGTCTGCAATTAGTCCATTCGGGAAAAGCGCACCGAGTCGCCTTTGGAATGCCTGAAGCCGCCACTCCATAAGCTCTGCTTCTGAAAGATTTCCGCCTGGCCTGCCAAGAGAGCTGGGATTTGCATTCAGCGTAATCCGCAAAATGCTGCCGATCGGCACGGTGCCAATGGTGCGCGCGAACCTCTCGATTTGCGAGGTGACGCCTTTGGGTTCCGTGTAGTCGAACCAGATGATGGCGGGGGAATCAAGATTGGTTTCGTCCAGGTAGTCTTCGAGACTCTTGTGGACACACTCGATCGAAGCGATCGGGCGGTTGAAAAGTTGGCGCTTATGCACCTGTTCTTCCGTCTCGATGCACGTCATCTTCTCAATGCCGAGCCTACCGTGGATCAGCCGGAAGTCTTCGAGGAAAGGGCCGCCGAGTCCGACGTAGTGATACCTTTCCAGTGCGAGTTCCGGAGCCAGCCGCATCAGCAATGACAGGAATAATTCCCGATCCACGGCCTTGTTGGGCCGCAAGCGGTACGGCAGAGAAGAACCTGCGCTCATCGTTCAGTCCCCCTGCTTTTTGGCCTTCGTGAGCTGCATCTCGAAGCACTTGTCGCCGACGATACCGGGTTTTTCGTCCGGGTCGTCAAACAGCATCTTCGACACGAGCCGCACTTCCTCGGCAGGACGGGAGAATACGACTTTTCTGGACGAGGGCTTCTTGTCCTCGGGCAGCGGCAAGACCTTTTCCTTCTGGGGGTTGAACTCGATGACGCCTCCCACCTTTTTCGTGGCCCTGCGCGTAGCGACAGCTTCGATGGCCCGACTCAATGGCATGGGCTTGGCGGTTTCCCAATGGCTCGACTGGTCGGCGCGCGGATGGTTCTTCCACTGGTTCGTGTACGAAATCCAGATGCGCATACCCTCCTTCATCTTCACGAGGGATTCCAGCCACACGTTCGACGAGGTATCGAGTGCGCGCTTCGTCGTCGTGACTGGCAGCTTGTCGGCATGTTTGGAGCGGAACTCGATGATGCCGGTGATGATGGCGAATTGCGGGTGGTAGAGCGGGATGCCGTCGCCCCAGCCCGTCAGTCGGCCCTTGTCGCCCACGATGACCGCGCGATCGTTGCAGAGCACCGTCCAGCCTGCGGTCGCCGATGAACGATCACGCTCGAAGCCCGCGTCGTCCTCCTCATCGTCGCCCAGACTCTTCCCGGTGTTCAGGCCGACGGTGATCGAGACGAGCACGTCGTCGATCGTCTTCTGGAAAACGTAGGGGCCGGGGCGATCCTCGTCCGTCGAAACGAGCACCTCGACGCGAACGGACTCCACAGGCTTGCCGTTGAGTTCCACCTTCAAGCCCCACTGGATGAACATGGTGAAGTGCTCCGCGATCGCGGTGCGCACCTCGTTCTCAAAGGCTTCGTTGGCGAAATGCCGCGAGACGCCTTCGTAGAGGTCAGTGACCTTGATCTCGGTGCCCGGCTCGGCCAGTCGTTCGTTGGCTTCGGTCGGCTCGTTGATGGGCAGCGGGTCCCAGTTCTTGGCATCCAGCCATTGTGAGGTGATCGGCACCTCGAACGTGTCGTCTCCGTGGCGCGTGCGCACCAGCGCATTGCGCCCCATTTTGAAGATTGCGCGCTTCATACCGACGCCGTACATGCCGATGGTTTCAGCATCCGAATCGCGATCGTCATCCGGCTCACGCCCCATCTTGAAGGCGTAGTTCTTGGCGACCTCACGCGGGATGCCGCCACAGTTGTCGGCGATCAGAAAGTGATCCTCGGCGATCTCGATCTTCACGAAATGCTGGGCGTAATCGACTGCATCGCCGTTCGCCAGACGCATCGCACCATCGAGGCAGTTGTCGAGTAGGTCGAGGATCGCATCGGCAAGGCTGATGTCGCGCGTGAGCATCGAAACGAAGAACTGTTTCGTCGGACTGGCCTGAGCCAGGTCTGTGCTGGGTTTAGTCATGGACGGGTTCTCCGTTGGCGACGGGTATTCATTGGAGTAGCTGCTCATGCTTCGAGGTCGAGCGAGGACTGCAAATGTTCGGCGCTGGCAGGACGACGCGCGCGCGACGCTGTGCGTCCGCTACCGTTGGAGGTGACGGCCACCTCGAAGAGTTCGCGGTTGAGTGCTACGAGCCTGTCCTGGAGCATCGTTGTAACGTCGATGGGCAGTTCCCAGCGCCGTTTGTCGTTTGCGGGACCACCACCGAACTCACGGAAGTCGTAGGTCAAATCCACATCGTCCCAGCCATAGGCAGCGGCGACTTCGGCGTCGATAACGAACAGCAGGTGCCGCAGTTCGGCGATCGTCGCATCCGCGTTGTCTGGCGAATGGACGGCGTTCATCACATCGGTAAGACCACAGTCATGTGCCGCGCTGAACTCGACCGCAAGACGGTTGAATTGCATCGCCGCTCCGACACCCGTCTGCGATACGCTATTCGCTGGGAGGGGATACGTTGACACGGCCTCCCGAATAGAGATGGTGAGCGTATTTGTGTCGCCCCCCAAGCTGCGAACAGAGTACGCATACACCCAGTTCCGAAACAGGGAACTCAAGCAAATTGGATATAGATCAGGTCTTTCCAAACCGATCAAGAGAACCTTATTTGTGTAGATCCAGCCAGATGGCGCGAGAACACTGAAGGGGTATTTCGTGACCTTTGAAAATGCAATGAATCGATCTTGACGCCGTAGCCTGCGCATCAAATCGGCCCGGTGATTCCAGAACTGCCACCAGCGATCGATCAGCCCCTTGTAGCTCTTGAGTGCCGCGACCGTGCGGGTCGGCAGCACTTCCTCGACGATGAAGCGATGTGCCACGGGCCAACGACGGTGAACTTCGTCCAGGCCTAAATCGGCGATGTCGAGTGCCCAGCGTTCGATGCGGTTCAGCGCCGAACTGGTGATGTCGTCGCCCGTGATGTAGGGCCTCAACAGGCTGCCTGGTTCATTCTTGAGCCGGTTGAACCACGGGCTTTCCGAAGTGATGACGAAGGCCAGGCCTTTGCTGTTGTTCACGCCCTCAAAGGCGAAGGGAGCATCAGGAAGCGCCTGCGGCATCCAAACGTCGACCGCTTCCGGCTCCAGCCTCGGCCCGATGCGCTCGCAGCTTCGACCATCGGCATCGCAGTCGGCCTGCCACTCCCCCTTGAGGAAGCCGACTATGGCGACGACGACCGCCGCCGAACCCGGCCACGGCATTCCTTTCCGCGCAAAGTAGATGCTTCCATTCTGGACAATGACGCCGAGGCCGACTTCGACCGCGCTACCTTCGGCTATGTTGCTTGTTGCCAGCATCCCGTAACAGCCATTGGCACGGAGCAGATCGACTGCCCGCCGATGGAAAACGACGCACAGGTCGATCTTGCCCGGCGACGCGCCGAGCACCATCTGGCACTGCCACTGCAACTTCTCGCCCAGCGCGCCTTTCCACAGGCGATTGCCGAGAAATGGCGGATTGCCGACAAAAGCATCGAACCCGGGCGATGTTCTGGCGAAAACTTCGGGGAACTCCAGCGGCCAATGGAACGGGTCGCGGATGAGCTTGCCCGGCGGCAGAGCGACGCTCAAGGTTTCCCGTGCCCGCTTCATGATGACATCAAGGGCATTACGGTCGCCAGATGCTGCCTGACCGGCTTGGATGGTCAGCATCGTGGTCGCACATTCGATTGCGCTTGCGTTGCCGCCCGAAGCTAAGAACTCCCCGATGAACGCATCGGCGATGCTTTCTGGTACTTCTAGCCTGCGGCGCGCGTCGGCGTCCAGATGCGCCATCGCTTCCACGTCACGGATGTCGCGGATCGGCATCTCGCGCAGACGCGAGCGCAGTTCGATGGCGTCGCGCACGGCCTGCTCGACGTTCTGGCCGAACAGACGTAGCTGGCCTTGCCCGGTGGGGTTCAGCGACAGCTGGGTGAGCTGATCCAGCCGGTGGATGCCGAGCAGGCTATCACCGCAGCGCAGGTTGTGATCGAGGAAGCCGAAGGGACGGCCCTTGGCCAGCGTGACCAGCCAGATGGAGAGCTTGGCCAGTTCGACCGCCAGCGGGTTCAAATCGACACCGTATAGACAGCGTTCGGCAATGAGGCAGCGCGCGACGATCGTGCGCGCCTCCATGTCGCGTGGCAGTAGCTCGACGTTGGCGTCGGCTGCCACCACCTGCCCGTCGATTCCGACCGTGTGCCCCTGCGCCTCGGCCAGCCCCCACGCCTCCACCAGCCGGTCGCCCAGCCACCGGCAGGCTTGCACGAGGAATGCGCCCGAACCCATCGCCGGGTCGCATATCTTTAGGTCGAGCAGTTCGGCGGGCGATTTCAGCACCCACTCCGCCCGCGACGTGCCCTGTGCCGGGCCGACATAGGTGATGGGCGTGAACGTCTCGGCGACGATGGTTTCGGTCAGCGACTTCGGCGTGTAGTGGGTGCCGGTCTCGCGCCGGTCAGAGCCGGTGGTGACGATGAAGGCTCCGGCAGGATAGACCAGCGGGTAACCCCAAGGGTCGGTGCGCACCAGATGGCCGAAGGGCTTGATACGGTTGCGCAACTCAGTATTACCGTGGCAAGCCGTCAACAAGCGATCGGCGAGCGCATCCTCCACGGGGCGGGCCAGATCGTTGCGCACGCGGCTGGCCGAACTACCCGAACGCTGCTGTAGCAGTTCAGCCAAGCGAGCGGCACCATCCAGCCGCGCGGATTCGAGTTCGGCCAGTGTGACCCACGGTGACTGCGCACTCTTGGTGGAGTCGATTTCCACCGTAACCTCGGCGGTGCGCTTGACGGTGCGCTCCAGCAAGCCCTCATAGACGTAGCCGATCTGCTCTACGTCCAGCGCCCGATACGACAGCGTGCGCCCTTGGAATTGCTGGATGGCTTCGAGCAGCAGCAACACGGTACGGTTGTCGATCGGCAGCGGCTTGGCAACATCGGTGCGCCAACCGGAACCTTTCGCGCGGCCTTCAAGGAAGGGGAAGCGATCCGGATCGAACAAGGAACCGCCCAGTGCGGGCAGGCGCAGGTTTTCGTGCTCAATGCCGCCATACACGGCGCGGAAGACGGCCAGCAAGCGCGACCACGCGTCCCAGCGCCGTTCCAGAATCTCGTCGGATTCTGCGCGCAACTGCATCCGCAAGGTCGAGAGCGCGTAATTCGCCTCGTAGCGTTCATCGCCCAATAGCAGCAGGCCGCGTTCTTCGGCGGAAAGCAGGAAGACCAGCCGCATCATCACCGTCAGCGCGGCTTCGTAGAGTTCAGCTTCCTTCACGCCGTGCAGCAATTCGCGCTCACGGTCTTGATCGGCCTTGTCGAGCGCCTGGATCAGCACTTCGACCGCGCGCCGCACTTGCTCGCCCAAAGCGTCGGTCACTTCGTCCTGGAATTTCAGCGAGCGATCGAACAGCGCGGGCAGCCGTTCGGACTCATCCACGAAGAAACGCCGAATGCCCAGCAGATGGACGAAGGCTTGGAGGGTGACGGGTTCCTGTGCCCAGATGCGCGCATACCAACTGGCGAAGGTAGTGACCGCGCCCACAGGCGCATCGACCAGCATCCAGCGTTCGCCGTTGGTCACCAGTCCGAGACGACAGCCTGTGGCGCGGCACAACCTGACCATGCGTTCCGTCGCCGTGCTGGTCCAGCCGTCCAGCTTCTGCGTGGCATCGAGATCGACGTCCTGCCCGTAGGCGTAGACGAGCATCAGCGGCTGGTCGCCGTTGCCGACGACGGCGAAGTCCGGCGTGAGGCTCACCGCGTGCTCGGGCAGCGCGACGGTCAAGTGCGTTGCGCACCAGTCCTTGCGCTTGAGCACGTCGCCGCGACCGTCCTCGTCGAGTTCCAGCCCACGCGACAAGACTTCGTCGGTCCATGCTGTGTGCAGATCGGCGAAGCGAGGATCGTCGGTTTCCAGCGCCTCGCGCCATTCGTCGTAGGCTTGGCGCAGCCGCTTGCGCTTGGCTGCATTGAGTTCTTCCAGCCCTTGCGGGAAGGCTTCTTTCAAGACGGGGACGGCGAGGAACGGGCCGGAAATCTCGATGAGCGAGAGCCAGTCGTGGTGTTGGATATGCATCACTATTCGGGCTCTTCCACGAAAAATGTGATGGCGACGCCGTCATCGGTGCTCGACCAGCGATGTCCACATCCGCAAACCACGGAGGCATGGAGGTCGATATACGTTTTCAAACCACACTCCTGGCAATGGATACGAGCGCATTTGCATCCTCGACACTGCCCTGCCAGCCACCAGAAAAACAAGCCATTAAGTGGAACTGCGCCGTCTTGATCTAGAACGATGCAGTCCACGCCACAGGCTGGGCACATCTTCCATTTGTCCGGAACAATCAGATCAAGAGCTTCTTCCACCGACAGAAGCTCTAGGCCACATCCGACGTGGTCTGCTTTCCTTTTAGCGGGCACCGTCCATCCATTCGCTGCAACGACGATGGATTTGTGAGCACCAACTGCCTCTGCGAGGGCGAGGACTGATTCGACCTCTCTTACATCAATTGGGGTGGCATGAAACTTCGCATCGACGACCATCCTGAGTGAGTGCCCCTTGACCTCAATTTCGACGAGCACGTCGATTTGCCGTGGCTGGCCGGTAATCTTGTCCGGAACCATGACGTTTCTTCTGACGTTACCGAAGTCGTCGATTTGTTCGTAGAACTCGGCGACGGCCTCCTGATACTCCTGCCAAGTCATCATTTCGCCACCCCCGATGCGGATTCAGGCACCACGAACATCACCGCGACCGGGAAGGTGCGGTCGTCGAGCCTAGCGTAGCGGGTTTCGATGGCCTGCGTTTCCATCTCGCGCTCGTCGGGGATACGCGCGAGGCGCGCTTCGAGCGCGGCGATGTCGCGCCGCAGTTGCGTGCGTTCATCCTCGGTGAACAGCGCGAGCTGTTCGGGCTGTTCGCCCTTCTTTAATTCGGACTGGACAGCCTGCTCCAGTTCGTCGAGCACGCTACCGATGTCGTCGATTTCCTGCTGCTTGCGGGTATGGAGCGTGTCGGTCAGGTAGCGGAGGCGCTCCTTTGAGCGGGCACTCACGGCTTTCAGGACGGCTTCCTGCTGACGGTCGAAGCGGACACGCAGCGCGTCGAACAGCGACGAGACGGCCGTGATCGGCTTCGATTCATCCAGCCATTGCTGGACACGGGTGACGCCTTCTTCCCGGCGGAAGGATTGGTCGCGCAGGTAGCCGCCCGATACCGTGAGTTCTTCGTGTAGCCGGTGGTGGTTGCCTCCGGTGATGACCAGCCGCGAGACGACGACCACGGCGGGCCCGTCGATCTGCGCATCCGGCACGGTGCGGACGGTTACGCGGTGCAGCTTCTTCACGTCGTCTTGCGCCCAGATCTCGGCGCGCAACAGGCGCAGGCACATCTGCACCAAGCGGTGGTTCAGGTGGACGAGCACGACGTCGTCGCGGCCACTGGCGACGGCGTGGTCGAAGGTGATGGGACGAATCTTCTGTGTGTGCGGATGGCGCAGCCCTTCCAGACAGCGCGCCCACGAGCCGGACAGCGCGGGCATCCGGAAGACGCCGCCCGAAGGTGCGCCCGCCAATTCGACGGGTTCCAGCGGCGGACGGCCCGCCAACGCGAGGCCGGTCTTCACGGCCATCAGGACGTGGTCAGGCGTGAGGTGGAAATCCTGCCTGGTGGTGAGCAGGCGCTCGTGCAGCTTGGCGACGCGCTCTTTCAACTCGCGTTCGGCGCGAACGAAGTTCTTGGCGCGGGCGATCCGCGCCTCGGCCATGCGGATGTCCAAATCTTTCAGCGAGCCTTCGATGAGGCCGGACATCTGCGGTGCGATGACCGGATTGACGCTGCCCATGTCGGCGCGCATCGAGTCCAGTTTCCGCAAGGCGCGCAGGATGTCCTCACCGTGGCCACCGACCGATGCGCCGTTCGCACCACCGCCATCGACCGGATGCCAGATCAGCACTTCCTTCTCGCGCTGCCCGTGGCGGTCGATACGCCCGTTGCGCTGCTCCATCACGTTGGGGTTGTAGGGAATCTCCAGGTGGATGAGCCGATTGCAGTGGCTCTGCAAGTCGATGCCTTCGGACGCTGCGTCGGTGGCCAGCAGGATGCGCACGGACGAATCCTGCGGCGAGGCTTGGAACGCCGCCTTAATGGGTTCACGCTCTTCTTGGGAGAGGCCGCCGTGGAGTAAACCGAGACGCTCGCCGCCGAAGCCGTGGCTGGCGAGGATTTGTTGCATCCACTGGTGCGTGGTGCGGTATTCGGTGAACAGGATCACCCGGCGCCCGTTCCACTCGCCGTCGGGTTTGAGATTGGCCGTGAGCCAGTCGAGGATGGCTTGGGCCTTGGAGTCGGCCTGATTTCGGGCGCGCTGCGCCCAACCACGCAAGTCGTCCAGCATCGCCCGTTGCTCCGGGGTCAGAGGCATCGCGCGGCGCGTGGCTTCTTCGATGGCTTCGGCTTGGGCGTTCTCGACCTCGCTGTCGTCGGCGTAGTCCTCGTCGGCCTTCAGGATGGCCTTGTGCAGGATGCGCTCGGTCATTGCGTCCGGCTTGGCGGGGCGTGCTTCGGACAGCGACGCGACGTGCTTTTCGAGCGTGGACGCGAACGCCGCTGGCGACGAGAGCAGACGCTTCTTGAGGAGCCGGTTCACGAAGGCCGTGCCGAAGCCGCTGCCCGCTTTCTCGGCATCCTTTTCGCGGCTGGCGCAGTAGTCGTCGAGCTTGCGGTGAATCTCGCGCTCTTGCGCTGTGTAAGGGACTTCGAGCGCCTGCAAGGTGCGCCGGGCGTACAAGGGATTGCCGTCCGCATCGACCAGATCGCTCTTCAGGCGACGGATCATCACCTGACTCAGGCGCTTTTCGTCGGGGAGGATATTGCGCGCGAAACGCTGGTCGTCGAGCAGTTCTAGCAACGAGGTGAACGACTCGGTGTAGCCGTTGTGCGGCGTCGCGGTAAGGAACAGACGATGCTGAAAGTGTGGGCCGATGGTGCGGACGAAGCGCGTGCGCTGGCTCTCTAGCGCGTAATGCACGCCTGCGGCGGGCGCGACGTTGTGCGCTTCGTCCACGACCAGTAGGTCGAACTTGCGCGGATGGCCGACGTGCGGCGGGATCACGTCGCGCATGGCGCGCAAGCCCTCGCCGCCCTTGGCCCAGTCCATCGACGTGATGAGGCGCGGATGTGATGTCCACGGATTGGCGTGGATGCCGCGCTCGCGCCGCAACCGTTTAATGTAGTCCGTATCCACCACGCGGAAGTCGAGGCCGAACTTCTCGAGCATCTCAATGCGCCACTTCTCCTGAAGTGACGCGGGGCAGACGATCAGCACGGTGCGCGCGCGATGCCGCAGCAGCAATTCCTGAATGACCAGACCTGCTTCGATAGTCTTGCCGAGGCCGACGTCGTCGGCGATGAGCAGGTTGACGCGAGCCATGTCGATGGCGCGCACCAGCGGGTCGAGCTGGAAGTCTTCGATACTGACGCCGCTACGAAACGGCGCTTGGAGAAATCCCCGGTCGGCATTGGTGGCTGCGCCCCACCGCACGGCATCAAGGAAGGCTTCGAGCATGCCCGAATCGTCCTGCCCGGTGACCGAAGGCAGGCCGGCGCGCTCAATGACCTGAGCGCCCGGCTCAATTTCCCAGACGACTTCCAGTTCTTCGCCGAGACCGTCCTCGTCGATCGACGAGAGCGTCACGCAGTGCTGGGGCACGGCGGCTTCCAGCCCGGCGGCATCGACCTCGGCCACCACCCATTGACGACGGCGCACCTCGACGAGCTGCCCTGGCTCGGGGCGAGCGCGATATGTCTGAGGTTGCCGTTCGCTCTGGGTGCCCATGTGGTGATCTCATCTTCCCTGTCAATTCTTCTTCTCTTGCGCGTCGGATGAAGGGGCGCAATGCTTCGCGTCCACCTTGGCAACCACGCGGGCGACCGTTTTGGCAGCTTCGACCGGCGACTCGTGCGACCAGAATCGCAGCGCCGTCCAGCCGTTGGCTTCAAGCCGTGCATTCGTATCCGCGTCACGCTGACGATTGGCTTCGATCTTCTGCCGCCAGAAGTCCGCGTTCCGCTTCGGCCATGTGGCGTGTTCGGGGCAGCCATGCCAGAAGCAGCCATCGACGAAGACGGCGATCTTGCGGCCGGGGAAAGCGACATCGGCGACGCGGCGCGGCTTCCTCAGCACTTCGTAGTTGACCCTGTAGCGCAGACCGATGCGATACATTTCCTGCCGCAGCGCAAGTTCAGCGTCCGTGCCCGTCTGCCTTACCTTCGCCATGCGGCGACTGACATCGGATGATGAGGGCACGAGTCCGGGCATCCAATAGTCCTCGTCAGCCCATCACCGACGCAAGGTGCTGGTCGATGCTGCGAGCGATGGCGCGACCGAGATCGACCGGCACTGCATTGCCGATCAACCGACCGAGCACCTTGAAGCTGACCTCACCACGCTTCGGGATGAATTTGTAATCGCGCGGGAAGCTTTGCAAGATCGCGGCTTCACGAAGAGAGATCGCCCGATCCTGCTCGGGGTGACCAAAGCGGCCATTGCCGAAACCGTAGCATTGAGTCGTCATCGTCGGCGCAGGCTTGTCCCACTCCATCCTTCCGTACACGCCTGGATATGTGCGACCGCTGTCGGCGCGGTGGCATTCAGCGACGAGGCTCTGCGGCCAATCGCGCCAAGTACCACCAGGCTTTGAAACCTTGATCCGCTTGAGGTTTGTTTCGGACAGCGTCGAGGTGACGTGCAGTTTGTCCTTGGGCGCAGACTCACCTGCGCCGAGAGGACGCAAACGTCCGATGGCTTGCTTCACCGTCTTGGGCTTCTTTAGTGTCGGTTCAATCATCTTGATCTTGCCGTGCCTGGAGGCCAGCAGCACCATCCGACGTCGCGTCTGCGGAACGCCGTAGAGAGAACTATCGACGACGTCGTGCCAAACCTCGTAACCGAGTCGTTTCAGCGTATCGACGAAGTCGTGAAACACCTCGTGCTTGGCGACGGTCGGCACGTTCTCCATCGTGATGACATCAGGCATCGCGCCTTCAGCGAGACGCGCAAACTGGTAGAGCAGACCCCACTTGCCATCTTTGCCATCGAGTTCGTAACGCTGAGCATACGTAGAGAACGGCTGGCACGGTGCGCAGCCCGCCAAGATCGTCACATCGGCGTCGCCGAACAACACTTTAAGTTCGTTGGTCGTAACCGCGCCGATGTCACGCTCAAGGAATCGAGCCTGGCCGTTGTTCTGCTCGTAGGGAAAGCGGCAAGCTGGATCAAGATCAATGCCCGCAACGACGGGCAGCCCTTCCAAAATAAAACCATGCGTCAGCCCGCCCGCGCCGCAGAATAAATCGACACAAGCAATCTTTTTCGTCACGTCAATTTTCCTGTTCTCGTTTCAACAGCGGCATGAGGCGATCGAAGCCAGCAGAGGCCAGGTGCTTCATTCCTTTTCTCCCACCTCGATTTCAGCCGCACCACCAGAGCGCACCCATTCGTCGATCTCCTGGGATTTGAATTTCCAGAGTCGGCCGATTCGATGAGCTGGCATGTTTCGCTTGTTGATCCAGACGTAAACAGTGTCTTTGCTCACGCCGAGATACCCCGCTATCTCCTCGACCGACAACCAGCGATCTGTCATGGCTAGCCTTCCAATCCCGAATTCGCACTTCCGGCGACTTTGTATTGTTGCATAAAATCACGCCAAATAGAACCTGATCTAACAGGATTCAGCCGGGTTTGATCCGTTTTTCTGGCACGCTAGGCGCAATGGAGGAACTGCATCGATTGCCTTGGAACGTCACCACACGCTGCTTGTACAGCCGAGCACACTACCCCCTTACCTGTCGCCCCTACCCCGCCTGAATCCCCGATTCCCCGCCATGAATGCCTCTAGCATGTGCGGGATAAGGCTCTCGGTCTCAGGCAGCGGCCCCAGGCGCAGCTTTTTGGTCGTGCTCATCGTGAAGTCCCCCGATTGAAGAACAGCGGCTAGTAAGGCCGTAGCACCAGATCTCGATTGACGATGATGCGAACCGGCAGGCCTGGCCGTTCGGTCAGGGGCGGCTGTATGTTCATGCTGCGCCGGGTCGTCTCCTGGCCGACCTGATTGATGCTGGCCTGTGCTGTGCGCGGTCGCGCCCGGCGATGATGATGCGATCGCCATCCTGGCGGTTATCGGGCGCGGCCGGTTCAGCACCGACGCCCAGCAGCATGGTCACCGCCGCGCCGGCGAAGATGCGGCCCCAGTGGTAGTCCACATCGTCTTCCAGCCCGGCATAGCCGGCCGGGTCGGTGCTGGCCAGGTTGTCGAGCGTCAGCGAAGACGTATCCGTCAGGATGATCCGGTTCGACACCACCTGCACGCGGCTCTGTCCGTAGCTGACCTGGCTGTTGTAGCGGCCCACGATGCGCGAACCCTGCGGGATCAGCAGCAAGCGCTGGTGGCCGTGTCATAGGCCAGCCCCGTCACCGCGGCGATCACATCGCCCGGCAAATCCGACTTGATACCCGTCACTAGCGAACCGGCGATGACCGTGCCGGCAATCATCTGATACGGCGAAGCCGGCATTTGCAGATTGCCGGAATTACAAGTTTCCGTGGTTCCGGCTTTCTGGAATGCCTCTTTCTGGTCTTGCCGGTTCTTTACCCCCGTCAGGTCGGCGCGCTGCACGGCGGAGGCTGGCCCGGCCGCCATCGGGTCGAACGCCGTACTGGCGGCGAATCCCGGCGCGGCGGCGCCCCGCGATTACGCCACTGGCGAGGCTTTCTGCGTGCCAGAGCGGAAGAACATGGGCGATGTCGCAGCCGCTTCGGCTTACTTGCGCAGCGCATCGTTGGGGTCAAGGCTGGCCTGCTGACTCAACAAACACCACCGGCGTTCCGGCGGCCGATCCGATCGGCAACTGCTGTTGCGCCCCGGGGGTCACGATCATGGCGGTGAGCACTTCGTCCTGCGCAGAATTGATCTGCACATAGGTGACGCCATGGCGTTCGAACTTGTAGACCTTGAATCGGGGAGACATGCTCACATTCCTCGCGTTGGCCGGCACGCGGTCGCCCAAGCCTTCTATGAGCTGTCCAGACGGCGGTACCGGCTCCGCTGCGATCGCGCACATGCTTGCAGTGGCAGCACTCAGCATCAATGCGCGCAGAAAAAGGCGACTTGGTCTATCCATGGTCCGGCTCCTTGGGCCTCAGATCGCGGTAAAGACAACGTACTGCGCGAAACCGTCGCCAGCAAGGAGGGACGAGCCGTTCTTGTCTACGGACGCGAACGAATCGGCCGGGTACCACGCTTGTCTCACATAAGCCACCCCGTGGGGCGGCTTCCTTTCTCCGCTCAAGCCGCGAACCGCCTCATCCCCTTCGTCGGAACCCCCGATCCCCAGCCATGAACGCTTCCAACATGTACGGAATGAGCGCAGCCGCATCGACCGTCTCACCGTAGGTTTGTCCATGCAACGCGGCATAGCGGTCAAGGTCAGCTTTCAGGCTGGCTGGACACGCGAAGGTGATCTTGGTGCTGTCGGTCCTGGGCAGCGGCCCCAGCCGCAGCTTGCTGCGGTTCTGCGGCGCACGCGCGGCGCTACTGCCACTGCCGCGCGCTTCGCTCGTCCCGCTGTCGTTGGCCTGGATGCTGTCGTTGCCCTGGGTCATTGCGATGCTCCCTGTGGTTTGCCATTGGTGAAGAAGATCGGCTGGTACGGCCGCAGCACCAGGTCCCGGTTGACGATGATGCGCACCGGCAGCCCGGGCCGGGCCGTCAAGGTGGATTGCACGTTGAGGTTCCGGCGGGTCAGTTCCTGCCCCACCTGGTTGACGCTGTCCTGCAGCCCGTCCCGGCCGGCGATCACGATGCGGTTGCCGTCCTGCCGGTTCTCCGGCGCGGCCAGTTCGGCACCGACACCCAGCAACGTGGTGAGCGCTGCGCCGGCCAGCAGACGGTCCCAGTGCCGGTCCACACCATCCTCCAGGCCTGCATAGCCGGCCGGATCGGTTCCCACGAGGTTGTCGAGTGTGAGCGAGGACGCGTCGGGCAGGATGATCCGATGCCAGACGACCTGCAGGCGGCTCTGCCCGTAGCTGACCTGGCTGTTGTAGCGGCCGAAGATGCGCGAACCCTGCGGGATGAGCAGGTGCCGGCCCGTGGCGGTGTCGTACACGGGTTCGGTCACGGTGCCGATGACGTCGCCCGGCAGGTCCGAGCGGATGCCGGTGACCAAGGCCGCGGGGATCACCGATCCGGCCATGACTTGGTACGGCGATGCGGGCATCTGCAGCTTTCCGGAATTGTGGGTATCCGGCGTTCCGGATTTCAGGAAAGCCTCTTTCTGGTCTTGCCGGTTCTGCACGGTGGCTGGATCGTTGGCGTGCGGCGCGGTCGAGGCCGGTCCTGCGGCGAGCGGGTCGAAGGCCGCGAGCGCGGATGCGGGTGGCGCCGAAGCACTCACAGCTGATGGCGCCGCGGGGACCGCGGCCGTCCCCGGACGGTTGTTGCCGGTGCGGAAGAACACCGACGATCCCGCGGCAGCCTCGGCCTCCTTGCGCAGCGCGTCCCGTTCGGCCGCCGCAGCGTCCTGGCCAGGCGGCGAGTAGGTCGCCACCACGGGTTGCTGCTGCGACTTGAGGATGGCCGACCCCAGATCGCCGGGCAGCGGCGGCCCCAACTCCGGTACCTTGGGCGCAGCCGGCGGCAGTTGCGAGTAGTCCTTCGGGAGCGCGTCCAGCCCTTCCGATTTAGCGACGCGATCGACGTTGTAGAGCTCGGACTGTTCGGTGGCTGCGCGCCGCTGCGGCTGCAGAGACCACATCAGCGCGCCGAGCACGGCGGCGGAGAGGCCGCCGATCAGGACCGCGAGCGTGCGGCGGTTGAGCCGGGTCACGGCGCGCGGCTGGGCGCGCAGCGCGACGGTCTCCGGCGCCACCTTGGCGGGCCGCTGCGCGGCACCGCCGTTGGATAGATTGTCCTGAACCACGTCAGTCCCTCCGCGAGCCGTCCGTGCGTTCGATGCGCACCACCTCCCCCTCGCCGGCTTTTCCGTCGGCGCTCTTGCCGCCGCCCAGGCGCAGTTCGGCCGCGCCGAACAGGCGATCGACGACGTAGTACGGCGACCGGAAGCGGTAGTTCACCAGTTGCGCCCCACCTTCAGGGCCGATGACGAATAGCGGAGGCAGCTCGCCCTGCGCGATGCCGGGCGGGAACTGGATGTACACCTTCTGGCCGTCGTCGAATGCACGCAGCGGCTTCCATGGCGGATTGCCACCGGTGATCGCGTAGCGGAACCGGATCTGCTCCAGCGAGAGACCGGCATCGACCGGCGCAGCCGCCTGCGCGGCCTGGGCCTGGCGCTTCAAGGCCAGCATGCGGTCCTTGGGATAGTCCCAGGAGACGGACGCCATCCACGCCTTCTCGGTGGAGGTCAGCTCCAGCAGATAGGTGCGGCGGCTGGTCTTGATGACGAGGTTGGTGTGCAGACCCGCGCGGATGGGCTTGACCAGGATGCTCACGCGCTGCTCGGCGCCGCTGCCGCTGGTAGTGTCCCCCACGATCCAGCGCACCGTGTCGCCCGCGGCCACGGTGACCAGTTCCTCACCGGGCTGCAGCGCGACGTCGGTGACGCGCCCTGCGGCCGTGTACACCTGGTACAGGGCACCGTCGGTGTACGGCCACACCTGGATCGCGTTGACGTAACCCTCCCGCGTAGGCGCGACGCGCGCCTCGGCGTTGGCGCGGGAGACGCGCACCGCCTCATCCGCCGGCTCCGGCGCTGGCTTGGCATCGTCGGCGGCCGGCAGCGGCTTCATCTGCGCCGGCATGGGCAGCACCTTCGGCACCTCCACCACTTCGACAGGCTTCGGCGGCTCGGGCAGCGGCTGCGCCTGCACCGGCTCGTCGAGCGGGATACGCGGCGCGGGCCGGCCCTGCGATGCGCAACCGGCCAGGGCGACCATTGCAGCAAGCACGGATGCGGAAATACGGAAACACGATTTCATGGCTTGGCTCCTTCGGGGGCATCGAGTTCACGGCTCCACGAGAGGCCGTTGACGTAGATACCCAGTGGGTTCTTGCGCAGCTTCTGCTCGGTCCGCGGAGGCTGCAGGACGATGGAGACGACGGCCGTCCAGCGTTCGGTGCCGGTCAGCGCTCCGTTGGCGAAGCGCTGTTCGGTCCAGCGCACGTTGAAGGACGACTCGCTCGCGCGGACCACGCTGGTGATCTGCACGGTCACTGACTCCTTGCCCACACGCGCGAACGGGTCGTTGGAGCGCGCGAAGTCGTTGAGCACGCCGGCCCCCTTGTCCGTGGTGTAGTTGTAGGCATCGAGCCAGTTCTGCCGCACCACGACCGGATCGACGGACAGCGAGCGCACACGGGTGATGAACTGCGCGAGGTGGAAGGCGATCTGCGCGTCGGTGGGCTGGTACGGGGTGACCGCCTCGCCCACGGCCCGCACGTGCTCCTTGTCCACTTCGACGACGTAGGGCGTAACGAGCGACTGAGTGGAATGCCAGATGCGGTCGCCGGCCAGCGCGAGCGCCAGTCCGAGGCAGCCAAAGGCCATCAGCCGCCAGTTCTTCGCCTGTACACGGGCCGAGCCGATGCGCTCGTCCCACGCCTGGGCCGCGGCCTGATAGGGAGTGGCGGGCTGCGGTGTGTGGCCATAGCGCACCCGCGGTCGTTTGAATCGCATGGGAATCTCCTTGATGGTCAGATGTGTCACTCGTCGGGATCGCGCAGGCTCGGGCCTTGCGAAGACCCACCGCCGTCCCCGCCGCGCAGGGCGTTGGCGGCCGTGCCGGCTGCATGGCCGAGTTGCTGGCGGCGGTGCAGCCGCTTCGCCCATGCGGGCTGCGCCGAATCGGCGCCCCGCCCTGCGCGCGAATCGCCGCCGGCCGCATCACCGGTCGGCTCGCTGGCGCCAGCGGCGCCACCGCTGGCGCCGGCATCGAAGGCCGCGCCCATCCGTTGCTCGAAGGCCTGGAATCCAGCCGCGGCCTTGTTGCCTGCCGCGCGCATGCCCGCCCTCGCCACTTGCCCGAGGCCGGCGGCTACGCCCTCCGGACCACCGCCAGCTGCAGCGGAACCAGCCCGGAAGGCGGAAGACGCGCGGCCGGCCGCGGAGGCCGCTGCGCTCGCGCCGCGATCGAGTGCGCGGGCGGCGGCCGGCGCCATGCGCGCCCCGGCCGCGACGGCACTGCCCACGCCGGTCGCTGCCGCGCCGATGGCAACGGCAGTGCCGGCCGCGCCCACCGCCGCGCCGGCCATCGCGCCCGCTCCCATCTGCGGTGCGCCGGACACCAGCCCGGTGGCGATGCCCGGGCCGAAGATGCCCAGCGCTAGCAGCGTGAGCGAGGCGAGCATGATGACCAGGGCATGGTCGATCGAGGGTTCGTCGGGATGCACCTGGAACTCGGCGAACAGACCCGTGCCGATGCCCACGATCACCGCCAGCACCAGCACCTTGATGCCGGAAGACACGACATTGCCGAGGACTCTTTCGGCGAGGAACGCGGTCTTGTTCCACAGCGCAAACGGCACCAGCACGAAGCCGGCGAGCGTCGTGAGCTTGAACTCCACGAGCGTGACGAACAGCTGCACCGCCAGCACGAAGAAGCACATGATGACGGTGAGCCAGGCCAGGAACATCACGACCACGGGCGTGATGTTGATGAAGACGTCCGGGAATCCGGCCATCTCGCTGACCTGCTCCAGGATGGGCGCCGCCGCATCGATGCCGACCTTCGCCAGCCTGCCCGGCTGCAGGAAGTTCTCCATGCCCATGTCCGTCCCGCTGGCCGTAAGGCCCAGGCCGGCGAACGAGCGGAACACGATCCCCGCCAGCTGATTGAAGTTGCCCAGGATGTAGGCGAAGGCCCCGACATAGAGCACCTTGCGGATCAGCCGGGCCATCACGTCCTCGCCCTGCCCCGAGGCATGCCCCAGCGCCCACCACAGGCCCGCGAGCGTCATGTCGATCGCGACCAGCGTGGCGGTGAGATACGCCACCTCGCCCTGCAGCAGGCCGAAGCCCGAATCGATGTAGCGCGAGAAGGTGTCGAGGATGCGGTCGATGATCGTGACGTCATTCATGGCACGGCCACGTCGGTGGTTCAAAAGTGGCAGGCAGCGGCGGGATCTCCGCCAGCTCGCGGTACTCGCCCGCATCGCTGCGGCCGGACAGCAGCCGCTGCAGGTCGGCGCGCGCGACGCGCTCGCACAGTTCGTCATCCCTGCGCACCGACGAACCGTGCATGCAGCGTGTCCGCAAGGTGTCGAGCAATTCGGCGTCGCCGGCCAGCGCGTCCACCGAGGGCAGTTGCGGCGTGCCGCAGCCCGAGAGCGCGGCGCCGAGCAGGCACAGTGCGGAGAGAACAGGTATGCGTGACATTGCGCGGCCTCCCATCAGCGGCTGTAGAAGTCCACCGACTGCGGCGTGTAGGGCGTACCGCTTCCCAGGAAGCGGCGCGTGATCTCGCGCCCGCGCTCCGCCGCGGCGGACTGCCGCGCCAGCTCCAGCGAGGCCGCGCGGTCCTGCGTGATCTGCAACTGCTGCGCCTGGATGGACTGCTTGGCCTGCAGGGCCAGCAACTGGTTGGTCGCCTGCATGGCCTGCAGCGCGCCCGTGGCCGACTGGCTCTGGTTGACCAGGTCGGCCAGTGCGCTTTCGTCGTCCCGCAGGGCCTGCGAGACCTGCGCCTGCATGCGCATGGCGGTGTGCAGGCCGTCCAGGGTGTTCTTCCAGTGCTCGCGCGCATCGCGGTACATCTGGTCTCCGCTGACCGTGGCGGCGTACTGCTGCGGGTACAGCCGAGCGAACTCGCGGTCCATGTTCTGCACGTCGTAGGCCAGGCCCTGGGCCTCGGCGATCAGGCGCTCGGTGGTAGCGAGCGTGGATCGCAGCCGGTTGACGATATTGAAGTCCAGCTTCGCGAGATTGCGCGCCTGGTTGATCAACATCTGCGCCTCGTTCTGCAGTTGCCGGGTCTGGTTGTTGATCTGCTCCAGCGTGCGGACGGCGGTGAGCGTGTTCTGTACCAGGTTGGTCGGGTCCAGCACGATGTCACCGGCACCGAACAGCGCATGCGCGGGCTGCGCGGCACCGAGGGCGAGGATGCAGGCGGCCGTCAGGGCCGCGATCTTGGGGGCATGGGTTTTCATGGAGGTCTCCTATGGATGGGTGGAGGTGTAGGCACCGCCCGGTGCGGTGCCCGGGTACTCACGCAGCAAGTCGGCCGCCCAATCGAGGCGGCGATGGCGCAGCCAGGCGCTCGCGAAGCCGGGCGTGCCGTGCTCGGCGAGGACGCGGTCGATGTCGCGTTGGTCCTGAGGCATGGACGCGCCGGCGAAGGCCAGCGCGACCGGCCCCAGGTCGAGGTCGAACAGCCGGTTGCCCAGGCGCGACTGGTAGTAGTAGTCGCGCTTCGGCGCGGCGTTGGCGACGATCTCGATCTGCCGCGCGTTGAGGCCGAAGCCTTGGTAGATGCCGCGGATCTGCGGCTCGGTGGCCTGCGGGTTGGGCAGGAAGATGCGGCTGGCGCAGCTTTCGATGATCGCGGGGGCGATGCTCGATTCCTGGATGTCGGCCAGCGACTGCGTAGCGAACACGACGCTGACGTTCTTTTTCCTGAGCGTCTTGAGCCACTGGCGGATGCGCGCGGCGAAGGCCGGCTCGTCGAGGAACAGCCACGCCTCGTCCAGGATCAGCAACGTCGGGGCCCCGTCGAAGTGCTCGTCGAAGCGCGCGAACAGGTAGCGCAGCACGGCCTGCACCGCCGCGGGGCTATGCATCAGTTCCTCCATCTCGAAGCACTGCACGTCGGCAGTGCCCAAACGGTCGCGGTCAGCGTCCAGCAGGTGGCCGTGCGCGCCGCCCAGCACGTAGGGCGCAATGGCCTGGCGCAGCGCGTTGGACTGCAGCAGCACCGACAGGCCCGTCATCGTGCGCTGCTCCACCGGCGCGCCCGCCAGGCTGCCCAGGGCGGACCAGATCGCGGCCTTCTCGTCGGGGCCGACAGCCGCGCCCTCGTGCAGCAGCCGGCCCTCGATCCACTCGGCCGCCCAGGCTCGGTAGCCCTCCTGGTCGATGCGTGCCAGCGGCTGGAAAGCGACGCCACCGCCCGGGCGGTCCGCGGCCTCCGCGCCGAGCTCGTAGTGTTCGCCGCCCAGGCCGAGCACCGTGGCGCGCATGGAGCGCCCCATGTCGAACACGAAGATGCGCGAGCCGCGGTAGCGACGGAACTGCATCGCCAGCGTTGCGAGCAACACCGACTTGCCCATGCCGGTCGGACCTGCGACTAGCGTGTGGCCCACGTCACCGATGTGCGTCACCAGCCGGAACGGCGTGGCGCCGTCCGTGCGAGTGACAACCAGCGGCGGGCCATCCAGATGGTCGTTCTTTTCCGGCCCGGCCCACACGGCGGAGACCGGCATCATGTGCGCCAGATTCAACGTGGACACGATCGGCTGGCGCACGTTGGCGTAGGCATTGCCCGGGATGGACGACAACCACGCATCCACGGCGTTGAGCGTTTCCGGGATCGTGACGAAGCCTCGCGCCTGGATGGCGCGCTCCACCATGCGCTGCTTCTCGTCGGCCACGTCCGGATCGGCATCCAGTACGGTCACCGTGGCGCTGAAGTAGCCGTAGGACACATGGTCGCTGCCCAGCTCCTGCATGGCCGCGTCGGCGTCCGCTGCCTTGTTGCTGGCATCCGTATCGACCAGCGGCGTCTCCTGCTGGAAGATGGTTTCGCGCAGCAGTGCAACGACGCTCTTGCGCTTGCTGAACCATTGCCGGCGCAGCCGTCGCAGTTCTTTCTCTGCCTCGGCCTTGTCCATGCAGAGATAGCGCGTGGACCAGCGGTAGGCGAACCCAAGCCGGTTGAGGTCGTCCAGCACGCCGGGCCAGGTGGACGACGGGAAGCCGCGCACGGACACCACACGCAGGTGCCGGTCGCCCAGCATCGGCGCCAGACCACCGACCAGCGGTGCGTCGGCCAGCAGCGCATCCAGATGAAACGGCACCTCCGGCACGGCTACTTGATGGCGCCGGGTGGAGACGGTGGCATGCAGGTAGGTGAACGTGGCCGCGTCGTCCAGCCACGCGATCTCCGGCATCACGCCATCGAGCAAATCGAAAACGCGATCGGTTTCCGCGACGAAAGCCTGCAGCCGCTCGCGCCAGTCCACGCCATTGCTGGCGTGGCTCTCGTAGAGCAGCCTGGCCGCTCGCGCGCGCGACTCTTCCGCTGGCAGATAGACGAGTGTCAGGTGATAGCTGCTCTCGAAGTGGCTGCCCGACTCCTCGAACGCGGCGCGGCGCTCCTCGTCCACGAGCCACGACAGTGGCTCAGGGAACACCGAGGATGGGTAGCCCGCGGCGCGCAGCCGCTCGGCCTCGATGAACAGCGCCCAGCCCGATCCCATCCGGCGCAGCGCGTTGTTCAAGCGCGCCGACGTGGCGATCAACTCGCCCTGCGTCGCGCTGTCCAGGTCGGGTCCACGGAAGCGTGCCGTGCGCTGAAACGATCCATCCTTGTTGAGCACCACGCCGGGCGCCACCAGCCCGGCCCAGGGTAGCCAGTCGGCCAGCATCGCCGGCCGCTTGCGGTATTCGGCAAGGTTCAGCATGCGACGGTTCCCTACGCGTCCAACAACGGCCGATGCCGCACGTGGCGGGCGAAGACCTGCATGAACTGCGGATCGACGCGCGCCCCCCACACCGCCAGGGAATGACCGGCGATCCACAGGAGCAGCCCGGGCAGCCAGAGCTGTAGCCCCATGCCCACTGCGGCGGCCAGCGTGCCGTTCGCGATGGCGACTGCGCGCGGCGCGCCGCCCAGCAGGATCGGCTCGGTCAGGGAGCGATGCAGCGGCACCTCGAAGCCCGGCAAGGCGTCTTGCTCCGTGCCCGGCGCTGCGTCATGGGCCGCCGTCATACGACGGCCCCGCCGGAGAAGCTGAAGAAGGACAGGAAGAACGACGACGCGGCGAACGCGATGGACAGGCCGAAGACGATCTGGATCAGCTTGCGGAAGCCGCCCGAGGTGTCGCCGAACGCGAGGGCCAGGCCCGTCGAGATGATGATGATGACGGCGACGATGCGTGCGACCGGGCCCTGGATGGATTCCAGGATCGACTGCAGCGGCCCTTCCCACGGCATCGACGAGCCGGCGGCCTGGGCCGCGCCGGCCAGCCCCAGCAGCAGGACCGCGAGCGCCATGCCACGCACTGCTGGCACGGCGAGGTGATCCGGCCGCGCGGGCCGGGAGTGCGGATGTACGGAATTACGGAAGGCAGGAAGATGCGCCTGCGTCATGGCAGTTCTCCAGATGGTTCAGTGGACAGGGAGGATTCCAGCGGCAGCTCCGGAAACGGGGCTTCCAGCGCGTCCGCCAGGCGGTAGCCCGAGCCATCGAAGCCGACGACCCGGGCGATGCTTTCGACGCGGCGCTTGTGGCCGCGTCCGGAGATGTGGATGACGACGTTCACCGCCTCGGCGATCAAGGCGCGTGGGGCGTTCAACGCCACTTCGAGGATGAGTTGTTCCAGGCGCAGCAGCGCACCATGTGCGGAACCGGCATGGATGGTGGCGATGCCCCCCGGATGCCCAGTGCCCCACACCTTGACCAGGTCCAGCGCTTCGCCGCCGCGCACCTCGCCGACCACCACGCGATCGGGCCGCAGGCGCATCGCGGAGCGCACCAGGTCCGTCATCGAGACGACGCCAGCCCGCGTGCGCAACGGCACGTGGTCGCGTGCCAGGCATTGCAGCTCCACGGTGTCTTCAAGCACCAACACCCGGTCGCCCGTGGTGGCGATTTCAGCGAGCAGCGCGTTGGCCAGCGTGGTCTTGCCGGTGCTGGTGCCGCCGGCGATCAGGATGTTCTGCCGCTCGCGCACGGCACGGCGCAGGAAGTCCGCCTGCTCCGCGCCCAGGATGCCATCGGCCACGTAACGCTCCAGCCCGATAACGTGCGCGGCGTGCTTGCGCAGCGCGAAGACCGGCGCCGGCGATGCCGGCGGCAACACGCCCTCGAAGCGCTCTCCCGTCTCCGGCAGCTCGGCGCTCAGCAACGGTCTGTCGCGATGCACCTCCGCGCCGACGTGCGTTGCCACCAGGCGGATGATGCGTTCCCCGTCGGCCTCGGACAGCTCGACCCCCAACGGGACACGACCGCGGGACAGCCTGTCCACCCAGAGGGAGCGGTCGGGATTGAGCATCACCTCCACCACGTCCGCATCGGCCAGAGCGGCGCCAATCACCGGCCCCATGGCGGTGCGCAGCATGCGCACGCGGCGATCGAGCGTGGTCGCCGTCGAGGTACGTGGCGCGGGCATCACGACGCGCGCTCCTGCACCTCGGCTGCTGCCACCGCATCCTCCATGCGCGCGGAGTCGGGCTGCATTTCCCCCACGACGTCGCGCACCAGGCTGCGGCCACGCAGCAGATGGCGGGCCAGTTGCTCCACGAACTGCTCGAAGCGCGCCCTGCCCTGCGCCCGCGCCGCCTCTTGATGGGCCTCGGGCAGAGGCGTGCTCACAGTCAGGAAGTAGCGCACGTACAGCGCCAACGTTTCGATCAGAATGGCTTGGTCGCGCTCCAGGCGCTCCAACTGCCGCGACAGGCGGTCCAGGCGCTTGGCGATGGCCGCTTCGCGCTGCTCTCCTGCATCCGTTGACAGCCAGGCCGCCAGTGCCGCCGCGACGATGGAAGACTTGGATACCCCCTTCTTCGCCGCCAGCTCATCGAGGCGTTTGGCATGCTCGGGTTGGATGAAGAGATTGAGGCGGTGTTGGGTCATAGGTCGATTCCGTCGTCAGGGTCAAGGGAGGCAAGCCGGGCCGTCCGTTGCATGGCCGGATCGAGCTGGCTGGGAAGCGGCAGCGGTGGGTCGTCGTCGTCGAGCAACCCCAGGTCGCTACCCGTCGGCAGCGGGTCGGCGCTGTATTCGGTGACCTCGGCGAGCTCGGGCTGCCGGCGCGGGCCGCCGTCATCACCGCCGTCCACCGCATCGGCGGCGACCGGGCCGCAAGCAGCGCTGGCGGCCACGGCGGGAATCGCCAGCCCGCTCCAGTCGTCCGGTCGCGACGGCGGCGCGTCCGCGTAGCGCCCAGGCGCCAGCGGCGGTGGCGGCATCACACGGCGCTTGAAATTGGCGTCCGCGTAGTAGCGCAGCTTCCTGGCCTTGATCGGCGGACTGCCGCCGACCATCACCACGGCCTCGTCGGGCGGGAGTTGCATCACCTCGCCGGGTGTGAGCAGCGGGCGCGCCGTTTCCTGGCGCGACACCATCAAGTGGCCCAGCCACGGCGCGAGACGGTGACCGGCATAGTTGCGCTGCGCGCGCAGTTCGGTGGCCGTGCCCAGCGTCTCGGAGATCCGCTTGGCGGTGCGCTCGTCGTTCGTCGCGAACGTCACCCGCACATGGCAGTTGTCCAGAATCGAATGGTTTTGCCCATACGCCTTGTCGATCTGGTTGAGCGACTGCGCGATGAGGAAGCTGCGGATGCCGTATCCGGCCATGAAGGCCAACGCCGTCTCGAAGAAGTCCAGGCGCCCAAGCGCCGGGAACTCGTCGAGCATCAGCAGCAGCTTGTGGCGACGCTCGATACCATCGAAGCCATCCAACGATTCCGTCAGCCGCCGTCCGATCTGATTGAGGATCAACCGGATGAGCGGCTTCGTGCGCGAGATGTCCGAGGGCGGCACGACCAGGTACAGCGATACCGGATGCTCAGCGGAGATGAGGTCGGCAATGCGCCAGTCGCATC
Organism: Xanthomonas sp. NCPPB 2250; assembly: GCF_056725265.1. Lineage (NCBI taxonomy): Bacteria > Pseudomonadati > Pseudomonadota > Gammaproteobacteria > Lysobacterales > Lysobacteraceae > Xanthomonas > Xanthomonas sp. NCPPB 2250. Next base: position 2,344,107 of record NZ_CM161520.1, on the reverse strand, counting down.
GCGCCGTCACTTCCGCCACCGTGGGATCGCGGTACAGGCCGAGGAACGACATGGCCGTGCTCAGCACGCCGGAACGCTCGTTGTCCGACTTGTTCAGGACTTCGCGTGCGGCGGAGGCGACGACCGGGTGCGGGCCATCACCGAGGTGCCGCGTGGTCATCATCCGGTGCAGCGTCAGCTCGAACGGGCTGGCCGGGTCGGACAGGAAGTTGGCAACGCCGCGCAGCGTCTTGTCCTCGCCCGCGTACAGCACGTGGAGGATCGCGCCCACCAGCAGCGCGTGCGAGGTCTTCTCCCAATGGTTGCGGCGCTCAAGGGCGCCTTCGGGATCGACCAGAATGTCCGCGATGTTCTGTACGTCGCGCACCTCGTGCGCGCCGCGTCGGACCTCCAGCAGCGGGTTGTAGGCCGCCGACTTCGCATCCGTCGGATTGAACAGAAGGCAATGGCTGAAGCGGCTGCGCCAACCGGCCGTGATCTGCCAGTTCTCCCCCTTGATGTCGTGGATGACGGCGGACGCCGGCCAGGACAGCAGCGTGGGCACCACCATGCCGACACCCTTGCCGCTGCGCGTCGGGGCGAAGGTCAGAACGTGTTCCGGGCCCTCATGGCGCAGGTACTGGCGATCATGCTGGCCGAGGAACACGCCGGCCGGCTGGGTGAGGCCGGCTTTGCGGATGTCTTCCGCATTCGCCCAGCGTGCCGATCCATACGTCGTGACCAGGCGCGACTGGCGGGAGCGCCAGACCGACATCGCGATGGCGACCACCACGGCCAGCAAGCCGCTGCCGCCGGCGATCGCGCCTCCGATATCGAAGACGCCGGGGGCGTAGGCATCGTAGAAGAACCACCACTCGAACAGACGCCACGGGTGGTACACCCGCATTCCGTGGAGGTCGAACCAGGGCGCGCCCAGGCGCACCTGATAGCCCAGGGCCGCGGCGGTCCATTGGGTCGCGCTCCAGACCCCGGCAACCACCATGCCGAGGACCACCGCGACCTGCCCGAACAGCACCCCTTGACCCTGCATTCCTGCCTCCACTTCTCCTGCCTACGACCGGCACGAGCGCGTGCCGGATGGCGAGGATCGGTTTTAGCTCAAGGGACCGTCAAAGACTGTTCTGGCGAGGATTCATGCGCAAAAGATCAAACTTCCAGCCACGGCGAAGGCCATGAAAAAGCCGCAGGCCCGGGAGCGCTGCGGCGTAGTGGGATTCGAGTGCGAAGCACCGTGCTCCGCGCGCCACAGACCCTGGCGCTATGGCGACTTCTGTTCCGGCCTATCTCCGAGGAAGCGGCGGTTGAAGGCCTGCGCCGCCTTCTCGCATAGCGCGTCCGAGACCTTCTCTCGCTCCTCGCGGCACTGGCGACGCAGTTCCTTCAAGCGCTCAGGATTGGCCACCAGCGAATCGACCGTCTCGGCGGGTTGCGACGGTCCGCAGCCGGCCAGCAGCATCGCAAGCAAGGGGATTGCAACGGGTGTCTTGTGCATCAAGTGTTCTCCACAAATTGGTGCTGGCGCGGCAGCGCCAGAGACTTCCTGTTGGTGCAACGCTCCGCAGCCCACATAGGGACAAGCGAAGCGCGCACATCGTAACGTCTCACTGTCTCGATGTGCACACCGGTTCGTGCGCTCCAAGAATGGCGGATTTTCAGTTTGAGACAGAAGTCAATTCGAAAGTGCGCGCAACGGTTCCGCGCCAACGCAACGCGTTACCGCATGCTTTTCCCAGCGAATGGACCGCGCCGTCAGGCAGCGCAGGCCTCGTCGCGAATCGCTAGACTCGACGTACCGCTCAACAGCAGGCGCCTTGCGTCCACTACCGCAGCACTGCCCTCGGCCGTCAGCCCGCCGGCGTCATCCAGCAGCCGCACCTGAAGCAGCCGAAGCTGCGCGGCGCACCACGACTTCAGGTTGTGCTGCTGGACCTGGTCGAACTCCGCGTAGATGTACTCCACCGGCAGGCCTCCCGCGCCGCTGTACCGCGCGTCCAGCGCGGACAACACACGGCCAGCCAGCGGATCCAGTCGCTCTGACAGCTGTGCCAGCATCCAGGCGCATTCCTGCATCCGCAGGTCTATAGCAAGCAAGGTCTCGGCTATGCACTCCAACTGGTGGACGACATCCCGATAGCTGCCGGCAAAGACGGCGCAACGCACATCGGGTTGATCGCACACGCAGCGCGCCAGATCGCCCAACCCACGCAACAATGCGGCATCGATCACCCCGCCCAGAACCTGCCACGACTGAGTCAGGTACAGCGGCACGGTTCCACTCGCGATCCAGTGCAAGGTGGGGTTTTCCGCGGCCTCGCTGAAATTCGCGGAGTCGAAGCCCAGCCCCCACGCCACTTGGGATGTGGGGGCCAATCCATGCCAGCCGTACTCCAGCATGCCGCCCGCCCAAGTTGCCGAGGCACGGACCTTGTTCGTCACCAGGCCGTGCAGCGGACCGCGGGGCAACCGATCCGCAACCCTGGCAAGCTGCGCCGCGGTGACGCCCAATGCTCGTAAGCGCGCGATGGCGACCGCATGCGCGCTACCGTCCAATGCGCAGCGCACCGCCGCCAGCGCTTGCGCCACATGCAGCACATGCCCGCGCATCACCGGGTCCTTGAAGCTGCCGGGCTTGGCAAGCGGCGCTAAGGCCGCGCCCAGCGCGTCATGTACGTTGGAATGGGAATGCATGGTCGTGTCTCTCCTCCAGGGTGCCGCGCATCGGGCACCCTGTCTCTCGGGGCGCGAGTCCGCCCCTGCCCTCGCGGGCATGCAATTGATGAAGAATAGAATCCGCGCTGCATACCAGGTGGGGGTATGCAGACCGGGCCCGCCCATCTGGTGGGGTCAGAGTGCAGCGATCAGCTCATTGGCATCGAGAGCACTGCACACGGGATTGGCCTCGTTGCACAAACTCTCCATCTGCTGACGAGCCAGTGGAGCTGGGCCGTCCGCCTACCTCACTGCGGACTGATGCCCGCAGCCCGCGCAACCGCACCCCACTTCGAGATCTCGTCACCCAGAAAGCGGTCGAACTCTTCCGGTGACGACGGGAACGCGGTGAGGCCTGCGGTAGCAAAGCGCTTCTGAACGGCAGGATCATCCAGCACCTCGCGCAACGTGGCGTTCAGTTGCCTCACGACTTCGGGCGGGGTGTGTGCGGGCGCCGCCAGCCCAATCCAGCTGGAAAGGTCGTAGTCCTTGATACCCTGCTCGGCGATGGTTGGAATGTCCGGCGCCAGCGATGTCCGGCGCGCCGTCGTAACACCCAACGCAGTCACACGCCCTGCTCTTGCCGCTTGTAGGCTATTGAGAACATCAGCGATCACGAAGTCGTTTGTCCCGCCCATCAGGTCTGTCACGGCCAAGTTGTTGCCCTTGTATCCCACCGCCGTCGCGGTGAAGCCCGCCAGCGATACGAACCGCGCAGCTTTCAATTGGCTGCTTCCCGACCCATATCCGTACGAGAGCTTGCCGGGGTGCGCTTTGCCGTAGGCGACCAGTTCCTGCACATTCCGAACCGGCAGCGACTTGCTGGAGACCAGCAGGAACGGTAGTTCCGCGATCAGGGAAATCGGCGCGAAGTCTTTACGCGGGTCGTATGGCAGCGCCTTCATCAATGCCAGATTGCTTGCTCCGTTGGTGACCCCAACCAAGAGCAAGGTGTGGCCGTCAGGCGCGGCCCGGACCACGGCCAATGTGCCGACCACGGCGTTGCCGCCGGGCTGGTTGTCCACGACGACAGGCTGCTTGAGCCGATTGCCCATGGACTCGGCCAACGTTCTCGCCACAACATCGGAAGTGCTTCCTGCCGGCATCGGCACGACCAGGCGGATCGGCTTGTCGGGGAAGGCTGCGGCCAGGAGCGGAACGGCGATGAGCGATGCGATGATGGTCCTTTTCATAGTTTCCTCCCGAGGTCGATCGCTTCTCCAGCGCGCCAGCACGAGATGCGATCAGGTTGTTCCAATGCGCTCAACTGGCAGGTGCGAGGGTCAACGCGCCGCGGTTGCGCGCCCGGCAACCATTGAGAAGCGGGCTCCAGCAAGGCGGAGAATGCGCAAAAGCAGTTGGTGGTCGAAATGCTATGCCGGCTGCTGGAATGTGACGATTGCTTAATTCGCCATGGGGGATGCATCCTTCGCAATCGGGCCGCGATCGCCTATGCATTTGAGTAAACAGTTATGGTCGCTATAAAGCCGACTTTGTCTGTTGGCGCGTGGGCACCAGTCCTGCCTTCCGATCTTCTACAGCCTGCTCCTTGAGCGCACTGATAAACGGTGCGACGTAAGGCCTTGCTACTCCGAGCGAAGAGCGCACGACCGAAGGGGTCAAACATATGTCCTCAGTAATCGGCACCGCGCGCAGATGGTGGTTCCCCTGTGCCTGAATCGTGAATTCATCCAGCAATGCCACCCCGACACCGGCTGCGGCAAGCGAGTACCCGACATCCATCTGCCAGATATGGGTGCATACGTTCAGTGATAGCCCCCGTTTTTCGAGTGCGGCTTCGATCAGATGCCCGCCAGGATTGCTGGGGTGTGGAGCTATGACAGGGACATTGGTGAGATCCCCCAGGCTGATGTGCTCATGCGAAGCGAGAGGGTGATCAATCGGCATTACGCAAACGATACGCCCTGTAGTCAACTGCTCGACTTCCAAGTTGACATGCTGCAAGGGGAGCACGGCGATCGCCAGGTCCGCCTGATTACTCAGGAGGACGCGGGGCATGTCAGCGAGTGTGCACACCCGTAGTTGCACTTGCACTTTGGGGTGGCGGGCAAGAAAGCGTGCAACGGCTTTCGCGGCCAGTCCGCGAGAAAGGCAAGAACTGGAGCAAATGTTCAGAGAGCCTGCAGATCCATTGCGAAGGTTTGTTGCCAGATCGTTGACCTGAAGCGCATGCAAGTAGCACGCCTCAACTTCGTCGATCAGAGCCTTGGCCTCCTCCGTAGGGCACAAGCGGCCACCAACGCGATCGAACAGAGGGTATCCAAGACGTTGCTCCGTATGGGCAATTCCTCGGCTTACAGCAGGCTGGGACATCGACAGGAACTTCGCGGCCCCTTTCACTGATCCGGCCTGCATGACCGCCCGGAACAACTCCATCTGCCTCAAGCTAAACCGCATGTGTGGCCCCTCCTATGTTGATTGCAACACTCAACAACGGGGCTGCACGATCTCTCGACATCGCATCGAATTTCATGCGATGCATAACGATTAACGATCTGAAACAAAACAAATCGGCGGCGGCATGTTCGACTCAGCCATGCTCGCACTAAGATCGCGCCCGTTCTGGCACAAGGTGGCATGGCATTACGCCGATGCCTCAACAAATGACTCGCCGCGTCACCATTAAAACGGCCCTGGGAGAGGCCCTGCAATTTCGACAATTGCGGGGCGAGGAAACACTTTCGTCGCTGTATTCCTTCGAGATCGATCTACTCTCCGAGGAGCGCGACATCGACCCCAAAGCGCTTTTGGGCAAGTCCGCAACCGTCGAGATCGAGACAGAAGGCGGCGGCAAGCGCTACCTGGACGGCCTGGTCACGCGCTTCGGCATGCAGGGGCAGGACCATCGCCTGTACTCGTACCACCTGCGCCTGCAGCCGTGGCTCTGGGTGGCCACGCGGCGGCAGGACTTCCGCATCTTCCAGTTCAAGACCGTGCCGCAGATCGTGCAGGAGGTGCTGGGCCGCTACGGTTACCCCATGCAGCTCAAGCTCACGCGCGCCTACCGCGCCTGGGACTACTGCGTGCAGTACGGCGAGAGCGACTTCGACTTCGTCTCGCGCCTCTTGGAGCATGAGGGCGCGTACTACTACTTCCAGCACGCGAGCGGCCAGCACACCCTGGTGATCGCCGACGACATCGTGGCCGGCCACGAGCCGCTGCCGGGCGCGGCCGTGATCCCGTTCTACCCGCCCGAGAAGTCGGCCGTCGCGGACCGCGAGAACATCCACGCCTGGACGCTGGGCGAGGAGATCAAGCCCGGCCGGTACTACAACGACGACTACGACTTCAAGAAGCCGAGGTCGGACCTCTCCAACATGCGCCAGCAGCCGCCGGGCCATGCGCACGATGCCTACGAGATCTACGAATGGCCGGGCGGCTACGTGCAGCATGGCGATGGTGAGCAATACGCCCGCGTGCGCCTGCAGGAAGGGCTGACCGGCCACAGCACCGTCCGAGGCGAATCCCGCCACCGGAGCCTCGCGACGGGCTACACCTTCACGCTGGAGAACTACCCGCGCGGCGACCAGAACCGGCAGTACCTCATCACGGGCGTCACCTACCACCTGCACGAGAACCCGCGCAGCTCATCGTTCAACAGCGCCAAGCCTGGGGAATCGCTCAAGCACAACGAGGAGCAGGGGTCGTTCCAGAAATTCAGCCTCACGGCCCAGCCCACGAGCCTGCCGTACACCCCTGCGCGCAAGACGCAAAAGCCGCGCACGACGGGTCCGCAGACGGCCGTCGTGGTCGGCCCGGCCGGAGAAGAAATCTGGACGGACGAATACGGCCGCATCAAGGTGCAGTTCCACTGGGACCGGCTGGGGGCGATGGACGAGAACTCCAGTTGCTGGATGCGGGTGGCGACGAGCTGGGCGGGCTCGGGGTTCGGGGCGATCTCGATCCCGCGCATCGGGCACGAAGTGGTGGTGGACTTCCTCAACGGAGATCCGGACTACCCGCTGGTCGTAGGCAGCGTCTACAACGCCGCGAACATGCCGCCCTGGGCCTTGCCGGGCAATGCCACGCAGTCGGGCATCAAGACGAAGTCGAGCAAGGGCGGGGCGTTCGGCGACGGGATGAAGAACGGCGCGGGCGACGCGAACGCGATCCGCTTCGAGGACAAGAAGGGCGCGGAGCAGGTGTGGCTGCACGCGCAGAAGGACCAGCTCATCGAGGTGGAGAACGATGAGGACCACTGGGTGGGCCAGGACCGGCGAAAGACGATCGACCGGGACGAGACGAACACCATCCACCGGGACCGGACCGAGACGGTCGATCGCAACGAGAAGATCACGGTGCATGGCTGGCGCACCGAGGAGGTCGATGGCGACGAGACCATCACCATCCACTCCAACCGCAAGGAGCGGGTGGACCACAACGAGACGATCTCTATCGGCGACAACCGGGATGAAACGGTCGGCATCAATGAAGACATCCGTATCGGCAAGAACCGCAGCAAGACAGTCGGCCGCAACGAGACCGATTCCATCTCGAAAAACTGGACCACTACGGTCGGCCTGCTGAAGACCGAGACCATCGGCGTGGGCTGCATCCAGACCACGGGCGTTTTCAAGATGGCCAACGTCGGCGTGGCCTACAACCTCAACGTGGGCATCACGATGATGACCAACGTGGGCATGAACCGCAGCGACACCATCGGCATGGAGCACACCCACACGGCGGGCAAGAAATACGCGCTCACCGTAGGCGGCGGCGGTGGGGCTGCGGCCGGCGCGGTCTCCAAGAACATCACCGCACCCTCCGGTGGCGCTGGAGCAAAAGGCGGCTCCAGCCTGGTCATGGACGAAACCAGCATCACCCTCAAGGTGGGCAAATCCGTGCTGGAGATGAAGGACGACGGCACGGTCAGCGTCAACGGCAAGCTCATCCAGATCACGGCCGATGGCGACAACGTGGTGATCCAGGGCGAAGACATCCACCTGAACTGATTCGCCCTGGACTGGCATGGACGTCGAAAACCACAGCCCGTTCCCGCACATGGTCATCGAGAAAGCGACCACCAAAGGTCGCTTCTTCGATGTCGTCATCGTCGCGGGCAGTTTCACCCTCGCGCACGGGCAGCCCGTGCTGGCCATGGATGAGCAAATCCCCATCCAGTGCGTGGACCGCTACGTCGGCGCGCCCGAGAGCACGCCGTTCCTGGAAGAAACCCACCTCGTCGTCGGCAAGCAGCGCACGGACGTGCATGTGCTCGGCCACGCCCGGCCCCTGGACGGCAAGCCCGCGACGCACTGGCCCATCGGAGTGCGTGTCGGCCCCCTCACCAAGACCGCGCAGGTCACGGGCCTGCGTGCGTGGCACTGGACACCGCTGCGCGGCTGGCACCTGACGAAGCCCGAACCAACGACCGCCGTGCCCCTGCACGCCGGGATGGCGTACGGCGGCGCGGTGCGCCGTGCCCGCTACCGCGGGCCGGCCACCGACGACATCCACGATGCCCAGGCCTTCGACACCTACCAGCCCAATCCGGTGGGGCGGGGATATGTGGGCGACGCCGATTTGGACCGCGCCCAGTTCTACCTGGCCCCGCAGATCGAGGATGTGCAAAAGCCGTTGCGCGACATCCGGGAGCGGCTCGCGCCAGTTTGCTTCGGCCCGGTGCCCCGGTGGAACCCGCAGCGTGCCCGCTATGCCGGAACCTACGACGACGCATGGCGTGCGGAGCACTTCCCGTACCTGCCGCCTGATTTCGATTTCGCGTTCTACCAATCCGCGCAGCCTGACCTGATCGCGAACGGCTGGCTGAAAGGGGATGAACCCGTCACGTTGATCGGCTGCGACCCCACCGGCCGTATCGACACCCAGCTTCCGGGTATCGACATCCTGAGCTTGCTCACGGACGAGGACGGGCTGACACAACCCCTTCCGCTACGGCTGGACACGGTGACCATCAATCTCGACAGGCTATCGCTGCAAATGGTGTGGCGCCGTGCAGTGCCGAAGGAATGGGGGCTACGCAAGGTCATGTTGGCGGGCATTCCCGCCGGGCCTGCGCAGCGTGGCGCCGAACATCCTGTCCATATCCACCGCCAGCGGGCTTCGACGGAGGTGGGTCATGGCTAGAAAGCACATCGCCGAAGCCACCGCGAAGTGGATCGCGGTCTGCACGACACCGGATGTATGCAAGGTCGGCGGCACCGCCGTCCCGTTCGACAGCTTCAGGAGCCTGTCGAACAAATTGAAGTATTCCCCGAACGTGTACGCGCGTGGGATGCCGGTGTATCGGTTGACCGACTGGGTCCGCGGCACAGATGCAAACGCGGGTATGGGCGTCGTGTCGCAGACGTCACAGCAGCCTGGGCACGTACGGCTGATCGGCGACAACACGAGCGTGAAGGTGAACGGACTGATCTGTGCGCGCCACGACACGATAGTACAGATGAACGTCGGGCCAGGTGGGCCCAACACCGTCGGCAAACTCATCACAGAGCAAAGTGCGCCAGCGGGAGAGGTGAAGAACGGCAAACTGCCCTGCAATGACCCACCGAAGACCTCACCGGAGCTGGAAAGGCTGCAGCAACTCAAAGAGAAGCTGAGCTTCATGAATCCGGACCAATTGGATGAATACATCCGATTTGGCGATTGGAGTAAATCAGCGGACGAGGCCATCGCCTCGATCGACATGAAGAACGAGGGCGGATGGTCCACGGCGGGTCACTATGGTGGACAGGTGGCGCGGGGTGCTCTCGGCTTCGTCAAGGACATCGGCCTTGGGCTGGGGCAGCTTCTCTACACTGTCGGCAAGAAGGGCAACATCGCAGGCGCCCTTCATAGCAATCTGGACGCGCAGATACTCGCGGAGCAGATCCGACTGGGCAATGTCTGCCTGGAAACGCTCAAGCAGGCCGCCAAGGCCGCGGGCCATGAATTGACCAAGCCGGTGACGGATGCCTGGGAAAAAGGCAACTACGTCGAGGCGGTAACGAGGGCCGGCTTGGAGATAGGAAGCCTGGTGCTGGTCGTCGGGGATGTGGCCAAGCTGGCACAGGGTGCGAAAGCAGTAGAAGCCGCAAGCGCTGGTGTGAAGGCGGCGGATGCAGTCAGTGCAGGGAGCAAAGCTGGCGAGGGCTTGGCTGCCGGTGGGAAAGCGGCTGAGGGGGCCGGGGTCGGCGCCAAGATGGGTGACGAACTCGGGACTGTCGCTAAGCCGGGTGAAGCTTCCAAGGCAGCGGATGCACTGAGCGCTGGCGGCAAGGCTGGCGAGGACGTGGCAGCGGGTGGGAAAGCGGCTGAAGGCACCGGGGTCGGTGCAAAGATGGAAGACGAACTCGGGACTGTCGCCAAGCCGGGTGAAGCTTCCAAGGCGGCCGAGGCGGCAGAAGTGCCTGTGGAGGAATACAGAGTCCTCACGAAGAAGGGTAAGTCGGTCAAAGAATTTTCAACCCGGAAGGCGAACGGAGTAAAGATCAAAGCCCGCAGCCTGCGTGAGTTGTTCTTGGGCAAGACACCGGGTAAGACATCAAAAACCGGCCGTGACGTCATTGCGAGGATGGAAAAAGACGGGCAAATACGGACGGACCCTCTCACGGGCGAGAAGCAGTTTAAGGCATCTAACCAAAAGTGGTATAATATAGACGAGGCTGATATGGCGCATACAAAAGATGCAGTTACATATTGGAATAAAGAAGGTCGATATTACGGCGCAAGATCGCCCGAGGTTAGAGCGTTTATGACCGACTCCAAGAATTATGTTTTGGATCACTACAGTTTAAACAGGTCTGCTGGCGCCAAGCTGCCTGAAAATTATTTAAACCCTTTGAAATAGAGGAGTTTTCATGGACGTTCAAGCCCTTCCTCCCGAAGTATTGGAAAAGCTGGTCCAAAATGGGAAGGTATACAGGGACGCCAAAGCTGCGGGAGACTATGCTTTGGCTGAATCGCAGTTGCTAGCGAGCTGGGACGCTTTTCCGGATCCAAAGCACTCCTGGGATTCTTCCGAAAGTGTAATAAAGACAATCGTAGGCTATTACATAGAGAGGAAGAATTTTTCTGCTGCGGAAAACTGGGTGAAAGAACTTTTCAAATGCGACCCTCTTCCGGGCGACCCCAAACCTTACCTTCTGCTTGGAAAGATATATTACGAATCCGGCAGGCACGAGTTGGCAGCGAAAAATCTTATCAAGGCATATGAGATGGGTGGCAGAAGAGGTTATGCCAGTGAAGATCCGAAATACTTGAAGTTCGCACTGGACCAAGTCAAAAAAGCGAGTAAATGATGGCGAGCGATGATGTTGAGGACGATGCCGGCCCCGAGTTGCCCGACGAGATCTACGAGAAGGTGACTGCGCTGTCGGAAAAAGCCAACGACGCATTGGAGAGCGACAGGCCTTCGGCTGCCATCGAGCCGCTGCAGCAGGCGCTCGACCTGTTGCCCGCACCACAGCATGAGTGGGAGGCGTGGACTTGGTTGAACGGCTCGCTGGGCGAGGCGTATTTCAACCTCTCCGATTTCAGGATGGCGCGCATCTCGTTTCTTGACGCCATGAGTGGACCAGGTGGTCAGGGGAACCCTTACCTGTTGCTACGGGTGGGCCAGTCGGCCCTCGAACTGGGGGAGACGACGCAAGCCAGGCAGATGCTGGCGCAAGCCCATATGCAGGAAGGCGATGAATTGTTTTCGGATGAGGATCCAAAGTACCTGGCGTTTCTGCGCTCGAATCGCTGATCGGCCTGATCTTTACGGGAGTTGCTGTATGCCCATCCGATTCGATCCTCTGCCCGACATGCTGCTGCGCAATCTTGGCCGCTACAGTCGCCAGGAGCCGCTGCACAAAGCGTTGATGTCGTTGCAGCCGCCAGTCAGAGATCTTCGTCGCGGCCGTGATGCCGACCCGTATCCCGTCAGCGTGGATTGCCTGGGGCTGGATCTGATGTTGCAGTGCATGGACCCCACCCTACCCGACCATGAGCAGCTGTGGGGTCTGCACGCCCTGACCTTTCATACTCCCTTGTCCCGGCCAGCCGCGCCGTGGAAAGGTGATTGGCCCAAAGGACTCGACGTGGCAACGGCTACCTCGCGGGATGTCGTGGCACTGCTGGCAGAAGATGGCGATGACGCGTTACTCGCATTGCCGGAGATGGCTTGCTTCCTGGTGCCTGGATTCGACGGTCAGACCTGGGCAGTGCAGTGCGCTTTCGGTGGCCCGGGCAAGACACTGCAGACCATGAGCCTGGTGCGCACCGGAGAATGGGTGGGGGCATCATGGCTTCCCGAATTCAAGCCAACCAAAGCCGCCATCGCAGCCTGATTGCATGCTGGACGCAATGCATACACGTCCAATCGCTACGCCCACTTGTGCAGGAGTGCCGGGTTCCTCAGGACCAGAGAGACCCGAAAAGATCTACGGGCTGACCCCCAGGTACGAGAGCGGAAGGCTCCTGAGGTGGTCGGTGATGATCGCCCGCCGAGGCGAGCGTTTCCACCAGGAGTTCCGCGTTGCCACCTATGGCGACCCGGAGAAAGCGAAAGCTGCGGCGATCGCCTATCGCGACGAGGTCCTGAAGACGATTCCCGCGATGAGCCGGAGCGAGTTCGGAACGATCCTCCGCAGCAACAACACTTCCGGTGTACCGGGCGTGTCGCGCCGCGAGGAAAAAAATGGCTTTGCACGGTGGTGCGCGATAGTGTCTCTGCCGGATGGCAAGACGCGCAGGCGCACCTTCGCGGTAGGCAAGTACGGCGAAGAGAAGGCCCGCCAAAAGGCAATAGAAGCACGGCTGGAACTGCTCAAGTTGCTCGACGGCTGGTTCGTGCATCATCCAGATGCCGTGCCGCCTGGCCCGGCCCCAAGCGCCGTTGTCGAACCCGCCATGCCTAAGCGTGAGAAGACGCAGGCTGGTGAAAGCAAGCGTCAACCTTCGCCAGACAAGCGGGTCTATCGCACTCAGCTCAATTGGAGACTGCGCAGTGGTGCGCAGGTCTGCCGCGACTACTGGGTGGCGGAGTGTGCGCTGGCCACTGGAGGCACCCGACGCAAGCAGTTCTCCGTGAACGAATATGGGGAAGACGATGCCAGGCGCCGTGCATTTGAGCAGCGCGGCGCCTGGCTGACGCAGCCTCCAGAGCCAGCGCGCAGATGCGCTCAGCGGCGGAGCGCTGGTGCTGATTCCACTAAACCGCAGCCTGGGATCTGACGCTTGGGCAGCATGCACCAAGACCATCCATGGAGCCGACAGCCTGGGCGCGAGCGATGAACCGGGCCACCGCTTCTGACGGCACTTTGTCGGGGCGCAACAGATAGGTGGTGAGCAAGGGGGCCGGAGCCACCAACGGACGCATCACCACCCCAGCGCGGCTGGGCGCGATGTAGGACGCTCCAGCCAACCCCAGCGCCAATCCCGCAGACACCAAGGCGATCATCAGGTCGATCGAGGCGACGCGCTCCGCTACCAACGGCTCCACACCCGTTCGCTGAAGGATGCGCTCCACCTGCATTGCCTGGCCTTCGTATGCCTTGGGGTCGCACAGCACGAGTGGGTAGCGAATCACCTCTTCGAGAGCCAGATGCTTGTGCGCCAGAAGCGGATGCCGCGATGGCACAGCCACTGCCAGTTCCTCGGCCCAGACGGCCTCGGCCAGGAGGCCATCGCCAACGTCGTCAGACTGCGCGAACCCGATGTCGTACAAGTCGTCTCGCAGCCCAGCAATCTGCTCGGACAGCGTGACCTCGTACAGTTTGATGTCGGTCTCCGGCTCCTCTTCACGGCACCGGGCCAACAGCGTCGGGAGCCCAGAAGGCGTGATGCCGTCCGACAGCGCGATGCGCAGCTGGCCATTGAACCCGCTGGCCGCGGCCTTGGCGCCATCGCAGGCCTGATGGAGCGCAGCGAAGATCCGTGGCACGCGCTCCTTGAAGAGCATGCCGGCACGCGTCAGCCGCGTGCTGCGGGTAGTCCGCACAAACAATGGTGTTCCCAGATCCGCCTCCAGCTCCTTGATGGTGCGGGAGAGCGGTGATTGCTCAATGTGCAGGCGCTCAGCCGCACGCGAAAAGTGAAGTTCTTCGGCTACCACTTGGAAGCACCGAAGATGGCGTAGTTCCATATTGTTTTTCCTTGTTGAACTCCAATCCATCGGGTCTTGTCTCCTGCTTATTCCCTCATCGGCTACCTCATTGCATATGGCCTCCCGCTGTTGACGATCTATCGTTCATGTATCCCTACCGCGCGAATGTGCGGCGCATCGAGTTTTGATAGCGCTATCCCGCAGGCACTTGGCTGCCGTTCAACTTCGCGATCTGGTCAGTCGCCGGGCGGCCCCAGGAATCGCTTGATTGCTGCTACCGTTCTGAAAATTTCAGGCGCAAACGTTTTCGTCAGCGTGGTCCTTGCAATCCGATGCTTTTCGAGGCGACATCAGTGCCGCGTGCTCGCCGTCATCGGAAAGAACCTCCGGAAAAATAGGGCCAGTGCCTGCCCGCTGCAGCGGCCAAAGACAGTCCCCCTACTGCAGAGCATCCCCCTGAGACGGGGGCCGATCGTAGAGGGAAGGTCGTCGCGCCGCTTCCCTACTTCGGGGTGGAATGTGTTTCTACGCATCTCACTTTATAGGGTGGATAAAAGGCACCGCAGCTTGCCCGATCCTTGTTGATGGCCTGCCGGTCACCAGACACGCAAAGCCGCCAGATTGATACCCGTTGACACCACTTCTAGCTGCAAGAAAAATAAATTTCCCCACTCCAGCGCCATGGCTCATGACAAGGACGAGCACACGACTGGCCACTTGGCTTTTCGTCACTACATGCACTACTTCACTGGCGGGTATCGCCAAGGCACAAGCTGACTTGCCCCCGGATCTCATGCAGCCGGTGTACAGGAGCTATGCGAGGGACAACGGGGTCGATGAAGCAGAGGCTGCTCGCCGCCTGGAACTCAGGCAGGTGCTTGTGCGGCCCGAGATCGAGGCTTTCAAGGCGCGCTACGCGGATTGCCTCGACACCTCGTATTGGGACGACAGCCGGGATGGATTCAAGCTCGTTCTGCGCCTCAAACAGGGACCGCTACCCGCCACGCGGGAGTTGCGCACTGCACACGGAGCCATCCCGGTGGAATTCACGCGGGTCTCCGGCAAGACGTTGGATGAGATCAGCGCCATCCTGGCTGCGAATCATGCCCGCCTGCACGAACAGCTACCCGGCTTGCAGGGCACGGGCGTGGACGAAGTACATGCGGCGATCACTCTCTATGTGCTGGCTCCCGCCGAAGAACATGCAGCGTACGAAGCTCGGCAATCCTCCTTGAGCACGCAACTCGGCGTGCCCGTCACGTTCAAGTTCCTGCCCGGGCCAATGGAGGCCGAACCGCCTGGACCCGCGCAGAAACCGAACGCATAACCGCGTCGATGGGCTGTAGAGGCGCAGCGCTTCAGACGCCAGCTCTTCACCCAATCGATGGCCCGCGCTGCCGCCCGACATCCCACGTCACAGCCCCGCCTCTTACCGTCGCGGAAAGCTGCATCCCCAGCCGCGGCTCGATGACGGGCCGCCATGGAACCAGGCTGAAGCCGATGCCATCGTCCAGCATCGCGTAGCGTCCACTGGCGAGCATGATGGAACGCCGGTAGACGCCTGCCACGCGCTGCCCGTCAGGCACCGGCCGGTGTTCCAGGCCGGTGTCTGCCGCGATGTCCTTGGCGGCTTGCGCGAGCTCCCGGCCGCGCAGCGTGCCCAGTAGATTGCGGGCCGGGAGGATGCGTTGCCCACGCTGCTCCGCCAGCCCCTCTTCCAGCAGGAAGTCGGCGCGCTGCCGCATGGCCAGCTTGGCGTCCGCACCAAAGCCCAGGTCCCCTACTCCCGCGCCACCACCGATCAATTGCTGGTCCAGCCAGGTCGCTCCGATGACGCGGATCTGGCGCTCGATGGGCAGGTGCGATTTCAGCTCCACGGCGACGCCACCCAGCCTCTGCGCATCGTGCTGGCGGCCACGCTCGGCCAGGTCGTCCGGCACCTTCCAAAGCCCTTCTGCCAGGCGCTCCACGATGCCGGCCCGGCGCAGTGCTTCCAGACGGCGCACATGCGCTGCGACAACCTCCCTCGGATCGCGGCCCGGCGTGGCGCGGCCCTGCTCGATCGCGAGGTGATGGTCTGCGCGATACAAGCCATCGGTGGCCAGCGCGGCGATGTTCCGGTCAGCCGTGCGCACCTCCGTGGTACCTCGCACTTCCACCACCGCACCCAACGGGTAGTTGACCAGTTCATCGCGCCGGTTCAACGTGACGTAGTGCGCCTTGCCATCGGCGCCATCGACCACCAGATAGCCGCGGTCGTGCAGCTCGTCGGCGAGTCCTTTCGCGGCGACGCGACCGACGACGGCGCGGCCATCTACGCCCGGCTCGAATATCGCCAGCTCACGCGAAGCGCCAGACATGGCCCGCTGCATGGTGCGGATGATGTCGCCCCGCTCGCCCAGGGTGCGCAAGGTCTTCTCCACGTCGGCATGGATGGTCCATGTTCCGGGCTGCACCTCGTCTGCCAGCCCCAGCCGCTGCAGTCGCTGCAGCCGGCCGATCAGCAACAGGCGTTGGCGCTGCAGATCCGGTCGGTTGAAGCGTTCGATCTGCACCTGGCCACCCTCCCCCGACTCGCGCTGCAGGGTGCGGTCCAGACTGGTCCAGCGTTCCTGCTCCACTTCGCGCCCCAGGGTCTGTTGGATCTCCAGTTCGGTGCGCGGTCCGAGCCATTCCGTCGCCAGCTCGGCGGCCCGGTGACGAAAGCCATGGGCGATGTAGTCGCTGGCGATCACCAAGTCCTTGCCGGTGTCGTCCCGGCCCCGCACGACGATGTGCGTGTGAGGGTTGTCGGTGTTCCAGTGGTTGACCGCGACCCAATCGAGCCCCGTGCCCAGGTCCGCCTCCATGCGGTCCATGAGGTGCCGCGTATAGGTGCGCAGGTCTTCCAGTTCCGCCGCATCCTCGGGCGAGAGGATGAAGCGGAAATGGTGCCGATCGTCAGCGCAGCGCTGCTTGAAGGCGTCCAGGTCCGCAGTGTCTGTCTGCGGTCCGTAGGCCTGCCCGGGCTCGCCATCACGGCCCACGCCATCACGCTCGATGTAGCGCAGATGCTTGGCGAGCGACCGAGGGCTGGCCTGGCGCTGGTTGACCAGCAAGGTCTTGATGGTCACGCGCCGCGACATGGGCGTCAGGTTCGCGCCCGCGAAGCGTGCCGCCGTATGACCACGACCGAGGCGCGAGCCGGGCCGCTGGCCGGCTCGCGGGCCGCTGCGGCCAGTGGTGGGACGTCGCATCGCAGGCTTGCCGCCGCTGACCTTGCCAGCCTGTTTCAGCACCTTGGAGATGAAGCGTTGGCTCTGCCCCTTGCCTCGGTTTTTCGGGGCGCTGGCGCGCACCCTGAAGTCGTCGTCGTGGCCTCGGGTCATCACTGCCCCCCGGGTGAGCTGCAGCGCGCCAGAGCGCGAGAAGCACGCGGACATCCCTGCAGCGGCGAAGCTCCAGCACCCCACGCGGCACGGGGGCGAAGCCGCCGCGTGCCGCGCCAACCCCACGTGCAGACTGGCTTTCGACGCGGCCCGGTGCCGCGTCCTTTTGTCTTGCCTTCCGCCTTTGCCTTGTGCTGCGGCTTCAGGCACCGGCGACCCGGCGGCGCTGTGTTGCGTGCGAACAGCGGGCCGGCGAGCGCGACGACGGACGCGCTGGGGACCGCAGGCCGGGCGCGTTCGGGGCAAGCACCCTGCACGGTGGACGGCTGCGCCGGACGTTGCGCGGAGCGCGGCGCGGATGCCCCCGCGCTGCACGCGCGACGACACGGCGGCGACCAGTGCGACGACATGCCCGATGGCACGGTGAGATGCGCGGCAACGTGCAGCGAATCGGTAGCCATCATGGGCGTGTCTCCGGCCAGATCGGACGCGCAACGCCGACCACGGCGGATGCGCTGACCGGGCCGAAGTAGCGACTGTCGTAGGACGCCGGACTGGTGACGCTGAGCAGGAACAGTTCACCCCGTTCGAGCCGGCGGCACTCGGGCCAGGACAACAGCGGCCTGCCCATGCGGTCGGCCGGCAAGGTACTCGCCACCGCCAGGCCATCGACCAAGACATGTCCACCCACGATGCAGACATGCTGCGGCGCGACGGCACCGACCCGCTTGAGCAGCGGGATGTGCGCGGGAAGGTAACCGCGCTGCGACGCGAGCGCGGCTACTCGTGCCGGCAGGCGGACCAGCACAGTGCTCCCCACCCGCATCCGTTCCGGCGACCGGGATGCAGCCGAAGACACTGGATCGACGCGGTACCAGCCAACCGGCACGCTGTCGGACGGGTTGTAGATGAGCCGCGGATCGGGATGCGCAAACGAGGCCCAGGCGAGCGCAGCGAGGCCTGCGGCCGACAGTGTTGCGAGCATGGCGCAAGGGCGCCGTCGCGAGCGCGGCGCGGCCGGCAGCATCGCATGGCGTGCAGCAGCAGCCGCGGAGGCTTTTTTTGAATCGGATGCGTTCATGGTTGCGTCTCCGTGGAGTTCTCGGGGAATTCGCGCTCCAGCAGGCCGCGCAGCAGCTCCGCCACGGTCACGCCCCGTGTGAACGCGGAGACCTTGATGCGCGCCCGCATGGTGGGCGTGATGTCGAGCGTCAGGCGCGCGGTGTAGAGGTCGCCCTTGGCGAGCGCATCGGCGTCGCCTTGGCGAATCCATGCCTCGGCATGCGGATTCGCGGGCGGACGCGCGCCGATGACAACGCGCTTGGCGCGAGGTGTGGGCTTCTCGGTCATGCCGTCCACCGCAGCAGTTCGTCCACCAGTGCGGTGATTTCGTGCGCAGCGGCACTGTCAGGCGCCGTCTCGCGGACGAGCCGGCCGGCGGCCGCGCTGTCGGCGAAGACGATGCGCTGGCGCACCTCGGCGCGCAGCGCAGGCAGTGGCTGCTCCGCGAGCGCGTTGCGCGCCTCCCGGCCGATGACGGTGGTGCTCACGCGCCGGTTCACCGCGAACGCCGCGCGCAGCGCAGGCCGGAACACCTGCGCCTCGCGGATCAACGCCACCATCTCGGCGCTGGCCCACAGGTCATACGGGCTGGGCTGCACGGGGATCAAGGCGCGGTCGGCCGCCAGCAGTGCCGAGCGCGCCAGCGCGGCGATGCGTGGCGGCCCGTCGATCACGACGTGGTCGGCGCGACGCGCCAGCTCCGGTGCTTCCTGGTGCAGCGTCTCGCGCGCCAGGCCCACGGCGCTGAACAGCCTTGGCAGCCCCTGCTGGGCGCGGCGCTGTGTCCAGTCCAGCGCCGATCCCTGCGGGTCGGCGTCGAGCAGGATGACGTGCCCGCCGCGCATCGCCAGTTCGCCAGCGATGTGAGTCGCGAGTGTAGTTTTGCCGACGCCACCTTTCTGGTTGAGCAACGCGAAAATCATGGCGCGGCCCTCCCGATCGCGTAGACCTGCGCGTGCCGTTTGGTGCTTATCCACCGAATCGCGGCGCTTCTACCACCAATGTTAGAAACAAGGTTAGGTACGTTACGGGGACTCGAAAGCCGCACCGACACTGGCTTTCCAGTCGATTTTTTTGCCTGATAGCACGAGGATTCGTTGCCCGATAGCACGACACCCTTGTTGCCTGATAGCACGAGGCCATCCACAGGAATTACCGCGGTTATCCCCGTGCCGTCGGCAGCACGGGCCGGAACGACAGCAAGGGCGACTGCGTGCCATCGGCAGGCAGGATGCACAGCCGATACCCCGGCAACGCCTGCCGGGCGACCAATGCGCGCAAGTCCGCCGCGAAGTCGTAGTAGCGCGCCACGCTGCCCGATTTGCGATACAGGTGCTGGAAGTCGAACTGCCAGCCCCCGGGCTGCCGCCCGCCGTGCTTGCGCACCAGGCGGTACAGCCAGCGCTCGATGCCGCCGGTCAGCCGGAAGTACCCCGGGTCGATGGTCAGCACCAGCGCCGAATCCATCACCCCGGAGAAGAACCAGTCCGGCAGGATCAGTTCGATGCCCAGCGGCGCGCCGCGGGCGTCGGCCAGTTCCTTCCATTCGTTGATCCATGAGAAGCGGTGCAGCCTGCGCCCGGTCGTCTCGCGGATCGACGTGGCCACCGTGGTGGACTGCAGCCGGTCCAGCGCCGCCTTGAGCCGCTGGTAGTCGCGCAGCGACGTGCCGCGGCCGATGAAGCGCAGGATCTCGTAGGGTGTGGCCTGCATCAGGCGCGACGGCCGCAGGCCGGCATCGCGCGCCTGCACGATCTGCGAGGCCGCCCAGATCAGGATGTCCGCATCCCAGATCGTGGCGATGCCGTGCTCGTGCGTGCCCTCCACGCGGATCTTCACGGTCCCAGTCTGGAAGTCGATCGGAGCCGTGCGCCGCGACTTCGCCAAGCTGAAGAACGGATAGGCCATCAGGTCCTGGCTGTCGCGCGGCGCCATATCGCCAGGCAAGGCACGGAACAGGTCCAGCTGTTCCCGCTCCCGCGATTCCGGCTCGCACGGCGCGGCAGCCCGCCGTGCGGCGCCGGTCACCGCGCACGGCTGTCCGCCGAGTGGTGCTCGGCGTACTCGGGATCGGACGTGGCCTCGAAGCTGCGCGCATCCGCCCAGGCATCGAGGTCGGTCACCGCGTACATCACGCGCCGGCCGAACTTCCGAAATTTGGGGCCGCCGCCGATCACGCGCAGCTTTTCGAGGGTGCGTGGAGACAGCCGCAGGTGTGTCGCGGCTTCGTCGTTGGTGAGGTAGCGCGGAGGGTGCGCGGCGACAGCGGTAGCAGCCTGCGGCGCAGCGCCGGGCGCGGCCGAGGGCCGCACGGGAGTGGGTCGCATCATGGTGTTCTCCATCGATTCATAGCCCCGACAGCGAAAGCAGGTCGGGTGTGGGCAGTCTCTGGAGGGAGAGGCGTGGACGCATGTCCGTTTCGGTCCGAATCGCTGCGACTCGGGACTGAAACCCCACTCAGACGCGCGCCGTCTGCGCTGAGACCGGCGAGCGAAGTAATGCGTGTGCGGGCGCCATTGGCGCACAGCAAAGGCGCGCATGCGTGCTTTCGTAGATCTCCACGGAAGCGGCTCCGTGCATGCGTGCGCAAGCACGATTGCGCTTTTGCGGATGGCATCGAAAGAGCTATTGCGCAGATGCGGATTTACGGGTTTGTGCCTCCGTGGGGATGCGCTTCTCCGCTTCTCCGCTTCTCCGCTTCTCCGCTTCTGCGGCTCTTCGGCTCTGCGCCTTGCCCCGGTCTCGCGACCGGGGCAATCGGGCCCCGCCGACGGGCGGGGCTCGGTGGCGGCCGTCAGGACGCCTGGAGCTTGCTGCGCGACCAGAACAGCTCGTGCTTGCCGTCCTCGCTTTCGACCAGGCGGGCGTAGATCGGCGCCGGGAAAGAAGGATCGTCCAGGGTCACGGACAGGTAGTCCCGGCCGGCTTCGCTGGTCTTCTTCCATGCCGCGCCAATGTGGTGTCCGGAGACCTGGAGGCGGAAGTCAGGGGCCTTCTCGTTGTCGGCCTTGTCGTTGGGGACCAGCCGGGCCTTCGCGTTGAGCGTGAGGGTGCGCAGCGTGCCGGTGTAGCCGTCGTTCTGGGTGGTGAAGGTGCCGATGTTTGCCATGGTGATTTCTCCTTTCGGGGTGACCCAAGGTCGCGCCAGTGCGTCCTTGTTGTGATCCGCCCGGCGGGGGATGGGCTGACCGCACCGCGCAGCGGTCGCAACGCAGTGGAGAGCCTGGAAGCAAAAAGAATTTGCCGCGCGAGGAAGCCGCGCAGCGGCGGGGAAATTGTTTTCGCTGGAAGGTTGCGGGCATGAAGCCCAAGGCGCAGCCGTGCCCTCGCCAGGATTCACGACAAACAAGGACGTACTGGTGCCGGCCCTCCCCGAAAGGTGGCATGGCCAACTCGATGCCTCCAAACGACGGCTGCACCGGCATGCTGAGCCTCCAACAGCCGCGAGGCCATCCCAACGGCAAGGCCGGCAACGAGCATGCGCCCGCCGCGTACAGCGGCGCAACGCATGGCAGCTACAGGAAGAAGACCAGCGAAGCCGGCCGGCAGCGGGACAGGTTCATGAGCCGTCCTTCATTGCGTTTTGGCATGGAGCCGCCGCCGTCGATGTCCGCAAGCACGAGCGGTTCTGGTCGCGCAGCACGCCCTCGCGCAGCATCCGCCTCACACTCCATGCCATGGGGCTGCATGACATGGCAGTCACGCATCGCGCGGCTGGCATTGCCAGGCGCCGCGCATTGAAGGCAAGCGCAGCGCCGCAGGCGCGAAGGCATGCGTGGTTGAAGCCGAGGCCTGACGCCACCGGCGGCACGGCCTCGGCCAGAAGATTCGCAGCCGCACAGGCTGCTCGAAAGCTGCATTCAAAACCGGGCGCGGCCACTGCCGCGCCCGGTTTTTTCCCCGCGCCCAGGCCGGAACGGGCTGGGCGCGGCGCCGATTACTGCTATTCCTTCACTTCGATGACCCACCACTGTGCGCGCGGCAGGACGCGGCCAGTGATGGGGTGCGTATCGGTCAGGTCCACCCGGGCCGACCAGCCCGAGGGTGGGTGGTAACTGCGCACGTCGCCGGCGCCATGCCAGCGGCGGGCGCGCACGGTACCCGGTGGGTAGATCGCCGCCATGCGCGGGCGGCGGGTGATGTTGCGAGACATGGGGTTGCTCCTTCAACGAAACGCCCCGGCCGGGGCCGGGGCGCTGGTTCGATTGCGGATCAAGCGGCCATCGCTTGGGTAGTCGT
This sequence comes from Xanthomonas sp. NCPPB 2250, assembly GCF_056725265.1. NCBI lineage: Bacteria > Pseudomonadati > Pseudomonadota > Gammaproteobacteria > Lysobacterales > Lysobacteraceae > Xanthomonas > Xanthomonas sp. NCPPB 2250. Next base: position 2,321,679 of record NZ_CM161520.1, on the reverse strand, counting down.
TTCGATCTCGCCGTCCCCGGTGTCTTCGGGAACGTCTTGTGCCGGGTCCTCTGGCTGCATTTCCTCCTGGTTCTGCGGCAGGTCTTCGGAACGGAAGATCGCCGGCATCCAGCCCGTGCCCTCGGCCAGCCGCTCGGCTTCGCTGGCAACGTCAGCCTTTTTCAGCTTCGCCAACCGGGTGACGTGTTCCGGCGCAAACTCGGTCACTGAATGCAGGATGGCGGCCTTGGAAACATGTCGGAAGTAGCCTTCCGCCGTGGGCCGCCACCACTTCGCCATGTCCAGGCCCACCGCCTGCGCCAGCACCGCGCCGGGCTGCCGAGGCGCGGCGCGCAACGTCACCACGTCCACGGTGGCCCCCACGCATACCGCCAGCAACTTGACCAGGTCGTCCTGCTCCATCGCCAGCAACGCGGCGAACAGTTCGGCGCTGTCCTCGGGCAGCTTCGCGGCCCAGCCGCACTGCAGCTCGCGCAGCGCCTCGGCCGCTGGCGACTCGGGCAAGTCGGAGGCCACGCGCTCCAGCCGGTCTTGCGCGGTGGCGGACACGCCCACCGGAAGATCGCGGCGGAAGTGACCGTCCTGCAAGATGGACTGCACCATGCCATGCACCAGGGCGGCCAGGGCCACATGCGGATGCCGGGCCACCTCGACCTGCAGTGCCGCCGTGCGGTGCGCGCTCAGGCGCTGCGCCAGCCGGTCGGACATGGGGGCGAGTTGGGGCGCGCACTCGCCTTCCTCGCCGTCGTCGTCGTTGCTCGCATCGCCATCGGCAAAGCCTTGCCGCAGCCGTTCCAGCGTGCGCAACGCCTTGGCCTCGGCTTCGCGCATCAGCCCGCGATGGACGACCGCCTCCCCGTTGCGGTCGATGGTGACGACGGCGCCCGCCACAGCAAGCACGTTCGCGGCGTAGCACAGCAAGCCGTCTTCCAGCACCTGCAGTTGGCGGCGCAGGTGATCGCTTTCTTCCTGCAAGGATTCCGCCGCTTCTTCATCGTCGGTATCCATCGCGGCCTCGATGGCCTCGTCGATTTCCAACACCCTGTCTTGCAGCTTCTCGATGCGCTGGGCTTCGCGCTTGGTCGGGGTGCGGTGCTCTCGCGGTGCGCGTTGGAAGGCGTGCAGGTCTGCATAGGTCGCGGTCGGCACGGCTTCCACCCAGGCCCAGCCCTCCGCCTTCACCTCGGCGGCGATGCCCGCCAACTTCTCGTGGGCCAACCGTTGCAGCAGCGCGGCGTCACTGAGGTACACGCCCGTGTCCGCTTCCGCGAATAGATCACGGCGCACACCGCCGCCTGCGGCCTCGTAGACTGCCAGCCCCACGAAGCGGGCCAGCGGATTCCGGTAGGCGTCGATTTCTCGTTCGGTGAGGCGTTCGCGCAGCGTAGCCGGCTGGCGCTGCCAGGTCGGGGCATCGTAGAAGGCGGCTTCCTGCGCGGCGTGGTCATCTGTGATGGCAAGCGCCATCAGCTGGTCCAGGCTCACGGCGTCCGCACGGTAGTCGGCCATCAGGCGCGGCGAGACGTTCGCCAGCTTCAACCGGCGCTGGACCACCAGCGGGGTGACCGAGAAGTCGGCCGCAATGTCTTCGATGGGCCGCCCCTCTGCCACCAGCGCGGCAAAAGCCTCAAACTGGTCGGCGGGGTGCATGGCCTCGCGCTGCACGTTCTCGGCGAGGCTGGCCGTGCGGGCCGTGCCGTCGGCCACCAGCAGGCAAGGCACTTCCCATTCCTTGCTGAGACGGCGCTTCTTCGCCAGCAGCTTCAACGCGGCCAGCCTGCGGCCACCGGCGACCACCTCGTAATGCTCCCCATCGGCGGAGGCGATCACGATCAGGTTTTGCAGCAGTCCCACCCGCTGGATGTTGGCCGCCAGTTCGGGGATGGACATGCGCGGTGTCTTGCGCACATTGCGGCCCTTGGGACGCAGCACAAGCCGCGACAGCGGGACCAGGATCAGGTTCTTGGTCGGGTCGGCGACTTCCAGCGGAACGGCGACGGCATCGACGGCGTGGATTTCGTTGTGGGTAATGGCGTTCATGGTGTATCTCCAATCCAGTGAAAAAACGGGGGGATGGAGGGGACTGTTCCCCTCCAGGCAAGGGGAAACAGGTCAGGCTTTCAGTTGACGTAGGCCATCGGCCAGCAGCCAGAGCGCACGGTTCAACCGCACGTCGGAATCAATGCCCTGCACGGGCCGGGTCTGCTGGCGGCGCCCGTTGGCGCTACGCCCGGCCAATCCGCCCTTGGTGATGTTTTCCTGCACCCGGTTGAACGTGGTCCACAGGTCGGGCCGGCGGTCATCGAATCGGCGCGGCATCAGCACCTGCGATTCGGTCACGGGCGCGGGCTTGTTCGGGTCCTCGTACTTGAGGGCCAGCGCGGCGCGTGCGAACACCTCGGCCTCGCCCTCGTCCAGCGTGACGCTACGCATCAGGTCCCGGGATTCCTTCACCCGCTCAAAGCCGCGCAACACCTCGAAAGCGCCTTCGATCACGGACCCGGCCACGTCGCCCTTGTGCGGCACGCGCACGTCCGCCACCGTGTCCCCGCACACCAATCCGTTGTGGCAGACGAACCGGAACATGCCGGCCAGCATCTGGTAGCTGCTGGTGCCGTCGTGCGAGTTCAGCAGGATGATTTCGTTGGCCTCCGCGCCATTGATTTGGCTGGCGTGGCGCAAGCGGATCATGTGCTTGGTGTGCTCGCGCTTGCCCTCGTCGCGCACGCGGGTCTGCGTCACCGCGAAGGGTTGGAAGCCTTCCTTGCGCAGCTCGGTCAGCACGGCGGCGGTGGGGATGTAGCTGTACCGCTCGGAACGGCTTTCGTGCGGGGCCTCCGCGAAGATGGACGGCGCCACCCTGCGAATCTGGTCATCGGACAGAGGGGAGTCGCTGCGCAGCGACGGGGAATGGGAAGCGAAACGGGATGCGAGTTGCATGGTCTTTCTCCTGACGAAAAGGCTGTTGAAGAAACACCGCACACCGGATTCCTAGATTCGGAGCCCAGCCTTCCGGCTGTTCTGTGCGGTTGGCACGAGGAACCCGGTTGGCCCTGTTGCCACCGTCTTTCCTGAGTTCATCGCCCGCGACGGTCAGGAGCGCGCGGACGGAAGCCGTCAAGGAGAAAAGCGCAGGGGTGGCGCGGCCCGCAGGCGCAGCCGAGGACACGGCCCTGCGCGCCTTGACGGCGCAAGGACGCGGGCTACAGTCGCGGACAAGGTGATGAAGTCAGGGAAGACGGCTGGACACGGCGGTGACCACCCCGCTGCGCCGAACCGCACGGCAAGCGAAGCGCGCAGGCCCGAAGCTGGAAGCCGGGCCGGAGGCGTCAGCCGAGCGGAGCGAGGGAATGATGGAAGCCCGTCAGGGGCGAGACCCGCGCAGCGGGGCTCGATGCGCAGCACGACAGCGCGACCGGCCATCTCCCAGAGGGCCGGGGACGCCCATCAACACGCTCTAGCGCATGATTGTTCGGTAGGGGAGTAAGCTTCCAAGGCAAGGCAGCAGGCAAACATCTGCTTCATACGAGGAGCGGCGCCATGAGCGACAGCACTGAACCGGACATCCAGAACCCTATGTGCGAGGGTGAGTATTTGGTGTATGGCGATGCGGAGCGAATGCCCAAAGGCGGCTGGGCTGGGTTTTATCGAATCGAGCATCACCCGGAAGGACAGCCCCTGTTAAAGGTGTTGGTTAAGCGGACAATCGTAAATTACGACTCACACAAAACTGCCGATATTGCCAAGCTACATGCCGTTTCGTATGGTCTGCAATTGCTTCGGGAGCAACTGGGGAAAGTTTGAAGGCGTTCTACTCGCGCTCACCGTCAAAAGCATCAGCAAAAAGAATGGCTGGGCCAGAGCCACGTTGGCTGCTCAGACTAGGAAAACTCCGGTGCCACGCCAAGGCACTTCCCGATACTGCTGGGCACTGGGGTGCAGGAATCTAACCATGCCGAACACGGGAACAATTGGCAGGTTCTCCCGCGAACGCCTGAACAGTATCATCGCCTGCACCTCAGATTCGCCACGCACTCTCAAACCCCCGACCGAAATGCAGCCAAATAGCGAAATTCCCTGATGCTCAAGCCCGACTCCCTTAATTCGCTTTTCTCGCTGTTAGAAGAAATGACGCTGATCCAAAGAGAGAATGGCGAATTTCGACCACCAGCATGGCTTTCTCGATCGGAAATGCTGACGATCTACGGATACATAGTATCCGTAATATGCGTGCTGATTGCAGCCGGGATACAACGAACTTGGCCATCACCAATACATTCTTTTTCTCTTCAATTGGCGTATTTGGCAATGGTTCTTTTTGGACTCGCCTACATGCTCATTGCCATCCTGAGCGTAGGCACCCTTTTCTGGCGCCATCGCAAGAAGCGCCTTGCCGCGCACCTGGCACGCCTAAAAATTGACATGCTGGCGGACAGAAGCTTTTTGATGAAGCTTCTGAAATACGACAAAGCCACACTGGAATACGGACAGATGCAGTACAAGCATACCTGGGTAAAATTCGATACCCGCATCGGCTTAATTATCGGCGACTTGCGAAAGCTTGGCCTGTTTCCCGCACTGACTGCCTCTTCGATGGCGGCATCAACGCTACTGAAGAATGACAGCAATATTTACCTATGGATGCCCCTGATACTGGCCGCGTGCTTTTACCTGGTCGGTTTCTATGCTCAAGGCCGTCAAGAACGTCCCCTTCAGGTGATGGATCTTCTTGATTACGCTATTCGTCATGCCGATACGAATTGCGATTCAGCTCCTCCATCCCGCAAAGTCACGAAATCCCGTTGATCTACGGAGCCACGCCCTGGGTAGCCACAGAACGAGCTCTGCCATCAAAGGTAAGTCAACGATGTGACGGCGGCTCACCGAAATTTATTTCGCCCTTCGGGTACCCATTGGTGACGAGATCGTTCTGAGCTCCAGCGCATGAGTTTGCTGCTCCCGCGCCAAAGGTATTCGCAGCACGCGGTGCAAAAAAAAGGGGGCCGAAGCCCCCGAAGTTCACCTCCAACCTCGCATCGCCATCGACACCGCGCGCGACCCAGCGATGATGAAGTGATCCAGGGTCCGCACGTCCACCAGGCCCAGGGCGCTGCGCAGGCGCTCGGTGAGCTGCCTGTCCGTTTCGCTCGGCGTCGGATCCCCGCTGGGATGGTTGTGCGCCAGAATCACGGCGGCTGCGTTCAAGCGCAGTGCCTCCTTCAGCACCTCGCGCGGATGTACCTCCGAAGTATTGATGGTCCCCCGAAACATCTCCACGTACTCGATCAGCCGATGCTGGTTGTCCAGGAACAGAACGGCGAACACCTCGTGCTCCAGTCCCGCCAACTTCGCGCAGAGGTACTTCTTCGCCGAAACCGGCGAAGTGAACTCCGCACCCCGCTGCACCTTCAGGTCGGCCACGCGCCGCGCAGCCGCCAAGATCTGGTCAACGGACGCAGGACGGTAGCGCCCCCGGCCGTCGCGCACGTGCAGCGACGCATCGACATCGGGAATGGACAGGTTCGACATGGTCATGATCAGCTCCGGTTGCTCGGGCGGAATTGCCCGGCACCGCCGCCATCGCGGCGCAGCGCAGCTGTCAGGGGTCTCAGACGGCCACAGGCCGCAAGCGTGCCCACAGGCACGCGCAGCCCTTGACGGCGAGAACGCCGTGGTACGGTGAAGGGATCGGCAACTCCGCACCCCTCCCCCAAACGAAGCCAGGATCCGCAAGCGGAGCGCGCAGGCCCGGCGAACCTCGCCGGGCCGAAGATGCGGCGACCGCAATGAGAAGCAGCGGCGCAATACCGAATGCAAACAAAAAGGCGCCGCCCGCCTCACGGCAGGCAGCGCCCATGACTGCGATCAGGTGGCCTAGCGCTTCAGCAGCGACTCCAGCTGATCGATCAGTCCGACCTCGACGAACACGCAGTCCTGGCAGGACTCCAAGGGCACATCGAACAGCTTCGCGAATACCTCTCGCCGCAGATGCGCCACGTGGCCCGTCCGGTACGCATGCTCCGGCTTCAAGCGCTCTGCATTGGTCGCCAACGCGCTGCGCTCAGGATCACACTCGATCAACGCGACGAAGCCATCGTCGGCGAACTTCCGGTGCTCGGGACACAGCCCCCAGCCCGTCCTCGTGTGGCGCTTCATGCTGGCGCGCAGGCGCTTGTCCAGCAGGAGGGAGCCGGTCTCGAACGCGCTGCCACAGACCAGGCAGACGTGTTGTTCCAGCGAAACGTGCGATTTCTCGTTCATGGCGATCTCCGGTTGCTCGGGCGGAATTGCCCGGCACCGCCGCCATCACGGCGCAGCGCAAGCTGTCAGGGGTCGCAGACGGCCATAGGCCGCCAGCGTGCCGGCCAGGCGCGCGCAGCCCTTGACGGCGAGAACGCCGTGGTACCCTCGAGGGAACGGCAACTCCGCCCACCCCGGCCCCAAACGAAGCCAGGACCGGCAAGCGAAGCACACACGCACGGCCCGGCCGGGGGCGTCAGCCGAGCGTGGCGAAGCAGGAAGCGATTGAAGCCCGTAAGGGGCGAGGCCCGCAGCGGAAACTTTAAGTGCAGCACCATAGCGCGATGGACCATCTTCCAGACGGCCCGGGACATCCAGTTAAGACTAGGGAATCTACCGACCAGCAAGCTTCGCAGGATGCGCGAAACATCATGTAATCTCACCGTCGGATTTAACCTTTCATAAGGAGGAGGAGAAGATGGCTGACTTCTGTGTAACAGCGGTTCGATACAACAAAGAGCGGAAGCATATTGATTTTCTGCATGTGCGGGAGGAAACCAAGCGAGATGGAAAGCCCTTTCTCGGACAAATCCGCATTGTCCCTCGCGCATTCGTGGCAGATATTATTCGTCGAGGCAACGCAACCTTTCAGACCAGGATAGAGAAATCTCCGGGAACCTGGAGTGTTGGCGCGCATATTCATGTCATTGATGAAGAATATTTGACGACAGACAGGAATAGCACCCAACGGGACAATCTAGAAAATTTGCCAGAGTTTTAGACGGCAGGGCCGGGCCGAAGGCGTCAGCCGACGCGCAGCGAGGGCGCTAAGGAAGCTCGCCAAGCGCGATTCGCGCAGCGGGTTTCGATTCGAAGCATGACAGCGCGATCCGGCATTTTCAGCAGACACTCAGCGCTCACCGCCATCCATGAAACAACGTATCTCTACGCCCCAACTGGTTGTGCCGAGAGCCTCCGACAACCACCATACCTCCCTGCAACAATCCGATGGAGGTCTAGGTGGAACAACGATCACAGGCAGCGGCTGAGGACAGCAACACAGCCCAGCCCCTGCCCATCACAGGCACGCACGCCTGCGAGGCGCTGCCGCAGTTTCCCCAGCGCAGCCCCCTTCCCTTCCGCCGCACCATCAGACGCCATGAACTGCACCAGATGGTCCCGCTGGCAGAAACGACGATCTACGAAATGGAGCGCCGCGGCGAGTTCCCGCGCCGCTTCAACTTGACGCCCCGGTGCGTCGTATGGGATCTGGCCGAAGTGGAAGCGTGGATCGAACAACGCAAGCAGGCACCTCGCACCGGCATCGTCAAACCCGACGTCCACCAACGGAAAACCCGCCCTGTCCGGGCGGGTTCGGAAAAGATCTAGCCGTGCGCGGGACGATTCATCCGACCAAGGTCTCCAGTTCCTTGGCCGCAGCCTTCGGCAGTCGCAGACGCTCCTTCGCCACGTTTGCCTGCATGGCCACACGCGCCACGTCCAGCACATCCTCCGCCAGCGCATAAACTCCCCGAGCCTGCAGCCAGGCCAGCACGTCGGCCAGATGCCAGATGGACGTGCTGCCCTCATGCACCGGGGCCGGGAAGCTTCCAGGATGCGCGAGCATCAGCTTGCGCATGTTCTGCCGCGACACGCCCACGATCTCGGCCACATCGGTCAACCCCACCAAGTCCGGCGCCACCTCGATCAGGCGTGCTGAAGGCACCGCCGCGCGTACGTCAGCTAATGCGCTGCGCACAGCTTCCCCGGCATCGACCGCCTGGCGTGTGAACTCCAGCGCCAGGCGCCCCGGCTGCCCGATGCCGACCAGCGCATCATCGCAGCCGGCCTCGCCCAGGCGCTCGACCAGCGCATCGGTGTCGCGGTCCTCGTCGGCCAGTTTGTACTTTAGGGTGAAGGTGTATTCCATCGCTCTACTCCTGGGCGCCCTCGCCAGCATCCTGCTGGCGGCGGTGCGTGGTGCAGTTGTCCACGACGCGCCGCAAGGCGCGCGCGTGGTTACCAGCGCTCTTCGGCGTGCTCCACACGCTGGTGATGCAGAACTCGCCGCAGCGGCATTCCTGGTCGTTGTAGGGGCAATAGATCCGCCCCCACGCATGGCTTCCGCCGACCTCGACGCGCCAGCCCTGCCCTTCAGCATGCCGAAGGGCCTCCTCGACTTCCTTCTTCGGATGGGAGGGGCGAACCATCAGCGGCCTCCAGTGTGGTGGCGACAACCAAAGTTGTCAAGTGACAACCAATGAATAATCATGCCACTGCGCTCAGCATCGGCACAGCCATGTTCTCGGGCAGCAGCTTCGGCGCGTAGGTTCCGCCCTCGATCCACGCATCGACCATGTTGGCCCACTCCTGCAGCATGTGCCGGCGTTGCTCGGCGTACTCCGCCTTGTTGTAGACGCCGCGGGACGAGCGTCCGTCCTCGTGCGCCAGGCACTTCTCGATCCAGTCCCGGTTGAAGCCCACCTCGTTGAGCAGCGTCGAGCCGGTGCGGCGTAGATCGTGGACGGTGAATGGTTCTAGCGGCAACCCCGCTTCCTTGGCGCGCTGGGCCACGATCTGCGTGACCCGGTTCAAGGTCGCATGCGACATGCAGCGGTCGGCGTCATAGCGAGAGGGCAGCACGAAACGCGACCCGGCCGCGCAGGTGTGTAGCGCCACGAAGATGTCTAGCGCCTGACGCGACAGGTACACGACGTGCGGATTGCGTCCCTTCATCCGCTGCTTCGGGATCGTCCAGGTCGCGTTCTCGAAATCCACCTCATCCCAGGTCGCCTCGATCAGTTCGCTCTTGCGCACTAGCGTGAGCAGGATCATGCGCAACGCGAGCCGGATCGTCGGATAGGTCGCCACCGACTCCATCTGCCGCGCCATCAACCGGATCTCCAGCGGCGACAGGGCACGATCCTTGGCAACGAAGGTAGCGATCGACGAGGCAGCCACACCCTCGGCCGGGTTGTCCACCTTCTCTCCGTGCAGGATCGCGAAGGCATAGACCTGCTTCACGATGTCGCGGATGTGCACCGCCGTGGCAGGAGCACCGCGGGCCTTCACCTTCTGGCACAGCGCACGCAGGTCGTCCGGGGTGATTTCATTGAGCAGACGCTTCTGGAAGACCGGCAGGATGTCCCGGTTGACGACATGCTTGCGCATAGCGCGCGTGCTGTCGGCCATCCGTGCTTCTTCCAGCCACTTCACCGCGACGTCGCCGAAACACTTCACGGCGGTCAGCCGGCGCTTCTCGCGCTGCTTTTCCATCGCGGGTGACTTGCCCTGGGCGATGGTCTTCTTGGCATCGATGAGCTTTTCGCGGGCCATCGCCAACGAGAGGCCGGCAGGCCCGTAGCGCCCGATCGTGAGCGTCTCCCGGCGCCCATGAAGACGGTAGTCGTAGCGGAAGGTGACGGTACCGGTAGGCGATACCGTCACGTACATTCCATCTCGATCAAAAGCCTTATAGATCTTGGACTTAGGCTTGAGATTGCGCAGTGCAGTGTCGGTCAGCATCGAGGTTTTCACTCCTGTTCGTGACGGCTTTTACCGTCAGGGACTTGGAGACCCGCTGATGCTCGGAAAGCCGCATGAAATAAGCTTTCCTCAAGAGGTTTTTACCGTCAAAGACCGTTTCGGCCTCAATAGTAAACGGGAGGGTCTTGATCCGACCTCCGGTTCGTACCGCCAGCGCTACCGCCAACCTGTCGTGCTAGTCAGCGATAGCCACCGATAGAAGTCGCGACATTTTTCCTTCCAGATCAACAGGTTGAAGCGATTTTTCGATAGCTGGCGATAGTCCTCGAAGGACCTGATTTCACTCCCACTCGATCGTCGCCGGCGGCTTCCCGGAAATGTCGTACACCACCCGCGAGACCCCGCGCAGTTCGTTGATGATGCGGTTGCTCACCGTGCCGAGGAAGTCGTACGGTAGGTGCGCCCAGTGCGCGGTCATGAAGTCGATGGTCTCCACCGCGCGCAGCGCGATCACCCATTCGTAGGCGCGGGCGTCGCCGACCACGCCGACCGACTTGATCGGCAGGAACACCGCGAAGGCCTGGCTGGTCTTGTCGTACAGGTCGGCCTTGCGCAGTTCGTCGATGAAGATCGCATCGGCCTTGGCCAGCAGTTCGGCGTATTCGCGCTTCACTTCGCCGAGGATGCGCACGCCCAGGCCGGGGCCGGGGAACGGATGGCGGTAGACCATGCTGCGCGGCAGGCCGAGTTCGACGCCCAGGCGCCGCACTTCGTCCTTGAACAGTTCGCGCAGCGGCTCGACCAGGCCCAGCTTCATGTGCTCGGGCAGGCCGCCGACGTTGTGGTGGCTCTTGATGACGTGGGCCTTGCCGGTCTTGCTGCCGGCCGACTCGATCACGTCCGGGTAGATGGTGCCCTGCGCCAGCCACTTGGCGTTGCTGAGCTTGTTCGACTCTTCGTCGAAGATCTCCACGAACAGGTTGCCGATGATCTTGCGCTTGGCTTCCGGATCGCTGACGCCTTCCAGCGCCTGGAAGTAGCGGTCGGCGGCGTTGACCCGGATCACCTTGACGCCCATGTGCTCGGCGAACATGGCCATCACCTGGTCGCCTTCCTGCCAGCGCAGCAGGCCGGTGTCGACGAACACGCAGGTCAGCTTGTCGCCGATCGCCTTGTGCAGCAGCGCGGCGACCACCGACGAATCGACGCCGCCGGACAGGCCGAGGATCACTTCGTCGTCGCCGACCTGGGCGCGCACGCGGGCGATCTGGTCGTCGATGATGTTGGCCGCGGTCCACAGCGTGGCGCAGCCGCACACGTCGACCACGAAGCGGCGCAGCAGGGTCTGGCCCTGCAGGGTGTGGGTGACTTCCGGATGGAACTGCACGCCGTACCAGCGCTTGGCCTCGTTGGCCATGGCCGCGACCGGGATGCGGTCGGTGACGGCGGTGATGGTGAAGCCCGGCGGCACCTGCGACACGTGGTCGCCGTGGCTCATCCACACGTTCAAGCGCGACGCGCCTGCGTGGTCGGTCAGCCCGGAGAACAGCGCATCGGCAGCGACCACCTCGACCTCGGCATGGCCGAACTCGCGCTGGTCCGCCGCTTCGGTGGCGCCGCCGAGCTGCGCGGCCAGGGTCTGCATGCCGTAACAGATGCCGAAGATCGGCAGGCCGCTGTCGAACACTTCCTGCGGCGCGGCCGGCGCGCCCGGCAGCGTGGTCGATTCCGGGCCGCCGGAGAGGATGATGCCCTTGGCGCCGAAGCCGGCGATCTCGTCCGGATCGTGGTCCCACGCCCAGATCTCGCAATACACGCCCAGTTCGCGGATGCGCCGCGCGATCAACTGCGTGTACTGCGCACCGAAATCGAGGATGAGGATCTTGTCGCTGTGGATGTTGGTCATCTGGGGCCGGGATCGGGGATTCGGGAGTTGGGATTCGCAAGAGCGGGTGGCCGCGCTGCGCACGGCCGCTGGAGACGCGGCGGGCGACGAATCCCCAATCCCGACTCCCCACTCCCGCGCATGGGCATCAGCCCATGCGGTAGTTCGGCGGTTCCTTGGTGATCTGCACGTCGTGGACGTGGCTCTCGCGCTGGCCGGCACCGGTGATGGTGACGAACTTCGGCTTGGTGCGCATGTCCTCGATGGTGGCGCAGCCCACGTAACCCATGGTCGCGCGCAGGCCGCCGATCAGCTGGTGGATGATGCCGCTGAGCGGGCCGCGGTACGGCACGCGGCCTTCGATGCCTTCCGGCACCAGCTTGTCGGCGTCGGAGGCGTCCTGGAAGTAACGGTCCTTGCTGCCCTTCTCCATCGCGCCCAGGCTGCCCATGCCGCGGTAGCTCTTGTAGCTGCGGCCCTGGAACAGTTCGACCTCGCCCGGGGCTTCCTCGGTGCCGGCGAACAGGCCGCCGACCATCACCGTGGAGGCGCCGGCGACCAGCGCCTTGCCGATGTCGCCGGAGTAGCGGATGCCGCCGTCGGCGATCAGCGGGATGCGGTCCTGCAGCGCCTCGGCGACCATGTCGATCGCGGTGATCTGGGGCACGCCGACACCGGCGACCACGCGCGTGGTGCAGATCGAGCCCGGGCCCACGCCGACCTTGACCGCATCGGCACCGGCGTCCATCAGCGCCAGCGCGGCGTCGCCGGTGACGATGTTGCCGCCGATCACCTGCAGCCGCGGGTAGGTCTTCTTGACCCAGGCTACGCGCTCGATCACGCCCTGCGAATGGCCGTGCGCGGTGTCGACGATGACCACGTCCACGCCGGCCTCGGCCAGCAATTCGATACGCTGTTCGGTATCGCCACCGACGCCCACCGCGGCGCCGACCAGCAGCCGGGTGGCGGCGTCCTTGGCAGCGTTGGGGTTGTCGGTCTTCTTCTGGATGTCCTTGACCGTGATCAGGCCGCGCAGCTCGAAGCCGTCGTTGACCACCAGGATCTTCTCGATGCGATGGCGGTGCAGCAGCTGCAGCACTTCCTCGTCGCTGGCGCCTTCGCGCACGGTGACCAGGCGATCCTTCTTGGTCATGATGTGGCGGACCGGATCGTCGAGCTTCTTCTCGAAGCGCATGTCGCGGCTGGTGACGATGCCGACCAGCTCACTGCCGTCCACCACCGGCACGCCGGAGATGTTGCGGGCGCGGGTGAGTTTGAGCACCTCGCCGATGGTGGTCTCCGGACCGACCGTGAACGGCTCGGTGATGACACCGGCCTCGAACTTCTTGACCTTGGCCACTTCGGCCGCCTGCTGCGCCGGGGTCAGGTTCTTGTGGATGATGCCGATGCCGCCGAGCTGGGCCATGGCCACCGCCAGGCGGTGCTCGGTGACCGTGTCCATCGCGGCCGAGAGGATCGGCAGTTTCAGGCGCAGGTCGCGGGTCAGCCGGGTTTCCAGGCTGACGTCCTTGGGCAGGACAGTCGAATGGGCGGGGACGAGCGAAACGTCGTCGTAGGTGAGAGCTTCAGCCTGGATGCGGAGCATCGGCGGACCCGAGTGTGGGGAAGCGCGGCATTTTAACGCATTGGGGCGGGGATTGGGGAGTCGGGAGTGGGGATTCGTCAAGGCGGCACCCTGCGCAGTTGACCGTTTGCCTGGCAGTCAAACTGCCGATTTCGATGGTCCACCCACAACGATGCGCCCCCGGACGGGCCGTGCATGCGCTTTTGCTGTTGCCTTTAACGAATCTCGAATCCCGACTCCCCAATCCCGCGCAGCCCTCAACGCATCCCCACTCCCGAATCCCGACTTCCCGCCGCATCAGCGGCCTCGATGGTGTTCTGCATCAGCGTGGCCACGGTCATCGGCCCCACCCCGCCCGGCACCGGGGTGATCCAGCTGGCGCGCTGCGCCGCCGCGTCGAAGCCGACGTCGCCGACCAGGCGACCGTCGTCCAGGCGGTTGATGCCGACGTCGATCACCACCGCGCCAGGCTTGACCCACTCGCCCGGGATCAGCCCCGGCCGGCCCACCGCCACCACCAGGATGTCGGCGTCGCGCACCCGCGCCTGCAGCACCTCCGGCGGGGTGAACTTGTGGCAACAGCTGACCGTGCAGCCGGCGATCAGCAGCTCCAGCGCCATCGGCCGGCCGACGTGGTTGCTGACGCCGACGATGGTGGCGTTGCGCCCGCGCACCGGCTGATCGGTGTGCGCCAGCAGGGTGACGATGCCGCGCGGCGTGCACGGGCGCAGGCCGAATTCGCGCAGCGCCAGGTGGCCGACGTTCTCCGGGTGGAAACCGTCCACGTCCTTGCGCGGATCGATGCGGTGGATCAGCCGGCTGGCATCGGGGATGCCCGGCAGCGGCAACTGCACCAGGATGCCGTGGATCTTGGGATCGGCATTGAGCCGGTCGATCAGCGCCAGCAGCTCGGCCTCGCTGGTCCCGGCGGGCAGGTCGTAGTCGAACGCCTCGATGCCGACCTTCTCGGCCGCGCGGCGTTTGTTGCGCACGTAGACCGCGGAGGCCGGATCGCCGCCCACCAGCACTACCGCCAATCCGGGCCGCGGCTGCCCCGCAGCCAGCCGCGCGTCGACCCGCGCCTTGAGCTCGTCGAGCAGCTCTTCGGCGATGCGCCGCCCGTCGAGAATGCGGGCCGGGACGGAGGAGACGGGCGCGGAATCGGTCATCGGGGCGGGCGGGTGTAGAGTCGGGGGATGTCCATTGTCCCCGATTCCGCCATGACCGACACCACCCGCATCGAGGCCGCCGCCTTCCGCCGCCTGCTGCAGCACCTCAACCAGGACCGTCCCGACGTGCAGAACATCGACCTGATGATCCTGGCCGGGTTCTGTCGCAACTGCCTGGCCGACTGGTACCGCGAGGCAGCGGCCGCCGAAGGCGAAGACCTCAGCAAGGAACAGGCGCGCGAGCGCGTCTACGGCATGCCGTTCGCCGACTGGAAGGCGCAGCACCAGGCCGAGGCCACACCTGAGCAACTGGCCGCCTTCGCCGAGGCGCAGCGCAAGCACGGCTAGCGATGCTGCGCTACGCCGCGATTGCGGCCGCCATTCTCGTCGCCGCCTATGTGGCGGTCTGTGCGCTGCTCTACCTGGGCCAGCGCGACCTGCTGTATTTCCCGCAGGGCACGCGGGTGGCACCGGCGCAGACCGATTTCGCGCTGCGTCGCAGTGCGGACGTGCAGTTGCGTGGCTGGCTGGTCCATCCCGGTCGCGACAAGGTGCTGCTGTACTTCGGCGGCAATGCCGAGGATCTGCGCTCCGCCCGCGCGCAGCTGCAGGCCGCCCTGCCCGACCACAGCCTCTACCTGCTCGCCTACCGCGGCTACGGCGCCAGCGACGGCACACCCAGCGAGACCGCGCTGGTGGGCGATGCCGTGGCGCTGTACGACCATGTGCGCGATGCGCAGCCGCAGGCACAGATCGCGGTGCTGGGGCGCAGCCTGGGCAGCGGCGTGGCCAGCCAACTGGCGGCACGCCGTGCGGTATCGCGTCTCGCGCTGGTGACGCCGTTCGACAGCCTGGTGTCGGCGGCGCAGGCGCACTACCCGTGGGCGCCGGTGCGCTGGCTGCTGCGCGATCGCTACGACTCGGCGCGGGCCTTGCGCGCCTATCGCGGCCCCGTGTTGATCCTGCGCGCTGGCCGCGATCAGGTGGTGCCGCCGGCCAGCACCGACGCCCTGCTCGAGGCCCTGCCACAGCACCCGACCGTGGTCGCCTTCGCGCAGGCCGACCACAACGACATCAGCGACGATCCTGGCTACGTGGAGGCGCTGCAGGCGTTCTTGCGCTGAGGCTGTGCGCCTCTCGTAGGAGCGGCTTTAGCCGCGACCAGGCGCTCCCAGGAAGGCGCGGTCGCGGCTGAAGCCGCTCCTACAACTGTGCGGCCATGTGCCGTCACGCTCCTGCGCTGGCTCCATCAAACGACATCGGCAACGACCCGGCTGCGTGCAGGCACTGCAGGCGTTCTTGCGCTGAAGCTGGGCGCGTGCCGTAGGAGCGGTATTAGCCGCGACCAGGCGTTCCGGGAAGGCACGGTCGCGGCTGAAGCCGCTCCTACGCCTCCCCACCGACGGGTGCGGCTATGTGCCGTCAGCTTCCTGCGCCGGCTCGGTCACCGGCACGCCTTCCGGATTCAGCGTGCGGCTCTCGCGCCGCGGCGGGGTGAACGGGGTCGGCGTGGGCACCACTGGGGTGATGTTGCCGTACATCAGGCCCCTGCCAGCACGCACGTCGCCGGCGGCGACCTCAAGTTCCAGTCGCTCGGCATCGCGGCGGCGGATCTCGCGGGCGATGGAGCGCGCTTCGCTCTCGTCCATGCCCAATTCGACCAGCGCGGCCTGGCCGAATTCCACTGCCGATTCGAAGGTCTCGCGGATGTGGTAATCCACGCCGGCGGCGATCAGCTCCAGCGCGTGCTCGCGGTCGTAGGAGCGCACCAGCAGCTTGGCCTGCGGGAATTCGTGCCTGGCCAGTTCGACGATGCGGTTGGCCGCCTCGCGGTTGTCGACGCACACGGCGATGGCGCGGGCGCTGTGCGCGCCGGAGGCGTGCAGCACGTCCAGGCGCGTGCCGTCGCCGTAGTAGATCTTGAAGCCGAACTTGGCCGCGCTCTGGATCATCTCGATGTCGTTGTCGATGATGGTCACGTCCACGTCGCGCGCCAGCAGTGACTGGCTGGCAACCTGGCCGAAGCGGCCGAAACCGATGATCAGCACGCTGCCGGTGAGGCCGTCGGCCGCATCCACGCCCTCCATCGACGGTGCCTCCACCGGTGCCCAGCGCCGGTACAGCAGCACGAACAACGGGGTCAGCGCCATCGACAGCACCACGATGGCGGTCAGGTTGGCATTGATCTGCGCGTCGATGACGCCGGCACCGCTGGCGGCAGCGAACAGCACGAAGGCGAACTCGCCGCCCTGCGCCATCAGCACGCCGCGATCCAGCGCCTGCGCATGGCCGCTGCCGGTGAGCCGCGCGACCAGATAGATGCAAGCCGCCTTGGCGGCCATGAAGGCGAGCACGCCACTGACGATCAGCGTCCAGTTGGCCGCCACCACCGCCAGGTTCAGCGCCATGCCGACACCGAGGAAGAACAGCCCCAGCAGGATGCCGCGGAACGGTTCGATGTCGGCTTCGATCTGGTGGCGGAAGGTCGATTCGGACAGCAGCACGCCGGCCAGGAACGCCCCCATCGCCATCGACAGCCCACCGAGTTGCATCAGCAGCGCCGCGCCCAGGACCACCAGCAGGGCCGCAGCGGTCATCACCTCACGCGCCTTGGCGGCCGCCAGCAGCCGGAACAGCGGGTTGAGCAGCCAGCGCCCGGCCGCCAGCAGGCCGACGATCGCCGCCGCGCCGATACCGATGCCGATCCAACGCGACGGCGCAGACGCGTCCGCCGGCACCGGCGCCATCCACGCCACTACTGCCAGCAGCGGCACGATCAACAGGTCTTCGAACAGCAGGATCGCGACGATCTTCTGCCCCGCCGGCAAGGCGATGTCGCCACGCTCGCCGAGCAGTTGCATCACTACCGCGGTGGAGGTCAGCACGAAGCCGGAGGCCGCGATGAAGGCCACCGGCAGAGGAAAGCCGAAGGCCAGGCCGACCCCGGTCAGCACGCTCGCGCAGACGATGATCTGCGCGGTACCCAGGCCGAAGATCTGCTTGCGCAGACTCCACAGGTGCGAGGGCCGCATTTCCAGGCCGATCACGAACAGGAACATGACCACGCCCAGTTCGGCGACGTGCAGGATCGCCTGCGGATCGGAGAACCAGCCCAGGCCGAACGGCCCGATCGCCAGGCCGGCGGCGAGATAGCCGAGCACCGACCCCAGGCCGAGCCGGCGAAACACCGGCACCGCCACCACGGCCGCGCCGAG
Organism: Xanthomonas sp. NCPPB 2250; assembly: GCF_056725265.1. Taxonomy (NCBI): domain Bacteria; kingdom Pseudomonadati; phylum Pseudomonadota; class Gammaproteobacteria; order Lysobacterales; family Lysobacteraceae; genus Xanthomonas; species Xanthomonas sp. NCPPB 2250. The sequence goes on along the minus strand of NZ_CM161520.1, from coordinate 2,304,099 downwards.
CAGCGCCACCACTTTGATCAACTCACTGCTGTCGGCTGCACTGGTCATGCGCCGATTCTACGCACAAGGCCGCAGCATCCCCATGGAGCGGGATGCGACATGAGACGCGGCGCACTACGTGCTGCGCGCAAGGCGCTTCTCGTGAGACATGCATGCGGTCGCGCGCCGCGCGCCGTACTCTCCCCCCAACCCCTCTCCCGCAGGGAGAGGGGCTTGAGCGTGCGCGACGCTGCTTCAGCCATCGAGACCCCTCCTCCCTTCTCCCACCGGGAGAAGGTGCCCCGAAGGGGCGGATGAGGGTACGGACGCCGCGACGTACAACGAAAGCCAGCGCAGCCTTGCATCGCGAGTCGCTTCGCGCCAAACCCTCACCCCAACCCTCTCCCGATGGGAGAGGGGCTTGAGCGTGCGCGGCGCTGCTTCCGCCATCGAGAGACCCCGCCTCCCTTCTCCCACCGGGAGAAGGTGTCCCGCAGGGGCGGATGAGGGTACGGATGCCGCGGCGTACAACGAAAGCCAGCGCAGCCTTGCATCGCGAGTCGCTGCGCGCCGCACCCTCACCCCAACCCCTCTGCCGATGGGAGAGGGGCTTGAGCGTGCGCGGCGCTGCTTCCGCCATCGAGACCGCACCTCCCTTCTCCCAACGGGAGAAGGTGCCCCGCAGGGGCGGATGAGGGTACGGGTGCCGCGGCGAACAGCCACACCTGGTAGCAGCTAACCCTCAGCCCCACAGAACCGCGCATAGTCGATATAGCCAGGAAACGGCCGCTCCGGCGCACACAGCGGACACTGCGGATCGGCGGACAGGCGGGTTTCGCGGAAGCGCATCGCCAGGGCATCGAAGTGCAACAGGCGGCCGCGCAGGGGTTCGCCGATGTCGAGCAGCAGCTTCAAGACCTCGTTGGCCTGCAGCAGGCCGACGATGCCGGGCAGCACGCCGAGGACGCCGGCGTCGGCGCAGTTCGGCGCGAACTCCGGCGGCGGCGGCTCCGGGAACAGGCAGCGGTAGCATGGCGCCTGCCCACGCCGACGGCCGGCGTCGAATACGCTGACCTGGCCCTCGAAGCGCTGCACCGCGCCGTATACCAACGGCTTGCCCAGCTTCACGCAGGCATCGTTGAGCAGGTAGCGCGCGGGAAAGTTGTCCGAGCCGTCCAGCACCACGTCCACGTCCTGCAGCAGCCGCTCGACGTTGTCCGCGGTGACCCGCTCGCGCACCGCCTCCACGCGCACGCCCGGGTTCAACGCGCCCAGGCTCGCCGCAGCCGAATCCACCTTGGCCTGGCCGATCCGCGCGTCGCCGTGCAGGATCTGCCGCTGCAAATTGCTGCGCTCAACCACGTCGTCGTCGGCGATGCGCAACTGCCCGACCCCGGCCGCGGCCAGGTAGAAACCGGCGGGCGAACCCAGGCCACCCGCGCCGACCAGCAGCACGCGCGCGGCCTGCAGCCGGCGCTGGCCCTCGACCCCGACTTCGGGCAGGCGCAGATGCCGCGAATAGCGATCGAAGAAGTCTTCCTGCTCCGGCGACAGCGCCGGTCGCTGCAACGGCAAGCCTTCGCGCTGCCAGCGCGTGGTGCCGCCCAGTACGGAAGCGACCTGGGTATAGCCGGCCTGCGCCAGGAACAATGCGGTGTCGTGCGAACGCTTGCCGCTCTGGCAGATCAGCAGCACCTCGGTGTCGGCGCCAAGATAGGCCGCCGGGTCGGCCTGCAACTGCGCGCGGGCCACGCCCTGCGCGCCCTCGGCCATGCCGGTGACGCGCTCGTGCTCCTCGCGGATGTCGATCAGGCGCGCGCCCTGCGCCTGCCGCGCCTGCGCCTGTGCAGGAGTGAGTTCTCGAATGCCCATGCGCGCATTATCGGCGCAAACCGGGCGCGCGTCCGCCGTCCGCGGCGCGGCTCAGTACGGCACCACCTCGACCACGTCGCCGGCCTGGAACTGGCGCGCGCCCTCCTCCAGCCGCAGCAGCACGTCGCTGTCGGCAGCGCCGCGCAGGCGATGCGAGCCGTCCGCGGGATTCGGCTCTGCCCAGAGCTGACCGTGGGCGTCGCAGCGCATGCGCCCGCGCAGAAACTCCAGCCGGTCGTGCCGCTTGTCCCAGCCGGCCGCCAGCCGGGCGCGCCAGGCCCGATGCGGTTCGCTGCGCCGCTGCAGCGCATCCAGCAACGGCCGACCGATCGCCAGGAAGGTCGCCAGCACCGACACCGGATTGCCCGGCAGGCCCAGGAACAGGGCGCGGTCCCACTCACCGAACAGCAGCGGCATGCCCGGGCGCATGCGCACCTTCCAAAACAGGATGCGGCCGTGTTCGGCCAGCAGCCGCGGCAGGTAGTCCTTCTCGCCGGCAGAGACGCCGCCGCAGGTCAGCACCACGTCGAACGCCGAGGCGGCGTCGGCGAGCATGGTCTGGATGCGCTGCGGATCGTCCGGCAGGGTCGGCCACGCGGTCGGCGCCAGGCCGAGCAGGCGTAACTGCGCCATCAGCATGTCGCGATTGCTGTTGTAGATCTGCCCCGGCTGCAACGGCAGGCCCGGCTCGACCAGTTCGTCGCCGGTGGCGAACACCGCCACGGTCGGCCGCGCCGCCACCATCAGCTGGTCCACGCCCAAGGCCGCGGCCAGGCCGATGCGCGAAGGCGTCAGCAGCATGCCGGCCTCGAGCACGCGCTCGCCGGCGCGCACGTCTTCGCCGCGCGCCCGCACGTGTGCGCCGACGGCGATGTCGGCGGGGACCTGCACCATGCCCTCGTGTTCGTGCACGTTCTCCTTGATCACCACCGTATCGGCCCCGGCCGGCAGTGGCGCGCCGGTGGTGACCCGCAGGCATTCGCCGGGCGCGAGCGCCTGCTGCCGATCGGCGCCGGCGAACTGCTCGCCGGCCAGGCGCAAGTCGCTCGGCGCGCCCGGGATCAGGTCGGCATGGCGCAGTGCGAAGCCGTCCATCGCGCTGTTGGCGAACGGCGGCAGGTCGATCGGCGCATCCAGCGGTTCCAGCAGGATGCGGCCATCGGCGCGCGACGCCGCCAGGCGCTCGCTGTTGACGGAACGGGCACGCGCCGCGGCGGCGACGATCGCCAGCGCGTCGGTGTAGGCGATCCGGGAGGGATAGTCGGTCATGGTGGCGGCAGGATACCCGCTGCAGCCAGGTCCTGCGGCGTGTTCAGATTACCCAGCACGATTTCCGGCAGCGGCACCGGCCGCATCCGCAGGCGCTGCTGCAAGGCGCGCGGCGCGTAGCGGGCGGCTGTCAGCGCCTCCTCCAGCGCCGGGCGCAGCGCGGCCAATCGGTACAGCGCGACCAGCGGCTGCGCGCCGGCAGCATCCTCGAGCCAGGCGCCATCGCACTCGTCAGCGGCTGCGGCCAGCACCGCAGGCAGATCAGGCGGCAACACGCAGATGTCGACCGGCACGATCAGCAGCCAGGGCGTGGCGCAGGCGGCAGCAAGCGCGTCCAGCCCGGCGATCGGCCCCAGCGAACGTTCCGCCCCGGCCGGCGCCGCGACACGGTCCGGCACGGCCCGCAGGCCGATGGCGGCATAGCGCGGCAAGCTGCGGTTGGCACTGACCAGCACTTGGGAGACCTGAGGCGCCAGCGCCTGCACCAGCCAGTGCACCTGCGCCTGCCCGCCGCGTTGCAGCCAGGCCTTGTCGCATCCGCCCAGGCGCTGCGCGCGGCCACCGGCAAGGATGCCGAGGGTGATCGCGCGCCGTGGGTCCATCGTGCGGCTACTTGCCGCGGACGTGCTTCATCAGGCGCCGCTTCTTGGCGATCTGGCGCTCGGTCAGCACGTTCTTCTTGCCTTCGTACGGGTTGGCGCCTTCGCGGAACATGAAACGCACCGGCGTGCCGACCAGCTTGAAGCGCTTGCGGAAGAAGTTCTCCAGGTAGCGCTTGTACGACTCCGGCAGCACCTTCAGGCGCGTGCCGTGGACGATGAAGGTCGGCGGATTGCTGCCGCCCGGATGCACGTAGCGCAGCTTGGAGACGTGGCCGCGGATGCTCGGCGGCGGATTGCTCTCGTAGGCGATTTCCAGCGCCTGGTTGACCTCGCTGGTGCTGAACTCGCGCACCGCCGAGGCGTGCGCGCGATGGATCGCCTGGAACAGTTCGCGCATGCCCGAGCCGTGCTTGGCCGAGATGCGCACCGCCTCGGCCCAGGCCACGAAGCCGAGCTTGCGCGACAGCAGGTCTTCGGCCTGCGCACGCTGGTAGTCGCTCTGCCCGTCCCACTTGTTGATCGCCACCACCAGGGCCCGGCCGGCATCGAGGATCGCGCCGAGCACGGTCGCATCCTGGTCGGTCACGCCTTCGCCGGCATCGAGCATCAGCACCGCCACCTGACACTGTTCGATCGCCTGCAGCGTCTTGAACGCGCTGAACTTCTCCACCGCCTCCTCGACGCGGCCGCGGCGACGCAGGCCGGCGGTGTCGATCAGCCGGTACAGGCGGCCGTCGCGCTCCAGGTCCACCGCGATCGAGTCGCGGGTGGTGCCGGGGACTTCGGAGGCGATCATGCGCTCCTCGCCCAGCAGGCGATTGACCAGGGTCGACTTGCCCACGTTCGGGCGGCCGACGAAGGCGATGCGCATGCGCGCCGGATCGGTGTCCAGGGTCTCGCCGGCGCCCTCTTCCGGCAGCCGCTCCAGCACTTCTTCGAGCAGGTCGTCGATGCCGTGGCGATGCGCGGCGGAGACCGCGATGGCGTCGCCGAGGCCGTAGCGCGCGAATTCGGCGCGCACCTGGTCCTCGTCGGTGCCGTCGATCTTGTTGATCAGCAGCAGGGTCGGCCGCGCCAGCTTGCGCAGCCAGGCCAGGATCTCGTCGTCGAGCGCAGACGATCCCTCGCGGCCATCGACCACGAACAGGATCAGGTCGGCCTCGCCGGCGGCGGCGCGCGCCTGCTCGGCAGTGGCGCCGGCCAAGCCTTCCTCTTCACCGGAGATGCCGCCGGTATCGACGATCACGAACGGGGTGTCCGGCTGCAGCCGGCATACCCCGTAGTGGCGGTCGCGGGTGACGCCGGGCTGGTCGTGGACCAGCGCGTCACGGCTGCGCGTCAGCGCATTGAACAGCGTGGACTTGCCGACATTCGGCCGTCCAACCAGGGCGACCAGCGGCAGCATCGCGACATCCTTCTCTTGTTATTGACCCAACCGGAACGCGGTCAGGTCGCCTTTCGTGTTCTGCATCAGCAGGATCCCATCCGCGACCACCGGCTGCGCCACCAGCGGCTTGCGGCCGACCCGCTCGCGCGCGGCGAACTCGCCGTTGTCGAGCCGCAGCCAGTGCAGATAGCCCTTGTAGTCGCCGACCACGGCGTAATCGCCCTGGATCGCCACGCCGGTCAGCGAGCGGCGCGCCAGCCCCGGCTGCGACCACATGGCCGATCCGGAAGCCTTGTCCAGCGCCCACACGGTGCCGGCGTTGTCGGCCACCACCACGTTGCCGGAACTGACGCCGACACCGCCGGCGCCGCCATGATCGCGGTTCCACAGCGGGCGGCCGCTCGGGCCTTCCAGCGCCACGGTCTCGTTCTTGAAGCTGGTCGCATACAGCGTGGTGCCGTCGAGCACCGGGGCGCCGTCGACGTCGGCCATGCGCTCCAGCTCGGTGCGGCCTTCCGGCACGCCGATGGTCTGCTCCCACAGCACGCGACCGTCCTGCATCGCCAGCGCGGCCAGCGTGCCGTCGTCGTTGCCGATGAACAGCACGCCCGGACCCGCCACCACCGGCGCGTTGCCGCGCACGGTCAGGCTCGGCAGTTCCTGCGCATTGAACCAGCGCTGCTGCCCGGTCGCCGCATCGAAGGCGGTGGTGCGGCCGTCGTTGCTGCGCACGAACACCATGTTCTGCGCGATCACCGGCGCGGCGATCACTTCGTTGGGCACCTTGGCGCGCCACTTCTCGGTGCCGTTGGCGGCATCGAGCGCGATCACGGCGCCGTCCAGCGCACCGACGACCACCAGGCCGTCGCCCACGCCCGGGCCACCGGCAAAGCGCGGCAGCGGACGCTTCTTCTCGAGCCGCTTGCGCTCCTTGGCCTGCTGCTTCTCGTTGCGCAAGCGCTGCTTGTAGGCGGCGCGCTCGTCCTTGGACAGGTTCTTGCCGGACTCGCTCTCGACCTGGCTCTTCGGCTGGTCCTCGGCCTGCGACAGCTGCTGCTTGCGCGCCTGCTTGGCGTCGTATTCCCAAATGGTCTTGCCGGTCTGCAGATCCAGCGCGTACACCGTTCCGGAGGTCGCGGCCGCATACACCTTGCCGTCGGCCACCACCGGGCGCTGGCGCACGCCGATGAGGCGCTCACCCTTGCCGGCGTCGGTGGACCACAGCTTCACCACCTTCACGGACGGGGTGAACTTCACCAGTTCGGCCGGCTCGGCGGCCTTCTTGGCGGCCGCATCCTTGCCGGCGAACCAGCCCTTGACGGTGGTGCAGCCCGACAAGGCCAGACCCAGCAGGGCCACGGTGGCGACACGCTTGAACATGACTACCTTCATCAGATCGGCTCCGCGGCATTCGGCACGCTGCCGCCCGCATCCATCAATTTCGTTTCGACCACGCGCCGCTGCGGCGAGGCCACGTCCAGACTGGTCAGCGCCTTGGCGTACGCGTCGCGCGCCGCGTCGCGCTTGCCCTGCGCGATCAGCGCATCGCCGCGAATCTCCAGACCCTGCGAATCGGTGGCCGAGGCCACCAGCGCCAGCGCGTCCTGCGGCTTGCCGCCGGAAATCAGCAACCGCGCCACACGATGGTCGACCAGCACCTTCATTTCGCCGTCGGTCTTGAGCGCTCGCAGCGTGGTCAACGCGGCGTCGGACTTGCCGGCATCGACCTGCGCCTTGGCCAGGCGCAGCGCCGCCAGTTCGGCGTAGATGTTGGTCGAGCCCTGCTGCAGTTCGGCCATGTCCTTGGCCGCCTTGTCCAGCTGATTGGCCTGGATGCTCTTGAGCACCGCTTCGTAGCGGGTGTTGGCCTGGGCCAGATCGTTGGACCGCTGCTTGGTCCACCACTGCCAGCCGATGATCGCGCTAAGGCCCAGGACGATGCCGCCGATCAGGCCGGCGCCGTTCTTCCTGAGCCAAGTGCGGACGCGTTCGCTTTGTTCGTGCTCGTCGAGCAGGTCGTCAATCGCCATGCGTACTCTCGCCCCGCCGCTGCGACGGGACATGAAATGTTGAAAATGAGGAACCGCGCCGCCGTCACTCGGAGGCGGGCACCACGGAACCGTCAGAGGATACCGCAAAGCGCGCCACGTTCGCGCGCCTGAACGGAGTCAGATCCACGGTACTCCCGGATTGCTGAACCTGGACCGCCGAGGCATTGCCCAGCACCACACGTCCGACCTGCCCCGGCGCATACGTGCGGGTCTCGCCGGCCTTCAGCAGTGCCTTCTCCACCGGCGTGCCGTCGGGCGCGAGGATCTGCACCCAGCTGTCGCCCTGGAACGACAGGCTCAGGCTGTTCTTCTCCGGCTCCGCCGCCGGACGCGGCATCGGCGTCAGCGACGCGATGTACGGCGCGGCGCTGGGCGCCGGACGCGTGGCCGCCGGCGCGGCCGGCACCGGCGCAGCAGCACCGTTGGCCGGCGTCGCCGTCGCGGCAGCGGTCGTGCCCGGCGTGCCCGGTACCACGTCCAGCGAGGCGGTGCTGGGACCGCCGTCGTCGGCGAAATGGCTGCGGGTGGCGTACCACACCGGCACCGCCAATCCGGCGGTGATCACCACGTAGACCATGCGCCGCGTGGCGCTCTCGAGCATGCGCCGCAGCGGCGGCGTGTGCGTGTGGCTGATCAACTCGACCGGCTGCACCGGCGCGATCTGCGCGGTCTGCAGCAAGGGCTCCAGGTCGACGCCGAGCAGGCGCGCGTAGCTGCGCAGCTGCCCGCGGACAAAGACCGGCGCGCCAAGGCGCTGCCACTGCTCCGACTCGAGTGCCTGCACCACATGCACCGGCATGCGCAGTCGGCTGCCGACGTCGTCGATGCTCAGGCCGGCCGCTTCGCGCGCTTCGCGGAGCTGTTGCCCGCAGCCTTTGGCGCCATCGAAAGCGTTCGGATTGGAATCACTGATCACAATGCACTAGCCCCGGGTGTCGTGGTCGCGGCGTCGGGAAACTCCTTGCGCAACCGCTGTTGGTAACGGCCGGCGGCAGCCTTGTCGCCCAGCCTTTGCTCAATCTGAATAGCAAGTTGTAACACGGAAGCGGTGGCAGGCGCAGCCGCCAGTCGCCGCTCGGAGAAGGCCCGCGCCTCGAAAAAGCGCCCCTGCGCGACCTCGTTGCGGGCCATCGCCTCGAGCGCGTACGCGTTGTCCGGATCCAGCTCCAGCGCCTTGCGCAGGTCGCGTTCGCCACGCTCGCGCTGGCCGACCTGCAGCGCACAGCCGCCGGCGTTGGCCAGCGCCGAGGCCGGCGTGGCGTAGTCCTGGAGCGCGAGCGCGCGGTCGAACCAGGCCAGCGACTCCGCCGGCGAGCCGTTCGCGCACAACCAGGCGCCGTAGTTGTTCAAGGTCGCGCCGTTGCTCGGCGCCAGCTCGGCGGCCTTGCGGTAGTACCCACCGGCGGTCGCGGCATCGCCCTTGCGATCGGCGACCACCGCCAGCACGGTCAGTGCGTCGACCGAGTCGGCATCCACCGCCAGCGCCTTGCGCGCGTGCGTCTGCGCTGCATCCAGGTCGTTGGAGGCAAGCCCGTTGGCGGCCAGGCCCAGTTGTTCCTGCAAGGCCACGCGCGACTTCACCGCGCGGCTGTCGCGGAAGGAATAATGCGGCTGCACCTGTTCGGCGGTGCGCACGGTGCCGGTCTTGGCAGCAATCCAGTTGCAGCCCGGCAAGGCCAACACTGCGATCGCCACCACCGCGATGGAACGCCCTTGGCTACGCCGCCGCATCCCGATCCGCCCGCGTCTGCAATTCGCGCTTGAACTCGGCCTGCCGGCGGGTGCGGTCCATGACCTGCCCCTTGAGCTGCCCGCAGGCCGCATCGATATCATCGCCGCGCGTGCGCCGCACCATGGTCAGCACCTGCGCGTCCAGCAGGATCTTCTGGAACGCACGGATCTCGGTCTCGCCGGAGCGCTCGTAGCGCGTGCCCGGGAACGGATTGAACGGGATCAGGTTGACCTTGCCGGCGTTCGACGCCTGCACCGCGTTGTCGAACTGGCGCATCAGCCGCGCCAGTTGCCGCGCATGCTCGGGCTGGTCGTTGATCCCCTTCATCAGGGTGTATTCGAAGGTGACCGACTCGCGGCGCTTGTTGGCGCGCAGGTAGCGCGCACAGGCGTCCATCAGTTCGGCGATCGGGTACTTCTTGTTGAGCGGGACCAGGGTCTCGCGCAGCGCGTCGTTGGGCGCATGCAGCGACACCGCCAGCGACACGTCGCTCTCGCTGGACAGGCGGTCGATCTGCGGCACCAGGCCCGAGGTGGACAGGGTCACGCGCTTGTTGGCCAGGCCGTAACCCAGGTCGTCGCGCATCACGCTCATCGCGCGCACGACGTTGTCGAAATTCATCAGCGGCTCGCCCATGCCCATCATCACCACGTTGGTGAGACGGCGCATCTGGTGCGGCACGTTGCCCAGATGCCGCGCCGCCACCCACACCTGGCCGATGATCTCGGCGGTGGAAAGGTTGCGATTGAAGCCCTGGGTGGCGGTGGAGCAGAACGTGCAGTTGAGGCCGCAGCCGACCTGCGAGGACACGCACAGAGTGCCGCGAGTCTTGTCGGGGATGTAGACGGTCTCGATCGCGTTTTTGCCGTCCACGCCCATCGCCAGCAGCCACTTGTGGGTGCCGTCGGCGGAAGGCTTGTCGAACACGATATTGGGGACGACGACCTCGGCATGCTGCTGCAGCTTGGCGCGCAGCGCCTTGCCGAGGTCGGTCATCTGGTCGAAGTCGGTGACGTAGCGGTGGTGGATCCACTTCATCACCTGGTGGGCGCGGTAACGCGCTTCGCCGAGGGTCTCGGCGAAGAAGCGCTCCAGCCCCTCGCGATCGAGGTCGAGCAGATTCTGCTTGGCCGCCGCGCCGGTCCGCACGGGATCGGCGATGGCCAAGGGAGGATGGACGACCTCGTTCACGACGACCTCGCTTAGCGCGAAACCACTTCAGTGGCGGCGAAGAAATACGCCACTTCGTTGGCGGCGTTCTCGACCGAGTCCGAGCCGTGCGCGGCGTTGGCGTCGATCGAATCGGCGAAGTCGGCGCGGATGGTGCCCGGCGCGGCGTCCTTCGGGTTGGTGGCGCCCAGCAGGTCGCGGTGCGCGGCCACGGCGTTCTCGCCTTCCAGCGCCTGGATCATCACCGGGCCGGAGATCATGAACTCGACCAGCGCGTTGAAGAACGGACGCTCGCGGTGCACGGCGTAGAAGCCCTCGGCCTCGCGGCGCGACAGCTGCTTGTACTTGGCGGCCACGACCTTCAGGCCGGCCTTCTCGAAGCGCGAGTAGATTTCGCCGATGACGTTCTTGGCGACGGCGTCGGGCTTGATGATGGACAGGGTGCGCTCCAGCGCCATGGGAGGTTCTCCGTTGGGCGGGCCACTGAAGGCCCGAGGTTAACATGAAAAAAACCCGCGTCAAAACGCGGGCTTAGCCAGAATTGCGATGGACAATTCTATCCAATCGGCGCCGGCTTTGCACGGCCAGGCTGAATCGTGCTGCAAAGCAGCATGACGCGCCCACCGCCCGGGCCTAGACTCAAACAATCGTTTGATTGATTCTGGCGGCCGCATGGCAAAGCAAGCGCACTTCTCGACCAAGGACCGCATCCTCAGCGCGGCCGAGGAACTGTTCGCGCAGCACGGCTTTTCCGGCACCTCGCTGCGCCAGGTCACCAGCCAGGCCGACGTCAACATCGCCGCGGTGAACTACCACTTCGGGTCCAAGGAAAACCTGGTCAACGAGGTGTTCCGGCGGCGCATGGACGAAATGACCGCCGCGCGCATGGCGCAGTTGGAAACCGCGCAACGGCAGCATCCCGGCCAGCTCGGCCCGGTACTGGCGGCCTTCGTCGAGCCGGCCCTGGCGATGGCCCAGGAGCGGCAGAGCGGCGGCGCCTTCGTGCGGGTGATCGCCCGCGCCTATGCCGAGAACAACGACAGCCTGCGCCAGTTCCTGTCCGACCACTACGGCCATGTGCTGCGCGAGTTCGGCAAGGCCATCGCCGCCTGCGTGCCCGGGCTTAGCAAGCAGGAGCTTTACTGGCGCCTGGATTTCCTGGCCGGCGCCCTGACCTACGCCATGGCCGATTTCGGCCTGATCAAGCGTCCCGCCGGCGTCAGCGAGGGCGCACACCGCGCCCACGCCGCCCGCGAACTCATCCGTTTCGCCGAAGCCGGCTTCCTCGCCCATTCGGTTCCCTGATCCCGCAAACGTTGACCCACAGAGGCTGATCGCTATGTCCAATCCCCTGCTCGTCCGCCGTGCCGCCGTCCTGGGCGCGGGCGTGATGGGTGCGCAGATCGCTGCGCACCTGACCAACGCCGGCGTCGACACCGTGCTGTTCGACCTCCCCGCCAAGGAAGGCCCCGCCGATGGCGTGGTGCTCAAGGCGATCGCCAACCTGACCAAGCTCAGCCCGGCGCCGCTGGCCAGCACCGCGTTGGCCGAGGCCATCACCCCGGCCAACTACGACTCCGGCCTGGAGCAGTTGCGCGGCTGCGACCTGATCATCGAAGCCATCGCCGAGCGCATGGACTGGAAACAGGACCTGTACAAGAAGATCGCGCCGTTCGTGGCCGACCATGCGGTGCTGGCCTCCAACACGTCCGGCCTGGGCATCAACGCCCTGTCCGACGTGCTGCCGGAACAGCTGCGTCACCGTTTCTGCGGCGTGCACTTCTTCAACCCACCGCGCTACATGCACCTGGCCGAACTGATCCCGGCCAAGCACACCGAGCCGGCGGTGCTGGAAGGCCTGGAAAGCTTCCTGGTCACCACCCTGGGCAAGGGCGTGGTCTACGCCAAGGACACGCCCAACTTCATCGGCAACCGCATCGGCGTGTTCTCGATCCTGTCCACCATCCACCACACCGAGCAGTTCGGCCTGGGCTTCGACGAGGTCGACGGTCTCACCGGCCCGCTGGTCGGCCGTCCCAAGTCGGCGACCTACCGCACCTCGGACGTGGTCGGCCTGGACACCATGGCGCACGTCATCAAGACCATGGGAGACACCCTGCCGAACGATCCCTGGCATGCCTTCTTCAAGGCGCCGAAGTGGCTGGAGGCGCTGATCGGCAAGGGCGCGCTGGGCCAGAAGACCGGCGCCGGCATCTTCCGCAAGGTCGGCAAGGACATCGTGGTGCTGGACCTGCAGAAGCAGGACTACCGCTCGGCCGACCGCGCCGCCGCGCCGGAAGTGGTCGAGATCCTGAAGATCAAGAACCCGGCCGAGAAGTTCGCCAAGCTGCGCGAGAGCCAGCATCCGCAGGCGCAGTTCCTGTGGGCGACCTTCCGCGACCTGTTCCACTACAGCGCCTACCACCTGGCCGACATCGCCGAGACCGCGCGCGACGTGGACCTGGCGATCCGCTGGGGCTACGGCTGGGCGCTGGGTCCGTTCGAGACCTGGCAGGCGGCGGGCTGGAAGCAGGTCGCGCAGTGGATCGCCGACGACATCGCCGCCGGCAAGAGCATGAGCAGCGCGCCGCTGCCGAACTGGGTGTTCGACGGCCGCGACGGCGTGCACGCCGCCGAGGGCTCGTACAGCCCGGCGCGCGACGCCAAGCTGCCGCGCTCGGCGCTGCCGGTGTACAAGCGCCAGCGCTTCCCCGATCCGCTGCTGGGCGAGAAGTTCGCGCAGGGCGAGACCGTGTTCGAGAACGACGGCCTGCGCATGTGGCACGACGGCGACGACATCGCCGTGGTCAGCTTCAAGACCAAGATGAACACCGTCTCCGACCAGGTGCTGGACGGCCTGCAGGAAGCGGTCGGCCGCGCCGAGAAGGACTTCAAGGGCCTGGTGCTGTGGCAGCACAAGGAACCCTTCTCCGCCGGCGCCGACCTGGCCGGCGCGCTGGGCCTGCTGCAGGCCGGCAAGGTCGATGCGTTCGAGGCGATGGTCGCCAACTTCCAGGCCACCAGCCAGCGCATCAAGTATTCGCTGGTGCCGGTGGTCGCGGCGGTGCGCGGGCTGGCACTGGGCGGCGGCTGCGAGTTCCAGATGCACAGCGCCAAGACCGTGGCCGCGCTGGAGAGCTACATCGGCCTGGTCGAGGCCGGCGTGGGCCTGCTGCCGGCCGGCGGCGGCCTCAAGGAGATCGCGGTGCGCGCGGCGCAGGCCGCGGGTCCGGGCGGCGACGTGTTCGCCGAGCTGAAGAAGACCTTCGAGACCGTGGCCATGGCCAAGGTCTCCACCTCGGCGGTCAACGCCAAGGAACTGGGCCTGCTGCGCGGCACCGACAAGGTGGTGTTCAACAGCTACGAATCGCTGTACATCGCCAAGGCCGAGGCGCGCGCCCTGGCCGAGGGCGGCTACCGCCCGCCGCTGCCGGCGCGACGCATCCAGGTCGCCGGCGACGTCGGCATCGCCACCTTCAAGATGCTGCTGGTCAACATGCTGGAAGGCCGCTTCATCAGCGAGTACGACTACGAGATCGCCACCCGCATCGCCACCGTGCTGTGCGGCGGCGAGGTCGACCGCGGCGCGCTGGTGGACGAGGAATGGCTGCTCAAGCTCGAGCGCAAGCACTTCGTCGAACTGGCCCAGCAGGAAAAGACCCAGGCACGCATCGGGCACATGCTCAAGACGGGTAAGCCACTCAGGAACTGAGATTCGGGAGTCGGGATTGGGGATTCGTTACGGCGGATCCCCACTACCAACGATTCTCGCCTCCCACAAATTCATCCGCCGGGCAGGAAATATTCGGGTGCCGGGATCCGCTCTGACGAATCCCCAATCCCGAATCCCCAATCCCGGCTTTCGGAGAAAGCCAAATGAGCAAACAGATCCAGGAAGCCTACATCGTCGCCGCCACCCGCACCCCGGTCGGCAAGGCGCCCAAGGGCATGTTCCGCAACACCCGTCCCGACGACATGCTGGCGCACGTGCTGCGCGCGGTGGTGGCGCAGGCGCCGGGCATCGACACCTCGCGCATCGACGACGCGATCATCGGCTGCGCGATGCCCGAGGGCGAGCAAGGCATGAACGTGGCGCGCATCGGCGTGCTGCTGGCCGGCCTGCCGAACTCGGTGGCCGGGCAGACCATCAACCGCTTCTGCTCCTCGGGCATCCAGGCGGTGGCGCTGGCCGCCGACCAGATCCGCCTGGGCAACGCCGACTTGATGCTGGCCGGCGGCACCGAATCGATGTCGATGGTGCCGATGATGGGCAACAAGGTCGCGCTGTCGCCGAGCGTGTTCGCCGACGACCACGTCGCCATCGCCTACGGCATGGGCATCACCGCCGAGAAGGTGGCCGAGGAATGGAAGGTGTCGCGCGAGGACCAGGATGCCTTCGCCCTCGCCTCGCACCAGAAGGCCGTCGCCGCGATCGCCGCCGGCGAATTCCGCGACGAGATCAGCCCCTACGAGATCCTCTCGCACCAGCCCGACCTGGCCGGCAACGTCATCGCCCTGCGCAAGAAGCTGGTCGACACCGACGAAGGCCCGCGTCCGGACAGCTCGATCGAAGGCCTGGCCAAGCTGCGCCCGGTGTTCCGCAACGGCCAGTTCGGCGGCAGCGTCACCGCCGGCAACTCCTCGCAGATGAGCGACGGCGCCGGTGCGGTGCTGCTGGCCTCCGAGCAGGCGATCAAGGACTACGGGCTGACCCCGCTGGCCCGCTTCGTCAGCTTCTCGGTCGCCGGCGTGCGCCCGGAAGTGATGGGCATCGGCCCGATCGAGGCGATTCCGAAGGCGCTCAAGCAGGCCGGCCTGAGCAAGGACCAACTGGACTGGATCGAGCTCAACGAAGCCTTCGCCGCGCAGTCGCTGGCGGTGATCCGCGACAGCGGCCTGGATCCGTCCAAGGTCAACCCGCTGGGCGGCGCCATCGCCCTGGGCCATCCGCTCGGCGCCACCGGCGCGATCCGCACCGCGACCCTGGTGCACGGCCTGCGCCGCCACAAGCAGAAGTACGGCATGGTCACCATGTGCATCGGCACCGGCATGGGCGCCGCGGGGATCATCGAAGCACTGTAAGCATGCGGGCCCCTACCCTCGTCCGTTCCTGCGGGCCATCTTTCCCCAAAGGGCACCATGGTCCCGATGGGAAAAGGGAACAGCTATAGCCCCTCTCCCGCCGGGAGAGGGGTTGGGGTGAGGGTCCGGCACCAAGCGTTGTTGTCAGACCAGCGCAAAAACAGAAAAAGGCAGCCTCACGGCTGCCTTTTTCTGTTTGTCACCTGATTCGA
This sequence comes from Xanthomonas sp. NCPPB 2250, assembly GCF_056725265.1. NCBI lineage: Bacteria > Pseudomonadati > Pseudomonadota > Gammaproteobacteria > Lysobacterales > Lysobacteraceae > Xanthomonas > Xanthomonas sp. NCPPB 2250. The sequence goes on along the minus strand of NZ_CM161520.1, from coordinate 2,288,743 downwards.
CCTATCTGGATCGACTCAGTGCCTGAAGCTCTTGGCCAGCGCGCCGCCTGCAGCGGCGCGCGGCACCAGGCTCACTCCTCGGCGAGCATCTGGGTCAGCTTCTCGCGCGCCGGCTTGGCCAGCTTCTTGTTCTCCAGCGCAAACCGGATGGTCGCCTCGACCAGGCCCAGGTGGGTCCCGCAGTCGAAACGGGTGCCCTCGAAGCGATACGCATCGACTTCTTCGCTCTTCAGCAGCGCGGCGATGGCGTCGGTCAGCTGGATCTCGCCGCCGGCACCGGTGCCGGTGCTTTCCAGCAGTTCGAAGATCTTCGAACTGAGCACGTAGCGCCCGACCACCGCCAGATCGCTCGGCGCGTCTTCCGGCTTGGGCTTCTCGACGATCTGCGCGATGCGGCCCTTGCGGCCGTCGAAGGCCTCGGTGGCGACGATGCCGTAGCTGGCGGTGTTCTCGTGCGGCACGTCTTCCACCGCGATCACACTGGCGCCGCTGCGCTCGTTGAGATCGGCCATCTGCTTCAGCGCGCCGTCGCCGCGGTTCCAGATCAGGTCGTCCGGGAGCAACACCGCGAACGGCTCGTCGCCGATGACCGACTTGGCGCACAGGACGGCGTGGCCCAGGCCCAGCGCTTCGGCCTGGGTCACGAAGATCGCGCGCACGCCGTCCGGCAGCACGTGACGGATCATTTCCAGCTGTTCGTGCTTGCCGGCACGCTCCAGCTTCTGCTCCAGTTCGTAGGCCTTGTCGAAATAATCCGCGACCGCGTGCTTGTAGCGGTTGGTGACGAAGATCAGGGTGTCGCACCCGGCTTCGATCGCCTCGTCCACGGCGTACTGGATCAGCGGCCGATCGATGATCGGCAACATTTCCTTGGGAACCGTCTTGGTAGCGGGAAGGAAGCGGGTACCCAAACCTGCCACCGGGAATACTGCCTTGCGGATTCTCTTGCTCATCAGAGCCTTCTGGCCTCGCGTGCGGGGAATGGAACGATGGTAGCGGAGCCGTCGTGACCGTCTTGCTGACGCAAGGGCGCGAACTCCGGCATGGTCATGCGCAACACCTTCTCGATGGTGTCGCTGTCGTAGTCGGCCACGGCGGCGCGCAACTGCTGCACGCCGCGCAGCACGTCCTCGCGCGAGAAGCTGCGCACGCCGGCCTCGAGGATCTTCGGATGCGAGGTGGGCCGGTAGTTCTCGTCGGCGTAGAACAGCGTCTCGTGCAGCTTCTCGCCCGGCCGCAGGCCGGTGTAGACGATGGCGATGTCGCGCCCGGGCTGCTTGCCCGCCAGGCGGATCATCTGCTCGGCAAGCAGGCGGATCGGCACCGGCTCGCCCATGTCCAGCGTATAGATGGCGCCATGCGATGCCGAGGCCGCCGCCTGCACGATCAGCTGGCTGGCTTCGGGAATGGTCATGAAGTAGCGCGTCACCTGCGGATCGGTGACCGTCACCGGACCGCCCTGGCGGATCTGCTCGCGGAACAGCGGCACCACGCTGCCGGCCGAGTCCAGCACGTTGCCGAAGCGCACGGTGACGAAGCGCGTGCTCACCGCCTGGTCGTCCAGCGACTGGCACACCATTTCGGCATAGCGCTTGGACGCACCGAGCAGGTTGACCGGATTGACCGCCTTGTCGGTGGAAATGAACACGAAGGTCGAGACCTTGGCCGCGACACAGGCGCGTGCCACGTTCTCGGTGGCCAGCACGTTGTTGCGCACCGCCTCGCGGCACTGCCGCTCCAGCAGCGGCACCTGCTTGTAGGCGGCGGCATGGAACACCGCGTCCGGCTCGGCTACCTGCATGGCGTGGCGGATCACTGCCGGATCGCCGCAGTCGCCGAGCACGCAGTCGATCTCCAGATCGGGAAACGTACGGTGCAGGTCGGCATGGATGGTGATCAGCGCCAGTTCGTTGATCTCCAGCAGCACGATCTTGCGCGCGCCGTGACGCGCGCACTGACGGCACAGTTCCGAGCCGATCGAGCCGCCGGCGCCAGTCACCAGCACGGTGCGCCCGGACAACCAACCTTTGATCAGTTTCCAGTCCGGGGTCACCGGCTTGCGGCCGAGCAGGTCCTCGATCGCGACCTCCTTGAGTTCGCCCGGCAGGTAATGGCCCTCGAGCACGTCGAGCAGGCGCGGCACGGTGCGAAACGGCAGGCCGGTGCTTTCGCAGATGGCCACCACCCGTTGCATGCCGGCCGCGTCCAGCGACGGAATCGCGATCACCAGCAGCTTGGCGGCGGTTTCCTTGGCGATCGCACCGGCTTCGTCGATGCTGCCCAGGATCGGCAGACCCTGCAGCTTGGCGCCGTGCAGGTGACCAGCGTCGTCGACGAAGCCGACCGGATGATAGGCGCCGGAACGGCGCAGGTCGCGTACCAGCGCCTCGGCCGCACGGCCTGCGCCGACGATCAATACCCGCCGCGCGGTATCGTCCGAATGCGCGATCTGATAATCCTTCCAGGCGCGGTACAGCAGGCGCGGCGCGCCCAGCAGCGCCGACAGCGCGAACGGATACACCATCAGCACAGAGAGCGGAATCGCGTCGAAGCGGCTGTAGGCCAGCCCCAGCACGATCGCCACCAGGCCATAGAAGCTGGCCTTGAAGATATTGAGCAGGTCCGGGACGCTGGCAAAGCGCCACAGGCCGCGATACAGGCCGACCTTCCAGAACACGAGACCTTGCGCCAACAGCACGATGGCGGTGTTGAGGTTCCACAGCGGCAGCGGGTGCTCGCCGGGGAGCATGGTGTAGCGCGCCGCGTGCAGCAGCTGCCAACAGACCCAGACGATGGCCAGATCGTGGACAACCACGGAGGCCTTGGGAAACAGTTCGGTGACTCGGTCGCGCGTGGAAAGCATCAGTGATCCGTGAGAGTTCGGCGCATCCAGTTGCGCAAGGCCAGCCAAAGCACACCTGCCGAACAGAACCAGGCGATCGTCAGACCGGCCTGCATGCCCGTATCCAGGGGCCTGCCCAGCCGCGCAATTGTAATCGCGACAATGCTGAACAGACCGTAGGCGAGCGTGACGACAGTATGGCTACTGCCGGTGTGTACCCAACGCTGATAAAAATGTTGCGCGTGCGGCTGCCACCAGCGTTCGCCGGCGAGCATGCGCGAGACGAGCGTGAAGCCTGCGTCGATGGCAAAGGCCGACAGCGGCAATGCCGGCAGCCAGGGCGCCTGTTCGCCGGCGACGAGGCACCAGGCGAACAGCGCGGCAATCAGGTAGCCAAGCGCGCCGCTGCCGACATCGCCGAGGAAAATGCGCGCCCGGGGGTAGTTGAACGGCAAAAATCCCACGCAGGCCACTAGCAGCACCCAGCACGGCCAGCGCAACGAAGCCGGCAGCAGGCAAGCGAATCCCAGGGCCGCGATCATTGCCTGGCTGCTGGCCAGGCCATTGATGCCGTCCATGAAATTCCAGATATTGATCAGCGAAACCGTCGCCAACCACACCAGCGCGACCATCCACAGCGGTTGGCTCGCCTTGTAGACAAGTGCAGCCAGCAGGGTCGCGGCGACCGCATGCACCAGCAAGCGCAGCGCCGCCGATAGCGACCGGTGGTCGTCCCACCAGCCGATGCCGGCCACCAGCAGCAGGCCGGCCGCGACGGTGGCGATGCCGGCGCCGTGCTGCGGCCACTGCAGCGCCGCCCAGGCGCAGGCCAGCAACACCGCCGCCACGATCGCCACGCCACCGCCGCGCGGCGTGGCCACGGTGTGGCTGCGCCGCTCGCCCGGCGCGTCCATCAGCTTGCGTTTGAGTGCGTACTGGCGCGACAGCCAGGTGCCAGCCGCGCTGAACACCCCGAGCGCCAAGAGCAGCGCGGCTCCTGCGATGGGCACTACACCACCGCGTAGTTGAGCAGGGGCTTGACCGTGCCCCACTCCTTGCAACTGGGGCATTGCCAGTGGTGGGTGCGCGCGCCGAAGCCGCAGCGGGTGCAGCGGTAGCTGGGATTGCGCACCAGCAACTGGTCGGTGATGTGCTTGAGATCCTGCAGGGTCGCGGTGGAATCGGCGCCCTCGGCCAGGGTCAGGTCGATCAGCGCGGACTCGCCGCGCACCGACGGCCGGTCCTTGAGCTGCCGGCCGAGGTAGGAACGTGCGGCGGAAATGCCTTCCTGCGACTCCATCAGGCGGGTCAGCGCCAGCACCGGGGCGATGCCGCGGTAGTGCTCGGTCATCTCCGACAGAAACGCGCGCGCGCCGCTGAGATCGTCGCCGCGGCGGTAGCACTCCATCAGCGCCGGCATGATCTCCGGCAGGTAGTCGGGGTCGTGGCGCGCGGCGCGCTCGAAGGCGCGGATGGCGGCCTCGTCGTTGCCGTCGTCGACATCGATGCGCCCTTCCAGGATGCCGGCACGCACCGACTTGGCATCGGCCTGGTAGGCGCGCGCGATCGCCTCCCGCGCCAAGTCATTCTTGCCCGAGGCGCGATAGCGGTCGGCCAGTTCGCATTCGAACTGGGCGATCAGCTTGCCCATCGGCTCGCCGGTCACCTCTTCGTAGCGGGTGGCGTTGTCGATGGCCTTTTCCCAGTCGCGTTCGGCCTGGTAGATGCCGATCAGGTGCTTGAGCGCCTGCGGCGCACGCTGGTCGATCTGCGCCAGTTCGGTGAACACGGTTTCGGCGCGGTCCAGCAGCCCCGACTTCATGTAGTCCTCGCCCAGGGCCAGCAAGGCCTGCACGCGCTGCGCGTCGCTCAGGTCGCCGCGCTGGACCAGGCCCTGGTGCAGGCGGATGGCGCGGTCGACCTCACCGCGGCGGCGGAACAGGTGGCCCAGCGCGACCTGGGTCTCGAAGGTTTCCTTGTCCAGTTCGGCGATGTGCAGGAACAGCTCGATCGCCTTGTCCGGCTGCTCGTTGAGCAGATAGTTGAGGCCGCGGAAATAGGTGCTGGACAGCCGGCTGACCTGGGTATCGCCATGGCGCTGGCCGCCACGGCGGCCGATCACCCAGCCGCTCAATGCCGCCAGCGGCAGGAACAGGAAGAACCAGAACCACTCGGTCAGAAAGTCCATCGAAGATCAGCGTCCGTCCAAGGGCTGGTGGGCATGGGTGGAAACCGGCGCGACGGCCGGGGCAGCGGCGTTCGCGGCCTTGTTGGCGCGACGCAGCTTGGCATACAGGGGGATCACCAGGGCCGCCAGGACCAGCGAGGCGCCGATCAGCACGCCGGCGAACAGCGAGACGATGATGGCGATGCCGGAGGTGGTGGCGATGCTGGAGAACACGAAGTTGATCTGGATCGGCTGCGAATTGAGCGACCCGATGACCAAGCCGGCCAACAGCAACACCAGCAGGATCAGCAGTCGTGCAATCTTCATGAGCAACTCCAGCGTCGGGAGACACTAGATTAGCCGAACAGGCGTGGATTCCGGCAAGCGCCGGACGCCGGGCTCAGGGCGTGTCGGATTCGACCGGGACGACGCCGCTCACGCGCTCGCGCAGCTCCTTGCCGGGCTTGAAATGCGGCACGTGCTTGCCGGGAAGCGCGACGGACTCGCCGGTCTTGGGATTGCGTCCCAGGCGCGGCGGCCGGTAATGCAGGGAAAAGCTGCCGAAGCCACGGATCTCGATACGATCGCCGCCGGAAAGGGCGCCGCCCATCATTTCCAACAACGACTTCACCGCCAGATCGACGTCGTCCGACTTCAGATGCGCCTGCTTGCGCGCCAGGATTTCGATCAGTTCGGATTTGGTCATTACGGATTCGTGCAGTGGGGTCGCAACCTGGCACGGCCCGGGAACACCGGGCCGTGCCAGTAACGCTGCGTGTGGCGGATTACTCGGACTTGTTGCCGTTCAGCTGCGCACGCAGCAGCGCGCCCAGCTGGGTGGTGCCGCCCGACGCGGACTGGTATTCCTCCAGCACTTCGCGCATTTCGGCATCGTCCTTGGCCTTGATCGACAGCTGCAGGGTGCGGCCCTTGCGGTCCATGCCCACGAACTTGGCTTCGATCTTGTCGCCGACCTTCAGGTGCTGGCTGGCGTCGTCGACGCGCTCGTTGGCGATGTCGCGCGCGGCGACGTAGCCTTCGATGCCGTCGGCCAGGTCGATGGTGGCGCCCTTGGCGTCCACTTCACGCACCACGCCCTCGACCTTCGAGCCCTTCGGGTTGGCAGCCATGTACTGGCCGAACGGATCCTGCTCCAGCTGCTTGACGCCCAGGCTGATGCGCTCGCGCTCCGGGTCCACCGCCAGCACCACTGCTTCCAGCGTGTCGCCCTTCTTGAAGTTGCGCACGATGTCTTCGCCGGTGGTGTTCCAGCTGATGTCGGACAGGTGCACCAGGCCGTCGATGCCGCCGTCCAGGCCGATGAAGATGCCGAAATCGGTGATCGACTTGATCTGGCCGGACACCTTGTCGTTCTTCTTGTGGGTGGCGGCGAAGGTTTCCCACGGATTGGCGGCGACCTGCTTCATGCCCAGCGAGATGCGGCGACGCTCTTCGTCCACGTCCAGCACCATCACTTCGACTTCGTCGCCGACCTGCACGACCTTGGACGGGTTGACGTTCTTGTTGGTCCAGTCCATCTCGGACACGTGCACCAGGCCTTCCACGCCCGGCTCGATCTCGACGAACGCGCCGTAATCGGTGACGTTGGAGACCTTGCCGAACACACGGCTGTTGGCCGGGTAACGACGCGCGATGTTGTCCCACGGATCCTCGCCCAGCTGCTTCAGGCCGAGGCTGACGCGGTTGCGCTCGCGATCGAACTTCAGCACGCGCACGTCCAGCTCGTCGCCGACGTTGACCACTTCGGACGGATGGCGCACGCGCTTCCAGGCCATGTCGGTGATGTGCAGCAGGCCGTCGATGCCGCCCAGGTCCACGAACGCGCCGTAGTCGGTCAGGTTCTTGACCACGCCCTTCAGGATCGCGCCTTCCTGCAGCTTGTCCATCAGCTGCTCGCGCTCTTCCGAGTGCTCGCTTTCGACCACCGCACGACGCGAGACCACCACGTTGTTGCGCTTGCGGTCCAGCTTGATCAGCTTGAACTCCAGTTCCTTGCCTTCCAGGTAGGCCGGGTCGCGCACCGGGCGCACATCCACCAGCGAACCGGGCAGGAACGCGCGGACATCCTTGATGTCCACGGTGAAACCACCCTTGACCTTGCCGCTGATGCGGCCGGTGATGGTCTCGTTCTTCTCCAACGCTTCTTCCAGCTCGTCCCACACCATGGCGCGCTTGGCCTTCTCGCGCGACAGCACGGTCTCGCCGAAGCCGTTCTCGAGCGAGTCGAGCGCGACCTTGACCAGGTCGCCTTCGGCGACGTCGATTTCGCCAGCGTCGTTACGGAACTGCTCGATCGGCACGATGCCTTCGGACTTCAGGCCGGCGTTGATCACCACCACGTCGCCGCGGACTTCCACGACGGTACCGGTGACGATGGCGCCGGGCTTCAGCTTGGCCAGGTTGGCTTGGCTGGCTTCGAACAGTTCGGCAAAAGATTCGGTCATTTGAAATTACTCTAGTGGACACACGGACAGGGCGTTTTCTTCTGGAAAACAGCGACTGTCCACCTGTTAGTCGGCCCGAACGGCGGCCGGGTGTGGAATGGAAAAACCGCAGCGCGGAATTGCGCAGCGGAGCCTTTGACGCTATCGATGGAACATGGATGTTGCGGGTGTAACGAGGAACCGGTGGCGCGCATGACGCCACCAAACTGCTGCCCTGCCCTGCGTGCCGCTCAGACCGGCAGCAACTGCAGGACGCGGCCCACCACCTGGTCGATATCCATGCCGGTGGTATCGAGGAGGACGGCATCGTCTGCCGGCCTCAGCGGGGCCACCGCGCGTTGGGCATCGCGTGCGTCGCGGGCCATGATCTCGCGCAGCAGGTCGTCGAATATAACCGAAACCCCTTTTTCCTTCAACTGCTTATGCCGGCGCTGGGCGCGCTCCTCGGCGCTGGCGGTCAGGAACACCTTGTAGGGGGCGTCCGGAAAAATCACCGTGCCCATGTCGCGGCCGTCGGCGACCAGCCCCGGCGGGGTGCGGAAGGCGCGCTGGCGCTGTTTCAGCGCCGCGCGCACCTCGGGGATGGCGGCGATCGCCGAGGCCACCGCACCGGTGGTCTCCAGGCGCAGCTCGTCGGTGGCATCGGCGCCGTTGATCCGCACCCGCAGGCCGCCATCGGCGACCTCGTCGAACTCCACCCGGGTGTCGAACGTGCAGCGCATCAGCGCTGCGGCGTCGGAAATGTCCAGATTGGCCCAGCTGGCCGCCACCCCGACCGCCCGGTACAGCGCCCCCGAATCCAGGTAATGCCAGCCCAGGCGGGCGGCGACGATGCGGCTGACGGTGCCTTTGCCGGCCCCGGAAGGGCCATCGATGGTCAGGACGGGAGCGGGCTCGTTCATGCGGTTCCTCGGACGGGGGGCGGCGCATTGTAGCGCCGACGCCGGCCGGGCTGGCGCAAGCAGTTGAAACCATGAAGAAAACCAGGCTACAATCGCCGGCTTACTGATCCCGCGCCATGGCTTCGGCCGTGCCGCCCTCCTTCGAATCCACAAGTTTACGCCGAGGTGTGCCATGAAAGTCCTGTCCTCCCTGAAGTCGGCGAAGGCCCGTCACCGCGACTGCAAGGTGGTCCGCCGCCGCGGTAAGGTCTTCGTGATCTGCAAGTCCAACCCCCGTTTCAAGGCGCGTCAGCGCTGATCCGACCCGGCCTGCCCTGCCGCGCCGCGCGCAGCGGTGGCCGGTCGTCGACGAAAGCCGCCTTCGGGCGGTTTTTTGTTATCGAAGTTTGCTGTAATCGGCGTTCGTCCTCTGGGGAGTACACGTGATGAAGCATCGTCTGTCCGTCCTGCCGCTGCTGGCCGTGTTGGGCCTGGCCGGCGGCGCCCACGCCGAGACCCTGCTGGTCGACCGGGTCAAGGAAGAACCCGCCGCGGCGCTGCCCACCCGCGGCCTGAGCATGGCCCAGGTGCAGGCGCGCTACGGCGCACCGCAGCAGAAGCTGGAGCCGCGCGGCGGCCAGAAGCGGCAATGGCCGACCATCAACCGCTGGGTCTATCCGGCCTTCACCGTGTACTTCGAGAAGCAGAAGGTGGTGGACGTGGTCGCCAACAAGGCCGACGCCAACGAGATCGGCCCGAAACCCGCGATCCGCTGACGCCGATCCTGCGCCCGGTCGCGCCTGCGCCTGGCCGAGCACCCCAGCACTGCCGCGTCGCGGCCGCCCAGCCGCGGCGCGGCGCAAAGCTCCCGCGCCTCGCCGGTGCGGGATAGGAACGACACACACCCTGGCGCGATGCCGGGCACAACCTGAGTAGTGGTCGCAATGACTGATCGCCTTCGCCTTCCCGCGGAATGGGAACCCCAGTCCGCCATCCTGATCGCCTGGCCGCATGCCGGCACCGACTGGGCCGAGCGCCTGGCCGAGGTCGAGGAAACCTACATCGCCCTGGTCGCGGCGATCGTGCGCTTCCAGCGGGTGCTGATCTGCGTGGCCGACGCCGACCTGCAAATCTACGCAGAGGCGCGCTTGCGCTCGGCGCGGGTGGACATGCAGCGGGTGCGCTTCGTCGAGGCCGAGTACGACGACACCTGGCTGCGCGATTCCGGCCCGATCACCCTGGCGCGAGCCGGCGGCGGCTTCCAGCTGCTGGACTTCCGCTTCACCGGCTGGGGCGGCAAGTTCCAGGCCAGTCGTGACGACCAGTTGGTGAGCGTGCTGGCCGAGCAGGGCCTGTTCGCCGACAGCGACGTGCGCCGCATCGACTTCGCCCTGGAAGGCGGCGCTATCGACTGCGATGGCGCCGGCACCTTGCTGACCACCTGGCAGTGCCTGCACGAGCGCCACCCGCAGCGCAGCCGCGAATCGCTCAGCCACGACCTGGCCGACTGGCTGGCGCAGCAGCGCGTGCTGTGGCTGGACCACGGCTACCTGGAAGGCGACGACACCGACGCGCACATCGACACTCTCGCCCGCTTCGCCGGGACCGACGCCATCGTCTACCAGGCCTGCGACGACGCCGGCGATTCGCACTACGCCGAGCTGCAGGCGATGGGCGCCGAACTGGCCGCGTTGCGTACCGCAGACGGCGCGCCCTATCGCCTGTTCCCGCTGCCGTGGGCGCAGCCGGTGATCGATCAGGGCCGGCGCCTGGCCGCGTCCTACGCCAACTTCCTGATCGTCAACGGCGCGGTGCTGATGCCGGCCTACGGCGACGCGGCCGATGCGCAGGCGCAGGCGGTGATGGCGCAGGCCTTCCCGCAGCACGAGATCGTGCCGATCCCCTGCCGCGCGCTGATCTGGCAGAACGGCAGCCTGCACTGCATCACCATGCAGCTGCCGGCCGGACTGCTGGCGGACTGAGCCGTCGCGCCTGCGCCGCACGCCGGCGCAGCACCGAGCACCCGCGCCGCCGCCACGCGTGGCGCGGGATTCATCTCCCCGGAACCTGCCGCGCGGCCATCCGCGCTACCATGCCGGTTTACCGCGAACCTTGATTCCGCAATGACCCGAACCACTCTTTCCGTCGCGCTGATCCAGGAGCGCAACCACGGCGACGCCGCGGCGAACCTGGCAGCGATCGAGTCGCGTGTGGCCGAGGCCGCCGCGCAGGGCGCGCAGCTGGTGCTGCTGCAGGAACTGCACAACGGCGCGTACTTCTGCCAGCACGAGTCGGTGGACGAATTCGACCTGGCCGAGCCGATTCCCGGCCCGAGCACCGAGCGCCTGGGTGCGCTGGCCAAGCGCCATGGCGTGGTCTTGGTCGGCTCGCTGTTCGAGCGTCGCGCCGCCGGGCTGTACCACAACACTGCGGTGGTGTTCGAAAAGGACGGCAGCCTGCTGGGCAAGTACCGCAAGATGCACATCCCCGACGATCCGGGCTTCTACGAGAAGTTCTACTTCACCCCGGGCGATCTCGGCTTCACCCCGATCCAGACCTCGGTCGGCCGCCTCGGCGTGCTGGTGTGCTGGGACCAGTGGTACCCGGAAGCGGCGCGACTGATGGCCCTGGCCGGCGCCGAACTGCTGCTGTATCCCACCGCGATCGGCTGGGACCCCAGCGACGAACAGGCCGAGCAGGAACGCCAGCGCGATGCCTGGATCCTCAGCCATCGCGGCCATGCCGTGGCCAACGGCGTGCCGGTGCTGAGCTGCAACCGGGTCGGCCACGAGCCGTCGCCGCTGGGCGCGTCGGGCATCCAGTTCTGGGGCAACAGCCACGTGCTCGGTCCGCAGGGCGAGTTCATCGCCGAGGCCGGTGGCGAGCCGACCGTGCTGGTCTGCGACGTCGACCTGCAGCGCAGCGAGCACGTGCGGCGGATCTGGCCGTTCCTGCGCGATCGCCGCATCGATGCCTACGGCGACCTGCTGAAGCGCTACATCGACTGACCCGCAGCGCCGTGCCGGGTCTTTGCTAGTGCAGCGCCGTTGACTGCGGCGCGGCGCGACCCGGCCGCAGGCGCCCATGCCGATCGCGGCCGATGCCCTCACACCCCCATGCCCGCTGAGCCCCGGCGCTGCCGAGGCGCCCTCCGATGAGTGATGGAATGAACGAACTTTCCCAGGCCGACGGCGACGACGCGCTGTTCGACGGCCAGCCTTACCGCATCGTCGAACGCGATGGCATCCGCTACACCCTGCTCGGCACCGCGCACGTGTCCCTGGCCAGCGTCGCCGCGGTGGAACGGGCGATCGGCAGCGGCCGTTTCGATGCGGTGGCGGTGGAACTGGATCCGCAACGCCTGCAGGCGCTGACCGACCCGGACGCGCTGACCAAGCTGGACCTGGTGCAGGTGATCCGCAAGGGCCGCGTGGCCCTGTTCGCCGCCAACCTGGCGCTGGCCGCCTACCAGCGGCGCCTGGCCGAGCAACTGGGCATCGAGCCCGGCGCCGAACTCAAGCGCGCGGTGTTGCTGGCGCGCGAACGGCAGTTGCCGGTGTACCTGATCGATCGCGAAGTCGGCCTGACCTTCAAGCGCGCCTCCAGCCGGCTCGGCTTCTTCGGCAAGCTGAAACTGGCCAGCGGCCTGCTCGGCGGCCTGTTCGCCTCCGACGAGGTCGGCGAGGCCGAGATCGAGAAGCTCAAGCAGGGCGATATGCTCGAAGCCAGCTTCGGCGACTTCGCCAGCGAAAGCCCGGCGCTGTACGACACCATCATCGCCGAGCGAGACCGCTACATGGCCACGCGCCTGCGCGAGGAACAGGCGCAACAGCGCGCGCTGCCGCTGACCGGCAACGCCGAACCGCTGGATGGCGCGCCGTCGACAGGCGTGCGCGAGGTGCTGGCGGTGGTCGGTGCGGGTCACCTGGCCGGCCTGGCGCGGCACCTGCAGGGCGACCAGGACGACCCGGCGACGCTGCGCAAGGCGCTGGAAGAGGTGCAGACCAAGAAGAAGGTGCCGTGGATCACCCTGACCCTGACCGCGCTGGTGCTGGGCGGCGTGGCCTGGGGCTACTGGCACGGCGGCTTCGCCCTGGGCACCGACCTGCTGCTGCAGTGGGTGCTGTTCACCGGCGGCCTGGCCGGGCTGGGCTGCATCCTGGCCGGCGGGCATCCGCTGAGCGTGATCGCCGGCGCCATCGCCGCGCCGCTGAAGCCGTTCCGCCCGGGCGTGCCGGCCGGGGCGTTCAGCGCCCTGGTCGAAGTGCACATGCGCAAGCCGGCCTATGGCGATTTCCTGGCGTTGCGCGACGATGCGCAGAACCTGCGCGGCTGGTACCGCAACCGCGTCTCGCGGGTGGTGCTGACCTTCCTGCTGACCAACCTGGGCAGCATGCTCGGCGTGTGGCTGGCCGGCTTCCGCATCTTCGGCAAGCTGGCGGGTTGACTACCCGCCGCGCGGCGGCGGCAACTGTCACCGCGCGGATTTCGCCTTTGTGGGAGGGACTTCAGTCCCGACGCCTCAGCGGTACGGCGTCGGGGCTGAAGCCCCTCCCACAGGTCGTCTGAAGCCTCCGGATCAGGACACCATCTGCGCGGCCACGCCGCGACGCTCACGCGCGCGACGCACCAGGTTGGCCACGCCGTTACTCAGATCGTCCAGGATCGCGTAGATGGTCGGCAGGAACAGCAGGCTGACCACGGTCGAGAACGCCAGGCCGCCGGCGATGGCACGCGCCATCGGGTAGTAGGCCGGGCCGTCGCCGAACATCTGCGTGGTGGTCAGCGAGATCGGCACCATCGCCAGGATCGCCGTGCCCATGGTCATCATGATCGGCCGCAGGCGCTCGCGCGAGCCTTCGATCAGCGCCTCGGTGCGGCCCAGGCCGCGCCGGCGCAGATTGTTGATGTGCTCGATCATCACGATGCCGTTGTTCACCACCACGCCCATCAGCACCAGGATGCCGATGAAGGCCATGATCCCGAAGCTGGTGCCGGTGATCCAGAACAGCCAGAACACGCCGAACACCGAGAACAGCACACCGCTCATGATCGCCACCGGGAACAGCAGCGATTCGAACATCGCGGCCATGACCACGTAGATCATCACCAGCGCGATCAGCAGGTTGAACAGCATCTGCTTGCTGGCCTGGTCGTCGTCCTGGCCGTCCGCGCCGTCGAAACTGTAGCGGTAGCCGACCGGGAAGCTGACTGCGTTGAGGGTGTCCTCGATCGCCTGCTTGGCCTCCGGCGCGGTGACCTTGGCGCCGAGGTTGGCGGTGATGGTCAGCGTGGTCTGCCGGTTGGTGCGGGCGATCTGGGTCGCGGCCGCGCGCGGCTGCGTCTCGACCAGGCTCAGCAGCGGCACGCTGCGCCCGTCCTGGGTGCGCACGTTGAAGCTGTCCAGGTCCTCCGGCGAGGTCTGCTCGGCACCGGCGAAGCGCACCCACACCGGCACCTCGTTGTCGCCATGGCGGAACTCGCGCAGCGACGCGCCGCGCAGCGCCAGGCCGACGAAGCTGGCGACCTGCTCGGCGCTGAAGCCGAACGCGGCGGCGCGCTCGCGGTCCACCCGCACCGCCAGTTCGGCGCTGCGATCGCCGCTGTCCACGCGCACGTCGCGCAGTTCCTTGCGCCGCGCCAGCACCGGCACCACGTCGTCGGCGAGCGCGCGCAGCGCCTCGGTGGAATCGCCGACCAGTTGCACCTGCACGGTCTGCCCGCCGCCGTTGCCGCCATCGCCGCCGTTGCTGTTGCCGACGTGGAAATCCACCCGCGCCGAGCGCGGCAGTTCCTTGCGGATGCGTTCCATCAGTGCCGGCAGGTCGCGGACCTGCTTCAGATCGACGGTGAGCGTGGTGCTGCTGCCCTCCTCCTCGCTGAACCAGGAATACACCTGGGTCACGTGGTATTGCGCGCGGCGCGCGTCGATGAAGCGTTCCAGCCGGGTCACTTCCTCGGCCATCTGCTCGCGGGTGTAGGCGCCCTTCCACTGGTAGCCGATGAAGACCTGCTCGCCGCCGTCGCCGCCGAACATGTCCTTCTTGGTCTGCAGCATCGGGATCACGCTCAGCGCGCTGATCAGCACGATCGCGCACACGCTCCAGCCACGGTGCGCCAGCGACCAGGCCAGCACCCGCGCGTAGCGGCGCTGCAGGCGCGGGATCAGCCCGTGCGGGGAATGCACCAGCGCCGGGGTGCGCATGCGCGCCGACAGCATCGGGATCAGACTCACCGCCACCAGCCACGACGCCAGCAGCGACACCGAGATGGTGATGGCGATCTGCGACATGAAGATGCTGATGTTGTTGGTCTCGCCGAACAGGTTCGGCAGGAACACGATGCAGTGGCACAGGGTGCCGGCCGACAGCGCGATGGCGACATTGCGGGTGCCGAGGATGGAAGCGCGCTGCGGCTGGTCCGGCATGCGCTCGCGCTCCTGGTAGATGCTCTCCACCACCACCACCGCGTTGTCCACCAGCATGCCCACCGCCAGCAGCAGGCCCATCATGGTCAGGATGTTGAGGGTGACGCCGGCGAAGTACATGAAGCCCAGGGTGATGGCGAAACAGATCGGGATCGCCAGGGTCACCATCAGCGTCGACGGCCAATGCCGCAGGAAGAAGAACAGCACCGTCACCGACAGCAGCAGGCCGACCGCGCCGGCTTCGGCCAGTTCCGCCAGCGACGAGGTCACCGCCTTGCCCTGGTTGTCGATGACCTTGATCTGCACGTCGCTCAGCGCCGGCTGCTTTCGGATCTGCTCGACCTCGGCCAGCACCGCGCGCGAGACCTCGACCAGATTGGCGCTGCGCTCCTTGAACACGTCCAGGCCCACTGCCGGGCGCCCGTCCAGGCGACGGCCGTAGCTCATCCGGGTCGGCTTCAGCCGCACCTCGGCGATGTCGCCCAGGCGCAGGCCCTTGGCGTCGATGACCAGGTCGCGCAGCTCCTGCAGGTCGCGCAGTTCGCCGACCGGCTGCACCCGCAGGCGCTGGCCGTTGTCGTCGATCTGCCCGGCCGACAGCGAGAAGTTGAGCTTGCCCAGGCGCTCGCTGAGCTGGTTGAGGCTGAGGTTGTGCGCGCTGAGCCGGTCCGGGGCGATGGCGATCTCGACCTCGTTCGGCGGCGCCCCGGACACCGACACCTTGGCCACCCCGGGAATGCGCTCCAGGCGGCGCTTGAACTCGCGGTCGAGCATGTCGTACGCGCCGGTCAGGTCGGCCGCACCGGCCAGCCGCACCTTCAGCACCGGCTGGTCGCTGCTGGACCACTTGAACACGTTGTAGCGCCGCAGGTCGGCCGGCAGGTCGGCACGGATCGCATCGATGCGCTCGCGTGCGTCGGAGGCGGCGATGGCGATGTCGCGATCCCAGTCGGAGAACTCGATGAAGATGTTGGCGCCGTCGGCGGTGGCGGTCGAGCGCATGCGCTTGATCCCGGTCATCGTCGCCAGCGCTTCCTCGGTCGGCCGCACCAGGTTGCGCTCGACCTCGTCCGGGGTCGAGCCGGTGTACGGCAACTGCACGAACAGGAACGGCGCGGAGATGTCCGGCAAGGCCTCCAGCGGCAGGCGGAAGGCGGCGATCAGCCCGACCACCACCAACGACACGAAGCACATGATGGTGGTGACCGGACGACGGATGCTGAACTCGGCGACGCTCATGCCGGTGCGCCCTCGCCGTCCTGCAGGCGCTGCTCGCCGTTTTCGCGTTGCCGCGCGCGGCGCCCACGCTCGGCGTAGTACGCGTCGGCGCGGCGGTCCAGGCGGTCGTAGACCACCGGGATCACCAGCAGGGTCAGCAGCGTGGACACCAGCAGCCCGCCGATCACGGTGATCGCCATCGGCGCGCGCACCTCGGCGCCCTCGCCACTGGCGATCGCCAGCGGCAGGAAGCCGAACAGCGTGCACAGCGTGGTCATCACGATCGGCCGCAACCGCGAGCGCGCGCCTTCGATCAGCGCCGCGCGCTTGGCCACGCCCTCCTCGCGCAACTGATTGACCTTGTCGATCAGGATGATCGCGTTCTTGGTCACCAGGCCCACCAGCAGGATCAGGCCGATGAACACCACCACCGACACCGGCTTGCCGGTCAGCAGCAGCGCCAGCACCGCGCCGACCAGCGCCAGCGGGATGGTGAACAGGATGACGAACGGGTGCAGCAACGACTCGAACTGCGAGGCCATCACCAGGTACACCAGGAACACCGCCAGGCCGAACGCGAACAGCAGCGAGCGCGCCGATTGCGCCAGTTCCTCGCCCTGCCCGCCGATGTGCATGCCGACGCCGGCGCCGAGCGGATCGCGCGCCACCATCTCGCCGACCTCGCGCACCGCCGTGCCCAGGTCGATGTCGCGCAGATTGGCCGAGACGATCGCCACGCGGATCTGGTCGGCGCGGTGGATCTCGCTGGGACCGGTGGTGGCGACCACGTCGGCGACCGCGTCCAGGGTCACCGGCCGGCTGCTGCCCGGATTGACGATCAGCCGGCGGATGCTGTCGACGCTGGCGCGGTCGCTCTGCTGCGCGCGCACCAGCACGTCGATCTTGCGGTCGCGGAAGCTGTAGCGGGTGGCGACGTCGCCGCGCACCTTCTTCACCACCACGTCGGCGATCTGCCGGGTGGTCAGCCCCAGCGCGCCGGCGCGCTCCTGGTCGAAGCGGATCTGGATCTCCGGGAAGCCCTCCTCCACCGTGGATTTTACGTCGGCGAAGTGGCCGTTGCCGCGCAGCAGCGCCGCCAGCTTCTGCCCCGCATGCTGGATGGTCTGCAGATCCTGGCCGCGCAGTTCGATCTCCAGCGGCGTGGAGAAACTGAACAGCTCCGGCCGGCTGAAACCGACCTGCACGCCCGGGTGGTTGCGCATCGTCGCGCGCATGCGCTCGCTCTGCTGCGCCTCGAACTGCGCGCTGCCGCCGCCGGCCATGGCGATGGTCAGCTTGCCGATGTTCTCGCCGCTCTCGGTGGGGTTGGCGTCGAGCCGGGTGCCGCTGCCGCTGACGCCGTACAGCGCCTGCACCCCCGCGTCCTTGCCATGCACTTCCTGCAGTTCGCGCACCAGCGCGTCGGTCTGCCGCAGCGGTGTGCCGGCCGGCAGTTTCACGGTCATCTCGAAGCGGTCCTGCGCCAACTGCGGGATCAGGTCGGCGCCCAGCAGCGGCGCTACCGCCAGGGTCGCGGCGAAGGCCAGCGCCGCCAGCCCCAGCACCCAGCCCGGACGCGCCAACGCGCCCGGCAGCAGCCGCAGATAGCCGCGCTCGGCCAGCGCATACGGCGCCATCGCCACGTCGCTGGCCTTGCGCATCACCGGCGCGACCACCGCCACCGCACCGCGCCACAGCCGCACGACCAACCAGGCCACGCCGAAGAACACCCCACGCACCGCCGCACCTGCGCCGCGCCGGCTCCAGGCCAGCGGCTTCAGCCAGCCGCGCCGCGGCTGCCAGTGCGGCGGCGCCGGTTCCACCGGGAACGCCAGCGGCGCACGGCCCTTCAGCGAGCTGAGCATCGGGATCAGGGTCATCGACACCACCAGCGAGATCGCGATGGCGATCGCCACGGTCAGCGCCTGATCGCGGAACAGTTGCCCGGCCACGCCCTCCACGAACACCAGCGGCAGGAACACCGCGATCGTGGTCAGGGTCGAGGCGACCACCGCCATGCCGACCTCGCGGGTACCGACGATCGCCGCATCCAGCACGCTCAGGCCGCGCTCGCGCGCCTTGGCGATGCTTTCCAGCACCACGATCGAGTCGTCCACCACCAGGCCGGTGGCCAGCGCCAGTCCGCCCAGCGACATCACGTTGAGGCTCAGCCCGAGCCGGTCCATGAAGAAGAACGTGGTCACGATCGACACCGGCAGCGACAGCCCGATCACGAAGGTGCTCCAGCCGTCGCGCAGGAACAGGAAGATGATCAGGATCGCCAGCAGGCCGCCGATCACCGCATCCTTCTTGACGTCGCCGATGGCGTGCTCGATGAAGCGCGACTGGTCTTCCAGCGTGGTCAGCTCGGCATCGGCCGGAATCTGCGCCTGCAGTTGTTCCAGGCGCTTGCGCAGCGCCGCCGCGGTGGCCACGGTGTTGGCGTCGCCTTCCTTGTAGATGGCCAGTTCCACCGCCTCCTTGCCGCCCAGGCGGATGATCGCCTCGCGCTCCTTGTAGCCCTGCCGCACCTGCGCCACGTCCTTGAGCCGGATCGGCATGCCGCCGGCGACGGTGGTGGTCGTGCTGGACGTCGCGCTCTGCGCCGCCGAGGCCGCCGCGATCGCGGCTTCCGAGCCGGTGGAGGCGGCGATCGCGTACATCTGCTGCAGGGCCGCGTCGGCCGCGTTGCCGCCGGCGCCCTGCGTGGTCAGCAACAGATTGCGGATCTCGTCCAGGTCGGCGAACTGGTTGACGGTGCGCACCAGGTAGCGCTGCGTGCCCTGCTCCAGGCGTCCGCCGGAGAGATTGACGTTCTCGTCCTTGAGCCGCGCGATCACCGTGTCGATCGGCATGTTGAGCTGCGCCAGCCGCTGCTGGTCGATATCCACCTGGATCTCGTCCTCCAGGCCGCCGCCGACCTTGACCGCGGCCACACCCGCGACCGGCTCCAGCTTCTTCTTCAGGTCCTCGTCGGCATAGCGGCGCAACTGGGTCAGCGCGCGCACCGCCTCGGCGTCGCTGTGCGCGGCGGTCTTGCTGGACAGCACCAGGCGCATGATCGGTTGGGTGGACGGATTGAAGCGCAGCAGCACCGGCGCCTTGGCCTCCAGCGGCAGCGACAGCGCCTCCATCTTGTCGCGCACCTCCAGGCTGGCCTGGTCCATGTTGGTGCCCCAGGCGAACTCCAGCACCACGTCGCTCTGCCCGGTGCGCGAGACCGACTTGAGCTTGCGCAGGTTCTTGACCACGCCGACCGCTTCTTCGACCGGCTCGGTCACCAGCGTCTCGATCTCCGACGGCGCGGCGCCGGCGTACTCGGTGCGCACGGTCAGGGTCGGATAGCTCAGGTCCGGCAGCAGGTTGACCTTGAGCCCGTGCAGCGCGATCGCGCCGAACAGCAGCATGGTCAGCGTGATCATCGCGATGGTCACGCGGCGGCGGGTGGCGAATTCGACCAGGCCGCCGCCGTGCGCGGCGGCGGGCGCAGGCGGTGCGTGCGCGTCAGAATCGGCGCCGTGCATCAGCGCGCTCCGGCGGTGCTGGCCGGGGCGGCGTCGGCCACCTCGCGCTGCGGCGCGATCACCTGCACGCGGCTGCCGTCGCGCAGCGCGACCTTGCCGGCGGTGACCACCTGGTCGCCGGCCTGCAGGCCCTGGCGAATCTCCACCCACGGCCCTTCGGCATACCCCAGGGTCACCGGCACCCGCGCGACCTTGCCGGCGACCACGCGGAACACCGCCGGCTCGCCATCGTCGAGCAGCGCCAGCCGCGGCACCACCAGCGCATCGGCGCGCTGGTCGTAATCGATGCGGATGCGGCCGAACATGCCCGGCTGCAGCGCTTCCGCCCCTTCGTCGAAGGCGCAGACCACGCGAAAGGTGCCGCTGCCGGCATCCACCACCGGCGCGATGCGGTCGACCCGGCCGCGGAACTGCTTGCCCGGCAGCGCGTCGGCCAGCAGGGTCACCGGCTGCCCGGTCTTGAGCGTGGCCAGTTCGCGCTCGGGCACGTTGAGCGTGGCTTCCAGCCGCGAATCGTCGACGATGCGGAAGATCGGCGTATTGATCTGCACGAAGTTGCCGGTCTTGATCGAGCGCGAGGCGATCACCCCGGAGATCGGCGCCACCACCGTGGCATAGGACAGTTCCAGCGCCGCCAACTGGTGTTGCGCGCGCACGTTGGCCAGGTCGTACTTGATCTGGTCGACGTCGGCGGCGCTGACCAGTTGCTGGCCCACCAGCTGCTGCGAGCGGCGGTAGTTGTTCTCCAGCTTGCGCAGTTGCGCCTCGCTCTGCGCCAGCGCCAGCCGCGCGCGATCCGGGTCCAGCCGCACCAGCGGCTGCCCGGCGCGCACCTGCTGGCCTTCCTCGGCCAGCACCGCCAGGGCCACGCCGGAGGTCTTGGCCACCACCTGCGATTCGGCGCGCGCCTCCAGCGCCGCGGTGCCGCTGTAGCTGGCGGCCACCGCACGGCGGCTGGCCGCTGCCACCTCCACCGGCACCGCCTCCGGCGCCTTCTCGCTGTCGGCGGCCTTGGCCTTGGCCTCCGCGGCCGGCTTGCAGGCGCTCAGCAGCAGCGTGGTGGTGACCAACAGCGCGGCAGCGTAGGTGGCAGTGCGGCGCGTGAGCGGTCGCGTCATCGTCGTGTCCTTGGTGGATGGCGTGAATGGTGTTGTAGATAAGTAGATCACCAATCGACGTCGTGCCGAATGCCCCAAAGGTCACGGGTCGCCCACCACCGCCAGTTTCGAAGCCGCGAAAGGTGAGGCTATACTCGGGCCGTTCCGTGTTCCCCCACGCCGGAACCCCAATCCGTCCTCCGGACCACGAAACCATGCGCACGCAGCCGCTAGCCGCTTGTTTTGCTCTGGCCGTACTCGTTTCTGTTGGGGCCGCCCCGGCCATGGCGCAGACCGCGCCGGCGCCCGCCGCTCCCGCCGCCGCAGCCGCGGCACCCGCGCCTGTTCAGGGCAACGCGGCCAACGGCCGGGTGCTCACCTACACCTGCCAGGGCTGCCACGGCGTCACCGGCTACAAGAACGCCTACCCCAGTTACCGCATCCCCAAGATCGGCGGGCAGTCGGCGCAGTACCTGACCCAGGCGCTGACCGAATACCGGCTCGGCAAGCGCAAGCATCCGACCATGCAGGCCCAGGCGGAAAGCTTCTCCGACCAGGAGATCGCCGACATCGCCGCTTTCCTGTCCACCCTCAAGTAGGCCTCCCATGCCGAACGCCGCGCACGCCTTGCGTCCCGCCCTCGTCCTGCTTGCCGCCCTGTGCCTGGGGGCCTGTTCGCAATCGCAGGTGGAATCCACCAGCAAATCCGCCGGCGACCCCGGCCACGCCAGCGGCGAGCACGGTTCCGGCTCCTCCGCCGGCCTGCCCGGCGGACGCATCGACGCCGGCGACAAGCTGGCTCACGCCAAGGGCAAGGCCACCGGGCAGAGCTGCATCGACTGCCACGGTGCCGACGGCAACGCGCCGATCGACCCGACCTATCCCAAGCTCGGCGGCCAGTACGGCGACTACCTCGCGCACGCGCTGCAGGCCTACCGCGGCGGCACCCGCACGCATCCGCTGATGAGCCCGCAGGCGGCGCAGCTGAGCGACCAGGACATCGCCGACCTGGCGGCCTACTTCGGCTCGCGCAGCAGCCAGTTGCGCGATTTGCACGGCGTGAATTGAGCGGACGACGCGCAGGGGACCTCGCACGCCGCATGACGCGCGCGGTCGCCTGCACCACGCTGCGCTGAGCAGCGCCGACGGGACTGCGCACAGCGCTTGCTCCGGATGCGCCGCCGTCGACGCGTGACCACCTCGCCGCCACTTTCGCGTGGTGCGCAATCCGGTATCGCTCCGACCCTATCCAACGACGCAAGGCACACACGTAGGAGCGGGTTCGGCCGCGATGGGCGTTACCGGTAATGCCCTTCGCTGCTGAAGCCGCTCCTACGAAACAGCACCTCGTGCGCCACGGGTTGTTTGGTGCTGCCTTTCAGTCGCGATGAGCCCTCGCAGGCAACGCCGTGCAGGCTGAAGCCGCCCACTCGGACCAAACCACGCCCGGTCCACGTGTGCCGCAGCTGGTGATGTGCGACGCCCGCATGTCGGAGCGGGCGGGTACACCGCCACTCAGCGACTGCCGTTGTCTTCCTGCAGCTCGCGCTTGAATGGCACGTTCGGCGGCGGCCGCGCGCCAGCCGGCTGCTCGTTGAGATTGGGGTCGGTGATGCTGCAGCCGCCGCCCACCTGCAGGATCGAGACCACGCAGGAGATGCTGCTGGTGGTGCCCGGGATCGGGATCTTCACCGACTTGATGCCGCGCCGCACCCACTCTTCCAGCAGCGTCGCGTTCGGCAGCCAGTACTTGTCGAACGAGGTCGGCGTGTAGTCGTACGGCGGCCGCTTGAGCCATTCCCCGGCCTTTTCGATGCGCTCGCGCGTCCAGGTGTCGGTCTCGGAGCCGGGCGCGCTGCGCGCCGGCGCCTGGTCGTTGCCGCGGCCATCGGCCAGGCGCACGCTGCCGTCGGCATTGAACAGGCCGCCGCCCTTGCTGGCGCCGGCACCGGCATCGCCGGGGCGGTTGCGTGCGGCCGCGCCCCAGTCGTCGCCGCGCTGCGGCGTGGCCCAGCCGCCATCACGTGCGATCGGCGCCGGACCGCTGCCCGGACTCACGGCCTGGCTGCCGGGCGGCGCAGTGCCGGCCGCGGGCGCGGTCGGCTTGGCGGCCGCGTTGGCCGCAGCGCCGGCGGCGGCGGCCGGTGCCGGCTGTGGAGTCGGCACGCTCGTCGGCGTCGTGTCTGGGCTTGCGGCCGGGGCAGCCGCCGGTGCCGGCGTGGGTGCGCTCGCGGTGGCGGTGCTCGGCGTCGGCACTTCGATCTGACGCACCTGCGGCACGTCCGCACTGCGCAACACCGGCGTGGGCGTCGGCGTGCGCAGCTGTGGTGCGGGAACCTCCACCTGCGGCAGCGGTGCCGGCACCTCGCGTTCGCGCACCTGTACCTGCGGTGCGACTGGGCGCGGCACCGCGATGTCGCGCGGCCGCAGTTGCGCCACGGTCGGCACGTCGGTGACCACTTCGACCTCGCGCACCGGCACCTGCACGTCGGGCGGCACCACCGCGCGCGGTGTCGGCACCGGGACACGCACGCTCGGTGGCGGCGGCAGCACGAAGTCGCGCGTGGGCGTCGGCGTTTCGGTCACCTGCAGCGGCTGCTCCGCCGGCGGCGGTGGCGGCGCACTGGCCGTGGTCGGCGCGGGCACCGGCGGGGTCGGAGCCGGCTCCGCGGCCGGTGCAGGCGCGGGCGCTGCAGCGGCCGGCGGCGTCGGGCGCGCACGCGACAAGGCGCGCTGGGCACGCGGTGGCGTCAGCGACGTCGCCTCCGTGGACGCGGCCGCTTCGGCCGGCGCACCGCCACCGCTCTCGGCAGGGGTGCCGCGGCCGACGAATTCCACCTGCACGCGTCCGGCGGCATCGGCATCGGCGCGCGGCGGCAGCCAGCGCACGAACGCCACCCACAGCAGGAAAACCGCGAACAGCAGATGCAGCAGCAGGCTGAGCAGCACGGCGATGCGCCGCCACCAGCGCTGGTCGTACGGCGCCGGATCCCAGTGCTGCCACCACAGGCGGCGGAACGCCTGCCACAGCGGCAAGGCCGGCAGGCGCAGGGTCGCCGGCGGCTGTGCCGGCGGCATCGCCGCGATCAGTTCGGGGGCCGCGAACGGCCGCGGCAGCGCAGGCTGCGCCGCGATCCAGTGCGCCCATGCATACGGCAGGCCGGTGCGGCGATCGCGCAGCAGCTTGCGCGGCGTGCGCGCCAACAACACATCGAGGATGTCGGCGGCGCGCGTCACCGGCAGCGGAACGTCAGGCGGCCGAATCGCGCGGGATGTAGGGAGCGCTGCCGCTGTCGTGGTCGGTGGCGTCGCGCACCGCGGTCACCCCCGGCACGCGGCCCATCAGCGTCTTCTCGATGCCCTGTTTCAAGGTCACGTCGGCCATGCCGCAGCCGTGGCAGCCGCCGCCGAAGCGCAGCAGCACCACGCCGTCGGCGGACACTTCCTGCACCGCCACGCGGCCGCCGTGCTGGGCCAGCTGCGGATTGACCTCGTTCTCCACCACCCAGCGCACCCGCTCCACCAGCGAGGCCGCCTCGCCCGGGGCTTCGCCCTTGATCTTCGGCGCCTTGATGGTGAGCTGCTGGCCGGTGCCCTGGGTGACGTAGTCGATTTCGGCGCCGTCGAGCCACCCGACGCTGTCGGCCGCCACGTACAGGGTGAAGCCGTCGCAGTCGATCGCCCATTCGTCGCCGGCCAGGTCCGCCGGCTCGGCGAACTCCAGCCGCGCATCGGCGCGCGGGGTGCCGGCATCGATCGCGCTCAGGCGCACGCCCATGCCGGGCACGGCCTCGCGTTCGAGCAACTTGCGGAAATGGGCCTGTGCGTTGTCTGAGATCTGGATCATGCGGGTATTCTAGACCCTTCCACGCCCTGCGCTCATCGCGGGCGGTATCTTGACCGGCCCTGTCCGTTCCACCGCAGAGACCTTCCATGAACGACCTGATCCCGCTCGCCCAGGCCCATTGCTCGCCCTGCAAGGGCAGCGAATACAGACTGACCCAGGCGCGCCTGGCCGAACTGCTGCCGCAGGTGCCCGGCTGGGAAGTGGTCGAGAACGGCAACGCGATCAGCCGCACCTTCCGCTTCCCCGACTATTACCGCACCCTGGCCTTCGTCAACGCACTGGCCTGGATCGCGCACCGCGAGGACCACCACCCCGACCTGGGCGTGCACTACGACCGCGTGGTGGTGCGCTATTCCACCCACGACGTCGGTGGTCTCAGCGAGAACGACTTCATCTGCGCCGCCAAGGCCTCCGCTCTTCCGGAATGACCCACATGACCGCTGCCGCCCGCCGTCTGCTCCCCCTGGCCTGCCTGAGCGCCGTGCTGCTCAGCGCCTGCGGCCAATCCCAGCAATCCCAGCAACACACCGTGACCCAGCCCCCGACCGAGGTCGCCGCGGTGAAGACGCCGCCGCCGGACTACCCGATCGACGTGGCCTGCGCCGGCATCGGCGGCACCGTGGTGCTGAAGGTGGTGGTCGGCGTGCAGGGCAGGCCCACCGAAGTGGACGTGGTCACCGGCAGCGGCCAGGCCAAGCTCGACGCCTCGGCGCAGGAGGCCGTGCGCGGCTGGACCTTCAATCCCGCCACCCGCAACGGCCAGGCGGTGCCGTGGACCATCCAGGTGCCGGTCAACTTCAATCCGCCGCAGCCGCGCCCGGACCGTTGCTTCGCGCTGGACGCGCAGGCGCACAAGGCCGGCTGAGCCACGGGCGCGCATCGCGCGCCTTCACGCGACACCCGCACCGCGCCGGGTTTGATCGACGCCTCTTCCTCGGAGCCGCCGGCGCATGCTGGAGATCCCGCTGCACAATGTCCTGGTCGCGCTCGCCGTGACCCTCGGCGCCGGCCTGGCCACCGGCCTGGGCAGCGTGCTGGTGTTGTTCAGCAAGGGACCCAATCCGCGCCTGCTCGCCTTCGGCCTGGCGTTCTCCGCCGGCGCGATGGTGTATGTGTCGCTGACCGAGATCCTCGGCAAGTCGATCGCCGCCTTCAGCGACGCCTTCGATCCGCGGCTGGGCCAGGCTTATGCCACCCTGGCGTTCCTGGCCGGCATGGTGCTGATCGTGGCCATCGACCGATTGGTGCCCAATCCGCACGAAAGCCTCAACAGCCGCGATCCGCTGTTCCGTGACGACAACCGCGCCTACGTCAAGCGCGTCGGCCTGCTCACCGCGGTGGCGATCACTGCGCACAACTTCCCGGAGGGCCTGGCCACCTTCTTCGCGACGCTGGAGAGCCCGGTGGTCGGCATGCCGCTGGCCTTCGCCATCGCCGTGCACAACATCCCCGAGGGCATCGCCATCGCGGTGCCGGTGCATTACGCCACCGGGCGCAAGTCCTATGCCTTCGCCGCCAGCCTGCTGTCCGGCCTGGCAGAGCCGATCGGTGCGCTGATCGGCTACGTCGCGCTGGCGCGCTTTTTGTCCGATGCGGTGTTCGGCGCGGTGTTCGGGCTGATCGCCGGGGTGATGGTGTTCCTGGCCCTGGACGAACTGCTGCCGGCGGCCAAGCGCTACGCGCAGGGGCATGAGACGGTGTACGGCCTGGTCGCAGGCATGGCCGCGCTGGCGCTCAGCCTGGTGCTGTTCCGCCTGTCCGCACCGGTCTGATGGCAGCGGCCGACGCCGGCTGAACGCGCGCTCGCTGGCCTGCACGAGCACGCCGCGCAGAAAGGTCGCAGACACCCAAGGCGGCGCATGCTGCGGCCACCTTCGCCCCGCTCGATGAGGTGTCGCATGGATCTCCGTCCCCTGCCCCCGGCCAGGCTGGCCCTGTTCACCGCACTGAGCGTGGTGGCGCTGGGCGCCTGCCAGCGACAGGACGCGCCCGCCCCCGCGGCCCAGGCCGATGCGCCCGCCCCGGCCGCGGCGCCCGCACCTGCCCCCTACGTGGCGCCGACCGCCGACCAGCTCTATCAACTGGTCGCGCCGATCGCGCTGTTCCCGGACAAGCTGCTGGCGCAGACCCTGGCCGCCTCGGTGTACCCGGACCAGGTGGTGTCCGCGCAGGACTGGCTGCGCAACAACCGTACCCTGTCCGCCACCGACCGCCTGCAGGCGGCCGCGGCGCAGCCCTGGGACCCCAGCGTCAAGGCACTGACCGCCTTCCCCGACGTGGTCGACCAGCTGGCCGGCAACGGCGACTGGACCCGCGCGCTCGGCGACGCCTACGCCCACGATCCCAACCAGGTGCTGGACGCGGTGCAGGTGATGCGCCAGCGCGCGCAGGCGCAGGGCCACCTGCGCAGCACCCCGCAGCAGCGTGTGCAGGTGGTGCAGCGCACCGTGGTGGAGCCGGCGCCGGCCTATGCCGACGCGGTGCCGCCGCCGACCCGCACCATCGTCATCGAACCGGCGCAGCCGGACGTGGTCTACGTGCCGCGCTACGACCCCGACGTGGTCTACGGCGCACCGGTCAACGTCTACCGCGAGTACCGCTATCGCCCGCCGCGCCCCTACTACGACACCGGCGACCTGGTCACCGCCGGCATCATCTCCTTCGGCGTCGGCGTGCTGGTCGGCGACGCGCTCGAACACCACCACCACAGCGTGTTCGGCTGGCTGGAACCGGCGCCGCCGTGGCACAGCTGGGGCTGGAACAATTGGGGGGTGAACTGGAACGCGCCGCCGTCGGCGCCGAACTACGTGGTCTACCGCAACAGCGTGTACGCGCCGCGCACCACCATCATCAACAACCATTACGACAACCGCAGCTACGTGCACAACGACTACCGCGGTGCGCCGCCGCCGGTCGCGCCGATGGGCGGTCCGGGTGGGCAGCAGGCCTTCGCTGCCGCGCGTGCGCCGGGGGCCGCGATGGCCGCCGCGGCGATGGCGGCGCGCACCCCGGCAGCCGCGTTCGGGCCGGCCCGCGCGCAGCCGCCGGCGATGCCGCAGACCATGCCGCACTTCACCAACCAGATGCTGCAGGCCGGCCGTCCGGTCGCGGCGATGCCGCCGCCGGTGCAACGCCTGCCGGCCCCAGGCACGCCGGCGGCCATGGCGGCCGCGCGCGATCCGCGCCTGCTGCCCGACTTCGTCCAGCATGCCGCGGCTCCGCAACGCACCGTGGCGATGGCCCAGCCGAACGCGCCGCGCGCGGCTCCGGCGATGCCGATCCCGCAGTTCCATGGCAGCCCGGTGCCGCAGGCGCTGACGCCCAGCCAGGCGCCGCGCGAGGCCATCGCCAATCGCGGCGGCATGCCGGAAGCGCGCTTTGCCGAACCGCCGCGGCGCGGCGACCCCGGCATGCAGCCGTCCGGCTTCGCCCGCGAGATGGCACGCACGCAGCCGCCGCGCCAGGCGATGCCGAGCGAAGCACCGCGCGCGCAGGCCTGGCATGCGCCGGCGCCCGAGCGCGAGGCGATGCGTGCGCCGATGCCGGAACCGCGCCAGGAGCAGCGTCAGGAACAACGCAAGGAGCAGCGCGTGGCCCGCTTCTCCCCGCCGCCGCGCATGCCCGAGCCGCGGCCGGTCGAGTCGCATCCGGCACAGCAACGGCAGGCCCCCGCCCACCACGACGGGCATCACGACCACGACCACCACGAAAGCTGAGCACGATCCGGGGGCGGCCGCGATGCCGCTCCCGGGTTCAGGAGCCTCGCCTCAGCCGAGGCGGTTCAGCGCGTCGGCCAATTCGTCGGCCAGCGGGGCATTCAATAGATAAGGCGTCTTGCCGTCGTCCAGGCTGAACTCCAGCGAGGCGGCATGCAGGAACAGGCGCTTGAGTCCGATCTGCTCGCGCAGGCGCTTGTTGACCGCCGGATCGCCGTACTTGTCGTCGCCGGCGACCGGATGCCCCAGGTGCTGGGCATGCACGCGGATCTGGTGGGTGCGGCCGGTCTCGATCCGCACCTCGCAATAGGAATGTCCGCCGCGCCGCTCCAGCACCCGGAAGTGGCTCAGCGACGGCTTGCCCGCCGCGTTCACTTGCACGTGGCGCTCGCCGCCCTGGCGCAGGCCGATGTGCAGCGGCGCGTCCACGCTCATGGTGCCATCGGGCATGCGCCCGACCAGCAGGGTCAGGTAGCGCTTGCTGATGCCACGGCCCTGGACCCGGTCGTCCTCGCGCATCAGCGCCTGCAACTCGGTCAGCGCCGAGCGCTTCTTGGCCACGATCAGCAGCCCTGAGGTGTCGCGGTCGAGCCGGTGCACCAGTTCCAGCGACTGATTGGGACGCAGCGCACGCAGCGTCTCGATGGCGCCGAAACTGATCCCGCTGCCGCCATGGCTGGCGACGCCCGAGGGTTTGTTCAGCGCCAGCAGCCGCGCGTCCTCGTAGACGATCGCCGCCTCCAGCCGGGCCATGAACGCATCCGGCGGCGCGCTCTTCTCGCCCTCCTCGCTCAGCCGCACCGGCGGGATGCGCACCTCGTCGCCGGCCTCGAGCTTGCGCTCGGCCTTGGTGCGGCCGCCGTTGACCCGCACCTGGCCGCTGCGCATCAGCTTGTAGATCAGGCTGCGCGGCGCGCCCTTGAGCTGGCCGAGCAGGAAATTGTCTACGCGCTGTCCGGCCCTGTCTTCCGGGACCTTGAGAATGCGCACCGCGCTGGTCGCGACATCGCGCGGCTTTGGAGGGATCGGGGGGGAAGTCATCAGGCAGTTTATTCTGTTACACTCGGGGGGCGAGATAAGGGTTTGATTTCGTTGGAAGTTAGTTGAGGGCCAGAAGCCCGGCTTACGACGATTCCGGCACAGTGCGCGACCACCGCCCCCGGGGCGGCCATGTTAGCGGCTCACCGGCCTGCCCGGCCATCGCCGGATGCCGCAAGCGTCCGCGCTGAACATGCCCCGTGCGGCGCCCAGCCTGGCTGGAGTCGCCGCCGGTCCTGAACCACCTAAAAGCAAGAAGCGCTCCCGCGGCTCGCCGTGGTGTCGTAGCGCTGGAAACCCAAGACGCCCACCCCGCGCCTGCGCGATGGGCGACGAAGCGTGACCAGAAGCGAAACCCCATGGCGTTCCGCGCGGTAGCAGCGCGAGGAACGCAACAATGAAGCGAATGCTGATCAACGCCACGCAGGCAGAAGAACTGCGTGTGGCCATCGTGGACGGCCAGACCCTGTACGACATCGACATCGAGCAGCCGTCCAAGGAACAGAAGAAGTCCAACATCTACAAGGGCCGCATCACCCGGCTCGAACCCTCGCTGGAAGCGGCCTTCGTCGAATACGGCGGCGAGCGCCACGGCTTCCTGCCGCTGAAGGAAATCTCCCGCGATTACTTCCAGGCCGGCGTCGACCACAACAAGGCGACGATCCGCGAACTGCTGCGCGAGGGCCAGGAAGTCGTGGTCCAGGTGGACAAGGAAGAGCGCGGCAACAAGGGCGCGGCCCTGACCACGTTCATCTCCCTGGCCGGCCGCTACATGGTGCTGATGCCGAACTCGCCCAGCGCCGGCGGCGTCTCGCGCCGGATCGAGGGCGAGGACCGTGCCGCGCTGAAGGAAGCGCTGGACAAGCTGAACATCCCCGACGACATGGGCGTGATCATCCGCACCGCCGGCGTCGGCCGCGATGCCGAAGAGCTGCAGTGGGACCTGGACTACCTGCTGCAGGTGTGGAAGTCGATCGCCGAGGCCGCCCTGGCCAAGCCGGCGCCGTTCCTGATCTACCAGGAGTCGCGGCTGATCATCCGCGCCCTGCGCGACTACCTGCGCGCCGACATCGGCGAGATCCTGGTCGACACCGCCGAGATGTACGGCGACGCCCAGGAGTTCATGCAGCAGGTGATGCCGCAGAGCCTGCGCAAGCTCAAGCACTACACCGACGACATCCCGCTGTTCAACCGCTTCCAGATCGAGTCGCAGATCGAGGCCGCCTACGAGCGCAGCGTGCGCCTGCCGTCCGGCGGCTCGATCGTGGTCGACCAGACCGAGGCGCTGACCGCGGTGGACGTCAACTCCTCGCGCGCCACCAAGGGCAGCGACATCGAGGACACCGCGTTCCAGACCAACCTGGAGGCGGCCGAAGAGGTCGCGCGCCAGCTGCGCCTGCGCGACCTCGGCGGCCTGGTGGTCATCGACTTCATCGACATGGCCTCCAACAAGCACCAGCGCGAGGTCGAGAACCGCCTGCAGAACGCGCTCAAGTACGACCGCGCGCGGGTGCAGATCGGCCGCATCTCGCGCTTCGGCCTGCTGGAGATGAGCCGCCAGCGCCTGCGTCCTTCGCTGGGCGAATCCAGCCAGATCGTCTGCCCGCGCTGCGACGGCCACGGCCGCATGCGCAGCGTCGAGTCGCTGTCGCTGTCGATCATTCGCGTCGCCGAAGAGCACGCGATGAAGGAGAACACCGGGCAGGTGCTGGTCCAGGCCCCGGTGGAGATCGCCAACTACCTGCTCAACGAGAAGCGCCGTGCGCTCAGCGAGATCGAGAAGCGCCACGACGCGCCGATCGTGATCGTCGCCGATGAGCAGCTGCACACCCCGCACTACGAAGTGACCCGCCTGCGCGAGAACGAGCTGGGCGAGGAAAGCACCAAGCCCAGCTACCAACGCGGCACACCGCGCAAGCTGCCGGTGCACGCGCTGACCAAGGCGCAGTTGAACATCCCGGCGCCTGCGGTGACCAATGTGAAGCACTCGCAGCCGGCCCCGGTGCGCGAAGTGGTCGAAGAACCGGTGGCCGCGCCGGCACCGGCGCCAGTGGTTGCGCCGGCCCCGGTCGCACCGCCGGCCACCGGCGTGGTCGGCTGGCTGAAGCGCATCTTCGGCGCCGGCGAGAGCCCGGCCCCGGCCCCGGCCGCCGCCGAGCCGGCACAGCGCCAGCGCCCGCAGGACGGCAACCGCAACCGCAACGACCGTGGCGATCGCAGCGACCGCAATGCGCGCCGCGACGGCAACCGCAACGGCGGCCAGGGCGGCAATGCCGCGCGTGGCAACGGCAACAACGGCGGCGGCAACGCGCGCCGCGACGAGCGCCGCGCCGGCAACGGCGCCGCCGCGCCGGGCGGGCAGCAGAACCAGCAGCCCAAGGCGCCGCGCAACGAACAGGCCACGCAGCAGCCCAAGCCGCAGCAGCAGCCGCAACAGCCCAAGCCGCCGAAGCAGCAGCAGCCGCAGAACCCGCCGCGCCAGCCGAAGCCGCAGCAGGATCCGGCACAGGCCGCCGTGCAGGGCGACAAGCCGCCGCGTCAGCCGCGCGCCGAGGAGGCCGTCGCCAGGCAGCAGGCCGCGCCCGCCGCCACCGCACCGGTGACCCCGGTGCAGGACGCCACCACCCTGGCCGCCGCCGCGGTCGCCGGTGGCGCGATCGCCGCGTCGCAGGAACCGGCAGCAGCCGTCGACGCTGCAGCCGCCGCACCGGTACAGCCGGCGCAGACCGCGGCAGCAGCGAGCATCGATGAACGCGAAAGCGCCGCCGAAACCGCGCAGGCCGTGCCCGCCGGCGAAGGCGCCGAGGGCGAGGACGGTACCGGCGATGCCGGTGGCCGCCGCCGTCGTGGCCGTCGCGGTGGCCGCCGCCGTCGCCGTGGCAATGGCGAAGCCGGTGCTGCCGGCGATGCCGCCGGCCTGGACGATGCCGACCTGGATGCCGGCGACAGCGACGGCGAAAGCGCGCCCGCGCCGAGCCGCAGCCAGCCGGAGTTCGACTTCGACGACGACGGCACCACCGATGCCGCTCCGGCCAAGTCGCAGCCGCCCGTGCAGGAAAAGCGCGAGCCGCAGGAGAAGCGCGAGCCGCGTCGCGAGCGTCCGGCTGCTGTCGGTGCACCGGCACCGGCCGACGACGCTGCCCAGGCCCCCGCGCCGATCGCCGCCGACCCCGTGCCTGCGCCGGCCACCGCACCGATGCAGCCGGCCGCCCCTGCCGAGGCCGCGACCGCATCGCCTGCGCCGACCGCGCTGGCCGCTGCAGCCCAGGGCGTCAGCGACGCCGCCGTGGCCCACGCCGACACCGTGGTCGCTGCCGCACCGGTAGCGGCCGCAGTCGCCGAGACCAAGCCGGTCGCGCAGGAAACTGTCGCCATCGAGCGCGCCGCGGCACCGGCCGAACCCGCAACGCCGGCCGTCGCGCCGCAGCCGCAGGCGGTCACCACCGCCGTCGAGCAGCCGACCGCCACCGCGCCGGTCGCCGAGCCGGACGCGGCGGATGCCACGGCCACCGTCGAGGATCCGGCGGGCGTGACCACGCCGGCGGCAACCACCGTCGCGCCGAGCGCAGCGCCGGCCGCCACGCCCACCGCTCCCGCGGAACCGCGTGCGGAAGACGCTGCCCCGGCCAAGCCGGCCTACGCACCGGTGCAGACCACCCTGCTCGACGCCTTCGCCGAGGCACCGGCGGCGGTTCCGCACAGTGGTGAGGCAGTGGCCAAAGCGTCGACCGAGGCCGCATCGGTCACGCCGGCACGCGACGACAGCACAACGTCCGTCGCTGCTCCGGCGACGCCGGCGCAGGCGGAGATCGCGGCTGTGGACGAGGCGGCGCGGAAGGAACGTGCTGCTGCCGCGGCACCGTCCGCAGCGCCTGCGCCGCATGCCGCGGACAAGGCGGACAGCGACGAGCACAAGGATCGCGGCTGATCCCGCCCCTGCCGTTGCAGCATGAAAGAAGCGGCCTTCGGGCCGCTTTTTTTGTGGGCGCCCATCAAGCGCATTCATCGCTACGGCTCAAGACGATCGTCTACACCCGCACTGTCTTTCGCGCGTCCCGTTCGGCGCAGCGGCAGGGGTTTCCCCTCCAAAGCCACGGCAAAACTCGCTTTGCCGTGGCTCAACGAGATACACCATCACCTCGTAGGAGCGGCTTCAGCCGCGACGGGGCTTTCCCGATGCGCCGGTCGCGGCTGAAGCCGCTCCTACGAAAAGACGCGATGCGTGGAGTACGTGCTGCGCGCAAGGCGGCGACAGAAGTGTCTTGAAGGCACGCCACCACATGCACGTCCGCGTCGTTGTGCGCTCGCTGCAGTCGCTAGTGATGCATCGCGCAGAGCACGCAGTCCCTAGTCCACCACTTTCACCAAGTGATGCCGCGGCGGCGCCCAGCCACTCATATGGCGGCACGCGCCAATGCCGCTGCGTCGGGATACCCGCGGACGCGCGTTCGCAATCGATCCTCTGCGAACAGTCCGTGCGTTGGCGCAAGCACAACGCAAAAGCGGCCCGAAGGCCGCTCTCGTGTCAGCTCGACAGGCACCGCCGACTACAGCGGATGCGTCGGATCCAGCAAGCCGTATTGCGTGGCCAGGCGCGCCAGGGCGATGTTGTCCTGGATGCCGACCTTCTCGAACAGGCGCGCCTTGTGCGTGTTGACGGTCTTGGCGCTGAGGCTCAGACGCTTGGCGATGTCTTCCTGGCGCAGGCCGCGGGTCAGCAGCAGGGCCACTTCCAGTTCGCGCGGCGACAGCGCGTCGAATGGCGAACCGCCGCCTTCCAGATTGGCCAGCGCCAGGTTCTGCGCGATGTTGGCGCCGAGGTAGCGCTTGCCCATCGCCACGTCGCGGACCGCGCGCAGCAGCTCCTGCGCGTCGCCGGCCTTGCCGACATAGCCGGACGCACCGGCTTCCAGCAGGCGCTTGGGCAGCGGGCCGTCTTCCAGCACCGAAACGATGATGACCTTGGTGCCGTGATCGCCCTTGACGATGCGCTCGGTGACTTCCAGCCCGCTGACGCCGGGCATGTGCAGATCGCACAGGACGATGTCCGGCTTCAACTGCCGGATCTGCGGAAGCGCGTTTTCGCCGCTGTCGGCCTCGCCGACGATCTCGATATCCGTTTGATTCGACAGGATCAGCTTCATGCCCGTACGGACAAGAGCGTGATCATCGACCAGAAAAACCCTGATGGCCATCTCGTATAACCCCAACGCAGCGGATACCGCACCATCCAGACTATCTGCGTGAATTATTCAGGGCAATACGAATTCGTAGACAAACGACGACGCTTCACGGAGTGCTCATCTGCACTTCGCGAAACGTCATCGTGTCGTCATCAAAACCCTGCCGAGCTTACTCAAGGCTCGGCACGCAGGGTCGAGTGACCTGCCAGCGCTCTCCCCGTAAGGCGCGCGACGGTCCCTGCGTCAGGCCGAGGCCAGTATGCTGGTGCGGCGGGAAAAGCGTTATCAGGACAATCCTGATCTCACGTCAGAATTATCTGACCCTCCCCCTTCCCGCTTCCGGACACCACCCCGCTGCGGATCCCGGACAGGCCCGGCGAAATTTTCCGACACTCGCGTCGGAAATGGCCGATGCGACCTCCCGCACGCGGCGCAGCCACGACATGCTTGGCCGCCTGCGGCACACTGCCCGGGTGAACACGATCCGCCCCTACGTCATGCAGGACCACGCCGCCTGCCTGGCGCTGTTCGACAGCAACGTCCCGCAGTTCTTCGATCGCAGCGAACGCGCCGGTTTCGACGGCTTCCTGCAGCGCGACACCGGCGCCTGGCACTACTTGGTCATCGCCCGCGCCGGCGCGGTCGTGGCCTGCGGCGGCCACGCGCTGCGTGCCGACGGCCGCGTCGCCAGCTTCGGCTGGGGCATGGTCGACCGCCGCCTGCATCGCCATGGCCTGGGCCGCGCACTGACGGAGGCGCGGATCGACGCCTGCCGCGCAGTGCCGGCGTGACGCGGATCGAACTGGACACCAGCCAGCACACCCAGGCGTTCTACGCACGCTTCGGCTTCACGGTCGAACGCGTGGTCGTGAACGGCTACGGCCCAGGGCTGGACCGTTGGGACATGGCGCTGGACCTGGATCGCGCGCGCGACTGAAACGGATCGCGCGCCACGGAGTTGCCGTCAGGCGGCCAGTGCATAGCGGCGGCAGTGCTCCAGATAACCGGCTTCGTGATGCCCGGCGAGCGCGACCACGCTTTCCCACAGCCACGACGGCGTGTCGATGGCCTTGCGCCGGTCGGCATCCAACTGTTGCAGCCACGCGGCCCGCGTCCTGGGCTTCATCTGCCGCGCATGCGCCTTGCCGACGACGAAGGCGAGGTAGCGCGCCGAGCGCACCGCCTCGACGTGATTGAACTGGTCGACTTCCAGTTTCAGGTCGCGCGGCGAGAGTTCGCGAATGAACAGCGAGCGGCCCAGCAGATGTACCGGCAACATTCTGCTGCCCAGGTACGGCGACAGCGCTCGCGCCGCGGCGGTCACGCGTTCGGCGTTGTCCTCCGGCATCCGCGCATCGGGCGCTGCCGGCGCGATCGGTGCGATCGCCTCCTTCAGATCGACCAGCGCATAGGACCAGTGGCCCTTGCCGGTCTTCAGGCCGACGATCGCCGCGTAGCGCAGCAGGCCGAGCGAACTGCAGCCCTTCATCCAGTACGCCGCATCGACCAGGCGCACCTCGCGGTCCTTGGGCTTTCCCTTCAGCGACAGCACCATCTGCGCGACCGCCGGATCGGCGAACAGCCGCTCCAGCGCCTCGCGCTCTTCCGGCGCCAATGCCCAGAACTTCTCGCCCAGCGGAATGCGCGGCTCCACCGCCTGCAGACGCTCCTTGGCCAGATGCCGCCAGCGCCGGCCGAAGGCCTCGCGGCGGATGCTGCGCACGGTCTCGGGTTCGGCACCGGGGTGATCGCGGGTCGGATCCTCGATGGCGGCGCCATAGCCGTCGATCATCGCCTCCATCATCCGCGCCGTGGTGACGCCGGGCAGGTCCGAGCCGCGTGCCGCGGTGGCCAGCGACAGGCCCAGGCGGATCAGATCGTGCGCGGGATTGCCGATCACGCCCTGGTCGAGGTCGCGGATCTGGATCTCGACGTGCCCCTCGCCGTCGGCGACCGGGCCCAGGTTGCCGAGATGGCAGTCGCCGCAGATCCAGATCGCCGGCCCCATCGGCACGCGCCGCGCCGCCGGCGACGCCGCCAGCCATTCGTAGAACTTGAGCGTGTTGCCGCGGACATAGGCGTGGGCGGAGCGGGCCATCTTCAACGTGCGTTTGCGTTCGAGGATGACGGGGCGTTCGGCGAGGCTGGGCATCGAAAATCGGACCTGGAGCGGATGGCGTGGGGGTCACGCGCGGCGGCGCCGACGCTAGCAGAGCCGAACGGAATGGCCCGTGCACGGAGGCGTCTGGGCAACATACGCAGTGATGGTCACTGGGATCGCGCGGCCACACCCCACATGCAAGCGCGGTGGTGGTGTGCAATTGCGCAGGGTTTCCCCCCTTCTTCTGCCGCCGACGCGCCTGCCTGCAGCGGTCGGATCCAGCCTCTCCGATGCCTCCTGCGTGATCAGGCACGCGCCAACGGCAGTGCCCGGCGTCGACGTCATCTTAATTAGGCCCCCGGCTATGCTCCGCGCACCTCACATAACTTAGGGAGAAGTTCATGCGTCTGACCATGCCGGCAACGGTTGCTGTGTGTGTGCTGCTCGCCGCCTGCAGCAAGGGTGGCGACAAGAACGGCGACAACGTCGCGATGTCCAACGCCTCGGTCGCCGACGTGGCCAAGGTGCAGGCGGCCAAGCTGCAGCCCGGCCAATGGGAGATGCGGGTCGAGCAAGTGAGCAGCGAGACCAGCGGCGGCTCCGGCAACATGCCGCAGATGCCGAAGGTGCCGCCGAGCACCGCCAAGGTCTGCCTCACCGCCGAGCAGATCAACGATCCCACCAGCCTCTTCGGCAGCGCCTCGCCGATGCAGAAGAACTGCGTGTACGACTCCTTCAGCATGAAGGACGGAAAGATCGACGCGAAGATGCATTGCACGATGGGCGACATCAAGGTCGCCGGCACCAGCACCGGCACCTTCAGCGCCACCGAGATGGCCTCCGAATCGCATTCCGAGATCACCGGCCTGCCGGGCGGCATGTCGATGAAGACGCACATGAAGATGGACGGCAAGCGCCTGGGCGAGTGCCAGCCGGGCGACATCAAGGCGGGCGACACCAAGGCACCGCCTGCCGGCTGAGTCAGTATCTCCCGACGGGGAAATCAGGGGCACGCCACTCTGATTTCTTCCCTGTTCTGCAGCGCCGCGATGGTTCGCCATCGCGGCGCTTTTGTTGGCGCTGGTGCAGCGCGTCTTACCCGTGCAGAGCCTGGCAGCATGGATGTCATCGTCCTACGCGCGCTGCCACGACTGTCTCCAGTCGTCAGGGGCATGCGAGCACTGCACTGACCGCTGCGTTTCGATACTGTTTCACGCCGCACAGGGAGAGGGTGACGCGCGCCAAGCGCGTCCGCCAGCGTGATGCACCGGCCCGACCGTGCATTGACCGCCTGGGTGCACCTACTGTCCCACCATCGCCGCGTCGCGCCGATGCCAGGGCATCCGCCAGGGCTGCGTCGTCACGTAACGACGCGATGCTCCGAACTACTTCAACGCCCGCCAGCTCCGCCCCGCACGGAAGGCGCGCTCGAGCGTCGCCGCGAGCAGGCAGATCTTCAGCGTCTGCGGCAGGATGCCATCGCCCGGATCGCTGGGCGTGCCCAGCACCACCGACAGCTGATTGGCGATCGTCTGCCACACCACCTGCGGGTGCGGGCCGATCAACCGGGTCAGTCCCATCCAGGCCCAGGCCGAGGCCCAGTCCAGGGCGCGATACAGCACGATCAAGGTGACCAGGGCCGCTAGCCCGGTGGCGCCGGCCAACTGCACGCTGTTGGCCGCAGCGCGATAGCGCGAAACGGTGCCCGCCCAGAAATGGCCGATGAAGTCGCGCAACCACGTTGGCAGCTTCCGCCACAGCCCCAGCGTGCCGTCGACCTTGCTAGACCACTTGCCGGGCGCATTCCATTCGGCGTTGTGCACGTCGTAGCGGTAGATCAGCGCGGCCAAGGCCAGCCAGACCACCGGCAACAAGGCCGAGAAGAAGATCACCACCAGCGTGTCAGCCACACCTGGCGGCGCCTGTTCCACCGCGCCCGGCAACGCGGCATGCGCGACGCCGATCGGATGGCTGATGCCCTGCCACAGTTGCTGGCCGAGATCGGCGATGCGCAGATGCGCCAGCCAGCGGAACACGCCGCCCTTCCATTCGGTGAGCACGTACATGCCGACGAAGGTCCAGCCGGCCTCGCACAGCACGATCAGCACGTTCCACGCCGGATGCGCGCTGCGCTGCTTCTGTTTTTTCGCGCCGCGCCGGATCAGCCACAGCAACGCCACCGACGCCGCCAGCCACCAGCCGCCGGACACCTCGAACAGCGACCCGCGGTAGGTCGGGTCGAACGGATTGAACTGTCCCAAGCCCTCGCGTCCGTAGGCGCGGATGGTCTCGCCGAGAAACCCCCAGGCGGCGTAATAGGCGAAGAACGGCACCAGCGCCTGCGACACGATCGCCGACAGGCGACGCCAGCGCGCCCTGCCCTCGTCCTGTGCTGTCGTCGCGTCGGTCTGGTCGGCCAGCGCCGCACTGGCGATCCCCGGCAAGGCCGGGCGCAGCGTTTCGAACAGCAGCACGAAGATCACCAGCTTGACCAGCACCACCAGGGTCAGCGACAGCAAGCCGGCGAGCCGGTTCTGGTAGCCGATCCACACCGCGGCCTGCAGCAGCAGTTCGTTGAGCAACACGCCGGCCAGCGCCACGGCGAGCAATTGCGGCAAGTAGCGCAACCACAGCCGCAGCGTGTCGCCGATCAGTCCCAGCGGCCCGCCGCGCAGCGCCAACTCAGTCATGGCCTTGCCCCCGCGCGAAACGCAGATAGTGCGGGCGACCGCCGCGCGTGCTCACGGTGAGGTGCAGCTGCGCAGCCACCGCACGCGGCACCAGGTAGTAGCCGTCGATCGCCAACGGCACGCCCGGCTTGGCCGCGGACACGGCCAGTCCATCGCAGGCCACGCCGGGCGACTCGCCCGGCTTGGCCAGGGCACGCTGCAACAGGTCCGGCACGGTGTTGATCGCGGACCAGGATCGGCCAGTGCTGTCGATCAGTTTGAGCGTGCAATCGCTCCACTGCGCACCGGCGGCGCCCGGCACCAGCGCCAGGCGCGTGCGCACGAACGTACGATCGGCGGGCAGCCCCGCCTCGAACGGCAGCACGTCGACCGACGCGAGGCGAACGGCGGCGCCGTCGTAGTCCACGGTCTGCGCCGTCGCCACATCCACCGGCCGCCATTCGCGCGCATGCAACAGTTCCCGCACGTCGCGCCAGCCGGTCGCGGCCATCGTGCACGGCACCAGCACCACCAATGCCGCCAGCGCGAGCCAGCGCATGCGCCGCTCGGAAACGGCCGCGGGCACGTCGCGGTCAGAGGCGTGCATGCAGCGCATCCAGATCGAGCACATCGGTGACCGCCGCCGCGGGCGGGAGCGGCGGATAGCGCACCTGCGCCTCGGCCGTCAGCTGCGGATCACGGTCTTCCGACAGCACCAGCGTGCCGCCCGCCCTGGCGAGCGCGGTCGGCAGTTCGAACACCAGCACGTCCTTGCGCTCCAGCCCAGGTTGCAGCGTCTTGATCGACGACAACACCGCATCGCCCATCTCCGCGCGGGCGCTGGCGCGATAACGACGCCCATCGGGCGTTGCCCAGACCCGGCCGTACACGCGCGCGGTCGCGCGCGCGACCTTCGACCGCACCGGCACCACCAGCCACACGCCGCCGCTGTCGCGCTGCTGCAGCGCGCCCGCTGCCTTGAAACGGATCGTGTGCGCGAGCTGCGGCGTGCCGGCATTCACGGCCAGATTGTCGGCCTGCACCCAATTGCCCGGGGCACCGGACACTGCGATCGGGCCAGTAATGCGCTCGTAGCGCGGCATCGTCAAGCGCATCCCGGCAAGCAGCACGAAGCCGAGCAGCAGGATCGCGATGGCAGCCAGCCGCTTCACGGTTCACCCGCTTGTGCGCCGGCACGCGCTGCGCCAAGCGGCAGTTCCACGACCCCGACCGGATGCGGATCGGTCCACAGCGGCTGCGCGTAGAGATTGTCGAAGGCCTTGAAAGTCCTGGCAGTGATGTCGAAGCGCAGGCGCGCAGCCGTCTGCTCCGTCGCCGGATACGTCCAAACCAGGGCGACCTGTTCCGGCAGGCCAGGTTGCAACTCGATGGTCGCCGCGCGATCGCGCAACAGATAGGCCGTCGGCCGCGCATCGGCCCCGCGCGGCGGTGCCTTCAACGCCACTGCCTGCACCAGCGATCCGCTGGTCTGCGTGGTGCGATTGGTCGCCTGCAGATACAGCATGATCGCCTTGCGACCGTCGCGCGACACCAACTCGCCATCCGGTAACCGGTCGCTGCTCTCTACGTGATCGAAGCGCAGCGACCATTCGCCTGCGGCGACGTCCTTCCCGGCCTGCAGCGCGGGCGGCACCGGCACCTCCTTGGCCTCGAACAAGCCGATGCCCCACCCCACCACGATCGCGGCAATGCCACCGATCCCGGCCAGCATCCGTGTCCGCCACTGTCCTAAAGACGCTTTGCTCGCCAAACCGGGTGACCCTTCTGGAAGCTCGGCCGGACGGTAGCACCGGGTTGCGTGCAGTTTCAACCTAAGATTGTGTAGTTGCTTGCTTCTGACCAACTCATTTAAAGCCGCCGGGGCAGCAGCAATCGCGAACGCCTGAGCAACTGATCTCATTTGCTCGGATTCGATCGAGCCTTTTACCTGAGTAACGCGCTACCAAGTATAGTTGCGAACGGATCCTCAGCGACCCCATCGTACCTCCAGCAGCGATAAAGTGCATTGCTTCCGGTGTAATGCCAATTCCAATTGCCAGGAGTTACATCGGCTAACAGATGTAGCCTATCCATGGATGCAGCCCTTTGAATCGCATCACCGCACCAAATTTCATTCGTACCAGCGAACCCTTGAAGCTTACAAGCACGATTCGCAGCAGGCCCAACAGCAGTCAATGAACTACGCTCGTGAGCCGAACTTCCGGTTGGAAGCCCAATTCTTGCCAAGAGCAGTGGTCCCATATCCATGCCAATACGAGCATCGATGGGCTGAATTCCCTGCGCAACGAGTATTGGATTGACCAGGTAATGTAAGACGTAGAACATTTCAACAGCAGCATCCAATGCATTCTTCGCCGTAACTTGCGCGTTTGTATCGACTCCGAGAACGGCCATCAAGCCATCGCCAGTGTTCTTTTCAACGTAAGCGCCATAGCGATAAAGAACGCGCATCATTGCGGGTATTACACAATTCAGCAGGAACAGTGTTCTTTTCAGAGCATTAACATCATCCGATGAAGTAAGTTGCGTGAAGTTCCGCATATCAAAGAAGATCACGCAAGCCGTGACCTTCCGCCCGGAACCAATAACAATGTCATCGACTGCAGGTGCGACACGCCCATCAGCCACCGCGTCTAAGCGACGCAATAGCTGGGGAACCTTGTTCTGAATTTCAGTTCGATATGCGGCAGCAATAAATCGACCAAATGGAGCAACCATCATCGAACCCCGAAAGCAATGGACATAGACAAGCATGCAAGCCCAAACACGACTATTGCCCGTCTAACGATTGCATTCTTCTTCAGTAGAACTTCGCTAACGAAGTAGTTTTGTCTTGCGTACTCACGCCCAATTGCGTCATCGTCAAGTTGGCGAAGTGACTTCCAATACGATTCTACTGAATCGAATGAGCGGATATCTGCCCAGAAAATATGTCCATTTCCCGAGTGCGGAGTACGCGGATATAGCACAGTTCCCGCCAACACTGCAGAAAGCCCGGCAAGCACCGTTCCTATAAGCCGCAAAACAGGTTCAGCTTTGCTCGCTTCGGAACTTAGGGCTAAGCCCACAAGCACTAGCGAACCCGCGGTGAGCGCCGCTGCTTTGCCATCAGCAACAAGGACGTAATGATTAAGATAGCCATTAATGTCTTTGCCGAGGCCATAATCGCCTTGCTTGTTCATGCTCCCCCTTTTTAGAATGCCGTTGCAAGCTTAAAAAAAGAAAAACCTGACGCAGACTTAATGCTGCGACCTGCGCGCCGAACAACCACTCATGCGAATTAGATTTTCGTCGCCAAGTTGGCAAAAAAATCTATAAATTCCTTGAAAATCAATGGTTATTTCAAAAAATTGGCGGAGAGAGTGGGATTCGAACCCACGGAAGGTTTGACCCTTCGCCGGTTTTCAAGACCGGTGCCTTAAACCGCTCGGCCATCTCTCCGTTTGCGAACGCGGCGGTGCTGCGGAAGAGCGTCGCAGCCGCTTGAAGCACAACGCCGCGGAAGCGCGACGCTGCAGTGCCTGTCCCGCTCGACGCGGCCGGTGCCGCTGATGGCACCACATGCACCCCGAACCCAGGACCACCGGCACGGGCGTGCATTTTCGCACGCCCGCGGCGGTTTTGCTCGGCCGACGTGCGCGGCCGGCGTCTG
Source organism: Xanthomonas sp. NCPPB 2250 (assembly GCF_056725265.1). Classification (NCBI taxonomy): domain Bacteria; kingdom Pseudomonadati; phylum Pseudomonadota; class Gammaproteobacteria; order Lysobacterales; family Lysobacteraceae; genus Xanthomonas; species Xanthomonas sp. NCPPB 2250. The sequence goes on along the minus strand of NZ_CM161520.1, from coordinate 2,245,895 downwards.
GATCAACCCGCCTCGACCGCCATCGCACCCAACGTCGAGTGGCGGGCCTTGGTGCGTTCGGGGCAGTTGCCACCGCAGTCCAGGCGCGAGGCCTCGATCTGGCGCGGCAGGTGTTCGGCGAGGAAGTCGATGAACACGCGCACCGCCGGCAGCAGGCCGCGGCGCGAGGCGAACACGGCGTGGCAGATGCCCTGGGGCAGCGACCATTCCGGCAGCACCACTTCCAGTTCGCCGTTGCGCACGGCTTCGGCGCAGACGGTCTCGGGCAGCAGAGTGATGCCGAAGCCGTCCTTGACCATGGACTGCAGCAGCGGGAAGTCGAAGCCGGCCACGCGCGGCTGCAGGTCGACGCGACGCACTTCGCCGGCCGGGCCGTGCAGTTCCCAGCGCTGCCGGGCTTCGTCCTCGCTGATGCTGAGGGTGACGTGCGAAGTCAGTTCCTCGGGGTCCTTGGGGCGGCCGGCGCGGTCCAGGTACTTGGGGCTGGCGACCAGCAGTTCCTGCACCTGGCCGAAGCTGCGCATCACCAGGCTGCCGTCGTCGTCCAGGCGCGAACGCACGCGCAAGGCGACGTCGTAGCCTTCGTTGATGATGTCGACGCGGCGGTTGCTGATGTTCAGTTGCAGCCGCACCTTGGGGTACTGGTCGAGGAACATCGGCAGCAGCTTGGGCAGCTGCATCTGCGCCAGCGACACCGGCACGCTCACCCGCACCAGTCCGCGCGGCTCGGCGCTGAGCCGGTCGACCACTTCGCGCGCGGCCTGTGCCTCGGCCAGCATGGTCTGGGCGTGGCGGTGCACGCTCATGCCCAGGTCGGTGACGGCGAAACGGCGGGTGGAGCGCTGCAGCAGGCGCACGCCCAGGTCGCTCTCCAGCTGGCTGATGCGGCGGCTCAGGCGCGACTTGGGGATGCCCAGGGCGCGCTCGGCGGCGGCGAACCCGCCGTGGTCGACCACCATGGCGAAGTAGTACAGATCGTTGAGGTCGTGCATGTTCTTTCGATATTTAGAACGATGGGGACAATCGGATCCGGTTCATTCTACTCCTACAACGATTTGCGCTGCAGGGACGCCGGTCGCGCTCGCGCGGTGGCTCAGGCACGGATGTAGACGCGCGCAGGGTAACCCCGGCCGGGCTAGCGCGAAGTGACGGGGACGGGAGTTCGGCGCACGCGGAACGCCGCTGCAGCGCGTGCTGCAGTGGGCACGCATGCGAACGCCCTGCCGCGTCCGGGCCGAAGCCCCACTTGTGGCTCAAGGCGGGGCATTGCCCGCATCAGGACAATTTGCCTGAGCGCAGGGACGGCAGGAGGGCGTCGCCGCAGCAACGGCGACGCGAGGTGCGCCCGGGGCGGATGCCCCGGGCTGGGCGGCGATCAGCCGATCCGCTCGGCCCCGCCCATGTACGGGCGCAGCGCGTCGGGCACGGTGATCGAGCCGTCGGCGTTCTGGTAGTTCTCCATCACCGCGATCATGGCGCGGCCGACCGCGGTGCCGGAGCCGTTGAGCGTGTGCAGCAGTTCGGGCTTGCCGGTGGCCGGGTTGCGCCAGCGCGCCTGCATGCGCCGCGCCTGGAAATCGCCGCAGTTGGAGCAGGAGGAGATCTCGCGATAGGCCTGCTGCGACGGCAGCCAGACTTCCAGGTCATAGGTCTTGCTGGCGGAGAAGCCCATGTCGCCAGTGCACAGCAGCATCTTGCGGTACGGCAGGCCGAGCGTCTCCAGCACCACTTCGGCGCAACGGGTCATGCGCTCGTGTTCGGCGGCACTGTCTTCCGGGCGGCACACGCTGACCAGTTCCACCTTCTCGAACTGGTGCTGGCGGATCATGCCGCGGGTGTCGCGGCCGCCGCTGCCGGCCTCGGAACGGAAGCACAGCGAGTGCGCGGTCATGCGCAACGGCAGGCGCTCGGCCTCGACGATCTCGTCGCGCACCAGGTTGGTCAGCGAGATTTCCGAGGTGGAGATCAGGTAGCGCTTCTGTTCGCCCAGCGCGGTGGCGAACATGTCTTCCTCGAACTTCGGCAACTGGCCGGTGCCGTACAGGCTGTCGGCGTTGACGATCACCGGCACGTTGGTTTCCTGGTAGGCATGCGGGCCGGTGTGCAGGTCCAGCATGAACTGCGCCAGGGCGCGGTGCAGACGCGCGATCGGCCCGCGCAGCACGGTGAAGCGCGCGCCCGACAGCTTGGCCGCCGACTCGCCGTCCAGCCAGCCGTGGCGCGCGCCGAGTTCGACGTGGTCCTTGACCTCGAAATCGAAGCTGCGCGGGCTGCCCCAGCGCTGCAGTTCGACGTTGTCGGCCTCGTCCTTGCCGGCGGGCACGTCGGCCTGCGGCAGGTTGGGAATCTCCAGCGCCAGGGTCTCCAGCTGCGCGCGGATCTCGTCCAGGCGCTGCTCGGAGGCCTTCAGCTCGTCGCCGAAGCCGGCCACTTCGGCCATCAGCGCACTCGCGTCCTCGCCCTTGGCCTTGGCCTGGCCGATCGCCTTGGAACGGCTGTTGCGCAGGCTCTGCAGTTCCTGGGTCCGCACCTGGATGCGCTTGCGGTCGGCCTCCAGGGCCTCCAGGGCGGCCACGTCCAGCGCATAGCCGCGGCTGGTGCGCAGGCGCTCGGCGAGGTCGGCGGGCTGTTGGCGAAGCAGAGCGGGATCGAGCATGGGCGCGGGGTGCCAGGGGAACGAACCCGGGATTATCGCCTGTCCGTCGCGGTTTTGCCGACTCGCGCCCGCCGCGGCGCGCGATTCACTGCGGCTATGCCAGAATCGAACGGTTCCCTACGGTGAGTCCCATGTCCACGTCGCCCTCGTCCTCCAAGTCCGGCATCGTGCTGCATCTGCCGCGGCGCCTGCTCGCGATCGTCGGCATCGCCTTCGCCGCCGGCCTGCTGCTGTTCCTGGTGGTGTGGCTGGTCGGACGCAAGGACAACGATTTCTACAAGCCGCAGCCGGCGCAGGTGCAGCAGGAGACCGAACAGGTGAAGCCGCTGCCCGAGCCGCTGCCCGCCGGCAGCGCCGCCAGCAGCATGCCGCAGGCCAAGCCCGCGCCCGCCGGCGACGCGCCGAAGCTGGTGGAAACCGCACCGGCGCCGCCGCCGACCACGGAAGCGCCGGCGCCGGCCGCAGGCGGCGATGCCGCCGGCAACACGGCCACCGCGCTGGCACCGGGCAACCGCCCGGTGCCGCTGGAAGGGCAGACCCCGCCGCCGCGCTATCCGCCGGCGGCGCTGCGCCGTGGCGATGCCGGCACGGTGGTGGTGCGGGTCGAGGTCGATGCCAGCGGTGCGCCCGCCGGCGTGGCCCTGCTCCGCCGCAGCGGCTCGCGCGATCTGGACCGCGCGGCGATGGAAACCGTGCGCCGCTGGAAGTTCCGCCCGGCGCAGCAGAACGGCCGTGCGGTGCCAGCCAGCATCGAGATTCCGTTCGACTTCAAGCCTGGTCCATAACTGAACCGCCGCCCGGACGCGCGGGCGGCGTTCACATGGGGGTGACACCCCTGAGGCGGGTCCTGGGTGACACTGGACCCGTCCCACGGCACCGGAGTTGCCGCCATGCCCACCCCGTACAAGTCGACACAGCCGCTGGACGCGTGGAAGCGCCCCGCCCGCCCGTCGTCTGCGCGCGGGGAAACGCATGCGCGGGCCGATCGCGGGTCGCCGTGGGCCTGGACGATCGTGATCGCACTGGCTCTGGCGGTGGCCGGCTGGTGGCTGGCGGTGGACCGCGACGACGACGGCAGCGGCTCCCGTGCTACCCAGTCGACACCGTCGACACCCGCCAACGACCCGCCGCGTCCGCAGCCGACGCACTGACGTTCCGAAACCAGACTTGCCGCTTCCTCCGGCCGCGCTTGCACGCGGCCGGTGCTGCGCAGGCGGTCAGGCGGTGCGCAACGCGAAGCCGGCGCCGCGTGCCAGCGTGTCGAAACCCGGAAACGACGTCGCCACGTTCGCCACGTCCTGGATCCGCACCTCGCCCTGCGCCAACTGTCCGGCGATGGCGAAGGCCATGGCGATGCGATGGTCGCCGTGGCTCTCGATGGTCCCGGCACCCAGCGTGCCGCCGTGGATGGTGGCGCCGTCCGGGGTCTCATCGACGACGATGCCGAGGCTGCGCAGCCCGGTGGCCATCGCCGCCAGGCGGTCCGACTCCTTGACCCGCAGCTCCGCCGCGCCACTGACCACGGTCTGCCCTTCGGCCGCGGCGGCAGCGACGAACAGCGCCGGGAACTCGTCGATCATGTCCGGCACCACGCTCTCGGGAATCGTCGCGCCGCGCAGCGGCGCGTAGCGCACCCGCAGGTCGGCGACCGGCTCGCCGCCGTGCTCGCTGTGGTTGTGCTCGACGATGTCCGCACCCATCAAGCGCAGCGCAGCCAGCAGACCGGTGCGGCGCGGATTGAGCCCGACCGCCTTCAAGGTGATGTCCGAGCCGGGAATGATGCTGGCAGCGACGATGAAGAACGCCGCCGAGGAGAAGTCCGCCGGCACCGCGATATCGGTAGCGCGCAGACGCTGGCCGCCGCGCAGACGCGCCTGGCCGGGCGCGAACTCGATCTCCACGCCAAACGCGGACAGCATGCGCTCGGTGTAGTCGCGGGTGGGATGCGGCTCCTGCACCGTGGTGACACCGTCGGCATACAGACCGGCCAGCAGCACCGCCGACTTGACCTGGGCACTGGCCACCGGCGAGACGAAGTCGATGCCGCGCAGCGGCTGGCCGCCATGGATGCGCAGCGGCGGCACGCCATTGGCCTCGGTGTCGATGCGCGCGCCCATCAGCGCCAGCGGCTCGGTCACCCGCCGCATCGGCCGCTTGGACAGCGACGCGTCGCCGACCAGCACGCTGTCGAACGGCTGCGCCGCGAGCAGCCCGGCGAGCAGACGCATGCCGGTGCCGGCGTTACCGCAATCCAGCTCGCCCTGCGGCGCCTGCAACCCATCCACGCCCACGCCATGCACGACACGCTGCGACGGCGACGGCGTCTCGATCCGCACCCCGAGCCGCGCGAAGATCGCCGCCGTCGAACGCGTGTCCTCGCCCTCGAGAAACCCCTCGATCCGCGACGTGCCATCGGCCAACGCCGCGAACATCACCGCCCGGTGCGACACCGACTTGTCCCCCGGCACCGTCAGCGTGCCCTGCAGCGCAGTGCCGCGCGTTGCGATCCAGCCTTGCTCGTTGCTCATCATCGTTCCTGAAAGTCCAACCACCCGAAGATCCACTACCACCCGGCGACATCGGCGCCGCTACAGCGCGCTTGCGCTGCTGCCACGACGCTTACACCAAGTCAGCCACCGCCGTTGCCGTTGCCGTTGCTGTTGCTGTTGCTGTTGCTGTTGTTCCTGCTGTTGCCGTTGTTCTTGCTTTCGCTGTTGCTCTCAATCCCCCGTGAGGGCTGGCGGACACGGCGGGTAAAACCCCGCGAGGGGCGGCGCGCAGGATGCGCGTCGTTTTCGGCAGGCACATGGATGTGCCTTCCGAAAATTCCCGTCGTGTCCGCGGACCCCGCGCGCAGCGCGGGGCAGCCCGCCCGGGGGTGTGTTTCTTTTGGTTACTTTTCTTTGCACAAGCAAAGAAAAGTGACTCGCGCAAAGCGCGAAAGCCGTTGCTTTTGCTATTGCCGTCGAAGCTGTTGCTATTGAAGGGATTCATTCCCGAGGAACGTCCCGTCGCGGCTGAAGCCGCTCCTACAACAGATGCACATCTCCTCGTGGCCAAAGCGCCCCGCCACGGTCAGAGCCGAAACAACCGCGCAACCACCTCAAGGCACCGCCACCGGATACGACCCCAACACCTTGATCTGCGCCGAATGCGCCTTCAACTCCGCCAACGCCAACTTCATCGCCTCATCCTCCACATGCCCCGCCAGATCGATGAAGAACCCGTACTCCCACTTCGCCTGATGCGACGGCCGCGACTCGATCCGATTCATGCTGATCCCATGCCGCGCGAACGGACTCAGCACATCGAACAACGCACCCGGCTTGTCGTGGATGAACACCAGCACCGACGTGCGATCGTGCCCCGACGGCGGGAAGATCTGCCGCCCGATCACCAGGAAGCGCGTCGTATTGTCCGCGTCGTCCTCGATCGACTTCATGATCACCTTCTTCAGCGCATACACATGCGCCGCGCTCTCCCCGCCGATCGCCGCCGCATCGTCGGCATTGCGCGCACGGCGCGCGCCCTCGGCGTTGCTGGAGACCGGAATCTTCTCCACCTTGGGCAGGTTCGCGCGCAGCCAGCCGGCGGTCTGCGCGAACGACTGCGGATGCGCGTAGATCCGCTCGATCGCGTCCAGCCGCCCGCTGCGCGAGAGCAGGAACTGGTGCACGCGCAACTCGGTCTCGCCGCAGATCTTCAGGTTGGACGTGAGAAACATGTCCAGGGTGACCTGGATCGTGCCCTGCCCGGAGTTCTCCACCGGCACCACGCCGAAGTCGGCGTTGCCACTTTCCACTTCCTGGAACACTTCCTCGATGGTGGCCATCGGCAGGCCCACCGCCGAGCGGCCGAAGTGCTTGAGCACCGCCTGCTGGCTGAAGGTGCCCTCCGGCCCCAGGTAGCCGATCTTCAGCGGCTCCTGCTGCGCCAGGCACGCGGACATGATTTCGCGGAACACGTGCACCAGCACTTCGTCGCTGAGCGGGCCCTGGTTGCGGTCCACCACCATGCGCAGTACCTGCGCCTCGCGCTCGGGCCGGTAGTAGTCCACCGCCGCGGCGAGCTTGCCCTTGGCCTTGCCGACCTGGTGCGCGAACTGCGCGCGCTCAGCGATCAACGCCTGGATGGTGCGGTCGATCTCGTCGATCTTGGCGCGCACATCGGCCAGGGCCGGCGTGGCGGCGGGTTTGGCCGGCTTGGACGATTTAGGGTCGGCGGCGGGGGATTTCTTCGGCTTTGCGGCCATGGATCGGGGGTTCCTCGGTGGTCCGGATCGCCGGCGCGATCCGGTCGCGGCTGAAGCCGCTCCTACAAAAATCGGCGACTCAGCCGTGGCGCTGCTGGAAGTCGTGCATGAACGCGACCAGCGCCTGCGCGCCGGCCAGGGGCATGGCGTTGTACAGCGACGCGCGGATGCCGCCGACCGCCTTGTGGCCCTTCAGCGCCAGCAGGCCGGCCGCCTTGGACTCGGCGACGAAACGCGTGGTCAGCGTCTCGTCCGGCAGGAAGAACGGGATGTTCATCCGCGAGCGTACCGCCGCCGCGACGTCGTTGCGGTAGAAGCCACCGGAGGCGTCGATCGCCGCGTACACCAGCGCCGACTTGGCCTGGTTGCGCGCGGCGAACGCCTCCACGCCGCCCTCGGCCAGCATCCACTTGAACACCAGCCCGGCCAGGTACCAGTTCCAGGTCGGCGGGGTGTTGAGCATGGAATCGCGCGCCACGTGCGAGCGGTAGTCGAAGATGTCCGCGCGCGGTTGGCCGGCGCGTTCGAGCAAGTCGCGGCGGATGATCACCACCGTGACGCCGACCGGGCCGAGGTTCTTCTGCGCGCCGGCATAGATCAGCGCGTACCTGGACACATCGATCGGCTCGGAGGCGATGCTGGAGCTGAAGTCGGCGAACAGCGGCACGTCGCCGACGTCGGGCGTGTCGCGGAACTCCACGCCGTGGATGGTCTCGTTGGCGGTGATGTGCACGTAGGCGGCATCGTCGCGCAACTGCCAGGCGGCGCGCGGCGGGATGTCGCGGAAGCCGTCGGCCTCGCTGCTGGCGGCCACGTGCACGTCGACGTACGGCCCGACCTGCTTGATCGCGGTCTTGCCCCAGTGCCCGGTCACCACGTAGTCCACGGTCTGCCCGGGCGCGGCGAAGTTCAGCGCCAGCAGCGCCTGCTGGGTGGTGGCGCCACCGGCCAGGAACAGCACGGCGTAGTCGTCGGGAATGCCGATCAGCCGGCGCAGGTCGGCGTCGGCCTGCGCCGCCACTTCCATGAACTCGGCGCCGCGGTGGCTCAGCTCCACGATCGAGGCGCCCACGCCGTTCCACTCCAACATCTCCGCCTGCGCCTGGCGCAGGACCGATTCCGGCAAGGCAGCGGGGCCGGCACTGAAATTGAACGCGCGCGTCATGGGGCACCTATCGGACAGGACCCCTAGTATGCCGCAGCGCAACAGCTTGCGGCCCGGGCAATTTAGGTTGCATTTGCATCCATTCGCCCTGCGCATGCGTAGTCTGTGGTGAAGTCCCCGCCACTGCTCGCCCCCTTCGCTCCAGGAGTCCGCCATGTCGTTGCGCGATGCCCTCACCGTCCCCAGCCGCGAGATCACCGACGAGGCGGTCTACCGCGACCGGCGGCGCCTGCTGCAGGCCCTGGCGCTGACCCCGCTGTCCGGCCTGGTCGGCTGCGCCGACGCCGAGCCGCCGGCCCCGCCGAAGACCGTGGTGACGCCGGAGCAGGCACGCAGCGGGTTCCGCACCAACGAGGAGCTGACCCGCTACGAGGACGTGACCAGCTACAACAACTTCTACGAGTTCGGCACCGACAAGACCGATCCGTCCAAGGCGGCCAAGACCCTGCGCACCTCGCCGTGGTCGGTGAAGGTCTCCGGCGAATGCGAGAAGCCCGGCACGCTGTCCCTGGACGACCTGCTCAAGGGCCATACGCCCGAGGAGCGGATCTACCGGCTGCGCTGCGTGGAAGGCTGGTCGATGGTGATCCCGTGGCTGGGCGTGCCGCTGGGCGACGTGCTCAAGCGCTTCGCCCCGACCTCCAAGGCCAAGTACGTCGCCTTCACCACCCTGGCCGATCCGCAGCAGATGCCCGGCGTCCGCTACAGCTCGATCGACTGGCCGTACAAGGAGGGCCTACGCATCGACGAGGCCATGCACCCGCTGACCCTGCTCGCCACCGGCCTGTACGGCAAGCCGCTGCCGCAGCAGAACGGCGCGCCGCTGCGGCTGGTGGTGCCGTGGAAGTACGGCTTCAAGAGCATCAAGTCGATCGTCGAGATCCGCTTCGTCGAGCGCATGCCGGAAACCGCCTGGCACGAGCTGCAACCCTCCGAGTACGGGTTCTTCTCCAACGTCAATCCGGCCGTGGACCACCCGCGCTGGAGCCAGAAGACCGAGCGCCGCATCGCCGGCAAGGCCAGCAAGCTGTTCGCCGAGCGCATTCCCACCCGCCCGTTCAACGGCTATGCCGACCAGGTGGCGTCGCTGTATGCGGGGATGGATCTGAAGAAATGGTATTGAGCCGGGATTGGGGATTCGGGAGTGGCGATTCGCGGAGCGGTCGCTGCGCGCGGCGGGTTTGCGTGTCCTCCCTGGCATCGTTGGTGCGCATTGATTTGAGACTGCATGGCTAAGACCTCCACTTCGTTGATCGCTGCCAAGGCGGTGGTGCATGCGCTGGCGCTGGCGCCGATGGCGTACCTGGGCTGGCAGTTCTGGCAGGTGTGGCAGACCGGCAGCGATGCGCTCGGTGCCGATCCGGTGGCCGAGGTCGAGCACCGCACCGGGCTGTGGGCGCTGCGACTGGTGCTGCTGACCCTGGCGATCACGCCGCTGCGGCAGTTGACCGGGCAATCGGTGCTGCTGCGTTTCCGGCGCATGCTCGGGCTGTACGCGTTCTTCTACGCGACCGTGCATCTGGCGGCCTACCTGGGGCTGGACCTGCGCGGCTACTGGACGCAGATCTTCGAGGAGATCGTCAAACGCCCGTACATCACCGTCGGTTTCCTCGCCTGGCTGCTACTAGTGCCGCTGGCGATCACCTCCACCCAGGGCTGGATGCGCCGGCTCAAGCGCAACTGGGGCAAGCTGCACAAGGCGATCTACGCGATCGGCGTGCTCGCCGTGCTGCACTTCTGGTGGCTGGTGAAATCGGACATCCGCGAACCGCTGCTGTACGCGGCGATCCTGGCGGTGCTGCTGGGCTGGCGCGGCTGGCGGGCGCTCAGCGCGCGCCGAACCACAGCAGGCCGCTGAGCGCGGCGGCCAGCAGCAAGGCGCTGAGCAACAGCCACGGCCAGCGCCGCGCGGTGGCCGGACGCGGCGCCACCGCCGGGGTCAACGCCAACGCGGCCAAGGCGGGGTCGTCGCGCAACGGCTCGGCACCGACGACCTGCGGGACTTCCAGCACGAACCGGTGCTGGGCATCGAACACCAGCTGGTCGCCGGGTTGCAGCCAGCAGCTGCGTACGGCGACGCCGTTGACCTGGGTCTGCGCATCGCCGAAGCCGCGCAGCAACACCCGCTCGCCATGCCGTTCCAGGCGCGCATGCTGCTCGGCGCAGGCCGGATCGTCGATGCGGATGTCGCACTCGCGCAGGCGGCCGATGCTGCGTACGCGGTCCACGGTGAAACTACGGCCATGGTGCGGACCGCCGACGCCGCGCAGGACCAGGCGCGGATCGTCGTGCTCGGCCTCGCTGACCTCGGGCAGGCGCTGCAGCGGCTCGCACTTGCCCTGCACCACCATCTCCACGCCGTCGGCGTAGACCGCGTCGCCGGCGCGCAGCAGGGCCATGCGCCGCACCGGACGGCCGTTGACGTGGATGCCGCGACTGCCGTTGGCGACCTGCAGCCACAGGCCGCGCCGGTCCAGGCAGAACTGCGCCAGCAGCAACGCGCCCTGGGTGTCGTCGACCACGCTGACCTGGCCGGAGGCCAGCCGCACGATGCGATGCACGCCCGTGCGCAGGGGCCGGTCGGGATGTTGGCGGTTGCTGAAATGGACTTGCAGATCGTGCACGGCGGGCAGCCTAGCAGGTTGCCTGCGCGTGCAGAAGCGCGCGTGCTGGACAATGCACCGCGCATACGCACAATGCCTGATCGTTCACGCGGGCACCCGCCCGCACAGGAGCCAGCATGTCCAGCATCGACATCCGCCACGACCACACCAAGACCCCAGCGCAGGCCCGCAAGGCCATCGAAACCGCCGCCAAGAAACTGTCCGAGCGCTTCGACCTGGAATCGCACTGGGATGGCGATTCCCTGCTGTTCTCGCGCTCGGGCGTGGACGGACGCATCGAACTGCTGCCAAAGCAGGTGCACGTCACCGCCGAACTGGGCTTCCTGCTCTCGGCGATGAAGGGCACGGTGGAAAGCGAGATCCGTCGCGTGCTGGCGGAGAAGCTGGCGTAAGTGGATCTAGCCCCCTCCCGCTGGGAGAGGGGTTGGGGCGAGGGTGCGGCATCAAGCGCTAGCGCAATCGACTGCACGAGGCTTCGCCCGGACCCTCATCCGCCCCTTCGGGGCACCTTCTCCCGAGGGGAGAAGGGAGAAGCAAAGCCCCTCTCCCATCGGGAGAGGGGTTGGGGTGAGGGTCCGGCCGCTGACTCACTCCAACGCAAACGGATCCGGATCGCCCGCAAACAACCGCCGCGACACGGCACGTTCGGTGCTCTCGATATCGCCAATGAACCCCTCGGCATCGCCCAGGGTGGAAAACGCGTCGAAGCCGCGTTCCAGAAACCCCTGCAGTTCCGACAGCCCCGCCGCCTTGGCCGGGCCGCGGGCGAAGCGCAGCAGCATGCGCACACCCGGTGTATGCACCGCCTTGGCCAGGCCCAGGCCGACGCGGGCGATCAGATCGATCTGGCGTTGGCGCAGCCGCGGCAAGCCGGTCTGCCGATAGGCCTCGGCATACAGCGCTTCGTCCAGGCGCTTGCGCCGCGGCGCCAGGGCCTGCAGCGCCTCGGCCATGCGCAGGTCCAGGGCGTGGGTCAGCGCGCCCAGCTCGATGCCGTCGGCGACCGTGTCCAGCAACGACGCCGGCATCAGCCGCTGCATCATCGGCAACACCTTGACGATGTCGGCGTCGCGACGGCTGAAGTCGCGGTCGCCATAGACGTCGGTGAGAAAGAACATCGCCGCCGGACGCCGCTGCGGGTCCTCCAGGAAATGCTCGAAGCTGTGCTCCAGCCGCTGCGACTGCCAGCGCCGCAGTTCCTGCAGCCAGCGCAGCGCGTTGCGCGGTTCGCGCGCGGGGTCGTGCAGCGCCTGGTGCCATGCCAGACGGCGGCCGAGTCGTTCCAGGACGGGAGTGCTGCGCGCCATGGGCGCCGATGATGGTCGCAGCCCGGCACGACCGCAAGCGTCACGGCGCTCGGCTACACTCGCGCCACTGTCTCCTGCGGACCGCGCATGCTTTCCCTCCACAGCGCCTCGCCCCGTCCCCATTCCAACGGCCGCATCGGCCTGGCCATCGCCGGCGGCGGCCCGATCGGCGGCATGTACGGCCTCGGTGCGCTGCGTGCCCTGGACGAGGCCCTGGACGGACTGGATCTGACCCGCCTGGATTGCTACGTGGGCGTCAGCTCCGGTGCGTTCCTGACCGCCGGGCTGGCCAACCGCATCAGCAGTGCCGAGATCTGCCGGATCTTCGTCACCGGCAACAGCGACGATGCGCGGTTCCGCCCGGAAGACTTCCTGCGGCCCAACGTCTACGAATACCTGCGCCGTGCGGCGACCCTGCCGGGGCTGGCCTACGGCTGGTGGCACGACCTGCTCACCGAACCGCGCAAGACCCGCTGGTCGGACCTGATCACCCGCTTCGGCGGACTGGTGCCCAGCGGCCTGTTCGACAACGCCGGGGTCGAGCGTTTCCTGCAGGACGTGTTCAGCCGCCGCGGCCGCAGCAACGATTTCCGCGACCTCGACGCCAATCTGTTCGTGGTCGCGGTGGACCTGGACAGCGGCGGCGCGGTGCGCTTCGGCGAGCCGGGCATGGACCACGTCCCGATCTCGCTGGCGATCCAGGCCAGCGCGGCGCTGCCGGGGCTGTATCCGCCGGTGCAGATCGACGGCCGCCATTACGTGGACGGCGCGCTGCGCCGCACCATGCACGCCTCCACCCTGCTGGAGCGCGGCATCGACCTGATGATCGGGATCAACCCGCTGGTGCCCTACGACGCCACCCACGCGCCGCGCCGCAACGGCCACGTCGACCGCGCGCGGCTGCTCGCCGGCGGCCTGCCGGCGGTGCTGTCGCAGACCTTCCGCACCCTGTTGCAATCGCGCATGCAGGTGGGGCTGGAAAAGTATGCGCGGCAGTACCCGCAGGTGGACCAGTTGGTGTTCGAGCCCAACGCCGACAACGGCGAGCTGTTCTTCACCAATCTCTTCAGCTACGCCGCGCGCCACCGCGTGTGCCAGCTCGCCTACCGCAACACCCTGTCCGACCTGCGCCGCAACGCGCAGACGCTGGAGCCGCTGCTGGCCGCGCACGGCATCGCGCTGCGCCACGATATCCTCAACGACCGCAAGCGCACCTTCCTCGATGGCGTGGACGTGCAGCCGCGGCGCATGACCGAGACCACCGCGCGGCTGCGGCGTGCGCTGGACGACGTCGATCAGGTCATTGCCGGCCGCCGTGCCACGCGCCGCACCCGCCGTTCGCCGGAGGCGTAGCGCGTGCCGCCCCGGCCGACGGCGCCATCGCACCCGGCGCACTTCCCGCGCACGCTGGTGTGATTACTCTAGTGACAGTCCCGAGTCTCGAACCCCGCCACTCACCCGCCGAAGGAACCGCACCGTCATGGCCACTCTGAAGAAGTCCGCCCGCAAGAAGCGCAGCACCGCCGCTGCCGACGACACCCTGCAGGCGCAGGCGGAAAAGCTGTCCAAGCGCCTGGGCGAATCGGCGCAGCAGGTCTGGCTGGCCGGGGTCGGCGCGTTCGGCCGTGCGCAGGCCGAGGGCGGCAAGCTGTTCGAGACCCTGGTGAAGGAAGGCCTGAGCCTGGAGCAGAGCACGCGCAAACTGGCCGGCGGCGGGGTCGACGCAGTGCGCGATGCGGTGGAGAACCGGGTCGGCCAGGCCCGCGAGCGCGCCGCCGACACCTGGGACCGCCTGGAGAAGGTGTTCGAGGACCGCGTGCAGCGCGCCCTGCGCCGCCTGGAAGTTCCCAGCCGCGAGGACCTGGGCGCGCTGATCGAGCGCGTGGACGCGCTCAATGGCGAACTGCGCCATCTGCGCGGCGGCCGGGCGTCGCAGGCGTCTGGCAAGGCGCCGGCGGCGAAGAAGGCCGCCAAGAAGACCGCCGCGCCGCGCGCCGCCACGGCCAAGCGCGCGGCACCGGCGCGCCGCCGCGCCGGCCCGGTGGTCGCCAAGGTCGCGCCCGCCCAGCGCGCAACCGCGCCCAAGCGCGCCAGCCGCAAGCGCAGCGAGACGCCGACCACGGCCGAGTAACCGGATTGTTGCAAAGCAGCACGTTTTTCCAGACAATCGAAACGGACCCGCCAGTCCATCAGAAGACCGTTTGCTCCCCTCCCCTCTCGGCTTCGGACTGGCGGGTCTTTTTTGTCCGCCTTCCACCGCTGTCGCCTTGCCGGCGCCGTGACACGCTGGCGATACACTGACTTCCTTACGGCGCGTGTGCGGGTGCGAGCATGTTTTCCTGGATAGCGGCAGCGGTCTTGGCAGTCGCGGCATGGCTGGCGGCCAGCCTCTACCTGTGGCTGGTACGGCGCCGCGAGAATGAGGCCATGGCCGGGCTGCATGCGCTGGCCGGCCTGCACTGGCGCGATTTCTCCTACATGGTGCGGCGCGCGATGCGCGAACAGCGCGACCTGCAGGACGCCACCGTCGACGAGCACGCGAGCCAGGAACCGCAGAGCGACTTCGTGATGACCCGCGGCGACGCGCGCTGGCTGCTGTCGTGCAAGCACGGCCGGGCCTATCGGATCGGTTCGGCCGCGGTCAACGAACTGGGCGCGGCGGCACGGCTGATGGGCGCGCAGGGCGGCATCCTGATCACCGAGGGCAAGGTGCAGCGCGACGGCATCGCCGCGGCCGAGAAGCAGGCGGTGGAAATCCTCGACGGCCGGCGCATCTGGCCGATGCTCAAGCCCTACCTGCCCAGCGAACTGGAAGACGGGGTGATCGGCGCCAGCCGCCGCCGCGCGCAGCGCCACATCGCCATCGCCGGCCTGGCCTCGCTGGCCTTGGGCGTGGTGACCGGCGTCGGTGCGCTGGCATTGCAGCAGCCCGCAGCGCCTCCGGCAGCCGTGACCGCAACGGCGTCATCGCCTACGCCCGCTGCCGCAGCCGCGCCTACGCCGGCCGCAACCACGCCAACGAGCACCACCGCTGCCGCGCCCCAACCGGCGCTGGACGACGCCGGCGACCTGGCCGACCCCGATCCCGCCACCGAACAGCGCAACCGCCAGGAACTCTCCAAGGCCCTGGCCGCCACCCCGGGCGTGATCCGCGGCATCTGGCAGACGCAAATGACCCTGGTGGTCGACCGCAGCGGCGACGACGCCCAGGTGTGGCCGCGCATCTGCCGCGAAGTGGAGCGCTACCCGTCCCTGCGCACCGTCCGCATCCAACTCAACCCGCGCCCGGGCAAAGAGGAACCGGTGCGCTGGCGGCAATGTAGGACGTTCTGAGCGGGGATTGGGGAGTCGGGATTGGGGATTGGTAAAAGCGCGCTACTGCGGCGGATGCGCTCTTGCGAAGCCTCGCATCTCGAATCAGCGCTCAATCAACACAGATGTGGTGCGGCAGCGTAACCATCGCCGTCTCTCCAGGTCGGCTTCCTTCTGAGGCAGCGCCGCGATCGCCACGACCACTGCCCGTCCCGCCGCCTCCCATCGGAAAAGCAGCAGGAACTAGGCCACGCAAACCCGGATCCGATACGGGAACTCGCTTTTGCGAATCCCCAATCCCAACTCCCCAATCCCCGCCCCATCACCAATGCACGCCCCGCATCAACGCCGCAAACGCGATCTGCTCCTGGCTGGGTATGGTCTCGCGTAGCGCCTTGCGGTCGCCCTTGGCCGCGGCCGAGTCGGGGAACAGTTCGAAGGCGGTGTTCATCACCACCTCGTAGGCTTTCGGCGCCACGGCATTGACCAGGGCGGCGAAGATGCCCAGGCGCGTGGCCACGCGGCTGGGGCGTTCGATGATCGCCTTGACCATCAGGTCGGCGGCCTCGTCCACGCTCAGCGTCGGCACGCTGTCGTACATCTTGGTCGGAGCGATCATCGGGGTCTTCACCAGCGGCATGTTGACCGTGGTGAAGCTGATGCCCTTGCCCGACAGCTCGCCCTGCGCGCAGCGGCTCCAGGCGTCCAGCGCGGCCTTGGAGGCGACGTAGGCGGAGAAGCGTGGCGAGTTGGCCAGCACGCCGATCGAGCTGACGTTGATGATGTGGCCCTTGCGCCGCGCGGTCATGCCCGGCAGCACGCCCATGATCAGGCGCAGGCTGCCGAAGTAGTTCAACTGCATGGTCCGCTCGAAATCGTGGAAGCGGTCGTAGCTGAGTTCGATCGAGCGGCGAATCGAGCGGCCGGCGTTGTTGATCAGCACGTCCACATGGCCATGCGCGTCCAGCACGGTCTTGAGCAGGCGGTCGCAGTCGGCCAGGTCCGACAGGTCGGCGGTATAGGCGAAGACCTTGCCGCCCTTGGCGTTCATCGCATCGCGCGCGGCATGCAGTTCCTGCTCGCCGCGGGCCACGATGACGGTGATGGCGCCGGCCTCGGCGACGCGCTGCGCGGTGGCCAGGCCGATGCCCGAGGAACCGCCGGTGATCAGCACCACCTTGCCGCGGACCTTGCCCTTGAGCGAGCGGTCGACGAACAGGTCCGGGTCCAGGTGCCGCTCCCAGTGGTCCCACAGGCGCCAGGCGTAGTCTTCCAGCCGCGGCACGGCGATGCCGCTGCCCTTGAGCGCGCGCTCGGTCTCGCGGCTGTCGAAGCGCGTGGGATAGGTGATGAACTTCAGCACCTCGCGCGGGATGCGGAAGTCGCGCAGCAGCATGCCGGTGAAGCGGCGGATCGGCGGCAGGCTGCCGACCGCGGCGCGGATGCTCGAGGGCACGAACGCGAACATGCGCGCGTCCACCCGCAGGGTCATCTCCGGGGCGTGGCCGGCGCGGCAGAACACGTTGAGCACCTCGCCCACGCGCAGCGGCTCGGGGTCGGTGAGGTGGAAGGTGTGGCCGTCGAGCTTGGGCTTGTGCGCGATGTGGTCCATCGCGTCGGCGACGAAGTCCACCGGCACCAGGTTGATCCGCCCGCCCTCGATGCCCAGCATCGGCGCCCACGGCGGCAGCAGCTGGCGCAGTTTCTTGATCAGCGGGAAGAAGTAGTACGGACCGTCGATCTTGTCGATGGCGCCGGTGCGCGAATCGCCGACCACCATCGCCGGGCGGTAGATGCGCCACTTGATCCGGGTCTCGGCGCGCACCAGCGCCTCGGCATCGTGCTTGGTGCGCAGGTAGGGATCGTCCAGGCCCTCGGCTTCCTCGAACATGTCCTCGCGGAAGATGCCCGGGTACAGCCCGGCCACCGCGATCGAACTGGTGTGGTGGAAGATGCCGGCGCCGAGCTGCGCGGCCAGCTCCAGCGCGTTACGGGTGCCGTCGAGGTTGGCGATGCGCTGGTCCTCGGCCTTGGCGGTGAGGTCGTACAGCGCGGCCAGGTGGAAGAAATGCTTGACCTTGCCCTGCAGCGCCTTGCGTTGCGCCGCGGACAACCCGCAGTACTCGGCGCCGACGTCGCCGTGCAGCACCACCAGGCGCTTGGGATCCCAACCCTGCTCGCGCACCAGCGCATCGAACTTGCGCTGCGACTCCTTGCGCAGCAGGACATGCACGACGCCCTTGCGCCGCATCAGCTTGGCCATCAGGTAGCGGCCGATGAAACCGGTGGCGCCTGTCACGAAATACGTCATGCCGAACCATCCCTCGTTCCGCGGCCACGGCCCCTCGCCCGGCCCCGGCGCTAACTTGCCAGAGTGCGGCGGGCAGGACAAACGCACGCTGGCGTATGGCGAACGTGCGGCATCGCAACATCGCGCATCGCGCATCGCCGAGGCGACTGCCGGTGCCCGTCATCGCCTGCACTCGTCGCGCGTCGTGTCGTCCCGGAAAACGGCGTCAGCCGCAACGGCCTTCCACGGACAACGTCGTCGCGGCTGAAGCCGCTGCTGCACGATGCTTCCGGGAGTACGTGAGTTGCCTGCAGTGGCCGTGCGCGCCAGGCTCAGCGCGCGCCGGGCGAGAACCGCGCGACCAGGTCGTAGGTGTCGCCGAGGAACACCTGGCGCACGAAGGTCACCGCCTGCTCGCCGCGCCAGGTGCGGCGGTCGATCAGTAGACACGCGGTGCCGGCCGGCACCTGCAGGCGTGCCGCCTGCGCGGCACTGGCGCCGACTGCGCTGATGCGGTGCTCGGCGCGGGTCCAGGGCACGTGCTGCAGCAGCCAGCTGCCGGGCACGGTGACCGCGAAGTCCATCTGCAAGGCCTCCGGCACCGCCACCGGATTGATCACCCGCTCTTCCAGCGCGAACGGACGGCCGTCGGCGTAGTGCAGGCATTGCAGCGCCAGCAGGCTGCCCTCAGCGGCGACCTCGGCTTCCTGCGGCAGCGCTGCGCGCGGGGCGCGCTGCTGCCGCTCCAGCAGTTCGAAGCGATAGGCATGGCCACGCGCCGCGACCTCGACCGGGATGTCCGGGATCTCCAGCGCCACCTGCTCCATGTGCGGATGCGGCCGCGCCACGAACGAACCGGCGCGGCGTCGGCGCTCGATCATGCCGGCGTCGGCGAGCAGCGCCAGCACCTTGTTGACGGTCATCCGCGAGCAGCCGTACTGCGCCATCAGTTCGTGCTCGAACGGAATGCGGTGGCCAGGCGGCCACGCGCCGCTGCGGATGTGCGCCTCGATGTCGCGGCGGATGCGCTGGCTGAGCGGCAGCGTCGGCGCGGCCGGGGTCATCGGCAGTCCGTGCCACGGCAGGCAGCGCACAGCACGCGCGGGTCGCGGCTCATGCGTCCAGCAGCCGGGTCAGCGCACGCGCGTAGCGGGCGGCCACGCCCTCGCGCTGCAGGTGGCGGCCCTCGCGTACCAGCGCACGCCCATGGCGCCAGACCGAACGCACCGCGCCGCCGCGCGCGGCGAACAGCCAGCTGTCGAGCCAGGCGTCGCCGTCGCGCGCCTGCAAGGCCGGATGCGTGGCGTCCAGTTCGACCAGATCGGCCGACGCGCCCTCGCACAGGCCCTGGACGACGCCGAGCGCCTGCGCCGCGCCCTGTGCGGCGGACTGGAACAGGAAGCGGCCGCTAGACAGCGCGGTGTCGCCGGTGAGCACGTTGCGCCCGCGCAGACTCAGGCGCTGGCCGTACTCGAGCAGGCGCAGCTCTTCGGCCGCGTCGATCAGCACGTTGGAGTCCGACCCCACGCCGAAACGGCCGCCGGCGCGCAGGAAGTCCTGCATCGGGAACAGGCCGTCGCCGAGGTTGGCTTCGGTGATCGGACACAGCCCGACCACCGCGCCACTGGCGGCGATGCCCTGCACTTCGGCGGCGTCGACATGGGTGGCGTGGACCAGGCACCAGCGCGCATCCACCGGCGCGTGCGCCAGCAGCCACTGCACCGGCCGCTGCCCGCTCCAGGCCAGGCAGGCGTCGACTTCGCGGGTCTGCTCGGCGATATGGATGTGCACCGGGCCGTCGCACAGCGGCAGCAGCGCCGCCAGTTCGTCCGGGGTGACCGCGCGCAGGCTGTGCGGGGCCAGGCCCAGCACCGCGTCGTCCAGCCCCTGCAGGGCGCGGCGGCTGCCGTCCAGCAGTGCGGCGAACCCGTCGACGTCGTGCAGCAGGCGCTGCTGCGCCGGGTTCGGCGCGGCGCCGCCGAAGTCGGCATGCGCGTAGAACACCGGCAACAGGGTCATGCCGATCCCGCTGGTCTGCGCCGCGGCAGCCAGACGCTGCGCCATCTCGGCGCGATCGGCGTAGGGCCGGCCGTCGGCGGCGTGATGCACATAATGGAACTCGCCGACCCGGGTGAAGCCGGCCTCGAGCATCTCCACGTAGGCCTGCTCGGCGATGGCCTGCAGATCGTCGGGGCTCAGCCGCTGCAGGAAGCGGTACATCAGTTCGCGCCAGCTCCAGAAGCTGTCGCCGCTGCGCCCGCCGATCTCGGTCAGGCCGGCCATGCCGCGCTGGAAGGCGTGGCTGTGCAGATTGCCCAGCCCGGGCACCACGATGTCCAGGCGCTGATCGCCCAGGGCTGCGGCCACGCCGCGCTCCACCGTGGCGATGCGGCCGCCGCGCACGCCGATGCGCACGTCGCGCGCCCAGCCCTGCGGCAGCAGCGCGTGCGCGCACCAGAAATCGCCAGATCCCGCGTTGCCGTTGGCCTGCTGCTGCGCCTGGGTCTGCACTGGACACCCTCCATCGACCACAATATTGTATATACAAAATAACCGACGAGCCTGCCCGTGACCATGCCCTGCGACACGCTCTGGCACAACGCGCACCTGATGACGCTGGACGCCGAGGACGGCGGATTGGGCCTGGTCCACGACGGCGTGGTGGCCTGCCGCGACGGCCGCATCGTCTACGCCGGCGCCGCCGCGCAGTTGCCCGGCCCGCTGTCGGCGCAGCGCAGCATCGATTGCGGCGGGCGCTGGATCGGCCCCGGCCTGATCGATTGCCACACCCACCTGGTCTATGCCGGCAACCGCGCCGGCGAGTTCGAGCAGCGCCTGCTCGGCGCCAGCTATGCCGACATCGCCCGCGCCGGCGGCGGCATCGTCTCCACGGTGCGCGCCACCCGCGCCGCCGACGAGGACGCCCTGCTCGCCGCCAGCCTGCCGCGGCTGGACGCGCTGCTGGCCGAGGGCGTGACCACCGTGGAGATCAAGTCCGGCTACGGCCTGACCCTGGACGACGAACTGCGCCTGCTGCGCGTAGCGCGGCGCCTGGGCGAGCTGCGGCCGGTGGCGGTGTCGCCGACCTTCCTCGGCGCGCACGCGGTGCCGCCCGGCGGCGAGGCGCAGACCTACATCGACGAGGTCTGCGAGCGCATGATCCCCGCCGTCGCCGCGCAAGGCCTGGCCGAGGCGGTGGACGTGTTCTGCGAGCACCTGGCGTTCACCCCGGCGCAGACCGAGCAGGTGTTCCAGGCCGCGCAACGCCATGGGCTGGCGCTGAAGATCCACGCCGAGCAGCTGTCCAACCAGGGCGGCGCGGCGCTGGCCGCACGCTACGGTGCGCGCTCGGCCGACCATGTCGAATACCTGGACGCCGCCGGCGTGGCCGCGATGGCCGCCGCCGGCACCGTCGCGGTGCTGCTGCCGGGCGCGTTCTATTTCACCCGCGACACCCAGTTGCCGCCGATCGCCGCGCTGCGCGCCGCCGGCGTGCCGCGCGCGCTGGCCACCGACTGCAACCCCGGCACCTCGCCGCTGACCAGCCCGCTGCTGGCGATGAACCTGGCGGCGACGCTGTTCCGGCTGACCGTGGCCGAATGCATCGCCGGCTTCACCCGCGAGGCGGCGCGCGCGCTCGGGCGCCAGGACCAGGTCGGCCGGCTGCGCGCCGGGCTGGCCTGCGACCTGGCGATCTGGGACATCGCCGAACCGGCCGAATTGGTCTATCGCATGGGCTTCAACCCGCTGCATGCGCGTATCTGGAGAGGACAATGAGCGACGACGAGATCCTGCTGCGCCCCGGCGCGGTCAGCCTGGCGCAGTGGCGCGCCGTGTACCGCGGCGCCAGCGTGCGCCTGGACCCGGCCTGCGCCGACGCGGTGCTGCGCAGCGCGCGCACCGTGGAGGCGATCGTCGCCACCGGCGCGCCGGTGTACGGCATCAACACCGGTTTCGGCAAGCTGGCGAGCGTGCGCATCGAACGCGAAGACCTGGAGGCCCTGCAGCGCAACATCGTGCTGTCGCACGCAGCCGGGGTCGGCGCGCCGATGCCGGTGCCGGTGGTGCGGCTGATGATGGCGCTGAAACTGGCCAGCCTCGCCCAGGGCGCCTCCGGTGTACGCCCGGAAACCTTGTCGATGCTGGAAGCGCTGCTGCAGCACGAGGTGATCCCGGTGGTGCCGTGCCAGGGCTCGGTCGGCGCCTCCGGCGACCTGGCGCCGCTGGCACACCTGGCCACGGTGATGCTCGGCGTCGGCGAGGCCTTCGTCGGCGACGCCCGCCTGCCGGCGGCGCAGGCGCTGGGGCAGGCCGGGCTGCAGCCGCTGACGCTGGGCGCCAAGGAGGGCCTGGCGCTGCTCAACGGCACCCAGTTCTCCACCGCCTATGCGCTGGCCGGGCTGTTCGAGATCGAGCGCGTGTTCCATGCCGCGCTGGTCGCCGGCGCGCTGTCCACCGAGGCCGCGAAAGGCTCGGACACCCCGTTCGATCCGCGCATCCACGCGCTGCGCGGCCAGCCTGGCCAGATCGCCACCGCCGCGGCGCTGCGCGATTTGATGCACGCCTCGGCGATCCGCGATTCGCACCGCGACAACGACGTGCGCGTGCAGGATCCGTACTGCCTGCGCTGCCAGCCGCAGGTGATGGGCGCGGCGCTGGACGTGATGCGCCAGGCCGCCACCACCCTGGCCACCGAGGCCAACGGCGTGTCGGACAACCCGCTGGTGTTCAGCGACACCGGCGAGGCGCTGTCCGGCGGCAACTTCCACGCCGAGCCGGTGGCCTTCGCCGCCGACATGCTGGCGCTGGCGGTGTGCGAGATCGGCTCGATCAGCGAGCGCCGCGTCGCCATGCTGGTGGATCCGGCGCTGTCCGGATTGCCGGCGTTCCTGACCCCCAAGCCCGGCCTCAACTCCGGCTTCATGATCCCGCAGGTCACCGCCGCGGCGCTGGTCTCGGAGAACAAGCAGCGCGCCTATCCGGCCAGCGTCGATTCGATCCCGACCTCGGCCAACCAGGAAGACCACGTGTCGATGGCCGCGCACGGCGCGCGCCGTCTGCTGGCGATGGCCGAGAACGCGGCCAACGTGGTCGGCATCGAACTGCTGGCGGCCGCGCAGGGCTGCGACTTCCACGCGCCGCTGCGCTCCAGCGCCGCCCTGGAAGCGGCACGCGCGCTGCTGCGCGTCCGCGTCCCGGCGCTGCAGGACGATCGCTATTTCCACCCGGACATGCTGGCCGCCACCGCGCTGGTGCGCGATGGCGCGCTGGCTGCTTCGGTGGGAATGCGGCTGCCTGAGGCGAGCGCCTGATCCGACGACACCCTCGTAGGAGCGGCTCTTGTCCCCTTTTTGGGATCAGCCGCCACCAGGCTTTCCCGGCAATGCCCCGTTCGCGGCTGAAGCCGCTCCTACAGAACACGCACAACGCGAGGCCGTATGACATCCCTGCCCGACTGGCTCAGTGTGCATCGCGGCGATGCGCCGCTGATCCTCAGCTTCCCGCACACCGGCACCGAACTGCCGGAGGCGCTGTCCGACCGCTTCGTCTCGCCATGGCTGGCGCAGCGCG
Organism: Xanthomonas sp. NCPPB 2250; assembly: GCF_056725265.1. Classification (NCBI taxonomy): domain Bacteria; kingdom Pseudomonadati; phylum Pseudomonadota; class Gammaproteobacteria; order Lysobacterales; family Lysobacteraceae; genus Xanthomonas; species Xanthomonas sp. NCPPB 2250. The sequence continues at coordinate 2,222,718 of NZ_CM161520.1, read as the reverse complement.
ATGCCGACTGGTGGGTGCACCTGCTGTACGACTTCGCCACAACGCTCGGCGCGACCACCGTGCGCACCGCGATCTCGCGCTCGGTGATCGACGTCAACCGCGACCCGGCCGGGGTGTCGCTGTATCCCGGGCAGAACACCACCGGGCTGTGCCCGCTGACCACCTTCGACGCGCAGCCGCTGTACCGGCCCGGGGCCGAGCCGGATGCGGCCGAGATCGACGCGCGCCGCGCGCAGTGGTTCGCGCCCTACCACGCCGCGCTGGATGCGGAAATCGCGCGCCTGCGCGCCCTGCACCCGGCGATCGTGGTGTACGACGCGCATTCGATCCGCTCGCGCATTCCGCACCTGTTCGACGGCGAGTTGCCGCAGTTCAACATTGGCAGCGCCGGCGTCTCCGGCGCGGTGGACAGCAGTTGCGCGGCAGCGCTGACCGATGCGGTGGAGCGCGTCTGCGCCGGCAGCGGCTTCAGCCACGTGCGCAACGGCCGCTTCAAGGGCGGCTGGAGCACCCGCCACCACGGCGCGCCGGCCGACGGCGTGCACGCGATCCAGATGGAACTGGCCTGCCGCGGCTACATGCACGAGCCGGACACGGTCGACCCCAGCAACTGGCCCTCGCCGTGGCAACCCGAATACGCCGCGCCGTTGCGCGCGGTGCTGCAGCAGGTGCTGCAGTCCTGCCTCGACTTCGTCCGCAGCCCCGCCGCATCCGCCCGCGCCACCGCCTGACGCGCGCGCACCGCGTTCCGCCTTCCGCGCATCCACCTGAGGATTCCCGCATGACCCGCCTCGACGTCACCCGCACCATCCAAGCGCCCACCAGCAGCGCCCTCACCGCCAAGAGCTGGCTGACCGAAGCGCCGCTGCGCATGCTGATGAACAACCTGCACCCGGACGTGGCCGAGCGCCCGCAGGAACTGGTGGTGTACGGCGGCATCGGCCGCGCCGCGCGCGACTGGGAGAGCTTCGACGCCATCGTCGAGACGCTCAAGCGGCTGGACGACGACCAGACCCTGCTGGTGCAGTCGGGCAAGCCGGTCGGCGTGTTCCGCACCCATGCCGACGCGCCGCGGGTGCTGATCGCCAATTCCAACCTGGTGCCGCGCTGGGCCAACTGGGACCACTTCAACGAACTCGATAAGAAAGGCCTGGCCATGTACGGCCAGATGACCGCCGGCAGCTGGATCTACATCGGCGCGCAAGGCATCGTCCAGGGCACCTACGAGACCTTCGTGGAAATGGGCCGGCAGCACTACGGCGGCGACCTGTCCGGCAAGTGGCTGTTCACCGGCGGCCTCGGCGGCATGGGCGGCGCGCAGCCGCTGGCCGCGGTGATGGCCGGCGCCTCGTGCCTGGCGGTGGAGTGCCGCAAGAGCAGCATCGACATGCGCCTGCGCACCGGCTACCTGGATACCTGGACCGACTCGCTGGACGAGGCGCTGCGCCTGATCGCCGAGGCCTGCGCGGCGAAGACGCCGCGCTCGGTCGGACTGCTCGGCAACGTCGCCGACGTGCTGGCCGAGCTGCTGGCGCGCGGGGTCAAGCCGGACCTGCTGACCGACCAGACCTCCGCGCACGACCCGGTCAACGGCTACCTGCCGCAGGGCTGGACGGTCGAGCAGTGGGACGCCAGGCGCGTCTCCGCACCGAAGGAGGTGGAACAGGCCGCGCGCGCCTCGATGGCCAACCACATCCGCGCCATGCTCGGCTTCCACGCCCTGGGCGTGCCGACCGTGGACTACGGCAACAACCTGCGGCAGATGGCGCTGGAGGAAGGCGTGGCCAATGCCTTCGACTTCCCGGGCTTCGTCCCCGCCTACATCCGTCCGCTGTTCTGCCGCGGCGTCGGCCCGTTCCGCTGGGCCGCGCTGAGCGGCGACCCGGAGGACATCGCCAGGACCGATGCCAAGGTCAAGGAACTGATCCCGGACGATGCGCACCTGCATCGCTGGCTGGACATGGCCGCCGAGAAGATCCAGTTCCAGGGCCTGCCCGCGCGCATCTGCTGGGTCGGCCTGGGCGACCGCGACCGCCTGGGGCTGGCGTTCAACGAGATGGTCGCCAACGGCGAACTGAAGGCGCCGGTGGTGATCGGCCGCGACCACCTGGACAGCGGCAGCGTCGCCTCGCCGAACCGCGAGACCGAGGCCATGGCCGACGGCTCCGACGCGGTCTCCGACTGGCCGCTGCTCAACGCCCTGCTCAACACCGCCAGCGGCGCCACCTGGGTCTCGCTGCATCACGGCGGCGGTGTCGGCATGGGCTTCTCGCAACACGCCGGCATGGTCATCGTCTGCGACGGCACCGAGGCGGCGGCCAAGCGCATCGCCCGCGTGCTGTGGAACGACCCCGCCACCGGCGTCATGCGTCATGCCGATGCGGGGTATGCAATCGCCCTCGACTGCGCCCGCGACAAGCACCTGGACCTGCCCGGCATCCTGCGCTGAGGCCGGCGCCCGCCCGCCGCCTGCGCGCGGCGGGCGGGCGCACGACGCGGCAAAGCGGAACTGCGTCACCGCTCGCACGATGCAGCCTCAAGTTCGGCCGAGATGCGCCGACAAGGGATGCATCGTTTCAAGGAGCCTGCATGGGCATCCTGATCTACCTCACTCCTGCCGTGGCGCTGTGGGCTGCCGTTGCCACAGCGTTCGCGCATGGCTTGTTCCAGCGTCTGGGGCATGCCTATCGGCGCGACGCGACTGCGAAGGAGACGATCGCGCGGTATCAGGCGGCGCTGAGCCAGCTGAAGGCGCAGGCCGCCGCCAGCGCGCAGGAACTGGAAACGCTGCGCCAGGACCACGAGCGCCTGCGCGCGACCTACGAGTACGAGGCGGCGCCCGCGGCGGCGGCGGCCGCCACTGCCGCACCGGCCGCGGCGCCTTCGTCCGCCCCCCCGAAGCCGGTGCCGACACCGGCGGCACCCCCGGCCGCCCCGCCATCGACCATCGCCCTGGCGCAGATCGACATCGCCGACGAAGTCGGCACCCTGCTGGCCCACGTCGCCCGCGTGGCGCGCAGCATTCGCCGCTACAGCGCCTACAGCCGCGGCCACAACGGCCCGGAGCCGGCCAGCGCGCGCTACGACCTGCACTGGCTATCCGACTGCCTGCACAACCTGGACCAGGTCGGCCATGCGCTGGCGCGCAACAACATGGAAACCCTCACCGCCGCCTGCACCGAACTGCTGACCATGTACGAGCAGTACCTGCGCGACGGTTCCGGCTACAACAGCCGCGACACCTTCCAGCGGCTCAGCACGCAGGTGCCGCTGGCCGAAGTCACCGATGCGATCCGTTCCATCGCCGCCAAGGCCTCGCTGGCGCGGCAGGCGCAGGCCGCCCACGAAGAGGCCGCGCATGCGCACGAACGCGTCGCCGACAGCCGCCAGGCCGACGCACTGTCGATGCTGTGACCGCGGCATCCGAGCCGGCCACCGGCCGCGGCCCGCGTTGACCCGGCCTCCCGCCCGTGCTGTGATGCCTGCCGGTCAGGGCGGAGCGGGATCATGGCAGACAGCAAGGCGGCCTTCGAGAAAGCGGTCCAGGACATCAAGCAGCGGGCCGAGCGTCCCGACAACGACACCCTGTTGCGGCTGTACGCGCTGTACAAGCAAGGCTCCGAGGGCGACGTCAGCGGCGCCAAGCCGGGCTTCTTCGACTTCGTCGGCACCGCCAAGTACGAGGCCTGGGCCAAGCTCAAGGGCATGCCGCAGGCGGACGCGCAGAAGAAATACGTGGACCTGGTGAAGAAGCTGCTGGCCTGATGGCCCGCGACACCCGGCGGCGCATCCTCGAGACCGCCCTGGCGATGTTCAACGCGCAGGGCGAGCCGCACGTCACCACCAACCACATCGCCGACGAGCTGGAGATCAGCCCGGGCAACCTGTACTACCACTTCCGCAACAAGGACGACATCATCGAGCACCTGTTCGCGCGCTACGAGGAGCGCATGGACACGGCGCTGGCGTTGCCGAGCGCGCGCCTGCCGGGGCTGGAGGATATCTGGCTGCAGTTGCACCTGGTGTTCGAGTGCATCTGGGACTACCGCTTCCTGTACCGCGACCTGGTCGAGATCCTCAGCCGCAGCCGGCGCCTGCGCCTGCGCTTCGCGCGCATCCTGCGCCGTGCCGACGCCAGCGTGCAGGCGGTGTTCGAGGGACTGGCGCAGACCGGCGCGATGCGCGCCAGCGCCCAGGAACGCGGTGGCGTGGCCACCAACGTGCTGGTGGTGGCCACGTTCTGGCTCAACTACGCGGCCGCGCGCGGCGAAAAGGACGAGCAAGTGGCGATCCGCCACGGCATCGTGCAGGTGATGCAACTGATCGCGCCGTTCCTGCGCGACGCCGAACGCGCGCACCTGGCCGCGTTGATGGACGCCTATCTGGATTGACGCGCCCTGCCCTGCGCGCAAGCACAGGCGGGGCGGGCCCGCTCAGTCGGCGGCAGCCTGCGCGGCTGGCCCGTCGAGCCGATAGACCTTGCAGACCAGGCCCGGCGGGGTGCGGTAGGTGCGAAAGCCGATGGCCTCGTAGTACGCTTGCCCGAGCGCATTGTCGGCGGCGATGCTGGCGTCGATCTGCGTCAGCCCGGCGCTTCGCGCGGCCGCACAGGTGGCCCGGAACAGCGCGCTGCCGACCCCACGGCGCGCCGCGCGCGGATCGACGTGGGTGCCGATGATGCCCCAGCCCTCGGCCACGTCGTAGGCATTGCCGGGACGCGCGATGCGCAGCGACTGGAAGCCGAGGACACGCCCGTCGGCGTCCTCGGCCAGCACGCACTGGAGACGATCGGGATGTTGCAGATAGGTCGCGCGCACCGTCGCCAGATCGGTCGGCGCCTTGCGCAGGCCGGCGGCGAAGATCGCAGTCTGCACCGCGACCATCGCCTCGGCATCGTCAAGCGTGGCGGGCCGGATCTGCATGGCGCCGTCTCTCGTCAGGTCGTGGCCGGCAAGTATGCCCGAGCGCGGCCGGCCGCCATGCGTGCGGAGGTGCCGGATCAGGCGCCAGCGCGACGACGGCCAGTCCCGCGCTTGGCCGGGCTGCGCTTGGCCGCCGCCGGCTTAGCGCCGCGCTTGCCCGTCGCGGCGCGCTTGCGCGACTGCGGACGCGCCTGCAACCCCAGCTTCACCAGCACCGGCTGCAGGCGCGCCTCGACCTCGGCGCTCAGCGGCTGCACCTGGTCGCGCAGCGCCGCGGCGCCCTCGCGCACGCTGCTTTCGGCCTCGTCGGCCAGTTGCGTGGCCAGCGCCTTGAGCGTTGCAGCGCCCTGCGCAGCATCGGCGGCGGCGGCCAGCGCGCGCTTGCGGGTCAGCGCGACCACGCCCAGCCCGGCCAGCCACAGGTGCCGCGGGTTCAGCCGGTCCGGCCGCAGCGCGGAGGTGGAACGCTTCTTGGTCGCCATCGCAGGATCTCCAGAGGGGGCCGGCAGTGGCCCCGATGCGCACCATGCTGGCGCCGGCGGCTTGAGCAAACACACTATCGGCGCCCCACCCTTGCCACGCGCCGGCAGCGGCGCCATGCTCGGCGCGGACGCCGTGGCCCGGCGCCGCACAGGGAGATCCGCATGGCAGCAAAATCGGGCGCGTGGGCGCCGTTTCCGTACGACGCCAAGGCCTACGCCTACGCCGGCGATGCGCTGAAGAAAGCCTGGCCCAAGCTGCACGCCGGCGACCGCGAACCCTATCCGGACCCGGCGCGCGCTCAGGCGCTGCTGGATGCCGCCGGCAAGGCCGGCAAGGGCCACGACGCACAGACCCTGTCGGCCGCGCTGATCGAAGCCTGGCGGGCGTTCCACCACGGACAGTTCCAGCAGGCCTACGAGGCCGGCAAGGCGCTGGGCGTGTTCGGCGCCTCGGTCGCGGTCAAGGCGATCGGCATCCACGCCGGCTATCTGGTCGACGACGAAAAAGAGCAGTTGCAGCGGCTGCAGCAGGCCGCGACGCTGGCCGAGGCGGCGATCGCCGCGCTGCCGGACGAGGCCAACAGCCACTACCGCCACGCCTTCGCGCTGGGTCGCTACAGTCAGGGCCTGAGCATCGTCAAGGCGCTCAAGCAGGGCATCGCCAGCAAGGTGCGCGCCTCGCTGGAAGCGGCGCTGGAACTGGAGCCCAAGCATGCCGAGGCGCACATGGCACTGGCCCTGTACCACGCCGAGATCATCGGCAAGGTCGGCGCGATGATCGGCGGCCTGACCTACGGCGCCAAGGCCGCCACCGCCGAACAGCACATCCAGCAGGCGCTGAAGCTGGCGCCGGACGCGCCGATCGCCCACATCGAACACGCCAACGTGCTGCTGTTGCTGTACGGCGACAAGCGCGAAGAGGACGCCGCCGCGGCGTTCGAGAAGGCCGCCAAGCTCAAGCCGCGCGATGCGATGGAAGCGCTGGACGCGGGGTTTGCGCGCGACCAGTTGGAGTAGACGTCGGCGTAAGCTGAGCGTATCGCGATCCCTTTCGTAGGAGCGGCTTCAGCCACGACAGGCTTTCCGGTGAAGGCCTGTCGCGGCTGAAGCCGCTCCTACGACGCATCGCACAACCGCCATTGAACACACCGCGAGGCGACCGGCGTGATCGGCGGCAGGAGGCCAATCACACCCTTCCCGCCTCCGCCACGCCCCGCCGCCGCGAAGCCGCACCGCGACCTCGCAGCGACGGCGAGCATCACCCTGCCGGCGGCAGCGCGTAGGCGATCACGTAATCGCCGCGCTTGGTCTCCATGAAGTGATGGCCAGCGGCGACGATGACCAGATACTCGCGTCCGTCGACCGCATACACCATCGGCGTGGCCTGGCCACCGGCCGGCAGCTTGGCCTGCCACAGGGTCTTGCCGCTGGCCAGATCGATCGCACGGATCATGTCGTCGGTGGCCGCGGCGATAAAGATCAGGCCGCTGGCGCTGACCACCGCGCCGCCGTTGTTGGGCGTGCCGATCTCGATCGGCAATCCGGAGTGGATGCCGAACGGGCCATTGCCGCGCGCGCTGCCGAACGGACGGTCCCACAGGGTCTTGCCGCTGGCCAGGTCGATCGCTCGGATGCCGCCGTAGGGCGGCTGCTTGCACAGCAGCCCGGTGAACGGCAGGCGCCAGCCGGCGTTGACGTTGATCGCGTACGGCGTGCCCGCCTGCGGATCGCCCGCGCCCTCGGCACCGCCGCTGTCGCCGCGCACCTGGTCGCGCGGCGCCCAGCCCAGCTTGTCGGCCTTGGCCCGCGGCACCAGCCGGTTGTAGTTGGGCATGTCGTTGTAGTTGGCGACGATCACCCCGCGCTGTGGGTCCACCGCCACGCTGCCCCAGTCCGAGCCGCCGTTGTAGCCGGGATACTCGATCGAATGGCGATTGGCCTCGGGCGGCGTGTAGATGCCCTTGTAGCTGGCGCTGCGGAACTGGATGCGGCACACCAGCTGATCGATCGGGGTCATGCCCCACATGTCGCGCTCGGTCAGGTCGCGCTTGCGCAGCGAGTGATACAGCGAGAACGGCTGGGTCCTGGCGCGGCGCTGCGGTTCCACGCCGCCGCCGGGCACCGCACGTTCCTCGACCCCGACCAGCGGCTTGCCGGTGCGCCGGTCGAGCACGTACAGCTCGCCCTGCTTGCTCGGCAGCAGCACCGCCGGCACGGTCGTGCCGTCGTGCGGGAAATCCAGCAACGTCGGCTGCGAACCCAGGTCGTAGTCCCACACGTCGATGTGGGTGGTCTGGAAGTTCCACACCGGCTTGCCGGTGGCGACGTCCAGCGCGACCAGCGAGGTCGCGTAGCGATCCTCCTGCGGGGTGCGCGAACTGCTCCAGTAATCGGCCGAGGAATTGCCCATCGGCAGGTACACGTAGCCGAGCTGTTCATCGCCGGCGGCGCTGGTCCACATGTTCGGCGTGCCGCGGGTCCAGGTCTGCCCCGGCGGCGGCGCGCCGGTCCAGTCCGGATGGGTCATGTCCCAGGCCCAGCGCAGCGCGCCGGTGACCGCGTCGAAGCCCTGGATCACGCCGGACGGTTCGTAGCGCATCTGTCCATCCAGCACCTGGTGGCCGGTGACGACCACGCCGCGCACGATGGTCGGCGGCGAATTGATCGACACATAGCCGGGCGGCGTGGAACCCATGCCGACGGTGATGTCGACCTGGCCATGCTGGCCGAAGTCCTCGCAGGGCTTGCCGTCAGCCGCATCGACCGCGATCAGGCGCCCGTCCAGCGTGCCTTCTATGATGCGATGGCGGCACGCGGCCGACGCCGTCGCCTCGGCCTCGGGCACCGCGTAGTAGCTGACGCCGCGGCAGGCGGCGGTGTACGGGATCGCCTTGTCGGCCACCTTGGGATCGTAGCGCCAGCGCTCGCGGCCGCTGCGCGCATCCAGCGCGATCAGCTGGTTGCGTGCACTGCACAGGTACAGGCTGTCGCCGATCTTCAGCGGCGTGGTTTCCGCACCCCAGCGCTTGTCCGGCAGGTCGCCGGTGCGAAAGGTCCAGGCGGTACGCAGCTGCGCCACGTTGTCCGGAGCGATCTGCCGCAGCGGCGTGTAGCGGCTGCCTGCATTGTCGCGACCGTAGGCGGCCCAGTCGGCATCGGCGGGCGCGTCGGCCGGCTGCGCGCCGGTGCGCGGGGTCGCCAGCGCCGCGGCCATGCCGGCCGCATGCGCCAGCGTACCGTCGGCCTCGGTGACGCCATAGGGTAGGAACGCCAGCGCGAACGCGCCGACGAACACCAGCGCCAGCACCGTAGCGAGCGTGCGCGACAACCTGCGCGAGAACGGCCGGTCCAGCCGCGGCAGGAGTAGCGCCAGCAGCAGCGCCAGGAACACCATCAGGCCCATGCGCGGCACCCAGCGCCAGTAGTCGGCGCCCGACTCCCATGCCGCCCACAGCAGCGAGAGCAGGAAGGTCGCCGCAAACCACAGCGCACCATTGCGCCGCGCGCGCCACAGTTGCACGCCGGAGATCGTCAGGCCGAGGCCGGCGACCAGGTAGTACCAGGAGCCGCCTATCGCCAGCAGCCAGGCGCCACCGATCGCCAGCACCATGCCGATCAGCACGCAGGCGCCGCCGAGCAGGCGCAGCGGCCAGCCGCCGCGACGCTGCGTTCGTTCGAATTCGTTCATTGCCACTCCTTGCAGGACACGGCCACGCGGAACATCCGCCGTGGCAGCGGCGCACGCGCGCCGCGCATCCTTATCCCAAGCGGCCGGTGAATGCCGCGCGTTTCCTGCTGACACACGCTGACACGCAACCTTGCCGTCCCCGTGATCCAGCATCGACCTGGGCATCACGCGGCCTGTGTCGTCGAGAGCGACGACGACCCGACGGCATGTGCAGTCGGTGCGGCGCAGCGATCGTACAAATGGCTGCCTTGACGCCGCGTGCCTACGCTCGCAGCAGATCATCCGCATCGTCGCGGTGGCCATCCCTAAAACGACGACGCCGGCACAAGGCCGGCGTCGTCGTTCGCTCAGGAGCGGATCACTCCTGTGGTGGTGCCACCTCGCCAGCGCCTTCGGCGACGCCGTCCTCGCCAGGCAGCACGTCCTCCTCGACCAGCGAGCCATCCAGGCGTTCGACCGCCTGCAGCTTCTCGCCCTTGGACAGGCGGATCAGGGTCACGCCCTGGGTGTTGCGGCCGACGCGGGAGATTTCCGAGGCGCGGGTCCGCACCAGGGTGCCGCCGTCGGAGATCAGCAGCACTTCGTCGCGGGTGCTCAGCAGCACCGCACCGACCAGCTTGCCGTTGCGCTCGCTGGTCTGGATGCCGATCACGCCCTGGGTGCCGCGGCCCTTGCGCGGATACTCGCCCAGCGGGGTGCGCTTGCCGTAGCCGTTCTCGGTCGCGGTGAGGATGTAGGCATCGGCCTCGTCGCCGTTGCGCGCCTCGGCATCGACCTCGGTGTCCGCCGCGGCGTCGACATCCTCGGCGTCCTCGTCCTGGCCCACGGCCGGCTCGGCCACGATCAGGCTCACCACGTACTCGCTCTTGGCCAGGCGGATGCCGCGCACGCCGCGGCTGCTGCGCCCGGTCGGCTTGACACCGCCGCGGCTCTTGCGACGCGCGCCACGGGCGTCGTCGCCCTCCTCGCCCGCGGCCTCGTCGTCGGCCACGGCGCCGTCGTCGGCACCGGCCTCGTCGACGACCGCATCATCGGCCTCGTCGTCCTTGGGCCGTTCGGAGAAGCGCACGGTCTTGCCGTTGGAGGCGAACAGCAGCACGTCGCGCTCGCCATCAGTGAGCGCCACGCCGACCAGCGCATCGCCCTCGTCCAGATTGATCGCGATCTTGCCGATCTTGCGCTGGAACGCGAACTCGCTCAGCGGGGTCTTCTTGACCATGCCGTTGCGGGTGGCGAAAAACACGTAGCGGCCCTCGGCGTACTCGCGCACCGGCAGCACCGCCTGCACGCGCTCGCCGTTCTCCAGCGGAATCCAGTTGACGATCGGGCGGCCGCGCGCGTTCGGCCCGGCCTCGGGCAACTGGTGCACGGGCAGCCAGAACACCTTGCCGCTGCTGGTGAAGGTCAGCAGCGTGTCGTGGGTGTTGACCAGCCACAGCTGGTCGATGAAATCCTCTTCCTTGGTCGCCGCCGCGCTGCGGCCACGACCGCCGCGGCGTTGCGCGCGATAGGCGCTGACCGGCTGGCGCTTGGCGTAGCCGGCATGCGACAGGGTCACCACCACGTCTTCCGGCGCGATCAGGTCGAGGATGTCCAGATCCTCTTCGCTGTGGCGGATCTCGGTACGGCGTGCGTCGCCGTACTCCTCGCGGATGTTGACCAGTTCCTCGCGGATCACCTGCAGCAGCACGTCCGGGTTTTCCAGGATGCGGATCAGCCCGGCGATGGCGTCCAGCAGCTGCTTGTATTCCTCGGTCAGGCGCTCCTGCTCCAGGCCGGTGAGGCGGTGCAGGCGCATTTCCAGGATCTGCGTGGCCTGCACTTCGGTCAGCTGGTAGCCGCCGCCGACCAGGCCGACGCCGCTGGGCAGGTCTTCCGGGCGCGAGGCCTCGGCGCCGGCCGCGTTGAGCAGCGCGCCGACCAGGCCCGGCTGCCAGGTCTTGGCCAGCATGCGCTCGCGCGCTTCGTTCGGGTTCGCCGAGGTCTTGATCAGCTCGATCATCTCGTCGATGTTGGCGAGCGCGACGGTCAGACCTTCCAGGATGTGCGCGCGGGCGCGCGCCTTGCGCAGTTCGAAGATGGTGCGGCGGGTGACCACTTCGCGGCGGTGGCGGACGAACGCCTCCAGCATCTGCTTGAGGTTCATCAACTGCGGGCGGCCATCGACCAGCGCCACCATGTTGATGCCGAACACCGACTCCATCTGGGTCTGCTGGTACAGGTTGTTCAGCACCACGTCGGCGGCTTCGCCGCGCTTGACCTCGATGTAGATGCGCATGCCGTCCTTGTCGGACTCGTCGCGCAGCTCGCTGATGCCTTCGAGCTTCTTTTCCTTGACCAGCTCGGCGATCTTCTCGATCAGCCGCGCCTTGTTGACCTGGTACGGGATCTCGGTGACCACGATCGCTTCGCGGCCGTTGTCCTGGATCTCGATCTCGGCCTTGGCACGCATGCGCACGCGGCCACGGCCGGTGCGGTAGCCGGCGACGATGCCGGTGGTGCCGTTGATGATGCCGGCGGTCGGGAAATCCGGGCCGGGGATGTGCTCCATCAACCCGTCGACGTCGATCTGCGGGTTGTCGATCAGCGCCAGGCAGGCGTTGATCGACTCGATCAGGTTGTGCGGCGGGATGTTGGTGGCCATGCCCACCGCGATACCGGCCGAGCCGTTGACCAGCAGGCTCGGGAAGCGCGTCGGCATCACCGACGGTTCCTGTTCCTTCTCGTCGTAGTTGGGCTGGAAATCGACGGTTTCCTTGTCGATGTCGGCCATCATCTCGTGCGCGAGCCGCGACATGCGCGCCTCGGTGTAACGCATCGCCGCCGCGGAATCGCCGTCGACCGAACCGAAGTTGCCCTGCCCGTCCACCATCAGGTAGCGCAGCGAGAACGGCTGCGCCATGCGCACCAGCGTGTCGTACACCGACTGGTCGCCGTGCGGGTGGTACTTACCGATGACGTCGCCGACGATACGCGCCGACTTGTAGTAGGGCTTGTTGCTGTGCGCGCCCAACTCGTTCATCGCGAACAACACGCGGCGATGCACCGGCTTGAGGCCGTCGCGCGCATCCGGGAGGGCACGCCCCACGATCACGCTCATGGCGTAATCGAGGTAGCTCTTGCGCATCTCGTCTTCCAGGTTGACCTGGATGATTTCCTTGGCGGATTCTGCCATTCGGGTTCCGTAAGTCTGGTGGCGGATCGACCACCACGGGCCCGCGACAGGCGGGTCCGCCGCGGCCGCACGCCTAGGGCGCACGGCGGTCGATCGAACCGCCGGATTCTAGCATGACGGGCGCCCGATTGCCCGGTTTTTGCCGGCGCGAACAAGCACTTGCGCGCCATCGGCAGCCTCCGCCGGGCGCGGAGGCACTCCCTGGAACTCAGCCGCCGAAGGCGGCGCGCATGCGTGCCGGGTCCGGCTGCTCGATGACCCCGCGCTCGGTGACGATGGCATCGATCAGCGCCGCCGGGGTCACGTCGAACACCGGGTTCCAGGCGGCGATGCCGTCGGCCACGGTGCGCGTGCCGCCGACGCCGAACAGCTCGCCCGGATCGCGTTGCTCGATCTCGATCTGCGCGCCGTCGGCGGTGTCCATGTCCACGGTGGACGACGGCGCCACCACCATGAATTTGACGCCGTGATGGCGCGCGGCGATCGCCAGCTGGTAGGTGCCGATCTTGTTGGCGGTGTCGCCATTGGCGCAGATGCGGTCGGCGCCGACGATCACCCACTGCACCGCCCCAGTCTTCATCAGGTGCGAAGCCGCCGAATCGGCGATCAGCGTGGCGTCGATGCCGTCCTGCTGCAGTTCCCACACGGTCAGCCGCGCGCCCTGCAGCCACGGCCGGGTCTCGCCGGCGAACACCTTGGCGATGCGCTGCTGGGCGACGCCGGCGCGGATCACGCCCAGCGCGGTGCCGAAGCCGGCGGTGGCCAGCGAGCCGGTGTTGCAATGGGTCAGAACGCCGCTGCCCGGCACGATCAGGCCGGCACCGAGCGCGCCCATGTGCCGGTTGGCGGCCAGGTCCTCTTCGGCGATCGCCTGCGCCTCGCGCTCCAGCACGGACGGCCAGTCGCTGCCTGCCGCGCCCAGCGCGCCGCGCATGCGCGCCAGCGCCCAGGCCAGGTTGACCGCGGTCGGGCGCGCGGCATTGAGCCGCTGCAGGGCCGGCTCCAGCTTCAGCAACGCCTCGGCGCCGTTCTCGGCCTGCACCTCGCGTGCAGCCAGCACCGTGCCCCAGCCGGCAGCGATGCCGATCGCCGGCGCGCCGCGCACGGCCAGGGCGTGGATCGCCGCGGCGACCTGGTCGCTGTCGGTGCAGCGCACGTGTTCGACCGCGAACGGCAGCTTGCGCTGGTCCAGCAGCTCCAGCGCGTCGCCGGTCCACAGGATCGGGCGGATATGGTCGTAGCGGGCGTAATCGATATCGAGGGCGGCGTTCATCGCGCCATTGTAAACGCCGGCGATTGCGGATTGAGGACGGCGCGCCACCGCGCCGGCGTGCTCAGTTGACGCCGAACTCGGCGCGGCAGCCCTTGTCGACCCAGATGCCGTCGCGGTCCCAGCCCCAGCTGTCGTCCTGCACGCAGGGCGCGCCGGACAATTGCCGGCGCAGTTCGACACGCTCCTGCACGCTGACGCCGCAGCGGCGCCGCGCCTTGCCCTTGGATTCGCACAGCACCGGCCGCGTGCCGGCGGGGAAGCCGGAGCCATCGGCGGCGCCGATCTCGAACTCGCCGCGGCAACCGCGCGCGACCCAGATCTCGTTGCGGCGCACGCCCCAGCTGCGCTCCTCGCGGCACGGCACCGACGACAACTGCCGCATCAGCCGCACCGGGGCCCCGCGCAGCATCACCGGGCAGCTTTCGAGGCGTCCGTCGGACTCGCAGCGCAACACGCGGCGCATGGCGCTGCGCGGCGCTTCCACCGGATTCGGACGGAACTCGGCGCGGCAGCCCAGGGTCACCCACACGCCGGTGGCGTCGGAGCCCCACTCGCTGCCGCGAATGCAGTCGTTGTCGGAGAGTTGCCGCACCAGTTGCACCCCCTGGTCGGTGGGCATCGGGCAGTGCACCCAGGTCATGTCGCGCGACTCGCAGCGCACCACCGCGGCGTCGTACGCGTCGGCGATCTGCGCCGGCGATGGCATCGGCCACGCGCTTGCCGCCAATCCCAGCCAACACCAGCCACCGAGCCCGTACGCCCACTTCATGCTTGGCTCTGCCCCTATGCCTAGAACCTGAACAACGAAGACCTGCTGGCGCGCAGCGTGCGCTTGCCGTGCCCGATCAAACCATCATCGGTGTGGACAACGCAACAACGCGCCGCGGCGATTCGTGACGGCCCGTTCAGGCATGCGCGAAATCGTAGGCGAGCACCTCGCCGATCTGCGCAGTGCCGCGCATCGCCATCAGCAGCCGGTCCACGCCGACCGCGACGCCGGCGCAATCGGGCAAGGCCGGCAGTGCCTGCAGCAGGTGTTCGTCCAGCGGCGGCAGCACTGCGCCGCGCGCCTGGCGCAGCGCATGGTCGCGCAGGAAGCGCCGGCGCTGCTCGGCCGCATCGTTGAGCTCGTGATAGCCATTGGCCAGTTCGTAGCCGCCCAGGTACAGCTCGAAGCGCTCGGCCACCGGCGGATCGCCGTCGCGAATGCGCGCCAGCGCGCACTGGCTGGCCGGCCAGTCGTGGACCACGGTGAGGCGGTCGGCCGGGAACCCCGGCTGCAGGCAGTGGGTCATCAGCAGGTCCAGCCAGTCGTCGCGGCCCAGACCGTCGGCATCGATGCGGATATCGCGTAGCGGCTGCTGCAGCGCCTCCAACGGCGCTGTGAATGGATCCAACTCCAGCCCCTGCAGGAACAGGTCGCGATAGCTGAGCACCTGCAGCGTGGCGCTGCGTTCGACCAGGGCCAGCGCGGTGCGCACCAGCTCCACGGTCTCCTCGATCAACTGCCGGTGATCCCAGCCGACGCGGTACCACTCGAGCATGGTGAACTCGGGATTGTGGCGGCCGCCGGCCTCGCCGTTGCGGAATACCCGCCCCAGTTCGTAGCAGTCGCCGATGCCTGCGGCGAGCAGCCGCTTCAGCGGGTACTCGGACGAGGTGCGCAGCCAGCGCAGCGCCGGACCAGCGTCGACGTGGCCGCTGAAACGGGTCTGGAAGCTGTCGATGTTCGGCTCGGTGTTGCCGGCCACCGACAGCATCGGCGTCTCCACTTCCAGCACGCCGCGCGCGGCGAAGAAGCCGCGGATGGCGGCATTGAGCCGGGCGCGCAACTGCAGGGCTGACAGCAGATCCATCAGGACGCCGTGTCGAGCCGGCGGCTCAGTTGGTCGCGCGCGTCGTCGCGATAGCCCAGGCCCAGGTACAGGCGCTTGGCGGCGGCGTTGTGGTGATTGACCTCCATCCGCAGCACGTCCACGCCCAGCGCGCGGGCGCGCGCCTCGACCAGCGCCATCGCGCGCCGACCCCAGCCGCGGCCGCGTGCGGCCGGGCCCAGGTACAACTCGTCGAGCAGCAGATAGCGCCCGCCCAGTTCGACGCTGAAACAGGCGGTGATCAGCGCATAGCCGACCACCGCGCCGTCCGGCGCCAGCCACAACAGCGCCTCGCCCAGTGCCGGCTGCGTGAGCAGCGCCTGCAGGCCGCGCGCCACGCGCTCGGCATCGAAAGCGATGCCGTCCTCGGCGTAGAACGCCTGCAGCATCCCCAGCAAGGCCGGCTGATCGGCCACGCCGGCGGTGCGCCAGCGCAACTCGTCCTGTTTCGTGCCGAGCGCACTCATGCGCCCTGCCCCTGCGACTGCAGGAACGCCAGCAACTGCGCCTCGTCCCACACCGCCACGCCCAGCTCCTGCGCCTTGTCGAGCTTGGAGCCGGCGGCCTCGCCGGCGACCACGAAGGCGGTCTTCTTCGACACGCTGCCGGCGACCTTGGCGCCCAGCGCCTCCAGTTGCGTCTTGGCCTCGTCGCGGGTCAGCGCGGTCAGGGTGCCGGTCAGCACCACGGTCTGCCCATCCAGCGGGCCGGCGCGACGCTGCGTCTGCGCCGGCGCGGCATCGAGCAGGCGTTGCATCGCCGCCTCGGCGTCCAACAGCGCCTGCTTCTGTGCCGGATCGGCCAGATACGCGGCCAGGTTGGCGGCACCGGCCGTGGACAGGCCCGCCCCGGTCCAGCCGCTTTCGTTGGCGCGCAGCAGCGCGTCCAGGGTGCCGTAGGTGGCGGCCAGGCGCTGCGCACTCTTGCCGCCGAGCTTGTCCACCGGCAGCGTGCCGAGCAGATGCGCCAGATCCAGGCGCTCGCGCAGTTCGGCCGGCGGCTTGCCCTCGTCGGAGAAGCCGATGCCGGCATCGATCAGCGCATCGACCACCGCGGCGTTGCCGGGTTGCTCGAAGAACGTGGCGATCGAGCGCGCGACCTCGCCGCCGATGTCCGGCAAGGCCTGCAGCAGCACCGCCGGGGTGCTGCGCACGAACGCCAGCGAGCCCAGCCAGTAGGCCAGCGCCTTGGCTGTGGTCTCGCCCAGATGCGGAATGCCCAGCGCGAACAGGAAACGCGGCAGCGTGGTGGCGCGACTGGCGTCGATGCCGGCAACCAGGTTCTCGGCCCACTTGGTCGCCAGCTTGCCGCTCAGGTCCACTGCCAGGTGCGCGCGCAGGAAGTCGGCGCGCCGCCACTGGGCGGCCTCGTCCTCCAACGCGGCGCGGCCGGCCGCATCCAGCGCCAGCGCGCCCTTGCTGTCCTCCACCGCCTGCAGCAGGTCGGCGGCGGTGGACGCGTCCAGCGCGGCCTTCATCCGCACCAGGTCCTCCACGCTCAACGCGTACAGGTCGGCCAGCGACTGCACGAACCCAAACTCGACCAAGGCGTCGGCCTGGCGCTCGCCCAGGCCTTCGATGTCCAGCGCGCGGCGCGAGGCGAAGTGACGCACGGCTTCCTTGCGCTGCGCGGCGCAGGCCAGGCCGCCGCTGCAGCGCCAGGCCACCGCGTCCTCCTCCTTGACCAGTTCCGAACCGCACACCGGGCACGCCGCCGGCATCGTCCACGGCACGGTGCCGGGCGGACGCCGTTCCTCGATCACCCGCACGACCTCCGGGATCACGTCGCCGGCGCGGCGCACGATCACGGTATCGCCCTCGCGCACGTCCAGCCGCGCGATCTGGTCGGCGTTGTGCAAGGTCGCGTTGGTGACGGTGACGCCAGCGACCTGCACCGGCTCCAGCCGCGCCACCGGGGTGACTGCGCCGGTGCGGCCGATCTGCACCTCGATCGCACGCAGCACGGTCGACTGTTCCTGCGCCGGGAACTTGTGCGCCAGCGCCCAGCGCGGCGCGCGCGAGACGAAGCCCATCGCCTGCTGCTGGTCGTAGTCGTCGAGCTTGTAGACCACGCCGTCGATGTCGTACGGCAAGGTATCGCGGGCGGCGCCGATGCGGCGGAAATAGGCGATCAGGCCATCGAAGCCGGTGGCGGTGTCCGCCTCCGGCGCGACCGGGAAGCCGTAGTCGCGCAGCAGTTGCAGGGTCTGCGAGTGGGTTTCGGGCAGTTCCAGGCCGCGCACCTCACCCACCGAGTAGGCGAAGAACGCCAGCGGCCGGCGCCGGGTGACCGCTGGATCGAGCTGGCGCAGCGAGCCGGCGGCGCCATTGCGCGGGTTGGCCAGCAGCTTCTCGTTGCGCTCCAGCGCCTGCGCGTTCCAGGCGGCGAAGGCGGCGCGCGGCATGTAGATCTCGCCGCGCACTTCCAGCACCGCCGGCGGCGGCGCGCCAAGGTCGCGCAGCTTCAGCGGCACCGAACGCACCTGGCGCAGGTTGGCAGTGACGTCCTCGCCGGTGCTGCCGTCGCCGCGGGTGGCGCCCTGCACGAACACGCCATCCTCGTAGCGCAGGCTGATCGCCAGGCCGTCCAGCTTCGGCTCGACCGAGAACACCGGCGCGGCCAGGTCCAGTTCGCGCTCGATGCGGCGCTCGAAATCGGCGACCTCGGCGAAGCGCGTGCGATCGTCGGCGTCCTCGGCCACGCCCGGTGTTTCGAAGGCATTGGCCAGCGACAGCATCGGGATCGCATGGCGCACTTCCGGAAAGCCGCCGTCCGGCCGCGCACCGACCCGGCGCGTCGGCGAGTCCGCACTGGCCAGTTCCGGGTGCGCGGCTTCCAGCGCTTCCAGCTCGCGCATCAGCGCGTCGTACTCGGCATCGGGAATCGTGTTGTCGTCGAGCACGTAGTAGCGGTGATTGGCGTCGTCGATGCGCTGGCGCAGGTCGGCGGCACGCTGCTGGGGATCGGGAGTTGCGGTCATGCGCAGCGGAAATGGGGGTAACGGAGAGGGGGGCGATAGTAGCTTGAAGGCTGGGATTGGGGAGTCGGGAGTGGCTCGACGGCTGGGATTGGCGATTTGGGAGTGGGGATTCGCTTAAGGGCCGAGATTCGCGATTCGGGAGTGGGGATTCGCAAGAGCCCAAGCTCGGACTTCTCGCGTCGTTGGCGGTCGTACCCTCATCCGCCCCTGCGGGGCACCTTCTCCCGATGGGAGAAGGGAACAGCCAAAGCCCCTCTCCCACCGGGAGAGGGGTTGGGGTGAGAGTACGGAGCGCACAGCGCCATCGACGTCACCACCCGGCTTTTGCCAATCCCCAATCCCCAATCCCAGCCTCAAGCCCATCCCGAAGTCCCAAATCCCGAATCCCGGCCCCTCACTCCCTTGCCCCACCATTAACACCTCTTTAACGTGACCTCCCCCACCCGCTCTGGAGAGCCACGTGTCGCTACCGGTCTCGCGCCGTTCCTTCCTGTCCCTGGCTACCTCCGGTCTGGCGCTCGGCGCCGTGGGCTTGGCCCCCGTTGCCGAGGCGGCGCGGCGCAAGGCCGCCGACACTGCAGCGGCCACACCTGGCGTAGTGCCTGCAACCGGCACGGTGTACCTGAACTTCAACGAATGCCCGCTAGGCCCTTCGCCCGCGGCGCTGGCCGCGGCACAGGCGATCCTGCCGCGCAGCGGCCGCTACCTGTTCGAGCTGTCCGACGAACTGATCGCCGCCTTCGTCGGCCAGCAGCGCCTGCCCGCCGACCACGTCGCCGTCTATCCGGGCTCCAGCGAGCCGCTGGCGCGGGCCGCGCGCGCCTTCACCACGCCGCGCGCCGGCGTGGTGGTGGCCGATCCGACCTTCGAGGCGGTGGCCGATGTGGCCGCCGCGCATGGCGCGCCGGTGCGGCGGGTACCGCTGCGCGCCGACGGCGCGCACGACGTCAAGGCCATGGCCAGCGTCGATCCGAATGCCGGCCTGATCTATCTGTGCAATCCGAACAACCCGACCGGCTCGATCACCAAGCGCGCCGACATCGAATGGCTGCTGGCCAACAAGCCGGCCTCCAGCGTGCTGCTGGTCGACGAGGCCTACCTGCACTACAGCGACGAGCCGTCGGTGATCGACCTGATCGGCCAGCGCCAGGACCTGCTGGTGCTGCGCACCTTCTCCAAGCTGTACGGCATGGCCGGGCTGCGCCTGGGCCTGGCGGTGGCCGCGCCGGGGCTGCAGACCAAGCTGGCCGCGTTCGGCCAGAATCCGGTGTCGGTGCCGGCGCTGGCCGCCGGCATCGCCAGCCTGCAGGACCTGCAACTGGTGCCGACGCGCCGCGCCGAGAACGCGCGCATCCGCGACGCCACCATCGCCTGGCTGCAGAGCAAGGGCTACAAGTGCCTGCCGTCGCAGGCCAACTGCTTCATGGTCGACGTCAAGCGCGACGGCGCCGCGTTCGCCGCGGCGATGGCCAAGCAAGGCGTGATCGTCGGCCGCAGCTGGCCGATCTGGCCGAAGCTGGTGCGCGTCACCGTCGGCACGGAGGCGGAGATGCTGCGGTTTCGGGAGGCGTTTGTTAAGGCGCGCAAGTAGCGCGCCTGGGATTGGGGAGTTGGGATTGGGGATTCGTAAAAGCGGGGCTGCGGCGTCGCTAAGGCGGGGCTGGTTTTGCCTTGGTGCATCGCATTCACGATGCACAATCCGCTAGATCCGGCGCAACGCGCGAGAGCCAATGCCGGGGCTTCTGGCCTCGGCGGCAGTCGCACCCTCATCCGCCCCTTCGGGGCACCTTCTCCCGGTGGGAGAAGGGAAAGGCACGCGGGGGAACCAGCACCAGGAACTCGCTTTTACGAATCCCCAATCCCGACTATCCAATCCCGGCGCCGCGCCACCGGCGCGGCGCTCACCAGCGCGGCGCCTTCGTCAATGGCGGCGCCTGGTGCTGGCGGTCGTAGGCGCGCAGGTCGTCGCGGATGTGGGCGATGCGCTGGCGTCCGAGGGCGTTGCGGCTGTCGTCCAGGACCACGCCGTCGAGCAGTTCGCCCATGCGCTGCACGGTCGGCAGCATCTTCTCCCAGGCGTCGAGCGCGGTCAGCGGCGCCGGCAGGGTCAGGAAGAAGGCGATCGCCGGGGTCTCCATCTCGCGGATGTGCGCCATGTCGAAGCTGCCCGGCTTCATGATGCTGGCCATGCTGAAGATCGGACCACGCTCGGGATGCCCTTCCACCAGGCGGTGGAACACGTTCATGTGGCCGAAGGTCAGGCCGGTCTTCTCCGCGGCCACCACGATGTCCTCGCCGCGCAGCACCTGCCCGGCGCGGGCGGCGACGTACAGCGAGACGATCTTGTCGAAATCCTGGCTCGGCCGCTTGCCGAGGTCGGCGCCGGGCGCCTCCGCCGCAGGCAGGCCCAGGTCGGGCTGGTGCGCTTCGCCGTCCGCGCCGGGCGCGACCAGCGCGTCATCGCCGGCGGCCGGGGCGGCGTCGCCCAGCGAGGGTTCGCGTCGCGGCGCGGCCGGATCGGCCGGCTCCACGCGCCGGCCCTGGCTCGGTTTCTTCGGGCGGCCGAACAGGAAGATCGCCGCAATCAACAGCAAGCCGGCGGCGAGGATGCCGATGCGTAGCATTGCCATGTCGGACATTCAGGGGTTACTCCGGCAAGGGTACACAGGGGGAAAACAACTGCTGGGTGCGCATCGGGTCCGCCAACGCGGGAACCAGGCCTCGACGCGCATCACGTCCTTTAGCATGTCACGTCAGGCCGCGCCCGCCAAACGCGCGGCCTCCTCGAGGTCCACGCTGACCAGGCGGCTGACGCCGGGCTCGCGCATGGTGACGCCACTGAGCTGATGCGCCGCCTCCATCGTCGCCTTGTTGTGGCTGACGAACAGGAACTGCACTTTCTCGCTCATTTCCTTGACCATCGCCGCCAGGCGGCCCACGTTGGCCTCGTCCAGCGGCGCGTCCACCTCGTCGAGCAGGCAGAACGGCGCCGGGTTGAGCTGGAAGATCGCGAACACCAGGGCCACCGCGGTCATCGCTTTCTCGCCGCCGGACAGCAGCGAGATGCTGGACACGCGCTTGCCCGGGGGCCGCGCCATGATCGCCACGCCGGTGTCCAGCAGGTCCTCGCCGGTCAGTTCCAGGTAGGCGTGGCCGCCGCCGAACAGGCGCGGATACAGCGCCTGCACGCCGGAGTTGACCCGGTCGAAGGTGTCCTTGAAGCGGCCGCGGGTCTCGCGGTCGATCTTGCGGATGGCGTCTTCCAGCGTCTCCAGCGCGGTGTTCAGGTCGACGTCCTGCGCTTCCAGATACTCGGCGCGCTGCGCGGCCTCGCCGTACTCGCTGATCGCCGCCAGGTTGACCGGCTCCAGCCGGCGCATGCGCCCATCGATCTGCTGCACCGCCTGCTCCCACTCGGCCGGGTCGGCGTGTTCGGGCAGGCCGTTGATCACGTCTTCGAGCACGAAGCCGGCCTTGACCACCGCTGCCGACAGCTGCTCGGCGCTGAGCACCAGCGCCTGCTGGTCGAGCCGGCGCTGGGCAATGCGTTCGCGCTGCGCCAGCGCCTGCTCGTCGCGCTGCTGGCGGGTCTGCTCCAGCGCGCGCAGCTCGTTGTCGATGCCGTCCAGCAGCGCACGCGCCTCGCCGAGCGCGCGGTCGGTGCGCACGCGCTCGCTCAGCGCGGCCTGGTGTTCGGCCTCCAGCGCCAGCACCGGCGAATCGCCCTCGTTCAGTTGTGCGCTGAGTTCGCCCAGGCGCGCGTCCAGTTGTCCGCGCTGGTTGCCCATGCGCTCCAGCGCCTGGCTCAGCGAGGCGATCTGGGTGCGCTGCGACTCCAGGGTCAGGGCCAGCGCATGCGACGCCTCGCGCACCCGTCGCGCGGCGTCGCGGGCCAGGTCGCGCGCCTCGGTGAGCTGGCGGCGCTCGCTTTCCAGCGCATGCCGCACCGACTCCAAGTCGCCCATGCTGGTGACCGCGTCCTCCAGCTTGGAACGCGCCTCACGCGCCTGCTCGCGACTGCTGTCGAGGGTTTCCAGCAGCTGCGCGACCTCCAGCTCGATGCGCTCGATGCGGGTGCGCGCGGCGTCGACCTTTCCTTGCTGGCTCTGCAACTGCCCGGCCAGTTCGGAGGCGCTGCGGTGCGCCTGGTACAGCTGGCGCTGCGCGTCCTCGCGTTGCTGCTCGCCGGCCAGCAATTGCGCGCGCATCTCGCCGAGGCGGTGTTCGAGGTCGGCCTCGCGCTCCTGCAACGTCTCGATCTGGCCGCGCAGGCTCTGGATCTCGCGCTCGCGCAGCAGCGCGCCCTGCTTGGCCGCGCCCGAGCGCGACACCCGCAGCCAGCCCTGGCCCAGGCGCGCGCCATCGCGGGTGACGATGGAATCGCCCTCGCCCAGCTGCGGCAGTAACGCCCGTGCCGCAGTCAAATCCTCGGCCGCGTGCAGCCGCGCCAACAAGCGGCGGATCGCGATCGGCCCCTGCACCTTGGCCGCGAGCGAGGTCGGCGCGAAGGTCTCCGCCGCTTCCTCGCCGCTGACCAGGGCGATGCGGCCTTCGCCAAGTTCGCCCAGGGCGTCGACCAGGGTTTCCGGCGCCTCCACCAGCACGCCTTCGATCAACTGCCCGAGCGCGCCTTCGACCGCGTTCTCCCAGCCGCTCTCCACGCTGAGCCGCTCGCCTACGCGCGCCGCCGAATCCAGCCCGCGCGCCTGCAGCCAGGCCACTGCTGCGCCCTGCTCCTGGCCGAGCGCGGCCTGCTGCAGGGTTTCCAGCGACGACAGCCGGCCGCGTGCGGCCTGCGCCTGCTTGCGCACGTCGGCCAGCTCGGCCTGCGCGCTGCGCTGCTGGTCCTGCAGCGCCGCGACCGCCTGCTTGCGCGCCTCGACCTGCTCGGTCAGGCCGTCAAGCGCGGCGCGCTGGGTCTCGTGCTGCAGTTCCAGTTGTGCGAATGCCTCGGCCAGCGCGTCCAGGTCCAGCCCGGCGCGCTCGGCCACCAGCGCCTCGCGGCGGCGCTCGGCTTCCAGCGACTGCCGGTCCAGGTAATCGACGCGGGTGCGCTCCACTTCGCCGGCGCGCGAGGCTTCGGCGGTATTGCGCTGGTGCGATTCCCAGCGCTGCTGCCAGTCGGCCAGGCGTGCCTCGGCCTCGCGCAGCGCTTCCTGCTTGTATTCGTTGTCCTCCTGCAGCTGCTCCAGCTGCGGGCCGGCCACGTCGACCGATTCGCGCAACAGCGCCAGCTTGGCCTCGTCGGTGCCGATGTGCTGGCCGAGCTCGGCCAGCGCCAGTTGCGCCTCGTCGCGCGCCTTGTGCAGACGCTGCGACAGATCGCGCTGGTGCTGGATCTGCTGTTCGATCCGGGCCAGGGTGCTGCCGACCTTGTAGACCTCGGCCTGCGCGGTGCTCAACGCTTCGGCGGCCTCCTCGCGACGCACGCGGCCGGTCTCGATGCGCGCCTCGGCATCGCGCTGCTCGGCGATCAGCTGCTGCAGGCGGGTCTCTTCCTGGCCCAGCGCCTCGCGCAGGCCCTGCAGGCGTCCGTCCAGGCCGCGGTATTCCAGCGCCTTCCACTGCGCGTCCTTGATCCGCCGCTCTTCCTGCAGCGCCTGGTACTGCTCGGCCTGGCGCGCCTGCCGCTTGAGGTGCTCGAGCTGCTTGCCGATCTCCTCGCGCAGGTCGCCCAGGCGCTCCAGGTTCTCGCGGGTGTGGCGGATGCGGGTCTCGGTCTCCTTGCGCCGCTCCTTGTACTTGGAGATGCCGGCGGCCTCTTCCAGGTACACGCGCAGGTCCTCCGGGCGCGCCTCGATGATCTGGCTGATCATGCCCTGCTCGATGATCGAGTAGCTGCGCGGGCCCAGGCCGGTGCCCAGGAACAGATCGGTGATGTCGCGGCGCCGGCACTTGGTGCCGTTGAGGTAGTAGCTGCTGCTGCCGTCGCGGCTGACCTGGCGCTTGACCGAGATCTCGTTGAACGAGGCGTACTCGCCGGCGATGGTGTGGTCGGTGTTGTCGAAGATCAGCTCCACCGTGGCCTGCGACACCGGCTTGCGCGCCGAGGACCCGGAGAAGATCACGTCGGTCAGCGAATCGCCGCGCAGCCGGCTGGCCGAGCTTTCGCCCATCACCCAGCGCACCGCGTCGATGATGTTCGACTTGCCGCAGCCGTTCGGACCGACGATGCCGGTCATGTTGGTCGGCAGGTGCAGCGTGGTCGGATCGACGAAGGACTTGAAGCCGGACAGCTTGATGGTCGACAGGCGCATGGTGCGGGCAATCCATGGCAGACGCCGCCGGCATTCCGAGCTGCGCTGCCGCTAATGAAGATCCAGGTGAGGTCCTGCTTCCAACCCATTGATGCGGCTACACCGCCGGGCCGACATCGGACACGAGTGGCTGAGTATAGCGGCCCCTGCGCGGCGCTGGGGCGGCCTGCGCCCGGCCGCGACGCTGCGACGGCGGTCGCACTCGCAGCCGACGGGTCTTGCGCCGGCCGCGCCCGGCCAGGGCCGCATGGCCCGCCGAGGGCGGCGCCGGTCGGCAAAAACGACAAGGGCACCTTGCGGTGCCCGTGTCGGTACAGCGATGACGCAGGAATCAGGCGTCGGCTTCGACCACGACCTTGACCGTGGTTTCCACGTCGGCGTGCAGGCGCACCAGCACCTCGTACTCGCCGATGTTGCGGAACGCGCCTTCGCCCAGCACCACTTCGCCCTTCTCCAGCGGCAGGCCGGCGGCGGTGAAGGCCTCGGCGATGTCGCGCGGGCCGACCGAGCCGTACAGCTTGCCTTCGGTCGACGCGTTGGCCTTGACGGTCACGCTGGCGCCTTCCAGCTTGGCGGCGCGGGCTTCGGCGTCGTCGTGGATCGACTTGGCCTTGGCTTCGTACTCGGCGCGCTTGGCTTCGAACTCGGCGATGTTGGCGGCGGTGGCCGGCACGGCCTTGCCCTGCGGCACCAAGTAATTGCGGCCGTAGCCCGGCTTGACGTCGACCTTGTCGCCGAGGCCGCCCAGGTTGGTCACTTTCTGCAGAAGAATCAGTTGCATGGTCTTGCTCCGTTATTCGTTAGCGTCGGCACGCGGCCGCCGCAACGGGTGCTGTCCGAATAGGAGAAGCCGGGATTAGGGATTCGGGAATCGGGATTTGCGCCCGATCGGCACCGCACTCTTCGATCGCCAGACTTCAGTTGAATGCCCGCACCGGGAGGTGCGGGCCGTGTTGCGTTCCGGGAGGCCCGGAATCAAACGTCGTGGTTGTCCGTGTACGGGATCAGCGCCAGGAAACGCGCGCGCTTGACCGCCGTGGCCAGCTGACGCTGGTACTTGGACTTGGTGCCGGTCACGCGGCTCGGCACGATCTTGCCGTTCTCGGTGAGGTACTGGCGCAGGGTGTTGAGATCCTTGTAGTCGATCTCCTTGACGCCTTCGGCGGTGAACTTGCAGAACTTGCGACGACGGAAGAACTTGGACATGAGCGTGCTCCTTAGGCGGCTTCGGCGGCGTCGCCGTCGGTTTCGGTGGCGGCGGCGGGCGCATCGCCCTCTTCGTCGTCGCGACGACGGCGCTCACCGCGCTCGGGCTTGTCGGCCTTCTCGTCCTTGCTCTTCATGATCAGCGACTGCTCGGTGTCGGCGCCGTCGCGCTTGATCACCAGGTGGCGCAGCACGGCGTCGTTGAAGCGGAAGCTCTCGACCAGCTCGCTCAGCACGGCCTGGTCCACTTCGATGTTCAGCATGACGTAGTGGGCCTTCACCAGGTTCTGGATCGGGTACGCCAGCTGGCGGCGGCCCCAGTCTTCCAGACGGTGGATGGTGCCCTTGCCGTTCTCGACCAGCGACTTGTAGCGCTCGATCATGGCCGGGACCTGCTCGCTCTGGTCCGGGTGGACCAGGAACACGATTTCGTAATGACGACTCATGGTGTTTACCTTTCGGATGTGGCCTTGCGGCCGGACAGCCCCCCGCGTTGGTGACGGCGGTGGGGCAAGGACTCCTGCCGGGAAGGCAGGAAGCCGCACATTATGGCGCAGAAGTGCCGCTGCGGACAAGGTGCCGTGGCGGGCGGCCGGGTGATGTCGTGACTCGATGACGCCGGGACCCGGGACCCGGAAAAGCGAGACCGCCGGGCCTTTCGTGGCGAGATGCCTCAACCCACCTGCACCAGGAAGCGCATCCGGCCGCTCTTCCGGGTCCCCGGTCCCGGGCCCCGGGTCCCGGCCTTCGAGCTCATCCCATAAGGAGGCCGCGCCGCCGCAGCGGCGACGCTCAGGCCGCGCCGGCGTGCGCGGCGTCGGTGGTGAAGCTCTCGCCGCAGCCGCACTCGGCGGTGGCATTCGGGTTGCGGAACACGAAGGTCTCGCCCAGGCCCTGCTTGGCGAAGTCGATCTCGGTGCCGTCCACCAGCGGCAGGCTGGTGGCATCGACATAGATGCGCACGCCGTCCTGCTCGAACACCGCGTCGTCCGGACGCGCCTCGCGCGCCAGGTCGGTGACGTGGCCCCAGCCAGAACAGCCGGTGCGCTCCACGCCGAAACGCAAGCCCAGCGCACCAGGCGTCTGCGCGACGAAACGCTGCACGCGGGCGTGGGCGACGGGGGTGAGACGGATGGCCATGACGAACGACTCCGGCGACTGCGAGCGGACATTATAGGAAGGATGGCGGCCGATCGCCGCCACGCCTCGCAAGCGCTGCGCTCCAGCCAGTACACTTGCCCCTTCCATATCGAGTCGCTGCGGCGAGGATTCAAGTCATGACGGTGGTGAGCGTTGCACATGCGCTGGCCGGGAAGATCCCGGAAGGCGGCGAAGTCACGGTGCGGGGATGGGTGCGCACGCTGCGCGGATCTGCCGGACTGGCTTTCATCAACGTGTCCGACGGCTCCTGCTTCGCCCCGATCCAGGTGGTGGCGACCGATGCCCTGCCCAACTTCGACGAGGTCAAGCGGCTCACCGGCAGCTGCTCGCTGATCGCCAAGGGCGTGCTGGTCAAGTCGCAGGGCAAGGGCCAGTCGTACGAGATCCAGGCCAGCGCGGTCGAGGTGGTGGGCTGGGTCGAGGACCCGCTGACCTACCCGATCCAGCCCAAGCCGATGTCGCCGGAGTTCCTGCGCGAGGTCGCGCACCTGCGCCCGCGCACCAACCTGTTCGGTGCGGTGACGCGCATCCGCAACTGCCTGGCGCAGGCGGTGCACCGCTATTTCCACCAGAACGGCTACAACTGGATCAGCACGCCGATCATCACCACCTCCGACGCCGAAGGTGCCGGGCAGATGTTCCGCGTCTCCACCCTGGACATGGCCAACCTGCCGCGCGATGCGCAGGGCCAGGTCGACTTCGGCCGCGACTTCTTCGGCAAGGAGACCTTCCTGACCGTGTCCGGCCAGCTCAACGTCGAGGCCTACTGCCTGGCGCTGAGCAAGGTCTACACCTTCGGCCCGACCTTCCGCGCCGAGAACAGCCACACCACCCGGCACCTGGCCGAGTTCTGGATGATCGAGCCGGAGATCGCCTTCGCCGACCTGGCCGAGGATGCGCGGGTCGCCGAGGACTTCCTCAAGTATCTGTTCCGCGCGGTGCTGGACGAGCGCGCCGACGACCTGGCGTTCATCGCCGAGCGCGTGGACAAGACCGCGATCAGCAAGCTGGAGACCTTCATCAACTCGCCGTTCGAGCGCATCGAGTACGGCGATGCGATCGGCCTGCTGCAGAAGTCCGGGCAGAAGTTCGAGTTCCCGGTGGAATGGGGCCTGGACCTGCAGACCGAGCACGAGCGCTGGTTGACCGAGCAGCACGTCGGCCGCCCGGTGGTGGTGACCAACTACCCCGAGCACATCAAGGCCTTCTACATGCGCCTGAACGACGACGGCAAGACCGTCGCGGCGATGGACGTGCTGGCCCCCGGCATCGGCGAGATCATCGGCGGCAGCCAGCGCGAGGAGCGCCTGGACGTGCTCGACGCGCGCATGCTGCAGTTCGGCCTGGATCCGCAGCACTACGGCTGGTACCGCGACTTCCGCCGCTACGGCACGGTGCCGCATGCCGGCTTCGGCCTCGGCTTCGAGCGGCTGGTGGTGTACGTGTGCGGGCTGAGCAACATCCGCGACGCCATCCCCTACCCGCGCGCCCCGGGCAGCGCCGAGTTCTGAGCGGGCACGGGGAGCGCGCGCCATGATCCTGTTCTTCGCGCTGTGCTTCGTCGGCGTGGCGATCGCCGGGGCCAGCGCGTTCCTGATCTTCTGGCCGCTGACCCTGGTGCACATCCGCGACCGCCATCCGCCGCTGGTGGCGGCGTTCGGGCCGGGTGCCTTCCTCAAGCCGGTCGCGCTCGGCTGGCTGCTGGCGCGGCGCTACCGTCCGCTCGGCGACCGCGGATTGTCCGGGCTGGCGACGCCGGCCTGGCTGTCGCTGATGACCATCTTCTTCGGCCTGGGCATGGCCGCCCTGCTCTGGCTGCTTTCCCTGGTGATTCCATGACCTCAGATTCTCCCGCCCACGATCAGTGGTACCTGGCCAGCCTCGGCCGCCTGCTGGTGTGGGCACGCCTGCGCGTGCGCGACGCCGGCACCGCCGAGGTGCTGGACAGCGACGGCAACACCCTCAGCTACGACAGCGAGGACACCGCCCGCGCGGCGCTGTTCGATGCCGAATTCGTCGCCTTCGATGGCCTGGACGAGGACGATGCGCGTGCGCGCGGCTTCTCGCTGGGCGAGGTGTCGCCGCCGCAGGCCGACGACGACGCCGGCCTGCGCGGGCGCATGACCCAGACCCTGGGCGCGCGCGCCTGATCCTGCTGCGATGCACGTGGCGCCCGCCTTCGCCGAACACGACCTGGGCGCGCTCGATGCGCTGATCGCGGACCACCCGTTCGCCACGCTGGTCACCGTCGCCGACGGCCTGCCCTGCGCCACGCCATTGCCGGTGCTGTACCGGCGCGACGGCGAACGCATCCTGGTCGAAGGCCATTGGTCGCGGGCCAACCCGCAGGCCCGACACGCCGGGCCGGCCTTGCTGATCGTGCACGGCCCGCATGCCTACGTGTCGCCGAGCTGGTATCCGGACAAGGAAGCGATGGCGCGGGTACCGACCTGGAACTACGCCACCGCACATTTGCACGGACACCTGCAGCCCAGCGACGACGAAGCGATGCTGGCCGATGTGGTGGCGCGGCTGAGCGAACGCCACGAACGCGCGCTGGGCAGCGACTGGCGCTACGAGCCGGACAACGACGCGCACCGGCGCCAGTTGCGCGGCATCGTCGGCTTCCGCCTGGAGGTCGAGCGGGTCGAATTGAAGTTCAAGCTCAGCCAGAACCATCCGCCAGCCAACCAGGCCGCGGTACGCGAGGCGCTGCGGGACCAGGCCGACACCGGCGCGCAGGCCGTCGCGGCGCTGATGCACGCGCGACGTCCGGACTGAACCACGCCGCCACGCAGCGCGGCTGACCATGAAATTGTGCGCACCGCCACAGCACGCGCGGCGGCGTGCGCCGCCTCACCCACAACGGCTGGCCGGTCCCTGCCGGTCGTGCCCGGCATGGCGCGCACTGGCCCTGCCTCCCTCCAGCGGCGACAGACCTTCGCGGATCGCATAGCGCGTCAGTTGCGCGATGCTCTGCATGCCCAGCTTGAGCATGATGTGCTCGCGGTGGGTGCCGATGGTCTTGACGCTGATGTGCAGGCGCGCGGCGATCTCCTTGGTCGACAGGCCCTCGGACAGCAACTGCACGATCTCGCGTTCGCGCGAGGTCAGCAGCGTATAGGCGGAGACGGCATCGCCGGGCGGACAGCGGTACTCGCTGACCAGCGACTGCGACAGTTGCGGGCTGATGTACAGCTGGTCGTTGCCGACCTGCTGGATCGCGCGCAGCAATTCGTGGAAGGTGCTGTTGCGCGCCAGGTAGCCCTTGGCGCCGGCGTCGATGGCCGCGCGCACGTTGGCCGCCGCATCGGAGGCGGCGATGCAGATCGCCTTGCTGCGCGGGCTGCGCTGCAGCAGCCGGCGGGTGGCCTCGATGCCGTTGAGGCCCGGCAGCATCACGTCCATCAGCACGATATCCGGCTGCCGTCGGGTCACCAGTTGCACGCACTCCAGTCCGTCGACCGCGTGGCCGACCACGTCGATGTCCGGCGTGTTGTTGAGCAGGGCCACCATGCCCTCCAGCACGATGCTGCGTTCGGCGGCAATCACGATACGTGTGTTCATTCTCTACCTGTGTTGGCAATGGAACTCCCAACGCGCGACCGCGCGGCAACCCGCGTCCCCCTGCAGCGCGACGCGCCCCTTTTTCAATCGATGCGACAGCGCTGAACCTGCGCTTGCGTTACGTTCTCAGCTTGTCACGCCGTGTCATGGCGGCCATCGGCTTCAGGCTGATATGGATGGCGACGACGGCTGAACTTGTGCGGATTGCCGCATTCGTCTCGGTTCGTAGACAGAATCCCGTGCTACCGCGCACGCGCTGTGACGCAGAACGAAGTCCTGCGCCGACGCATGATGATCGGAACACCGGCGATGCGCCGGTACCGCGCCGTCGGGTTCAGTCCGCTGCCGGCGATGGCGATGGCGGCGGTGGCAGACGCGCGGCTTCCACCTGCAGCATCCCGCGGGCGAACTCGGCGAGGCGCTGCTGGATCGCCGCCGGCGGCGTGCCGGCCTCGATCGACTGCTGCAGCGCCATCAACTGCGCGGCCAACTCGCCTTGCCAGCGCATGCGCTCGGTGTCGTTGCTGGCGCGCTGCACTTCCAGCGACGCCTGCGCCTGTGCCGAGGTATCGCCGCGCACCAGCGTCTCCATCAGATCGACCAGACGCTGCAGCAGACGGTACACCGCGGTCGCGGAGAAGCCGCCCAGCATCGCCAGGGTCGGCTTGCCGAAACTGCGCATGCTGCCGCTTTCGAACAGATCCGGCGGCAACACTTCGACCAGGATCAGCCCGGCGATCAGGCCCAGGATCATGCGCGCGCCGTAGGAGGCGTCGTACTTGGGGTCGTAGCTGGCGTCGGCGACGTAGCGGTGCACCTGGAACAGCGAGGAGAACGAGGCGCCCAGGCCCGCGCAGAACAGCAGGAACAGCGCATTCCACAGCAACACGCTGCCCGAGGAATCCAGGAAGCCCAGGCGCACGTTGTCCGCGCTGACCTTGCTGGACAGGGCCGTCGCCACCACCGCGAACAGGAACAGCAGCGAGGTGGCGGTCAGCGCGCGCACCAGCGGCAGCGGGCCGAGCAGGGTCGCCCAGTGCGGTCGGCGGCGCTCGGCATCGAGCAGGAACACCGCCTGCGGCGTGGCCGGGCGGATCAGTTGCGCCAACCGCCGGTGGGTGAGCGCCAGTTCGTGCGCGTGCACCTCGATGTCGCCGCCATCGGCGTCCGGCGTGCCGGCGCCCAGCAGCGCCGACAGGCGGGCGATCAGCTCCGGCGGCACGGCCATGCCGTGCTCCAGCGCATAGCGCGCCATCGCTTCGCACTCGGCGCGCAGTTGCGGCAGGATGCCCGGCGGCGGCAGGCGCGGTCCGGCACGACGGGCCGCGGTGAGCCGGCGCCACGCGGCGCCGGCCAGCGTCTTGATCCAGACGAGGTTCATCGCACGACTCCTGGACGGAAACGACGGCCGGCGCGTCTGCGCGACGGATTACGGGTTGGCGGGGACGCGTTCCAATAGCGCGCTGTCCCGACGCGTCCCGGCGCGGTCCAGGATCTGCAGCTCGAGCTTGCCGTCCGGCCTGGCGCGCAGGGTCAGTTGGCCGTCGCTCAGGAGATCGCAATAGCCGCCGCGGGCGATATCCAGCGAATACGCCGACGTTCCTTCACGCATGCCGGCGTAATACGCCTGCACTCCGCACTGGCGTGGTGCGCCGTAGCGCAGTTGCACCGTGGGCTTGCCCGGTGCCTGCGGGGTCGCGGCGATGCTCAGGTCCACGGCAACGTCCCGATCGCCGCGCTCGGAGCGCGCCATCCCGCGCCACGTGCCCTGCAGCGGGCTGGGCTGGCCCGGATCGCCATGCAGCACCACTGGCAGGTCCTTGCCGTCGACGTTCAAGCGCAGGTCGTCGCCGCTGCGCTGCACGCGCAGCGGCTTGCCCATCAGCTTGTCGCAGTAGGCGCCGCCATTGATCGATTCCAGTGCGAAACCGGCGCCCGGTTGCGGCTTGACCAGCAAGGCGCAGTTCAACGGCGAGCCGAACATCAGCCTGGCCTTGCCGTCGCGCTGGGCCAGGCGCACGGCCGCCAGGCGCTGCGCATCCAGCGCCAGGGTGCCGCTCCATTCGCCGGGCGGCAGCGCGTCTGCGTTGGACGCTGCGGCCGGCGCAGCAGGCGTCGGCGCCTGCGGTGCGGCACCGGCGGCGAACGGCATGGTCAGGCACAGCGCCAGCCAGAGCGGGAAACGCGCAACACCACGCGAACGGATACGCATGCGACTCTCCTGTTGGAAACGAAAGGAAACGATGGGCGCGGTCAGGACAGACCGAACCAGAGCAGCGCCACCACGGCCGCCACCAGGCACAGTACGGCAAGCAGCCACAGCGCCCGGCGTCGACGCCGGCGCAGCCGCTGCGCGCGGGCCAGCGAGCGCAGGTCGATGTGCAGTTCTCGGCACCACAGGTCGGTGTCGTGCCGGGACAGGATGAAGCCGTGTCTACGCATGTGCGGTCTCCTGGGCGGGATCGTGCGGGGCGGGCGCATCGGACAGCTGCCACAGCTTCAGCCGCTGACCGTCGAACAGCACCTCGCCGACCGGGGTGTGGGTGCCGCGGAACAGGATCTGCAGGCGGTGCCCGGGCCGCCGCGGCCGGCGCGGCAACACCTGCAGCAGCAGACGCGGCGCCTCGTCCGGCACCTCCTCCACGTCCAGTTCGACGTCGAAGGCCAGGGCCAGTTCGCCGATCTGCGGCAATTGCCAGGCGCGCAGCTCCCACAACGGGATCTGCAGCGTCGGCGGCTCGGCCGCGTCCGAGGCCACCGGCAGCGTCTCGCCTGCGCCGAAGCAGGCGCGCAAGGCCTGTGCGTGACGCGCGCGGCAGCGCCGCTGCGCATCCAGCAGGGCCGCCGACAGCCCCTGCAGCAGCAGGTCGAACTCGCAGCGCAGGCTGGCCATCAGTCGTCCTTCATCCAGCCGGGCTTGCGCGGGAAGCCCACGTGGTAGCACAGCCACTGCATCACCACCTGGTGCTCGCCGATCTGCAGCACGGCGAAATTCTTCTCGGTGCCGATGATCGCGCCCTTCGGCGAATCGCTCAGGCAGCGGTTGAGCAAGGCCCGCGCGGCTTCGATCTGCTCGGGCGATTGCATCTGCGTCGGGTTGTCGCTGCCGACCACGACCCGCTTGACGAACTTGACTTCAGTAAGGTCGAACATCGTTGACGAGTCCCCCGACGAGATGGTTCAACGGACCGCTATGGACTTACGCGGGAACCGGCTCGGGCTTGCCGATCTTGCGCGGCGCCACCGAGGTCTGCAGGATGTCCAGCACCCGCGCCAGACCTTCCGGCGGGCCCTTGTCCGCGGCATGCACCGAGACGTGGTACTTGGCCGAGTTGTCCGAGCTGCGCGTGTTCTCCTTGCTGGTGGAGACCGAGCCCTGGATATGCACCTTGGCCTTGAACAGGCCGAAGCCGTATTCCACGTCCGCCGACATCGACGCCGAGGCATCGGTCTTCTCCTTCGAGGAGAAGGACGACTTCACTTCCATGTCGAAGGTGATGTCCACGGTCTGGATGCTCAGGCTGGGCACGTTGACGATGGCCAGCAGCGGCACTTCCAGTTCGACCTCTTCCTCGGCGATGCCGCCGGCCTTGTCCGGATCGTCGACCGGCCGCTTGAAGCGGAAGCTGGCGGTGCGGGTGGCGCCGGTCGCCTGCGGATTCTTCGGATCGGGGTTGTCCGGCGGCAGGAAGCCGATGACGCGGATGAAATCGGCGGTGGCGCGGGCCAGCTTGACCTGCGCGTCGCAGGCCGCATCGAGCGGGCCGCCGATCAGGTCGCCCATCGGCAGACCCTTGAATTGACTTGACATATTGACGAGTTCGTCAGCCATTGCAGTGACTCCTTAGTTGGTGGGATTGGTTACATCGTCCGTGCCCGCGACGTCCGGCTTGTCGGCCATGACCGTCTTGAACACGCCCTGCGTCTGCGCCAGATGGTTGAGCAATCTGGCCGCTCCGTCAGTCGGTTCGGTCCCCTCCACGCGCAACACGACGTGGACGGCACTCTGGCGCTGGCTCCGCGCGCTGGCGCTGGTATCCACGCGCACGCTGGAACGGGTGGCGGTGCGCTTGGCCTGCCAGGCACCGCGCGGGCCGGGCGACTCCGGCGCGAAGAAGCCGTCGGCGGACTGCAGGCCGCCGAGGTCGCCGAGCTGCGCATCGAAACTGATCTCCACGTCCTTGATCCGCAGCACGTTGGTCGAGACCAGCGGCAGCAGCGGCGCGCGGTAGTAGTCCTCATCGCCTTCGGCGGCCTGCGGGTGCTGCGACGGCAGGCGGATGATCACGCTCTTGGGCCGGTGGAACTCGTCGAAGTAATCGCCGAGGTTGGCCATCTGGTGCTGCTCGATGCGGTCCTGCGCCTCGATCACGGCGCCGGCCAGCGCTTCGATCAGGTCGTTCAATGCGGTCGGTCCAGCCATGGTCGCTCCTGGAGGAAGAAGGCCGCCGTCGGCGACGGCAGCGGAACGGCGGCGCTTGCCGCGCGCGCACTCAGCTCAGGTCGGGGAAGGAGTCGGTGCGCGCCAGCCAGCCCTTGAGGAACTTGGCGAGCGGCGGTTTGGCCGCGACCAGGCGCTGGTAGTAGTCGCGCCGGCCCTGCTTGTAGCGGGCATAGAGATCGCGCTGGTCGGCCGCCAGCAGCGCCGCCAGCGTGGCCGGGCCGAGCTTGCCGTCCTCCGGCAGCTGCAGCGTCGGGGTCTGCGCGTTGAGCACGCGCTGCAGCAGCTTGATCGCGTTGTTGCCGGCGTTGACCTGGAAGTCGAACAGGATGTTGGCCAGCGGCTGCAGCGCGATCTCGTCGCCGTGCACCGCGTTCCAGTAGCAGGTCTTGTAGATCACCCCGGCCTGCGCGTCGGTGAGCGCGCGCAGGTTGTCCAGGGTCGGTTCCAGTTGCAGCAGGCTCTTGGCGTACACGCGGAACGTGGCCAGGGTGATGCCCTTGTTGGTGGCGCCGCCCGGATCCACCGGGTCGTTGACGAAGCCGCCCTCGTGCTTGAGCAGGGTCGGAAAGAACGCGTTGAAGTCGGCCATGGGATCCTCCGCTGATGCCCGGTGTGGGCGTGGAGGAAGTCTGCGCAGCGGGCGGCATCGGCGGGATCGGCAAAAGCCCGATCCGGCGGCGGCTGCGCACTGAGGCGCCGCGTGCATGCGGATGCCAGCCATCCGGGTACCAGCGTCGGCGCATGCCGCGCACCGGCCGCGGGCTTCTGGAATAATGCCGGACTATGAGCAAAATCGAACAACTGCTGGACAACAACCGCTCCTGGTCCGAACGCATCAACCGCGAGGATCCGGAGTTCTTCAGCCGCCTGTCCAAGCAGCAGACCCCGGAGTACCTGTGGATCGGCTGCTCCGACTCGCGGGTGCCGGCGAACCAGATCATCGACATGGCGCCGGGCGAGGTGTTCGTCCACCGCAACATCGCCAACGTGGTCGTGCACACCGACCTGAACTGCCTGTCGGTGATCCAGTTCGCGGTCGAGGTGCTGAAGGTGCGGCACATCCTGGTGGTCGGCCACTACGGCTGCGGCGGCGTGCACGCGGGCCTGACCCGCGCGCGGCTGGGCCTGGTCGACAACTGGATCCGCCACGTCACCGACGTGGCCGAGAAGCACGAGCAGTGCCTGCAGCAGGCCGGCGACCTCAACGTGCAGCACGCGCGCCTGTGCGAGCTCAACGTGCTAGAGCAGGTGGTCAACGTCAGCCGCACTTCGATCGTGCTCGACGCCTGGGCGCGCGGCCAGGAACTGACCGTGCACGGCTGGGTCTACAGCCTGCGCGACGGCCGCGTGCACGACCTGGGCATGGAACTTGGCCGCATCGACGACCTGGCGCCGCGCTACGATGCCGCCCTGGCACGCATCAGCCAGGACCGCGAGGACCGCTGAGCGGCGCGCCGCTCCGCCATCTCGATCAAGGATCCGCATGCTCCCCGGCCCGCTCAACCTGCACGCCTGGATCGACGCCCACCGGCACCTGCTGAAGCCGCCGGTGGGCAACAAGTGCATCCACGCCGGCGACTTCATCGTGATGGTGGTCGGCGGGCCGAACGCGCGCAGCGACTACCACTACGACGAAGGCCCGGAGTGGTTCTACCAGCTCGAAGGCGAGATGGTGCTGAAGATCCAGGAGGACGGCGCGGTGCGCGAGATCCCGATCCGCGCCGGCGAGACCTTCCTGCTGCCGCCGAAGGTGCCGCACTCGCCGCAGCGCGGCGCGAACTCGGTCGGCCTGGTGATCGAGCGGCGGCGCCTGCCGCACGAGCAGGACGGCCTGCTGTGGTTCTGCGAGCGCTGCAACCACCTGCTGTACGAACACTACTTCCCGCTGCAGAACATCGAGACCGACTTCCCGCCGGTGTTCGCGCGCTTCTACGCCTCCGAATCGCTGCGCACCTGCGCCAACTGCGGCCACGTGCATCCGCGGCCGGCGGCCGACGCGCCGTGACCGCCCTGCCCCCGCGCCGTTCCGGATCGCGATGCTGCGCAGCCTGATCGCGCTCAAGCCGCGCGACGTGCCGGTGCGCGTGGCCCTGCGCAACACCGCCGCGGTGGTCGCGCCGCTGGCGCTGGGCGTGGCCGCCGGCCATGCCGAACTGGGCCTGGCGGTGTCCACCGGCGCCCTCAACACCATGTTCTCCGACCAGCCCGGTCCGTATCGGGCGCGGATGCAGCGCATGCTGATGGCCGCGCTGGCGGCAGGCGTGGCCGCGCTGCTGGGCATGCTGATCGGCGCGCACACCGTGGCGCTGGCGCTGAGCGCGCTGCTGCTCGGCCTGGGCGGCGGTCTGCTGGTGGCGCTGGGCCCGGTGGCGGCGCGGGTCGGGCTGACCAGCATGATCCTGCTGGTGGTCAGCGCCGACGTACGCCTGCCGCCGCTGCAGAGCGTGGGCGTGGCCACGCTGATCTTCGCCGGCGGCGTGCTGCAGATGCTGATGGCGCTGGCCGCCTGGCCGCTGCAGCGCTACCGCCCGGAACGCTTCGCCCTGGCCGACCTGATGCGGCAACTGGCCGGCATCGCCCGCCAGCGGCCCGGCGCGACCGCCGCGCCGCCGGCGACCGAAGCGGTGCTCGAGGCGATGGTGATGCTGCACGGCGAACATCGCTCGCGCGGGCGTGCGGTGCAGGCGTTCCGGGTGATCGCCGAGCTGTGCGAACGCGCGCGGCTGGAGCTGCTGACCCTGGCCGACCTGCACGGACGCCTGGACGCAGCGTCGCCCGCGCGGCTGCCGATCGAGCGCGTGCTCGAACGCAGCGCGGTGGTGCTGGACCAGCTCGCGCACGCGCTGGACACTGCCGAGGACCCGGCCGCAGCCACCGCCTCGATGACCGGGTTCGACGATCTGGTCGACGCCCTGGCGCAGGTGCAGGCGCAGGCCGAGGACACCCGCGAACGCCGCCTGCTGCGCATCGCCGTGGCCCGCGCGCAGGGCCTGGGCGGCCAGCTGCGCGCGCTGGCGCGCAATGGCCGCTGGGCCAGCAGCCGCGGCGAGATCCAGGCCGAACTGGCCGAGGCGCAGTTGCCGGCGGCGCTGCGCCCGCTGGCGCCGCTGCAGACCTTGCGGGCGAATCTGAAGCTGTCCTCGGTGGCGTTCCGCCACGCGCTGCGCTGCGGCGTGTGCCTGGCGCTGGCGGTGCTGTTCGCCCGCTGGCAGGCGATCCCGCACGGCTACTGGATCCCGATGACCACGGCGATCGTGCTCAAGCCGGATTTCGGCGGCACCCTCAGCTTCGGCGCGCTGCGCGTGGCCGGCACCTTCGGCGGGCTGTTGCTGGCCACCGTGCTGGCGCACTTCGTGATGGACGGGGCGGTGGTGCGGCTGCTGTTGCTGACCGTGTTCTGCCTGGGGTTCCGCCTGCTGACTCAGGTCAACTACGGGCTCGGCGTGGCCTGCCTGACCGGCATGCTGGTGCTGTTGCTGTCGTTCGAGGGCATGGCCCCGGGCGAGGCGATCGGCGAGCGCATCCAGGCCACCGTGCTCGGCAGCGCGCTGGCGCTGGCGGCCTACGCGCTGTGGCCGACCTGGGAACGCAAGCACATCCGCGCGATCCTGGCGCAGTTGCTGCTCGCCTACCGCGACCATCTCGACGCGGTGCTGGAAGGCCGCCTGCAGGCGCTGCCGGAGACCCGCGCGGCCTCGCGCACCGCGCGCACCAACGCGCAGGCCTCGATCGAACGCCTGCGCGGCGAGCCGCGGCGCAAGCGCAACCTGCGCGAACTGACCCTGGCCGAATCGGTGCTGGCCAACGGCAACCGGCTGATCCGCGCCTCGCTGGCGCTGGAGGCGGTGCTGCGCGATGCACCGCCATTGCCGCCCCTGCCGGAGCTGCAGCAGTTCCGGCAACAGGCGCATGCCGCACTGACCGAACTGGCCGAGAGCCTGCGCACCGGCACGCCGCCGGCGCAGGCCAGCCTGCGCGCGGGCGAGCGGCGCCTGGCCGAGGCGCTGGCCGCGCAGCCGCAGGACGGCAGCGACGGCGGCGCGCTGCCCGCGCTGGCCGACACCAGCGACCGCGTCGCCGACAGCATCGGTACCCTGACCCACCTGGTCCGCAGCGCCTTGCTGCCGGCTGCCGCGGCCGCCAAGGAACAACCGCCGGTGACCGCGCACCGCAGCGGATGAACGTGCCATCGCCTCGCGCCGGCCGCGCCGTCGCTGTTGCAGAGGGACACGTGGCCTCGCCCCGCGCTATGCCACGCACTCACCTTCCGTCGTCCTACACGCTCTAGACTCTCGCCCTGCTTCCCGGAACCCAATGCCGATGAACGAGATCCTGTCCCGCCAGCACGCCATCGCCCTCGACGCCGCCGATCCGCTGCGGGCCCTGCGCCAGGAGTTCCTGTTCCCGCAGCACCAGGGCGCCGACCAGGCCTATTTCGTCGGCAACTCGCTGGGCCTGCAGCCGCGCGGCGCGCGCGCCGCGGTGCAGGAGGTGCTGGACAAGTGGTCGTCGCTGGCGGTGGAAGGCCATTTCAACGGCGACACGCAGTGGATGACCTACCACGAACTGCTAGCTGCGCCGCTGGCGCGCCTGGTCGGCGCGCATCCGCACGAAGTGGTGGCGATGAACACGCTGACGGTGAACCTGCACCTGCTCATGGTCAGCTTCTACCGACCCACCCGCGAGCGCCCGGCGATCCTGATCGAGGCCGGCGCGTTCCCCTCCGACCAGCATGCGGTAGCCTCGCAGATCCGGTTCCACGGCTTCGACCCGGCCACCGACCTGATCGAAGTGCAGCCCGACGGTGCCGACGGCACCGTGTCGCTGGCGGCGATCGAGCGCGCCATCGCCGAGCACGGCCCGCGCCTGGCGCTGGTGCTGTGGCCGGGCGTGCAGTACCGCACCGGCCAGGCCTTCGACCTGGCCGCGGTGGCGCGGCTGGCGCGCGCGGCCGGCGCCGCGGTCGGCTTCGACCTGGCCCACGCCATCGGCAACGTGCCGCTGCACCTGCACGATGCCGCGCCGGACTTCGCGGTGTGGTGCCACTACAAATACCTCAACGCCGGCCCCGGCGCGGTCGCCGGCGCCTTCGTGCACGAACGCCACGGCCACGGCGAGACCCCGCGCTTCGCCGGCTGGTGGGGCCACGACAAGCGCACCCGTTTCCGCATGGCGCCCGAGTTCGTCGCTGCGCCCGGAGCCGACGGCTGGCAGCTGAGCAATCCGCCGATCCTGAGCATGGCCCCGCTGCGCGCCTCGCTGGACCTGTTCGAGCGCGCCGGGCTGGACGCGCTGCGGCAGAAATCGCAGCAACTGACCGGCTACCTGGAGACGCTGATCCGCGCCCGCCTGGCCGACACCCTGCAGATCATCACCCCGTCCGACCCGGCGCAACGCGGCTGCCAGCTGTCGCTGCGCGTGGCCGGCGGGCGGGAGCGCGGCCGTGCCCTGTTCGAGTACCTGCAATCGGTCGGCGTGCTCGGCGACTGGCGCGAGCCGGACGTGATCCGGATCAGCCCGGTGCCGCTGTACAACCGCTACCGCGACGTCTACCGCTTCGTCGAGGAAGTGGAAACCTGGGCCGGCATCTGAGCCGCCTTCTCCGCGCGGCGGCCTGCCGCGCCTTCCGGACACCGCATTGAACGCATCCCCCCGCAGCATCACCCTGATCGGCGCCGGCCTGGCCGGCTCCCTGCTCGCCATCCTGCTCTCGCGCCAGGGCTGGCAGGTCACCGTCTACGAGCGTCGTGGCGACCCGCGCGTGCACGATTACGAGCGCGGCCGCTCGATCAACCTGGCCCTGGCCGAACGCGGCCTGCACGTGCTGCGCCAGGCCGGTGCCGATGCCGCAGTGATGGCCAAGGCGGTGATGATGCGCGGGCGCATGGTGCATTTCGCCGACGGCCACCAGCAGCTGCAGCGCTATGGCCGCGACGACAGCGAGGTGATCTGGTCGGTACACCGCAACGATCTCAACATCACCCTGCTGCAGCTCGCCGAACAGGCCGGCGCGCGCATCCACTTCTACCGGCGCCTGCACACCGTGGATTTCGATGCCGGCTATGCGCGTTTCATCGACGACCGCGACGACCAGCCGCACGACATCCGCTTCGACAGCATGATCGGCGCCGACGGTGCCGGCTCGGCGCTGCGCGCGGCGATGCAGCGCAAGGCGCCGATGGCCGAGCACATCGAGTTCCTCGACCACTCGTACAAGGAACTGGAGATCCCGCCCGGCGCCGACGGCGGCTTCCGCATCGAAGCCAACGCCCTGCATATCTGGCCGCGCGGGCACTACATGTGCATCGCCCTGCCCAATCACGAAGGCACCTTCACCGTCACCCTGTTCCTGCCCAACAAGGGCGAGCCCAGCTTCGCCACCGTGCGCAGCGGCGAGGAGGCGCTCGCACTGTTCGCGCGCGACTTCGCCGATGCGCTGCCGCTGATGCCGCAACTGGCCGAGCATTGGGAGCAGCATCCGCCGGGCCTGCTCGGCACGCTGCGTCTGGAGCGCTGGCACCTGGACGGCCGCGCGGTACTGCTGGGCGACGCCGCGCACGCGATGGTACCGTTCCACGGGCAAGGCATGAACTGCGCGTTCGAGGATTGCGCGGCGCTGGCCGCGCACCTGCAGCGCGAGCCGGACCTGGCGCGCGCCTATGCCGCCTTCGAGGCCGAGCGCAAGCCCAACGCCGGCGCGATCCAACAGATGGCGCTGGAGAACTACGTGGAAATGCGCGACCGCGTCGGCGATGCCGGCTTCCTGCTGCAGCGCGAACTCGGCCAGGCCCTGCAGGCGCGGCATCCGACCCGCTTCGTGCCGCACTACACCATGGTCACCTTCCTGCGCACGCCGTACGCGCAGGCGCTGGAACGCAGCGAGGTACAGCGCGACATCCTGGTCCAGGCCACGCAGGGCCATAGCGATCTGTCGCGGATCGACTGGAGCTGGCTGGAGCGCATCGTGCACGCGCGGCTGACGCCGCTGGAGGGGGCGCATTGAACCGGCGTACCCTGTCAGGGTGTCCGGTCTTCCGTAGGAGCGCCGCGATAGGCATTTCCGGTAACGCCCGTCGCGGCTGAAGCCGCTCCTACACGCACTCCCACGCTTCGCGCCTCGCCTGCCTTGCCCGCACCATTCGACCCACATGCCAGACAGCTTCCTCTTCTACGACCTGGAAACCTTCGGCGCCGATCCGCGGCGCACGCGCATCGCGCAGTTCGCCGCGGTGCGCACCGATGCCGAACTCAACGTGATCGAGGAGCCGATCAGTTTCTTCGTCAAGCCGGCCGACGACCTGCTGCCCTCGCCGGTCGCCACCCTGATCACCGGCATCACCCCGCAGCAGGCACTCCGCGAGGGCGTCAGCGAAGCCGAGGCGTTCGCGCGCATCGCCGAGCAGATGGCGCGGCCGCAGACCTGCACGCTGGGCTACAACTCGCTGCGTTTCGACGACGAGTTCGTGCGCCACGGCCTGTTCCGCAACTTCTACGATCCCTACGAACGCGAATGGCGCAACGGCAACTCGCGCTGGGACCTGCTGGACATGCTGCGGCTGATGCACGCGCTGCGCCCGGAGGGCATCGTCTGGCCGCAGCGCGAGGACGGCGCCACCTCGTTCAAGCTGGAGCAGCTGGCGCTGGCCAACGGCGTGCGCGACGGCGATGCGCACGAGGCGCTGTCCGACGTGTACGCGACCATCGGCATGGCCCGGCATTTCCGCCGCAGCCAGCCGCGGCTGTGGGAGTACGCGCTGAAGCTGCGCGACAAGCGCTTCTGCGGCAGCTTGCTCGACGGGGTGGCGATGCAGCCGGTGCTGCACGTGTCGATGCGCTATCCGGCTGCGCGCCTGTGCGCGGCGCCGGTGCTGCCGCTGGCGCGGCACCCGCGCATCGACAGCCGGGTGCTGGTGTTCGACCTGGAAGGCGACATCGAGCCGCTGCTGCGCTATTCGCCGGAACAGATCGCTGACCGCCTGTACACCCCGCAGGCCGACCTGCCCGAGGGCGAACAGCGCATCCCGC
Organism: Xanthomonas sp. NCPPB 2250; assembly: GCF_056725265.1. Lineage (NCBI taxonomy): Bacteria > Pseudomonadati > Pseudomonadota > Gammaproteobacteria > Lysobacterales > Lysobacteraceae > Xanthomonas > Xanthomonas sp. NCPPB 2250. The sequence goes on along the minus strand of NZ_CM161520.1, from coordinate 2,179,664 downwards.
TCAAGGAAGTGCATCTGAACAAGGCGCCGGCGCTGGTCGCCTGGGCGCACCTGCGCGAGGCGGATTTCGCCCGGCTGCAGCTGGACCCGGTGCAGCTGCTGGCCAAGGCCGCGCGCCTGCGCGAGGCCGGCCCGGCGCTGGCGGAGAAGGTGCGGCGGGTGTTCGCCAGCGAGCGCGCCACGGCGCCGGCCGATGTCGACGCCTCGCTGTACGACGGCTTCCTCGCCGATGGCGACAAGCGCACGATGGCCCAGGTCCGCGCCACGCCGCCGGCGCAGCTGGCCGCGTTGGAAGGCCAGTTCCGCGATCCACGCCTGCCCGAACTGCTGTTCCGCTACCGCGCACGCAACTGGCCGCAGAGCCTGTCCATCGCCGAGCAGGCGCGCTGGGACGACTACCGGCGGCAGCGCCTGCAGCAGGACAGCGGCCTGTCCGAACTGAGCTTCGACGCCTTCTACGCGGAACTGGCCGGTTTACGCCTGGCTCACCCGCAGGATGCTACCAAGCAAGCCCTGCTCGACCAGTTGGCCGCCTGGGGCCACGACCTGCAACGCAGCCTATGACCAGCTATTTCAGCGACGCCAGCTTCAAGTTCCTGCGGGCCCTGGCCCGGCACAACGACAAGGCCTGGTTCAACGACAACCGGCACAAGTACGAAGAACACGTGCGCCAGCCGTTCCTGCGCCTGATCACCGACCTGCAGCCGGACCTGGCCCAGGTCAGCGAGCATTTCCGCGCCGATCCGCGCGGCGTCGGCGGCTCGCTGTTCCGCATCCACCGCGACGCGCGCTTCTCCCATGACAAGTCGCCGTACAAGACCTGGCAGGGTGCGCGCCTGTTCCACGAGCGGCGCAAGCAGGTGCCGGCGCCCTCGTTCTACATCCACCTGCAGCCGGGCGAGAGCTTCGTCGGCGCCGGGCTGTGGCATCCGGAACCGGACACGCAGCGCAAGGTGCGCCAGTTCATCTTCGACAATCCCGGCAGTTGGAAGGCCGCCGCGCATGCGCCGGCGCTGCGTCGCCGCTTCGGCTTCGAGGAAAGCGAGATGCTGGTGCGGCCGCCGCGCGGTTTCCCGGCCGACTTCGACTACATCGACGACCTCAAGCACAAGAACTGGGTGTTCTGGCGCCAGCTCGACGACGCGACCATGACCGGCCCGCGGCTGCGCACGCAGGTCGCCGCCGACCTGCAGACGCTGGGCCCGTTCGTGGACTATCTGTGCGCGGCGCTGGATCTGGAGTTCTAGAACGGCAGTGCTTCCCGTAGGAGTCAACTGTCAAGCAGCCGCGATGACAGGAGGAGCGTATTGGGCCTGATCGCGCGCGATGGCATTGAGCCAGCGCAGGAACTTGTGCATGCAGGCGACGATGGCGACCTTGGCCGGCTTGCCCGCTGCGCGCAGGCGCGCGTAGGTGTTGGCCAAGGGGGATTTGGCGCGGATGCTGGCCCAGGTGGCCATGTACAGCACGCCTCGCACGTCGGCACGTCCGCCTTTGATGCGGCGCTGGCCTTTCCAGCAACCACTGTCGTGATTGAACGGGGCCAGTCCGACCAAGGCGGCGATCTTGCGCGGCGGCAGCGTGCCCAGTTCCGGCAGCCGCGCGGCCAGGACCGCGCGCAGGATCGTGCCGAGCCCTGGCACCTTGGGGAGGCTCGAGCAGGTCCTGCCCTGCTGCTCGATCTCCTGCGTCAACGTCTGGATCTGCTGGTTCAGCAGAGCGATTACCTCTCGGCAGTGGCGTTGCACCTTGGCGCTGGTGATGTGCTCCAGGCGCCGCCGATGGGCATCGCGCTGACCGACCACGGTGGCGCGCAGGTCCAGCAGTTCGCGAAGAGACTGCTGGTGCTCGGGCACCACGGGCGTGGGCGTGGTCGGGATGCGCTGGGCAGCCATGGCCAGCAGGCGCGCGTCCAGGGCATCGGTCTTGGCATGCAGGCTCAAGGCCTGGGCTAGCTTGCGCGGACGATCGGCGGCCATCCGCACCGCCGGCAGGCCTGCCTTTCGGAGCACCTGCAGCACGGCACGTTCGTAGCCACCGCTGGCTTCCAGCACGATCCGCTCGCAGCCCAGCCCAGCCAGACGTTGGGCCAGCGCACACTGCCCCTGTGGCGTATTGGGCTGGGTCCAGGCCTGCTCGTCCGGCAGGACATGAATGACCAGTTCGGCCTTGGATACATCGATCCCGACATAGCGCCGCATAGACGTTCTCCACAGTAGACTCAGGGACGAGAGCGCTCCTGCCGATGCCCATGCTTGTGGAGTTCGAGCTCGTCACTCGGGCAACTGTTCGGGCTTGTCAGGCAGGAGAACCGGAGTGCGGCGGCGCTGACTCCTACTCGTGCTCGCTTGGCACTGCGGCTAAACGGCCTGCCGCACTCCGCTCTCACCTGCAACGATAGACTCTCATTTGACACAAGCGGCTTCAGCCGCGACAGGCATTCCCGGTCACGCGTCGCGGCTGAAGCCGCCCCTACACAATGCCCACACGCGCAAGGAGACATGCGATGAAGAAATGGCTGGCCTTGCTGTTCCTCGCCCTGCTCGCCCTGGGTGGCTACGTCGTGGCCGGGCCGTATCTCGCGATCCGCGGCATCGACCAGGCGCTGCGCGAGCGCGATGCCGCGGCACTGGAGCGCTACGTCGATTTCCCCACCCTGCGGGTCAACCTCAAGGCCCAGGTGGACGATGCGCTGGTGCGCCGTGCCGGCCCGGACCTGCAGTCCAGCCTGTTCGGCGGGGCGCTGCTGTCGCTGGCCGGCGGCCTCGGTGGCATGAGCGTGGATGCGATGGTCACCCCGGCCGGCATCGGCGCCCTGATGCAGGGCGATGCGTTGTGGAAACGTGCCAGCGGCGACACCGTCGGCGGCGACACCTACGCTGCGCCGCGCCCGCCGCAACCGCTGCGTCAGGCCGAGCACCGCTTCGAATCGGCCACGCGCTTCGTCGCCACCGTGCACACCGCCGACGGCACCGCCGTGCCCTTCGTGTTCACTCGCGAGGGCCTGCACTGGAAGCTCAGCAACATCCTGCTGCCGTTGTAGGCGACTTGCCATCGTCCTGGCGCGTGGTGTCGCCAGGGACCGCATGCAGTGTCTCCCCCGTCGTGCTTGCACCGGCGGCGGCATGGCGTGGACTGAATCGTATGACCGACGCGGCCATCCCCCGGCAGCAGCCCTGGCTAACGCACCCCGTCCGCTCCCGTCCTGCCCGCCATCGCCTGCTGCACGCGCCGGAACGGCGTGCGCAGTTGCCAGCGCGCCGACCACGGCAGGCGGGCCAGGGCCGCGTGCGCATCCAGCGCAGGCAGTGCGCCGGTCCAGGCGAACACCACGTGATTGTCCATCTGCGGCTCGTCCAGGCGCAGCACGCGGCCGCCGAACAGCGCGCGCAGATGCGCCAGATGGCGGCGCGTGTCGGTGTCGTACAGGTTCACCGCCAGCACCCCGCCCGGCGCCAGCGCCGCATGGCAGTCCTCGTAGAAGCCGCGGCTGAGCAGCGCCGCCGGAATGCCCTCGGCGTCGTAGGCGTCGAGCAGCAGCAGGTCGTAGCGGTCGCGCCGTTGCGGCAGCAGCCGGGCACCGTCGCCGTGCACGGCCTCGAAGCGCGCATCGTCGTCCGGGATGCGGAAGGCGGCGCGCAAGGCCAGCACGTCGGCGTCGGCCTCGATCGCCTCGATCCGCGCCTGCGGCAGGTGCCGGTAGCAGAACTTGGCCTGCGAGCCGCCGCCGAGGCCGACGATGCCGATCCGCCGCGGGTCCGGGCGCAGCAGCAGCGCGCCGAGCATGCTGCGCGTGTAGCCCACCTGCAGCACGTCCGGCCACCAGGTGTACATGCGGCTCTGGGTCACCTCGCCCTTGAACTGCAGGCTGGTGTAGCGCCAGCCGTGGCGCACGTAGGGTCGTCCGGGACGCAGGTCGGCAGGCGCATCCGCTCCCTGCCGCAGCAGGCGGCGCAGCGCGGCCCAACGGCCGCAGCCGGGCGCCGCGCTCACGGCTTGGCGATGTCGTTGGCGACCCCGTGCGGCACATGCCCGGCGGCGACGCGCTCGCGGGCGGCGCTGTCGATGTTGTGCTGCGAATCGTCGAAGAAGATGTCCGCGCCGAACGCCTGCAGGAACGGCCCCTTGTGGCGGCCGCCGAGGAACAGCGCCTCGTCCAGGCGCACGCCCCATTCGCGCAGGGTGCGGATCACCCGCTCATGGGCGGGCGCAGAGCGCGCGGTGACCAGCGCGGTGCGGATCGGGGAGGCCTCGCCGGCCGGGAAGGCGGACTGCAGCGCATGCAGCGCCGACAGGAAATTGCGGAACGGCCCGCCGGTCAGCGGCTCGCGCGCGTTCTCGCGCTCGTAGCGGCCGAACGCCTCCACGCCCTGCTCGCGCGAGAAACGCTCGCCCTCGTCGCCGAAGATCACCGCATCGCCATCGAAGGCGATGCGCAACTGCGTGGACAGGCGGCCGGCATCGATCGCGCCGGCCGCGGCGGCCGCTTCCTGCGCGTGCTCGCCCGGCGGCTTGGGCAGGATCGTCGCCGCGGCGATGCCGTGGCTGAGCGCGCGCCGCACCGACTCCGGATTGGCCGAGAGGAACAGATCGGTGCCGAACGGCTTGACGTAGGGCCAGGTCGCCTCGCCGGAGGTGAAGGTGGCGCGGACGATGCCCAGCCCGTAGTGCTGGATCGAATTGAAGATGCGCAGCCCGGTGTCGGCGGAATTGCGCGACAGCAGGATCACCTCCACCGGCGGCGTCTCCGGCGGCGTGCCCTGGTTCAGCGCCAGCAGCTTACGCACCACCGGGAACGCCACCCCGGGCGCCAGCACATCGTCCTCGCGCTCGCGCTGGTACGCGCTGTACGCCTCCACCCCGTCCCGCTCGAACAGGGCATGGCCCTCTTCCAGATCGAACAGGGCGCGCGAGGTGACCGCGACGGTGAGCAGACGGGGGGAGTTGTCGGACATGAGAGCAGGGATTCGGCAGTGGGGATTGGGGATTGGCAAAAGCGGGCAAAGGGATCGGAGGGTGTACAGAGGAATCGGAGAAAGCGGTGCGCTGTTACGAATCCCCAATCCCCACTCCCAAATCCCAGCCCCTAAACCATAAATTGCTCGCTCAAGATCCGCTCCTCCAGATTGTGTTCCGGATCGAACAGCAGGGTGACCAGGCGGTCGCGGGATTCGCGGATGGTCACTTCGACCACGTCGCGGGTCTCGTGCGAGTCGGCGGTGACGCTGACCGGGCGCTTGTACGGGTCCAGCACGCGGAAGCGCACCTCGATGTCGGCCTTGAGGATCGCGCCGCGCCAGCGCCGCGGCCGGTACGGCGCGATCGGGGTCAGCGCCAGGGTGTGCGAGCCCAGCGGCAGGATCGGTCCGTGCGCGGAGGAGTTGTAGGCGGTGCTGCCGGCCGGGGTCGACACCAGCACGCCGTCGCAGATCAGTTCGTCGACCCGGGTCTGGCCGTTGAGATCGATGCTCACGTGCGCGGCCTGGCGGGTCTGCCGCAGCAGCGAGACCTCGTTGTAGGCCAGCGAGCCTGTGGTGGCGCCGGATTCGGTCTGCGCCAGCATTTCCAGCGGGCGCAGCTTGGCCGGCTCGGCCAGGGCCAGGCGCGCGACCAGGTCGTCGTCGCGGAACTGGTTCATCAGGAAACCGACCGTGCCCAGCTTCATGCCGAACACCGGCTTGCCCAGGCTGCCGTGGCGATGCAGGGTCTGCAGCATGAAGCCATCGCCGCCGAGCGCGCACAGCACATCGGCATCGGCCGGCTCGCAATCGCCGTAGCGCCCGACCAGTTGGGTGCGCGCGTGCTGCGCCTCCGGCGCGACGCTGGCGAGGAAACAGATGCGGGGCGAGGACGGCAGGACGGAAGCATTCATGGCCCCGATCATACCCGGGGCGCCATGACCGGCGCGCGGCGGCGAACCGGCGGCACGCGCTTGCAGCCGAGGCAGCGGTCAATCCGCGGCAGTTGCATGCCGCGTCCGCACCGCGATGTGATGTGATGTGACCTGCGGCGACAGCCGTTGCAGGCCGGTGCCCGGTACCGGGCCGAGTCGCTCCGCCCGCCTTATCTGCCGGACATGAAGTCGCGGCACGCAGTCTCCGCCGCCTGCTCCTGCATCGCCTGGCGCACCGATGCCGGCACCAGCGGGCCCAGATGCTCCCGCACCTGCTGCGCCAGCTCCACCGACCGGATCTCGCCCATCCCCTGCTGCTTGCGCGCATCGGCCAGGCACAGCCAATACCAGGCGCGCGCCAGATCCCGGCACGCTTCCGGGCCGCAGGCCTGGATCCAGGCCAGTTCGGGTTCCCAGCCGGCACCCGAGCACCAGCCGGGACGGCTCCATTCGGCCAGCAGCGCGGCATGGTCCGGAATGGTGCCCACGCCCAGGAAGCGACGGCGGCCGTACGCGCGCATCGCCACGCTGCAGCCACGGATGTCCAGCCAGGTGCGGGCATAGACCGCACGCTTCAGTGCCGCCAGCGCCGCGGCCTGCTCGCCGTTGGCGTCCAGTTGCAGAAACAGCGCATAGGCGGCATCGCCCACCGATTTCCTGGCAAGTGCACGCAAGCGTCGCAGGTCGCCCTGCCGTGCCTGCTGCAGCGCACGCTCCAGCCGCAGCTCCAGCGGAGGCTGCCGCGCCAGGAAGACGATCAACAACAGGAGCACCGCGGGGATGGCCAGGTACAGCATGTGCGCCTCGAAATGCGGCGCTGCAGCCGTGTGCTCGCCCGATGGCGCGGATCGTATCAGCGCGGGCTGCCAGAATCCCGCGGCCTTGCAAGACGCGGTCGGTCGCCGCAGCGGTGTGCCGCCGACCTGGCTCCAACGGGGAAAGTGGGGCGAACGCGGATCCCCACCAAGGACGCGTGACAGCAACCGCCTGCCACGCGCCATGCGTCACCATCGGGCGACGCGGTACCGCTGTGGGCCAGACCCGCACGCGCGGGCCTGGCCATCGGCGCGATCGGTCAGACGCCGTGCGCCGCCAGCTGGCCGAGTCGCTGCACCGCCACCGACACCGTCGGGTAGTCCAGCGTCTTCTGCGCAGCCAGTTCCTGCAGCATGCTCAGGGTGAAGCGCAGGCTGCTGTCGTCGCGCTGCAGCCAGTGCTGCACCTTGGCCTCGGCGGTGCCGCCCGGCAGGCTCAGTGCCTGGCCGGCCAGCACGCCGTGGTGCTTGGCCAGTTCGTCGCGCAGCACGCCGCGGGCCACCGCATGCCAGCGGCCGTTGACCTCCAGCGCGTCGATCTGCTCGAACAGCCACGGCAACTGCAGCGCCTCGCCGAGGCGGAAGTGCACCTTCGACACCTCCACCGGCTTGAGCTTGCGGGTGCGCGCCATCTCGATGATGTCGAACGCCGGCTCCAGGAAGCGCAGTTCCGACAGCTGCTGGGCGAGCGCCGGCGGCAGGCCCTTGTCCTGCCACTCCTGCACCAGCGCCTCGTAGCGCGGACGCTGCGAATCGGGCAGCACGCCGGAGGCGACGCGGATGTCGTTGAACGGCTCGTAGTAGCGCTCCACCGCGGCGGTGATGCCCGGCATCGGGCCCGGGCGGAACAGCAGCCAGCGCACGAAGGCGCGCTGCAGCGTCCAGATCACCTCCAGCGCGTCGATCTGCACCGACTCGGGCACCTTGCCGTCCAGCGCGTCGATCTGCGTCCACAGCGCGCGCGCATCCAGCGTCTCGCGGCTGATGGTGTAGGCCTTGGCGACCTCGGCGATGCTGCGGCCGGTGTCTTCCTGCATGCGCATCAGGAAGGTGGCGCCCATGCGGTTGATGGTGGTGTTGGTCACCGCGGTGGCGATGATCTCGCGCTTGAGGCGGTGCCGCTCCATCGCGTCCGCGTACTTCTTCTGCAGCGGCTGCGGGAAGTAGCGCTGCAGCTCCTTGGACAGGTACGGGTCCTCGGGGATGTCCGATTCCAGCAGCTGCTGGAACGCCACCAGCTTGGAATAGGACAGCAGCACCGCCAGTTCCGGCCGGGTCAGGCCCTGGCCACGCGCCTTGCGTGCGGAGATTTCCGCGTCCGAAGGCAGGTATTCGATCTGCCGGTCGAGCAGGCCCTGCGCCTCCAGGGTGCGGATGAAGTGCTGCTTGGAGCCCAGGCGGGTGACGCTCATCCGCTCCATCAGGCTCAGCGCCTGGTTCTGGCGGATGTTGTCCCACAGCACCAGCTCGGCCACTTCGTCGGTCATCGACGCCAGCAGCTTGTTGCGCGCGTCCAGGGTCAGCTTCTTGGCCTGCACCACGTCGTTGAGCAGGATCTTGATGTTGACCTCGTGGTCGGAGGTGTCCACGCCGGCCGAGTTGTCGATGAAGTCGGTGTTGAGCAGCACGCCCACCTGCGCGGCCTCGATGCGGCCGAGCTGGGTCAGGCCGAGGTTGCCGCCCTCGCCCACGACCTTGCAGCGCAGCTCGCCGCCGTTGACGCGCAGGCCGTTGTTGGCGCGGTCGCCGACATCGCCGTGGGTCTCGCTGGCGGCCTTGACGTAGGTGCCGATGCCGCCGTTCCAGAACAGGTCGACCGGCGCCTTGAGGATGGCGTTCATCAGGTCGTTCGGCGAGAGCTGCTTGACGCCCGGCTCCAGGCCCAGCGCCTCGCGCACCGGCGCGCTGATCTCGATCGACTTGAGCGTGCGCGGGTAGATGCCGCCGCCGGCGCTGATCAACTTGGCGTCGTAGTCGGCCCAGCTGGAGCGCGGCAGCTTGAACAGGCGCTCGCGCTCGGCGAAGGATGCCGCCGCGTCCGGGTTCGGGTCGAGGAAGATGTGGCGGTGGTCGAACGCGGCCAGCAGGCGGATGTGGCGCGACAGCAGCATGCCGTTGCCGAACACGTCGCCGGACATGTCGCCGATGCCCACGCAGGTGAAGTCCTCGTTCTGGCAGTCGCGGCCCAGGGCGCGGAAGTGGCGCTTGACCGACTCCCAGGCGCCGCGCGCGGTGATGCCCATGCCCTTGTGGTCGTAGCCGACCGAGCCGCCGGAGGCGAACGCATCGCCCAGCCAGAAGCCGTGGTCCAGCGCCAGGCCGTTGGCGATGTCGGAGAAGGTGGCCGTGCCCTTGTCGGCGGCGACCACCAGGTACGGATCGTCCTGGTCGTGGCGCACCACCTGCGGCGGCGGCACGATCTTGCCGCCGACGATGTTGTCGGTGATGTCCAGCAGGCCCTGGATGAACAGCTTGTAGCAGGCGATGCCTTCGGCCAGCACCGCGTCGCGGTCGCCGCCGACCGGCGGACGCTTGCAGAAGAAGCCGCCCTTGGCGCCGACCGGCACGATCACCGTGTTCTTGACCATCTGCGCCTTGACCAGGCCCAGCACCTCGGTGCGGAAGTCCTCGCGCCGGTCGGACCAGCGCAGGCCGCCGCGCGCCACCGCGCCGAAGCGCAGGTGCACGCCTTCCACGCGCGGGCCGTACACGAAGATCTCGCGGTACGGACGCGGCTTGGGCAGGTCCGGCACCTTGGCCGAATCCAGCTTGAAGCTGATGCAGTGGCCCAGCCCGCCATCGGCGGTGCGCTGGTAGTGGCTGGTGCGCAGGGTCGCCTCGATCACGCCCTTGAAGCTGCGCAGGATGCGATCCTCGTCGAGGCTGGCGACCTGGTCGAACAGCTTCAGCAGGGCGGCCGAGACCGCCTCCAGCTGCGCGTCGCGGCTGCCGCTGCGCGCATCGATCACCGGCTGCAGCGCCTTCAGCGCAGCGGCATCGTCCTTGGCCAGCAGGTGCAGTTGCGCCGTCAGCGCGGCCTGTCCCTCGGCGATCTGCGCCTTGCTCTCGTTGCCGGTGGCCGGATCGAAGCGCGCCTCGAACAGTTCCACCAGCAGCCGCGCCAGCAGCGGATAGCGGTTGCAGGTCTCTTCCACGTAAGCCTGCGAGAACGGTACGCCGGTCTGCAGCAGGTACTTGCAGTAGCCGCGCAGCACCGCGACCTGGCGCCAGCTCAGGCTGGCGCCGACGATCAGGCGGTTGAAGCCGTCGTTCTCGGCATCGCCGCGCCAGATCCGCACGAACGCCTCGCACAGCGGCGCATCGGCCGCGGCCACATCGATGCTGCCGGCCAGCGGCTCGACCTCGAAGTCCTGGATGGACAGCGCGGTGCCATCGACCACCAGCCGGTACGGACGCTCGGAGATCACCCGCAGGCCCAGGTTCTCCATCATCGGCAGCACGTCCGACAGCGGCAGGTCGTCGTGCTGGCGGTACAGCTTCAGGCGCAGGCTGTCGGCGCCGTCGCGGCGCAGCGCCTGCAGGCTCAGGTGCAGGTCTTCCGGGCCGCGCAGCGCGGCCAGGCGCTCGACGTCGCGCGCGGCGATCTGCGCGGTCGACTCCTCGATGTAGCCGGCCGGCAGCGCGCGGCCGTAGCCGGCGGCCAGGCGCAGGCCATCGCGCTCGCCGCAGCTGGCCACCAGCGCCTCGCGCAGGTCGTCGTGCCAGTTGCGCAGCAGGTGCGCCAGGCGCGATTCCAGTTCGGTGGTGTCGAACTCCAGCGCCTCGCCCGGCTTGGGCCGCACGATCATGTGCAGCTGCGCCAGCGGCGATTCGCCCAGCACCACGTTGGAATCGATGTACTCGCCGTGCAGCGCGTCCTTCAGCAAGGCCTCGATGCGCAGGCGCACGTCGGTGTTGAAGCGCTCGCGCGGGATGTACACCAGCGCGGAAATGAAGCGGCCGTACTTGTCGCGGCGCAGGAACAGGCGGCTGCGCACCCGCTCCTGCAGGCCGAGGATGCCCATCGCGGTGCGGTACAGCTCTTCCTCGTTGGACTGGAACAGCTCCTCGCGCGGCAGCGTCTCCAGGATATGACGCAGCGCCTTGCCGCTGTGGCTGCTCGGGGTCAGTTCGGACTTGCGCATCACGTAGTCGAAGCGCTCGCGCACCAGCGGGATCTCCCACGGGCGGCGGTTGTAGGCGCTGGAGGTGAACAGGCCGAGGAAGCGCTGTTCGGCGACGATGCGGCCCTTGGCGTCGAACTCCAGCACGCCGATGTAGTCCATGTAGCCGCTGCGGTGCACCCGCGAGCGCGCATTGGTCTTGGTCAGGATCAGCGCTTCCTTGGTGCCGGACTCGCTGAGACCGTGTGCGGCCAGCGTGCGCACCGGCCGCGCCGGCGACTTGTCCTGCCCGCGCAGCAGGCCCAGGCCGCTGTCTTCCAGCGGCGCCAGCACGTCTTCGCCGCCCTGCTTCTCCACCCGGTACTCGCGGTAGCCGAAGAAGGTGAAATGGTCGGCCGCGGCCCAGCGCAGGAATTCCTGCGCCTCGCGCCGGCCCTTGTCGTCCACCGGCAGGCGCCGCGTGGTCAGGTCGTCGGCCAGCGCCAGCATCTTCTCGCGCATGCCGCCCCAGTCGCGCACGATGTTGCGCACCTCGCCGAGGATGCGCCGGATCGCCGCTTCCACCTGCGCCATGTCTTCCGGCGGCTGGCGGTCGATCTCCAGCGCCATCAGCGATTCCGCCTTGCCCTCGCCCACGTTCTCCAACGTGCCGCCCTTGTCGCGCTGCATGCGCAGCACCGGGTGGCCGAGCACGTGCACGCCGATGCCCAGCTCGGCCAGCGCCATGCTCACCGAATCGACCAGGAACGGCATATCGTCGTTGACGATCTGCAGCACCGTGTGCGACGACTCCCAGCCGTCGTCCTTCAGGTTCGGGTTGAACACCCGCACGTTGACCGTGCCCGGCTTGCGCTTGCGTGCGAACTCCAGCATCGACGCGGCCAGCGCCGCCCACTCCTGCGCGCTGTGGTGGGGGAACTCGTCCTCCTCCATGCGCTTGTAGAACTCTTCGGCGAAGGTCTGCGCCTCCTCCTGGCGCGCGGCCGGGTAGCGCTTGCGCAGCGCCGCGAACACCGAGGCCAGGCTGAAGGCGCTGGCGGCGGGCGCCGCGTCGATCACCTTGGCGGTCGCCGGCACGGTCGCGGCCAGCTTGGGCGGCGTCGCGGCCTTGCGCGGGGCGGCGGACTTGGCCGCAGGCTTGGCCGCCGCCTTGGTCTTGGCAGGCGCCTTGGCCGGCTTGGTGGCGGACGGGGTCGCGGAGGTGCGGGTGGCGGCCGAAGATTTGGAACGGGAAGCGGCGTGTTTGGGTTTCATGACGGAGAGCAGCAACGATGCTCGATGGGAAAGCCGGAATTGTACCGGTGCTCCGTTCAACTACCTTGCTGCATCGCAAACCGACGGCGCGGCCGCGGCGACGCGCCAGATCGCGCAAAGCGACCGCAACACCATCATCACGCGGCGGTCACCATGCTTTGCCGGCCACGCTGTTGTTAGCAAGAACACCCCTGTGTCAAGGCTGTTCTAATTCTAAACTGGACGGTATAGTCCACAATCGATGAGCACTCCCCTCGCCTCCGCCGCACAGCGCCAGGCGCGCGACCAGCGCGTGTACGCTGCCGTGCGCGAATTGCTGGCCGAGGAAGGCATGGGCCTGAGCATGGATGCAGTGGCGGCACGCGCCGGCTGCTCCAAGCAGACCCTGTACAGCCGCTACCGCAGCAAGCAGGGCCTGCTGCGGCGGGCGATGCAGGATCACCTCGATCTGGCCACGGCGCACCTGGAGCCGGTGCAGGACGACCTGCGCGGCAGCCTGCTGCGCTTCGCCTGCGAGTACCTGGAGCAGCTGTCCGAACCCCGTGTACTGCAGAGTTGCCAGCTGATCGCCGCCGAGTCGCGGCACTTCCCCGAAGAAGCGCGCGCCCTGTTCCGCGACAGCGCCGGCGCGCTGATGCAGCGCCTGAGCGAGCGCCTGCGCGGCGCCATGGCGTGCGGCCAGCTCCGGCATGACGATCCGCACTTCATGGCCGAGCTGCTGTTGAGCATGATCGTCGGCATGGATTTCGAGCGTCAGCGCTTCCACAGCGCGCATCGCGGCGACGCCGCCGCGCAGCGCGCCTGGGCCGAGTTCGCCGTGGACGGCTTTTTGCGCGCGTTCGCCGCCGCCCCTTTCCTTCCTTCTACAAAACCAGACCGGAGTACCACCCGATGACCTCCCCGTTGCGTTCTCTCGCCCTGGCCTGCGCCGTCGTGGTGGTGTTGGCGTCCTGCAAGAAACAGGAGCAGCAGCAGGCCATGCCGCCGCCGGAAGTGGGCGTGCTGCAGGCGCAGCCGCAGACCGTGCCGCTTGAGCGCGAACTGGTCGGCCGCCTGTCCGCGTTCCGTAGCGCCGACGTGCGCGCCCGCGTGCCCGGCGTGCTGGAAAAGCGCCTGTACACCGAAGGCACCGACGTCAAGGAAGGCCAGCCGCTGTTCCAGATCGACCCGGCGCCGCTGCGTGCGACCCTGGCCTCGGCGCAGGGCCAGCTGGCCGCGGCCGAAGCCACCTACGCCAACGCCAAGGCCGCCGCCGCCCGCGCGCGCAGCCTGGCGCCGCAGGCCTACGTGTCCAAGTCCGACCTGGACAACGCCGAGGCCACCGAACGCAGCTCCGCCGCGTCGGTGCAGCAGGCCCGTGCGGCAGTGGAAACCGCGCGCATCAACCTCGGCTACGCCACCGTCACCGCGCCGATCGCCGGCCGCGCCGGCAAGCAGCAGGTCACCGAGGGCGCGCTGGTCGGCCAGGGCGACAGCACGCTGCTGACCACGATCGACCAGTTGGACCCGCTGTACGTCAACTTCTCGATGAGTTCCGACGAACTGGCGCAGCTGCGCCAGGCGCAGACCGAAGGCAACGTCGCCCTCAACGCCGAGGACAAGTCCACCGTGCAGATCAAGCTCGGCGACGGCAGCACCTATGCGCATGCCGGCACCCTGGACTTCTCCGGCGCCGCGGTCGACCCGAGCACCGGCTCGGTGACGCTGCGCGCGCTGCTGCCCAATCCGGACCGGGTGCTGCTGCCCGGCGCCTTCGTCAGCTTCTCGGCCAACCTGGGCCAGCGCAAGGACGTGTACCTGATCCCGCAGGCGGCCGTGCTGCGCGACGCCAAGGGCGCCTATGCGATGGTCGTCGGCAAGGACAGCAAGGTGGTGCGCAAGGACCTGACCACGGCCGGCCAGCAGGGCGACAAGTGGATCGTCAGCGGCGGCCTGCAGAACGGCGACCAGGTCGTGGTCAGCGGCCTGCCCAAGGTCAAGGAAGGCGCACCGGCCGTGGCCAAGCCGTGGAATCCGAATGCCGCCGCCCAGGGCCAGGGCCCGGGTGCCGGCGCAGCGCCCGGCCAGGGTGCCCAGGGCGCCGCGGCGCCGGCCAAGGGCGCCGCCCCGGCGCAGGGCGCAGCGCACGGCGATGCGCCGAACGCCGCCTCGTCTTCCGACCAGCCGAAGCAGTAACGGACTCCCCCCATGCCTAAGTTCTTCATCGAACACCCGGTCTTCGCCTGGGTGGTGGCGATCCTGATCTCGCTCAGCGGCGTGATCGCCATCCTCAATCTCGGCGTCGAGTCGTATCCCTCGATCGCCCCGCCCCAGGTCACCGTCACCGCCACCTATCCCGGCGCCAGCGCCAGCACCACCGAACGCTCGGTCACCCAGGTGATCGAGCAGCAGCTGACCGGCATCGACCACCTGCTGTACTTCAGCTCGTCGTCGTCCTCCAGCGGCAGCGCCACCATCACCCTGACCTTCGAGACCGGCACCGACCCGGACATCGCCCAGGTGCAGGTGCAGAACAAGGTGTCGCTGGCGACCCCGCGCCTGCCCTCGGAAGTGACCGCGCAGGGCGTGGTGGTGGCCAAGGCCAACGCCGGCTTCCTGAGCGTGATCGCGCTGCGTTCGGACAACCCGTCGATCGACCGCGACGCGCTCAACGACATCGTCGGGTCGCGCGTGTTGGAACAGATCTCGCGCGTGCCCGGCGTCGGCAGCACCCAGCAGTTCGGCGCCGAGTACGCCATGGACATCTGGTTGAACCCGGAGAAGCTGCAGGGTTACCACATGTCCGCCACCGACGTGTACAACGCGATCCGCGCGCAGAACGTGCAGTTCGCCGCCGGTTCGCTCGGTTCGGATCCGGCGCCGCAGGGCCAGTCGTTCACCGCCACGGTCAGCGCCGAAGGCCGCTTCACCTCGCCCGAGCAGTTCGAGAACATCATCCTGCGCGCCGACGGCAACGGCACCGTGGTGCGGCTGAAGGACGTGGCCCGGGTCGCGTTCGGCCCGACCAACTTCGGCTTCGATACCCAGTACAACGGCAAGCCGACCGGCGCCTTCGCCATTCAGCTGCTGCCGGGCGCCAACGCGCTGAGCGTGTCCGAGGCGGTCAAGGCCAAGATGGACGAGCTGCAGCCCAGCTTCCCGCAGGGCGTCACCTGGTTCACGCCGTACGAGAGCACCACCTTCGTCAAGATCTCGATCGAGGAAGTGGTCAAGACCCTGGCCGAGGCGATCGTGCTGGTGTTCCTGGTGATGCTGGTGTTCCTGCAGAACTTCCGCGCCACCATCATCCCCACCCTGGTCATCCCGGTGGCGCTGCTGGGCACCTTCCTGGGCATGTGGGCGATCGGCTTCACCATCAACCAGCTGACCCTGTTCGCGATGGTGCTGGCGATCGGCATCGTGGTCGACGACGCGATCGTGGTGATCGAAAACGTCGAACGCATCATGTCCGAGGAGCACCTGGCGCCGAAGGCGGCCACGCACAAGGCGATGACCCAGATCACCGGCGCGGTGGTGGCCATCACCGTGGTGCTGGCGGCGGTGTTCATTCCGTCGGCGATGCAGCCCGGCGCGGCCGGCGCGATCTACAAGCAGTTCGCGATCACCATCGCCATGTCGATGGCGTTCTCCGCCTTCCTGGCGCTGAGCTTCACCCCGGCGCTGTGTGCGGCGTTCCTCAAGCCCACCCACAACGACAACCCGAACTGGGTCTACCGCACCTTCAACAAGTACTACGACAAGCTGGCGCACCGCTACGTCGGCGCGGTGGGCAGCACCATCCGCCGCGCGCCGCGCTGGATGGCGGTGTTCGCCCTGCTGGCGGTGCTGTGCGGCTTCCTGTTCACGCGCATGCCGGGTAGCTTCCTGCCGGAAGAGGACCAAGGCTTCGCGCTGGCGATCGTGCAGCTGCCGCCGGGTGCGACCAAGACCCGCACCAACGAGGTGTTCGCGCAGATGCGCGGCGTGCTGCAGCAGCAGAAGGCGGTCGAAGGCATGCTGCAGGTGGCCGGCTTCAGCTTCCTGGGCCGCGGCGAGAACGTGGGCATGGGCTTCATCCGGCTCAAGCCCTGGGACGAGCGCGACATCGCCGCCGGCGACCTGATCCAGCAGTTGAACGGCATGTTCTACGGCATCAAGGACGCGCAGATCTTCGTGGTCAACCTGCCCACGGTGAACGGCCTGGGCCAGTTCGGCGGCTTCGACATGTGGCTGCAGGACCGCAGCGGCCAGGGCGAGGAAGCCCTGCTGCAGGCACGCAACATCGTGCTCGGCAAGGCCGCGCAGCGCCAGGACACCCTGGCCGGCGTGCGTCCGAACGGCCTGGAGAACTCGCCGCAGCTGCAGTTGAAGGTGGACCGCGTGCAGGCGCAGTCGATGGGCCTGTCGGTCAACGACATCTACCAGTCGATCCAGCTGATGCTGGCACCGGTGTACGTCAACGACTTCTTCTACGAAGGCCGCATCAAGCGCGTCAACATGCAGGCCGACGCGCCGTTCCGCACCGGCCCGGAGTCGCTGCGCAACTTCTACGTGCCCAGCAGTACCGCCTCCGACAGCAGCGGCCTGCCGCAGATGATCCCGCTGAGCACGGTGGTGAGCTCGGACTGGATCTACAGCTCGCCGTCGCTGAGCCGCTACAACGGCTACTCGGCGATCAACATCGTCGGCAACCCGGCGCCGGGCGGCAGTTCCGGCCAGGCGATGAGCGCGATGGAGGACATCGTCAACAACGACCTGCCGCCGGGCTTCGGCTTCGACTGGAGCGGCATGTCGTACCAGGAAATCATCGCCGGCAACACCGCCACGCTGCTGCTGGTGCTGTCGATCGTGGTGGTGTTCCTGTGCCTGGCGGCGCTGTACGAAAGCTGGTCGATCCCGGTGTCGGTGCTGCTGGTGGTGCCGATCGGCGTGCTCGGCGCGGTGGCGTTCTCGCTGCTGCGTGGCCTGCCGAACGACATCTACTTCAAGATCGGCCTGATCACGGTGATCGGCCTGGCCGCCAAGAACGCGATCCTGATCGTCGAGTTCGCGGTGGAGCAGCGGGCGATGGGCAAGACCCTGCGCGAGGCCGCGGCCGAGGCGGCGCACCTGCGCTTCCGCCCGATCCTGATGACCTCGTTCGCCTTCATCCTCGGCGTGCTGCCGATGGCGATCTCCACCGGCGCCGGCGCCAACGCCCGCCACGCCATCGGTACCGGCGTGATCGGCGGCATGCTGTTCGCCACCGTACTGGGCGTGCTGTTCATCCCGCTGTTCTTCGTGATGGTGCGGCGCATGCTCGGCGACAAGCTGGACGAGCCGTCGAAGGAGTTCACGCAGATGCAGGAAGCCGGCCTGGCGCGGCATCAGCCGGATCGCTGAGCGGCGGGGAGTGGGGATTCGGGAGTGGGGATTCGTCGGTCAAGTCCCGCTCCCGGTCCTGATACCTCTCTGTAGAAACAAACAGAAAGCGGCCGCAAGGCCGCTTTTTGTTTGGGGGAATACTGGCAGGAAGCCGAACGAACTCCTTGAACAGGCAGCGCAAGCCTGGAGAACCCTTGTGGGAGGGACTTCAGTCCCGACGCATTGCAGCCCGAACGCCACGCATCGCTTTTCCACAAAAAGAAAAAGCGGCCTTGCGGCCGCTTCTCCTGAATCCTCAACCGATTCGGGAACCGGCGAATCCCCAATCCCGAATCCCCACTCCCGGCCTCACCGCAACCCCGTCTCGTTGCGGGCGATCACCAGGCGCTGGATCTCGCTGGTGCCCTCGTAAATCTCGGTGATCTTGGCATCGCGGAAGTAACGCTCCAGCGGCATCTCCTTGGAATAGCCCATGCCGCCGTGGATCTGCACCGCCTGGTGGGTGATCCACATCGCCGCCTCGGAGGCGGTCAGCTTGGCCACCGAGGCTTCGGTGGTGAAGCGCTGGCCCTGCCCCTTCAGCCAGGCCGCGCGCAAGGTCAGCAGCAGCGCCGCGTCCAGCTTGCACTTCATGTCCGCGATCTTGGCCTGGGTCATCTGGAACGCGCCGATCGGCGAACCGAACGCCTTGCGCTCCTTCACGTACTCCAGGGTGGCCTCGTAGGCGGCGCGGGCCAGGCCGATCGCCTGCGAGGCGATGCCGATGCGGCCGGCGTCGAGCACGCTCATCGCGATCTTGAAGCCTTCGCCCGGCGTGCCCAGCACCTCGTCGGCGCTGGCCACGTAGTCCTGGAACTCGATCTCGCAGGTGGCCGAGGCGCGGATGCCCAGCTTGGGCTCGGTCTTGCCGCGGTGGAAGCCCGGCTTGTCGGTGTCCACGACGAAGGCAGTGATGCCGCGCGCGCCCTGCTCCGGCTCGCTCATCGCGAACAGCACGATGTACTTGGCGACCGGGCCGGAGGTGATCCAGCTCTTCTTGCCGTTGATGACGAAGCTGCCGTCGTCCTGGCGCACCGCGCGGCACCGCATCGCGGTGGCGTCGGAGCCGGACTGCGGCTCGGTCAGCGCGAAGGCGCCGATCTCGCGGCCCTCGGCGATGGCGCGCACGTACTTCTGCTTCTGTTCCTCGTTGCCGTTCTTGAGGATGCCGGCGCAGAACAGCGAGTTGTTGACCGACATGATGGTCGAATGCGCCGCATCGCCGGCGGCGATCTCGACCATCGCCAGCACATAGGCGATCGGGTCCATGCCGGCGCCGCCGTATTCTTCCGGCACCTCGATGCCCATCAGCCCGTTCTCGCCCAGCAGGCGGATGTTCTCCAGCGGGAATTCGCCGGCACGGTCGTGATGCTCGGCGCTGGGGGCGATGCGCTCCTGGGCGATGCGCCGCGCCACGTCCTGGATCATCAATTGCTCTTCGGTAAAGCTGAAATCCACGTCGAACCCCTCCCGGGCATATTGGTCCGGCCATTGTAGCCGTGCCAACCATACGCCGGCGTGTGCAACTTGACCGGAACGGCTGCGCGGACCAAAATATCTCTATATCGCGATAGGAAGATATTTATGGATCTGGAGGACTGGTCGTCCCGGCTGAAGGTCTTCGCCGACGCCACCCGCGTGCGCCTGCTGGCGCTGCTGGAACAGGAGGAACTGACCGTGGCCGAGTTGTCGGCCATCACCCGCCTGGCGCAGCCGCGGGTCTCGACCCACCTGGCCAAGCTCAAGGAGGCCGGGCTGGTGCGCGACCGCCGCGCCGGCGTGTCGGCCTATTATCGCTTCGACGAGACCCTGCTGGACCCGGCCCAGCGTGCGCTGTGGCTGGCGCTGAGCACCGGCAGCGACGACCCGCTGCTGCGCCAGGACGCCGAGCGCGTGGCCGCGGTGCTGGCCAACCGCGCCGCCGACCAGAACTGGGCCGATTCGGTGGCCGGCGACATGGAACGCCACTATTCGCCCGGCCGCACCTGGGAAGCGCTGGCACGCACCGCCCTGCCGCTGCTGGAGACCGGCGACGTGCTCGACATCGCCTCCGGCGATGGCGTGCTCGCCGAACTGGTGGCGCCGCACGCACGCCGCTACGTCTGCATCGACACCAGCGCACGGGTGGTGGCCGCGGCCAGCGAGCGCCTGCGCCGGCTCGGGAATGTGGAAGTGCGCGAGGGCGACATGCATGCCCTGCCCTTCGCCGATGCCAGCTTCGACCTGGTGGTGATGATGCATGCCCTGACCTACGCCACCAAGCCGGCGCAGGCGGTCTGCGAATCGGCGCGGGTGCTGCGCCCGGGCGGCCGCCTGCTGCTGTGCAGCCTGGCGCGCCACGAGCACAAGGCCGCGGTGCAGGCCTACGGCCACGTCAACCTCGGCTTTTCGGCCAAGGAACTGCGCAAGTTCGTCGGCAAGGCCGGGCTCGAGGTCTCCAGCCTGGAAACCGTGACCCGCGAGAAACGCCCGCCGCACTTCGAAGTGATTTCGTTGATTGCTGGGAAGCCGGGATTGGGGAGTGGGGATTCGGGATTTGATAAGGCAAAAGCCACGACGGAGGCCGGAGCATGAGTGGCGCGGCTGTTTCACCAATCCCCAATCCCCAATCCCCACTCCCGGCCTCCAACTGGCTCCACCCCCAGCGCGCCGAAGCGCTGCTGCAGGCCCTGTCCGAGCGCATCCTGATCATCGATGGGGCGATGGGCACCATGATCCAGCGTCATGGGCTGCAGGAGGCCGATTACCGCGGCGAGCGCTTCGCCGAGGGCTACGACGCGCAGGCCGTGCACGTGCACGGCCCCGGCTGCGACCACGCGCCGCAGGGCCACGACCTGAAGGGCAACAACGACCTGCTGCTGCTGACCCGGCCGGAGGTGATCGCCGAGATCCACCGTGCCTACCTCGATGCCGGCGCCGACCTGCTCGAGACCAATACCTTCAACGCGACGTCGATCAGCCAGGCCGACTACCACCTGGAACACCTGGTCTACGAACTCAACAAGGCCGGCGCGCAGGTCGCGCGTGCCTGCTGCGACGCGGTCGAAGCGCTGACGCCGGACAGGCCGCGGTTCGTGATCGGGGTGCTCGGCCCGACCAGCCGCACCGCCTCGATCAGCCCGGACGTCAACGACCCCGGCTTCCGCAACACCAGCTTCGACGAGCTGCGCGCCACCTACCGCGAGGCCATCGACGGCCTGATCGACGGCGGCGCCGACACGCTGATGGTCGAGACCATCTTCGACACGCTCAACGCCAAGGCCGCGCTGTACGCGATCGAGGAAGTGTTCGACGCACGCGGCGGGCGCCTGCCGGTGATGATCTCCGGCACCATCACCGATGCCTCCGGCCGCACCCTGTCCGGGCAGACCGCCGAAGCGTTCTATGCCTCGGTCGCGCACGGGCGGCCGCTTTCGGTCGGGCTGAACTGCGCGCTCGGCGCCAAGGACCTGCGGCCGCACGTGGAGACCCTGGCGCGGATCGCCGACGGCTACGTCAGCGCGCATCCCAACGCTGGCCTGCCCAACGCCTTCGGCGAGTACGACGAGACGCCGGAGGAAATGGCGGCGACTCTGCGCGAGTTCGCCGAGTCCGGGCTGCTGAACCTGGTCGGCGGCTGCTGCGGCACCACCCCGGCGCACATCCGCGCCATCGCCGAGGCGGTGCGCGGGCTGCCGCCGCGCGTGCCGCTGTCGGCACCGGCGCAGGCCGCCTGATGTCCGCCGCGCGCACGCCCGCCGCCCCCGCCCGCGCAGTCCTGCGCGGGCACGCTGCCGCCTGCGCGTGCGCCGGCACCTCCCCGTTTCCGGAACGCTGACCATGTCCTCCGCCCGCCACACCCGCCTGTCCGGCCTGGAGCCGTTGCTGCTGACCCCGGACCTGCTGTTCGTCAATGTCGGCGAGCGCACCAACGTCACCGGCAGCGCGCAGTTCCGCAAGCTGATCAAGGAAGAGCGCTACGAGGAAGCGGTGGAGGTGGCGCGCCAGCAGGTCGCCAACGGCGCGCAGATCCTCGACGTCAACATGGACGAGGGACTGATCGACTCGGAGAAGGCGATGGTGCGCTTTCTCAACCTGATCATGTCCGAGCCGGACATCGCACGCATCCCGGTGATGGTCGACTCCTCCAAGTGGAGCGTGATCGAGGCCGGGCTGAAGTGCCTGCAGGGCAAGAGCGTGGTCAACTCGATCTCGCTCAAGGAAGGCGAGGCGCCGTTCGTCGAGCACGCGCGCAAGGTGCTGCGCTACGGCGCCGCGGCGGTGGTGATGGCCTTCGACGAGGTCGGCCAGGCCGACACCTGCGCGCGCAAGGTGGAGATCTGCACCCGCGCCTACCGCATCCTCACCGAGCAGGTCGGGTTCCCGCCGGAAGACATCATCTTCGATCCGAACATCTTCGCCGTGGCCACCGGCATCGAGGAGCACGACAACTACGCGGTCGACTTCATCGAGGCCACCCGCGAGATCAAGCGCACCCTGCCGCACTGCCATGTCTCCGGCGGCGTCTCCAACGTGTCGTTCTCGTTCCGCGGCAACGAGACCGTGCGCCAGGCGATCCATTCGGTATTCCTGTACCACGCCATCGCCGCCGGCATGGACATGGGCATCGTCAACGCCGGCGGCATGCCGATCTACGACGAGTTGGACCCGGAGCTGCGCGAGCGCGTGGAGGACGTGATCCTCAACCGCCGCCGCGATGCCACCGAACGCCTGCTGGAAATCGCCGAACGCTACAAGAAAGCGGGGAATCGGGATTCGGGCATCGGGAATCGGGAAAAGCTGGCGTGGCGTGAGAAGACCGTGCGCGAGCGGTTGAGCCACGCGCTGGTGCACGGCATCGACGAGTTCGTCGAGGTCGATACCGAGGAGGCGCGGCAGCAGGCCTCGCGGCCGCTGGACGTGATCGAAGGCCCGCTGATGGACGGCATGAACGTGGTCGGCGACCTGTTCGGCGCCGGCAAGATGTTCCTGCCGCAGGTGGTGAAATCGGCGCGGGTGATGAAGAAGGCGGTGGCCTACCTGCTGCCCTACATCGAGGCGGAGAAGCTGCGCAGCGGCGACACCGGCAAGTCCAACGGCAAGATCGTCATGGCCACGGTCAAGGGCGACGTGCACGACATCGGCAAGAACATCGTCGGCGTGGTCCTGGCCTGCAACAACTTCGACGTGATCGACCTGGGGGTGATGGTGCCGACCCAGACCATCCTCGATCGCGCCCGCGCCGAGAACGCCGACATCATCGGCCTGTCGGGGCTGATCACCCCGTCGCTGGAAGAGATGACCCACGTCGCCCGCGAGATGCAGCGGCAGGGCTTCTCGATGCCGCTGCTGATCGGCGGCGCCACCACCTCACGCGCGCACACCGCGCTGAAGATCGACCCGCACTACGCGGCGCCGACGGTCTGGGTCAAGGACGCCTCGCGCGCGGTCGGCGTGGCGCAGTCGCTCATCTCGCGCGAACTGCGCGCGGCCTTCGTCGCCGCCAACGACGCCGACTACGCCGAGATCCGCCAGCGCCACAAGAACCGCGGCGACGCCAAGCGCCTGGTCTCGCTCGCGCACGCGCGCGGGCAGCGCTTCGACGGCGGCTGGGACGCCTACACCCCGCCAGCGCCGCGCCAGCCCGGCCTGCACGTGTTCGACGACTACCCGCTGGACGACCTGGTCCCGCTGATCGACTGGACCCCGTTCTTCCAGGCCTGGGAACTGGCCGGCAAGTTCCCGGCGATCCTCACCGACGAGATCGTCGGCCAGCAGGCCAGCGAGCTGTACCAGGACGCACGGGCGATGCTGCAGCGGATCGTGGAGGAGAAATGGCTGACCGCCAAGGCCGTGTTCGGGCTGTGGCCGGCGCAGTCGGTGGGGGATGATGTGGAGGTGGTGGTTGAGGCCCGGGACTCGGGACCCGGGACCCGGGACCCGCAACAGCAAGAAGCTGCCGACAGCCCTGGATTTGCTTCCCCCGGGTCCCGGGTCCCGGGTCCCGAGTCCCGGCACCTCCTGCATTTCCTGCGCCAACAGGTCGACAAGCCCGCCGAGCGTCCGGACTTCTGCCTGGCCGACTTCATCGCGCCGCGCGACAGCGGCAAGCAGGACTGGATCGGTGCGTTCGCGGTGACCGCCGGCATCGGCATCGAACCGCACGTGGCGCGCTTCGAGGCGGCGCACGACGACTACAACGCGATCCTGCTCAAGGCCCTGGCCGACCGCCTGGCCGAGGCGCTGGCCGAGCGCCTGCACCAGCGCGTGCGCACCGAGTTCTGGGGCTATGCCGACGACGAGGCGCTGGACAACGAGGCGCTGATCGCCGAGCGCTATCGCGGCATCCGTCCCGCGCCCGGCTATCCGGCCTGCCCCGACCACAGCGAGAAGCAGACCCTGTTCGCCCTGCTCGATGCCGGTCGCAACGCCGGCATGTCGCTGACCGAGAGCTTCGCGATGCTGCCGACTGCCGCGGTGTCCGGCTACTACTTCAGCCACCCGCAGAGCCAGTACTTCGTGGTCGGCCGGCTGGGCAAGGACCAGCTCGCCGACTACGCCCGGCGCAAGGGCGTCTCGCTGCAACAGGCCGAACGCTGGCTGGCCTCGAACCTGGACTACGATCCGGAGTGAGCCCACGCCGACCGCAGGCGCGCCCCATAGCGCCTGTGTCGCCCCGCGTGCCTTCGAGTCCATCGCCGATGCCCATGTCCACTCCGTCCCCGCTGAAGATCGTGGTCACCGGCAGTGCCGGCCGGGTCGGCCGCGCGATCCATATCCGGCTCGCGCGCGAGCACCGCGTCAGCGGCTTCGACCGGACGCCCTGCTCCACCGCCGACTGGGTCGGCGACCTCGACGATGCCGCACTGCTGACGCGCGCACTGCAGGGCGTGGACGCCGTGATCCACACCGCCGCGCTGCATGCCCCGCACGTCGCGCATGTGCCGGCGGCGCGCTTCCGCCAGGTCAATGTCCACGGCACGCGCCGCGTCCTGGATGCCGCGGCGGCGGCCGGCGTGCGCCGCATCGTGTTCACCAGCACCACCGCGCTGTATGGCGACGCCGCCACTCCCGACGGCAGCGCCGGCTGGGTCGACGAGACACTGACGCCGCAGCCGCGCACCATCTACCACCACACCAAGCTGGAGGCCGAGGCGCTGCTGAGAGAAGCGGCCGACCAGGGCGGGCCGAGCGTGCGCATCCTGCGCATGTCGCGCTGCTTCCCGGAACCGGTCAACGTGATGGCGGCATTCCGCCTGCATCGCGGCATCGACGCGCGCGACGTCGCCGAGGCCCATGCGGCGGCATTGCGGCACGCCGGGCCGGCAGCCGCAACGTTCGTGATTTCCGGCGCCACCCCGTTCCTGCGCGAGGATTGCGCCGAGCTGCACACCGCGGCACCAACGGTCCTGCACCGCCGCGCGCCGTTGCTGGTGGCGGCGTTCGCGCAACGCGGCTGGGCACTGCCGGAACGGATCGATCGCGTCTACTCGCCGCAACGGGCGCTGGACGCGCTGGGCTGGCAACCGCGCCATGGTTTCGCGGAAGTGCTGCACCAGTACGACACGCACGTGCCCGAGGTGCTGCCGCCCAACGACGGGCGCGCCGTCAGCGACTGAGCGCCCGGCGCTGATCGGCACACCGGGTTCGGATGGCGACGCAAGGACGTGCGCCGTCGGCGCGAACCGGAAGCGCCCGGGGTTTTCCCGGCCGGTTCGCGAATCCCGATAAGCACTTGATCGAAAAAGCGAAATTCCTGGGCATCGCGAAACCGGGCAAGGCAGCCCCGCCCCCTGCACGTCGCCGCACGCCCGTTTCGCGAAATCGGCACTTTTTCCTTAGTCCCGGCCGGCAGTTATGCTGAGGGCGGTCGCGCCCTCACGGGCGCGTGGATTGAAACCCGGCCGGCTTGGCCGCCGTTGGCCAGCGGTTCGCGTCGCGCCCTCACGGGCGCGTGGATTGAAACGACATTAATTCAAGCTATCCGGACAAGATGGATAGGGTCGCGCCCTCACGGGCGCGTGGATTGAAACCGGGCGACAGGCTGTGATGGTGGTGCGCCCTCAGACGTCGCGCCCTCACGGGCGCGTGGATTGAAACTCGCCCCTTCGGTCGCCCCGCCATCATCACTCCCAGTCGCGCCCTCACGGGCGCGTGGATTGAAACTCGGTCTTGATGTTGCGAAGGTCAATCTCCCTGGTCGCGCCCTCACGGGCGCGTGGATTGAAACGAGCCAGTAGTCGCCAAGGCGGAAGCGGGTGGACACGGTCGCGCCCTCACGGGCGCGTGGATTGAAACTTGTGGAACTTGGCGACGTAGGCCTCGCGCGCCTGTCGCGCCCTCACGGGCGCGTGGATTGAAACAGGTGCACGCGCTGGGCTTCGATTTCCTTGTATCGTCGCGCCCTCACGGGCGCGTGGATTGAAACGCCCTCACCGACCTGGGCAGCGCCGCGGCGATCAGTCGCGCCCTCACGGGCGCGTGGATTGAAACCGATTGCCGCGGACGTCGCCGAAGGCCAGTACGAGTCGCGCCCTCACGGGCGCGTGGATTGAAACAGGAAGTAGAACAGGTACTGCGCCACTTCACGATCGGTCGCGCCCTCACGGGCGCGTGGATTGAAACCGGATCAGCTCACCGGCACCCTGGCACGTCGGGCAGTCGCGCCCTCACGGGCGCGTGGATTGAAACGCCGCCACGGTCTCGCGGTTGACGTCGGCCAGCGGTCGCGCCCTCACGGGCGCGTGGATTGAAACCCCCACAGGCCGGAAGGCTTGCCCTCCTTGGTCAGTCGCGCCCTCACGGGCGCGTGGATTGAAACCGCCACACGATCACGTCGCCGTCCCGATAGGCCAGGTCGCGCCCTCACGGGCGCGTGGATTGAAACATCGCCTGCCATTGGCCGGATGGGGCGCGCCTGAGGTCGCGCCCTCACGGGCGCGTGGATTGAAACGCCTTTGCCGGCTTGAAGGAGCACACAGCCGACTCGTCGCGCCCTCACGGGCGCGTGGATTGAAACTCGTCCGCCATGTCGTAGCGGACGGTCAGATAGGGTCGCGCCCTCACGGGCGCGTGGATTGAAACCGCCGAGGGTCAGGGCAACGAAGGTGGCAAGCAGTCGCGCCCTCACGGGCGCGTGGATTGAAACGATGTTGAGATAGCGCGCGTGTCGCGCCGCGTCCGGTCGCGCCCTCACGGGCGCGTGGATTGAAACGTCATCCTGGCGCTGGAATCGCTCTGCTCGGCACGTCGCGCCCTCACGGGCGCGTGGATTGAAACAGGTGCGTGTGGACCACCGACGGGGCGCGGTTCAGTCGCGCCCTCACGGGCGCGTGGATTGAAACTAAAGAAGCTGCGCGAAGAGGGGTTTGAGCCATTGTCGCGCCCTCACGGGCGCGTGGATTGAAACAGCGTCATGCGCGGCAGTTCGCCGATCCCGGCCGTGTCGCGCCCTCACGGACGCGTGGATTGAAACCCCGTGCGGGACAGCTATGACAAGTACCAGGTGTCGGTCGCGCCCTCGCGGGCGCGCGGATTGAAACGACGATAAACGGCACCCGTTCTAATAGCATTCCCTCGTCACGTCCTCACCGGCGTGTGGATTGAAACTCCTTGCCGGCAGGGACTCGCTCACGCATGCCTGCCCCGCCATCCAAGGCGCCTGGGTGAAACCGTGCCAGGCACTTGGTTGCACGGAGGCGCGATTCACGCCATCACCGCACCATGGACCTCAGCGCAGCAACACCGAAATGCCGAGGCCGCCCTGCCAGTCCGGGGTTTGCGACGAGAGGCCGCGCAGCACCGACAGATCCAGTTGCACGCGGTTGGCGAACAGCCAGGTGACGCCGCTGCCGAGCGCGCGCATCTCGTCCTCGCCGCCGCCGATGCCGGCCTCGACGTAGGCGCTCAGGGTGTCGCTGGCGTAGAAGGTGTAGCTCGGCGAGACGCTCCAGCCGGAGCCGTCCTCGCTGTCGCTGACATTGCCGTACAGCGCCAGGCTGCGCCCTTCGGGCAGATCCAAGCCGGCACTCACGCCCAGGTCGTGGCGGTGGCCGGCATCGCCATACGGCGCGCGCCCGACCGGCAGGCTGACGCTGCCGAGCAAGGCCCAGCTGACGCGGTCGCTGGCGCTGGGCAACGCCTGCTTCAAGCCGATGCTGGCGTCGCCACCACTGTGCCCGCGCTGGTCCTGCCCGCCGCCGCGCACGCGCTGCCACACCTGGCTGTCGATCGCCAGTTGCAACTCGGTGCGCGCGCTCAGGCCGAACCGCAGCCGGCTGTTGGCGACGTATTCGGTGCTGCGCACGTCGCCGTCGCGGTCGTAGCTGCCATCGAAGAACGCCTGCTCCCAGGCCAGTTGACCACGCTGCAGGGTAGTCGAGGCGAAACCGATACCGGGCCGGTCAAACGCCGGCGCGTCCTCGGCGCAGGCCACGCCGGCAATGCCGCTAGTGGCCGCCAGCAGCAGCGCCCCGCGCAGCAGCACATCGCCGCGGCGGCGCAACTGCGGCCGGCGGCCATGGCGGGTGGCGACGGACGACGGCACCGCCCGCGATCGCTGCGGCGCGAGAAAAGGCAGAACAGGCATGCGCGAACTCCTTGCGATGCGGGAGCGGAGGGCTGCGCCTCAAGGCGCCGGCGGCGAGTGTGCCTGGATCGCCGCAATGTGCGATGTGAAGCCCGGCAGCAGCACCCGGTTGCCGTAGCCGCTGAGGTGATCGGCATCGAAGAACAGCGGGCGCCCGTCGCGGCTGCCGCTGCAGTACTGCGCCTCGCACAGCAGCGGCAACGGATCCCACACCGAGGCATGCGGCAGCTGCGCGGCGATGCGCTGCAGGCTCTGCAGCACCGGCGCACGGTAACGCTCCATGGTCGCGCGTGGGATCGGGATGCCGCGCGCGCAGATCGGATTGCCGCGGTTGAACCAGTCCGAACAGCGATACGGCGGCGCACGCAGCACCGGCTTGGGCGCTTCGAAGACGATACGCACGCCGCGCTGCGCCAAGGGCTGCAGCAGCGCGACCGCAGCCGCTTCGCCAGCGCTGCGCGCGGCCTGCGCCTCGGCACCCTCCTGCTCGGCCATCGCCGCGGTCTCGTCGAACAGGCGGTCCTGATCGGCCAGGCGCAGCACGCGCAGGGCGGGCAGAAACAGCACATCACCGTCGCGCGCGTGCGCGGCGACGTCGGCCAGGGTGCTGCGTTCATAGGCCTGGCAGCCGGGATTGCTGGCCTGCCAGGCCTGCAGGCCGACGATCGGGCAACCGCCGACGCCATACAGCCGCACCGGCATCCCGCTCTGTAGCGCGAAGCGCCGCAGCAGTTCGTTGTAGGCCAGCGCATGCGAGTCGCCGGCCACGAACACCTGGCCGCCGCCATCGCGGTTGGGCAGCGTGCAGGCGCCACGCTCGAACAGCTTGGCGCTGCCCACCTGCACCGGCACCTGACGGGTCTGCAGCACGCACTGCGGAAACTCCCGGCGCAAGCCCTTGGCATAGGCGTACCAGTCCAGCGGATGCCGGCTGACCGTGCTCAGCCCGTAATAGCGCTGGGCGTTCTGCAGCAGCGCATGGGTGCCGCCGGCGAGCAGCACCAGGCCCAGCCCGGCGACGATGGTCCGCGCCGGCGTGCGCGCGCGGCCGATGCGGCCATGCCGCCACGGCAGCTCCACCCAGTGGTACGAGGCCAGCGCCAGCAAGGCGACCAGCAGCAGCGCCGCGGCCCTGGTCGGCGCCGATTCCAGACCGACGGTCCAGCGGAACAGCACGAACACCGGCCAGTGCCACAGATACAGCGAGTACGACACGCGGCCGATCGCCACCGGGACGCGGTGCGCCAGCGCACGCCGGCTCCAGCCGGCCGGAGCGCCATGCAGCAGCGCCAGCAGGCCGAGTATGCCCAGCACCGGCCATAGTCCATCCGGCCACGGCGAATGGCCGGGACGCGCGCACCACAGGCCGACCACCACCGCGGCCAGCGCCATCGCCAGCAATGGCGAACGCCAGCTCCAGGCGCCCGGCGGCGGCGCCTGCGTCCCGGCCTCGAAGCGTCCGCGCAGCGCCAGCACCTGGTACAGCAGCACGCCGCTGCCCAGTTGCCAGAAACGTGCGGTGGTCAGGTAGAACGCGGCCGCCGCATCGCCGGCGTCGCGGCTATGCCGCCAGGCGAACGCCAGCGAGGCGGCCGAGGCCAGCGCCACCAGCAGCGTCGACCACACCCGGCCGCGGCCGCCACGGTTCCAGGCCAGGAACAGCAGCGGGAACAGCAGATAGAACTGCTCCTCCACGCCCAGCGACCAGGTATGCGTGTACGGATTGAATTCGGCCTTGGGCGAGAAGTAATCGTTGCCGGTCGCGGCCAGCACCCAGTTGCTGAGGCCGACGAAGGCCATGCGTCCGGTTTTGGCGCTGGTCTCACTGAGCCAGGACTCGGGAATGAACAGGCCGCTGGCCAGGGCCGTGACCAGCAGGCACACCACCAGGGCCGGCGCGATGCGGCGCAGGCGCCGCGCATAGAACTGCGCGAACACACACAGCTGTCCGGCCGCCGGCAGGCGCTGCAACGACGCGCTGACCACGAAGCCGGAGATCACGAAGAACATGTCCACGCCGGTGAACCCGCCCGGCAGCCATGCCGGATCGAGGTGGTAGGCGATCACCGCCAGCACCGCGATCGCGCGCAGCCCGTCCACGTACGGCAGATAGCCGCCGCCGGCCTGCGCGTGCGGCGGCGTGTGGCCGCGCCCGGCGGCCAGCGTGCCCGTCCCTGGCAGCGCCACGTTTACCAGACCAGGTCGTCGGGGATCTGGTACTTGGGATCGGCGTAGGGGTCTTCTTCTGCCGTCGCGTTCGGATCGACCCGCAGCGCCACCGCCGCCGGGAAGATCGCTTCGGCCTGGTCCAGCAGCGCCGCGGTCACCAGCAGGTAGCGGCCGTTCTGCTGCAGCACGCCCAACTCGCCGGCGTTGAGCGCCTTGAGCTGGTCGGCGGTGACGTAGATGCGCTTGATCTTGCCGCCATAGGGGAAATGGCGGGCGATGTCGGCCTCGGCGTGGTTCAGCGCCTGGCCCTTGAGCAGTTCGTCGAGCTTGGCCCGCGCCTCGCGGCGCAGGCGCGCCTCTTCCTGCTTCTGCCGCTCGGCCTCGATGCGCTCGTCCTTCTCGCGCTGGGCACGGATCGCATAGGCCTTGGCCAGGTCGATGTCCTCGCGGCTGCGCGGCGGCCGCCCCGGCTGCCCGCCCGCGCCCTGCGGCTTGCCCTGACCAGGGCCGTTCCCGTGCGGACGGCCGCGCCCGCCGCCGGGCTTGCCGGCGTTGGGCGCGCCGCCGGGAGCGCGCTCGCCGCGCGCCCCGGCCGGTGCCGGGCGCTGGCCCGGCCGTCCCTGCGGCCGCGGCGCGGCAGGCGGGGCTTTGCGTTCGGGTTTCGGCGCGGGCTTGAAGCCCAGGCCCAGCAACTGCTCGCGGAGGGTATCGCTCATCGGGACGGCATCGGTCGGTTCGGGGGATCAGTAATGCGGCGGCGGCGGTTCGTCGGCCGGATCGGCGTAGAGCGTGCTGCGCACCTTGCCCAGATCTTCGAGCAGGTGACGCAGCAACTCGGCGTTGCGCTGGCTTTCGATACGCGCTTCGGCCAGGGCATCGCTCATTTCCGACAGCGCCTGCTCCTGGAAGGAGAGGCGCGTTTCCAGCTCGATCAGGCGGTTTTCCAGCAACCGATCCTGGGTGGAAAAATCATGCTGCATGGATCGAACGTCCGCGGCCGATGCCGTAGTACGCCAGGCCGAAGCTCTCGATTTCCTGCGGATCGTAGAGATTGCGGCCGTCGAACACCACCGCATCGCCGATCAGCTCCTTCATGCGGGTGAAGTCGGGGCTGCGGAACTGCTTCCACTCGGTGACCACCGCCAGCGCATCAGCGCCTTCCAGCGCGTCGAAGGCATCGTCGCAGAAGTGCAGGTCGGCGCGCTCGCCGAAGATGCGCTTGGCCTCCTCGGTCGCCTCCGGATCGTAGGCGCGCACCGTCGCGCCCGCCTCCCACAGTTGCGCCAGCAGGCGGCGGCTGGAGGCGGCACGCATGTCGTCGGTATTGGGCTTGAAGGCCAGGCCCCACACCGCGAAGGTCTTGCCCTTCAGCGACTGCGCCGCACCGTAGTGGCGCTGGATCAGCTCGTACAGGTGGCCCTTCTGCGCCTCGTTGACCGCTTCCACCGCATCCAGCAGCCTGGGCGCATGGCCGTACTGCTGCGCGGTGCGCGCCAGCGCCTGCACGTCCTTGGGGAAGCACGAGCCGCCATAGCCGGCACCCGGGTAGATGAAGTGCCAGCCGATGCGCGGATCCGAGCCGATGCCCTGGCGCACCTTCTCCACGTCGGCACCGACGCGCTCGGCGATGTTGGCGATCTCGTTCATGAAACTGATCTTGGTCGCCAGCATCGCGTTGGCCGCGTACTTGGTCAGTTCGGCCGAGCGCACGTCCATCTCCACGATGCGGTCGTGGTTGCGGTTGAACGGCGCGTACAGACGACGCAGGCGCGCGGCCGAGCCGGGCTTGCTGCTGCCGATGACGATGCGGTCCGGGCGCATGCAATCGGCGACCGCATCGCCTTCCTTCAGGAACTCCGGGTTGGAGACCACGTCGAACTCGATCGCCTCGCCGCGCGCTTCCAGCTCGGCGGCGATCGCCGCGCGCACCTTGTCGGCGGTGCCGACCGGCACCGTCGACTTGTTGACCACGATGGTCGGCCCCTGGATGTGCTGGCCGATGGTGCGGGCCACCGCCAGGACGTACTGCAGATCTGCGCTACCGTCCTCGTCCGGCGGCGTGCCGACGGCGATGAACACGATATCCCCATGCGCGATGGCGCTGGCCGCATCGGTGGTGAAGAACAGCCTCCGTGCGGCGTGATTGGCCTTGACCATCGGCGAGAGGCCAGGCTCGTAAATCGGGACCACGCCCTTGTTGAGCCCATCCACCTTGGCCTGGTCGATGTCTACGCACACCACATGGTGGCCGACTTCGGCCAGACAGGTTCCGGTGACGAGCCCGACATAGCCGGTGCCGAATATCGCTACGCGCATGTAATCTCCTTTCGGTTATTGAAGGATGTTCAAAAGTTCCACGTCGAAGGTCAACATCGCATCCGGGCCGATCGGGCTGCCCGGCATTCCCTGCGGGCCGTAGCCCAGATTGGACGGAATCCAGAAGCGGTACTTGGACCCCACCGGCATCAGCGCCACGCCCTCGCTCCAGCCCGGCACGACCTGGTTCAGCGCGAACTCGGCCGGCTGGCCGTTCTTGTAGGAGCTGTCGAAGACGGTGCCGTCGAGCAGCTTGCCCTCGTAGTTCACCCGCACCTTGCTGCTGGACGTGGGCCGCGCGCCGCTACCTTCGCGCAGCACCATGTACTGCAGGCCGGACGGAGTGGTGATCACGCCCTTCTGGTTCTTGTTCTGGGCCAGAAAGGCATTGCCTTCCTGCTTGTTCTTGGTCGCCACCGCGGCCTGCTTGGACGCGCCGAAGGCCTGCAGCGTGGCCATCGCCTGCTCCTGGGTCATCGCGGTCTGGCCCTTGGCGAACACCGTGCGCACCGCGCCCATCAGCGTCGGCAGATCGATGTCGTTCTGGATCCGCGCCAGCGACGGACCGACCGCACGGTCGCCCAGCATCAGGCCCACGTTCTCCTTGGACACCGGCGGCGGCTGCGCGCCCGGCGCCATGCCCGGTACCGGCTGGCCGTTGCGCGCGGCCAGCTGCGTGCGCAGCGCGGTGTCGGTGGCCTGGGTCTGCTCATCGGACAGCAGCGGCTTGCCCTGCTTGAAGGCGTTCTCGATCGCGCGCTGCATCGCGTCCACGTCGATGTCCTGGGCGATGGGCTCGAACGAACGCGCCACATCCATGCCGATCGCGTAGCTGACCTTCTGCTTCTCGGTGCTCAGCGTCGTCGCCGTGCTGCCGGCAGCCGGCGCCTGCGCGGACGCGTGACCGGCGACCATCGCCATCCCCACCACCAGCGACGCCACGGCGCCGCGCATTCCCATCTTCATTCGCTACTTTCCCTGGAAGTGAACTGTGAACTGGACGCGCCGAGCTGGCGCAGAAAGAGGCCGGCATTGTCGCATGCGCGGCCGAGATGTTGACCCGCTTTCAGTGCGACGCCGGCTGCGCTTTCAGTTCGCGTTCGATGGCACTGCGCAAGGCCGGATCGTCGGGCGTGACCTTGCTCGGGAATTGCGCGACCACGCGCCCATCGCGCGCGATCAGATACTTGTGGAAATTCCAGCCCGGCGCCACACCGGTGGCCTGGGTCAGTTGCTTGTACAGCGGCGTCGCCTCGTCGCCGATCACGTGCACCTTCTCGAACATCGGGAACTTCACCCCGTAGGTGAGCGTGCAGAATTCCTGGATCTGCTTCTCCGATCCCGGCTCCTGGCCCTTGAAGTCGTTGGACGGGAAGCCGAGCACGCTGAAGCCCTGCGCCGCGTACTGCTGCTGCAGCTTCTCCAGGCCGTCGTACTGCGGGGTGTAGCCGCACTTGCTGGCGGTGTTGACCACCAGCAGCACCTTGCCGCCGTAGGTCTTGTTCAGGTTCACCTTCTCCTTGCCGGCCAGCGGACGGTAGTCCCGATCCAGCAGAGAGCCGGCCCAGGCACTGCCGACGTTGCCGGCAGCGGCCAGGATCGCGAGGAAAAACAGACGCTTGGGAAGTTTCATGGGGCACCGTCGAGAAGAAGAAGGAAGTGGCACGCGACCAGGTCGGAAGTTGGGTCCGCAGCGTGTTGACATGACGTGTAACGGTGTTATAGTTAAATACAACACCACTCACCCAGAGCAGGTCCCACGATGAATCTCAAACGCCTCCAGCGCAGTCTTCCGGCCCTGGTCATCGTCGGCACCCTGCTCTGCGCGAGCTGGATCGGCGCCCAACGCCACCAGGGACGGCCGCTGGATTATGGCGCCAGCACGCCGCACGACGACAGCGCCGCCGGCGCCGCACCTTCCACCGTCCCGGCGGTGCGGCGTCTGCGGGCTTCGCTGTCCGTGCCTTATTTCTCCTTCGCGCGCACCCTGCGCCCACGGAGCTGACCATGAGCGATATCCAATGGAGCGACGGCGCTCCGATCTACCGCCAGCTGAAGGAGCGCGTCATCGCGATGATGCTCGACGGCATCCTCAAGCCCGGCGACGCCCTGCCCTCGGTGCGCCAGGTGGCCGCCGAGTACCAGCTCAACCCGATCACCGTCTCGCGCGCCTACCAGGAATTGGCCGACGAGGCCCTGGTCGAGAAGCGCCGCGGGCTGGGCATGTTCATGACCGAGGAAGCGGCGCAGAAGCTGCGCGGCAGCGAGCGCGAGCGCTTCCTCAACGAAGAGTGGCCTCTGGTGCTGGAACGCATCCAGCGCCTGGGCCTGACACTGCAAGACTTGTTGCCACCGGGGAAAACGCCATGACTGCCGCTGTCGCCGCATCCGAATCCGTCGTCTACGCGCAGGGGTTGCGCAAGACCTACAACAACAAGCCGGCGCTGGCCGATGCGTCCTTCGCCATCGCGCCGGGCCGCATCGTCGGCCTGATCGGCCCCAACGGCGCCGGCAAGACCACCGCGCTGAAGGCGGTGCTGGGCCTGACTGCCGTGGAAGGCGAACTGCGCGTGCTGGGCATGGACCCGCGCAGGCAGCGCGACGCGCTGATGAACGAAGTGTGCTTCATCGCCGACGTGGCGGTGCTGCCGCGCTGGATGCGGGTGAGCGAGGCGATCGACTTCGTCGCCGGCGTGCATCCGCGCTTCGATCGCGCCAAGTGCGAGCGCTTCCTGGCCAACACCAAGCTCTCGCCCAAGCTGCGGGTGCGCGAGATGTCCAAGGGCATGATCGTGCAGTTGCACCTGGCCCTGGTGATGGCGATCGACGCGCGCCTGCTGGTGCTGGACGAACCGACCCTGGGCCTGGACATCCTGTACCGCAAGGAGTTCTACCAGCGCCTGCTGGAAGACTACTTCGACGAACAGAAGACCATCATCATCACCACCCACCAGGTGGAGGAGATCGAGCACATCCTCACCGACGTGCTGTTCATCCGCGACGGCCGCATCGTGCTCAGCGCCGACATGGAGCACATGGCCACCCGCTACACCGAACTGCTGGTGCCGGCCGAGCGCATCGAGGCGGCGCGCGCGCTGCAGCCGATCGACGAACGCGGCCTGCCGTTCGGCAAGTCGGTATTCCTGTACGACGGCGTGCCGCAGGCGCAACTGGCCGCACTCGGCGAAACCCGCACCCCCGGCCTGGCCGACCTGTTCGTCGCCATCATGAAGGGCACCTACGCATGAACGCTCCCGCCAAATCGATCTCTCCCGTGTCCACGTTCAAGTGGCTGCTCAAGCGCGAGTTCTGGGAACACCGCGGCGGTTTCCTGTGGGCCCCGGTCATCACCGGCGGCATCGTCGCCACCCTGTACACGGTGCTGTCGATCATCGGCAGCATCGCCGGCCGCAACCATGGCGGCGGCGTGCATCTGAACGATGTGCAATGGGAAGGCCAGGTCAACAATGCCCACCAGATCATCGGCGCGGTCGGCGACGGCACCATGCTCGCCGGCGTGATCCTGGCCTGCATCGTGGTCGGCTTCGTGGTGTTCTTCTACGCGCTGGGCGCGCTGTACGACGACCGCCGCGACCGCAGCGTGCTGTTCTGGAAGTCGCTGCCGCTGTCGGACACCGGCACCGTGCTGTCCAAGGCCGCCTGGGCGCTGCTGCTGGCGCCGCTGCTGGCGATCGGCATTGGCCTGCTGATCGGCCTGGCGCTGTGGGTGGTCACCGCCCTGACCCTGTCGGTCAACGGCATCCCGCAGAGCACCGCGGTCTTCACCGAATCGCACCCGCTGCGCATCATCGGCATGGTCCTGGCCGCTTTGCCGGTGCAGGTGATGTGGTCGCTGCCGGCGATCGGCTGGCTGATGCTGTGCTCGGCCTGGGCGCGCAGCAAGCCGTTCCTGTGGGCGGTGCTGATCCCGATCCTGGGCTGTGTGATGGCCAGCATGATGGGCATCCTGCCGATGCTCAATGTCAACCACAACCTGATCTGGTACACCGTGGTCTATCGCGGCCTGCTCAGCGTGCTGCCCGGCAGCTGGGGCCCGGTGCTGAACGAGCAGGTGGCCGAGACCCACATCAGCGGCCCGCAGGATCTGGTCAATGCGATCCATCTCGGCGACAGCTGGGTGCTGTTCCGCGACCCCGACATCTGGATCGGCGCCGCGGTCGGCGTGGCCTTCATCGTCGCCGCGATCTACGTGCGCCGCTGGCGCGACGAAGCCTGATCGCACCTCCGTCCCTCTACCCTTTTCTGCAAGGAGTGTCCCGATGCGCAAGACCCTCGCCCTGTGTGCCCTGCTGTCGCTGCCGGCCGTCGCCCTGGCCGACGACTGCAAGTATTCCGAACCGCGCGAACTGAAGCTGGACTTGACCGGCGTCAAGTCGGTGCTGCTGGACATGCAGCAGAACGACCTCAAGCTCAGCGGCGCCAGCGGCGACTCCACCCTGCGCGGCCGCGCCTGCGCCTCCGACGCGGACATGCTCAAGGAGCTGACCCTGCGCCAGCGCCACGACGGCGACACCCTGGTGGTGACGCTGAAGCACGAGGGCAAGATCCACGGCATCAGCGTCGGCAACCGCTACGCCTACCTCAACGTGGCCGGCAGCATCCCGGCCAACCTGCCGGTGCAGCTGCAGCTTGGCTCCGGCGACGCCGAGATCAGCGGCGTGGCCTCGCTCGACGCCAAGGTCGGCTCCGGCGACCTGCACGCGCAGAACATTCGCGGCGCGGTCAGCGCCACGGTCGGCTCCGGCGACATCGAACTGCGCAATGTCGGCAGCGTGGCCCTGCCGACGCTGGGCTCGGGCGACGTCAAGGCCGACCAGGTCGGCGGCGACGTCAAGGTCGGCACCGTCGGCTCCGGCGACCTGACCGTGCACGGCGTGCGCGGCAGCGTGCAGGTCGACAGCGTCGGCTCCGGCGACGTGCAACTGCGCGACGTCACCGGCAATGTCGCGGTGCAGACCGTGGGCTCCGGCGACCTGGATGTCGGCACTGTCGGCGGCAACCTGAGCGTGCAGAAGGTCGGCAGCGGCGACGTCACCCACCGCGGCGTGCGCGGCAGCGTCAACCTGCCCAAGCCGCGCTGATCCTGCCACCCGATCTCCTTCCACATCCACACGAGGACGCGCCCATGCAGTACCGTTCCCTGTCCCTGGCCGGCGTCGCCCTGGCCGTGCTGTTCTCGCTCAGCGCCTGCCAGCGCTCGGCTTCGTCGAACGACCGCGTCGTCGTCGATCACGGTGGCGCGCAAAGTCTGACCTTCCTCAACGGCGACCTCACCCTGAAGGCCGATGGCCAGCCGCCGGCCACCATCACCCGCGACGGCAAGCTGCTGATCGACGGCAAGCCGGTCGCCCTGGACGCCGAGCAGCAGCGCCTGCTGCTGGCCTACCGCAGCCAGATCGAGGCCGTCGGCAAGCAGGGCGTGGAAGTCGGCAAGGCCGGCGCGGCACTGGGCGTGAAGGCGGCCGGCGATGCCATCAGCGGCGTGCTCAGCGGCGACACCGACCATATCGGCGAGCGCGTCGAGGCGCAGGCCGACAAGATCAAGCAGGCGGCGCTGAAGATCTGCGACCAGGTCGCCGCGCTGCGCGCCGCGCAGGATGCGCTGATGCAGAAGGTGCCCGCGTTCCGCCCGTACTCCACGCTGGAAGACAACGACGTGCGCGACTGCAGGCAATCGGCGGCGTAATGCCCAAGCCGGCCCGGTGCGCGCGCGCCGGGTCGGCCATGCATGACCTGCGGCGAGCGGTCGGATGGTCCCTGCGACATGCGGCCGCACGCCGCGCCGCGCCCACACGCTCTAGAATGGGTGGCATTCCCCCCGCTCCACCTCCGCCATGAAGAAGACGCTGTTCGCCTGGTTTTCGCTGCTGTCGTTGTGCCTGCTGCTCGCCGCCTGCGGCGGACGCGGCGGCGAGACCACCTCCTCGCGCGCCGAGCGCAGCAAGCCGCGGGTGGCGGTGGACAGCATGAACGTGATGCTGCGCCGCGCCCCGGCCGCCAATGCCACCATTGGGCCCGACGGCAGCCTGCGCATCGACGACATCGAACTGCCGCTGCCCGCCGCGCAGCGCACCGAACTGCAGCAGTTGTTCATGCACCTGCAGATGCAGCGCCAGCGCACCCTGGAGACCGCGGCGCCGGACCCGAACATGCGCTCGGTCGGCTTCGCGCCGACCCCGGAAATCACCGAAGCGCAGGCGGCGGTGCTGCGCGACATTCCCTCGTTGCAGCCGTACCGCGACAGCTTCGGCAACCTGCAGGCCGAGCGCCGCTGAGGGCTGCCGGCGTCGGCAAGCCCGGCACGAGAGAGCCTCGAAGGATTGGAGGTTCCCCTGTAGGAGCGGCTTCAGCCGCGATGGGCGTTCTCGGTAAAGCCCATCGCGGCTGAAGCCGCTCCTACAGAGGCTTGCGGTGAGGCGTCCAGGCGCAATGTGGGAGGGACTTCAGTCCCGACTGCTTTCACCGTGCGATCGTCTATTGCGCCTGGCACGACCACACGGCCGTGCCAGGCCTGCATGCAGCGCTGGCGCGGCTCAGCCGCCGCCGCCCGCACCGGCATGGATGCCGCCTTCGGTCAGTGCGGCAGGGTCCAGCAGCCGGCGCAGTTCGTCCTCGCCGAGGCCGCTGTCCTCCTTGGCCACCTCCAGCACCGGCCGGTTCTCCTTGTAGGCACGCTTGGCGATCGCCGCGGCCTTCTCGTAGCCGATGATCGGATTCAGCGCGGTCACCAGGATCGGATTGCGGTCGAGCGCTTCGCGCACCCGCTCCTCGCGCACCTTGAGGCCGGCGATCGCCGAATCGGCCAGCAACACCGACACATTGCCCAGCAACTGGATCGAGTCCAGCAGGTTCGCCGCGATCAGCGGCAGGGTCACGTTCAACTGGAAGTTGCCGGTCTGCCCGGCCACGGTGATCGCAGTGTGGTGGCCGATCACCTGCGCGCAGGCCATCACCGTGGCTTCGGGAATCACCGGATTGACCTTGCCCGGCATGATCGAGCTGCCCGGCTGCAACGCCGGCAACTCGATCTCGCCGAGGCCGGCCAGCGGCCCGGCGTTCATCCAGCGCAGGTCGTTGGCGATCTTGATCAGCGCCACCGCCAGCGCGTTGAGCTGGCCGGACAGTTCCACCGCATCGTCCTGCGCGGCCAGGCCCTCGAACTTGTTCTCGGCGCTCTCGAAGGTTTGGTCGGTCAGCGCCGACAGCGCCTTGGCGACCTTGCCGCCGAAGCGCGGATCGGCGTTGATGCCGGTGCCGATCGCAGTGCCGCCCAGCGGCAGCCGGCGCAGGCGCTTGAGGCTGTCGTCGATGCGCGCCTGCGCCGATACGAGCTGCGCCGACCAGGCACCGAACTCCTGGCCAAAGGTCAGCGGCATTGCGTCCATCAGATGGGTGCGCCCGGTCTTGACCACGCCCTGCAGCTGCTTGGCGCGCTTGTCGATCGTCTTGCGCAGGTGCTTGAGCGACGGCAGCAGATGCTCGCGCGCCGCCAGCAGCGCAGCGACGCGGATCGCGGTGGGGACCACGTCGTTGGAACTCTGGCCGAGGTTGACGTGGTCGTTGGGATGTACCGCCGGCAGCGCCTTGCTGCCGTTCTTGCCCTCGCCCTTGGCGGCACGGTTGGCCAGCGTGGCAATGACCTCGTTGGCGTTCATGTTCGACGAGGTGCCGGACCCGGTCTGGTAGATGTCGATCGGGAAGTGCGCGTCGTGGCGGCCGTCGGCCACCTCGAGCGCAGCGGCCTGGATCGCCTTGGCGACGGCCTTGGGCAACAGCTCCAGGTCGGCGTTGACGCCGGCCGCGGCGGCCTTGATCAGGCCCAGCGCGCGGATGAAGCCGCGCGGCATCGGCTGCCCGGACACCGGAAAGTTCTGTACCGCACGCTGGGTCTGTGCCCCCCACAAGGCATCGGCGGGCACCTGCAGTTCGCCCATGCTGTCGTGTTCGACCCTGAATGTGTCACTCATTGCGCAATCTCCGCATCTGCAAAAGGGAATCCATCGGCGCCGTCGTCGGACGTCCGGGGAGGCAGGCTGGCGGGACTGCGGCTGGCGCGCGCATTATCCGTGGCGCAGCGCCCGGCGTCAGCAGTGTGCGCCGGCGGATGTTAGGAATGTCTGGAGGCGCGGGAAGCTGGCGGGCTGCCGAAGTCGGCAGGCAGACATGCTCGAGGATCGATCCACTGAGCCCCGCAACGTGTACGGGGAATGATGCTCGCCCTGCAAGCGCACCAGCGGCGTGCTGCGGAAGAAGCACACCGCGCTCGTTTGCCGGCGAAAGACGGGACGACAGCATGCCGTGCCGGCGTGGCGGCGGCACGGCCAGGGGCCAGCGGCGTGCGCCGCCGGCCCGCAGGCTCAGCGCTGGCGGTTGCTCTGGAACACCAGGTCGTTGTAGCTCTTGAGCAAGCGTGCCGGCGAACCCTCCGGCGCGACGATCGGATTGTCCAGCGAGCGCTGCTCGAATGCGCTGTACGGAATCTTCTCCGCCACCCGCTTGATGCGTGCCTTGGATTCCTTGCGGAAGTTCTCCGCCGCGCTCTCGAAACCGCTCCAGTCGGACTTGCCCGGCTCCTGGTTGGCGACCTTGGCGTGCGCCTCGTCGGACAGGCTGTTGAAGCCGGCCACCAATGCCGTGGCCTTGGCGGTGTCGAAGTCGTCGTCCTGCATCAGGCCGACGATGTCCTTGGCCTCGAGCATCATCGACAGCCGATAGAAGTCGCGGGTGCGGCCCTCGGCCTTTTCCATCGCCTTCAGCTGCTCGCGCTGCGCGGCGTCGTTCTGCGCTTCCAGTTCGTGGCTGAAGGCCTCGCTGGCCTCGTGGAATTCGGACAGCGCGGCCATCAGCGGCGCATGCAGTTGCTTGCCCTTGGCGAACTGGTCGTCCTGGTAGTCCTCGCGGTCGTAGTAGTCGCGCGCCTGGTTGGCCAGCGGCTGCAGCGTCTTCAAGGCGGCCAGATAGCGCTTCGCCGCGGCATCCAGCGCCGGCAGCGACGGCTTGGCCGCGATCGCCTGGGTCATCGGCGCGTCGCACAGCTTCATCGCGTACTCGTCGATCGGGGCGGGCCCGTACACGCTGGTTTCCTTGCCGGTGGGGCCGGCCTTGGGGTCGGCCATCCAGCGCACGTACTGTTGCGCGCCTTCGTGGATGCGCCCATCGACCTTGTTGAAGCATTCGATGTAGGCGTTGAGCTTGCCGGTCAGCGCCTGGTCCGCGTCGCTGGCGCCGGCATCGGCGGATGCATGGTTGGCATCGGCACTGGCATCGGAACCGGCTGGTGTCGCCGCAGGCTTGCCACCGCAGGCGGTGAGAAAAACGGACACAGCGGCGGCCAGCGCCGCCAGACGCAAGGAAGATTTCATGGGGGAATATCGAGGTTGAAAACGGTTACAGAAAGTCTAGCAAACGAAAAGATCGTCGCGGCGTGATGGTTGAGTGCGGGGATGATCAGCCATTCGGCTGCTGAAAGGCCGGGGAGTGGGGAGTGGGGATTCGTGACAGCGGTTCTGCGCGCTGATCCATGGTGTATGTGGCTGCGGTGCCATGTGACGGAATGCGCGGGACGGCGCGTGCGCGCGGCAACGACGCAGCGCATCGGCTAGACTGCGGCGACGTATCACCGATGGAACTCTCACGCCGCCATGGGCGACGATTCAGACTGTAGATGCCGGCGCACGCTGCGCCGGACCACGCACCCCGCCGTTTCCACCTCTCCCGCCCGGCGCCATGACGCGCCAGCGGCGCGCGCCGGGGAACGCACATGATCGGCAACCTCCTGCTGCTGGCGCTGGCGATGCTGCTGGTGCTGCTCAACGGCTTCTTCGTCGCCGCTGAGTTCGCCCTGGTCAAGCTGCGCCACACGCAGGCCGTGGGCCTGGCCGAGCACCACGGCTGGCGCGGCCGCCTGCTGCTCAACGTGCACGGCCACCTCGACGCCTATCTGTCGGCCTGCCAGCTCGGCATCACCCTGTCTTCGCTGGGCCTGGGCTGGGTCGGCGAGCCGGCCTTCGCGCATCTGCTGCAGCCGCTGTTCGACCTGCTGGGGCTGAGCGAAGAGGCGGCGCGCCTGAGCGCCTTCGTCATCGCCTTCAGCGTCATCTCGTTCCTGCACATCGTGCTGGGCGAACTGGCCCCCAAGTCGATGGCGATCCGCCGCCCGGAGCGCATGTCGCTGTGGACCGCCGCACCGCTGTACCTGTTCTACTGGGCGATGTATCCGGCGATCTGGCTGCTCAACACCAGCGCCAACGGGCTGCTGAAGGCCGCGGGCTGGGGCGATGTCGAGCACACCTCGCACCGCTATTCGCGCGAGGAACTGAAGCTGATCGTCGGCCGCCAGCAACCCGCCGGCGCCGCGCCCGATCACGAGCTGACCCTGATGAGCCATGCCTTGGAGTTGCCGGAACTGGTGGCCGGCGACCTGATGCGCGCGCGCGACCATCTGCGCGGGTTCCGCGAGGGCATGGCGCTGGACGCGGTGATGGCCGAGTTCGCCGACAGCCGCTACAGCCGCTATCCGTGGTTCGACCGCGACGGCGAGCAGGTGCTGGGCATCCTGCACATGAAGGACCTGCTGGTGGAGATCGCCCGCGGCCGCCGCAGCGACGATCTGCGTCCGCTGCTGCGCCCGGCCAACCTGATCGCGCTGGAAACGCCGGTGCCGCTGGTACTGGAGCGCTTCCGCACCGGCACCACGCACATGGCGCTGTGCGTGGACGAGCACGGCCGCATCCTCGGCTACTTCACCCTGGAAGACCTGCTGGAAGTGGTGGTCGGCGACATCGAGGACGAGCACCCGCACGTGGTCAAGGACGCGCCGACCCGCGGCGCCGACGGCAGTGTACTGGTGGCCGGCTCGACCTCGATCTTCCGCCTCGAACGCCTGCTCGGCCGCGACCTGCGCGCACCGGAGCACCTCAACTCGGTCGGCGGGCTGATCGTGCACCAGTTGCAGCGGCTGCCCGAGGAAGGCGAGCAGTTGCAGATCGACGGCCACCTGTTCACGGTCAAGCGCATGGCCGGGCACCGCATCCAGGCGGTCATGGTGCGGCTGGGGTCCGTCATCCCTTCCTGAGGGTGCCACGTTGGGCTTCCCGCTGGCGTTGCGTGGCGCAGCGCCTGACTGGCGGTTGGGTCATGCCACGCGGCACCGGCGACGCGCCTGCCAGGCCCAAGCCGAAGGGCTGCGGCGCGGCGTACTCAGGAAGGGATGGCACACCTGACGGGCCGCCGAGGCCGCGCCGACGTAGAATGGCGCCCCCGCCGACATCACCCCACGCCCCGCCATGTCCGATTCCGCCCTGCTCGCCCTGTCCCCGCTCGATGGCCGCTATGCCGGCAAGGTCGACGCCCTGCGGCCGATCTTCTCCGAATACGGCCTGATCAAGGCGCGGGTGAAGGTGGAGATCGAATGGCTGCTGGCGCTGGGCGCCGAGCCGGGCATCGGCGAACTGGCGGCGTTCTCGCCGGCAGCGGCGCAGCGCCTGCGCGCGCTGGCCGACGGCTTCGGCGTGGAACACGCGGCGCGGGTCAAGCAGATCGAGCGCACCACCAACCACGACGTCAAGGCAGTGGAGTACTTCATCAAGGAGCAGCTCAAGGACGACGCCGAACTCGGCCCGGCCCTGGAGTTCGTGCATTTCGCCTGTACCAGCGAGGACATCAACAACCTCAGCTACGGGCTGATGCTGGAGCAGGCCCGGCGCGAGGTGCTGCTGCCGACCCTGGATGCGGTGATCGCCACGCTGCGCGCGCTGGCCCATGCGCAGGCCGCGCAGCCGATGCTGTCGCGCACCCACGGCCAGACCGCCTCGCCGACCACCCTGGGCAAGGAGATCGCCAACGTGGTCGCGCGCCTCGAGCGCCAGCGCCGGCAGATCGCCGCGGTCGAGCTGACCGGCAAGATCAACGGCGCGGTCGGCAACTACAACGCCCACGTCGCCAGCTACCCCGACGTCGACTGGCCAAGCTTCGCGCAGCGCTTCGTGGAAAGCCTGGGCCTGGTGTTCAACCCGTACACCACCCAGATCGAGCCGCACGACAACGTCGCCGAACTGGGCGACGCCACCCGCCGCGCC
This sequence comes from Xanthomonas sp. NCPPB 2250, assembly GCF_056725265.1. Taxonomy (NCBI): domain Bacteria; kingdom Pseudomonadati; phylum Pseudomonadota; class Gammaproteobacteria; order Lysobacterales; family Lysobacteraceae; genus Xanthomonas; species Xanthomonas sp. NCPPB 2250. Next base: position 2,135,047 of record NZ_CM161520.1, on the reverse strand, counting down.
AACACCGTGCTGATCGACCTGGCGCGCGACATCTGGGGCTACATCTCGCTGGGCTACTTCAAGCAGAAGCTCAAGGAAGGCGAAGTCGGCTCCTCGACCATGCCGCACAAGGTCAACCCGATCGACTTCGAGAACGCCGAAGGCAACTTCGGCATCGCCAACGCCCTGTTCGAGCACTTCTCGGCCAAGCTGCCGATCAGCCGCTGGCAGCGCGACCTCACCGACTCCACCGTGCTGCGCGCGCTCGGCACCGCCTTCGGCCACACCCAGGTGGCGCTGGACTCGCTGGCCAAGGGCCTGGGCAAGCTGACCGTGAACCCGGAGCGCCTGGACGCCGACCTGGATGCCGCCTGGGAGGTGCTGGCCGAAGCCGTGCAGACGGTGATGCGCCGCCACGGCCTGCCCAATCCCTACGAGCAGCTCAAGGCGCTGACCCGCGGCCAGGGCATCACCGCCGAGTCGATGCGCGCCTTCGTCGAAACCCTGGACCTGCCCGAGGACGCCAAGCAGCGCCTGCGCGACTTGACCCCGGGCGGCTACGTCGGCCTCGCCGAGCGGCTGGCGCGCGGCGTCTGAGCTAGGTCCGTCCATCCTGGGTTAATCGGCCCGGGGCATGCTGGTGGCTCACAGCAGAGCCCCGCGATGAGACCCACCCCGTTGTTTGTGTTGCCGCTGCTGGTCTTGGCCGGCTGCGCGCAGGCGCCACGCCCGCCGGCCGGCGATGGCGCGCACACCGCCGCCCCACGCACCGTGGTCATGCCGGCCGCGCCGCCGATCGCGGCGGCGCCGTCGGCCGGCGACATCGCCGATGGCGACGAGCGCGACGCCGAGGCGCCGATCCGCATGGCCGCCTCGGCCAGCGGCGATATCGACTGCGACGGTCGCGACCTGAACATCGTTGGCCGCGACGCCACCCTGGTGCTGCACGGGCACTGCGCGACCGTCAGCCTGTTCGGCCGCAACGGCAACCTGCAGATCGAGCGGGCCGACACCCTGCGCGTGCTCGGCGACAACGCCCAGATCGCGATGCGCGGCGATGTCGGGCAGGTCGCATTGTTCGGCCGCCATGGCCGGCTGCAGATGGCGCGCATCGCGACATTGGACGTATCCGGCGACCAGAACCAGCTGCAGGCCAGCGAGATCGACACCATCGCCCTGCAGGGCAACGGCAATGCCATCGTCCAGCGCAGCGGCAGCGCCCAGGTCGACGACGGCGGCCGCGACAACCGCATCCTCGTCCAATAGCGCGAGCGGCGCTGCGCCCCCACTGCCCTGACCTACCCGGGGCGTCGCCGTCATCGCCCAGTCCGGATGCGCCTGGCGCCGCCCATGGCCTGCGCGCACGGGGCCACCCACGATGCGCGGTCGCGACACGCCGCCAGGGCCTCCGAATGGCCGCCCATCCGCGCACGGCGGCGCACACGAAGACCAGCGCGATGGCCCCACGCGCCAAACCGGCGGACAATGGCGGGGTCGGCCGGCGCCGCTGCGCCTGCCCTTTACCTTCCGCGTCGCAAGGACCCACCGCACATGGCTGCCCGCAAGACCGCCGCTCCCGCCTTCGAACTCCACGCCCGTCCCGGGCAACCGCTGGGCATGCCCGCGGCGACCTTCCTGCGCGACTACTGGCACAAGCGCCCGTTGCTGATCCGCAACGCCTTCCCCGGCTTCGTTTCGCCGATCGAGCCGGGCGACCTGGCCGGCCTGGCTTGCGAGGAAGCGGCGCTGTCGCGGCTGATCGAGCACGACCGCGCCAACGACCGCTGGCGCGTGCGCAGCGGCCCGTTCCAGGAGCACGAATTCCCCGGTATGCCCGACCACGACTGGACCCTGCTGGTGCAGGACGTGGACAAGTGGGACCCGGACATCCGCGCCCTGCTCGAGCAGTTCCGCTTCCTGCCGCGCTGGCGGGTGGACGACGTGATGGTCAGTTTCGCCGCGCGCGGCGGCTCGGTCGGCGCGCACGTGGACCATTACGACGTGTTCCTGCTGCAGGCCCACGGCCATCGCCGCTGGCAGATCGACGCCAGCGTCGCGCTGGGCCGCCCGGCGCCGCCGACCGACTTCCGCGACGACGTGGAGCTGAAGCTGCTGCGCCAGTTCGACCCGACCCACGACTGGGTGCTGGGGCCGGGCGACATGCTGTACCTGCCGCCGCTGGTGCCGCATCACGGCGTCGCCGAAGACGCCTGCCTGACCTTCTCGGTGGGCATGCGCGCACCGTCCTCGGCCGAGCTGATCGCCGATTACCTGGACACCCTGATCGACGGCGCCGACGAGGCGCTGCGCTACCACGACGAGGATCTGCAGGCGCCGGCCGACCCGTACGAGATCGACGCGGCGGCGATGGGCCGCGTGGTCGAGGCGCTGAACGCGCTGCGCATGAACGACCCGGACAAGCTGGGCGCCTGGTTCGGCCGCTTCATCACCACCTACCGCGCCGCCGGCGACATCCTGCCGCCGGCTGGCCTGCCCCCGGCGGAGGAGATCGCCGCCGCGCTGGAGCAGGGCCTGGTCCTGCAGCGGCACCCGTGGGCGCGGCCGGCGTGGCGGCGTGCCAGTCGCGGCGCCATGCTGTTCTGCAGCGGCCAGGAGTTCGCGCTGCCGGTCAAGGACGCCAAGCGCCTGGCCGCGGCCGAGCACATCGACGGCACCGACTACGCGGCGCTGTCGGCGGCCGGCAGGCAGACCCTGCTGGAGCTGATCGAAGGCGGCTTCTACCAGCCGCTGGAGGCCGAGGACGCGCCCGACGAGGACGCCGACCCAGCCTGATCCGACCATGTCCGGCCCCGGTTTCCGCATCGCTGCGCTCGACCCCGTCCGCGACGGCGTCGAACTGCGCGCGCTGCGTGCCGCGGCCGGCGCCACCGTGGACCTGGCCGACGCCGCCGCCGCGCCGGACGCGCTGGGCGAGCACCTGGTCGCGCGCAGCGAGGACGGCCACGCGGTGGGCGCGGCCCGGCTCGGCGCGGACCGGCGGATCGCCGCGCTGGCGGTGCTGCCGGACTGGCGCGGGCGCGGCGTCGGCAGCGCGCTGCTGCGCGGCCTGATCGAGGAAGCGCAGCGCCGGCACTGGCCGCAACTGGAACTGCAGGTGCCGGCCGCGGCACTGGCGTTCTGCGCCCGTCATGGCTTCCTGCCGCCCCCGGGCGGCGTGGCCGCCACCGCGGAGGCCGTGCCGCTGCGCCGCCGCTTCGACGGCGCCGTGGCGGTGGAGGACGCGGCGATGGCCCTCGCCGCCAGCATCGCGGTGCTGGCACAGGCCCGCCGCCAGGTGCTGATCCACAGCCGCGCACTGGATCCGGGCCTGCTCGACGATCCCCGCGTGCTGGAGCAACTGCGCCGCTTCGCGGTCGCCGGGCATGCCAAGCAGGTGCGCGTGCTGCTGCACGACGCGGCCGCGCCGCAGCGAGCCGGTGCGCCCTTGCTGGGCCTGGCGCAACGCCTGCCCAGCGTGTTCCAGTTCCGCGAAGTCAGCGATCCGGTGGACCGCAGCGACGCCACCGCCTACCTGGTCAACGAGGGCGGAGGCTACTACTTCCGTGGACTCGGTCACCGTTACGACGGCGAGACCGACCTGCTCGGTGGCGGCCGCGCACGCCAGTTGCGCGCCACCTTCGACCGGGTCTGGGAGCGTGCGCGCCCATGCAGCGAACTGCGCGCCCTGGGCTGGTGAGGCAGCCGGACCGACGCCGCCGCGCGCGCCACGGATGAACCGGGATCGGCCTTGACCACGCCGAATGCACACCCCGGCTGGTTCATGGGGGTATAATTTTTGCGCTTGATTACGCCCGCGCGGCCCTCGCGTCCGCCGGTTCCTGCCGCAAGCCACCCCAAACAAAGCGACCGCACCCCACCATCGTGGACAATCTACTCAAGCAGTTTGCGCAGTCATCGCAACTCGCCGGCGGCAATGCCGCCTATATCGAAGACCTGTACGAGCAGTATCTGGTCTCTCCCGACAGCATCGATCCCAAGTGGAAAACCTACTTCGACGGCTTCCAGGGCCGCGATGCCGGTGACGTCCCCCACTCGGCGGTCATCGCCCACATCGCCAGCGCCGCGCGCCAGGCCGCCAACAGCGGCACCGGCCCGAGCGGCGACGAGCGCGAGCGCCATGTCGGCCGCCTGATCACCGCCTACCGTTCGCGCGGCCACCTCGGCGCGCGGCTGGATCCGCTGGGCCTGACCCCGCCGGTGAACCCGCCGGACCTGGGCCTGCCGTTCCATAGCCTGTCGGAAAGCGATCTGGGCAGCGAGTTCAGCACCGGCGGCCTCGGCGGCCAGCCGCGGATGAAACTGCGCGACCTGCTGGCGCGGCTGAAGGCGACCTACACCGGGTCGATCGGCAGCGAGTTCATGCACATCTCCGAGTTCGAACAGCGCCAGTGGATCTACCAGCGCCTGGAGAACGCGGGCGGCAACATCGCCGGCGACACCGCCAGCCGCCGCCGCACCCTGGAGCGGATCACCGCCGCCGAGGGCCTGGAGCGCTACCTGCACACCAAGTACGTCGGCCAGAAGCGCTTCTCGCTGGAAGGCGGCGACTCGCTGATCCCGATGATGGACGTGCTGGTGCAGCGCGCCGGCAGCGACACGGTCAAGGACATCGTGGTCGGCATGGCCCACCGCGGCCGCCTCAATGTGCTGGTCAACACCCTGGGCAAGAACCCGCGCAAGCTGTTCGACGAGTTCGAAGGCAAGTTCGAGCATGCCCACGACGACCGCGCCCACACCGGCGACGTGAAGTACCACATGGGCTTCTCCGCCGACGTGGCGGTGGCAGACGGCAAGTCGGTGCACCTGGCGCTGGCGTTCAACCCCTCGCACCTGGAGATCGTCGATCCGGTGGTGGTCGGCAGCGTGCGGTCGCGCCAGGAGCGCTACGGCGACGCCGCGCGCAAGTCGGTGCTGCCGGTGATCATCCACGGCGACGCCGCGTTCGCCGGCCAGGGCGTGGTCATGGAGCTGTTCCAGATGTCGCAGGCGCGCGGCTTCGCGGTCGGCGGCACCGTGCACATCGTGGTCAACAACCAGATCGGCTTCACCACCAGCGCCCGCGACGACGCCCGTTCCACGCTGTACTGCACCGACGTCGCGAAGATGATCGGCGCGCCGGTGTTCCATGTGAACGGCGACGATCCGGACGCGGTGGCGTTCGTGGCCAACCTGGCCTACGACTTCCGCCAGCAGTTCAACAAGGACGTGGTCATCGACCTGGTCTGCTACCGCCGCTGGGGCCACAACGAGGCCGACGAGCCGGCGGCCACCCAGCCGGTGATGTACCAGACCATCCGCAAGCACAAGACCACCCGCGAGCTGTACGCCGCCCAGCTGGAAAGCGAAGGCGTGCTGCAGGCCGGCGAGGCGCAGGCGCTGGTCGACGGCTACCGCAACAAGCTCGACTCGGGCGAGTACACCACCGAGCTGGCGACCCGCAAGCCCGACGAATTCGCCATCGACTGGTCCAAGTACCTGTCGGGCAAGCTGACGGACAAGGTCGACACCACGGTCAAGCGCAAGACCCTGGACCAGTTGGCCAAGATCATCACCACCATCCCGGGCGGCGTCGAGCTGCACCCGCGCGTGGCCAAGATCTACGAGGACCGGGTGAAGATGGCCGCCGGCGAACTGCCGGGCGACTGGGGCTTCGCCGAGAACCTGGCCTACGCCACCCTGCTGGGCGAAGGCCACAAGCTGCGCCTGGTCGGCCAGGACGCGGGCCGCGGTACGTTCTTCCACCGCCACGCGATCCTGCACGACCAGAAGACCGACAGCTACTACCTGCCGCTGCGCCAGCTGGTGGAGAACCCGGAAGACGCCACCGTGATCGACTCGCTGCTCAGCGAGGAGGCGGTGATGGGCTTCGAGTATGGCTACTCCACCACCGATCCCAATGCGCTGTGCATCTGGGAAGCGCAGTTCGGCGACTTCGCCAACGGCGCGCAGGTGGTGATCGACCAGTTCATCGCCGCCGGCGAAGCCAAGTGGGGCCGCATCTCCGGCCTGTCGCTGTTCCTGCCGCACGGCTACGAAGGCCAGGGCCCGGAGCACAGCTCCGCGCGCCTGGAGCGCTTCCTGCAGCTGTGCGCGCTGGAGAACATGCTGGTCTGCGTGCCCACCACCCCGGCGCAGGCCTTCCACATGATCCGCCGGCAGATGCGCATGTCCACGCGCAAGCCGCTGGTGGTGATGACGCCCAAGTCGCTGCTGCGCCACAAGCTGGCGGTGTCGACCCTGGAAGAACTGGCCGACGGCGAGTTCCAGCACCTGATCCCGGACGCCAAGGCCGACCCGAAGAAGGTCAAGCGCGTGGTCGCCTGCTCGGGCAAGGTCTACTACGACCTGCTCGAGGACCAGACCAAGCGCGGCCAGGACGACGTCGCCATCCTGCGCGTGGAGCAGCTGTATCCGTTCCCGCGCGAGCTGCTGTCGGCCGAACTGAAGCGCTACGGCAATGCCACCGACCTGGTCTGGTGCCAGGAAGAGCCGCAGAACCAGGGCGCCTGGTACCAGATCAAGCACCACCTGCAGGCCTGCCTGGCCGACGGACAGAGCCTGCACTACGCCGGCCGCGCCCGTTCGCCGTCTCCCGCCGCCGGCCATTTCGCCGAGCACGTGGAAGAACAGCTGAAGCTGGTCGCCGATGCGCTGTTGAATCCGTTCAACGACCAAGTCGCTGAATAAACCCCCTTTCACACTTCAAAAAAGACACCACTAGGACGCCCCCTGCAATGGCCACCGAAGTCAAAGTTCCGGTACTGCCCGAATCCGTATCCGATGCCACCATCGCCAGCTGGCACAAGAAGGCCGGCGACGCGGTCAAGCGCGACGAGAACCTGGTGGACCTGGAGACCGACAAGGTCGTGCTGGAAGTGCCCTCGCCCGTCGATGGCGTGCTGAAGGAGATCAAGTTCGAGACCGGCGCCACCGTGACCAGCTCGCAGCTGCTGGCGATCATCGAGGAAGGCGCGACCGCCGCTGCGGCGCCGGCCGAGGCCAAGGTTGCCGATGCGCCGAAGGCCGAAGCGCCCAAGGCCGCTGCCGCGGAAGCGCCGAAGGCCGCCAAGGCCGACGCGCCGAAGGCCGCCGGTGATGTGTCCAGCCTGCCGCCGGGCGCGCGCTTCAGTGCCATCACCGAAGGCGTGGATCCGTCGCAGGTCGAAGGCACCGGCCGCCGCGGCGCGGTGACCAAGGAAGACATCCTCAACTACGCCAAGAACGGCGGCGCCGGCAAGGCCAGCGGTGCGCGTCCGGAAGAGCGCGTGCCGATGACCCGCGTGCGCAAGCGCATCGCCGAGCGCCTGATGCAGTCGAAGAACTCGACCGCGATGCTGACCACCTTCAACGAGGTCAACCTGGCCAAGGTCTCCGCCGCGCGCAAGGAGCTGCAGGACGAGTTCCAGAAGGCTCACGGCATCAAGCTCGGCTTCATGAGCTTCTTCGTCAAGGCCGCGGCCAACGCGCTGCAGCGCTTCCCGCTGGTCAACGCCTCGATCGACGGCGACGACATCATCTACCACGGCTACAGCGACATCTCCATCGCCGTGTCCACCGACAAGGGCCTGGTCACGCCGGTGCTGCGCAACGTCGAGCGGCAGTCCTTCGCGGACATCGAACAGGGCATCGCCGACTACGCCAAGAAGGCGCGCGACGGCAAGCTGAGCCTGGAAGAACTGCAGGGCGGCACCTTCACCGTGACCAACGGCGGCACCTTCGGCTCGCTGCTGTCGACCCCGATCATCAACCCGCCGCAGAGCGCGATCCTGGGCATGCACGCGATCAAGGAGCGTCCGATCGCCGAGAACGGCCAGGTCGTGATCGCACCGATGATGTACCTGGCGCTGTCCTACGACCACCGCATCATCGACGGCAAGGACTCGGTGCAGTTCCTGGTCGACATCAAGAACCAGCTGGAAAACCCGGGCCGGATGCTGTTCGGTCTGTAAGCGCCTGAAGCCCCTCTCCCACCGGGAGAGGGGTTGGGGTGAGGGTACGACCGCACTGGACAACGCCCAGCGCCCGCCCTCCAACCCTGCAAGCCCCGGCAGCTCGCCCCGCTCCGCCGCACCCTCATCCGGCGCTACGCGCCACCTTCTCCCGGCGGGAGAAGGGAAAGGCAAAGGATTCTGAAATGGCTGAAAATTTCGACGTCGTCGTCATCGGTGCCGGTCCCGCCGGCTATCACGCGGCCATCCGTGCCGCCCAGTTGGGCCTGAAGACCGCGTGCATCGACGCGGCGCTCGGCAAGGACGGCAAGCCGGCGCTCGGCGGCACCTGCCTGCGCGTGGGCTGCATTCCGTCCAAGGCGCTGCTGGATTCCTCGCGCCAGTTCTGGAACATGGGCCACCTGTTCGGCGAGCACGGCATCAGTTTCAAGGACGCCAAGATCGACGTCGCGGCGATGGTCGGGCGCAAGGACAAGATCGTCAAGCAGTTCACCGGCGGCATCGCGATGCTGTTCAAGGCGAACAAGATCACCCCGTACTACGGCTTCGGTGAGCTGCAGCCGGGCAACGTGGTCAAGGTCAAGCAGCACGACGGCAGCGAAGTCGAGCTGAAGGGCACCAACGTGATCCTGGCCGCCGGCTCGGATTCGATCGAACTGCCGTTCGCCAAGTTCGACGGCGAGACCATCGTCGACAACGTCGGCGCGCTGGACTTCACCGAGGTGCCCAAGCGCCTGGCGGTGATCGGCGCCGGCGTGATCGGCCTGGAACTGGGCAGCGTGTGGAAGCGCCTGGGCGCCGAGGTCACCATCCTCGAAGCGCTGCCGGACTTCCTGGCCCTGGCCGATGCCGAAGTGGCCAAGACCGCCTTGAAGGAATTCAAGAAGCAGGGCCTGGACATCAAGCTCGGCGCCAAGGTCTCCAAGACCGAGGTCACCGGCAAGGGCAAGAAGCAGGAAGTGGTCGTCACCTATAGCGACGGCGAAGGCGAGAAGACCCTCAACGTGGACAAGCTGCTGGTGGCCGTCGGCCGCCGCGCCGCCACCAAGGGTCTGCTGGCCGACGGTACCGGCGTCAAGGTCAACGAGCGCGGCCAGATCGAGGTCGATGCGCACTGCCACACCGGCGTCGACGGCGTGTGGGCGATCGGCGACTGCGTGCGTGGGCCGATGCTGGCGCACAAGGGCTTCGAGGAAGGCATCGCGGTCGCCGAACTGATCGCCGGCCTGCCCGGCCACGTCAACTTCGACACCATTCCGTGGGTCATCTACACCGAGCCGGAAATCGCCTGGGTCGGCAAGACCGAGCAGCAGCTCAAGGCCGAGGGCGTGCCGTACAAGGCCGGCAGCTTCCCGTTCGCGGCGATCGGCCGTGCGGTGGCGATGGGCGAGCCCGCGGGCTTCGTCAAGGTCATCGCCCACGCCGAGACCGACCGCGTGCTGGGCATGCACCTGGTCGGCGTCGGCGTCTCCGAACTGGTCCACGAAGGTGTGCTGACCATGGAGTTCAACGGCTCGGCCGACGACCTGGCGCGCATCTGCCACGCCCACCCCACCCTGTCCGAAGCGATCCACGACGCGGCCATGGCGGTGAGCAAGCGGGCGATCCATAAGGCCAACTGAGGCTGGGATTGGGGAGTCGGGATTGGGGATTCGCAAAGCGGTACCCCGTCCCGCATCTTTCCGGCAGTGGCATGGCGCCGGGCGAAAGCCCGGCGTCGTGCTTTGCGGATCGCCACAAGGTGCCGAATCGGTCGACCAAAGCCGCACGCCCTGCTCCCGACACCGTTAACCCTTACGCCCGGCAACATCCCGCCGTTACGAATCCCCAATCCCAACTCCCCAATCCCATGAAAAGCATCTGCGTCTACTGCGGCTCCAACGCCGGCAACAAGCCCGCCTATGTCGAACGTGCCACCGCGCTGGGCACGCGCATCGCCGAGCAGGGGCTGCGCCTGGTCTATGGCGGCGGCAATGTCGGTCTGATGGGCACCGTGGCCAATGCGGTGCTCTCCGCCGGCGGCGAGGTCACCGGCGTGATTCCCAAGCAACTGGCCGACTGGGAAGTGGCGCACCGCGGCCTCACCGAACTGGAGATCGTCGGTTCGATGCACGAGCGCAAGTCGCGCATGTTCGACCTGTCCGACGCCTTCGTCGCCCTGCCCGGCGGCTTCGGCACCATGGAAGAAATCTTCGAGATGCTGACCTGGCGCCAACTCGGCATCGGCAACAAGCCCTGCGCCTTCCTCGACGTGGAAGGGTTCTACGCGCCGCTGATCGGCATGATCGATCGCATGGTCGAAGAGCGCTTCCTGCACCCCGACCAGCGCGCCGACCTGTGGTACGGCAGCGACATCGACACGATGCTGGGCTGGATGCGCGAGTACACGCCGGCGCAGGCGTCGAAGTGGATTGACGAGAAGCGACGCAACGCGCTGCGCTGAGAGCGTCTCTGATCGGCGGTAAGCATCTGGCGCGTGGCGACGCGTTACAGATTCCGGCGCCTCACTGCTTCCATGGCGCGGATTGATGAAAAGCGACGCAACGCGTTGCACTGAAGCCCAAGGCAACGTGTCGGCGGCAAGCGCCGGGCGCTTGGCGTCACGACGGGAAGAGTCCTGTAGGAGCGGCTTCAGCCGCGATGGGGCTTTACCAGGAACGCCCGGTCGCGGCTGAAGCCGCTCCTACACGACAAGCTGCGATGGCGAACTGCTCAGTCGCTCCAGCGGCTGGGGATGTGACGGAGGCGCGCATCGAACAAACGCGCCGCAACGTCTCGCGCTGGGGCCAACACGCGCGTGCGGACGCGGGCGCCACGCGCATGGCGACGCGCTCGGCACGTGGCCGCCTCAGAGCGGTTGCGGCGCGGCGGCCGGGCGCCCAAGCAGATAGCCCTGCCCGTAGTCGCAACCCAGTTCGCGCAGGGTCGCCAGTTGCTGCTCGGTCTCGATGCCTTCGCCCACCGTTTCGATGCCCAGGGTGCTGGCCAGGGCGAGAATGCCGCGCACCAGCGCGTGGCTGCCGGTACTGCCCTCGTCCTGCAGGCCGGCGACGAAGCTCTGGTCGATCTTCAGCACCGAGATCGGGAAGCGGTGCAGGTAGGACAGGGCCGAGAAGCCGGTACCGAAGTCGTCCAGTTGCGCCAGCACGCCGCGCTCGCGCAGCGCCTGCAGGATGGTCAGGGTGCGCGGTGCGTCGTCGAGCAGCGCCACCTCGGTGATCTCCACGCGCAGCCGGCGCGGATCGGCGCCGGCGGTGTCGATCAGCCCGAACAGCCGCTCGGTGAAATCCGGCGAGCGGAAGTGCCGCGGCGAGACGTTGACCGAGACGTAGCCGCCCTCGCTCTGCGCCAGGCGCCGGATCACCTGCGCGTACAGCAGCCAGTCCACCTGCTCGATCAGGCCGCTCTCCTCGCCCAGGTCGATGAACTGGCTCGGCACCAGCAAGCCACGACTTTCGTGGCGCCAGCGCAGCAGCGCTTCGTGGCCGATCACCTCGCCGTCGCGCAGGCGCACGATCGGCTGGTAGAACGGCTCGAAGTCGCGGTTGTTGATCGCCCGGCGCAGGTCCGCCTCCAGATCCAGGCTGCGCAGCGCCGCCTCGCGCATGGCCTCGTCGAACACCACGCAGCGATCCTGCGTCTGCGCCTTGGCCCGGTACATGGCCGCGTCGGCGTCGCGCAGCATCTCCTCGCCGTTGTGGTAGCGCGGATGCCAGGCGGCGATGCCCAGGCTGCCGGACGGGAACAACTCGCGGCCGGCCACCCACATCGGCTGGCCGAGCACGTGCAGCAGGCGCCGCGCCAATTCGCGCGCGCCGTCCAGGCCGTGCTCGCACGGCGTCAGCACCGCGAACTCGTCGCCGCCCAGGCGCGCCACCACGTCCTGGCCGCGGATCGTGGAGACGATGCGTTTGGCCACCTGCACCAGCATCTCGTCGCCGGCGGCGTGGCCGATGCTGTCGTTGACCAGCTTGAACCGGTCCAGATCCAGGAACAGCACGGCGAAGGTCCTGCCGCCGCCGCGGGCGCGGGAGATCGCCTCGCTGAGCCGGTCCAGCAGATGCGATCGGTTCGGCAACCCGGTCAGCGCATCGTGCAGCGCCTGATGGGTCAGGCGCTGCTCGGCACGCCAGCGTTCGGCGATCTGCGCCAGCAATTGCTCGTTGACCTCGGCCAGTTCGCGGGTGCGCTCCTCCACGCGCTGCTCCAGCTCCGCGTGCGCCAGCCGCAGCCGTTCCTGCGCGCGCTGCCGCGCCAGGCCGCTGCCGACGTTGTGCGCGACGAAGGTCAGCAGTCGCTGGTCGTGCTCGGTGAACCGCACCTTGGCGATGTAGCTCTGCACCACGATCGCGCCGATCACCTCGCCTTCGTCGAACAGCGGCACGCCCAGCCAGCTGTAGGGGCGCTGGCCGTACTCCTGTACCTCGCCCTGCGCCAGCAAGGCGTCGATGTCGGGAAGTTCGAGCAGTTGCGGACGCCGCACCCGCATCACGTACTCGGTCAGTCCGCGGCCGCGCCGCCGTTGCGGCCGGTACGGGGTGAACTCGTCCACCGAGTACACGAACTCCAGCATCGTGTCGTCGTCGGACAGCAGCGCGATGTACAGGTTGCGCGCGTCGATCAGCCCGCCGACGATGGCGTGCACCTCGGTGTAGAACTGCTGCAGGCTTTCCGAGCGGATCGCCAGCTCGGCGATGCGGAACAGCGCCAGTTGCAGCGTCTCGGCGCGCTTGCGCTCCTGGATCTCGTCCTGCAGGTCGCGGTTGGCGCGCTGCAGTTCCTGGGTCCGCAGGTGCACCCGCCGCTCCAGTTGCACCTGCGCATGGCGCCGGTCCATCGCGGTCTGCACGTGCTGCGCCACGTAGGCCAGCAGCGCGCGGTCGGCGTCGGTGTAGCGCAGCGCGTAGTCGTAGTTCTGCACCACGATGGCGCCGCACACGCGGCCCTCGCGCAGCATCGGCACGCCCAGCCAGTCGCGGCTCTCCGGGCCGTGTTCGGCGTTGTAGCCCACCTGCAGGCGTTCGCGCACCTGCTCCGAGGGCCCGCGCACCGCGCGGCCGTGGCGCAGCAGCCCCACGGTGAGGCTGTGCGGCATGTCGCGCAGGAAGTAGGTCTGCTCCGGATCGGCGACGAAGTCGTCGTGGCGGTCGGAGAAATACAGAAAGCGCATGCTCTGCTGATCTTCGTCGTACTCGACGATGTAGCAGTTCTCCGCGTACATCAGCGATTCCAGGACCGCATGCACGCGCTGCAGCATCTGACTCATTTCCAGATCGGCGCCGGCCAGGTCGGCGATCTCGTACAGCGCCTGCTGCAGCTGCTTGGATTTCTCCAGGCCCTCGATGCGCGCGCGCATGCGCTCGGTGTCGAGCAGGTTGAGGCCGAAGGCGACGGCGGCATCGCACCAGGCCGCGCGTTGCGCTGCGTCCAGCGGCTGCGCCAGCTCCGCGCCGATGGCCACGCAGGCGCCTTCGGCGGTGCGGTGCACGTGCAGCACCGCCGGCACCGTCGACGGCAGCGGCGCGGTGTCGACCAGCGCCTCCGCGACCAGCGCCTGCAACCAGCCCGGCGCCTCTGCGCTGGCGCCGTGCAGGCGGCCGACCACACCGTCGCCGCAGCCGATCGCCACGGCGCTGCCGGGCGGCAGCAGGCCGCACAGGGCCTGCGCCGTGCGCGCGGGGGCATGGCCGCCGGATGGGTCTTCGCGGACCGTGGTGGACGAATTGAACAGCATCGACGACAACTCCTGCAGGGCCCCCCGGAACTGCTCCACGCTCGCCCTTCACCACCAGCATACCCGTTGCATGCACCGATCGACGCCCGATCGACCCCGAAGTGTCGCGATAGGCGTTTGTCTACCCATGTTGTCCGAATTTCCGCCATCGACGCCCTCTCCCGGGCCCCCGCCTCCCGACTATGCGGCGGACCGGCGAACGCTTAGGCTTGCCGCCGTGGACGCCCCGGTCGAAGCGAGCGACGAAGCCCTGATGCTGGCCTATGCCGCCGGCGACGCACGCGCGTTCGAGACCCTGTACCTGCGCCATCGCGGCCGCCTGTACCAGTACCTGCTGCGGCAGCTGCGCGACCGGGCGCTGGCCGAAGAACTGTTCCAGGACGTGTGGCAGCGGGTGATCGCCGCACGCCTGGACTGGCAGCCGCAGGCCGCGTTCACCACCTGGCTGCTGCGCATCGCCCACAATCGACTCGGCGACCATTGGCGCGCGGCCAAGCACCGCCCGCCGGCGCCGGCCGACGCCGACCTGCGCACCGCCCGCGTGCAGGACCCCGACACCCCGGAGCGGCAGTTGTCCGCCTTCGAACAACGGCGCCAGTTGCAACTGGCGCTGGATGCGCTTCCCGAGGAGCAACGCGACGTGCTGCTGCTGCGCCTGGAGCAGGAATTGAGCCTGGACGAGATCGGGCAGATCACCGGCGTCGGCCGCGAGACGGTCAAGTCGCGGCTGCGCTATGCGATGGACAAACTGCGCGCGAGGCTGGGCGGATGAGCGCCGACGAACCGCTGACCCCGGAAGAGCGCGCGCTCGCCGAACGCCTGCGCCTGGGCCAGCAGGCATTGCCGCCCCCAGCGCTGGATGCGGCGATCCTGGCTGCTGCCCGCGCGGCAGTCGCGCCGGGCGCCGTCGAGATCGCGGAGTATCCCAGCAGCGCCGCCGAACGGGCGCGGGCGCAGGCCACCGCCGCGATGCCAGCGTCCATCCCCCCAGCCACCCCCACCTCGGCCGAACGAGACCCCGCGCCTGCATCCCGCCCCGCCGCATCGGCGTCGCGGTCACGCTGGCCGACCTGGCTGGGCCTGGCGGCCTCGCTGGTGCTGGTGGCCGGCATCGCCTGGCGCGCACGCCCGCCGGTGCCCTTGGCGCCGATGCCGTCGGCAGCGCCTGCTCCAGCAGCGACGCCCGCCACCGACGCCCCCTCTGCACCAGCCGCATCGCCGGCACCGCCCTCCGCGGAGCCGGCGTCGGATGCCACCGCGCCGGCGGCCCCCGAGGCCACAGCGCCCGCCGCTGTGGCCTCGGCGCGCAGGGAAGCCGAAGCACCTGCCGCGCCGCTGCCGGAGGCGCAGGCGCGCAAGCCGGTGCCCGCGAAGAACCTGGCCCCTCCCGCGCCACCGGCGATGGTGGCGCCCGCTGCACCGCCGGCCCCGGCCCCGGCACCACCGCCACCGTCACCGGCGATCGCGGCGGACATTAGCGAGCCGTCTCCTGAATCGGCCGCCGAACAGCAAGACGCCCCCGCCGCCATGGCCTTGCGCGCACCGGCGCGCGCGGCAACGACGCAGGACACCTGGGCACGCAACGCGCCCACCGACGACGCCCGCCAGGCCAAGCTGGCGGCCGCCGCGCGCACGCAGGCCGCTGCCACCGGATCGTCGGAGGCGCTGTCGCTGCAACCTTCCACATCGTCTGCCGCGCCCGCCGCCGCATCGGCACAGCCCCGGTCCTCCGCTGGCGCCTCGGCGGCCGCAGTGGAAGTCGCCGTGGAGGACGACGCGCAATTGCCCCCGCGGCGCTGGCTGCAACGGATCCGCGAGCGCCGCGATGGCGGCGAACTGGACGTCGCCCGCGCCAGCCTGCTGCGCTTCCAGCGCACCCACCCGCACCGCACGGTGCCCGCAGACCTGCGCACGCTGCTGCAGGACTGAGCCGTGCGCTGCCGGCGCCTGCGCCGCAGGCCGGCCGCGCGCCTCGTCTACAATGCTCCCGATGCCCGATACGCTCCCGCACCCCGTCAGCCACATCGTGGAGATCAAGCACAGCCGCTTCCTGGCCCACGCCGCGCCGATCGCCGAGGCCGGCGCAGCGCTGGCGTTCGTGCAGCAGGTGATGGTGGCCGACGCCACCCACAATTGCTGGGCCTACCGCCACGGCGACGAGTACCGCTCCAGCGACGACGGCGAGCCCGCCGGCACCGCCGGCCGGCCGATCCTGGCGGCGATCGACGGCCAGGGCTTCGACCGCGTGGTGGTGGTGGTCACGCGCTGGTACGGCGGCATCAAGCTCGGCGCCGGCGGCCTGGTCCGCGCCTACGGCGGCAGCGCGGCCGAGTGCCTGCGCCTGGCGCCGCGGCAACCGCTGCTGGCCTTGAGCCTGCTCACCCTGCACTGCGGCTTCGACGACCTGGGTGCGGTGCATGCCGCACTGAGCGCCTGCGCCGCGGAGAAACTCGATGAACGCTTCGATGCCGGCGGCGCCGAATTGCGCCTGCGCCTGCCCAGCGATCGCGTCGACGCCTTGAAAACCCGCCTGCGCGACGCCACTCGCAATCGGGTCCGCTGTTCGGAACCCGCCCCCGCATGAACACCCCGTCGGCCGACCAGGCCAAGTCGCTGCGCAGGCTCGGCAGCCTGCGCACCCTGTGGCCGTTCGTGCGTCGCCGGCGCGGCCTGCTCGTCGCCTGGCTGGTGGCGCTGGCGATCTCCTCCAGCGCCACGCTGAGCCTGCCGGTGGCGGTGCGGCAGATGATCGATCACGGCTTCAGCGACAGCAGCCGCATCAACCAGTCGTTCGCCCTGCTGTTCGCGGTCGCGCTGGTACTGGCGGTGGCGACCGCCACGCGCTTCTACTTCGTGTCGCTGCTCGGCGAGAAAGTGGTCGCCGACCTGCGCGAGCGCCTGTACACGCACCTGATCGGCCTGCACGCCGGCTTCCACGACCGCAACCGCAGCGGCGAACTGGTCTCGCGCCTGTCGGCCGACAGCGAACTGCTGCGCGGGGTGATCGGCAGCACCATGTCGGTGGCGCTGCGCAGCACGGTCACCGCGGTCGGCAGCGTGGTGATGCTGTGCGTGACCAGCCCGCACCTGGCCGCCTACACCCTGCTCGGCATCCCGCTGGCGGTCCTGCCGATCGTGCTCGGCGCGCGCCGCCTGCAGAAGATCTCGCGCGCCAGCCAGGACCGCGTCGCCGACGCCAACACCCTGGCCGCCGAGACCCTGGGCGCGGTGCGCACGGTGCAGGCGTACGCGCGCGAAGGCTACGAACGCGGCCGCTTCGGCGAGGCGCTGGCGCAGACCGTTGCGGTGGCGCGGCGCCGGGTCGGCGCACAGGCGATGATCACCGCCGCGGCCATCGTGCTGATCTTCGGCGCCATCGTGCTGGTGCTGTGGTCGGGCGCGCACGAGGTCGCCGCCGGCGAACTGAGCGCCGGCGCGCTCGGCCAGTTCGTGCTGTACGCGATGTTCGGCGGCGGCTCGGTGGCCTCGCTGGCCGAAGTCTGGAACGACCTGCAGCGCGCGGCCGGCGGCATGGGCCGCATCGCCGAACTGTTCCAGGAGCGCCCCGAAATCGTCGCGCCGGCGCAGCCGCGCGCGTTGCCGCAGCCCCTGCTTGGCGAGGTGCGCTTCGACAACGTCAGCTTCCGCTACCCGCAGCGCCCCGATCACCCAGCGCTGGACGGCTTCGACCTGCACGTGCGGCCCGGCGAAAGCGTGGCCCTGGTCGGCCCCTCCGGGGCGGGCAAGAGCACGGTGCTGGCGCTGCTGATGCGCTTCCACGATCCGCAATCGGGCAGCCTGCAGGTGGACGGCCTGGACCTGCGCACGCTGGACCCATCGCAGCTGCGCGCGGCGATCGGGCTGGTGCCGCAGCACCCGACCCTGTTTGCCGCCAGCGCCGCCGACAACATCCGCTATGGCCGGCTCGAGGCCAGCGAAGCCGAAGTCGAGGCCGCGGCGCGCGCGGCCGAAGCCGATGCCTTCCTGCGGCAGTTGCCCGACGGCTATGCCAGCGAACTGGGCGAGCGCGGCGCGCGCCTGTCCGGCGGCCAGCAGCAGCGCATCGCCATCGCCCGCGCCCTGCTCAAGGACGCGCCGATCCTGTTGCTGGACGAAGCCACCAGCGCTCTGGACGCGCAGAGCGAACATGCCGTGCAGCAGGCGCTGGAGCGGCTGATGGCCGGGCGCACCACCCTGGTGATCGCGCACCGCCTGGCCACCGTGCTCAAAGCCGACCGCATCGTGGTGATGGACCACGGCCGCATCGTCGCCCAGGGCACCCATGCCGAGCTGCTGGCACAGGACGGGCTGTACGCCGAACTCGCTCGCCTGCAGTTCATCGACTGAGCACGCCGCGCTAACGGCGGCAGGACTACGGTCGAGCCGCGTCTGCTGCGGTCCGCGCGTGTCGCGAACGCCGCCGAGGCGCACCGCATTCGATGCAGCGTTCGACAGGAGGCTTCCGATGTCCTTTCGCCAATTGCCCGCCCTCGGTCCCGACGGCGAGACCTATCTGATCACCGAATTCCAGGACGATGCGCCGCGCCAGCAGCAGGCGCAGCACGACCCGCACGCCGACAGCGGACTGCGCTACGAACTGGCCGACGGCCGCAAGCTGATCCGCCGCGGCCAGCAGTTCGTCACCACCGGTGGCGAGTTGACCCTGACCGCGGTCTAGCGTCGCTACCACGGTATGCCGCCGTGCCCTGTCATCGCCACTGGCGTTCGGGGCACTGGCGGCAAACTGGTGAATTTTTCGCCACACCTCTTGACAGGCTTGCCGCGCAAGGCGCGCCGACAGTTATCCACATGTTTGCGCAGCGGCCATCCACATGCGCTGTGGATGAATTGCGAGCAGGTGGTGGTGGTTTCCCTCCACGCGTCTCGGGAATTGCGCGGTCGCGGCTGAAGCCGCTCCTACGAGGGTCGCTTCCGGCTTTCGTAGGAGCGGCTTCAGCCGCGACCACGTGAACTCAAGAAATTGGGCAATCGGCAAGCGCCGCGCCAATCAACCCGTCAACACGCGCCCGATCCCGCTGGCATCGATCTCCGCCGCGGCCGCGCGCACGGCGGTTGCGTCGCTGTCCGGATCGAAACCGAGCCGGAAATGCAGTTCGCCCGCCTGCGTGCGCGAGGAGTGGATCGAGGCGAGGTTGACGCCATGGCGCTCGAACACGTGCAACAGCGCGCGCAGCGAGCCGGCGCGGTCTTCCGGCAAGTACACGCTGAGCGTGGCCTGCTCGGTCAGATCGGCGAGCAAGTACCCCACCCGTTCATAGCTGTAGTTGCCCTGCGCGATCGCCGCCTCGCCCAACGCCTGCCGGTTGGCATCGAGAAACTCGGCACGAAACTGCGCGCGCGCCGCGTCGTCGCCACGGCCGACCTGATCGCGCAGCCGCGACAGTTGCGCGATCAGCCCGTCCAGCACATCGCCGACATGCGGATTGCCGAACTGGATGTCTTCGTAGATGGCCGGATTCAGGGCCAGGATGCGCGCGATGATCGCGGTATCCAGTTCGAACGAGGCCGAGCGGTACGGCAGCAAGGCCTGCAACGGCCCCAGCGCCGGCGCATGCTCGCGCAGTACCCCGGCCTGGGCCAGGTGCGTGGCGTGGACCATCGCCTGCACCAGGGCCATTACCCGGTCGTGGTGCTCGGGCGTGGTGCGCACGCACTCGCCTTCCAGCGCCGCATACAGCTGCTGCAGCCAGGGCTGCCATTGCGCCACCCGCGCCTCGCACACCACCAGCACGCGGCCCTTGAGCGTGGGCGACTTCGGCGGCGCGGTCATCGGATGCAGGCCGGCCACTTCCGCCTGCGAGGCCAGCATCGCCGCCACCGGCGCGGCCTTGACCGAGGTGACGTCCAGCCACAGCTGGCCGTGTTCGCGGCCGCCGGCGCGCTGCACGTATTCGCCGATCAAGGCCGGCGTGTGCCGGATCGGCGCGGAGAAGATCAGCACCTGCGCCTGTTGCAGCAGCGCCTCCGGCGCCAGCGACTGCGGGTCGGCCGGATCGTGGCCGATCACCTGCAACTGCATGCGCTCGCGGAAGAAGCGGCTCAGCCAGCGGCCATAGGCGCCGGCGCTGCCGACGATGCCGACGACCGGGCGCAGGCTCACGCCAGGCGCTCGGCGACGAAGCGCAACGGCGTGGCCAGCGCGGCCGGCGCTGCCGCCAGCACGTCCAGCTCTTCCACATCCGCGGCCAGGGTCGCCTCCAGCGCCGCATGCACGCCGGCGATGGCGCGACCGATCGCCGCCTCGAAGCTGTCGCCGCGCAGCAGGAAGGCCACCAGCAGCGCCATCAGCACATCGCCGGTACCGGCGACATCCACGGGCAGCAAGGGCGAGCACCAGCGGTAGACCGCCTCGCGGCTCACCGCCAGCGTCACCAATTGTCCGGCGTCGCCGCCGACGCTATGCGCAAGCACCCACTGCGGGCCGCGCGCCAGCAACACGCGCGCCGCGGCGATCGCCTCGTCCTGGGCCAGTGCCGGCATGCCGGTCAGGCGGCCGAGTTCGAACGCATTCGGCGTCACCAGCCACGCGTGCGGCAGCAGGCGTTCGGCGAAGATCGCTTCCAGGCCCGGTTCCACATAGGGACCGGTATGCGTATCGCCGATCACCGGGTCCAGGCAGTAGCGCAGCGTCGGGCACTGCGGCAGCGTGGCGTCGAGCCAGTCGGCGAAAGCGGCACCATTGCCGACGCTGCCGAAGTAGCCGGACACCAGCATGCGCGCGCGTTGCGGCAGGCCGCGTTCGCTGGCGCCGAGCAACAGGTCGGCGAACCAGTCCGACGGCAGCACCTTGCCGCGCAAGGTCGCGTAGAACGGCGCATTGCTCAGCAGCGTGGTCGGGATCTCCGCCACACGCAGGCCCAGCGCGCGCAACGGCGGCACCGCCGCGCTATTGCCGGCATGGCCGTAGACCAGTTGCGACTGCACGGAAATGACGTCGACCGGCACCGGCCCGTCGGGGCGCTGGCGGCGACCATGGATGAGATGACTTGCGGCGGAGCTGTCGGCGGAAGCATTCATCGCCTTAGTGTAGCGCTGGCGCAAGGACGCTCAGCGGCGCGCGCATGCGCGGTGTTGCGGAGGCTTTCAGCAACAACGGCCTCAGCTGCGACGCTCCGACGAGAAAGCGTCGCGGCTGAAGCCGCTCCTACAACGGGGCCAGGATGCGGGAGAAGTCCAAACACCATCCGGAATCAAGAATTTCTATTTCTCACTCCGCTCAGCGGCGAAGTATTCCACTTGTAGGAGCGGCTTCGGCCGCGACGCTTTAACGGTAAAGCGTCGGGGCTGAAGCCCCTCCCACAAAAGCACTGCGGGAAACAACACCGGGACCATCACGAATCCCGGCTCTCAACAGCCGCAGGCTGGTCATCACCAATCCCGAATCCCGGCTTCCAACAGCCGCAGGCTGGTCATCCCTAATCCCGAATCCCGAATCCCTAATCCCGGCTCACGTCACGACGTCATCCGGTCCCAGAACCCCTTCACCCCATCGATGAAGGTGGCCGACTTCGGCGAATGCTTGCGCGCGTCCTCGCCGGTGAAGGTGGACTCGAACTGCTCCAGCAGCTTGCGCTGGTCGGCGGTGAGATTGATCGGCGTCTCCACCACCACCCGGCAGTACAGATCGCCTTCGCTGCGGCTGCGCACCGAGCGCACGCCCTTGCCGCGCAAGCGGAACAGCTTGCCGGTCTGGGTCTCGGCCGGAATGCGGATCTCCGCCTCGCCGCCGAGGGTGGCCACGCGCACGGTGTCGCCAAGGGCCGCCTGCGAGATGCGGATCGGCACCTCGCAGTGCAGGTCGTCGCCGTCGCGCTGGAAGATCGGGTGCTCGCGCACGCGCACTTCCACGTACAGGTCGCCCGGCGGGGTGCCGGCCGGACCGGCCTCGCCCTCGCCCGACAGGCGGATGCGGTCGCCGTTGTCGACGCCGGCGGGAATCTTCACCGACAGCACCTTGGTCTCTTCCACGCGCCCGGCGCCGTGGCACACGCCGCAGGGGTTCTGCACGATCTGGCCGCGGCCGGCGCACTGCGGGCAGGTCTGCTGCATGGCGAAGATGCCGCGCTGGATGCGCACCTGGCCGCGCCCGTGGCAGGTCACGCAGGTCTCGACCTTGCCGTCCTCCGAGCCGCTGCCGTGGCAGTGCTCGCATTCGCTCAGGGTCGGAATCTCGATGCGGCGCTCGATGCCGGCCACCGCTTCTTCCAGGTCCAGCTCCAGCACGTAGCCGATGTCGGCGCCACGCCGCGGGGCACGTCCGCCACCGCCGGCACCACCGAAGATGTTGCCGAAGATGTCGCCGAAGATATCGCCCATGTCCGGGCCGCCAGGGCCGCCGCCCATCCCGCCCATGCCGTGCTCGAACGCGGCGTGGCCATGCGCGTCGTACATGCGCCGGCGGTTGCCGTCGGACAGCACCTCATAGGCTTCCTTGCATTCCTTGAACGCGGCCTCGGCGGCTTGGTCGCCGGGATTGCGGTCCGGGTGGTACTTCATCGCGCAACGGCGATAGGCCTTCTTCAGCTCGTCGTCGCTGGCGGTGCGGGCCACACCCAGCACTTCGTAATAGTCGCGTTTGCTCATGGGGCGGGGATTCGAGATTCGGGAGTCGGGATTCGTTCAATGCAAAAGCGGAGAGCCTCGGCTCTTCCGCTTTTACAAACTTGATGGACAGGGATGGGAGTGGGAACCAACAGGCCAAGGCCTTTGCGAATCCCCAATCCCGAATCCCCAATCCCGGCTTACTTCTTGTCGTCCTTGACTTCGGTGAACTCGGCGTCGACCACGTCGTCGGCGTGGGCCGAGGACGCATGCGCGCCGCCGGCGTTGCCGCCCGGCTGCTGCTCGCCCGCCGCCGCGGCCGCGTACAGCGACTGACCGGCCTCTTCCAACGCCTTGGTCTTGGCCTCGATCTGGCCCTTGTCGTCGCCCTTCATCGCGGTTTCCAGATCCGCCAGCGCCGACTCGACCTTGCCGATGACATCGCCGCCGACCTTGCTGCCGTGCTCGGTGATCGCGCTGCGGGTCGCGTGGATCAGGCCATCGGCCTGGTTGCGCGCCTGCACCAGCTCGTGGAACTTCTTGTCTTCCTCGCGGTTGGCTTCCGCGTCGGCGACCATCCGCTGGATCTCGTCGTCCGACAGGCCGGAGCCGGCCTTGATCTCGACCTTCTGTTCCTTGTTGGTCTTCTTGTCCTTGGCCGACACGTGCAGGATGCCGTTGGCGTCGATGTCGAAGGACACCTCCACCTGCGGCAGGCCACGCGGCGCCGGCTCGATGCCGGACAGGTCGAACTTGGCCAGCGACTTGTTGTAGCGGGCCTGCTCGCGCTCGCCCTGCAGCACGTGCACGGTCACCGCCGACTGGTTGTCCTCGGCGGTGGAGAACACCTGCGAGGCCTTGGTCGGGATGGTCGTGTTCTTCTCGATGATCTTGGTGAACACGCCGCCCAGGGTCTCGATACCCAGGCTCAGCGGGGTCACGTCGAGCAGCAGCACGTCCTTGACGTCGCCGGCCAGCACGCCGCCCTGGATCGCGGCGCCCAGCGCCACGGCCTCGTCGGGGTTGACGTCCTTGCGCGGCTCCTTGCCGAAGAACTCGGCCACCGCCTGCTGCACCTTCGGCATGCGGGTCTGGCCACCGACCAGGATCACCTCGGTGATGTCGCTGGCGCGCAGGCCGGCGTCGTTCAGCGCGGTGCGGCACGGATCGATGGTGCGCTTGACCAGATCCTCCACCAGCGCCTCGAGCTTGGCCCGGGTCAGCTTGATGTTGAGGTGCTTCGGGCCCGACGCGTCGGCGGTGACGTACGGCAGGTTGACTTCGGTCTGCTGCGAGGACGACAGCTCGATCTTGGCGCGCTCGGCGGCGTCCTTCAGGCGCTGCAGCGCCAGCGGATCCTTGCGCAGGTCGATGCCCTGGTCCTTGTTGAACTCTTCCACCAGGTAGTCGATGACGCGCTTGTCGAAGTCTTCGCCGCCCAGGAAGGTATCGCCGTTGGTGGCCAGCACTTCGAACTGCTTCTCGCCGTCGACGTTGGCGATCTCGATGATCGACACGTCGAAGGTGCCGCCGCCCAGGTCGTACACCGCGATCTTGCGGTCGCCGCCCTGGCCCTTGTCCAGGCCGTAGGCCAGCGCGGCCGCGGTCGGCTCGTTGATGATGCGCTTGACGTCCAGGCCGGCGATGCGGCCAGCGTCCTTGGTCGCCTGGCGCTGGCTGTCGTTGAAGTACGCCGGCACGGTGATGACTGCCTCGGTGACGGTCTCGCCCAGGAACGCCTCGGCGGTCTTCTTCATCTTCTCCAGCACCTGCGCGGAGATTTCCTGCGAGGCCAGCTTGCGCCCGTCGGCGGTGGCCACCCAGGCGTCGCCGTTGTCGTGCTGGACGATGCTGTACGGCACCAGGCCGATGTCCTTCTGGACTTCGGCGTCGGTGAACTTGCGGCCGATCAGGCGCTTGACCGCGTAGAAGGTGTTCTTGGGGTTGGTGACGGCCTGGCGCTTGGCCGAGGCGCCCACCAGCACTTCGCCGTCCTTGGTGTAGGCGACGATCGAAGGCGTGGTGCGGTCACCCTCGGAATTCTCGATGACGCGGGCCTTGCCGCCGTCCATGATCGCCACGCACGAATTGGTCGTGCCCAGGTCGATGCCGATGATCTTGCCCATTGCAATGACTCCTGAAAGGTCGTGTAGCCGGCCAGTGCCGGGATCTGGTTCGGATATAGGGATGGCTGCAGGTCATTCAAGCCATCGCCGCAAATTAGCGTTCCACCGCCGCCGCGCCGGGTTCAGGCGCGGGCGGCCGGCGCGCTCAGTCGTGCTTGGCCACGACCACTAAAGCGGGCCGCAGCAGGCGGTCGTTGAGCAGGTAGCCCTTCTGGAACACCTGGATCACATGCCCCGGGGCCACGCCCTCGGCCTCGGCCTGGCTGATCGCCTGGTGATGCTCGGGGTTGAACGGCTCGCCGGTCGGGTCGAGCAGGGTCAGGCCGTTGTCGGCGGCGACCTTGAGCAACTGCTTGTAGGTCAGCTCCAGGCCGTCGCGCAGCGGGCTGGGCTCGCTGCCGGCGGCGGTCAACCCCGCGTCCAGACTGTCGAACACCGGCAGCAGGTCGCCGAGCAGGCGCTCGTTGGCGAACTTGCGCGCCTGCTCCACGTCGCGGGCAATGCGCTTGCGCTGGTTCTCCAGGTCGGCCCGCTCGCGCAGGGCGTCGGCCTTGACCAGGGCCAGTTCGCTGCGCAGCGTCTCGATCTCCGCCTGCAGCGGATCGGTCGAGGGCTGCTGCGCCTCGGTCAGGTGTTCGGAATCGAATTCGGGGTGCTCTTGCGTCATGTCCGTATCCCTGGCGGGGTACGTCCCGCCTTACCGGACCACCTATGTGGGCGGCGCGGGCGGATTCAAGTGAGGCTGGGATTGGGGATTCGGGATTGGGGATTGGAGATTCGCCCGGGCGCGGCGGGATGGCCTGCTGGCGGATGAGGCGGCGGCGCTTCGACCAGCGCTGCGCTCAGCGATCGCCGGGTGGGGATGGATCCAGGCGGGCGCCGAGGACGTCGGCGGCTGTCTGGACCAGGGGGATGACCCGGTCGTAGTCCATGCGCTTGGGGCCGATCACGCCGAGCACGCCCAGCACCTGGCCGCCGGCCATGTACGGGGCGGTCACCAGCGACACGCTCTCCAGCGGCACCATGCCGGTCTCCTCGCCGATGAAGATGCGCACGCCAGGCGCGCGGATGGTGCGTTCAAGCAGCTGCAGGATCTCACGCTTGCTGGCGAAGACCTCGAACAGTTCGCGCAGCCGCTCCAGGTCCGACAGGCCCTGCACACCCATCAACTTGGTCTGCCCGGCCAGCACCATGTCGTCGCCGGCCGGCGCCAGCGCCTGCTCGGCCAGTTCGACGCTGTGCGCCAGCAACTGCTCCATCTCGTCGCGCGCATGGCGCAGGTCGCGCAGCAGGCTGGCGCGGATGTCGGCCAGCGCGCGCCCGGCGAAATGCCGGTTCAGATAGTTGGCCACCCGCTCCAGCTCGCCCGGCTCGTAGGCCTTGCGCGGCTCGATGACCCGGTTCTGCACTTCGTTGTCGGCGAACACCAGAATCGCCAGCACCCGCCGCGCGTCCAGCGGCACGAAGTCGATGTGCCGGAACGCGAACTGCTCGCGCTTGGGCGCGCTGACCACGCCGACGAAGTGGGTCATCGCCGACAGCAGCTCCGAAGCGCTGCCCAGCAAGGCCTGGGTGCCGGCGGCATTGGCCATCTCCGCACGCAGTCGTGCCACCTCGCCTTCGGCCGGCGGGCGCATCTGCACCAGGCTGTCGACGAACACCCGGTAGCCGGTGGCGGTGGGCACGCGTCCGGCCGAGGTGTGCGGCGAGCTCAGCAGCCCGGCGTCCTCCAGGTCGGCCAGGATGTTGCGGATCGTCGCCGGGCTCACGTCCAGCCCGGCATGGCGGGCCAGGGTCTGCGAGCCGACCGGCTCGCCGTCGCGGATGTAGCGCGAGATCAGCGTGCGCAGCAGCTGACGGGCACGCGGATCGAGGCTGGAATGGACCGGGGAAGCGCGCATGGAATCAACCCGTGAGACTGGTCCTTAGATAATGTCTGCACGCCGGCTTGGCAAGTCATTGGCCCACCTACCCGCGCATGCTAGCGTTGCGCGGCCCCGGATGCAGACCCCATGCTCAGACATCTTTCGATCAAGGATTTCGCCGTCGTACGCGGCACCGAACTGGAATTCGGCCCCGGCATGACCGTGGTGTCCGGCGAAACCGGCGCCGGCAAGTCGCTGATGGTGGACGCGCTCGGCTTCCTGTCCGGGTTGCGCGCCGACAGCGGCGTGGTCCGCCACGGCGCCGACCGCGCCGAGCTGTCGGCCGAGTTCGTCGCCCCCGCCCAGGCCCGCGCCTGGCTGCGCGAGAACGAACTCGACGACGAAGACCACTGCCAGCTGCGGCGGGTGATCCGCGCCGACGGCGGCTCGCGCGCCTGGATCAACGGGCGCCCGGTGACCCTGTCGCAACTGGCGGAGCTGGCCGGCCACCTGGTCGAGATCCACGGCCAGCACGAACACCAGGCCCTGCTCTCGCGCGGCAGCCAGCTCGGCCTGCTCGACGCCTATGCCCGCAACGACGCCGAGCGCGCCGCGGTGCGCGCCGCCGCCGCCCGCTGGCAGGGTCTGCTCAGCGAGCGCGAGACCCTGCTCGCGCAGGGCGACGTCAGCGACCGCATCGGTTTCCTGCAGCACCAGTTGGCCGAACTGCAGCGCGAGGACCTGGACCCGGCGGCGATCGCCGCCCTGGACGCCAACCACCGCCGCCAGGCCCACGCCGCCGCACTGATCGGCGCCTGCGAAGGCGCGGCGCAGCGGCTCAACGGCGACGAGGCGCCGGCGGTGCTGGATCTGCTGCAGCAGACCCGCCACGAACTTGGCAAGGTCGGCGAGTACGACCCGCGCCTGGCCGAAGTACAGGCGCTGATCGACAGCGCCAGCATCCAGTTGGAGGAAGCGCTGGCGCTGATCGACCGGGTCCGCGACGACTTGGACGCCGACCCGGCGCAGTTCGACGAGATGGAGCGCAAGCTCGGCCGCCTGCACGACCTGGCGCGCAAGCACCGCATCGGCGTGGACGCGCTGGCCGACCACCGCGACGCCCTGCTCGCCGAAGTGGAGAGCCTGCGCGGCGCCGGCGAGCGGCTGGACGTGCTCGACGCCGAGATCGCCCAGGCCACCCAGGCTTGGCGCGACGCCGCGGCCGCACTGACCGCCACCCGCGACCGTGGCGCGCAAGCGCTGTCGCACGACACCACCGCCCTGATCGGCGAACTGGGCATGGGCGGCGGCCGCTTCCTGATCCAGCTTGAGCCGCACGACACCGAACGGCCGGACCCGGCCGGCGCCGAGCGGGTCGAGTTCCTGGTCGCCGCCAACGCCGGGCAGCCGCCGCGCGCGCTGCGCAAGGTCGCCTCCGGCGGCGAACTGTCGCGCATCTCGCTGGCGATCGAGGTCGCCGCGCTGGGCCTGGACGCGGTCCCGACCATGGTCTTCGACGAAGTGGACTCGGGCATCGGCGGCGCCGTCGCCGACATCGTCGGCAAGAAGCTGCGCGCGCTCGGCGAGCAGCGCCAGGTGCTGTGCGTGACCCACCTGCCGCAGGTCGCCGCCCAGGGCCACGCCCATTACCGGGTCAGCAAGGCGCCGGTCGAAGGCATGACCCAGAGCTCGGTGGAACTGCTGGCGCCGCGCCAGCGCGAGGAAGAACTGGCACGGATGCTGGGCGGTGTCGAGGTCAGCAAGGAAGCCCGCGCCGCCGCCAAGCGGCTGCTGCTCAGCGCGGGCTGAGCGGCCGGCGGCGGGACCCTCATCCGCCCCTGCGGGGCACCTTCTCCCGATGGGAGAAGGGAGAAGCCGTAGCCCCTCTCCCACCGGGAGAGGGGTTGGGGTGAGGGTTCGGCGCGGAGCGACCCGCTGACCGATCCACGCGGCGACACCCGCACCCTCATCCGCCCCTGCGGGGCACCTTCTCCCGAGGGGAGAAGGGAGAAGCCTTAGCCCCTGTCCCGCCGGGAGAGGGGTTGGGGTGAGGGTGCGTGGCGAAGCCCCAGCGCGCTTGCGCCGAGGGAAACACAGGCCGGCAAGGCCGACCCGGCCGCCAGCCTCACCCCTTCTTGCCGCTCGGCCGCTTGCTGCGCACGTACAGCACCAGCGAGTGCTCTTCCAGCTCGTAGCCGTGATCGGCGGCGATCTTGCGCTGCAACTCTTCGATCTCCGCGCTTTCGAACTCGATGATCTTGCCGGTGTCCACGTCCACCATGTGGTCGTGGTGGCCGCCGCGGTCCAGTTCGTACACCGCCTGGCCGCCCTCGAAGTTGTGCTTGAGCACCAGCCCGGCCGCCTCGAACTGGGTCAGCACGCGGTACACGGTGGCCAGGCCGATCTCGTCGCCGTGGTCCAGCAACTGCCGATAGATCTCCTCGGCGGTCATGTGGTGCCGCGCCGACTTCTGCTCCAGCAGCTCGAGGATGCGCATCCGGGGGTGCGTGACCTTCAGGCCGACTTTGCGCAGATCGTGGGATTCCATGGCGTCTCCGTTCATAGCTGGTTTATCGCCAGCTGCCTGGGAATGGGTCGCGGCGGTCGCGGGGAGTGTATCATCGACGTGATTTCATTCAGCCCTGTCCCCGATGCGCAATCTCCTGCTGGTCGCCGCTGTTGCCCTGTCCACCGCTGGCTGCGGCATCATTTACAAGCAGCCCATCTATCAGGGCAATCTGATCAAGCCGTCGGCCGTCGAACAGCTGAAGGTCGGACAGAGCAAGCAGCAGGTCAGCGCGCTGCTGGGCAGCCCCTCGATCCCGGATCCGTTCCATGCGCAGCGCTGGGACTACACCTCCACCGAGCGTGTCGATCGCGTTGGCCGTACCGAGATCAAGAACTTCGTCGTGTTCTTCGACAACGACATGGTCACCCGCTGGGAAGGCGACTACTTCCCGGACCAGGACGAAGAGCTGGCCAAGAACAGCGTGCGCCAGTTCGGCCGCAACCTGGCCAAGGACAAGAAGAAGCAGCGCCGCGGCGAATGAGCCGGCGTCCGCGTCGCGCCCCGCCGCTCAGCGCGGCTCAGCGCGGCTTGGCGCGGCGTCGCCTGGCGTCCTTCGGGTCGATCAGCAACGGCCTGAGCAATTCCACCCGGTCGCCGTCCTGCAGCAGCCGCGTCGGCGCGGCGACTTCGCCGTAGACCGCGCACGGCATGCCGGGCGTCGCTTCGGGCAACGCGGCGGCGGCCAGCGCATCGGCCACGGTCGCGCCTTCCGGCAGCTCAAGCCGCTGCGACACGAAGCGCTCCGGCCAGGCCAGCACCACCTCGACCTGCATGGCGGCTAGGCCTGTTCCCGGTCGGCCACGCGCACGAAGTCGTTGACCATGCGGTCGGCCAGGCTCTGGAAGCCCAGCGCCAGCGCCGGGCCCAGCAGGCGCGAGGCGGGTTCGAAGTCGAGCATCAGGCTGACCTTGCTGGCGTGCTCGTTGAAGCCCTGGAAGGTCCACTGCCCCTGCAGACGCTTGAACGGACCGTCGCGCAGCTGCATATCGATGCGATCCGGGCGCTGCAGGCTGTTCTCGGTGGTGAACCAGGTGCGGAACGAGCCCAGCCCCAGGTCGAGCCGCGCCACCAGGACGCGGTCGTTCTGCTCGAGGATATGGGCCGCGTCGCACCAGGCGAACCGGCGCGGATAGGCGGCGACGTCGTTGACCAGATCGAACATGCGCGTTGCGGCGTGTTCGACCAGAGCGCTGCGGCGGATGATAGGCATTCGGGACGGGAAGTGGGACCAAGACGTTCGGGAGGCCCCGAATCGGAGACAATAGCAAGATGAGCAAGAAACCCGTCAAGGATAAAGCAAACGGCGCGACGGCCAACAAGACCATCGCCCTGAACAAGCGCGCGCGCCACGAATATCACCTGGAGGACCGCTACGAGGCGGGCCTGGCCCTGCAGGGCTGGGAGGTGAAGTCGATCCGCGCCGGCCGCGCCAACATCGGCGAGAGCTACGCGTTCGTGCGCCAGGGCGAGCTGTTCCTGTTCGGTGCGCAGATCACCCCGTTGATCCAGGCCTCCACCCACGTGGTCGCCGACGACCGGCGCACGCGCAAGCTGCTGCTGCACCGGAACGAGATCGACAAGCTGATCGGCCGCGTCGAACGCGATGGCTACACCCTCGTGCCCACCGCGATGTACTGGAGCAAGAACAAGATCAAGCTCGAGATCGCGCTGGCCAAGGGCAAGCAGGACCACGACAAGCGCAACGCGGCCAAGGACCGCGACTGGGCCCGCGACAAACAGCGAATCATGCGTCGGCACAACAAGAATGCCTGAGTGGCGGGGATGATCAGCCATTCGGCTGCTGAAAAGCCGGGATTTGGGATTGGGGATTCGCAACAGCGGATCTCCTGCCCGTCCCAGCGGCCCTGCCCGCCTCGCCTTTCCCGTAGGAGCGGCTTAAGCCGCGACCGGGTGAAGCCGGGATTGGGGATTGGAGAGTCGCAACGGCGGCTCCCATTCCCACAAGCTCAGCCGCAAGTGCGACGCCGTAACGCCATGGCACGCACGGCAGCCGCAAGAACGCACCGCGATGCATGGATGCCCTTGTGGGAGCGGCTTCAGCCGCGACGCGATGAAGTCGGAACGCGACGTGATTGGGGCGCACCGGTCGCAGAAAACGCGCAACCCGTTTCATGCCCTCATCCGGAAACATCGGCAGTCAGCCATTGCGGCGAAAGCAGATTCCGACATGAAAGGCGGGCGGCCCCTGAGACTGTTCCGCCCCTCGATTGCCGCCCATCCCCAATCCCGGCCTCACCGCGTCGCGGCTGAAGCCGCTCCCACACGGGAGACCGTGCTACCCAGGAAACCACCGTTGCGAATCCCAAATTTCGAATCCCCGGCTTTTCAGCAGCCGAATGGCTGATCATCCAAGCCCAAGCGCCTCGCGGCTGAGACCGCCCTGGCGAAACGCCCAGGCGACGCGTGAAGCCGCTGTTGCGAATCCCCACTCCCAAATCCCCCATCCCTGCCCACTCACGTCCCCCCAAGCATCCGCATCAGGCTCGGCAGCCCACTGCCCTGCATGTAGCGATCGCGCTGCAGGTCCAGGCACTGCGCCAGCACCAGTTGCTTGACCCGATCCGGCGCACCGATGAACTCACGGCGTACCGACAGGAAGGCGGCGATCAGCCCGGACACATGCGCCGCGGCCATGCTGGTGCCGCTCATCTCCACCATCCAGGTGCCGGGATCCTCGAGCGCATAGCCGTGGTGCGCCGACAGGATCTTTTCGCCCGGCGCGACCAGGTCGGGCTTGTAGCGGCCATCGGCGGTCGGGCCACGCGAAGAGAAGTACGAAATGCCGTAGCTGTGCGGGCTGCTCTTGTGCACCGAGCCCACCGCCAGCGATTCCTCCAGGTTGGCCGGGTCGCCGATGCTCAGGTCCAGGTTCAGCGGGTAGGCCTCGCCATCGCCCTGCATCAGCCAGGCCAGGCCGTCGTTGCCGGCCGCGATCACCACCACCACGCCCTGCCGCCACAGCCGGCGCAGTTCGTTGCACAGTGGGGTGAAGCCGCAGCCGTAGCTCTCGGCGTCGAAGTAGCCGCCCAGGCTCAGGTTGACTCCGTGCACCACCAGTTCGCCGGCGCGCTCGTTGAGTTCAGCCACCTGCTGCACGCCCTTGATGATCCACGAGTCGCGCCCGTTGCCGTCGTCGTCCAGCACCTTCAGCCCATACAACCGCGCCAGCGGCGCCATGCCGGCGAACTGCAGCGGCGCCGTGGTCGGCACGCCCGGCAGCGGCGCCTCGCATTGCCCGGCGATGATGCCGGCCACGTGGGTGCCGTGGCCGTTGCCGTCGAGCGCGTCGAAGCCGGCCTCGCCCGGGCGCAGCGCGCGCGGGCGCCCGCGCTGGGTGCAGTCCCACTGGGCGAGCACGGTCGCCGGTTGCCCGGCGGTATGGAAGTGCGGATGCGCCGCGGCGATGCCGCTGTCCAGCACCGCCCAGCCGATGCCGCTGCCGAGCGCGCGATAGGCCACCTGCGCCGCGTCCACCTGGATCGTGCTGCGCGACTGGTAGATCAGCGCGCGCTTGCCGGCATCGCGCCACAAACGCTTGAGGTTGAGGTCGCGATAGCGCTCGCGCAGGCTCTCGATCTCGAACCGGGTCAACCGCGCCGACACGTAGCGCTGCAGGGTGTCCTCCAGTTCGATCTGCGCATCCAGCGCCTCGCCATGCAGGCCGGTGGAGGCCTCGGTGAGCGTGCGCAATGCGGCGATCAGCTCATGCTTGCGCTGCGCCGGATCGCCGGCCTCGGACAGCCGCTCCAGTTCGATCAGCACCTCATGCCGATAATCCGGCGCGCGCGCCTCCAACTGGTCGGACAAGTCCTTGATCAGCACCGGATGCGCGATCGGCTGGTCGAAGCCCACGCCCACCGCGCGCCTCACCTCGGCGCGCACGTCGGGGATGGACAGGTAGCCGGCGGCCGAATGCGGGTTGTGCTGCCAATCCGGGTTGATCTTCGACCCGGCGATGTTCTGGAAGCGCCCGCCGGCATCGGCGATGTCGTCGCTGAGATCGGCGTCCAGCGCCACCGGGTCGCGCCGCTCGGCGACGTTGACCCAGCGCGCCACGCAGGGCGGAAACGGCAGCTTCGGCGTGCCAGTCCACTCCTTGAACATGCTGCGCACCACCGGCAGCCCCAGCGGCGAGCCGAGCGTGAGCAGCAGCGACACCTCGCAGTCCTGCGGCTGCAGCTCGCGCAGCACGTCGTAGGCGATCAGCGAGCCTTGGCTGTGCGCGATGATCACGAACGGGCCGCCACCGGCGCGGATGCGCTGCAGCAGGCTCTCGCGCATCTGCGTGCGCCGCGCCGGCACGAAGAAGAAGTCGTGCACGTCCTGCAGCAGCGCGGCGGAGATCAGCTTCAGCAGTGCGCGGTTGAGCACATCGACCACGCCCTGCGCGTGCACGTCGGCGGCCGCAGCCGCCGGTGCCGGCGCCGCCGCCTCCACCTCGTCCAGCACTTGGTGCAGCCGTACGCGCTCGGCCTCGCTGGCGGCCAGCGTGTCGGCGAGCTGGCGCAGATCGGCCAGTTGCGGGGCCACACCGAGCGCGCTGAGCACGCGCTGCTCGGCCTGGTTCAGCACCGGGCCGCGGTCCTGGTCCTGGCAATCGCCGGGCTCCGGCGACGGATAGCGTTCGCGGTTGACCCAGTAGGCCATGCGCGTGCGCTCGCCCATCGCGCGGCCGAACAGCGCGCGATCCCATTGGCAGCGCAACACCTCGGCCGGCGGCTTGTTGCCGATGCCATGGATGTAGACGACCGTGCGTGCCCGCCCCTGCGCCAGCGAACCTTCGCCGGTGGCCTTGGGCCGCAGCGCGTTGCTCGCCGGCGGCGTGGCGGCGGGCATCGCCGCGGCGGGCCTGCCGGCACCAGGAGCCGCGGCGTGAGACCTGGACGGTGCTGCCGGCCTTGCCGATGCAGGCGCCTTCGTAGATGGAGCTGCCGATGCCGACGTCGTCTTCTTCACTGCCTTGGCAGCACGCGCGCCACCCGCTGTCGTCTTGCGCGTTGTTGCTGTCGGCTTGGCGGCAGATCTCGCCTGCGCCTTGGCCAGCGCCTTGCCGGGCGTGGACGTCGAGGACGTGACGGGTGTCTTGGGCGTACGCCCGCTGCTGCGGCCACGCGGCTGTCTGCTTGCCATTGCGCTGCTCCATGCCTGGGGGAATGCCTGGGGGACGGCGGCGTGACAGGGCCGGCGTCGCAGTGAAGCCAGCTTAAGCGGGGCCCGTCTCAAGGCTTGTGACTGGCCTCCCCGATCCCTACACTGTGCAGGTCAGCGTTTGACGTTGTCCCCGGGGGTGCACTGGTTTCGACGGGGGTTGCAAAATCGCTTGGCGCATGCCGAGGGGGCAGCTTTCCTCGTAAATCCAGCCGCAAACTTATAGTTGCCAACGACGACAACTACGCACTGGCCGCTTAAGGCCTAGCCCCGAAATCGCTTGTGTCCGTGCTCGCGACGTAGGGTCATTATCACGGAATCGCCGGTGGTGGCTGCCTGTCAGCCATTGGCTAAATCAAGCAGGCTGGTCCCGGGATGCGCTTCGCACATCGTGCTGTTCCGGGGCGAGATCCAACGATGAGCTAAGCATGTAGTGCCGGGGATGGAGTGCCTTCGGACGGCGGTTCGATTCCGCCCACCTCCACCATCCAAACGTCCATGGACGTGCAAACGAAGCTGGAATCCCGATCGCATCGAGGCTTCCGGCTTTTTTTGTGCCTGATGGTGGCCACAACCACGTGCCACACCCACCAGGGTGTCGCCGCGCTTGCCCACGCTGGTCGGCCACATCGCGCAGCCGCGTGCCATGATCGGACGCCTTGGTCGCAAAGGCCCACCGACCTGCCCTGCCGACAGGCACCGCGACCACTTCACCGGGGAAGATCATGAAACGCATGCTGTTCGCGCCCATGCTGTGGATGGTGCTGGCCGGTACCGCGCACGCTGGCGAACCAGAGTTCGTGCAGGTGTCGCCAGGCGTCTGGATGGTGACGGTCAAGAATCACGCAGGCGTCTTCGCCAGCGCAGCCACCACCAAGCGCAAGGCGCTCTTGGCCGCCAACGCCTTTGCCGCCGCCAAGGACATGCAGGCGGTGCCAGTGGCGATGGAATCGATGGATGCTGGCGGACCAGGCCAGTGGCCGTATGTCGAGTATCAGTTCCGCCTGGTTCCGCACGGATCGAGCGAAACCGTCGGACTGCAGCCGCGGGCCGACATGCAGATCGAGGTGAACGAGAGCGTTCCCTCGCACGCCACGACCAGTGCGCCTACGCCCGCACCTAGCGCGTCGCCCGATCTGTACGCCGAGCTGCTGAAGCTGGACGACCTGCGGAAGAAAGGCCTGCTCACCGAGGCCGAGTTCCAGGCGCAGAAGACCAAGCTGTTGTCGCGCTAGCCGCATCGCAGACGGCACTCACGCATTGTTCGCAATAAAAAAGCACCTGCAGGCCACTGGGCCTGCCGGTGCGTAAGAAAGTGGTCCAGCCGCGGATGCCTGCATCCTTGAAGCAGCCCCAGGCATCGCCCCGGCCGCACAGCTGGTAGGCGCATCATGCGTGGGCGCCCGTTACGCCGGCGTCCTTGAGGCGTTGCGAAATGATGTCGGCGGCGTCGAGGGCGTGCGATGAGAACCCCTTACCCATCCAGCGATCGCCACGATCGCGTCACGGCGGTGGGGTGATTGCGCATTGCGGTAACGAACAGACATGCCCGTCACCACCAGCCTGTACGGTGAGGAGCCCTCCACGCTTCGGACATCCGCCATGCCATTGACCCAGGAACAACTGCGCATCCTGCAGGACATCCATGCCACCACCCCGGTCAGTGAAGCCGAGGCGACCTGGGCGGTGCGCGAGGACTACGCGGCGCAAGGCGAGGACGGCGATCTTGCGCTCAGCCAGAAGGGGCTGAAGGCCATCGACGGCAGCGAAGCGTAACCCGCCTCCTGGCAGGCGCATCTCGCCGACCCCATCGCGCCGGCGACGTTAGCGGTGCAGAGATAGGCTGTCGTGTCGGCGCTGCGTCCATTTGCGCATAGCGCCGCCCCACGCGACGACAGTACGGTTCGCCCGGCTAGCGCCCCGCTTCGCCCGTCCCCTCATCCGGCGCGGCGCGCCACCTTCTCCCGTGGGTTAGAGGCAGGTGCGAGCGTCCTCGCAACAGCGCTGTCCTACCCGCCGCCAGACAACGTCTGCCGCGTGGCGCAGGTTGATCGGCGCGACGCCGATCCCTCCGCCAATGCGACGTCGTCGTGATGCCGTGCGTGTCGGCAATCCCGCTGCGCCCCGGTCAGCTTCGGGATATTCACCACAAAAGAACCTCAGGCATGGAACTTGCATCTGCCACCGCAACGCCTCTCCGCCATCCTGACGTCGCCATGCTCATTGCCCGCCCTCGCAAGCCCGCCCGCAATGGCCGTGCGCCGCTCCGGAGTCCAGCCCCGTGAGCGCCGGATTGACCCTGCGTCGGCACTTCCGGCTCGGCATCATCAAGGCACTCGGTCCGTCCACGGCCGGGGTGCTGCTGCTGTTCGCCGTCTATCAGATGGCGATCGGCGCGCCGTTGACCGCACTGGCCGGCGCCGCGCTGGCCGGCCTGGCCGCGCTGGCGACGTGGCTGGCGCTGCACCGCGGCGACGGCCGCATGGATCCGCTGCTGTCGCTGAGCTGGTTGCTGGGCAGCGCCCTGGCCTGCCATGCACTGCGCCACGCCGCGGTGCCGTGGCTGTACCTGGTGATGATGAGCAATTTCTTCGTGGTGACGCGCCATGTCGCGCTGGCCTGCAATGCCACGCTGATCGCGGTGCTGCTGGTAGTGACCCCGAGCACCCTGGGTGCCGAGCACTTCTTCTCGATGATCTCGGTGTCGTTGCTGATCACCGGGCTGGGCTACATGCTGGCGTTGCGGGTGGAAGGCGATCGCGTGCAACTGGAGCAACTGGCGTCGCACGATTCGCTGACCGGGCTGCCGAACCGTCGCATGCTCGAGCGCAGCCTGTCGCAACGGGTGGCCGATCCGCGCCGTGCGACCCGCCGGCACGGGCTGATCGTGCTCGACATCGATCACTTCAAGGAGGTCAACGACCTCTACGGCCATGCCGAGGGCGACCGGGTGCTGGCCGAGCTGGCGGCGCTGCTGCGCGCGCAGGTACGCGCGCCGGACGAGGTGTTCCGGTTCGGCGGCGAGGAGTTCGTGGTGGTGGCACGGCTGCAGTCCGCGACCGAACTGTCCGCCTTCGCCAGGCGCCTGCACGATGCCACCCGCTCTGCGCTGCGCGGCCCCAACGGCACCATCACCGTGTCGTTGGGCGCGGCGATGCTGTGCGACGAGGTGCAGTGGCACGACTGGTTCTCGCGCGCCGACACCGCGCTGTACCAGGCCAAGAACAACGGTCGCGACCGTTATGTGATCGCCGAGGACGTGGCGCAGGACTGAGCGACCAGCACCCGCAGCGATCTGCCGCCTGCCCGGCTGGTCTTCGGCCCGGTCGCTGTCACCAGGGGGGCTCTGATGACGGGAAGCATCCTGTGGGCATCGACTGTGATGCCGCGCGAAGTGGCGTGCGTTCCGATGGCGCAATGCGTCGGGACTGAAGTCCCTCCCACAGTGCACCCGCAGGACTCGCCGCAAGCGATTGGGGGAGTCAACTGTCATGCAGCCGCGAAGGGCCACACCGGGAACGCCCGTCGCGGCTGAAGCCGCTCCTACGGAAACCCGCACCGGCCTGATGCTGACAAAAAGCAGATGAAGTGAGGTGCCGAGAAGGCCACGGTGCGTGCAGTCCGCCCGCACCGCGGTCTTCGCGGCCTGCCGGTCAGCGCGCCTTCACCGCAGACGCCGCCACCGCGGTGGTCGCGACATCCCTGCCAGCCTCCGTGCCCGCGTCCTGCCCCCAACCACCGAGCGCCTTGTACACCCGCACCACGCCGATGTTCACCGCTGCCTCGGCGTCGGCCAGGGCCGCCTCGGCGGTCAATTGCGTGCGCTGCGCATCGAGCAGGGTCAGGAAATCCTCCGAGCCTTCGCGATAGCGGATCTGGGCCAACGCCTCGGCACGCTGCGCCGCCTGCGTCTGTTCGGCCACGATCGCCAGCCGTGCCTGTTCGTGGGCATAGGCGGTCAAGGCGTTCTCGGTGTCTTCCAGTGCGCCGAGCACGGCTTTCTCGTAGTCGGCGGCAGCGCCGTCGGCCTGCGCCTCGCTCGCGCGCAGGCGTGCCCGCACGCTACCGATGTCGAATGCCGCCCACTGGATCGACGGGGTCAGCGACCAGGCCTTGCTGCGGCCGTGCAGCAAGGCGCCGGCATCGCCGGACAGGAAGCCGACGAAACCGGACAGGCTGATCCGCGGGAACAGGTCGGCGGTGGCCACGCCGACGCGCGCGGTCGCCGCCGCCAGACGGCGTTCGGCGATGCGCACGTCCGGACGCCGGCGCAGCAACTGCGTGGTATCGCCCAGCGGCAAGGCCCGTGCATAGGCCGGGGTCGGCTGCGGCGCCAGCAGTGCATCGAGCGCGCCGGGCGGCTTGCCCAGCAGCACCGCCAGCCGGTGCCGCGCCTGTGCGGCATCGACTTCCAGCAGCGGGATGTCGGCCTCGATCGCCTTCAGCCGCGCGCGGCTGCTCTGCACGTCCAGTTCGCTGCCGGCGCCCAGTCGCCAACGGGTCTCGGTCAGCCGCTGGGTGTCGCGCAGGTTGTCCAGCGTGGTCCGCGCCAGGGCGATGCGCTTCTGCGTGCCGCGCAGGGCGAAGTAGTTGCGTGCCACCTCCGCGGCCACGGTGACCTGGGCGTCGGCCAGGCCGGCCTGTTCGGCTTCCAGGTTCGCACGCGCCGCTTCGCTGGCGCGGCGCTGGCGCCCGAACAGGTCCAGCTCCCAACCGGCATCGAAGCCCAGCCGGTAGCTTTCGGTCAGCACGCGCGCGCCGCCGGCGTCCGCGTCCGGGGCCTTGCCGCGGGTGTAGTCGCCGCCGGCGGTGACATGCGGCGCCTGGTCCAGGCGCTGCTCGGCGAAGACCGCGCGCGCCTCGTGCACGCGCGCCAGGGCGAGGCGCAGGTCCAGGTTGGCGACCAGCCCGTCGTGCACCAGCTGTTCCAGCACCGGATCGTCGAACTGCGCCCACCAGGAGGCGACCGGCGAGTCGGTCGCGAACACCGGCGACGCCGCACCCTGCAGGGTCACCGGCGGCTGCGCCGGTGCGTGGTAGTCGGGGCCGACGCTGGCGCAGGCGCTGAGCAGCGCCAGCGCCAGTGCGCCGAAGACAGGACGGATCACCATGGCAGCACCTGTCCGACATGGGTGTAGCTGCCGGTGGGGCCGTCGGCGTCGAGCAGCGCCATCATCACGCTGCTGCGCGCGCCGTCGGCCACTTCCAGCTCGCCCTCGCCCGCATTCATGTCGGTCTTCACGTAGCCGGGGTGGATGGTGTTGACCTTGATCGGGGTCTCGCGCAGTTCGTAGGCCAACTGGATGGTCCAGGCATTCACCGCGCTCTTGGACACGTTGTAGGCCGGCACCTTGAAGTCGTAGATCGGCGACCCGGGCTGGCTGTGCAGCGCCAGCGAACCGAGCACGCTGGAGACGTTGACGATGCGCGCGGCCGGCGCTTCGCGCAGCAGCGGCAGGAACGCCTGGGTGACCGCGATCAGGCCGAACAGGTTGGTGTCGAAGGTCTCGCGCCAGGTCTCCAGGCTCTGCTGCGACACGCTCAGGCGCAGGTCGTCGCGCAGGATGCCGGCGTTGTTGACCAGGATGTCCAGCCGCCCATGGCGTGCGCGCACCGTCTCCACTGCGGCGGCGATGCTGGCGGCGTCGGTGACGTCCAGGGTCAGCGGCTCGACCGGCAGGCCTTCGCCCTGCAGTTCCAGGGCCGCGGCGCTGGCGCGGGTGGCGTCGCGTCCGGCCAGCAGGGTGTGCACGCCGGCTTCGGCCAGCTGCCGCACGGTGTGCAGGCCGATGCCGCGGGTGGCGCCGGTGACCAGGGCGATCTTGTGTGCTGCGTTCATTGCGAAACTCCTGAGAAGGATGGGAAAGGAATCAGCCGTGCGCCGGCGCGTCGGCATGGGCCGGCGCATGCGAGACCAGCGGCCGCCCGGCCAGCTTGCGCAGGGCGACATAGAACACGGGGGTGAGGAACAGACCGAACAGGGTCACGCCCAGCATGCCGGCGAACACGGTGATGCCGGTGGCAGAGCGCACTTCCGCGCCCGCGCCATGCGAGAACACCAGCGGCACCGTGCCGGCGATGAAGGCGATGGAGGTCATCACGATCGGGCGCAGGCGCAGGCGGCAGGCCTGCAGCGCCGATTCGACGATGCCCTTGCCCTGCAGTTCCAGTTCGCGGGCGAACTCGACGATCAGGATCGCGTTCTTGCACGCCAGGCCCATCAGCACCACCAGGCCGACCTGCACGAACACGTTGTTGTCGCCGCCGCTCAACCACACACCGAACAGCGCCGACAGCAGGGTCATCGGCACGATCAGGATCACCGCCAGCGGCAGCGTCCAGCTCTCGTACAGCGCGGCCAGCACCAGGAACGCCAGCAGCACCGCCAGCGGGAACACCACCAACGCCGCATTGCCCTGGGTGGCCTGCTGGTAGCTCAGGTCGGTCCACTCGATCTCCATGCCGTTGGGCAGCACCTGCTTGGCGATCTGGGTGATCTTGGCCATCGCCTCGGCCGAGGACAGCGAGCGCGCATCGGCTTCGCCGGCCAGGTCGGCGGCCGGATAGCCGTTGTAGCGCAGCACCGGGTCCGGGCCGTAGGTCTGCTTGATCGTCACCATCGAGCCGATCGGCACCATCTCGCCCTGCGCATTGCGGGTGCGCAGCCGGGCGATGTCCTCCACGCTCTCGCGGAACGGCGCATCGGCCTGGGCGATTACCTGCCAGGTGCGGCCGAACTGGTTGA
Source organism: Xanthomonas sp. NCPPB 2250 (assembly GCF_056725265.1). NCBI lineage: Bacteria > Pseudomonadati > Pseudomonadota > Gammaproteobacteria > Lysobacterales > Lysobacteraceae > Xanthomonas > Xanthomonas sp. NCPPB 2250. The sequence continues at coordinate 2,094,328 of NZ_CM161520.1, read as the reverse complement.
AGTCGTTGACGTAGGTCGAGCCCAGGTAGGTCTGCAAGGTGTCGAACAGATCGGTCAGGGCCACGCCCTGGGCCTTGGCCTTGACCCGGTCGACCTCGGCATCGAGCTGCGGCACGTTGGCCTGGTAGGTGCCGATCGGGAAGCTCATGCCCGGGGTCTGCGCCACCGCACCCTGCATGGTGCTGACCGCGTTCTGCAGTGCGCCGTAGCCGAGGTTGGCGCGGTCTTCGATGAACAGCTGGTAGCCGTTACCGTTGCCCAGGCCGAGGATCGGCGGCGGCATGAAGGCGAACGACATGCCCTCGCCCAGTTGCGAGATGCGCTGGTTGATCTCGGCATTGATCTCCAGCGCGCTGCGGTGGCGCTCGGCGAACGGCTTCAGCGGCAGGAACACCACGCCGGTATTGGGGGTGTTGGTGAACTGCAGCGCGTTGAGGCCCGGGAACGAGATCGCATGCGCCACGCCATCGGTCTGCATGGCGATGGTGGCGACCTTGCGCAGCATCGCGTCGGTGCGCTCGATCGAGGCACCTTCCGGCAGCTTCACACCGGCGATCAGGTACATCTTGTCCTGGGTCGGGATGAAGCCGCCCGGCACCGCCTTGAACATCAGCCCGGTCACCAGCAGCAGCGCCACGTACACCGCGAACACCGCGCCGCGGCGGCCGAGGATGCGCGACACCGCACCCTGGTAGCGGTCGGAGCTGCGGTGGAAGAAGCGGTTGAACGGACGGAACAGCCAGCCGCCGAACAGCCGCTCCATGCCACGCGACAGGCGGTCCTTGGGCGCGTCGTGGCCTTGCAGCAGGCGCGCGGCCAGCGCCGGCGACAGGGTCAGCGAGTTGATCGCCGAGATCACCGTCGAAATGGCGATGGTCACCGCGAACTGCTTGTAGAACTGCCCGGTGACCCCGGACAGGAACGCCATCGGCACGAACACCGCGCACAGCACCAGCGCGATCGCGATGATCGGGCCGGACACCTCGCGCATCGCCTGGTGGGCGGCCGCCAGCGGGGTCAACCCCTCCTCGATGTTGCGCTCCACGTTCTCCACCACCACGATCGCATCGTCGACCACGATGCCGATCGCCAGCACCAGCCCGAACAGGGTCAGCGTGTTGATCGAGAAGCCCAGCAGGTACAGCGCGGCGAAGGTGCCGACCACCGACACCGGCACCGCGATCAGCGGAATGATCGAGGCGCGCCAGGTCTGCAGGAACAGGATCACCACCAGCACCACCAGCAGCACCGCCTCCAGCAGGGTGTGGACCACCGCGCTGATCGAGTCGCGCACGAAGATGGTGGTGTCGTACACCGCCTCGTACTTCACGTCGTCGGGGAACTGCTTGGTCAGCTCGTCCATCTTGGCGATGACCTGGTCGCGGATCTGCAGCGCATTGGCGCCCGGCGCCTGGAAGATGCCGATGCCGACCGCGTTCTTGCCGTCCAGCTGCGCGCGCAAGGTGTAGTCGCCGGCGCCCAGCTGCAGCCGGGCGACGTCGGACAGGCGCACGGTCTGGCCGTCGGCGCCGACCTTGAGCACGATGTCGCCGAACTCCTGTTCGGTACGCAGGCGGCCCTGCGCGTTGATCAGGGTCAGGAACTTGCTCTCCGGCATCGGCTCGGCGCCGAGCTGACCGGCGGAGACCTGCACGTTCTGCTCGCGCATCGCCGCGACCACGTCGCTGGCGGTGAGCCCGCGCGCGGCCACCCGCTCCGGGTCCAGCCACGCCCGCATCGCGTAGTCGCCGCCGCCGAACACCTGCGCATCGCCCACGCCCTGGATCCGCGCCAGCGCGTCCTTGACGTGCAGGCGTGCGTAGTTGCGCAGGTACAGCGTGTCGTACTTGCCCTTGGGCGAGGTCAGGTGCACTACCATCAGGAAGGTCGGCGACTGCTTCTGCGTGGTCACGCCCTGCCGCCGCACGTCCTCGGGCAGGCGCGCCTGCGCCTGCGCCACGCGGTTCTGCACCTTGACCGCGGCATCGTCCGGATCGGTGCCCGGGCGGAAGGTCACGGTCATCTGCAGCACGCCGTCGGAACCGGCGACCGACTTGATGTACATCATGTTCTCCACGCCGTTGATCGCTTCCTCCAGCGGCGTGGCGACGGTCTCGGCGATGACCTTGGGGTTGGCGCCCGGATACACCGTGCGCACTACCACCGAAGGCGGCACCACGTCGGGATATTCGCCGATGGGCAGCAGCGGGATGGCGATCAGGCCCGCGGCGAAAATGACGATCGACAGCACGGCGGCGAAGATCGGCCGGTCGATGAAGAATCTGGAAAAGTCCATGGGTGGTGGTCCTGGAAACGGATGAAACGGGGGGCCGGGCGCGGACGCAGGCATGCCGGTGGCGGCGCCGGGCCATCACGGGCCCGGCGGGCGCGGCCGGTCGGTCATGACCCGGCCGGTGCTGCGTCGGCGCCCGCGACTCAGTCGAGGGCGACGGCCTGCCGCGGTGCGGCAGGCGACGCGGTCTGTGCGATCGGCTTGGCCTGCACCGGCATGCCGGGCATGAACACCTTCTGCACGCCGTCGACGATGACCTTGTCGCCGGCGGACAAGCCGCTCTGCACGATGCGCAGGCCGTCGGCGCTGCGGCCGAGCTGCACGTCGCGCCGCTGCGCCTTGCCGTCCTTGTCGACCACGTAGACGTACTTGCGGTCCTGGTCGGTGAGCACCGCGCGATCGTCGATCAGCACCGCGTCGAAGCGGCCGCTGCCGAGCAGCCGCACCCGCGCGAACAGGCCGGGGGTGAAGCGGCGGTCGGCGTTGTCCAGCAGCGCGCGCACGTGGATGGTGCCGGTGCTGCGCACCAGCTGGTTGTCGAGGAAATCGACCTTGCCGGCATGCGGATAGCCGTCCTCGCCGACCAGGCCGACCTGCACCGGCAGGCTGCCGTCGCGCTCGCTCGGGCGCTGGCCGTCGCGCGCCATCTGCGCATAGCGCAGGAAGGTGCCTTCGTCGGCGTCGAAGTACACGTGCACCTTGTCCAGCGACACCAGCGTGGTCAGCACGCTGGCGCTGTCGCCGGCGCTGACCAGGTTGCCGGCGGTGACCATCGCGCGGCCGGCGCGGCCGGCGATCGGCGCGCGCACCTGGGTCCATTCCAGGTTCAGGCGTGCGCTGTCCACCGCCGCCTGCGCGGCCAGCACGTCGGCCTGCGCCTGCTCGGCCGCGGCGCGCCGCTGTTCCCAGCTCTCGGTGGAGATGGCCTGCTGTTCGGACAGGGTCTTGGCGCGCGCGGCCTCGCTGGCGCTGAGCTTGGCCTGGGTACGTGCGCGCGCCAGGTCGGCCTCGGCGCGCGCCAGGTCGGCGCGGTAGCTGCGCGCGTCGATGGTGAACAGCACATCGCCCTTCTTCACCTCCTGCCCTTCGACGTAGTTGACCTTGTCGATGTAGCCGGACACGCGCGGGCGCAGGTCGACGTGCTCGACCGCCTCGACGCGGCCGCTGAACTCGTCCCACTGACTGATCTGCTTCTGCAGCGCGGGCGCCACGCCCACGCTCGGCGGCGGCGGCGCGCCCTGTTCGTTGGCCTTGCCGCCGCAGGCGGCGAGCGTGGCGACCAGCAGCGCCACCGCCAGCGGGCGCAGGGCGCCCGGCAGCAGGCGCGACGGCATCGGAATCGGATTCATGGAGAGACCTCGTGGGTGGAGAAGGAAAACGGCAAGGGGGTGAGCAAGGCGCTGCGCGGCTGGGCAAGGTGGCGGCGGTCGATCTCGACCAGGGCGCGGTCCGGCCGCTGCGGATCGGCGAGCAGGTGGACCACGGCGCGGCCGACGCCGAGGGTGGTGAACCACTCCGGGCAGTCGCCGATGGCGTCGTCGCTGCGGCACACCGGCTCGGACAGCGACAGCAGGTGCACGTGCACGCCCAGCGGCTTGGCTTCCTCGTGCAGCACCTGCGCGAGCATGCGGATCGCGGAGGCCGCGACCGAACTGTCGCCGTGCCCGGACCAGGCGCGCAGCGCGCAGGGACTGCCGAGCAGCACGTAGCGCGCGCCGCGCTCGTGCTGCGCCAGCAACGGCAGCAGATGCCGTGCGGCAGCGAGGTGCGGCAGCAGGTCCGCATCCAGGCGCCGGCGCAGCGCGCCCAGCGGTCGCTCCAGCAGGCGCCCCGGCCGCAGCGGACTGCCCAGGGCGGCGACCACCGCGGCCAGCGGCCGCGGCCGCTGCGCGATCTCGGCGACCAAGGCAGCGGCAGCCGCGTCGGTGCCGACCGAGCCGCACAGCACGTCCAGGCCGGGTTCGTCGCGGTGGCGGTCGCGCAGCGCGGCCAGGCGGGCGCGGTCGCGCGCCACCGCCAACACCGGGCTGCCCGCCTCCAGCAGCGCCTGGACCACGCCCTGCCCGACCGTGCCGCTGCCTCCGAGGACCAGGACCTCGGGGGCCAACATCCCGCTCACGGGACTTTTCCTCCCGCGGACGGGACAATCGCTATTCGACCCAGCCGATCGTTACCCGAGGCGCCCAGGCGCAGGCTGCTGCCACCCTGCCGCCGCGGCGGCGGCGTGAACTCGCGAAACGCTTTCGGGTAAAGGGATTGCGCCGTCGCTACCGGCGCGGAACGGCGCCGCGGCTGGCGATCGGGGCAGGCGAAAAACTGGAACAGAGTGCGCATCGACATGGGCAAAGCTCGTCGGTGATGGCGAATGCGGACAAATTAGGCGCCAAAGCCGCACTTGATTAGTCCGAATTAAGGGGAATAATCGTCCCGCTATCGGTCCAATCGTCTCCACCCCAAGGAACCGCCATGAGCCACGATCTGAACGACACCCTGATCTTCGTCAAGGTGGTCGAGCAAGGCAGCTTCATCGCCGCGGCCAATGCCCTCGGCCTGCCGAAGACCACCGTCAGCCGCAAGGTGCAGGACCTGGAGGCGCGGCTGGGCGCGCGCCTGCTGCACCGGACCACGCGCCGGCTCGGGCTGACCGAGGCCGGCGCGGTCTACCACGAGCATTGCCAGCGCATCGCCCGCGAACTGGAGGAAGCCGAGAGCGCGGTGGGCCAGCTGCAGGCCGGCCCGCGCGGCTGGCTGCGCTTCAGCGTGCCCTACTCGGCCGGCATTTCCTGGGTGGCGCCGATCCTGGGCGAGTTCCACCGCCAGCATCCGGAAGTGCGGCTGGAGATGATCATGACCAGCGACAAGGTCGACCCGATCGCCGAAGGCGTGGACGTGGCCCTGCACATGGGCACGCTGCCGGATTCGACCATGGTCGCGCGCAAGCTCGCCACCTTCCGCACCCAGGTCTTCGCCAGCCCGTACTACATCGAGCGCCACGGCGAACCGCTGCATCCGGACGACCTGCAGCACCACCGCACGCTGGCGCTGAGCAACGGCCGCGGCGGCGGCAACCGGCTGTGCTGGCCGCTGCGCAACGGCAAGCAGAGCGGCGAATTCCTGGTCCAGCCGATCCTGCTGGCCAACGACTCGGCGGCGCTGATCGGCGGCCTGGTCTGCGGCGAAGGCCTGGTGCTGGCCAGCGATGCGACGATCAAGCCGCTGATCGAGGCCGGCAAGGCGCGGCGCGTGCTCGGCGGCTGGGTCGGGCCGGACCTGGATTTCAACGCGGTGTTCCCGGGCGGGCGCATGCTCTCGCCGAAGGTGCGCGCCTTCGTCGACTTCCTGGTCGACAAGCTCAACTTCGACGTCAGCTACATGATGGCGCAGTGCCCGGCCAAGCTGGCCACGCAGCAGGCCGAGGACGGCGCCGAGTTCACCCTGTGCAGCGGCGTGGCGATGAACACGCAGTCGCTGGCCAGCCTGCCGCGCGTGGCCGCCGCGCCGGTGCCGGCGGACGCGGCGCTGGAGACGGAAGCCGAGGACGAAGAGGACGCGGCGCTGGTCTGAGCCGCGCCGCGCACAACGCGTCCCAGCAGCAGCGCAGAAACGCGAACGGGCCGCAGTGCGGCCCGTTCGTCGTTGCGGTCGGCGGATCGGATCGGTCAGCCGGCCGAGGCACGCAGCGGCACCACGCGGATCTCCACGCGGCGGTTCTGCGCGCGACCGGCCTCGGTGCTGTTGTCGGCGATCGGGTACTTCTTGCCCGCGCCCAGGGTCTGGATGCGCTCGGGCTGCACGCCCTGCGCGGTCAGGTAGGCGGCCACCGAGGACGCGCGCTGTTCGGACAGGCGCTGGTTGACCGCATCGCTGCCGATGCTGTCGGTGTGCCCGACCACTTCGATCATGGTCTGGTTGTATTCGCCCAGGGTCTGGGCCACGCCGTTGAGCGCCGAATAGAACTGCGGCTTGAGCGTGGACTGGTTGAAGTCGAAGGTGATGCCGTCGGGCAGGTTGAGGGTGATGTTGTCGCCGTCGCGGCGCACGTCGATGCCGGTGTTGGCGGTGCGCTCGCGCAGCGCGCGCTCCTGCCGATCCTGGTAGTTGCCGATCGCCGCGCCGCTGAGCGCGCCGATGCCGGCGCCGATCATCGCGTGCTGGCGGCGCTCGGTGGCGCTGCTGCCGCTGAGCAGGCCGGCGGCGACGCCGACCGCGGTGCCGATCAGCGCGCCGCGGCCGGTGCGGTTCTGCTGCTCGGTGGGATTGCCGTACTGATCGCGCTGCACGTAGGAGCCGCCGGTGGCGCAGGCGGACAGCACCAGCGCGCTGGCCAGGGCCACGGACACGCCGCGAAGGGTGGTCGTTTTCATCATGTTCTCTCCGAACCTGGTTTGACGTGGCCGCAGCATAAACAGGGCCACGCGAGGCGCGGATGAACGCAGCCCGACACGCGATGTGCCCGGTTCAGGAAGACGGCAGCAGGTCTTCGGCGTCGGCCGCGCGCAGCGGCTGCTCCCAATCGCCCATCAGCGCCAGGTACAGCAGCTTTTCGAATTCGGCGCCGACCCGGCGCATCACCGCGTCCGGATCGGGAATGAGCCGCGCATCGCCGATCAGGCCGAAATGCACGCGGTGGTTGTAGCTCATGATCGACACGCCGACGCCGATCGAGCCGGTCTGCGGCACCCAGAACATCATCTCGCGCACGCGGCTGCCGGCCAGGTACAGCGGTTGCTGCGGGCCCGGCACGTTGGTCGCCACGGTGGTGGCCTTGCGACTGAACAGGTCCAGCGCCGCCGACTGCAGCGCCGCCGGCGCCATGCCCACCGCGGCCAGCAGGCCGAAGACCACCATCGCCTGGCGCGACTGCTTGAGCTGCTGCATCGACTCGGCCACGCACTGCAGCCGCCGCACCGGGTTGGCCTCGCCCACCGGCAGGTCCAGGAACACCAGGCCGAAGTGGTTGCCGAGCTTGCGCGCGTGCTCCAGCGGGCGCAGGTTGACCGGCACGGTGGCGCGCAGGGTCACCCCGTCCAGGCGTTCGCCGCGTTCGAGCATGTAGTCGCGCAGGGCGCCGGCCATGGTCGCCATCAGCACGTCGTTGACCGTGCAGTCGCAGGCGCGGCCCACCGCCTTGACCTCGTCCAGGTCCAGCGGTTCGGCCCAGGCCACGCGCTTGCTGACGCCGAGACGGCCGCGTAGCAGCGTCGGCGGATCGTCGGCCAGCAACAGGGCATTGACCAGTTCGCGGCCGATCAGCCCGCCTTCGCGCGCCAGCATCTGCGGCAGGTTCGGGTCCTGCGCCATCGCCCGGCCCTTGTCGAGCATGCGCCCGCCGAGCTTGAGGTAGCGGTCCACCGCACCGACCCGGCGCACCACCTCCTTGCCGTCGTCCTTGAGCCAGGCGCGCCCGAGCTGCGCCGACGGCTCCGGGGTGCGCTGGGTATCGGTCAGCGACAGCAGCACCTGCACCAGCGCGATGCCGTCGGCATAGCTGTGGTGGATCCGCGCCACCAGCGCCGAGCCGCCTTCGTAGCGTTCGATGAGGTGGAACTGCCACAGCGGCTTGGTCTTGTCCAAGGGCGTGGACGCCATCTGCCCGGCGAAGCGCTCCAGCGCCTTCTTCTGCCCGCGCCCGGGCAAGGCCGACAGGCGCACGTGCCAGTCCAGATCGAAATCGTCGTCGCGCTGCCAGTAGGCGCCGGTGGCGGTCTCCACCGGCTTCTGCAGGAAGCGCGGGAAGGCCAGGAAGCGCTTGCGCACCAGTTGCTTGAGCGCAGGCAGGGTCAGCGGCTCGTCGAACATCAGCACGCCGGTGATCATCATCGGATTGGTCGGCCGGTCCATCCGCAACCAGGCGGTGTCCACGCGCGACATCGGTTCGCGCTGCGGCTTGCGGCGAGCTGAGCTGGTGGCCATGCGGGCTCCTGTCCGAGCCCGGAGTGAATCATGGCCCCGCGAAGGGCGTCAATCGCGCCAGCGGTCGTGCTGCGCCGCGCAACACGGCGCCGTGCTCAGCCGGCGGCGGTCTCGCGATAGGCGGCCAGCGCCGCATCGCGGCCGGCGGCCAAGTCCACGATCGGCTGCCGCGGATACTGCGGCGCGGCGTGCGCCAGTCGCTGCGGCGCCTGCCAGGGCGCGAAGCGGTCGGCCACCGGCAGCGCCGCCAGTTCCGGCACCCAACGCGCGATGTACTCGCCCTTCGGATCGAACTTCTGCGCTTGGGTCACCGGGTTGAACACGCGAAAATACGGCGCGGCATCGGCGCCGGTGCCGGCCACCCACTGCCAGCCCAGCGTGTTGTTGGCCAGGTCGGCATCGACCAGGGTGTCCCAGAACCAGCGCGCGCCTTCGGACCAATGCACGCGCAGGTGCTTGCACAGGTAGCTGGCGACGATCATGCGCACGCGGTTGTGCATCCAGCCGGTGTGCCACAGCTCACGCAGGCCGGCATCGACGATCGGCACGCCGGTGCGTCCGCGCTGCCAGGCGTGCAATGTCGCCGCATCGGGCGTGGCCCAGCGGAAGCGCTCGAAGCGCGGATTGAGGTTGCGCTCGGGCGTGTCCGGGAAATGGTGCAGCAGGTGATGGGCGAAATCGCGCCAGCCGAGCTGGCGGATGTAGCCGTCGATCGCCGCGGCGGTGGCGGCGCGGCGCTGCTGTTCCAGCGTCGCGACGATGCGCCACGGCGCGATCTCGCCGAAATGCAGGTGCGGCGACAGCCGCGAGGTGCCGACCTGGTCGGGACGGTCGCGGCCATCGAGATAGTCGCGCAGCGCGCCATCGACGAACACGTCCAGCGCCTCGTGCGCGCCCGCCTCGCCCGGCTGCCAGACCTCCCAGAAGCCGCGATCCCAGGCCAGCGCCGGGGCAAGGCCAAGTCGTTCCAGCGGCAGGCTGTCCAGATCCTTGGGCGGCGCAGGCAGCGTCTTCGGCGCGGCCTGCAACGCGGGCACCTGCCAATGGCTCAAGGCGCTGCGCCAGAACGGGGTGAACACCTTGTACGGGCCGCCCTGCTGCGTCGCCAGTTGCCAGGGTTCGAACAGCAGCGCGCTGTTGTGGCTGTGCACCTCCAGGCCCTGCTCGCGCAGTTCGCGCTTGAGCCGCGCATCGCGCGGCTGCGTGGCCGGCTCGTAGCGCCGGTTCCAGTACACCGCCACCGCGCCGCACTCGGCGATCACCTCGCGCAACGCGGTCTCGGCCGGGCCCTGGCGCAGGATCAGGCGCGAACCGCGCTCGCGCAGTTGCGCGTCCAGCGCCGCCAGCGAGCGCTGCAGCCAGCTGCGCGAAGCCGCGCCGGCGGCCCAGGCGCCCTCGTCCTCCGGGCTGTGCAGGTACACCGGCACCGGCGTATGCCCGGCATCCAGGGCGGCCTGCAGGGCAGGTTGATCGTGCAGGCGCAGGTCGCGCCGGAACCAGACGATGGCGTAGCTCATGCGAGGGGATGCAGCGAAGGACGCGCTATGATACGGATCGGGTGCAGCGGCCAGGTGAGCATGCGGCGCGAGTCGCACATGCTTCGACGCTGCCGATCCTGACGCGACGCGGGCCGCGCTGGCCGGATTTCGTAGACATCGCCGCGCGCCGCGCACGTGCGCCTCGTCCGCCCTGCTATAACGCCGTGGCGGGCGCCGTCATGTCGAAGCGGCGCCGCGACCGCTGCTGATGGATGACGTTCCGGGGAAGGACGTCATCCGTGCTTTCGCTGCACCGCGCACGACATGGCCACGGCCGTCTCGCGCGCACGGGGGAACATCCGCCATCGCCCCTGCGATCTCACGGCCATCACCGCCGGCGAGCGCGGTTGCGTGCGCCCCGAACCGCCCGCGCCCGGACCTGCATCGACAGGGCCGCGACGCGCTGCGGGCAGCGAATGGCGCAGCACGGCCACGCCCATCGCCGACATTCGCAATGATTTCAGGAGAGCAAGACCCATGGACAAGCGCATCGCAAAAGCCGCCCTCACCCTCGCACTGAGCCTCGCCGCCCCGCTGGCGATGGCGTGCACCACCGAACCGGGCCAATTCCAGAACGAAGTCGGCATCGACAATGGCGTCGAATGTGGTGGTGGCGGCGGCGGTGGTGGCGGCAGCACGCCGGTCTACACGCTGCAGGGCGTGATCCAGAACCAGGGCTACGAGTCCGACGGACGTCCGGCCGGCGGCAAGCGCCTGAAGATCCGCGCGTACTCGCGCTTCGCCAACGCCAACAACGACCGCGTCGACGCCAACTACATCAACGTGCGCTGCAACGCCTACGACCAGATCGGCAACGGCTACACCACCGACTACGACGAGGAAGGCAACGGCGCGCTGGTCGACGTGCACTTCAAGTCGAACTTCGTCTACGGCATCTATCGCAAGATCACCGTGGTCTGCACCCACCACGCCGAGTACGGCGCCAACACCTACGACGCCACCAGCAACGCCGAGATCGAGATTCCCTACTGATCGCTGCGTCGCGCCCTCACGCCGGCGCCCGGAACGTACCGGGCGCCGCACTCGCCAGATGATGTGCGTATAGCGCGCAGGCTTACTCGAACGCACCCACCGAATCGTGGGCGAGGTTGTCGAAACGGGTGTATTCGCCGAAGAACTTGAGCTTGCACGACCCGGTCGGGCCGCCGCGGTGCTTGCCGATGATGATTTCGGCCAGGCCCTTGTCCGGCGAATTTTCCTTGTTGTAGTAGTCGTCGCGGTAGATGAACACGATCATGTCCGCGTCCTGCTCGATCGCGCCCGATTCGCGCAAGTCGGCCATCACCGGGCGCTTGTCGGTGCGGGTTTCCAGCGAGCGGTTGAGCTGCGACAGCGCGATCACCGGCACGCCGAGTTCCTTGGCCAGGCCCTTGAGCGAGCGCGAGATCTCCGAGATCTCGGTGGCGCGGTTCTCGCTGTTGCCGGGCACGGACATCAGCTGCAGGTAGTCGATCACGATCAGGCCCAGGTCGTGCTCGCGCTTGAGCCGGCGCGCCTTGGAGCGCAGCACTTCCGGCGACACGCCCGGCGTGTCGTCGATGAAGATCTTGGTCTCCTTGAGCATCTTGATCGCGCCGGTGACCCGCGCCCAGTCCTCGTCCTCGAGCTGGCCGGTGCGCAGGCGCTGCGCGTTGATGCGGCCGTTGGAGGAGATCAGGCGCATCGCCAGCTGCGAGGCCGACATTTCCATCGAGAACACCGCCACCGCCTTCTTCGACTTGATCGCCGCGTACTCGGCGATGTTCAGCGCGAAGGTGGTCTTGCCCATCGCCGGACGCGCGGCGAGGATGATCAGGTCGGTCGGCTGCAGGCCGGCGGTCATCGCGTCGAAATCGTTGTAGCCGGTCGGCAGGCCGGTGATGTTGCCGCCGTTCTCGAAGCGGTTGCGCAGTTCCTCGAACGCGTCCTTCAACGCGCCGGGCATCGCCACGAAGTCGCTGCGCCCGCGCGCGCCGGCCTCGGCGATCTGGAACACCGCCTTTTCCGCCGATGCCAGCAGTTCCGAACTCTCGCGCCCTTCCGGCTGGAAGCCGTCGTTGACGATGGTGGTGCCGACCTCGATCAACTGCCGCAGCACCGCCTTGTCGCGGACGATTTCCGCGTAGGCGACGATGTTGGCGGCCGAGGGCGTGGTGCTGGCCAGTTCGATCAGGTAGGCGCCGTCGCCGACCATCTCCAGCTTGCCCTGCGATTCGAACCACTCGCCCAGGGTCACCGCATCGAACGGGCGCCCCTTTTCGGCCAGCTCGCGGATCGCGCGGTAGATCAACTGGTGATCGCGCCGGTAGAAGTCGTTCTCGGTGAGCTGGTCGTTGACCCGGTCGTAGGCGTCCGGCGCCAGCATCAGGCCGCCGAGCACGGCCTGTTCGGCCTCGATCGAGTGCGGCGGCACGCGCAACTGGTCGAGACGCGGCTCGCTGCGTTCGCTGCGCTCGCTTTTGCGATCGCCGCGGTAGCCGGGACGGGCGGACATAGGCTGGGTCTTCTCTGTGGGGCGCGGGCGCCGGGCGCGGCCTCACCGCAGCCCGGGCGCCGATTTTAGTCGCCGCGCCCGGCCGGGGCTAGGGCGACGCTTAACACAGGGCGCCTGCCTGAGCGGCGGCCCGTGCGTCGCCACGCCTCGCCAGAGGCTGGGGACAAGTCTGGGGACAAGCGGTTGAGAACCTCGCCGAGGCCGCGTCGCGCAAGGCCCGCCCTGCCCCATCGGCGCACCACGGCACGCGCCGGGATAGCGCTCAGGCCTGCAGTTCGTCGATCCAGGCGATGAACTTGTCGACGAAGCCGGCGAGGAACTTGCGCGTGCGCTCGTCGTCGATGGCGCCGTCCTCGGCGATCAGGCCCTCCTTGAACTGCAGAAAGATCTCCGGCTGCCCCAGCACCGGCATGTCCAGGTAGGCCAGCACGTTGCGCAGGTGCTGCTGCGCCATGGCCGTGCCGATCGCCCCCGGCGAGGTCCCGCACACCGCCGCCGGCTTGCCGGCGAAGGCGCTCTCGCCGTACGGCCGCGAGCCCAGGTCGATGGCGTTCTTGAGCACGCCGGGGATGGAGCGGTTGTATTCGGGAGTGACGAACAGCACCGCGTCGGCGCTGCTGACCTGCGTCTTCAGGCGCCGGCCCTGCGCCGGATAGTCGTGGTCGTGGTCCTGGTTGTACAGCGGCAGGTCGCCGATCTCGACATACTCGAAACTCGCACGGTCGCCGGCAAGTCGCTCCAGCGCGTGCGCCAGGCGCCGGTTGAACGATTCCTTGCGCAGGCTGCCGACGAACACGGCGATGCGGTACTGGCTCATGGCGTTACTCCTGACCGAATGGACCTGCAGGCTAGCCGCCGGCACGCGGCAGTCAGGTGAACGCCGTTGACGTCGCGGTCTGCGCCAGGCGTCCCTGCACCTCCTCCGGCAGCGGCGGCAGCGCCACGAAACCCGGCGTCGCGCGCACCCGCTGCAGCCAGTCGCACAGCGCCGGATACTGGGTCAGCGCGATGCCGGCATCGCCGGCGCAATGCGTATAGGCGAACAGCGCGATATCGGCGATGCCGTAGGCCGGCCCGGTGAACCAGGCCTGCGCCTGCAGGTGCTGCTCCATCACCGCCAGCGCCCGCAGCGCGCCCTCGCGCAGGCGCGGCAGTTCGGCACGGCGCGGCGAGTCCGGCGGCGTCCAACCGCAGACGAAGCGCGCCACCGCCACGTAGGGTTCGTGGCTGTACTGCTCGAAGAACAGCCAGCTCAGCGCCTGCGCGCGCTGCCAGGGATCGGCGGGCAGATAGCCGGTGCCCTCGGCCAGCCAGCACAGGATGGCGTTGGATTCGGCCAGCACACGGCCGTCCTCGCGCTCCAGCAGCGGCACCTTGCCGTTGGGATTCTTGGCCAGGAACGCCGGGGTGCGGGTCTGGCCGTTGGCGCTGTCGACCTCGACCCAGCGGTAGCCGCAGCCGAGCTGCTCCAGCAACAGCCGCACCTTGTAGCAATTGCCGGACAGCGCCATGCCGTACACGGTCAGGGGAAAACGTTCGGATGCCATGCGCCGCTCCTGTGTCGAATGCCGTCGTCGTCGTGGCTCAGCCCCGCGCCTGCCACTGCGCGCGCGACTGCCCCCACACTTCCACCTCGAATGCCTGCAGCGGCTCGGGCAGGCGGTCCTGGCGCAGGTAGCGCGAGCCTAGCTTGGCCGCCACCGCCTTGGAGTTGGCGTTGTCCGGCACGATGGTGTGGATCACCTCGGTCCAGCCCAACTGCGCGAACGCCCAGTCGATCGACGCCGTGGCCGCCTCCGGCGCATAGCCCAGGCCCCAGAACGCGCGGGCGATGCCCCAGCCGACTTCCGGGCCTGGCCAGCCGTGCGGCTGCCAGGGGCCGACCCGGCCGATCCACTGCCCGCTGCGCTTCTCGATCACCGAGAACATCGCAAATCCCTGCAACTGCCAGCTGCCGACCAGCGAGGTCAGGCTGCGCCAGACCACCGATGGCGCCTGCATGCCACCAAGGTGATGCATGGTCTCGGCGTCGGCGGAAAAGGCGCAGAACGCCGCGAAATCCTCGGCAGTAGGCGGGCGCAGCAACAGGCGCTCGGTTTCCACGCGCACATCGAAGACGCTCATCGTCGGTTCTCCTGTGAACAGGCCCGCGGCCGGCCGCGGGCGATGGCTTCAAAACGCATTGATACCGGTCAGTTCGCGGCCGACCACCAGTTGGTGCACGGTCTCGGTGCCCTCGTAGGTGATCACCGATTCCAGGTTCAGCGCATGCCGGATCGCGCCGTAGTCGGTGGTGATGCCGGCGCCGCCGAGCAGGTCGCGGCATTCGCGGGCGATGTCCAGGGCCATGCGCACGTTGTTCCACTTGGCCAGCGACACCTGCGCCGGCTGCAGCGTGCCGGCATCCTTGAGCCGGCCCAGTTGCAGCGCCAGCAACTGCGCGCTAGCGATGCGCCGCGCCATGTCGGCCAGCTTGATCTGCGCGCTCTGGGTGGCCGCCAGCGGCCGCCCGAACAGCATGCGCTCGCCGGCATAGGCCATCGCCTCGCGCAGGCAGGCGATGGCCGCGCCGATCGCGCCCCAGCTGATGCCGTAGCGGGCCTGGGTCAGGCAGCCCAGCGGCCCCTTCAGGCCGCGCACACCGGGTAGGCGCTGGCTCTCGGGCAGGCGCACGTCGTCGAAGAACAGCGCCGAGGTCACCGAGGCGCGCAGGCTCATCTTGTGCGCGATGTCCTGGGTGCCGAAGCCCGGGGTGCCGGCCTCGACCAGGAAACCCTGGATGCCGTCGTCGGTCTGCGCCCACACGATCGCCACGTCGGCGATGCTGCCGTTGGTGATCCACATCTTGCTGCCGCTCAGGCGCCAACCGTCGCCGTCGCGCATCGCACGGGTCTGCATCGCCGCCGGGTCGGAGCCGCCCTGGGACTCGGTCAGGCCGAAGCAACCGATCGCCGTGCCGGCGGCCATCGCCGGCAACCAGCGCTGACGCTGCGCGTCGCTGCCGTAGGCGTGGATCGGGTACATGCACAGCGAGGACTGCACGCTGACGAAGCTGCGCAGGCCGCTGTCGCCACGCTCCAGTTCCTGGCAGATCAGGCCGTAGCAGACCGCGTTGAGGCCGCCACCGCCCTGCCCGGCCGGCAGGCTGGCGCCGAGCAGGCCCAGTTGCGCCAGTTCCGGCACCAGTTCGCGCGGGAACCGCGCCTGGTCGAAGGCCTCGCCGATCACCGGCAGCACCTTCGCGTCGACGAAGCGCGCCACCGCCTGCTGGATCGCGCGCTCCTCCTCGCTGAGCAGCGCGGCTACGTTGAACAGGTCGTCGCAAGGCAGGGGCATGGCGGCATCCACGGCGAAAACCGCATTGTATCGGCCCCGCCCGCGCCGCCGCCGGCAGATAGACGAAGGCCGGCGCAAGCGCCGGCCTTCGGAGGTGCAACCGACTGCGACTCAGCGCTGGCTGACGGCGACGTCGCCGGCCGAGGCGGTCTGGGTGACCAGGCGGCCGTCCAGCACCGGCAGGCGGTCGCTGTTCGGGCGGTCGTCCATGCGCACGGTCTTTTCCTGGCCGTCGTAGCGGTAGGTCACGTCGTAGCCCTTGACCACGTCCTGCGTGCCCATGGCGATGCGGCTGCCCGGCTTGCTGTCCATGCGCATGGTGCCGGTGGTGCCGTCGTCGTTGCGGTAGGTCACGTTGTAGCCGGTGACGGTCGAGGACTGCGCGGTGCTGTTCTCGGTGTGGCACTGGCGCTCGGTGCGGTCGACCACGCGGCCGCCGACATGGTTCTGGTCGATGCGGTTGCCGATGAAACCACCGGCCACCGCGCCGGCCGCGGTCGCGGCCTTGCGGCCGTTGCCATGGCCGATCTGGTTGCCGAGCAGGCCGCCGACCACCGCGCCGACCACGGTACCGCCGACATTGCCGTCGCGCTCGGGCAGGCGCTCCTGCACCACCACGTCGTTGCACACCTGGCGCGGCGTGGTGGTGGTGGAGGTCTGGCGCAGCGGCTCGGTGCCGATCACCTCGGCGTAGCGCTGCTGCTTCTGGGTGATCGGGTCGACCCGCACCACATCGGCGTACTCGAGCTTGCCGCCGACGCTGTTGTCCATCGCGCTGTCGCCGCGGGTATTGTCCAGGGCCGGGCGCACGTCGCTGCTGGCGACGTCCACGGGTTTGTCGCGATTGTTCATGAAGGCCGCGGTGGCGACGCCGCCGACCAGCAAGGCGCCAGCCGCGACCAGAACGGTTGTCGTAGTGCTTTTCATGTGTGCTCTCCTGCGGGCTGACCGCGTTGTCTACGGTGCTGTGATTACCATGCCGAAGCTGAACCGATCCGCTCCCTATTCAGTAACGCGCCGTACCCGCGACTGGTAACGCCGCTGGAACGTCGCCATATCAAAGCTGTTAGCGTTTCCACCGCTGCCCCGGAGCACCCCACATGCCCAACCCGATCGTCTATCCGCTGCTGCGCTGGGCGGGCAAATTGCGCTACCCGACGCTGTTCAAGATCACCGCCGGGCTGTTCGTGCTGAGCGTGCTGCTGCCCGATCCGGTGCCCTTCATCGACGAGATCGTGTTCGGCCTGGGCACCCTGCTGCTGGCCAACTGGAAGACCCGCACCCCGGCGCCGGCCACCGAGCCGTTGAACTCGACCGCGCAGCGCGTGCGCCGCTGAGCGCCGATGCCGTTGATCGACAGCCATTGCCATCTCGACGCGGAGGAGTTCGATCCGGACCGCGACGCGGTGATCGCACGCGCGCAGGCGGCGGGCGTGCAGGCGCAGGTGGTGCCGGCGGTGACCGCGGCGTCCTGGGCGAAGCTGCGTGCGGTCTGCGCGGCCGCGCCCGGCCTGTATCCGGCGTATGGCCTGCATCCACTGTTCCTCGCCGAGCACCGGCCCGAGCACCTGCCTTTGCTCGGCGAGTGGATCGAACGCGAGCGTCCCTGCGCCATCGGCGAATGCGGCCTGGACTTCTTCGTCGAAGGCCTGGACGAAGCCGAGCAGCAGCGCTACTTCGCCGGCCAGCTGCAACTGGCACGAGAGTTCGACCTGCCGGTGATCGTGCATGCGCGGCGCGCGGTGGACGCGGTGATCCTGGCGATCCGCAAGGTCGGGCGCCTGCGCGGCGTGGTGCACAGTTTCGCGGGCAGCGCCGAGCAGGCGGCGCAGTTGCAGTCGCTGGATTTCCTGATCGGCCTGGGCGGACCGGTCACCTACGCACGGGCGCAGCGCCTGCGCCGGCTCGCCGCCACGGTGCCGTTGCAACAGCTGCTGCTGGAAACCGATGCGCCGGACCAGCCCGATGCCGCGATCCGCGGCCAGCGCAATGAACCGGCGCGGCTGCGTACGGTGCTGGACACCATCGCCGAGCTGCGCGACGCACCTGCCGCCTCCATCGCCGCGCAGACCACGGCCAATGCGCGGCGCTTGTTCGGCCTGCCCGACATGCTTCCCGACACAGCCGCGCCGGGCTGACGCAGGACTGTCCCCGCAGACAGCCGCACACCGCTCGCCGGCGTGGCAGCACCATGCGCAAGCGCCGCTCTGCACACCGGCACACCGGCCAACGCGCAACTCCACGCTGCAGCAATCCGCGCGAACGTCGCTTGCTGCGCATCTTTCGCGCGAAACTGTGAACTGGGCTACCGGATCACGGTCTTTCGACAGGGTTTCCGCCTGCTGGCTTCTGCTACTGTGCACCGCGCTGAACAGCGAGCGGATCTTTTGTCCGCCAGGCACCGGAGTGTGAACCCGTTCGCTCTCAGCAAAGGCTCGGCGGCCGGCTCGATGGCACGCGTTCTGGCAGATCGGATCATCCTGGCGTGAAACAACCGGCAAGCCGTATCCCCTACCCGCTTCTCCACAGCGCGCGGCGCACGCGTGCGATCGCCTCCTCCGCGGCCGCCCCGGCGCGAGCGGCGCCATCGCGCATGCGAGCGCCACGACGATGAAAAGCGGCGCGAGTTCGGAGAAACACGTCTCCAACGGCGAAAGCTGGGTCTCCCTGAAATTCCGCGACAGCAATCGCAGCCGCAAGATGCGCAGCACCCTGACCCTGGCCGGGGTCTCGTGCACCACGCTCGGCGCATTGTGGACCGTGTGCTACCTGTACTACGGCCGGCCGGAACTGGCGCTCGCCTTCGTCGGGCTCACGGCGGTCGGCCTGCTCGCGCTGTGCCGCCGCCGCCATTGCGACGAGGCCTCGTTGTCGCTGGTGGCGCATGGCGTGTTCGTGGTGGTGCTGGTGATCTCGATCATCGATGCGCCGATCGGCACGGTGCCGCGCTCGGTGCACACTTTTTTCCTGCCGCTGGCGGCCGGCGCGCTGTTCGTGTTCGACCGCAGCCGCAGCTACCGCGCGCTGGTGTTCCCGCTGGCGTGCCTGGGCGCCTTCGTCGCGTTCGGTTCGGGCGAACTGGACTGGCTGGCGCCGGCGTCCTCGCCGCCGCCGGGGATGCGCCGGCTCGGCGCGATCTCCAACATGGCCTGCGCGGCCGGCCTGCTCGCGGCGATCCTGCACATCTACCGCAACGACGTGAACGCGCGCATTTCGCTGGAGCGGGAGCTGGCGCGTGCAGTCGGTAACGGCGAGATCGAGGTGCTGTACCAGCCGCAGGTCAGCGCGAACGGCAGCATGCTCGGCGCCGAGGCGCTGGTGCGCTGGCGCCACCCCAGCGGCAAGCTGCTGACCCCGGACAAGTTCATCCCGCTGGCCGAAGAGAGCCAGTTGATCCGGGACGTGGGACTGGAAGTGCTGCGTCAGGTCTGCAGCACGCTGCGGCGCTGGTCGCACGAGCAGGATCTGCGTGCGCTGGTGGTCGCGGTGAACGTCAGCCCGGTGCAATTGCTCGATCCCAACTTCGTGGCGTCGGTGAAGCAGGTGATCACCAGCGAGGGCGTGGCGCCGGCGTCGCTGGAATTCGAGCTGACCGAGTCGGCGCTGTACGTGGACACCGCCGGGGTGCGCGCCAAGATGCACGAACTCAAGGCGTTCGGCATCGGCTGGGCGCTGGACGATTTCGGCACCGGCTTCTCGTCGCTGGCCATGCTCAGGACGCTGCCGGTCACCAAGCTCAAGATCGACCGGCAGTTCGTCAACGACGCCAAGGCCGACGAGTCCTCGCGGCGCCTGCTGGCCAAGATCGTGGAGATCTCGGAGGTGATGGGCATGGTGGCGCTGGCCGAAGGCATCGAGGATGCGCAGCAGTGCGAGATGCTCTCGGCGATGGGTTGCCGGCACTTCCAGGGCTTCCTGTTCGGCCGGCCGCAGCCGGCGCACGACCTGGAACGGCTGGCCTTCCTGCAGGCCGGCACCGAGCGCAACCTGATGAGCGGTGCGGCCACGCGCGCCCCGGACGCGCCGCCGCCGTCCGGCGCGCGCTAGGCGGCCGCCGCCTCGCGCGCCACCGCGCGCTTCAACAGCATCTCCAGCGCCTTGCCGACCGCGGCGAAGGCGAACGCACCGGTGATGTGGGTGGCCGCGCCCAGCCCGGCGCCGCAGTCCAGGTTCAAGGCCGCGTCAGGCCCCAGCACCGGCCGCAGTCCGCAGACGCTGCCATCGGCCTGCGGATAGCGCACGTTCTCCAGCGAGTACACCGCCGGCACGCCGAAATAGCGCTGCGGGTTCTTGGGGAAATTGAATTCGCTGCGCAGCTTCTTGCGGATCAGCGCCAGCATGGCGTCGTGCTCGGTGCGCGACACGTCGCGGATCCGCACCAGGGTCGGATCGGTGCGCCCGCCGGCCGAGCCCACGGTCAGCAGCGGCAGCTTGCGCCGCCGGCACCAGGCGATGGTCTCGACCTTGACCCGAAAGCTGTCGCAGGCATCGATCACCAGGTCGAAGCCGGCATCGAGCACCTCGGCGATGTTGGTCGGGGTGAGGAAGGCCTCGACCGCCACCGCCTCGATCTGAGGATTGATCGCCACGCAGCGCTCGGCCATCGCCACCGCCTTGTTGCGCCCGTACTGACCGGCCAGTGCCGGCAGTTGCCGGTTGGTGTTGGACACGCAGATGTCGTCGGCGTCGATCAGGGTCAGATGCCCGACGGCCGAGCGCGCCAGCGCCTCGACCACCCACGAGCCGACCCCGCCCATGCCCACCACCGCCACCCGGCACTGCGCCAGCCGCGCGATCGTGCCTTGCCCGTAGAGCCGGTCGATGCCGGCGAAGCGTTCGCGCCATTGTTCGTTCATCCGCGCATTTTAGGGGATTGCCTGGGGAGCCGGGATTGGGGATTGGGGATTCGCGCCTGGCGTCCGCGCGCCGCCTTGCAGCAGGCGTACCATCGGCACTCCATCCCGCCGCGCATGCCACCCATGGCCAAGCCGCCCCCGCCCGCTTCCGCGTCCCGCTATCTGTTCGTGCTGCTGGCCGGCCTGTTGCTCGGCCTGGTGCTGACGGTGATGGCGCTGCGCGCGGTGCAGGCGCGGCAGGATCCGTTCCCGCGCAGCCTGATGCAGGTCATGGGCAAGCAACTGGCGCTGCTCGAACGCGACACCGCGCACCGGCAATGCAGCGGCGCGGGTCCGCAGGCGCGGCTGCGCACGCTGCGCCTGCTCGGCGACGAGCTGGGCACGGCGTTTCCCGACCTGGCCGACGACAGCCGCTTTCGCGAGCACGCCGATGCGCTGCGCGCCGGCGTGGACGCGGCGCTGGCGCAGCCGCCGGCCGACTGCGCGGCGCTGGCGCAGGCGCGCCAGCAGATCGACGAACGCTGCGACGCCTGCCACCGCGATTTCCGCTGAGCGTTCGGCGAGAGCGCTGCCGAGCTTGCTGCAGGGGGTTCGCTGACGGACCGACGCAGGTCTCGCTGCGCCGGCGGCGTGGCCACGCCGCGCAAGTGCCAGTGCGCGTCTCGATGAATTGCCGCTGACGCCGGCCGGCGCGAGGCTGAACGGCACCTGCCAGGGTTGGCGTTTCATTCACGCAGGGGTGGACAGGATGCGTGCGAACGCGGCGCTGCCGCCGCGCTCCATCACTGTCGAGGAGAGCACCCATGAAGATTCAACTGATGGCCACCGCTGCCGTGGCGACCCTGGCGCTGGCAGGCTGCGCCACGTCCCCGGGTTATGGCGGCGGTTACGGCGGCGGCTACAGCCAGCCGGCGCGCGGCGGTTACACCCAGACCCGCTGCGCCGACTGCGGCATCGTCACCCGCATCGACACCGTGCCGTCCGGCCGCACCGCGCCGTCGGCCACCGGCGCGATCCTGGGCGGCATCGTCGGCGCGGTCGCCGGCCACGAGATTTCCGACCACACCGGCGGCAGCAAGGGCAACCAGAACGTGTCGGCCGTGGCCGGTGCGGCGGCCGGCGCGCTGGCCGGCAACCAGATACAGAAGAACGTCACCAGCGACACCTACGACATGCATGTGCAGATGGACGACGGCCGGGTGATCGTGGTCAACCAGCGCGACCTGGCTGGTGTGCGCGAGAACACCTACGTGCGCGTGGTCAACGGGCGCGTCGTGCCGCGCTGATCGGCCTCGCCGACCTGCCCTGAAACGCAAAAAGGCCCGCAGCGCGGGCCTTTTTGCTGCGCGCGGCGCCGCGCGCGACAACGCCTCAGAGCGGCTGCACCGCGTCGGCCTGCAGGCCCTTCTGGCCCTGCACCACGGTGAAGCTGACCTTCTGGCCTTCCTTCAGGCTCTTGAAGCCCTGGGTCTGGATCGCCCGGAAGTGCACGAACACGTCCTCGCCGTTTTCGCGGCTGATGAAACCGAAACCCTTGGCATCGTTGAACCACTTCACGGTGCCGTTTTCGCGATTGCCAGTGCCGTTCATGATCGACTTACTCCTTGGAACACGTCTCAGGGGTGGGTACGCCGTGGGGTGCGGCGGCTGGTTGCAAGGAGGAAGCGAGGTATAACGATGTAGCGGATCGGTGGATCTACCGCATCAGGCCACGATTCACGGTGACCTTTGCAAACGCAGCGGCTGCAACTTACCCCGGTCAAAATGAAAATGCAATCAGCAAAAAGACCCCATCTGTCAACCCCCAAATCTCCCCCGCGGTGAGCCACATGGACCCTGCGTTCATCTATTACGTCTGTGCCGGTCTCCTGGTTCTGGTCGGGCTGGCAGGGGTGCTGCTGCCGGCCCTGCCAGGCACGCCGCTGATGTTCGCCGGGATGCTGCTGGCGGCCTGGGCCGACGGCTTCCAGCGGCTGGGCTGGCCGACGCTGACCGTGCTGGGCGTGCTCACCGCGCTGTCGCTGCTGGTCGACCTGTTGGCCACCGCGTTCGGTGCGCAGCGCGTCGGTGCCAGCCGCAAGGCGCTGTGGGGGTCGGTGCTGGGCGGGATCGCCGGCATGTTCTTCATGCCCATCGGGCTGTTCGTTGGCCCCTTCGTCGGCGCCCTGGCCGGGGAGTACTGGCACGGCCGCGAACTGCGCCAGGCGACCCGCGTCGGCGTCGGCACCTGGCTGGGCATCGTCCTGGGTACCACCGCCAAGCTCGGGCTGGCCCTGGCGATGCTCGCGGTGTTCGCGGTGGCCTGGGTGGTCTGACGCAGCCCGCCTGAAGACGGCGTCGCGGCGGCAGCATGAACGTGTGATGACCCTGTTGTCGTCACTTCCTGTATTTTCCCTGCCGGCCATTCACCCCGGCAGCGCACCACCCGCCCGCGCCGCCCGTTGCAGCGAGAACCGCATGTCCCATCGTCAGGTCCGTCCCCTGTTGCTGCTGTCGATCGCGGCCGTGCCGCTTGCGCACGCGCAGGAAGTCCTGCCCACCCCCGCCTCGCCGGAAGCCTGCGTGGCGATTTCCAGCGACGCCGCCCGCCTGGCCTGCTACGACCAGGCGCTGTCGCGCCGCACCGCCGACCCGCAGGCGGCCGATGCCGCGGCGCAGGCTGCCAGCGAACGCCAGAAGCAACAGCTGGACGCCAGCGTGCCGGAGGATGCCGGCGTCGCCGAGCGCACCCGCCAGCGCGCCGCCGCGATCTTCAAGCAGGACCGCTACGACAGCACCATCGCCAATGCCGGCAAGGGCTCGCTGCTGGACAGCCGCTGGGAACTTGCCAAGGACTCCAAGCTGGGCACCTTCCAGTTGCGCGCCTACAAGCCGGTGTACCTGCTGCCGGCGTTCTGGACCAGCAAGAAGAACGAGCTGCCGTCCTCGCCGAACCCGGTCAACACGGTGACCACCGCCGAGCCGCTGGACAGCGTGGAGGCGAAGTTCCAGCTGAGCTTCAAGACCAAGATCGTGGAGAACATCTTCGGCGACAACGGCGACCTGTGGGGCGCGTATACCCAGAGCTCGCGCTGGCAGGTCTACAACGCGGAGCAGTCGCGACCGTTCCGCGAGACCAACTACGAGCCGGAACTGATGCTGGTGTTCCGCAACAACTACAGCCTGTTCGGCTGGAAGGGCCGGATGACCGGCATCCAGCTGACCCACCAGTCCAACGGCCGCAGCGATCCGCTGTCGCGCAGCTGGAACCGGGCGATGCTCAACATCGGCCTGGACCGCGACAACTGGGCGCTGGTGCTGCGCCCCTGGTACCGCATCCCGGAGAGCCGCAAGCAGGACAACAATCCGGACATCGAGGACTACATGGGCCGCGGCGACGCGACCCTGATCTACAACCGCAACGGCCACGAGGTGGCGCTGATGGCACGGCATTCGCTGCGCGGCGGCGACCGCTCGCACGGCGCGGTGCAGCTGGACTGGGGCTTCCCGATCAGCAACCTGCTGCGCGGCCATGTGCAGGTGTTCGACGGCTATGGCGAGAGCATGATCGACTACAACCACCGCGCCACCTATGTGGGCGTCGGCATCTCGCTGCTGGAATGGTTCTGATCGGCCGCACCTGAGTCACACGCGCGGCGCCCGCCTGGCGGACGTCGCGCGTGCTGGTCACGCGTCGGACGCGCACGCCCCGTGGACGTCTGGATTGCTGCAGTGACGGCGCGCGCGGACAGCGTCGAGGTTTCCTGCATGCAATGCCGAATCGCTGCGCACTGCATACGAGGAGTTGCCCGGGGCACATCGCCGGGCCTCACCGCGACGGCGGCGCGGCCGCCACGCGACCGCGCCCACTGATCAACTGGCGCCGATCGCTCAGAACCGGTAATTGCCCTTCAGCCAGAGATTGCGGCCCGGTTCGGCGATGCGCACCGGGTCGGCCGGGAAGCCGAAATCGGCGCTGCCGGCCAGGTTGAGATGTTCGCTGTAGCGCCGGTCGAACACGTTGTCGATGCCGGCGCTCAGCCGCAGCCCTTCACTGACCCGGTAGCCGCCGCTCAGCCCCAGCGTGGCGAAACCGGCGCTGCGGCCGAGGTCGCGGCCAACCACGTTGCCCTGGTCCAGCGCCACCCGCCCCTGCCGCGCCACCGCGCGCAGCAGCGCCCCGGCCGACCAGCGCTGCCCTTCCCACTCCAGTCGCAGCCGCGATTCCAGCGGCGGCATCTGCGGCAACGGCGTGCCGTCGCTGCGGTTTTCGCCCCAGGCGTAGGCCAGCGTGCCGCCAAGGGTCAGGCCGTGCAGCGGCTGCCAATCCAGTCCCGCCTCGGCGCCGGCGATGCGCGCGTCGACGTTGTCGACGCGGGTGGTGGTGCCCATCATGCCGCCGTCGGCATAGGTGAAGAGGATGAAGTCCTGCACCCGCCCGGCGTAGGCGGAGACCCAACCCTGCACGGTCGCGCCGCGGTACTGCAGGCCGAGATCGAGCTGGGTGGTGCGTTCCGGGCGCAGCCCGGCGAAGGCGTTGGCCGCGCCCATCGGGCCCATGTCGGCGGAGAACAGTTCCCAGTAGTCCGGCATGCGTGCGCTGCGGCCGAGGCCGGCATACCAGACGGTGTCGGCCGAGAGGTTGCGCTCCACGCGCAGGAAGCCACTGCCCAAGTCTTCGCTGCGCGTCTGCCCGGCGGTGGGATTGGGCATGCCCATCATGCCGATGCTGCGGCGGGTGTCCTCGACCTGCGCGCGGTCCAGGCGCAGGCCGGCAATCCAGCGCTGCGCCGTGCCGGCGCCGAAGGTGGCTTCGGCAAAGGCACCGAGGTTGTCGAACCGCGCGTCGGTGCGCCACGGCACGGTCCGGTATGCGCCCTCGCCGCTGGCGCTGCGGTCGCGGTGGCGGCTTTGCTGGGTGTCGACGCCGGCCTGGACCACGACCTGGTCCCAGCGCCACTCCGATTCCACGCGCCCGCCGCGGGTGCGTCGGTCCACGTTGGCGGCCATCGGCATCGGCATCGCCGACTGCGGGTTGGGCCGGCGCAACGTGTAGTTGTCCATGACGTGGTCGGCGTCGTTGACGTAGGCATTGGCGCGCAGCGCTTCCCAGGCGCCGGGCAGGTCGGTGCGCTCGAAGCGCGCGGCGTAGCTGGTGCGACGGAACTGGGTGCCGTCCATGCTGCGCCCGGCGTAGCGGGCCAGGCCGTCGCCGCTGCCGGCGGAGAGTTCCAGCACGGTGTCCGGGTCCGGGGTCCAGCCGACCGCGGCGTCGGCATTCCACTTGCGCCAGCGCGAGGGCACCACTGCGCCGTCGCCGTCGCGGTAGTCGCCGGACTCGGAGCGGTTGGCGTCCACGCGGGCGTAACCGCTGCGGTTGCCGCCGCGCAGGTCCAGGTTCTGGTCGTTGCGGTTCCAGGACCCGACCAGCGCGCTGGCCTCGCCTTCCAGCGTCGGTGCCGCGTAATGCGGGGTGTCGCGCTCGAAGCGCACGGTGCCGGCGGAGGCGCCGGGGCCCCAGCGCACGGTCTGCGGGCCCTTGACGATGGTGAGCCGGTCGAAGGTCTCCGGCGCGATGTAGGACAGGGCGTTGTCCATCCGCGCCGGGCACGCCCCGACGAGGGTGCCGTCGTTGCTGAGCACGTTGAGCCGCGAGCCGAACATGCCGCGCAGGACCGGATCGCCGTTGGTGCCGCCGTTACGGATCGCGGCGAAGCCCGGCACGGTCTTCAGATAGTCGGCACCGTCGCTGGCCGGCACCGGCTGCCGCGGCAGCTTCGGATCGACCGTCCAGGTCAGCGGCGCGACCGGCGCGGTGGCGGTCACCTGCATCCGGTCGAGGGTGGTGGCATCGGGCGCCTCGGCGTGGCCGGAAGCGGGAAACAGACTGACAAGAATGCAGCACGACAACGCCGCCCGCGCGGGCGACGGCAGGAACTGAGGCATGAGGTGAACTCCAGAAAAGAACGGCACCGGCGCGCCTAGCGCACCGGAAACAGGAGAGCGTTCTGGAGATTCAGTGGCGGCCCGCGTGCGGCGTGCGCCCGCCAGCGCACGGCGGCATGGACGCGACGGCGCAGCGGCGTCGCGACCCTTGGCGCCGGCAAGGCCGCGGCCAGCAGCAGGACGATCGCCAGCCACGGCAGCAGCCGCGCGGCGAGCAGGCAGTAATCGCAGGCGGCATGCGCCAGGCCATGGTCGCGCTGTGCGCCCGACACCTCGTGGTGATCGGCGTGGATCGCGTGCGCGGCACCATGTTCCGGTGGCAGTTCCGGCATCGCCTGCAACCCGGCGGTCGTGCACATCGGCACCGACAGGCTTGCGGTCTCCAGCAGCCGGCTGGCCACCGGCGCGACCACCAGTAGCAGCGCGGCCAGCAAGGCGGGCCAGCGCATCAGGCGGCGCAATCGAGCGGGAGCACGGAGGACGGACACCGCGTCATTCTAGGCGGCCGCGTCGGCAGCGGGTCGGCCGCAGTGGCGGGTGCGACAAGATGACGCAGGAGGGGGCGCCGCTGGCTACACAGCGACGCGCGATGCTTCCATACGGGTGAGCGCAAACCACGTGAACGGTCAGCACACGTGCTTGTGAATCAGCGCTTTGCTGATTCGGCGCTCATGTCGAGGACCAGAAAAAACGGAGGAGCAAAGTTTCAACGAACCCATCTTCGTTGTCCGGGGAAGCTGCCGGAACCCCGACAGCCGACGCCCCACGACGTAGCCGCCGTTGCTTCCGGATCCGCGCTTCCGCGCCGCTGCTCACGCCCAGTCGGTAATGCCTTCCCGCCGATAGGTCTCGTGGAACGCCGGGCGCGCCTTCATCCGCTCGGCCAGTGCCTTGAGCGCCGGCCAGCTGTCGGTGGGCCGCGGCATGTTGCGCGACCAGCGCATCAGCATGACCAGCACGAAGTCGGCGGCGCTGCAGTGCTCGCCCAGCAGATACGGGCCGCCCTGCTCCAGGTGGGCCGCCACCTCGTCCCAGGCCTTTTCCAGGAACGCGCGGGCACTGGCACGCACGCGCTCGGCGTTGTCGGCGCCGGCCGGTTCGTCGGGATAGAACCAGTCGCGGTAGGCCGGCATCAGGGTGTAGGCGCCGAACAGCATCCAGCGGTAATAGGCCGCGCGTTCATGGGTGCCGGGCGGCGGCGCCAGGCCGGCGTGCGGATACAGGTCGGCCAGGTGCATGGCGATGGCGACCGATTCGGTCAGCACCTGCCCGTCCAGCACCAGCGTCGGTACCCGCCCCTGCGGGTTGAGCGCCAGGTACTCGGGGCTTTTCTGCTCATGGCGCTCGAAATCGAGCATGCGCAGTTCGAAATCGACCTGCAGTTCGATCAGCAACCAGTGCACGACGAACGAGGCGGTACTGGGCGAGCCGTAAAGCACGATGGACACGACGCTTTCCCCGGAGGCGGAACCAGCGCCGATTATTGCCGCGGCGCCGGCGCACCGCCAGCGCCGCGGACGACGCCGGCGACTTCGCCGGCTTTCGCGCTGCGGCCGATCAGGCCTCGACCACCACCGGGATCTTGCCGATGCGCGCCTGCCACTCGCGCGGGCCGGTCTTGTGCACCGACTCGCCGCTGGAATCGACCGCCACGGTCACCGGCATGTCCTTGACCTCGAACTCGTAGATCGCCTCCATGCCCAGGTCTTCGAACGCCAGCACCTTGCTGGCCTTGATCGCCTTGGACACCAGGTAGGCCGAGCCGCCGACCGCCATCAGGTACACCGCCTTGTTGTCGCGGATCGCGGCGATCGCCGCATCGCCGCGCTCGGACTTGCCGACCATGCCCAGCAGGCCGGTCTGCTCCAGCATCTGCCGGGTGAACTTGTCCATGCGCGTGGCGGTGGTGGGGCCGGCCGGGCCGACCACTTCGTCGCGCACCGGATCGACCGGGCCGACGTAGTAGATGAAGCGGTTGGTGAAGTCCACCGGCAGCGTCTCGCCGCGGTTGAGCATGTCGATCATCCGCTTGTGCGCGGCGTCGCGGCCGGTCAGCAGTTTGCCGTTGAGCAGGATCGTCTCGCCCGGCTTGAAGCTGGCCACTTCCTCGCGGGTGATGGTGTCCAGGTTCACCCGGCGCGCGTTGGTCGGGTTGTAGGTGAGCTTGGGCCAGTCTTCCAGCGAGGGCGGATCCAGCATCACCGCGCCGCTGCCGTCCAGGGTGAAGTGCGCATGGCGGGTGGCCGCGCAATTGGGGATCAGCGCCACCGGCAGGTTGGCGGCGTGGGTCGGGTAATCCTTGACCTTGATGTCCAGCACCGTGGTCAGGCCGCCCAGGCCCTGCGCGCCGATGCCCAGCGCGTTGACCTTCTCGTACAGCTCCAGGCGCAGTTCCTCGGAACGATTGGACGCGCCGCGGGCCTGCAGGTCGACGATGTCGATCGGCTCCA
This sequence comes from Xanthomonas sp. NCPPB 2250, assembly GCF_056725265.1. Lineage (NCBI taxonomy): Bacteria > Pseudomonadati > Pseudomonadota > Gammaproteobacteria > Lysobacterales > Lysobacteraceae > Xanthomonas > Xanthomonas sp. NCPPB 2250. The sequence goes on along the minus strand of NZ_CM161520.1, from coordinate 2,065,523 downwards.
TCAGCGCTTCCTTGGCCAGCAGCATCGCCTTCTCGGCGGTGCCGCCGATGCCGATGCCGAGCATGCCCGGCGGGCACCAGCCGGCGCCCATGGTCGGCACGGTCTTGAGCACCCAGTCGACGATGGAATCGGAGGGATTGAGCATGGCGAACTTGCTCTTGGCCTCCGAGCCGCCGCCCTTGGCCGCGACGATGACGTCGACGGTGTCGCCGGGGACGACCTTCACGTTGACCACCGCCGGGGTGTTGTCCTTGGTGTTCTGGCGCTTGCCGGCCGGATCGGCCAGCACCGAGGCGCGCAGCTTGTTGTCCGGATGGTTGTAGGCGCGGCGCACGCCCTCGTTGACCATGTCCTCCACGCCCATGGTGGCGTCGTCCCAGCGCACGTTCATGCCGATCTCGAGGAACACGGTGACGATGCCGGTGTCCTGGCAGATCGGCCGGTGGCCCTCGGCGCACATGCGCGAATTGATCAGGATCTGCGCGATGGCGTCCTTGGCCGCCGGCGACTGCTCGCGCTCGTAGGCCGCGGACAGGTTCTTGATGTAGTCGACCGGGTGGTAGTAGCTGATGTACTGCAGCGCGTCGGCGACGGACTGGATGAGGTCTTCCTGCTTGATCGAGGTCACGGCTGGCTCTGCGGCTGGCGGGGGGAAACCCGCCCATTTTAGGGCAAAGTGGCGGGCCCGCCCGCTGTCACGCCGGCACGCCCTGTTCCGTCCTGGTCGTCATGACCCACGATCCGACCTTCGAATCCCACCGCCCCCGGCTGTTCGGCCTGGCCTACCGCCTGCTCGGCAGCCGCGCCGACGCCGAGGACACCGTGCAGGACGCCTGGCTGCGCTGGCAGGCCAGCGACCGCGGGGCGATCCGCGACCCCGAAGCCTGGCTGGTGACCGCCGCTACCCGGCTCGGGCTGGACCGCCTGCGTGCGGCGCGCAGCGTCCGCGTCCACTACGTCGGCCCGTGGCTGCCCGAGCCGCTGGAGATCGCCGACGACGCCGACCCGGCCGAGCGCCACGACCGCGCCGAGCAGGTATCGGTGGCGTTCCTGGCGTTGCTGGAGCGGCTGAACCCGCACGAGCGCGCGGCGTTCCTGCTGAAGGAGGCGTTCGACTACGACTACGCGCAGATCGGCCACGCCCTGGAGCGCAGCGAGGCCGGCTGCCGGCAACTGGTGCATCGGGCGCGCGAGCGGCTCGGCCAGGGCCAGGCGCGCTTCGCGGTCACGCCCGAGCGCCACCGCCAGTTGCTGGAGCGCTTCCTGCACGCCTCGCAGCGCGGCGACCGCGCCGCCATCGCCGCCTTGCTGCATGCCGATGCGCAGTTGCTGTCCGACGGCGGTGGCAAGGTCACCGCGAGCCTGCGCCCCTTGCACGGCGCCGAGCGCATCGGCCGGCTGTACTGGGCCGTGGCGCGGCGCGGCCTGGGCCTGCAGGCGCGGATCGGCACGGTCAACGGCGAACCGGCGATCCTGCGCTTCCTGGGGCCGCGGCTGCAGTCGGTGACTGTGCTGGTGATCGACGGCGAACGCATCGCCGAGGTGCTGACGCTGATGAACCCGGACAAGCTGCCGGCGCCGACGGCGAAATCTGCAGCCAGCGACGACTGAGCTGCGGCGGCGCTGTCACGCCGGCACACGCCGCCGCGTCCTGGAGGGGAAGGCGGCCATGGTGGCCGCCATGCGCGACCCACCATGCACTTCCATCGCATCGACTACACCCGCCACGAACCCGACGCATTCCGCGCCCTGCTCAGCGCCAGTCAGCAGGTCCACGACGGCATCCTCGGCAGCGCCCTCACCGAACTGGTGTTCCTGCGCGTCTCCCAACTCAACGGCTGCGCCTATTGCATGGACATGCACGCCGCCGCCCTGCGCAGCGCCGGCACCGAGCCACGCAAGCTCGACACCCTCGCCGCCTGGCGCGACAGCCGCTTCTTCGACGCCCGCGAGCGCGCCGCGCTGGACTGGGCCGAGGCATTGACCACGCTGCCTGCCGGTGCACCGCCGCAGGTCGTCTACGACGCACTGGCGACGCAGTTCGACCCGGCCGGGATCAGTGCGCTGACCATGGCCGTGGCCGTGATCAACGCCTGGAACCGGCTGGGCGTGGGGCTGCAGCCGGCGCTGCCGTAAGGGCGCTGCGCGCCGGGATTGGGGATTCGGCATTGGGGATTCGGAAGCAGGATCGCGTAGTCGGCAAGGATGCATAGCGCTTCCGAATTCCGAGTGCTGGCAGCTGGACGCACTCCCCACACGCCAGCGCCAGGCAGACCCCCAGCGCGCGCGGTTCTGCTTGCACGAATCCCCAATCCCGAATCCCCACTCCCGCCACCAAGACCGACATGTCCCCGCAACACGCCGCCGCTAGCGTGGCGCGCATCCCAGACATGGAGCGCGCGCATGATCGAGAACGCCCTTGCTGTCGGCCTGGCCGACGAAACCGACCTGGCCCTCGCCTCCCCCGAGCCGCACTCCCGCACCGGCGCCAGCTACCGCCACCGCTTGCTGATGTGCGCGCCGCAGCACTTCGCGGTGGACTACGTGATCAACCCGTGGATGGAAGGCAACGTCCACGCCGCCAGCCGCGAGCGCGCGCAGGCGCAATGGAACGCGCTGGTGGCCGCCGCCGAGGCGGCAGGCGCCCGCGTCGACTGCATCGCCGCGGCGCCGGGCCTGCCGGACATGGTGTTCAGCGCCAACGCCGGCCTGGTGCTCGGCGACCGTTTCGTGCCCAGCCGCTTCCGCCACGCCGAACGCCGTGGCGAGGAAGCCTTGTTCACCGCCTGGTGCCGCCAGGCCGGCCTGCGCATCTGCGAACTGCCCGAGCAGGTGTATTTCGAAGGCGCCGGCGATGCGCTGCTGGACCGCGGCGCACGCCGGCTGTGGATGGGCCACGGCCACCGCAGCGACCTGGCCGCCGCGCACGAACTGACCGACCTGCTGGACATCGAGGTGGTGCCGCTGCGCCTGGTCGACGCGCGCTTCTATCACCTGGACACCTGCTTCTGCCCGCTGCGCGACGGCTACCTGCTGTACTACCCGGCCGCGTTCGACGCCGACGCGCAGCAGGCGATCGCCCAGCACGTCCCGGCCTCGCGGCGCATCGCCGTCGGCGAGGCCGACGCCCTCGCCTTCGCCTGCAACGCGGTGGACCTGGACGACACCCTGCTGCTCAACCGCGCCTCGCCCGCGCTGTGCGCCGCCCTGGCGGCGATCGGCTACCGCGTGGTGCAGACCCCGCTGGACGAATTCCTCAAGGCCGGCGGCGCCGCCAAGTGCCTGACGCTGCGGCTGGACGAGTAAGCCGAAAGAAGCTCCAGCCAGACGCCTCCATCAGCCCCTCTCCCACCGGGAGAGGGGTTGGGGTGAGGGTACGGCCGCCATGGAACGCCTGGCGGTAGCAAGCATTTCGAGGCTTCGCCCGTATCCTCATCCGCCCCTTCGGGGTACCTTCTCCCGCAGGGAGAAGGGACGCGCTCGCCCCTCTCCCCGGGAGAGAGGTTGGGGTGAGGGTGCGACACGCCGCATGACACAGCCGTCGCGCCGGGCTGCCCACGCCGCTACGAACCCCATCAGCACAGACCGAGGACCGCATTGAGCACCTCGCGCCACAACTGCTCGAGGTCGATGCCGCTACGACCGCCGAACAAGCGGAACAGGCTGTAGCCGATCGCGAAGACTCCATACGACAGCGTCAGCGCCAACATAGTCGCGTCGCCCCACCGCAGCAGCGCAGCGGCAAGCAGGACGAGAATCGTGCAGCCGAGCAGTTCGCGCCACGACGGCAGATGCGCACGCAGGCGGGCGAACACAGAGACGGCAGGGACGGACATGGCAGTAGCCTTGGCAGGACATCGACGAGGCTCACCCATGCCGCGCCCTCAGCAAGCGCGCGCCCGCCACCGGCGTCAGCCCCGATGCAGCCTGCGTCCCGGTGCAGCCCACACTCCCCGCGCACACCCTGCCCCGGCACAATGCGCCGATGGCCTCCACCTCCCCTTCCCATGGCGGCGCCCGCGCCGCGCCCCGCACCGGCCCGAGCCTGCGCGAGCGCTTCGATGCGATGCGCAACCTGCCGCCGTTCCTGCGCCAGATCTGGCAGACCAGCCGCTGGCTGACCCTGAGCAGCATCGGCCTGCGCGTGATCCGTGCGCTGCTGCCGGTGGCCGCGCTGTACGTCGGCAAGCTGATCATCGACGAGGCCATCCACCTGGTCGGGCAATCGCCCGGCTTCGACTCGCTGGGCCAGGCCCTGGCCAGCGGCCGCCTGAACCGGCTGCTGGAACTGCTGGGCCTGGAGCTGGCGCTGGCGATCGCCTCGGACCTGCTCGGGCGGCTGGTCAGCTATGCCGACACGCTGCTGTCGGAGCTGTTCAACAACACCACCAGTGTGCAGTTGATGGAGCACGCCGCGCAGCTGGACCTGGAGGATTTCGAGGATCCGGAGCAGCAGGACCGGCTGGACCGCGCGCGGCGCCAGACCATGGGCCGCATGAACCTGATGAGCCAGTTGTTCGGCCAGGTGCAGGACGCGATCACCGTGGTCAGCTTCGCGGTCGGCCTGCTGGTGTACGCGCCGTGGCTCATCGCCCTGCTGGCGGTGGCGCTGGTGCCGGCCTTCATCGGCGAGGCGCACTTCAACGCGCTCGGCTACTCGCTCAACTTCCAGTGGACGGCCGAACGCCGCCAGCTCGACTATCTGCGCCAGCTCGGCGCCAGCGTCGAGACCGCCAAGGAAGTGAAGATCTTCAACTTGCACAACTTCCTGATCGCGCGCTACCGCGCCCTGGCCGACCGCTACTTCCAGGCCAACCGCGCGCTGGCGCGCAAGCGCATGCTGTGGGGCACCGTGCTGGCGGCGCTGGGCACGCTGGGCTACTACGGCGCCTACGGCTACATCGCCTGGCGCACCGTGCGCGGCGACTTCAGCATCGGCGACCTGACCTTTCTGGCCGGCAGCTTCCTGCGCCTGCGGCAGTTGCTGGAAGGCCTGCTGATCGGCTTCTCGCAGGTAGCTGGGCAGGCGCTGTACCTGGACGACCTGTACTCGTTCTTCCGCATCGTCCCGGAGATCCGCACCCGCCCGGGCGCGGTGCCGGTACCGCGGCCGATCGTGCAGGGCTTCGTGTTCGAGAACGTCGGCTTCCGCTACCCGGACGCCGAGCAGTGGGCGGTGCGGCACCTGGACTTCGCGCTGCGCGCCGGCGAGGTGCTGGCCCTGGTCGGCGAGAACGGCGCCGGCAAGACCACCCTGGTCAAGCTGCTGGCGCGGCTGTACGACCCGGACGAAGGCCGCATCCTGCTCGACGGCCGCGACCTGCGCGACTACGACCTGGACGACCTGCGCGCCAACCTCGGGGTGATCTTCCAGGACTTCGTGCGCTATCACTTCAGTGCCGGCGAGAACATCGGCGTCGGCCAGGTCGACGCACTGGACGACGCGCCGCGGATCCGCGCCGCGGCGCAGCGGGCGATGGCCGCCGAGCTGATCGACGGCCTGCCGCAGGGCTACGCGCAGGTGATCGGGCGCCGCTTCAAGACCGGCGTGGACCTCTCCGGCGGGCAGTGGCAGAAGATCGCCATTGCCCGCGCCTACATGCGCGACGCCCAGGTGATGATCCTCGACGAACCGACCGCCGCGCTGGACGCGCGCAGCGAGTTCGAGGTGTTCCAGCGCTTCAAGGAGCTGTCCGACAACCGCACCGCGGTGCTGATCTCGCACCGCTTCTCCAGCGTGCGCATGGCCGACCGCATCCTGGTCTTGGCCGACGGCCGGATCGAGGCCAGCGGCACCCACGACGAACTGATGGCACAGGGCGGCCGCTACGCGGAACTGTTCGAACTGCAGGCCGCTGGGTATCGTTGAGCCTGGTCCGCCCCTTCCGACACCGCCATGCTCCGCACCCTGCCCTGCCTGTTCGCCGCCGCCCTCGCCGTCCCGGCGCTCGCCGCTCCCGCCGCGGACACGCCGGCGCCCTCCGACTACGCCGCGGCCAAGGCCCTGGCCGACCGCGACGAGGCCGGCCTGCCGGCGGCCATGCAGGAGCGCCTGCAGACCCTGCAGCGCGCGGCGCTGGACGAGGGCGTGGCCAGTTGCGCCACGCCGCGTCCGGACACCTCGCCGTTCACCGTGGTGGTGCAGGTGCAGGCCGACGGCAGCGTCGGCGCCAGCTGGCGCAACGGCACCACCCCGCTGGCCCTGTGCCTGGAGCGTTTCCTGCGCCAGCGCCCGCTGCTGGCGCCGCCGCAGGCACCGCTGTACCTCTCCTACGAGGTCTCGTTCGAGAAGTGAGCCGGATCGCCGGGATCGGCCCGACCCTCAAATGAGAGTTGATCTCATTTGAGTCGGCATGGGGTAGAATGGCCGCCGTTCCTTCCCCATCACGATTAACGGCATGTCTTCCGCTTTTGGCCCCGAAACGGTGCTCGATGTCCGCCACTGGACCGAGGACTACTTCAGCTTCACCACCACCCGCAACGACGGCTTCCGCTTCGACAACGGCCAGTTCGTGATGATCGGCCTGGAGACGGAGACGCGGCCGCTGCTGCGCGCCTACTCCATCGCCAGCGCCAACTGGGAAGAGCAGTTGGAGTTCTTCAGCATCAAGGTGCCGGACGGCCCGCTGACCTCGCGCCTGCAGCACATCAAGCCGGGCGATTCGGTGCTGGTCGGCAAGAAGCCCACCGGCACCCTGCTGATCAGCGACCTGCACCCGGGCCGCCACCTGTACCTGCTGGGCACCGGCACCGGCCTGGCACCGTGGCTGTCGGTGATCAAGGATCCGGAAACCTACGAGCGCTTCGACAAGGTGATCCTCACCCACGGCGTGCGCTTCGAGAAGGACCTGGCCTACCGCGACTATTTCGAGAAGGAACTGCCGCAGCACGAGTTCCTCGGCGAGACCATCCGCGAGAAGCTGCTGTACTACCCGGCGGTGACCCGCGAGGACTTCCGCAACCGCGGCCGCCTCACCGAGTTGCTCGAGAGCGGCCAGATGCAGCGCACCCTGGGCCTGCCGCCGCTGAACCCGGAACACGACCGCGCGATGATCTGCGGCAGCCCGCAGATGCTGGCCGACCTGCGCCACACCCTGGACGCCCGCGGCTTCGTCGCCTCGCCGCGCATCGGCTCGCCGGGGCACTATGTATTCGAGCGCGCCTTCGTCGAGAAGTGACGGCGCTGCGCGTCTCCCGTCGTAGGAGCGGCTTCAGCCGCGACGGGCGTTACCGGTAAAGCATCGCGGCTGAAGCCGCTCCTACCGGCATAAGCGACACGGCAACAGATCAAAGCGAACAGTGGCGAAATAGTGTGGGAGGGACTTCAGTCCCGACGCGTTTGACTTGAAGGCGTCGGGACTGAAGTCCCTCCCACAAGAGCAGTATCCGAGCAGCCTGGACTAACCGGTTGCCTACTCACCCCAGCGCCCGCTCGATCTCGTCGGCCAGCGCTTCCGGCTTGTCGGTCGGCGCATAGCGTGCCAGCACCTGGCCGTCGCGGCCGACCAGGAACTTGCTGAAATTCCACTTGATCGCGGCAATGCCGAGCAGCCCGGATTTCTGCTGCTTGAGCCAGCGCCACAGCGGATGCGCGCCGTCGCCGTTGACCTGCACCTTGGCGAACATCGGGAAATCGACGTCGTAGCTGAGCGAGCAGAACTGACGGATCTCGGCGGCATCGCCCGGCTCCTGATGGCCGAACTGATCGCAGGGAAAGCCCAGCACCACCAGCCCGCGCTCACGATAGCGCTGCCACAGCGCCTGCAGCCCGGCGTACTGCGGGGTGAAGCCGCACTTGGAGGCGACGTTGACGATCAGCAGCACCTTGCCGGCGTACTCGGCGAGCGGCTGCTCCTGCCCGTCCAAGGTGGTCGCGGTGAAAGCATAGGCGGTGGTCGGCGTGTCCATGGGTCCTCGTGGCGCGGCGCGCCGCTGCGGCGCTGGGTCGAGGCGATGCTACGCGGTGGCCGCACGCGTCGCCAGCGAACCGGGGCCGATGCGCGAGGCCGCGTCGCAGAGGTCGGCGCGAACGCGCCGACACACACCGCCAGCGCACCACCGATGCGTGGCCGCACCGGCGCCGCCACGCGCGAGAGCGCACTGCGTCAAGGTTCACGCCAAATGCCGCAAAGCCAAGAGAAACAAGCGCCTATGCTGCAGTGCGCCCATGGCTTTCGTCACGGGTCACGCCTGCCGCCCTGGGGTAGCCTGCCCGATCACCATGATTGCGGATACCGCTTGATGACCTCTCGCCTCGCCCTTGCCCTCGCCGCCACGCTCGGACTCGCCATGCCCGCCTACGCCGCTCCGGCCACCACGCCCACCGCTGCAACCGCCGCCACGCAGGCCAACCCGTTCTTCGCCGAAAGCCCGCTGCCGCTGCATTACCCGCAGTTCGACAAGATCAAGGACAGCGATTTCGCGCCCGCGTTCGACGCCGGCATGGCGCAGCAGCTGAAGGAAATGCAGGCCATCGCCGACCAGACCGCCAAGCCCACCTTCGACAACACCATCGTGGCGATGGAGAAGAGCGGGCAGATCCTGGACCGTGCCACCACCGTGTTCTTCAACCTGGTCGGTGCCGACACCAACGACACCCGCAAGAAACTGCAGGCCGATTATTCGACCAAGCTGGCCGCGCACCGCGATGCGATCGCGCTCAATCCCAAGCTGTTCGCACGCATCCAGACCCTGTACGACACCCGCAACCAGCTCGGCCTGGACGCGGAGGGCGTGCGCCTGGTCGAGAAGTACCACAGCGACTTCGTCCGCGACGGCGCCAAGCTCAACGACGCCGACAAGGCCAAGCTCAAGGCGATGAACGCCGAACTGGCCGAACTGGGCACCAAGTTCAGCCAGAACGTGCTGGCCGAAGTGAACGCCGCCGCGGTGGTGGTGGACGACGTCAAGCAACTCGATGGCCTGTCCGACGCACAGATCGCCGCGGCCGCCGAAGCGGCCAAGGCCCGCAAACTGGACGGCAAGTACGTGATCGCCCTGCTCAACACCACCGGCCAGCCGCCGCTGGCCCAGCTCAAGGATCGCGCGCTGCGGCAGAAGATCTACGAAGCCTCGGTGTCGCGCGGCAGCCACGGCGGCCCGTACGACAACACCGCGCTGGTGTCGCGGATCATGACCCTGCGCGCCGACCGCGCCAAGCTGCTCGGCTACCCGAACCACGCCACCTACTCGCTGGAAACCCAGACCGCCAAGACCCCCGAGGCCGTCAACGCCATGCTCGGCAAGCTGGCCCCGGCCGCGGTGGCCAACGCCAAGCGCGAGGCGGCCGACCTGCAGGCGATGATCGACCAGGAGCAGAAGGCCGCCGGCAAGCCCAGCTTCAAGCTCGAGGCCTGGGACTGGGCCTACTACACCGAGAAGGTGCGCCAGGCCAAGTACGACTTCGACGAGGCCCAGCTCAAGCCCTACTTCGAACTGAAGAACGTGCTGGAGAACGGCGTGTTCTACGCCGCCAACCAGGAGTACGGGCTGACCTTCAAGCAGCGTACCGACCTGCCCACCTACCGCGACGACGTGCTGGTCTACGACGTGTTCGACGCCGACGGCAGCCAGCTGGCGATCTTCATCGCCGACATGTACGCGCGCGAATCCAAGCGCGGCGGCGCCTGGATGAGCTCCTACGTGTCGCAATCGGCGCTGACCGGCGACAAGCCGGTGGTCGCCAACCACCTCAACATCCCCAAGCCGCCGGCCGGGCAACCGACCCTGCTGACCTGGGACGAGGTCACCACCGCCTTCCACGAGTTCGGCCATGCGCTGCACGGCATGTTCTCGAACGTGAAGTACCCGTACTTCTCCGGCACCAGCGTGCCGCGCGACTTCGTCGAGTTCCCCTCGCAGGTCAACGAGATGTGGGCCGACGATCCGGCCATCCTCAAGCACTACGCCAAGCACTACCAGAGCGGCGCGCCGATGCCGCAGGCGCTGCTGGACAAGGTGGTGGCCACCGCCAAGTTCAACCAGGGCTTCGCCACCACCGAGTACCTGGGCGCGGCGATGCTGGACCAGCGCTGGCACCAGCTGAGCGCCGGCCAGGTGCCGCCCGCATCGGGCGTGATGGACTTCGAGGCCAAGGCGCTGGCCGCCGACGGCATCGCCTATGCGCCGGTGCCGCCGCGCTACCGCACGCCGTACTTCAGCCACATCATGGGCGGCTACGCGGCCGGCTACTACGCCTACATCTGGGCCGAGGTGCTGGACGCCAACACCCAGCAGTGGTTCAAGCAGCATGGCGGGCTGAGCCGCGCCAACGGCGACCGCTTCCGCAAGACCCTGCTCTCGCGCGGCGGCAGCGTCGATGCGATGCAGTTGTTCCAGGACTTCGCCGGGCACGCGCCGCAGATCGAACCCTTGCTGGAGAAGCGCGGCCTCAACGCCACGCCGGCGGCGACGCCGAGCGCACGCTGAGGCGCAGCGCGGCACGGCCCATGCGGCCGTGCCGCCACGTCGCGGCGGAACACACCCGCGACCGACCGCAGGACGCAACACGCACGACGCCCGGCTCAGCCGGGCGTCGTGTTTTTCAGCCTGCGTTTTCAGCGGCGATGCGCGGTGCGTCGCGCCTCGCCCGCAGCTGGCTTACTGGCCGTTGCCGGAGGCATCGACGCTGACGCCCAGCGACGCCGCGCCGCCGGCCTGCCCCTGCGCCTGACCGGTGCCGGCCTGCGCACCGCCCTGGCCGCCCGCGCCCGCCTGGCCCGACACCGACCCGCCGTGCGTGCCCACGCTGTGCGAGGCGCTGCCGCTGGCCGCACCGTTGGCACTGCCGCTGCCGGACAGCGCCGGCACCGTCGGCAGGCTGCCGCCGCTGGCGACGCCGTTGCCGTTGCCGCTGCCGCTGCCGCTGCCGTTACCGGCCGCACTCGACGCAGCACCGTTACCGGTCACGCCATTGACTGCACCGGCGGCATTGCCGGCCGTCGACAGCGCCGCGGCGGGATTGGCCGCGCTGGCCGCCGCGCCGAGCGCGCCGTTGGCCTGACCGACTGCGCTGCCGGCCGCGCTGCGTGCCGCCGCACTGCCGCTGGCGGCGGCATTGCCGGCCAGCGTGCGGCCCTGGTTCACCGCAGTGCCGGCGGTCTGCGCCGCGCCGTCAGCGGTGGCCGCGCCACGCGCCGCCGCCCGCTGCGCCGCCATCCGCGCACGCTGCGAGGACTGCTCGATGCCGCTGCGGGCGCGATCCAGCGGCACTCCGGCGTCCAGGCGGCCTGCGCCCATCCCGTTGCCGCCGAGGCTGCCGCCGCCCAGGCCGCCCAGGGTGCCGTTGACCGCACCACCCACGCTGCCCGCACCACCCAGCACCTGCGCGCCGGCCACGCCCGGGGTCAGCGTCACCGTCGCCACCAGCACCGCGCTCGCCAACAGAGTCTTGCCGTTCATCGCGTTCTCCTCGTGTCGCCGCAGGCCATCTGCGGCTCTCATATCTCCCTACGAATCGAGCGACGCAGAACATCCCGTGCAGGCGGGACGCAGACAGAATGCGTTCAGCCGCCCGGCGCGCGCTGCAGCGGCAGGTCCGCGCCGAGCAGCCCGGCGCCGTACACCGGATCGGTGCCGGGCACACCGAGATCGCGCGCCTGCGCCTGCAACTGCGCGCGTACCTGCGCGGCCGCCTGCGGATCCGGCTGCGGCAAGGCCTGCGCCGCCAGCCGCGCCACCAGCGGCGCGGCGAAGGAGGTGCCGCGCTGCGTCTGCCAGCGGCCCTGCGGTGCCGCGGCGATCAGTTCGCCGACCGCGGCGAACGTCACCTGCGGCCCTCGCCCCGCCTCCGGCAACACCCGCGCGCGCGCATCCACCGCGGTGACGCCAATCACTCCGGGATAGGACGCGGGATACAGTGGCGGTGCCGCCGGGCCATCGTTGCCGACCGCCGCGACCAGCACGTGGCCGCGCGCGAGCATGCGCTGCACGGCGAGCTGCAATGCGCGGTTGGGCCCACCGATCAGGCTGATGTTGATCACTGGCACCTGCTGCTGTGCCATCCACGCCAACGCGCCGACCAACTCCACCACGGTGCCGCCGTCGGCCTGCCCGCAGTAGATGTCGGCCGCATACAGCGTGCGCGCGAACGGCCCGTGCGCCACCGCGCGTCCCGCCAGCAGCGAGGCGACGGCGGTGCCGTGCGGCTGCGCGCGCACCTGCCCGTCGCAGCCCCAGGATTGCACCTGTACGCCGGCCAGCGCCGGATGCGCCGCGTCCACGCCGCTGTCGATCAGGCCGACCACGAAGCCGCCCGCCGCGGCCCCCGAGGCCGCCGGAGCGGCGGATACGCTGGCAGGCGCCGGCGGCGTCGCTGCCGATCCGCTGTAGACGTGGTTGTAGTCGTAATCGCCCTGCGGATCGCGCTCGCGCAGCTGCTGCAGCGCGCGGCGCGTGGACAGGCCCGAAGGCACCTGCAGCACCACCAGGCGCAGGCCGAATTCGCCGAAGCTGCGCTGCTCCAGCACCGCGAAGCCGGCCGCCTGCGCCGCCTGCAGCGCAGCAGGGTCCGGCTCCAGTGCCACCACCTGCCCGCGCATCACCACGGCGCCGCCCTCGTCGCGCTCCAGCCCGCGCGGATCGCTGCGCAGCAGCGCCTGCAGGCGTTTCAGGCGCAGCCGTTCGACCTGGCCGCGCGCGTCCTGCAGCGACTCTCCCACCCGATTCATGCCGCCCTGCACGCCCTGGGTCACGTCCTGCACCAGCCCGCCGGCCGACGGCAGCGCCAGCTGCGCCCATGCCGGTGTCGCCACCGCCAGCCATGCCACGGCCATCCAGCGCATTCGTCTGCCCGTCGCCATGCCCCGCTCCGTTGTCCGCCCCTGTTGGCGTGCCACACTAATCCTGCCATCCCGACACGCGGTGAACGCCGCGCCGCGCCCATGGAAGAAAACCCCTCCGCCGAACGTATCACCGACATGCACGCCGATCCCACGGCCGCCGTCGGCGACGGCATCTGTACCCTGCTGCCGCAGTTGCGGCGCTTCGCGCGTGCCGTCGCCGGCCATCGCGAGGACGCCGACGACCTGCTGCAGATCGCGATCGAGCGCGCGCTGCGCCGCGCCGGGCAATGGCGGCCGGAGACGCCGCTGCAGTACTGGCTGTACGGCATCATCCGCCACGCCTGGATCGACGAGGTGCGGGCGCAGCGGCGACGGCGGCAGGTCTTCGTCGATGCGGCCGAGGGCGAGCACGTCGGCGACACGCCGCTGGAGCGGCAGCAGGACTGGATGGCCGTCCAGGCCGCGATGGCCGGCCTGCCCGAGGAGCAACGCCTGGCGATCGCACTGGTGCTGATCGAAGGCCTGTCCTACAAGGATGCCGCGGCGGTGCTGGAGATTCCGCTCGGCACACTCACCAGTCGGCTCGCGCGTGGGCGCGAAGCCCTGCAGGCGTCACTGGAGGCGACCGCATGAACACCACGATCGACGCACTCACGCTGCAGGCCTATGCCGATGGCGAACTGGATGCGGCGCAGGCCGCCCAGGTGGAAGCGGCGTTGCGCAGCGACCCGCAACTGGCGCAGGCGCTGGAGCGGCTGCGCAGCCTGCAGGCGCGGTTGCGCGCCGGCTTCGCCCCGGTGCTGGACGAAGCAGTACCCGCGCGCCTGCTCGCCGCCGCGCGGGAACGGCCCACCGGCGCGCCCGGCCAGCACGCCGATGTCGCGGCGCTGCCGTCCTCGCCCGTCCCGGGGATGGCGCAAGCCAGCCGGCCGACGCCGCTGCGGCCGCGTGCGCGCCGCCGCTGGGCGCTGCCGGCGGCCTTGGCCGCGGCGTTGTTGCTGGGGCTGTGGATCGCGCAGCGGCAATTGCCGCCGGGCGATGCGCACGGCCCGACGGTCGCGGCGGCCCAGGGTGGCGTCGCCGAGGGTGCGCTAGCACAGGCGCTGACGCAGCAGTTGTCCGGCCAGTCCCGGGGAAACGTGCGCATCGGCCTGAGCTTCCGCGATCGCGACGGCCATTACTGCCGCACCTTCGCCTTGCCGAGTGCAAGCGCCGGCCTGGCCTGCCAACGCGACGGCGCATGGCGGGTGGAACTGCTGGTGCCCGCCGGCGAACGCCACGACGGCGGCGGCATGCGCATGGCGGCCAGCCCGATGCCGGCCGCCGTGCTGCAGGCAGTGGATGCGCGCATCGCCGGCGAGGCGCTGGATGCCGACGGCGAGCAGCGCGCGCGCGAGCGCGGCTGGCGCTAGAAACAGGACGATGCCCCGCTTGCTTCGGGATGGACAACGCGCCTTGGCGCACCTCCGAAGCACGCCGGAACACGTTCGGTAGGAGCGGCTTCAGCCGCTACGGGCGTTACCGGGAATGCCCGTCGCGGCTGAAGCCGCTCCTACAATCGAGAAAGGACATCATGCCGAGCCGCGGCAATAACGCGTTATTAGAGATGCCCTGAAGCTGCTCCTACAGCACATCGATTCACGCTCGATGCCGCGGACGCACCTTCTTCGAGGTGCCCTCAGGGCAACGCCGCCTGCGTCTTCGACTCGGCGGCAGCGTCAAGGCCATCGATGCCGGCCAGCATCTTCTTCAGCAATATCTCCAGCTGCTGCTGCTCGCCGGCATCCAGCGCCGCGGTTTCCGTCTCCAGGAACGCACACACGTCCGGCAGCAGGCGTTCGATCAGGGCGATGCCGGCCGGCTGCAGGGTCAGCGCGACCTTGCGCCGGTCTTCCGGACTGGCCGTGCGCGACAGCAGCCCCTTGCTGCACAGGCTGTCGGTGAGACGGGTGATGTTGGCCGGCTTCTCGCTGGCGGCCTCGGCCACCTCGGTGGGGGTGATGCACTGCTCGGGCGTGCCGTACAGCATCATCAGGATCTCGTACTCAGGCGGGCTGATGCCGTACTCCTTGAGCACCCCGCTGGCATTGGCATGCACGCGCTTGTACAGGTGCTTGACCAGCCGGACCAGCACGGCGGGCTCGCGCGGGAAGGCCGGATAGCGCGCGCAGGTGTGCGCCACGCGCCGCTCGGTCTGATCGAAACTGCCCATAAGAAATCGATTGCAAGTGGGGTAGCCGCCAATGCTACCCATTGCGCAGCGTCCCGACGAGGGCATGCGTTGCGTTCCCGCATGCTGTCGACGCCGTGCACCGCACGCCGACGCCGACGCCGACGCGCGCTGGCGCGCCGGCCACCGCTCAGGCGGCGAACAGCGGCGCGTATTCCGGTGCCACCAGCTCGCGCAGCACGCTGGCCGGCACGTCCACCGTCTGCGTGCCATCGGCGTACGGCCCCACCTGGTACGGCGGGAACACGAAGCGCAAGGCGGTGATCTTGCCCGCCGCGTCGACCAACGGCTGGAACTGGCTGAAGTTGCCGGGCTGCGGCTCGGTGCCTTCGGCGATCATCTTGCTGGCGCTGCGCACCTGCTCGTCCTGGTCCTCCGGTGGCACCTGTTCGGCATCCACCCGCGTCTGCACCGCCTGGCGCAGTTGCGCGGCGACGTAGCCGGCCACCTGCTTCCAGTGCGACGCATCCGGGATCAGCGTCTCGGCGGTGAGCATGCGCTGCTGCTGCGGCAGCCACACCCAACGCGCCACCAGCGGTTCGCCGTGCGCGCCGCCGGTGTAGCGGCTGCCGTCGGCGCTCAGCGCGACCAGGTCCGGACGCTCCAGCAGCATCTCGAACTGCAGCGAGAGTTCGTAGGGCGCGCGCGGGCGATCGTTGCCGAGCCCGTCCACCGCTTCCATCAGCTCGCTGCGCGCGCTCTGCGCATAGCGGTTGGCCGCCTCGGCCAGTCCGGGATAGCGGTTGATCGATGGCGGGAAAGTGATGCCGACCACATAGCTGGGGCTGTGTTCGACGATGTCCTTCAGTTCCGGCGGCGTGGTCTGCGCCGGCTCCGGCGCCGCGGCGGCCTCGCTTTGTGCCGGTGCCGCGGCGGGCGCCGGTGCGGCGGCCGGTTCCTCGCGTTTGCAGCCGGCCAGTGCCAGCGCCGCCGCGACTGCCAGTGCCGTCCATGCCATCCGCCCGTTGCCCATCGTCTCTGCCCTGCTCACGTCGACTGCCCCTGTTCCTGCGATGCCTGTAAAAGTGGCGCGCATTATCGCGCCGTTGCGGTGCCCAATGCTCAATCGAGCAGCGCCGCGTACTGCGGATGCCGATGGATGAACACGGCCGCGTACGAACACGCCGGCACCACCTTCCAGCCTTGTGCCTGCGCATGATCCAGCGCGGCGGCGACCAGTTGCGCCGCCAGCCCGCGCCCGCCGATCGCGCCAGGCACCCCGGTGTGGGTGATGACCATGCGCCCCTGCTCCAGTACGTAGTCGAGTTCGGCGCGGTGGCCGTCGACCTGCAGGCTGAAACGGTGCTGCTGCGGATCGTGCGCGATCGGGACGTTCGGTACGGACATGAGGGAGTGGAATGTGTCGCGGAGCATGCAGTGTCCGCTGCGGCTTGCCGCGGCGATGTGAAACACCTGCCCCAGGGCGTCACGCCGCCGACGCGGCGCGTCAACCGTACGCCGCTCAAGTCGTGCCGCGCGCGGCCGATACCACCAGGACAGGCCGAAAACCTGGCATGGGAGTTGCACCTCCCATCACGCAGCGATCCAACAGGGAACCACGCGCATGAGCGAGACCGAGAGCAAATACGACCAGGGCGACCACAACGCCTCCCTGCTGGAAGGGCTGTTCCAACTGTCGGTCAGCGGCGACCACCAGGGCGGCGAGTTCCTGCAGCTCGACGACGAGGTCTACCAGCGCCTCAAGCGCACCTACGAGAACGCCGCCATCGGCAGCGCCAAGGTGCAGTTGCGCGGGCAGCAGACCCGCTGAACACAGAGGGCGGCCTGACGGACCGCCACCTGCCCCATGCGCGATGCGTGCCCACGACCGCATCGGCGCCACGGCGCATACCCAGCGCCGCGAATGAGAGAGGCGCCGATCGCGGCGCCGCACGCCCGTGCGGACGCCACCGCGTCGCGGATCAACCGCGCCCGAAGCGCGGGTTCGCCAGCTCGCCCAGGAAGTGCTGCAGCACCGAGGGCTCCATGATCAGCAGGAACATCACGCCGAACGCCGCGCCGGCCAGGTGCGCGCTGTGGTTGACGTTGTCGCCGCCGCGGCGGTCCATCCAGATGCTGTAGCCGACATAGAACACGGCATACAGGATCGCCGGGATCGGAATCGGGATGAAGAAGAAGAAGATCCCGGTCCACGGCGCCATCAGGATGAAGGCGAACAGCACCGCCGACACCGCGCCGGATGCGCCCAGGCTCATGTAGTTGGGGTTCTTCTGGTTCTTCAGGTAGCTGGGCAGGATCGAGACCACCAGCGCCGACAGGTAGAACAGCGGATACACCAGCATGTTGCCGGTCATCCGCTCCATCAGCACCTCGATCGGGCCGCCGAAGAAGTACAGCGTGACCATGTTGAACAGCAGGTGCGGGAAATCGGCATGGATGAAGCCGTAGGTCACCAGTCGGTCGTACTGCTTGTGGCGGTCGATCGCCGGCGGCCACAGGATCAGCCGATCGAGCAGCCGACGGTTGTTGAACGCCGCCCACGACACCAGCACGGTGAGGACGATCAGGATCAGGTTGACGGGGGTGACGGAGGGCATGCGGGGTCTCAGGCGGGGCGGTAGTGGTCGACCATGCGGTAGCGGCGCGCGTACAGCCCGAACAGCAGTGCGGCGACGAATGCGAAGGCGGCGAAGAAGAACATCAGGAACGCGGTCTCGCTGAGCCCGGTGCTGCCGATGTGCGCGGTGACGCGGTCGTTGCGCACCGCCGCGTTGGACAGCAGCACCCACAGGTTGCCGACGGTGGTGGTGAGGTTCCAGAAACTCATCACCACGCCCTTCATCGACTGCGGCGCCTGGCTGTAGGCGAATTCCAGGCCCGTCGCCGAGACCAGCACTTCGCCGAAGGTCAGCAGCGCATACGGCAGGATCTGCCAGGCGATGGACAAAGCGTCGCCGCCGTCCATCATCACCTGCAGCGTGCCGACCACGATCCAGGCCAGGCCGCTGAAGGCGATGCCGGCGGTCATCCGCCGCAGCGCGGTCGGCTCGTAGCCGCGCCGGCGCAGCAGCGGATACAGCACCAGATTGTTGAACGGGATCAGCAGCATCACCAGCGCCGGATTCAGCGCCTGCATCTGCGAGGCGCTGAACCACGCCGGCATCTGCATCTGCTGGCCCTGCAGCACCCAGGTCGAGGCCTTCTGATCGAACAGCGAGAAGAACGGGGTGACCAGCGCGAACACCACCAGCACCCGCAGCACCGCACGCACGCCGTCCACCGCCGCGTCAGGATGCAGCGCGCGGGCGCGCTCCAGTTGCCACCAGGTACCGCCACCGATGCCGGCCAACAGCAGCACCAGCGCCAGGCACAGGCAGATCACCAGGCCCAGGGTCGGCACGAGGGCGAACGTCGCCAGCGCCAGCAGCACCGCCACGCCGGCCAGGGCCAGGCCGGGACGCCCCTGTCCCGGCGCCTGCCGCAGCAGCGCGGTGCGCACCACCTGGGCGAAACCATGCGGATCCTTCGGCGGCAGCGGCACGCGCACGTAGCGGTGGCGCCCGGCCCAGAACACCAGGGTCGCCACCAGCATCAGGATGCCGGGGATGCCGAACGCCCACGCCGGCCCCAGGTTCTTCAGCGCCAGCGGGATCAGCAGCGAGGCGAACAGCGAGCCGAAGTTGATGATCCAGTAGAAGGCGTCGAACACCACCTTGGCCAGGTGCTTGTTGCCCTGGTCGAACTGGTCGCCCATGAACGAGGCCACCAGCGGCTTGATCCCGCCCGCGCCCAGCGCGATCAGGCCCAGACCGAGGAAGAAGCCGTTGCGATGACCCTCGAACAGCGCCAGGCACAGGTGGCCCACGCAGTAGATCAGGCTGAACCACAGGATGGTGCTGTACTTGCCGAAGAAGCGATCGGCCAGCCAGCCGCCGAGCAGCGGGAAGAAGTACACGCCGATCATGAAGCTGTGCATGATGTGCTTGGCTTCGGCCTCGCGGCCGGGCGCCGTCACTTCCTGCAGCAGCAGCGAGGTGATCAGGAACTGCACCAGGATGTTGCGCATCCCGTAGAAGCTGAAGCGCTCGCAGGCCTCGTTGCCGATGATGTACGGAATCTGCCGCGGCATCCGCGCAGTGGCGCGCTCTTGCGCCGCGCTCATGCGGCGTTCCTCGTGGTGGCTTGGCTGCTCACGGGCCCTCGTCCAGGCAAAATTTTCAGAAGGTTACCCGATCGTTCCGGCGAATCGAACCGCCAGGGCGTGTCACCCATTCCCGAGTATGCCGCGTGCTCGGGAATGGGTGACACGCCCCAGGGTGCTTTCGCAATCGGCGCGCTGCCCGCATCATGGGGGCCTGTCCCGAGACGGTGCCGAGATGATCCGACCCTGGCTGGCCACCCTGTTGCTGCCGATGCTGCTGTGCAGCATGCCGTCGCTGGCCAGCGAGGCGGGCCTGTCCACCGAAGCCGAGCGCAGCGGATTCGCGCGCACCGGCCGCTACGCCGAAACCATCGCGCTGTGCGATGCGTTCGCGCAGCGCTATCCGCACGCGGTGCGCTGCTTCGACTTCGGCACCACCCCGGAAGGCCGGCCGATGAAGGCGCTGGCCGTGTCGACCTCGGGTGCACTGGATCCGGCAGCCGCACAGGCGCGCAAGCTGCCGGTGGTGCTGATCCAGGGTGGCATCCACGCTGGCGAGATCGACGGCAAGGACGCCGGCTTCCTGGCGCTGCGCCAACTGCTCGACGGCCAGGCCGCGCGCGGCGCGCTGGACAAGCAGGTGTGGCTGTTCGTGCCGGTGTTCAACGTCGACGGGCACGAGCGCTTCGGCGCCTGGAACCGGCCCAACCAGCGTGGTCCGGAACAGATGGGCTGGCGCACCACCGCACAGAACCTCAACCTCAACCGCGACTACGTCAAGGCCGACGCGCCGGAGATGCAGGCGATGCTGCGCATGGTCGAGCAGTGGGACCCGCTCGTGTATGTGGACCTGCACGTCACCGACGGCGCGCAGTTCGAGCACGACGTGTCGATCCAGGTGGAGCCGCTGCACGCCGGCGATACCGCACTGCGCGGCGATGGCCTGCGCCTGCGCGACGGCGTGCTCGCCGATCTGAAGCGGCAGGGCTCGCTGCCGCTGCCCTACTACCCCTCCTTCGTGGTCAATGACGACCCGGCCTCCGGCTTCGAGGACGGCGTGCCGACGCCGCGCTTCTCGCACGGCTATTTCCAGCTGCGCAACCGCTTCGGCATGCTGGTGGAAACGCATTCCTGGAAGCGCTACCCCGAGCGCGTGCGCATCACCCGCAACACCATCGTCTCGGTGCTGCAGCAGGTGGCGCGGCACGGTGCGCAGTGGCGCGCCGACGCGCTGGCGGCCGACACCCGCGCGCAAGCCCTGGGCGGCAAGACCGTGGCGCTGGACTACCGTACCACCGACGCCTCGCACCTGGTGGACTTCCGCGGCTACGCCTACACGCGCACGCCCTCGCCGGTGTCCGGCGCGCTGATGACCCGTTACGACGAGCGCACCCCACAGATCTGGCGGGTGCCATTGCGCGATCAGATCGTGCCCAGCGTGGAAGTCGCCGCGCCGCGCGCCGGCTACCTGGTGCCGGCGGCGCAGGCCGCCCTGGTCGGCGCCAAGCTGCGCCAGCACGGCATCGCCTTCCGCACGCTGGAGCACGACGCCACCCTGCCGGTGCAGACCTTCCGTGCCGACGACGCCAGCTTCGCCGCCCGCTCGTCCGAAGGCCATCAGCGACTCAGCGTCACCGGCGCCTGGAAGCCGGAGACCCGCGCGGTCGGCGCCGGCGCGCTGTTCGTGCCGATCGCCCAGCCCAAGGCGCGGCTGCTGATGGCGCTGCTGGAACCGCAGGCCCCGGACTCGTTGCTGCAATGGGGCGAGTTCAACAGCGCGTTCGAGCGCGCCGAGTACATGGAAGACTACGTCGCCGAGGACGTGGCGCGGCAGATGCTGGCCAGCGACCCGGCGCTGAAGGCCGAGTTCGAGGATAGGCTCGAACACGACGCGGCCTTCGCCAAGGATCCGCAGGCGCGGCTGGAGTTCTTCTACCG
This sequence comes from Xanthomonas sp. NCPPB 2250, assembly GCF_056725265.1. NCBI lineage: Bacteria > Pseudomonadati > Pseudomonadota > Gammaproteobacteria > Lysobacterales > Lysobacteraceae > Xanthomonas > Xanthomonas sp. NCPPB 2250. The sequence goes on along the minus strand of NZ_CM161520.1, from coordinate 2,044,471 downwards.
CCGCCACAGTTCCTGGGACGAGCGCTACCGCCTGTACCCGGTCATGCGCAGCGACGAAGCACCGTCCTGACGCGCGGTTCCACCCTCCCCCGACTCCCCCCGATGCGCCTTCCCGTCATCTGCTGAAGAGGCTGTTCGCCCCGATATGAAAACGTTTACAGGATCCCTTTGCCTGACCCTCGCGCTGGCCTCGCCTGCCGTCGCCGCGCCGCCAGCGGCGGCCGCGGGCACGGCGACCACGCCGAACGCCGCCGCTGCGCAGCGCCCGTGGAACGACCGCAGCCTATCGCCGGACCGGCGCGCCGCGCTGCTGGTGCAGGCGATGACCCCGGACGAGAAATTCCAGATGCTGCACAGCTACTTCGGGCTGGGCAAGGACGGCGGCCCGCGTCCGCCCGGCGCGGTCGGCTCGGCCGGCTACGTGCCGGCGGTCGAACGCCTGGGCATCCCCGCGCAGCAGCTGGCCGATGCCGGCGTCGGCGTGACCAATCCCGGCAACATCCGCCCCGGCGACCACGCCACCGCGCTGCCCTCCGGCCCCGCCACCGCCGCCACCTGGAACCGCGCACTGGCCTTCGCCGGCGGCGCCACCATGGGCCGCGAAGCCTGGCAGCAGGGCTTCAACGTGCTGCTGGCCGGCAGCGTCAACCTGCAGCGCGACCCGCGCAACGGCCGCAACTTCGAGTACGCCGGCGAGGATCCGCTGCTGGCCGGCACGATGGTCGGCGAATCGATCCGCGGCGTGCAGAGCCAGCACGTGGTCTCGACCATGAAGCACTTCGCGATGAACGACCTGGAGACCGGGCGCAACACCCACAGCGCCGACATCGGCGAACAGGCCATGCACGAGTCGGACCTGCTGGCCTTCGAGCTGGCGCTGAAGATCGGCCAGCCCGGCTCGGTGATGTGCTCGTACAACCGCATCAACGGCGTGTACGGCTGCGAGCACGACTACCTGCTCAACCAGGTGCTGAAGCAGGAATGGAAGTTCCCCGGCTACGTGATGTCCGACTGGGGCGGCGTGCACAGCGGCTCCAAGGCGGCGCTGGCCGGCCTGGACCAGCAGTCGGCCGGCGAAGTGTTCGACAAGGCGGTGTACTTCGACCAGCCGCTGCGCATGGCGGTGTCCGCCGGCACCGTGCCGCAGGCGCGCCTGGACGACATGGTCAAGCGCATCCTGCGCGCCTTCATCGCCACCGGCAGCTTCGACAACCCGCCGCAGCACCAGCCGATCGACGACGCCGCCGGCGGCCTGGCCGCGCAGCGCGTGGTCGAGGAAGGCACGGTGCTGTTGCGCAACGAGGGCAAGCTGCTGCCGCTGTCGCGCAACCTGCGCCGCATCGCGGTGATCGGCGGGCATGCCGACAAGGGTGTGATCGGCGGCGGTGGCTCCTCGATGGTCGGCATCACCGTCAACGGCGGCAACGCGGTGCCGGGGATCGCCCCGACCACCTGGCCCGGCCCGGTGATGTTCCATCCGTCCTCGCCGCTGCAGGCGTTGCGCAAGGCGCTGCCGGACGCGCAGATCGACTACGCCAGCGGCGACGACCCGGCCGCGGCGGCCAAGCTCGCGCGCGAGGCCGAGGTGGCCATCGTGTTCGCCACGCAATGGTCGGCCGAGTCGGTGGACCTGCCGGACATCGCCCTGCCCGACAAGCAGGACGCGCTGATCGCGGCGGTGGCCAAGGCCAACCCGAAGACGGCGGTGGTGCTGGAGACCAACGGCCCGGTGGCGATGCCGTGGCTGCAGCAGGTTCCGGCGGTGCTGGAGGCCTGGTACCCGGGCATCCGCGGCGGCGAAGGCCTGGCGCGGCTGCTGCTGGGCGAGGTCAATCCGTCCGGCCGCCTGCCGGTGACCTGGCTGCGCGACGTGTCGCAACTGCCGCGGCCGTCGATTCCCGGCCTGGGCTTCAAGCCGGCGCAACCGGCCGGCAGCAACGTCGACTACAGCATCGAAGGCGCGAATGTCGGCTACCGCTGGTTCGCCGCACGCGGCCTGGAGCCGGTGTATCCGTTCGGCTACGGCCTGTCCTACACCACGTTCGCCTACTCGAACTTCAAGGTACAGGCCGACGGTCACCGTGTCGTCGCCAGCTTCGACGTGCGCAACACCGGCGATCGCGAAGGTGCCGACGTGCCGCAGCTGTACCTGCGCCTGCCGCAGGGCCACCACACCCCGATCCGCCTGGTCGGCTGGGACAAGCTGACGCTCAAGCCGGGCGAGAGCCGCCACGTCAGCATCGTCGCCGAGCCCAAGACCCTGGCCGACTACGACCCGAAGCAGCGCCACTGGCACATTGCCGCCGGCGACTACGAACTGCTGCTGGGCCGTTCGGCGACGCAGGTGGAGGCGCGCGCGCCACTGCACCTGAAGGACGGCGTGCTGCAGCATTGACCGAGGGCCGCGGCGCACGCGCGCCGTGTCCCGATCCCCGCCCCGCCTCCGCGCCTTTGCGCGCGGCGGCGGGGCGATGTTCGCGATCGCGACGTGCGCAGCACCGATTGTGTGGCGGACGCCGCAGCACCACCGGCTGTATACGCAACCCTGAGACCCTGCGCCGTAGCATCGCCACATGACTCCCCGCGTCTTCCGATGGCATCGCACCGGCTGGCTGTTGCTGGCCGTGGCGGCATTGGCGCAGGCGCACGTCGCGGCGGACGCGGTGCGGCCGGTCTCCGCAGCGCCTGAGAGTCCCCTCACCGTGGTCACGCTCACGCTCGCCCCGGATCCGCGCGCTACGCAGGACGGCGACGACTGGATCGCGCGCCGCGAGCGCATCGTCGTGGCCCTGCAGCGCCTGCATCCCGACGCCATCGCCCTGCAGGAAGTGCTGCAGACGCCGGAAATGCCGAACCAGGCGCAATGGCTGGCCGCGCGCCTGGGCTACCACTGCCACTTCATCAGCCCCGATCCGCCGAGCCGGCCGCAACGTCGCGGCAACGCGCTGCTGACCCGCCTGCCGGTGCTGGAAGAAGCCGAGACCTTGCTGCATCCGCTGGAGGACTACAGCGTGGCCGGCCTGGTGCGGGTGGACCTGCACGGGCAGCCGGTGAACCTGTACTTCACCCGCCTGCACGCGACGCGCGACGGCGGCGCCAGCCGCCGCGAACAGGCCGAGGACCTGATGGCCTGGATCGATGCCACCGCCGAGGGTGTGCCCTCGCTGCTGGCAGGCGGCTTCTTTGCGGCGGCGCGCGCGCCCGAGCTGGCACCGTTGGCGGTGCGCTTCGAGGACGCCAGCGTGCGCGGCGAAGCGGCGCGCAACCGGATCGACGTGCGTGCGCCCGGCACGGCCGCGGCCGCGGCCGCCGACCACGTGTTTTTCGAACGCGGCCACTTCCGCCCGCTGCACGGCGCCCGCCTGTTCGCGCCGGCACCCGACCTGCCCGCGGCCGGCACGCGCGGCCTGCTGATGGCGCTGCAACCGCTGGACCCGATACCGACATCGCTGCAACCGGCGCCATAGTGGACGGCCTGCCTGGGCGCATTCGCGCGCGGGGCGATCACTGCCATGCGATGCGGCACATGGGAATGGATCGGCATCGGCATGCCATCGCCCCAGGACCATCGGGCACCGCTAATCCCCTGCTTTCGTCACGCATGACCGCATCTGTTGTAGGAGCGGCTTCAGCCGCGAGGCCTTCCACGGAAAGCCTCGGCGCGGCTTTAGGGCACCTCTAATAACGCGTTACTGCCGCAGCTCGGCATGATGTATCGCCGCGATTGTAGATACCGTCTTACCCCCTAGCAGGCAAGGCCCCTTTTCGGATCGAACGCCGTGCCCGATTTGAGAACGCCGTAGGCCAGGTGCAGGAGCTTGCGCATGGCGGCGCACACGATCTGCTTGCCGGCTTTGCCGCGTTCGCTCAGCCGCTGTTTCAGCGCCCGGATGATCGGGTTGTGGGTCATGGCCACCAGGGCCGGCATGAACAGGCCCGCGCGCAGGCGGGACGAGCCGGTACGCGAGATGCAGACGTGGCCTTTGCGCTCGCCCGACTCCTGCAGGCACGGATTCAGGCCCGCGAAGGCGGTCACCGCCGAGGCATCGGCGAAGCGCCTCACATCGCCAAGCTCGGCCAGCATCAAGGCCGCGCTGGTGTCGGCAATGCCCTGGATGCTCACCAGCAGCTCGCGCTGCCCACGCAAGGTCGGATCCTGGTCGATATGGTCATCGATGGCCTGCTCGATCTGGGCGATGTGGTGTTGCAGATCGGCCAGATGGACCTGGATCGAGTCCTTCACCTGGGCCGGAGCGACGTCCAGCCGGTTGCGCTCCATCTGCAGCATCTGTTGCAGATCCTGGCGCCGGCGCACCAGCGCTTTAAGCTGCTTGAGCGCCGGCGGATCAGGGGACCAACGGCGTAACTGCTCGCGGTGACGCAGGGCATAGCTGGCGATCAGCTTGGCATCGCTGCGATCGGTCTTGACCCGGCTGAGTTGGCTGCGTGCGTACGCGGCCGTCTGTGCCGGGTTGAGCACGCACACCCGATAGCCTCGTGCGTGGAGGAACTCGGCCAGCGCCTGGTGGTAGGTGCCGGTGGCCTCCATGGCGATCCAGCTATCGGACTGGGCATGCGTCTGCAGCCATGCCTGCAGGGCCTGGAAGCCCTTGGCATCGTTGGACAACTTGGCCTTGGTACGGTGCTTGCCATTGGTCAGCTCGATGGCCACATCGAAACTGCGTTTGGCGACGTCGATGCCGATGACGGGAGACATGCGCGATTCCTCCATCGTGTCAGGGTCATGATCGGCGCTGGGCCCGGTCCTGCCTTGTCGATGCGAGTTCACGCCCGGGGGGGCGGACTCTGGATACCGTTCGGACACCCAAGGGCCAGCATGTGGAGGGCGGAGCCGATCTACGATGCAAGCTCGAAGCTTTAGGAGCGACTGGACCTCCCACACCTCCTCCGATGATCAGTCGGAAGACATGACGCCTGTTTAGGGGCGACATGTCCAGATACAAGGAGCGGCTTCAGCCGCGATGGGCATTCCCGGGAATGCCTGTCGCGGCTGAAGCCGCTCCTACGCGTGCGCCCCTAGCTTTTTAGAGACGCCCTGGCGACGCACCGGCGCAAGCGGCGGCCAATGCGGCGTAGGCCGCCATCGCTGCCGAAGCACGCTGATCACGCGCGCAAGGGCAGCGTACCAACCTGGCAGCCACGCCCCACCCGCACTTCCAGCGCGTCTGCCCTGGCATCCAGACAAAAAAAGGCCGGGCGAACCCGGCCTTCTTCATTGTGCAGCGCTGGCGCGCGATCAGGCGATCGCGGCGTGGTAGCGGCGCTCCACTTCCTTCCAGTCGACCACGTTGAAGAACGCGCCGATGTAGTCCGGACGGCGGTTCTGGTACTTCAGGTAGTAGGCGTGTTCCCACACGTCCAGGCCCAGGATCGGGGTGTTGCCCTCGAACAGCGGGCTGTCCTGGTTGGCGGTGCTCTCGACCACCAGCTTCTTGTCGGGGGTGACGCTCAGCCAGGCCCAGCCGCTGCCGAAGCGGGTCAGCGCGGCCTTGGTGAAAGCTTCCTTGAACTTGTCGAAGCCGCCCAGCTCGCTGTCGATCGCCTTGCCGACGTCGCCGCTGGGGGTGCCGCCGGCGTTGGGCGCCATCACCGTCCAGAACAGCGAGTGGTTGGCATGGCCGCCGCCGTTGTTGCGCACCGGGCCCTGCAGGTTCTCCGGCAGCGACTTCAGCTTGGACACCAGCGCCTCGATCGGCAGATCGGCGTACTCGGTGCCTTCCAGCGCGGCGTTGACGTTGTTGATGTAGGTCTGGTGATGCTTGGTGTGATGGATCTCCATCGTCTGCGCATCGATGTGCGGTTCCAGCGCGTCGTAGGCGTAGGGCAACTTGGGGAGGGTGTAGGCCATGCGGTTCTCCTGGACTTTCGCCGTCGAAAGGACGAGCGTTGCGTGAGCAATGGTAGGGACGGTCGGCGACCTTACCAAGGGCGCGGCTGGGGAAACATCGTCCCATCCCGCGGCGGCGGTGCCGGCCGGCCTTGCGAATCGGCGCCTACCATGCCCCACGCCCCGGTTAGTCGGATGTGAATCGCCTGCGTCACGGCGGTGACCGGCGGCGTTTAGAGCGGGAACAGGCAGGCCGGCCCATACTGTGCGCGATGGCGCCATGCCGCGCGCCGCCGCCATTCCTGCAGGAGAGTCCATGCGCAAGCCCGTGCTGTTGATCGCCGCCATCGTGTTGCTGGTGGGCGGGCTGTGGGGCATCCGTGGGCTGCAGCATCCGCCGCACCAGCAGTTCGCGCCCTCGCTCGAGGCGGCCGCACAAGCGCCGTACACCGCGCCCGGCAAGGCAGCCGCCGCATCGGATGCCGCGGCGCCGGAGCTGCCCGCATTCCTGCCGCCCGAAGCGCGCGCCACGGTTGCGCTGATCCTGCGTGGCGGCCCGTTCCCGCACCGCCAGGACGGCAGCGTGTTCGGCAACCGCGAGAACCGGCTGCCCGCGCAACCGCGCGGCTACTACCGCGAATACACCGTCGAGACGCCAGGACTGTCGCATCGCGGCACGCGCCGCATCGTCACCGGCGGCACACCGCCGCAGGTCTGGTACTACAGCGACGACCACTACGACAGTTTCCGCAGCTTCCAGGTCGGCGGCGCAGGGCCGGCGCGATGAGCGGCTTCCCGTTCGCGCTGAACCTGGCCGAGCCGGCCGCCTCCGGCGTCTACCGCGTCGCCAACCGCGACCTGGACAGCGTCGCCGCCCTGGCCCGCGACGCCGGCCTGCGGCTGTGCCGGATCGACCTGCACGGCTGCACCGGCAAGGCCATGCTGCTGATGCGGCTGGCCGCGCAACTGGACTTCCCGCCCGGCTTCGGCCGCAACTGGGACGCGCTGACCGACGGCCTGCGCGACCTGTCCTGGCTGCCCTCGCCGCGCGGCTACGCGCTGCTGCTGGAGGACGCCGGGCAGTTGCAGGCGGTGGCGCAGCCGGCCTGCGACGTGCTGCTGGACATCCTCGACGACGTCGCCCGCGAGTGGGCGCAGGACGGCGTCAGCTTCGTCGCGTTCGTGGGCGGTAGCCGGGACCCGGGACCGGGGACCCGGGACCCGGAAGAGCAGGATCCCGCCTAGCGCCGTTGCCAGCGCGTCCTGCGGAAACCAATGCCACTTGCTTGATTTGCCGTTGCTTTTCCGGGTCCCGGGTCCCCGGTCCCGGGACCCGGTTTCTCACCCGTCCAGCTCGCTCCAGCGCGCATACGCCGTATCCAGGTCCGCCTGCGCCTGGCTCAAGGCTTGCGTGTGCGCGGTCACCGCCGCCGCGTCGCGCTGGTAGAACGCCGGGTCGGCCATCGCCTCGGTCAGCGCCGCGACCTGCTGTTCCAGCGCTTCGATCCGCGCCGGCAACTGCTCCAGTTCGCGCGCGTCCTTGTAGCTGAGCTTGCGCTTGGCCGGCACCGGCGCCGGCGCCGCTGCAGCGGCCGCGACCGGCGTGGTCGCCGCCGCGGTGGCCGAGGCCTTGGCTACCGCCATCGCGCTGGCCGGCGCCGACGGGCGCTGGCGCACCCAGTCGCTGTAGCCGCCGACGTACTCGCCGATGCGGCCGTCGCCTTCCATGACCATGGTCGAGGTGACCACGTTGTCGATGAAGTCGCGGTCGTGGCTGACCAACAACAAGGTGCCGCTGTAGTCGCCCAGCAGCTCTTCCAGCAGCTCCAGGGTTTCCACGTCGAGGTCGTTGGTCGGTTCGTCCATCACCAGCAGGTTGGACGGCTGCGCGAACAGCCGCGCCAGCAGCAGGCGGTTGCGCTCGCCACCGGACAGGCGGGTGATCGGCGCGCGCGCACGCTCCGGGGTGAACAGGAAGTCCTGCAGGTAGGCGTGCACGTGCTTGCGCTTGCCGTTGACCTCGATGAAGTCGCGGCCCTCGGCCACGTTCTCGATCGCGCTCCAGTCCTCGCGCAGGGTGGCGCGGTACTGGTCGAAATACGCCACCTGCAGATTGGTGCCGGCGCGCACTTCGCCCTGGTCCGGGCTCAGTTCGCCCAGCAGCAGCTTCAGCAGCGTGGTCTTGCCGCTGCCATTGGGGCCGATCAGGCCGATGCGGTCGCCGCGCAGGATGGTGGTGGAGAAGTCGCGCACCATGCTGCGCGCGCCGAAGGCGAAGCTCAGCTCCTTGGCCTCGATCACCTTCTTGCCGGAGGACTCGCCCTGCGCCGCTTCCATGCGTACGTTGCCGCCGAGTTCGCGGCGCTGGGTGCGCTCGCGGCGCATCGCTTCCAGTCGCCGTACCCGGCCCTCGTCGCGGGTGCGCCGGGCCTTGATGCCCTGGCGGATCCACACTTCTTCCTGCGCCAGCAGCTTGTCGAAGCGCGCGTTCTCCTGCGCCTGCGCGTTGAGCCGCTCCTCGCGGCGGCGCTCGTAGTTGGCCCAGTCGCCCGGCCAACTGCTGACCTGGCCGCGGTCGATCTCGACGATACGGGTGGCCAGGGCACGCAGGAACCGCCGGTCGTGGGTCACGAACACCACGCTGCCGTTCCAGCCCTTGAGGAAGCCTTCGAGCCAGTCGATGGCCTCGATGTCGAGGTGGTTGGTCGGCTCGTCCAGCAGCAACAGGTCCGGTGCCGACACCAGCGCGCGCGCCAGCAGCACGCGGCGCTTCATGCCGCCGGACAGCCGCGCGAACTCGGCGTCGCCGTCCAGTTCCAGGCGGGTCAGGGTCTCGTTGACCCGCTGATCCAGGGCCCAGCCATTGGCGCCATCGATCTTGGACTGCACCGCGCCCAGCGCATCGCCGTCGAACTCGGCGGCATGGCTGAGCCGATGGAACTCGGCCAGCCAATGGCCGAGCTCGCCCAGGCCGTCGGCGACCACGTCGAACACGCTGCCGGCGGCGCCATGCGGCACCTCCTGTTCCAGCCGGGCGATGCGCACGCCCTGCTGCACGCGGACCTCGCCGTCGTCGGGCTTGAGCTCGCCGGCGATCAATTTCATCAGGGTGGATTTGCCGGCGCCGTTGCGGCCGATCAAGGCGATGCGTTCGCCCGGCTCGATCGACAGGTCGGTCTTTTCCAGCAACAAGGGGCCGCCGACGCTGTAGTCGAGGTTCTGCAGAGTGATAAGAGGCATGCCGTATTGTACGGGACCCGGGACCCGGGACCCGGAAAGCAAAAAGCGGCGCGTCGTGCGAGTCGAAATGCCCTTTTGCTGTTGACGTTCCGGGTCCCGGGTCCCGAGTCCCGGCCCCACCAGCTAAAATGCCGCATGAACGATTTCGCCACCCTCTCCCTTTCCCCGGCGCTCGCGCCCGGCATCGACGCGCTCGGCTACACCAGCATGACCCCGGTGCAGGCGCAGAGCCTGCCGCCGATCCTGGCCGGCCAGGACGTCATCGTGCAGGCGCCCACCGGCAGCGGCAAGACCGCGGCGTTCGGCCTGGGCCTGTTGCACAAGCTGGATCCGGCGCTGAGCCGCGCACAGGCGCTGGTGCTGTGCCCGACCCGCGAACTGGCCGACCAGGTCGGCAAGCAGTTGCGCAAGCTGGCCACCGGCATTCCCAACATGAAACTGGTGGTGCTGACCGGCGGCATGCCGCTTGCGCCGCAACTGGCCTCGCTGGAGGCGCACGACCCGCAGGTGGTGGTCGGCACGCCCGGCCGGATCCAAGAGCTGGCGCGCAAGCGGGCGCTGCACCTGGGCGGCGTGCGCACGCTGGTGCTGGACGAGGCCGACCGCATGCTCGACATGGGCTTCGAGGAGCCGATCCGCGAGATCGCCAGCCGCTGCGACAAGCATAGGCAGAGCCTGCTGTTCTCGGCCACCTTCCCCGAGGAAATCCGCGCATTGGCGCGCGACCTGCTGAAGGAACCGGCGGAAATCACCGTCGAAGGCGCCGACAGCGCGCCGGAGATCGACCAGCAGTTCTTCGAGGTCGACCCCACCTACCGGCAGAAGGCGGTGGCCGGCCTGCTGCTGCGCTTCACGCCCGAATCCAGCGTGGTGTTCTGCAATACCCGCAAGGAGGTCGACGAGGTCGCCGGCTCGCTGCAGCAATTCGGCTTCTCCGCGCTGGCGCTGCATGGCGACATGGAACAGCGCGACCGCGACGAGGTGCTGGTGCGCTTCGTCAACCGCAGTTGCAACGTGCTGGTGGCCAGCGACGTGGCCGCGCGCGGGCTGGACGTGGAAGACCTGGCCGCGGTGATCAACTACGAACTGCCGACCGACACCGAGACCTACCGCCACCGCATCGGCCGCACCGCGCGCGCCGGCAAGCACGGCCTGGCGCTGAGCCTGGTGGCGCCGCGCGAGACCGCGCGCGCGCAGGCGCTGGAAACCGAGCAGGGCCAGCCGCTGCGCTGGTCGCGCGCGCCGCTGGCCACCGCACGGCCGGCGCAGCTGCCGCAGGCGGCGATGGTCACCCTGCGCATCGACGGCGGCAAGACCGACAAGCTGCGTCCCGGCGACATCCTCGGCGCGCTGACCGGCGATGCCGGGCTGTCCGGCGCGGCGATCGGCAAGATCGCGATCTACGCCACCCGCTCCTACGTCGCCATCGCCCGCGCCCACGCCGGCAAGGCGCTGGCGCAGTTGCAGGCCGGCAAGATCAAGGGCCGCCGGTTCCGGGTCGCCAAGCTGTGAGCGCGACGGCGCAACTCCTGGCGTCGTTGCGCCCGGACGAGGACGGCAGCCTGTGGAGCGACGCGGTCCCGGTGGCCTGGATGCACCACACCTGCTGCTTCATCCTGGAGGACTGCACCGCCGGCGACATCCCGGCCGACGCCGCGTCCGCCATCGCAACGTTCCTGCAGCTCGACGCCGTGGTATTCGCCGCCGCCGCGCCGCACGTGTTCGCCTACTACCGTCACACGCAGGCGCTGTGCGCCAAGTACGGATGGCCGTGCCCGGACATCGCCGGCCCCGACGAAATATGGGCGCACGTGCAGTTCGGCAGCGAAGCCTACGTCAGCCGCTATCGCGACGGCCGCCTGCGCATCAGCCTGGAATGCAACTGCGACTGGGAAGCCGAACACGGGCTGCAGCTGGTGTTCGCCGACGACGGCCGGATCTGCAAGGTCGGTCCGTTCGATGGCCATTTGAGCCATGCCGCCGCGCACGCCGACCCCAGCCTGGAAACGGTGATCTACCCCACCTGACACGGTGCCTGCGGTTGCGGCGTCAGGCATCGGCCGCGCCATGCGCGATCGCCGCGCCGCATGCGCGCCGCGGCCGCGCGCAACGCGTCGATCTCCGGCCGCGCCACCTGCGCTGCCATGAGCAGTGGCCGTGCTCAGTAAGTCAGCGTCGCCAGCAGCGGCAAGGCCTCGCTCCAGCGATCGCGTCCACGCAGCGCCTGCAGTTCCACCAGCACCGCGGCGCCGACCACTTCCAGTTCCAGTTGCTGCGCCAACGCCAGGGCCGCGCGCAGGGTACCGCCGGTGGCGAGCACGTCATCGACCAGCAGCACGCGCGCGCCGGCCGGGAGCGCATCGGCGTGCATTTCGATGCGGTCGCTGCCGTACTCCAGTGCGTACTCCTGGGTCACCGTCCTGCCCGGCAGCTTGCCCGGCTTGCGCACCGGCACGAAGCCCGTGCGTAGTTCGTGCGCCAGCGCCGCGCCCAGGATGAAGCCGCGCGACTCGATGCCCAGCACCGCCTGCAGCGGCGTGGTGCGCCACGGACGCGCCATTTCGTCCAGCGCCGAGGCGAAATCCGGGCCGTCGGCCAGCAGCGGGGTGATGTCCTTGAACACGATGCCCGGCTTCGGGAAATCGGCGATATCGCGGATGCGGCCGGACCAGTGGGCCGGTGCGTCGCTGGGCGCGCCGCAACAGGAGAAATCGTTCATCGCACAGTCGTATGGCGTGGGGGAACGCAAAGTCTAGTCGCAAGGCGGCACCGCGTCGCGGGGCCGCCTCGTCGGTCTACGACTTACGCCGCCGCAGCGCTCGCGTCCTGCCGCGCGGACCCGCGAAACAGGCCGCGCACCAGCACGAAGAACAACGGCACCAGCAACACTGCCAGCACGGTGCCGGTGACCATGCCACCGATCACGCACACGCCGATCTCGCGGCGGCTGGAAGCGCCGGCGCCGGTGGACAGCGCCAGCGGCAGCACGCCGGCGACGAACGCCAGCGAGGTCATCACGATCGGCCGCAGGCGCAGCCGCGCGCCTTCGAGTGTCGCCTCCAGCAACGGCCGCCCGGCACGCTGCCGCGCCTCGGCGAATTCGACGATCAGGATCGCGTTCTTCGCCGACAGGCCGATCGTGGTCAGCAGGCCGACCTGGAAGTAGATGTCGTTGACGAACCCGGCCAGGGTGGTCGCCAGCACGGTGCCGACCACGCCCAGCGGAATCACCAGCAGCACCGCCACCGGGATCGACCAGCTTTCGTACAGCGCCGCCAGGCACAGGAAAATGAACAGGATCGAGGCCGTGTACAGCCACAGCGTCTGGTTGCTGGACAACTGCTCCTGGTAGGACAGCCCGCTCCACTGCAGATCGAAGCCCTCCTGCTTGGCCACCAGCGCCTGCATCCGCTGCATCGCCTCGCCGGAACTGCTGCCGGCCGCCGCACCGCCCTGGATCTGCGACGCCGGCAGGCCGTTGAAGCGCTGCTGCAGCTGCGGGCCGCGGGTCCAGTGGGTGCTGGCGAAACTGGCGAACGGCGCCATCTGCCCGCCGCTGCCGCGCACGTACCACTGCGCGATGTCCTCCGGCAGCGCGCGGTACGGCGCATCGCCCTGCACGTACACGCGCTTGACCCGGCCGCGGTCGATGAAGTCGTTGACGTAGCTGCCGCCCCAGGCGGTGGCCAGGGTCGCGTTGATGTCGCTCTGCGCCAGTCCCAGCGCGCTGGCCTGGGCGTGGTCGATGTCCACCTGCAGTTGCGCCTTGTCGCCCAGGCCGTTGAGCCGCACCGCGGTCAGCTGCGGATCGTCGCCAGCCTCCTTGAGCACCTGCTGCTGCGCCTTCAGCAGCGCCGCGCGGCCGGCGCCGTCGCTGTCGCGAATCCACAGTTCGAAGCCGCTGGACTGGCCCAGGCCGCGCACCGCCGGCGGCGACAGCACGCTGATCTTGGCGTCGCCGACATCGCGGAAATGCGCATTGGCACGGTCGATGATGGCCTGCGCGGTGTTGTCGCGGTTGCGCTCGCCCCACGGCGTGAGCGCCACGAACGCCTGGCCGGCATTCTGCCCGGTACCGGCATTGTTGCGGCCGACCACCATGAAGATCGCGGTGAGATTGGCCTTCTCGTGGGTCATGAAGTAATCGCTGATGCGCTTGCCCAGCGCCTGGGTCTTGGCCAGCGGCGTGCCTTCCGGCGTGGTGAACTGGATCTGCACCTGGCCCTGATCCTCCACCGGCAGGAAGCCGGTCGGCATGCGCATGTACAGCACCACCATCGCCAGCACCACCAGCGCATACAGCACCATCCAGCGCCGCGGCCGCTGCAGCACCGTGCCGAGGCGGCGCTGGTACGCCTGCTGGCCGCGCTCGACGCTGCGGTTGAACCACTGGAAGAAACGGCCGAGCTTGCGCTCCTGCTCCACCGGCTTGAGCAGGGTCGCGCACAGCGCCGGGGTCAGGGTCAGCGCGACCAGCGCCGACAGCGCCATCGCCGACGCGATGGTGATGGAGAACTGCCGGTAGATGATGCCGGTGGAGCCGCCGAAGAACGCCATCGGCAGGAACACCGCGCCCAGCACCACGGTGATGCCGATCAGCGCGCCGGTGATCTCGCCCATCGAGCGCTCGGTGGCTTCGCGCGGCGGCAGGTGCTCTTCGTGCATGATCCGCTCGACGTTCTCCACCACCACGATGGCGTCGTCGACCAGCAGGCCGATCGCCAGCACCATCGCGAACAGGGTCAGCGTGTTGATGGTGAAGCCGGCCGCGGCGAGGATGCCGAAGGTGCCCAGCAGCACCACCGGCACGGTGATCGCCGGGATCAGCGTGGCGCGGGCGTTCTGCAGGAAAAGGAACATCACCACCACCACCAGCACGATGGCCTCGGCCAGGGTGTGCACCACGTTCTCGATCGAGATGCGCACGAACGGCGTGCTGTCGCGCGGATAGGCCACGTCCAGGCCCGGCGGGAAGGTCGGCTTGAGCCGTTCGATGGTGGCGTGGATCGCGTCGGAGGTGGCGATCGCATTGGCGCCGGCCGACAGCGTCACCGAGAAGCCGGACGCCGGATGGCCGTTGAGCGTGGCGTTGTTCTGGTAGTTCTCCGCGCCGATCTCCACCCGCGCCACATCGCCCAGGCGCACGCTGGAGCCGTCCGCGCGCGTGGCCAGGATGATCTGCCGGAACTGTTCCGGCGTCTGCAGCCGCGACTGCGCGGTGACCGTGGCGTTGAGTTCCTGCTCGGCGCCGGTGGGCAGCGCGCCGAGTTCGCCGGCGGTGACCTGGGTGTTCTGCGCCAGGATCGCGCTGCGCACGTCGCCGGGCATCAGTTGGTAGGCGTTGAGCTTGTGCGGGTCCAGCCACACCCGCATCGCGTACTGCGCGCCGAACACGTTGATCTCGCCGACGCCGTTGATGCGGCTGATCGGATCCTGCAGGGTGCTGACCAGGTAGTCGGAGATGTCGACGTTGTCCATGCGGTCGGTGCGGTCGTAGATCGCCACCGCCATCAGGCTGTCGCCCTGCGACTTGGCCACGGTCACGCCCTGCTGCTGCACTTCCTGCGGCAGCCGGTTGAGCGCCTGGTTGACCGCGTTCTGCACCTGCACCTGGGCGATGTCGGGATTGGCCGCCTGGTCGAAGGTGATGCTGATCCGCGCCTGCCCGGACGAGGAACTGGTCGAGGAGAAGTACAGCAGGTGGTCGATGCCCTTGATCTGCTGTTCGATCACCTGGGTGACGCTGTCCTCCACGGTCTGCGCTGAGGCGCCGTTGTAGGTGGCGGTGACGTTCACCGATGGCGGCGCGATGTCCGGATACTGCTCGATCGGCAGGGTGAACACGGCGATGGCGCCGGCGGCCATGATGCAGATGGCCAGGACCCAGGCGAAGATCGGGCGATGGATGAAGAAACGCGGCAACATGCGTGCTCAGCCCTGGCTGGCGGCAGGCGCGGCCGCGGTGGCGGCGGTTTTGACCGTCACCTTGGCACCGTCGCTGAGGCCCTGCCGGCCCGCCACCACCACCCGCTCGCCGGGCTTGAGGCCATCGCCGACCAGCCAGCGGTCGCCGACCGCACGCAGCGTGGTGAACTCACGCTGGCGCACCACATTGTCGGCGCCCACCACCCAGGCCACCGCCTCGCCGCGCGGGGTGCGGTCCACCGCCGCCTGCGGCACCAGCAGCGCCTGCTGGCGCACGCCCTGCCCGACCAGCGCGCGCACGTACATGCCCGGCAGCAGTTGCGCATCGGGATTGGGGAAGCGGGCGCGCAGGGTCACCGCACCGGTGGTCTCCTCCACGTCGAGGTCGGCGAACTCCAGCGTGCCGGGCAGCGGATACGCGGTACCGTCGGACAGGGTCAGCCGCACCTGCGTGCTGGCCGGCTGCACGCCGCCGGCGGCGATCGCCCGGCGCAGCGCCAGGAACTGGTTGCCGGACTGGGTGATGTCCACGTTCATCGGATCCAGTTGCTGGATCTTGGCGATGGCATCGGTCTGGTTGGCGGTGACCAGCGCGCCGGGGGTCACCCGCGCGCGGCCGATGCGCCCGCCGATCGGCGCCAGCACCGTGGCGAAGCGCAGCTGCGTGCGCGCGGTGTCCAGCGCCGCGCGTTGCGCGTCGCGACTGGCCAACGCCTGCTTGTAGGCGGCCTGCGCATCGTCCACGTCCTGCTGCGCGGCCAGCCGGGTCTTGCCCAGGGTGCGATAGCGCTCGGCGCGCAGCGTGGCGGCGGCGAGCGTGGCCTCGGCGGTGGCCAGGTTGGCCTGCGCCTGGTTGGCGGCGGCCTGGTACAGGGTCGGTTCGATCTGGAACAGCGGCTGCCCGGCCCGCACCGTGGCGCCCTCCTCGAACAGCCGCTGGCGCAGGATGCCGCTGACCTGCGGCCGCACCTCCGATTCTTCCGAGGCCACGGTGCGCCCGGCCAGTTCCACGCTCAGCGGCACGCTCTGCGGCTGCAGGGTCACCACCTCCACCGTCTTCGCTGCCGGCGCCGGCGCCTTGCCTCCCCCCTTGCAACCGGCGAACGCGAGCACGACGACGGACAGCAGCAACGGCAGCGCGCGGCGGCGCTGGACGAAAGGCGCGGGCATGCGCTTGATCCTGGGAACGGCGGGGAGGATCATTTAATTTACTCAAAGACAAAAAAACAATCATGAAGGGAAGCGCAACCCTTCGCCGCCAGGATGCGCAAACTGCGATGGCGACGGCCGAGCCGGCGACAACGGTCGTGCCCGCGCGCCCGCGTGGACGCCCGGCACTGGCGCGGCCGCGCCTGCTGGCGGCGGCACGCACCCTGCTGCTGGAGCACGGGCTGGACGTGTCGCTGGAGCAGATCGCCAGCCAGGCCGGGCTCACCCGGCAGAGCCTGTACAACCATTTTTCCAGCAAGGCCGAGCTGATGATGCAGGTGTTCGAGGCACTGGGCGAGGAGTTGCAGACCCGGCTGGAGAACATCGGCAGCGCCACCGCACAGGACCTGCCCGCGACCCTGCGGCAGATCGCGCTGACCGTGCCGGCGCACCTGTACGCGCCCGATGCCCTGCGCCTGCATCGCCTGCTGGTGCAGGCCAGCGCGCAGATGCCGGACCTGCTGCAGTCGCTGCACCAGCGCCGCGCCGGCCGCCTGCGCGAGCGCCTGAGCGCCTTGCTGCAGACCCTGCACGCGCGCGGCGACGTGCAGGTCGCACGCCCTACCCTCGCCGCCACCGCGTTCATCGGCGCCACCTTCGGCTATGCCTATCCCGGCGCGATGCTCAACGGCCAGGCGCCGGACGCGGCCGCGCAGCAGGCGCTGGCGGAGGAAGTGGTGGCGACCTTCCTGGCCGCCTGGCGCTATCGCGGCGCGACCGCGCCCTGAGCGCACGCGCCGACCCTGCTCAGGAACTGCACGACAGCATCGAACAGCCAGCCCGGCTCCGCGCCCAGTCCGGACGCTTCGCCGCGAAGGACTCGCGCCCGGGCTGCTCGTCGTACGGATGGCGCATCACCTCCAGCAGCTCATCGATGCCGCCGGTGTCGCCCTGCTCGGCGCGGTCGATCGCCTGCTGCGCCAGGTAGTTGCGCAGCACGTAGCGCGGGTTGGCCGCGCGCATCCGCGCGGCGCGGGCGGCCGCGGGCAACGGATCCTGCTGCAGGCGCTGCGCATAGCGGGCCAGCCAGGCCTCGAACGCCGGCGCCTGCGCCGCCAGCTTGTCCGGGTCGTAGAACGCGTCGGCCAGCGCCGCCAGAGTCTGCGCCGGCGTCCACGGCGGCAGCGGCAGCGCGCTCAAGCCGCGGAACCACAGGGTCATGTCGACCTCGCCCTGCTGCAGCAACTCCAGCAGGTCGCGCATCAGCGCGACATCCTCGTCGCCGCAGCTCTCCAGGCCGAGCTTGGCCGCGATGTTGTCGCGCTCGGCCTGCGCATACTCGGCGCGGAACCGCTCCAGGCCATCGTGCAGTGGCGCGACGTCGTCGAACAGCGGCGCCAGCGCCTGCGCGAGCCGGCCGAGGTTCCAGTACGCAACCTGCGGCTGCGTACCGAAGCGGTAGCGGCGTCCCTGCGCATCGGTGGTGTTGGGGGTCCAGTCCGGATCGTAGTCGTCGATCCAGCCGTAGGGGCCGTAGTCGATGGTCAGGCCCAGGATCGACATGTTGTCGGTGTTCATCACCCCGTGCACGAAACCGACCCGCATCCAGTGCGCCACCATGCGTGCGGTGCGCGCACAGATCTCGGCGAACCAGGCCGCATCGCGCGCGCCACCGGTGCCGGACAGCTCCGGGAAATCGCGTGCGATCACCAGATCGGCCAGGCGCCGCAGCAAGGCGGTGTCGCCACGCGCGGCCGGCAATTCGAAACTGCCGAAGCGCACGAACGACGGCGCCACCCGGCACACCACCGCGCCCGGTTCGGCGCGCGGATGGCCGTCGTAGAACATGTCGCGCACCACCGTCTCGCCGGTGCCGACCAGGCTCAGCGCGCGCGTGGTCGGCACGCCCAGGTGATGCATGGCCTCGCTGCACAGGAACTCGCGGATCGACGAACGCAGCACCGCGCGGCCATCGGCACCGCGCGAATACGGCGTGGGCCCGGCGCCCTTGAGCTGCAGCTCCCAGCGCCGCCCGTCCACGCCCAGGGCCTCGCCCAGCGAGATCGCGCGGCCGTCGCCGAGTTGCCCGGCCCAATGCCCGAACTGATGACCCCCATAGTTCGCCGCATAGGGCTGCATGCTCGGATAGCGCGCATTGCCGGCGAACACCGCGGCGAACTCCGGCGCTTGCACCTCCTGCTCTGACAGCCCGAGCAAGGCGGCCACCTCCGGCGAATACGCCAGCAGCCGCGGCGCCGCGACCGGCGTCGGCTCGACCGACGACCACAGCGCGCCCAGCACTTCGCGGCGCCGCGGACCGGTTTCCGGGTCGCCAGGCAGCTCGGCGACGAAGCGATTGTCGAAACGCAAGGAAGGCATGGGCAAGAGCGTAGAAGTCGCAGGCTTCATTGGAAAGGCCACAGGGTGAGCACAAGGTGCACGCTTCGTGCAACGCAAGCATGCCCCCTTCGTCCCCGCGGGCACGCCCAGCCCCTCTCCTCCCGGGAGAGGGGCTGGGGTGAGGGTCGGGGCGCGAAGCGCATGCAGTGCTGCAACTGCACCAGGCGGCGCCCGTACCCTCATCCGCCCCTTCGGGGCACCTTCTCCCGGAGGGAGAAGGGGGTGCAAGCCCCTCCCCCCCCCCCGGGATAGGGGTTGGGGTGAGGGTCGGGGCGCGAAGCGCATGCAGTGCTTCAACTGCACCAGGCGGCGCTCGTACCCTCATCCGCCCCTTCGCGGCACCTTCTTCCAGAGGGAGATGGGGGTACAAGCCCCTCTCCCCCCCGGGAGAGGGGTTGGGGTGAGGGTCGGTCAGCCGCCAAGGCAAAGCGCACGCGCAGGAAGCCACGCTTTTACCAATCCCCACTCCCGAATCCCCACTCCCCGCCCCACCTCCACTCGCCGCCGACATGGCCATCCGGCATGCTCCGCGCTCCTCTCAGGGATCGCCCATGTCCGACCGACCGTCTTCGCCCCGCTGGCCCCGCAACGCCCTGATCGCCCTGTCCTCGCTGCTGGTCTCGGCCTGCAGCAGCCTGTTCTTCGGCGGCCTCAACGCCAGCTCTTCGCGGCATGGCCTCCACGAGCAACGCGGGATCGTCTACGACGCGGCGCATGGCCTGGCACTGGACGTGTACCGCCCGGCCGGGGTGGAACACGCGCCGGTGGTGGTGTTCTTCCACGGCGGTACCTGGAAGACCGGCAACCGCCAGAACTACCGCTGGGCCGGCGAAGCGCTGGCGCGGCACGGCGTGGTCGCGATCGTGCCGGACTACCGCAAGTATCCGCAGGTGACCCTGGACGGCTTCATGCGCGATGCCGCCACGGCGGTGGCCTGGAGCCAGCGCCATGCCGCCGCCTACGGCGGCGATCCGCAACGGCTGGTGCTGATGGGCCACTCCGCCGGCGCGCACATCGCCGCGCTGCTAGCCACCGACGGTCATTGGCTGCAGGCGCAGGGCCTGTCGCCGCGGCAACTGTGCGGCCTGGTCGGGCTGGCCGGCCCCTACGACTTCCTGCCACTGACCGACCCGGACCTGATCGGCATGTTCGGCCAGGACCCGGCGCAACAGCGGCGCTCGCAGCCGGTGAACTTCGTCGACGGCGACGAGCCGCCGGCGCTGCTGCTGCACGGCGACGCCGACACCGTGGTGGAGCCGCACAACAGCCAGTCGCTGCAGGCCGCACTGCAGCGCGTCGGGGTACCGGCCGAACTGAAGACCTATCCCGGCGTCGGCCACATGCGGCTGGTGCTGGCGCTGCGCAAGGACGACCCGGCGCTGCCGGTCATGGCCGACAGCATCGCCTTCGTGCGTGCCTGCCCGGCACGTCCCGCCGCCCGCTGATCCGGACGATGCGGACGGAACTCAACCGTCCGCGCTGCCGAGCAGCTCGAATGGACCGCCCTGCTGCAGCGCGCGCTGATAGGCGGGGCGCTGCTCGATCCGCTGCACGAATCCGGCCAGGTTCGGATGCGTCTGCAGGCCGATGCGCGCCGCCGCGGCCTGCACCGGGAAGCTCATCTGCACGTCCGCGGCGGTGAAGCGGTCGCCGGCGAACCAGCCGGTCTCGGCCAGTTCGCGCTCCATCCAGTCCAGGTGCAGGCGCACCTGCGGCCCGACGAAACCATGCATCGCCTTGTCGACGATGGCCTTGGCGATCGGCCGCGCGAAGAACGGCATCTTCGCCGAGCGGATCCGCCCGAACACCAGGCTCATCAGCAGCGGCGGCATCGCCGACCCCTCGGCGTAGTGCATCCAGTAGCGGTAGCGCAGGCGCTCGGGCGAATCCAGCGGCTGCGGCGCCGGCGACAGCGTGCTGCCGGTGTCGTAGCGGTCCACCAGATAGTCGAGGATGGCCCCGGACTCGGCGAGGACATGGCCGTCGTCCACCAGCACCGGCGACTTGCCCAGCGGATGGATCGCGCGCAGCTCCGGCGGCGCCAGCATGGTCTTGGGGTCGCGCTGGTACTTGATCACCTGGTACGGCAGCGCCAGTTCCTCCAGCAACCACAGCACGCGCTGCGACCGGGACTGGTTGAGGTGATGCACGGTGATCATGGCGACGGCTCCGGAGCTCGGGGGCCGCCATGGTAGCCGGATGCAGGTGTGAACCCGCGCATGCAGGGCATCGTCGCTGCATCTGGCGCCATGGCGAAGGCGCCGCGATCAGCGGAATTCGCTGTCCGAAAAAAGAAACGCCCAAACAAAAACGCCGGAAGCTTGCGCTCCCGGCGTTCGGCACCTTGCGGTGGCAGACGTCCTTAGACGGCCTGCACCTGGTCAGCCTGCATACCCTTCTGGCCCTGCACTGCGACGAAGGTCACCTTCTGGCCTTCCTGCAGCGACTTGAAGCCGGTGCCCTGGATCGCGCGGAAATGCACGAACAGGTCCGGGCCGCTTTCCGGGGTGATGAAGCCGAAGCCCTTGGCATCGTTGAACCACTTCACGGTACCGTTCTGACGCTCAGACATTTGCTAACTCCTGAAACATTGAATTGAAGAAATCGCAGCCATCGGAAATCGAGGCCGAGACTGAGTTGCAGGCGTTAGTAAAGCGAGCGGAACGATGAAGTGGATCGTGAGATCTACTGCACCAAGCCACGATTCACGGTGACTCTAGCAAACACAGTGGGGCCACCATACGCGGGTCGTGATCAAAAAGCGACATGTTTGTGTAGACAAACCGGGATCCACCACAAGGAAGCTGAACCCAACCCTAAAGTTAACGCCGGCGCTGCCGATCCGCCTGCCGATCCGCGGAAACTGCGCAAATCCGCCATGGACCGGACAACGGCGACTGAGCCTGCGACCACGCCGGAGGTGGCCGTAGCTCCCCCTCCCCCCGCCCCGGCCCCGGGTCGGACACGCGCCCCCGGTCTCGATTCTCCCGCTCCCCCACAAGTCCCCGGCCAGCGACGGCCCCACACCGTATCCTAGTGCGCCCTCGATCCCGGTAGCCGCATGGCCCTCACCGCCACCCTCCGCAAGGCGGAGCTGCAGATTTCCGACATGGACCGCGGCTACTACGCCGCCCATTCCCTGACCCTGGCGCAACACCCGTCCGAGACCGATCAGCGGCTGATGGCGCGCCTGCTGACCTTCGCCCTGTACGCCGAGGAGCGCCTGCTGTTCGGCAAGGGCCTGAGCAGCGACGACGAACCCGACCTGTGGCGGATGGACTACACCGGCGCGATCGAGCAATGGATCGAGGTCGGCCAGCCCGACGAGTCGCGGGTGCGCAAGGCCTGCGGCCGGGCGCGCTCGGTGGTGGTCGCCAACTACGGCGGCCGCGCCGCGGACATCTGGTGGGACAAGAATGCCTCCGCCCTAGGCAAGCTCAAGCAGGTGCAGGTGATCGACCTGCCGGCCGATGCCGTTGCCGCGGCGGCCGAACTGATCCAGCGCAGCATGCGCTTCGACGTGGTGATCCAGGACGGCGAGGTGCAGTGGCTGGGCGACAGCGGCAGCTTCGCCTTCACCCCCACGGTGCGCAAAGCCGCGGCATGAGCGCCGGGACCGCCCCACTCCGCACCGATGTCGTGGTACTCGGCGCCGGCGCCGCCGGGCTGATGTGCGCGATCGCCGCCGGCCAGCGCGGGCGCCGTGTGCGGGTGATCGACCATGCCAACAAGGTCGGCAAGAAGATCCTGATGTCCGGCGGCGGCCGCTGCAACTTCACCAATACCGGCACCGGGCCGGGCAACTTCCTGTCGGCCAACCCGCACTTCTGCAAGTCGGCACTGGCCCGCTACCGCCCGGCCGATTTCATCGATCTGGTCGAACGCCACCACATCGCTTACCACGAGAAGGAACTGGGGCAGTTGTTCTGCGACGCGTCCTCCAAGCAGATCGTGCGCATGCTGGTGGACGAGTGCGCCGCGGCGGGGGTGACGGTGCGCACCGACTGCAGCGTGCGCGCGGTGGAGCGCGGCAGCGAGGGGTTCCGCCTGGACACCGACGATGGCCCGGTGCATGCGGCCTCGCTGGTGGTGGCGACCGGCGGCCTGTCGATCCCCAGCCTCGGCGCCAGCGGCTTCGGCTACGAGCTGGCGCGGCAGTTCGGCCACGCGGTGCTGCCGACCCGCGCCGGGCTGGTGCCGCTGACCCTCAGCGGCAAGCACCAGGAACGCCTGCACGACCTGTCCGGCCTGGCGCTGCCGGTCGAGGCCAGTTGCAACGGCGCGCGCTTCCGCAACTTCATGCTGATCACCCACCGCGGCGTCAGCGGCCCGGCGATCCTTCAGATCTCCTCGTACTGGCAACCGGGCGACGACCTGCGCCTGGACCTGCTGCCGGGACAGGACGCGGAGACCTGGCTGCGCGAACAGAAACGCCTGCGCGGCGCCGCCGAGCTGCGCACGGTGCTGGGCGAGGCACTGCCGCGTCGCTTCGCGCAACGCCTGTGCGAGGTGTGGCTGCCGGACAAGCCGGTGCGCCAGCTGGACGAGCCGCAGCTGCGCGCCGCCGCCGAGCTGCTCGGCGCCTGGCCGCTGGTGGCCAGCGGCACCGAGGGCTACCGCACCGCCGAAGTCACCCTGGGCGGCGTGGACACCGACCAGGTGTCGTCCTCGACCATGGAATCGCGGCGCGTGCCCGGCCTGTACTTCGTCGGCGAAGTGCTCGACGTCACCGGCTGGCTGGGCGGCTACAACTTCCAGTGGGCCTGGGCCTCGGGCCATGCCGCTGGTTTGGCGGCGTGACCCTGCCGCCGGGATTGGGGATTCGGGATTGGGGATTCGCCAAGGCCTACTCCGCTCATCTTGGTCGGCCATGGGTAACACGCGAACCTTCAGACATCGCGAACCCGCTTTTGCCAATCCCCAATCCCGAATCCCCAATCCCCGCCCCCCATCCATGGACGCGACAGCGGCCATCGTGTATTAAACCCCGTCCCCGGGAGGCTTCATGCACACAGGCAAAGACATCACCCTCCGCCTGATGATCGTCGACGACAGCGGCGAAGACGCCGAGGCGATCGTCAGCAGCCTGCGCAACAGCGGCATCGCGGTGCGACCGTCGCGTCCGCAGCACGCCGAGGAGTTGTCGGCGATGCTGACCGCACAGCCGATCGACCTGGTGCTCAGCGCGCAGGCGCAGTCGATCCCGCTGCCGCAGGTGCTGCAACGGGTCGCCGCCAGCGGCAAGGACATCCCGGTCATCGTGCTGGCCGAGCGCATCGACGAACAGGAATGGCTGGAGGCCGTGGCCGGCGGCGCGCGCGCGATCGCGCTGCGGCAGCGACCCGAGCATTTGCTGGCCGTGGTCCGCACCACCTGGGCCGACCTGCAGGCGCGGCGCGGCCTGCGCCGGATCGAAGCGCAGATGCGCGAGACCGAGCGCCGCTGCGACGCGCTGATCGCCTCCTCGCGCGATCCGATCGCCTACATCCACGAGGGCATGCACATCCGCGCCAACGACGCCTACCTGGA
The DNA here is from genome assembly GCF_056725265.1 of Xanthomonas sp. NCPPB 2250. Lineage (NCBI taxonomy): Bacteria > Pseudomonadati > Pseudomonadota > Gammaproteobacteria > Lysobacterales > Lysobacteraceae > Xanthomonas > Xanthomonas sp. NCPPB 2250. The sequence goes on along the minus strand of NZ_CM161520.1, from coordinate 2,020,380 downwards.
GATGTTCGGGTTCGAGTCGTTCGACGACGTCGAAGGCGTGTCGCTGCTGGACATGGTCGCCCCGCAGCACGTGGAAGGTTTCAAACAGTTGCTGAAGTCGCTGGGCAAGGGCGAACCGCCGCCGGCGCAGTACCAGGTGGACGCGCGCACCCTGGAAGGCGACAGCTTTCCGGCGACGATGGAGTTCGCCACCGCCAGCTACGAGGGCGAGGCCTGCGTGCAGGTGGTGTTCCGCCGCCGCGAGGAGTTCGACCCGGAACTGGCGCGCGAGGTCGAGGACCTGCGCCAACGCGACCAGGTCACCGGCCTGCTCAACCGCCCCACCTTCATGCTGGCGCTGGAAACCGCGGTGGCCCAGGTCGGCCGCGGCGAAGGCCAGTACGGCTTCCTGCTGGTCGAGCCGGATCATTACGCACGCCTGTTGGCCGACATCGGCCTGGATTCGGCCGACGCGCTGGTCGCCGCATTGGCCCAGCACCTGGCTGCCGCCATCGACGGCGACGTGCAGGCCGCGCGCTTCGGCGAGCACAATTTCGCGCTGTTGCTGGAAGGCGACTATGCGCGCACCGCGGCGCTGGCCGAGCGCCTGTTGCAGGCCTACGCCAGCCACGTGTTCAGCGTCGGCGAGCGCTCGGCCACGGTCACCGTCAGCATCGGCGGCGTGCAGATCGGCGAGAAGATCGCCAGCGTCGGCCAGGTCCTGGCCCGCGCCAGCGAGAACGTGCAGGCGACCGTCGAACTGGGCGGCAACGCCTGCAAGATCTTCGACCCGGGCGCGGCCGACCGACTCGAGGAAGAGCGCGTGCAGCGCTGGGTCCAGCACCTGCGCGAGGCCCTGGCCGGCGACGGCTTCCTGCTGCACTACCAGCCGGTGCTGAACCTGCAGGGCGAACCGCACGAGCTGTACGAGGCCTACCTGCGCCTGGAGCGCAACGACGAACTGATCGGCCCGTCGACCTTCCTCGGCATCGCTGCCGAGCATGGCCTGACCGCCGAGATCGACCGCTGGGTGGTCGCCCGTGCGATCGCCGTCATCGGCGAACGCCAGCGCGCCGGCCACGCCACCAGCCTGCTGGTCAAGGTCAGCCCGGAAGCCTTCGCCGACACCCAGATGGTCGACCTGATCCGGCGCGAACTGGCGACGCACGGCGTGCCCGGCGACCGCCTGTGGCTGCAGACGCCGGAGGCCAAGGTGTTCACCCACCTGCGCAACGCGCAGCAGTTCCTGGCCGACGCCACCGCCTTGGGCTGCAAGGTCGGGCTGGAACAGTTCGGTTCGGGCCTGGACTCGTTCCAGTTGCTGGCGCACTTCCAGCCCTCGTTCCTGAAGCTGGACCGCGGCTTCACCCAGGACCTGACCCAGACCCGCGAACACCAGGACAAGATCCGCGAGATCACCGCACGCGCGCAGTCGGCGAGCATCCGCACCATCGCCGAGTTCGTGTCCGACGCGACCTCGATGAGCCTGCTGTTCAGCGCCGGCGTCGACTACGTGCAGGGCGAATTCGTCGGCCTGGCCGCGCCGGGGATGACGTTCGATTTTGCCTGAGGGGCCGGGATTCGAGATTGGGGATTGGGGATTCGCAAAAGCAACGGCCGGCGAAGCCTTCGCTACGCCGGCCGGCGCCGTCGATCCCGCAAGCGCTCAGCTCACTGTCGCGTTGACGTGCGAGGCGCGCAGGGTGGCGATGCGCTCGGACAGCGGCGGGTGGCTCATGAACAGCTTGCGCAGGCCATGGCCCAGACCACCGGCGATGCCGAAGGCCTGCACCTGCGACGGCAAGGTGCTCTGGCCATGGTTGAGTTCCAGGCGCTGCAGCGCCGCGATCATCTTGGCGCGGCCGGCCAGGCTGGCGCCGCCGGCATCGGCGCGGAACTCGCGATGGCGCGAGAACCACATCGCGATCATCGTCGCGAACAGGCCGAACACCATCTCCAGCACCATCACGATCGCGTAGTAGGCCAGGCCGCGGCGGCCGTCGCGGTTGCCGGACAGGTAGCTGTCCACCACGCCACCGACCACGCGCGCCAGCACGATCACGAAAGTGTTGAGCACGCCCTGCAGCAATGCCATGGTCACCATGTCGCCGTTGGCGATGTGGCTGATTTCATGGCCCAGCACCGCCTCGGCCTCGTCCTCGGTCATGTTCTGCAGCAGGCCGGTGGAAACGGCGACCAGCGCGTTGTTGCGGTTGGCGCCGGTGGCGAAGGCGTTGATCTCCGGGCCGTCGTACACGGCGACCTCTGGCATGCCGATGCCGGCCGCCTGCGCCTGGCGCTGCACGGTCTGCAGCAGCCAGCGCTCGGTGTGGTTGCGCGGCTCGGTGATCACCTGCGCGCCGGTGGCGCGCTTGGCCATGAACTTGGACAGCAGCAGCGACACCAGCGAGCCGCCGAAGCCGAAGATCGCGGCCATCACCAGCAGGCCGCCCATCTGGTTGGGATTGACCCCGAACACGGACATGACAATGCCGGCCAGCACCAGCACCGCCAGGTTGGTGATGAGGAACAGGGCGATACGATTGAACATGTGAGCGTGGGCTCCGCACAGATTAAATGGAAGGATTGGCTCGAATCTGCGGGGTTGCCCGCTTGAATTCAAGCGCTTACCTGACCGAGGATTCAGCTTGCCCATGTCTTCGCCTCCCTACCGCGGCCGCTTTGCGCCCTCGCCCACCGGCCCGCTGCACCTGGGATCCCTGCTCGCCGCCTTCGGCAGTTGGCTGTTGGCGCGCCACGCCGGCGGCGAATGGCTGCTGCGCATCGAGGACGTGGACCGCCCGCGCAGCGTGCCCGGTGCCGCCGAGCGGCAACTGGCGAGCCTGCGCGCCTGCGGCCTGGAGGCCGACGGACCGGTGCTGCGGCAGAGCGAGCGCGATCCGGTCTACCGCGACGCGCTGCAGCGGCTGCTGCAGGCCGGCCTCGCCTTCCCCTGCAGTTGCAGCCGCAGCGCCCTGGCGGCGCAGGGGGGCGTGCACCACGCTTGCGTCACCGACGCGCCACGCGCGCAGCCGGCCATCCGCCTGCGCGTGCCACCCGGCGCGGCCAGCGTGGTCGCCTTCGACGACGGCGTGCGCGGCCGGCTGAGCCAGGACGTCCATGCCGAGGTCGGCGATGTGGTGCTGCTGCGCGCCGACGGCTGCTGGGCGTACCAACTGGCCGTGGTGGTCGACGATGCCGCACAAGGCATCACCGACGTGGTGCGCGGCGCCGACCTGCTGGACTCCACGCCGCGACAGATCCTGCTGCAGCGTGCGCTGGGCCTGCCCACGCCGCGCTACCTGCACCTGCCGCTGCTGCTCGACGCCGATGGCCGCAAGCTGTCCAAGTCGCACGCGGCGCTGCCGCTGGACGATGCCGATCCGCTGCCGGCGCTGCGCCTGGCCTGGGCCACGCTGGGCCAGCCGCCTGCAGCGTTGGCCGGCGTCGGGTCGGTGCCGGCGCTGCTCGCCGCCGCGCTGCGCGCCTTCGACCCGACGCGGTTGCCGGCACAGGACCGACGCGTGGACGATGCGGCGCCAGTCGCGCCCGCTATCCCCAGCGACATCAAGGCTGACTAGAATCGGACCCTGGGCCGCGCCGCGGCCGTCCTTTCCCACCATTTCTATCCGGAGCGACATCCATGACATCACGCGTTGCGCTGGTCACCGGCGGCACCGGCGGCATCGGCACCGCAATCTGCGAGCGGCTGGCCGCGCAGGGCCACCGCGTGGCCAGCAACTACCGCGACCAGGCCAAGGCCCTGGCCTGGCAGCAGCGCATGCGCGAGCGTGGCCACGACGTCGCCATCGTGCCCGGCGACGTCGCCTCGCCCCAACACGCGCAGACCCTGGTGCGTGAGGTCGAACGCCAGCTCGGCCCGGTCGAGATCCTGGTCAACAACGCCGGCATCACCCGCGACACCACCTTCCACAAGATGACCGCCGAACAGTGGCACGAGGTCATCAACACCAACCTCAACTCGGTGTTCAACGTCACCCGTCCGGTGATCGAGGGCATGCGCCAGAAACGTTGGGGGCGGGTCATCCAGATCAGCTCGATCAACGGCCTCAAGGGCCAGTACGGCCAGGCCAACTACGCCGCGGCCAAGGCCGGCATGCATGGCTTCACCATTTCCCTGGCGCGCGAGAACGCCAGCTACGGCATCACCGTCAACACGGTCTCGCCGGGCTATGTCGCCACCGACATGGTGATGGCGGTACCGGAGGAAGTGCGCGCCAAGATCGCCGCGGACATCCCCACCGGGCGCCTCGGCAAGCCGGAAGAGATCGCCTACGCCGTGGCGTTCCTGGTCGCCGAAGAGGCCGCGTGGATCACCGGCTCGAACCTGGACATCAACGGCGGCCACCACATGGGGTGGTGATGGGCTCACCGCTCGATCGGCGGCGTTCGCGCGAGGTAACGCTACCCTCGGGCGGCCGTCGTGGGCGGTCTGGCGCCCGTTGTTGCGCTGCAAATGTTGCGCAGCATGATTTTTTTGCTGCACCCGCGTGTTCAGGTACTTTCGGCGGTTGCAAGCCCTGCTGCGCTGCGCCATGCTGCGCGCCTACCGTCACAGAGCGATCGCTTCATGGCTGAGATTCGCATCATCAAGAAGTATCCCAATCGCCGCCTCTACGACACCGAGATCTCCAGTTACATCACCATCGAAGACGTTCGCCAGCTGATCATCGACGGCGAGGAATTCGAAGTCCGCGACGCCAAGACCGGCGAAGACCTCAGCCGCGCGGTCCTGCTGCAGATCATCGCCGACCAGGAACAGGACGGCGAACCGATGCTGTCCACGCAGTTGCTCAGCCAGATCATCCGCTTCTACGGCGACTCGCTGCAGGGCTTCATGGGCAACTACCTGGAGCGCAGCATGCAGGTGTTCCTCGACCAGCAGCAGCAGTTCCGCCAGCAGATGGGCAATCTGCTGGGGCAGACCCCGTGGACCATGATGAACCAGCTCACCGAGCGCAATCTGGAGCTGTGGCAGGAATTCCAGCGCAACCTCGGCGCCGGCTTCGGCCGCCCGGCCGCGGGCGCGGGCACCGGCAAGCCCGGCGAACCGCCGGCGGGTGCAGCGCCGAAGTCGCGTCCGCGCTGAGTCCCGCGACCGGGTGAGGTTCGGCGGGGCGCTTCGCGCCCTACCCTCACCCCAACCCCTCTCCCGACGGGAGAGGGGCTCTAGCGTCTCCCTTCTCCCCTCGGGAGAAGGTGCCCCGAAGGGGCGGATGAGGGTACGGGCGAAGCCTCGCAGGCGTATGTCAGCGCGACTTCGCCGGCTTGCAGTTCCCGCAGATCCGCTCGACCTTGTAGCCGCGCGCACGCAGGCCATCGACCACGCCGTCCGGCCCGAGCAGGTGCAACGCACCGACCACCACCAGGGTGTCGCCGCCGCCGTCCTTCAGGCGCTGCTCCAGGCGCGGCAGCCAGGCCTGGTTGCGCTCCACGTCGATGCGCTGGTACAGCCGCGGGTAGTCGCGCTTCATCTGCGCGCCGATCTCCTGCCACAGCTGGCGCTCGTCGCCGCGGCGCCAGGCGTCGTGCAGGCGCAGGGTCTGCGCCGCGCCCTGCTCGGCATCGTCCAGCGCCTCGGTCAGCATCTGCTTCTGCTCCACCGGGTCCATGCCGTCGAGCAGGTCGATCTGCGCCTGCGCGGTCTCCAGGCCCTCGGCGCTCTTGCCGTCCTGCACGGCCAGTGTCATGAAATGACGATCCAGCCCGGCATCGGCCTCCAGGCCCTGCGCCTTCATGTCGGCGATGCTGATGCTGAGGCCGACGAACCACGGCTCGAAGCCGCTCATCTGCGCCAGCGGCAGGCCGTGGCCGGCGGCATAGCGGCGCAGCCGCTCCCAGGTCGCCGGGTCCAGATCGTCCTGCAGCCGCTTGCCGTCGTGGCGCTGCGCCGCCTGCAGCATCTGCGCACCCAGCTGCGGCGCGTCCACGTCCTTCGGCGCCAGTTCGAACAGCAGCCGCGGCGACGCCGCGTAAGCCGCATCGACTTCGCGCGCCAGCGGGTAGTCGTCGGCCTTGAGCATGTGGAACGAGCCCAGCAGGTACAGCGTGCCGCGCGGGCCGCTGACCTTCCACAACAGCGGCGTGGGCGGCACCACCGTGGGCGCTGCGGCGGCAGGCGCGACAGGCGTCGCGGCCACCGGCGGCGGCGTGCGGGCCAGTGCCGGCAGCACCAGGCACAGCGACAGGCCCAGCAGCAGGCGGCGCAACAGGCGCGGGAACGGGGTCATCGGCATCCTCGGGTCAATGGGCGGCGGCATAGGCCTTCTCGCCGGCATCCACCGCCAGGTCGAGGCGGTTCTCCGGCGGCGGCAACGGACAGGTGGCGAACGGGGTGAACGCGCACGGCGGGTCGTAGGCGCGGTTGAAATCCAGCACCACGCTGCCGTCGGCCGCGGGCGGGTCCACGTCCAGGAAGCGCCCGGCGGGGTAGCTGCCGTGGCCGCTCGTGCGGTCGGCGAACACCACGAACAGCGGCTGGCCGGGTTCGCCGATCGCCTGCAGGCGGTAGCGCTTGCCGCCGCGCTCGAACTCCAGCGCGCCGGGATTGGGCGATGGCGTGGTGACGCCGATGATGTCGACGATGGGCAGGGTCGTGCCCGGCGGATTGGGCACGAAACGCCCGTGCACGCGCCAGGATTCGGCCAGCGGCCAGTACGGCACGCCAGCGAAACCGAGCCTGGTCGGCGCATCGGCGTGCTTGACCCGCAGCGCATAGCGGCCGCCACGTTCGATCAGGCTGAGCTTGCCCTTGCCGTCGTCGAAGTCGACCACCGTCGGCTGCGGATCGTGGTCGCTGTACAGGCGGATCCGCCCCTGCACTGGCGCGCCGGCGACACTGAGCGCGGCGCCGCGCTCGGGGGTCAGGTACACCTCGCGCTGCGCCTGCGACACCAGCGCCATCCGCGTCGGCCCCACCGCCAGGCGGATGCCGCTGTCCGCGCCGCTGCCGATGTAGTGCTCCTTCAGTTCCAGCCAGTGCAGGCCGACCAGGCTGGTCCAGCCGTCCGGCGCCTGCAGTTCGTGCTGGCGCTGCGCGCGCCAGGCCTGCTCGTCGGCCACGAACCGCGCGTCCATCGCCTTCGGCGCGGCCGGTGCCGGCGCCTGCTTGCCGCAGCCACTCAAGGCGACGAGCGCCAGCAGCGCCGTCGTCCACATCCGCTTGTCCATCATCGCCCCCGCAAGAACCAACGATCGATCTCGCCCAGGGTGAACCGCGCCCAGGTCGGACGCCCATGATTGCATTGTCCGGAGCGCTCGGTGGCCTCCATGTCGCGCAGCAGCGCGTTCATTTCCGGAATGGTGAGGCGACGGTTGGCGCGCACCGCGCCGTGACAGGCCATGGTCGACAGCAGCGCATCGCGCGCGCCGGCGACACGGCCGCTGTGGCCGTGTTCGCGCAGGTCGGTCAGCACGTCGCGCAGCAAGGCCTCCGGCTCGGCCTGCGCCAGCAGTGCGGGGATGCTGCGCACGTGCAGCGATTGCGGTCCGCTGCGGGTGATCTCGAAACCGAGCGCGGCCAGCGTCTCCGCCTCGCGCTCGGCGGTGTCGGCATCGCGTTCGCCGACGGCCAGGGTGATCGGCACCAGCAGCGGCTGCGCATGCAGGCCGATGCCGTCGTGCGCGGTCTTCAGGCGCTCGTAGCCGATACGTTCGTGCGCAGCGTGCATGTCGACCACGATCAGGCCGTCGGCGTTCTCGGCCAGGATGTAGATGCCGTGCAATTGCGCGATGGCGTAGCCGAGCGGCGGCACGCCGCTGTCGGCGGCTGTCGGCGGCAAGCCGCCGGCCGGATCCTGGGTCTGCCGCGGTAGGCCGGCGGCACTTCCCGCCTCCGCGGCGGGCGCGTACAGCGCCGCATAGGCGGCCGGCGCCTCTTCCACGCGCAGGCCCAACGGCGATTGCGCCGGGCGCCACTGCGCGCCGTAACCATAGCCCTGCCCGCCGCCACCTGCGCCACTCCCACTGCTCTGCATGCCCGCGGGCGCCCAGGCCGCAGCACCCGCGGCAGGCGCCGCGGCCGCCGCTTCGGCACCGAGCGTGCCCGGCAGACTGCCGGCACGGGTCTGCGCCAGCGCGTCCTGCAGCGTGCGGTAGACGAAATCGTGGATCAGCCGCGCATCGCGGAAACGCACCTCGTGCTTGGCCGGATGCACGTTGACGTCCACCCGCGCCGGTTCCAGCTCCAGGAACAGCACATAGGCCGGCTGCCGCCCATGGAACAGCACGTCGCCGTAGGCCATCTTCACCGCATGGGCGACGCTGCGATCGCGCACCGAGCGGCCGTTGACGTAGAGGTATTGCTGGTCGGCGCTGGCGCGCGAGTAATGCGGCTGCGCGATCCAGCCATGCAGGCGCAGGCCGGCACCGCTGTGGTCCACGCGCAGCGCCTGCCTTGCGAAGTCTTCGCCCAGGGTCTCGCCCAGGCGCGCGTCCGAATACAGGTCGCCCGGCTTGTAGCGCCGCGACGGCTTGCCGTTGTGCGAGACGCGCAGCTCCACGTCCGGGCGCGCCAGCGCCAGCGAACGCAGCCACTCCTCGATGTGGCCGAGTTCGGTGCGTTCGGCGCGCAGGAACTTGCGCCGCGCCGGCACGTTGTAGAACAGCTCGCGGACCTCGACCAGGGTGCCCGGCGGCAACGCGCGCGGCTGCACCTCGCCGACCTTGCCGCCTTCGACCTGCAGGGCCGCACCGTGTTCGTCGCCGGCACGGCGCGAAGCCAGGGTGAAGCGGCTGACCGAGGCGATCGACGGCAACGCTTCGCCACGGAACCCGAGCGTGCCCACCGATTCCAGGTCGTCCAGCGACGCAATCTTGCTGGTCGCGTGCCGCGAGATGGCCAGCGGCAGTTCCTCGGGCGCGATGCCGCCACCGTCGTCGCGGATGCGGATCAGGCGCACGCCGCCTTCTTCCAGATCGATGTCGACGCGCTGCGCGCCGGCGTCCAGCGCGTTCTCCACCAGTTCCTTGACGACAGAAGCCGGACGCTCGACCACTTCGCCGGCGGCGATCTGGTTGATCAGGATCTCGGGCAGCTGACGGATGCTCATGCCGTCTTCGCTCCATGCGCGCACAGACGCGCGCCGGTCGTGGCGACAGGACGAAAACGACAGCAGGACAAGGACATCGGCACGGCTCGCGGCGCGGACGCCGTCATCGAGGATCAGCCGTTAATGATAGCGCCTCAGCGGCTGCCGCCGGCCACCGTGCTGGCCGCTTCCGCCTCGGCCTGCGCGCGCGCGGCGAACAGCGTGCCCGGCGGCGGCTGCCGGGTGAAGAAGGTACTGACGCCGTCGAGCACGGCACCGGCGATGCGGCGCTGGTAGGCCGGATCGGTCAGCCGGCGTTCTTCGTCCGGGTTGGAGATGAAGGCGGTTTCGACCAGCATCGCCGGCATGTCCGAGGTGCGCAGCACCGCGAAGTTGGCGCGCTCGATGTCCGGCTTGTGGTTGTTGCCGATCCGCTTCAGCCCGCCCAGCACATGCCCGGCCGCATCTTCGGAGGCCTTCATGTGGCCGCTCTGGGCCAGGTCCAGCAACACGTTGGCAAGCGTACTGTCGGTCTTCTGCAGGCGCACGCCGCCGATCAGGTCGGCGGCGTTTTCCTTGTCCGCCAACCAGCGCGCGCGCTGCGAGGACGCGCCCTTGGTCGACAGCACGTACACCGACGATCCGGTCGCGCTGCGATTCTCGGCCGCGTCGGCGTGGATCGAGATGAAGATGTCGGCCTTGGCCGCACGCGCCTTCTGCGCGCGCATCGGCAGGGGAATGAACACGTCCGTGGTGCGGGTCATGTAGGCCTTCATGCCCGGCGTGGCGTTGATCTGGCGCGCCAGTTCGCGGCCGATCGCCAGGGTCACGTCCTTCTCATGCTTGCCGGTCGGACCACTGGCACCGGGATCCTGGCCGCCATGGCCGGGATCGATGGCCACGATCAGCGGACGCATGCCCGGCGCCATCTTCACCCGCGAGGCCGCGCTCGGCATCACCGGCCGCGCTTCGGCGGCAGCAGCCACCGCCGCATCGTCGTCCGCGTCGTCACGCTCGGACGGCGCGTTCGCCGGCGGCGCGACTGTCGCAGGCGCAGGCGTCGGCACAACGCCGGGCACAGGACGGCCTGCCACCGCGGCAGCAACGCTCGGCGCAGCGGCAACGACGGTCGGCGCGGGCGTGGGCGCGGCAGGCGGCGGCACCGGCGCCGGCGCTGGCTGGCTGGCACGCTGCACCACCGACGAGGTCAGCGCCGCAGTCGCACGCGCCGCTTCGGCACGCGCATCCACTACCGGCTTGGGCGCCGCGACAGGCGCGGCCTGCGGCAGCGGGGCCACGGCTGCCGGCGCGTCGCCGGCGACCGCCTTGCCCGCCGGTGCCTCGCCCGGCCACTCGATCACCAGCACCGAACTGCCGCCAATGGTCTGCATCTGCGGCTTGAACGCCACCACCGAACTGCTCAGGTCGAACACGATACGCAAGGTACCCGGCACCGGATGCCCGGTGCGCACTGCGCTGACCACGCCGCCACCGGCCGGCAGCTTCAGGCCCTTGGCGGCAGAGGAGTCGGGAAGATCGACGACCAGACGATTCGGATTGGCCAGCGACAGCGTGCTGAAGCCGCCACTGCCCTGCAGGCGGATCTCGGCGCGGGTGCCGGTGGCACCGTTATCGAGCGAGACCGACTGTACCTGCCCGGCAAACGCCGTCTGCGCCGCCAGGCACCAGCCTGCGGCAGCGGCGAAACTGGCGAAAAAACGGGTCCCCGGGCGCATAACGCGATTCAAACATCGCCGGGAGCCAAAGGCAAGCGGTTTTCCCTTAATAATCCATAACCTGCCTTCACTTTCTAGCGTCAGCCGGCAAAAAGTCCCTGCAAGTCGGCCTGCTGGGCCGTCTGCGCCAGCCATGCGGTGCCCACCTCGGTGCGCGCCTGCAGGGCGACACGACGCCCGTCGCCGTGCACCGCCAGGCGCACGTCCAGATCGGCGGGCGCCAGCACGTCGCCGCCGCGCTCCGGCCATTCCACCAGCCACAGCGTGGCCCCGCCCTCGTCCAGCCCGAGGAAATCCAGCTCGCCCGCCGCGCCGATGCGGTACAGATCCAGGTGCCAGGCCTCGCCATCGGCCAGCGGGTAGCGCTCCACCAGGGTGTAGGTGGGGCTGCGGATTGCGCCCTGCACCCCGAGCGCGCGCAGCAGCGCCCGTGCCAGGGTGGATTTGCCGGCACCCAGATCCCCGTGCAGATGCACCGCGGCCTGCGCTGGGCGGGTCGCGGCCAGCGCGCGGCCGAGGCGTTCGGTGGCCTCGCTGTCGGGCAGGAACAAGGTGATGCTCATGGTTCGGATTCCGGATTGGACAGGCGCCGCAGCGCCGGCAACAGGTCGGTGGGCAGCAGCCCGCGCTGGCCCGCGGCAGCGGCGTGGTCGCCGGCAGCGGCGTGCAGCAGGGCGCCGACGCTGGCCGCCTCGAACGCCGGCAACCCTTGCGCGCGCAGCGCCGCGATCACCCCGGTCAACAGATCGCCCATGCCGCCGACCGCCATGCCCGGATTGCCGGCGGCGATCACTCGCGGCGTCTGCCCGGGCGCGGCGACCAGGCTGCCGGCCCCCTTCAGCACAATCGTCGCCTGGTAGCGTTCGGCCAAGGCCGCAGCGGCCGCGAAGCGATCGCGCTGCACCTCGGCGGTGGCGATGCCGAGCAGGCGCCCGGCCTCGCCCGGATGCGGGGTCAGCACCGCCTGCGGCACCGCGCGCGGCGCCCGTGCGAGCAGATTCAATGCGTCGGCATCCAGCACCAGCGCGCGATCCTCATCGGCCAGGACCGTCTGCCACAGCGCCTGCGCCCAGGCGTCCTGGCCCAGCCCGGGACCGAGCGCAACCACGCTGGCCTTGCGCAGCAATGGCGCCAACGCCGCCGGCTCGTCGACCGCATGCGCCATCGCCTCCGGGCAGCGCGCCAGCAGCGGCGCCACGTGCGCGGCGCGGGTCGCCACGCTGACCAGGCCGGCGCCGCTGCGCAAGGCCGATTCGGCACTGAGCATCACCGCACCGCCGCTGCCGAGGTTGCCGCCGACGCACAGCACATGCCCGGAGTCGCCCTTGTGGCTGTCCTGCCGGCGCGGCGCCAGATGGCGGCGCAAGGCGCCGATGGTCCAGGCCTGCGCGCGCGGCGCACAGTCGGCGAAGGCGGCGGGCGGTACTTCCAGCATCGCCAGCGCGCGCTCGCCGACATGGTTCAAGGCCGCGCCAGTATGCAAGCCGGCATGCGCCACGATGAACTGCAAGGTCAGCGTCGCCCGCAGCACCGCGCCGGGCACGCTGCCGGACTCGGCGTCCACGCCACTGGGCACGTCCAGCGCCAGCACCGGCGCGCCAAGCCCGCCCAGTGCACCCAGCAGTGCCGCCAGTTCGGCGTCCGGCGCGCGATTGAGGCCGATGCCGAGCAGCGCATCGACCACCACGTCTGCCGGCGCGAGTGCGGCGTCGAACTCCTCGATGCGACCGCCGACGCCGATGTAGTCGGTACAGGCACGCTGCGCCAGCGGCGATTGCGGGCCACGTCCGGGCAACTGCAGCACGCATACCTGGCGCCCGGCGCGATGCGCCAGCCGTGCCAGCACGTAGCCATCGCCACTGTTGTTGCCGCTGCCGCACGCCACCAGGATGCGCTGCGCCTGCGGCCAGCGCTGCAGCAGCGTCTGCCAGGCGGCCTGGCCGGCACGCTGCATCAGCGTATAGCCGTCGCCGCCGAGCAGCGCCGTGGCCTGCGCATCGATGCGGCGCGCAGCCGCGGTGGCGTAGAGATCGAAGCAGTCGTACATGCACGGGATTCTATACTTGCGCGATGTCTGACCGCCTCGACATCGCCGATCCCCACGCCGCGGCCGCGCGCATTCGCGCGCTGGCGCGCACGTTCGGCTTCCAGCGCTGCGGCATCGCAGGGATCGAACTGCAACAGGACGAGGCGCATCTGCGCGATTGGCTGGAACAGGGTCTGTACGGGACGATGCACTGGATGGCCCAGCATGGCGACAAGCGTTCCCGCCCGGCCGAACTCATCCCCGGCACCTTGCGGGTGATCTCGGTGGGCCTGGACTACGGCCGCAACGACGACGACTCGGCCTGGGACACGCTGCGCGACGGCGAGCGCGCCTACGTCGCGCGCTATGCACTTGGCCGCGACTACCACAAGCTGATGCGCAACCGCCTGCAGAAGCTGGCCGAGCGCATCCAGGACGAGATCGGCCCGTTCGGCCACCGCGTGTTCGTCGATTCGGCACCGGTGCTCGAACGCGCCCTGGCGCGCGACGCCGGTCTGGGCTGGATCGGCAAGCACACCTGCCTGATCGACCGCAATGGCGGTTCCTGGTTCTTCCTCGGCGAGATCTACGTCGACCTGCCGCTGCCGATCGATCCGCCGGCCAGCGCCCACTGCGGCACCTGCACGCGCTGCATCGACGTCTGCCCCACCCAGGCGATCGTCGCGCCGTACCGGCTGGATGCGCGCCGCTGCATCGCCTACCTGACCATCGAGCACGACGGCGCGATTCCCGAGGACCTGCGCCCGGCGATCGGCAACCGCATCTTCGGCTGCGACGACTGCCAGCTGATCTGCCCCTGGAACAAGTTCGCCAAGCGCAGCGACGAGCCGGACTTCCGTGCGCGCAACGACCTGGACAAGGCCACGCTGGCGCAGCTGTTCGCCTGGGAGGAAGACGAGTTCCTGCGCCGCACCGAAGGCAGCGCGATCCGCCGCAGCGGCCACGAACGCTGGCTGCGCAATCTGGCGGTGGCGCTGGGCAATGCGCCGACCACACCGCAGGTACTGGCTGCGCTCGGCGCGCGCGCGCAGCATCCCTCGCCGCTGGTGCGCGAGCACGTGCAATGGGCGCTGGCCCGGCATGCGCAAGCACCGGCCGACGTGTCAGCGCCGGCATCACCGGCGCCGAAAGCGGACGTGCGAGGATAGGCGCCCGTACGCCCTGCACTGCCCGCATGTCCGATCGCGCCGACCAGATCCTCAGCCCCAGCCAGCTCAACACGCTGGCCCGCGACCTGCTGGAGAGCGCCTTCCCGCTGGCCTGGGTGGAAGGCGAACTGGGCAACGTCACCCGCCCCTCGTCCGGCCACCTCTACTTCACCCTGAAGGATGCGCGCGCGCAGGTGCGCTGCGCGATGTTCAAGCCCAAGAGCCAATGGCTGCGGTTCGTGCCGCGCGAAGGCCTGCGCGTACTGGCGCGCGGGCGCCTGACCCTGTACGAGGCGCGCGGCGACTACCAGTTGGTGCTGGATCATCTGGAGGAAGCCGGCGAAGGCGCGTTGCGCCGGGCGTTCGAGGAGCTGAAGGCCCGGCTCGCCGCAGAAGGCCTGTTCGCCAGCGATCGCAAGCGCGCCCTGCCCGGCTTCGTGCGGCGCCTGGCGGTCATCACCTCGCCCAGCGGCGCCGCCGTGCGCGACGTGTTGAGCGTGCTCGGCCGGCGCATGCCGCTGCTGCAGGTGGACATCCTGCCGAGCTTGGTCCAGGGCGACAGCGCCGCGGCGCAGATCGCCGCCTTGCTGCGCCAGGCCGACGCCAGCGGCCGCTACGACGCGATCCTGCTGACCCGCGGCGGCGGCTCGCTGGAGGACCTGTGGGCGTTCAACGACGAACACCTGGCACGCACCATCGCCGCGGCGGTCACGCCGGTGGTGTCGGCCGTCGGCCACGAGACCGACGTGACCCTGGCCGATTTCGCCGCCGACCTGCGCGCCCCCACTCCATCGGTCGCCGCCGAATTGCTGGTCCCCGACCAGCGCGATCTCGGCGCGCGCCTGCGCTCCCAACATGCCGCGCTGCTGCGCTGGCAGCAGCACCGGCTGCGGCAAGCGCAGCAACGCGCCGACCGCGCCCTGCTGCGCCTGCAGGCGCAGAGCCCGCAAGTGCGCCTGCAGTTGCTGCAGCGCCGCCAGCACGAGATCGGACGGCGGCTGGCGGCGGTGTGGCGGCAGCAGCAGGAACGCCGGCATGCCCAGTTGCGCCACGCCGCCGCGGTACTGCGCGCCGCACAGCCGCAACGGCGGCTGGCGATGCTGCGGGTGCGCCTGCTGGCGCTGGGCCGACGTCCGCAGGCGGCGATGGCGCGGCAACTGCAGGCCGATGCACAGCGCCTGCGCGCGCTGGCGCGTGCACTGGAGACGGTCAGCCCGCTGGCGACCGTGGCGCGCGGCTACAGCATCCTGACCCGCGTCGACGACGGCAGCGTGGTGCGCTCGGCCGCTCAGGTCGCCCCCGGCGATCGGCTGCGCGCACGCCTGGCCGACGGCGAACTGCAACTGCGCGCCGAGCGTGCAGAGTGATCCTTCCAGCCGCATCGCCTCGCCGACCATGACCGACAGCATTCACGAAGGAAGGATCAAGGCGATCCTGCAGGGCATGCGTCGCGCCGAACGGCGCCGGGCCGAGCGGCGCGCCGACAGCAGCGACCTGCTGTCGCTGATCGACGGCGCCGCCTATGGCGCACCGGAGGATGCGCAACGCGCACTCGCCTGGCTGGCGCATGACGGCACCCTGGAGCATCTGAACCAGGCCGACCTGCACAATGTCGGCGACACCATCTGCGTAGCCTGGAACGGCTGCGGCAGCGATCTGGCGACGCTGTCGCAATGGCTGCGGGAGGTGCGTCTGGCCGATGGCCGCAACGCCCTGCAGGCGCTGCGCGACGGCGACAGCGCAGACCTGCTGGCCGCGGCCCTGACGGCATTTCCCGGCTGACGCCGAGCGGTTGCAGCGTCCGTCACACACGGTGGCTCGCGACGCGCCACCCCGGCATGCACGATGCGCCGCCAGACAGCAGACGCCAATGCGCATCTTCCAGGGCAACGGCCACCGCCGGCGGATCGCTGCCCCAAGCTGGCGTACAGCGCGCGGCAAAGCCCCAGCGATCGCCCGGTCTTCAGCGCCTGTCGCCCATGTGGCACCGATCCGCCCGCAACGACGCGCCGGCAGCGCCCACTCAGTCCAGCGGCGCGACCACCAGCAGCGGGTCGAGGTCGTACCCCATCGCCACCGCCTTGGCCTTGATGCCCTCGAACACGCTGCGCTGCATGCGCGGCGAGCGCGACAGCACCCACAGGTACTTGCGTCCGGGTTCGCCGATCAGCGCCCATTGATAATCCGGGTCGAGCGCGATCACCCAGTAGTCGGCCCACACCATCGGCAGCCAGGCCAGCCAATCCGGCGCGAAGCGCACCTGCAGCCGCCCGGGATGGCCCTCGACCCGCCGGGCCACGCCGTCGGCCGCCAGCGTGTCGCCACTGGCGGTGCGGCAGGCATTGCGCACGCCCACCTGACCGTCGTCGCGCAGCACATAGGCCGCGGTGACGTCGCCGACGCATTTCTTCTGGAAGGAGACCGGCAGATGCGCGATCTCGTGCCACTGCCCGGCATAACGGCCGAGATCGAACGCGGCGACCGAGGTCACCGGCTGCGCGGCGCGCAGCGGCGGTGCGAGGCACAACAGGCACGCCAGCAACAGCAGCGCGATCGGCGAAAGGCGCATGCGCAGGTTCCGATGGACGGGAAGCAGCAGCTTATGCAGGAGCGGCGCAGCGATGTAAAGCGCGGCGCAGGACGCCGGCCGTCATGGCGCGGCGGTCAGTTGCTCAGATCGGCCATGGAGCGCTGGTCCGGCCGGTTGGCGCACTGCACCGGCTCGCGCAGCACCACGCGCTCGACCACCCCGTCGCGTCGCTGCAGGTAGGTATTGACCATCACGCACTCGGAGCCGACCTGCTCGATGTAGGGCGCATCGGCACCAGGACCGCCCTGCTCGCCTGCGTGCTCGGTCCGGTCGGAAGGGGCTGCCACGGCGTTGCCGGCCATGGCCAACAGCAGGGCCACGCCGCCACATCTCCGTCCGAATCCGCTGGTCATTGGCAGGTTCCCCCGATTGCCCGTGCCTATGATTACGACAGGCGATGCCTTTGATTGAGCGGAATATCCCGAAAAACCGTGAGCTGAGTGCACTTGTCTACGGACGTGGACACACCTTCTTCACACGCGATCGGTGTAAGCGGCCGCAGGAACAAGGGTCGCGCATGCGGAAGTCTGCATAGCGAGGAAGGTCGGCGCGCTCCCAATGCACCTGGGCGCGAACACGATACGCATGCCCGCCGCGCGTCATGGTGCAAAACTGGTGCAAACCGGGAAAAAGAAAGGCTCTACATCGCTGTAGAGCCTTGATAAATATGGTGGCCGAGGACGGAATCGAACCGCCGACACGGGGATTTTCAATCCCCTGCTCTACCAACTGAGCTACTCGGCCACTGCGCAACGCGGCAGGACCGGTGCGAGGACGCGCATCATAGCGAGGTGATCGGGATTGGGCAAGCGCAATGTTGCAGAATTTTCCTACCGACCGCCGCGGCCTGCGCCGACTGCGTCCGATCCGAGGGGGCGCGATGCTGGACACGTCCTCGGCATCCGGCCGGCGCACGGCAGGGACGCCTTGGTGATGGCCGCTGGCCGGATCGCCGAGGACACCGACTGGACGCCAGACCAGCTGCGGTCATTCCGCCATGCCTGAACGTCCTCAGGCACGTGCGGGTCAGCCTCTTCGGATGATCTGATGGGTTGCTGCGCCAAGGGCGATCGGAGGAGGAGCAACGGAGGCTGATGGCGTAACGGAACGAGGTAATGGCGGACCCGGAGGCCGGCCGCGTGCCGGATGAGGGGCTGACGGCAGATTGCACGCCGCAGACGACGCCATCGCGCAGCTAGGTTGGGTGGGCCTGCCATTCCAGTGGCGGAAGCGCACGACACCAAGGAAGGCGCCAGTAGAGCGTGTCCGCTGTTCGCCTTGCGCTGTGTCGCGTCGCGCCGGCGACCGTCGGCATGCCGCCAGCTTTCCGCGGCTCGCGCAGTCCGGGAGGCTCGCCATCGCTGCGCCACCACGGCAGACAGGGGTGTGGTGTAGTCTTCGCCGGTCTTCCTTTCCGTGGATTCCGCCCATGCGTCACCCGCTCCGCCTCGGCTTGCTCGTGTTGTGCACTGCGTTGCTCGGCGCCTGCAGCGACGGCATCGTGCGGCGTGTGTCCGACCCGGCCGCCAGCGTGCAGCAACTGACGGTCAACATGGACGGCAGCTGGAAGGTGGACCTGCGCCTGCAGAACTACAGCAGCATCCCGATGCGCTACGACACCCTGCGCCTGGACCTGGGTGTGGGCGGCGAGGCGGCCGGCAGCCTGCAGGCCGCACCCGGGATCTCGATCGGCCCGGAGACGGCGGACGTGGTGAGCGTCGCGCTGAAGCCCAGCTCGAACGCGCGCATGGCCGTCGCCGATGCTCTGGCCGGCCGCCGCAGCCTGGAGTACACCCTGAAGGGCAGCATCGCCGCGACGCCCGAAGACAAGAAGCCGCGCAGCTTCGACATCGACACCCGCAACATGCTCTCGCCCGCGCCCGGCCTGGACGGCGTGCTGCGTTGACCCGGCGGTGGCGCTGAGGCGCCACCTGTCCCCGCTCTCTCGAACGCGACGTCCCGGCTTCCGGGCGCGGAACGCGCCTGCGCGTCGACCCGCGCTTCACCGGACACAGGCGCTGCCTCGACCTGCCGCGCGGCACGCTAACGCACTGCGCCCTCGGCGCAGGCCTGTCCGCGCGTTTTTCCTGAGGCACACCTCCTCCAGCGGGCCGCGTTCAGCCCGCGTTACCGCAAAATTAATACATAAATGTATTATTTACACATGTACAAATTATCGAGCCGCGCATGAGCCGCTTCGCCGCCACCGAGCAGCGCCTGGACGTGACCGCCCGCAAGCATCCGCACTTCCCGCGGCAAGCCGCGCTGGTCCTGCGGCTGATCAAGCTGCTGCACAAGCTCAGCCTGGACCAGAGCAACGAGGTGTTGCGGCCCTATGGCCTGAGCTATGCCGAATACAACGTGCTGATGATGATCGACGCCAGCCCCGACGGAACCTTGAACCCGTCCCAGCTGAGCGACGCGGCGGGCGAGAAGTCGGCCAACATCACCCGTCTGACCAGTCAGCTGGTCGACAAGGGCCTGATCCAGCGCATGCCCAGTGCCGAGGACCGGCGCATGCTGCTGCTGCGCCTGACGGAGGCCGGCGAGCGCCTGATCGAGGCGCTGATCCCCGACCTCTCCGCCCAGCTCGACACGTATGTGCGGCACCTGGATCCGGCGGCGCTGGCGCAATTGCAGGCGCTGCTGAAGACCCTGCTGCGCGGGGTCGAGGACGCCGCATGAGCGCGCAGCAGCCCAACGCCGCCGCCGCTGCCGAGGCAGCGCCAGGCCTGCGCACCCTGCTGGCCGACGCCCTGCGCGGCGAAGGCGAGGCCTGGCTGTTCGTGCTGCGCACGCTGCTGTCGATCTATCTCGCCGGCTGGATCGCCCTGCGCCTGGACCTGGCCTCGCCGATGACCGCGATGATCACCGTCGTGGTGGTGATGCACCGGCAGACCGGCATGGTCTTCGCCAAGGGCTTCTACCGGGTGCTGGGCACGCTGATCGGCAGCGTCGCGGCGCTGACGATGGTGGCGCTGTTCCCGCAGGAGCCGGTGCTGTTCGTGCTGGCGCTGTCGCTGTGGATCGGCGCCTGCACCGGCGGCGCGCTGCTGTACCGCAACTTCAAGGCCTATGCCTTCGTGCTGTCCGGCTACACGGTGGCGCTGATCGCGCTGCCGGCGGTGAACCAGCCGCAGAACGTGTTCAACCTGGTGGTGGCGCGGGTGACCGAGGTGGTGCTGGGCCTGCTGGTGACCGGCATCGTCAGCGACGTGGTGTTTCCCAGCCGGCTGCGCCAGACCCTGCGCGACACCGTGCGCCGCGCGTCCGACGGTTTCCTGGACTTCGTCCGCGACGCCACCGGCGGCCAGCTGCCGCGCGAGGCGATGGAGCAGGCGCACCTGCGCTTCGTGCGCGACGCGGTGACCATCGAGGACCTGCGCAGTTCGGTGGTGTTCGAGGATCCGGAGGCACGGGTGCGCAGCGGCCGCCTGCGCCTGCTCAACCAGCGTTTCATGGCGGTGTCGACCAGCTTCCAGGCGCTGCACCACTACATCAACCGGCTGCTGCGCAGCAGCGATGCCGAGGTGGCCGAGGCGCTGATCGGCCTGTATCGGCCGCTGAGGGCCGCACTCAGCGACCGCGGCGGACGCGAGGGCGCGGCCGCGACCGCGCGCAAGCTGGCGGCGTGCCGCGATGCGCTGGCGACGCGTGCGGCCGAGGCACGCGTGGCCCTGCCGGCGGCACGGCACGAGGGATTCGACACCGGCGTGTCGCTGCTGCAGCGGTTCTTCGCCGACCTGCACGACTACGTGGCCACCGAGGCGACCCTGGTCGCGCCGCAGCAGTGGCGCACGCCGCAGGACCGCGGCGACACCGCGGTGTTCGTGCGCGGCAACGATTACGCCGCGGCCGCACTGACCGCGCTGCGCAGCGCGTTGCTGGTGGCGACGATGTGCTGGCTGTGGATCCAGGCCGGCTGGATCAGCGGCGCCACCGCGGTGTTCCAGGCAGTGGCGCTGAGCGCGATCCTGTCGTCCAGCGCCAACGCGCCCGCTGCCGCGCGCTCGCTGTTCAAGGGGTTCGTGTTCGGCATCGTGCTCGGCGTGATTTGCCAGTTGCTGGTGCTGCCGCAGATGGACGGCTATGTGCTGTTCGTCGCCGGCACCCTGCCGTTCCTGCTGGTGACCCTGTACCTGGCCTCGAAGCCGGCGCTGTACGGCTTCGCCACCGGCGCCAACCTGGCCTTCGTTTCGATCCTGGCGGTCCAGCCGACGCCGAGCTTCAACGCCGCGGCCACCTTCAACAGCGTGGTGCCGCTGCTGCTGGGGACGCTGGCGGTGAGCGCGACGTTCGTATTCGTGCCGCCGGTGATCGGCACCCGCTGGCAGCGCCGGCGCCTGCTGGAGCGGCTGCGGCGGCAGACCACGCTGGCCGCGCGTGCGCCGCTGCCGGGGCTGGCGCTGCAACTGGAGAGCGTCAACCGCGACCTGTTCCAGCAGATCGTCGCGCACACCCCGCCGGGCAGCGACGAACTGCGCGACCTGCTCGGCTGGGCGCTGTCGGTGCACGAAACCGGGCGCACCCTGGTCGAACTGCGCCGCGATGCGGCCGCAGGCACGCTGCCGCCGGCCCTGGCCACCGCGGTGGAGGCCGCCGTGCAGGCGCTGGCCGATCTGTATCTCGACCCCAGCCCGCAACGGCACGGACACGCCTTGCAGCGGGTGGAGGCAGCGCTGGCCGCCAGCCAGGTGGAAGGCGCGGTACCGCTGCGCTGGAAACCCACCCGCGAGCACCTGTTGCTGCTGCGCGGCGCGCTGCTCGACGCCGATTCCGTTCTCGCCGCGCTGGCCGATACGCCTGCGCCGACCACCGCCCCCCCAGGAGCCGACGATGCTGCTGCCCGCTGAACTCTCGATCGCCGGGGTGTACGTGCCCGGCCTGCTGGTGCTGGGCCTGGCCCTGCTGCTGGTGGCCTGGGCGCTGGACGCGGTCGCCGGCCGCGCCGGCCTGTACCGCTACGCCTGGCATCCCTCCCTGTTCCGTCTGGCCATCTACGTCGGCGCATTCGCCGCGCTCGGCCTGCTCCTTCTTCCGTGAGTCCCGCCATGAAGACCCCTGCCCTGATCCGTTTCGCCCTGACCGCCCTCGTGGTGCTGGTCGCCGCCCTGCTGGCGCATGCGCTGTGGCGCCATTACATGCTCTCGCCCTGGACCCGCGACGGCCGCGTGCGCGCGGAAGTGGTGCGTATCGCGCCGGACGTGTCCGGCCTGGTCGATGCGGTCGCCGTGCGCGACAACCAGCACGTCAAGCGCGGCGACCTGCTGTTCAGCGTGGACCGCAAGCGCTACGAGCTGGCCCTGGAAAAAGCCCGCGCCAACCTTGCGGTCGCGCAGGCGCAGGCGCGTGCGGCCGGCGCCAGCCTGTCGGCGGCGGCCGCCACCCAGGCGGCCAGCGAGGCGGAATTCCAGATGCGCCGCGCCCAGGCCGAACGGCGCGCGCGCGCCGCCGCGGTCATCTCCGCCGAGGCGCGCTCGGACGCCGAAGCCACCGCGCGTTCGGCGCAGGCCGACGTGCACCGCAGCGCGGCGCTGCGCGGCCAGGCCACCGCGGCGCAGGCGCAGGCGGTGGCATCGGTGGAACAGGCGCAGGCCGCGCTCGACCTGGCCGAGCTGGATCTGCAGCGCACCCAGGTCCGCGCCACCGCCGACGGCTACATCACCAATCTGGAAGTGCGCGTGGGCGACTACGCCCAGGCCGGCAGTGCGCGCCTGGCGCTGGTCCGCGACGATGCGATGTGGGTCTACGGCTATTTCGAGGAAACCAAGCTGCCGCGGGTCCACGTCGGCGACCGCGCCGACATCCGCCTGATGAGCGGCGGCCTGATGCTGCACGGCCAGGTCGAGGGCATCGCCCGTGGCATCTCCGACAGCGACAATCCGACCGGCACCTCGCTGCTGGCCGACGTCAGCCCCACCTTCAACTGGATCCGCCTGGCGCAGCGCGTGCCGGTGCGCATCCGCATCGATCCGGCCAGCGTGCCGCAGGGCACCCTGCTCGCCGCCGGCATGACCGCGACGGTCAGCGTGCATCCGCGGCAAAACTGATGCCGCGCCGATGGGGCCCCTAGCGACCAGCGAGGCTCACATATGGGAGCGGCTTTCGGGGCTCCAGCAACGACGAAACACCATTTGTAGGAGCGGCTTCAGCCGCGACGCGCGTTCCTGCTGAACCGCGTCGCGGCTGAAGCCGCTCCTACGATTCGCAACGACAGATCCCGCCGAGCCGCGGCAACAACGCGTTGCTGGTGGCGCGCTCGTGGCGGCGGCAGACGCCTACCGCAGGAAACCAGCACGGCGCAGGCCTTGCACCTGCGCGCATGCTGTCGCCACGGTCACCGCAGTCCTCAGTCCTTGGCCTGCCGATTGACGCCGAGGAAGCGCCCGGCAATCACCGCATAGCCGCTGCGCGACACCGTGCTGCCTGGGTCGAAGTAGGCATGCAGGGTCGGCTGCAGGTCCTGCGGCCCCTGGGTCACCGCGAAGCGCGCGTTGAGAATGCCGGCATCCAGCGCCAACTGCACGTAGCCACGCAGGTTGCTCGGGATCGCCGCCACGTCCTCGATCGGCAGGCGCTGGTTGTTGTAGCTCACCGACAGCGCGCCGTCGAAGGCCAGCGCCTGCGTCTGCAGGCCCAGCGCCTGCACCAGCGAATACGCCAGTTGCAGCTTGCTGACGGCGTCGTTGGGACGGAAATCGCCGGCGACCAGCCCCATCACCGCGGCCTGGTTCTGCTGCAGGTCGCGCAGCACCCCGCCCTTGCCCACGGCCGCCTCGGCGAACGGATAGGCCGGATCGTTGCGGCCGAGCCCGCTGAAGCTGGGCGTGGCCGGCAGTGCCTGGCGCACGCCGGCGCCCATCACCAGGTAACGCGCCAACTCGGCACGCTTGAGCGGATTCTGCGGGCGGAACAAGCCATCGGCGTAACCATCGATCAGGCGGTTGGCCACCGCGTACTCCACCGCGCCACGATCGCGATCGCCGCTGGCGACGTCGTTGAGGCCGGTGTAGCCGCCGCTGCGCAGGAAATCCAGGGTACCGCGTACCGTGCCCGGGGCCGCGATGCCGTTGCTGCCCTTGGGCGCCACCGGCACGCCGCTGATCGAGCCGATGCCGCGCACGCTGATGGTCCAGGTGCCCGGCTTGCCGGGCGCGCCGACGCTGACCGTGCTGCCCAGCAACGGCAACGCCACCGGCGAGCCGTGGCTGACGCCGTCCGGATCGGTCAGCACCAATGCCTGGGTGTTGGCGTCGATGGTGGCCTTGGCGCTGACCCAGGCGACGTCCTTGCCGACGATGAACGCCTGCGTCTGCGGCGTCCCCACCGGCGAGAATGCCACCTCGAACGGCTGGCTGCCGCCGGGCAGCACCAGCGCATTGCTGTTGAACGGATGCAGGGCATTGACGGTCTTGCCGAAGCCGCTGCGCTTCTTGCTCGCGTCCAACAGCGCGGCGTAGGCATTCACGTAGCCCGCGCCAGCCTCCCAGTACGTGCGCCCGGGGATGTTGGTGGCGGTGCGTTCGAGTAGGTCCTTGACCTGGTCCGGGGTCAGGTCCGGGTTGGCCTCCAGCAGCAGCGCGACGATGCCGGCCACGTGCGGGGTGGCCATCGAGGTACCGCTCATGGTGGTGTAGAACGGCAGTTGCGCCGGGGCGATCAGCTTGCTGTCCTTGTCCGCGGCCAACGGCGGCAGCGCGCCGGTGGAATCGCGGGTGGAGACGATATCCACGCCGGGCGCGGTGATCGTCGGCTCGTTGAGATAGGTCCAGGTCTTGCCGTCGGCCATGGTGAAGCTGCCGCTCTCGCCGCGCTTGCCGCGCGAGGAGAAGTCGGCCAGCGTGCCGTCCTTCTCGCCCGCGGCCACCGAGATCACCCACGGTGCCTGCGCGTACGGATTGTGGGTGTCCTCGTTGGGGCCGTCGTTGCCGGCGGCGAACACGCTGACGATGCCGCGCTTGTACAGCTCGTAGGTGGCGACGTTGACCGGATTCTGCGGATCGAACTTTCCGGAGGAGCCCCAGGAATTGCTGGTGACGCGGATCGGATCCTTGAAGCTGAACTGATGCGTGGCCGCATAGTCGAGGCCGCCGACCGCGTCCAGGATCAGCAGCACCGCGCCGGATCCGTAGCCGACCAGACTGGCGCCGGTCGCCACGCCGCGATAGGCGCCGTTGGACTGCGCGCCGGTGCCGCCGACCGTGCCGGCGCAGTGCGTGCCATGGCCGGAGCCGAAGTCGGTATTGGGCACGCCCTCCGCATAGGTGATCGGCAGCATCGCATCGACGTTGGCCAGGTTGGTGGTACCCAGCACGTTCTGCACGACGCGGGTGCCGTAGGCGAGATCGCGATGGGTGGCATCGATGCCGGAGTCGTTGATCATCACCCCGACGCCGCGGCCGCTATAGGGCAGCGCGCGGCCGAAATCGCGGGGATTGCCCTGCGCGCGGTCCACGCCGGTCAGCTCGCGCGCTTCCTTGTTGAAATAGCGCAGCGGTGCGTTGTAGTAGATCGAGGCGATGTCGTCGCGCTGCGCCAGCGCGCGGATCTCGGCCGGCGTGGCCAGCGCGCCGGCGATCGGCAGCGTGCGCATGGTGATCCCGCGGGTGATGCCCAGCGCATGCAGCGCGGTGAGTTGCGAGGCCGAGACCGGCCCGGACTGATCGTAGGTGATCACGATCTGCAGTGCGTCGCCGGCCGGCGCAGCGGCGAGCTTGGCTTCCAGTACCTGGTCGAGATGCGCGGCGGCCAGGGCATCGCCGCCGGCGAACACACCGCCGGCAAGGACGGCGCAGATACCGACGGCAAGAACGGGACGGCGAATGGACATTGCGGAATCTCCGGATCGTCGAAGCCCGTGGCGGGCGGTCACCGCAGCGTGCCGGGCGCGCCGATGCGCGGCCAATCCGGTATCGCACCCAGGCAGGCCGGGTGGAAACACTCAGCCAGGCATGTCCGGCGACCAGGTGTGAAGCGACGATGGATTACCGGCAGTTCGTGCCGGCACCTCGTGCGATCGAGACTGGAGTGCGGGTGGCATGGGACCGCCAGCACGCGCCGAACCAGACGGCCCGGACTGCGTCGCTGCAGACGGGTATCGACCTGCAGGAAAGACGGGAACCGGCAGCAGGGGAACGGCCGACGCATGCGGCGCGAGGCTGCCGACACAAAAAAATGCGGGACGTGCGGGGCCCACCGATCCCGGACGCCATTCCGGGGGCGATGGAACCCCGCACGCCCCAGCACGGGGGCCGCGGAAGCCGGTCGAGTGCGCTGCCGAACGGCGACAGCGTGCTCGAAGGCAGCCGCGAGGGCGTCGACGACGCCAGTCATGCGGGCGGAGCGGGACGACGCCAGCGAACGACGGCGTCCCGACTGCAACGCAAACGCCGCCACCGAGGCTGCGCCTGCGGGGATCGGGCGGACGTCGGCGTCCGCCCGACCCGGTTACTTCTTGCTGGCCTCGCGCAGCGCCGAGTAGGCGTTGAGATAGCCGGCGCCCACTTCCCAGGACGCACGTCCCGCCATCGGCGTGGCGGTGCGCTCGATCAGGTCCTTGACCTGGTCCGGGGTCAGGTTCGGATTGGCCTCCAGCACCAACGCCACCACACCGGCCACATGCGGCGTGGCCATCGAGGTGCCGCTCATGGTGGTGTAGAACGGCAGCTGCGCCGGCGCGATCAGCTTTTCGTCCTTCTGCGCGGCCAGCGGCGGCAGCAGGCCGGTGGAGGCGCGGGTGGAGATGATGTCCACGCCCGGCGCGGTGATGCTGGGCTGGTTGATGTGGGTCCAGCTCTTGCCGTCGGCGGTGGTGAAGGTATCGCGCTCGCCGGCCTTGCCGCGCGAGGAGAAGTCGGCCAGCGTGCCGTCGACATTGCCGGCGGCGACCGAGATCACCCACGGCGCCTGTGCGTACGGATTGTGGGTGTCCTCCTTGGGACCGTCGTTGCCGGCGGCGAACACGCTGACGATGCCGCGCTTGTACAGCTCGTAGGTGGCGACGTTGACCGGATCGGCCGGGTCGAACTTGCCGGAGGTGCCCCAGGAGTTGCTGACGACGCGGATCGGATCCTTGAAGCTGTTCTGGTGCGAGGCCGCGTAGTCCAGGCCGCCCACCGCATCCAGCACCAGCAGCACACCGCTGGAACCGTAGCCGACCAGGCTGGCGCCGGTCGCCACGCCGCGGTACTTGCCGCCGGACTGCGCGCCGCTGCCGCCGACCGTGCCGGCGCAATGGGTGCCATGCCCGGAACCGGCGTCGGTGTTCGGCACGCCCTCCAGGTAGGTGACCGGCAGCATCGAATTCAGATTGTGCAGGTTGGTGTTGGCCAGCACGTTCTGCACCACGCGGTCGCCATAGGCCAGGTCGCGGTGGGTGGCGTCGATGCCCGAGTCGTTGATCAGCACGCCGACGCCGCGGCCGGTGTACGGCACGGTGCGGCCGAAGTCGCCCGGATTGCTCTGCGCACGGTCGACCCCGGTGGCCTGGCGCGCGTCCTGGTTGAAGTAGCGCAGCGGGGCGTTGTAGTAGATCGAAGCGACGTCGTCGCGCTCGGCCAGCGCCAGGATCTCCTCCGGCGTGGCCAGCGCACCGGCGATCGGCAGGGTCTGCATGCTGACGCCGCGGGTGATGCCCAGGTCGTGCAACACGGTCAGCTGCGCCGCCGAGACCGGCTTGGACTGCTTGTAGGTGATGACGATCTGCAGCTCGTCGGTCAGCGGCGTGCTGGCCAGCTTGGACTCCAGCAGGCTGTCCAGATGCGCGGCGGCTTCGGCCTTGCCGCCAGCGAAGACGCCGCTGGCGAGAACGGCGCAAATGCCGATGGCGAGTGCGGGACGACGGATGGGCATCTGGAATCTCCGGTTGGTGGGCCCGGGACGGGCGGGTGACTGCAGCCTGACGCGGCCGCGCGGTGGCGCCTATCCGGGATCGCCCCTAGCGCGCGTGGGTGGAAACACCCAGGGCCGCGTGCATCGCCCGTACGGATCGGTATGATCGGGACGAAGGCCGCTCTGCCGCGCGCCGCGGTGCCGGGCGGAACGCAGGCGCGGTGCGTGGTGCCGGCACATGCAACAGGGGGTTTCAGATGCATACGATGTTCGCAAGGGTTTGCCTGCTGTTCTGCGCCGTCGCGGCGTCCGGCGGGCTCGCCGCGCAACCGCTGCCCGTGCAGGTGGACGTGAGCGGCAATGTGGCGACGGCGGCAATCGGCGCCGGCCCGCACCCGCTCGCGGAACTGACGCTGGAGTTCGACAACGTCAGCGACCTCAGCCCGGCCAGCCTCGGTCTGAGCGCGGAACTGCTGACTCCGGCCCAGGTCACGGCCTTGCTGCCGCGGCTGCCGAGCACGCAGACCGGCCAGGTGCCGTCGCAGTTGCCGCTGCTGATCACGGTGACACCGCCACCGAGCGGCGGCCTGACCTTCAGGCGCGTCGTGCATGTGGAGCTGCACACGCATGCGCTGGCCTATACCGCCGACAGCACCCTGCGCCTGTTCAAGGCCCCGGAGGGCGGCGATTTCCGCGACATCACCGACGAGATCGCCCCGGGCAGCGTCCGCGCCCGCGGCACCACCGGCGGCTTCTCGCAGTTCATCGTGCTCCACGACCTGCGCCCGACCGCCAACGTGGTGGCCGCCAAGCTGAGTCGGCTGCAGGCGCTGGTGGCACAGTTGCCCGCCAATGAGGCGGCGCCGCTGGTCGCGATGCTGAACAGCGTACAGAGCGCCCTGGCCAATGCCGACTACACCGCCGCCACGGTCGCGCTGGACGGGTTCCGCGAGCAGGTGTCGTCGCGCGCCGGCCATGGCATCGCGCAAACCTGGAACGCCGGCATGAGCGCAGGCAACCCCGCCGGCGAACTGCTGGCCGGCGCCGCGACGCTGCGCTTCTCCATCGACTACCAACGTCTCTACGCGCCTTGAGCGCTGCGGGACCGGTCGCACGCACCGCGACGGAGGACACGCCGCGATGCCCGCGCGCCTGACTGCCTACCTGCCCGACGCGCCGGCACCGACGCTGCTGCTCGCCACCGGGCAGACCCTGGCGATCGGCCGTGCGGCCGACAACGCGCTGGCGCTGGAACACCCCTCGGTGTCGCGCTGGCACGCGCAACTGCAGCCGCAGGCCGACGGCCACTGGCAGTTGCACGACCTGGGCAGCAAGAACGGCAGCTTCCGCGATGGCGTGCGCGTAGCCGCGCCGATCGCGCTGGAGACCGCGACCTGGCTGCGCTTTGGCGACATCTACGCCGAGTTCGCCCCGCTCAGCCCGGCCGACGCGGACCTGGCCGAACGCCGCCAGCGCGCCCGCTGCGATCGCGCCACCGCCCTCACCCAAGGGCTTGCCCAGATCGGCGGACTCGACGATCTGCTCGGCGCCAGCCTGGACGCGGTGGTCGAACTGGCCCAGGCCGAACGCGGCCTGCTGGTCCTGGCCGAGGCGCACGGCCAGCGCGTCGCGGCCAGCCACGGGATCGGGCCGCTGCCGCTGCAGCACAGCCTCCCGGGCAGCGAGGGCGCCCTGCAACGCGCCCTGCGCGACGGCCAGGCCACCGTGGCCCACGACGTCGGCGGCGTGCCGTGGCTGGCCGAGCGCGCCTCGGTCTGCGCCGCCGGCCTGCGCACCCTGCTGTGCCTGCCGCTGCGCGACGGCGCCCGCGCGCTCGGCGCGATCTATGCGGACAGCCGCCGCGCCGGCAGCGCCATCGGTGCGCTGGACATGCAATTGCTCGAAGCCTTCTGCGAGCGCGCCGCGCTGTGGATCGCCGCACGCCAGGCGCTGCGCGACACCGGGGCGGAACAGGGTCCTGGGCCGGCATGAGCGACGCGGCCACCGCCACCGGCCTGTACGCGCAGGAGAGCCTGGCCCCGGGCGACGTGCTGGCCGGCCGCTTCCGCATCGAGCGTTTGCTCGGCATCGGCGGCATGGGCCTGGTGTACCTGGCCCACGACCAGGCGCTGGGCATCGATGTCGCGGTCAAGCTGCTGCGCCCGGAACTGGCGCAGCGGCCGCAGGCATTCGCCCGCTTCCGCCAGGAACTGCTGCTGGCGCGGCAGGTGTCCAGCCCGCACGTGGTGCGGATCCACGATCTGGCCGAACACGCCGGGCGCTGGCTGATCAGCATGGACTACGTGGACGGCGAGTCGCTGGAGGCGCGGCTGCAGCGCGAGGAACGGCTGGACGTCGACACCGCCTTGCGCATCGCCGGCGACATCGCCCGCGGCCTGCAGGCGGCGCATGCGCGCGGCGTCGTGCACCGCGACCTCAAGCCGGCCAACATCCTGCTGCAGCGCGGCGGCGATGCGCTGATCAGCGACTTCGGCGTGGCCTGCTCGATGGCCAGCAGCGGTCTCGGCGCGACCCTGGGCAACATCATCGGCACGCCCGCCTACCTGTCGCCGGAACAGGCGCGCGGCGACGCGCTCGACCCGCGCAGCGACCTCTACGCGCTGGGCCTGATCCTCTACGAAATGCTCGCCGGGCAGGTGCCGTTCGCCGGCGGCACCCTGTCCGAGACGCTGGCCCAGCGCATGCTGCGCGAGCCGCCGCCGGTGGACCGGCTGCGCGCGGACGCCCCGGGCTGGCTGGTGCGGCTGCTGCAGCGGCTGTTGCGCCCGCAGCCGCGCGACCGCTTGCAGCACGCCGGCGAAGTCATCGTGGCGATCGAGCACCGGCAACTGCCGCGCGATCGGCGGCGCTGGCGCCGGCTCGGCCTGGGCCTGGCCGCGACGCTCGCCGGTGTTGCCCTGCTTGGCGTCGGTGCCTGGCAGTGGCAGGCGCAACGCGCCAGCGCCCCGCCGCCGGTGGTCGCCGCGCAACCGCTGCCGCGCCTGCTGGTCCTGCCACTGGCCGGCGACCCGGGCAGCGCCGAGCAACGCCTGGCGCTCGGCACCTGGCTGCGCGGCAGCCTCGGCGAAACGCTGACCGTGGTCGATGACGCGCGCACCCGGCAGGCGTTGCGCCAGTACGACCCCACCGGCCAGGCGCCGCTGGACGTGGCGGCACTGCGCCGGCTCGCTTCGGCGCAACGCGTGCTGCAGCCGAGCCTGCAACACCAAGGCGCCGGCTGGCGCCTGCAGGCGCTGCTGCACCCGGCCAGCGGCGCGCCGCAACACATCGACGGACCGACCGCCGCCGATCCGGCCGCGGCCTACGCCGCCTGGTTGCCGATCGCGTCCAGGGCGCTGCTCGGCGAAGGCGCCACCCTGCCCGACGACCTGCCCCCACCCGCCGCGCTGCAGGCGTATGCGCGCGGCCTGGCAGCGCAGCAGCACGACGACAGCGCGCAGGCACTGCAGCAGTTCGCCGAGTCCAGCGCGCAGGCGCCGCAGTCCGCACCGTTGCGCCTGGCCGAGGTGGTCGCGGCGCAAGCCATCGGCGAAGAACAGAAGGCGCGCGAAGCGCTGGATGCGCGCGCGCCCGCGGCGCCGGCGCGGCCGCGCACCCTGGCGCTGCTGGCGGCGCTGCGCCTGGAAGCCGAAGACGATCTCGCCGCTGCCGACCGCGCCTGGGAGGCGTTGGCCACGGCCCGGCCCGACGACAGCGAGGTGCAGCTGCAGGTCGCACGCATCCAGGCGCAGGCCGGCCACCTGGACGCGGCACGCGATCGCCTGCGCGCGCTGGCGCAGCGCGATCCCGACGACCCGCGGCTGTGGCTGGCGCTGGGCAAGCTGGCGATCCTCAGCGGCAACGCCGCCACTGCGGTGGACGACGACCTGCTGCGCGCGCAACTGCTGTTCCGCCGCGGCCGCGACCTGTATGGCGAAGCGGAGACGGTGAACGCACTGGGCGTGGGCTACGGCCGGCTCGGCCTGGCCCAGCAGGCGCAGGCGCAGTACCTGCGCGCGGTGGAACTGCGCCGGCAGGTCGGCAATCGCCGTGGCGTCGCCACCAGCCTGCGCAACCTGGCCGGCACGCTGAGCATCGGCGGCGCCTTCGCCGAGGCCGAACAGAAACTGCAGCAGGCGCAGGCGCTGTACGTCGACCTCGGCGACCGCGACGGCCAGGCCGCCGCCGCCAACGAACTCGGCCTGCTGGCCGAGGAGCGCGGCGACTACCCGCAGGCGCTGCAGGCGTTCCGCGGCGCGCTGACCGCCTGGCGCGCGATCGGCGATGCGCACGGCGTCGCCGAGACGCTCAACAACATCGGCTTCGCGCATTTCCAGCTGGGCGACCTGGACAGCGCGCAGGCGTTCTGGGAACAGGCCGCGCGCGCCTATGCCGACCTCAACGACGCCACCGGCCGCGTGCGCACCGCGCAGAACCTCGGCCTGCTGGCCACTGCACGCGGCCACTGGACCCAGGCGCAGACCCTGCTGAGCCAAGCGCTGCGCGAGGCCGAGCGCCACCAGATGCTCGAAGAAGTGGCGGTGAGCCGGCGCAACCTGGCCGAGTTGGCGTTCTGGCAAGGCCAGCGCGCGGTGGCGCTGACCGAACTGGACCAGGCGCAACGGCTGTTCCAGCAGAGCCGCGACCAGCGCGGGCAGACCGACATCGCCTTGCTGCGCGCGCAGGTGTGGCTGGCGCTGGACGACCGGGCGCAAGCGCGGCTGGCGCTGCAGCAGGTGCAGCGGCAAGCGCCCGCCTCGGTGTCCAGCGAACAGCGCGCGAGTGCGGCGCTGCTGCAGGCGCAACTGGCCGAACGCGACGGCGATGACACCGCGGCCGCCGCCGCGCTGCGCCAGGCCGAGGCGCTGGCGCGCGCCAGCGGCACCCGCCTGCTGCAACTGCAGGTGCAGGTGCAGGCGGCGCACGACGAACCTGCCCTGGCCGCGCTGGAAACCGACGTCGCCCGCCTGGGCAATGCCGGACTGCGCCTGCGCTATCTGCAGCAGGCGCTGCGCTACGGCGCGGCCGACCAGGTCGCGGCGCGCTATGCGCAGGTGCAGACCCTGCTGCTGCGCGGCAGCCCGCTGTTCGCCGCCGCCCTGCACACGCAGGCCGCGCAGCGCCTGGACGCGCTCGGCGACCACGCCGCCGCACAACGTGCCCGCCGCGCCGCGGCGCAGGCCACCGACGGTTCCGCTGTCGCGCGCGCACAGACCACGCCATGAACGACGCCGCCGCGACCGCCGCCGAACGCTACCGCCTGCTGCTGCAGCGCCTGGAGGCCAACGAACGCGAGTTCCGCCGCCTCGGCCGCGCCGTGGTCAAGGTGCAGGAGGACGAACGCCGGCGCCTGGCCCGCGAGCTGCACGACGGCGTCGGCCAGAACCTCACCGTGCTCAAGCACCGGCTGGCGCAACTGGGCGCGGCGCTCGGCGCGGCCGACGCCGCGTTGCGCGCGCCGCTGGAAGACGCCATCCAGCTGTGCACGCAGGCGCTGGAAGACACCCGGCAGATGTCGCGCTTGCTGCGCCCGCCGATCCTCGACGACCTGGGACTGGAAGCCGCGCTGGGCTGGCTGGGCCGCAGCCAGTCCGCCGCCGGCGCCACCCCGGTCAGCGTCGAGATCGGCCCGCTGCCGGCACTGGACGAAGCGCTGCAGACGCTGCTGTTCCGCAGCGCGCAGGAAGCGCTGACCAATGCGCTCAAGCACGCCCGCGCGCAGTCGGTGCTGCTGCGGCTGGTGGCCCGCGACGGCTGGGCGCATCTGCAGGTGCTCGACGACGGCCGCGGCTGCGACCCGCAGCAGGCGCTGGTGGCCGGCGGCAGCGGCCTGAGCGGCCTGCGCGAACGCCTGCGCCTGAGCGGCGGCAGCCTGCGCCTGCAATCGTCCCCGGGCGAGGGTTGCTGCGTGCAGATCCGGGTCCCGCTGGAGGCCGATTGAACGTGATCGCCCTGCCCCGCCCCGACACCCACGCGACGCTGCACGCGCCGCGAGATCCCGCCTGTCGGCGCGATGGGAGCGCACCGGCATGAGCGCGCCGATCCGGGTCCTCATCGCCGACGACCACACCCTGGTGCGCGAAAGCTTGGTCGCCGTGCTCGACGCGATCGACGGCATCCAGGTGGTGGCGCAGGCCGCCGACGGCATCGAGGCGCTGGCCAAGGCCGAGGCGACCAGCCCGGACGTGGCGATCGTGGACATCTCGATGCCGCGGCTCAACGGCATCGACGTGGTCCGGCGGCTGTGCGAGACCGTGCCGCTGGCGCGGATCCTGGTGCTGACCATGCACGAGGAACACGAATACGTGCTGCACGCGGTGCGCGCCGGCGCCTCCGGCTATCTGCTCAAGGACAGCGCCAGCGCCGACCTGATCGCCGCGGTGCGCAACCTGCACGCCGGCCGCGGCCACTTCTCGCCGCAGGCTGCGCAGGCGCTGGTGGCGCAGATGCAGCAGCCGCAGGCGCTGCCGCCCGATCCCTACCGCAGCCTGACCGCGCGCGAACGCGAGGTGTTCCACCTGATCGTGGAGGGCCGCACCACCAAGGAGATCGCGCGGGTGCTGCAGATCAGCGTCAAGACCGCGGAGAACCACCGCTTCCGCGTGCTCAACAAGCTGGGCATGCGCAATACCGCCGAACTGGTGCGCTACGCGGTCCGCCACGGCCTGCTCGACTGAACGGCACCGCGCACCGGCCGGTTCGCCGCGGCTGCGCACACTCCATACGCCATAGTATCCTGGGCGCCTCGGCCGCACCGCGGCCCTCGTCACGAGCGATCGCATGAGCACCTATCAAGCCCCGTTGACCGATCTCCGCTTCGCGCTGCACGACGTGCTGCAGGTGGAGACCTTGTTCGCCCGCCTCGGCCATGCCGACGCCAATGCCGAACTGATCGACGCGGTGCTGGAGGAAGCGGCGCGCTTCACCGGCACCGTGCTGGCGCCACTGAACCGGGTCGGCGACGAGCACGGCTGCACCCTGGACAAGACCACCGGCGCAGTGACCACCGCGCCCGGCTTCCGCGAGGCCTACCGGCAGTTCGCCGAGGGCGGCTGGACCGGGCTGACCGCCGCCGCCGAGTTCGGCGGCCAGGGCCTGCCGCACACCCTCGGCGTGCCGCTCAACGAAATGGTCAACGCCGCCAACCTGGCCTGGGGCAACTTCCCGCTGCTGTCGCACGGCGCGGTCGAGGCGCTCAAGCAGCACGGCGAGGCCTGGCAGCAGGAGGTGTTCCTGAAGCCACTGGTGGATGGCCGCTGGACCGGCACCATGTGCCTGACCGAACCGCACTGCGGCACCGACCTGGGCCTGCTCAAGACCCGCGCCGAACCCAACGCCGACGGCAGCTGGTCGGTCAGCGGCACCAAGATCTTCATCACCGCCGGCGAGCACGACTTCACCGACAACATCGTGCACCTGGTGCTGGCGCGGCTGCCGGACGCGCCGGCCGGCGCCAAGGGCATCTCGCTGCTGGTGGTGCCGAAGTTCAAAGTCGCCCGCGACGGCAGCGTCGGCGAGCGCAACGCGCTGCGCTGCGGCTCGCTGGAGCACAAGATGGGCATCCACGGCTCGGCCACCTGCGTGATGAACTTCGACGGCGCCGAGGGCTATTTGGTCGGGCAGCCGCACAAAGGTCTGCAGGCCATGTTCACTATGATGAACACCGCGCGTCTGGGCGTCGGCCTGCAGGGCATCGGTCTGTCCGAACGCGCCTACCAGAACGCGCTGCACTACGCCCGCGAGCGCCTGCAGTCGCGTTCGCTCAGCGGCGCCAAGTTGCCGGAGAAGCCGGCCGACCCGATCCTGGTGCACCCGGACGTGCGCCGCATGCTGCTGACGGTGAAGGCGCTGACCGAAGGCAGCCGCCTGCTGGCGCTGCATGCCGCCACCCTGATCGACATCGCGCACAGCGCCCAGGACCCGGCCGAGCGCGAGCAGGCCGACGTGCTGGTCAGCTTCCTCACCCCGATCTCCAAGGCCTGCCAGACCGAGTGGGCGGTGGAGAACACCTATCACGCGCTGCAGTGCTTCGGCGGCCACGGCTACATCCACGAACACGGCATGGAGCAGCTGGCGCGCGACGCGCGCATCACCACCCTGTACGAAGGCACCACCGGCATCCAGGCGCTGGACCTGATCGGGCGCAAGACCGCGTCCAGCCAGGGCGCGGGGCTGAAGCTGTTCCTGGCGCAGATCGAGGCCTTCCTGACCGAGCACGCCGACAACCCGGCGGTGGCGGAATTCGTCGCGCCGCTGCGCGAGAAGGCCACCGAGTGGGCGGCGCTGACCAAGCGCATCCTGCAGCGCGCCGCCGGCAATCCCGAGGAACTGGGCGCGGCCAGCTACGACTACGTGTTCTATTCCGGCTACGTGGTGTTGGCCTACTGGTGGGCGCGCAGCGTCGCCGCGGCCGAGGCCTCGGCGCATGGCGAGGCGTTCAAGCAGTCCAAGCGCGAGACCGCGCGCTTCTACTACGCCCGCCTGCTGCCGCGCACGCTGACCCACGCCGCGGCCATCGACAGCGGCGCCGCGCCGCTGATGGCGCTGGCCGACGCGCAGTTCTGAGTCGCACATCCAGGTCCGGACGCGGCCCCGGCATGCACGCCGTGCCGGGGCCGCACGGCCCGCCGCGACCGATACACAAACCGTCACTAATCGGGTATAAGCTGTCTTCCCGATGGAGACAGACACAACAACGCTTGGTCTGATCGATACCGGGGCCTGCGGCGCCTCGGCCGCGGTCCCGTCGCCTGCGGCGTCCCCTTCTCACCTGCCTTCGGTCCGGCTGCTGTCGCTGGACGCGCATGGCCGCGTGCTGGACTGGATCAACTGGCAGGACGCCGCCTGCCTGTACGCACGCGGCGCGGTGGCCTGGACCCTCGGCGAGCCGTGCCTGCACATTCACGGCGGCATCTGTCGCGCCAGCGGCGAGCGCAGCGTGCTGGAGCTGCACCCGATCATCGCCGCGCGCGGCCACGCGCATGCGCGTGCGCTCGACCCCACCCCGACCCTGACCAACACCGCGCTGTTCGCCCGCGACGCGCAGCTGTGCCTGTACTGCGGCCAGCAGTTCAGCCGCCCGCAACTGACCCGCGACCATGTGCTGCCGGTGTCCAAGGGCGGCCGCGACATCTGGGAGAACGTGGTCACCGCCTGCTTCCACTGCAACTCGCGCAAGGGCAACCGCACCCCGCAGCAGGCGTCGATGCCACTGCTGGCGGTGCCGTACCGGCCGAGCTGGATCGAGCACCTGATCCTGTCCAACCGCAACATCCTGGCCGACCAGATGTCGTTCCTGAAGGCGCAGTTGCCGAAGCGCTCCAAGCTCTCGCTGTAGCCGCGCGGCCTCACGCCGCCCTCACGTCCGCTGCGACGGATTGCCGCACCCCGGCCGAAACCGGCCATCCACGCGCCCGCGGATGAACGGGTTGATTGCACGTGCCCGGAATGGAGAGGAAAATGACAGGTCCGCTGAACCTCCATTCCGATGATCGACCCCACCCGCTATCCGCGCCTCTCGCGCATCCAGGTCCCCGAAGAACTGCGTCGCTTCGATGAATCGGAGCTGCCGGCCATCGCCGAGGAACTGCGTGCCTTTCTGATCGAGTGCGTCGGCAAGAGCGGCGGCCACTTCGGCGCCGGACTGGGCGTGATCGAACTCACCGTCGCCCTGCACTACCTCTACGACACGCCGGTCGATCAACTGGTGTGGGACGTCGGCCACCAGACCTACCCGCACAAGATCCTCACCGGGCGCCGCGACCGCATCCACACGGTCAAGCAGGCCGACGGCGTGGCGCCGTTCCCCAAGCGCGAGGAAAGCGAGTACGACACCTTCGGCGTCGGCCATTCCTCCACCTCGATTTCGGCCGCGCTGGGCATGGCGGTGGCGCTGCAGCGCATGGGCGACGAGCGCAAGGTGGTGGCGGTGATCGGCGACGGCGCGATGACCGCGGGCATGGCCTACGAGGCGCTGAACCACGCCGGCGGCATGGACCCGGAACCGAACCTGCTGGTGATCCTCAACGACAACCGCATGTCGATCTCCGAGGCGGTCGGCGGGGTCACCAAGATGCTGGGGCGGATGAGCGGCAGCAAGACCCTCAACGCCATCCGCGAAGGCGGCAAGAAGATCCTCGGCGACAAGAAGAGCAACCCCACCGCGCGTTTCGTGCGCCGCTGGGAGGAGCACTGGAAGGGCATGTTCGTGCCGTCCACGCTGTTCGAGGAAATGGGCTTCCACTACACCGGCCCGATCGACGGCCACGACCTGCCGGCGCTGCTCGGCGCGCTGAAGACGCTCAAGACCCTCAAAGGTCCGCAGCTGCTGCACGTCATCACCACCAAGGGCAAGGGCTACGAACTGGCCGAGGGTGATCAGATCGGCTACCACGCCGTGGGCCCGTTCGATCCGAGCAAGGGCCTGGTGACCAAGCCGGGCGCCAAGGCGCCGACCTACACCGACGTGTTCGGCGACTGGATCTGCGACATGGCTGCGGCCGAGCCGGCGCTGCTGGCGATCACCCCGGCGATGCGCGAAGGCTCGGGCCTGGTGCGCTTCAGCAAGGAGTATCCGCAGCGCTACTTCGACGTGGCCATCGCCGAGCAGCACGCGGTGACCCTGGCCGCGGGCATGGCCGTACACGGCGCCAAGCCCGTGGTGGCGATCTATTCCACCTTCCTGCAGCGCGGCTACGACCAGTTGGTGCACGACGTGGCGGTGCAGCAGCTCGACGTGCTGTTCGCGATCGACCGCGGCGGCGTGGTCGGCCCGGATGGCGCCACCCATGCCGGCAACCTGGACCTGAGTTTCCTGCGCTGCGTGCCGCATCTGGTAGTGATGGCGCCGGCCGACGAAGCCGAGTGCCGGCAACTGCTCAGCACCGGCCTGCGCCATGCCGGCCCGGCCGCGGTGCGCTACCCGCGCGGCACCGGCCCCGGGGTCGCCCCCGGGACCACGCTGGAACCCCTGCCGATCGGCAAGGCGCAGCTGCGCGCGCAGGGCCACACGGTGGCGCTGCTGGCGTTCGGCGCGACCCTGGCGGCGGCCGAACAGGTCGGCCGCGAGCTGGGCCTGAGCGTGGTCAACATGCGCTTCGTCAAGCCGCTGGACCGCGCCCTGCTGCTGGAGCTTGCGCAGAGCCACGAAGGCTTCGTGACCATCGAGGACAACGTGGTGGCCGGCGGTGCCGGTTCCGGCGTGGCCGAGCTGCTCAACGCCGAAGGCGTGCTGCGCCCGGTGCTGCACCTGGGCCTGCCCGATGCGTTCCAGCACCACGCCAGCCGCGAGCAACTGCTGGCCGAAGCCGGCATCGACGCCGCCGGCATCCGCGCCGCGGTGCTGAAGCGCTGGCCGCAGCTGGGCGCCAGCGCACCGCGTACCGCGGCGGGCTGACCCGCCGCGATTGCGAGCAGAGCAACGGCACGGCGGCTGGCGCGTGCCGTGGCTGCTTGCGGCATTGCGCAGGATGCTTGATGTGCCTCGTGCCGCTTCTGATTGCCCGGGTGTCTCCAGCGCGTGACCTAAGGCGCGATCACCTCGGCGCCGCTGGCGCGTAGCCGATCCAGCGGCCCGCCCGGCTCCTGCAGGGTCTGCATCGGCAACGCCGCGAAACTGGAGCGGTTCTGCGCCAGCGCCCGTTCGGCCGCCTGCAGCCAGGCCGCCTGCGCACGCTGGCGCACATCGCCCAGGCCCAGCTTGCGCGCGATCGCCGCTTCGCCGACCGCGTCCAGGCAGACCCGGTACTGATCGTTGGCGGGCAGCGCGGCCAGCGTGTCCAGATCGCCTTCGGACCAGGCATTGGCGCGCTGGCGCAT
This sequence comes from Xanthomonas sp. NCPPB 2250, assembly GCF_056725265.1. Lineage (NCBI taxonomy): Bacteria > Pseudomonadati > Pseudomonadota > Gammaproteobacteria > Lysobacterales > Lysobacteraceae > Xanthomonas > Xanthomonas sp. NCPPB 2250. Next base: position 1,981,183 of record NZ_CM161520.1, on the reverse strand, counting down.
CGTCTCCAGGTCGCGATCGATGACCTGCAGGGTGCGCGCGAAACAGGCACTGTCGTTGAGAGAGGTCGCCCGGAACTCCTGCAGCGCGCGCTTGGCGTCGGGCACCTTGACCTCCACCACCACCGGCACGATCGGCACCCTGGCGCGCTTGGCCGCACGCTCGATCACCGGCTGCACGACGCTGCCCAGGCTCAGGCCGGAGGTGCGCATCGCCGCTTCGTACAGCTCCTGCGCCGCGAACACCGGCCGCCAGCGTTCCACGCTGCCGTCGCGGCCCAGGTAGCGCGCCTTCAGCGGCAGCCAACGCGCATACAGCTCGGGCGGCAGCACCTGCTGCAGGGTGCGGTCGTCGGGATTGCGCCGCGCCTTGAGCAAGGACGGCAGCAGCATCAGGCTGCGGAACATGCCCAGGCCCGAGTCCAGAGTGAGGGTCGGCGCCGCGATCACCTGTTGCGATTGGGCGATCACCCGCTCCACTTCGCCCGACTCCCACTGCATGCGCTTGGGCAGCGGCGACACCGTGCCGAGGATCCACAGCACGTGATCGCCGCGGCGGACCTGCCACAGCCCCGGGCCGGGCTGGCGCCCGCTCACCAGCACCGCCTCCAGGTCGACCACCGGCGGATGGGTTGGTGCGGCCGGCGTCGCGGTCTGCGCCTGCACCGCGGGCACGCCCGCCGCCAGCAACGCCGCCGCCAGGCACAACGCCGAGCCGAGCCGGCGCGCGACGGTCCCCAGCGCGGTCGCCGCGCGCACCCCGCGCCGCCCCGGCATCAGTCCGCCAGCTTCGGCAGGTGCGTGGCCAGCGGATCGGTGTCCGCCAGCAGTTCGAAGCGCTCCCACAGGAACCCCGGCGCCACCACGCAGCGCACCAGGCAGTAGTCGGCCAGCGGACGCGCGGCCTGCCAGGTGCCCGCCGCGATCACCACCGACGGCATGCCACCGCGCTCGCTGGCATCCAGGCGGTAGCGCTGCAGGCCATGCTGCGGATCGAAGCCCAGCAGTTCCAGTGCCCCGCCCTCTTCCCATTGCCAGGTCTCGTCGGCATCGATGCGGTGCCAATTGCTGACTTCGCCCTGCGCCAGCAGGAAGCGGATGGCGGTGCAGGCCGGGCGCAGAGTCTGCTCGTGCTGCACGGTCAAGGCCGAGGTATGCACGCGCGCGTAGCGCCCGCCTTCCGGGTGCGGCAGCAGCGACAGGTCGCGCACCAAGGCGGCGATTCGGAAAGCGGCGGCGCTGGACATGCGTCCAGTCTAATCCGGCGCGTGGCCGTGCGGATGTCAGGCCGCGCCATTTCCTCGGCGGCGGCCGGTCGACGTCACGAGGGGCGCAGCGAGTCCCGTGCAGGCGGCGTGGCGCCCAGCCGCCTGCCATGCCGCAGGCACAGCGCGAAGAACACCAGCAGATCCAAGCTGTACCGCTTGAGCAGGCGCCGCGGCTCGCGCAGCAGGCGGTAGATCCATTCCAGGCGCAGCCGGCGCACCCAGGCCGGCGCACGCCGCGCGGTGCCGGACAGGAAGTCCAGCAGCGCGCCCACGCCGAACGCCAGCGGCACCTGCAGTTGCCCGGCGTGCTGCAGCAGCCAGCGCTCCTGCAGCGGGTTGCCGAACGCCACCAGCAGCACGTCGGCGCCACTGGCGTTGATGCGCGCGGCCAGCCCGTCGCCGGCCGCGGCGAACTCGGCATAGCCGTCGCAGGTACCGACCACCTGCTGCCCCAGCGACCGCCGCAAGGTCTGCGCCGCGGCATCGGCCACGCCGGGACGGCCGCCGAGCAGGAAGAAGCGCAGCGGACGCGGACTCTGCCGGCACAGCGCCGGAATCAGATCGGTGCCGTTGAGGTTGCCGGCGAAGCGGCGGCCGTGCACCAGCAGCGCGCCCAGGTCCATGCCGATGCCGTCGTTGACGATGCACACGTCCGCCGCGGCCAGGCGCTCGCGCAGGGCCTGGCACTGCACCACGAAATTGGTGTTGGCGAAGAACACCTGGCGGCGCTCGCCGCGCGCCAGCGCCTGCAGCAACGCGGCAACGAACTCGGCCTCGGTGCTGCGCAGGATCGGATAACCGCCCAGCGCCAGCACCTCGCCGGTCGCGCGCTCACCAGAGGTCATGCGGAAAGCTCTCCAGCAGGCCGCGTTGCACCGCGGCCAGATCGAACACGGTATTGCCGCCCAGCGCCACGCATTCCTCCACCGTGTGCCCGGCATGCCAGCGGCCGCGGCCGGTACCGGCGTAGTAGTCGTCGTACTTGAAGCGGTCCTCGCCGTTGCCCCAGTCCAGGTACACAGACGGCACGCCGTAGGCCTCGGCCAGGATCAGTCCGTGCAGGGAACTGGACACGACCAGGTCGGCGCCGAGCAATTGCCGCACGAAGGCGGCCGGCTGGCGGTTCGGCAGCACCAGGTGGTCCTTGTACTGCGCATACTTGTCCAACGGTTCGTTGAAGTGCGGCACCACCAGGAACGGCTGCCGCGCCGATGGCGCCAACAGCGCCTCGCGCGGGAAGAACAACGGCATCAGCAGACCCGGATCGCCGTAGACCTCCGGCACCTGCAGGCCGCGCTCGCGCAGGAACGCGCGGGTCTTGGGGCCGCGCACCGCACGCACGTCGAGCTGGCGGAAGGTATGGCGGTCGGCGGGAATCTTGCCGTTGACGCCGCTGCCCCACACGGTGTCGCCATCGCGGGCGAAATGCAGCACCGACCCGATCGCGATCAGCCGCGTGCGCTTGTCGCGCTTGTCCAGCAAGGTGCGGTCGCGCTGGCCGAGCACGTTGGAGACGATGATCTTGGAGAGGTGATCGCCGACGTTGATCTCGCCGTTCTTCGGCTTCCACCAGAACAGCGCCCGGCGCTCTTCGTAATCGATCCATTTTTGCAATGCGGACATCGGTCCTCCTTGGTTGCGCGGGGTGTACGGCGGACAAGCCGGGGCGTGGACTCAGGCCACGCCGTCGGCGAACAGACGGGTCTCCGGGTAGGCGGCCGGGTCCAGCACCCGGTCGGTGGTGTCGGACCAGCTCAGGCACTGCCGATGGCGCACGTGCGGCGCCTGCAGCGCCTGCCCGATCGCCGTGACGATCGACGCCTCGTCGCCGGGCGTGTAACCGAAGCGCGACGGATAGCGGCCGACCACGGCATTGGGGCAGACGGCCGGCAGGCCGAAGAAGTCGTACTGCAGCAGCTTCATCGAACTGTCGGCCAGATACGCCGGCACCTGCTCGGACGCGTACGGGGCGATGCCGAAGCGGGCGTGCTTGATGTAGCGGATGGTCTCGGCGTGCTTCATCTCGCCGTACACCACCACGTTGTCGCCATAGCCCGGCGCACGCCCCATGCCCGAGCCGATCACGTGGAAGGTGACCTGCGGGAAGGCGCGGCTGGCAGCGACGAAGAACGCAGGATCGAACAGCATCGACCCTACCGCCACCGCGTGGATGCCCTCGCCGTACGGCGACGGGTCGCCCAACGTGTGCAGGTCGTGGTCCACGCCGTGGCCGACGTGGTACACGTTGTGACGGCTGGCGACCTCCTCGGCCATCGCCGGCGACACCAGCGCGATCACGTCCAGGCTCGGCGCCACGCGGTCGAACTCGCGCTCGATGTAGTCGGCGACGTTGATCGTGCTCAAGCCGTCGGAGGCCCGGTACACCTTGCGTGCGGTCGGGTTGATCCGCGCCGCCAGCGCGATGAAGGCCACCGCGATGCCGCTCTCGAACACGATCACGTCGGCCTCGCGCATCCAGCGGATCAGCGTGGCCGGCGCGCGCGCCGCGTACAGCTTGAACATCAGGTCTTCCAGCGGCCGCAGCCAGCGCCGCCGGGTGTTGAACGGATGCAGCAGCGCGCGCCACAGATAGCAGTCCACGCCGTTGTGGCGAACCACCTGGTTGGCGGTGGCGTCCAGCGGCAGGCGCAAGTCGCCCTTGAGCCGCGACAGCAGGCTGTAGCGCAGCGAGAAGAAGCGCGTGGTGCCGCGCTTGGCCAGCTCGTCGGCAATGAAGTGGATGTTGGCGCGCCGCGGCGTGCGGTAGTCGTGCGCCGACAGCACCAGGTAGCACGGCGGCCGGCCGGTGGCCGCTGCGCTCGGCGCTGACGTGGGCAGCGCCGCTGCGGAAGAATCGCTCATGCGCTCGCTCCTAGGCGGATGGAAGGGAAAGAAAGACGCGGCAGTCCGGCGTTCATCGCGGTCCCCGCGCCTGGCGCAACAGCGTGCGCATCTGCAGGATCGCCAGCACGTCGCGGCGGAACGCCGGCCACAGCGCGAACACCAGCAGGCAGCCCAGCGCCATGGCCACCGCGCCGACGATCAGTTGCAGCCACAACGACGCGCCACCCCACTGCTGTGCGGAGAAGTACGCGGCAACGCCGCAGACGCCGTAGCCGAGCACTGCGCGCAAGGCGTTGTTGAACAACTCCCAGGCCGGGATCTGCGGCGCGATGCGCGCGATCCAGATCACCGACAGCGGCCACATCACCAGCAAGCCCAGCGTGTAGCCCACGGTCACGCCCATCACGCCCCACAGCGAGCCGGCGAAGATGCAGGCGATCAGCATCACCCGCCCCACCACCGAGTACACCAGCTGCTGGCGCATCAGGCCCAGCGCCAGGAACACCCAGTACGTGGCGTAGGAGGCGGTCTGGAAGATGCCGCCGAGCGTCAGTACCTGGAACAGCGGCACCGCCGGCCGCCACTGTTCGCCGAGCACCAGCACGATCAACGGCATCGCCAGCGCGCAGGCGAAGGAGAACAGCGCGACGATCAGGTGCACCATCACCGTCTGCCCGCGCAGCAGGAAGTTGCCGAAGCGCGGCGGATCGTCCTGCAGCTGCGACAGCACCGGCAAGGCCACCGAGGTCGCCGGCGCGTTGATCTGGTTCAGCGGCATCATCAGCAGCTGGAACGCGCGGTTGTACAGGCCCAGCGCCTCGGCGCCGATGCGGTGGCCGATGATCACCTGGCCGACGTTGCGGCTGGCATAGCCGAGCAACTGCGCCGCCATCAGGTTCCAGCCGAAGCTCAGGAAGGTGCGCATCGGCGCGTCGCGCCGATAGCCGCGCGGCAGCCAGCGCGCGCAGGCGCCAGCGATCAACAGGTTGACCAGCGCCTGCACTACCTGCTGCCAGACCAGCGCCCAGTAGCCGTAGCCGGCCAGGGCCACGCCGACGCCGGCCAGCAGGCCCAGCACCTGCGCGCCGACATCGCTCAGCGAGACCTGGCCGAAGCGCAGCGCGCGGCTCAGGTGCGCGCGGTACTGCGTGGTCATGCCGTTGAGCAGGAAGGTCACCGCCAGCGCCTGCGAGATGCCGAGCAAGGCCGGCTCGCGGTAGAAGTGCGCGATCCACGACGAGGACAGGAACACCACGATGGCCAGCGCCAGGCCGATGCCGCTGTTGATCCAGAACAGGTTGTCGCGCTGTTCGCGGCTGACGTGCTTGGCCTGGATCGCCGCCGAGGACAGGCCGAAGTCGCGCAGGATCTCGGCCATGCCGACGATCGCCGTCACCATCGCCATCAGGCCGTAGTCGTAGGGCGTCAGCAGCCGCGCCAGCAGAATGATGCCGCCGAACTGCACCACCATCTTGGCCAGCTGCCCGGCCATGGTCACCGCCGCACCGCCGGCCGCGCGCGCGCCCAGCCCAGGTTGCGGCGCCGCCGGCCGCGGGGTCTCGGCGCTGCTCATGCGCCCTCCCCGCGGCGCGCGGTCAGCGCCTGCAGATAGCTGCGGTAGTGCTGCAGGCCGATGCCGTTCCAGTCGCGCCGCGACAGGTCCGGCACGGCGTCGGCCGGCAACTGCTGCGCCTGCGTCAGGGCCTGCGCCAGTTGCGCCGCATCCAGCTCGCCCCGGTACAGCTGCACCCACTGCGCGCCGACCTCGTCGGCGATGGCGGCATTGGCCTCGCTCCACGGCGCCAGCACCGGGCGCGCCAGCGACAGCGCCAGCAGCAAGGTGCCGGAGTTGTGCATCTGCCGGTACGGCAGCACCACCAGTTCGGCCTCGCCGACCTCCTGCGCCAGCACCGCGTCCTCCACGTACTGCAGGCGCGCGCTGATCCGCGGATCCTCGGCGCAGGCGCGCTCGACCACGCCGCGGATCTGCGCATCGATCGGATTGCCGGCGATGCGCAGGCTGAGTTGCGGATCGGGCAGCGCGCCGAACGTCGCGATCAGCGTCTCCACGCCCTTGTACGGGCGCAGCAGCCCGAAGTGCAGCAGGCGCCCGGGGACACGCGGCGGTTGCGGCAGCGGCGCGTACCAGTCGCGGTAATGGCCGTGCAGGATGGTGTCGGTGGCCGGCGCGCGCGCGGGCGTGGTCGCGTTGATGCGGATCCAGCGCGCAGTCTGGCGGTCGATCCAGCGCAGCAACAGGCGTTCGCGCCAGCCCTTGTCCTCGTGCGGCGCCACGTTGTGCAGGGTGCGCACCAGCGGCACGCCGGCCAGGCGCAGCCGCAGCAGCAGCACGGCGACACAGAGCTGCTTGGCCAGCGCACCGAGCGCGGTGCGGTGCCGCAGCAGGTACTCCGGCCAATGCAGGTGCAGCACGTCGTAGCGCGACAGCAGTGCCGCGCGCATCGAGAAGAAGCGCAGCTGCACCTGCGGCGGCAGCGCCGCGTAGAGCTGGGTCAGATAGGGATTGGTGGTCGCGGTCGGGCGCTCGGTGGACAGCAGCACGGTGACCGCCGGCGCGGCCTGCTGCGACGTGCCCTGGCGCTGGCTCTCGCCGCTCATCGTCCGCCCTCCGCGCCGCCCAGCGCCAGGCGGTATTCGTCCAGATAGGCGCCGACCACGCGGTCCCAGTCGTAGCGATGCGCGTAGGCCATCGCCGCTGCGCGCTGCGCGGCGAAGTCCGCATCGGTGCCGGCGGCGAAGGCGCGCACCGTGGCCGCGGCCGCCTGCGCATCGGCCGGGTCGACCAGCACGCCCTGCCCCGACTCGCGGTGCAGGCGCGCGAACGGCGGGATGTCGCTGAGGATCGGCAGCAGCCCCGCGCTCATCGCTTCCACCGCGGCCAGGCCGAACCCCTCGTGCCGCGACAGGCACACGAAGTACTGCGCGCTGCCGAGCAACTGCGCCAGTTGCGCCTGGGTCGGCGCCACCTGCAGGCGCACCCGCTGCTGCAGGCCGCGCTCGGCGATCGCCTGCTGCAGGTCGGCCACGCTGAAGTCGTACTCGCGCCCGGCCACGATCAGCTGCCAGGCCGGATCGTGTGCGGCCAGCGCGCGCAAAAGGTCCAACGTCTCCAGCAGGCCCTTGTTGACCGACCAGCGCCCGAAGTAGATCAGCGTGCGCCCCGGCGCAGCACTGCCCTGCCCGGCGAACTTGTCCACGTCCACCCCGTTCTCGATCACCCGCAGCCGCTGCGGCGCGACCACCTGCGAGAACAGCTGGCCGTCGTTCTCGCTGGTCGCCACCACCCGCGCGTAGGCGAGTGCGGAGGCGCGGGTGAGGGTCTTGAACCAGAGCATCTTCAGGCGCGAGGCATAGGTGGTATGGAAGAAACCGCCATGGGTGGACACGATCATCGGCACACGGTGCAGCGGCCGGGTCAGGGCCAGGAAGTCGTAGAAGAAGTCGATGCCATGCACGTGCAGCAGATCGGCGCCGCGCACCGCCGCCAGCACCGACGGCGCCAGCGGATAGCGCGAGGAGCCGCGGTACGGCAAGCGCACGATCGGCACGCCCTGGTGGCTGTCGCGCGGTGCCAGGCGCTGCTGCGGATCGGTGAACACCCGGTCCAGGCTCACCACCTCGACCTGGTCGCGGCCCTGCTGCAGATGGCGGCGCGCGATGTTCAGTACCACCTCCTCCATGCCGCCCACCGACGGATGGAACTGGCGCACCACATGCACCACCTTCATGCCCGGCCTCCATCGCGCCCGTGCGCGGCCCGCGGCGCCGCCGTCATGCCGTCGCTCCCGCGACCGCACTGCGGCGCACGCCGATCATCCACGGCGCGATCCGCACCAGCACCACGCGGATCGGCACGCTGATCAGTACCGCCAGCACACTCACCGACACCGCCCAGGCCGGTCCCCAGGCATCGCCGCGGACCAGGCCGGTGCGGGCGGCGACGCCGGCCATCACCGAGAACAGCAAGGTGTGCGTGCACAGGATCAGCAAGGTGTTGCGTCCGATCCACTGCAGCCAGGCCCAGTGCCGCACCAGCCCGGCGGCGCACAAGGCCATGGCGCTGCCGAGCAGGCTGGCGGCGAGGAACGCCAGCGGGGAATCGCCGAACTTGAGCATGTTCACGTCCACGCGGCCGTTGTGCCAGGCGATCGCGAACCAGGCCGCGCCCAGCAGCACCGTCGCCAGCGCATTGCCGGCCGGCCGTGCCGGCCACCACTGCGCCCGCGTCGCGGCGAGCGCGCCGATCGCGAAGAAGCACAACGCCACCGGCAGCACGTCCAGCGAGAACGGCAGGCGCATGTCCTGCCCCGGAAACCAGCAGGCCCAGCCCCACGCCAGCGGCAGCGACAGCGCGGCCAGGGCCGACACCGACAGCGTCCGACGCAGCGCCAGATAGGCCAGCGTGGTCACGAACAGCGCCGGCAGGAACCACAGCGCAGGCATCACGTAGAGCTTGGGCCCGATGCCGCTGACCAGGCCCAGCAGCGGCTCCCACCAGGGCCGGTCGCCCCACAGTTGCGCCTTGCTGCCGATATGCCGGGTCAGCATCCAGTACGCGTAGGCGACGAAGAAGAACGCCACGTAAGGCAGCAGCAGGCTGCGCGCCAGCTTGCCGACCGTGGCCAGGGTCAGCGGGCGGTTGCCGAAGGCCTCGCCGACCCAGCCCGACAACAGGAAGAACATCGGCACGTGGAAGCTGTAGGCCAGGATCACGTAGGCGTGCGGAATGCCCTTGGCATGCCCGAACACCACCAGCAGGATCGCGATCGCCTTGGCCGCATCGATGCGCATGTCGCGCGGCGCGCTCGCTCGCGCGGTGCGGCCCTGCGCGGGCACGGATGCGGAGACGGCCGTGGCGGGCGCACTCATGCCGGCACCGCCGGGATGCGGGGAGCCGGCGCCGCAGACACTGCGGCTGACTCGCGCAGGCGGGGCGCCATCTGCCACAGGCAGCCGCACACGAACCACCACAGCGCCGCGGTCTTGATCGAGAAATAGCCGTTGGAAACCAGCAGGCTCAGCGAGAAGGCGAAGATCAGCAGGTTCTTGAACAACTGCCCTTCGATGGTGCGCATCAGCATCGCGAATGAGTACGCCAGCAGGAACGCCAGCACCAGCAGCACCGACTGCGAGGAGATGAAGTAGGCGATGCCGCTGTCGAAGTAGCGGTACGGCTGGTCCACGTCCAGCCCCATCCACGCATCGGCGCTCATCCTGCGGATCGAATCGACCGTGAAGAACACCCGCCCCAGCGTGGTGTCCTCATAACTCTGGATGCCGGAGGCCCACACCAGCAGCCACGCCCCGCCCATCACCGCGAAGAAGATCAAGAAGCCCAGGCGCTGGTCCATGCGCAGCAGCAACGGACTCAGCAGCGCCATCATCACGCAGGTACCGGCGGCCAGGCGCCCGTCCGAGGCCACGATCAGGAAGCCGATCATCGCCACCGAGGCGACGATCGCGATCGGCCGCATCCAGCGCCAGAACGTCAGCAGGATCGCGGTGAAGAAGATGATGAAGTTGCCCATCGTCACCGGCTCGATGAACACCGAGGAGGCGCGCGGCAGGTTCGAGGACGGCAGGAAGTTGCGCGCGCCCGGGCGTGTCGCACTGACGAACAGGTTGCTGTCTTGGTTCCAGAAGCTCGATGCGCTGGCGCCACGCGCATTGACGAAATAGCTCTTGGGGTTGACCACGTCGCCGTAGACCTTGGGCAGCGCCAGTTCGAACACCGCCACCAGCGAGACCAGCAGCGCCATGCGCACGAACATGCGCGGCAGCGAGCCGGTGTAGGCTGCGCCCAGCAGCAGGAAGGCGAATGGAATCAGCGCATCGCGGAAGAATTTTGGATCCAGCGTCCACGCCATGAACAGGCGCACCAGCATCAGCAGCGCCAGCAGTGCGATGCCGGTGAACACCATCGCCATGCGCTTGCGGTCCAGCGCGCGCAGGCCGAGCAGGAAGCAGGCGGCGTACACCGCCAGTTCCACCGCGTAGGTCATCGCCGGGCTGACCCGGAACACCTTGGCGTTGATCACCGCCAGCACGAAGTTGTAGCCGACCGCGAACAGCAGCACCAGCTCGATCAGCAGGTTGCGGCGCTGCTCGCGCAGCGGCATGTCCGGCACGCTCAGCATGCGCACCTCGCTGCGGCAGCGGCGCGTTGCACGCCAACGCGGCGATACGCTGCCGTCACGCGCGGCAGCAACGTGTCGCGCGCCACGCCGTTCGGCGCAGGCAGGACGGGAACGACGGCGACGCGGAAGCGACGCCGGCGCTGTTCACGGTCGGCGGGAAGAAGACGCATCGGGCGCATCAGTAGGCGGTCTTCTGCCCAAGCACCTTGAACGCGGTCAGCACGATGATCCGCGTGTCCAGCCACAACGACCAGCGGCGGATGTAGTCCAGGTCGTACTGGATGCGCTTCTTCATCGTGCGCAGTTCCGGCGTCTCGCCGCGGAAGCCGTTGACCTGCGCCCAGCCGGTAATGCCCGGCTTGACGTAGTGCCGCTGCATGTAATGGTGGATCAGCTTCTCGTAGTGGGTGTTGTGCTGCGCCGCGTGCGGACGCGGCCCCACCACCGACATGCTGCCGCCGAGCACGTTGAACAGCTGCGGCAGCTCGTCCAGGCTGGTGCGGCGCAGGAACGCGCCGAAGCGGGTCACCCGGCTGTCGCCGCGCGTGGCCTGCACCACCACGTCGCTGGGCTCCTGCTGCACACGCATGGAGCGGAACTTGTACATGTAGAACTCGCGCCCGCCCAGGCCATGGCGGCGCTGGCGGAAGAACACCGGGCCCGGCGAGCTCAGCTTCACGCCCACCGCGATCGCCAGCATCAGCGGCCACAGCACGGCCAGCGCTGCCAGCGCCACCAGCTTGTCCTGCAGCGCCTTGGCGACCACGAAGTAGGTGTTGCGGTCCACGCCGCCCTGGCGCAGGTTGATCACCGGCACGTTGCCGATCTGGTCGCCGGACTGGTTGAGCATGCCGAAGTCGAACAGGTCCGGGATGAGCCTGACCTGGATCGGATAGCGGTCCATGCGCTGCAGCAGCTGCTTGATGTGGTCGCGCTCGCCCAGCGGCAGCGAGATCCACACCTGCTCGACCTGGTGGTCGTCGAGGTAGTCGATCAGCGCGTCGGCGGTGCCCTCGCCCAGGCACTGCAGCTTCTGCGGATGGTCGGCCACCGACAGGTCGTAGTCGCTGCTGAAGTAGCCCACCACCTGCATGCCCACCCAGGGATTGCGGCTCAGGTAGTTGTGGATCTTCACCACCGGATGGCGCAGGCCGACCACGACCACGCGCTGCACGTCCACGCCTTCGGAGCGCAGCCGGTTGAGCACGCCGCGCACCACCGTGCGCGAGAGCAGCAGCGTTCCCAGGCTGGTGACGAACCAGGTGCCGATCCACAGCCGCGAGACCTGCTGGCCGAACTGCACCACGAAGGCATGCATGGCGAACAGGGCGAACACGCCGCCACAGGCCAGGCTCAACACCATCATCTCGCGCAGCAGGCCACGCCCGCGCCAGCTGCGGTACAGCGGGAACAGCGCGAAGCAGATCACCGCGTACAGCAGGGTGGTGCCGATCGCCACCCGGTAGGCCGGTTCCGGCATCCAGGTGCCGAACAGCAACCGGTGGGTGAGCAACGCGCCGCCGACCATGACGGTCAGGTCGGACACGCGCAACAGGATGTCTGCCGCGGCCGCGTACTTGGACAACATGCGCGGCGAGGAGGTCGTATAGGTGGCGCTACTCAGGTCTGCCAAAAGCATGATCGGGATTCCTATCCAAACCCGGTCGGTCGGCATGCGGGGGAACATGCGACGCCGCCGGGCCTCGATTTCGCCTGCCTGTGGACCGCTGCGGCGCCTCCCTCGCCGACCCCAGGTCCACGGCAGCCCGTGATTACTTCAACAGAACAACGTCTTCGTACAACCGCGCTGGAAAATAATGGAGCACCTCATTGCCTAGCTGAACCACGTATCACCTCACTGAAGACTGTGCGTCGAACCGATGCCGTTGTGTGCGGTGCGGCACGCACCCGCGCCTCGCGCGGTGCGGCGCGCCATGACGCCGCGACATCACGCCGATGCCGCCGCCGCGGCTTCGGCCTCGCGGATGAAGTAGCGCACCAGCGCCACCGCCACCGCCAGGAACAGGCCGAACACGAAGGCCAGCGCCAGGCCGAGCAGCTTCTTCGGCGAGCTCGGCTTGCCCGGCACATCGGCGCGGTCAACGATCGAAATGTTGTTGGTGCCCACATTGCCGACCACGCCGATCTCCTTGTAGCGCTGCAGCAGCGCGTCGTAGAGCTGGCGGTTGGTATCGGCCTCGCGGCGCAGCATGGTGTAGCGGATGCTGCGGGTCTGCAGGTCCAGTTCGTCGTTCTTCAGGGCCGCGATGCGGTCGCTGAGCAGGGTCTCCTGCTGCCGCGCCGCCTCGTAGTCGTTCTTCAGCGCGCTGCGGATATTGGCGATCTCGTTGGCGATCTGCCGCTTGGTCTCGGCGATCTGGTTCTGCAGCCGCTGCATTTCCGGGTAGCCGGGCTGGAACGTGGCCAGCTTCTGCTGGTAGTCGGCGGTCAGCTTGGCCTGTTCGGTGCGCAGGCTCTGGATCAGCGGACTGCTGACCACCTGCGGCAGGCCCATGCCGTCGCCGATGCCGGCCTGGCGCCAGGCCGCCTCCGCCTTGATCCGCGCATCCTGCGCCGCGGCCAGGCGCACATTCAGCTCGCTCATGTTCTGCGTCGGCAGGGAAGGCTTGTCCTCGCCCATCGACACGATCTGTTCCTGGCTGGAATAGTCGACCGCGTTCTTCTCCGACTCCTCGACCTTGTCGCGCAGTTGCGCCAGGCGTTCGGACAGGTAGCGCGCGGCGAAGGAGGACGCCTGCAGCCGACGTTCCTGGGTCGAAGCGATGAACATCTTGGCGTAGGTGTTGGCCACCCGCGTGGCCAGCACGCGGTCGGGCGAATCGAAGTTGATCCGCACCAGGCGCGAGTCGCGGACCGGCTCGATGGTCAAGGCATCCAGCACCGGGCCGACCAGCGCGTTCTCCGCCGCGGCAGCGCGTGCCTGCGGCGTCGGCGCACGCCCGTCGCCGTTGTCCTGCAGCTTCTCCAGGGCTTCGTCGACCAGCGGCTTGAACGCCGGCGCCTCGGTCAGCTTCGCCTCGCGGATCACCTGCCGCGCCAGCGAACGGCTGCCGAGCAGTTCGTACTGGGTCTGGTAGAAGTCGCGATCCTGCGGCGATTCCACCGGCATCAGGTTGGCGACGTTGGCGACGTTGAGCGATTCGCGCTCGATCTGCAGCACGCTGGTGGCGCGGTACTTGGGGGTCATCAGCAGGATGACCAGCAACGCCAGCAGGACGACTGCCCCGGTGATGCCGACGATCAGCCAACGCTGCCGGTACAGCGCATTCCAGTAATCCAGCAGGCCGATGTCGGCCGGGCTTAGCGGGGCACCCACAGGACGCGGGCGCGGCGCGGAAGCGGGAGGCAAGGTGGAGGCGCTCATCGGTAGGCCCTCCAGACCATCACGAACGGGGTCAGCTGCACCACGGTGCGCAGCAATACCAGCGCATCGGAGCGGTACACCACCACGATGTCGCCGCCGTAGATCGCCGGATCGGGCGCGGCGCCCTTCTGGATATCGCGCAGATCGAAACGCGCCAGCATCTTCTGCCCGCCGACGGTGCGGAACACCACCACGTTGCCGCGGCTGGCCACGTCACTGACGCCCTTGCCCAGCGACAGCGCCTGCTGCAAGGTCAAGGCGGAGCCCTGGATGGGATAGATGCCCGGCTCGCTGACGGCGCCGGTGACCGTGACCCGGTTGCCGGTGAACTCGTCGACCAGCACCGACACCTGCGGGTTCTGCAGATAGCCGTTGCGGTAGCGGTCGGCGATCTCCTTCTGCAGGGCGTTGACGCTGGAGCCGGCGGCCTTCACGTCGCCGATCAGCGGCAACGAGATGCGGCCCTCGTTGTCGACCCGCACCTGGCGCTCCAGATCGTCGACCTGGAACACCTTGACCGTGAGCAGGTCGCCGGGGCCGAGCAGGTATTCCGGCTTGCCCATGGAGGCAGCCAGCGGATCGCCCGGCGGCAGGTCCGACCGCATCGCCGGCCCGCTGCTGCAGGCCGACAGCAGCGCCAGACAGGAAAGGGCCAGCGCCCAGTGGAAGGTCACGGAAAGTTTACCCATGCGCGATGCTGATGCCCTCTGTCGATTGGTTTTCGAAGCGCCGCACTCCCCCAGCCGGCCAGGGTTCCGTTCCCGGTCGGAGGATGATTACGGTGTCAATTCCTGCCTGGGACGAGCGGCCCTGGCCAACAGCGAAGCTTCGTGTTGCAACGCACTATGGCACAGGCATCTGCCGTCACCAAGGCGTTACCCGACATTTTTTTGACGCAGTAACGCGAGGGTTCAACTACATGTCCAGCGATTCAGCGTAGCAAGGACCCGTGAACGTTCCATCGACGCGATGTTAACGTGATCAATGTCAACACATTGACGCTGCGTAGCTCTCAGTTCCCATGGGGCTTTCCGCTCTGGCAGGGCGACGACGCCGTCGCGGGACAGCGCAATCCCGCGCGTTTTGTCTACGGCGACGCGCCAGCCTCCCTGTGCCGATACAGATCGCCATACATCGCGATACCGACACGCGTTGGCATCCCGGCGGGCGGCCCATTGCCGACATCGGCCGCACGAGCGCCGCCGATCCAACGCGCCCAAACAAAAAGGCCCATGTCGCAGACATGGGCCTTCGAAAGATGGTCGGGGTAGCCGGATTCGAACCGACGACCACTAGTCCCCCAGACTAGTGCGCTACCAGGCTGCGCTATACCCCGGTGTGTTGCGTCTCCGCCGTCATGGCGGACCCGCCTTGCGGCGAGCTGGCGATTATAGCGGGTTTGCCGCGGCCATTCCTAGCGGCAGCAGCGCCGCCGTGGCTTACCGCCGCAGCAACTGCAGGACTTCTTCCAGCTCCTGCCGCACCTGCTTGATGATCTGGTTGCTCAACGCCGACTCCTGGCGGGCACCCTCGCCTTCCAGGCGCAGGCGTGCGCCGCCGATGGTATAGCCCTGTTCGTACAGCAGGCTGCGGATCTGCCGCACCATCAGCACGTCGTGGCGCTGGTAGTAGCGCCGGTTGCCGCGCCGCTTGACCGGTTCCAGGCTGGGGAATTCGGTCTCCCAGTAGCGCAGCACGTGCGGCTTGACGTCGCACAGCTCGCTGACCTCACCAATGGTGAAGTAGCGCTTGGCCGGAATCGGCGGAAGTTCGCGGTTACTGCCCGGGTCCAGCATAAGCCTCCACTCGCTCCTTGAGCTTCTGTCCGGGACGGAAGGTCACCACTGTCCGCGCCGAAATCGGGATCTCTTCGCCGGTCTTGGGATTGCGGCCGGGCCGTTGGTTCTTGCGGCGCAGGTCGAAGTTGCCGAAACCGGACAGCTTCACCTGCCGCCCCTGCTCGAGCGCATCGCGCAGCACGTCGAAGAACGCATCGACGAATTCCTTGGCCTCGCGCTTGTTCAGCCCGACTTCGTCGAACAACCGCTCGGCCATTTCCGCTTTGGTCAACGCCATCGCCCTGCTATCCCCTGTCCTTCTCAACCACGCATCCGCGCGTCGTGTTCCCGCGCCAGCGCGGCCACCGCATCGGCGACCACCGCCTCCACGTCGCGGTCTGTCAGAGTGCGCGTGTTGTCCTGCAAAATCAAGCCCATAGCGAGACTCTTGCAACCAGCCTCGACCCCCGCGCCGACGTAGCGGTCGAACAGCACGACCTCGCGCAGCAAGGGCCCCACCGCCGCGCGCACGCTGCGCGCCAGCGCCGCCCAACTCACCGCGTCCGGCACCACGAAGGCCAGGTCGCGACGCACCGATGGGAACCGCGACAGCTCGGCGGCGCGCGGCAGGGCCCGCGCGGCCAGCGGCGCCAGGTCCAGCTCGAACGCCAGCACATCGACGTCGATCTGCATCGCCTGCAGCAGCCGCGGGTGCAGTTGGCCGATCCAGCCGATCCGCACGTCGTCGCGATAGACGTCGGCCGACCGGGTCGGATGCGCGAACGGATGCGTCGACGCCCGGTAGTCCAGGCGTGCGCCGGAGGCCGCGGCCAGGGCGTCCAGGTCGCCCTTGAGGTCGTGGAAATCGACCTTGCGCGCCGGCAGGCCCCATTGCAGGGCGTCGGCATCGCCGCACACCGCCGCCGCCACCCGCTGGGTTTCGGTCGGCGCGGCGCCGGCTTCCGCCGCGGCGAACACCTTGCCCAGCTCGAACAGGCGCACGCGCCCGGCCTGGCGCGCGGCGTTGCGGCCCAGCGCGGCCACCAGCCCCGGCAGCAGCGATGGACGCATCACCGCCAGTTCGGCGCTGAGCGGATTGGCCAGGGCCACGCGCCCGTCGTGCAGGCCCCACTGGTCCAGCAGCGCGGCATCGACGAAGGCGTAGTTGATGGTTTCCAGCAGATCGCGCGCCAGCAACTGGCGGCGCACGCTGCGCTCGTCCAGCTGGGTCTCGCTGTCCATGGCGATGCGCGTGGCGCCGCCCGGCAAGGTGGTCGGCAGGCGGTCGTAGCCGTGGATGCGGGCCAGTTCCTCGATCAGATCCTCTTCGATGGCGATGTCGAAGCGGCGGCTGGGCGCGGTGACCTGCCAGCCATCGGCCGAGGCGGCCACGTCCATGCCCAGCGCGCGCAGGATGCGCTCGACGTCGGCGTCGGCGATCTCGATGCCGAGCACGCGCAGGATGCGCGCGCGGCGCAGCGCGATCGGTGCCGGCGCCGGCAGGAACTCGGGCAAGGCGGCCTCGACCACCGGGCCGGCGCGTCCGCCGGCCAGTTCCAGCACCAGCCGCGTCGCCAGCTCCAGCGCCTGTCGCGGCAAAGCCGGATCCACGCCGCGCTCGAAACGGTGGCCGGCATCGGTGTGCAGGCCGAGCTTGCGCCCGCGGCCCATGATCGCCGCCGGGGCGAAATGCGCCGCCTCCAGGAACACGTGCCGGGTGGTCTCGGTGACGCGGGTGGCGTGGCCGCCCATCAGCCCGGCCAGCGCCACCGGCCGATCGGCATCGGTGATCAGCAGGAACGCCGGATCCAGCGCGGCCTCGCGGCCATCGAGCAGGGTCAGGGTCTCGCCGGCGCGCGCATGGCGCACGCCGACCGGGCCCTGCAACGTGTCGAGGTCGAACGCATGCATCGGCTGGCCCAGTTCCAGCATCACGTACTGGGTGATGTCCACCAGCAGCGACAGCGGACGCACGCCGCTGCGGCGCAGGCGCTCGGCCATCCACAGCGGCGTCTTCGCCGCCGGATCCAGGTCCTCGACCACGCGACCGCAGTAACGCGGCGCGTCGGCGCCCGCGTCCAGCGCGACGGTCAGCGTGCGCTCGCTGCTCACAGCGGCCGGCGTCACCGCCAACGGCAGCACGTCGCTGCCGCAGGCTGCGGCGACGTCGTAGGCGATGCCGCGCACGCCGAAGCAGTCGGCACGGTTGGGCGTGAGCTTGATCTCGATGCTGGCGTCGGGCAGGCCCAGATACTCTATCAGCGCCTGGCCGATCGGCGCATCGTCGGGCAGTTCGAACAGGCCGGACGCGTCGTTGTCCAGGCCCAGCTCCTTGGCCGAGCACAGCATGCCGTTGGACGCGACCCCGCGCAGCTTGGCCGGCTTGATCGCGATGCCGCCGACCTGGGCGCCTACCAGGGCCAGCGGCGCGACCAGGCCCGCGCGCGCATTGGGCGCGCCGCAGACGATCTGCAGCAGCTCGCCCTGCCCGGCATCGACCCGGCACACCTGCAACCGGTCGGCCTCGGGATGCGGCGCAGCCTCGACGATCCGCGCCACCACCACCTGCTGCAGGCCGTCGCCGAGCGGCACGACCTCCTCGACCTCCAGGCCGATGGCGGTCAGGGTCGCGGTGAGCTGCTCACGCGTGGCCTGGGTCGGAACGTGGCTGCGCAGCCAGTTTTCGCTGAATTTCATTGGGGAGCCGGGATTGGGGATTCGGGAGTGGGGATTCGCAGGAGCGGATACGCGTGGGACCGGAAGATTGGAAGGGAACTCGCTTCAACGAATCCCCAATTCCCACTCCCGAATCCCCGCCCTCAAGCAAACTGCCGCAGGAACCGCACGTCGTTCTCGAAGAAGGCGCGCAGGTCGTTGACGCCGTAGCGCAGCATCGCGAAGCGCTCCACGCCCATGCCGAAGGCGAAGCCGGTGTAGCGCTCCGGGTCGATGCCGACGTTGCGCAGCACGTTCGGGTGCACCATGCCGCAGCCGAGCACTTCCAGCCAGCGGGTGCTGCCGTCGGGCTGCTGCCAGGCGATGTCGACCTCGGCGCCGGGCTCGACGAAGGGGAAATAGCTGGGACGGAAACGCATCTGGAAATCGCGCTCGAAGAACGCGCGCACGAACTCGGCCAGGGTGCCCTTGAGATCGGCGAAGGTCGCGTGCTCGTCGACCAGCAGGCCTTCGACCTGGTGGAACATCGGCGAATGGGTCTGGTCGCTGTCGCTGCGATAGACCTTGCCGGCGGCGATCATGCGCAGCGGCGGCGCATGCTCCCCCATGTAGCGCACTTGCACGCCCGAGGTGTGGGTGCGCAGCAGGCGGCCGTCGCCGAAATAGAAGGTGTCGTGCATCGCCCGCGCCGGATGGTGCGGCGGGAAGTTCAGCGCCTCGAAGTTGTGCCAGTCGTCCTCGATCTCGGGGCCGTCGGACAGTTCGTAGCCCAGCCGCGCGAAGATCTCGGTGATGCGCTCCAGGGTGCGGGTGACCGGATGCAGCCCGCCGCGTTCGCCGCGCCGCCCCGGCAGGGTCACGTCGATGCGCTCGGCGGCCAGGCGCGCGTCCAGCGCGGCGGTCTCCAGCAGCGTGCGGCGCTCGGCCAGCGCGGCGGACACCGTGTCGCGCGCGCGGTTGATCGCCTCGCCGGCCAGCTTGCGCTGCTCCGGCGCCAGCGCGCCGAGCTGCTTGAGCTGGGCGGTGATGCTGCCGCTTTTGCCGAGCAGCGCGACCCGCAGTTGCTCCAGCGCCTCCGGACTCTGCGCCGCGGCGATGTCCGCCAGCGCCTGCCCGCTCAGGGAATCGATCTCACTCATTGCACTCGCGCCTCACTGCTCCGGCCGAACCCGTGGCCACCGTGTCCCGCCGATGCGGAACCTCCTACCCGGCAGGCGCCCCGTCGCCGGGACGCCCAAAACGCAAAAGGGGAAGGACTTGCGCCCTTCCCCTGCATGCCTGCGATTGCTCCCGCCGAACCCCGCACTTGTACGCGCGGGTTCCTGCGGGGATTCGCAAACTTATGCCGCCAGCGCGCCCTTCGCCTTCTCCGCCAGGGCGGCAAAGCCCTGCGCGTCGTGCACGGCGATGTCCGCCAGCACCTTGCGGTCGAGGGTGATGCCGGCCTTGAGCAGGCCGTTCATGAAACGGCTGTAGCTCATGCCGTTGATGCGGGCCGCCGCATTGATGCGGGTGATCCACAGCGAACGGAAATTGCGCTTCTTCTGCTTGCGGCCGATGTAGGCGTACTGCTGCGCCTTGATCACCGCCTGCTTGGCGACGCGGAAGACCTTGCGACGGGCGTTGTAGTAGCCCTTGGCGAGGTTCAGAACTTTCTTGTGACGACGGCGCGCCTGGACGCCACGCTTGACTCGAGCCATGGTTCAGTCCTCAGAGGTAGGGAAGCATACGGTCCAGACGGCCTGCGTCCTCGGCACGGACGTGGTTCGTCTGCCGCAGGTTGCGCTTCCGCTTGGTCGCTTTCTTGGTGAGGATGTGGCTACGGTTGGCGTGGCCGGCCTTGTACTTGCCGGAGGCGGTCTTGCGGAAACGCTTGGCCGCCGCCCGGTTGGTCTTGATCTTGGGCATTGCAATGTCCTTGATGGTGTTTTGTCACTGGTCAGGGCGGTGGCTGCGCCACACTTTCCGTCCGTGCCCTTACCTGCTTGTAAGCCCTTGATCCACTAAGGATCCGGGCGGGTCCTATTGCCGCGCGAGCGGCAAACCCGATGAACTGGGCCGCGCATTATGCCAGGGCTTGGAATGCCTTGCAAATCATGCAGTTCGACGGGCGCTTGCGCCCCGGGATTCGGGATTCGGGATTCGGGATTCGGGATTCGGGATTCGCGCAGGCTGCGCGGCGCACGGGCACGCCGCAACGGCGCAGCCGCGCTACGCCCGGAACGTCAAGAAAAAGCTGGCCACAGAGACCACAGAACCGCGCGCCTGCCGCTGGCGGGGCGCGATCCCGTGCTGCGGCGGCGGATCAGCGCTTCTTCGGCGCGATCATCATCACCATCTGCCGGCCTTCCAGGCGCGGACGCGATTCGATGACGATGTCTTCGCCCAGATCGGCCTCGATCCGCGCAGCCATTTCGCGACCGAGCTCCTGATGGCTCATCTCGCGGCCGCGGAAGCGGATGTTGACCTTGACCTTGTCGCCTTCCTCGATGAAACGGCGCATGTTGCGCAGCTTGATCTGGTAATCGCCTTCGTCGGTGACCGGACGGAACTTGATTTCCTTGATCTCGACCTGCTTGGTCTTCTTCTTGGCTTCGTTGGCCTTTTTCTGCTGCTCGAACTTGAACTTGCCGAAGTCCATGATCTTGCAGACCGGCGGATCGGCCTGCGGCTGGATCTCGACCAAGTCGAGTCCGTCCTCTTCGGCCAGCGCCAGCGCTTCGTCGCGGGTCAACACGCCGACCATCTCGCCGTCCGCGCCGATCACGCGCACGCGCGGCACGCGGATCTCTTGGTTCTTGCGGTTCTGTTTGTTGTCAGGGGTACTGATGTTGCAATCTCCCAGGGGAATCGGACTGGCGCGGACGGAGGCTCCGTCCGCACCAGGGTGGTGTCACGCCAACTGCTCGGCGCGCAGCCGTTCGGCGAAGGCGGCGACCGACATGGTGCCCAGATCCTCCCCCGATCGCGTACGGACCGCAATCGCGCCGTTTTCCGTCTCGCGGTCGCCCGCGACCAACAGGTACGGCACCCGCTGTAGCGTGTGTTCGCGAATCTTATAACCGATTTTTTCGTTCCGCAAATCGGCCTCGATGCGGAAGCCTTGATTTGCAAGGAGTTTCCGCACGTTGTCTACATAGTCTGCCTGCGCGTCCGTGATGTTCATGACCACGGCCTGCACCGGCGCCAGCCAGGCCGGGAACATACCGGCGTGATGCTCGATCAGGATGCCGATGA
Organism: Xanthomonas sp. NCPPB 2250; assembly: GCF_056725265.1. Classification (NCBI taxonomy): domain Bacteria; kingdom Pseudomonadati; phylum Pseudomonadota; class Gammaproteobacteria; order Lysobacterales; family Lysobacteraceae; genus Xanthomonas; species Xanthomonas sp. NCPPB 2250. Next base: position 1,959,840 of record NZ_CM161520.1, on the reverse strand, counting down.
ACCGCTCCATCGAACCGACAATGGCCCGGTGCAGCATCACCGGATGCTTTTTCTGGCTGTGCTCGTCCACGTACTCGGCGCCGAGGCGGCCGGGCATCATGAAATCCACCTGCATGGTGCCGAGCTGCCAGGTGCGGCCGATCGCGTCCTTCAGGTGGTACTCGATCTTCGGGCCGTAGAAGGCGCCCTCGCCCGACAGTTCCTGCCACTCCACCCCGCAGGCACCGAGCGCGGCGCGCAGCGCGGCCTCGGCCTTGTCCCAGGTGGCGTCGTCGCCGAGGCGCTTTTCCGGGCGCAGGGCGATCTTGATCTGGATATCGTCGAAACCGAAGTCGCCGTACACCTTCAGCGCCTGCTGGTGGAAGGCGGTGACCTCGGCCTCGATCTGCTGCTCGGTGCAGAAGATGTGGCCGTCGTCCTGGGTGAAGCCGCGCACGCGCAGGATGCCGTGCAGCGCGCCGGAGGGCTCGTTGCGGTGGCAGGCGCCGAACTCGCCGTAGCGGATCGGCAGGTCGCGGTAGCTGTGCAGGCCCTGGTTGAACACCTGCACGTGGCCGGGGCAGTTCATCGGCTTGACCGCGTAGGTGCGCTTCTCCGACTCGGTGAAGAACATGTTGTCCTGGTAGTTGTCCCAGTGGCCGGACTTCTGCCACAGCGACACGTCCAGGATCTGCGGGCAGCGCACCTCGCCGTAGCCGCTGTCGCGGTAGACCTTGCGCATGTACTGCTCGACCACCTGCCAGATCGACCAGCCCTTGGGGTGCCAGAACACCAGGCCCGGACCCTCTTCCTGCAGGTGGAACAGGTCCTGCTGCTTGCCGATCTTGCGGTGGTCGCGCTTGTCGGCTTCCTCCATGCGCAGGATGTAGGCCTCGAGCTGCTTCTTGTCGGCCCAGGCGGTGCCGTAGATGCGCTGCAGCTGCTCGTTCTTGGCGTCGCCGCGCCAGTAGGCGCCGGAGATGCGGGTCAGCTTGAAGGCCTTGAGGAAGCGCGTGTTCGGCACGTGCGGGCCGCGGCACATGTCCACGTATTCCTGGTGGTAGTACAGGCCCATCGCGGTGACGTCGTCGGGCATGTCCTCGATCAGGCGCAGCTTGTAGTCCTCGCCGCGCTGCTTGAACAGCTCGATGACCTCGGCGCGCGGCGTGACCTTCTTGATCACGTCGTAGTCCTGCGCGATCAGCTCCTGCATGCGCTTCTCGATCGCCGCCATGTCCTCGGGGGTGAACGGGCGCTCGCTGTAGATGTCGTAGTAGAAGCCCTCGGCGATGACCGGGCCGATCACCATCTTGACCTCGGGATACAGCTGCTTGACCGCGTGGCCGACCAGGTGCGCGCAGGAGTGGCGGATGATCTCCACGCCCTCGGCGTCCTTGGCGGTGATCAGGCGCAGGCTGGCGTCGTGGTCGATGAGGTCGCAGGCGTCGACCAGGCGGCCGTCGACCTGGCCGGCGATGGTCGCCTTGGCCAGGCCGGGGCCGATGGACTGGGCAACGTCCATGGGGCTGACGGGGTGTTCGAATTCGCGGCGGCTGCCGTCGGGGAGCGTGATCGTGATCATGGGAGTCGGCGGAAAGGAAAACGGGGGGATGGCGTCCATGCCACCGTGGTGGCGGTCGCGGCGGACGCGGGACAGAAAGAAGGCGCCACAAGGGCGCCTGCTCGGACAGCCTTGGGCGGGAACTCAAGCGAGGGCGGTGGTAGTGCTCATGTCGCACGCTCGGCCGGCGTCGCCGCGGGCCACCCATGTCCGGATCTTGTGGTGGGGCAAGATGGTAAACCAATCTTTACCAAAACGGTAAACATCGGTATTGACCGATATTGAAGACACAACGGAGAGGACAGGTCACGCTGCAACCCTCGCCGCTTCGCTGCGCCGCAGCAAGAGCTACAGCAGCCGCCATGGCATGCTTCGCCGACGTTTTCCCCGCACCCGGACGCGCCGTCATCAAAGGCAAGGCCACATCGCTGGACATCGCCTACCTGGCAGGCGTCTCGCAACCCACGGTCTCGCGCGCGCTGCGCGGCAGTCCGGCGGTCAACGAGCAGACCCGGCGCAAGATCCTGGCGATCGCGCGCGAGTTGAACTACAAGGTCGACAAGCACGCCTCCAGCCTGCGCCTGCGCAATGCCGGCACCCTGGCGCTGCTGTTCTTCGAAGACCCGACCACCGACGACTCGCTGATCAACCCGTTCTTCCACTCGATGCTGGGCTCGATCACCCGCGCCTGCGCCCGCCACGGCTACGACCTGCTGGTGTCGTTCCAGCAGTTGTCGGACAACTGGCGCGCCGACTACGGCGACAGCCAGAAGGCGGACGGACTGATCCTGCTCGGCTACGGCGACTACCTGCAGGCGCAGCAGCGGCTGCAGCACCTGGTCGACCAGGGCACCCATTTCGTGCGTTGGGGCGCGGTGCTGCCCGGGCAGCCCGGGGTCTCGATCGGCAGCGACAACTTCCAGGGCGGGCACGACATCACCGCACACCTGCTGGCACAGGGCCGCCGCCGCATCGCCTTCCTCGGCGACGCCTCCAATCATTACCCCGAGTTCCTGGAACGCTATCGCGGTCACCTGCAGGCACTGCGCGCGGCCGGCGCCGAGGCCACGCCGGCGCTGCAGGTCGATGCGATCACCACCGAGCAGTCCGGCTACGAGGCCGCCCTGGCCCTGCTCGGCCGCGGCGAGCGCTTCGATGCGCTGTTCGCCGCCAGCGACCTGATCGCCATCGGCGCACTGAAGGCGCTGCGCGAGCATGGTCTGCGCGTACCCGAGGACGTGGCCCTGGCCGGCTTCGACGATATCCCGGTGGCCGCCAGCGTCGATCCGGCGCTGTCGACGGTGCAGCAGGACACCAAGCTGGCCGGTGCGGTGCTGGTGGACACCTTGTTGGCGCAGATCGCCGGTCAGCCGGTGAGCAGCCGCACCCTGCCGGTCACGCTGGCGCTGCGCGGCTCCTCGCTGCGCAGCTGACCCGGCCGGCCTGCGTCACGGCAGCGCCTCCGCCTGTCATTGGCCGGAGACACCAGGAACCTGACGCAGCGTGCTCGTCGCACGCCGAGTCCCGCAGCCCTGCGCGCCCGGCAACGCCTGCCGCGCCGCGCTCAGGGCGCCGGCGCCACGCCGTCCTTGGCCGCCATCAGCCAGCGCAGCCGCGCGCGCAGGTCCGGGCGCACGATCGGCGCATCGGACAGGAACACGCGCACGCCGTGTGCCGGCACCTCGGCGCGCAGGACATCGGTCACCTCGATGGCGCTGCCGTCGAAGCCGTCGTGCCAGGTGCCGGGCTGCAGGTAGCGGCGCACCTCCAGCGTGCGTGGCGCATCGCTCTTGTTCAGCAGCACCAGCGCGGTCTGGGTGCTGCCCGCATGCTGGAACACGCGGTAGAACACCGCCTCGTCGCCGGACAACTGCAGGTTGAGCTGCAGGCCGCGCTGCAGCGCCGGGCTGCGCTGGCGCAGCGTGGCGATACGCCGCAGCGGCGCGAAGATCGGGCTGGACGGGGCGGCGTTCACCCGCTCCTGGCCGAAATAGTTGCGGTTGCCGGCGTGCTCGGCACGGCCGCGCATGAAGCCGGTCTCCGAGCCGTAGTAGATCACCGGGATGCCGCGCGCGGTGAACAGCCAATTGTGCGCATCGATGAAACCGGCGTCGCTGGCGTCCAGCCGCGCCATGTCGTGGTTGTCGTAGAAGGTCATCAGCTCGTACGGATTGGCGTACGGGCCGCGCTCCAGGTACAGCGCCGGCTGCAGCGTCTCGTAGCCGCGCTGGGCGTGGCCGAACGTCGCCGCCAGTGCCTGCTTGAGCGGGAAATCCAGCACGCTGACGCCGGCGTTGTCGGCCCAGGTGTGGCCGGCGATCTTGTGCGCGTTGTAGTCGAAGTCCTCGCCGAACATGAACATGCCCGGACGCTGCGCGCGGATGCGGCGCACGAACTCGTGCCAGAAGCTGTCGGGCATCCAGCCGATGGTGTCGATCCGGAACGCGTCGGCGCCCTGCCCCAGCCACTGCGAGTAGGCGCCAACCAGGTATTCCATCACCGCCGGATTGCGCTCGTTGAAATCGGACAGCTGCGCCAGGTTGCCGCCGGTGTTGTAGAACGCGTGCAGCGGGTTGTGCGCCGGGTCCAGCTTGGATGGCGGCAGGTTCTGATGGTCGGCGATCAGTTTGCCGTCGCGGTCGAAGACCTGGCCGAACATCGGCTGCCGCTTGGGCATGGTCCAGGCCGGTGAGCCGTGGTTGCCGACGATGTCCAGCACCACCTTCAGCTGCTGCGCGTGCATGGCCTGGGTGAAACCGGCGAAGTCCAGGCCCGGACTCGGCAGATGCTCGTCGAGCTTGTAGAAGTTCACGCCCCAGTAGCCGTGGTAGCCGGTCTTGCCGCGGTCGCTCAGCGAGCTGCCCCAGGTGATCGGCTTGCCGCCGGTGAAGGCTTCGTCCGGGTTGTCGACGATCGGCGTGATCCACACCGCGCCGAAGCCCAGGTCGCGGATGTAGCCGGCGTTGTCGACCACGCCCTTGAAGTCGCCGCCGAGGTAGCCGATGTTGTCGCTCTCGCCCGGCGGCGCCGGGATCGGGATGTCGAAGGTGCGATGCGCACCGCCCTGGTCGCGATGATCGTTGCCCGGATCGCCGTTGACGAAGCGATCGGTGACCACGAAGTACACCGCCTCGCTGGCGAACGGCTCCAGCGTGCCGTAGAACTCCTCCTGCGCAGGCGCCTGGGCCTGCGCCGACCCAGCGCAGGCACCCAGCAGGGCCAGCGCCAACAGCGACATCCGATCGATCATGCGTTCGCTCCCGAATCCGACGGCACCCACAGTACGCACAGCGCCGCCACCAGCAGGCTGCCGCCGCCGATCGCCAGCGCGTACAGCGGCCGGCCGCCGAGCCAGTGCGTGAGCACGAAGCCCAGCACGCTGACCGCGACCAACTGCGGGATCACGATGAAGAAATTGAAGATGCCCATGTACACGCCCATCTTCGCCGCCGGCACGCTGTCCGACAGCAGCGCATACGGCAGCGACAGGATCGACGCCCAGGCGAAGCCCACCCCGACCATCGACAGCAGCAGCCACTGCGGATCGCGGATCCACAGGAACGACAGCAGGCCGGCCGCGCCCAGGCACAGGTTGAGCAGATGACTCATGCGCAACCCGCAGGCGCGCACCAGCAGCGGAATGGCGATCGCCGCCAGGGCGGCGAAGCCGTTGTAGGCGGCGAACAGCACGCCGACCCAGTTTGCCCCGTCGTTGTAGGCAGCCGAGGTGGCATCGTGGGTGCCATAGTGGGTCTGGGTGACCGCCGCGGTGGTGTAGATCCACATCGCGAACAGCGCGAACCAGGAGAAGAACTGGACCCAGGCCAGCCGCCGCATCGCCTGCGGCATGGTCTGCAGATCGCAGACGATCGCCGCCAGCATGTGTCCGCTGCGCAGTCGCGGCGCCACGCCCTGCAGCATGCCGTAGCCGATGCACAGGCCGGCCAGCACGTACAGCATGCGGTCGCCGCGGCACCAGGCGATGGCTACCGCGCCGGCAATGCCCACCGCACACCACAGCGCAGCGGCGCCATCGACACGGCGCGGTTGCGCCGCCGTGGCGGCTGGCATGGCGACGTCGAAGCCGTGCAGGTCTTCAGGCGGATACTCGCGGGTGCGCAGTACGGTCCAGCCGATGGACAGGAACAGCACCGCGCCGCCGAAATAGAACGCGTAGCGCACCGTCGCCGGCACCTCGCCGGGCCCGGCGGTGTTGCTGACGCCCCAGTGCGCCAGCAGCCACGGCAGCATGCTCGCCACCACCGCGCCGACACCGATGAAGAAACTCTGCATGGCGTAGCCAGTGGCGCGCTGGCGTGTCGGCAGCTGGTCGCCGACGAAGGCGCGGAACGGCTCCATCGAGATGTTGATCGAGGCGTCCAGCACCCACAGCGTCCCGGCCGCCACCCACAGGGCTGGCGAGTTCGGCATGACCAGCAGGGCCAGCGTGGTGAACAGCGCGCCGACCATGAAGTACGGGCGGCGCCGGCCGAAGCGGTTCCAGGTGCGGTCGGACAGGTAACCGACGATCGGCTGCACGATCAGGCCGGTCAGCGGTGCGGCGATCCACAGTCCGGGCACCTGGTCCATGTCCGCGCCGAGGGTCTGGAAGATGCGGCTGGCATTGGCGTTCTGCAACGCGAAGCCGAACTGGATGCCCAGGAACCCGAAGCACATGTTCCAGATCTGCCAGAACGACAGCGCCGGCTTGGCGCGTGGCAAGGCGCTCATGGGCGCTCCTCCGTCGGGCCGGCCGGTGCGATCAGCAGCGCGGCGACATCGGCGTCATTGACCACGCCATCGGCGCCGCCCTGGCCGCCGGTGTAGCGTGCGAAGTGCTGCAGCGCGCTCATGTTCGCCGCCGGCAGCAACCGCGCGACGCAACGCTGCCCGGCCTGCAGCGCGAACAGCGCCGCCGTTGAGGTCTGCTCGCCGATACTGTGTGGCATCACCAGCGGCTGCGACTGCGGCGACGCTGCGCCGCACTGCACCTGGAGGCGTTTGACCGCGGCGGTGACGCCGGTGTTGATCGGACCGTGCGCGTTGACGTAACGCAGGCTCAGCCGATACATGCCATCGTGCGGCGCCGTCCACGTCCAATCGTCTGCGCCCTCCACGCGGGCAATGTCGCCGACGCAGACGGTGGGGCTGTGCAACGACTCCCAACGCTTGCCCTGCCGGGTCAGGCTCAGGCATTGCACGCGCTCGGCCAGCGGCAGCAGCGCGCCGTCGGCGCTGCCCGTGCGTGCCTGCCCATCGACGTACAACACCGAGTCCGCAGCCGCCTGCACCCGCCAGCCCTCGGTCTCGCGCCGCAGCTGGGGCGCCGGCGGCGCCAGCGGCGCGAAGGCGTCCGTGGCCGTGAGCATTTGCAATGGCGTGCTGCCGCTGTCGCGCGCCACCAGATCGATGGTGGTCACACCGTCCTGGCTATGGGTCTTGCCGGCGACCAGCAGGTCGCCCTGCAGTTGCGCAGGACGCCACAGCACGATGCGCCGGTCCTGCAGCTGCAACGCGATCTCCTGGCGCTCGCCGAACAGCATGGGCACCAGGCTGGTCGGCAGCTTGGGCAGCACGCGGCCGTCGTCCTCCACGCCGAACACGCCCTCCATCACCATCGCCAGATAGCCGGCCACCGACCACAACTGCCGCGGTGAATTGACCACCGGGCCGCTGAGCGCGCCGTCGTCGACATGTGCGGCCTGGCTCAGGAACTCGTAGTTCTCCATGTTCGAGCCGGCCAGCGCGGCGCCGCGCAGCAACGAGCGCACTTCCAGGTCGATGCGCGCGCTGTCGTCGGTCTGCCGTGCCGCGCGTAGCGCATAGGCGCTGACGAACGGCCAGATGGCCCGGTTGTGGTAGATGGGCACCTCGCGCTGCTGCGGCCACACCACCGGGCTGCCCGCCTCCACCGCGGGATAGCGGGCCAGCGCCTGGCGCGCGCGCGCGGTCGGCAGCACGTCGGCCAGCACTGCCAGCGACAGGCCAAGCAGATCGTAGCTTTCGTAGCGCACCGGATGCTCGGCCGTGCCGATGTAGCCGACGTAGGTGCCGCGGTCCTCGCGCCAGAAGCGTTGCGCGATCGCCTGGCGCAGCGCATCGGCCCAGCCGGCATAGCGTGCGGCCGCCTGGGCATCGCCCTGCTCGCGGGCCAGGCGCTCGCCCAGGCGCAGCGCCTGGTAGTGCAGCACGTTGGTCGACAGCGCGAAGGAACTGGCGATGAAGCCGACGTCCTCGCGGGTCCAGGCCGGATAGGTCTGCTCGCGCCAGTCCAGGAACGAGGTCTCGCCGCGGTACAGGCCGATGCGCGGGTCGAACGCGAACGCGCGATCCTGCGCCAGCGTGGCAGTGAGTGCGGCGCGGGTGTCGGCGGCGAAGGCCGGATCGTCCAGCAGGTGGCGCGCGGCCAGGAACCACACCACGCGGTCGCTGCTCACCGGCCAGCTGCCGCCGGAGCCGGTGTCCTGCGCCACGAACAGCCCCGGCAGCGCGTCGGCGCCGCGCATCGGCGACAGCTTGAAGCGCAGCGAGCGGCGCGCGCGCTCGGGATCCAGCCGCGCCAGGGCCAGGTCGGCGGCATAGCTGACGTCGCGGGTCCACACGTAGGGCCAGCGCTCGCCGGTCTGGTAGCAATCGCACGGCAACGGCTTGCCGTGATCGAACGCCGGGTCGCGGATCGCCTGGACCTGGTCGTCGCGCAGTTCCTGTTGCGCCAGCGCGAACAGCGCATCGAACAACGGGCTATCGGTCTCGCTGCGCAACGGCTGCGCCGGCACCGTGCGCGTGCCTTGGGCCGCGTGCAGCACGAAGCCGCCGTCGGCGGTGGCCTCGGCCTGCGCGGTCTGACCGCGCCACTGCAATGACGTCTGTCCAGCAGACGCCGACGCCGCAGCACCCAAGGTGGCGGCCAAGCAAATCATCTTCAGCATCGAAGCGGCAGACCGGCTCGCACCGATCGACCTCCCTCCCTCTTTGCCTGCATGGTGGAAGCGCAGGCCGGCACGCCGGCGCTGCGGTCGCCGCCTCCGCATCGCGGGGGCGCTGCGGACATGGTAGACGGGCGGCACCGCGGCGCGTGCAGTTGCATACGTATTCATCGTACGGGCCTCCGGCGGCCAGGAACCGCCTCGCTATAGTCGTTGCGATGCCACGGTCGCCCTGGGAGGGGACATGCCGCTGCCGCTTCACGCCTCATCGCGCCTGCGCCCGACGCGGCACCTGCCGTCGTGGCTGGCGACGCTGCTCCTGTGCATCGCGCCCGGACTGCGCGCCGCACCGCAGACCGTGGCCAGCATCGCATCGCCCGACAGGATCCTGCGGGTGTCCGTGCAACTGGACGACGGCCGCCCCAGTTATCGCGTGCAGCGCCTGGGCGAGCCGGTGATCGGCGAATCGCGGCTCGGCTTCCAGTTGCGCGACGGCAGCCTGGATCGCGACCTCGCGCTGCTGGACCAGCGCAGCCGCAGCGTCGACGAAACCTGGGAGCAGCCCTGGGGCGAGCGCCGCTACGTGCGCAATCACTACAACGAACTGCGCGTGGAGCTGGGCGAGCGCGGTGGCCGCCAGCGCCGCTTCGCGGTGGTGTTCCGCGTCTACGACGACGGGCTCGGCTTCCGCTACAGCTTTCCGCAACAGGCCGGCATGCAGGAAGCGATCATCGACGAAGAACTCACCGAGTTCGACATCGTCCCCGAGGCGACCGCCTGGTGGATTCCCGCCGGCGCGCCCATCCACTACGAATACCTGTACCGGCGCACGCCGCTGCGCGAAGTGCCGCTGACGCACACGCCGTTCACCCTGCGCAGCCAGGACGGCCTGCACCTGGCCATCCACGAGGCCGCCCTGGTCGACTACGCCGGCATGTGGCTGCGCCGCGGCGAAGGCCAGCGCCTGCATGCGCAACTGTCGCCGTCGGCGGAAGGCTGGAAGGTCCGCCGCGCCCTGCCCTTCGACACGCCGTGGCGTACGCTGCAGATCAGCGACACGGCCGGCGGCCTGGTCGATTCCAACCTGATCCTCAACCTCAACGAACCCAACGCGCTGGGCGACGTGAGCTGGGTGCACCCGGCCAAGTACATCGGCGTGTGGTGGTCGATGCACCTGAACCAGGAAACCTGGGCGCGCGGCCCCACGCATGCCGCCACCACCGCCAATACCCGCCGCTACATCGACTTCGCCGCGGCGCACGGCTTCCGCGGCGTGCTGGTGGAAGGCTGGAACCCCGGCTGGGACGGCAACTGGGTCGGCAACGGCGACGACTTCGACTTCACCCGCGCCACCGCGGACTTCGACATCGATGCGCTCAGCGCCTACGCGGCGAAGAAGGGCGTGCACCTGATCGGCCACCACGAGACCGGCTGTGCGGTAGAGCACTACGAAGACCAGCTCGATGCGGCGCTGGATCTGTATGCGCGCTTGGGCGTGGACACCTTCAAGACCGGCTACGTCTGCGACGACGGCCAGGTGGACCGGCGCAATCCCGCCGGCGGCCCGCTGTGGCGCGAATGGCACGACGGCCAGTTCATGGCCCGCCACCATCTCAAGGTGGTGCAGGAAGCCGCCAGGCGCCACCTGTCGGTCAACGCCCACGAGCCGATCAAGGACACCGGCCTGCGCCGCACCTACCCGAACTGGCTCTCGCGCGAAGGCGCACGCGGCATGGAGTACAACGCCTGGGGCGAACCGCCGAACCCGCCGGAGCACGAAGTGAACCTGGTGTTCACGCGGATGCTGGCCGGGCCGATGGACTACACCCCCGGCATCCTCAGCCTGACGGGCCGCGGCGGACGCGCGATTCCGAGTACGCTGGCGCGGCAACTGGCGCTGTACGTGACCCTGTACAGCCCGATCCAGATGGCCGCCGACCTGCCCGAGCACTACCTGCAGCACCGCGACGCCTTCCGCTTCATCGAGGACGTGGCGGTGGACTGGGACGACAGCCGCGTGCTCGACGGCGAGATCGGCGATTACGTGACCATCGTGCGCAAGGACCGCCACAGCCGCGACTGGTTCCTCGGCAGCATCACCGACGAGCACGGCCGCGTGCTGCCGATCGCGCTGGGCTTCCTTGAGCCCGGCGTGCGCTACCGCGCCGAGATCTACCGCGACGGCGACGCCGCCGACTACCAGCACAATCCGTTCGACTTCGTGCGCGAGCAGCGCGTGGTCACCAGCCGCGATCAGTTGCAGGTGAAGTTGGCACCTGGCGGCGGTCAGGCGATCCGTTTCGTCCCGCTGGACCCGGCGCCGGCCTCCGCAGGCACGGCTGCCTCGCGCTGACGCTCCACCATGCGGCACGCAGCACCGCCGGCAGCACAGCGGCGGTGGGATGCACTCACCATGCCGGACCACGGTGCTCGCCCCTGCGGCACCGCGCCATCGTGCGCGGCAGGTCAGCGGCGCTGCGCGCGGCGTCCGCCAAACCATGTCGCGCCATCTGCAAGCTCGCCCGAAGTCCGCATGCCGGCGTACCCACTGTCATCACTCTCAGTGCAGCACCCGCGTGTTCATGCCAGGCGACGTCAGTTGCATGAAGCACGCGCATGCTCGCAGCGGCACCGGCGTAACGGCACGCGCACGACATTGCGATCCTGAAAGCGCTTCCAATGCGATACAGGCCAGTGAATACGTATGCAGCGGGCGTTCGCGACGAAGCCGCGTGTCTACCATACAGCGCAATCGCGACACCGCCCTGCGGCTGCGCGACACGCACATCCGGCCGCCTCGCCGGTTCAGACATTCGCAAGACAACATTGCCTGGGAGGGGAAAATGTTGAACCACAAGCGCAACGCGCTGACGCTGGCGCTGGCCGTCGCGATGACGCCGATGCTGGCTGCTGCACAGTCCGATACCACCGCCACCACGTCCAAGGATCCGGTCACCGAACTGGACAAGGTCCAGGTGACCGGCATCCGCCGCGGCATCGAGAACGCCATCGCGATCAAGCAGGACTCGACGTCCATCGTCGAAGCGATCTCGGCCGAGGACATCGGCAAGCTGCCGGACGTGAGCATCGCCGAATCGCTCGGCCGCTTGCCCGGCCTGGCCGCGCAGCGCGTCGCCGGCCGCGCCCAGGTGATCAGCGTGCGCGGCCTGTCGCCCGACTTCGCCACTACCCTGCTCAACGGCCGCGAGGTGGTCAGCACCGGCGACAACCGCAGCGTCGAGTTCGACCAGTACCCGTCGGAACTGGTCAACGGCGTGACCGTGTACAAGACGCCCGACGCCGGCCTGGTCGGCCAGGGCCTATCCGGCACCATCGACATGCAGACCGTGCGCCCGCTGAGCTTCCCGGACCGGGTGATCGCCGTCAGCGGCCGCCTGCAGAAGAGCTCGCTCGGCAAGGCCGCCGATGTCGACGCTTTCGGCAATCGCTTCAGCGCCAGCTACATCGACCAGTTCCTGGACAACACCCTGGGATTCTCGATCGGCTACGCCCACAGCGACATGCCGATCCAGGAAAACCAGGTCGGCCTGTACGAGCCGTGGACCACGCAGAACACCGACAGCGGCAGCCGCCCCGGCGTGGCCCCGGGCACCTACTTCTCCGACGGCATCAAGGCGCTGCGCCGCACCGGCAACAACAAGCGCGACGGCGTGATGGCGACCGTGCAGTTCCGTCCGTCCAGCAGCTGGACCAGCACCTTCGACGCATTCCATACCGAAGCCGAGCAGATCGACACCGCCAATCAGTTCGAGGTCAATCTCAGCAACTACAACGGCGGCTACACGCCCGGCCTGCTGATCACCAATCCGCAGGTCGACGCCAGCGGCAGCTTCACCGGCGGCACCGCCAGCGGCGTGTATCCGCTGGTGCGCGGCATGTACAACAAGCGCAAGGACAAGATCGACGCATTCGGCTGGAACAACGAGTTCAACCTCGGCAGCGTGCGCCTGATGGCCGACCTGAACTACTCCAAGGCCACCCGCAAGGAGCTGAACCTGGAGAACAACCTGCAGTTGGTGCCGATGCCGCAGCTGGACACGGTCGGTCTCGTGGTCAAGCCGAATGGCTTTTCGCAGATCACCCCCGGCCGCGACTACTCCGACCCGAACAACCTGTTCCTGACCAACACCATCTACGGCTCCGGCTACGGCAAGGTGCCGGAGGTCGAGGATCGCCTGAAAGGCGGCCGCCTGGCGGCGACCCTGCCGGCGCCGCAGGCGCTGACCTGGTTCTCGGACATCGACGTGGGCGTGAACTACGCCGACCGCCGCAAGCAGAAGACCCAGGCCGAGGGCAACATCCTGCTCGGCGCGCAGGGCGACACCAGCATCGCCAGCGACCTGCAGTACGACCCGGTCAACCTCGGCTTCGCCGGCATCGGCACCATCCCGGCCTGGAACGTGCCGGCGGCGGTCTCGCGCTACATGACCTTCAACCCGGTCACCAACCTGGACTACCTGATTCCGAAGTCGTGGACGGTGCAGGAGAAGATCACCACGGCCTGGCTCCGCGCCAACATCAACACCGACATCGGCGAGGTCGGCGTGCGCGGCAACATCGGCGTGCAGTTGCAGCACGCCGACCAGAGCTCGCAGTCCAGCTACTTCGACCAGTCCCGTCCCGCCGGCCAGAACGTGCTGCCGATCGACGCGGGCAAGACCTACAACGACTGGCTGCCGAGCCTCAACCTGGCCTTCCTGTTCCCGCACCAGCAGACCCTGCGCTTTGCCGCGGCCAAGCAGGTGGCGCGGCCGCGCGTGGACCAGATGCGTGCCGGCCTGGACTTCGGCGTTGACACCTCCACCGGCAAGCCCGGCGGCAGCGGCGGCAATCCCCTGCTCGACCCGTGGCGTGCCAACGCGCTGGACCTGTCGTACGAGAAGTACTTCGGCGAAAAGGCCTACGTGGCCGCCGCGGTGTTCTACAAGGACCTGAAGAGCTACATCTACACGCAGTCGCGCGACGATTACGACTTCTCCGCTCTGCTCGCCAGCTACGTGCGCCCGCCCAACATGACCGTGCCGGTGCAGACCACCGGTACCTTCTCCTCGCCGCAGAACGGCAAGGGCGGCACCCTGCGCGGGCTCGAGCTGACCGCCTCGCTGCCGCTGGACATGTTCACCGACAGCCTGCGCGGCTTCGGCATCCAGGCCAGTGCCACGTTCAACGACAGCGACATCAAGATCGTCGATCCCGAAAGCGCGTCCAGCGTGGGCTCGGCGCCGATCGACCTGCCCGGCCTGTCCAAGCGCGTGTACAACTTCACCGCCTACTACGAGCGCAACGGCTTCGAAGCACGCGTCAGCCAGCGGCGGCGTTCGGACTTCATCGGCGAGATCGGCAACTTCAACGGCAACCGCACGCTGCGCTATGTGGTCGGCGAGAACGTCACCGACGCGCAGGTCAGCTACACCTTCGCCGACGGCAGCACCCTGGCCGGGCTGAGCCTGCTGCTGCAGGCGAGCAACCTGACCAACTCGCCCTACCGCACCTACGCCGGCACCAAGGATCGCCCGCTGGAGTACGTCGAATGGGGCCGCACCTACATGCTGGGCGTGAACTACAAGTTCTGAGTCCCACGTAGAGGCTGCAGACGACGCCCGCCGGCGCACCCGGCGGGCGTTTTCGTTGGGGCGGTTGCCGCGGACGGTTGCGTCAAATGCCGCGGTGGCTGACGAGAAAACGATGAGATCAGGATCGAGCAGCGGCGGCGATCTGGTTTGTGCCGAACGGATCAAGACGAGAGGATTGGAGGGCGCACACCAACCTCTTCGCCTGCAAGAAGATCTACAGAAGGCGATCGCGCGGGAACTGATGGAGATCTCGCCGCGCCTGCGAAGTTCCCAACAAAAAATCCGGGGGCGCGCGAAATGGCCGCGTCGCTGAAAAGGATCTGTACTTCAGGAGCGCATGGCCCAAGCCCTCTACGTGGCAGAAAGCGCCATGCCTGGACATTCAACGCTGAACTCCGAACTGACCGGCCCGACCGCGCCACGGATCATGCATCCGCGCCGACCCGATGCTGCGGTAGCTGATCGAGGTCAACACCACCATCGTTGACGACGGGTCTCAGCCAGGACGCTGCGAGATCGAGACTTGGTGGCGTCGCTGGAAAAGCGGCGTCTTCAGATCACAAAGGCCGGCGTGCAGACATGGTGACATTGCCGAGATGGACACCAAGGCAACGATGACGGCGGATTCGTGGCCGCGACGCCCAGCCGGCGCCGGCGGCGACGCAGCAGTCTGTTGTGTGGGCCGGCGAGGCAAGTCTCCGAGCCGGCCTTGGTTCCAGGACGGCGTGACTGTCGGCGACGACGCGTGCCCTGATTACCGGGCACGCCAGACTGCGAAGATGGCGCAGCCACCGCAATATGCCACTATGGACACTGAAATTCCGGAGAGATCAGTGTCGTCCGACAAGCGCCAAGGTCCTCGGCAGGCATGAGGCCTATCCGACGCGATGCACGCTGGACTGTCTCTCCCAAATGCCATCCTGGCAGCGCCGTAGCCACACAGCAGGATGCGACGCTGCCGTCGCAGCAATCGCTTGGCCGCGCTCACGCGCCTTGCAGGCACACCATCGCATAGCCGGGCAAACGCAAGCGCTCTCCGGCCGCGCCCGCGACCACGCCCGGCACCTGCAGCGCCTGCCAACCGCCCTCAGGCAGCGCCACGTCGGCGGCCTCGGCGGATAGATTGAACGCCAGCAGCAAGCGCTGCGCGGCGTGGCGACGCTGGAACATCAGCACGGGCTCAGCCGTCTCGTGGAAGACGATGTCGCCCTCACGCAGGGCCGGATGGCGCTTGCGCCAGGCCAGGAACTGGCGAATCGCATGCAGAACCGACTGCGGGTCGGCCTCCTGTGCCGCGACCGATTGTGCGCGATGCGCCGCCGCGATCGGCAACCAAGGCGTCCCGGTGCTGAAACCGGCCTGCTCGCTGGCATCCCACGGCAGCGGCGTCCGGCACCCATCGCGGCCCTTGAAGTTCGGCCAGAACGCGATGCCATAGGGATCCTGCAGCGCCTCGAACGGCACCTCTGCCTCGCCCAGGCCGAGCTCTTCGCCCTGGTAGACGCAGACCGAGCCGCGCAGCGAACACAGCATCGCGATCAGCAGCCGCGCGAAGGCCGGCGTCTCGGCGCCCTGCCCCCAACGCGTGACCGCGCGTTGCACGTCATGATTGGAAATCGCCCAGCACGGCCAGCCTTCGGTCATCGCCGCTTCCAGACGCGAGACCGTCTCGCGGATGTAGGCGGCGCTGAAATCGTCGGTCAGCAGTTCGAAGCTGTAGCCCATGTGCAGGTGCCCGGCGCGGGTGTATTCGGCCGTGGTTGCCAGCGAATCCTCCGACGAGATCTCGCCCAGGCTCACCGTCCCCGGATAGCGGTCGAGCAGACCGCGCAGCTTCTGCAGGAACGGCAGGTTCTCCGCCTGCGTGTTGTTGTAGTAGTGGTACTGGAAGGCGTATGGATTGTCCGGGCTGAAGCCGCGGCCGACGCGCTTTTCCGGCGGCTTGGGCGGGTTGTCGCGCAGTTGCGGATCGTGGAAGCAGAAATTGATCGCGTCCAGCCGGAAGCCGTCGACACCGCGCGCCAGCCAGAACTCCACGTTGTCCAGTGTCGCCTGCTGCACCTGCGGATTGTGGAAATTCAGATCCGGCTGCGAGGCCAGGAAATTGTGCAGATAGTACTGCCCGCGGCGCGGTTCCCACTGCCACGCCACGCCACCGAAGATCGACAGCCAGTTGTTCGGCGGCGCCCCGTCTTCGCGCGCATCGGCCCACACGTACCAATCCGCCTTCGGATTGTCGCGGCTCTGCCGGCTTTCCTTGAACCAGTCGTGCTCCACCGAGGTGTGACTGAGCACCTGGTCGATCATCACCTTCAGGCCCAGCGCATGCGCCTTGGCCAGCAGGGCATCGAAGTCGGCCATGGTGCCGAACAACGGATCGACCTCACGATAGTCGGCGATGTCGTAGCCGAAATCGGCCATCGGCGACTTGAAGAACGGCGAGATCCAGATCGCATCCACGCCCAACGCCGAGATGTAGTCCAGCTTGCGCACGATGCCGGGCAAGTCGCCGATACCGTCGCCATTGGCGTCGAGAAAGCTACGCGGATAGATCTGATAGATGACGGCACCGCGCCACCATGGAGCCTGAGACATGCAACGCCCCCCTTCGGGCAGAGATTGCGCGTGCGGCGAGCACGCGAAACGCTGCGCTAGAGTAGCGTTGATGCAGGAATCTCAGCGGTGCTTGCATACGTATTCAGCACTGCGCCGCCATCGGCCTGAATCGTCAGTTTTGGCGCCTGGATCGTTTCGACATCCCTGATCGCCGACGGCAATTCGATTCAGCCGAGCAAAAACACCTCAGCACGCATGCCCTCGCTCAATGTTCCGTTGGCGACATATTTGCAGGCTTCTTTCCCGTCCAGCCACCGGACTTCAACGCCAGCGGACAGACGCGCTGATACTGCCCGAGCGAATCGTAGTCTTGCGGCGTCCAAGGCTTTCCGTACGGATCGATGGGCTGACAGTAGGGCATCGTCATGTAGGCTCCCGTGGTATAGGGAGGCAGCGGCACCCAACACTTGCCCGGGTCCTTCTGACCCTCAGTACAAAACACGAACGGATCGTCGTTCCGATAGCGAAGATGCTCCTGGGGCGATTGAGCCATCGCACTCCAAGCCGTGGAACAGAGCATCACCAGCAGCAACTTTTTCATGGACTTGCTCCTTTCAAAATTTCATTCCGATACTCGTCGTCTTCGACGACGGCGCAACCCATCAACTCTGTTGAAGCTGGATTATCTTTAAACCCATCGACCATTTCGAGCGCACACAATAAATATCTGAATAGCACGCACAAATATCACGCAAAAATAAAGCTCTAGTACTTTCTAAAAACAGGATCCGTACACTCGTTTACCTTAATCTTGCAATGATGCCCAACCATCTCTTTTTCACAATCAACGACTGCCAACTTCACTGCCTCATCAATAGTCTTCCCTGTACGAAAAAAGCCACCCGCACTACCCACTGGGTATGCGAGAGCAGCGCATTGATTGTAGTAGACGAAGTTAACCCTGCAGTGATCGGCACCAGTCGCTCTACAGTTCTGCAGAGCGACATTCTCAGCATCCACCTTGGACAACTGCCCTGAACTTACCCCACCCTCCCCATTTGGGGCACTAGCAATGCCACCCCATGTTTTAATCCACTGCCCCGTAGGACGAGCAGATGAGGAGCTTTCTTCATCAGGGAGACACTGAGCGCTTCCAGCAAGCCCCCCAACCGGACAACGTGTTTGGGCAAACAGAGTTGCTGGAAGAAAAGCTCCAACAAAAAAAGCAACAAGGCTGCGCATCGAAATACCACACATTTCGACCCTATGAGGCCTGGAAACATCAATTTCAAAATCGACGATTTTTCTCATGTCCCCGCCCACCCTGTCGCGATCCAGATCGCCCGCACCACCTAGTCGCCATCTGTTGGTTACCCTACTAAGCTGGAAGCGTCTAATGCATAGCCAAAAGCTTTCTTGCCATCACAACTAAGCATTAAAATTTCCTGAAGAATGGCTCAGTGCAGTCGGAAAATTTCACTTCACACTGCCGCCCTCCTCTCTGCTGGCAATCAGCAGATGCAGCACTTTTTGCTATAGACTCGTTCTTCGCCTTGGAAATTGATAGCCCTATCTTATCGGGCGAACCAACAACCGCCACGCATTGATTAAAATAAGTCGAATCAATATGACAGTCGGGAGCACCGGTAGCTTGACATCTACCTAAAGCATCACTAACGGCATCATCCTTGGAGAATTTCCCTTTGGATGTCCATGCTCCATGTGCCGTATTTGAACTGACTAGTGCACCCCAAGTTTTGATCCATTCACCAGTAGGGCGTGGAGGCGCTTCACCCGCATCATCTGGAAGACATTGTGCACTCCCAGCCTGCGCACCCACTGGGCAACGGGTTTGGCCGTACACCCCCAAAGAAACAAAACAAAGCAAAAAATACAATACAAATAAAAATATCTTTTTATTCATAATTTAGCCATTATTCCCGTAAGCGCCACGACTCCCAGGGGCTGCAACCTGACTCTGCCCATCTGCGCCGCGATTCAAATTCGAATAATTATTTTGGACCTGAGTATTGGTGTGATCGGTTGTAGTTTGCGTGGCGCTAGAAGGCGCTTGCGGGGTATAAGGCCGACCACTGGCCGGATCGCGCCCGATCTGACCGAACGCCGAATACGCACTGAACTGGCCCAGGGTGCCCTGGAAGAATGAAGCCGCCATAGGTGGTGCAGTGATGATCAACGTGCTCAGTACCAAGCCGATCCCTCCCTGCTGCAAGGACATACTGGTCACGCCCTCGCTTGAGCCATTCGACGCTGCCCAAGCCGCGATGAACCCCGATGCCACCGCCGTCGTCACCTTCGTCGAAAGCGCAACGGTGAACGTCAGCACAGACAAAGAGAACACCGTTCCGATCCCGTACAAGAGCCACCTCTGAAACAAGGACTTCGTGGCATCGAATAGCAGACACAGGATGAACAACGGCCCAAAACCGACGAACAGCGCCATCGCCAACTTGTTCAACAAGAGCAACGACCCACCGACGATCGCCGGGCCCGCCATGCCGATGCCAGTGAACATGCGCGCCCGATCCTTCTCGCTCTGGCGCTCCGAATTGCCGGCCGTATTGATCTGGTCGATGACCGTCATGCCCACCTGCATGAGCGCCAGGTTCTTGTCGATTTCCTTGTAGGGACTCTGCGAACTGCCTGAGACCGTCTTCACGATGGCGCTGCTCAATCCATCGGTGAGACGCCAATAGAGGCTATTCGTGTCGCCCTCTCCTGAAGGGTTGCTCGCGGACACAAAGCTCATGGCAGCGCCGACGATCAGCGCCGAACGCAGCGAGGTCACCACCAGATCCATCGCGAACTCGCGCGACTGGCCGGTGGCCACACGGTAGCCCTTGTAGAGCACCCACAGTGTCAGCGCGCTCATCGCCGTCACGGAGACCCACCAGGACATGCGCAGCAGCAGCGACCATTGGAAGTAGTCGATTTCGTCGCGCAGGAAGTCGTTGATGCGGGTGAATACTAAATAATTCCCCAAATCCGTTAAGAAATTCATAAACACTCCATCGCGCGGGCGCCCGCATCGCAAAACATCATTGCCACAAACCGACCCTTTAGAAACTGAAAGAGATTCAGGTTAATCGTCGATACTCAACCTATGAATCTTGCCGTCCGACTTGATCGCCTGCAGCGCGCCTAGCACTACCGCACCGCCAACCGCCTTGCTCGCGATATCGCCAAGACCGCTCCACCCCGGAAACAAGCCACCACCACCGGTATCCGTAGCCGATGGCGCCGTCTGGCCGGTCATGGCCGCCTTGGCTCCCGCTGACTGCACTTCTGTCAGGAACGCGAGCCGCTTCTCGTAGGCGAACATGGCCGACTCGGTCTGCTGGCGATCGATATCCATCAACGTCTTGAGCGCAATCAGCTTGTTGGTGTTGTCTTCCAGCAAGCCAACCTGCTCGGGCTTGATGTTCTGACGTTCATTTTCGATCTCCCGCAACCGCTTCAAGCGTTTGTCAGTGATGTCGTACATGGCCACCATGTAGTTGTACTGCGAATTGCGCGTGCGCTGAATGAGCTCACAGGTCTTTTGCTGTTCGCTTGAAACCGGCGTGCCGGATGTCGTGCTGGCACAGGTTGAAACACCGTAATTGTCGTCGACCTTCTGGAGCTTCTCTTTCGGCTTGTCGACTTCTTCGCCACTGGGCTTCTCCCCGGTGCTCTTGCTGATGAAACCGGACTTGTAGATCTCATCGAGCTTGTCGTGGAGTTTTTCGGTGTTTTTCCCGTTCTCGTCGATTTGCTTGTTGTCGACCACTTCCCATTGCGCAAACGCGGTTGCCGGCAGCAAGAAGGCAAGCAAGGCAACCCCGCCAACAATGCGAATACGGGTGAAGGATTTCGTCATCTTGTTCATAAATACCTCAACACAGATCTGGTGGAAAAACCGCCATGCGTGATTTGGGCAAAGCGGTCAGGTGACCGCTGCCGCCCCGCGATTATCCGAAGACACCGACCTCGCCGGACCCGATTTTCCGGAGCCCTTGCGACGTGCGTAGAACTCGTTCAACCACTGCTCGGGCGTCAGATCGTCCGGCGCGACGCCGTGCTCCTTGGCCTTGCGCTCCAGCACCTGGTGCATGATTTCGATATTGTCGGTCGACGCCGAGATGACCGACAGCGCATCGTCCATGCCGCGCAGATTGAGCTGGCACACCGACGACCCGTGGCCCTGCTTGACCAGGAAGCAGCGCGAGCGCTCGTCCAGGCTGACCACGACCTGGTACTCGGCCTCGGTGAGCTTGAGGCCGTCCATGTAGTCTTCCTTGCTGGCATTGGGATTGGGCAGCAGGATCATCGTCGCGGTCTGTTCGACCAACGCCGCGGAAATGTCGCTGGCGAGCGCATCCTCCGGGCTCTGGGTGGCGAAAATGCCCAGGCCGTTCTGTTTACGAATGGTCTTCTGCTTGTTCTTGGCGAATTCCTTCAGGCCACCCTTGCCATCAAGAATCTTCCAGAACTCGTCCATCACGTAGATGAGCGGCCGGCCGTCGATCAGGGCTTCCAGCCGATGCAGCAGGTAGTTGATGACCGGAACCCGCACTTCCGGATTGTCGATGACGTCGGTGTAGTCGAAGCCGATGATACTGGCCTTCTCGAGGTCGATCGTATCGACCGGATTGTCGAACACCCAACCGTGCGAGTTGCCGGCCGTCCACTTGCGCATGCGCGCGTACAGACCGTCGTCGCCCATGTTGGGCAGGCTCTTGCGGAAGTTGGTCATGCTGCGCAGATGCATGGGCGTGTCGAGCATGCCCTCCACGCCGCGGAAGATGTCCTCCTCCTCGCGCGAGGTGTACTCGATCTTGCCGGCCAGGACCTTGATCAGGTCGGCCAGGAACTGCACGTTCGCCTCGGTGCGCTCGCACTGGAACGGGTTGAAGCCGGTGGGCTTGCCGTTCTCCAGCGCCAGG
Organism: Xanthomonas sp. NCPPB 2250; assembly: GCF_056725265.1. Lineage (NCBI taxonomy): Bacteria > Pseudomonadati > Pseudomonadota > Gammaproteobacteria > Lysobacterales > Lysobacteraceae > Xanthomonas > Xanthomonas sp. NCPPB 2250. The sequence continues at coordinate 1,938,278 of NZ_CM161520.1, read as the reverse complement.
TAGTTGCCGCCGCAGGCGCGCACGAAGATCTCGGCCCCGCGATCCTTGTCGAAGAAGAAGATGGTCGGGATCGGATCGAACTTCTGCACCTGGCTGAGCAGGAAGTTGATCAACGCGGTCTTACCGGTACCCGACTTGCCGATCACCATGGTGTTGGCGATCGCCTTCTCGCCGAGCGAGTTCTCCGCCGGATGCGTGGCGTGGAAATTGAAGTAGTACGGCTGGCCGTTGGTGGTCTGCAAGGTGGTGACGCACTCGCCCCACGGATTGTTCTCGCGCTTGCCCTGGGCGAAGTTGTGCAGCGGCGAAAGGCCAAGGAAGTTCAACGAACTGACATTGGCCAGACGCGTGCGATAGCGCCAGTTGCCGGGCAACTGAGCGTAGAAGGAAGAAGCGACCGCCAAATCCTCCTTGGTCGAGACGAAGCCGGCGTTGGACAGCTCGGCGCGCGTAGTCGCCACCTGCTGCGCGAGCTTTTCCTGCGTCTCGGCGTAAACGGCGATAGTGAAGTGATACTCGCCCAACACGAAATTGCCCGACGACAACTGATCCATCGCCAGGTCGAGCTCATGGATCTGGCTGACCGCCTTGTCGCCCGAGGACACCATCATGCCCTTGGTGCGATCGAGCACCTTCAGCGCGTCGTGCCGGCCCATCGGGCTGAAGGAGTGGGTCACCACATACTCGAAGTCGAGATACTTCAGGCCATTGAGGATGCCCGGATAGGTGCCGTCGGTGTATTCCTTGATGTTCAGAATGGCACCGAAATGATTGACGCCCTCCGGGGTCTTGATCACGTAGTCGCCGGTCTTGTTGGCGAACATGTGCTTGCTGACCGGCAGATACGCGGGCACCGGCGCCTGCAGCACCGGCACCGGCTCGTCGATGCGGTTGATCAGATAGCCGAAGAACTCCAGCGCCTCGGAGAACACCACGCCATTGCTGGCTTCGTACATGCTCAGCCGGTAGGGCGAGTAATCCTTGAGCACGGCTTCGACGTTGCCTGCAAGTTCAAGGACCTTGGCGACCGCCTGGTCCTGTTCTGACTGCAACTGGGAAATGTTCGACGACTTATCCATGAGACGCTTACCGGTCACTACCGGGCGATACATCATGGTCATGTACAGCTCGTTCTGCATGATCTTCTGCGAGGACAATGTCCCGTAGTACTGATCAGACAAGGCCTGGTTGAACGCCTGCTTGAACTTGCTGCCGTTCTTGATGCGACGGCGGCGGCGCACATCATGCACCCAGAACGCCACATTGGCGAAATCCGGAGCGCGCAGCGTCTGCAGCATGCGGTTGAACGTGTTGTGCCGGTGTTCGATCTCCCACTCTTCGCGGCCCACGAACGGCAGCCCGCCCAAGTGCCAGACCAGCATGAAATCTCCTCCCGTCGTCTTCAGCACGGACGGCGCCACATGCGTGGAGATGGAGATGAACTCGCTGATGGAAGTATCCGGGATGAACATAATGAAGTGACTCAGAATCCGTTTCGTCTTGCCAAGGCCCGGCGCACATGCACCGGGAACCGCCGACCTCGCTCACACCAGCATTGCCGGCGAGTCGACACGAAAAACCCAACAACCCCATGCACGACACAGGCGTCGTGCATGGGGTCGAAACCCGGCGCCCGGTTCCAAGCTAGCGCTTGGCGCCCGGCACCTCTTTCCTGTACTCATTCGGCGAGAACACCCACATGCCGGAATAGCGCTGCAGGTTGCGCACGCGCATCCGCATCATCCAGCGCAACCCGAGCATGCGGAAGATCATCTCGTCCCGCTTGGTCATCTGCTGCATGATGAAGACGATGACCGGAATGAGCAGCAGCAGCCACATATCGAAATAGATACCCATCAGGAAGCCGCCACCCGCGCCGATGAAGAACGGAATGTACGGCACCCCGAAAAACATCGCCGGCCGGGTGCAGCCCCGGAAAAGTACGTTCTTATGCATAGTGCAGAACGTGCTGGATCATGTCGATCGCCGCAGTGGCCGTGCACTGCTTCTGGCCGGTGTCGCCGATCAGCATCTTGGCCAACTGGCCGGCCGCGCCGATCAGCACGCCACCCAGCAGCACCGGCGCCACTTCGGCAACGCGCTTGTGTGCGAACGCGATCTGGTAACCGGCGAACACGACCGCGATCGTCACCACCACGATGGATGCCATGTTCAGGATGTTGTTGGTCTTGCCGAGGAAGCCACACACCTTGGTGTCGACATCTGCATACTCCTGCGCCATCGCAAAGTTGGACGCGAGCAATGCGACGACAAACACCGCCGCCTTCAACGCTGCCGTACCAACAACCTTGGCGTTCGACTTCACTTGATCGTTATTGAACTTCATGAGTAACTCCTTGACTGGAAAACAGGGGGTGATCAAAAGCCATTTGCATGGCCGTGCTACTGCGTCTGGCTAGAATACGAAGGCCCCGTCGCCCGAGGTCGGCGGCGGCGTACTTGCGCCAGGAACGGCCGCTCCCGCCACCGCCTGAGGCGCGTTTGCGGGAAGTTGCGGAGCTGGAGTCGCTCCGCCACCTGCAGGAACCGCCACTCCTTTGCCGGCGCCTGTCGGTCGTATGATGTAGAGATCGGAATCTGCAGCCGTCGCCTGCGCCGATGCGGCAACCATAGCACCCGCTATTGGCTGCACCGGCGCCGGAATGGCAGCCTGGGAACGTACTGATGATTGAGCTTGCTTCGCAAGATCGCTGGCGAGTCGATTGGCCGCCGCGTCGATGCGCCGCGACACGATCGAATCGACTTCGCGCACCGCCGCGGCCCTCACCGAGTCGTTGACCACACGACGCACGCTTCCGGCCGGGATCACCGGGATCGCACCAGCGGTGGACGCGGCGAGCGCCCTGCCCTGGTTGATCGACGCGTAGACCTTCTGCACGTAACCGTGGCGGTACCCGGTCTCGAAGTTTCCGGAGTAGTAACAGCTGAACGACTTGCCCCAGTTACCGCCGGAGCGGCTATAGCACTCGGCCAGGATCTTCGAGGCGGCCTGCAGATTGGGACAGGTCTTGAATGCTTTTTCGTAGGTATCCAGGCCGTACTTGATCAGGTTGTAGCGGTTGACCTGCCCGAGACCGAGGGAGAAATTGTAGCCCTTCTCTTCCAGCATCCGCGCCGTGGCCACCGCTTCGGACAGGTTCTGCGGCTGGCGCACCAGGCGACCACCGACCACACCGATCGCAAACGGATTGTGCGACGACTCGACGCGCACAACGTGCTGCATGACTTCAGCCGGAACCGCCATTTCGGGACAGCTGAGTAGTTCCATGCCTGGCAACATGCCGTGGTTACTCCCTATGCATCGGCATCGCGGCAAATCGCCCAGAACGCCGCAGATGTCGCAAATCAATCGTGTTGGAAGAAAAATTCAAAGTCAATCGGCGCTGTTTCGCCCTATCACCTTAATGAACATATTCATCCCCCACCCGACTGCATGCGTTCCGGATCGAAATCGATACCGGTGATATAGCGCCGGCCCGCGTGCGATTTGATGTGGACAACGATGTCGATGGTCATCATCAACAACCGCTTGATGACGGCGAACTCCAGGCCCGACCCTTCGGCCGACGCCTTGACCATGAGCGCCAACTGATCCCAGGTCTGCCCGATGCTGCCAGCATGGCAGCTGGTGATGGAACCGGGATGACCCGAGGCGCAGTTGCGGATGAAGTAGAACGACTCGTCGCCACGCAACTCCGCAAGAATGATGCGGTCGGGCTTCATGCGCAGGCATGCTTCCATGCAGCTCTTCGCGGTGACGTTGCTCGAGCTTTGTCCGCCTTTCGAGTAGAGCAAATGCACGGAATTGGGCTGACTGATGAAGAGCTCACGCGCGTCCTCGATCGTCACCAGCCGCTCTTCGTGCGGGATGTGATTCACCAGAGACTTCATGAAGGTGGTCTTGCCGCTACCGGTGGCGCCGGCAACGACGACGTTCTTCTTGAACAGCACCGCCTTCTTGAAGAACTCGGCGTAATCGCGCTGCCGACGGAGCTCGAGAAGCTCGCGATCCTGCTCGCTCAGACCCGACTGCACCTCCAGGATCTCCTGGAAGAAGCCGTCTTCCTTGTATTGCTCCAGGGTCTTGGTGTGCTTGGACGGCAGGCGGATGGTGATCGACACCTTGCCGGCGTCGCAGGCCGGCGGGATCACGAACTGCGCGCGCTGCCCTGTGGGAAAGGTCAACGACACCACCGGGTCGGCATCGGTGATGCGCTGGCCGGTATTGCTCTCGTTGACCACCGCTGTACAGAACTGCCGCGCGCGGTCGAACGTCAGCGACGGGATATCCATTCGCTGCCAGCCACGCAGGGTCTCCAGGTACAGCTCGCCGGGACGGTTGATGCAGATTTCCGTCACCTCCGGCGAGTTGAGGTAATCCAGGATGCCCAGCACAGAATACTGGTAATCCAGGAAATCCGTGGAGATCTGCGCGGTCGGAGAGTCGTCGAACGTCACGTCGCTGTCTCGATCTCGGTCAACGCGGCAGCACGGCCGTGAAGTCGACGTCCTTGGCGACGTAGACGTTCACGATAGTGCCCTGGTTGATGGTCACGGTGGCGGGACGGCGGCGATCCAGGGCCTGGTCGGCCAGACGCTGGATGGACTGCGCCGTATTGCTCTCGTACGGCTGCTCGGTGACCACGCCGGAATTGATGCCGGTGGTCGTGGTCTTCGGGCCATGCTCGGCCGCCGCCCACTTGAAGGCATCGCTGAGCAAGCTGATCATCAGCGCGGACGAGATGCGGCTCGCCCAATGCGCACTGTATTGGCCCGGATGGCCGGCGCTGCCGAGATTGTCGACGCCGGGTCCGACCAGGGTCACATCAATGCCGGTGGGGGTGGTGATGCGGTCCCAGACCACCTGCATGCGCGGGCCGTTCGGTTCCGCGGAACCGTACTGGCCGAGGATCTTCGATCCCTTCGGCAGCAACAGGCGACGACCGTTGATGGAATACACCGGCTCGGTGATGATGCAGGAAGTGAAGCCCGGGAAATCGGTGATGATCCGGGTTTCCAGCACGCAACGGATATAGGTGCCGCGCACCAGCAAACCGTCCGGGTTGGCGATCGGCTTCGCGGACGTCACCTGGTCCTGCTGCTGCAAGCCTCCCTGCTCCTGACCCTGCGGCATGCCAATACCCTGCCCGCCCATGCCTGCGTCCTGTTGCATGCCGGCCATGCGCCGCTCCAGGAGGGACGGCCCGCGGTCCTGCCGAGACGACGACTGCACCATGGGGTCATTGTCGGTGGGCATCGGCGGCAGCGGGGGAAGGCTAGGCTGCTCGGCCAGCGGTACCGGCTCGGCCGGCTGCACCGGCGGCGGCGGGGCCGTCTGCGGCAGCGCAGGCGCCACCACCGCTTCCTGGCGCGGCTTCGGCGCCGGCTCAGGCGTGCTGCTGCCGCTCACCAGCCAGAAGATCGCCAGGATCAACAGCGCGGCGATGCCGCCCAGGAACACCAGCGCCTTGCGATTGAGCTTCTTCAGATCGCTGGAGCGGAGCACCGGCTCGTTGGCGTCCAGATCCGGGTCAGCGGTCTGCTGCTGGCGAGCGAAATAGGGATTCTCGCGCGGCGCATCGTCCGCATGCGGGGAACGCGGCTGACCGTGGTCGTTGCCGTAGTTTTCGTCAGACGGGGGTAGATTCGAGTTCACTTTTGCTTGTTCCTACGCAAGCCGACAACATTCTTGCCGTGGCGGATGACCAGGAAGGGATAGGTCCCATGGACAATCAGGGTGTTGCCCTCGACTGTCGTATTGACCAGGAAATCCTCATCGCTCTCCTTCTCGCGACCGAACACAGCCGGGAAGTTGCCAGTGGGGAAACGCGTCAGATCCATTTTGATATAGGTGAACTTGCCATCGTCGTAGACGCTGCTCGGCACGATCCACATTTGCTTGGAACGCGTGGAATAGTCGTAGTCGAAGTAGTAATGACGATCCTTGGTGAGGCGCGTGTCGAGCTGCGACTCGTCCTTCACCTCGTCGCTGGCTGCGGCAAAGCTGGTGTCCTTCGGATAGGTGAAGGTCACCTTGTATTGCACGCCGGCCTGCTTGGCCTGCTCCAGCCGCTGCCAATCCGTCGCTACCACCTTCAATTCGAGGATGTAGGAGTGGGTGGCGGTGCGGATCATCATGTTGGTGTCGACGTCGACGTTCTTCGGCTTCAGGTAGAAGACGTTCTCGCGACGGCTGAGTTCCCAGCCACTGGTGAAACCGGTGCTGTAATCGAGGATCTTCTCGTTCGGGCTCAGTTCGATCTGCGTGGTGATGCCCAGGCCGGTACGTACCTGATAGATCTTGTCAGGCTCGTACTCGTACTGCTGGACCACCTGGGCCGACGCGATCGGCGCGAACAGGCCCAGAGCCAGCAACGCAAGATGCGCCGAACCGGTTTTCGTCAGGAAACTCATCGAACGTTCGCTCCATTACCGTTGTGCTGAGGTGCAACGTTGGGTGCAGGGGACGCCGCAGCCGGCTGCGCCCCTGGATAGACAGGCGGGCTCGCCGGGTTGGGCATCGGCGCCTGCTGCGGGAACGGCATGGAGCCGTTCGCGTCCGGCGCCATCGGCTGCCCTGGTACCTGCTGCTGCCCTGGTACCTGCTGCTGCCCTGGTACCTGCTGCTGCCCCGTCATCGGCTGCTGAGCCGCACCTGTTGCAGGCGCCTGCACGGCGGCCGACGGAGGAACCGGCATGGCCGAATAGTCGTTGTCGACCCGGTAGTCGGTTACCTGGAAGCCGAGCGGATTCTGCACGCGCAGATTTTCTTCCATCGCAAGATTGTTGTTGTAGCGGAAGCCAAGAATGGCGAACTTGTTGTCCAGAAACGTGGACTGGCCGTTCTTCTTGTCGTAAATACTGCGCTGGAAGCGAACATTGGCACCAGTGTAGGGTTTGCCGCCTCCACCCAGCAGGTTGATGCTCAAGATCTTCACCCGAATGGCTCGAGCCTTACCGTAGGTGTTATATGGCGAACTCGGATTACCTACATTCAAGTTGTAGTACTCGGCGCCCACCGCCGTGGACTTTGGCGCCATCGAGAACACCGTATCCCAGTCGTTGAGTCCCATCATCTCGAAATCATAGGACTCTCTGGCGGTGATGAACCTTGCCACATTGCTTCTGGCCAACGCTTCGCTTGTCGTGATGCTGTGCATATCGCTGATGTCGCGCAGCACCGACACCGTCGAATTGCCGGTGTACGCATCCGCCATCACCAGATACGGCACTTTCTGCTTCAACGGCAGCATGTAGTAGTAACCGCCACCGAGAAGCAAACACAAAATGATCGCTCCGAACGCGACCCACCACGCACGGCGCTCGCTGCGGCGAGCCAGATCCGCAATGCTGATTTCGTAGTTGACCGCCTTCGCTACCGCTTTGTTGACGTTTTCGCTTTCGACCGGCTTTTTACCGAACATCAGACTTCACCAGGTTTCGTAATGTGGCTGTCGGCGCGCAGCGTGCAGGCCGACGGTGACGTCACTTCGCGCTGCCGCTGGCTGCCGGCGCGCCGCTCAGCGACGACGACGGCTGCACCAGGATGCGATTGCCCGCCGCGGTCACGCTCAGCCCTTCCTGCGCATAGACCACGCTCAGCTCGGCGACCGCCTGCTGGATGCTGGTGGTGTTGATCTTGGCGACCGGGGCATACAGCGTGTAATCGGACTGGATGCCATAGGACAGTTGCATGTTCGAATCCTTGGCCCAGCGCTCGAGCATCGTCTTGAGCGTGCCGTCCATCGGGATCGCCTGATACACGTACGACGAGTACAGCGGGATCTCCATGGTCGACTCGGAGAAACGGTTGACCGGCTTCCACTTGCCGCGGAAGTCGGGTGCCGGCCTGGTTGCACAGGCGCTCAACAGCGCGACGGCACTCAACGTAGCGATCAGCCGAAACATATGCGTTCTTTTCACACGAGCCTCTGAATTGCGGAAACGTATTGAGAGCGGACGGCGCGCAGGCGGCCCACTGCTGGATGGCGAAGTTCGACGCGACGGCACGACACGCGCGTCGCGGCAAGGAAGGCGCCGGGAACGGCGCGGGCACGGATCTGCGGCAGACAACGGGACGTATCCGAGGCCGCGCGATCAGCGCCGAAGAAAACGGAATTTGACAGCAAACCTTCCATGTCACCCCTTACGTGCGCCGTTCGGCCCACGCCCCTGTTCCTGTTTCTGTTACCAACGCACCGCCATACTCGCGAGAATGTGCCGCAGGGGCATGCCCACGTCAAGCATTTGGCAAAAAAACGTTCAAATGATAAATAAGCCCAAAAAATAGGTGTTTTTCGTCACACTTTCAGATCGAGAGCGTCGGAATGTCGACTTTGGGGCGCAGCCGCGCGGTGAAGTAGCGATCCTTGTAGTACTTGATCTTGTCGCACTTCACCGGGTGCGGAATGCCCTCGTACAAGAACACCTCTTGATCGTTGCCCATCGCCTTCAATTCCTGCGGCAGCATCAGCGCCCGCTTCTCCTCCGACACGCTTCGGGTCACGTCCTTGCCGCGGGTGACGTTCTTCTTGCGGAAGGTGGTGTAGCCGAGCATCTCGGAGTAGTCGTTGGCATCCTGCTGCTCGCGCGGAGCGTAGAGAATCTGCAGTGCATGATTCGTGATGATGGTCCGCGAGATGTCCTTGCCATAGGTGGCATCGAGCTGGGCCATGCTCTGGATGATCGGCAGAAGGCGGACATTGTAGCCAGCCATATATGACACTGCCGAGGCGATGATGTCGACCTTGCCGATCGCGGTGAACTCGTCCATCAGCAGCAGGCACTGATACTTCAACGCCGGATTGCTCTTGGGCAGCTCCTTGGTGTTGAGGTTGATGATCTGGCTGAAGAACAGGTTGATGATCAGGCGGCTCTCGGCCAGCTTGTTGGGCTGGATGCCGATGTAGATGGTCATCTTCTTCTTGCGCAGGTCGGTCAGCAGGAAGTCGTTGTCACTGGTGGCCGCGTCCAGCACCGGATTGATCCAGGCATTGAGCGGCTCCTTCAGCGTGCCCATGATCGAGGCGAAGGTCTCGTCCGCCTGCGACAGCAGATTGGAGAATGCCGACTTGGCGTTGCCGCTCAGGAAACGCCGCTCCGACAGCGACTTCAGGTACTTCTTCAGGTCGGTGCCGTCGCCGGAAGACAGACGGTAGATCGCACCCAGCGTCGGCGTGCCGAGCCCGCCGGGGAAGCCGATGTTGCGCTCGTCGTCCCAGTTCTCGAACAGGTACAGCGAGAACGCCATGAACGCATTGCGCGCCTGGCTGACCCAGAACTTCTGGTCGTCGGAGCCATCCGGATACAGCATGGCGGCGATGCTCATCAAGTCCGAGACGCGGAACGCCGGATCGTCGGAGACGTAGCTGAGCGGATTCCAGCGATGCGTGCGGCGATCCTCGGCGAACGGATTGAACAGGAACACCTCCTGGCCCTGGCTGGCGCGCCAGCCGCTGGTCAGATCGAAGTTCTCCTGCTTGATGTCCAGGACCACCACCGATTCCTGGTACTCCAGCAGGTTCGGAATGACCACGCCGACACCCTTGCCCGACCGGGTCGGGGCCGCCAGGATCACGAACTGCTGGCCGCTGAGGCGCACCAGCTTGCCGCGGAACTTGCCGACCACGATGCCGTCGCCGCTGGTCTTGAACAGCCCATGCTTGGACAGGTCGGCCGCGCCGGCGAAGCGCGCGTCGCCATGCAGGCTGCGCTTGGGCGGCTTGAACATCAGCACCAGGATCAGCAGGGCCACCAGGCCGGGCAAGCCGAAGCCGAGGTAGCCGGCCCATTTGATCTTGCCGACGTACGGAGCCACCTCCGGCAAGCCGATGGCGTGAACGTACTGGTAGTAGGTGCCTAGCCCGAACATCCGCGTGTCCAGCTTCAGCAACAGCAGGACCAGGTAGCCGGACAGGAAATAGCCGCAGACGGCCGTGAGCACGACGACGAGCGCCGCCGCAACGAGTTTACGATTCGACAAGCCCTATCCTCCCTGATCCATCCTGGCCGACATTCTAGAGCGAGTTCCACGCTTTGAGAGGAGTTGCGTCGGTGGTGTGCGCGGCAGGAGGACCTGCCAACACGGCGTCAACCGGAAACGGCGCTCGGCCAGGAAGGTCGGCCCGTCACAAGCGCCAGGCCCCAGATGGCGCCTGCGCAATGCCCCGGACTCCGGCATGTCCTGCGGGAGCGATCGCTGCCGGCGGGTTTGCACCCGCCCAGACGCGCATGGCGCGCTAGCGACGCTGCCGCGTGCTCGGCTTGTTCCGCGACGGCTTCTTCTCCGCGCTGACCGCGTCCCGATCGCGCTCGATCAGGGTGTCCAGGAAGACACGCGCCTCGTCCCAGGACATGTCGTGCGGATCCACCCGCGCACCGCCGTCGGTGGTGACCGTATAGCCCACCACGTTGGCCGGGCTGTACTCCGGCTCCCGGGTCAACGCCACGAGCTGGTAGCGTCCTTTGACTTGCACCGTATGATGGTATTCCACCATGCGCCTGGCCTCCTCGCCTGATCGTCCGCTCGGATGCTAAAGCAAGCCCGGCCGCGCGGCCAGCATCCGAGCGCACCCGCTGGCGGGAGCGCAGACACAAAAAAGCCGGCGTCTGCCGGCTTTGTCGTTTCCACGTTCGCTTTTTCGCGTCGTGGTGGGCGGTACAGGGTTCGAACCTGTGACCCCTACCATGTCAAGGTAGTGCTCTACCGCTGAGCTAACCGCCCTTCTCTGCCGCGGCGCACCGCTGCAGGGGCGCGAATCTTAGCCCACCTGGCGGACAAGAACAATACCCACCTTCCGATCGGGCGCCGCTGCGGCCCGTCTAGCCCACCAGGCTGGCGTCGCGCAGCTTCTTGATCTGGTCGCGGACCCGTGCCGCGTCCTCGAACTCCAGGTCGCGCGCGTGCTGGTACATCTCCTGCTCCAGCGCCTTGAGTCGCGAGGCGATCTCCGCCGGCGCCAGCGTCCGATAGTCGGCCGGCTCTTCCGCGACCCGGCGCGCCTTGCCCTTGCCTTTGCCCTTGCCCGACTTGGCCTCGGTCGCGTCCTCGCGCGCCCCCTCCAGGATGTCCACGATCGGGCGCGCCACCGACTTCGGGACGATCCCGTGTTCCAGGTTGTACTCCACCTGCTTCTCCCGGCGGCGCCCGGTTTCGTCGATCGCGGCCTGCATCGAACGCGTCATCTTGTCCGCATACAGGATGGCCTTGCCGCGCAGGTTGCGCGCGGCACGGCCGATCGTCTGGATCAGCGAGCCGGTGGAGCGCAGGAAGCCTTCCTTGTCGGCGTCCAGGATCGCGACCAGCGAGACCTCCGGCATGTCCAGGCCCTCGCGCAGCAGGTTGATGCCGACCAGCACGTCGAACTTGCCCAGGCGCAGGTCGCGGATGATCTCCACGCGCTCGACCGTGTCGATGTCCGAGTGCAGGTAGCGCACCTTCACCCCGTGCTCGCCAAGGTACTCGGTGAGGTTCTCGGCCATGCGTTTGGTCAGCGTGGTGACCAGGACGCGGTCGCCATCGGCCACGCGCAGGTTGATCTCCGACAACAGATCGTCGACCTGGGTCGCCACCGGCCGGATCTCCACTTCCGGATCGATCAGTCCGGTCGGGCGCACCACCAGTTCGGTGATCTCGCCGGCCGACTCGCGCAACTCGTAGGGCCCCGGCGTGGCCGACACGTAGATGCTGCGCGGCGAGCGCGCCTCCCATTCCTCGAAGCGCAGCGGCCGGTTGTCCAGCGCCGACGGCAGGCGGAAGCCGAATTCCACCAGGGTTTCCTTGCGCGAGCGGTCGCCTTTGTACATCGCGCCGATCTGCGGCACGGTGACGTGCGACTCGTCCACCACCAGCAATGCGTCCGGCGGCAGATAGTCGAACAGGGTCGGCGGCGGCTCGCCCGGCGCCTTGCCGGTCAGATGCCGCGAGTAGTTCTCGATGCCGTTGCAGAAGCCGACCTCGGCCATCATTTCCAGGTCGAACTGGGTGCGCTGCGCCAGCCGCTGCGCCTCCACCAGCTTGTTCTGCGCGTACAGCTGTTCGAGCCGGTCCTTCAGCTCCAGCTTGATCGTGTCCACTGCGCTGAGCGTGCGCTCGCGGGTGGTGGCGTAGTGGGTCTTGGGGTAGATCGTGTAGCGCTGCAGCTTGCGCAGGGTCTCGCCGGTCAGCGGATCGAACAGGATCAGCTGCTCCACGTCTCCGTCGAACAGTTCGATGCGCAAAGCCTCGCTGTCGGATTCGGCCGGGAACACATCGATGACCTCGCCGCGCACGCGGAAACTGCCGCGGTGCAGTTCGTACTCGTTACGGGTGTACTGCAGATCGGTCAGGTGGCGGATCAGCTGGCGCTGCTCGACATGCTCGCCGATCGACAGGATCAGCCGCAGCGACAGGTAGTCCTCCGGCGCGCCCAGGCCGTAGATCGCCGAGACCGTCGCCACCACCAGCGCATCGCGCCGCGACAGCAGGGTCTTGGTCGCAGCCAGGCGCATCTGCTCGATGTGCTCGTTGATCGAACTGTCCTTCTCGATGAAGGTGTCCGAGGACGGCACGTACGCCTCGGGCTGGTAGTAGTCGTAGTAGCTGACGAAGTACTCGACCGCGTTGTTGGGGAAGAACGCCTTGAATTCGCCGTACAGCTGCGCCGCCAGGGTCTTGTTCGGCGCCATCACCAGGGTCGGCTTCTGGATCGCCTGGACCACGTTGGCGATGGTGTAGGTCTTGCCCGACCCGGTCACGCCGAGCAGGGTCTGCTTGGCCAGGCCGGCTTCGAAGCCGGCCACCAGCTTCTCGATCGCCTGCGGCTGGTCGCCGGCCGGCGAATACGGCGATACGAGTTGGAAACGGTCGGACATGCACAAGCCTCAAGGTGAAGAGCGAGGCCGACAGTGTCGGCCGACCCCGCGCCGGGGAGATTTCCTACATGGGAACGCACAACCCCCTCATTCAAGCCCTGCCGCCCGGCCGCGAGACTGGCGACCTCGCACCGGGAGACGACGGACATGCGGAACGCTGCAACCAAAGGCTACACATTGCTCGAGGCCATGATCGTGATGGCGGTGATCTGCCTGCTCGCCGGCATCGGCCTGCCGGCGTTCCGGGAACTGCTGGCGAACCAGCGCTTGACGGCCGCCACGCACCAGCTGAGCGCGCACTTCGCCCTGGCACGCAGCAGCGCCATCAGCTTCGGCGTCCCGGTCAGCGCCTGCCCGTCCAACGGAGACGGCAGTTGCCGCAGCGACAGCGACTGGAGCCACGGCTGGCTGGTGTTCCGCGACCCGGAGCGACAAGGCCAGCCGATCGCGCCGGACAGCATCCTCAGCGAAGGCAGCGCACCGGGCGCCGGCGAGCTGGTCCTGCGCTCCAACCAAGGCCGGCCCTCGATCCGCTTCCTGCCCGACGGACGCAGCGCCGGCAGCAACCTGACCGTCAACATCTGCGAGCGGGGCCGGCTACGCGCAGCGGTGGTGGTGAACAACACCGGACGCATCCGCACGCGAAAAGCGACCGAACCGATGCCCTGCAGGACGCCGGACTGACGCGCAAAAGCAAAGGCCGCGATCGCTCGCGGCCTTTGCGGATTTGGCGCCCGAAGTTGGACTCGAACCAACGACCCCCTGATTAACAGTCAAGTGCTCTAACCGGCTGAGCTATTCGGGCGGGGAGGCGCATTGTATAGAGGCCTCATGCCGACCGCAAGGGGTGAACCCGTACTTTCCTGACTGCAACTGCGCCCTACCGGCCCAGCTTCACCAGCAGGTGCCCTCGCCAGCGCCGGTAGACGTCGTACGCGCCCCCTTCTGATCGATGCTGAGCGCGCCGCACTGGGTGTCCTTGGCCAACTGCGGACCGATCGGCGTCGCCGTCAACTTGAACGTGTTTGCATTCGGCGTACCTGTGAAATCGACGTTGTAGAACTGCACGGCATCGCTTCCGCACTGAGGCTTGGGAACACCCTCATACGTCAGCTTGGTGGTGTAGTAGCGCTCGATGAGCTGCGCCCCTTGCTGCAAGCACACGGACGCCGCCGAGCGACGGGCCTTGATGACGTGCGACTGATAGCTGGCGAACGCGATCGCCGCCAGAACACCCACGATCGCGACCACGATCATCAGTTCGATCAGGGTGAAGCCGCGCTGCCGGCGGGACGGAAGGGAAGAAAGTCGCATCAATTGTTCCTCAGGAGTTCGCGCCAGGACACGCGCTTCATGCTGAGCGCGCTGCTGTTGGTGCCGAGCGTGGTCGTACTCGCGTTATCCAACGCGATCTGCATCTGGTTGCCGATGAAGATCGGACTGTTGGGGCTGCTGTTCAGGCCGATGCCGGAGACAGGGGTGCCATTGAGTGTATCGCCGGTGCTGGATCCGCCGCTGCCGTCCAGGTCGAAGAAGGATTGCGACAGCCGGCCGCCGGTGAACGGGTTGATCGCCATCACGAAGCCCTTGCCGCTGGGGCTGCACACATCGCCCGAATCCGGAATACGCGTGGTCCCGATCAGCGCCGTGCCCTGGAAGAAGTTGGACACCACCATGCGCTCGCCCTGCGGCGTGCCGGGAGGCGACAGCAGGTCCATGTACCAGCCATCCTGCCCGGCGTTGGGCTTATCCTCGATCACGCGCACGGCGAAGCCGTTGACGGTGCCTTCCTGCAGGATGTTGACCTTGTTTAGGGTGGAACGATTGGAGGGGATGGTGGTGCCGCGGTCGATCAGGCCATACCAACTCTGTACGTCCTTGTTTCCCAGATCGCCGCTGGACAGGTACTTGCCCGTCCCGAAGAACACCCAGGTCAGGCCCGTCGCCGGATCCTTTGCCGCCGTGGGCGCGGCGGTGATCGGCTGCGCTTTGGATGCATAGCTGGCGGAGAACAGTCTGCGCGGGATGCCGCGTGTACCGGACATGTCGAACGCCCACAGATTGCCTGCGAGGTCGCCGGCATACAGGCGATCGACGATGAAATTGTTGTTGGATGACCAAGCCAGCACGCCCGACAAGCCGTTATTGCTGCCGGTTCCTGCAGCAATCTGCGTGGCGGCTCCACCAGAGATATTTACCAGGATGAGGTAGTCAGAATCGCTGGTGCTGTTGGGACCATTGCCGAGCATCGCGTACCACTGACCGTCGACGAGTTGCCCGATGATCGGTTTGCCGAGATTGTTGCCCAGTTGCGTGATATCCGCAGAAGTCTTGTCCCACAGCAATGAGATGTTGTTAGGGTCGGTGACATCGAGCGCGAACATGCCCGAGCCACCACGCCCCATCGTTCCGACCAAGACGGACCGCCAGCTGCCACCTATGTAGACATCCGAGACGGTAAGTTCGCCATCCACGTAATAGCGGTGCTGGTAGTTCGGATCGGTGTAGTCCAGCAACCCGGTCATCGCCGCTTTCGGCACGAAGGCGAACTTCTCCGCACCGGTGCTGGCATCGAACCCATGCAGCATGCCGTCATTGGCACCGACATAGATCATCGGCGCACGCGTGGACTTAGCCGCCGCGAAGGAGGCGTAAGTGCTGGCGCCATTGAACGTCGCCGTCGTGTACAGCCGCGGGTTGGGTGCTCCCACATAGACCGGCTGCGAGTTGACGATGTCGCCCAGGATGCCGCTACGGGTACGCAGGACGCCACCGTTGGCCTTCTCCTGCGAGCGATCGCCACGCAGATAGTTGATCTGGTTTTGCGTGGCCGAGGACAACGGCGTATTGCCCAGCTTGCCGTAGACGAAATCGTCCAGATTTCCGGCCGAGTTGGCGAACTTGATCGTCCGGGTATTCCACGCCGGGAACTGCGCGCCCGCGCTCCACGCCTGGGTCAGCTCGCCGGTGGTCTGGTTGACGTCGTACGCCACCACATCGCCACGCCAAGTGCCGCTGTAGAACACCGACTGATAGGTGCGCGCTCCCGCTTCCAGCTTGGTGGTATTGCTGGCGAGAGATGCTGCAGACCCCCTCATCTCATCCAAGATGCGCTCAAAAGCCTTGCGCAAACTTGCGACCATCTTTGTAGCCTCATTCGCTACGTAGAAATTGTCTGCGCGCTGAAAACTTGTGCTTGCACCTACATACTCATTACTTGTCCACCAAGAACCCAATGCCAGGGGTGTTTCATTTGTATCGGAATCATATCCGGCGGGCACGGCGAAGCCACCATATTTACCGGCAAGCCAATACTGGTTTGTCAGTTTGGTCTTATAATCCCCGCCTTCGACCACATCGACCCAGTGCGTCGAAACTGTTTGACTACCCTTCAAATCAGGACGCAAATCCTTGGTGTGCGCATGATAAGCAAGCGCCGCGATATAACCAGAGTTCCCCAAGCCGACATTATTAAATCCTTTTTCTATGGAGCGACTTAATGCAACATCGTCCGACTGACCTTCCATTTTCAGAATTCGAGTCAACAGTTTCACCACATCCACGGTGCTGTCAGCCTGAATTTCCGGTGGCATCGCAGGTTCGTTATCCCGACTAGTTTTACCAGCACCATTATTGCCGGGAAGATTTTTATCATTATGCGTATTCGTATCACCAATACCCAAGATCACATTTGTCTGACACCAGTACGAAATTGGGTCGATCCCCTTTTCGTTCCACTTGGTGATGACGGGAAATGCATCAGCCTGCTGATACCGCACATTAGCGTCACCACTCGTGAATGCCGAATACGCAGGCACGTCCCCCTGCTTCTTGAAATACCTCAAGGCAGCGTAATAGAGTTCACTTACGTCGTCATTACTTTTAATATTCTTGCCAGTATTCATTTGGCCAAATTTGTTCAGGTAATTGATCACCCCACTATTCTGAATTGACTTATTACCACCCACGAGCAAAGTTGTCGCATCAGCGTCTGCCTTGTCAGGATTTACGGCAAGCACCCCGGTGGAAGGATCCCACTCAGAGTTCGGATTAGCAGCAACCCCTTGCTCCGGAGCATAAGTTTTTGGTCCGACAAATTTTTGCCGAGACCGCAATATGCCGGTATCGACGCCATTGCCATCGACATTAAGATATCCAAAAATGCTATACTTTATTCGCCGAGAATATTGCTGGATAAGCCCCTCAGGTTTATACCCCTGGGAATAGGCCACACAATTATCCTCAAGGCCAGCCGAGTTATCACAAACCTTGACTCTTATGCTAACAGCAAAAATAGCGTCATTGTCCCTCAGAGTGCAAAAGCCAAGTATATTCTTCTCCAAGCAGCCGCCATCCAGCGTATGCACGGCAGGATTGTAGTCATATACTGGAGTGGACACATTCTTGAGATCAAGATTGTTGCTTATCCACATCTGACTCCCTAATCCATCAACCCGAATCCTGAGGACGCCCCATTTGGAAGCTATCCCACCCTTGATAGCATTCGCATTAGATACAGTGCGACGCGGAAAATCGCCCTGGTCAGGTCTATCACCAATTGCTTTCTCAAGAATAGTTGTCGTTGGCGTATCCACGACCCGATAGCCACCCGTCATAGCTGAACGGAATGGATCGATAGTTTGGGTGGCAGCCCAATTCAGGAAATTACCCGACCAATAACCATCCACATTGCACTGATAATTAGCATCAGGCTTTGCGACCGAATTATTTACCGGATAAAAGTAGCGATTGGCCTCAATTTTGTCATAATTATACTTATAACATTTTCCTGAGTCGAAGTACCCCACATACTTTGGACCGATAGCGAAATCCCCCAGATTCGCCACACTGATTGCGGTTGGATATTCCACTGACGCAACGATCGCGAGGTTACCAGGCACGTCGCTGCCCACATACAGCGGCGACTGCGAGACATCCACATCCGCGCCGGCGCCGCCGACGGTACCGATGAACACACCGGCCACCACGGCAAGGAGCCAGTCCCGGTACGTCGTCTTCTTCGCTCGACTGGTCATAGTGGGGTCCTTACTTGACGGTGACGTTGGTCTGCAGCACGACGATGGCCCGGCCATTGGACGCGGCCGGGTTGCCGCTGCGCGCGATGACGCGGTAGTAGTGCTCCAGCGAGGTGCCGCCGGTGCCGCCGTACTGGTTCTGATTGATGCTCGATCCCAGGCCCAGCTGATCCTCGCTGGTGCGCTGGCCCAGATACTGGATGTAGTACTGGGCCGGGACGGCCTGGCCCGCCGGCGTCACCGTGCCGTCCACCCAGCACTCCTGGGTGCCCAGCGCACAGCCGCTGGAGGCATTGCCGGTATACGTGTTGCTGGGAACCGCAGGGCATACGGTGCCGGGGACCTTCACGCAGTTGAAGCCGACGGTGTTGCCCTTTCCAGCCTCTGTCTGAATCAGTTTCTCCGCATCGCGCAAGGCGCCTTCGGCGGCCTGGAACCCCAGGCTGCGGTCGTACATGTTGGAGGACATGCGCTCCTGCAGCAGCGTGCCGCGCAAGACGGCAAGCCCCAGCAGGGTCATCACCAGCAACAGCAGCAGGACGACGATGAGCGAGATGCCGGACTGCCGGCGGAGCGATGGCGACGTTTTCACGGGTTCCGGTTCCTGATGCTCACGATCGTGCTGAAGGTCCGCGTCACCGGCTGCTTGTTTGCGCCGGACGCCGTATCGGCGCTGACAGTCATGTCGATCTTCACCGCGATCACGTTGGCCCAGTTGGCGACCACGCTGGCGGGCTGATATGCGGTCTGGCCGGTCGACAGATAATTGAACTGCAGGCCGGTGACGCCATCGGCGATTTCGTTCTTCTGGCTCGTGCCGCCCGGCAGGGCCACTTCCTGATACAAGGAGGTGCCGCCCGTTCCTCCGCTGCTGGCCGCGACATACCACCGCACCGCCCGCACTTCGGTCAGGATGGAGTTGATCTCGTAGGTGTAATTGTTCGAGCCGGCGACGCACACGCCCGGCAGGCGTCCGAGTCGTGTGCAGGTATTGAGGCCGCCGCTCGCGTAACTGGCCGTGGTGCCGGAAACGCTGTTCACCTGCAGCACCGCCAGTTGCTGGCGATCGCACAGCAGCATGATCGCGTTGCTGTGCAGGTCCGGCGCTGCCGCGTTGAGCGTCAGCGTCTGGTTCGCGGGGTTGTGCGCGATCACGGTGGCGCCGCCGGTACCGGCGGAGAGGATCTGGATCGCGTCGGTCCCTGCCGTGATGGTGAGACCGGACGGGTTGCTGTTTTTGTAGCCGGTCAGCGGCAGCGCCCAATTCATCCACCAGCTCGCCACGGGATTGTTCAGCACGTTCGCGACCGGCAATCCGGAATCGCAAGGATTGCCGCCCGCCTCGCGGATATCCTGCGCCATCATCTCGAAACCGGTCCGGGCCGACTCCTGGAGCCGACTGAGGCCCTCGGTCGCCGCATAGGTCTGGCGGTTGGAGAGAAAGATGCCGATCGCCGCACCGACCACCAGCAGGCCGAGCAACATCGAGATCATCAGCTCGATCAGGTTGAAGCCGGATTGGCGCCGTGGCAGCGCCCGCGCGATCAGTGTGTTCACAGTTGGGCCGCCGTGCTCAGGGTCTGGGTCGCGCTGCCGCTGGTGTTGCCGCCAGTACTGGAGTTCACGCCGCGGCTGTCGTCCCATTGCACGGTGATCGTGCAATTGCCGTCGTTGCAGGCGATGGAGCCGCACGTCGTGGCCGGGTCGCCCCCGATCGCCGCCTTCAACCCGCTGAGCCAGACCGCCTTGTCGTTCGCCACCAGGTCGCCCGCTGCCGGCGCCGTGCAGAGCATGCTGCCGGTGTTGTAGGCACCCAGCATCGCCGCGCTGCGGTTGGCCCGCATCGCATCGAGGATGGTGTAGGTCTGCATGACGATCTGGCTGCGCTGCAGCGCACTCTGGTTGTTGCGCAGCGCCGTGGTCTGCATCGCCGCCACGCCCAGCATCCCCACCCCCAGGATCAGCACCGAGATCATTACCTCGATGAGGGTGACGCCCGCCATGTGTCTGCCGCTCTCGAACCGCTTCATGGTGTCTCCGCTTGCCGGAACCGGCTCAGCCGGGGGTGGTGCAGCTGCCGCCGTCGGATGTCGATGTGACCTGGGCGCGGCTGCCGCCCATCAGTTTGACGTTCCGGACATTGTTGGATGGATTGGTAACCGCCATGCAGACGACGATGCCACCCGTCACCGGCGTACCGCTGCTGTTGCGCGCGATGCCGTCTGCTCCGAAGGTCAGCTTGTCGCCCATGGCATCCAGGGTCGTACTGGTGACGACCAGGCCAGTGCGCAGGGTCGTGCTGCGCAGCACGGTGCCGTCGCGGGCGACGGTCAGGTAGCGGGTCCAGTTGCCGCCGCTGGCGCAGGTCGCGCCGTCGTCGCTGCGGCACAGGCTGACGCCACCGTTCAGGCGCACCGCCTCCGAGCGCGTCAACTGCACCGCGGCGATCAGTTCGTTGGCGGCGCCGGTCAAGCGGTTGCTGCGGATCAGACCGGTGAAACTGGGCACCGCCAGCGCCATGATGATCGCCAGCACCGCCACGGTGACCATCAGTTCCACCAGCGTGAAACCACGCTGCGTCCGTTCGGCAAGGCCACGCGCGCAAGGAACAGCCATATCCTTCCCCAGATTCTCCCGCCGGCCACGCTAGCGGCCGGACCGCCGCCGCGCCAGCCGTTGCCGACGGATGGCGGATATGGGGGAGTGGACGGACCGTGCGCGGCAGGGCGCCAGCCGGCATGATGCACCTCGGCCCTGCCCCACTGCCTTCCGCCCCGATGCCCGCCTCTGCCTACTCCAAGGACCAGCTCCAGGTCCTCAAGCAACCCTCGACCCTGATCTGGATCGTGATGGCCGGCGAGTGCATCGCCGCCATCCTGGCCCTGACCCCGGTCCCGGGCACGGGCATGGCAGGGAGCCGCTGGGTCTACTTCGGGCTGGCGTCGCTGGGCATCCAGTGGGTCGCGCTGCTGACCCTGGCGAGCCTGCTGCTGTTGCGCCGGGCGCTGGCCGGGTGCGGCTTCCTGTCCATCACCGTGGCCACACTGGGCCTGATGCAGGCGCTGACCTGGCTGATCAGCGGCGTGATTCTCTATGCCTTCGGCGACTACTGGCAGCTCTCCGACCGCGCATGGCTGACGCTGTCGTTGCAGTTGTCCGGCATCGCCCTGCTGATCGGCCTGCTCGGCATGGCCGCGCTGCACAACCACGTGCGCATCAAGCAACTGGTCGAACGCGCCAAGCAGGCCGAGATCGACGCACTGACCGCGCGCGTGCAGCCGCACTTCCTGTTCAACACGCTCAACACCGCGGTGATGCTGGTGCACCGGCAGCCGCAGCAGGTGGAACAGCTGCTGATGGACCTGTCGGATCTGTTCCGCGCCGCGCTGGCCGCGCCGGACCTGGTCGACCTGCAGGACGAGATCGACCTGGCCAGGCGCTACCTGGACATCGAGGCGATCCGCTTCGGGCCGCGCCTGCGCGTACATTGGGAAGTACCCGAGGCGCCGGCACCGGTGCGGATTCCGCGGCTGTCGCTGCAACCGCTGCTGGAGAACGCCGTGCACCACGGCATCGAATGCAGTGCCGAGGGCGGCGAGATCGGCATCGCCATCGGCGAACGCGACGGCGCCCTGGAGATCAGCGTGCGCAACCCGGTGCCGATAGGCGGCCTGTCGCCGCATATCGGTCGCGGTCACCGCGTCGGCCTGTCGGCGCTGCGCACGCGCCTGGACAGCCTGGAAGGCGCCTCGCTGCACACCGCCAGCGATGGCGCCTGGTTCGTCGCGACGATCCGGATCGGACTCAGGCCATGACCCGGTAGCAGGGCCGATACTCGCCGGAAATCTTCATGCGGCGCTGTTCGACGAAGGCGCGCAGCAATTCGTCCAAGGCCTGCATCATGTCCGCATCGCCGTGGATCTCGAACGGGCCATGCTGCTCGATCCGGCGCATGCCGTCTTCCTTGACGTTGCCGGCGACGATGCCGGAGAAGGCGCGGCGCAGGTCCGCGGCCAGCGCATGCGGCGGACGGCCATGGTGCAGATCCAGCGCGGCCATCGCCTCGTGGGTCGGCTCGAACGGACGCTGATACTCCAGCGGAATGTCCACCGACCAATTGAAGTAGAACGCGTCCTTCTGCTCCTTGCGGTGCGTGCGCACGTGCTGGATGCCGGCGGCCATCTTGCGCGCCACCGCCACCGGATCGCCGACCACGATCTCGTAGCGCGAGGTGGCCACTTCGCCCAGGGTCAGGCGCAGGAAGCGGTCGATCTGCTCGAAATACGGCGCGGCGATGGTCGGGCCGGTGAGGATCAGCGGGAACGGCAGGTCGCGGTTCTCCTCGCGCAGCAGGATGCCGAGCAGATACAGGATCTCCTCGGCGGTGCCGACACCGCCGGGGAACACGATGATGCCGTGGCCGATGCGGACGAAGGCCTCCAGGCGCTTCTCGATGTCCGGCATGATCACCAGGTGGTTGACGATCGGGTTCGGCGACTCGGCGGCGATGATGCCCGGCTCGGTCACGCCGATGTAGCGGTTGTCGTGCTTGCGCTGCTTGGCATGGGCGATGGTGGCGCCCTTCATCGGCCCCTTCATCGCGCCCGGGCCGCAACCGGTGCAGATGTCCAGCCCGCGCAGGCCCAGCTCGTAGCCGACCTGCTTGGTGTACAGGTACTCGTCGCGCGAGATCGAATGGCCGCCCCAGCACACCACCAGCTTGGGATCGGTCGGCTGCAGGATGCGCGCATTGCGCAACTGCCCGAACACCGCATTGGTGATGCCTTCGCTGGACTGCAGGTCGGTGCTGGATTCGGGGCCCAACTCGATGGCCATGTAGGCCAGGTCGCGGACCACGGCGAACAGCAGCTCGGCCACGCCATTGATGATCTCGCCGTCGACGAAGGCCATCGCCGGCGCGTTGAGCAGGTCGATGCGCACGCCACGGTCGCGCTGCACCACCTGGATGTCGAAGTCGGGATACAGATCGCGCGCCGCGCGCGGATCGTCCGAGGCGCTGCCGCTGGTCAGCACCGCCAGCGCGCAGCGCCGCAACAGTTCGTGCAGGCCGCCGCTGGAGGCGTCGCGCAGGCGCGCCACTTCCACGCGCGAGAGGATGTCCAGGCCGCCGCGCGGGTAGATCCGCGCATCCACTACCGGCAGCGCGCGCGCCGCCGTATTGCTGGTCGTCATATCGAATGTCTTGTCGGTGTCGTCAGCCGGCGACTTTAACGTCAGCCCCCATAAAAAGAAAACGGCCGGGTCGCCCCGGCCGTTTCCAACGCTTCAGCTAGCGTGCGCCGCGATCAGAACTGATAGCGGAAGCCCAGCTGCAGCGACCACTGCGACACGCCGGTGTTGAAACCGTCGGCGTCGGCATTGGCGGCCGTCGGCTGGTCGGTGTACAGGGTGTTGTACACGTACTTGCCCTGGTAGATGCCCTGCAGGTTGGCGACGCGGGCGTCGGCGTAGAAGCCGTAGTCGTAGATCCGGCCCCACTTCTTGTTCAGCAGGTTGCCCACGTTCTGGATGTCCAGCCAGACCTCGGACTTGTGGCCCTTGAAGAAGCCCGGCAGCTGTTGGGTGATGCGCACGTCGAAGGTGTTGATCCAGCCGGAACGGAAGCCGTTGGCCGGGGCGTAGCTGCCGGCGTACTTGGCCAGCTGCGGGTTCTTGGCCAGCCAGTCGAAGAACTGCTGCTGCAGCGCCGGGTTGGCGGTGAACGCACCGGTGTTGCTCAGCGTGCCGAACAGCACGTCGCCCGGGCCCTTCGGCACGTAGAACAGGTCGTTGGTCGAACGACCGTCGCCGTTGGCGTCGCCGTTGAACACGTAGCTGTACGGACGGCCGCTGCGGCCTTCGTAGACCAGGCCCACGCGGGTCTCGTAGTCGCCGAAGAACATGTGCTTCCAGTCCAGCGAGCCGGAGATGCGGTCCTTGATCTCGTAGCGCGAGGTGTTCTCGGTTTCCGAGTTGGCGTTGAAGGCGTACTGGTAGCCCCAGCCCGAGCTGGCGGTGGAGCTGGTCAGCGAACCGACTTCGGTGGCGTGGGTGTAGGTGTAGCCCAGGGTCCAGGACCAGTCGCCGCCTTCGCTGAACGGCTTGGACAGCGACACGGTGAACTGCTGGGTCTTGCCCTTGTCGGTGTTGTCGATCAGGTAAACGTCGCTGTAACTGGTGTTGCGACCAGAGCGGTTATCGCCGGTCGCCCAAGGACGGCCGGTACGCGCCGGGTTCCAGTACAGCGCACGGCCATCCGGACCGTAGTAGGCCGGGCTCGGATCCTGCCCCGGGGTGACACGACCGATGTTCAGGCTCTTGTAGTACAGACCGTTGTTGACCTTGGTCACCAGCAACTCGGCCGAGGCCACGATGCCGTACCACGGCAGTTCGTGATCCAGGGCCAGGTTGGCCTTGTACAGCGACGGCAGCTTGAAGTCGTTGCCGACGAAGCTCACGCCCTGGGTCGCCGAACCGGGACGATTCGGGACCGGCTGGGTATCCTTGTTGGCGCTGAACGGCACCGTCGGATCGTACGTGGTCAGGCTATAAGCGTTGTAGTTGAAGCCGGTGTTGGAGTAGCTGTTGCCGATCCACACCTGCGGCGCATCGCCCTGGAACAGGCCCACGCCACCGCGCAACTGGGTCGGACGGTCGGTGTCGAAGGTGTAATTGAAGCCGACGCGCGGCTGGATCAGGAAATCGCCGTTGAAGATCTTGCTGTTGTCGTAGCCGAACACCGCCTGCGCACCGGCGTTGTAGGTCGGATCCGGGCTCACCTTCGCGCGATCGCCACGCAGACCCAGGGTCAGGGTCAGGTTGTTGTTGACGTACCAGGTGTCCTGCACAAACAGGCCGAGGTTGCTGTTCTTGTAGTCGGCCGCGATCGAACCCGGGCTACGCTCCTGGTTGAGCTGGTACGAGCTCCAGCGGCCGCTGGCGAAGTTGTCCAGGCCGAAGAAGGTGTACACGCCCCAGGTGTTGCGGCCGTACAGGTTGTAGATGTCGTTGGTGCTGTAGTCGACGCCGAACTTCAGGTTGTGGTTGTCCAGGGTCAGGGTACCCGCACCGTAGTAGTTCCAGGTCTTGGTGGTGAGGATGTTGCCCTGCGAGTTGGTCTCGGTGCCCAGGAACAGCACGTCGCCGGTCGGGTTGGCGACCGAACCGTCGAAGTACACGGCGATGCTCGGCGCATTGGTCGGCACCACGCGGATCGCGGAGTAGTCGCGGTAGGACACCTTGAACTCGGTGGAGAAGTTCTCGGACCAGTCGCTGAACAGCTGGCCGACGTAGCTCTCGACCGACTTCTCGTGC
The DNA here is from genome assembly GCF_056725265.1 of Xanthomonas sp. NCPPB 2250. Taxonomy (NCBI): domain Bacteria; kingdom Pseudomonadati; phylum Pseudomonadota; class Gammaproteobacteria; order Lysobacterales; family Lysobacteraceae; genus Xanthomonas; species Xanthomonas sp. NCPPB 2250. Next base: position 1,913,055 of record NZ_CM161520.1, on the reverse strand, counting down.
TGGTACCAGTACGAGCTCAGCGAGGCCTGGCTGGAGCTGCCGGCGCCGTTGATGCGCAGCTTGCTCTGGTCGAGCTTGCTGTAGCGGAAGCTGGCGCGGTGGTTGTCGCTGATGTTCCAGTCGAGCTTGAGCGCGTATTCCTTCAGGTCGGTGTTGCCGTCGCTGTCCAGGGTGCCGGCGTCGAAGCCGTAGTTCTTGGCGATCTGCTGGGCGCGGGTCACGTCGGCCATGCCGTACTTGGCGTTGGCCTTGCCCAGCGCGGTGCTGCCCAGGTCGAGGCCCGGCGCATCCTGCTGGAACTTCTCGTAGTTGGCGAAGAAGAACAGCTTGTCCTTGACGATCGGGCCGCCGAAGGTCGCGCCGTAGGTCTTCTCCTTGGTGAAGCCGTTGAACTTGCTGCCGTCCGGGTTGTCGCCGAACCAGTCGCCATCGCGATAGCTGCCGTACACCGAACCGTGGAACTCGTTGGTACCGGACTTGGTCACCGCGTTGACGGTGGCGCCGGCGGCGCTGGCGATGCTGACGTCGTAGTTGGACAGGTTGACGTCGATGGCTTCGATCGCCTCCATCGACACCGGCTGACGCCGGGTGGTCATGTTGTTGCCTTCCAGGCCGAAGGTGTCGCTGGCCGAGACGCCGTCGATGTTGATCGAGTTGTAGCGCGGGTTCAGGCCGCCGGCGCTGATCGTGCCCGAGGCGCGATCGACGAAGGCCACGCGCGGATCCAGGCGCATGTAGTCCTGGATGTTGCCGTTGATCGACGGCAGCGCTTCGATCTGCTCGCGGCCGACGTTGGTGCCCGAGCCCATCTTGGTGGCGCTGAACACTTCCGAGCCGGTGGCGATGGCGACCGCGTTGACCGTCTCCAGCGTGGTCGGCGCAGCCATGTCGCCGGTCAGGTCGGCGTTGATGGTGGCGTTCTGGTTGACGCTCAGGTACACGCCGTCTTCGGTCTTGGTGCCGTCGCCCGACTTGGTGATGGTGATGCTGTACGGACCGCCGACGCGCAGGCCGCGCGCGTTGTAGCGACCGGCGGCATCGGTGGTGGCGCGGCTGACCGTGCCCGACTCGACGTGGGTGATGGTCACCTCGGCGCCGGCGACCGGCTGGCCGCCGTGGGTCACCACACCGCCGACACCGGCGGAGGTGCTCTGGGCGAACACCGGCGCCGCGGCCAGCGCCGCAACGAGGCCCAGAGTGAGCTTGGACATCCGCAGACGGGGTTGAATCATTGCAATAGCCTCGATGGAGTTTGACGAAATGCGCATGGCAGGCCGTGCGGGGTACGTGCGCACGGCCGCGGAATGAGGGGGCTGGTCACCCTTGCCGATTCCCCGCAAGGGTTAACATGAGTTTAACACCATAGGGCCAATTTGTTGCCAAACCGTGACAACGCGGCACAAGCGGACATCAGAAGACGTCGATCCCAGTCCTGGCGGGCATCGGCGACAACGCCGGGACAGGCGCGAAGGGTCGCCCGGGACGGCTGTCGGCCGCAGATCCCCTACCCGTGCCGCGTGACGGGGGCCGCCTCAGGCGGCGCTGCGAACTACAGTGTGCCCAGGGCCGGCGCCGTCCCCACGGCACCCGTCACTTGCCCACGCCGCAACCTCAGCCGGCGACCGGCGACTTCAGATAGGCCGTCAGCCCGTCCAGGAACATCTGCACCGAGATCGCCACCAGCAGCATGCCCATCAGCCGCTCGACCGCGGTCAGCACGCGCATGCCGAGCAGCTTGTACAGCAGCGTGCCGGAGAACAGCAGGGCCGAGGTCGCCAGCCAGGCCAGGATCAGCGCCAGGCTCCACTCGCCCAACCGGGTCGGCTCGTTGCTGCCCATCAGCATCACCGCGGCCATGCCGGAGGGACCAGCGACCAGCGGGATGGCCAGCGGCACGATGAAGGGCTCGCCGTCGGGAATTTCGCCCATCAGCCCTTCCGGGCGCGGGAAGATCATGCGGATGCCGATCAGGAACAGCACGATGCCGCCGGCGATCGCCACCGACTCCTGGCGCAGGTGCATCACTTCCAGGGCGTATTTGCCGCCCCACAGGAAGCCCATCAGCACGCCCAGCGCGATCAGCAGCTCGCGCGCCAGCACGATGCGCTGACGCCGCGCCGGCAGCGGCTTGAGCACGCTGAGGAACACCGGGATGTTGCCCAGCGGGTCGAGGATCAGGAACAGCAGCAGCGCTGCCGACAGGATGGTCATGCCAGGGGATTCCAGATTGCGCCGCGGTGCGCGGCGCCGGCGGGCGACAGCAGGTCGACGCAGGCGCCGGCGTAGCGCGCCGGATCGACCGCGTCGCGGTCTTCTTGATGGGTGTAGGCACGGGCGCGCAAGGCGGTGCGCATCGGCCCCGGCTGCAGGCCGGCCACGCGCACGCGCGAGGCGGCCAGCTCGCCGTGCAGGCTCGCCAGCAGGCCGCGGCGGCCGTGCTGGGCCGCGCCGTAGCCGCCCCAGTAGGCCTGGCCGACCCGCGCCGGATCGTCCACCGCGAACACGATCGCGGCATCCTCGGCCTGCCGCAGCAACGGCAGGCAGGCCTGGGTCAGCCAGGCCGCGGCAGTCAGATTGACGTGGATCGCGCGCGCGAACTGGGCCGGATCGGCATGCTCGAACGGGGTCAGTCCGGCGAAGTCGGCGGCGCAGTGCAGCAGCCCGTCCAGGCGGCCGAGCTCGCCCTGCAGGCGCTCGGCCAGGGTCGCGTAGTCCGGCGGAGTGGCGCCGAGCAGGTCCAGCGGGTACAGCAGCGGCGCGGCGCCGACCGCGGCGATCGCGTCGTAGACGCGGTTCAAGCGTGCCGGCTTGTGCCCGAGCAGGACCACGCTGGCCCCCGCCTGGGCGCAGGCCAGCGCCGCGGCGCTGCCGAGCCCGCCGGCGGCGCCACTGACCAGGATCACCCGCTGCGCCAGCGCGCCGGCCTGCGGCGACGCAGGCGCACTCACGACTGGTAGGCCTCGGTCACGATGCGCTGCAACTCGCCGGACTCGAACAGTTCCATGGTGATGTCGCAGCCACCGATCAGCTCGCCATGGATGAACAGCTGCGGGAACGTCGGCCAGTTCGAATAGCGCGGCAGATTGGCACGGATCTCCGGCTCGTCGAGCACGTTGACGGTGTGCAGGCGGTCGGCGCCGGCGGCCAGCAGCGCCTGCAACGCGCGACTGGAAAAGCCGCACATCGGGTACTGCGGCGTGCCCTTCATGAACAACACGATGGGATGGCGTTCGACGTCGGCCTGGATGCGCTCCATCACCTGCATGCGGGTTCTCTCCTGCTGGGGCGAAAGAACGACCTTGGCGGTCGGCTAGACTCTCGCGTAGCCGCATAGTGTAAGCCCTGCGCGCGGCAGTACCGCGACGCGCGCCCGAAACCGCCAGAGGATCCATGCCCATCGAACTCGCTCCCCTGCCCTACGCCGCTGCGGCGCTGGCCCCGCACCTGTCCGCCGCGGCGGTGGAACAGCACCACGGCCAGCACCAGCGCGCCTTGGTGGAACGGCTCAATGCGCGGCTCGCCGGCAGCGACCTGGCCGAGCTGGCGCTGCCGGAGCTGCTGCGGCGCGCGCAGGGCCGGCTGTTCCAGGAAGCGGCCGAGGTCTGGAATCACGAGTTCTACTGGCGCGGCCTGCGCCCGCGCGGCGGCGGCGAACCGGGCGGCGCGCTCGGCGAGCGCCTGACCAGGAGTTTCGGCGACGTGGCCCGATTCAAGGCCGAGTTCGAGCGCATGGCCCTGGCGCTGTTCGGTTCGGGCTGGGTGTGGCTGGTGCAGCGTCCCGACGGCAACCTGGCCGTGGTCAGCACCGCCAACGCCGGCACCCCGCTGACCGGCGACGACACGCCGCTGCTCGGCTGCGACGTCTGGGAACACGCTTACTACATCGACTATCCCGGCGACCGCGCGCGCTATCTGCAGGCGTTCTGGAAACTGGTCAATTGGGAGTTCGCGGCGTCGAATCTGCGGTGAGCGGGGATTGGGGAGTCGGGATTGGGGATTCGCAGGAGCGGCGGCCGTGGCCGCCAGTTCCTGGCCCAGGCGTGGCCTGGGCCTGCTGCTGGTTTCAGCGCTCGCCGCGTAATGCGGCGATCACCGGGGCGACCTGGGGCTCGCGCTGCAACTGTGCGCCCACGGTCTGCAGGGCCTGCGCCAGCGCCTCCGGCGTGTCCTCGCGCAAAGTGGCGTGGCCGACCTTGCGGCCCTCGCGCGGCTGCTTGCCGTAGTCGTGCCAGTGTCCGCCGGGCTGCGCCAGGACCGGTGCGGCATCGGGCATCGCGCCGATCCAGTTGAGCATGCAGGCATGGCCGCGCATGCGCGTAGATCCCAAGGGCAGCCCCAGCACCGCGCGCAGATGGTTCTCGAACTGCGAGGTCTCCGCACCTTCGATGGTCCAGTGGCCGGAGTTGTGCACGCGCGGGGCCATCTCGTTGGCCAGCAGTTCGCCGTCGCGGCAGAACAGTTCCAGCGCGAACACGCCCACGTATTGCAGGCGCTCGGCCAGGGCACGCGCATGCGCCACCGCCGCTTGTTCAAGCGCGGCATCGGCCTGCGCCGGCGCCAGGCTGGCCGACAGCACGCCGTGCACATGCCAGTTCTCGGTCAGCGGCCAGGTGCGGAACTCGCCGTCGCGGCCGCGTACCGCCACCACGCTGACCTCGCGCTGGAACGGCACGAACGCCTCGGCGATCAGGCCGACGCTGGCCGCCTGCGCGCCCAGCGCCGCCCAGGCCGCATCGGCGTCGGCGGCGGAGGCGATGCGGAACTGGCCCTTGCCGTCGTAGCCGAGCCGGCGGGTCTTGAGGATGCAGGGCGTGCCGACCTGCGCCAGCGCCGCGTCCAGATCGGCGCGGGTGTCGATCGCGGCGAACGCCGGCACGGGAATGCCGAGCTCGCGGAACAGGGTCTTCTCGGCCAGGCGATCCTGCGCCACGGCCAGCGCATCCGGGCTCGGGAACACCGGCACCTGCCCGGCCAGGGCAGCCGCGCTATCCGCCGGCACATTCTCGAAATCGAAGGTCGCCACATCGACCGCGTCCGCGAACGCGGCCAGCGCGGTCTCGTCGGCATAGTCGCCGACCCGCAGCGGCGCCACCTGCCCGGCGCAGGCATCGGCGGCCGGATCCAGCAGCGCGAAGCGCAGGCCCAGCGGCACGCCCGCCACCGCCATCATCCGTGCCAACTGCCCCGCCCCCAGAATGCCGACGGTGGTCATTGGCGCGGATCGTCCTTGGCCATCACGTCGTCGGTCTGGCGCTGGCGGAACTCGCCCAGCGCGGCACCGATCTCAACGTGGTCGTGGGCCAGCATCGCCGCAGCGAACAGCGCGGCGTTGGCCGCGCCGGCATTGCCGATCGCGAAGGTGGCCACCGGGATGCCGGCCGGCATCTGCACGATCGACAGCAGCGAGTCCATGCCGTTGAGCGCCTTGGACTGCACCGGCACGCCCAGCACCGGCACTGCGGTCTTGGCTGCGAGCATGCCCGGCAGGTGCGCGGCGCCGCCGGCGCCGGCCACGATCGCGCGCAGGCCGCGCCCAGCCGCCTGCTCGGCGTAGGAGAACAACACATCCGGGGTGCGGTGCGCCGACACCACCTTCACTTCATAGGGCACACCCAGCGCATCGAGTTTCTGCGCAGCATGCTGCATTGTCTCCCAGTCGGAGCGGGAACCCATCACGATGCCGACGAGCGGCGCGGTTTGCTTGGAGGTCATGGCCGTCCCCTGCCTTAAAGACGTATTCTAGCCGTCTTCCACGCAAGACGAAGACCGGATGGACCGCAAACTGCTCGACCTGCTGTGCTCGCCCGACACCCGCCAACCGCTGGCGCTGCTGGAGGCGCGCGGCCTGGAGGCGCTGAACCGCGCCATCGCCGCCGGCGGCGTGCAGCGCGCCGATGGCAGTGCGCAGGCGCAACCGCTGCGCGAAGCCTTGATCACCCGCGACCGCAAGCAGGTGTTCCGCGTCGACGACGGCATTCCGGTGCTGCTGGCCGAAGAGGCCATCGGCACCGCCCAGCTCGCCGACTTCCCGGCCAAATGAGCCGCGACACGGCGCCGCCGCAGGCGCCCGCCGCGGAGCTGATCGCCGCCGACGTGGCGCGTGCGCTGGCCGAGGATCTCGGCAGCGGCGACGTCACCGCCGCGCTGCTGCCCGACCACGCCGACAGCGCCTACCTGCTGTGCAAGCAAGACGCCGTGATCGCCGGCCGCCCCTGGTTCGACGCCTGCCACCAGGCGCTGGATCCGCAGGTCCGCATCGACTGGCAGGTGGCCGAAGGCCAGCGCGTGGCCGCCGGCACGGTGCTGGCGTTGCTGCACGGGCGCAGTCGCGCCCTGGTCAGCGCCGAGCGCGCCTCGCTGAACTTCCTGCAGACCCTGTCGGCCACCGCCACCGCCACCGCCGCCTACGTGGCCGCGGTCGCCGGCACCGGCGCGCGCATCCTGGACACGCGCAAGACCCTGCCCGGCCTGCGCCTGGCGCAGAAGTACGCAGTGCGCTGCGGCGGCGGCAGCAATCACCGCATCGGTCTGTACGACACGGTGATGCTCAAGGAGAACCACATCCACGCCGCCGGCTCGCTGCCTGCGGCGGTGGCCGCCGCGCGCGCGCAGTGGCCGGCGCTGCCGCTGGTGGTCGAGGTGGAAACCCTGGAGCAACTGCGCGAAGCGCTGGAAGCCGGCTGCGATCGCATCCTGATCGACGACTTCACCGCAGAACAGCGCCGCGACGCGGTGGCGATCGCCGCGGCTGCGCCGTTCAATCGCGCGATTCCGCTGGAAGTCTCCGGCGGTGTCGACCTGGACGCGGTGCGCGCGATCGCGCAGGACGGCGTCGACTGCATCTCCATCGGCGCCTTGACCAAGCACGTGCAGGCGGTGGATCTGTCGCTGAAACTCGGAACGCCGCCGCAGTAGCGGCCAGTCCGCGTGTAACGAGGCGACCGCGCGGCGAATCCACACGCAGCGAACGCGGATACATCCCATGCGTGCATGTCTGCACGCATGGCCCAGTCGCGACGTTGATCGTTTCCACCCCGCTGGGTGAGTCCCACCACCCCAAGGGCAATCGCGAAGCGCCTGATCCGCCCGGAACGCGCTAGCCAGCACGGCGCGATCTGCCTGGATCGCGCGGCACGCCCTACACTTCACGGCCTCGCCAATGCCGCTCTGCGACGCTGCGCGCTTCCCCGTCCCCACCGAGTTCACCGATGTTCCGCCCCTGGTTCGCGCTGCTGTGTGTCGCCGCTCTGTTTCCCGCCGGCCGCGCCGCGGCCGCGGAAGTCTGCGATCTGCCGCCACGCTTCGGCCTGACCCCGGCGGCGGTGGCGATCGTGCGCACCGCCTGCAACGAGCACCGGCTGTGGTGGCGCCCGTTCATCGATCGCGACGGCCGCCTGGCCGGCCTGCGCGTGACCGAGGCCGAGCGCGCCGACCTTGCCGACGACGGCATCGAAGCCTGGCAGCGCGTCGCCGCCTACTGGCGCGACAGCGGCACGCTGGGCGCGATGGGCCGCTTCGACGGCGCGGAGAGCTGCCAGCAGCTGGACGGGTCGCGCTACCGCGAAAACGACTGCCGCGCCTTCATCGTCGACAACCCGTGGTCGGCGGCGTTCGTGTCCTACGTGATGGTGCGCGCCGGTGTGGCCGGCTTCCACACCTCGATCCGCCATATCGACTACATCCGTGCCGCCTACCAGGCCGGCGCCGACGGCCTGCCCTATCGCTTCGCCGACCCGCAGCAGGAAAAGCCTGCCCCTGGCGACCTGCTGTGCTTCCTGCGCGGACGCCGGCAACCGGTCGGCACCGCCGGCCTGCGCGAAGCGCTGGCGCGCGGCCGCCCGCTGCCGTGGGAATCGCATTGCGACATCGTGGTCGCGGCCAATGTCGGCGGCGACCAGACCCTGTACCTGATCGGCGGCAACGTGTTCAACGCGGTGACCATGCGCAAGCTCAAGCTGGACCGCAGCGGGCGCCTGCAACTGGATGCGCCGCTGGCGCAGGACCAGAACGACGAAGGCGCCGCGCTCGAATGCACACCCGGCCACGAGGAACTGTGCGACTTCAACCGACAGGACTGGTCGGCCCTGCTGAAGCTGCAACCGCAGGCGCAGGTGCTGCTGCCGACCGCCCCGACCGATCCCGCCGCCGCGCCGATGACGACGCCCGCCGCGCCCGCGGCCAGCACGGCCCCCGGCACGCCCGCCGCCCCGCCGGCACCGCCCGCACCACCCACCGGCCCGAACACGCCGGCGGCGGTATCCCCCGTCCCCACCGCAGCACCAGCACCGCCGCAACCCACCGCGCCCACCGGCAACCAGGCCCCCAGGACCGAACCGCAGTCACAGCCACAGCGCTAAGGCGTATTCGTCCAATCGCAACACCAGGGCGCCTCTCAACACCGGGATTCCGGTGGACGCACACCGCGCGTCATCAATACATGCAGGTGCCTCGCTCAGGACCATGGCGGAGGCTTGGAGGCGTCCGTCAGCCGCGGCGCCTCACCCCAAGACATCTACGAGCAGCGCGCGACACCGCCCAAGGGCGCAGCTCTTGCCAATCCCCATTCCCGAATCCCCAATCCCCGCCCCAAGCAAGATTGCCCGCCTACCGGCACCTCGCTACAGTGACGCCATGCCCAGCCTGATCCTGTTGATGATCGCCGGCGCCGCGGTGTTCGCGTTCTGGAACGCCTCGCGTGCCGCTGCCGAACGCGCCGAAATCCTCGGCCGCAACGCCTGCAAGGCCGCCGACGTGCAGTGGCTGGACCAGAGCGTGCACGGCACCGGCCTGCGCCTGCGGCGCCTGCCCAACGGCTGGCTCGGCTTCGAGCGCAGTTTCCGCTTCGACTATTCCTACGATGGCACCGACCGCCACAGCGGGCGCCTGGTACTGCTCGGCGATCAGCTGATCGCGTTCACCGGGCCGTCGGTCGCCAGCGTGAGCAGCCTGCAGGAAGCGCGCGCGCAGCGCGACTGAGCCGCGCGCGACAGCCACGCACCGATACCGATGGCGTGTGGCGTGTCGGGCGACAGCGAAGCTGAGTGCGCGGGCGATGCGCATGCCACCTGAAATGGACGGCGAATGTAGCAGCGGCTTCAGCCGCGATGGGCGTTACCGGTAATGCCCGTCGCGGCTGAAGCCGCTCCTACGACAGAACAACGCGGTACGCGGCGCACGAACACCGAAAACGCCAACGCTTGGATGGGTGAAGCGCGGCCACCGCGGCCGCGCATCCGATGCTTTACTTGACCACGCGCAGGCGCGGCCGCTTGCCGGCGTCGTCGGAACCGCCCGGCCGCGGCGGTGGCGGGGTGTCGTCGCCCGGCGGCTCGCTGGCGCCGTGGATGTCGTCCGGCAGCGCCATGCCCTGCCCGGTTTCGCGTGCATAGACCGCCAGCACCGCGGACATCGGCACCTGCACCGGGTAGCTGACGCCGCCGAAGCGGGCGGTGAAGCTGACCCCCTCGTTGTCGATCTGCAGCCGCACCACCGCACGCTCGGCGATGTTCAGCACCACCCGTCCGTCCTTGACCGCGCTCGGCGGCACCTGGACGCCGGGCAGGCCCGCATCCACCAGGATGTGCGGCGTCATGCCGTTGTCGTTGATCCATTCCACCAGCGCCCGCAGCAGGTACGGGCGATGGCTGGTCATGCGGGAAGTGTCGTCGCTCATGCGCCCATTCTACGTGCCGGCGCGCAAGGCCGGTACAGCTCGGAAGACAATGGAGACGGCGCGGCGGACAGCATCATGCCGGCAGGTCGCGCAGTTTCTTTTCCTGATCGGTCAGGCTGCGGATGAACCCCGGATTGCGGAAGATGCGGTTGCCGTAATCCTCGATCGCCTTGCCGTCCTTCGGCAGCGGGATATCCAGCGCCTGCAGGCGCCAGATGATCGGCGCCATCGCGCAGTCGGCCAGGCTCATCTCCGGATTTAGGAAGAACTTGCTGGCCTTGAACAGCGGCACCGACGCGGTCAGCAGTTCCTTCAGGCGCTTGCGCCCGGCTTCGGCCTGGGCCTTGTTGCCGAGCTGGATCGCCTGCACCTGCGGTACCCAGTCGTGCTCGATGCGCAGCATCGCCAGGCGCAGCCGCGCGCGCGAGAGCGGGTCGACCGGCATCAGCGGCGGATGCGGATAGCGCTCGTCCAGGTACTCGCTGACCACCGAGGCGGCGTACAGCACCAGCTCGCGCTCGACCAGGGTCGGCACCGAGTGGTAGGGATTCAGGTCGATCAGGTCTTCCGGCGGATTCTGCGGATCCACCGCCACGAAATCGTAGGTCACGCCCTTGGCCGCGAGCACCAGGCGGACGCGGTGGCACAGGACATCATCCGTGGAGGAAAACAACGTCAAGGTATTTCGCATGCGCAAACTCGCCGCCATTCAAGGCTCTCCGACGGCCGGAATCCGCCGGCCGCATCGACGCCGCCCGCACATTGCGGACGGTCGTCACGGCCCCTGAGTGTGCAACCCTCGCTCACAAAAGCCAATAGGATGAACAGGGGATCGGCTCAGCAACGGTGCAGCCGGGATGCGGCCGAAACGGCCGCCGCTCAATGCACGTCCTTCCAGTATTCCTTCTTCAGCAGATAGGCCAGGAAGGTCAGCAGCGCCAGGAACAGCACCACCCACACGCCCAGGCTCTGCCGCTTCAGCGCCGCCGGCTCGCCGGCGTATTCGAGGAAATTGCTGATGTCGCGCACCGTCTGGTCGAACTCGACCGGGCTCTGCTTGCCCGGCGTCGCCAGTTGCAGCCGCTCCACCGGCTTGTCCACGCCCGGCTGCTCGGCCTTGCCGTAGACCGGCTGCTGCAGGCCCTGCAGGTCCCACAGCGGATTGGGCATGGAGGCGTTGGCGAACAGCTTGTTGTTCCAGCCCAGCGGCCGCGACTGGTCGAGATAGAACGACTTGAGGTAGGTGTAGACCCAGTCGGTGCCGCGCACGCGGGCGATCAGACTCAGGTCCGGCGGCGCCTTGCCGAACCACTTGGTCGCCGCATCGTGCGGCATCGCCGTCTCGATGTGTTCGCCGATCTTGGCGCCGGTGAAGTTGAGGTTGTGCATCACCTCGTCCTCGCTCAGGCCCAGATCCTCGGCCATGCGCTGGTAGCGCAGGTACTTCAGCGAATGGCAGCCGGAACAGTAGTTCATGAACAGCTTGGCGCCGCGCTGCAGCGAGGCGCGGTCGCCCAGGTCGTTGCCGGCCTGCAGGGTGGCGGCACCCTCGGCGGCCATGGCCGAGGCGGACAGCAGCAAGGCCGAAGCAAAGCCGGCGAGCACAGCGATCAGGCGCTTAGTCATGGCTGCTCACCCGCTCCGGCACCGGCTTGGTTCGATCCAGCGAGGTCCATATCGGCATCGTCAGGAAGAAGGCGAAATACAGCACGGTCAGCACGCGACCGATGTAGGTCTCGATGATCTCGGTGCCCGGGCCGGAACCGATCACGCCGAGCCAGACGAAGCACACCGCAAGCATCCCCAGCATCACCCGCGAGATCCAGCCTCGGTAGCGGATCGACTTGACCTTGGCGCGATCCAGCCACGGCACCAGGAATAGGATCGCGATGGCCGAGAACATCACCAGCACGCCACCGAGCTTGTTCGGCACCACCCGCAACATCGCGTAGTACGGGGTGTAGTACCAGACCGGCTTGATGTGCTCCGGCGTCACCAGGCGGTTGGCCTCGGTGAAGTTGTCGTGCTCCAGGAACAGGCCGCCGAAGCCGGGCGCGAAGAAGATGATGAAGGCGCCGATCATCAGCAGGAAACCGACGCCGACCAGATCCTTGACCGTGTAGTACGGATGGAACGGGATGCCGTCGGCCGGCTTGATCGGGCTCCAGCGATTGCCCTTGGGCCCCTTCTTGATCTCCACGCCGTCGGGGTTGTTGGAACCGACCTCGTGCAGCGCGCCCAGGTGCAGCACCACCAGCAGCAGCAGCACCAGCGGCAGGGCGATCACGTGCAGGGCGAAGAAGCGGTTGAGGGTGGCGTCGGACGGCAGGTAGTCGCCCATGATCCACTCGGTCAGGCCGTTGCCGATCACCGGGATGGCGCCGAACAGCGAGATGATCACCTTGGCGCCCCAGAACGACATCTGCCCCCAGGGCAGCACGTAGCCCATGAAGGCTTCGGCCATCAGCACCAGGTAGATCAGCATGCCCAGGATCCACACCAGCTCGCGCGGCTTCTTGTAGCTGCCGTACATCAGCCCGCGGAACATGTGCAGGTACACCACGATAAAGAACAGCGAGGCGCCGGTGGAGTGCATGTAGCGGATCAGCCAGCCCCACTCGACGTCGCGCATGATGTACTCGACCGAGTTGAACGCCTCGGCCGCGCTGGTCTTGTAGTGCATCGTCAGGAAGATGCCGGTGACGATCTGGTTGACCAGCACCACCATCGCCAGCGAGCCGAAGTAGTACCAGAGGTTGAAGTTCTTCGGCGCGTAGTACTCGGTGACGTGCTTGCGGTAGAACGGCATCAGCCCGGGGGCGCGCTCGTTGACCCAGTCGAACACGTTGCCCGCGGTGCGGGTGAGGATGTTGTCGGCCATGACTTACGCCCCTCCCTTCGCGGACGCGCTCGGGTCCACGCCGATCACCAGCGTGTTGTCGTCCTGGTAGTGGTGCGGCGGCACCAGCAGGTTGATCGGCGCCGGCACGCCCTGGAACACGCGGCCGGACATGTCGAAGCGCGACTTGTGGCAGGGGCAGAAATAGCCGCCCTTCCAGTCGGGGTCGTAGGGTTCGGGGCGGATCTCGGCGACCATTTCCGGCGAGCAGCCCAGATGCGTGCACAGGCCGACCAGCACCGAGACGTCGGGCTTGATCGAGCGGTACTCCGGATTCTTCAGCACGTAGTCCGGCTGCTGGTCCTTGTTGGTGGACTCCGGATCCTTGAGCCGGCTGTCCAGCGACGGCAACGCATCGAGCATCGCCTTGGAGCGCTTGACGATCCAGATCGGCTGGCCGCGCCATTCCAGGATCAAGCGCTGCCCTTCCTGCAGGGCGCTGATATCGGCGGTGACCGGCGCGCCGGCCAGCTTGGCCTTTGCGCTCGGATTCCAGGACTTGATGAAAGGAACCGCGACGAACCCCGCACCGACCGCGCCCACGACAGACGTGGTGGCGGTGAGAAAGCGGCGGCGTCCTACATTTACAGAATCGTTGACCCCATCGTTGGCCATCCGGCACTCCGATCTGTGATTGGGTAGCGTGAGGCTGCCAGCAGCTCGGTGGGGGTCGAGCCGCACTGAATCCACTGCAGTGTAGCGGAACCCTTAACGCGCCGACAATGGACGCGCAACGCCTCCTGCCGGGCCGCGGCGATGGCTCAATGCGCGGTCGCCAGCACGCCGCGGTAGCGCTCGGCGAGCACGCCGACCCGTTGCACGTAGCGTTGGGTCTCGCTGTACGGCGGCACCCCGCCGTGTTTGTCTACCGCGCCTTCGCCGGCGTTGTAGCCGGCCGCGGCCAGGCTGAGATTGCCGTTGAAGCGCTTCAGCAGCCACGCCAGGTACTGCACGCCGCCGCGAATGTTTTGCGCTGCATCAAACGAATCGCTGACACCGAAGCGGCGTGCGGTCGGCGGCATCAACTGCATCAGCCCCTGCGCGCCGGCGCGGCTGAGCGCCGTCGGGTTGTAGGCGGACTCGGCGTGGATGATGGCGCGCACCACCGCTTCGTCGACGCCGTACTCGCGCGCGGCGGCGGCGATCTCGCTCTGGTAGGCGGTGGTGTTCAGGCGCACCGCACCGAAGTTGACCCCCGGGTTGGCGCAGGCGTAGCAGGTTTCCATGAAGCTGTAGCGGATCGTGCGCACCGCGCCGAGATTGGCGACCTGGGTCGGGCGCGCACTGGTGTAGTGGCGCACGCCATCCTTCATGTACGAATACAGCTGGCCGCTGACCAGACGCCGCGGTGCGCCGCTGCTGCCGGGCGGCACCGGCGCCACCCGGTTGGGCACGGCGTTGGCGGTCACCGGGGTCGGCGCGGCGACCGGCGCGCTGATCAGGGTGGCCGGCGCCACGGTGCCGGCACTGGCGATGACGCCGCGGCTGGGCGGCCGCTCGGTGCTGGCCTTGGCCGGCGCAGGCGCCGGGGCGGTTCGCGCGGCGCGGCGGTCGGGGGTGTAGCGGCCGATCACGCTGCAGCTGGCGCCGGAAACGCGCTTGCTGCCGTAGCTGGGCACGCCATCGTTGCCGGTGCACTTGTACAGGGTGCCGGCGCTGGCCGGCGCAGCCGTCAACGTGGCGAGTCCCAGCCCCAGGAGCCACAGCATCCCCTTCATGGCGGCGAGTGTCCCAACTTCCCCGGCGCTTGCCAAGTCCGCGCCGCCCGGGGCCGCGGCAGCGCCGGGCGGCCAGTGCGCCCTCCCCGGCCGAATGACCTACTCCACCGGTGCCGGCTCCGGCACCTGCTCCAGCAATGCGTTCAGCACCCCGCGCAGCGCCGTCCGCACCTCGGGCGTGGCCTCCAGCCCGGCGAACGGCACGCCGATGGTCAGCAACTGCGCCGCCAGCCACGGCACCGCGTCGGCCAGCAGCGACAGCCGGCAGTGGCCGTCGGCCTCGTCCTGCAGGGTGCCGCACCACAGCGGAATGCGCGCGCCGAGCTCGGCGGCGCTGCCGCGCAGCCGCACGCTGAGGGCGAAGCCCATCGCCTGCGGGCTGTAGCGGATCGCCGCGTCGACCATGGCCGCCGGTTCCTGCGGCGGCAGGCGCAACGCCACCGCCGCGCCGAGCTGCAAGGGCGGCACGATGCGTTCGGCGCGGAAGGTGCGCCAGTCGGCACGGCCGCGGTCCCAGGCCAGCAGGTACCAGCGGCGGCCGGCGTTGACCAGGCGCAAGGGCTCGACCAGCCGCTCGCTGGCGCGGCCGGTATGGTCGCGGTAGGCGAAGCCCAGCAGGCGCCGGTCGCGGCAAGCGCTGGCGACCCCGATCAGCACCCGCGTGTCCGGCCGCAGCGGGTCCTGGCCCAGCGCCAGGGTCGCCCCCTGCAAGGCCTCGGCGCGCTGCCGCACCCGCGCCGGCAGCAGCGGTTCGAGCTTGGCCAGCACCCGTACCGCGGTGTCCTCCAGGCCGGCCATGCTGGCGCAGGCGGCGCGCAGCGCCACCGCGACCGCCACTGCCTCGTCCTCCTCGAACAGCAGCGGCAGCATCTGTGCGCCCGCGGCCAGCCGGTAACCGCCGCCGACCCCGGCCGCCGCCTCCACCGCATAACCCAGCGCGCGCAGCCGCTCCACGTCACGGCGCAGGCTGCGCCGGTCCACCCCCAGCCGCGCCGCCAGTTCGGCGCCGGACCACAGCCGTCGGGTCTGCAGCAAGGCGATCAGGCGCAACAGACGGGCGGCGGGCGATGACATGGATGCACGCTATTGCGGACAGGATCTGTCCGCAATGGGGTCTAGGGTGTGCAGACCGACCATCCAGGAGCCGCCCATGACCACCGACCGCCACATCACCCTGTTCCACAACCCGCATTCGCGCTCGCGCGGCGTGCTGATCCTGCTCGAGGAACTGGGTGCCGACTACGCCATCGAGCGCATCGACTTCGATCGGCAGGCGCAACTGGCGCCGGACTACCTGGCGATCAACCCGATGGGCAAGGTGCCGGCGATCGTCCATGCCGGCGCGGTGGTGACCGAGCAGGGTGCGATCTACCCCTACCTGGCCGACCTGTATCCCGAAGCCGGACTGGCGCCGCCGATCGGCGACCCGCTGCGTGGCCCCTACCTGCGCTGGCTGGCGTTCTACGGCGCCTGCTTCGAACCGGCCCTGGTCGACCGCGCGCTCAAGCGCGCCCCGCCACCGCGGGCGATGTCGCCGTATGCCGACTGCGACACCGTGCTGGCGGTGGTGGACGCGCAACTGGCGCGCGGCGACTACCTGCTTGGCGCGCGCTGCAGCGCGGCCGACGTGCTGTGGGGCAGCGCGCTGGGCTGGATGCTGCAGTTCGGCCTGCTCGATTCGCCGGCGCCGACCCGCGCCTACGCCGAGCGCATGGCCGAGCGGCCGGCGGTGCAGCGGGCGCTGGCGGTGGATGCCGCGGGCGGCTGACCTGCGCCCGCGCGCCGGCACGGGTAAACTAGCCGGCTTCCTTTCCACCCGCCTGGATTAAGCGCCATGCCCGGGACCGCCCTGCATCCCCTGCCCTCCGCCGGCACCGCCGCCGCACCCGCGCCGGTGCGCGGCAAGCTGTACATCAAGACCCACGGTTGCCAGATGAACGAGTACGACTCGGCCAAGATGGCCGACGTGCTCGCCGCGTCCGAGGGCCTGGAGCTGACCGACAATCCAGAAGAAGCGGACGTGGTCCTGGTCAACACCTGCTCGATCCGCGAGAAGGCGCAGGAGAAGGTGTTCAGCCAGCTCGGCCGCTGGAAGGCGCTCAAGGCCGGCGGCAAGCAGGTGATCATCGGCGTCGGCGGCTGCGTGGCCTCGCAGGAAGGCGAGGCGATCGTGAAGCGCGCGCCCTACGTGGACCTGGTGTTCGGCCCGCAGACCCTGCACCGGCTGCCGGAGCTGATCCGCGCGCGCCGCGAATCGGGCAAGTCGCAGGTGGACATCAGCTTCCCCGAGGTCGAGAAGTTCGATCGCCTGCCGGAGCCGCGCGCCGAAGGCCCGTCGGCCTTCGTGTCGATCATGGAAGGCTGCTCCAAGTACTGCTCGTTCTGCGTGGTGCCCTACACCCGCGGCGAGGAGATCAGCCGCCCGTTCGAGGACGTGCTGGTGGAAGTGGCGCAACTGGCCGCGCAAGGCGTGCGCGAGATCAACCTGCTCGGCCAGAACGTCAACGCCTACCGCGGCCCCTACGCCGACGCCGAGGCCGGCGAGGAAGCGCAGGTCGCCGACCTGGGCCTGCTGATCCGCAGCATCGCGCAGATCGAGGGCATCGGCCGCATCCGCTTCACCACCTCGCATCCGCTGGAATTCAGCGACTCGCTGGTGGAGGCCTACCGCGACGTGCCGCAGCTGGCCAACTACCTGCACCTGCCGGTGCAGGCCGGCAGCGACCGCATCCTCAGCGCGATGAAGCGCGGCTACACCGCGCTGGAATTCAAGCAGAAGATCCGCAAGCTGCGCGCGGTGCGCCCGGACATCTCGATCAGTTCCGACTTCATCGTCGGCTTCCCCGGCGAGACCGACGCCGACTTCGACAAGACCATGAAGCTGATCGAGGACGTGGGCTTCGACCAGAGCTTCTCCTTCATCTATTCGCGGCGCCCGGGCACGCCCGCCGCCGACCTGGAAGACGACACCCCCGAGGCGGTCAAGCATGCGCGGCTGGCGCGGCTGCAGGCGCACATCAACGCGCATGCGCAGCAGATCTCGCAGAGCATGATCGGCAGCGTGCAGACCGTGCTGGTGGAAGGGCCGTCGAAGAAGAACCCGGCCGAACTGACGGGCAAGACCGAGAACATGCGCTCGGTGAACTTCCCCGGCCATCCGCGCCTGATCGGCCAGTTCGTCGAGGTGACGATCACCGAGGCGCTGAGCAATTCGCTGCGCGGCCGCCTGCACCTGGCCGAGGACGACGCCGCGGCCTGAGCGGCGCCGGGTACACGCTAGTCGAGCGCGCTGAGGAAGCGCTCGCCGCGCGGGCCGATCTGTACCACCCGCGAATCCGGCACGCGCCGGGCCAGGCCGGTGTCGAGGAGATACCGGAGCACGGCGCTGCCCAGCGCACCGGCGACGTGGTCGCGGCGCTCGCTCCAGTCCAGGCACGGCCGGCACAGCGGCCGCCGCGACGCACGCAGCGAAGCCACGTCGATGCCGATCGCCGCGCACCAGGCGGCACCGGATGCGCTCAGGGCCATGCCGTCGCTGCACAGCAGATGCCCACGCGCTTCCATCTGCTGACGCCAGCGGATCGCCAGTTCGCCGGCAAGGTGGTCGTAGCACACCCGCGCGCGGCGCAAGGCGGGATCCGCCGGGCCGACCCGCCGCGTCGGCGGCGGCGCCACTCCCATCATCGCCTCGACCGCCGCGGCGACGTCTGCGCCGGCCAGACGGAAATAGCGGTGCCGCCCTTGGCGGGCCACCGCGAGCAAGCCGGCGTCGACCAGTTGCGACAAGTGCCGGCTCGCAGTCGACGGCGCCACCGCGCCGTCCAGCGCCAGTTCGCTGGCAGTACGTGCCTGGCCGCTCATCAGTGCCGCCAGCATGCGGCTGCGCGCCGGGTCGCCGAGCAGGAAGGCGGCGCGCGCAAGCAGGGTGTCCTCGCTCATGCTTCGATTCTAGACGAAGCATGCCGCCGCGCTCCGGCCTACCGTGCCCGCTTCCCACACGAGGCAGGCGCATGGCCGACACGCTGCACCACTACACATCGCACTTGCACTGGATCGGCAACCGCGGCGGCGGCACCGTCGACTACAGCGGCTACGGTCGCGATTACGCGTTGGCCGTTTCCGGCAAACCCATGCTGACCGGCAGCGCCGACCCGCTCTTCCTCGGCGACCCGGCGCTGCACAATCCGGAAGACCTGTTCGTCGGCGCCCTCGCCGCCTGCCACATGCTCACCTACCTGGCCCTGTGCGCGCATACCGGCATCCGGGTGCTGGCCTACGAGGACCAGGCCCAGGGCTGGCTGGAGATGCGCCCCGGCCAGGGCGGACGCTTTCGCGAGGTGGCGCTGGCACCGCGCGTGACCATCGCGGCGGACAGCAACGCGTACCGCGCACAGGCCTTGCACGCAAAGGCCCACGCGCAGTGCTTCATCGCCAACAGCTGCGCCATGCCGGTGCGTTGCGAGGCGACGATCGTGCGCCCGGGCGAGCCGCCGGAGGCCGCGCGATGAAGGACGTCGAAATCCACCTCGAAGACTGCCCAGGCGCCCTGTCCGCGATGGCCCAGGCACTCGGCGCGGCCGGCATCAGCATCGAAGGCGGCGGCGTGTGGCGCGTAGACGGGCGCGCGGTCGCGCACTTCCTGTTCGATGCCGCCGCACCGGCAAGCGAGACCTTGCGCGCGCACGGTTTCCACGTGGCCGCCGAACATCCGGTGGTGAGCCTGCGCCTGGACCAGGACACGCCGGGACAGCTCGGCCTGCTGACCGGCATGCTCGGCGCCGCCGGCATCAACATCGCCGTGCAGTACAGCGACCACCATGGGCACCTGATCCTGGTCGTGGACGACCCCGCCATTGCACACGCGATTGCGGACGCCTGGATGCAGGCGCGCGCCGCGCGGCGTGGAAACGACGCTGGCGGCGGCGGTCGATAAAGCGCGTCGCAATCGATTTCGAAGGAACGCGCGCCGCCCTGCATGCGTCGCCGGCCGCACGGGTGCGATTTTTTCGCCACCACAGGGCGGCGCCTTGCGTGGCAAGGCGTTCGCGCGGTTGTCCACAGGCTTTTGGACAATCGATCCACATGCATTGTGGACAACGTTGCCATTGCCGCGGCGCGGAGGTCCGGGCGGCGGCGCGGCACTTGCACTTGCGGATCCGCAAGGCGTACATTGACCGCACCGACATGCCGCCGCCGATGCCGACGCCGTCGCCGCGCGCCCTTCACTGGCCCGGCTACGCGCCGCGCGCTACCCTTTGCGCCCCTCTTTTTTTCGACGTCGCCGCCGGCGGCGCGCGCCCGCCATGACCACCCCTGCGCAACGCGACTTCACCCTGGACCCCGCCGACACCGAACGCCTGGCCAACCTGGCCGGCCCGTTCGATGCGCACCTGCGGCAGATCGAACTGCGCCTGGGCGTGGAGATCTCCAACCGCGGCAACGT
Organism: Xanthomonas sp. NCPPB 2250; assembly: GCF_056725265.1. Lineage (NCBI taxonomy): Bacteria > Pseudomonadati > Pseudomonadota > Gammaproteobacteria > Lysobacterales > Lysobacteraceae > Xanthomonas > Xanthomonas sp. NCPPB 2250. The sequence continues at coordinate 1,893,322 of NZ_CM161520.1, read as the reverse complement.
GTACCGGGTGACCGGGCCGGAGCAGGCGGTGGCGGCGGCCGAGCGGCTGCTGCAGGCGCTGTACGCCGAGGCCGAGCACGTCGCCTTCGACGACCAGGAAATCCACCTGCGGCTCAACCAGTCCAACGTCGACCAGGTGACGCAGCGCGCCTACCAGCCGCAGGACGTGGCGATCAAGGTCAGGCGCGGCACGGTGCGCGGACGCGGCGCCAACCAGGCCAAGTACCTGCACCAGATCGCCACCCACGACATCAACTTCGGCATCGGGCCGGCCGGCACCGGCAAGACCTTCCTGGCCGTGGCCAGCGCGGTGGAAGCGCTGAACGAATCGCGGGTGCAGCGCCTGATCCTGGTGCGCCCGGCGGTGGAGGCCGGCGAGAAACTGGGCTTCCTGCCCGGCGACCTCACCCAGAAGGTCGATCCCTACCTGCGCCCGCTGTACGACGCGCTGTACGAGATGCTGGGCGTGGAGAAGGTGGTCAAGCTGCTGGAGAAGAACGTCATCGAGATCGCACCGCTGGCCTACATGCGCGGGCGCACCCTCAACGATGCCTACGTGATCCTGGACGAGGCGCAGAACACCACCATCGAGCAGATGAAGATGTTCCTGACCCGGCTCGGCTTCGGCAGCACCGCGGTGGTCACCGGCGACCTGACCCAGATCGACCTGCCCAAGCACGTCAAGTCCGGCCTGCGCGATGCCGTCGAGGTGCTGCACGAGGTGGACGGGGTCAGCTTCACGTTCTTCGAGGCGCGCGACGTGGTCCGGCATCCGCTGGTGGCGCGCATCGTCAACGCCTACGAGAAGCGCGACGTGGTCGACCGCGCCAGCGGCCCGTCCGCATGATCCGGCCCTGGCCCGGCCTGCTGGCAGCGCTGCTTTGCGTGGCCGGCGGCGCCAGCAGCCAGCCGCAGGATCCGCCGCCGGCGCAGGACCCGGCACCGCAGCGCATCTCCCTGGCGCAATCGCTGACCCCGCCGTGCCTATCGATCGTCCAGGACACGGCCAGCATGGGACTGCCGCGCGACGTCCTCGAGCGCGCCGCGGCGATCGCCCGCACTTCGCCGACCGCGCCGCGCGACGACGAGGCGCAACGCCTGGCCTGGATCGCCGGCACCCGCGCGCAAGCGCTGCTCAATGCGGCCGAGACCGTCGGCGCGACGCGCGACCGCTTCGGCTGCAACGCGCTGGCCTACGCAAAGGTGCCGGCGGACAGTCTCTACCTCGTCGGCCAACTGCTCGAACGCGGCCAGGCCGCGGTGTGGCTGCCCGCGTCGGGGCGCTTCGCCGCCACGGTGGAAATCCGTCGCGACAATCCGCAGTGCCAGCGAGGCCCGATGGGTAGCCTGGCCTACCGCATCGACGACGAAAAAACTCCGCTGCTGTTCCTGGTCGCGTGCGTGACCTGAGCCTGCTTCCGCGCACCTGCCGCGGTACTCGATAGCAACCGCGCAGGCGCCACATCGCAGTGACCGACGTACACTGCGATGCTGTTGCCGTACACGGGGAGGTGCCATGTTCCAGCGAGCGTCGTTGTCCGCCTGTCTGCTCTGGCCGATCCTGGCCACTTGCGCCGCGCCAGCGGCTGCCGCCGCGGCCGCGCCGCCCGCATCCACGCCGGCGCGGCCCTTCGTCGAAACCAGCTACGTGGTCGCTCCCGACACGGTGGGCGACTTCAGCCTGCGCAGCAGCAAGTACGACCCGGCCGCCAAGGCCGCCGGCGCCGGCTTCCTCTACGTGCTGAACGGTCATCCGGAACTGACCATCAACGTGTTCGTCTATCCCGCCGGACAAAAGGAATCGGCGCGCGCCATCGCCGACGGCATGGCGGGCTTCCGCGCCGATCTGGCCGCAGCGGTCTCCGGCGGCACCTACGCGGAACTGCACGAACTGGGCGCGCAGCGGTTCGTACTGGGCGACGTGGCCGAACCCGCACCGAAGGCCGCCAGCGCCCTGGACAAGGCGCTGGTCGCGGCGATCGCCGAGGCCCAACGTGTGCCCGGAGAAAAGCTGCGGATGGAATTGCGCCTCGACCCGGAGGACGCACCGGCCCGCTCCAACGGCTACCTGTTCTACAAACAGCTCTACTACTTCAAGGTGCGCGTGTCGGCCGCTGCGCAGGACATCGGACCGGATGTCTTCGACACCCTCGCCGACCAGGCGGCGCGCGCGCTCGTGCCCGCCATCCAGGTGACCAATGTCGGCGGCTGCGCGACACCGACCATCCAGATCGACCCGAACGGCAAGCCGGAACAGGCGGCACTGCAGCTCGTCCGCCAGAGCGCCCTCTACCAGGGCTTCAACTGCAGCAAATCCGCCGCGGACGCCGGCATCGATCGCACCACAGGCAATGCCGCTGTGATCGAGATCGCCTACGACGCCGGCGACTGGGCTTCGCCCTGAGCGTGCGTTAGCGCGATACTGTGGCCCCCACCGCTGCACCCGGCCGTTCCGCCATGACCAAAGGTCCCGTCCGCCTCGATGTCGGCGTCAGCTACGCCCTGCCCCGCGCCGGGCTGCCGGCGGCGCCGAGCTTCCGCAAGTGGGTCGCCGCGGCACTGAAGGGCCGCATCCGCGAGGCCGACCTGGCGATCCGCCTGGTCGACGACCGCGAAGGCCGCGCCCTCAACCTGCACTACCGCGGCAAGGACTACGCCACCAACGTGCTCAGCTTCCCGGCCGAATTGCCGGAGGGGCTGCCGAAGGGCATGAAGCTGCCGCTGCTCGGCGACCTGGTGATTTGCGCACCCGTGGTGGCGCGCGAAGCCGTCGAACAGGACAAGCCGCTCAGCGCGCACTACGCGCACCTGACCGTGCACGGCGTGCTGCACCTGCTCGGCTGGGACCACGAGGACGACAAGGAAGCCGAGGCGATGGAGCAACTGGAGCGCGAGATCCTCGCCGATCTCGGCGTGTCCGACCCCTACGCCGGCGAACGTTGATCCGGCGACAACGGCTTGCCCCGCGCTGGTCAAGCGCAGGCGCCGGCGGTAACGTGGCCGCGCGGCGATCGCCGCAGCCCCGCTTTTCTTCGAGGTTCCGTGCGTTGATCCGTCCTTCGCTCGTCCTGCTCGCGCTCGCCTGCGTCGCTCCGGCGGCGGCGACCGCCACGCCATCCGCGCCACCCGCTGCGGCGCCTGCCGTCCCCGCGGCTACCGATCCGTCCGTCGACCTGCCGGCCCTGCTGGAATGCCGCCAGCACGTGGCCGACTTCGCCGCGCTGGCGCCGCTGCTGGCCGATCCGCTGAAGGCGGTCGCGCACGGCTGGCGGCCGCTGCCGCAGTCCAACCTGTTCATGACCGAGTACGCGCTGACCCGGCCGATCCAGGTGTTCGGCTACAGCAGCGAGCGCATCGCCTTCTCCGGCGCCAGCGTGATGGCGATCCTGGACCTGCCCGACCCGCGGCCGCTGGCCAAGCGCCTGAATCTGGAAGCGGCGGTGGACACCCCGGAGAAGGCCATGTTCGGCCGTGAAGTGCTCAGCCGCGACGTGCACGATCCCAAGACCGGCGAGCCGATGATCGAGTCGATCATCCTCAGCGTGTCCACGGTGAAATCGCACCCCGGCAAGACCCTGGCCGGCTGCAGCTACAGCCTGGACCTGCCCGAGGAGCCGGGCGCGGCACCGGCACCGGACGCCCTGCATACGCCGCCCAAGGGCGGCTGAATCCGCGGTGGCGGGCCTACCGGTGCGGGCCGCCGACGTCGCGATGCTGTCGCGACCGCCCTGCTAGACTTGCGGTTACCGCCCGTTCGACCGGGCGCCTACCCACAGAACATGTCAGAAGACGGACCGAGTAGTACCTCCCCGGAATCCCACGAAAAACGTCGCGGCTGGCTGGAACGCCTGACCTCGGTGTTCTCCGGCGACCCGCACACCCGCGACGATCTGGTCGAGGTGCTGCGCGACGCGCAGCACGATGGCCTGATCGCCGCCGACACGCTGCGCATGATGGAGGGCGCGCTGTCGGTCTCCGAACTCACCGTCGGCGACGTGATGGTCTCGCGCGCGCAGATGGTGTCGCTGCCGGTGGAGTCGCGCTTCCTCGACCTGATGAAGCAGGTGGTCGAATCCGGCCACTCGCGCTTCCCGGTGCATGGCGAGAACAAGGACGACATCCTCGGCATCCTGCTGGCCAAGGACCTGCTGCGCGGCGTGGTCGCCGACCACGGTCCCGGCACGGTGCGCGAACTGCTGCGTCCGGCGGTGCTGATTCCCGAGTCGAAGAAGCTCAACGTGCTGCTCAAGGAGTTCCGGCTCTCGCGCAACCACATGGCGATCGTGGTCGACGAGTACGGCGGCGTGGCCGGGCTGGTGACCATCGAGGACGTGCTGGAGCAGATCGTCGGCGACATCGACGACGAGCACGACGACGCCGAGGACGAGGCCTCGCTGATCGCGGCGCAGGCCGACGGCCAGTACGTGGTGGATGCGCTGACCCCGATCGAGGATTTCAACGAGCGCTTCGGCGCCGACTTCCCGGACGACGACTACGACACCGTCGGCGGGCTGGTCACCGAGGCGATCGGGCACCTGCCCGAGACCGGCGAGGAACTGACCCTTGGGCGGTTCGCGTTCCGCGTGGCGCGGGCCGACGCGCGCCGGGTGCAGGCCTTCCACGTCACCATCCTGCCGCCTCCCGCGCAGGACGGCGCTTGAGCACGCACCGCGTGCCGCGCATGCGCGCGGCCTGCTGGCTGGGAATGCTGCTGGCCCTGTGGACCGGGCTGGCGGTCGCGCAGGCCGCGCCTGCGGATCCGGCGGCACCGCCGCCGCTGGCCGCAGCGGCGCCCGCAGTGCCCGACGCGGCTGCGACCACCGCCGCCGGCGCCAACGACCCCGCACCACGCATCGGCGTGGCGACGATGCAGCCCGGCGAAGTGTTCTTCGAGCGCTTCGGCCATGACGCCATCGTGGTGCTCGACCCGCGCACGGGCCAGGCGACCTCGTACAACTTCGGTTTCTTCGACCCCAGCGAACCGGGCTTCGTCGGTCGCTTCGCCGCCGGCGACATGCGCTACTACCTGGTCGCGCTGCCGCTGCAGGAGGATCTGGAGCAGTACCGCGAGGCCGGCCGCGGCGTGGATATCCAGTGGCTGGACCTGGCGCCCGCGCAGGCGCGTGCGCTGCAGCAGGCGCTGGCCTGGCGCGCGCGCCCGGAAAACGCGCGCTACCGCTACGACTACTACACCGCCAACTGCGCCACGATGGTCCGCGACGCGCTGGACCGGGCCATGGGCGGCGCGCTGCATGCGCAGCTGTCCGGCCGCTCGCGCGGCAACACCTACCGCAGCGAATCGGTGCGCCTGGCCTCGCCGGCACCGTGGATGTGGCTGGGCTTCGACCTGGGCCTGGGCCCGTACGCCGACAAGCCGCTGTCGCGCTGGGAAGAGGCGTTCGTGCCGATGCGCCTGGCCGAGAGCCTGAGCGAGGTGCGCAACAGCGAAGGCCGCCCGCTGGTGCAGGCGCGCCAGCAGTTGCTGCCGCAGCGGCTGCCGCCGGAACCGCCGGAACAGCTGCGGCACTGGTGGCCGTGGCTGCTGGTCGGGCTGGCCGCGGCGGCGGGCGTGCTGGCGCTGGGCCGCCGCCCGCGCTGGCTGGCCGCGCTGGCGCTGCCGTTCTGGCTGCTGTGCGCGCTCGGCGGCGCGGTCCTGCTGTACCTGTGGGGCTTCAGCGAGCATCGCGCCGCCTGGGGCAACCGCAACCTGCTGCTGCTGGATCCGCTGTGCCTGCCACTGCTGGTCGGCGGTCTTGCGGTGCTGCGCGGGCGCCGCCCCGGACGCTGGTTCGATGTGCTGCTGTGGCTGGTGGTGGCGCTGGCCGGCGCCGCGCTGCTGATCCATTGGCTGTCGATGCTGCAGCCGCAGTTCAACCTGCAATGGATCGCATTGCTGCTGCCGGTGCACGCGGCGCTGGCCTGGGCGCTCACCCGCCCTCGCCCGCAGCCCTGATACCGTCACGCCACTCGCCACGCGCGCCTCCGCCGAACACGATCCTGCCATGGCCTCCGCGACCGCCAATCCCGCCTGCGTCATCAACTGCGTGCACTACGACGGCCACGGCCGCCGCCACGACATCTCCCTGGAGCAGATCAGCGACGTGCTGGCCGGCCACGACGACGGCTTCGTCTGGGTCGGCATGTACGAACCCGGCGACGCGGTGCTGCAGCAGCTCAAGGAAGAGTTCCAGCTGCACGAACTGGCGATCGAGGACACCCGCAAGGCGCACCAGCGACCGAAGGTCGAGGCCTTCGGCAACTCGCTGTTCCTGGCGGTGCACACCGCGCAGGTGATCGACGAGCGCATCGTCTACGGCGAAACCCACGCCTTCCTCGGCGCGCGCTTCCTGCTGACCGTGCGCCATGGCGCCTCGCTGCCCTACGCGCCGGTGCGCGAGCGGCTGGAACGCGAGGCCTCGCTGATGAAACTGGGCCCGTCCTATGCGCTCTACGCGGTGCTGGACTATGTGGTGGACAACTACCAGCCGATCCTCGACGCCTTCCGGCAGAGCCTGGAACGGCTGGAGGCCGACATCTTCGCCGAGTCGTACCGCCGCGACACCGCCATCCGCCTGTACGAACTCAAGCGCGAACTCAACCAGATGCGCCTGGCGGTGGCGCCGCTGCAGGACGTGCTGGCGCACCTCAAGCGCCACCCCGGCCCGCTGATCGCCGAAGAAGTGCGCCTGTACGTGCGCGACGTGCTCGACCATGCCGTGCGCACCAACGACGCCATCGACACCCTGCGCGAGATGCTGGGCACCGCGCTGAGCGTGAACCTGTCGCTGGTCACCCTGGCCCAGGGCGAGACGGTCAAACGCCTCGGCGCCTGGGCCGCCCTGCTCGCCGCCCCGACCCTGATCACCAGTTGGTACGGCATGAACTTCAAGCAGATGCCGGAACTGGAATGGCCCTGGGCCTACCCGCTGATGGTCGGCGGCGTCGCCGCGGTCTGCGTGGCGCTGTATGTGGCGTTCAAGCGGGCGAGGTGGCTGTGAAGCCGGGATTGGAGATTGGGGATTGGGGATTCGTTGAAGCGGTGCGCTGCGCCTGATGGTTTAACGCCTGGGTTGCAAGGGGTACATCGGCGAAGGGGATCCGCATTTGCGAATCCCCAATCCCGACTTCCCAATCCCCGCCTCACCCAACATACACCGACTTGATGTTCATGAACTCATGGATGCCATGCTCGGCCAGTTCGCGGCCGAAGCCGGAGCGCTTGATGCCGCCGAACGGCAGGCGCACGTCGCTCTTGACGATGGCGTTGACGAAGGCGGCGCCGCACTGCAGTTGGCAGGCCACGCGCTCGCCACGGGCAGGGTCGGCGGTCCAGACGCTGCCGCCGAGGCCGAAGGTGGTGTCGTTGGCCACGCGCACCGCCTCTGCTTCGTCGGCCACGCGCAGAATTGCGGCAACCGGGCCGAACAGTTCCTCGTCGTAGGCCGGCATGCCTGGCGCCACGTGGTCGAGGATCGACGCCGGATAGCCGGCGTGGCTGTCGCGCTCGGGTTCGCAACCGAGCAGCGGTTTGGCGCCCTTCGCGATGCTGGCCTGCACCTGCTTGTGCAGTTCGTCGCGCAGGTCCTGGCGCGCCATCGGCGCCAGCGTGGTCGCCTCGTCCTGCGGGTCGCCGAGGCGACGCTCGGCGGCGGCGGCCACGAAGCGGCGCACGAATTCGTCGGCGATCGCCTCCACCACCACGAAGCGCTTGGCCGCGATGCAGGTCTGCCCGGCGTTGTCGAAGCGCGACTTCACCGCTGCGGCGACGGTGGCGTCGAGGTCGGCGTCGTCCAGCACCACGAAGGCGTCGCTGCCGCCCAGCTCCATCACGCACTTCTTCAACTGCCCGCCGGCATTGGCGGCGATGGAGCGGCCGGCGCGCTCGCTGCCGGTCAGGGTGACCGCGGCCACGCGCGCATCGCGCAGCACCTCGGCGGCCTGGTCGTTGTCGATGTGCAGCACGTCGAACACCCCGTCCGGCACGCCGGCGTCGGCCAGCACCTTGCGGATCGCGTCGGCGCAGCGCGGCACGTTGCTGGCGTGCTTGAGCAGGGCGACGTTGCCGGCCATCAGCGCTGGCGCCAGAAAGCGGAACACCTGCCAGATCGGGAAGTTCCATGGCATCACCGCCAGCACGCAGCCCAGCGGTTCGTAGCGCACGTAGCTGCGCTGCGCATCGGTGGCCACGGCCTGCTCGCGCAGGTAGTCCGCCGCATGCTCGGCGTAGTAGTCGCAGGCGGCGGCGCACTTGTCGAGTTCGGCCAGGGCCTCCTTGCGCAGCTTGCCCATTTCCGCGGTCATCACCCGCTGGATCGCGTCGCGCTGTTCGCGCAGCTGCGCACCGACCTTGCGCAGCAGCGCGCCGCGCTGCTCCAGCGGCGTCGCCGCCCAACCCGGGAACGCCTGCGCCGCAGCGGCCAGGCGCTGTTCGACGGCGGCGGCATCCATCAGCTCGAGACTGTATTCGACCTGGCCGTTGGCCGGATTGACGGTGTCGTAAGGCATCGCGCGGACTCCTGGAAAAATGTGCAATCAGCCTAGCGCTGTGGACGTTGCGGCGACGTGGCGATGCTGTCGAATGCGATGGCTCACAGTGTTCCGCGAGGCCCGTAGGAGCGGCTCTCGGCCCCTTTCGGGATTAGCTACGACGGGGCCTTTACCGGCAATGCCCAATCGCGGCTAAAGCCGCTCCTACATGGAGCGACGTCACGCCCTAGCCGGCTTGCTGCTGGGCAAGCTGGATATCGCGCTGGCGGCGCTTTTCGCTGCGCGCCATCAGCCACCAGCCGACGACGGCGGCGATCGACACCGCCAGCACCATCAGCGTGGCCAGTGCGTTGATCTTGGGCTTCAGGCCCATGCGCACCGAGGAGAACACGGTCATCGGCAGCGTGGTCGAATCCGGGCCGGCGACGAAGTTGGCGATCACCACGTCGTCCAGCGACAGGGTGAACGCCAGCAGCCAGCCCGACACCAGCGCCGGGGCGATGATCGGCACGGTGATCAGGAAGAACACCTTGAGCCGGTTGGCGCCCAGATCCATCGCCGCTTCTTCCAGCGAACGGTCCAGTTCCTGCAGGCGCGAGGACACCACCACGGTGACGAAGGACAGGGTGAAGGTGACATGCGCGGCCCAGATCGCCATCACGCCCTTGGGCGGGATGCCGAGCACGCCGCCCATCGACACCAGCATCATCATGATCGACAGGCCGATGATCACCTCCGGCATCACCAGCGGCGCGGTCACCAGCGCGCCGAACAGGCTCTTGCTGGGAAAGCGGCGGAAGCGGGTCATCGCCATCGCCGCCAGCGTGCCGAGCACCATCGACGCGGTGGCGGTCCAGAACGCCACCTTCAGGCTGATCCACGCCGCCTGCAGGATCTGCCGGTCGCGCAGCAGTTCGCCGTACCACTTGGTGGAGAAGCCGGCCCACACCGTCGCCAGCTTGGAGGCGTTGAACGAATACACCATCAACAGCAGGATCGGCAGGTACAGGAAGGCAAAGCCGGCGCCCAGCACCGTCCACCGCAATACCCTGCCCATGCCGCCGCGCGCGCCGCTCATGCCTGCCCGCCTTCGAGCTGGCGCTGCTGGTAGCGGTTGAAGATCAGGATCGGCACCATCAGCAGCGCCAGCATCGCGATCGCCACCGCCGAGGCGGTCGGCCAGTCGCGGTTGTTGAAGAACTCGCCCCACAGCACCCGGCCGATCATCAGCGTGTCCGGGCCGCCGAGCATCTCCGGGATCACGAACTCGCCCACCGCCGGAATCATCACCAGCATGCAGCCGGCGACGATGCCCGGCCGCGACAGCGGCAGGGTCACGGTCAGGAACGCCTTCCACGGCGGCGCGCCAAGATCGTAGGCGGCCTCGAGCAGGCGCTGGTCGAGCTTGACCAGGGTCGCGTACAGCGGCAGCACCATGAACGGCAGGTAGCAGTAGACGATGCCGATGTAGGCGGCGACAGGGGTGTAGAGGATGTGCAGCGGCGCATCGATCACGCCCAGCGCCAGCAGCGCCCGGTTGAGCACGCCGTTGCTGTCGAGGATGCCGATCCAGGCGTAGACGCGGATCAGGAACGAGGTCCACGACGGCAGCACCACCAGCATCATCGCGATGTTGCGCGCCGACGGCGACAGCCGCGCGATCGCGTAGGCCATCGGGTAGCCGATCAGCAGGGTCAGCGCGGTGGAGATGCCGGCGATCTTGATCGACCCCCAGTAGGCCTCGATGTACTGGTGGTCGCGCAGCAGCGCCAGGTAGTTCTGCAGGGTCAGCTTCAGCGTCAGCACGCCGTCGCGGACCTGCAGCAGCTCGCTGTACGGCGGGCTGCGGATCGCCTGTTCGGCGAAGGAGATGCGCAGCACGATCAGGAACGGGATCGCGAAGAACAGCAGCAGCCACAGGTACGGCGCGGCGATCACCAGCCAGCGCAGCGCCGGCAGCGAGCCCAGGCGCAACCGCTGCTGCAGGCGCAGCCGCGGCGTCGGTTGCGGCGGCACCGGGACGACGGGCGCGCTCATGCGGTCAGCACCACGCCGTCGTTGTCGTCCCACGACACCCATACCGTGTCGCCCCAGGTCATGCCTTCGCTGTCCCAGCGCTTCTGGTTGGCGAAGTTGGACTGCACGCGGATGCCGCTGGGCAGGCGCACGTGGAAGATCGAGTGGCTGCCGAAATAGGCGATGTCCTCGATGGTGCCAGGCGCCTTGTTGTAGGTCTGCTCGGGTTCGCCCTTGGTGATCCAGACCTTTTCCGGACGCACCGCGAACGCCACCTCCTGCCCTTCCACGCCGGTGATGCCGTGGCTGATGTAGATCGGCACCGGGAACTGCGGGCAGAGCACGGTCACGTGATCGGGGTGGTCCTCGCCGATGCGGCCCTCGAACATGTTCACCGAGCCGATGAACTCGGCGACGAAACGGCTGTTCGGCGACTCGTAGATGTCGCCCGGCGTGCCGACCTGGCGGATGCGGCCATGCTCCATCAGCGCGATGCGCGTGGCCATGGTCATCGCCTCCTCCTGGTCGTGGGTGACCATCACGCAGGTCACCCCCGAGGTCTCGATGATCGAGACCAGTTCCAGTTGCATCTGCGAGCGCAGCTTCTTGTCCAGCGCGCCCATCGGCTCGTCCAGCAGCAGCAGTTTCGGCCGCTTGGCCAGCGAGCGCGCCAGCGCCACGCGCTGCTGCTGGCCGCCGGAGAGCTGGTGCGGCTTGCGCTTGCCGAGCGTGCCCAGCCGTACCAGCTCCAGCATCTCGCCGACGCGGCTGGCGATGGCGCTGCGCGACAGGCCGTCCTGCTTCAGCCCGAAGGCGATGTTCTGCTCCACGCTCATGTGCGGGAACAGCGCATAGGACTGGAACATCATGTTGAGCGGGCGCTGGTACGGCGGCAGCCCATCCAGCGGCTGGCCGTCGAGCACGATGCGGCCGCGGCTGGGCTGCTCGAACCCACCCAGGCAGCGCAGCAGCGTCGACTTGCCGCTGCCGGAACCGCCCAGCAGCGCGAAGATCTCGCCCTGGCCGATATCCAGGTCGATGTCGTCCAGCGCGACGAACCCGTCGAATTCCTTGCGCAGGCCGGCGATGGACACATAGCCGGCACCCTTGGCCGGCGGCGGTGCCGGCAGATGGTCGGTTCTCGCTTCGCTCAACGCCATCGGTGATTCCCCATGAAGCACGCCGTCGTGCGGAGCGCCGCTGCGGCGGCGACCGCGGCGCGGTGAGCCTCAGTGTAGCCGTGGGGGGCCGCGTCGGCGATACCGTGGAAGCGCGGGATTCGGGAGTCGGGATTGGGGATTCGTCAAAGCAGCGCGCGCTTACTGCGCGGTGGCTGGCGCTGGCGCGGACGCCGGCGCTTCCGGTGCCGCCCAGCCCAGGCCCAGGCTCTTCTGCAAGGCCACGTAGCGCAGCAGCAACTGGGTATGCGCCTGCAGCGCACTGTCCTGGGCCGAGGCCTGCTGGCGCTGCACGTCCAGCGCATCGATCAGCGACGAGGCGCCGGCGGCATAGCGTTGTTGCAGCAACGCTGCGGAACGATCGGCCGAGGCCGCGGCCTTGTCCGCCGCCAGCGCCTGCTGGCGCGCGGCGCCGAACCGCGCCAGGGCGCCGTTGGCATCCTGCAGCGCGGCCAGCACCGTGCCTTCGTAGGCGGCCAGCCGCGCGGCGTTGCCGGCGCGGGCCTGCTCGACCTTGGCGCGGGTGCCGCCGAAATCGAAGATCGACCAGCGCAGGAAGGGCGCCACCACGCTGTTGACGGCATCGCGGCCGAGATCGCCCGGCGAGGTCGCGGCCATGCCGATGTTGCCCAGCAGCGTGACCTGCGGGAAATACGCGGTCAGCGCTTCGCCGATCTTCGCCGACGAGGCGGCCAGCTGGCGCTCGGCGCGGCGCACGTCCGGGCGCCGGCGGATCAACGCGCCGGCATCGTCCACCGGCACCGTCGCCGGCAGCGTCGGCAACGGCCGGTCGGCGGCCAGTTCGGCATCGAGCGCGCCGGGCTCGCGGCCGATCATCAGCGCCAACTGGTCCAGCGCCACCTGCGCCTGGGCCTGCAGGTCCGGGAGTACCGCTTCCTGTTGCTGCAGTTGCGCCTGCGCGCGTTCCACCTGCAGGTCGGCGTCGGCGCCGCGCTCGCGGCGCTGCCGGGTCAGTTGCAGGGTCTGCCGGGCAGCCTCCAGGTTGCGCTGGGCCACGGCCATGCGCGCACGCGTGCTGCGGTAGCCCAGGTAGGCCTGCCCCACTTCGGCGGCGATCTGCACCTGCGCGTCGGCGAGGTCGGCCTCGTCGGCCTGGGCATCGGCCAGTGCGCCCTCGCTGGCGCGGCGGCGGCGGCCGAAGAAATCCAGTTCCCAGCTGGCATCGATGCCGACGCTGTAGAGCTGCGCGCGCGGATCGATCTCCACCGGCTGGCCGGTGCCGGCGGCGATGCTGCCCAGGCGGTCGGTCAGCGCATCCGGCGCGCGCGCGTTGAGATAGGCGGCCGTCGCCCCGACGCTGGGCAACTGCTCGGCGTGGCGCTGGTCGACCAGCGCGCGCGAGGCGCGCAGGCGCGCCTGCGCCACGCGCAGGTTCGGGCTGTGCTGCAGGGCCTGCTCGACCAGCATGGTCAATTGCGGATCCTGCAGGGTGTCCCACCAGCGCTGCGGCGGCGGTGCCGGCACCACGCCGGCGGCGGCGGCCGTGGCATCGGCGCGGTGCAGCCGCGGCGGCGCCAGCGCCGCCTCGGCCACCGGCGGCGGCTTCACGTAGTCCGGGCCGAGCATGCAGGCCGACAGCAGCGAGGGCAGCGCGGCGGCGACGAGAACGCGGGAGAAACGCAGGGCCATGGAATCCTCAATGCATCGCGAGCGGAGCGCCGCCCTTGGGCAGCGGCTTGAGCAGGAACGCCAGCGGGATCGTGCAGACCACGATCACCCCGAAGATCCAGAACAGGTCGTTGTAGGTCATCACCAGCGCCTGCTGCTGCACCAGCCGCGCCAGTTGCGCCAGCGACTGCATCGCCGCGCCAGCGCCGGACACCGACTGCAGTTGCGCGGCGATGCCGTGCAGGTAGTCCTGCGCCAGCGGCGAATTGGCGGTGGTGCCGCTGCCGAGCATCTGCGTATGGAACACCATGCGCCGCTCCTGGAAGGTGGAGATCAGCGCCAGGCCGATCGAGCCGCCCATGTTGCGCGCGGCATTGAACAAACCCGAGGCGTCGCCGGCCAGGTCCGGCGGCACCGAGGAGATCGCCGCCTGGTTGAGCGACATCATCGCCAGCGCCAGCCCGCAGCCCTGCAGCAGCTGCCCGGCGACGAAATGCATGCCCACCGACTCGGCGGTGAGGTGCATGTTGACGAAGCAGGCCGCGGCGAAGCAGCTCAACCCGCCGAGCACCAGCACGCGCACGTCCACCGTGGTCAGCAGCTTGGGCATCATCGGCATCAGCAGCACCGTGGGGATGCCCGACAGCAGCACCACGTAGCCGGACTGCTCGGTGTTGTAGCCGGAGATCACCGCCAGGAACTGCGGGATCATGTACATGACCCCGAACAGGATCATGCCCACCGCCATCACCATCACGAACACCGCGCCGAAACTGCGCTGCAGCAGGATCGACAGGCGGATCACCGGCTGCCGGCTGAAGAACTGCGAGGCCACCAGGGCGATGAAGCCGACCAGCGAGACCACGCTCAGCAGCACGATCTCGGTGGATTCGAACCAGCGCTCGCGCTGGCCTTCTTCCAGCACCACGGTCAGCGCGCCCAGGCCCGCGGTCAGGCCGAAGATGCCGAGCCAGTCCGCGTCCAGCAGCCCGCGCAGATACATGCGCTCGTGCGGCAGCCCGAGCAGCAGCAGCGCCACCAGGCCGGCGCAGACCGGCACGTTGAGGAAGAACGCGTAGTGCCAGCTGACGTTCTCGGTGAGCCAGCCGCCCAGCAGCGGCCCGATCACCGGGCCCAGGATCACGGTCATGCCGAACAGCGCCGTGCCCAGGGTCTGCTGCGCCGGCGGCAGCCGCGTGGCGACGATGGTCAGCGCCGTGGGGATCAGCGCGCCGCCGGCGAAGCCCTGGCCGACACGGCCGAGGATCATCATGGTCAGGCTGTTGGACAGCCCGCACACCACCGAGAAGAAGGTGAACAGCAGCGCGCAGATCAGCAGGAAGTTGCGCAGCCCGAGGGTGCGCACGAACCAGCCGGTCAGCGGGATCATCACGATCTCGGCGACCAGGTAGGAGGTCGAGATCCAGGTGCCCTCGGTGCCGCTGGCGCCGACCTCGCCCTGGATGGTCGGCAACGCGGCGTTGACGATGGAGATGTCCAGCGTCGCCATGAACGAGCCGATGGTGCCGGCGGCCACCGCCAGCCAGGCCCCGGTGTCGGCCTTTTGCGACGCCTGCGCGCCAGCCGCCGCGGCCGCTTCGCTCACGGGGTGCGCCCGCGCGGGGCGACGGCATCCTGGCCCTGCGCGTCCTCTTCCTCCACGCGCTCCTTGGCGTCCTTGGCGCTGCGCGTATCGACGGTCACCGTCACCGACATGCCCGGCACCAGCACCTTGCGCGCCTCGGCGCCGGCCTTGAGACGGATGCGCACCGGCACCCGCTGCACCACCTTGGTGAAGTTGCCGGTGGCGTTCTCCGGCGGCAGCAGCGCGAACTGCGACCCGGTGCCCGGGGCGATGCTCTCGACCACGCCGTCCAGTTCCACCCCGGACAGCGCGTCGACCTCGATCCGCGCCGGCTGCCCCGGCCGCATCAGCCCGACCTGGGTTTCCTTGAAGTTGGCGCTCAGGTACAGCGCGTCCACCGGCACCACGCTCATCAACCGGGTGCCGGCCGCGACGAACTGGCCGACCTGCACGGTCTTGTCGCCGATGCGGCCGGCGATGCGCGCGGTCAGGCGGGTGTCCTCCACCGCCACCTGCGCCTGCGCGGCGTCGGCCTGCGCCTGCACCAGCCCGGCGCGGGCCTGGTCGAGCTTGGCGCTGGTGCCCTGCACCTGGCTCTCGGCGGCGACGACCTGGGCCTTGGCCGCGTCGAACTGCGCCTGCGCGCGGTCGCGGTCGTGGACGATGCTTTCGTAGTGTTCGTGCGTGTCGGCGCCGGACGCGGCCAGCGGCCCGAAGCGCTTGGCCTCGCCCTGGGCGAAGCGCAGGCTGGCGGCGGCGGCAGTGACCTGGGTGCGCGCCTGCAGCAGGCTGGCGCGCTGCGCCTGCAGCCCGGCCTCGGCGGCGGCGATGTCGGCCTGGCGTACCGCGATCGCCGCCTGCGCCTGCTCCAGGGTGGCGCGATAGGTGCGCGGGTCGATCTCCAGCAGCGGCTGCCCGGCGGTCACGCTCTGGTTGTCGCGCACGTACACCGCGGTCACGTAGCCGTTGACCCGCGGCGCCACCGCCACCGTATCGGCCTGCAGATAGGCGTTGTTGGTCTCCTGCAGGTAGCGGCCGGTGGTGAGGTAATAGATCAGCCACACCACCAGGCCGATCACCACCAGCAGGCCGATCAGCAGCAGGGTCCATTTGACCTTGGGGTTCTTCAGCGGCGACGGGGTGTCGGACTTGCCGTCGTCGGCTTGGCCCTTGCCGTCATGGCCCTTGTCGTCCCGGGGCGAGCCGGACTGGCCCTGGCCGGCATGGGCGTCGCGCGCGGCGCCCTGCCGCGGCGCCTGTGAGGAGTCTGGGTCGTGGTTGCTCAAGTCGCTGATTCCTGGGGAGAGGAAGAACGTCGCCGGGTCGGAACGGCGACGCCACCAAACGGTAGCGTACGCCGGCCGGCGCATTATTTGTACCGGTGAGTACAGAGTGTGTGAGCATCGCGTGGCGGTGGCGCTGCAGCGTCGCCGCGATGGCGGGCGCTGTGCAGCGCCAGACCCGGCCGCCTGGGTCGAGGGAGCGATGACCCCGCTCTCTCATCCCGATGGGGGAGCGATGTGTCGGAGCGTCCTTCAGCGGCGCGACGGGGCGCGATCGGGAAGGCCCGTCGCGGCTGAAGCCGCTCCTACGGGAGAGGGTGTTGCCGGCTCCGATCTCAAACGGGAGAGCGTGCCGGCGCGGTGCCTGCGTGCACCGGTAAAAGGGGTAGGAGCGGCTTCAGCCGCGACGAGCGAAGACACGATGCGTCCTGGGCGGCATGACGTCGGGACTGAAGTCCCTCCCACAACAGCCGCTTACGCTTACCCTGGTCGCTCGGGCAAGCGCAGCGCGATAGCGGTCCGGGGCAACCCGCAAAGCCTTACCCGGACCGCAACACCACCGGCTCAGCGGCCGGTCTTGATCTCCGTCCACAGGCGGGTGTACAGCTTGTCCACCTCGGGCGGGTTGATCGAATAGGTGAACATCTTCGCGGCCACTTCCGGCGGCGGATAGATGGTGGGATCGTTGCGGATCGCCGCGTCCACCAGCGGGGTCGCCTGCGGCACCGGGTTGGCGTAGTGGATGAAGTCGGTATTGGCCGCGGCCACCTTGGGCGTCAGCAGGTAGTTGATGAACGCGTAGGCGTTCTCCGGATGCTTGGCGTCCTTGGGAATGGCCAGCATGTCGAACCACTGCGGCGCGCCTTCCTTGGGAATCGAATAGGCCACGTGCACGCCGTTCTTGGCTTCCTCGGCGCGGTCGCGGGCCTGGATGATGTCGCCGGACCAGCCCACCGCCAGGCAGGTACTGCCGTTGGCCAGCGAGGTCACGTACTGCGAGGAGTGGAAGTTCTGCACATACGGGCGGATGCGCTTGATCAGCGCCGCGGCCTGCTCGATCTTGGCCGGGTCGGTGCTGTGCGGATCCTCGCCCAGGTAGTGCAGTGCGATCGGGATCAGGTCCGAGGGCGTGTCCAGCAGGGTCACGCCGCAGTCCTTGAGCTTGGACAGATTCTCCGGCTTGAACACCAGGTCCCAGCTGTTGGCGATGTCGGTGCTGCCGAACGCGGCCTTGACCTTGTCCACGTTGTAGCCGATGCCGGTGGTGCCGACCATGTACGGCACGCCGTACTTGTTGCCCGGGTCCTGCTGCGCGATGCGCTGCATGATCTGCGGATCGAGATTGGCCAGGTTCGGGATCTTGCTCTTGTCCAGCGGCAGGAACACGCCGGCCTGGATCTGCCGGCCGAAGAAGTTCAGCGTCGGCACCACCACGTCGTAGCCGCTGCCGCCGGCCAGCAGCTTGGTCTCCACCATCTCGTCGCTGTCGAAGACGTCGTAGGTGACCTTGATGCCGGACTGCTTCTCGAAGTCGGGAATCGTGTTCTCGGCGATGTAGTCCGAGTAGTTGTAGACGTTGAGGACCTTCGCCTCGCCCTGCCCCGCCTTGTCCGCATCGCTGCCGGAGCCGCCGCAGCCGGCGAGCAGCGCCGTGGCCAGGGAAAGAGTGAGCAGTCGCAAGGTCATGGCAGGTCTCCGCAGGTCCATGGGCAAGAGGGGGAGGATCGGCGCCGCGCGCCGGATCCGGGGTGGACGTTCCAGACTACCCAGCGCCGGGCTATTTGCCCAGCGCCTGGGCCGTATCCTCCAGCGCCAGCCAGGCCTTGTCGAACAGTTCGTCGACCTGGGCACGGCTGAGGATCAGCGGCGGCGACAGCAGCATCGCATCGTTGGTGGCGCGCAGGATCAGGCCGCGGCGCAGCGCATTGTCGCGGCACAATGCGCCGACCTTGCCGCGCTCGGGGAAGTAGTGCCGCCGCGGCTTGTCCGGCACCAGTTCCAGCGCGCCGATCATGCCGACGATGCGCGCCTCGCCCACCAGCCGGTGCTCGCCCAGCTCGGCCCAGCGTTGCGCCAGGTACGGCGCGATCTCGCTGCGCGCGCGTTCGACGATGCCCTCGTCCTGCAGCAGGCGCAGGTTCTCCAGCGCCACCGCCGCGCACACCGGGTGCCCGGAATAGGTGCAGCCATGCGCCAACTCGCCGCCCTGCTCCTTCAGCACCGTGGCCACGCGCGTGCCGAACATGGCCGCGCCGAGCGGGATGTAGCCGGACGTGATGCCCTTGGCGATGGTCATCACGTCCGGCTGGAAGCCGAAGTGCTGCGATCCGAACCATTCGCCGGTGCGGCCGAAGCCGCAGATCACCTCGTCGGCGACCAGCAGCACGTCGTAGCGGCGGCAGATGCGCTCGATCTCCGGCCAGTAGCTGCGCGGCGGGATGTACACGCCGATCGCGCCCATGATCGGCTCGCCGATGAACGCGGCCACCCGCTCCGGCCCCAGTTCCAGGATCTTGTCCTCCAGCCGCCGCGCGGCCAGCAGCCCGTACTCGTCCGGATCCATGTCGCAGCCGTCGCCGAAGCCATATGGCGGATCGATGTGGTGGATGTCGGGGATCGGCAGGCCGCCCTGGCGGTGCATGCCCTTCATCCCACCGAGGCTGGCACCGGCCATGGTGGTGCCGTGGTAGCCGTCGTGGCGGCCGATGAAGATGGTCTTCTGCGGCTGGTCCTGCACGGCCCAGAAGTGCCGCACCAGGCGCAGGATGGTGTCGTTGGCCTCGGAGCCGGAGTTGGTGAAGAAGGCATGGTCGAGGTCGCCCGGCGCCAGTTCGGCGAGCTTGGCGGCCAGGCGGATGGTCGGTTCGGTGGTGCACTGGAAGAAGCTGTTGTAGTACGCCAGCTGTTCCATCTGCCGCGCGGCGGCCTGGCCCAGTTCCTTGCGCCCGTAGCCGACGTTGACGCACCACAGGCCGGCGAAGGCATCCAGCAACTGGTTGCCGTCGGCATCCCAGACGTAGGCGCCGTCGCCGCGGGTGAGGATGCGGGTGCCTTTCTGCGCCAGGGCGGCGTTGTCGTTGAACGGGTGCAGGTGGTGCGCGGCATCCAGGTCCTGCAGGGCGCGCGTGTCGATCCGGTCCATGTCCACTCCAATGTCGGTACCAAGGCCGCTACCGCGGCCAAGCTTTGCTCTTGCTGTTGCTGCTGCTCTTGCTGTTGCTGTTGTTGCCTTTGCCTTTGCCGTTGCTTTTGATTTACCGGGTTCCCTTCCGAAGCGGCGGCCGGCCTGGGGAAAAACCCCGAAGGGGCGGCGCACATGGACGTGCGCCGTTCGCGGCAGGGGCAGGATGCCCCTTCCGCGAATCCCCGGGTTGGACGCGGACCCGGAGCGCGTTAGCGCGGAGGGCGCGAGGCAGGGTGTGCTTTCTTTTGGTTACTTTTCTTTGCACAAGCAAAGAAAAGTGACTCGCCGCCAGGCGAAAGCTTTGCTCTTGCACCTGCTCCTACGGCGGCCGCCGCTGGATTGTAGGAGCGGCTTCAGCCGCGACAGCGAAAGTCCATTGTGGCTGTCGCGGCTAAAGCCGCTCCTACAGTTCACTTCATCTGATGCGTCAGTCAAAAGCAAAGGCTTTCGCCCTTTCGGGCGAGTTACTTTTCTTTGCTCGCGCAAAGAAAAGGTAACCAAAAGAAAGCGCGCCCTGCCTTCGCGCCCTCCGCGCTGCGCGCTCCGGGTCCGCGTCCATCACGGGGATCCGCGGAAGGGGCATCCTGCCCCTGCCGCGGACGGCGTACATCCATGTACGCCGCCCTTAGGGTTTTTCCCCGCGATGGCCGCCGCTTCGGAAGGGAACCCGGTAAGTCAAAAGCAACAACCGAAGCAACAGCAACAGCAACAGCAACGGCAACGGCAGGAACGAATCTACTGCAGAGCGCGTAGGCAATTCCGTCGCAAACGATGCGTACGAAAGCCACCAGCAACTCACACGTTCAACAACAAGAACTCCCGCTCCCACGAACTGATCACCCGGAAGAACGTCTCATACTCCTTGCGCTTGACCGAAATGTACGCCCGCACGAAGCGCGGCCCCAGCAACTCCTGCAACGGCCCGCACCGCTCCAGCTCGTCCAGCGCCTCGCCCAGCGAGCGCGGCAACTGATAGCCCATCTCCTTGCCACTGCCGGTGGTCGGCTCGGTCGGTTCGAGCTTTTCGCGGATCCCGAGCAGGCCGCAGGCCAGCGTCGCCGCCATCGCCAGGTACGGATTGGCGTCGGAACCGGCGAAGCGGCTCTCCACACGCATGTTCTCGATCGTGTCGATCGGCACGCGCAGGCCGCAGGTGCGGTTGTCGAAGCCCCACAGCACATTGCTCGGCGACACCTCGCCGAACATCAACCGCCGGTAGGAATTGACGTTGGGCGCGAAGAACGCCATCGCCATCGGCACGTACTTCTGCAGGCCCGCCAGGTAATGGGCGAAGGTGCGGCTGTACTCCCCGGCGCGGCGGCCGCTGAAGACGTTCTTGCCGTGCTTGTCCACCAGGCTCTGGTGGATGTGCATCGCACTGCCAGGCTCGTTCTCCATCGGCTTGGCCAGGAAGGTGGCGTAGACGCCGTGGCGCAGCGCCGCCTCGCGCATGGTGCGCTTGAACAGGAACACCTGGTCGGCGCGCGACAGCGCGTCGTCGTGGGTGAAGTTGACCTCCAGCTGCGCCGCGCCGGATTCGTGGATCAGCGTGTCCACGTCCAGTTCCATCGCGTCGCAATAGTCGTACATCAGGTCAAGGATCGGATCAAACTCGTTGACCGCGTCGATCGAGTACGACTGCCGTGCCGTCTCCGGCCGACCCGAGCGGCCGGCCGGCGGCAGCAACGGAAAGTCCGGGTCGGTGTTCTTCTGCACCAGGAAGAACTCCAGCTCCGGCGCCACCACCGGCTTGCAGCCGATCGCCGCATACGCCTCCAGCACCCGGCGCAGCACGTTGCGCGGCGCCAGTTCGTGCGGCTGGCCTTCCTTGGTATAGCAATCGTGGATCACCTGCGCGGTCGGGTCGGCGGCCCACGGCACCATGCGCACCGTGTCCGGGTCCGGGCGCAGCTGCATGTCCGAATCCGACGGCGACGTCAGGTCGTAGTAGTCGTCCGGGTAGTCGCCGGTGACGGTGGTGGCGAAGATGCCCTCTGGCAGGCGCGTGCCGTAGTCGTGCGAGAACTTGGCGGCGGGAATGATCTTGCCGCGCGCGTTGCCGGTGATGTCCGGCACCAGGCATTCGACCTCGGTGATGTGGCGTTCCTTGAGCCAGCGCCGCAGCGAGCTTTCCTGTTGTTCCGGGGTGTGCTTGCGCGATCGGGGTCGACTGGCCATGGGAATCAGTGCCTGCGGCTGGCCGCATAGTGGCGACAGGCGTCGCCGAAGGATTGGAAGATGCCGAGATAGAACGGGTCGTCGAGGACCCGCCACTCCGGATGCCATTGCACACCGAGCAGGAAACCGGGGCCGATGCCGCGGAAGGCCTCGATCAGTCCGTCCGGCGCCAGCGCCTCGACGATCAGGTCGCCGCCGAGCCGGGCCACGCCCTGCCCGTGCAGCGAGTTGACCCGCACCCGCCCGCGG
Organism: Xanthomonas sp. NCPPB 2250; assembly: GCF_056725265.1. NCBI lineage: Bacteria > Pseudomonadati > Pseudomonadota > Gammaproteobacteria > Lysobacterales > Lysobacteraceae > Xanthomonas > Xanthomonas sp. NCPPB 2250. Next base: position 1,871,533 of record NZ_CM161520.1, on the reverse strand, counting down.
CCGGCGATCTCCTCCAGCCAGCCGCCTTCGCTCAGCGCCACCTCGTGCGCCGGCGCGTACTGCGCCTCCAGCGTCGCCCGCGGATCCTCGCGGTGATCGGACAGCCCCGGCTGCGCATGCACCTTCTGGTGCAGGGTGCCGCCGAGGGCGACGTTGACTTCCTGGAAGCCGCGGCAGATCGCCAGGATCGGCAGGCCCAGCGAGATCGCCTGCGGAATCAGGTCCAGCGTGTTGGCGTCGCGCGCCGGGTCATGCAGGTTGCCGAGCCAGCTTAGCTCGTCGCTGTAATGATGTGGCTCGATGTTGCTGGCCGCGCCGGTCAGCAGCAGGCCATCGAGCCGCGTCAGCCAGGCGCGGGCGTCGACCGGGGGCTGCAGCGACGGCAGCAGCACCGGGGTCACCCCCGCCCCGTCGACGGCGGCGCGCAGATACTTTTCGCCCGCGGCCAGGAACGGATGATGGCCGATGAGCTTGCGGTCGGTCGGCACGCCGACCAAGGGCGATACGGCCATGCGAAGAACTCGTGTGGCGTCCTCGCAAGTTACCGCGAGCGTTTTATTTTTACAACACGACACGCAGTGGGACACGGCGCACAACACACCTGCAGACGCGATACCGGCCTGCACGATGCCGCAAAATCTCCGCTGCCATGCCGCAAAAGCGCAACACGGCCAGCGTGCCGCGCGAGCGAGCGTCGGCACGTCGCCGCCTGCCGCTGTTGAGTATTCTTGACGCCATGGCGCTCTGCTAAGCTCGAAGCACTCCCGCCGTCCGCCGCGATGTGACCCGCATGCACGACGCCCCGCTGCTGCCCCCGGACGATGCCCAGACCCTGCAGCGTATCGCCGGCTGCGAGCAGGTCGACCTGCTGCTGCCGGACTGCAACGGCCTGCTGCGCGGCAAGCGCATCGCCCGCGACGCGTTGGACAAGGTCTACCGAGACGGGGTGTGCCTGCCGATGTCGCTGATCGCCACCGACATCACCGGCAATACCGTCGAGGAAACCGGGCTGGGCTACGACATCGGCGACGAAGATCGGCTGTGCTTCCCGGTGCCGGGCAGTCTGCGGCCGGTACCGTGGGCGCCGGTGCCGTCGGCGCAACTGCTGCTGGCGATGCAGGACGGCGCCGGCGGCGCGCTCGACTTCGCCCCGCGCCAGGTGCTGGCGCAGGTGCTGGCACGCCTGCAGGCACGCGGGCTGACGCCGGTGATCGCGGTGGAGCTGGAGTTCTACCTGTTCGACCCGCACGCCGACGCGCACGGCCGCCCGCAGCCGCCGCTGCACGCCCACAGCGGACTGCGCAACGACAGCACCCAGGTCTATTACATGCAGGAACTGGACGACCAGCGCGGCTTCACCGACGCGGTCGCGCAGGCCTGCCGCGCGCAGGGCATCCCGGCCGACACCGCGGTCGCCGAATACGCGCCCGGCCAGTTCGAGATCAACCTCAAGCACCGCGCCGATGCGCTGGCCGCCTGCGACGATGCGGTGCTGCTCAAGCGCGCGATCAAGGCGATCGCGCAGCAGCAGGGCCTGCTTGCCAGCTTCATGGCCAAGCCGTTCGCCGCGCAATCCGGCAGCGGTCTGCACGTGCACGTGAGCCTGCTCGACGATGCCGGCCACAACGTGTTCGCCTGCACCCCGCAGGCGCCGGCCGCGCCCCTGTGCCATGCCATCGGCGGATTGCAGCACAGCGCCGAGGACTGCCTGCTGCTGTTCGCCCCGCACGCCAACAGCTACCGGCGCTTCGTCGCCAATGCCTTCGTCCCGCTCAACGACAGCTGGGGCTTCAACAACCGCACCGTGGCGATGCGGGTGCCGCACAGCGACCCGGCCAACACCCGCATCGAACACCGCATCGCCGGCGCCGACGCCAATCCCTACCTGGTCGTCGCGGCGGTGCTGGCCGGCATCGAACACGGCCTGGCGCAGGGCCTCGACCCCGGCCCGCCGACCCAGGGCAACGCCTACGCGCAACACGCCGCACGCGAACCGGACTGGCGCAGCGCGATCGCCCGCTTCGTGGACAGCGACTTCGCCGCCACCGCGTTCGGCACGCGCTTCCGGCATATCTACGGCCAGCAGAAGCGCCGCGAGCTGCTGGATTTCCAGGCGCAGGTCAGCGATGTGGACTATCGCTGGTATTTGCGGACGGTGTGAGGAGCGGGGATTGGGCATTCGGGATTGGGGATTCGTTACAAGGAGATTTACGCCCGCCGAAGGTCCATCACGCTATCGCTGATCTCAATTCCCAATCCCCAATCCCTAATCCCATGCCTGCTTCCGCCCGCAACTGGTACACCGACAGCGCCACGCCGTTCCCGGCGCAGGCGCCGCTGCGCGGCCAGGTACGCGCCGATGTGTGCATCCTCGGTGCGGGCTATACCGGGCTGAGTGCGGCGCTGGCACTGGCCGAGGTCGGGTATCGGGTGGTGGTGCTGGAGGCGCAGCGGGTCGGCTGGGGTGCGTCCGGGCGCAACGGCGGCCAGGCCATCGTCGGCTACGGCTGCGAACAGCACACCCTGGAAGCCCTGCTCGGCCAGGACGATGCGCGGCTGCTGTTCGATTTCTCCCGGGACGGCATGCAGTTGCTGCGTACCCGCATCGCCCGCCATGGCATCGCCTGCGACTGGCGCGACGGCCATGCGCACGTGGCGATCAAGCCGCGCCAGGAACGCGAGTTGCGCGCCGGCATCATCGAGATGGCGCAGCGCTACGACTATCCGCTGCAGTGGTGGGACCGCGCGCAGTTGCAGTCGCAGTTGCGCAGCCCACGCTACCTGGGCGCGATGTACGACGCGGCCAGCGGCCACCTGCATCCGCTGGACTACGCGCGTGGCCTGGCGCGCGCGGCACTGGCGGCCGGCGTGCGCATCTACGAGCAGACGCCGGTCACGCAACTGGTGCGCGGCGCGCGGCCGATCCTGCGCAGCGCGCACGGCGAGGTCGAGGGCGAGTTCGCCATCCTCGCCGGCAATGCCTGGCTGCGCGGCATCGCTCCGGAACTGGAATCGCGGATCATGCCGGTCGGCACCTACATCGGCGCCAGCGCGCCGCTGGGCGAAGCGTTGGCGCGTGAGCTGATCGGCAACGACATGGCGGTGGCCGACGTCAACTGGGCGCTGGACTACTTCCGCCTCAGCCGCGACCACCGGCTGCTGTTCGGCGGCCGCGCCAGCTATTCGTCGCTGCCGCCGCCCGGCCTGCGCGGGGTGATGACCCGGCGCATGCGCCGGGTGTTCCCGCAACTGCGCCAGGTCGAGATGGACGCGGTGTGGGGCGGCTACGTCGACATCACCCGCAACCGCGCCCCGCATTGGGGCCGGCTGACCCCGAACGTGTATTTCGCGCAGGGCTTCTCCGGCCATGGGGTGGCCGCCACCGGCCTGGCCGGCGCGGTCATCGCCGCGGCGATCGCCGGGCAGGCGCAGCGGCTGGACGTGTTCGCGCGGATCCCGCACGCGCCCTTTCCCGGCGGCCGCCTGCTGCGCACGCCGCTGCTGGTGGCGGCGATGTCCTGGTACAAGCTGCGCGACGCGCTCTGGTAGCCAGCGACGCACCCGCGCCGCCCTCAAGTTTGCGCGCACACGGCCGCTAACCGGGTTCCACCCCTGGATTGCCGCCCGCGAGGCATGCATGTCGCACCCGTTGTCGATCGCCCCGATCGCCCCCGACGGCAGCCCCGCACAGCAGCGCATCCTGCTGGTGGAAAACTCGCGCACCTTCACCGACCTGCTGCGCGCGGCGATCGAGCAACGGGTCGAACTGCCGGTCGTGGTGGTCTCCACCCTGGCCGAGGCCGCCGCCGCCCTGGATGACGGCGGCCCCTGGTTCCTGGCGCTGACCGGGCTGGTGCTGGCCGACGGCGACCGCGACACCGTCGTGGACTTCTTCGTCGCGCGCGGGCTGCCCACGGTGGTGGTCAGCGGGGTCTACGACGAGAGCCTGCGCAAGCGCATCCTGACCCAGCAGATCATCGACTTCGTCCTGAAGAACGCACCGGACAGCATCGACTACCTGGCCTGGCTGGTGCAGCGACTGGCGCGCAACCGCTCCATCACCGCGCTGGTGGTGGACGACTCGCCGTCGGCGCGCGCCTATGCCGCCTCCCTGCTGTCGATGTACGGCTACCGCGTGGTGGAGGCCGCCGACGGCGCCGCCGGGCTGCGCGCGATCGAGGCCAATCCGTCCATCCGTCTGGCGGTGGTGGACCAGGAAATGCCGGGCATGGAAGGCGTGGAATTCACCCGCCGGCTGCGCGCGTTGCGCGCGCGCGACATGCTGGCGGTGATCGGCCTGTCCGGCAACAACGACCCGTCGCTGGTGCCGCGCTTCCTCAAGAACGGCGCCAACGACTTCCTGCGCAAGCCCTTCTCGCGCGAGGAATTCTTCTGCCGGGTCTCGCAGAACGTGGATCAGCTGGAGCTGATCGGCACCCTGCAGGACCTGGCGACACGCGACTTCCTCACCAGCCTGCCCAACCGCCGGCACTTCCTCGAACAGAGCCAGCGCGTGCTGGCAAAGTGGCTGGCGCGGCAGGAGCCGGTCGGCGTGGCGATGCTCGACATCGACCATTTCAAGCACATCAACGACACCTTCGGCCACGAGGCCGGCGACGAAGCGCTGCGCGCGGTGGCGGCCACCCTGGCCGCGCACGCGCGCCCGCAGGACATGGTGGCGCGCTTCGGCGGCGAGGAATTCTGCATGCTGGTGCCGGGCCTGGACCCCGCCGCGGCCGCCGATTACTTCGAAACCCTGCGCGCGCGCATCGCCGACCTCGCGATTCCGCTGGGCACGCAGACCCTGCGTCTGACCATCAGCATCGGCGTCAGCAGCAGCGGTCCGCAGCGGCAGACCCTGCATCCGCTGCTGACCGAGGCCGACAAGTACCTGTACCTGGCCAAGGCCGGCGGCCGCAACCGGGTCGAACACGCGCCGCCGGCGGAGCCGGCGCTCAGCGACGCGGCCGCCTGATCGCCAGCAGGGCCAGCAAGGTCAGCAGCGCCGCCGCGCTGAGGTAGTAGCCCACCCACGGCAGGCCGTACTGCTTGGCCAGCCACACCGCCACGTACGGCGCCGGCGCCGCACCGACGATGCCCGCCAGGTTGAACGCCAGCGAGGCGCCGGTGTAGCGCACCGGCACCGGGAACAATTCGGCCAGCAGCGTGCCGCAGGGGCCGTAGGTCAGGCCCATGAAGAAGAACCCCAGCGCCAGGAAGCCCAGCACCTGCCAGGGCTGCCCGGCCTGGAACAGCGGCGCGAACAGCAGCCCGAACGCGACGATGGCCACGCTGGCCACCAGCATCGCCGGGCGCGTGCCGCGACGGTCGCCGTACCAGGCCGACAACGGGATGCCGGCGGCGAAGAACAGGATGCCGACCATCTGCAGCAGCAGGAACTGCTCGCGGCTGTAGTGCAGCGTGGTGGTGCCGTAGCCCAGCGCGAACACCGTCATCAGGTAAAACAGCACGAAGGTCGCCAGCACCGCGAACGTGCCCAGCAGCGTCGCGCCGATGTGCTGCGAGAGCACCGTCTGCATCGGCAGGCGCACGCGTTCGTTGCGGTCCAGGGCGCGCTGGAAGTCCGGGGTCTCGTGGATGCGCAGGCGCACCCACAGCCCGGTGATCACCAGCAGGGCGCTGGCGACGAACGGAATGCGCCAGCCCCAGCGCAGGAACTGCGCCTCGTCCAGCAACGCGCCCAGCAGCAGGAAGATGCCCGAACACAGCAGGAAGCCCAGGGGCGCGCCCAGCTGCGGGAACATGCCGTACCAGGCGCGCTTGCCCGGCGGCGCGTTCTCGGTGGCCAGCAGCACCGCCCCGCCCCACTCCCCGCCCAGGCCCAGGCCCTGGCCGAAGCGGCACAGCACCAGCAGCGCCGGCGCCCACAGGCCGATCCGGTCGTAGCCGGGCAGCAGGCCGATCAGCACGGTGGACAGACCCATGGTCAGCAGCGCCGCGACCAGGGTGGCCTTGCGGCCGATGCGGTCGCCGAAATGGCCGAACAGCGCCGATCCCAGCGGCCGCGCGACGAAGGCCACGGCGAAGGTCGCCAGCGACTGCAGCTGCGCCGCATCGGCATCGCCTTCGGGGAAGAACAGCTTGGGGAACACTAGCACCGCGGCGGTGGCGTAGATGTAGAAGTCGAAGAACTCGATGGTGGTGCCGACCAGGCTGGCCAGCAGCACGCGACGCGGCGAGTTGACGGGCGGAACGGGAGACGCGGCAACGGTCATGGAGGCGACATCGACAGGCAATCGGCCGATTCTGGCAGATCGGCGCCGAGGCGACGCGCTTGGTTGCGCCGGCAACGATCGCCGGCGCGGCGCCTCACCCCACGCAGGCCCGCGCGCGCCCGCCCTGCTTGGCCAGATACAACTGCGCGTCGGCCTGCGCCAGCAGTTGTGCGGCGCTGGCGTCGGCCTGAGGGACCGCCACCGCGCCGCCCAGGCTGATGCTCACGCATGGCCCCAGCGGCGAGGCGTCGTGCGCCAGCTGCAGCTCGGCGACCCGCTGCAGCATGCGCTGCGCCACTTCGCGCACGCCGTCGGCATCGCTGCCCGGCAGCAACGCCACGAACTCCTCGCCGCCATAGCGGGCGAGCAGATCGTGCGGGCGCAGCACGCAGCCGGCCAGCGCCTGGGCGACGGCGCGCAGGCAGCCGTCGCCGAGCTGATGGCCATAGTGATCGTTGTAGCGCTTGAAGTAGTCCACGTCGATCATCAGCGCCCCGCAGGGCTTGCCTTCGCGCAGGCAGGCCTGCCAGTGCGTGGCCAGGGCGTCGTCGAAACGGCGGCGGTTGGCGACCCCGGTCAGCCCATCCAGCAACGCGACTTCGCGCAGCAGGTCGCTCTGCAGCTTCATGATCAGATGATTCTGCACCCGCGCCCGCACCACCACCGGCTGCACCGGCTTGCTGATGAAATCGGCGCCGCCGGCTTCCAGCGCGGCCACCTCGTCCTCCGGCGCATCCTGCCCGGTGACGAACACCACCGGGATGTCCGCGGTCGCCGGGTCGGCCTTGAGCCGGCGGCAGACCTGCAGGCCGTCCAGCTCCGGCATCATCACGTCCAGCAGCACCAGGTCCGGCGGCTGCTGCTGGCACAAGGCCAGTGCACGCGTGCCATCCAGCGCCATGCTGACTTCGCAGGCGTCGCGCAGCAGTTCGTGCAGCGCATGGATGTTGATCGGCTGGTCGTCCACGATCAGCACGCGCGGGCGCCGTCCCTGCGGGGCGAGGCGTCGATAGGCAGCGAAATCGCTCATCGGGAAGCGGTCTCCAACAGGGCGTTCAACGTGACCAAGGCGTCGTCGAAGCGCAGCGTCTGCACCTGCTCGCGCAGGCGCAGCGCGTCGCCAGCCTGGGCGCCGGCGATGGTCGGCGGGGCCTGCTCCAGCAGGGTCAATGCGGCCAGGTCGGACTGGCGCAGCAGCGGCTCCAGCGCGCGCAACCACGGCAGCAGGGCGTCTTCGGCCATGGCGTTCGTGCCGGCAGGCGGTGCGGGCGCGCGCAGCGGCGCGGCCGCGGTGCGCAGCGCGTCCAGATCCTGCGCGGCCGCCGCGCGCAGCGCCGCCAGCGTCGCCGCGACGTCGGGCAGGCGTCCGCCGCGGGCGTCCTGCTCCAGCACGGCAGCGGCCTGCGCCAGGGTGGCGGCGCCCAGCGTCGCGGCGCTGCCTTTCAAAGCGTGTGCGGCATCGGCAATGGCACCGGCATCGCCCTGCCGCAAGGCCGCCTCGACCCGCTGCAGCAGCGTGCGGTGCTCCTCGGCGAAGGCGTCCAGCATGCGCACGAACAGGCCGGCGTTGTTGCCGAACCGGGCCAGGATCGCATCGAGCGCAGCCGGCGCCGCCGGCGCGGACGGCGCAGGCTGCGGGGCCACCGATGCCGGCGCGGCGGCGCGGCCACTCAGGCGCAGCAGCGCCTCCACCATCTGTTCCAGATCGATCGGCTTGCCGATATGCGCGTCCATGCCCGCCGCCAGGCAGGCATCGACGTCGTCCTGCGCCGCATTGGCGGTCATCGCCAGGATCGGCAATCGCGCGAAACGCGCATCGGCACGGATGCGCCGGGTCGCCTCCAGGCCGTCCACGCGCGGCATCTGCATGTCCATCACCACCACGTCGAAGACCTGGCCGCTGTCGCGCACGCACTGCACGCCGGACAGGCCGTCCTCGGCCAGCGCCACCTGCGCGCCCTCCGCACACAGCAGTTCCTCGGCCACCTGCCGGTTCAGCGCATTGTCCTCGACCACCAGCACGCGCAGCCCGGGCAGGCGCGCCACGCGCTGCGACGCCGGCACTGGCGCAGCGATCCTGGCACCCCCGCTCCAGGCCCGCTCCAGGGCTTCGATCACCTGGCACGGCGTCACCGGCTTGACCAGGTGATCGGCGAACGGCGGCGACACGTGGCGCTGGGTCTGGCCCAGCAGTTCGCTCTGGTAGGCGGTCAGCATCAGCACCAACGGCGGCGCGGCGCACACTGCGCGCAGTTGCGCCGCCGCGGTGACGCCATCGATGCCGGGCAGGCGCCAATCCATCAACACGGCGTCGAAGCGTGCGCCCTCGCGCTCGGCCGCGACCGCACGCGCCACCGCGTCCTCGCCACTGGCGACGCCCTCCACCTGCCAGCCGCAGGCGCCCAGCGCGTCGGTCAGTACCTCGCGCACCAGCGCACTGTCGTCGACCACCAGCACATGCCGCGGATGCGCGCCGCCGCATCCAGCCGCCCCCTCGCCGTTGGCATCCAGCATCAACGGCAGATCGAACCAGAACCGGCTGCCCTCGCCGAGCACGCTGTGCACCTGCAGCTCGCCGCCCATCATGCCGATCAAGCGCCGGCTGATCACCAGGCCCAGGCCGCTGCCGCCGAAGCGGCGGCTGATCGAGGCCTCGGCCTGCGTGAAGCTGTGGAAGATGCGCTGTTGCTGCTCGGCACTGATGCCGATGCCGGTGTCCTCCACGATCATCCGCAGGGTTACCGCCTGCGCCTGCCGCTGCAGCAGTTCCACGCGCAAGCGCACATGCCCGTGCTCGGTGAACTTGAGCGCGTTGCCGGCCAGGTTGATCAGCACCTGCTGCAGGCGCAGCGCATCGCCGATCACGCGATCGGGGATACCACGGTCGAGCTGGTACACGATCTCCACTTCCGGCCGCTGGTGATTGCCGGCCAGCACCACCGCCAGGTCGCGCAGCAACTCCTCGATGCGGAACGGATGCAGGTCCAGCTGCAGCTTGCCGGCCTCGATCTTGGAGTAGTCGAGGATGTCGTTGAGCAGGCTCAGCAGCGACTTGCCGGCCTTCTGCGCCTTGCCCACGTAATCGTCCTGGCGCGCATCCAGCGCGGTGCGCTGCAGCAGTTGCAGCATGCCCAGCACCGCATTCATCGGCGTGCGGATCTCGTGGCTCATGTTGGCCAGGAACGAGGATTTGGCCTGGCTGGCCTCGTCGGCGCGCGCCTTGGCCTGGCGCAGGTCCTGCTCGGCCTGCAGTTGCGCGCTGATGTCGCGGTTGATGCCGATGACCCGGGTGACCCGGCCCTGCGCATCGCGTTCGGTATGCGCGCCGGCCTGGATATGCCGCAGGCCGCCGTCGCTGCACTGCACCCGGAACACCGGGTCGTAGACCGTCCCGTGCGCCACCGCCGATTGCAGGCTGGCCTCGGTCATCGCGATGTCGTCGGGATGCACTTTCACCCGCCAGTCGGCATAGCGCAAGCCGCGTTCGCGCAGGGCCGCAGGCCACTCGTACAGGTCGTACATGCGCTCGTTGCATTCCAGCGCGTCATCGCCCGGGGTCCAGGTCCAGATGCCGAGTTCGGCGGTGTCGGCCGCCATCGCCAGCTGGTCGTGCGCGCGGGTCAGCGCCTGGCGCTGGCGATGCCGCTCGGTGATGTCGGCGATGACGCCGACCACCAGGCACTCGCCGTCCATCCACATCGTGCCGAGACTGATCTCGATCGCGAACGCGTCGCCGTTCTTGCGCACTGCCTGCAGTTCGCGGGCATTGTCGACGCGTTCCGGCCACGCACCCGTCGGCGGCACGTCGGCCGCCATCGCCGCATGCAGGCTGGAAGCCGCCTCGGGCATCAGCCGGCTCACGTCCTCACCGACGATCTCCTCGGCGCCGTACCCGAACACGCGCTCGCCGGCGCGATTGACCGAGCGTACCTTGCCGCGCGCATCGAAGGTGATGATGGGATTGACCGCCGTGTCCAGGATCGCCTGGGTCAGGGCCATGCTGCGCGCCAGCGAGCGCTCGGCGGCCTGCCGTTCGCTGATGTCCAGGGCGATGCCCAGGTAGCCGGAGAGTTCGCCCTGTGCGGTGCGGATCGCCGTGACCACCAGGCTCACCTGGCGGGTCGCGCCGTCGCGACGCACATACGTCCACTCGCAGATGTCGGCGCCATCGCGCTCGGCCTTTTCCACGAACACGCGGAAGCCTTCCACCGGATGCCCCAGTTCGGCGGCCAGCATCGCGCCGCGGGCGGCCACCTCCTCGGGCAGATGGAACGCGCCGGGGTTCAGCGTGCCGACCACGTCCTCGCGGCGGTAGCCGAGCAGGCGCTCGGCGCCGGTGTTGAACAGGGTGATGGTGCCGTCGCGGTCGGTGGCGATGATCGCCACTTCCGACGCGGCGCTCAGCACGCCTTCGAGCATCGCGGTGCTGCGGCTCAACTCGGCGGTCCGCGCCGCCACCTGGCTTTCCAGGGTGGCGTTCAGGGCCAGGATCTGCGCACGTACCGCCTTCTGCTCGGAGATGTCGCGCACCGTCTTGGACGCGCCGATCGGCCGGCCTTCGGCGCTGTAGATCGGCGAGACGCTGACCAGCACGTCGATCAGGCGTCCGTCGGCATGCCGGCGCACGGTCTCGAAATACGGCACGTCCTCGCCGCGTCCGATCCGCCGCAGTACAGACTCCTCCTCGTGCATCAGTTCCGGCGGCACGATCAGCTCGCCCAGGCGCCGGCCCACCGCCTCGGCCTCGCTGAAACCGAACAGTTGTTCGGCAGCGCGGTTCCAGCTGGTGACCACGCCCTCCAGGGTCTTGCCGATGATGCCGTCGGCCGAGCTCTGCACCACCGCGACCAGGTTCGCCTGGTCGCGGGCAATCTGCCGGCGCCGCAGGTGATTGCTGCACAGCGCGAACGCCAGTGCGGACGCCAGCACGCTGAGCAGCGCGCCACCCAGCACCGCGGCGTGCACCGACCAGCGCGCGCTGGCGGCGACGAAGGCCGGGCTGGCGACCATGTCCATCCGCCAGTGCCGCCCCATCACGTCGCGCCGCAACTCGGCACGCGGCGCCTGCGCGAGCGTGGCCTGCGGCACATTGCGATAGAACGGCGTCGCGCCAGCATCCGCGTTCTCGTCGCTCAGCGTCAGTTCGATCCGCTGCGGATCCAGATCCAACGCCTGCATCACCTGCGGCATCAGCAGCGGCGCATAGGTCCAGCCCCGCAGCTCGCGTAGGCGTTGCGCCGCCGCTGGCGGCGTGGTGGCGCTGCGGTAGACCGGCAGCAACAACAGGAACGACTGCGCATGCTGCGCGCCGGCCTGCACCAGCGTGATCGGCCCGGTCAAACGCGATTCGCCGCTCAGCGCCGCCGCCATGGCCGCGCTACGGCGCGACGACTCCGAGGCGATGTCCAGGCCCAGCGCCGCGGCGTTGCTGTCCACCGGCTCGATGTACTGGATGACGAAGCGGTCGCCATTGTGCGGCGCCAATTGCCGGATGTCGAAGTCCTTGCGCCCCAGCGCGCGCTCGGTGGCGACGAAGCGTTCCTGCTCGGCCGCCGCGACACGGCGGATGAAGCCGAAGCCGCGCGCGCCCGGAAACTCGCGGCGCAGATCGCGGCTCTGGCTGTAGCGCAGCACCTGATCGCCGTGCAGTTCGTCGCCGGCGGTGACGATCATGCCGCGCATGCCGCGCAAGCCGTGGTCGTAGTTGGACAGCAGCTCTTCGATGCGATCGAAGGCGACGTGGGCTTTCGCGTCCAGTTGCGCTTGCGTGTGCCGCGCGTTGGCCCGTTGCAGTTGCAACGCCACCACGGTGGTGAGCGCCGCGCCGATCAGCAGCGTCGCCAACGACCAATAGAACGGACTGCGCTTGAACAACAACCTGGACATCCTCAGGCCCCTCCCCGGAGCGCCGTGTCGGTGGATCGGGCCCTGCACGCGTTGTCGCAGTGCCGGTGTCCTGCCCTGGCGAACACGACACGACACCCGCGATGCGTGATCGCCTCATCGGCATGGTGGAAGCAAACTTGACCGCGTGCGGCGCGGACACGGCGAAAAAATGCGCCATGCGCTGGCAGGCTCGGTGCATCCCGTGGTGCGCATCACAGGCCCGGCCCGACGGCCACCGCCGGACTCAGGACGAGGCAGTACCCGCCGCCTGCGCAGCGGCTCGGCCTGCCTCGGCAAGCACCGCGATCTCGCGTTCGCCGCGCCGCTCCACCCGCACCCAGCCCGGTCCCGGCTGCCCGGCGAGTTCGGCATCGCCGAGCCAGGCCAGCGTGCGCAACAGCACGCTCATGCGCACGTCCAGGCGCTTGCACACACGCGCCAGCGCCATGCCGTCCGGCGCCTCGGCCAGCAATCGCAACAGACGCGCGGTCAGCAGCGGATCAGCGGACAAGCGCCACACCGATGTCGCGCGGGGCGGCCGCGGCGGCGTCGGCCAGATGCGCGGTGACCACCACCGGAATCGACTTGGAGGTCGGCGTGCGTGCCTCGTCGGCGAAGCTGGACAAGGGCACCAGCGCATTGGTCTCCGGGTAGTAGGCCGCCAGGCAGCCGCGCGGAATGTTGTACTCGACCAGCATGAAACGCTTGGCCTGGCGCGGCACGCCATCCTCGCAGAGGCTGTGCAGGTCCACCCAGTCGCCGGCATGCATGCCCAGATCGGCGATATCGGCCGCGTTGATGAACAGCACCCGGCGCTCGCCGAACACGCCGCGGTAGCGGTCGTCCAGGCCGTAGATGGTGGTGTTGTACTGATCGTGCGAGCGCGTGGTCGCCAGGGTGAACACCAGTTGCCCGGGGTGCTGACGGCGCGCGCGGTGGATCGGATTGTCGGTGGGCACCGCATGCACCTTGAACACCGCGCGGCCCTCCGGCGTGTCCCATTCGCGGTCGCGCGCGCCGTTGGACAGGCGGAAGCCGCCCGGCACCCGCACCCGCGCGTTGAAGTCGGCGAAGTCGTCGAACATCTGCCCGATCAGGTCGCGGATGCGGTCGTAGTCGGCCACCAGCCAGCGCCAGCGTATCGCGCTGCGCGCCCCCAGCGTAGCCTCGGCCAGCCGCGCCACGATGGCCGGCTCGGACAGCAACTGCGGCGAGGCCGGCGGATTGATGCCGCCGGACAGGTGCACCATGCTCATCGAATCCTCGACGCTCACGTGCTGCGGCCCGCCCTCCTGGATGTCGATCTCGGTGCGGCCCAGGCACGGCAGGATCAGCGCGTCGCGGCCGTGCACCAGGTGGCTGCGGTTGAGCTTGGTGGTGACGTGCACGGTGAGCTCGCAGCGGCGCAGCGCACGATGGGTCGCGTCGGTATCGGGGGTGGCGGTGGCGAAATTGCCGCCCATGGCGAAGAACACCTTGGCGCGGCCGTCGGCCATCGCCTCGATCGCACCGACCGTGTCGTAACCGGGCGCGCGCGGCGGCGCGAAGCCGAACACCGCCTGCAGCCGGTCCAGGAACGCCTCCGGCGGCTTCTCGTAGATCATCATCGTGCGGTCGCCCTGCACGTTGCTGTGGCCGCGCACCGGACAGGCGCCGGCGCCGGGACGGCCGAGATGGCCGCGCAGCAGCAGCAGGTTGGCGATCATCTGGATAGTCGCCACCGAATGCTTGTGCTGGGTGATGCCCATGCCCCAGCAGGCGATCAGGCGCTCGGCCTTGAGGTAGATCTCGCCGGCCTTGCGCAGTTCGGCCTCGCTCAGCCCGGACTCCTCGACGATGGTGTCCCACGGCTCGGCCGCGACCTCGGCGGCGAAAGCCTCGAAGCCGACGGTATGGCCGGCGATGAACTCCAGGTCCAGCAGCCGCGGCTGAGCACTGCTGGCCGCCTCGGCGTCGCGCTCCAGCACATGCTTGATGATGCCCTTCACCGCCGCCAGGTCGCCGCCGATCTTGAGCTGGAAGTAGTCCGAGGAGATGCGCGTGGAGCCGTTGTGCAGCATCTGCAGCTTGTCCTGCGGATCGGCGAACTTCTCCAGGCCGCGTTCGCGCAGCGGATTGAACGAGACGATCGCCGCGCCGCGCTTGGCCGCCTGGCGCAGTTCGCCGAGCATGCGCGGATGGTTGGTACCGGGGTTCTGGCCGAAGATGAAGATCGCATCGGCCAGTTCGAAATCCTGCAGCGACACCGTGCCCTTGCCGACCCCGATCTGCGCCTTGAGCGCGGTGCCGGACGGCTCGTGGCACATGTTGGAGCAGTCCGGGAAGTTGTTGGTGCCGAACTCGCGCACGAACAGCTGGTACAGGAACGCGGCCTCGTTGCTGGTGCGGCCGGAGGTGTAGAAGATCGCCTCGTTCGGCGAGGCCAGGCCATTGAGATGCTGGGCGATCAGCGCGAACGCGTCGTCCCAGTCGATCGGCACGTAGTGGTCGGTGTCGGCGTCGTAGCGCAGCGGCTGGGTCAGCCGGCCCTGCCCTTCCAGCCAGTAGTCGCTGTAGCGGGCCAGTTGCGCGACGCTGTGCTGGGCGAACAGCTCGGGGGTGGCACGGCGCGCGGTGGATTCGGCCGCCACCGCCTTGGCGCCGTTCTCGCAGAACTCGAAGGTGGAGGTGTGGTCGCGGTCGGGCCAGGCGCAACCGGGGCAGTCGAAGCCATCGGGCTGGTTGGCGTGCAGCAGGGTCTTGGCGCCCTGCACCGCCACGTCCTGCTCCATCAGGTGCTTGGCCACGGCGCGCAACGCGCCCCAACCGCCGGCCGGTTGCGTGTACGGCTGGATGGTCTTCTTGCTCATGCGGGCTCTCCGGCGGGTTCGGTCTGCGGTGGGACGTGCTGCCCCAGGCGCTGCGGATGGCTGTAGACGACGTAATCGTGATCGCGGGCGAAGCCGATCAGGGTGAGGCCGGCGCTGTCGGCGAGCGCGATGGCCAGCGCGGTGGGCGCGGAAATGGCGGCCAGCAAGGGGATGCCGGCCTGCGAGGCCTTCATCGCCATTTCGTAGCTGGCACGGCTGGTGACCACCGCGAAGCCGGCGGCCGGATCGAGACCGGCGCCGGCCAGCGCGCCGATCAGCTTGTCCAGCGCGTTGTGGCGGCCGACGTCCTCGCGGATCAGCTGCAGCTCGCCGCGCGCGTCGGCCCAGGCCGCGGCATGGGTGGCGCCGGTCAGCGCGTTGAGGGTCTGCTGCGCGCGCAGCGCGCGCAGGGCCTGGGCCAGTGCCTCGGGCGCGATCGGGGTACCGGCCGGCACCGGCCGCGGCACGCGCAACACCGCCTCCAGTGACTCGCTGCCGCACACGCCGCAGCCGCTGCGCCCGTCCAGGTTGCGGCGCCGCGCCTGTAATGCCGCCGCCTGCGTCGGCGGAATCCGCAGGCGCAGGGACACGCCTTCCAGATACGTTTCGACCGCCTCGATGCGCAACTGCGCCGGCGCCTCGACGATGCCCTCGCTGAGCGAGAAGCCGAGCGCGAAATCCTCCAGGTCTTCCGGCGTGGCCATCATCACCACGAAGGGCGTGTCGTTGTAGGCGAACGCCACCGGCACCTCGGCCGCGACCAGGTCCTGGGCGAGGGCCGTGCGCCCGTCGCGGTGGCGACACACACCGCGCGCGACCGCGCCCGGCCTGGATGACGCACCCGAATACATCGCGACCCTCCGGACTCAGTGGAACAGCACGAACGCCTTCTGCAGGGTGACCCAGATGCCCCACAGCATCGGCGCCCCGACCGCCAGCCAGGCCAGTATCAGCCACAACGGGTTGCCGCCGCGGCCGACCTGCGCCAGCTGTGCCGCGTCCAGCGCCGCCTGGCCGCTGCCGCCGACCCGCTCGTGCGCCAGCCGCTTCTCCGCCGCCAGTTCCTCCGGCGTCATGAAATGCCTGGCCGCGACCGGCCGTACCAGCAGGTTGCAGATCAGGCCCAGCACCAGCATCCCGGCAAGGATGTACATGGTGGTGTTGTACACCTGTGACGGCGGCACACCCATGCCCAACTGGTACTCGCGCATGTAACCCACCACCACCGGGCCGAGGATGCCGGCGGTGGCCCAGGCGGTCAGCAGGCGGCCGTGGATGGCGCCGACCATCTGCGTGCCGAACAGGTCGGCCAGGTAGGCCGGGATGGTGGCGAAGCCGCCGCCGTACATCGACACGATCACGCAGAAGATGCCGACGAACAGCGCACTGCCGCCGAACTTGCCGGCCCACGGCGCGGCCGCGTACAGGGCGATGCCGAGCACGAAGAACAGCGAGTAGGTGTGCTTGCGGCCGAGCTTGTCGGACATGCTGGCCCAGAAGAAACGCCCGCCGATGTTGAACAGGCTCAGCAGGCCGGTGAAGCCGGCGGCGATGGCGGCGATGGCCGCCAGTTGCGCGGTGTCGAGGCTGGCGAAGCCGGCATCGACGCCGATCAGGCGGCCGCCGAACACCTCCTGCAGCATCGGCGAGGCCATGCCGATCACGCCGATGCCGGCCGACACGTTCAGGCACAGCACGCCCCACAGCAGCCAGAACTGCGGGATGCCCCAGACCTTGCGCACGTGCACGTGATGGGCGGTGATCATGGCGTTGGCGCTGGCCGTCGGCGCGGTCCAGCCGGCCGGGGTCCAGCCGCTCGGCGGCACCCGGTAACCGAACGCGCCGGCCATCATGAACACGAAATACAGCCCGGCCATGACCAGGAAGGTTTCCTTCACGCCCACCGAGTCGGGGCCGGCGAAATGCCGCATCAGCGCGTCGGCCAGCGGGCTGCCGATCATCGCGCCGCCGCCGAAGCCCATGATCGCCATGCCGGTGGCCATGCCGCGGCGGTCCGGGAACCACTTGATCAGCGTCGACACCGGCGAGATGTAGCCCAGCCCCAGGCCGATGCCGCCGATCACGCCCGAGCCCAGCCACAGCAGCCAGATCTGGTGCAGGTGGATGCCCAGCGCCGAGATCACCAAGCCGCCGCACCAGCACAGCGCCGCGACCACGCCGGCCTTGCGCGGGCCGGCGCGTTCCAGCCAGCCGCCCCACAGCGCCGCCGAGCAGCCCAGCAACACGAAGAACAGCGTGTACATCCACTGCAGTTCGCTGATCTTCCAGTCGCAACTGGCCGAGACGATGCGCGCCAGGAAACCCATGTCGGGCGGACAGGCCACCGCCGCGGTGACGCCCAGCGCCTTGGACAGCGGCAACCAGAACACGCTGAAGCCGTAGGCCATGCCGATGCACAGATGGATGGCCAGCGCCGCCGGCGGCACCAGCCAGCGGTTGAACCCGGGCTGGGCGACGATGCGTTCCTTCGAGAGCACGCCAGCGTGATCGGCCGGCACGGAGCCAATGATGCGATGCGTTTCATTCATGCAGTTCTTTCCTCCGAGACCTGGCCCCCTGGTGGCGGTGGAGCGCCTGCGGCAGCCTCACCGTCCCGTTCGCTGAACGGCGCCAGAACGGACGACCGGACGAGCCGAGGGTATTACAAAACGCGCTCCGCCGTCGCCGCGCCCGCCAGCACACGCCTCCGTGCGCTGGCGCTGCTCTGGCGCGGGACGGCCGGACGCGCGCCCCACGATCCACCAGCGCACAGGACGCCGGCGGACGCGTGATTCCGCTCCCGCGACCCGGTCGGTTAGGCTTGCGCCCCCTTCGCTTGCGAAACGCCCATGCCCGCCCCGTCCCGCCTCGGCGTCGCCGCCGCCCTGCTGCTCGGCAGCCATCTCGCCCATGCAGCCGACCTTCCCGCCGATGTGCTGCGCCAGGTGCCGGCCGGCTATCAGCCGCTGGCGCAGTTGCAGGCCGATCTCGATGGCGACGGCCGCGCCGATTATTTGGTCGCGCTGCAGCAGCGCGGCGAGGCGCAGCGCGATCCGGCCCCGGCGCGACCGCTGCTGATCTTCGTGCAGCAGGGCGACGGCCACTACCGGCTGGCGGCGCGCAACGACCGGGTGATCCTCAAGCGCGACGAGGGCGGCCAGTGCGATCCGTTCACCGATGGCGACGAACCGTTCGCGGCCAAGGGTCGCTACTTCACCGTGCAGAACGGGGTCTCCTGCGGCCAGCACTGGACCGACTTCATCACCTTCCGCTACGACCCGCAGCGCAAGCAGTGGCTGTTCCACAAGCGCATCCAGCAGCGCTGGGAGATGAACCCAAATCCTTCGCCCGACGCCGAGGCCTTGGTCAAGGACGCCGACCAGGTGCAGTCGGCCGATCCGCGGCATCTGATCGCCTTCGCCGATTACCTGCCGCGCTGAGGCGCGGACGCGTCGCCATCGCGGCCCGCCCGCCACGATCGGCCGGGCCCGCGCATCCGCCGCTCAGGGGCGGCGGAAACGCGCCCGCGCCCGTTCCACCTGCGCACGCACCACGCAGTCCTCGGCGTGATCGTTGACCAGGCCCATGGCCTGCATGAAGGCATACACCGTGGTCGGCCCGACGAACTTCCAGCCGCGCGCCTTCAGCGCCTTCGACAACGCCACCGATTCGGGCGAGGTCGCACGCGTTTGCGCGGTGTCCGCCGCCGGCGCCTCGTAGCGCCAGACGAACGCCGCCAGCGAACCTTCCTGCCGCACCAGCGCCTGGGCCATGCGCGCATTGTGGATGGCCGCCTCGATCTTGCCGCGGTGGCGGACGATCCCGGGATCCTGCAGCAGCCGCGCCACGTCGCCGTCGTCGAATAAGGCAAGGCGCTGGTAATCGAAGTCGAGGAAGGCCGCGCGGAAGTTCTCGCGCTTGGCCAGGATGGTGCGCCAGCTCAACCCGGACTGGAATCCCTCCAGGCACAGCTTCTCGAACAGGCGGCGGTCGTCGTCGACCGGAAGGCCCCACTCGCTGTCGTGGTAGTGGAAGAACTCCGGCGCCGCCGCGCACCAGCGGCAACGCGGGCGACCGTCCGGGCCGGGAATGGTGGCGTTCATGCGCTGGTCCTGTCGATGCCGCGACGCCGGCTCATGCCAGCAGGAACTCGAGGCCGGGTGCGGCCTTGGCCGGCGCCACCTCGACGATTTCGCTGCGCACCACGCCGGCCGCAACGAACGGGTCCGCCTGCAGCCGGCGCTCGAGGTCGGCGCGGCTCAGGCCATGCGCCAGGATCGCGCCGCCGGCCTGCGGCGGCAGGCTCCCGGCCAGCGCGAACACGCCATCGTCGAAGCCCTGCTGCAACCACTGCACATGCGCCTGCAGCAACGGCCCGGCCTGACTGCGATCGGCGGCAAAACGCAACAACACGATGAACATGAGCACGCTCCTGCGAGTAGGAAAGAGGAAAACGACGCCGATCACGTGGCTGCCGGCGCGGCGGCAACCGCGTCGAGCCAGGCCTGCATGCGCGCGACCTCGCGCTGGACGAAATCCGCATCGCCGAACGCCTGCGCCAGCACCGCCACGCCCTGGCTGAAGGCCAGCACGTGCATGGCCAGCGCATCGGCCTCGGCGCTGCGCCCGAGGCGTTCGAACTGCCGGCGCAGCCACTGGCGGAACAGGCCGAACAGCTGCGTGGCCTGCGCCTGCGCAGGGTGCTCGAGCTTGGACAATTCGCCGCACAAGCTTCCCACCGGGCAGCCATGGCGCATGATCGACGCCTGGTTGCGCACCACGATCTGGATGAACTGGCGAATGCCGTCGGCGGGTGCCGCCGCTGCGTCTTCCCAGCCTTGCAGCATCGCCCGGGTCCGTTCCAGGCGCAGCGCGATCACCGCATCCAGGATCGCGTCCTTGCTCTTGAAGTGGTGGTAGAAGTTGCCGCGGGAGATGCCGACCGCATCGGCGACATCGGCGAACGAGGTGACCGCATAGCCCTGCGCGTAG
Source organism: Xanthomonas sp. NCPPB 2250 (assembly GCF_056725265.1). Classification (NCBI taxonomy): domain Bacteria; kingdom Pseudomonadati; phylum Pseudomonadota; class Gammaproteobacteria; order Lysobacterales; family Lysobacteraceae; genus Xanthomonas; species Xanthomonas sp. NCPPB 2250. Next base: position 1,851,570 of record NZ_CM161520.1, on the reverse strand, counting down.
AACAGTCGGTCGGCCTCGGCAACGATGCGTGCGCGCGTGTCCATCCTCATCCCCCCGATCAGGCCAAGCCCCTTAGGACAATCATCCTAATGCCGGCAATGCGACTAGGTCAATCGACCTAGAACGGCTGCCCGCCGCCGGTTGCCGCAGCGCCGACGCGGACCGCCACGCACGCAAGGCCTGCGTGCTCGTGCGCGTAACGTCGCCATCCGGGCCGACGCGTAGAGCGACCCTCGCACGTACGTCGCGCCCCTCACCCGCCGCCGCGCTGCGAACGCCGCCACCGCGACGCGCCAGGCGCCACCGCCTCCATGCCGGATGCCAGGCGTGACCAGTGCCGTGTCCGAATGCGGCCGGCACGGCGGCACGCCGACCGGCACGCTGCGCGCTCCATCCGTTCCTGGAGCGCCCATGTCCAGCTTCCGTTGCGTCGGCCTGCCGGCCGCCGCGTTCGCCCCGCTGTTCGATCTCGACGATGCGCAACTGCAGGCGCGCCATGCGCGGCGCCTCCGCGCCGACAGCGCGCTCGGCTATCCCTGCCGGATCAGCCTGGAGGACGCGCGGCCCGGCGAGGAACTGCTGTTGCTGCACTACCTGCACCAACCCGCGCAGACCCCGTACCGCGCCGCCGGACCGATCTACGTGCGCCGCCACGTCGCCACCGCCACACCGGCGCCGGGCGAAGTACCCGATGCCATCGTCCGCCGCCTGATCTCGCTGCGCGGCTACGACGCCCACGACATGCTGATCGCCGCCGACGTGCAGCCGGGCGAACGCATCGCCACCGCGATCGCCTGCGCCTTCGCCGATCCGCAGGTGCGCTACCTGCATCTGCATCATGCGCGGCAGGGCTGTTTCGCGTGCCGGGTGGAGAGAGAGCCGGGATTGGGGAGTCGGGATTGGGGATGAGTGGCTGCACCGCGATCTGAAACGCCGCCGTTGCCGTCGTAGGAGCGGCTTCAGCCGCGATGGCCTTCCCGGGAAGGCCTGTCGCGGCTGAAGCCGCTCCTACGACATCCGCAGCCGCAACCCCGCTTTTCACCAATCCCCAATCCCAAATCCCCACTCCCCGCTACTCACCCAGATTGATCCAGGTCGCCTTCATCTCCGTGTATTTGTCGAAGGCGTGCAGCGACTTGTCGCGGCCGTTGCCCGATTGCTTGTAGCCGCCGAACGGGGCGGTCATGTCGCCGCCGTCCCAGTAGTTCACCCACACGCTGCCGGCACGCAGCTTGCGTGCGACGCGGTGCGCGCGGCCGATGTCGCGGGTCCACACACCCGCCGCCAGGCCGTAGTCGCTGTCGTTGGCCATGCGCAGGGCGTGCGCCTCGTCGTCGAAGGCGATCACCGACAGCACCGGGCCGAAGATCTCCTCGCGGGCGATGGTGTGTTCGTGGCCGACCTCGTCGAAGATGGTCGGCTCCACGTAGCAGCCGCCGGGCACCACCTCCACGCGCTTGCCGCCGAGCAGCAGGCGCGCGCCCTCGGCGTTGCCGCGGGCGATGTAGTCGAGCACGCGGTGGGTCTGGGTCTCGTCGACCAGCGCGCCCATCGCCGCATCGTCGTCGAACGGATGCCGCGGCTGCAGCGCGCGGCCGGCGGCGACCACGCGCTCGACGAAGCTGTCCTTGATCGAACGCTCCACCAGCAGCCGCGAGGCCGCGGTGCAGACCTCGCCCTGGTTGTAGAAGATCGCCATCGCCGCCGCCTGCGCCGCCTGTTCCAGGTCCGGCGCATCGGCGAACACCAGGTTCGGGCTCTTGCCACCGCACTCCATGTACGCGCGTTTCATGTTCGACAGCCCCGCGCACTGCAGCAGGCGCCGGCCGACCGCGGTGGAGCCGGTGAACACCAGCCCGTCCACGTCCATGTGCAGCGCCAGCGGCTCGCCGGCGCCCTTGCCGAAGCCCGGCACCACGTTGAACACGCCGTCGGGAATGCCCGCCTCGGCGACCAGTTCGGCCAGGCGCAGCGCGCTCAGCGGCGATTTCTCCGACGGTTTCAGCACCACCGAGTTGCCCGCGGCCAGCGCCGGGGCGATCTTCCACGCCGCCATCAGCAGCGGGAAGTTCCACGGCACGATCGCGCCGACCACGCCCAGCGGCTCGCGGGTGATCAGGCCCAGTTCGTCCTGTCCGGTCGGCGCCACTTCGCCGTACAGCTTGTCCACCGCCTCGGCGGTCCAGGACAGGCAGCGCACCGTCGCCGCCAGGTCGACCCGGCGCGCATCGCGCACCGGCTTGCCCATGTCCAGCGACTCCAGCAAGGCCAGTTCGTCGGCATGGCGTTCGACCAACTGGGCCAACGCCAGCAGGGTCTTCTTGCGCTGCGCCGGCTTTGCCTGCGACCAGTGCCCGGCCTCGAAGCTGCGCCGCGCCGCGGCGACCGCGCGGTCGATGTCGGCGGCCTCGCCCTCGGCCACGCGGCCCAGCAGGCGGCCGTCGATGGGGCTGATGCAGTCGAAGGTCTTGCCACTGGCGGCATCGACGTAGCGGCCGTCGATGAAGGCCTGGGTCCGCGGACGCAGCGTGTCGGCCAGCGCCTGCCAGGCGTCGCGGGTGCGGGGTGCGGTCATCGGGAACTCCTGCTGCGGAGGAAGGATCGGAGGGACGCGACGGCCAACGGTGGCGCGCTGCGCATGCGGCTCAGAACGTGGCCGGCGTATTGGCGCTGACCAGCACCGCGGTCTCGCTGCCGACGTTGCGGAACCGGTGCGGCACCCGGCTTTCGAAATAGTAGCCCTCGCCGGCGCGCAGCACCCGCACCTGGCTGCCGACGGTGATCTCCACCTCGCCGGCCACCACCACCCCGCCCTCTTCGCCGTCGTGCACCAGCATCGCGCTGCCGGTGTCGCTGCCGGGCGGCATCACCTCGCGCAGGATGCACATCTGCCGCTGCGGGCGATGCCGGCCGACCAGGTAATAATGGATGCCGTCGCTGCCGACGTCGGGCAGTTCGTCGGCGCGATAGAACGGCGCATCGGCCGCGCCGGCGTCCAGGTCCTGGGTGAAGAATTCGGCCAGCGAGATCGGGATGCCGTCCAGCACCTTCTTCAGCGAACTGACCGACGGACTGACCTTGTTCTGCTCGATCAGCGAGATGGTGCTGTTGGTCACGCCCACCCGCTTGGCCAGCTCGCGCTGGCTCAGGCCGTGGGCGGTGCGAACCCGATGCAGGCGGGCGCCGATATCCATCGCGAATGGGAACGCCGGTGGCGGTGTTGCCGGATACTTTACACACCCACCCCGGACGGTCAATTTCGCGCCGCGCGCCCGTGTTGCGGCGCAACCAGGAAAAGCCCGCTCGATTCGCGCGAACTGCGACACGCCGGGTCACACCCGGCGCAGCGGCATGGTGTAAAGTTTTTTCAACATCCCTCGCGTGGAGCCTGCGATGCGCCCTCAGCCGCCCCTCTCGTCCCAGGCGCTGTCCGATCACTACGCCGCGCAGGCCACCCGCGCGCCGGACACGCTGGAGGCGTTCTGGATGCCGTTCACCGCCAACCGCCAGTTCAAGGCGCGGCCGCGGCTGCTGGCCTCGGCCGAGGGCATGCACTACCGCAGCGTGGACGGGCGCCAGATCCTCGACGGCACCGCCGGGCTGTGGTGCTGCAACGCCGGCCACGCGCGGCCGCGCATCGTCGAGGCGGTGGCACGGCAGATCGCCACGCTGGATTTCGCGCCGACCTTCCAGATGGGCTCGCCGCTGCCGTTCGTGCTGGCCGAGCGGCTGGTGGAACTGGCGCCGCCGGGCCTGGACCACGTCTTCTACACCAACTCCGGCTCCGAGTCGGTGGACACCGCGCTGAAGATCGCGCTGGCCTATCACCGCGCCCGCGGCGAGGGCCAGCGCACCCGCTTCATCGGCCGCGAAAAGGGCTACCACGGGGTCGGATTCGGCGGTATCTCGGTGGGCGGCCTGCCGAACAACCGCAAGGCATTCGGCCCGCTGCTGCCGGGCGTGGACCATCTGCGGCACACGCTCGACCTGGAGCGCAACGCGTTCTCGCGCGGCCTGCCGACGCATGGCGCCGAACTGGCCGAGGACCTGGAGCGGCTGGTCACCCTGCACGACGCTTCCACCATCGCCGCGGTGATCATCGAGCCGATCTCCGGCTCTGCCGGGGTGGTGCTGCCGCCGCACGGCTACCTGCAGCGCATCCGCGAACTGTGCGACAAGCACGGCATCCTGCTGATCTTCGACGAGGTCATCACCGGCTACGGCCGCGTCGGCCACGCCTTCGCCGCGCAGCGCTTCGGCGTGACCCCGGACATGATCACCACAGCCAAGGGGCTGACCAACGGCTGCGTGCCGATGGGCGCGGTGTTCGTGTCCCACGCCATCCACGAGGCGTTCGCGCACGGCCCGGCCAACGCCATCGACCTGTTCCACGGCTACACCTACTCCGGCCATCCGCTGGCCTGCGCCGCCGCGCTGGCGACGCTGGACACCTATGCCGAGGAACAGTTGTTCGACAAGGCGATCGAACTGGGCCCGGTGTGGGAGGAGGCCATCCACCGGCTGCGCGATCTGCCGCACGTCATCGACATCCGCAATTTCGGCCTGATCGGCGCGATCGAACTGGCGCCGCGCAAGGGCGCGCCCGGCGCGCGTGCCTACGAGATCTTCGAGCGCTGCTTCCACGAAGGCGACCTGCTGATCCGCGTCACCGGCGACACCATCGCGCTGTCGCCGCCGCTGATCGTGGAAGCCACGCACATCGAGCGCATCTTCGCGGTGCTGGCGGACATGATCCGCAGCACACCCTGATCCTTCCCTCACCCAACCCACCGCCCGCGCTCCCCACGCGCTGCGTCTGCCTGGAGAACCGCTCATGCTGGTCGGCGTTCCGAAAGAGATCAAGAACCACGAGTACCGGATCGGGCTGACCCCGTCCGGGGTCCGCGAACTGGTGGTGCAGGGCCACCAGGTGCTGGTGCAGCGCGGCGGCGGCCAGTCCATCGGTCTGACCGATGCCGAGTACGAGCGCGCTGGCGCACGCATCGCCGAGGATGCGGCCAGCGTGTTCGCGCAGGCCGAGATGATCGTCAAGGTCAAGGAACCGCAGCCGGAGGAATGCGCGATGCTGCGCCCCGGGCAATTGCTGTTCACCTATCTGCACCTGGCGCCGGATCCGCAGCAGGCGGCGGCGCTGCAGCGCTCCGGCTGCACCGCCATCGCCTACGAGACCGTCACCGATGGCCACGGCGGCCTGCCGCTGCTGGCGCCGATGAGCGAGGTCGCCGGGCGCATGGCGATCCAGGCCGGCGCGCATGCGCTGGAGAAGGCGCAGGGCGGCTCCGGCGTGTTGCTCGGCGGCGTGCCCGGGGTCAAGCCGGCGCAGGTGCTGGTGATCGGCGGCGGCGTGGTCGGCATCAACGCCGCGCGCATGGCGATGGGCCTGCACGCGCGCGTGACCGTGCTGGACCGCTCGCTGGAGCGGCTCAAGTACCTGGACGAGCTCTACGGCCAGCAACTGACCACGCTGTACTCCACCCGCGATGCGATCGAGCAGTGCCTGCCGCACACCGACCTGGTGATCGGCGCGGTGCTGATCCCCGGCGCGGCCGCGCCCAAGCTGGTGTCGCGCGACCAACTGGCGCTGCTGCGGCCCGGCTCGGTGTTGGTGGACGTGGCGATCGACCAGGGCGGCTGCTTCGAGACCAGCCGCCCGACCACGCACCAGCAGCCGACCTACGAGGTCGACGGCATCGTGCATTACTGCGTGGCCAACATGCCCGGCGGCGTGGCCCGCACCTCCACCTTCGCCCTGACCAACGCCACCCTGCCGTTCGTGCTGCTGCTGGCCGAACACGGACTGCAGGCGCTGCGCGACGACCAGGACCTGCGCAACGGCCTCAACGTGCATGCCGGCAAGCTCACCCACCGCGCGGTGGCGCAAGCGCTGGGCCAGGAGTTCGTGCGGCCGCTGGACGCGCTGGGCTGACCCTGTCCATCCGAGGATCGAGCACGATGCGCGACACCCTGTCCCACTACATCGACGGCCAGCCCGTCGCCTTCCGCGGCGACGACCACGCCGAGGTCTTCGACCCGGCCACAGGCGTCGTCCAGCGCCACGTGCCGCTGGGCGCCGCGCATGCGGTGGAGATGGCGGTGCGCGCCGCCAGTGCGGCCTTCCCCGGATGGGCGGCGACGCCGCCGCTGCAGCGCGCGCGGGTGCTGTTCCGCTTCCGCGAGCTGCTGGAACGCAATGCCGATGCACTGGCACGCTGCATCAGCGCCGAGCACGGCAAGACCGTGACCGACGCGCGCGGCGAAGTGGTCCGCGGCATGGAGGTGGTGGAGTTCGCCTGCGGCATCCCGCACCTGCTCAAGGGCGAGCATTCGCACGACGTCGGCCGCGGCGTGGACGCCTGGAGCGAATACGCGCCGCTGGGCGTGGTGGCCGGCGTCACCCCGTTCAACTTCCCGGCGATGGTGCCGCTGTGGATGCTGCCGGTGGCATTGGCCTGCGGCAACAGCTTCGTGCTCAAGCCCTCCGAACACGCGCCCTCGGCGTCGCTGCTCCTGGCCGAATGGCTGCACGAGGCCGGATTGCCGGCCGGCGTGTGCAACGTGGTGCACGGCGCCAAGCCGGCAGTGGACGCGCTGCTGGCGCACCCGCAGGTGCAGGCGCTCAGCTTCGTCGGCTCCACCGCGGTGGCCGCCGACCTGTACGCGCGCGGCAGTGCGCTGGGCAAGCGCGTGCAGGCGCTGGGCGGGGCCAAGAATCACCTGGTGGTGCTGCCCGACGCCGACCTGGACGATGTCGCCGACGCCCTGCTCGGGGCCGGCTACGGCTCGGCCGGCGAACGCTGCATGGCGATCTCGGTGGCGGTGTGCATGGGCGACGCGCTGGCCGATGCGCTGGTGGCCAAGCTGGCGCCGCGCGTGGCCGCGCTGCGCCTGGGCGCGGGCCAGGCCGACGTCGGCCGCGACGAGCCGGACATGGGCCCGCTGGTCAGCGCCGCGCACCGGGAGCGCGTGCTCGGCTACATCCACAGCGGCGTGGCCGAGGGCGCGCGCCTGGTTGTGGACGGCCGCCCTGCGGGTGCGCCCGACCACCTGCAGGGCTTCTTCCTCGGCGGCAGCCTGTTCGACCACGTGCGCAGCGACATGCGCATCTACCGCGAAGAGATCTTCGGCCCGGTGCTGTGCGTGGTGCGGGTGGCCGACGCCGCCGCCGCGTTGCGCCTGATCGCCGACCACGACTACGGCAACGGCGCGGCGGTGTTCACCCGCGACGGCGGCGCGGCGCGCGCGTTCGCGCGGCAGGTGCAGGCCGGCATGGTCGGCATCAACGTGCCGATCCCGGTGCCGATGGCCTTCCACAGCTTCGGCGGCTGGAAGCGCTCGCTGTTCGGGCCGCTGCACGTGCACGGCCCGGACGGGGTGCGCTTCTACACCCGGCTCAAGACCGTCACCGCGCGCTGGCCCGAGGCCGCGGCCGGCGCCGAGTTCACGATGCCGACGATGCGGTAAAGGGCTGGGAATGGGGAATCGGGATTGGGGAATCGCAAAAGCGCCGCGGTGCGCGCATCGGGCAGCCGGGCAACCGCACCCATTGCTCTTGCTGTTGCGATTCCCCAATCCCGATTCCCCATTCCCGGCCCTGCGCCCACCGCAACGCAACACACGCCGGCCGGGGGCCGGGTGTAGCCTTGCGCCACCCCGGCGCCCGGCCGGGTCCACCGCCGCCACAGGAGCCGCTCCATGATCAAGGTCAGCGTGATGTACCCGTACACGCCAGGCGCCCGTTTCGACCATGCCTACTACCGCGACACGCACATGCCGCTGGTGCAGGCGCGCATGGGCGCGGCCTGCCTGCGCTACACCGTGGACAAGGGCCTGTCCGGCGGCACCCCCGGCAGCGACCCGACCTACGTCGGCATGTGCCACATCTTCAGCGACTCGGTGGAGTCCTTCCAGGCCGGCTTCGGCCCGCATGCGGAGGAGATCCTCGGCGACATCAGCAACTACACCGACCTGACGCCGGTGATGCAGATCAGTGAGGTGGTTGTGGGGTAAGGCTCGCTGCGCGAGCCGGGATTGGGCATTCGGGATTGGGGATTGGCAACAGCACGCAGATTTGCGCATTTGCGAATCCCGAATCCGCCAATCCCCAATCCCGGCCCTCTACAATGCCGCCCCCGTCGCCACGCCGCACTGCCCGTTGATGAACATCGTTGTCAAAGAAGACCTCAAGGCCTACATCGATCCGCTGACCGCCGACGAATACGCTGCCCTGGAACGCAGCCTGCTGGCCGAGGGCTGCCGCGACGCGCTGGTGCTGTGGGGCGACATCCTGGTCGACGGGCACAACCGCTACGGCATCTGCCAGAAGCACGGCCTGCCGTTCCAGACCGTGCAGAACACCCGCTTCCAGTCGCTGCAGGACGTGCACCTGTGGATGATCGACCAGCATCTGGGCCGGCGCAGCGTCTCCGACTTCCAGCGTGGTGTGCTGGCGCTGCGCAAGCGCGAGATCCTCGCCGAGCGGCGCGCCAGCGCCGCCGCCGCGGACACCCCCGCTGCCGACGTCGCCGACACCGACCGTGCCGCCGCCGATTCCGCCGATGCCGTCAACGACGCCGATACGCCGCCCTGGGCGGACGCGCCGGCACCGCTGAGCCGCGCCGAGCTGGCGCGCGTGGCGCGGCTCAGCAACAGCCAGGTGGTGCAGATCGAGAAGATCCAGAAGCAGGCCGCGGCCGAGGTGGTGGAAGCGGTCAAGTCCGGTGCGATCTCGATCAATGCCGCCGCGGCGGTAGCCAGCCTGCCCGAGGAGGAACAGCGCGCCGCGGCGATGGCCGGCAAGGACGAACTGAAGCAGGCCGCCAAGCGCGCCCGCGAGTCCAAGCGCAAGCCCAAACCGACGCCGCCGGCCGCCGCCGAGGACGCGGCGTCCGCAGCGGACGCCGAGGGCGACGCCACGCTGGCGTTGCGCCAGCGCGTGGCCGAACTCGAGGCCGAGAACCAGGCGCTGCGCGAGGAAGTGGCGGCGCTGCGCGCTCAGTTGCCGGGCTGATCCACGCGTACAGGCCATCCGTGCCGCGGCCGGATGACCTCGGCGCCGCTCATGCAACCGCACTCACCGCGCACTGCGTAGACTCGGCCGCATGAGCGTGTCTTCCGGCCCTGCCCTGCCCCCCGATCCGCGCCGCGCGCAGCTGCGGCGCATGAAGCTGCTGGCGGCGCTGTTGCTGCTGGCGATGCTGTGCGGCTTCCTGCTCAGCCATGCCATGGGCCTGCACGGGGTGTGGGCCTGGGTCGGCGCGTTCTGCGAAGCGGCCACGGTCGGCGCGCTGGCGGACTGGTTCGCGGTGGTGGCGCTGTTCCGGCATCCGCTGGGCCTGCCGATTCCGCACACCGCGATCATCCCGCACGGCAAGGCCCGCATCGCCGACAGCCTGGCGGTGTTCGTGCGCGATCAGTTCCTGGAACCGGGCGCGCTGCTGGCCAAGCTCAGCGCGTTCGATCCCGCGGCGCGGCTGGGCCAGTGGCTGGCCGAGCCGGCGCAATCCGCACGGCTGGCCGATCTGGCCCGCGGCTGGGCGTTGCAGGCGCTGGACCTGCTGGACGAAGCCGCGGTGCGGCGCCGCATCCATGGTTTCGTGGTGGCGCGGCTGCGCGACTGGGACGCCGCCGCCACCGCCGGCGAACTGCTCGGCCTGCTCACCGCCGACGGCCGCCACCACGCACTGCTCGACGAAGCGCTGACCCGGCTCGGCCGGCACCTGGACGATGCCGCGGTCAAGCAGCGGGTGTCGGCAATGATCGTCAAGTACGCGCGGCGCGAATGGCCCAAGCTGGTCGGCACCGTGGAATGGGTGAAGCCGGTGGAAGGCATCGCCGACACCCTCGCCGAGCGCCTGGCGCACGCGCTGCTGGAGGAACTGCAGGAGGTGCTGTCGCAGCCGCAGCATCCGCTGCGCCAGGACTACGAGCGCTGGCTCGGCGGTTACGTGCAGCGGCTGCGCGCCGATCCCGCCACCGCCGAGAAAGTGCAGGCGCTGAAGCAGCGGCTGATCGACCACCCCGGCGTGCAGGAGTACGTGCAGGGCCTGTGGGATCAGATCCACGGCGCGCTGCGCGAGGACCTGTCGCGCCAGGACGGCGCGCTGGTGCAGCACCTGCAGCGCGCCCTCGGCGCGCTCGGCCAGTCGCTGGCGCAGGATCCCGCCCTGCGCGAGGCGCTCAACCAGCACCTGCTCGGCGGTGCCGAGCGGCTGACCCAGCGCCTGCGCAGCGGCGTCACCGAGCACATCGCGCAGACCGTGAAGGGCTGGGACGAACGCCACCTGGTCGAGCAACTGGAGCTGAGCGTGGGCCGCGACCTGCAGTACATCCGTTTCAACGGCACTCTGGTCGGCGGATTGATCGGGCTGGCACTGCACGCTGCCGTCACGCTGCTTGGCTGAGCGTGCATGGCAAGGATGCACTGCGCCGCTGGAGCGGCCGGCCCGCTGCCGACGCATGATGCGACGCACGCACCCCACGACGGACCGCCGACCCGCGGCACCCGGTGCCACCCACGCAGCAAGGTGTAGACACGCCTCGACTCTTTGCACCGAAGGGCTGGCGCGACAGCCACGCCCGCGCTAGCGTTGGGGGACGACCTGCGGGGCCTGCGTCGCCGCTGTGAACGCCATCCCGCAACCGGTCGGGGGAAGCCGATGCGCGTGCCGAACGCGCGTTCGCCAGAGGAAGGGGGAGCATGTCGAAGAAACGCCGGACACCCATCGCCGGCCCTGCGCGGCTTGCGCGGCTCGCCGCCCTGGCCGTGCTGGCCGTCGGGCTGCTCGCCGCGCTGCTGATCGCGCATGGCGTGCAGCAGCGCAACCGCGCGCAGGCGCAGGCGCGCTTCCAGCAACTGGCCTCGCACGTGGCCAACGATCTGCGACAACGCCTGGACATGTACGAGCACGGCCTGCGCGGCGCGCGCGGTGCGGTGATCGCGGCCGGTGGCGACCGCATCTCGCGCGAGCGCTTCGCCCGCTACAGCGCCTCGCGCGACTACCTGCGCGAGTTCCCGGGGGTGCGCGGCTTCGGCTACATCCAGCGGGTGCCGCGCGCCGACGAGGCGACGTTCCTGCAGCAGGCCCGCGCCGACGGCGCACCGTCGCTGCAGATCAGTGAGCTGGGGCCGCACGACGGCGATCGCTTCGTCATCGTCTACATCCAGCCGACGCAGTCCAACACGCCGGCACAGGGCTTCGACATCGCCTCCGAACCGGCGCGACGCGACGCGGCGATCGCCGCCGCGCACTCGGGCAAGCCCACCATCACCGCGCCGATCCGCCTGGTGCAGCGGCCGGGGCTGGGCAAGAGCGGCTTTCTGCTGTTGTTGCCGGTGTATCGCGAAGGCCTGCCGCTGCAGACCCCGGAACAGCGCTGGCAGGCCACCACCGGCTGGGCGTACGCGCCGCTGAGCATCGCCGAGGTACTGGCCTCCTCCGACGACCACCGCAGCGAACTGCATCTGAGCCTGGCCGACAGCCAGACCCCGGCGCAGCCGTTCTATCGCGACAACGCCACACCGATCCTGGCCGGAGGCCCCACCGCCGAACGCACCCTGGCGGTCTATGGACGCCAGTGGCGCATCGATGCACACGCCACGCCGGGCTTCGTGCGCGCGCTCGACCAGACCTCGCCGCTGTTCGCCGGCGCCCTGGCCGCCGGCATCGCGCTGTTGCTCGCCACCCTGCTGTACGTGTTCCTGACCAGCCTGCGCCGCCGCGACCTGATCCTCAGCGAACAGAGCCAGCTGGCCGCCCTGGTCGCCGGCACCAGCGAAGCGATCGTCGCCGAAGACCTGAGCGGCCGCGTGACCCACTGGAATCCCGCGGCCACGCGCATCTTCGGCTACACCCCGGAGCAGGCCATCGGCCAGCCGCTGCAGCGGTTGCTGGGCGCGCACGTCCGCGATCCCATCGACAGCGGCGACGGCGTCCGCGAACTGCGCCACCGCGATGGTCACACCGTCAGCGTCCTGGCCAGCGTCTCGCCGATCGCCGGCACCCGCGGCGGCACCATCGGCCATTCGCACCTGCTGCACGACGTCACCGAACAGGTGCGCGCGCAGGCGCGGGTGCTGGAGCTCAACGCCACGCTGGAGCAGCAGGTGGCCGAGCGCACCAGCGAACTGGTGACCTATTCGGCGCTGCAGCGCGCGATCCTGGCCAATGCCGGCTACGCGATCGTCGCCACCGATCCGGACGGCGTCATCACCCTGTTCAATCCGGCCGCCGAACTGCTGCTCGGCTACGCCGCGCACGAGTTGATCGGGCGCAAGGCCACGGGCCTGTTCCTGGACCCGGAACAGCTGAGCGCACGCGCCGAGCGCATGGCCGCGCAATCGGGCATGCCGGTGCAGCCCTCGTTCGAGTCGGTGGCCGCGCTGTCCACGCTGGGACGCAGCGACACCCGCGAGTGGACCTACCTGAGCAAGGATGGCCACGCCTTCCCGGTCTTGCTCACCCTGAGCACGCTGCGCGACGACGACGACCGGGTGATCGGCTACCTCGGCATCGCGGTCGATCTGACCGAGCAGAAGCGGCGCGAGCGCGAGCTGCGCCTGGCGATCGACGCGGCCGAAAGCGCCAACCAGTCCAAGAGCGATTTCCTGGCCAACATGAGCCACGAGATCCGCACGCCGATGAACGCGATCCTGGGCATGCTCTACCTGCTGCGGCACAGCGCGCTGTCGCAGGCGGCGCAGGACATGATCCAGAAGATCGAGCTGTCCGCACGCAACCTGCTGGAGATCATCAACGACATCCTCGACTTCTCCAAGATCGAGTCCGGACGCATCGACCTGGAATCGGCGCCGTTCGATCTCAACGAGTTGCTGGAGAACATCGCCGCGCTGATGACCTCGGCGACCAGCGCCAAGCCGGTGGAGATGATCGTCGAGCCGCTGCCGCCGGGCTGCCGCTGGCTGCGCGGCGACGCGCTGCGCCTGAACCAGGTGCTGATCAACCTGGTGGGCAACGCCATCAAGTTCACCGAACAGGGGGAGGTGGCACTGTCGGTGCGCGCCTTCCCCGGCGCCGAACCCGGCAAGCTCAAGCTGCTGTTCTCGGTGCGCGACACCGGCATCGGCATCCCGCGCGAGAAACAGAGCCTGATCTTCTCGCCGTTCCTGCAGGCCGACACCTCCACCAGCCGCCGCTATGGCGGCAGCGGCCTGGGCCTGACCATCAGCCGGCGCCTGGTGGAGCTGATGGGCGGGCAATTGGAAGTGCAGAGCGCCCCCGGCCAGGGCAGCGATTTCTACTTCGTCATTCCGTTCGCGGTGGCGCCGGCACCGGCCGCCGACGCCGAACCGGCGCAGGCGCGGCGGGTGCTGATCGCCGACGACCACGACCTGGTCAGACGCAGCCTGACCGACATCGCCAACGGCTTCGGCTGGCAGGTGGAAGCGGTGTCCAGCGGCACCGCCGCGTTGGCCGCGGCCGCGCCGGAACGGGCCGAATTCGACGTCATCCTGCTGGACTGGCGCATGCCCGACCTGGACGGGTTGAGCGTGGCCCAGCGCATCCGCGCGCAATCGGCGCCGGACCGGCAGCCCATCATCGTCATGGTCACCGCCTACGAGCGGCGCATGATCCAGGAGCAGCAGCCTGGCGTCGCCGACGTGGATGCGGTGATGACCAAGCCGGTCACCGCCTCGGCCCTGCAGCGCACCATCGCCATGCTGCTGGCGCGCCGCAACGGCGAGCTGCCCGCGCCAGCGCACGGCGACGGCGTCGCACGCCTGGCCGGGGCCCGCTTGCTGGTGGTCGACGACAGCGACATCAACCGCGAGGTCGCGCAGCGCATCCTCGAAGGCGAAGGCGCGCTGGTCGACCTGGCGCAGGACGGCGCGCAGGCGCTGCAGCGGCTACGCCGCGATCCCGGCCGCTTCCACGTCGTGCTGATGGACGTGCAGATGCCGACCATGGACGGCTACGAAGCCACCCGGCAGCTGCGTGCCGATCCGGACCTGGCCGCCGTGCCGGTGATCGCCCTCACCGCCGGCGCCTATCGCCAGCAGCAGGAGATGGCGCTGTCCAGCGGCATGAACGACTTCATCGCCAAACCGTTCCAGGTCGAGGACCTGATCGCGATCATCCGTCGGTTCCTGCCGCCGGACCTGACCGCGCTGCCACTGCTGCCGCTGGCGGTGCCACCGTCGGCGCTGCCGGCGGACGAGTGGCCGGTCAGCGACCCTGCGTTGCTCGACACCGTCCAGGCGCAGCGGCTCTGGGGCGAGCGCGATCCGTATCGGCGCTATCTGCTGAAGCTGTTGCAGGAACATCCGGACCCGGCGGCCAGCGTCCGCACCCTGCTGGAAACGCGACGGCCCGCCGAGGCCGTCTCGCTGGTGCACAAGTTGCGCGGCTCGGCCGGATCGCTGGCCTTGCCGGCGTTGAGCATCGCCAGCGCCGCCCTGGAAGAACGCTTGAGCACGGCGCCGACGCAGGCCGACGCCGAGATCGCCGCGCTGGCCGCGGCGATGGCCGACACCGCTGCCGAAGTGCTGCGCTTCGCCGACGCGACCCAGGTTGCGACGCCACCTGCGGCAGCGAACATCGCCGCGGTCGATCCGGCGACGCTGCAGGCCTCCTGGTATCAGGTGCTGCAGGTGCTGGACAGCGACGATCCGGACCGCATCGACCGCACGCTGCGGCAACTCGCGCCGGTCCTGCCGGCGGCGCAGGCCGCCGAACTGCAGCAGTTGCTGGAGAATTTTTCCTTCCGCGAAGCCGAGGCTCAAGTCAGGCGATGGCTGGCCGATGCACGCGATTGAGAGAGCGCCGCCCGCGCGGCGGCGCGTGTCCGACGGGAACCCACCATGACCCAGCCTTGCATCCTCTGTGTCGATGACGAACCCAGCAACCTGGCGCTGATCCGCCAGCTCCTGCGCGAGGACTATGCGCTGGTGTTCGCCAAGAACGGCGCCGAAGCCCTGCGCGGGGTGGCCAAGCACCGCCCGGCGCTGATCCTGCTGGACGTCGACCTGCCCGACATCGACGGCTACACCCTCGCCCGTACCCTCAAGGAAGACGTGCGCAGCGCGGCGATCCCGATCATCTTCGTCACCGGCAAGGACAAGGACACCGACGAGAGCATCGGGTTCGACGCCGGCGGCGTCGACTACATCACCAAACCCTACTCGCCGAGCATCCTGCGCGCACGGGTGCGCACCCACCTGTCGCTGGTCAGCGCCACCAGCCTGGCCGACAGCCACCGCGACGCGATCGAGATGCTGGGCATGGCCGGCCACTACAGCGACTCGGACACCGGCACGCATATCTGGCGCATGGCCGCCTACGCCCGCGCGCTCGCGCTGGCCGCCGGCTGGTCGTGCGAGGACGCCGACCTGCTGGAGCAGGCCGCGCCGATGCACGACACCGGCAAGATCGGCATCCCCGATGCGGTGCTGAAGAAGCCCGGGCCGCTGGACGCCGCCGAGTGGCAGGTCATGAAGCGGCACCCGCGGATCGGCTACGACATCCTCAGCCGCAGCAACGCGCCGCTGTTCCGGCTCGCCGCCGAGGTCTCCCTGTACCACCACGAGCACTGGGACGGCGGCGGTTACCCGGCCGGCGTTTCAGGCACGCAGATTCCCGAATCGGCACGGATCGTGGCGCTGGCCGACGTGTTCGATGCGCTCACCTCGCCGCGCCCGTACAAGGACGCCTGGCCGCTGGAACAGGCCATGGCGCTGTTCCGCGACAAGGCCGGCAGCCAGTTCGAGCCGCGCCTGGTGCAGTTGTTCGAGGCGATCCTGCCGCAGATCCTGCAGATCCAGGCGTACTGGAACGAGCGCGAGACCGAGGATGACCCGCCGCCACGCGGCAAGGCGCAGGCCGCGCTGGGGCAACACGGCGGTTGATACAAGCCCCTCTCCCCCCGGGAGACGGGGTTTGGGTGAGGGGACGGCGCGAGGCGACGCGCAGAGATCGAGGACACGCGCCTTCGCCCGTACCCTCACCCGCCCCTTCGAGCACCTTCTCCCGGATGGAGAAGGAACAGCGCACTACGCTCCGCGACGGGCGTGACCGGTCACGCCCATCGCGGCTGAAGCCGCTCCTACAAAAAAACAGGGCACCGCTTCTCAACGCCGCTGCAGGCGCCAGGCGCGGTGGATGCGCGGGTTGCGCTCGAAATCGACGTCGATGGTCTGCGCGCTGATCTCCTCGCACACCGCGAATTCGGCCAGCGCGTTCTCGTCCAGCTTGAAGCGGCGGAAGTTGTTGGAGAAGTACAGCACGCCCTCGGGCATCAGCCGCGCCACCGCCGCGCGCAACAGCCGCACGTGCTCGCGCTGGATGTCGAAATCCTCGGCGCGCGCGGAGTTGGAGAAGGTCGGCGGGTCGCAGAAGATAACGTCGTAGCGGTTCTTCTCGGCCTCCAGCCAGCTCAGCGCGTCGGCCTGCACCAGCCGGTGCTGCGCGCCGCCCTTGCCGTTGAAGGCCAGGTTGTCGGCGCACCACTGCAAATAGGTGCCGGACAGGTCCACGCTGGTGGTGGAATCGGCGCCGGCCACCGCCGCCTGCACGCTGGCCACACCGGTGTAGCAGAACAGGTTGAGGAAACGCTTGCCGCGCGCCTGTTGCGCCATCACCCCGCGCAGCGGGCGGTGGTCGAGGAACAGCCCGGTATCCAGGTAGTCGAACAGGTTCACCCGCAGCAACGCGTCGTGCTCGCGCACCACCAGGAACTCGCCGCGCTGCTCGAAACGGCCGTACTTGCTGCCGCCCTTGCCGCGTTCGCGGGTCTTCAACGCCACCTGCTCGGCCGGCACCGCGAACACCTCGCGCGCCGCCGCCAGCAGTTCGTTGCGGCGGCGGCGCACGTCCACATCGGGAATGCTGTCCGGCGCCGCGTACTCCTGCACGTGCAGGAAGGTGCGTGCCTGGCCGCCGTCTTCCTCGTACACGTCGATCGCCGCCGCGTACTCGGGCAGGTCGGCATCGTAGGCGCGGTAGCAGCCGATCCGCTCGCGCGTGCGCCAGGTCTTGAACTTGCGCAGGTTCTTGCGCAGGCGGTTGGCGACCATCTGCGCGCCGTCGCTGAGCGCGCGCGGCTCCTCCGTGGCGCCGGCACGCGGCGCGACCGCGATCGGGTCGCAGACGATCAACGGGCACTCCAGCGCGCCGTTGAACATCTGGTACTTCTTGGCCGCGCGCAGGCCGGTGGCGTAGGCCAGTTCGTCGCTGCCGCACAGCAGGCTGGCGCGCCACTGCGGCACCGCGCGCTTGAGCGCATCGCCCAGGCGCCGGTACAGCGCCGCATCGGCGGCCAGGCGCTCGTCGTAGGGGGGATTGCACACCACCGTGCCCAACGCCTGCGCCGGCGCAGGCAATGCCGCGACGTCGTGCGCGGCGAAGGCGATCGCCTCGACCACGCCGGCCGCCAGCGCGTTCTCGCGCGCCGCGCGCAGCGCATGCGGGTCGATGTCGCTGCCGTACAGCACCGGCCGCAACGCGGCGCGACCGACCTGGGCGCGCTGCCGCGCCTCGGCCAGCAGCGTCCGCCAGGCCGCCACATCGAACCCCAGCCAGCGGCTCGGCGCGGCATCGGCATCGGTGTCGCCGCGCTGCTGCGCCGCCAGTTCGCCGCGCAGCAGGCCCGGCGCGACATCGGCGGCCATCAGCGCGCCTTCGATCAGCAGCGTGCCGCTGCCGCACATCGGATCCAGCAGCCCGCCGCCCTGCGCATACAGCGCCGGCCACTGCCCGCGCAGCAGTACCGCCGCGGCCAGGTTCTCCTTCAGCGGCGCCTCGTTCTGCGCCTGGCGCCAGCCGCGCCGGTGCAGCGAGCCGCCGCCCAGATCCACCGACAGCGTCGCGCGCCCCTTGCGCAGCGACAGGTTCAGGCGCAGGTCCGGGTGCTCCACGTCCACCGACGGTCGCTCCAGGCCCTCGCCGCGCAGCGTGTCCACCACCGCGTCCTTGACCCGCTGGGCGGCGAAGCGCGCATGGGTGATGCCGGTGCCGGACACATGCGCGTCCACCGCCAGGGTGTGCTGCGGCGCCAGATGGCTGCGCCACGGCAGCGCGGCCACGCCGGCGTACAGCGCCGCCTCGTCGGGGCAGTCGAAGGACTGCAACGGCCACAGCACCCGGCTGGCCAGGCGCGACCACAGCACCGCGCGCTGCGCGTCCTGCAGGCTGCCTTCGGCATTGACCCCGGCGACGGTGGCGGTGGCCTGCGCCGCGCCGAGCGCGAGCAGTTCATCGACAAGCAGGTATTCCAGGCCCTTGGCGCAGGAGACGAAGAATTTCACGGAAGGCGGACCAGGACGGACGGGAGGGAGGCACGGCGGACGCCGCGCGCGTGGCGCATCGCCGGCGCCGGATCCGGCGTTGCCGCGGCCGCGGCCGCGGATCGGGGATGAGCACGCGAACGCACCGCACCGGAACGGCGCGCAGAATACCACAGGGCCTGCGCGGCACTCCGGCGCCGTGCGCGGCGACAGCCCTCACCGCCCTCGCCTGGCTGGCGCAGCAATGCCGGCCTGCCGGCGCGCGCGTCAGCGTGCGACCGGCCTGGCGCCGTGGCGGGTACAGACGATGCTGCGGACACGCCCGGCATCGCCGCGGCGCGCGACGCAGCGCTCAATGCGAGGCCACGAATCCGGCCCCGGGCATGGCCGGCGGCACCGCGAACTCGGCACGCATGCGCCGTGCTTCGGCCATCGGCGGCCGGCCGAACAGGCGCTTGAACTCGCGGGCGAACTGCGACGCGCTCTCGTAGCCGACCGCGTGACCGGCGGCCGCGGCGGTCATGCCCTCGCGCGCCATCAGCAGCCGCGCCTGGTGCAGGCGGATCGACTTCAGATACTGCATCGGCGCGACCTGGGTCACCGCCTTGAAATGCGCATGGAACGAGGGCGTGCTCATCCCCGCCTCGCGCGCCAGCCGCGCGACATCGAGCCGTCGGGCGTGATCGCGGTGGATGCGCTGCAGGGCACGACCGATGCGGCCGAAGTGGCCTTGCTGCGTCAAGGCCGCGCGCAGCCCGTGGCCTTGCGGCCCGGTCAGCACGCGGAAGTACAGCTCGCGCACGAGCGCGCGGCCGAGGATCGTCGCGTCCAGCGGGCGGCTCAGTGCCTGCAGCAGGCGCTGCACGGTCTGTCGCATGGTGTCGTCCATCGGGCTGGACAGCATGCTCGCCGGCGCCTGCGCCAGCGGCACCGGACCGGCCTGGTCGAGCTCGACCAGCAGGCCGGCCGCGAGCTGGAAGTCCAGGTGCAGGTACAGCGCCAGCAATGGCCGCTCCGCGCTGCCATCGGACTGCATGGTGAAGGGCACCGGGACGGCGACGGACAGATAGTGCTGCTCGTCGTAGACGAACACCGACGCGCCGAAATGGCCGCGCTTGGCGCCCTGGCAGACGATGACGATGCCCGGGTCGTACAGCACCGGCGTATCGGTCAGCGGCCGGTCCGAACGCAGCACGCGGACATCCGGCAAGGCGGTCAGGTTGTAGCCCTCCTGCGGTGCCAGGGCACGCAGCAGGTCCACGGAACTGGCGGCAACAGTCATAGGAACAGTCAAGGATTGCAGAGGTCGCGGCATCGGCGCGGCGCGTCGATCATCGCATCATTCGCCGCTCATCCCCTCAGGAGCGTGCCATGACGCAGCAGAAAACCTTGCTCATCACCGGCGTCAGCAGCGGCTTCGGCCGCGCGCTGGCTCAAGCGGCGCTGGCGGCCGGGCATCGGGTCGTCGGCACCGTGCGCAGCGCGCAGGCACGGCGGGAGTTCGAGGCGCTCGGCGCCGGGGCGGTCGCCCGCGTGCTGGACGTCACCGACGTCGAGGCCATTCCCGGCCTCGTCGCCGAGCTCGAAGCCACGGTCGGGCCGCTGGACGTGCTGGTCAACAATGCCGGCTACGGCCACGAGGGCATCCTGGAGGAATCGCCGCTGGCGGACCTGCGCCGCCAACTCGAGGTCAACGTGGTCGGCGCCGTGGCGATGATGCAGGCGGTCCTGCCCTACATGCGGCAGCGACGTCGCGGGCACATCGTCAACATCACCTCGATGGGCGGCTTCATCACCATGCCCGGCATCGCCTACTACTGCGGCAGTAAGTTCGCGCTGGAGGGCATCTCCGAGGCACTGGGACAGGAGGTCGCCACGCTGGGCATCCACGTGACGGCGGTGGCGCCCGGGTCGTTCCGCACCGACTGGGCGGGCCGTTCGATGGTCAGGACGCCACGCAGCATCGCCGACTACGACGCGCTGTTCGATCCGATCCGCGACGCCCGCCAGGCCAAGAGCGGCCGTCAGCTCGGCGACCCGGCCAAGGCCGCCCAGGCCATGCTGGCGTTGATCGACGCGCCTGCACCACCTGCACATCTGTTGTTGGGGAGCGACGCGCTGGGCCTGGTGCGCGACAAGCTCGACCGCCTGACGACCGACATCGCCGCGTGGGAGGCGGTGAGCCGTTCCACCGATGCCTGAGCGGCGGCCATCGCGCCGCCCTGCGACGCGCCACGTCGACCGCGGCACGGATCGATGAAGGCTGCAGGTTGCGCAGACCATCGCGGCGAGGGCACTGACGCTGTCGGTGCCCTCCCCGCTCGCCGCCCAGCACCCGGCGGCCGCCCCCGTCGACGGCAGCGTACGCCGCTCACCACGGCGTCAGCCGCCACGCCTCGGCATCGGCCTGCAAGCGCTGCTGCAGGCACAGCGTGTCCAGGAAGTCCGCATCGTGCGAGACCACCAGCAGCGCGCCGGGATACTGCAGCAGCACCGCGCGCAGTGCGTCGCGGGCTTCGCGGTCCAGGTGGTTGTCCGGCTCGTCCAGCAACAGCAGTTCGGCCGGCGGCGTGCGGTAGAAGGCGCAGGCCAGCGCGGTCTTCAGCCGTTCGCCGCCGCTGAGCTGGCCGCAGGGCACGCCGATGCGCTGCGCGTCCAGGCCGAGCAAGGCCAATCGCGTGCGCAAGTCGGCGAGTGCGATGCCGGGCGCTGCGGCCTGCACCTGCGCCAGCGCGGTGGCCGCCGGGTCCAGCGACACCAGCGACTGATCCAGGTAGGCGCTGGCGGCGCGCACCCGGCAACTGCCGGACAGCGCCGCCACCTGCCCTGCTAGCGCGCGCAGCAGGGTCGACTTGCCGCTGCCGTTGGCCCCGACCACGCCGATCCGTGCGCCGCCCTGCACCACCAGATCCAGCGGCTGCCGCGTCGCCGGCGCGAACGGCAGCCGCAGCGCCTGCAGTTCGACCAGGCGCCGGGTGGCCGCATCGGCCGGCGGCGGCGCGAACAGCGCCACCGGCGCGTCGGGCTGTACCTGGCGCGCGGCCTCGGCGATCCGCGCCAGGCTGCGCGCCTGCGTGGCCTGATGATCGCGCACGCGCTTGCCGGCGCTGTCCTGGCTGCGCTGCTTCTGCCGGCCGAGCAGGATCGGCGCCTGGTTGGCCGCGCCGGCCTGCTGCCGCCCGCGCGCACTGCGCCGCTGCTGTCGATCGTGCTGCGCCTGCCAGGCGGCGTTGTCGCGCGCGTGCTGCAGCTTGTGCTGCGCCAGTTCGGCCTGCGCGGCCTCGCGCTCGCGCGTCCGGCACCGCAGGTAGAACGCGTAATCGCCGCCATAGTCGCGCAGCCCGCCTGGCGACAGTTCCAGCGTGCGCTGCATGTCCTGCAGCAGCAGCGCATCGTGGCTGATCACCAGCAGGCCGCCCGGCCAGCGCTGCAGCGCCTCGCGCAGGCGCTGCCGCTGCGCCGCGTCCAGGTGCAGGGTCGGCTCGTCCAGGATCAGCGCATCGGCATCGGCCAGCCAGGCACCGACCAGCGCCACCCGCATCGCTTCGCCGCCGCTGAGCGTGGCTGCCAGGCGGTGCGGCTCCAGCGCGCCGAGGTCGTGCGCGTGCAGCTGCGCCTGCAGGCGCTGGGCGATGTCCCAGCGTTCGCCGAGCGCGTCGAAATCGGCCACGTCGGCACTGCCTGCCTCGATCCGCGCCAGCGCCCGCAACGCCGCGCCCACGCCGGCCAGGTCGGCGACGGTGGCATGCGGCGCCGGCGCGATCTGCTGCGGCACGTAATGCAGGCGGCCGTGGCGCACGCAGCGTCCGGCGCTGGGCGTCAGTTCGCCGGCGAGCAGGCGTGCGAACACGCTCTTGCCGACGCCGTTGCGGCCGACCAGGCCGGTGCGGCGCGCATCGAGCGCGAAGTGCAGATCGGAGAACAGGATCCTGCCGTCGGGCAGGACATGGGTCGCGCTGTCCAGCGCAAGCAGCGGATGCGTCATGGGAACCTCCATGGATGCCGGTCGTGCCCGCCGATCGCTCGGCAGGAAGGACGAAGGCCGTCGCGAAGACGGCGGCATCAATGGCGCATCGGCGTGGTTCCTCGATCGGGGTGGACGCGGAACGATGCTAACGCACCCCGACCGCGACGGGCCACGGTGCGCCGCGCTGGCTCAGGCCGCGGACAGGAACGCCGGGTGGTAGGCCACCTCGGCCATCGGCGGCAGGCGCTCGCCGAAAGCCAGCGCCTGGAAGGCCTCGACCGGCGCACCCGGCAGCGTCAGCCCAGGTTCCGGGCGGAAGCCGAAACGCGCGTAGTAGGCCGGGTCGCCCAGCACCACGCAGCCGGCCGCGCCCAGCGCCTGCAACTGCGCCAGCGCCTCGCGCACCAGGCGCGTGCCCAGGCCCTGGCGCTGGTGGCCCGGCCCCACCGACAGCGGTCCCAGCCCGTACCAGCCGCGGCTGTCGTCGGACAGGCTCACTGGCGACACCGCGACATGGCCGACGATGTAGCCCTCGTGCTCGATCACCAGCGACAGGGTCAGCGCGCCGTCCGCGCGCAGCCGTTCGATGATGTCCTGCTCGTCGTGGCGGCTGTGCGCGACGCGGAAGAAGGCGACCAGGGTCAGCGCCTCGATCGCCGCCGCGTCGGCCGGCCGCTCGGCGCGCAACAGCATGTCGTCGGATGCGCTCACAGGCGCTCCAGCAGCTCGGCGAAGGCCTGCGCCGAGGTCGCCACGTGCTCGCCCAGGCGGTGCGTGTCGTCGACCAGCAACAACCGCGCGGCACGCGCCTGCGCCCAGGCGATCACTTCACTGGCGGGAATCAGTTCGTCGCGCCAGGCATGCACCACCGAGGTCGGCACCGGTGCCGCATCCAGCGCCGGCATGTGCCCCATCCGCGTCGGCGGCACCATCAGGAACAGGCCGCGCACCGGCACGTGCAGCGACACCTGCGCGGCGATGTAGGCGCCGAGGCTGGAACCGGCCAGTACGACCGGCCCGCGCTGCGCCGCCGCCTGCGCCAGTTCCAGCAGGCGCTGCAGGCGCGTCGGCACGTCGCCCAGCGGGCTGATGTCGCGGCGCGCATCCAGGTCGGTGTAGTCCGGGCGCGAATGGCTCCAGCCCAGGCGTTCCGCCACCTCGGCCAATGCGGTCACCTTGATCGCGTCCGGCCCGCTCTCGAAGCCGTGCGAGAGGATGCAGTGGCCGCGGCTCACAGCGCCACCACCGCATCGCCCAGCCGCAGCGTGCCGCCCTGCACGATGCGTGCGCACAGGCCGCCGTGGCCGCGCATGGCGTTGTAGCCGCCGGGCCCCAGCGCCTGCTCCATGCGCGAGCACGGATCGCACGGCGCGATGCCTTCCAGCTCGACGTCGCCGATGCGGAAGCGGCGCCCCTTCAGTGCGATCAGCGGAATGCCCGAGACCACCACGTTGCGCCGCAGGGTCGCCGGCGCCACCGCCGCATGCCCGGCCAGCGCGGCGATCGCCGGCAAGTGTTCGGCCTGGATCAGGGTCACGCCGCGCTTGCCGTTGCGGCCGGCGTAGCGATCGCCGTGCAGGCCGCCATCGGTCTGCGCCGCAGCGGCGTCGACGGCGTGCATCGGCACGTCGCGCGCCGGGCGCAGGCCGATCCATTCCACGCGTCCGGCGCGCGGCAGTGTGGCCAGCAGGGTCGCCAGCGGGCTTTCGGAATTCAGGGTCATCGGCGAATGCTAGCATCCGCGCATGCCGCCCACCTCGCCGTTGCCGATCCACGATGCGCCCCTGCCCTACGTCGGACTGCTGGAGGAGCGCGCGCCGGACAGCATCACGCTGGCGGTGATCCACTGCACCGAGCTGCCGGACCTGGCCAGCGCGCGCCTGTATGGCGAACGCGTGCTGTATCCGTCGGGCACCGGCAACAGCGGCCATTTCTACATCGACCGCGACGGCAGCGTGCACCGCTACGTGCCGCTGCAGCGGATCGCGCACCACGTGCGCGGCTACAACCGGCAATCGCTGGGCATCGAACTGGTCAACCGCGGGCGCTATCCGCTGTGGCTGGATTCGCGCCACCAGGCGATGACGGAGGACTACTCGCCAGCGCAAGTGCAGGCGCTGATCCGGCTGCTGCAGCAGTTGCGCGCGGAACTGCCGCAGCTGCACCACATCGCCGGACACGACGCGCTGGACCGCAGCCTGGAACCGGCCAGCGACGATCCGACGCGGCAGGTGCAGCGCAAGCTGGATCCGGGTCCGCGCTTCCCATGGCCGCAGGTGCTGGAGGCGGTGGCGCTGGCGCCGTATGCGCCGCCTGTGTGATCGCGCTGGAGGTGGATTGGAACGGTCGATCCGGGCCGCGATGGAGTAGCAGACAGCGCCGCATTCGCACGCTCCCCGTAGGAGCGGCTTCAGCCGCGACGGCTTCACCGGGAACCGCCCGTCGCGGCTGAAGCCGCTCCTACGGAAATTCCACGCGCGCTCAGTGCACGCCGACGTAGTTCTTCTCGCCCGCGGTCACCGCCACGTCCAGGCGATTGCCGACCGGCGCCAGCGGACACACCACGTGCGGGGTGAACGCGCACGGCGGGTTCTGCGCCAGGTTGAAATCCAGCACGATGCGGCCACCCTGCGGCGCCGGCACGAACAGATAGCGGGCGCCGCCATAGCTCTCGCGGCCGCTGGTGCGATCGGAGAACGGCAGGAACAGACGCTGGCCGGCGCCGTCGCGCAGCACCTGCAGGCGGTAGCGCCGCCCCTGCAGCACGAAGTCGGCGCTGCCGACCAGGGCCAGCGGCTGCGGCGTGCCGATCGAGGTGAGCAGCACCATCGCACGCGGCGCCGGCACCGGGTGCCAGTCGGCCACCACCCGCCACTGCGGATCGATCGGGAAGTAGTCGATGCCGCGGAAGCGCGCGCGCGCCGGCGCCTGCGGATCCCGGAAGCGCCAGCCAAACAGGTTGCCGGTGCGCACCACGTAGAACTCCTGCGCCCCCAGCATCACCCGGGTCTCGGTGCCGTGCGCCGCGTCGGTCTCCAGGCGGCCGCCGGCGAACGGCTGGCTGTTCACCTGCACCGGCGCGTCCGCTGCGGGCTGGAACTGCACGCCCTCCTGCGGATCCACCTGCAGCACGCCCAGATGCGCCGGACCGGCCGGCAACTGCACATCGTTGTCGGGTGCGCTGCCGACCCGGTGCAGGCCGCTGTGCAGGCGGCCAGAGCCGGTATAGCTCAACCAGCCGGACGGCGCCCGCAACGTCGCCAGGCGCTGCGCGCGGCCACGCTGCACCGCCTCGCGATAGTGCGTGGCCGATTGCGCGCGCGGCGAGGCGTCGGCGCCATCGGCCGCCGCGCGGCGGTCGCCGCAGGCGGCCAGGCCCAGCAGCATCGCCAGCCCGCAGGCCTCACGCCAGCGCATGGTGCCGCCCCTGTCGCGTGCCATCGTGCATGCGTTCCGTGTGGACCGGCGCCGGCCCTAGCCGATGGCGCGCGGCCGTGCCGGATCGGCGATCCAGCCGCTCCAGGAGCCGGCATACACGCGCGCGCCGTGCAGGCCGGCATGCTCCAGCGCCAACAGCAGATGGCAGGCGGTGACGCCGGAGCCGCACATCAGCACCACCTCGCGCGGATCGCGCCCCTGCAGCAGCGGCTGCAGTTCCGCGCGCAATTCCTGCGCCGGGCGCAGGCGGCCGTCGCGCAGGTTCTGCGCCAGCGGCCGGTTGAGCGCGCCGGGCACGTGCCCGGGCAGCGGGTCGATCGGCTCCACCTCGCCACGGAAGCGCTCGCCGGGGCGCGCATCCAGCAACCAGCCCGGCGCCTCGTGCAGGCGCGCGGCCACCTCCTCGGCGGAGACGATGCGCGCCGCATCGAACGCCTGCGGATACGGCGGCAGCGGCGACGGCGCGGAGGCCGCGTCGGTTTCCGGCAGGCCGAGCCGGCGCCATTCGGCCAGGCCGCCGTCGAGCACGGCGACCCGGCGATGGCCGAGCAGGCCCAGCATCCACCACAGGCGGGCAGCGGCCATGCTGCCGTCGCCAGCGTCGTACACCACCACCTGGCGCTGCGGGCCGATGCCCCATTGGCCGAGCGTGCGCGCGAAGGCCGCGTCGTCCGGCAGCGGATGCCGGCCCAGGCCGGGACGGCCGAGATCGGACAGATCCGCGTTCAGATCGGCGTACACCGCGCCGGGCAGGTGCGATTGCGCATAGGCCTCGCGCGCGGCCGCCGCCGCAGCAGGATCGAGCAGCGCCGCCGGCACGAACCGCGCATCGACCAGGCGCAGCGTGGGATCGCCGAGCGCCGCGGCCAGCGTCGGCGCCTCGACCAGGGTGTGCCATTCGGGGGACGTTGCGGTCATGCGGCTTGCTCCAGTCGGCGACGCAGGTTGAGCAGGATCGCCGCGGTCGCGCCCCAGATCCGCTGGCCGGGCCAGCCGTACTCCAGCACGACGCGCGGGCGTCCGCGGTAATCGGTCTCGATGCTGCGCAGGTTGTCGGGCGCCATCAGGTAGGCCAGCGGCACCTCGAACACCTCGGCCACCTCGCCCGGATGCGGCTGCGGCACGAAGCGCGGATCGATCGCCGCGACCACCGGCATCACCCGGAAGCCGCTGATGGTGACGAACGGATCCAGGTAGCCCAGCGGCTCGGCCTGGGTCGCCGCCAGCGCGATCTCCTCCTCGCTCTCGCGCAGCGCCGCGGCCACCGCATCGGCGTCGCTGGCCTCGATGCGGCCGCCGGGAAAGCTGACCTGGCCGCCGTGGTGACGCAGGCTGTCGGTGCGCCGGGTCAGCAGCACGTGGGTGCCATCGGCACGCGGCACCAGGCCGGCCAGCACCGCCGCTTCCACCGGCGCGCCGTCCGGCAGCAGATCCTGCAGTTCGTGGTGGTTCCAGCCCGGCCCCGCCGGCGGCTGCTGCAGCGGGTGCAGTGCGCGCAGCAGGTGCGCGCGTTCGGCCAAACGCTGCCCCGGCGACGGCGACCAGCCGCGGCCCGGCAGGACCTCGTCCATGTAGCGGCGGCGTTCGGCGTCGCTCATGCCGCGCCAGCGTGCGATCTCGTCGCCGCTGCGCAGGCAGCCGGCGCAATAACCCTGCGCATCGAGACGGCAGAGACCGATGCAGGGCGTGAGCAGGGCATGCGGAACGGGATCCATCGGATTCGACACCTTGCCAGCCTAGCGCGATTCGTCGGCGCCGTCGTTGCCTGCCAAAAAAAATTGCGCCGGCATCGCTGCCGGCGCAATCGTCGTGCACTGGAACGGCGTGCTTACTTGACGCTGACCAGCTTGATCTCGAACTGCACCGCCACGTTCGGCGGGAACGGCGTACGCGGGTCGGCACCGTAGGCCTTGTCCGGCGGCAGGGTCACTTCCCACTTGGAGCCGGCCGGCATCTGCAGCAGCGTGTCGCGCATGGCCTGCATCTCGACTTCGCTGACCTTGATCGCCGGGATCTGCTGCGCCGGACGCGCCTGCGCCGGACGCTGGCCGAACGGGTACGGACCGGCCACTTCCAGCTGCACGGTGCTGGCCTGGGTCGGCTTGGCACCCTTGCCGGCCTCGATCACGCGGTACTGCACGCCGCTCGGCAGCGTCTGCACGCCAGCCTTGGCCTTGTTCTGGGCCATGAACTGGTCGCTCTTGGTCTTGTTCTCGGCAGCGGCCTTCTCGTAGTCGGCCTTGGCCTGCTGGGCGCGGGCCTGCTCGCGCTTCTGGAACGCTTCCACCGCCGGCTTCAGCTGGTCGGCGCTGACCGCCGGCTGCTTCTTGGCGTAGGCGTCCTGCAAGCCCTTCACCACCGCATTGATATCGAGCTGCTCGCCGCGGCCGGTGAGTTCGGCAAGGTTGTTGCCGTAGTCGTAGCCGAAGTAATAGCTCAGCTTGCCCTTCTCGGACGAGGTGTCCTGGGCGAACGCATTGCCGCTCAGGGCGAGGGCCGCGACAGCGACCGCAATAGAACGCAACTTCATCAAACAATTCTCCAGGGTGGTGGCACAGGGCGGCCCGTGCCGCCTGAGATGACGCGTTAGGATAGCCGCCGCGGCGCATAACCGCTACCGACGACGCTGCTCTGACTGGTACGGCCCGCCCAGAGTTCCCATTACTTTTTTTTAACAACCAGGAATGCACATGTCCGGCACGCCGGTCCTCGCCGATACCCAGGGTGCGATCCGCATCCTCACCGTGAATCGAGCCGACAAGCTCAACGCCTTGAATCGCCAGGTTTTGCAGGCGCTGGATGCGGCCTTCGCCGCGGCCGCGGACGACCCGCAGATCCGCGTGGTGGTGCTGACCGGCGCCGGCGAGAAAGCCTTCGTGGCCGGCGCCGACATCGCCGAAATGAACGAACTGACACCGGTGCAGGGCCGCGATTTCTCGCAACTGGGCCAGCGCCTGATGCGCCGGATCGAGCGCATGCCCAAGCCGGTGCTGGCGATGGTCAACGGCTTCGCCCTCGGCGGCGGGCTGGAACTGGCGATGGCCTGCCACCTGCGCGTGGCCGCCGAGGGCGCGCGCCTGGGCCAGCCGGAGATCAATCTCGGGCTGATTCCCGGCTTCGGCGGCACCCAGCGCCTGCTGCGGCTGATCGGCCGCCCCGCGGCGCTGGAACTGTGCCTGCTCGGCGCGCCGATCGACGCGGCGCGCGCACTGCAGTTGGGCCTGGTCAACCGCGTGGTCGCCGCCGGCGAACTGCAGGCGACCACGCTGAAATTGGCGCAGCAACTGGCCGATGCCGCGCCGCTGGCGCTGCGCGGCATCCTCGACGCGATCCAGATCGGTGGCGAAAGCGCGATCGAACAGGGGCTGGAGTACGAAACCGCGCAATTCGGCCTGCTGTTCTCCAGCGAGGACATGCGCGAAGGCACCCGCGCCTTCCTGGAGCGGCGCCCGCCGCAGTTCCGCAACCGCTGAGCCCGCACACGATGTCGCACGCCCCCGCTCCCGCCACGCCGCTGCAGTTGCTCCGCTGGATCCTGGACGACGATCTGGATGCCGCGATCGACGGCGGCCTGATGGACTACCGCGGCACCGATCCGGACGACGATCGCCTGGACCCGGCGCATCCGCAGTTGCGCGCGCAGGTGCTGGCCGCGCAGCAGCGCCTGCGCGATGCGTGGGACGCGCGTGCGCGCTACCGGGCGCGCAGCGCGCGCCTGGAGCGACATGCCAATGCGCGCCAGGCGCGACGTGCGGCAACGACAGCGATCGCCTCGACGTCGACCACGGCCACACCGGGCGCGCCGGCCCTGCCTGCGGCCGCCGCGGCGATTCTGGCCCGCGCCAAGGCCAAGGCCGCGCAGCGAGGCGGCCAATGAGCGCGACCGCGAGCACGAGCGCAAGCCCGCCTGCACGGCGCGGACGCCTGCTGAGCAAGGACGAGATCCACGAGCTGTTCTCGCGGCTGTCCGAACTCAACCCCAGCCCGACCACCGAGCTGGAATACGACAGCCCGTTCGAACTGCTGATCGCGGTGATCCTCTCGGCGCAGGCCACCGACGTCGGCGTCAACAAGGCCACGCGGCGCCTGTATCCGGTGGCGAACACGCCGGCCGCGATCCTGGCGCTGGGCGAGGACGGGCTGAAGCGCTACATCTCCACCATCGGCCTGTTCAACGCCAAGGCCAAGAACGTCATCGCCACCTGCCGCATCCTGGTCGAGCAGCACGGCGGCGAGGTGCCGCGCTCGCGCGCCGCGCTGGAAGCGCTGCCCGGGGTCGGCCGCAAGACCGCCAACGTGGTGCTCAACACCGCCTTCGGCGAACCGACCATGGCGGTGGACACGCACATCTTCCGCGTCGCCAACCGCACCGGGCTTGCCCCGGGCAAGGACGTGCGCGCGGTCGAGGACGCCTTGCTCAAGCGCGTGCCGGCGCAGTTCCTGCACGACGCGCACCACTGGCTGATCCTGCACGGCCGCTACGTGTGCAAGGCGCGCAAGCCCGACTGCCCGCAGTGTGCGATCCGCGATCTTTGCAGATACAAGGACAAGACGCCGGGTTGAGTGGCCTGGCGCAACGCCCGCCGATACACCACCGGGATGTCGGCTTCGGCAACTTGCGCGGCGCATGTCGTCCGCCGCTGCGCCCGTCGCGGTTGAAACCGCTCCTACAGTTCTCCACGAGATGCCACCCAGCTCCTGTAGGAGCGGCTTCAGCCGCGACAATCTCCGCCACCGGCAGCGCTCGCCACGGGCGAAACCGCTCATACAACGCCAGCAGGGATCGCTCCGGCTGCATTGTAGGAGCGGCTTCAGCCGCGACGCTCTGCGCAGCCAACACTGCCCACCTACGTTCGTCGCGGTCGAATCCGCTCCTGCCGGTGTTCGCATGACCAACGCGCAACTGCCGGCAACATCCACCGACTACGCCGCGCGTTGCCCTTCCACGCGCCGGTCCAGTTCCTTCCAGTCCACCACCAGCGCGCAACCGCGGGACGCGGCGTTGCGGCTCCAGTCGCGCAACAGTTCCAGGCACGCATGGTCGACATGGCGTAGCCGCGCCACGTCCAGGTGCAGCTCGGTGTTGGGCGGCAGCCGCTCCAGGGTCCGCGCCATCGTCGGCACGCGCAGGAAGGTGGCCGAGCCCTCCAGCGACAGGCGCAGCTTGCCCGCACCGGCACCAGCGTCCTCTGCGCCGGCGTCCTCGTGCGCATGCACGTCGACCGTCAGCCGCGACTGCTGCAGCGCCAGCCGCAGCAGCGACAACGCGAAACCGATCAACACGCCGGTCAGCAGGTCGGTGGCGACGATGGCGAAAGTCGTCGCCAGGTAGATCGCGGCGGTGCCGCGGCCGTACGCGGCCAGTTCGCGCACCTGCCCCAGCTTGACCATCTTCAGCCCGGTGTAGACCAGGATGCCGGCCAGGCACGCCACCGGCGTCATCCGCAGCAGCCAGGGCAGCAGCAGCGCGAACACCAGCAGCCAGCCCGCGTGCAGCATGGTGGAGACGCGGGTGGCCGCGCCGGCCTGCACGTTGGCCGCGCTGCGTACGATCACGCCGGTCATCGGCAACGCGCCAAGCAGACCGCACAGCATGTTGCCCACGCCCTGCGCCGCCAGTTCGCGGTCGTACCGGGTACGCGGCCCCTGGTGCATGCGGTCCACCGCCGCCGCCGACAGCAGGGTCTCGGCGCTGGCGATGAAGGCGAAGGTCAGCGCCGACAGCAGCAGCGTGGCATCGAGCACGCCGAGCATGTCGTCCAGGCTCGGCACCCGGATCGCCGAGAGCAGGTTGGCCGGCACGTCGACCTTGCGCACGTCCAGCCCCTGCACTTGCACCAGTGCGGTCATCGCCACCACCGCCAGCAAGGCGCCCGGGACGAAGCGCAGGCGCTGCGGACGCAAGCGCTCCCACACCAGCATGATCGCGATGGTGCCCAGGCCGACCAGCAAGGCGGCACGCCCCACGCCGGCGTCCAGCGCGCGCCACAGCACCGCCGGCAACGCGGCGAAGTTCTCCAGGCCGCGCGCCTTCGGTGCCGCATCCAGCAGCACGTGCGACTGCGAGGCGACGATCAGGATGCCGATGCCCGAGAGCATGCCAGCGACCACCGCCGGCGAGGTCATGCGGAACCACACGCCGGCGCGACACAACCCGGCCAGCAGTTGGATCGCACCGGCCAGCAGGATCACCGGCCCCAGCGCCGCCACGCCGTGCGCGCGGACCAGTTCGAACACCAGCACCGCCAATCCCGCGGCCGGGCCGCTGACCTGCAGCGGCGAGCCGGCGATCAAGCCGACCACCAGACCGCCGACGATACCGGTGATCAGGCCGGCGGCCGGCGGCATGCCCGATGCGATCGCGATGCCCATGCACAGCGGCAAGGCGACCAGGAAGACCACCACCGAGGCCAGCAGGTCGCGGCCGAAGGCGCCGCCGCGCAGGTAACGGGCCAGCGCGGAAGCGCCGGCCGGAGCGTGCTCTGTCATGGTGTGCATGGACGACTCCTCAGACGGCGACGTTGCGCAGGACCGGCGCCAGGCGCGGCGGCGGCGTGGCATCGGGCGGGCGCCGACCGGCTTCCGGCAGCAGCGGCAGGAAGCGCCCCTGCTCCGCGTCGAAGGCGCGGATCTCGCCATGGCCGATGTCGTAGATCCAGCCATGGATGCGCAGCGCGCCGCGCGCCAGCCGCGCCGCCACCACCGGTTGCGTGCGCAGGTGGTCCAGCTGCGCCACCACGTTCTCCTCGGTCAGGCAGTGCAGCGCATCCTCGGCATGGGCGGCATGGCCGTGTTGCGCGGCGACCTGGCGCGCGCTGTCGGTGTGCTTGAGCCAGGCCGCCACGGTCGGCACATCCTGCAGGGAGGCGGGATTGAGCACCGCCTTCATTGCGCCGCAATCGGTATGGCCGCAGATCACGATGTGTTCGACCTGCAGCACCGCCACCGCGTATTCGATCGCCGCGACCACGCCGCTGACGTGCTGCGAGTACGGCGGCACCACGTTGCCGATGTTGCGGTAGACGAACAGCTCGCCGGGCTGCGCGGCGAACATTAGTTCCGGCATCACCCGCGAATCGGCACAGGTGATGAACAGCGTGTGCGGGGTCTGGCCGGCGGCGAGCTGCCGGAACAGCCCGCGTTGGCGGGGATAGACCTCGTTGCGGAAGTGGCGGAAGCCGTCGAGCAAACGTTGCATGGGGAATCTCCAGGCACAGGGGGAGAGCGGCCGTACCGCACTGGGCACGACGCAGACGCAAACAACAGAGGGGAATCGGCATCGCCACTGCGGCGATGCAGGCGTCAGGCCCGGGATGGAGGACGCAGTGCGGGGCGGCGATAGCTGCGGCGAGGCGCCGCCGCGCGCGCAGCCAAGACGGGCCCGATCAGGAGAGCCGGCGGAAACAACGCGGGCGCGACCGCGAGCGGTGCATCGTGGGGATCGGGATCGGCGGCTGGCGCGTCCAGCTCGGGCGGCACCCCATCGCGGTCGGCGTCGACATCGCTGGCACAGGCGCTCGCACACAGCGCCACCGGTGCCGCCGCCGCGGCCGATCCTGCACGGATCGCGGACAGCGCCAGCAACGCAGTCAACAACAGCATGGACAGGCGAGCGAGCATGCCTCGACAGTAGGAAGGCACTTCGGTGATGACAAGTGCTGCGCCGCACAATTCACAGCATCGTCCACGGCCGTCGACGCGAACCGTGAAAGGCACCCCGGCCCGCGCCCCATCGCGCGCCTCGGCGATCACGCCGCAAAAAAGAAAGGCGGCGCAATGCGCCGCCTTTCGTACAACCTGGGGGAATCTCCGCGAATCAGAACGACAGGTCGCCCCAGACGCCGAATTCCTTGGTTTCCACGTCGGTCTTCTTGCTGGCGTTGTCCTGGTGCGTGTACTTGTACACGGTGGCCAGCTTCAGGTTCTTCAGCACCGGGAACTCGACGCCGACGTTCCAGTACTTGTCGGCCAGGGTCGGGTCGATGGTCTTGCTCAGGTCGGTCTTGTCGTAGCGGGCGAAGGCGTTGATGCCGCCGTCGGTCAGCGCCACGCTGCCCCACACCGACCAGCCGCTGGACTTGTCGGTGGCCGGGGTCAGCACGTTGTTGAGGTTCTTGGCCTGGAAGTACTCGCCGCCCAGACGGAAGTTGGAATCGGCGTAGGCGACCATCGCATCGGCGCGGGTGTAGTCGTGCTGCGCGTCGAGGATGTCGGTTTCCTTGCCCAGCTTGCCCGAGTAGGCGCCGACGGCGATGGCCAGGTTCTGCATCGGCATGTAGGCGACGCGGCCTTCCACGTCCATGCCCTTGCCGCGGGTCGGGTTCTTGTAGCCGGCACCGTTGACCACCGACATCGCGTAGTTGACCTGCGAGCCCAGGTCGCCGAAGGCGTGCAGGCCCCAGTCGGAGGAGTTGGCGTACTTCAGGCGGTCGGTCAGGGTGTTCTCGACGTAGCGGTAGCCGTAGAACTTCTCGACGAACGGCACCCACGGCATGTCGGCGGCACCGATGCGCAGCGCGAAGGCGTCGTCGAACTTGCCCTGCACGTAGGCCTTCTTGACGAACAACTGGGTGTTGGACAGCGCCGAGCTGTATTGGAAGTCGGTGGTCAGGTTGGCCGACCAGATCTCGTTGAAGCTGTGGTCGACGGTCAGGTAGAAGCGCTTGACGTCCAGACCGGTGCCGCTGGCGGCGGTCTTGGCGCCGCCGCTGGTGCGGTCGATGTTGGTCAGGTCGAAGAACATGCGGCCGCCGATCTTGTTGTCGTTGACCAGCTTGGCGAGCTTGTCGACCTTGGCGGCGCTGGCCTGCGCCGTTTCGGTCGCCTGGGCCTGCACGACATTCACTTCCGACTGCGCGTCGGACTGCGCCTGCAGGGCTTCCGACTGCGCCTGCAGTTGCTGGACCTGGGTCTGCAGCGCTTCGATCTGAGCCTGCAGCTGCTGCAGCTGGGCAGCGCTGACGGCGGGCGGGTTGCTGCTGGCCTTGGCCTTCGCCGCGAACGCCTGCGGCGCCGACGCGAGGCCGAGGCTGGCGAGGATCGCCGTGGCGAGAAGATGGGAACGCATTAGAATCTCTCCGATGGGTGGTGGCAGGGTGGTATGGGTGCGGTGCGGCCCCAGTGCGATGGCCCGACCATTTGTAAAGATTCCGTCAAAGACATGACGGTTTTGAGTCAGCTTCGTTTCGAAACGAAGGCAACCCTGTCCGGCAAGGCTGTCACCGGACTGACATCTGATTTTCTTCAGACGTTCATGAAAAAGTCTTGGAATGCAGCCGATGCCGGCCGGGGTGCCGGCATTCCACCTATTTCAGGAGTTCTCCCGATGCGTTCCCTCAAGCTCCGACTGCTGGCAGCCGCCGCGGTCGCTACGTTTTCGCTCGCGGCGCAAGCCACCGACGTCACTGGCGCAGGCTCCAGCTTCGTCTACCCGGTGCTGTCGAAGTGGTCGGCTGCCTATGCTGAGAAAAGCGGCAACCGCGTCAACTACCAGT
The DNA here is from genome assembly GCF_056725265.1 of Xanthomonas sp. NCPPB 2250. Lineage (NCBI taxonomy): Bacteria > Pseudomonadati > Pseudomonadota > Gammaproteobacteria > Lysobacterales > Lysobacteraceae > Xanthomonas > Xanthomonas sp. NCPPB 2250. The sequence goes on along the minus strand of NZ_CM161520.1, from coordinate 1,816,412 downwards.
CGATCGGTTCCGGCGGCGGCATCGCGCAGATCCAGGCGGCCACGGTCGATTTCGGCGCCTCCGACAAGCCGCTGAGCGGCGCGGAGCTGGAAAAGTTCGGCCTGGGCCAGTTCCCGGTCGTGATCGGCGGCATCGTGCCGGTGTTCAACGTGGCGGGCGTGGCCCCGGGCGCGATGAAGCTCGACGGCACCGTGCTGGCCAACATCTTCCTCGGCAAGATCACCAAGTGGAACGACCCGGCGATCGCCGCGCTGAACCCGGGCCTGACCCTGCCCGACCTGAAGATCACCATCGTGCACCGCTCCGACGGTTCGGGCACCAGCTTCAACTTCACCAACTACCTGTCCAAGGTCAGCCCGGAGTGGAAGAGCAAGGTCGGTGAAGGCACCGCCGTGCAGTGGCCGGCCGGCATCGGCGGCAAGGGCAACGAAGGCGTGGCCGCCTACGTCAAGCAGATCCGCGGCGGCATCGGCTACGTCGAGTACGCCTACGCGCTGCAGAACAAGCTCAGCTACGCCGGCATGAAGAACGCCGCCGGCCGTTTCGTGATGCCGGACGACAAGACCTTCTCCGCCGCCGCCGCCACCGCGGACTGGAAGTCGGCCAAGGACTTCAACCTGATCATGACCAACGCGCCGGGCCAGGACGCGTGGCCGATCACCGCCACCACCTGGGCCATCATGTACAAGAAGGCCAAGAAGCCGGCGTCGTCGAAGGCCGCGCTGGACTTCTTCAAGTGGTCGTTCGAGCAGGGCCAGCCGCAGGCCAAGGCGCTGGACTACGTGCCGCTGCCGGAGCCGCTGGTCAAGCAGATCGAAGCCTACTGGGCGCAGAACATGAAGTAAGCCGGCGTCTCGCCCGTCCGGCGCTCGCGCGCCGGCAAGGCGATGTCCCGAAGGCGCGGATCGCAGGGTCCGCGTCTTTTTTTGTCCGCGCTGTCGGAGCCGTGCGGAGGCCCAGCGGGGCCACGCCGCCCTGCCCCGCCACTGTCCCGGAAGGCGGCGCCAACGCCGCATCCCGTGATGGCGTCCGCCAACCAGTCCGCAAGTCATCTCGCTGTAACAAAAATATCATTTCATAGCGAGCATCCGCCGGATGTCCCGGCGCTCTTCGCTACGGAGTGACCCCCATGAAACTGCAGCCGGCGCGCATTGCCGTCCTGTCCCTCGCCCTGGCCTTCGCCGTCACCGCCTGCCAGCCCGGCAACGGCGACAAGCAGGGCGCCGCCGATGCGGCAGGCGGGACGCCCGCTGCCGCGCCGGCCGCCGGCGCCAAGACCGCGGCGGAGATTTCCGGCGCCGGTGCCTCCTTCATCTACCCGCTGATCTCCAAGTGGTCGGCCGACTACAACGCGGCCACCGGCAACAAGATCAACTACCAGTCGATCGGTTCCGGCGGCGGCATCGCCCAGATCAAGGCCGGCACGGTCGATTTCGGCTCTTCCGACAAGCCGCTGGACAGCGCCGAGCTGGCCGCGGCCGGCCTCGGCCAGTTCCCCTCGGCGATTGGGGGGGTGGTGCCGGTGGTCAACCTCGACGGCATGGACGCAGGCAAGCTGCGGCTGACCGGCCCGGTGCTGGCGGACATCTTCCTGGGCAAGATCAGCAAGTGGAACGACCCGGCGCTGACCGCGCTGAATCCGGGCGTGACCCTGCCCGACACCAAGATCAACCTGGTGCACCGCTCCGACGGCTCGGGTACCAGCTTCAACTTCACCAACTACCTGTCCAAGGTCAGCCCGGAGTGGAAGGGCAAGGTCGGCGAAGGCACCTCGGTGCAGTGGCCGGGCGGCGTAGGCGGCAAGGGCAACGAAGGCGTGGCCTCGTACGTGCAGCAGATCAAGGGCTCGATCGGCTACGTCGAACTGGCCTACGCGCTGCAGAACAAGATGCCGTACGCGTCGATGCAGAACGCCGCCGGCAACTGGGTGCAGCCCAATGCCGAGAGCTTCGCCGCGGCCGCCGCGTCGGCCGACTGGGCCAACGCCAAGGACTTCAACCTGGTCATCACCAACGCCGCGGGCGCACAGGCGTGGCCGATCACCGCCACCAACTTCATGCTGATGCACAAGCAGGCCAAGGACCCGGCGCGCAGCAAGGCGACCCTGGACTTCTTCAAGTGGGCCTTCGAGAAGGGCCAGCCGCAGGCCGACGCCCTGCACTACGTGCCGCTGCCGCCGGAACTGGTGCAGCAGATCGAGTCCTACTGGAGCAAGGAATTCAAGTAAGCGCCACTGCGGTGCGCACTGCGCGCACCGCGGCGGCAACCGGCGACCGGCGGTGCAGTCCAGGCGCCGCCGGTCGCCGTCTCGGCAACTTGTGATCCGGACTTTCGGGTTCCCGCCTGTGCGGGAGCGATGCAACCACCCACCGCGCGCGGTCATCCCCGCCGCGGCCACGATCGGAGCGCGCAGGCGCGTGCTCCGGCGACGACCGAGCCCATGAACAGCACTGTCCTTCCCGAAGCGATGTCGGCGCCACGCGGACGCGACCTGCGTGACGCCCGCGCCGACCGATTGTTCCGCTGGATCCTCACCGCCACCGTCGTGTTCGTCCTCGTCGCCCTGGCCAGCGCGGCGCTGTCGATGCTGTGGGGCGGCCGCCACGCCCTGCAGCTGCAGGGCCTGAGCTTCTTCTATTCCAGCGAATGGAATCCGGTCGAGAACAAGTACGGCGCGCTGGCGCCGATCTACGGCACCCTGGTCACCGCACTGATCGCGATGCTGATCGCGGTGCCGGTGAGCTACGGCATCGCCTTCTTCCTCACCGAGGTGTCGCCACGCTGGCTGCGCGGCCCGATCGGGACCGCGATCGAACTGCTGGCCGGCATTCCCTCGATCATCTACGGCATGTGGGGTCTGTTCGTGCTGGTACCGGTGATGACCGAGTACGGCACGCCGTGGCTCAACGACCACCTGGGCACGTTGCCGCTGATCGGCCCGATGTTCCAGGGCCCGCCCCTGGGCATCGGCCTGCTCACTGCCGGTTTCGTGCTGGCGATCATGGTGATCCCGTTCATCTCCTCGGTGATGCGCGAAGTGTTCCTCACCGTGCCGACGCGGCTGAAGGAATCGGCCTACGCGCTGGGCTCGACCAAGTGGGAAGTGAGCTGGGACATCGTGCTGCCCTACACACGCTCGGCAGTGATCGGCGGCATCTTCCTGGGCCTGGGCCGCGCGCTCGGCGAGACCATGGCGGTGGCCTTCGTGGTCGGCAACACGGTGCGGCTGTCGCCGTCGCTGCTGGAGCCGGGCACCACCATCGCCGCGCTGATCGCCAACGACTTCGGCGAAGCCACCGAGACCTACCGCTCGGCGCTGCTGCTGCTGGGCTTCGTGCTGTTCATCGTCACCTTCATCGTGCTGGCGATCGCCCGCCTGATGCTGGCGCAACTGTCGCGCAAGGAGGGAAACTGAGATGGCCGCCGACGTCGCCCACCGCCTGTACAACCGCCGCCGCGTGATCAACGTGTTCGCGCTGCTGCTGTCCTGCCTCACCGCGCTGTTCGGGCTGGTGTTCCTGGGCTGGATCCTGTGGACCCTGCTGGCCAAGGGCATCTCGGGCATCAACGTGGACCTGTTCACCCGCATGACCCCGCCGCCGGGCGAAGAAGGCGGCCTGGCCAACGCGTTTTTCGGCAGCGCGGTGATGTGCGGCCTGGCGTTGCTGATCGGCACCCCGCTGGGCGTGGCCGCCGGCACCTGGCTGGCCGAATACGGCAACGCGCGCAAGACCGGCCAGGTGGTGCGCTTCGTCAACGACATCCTGCTGTCGGCGCCGTCGATCGTGCTCGGCCTGTTCGTGTACACGCTGTACGTGATGCAGACCGGCGGGCGCTTCTCGGCCATGGCCGGTGCGCTGTCGCTGGCCTTCATCGTGCTGCCGGTGGTGGTGCGCACCACCGACGAGATGCTGCGCCTGGTGCCGGCGCAGATGCGCGAAGCGGCCCTGTCCTTGGGCATTCCGCAATGGAAGGTGACCATCCAGGTGCTGTACCGCAGCGCTTCGGCCGGCATCGTCACCGGCGTGCTGCTGGCGCTGGCGCGCATAAGCGGCGAGACCGCGCCGCTGCTGTTCACCGCGTTCGGCAACCAGTACTGGAACAACAACATCATGCAGCCGATGGCGAGCGTCCCGGTGGTGATGAACTCCTTTGCCGGCAGCCCCTACCCCACCTGGCAGCAATTGGCCTGGTCGGGCGCCCTGGTGCTGACCGTGTTCGTGCTGCTGGTCAGCCTCGGCGCGCGCGGCATTCTGCGGCGCTACAAGACATCCAACGATTGAGCCCCCTATGGACCCGGCCATGAACGATCACCACAACGCCGCACCGATGCACCGCATCGCCATGCCCCACGGGCACACCGCACTGGCGCCGTCGCCGGTCAAGATCGCCGCGCGCGGCCTGGACTTCTACTACGACAAGTACCACGCACTGAAGGGCATCAACCTGGAGGTGCCGGAGAAGCGCGTCACCGCGCTGATCGGCCCGTCCGGCTGCGGCAAGTCCACCCTGCTGCGCATCTTCAACCGCATCTACGCGCTGTACCCGAAGCTGGAAGCGCGCGGCGAGGTGCTGCTGGACGGCGAGAACATCCTCTCGCCGAAGTACCCGATGAACCGCCTGCGCAGCAAGGTCGGCATGGTGTTCCAGAAGCCGGTGCCGTTCCCGATGACCATCTTCGAGAACGTCGCCTACGGCATCCGCCACCACGAGAAGCTGTCCAAGGCCGACATGGCCGACCGCGTCGAGCACGCGCTGCGCCAGGGCGCGCTGTGGGACGAGGTCAAGGACAAGCTCGGGCAGAGCGCGCTGGGCCTGTCCGGCGGCCAGCAGCAGCGCCTGTGCATCGCCCGCGCGGTGGCGCTGCGCCCGGACGTGCTGCTGCTCGACGAACCGACCTCGGCGCTGGACCCGATCTCGACCAGCCGCATCGAGCAACTGGTGGAAGAGCTGAAGAACGACTACACCATCGTCATCGTCACCCACAACATGCAGCAGGCCGCGCGCGTGTCCGACTACACCGCCTTCATGTACCTGGGCGACCTGATCGAGCACGACCGCACCGAAATCATCTTCTCGCAGCCGAACAAGCAGCAGACCGAAGACTACATCACCGGCCGTTTCGGCTGAGCCGCTGCGGCCGCCGCTGCCTCGTCGCAGCGGCCGCGCCCGCCGCCCCTCGGGCGGGCGCCCGGCGACGCCAGCACCGCACCGCCAGGCATGGCCGCGGCGACACCAACGCACCTATTGGACCTACGACATGAACACTCAGCCCAACGAGCACATCGTGAAGAGCTACGACGAAGAACAGCATCGCCTCGCCGCCGAGATCGTGCGCATGGGCGAAACCGCGGTGGCGCAGTTGGAAGCGGCGCTGGACGTGGTCGAACGCCGCGACGACAACGCCGCGCTGCGCATCGTCGTCAACGACGAAGCAATCGACGCGCTCGAACACTCCATCAGCCATGACGTGATGCGCCTGGCGCTGCGCGGGCCGATGGCGCGCGACCTGCGCGAGATCCTGGCCGGCCTGCGCATTCCCGCCGACGTCGAACGCATCGGCGACTACGCCGCCAACGTCGCCAAGCGCTCGATCGCGCTGAACATGTCCCCGCCCATGCCGCAGACCCTGGGCCTGCGCCAGCTCGGCAAGCTCGCCGCCGAACAGGTGCGCGCGGCGCTGGCCGCCTACCAGAACAACGACGCCGACGCCGCGCTGCTGGTGCGCCAGGGCGACGCGCAGCTCGATGCGCAGTACACCGCGCTGTTCCGCGAGCTGCTGACCTACATGATGGAAGACCCGCGCAACATCACCCCGTGCACGCACCTGCTGTTCATGGCCAAGAACCTGGAGCGGATCGGCGACCACGCCACCAACATCGCCGAGAACGTGTGGTTCCTGGTGCACGGCGACGAGCCGCTGCCGCCGCGCGACAAGCGCGACGAGACCAGCTCCACCAGCGGCATCTGACCCCCGGCGTGCGGACCGGCCATGCGCCGTTCCGCCGCCCTGGCGTCCCCGGGCTCCGTGCGCAACGGAGCCTTTTTTGTTGTCACGCAGCGCCGCATGCAGCGCGGTGCGGCAGCGGGTAGGCTTGGCGCACTGCCGGCCTCCCCGACCGGCCCCGTCCATCGCCAGGAGCCTGCGCATGTCCACGTCGTCCCGTCCGTCCTCTGCCCTCGCCGGTGCGGTCCTGCTTGGCGGGATCGGCCTGTCCGCTTCCGCGCTGGCGATGACCGACCTCGCCCAGGGCTATGCGCTGGGCGCGCAGGCTGCCGTCACCCCGCCGCAAAGCAGCGAGGCGAGCGCGCCGGCAACGCCGACGCCCGCGCCGCCGGCGCAGGCCAGGCAGGCCGCCGATCCGGCCAAGGCCAGCGAAGGCGGCTGCGGCGCCAAGGCCGGCGACGGCAGTTGCGGCGCGCACGCCCCGGCGGCGACGCCGGCCAAGCCCGAGGCGGCCGCTCGCGCCGCCACACCCCAGGCCAAGCACGACGACAAGGCCATGGCCGAAGGCAAGTGCGGCGAGGGCAAATGCGGTGGCAGCCTCTGAACCACCCCGGTACGACGCCCGGCCGCTGGCCGCGGCCAGCGCCGGCCTCGGGCTGCGCCGCGGCCTGCTGCAGGACCTGCTGCAGGCACCGGCGGACGCGTTCGATTTCCTCGAATGCGCACCGGACAACTGGATCGGCGTCGGTGGCCGCCCCGGGGAACTGCTGCAGACGCTGAGCGCGCGGCATCCGCTCAGCTGCCACGGCCTGTCGCTGTCGCTGGGCGGCGTGGCGGCGCTGGACACCACCCTGCTGCAGCAGACCCGGGAGTTCCTCGACCGGCACCGGGTCGCGCTGTACAGCGAGCACCTCAGCTACAGCGCCGACGACGGCCACCTCTACGAACTGATGCCGCTGCCGTTCACCGACGAAGCGGTGCGCCACGTCGGCGCGCGCATCGCCCAGGTGCAGGACGCGCTGGGCCGGCGCATCGCGGTGGAAAACGTCTCCTACTACGCCGCACCGGGCCAGGCGATGAGCGAAGCCGCCTTCGTGACCGCGGTGCTGGCCGAGGCCGACTGCGACCTGCTGCTGGACGTCAACAACGTGCACGTCAATGCGTGCAACCACGGCGACGACGCGCTGGCCTTCCTCGCCGCCCTGCCCAGCGCGCGCATCGCCTCGTACCACGTCGCCGGACACCGCGACGACCCGGCCAGCGGGCTGAAGATCGACACCCACGCCGCGCCGGTGGCCGACCCGGTGTGGACCCTGCTCGCCGCCGCCTACCGCCTGCACGGCGTGCGTCCCACCGTGCTCGAGCGCGACGGCCAGTTCCCGCCGCTGGGCGAGCTGCTGGACGAAGTGCAGTGCATCCGCGCCACGCAGGCGCGTGCGCAGTCGCCCGACGCATGAGCGAGACGCTGCGCGCGCAGCAGTTCGCGCTGACCCTGCATCTGCGCGATCCTCAGCGGCACCCGCCGCCCGCTGACATCCCGCCACAGCGCCTGGCGGTGTATCGCGCCCTGTTCTTCGACAATCTGGCGCAGCTGCTGGGCGGCCAGTTTCCGGTGCTGCGCGCCACCCTCGGCGACACCGACTGGACGGCGCTGCTGCGCGCGTTCTGCGCCGAACACCGCGCCCGCACCCCGCTGTTCCCGCGCCTGGGCGACGAACTGGTGGCGTTCCTGGCGCAGCGCGCGCCCGATCCGCAGCGCCCGTGGCTGGCCGAACTGGCGCACTACGAGACCGTGGAACTGCAGGTGCAGATCGACGACGCGGCGCTGCCGCCGCACGCGCCACACGGCGACCTGCTCGACGGCATCCCGCTGCTGTCGCCCTGGCTACGCCTGCTGCGCTACCGCTGGCCGGTGCAGCGCATCGGCCCGGCCTGGCAGCCGGACACGGCGCCGGCGCAGCCGACCTGCCTGCTGGCGCGGCGCGAGGCCGACGGCCAGGTGCGCTTCGCCGAACTGGCGCCGCTGGCCTATGACGTGCTGGCGGCGCTGCAGTCCGGCACGCGCAGCGGACGCGCACTGCTGCTGGACCTGGCCGCCGCGCACGGCCTTGCGCCCGCCGCCCTGCTGTACGAGGGCGCGGCCCTGCTGGAACGGCTGCGCGCGCAGGGCAGCGTGCTCGGCACGCGCTTGCCGGAGTGACGCCGCGGCGGCCGGCGGCCGCGCTCTGCTAACCTTGGCGGATGAACGATTCGGTCGACAGCCCCTCGCAACCCCTGGTCATCACCCCGATGTCGCGGCGTTTCCGCGGCTACCTGCCTGTGGTGGTGGACGTGGAAACCGGCGGTTTCGACTGGAACAAGCATGCGCTGCTGGAGATCGCGGTGGTGCCGATCGAGATGGACGATTTCGGCCAGTTGTATCCCGGCGTCACCGCCAGCGCGCACGTGGTACCGGCGCCGGGCACCCTGATCGATCCGAAGTCGCTGGAGGTCACCGGCATTGTCCTGGACCATCCGTTCCGCTTCGCCAAGCCCGAACGCGAGGCGCTGGACCACGTGTTCGCGCCGGTGCGCGCGGCGGTGAAGAAGTACGGGTGCCAGCGCGCCATCCTTGTCGGCCACAACGCCCATTTCGATCTCAACTTCCTCAATGCCACGGTCGCCCGCTGCGGCCACAAACGCAACCCGTTCCATCCCTTCAGCGTGTTCGACACCGTCACCCTCGCCGGCATCGCCTACGGCCAGACCGTGCTGGCGCGCGCGGTGCAGGCCGCCGGCTTCGACTGGAACGCCGCCGACGCGCACAGCGCGGTCTACGACACCGAGCAGACCGCGCGCCTGTTCTGCAAGATCGCCAACGCCTGGCCGGCCCCGCCGGTCGGCGCGGCGCCATAGCCGCGGCATGGATTGCACGACACGCGCGCACCGCCTGCGCGTTGGCCCGTCGCCATGGCGGCCGAACCACCCGTGATAGCGCCGCGCACACGCCGGCAGCGGCTCGCATGACCCGCCACCTGCTGTTCGTCTGCAGCCGCAACCGGCTGCGCAGCCCCACCGCGGAACAGGTGTTCGCCACCTGGCCCGGCGTGGACACCGCCTCGGCCGGCGTCGACCACGACGCGGACACCCCAATCACCCCGGAACTGCTGGAGTGGGCGGACATCGTCTTCGTCATGGAACCGGCGCATCGCACCAAGCTGTCGCGCCGGTTCAAGCGCCATCTCGGCCGCGCACGCATCGTCTGCCTCGGCATCCCCGACGACTTCGCCTACATGGATCCGGCGCTGGTGCAGCTGCTGACCGCGAAGGTATCGCGGCATCTGGCTACGCGCTGATCCTGTTCCTCGGCCGCCACTTCGAGGCGTGCATTCGCACGAGCACGACCGCATCCCGAGACACGCCGGCACGCGTGCTACGCTCGCCGCCGCGCCGGCCAAGGCGCCCCCACAACCAGGACGACAGCGTCATGCAAGCATGGAAGCGCCGCAGCATCGGCATTCTCGACATCGGCGGCGCCGGCATCGGCTTTCTTGCCATCGTCAGCCAGGTGCCGAATCTGCGGCAGCCGGCCGACTGGATCATCTGCGCCGCGTTCGCCGCGCTCTACAGCTGGGGTATCTACTGCGGCATCCAGTTGCTGGAAGGCCGGCCCAACGCGATCCGCGTCAACCGGACGTTCTGGCTGGCGCAGGTGCCGGCCTTCAACAGTCCTTGGGTCAGCTACATGTTCGCCTGCGGATTTCATCTCACCGCCGGCGTCCAGTTCGCCCCGCTCAAGACCGGCGCAAACTTCATGCTCGGCAGCCACTTCCTGTTCACCCTGTTCCGCCCGGAGGGCGCGAGCTTCCTTGGGCTGAACCTGTTCGCGCTGGCGGTCGCCCTGATCCTGCTGCAGCAATTGCGCCGCAACCGCGCTGACGCCGCGATTGATGCCGCGGCGACCGAAGCAGGCGCTGCGCCACCGCACGACAACGCGCATCATGGCGCGCCATGAAGATAAACGCGCTCTAGTGAACAAGACCGACGCGATGGTGTTCCTGCGCGCGCACCAGCCGCTGCCCGACGACGACCAGCTCACCCAGGCGCTGATCGACGCCTATGACGCGGCGAGACGGCTGTTTCTGGCCGATCCGGACCGCGACGTGCTGCCGCTGTTCCTGCGCTCCTTCGGCCACGGCGATGGCTGGGGTATCTATCCGCTGGTCGAGGACGTGTTCCATGCCTGCGACCGCAGCGACGCCCTTGCCGCGATCCGGGAGGCGCTCGACGATCCCGCGCTACCTGACGGCAGCCGCTACTGGGTCACGCAGTTAGCCGCCGCCTTTGCGGATCCGACCTTGCGCGCGGGGCTGGCCCTGTCGTTGCAGTCGGAACATCCAGACACCCGTGAGGCGGCGGAGATGGCGCTGGAGATGCTGGACCAGCACGCCGCACGCTGAAACGCTCGCGTCTGCGATCACGCGACAAGGCAGAACGACAGCACTCGATCCGCATGCCCGAACGCATGCACTCAACCCACGCACACCCGATCGCGCCCCATGCCCTTGGCCCGGTAAAGCGCGCCATCGGCGCGTTCCAGCCACTGGCTCGGCGTGTCGTCCGGGCGCAGCGCGACCAGGCCGGCGCTGAAGGTGACGCGCAGCGCCGGCGCCTCGGGCGCCCACTGCAGGCGTGCATGGAACAGGTCGCGCAGGCGCGTGGCCAGGCGCTCGGCGTCGGCCAGCGGCGTGTCGCCGAGCAGCACCGCGAACTCTTCGCCGCCCAGACGCGCCGGCAGGTCGGAGGCGCGGCAGGCGCTCAGCAGCAGTTGCCCGACCTCGCGCAGCACCGCATCGCCGGTGGCATGCGAGTAGCCGTCGTTGATCTGCTTGAAGCGGTCGATGTCCATCACCAACAGGCACAGCGGCGCGCCACTGCGTTGCGCGCGCTGCATGCTGTGCACCAGCACCTCGTCGAAGTGACGCCGGTTGGGCAACGCGGTTAGCGCATCCTCGTGCGCCAGGCGCTCGAACGCGGTGGCCTGGCGCTGCAGTTCCGCCAGCAGCTGGCTCTTCTCGGCATCGGCCTGCAGCAGGCGCTCGGTCTGCAGCCGCAGCGCGCTGGTGCGCCGCGCCACCAACCGCTCCAGGCGCAGGGCGCGACGTTTGTAGCGCGCGATCAGGTAGCGGTACAGCAGCACCAGCGCCAGCAGCAGCGCCACCACGGCCGCCGCATGGACGCTGTGTCGCTGCCACCACAGCGGCGCCACGCTGAAACGCCACACGGCTTCGCGCGTGCTCCAGGCGCCGTCCGGATGCGCCGCGGCCACGTGCAGGGTGTAGTCGCCCGGCGGCAGCCCGATGAACTCCACGCTGCGCTGGTTGCCGCGGTCGATCCAACCGGTGTCCAGGCCGTCGAGCCGGGTGCGGTAGCGGATGCGCTCGGGCAGCAGATAGCTGAGGCCGACGTAGGACACGGTGATGCGCTTGGCGCCGGGCAGTTGCGACGTGTTCTGCCACGGGAAGGGCTGGCCATCCAGCAGCACGCTCTCGATCGCGGCCGGCGGCGGCAAACGATCGCGGAAGCGCGCCAGGCGCCGCGGATCGACCATGCTGACGCCGCCGGCGGTGACCAGCCACACCGTACCGTCATGGCGCAGGATCATCGACGGCCCGGAGCTGCCATTGCCCTGGGCGTTGGACATGCCGTCGATCTCGTCGTAACGGCTCACCTGCAACCGTGCCTGGCGGCCGTCGGCGACCGCGTCCAGCGCCGCCGCGGTGGTCCGCAGCACGCCGCGGTTGCTGCTGATCCAGACATTGCCGAGGCGGTCGCGGACCAGTTGGAACACCGTGTCCACCGGCATGCCCTGCTCCAGCCCCACCCGCGCCAGCTGGCCGTCGCGGTCGCGGTGCAGGCCGCGGTCGGTGGAAATCCACACGTCGCGGCCCAGCGCCTGGAATCCGAACACGGTGCGCGCGCCGCCCAGCGGTTCCAGCGCCAGCTTCCGCACCCGGCCATCACGCAGTACCGCCGCGCCTTCGACCGAGCCGATCCACAGCGCGCCGTCGACGCTGGCCAGGGCGGTGATCAGGCCGTGCGGCAAGCCGGGCACGTCCGGCACCGACAGCCGGTCGCCATCGATGCGCATCACCCCGCTGCGCGTGCCGATCCAGACCGTGCCGGCGGCATCGACGCTGAGCGCACGCACCTGCCCGCTGGGCAAGCCCTCGTTGGTTCCGTAGTGGCGCACGACGCGGCCGTCGCGCAGGCGAAACACGCCGTCGGCGTAGGTGCCCATCCACAGGTCGCCGTCGCTGCCGCGCGCCAGGCTCAGGACCGATGGCGCGTCGCGCAGCGCAACCGGGGCGATGCGGCCATCCGGCGCCATCCGGTCCAGCCCGGCGGCGCTGCCGATCCACAGCGCGCCGTCCGGCGTCTCCAGCAGCGCCCGCACGTAGTCGCCACTGAGTCCGTCGCGGCGGGTGTAGCCGGCGAACAGCGTCTCGCGCAGCCGGAACAGGCCGCCATTTGCGCCGATCCAGATGCTGCCCTCGGCGTCCTGCAGCAGGCTGACGATACGTCCGTTGGGCAGCACGTCGCCCGGCAGCATGCGCTCGATGCCGTGCACACTGATCCGCAGCAGTCCCTGGTTCTCGGTGCCCAGCCAGATCGCGCCATCGCGGTCGCGCAGCATCGAGGTGAAATGGCCATAGCCCGGCAGGTGCTGCACGAGCACCGCGTGCTCGCCCTGCAGTCTGTACAGGTTCTCGCCGGCCACCACCCACAGCGAGCCGTCCGGTGCCCGATACGGCCAGGCCAGCCCCGGCGGCAGGCCGAACGCGGCCGGCGCGCGCCGCAGCACGCCCTGCGGGTCGCGGTACAGCAGGCCATCGAGACTGCCGATCCAGATGCGCCCCTGATCGTCGGCGGCCAGGTGCGGGAAGCTCGCCGCCAACGGCAGGTCGCGCGGCGCCGGCTGGTAATCGAAGCGGCCGTCCGGCCACAGGCAGCCCAGGCCGTTGCCTTCGAACAGCAGCCACATGCGGCCGTCGCGGTCCTGGGTCATGGCGTGGATCAGCGCATGCGGCCAGCCCGGCGGCTGCCGCCAGAAGCGCCAGTTGCCGGCCGCATCGTGGCGGCCGAGATTACCGCGCGAATCGCTCAGCCACAGCGCGCCGGCGCGGTCCACGTACAGCGAGCCCACCCCGTTGTCGGGCAGGCCCGGCCGGGTGCTGCGGTCGATGACGGTGAAGTCCTGGCCGTTGTAGCGCACCAGCCCTTCCCAGGTGGCGAACCACAGGCGGCCGTCCGGGGTCTGCGCCAGATCGCGCAGGGAGTTGTGCGGCAGGCCGTTGCGCGAGGTCCAGGAATCGATCGCGTAGTCGCGTAGCGGCGGCACCCCGTCTGCGCCACCATCGGCGGCAACGGCGCGCCACGCCACGCCCAATGCAAGCAGCAAGAACAGCAGCATCGGCCAGGCAGCCGGCCAGGCGCGCCCGCGGTCGCGTGCGAGCGCCGTCTCCCCCCTCCCCCTGGCGACGTTCACCGTCCCGACCCGATCCAACGCAGGCGGGGCGCGACAGGACCCTGGCGCGGGGGGCCAGCGTCAAGGGGACGGGGGCGACACAGACTCATTACCGGAGCGGAACACGGGACGAGCGCCCATGGTAGGCAAAAAAGCGTCGCTGCGGGTGGAGGCGGTAGCAGGCTGCGGGAAAAGGACGCGTGAAGATTGCGCGGCGGTTAAGCCGGAGCGGCCTTTGCACAGGACAGCAGCAACAACATTCCATCGCAGCACGCTCCCTTCTCCCACCGGAAGAAGGAGCCCCGAAGGGGCGGATGAGGGTACGGGCGCAGCCTGGTGTCGTCCTGATGCGCGAAGGCTTCGCCCCGCACCCTCACCCCAACCCCTCTCCCGGCGGGAAAGGGGCTCCAGCCGCAGCGCGCTCCCTTCTCCCATCGGGAGAAGGTGCCCCGAAGGGGCGGATGAGGGTACGGGCGCAGCCTGGGGAGGCATCCATCGCAGCGGCGGACAAGGGTGCGGGCGAAGTCTGGTGCTGTCTTGATGCGCGATGGCTTCGCCCCGCACCCTCACCCCAACCCCTCTCCCGGGGGGAGAGTGGCTTTTGCTCCCGATGGGGGAGCGCCGTTGGTGTCGCAGGTCGGCCACAGCGGTACCGCGCTCAGCCCAGGCGCTGCCGCACCGCCTCGAACAGGGTCACGCCGGCGGCGACCGAGACGTTGAGGCTCTCGATCTCGCCCGGCATCGGGATCCGCACCAGGCCGTCGCAATGCTCCCGGGTCAGCCGGCGCAGGCCGTCGGACTCGCCGCCCAGCACCAGCGCCACGTTGCCACGCAGGTCCTGCGCGTACAGCGAGGTCTCGGCCTCGCCGGCCAGGCCGTAGATCCACACGCCCTGCTTCTGCAGCTCGCGCAGGCAGCGCGCCAGGTTGGTCACCGCCACGATCGGCAGGCGGTCGGCGGCGCCGGCCGAGGTCTTGCGCACGGTGGCGTTGACCGGCGCCGATTTGTCCTTGGGAATCACCACCGCGGTCACCCCGGCCGCGGCGGCGCTGCGCAGGCAGGCGCCGAGGTTGTGCGGGTCCTGCACGCCGTCCAGCACCAGCAGCAGGGCGCGGCCCTCGGCGGCGCTGACCAGGCCTTCCAATTCGCTCTCGGCCCAGGTCCGCGCCGCGGCATAACGCGCGGCCACGCCCTGGTGCCGCACCGAGCCGCCGACGCCGTCCAGCGCCTGCGTGTTCACCCGCCGCACGTCGATGCCCTTGCGCCGCGCGTTCTCCTCGATCTCCTGCAGGCGCGGATTCTTGCTGCCCGCCTCCACCAGCACCTCGCGCACGTTGTCGGCGTCGTTCTCGATCGACGACGCCACGGCGTTGACGCCGACGATCCACTGGTTCTGCTTGCTCATGAGGCGGGACTACGCGTAAGGAAAGCGGGCATGGTAGGGGTTGTGGCCGCTGGCGTCATGCCTGGGGGGCTGGGATTGGGGAATGGGGATTCGGGATTGGCAGAAGCGGCCTGGCCGAGACGTCGTGCTTTCCTGAGATGCCCGGGGCATGCGTGTCGCGGCGGCAAGACCACCGATGCAGCGCCATCCAGTCTGGGCGCGACGGGCCTTGTGGGAGGGACTTCAGTCCCGACGCGGTGACCTGGGGAACCCCGGCCTGCTGCCTGGCGCGCCGATCACCCGAGGTTACCGGCAGTCTCCCGACACACTCCGCTCGCCGTCGGCACTGCCCATCGCAGCTCAGACCGGCCAGTGCTCGGTGTCGTGGTCCGGATGCTGGCGCGGGACGATATCGGCCAGGAACGGCGCGGCGGCCAGGTCGCCCTCGGTGCGGATCGCCGACAGCCGATGCAGCGCGTCCACGAACGGCAACTTCGCTTCGATGCCGTACTGGATAGTCGGCGGCACGGCCTCCGGATGGTCGAAAGCGCCGGCCGCCACCGCGATGCCGTCCGGCGCTTCGTAGGTCAGCGGCGTGCCGCAGTCGGCGCAGAAGCCGCGCTGCACCAGGTTGGACGAGGCGAAGCGCCTGGGTGTGCCGCGGGTCCAGGTCAATTCCGCACCGCGGGTGGAGACCAGCGGCGCGTAGTAGGCGCCGAACGCCTTCTGGCACATCCGGCAATGGCAGATCGAGGCGTCGTGCAGCCGTCCGCGCACGCGGAACCGCACCGCACCGCACTGGCAACCGCCGCTGTACTCCTGCTCCTGCTCCATATCCGCTCTCCGCTGCGAACCGCATCGCGCAGGGCTCCCGCACGACGCACGGGAAGCGCGATCGCGGCGGCCGCCAGGCGGCTCGCCGCGACGCTGCGCCGTCAGTACTTCTTTTTCTTGCGCTTGGCCGGCTGCCCACGCGGCGGCGGCGGCGGCAACTCGTCGTGTGCCGACGAGCCTTCCTCGACCAGGCGGAAGTCGATCTTGCGCTCTTCCATGCTCGCCTTCAGCACCAGGATGCGCACGCGGTCGCCCAGGCGGAACTCGCGCCCGCGGCGCTCGCCGGTCAGGGTCTTGCGGGTCGCGTCGAACTGGTAATAGTCCTGCGGCAACTGGGTCACGTGGATCAGGCCGTTGACCTTGGACTGGTCCAGCTCGACGAACAGGCCGAAGCTGGTGACGCCGCTGACCACGCCGTCGAACTGCCCGCCGACGTGCTTCTCCATCCACGCGGCGCGGTAGCGCTCGTCGACCTCGCGCTCGGCCTCGTCGGCGCGGCGCTCGCGCTCGGAGCACTGCAGCGCCAGCGCCGCCATCGCGCGGGGCGCGTACAGGTACTTGTCCGGCGCGCCGCGGGTCAGCGCGTACTTGATCGCGCGATGCACCAGCAGGTCCGGATAACGGCGGATCGGCGAGGTGAAGTGCGCGTACGCCTCCAGCGCCAGGCCGAAGTGGCCGGCGTTGTCGGGCGAGTACACGGCCATGCTCTGGCTGCGCAGCAGCACCGATTCCAGCAGCGCCGCGTCCGGGCGCTCGCGCACCTTCTTCAGCAGCTTGGTGTAGTCGCCCGGCACCACCTTGCTCCATGCCGGCAGGCTCAGCTTGAACTCCTTGAGGAACTCCAGCAGGTCGGCGTACTTGGATTCCGGCGGGCGCTCGTGCACGCGGAACGGCGCGGGGATATGCGTTTCCAGCAGGTAGCGCGCCGCGGCCACGTTGGCGGCGATCATGCATTCCTCGATCAGCTTGTGCGCGTCGTTGCGCACCAGCATGCCGGCCTGGGTCACCTCGCCGGTGTTGTCGAGCACGAAGCGCACTTCCGCGGTCTCGAACTCGATCGCGCCGCGGCGCGCGCGCGCCTTGGCCAGGATCTGGTACAGCTGATGCAGCCGCTCCAGCTGCGGCAGCACCGCCGCCACGTCCTTGCGCACCTGCTCGTCTTTTTCGCCCACCGCCTGCCACACCTGCTCGTAGGTGAGCCGCGCGTGCGAATTCATCACCGCCTCGTAGAAGCGCGCACCGGCCACCTCGCCCTGGCGGTCGATCTGCATGTCGCAGACGAAGCACATGCGGTCGACCTTGGGGTTGAGCGAGCAGATGCCGTTGGACAACGTCTCCGGCAGCATCGGCACCACGAAACCGGGGAAGTACACCGAGGTCGCGCGCTTGACCGCTTCGGTATCCAGCGGCGTGCCCGGACGCACGTAGTGCGACACGTCGGCGATCGCCACCACCAGGCGGAACCCGTCGGCGTTGGACTCGCAGAACACCGCGTCGTCGAAGTCCTTGGCGTCGGCACCGTCGATGGTCACCAGCGGCGTCTGCCGCAGGTCCACGCGGCCCTTGATCGCCGCCGGCTCCACCGTCAGCGGCACCGCCGCGGCCTCGTCCAGCACCTCCTGCGGGAATTCGTAGGGCAGTTCGTGGCCGTGGATCGCCGCTTCCACCAGCAGCGACGGGGTCAGCTTGTCGCCCAGCACCGCGATGATCTTGCCGATCGGCGGGCGCCGCGCGTCCGGCGCGGAGGTGAGTTCGCACACCACCAGTTGCCCGTCGCGGGCCTCGCCGACGGCATCGGCGGGGATCTGCACGTTGCGCTGGATGCGCTTGTCGTCCGGCACCACGAAGGCGATGCCGGCTTCCAGGCTGAAGCGGCCGATCAGGCGGGTCAGGCCGCGCTCAAGCACGCGCGCGATGCTGCCCTCGCGGCGGCCGCGGCGGTCGATGCCGGTGACGTTGGCCAGCGCGCGGTCGCCATGCAGCACCTTGCGCATTTCGTACGGCGGCAGGAACAGGTCGTCGCCGCCCTCGTCCGGGCGCAGGAAGCCGAAGCCGTCCGGATTGGCGATCACCACGCCGGGGATCAGGTTGGTCTGCTGCAGCGGCGCGTAGCCGCCGCGGCGGTTCTGCACAACCTGGGCTTCGCGCAGCATCGCACCCAGGCGCTTGCTCAGCGCTTCCTTGCGGGTCGGCTCGGTCAGGCCGAGCTGTTCGGCCAGTTCGTCCAGGGTCTGCGGGCCGTCGCAGCGTTCGAGCAGTTGCAGGATCGCCTCGCGGCTGGCGATCGGCTGCGCGTAGCGCTCGGCCTCGCGTGCGGCATAGGGGTCCTGGATCGGCGCGGCGACGTCGGGCGCGGCCGCCGGCGGTGGCGACGGTGGGTGCAGCGGTTGCAGCGGCGGCTTGGGGCCACGGCGCAGGAAGCTGGGCATCCAGGCGGGCAGACGCGATTTCTTCGGCGTATCGGAGGTGGGCGCGTCGCCAGACGCGGATTTGCCGGGCTTGCCGGACTTGCTTTTGCGAGTTGTCATCCGCGCATGGTACTCCCATGCAGGTGGCCGTCACCCGAACCGGGCGCCGCGCCGCGGCGAACGTGCGCCCCAGAAACGACGAAGCCCGCGTCAGCGGGCCGGTCGGTGCGAGAGTTCAGCGCTCTCGCGATGTTGCCTGTGGTGCCCAGGAGAGGACTCGAACCTCCACGGTTTTACCCGCTAGTACCTGAAACTAGTGCGTCTACCAATTCCGCCACCTGGGCGCTGAAGGCCGCGAATTCTGCGGTGCCGCCGCGACCTTGTCAACGCCTATTTTTGCGCCGGTCTCGATTGCCGGCATCGATGACGCGATCCGACCGAGGCACGCAGCGGTGCCGCGCACATCCCAAGCGCCGCGCGGCTGTGCACCCGCGCACGCTTCGACGGCGCGCGGATTCGGCGGAAAACAGCATGCGCGATGCCGATTCCGACACAGCGCTGTCACAAGCGGACCTGCTTCGAAGATGCGCCGTGACGGCAGCGGAAGTTCGCGATTTTGTCGGTTGACCCGATTCGGCGCCTCGCTAGTTTGCATCCGGCAATCCGTCGCCCTCCCCCACGCTCCGGAGCCTCCCCCATGCACAGCCTGTCCGCTTCCCTGCTCGCCGCCGCCCTGTTCGCCAGCGCCGGCAGCGCTTCTGCCGCCACTGCCGACGACGCCTCGCTCGGCTCGCTCACCGAGATCCAGCGCGCCCTGGACAGCGGCGCCTCCGTCGCCGTGGCGATCGACCTGAGCCAGTGCACGCCGACCTCCGGCGGCGCCACCCCGAGCCAGACCCGTGGCGGCCTGCGCATCGGCGCCTACCGCGTCACCGCCGACGGCACCCTGTCCTTCGCCGACGAGCACGTTACCGTCGGCCGCGACGGCAAGCCGATCCAGCAGTTCCTGCGCTACCAGGTGCATCCCGACAACACGGTGGACTTCACCATGTTCGTGTTCGCCCTGCCCAGCTACCAGCAGACCGGCAGCACCCTCGGCTACCGCTGCGCGATCAACCAGGGCCTGCGCTTCAACGTCGGCTACTGAGGTCGCCACCGACGCGTCCGCGACGGCGCTGCACTGCCGCCGTCGCAAAACGCTTGACAGTGCCCGCCGCCACGCGCACAATCCTCGTTCTGAGTTGCCCAGGTGGCGGAATTGGTAGACGCACTAGTTTCAGGTACTAGCGGGTAAAACCGTGGAGGTTCGAGTCCTCTCCTGGGCACCACGACCGACAGGTCGAGCAAGATCTCAAAACCCGCTTCGGCGGGTTTTTTGTTGGCTGCGCGCAGGCCGCGGCGCTCAGCGCTGCGGCGGACGCAACGGACCGATGTCCACGCGCACGCCCTTCACCCACACCGCCACCTTGTAGGCACGGTAGCCCGGGTTGTGGCGTTCGGCCGCACGCGCGGCCAGGTAGGCATTGGCGGCATGCACCAGCACCTGCAAGGACGGCTCCAGTTGCGCGACGCGCCGGAGTCTCACTTCGTAGGTGGCCATGCGCCCTCCCCCACGTACCGGCAGGCGCCGCGTCGTGCCGCGATCGGCCAACGCATGGCGGCGGCGCACCGCGGCGCCGACACCCTCGTGTCCACAACCTCCATGTCCTGCATGCGCATCCTCGCGCGTCCGTGCATTCCGCACCGCACGAGTATTGAATCTCCGAACAATTGGAGTCAAGCGTGACTGTACGACAAGCCGGCGGATGCTCCATATCTTGGTAGGCCCGCCGTCCCCCAAGGCCCACCGCGATGAATAGCTTCGGCGAGCGTTTGCGCGAAGCCAGAAAAGCCGCCGGGCTCACCCAGGAGCAGTTGGGCTTCGCGCTGGACGTCACCAAGTCCTCGGTGTCGGCCTGGGAGAACGACCGCGAAACGCCGAGCTTCCGCCTGCTGCCGACGCTGCGCAGCGTGCTGAACCGCTCGCTCGACGAACTGGTGTGCGGCGTCGGTCCCGGCAAGCGCGTGCAGGACCTGCCCGCCGACTATCCGTTGCTGGCGCAGGACGCGCAGGAGCGCGCCCTGCTCGCGCGCTATCGCAACGCCTCGGTGCGGCGCCGCGAAGCCGTGCTGGAACTGCTCAAGCCCGATAACGGCTGAGGTCGCATCGGCGGCGGGTGCGGCTTTCGGGCATCACTAGCAACGACCGAAGGCCACTTGTAGGAGCGGCTTCAGCCGCGACGAGGCGTTATCGGTAGCGCCTGTCGCGGCTAAAGCCGCTCCTACGAGGGCAACCACGTGTCCCGCTGAGCCGCGGCAACGCGCGTTGTTCGAGACGCCCTTTCAGCCGCCGACGCCGAGCTTGCGCAGCGCCTCGCCCCAGATCGCGTAGCCCGCTTCGCTGGGATGGGTGCCATCGGGCATCAGCGCCGCCGGCAGGGTGCCGTCCGGCTGCAGGAAGCGCGCGCCGATGTCGAGCCAGCGCACCTGCGGGTCGTGGGCGAAGCGCGCGGCCAGCAGGCGGTTGGTTTCCAGGATCGGCGCACGCTGCGGCGCATCGGCGGCGAAGCCGCGCGGGAAGATGCCCATCAGCACG
The DNA here is from genome assembly GCF_056725265.1 of Xanthomonas sp. NCPPB 2250. NCBI lineage: Bacteria > Pseudomonadati > Pseudomonadota > Gammaproteobacteria > Lysobacterales > Lysobacteraceae > Xanthomonas > Xanthomonas sp. NCPPB 2250. The sequence continues at coordinate 1,795,697 of NZ_CM161520.1, read as the reverse complement.
ATCCGGCTGCGCGGCAGGCGCCGCCGGATCTCGGCGACCACCGCCGCGACGCCGTCGGCGGTCTCCTGCGGCGTGTTGGTGCGCGCATGCTCGGTGCCGGCGAGATTGTTGGTGCCGAGGTTGATCACCACCCAGCGCGGCGCCAGGCCGTCCACCTCGCCCTGGCGCAGCCGCCACAGCACGTTCTGGGTGCGGTCCCAGCCGAAGCCCAGGTTCAGCACCGGCGCGTCGCCGAAGGTGCGCTGCCAGGCCTGCGCGCCATTCACCCGGATCGCCTGGGGCGCGCCCGCCCAGAAATGGGTGATCGAATCGCCGAGCATCACCACCTGCGGCTGCAACTGCCGCGCCGCGTCCAGCGCGGCATGGTGGCGTCCGTACCAGTCGTAGGAATCCTGCTCCAGCCAGGGCACCGCGATACGCGCGGTGTCGACGTCGGTCATCGCGTCCAGCGGCACCCGCGGCGCCTCGTCGAGCAGCCGCGCCAGGGTCGGCTCGATGGCCTCGGCCATGCGCCGCTGCCCGCGCGTGTCCGGGTGCAGCGCGCCACTGCCGGGATGCTGCCGCGGATCGTAGAAGAGGCTCGGATCCAGCGTGCCGTCGGTGCGCTGGAACACCGTGCCGATGTCCAGGTAGGCCACGCGCGGGTTGTCGCCGTAGCGCACCGCCAGCGCGCGGTTGACCTCGGCATCGCGCGCGCTCTTCTGCGCCGACAGTCCGCTGGGCAGCACGCCGAGCAACAGGATGCGCGTGCGCGGCAGGCGCTGCTCCAGCGTGGCCACCACCGCATCGATGCCGCGCACCGTGTCCGCCGCGCTGTGCCCTTCGTGGCCGGTGTTGTTGGTGCCGATCAGCAGGATCGCGACCTTGGGCCGCAGGCCGTCGACCTCGCCGTGCTGCAGGCGCCACAGCACGTGTTCGGTGGCGTCGCCGCTGAAGCCGAGGTTGAGCGCGCCGCGGCTGCCGTAGAAGGTCTGCCAGGTCGACTGGAAGTCTTCGTCCGGTGCCTGCGCCTTCTCGTAGTTCTGGGTGATCGAATCGCCGATCAGCAGCAGCGGCGCATCCGGGCGCGCATGCACCTGCGCCAACACCTGCTGGTGGCGCTCGGCCCACCAGGCTTGGTGCAGGCGATCGGCCGGGGTCACCGGCACTGGCGAGGGCGCCGGCGGCGACGCGGCCTGCGCATGGCCCGGGTGCGCGCCAAGGCACAGCAGTACGAGGACGGCCGCGCGCGGAAGCGATGCGGCAAAGCGGGCGCCGAAGGCGCGGAGAAAGCGCTGCATGTGCGGGGCTGCCGAAGCCTGCGAAGAGCCGCATTCTGGTGCGCAGGCCGCGGCAGCGGCAAGTGTCCCGGCGCTGGAGCGCGACGCCGGACGCGCATGCCACTTGGCATGCCCGGGTGCGGCGCGCCGGACGGCACGCCATCAGGCAATGGGGTGCATGCGCCGCTATCGCACCACCATTGCAGCGGCACGGAACGGCACCGGGCGTGGTGCCGTCCGTGCCGACGTGCCGCCGTCGAGGCTCAGTGGCCGCCAGCCGCCGCCGCGCCACCGCCGCCGCCGAACGGCGGCTTGGCCAGCCACAGGAAGAAGATGATCCCGAGGAAGGTCCAGCCCAGCAGGTAGAAGATGTCGTTGAAGCCCATCTGCGAGGCTTGGTGGTTGATGGTGTTGTTGAGCAGCGCCGCGCCGTTCTGCAGGCTGCCGTTGCCCATCATCTGCACCTGTTCCTGCATGCCCGGCGTGTAGGTGGAGATGTGCTCGGTCAGGTGCGCATGGTGCAACTGCGTGCGCTTGGCCCACAGGTAGGTGGTCAGCGAGGCGGCGAAGCTGCCGCCCAGCGTGCGCAGGAACGTGGCCAGGCCGGAGCCGGCGGCGATCTCGCGCCCGTCCAGGTCCGACAGCAGGATCTGCAGCACCGGCATGAAGAACAGCGCCACGCCCACGCCCATCAGCAACTGCACGCCGGCCACGTGCGGGAAATCCACCTGCAGGTTGAAGTCCGAGCGCATGAAGCTGGTGGTGGCCATGAAGATGAAGGCGATGCTGGCCAGCATCCGCAGGTCGAAGCGCGAGGCGTACTTGCCGACGAACGGGGTCATGATCACCGGCAGGATGCCGATCGGCGCAGTGGCCAGGCCGGCCCAGATCGCGGTGTAGCCCATGTCGCGCTGCAGCCACTGCGGGATCAGCAACGACACGCTGAAGAACGCGGCATAGGCCACGATCAGCGCCATGGTGCCGGCGCGGAAGTTGCGGTGGCGGAACAGCCGCAGGTCGACGATCGGATCCTTGTCGGTCAGTTCCCAGATCAGGAACACCGCCAGCGCCACCGCCGAGATCGCGGCGAGCACGACGATCTTGGTCGAACTGAACCAGTCCTCGTCGTTGCCCAGGTCCAGCACCACCTGCAGGCAGCCCACGCCGATGATCAGGGTGATCAGGCCGACATAGTCCATGCGTGGACGCTCGATCGGCTCGGGACGATCGCGCAGCTGCGAGCCGACCACGGTCGCGGCGATGATGCCCAGCGGCACGTTGATCAGGAAGATCCATTCCCAGCTGTAGTTGTCGGTGATCCAGCCGCCGAGGATCGGCCCGGCGATGGGCGCGACCACGGTGATCATCGCCAGCAAGGCCAACGCCTGCCCGCGTTTCTCGCGCGGGTAGATCGACACCAGCAGGCTCTGGGTGATCGGGTACATCGGGCCGCAGACGAAGCCCTGCAGCGCGCGCGACACCACCAGCATGCCCATGCTCTGGGCCAGGCCGCACAGCAGCGAGGCCGCGGTGAAGGCCAGCGTGGCCCACACGAACAGCTTGGTCTCGCCGAAACGGCGGCTGAGGAAGCCGGTCAGCGGCAGCGCGATGGCGTTGCTGACCGCGAACGAGGTGATGACCCAGGTCGCCTGCTGCGAACTGGCGCCGAGGTTGCCGGCGATGGTGGGCAGCGAGACGTTGGCGATGGTGGTGTCGAGCACCTGCATGAACGAGGCCATCGCCAGGCCCACCGTGCACAACGCCACACTGGCCGGGCGGAACCCGGTGGCCGGTGCGCCCGGAACCCCGGGCGCGGCGGGAGCGGCAGCTTGGTTGGACATGACCGGGCTCAGTTCGCCTTGGCGGCGTCGGGCAGGTTGGCGTGGATGATCTGCTTCACGGCCGCATCGGCCTGCTGCAGCTGCTGCGCATACACATCGGTATCCAGCAGCACGCCGCTGGCCGGCTTGGTCGGCAGCACCGAGCCGTTCTGGTCATGCAGGTTGACGTTGGCCTTCATCGACAGGCCGATGCGCAGCGGGTGCTGCTCCAGCTGCTTGGCGTCGATGGCGATGCGCACCGGCACGCGCTGCACGATCTTGATCCAGTTGCCGCTGGCGTTCTGCGCCGGCAGCAGCGAGAACGCACTGCCGGTGCCGATGCCCAGGCTCTGCACGGTGCCGTGGTAGGTCACCGCGCTGCCGTACACATCCGACTCCAGTTCCACCGGCTGGCCCAGGCGCATGTGCTTGAGCTGGGTTTCCTTGAAGTTGGCGTCCACCCACACCTGGTTCAGCGGCACCACCGCCATCAGCGCGGTGCCGGGCTGCACGCGCTGGCCCACCTGCACCGAGCGCCGCGCCACATAGCCGGCCACCGGCGCGACGATGGCGCTGCGGGCGTTGTTGAGGAAGGCCTGGCGCACCTGCGCGGCGGCGCCCTGCACGTCGGGCTGGTCGGCCACGCCGTTCTCGTCGATCAACGCGCGGTTGCGCGCCAGGGTCTCGCGCGAGCCGCTGACCGCGGCCTCGGCGGCGGCCAGCTGATCGCGGGCATGCGCCAGTTCTTCGGCGGAGATCGCCCCGGTGGCGACCAGGCTGGCACGGCGGGCGACGTCGGCGCGGGCGCGCTGCAGGGTCACCTGCTGCGCGGACAGTTCGGCCTGGGCGCCCTCGACCGAGCGGTACAGACCGCGCACCTGGCGCACGGTGCGCGCCAGATTGGCCTCGGCCTGCTGCAGCGCGACCTCGGTGTCGGCCGGGTCGAGCTTGACCAGCGGCTGGCCGCGCTCCACGCGCATGCCGTCGTCGGCGTCGATGCGCACCACGGTGCCGGCCACCATCGGGGTGATCTGCACCAGGTTGCCCTGCACGTAGGCGTCGTCGGTGTCCTCGTGCCAGCGGCCGACCAGGAAATACCAGATCGCCAGCGCGATCAGCACCAGCACCACTACCACGGCCAGGCCGCGCAGCAGCTTGCCGCGCCGGCTGGGGGCGGGAGCGGAGGAAGCGGGGGTCGTTGTCTGATTCATTGCAGCGATCTCAGGAATGCGAAGGTGCGGAAGAAGAAGAGCTCGGCGCATCGGCGGCGGAGGTGGCGTCGTAGCCGCCGCCCAGCGCCTGATTCAGGCGCACCGAGACCAGGATCTGATTGGATTGCAGCGACGCCAGGCGCTGCTGCGCGTCCAGCAACTGCTGTTGCGCGCTGAGCACGTCCAGGTAGTTGCCGATGCCGGCGCGGTAGCGCTGCTGCGACAGGTCGAAGGCGGCCTGCGCCGTCTCCAGCGCCTGCGCCTGCTGCTGCGCCTGCTCGGCCAGCGAACGCGCGGCGTTGACCTGATCGGCCACCTCGCGCAACGCCGCCACCAGGGTCTGGTTGTAGTTGGCCACCGCCAGGTCGTACTGCGCATCGCGCTCGGCCAGCTGGCTGCGCAGCCGCCCGCTGTCGAACAGCGGCAGGCTCACGCCCGGGCTGAGCAGGCCCAGCACCGACGAACTCTTGAACAGGTCGCCCGGGTTGGTGGCGGCGACACCGCCCAGCAGGCTCAGGTTGATGCTGGGATAGAACTGCGCCTTGGCCGCATGGATGCCCTGCGAGGCGGCTTCCACCCGCCAGCGCGCGGCGACCACGTCGGGCCGGCGGCCGAGCAGGTCGCTGGGCAGCACCGACGGCACCCGCGCGGCCTGCGGGTCGAGCAGGCGCGGCCGCTCGATCTGCAGCCCGCGGTCCGGGCCGCGGCCGAGCAGGGCCGCCAGCGCAGTGCGCGCTTCGTCGATCTGCTGCTGCGCCGCCGCCTGCTGCTGGCGCGCCGCCGGCACGCGCGCTTCGGCCTGGCGCAGTTGCAGGTTGTTGTCGATGCCGGCATCGCGGCGCTGCCGCACCAGCTTGAGGCTGTTCTCCGAGCGCGCCAGTTCGGCGCCGGCCAGGTCGTACAGGTGCCAGGCGTAGCCCAGTTGCGCGTAGGCGCGGGCGACGCCGGCCGACAGGTCCAGGCGCGCGGCCTGCGCGTCGACCTCGGCCGCATGCGCCTGGTCCACCGCCGCCTCCCACGAGGCGCGCTTGCCGCCCCACAGGTCGAAGCCGTAGCTGAAGTTCAGCAGCGCCTGTTCGTTGTGGATGTACTTGCCGCCGATCTCGTCGCCGACCAGGCCCTTGGGCAGTTGCAGGCCGGTGTAGCCGGCCGACAGCGACAGCTTGGCGCCGCGGTCGGCATCGGCCGCGCCGGCCTGCGCCTGCGCCAGGCGCAGCCGCGCATCGGCCGCGTCCAGGCTGGGCGTGCCCTGCAGGGCCTCGGCGATCAGTGCGTCGAGCTGCGGATCGCCCAGCGCCTTCCACCAGTCCTGCTGCGGCCACGGCGCCGGCGCCAGCGCGTCGGCGGCCAGGGTCTTGCCGATGTGCAGCTGGCGGTCGGCATCGAGCCGGCGCCCCTGCGGTTCCAGGCCACGGCTGCTGGCGCAGGCCGCCAGTGCCAGGGTGAGGGCCGCGACCGCGAACGGGCGCAGGCGGGAGGGAGAAGAGGACAGAGTCATGTGGGCGGGTTCAGGGCGAATTGAGGGAATCGCGGACGCGGACCAACAGCGAAAACAAGTGCTCGCGCTCGTCGGCGGACAGATCGCGCAAGGCATCGGCGATGGCGTCGTCGCCGCGCTGCTTGAGCTGCTGCCACAGCGCCTGGCCTTCGTCGGTCAGCACCAGGCGCAGCGCGCGGCGGTCCTGCGCGTGCGCCTCGCGGCGCACCCAGCCCAGGTCTTCCAGCTTGTCCAGCAGGCGCGTCACCGCGCTGGGGTTCTGGTCGATGGCCTGGGCCAGTTCGTTGGCGGTGCACGGCGCCATGTGGGCCAGGGCCTTCATGCCGATGTAGTGGCTGAAGCCCAGGTCCGGCTCCAGCCCGGCCATGGCCTGGTCGAGGCGGCGCATCAGGCCGTCACGCACCTGGCGCAGCAGCAGGCCGAACGAGGGCTGGCCAGGGAAGGAGGGAGCGCAGTTCATGGGCGCCTATTATTTTCATTTAGAAATATATGTCAAGAAAATATCCCCAAGGAAAGTAGATGCTGCGTTGCAGCGAAGGAACGCTGACGGCGAGCGCACTGTAGCGGCGCGCGGCCATGGCTCGGTATTACAATCCGGACAATGGATATCGAAATCGCGCCAACCCAATCGACCGACGCTCCGGCCAGCGCCGGCTCCGACAGCGCGCTGGACCCGCGCGCCATGGAGTGGTTCGAGCGCGCCGATGGCCCGCCCGCGCTGGCCTTCATCGCGCATTCGCCGGTGTCGCTGCGGCGCGAGGTGGACTGGCACCGCCATGTGCGCGGGCAATTGATCTACGTGGAGGACGGTGTGCTGGGCACCCGCACCGCGCACGGCCAGTGGTCGCTGCCGCCGGGCTGCGCCGGCTGGATGCCGCCGCAGGAACTTCACACGGTGCAGGTGTCCGGGCGGGTGCGCAGCTACCTGGTGCTGATCCGCCCCGACGTCTGCGCCGACCTGCCGCCGCGGACCTGCGTGATCGGCATGAACGGGCTGTTCCGGGAAGTGCTGCGGCGGATGAGCCAATGGGGGGTGCCGCCGGCGCTGGAAGCCGAGCAGCAGCGCCTGTGCGCGGTGCTGCTGGACGAGGTGCGCAATGCTCCGGTCGAGCATCTGCACCTGCCGATGCCGCGCGACCGCCGGCTGCTGCGCATCGCCACCCAACTGCTGGAAACCCCCGCCGACGACCGCTCGCTGGCGCAGTGGGCGCACTGGGCCGGGCTGTCGGCGCGCAGCCTGAGCCGCCACTTCCGCGACGAGACCGGCTTCGGCTTCGCCGGCTGGCGCCAGCAGGCGCGGCTGGCCGAGGCGCTGCGCCGGCTCAGCGACGGCGCCAGCGTCGCCGATACCGCCTTCCGGCTGGGCTACAGCAGCCCCAGCGCCTTCGTCACCGCCTTTCGCGGCCGCTTCGGCCATCCTCCGGCCCGTTACCTGGCCAGCGCCGGCGGCACGCGCGGCTTGGCATCGCCGGCCGCATCCGGATAATCGACCGGCTGACCTGCGGCGCCTGGCGCCGCGTTCCCCTATAGGTATTTCCCGCGCATGACCGATCTCGCCCGCCCCGCCTTCCATGGTTTCGAACAGCTGCCGCTGCGCGAATACGCCGAACGCGCCTACCTCGACTACTCCATGTACGTGGTGCTGGACCGCGCCCTGCCCTTCCTCGGCGACGGGCTCAAGCCGGTGCAGCGGCGCATCATCTATGCGATGAGCGAGCTGGGCCTGAACGCGACGGCCAAGCCGAAGAAGTCCGCGCGCACCGTCGGCGACGTGATCGGCAAGTACCACCCGCACGGCGACAGCGCCTGCTACGAAGCGCTGGTGCTGATGGCGCAGCCGTTCTCCTACCGCTACCCGCTGATCGAGGGCCAGGGCAACTTCGGCTCCACCGACGACCCGAAGTCGTTCGCGGCGATGCGCTACACCGAGTCCAAGCTGACTCCGATCGCCGAAGTGCTGCTGGGCGAACTCGGCCAGGGCACGGTGGACTGGTCGCCGAACTTCGACGGCACCCTGGACGAGCCGACCTGGATGCCGGCGCGGCTGCCGCACCTGCTGCTCAACGGCACCACCGGCATCGCCGTGGGCATGGCCACCGACGTGCCGCCGCACAACCTCAATGAGATCGTCAGCGCGCTGATCCGCCTGCTCGACGACCCCGATGCCAGCGTCGGCGACCTGTGCGAGCACGTGCGCGGCCCGGACTACCCGACCACCGCCGAGATCATCACCCCGGCCGCCGACCTGCGCGCGATCTACGAGACCGGCCATGGCAGCGTGCGCGCCCGCGCCACCTACCAGAAGGAAAACGCCAACATCGTGGTCACGGCGCTGCCGTACCAGGTGTCGCCGTCCAAGGTGATCGAGCAGATCGCGCAGCAGATGCGCGCCAAGAAGCTGCCCTGGCTGGAAGACATCCGCGACGAGTCCGACCACGCCAACCCGGTGCGGGTGGTGCTGGTGCCGCGCTCCAACCGGGTCGACGCCGAGCAGCTGATGGGCCACCTGTTCGCCACCACCGACCTGGAGCGCAGCTACCGGGTCAATCTCAACGTGATCGGCCTGGACGGCCGCCCGCAGGTCAAGAACCTCAAGACCCTGCTGGAGGAATGGCTGCGCTTCCGCAGCGACACCGTGGTGCGCCGCCTCAACCATCGGCTGGAGAAGGTCGAGCGCCGTCTGCACCTGTTGGAAGGGTTGCTGACCGCGTTCCTCAACCTGGATGAGGTGATCCGCATCATCCGCACCGAGGACGAGCCGAAGCCGGCGCTGATCGCGCGCTTCGCGCTCAGCGAGGAACAGGCCGACTACATCCTGGAAACGCGCCTGCGCCAGCTGGCGCGGCTGGAAGAGATGAAGATCCGCGGCGAGCAGGACGCGCTGGCCAAGGAACGCGAGCAGCTGCAGGCGGTGCTGGCCAGCAAGACCAAGCTGAAGAAGCTGATCAAGGACGAGCTGATGGCCGACGCCAAGAAGTTCGGCGATGCGCGGCGCTCGCCGCTGGTGCAGCGTGGCGCGGCCCAGGCCATCGACGAGACCGAGCTGGTGCCGAGCGAGCCGATGACCGTAGTGATGTCGGAGAAGGGCTGGATCCGCGCGGCCAAGGGCCACGACGTGGATCCGGCGGCGCTGTCCTACCGCGACGGCGACGGCCTGCTGGCGGCGGTACGCGGGCGCAGCACGCAGCAGGTGGCGTTCCTGGATTCGGAAGGCCGCGCCTACTCGACCCTGGTGCATACCCTGCCCTCGGCACGCGGCAACGGCGAACCGCTGACCGGACGCTTCGCGCCCGCGGCCGGCGCCTCGTTCCAGGCCATCGCCAGCGGCGAGAACGACAGCCGCCTGGTGCTGGCGTCCTCGCACGGCTACGGCTTCGTCACCCGCTTCGAGAACCTGACCAGCCGCAACAAGGCCGGCAAGGCCATGCTCAACCTGACCCCGAACGCCAAGGTGCTGCCGCCCGCACCGGTGAGCGGCGCGGGCAGCGACCGCATCGTCGCGGTCACCAGCGCCGGCCATCTGCTCGCCTTCCCGGTCGCCGACCTGCCCGAGCTGGACAAGGGCAAGGGCAACAAGATCATCGACATCCCCAAGGCCAAGCTCAGCACCGAACGGGTGGTGGCGATCGCCGCGGTGGCACCGGGCAACACGCTGCTGGTGAAGAGCGGCCAGCGCACCATGTCGCTGTCGTTCAAGGACCTGGACGCCTACCTCGGCGCCCGCGCCAGCCGCGGCGGGTTGCTGCCGCGCGGGTGGCAGAAGGTGGACGATCTGGCGGTCGAGTAAGCGCTTGGCGCTTGGCGCCAAGCGCGGGATTCGGGATTCGGGATTCGGGATGAGCGTTTCGCGCCGGTGCAGCGTTTGCATACGGCGCGGCATCCCGCTTCTCGGCGGAATCGCGCTTTTGGTAGGAGCGGCTTCAGCCGCGAGGCCTTACCGCTGAAGCGTCGCGGTCGAAGCGCAAAAGCAACCACGGGCTGCACGCGCATCGCGTGCGAAGCCAAGCGTCCCGAATACCTGCACGTCACGAGGCTTTTGTGGGAGGGGCTTCAGCCCCGACGCGCATCACCTGCAGCGCGTCGGGGCTGAAGCCCCTCCCACAACGCGGCCGCCCGAGCGACCGAGTCCAAGTCGCCTAGCCCACTGTCGCCGCATCGCGCAGCTGCTCGATATGGCTGGCGATCATCGCCGCCACCGTATCGGCCACCGCGCGCGCGCTCAGGCGGGTGTCGAACAGCAACTCCACGGTCGCATAGATCAGGTCGACCACAATGCGGCTGACCAGCCGCAACTGGCGCGGGTCGGCGTCGGGGAAGGCTTCGCTGAGGAAGCGCACCTGGCCCTTGGTCACCTGCGCATGCGACTCCAGGCGCACCTGCTGCAACGCCGGCACCGCGCGCAGCGCGCGCAGCACCCACACCCCGCCCTCGGTCGCCTTGGTGACGCGGTAGGTATCCAGCACCAACCCGGCGAGGGCGCGCTGCAATTCCTCGCGCGTGCCGCTCATCGCCTGCAGCGTGATCCACTTGGGGACGAGTTGGTTCTGCCGCTCCATCAGCCGCCGGCCCAGTTCCGACAGCAGCGCGTACTTGTTGGGGAAATAGCGGTACAGCGCCGGCGGCGTCAGCCCGGCACGCGCGCAGACCAGGTTGGTGGACAGCCGCTCCACGCCGACGTCGCCGAGCAGTTGCGCGGTGACCGAGAGGATCTGTTCGTAGGTCTCGGTGGCGCGATGCTGGGCCGGCACCTTGTTCCCGGTCAGGCGCGGGCGGTGCGGTGCGGAGGGGCGCGGCGTGTCGGCGGGCATGGGATCTCGATGGTGGTGAAGCAGCAGGCGCCGCGGTGGCGGCACGACGCCAGCCTGACGGCACGCATCGCCGCGGCAATGGGTGCGCGGGCTGCGCCGGACGTCGCGGCACGCGCCGACACCGCATCTTACCGCGCCCGCCCCTGGCACACCGGTAGCGTCGCTCAGCGCCGTGCCAGCCATCCGCTGAGGCCGGCCGCCAAGCGCCGCTGCAACGTGGTGTACGGAGGAAAGAACGCCTTGACGATCGGCAGGCGGCCGCCCCGCAGCAGCGCGCGTTCGTGCGAGAAGGTGCGGAAGCCGTGCACGCCGTGCGCGCTGCCGAATCCCGAGGCGCCCACCCCGCCGAACGGCAAACCGCTGTGCACGAACTGCTGCAGGCAGTGGTTGACCACCGCGCTGCCGGAACTGGTGCGCGCCAGCACCTGGGCGATGCCGGCACGGTCGCGGCTCCACAGGTACAGCGCCAGCGGCTTGGGCGCGGCGTCGAGCCGGTCGAGCACCTCGTCAAGGCGCGCGAACTCGACCACCGGCAGTACCGGACCGAAGATCTCTTCCTGCGCGATCCGCGCCTGCGCCGGCACCTGCGCCAGCAGCGTCGGCGCCACGTAGCAGCTCTCCGCGTCGTGCTCGCCACCGGCCAGCAACTGCGCGCCGCCGGCGCGCGCCTCGTCGATCAGTGCGGCCACCCGCGCGGCATGCGCCGGGTGGATCATGCGCGCCAGGTGCGGACTGGCGGCGACCGTCTGCGCGTCGGCACCGTAGCGCTGCGCCAGCAGGGCGCGGCAGTGCTCAAGCAGGCGCGCGCTGACATCGCGATGCACGAACAAGGTATCCGGCGCGATGCAGGTCTGCCCGGCGTTGACCAGCTTGGCCCAGACGATCACCTCGGCGGCAAGACGCAGGTCGGCGCTGCGGTCGACGATCACCGGCGACTTGCCGCCGAGCTCCAGCGTCACCGGCGTCAACTGCCGCGCCGCCGCGGCCATCACCTGCCGGCCGACCGACGCCGAACCGGTGAAGAACACATGGTCGAACGGACACGCCAGCAAGGCCTGCGCGGTCGCCGCGCCGCCCTGCACCAGGGCCACCTCCTCCGGCGCGAACGCCTCCTCCAGCACCGCCTGCAGCACCGCGTTGACCTGCGGGGTGAATTCGGAGGGCTTGATCAGCGCCGTGTTGCCGGCGGCCAGTGCCGACACCAGTGGCCCCAACACGGTGGCCACCGGGTAGTTCCAGGGCCCGATGATCAGACAGCGGCCCTTGGGCTGAAACGCGATGCGCGCGCGCGTGCCCAGGGCCAGCAGGGTCGGCGCGACCTTGCGCGGACGCATCCAGCGCGGCAGCTGCGCGATGGCGGTGGCGATCTCGTCGACCACCGGCAGCAGCTCGGTCAATTCCACTTCCAGCGCGGGCTTGGCGAAATCGGCGGCGAAGGCGGCGATCAGCGCCTGCCGTCGCGCCAGCAAGGCGTCACGCAGCGCACGCAGATGCGCGCGCCGCGTGTTCGCCGAGGAGCCGCGCCAGGCCAGCGCGGTGGCCTGCTGCGCGGCGAACAGCGCCGCGACCGTCTCCGGTGGGGTGTCCAGCACGGGCTCAGGCGCCATCGCCGCGCTCCTGCTTGGCGGACGTCGGCCATCGCCCGGTGCCTGACAGTCCCCTGCCCTGCGCCATGCGCGGCCGACGGAAGCGCGTCACCACAGCGGCCAGCGCGCTCGCACGGCCACCACCATCAGCCCGCATGCGAGCCTGCCTCCACGACAGCCGGACGGCGCTGCCGCCGGCCGATCCACAGCGCCAGCAGCGCCGCAGCCAGCGCGAATCCCAGACCGACCAGCGGCACCGGCGCCGGATCGTCGGCATGCAGCAGCAGCGACGCCAACAACGGCCCGCAGGCCGACCCGATCAACTGCGCGGCCGGCACCAGCACCGCCACCCGCCCCTGCGCATCGGCGCGCAGCGCCAGGCCGACATGGAACGGCATCAGGAACATCCAGGCGAAGCCGAACGCCACGCACACCGCGGCAAAGCCCAGCGCCGCATTGCCCGGAACCCGGTACATCGCCGCGGCCACCAGGCACAGCGCCACGCTGCCCAGGGTCAGGGTCGCCGTCACCGAGAGCCGGCGCACCCAGTAGATCGCCGCCAGGCCACCGACGATCTGCATGCCCAGCACCCACGAGGTCTGCAGTTGCGCCGCATGCGCGTCCAGCCCCGCGCGCAACGCCAGCGGCTCCAGGTACGCCCACAGCGCTCCGATCGCCGACATCTGCAGGAACGCCACCAGCAATGGCGCCAGCGTCGCCGGCGACCAGCGCAGCCTGGCGGTGGCGGTCGCCGCGCACTGCGCATCGGCGGCGGGAGCCAGGCTTGCCGGCACCGGCAGTGCCGCCGCCAGCGGCAGCACCAGCAGGCAGGTCGCGGCCATGGCGACGAAACCGCCTTTCCAGCCCGCCGCCGGCAACACCCACAGCGCCAGCGCCGCCGCCAGCGCGATCTGCGCCAGCGCCTGCAGCACCATGAACACCGCGGTGATCCGGTCCGGCGTGGCCGCGCGCACGATGCTGACGGTGGCCACCCAGACCAGCAGGCCCTCGGCCAGGCCAGCGACGGCGCGCAGCGCGACGAAAGCCGCATCGCCCTGCGCCTGCACCGTTGCCAGGTTCAGCGCCGCGGCCAGCAACGCCGCCACGACCGCCGTGGCACGCTGCCAGGACACCGGCAGCAGCGCATCGCCCAGCGCCACGCCGATCCCCAGCGCGATGATCTCGCCCATCGCCACCACGCCCACGCCGGGCAACGTGATCAGGTGCTGCTCGACCAGTGCGCCGAGCACGATCGGCTGCACGCCGAGGATCAGCAGCGCGATGGCGCCGATCGACAAGGCCGCGGCGAGCGGACGTGTCGCGTGGACGCCGGTTGATGCGACGGAAAACGGGGATGGCGTGGCGGTCATCGCGATGGACCCTCAGTAGCCTTTGCTTTCGGCCGGCAATTCGCCCGCGGCGAAGGCCGCGGCGGCACGCATCTGGTCCTTGCGCAGCCGCCCGTTGGCGATGCGCCGGACCCACCAGGGCAGCTCCCGCACCTGCCCGCCGGTGGCCGCGGCAAGCACATAGGCCTTGGCGCATTTCTCGAACAATTCCACGTTCAATGCCAGCCGCTGCGCGGTGATGCCAAGACACAGCGGGCGTCCGCCGAACAGCAGGACGCTGCCGACGCCCGGCGCGGCCGTCGCCAACGCGTCGACCGCAGGAAACGGCGGCGGCATCGGCCCGATGTGCCGGGCCTGTTCGTCGAAGACCTGCGGCAGCACGCCGCCGACATTGGCCAGAAGGTGGCCGAACGCGCCGGCCGACCAGGCGCTGGCACCGACATCGGGACGCTGCAGGTACACCTGCGCGTGCACCTGCGCCCATGCCGGCAGCGCCGGGTCGCGCCAGTCCAGCCACTGCGGCCGCTCCGCCTCGAGCGCGCCACAGCACATCGCCGTGTTGTCCGGACAGCGCAGCGCCAGGGCTGCCGCGTCGTCGCCGAGCAGGCGCTTGGCCACGAGCCGCTCGCGGGTGTGCAGCCAGAGTGCTTCGATCTGCGGGACGGTGGGCATGCGCTACACCAGCTTGAACACGTCGTCGAAGCGGTTCAGCGACTCGTCGACCACCGCATCGGTATCGGCGCGGCTGGTGTAGATGCGGCTGCCGGCCAGGGTGATCAGCCCGTGCGCCGAATACGCCGCACCCATCTCCTCCATCATGTGCTTGCGCTCCTTGGCTTCGTTGCGCACGCGCCACAGCTTGTACAGGTTGCCGGTGTCCAGCAGCAGCACGCCGGAGGTCTGCAGGTGCACGATCGAGCCCATGTTGTAGACCACGTATGGCAGGCCGAGACGGCGGATGATCGCCTCCAGGCCCTGCCGCAGGCGATCGCCGGCGCGGCCGGCCTGGCCGGCGGCATCGCTGCTTTGCGCCTCCAGCAAGGCGTGGTAGCCGGCCACGCAGGACAGCGGATTGGCCGACAGCGTGCCGCCGACGAAGGCGCGCCGCGCGGTGGTGCCGATGCCGCCGACCAGGCTCATCATCACCTCGCGGCGGCCGCCGATCGCGCCGGCCATCGGATAGCCGCCGGCCAGGCACTTGCCGAGCACGGTGATGTCCGGCAGGACCCCGAAGTAGCCCTGCGCACCGCCCGGGCCGAGCCGGAAACCGGTGACCACTTCGTCGAAGATCAGCAGCGCACCGAACTCGTCGCACAACTTGCGCACCTGCCGGTTGTAGTCGTGGTGCACCGGCCGCGTGCCGCTCTCCGGCCCCAGCGGTTCCAGCAGCACCGCCGCGGTGCCGCCGCGCAGGCGATTGAACTGCAGCTTGCGCCGCAATGCCTCCAGATCGTTGGGATGGCATTCCTGGGTATAGGCGGTGGCGCCGCGCGGGATGCCGATCGCCTCCATGCGCCCGGTGCCCGGCAGGCGCATGCCGTACACCAGCTGGTCGCTCCAGCCGTGGTAGGCACCGCCGATCTTGATGATCCATTTCTTGCGGGTGTGGGTGCGGGCCAGGCGCACCGCGCCCATCACCGCCTCGGTGCCGGAGCCGAGCAGGCGCAGCATCTCCACCGCCGGCATGCTGGCGCAGACCAGTTCGGCCAGCTTGACCTCGTACTCGTGCAGCAGGCCGGTTACCGGGCCGCACTGGTCCAGCACCGCCTGCACATGCTCGCGCAGTTCCGGCGGATTGGACCCGAGCAGGGTCGGGCCGCCGGCCTGCAGGAAGTCGATGTAGCGGTTGCCGTCCACGTCGGTCAGGTACGCGCCATCGGCGCTGTGCATGGCCAGCGGGAACGGATGGTTGAACGCCAGGTTGTGCTGCACGCCACCGGGGATCACCTGCTTGGCCGCCTCGCCCAGGCGCTTGGAGCCCTGGCAGCGCTCGTCGAAATAGCGCATCACCTTGGCCATGCCGGCGGCGCCGATCGGCCGCATCGGCTGGTTCACCAATGCATGGAAGCGTGCGTACAGCTGGTCCACATCGGGCCACTGCGAAATGGCGGGGGTCTGGCTCATGGTCGGTGCCGGGCTCGGGGGAACGGAAACGGAAAACGCGTGCATGGGGTCAGGCCTCCAGTGCGGTGAGGACGGCGCGCAACGGCGCGGCCAGGCCGGCGTCGTGCAGGGCGCGGCGTTCGATGCGGCGCGCCAGGTGATCGCGCGCCACCTGCTCCAGCGCATCGACCGCGGCCACCGCCTGTTCCAGGCTGCGGCCGCAGCACAGCACGCCGTGGTTGCGCATCAGATAGGCGTTGCTCGACGGGCGCAGTTGCCGCGCCAGCAGCCAGGCCAGCAGCCCGGTGCCGGAGGGGAAGTAGCCGACCATCGGCACGCGGGCACCGATCGTTGCCTGCAACGCCGGATCCTCCACCGGCAGCGCCGCCCCCAGCAGCGCGCAGGCGCTGGCCACCGGCTGGTGGGTGTGGATGCTGCAGGCCACGTCGGGCCGGCGGCGCAGCACCTGCGCATGCAGGCCGGTCTCCACCGACGGCGTGGCGGCGCCGTCCAGTTGCCGCAGGTCGGCCAGGCGCACCACGCAGATGTCCTCGGCGCGCATCGCCAGGTAATCGATGGCCGACGGCGTCACCGCGAAGCGTTCGGCGTCCAGGCGCAGCGCGACGTTGCCGCCGGTGCCGGCCAGGTAGCCGCGCCGCGACAACTCCACGCACAGCGCGACAACGCGCGTGCGTTGTTCATGGGCAAACATGCTGGGGAACCTCCGGCACGCATTCGGGAACGGGATTCATGCGCCGGTAGATCGGCGCGAGGGTGCGCTGCAATTCGCGGAACATCGCATAGCGGTCGTCGTACAGCGCGCGGGTGAGCGGCGACGGCTCGTACACCCGGCGCGCGCGTTGCAGCGCCGGCAGGTCGGCGAAGCGCAGCCGGCCCAGGCCGACGCCGGCGATGAAGGTGGCGCCGATCGCATTGGCCTGGATCGGGTTGTGCAGTTGCCGGATCGGCTGGCCGCTGACGTCGGCGATGATCTGGCACCACAGGTCCGACTGCGCGCCGCCGCCGACCGCGGCGATCACGCCGGGATCGCGGCCGAGCAGGCGCGCGAACGGCTCCATCATCCAACGCGTGTTCAACGCCACGCCTTCCATGAAGGCACGGATGATGTCCTCGCGGGTGTGCATCAGCGACAGGTTGACCAGCCCGGCGCGCAGGCTGTGATCCTCCACCGGGGTGCGCTCGCCGAACAGCCACGGCATGTACACCAGGCCGTTGGCCCCGGGCGGCACGCGCGCGGCGATGACGTTGAGCACCTCGTACACGTCCGGGCGTTCTTCGTCGCGCAGCAGTTCGTCGGGATGGAACAGGATGCGGTCGCGCAGGAACGACAGGTTGGCGCCGGCGGTAGACTGCAGCGCCGTGGCCAGGTAGCGCCCGCTGACCGCGCACGGCACCGCGGCGATGTTGCTGAACACATCGGTCTTCATCCGCGGCACGTGCGCGCCCAGCCACGACGACGTGCCCAGGTACAGATGCGCGGCGTAGTCCTCGACCGCCGCGGCCACCGCCACCGCCGAGTTGTCGATGGCGCCGGCGATCACCCGGGTCTGCGGCGACAGCCCCAGCTGCGCCGCCACCTGCGGCAGCAGCGGCCCCAGCACCTCGGTGGAGGCCACCAGCTCCGGCAGCTTGTCGCGTTCGATGCCGAGCAAGCGCAGCAAGCCGTCGTCGTAGCGGATGCGCATCGGGTCGCGGTTGTCGGTGACCCAGGTGGTGAGCACCGAGTCGGCGGTGGCGCAGAAGCGCCCGGTCAGGCGCAGGTTGAGATAGTCCAGCGCGTTGAGGAACTTGTGCGTGCGCTGGTAGCGCTGCGGTTCGTGGTCGCGCAGGTAGGCGATGTGGCCGGCGCAGTCCTTGCCGCTGCCGGCCGGCGCGCCGCCGCTCAGGCGCAGCCAGCGCAGCAGTTTCAGCGGCGCATAGCCGCGCACGTTGAGCCAACGACCGCGCAGGCGCCGCGCGATCGCGGCCTGCCCGCGCATGTCCAGCCACAGCATGGCGTTGCCCAGCGCGCGGCCGTCGCGGTCCACGCACACGGTGCACTCGCCCTGGGTCGAGCAGCACACCGCGGTCACCCGCCGGCGCAACGACTCGCCGCCTTGCAGCACCGCCGCCGCGGTGACCAGCAAGGCGTTCCACCAGTCGCGCGGATCCTGCTCGGCGCAGACGCCGTGCACGTGCAGCGGCACCGGTTCGAACGCCCAGGCGATCACCTGGCCGTCCAGGGTGACCAGCGCGCACTTGCAGCCGGAGGTTCCCAGGTCCACCGCCAGCACCAGCGGCTGGTCGCCGCCCCGGTCGGCATCGAGCAGTTCGCTGCGCATGGGTCAGAACGTGTAGCCGATCGAGGCCACCAGGGTGTCGCCGTCGGTCTTGCGGATGCGCGCACCGTCCTGCACCCAGTACAGCTCGTGCGCGTTGACCCGGGTGCTGACCCAGTCCAGGTTCCAGTCCAGGCCCCAGCGCTTGTGGGTGACGCCGATCTGGTAGTCGGCGAAGCTGCCCTCGCTGAAGTTGCGCAGCTTCTGGTAGCCAGCATGCAGGCGCAGCGTGGTCGACGGCAGCACAGACGGCAGCAGCGGGGTCTGGTAGTTGAGATCGCCCAGCAGGGTGCCACGCGAATCGTGCTCGCCACGGGCGAAGCAGCGCAGCGCCACCGTCGGGTCGGCGGCGAACTGCAGGATCTGCGCGCACACCCCGCCGGTGTCGGCGCCGCGGTAGGTCTTGGAGAACACGTACAGCACACGGCCCTCGATCGCGCCGTAGCCGAGTTCGAGCACGCCGAAATTGCTGTCGTAGTCGGTACGACGGACATCCGCCGGGGTGCCGGTCTGCAGATCGATCTGGTGCGGGGCCAGGAAGCTGGCGCCGGGGAAGCGCTCGGTGGCCAGGCCGACGCCGGCATGCCAGGCATCGGGATTGCCGAAACGGTAGCCGGCCGCGGCGGTGATGCCCAACCCGTCGCCATCGAGGAACTGCTTCTTGCTGACCTTGGCCACCTCCAGCAGCGCGACGAAACCGCTGGCGTGCACGAACTGGGTGGTCCACTTCAGCGATGGGCGCATCAGCGAGTCGGACACGCCGCGCGTGCGCTGCTCGCTCATCAGCTTGATCTGGTTCTGGAACTCGTAATTGACCATGCCATCGGTGTCGGCCTGCTGGGCTTGGGCCTGGGCACAGCACGCGCCGTGCACGGCCAGTGCGCCCGCGAGGGTCGCCATGAAGCGGACTGCAGTCATCTCAATCTCCCCTGTTCGCTGAGGAAGGTGGGACGCGCGGCGGCCGTCGCCGGCCCGCACGTCGATGACGCCGGCGCGTTGCGCGCGCGGCGGGTGAATCACGTCGCGCAGACCGGCGTGCTGGGCAGCGCCTGCACGCGGGTGAAGCGTTCCGTCTCGCCGAGCACTTCCACGCCGACGAAGGCGCGCAGGTCCAGCGCCTTGCCGCTGGCGCGCAGCGTGGCCTTGTAGCGCTTGCCGCTGCGCGGATCGAAGGCCCAGCCGTCGCGCCAGGTATCGCCGTCCTCGCGCCCCAGACGCGCGATCTGCACGCCGCAGGTATCGGTGGCGGTGCCGGCGTCCTTGTCCCAGACGATGCGTCCGCACAAGGCCGTGGCCGCATCCGCGCACGGCGCGAACTCCACCACCGCGTCCTTGGCCGCGGTCAGCCACAGCCCCTGCGCCGCGGCCGGCGCCGCACACGCCGTCGCAGTCGCCAGCAGCCATCCCGCGATCACCACACCGACCGCGCCGTACCGCTTCATTCCCGGACTCGCCTGCATCGAACGCCCCCTCGCCATCGCGCAATTAAGTAGTGAAAACTACCGTATAGCGATCACTACCGTTTTGCAAGCATTGTCCGCACGTCCTTCGCTGCGGACCTGACGAGGCGCGCAAACGCCTGGATTTCAAGGGTTCGCGGGTGCAGCAGCATGCGTGCGACGGTCGATTTTTGCGGCGTTGCAACAGTCATCGGCGAGGACGGCGACGACAGATCGGTTCGCCCGATCGCCATGGCGTCGCACTGCGAACCGGGCGAATGCGCCAGCCGCGGCATCCAGCCACGCAGTCGCGCGCGGCCAAACCCGATCGGCGGCGTCAGGAAAATGAGGAGGGAAGAAGGCGTGTCGGCAGTCGCTGCCGCCTTGCTGCAGCAGCAACCGCCGCGACACCGCTATATCCACTGTCGCCCATGAGGGTCGGCAGCGCCGGTGCGGACCAGCGAGAGCGGTGGCGACCGGCACGATCGGCGGGTCAAAAGCGGCCGGCGATGGCACGGCCGCGATGGCGGGGATGGGTCCCGCTCAGTGCATCGGCGCCTCCCGCAAACGGGAAGCGCATGGAGGGATCAGGCGTCCTTGCCGGACACGTGCCCGTCGATCTTCGACGTCTGGTACAGCGCCATGCCGATGCGCTTGATCAGGCCGAGCTGCTGCTCCAGCCACCAGGCATGGTCTTCCTCGGTGTCGCGCAGCTGCGCCAGCAGCACGTCGCGGCTGACGTAGTCGCCGTGCTGCTCGCACAGCTTCATGCCCGCGGCCAGATTGGCGCGCACTTCGTACTCGACCTTCAGATCCTTCTCCAGCATCTCCTCGACCGTGCGCCCGGGTTCGAAGGCATGCGGGCGCATGTCCGGATCGCCCTCCAGGAACAGGATGCGCCGCAGCAGCGCATCGGCGTGCTCGGTCTCCTCTTCCATCTCGTGGTTGATGCGTTCGTACAGCGCCAGCAGGCCCTGGTCCTCGTAACGCCGCGAGTGGATGAAATACTGGTCGCGCGCGGCCAGTTCGCCGCGCAGCAGCTCCTTGAGGCATTGCACAACGTCGGGGTGTCCCTTCATGGGGCGGGCTCCGTGGGGTCGACTGAGGGCGCCATAGTGCCCGATGCCGCTGCGCCGCGTTCCAATCGGAATCATTCACATCCCGACTCGCACATCCGCGATGCGTGACCCCGCGCACAGCGCGCCGCGCCTACGCGGGAACGACACGCAGTCGTGTCTAGAATCGGAGACTTGCCCACCGGAGAGAGACGATGCGCGGTCGATGGAAACGCCTGCTGCTGGGGACGCTGCTGCTGACGGCGGCCGTGGCGCTGGGCATCTGGCTGCTGCTGCGCGGCAGCCTGCCCACGCTCGACGGCAAGGCCCCGCTGCAAGGCCTGCGCGCGCCGGCAAGCATCCAGCGCGACGCGCTGGGCGTGGTCACCATCGATGCCGCCGACGAGGCCGATGCGATGCGCGCACTCGGCTACGTGCACGCGCAGGAACGCTTCTTCGAGATGGACCTGCTGCGCCGCGCCGCCGCCGGCGAACTGTCCGAGCTGGTCGGTCCGCACGCGCTGGACGTGGACAAGGCACGGCGGGCGCATCGCCTGCGCGCGCGCAGCAGCGCGCAACTGGCCGCGTTCGCCGGCCAGCACGCGGCGGCCTTGCAGGCCTACAGCGCCGGCGTCAACCAGGGCCTGCACGCGTTGCGGGTACGGCCGTGGCCTTACCTGATGCTGTTCGCCGCGCCACGCGACTGGCAGCCGGTGGATTCGGCGCTGGCCGGCCAGGCGATGTACTTCGACCTGCAGGGCAAGCAGCTCGAACGCAAGCTGGCCCTGTACCGCCTGCAGCAGCGCTTGCCGGCGCCGCTGTACGCCCTGCTGCGCCATGAAGGCAGCAGTTGGGACGCGACACTGGACGGCAGCGTGCGCGGCGACGCGGCGCTGCCTGACGCCGGCCAGGTCGATCTGCGCCGCCTGGCAGGCGCGCCAGCCACCGCCGCGACCGAGGCGGCCGCCACCAGCGCGCCCGGCAGCAACAACTGGGCGATCGCCGGCAGCCGCACCGCCGACGGCCGCGCCATCGTCGCCAACGACATGCATCTGGGCCTGCGCGCGCCCAGCCTGTGGTTCCGCGTGCGCCTGCGCTATGCCGATGCGCAGGCGCCGGGCGGCCGCGTGGACGTGTCCGGATTCTCGCTGCCCGGCCTGCCGGCGGTGATCGTCGGCAGCAACGGTCACGTCGCCTGGGGGTTCACCAACAGCTATGCCGATACCGCCGACTGGTACCGGCTCACCCCGTGCGCCGCGGTGGCGCAGCCCGGCTGCACGCCGGTCACCGTGCATCGCGAACGCATCAAGGTCTCTGGCGCCCCCGACACCGAACTGCAGGTCGAAGACACCGCCTATGGCCCGATCCTGCAACACGAACCCGACGGCAGCGCGCTGGCGTTGCGCTGGGCCGCGCAGTTGCCCGGCGCACTGAATCTGGGACTGGCCGACTTCGCCCGCGCCGACACCCTGCCCGATGCCTTCGCCCGTGCGCAGCACATCGCCACGCCGGCGCAGAACCTGGTGCTGGCCGACCGCGACGGCCACATCGGCTGGCGCGTGCTCGGCCCGCTGCCGCTGCGCGGCCCGCACTGCGCGGCCGATGCGGTGATGCACGACGTGCGTGCGACGGTGCCGGCGGATGCCCGCTGCGCGCCATGGCCGCTGTCCACCAGCCAGTCGCCGCAGCGCATCGATCCCGTCGACGGGCAATTGTGGACCGCCAATGCCCGCGCGGTCGGCGGCGCCGAACTGGTACCGCTCGGCGACGGCGGCTACGCGCTGGGCGCGCGCGCCCAGCAGATCCGCGACGACCTGCGCCTGCACCCCCATCTCGACGAACAGCAGTTGCTGGCGATCCAGCTCGACGACCGCGCGCTGTTCCTGCAGCGCTGGTGGGCGCTGCTGCAGCAACGCGACGCGGGCACGGCCACGCCGGCGCTGCACGCCGTGTCGCAGGCGGCCGCGCACTGGGAGGGCCGCGCCAGCACCGGCTCGGTCAGCTATACCCTGGTCCGCGCGTGGCGCCTGGCGGTGCTGACCCGCATCCGCGATGGCCTGATCGCGCCGGCCCGTATCGGATCGAACGCAGAGACCGCGCCACCGCCGCTGCCGCAACTGGAAGGCGTGGCCTGGCCGCTGCTGCAGCAACAGCCGCTGCACCTGTTGCCGCGCCGCTACGGCAGCTGGCAGGCGCTGCTGGAGGACGCCGCCGCCGAGGTGCGCACGCACCTGCAGGCCGAAGGCCCGCTGGACACGCGCCGCTGGGGCCAGGAGAACCGTGCGGCGATCTGCCATCCGCTGGCGCAGGGCCTGCCGGCGCCGCTGCGCGGCTGGCTGTGCATGCCGGACACGCCACTGCCCGGCGACGACGACATGCCGCGGGTGCAGCGCCCGGCGTTCGGCGCCTCCGAGCGCATGGTGGTGGCACCGGGCCACGAGGCCGACGGCATCGTGCACATGCCCGGCGGCCAGAGCGGCCACCCGCTGTCGCCGTTCTGGGGGGCCGGCCACGCCGACTGGGTGCAGGGCCGCGCCACAAAGTTCCTGCCCGGCCCGACCCGGCACACGCTGACATTAAGCCCGTCCGCACCACAATGACCCGCGATCGGCTCCGCGCCGGCGTCCGACCGCAGACGCCGGCCTGCCTTCCCCCTTCCCCCACTGCCGAGTCCGCCTACCGATGAAGCGCCCTCCCCTGCTTGCCCTGTTGCTGCCGCTTGCCGCGGCCGTGTCGTTTTCCGCCTGTGCCACGCCAGCTGCCGACGCGCCCGCAGCCGCCTCCGACTGCAGCGTGCGCGCCCAACCCGGCGACGATCTGCAGGCCGCGATCGACCGCGTCCCCAACGACGGCAAACCCGCCACCGTGTGCCTGAGCGCCGGCGAGTTCCCGGTCGGCAAGCTGATCTCGATCCAGCGCGACGGCCTGCGCCTGCGCGGCCAGGGCGACAGCACCGTGCTGCGCATGCGCGACCACGTGCAGCAACCGACCATCGTCATCGGCGACTACCAGAACGAGCGCCCCATGCGGCCGATCCGCGACGTGCGCCTGGAGCAGCTGCAGATCGTCGGCGGCACCATCGACAAGGAGTTCATGCCCGAGCGCCCGTACCTCAGCAACAGCCTGGTGGTGGTGCGCAACGGCCAGGACATCCAGCTGACCCACCTGCGGGTGAGCAAGTGCCGCAGCGCCTGCCTGCTGAGCGAGTTCGACAGCCGCGACCTGCTGATCGCGCACAACGACGTCTCCGGCGCGACCTGGGATGGGGTGTCGTTCAACCGCACCGCCAAGGTCAAGCTGATCGACAACGTGATCCACGACAACGTCGCCGCCGGCATCACCACCGAGCACCTGGAAGACAGCGAGATCCGCGACAACCGCCTGGAGCGCAACGGCAGCCAGGGCGTGTACCTGGCCGACGCGCGGCGCAACCTGTTCGCGGGCAACCAGTTCATCGACAACAAGGGCGCCGGGCTCTACCTGACCTGCTCGATCCGCCAGCGCACGCCGCAGATCCTGTGCTGGGACAACAGCATGAGCCAGGACAACACGTTCGAGAACAACACCTTCCGCGGCAATCCCTACACCTACACCATCGGCGTGGACAGCGCGGCCAACTGCACCGGCCCGGAGTTCCGCCCCAACCTGTGGCGCAAGAGCAACCAGGCCGATGCCTCGGGCATCGACATCCAGCCCGAACGCTACGGCCACTGCGTGCGCTTCGAGTAAGCGCGCGCGGCTGCCGCGCCTGCGCACGCCACCCGGCCGGCCTTGAACAGGTCGGGCAGGCACGCCCGGCTGCGTCCAGTCGGGTGTCGGACCACCACCCAGGCGGGCGGCGTAATACTGCGACAAATCCATTAAAGCTCTGCCTGCAGCGGCCGCTAACCGGTGACGACGCCCCAGCGACCGACGGACCGCGCTGGACCACCGACCGGCCGTGCCGCAGACGCTGGAGTGCCGCGGCGCTCTGGGAGAGCAGATGAACTACCACCTTCATGTCCGCCGCACCCTCGACACGCCGATCCTGGCGATCCAGGGCCTGACCCTGTGCGTCTGGCTGGCGCTGCTGCTGTGCAACCCCTACCTGAGCCACCCACTGGACGCGCGCTACGCGCTGGCGTTCGTCGCCATGCTCGGCAGCGGCCTGGTCATGCGCATGGCCAGGCGGTCCTGGCAATGGCGGCTGGGCGCCTTCCTGTCGGTGATCGCATTCGATGCCGCGTTCCGGCTGCAACTGCATCACATGGGCGGCGCCAGCGCGACCTGGATGCTGCCGGTGGCGGTGACCCTGAGCCTGGGCTACAGCGTGCTGTTCTGCCACGCGCGCGACTATCTGCTGGCGCTGGCCTGCACCTGGGCGATCATGCTCGGCTGGCACGACAGCCTGGTGCCGGCGTCCGCCGACCTGCCGCTGCTGGAGATCCTGGTGGCGGCGGTGACCATGGTCGGGTTCGCGCTGAACCGCATCTTCGTCACCACCATGCGCAGCAACCACGCGCTGAAGGAAGGCTATCGGCGCCTGGCCGCGACCGACGCACTGACCGGCATCCCCAACCGGCGCGCGCTGATGGCCGACCTGCAGGCAGCGGTCGGCGCCCAGCACCCCGTGCAGTTGGCCATGCTGGACATCGACGACTTCGAGCGGATCGGCACCGAGCACGGCCACCACGTCGGCGATGCGGTGCTGCAGGCGCTGGCGACGGAACTGGTGCGGCTGGACCCGCGTTGCCGCGTCGGCCGCCTCGGCGGCGAGGAGTTCGGCCTGCTGTTCGAGGGCGTGTCGCAGGACAAGGCAAGCGCGCTGGTGCAGCGGCTGCAGCAGCGCATCCGCGGCCTGCGCGTGGACGGCGCCAGCTTCACCTGCAGCGTCGGCTTGGCCGCGTTGCCGGCCGGCGGCGAACTGTCCGACCTGCTCGCCCGCGCCGACCGCGCGCTGTCCGCTGCCCGGCAGGCGGGCAACGGCAGCCTACGCCTGGACGGCGCCATGCCGGTGTCGGCCGGCACGCCCGCGGCGTTCGCGGGCGATCCCGCGCTGCCGGCCGCCACGTCGCTGTAGCACGCAGCACCAACGGCCCCGCGGGGCGGCGCACGCTGCCGCCCCGCAGCGCACTCGCTCGTGGCGCACGCGCATCAGCCCGACGCAGACAGCGCAGACGCCCACCCCGCTTCACCGCCGCTGCGTGCGGCACCAACAGGCTGAACCGCAGGCGCTGCGGCCACTCAAGCCGCCACGCCGGCATGCCGATACGCTGCCATCGATCCATCGCGTGCGCGTCGGCGTCCGCACATCACGAACCGGCCGGGACGCGCCGTTGGGCAGCACATGACGTACCCGGAACACATCCGCCACCTGCTGGGCCGGTCGACCACGGCCATCCAAGCGCTGACCCTGTCGATCTGGGTCGCGACGCTGCTGTTCAATCCGTATCTGCAGCGCCCCTGGGGCCTGGTCAATTTGATACTGCTGGCCGCGCTGCTCGGCGCCGCCGCCTGCACCCTGCTGGTCCGCCGCTTCTGGCACTGGCGCCTGAGCGGCGCGCTGTACGTGCTGCTGCTGTCGTGGGCCTACCAGATCGAACTGCGGCAGATGGGCGCACACGGCGAATTTTGGTGGCTGCCGACCACGGTCACCCTGTGCCTGGGCATCAATCTGTTGTTCCCGTTCACGCGCGACTACCTGCTGGCGCTGGCATACACCTGGACGATCATGCTGACCGGTCGGGCGCTGCCACCGGCGGCCGCCAGCGACCCGATGCTGCTGGGTCTGCTGGTCGTCGCGGTATCGCTGATCGGCCTGGCCATGAACCGCACCTTCGCGCGCAGCATGCTGATCACCTACCGCCTGAAGGAAGACTACCGGCGCATCTCCGAGACCGATGCGCTGACCGGGCTGGCCAACCGGCGCGCGCTGATGGCGCAACTGCATGCGCTGGCGGCCGAGCGCGGTCGCCGCGGCACGCTGCAGTTCGCGATGCTGGACATCGACGATTTCAAGCAGGTCAACGACCGCCATGGCCACGATGTCGGCGATGCGGTGTTGCTGGCGCTGGCCGCCGAACTGACCGGGCTTGAGCACGGCTGCCGGGTCGGCCGGCTCGGCGGCGAGGAATTCGGCATCGTGCTCGACGGCATGAGCGACGCGCAGACCGATGCCCTGCTGCAGCGGCTGCTGGAACGCGTGCGACAGACCCGCGCCAAGGGCGTGGCCTTCACGTTCAGCGCCGGGGTCGCGCGCATGCATCCCGACGGCGACGTCTCGGATCTGCTCAAGCGTGCCGACCGTGCGCTGTATGCCGCCAAGCGCGACGGCAAGAGCCGGATCTGCCTCGACAGCGCCACAGGGCCCGCCGCCATGGCGGCCGTGCACGGCGCCCTCGACAGCGCGGCGCCGACCACGGATCCGGCATAGCGGAAGGCGCACGGCACGCATCGCCGGCGTCGCACACGCACGCTACCGGAGCAGCGCGACACGCCTGCGCTTGCGGCTACACCGCCCGCCACAGCAGGCGCAGGCCCAGGCCACTCATCAGCACCGCACTGAGCCGGTCCAGCGGCCGCCGCGCGCGCAGCCACCAGCGCCGCGGCGCCGGTGCCGACAGCAACCCTGCCACCAGCGCGAACCAGGCCGCATCGATGGCGAAGGCCAGCAATGGCAGCGCCACGTACTCGGCGGGTACGCGCTGCGCCGGCAGCAGCGCGGCGAACAGGCCGGCGAACACCAGCGCGGTCTGCGGGTTGCCGAGCTGGGTCGCCAGGCCCATAACGAAGGCCGAGCGCACGGCCGGCACCTGCTGTTCCGGCGCAATGGCGGCCACCGACGCCGGCGTCCGACACGCCCGCCAGGCCAGCCACAGCAGGTAGGCGGCACCGGCGACCGACAACGCGCGATGCAGCGCCGGCACCCGCTCCAGCAACGCCTGCAGGCCGAACAAGGCCGCCAACGCGAACAGCGCGCAGCCCACGCCCATGCCCAGTGCCGCGGCGAACCCGGCCGCACGCGAGCGCCCCGCGGCCAGCCGCGCCACCAGCAGGAAGCTGGCGCCGGGACTGATCGCCCCCAGCGTCAGCGCCCCGGCGATCGCCAGCAGGCTGGCGACGGTCACCCCAGCGCCTGCGCGTGCACCCCGGCCACCGCGCGACCTGAGGGATCGGCCATCGTCGCGAAGCTGGCATCCCAGGCGATCGCCGCCGGCGAGGAGCAGGCGATCGACTTGCCGCCGGGCACGGTTTCGGCCGCAGCCGGGGTCGGGAACACGCGCTCGAACAGGCTGCGGTAGTAATAGGCTTCCTTGGTCTGCGGCGGGTTCACCGGGAAGCGCTTGTCGGCCGCGGCCAGTTCGCGGTCGCTGACCTGGGCCTCGGCATGCGCCTTCAGCCCGTCGATCCAGCCGTAGCCGACGCCGTCGCTGAACTGCTCCTTCTGCCGCCACAGGATCGACTCGGGCAGGTAGCCCTCGAAGGCTTCGCGCAGCACCGCCTTCTCGATGCGCTTGCTGCCGTCGGCGCGGGTGCCGGCCATCTTGTACTGGGCGTCCATGCGCATGGCCACGTCCAGGAACTCCACGTCCAGGAACGGCACGCGCGGCTCCACGCCCCAGGCCATCATCGACTTGTTGGCGCGCAGGCAATCGTAGTTGTAAAGCGCGTCGAGCTTGCGGATCAGTTCCTCGTGGAATTCGCGGGCGTTCGGCGCCTTGTGGAAGTACAGGTAGCCGCCGAAGATCTCGTCGCTGCCTTCGCCGGACAGCACCATCTTCACCCCCATCGCCTTGATCCGCCGCGCCAGCAGGAACATCGGCGTGGAGGCGCGGATGGTGGTGACGTCGTAGGTCTCGATGTGCCGGATCACTTCCGGCAACGCGTCCAGGCCTTCCTCGAAGGTGTACTCGAAGCCGTGGTGCACGGTGCCCAGCGCCTCGCCGGCGATCGCCGCGGCGGCCAGATCCGGCGAGCCCTTCAGGCCGATCGCGAACGAGTGCAGGCGCGGCCACCAGGCCTCGGCCTCGTCGTTCTCCTCGATGCGCTTGCGCGCGAAACGCGCCGCCACCGCCGCCACCAGCGAGGAATCCAGGCCGCCGGAGAGCAGCACGCCGTACGGCACGTCGGTCATCAGCTGGCGATGCACGGCGCGCTCGAAGGCCTCGCGCAGTTCCTGCTTGCCGACCTCCACGCCCTGCACCGCGGCGTAGTCGCGCCAGGGCTTGCGGTAGTACTGCACGAGTTCGCCGCTGGCGCTGTCGTAGTAGTGGCCCGGCGGGAACTGGGCGACGTCGGCGCAGCTATCGGCCAGCGACTTCATCTCCGAGGCCACGCGCAGCCGGCCCTGCGCGTCATGGCCCCAGTACAGCGGGCACACGCCCATCGGATCGCGCGCGATCAGCACGCGCCCGGCGGCCTTGTCCCACAGCGCGAAGGCGAAAATGCCGTTGAGGCGGTTCAGCAGCGCGTCCGGCGTGGTTTCGCGGTACAGCGCGTTGATCACCTCGCAGTCCGAGCCGGTCTGGAAGGCGTAGGGCTGGGCGAGTTCCTTCTTCAGCTCGCGATGGTTGTAGATCTCGCCGTTGACCGCCAGCGCCAGCTGGCCGTCGTCGGAGAGCAGCGGCTGCGAGCCGCCGGCCGGGTCGACGATGGCCAGGCGCTCATGGACGAGGATCGCGCCGTCGTCGACATACACGCCGCTCCAGTCCGGGCCGCGGTGGCGCTGCCGCTGCGAGCAGTCCAGCGCCTGCCGCCGCAGCGCCTGCAGGTCGTCGCCCGGTTGCAGGCCGAAGATGCCGAAGATCGAACACATGGGAAAGCTCCTGATCGTGGGGTGGTGGTTGCGAAGGGGAGACACCCAGGCACAAAAAAACCCGCATCGGCCGATGCGGGTTTTCTGGTGGCTGGGCGTGGTGTTTCTGGTAGCGCCTAGTCGCAGACCCGCATCGGCCGCGCACGATTATTCGCCAGCGCATTATTGCGGCCGTTGGCGTTGATCGAGCGGAGGGCGGACAGCGAGGTCATGGGGCGACCGTAACCCGGCGCGCGGGCCGGCGCAACTGTTACCGCAGCAACCGTTCGATCAGGCGCAGGTACAGCTCCGGCAGCGCCTCCAGGTCGGCCACGCGCACGTGCTCGTCGACCTGGTGGATGCTGGCGTTGACCGGGCCGACCTCGATGCATTGCGCGCCCAGCGGCGCGATGAAGCGCGCATCGGAGGTACCGCCGCCGGTGCTCTCCTCCGGCGGCGCGCCGGCGACCTCGCCCAGCACCTCGCGCGCCACCCGGCGCAGCGTGCCTTCCGGGGTGTAGAACGGCTCGCCGCTGCGGTGCCAGCGCAGCTCGTAGTCCAGGCCATGGCGATCGAACAGCGCGGCGATTTCCGTTTCCAGCCGCGGCGCATCCCAGTGCGGGGTGTAGCGCAGGTTGAAGGCGACCTGCAGTTCGCCGGGGATGACGTTGTTGGCGCCGGTACCGGCATGCACGTTGGAGATCTGCAGGCTGGTCGGCGGGAAGCTCTCATAGCCGTCGTCCCAATGCCGCGCGACCAGATCGGCCAGCGCCGGCGCGGCCAGGTGGATCGGGTTGCGCGCCTTGTGCGGATAGGCCACGTGCCCCTGCACGCCGCGCACGCGCAACGCACCGGAGAGGCTGCCGCGACGGCCGACCCGCAGCAGGTCGCCGAGCCGTTCGGTGGACGAGGGCTCGCCGGTGATGCACCAGTCGATGCGTTCGCCGCGCTCGGCGAACAGCCGCGCCACGTGGCGCACGCCGTCGATCGCATCGCCTTCCTCGTCGCTGGTCAGCAGCAGCGCCAGCGTGCCCGGGTGCTGCGGCTGCGCGGCCACGAACCGTTCGGCGGCGACCACGAAGGCGGCCACGCTGCCCTTCATGTCGGCGGCGCCGCGCCCGTACAGCACGCCATCGCGCACCTGCGGCGCGAACGGATCGCTGCTCCAGGCCTCGCGCGGCCCCGGCGGCACCACGTCGGTATGGCCGAGCAGCGCCAGCACCGGACCGTCGCCGCCACGGTGCGTCGCCCACAGGTTGTCGACCTGGCCGCAGCGCAGCCGCTCGATGGCGAAACCGGCGCGCTGCAGCCGCTGTGCGATCAGTTCCTGGCACCCGGCATCGTCGGGGGTGACCGACGGGCGGGCGATCAGGTCGCAGGCGAGTTCAAGGACATCGGACATGCAGGGACACCGTTGGAAAACACGAGGAAGACGCGATGCGGATCGGCGGCGGCAGCGTCGCGTGCCGGCGGCGCACGGCGTGCAGTGTACGAGTGGGAGTGGCGGATTCGAAGCATCTGCCGGGATCGCCGGACGGGTGCGCGAGCGCGGCGCCAGCCGTCGCTACGGCGCGATGCCCGGCCAGCGCATGCATTGCACGCGCACCGCGAAAGCTTCGTTGCCGGGCATGCGTCCGCCGTGCGTGCCGGTTTCGACGAAACCGCAGGCGCGGTAGAACGCCAGCGCCGCGGCATTACCCTCAAGCAATTCCAGCGTCAGCCCGACCGGGCTGGCACCCTGCACTGCGGCCACCAGCGCCTGACCGACGCCGCGCCGGCGCGCGGCCGGATCCACGTACAGCCAGGCCAGTTCCCCGCTATCGTCGGCGACGAAGCCGAGCACCTGACCCTGCGCTTCTGCGACCTGCACGCGGTAGTCGAACAGGCCTTCGCGCTCGGCCGCGATCGGCAGCGGCAGGAACGCCTCCGGCAGCCCCGCCGCCTGCAGTTCCTCCAGGCGCGCGGCATCGTGGATGGCGCACAGGCGCGCCCAGTCGTCGGCCCGGTACGGGCGGATGTTCACGCGATCCCGAATCGCTGCTTGAAGCCGTTGTCGGAAAAGCCCTGGCTGAGCCGGCCATCGTCGGTCACCACCACCGGCCGCCGGATCAGTTGCGGATATTCGCGCAGCACCAGCTTCCATTCGGCATCCGAACCTGGGGCTTTCTTGTTGTCGGGCAGTTGCCGCCAGGTGGTGGAGGACTTGTTGACCAGCGCATCGAATCCACCGGCCTGGCCGGCCCAGTCCAGCAGGGTCTCCGGGGTCGGCTTGTGCTCGCGGTAATCGACGAAGGTGTAGGCCACGCCGAAGCGGTCCAGCCACTTGGTCGCCTTCTTGCAGGTGTCGCAGTTCTTCAATCCGTACAACGTCGTCATCGAAACATCCCTTCAAGCGAATGAAGCCCCTCTCCCACCGGGAGAGGGGTTGGGGTGAGGGTCGGTCGGCCCAGGACAGATCGCACCCAAAGCGCCGCGCACAGCCTTTCGGCGGGCGATGCCATCAGGAGACGAACCGGGCATGCCGTCATCGACAGGCAGCAGCGCGCGTGATCTTACCCGCCGCGCGCGCCATCGGCCTCCCAGGCGCAAGAAGACGCCGCCAGGCCTCACTGCGCCGGCACTTCCTGGAGCTTGGCCGAGTCGATCCGCCAACGCAGCTGCGCCGCCGAAGCGCCGTCCACGCCGTTGACCCGGCGCAGGACGTAGTCGCCGCGGAAGCGTTGCCGCGTGCCGTCGGCCAGCGTCGCCTCCACGGTGACCGGCACCGGCTGGTACACCGAACCGGCGGCGCCATCGCTGGCGCCCAGCGTGCCGATCGTCGCCTTCACCGCACGCGTCTGCGCGAAGCCGGCCTCGAAGGCCTCGTAGGACTGCCCCGGGCGCCCGTCCTCGCCCCACTGCTGCCAGGCCGTGGCGTAGTCGCGCGCGTTGATCGCCGCGTAGTAGCGCCGCACCACGTCGGCCGCGGCCTGCGGGCTGTCGGCGGCCGGGCCGCACCCGGCGGTGGTCGGCCCGTCGCGGCCGAGCAGCGCGCAGCTACGCGCGATCTCGTCGTCGATCATGGCGCAGCTGTTGGCGGCGTTGCAGGGCGGGTGCGTGGCCGGCGACACCGAGCGACAGGTGGCCACACGCGCCGCCGCGGCGTCGGCGCCGATCTCGTCGGCGCAGGACAGCGGCGCGCCCGCCGCGCCGGCAGCCCCCGCCGTCGTCGCAGGCGCTTGCGCCGGCGCAGGTGTCGCGGCCGGCGCCGGATTGGGCGCAGCGGCGGCCGCCGCAGGCGTGTCGCCCTGCTTGGGCGCCGTCGGCGCCGGCGTGCCCTCACGGCCGCACCCGGACAGCGCGAACGCCGCCGTCATCCAGCAAGCCCACATGATCGTACGCATCGGTCTCTCCTGTTCGTTCGTGGCAGCGATCGGCGGCGTGGCGCCAGGCCTCGACCGTTCCGCACCCTGACGTGGCGGCAGTGGCGCAATCGCGTGCGCCAGCGTATCGGGCCACCCATGTACGTCGGGTATGCACAGCGCTCCTGACCGGCCGCGGGATCGCCTGGTTCAACCGACGGCCGGCCGTCCATCTCCTGCGCCGTCGATCACCAAGGCGGAGGCGAGCGTCGACGCAACAGGGCACGGCGACGCTGCGGTGCAACCGGCGCACATGGCCCTGTGCCGCGGGCATGCGACGGAACCGCTCGAACATGTTGCACGCTGCCGGCGTTACCCAGGCGGCAGGCGCTCAGAGCAGCCGTTCGGACACCACCCGGAACGCGACACGCGGCAGGCGGAAGGCCAATCCGTCCTCCAGTGCGACGCCCATTGCCTGCAGCCTTGGGCAGCCCAGCGCACCGGTCAACTGCAACGGCTGCAGCGTAGCCGGGTCCACCGGCAGGGCGATGCGGGTGCTGGCCCAGCGTCCGTCGCAGGTCCGCGCGATGGCCTCGTCCTGGCAGGTGAGGAAGCGCAGCAGGGCCTCGCGCGTGGCGAACGCCGGCGTCCAGTCGGCATCGTGCCAGGCCTCGGCAGGCTGCCAGTGCAGTTGCAGCGCGGGCGCGCTGCCCTGCCCCGGCTCGATCTGCGTACGGCCGCTGCCATCGGACCGCAACGCGTGCACGAAGCGCGCGGCCAGGTGCGGCTGCATGGCGTCGCTGGCAGCGCGTGCGCCGGCCACGTAGGCCAGCCCATCCATCACGTTGCAGTCGAACAGCACTACCGGCCCGGCACTCGCCTCGTCCACGCGACGCAGGTACCACCGCCAGTTGCTCTGCAGCGGCGATGGCAGCAGCTTCCGCAGCGGCCCGGCCAGGGCCGGACCGAAATGGCCATGGCGATAGCTGAGGATGGTGTACGGCGTACGCCCCTGGTGGACGACACGGGCGTAGCCCGGCGGCGGTGGCGGGGCGTGACGCACGTCGACCCACCAGTTCAGGTAGACCACCTCGCGCACGTCGCTCGCAAGCGCCGGCAGCGGCCAGCGTTGCGCCAACGCACGCCGCAGCCGGGTCCAGCCAGGCGCATGCAGCAGGCGCGGCAGCGCGCGCCCGTACCAGGCGGCGGACGGGTGCCGGTAAGCCGCGGCCTCGGCCAGGTCCGGCACCGCCGCCGGCATCTCAGTCGGCCAACCCGCGCAGCAAGTCGTTGACGCTGGTCTTGCTGCGGGTCTTGGCGTCGACCTGCTTGACGATCACCGCGCAGTACAGCGAGTGCGAACCGTCCTTGGCGGGCAGCTGTCCGGACACCACCACGCTGTACGGCGGCACGTAGCCGTAGGAGATCTCGCCGGTGGCGCGGTTGTAGATGCGCGTGCTCTGGCCCAGGAACACGCCCATGCCGATCACGCTGTGGTGGCCGACCACCACGCCCTCCACCACTTCCGAGCGCGCACCGATGAAGCAGTGGTCCTCGATGATGGTGGGGCTGGCCTGCAGCGGCTCGAGCACGCCGCCGATGCCGGCGCCGCCGGACAGGTGGCAGTGCTTGCCGATCTGCGCGCAGGAACCGACCGTGGCCCAGGTGTCGACCATGGTGCCCTCGCCCACGTGCGCGCCGATGTTGGTGAAGCTCGGCATCAGCACCACGTCCTTGCCGAAGTAGCTGCCGCGGCGCGCCACCGCGCCTGGCACCACGCGCACCCCGGCCTTGCGGAATTCGGCTTCGTGATAGCCGGCGAAGCGCGCTTCCACCTTGTCCCAGAACGGCGCCGGCTGCGCTTCCACCACGGCCATCTCGTTGACCCGGAAATACAGCAGCACCGCCTTCTTCAGCCACTCGTTGACCTTCCAGCCGCCGTGCCCGTCCGGCTCGGCGACGCGGAACTCGCCGCTCTCCAGGCCATCGATGACGCGATTGACCACCGGCCGGGTCGACCCCTCGATCTCGTCGAGCGTCAGCGTGGCGCGGCGCTCGAAGGCGCTGTCGATGGTGAACTTCAGCTCATCGGCGCTGGGCACGGCCACCGGCTTGGCGCGCAGCGGCTTCGGCGCGGGCTTGGCCGGCTTGCTCGCCACGGTCGGCGCCGCAGGCTTTGCGGCAACCGGCTTGGCCGTCTTCTTGGGGGCCGCCGTCTTGGCAGCGGACTTCTTGGCGGCAGGCTTCTTGGTGGCCATCAGCGGGGGTCTCCAGGCGGGGTATCGGGGTCCAGGCAGGCCTGCAGCGCGGCCTGCAACGCCTGGCGGGCGGCGTCGGGCAACGGCAGGTTGTGCTCGTCGGTGATGTGGAACAGATCCTCGGCGCGCTCGCCGAAGGTGGCGATGCGCGCGTCGTGCACGCGCAGGTGCTGCCGGCGCAGCACCTGGGCCACGTCCGACAGCAGCCCGGGGCGGTCCGGCGCGACCAGGCTGAGCCGGGTCAGGCGGCCGTCGAGGCTTTCGCGGAATTCGATGCGCGGGGCGAAGCGGAAATGCCGCAGCTGGCGCGGCACCACCCGCCGCGCCGGGCGCAGCCGCGCCAGATCGCCGGCCAGCGCCTCGCGCAGTCCGGCCTGCAACTGCGCGATGTCGCCGCTGGCGAAGGCGTCGGCCGGCATCACCTCGAAGGTGTCGAAGATCGCCCCGTGCGGCGCGTCGAGCACGCGCGCGCGATGGATGCCGTAGCCGAGCCGGTCCAGGGTCATCACGATCGCCGCGAACAGGCCGTCGCGGTCCGGCGAGTACACGAACACTTCCAGCGCCGCGTCGTCGGGGGTGACCGGGCGCACCTTGACCAGGGTGCCGCCGAGTTCCACCTCCATCAGCGAGGTCGCCTGCCAGGCCAGTTGCTCGGGACGGAAGCGCAGGAAGCTCTCGTCCGGCATGCCGGCGAACTGGCGGTCGATGATGGCGTCGTCGTGGCCCTGGATGTGCATCAGCGCACGCGTGGCCTCGCGCGCCTCCTGCAGGCGCTCGGCCACCGGCAGCGGATGCTCCAGGCCTTCGCGCAGGGCGCGGCGCGCGGCGAAGTACAGGTCGGCCAGCAGCCGGTCCTTCCACGCGTTCCATAGCTTGGGGCTGGTGCCGGCGATGTCGGCGCAGGTCAGCAGGTACAGATAATCCAGGCGCTCGCGGTCGCCGACCAGGCTGGCGAAGCGATGGATCACCTCAGGATCGGCGATGTCCTGCTTCTGCGCGGTCACCGACATGCGCAGGTGCTGCTCGACCAGCCAGGCGACCAGTTCGGTATCGGCGGCGCTGAGCGCGTGCACGGCGCAGAACGCGCGCGCATCCACCGCACCCAGCTCGGAATGGT
Source organism: Xanthomonas sp. NCPPB 2250 (assembly GCF_056725265.1). NCBI lineage: Bacteria > Pseudomonadati > Pseudomonadota > Gammaproteobacteria > Lysobacterales > Lysobacteraceae > Xanthomonas > Xanthomonas sp. NCPPB 2250. The sequence continues at coordinate 1,759,741 of NZ_CM161520.1, read as the reverse complement.
CGCCGCCGCGGCCCTTGGCGATGTCGTGGAACAGGCCGGCCAGCAGCAGCAGTTCCGGCTTGCGCAGCCGCGGCCAGACTTCGTGGGCGATGGAGAAACGTTCGTCGGCGCGCGCGTTGGCGAACACCGCCATGTTCTTCAGCACCATCAGCGTGTGCTGGTCGACCGTGTACACGTGGAACAGGTCGAACTGCATGCGCCCGGACACCTGCGCGAACGCCGGGATCCACTGCCCGAGCACGCCCAGCCGCGCCATCCGGGTCAGCGTCTGCACCGCGCGCGGGCCGCGCAACAGCGCCAGGAAGCGCTCGCGCGCGGTCGCGCTGGCGCTGGCGTAGGCCGGCAGATGCGGCAGCGCCTCGGCCAGCGCGCGCGCGGTCAGCGAATGCAGGCCGCGGATCTCGCCGTGCGCGGCCCAGGTGGCGAACAGCGCGAACACCTGCACCGGGTCGGCCTGCGGCCAGCGCTCGTCGTCGGCGGCCAGGTAGCCGCGGCGCAGCGAGAAGCCGCCGTCCAGCGGCTGCGGCTGCGCTTCGCCGTCGAACTGTTCCTCGAAGCGCTGCAGCAGGCGGTCGCTGAGCCGGCGCACGATCGCCGCGCTGCGGTAGAAGCGCTGCATCATCTTTTCGACGCCCAGGCTCTCGACGTCGTCGGAGAAGCCCAGGCGCTGCGCCAGGGTCTTCTGGTAATCGAAGCGCAGGCGCTCTTCCGGTCGGTTGGCGACCAGGTGCAGCCCGTAGCGCAAGCGCGCCAGTTCGCGGCGCTCGCGGCGCAGCGCGGCGGCTTCGTCGCCGCCGACATGGCCGAGCCCGATCAACGGCTCCAGGTCGCGCACGCCGAAGGCGCGCAGCGCCATCCAGCCCAGCGTATGCAGGTCGCGCAGGCCGCCGGGGCCGTCCTTGATGTCCGGTTCCAGGTTGTCGGCGGTATCGCCGAAGCGCTGGTGGCGGGCCTGCAGTTCCTCGCGCTTGGCCATGAAGAATTCGCGCGGCGGCCACACCCGCTGCGGCGCGATGGCCGCCGCCAGCGCCGCCTTGGCGGCGGCGTCGGCCTGCAGCGGGCGCGCCTCGATCAGCGCGGTCAGCACGGTCTGGTCGGCGCAGGCCGCGGTGCACTGCGCGGCCGAGCGCACCGCATGGCTGACCGGCACGCCGGCATCCCACAACAGCGGGAACAGCCGTGCCAGCGCCGGTTCGTCGGCGGGATCGAGGTCGCCGAACACCAGCAGGTCGATGTCCGAGCGCGGGAACAGTTCGCCACGGCCATAGCCGCCGACCGCGAACAGGGCCAGCCCGGCCTCGCGCGGCACGCAGCGGCTCCAGGCGTGGCGGATCAACTGGTCCAGCGCGCGCGCGCGCAGCGCCAGCAGGCGATCGATGTCATCGCCCTGGTCGAAGCGCTTGCTCAGCCGCGCATCGGTCTGCGCCAGCAGTTGCCGGACCGCGGCGGCCCAACCGGCGTCGTCGACGCCGGCATCGGGCATGCCGGCATCGGCACCGGCCGGCAGCAGGCTCACGGTTCGCCGAGGCCGCCCGGCGACAGGGTCAGGACCTCCACCCCATCCTCGGTGACGGCGACCATGTGCTCCCATTGCGCGGAGAGCTTGCGGTCCTTGGTCACCACGGTCCAGCCGTCCGGCAGCACGCGGGTGTAGCGCGTACCCTCGTTGATCATCGGTTCGATGGTGAAGGTCATGCCCGGCTTCAGCACCAGGCCATCGCCCGGCCGGCCGTAGTGCAGCACCTGCGGTTCGTCGTGGTAGACCTTGCCGATGCCGTGGCCGCAGTACTCGCGCACCACGCTGAAGCGCTCGCTCTCGGCGTACTGCTGGATGGCATGGCCGACGTCGCCGAGCGTGGCGCCCGGCTTCACCGCGCGGATGCCGCGCCACATCGCCTCGTAGGTGGCCTCGATCAGGCGCCGCGCCATCACCGACGGCGTGCCCGCGCAGTACATGCGGCTGGTGTCGCCATGCCAGCCGTCCTTGATCACGGTGACGTCGATGTTGACGATGTCGCCGTCCTTCAGGACCTTGCCCTCACTGGGGATGCCGTGGCAGATGACGTTGTTCACCGACGTGCACACGGTCTTCGGAAAGCCGCGATAGCCGACGTTGGCCGGCACCGCCTGCTGCACCTTGACGATATGGTCGTGGCAGATGCGGTCCAGCTCGGCGGTGGTGACGCCGGGCTTCACGTACGGTCCGATCAGGTCCAGTACCTCGGCGGCCAGGCGGCCGGCCACGCGCATCTTCTCGATGTCCTGTGGAGTTTTCAGATTGACGGTCATGGGCGTCATTATCGCTCATCCAGGCGCTGGCTGAACGCGCCGGACGCGTTGCCGGGTTTTTGGCACGCCGGTGCGGTCGCCGCCGCCTTCATCGCACTGAACACGGCGTCCTGTGGTCGTCATCCCATGTGAAAACTGGATAACGATCCATAAAAATGTGAACTGGCGCGCATTTTGCACTAACGGTGACACCGGCGGTTGTCCGCCCTCACCGAAGAACCCTGCCATGTACCTTTTCCATCGCGTTCTCGCCTTCCTCGTGCTGTTCGCCGCCGGGACCGGCCTGGCCTGGGCCCAGTCCGACTCGCGCACCTTCAACGTCAAGATCCAGATCACCAGCGTCTGCGACATCCAGACCGCGCCCACCGATGTCGATTTCGGCAGCATCAATTCCACCCAGACCGCGATCAACAGCACCGGCACCTTGAACGTGCGCTGCACCTCGGGCACCCCGTACAACATCGCGCTCAACGCCGGTTCCGGCTCCGGCGCCACGGTCACCACCCGCACCATGGGCAGCGCCGACGTCAGCAACACCGCACGCGTGCCGTACGCGCTGTACCGCAATGCCGCGCGCACCCAGAACTGGGGCTCCACCATCGGCACCGACACCCAGGCCGGCACCGGCAATGGTGCAGTGCAACCGATCACCGTCTACGGCCAGGTCGCCAGCACCAACTACCCTGCCGGTTCGTACAGCGACGTGGTCACCGCCACCGTCACCTGGTAACCGGAGCCGCCTGCATGCGTTCGCGACTGCATTCCTTCCTGCGCCTGCCGGCGCTTGCCGCGCTGTGGCTGACGGCGGCCGGCGCGGCTGTCGCCGCGAGCCTGCAGGTGGCGCCGACCTCGGTGTCGCTGCGTGCCGAGGAGACCGCGCAGGGCCTGTGGCTGAGCAACAGCGGCGACGTGCCACTGCGCGCGCAGGTGCGCGTGTTCCACTGGCAGCAGCGCGATGGCGAGGATGTGCTCGACCCCAGCGAGCGCATCGCGCTCAGCCCGCCGATGCTGCAACTGGCGCCGCACTCGCGGCAGTTGGTCCGCGTGATCCGCCTGGATCCCGCACCCACCGCCGGCGAGGACGCCTATCGCATCCTGGTCGACGAATTGCCCAGCCAGGATGCCGGCGCCAGCGCCAGCGCCGGGTTGCAGTTCGTGCTGCGCTATTCGGTGCCGGTGTTCCTGCAGCCGACCGTGGCCACCGCGCCGGCACTGCGCGCGCGGCTGGTCCGCGACGGCGCGGGCGCGGCGCTGGAAGTGCGCAATGAAGGCAACGGCCATGCGCAGCTGGTGGACCTGCACTTCGTCGCCGGCGACGGCCGCCGCAGCGCCATCGCCGAGGGCCTGGCCGGCTACGTGCTGCCGGGCCAACGCAAGCGCTGGCCGCTGCCGGCGGCGCTGGCGCAGACCCAGGGAACGTTCGAGGCAAGGATCAATGGCGAGCCGCGCGCGCAGTCGCTGGTCGTGGACGCCGCGGCGCCCTGAACTGCTGCTGGCGCTGTGGGCCGGCAGCGCCGCGCTCGCCGTCGCCCAGCCGCAGCCCCCGCCCCGGCCTGAGGCGACGGCTCCGGCGCAGGAGACCCTGTATCTGGAGGTCACCCTGAACCAGACCCGTCAGCCCGGCCTGTTCCAGTTCCAGCGCGACGGCGAGCAACTGCGTGCCAGCGCCGCCACACTGCGCCAGCTCGGCCTGCGCGTGGACGGCAGTGACGCCAGCGCGGCGATCGCCCTGGGCGACCTGGACGGCGTGCGCTTCCGCTACGACGCCAGCCTGCAACAGGTGACGATCGACGCGCCGGTGGCGCTGCTGGACGTCGCCACCACCCGGATCGACGCGCGCGGCGGCGTGCCGTCGCTGCCGGCGACCAGCTCGCCCGGCGCCCTGCTCGACTACGACCTCTACGCCAGCCGCCAGGGCGGCGCCAGCAATCTCACCGCCAGCGGCGAGCTGCGCGTGTTCGGCCTGGGCCAGGGCCTGCTGCGGCAGTCCTTCGTCGGCCGCCTGTACCGCGACCCGCAGCAGGACTGGCGTGCCCAGGCGATCCGCCTGGACACGCAATGGCAGTGGTCGCTGCCCGAGCGCATGACCAGCGTGGTGCTGGGCGATACCTTCAGCAGCAGCACCAGTTGGAGCCGCACCCTGCGTTTGGGCGGCGTGCGGGTAGGCAGCGACTTCGGCCTGCAGCCGTATCGCGCGATCACCCCGTTGCCGGAATTCCTCGGCGAAGTGGCGGTGCCGTCCAGCGTGGACCTGTACGTCAACGGCATCCGCCAGTACGGCGCACAACTGCCGGCCGGGCCGTTCCAGCTGTCTGCCGCGCCGGGCGTGGACGGCGCCGGCAACGCCCAGGTGGTGATCACCGACGCCTACGGCCGCACCCGCTCGCTGGCGTTTCCGTTCTATGCGACCCAGGATCTGCTGGCCAGCGGCCTGACCGACTGGTCGCTGGCGCTGGGCCGGGTCCGCGAGGACTACGGCGTCGCCGACTTCGCCTATGCCGGCGACACCGTCGGCAGCGCCAGCTGGCGGCGCGGCATCGGCCCGCGCTTCACCGCCGAGGCGCATGCCGAGGCCGGCGCCGGCGTGCGCAACGCCGGCGTCGGCGGCCTGTGGCTGATGCCGCGCGCCGGCGTGTTCGGCGCCTCGCTGGCGCACGGCGGTGCGGCTGGCCAGCAAGGCCTGCAGTACGCGTTGAGCTACCGCTGGAACAACGGCCGTTTCAACCTGGCGATGGACACCCAGCGCGCGCAGGCCGGCTACCGCGACGTGGCCGCGCGCTACGGCGCCGCGCCGCCGCGGATCAGCGAGCGCGCCCTGTTCGGCAGCACCTGGGACGGCGTCGGCAACATCGCCCTGAGCTACGTGCGCCTGGCCTACCCCGACAGCGGCGACCAACGCTACGCCAGCCTGTTCTGGACCCGCGCCCTGCCGCGGCAGTCGTCGTTGAACCTGAGCATCAACCAGAACCTGGACCAGGCCCGCGACCGCAGCGTGTACCTGGGCTGGTCGATCGCGCTGGACGGCCGCCGCCAGGCCGGCGTCGCCGTGCAACGCATCGGCGAACGCACCAGTGCGACGGCCGAGCTCAGCCAGGCGGCGGCCGCCGACGGCGGCAGCGGCTGGCGGCTGCAGGCGCGCGGCGGGCAGGATGGCGGCGGCGGCCTGGCCGAGGCCAGCTGGCGTGGCGACAGCGCCCGCTACGCCGGCGGCATCGCCAGCGCCGGCGGCCAGCGCTACGGCTATGCGGAAGCGTCGGGCGGCGTGGCCTGGATCGGCGGCGGCTGGTTCCCTGGCCGCGATCTCGACCAGGCCTTCGCCCTGGTCTCCACCGGCGGCGTCGCCGACGTGCCGGTGCTGCTGGAAAACCGGCCGATCGGCCGCACCGATGCGCGTGGCTTCCTGCTGGTCACGCCGCTGCTGGCCTGGCAGCACAACCGGCTGTCGATCGATCCGATGCGCCTGCCGCCCGAGTTGCGGCCGGAACAGGTCGACCAGATCGTGGTGCCGCGCGACCGCGCCGGAGTGGTGGTGGCGTTCCCGATCCGCCGCAGCGATGGCGTGCTGGTGCAGTTGCAGGATGCCGACGGCGTGCCGCTGCCGGTCGGCAGCCGGGTGCATGGACCGGGCGTCGACACCGTGGTCGGCTACGATGGCCAGGCCTACGTGGAAGGGCTCGAACCCGGCCGCAACGACCTGGAGGTGGACATGCAAGGAAGCCGCTGCCGGTTGCGGATCGAGCGCCCGACGCAGGCGCCGCCCACCCGGCCGGGTCCGCTGCGCTGCCTGCCGGAGCGCACGCCGTGAGCGCGCGCGCCTGGCGGATATGGCTGCCGGCGCTGCTGCTGGTGGCCGCGGCGCTGCTGCCGCAGCGCGCTGCCGCGACCACCACCTGTACCGCGCAGGCCACGGCGGTGAGCTTCGGCACCCTCTCCGACAGCGCCGCCACCGACGCCACCGCACAGATCCTGGTGACCTGCCAGACCGGCGCGATCAGCGTGCTGGGCACGATCTACGTACGCATGTGCCTGAACATCGGCGAGGGCGCGCAGGGTGCCGGCCTCGGCATCACCCCGCGGCGCATGCTCAACCCGCTCAACGACAGCCTCGGCTTCCAGCTCTACCGCGACAGCGCGCGCAGCCTGATCTGGGGCAGCGCGCTGAGCGGTTCCACCCCGCTGCAGGTGGATCTGACCTACTCGTCGCTGGCGACCGGCGGCACCGGCACCGCCACCTACACCATCTATGCGCGCGTCCCGCTGCAGAGCGGCATCGCCACCGGGCTGTACCAGAACAGCTTCAGCGGCGTGTACACCAACCTGCAGTACCGCTACGACGAGCCGTTGATCGGCAACCCCGCGGTGATTCCCGCCTCCTGCACCACCGGCGGCAAGGGCGGCGGCACCTCGGTGCAGTTCCCGTTCGTGGCCAGCGCCACCGCCGCACCGACCTGCACCATCGCCAGCATCGCCGACCTGGACTTCGGCACCCGGTCCGGCCTGATCGACAACCCGCTGAACTACACCACCGTGCTCAGCATGAACTGCCGCTACCGCACCGCCTGGCAGGTGAGCCTGGACAATGGCCAGAACGCCAGCGGCAACGTGCGCCGCATGCGCAGCGCCAGCGGCCAGTACCTGACCTATGAGCTGTACCGCGACGCCGCGCGCACCCAACGCTGGGGCAGCACCCTGAATACCGATACCCAGACCGGCACCGGGACCGGCAGCGCACAGGCGCTGACCCTGTACGGACAGGTCCCGGCCCGGCAGACACCCGCCCCGGGCAGCTACAGCGACGTGGTCAAGGTCACCGTCACCTACTGAGGCCTGAACGGCGCCAGCGTGCCGGTCAAGTTGTCGTGGCGAGGGCCGCTATTGGCTGTGTCCTCCCCGGAGTCCCGCTTGATGACTGCGCCGTTCCTGCGACCGCTGCTGCTGGCGAGCCTGTGCGTGGCCGGCGTCGACGCGGCGGCGCAACCCGCCGTCGGCACCGGCGGCGCGATGTTGCGGATCGGTATCCGCATCGAACGCAGTTGCGAGGTCGGCGCCCCGGCGCGTCCGCAGCCCGGAGCAGTGCCGATGGTCGCCTGCAACCGCCCGCTGGCCTACCAGGTCAGCATCGACGGCACACCCGCGCCCGGCGCCGGCATGGCGTTGGCCTTGAGCCTGCCCGCCGCCGGCATCACGCCGCGCACGTCGGCGGGCTACGCCACGGTCGCGTTCTGATGGGCCGCGCCCGCGGCTCGCGCGCGCGCCTGCTGCCGGTGCTGCTGCTGGCGCTGGCCGGCAGTGCCGGCGCGGCCGGGGTGCGGATCAGCCCGACCTTGGTGCAACTGGCACCCGGCGAGACCAGCACCGACATCTGGCTGAGCAATACCCAGGACCGCCGCTGGCAGGCGCAGGTCACGGTGTACCGCTGGCAGCAGACCGACGGGATGGACGACCTGGAGAGCACCGACGAGGTCCGCGCCAGCCCGCAATCGATCGACATCCCCGCGCAGGGGCGGCAACTGCTGCGGCTGGTGCGTACCGGCCCTGCGAGCGCCAACGAAGGCGCCTACCGCCTGGTGCTGGAGGAACGCACCGCCCCACCCGACGCTGGCGCGCCCGCCACGCAGGCCACTCCGTTGCTGCTGCGCTATTCCACGCCGGTGTTCCTGAGCCCCGCGGACCCGGCAGCCGCACCGCGCCTCAGCGCCCACCTGATCGCCGGCGCGCGCGGGCCGGAACTGGTGGTGCACAACCGCGGCGGCGCCCACGCCCGGCTCAGCGACCTGAGCTTCGTCGGCGCCGACGGCCGCACCCAGACCCTGTTCCCCAGCCTCGCCGGCTACATCCTGGCCGGCGACTACAAGCGCTGGCCGCTGCCGGCCGCCGCGGCCGCGCTCGGCGGCCGCTTCGCGGCACGGCTCGACGACCAGGCGCCACTGCAGCCGCTGCCGGCCGAGTGAACCGCCCGGCGCATTGCGCCACCGCCCTCCGCCAGGTATAGTGCGCGGCTTCGTCGTGCCTGTCATGGGCCGATGGACCGTCCACGCCGGACGCACCGGCGAATTCACACCTGCTGCCATCGCCCGTGCCGGGGTGCTCCGCAAGGAGTTCGGCCACGGAGACAGCAGGGAGGCCCAACCCCGGAATCGTCGTGCGGACCCGCTAGTCCGCCGTCATGCGCGCGCTTCACTCATTCCTGCCCGCGCACGGCCGGTTCCCCATCAGGAGTCACTGCAATGCCCCAGGTCACCATGCGTCAGATGCTGGAAGCCGGCGTCCACTTCGGCCACCAGACCCGCTACTGGAACCCCAAGATGGCGCCGTACATCTTCGGCGCGCGCGGCAAGATCCACATCATCAACCTCGAGAAGACGGTTCCGCTGTTCAACGACGCGATGAACTTCATCTCCAGCGTCGCGCAGAAGCGCGGCACCATCCTGTTCCTGGGCACCAAGCGCAGCGCGCGCGACGCGGTGAAGGAAGAAGCCGAGCGTTGCGGCCAGCCGTTCATGACCCAGCGCTGGCTGGGCGGCACGCTGACCAACTTCCGCACCGTCAAGCAGTCGGTGGCGCGCCTGAAGGAACTGGAAGCGGCCGAGACCGACGGCACCTTCGACAAGCTGGTCAAGCACGAAGTGCTGACCCTGCGCCGCGAGCGCGACAAGCTGGAAGCCTCGCTGGGCGGCATCAAGGAAATGAACCGCCTGCCCGACGCCCTGTTCGTCATCGACATCGGCCATGAAGACATCGCCATCAAGGAAGCCAAGAAGCTCGGCATCCCGGTGATCGCGGTGGTCGACACCAACTACAACCCGGACCTGGTCGACTACGCCATCCCGGGCAACGACGACGCCATCCGCGCCGTGCAGCTGTACGCCCGTGCCGCCGCCGACGCCGTGCTGGAAGGCAAGGCCGCTGCGCCGAACGCCGCCAGCGTGCGCGAGGAAGAGTTCACCGAGGGCGGCGACGACAAGGGCCGCGGCCCGCGCAAGAACGGCAAGAAGGCCGAAGAGACCGCTCCCGCCGCCGAGTAACCGGCGCGCCATGCGGCTGCGCGATCATGCGCAGCCGCCGCCCGGCGCGTTCGGCGCGCCCGGCTTCGCGAGCGCCGCCTGCGGCGCCCGCTTCCCAGATCTACCGGCCGGCCGCAAGCCGGCCTTTTCCCACCTTTCGTGAGGACATCCCGTGGAAATCACTGCTTCCCTGGTCAAGGAACTGCGCGAGCGCACCGGCGCCGGCATGATGGAGTGCAAGAAGGCACTCACCGAGAACGCCGGCAACATCGACAACGCCGCCGAGTGGCTGCGCAAGTCGGGCCTGGCCAAGGCCGACAAGAAGGCCGACCGCGTCGCCGCCGAAGGCCGCATCGCGATGGCCCAGGACGGCGGCAAGGCGGTCCTGGTCGAAATCAACTCCGAGACCGACTTCGTCGCCAAGGACAACAACTTCCTGGCCTTCACCGACGCCGTCGTCCAGGCCGCCCTGGCCTCCGGCGCCGCCGACGTCGAAGCGCTGAAGAGCGCCAAGCTGCCCGGCGGCGAGACCGTCGAGGAAGCCCGCGCCGCGGTCATCGCCAAGGTCGGCGAGAACGTGCAGGTGCGCCGCCTGGTGCGCATCGACAGCGCCAACAACGTCGCCGCCTACGTGCACGGCGGCCGCATCGGCGTGCTGGTCGAGGTCAAGGGCGGCGACGCCGACCTGGCCCGCGGCATCGCCATGCACATCGCGGCGATGAACCCGCCGCACGTCAAGGCCTCCGACGTCCCGGCCGAGTTCGTGGCCAAGGAAAAGGAAATCGAGCTGGCCAAGATGTCGGAGAAGGACAAGGCCAAGCCGGCCGACATCCTGGAGAAGATCATCAGCGGCAAGATCGCCAAGATCGTCAACGAGGTCACCCTGTACGGCCAGCCCTACGTGCTGAACACCGACCAGACCGTGGAGCAGGCGGTGAAGGCCGCCGGCGCCGACGTGGTCGGCTTCCAGCGCCTGGCGGTGGGCGAAGGCATCGAGAAGGTGGTGGAAGACTACGCCGCCGAAGTGATGAAGCAGGCCGGCCTGGCCTGATCCCGCTCCCGGGAAGAAAAGAGCCGCGCTTGTCGCGGCTTTTTTTTTACGGGTGTACGCTGCGCAGGCCGGGACAGGCCGCTCCCCCACCTCTCATTCCATGCCGTATCGGAAGTGCATGCATCCTGAACTCGAAGCGATCCTGAGTCACTCCCGCGACCTGCCCTCGCCCCCCGGCGTTGCCTTGCGCATCATCGAACTGGCGCAGGATGCGGACGTGGACCTGGCCGCGACCGCCGATGCGATCGCCATGGACATGGCATTGAGCGCGCGCATGCTGCGCATCGCCAATTCGCCGCTGTACGCCAGCCGGCGCCGCGTCGACAACCTCGGCCAAGCGCTGACCATGCTCGGCCTCAACGCCGCGCTGAGCCTGGCCCTGGGCTTCTCGATGGTGCAGAGCCTGCGCGGCGGCAGCGGCGAGCCGCAGGAACGGCTGTGGCGACGCAGCGTGCTGGCGGCACTGGCCAGCCGCCTGCTCGGCCAGGCCGCCGGGCTGCGCAAGCACGAGGAACTGATGCTGGCCGGGCTGCTGCAGGACATGGGCGCACTGGCCCTGCTGCACGTGTGCCACGACCAGTACGCCGCCCTGCTGCACGAGGCGGCTGGCGATCCGCAACGGCTGAGCGCGCTGGAGCGCGAGCACCTGGGCGCCGACCGCGCCGAGGTCGGCGCCTGGCTGGCGCAGAAATGGAAGCTGCCCGCGTACCTGCAGCGCAGTATCGGCGGCGGCGGCACTGCCGGCGCCGCGACCGAACCCTTCGACACCTGCGTGCGCCTGTCCGGCGCCGTCGCCGACATCTGGCTCAGCGACGATCCCGAAGCCGCGCGCACCCACGCCATGCAGTGCGCCTATCGCGACCTGCAACTGGACAGCCGCCGCTTCGACGAGGTGGTGGGCCACATCGCCGAGGCGCTGCCGGCGGTCAGCCCGATCTTCGACGTGCGCATCGCGCAGCCGGAACGGGTCGACGCGATCATCAGCCATGCCCGCGAGCTGATGGTGCTGCGCAACCTGCGCGAAGTGCAGGAAGCCAACCGCGTGCGCCAGCGCGCCGACGAGTACGAGCAGCATGCGCGGCGCCTGGCCGAACAGGCCAGCCGCGACGCCCTCACCGGCGTGTTCAACCGGCATCAGCTGGACACCCTGCTCAAGCAGCAGTTCGAACTGGCCAATCGCCACGACTGGCCGCTGTCGGTGGCCTTCATCGATCTGGACGATTTCAAGAAGATCAACGACGCCCACGGCCATCTGGTCGGCGACCAGGTCTTGCGCGCGTTCGCGCAGACCCTGCAGCCGCTGCTGCGCAGCAGCGACACCGTGGCGCGCTTCGGCGGCGAGGAATTCCTGGTGCTGCTGCCCAACACCGGCGAGGAAGCCGCGCTCGGGGTGATGCGGCGCATCCTCGCCGAGATCGCGCAGCGGCCGATGGCCGAGACCAAGCAGGGACCGCTGCGCATCAGCTTCTCCGCGGGCGTGGCCACCCAGGGCGGCCGCGAGCGCTTCAACAGTGCGCAGGAACTGCTGCAGGCGGCCGACGACATGCTGTACAGCGCCAAGCACGGCGGCCGCAACCGCGTCACCGCGCGTTCGTGCGGCGAGGCGCAACGCTGAAGCATCGCCGGCGGCACAGACGCGCTGGCGCGCATCGGCTAAAATCGTGTGGTTTGCCCGTCATCCCCCAACGAGGTCGCCATGTCCCAGCTCGCCTATCGCCGTATCCTGTTGAAACTGTCCGGCGAAGCGCTGATGGGAGACGGGGACTACGGCATCGACCCCAAGATCATCAATCGCCTCGCCCATGAGGTGATCGAGGCGCAGCAGGCCGGCGCGGAAGTGGCGCTGGTGATCGGCGGCGGCAACATCTTCCGCGGCGCCGGCCTGGCCGCCGGCGGCATGGACCGGGTCACCGGCGACCACATGGGCATGCTCGCCACCGTCATCAACGCACTGGCGATGCAGGACGCGCTGGAGAAGCTCGGCGCCAAGGTGCGGGTGATGAGCGCGATCAAGATCAACGACGTGTGCGAGGACTTCATCCGCCGCCGCGCGATCCGCCATCTGGAAAAGGGCCGCATCGCGATCTTCGCCGCCGGCACCGGCAACCCGTTCTTCACCACCGATTCCGGCGCCGCGCTGCGCGCGATCGAGATCGGCGCCGACCTGCTGTTGAAGGCGACCAAGGTCGACGGCGTGTACGACAAGGACCCGAAGAAGCACGCCGACGCGGTGCGCTTCGACAGCCTGACCTATGACGAAGTCATCGCCCGCAATCTGGAAGTGATGGACACCGCCGCCTTCGCCCTGGCCCGCGACAGCGACCTGCCGCTGCGCATCTTCAACATGGGCCAGCCCGGCGAACTGCTGAAGATCCTGCGCGGCGCCGAGATCGGCACGTTGGTGAAGGGAAGGGGCTGACGCCCCGACCCGGGATTGGGGATTCGGGATTGGGGATTCGCGAAGGCGTTGCGCGCTGCAGCATTGCGGGCGCAGGCGCGTTATCGCATCTCATTGCGCCTGAAGCGCCGCTTTTGCGAATCCCAAATCCCGAATCCCCAATCCCGGCCCCACGCCTTTCCCGGCTATAATCGTCCGATTCAGATTCAGTACGGACACCGGCGATGCTCAACGAAATCAAGCAAGACGCACAGACCCGCATGGCCAAGAGCATCGACGCGCTGCGTCATACGCTCGTCAAGGTGCGCACCGGCCGCGCGTCGACCGCCTTGGTCGAGCACCTGAAGGTCAACTACTACGGCTCGGACATGCCGCTGAGCCAGGTCGCCAGCGTCGCCGTCGCCGACGCCCGCTCGCTGACCATCACCCCGTGGGAAAAGCAGATGGTCGGCGCGGTCGAGAAGGCGATCCTGGCCTCGGACCTGGGCCTGACCCCGAACACCGCCGGCACCACCATCCGCCTCAATCTGCCCGCGCTCACCGAGGAGCGCCGCCGCGAGCTGTCCAAGGTCGTGCACGGCGAAGGCGAGGACACCAAGGTGGCGATCCGCAACATCCGCCGCGACGCCAACCAGCAGGTCAAGGATCTGCTGAAGGACAAGAAGGTCACCGAAGACGAGGCCCGCGCCAGCGAGGACGACATCCAGAAGCTGACCGACAAGGCGATCAAGGACGTGGACGACGTGGTCAAGGGCAAGGAACAGGAACTGATGGCGGTCTGAGCCTGCGCCTGCCGGCCATGCCTTCCGACCCCGTCCCCATGTCCCTGCCCCGCCACCTGGCCATCATCATGGATGGCAACGGCCGCTGGGCGCAGCGCCGCCGCCGGCCGCGCGTGATCGGCCATCGCGCCGGCGCCCGCGCGGTCAACCGCACCATCGACTTCTGCCTGGAACGCGGCATCGGCGCGCTGACCCTGTTCGCCTTTTCCAGCGAGAACTGGGGGCGTCCGCAGGAGGAAGTGGACGCGCTGATGAAGCTGTTCCTGCACGCGCTCGACCGCGAGGTCGAGGAGCTGCAGCGGCGCGGCGTGCGCGTGCGCTTCATCGGCGACCGCTCGCGCTTCGCGCCGTCGCTGTGCGAGCGCATGGCCCAGGCCGAGGCGCGCACCCGCGACAACCAGGCCCTGCACCTGTCGATCGCCGCCAGCTACGGCGGCCGCCAGGACATCGCCCTGGCCGCGCGCGCGCTGGCCGAGGACGTCGCCGCCGGACGCCTGCGCCCGGAGCAGATCGACGAGGACGCGCTGTCGGCGCGCATGGCGCTGGCCGACCTGCCGCCGCCGGACCTGTTCATCCGCACCGGCGGCGACCTGCGCATCAGCAACTTCCTGCTGTGGCAGCTGGCCTATACCGAACTGTGGTTCACCGAGACCCTCTGGCCCGAGTTCGGCCCCGAGGTGCTGCAACAAGCCCTGGACGACTACGCCCGCCGCGAGCGGCGTTTCGGCCTCACCAGCGCGCAGGTCGCCGAAGCGGCGACGGAGAACGTTTCCGCATGACCCGTACCCGCGTCATCGCCGCGCTGATCATGGCCCCGCTGGCCATCTGCGCCATCCTGCTGCTGCCGACCCAGTGGCTGGTCGCGCTGGCCGCCTTGATCTTCCTGATCGGCCTGTGGGAATGGCTGAAGCTGGCCGAGGTCGACGACACCCTGCCGCGCACCATCCTGCTGATGCTCAACCTGCTGCTGATGGTGCTGCTGGTGTGGGCCTCGGCCGGCTCGCTGGTGCTGTTCCAGCTGACCACCCTGATCGGCGTCGGCTGGTGGTGCGTGGCCTTGCTGTGGCTGGGCTTCTACCGCTTCGGCTCCGACCACGCCACCTATGCGCGGGTGTTCAAGCTCGCCGCCGGCACCCTGGCGATCGTCCCCGCCTGGGCCGCCCTGGGTCTGATCCACGCCAGCGAGCCCAACGGCCACCGCTGGCTGCTGACCGCCCTGGCCACGGTGTGGGCCGCCGATTCCGGCGCGTATTTCGCCGGCCGCCAGTTCGGCAAGCACAAGCTGGCGCCGCGGATCAGCCCCAACAAGACCGTGGAAGGCCTGGTCGGCGGCCTGCTGGCCGGCCTGATCGTGGCCGCCGGTTTCGGCTGGCTGGCCGGGGTGACCCTGCCGCACCTGCCCGGGCTGCTGATCGTGGCCGCGGTCAGCGTGCTGGCCTCGGTGGTCGGCGACCTGTTCGAGAGCCTGCTCAAGCGCCACGTCGGCGCCAAGGACTCGGGCAACGTGATTCCCGGCCACGGCGGCGTGCTGGACCGGATCGACGGCGTGCTGGCGGCGCTGCCGATCTTCGCGCTGGGCAAGGACATCTTCGGGTTCTGAGCCAGTGAACACGCAACGCAGCAAGCCCCCCGCGGTCCGCACCATCGCCGTGCTCGGCGCCACCGGCTCGATCGGCGCCTCGGCGCTGGACGTGATCGCGCGCCATCCGCAGCGCCTGCGCGCCGGCGTGCTGGCCGCCGGGCGCAACGTCGACGCGCTGCTGGCGCTGTGCGCCACGCACCGTCCCGCGCATGCGGTGATCGCCGATCCGGCCCTGTACCCGGCGCTGCGCGACGGCCTGCGCGCGGCCGGACTGTCGACCCAGGCGCATGCCGGCGACGCCGCGCTGGACCAGCTGGTGGCCAGCGATGCCTGCGACAGCGTGGTCGCCGCCATCGTCGGCGCGGCCGGCCTGGCCTCGACCCTGGCCGCGGCCCGCGCCGGCAAGCGCCTGCTGCTGGCCAACAAGGAAGCGCTGGTGCTGGCCGGCGAACTGGTCACCGCCGCGGCGGCCGCGGCCGGCGCCGAGATCATCCCGATCGACAGCGAGCACAACGCCATCTTCCAGTGCCTGCGCTCGCGCCAGACCGGCGCCGAGGTGCGGCGGGTGCTGCTGACCGCCTCCGGCGGACCGTTCCGCGGCTGGGACCGCGCGCGCCTGCAGGCGGTGACCCCGGCGCAGGCCGTGGCGCACCCGAAGTGGTCGATGGGGCCGAAGATCTCCGTCGATTCGGCGACGTTGATGAACAAGGGCCTGGAAGTGATCGAGGCCCACCACCTGTTCGCGCTGGCGCCCGAGCGCATCGAGGTGCTGGTGCACCCGCAGAGCCTGGTGCACTCGCTGGTCGAGTTCATCGACGGTTCGACCCTGGCGCAGATGGGCCTGCCGGACATGCGCACCACCCTGGCGGTGGGGCTGGGCTGGCCGGACCGCATCGCCTCCGGGGTCGCCGGGCTGGACCTGCTGACGCAGGGCCGGCTGGATTTCGAGGCGCCGGACCTGGACGCCTTCCCCTGCCTGGGCCTGGCCTGGCGCGCGATGCAGGCCGGCGGCAGCGCCCCGGCGATCCTGAACGCGGCCAACGAAGTGGCTGTTTCAGCCTTTCTTCAGGGCCGGATCGGTTTCCTATCGATTCCTGCGCTGGTCGAGAACGCCCTGACCGAGCTGCCTGCGGTCGCGGCCGATTCCCTGGACGCGTTGCTGGCGGCGGATGCGCACTCGCGCAAGATCACCGAACTCGCCATTGCCCGCCACTTCGCCCATGCTTGATCCCCACGCCGCCATGAGCCACGCGCATGGGTAATGTCGTCGGCTCCATCTGGTGGATGCTGGTCAGCCTGGGCATCCTGGTGACCTTCCACGAGTTCGGCCATTTCTGGGTCGCGCGCCGCTGCGGGGTCAAGGTGCTGCGCTTCTCGGTGGGCTTCGGCAAGCCGCTGTGGTCGCGCTACGACCGCCACGGCACCGAGTTCGCGATCGCCGCGATTCCGCTCGGCGGCTACGTGAAGATGCTCGACGAGCGTGAGGGCGAGGTCGCCCCGGCCGAGCGCGCGCAGGCCTTCAACAACAAGAGCGTGTGGCAGCGCATCGCCATCGTCGCCGCCGGCCCGATCGCCAACCTGATCCTGTGCGTGGCGTTGCTTTGGGCGATGTTCGTGATCGGCAAGCAGGACTACGCGCCCATCGTCGGCCGCGCCGAGGGCCTGGCGCAGCAGGCCGGGTTCCAGCCCGGCGAGCGCATCGTCCGCGTCGGCGACCGCGACGTCGCCACCTGGAGCGAGGCCGCCATGCAGCTGACCGTCGCCGCCATGGACCGCGAGGACGTGCCGGTGCAGACCGAGGACGCGCAGGACGGCGCCAGCCATACCCGGACCCTGCGCCTGTCGCAGCTGCCGGTCGGCTTCGACGAGCAGCAGGTGCCGGCCCTGGCCGGCCTGACCTGGCGCTTCACCCTGCAGCCGGCGGTCATCGCCAGCGTCACCGCCGGCTCGCCCGCCGACGGCGTGCTGCGCCCCGGCGACCGCGTGCTGGCGGTGGACGGCACCCCGATCACCAGCGCCGACCAGGTCGCGCCGCAGGTGCAGGCCCTGGGCCGCGACGGCGGCAACGGCCTGATCGAGGTCGAGCGCAACGGCGAGCGCCTGGCCCTGGACGTCCATCTCAAGCAGGCCGCCGGCCCCGGCGCGCCGCGCTGGACGCTGGGCGTGGCCATCGGCGAGCAGCGCCGCCCGGCCTACGACGCCACCCTGCGCTACGGCCCGCTGGCGGCGATCCCGGTCGCCTTCCGCGAGACCGGCCGGATGGCCGGCGACACGCTCGGCATCCTGCGCCGCATGCTGACCGGCGAGGCCTCGCTGAAGAACGTGTCCGGCCCGATCACCATCGCCAAGGTCGCCAACGTCTCGGCCAAGCAGGGCCCGGACTGGTTCCTGAATTTCCTGGCGCTGCTGTCGCTGAGCCTGGCGATCATGAACCTGCTGCCGATCCCGATCTTGGACGGCGGGCACTTGCTGTATTACCTTATCGAGTTGGTCAAGGGCAGCCCGCTGAGCGAGCGCGCCATGGCGGCGGGGCAATTCGTGGGCCTGACGTTGCTGGCAGGACTGATGGGGTTGGCGTTCTACAACGACCTCTTCGGCCAGGCCCTGCGATGACCCGCGCCGATCCACTCGACCCGCTGTCGTCTTGCGCCGGCGCCCATGCAACAACGATATCGACCTCTACCGGACGTGACATGACGAGATTTCCCACTCGCCGCCTGCTTGCCCTCGCCCTCGCCGCCAGCCTCAGCCTGCCGGCCCTGGCCCAGGTAGCGGAGCCCTTCACCGCCAGCGACATCCGCGTCGACGGGCTGCAACGCATTTCGTCCGGCACCGTGTTCACCTACCTGCCGGTGGAACGCGGCGACACCGTGGACGAGGCCAAGGTCGCCGAGGCGATCCGTGCCCTGTACCGCACCGGCTTCTTCGAGGACGTGCGCGTCGACCGCCAGGGCAACATCCTGGTGGTCACGGTCAAGGAGCGTCCGGCGATCAACAAGCTGACCGTCACCGGCAACAAGGACATCAAGAGCGAGGAACTGCTCAAGGGCCTGTCCGACATCGGCCTCAGCGAAGGCGGCACCTTCGACCGGCTGAGCCTGGACCGGGTGACCCAGGAGCTGACCCGCCAGTACAACAACCGCGGCAAGTACAACGTCGAGATCACCCCGACGGTGAGCCCGCTGGACCGCAACCGCGTCGACGTGGCCATCGCGATCAAGGAAGGCAAGGCGGCCAAGATCCGCCACGTCAACCTGATCGGCACCGAGAAGTTCCTCAACCAGGACATCCTGGAGAACTGGGAGTCGCGCGAGCACAACTGGCTGTCCTGGTACCGCCGCGACGATCAGTACTCCAAGGAAAAGCTGTCCGGCGACCTGGAGAAGCTCAACTCCTGGTACCTGGACCGCGGCTACGTCGACTTCAGCGTCGACTCCACCCAGGTGGCGATCAGCCCCGACAAGCGCGACATGTACCTGACCGCCGGCATCACCGAAGGCGAGCAGTACAAGATCTCCGACATCAAGGTCACCGGCGACACCATCCTGCCCCAGGAAGAGATCGAGAAGCTGGTGATCCCCAAGCCGGGCGACACCTTCTCGCGCGCGCTGCTGGAATACAGCTCCGACGCGATCACCAATACCCTGAGCAACATCGGCTACGCCTTCGCCAAGGTCACCCCGATCCCGACCACCGACCGCGAGAAGCGCACGGTGGCGGTGAACCTGCAGGTGACGCCGGGCCCGCGCGTGGCGGTGCGGCGCATCGTGTTCCGCGGCAACACCCGCACCTCCGACGAAGTGCTGCGCCGCGAAATGCGCCAGTTCGAGGACACCTGGTACTCGCAGGCGGCGATCGACCGCTCCAAGGTCCGCCTGCAGCGCCTGGGCTACTTCGAGTCGGTGGACGTGGAAACGCCGCCGGTGCCGGGCAGCAACGACAAGGTCGACGTGGTCTACAACGTCAAGGAGACCACCTCGGGCAGCTTCACCTTTGGCCTGGGCTATTCGCAGACCTACGGCGTCACCACCTCGGTGCAGCTGTCGCAGAACAACTTCCTCGGCGGCGGCAACCGCGTGGCGGTGGACGCCTCGCGCAGCAGCTACCAGGAGCGCTACGCGTTCTCCTACACCAACCCGTTCTTCACCGACGACGGCGTGTCGCTGGGCTACAACCTGTCGTGGCGCAAGCTGGACTACTCCGACTTCGGCACCGCGCAGTACAACAGCACCAACGGCGCGGCGCAGGTGATCTTCGGCGTGCCGATCACCGAGACCGACAGCGTCTCGCTGATGTTCGGCGTGGACAGCAACCAGATCACCACCTATCCGGGCTTCACCCCGCAGGCGATCATCAACTACATCGACGCGATCGGCACCAAGACCTTCCACGCCTGGCGCAGCGAGCTCGGCTGGGCGCGCGACACCCGCAACGACTACTTCATGCCGACCCGCGGCATGTACCAGCGTGTGGGCCTGGAAGCCACCCTGCCCGGTTCGACCGTGGAGTACTGGAAGCTCAACTACCAGATCTCCAAGTACTGGCCGATCTCGCCGGCACTGGTGCTCAACACCCGCGCGGAGTTCGGCTACGGCGACAGCTACGGCAGCGACGTGTCGCGCGACATCTGCGGCACCTACACCAGCGATGCGCAAGGCACGACGACCTACAACCCGCAGGCCTGCAACGGCTCCAACCTGATCCGCAGCGTCACCGCCTCGGGCCTGCCGTTCTACGAGAACTTCTACGCCGGCGGCACCAACTCGGTCCGCGGCTTCGAGGACAACACCCTCGGCCCGCGCTCGGAGGCTACCGCCTCGTACCGTCGCGGCCAGCCGCTGGGCGGCTCGTTCAAGACCGTGGGCTCGGCGGAAATGTACTTCCCGAAGCTGTTCGACAGCCCGTCGGCGCGCATTTCGGCGTTCGTGGACGTCGGCAACGTGTTCAATGGCGTGGACAACTTCAAGTCCAACCAGTTGCGCGCCTCCACCGGTATCGCCCTGCTGTGGCGGGCCCCGGTCGGCCCGATCTCGATCAGCTATGCGATTCCGTTGAAGAAGGAAGACAACGACGAAATCGAGCGCCTGCAGTTCACCTTTGGTGGGCAGTTCTGACGAACTGCCCACCCGCTGCCAGGGCGTTGCCCTGGCAGCCAGGTTTTCGCGGCGCGAAAACCTGCTGGGGCTTGGCTTGCCTAATCCCCGCGCCTGTCGGCGCGCCCCCTTTAACAAAAAGGGGGCTCTGCTCCAGTCGGTTGATCGTTCCTGATAGGTGATCCTGGCCTGTTTAGCGGCCACGTGCGATCGCCCCACGCGGCCGTACGACTACCCGCCCGATGCCGAGGCTTGCACTGCGCCTGTCGGCGCGCCCTCGCGTTGCGAATCGCAAGCCATGGTTCATTGCCTTCCGAATCCTGCACCTGGGAGTGTGTTGCTTGTGACCGTCCCCTCACCCCAACCCCTCTCCCGGTGGGAGAGGGGCTGACGCGACTCCCTTCTCCCATCGGGAGAAGGTGCCCCGTAGGGGCGGATGAGGGGCGGGCAGTGCACGCTGTATCAGCGCGCCCTACGCGGCCGTACGTATGACCGTGCTGGTGGCACACGGTAGAATCCCCCGGTGAATACTTCGACCTATACCGCTGACGAGATCGCCGAGCGTTTCGGCCTGCAGGTGCATGGCGACGGCAGCGTCGCGGTGCGCGGCGTGGCCACGCTGGCGCAGGCCGGCCCGGGACAGCTCAGCTTCCTGGCCAATCCCCGCTACCGTGCGCAACTGGCCGACAGCACTGCGGCGATCGTGGTGCTGCGTGCCGACGATGCCGAGGCGGCGCCGGGAACCGCGCTGATCGCGCGCGATCCGTACGTCGCCTTCGCCAAGATCGCCGCGCTGTTCGACGTGGCCCCGCTGCGGCCGCCCGGCATCCATCCCAGCGCCAGCATCGATCCCACTGCGCAGGTCGCGTCCAGCGCGCACATCGGCGCGTTCGTCAGCATCGGCGCGCGCAGCGTGGTCGGCGAGGGCTGCGTGATCGGCCCCGGCTGCGTGATCGGCGAAGACTGCCAGGTCGGCGCCGGCAGCGAACTGATCGCCCGCGTCACCCTGGTCACCCGGGTGCGTCTGGGCCAGCGCGTGCGCGTGCATCCCGGTGCGGTGCTCGGCGCCGACGGCTTCGGCCTGGCGATGGACGCAGGCCGCTGGATCAAGGTGCCGCAGCTGGGCGGCGTCAGCATCGGCGACGATTGCGAGATCGGCGCCAACACCTGCGTGGACCGCGGCGCGCTGGAAGACACCACCCTCGAAGAAGACGTGCGCCTGGACAACCTGGTGCAGGTCGCGCACAACGTGCACATCGGCGCGCACAGCGCCATCGCCGGCTGCACCGGCATCGCCGGCAGCGCCAAGATCGGCCGCTACGTGATGCTCGGCGGCGCGGTCGGCGTGGTCGGCCACCTGGAGATCTGCGACAAGGTCGTGGTCACCGGCAAGTCGGTCGTGCGCAACTCCATCCACGAGCCGGGCGAGTACTCGTCCGGCACCCCATTGACCGACAACCGCACGTGGCGCAAGAACGCCGCGCGCTTCAAACAGCTCGATGCCCTGGCCCGTCGCATCCTGTCTGTCAGCAAGGAGAAGGAATGAGCCACGATCAGCCCCTGCCGGACATCGCCCAGATCCGCGCACTGCTCCCGCACCGCTACCCGTTCCTGCTGGTGGACAAGGTGGTCTCGCTGGATTTCGAGAACCGCCGGATCGTCGCGCACAAGAACGTCAGCATCAACGAGCCGTACTTCCAGGGCCATTTCCCGGGCCAGCCGATCATGCCCGGCGTGCTGATCATCGAGGCGCTGGCGCAGGCCGGCGGCATCCTGACCCAGTTGGCGATGGGACGCGACGCGCAGTCCAAGCTGTTCTACATGGTCAAGGTCGACAACGCCCGCTTCAACAGCCAAGTGGTGCCCGGCGACGTGCTGGAGCTGCACGTGGAGATCAAGCGGGTGATCCGCAACATGGCGGTGTACTACGGCGAGGCCAAGGTCAACGGCAAGGTCGTGGCCTGCGCCGAAGTGCTGTGCGCCGGCACCCGCGAATGACCCTGGCAGGAGACCTGCGATGAGCGCCAACGCTCCCCTGATTCACCCCTCCGCGATCATCGATCCCGGCGCGAAACTCGCCGCCGGCGTGCGCGTCGGCGCCTTCACCGTGATCGGCGCCGAGGTGGAGATCGGCGAAGGCTGCGAGATCGGCTCGCATTGCAGCATCGTCGGCCCGACCCGGCTCGGCCGCGACAACCGCCTGGTCGGCCACGTCGCGCTCGGCGGCGACCCGCAGGACAAGAAGTTCGCCGGCGAACGCACCGAACTGGTGATCGGCGACCGCAACGTGATCCGCGAGTTCGTCACCGTCAGCCGCGGCACCGGCAGCGGCGGGGGCATCACCCGGGTCGGCAGCGACAACTGGTTCCTGGCCTACACCCACGTCGCCCACGACTGCATCGTCGGCAACCACTGCGTGTTCTCCAACAACACCACCCTGGCCGGGCACGTGGAAGTGGGCGACCACGTGATCATCAGCGGCTTCGCCGGCGCGCACCAGTTCTGCCGCATCGGCGATCACGCCTTCCTCGGCATGGGCGCGCTGATCAACGGCGACGTGCCGCCGTTCACCATGGTCGGCGGCAATTCGCTGGGGCGCCCGCGCGGCATCAACAGCGAAGGCCTGAAGCGCCGCGGCTTCGATCCCGAGCGCGTGGCCGCGATCAAGCGCGCCTACCGCGCGCTGTACGTGGCCGGCCTGCCGCTGGCCGAAGCCAAGCACCAACTGGCGGTGCTGGCCGAAGGCAGCGAGGACGTGCGCGCGATGCTGGAGTTCATCGAATCCAGCGAGCGGCCGTTGTTGCGATGAATGCCGGGATTCGGGAGTCGGGATTGGGGATTGGCAACGGCAGCATTGCCGGTGCCGATAGCGCCGCTTCCGCTGTTGCGAATCCCCACTCCCCACTCCCCACTCCCCGCGCAGCCAAGCTGCGCATCGCCCTGGTCGCCGGCGAAGCCTCCGGCGACCTGCTCGGCGCGGGGCTGATCGAGGCGCTGCGTGCGCGCTACCCCGACGCGGAGTTCGCCGGGGTCGGTGGCGAGGCGATGCGCCAGGCCGGGTGCCAGACCTGGTTCGACGCCAGCGAGCTGGCGGTGATGGGCCTGCTGGAAGTGCTGCGGCATCTGCCGCGCCTGCTGAAGCTGCGCCGCGCGCTGCGCGAGCGGCTGCTGGCCTGGCGGCCGGACGTGTTCGTCGGCATCGACGCGCCCGACTTCAACCTGGGCGTGGAGCGCTGGCTGAAGCAGCGCGGGCTGCGCACCGTGCATTACGTCAGTCCGTCGGTGTGGGCCTGGCGCGAGCAGCGCGCGGCCAAGATCGGCGCCAGCGCGGACCGGGTGCTGTGCCTGTTCCCGATGGAGCCGCCGATCTACGCCAAGCACGGCGTGGACGCGCGCTTCGTCGGCCACCCGATGGCCGACGCGATCGCGCTGCACGCCGATCGCGACGCCGCGCGCACCGCCCTCGGCGTGCACACCGAGGTGCCGGTGCTGGCGGTCCTGCCCGGCAGCCGCCTGGGCGAAATCGGCAAACTCGGCGACACCTTCTTCGCCGCCGCCGCGCAGGTGCTGCAGCAGCTTCCGGACGCGCGCGTGCTGGTGCCGGCCGCCAATGCCGCGTGCAAGGCGCTGATCGAAGAACAACTCGCGCGCTCGGCCTTGCCGGCGGCTGCTACCCAGGTGCTGAACGGCCACGCACGCACCGCGCTGCTCGCCGCCGATGCGGTGCTGCTGGCCTCCGGCACCGCGACCCTGGAAGCCATGCTGGTGAAGCGGCCGATGGTGGTCGGCTACAAGGTCGCCCCGCTCACCTACCGCATCGTCAAGGCGCTGGGCCTGCTGAAGGTGGACCGCTACGCCCTGCCCAACATCCTCGCCGGCCGCGATCTGGCACCGGAGCTGATGCAGGACGCCTGCACCCCCGACGCCCTGGCCGCGGCGCTGCTGCACTGGCTGCGCAACCCGCAGGCGGTGGCGGCGCTGCAGCCCGAATATGAACGCCTGCACCTGCTGCTGCGCAAGGACGCCTCGGCGCGCGCGGCCGATGCGGTGGCGGAATTGGTGGAGAGCCGGGACCCGGGACCCGGGACCCGGGACCCGGAACGGCGCACCGCATGAACAGCCAACAGCCCGAGTTGCAGCTCTTTCCCGGGTCCCCGGTCCCGGGTCCCGGTTCCCGGCTCTACGCCGGCGTCGACGAAGCCGGCCGCGGTCCCCTGGCCGGGCCGGTGGCGGTGGCGGCGGTGGTGTTCGATCCGGCGCGCACCCGCATCAACGGGCTGGACGATTCCAAGCAGCTGACCGCGGCGCGGCGCGAGACGCTGTATGCGCGCATCGTCGAGCGTGCGCTGGCCTGGCAGGTGGTGCTGATCGAGGCCGAGGAGATCGACCGGCTGAACATCTACCAGGCGACCATGCTGGGCATGCGCCGCGCGGTCGAGGGCGTGGCCCACGTGGCCGGCTTCGCACGCATCGACGGCAACCGCGTGCCCAAGGGCCTGCCCTGCGCCGCCGAGGCGCTGGTCGGCGGCGACGGCCTGGACCGCGCGATCATGGCCGCCTCGATCGTCGCCAAGGTCACCCGCGACCGGATCATGCAGCGCCTGCACGACGAACACCCGCACTACGGCTTCGACCTGCACAAGGGCTACGCCACCCCGGCGCACCTGGCCGCGCTGGCCGCGCACGGCCCCTGCATCCACCACCGGCGCAGTTTCGCGCCCGTGCGGTTGGCCCTGGCAGGCCGGGATTCGGGAGTCGGGATTGGGGAGTCGCTGGAGTCGCTGCAACTGGCGTAGGACGCTCACCGGGGATAGGCGGGCAATCACGCGCACTCACCGCCCACTGAGACCGCAACCACTCCCCAATCCCGACTCCCGAATCCCCGCCCCCACCTGTCAAGCCTTGCCCGGCTCGCCCCCCGCCGCTACCCTGCCCGGGCATCGCTCTGGTTTCGCATGTCCACTTCCCGCTTCGCCCATCTGCACATCCACACCGAGTTCTCGCTGGCGGATTCGACCATCCGTGTGCCCGAGAAACCGGATCAGGCTGACCCGAAGAAAGCCAAGCAGGCCAACCTGCTCAGCCGCGCGGTGGAGCTGGAGCTGCCCGCGCTGGCGGTCACCGACCTCAACAACCTGTTCGCGCTGGTCAAGTTCTACAAGGCCGCCGAAGGCGTGGGCATCAAGCCGATCGCCGGCGCCGACCTGCTGATCGCCGACGGCACCCAGGCGCCGTGGCGGCTGACCGTGCTGTGCCGCAACCGCGATGGGTACCTCAGCCTGTCGCGGCTGCTGACCCGCGCGTGGCTGGAAGGCCATCGCAGCGAAGGCGGCGTGGCGCTGCGCCCGGAATGGCTGCAGACCGGCAGCGACAACCTGTTCGCGCTGGCCGGCCGCGAGAGCCTAGCCGGGCGCCTGGCCAGCGAAGGCCGCCACGACCTGGCCGAGCAGCAACTGGCCGACTGGCAGCGCATCTTCGGCGACGGCCTGCACCTGGAACTGACCCGCACCGGCCGCGATGGCGAGGAGGCGTTCAACCAGTTCGCCCTGCACGCCGCCGGCACCCGCGGCCTGCCGGTGATCGCCAGCAACGACGTGCGCTTCCTGTACGCCAGCGACTTCGCCGCGCACGAGGCGCGCGTGTGCATCTCCTCCGGCCGCGTGCTCGACGATCCCAAGCGACCGCGCGACTACAGCGACCAGCAGTACCTGAAGTCGGCCGAGGAAATGGTCGCGCTGTTCGCCGACATCCCGGACGCGATCGACAACACCCTGGCGCTGGCGCAACGCTGCAACATCGAGATGCAGCTGGGCACCTACTTCCTGCCCGCCTATCCGGTGCCCGACGACGAGACGCTGGACAGCTGGATCCGCAGCCAGTCGCGCGACGGCCTGGCCGCGCGCCTGGAAAAGAACCCGCTGGCGCCCGGCAAGACCCGCCAGGACTACGTGGACCGGCTCGAGTTCGAGCTGGACACCATCATCAAGATGGGTTTCCCCGGCTACTTCCTGATCGTGGCCGACTTCATCCAGTGGGGCAAGAACCAGGGCATCCCGATCGGCCCGGGCCGCGGTTCCGGCGCCGGCTCGCTTGTGGCGTGGGCGCTGCAGATCACCGACCTGGACCCGCTGCCGTACAACCTGCTGTTCGAGCGCTTCCTCAACCCGGAACGCGTGTCAATGCCCGACTTCGACATCGACTTCTGCATGGATCGCCGCGACGAGGTGATCGACTACGTGGCGCGCAAGTACGGCCGCGACCGGGTCAGCCAGATCATCACCTACGGCACCATGGCCGCCAAGGCGGTGGTGCGCGACTGCGGCCGCGTGCTCGGCTTCCCGTACGGCCTGGTCGACGGCGTCGCCAAGCTGATCCCCAACATCCTCGGCATCACGCTCAAGGATGCGATGGGCGAAGGCAAGGACAGCGAGATGGCCTCGCCGGAGCTGATCCAGCGCTACCAGGCCGAGGACGACGTCCGCGACCTGATGGACCTGGCGCGGCAGCTCGAGGACCTGACCCGCAACGCCGGCAAGCACGCCGGCGGCGTGGTGATCGCGCCGACGCCGCTGTCCGACTTCTGCCCGCTGTTCGCCGAACACGACGTCGACACCTTCGGCAAGAACCCGGTCACCCAGTTCGACAAGGACGACGTCGAGCAGGTCGGCCTGGTCAAGTTCGACTTCCTCGGCCTGCGCACCCTGACCATCATCGACTGGGCGGTGAAGGCGATCAACGTGCGCCATGCGCGCGCCGGCATTCCGCCGGTGGAGATCGCCGCGATCCCGCTCGACGATGCGCCGACCTACAAGGGCATCTTCGCCTCGGGCAACACCGGTGCGGTGTTCCAGTTCGAATCCTCGGGCATGCGCCGGCTGCTGAAGGACGCCCGCCCCGACCGCTTCGAGGACCTGATCGCGCTGGTGTCGCTGTACCGCCCCGGCCCGATGGACCTGATCCCCTCGTTCAACGCGCGCAAGCACGGGCAGGAGGAGATCGTCTATCCCGATCCGCGCACCGAAGCGATCCTGAAGGACACCTACGGCATCATGGTGTACCAGGAGCAGGTGATGCAGATGGCGCAGATCGTCGGCGGCTACTCGCTGGGCGGCGCCGACCTGCTGCGCCGCGCGATGGGCAAGAAGGTGCCGGCGGAAATGGCCAAGCACCGCGAGATCTTCCGCGAGGGTGCGGCCAAGGGCGGCGTCGGCGAGGCCAAGGCCGACGAGATCTTCGACCTGATGGAGAAGTTCGCCGGCT
This sequence comes from Xanthomonas sp. NCPPB 2250, assembly GCF_056725265.1. Taxonomy (NCBI): domain Bacteria; kingdom Pseudomonadati; phylum Pseudomonadota; class Gammaproteobacteria; order Lysobacterales; family Lysobacteraceae; genus Xanthomonas; species Xanthomonas sp. NCPPB 2250. Next base: position 1,732,282 of record NZ_CM161520.1, on the reverse strand, counting down.
ACGGCTTCAACAAGTCGCACGCCGCCGCCTACGCCCTGGTCAGCTACCAGACCGCATGGCTGAAACGCCATTACCCGGCCGAGTTCATGGCGGCCACGCTGTCCTCGGACATGGACAACACCGACAAGGTCGTCGGCTTCCTCGACGAGGTGCGCAACCTCGGCCTGACCGTGCTGCCGCCGCGCATCAACGCCTCGGCGTACATGTTCGAGGCGGCCACCCCGGACACCATCCAGTACGGCCTGGGCGCGATCAAGGGCGTGGGCCGCGGCGCCTGCGAGGCGATCGTGGCCGAGCGCGAGCGCGGCGGCGAGTACGCCTCGCTTCTGGATTTCTGCACCCGCGTGGAATCGGCCAAGCTCAACAAGCGCACGCTGGAAGCGATGATCAACGCCGGCGCGATGGACGGGCTGGGCAGCAACCGCGCCACGCTGATGCTGCAGTTGCCGGAGGTGATGAAGGCCACCGAGCAGATGGCGCGCGAGCGCGCCTCCGGGCAGAACTCGCTGTTCGGCGGCGCCGACACCAGCGTGCCGGCGCTGCGCCTGGACCTGCCGGAGAGCAAGGAATGGCCGCTGGGCCAGTTGCTGGCCGGCGAGCGCGAGACGCTGGGCTTCTACCTCAGCGGCCATCCGTTCGATCCGTACCGCGACGAAGTGCGCGAACTGGTCGGCTGCGACCTCAGCGCGCTGGAGAAGATCTGCGCGCAATCGGGCGGCGGCCGCGGCGGTGGCGGCGACGGCGAGAAGCGCGCCTGGCGCCCGGAGGTCAGCGCGATCCTCGCCGGCCAGGTGGTCGGCGTGCGCCGCAAGGGCGACAGCCAGGTGTTCGTGCAACTGGAGGACGGCCGGGGCCGCATCGAGTGCAGCGCGTTCTCCGACGCCATCGCCGAGTTCGGCCACCTGCTGACCCGCGACCGCATCCTGATCGTCAAGGGCGGCGTGCGCGAGGACGAATTCAACGGCGGCTACGCGATGCGCATCCGCCAGTGCTGGGACTACGAACAGATCTGCACGCACCACGCGCAGCGCCTGTCGCTGCGCCTGGACCTGCGCCAGCGCAGCGCCTGGCCGCGCATCGACGGCCTGCTCGCCCGCCACCGCCCGGGCAAGACGCCATTGCGCCTGGACCTGCTGCTGCAGTCGGCGCAGGGCGGCATCGCCGGCATGCTCGACCTCAATGGCAGCCATTCGGTGCGCGTGGACCCGCAACTGCTGGATGCCCTGCGCGGCGACCCGGCGGTGCGCGCGGTGAAGGTCAAATACAACCCGCCATGGGCGAACTGAGCCTGGCGCGCAGCGCGGCGCGCCCGTTGCACATGGCCGAAGGAAGGATGCCGCGATGAAGACCGTGCTGTTCCCGTTCGCTGCCGCGCTCGCGCTGGCGGCGTGCTCCTCGTCCAAGGTCGACTTCCAGATCGACAACCCCACCGCCGCGCCGCTGTCGATCACGCTCGACGGCAAGACCCTGCAGGTGCCGGCGCAGCAGGCGCAGCCGGTGACGTTGGCGGCCGGCGAGCACCATCTGCGCAGCGAACGCCTGGGCGATGTGCGCTTCATCGTCTACGCCGATACCAGGGGCGGGCTGATCAATCCGACCCTGAGCGAGTACGTGACCGCGAACGCGATCTACCTCACCGGCCCGGACAAGGCGAAGAACTTCGGTTCGATCAACGCGCGGATCGAACTGAACGGCGTCACCTTCGAAGGCCCGTTCAAACAGACCCACGACCTGTTCATCGACAAGGACTGGACCTTCGGCGTGCGCGAGCCGTTCCCGGACGAGCAGGTCGTCGCGCATGTCGATGCCAGCGGCGGCAAGATCTCCAGCAAGATCTTCACTGCGCCCGACTTCATCGCCTACGTCGAGACCGGCATGGGCCAGCCCGGCGCGTTCGCGCGCGCGCGGCCGGGCCGTTACGTGACGCCGCGCTTCGCGCTGGAGAAGGCCCCGGCGACGTTGCCGCCGCTGGACCCGGCCTACGAGGCCCATGCCGGCCCGCTGCGCGCGCTCTACGCGCGCCACCTGCGCGCGACCGGCGCCGACGCGCAGCGTGCCCTGCGCAAGGAAGCCTTCCAGGCGCAGATGGCGTTCACCGCCGCCACCGCGACGCTGGGCGCCTCGCTGCCGCCCTCGGCCAACGAGGCCTACAACACCTTCGTGCACGCCTTCGGCGAGCTGACCGGGCGCAGTGCGCTGGTCGTTCCCTGAACCGCCGCCGCCCCCAGCCAGCCGCACCCCGCCGGCCTTTCCACACCGGAGCGTACGGGCAGTTGCCGTACATTCGGCTAAGCTTCCCCACCTTTGATCCATCCGACGGCTTCCAATGAACCCGAATTACCTCGACTTCGAGCAACCCATCGCCGATCTGGAAGCCAAGATCCAGGAACTGCGCAACGCCAGCACCGGCCCGGCGGTCAACGTCGACGCCGAGGTGGGTGCGCTGGAGGACAAGCTGCGGGTGCGCACCGCGCAGATCTTCCGCGACCTGTCCTCGTGGCAGATCTCGCAGCTGGCGCGGCATCCGCAGCGCCCGTACACGCTGGACTACATCAACGTGTTCTGCGACGAGTTCCAGGAACTGGCCGGCGACCGCGCGTTCGCCGACGACAAGGCCATCGTCGGCGGCCTCGGCCGCATCGACGGCCGCGCCGTGGTGATCATCGGCCACCAGAAGGGCCGCGACACCAAGAGCAAAATCGCGCGCAATTTCGGCATGCCGCGCCCGGAGGGCTACCGCAAGGCGCTGCGCCTGATGAAGCTGGCCGAGCGCTTCAAGCTGCCGCTGCTGACCTTCATCGACACCCCCGGCGCCTACCCCGGCATCGGCGCCGAGGAGCGCGGCCAGAGCGAAGCGATCGCGCGCAACCTGCTGGAGATGGCCGAGCTGAAGGTGCCGGTGATCTGCACCGTGATCGGCGAAGGCGGCTCCGGTGGCGCACTGGCGATCGGCGTGGGCGACCGCACCCTGATGCTGGAATACGGCACCTACTCGGTGATCTCGCCGGAAGGCTGCGCCTCGATCCTGTGGAAGGACGCCTCCAAGGCCAAGGACGCCGCCGAACAACTCGGCCTGACCGCCAAGCGTCTGTCCGCGCTGGGCCTGGTCGACAAGGTGATCCGCGAACCGATCGGCGGCGCGCACCGCAACCCCACGCAGATGGCCAAGCGCCTGAAGGCGGTCCTGCTCAACGAACTGGACGCGCTGGAACAGCTGCCGATCGAGCAACTGCTGCAGAAGCGCTACGCGCGCCTGCGCAGCTACGGCGCGTACGAGACGGCCTGAGGCGCCGGGCGGCGCCTCGGGATTGGGGAGTCGGGATTGGGGATTCGCAAGAGCGAATCCCATGGGCACCGAACTGCTATGGGTTGCTCCGCGATGCAACACGGAGCACGGGACCCGCTTTTACGAATCCCTAATCCCCACTCCCCAATCCCCGCTCAAAACGGCTTCGCCAGCACCAACCAGATCACCACCAGCAGCGCCAGCACCGGCACCTCGTTGAACAGGCGCAGCGCGCGCGAGGATGGCAGGGGCTGCGCCTGGCCGACGCGCTTGAGCCAGCGGCCGGTGAAGATGTAGTAGGCCAGCATCAGCGCCACCAGGCCGAGCTTGGCGTGCAGCCAGCCGCTGTGGCCGGGGGCGACCATGGTCGGGAAGTCCGGCAGCACCTTGTAGCCCAGCCACAAGGTGAGTCCCAGCACCAGCGCCAGGCCGAACATGCTGTGGCCGAAGCGGTACAGGCGCCGGCCCATCAGCGCCAGGCGCTCCTGCACCTGCGGCTGGCCCGCGCTCTCGGCGACGTTGACCAGGATCCGCGGCAGGTAGAACACCGCCGCCATCCATGCGATCACGAACAGCAGATGCAGGGACTTGATCCACAGGTAGAGTTGCATGCGCTGGCTCCGTGTCGCTGGCGTAGGATGTGCGGCCATTTTCGCCGATTCGTCCGGCGCCCGCACGGATCACACGCCCGCATGGACAAACAGTACGACGCCGACTACTTCCAGCGCTGGTATCGCCGCGACGGCATCGGCGATGCCGCGCGCCTGGCGCGCAAGGTCGCGCTCGCCGTGGCCCAGGCCGAGTACTACCTGGAACGGCCGATCCGCAGCGTGCTCGACATCGGCTGCGGCGAAGGCGCCTGGCGCGCGCCGCTGCTGAAGCTGCGGCCGAAACTGCGCTATCTCGGCTTCGACAGCAGCGACTACGCGGTCGCCCGCTACGGCCGCCACCGCAACCTGCACCCGGCGCGCTTCGGCGATTTCGCCTGGCTGCGGCCGTGCGCACCGGTGGACCTGCTGGTGTGTTCGGACGTGCTGCACTACGTGCCCAGCCGCGAGTTGCGCCAGGGTCTGCCCGGCCTGGTGGAGCTGTGCGGCGGCGTGGCGTTCCTGGAGACCTTCGCCGCCGAGGACGATTTCGACGGCGACCACGCCGGCTTCCAGCCCCGCGCGGCGCGCTGGTACCGGCGCCAGTTCGGTGCGCTCGGGCTGCGCCCGGTCGGCAGTCATTGCTGGCTGGCGCCAGCGCTGGCGGGGGATGCGGCGGCCCTGGAGACGATTGGTCTGGTGCCCCATTAAGGTGCAAACAGCGCGGATGCGTTATGCTGCACGGCAGCATACGCTCAGGATGGAAACACCGGCATGCTCTACCAGTGGCACGAACTGACCCGTAACCTGCTCGCCCCCTGGGTGCACCAGGCCGAAGCCAACGCCAAGATCTTCTCCGACCCCAACAGCCTGTGGTCGACGCTGCCCGGCGCCGAGCGCCTGGCCGCCAGCAACGAGTTGATGCACCGCCTGGGCAAGGACTACGAGAAGCCGGCCTGGGCGCTGGACCATGTCGAGGTCGACGGCCACGCGCTGCCGATCGTCGAGCAGGAAGTGCTGCGCAAGCCGTTCTGCCGCCTGCTGCGCTTCAAGCGCTTCAGCGACGACGCCAAGGTCGTGGACGGCCTCAAGAAGCAGCCGGCGGTGCTGGTGGTGGCGCCGCTGTCCGGCCACCACGCCACGCTGCTGCGCGACACCGTGCGCACCCTGCTGCGCGACCACAAGGTCTACGTCACCGACTGGATCGACGCGCGCATGGTGCCGCAGGCCGAGGGCGACTTCGGCCTGGACGACTACGTGCGCTACGTGCAGGACTTCATCCGCCACATCGGCGCCGAGTCGCTGCACGTGATGAGCGTGTGCCAGCCGACCGTGCCGGTACTGGCCGCGGTGTCGCTGATGGCCGGGCGCGGCGAGACCACGCCGCGCTCGCTGGTGATGATGGGCGGCCCGATCGACGCGCGCCGCAGCCCCACCGAAGTCAACAACCTGGCCACGCGCAACCCGCTGTCCTGGTTCGAGCACAACGTCATCCACACCGTGCCGCCGGCCTACCCCGGCCACGGCCGCGAGGTCTACCCGGGCTTCCTGCAGCACATCGGCTTTCTGGCGATGAACCCGAGCCGGCACTTCATGTCGCACTGGGATTTCTACGCCAACCTGGTCAAGGGCGACCTGCAGGACGCCGAGGCGCACCGCCGCTTCTACGACGAGTACAACGCGGTGCTGGACATGCCGGCCACCTACTACCTGGACACCATCCGCGTGGTGTTCCAGGAGTTCCTGCTGCCGCGCGGCGAATGGGTGATCGACGGCGAACGGGTCGACCCGGCCGCGATCCGCGACACCGCGCTGCTCAGCATCGAAGGCGAACTGGACGACATCTCCGGCCTGGGCCAGACCGCCGCCGCGCAGGACCTGTGCACCGGCATCCCCGCCGCGCGCCGCCAGCACCTGGAAGTGCAAGGCGCCGGCCATTACGGCATCTTCAGCGGCCGTCGCTGGCGCGACATCGTGTATCCGCAGGTGCGCAGCTTCATCGCCGCCAACGCCGGCGCCAGCCGCGCGCCGGCGGCCGGCAATGTCACCCCGCTCAAGCGTCGCGGCAGCCGCAAGGCCGGCTGAGCGGCGGATCGCCCGCGGCAACCTGCCGCGGGCGATCCAGCATCAGCACATCAGGGCGCCGCACTGCGCACCAGCAGGTGCTTGGCCAGCAGGCCATGCGCCTTGCCGAAGCCGCGCGACAGGTGCAGGGTGACGAAGAACAACAGGCCGCCGAGCACGCTCATCAGCACCAGCGGCAACCAGGTCTCGCCGCCGCTCCACTGCGTGCTCCCCATGTTGATCGTCAGGTGCGCGATGTCCGGGTCCAGCAAGGCCGCCGGCGAGAACAGCAGGGCGAAGGACGTGCTGAGCAAGGCCGCGAACACCGTGAAGTAGACGATGCCCAGCGGCAGCATCAGCAGGAAGTACAGCATCGTGGTCCAGGTGCGCGCATCGGTGAACATCTGCCCGATGCGCTGCAGCCACGGCTGTTGCGGCGCGCTGTACAGCGGCCGCCGCGGCATGCGCTCGCCCAGCAGGACTTCCACCACGCGCCCTTCCACCAGCGACAGCAGCCGCACCGACCCGAAGAACAGCACCAGCAGCGGCACGCCGACGATCAGGATCAGCAAGCCCGCCGACACGCTGACGCCGGTGACAAACCAGGTGAAGTAGAAGATGCCGGTGACCAGCGACAGCAGCATGTAGAACAGGCTGCCGTAGGCGCGCGGATCGGCGACCACGCCGAAGAAGCGGCCGGGCAACGACTTGCGCTTGGGCGGCGCCGGCGGCTTCAGCGCGCGACTGACCGTCACTTCGGTCTCGCGGTAGATCTCGGCCACTTCCTCCGGCGCGCCGTAGCTGCCGGCGACGCAGGCGATGACCTCGGCTTCGCTCTTGCCCGGCTGCTCGGCCAGTTCCGAACGCAGGTATTCCTCCGCGTCGTACAACGCATCCTGGATCAACGCGGGGTCGGCGCCGGCCAGCGCCGCGCGCAGCTGCGCCAGGTAATCGGGAATGGTGGTCGGCAAGGACTGCGGTGTGGCGTGTGCGCTGCTCATTCTGAAACCCCCTTCAGCACGGAATCGACGGAATCGCGGGTGGCGCGCCACGCCGCGGCCCATTGCCGCAGCGTGGCCAGGCCCGCCGCGGTGATGCGGTAGTAACGCCGCGGCGGCCCGGCCACCGACGGCTCGACATGACTGGACAGCAGCCCCGCCGCCTCCAGGTTGCGCAGCACCGGGTACAGCGCGCTCTGCTTGCCGCTGAGCACGCCCTCGCCCACCTGCTCCAGGCGCTTGGCGATGAGGTAGCCGTACAGCGGCGCCTCGGCCGCGGCCAAGACCGCCAGCAGGGCCAGCGACACGGTGCCGGCGCTCAGCTCCTTCTGGAATTTCTTCAGCTGTGCATCCGGCTCGACCATGGCGTCCTCACTAGGTTGAGCTGGATACTAGTACCGAGTTCGACATAGTCACTGTGCCGTTGGTCATGTGCGCCCGCCCTGGCCGGCGCAGCTGCGACAAACGTTTCGACAACGCGGCGCTGACTACACTGCCTGCCGATCCGTTTCCGCATGCCATCCAGGAGGTCACGCATGAGTTCGACGCCCGCTACCCCACAGCCCGGACAGACCACCGAGGCCAGCTTCGCCAGTTCCGGCAACCAGTTCTCAGTCGGTGGGGTCAAGCGCGACCCGGAGGCCGGCTCGGGTTCGGTCGAGTACAGCCGCACCGCCGTGGAGGCCAAGCGTGGCCCGCTGGAGTACGCCTTGGTGCACACCGGCAAGGTCGGCGCCGGCAGCAAACAGGAAGACGGCAAGACCGTGTTCAACGTGGAGATGGAGTTCACCCAGGGCCATCGCATCGAGGGCGCATTCAAGGCCGGGCGCCTGGCCGCCGACGGCAGCCTGACCCAGGCGGTCGGCGAGCGCGGCCGCTACGAGGTGCGCCTGCCCGGCGAGGCCAAGGCCGAAGCCGCTGCCCAGGTGAATCCGTTCGACCCGCAGACCATCCCGGTGGACGGTAGCGTCAAGCTCGATGGCCAGGCCTTCGCCAAGACCTCGATGGAGGCGACGTTTCGCGGCTTGGCCACCTCCAGCGAGCGCACCGATGCGGCCGGCATGAGCTACGCCGTGCAGCGCGTGGACGAGCACAGCGTGCGCGTGGCGGTCGGCCCGACCCAGGCGCTGGAGCGGCTGGAGGCGGTCGGATTCAAGACCGACGTCGCCCAGGCCATGCTCGGCCGCCAGGACGCGCTCGGCCAGGCGACCATGCGCACCGCCAGCTTCGACCTGCGCGAGCCGCAGGCGCAGGGCGCCTATCGCGACTTCCTGGCCAGCGGCAAGCTTGCCGCCAACGTACCCGGCGTCAGCGACGTACAGAAGGTCGAGAGCCTCACGATGAGTTCGGAAACCCGCGCCCAACTCGCGGCAGGCCCGTTCAAGGCCGAGCTGGGCGGTCAGCGCAACACCGGGGAGAACGTGCGCACCACCTATGCCGACGGCAGCTACAGCCTGGTCGGCAAGGTGCAGTACGCCGGCAACGTGCCGATGACCATGACCCGCCAGTTCGACGCCGCGGGCAACGAGCGCGTGGACGAACGCAGCTACCAGTTCAAGTTCGACAAGGTCGACGAGAACCAGGCGCAACTGCTCAACTCGGTGCTCGCCGGCAAGGCCGGTGCCGCGGGTCCGGCGAAGGCCGGCCAGGACCTCACCCTGCACTTCTCCGAGCGGCAGATGGATGCGCTGCGCCAGCAGTACCAGCGCGCGGCGCAGGCCAGCCCGATGACCGCGCACGAGGCGGCGCAGTACGCCAAGCAAAGTCCGCAGGACTTCGCGATCGGCCTGGCGCGCAACCTGGGCAATTCCCAGTACGGCCTGAGCGAGCGCCTGTTCCGCGTGGCCGACAGCGCCGGCGGCACGCCGGGCGGCGATCTGCAACGCATCGACGCCAAGGCCGAAACGCCAGAGCAGAAGTCGCCGACGGCGCCGACACGCGCCACCGGCAGCGGGCCGGAGCCGCACGCCGCTGCCGCCGCCGACCCGCAGCAACAGGCGATGCAGCAGGCGATCGAGCGCAAGCTCACCCCGTACGACGCCAACGTCGCCAGCAACTTGCTGCTGGCGGCCAGACGCGACGGCCTGACCCAGGTCGATCACGTCCTGCGCAACGAGAACGGCCGCGTGTTCGCGGTGCAGGGCGATCCCAGCGCCGGCGACAAGCGCGTGGCCTACGTGGACGCCGCACAAGCGGCCACCATCCCGGCAGCGGAAAGCGCCAGGCAACTGGCCGCGCTGCCGCCGGCGCAGCACCAGGCGCCGCTGCAGGACGCGCAGGAACCGCAGAAGCGCGCGCTGTCGTAGACAGCGCTGTCGGCGGCACGGCGATCGCGCCATGCCGCCGGCACATTGGCAGCGGCCGCCGCTTCGGTGAGAATCGGGCGCTCACCGACCGGGCCGCCCTCATGCCGCTGCGCACTTCCCTGCTCGCCCTCGCGTTGTCGCTGTCCACCTTCGCCGCGTCGGCTGGAGCACCGCCGCCGGCCGTGCCCTACCGCAGCCCGCAACAGATCCTGGATGCGTCCAAGCCCAGCGACTGGCGCACGCTGGATCCGGCGAACACGCTGTACCTCGAACTGGACACCGGCCGGGTCATCATCGAACTGGCGCCGGCGTTCGCGCCGCAGCATGTCGGCAACATTCGCACCCTGGCCCACGAGCACTTCTGGGACGGCCTGAGCATCTACCGCGCGCAGGACAACTTCGTGGTGCAGTTCGGCGACCCCGACGGCGAGGAGCCGGGCAAGGCCAGGTCGCTGGGCAGCGCCAAGACCCACCTGCCCGCCGAATTCCAGCGCCCGGCCGCGGGCCTGGCGTTCCAGCCCCTGCCCGACCGCGACGGCTGGGCGCCGCAGGTGGGCTTCGTCGACGGCTTTCCGGTGGCGCGCGATCCCAAGGCCGGCACCGCCTGGCTGGCGCACTGCTACGGCACCCTCGGCGCCGGCCGCAACAACGACGAGGACAGCAGCATCGGCGCCGAACTGTACGTGGTCACCGGGCAATCGCCGCGGCAACTGGACCGCAACATCACCGTGGTCGGCCGCGTGGTCAAGGGCATGGAACTGCTCAGCGTGATCCCGCGCGGGCCGGACCCGATGGGCTTCTACGAGAAACCCGAGCAACGCACGCCGATCCGAGCGATCCGCCTGGCCAGCGATGTGCCGGAGAACGAGCGCACCCCGCTGCAATTGCTGCGCACGGATACGCGCACCTTCCGCGAGGTCGTCGAGGCGCGACGCAACCGCCGCGACGATTTCTACAAGCGTCCGGCCGGGCACATCGACCTGTGCAACGTGCCGCTGCCGGTGCGCACGCCGCCGAAGTAGTCGCGACAGGCGCGACCGCGCGCGCTCAGGCGCCCACGGCGGCCCGCCGCTGCGGCTGCTGCGCGTGCAGGAAGCGGGTGAACAGTTCGCGCGGCTGCTCCACGCCGCATTCGGTCAGCAGCATGGCGATGTTGCCGCGGTGGAAGGCGCCGTGCGCGAGCACGTGGAACAGCATCTCCTGCCGGCTCATGCGGCCGGCATCGCCATCGGTGAAACGGAACGCCAGCATCTGCTGCAAGGCGGGTGCGTCGATCCGGGCGACATAGTCGGCATACCACCGGTCCGATTCGGCCACCGCCGCACCCAGCGCCTCCAGTTCCGGCGTCTGCGGCGTGTTGCTCGCGGTGAACGCATGCGTGCCGCCGTCCAGGTGCGCGGCGAAGATCCGGTCCACCACGTAGGTGTGGTTCAACAGCCGGATCGCGCGTTCCCGCTGCGCCGGATACGCGGCGCCGTCGATCTGCGCCAGCGCCTGCAGCAGTTCGGCGTTGGCCCAGGCCTTGAACGCGAACTGCGATGCGAGCAGGGAATCGGTCATTGCGTCGTTCTCCAGGCGAAGGGGGACACGGCGATTGCGGTGCGCCGAACCCTACCGTGCGCGCTGGCTGAAGGCGACGCTCCCCAGGATCAGCATGCCGGCCAGCAACATGGTCCAGGTCAGCGGCTCGCCGAGGATCGCCCAGGCCAGCAGCGCGCCGAACACCGGCACCAGATAGGTCACTGTCGACGCGCGCGCCGGGCCGATGCGCTGGATCAGCCGGTAGTACAACAGGAACGCCAGGCCGGTGCAGAGCACGCCCAGGCCGCCGGCGCAGGCCCAGGCCACCGCCGGCACCGGTGCGGCCGGCCAATGCGTCCAGGCCAGCGGCGCCAGCAGCAACGCGCTACAGCCAAGGGTTGACGCGGCCGCCGCGGCCGGCGGCAGATCGCTCATGTGCCGCTTCACCAGGCTGTAGCCGATGCCGTACAGCAAGGAGGCAGTGGTGCCGGCCAGCGCGGCGGGACCCACGCTGATGCCGGCCGACTTGCCGGTGGCCAGCACCACGATGCCGGCGAATCCGATCAACAACGCCAGCGCGCGGCGCGTGCCGATCTTCTCGCCGAAGAACAGGAAGGCGATCAAGGCGGTGAACAGCACGGTCATCGCGTTGCAGATCGCGCCGATCGCCGCCGGCGCATGTTGCGCGCCCCAGGCGAAGAGCAGGAACGGGAGCGCCGAGTTGAGCAAGCCGATCGCCGCAAGGGTCGGCCATCGCCGCAGCGGGAAGCGCGCCCGCGCCAGCCACAGGAACGGCAGCAGCACCGCCGCGCCCAGCGCCAGGCGCAGTTCCACCAGCGCGTAGGCGCCGAACTGCGGCGCGGCCACGCGCATGAACAGGAACGAGCAGCCCCAGACGACGCCGAGGAAACCCAGTTCCAGCGGCGTGCGCCAGTCGCGGGCGGGCGCGCCGTCGGATGCGGACGCAGCAGGGGCGGAAGCGATGGCCGGCTGCAGGGAGGAATCGGAGGTGGGCATGGAAAAGGCTCGCGGTCGATCGGATACGCGCCGCAGCGGTCGTGCGACGCCACGCATCCGCTGCCGGCTGAGGACGCCGGGCGGCGCGTCCGCGCCGATTCCGCATCCCCGCTGCCCGCCGCGCATGTCGTGTTCGGCTGCCAGCATCCCCCTGCGCCACAGGGCCGACAAGCGCGTAGTATCGTCGCGAGCCACAAATCTGCCGCGTGCCTGCTCATGCAACTGCGCCCGTCCCTGCTGCCCGCGCTCGGCGTGTTCGCCGCCGCCGCGCGCCACCAGAACTTCGCCCATGCCGCGGAGGAACTGCATCTCACCGCCAGTGCGGTCAGCCACCATGTGCGGCGCCTGGAAGCCCTGCTCGGCGCCACGCTGTTCCAGCGCCACGCGCGCGGGGTCAAGCTGACCGCCGAAGGCCGGCAACTGGCCGATGCCGCCAGCGCGGCGCTGGCCGACATCGCCGCGGTCGCCGGCAACCTGCATCCACAGGCCGACACCGCGCCGCTGCGCCTCACCACGCTGCGCTCGCTCTCGTACTGCTGGCTGCTGCCGCGCCTGCCGCGCTTCTGCCAGGCCTACCCGCACGTGCGCCTGGAGATCCAGACCGACTCCGCGTTCTCGCGCTTCGAAGACGGCGGCCCGGAACTCGGCATCCGCTACGGCCAGGGCGACTGGCCCGGGCTGACCTCGCACCACCTGATGGACGACGAACTGTTCCCGGTGGCCTCGCCCGCCCTGCCGCAACTGGCGACGCTGCGCCGGCCCGAGCAGATCGCGCAGCTGCCGCTGCTCACCGACATGTCGCCGCAGGGCTGGCGCGACTGGTTCCGCGCCGCCGGCGTGCGCGGCGTGGCGCTGCCGCCCATGCACACCTTCAACGACAGCACCGATGCGATGCGTGCGGCGGTGTACGGCGTGGGCGCGGTGCTGGCACGCAAGCACATCGCCCAGCCCTACCTGCAGCGTTACGAACTGGTACGCCTGCCCGGCCCGGCGCTGACCGCGCGCTATTCCTACTACATCGTGCATCCGACCCACCGCCTGCTCAGCCCGGCCGCCAGCCACTTCGTCGACTGGCTCAAGCGCGAGGCGCTGGACGAGCGCACGCCGATGCCGGCGCTGCCGGCGGAACTGCTCGGGTTGCCGCCGAAGGCGGGCTAGCGCCTCTCCCCGCACGCATTCGCAGGCGCGGCGTCCGCCGCGACGGACGCGACGGAGAGCGCCTTGCGACGACGCAGTCGTACGGCGACGAAGCCGAACGCAGCGCGCGTCAGGGCGACGTTCCTGCGGCTCCTGCGACCTGCACCGCACGCGCGCCCGGCTTCTGGCGCGGCAACGGCCGGATGCGCACGCGGTGGGCACAGACATCCACATCCGGATACAGCATCGAACGTCCGTTGCGAAAGGTGAAGCGGAGGTCGTAGCGGCATGCGGCGCCTGCGAGCGGGAAGGTCGCTGCGTCGCCGCCACCCCGCAACGGCGCACCGAGCGCGACGTCACGAAAAGCATGGCTGCCTGGCGCAGCGACTGCCAGCGCCGTCAGCGCGTCGTAGGCGCGGTTGCTCAGTTCCAGATAGCGAACCGGCTCGGCGGCGGCCGCCGCTGCGGTCGCGACGGACAGGGAAAGGATCAAGGCAAGGACACGGATCGAGGGCATGACAGAGCTCCGATGAAAAGGATTCGCCAGCCACGAGGGAACAGATTCCCTTGGTGCTGACGTGCCCATCAGGCCGTGTGGCCGTGCGGTTGCAAATCGATTCGGGACGAATCGTCGTTCTCGCGCTCCCAATCGTAGTGCGCGCGCATCGGCGCTTTCCATGGCGTGTCGCTGCGCATAGGATGCGCCCGTCACCCTTCGGCCATCGCTGGATGAACGTCCGACTCGGCAGTACCGAAATCAGCCTGTGGCGCTATGTCGCGCTGTGGACGCTGGTGTCCATGGTGTTCATGCTCCAGAACATCATCAACAACGGTGCGTCTGCCGGCAGGTGGCCTCTGGAGGTGCTCATCCGGTGGTCGCTGATCCAGTGGTACAGCTGGGCCCTCCTGGCGCCCACCGTCTTCCGGCTCGCCGAACGTTTCCCTGTCCGCGGCGCCCAGCGCTTCCACGGGCTTGGCGCGCAGGCGGCCGCAAGCCTGTGCGTGACGTTTGCCGCGATGGTCATCGGCGCGCTCGTCTCCACCCTGTTCGAGCCCAGCGGTTTCGCTGAACAACTGGGGTATTTCCTGGAGCAGCACTTCGCCATCGGGTTGCTGACCTACTGGACCTTGTTCGCGATCCAGCAAGCGCTGCACTTCCACGCCGAGAAGGCCCGGCGCGAGGTGGAAGCCAGCCGTCTGGCCGCCGAACTCGCGCAGTCGCGCCTGCAAGCGCTGAAGAGCCAGCTGCAACCGCATTTTCTGTTCAACACGCTGCATGCCATCGTCACCCTGCTGGACGAAGACACCGTCGCCGCCGAGGACATGCTGCTGCGGTTGAGCGAACTGCTGCGCGCCTTCCTGGAAGACTACGACGGCCAGGAAATCACCCTGGAACGCGAACTGGCCCTGCTCGACCTGTATCTCGGCATCCAGCGCAAGCGCTATGGCGAGCGCCTGAGCACGAAGCTCTATGTTGCGCCCGGCACGCTGCACTGCGCAGTGCCCAGCCTGCTGCTGCAACCGCTGGTGGAAAATGCGATCCGCCATGGCATCGGCCAACGTGTCGGCAGCGACCGTATCGAGATCGAGTGCCGACGCGAAGGCGAAACGCTGTCCATCGAAGTGCGCAACGGCAACAGCACGCTGCAGGACAACAGCAGTGCGGGTGGACACGGCATCGGTTTCTCCAATAGCCGCCTGCGGCTGAAGGAACTCTACGGCGACAACGCCGACATCCGGCTCGACATGCTCTATTCGCAGGGCGTGTCCTGCCGTATCCGGCTGCCGTTCCGCGAACTGGACGCCGAGGATGCCCCGGAGCACGTCGCTGCATGAGCATCACGGCGCTGGTCATCGACGACGAGCCGATCGCGCGCCACGCCATCGTGCGACTGCTGCGCGCCGATCCGGATATCGCACTGCTGGGCGAATGCGGCGATGGCGCCTCCGCGGTGATCGCGATCCGCAGCCAATCGCCCGACCTGGTGTTCCTGGACATCCAGATGCCGGCCATGACCGGCATGGACGTCGTCGCCACGATCGGCGCGGCCAACATGCCGGCGACGATCTTCGTCACCGCCTACGAGCAGTACGCGGTACGTGCGTTCGAGGCCAATGCGGTGGACTATCTGGTCAAGCCCTTCAGCCGCGAACGCTTCGCCGAGACGTTGCACCGCGCCAAACGACGACTGTCCTTCAGCAGCGGCGCGGGTTCCTTTGTCGAGGCACGCATTCTGCAGACCCTGGATGCGCTGCGCCAACGCGACGACTATCTGCAACGGATTCCGGTGCGCGTCGACGAAGCGGTGGTGCTGGTCGCGGTCGAGGACATCGTCTGGATCAAGGCCAGTCGCAACACGGTGCTGATCCACCTGGCCGACCGCACCCATGAACTGCGCGAGACCATGGCCACGCTGGCCGCGCGGCTGGACCCGCGCCACTTCGCCCGCGTGCATCGATCGGCGATCGTCAACCTGCGTCGGGTGAGGGCGATCCACCCCTGGTTCAACGGCCACCACGTGGTCACCATGGAGACGGGGCAGCAACTGCGCATGAGCCGCTACCAGCACGAAGCCTTCCTGCGCCTGGTGACGACGCACAAGGAAAGTTGACGAGCGGGGGGACTGCGCCCGTCACCTCTTCAACACGGCGGCTCTTCTCATGGATGGCGAACCCCCTTGGGGGAAACCGCGTCACCGCGTCGATTCGGCACTTGACATAGACGAGGCAACACGTCATTAATTAACTAATTCGTTAATTATCTAATCCCGATGTCCATCGACCGCGTCTTCGAAGCCCTCGCCTCGCGCCCCCGCCGCGAGATCCTGGCCTACCTGTCGGCACAGGAACTCACGGCCGGCGAGATCGCGCAGCGCTTCGCGATGAGCGCGCCGGCGATCTCGCGGCATCTGTCCGTGCTGGAAGCGGCCGGGCTGGTGGCGAGCGAGCGCCGCGGCCAGTTCGTGGTCTACCGGCTCACCCCCGACAACCTGGTCAACACCCTCAGCGGTTTCGCCTTCGAGATCTGCCCCAGCGCCGGCCCGCTCAAACGCGAGTCGCGCAGGCAGGCCAAGCGCACCGCCTGATCCTTCCGCCACGGCAACAGGAGTCCGCCGATGACCGCCGCACCGCTCAGCGAACACGCCGCCGCGCAAACCGGATTCCCCTCGGTGCGCCTGCCCTCCTACAGCGGCGGCCTGCCGGTGGAGGTCATCCTGATCGCCCAGCTCGGTGTCGGCGCCGGCGATCCGCTGATCGCCCAGGCCTGCCTGCGCCAGCGCGCGCATCCGCAGTTCCGCGACGCGCTGGACGAACCCTCGGCGCGCCTGGCAGGCACCGATTTCGGCAACGGCGAGTCCACCGCGCTGTACTCGTTCGCGGTCGGTAGCGGCGGCCATCCGTTCCATTGCCATGCCGGGCATCGCATGTTCACCGCGATCACCGGCAGCGGCGGCGCGCTGCTGCGCTTCAGCACCGCCTCGCCGGCGCAACTGGCGCAGGATCCGCAGCATTTCCTCGCCGCGCTGCGGCATGTCGAATTGCCCGCCGACTGCCTGTTCAGTGTGCGCTTCGGCGGCGGCACCTGGCACCAGTTCGCGCCGCTGCGCGCGCAGTCCGGGCATCCGGCGTTCTTCGCCTTGTCCTGCCACAGCGACGAAGCCGGCGGCACGCTGGCCGAGGACGTGCGCGCGCAGGTGCTGGCCGGCACTGCCGATATCGCCACGCTCACCGAATTGCTGCCGGCGCCAGTCGCGACCCTGCTGGCATCGCCGCAGGCGCAGGGGCTGGCCGTACCGACCGTGCGATTGTCGCTGGCGGCCTCGCCGGGTAGCCGGCGCCTGGCCTGGTGTGCCGGCCTGCGCGCCCTCAGCGGTCGCCTGCGGCAGCGGCTGGGTGCCTGGCGGCATCCGGCCGGCTTCGCGGCGCTGGCGCCGCGCCTGTCGCGGGCGCGGGTGACGCCGCAGTTACTGCCCGGCTCGCTGCTCGAACCGCAGCTGCCCGCGCACCATCACCAGGACAGCGTGCGGCTGACGGTGCCGGCGCAGGCGCTGCGGCCACTGGGAGCGCATGCGCTGATGACGGCGCTGCTGGACGGCTTCCTGCAGCACCCGCCGCGCGGCGTGACCTGGCTGATGCGCCTGCGCAACGTGCTGGTGGCGCCGCTGCGGCTGCGCACCTCGCCGCTGGGCTGCCCGGTGTCCTCGCTGCTGTCGCCGCAACGCGATCAGTTGTTCGCCGGGCGGTTCCCGGTGCTGGCGCAGGCCTCGTCCGCGCAGGCGCGGCGCGTGCAGGTGCTGCTCGGTGCCGACGATCGCCACCTGGTGTTCCGCAGTTGCGTCGGGGTGACGCTGCGCGACGACGGCAGCGCCGAACTGAGCCTGGAAACGCGGGTGGCCTGCCGCAACCGCTTCGGACACCTGTACATGGCGCTGATCGCCGCCGCGCACCGCCGCTACATCGCCCCGACGCTGCTGCGCGCGGCCGCCGAGGCGCTACTGCAGCCGTTCGCCGAGCATGCCGGGCCGGATGCGGTCGCGCCGATGCATTGAGCGCATCATCACCCCGCCTTAGCCGATGCCTGCCTAGCCTGCGCCTTCCCCCTAAGAGGAAGGCCCATGCCCCAGCTCCGCATCCGCATCACCGGCAGCGAGGACGATGCCCGCGCCATCATCAACCTGCTGTCGAGCCTGGACGGCATCGAGCACGTCGAGGAAATCGACGACCTGATGCCGCACATGGACGACGACGATTCCAGTTCTGCCGGTCTGCCCGACGACCAGGGACCGGGCACCCACGAAGTGGAAGTGGAGGCCGGCAACGCCGCCACTGCCCAGAAGGTGCGCGAGGCGGTGGAAGCGCTGGCGTTCGAACTGGACGTGATCGTGGAGTTCGAACAGGACGAAGGTTGAGGGCCTGCATCCGGGGCGTTGCGCCGCTTGGCGCAGCGTCCTGGCGTGCCCATGGCCAGCATCCTTGCTTTCCAGCGACGCCAGCCGTGCCTCATGGTTCCGCCACGCCGCGGCCACGCGACGGAATTGCAGCACCGACAGTGCCGCCACTGCGCACACGCGCGTCGCAGCCGACTGCCAAGCAACCGCGACGACGACGCCTACACAGACACCCGACTGCAAGGCGTCGGGACTGAAGTCCCTCCCACAATGCACCCAGCCAATGTATCGCGAGCCCCGGCAGGCGTCGTTTTGCTGTTGCGCAAGCTTGAGTGTCAGACGAGAAGAATTATAGGAGCGGCTTCAGCCGCGACCCGCGACCCAGCATCGTTCATGGCGGCTGGATGACGTGCCACCTTCCGTCGGCAACGCGTGGCAACACCGCGCGTACTCACCTCCATCCGCTCCCGCCCGATCCCATCGGACGGGAACAGTGCCTGTCTCCTAGGCCGAACGACGCCGACGTCGGCGCCAGGCGATCAGCCGCCACAGCGCATAGCCCAGCAGCACGAACGGCGCCAGGCCGACCACCGCGCGAATCGCCCAGGCGATCGATCCGGCGAAGATTTCGCCGCTGTCGCGCAGCGCATCGCCGATGTCGCTGCGGCTCCGCTCGGCGGTCGGCGCCGCGAAGGTCAGCGTCACCCGCTGCGTATCCAGGCGCCGGCGCTGCTGCGCGGCTTCCTGGCTGGTGGCGAGCAACTGCGTCTCCACGGCGGCCAGTTTCTCCGACAGCGCGATCATATCGGCCACGCTGAGATCGCGGCGTTGCTGGAACTCCTGCAGGCGCCGCTGCTCGGCCTGCAGGCGCTGACGCTGCGCGTCGTTGTCCTGCACCGCCTGCGCCAGGTCCTCGGCATGGGTGGTACGGCTTTCGATCTGGCCGTCCTGGCCCGCCTGCGCGATCAACGGCTCGACCCCGGTCGGCGCGATCCGTACGCTGAGTTCGCCGCGCGGCTGCTCGCCGCCGCGCTGTTCGACCTGCAACACCGTGCACGCGCCGAAACTGGATTTCAGGCAGCTTTCCTGGAGTTGCTTGAGCCGCGCGGGAATCTGCGCAGCCGGCAATGCCACATCGACCTCGTGCTCATAGGCCAGGGACGGCATGGCGAAAGCGCCGGGACTCGGCGGCGGCGCTGCGACGGCTGCCTCTGCCGCCTGCGCTGCGGCCTCGGCGGCACTGGCCGCGCTACTGGCGGCATCGGCGGAATAGAGATGAGCGGCCGGCAGCGCCGCGCTCTCGCCGCCGCGGCTGCAGGCAGCGATCGAGACCGCCAGCGCCAGGGAAGCGCCCCAGCGACACCAGCGCGCAGGCGCAGGCGCTTCGACATCGAGCGTGCCAGCCGCTGCTGCGACGCCTTCCGGATCGAACGCGGTGTCGCGTACGACATGGCCACGATGGCGACGTCCCTTGTCCTGCATTGCAGTGCTCCTGAATGGCGAAAGCGTTCAGGGTAATCCAATGGCAGGGGCGCTGGCAGCACGGCGCGGCTACCCTGGTGGATCGACCCACTCCAGGAACCCCGATGCGCAAGCACCTGCTCGCCGCCGCCCTGCTCGCCGCCCTTGCCGGCTGCCAGAAACCCGCCGACGCGCCTGCCGCCAGCACCGCCGCCCCCGGCTCGGCCGCCGCCGCGGCAGACCCGGCCGCCGACACCGCGTTCGCCGCACTCTCCAAGCGCGCCGTCGACACCTGGATGCAACTGTCCCCGGTCGGCGCCACCCAGACCGGCGATCACCGCTACGACAGCGAGCTGGACGACCTCAGCGCCGCGGGCCGGCAGAAGAGCCTGGACGCGAGCAAGCAGTTGCTGGCCGAGCTGGACAAGCTCGACGTCGCCAAGCTCTCGCGCGAGAACCAGGTGGACGCGGCGATCCTGCGCAACCAGCTGCAGTCGGACATCTGGAACAGCGAGGTGGCACAGGGCTGGGCGACCGACCCGCAGGTCTACAACGGCCTGGCCGGCGGCGCGATCTACGGGCTGATGGCGCGCGAGTTCGCGCCGCTGCCGGAGCGGCTGAAGTCGGCCACCGCGCGCATGGAGAAGATCCCGGCGCTGTTCGCGCAGGCGCGCGCCAACCTGGACCCGGCACGCGTGTCGGAAATCAGCGCCAAGACCGTGGCCAAGCAGAACCGCGGCATCCTCAGCATCGTCGACAGCTTTATCGTCCCGCACATCCAGGAACTGCCGCAGGCCGACGCGCAGCGCCTGCAGGCGGCGATCGACGGCCTGAAGAAGGCCGTGGCCGAGCAGCAGACCTGGCTGGACCAGACCCTGGTGCCCAACGCCAAGGGCGATTTCCGCCTCGGCGCGGAGAAGTACGACCAGAAGCTGAAGTTCGCGCTCAACTCCTCGCTGTCGCGCGCCGACATCAAACAGCGCGCCCAAGCCGAGCTCACCCGCGTGCGCCAGGACATGTACGGCATCGCCCGGACCGTGCTGAAAGACAAGCCCGGCGCGCCGGCACTGGTCGATGCGCCCAGCGACGAACAGCAGCAGAAGGCGATCGAGGCCGCACTGGAGCTGGCCTACGCGCAACATCCGGCGCGCGACAAGGTGGTCGAGGACGCCAAGGCCTCGCTGGCCGATGCCACCGACTTCGTGCGCAAGAAGGATCTGGTGACGTTGCCCGACGCGCCGGTGGACATCATCCTGATGCCCGAATTCCAGCGCGGCGTGGCGGTGGCCTACTGCGATTCGCCCGGTCCGCTGGACAAGAACCTGAAGACCTTCTACGCGGTGTCGCCGATTCCCGACGACTGGACCGCGCAGCAGGCCGACTCGTTCCTGCGCGAATACAACAGCCGCATGATCCACCTGCTGAGCATCCACGAGGGCGTGCCCGGGCATTACGTGGAAGGCTGGCACTCGGCCAAGTTCCCGTCGACGCTGCGCGGCGTGCTGCGCTCGGGTGTGTTCGCCGAGGGCTGGGCGGTGTACACCGAGCGGATGATGCAGGAGCAGGGCTACCTGGACAACGATCCGCTGTTCCACCTGGCGCAGCTGAAGTTCTACCTGCGCAGCATCGCCAACGCGCTGCTCGACCAGGGCGTGCACGTGGACGGCTGGAGCAAGGAACAGGCGCTGCACCTGATGGTCCACGACACCTTCCAGCAGCAGAGCGAAGCCGAGGGCAAGTGGGTGCGCGCGCAGCTGACCTCGGCGCAGCTGCCGACCTACTTCGTCGGCGTGCAGGAACACCTGGATCTGCGCAAGGCGATGCAGGACAAGCTCGGCGACAAGTTCAACCTCAAGGCCTACCACGACCAGGTGCTGTCCTACGGCGCGCCGCCGGTGCGGTTCGTGCGCGAACTGATGCTGGACGAGCCGATCAAGTAGTCGGAATTGGGGAGTCGGGATTGGGGATTGGCAACGGCGGCGATGCTGATGCACCCAGGGAAAAGCCCCCTCGCGGGAGGGGGCTGTTGCAAGCGGCGAAAGACCTGGGCCGGACTGCTTGGTGGCAGGTGATGGTCGCAGCGCAAAGCGGAGATCTTGCTACGATCACCCCGCAGCCGTACCAGTCCGAGGCGGGACAGGTCGCGGAAAAAGCGCATCGCCAGGCGCCGCTGCGGTCTACGGGGCCTGCTTGCGCACGCGCCACACACCTCGCTTCCGGGCAAGCCAACCATGAGTGCAGGTTGCTCGCCGCGAGCTTCAGCGACTGGACGGCGCTGCCGTCAAGCGATGCACGCCGGCGCCAGGTCCGAGCGGCATCGACGCGGCGATGCAATCACCCGCGCATGGACGACGCGCGTCGCGCGCGTCCATGGCAGAACGCGCTGCACCTCATGCGGGCGGGCACGGCAACGCGGCGCATCACACCGCGTGGCCTGCCGGCGTCTCGCTGCTCCACAGCAGCATCGCGTCGCCGTAGCTGAAGAAGCGGTAGCGCTGGGCGATGGCGTGGCGATAGGCGGCGAAGATGCGCTCGCGGCCGGCGAAGGCCGAGACCATCATCAGCAGCGTGCTTTCCGGCAGATGGAAGTTGGTCACCATCGCGTCGACGCTGCGGATGCGGTAGCCCGGCAGGATGAAGATCTGCGTCTCGCCGGCGAACGGATGCAGCTCACCGTCCTTGGAGGCGCTCTCCAGCGCGCGCACCACCGTGGTCCCCACCGCAATCACGCGGCCGCCGGCCGCGCGCGTGCGCCGCACCTGCTCGACCAGGCTGGCGCCGACGTTGAGCCACTCGCGATGCATCTGGTGCTGCTCCAGCGCTTCCACCCGCACCGGCTGGAAGGTGCCGGCGCCCACGTGCAGGGTCACATGCCCAACCTCGACCCCGCGCTGCTGCAGCGCCTGCAGCAGCGGCGCATCGAAATGCAGCCCCGCCGTCGGCGCCGCAACAGCGCCAGCCTCGCGCGCGAACACGGTCTGGTAGCGCTCGCGATCGTCCAGGCCCGGCTCGCGGCGGATGTACGGCGGCAACGGCAGCCGCCCGGCCTGCTGCAGCCAGTGCTCCAGCGCGCCGTCCACATGGAACTGCAACTGGTAGAACTCGCCGTCGCGGCCCAGCACCTCGGCCTCGCCGCCAGCATCCAGGGCGATGCGCGCGCCGGCCTTGGGCGACTTGCTCACGCCCAGCTGCGCCCGCGCGCGCTGGCCGCCGAGCAGCCGCTCGATCAGGATCTCGACCCGCCCGCCGGTGCTCTTCTGCCCGAACAGCCGCGCCGGGATCACCCGCGTGTCGTTGAAGATCAGCAGATCGCCGGCACGCAGCAGCGCCGGCAGATCGCGCACGTGCCGATCGGCGAAGGCCGCCGGCGCCGGCGGCACCAGCAGCAGCCGGCTGGCCGAGCGCTCGGCCAGCGGTTCCTGCGCGATCAGCTCTTCAGGCAGGTCGTAGTGGAAATCGGACTTTTTCACGGCGCCGGGGACGATCGGGAGCGGGGCCGAATATTGTAGCGGCGCCGGGATTGGGGATTCGGGATTGGAGATTTGTTGAAGCAAAAAGCGGGATCGCGCTCCTGCCAATCCCTAATGCCCAATCCCGAATCCCAACTCTTCAGCGCTCGAACTTGGTGGACAGAATGATCGACGAGGTCGTGCGCTCCACCCCGTCCAGCGCGCCGATGCGGTCGGTCAGTTCGTCCATGTCGTTGACGCCCGGCACCACGCCGAGCGCGATCAGGTCGAAGGAGCCGCTGACCGAATGCAGCACGCGCACCGCATCGATCTCGCGCAGCGCCTTGACCACCGAGGTCATCTTCTTCGGCAGCACGGTGATCAGGATGTGCGCGCGGATATGGCCCTGTTCGTAGTCGTCGCGGGTGCGCACGGTGTAGCCGCAGATCACGCCCTCGCGCTCCAGGCGCTCGATCCGGCTCTGCACGGTGGTCCGCGACACGCCCAGGCGACGGGCGATCTGGGCGGTGGAGGCGCGCGCGTCCTCGCGCAGCAGCGACAGCAGGGCGTCGTCGGAGGCGGTGATCTTCATGACCACCGATTTTCGTCGAATCGACGAAAATGCGTCAATTCCTGCACGGATTCACGCTGCCATTCGACGATCCTGTCCCGATAATAGAGAGGATCGTCGCCAGACAGCCCGCCTTCAGGAGATCTCCATGACCGTACTCGGCCCCCTCGCCCCGCTCCGTGCCCACGCCGGCGATCGCCTGACCCAGGGCCTGGACGACGCCAGCATCGAGCGCCTGGCGGCCTCGCATCCGTCGCTGCGCGCGGCGATCGACGCGGCCGGTGCGGACTACGCGCGCATCGCCGCGGAGTTCGGCGACCTGCTCGACCTCGACGAGGCCGAGCAGATCCGCCGCCTGCAGGCCGGGTTCGTCAATTTCTACGCCGACGACGCGGTGACCCCGTACGTGGCGCTGAGCGCGCGCGGCCCGTGGGTGGTCACGCTGAAGGGCGCGGTGCTGTACGACGCCGGCGGCTACGGCATGCTCGGCTTCGGCCACACCCCGGAGGCGGTGCTGGAGGCGATGGCGCGGCCGCAGGTGATGGCCAACGTGATGACCCCCAACCTGTCGCAGCTGCGCTTCGAGCGCGCGCTGCGTGCGGAGATCGGCCACCGCCGCGGCGGCTGTCCGTACGCCCGCTTCATGTGCCTCAATTCCGGTTCCGAATCGGTGGGCCTGGCCGCACGCATCGTCGACATCAACGCCAAGCTGCAGACCGATCCGGGCGCGCGCCACGCCGGCGCCAAGATCAAGCGTCTGGTGGTCAAGGGCAGCTTCCACGGCCGCACCGACCGGCCCGGCATGTACTCCGACTCCAGCCGCAAGACCTATCTGCAGCACCTGGCCAGCTACCGCGGCGACGATGGGCTGATCGCCATCGCGCCCTACGACGTGGAGGCGCTGCGCCGCGCCTTTGCCGAGGCCGAGCAGCACGGCTGCTTCATCGAGGCGGTGTTCCTGGAGCCGGTGATGGGCGAAGGCGACCCCGGCCGCGCGCTGCCGCCGGCGTTCTATGCCGCCGCGCGCGAACTGACCCGCAACCACGGCAGCCTGCTGCTGGTCGACTCGATCCAGGCCGGCCTGCGCGCGCACGGCGTGCTGTCGGTGGTGGACTATCCCGGCTTCGAGCAGCTCGACCCGCCGGACCTGGAAACCTATTCGAAGGCGCTCAACGCCGCGCAGTACCCGCTGTCGGTGCTGGCAGTGACCGAGCATGCGGCGCAGGTGTACCGCAAGGGCACCTACGGCAACACCATGACCAGCAACCCGCGCGCGCTGGACGTGGCGACCGCAACCCTGGCGCAGCTGACCCCGCAGGTGCGCGCCAACATCCGCGAGCGCGGCGCCGAGGCGGTGCAGAAGCTGGAGAAGCTCAAGGCCGAACTCGGCGGCGCCATCACCCAGGTGCAGGGTACCGGCCTGCTGTTCTCCTGCGCGCTGGCCCCGCAGTACAAATGCTACGGCGCCGGCTCCACCGAGGAGTGGCTGCGCCAGCACGGCGTCAACGTGATCCACGGCGGCGAGAACTCGCTGCGCTTCACCCCGCACTTCGCGATGGACGGCGAAGAACTCGACCTGCTGGTCGGGCTGATCGGCCGCGCCCTGCGCGAAGGCCCGCGCGTGGCACAGGCCGCGGCGGCCTGAACCCCGCCCCTTGCGGCGCCGCAGGACGGCGCCGCAAGCGGCCAATCCCGACCGCATTGGCGCTTGCCGCCTTTGCACATAGGGCGTCTGCCGGCCCGGCTTGGTGGTCCGTCAGCACTGGCGACACTCAGGGCGGCACGCGATCTGGCACTGCCCCACCCGCTCCTTCGGCATACGTCGAAGCGCACTTGGTAAGACGGTCCGGCAGCGACACTGCGCCGCCGACACCACGGCATCTCCTGGCAGCATCGGCTGCCTGACACCGGCGCGCCTCTCTCCGGCCCCTAGCTCGGACTTCCGCGCATCCTCCGCGCCCGCCTCATCGGCGCTGGCGTCACGCGCCCGCAGGTGCGGGTCCTAAACCACCCAATGCCCGGTCCTCTGGCCGATCACGCGCCTTGGTCGATAGGCCGCATTTTCTGGCGACTCCGAGTATCCGAACCGCGGCGGACCCGTGCCGATGACAAAGAGATTGCAAACAATTCGCATTTGCATGGAAAATGAACGCACTGCCTGCATCGCATGCGCGGCAGACACCGTTTCGCCCAGCCGCCCGATCTCGCCGCCGCGGCCGCTCCCGCTGGGGGACGGCCGCTGCCCGCGATCGGGGTGCCGCCCCTCCTGCAAATCGAACCGCCCATGACCTCTCCGATCAAGCGCCGCAAACACGCCGTGACCCGCCAGGCCGCCGCACCGACCCTTACCACCGCCGTGCTGCTGGGCGGGCTGAGCCTGCTTTCCCCCGCGCATGCGGACACCGGCGACCAGCCCACCACCCTGGACAAGGTCGACGTGCAGGCCCAGCGCGCCAAGCGCTACCTGGTGGAAGTGCCGGATTCGCCGAAGTTCACCCAGCCGCTGATCGATACCCCGCAGACCCTCAACATCATCGGCAAGGACCTGTTCAACGAGCAGGGCGCCACCACCCTCACCGAAGCGCTGCGCAACAGCCCGGGCGTGGGCACGTTCTATGTCGGCGAGAACGGCAACACCAGCACCGGCGATGCGATCTACATGCGCGGCTTCGACAGCTCCAGCAGCATCTTCGTCGACGGGTTGCGCGACCTCGGCTCGATCTCGCGCGACGTGTTCAACATCGAGCAGATCGAGGTGGAGAAAGGCCCGGCCGGCACCGACAACGGCCGCAGCGCGCCGACCGGCGCGATCAACCTGGTCAGCAAGCAGGCGCACCTGGACAACGCCAGCAGCGCCACCCTGTCCGGCGGCGACCATGGCCAGCGCCGCGCGACCGCGGACTGGAATCAGGCGCTGGGCGCCAGCAGCGCGCTGCGGTTGAACCTGATGGGCCAGGACAGCGACGCCATCGGCCGCAACCACGTCGCCAACAAGCGCTGGGGCCTGGCCTCGTCGCTGGCGTTCGGCCTGGGCACCGATACGCGCTACCTGCTCGACCTGCTGTACGTGAAGCAGGACAACGTGCCCGACGGCGGCGTGCCCACCCTCGGCCTGCCAGGCTACAGCTCGCCCGACCCCGCACGGCCGTGGCTCGGCGGCGCGGCGCGCGTGGACAGCAGCAACTTCTATGGCACCCGCGACGACCACGACGACGTGACCGCGAAGATGGCCACCTTCCGCATCGAGCACGACGTGTCCGACTCGGTCAAGCTGACCAATACCGCGCGCTGGGGCCGCAACGAGCAGGACTACCTGCTGTTCGCGTTCATGCCCAACGCCGCCAACCTGCGCACGCCGAATCCGGCCGATGCATCGACCTGGACGGTGCTGCGCAGCCTGCCGACCTTCAAGGACCAGCAGTACACCATCCTCGCCGATCAATTGAACCTGCGCGTGGACTTCGCCACCGGCGCGGTGCAGCACAACCTCAGCACCGGCGTGGAAGCCTCGCGCGAGGAACTGCGCAGTTGGGGACACAACATCGTCGACCGCGCCGCCTGGCTGGCGGCCAATCCGGCCAACCTGTATGCGCCGGACTGGAACACCACGCCGCTGCGCACCGCACGCAACGGCGCGCGCAGCCATGGCACCACCACCACCTACTCGGCCTATGCCTTCGACACGCTGAAGTTCGGCGACAGCTTCCTGGTCACCGCCGGAGTGCGCGCGGATCGCTACAAGACCGACTTCGACAGCCTGGTGTGCAGTTCCACCACCTCCACCGCCGCGCCCTGCACCACCGTGGTTGGCCTGGACACCGACATCGCCGACACGCTGTTCAGCTGGAAGCTCGGCGCGGTCTACAAGGCCAACGAGGATGTGAGCGTGTACGCCAACTTCGCCACCTCGCAGCAGCCGCCCGGCGGCAGCACGCTGGAACTGAGCGCCTCGGCCAACAATGCCAACAATCCGCGCTTCGATCCGCAGAAGGCCAAGACCGCCGAGGTCGGCACGAAATGGAACTTCCTCGACGATGCGTTGTTCGCGACGCTGGCGCTGTTCCGTACCGACGTGAACAACGAGATCGTGCAGGGCAGCGACGGGCTGTACTACCAGAGCGGCGCGAAGCGCGTGCAGGGCATCGAACTGTCGGCGGTCGGCAAGCTGACCGAGCGCTGGTCGCTGTCCAGCGGCTACACCAAGCTGGATGCGCGGGTGCGCCAGGGCACGACGGTCTCGCAGGACGGCAGCCAGGACCTGGCCTACACGCCGGACAGCGCGTTCACCGCCTGGACCACCTACACCCTGCCGTTCGGGCTGACCGTCGGCGGCGGCGTGCGCTACTCGGGCGAGATGAAGCGTGGCCGCGACGGCGCGGTCGGCACGCCGGCGTTCGTGAAGTCCTACACCGTGTGGGATGCGGTGCTGAGCTACCCGGTCAACGACCACGTGGCGCTGCGCCTGAACGCCTACAACCTGTTCGACAAGGACTACGTCGCCGCCATCAACAAGAGCGGCTTCCGCTACACTCCCGGCGCGCCGCGCTCGGTGCTGCTGACTGCCGAGGTCCGCTTCTGAACGACCGCGCCTGCCAACGCACGGTGGACGTCCTATGCTGGCCGTCCACCGCCGGAGCGCCTCATGCTGCTGCACATTCCCGACATCCTCACCGCCGCTGAGGTCGCGCGGTTTCGCCAGGCATTGGAGACCGCCGACTGGGTGGACGGCCGCGAGACCGTCGGCGCGCAGGGCGCGCAGGTCAAGCGCAACCTGCAACTGGCCGACGCCTCGCCGCTGAAGCAGGACCTCGGCCAGGCGGTGCTGAGCGCGCTGGCGCGCAGCCCGCTGTACTTCGCCGCGGCGCTGCCGCTGCGCACCATCCCGCCGCGCTTCAATCGCTACAGCGGCGGCGGCAGCTACGGCCTGCACGTCGACGGTGCAGTGATGACCCAGGCCGCCAGCGCCGCGCAGCCGGCGCTGACCGTGCGCAGCGACCTGTCCTGCACCCTGTTCCTGAGTGCGCCGGAGGAGTACGACGGCGGCGAACTGCTGATCCACGACACCTACGGCGAGCACGAGGTCAAGCTGCCCGCGGGCGACCTGATCCTGTATCCGTCCAGCAGCCTGCACCGGGTCGCACCCGTGACCCGCGGCGCGCGGCTGGCCTCGTTCTTCTGGGTGCAGAGCCTGGTGCGCGACGCCGGCCGGCGGCAGACCCTGTTCGACCTGGACACCGCGATCCAGGCGCTGACCGCCAGCGGCGCGGACGCGGCGGCGCTGCTGCGCCTGACCAACGTCTACCACAACCTGCTGCGCGACTGGTCGGAGACATGAGCGCACGTGGGGACCGGAACGCCGAACATGCCGCCGACCCACGGTCGCGCAGCGTAGGGCACCTGCGCGTTGCCGTTGTACGGTCGCGCTGCGTCGACGCGTGAGTCGCCCCGCTTCACCGACCGCACTCCGCGCCAGCGCCGGCATCGCCACACTGCACGGCAGCAGCATGGGCACGCGTTGGAGCGCCAGGCTGCTGCCGGCGCACGGCCGCGACCTGCACACGCTGCGCGATGCGATCCAGGCGCAGCTCGATCTGGTCGTCGCGCAGATGAGCACGTGGGACGCGCAATCGGATCTCAGCCGCTACAACCGCGCCGACGCCGATACCTGGCATGCCTTGCCCGCCGCGTTCGACACGGTGCTGCGCTGCGCGCTGGAGGTGGCGCATCGCAGCGGCGGCGCCTTCGATCCCACGATCGGCGCCGTGGTCGGCGCGTGGGGTTTCGGTGCCACCGCCGGAGATCGGCGGGTGCCGGAGCCCGCCGCACTGCAACAGGCCCGCGCCGCGGGCGACTGGCGCCGGCTGACCGTCGACGACGCGGGCCGCTGGCACCAGCCGGGCGGGCTGCATCTGGATCTGTCGGCGATCGCCAAGGGCTACGGCGTCGACCTGGCGGCGACGGCGCTGCGCGCGCATGGCGTGGAAAGCGCACTGGTCGAGGTCGGCGGCGATCTCTATGGCTACGGTCGCAAGCCGGACGCGCAGCCGTGGCGGGTGTTGATCGAGGCCACTGCGGACGAGGAGGTGCATGGCACTGCATCGCCGCGCGCGCTCGCGGTCGACGGCCTGGCGGTGGCCACCTCCGGCGACCGCTGGCACCACTTCGAACAGGACGGACGGCGCTACGGACACCTGCTGGATCCGCGTAGCGGCCGCCCGATCGCCGCGACGTTGGCCGCGGTCACGGTGGTGGCCGCCGACGCTATGCGTGCCGATGCCTGGGCAACCGCCCTGAGCGTGCTCGGTGTCGAGGCCGGACTGGCCTGCGCCGAGCGCGAAGGACTGGCGGTGCGCTTCCTGGTGCGCCACGACGGCGCAGTGCAGGAGCGGCTCAGCAGCGGCTTCGCGGCGTTAGCGCGTGGCTGAGCGCGGTGCGCTGCTCGATGAGCCGCGGCCAGGGAGAACACCAGGGCACCGCGCGAGACGACGCGCCGGCGTGTTCCGGACGACGCGCCGCTACCCGACCGCCGCCGCTACGGTTACCGCTTCGGCCGCGGCGATGCCAGGAACGCCACGCCGTCACGTCCTCAACGCGAAGCCGGCAGCCCCATGCGCTGCAGCTCGAACACATAGCCCTTGCCGCGTACCGTGCGGATCCATTGCGGCACCAGCGGGTCGTCGCCGAGCTTCTGGCGCAGCCGCGAGACCTGCAGATCGATGCCGCGGCTGCCCGCAGGCATGCTGGCCTCGCCGTCGCCCAGCGCGGTGCGCAGCGTCTCGCGCGTGAGCACCTCGCCCGGCTGCTCCAGGAACACCGCCATCAGCCGCAGTTCGCCGGGCGACAGCGGGATCGTCCGCCCATCCGGCGCCACCGCCTGGTGGCGCGCGGCATCGACCTGCCAGCCGCCATGCGCCGCTGCCGGCGGCTGGGTCGCTCGCACCCGACGCAGCACCGCGTTGAGCCGCGCCACCAGTTCGCGCAGGTCGGGCGGCCGCACCAGGAAGTCGTCCGCGCCCAGATCCAGCCCGATCACCCGGTCCACCGGCTCGGCGCGGTCGGCCATCATCACGATGGCGATGTCGCCGCGGTCGCGTAGTTGCCGGCACAAGCGCAGGCCCTCGGCACCGTCGAGGCCGGCATCGAGCACCACCGCGTCGTAATGCCCGGCCGCCAGTTGCGCCTGCAGGTGCGGCGCACTGTCGGCGTCGTGGGCCTGCAGGTTGAAACACGCCAGGTAATCGCGAATCCGGTCGCGCAAGACCGCGTCCGCGTCCGCCACCAGAATTTTCGCCAACCACCTGTTGTCCGAGAGCACCTGTCGGCTTCCGCTGTACGGCCCGGATGGCCGCGTTCGCGCATTGGACGCGGTCGGCGTCGACGCTGCAAGAGCCGCGCGCGTGGTGGAGCGGGCTCAGTCCGCGGGCGTCGGCAGGGCCTCGATGCGCATCGCTAACACCTCCCCGCCCCCGCTCAAAGCGAAGCGGCGCCTGGCATCGGCGGCCAACCAGGCGCTGTCGCCGGCCGCCAATGGCGGCAGTCCGCTGGCCGCATCGAACTGCGCTTGCCCTGCCAGAAGATGAACGGCCCAGGCGACAGCGGGTTCGGCGAAGAACAGCATCGGCCCGACCAGCGGCCGGTGCAGCAGTTGCGTGCGCAGCCGGTCACGTCGCCACATGAGGTTGAAATCGTGGGTCGGCCCGTCCAGCAACTCGCCACGCAGCGGCCGCTCGCCGGCGAAGCGCAGGCGCGCGCAAGGGTCCTGCAGCAGCTGTTCCTCGCCGTCGTCGAAACGCAGGCGCACGCCGTTGCCGCGCAGCAGGACCAGTTCGCGATCGATCCCGGGGAAAGGTGAAAAAACGGCATCCTGCTCGATCTCGGCGATGGACAGGCGCAGCAGCCAGTCATCGCCGGCGGCCGGCAGACGCAGGATCTCCCGGGTCCAGCCCAGGCCGTTGCGCCAGCGTTCGCGGCGATACTCATTGGCGGGGATCACCCGCGCGGGCAGCGTGCACCAGTCCATGCGCGCATTCTGCACGATCAGGGCAAGGGACCTGTCCTTGGCCAGCCCGAATATGCGACGCAGGAGGCGCCATGGCGCCCAAAAAAACATCGCCCGGCTGCACGTCACTGTGCAACGCCGGGCGACGATGTACCTCCCTGTCGGCTTCCTGCCTTCCCCCTTCGCATCCTGCTCAGTGAGGCTGCGGCCGCGCGTCCAGCGCCGGCCCTATCCTTTCGTTGCAAATCCCTTTAACGCCTTTCCACCGGCTTGGCAGCTGCCTGCTTGGCGGCTGTCGGTGCGGGTGCCTTCGTGGCGCCCACATCGATCCGGTCGCGGTTCCGCTCGACCGTCTTGAGTCCGATGCCTTTCACCAGTGCCAGTTCCTCGGCGCTCTTGAAAGGTCCGTGCGCCTGCCGGTAGTCGACGATCGCCTGGGCCTTGGAGGCCCCCACGTTCACCAACACCTGGTCGATTTCCTCCGCTCCAGCGGAGTTGATGTTGACCTTGTCCGCGGCGAGCGCGGAGCCGGACAGCATCAGGGCAACGACCAGCGACTTCAGGACCACGATAAAAGACTGCATGGCAACGCTCCTTGTGACTTGGATGGGGACATCGCCGGCCTTTCCTGCCGGCGTTGTCAGCATCGCTCGCCACATGGGTACAGCCTATCGTCGGAACGCGTCACAAACAGCAGGTAAACGGCGCGTCGCCGTGTAGGAAAAACCCTACACGGGCACCGGGGCGTAGAATGGCTGCACACGTGTGCAATCACTTCGGAGCTTTTCATGGACAGTGCCAAGATCGACCGTTTCCTGAGCGAAAAGTGGGATGACGACATCGTCCCGCAACTGGTCGATTACATCCGCATCCCCAACAAATCGCCGATGTTCGACGCCGATTGGGTCGCGCATGGCTACATGGCCGATGCGGTGGCGCTGATGGAGCGCTGGGCGCGCGCGCAGGCGATCCCCGGCCTGCAGGTGGAGGTGGTGCAACTGGAAGGCCGCACCCCGTTGATCTACCTGGAGGTGCCGGCCAGCAGCGACGCGACCGGCGAGGACACCGTGCTGCTGTACGGACACCTGGACAAGCAGCCGGAAATGACCGGCTGGGAAGCCGACCTGGGCCCGTGGACGCCGGTGCTCAAGGGCGACCGCCTGTACGGTCGCGGCGGCGCCGACGACGGCTACGCCCTGTTCGGTTCGCTGGCGGCGATCCAGGCGCTGCAGGACCAGGGCATCCAGCACGCACGCTGCGTGGTGCTGATCGAGGCCTGCGAGGAATCGGGCAGCTACGACCTGCCCGCCTACGTCGACCACCTGGCGGCGCGGATCGGCAAGCCGTCGCTGGTGGTGTGCCTGGATTCGGGCTGCGGCAACTACGAGCAACTGTGGTGCACGACCTCGCTGCGCGGCCTGGCCGGCGGCAACTTCAGCGTCAAGGTGCTGAGCGAAGGCGTGCATTCGGGCGACGCCTCCGGCGTGGTGCCGTCGAGCTTCCGCGTGCTGCGCGACCTGCTGTCGCGGCTGGAGGACGAAGCCACCGGCAAGATCAAGGTCGAGGGCCTGTACGCCGAGATTCCCGAAGAGCGGCTGGCGCAGGCGCGCAAGGTCGCCGAGGTGCTGGGCGACGAGGTCTACAGCAAGTTCCCGTTCCTGCCCGGCATGCGGCCGATGCACGAGGACCTGTCCGAACTGGTGCTCAACCGCACCTGGCGCCCGGCGCTGTCGGTGACCGGCGCCGACGGCCTGCCGCCGCTGGCCTCGGCCGGCAACGTGCTGAGCCCCGAGACCGCGGTGAAGCTGTCGCTGCGCCTGCCGCCGACGCTGGACGGCAAGCACGCCGGCGAACTGCTCAAGGACGTGCTGCTGCGCGATCCGCCGTACGGCGCCGAGGTGTCGCTGGCGCTGGAGAAGTCCTCCTCCGGCTGGAACGCACCGGCGCAGTCGCCGTGGCTGACGGATGCGATCGAAGCGGCCTCGCAGGCGGCGTTCGGCAAGCCGGCGATGTACATGGGCGAAGGCGGCTCGATCCCGTTCATGGGCATGCTCGGCGAGAAGTTCCCCGGCGCGCAGTTCATGATCACCGGTGTACTCGGCCCGCATTCCAACGCGCACGGCCCGAACGAGTTCCTGCACATCCCGATGGGCAAGCGGGTCACCGCCTGCGTGTCGCGGGTGATCGCCGCCCACCATGCCGCCAGCCTGCGCGGCGAGACCACCGGCAGCGCGGCGGTGGCCGGCGGCGAGCAGCATGGTGGGCATGGGTGCTGTTGAGGGGCCGGGATTAGGGAGTCGGGATTTGGGATTGGCGAAGCCAGCTTCGTGAGTACCTGACTACCCGGGTTACTGCTGGAGAGGCGTCGATCCAGATGCGACGCCTCTCCGTGGCGTGATCGCTGGGTAACGTGAGCGGCCAGCCTCGAGGGCTGGGCCGCCTGCGCTGCACACGCAAGCATCGACGCCATCACAGTCGATCTGGCACGATCCGACGCTGATTCCCTTCCGCGTCCGGAATGCTCTCCATGCACACTCTGTTCGGCAGCGACAGCTGGCTCTACATCATCCTGGTGGGCTTCGTGGTCGGCCTGCTGGCGCGTTTCCTCGGCCCCAGCAGCGGGCGCTCCGGCTGCCTGTTCACCGTGTTGCTGGGCATCGCCGGCGCGCTGCTGGCCGGCTGGTTCGGCCACTACATGGGCTGGTACAGCCGCGGCGAGCCGGCCGGTTTCCTCGGCGCGCTGCTCGGCGCCATCGCCCTGCTCGCGCTGTTGCGGCTATTCTCCAGCAAGCGTTGAGGCACGCGGCGCCGCTCGCCACGGCGGCGGCGCCCGTTTACGCTGTGCGGCTCGTTTCCGCCGCAGCCTGCCGATGAGCGCCAGCCCGATGGTTCCCGATGTTCTTGCGGCACGCGCCGCGCAACGCCTGGCCTGGGCGCGCACGGCCCTGGACGACGCACAGGCGACGCTGCAGCGCGCCTCGGTGGATGCCGGCCAGCGCAGCTACTGGCGCAGCCACGGCCACGGCGTCAGCCGCATCGTGATGGATTCGCCGCCGGACCTGGAAGACGTGCGGCCATGGCTTCGCATGCACGCGCTGCTGCACGGCGGCGGCGTGCGGGTGCCGACGATCCTGGCGCAGGACGCGGAGGCCGGCTTCCTGCTGCTGGAAGACCTGGGCCAACCGACCCTGGCGCAACGCCTGGACACGAGCACGGCGGACGCACACTTCGACGCCGCGCTCGGCCAGTTGCTGCGGCTGCAGGCGATCGCGCCGCCACCGGGCATGGGCGTGTTCGGCGAGGCGCTGCTGCAGCGTGACGCGGGACTGTTCGAGGAGTGGTTCCTGCAACGCCACCTGGGCATCACCCTGGATGCCGACGAACGCGCAGCCCTGCATGGGGTGCAGCGCCAGCTCATGGACAACGCGCTGACCCAGCCGCAGGTGCTGGTGCACCGCGACTTCATGCCGCGCAACCTGATGCCGGCGGCCGACGGTCCGGCGGTGCTGGATTTCCAGGACTGCGTGATCGGGCCGGTGGCCTACGACCCGATCAGCCTGTTCAAGGACACCACGGTCAGCTGGCCTTTGGCGCAGGTCGACGCCTGGCTCGCCAGCTATCACGCGCGTGCGCTGCAGGCCGGGATCCCGGTGCCGCCGCTGGCGCAGTTCCTGCGCGACGCCGAGTGGATGGGCGTGCAGCGCCACCTGAAGAACCTGGGCATCTTCGCGCGGCTGAACTACCGCGATGGCAAGGCCTGGTACCTGGACAACGTGCCGCGCTTCATCGCCTACCTCGACGAGGCGTTGCCGCGGCATCCCACCCTGCAGCCGCTGGCGCAACTGCTGCAGGCGCGGATCAAGCCGGCCCTGGCGCAGCGCGCGGCGGCCGGCGCATGAAGGCGCTGATCTTCGCCGCCGGCCTCGGCGAGCGCATGCGTCCGTTGACCGCGCACACGCCCAAGCCGCTGCTGGCAGTGGGCGGCACGCCGCTGATCGTCTGGCACCTGCGCAAGCTCGCCGCGCTGGGCGTGCGCGAGGTGGTGATCAACACGTCCTGGCTGGCCGAACAGTTCCCGCAGACGCTCGGCGATGGCAGCGCGTTCGGGCTGCGCATCGCCTATTCCTACGAAGGCGCCACGCCGCTGGAAACCGGCGGCGGCATGCTGCACGCGCTGCCGCTGCTCGGCGAGGCGCCGTTCCTGCTGGTCAACGGCGACATCTGGACCGACTTCGATTTCGCCCGACTGGCGCCCGAGCCGCCCGGCCTGGCGCAACTGGTGCTGGTGGACCCGCCGGCCTACGCCGCGCACGGCGATTTCGCCCTGTTGGACGACGGACACGTGCACAACGCCGGCGAACCGCTGCTGACCTACGCCGGCATCGGCATGTACCGCCCCGCCCTGCTGCGCGACTGGCAGACCATCGCCGCCCCGGCGCCCACCGCGCCGGGCGCGTCGCCCCGCTTCTCGGTGGTGCCGCTGCTGCGCGCGCAGGCCGAGCAGGGCCAGCTTCATGGTCTACATCATCACGGCCGCTGGACCGACGTGGGGACGCCGCAGCGGTTGGCGGAACTGCAGGAAGAGCCGGGAATCGGGACCCGGGACCCGGGACCCGCGAAGAGCTGAACTCCACGCGTTTCCGATACTCCCCTTGCGCGCATGTCGTGCGCGAGCGGCGGTGTTGGCGTGTCGGGTACCGGCGTTCTAGCTTTTTCCGGGTCCCGGGTCCCGAGTCCCGGGTCCCGGCCCCTCCAACACCCGCCGCAAGAACGGCACCGTCACCCGCCGCTGCGCCGCCAGCGATTCGCGGTCCAGACGCTCCAGCAGGCCGATCAGGCCGGCCAGGTCGCGTCCGGCGTGGGTCAGCAGCCAGTCGATGGCCGCGTCTTCCAGCACCAGGCCGCGGCGCTGGGCGCGCTCGCGCAGCACCGCGGCGCGGCCGGCGTCGTCCAGCGGCGCCAGGGCGATGCGGGTGCACTGCGACAGCCGCGAGCGCAGGTCCGGCAGGCTGAGCGCCAGGCCGTCGGGCATCGCCTGCGCGGTGTACAGCAGGGTCACTCCGGCGCTGCGCGCACGGTTGTGGAAATCGAACAGCGCCACTTCGTCCTCGCGCTGCCCGGCGACCGCCTCCAGGCCGTCGAGCGCGACCAGGTCGCGGCCTTCCAGCGCTTCCAGCGCATCGCGCAGGCGGCCGGCGGCGGCCTGCAGCGGCAGATAGGCGGCACTGCGTCCGGCCTGTTCGGCGGCCGCGCACAGCGCCAGGGCAAGATGGGTCTTGCCGGTGCCGGCGGGGCCGGACAGGTACACCCAGTCGTCGGCGGCGCCGTCGGCGACCGCCTGCAGCTGCGCCAGCAGCCCGTCCGGGGCGCCCAGATAGCGGTCCAGGCGCTGCTCCGGCGGATAGCGCAGGGCCAGCGGCAGTTGCGGCACGCTCACGGCTGATCGGGGCTGCGCGGCGGCAGTTCGATGATGGTGGTGCGCTCGGTGACCGTATCCAGCAGGATCGCCGACTTCTCGCCCGCGTACAGGTCGCTCTGCCGGTACTGCTCGTGCAGGTAGTGCAGCAGCACGTTGGCCACCGCCGCCACCGGCAGCGCCAGCAGCATGCCGAGGAAGCCGAACAGCTGGCCGCCGGCCATCACCGCGAAGATCACCGCCACCGGATGCAGGCCGATCTTGTCGCCGACGATGCGCGGGGTCAGCACGTAGCTTTCCAGCAGCTGGCCGACGGTGAACACCACGCCGACCAGGATCAGCAACTGCAGGTCGAAGCCCTTGGCCTGCACCAGGGCGGCCAGCACCGCCAGCAGGATGCCGGTGGTCGCGCCCAGGTACGGGATGAAGCTGATCAGGCCGGCGACGATGCCGATCAACAGGCCGAGCTTGAGGCCAACCAGGGTCAGGCCGCCGGCGTAGATCACGCCCAGCGCCAGCATCACCAGGAACTGGCCGCGGATGAACGCACCCAGCACCTCGTTGGATTGCTGCGCCAGGCGGGTGATGGTGCCGACGTGGTTGCGCGGGATGGTGGCGGCCACGCGCGCGACCAGCAGGTCCCAGTCGCGCAGGAAGTAGAAGGTCAGGATCGGCAGCAGCACCAGGTTGACCACCCAGGTCACCATCGCGAAGCCCGAGCGCGACAGGTAGCCGAAGAAGGTCGCGGCGACGCCGCCAGCCTGCTGCCAGTGCCCGCGGATCCAGTCGATCAGCCGCTCCGGATCCAGCCAGGCCATCAGTTCCAGCCCGGTCTTCTGCTCGGCCCACGGGATCGCGGTGCCGATGAACCAGTCGCGCGCCTGCGGCAGCACGTCGATGAAGGTGACGATCTGCCGCTCCAGCATCGGCACCAGGATCACCAGCGCCAGCACCAGCAGCAGCACCATCAGCACGAACACCAGGGTCACCGCCATGTTGCGCGAGCGCCCGGCGCGCTCCAGGCGGTCCACCAGCGGGTCGCCGAGCCAGCCGAGCAGCAGCGCCAGCACGAACGGGGTCAGGATCGGCGCCAGCAGCCACACCACCCACAGCACGCCGACGATCACCGCCGTCCATTTCAGGCGGCGCAGGAACAGCGCGATCTCGGCTTCGGGCGACAGCGTCATTTCAGGCGGTACTCCGTCGGCTCGCTGTTGAGGATCACCGGACCCTCGACCGGCGCGACCACCGGCTGCAGCGCGCCGTCCGGGCCGAGCATGCGGTTCAGGCCGGACACGCCGCTGAGCAGGTCCAGGTCCAGTTCCAGGCGATCGCCGTCGGCGCGGACCGGCACGATGCGCCGCACCACCGAGGCGTTCTGCAGCGCAGCGGAGGCGCGCAGGTAGTCGTCGGCGCTGCGGATGCCGGTGATCACCACCCGGTAGATCCCGGCCGGGCCGGCGCTGACCGCCTTGGCGTAGCGCTTGACCAGGGCATCGGCGGCGCCGTCGGCACCGCTGGCCATGGCGCGGCGCGCATCGGCGTCGCTGGACGACCAGGTCGACAGCACCTTGCCGCTATCGACGAAGGTCCAGTCCGCGGTCCAGCCGCCGGCCTTGCCGCGGTAGAGCTTGCCGATCAGCTGCATCGGCGGGCTGTAGCGCGACGAGGCGCTGGCCACCGCGGCGGTGTCCTGTCGCCAGATCGCGCCGGCCAGGGCCTGCTCGGCGGCGTTGCCGGTGGGCAGGCCGAGGCGGAAGCCACGCTCGATCGCGCGGTCGAGCAGGCTGCGCGCGGCGTTGGACTGCTGCACGCCGACCAGGCGCGGGCCGCTGCCGTCGTCGATGGCCAGCCACACCACCGGCTTGGGCCGCGGCTGCGGCCACACCGGCAGCCCCAGCGCCGCGGCCAGGCCGTCCACGTCCTGCGGGCGGAAACG
The DNA here is from genome assembly GCF_056725265.1 of Xanthomonas sp. NCPPB 2250. Lineage (NCBI taxonomy): Bacteria > Pseudomonadati > Pseudomonadota > Gammaproteobacteria > Lysobacterales > Lysobacteraceae > Xanthomonas > Xanthomonas sp. NCPPB 2250. The sequence goes on along the minus strand of NZ_CM161520.1, from coordinate 1,693,642 downwards.
CGCCACCAGGATGGTGCGGAAGGTCGGCGCGCCGCTCGGCGAGGTGCCCTGGTCCTGGCGGTAGTCGAAGGTGTCGACCAGATTCTTGGCATTGCGCAGCGCCTGGGTCACCCCGGGCCGCGACATCACGCCCTTGTCGCCGGAGATCTTGCCCAGCACCACGCCGAGCGCACGGGCCAGGGCGCCGTTGCGGTCGCCCTCGCTCTGGCTGTTGACCGGCACCTCGGCATCGTAGGGGCCGGTGGCGCCGGCCACGTCGCCCTCGGTGCGCAGCTCGGCCTGGGCCAGGGCGGTCGCGGCGGGCAGGCACAGCGCGAAAGACAGGAGGAAGGCAAGGCTGCGGCGCATGAAGGGTCCAGTACTCGGCGTATCCGGGGCGAATTGTTGCCCGAATGCGGGCCTAGCGCCAATGCGGCCTGTTAAAATCGCCGCCTTTCCGCCGACCCCGCCGCCCGTGACCACTTCCCAGCCCCCCGCCGCCGCCCCGTTGACCTACCGCGACGCCGGCGTCGACATCGATGCCGGCAACGCCGTCGTCGAACGCATCAAGCCCCTGGTCAAGCGCAGTTTCCGCCCCGAGGTGATGGGCGGGCTGGGCGGCTTCGGCGCCCTGTTCGACCTGTCCGGCAAGTACCGCGAGCCGGTGCTGGTGTCCGGCACCGACGGCGTCGGCACCAAGCTGAAGCTGGCGCAGCAGCTCGGCCGCCACGACACCATCGGCATCGACCTGGTCGGCATGTGCGTCAACGACGTGCTGGTGCAGGGCGCCGAGCCGCTGTTCTTCCTGGACTACTTCGCCACCGGCAAGCTCGACGTGGAGACCACCGTGGCGGTGGTCGGCGGCATCGCCCGCGGCTGCGAACTGGCCGGCTGCGCGCTGATCGGCGGCGAGACCGCGGAAATGCCCGACATGTACCCGCCGGGCGAATACGACCTGGCCGGCTTCACCGTCGGCGCGGTGGAGAAGTCGCAGTTGCTCGACGGCGCCCGGGTGCGCCAGGGCGACGTGCTGATCGGCATCGCCTCCTCCGGCCCGCATTCCAACGGCTACTCGCTGATCCGCCGCATCTACGACCGCGCCGGGCGCCCGGACGCGCTGCAGGTCGGCGGCGTGGCCCTGGCCGACGCGCTGATGGCGCCGACCGCGCTGTACGTCAAGCCGATCCTGTCGCTGCTGCGCGAACAGGGCGAAGCCATCCACGCCATGGCGCACATCACCGGCGGCGGCCTGACCGAGAACATCATCCGGGTCATCCCCGACGGCCTGGGCCTGGACATCCGCGCCAGCGCCTGGACCCTGCCGCCGGTATTCGACTGGCTGCAGCGCGAAGGCGCGGTGGCCGACAGCGAGATGTGGCGCACCTTCAACTGCGGCATCGGCTTCGTGCTGGTCGCCGCGCCGGAGCAGGTGGCCGCGCTGGAGCGCAGCCTGGACAGCCTGGGCCTGGCGCACTGGCAGATCGGCGCGGTGGTGGCCGCCGCGGACGCCGGCGAACGCGTGCACATCGGCTGAGGCGCATGGCGGCGGCCAAGCGCGCCTGGCTGACGCTGGCGCTGGCGGTGTTCGCCGCCAGCTGGATACGGCCGCTGTGGCCGGCGGAACAGGCCATGCACAGCTCCCTGGCGGTGCTGGGCCTGGCCTGGCTGGTCTGGCACGACCGGCGCTGGCCGCTGCGCACCGGCCACTTCGCCGCCATCTGCGTCTTCATCAGCGTGCACAACGTCGCCGCGCACTGGCTCTATTCCAACGTGCCCTACGACCAGTGGCTGCGCGCGATGACCGGCGGATGGTCGCCGAACGCGGCCTTCGGCTGGCAGCGCAACCACACCGACCGGCTGATCCACCTGCTGTTCGGGGTGTGCTTCGCGCCGGCATTGCGCGACCACGCGCGTCAGCGCTGGCCGGCGCTGTCGGCGCGGCAGGCCTTCGTCCTGGCGACGATGGCGATCATGTGCGTCAGCCTGGCCTACGAATGGCTGGAATGGCTGATCGCGCTGCTGCTGTCGCCGGAGCAGGCCGAGTCCTACAACGGCCAGCAGGGCGATCCCTGGGATGCGCACATGGACATGCTGCTGGCCACGCTTGGTTGCGCCAGCGCCTGGCCGTGGCGACGCACCGCGCGCCCGCTTCCCTCCACCCTGCGCTGAGACAAACGATGTCGCTGCCACCGCCCCTCCCCGTCCCCGGCGGCCATGCCGCCGATGTGGTACGTGCCACCTCCGACCTGAACACCCTGGCGACGCTGTATGCCGTCATGGCGGGGCTGCAGGTCTTCGTGGTGCTGCTGGTGGGCGCCGTGCTGGCCTACGGCGTGCACGAGGAGGCGCAGCTCAACGCCGTCGGCCAGAGCCCGGACCAGGCGCAAAGCGGCGTCGTCGCGATCGTGATGCTGTCGATCCTGCTCGGCTTCGGCCTGCTCGCGCTGCTGCTCAAGGTGCTGGTTGCGCGCGCCTTGCGCCACCGCCGCCAGCTGGGGCTGTGCTACGCCGGCGCCGTGATCACCTGCTTGGGCTTCCCGCTGGGCACCGCGCTGGGCATCGCCACCCTGCTGACATTGCAGCGCCCGGCCGTGGGCGCCCTGTTCCGGACTCCCGCCCGATGACGTTCCGCCTCGCTGTCCTCGCCTCCGGGCGCGGCTCCAACTTGCAGGCCATCCTCGCCGCGATCGCCGCCGGCACCCTCGATGCCGAGGTGGTCGGCGTGTTCGGCGATCGTCCGGAGGCGCCGGCGCTGGCGATGGTGGCGCCGGACCGGCGCTGGTCGGCGCGGCCCAAGGACTTCCCGGATCGCGCCGCCTTCGAGCAGGCGCTGGGCGATGCGGTCGCCGCGGCGCGACCGGACTGGGTGGTCTGCGCCGGCTACATGCGCATTCTCGGCGCAGGCTTCGTGCAGCGCTTCGGCGGGCGCCTGCTCAACATCCACCCCTCGCTGCTGCCCAAGTACCGCGGCCTGCACACGCATGCCCAGGCCTTGGCGGCCGGCGACGCCGAGCACGGCGCCAGCGTGCATTTCGTGGTGCCGGAACTGGACGCCGGTGCGGTGATCGCGCAGGTTCGGGTGCCGGTGCAGCCCGGCGACGGTCCCGACGACCTGGCGCAGCGTCTGCTGCCGCGCGAACACCGGCTGCTGTGCGCGGTGCTGCGGCTGGCCGCGGCGGGCCGCCTGGCTGAACGGGACGGCAAGGTCTGGCTGGACGGTCAGTGCCGGTTTAGTCCGCTGCGCCTAGATTGCGACGACGTGCTGCTTCCCTGAATGCGCTGCCGCACCTTCCGCGGCCCCTCCCTCCCCCCTCTTCCCTCCCGCTCACGCCAGCCGATCCCATGAAGCTCGCTCCGCGTCCGTTCGCCTTCCTCGTCGCGTCCGGCCTCGGCCTGCTGACGCCCATCGTCGCTGCGCAGGTCGCGCCGGCGCCCGCCGCGCAGCCGGCGCCGCAGACCGCCCCTGCTCCGACCACGCCCGCCACCGGCGCACCTGCATCTGCACCTGCTGCCGCAGCGTCGCCGGCGCTGCCCGCCGAGGCCTGGACGCCGCCGCCGCTGCAGCCGTTCGTGGCCACCTACGACGCGCTGTACAAGGGCAAGCCGGCCGGCGACGCGCGCATGGACGTGGTGCATACCGGCGGCGACCAGTGGCGGGTCGACCTGGGCGTGCACGGCCGCAGCGGCTTCGCCAGCATCCTCGGCCTCAACATCGAACAGAGCACGGTGTTCACCGTGCAGGACGGCCGCTACGTCCCGCAGAGCCAGAGCACAGTCAAGAAGGCGGTGTTCTTCGGCAAGAAGGTCACCGGCGTGTACGACTGGAAACAGGGCGTGGCGCGCTGGGACGGCGACCTGAAGAAGGACCGGCAGGCGCCGATCCCGCTGCAGCCCGGCGACCAGAGCGCGCTGCTGCTCAACCTCTCGCTGATGCGCGACGCGCAGCCCGGCAAGACCATGACCTACCGCTTCGTCGACGTCGGCCGGGTGCGCGAACATGTGTACCGCGCCGCCGACCAGACCGAGACCGTGCAGGTCGGCGACATCAGCTACGACGCGTTGCGGGTGTCGCGCACCAATGGCGGCCGCAATGAGACCATCCTGTGGATCGCCAACGGCGTGCCGACGCCGGTGCGCATCCTGCAGCGCGAAGACGGCGAAGACCGCATCGACCTGCGCCTGACCGAATACCAAGGAGCCTGACCATGACCCGCATCGCCCGCCCGCTGACCGCCCTCGCCGCCGCCCTGCTGGCCACGGCGAGCCTGCCCGCCCTCGCCCTGGAGCCGTTCACTGCGGACTACCAGGCCAGTTACATGGGCATGCAGGCCAACGGCGTGATGACCCTGGCCAAGCAAGGCGCCGACCGCTGGCGCTACAGCCTGGCGATCAAGAACCAGGTCGCCGACCTCAGCCAGAGCACCGTGTTCGAGGAAAAGGGCGGGCAGCTGCGGCCGCTCAGCAGCGACGACCGCTCGGTGTTCCTGATCAAGAAGAAGGCGGTGACCGCCAACTATGACTGGAGCACCGGCCAGGCGACCTGGGGCGGCGACCTCAAGGCCGACCGCCGCGGCCCGGTGAAGCTGCAGCCGGGCGACATGGACGCGCTGCTGATCAACCTGGCGATCGCGCGCGACGTCAACGCCGGCAAGACCCCGAGCTACCGCATGGTCGACGAGGGCCGCGCCAAGCCGATGACCTACCGCGTCGCCGGCAAGGAAGCGGTCACCGTCAACGGCAAGACCGAGCAGGCGACCAAGGTCAGCCGCACCGACGGCTCCAAGGAAATCATCGCCTGGATCGTGCCGGACATGCCGGTGCCGGTGCGCATCCTGCAGCGCGAGAACGGCCAGGACGCGCTGGACCTGACGATCAAGGCGTTGCGCTGAAGAGCCGGGAATGGGGAATCGGGATTCGGGAATCGTGAAAGCAGTTCCCCGCCCGTGATCGTTTCCGTGTCAGGGCTGGGATTGGGGAGTCGGGATTGGGGAATCGCAACGGCGGCTTCCCCGCCCGGGGTTTTTCCCATGTAGGAGCGGCTTCAGCCCCGACGCGGTGAGCCGGGATTCGGGATTTGGGAATCGCAACAGCAATTCCCTGCCCGTGCTTCCCATGTGGGAGGGGCTTCAGCCCCGACGCGCGGATGCGAATCGTCTTGCGGAAACCAGCTGGCGACTTGCAGCAGAACCAAAGCGGCGCGCGTCGACTCCCATCCATGGGATATGGAGCGTGGCAACCGGCCGTGCCTCTCGCTACCGCACTCCCAAAGCGGGCGATGGCTAAGCAGCGCCCTGCCCCACGCCCTTACTTCTTCTCCGCCGGCGCGGCCTTGAAGGTGGTGCGGCAATCCACGCGGATCTGCGCGCCGGTGCTGCGCCAGTAGAAGGTGCTGCACTCGCGCGGGCCGTTCTGGGTGCGGCTCACGCCGACCGCGTAGAACGACTGCCAGATCTCGTCGCGGGTGACCTGGCCGTCGCCGTTCCAGTCCATGTCGCGCTCTTCGATGCCCTGGGTGATGGCGATGCCGGTGTACCAGGCATAGCCGACCCAGGCCAGCAGCACCACCACGATCGCCAGCAACACCTTGCGCCGGCGGCTGAAGCGGCCGCTGAGGATCATGCGACGCGCCGGATGGACGCGCCCAGCGCCCCCAGCTTCTCCTCGATGTTCTCGTACCCCCGGTCCAGGTGGTAGATGCGGTCGATGGTGGTGTCGCCGTCGGCGACCAGGCCGGCCAGGATCAGCGAGGCCGAGGCGCGCAGGTCGGTGGCCATCACCGGCGCGCCGCTGAGCCGCTCGGTGCCGCGCACGATCGCGGTATGCCCTTCGATCTGGATGTCCGCGCCCAGGCGCAGCAGTTCGTTGACGTGCATGAAACGGTTCTCGAAGATCGTTTCGTTGATCACGCCGACGCCGTCGGCCACGCAGTTGAGCGCCATGAACTGCGCCTGCATGTCGGTGGGGAACGCCGGATACGGCGCGGTGGTCAGGCTGACCGCGCGCGGGCGCTTGCCGTGCATGTCCAGGCGGATCCAGTCCTCGCCGGTCTCGATGCCGGCGCCGGCCTCGGTGAGCTTGTCCAGCACCGCGTCGAGGGTGTCGGCGCGCGCGCGGCGCACGGTGACGCTGCCGCCGGTCATCGCCGCGGCGACCAGGAACGTTCCGGTCTCGATGCGATCCGGCAGCACCGCGTGGCGGCCGCCGGACAGGCGCTCCACGCCGTGCACGACGATGCGCGAGGTACCCGCGCCTTCGATCCTGGCGCCCAGCGCGATCAGGCAGTCGGCCAGATCGCTGACCTCCGGCTCCATCGCCGCGTTCTCCAGCACGGTGGTGCCGTCGGCCAGGGCCGCGGCCATCAGCACGTTCTCGGTGCCGGTGACGCTGACCATGTCGAACACGTAGCGGCCGCCCTTGAGCCGGCCGTTGCTGCTGGCCTTGATGTAGCCGTTCTCGACGCTGATCTCCGCGCCCAGCGCCTGCAGGCCCTTGATGTGCTGGTCGACCGGCCGCGAGCCGATCGCGCAGCCGCCCGGCAGCGACACTTCGGCCGCGCCGAACTTGGCGAGCAACGGGCCCAGGACCAGAATCGAGGCGCGCATGGTGCGCACCAGTTCGTACGGGGCGACGTGCTGGTGGACCTTGCGCGGGTCGACGGTGATCGCGCTGCCGCGCGACAGCGTGCCTTCGTCGATGGTGACTTCCGCGCCCAGTTCGCCGAGCAGCTTCACCGTGGTGATCACGTCGTGCAGCTGCGGCACGTTGGTGATCTCCACCGGCGCATCGGCCAGCAGGGTCGCGCACAGGATCGGCAACACGGCGTTCTTGGCGCCGGAAATGTTCACTTCACCGTGCAGCGCGTTGCCGCCGGTCACTACGATTTTGGCCATGAGTCTCGTGGGGGAAGGGAAAGGGAAAAACGGGCGCGCCGCGGCTCAGCCGGCGGCGCGCTCGGCCTGTTCGGGGGTCAGGGTGTTCAGCGCCAGCGCGTGGATCGCGCCGCCCATCAGCTCGCCCAGGGTGGCGTAGACCATGCGGTGGCGGGCCAGCGGCAACTTGCCGGCGAAGGCGGCGCTGACCACGGTGGCCTCGAAGTGCACGCCGTCGTCGCCCTGCACCTGTACCTGCGCGTCCGGCAGGCCGGCCTCGATGAGTTTACGGATGGTTTCGGCGTCCACCGGGCTTTCCTCCTAAAATGATCGGCCATTCTACCCTCCGACCGGCACCCGCATGGATGTATCGCCCCTGTCTCCCACTGCGCCCGACGACGCCGGCCTGGTCGCCAGCGGCCGCCGCGTGGTCGAGATCGAGCAGGCCGCGCTGGCGGCGGTCGGCGCCCGCATCGGCGCCAACTTCGCCGCCGCCTGCCGGCTGATCCTGGGCTCGCGCGGGCGCGTGGTCGCCACCGGCATGGGCAAGTCCGGCCACGTGGCGCGCAAGATCGCCGCCACCCTCGCCTCCACCGGTACCCCGGCGTTCTTCGTGCACCCGGGCGAGGCCGGGCATGGCGACCTGGGCATGATCACCGACGCCGACGTGGTCCTGGCGTTGTCCTATTCCGGCGAGTCCGACGAGATCCTGATGCTGCTGCCGGTGCTCAAGCGCCAGGGCAACGCGGTGATCGCGATGACCGGGCGCGCGCAGTCCACGCTGGCGCGCGAGGCCGACCTGCACCTGGACGTCAGCGTGCCGGCCGAGGCCTGCCCGCTGGACCTGGCGCCGACCTCCAGCACCACCGCCTCGCTGGCACTGGGCGATGCGCTGGCGGTGGCGCTGCTGGACGCGCGCGGCTTCACCGCCGACGACTTCGCCCGCTCGCACCCGGCCGGCAGCCTCGGCCGCCGCCTGCTGCTGCACATCACCGACGTCATGCACCGCGGCGACGAACTGCCCAAGGTGCGCGAGGACGCCAGCCTCAGCGAGGCGCTGGTGGAGATGAGCCGCAAGCGCCTGGGCATGACCGCGGTGGTCGACGCCGACGACCGCCTGCTCGGCCTGTTCACCGACGGCGACCTGCGCCGCGCCCTGGACAGCGCGCTGGACGTGCGCCAGACCCGCATCGCCGAAGTGATGACCCGGCAACCGCGTACCATCGGCGCCGACCAGCTCGCCACCGAGGCCGCACGGCTGATGGAAACCCATCAGATCAACGGCCTGATCGTGGTCGACGCGGCCGGCCGCGCGGTCGGCGCGCTCAACATTCACGACCTGTTGCGCGCCAGAGTGGTTTAACAGGCTGAACCCGTTCACTGCCAGCGGCGCCCCACGCCGCTGGCCCTGGCCGCTGGAAAGCCGGCCTCCCCGCCCCGATATCCCGAACATGCCCTATTCCCCGCTGGCCGACCTCCCCGCCGACCTGATCGACCGCGCCGCCCGGATCCGCCTGGCGTGCTTCGACGTGGACGGCACGCTGACCGACGGCCGCCTGTATTACGACCGCGACGGCAACGAGAGCAAGGCCTTCAACGTGCTCGACGGCCAGGGCCTGGTGCAGTTGCGCCGGCACGGCATCGACGTGGCGCTGATCACCGCGCGGCCCAGCCTGGCCGCGGAGAAGCGCGGCCAGGAGCTGGGCCTGCTGGTGCAGATCGGGGTCAAGGACAAGCGCGCCGGGGTGCAGGCGCTGTGCGACGAGCGCGGCATCGGCCTGGAGCAGGTCTGCTTCATGGGCGACGACCTGCCCGACCTGGCGCCGCTGCGCGTGGTCGGCCTGGCGGTGGCACCGGCCAACGCCCATCCCTGGACCGCCGAACACGTGCACTGGACCACCCGCGCCCGCGGCGGCGAAGGCGCGGCGCGCGAACTGTGCGACGTGCTGCTGGCCGCGCAAGGCCACGTCCCGTCCCTGCTGCAGGAGCATGGCGCATGAACTGGCGTACCACGCTCGGCGGCCTGCTGCTGGTCGGCGCCCTGATCAGCGGCTGGTCGGCCTGGAACCAGCGCAGCAAGCCCAGCCGCAATCCGTCCGACGAAGCCAGCGTGGACTACATCGCCCGCGACTTCGAGATCGTCAGCCTGGACAAGCAGGGCAAGGAAGCGATGACCCTGCGCGCGCCGCAGATGGAACGCAGCCGCGCCGACCAGACGATGTCGATCGTGACCCCGCTGTTCCTGCTGCCCGACGCCAACGGCCAGCACTGGGAAATGCGAAGCAAGACCGGCTGGGTCAGCGCCAACGGCGACGAACTGCGCCTGCGCGACGACGTCGCCGGCGACAGCCCCAAGGTGCCCAGCATCCCGCCCACCACCTTCCGTACCCAGAGCCTGGACGTCTTCCCGCAGACCAACAGCGCACGCACCGCCGACCCGGTCACCATGACCCGGCCCGGTATGATGCAGACCGGCGTCGGCTTCCAGGTCGACTTGAAATCCCGGCAGTACAAGCTCCTTTCACAGGTCAAGTCCCGTTATGAACCGAATGCTGCCCGCTAAGCTCGCCCTGCTCGCCCTGCTGCTGCCGACCCTGGCGCTGGCCAAGTCGACCGACCGCAACCAGCCGATGGACATCAAGTCCGATGCGCAGGACGGCAACATGATGGCCGACGACGGCAAGGTCCGTTTCTTCGGCAACGTCGTCATCATCCAGGGCACGCTGGAGATCCATGCCGATACTGCCGATCTGTTCCGCAAGAACGGCGACATCGACCGTGTCGTGCTCACCGGCAAGCAGGCCACCCTGAAGCAGGAACTGGACGACGGCTCGCCGATGGACGCGGTCGCCGACAACATCGACTACAAGGTGCCCACCGACACGGTGATCCTCACCGGCAATTACCGCATGACCTCACCCAAGGGCACCAACGCCGGCCAGCGCATGGTCTACAACACCAAGACCGGCGACATGCAGGGCGGCGGCGACGGCACCCGCGTGCACACGGTGATCCAGCCGAAGAACGCAGGCGCTGCTCCGGCCGCTACGCCTGCGAGCGGCGCGAAGCCTGCCGCCAAGCCGGCCGCGACACCAGCCAAGACGGCCAAGCCTGCGAAGCAAGGAGGCCAGTAATGCTGCTCGCCGAAGGCCTGCGCAAGCGCTACAAGCAGCGCGAAGTGGTGCGCGATTTTGCGCTGACCCTGGAGGCCGGCGAAGTGGTCGGCCTGCTCGGCCCCAACGGTGCCGGCAAGACCACCTGCTTCTACATGATCGTCGGCCTGGTCGACGCCGATGCCGGGCGCATCGTGCTCGACGGCAACGACATCACCGCGTTGCCCATGTACAAGCGCGCCAAGCTCGGCGTCGGCTACCTGCCGCAGGAACCGTCGGTATTCCGCAAGCTCAGCGTCGCCGACAACATCCGCCTGGTGCTGGAACTGCGCGAGGATCTGGACAACGCCGGCCAGGAACGCGAACTGGTGGCGCTGCTGGACGAACTGCAGATCAGCCACGTCGCCGACCAGCTCGGCGCCAGCCTCTCCGGCGGCGAGCGCCGCCGCTGCGAAATCGCCCGCGCGCTGGCGGCCAAGCCGCGGCTGATGCTGCTCGACGAGCCCTTTGCCGGCGTCGACCCGATCTCGGTCGGCGAAATCCAGCGCATCGTCACCCACCTCAAGCAGCGCGGCATCGGCGTGCTCATCACCGACCACAACGTGCGCGAAACCTTGGGAATCTGCGACCGGGCGTATATCCTCAACGAGGGCAGCGTGTTGGCGCAGGGGGCGCCGGAAGCGCTGCTGGCCAACAGCGACGTGCGCCGCGTCTACCTCGGGGAAACCTTCAGGCTCTGACCGCGCACGCGCCGGCTACGCTCCTTCCGCGCTCGGTACAGGCATGAAAGCACGGCTGCAGACATCGCTGGGACAGCACCTGGTCATGACGCCGCAGTTGCGGCAGGCGATCAAGCTGTTGCAGATGTCCAGCGCCGAGCTGGAGGTGGAGATCGCCGAGGCGGTGGAGAGCAATCCGCTGCTGGAGTGGTCCGAGGACGCCGCACCGGCGTTCGAACGCAGCGAAGGCGCCGACCACGGCCTTGACCGCGACCACGCGGCAGGAGAGACACGTAGCGACGGCGATGGCGACCGCGGCGAAGCCACGCAGGCCGCCGACGGCGCCGACTGGGCCGACGCCGAACCGGCCTGGGCTGGCGGCAGCGGCGGGTCGTTCGACGACGACGACCTGGGCAGCGCGGCCGAGCGCGTGGCCGAGCCGGATACCCTGATCGATCACCTGCTGTGGCAGTTGCACCTGTCGCCCCTGTCGGCGCGCGACCGCAGCATCGGCGCGGCGCTGATCGACGCCTTGGACGACGACGGCTATCTGCGCGAGCCGCTGGCCGCGATCGCCGAGACGCTGCGCCCGGACATCGCCGCCGATGAGGACGAGATCCTCACCGTGCTGCACCAGATCCAGCGCTTCGACCCGGCCGGCATCGCCGCGCGCAGCCTGGGCGAATGCCTGACCCTGCAACTGGACACCATGCCCGAGGACACGCCGGGGCTGGCGCTGGCGCGCACCATCGCCAACGGCCCGCTAGAGCGGTTGCCGCGCAGCGGCGTGGCCGGGCTGGCCCACGAACTCAAGCGTCCGGCGGCGGAGGTCGACACCGCGGTCGCGCTGCTGCGCTCGCTGGACCCGCGCCCGGGCAAGCAGATCGGCGAGTTGGGCAGCGACACCTACGTGGTGCCCGACTGCGTGGTCTGGCGCCAGCGCGGGGTCTGGCATGCGGCGCTGTCCGCGCACGCGCAACCCAAGGTCACCATCCACCGTGGCTACGAGCGACTGATCCGCCAGTGCGGCGAAAGCGACGCCGGCTACCTGCGCGGGCAACTGCAGGAAGCGCGCTGGCTGCTGAAGAGCCTGGAGGCGCGCGGCGAGACCCTGCTCAAGGTGACCCGCTGCCTGCTCAAGCAGCAGGCCGGCTTCCTGGAGTTCGGCGAACAAGCGCTGCGGCCGCTGACCCTGCGCGAGATCGCCGGCGAACTGGGCCTGCACGAGAGCACCATCTCGCGCGCCATCGCCCGCAAGTACGTGCGCACCCCGCGCGGCACCATTCCGCTGCGCGCCTTCTTCGCCTCGGGCATCGACACCGACAGCGGCGGCGAGGCCTCCAGCACCGCGATCCAGGCGATGATCCGCCGGCTGATCGATGCGGAAAACCCGCGCAAGCCGCTTTCTGACGCCAAGCTGGCCGACCTACTGAAAAGTGCCGGCGTGCCTGTAGCGCGCCGCACCGTGGCGAAGTATCGTGAGGCCATGAACATTTCCGCCTCCCACGAACGCGTCCGGATCGGCTAGCGGCGGCGGCAATGGTTCATAGGTGTGAAACCCGAACCAAGGAGTATCCGATGCGTATCGAGACCTACGGCCAGCAGATCGAAGTCACCCCCGCCCTGCGCGAGTATGTGGAGACCAAGCTGCAACGGCTGAAGCGACACTACGAGGAAACCATCGAGGTCCGCGCCCAGCTGGCGCTGCGCAAGCCCGACCATCACGTCGAGGCCACGGTCAATGTCCCCGGCCGCACCCTGCACGCCGACGCCACCGCGCAGACCATGTACGCGGCGATCGACCTGCTCGCCGACAAGCTGGACCGGCTGATCATCAAGCATAAGGAAAAGAAGCACGACCACCATGCGGCCGAGGTGCGCGACAATCTCGCGTGATCCTCCCCACGTTGCGCCGCCATGCCCTTGACCGATCTGATGGCGGCCGTCAGCACCCAGGTGCTTCCGGCCGCCGATCGCGACACCCTGCTGCACACCGCCGCCGGTCTGCTGGCCTGCCAGCAGGCCGGCGCCGATGAACTCTTCGCCAGCCTGCGCGAGCGCGAGCAGCTCGGCAGCACCGCCATCGGCCATGGGATCGCCATCCCGCACGGCCGTGCGCCGGACCTGGACGCCCCACGTGGCGCACTGCTGCGCCTGCAGCAGCCGATCGATTTCGACGGCCAGGGCACCCTGGTCGACCTGATCTTCGCCATGGCCGTGCCCGCGCACTACACCCACCAACACCTGATGCTGCTGTCCGAACTGGCCGAGCAGTTCTCCATCGAGGAATTCCGCGACGCCCTGCGCAATGCGCCGGACGCCGCCGCACTGTATGCGCTGCTCGGCGGCGCGCCACGGGCCGCCGCATGAACACCAGCATCGACGCACGCGAACTGTTCGACCAGCAGCGCGACCGCCTGGGCCTGCGCTGGATTGCCGGCCACAAGGGCGAACACCGGGTGCTGGAGGCCGGCAATGCGGTCTCGCGGCGCCCGTCGCTGGCCGGCTATCTCAACACCATCTACCCCAACAAGGTGCAGATCCTCGGCACCGAGGAACTGGCCTGGCTGGACTCGCTGGACGCGCGCCAGCGCTGGGAGACCATCGAGAAGATCGTGCAGGTGCGACCGTTGGCGCTGGTGGTCACCAAGAACCAGTCGTGCCCGGAAGACCTGCGCGCGGCCGCCGACGAATCCGACACGCCGCTGTGGGTCTCGCCCAAGCGCGGACACGAACTGCTCAATCACCTGTCCTACCATCTGGCACGCACGCTGGCGCCGCGGGTGATCCTGCATGGCGTGTTCATGGAGATCTACTCGATCGGCGTGCTGATCACCGGCGAGGCGGGTTCGGGCAAGAGCGAACTGGCGCTGGAGCTGCTCAGCCGCGGCCACCGGCTGGTCGCCGACGACGCCCCCGAATTCACCCAGATCGCCCCCGACGTGCTCGACGGCACCTGCCCGGAACTGCTGCAGGACCTGCTGGAAGTGCGCGGGCTGGGCGTGCTCAACGTACGCGAGATGTTCGGCGACACGGCTGTAAAGAAGAACAAGTACCTTCGGCTCATCGTGCACCTGACCCGGCCAATGACCGAGCCCACGCCCCATGGCTACGAACGTCTCACCGGCGATTCCGGGACCCGCCACGTGCTGGACCTGGACGTGCCGCTGATCACCCTGCCGGTGATGCCCGGCCGCAACCTGGCGGTGCTGACCGAAGCCGCCACGCGCCTGCACATCCTGCGCACCAAGGGCATCGACCCGGCGGCGATGTTCATCGCCCGCCACAGCAATCTGCTGGAGCGGCGCAGCCCATGACCGACGGCGCCCCCACCTCCACCCTGGTCATCGTCAGCGGCCTGTCCGGCTCCGGCAAGTCGGTGGCACTGAAGACCTTCGAGGACCTGGACTACTACTGCGTCGACAACCTGCCCGTGGAACTGCTGCCGGCCTTCGTCAAGAGCCTGGTGCGCGAGGATGCCGGCCCCAGCAAGCTGGCGGTGGGCATCGATGTGCGCAGCCGCCACAGCGACCTGAGCCAGCTCTCGCGCTGGCGCGAGGCGGTGGCGCAATTCGGCCTGGATGCGCGGCTGCTGTTCTTCGACGCCAACGACGAGGCGCTGATCAAGCGCTACGCCGACACCCGCCGGCGCCATCCGCTGTCGCGCCAAGGCCTGTCGCTGCCGGAAGCGATCGAGCGCGAGCGCGCCCTGACCGAACCGCTGCGCGAGGCGGCCGATGCGGTGATCGACACCAGCACGCTCAACGTGCACCAGCTGCGCCGGCGGGTCACCACCGAGTTCGCGCTGTCCAGCGAGAACACCCTGTCGCTGCTGTTCGAGTCCTTCGCCTACAAGCGCGGCGTCCCGGCCGAGGCGGATTTCGTGTTCGATGCGCGGGTACTGCCGAATCCGCACTGGGACCCGGAACTGCGGCCGATGACCGGCCGCGACAGCGGTGTGCGCGAGTACCTGGACGCGCAACCGGACGTGCAGCGCTACACCGCGCAGCTGATCGACTTCCTCGACACCTGGCTGCCGCGGCTGCGCAACGACACCCGCAGCTACGTGACCATCGCCTTCGGCTGCACCGGCGGCAAGCACCGCTCGGTCTACCTGGCAGAACGCCTGGCCCGCCACGCCCGCGAACAGGGCTGGCCGGAAGTGGCGACCTTCCATCGCGAGCAGGATTGATCGAAGGCGGGGATTGGGGATTCGGGATTGGGGATTCGCAAGAGCCAGAGCAACGCCCCCGTTTTTGCCAATCTCCAATCCCGAATCCCCAATCCCAGCTCCCTACAGGCATTCCCTGCGCCCTGCCTGACCTGTTAACGTTCTCCCATGGCCTGTGGCATTCTCCTCATCACTCATCCCGGGATCGGCGCGGCGCTGTTGAGCGTGGCGACCCGGTTGTTGCGGCAGTTGCCGCTGAAGACCGAAGCGTTCGAAGTGCCGTTCGATGCCGACCTGGAGGCGCTGCTGCCGCAGGCGTCGGCCGCGTTGCGGCGGGTGGACGACGGCGATGGCGTGTTGGTGGTGACGGATCTGTACGGGGCCAGCCCGAGCAACCTCGCCGCGCGGCTGGCGCGCCTGGGCACGCCGGTGCGGCGCGTCTCGGCGTTGAGCCTGCCGATGCTGCTGCGGATCATGAACTACCCCGAACAAGGACTGGAGCAGTTGCCCGCGACCGCCGCCGCCGGCTCGCGCAACGGCGTGGTGATCGACGATGCTTGAACGCGAACTGCTGGTCTCCAACCGCCTCGGCCTGCACGCCCGCGCCACTGCCAAGCTGGTGCAGACGCTGTCGTCGTTCCGCTGCAACGCCACACTGGCGGCCAAGGGCCGCGAGGTCAACGCCAAGAGCATCATGGGCGTGATGCTGCTGGCCGCCGCACAGGGCACGCCGGTGACGGTGCGGGTGGACGGCGCCGACGAAGCCGAGGCGCTCAAGGCCGTGGTCGACCTGTTCGAGCGGCGCTTCGACGAGGACAGCTGAGCATGCGCCGCCGGCGGCCGCAGGCAGGGACGCGGTGCCGCCGCACGGGGCACGCGCGGTGAGCGTGCGCATCGCCGGCCATGGTGCCTCGCGCGGCAATGCCCTGGGCCGGGCGCGGGTGCGCCTGCCGCATGCGCTGGAGGTGGCCGAGCAACGCATCGGCGCCGCGCAGATTCCCGAAGAACTCGATCGCCTGCACCGTGCGGTGGACGCCGCGCGCGAGGAGATGCACGGCCTGCGCCAGCGCCTGCACGGCGCCCTGGCCAAGGAGGTCGGCGAATTCCTCGACCTGCACGCGCTGCTGCTCGACGACCCGGAACTGCTGCACGGCCTGGACGAACTGATCCGCACCGGCCGCTACAGCGCCGACTACGCGCTGCGCCTGCAGCGCGACCGCCTGGCGACCGTGTTCGACGACATGGAAGACGCCTACCTCAAGAGCCGCATGGACGATCTGGACCATGTGATCGGGCGGATCCATGCGTTCCTGCAGAAGCGCCAGCCGGACAGCGAAGGCCTGGCCGGCGAGATCCTGGTGTGCGAGAACGTGGCGCCGTCGGAACTGGCGCAGTTGCAGGCGCAGGGCGTGGTCGGCATCGTCACCAGCGCCGGCAGCACCCTCTCGCACAGCGCGATCCTGGCGCGCAGCCTGCACCTACCGCTGGTGGTCGGCGTCGCCGACGCGCTGCAGAAGATCAATGACGGCGACGTGCTGATCATCGACGGCACCCAGGGCGCGGTGCTGGTCGACCCGACCCCGGACGACCTGCGCGACTACCGCAGCCGCGTGCGCGAGCAGGCGAAGCTGCAGCGCAGCCTGGGCAAGCTGCGCTCCAAGCCCAGCCGCACCCGCGACGGCGTGGACATCACCCTGCTGGCCAACGCCGAGTCGCGCGACGACGTCACCCGCGCGCACGCGCTCGGCGCCGACGGCCTGGGCCTGTACCGCACCGAATTCCTGTTCCTGCAGCGCGATGCGCTGCCCGACGAGGAAGAACAGTTCCACACCTACCGCGACGCGGTGCTGGGCATGAGCGGGCGGCCGGTGACCATCCGCACCCTGGACCTGGGCGCGGACAAGGCCGATCGCACCGGCCTGACCATGAGCAATGAAGAAAACCCGGCGCTGGGGCTGCGCGGCGTGCGCCTGTCGCTGGCACGGCCCAAGGTCTCCGACACCCAGTTGCGCGCGCTGCTGCGCGCCTCCGCCTACGGCCCGGTGCGGGTGCTGGTGCCGATGGTCAGCACGCGCGAGGAACTGCTGGCGATGCGCCGGCATCTCAAGCGCATCGCCGCGCAGTTGCGCCGCGACGGTCATGCCATCGCCGAGCAGGTGCAACTCGGCGCAATGATCGAGGTGCCGGCCGCAGCGCTGGCCCTGGATACCTTCATCGACACGATCGACTTCCTGTCGATCGGCACCAACGACCTGGTGCAGTACCTGCTCGCCGCCGACCGCAACAACGAAGCGGTGGCCGCGCTGTATTCGCCGCTGCATCCGGCGGTGCTGCGGCTGATCGCGCAGGTGATCGCCACCGGCCAGGCCCATGGCAAACCGGTTGCGGTGTGCGGCGAGATCGCCGGCGACCCGGCGCTGACGCCGATGCTGCTGGCGCTGGGGCTGCGCGAGTTCAGCCTGCACCCGGCAACGATGCTGGAAGTACGCCAGGTGATCCGCGACACCGACCTGCAGACCCTGCGCCAGCGCGGCGCCAAACTGCTGCAGGCGCGCGACCGCAAGGGCATCGAGCGCTGGCTGGGTTGCGCGACCGGGTGACGTCCGCGCGCGTTGCGGCATTGCATCGCGTAGGGGCGGCTTCAGCCGCGACAAGCTCAAGCATCACAAGATTGGCCCGCACCACCTGTCGCGGCTGAAGCCGCTCCTACAGAAGACCGGGCCGCCGCGCGCGCACGCCGGTGCCAGTCAACGTTGCACCCTTGTGGGAGGGACTTCAGTCCCGACGCCCGAACCCTTATCGCGTCGGGACTGAAGTCCCTCCCACAAAAAACCGTCGCCCGCGTGCCGGCGTAGATGCATCATTCCCATCGACATCCCTCTCCCTGGCTTTCTGCCTTCTTTTTTCCTGCCTTCTGCACTGCTCTCTGCTTCCTTCTCGGTGCTACCTATTCCCCTGCTCCCCTGTTCCTGCACCCTGCCCTTTGCCTTTCGCCCACCTCCCCAAGAGCAAGCTGGTCGCTTCCTGCTCCCTCGCTTTTCTCCGAGCGCACTGACCCTGCTTCGCTCTGCACTTGCGATTCCCTATTCCCGACTCCCCAATCCCGGCCCCACCAACACTGTGCTTCCCGCAACATGCAGGCGATAATGTTGGGATGAACATCTGACCGACCGCGTTTCTCCGGAGCGCGGCCTCACCCAAGGGAGCAGCGCATGGCCGACGCCGTCCGCCACGACAAGACCGCGCGGCAGCTGCGCATGCTGTCCGATGCGCTGGACAGCGGGCGCCTGGGCCCGGTGCGGCGGCTGGTCAATACGCTGGCGCCGGCCGAGATCGGCAACCTGCTGGAGTCGCTGCCGCCCGGCAAGCGCGAGGTGGTGTGGGGGCTGGTCGATCCGGAGGACGACGGCGAGGTGCTGGTCCACGTCGGCGAGGAAGTGCGCGAGAGCCTGCTCGCGGACATGGACCCGGACGAAATCGTCGCCGCGGTCGAAGACCTGGACATCGACGACCTGGCGAACCTGGTCGAGGACTTGCCGGACACGGTCATCGACGAAGTGCTCAAGTCGATGGACCGCGAGAACCGCGAGCGGCTCGAGCAGGTGCTGTCGTATCCCGAGGACAGCGCCGGCCGCCTGATGAACCCGGACGTGGTCACCGTGCGCGCCGACGTCAACGTCGACGTGGTGCTGCGCTACCTGCGCCTGCGCGGCGAACTGCCGGACCACACCGACCACCTGTTCGTGGTCAGCCGCCGCCACCAGTACCTGGGGCGGGTGTCGCTGGCGGCGCTGGTGACCCACGAGGACTCCACCCCGATCAACCGGCTGATCGACGACGAGCAGCCGGCGATCGACGTCGGCGAAGGCGCCGACGAGGTCGCGCGGCAGTTCTCCGACCACGACTGGATCTCCGCGCCGGTGGTGGACGACAACAACATCCTGCTCGGCCGCATCACCATCGACGACGTGGTCGACATCATCCGCGACCAGGCCGAGCACCAGGCGATGAGCGCCGCCGGCCTGGACGAGGACGAAGACCTGTTCAGCCCGGTGCGGCGCGCATTCCGGCGCCGCCTGCTGTGGCTGACGATCAATCTCGGCACCGCCTTCATCGCCTCCAGCGTGGTCGGCCAGTTCGAGGGCACCATCGCCAAGCTGGTGGCGCTGGCCGCGCTGATGCCGATCGTGGCCGGCATGGGCGGCAACGCCGGCACCCAGGTGCTGGCGCTGATGGTGCGCGGCCTGGCGCTGGGCCAGATCGGCGCCTCCAACGTGATCGTACTGCTGCGCAAGGAGCTGGCGGTGGCGCTGATCAACGGCCTGGCGCTGGGTATCGGCCTGGGCCTGATCGTGCTGCTGTGGTTCAAGCAGCCGCTGCTGTCGCTGGTGATCGGCTCGGCGCTGACCATCAACCTGCTCACCGCTGCGCTGGGCGGCGTGCTGGTGCCGCTGACGCTCAAGCGCCTGGGCTTCGATCCGGCGCTGGCCGGCGGGGTGATCCTGACCACGCTGACCGACGTGATGGGCTTCCTCAGCTTCCTCGGCCTGGCCACGCTGGTCCTGCTGTAGCGCGTGTCCATGCCGCGGGCGCGCCTCCCGCCGGCGCGCCGCACGGAGCGGCAGCAGCGCGCGTCGCCGCATCCACAGGCGCACGACGGGCACGCCACGCCAGCACGCGCCTTGGCCGCCGGCTGACTGCCGCATGTCCGCCGCCCCTGCCCGGGTTGTCGTGGAGACGTCCCGCCCACGATACTGCGGCCTTCCCATCCGAGGGCCGGCCATGTCGATGCGTTCGTTGCTGCTTCTGCTGTGCCTGTCGATGGTCGGATGCAGCAGCTTGCCCAGCGACCCGGCCACCGGCCACTTCGTCAGCCGCCAGCTCAGCCTCGACGGGCGCGTCTATCGCTACCAGGTGTTCGTGCCGGCGCCGGCGCATCGCCAAGGCCCGGTGCCGGTGGTGCTGTTCCTGCACGGCTCCGGCGAGCGCGGCGACGATGGCCGCGACCAGACCACGGCCGGGCTGGGCCCGTACCTGCGCCGCCACCTGGCCGATTTCCCGGCCCTGGTGGTGATGCCGCAGGCGCCCGACGGCGAGGAATGGAACGGCGCCAACGCGACCATGGCGCTGCAGGCGCTGGACGACAGCAGTGCCGAGTTCAACGGCGACCCACAGCGCACCTACCTGACCGGCATGTCGATGGGCGGCTACGGCACCTGGGAGATCGCCCTGAAGCAGCCGCAGCGCTTCGCCGCGCTGGTGCCGATCTGCGGCGCGATCCTGTCCCCGCACGAAGACCGCGAATACCTGGTGGTGACGCCGGTGGCCTATCTGGCCGATCCCTACAGCGCCCTGGCGCAGCGCCTGCGGCACGTGCCGGTGTGGATCTTCCACGGCGCCCAGGACGACGTGGTGCTGCCGCACGACGACCGCAAGATCGTCCGCGCATTCAAGAACCTCGACGCCGACGTGCGCTACACCGAATACCCGCAGGGCAACCACAACGCCTGGGATGCCACCTACCGCGATCCGAAGATGTGGCAGTGGCTGTTCGCGCAGAAGCGCAGCGACGCCGCCACGCAGACGACCGCCGACAACTGAGCGCGGCCCGCGCTGCGCGCACGTGCGCGGCAACGCAGCCGGCCTGGCCGCACGCTGCCGATCTTCGATCACCGTTCGATGCAGGGGGATGCATGCGACACAAGGGGATGCTGCGCGCCATCGTGTGCGCGCTGTTGGCCTGCGCCGGCCATGGCGCGGCGGCACAGGCGCTGACCGAACCGGTCACCACCTACCTGCAGAGCAAGGCGGCGACCGCCCGCCCCGGCGCGGAGTACCGCAAGGACATCGCCGCGCTGCAGGCGCGGCTGGACAAGATGGATGCGGCGGACATCGCCCTGCTGGACCGGATCATCGCCCACTGCGGCACCTGGCAGCGGCCCGGCCTGCGCGTGGTCAGCGTGGCCGACGCGCGCGAGTACGAGGCCTACATGGCCACGCATGGCGACGGCCAGCCGACCGAATGGATCGACCTCAGTTGCGCCAACGCACTGCAGATGCGCGGCTTTGCCGCCGCCGCACAACGGCAGTGGTCGGAGGCGCTGGCATGGCTTGACCAGGCCATCGCGCTCGGGCCGTACCTGTTCTCCGCCTACACCGAACGCGGTTATGCGTTGCGCAACCTCGGGCGCACCGACGAAGCGCTCGCCAGCTATCGGCAGGCGCTGGCCCTGGCCGACGTGTCGCCGCGGGCACGGGCAGGCCGCGCGATCGCGTTGCGCGGCATCGGCTCGCTGTTGATCGACACCCCGGACAAGGCCGGCACCCGCGCGGCCCTG
The DNA here is from genome assembly GCF_056725265.1 of Xanthomonas sp. NCPPB 2250. Lineage (NCBI taxonomy): Bacteria > Pseudomonadati > Pseudomonadota > Gammaproteobacteria > Lysobacterales > Lysobacteraceae > Xanthomonas > Xanthomonas sp. NCPPB 2250. The sequence continues at coordinate 1,672,453 of NZ_CM161520.1, read as the reverse complement.
CAGCAGTCGCTGGAGCTGGAACCCGGCAATGCCGTCGCCCTGCACGAGCTGCGGTATCTCGACCAGATGGAGGCGGCAGCGTCGCAAGCCCATTAGGCCCTGCCCGCGCTTCCGCGCATGCCGCGCCGGGGTGATGCACGCCTACGGCAGAGGCACCACCACAGGCCTGTGCGCATGGGTCCACCGCCACGCCGGTCGGCGCGGGCCTGGCAGGTGCGTCGCCGACACGCGCCGCGTGCGTCGACGGCCGGCAACACCGACGGTGCGATCGGGCCCAACGCGGCGAACATGGCCGCGGCGCTGCGGGTAGTGCGCAGCGGCAACGGCCCCGCGTGACGCGTCCGGTCGACGACGACAGTTCCCGCTGCGCAACGCAATCAGCGGTGCGGCGACGCGCCAAACCGCGTACAGTCCGCGCTTTCGTGCATAGGCCCGGCATGGCGACCGCCCTCTCTTCATCGCAAACCGCGTTCCATGCCCGCCTGCGCGCCCTGGAACCGAGCGCAGCGGTGGTCGCCGGCGCGGCGATTCCGCCACTGCTGGTGCCGGCACACGACGACGCCGCTGCGTTGCAACTCAGCGACAGCGGACGCTGGCTGTTGCAGGTGCTGGACGCGCTGGACGCGTTGCACCAGGCAAGCCAGGCCAACAGCCTGTCCGCCGATGCGCTGCGCCGCGACCAGAAGTTCGCGCCGCCGGGGCGGCCGTCGCTGCACCTGGTGCAATTGCGCCAGCAGCAGGCGGCCGCGCAGCAGGCCGTGCGTCGTGCCAACCAGGCGCTGGCGCAGGCCGCCGCCGGCTTCGTGCGCAGCGCCGGGCTGACGCCACCGCCGCGGACCGGGCCGGTGGCGTTCGTGCAAGGGTGGCTCGCACGCCATCTGGGGTAGCGGCACCGCGTTGCCGCGCGGCCCAGGTGCGCATCGATATGCCGGCGACCACGCCGCGCGTGTCTACGCAAGCTAAACCGCGGGCGCCGAAGCACCATGCCCGCCCGGCCTGCACCTGCCCCGCTGCTATCCTGCACGCCCCTCGGACTCCGCTGCCCGACGCCCCATGCCCGTGCCCGCTCTCGTTGCCCTCCCCTGCCCTGCCCCGGCGGCCTGCTCGCGCACGCGCCTTGGCGCCCGTGCCACGGCCGCGGCGGCATGAGCATGCCCGTCGCGCATACCGCGAATTTCGCCACCTGGGGCATCTGCGCACTAGCCACCGCCGGGGTGATCGCGCGGCCGTTCAAGCTGCCCGAGGCGTGCTGGGCAGTGGGCGGGGCGCTGCTGCTGATGGCGCTGGGGCTGATGCCCGGCGGCGAGGCCTGGCAGGCGGTACTGAAGGGCCTGGACGTCTATCTGTTCCTGATCGGCATGATGCTGCTGTCGGAAACCGCGCGCGCCGAAGGTCTGTTCGACTGGGTGGCGATGCATGCGGTGAACCTGGCCAAGGGCTCGACCCAGCGCCTGTTCGCGCTGGTGTTCGGCGTCGGCATCGTGGTCACCGCGTTCCTGTCCAACGACGCCACCGCGGTGGTGCTGACCCCGGCGGTGTACGCGGCCGCGCGCAAGGCCGGCGCCAAGCCGCTGCCGCTGCTGTTCGCCTGCGCGCTGATCGCCAACGCCGCCAGCTTCGTGCTGCCGATCTCCAACCCCGCCAACCTGGTGCTGTACGGCGGCAAGATGCCGACCCTGGGCGCGTGGATGGCCGCGTTCGCGCTGCCGTCGCTGCTGGCGATCGGAGTGACCTTCGTGATGCTGCGCTGGGCCGAGCGCAAGGACCTGACCGGCCACTGCGCCGCGCGCGTGGACACGGTGCCGCTGACCCGCGGCGGCACCTTCGCCCTGGTCGGCATCCTCGCCACCGCGGCGCTGCTGGTCGGCGTCTCCGCGCTGGGCCTGGACCTGGGTCTGCCGACCTGCCTGGCCGGCCTGGCGACACTCGGCGTGGTCTGCCTGGGCGGCCGGCAGTCGCCGCTGCCGATGGCCAAGGCGGTGTCGTGGTCGGTGCTGCCGCTGGTGGCCGGCCTGTTCGTGCTGGTGGAGGCGCTGTCGCGCACCGGCGTGATCGGCCTGCTCGCGCGTACCCTGGCCGACGCCGCCGCGCACTCGCCGCAGGCCACCGCCGGCATCGCCGGTACCCTGCTGGCGTTCGGCTCCAACCTGATGAACAACCTGCCCGCGGGGCTGATCGCCAGCACCACGGTGGCCCAGGCGCAGCCGCCGCAACTGGTGGTGGACGCGCTGCTGATCGGCGTGGACCTGGGGCCGAACCTGTCGATCACCGGCTCGCTGGCGACCATCCTGTGGCTCACCGCGATCCGCCGCGAAGGCGAGGACGTGGGCTTCTGGCGCTTCCTCAAGGTCGGCGCGCTGGTGATGCCGCCGGCGCTGCTGTGCGCGCTGGGGGCGCGGCTGCTGCTGGGCTGAGTCGCGCGCGTGCACTTCGCGGATTGCCCATGGCGGCCAAGCCCGCGGGATGGGCACCCAGGCCCGGCCTGTAGCGACCGCGGCGGCTTTTACCGCAACGCGTCGCGGCTGAAGCCGCTCCTACGAGGGCATCGGACAGCTCGCAGAATTCCCCTGTAGGAGCGGCTTCAGCCGCGACAGGCCTTACCGCGGACACCTGCCGCGGTTGCTCCATGAAAAGCAACAAGCGCCGCCGCTGCGGCAGCACACGTGACGCGCGCTAAGCCCCCCATTGTGGGAGCGACTTCAGTCGCGACGCGCAAGGCCATCGGCCATCGCCCCCTCGTCGGGACTGAAGTCCCTCCCACAACGGCCCGACGCTCCCGCTGCTACGCGCGCCCTACCCCGCGCGCAGCCGCCGCGCCACGCCGCTGACCACGGCAATGACCGCCGTCAGCGCCGCCATCGACAGGAACTGCATACGGGTGTCCGGCGAGGCGACCAGCAGGCCGAAGATCAGCGCCAGGATCGCCAGCGCCAGCACGGTGAGCACCGGATAGCCGCGCATGCGGAACGGCAGGCGGGTGCCGGCGCGGTCGGCGCGCGCGCGCAGGATCAGCTGCGACAGCAGCGAGATCGTCCACACCAGCAGGCAGGTGGCGCCGACGATGTTCAGCAGCACCGGCAGCACGCGGTTGGGATACAGCAGCTCCAGCACCGCGGCGACGAAGCCGAACAGCACGCTGGCCAGCACCGCCATCCACGGTACCTGCTGGCGGCTGGACGCGGCCAGGGCGCGCGGCGCTTCGCCGCGCTGGGCCAGCGAGAAGATCATCCGCGAGGCGCCGTACAGATTGGCGTTGAGCGCCGACAGCAGCGCGATCACCGCGATCAGGGTGATGGCGGTGGCGGCGCCGGGAATCCGGGCCACCTGCAGCACCGCGGCGAACGGCGAACTCAGCGCCTCGCTCTGCCACGGCACCACCGCGATGATCACGCTCAGCGAGCCGATGTAGAACACCAGGATGCGCCAGGCGACGGTGCGGATGGCGCGGGCGATGCTGCGCTCCGGGTCGGCGGTCTCGGCCGCGGCCACCGCCACGATCTCGGTGCCGCCGAACGCGAACACCACCACCAGCAGCGCGGCACCGATACCAGCCAGGCCCTTCGGCGCGAAGCCGCCGTTGCCGGTGACGTTGGACAGACCCGGCGAGGCCACCCCGGGCAGCCAGCCGGCCAGCAAGGCGATGCCGACCAGGATGAAGCCGACGATCGCCGCCACCTTGAGGATGGCGAACCAGAATTCGAACTCGCCGAAGTTGCGCACGCCCAGCAGGTTGATCGCGGTGAACGCGGCCATGAACGCGATCGCGGCCAGCGGTACCGGCAGGCCCGGCCACACCGTCGCCAGCAGGCCGGCGGCGCCCACCGCCTCGGCGGCGATCACGATCACCAGCTGCAGCCACCACAGCCAGCCCACGGTTGAGCCGGCGGTCGGCCCCATCGCGTCGGCGGCGTACACCGAGAACGCGCCGCTGGCCGGCTTGGCCGCCGCCATCTCGCCCAGCGCGTTCATCACGATGATCACCAGCGCGCCGGCGACCAGGTAGGAAATCAGCACCGCGGGCCCTGCCGCGTGCACGCCGACGCCGGAGCCCAGGAACAGGCCGGCGCCGATCGCGCTGCCCAATCCCATCATGATCAGTTGCCGCGGTTTCAGCGCATGGCGCAAGGCGGGTGCGGCGGCAGGCGGGACAGGCGCGGACGGATGCGGCATCGGCTCGGTCGGGTGCGGAAAACGCGACACGATACAGGCTGGCGACGATGCCGTGCGGCTGCGCGCGCGTTTGGCCGCCTGCGAGCGCGGATCGGCGCACAGCGGCGGCATGGCTGCTGCAACGCAGCGCGGATCCGCGCACGCGGCCGCGATGCACACCGCGACGGCGGACGGCGAGCGCCTTGCTGGCGGCCGCTCCACGCCCGGCAAGACCACGGCACCGCTCGATGCTCGACAGGTACGGAATCGCCTTACCTGCAGCCATCACGAGCTTTCGCTCCATCTGGTTGATTTTGCATATTGACAGCGATGCTAACGTCAGAAATACTGAACTCGACGCCCACCGAATCTCCTATCTCCGTACCAGCCGATGAGGGCATGCACGCGGAGCCGGGAGGACGGCAGGCGACGACGGACCGGGAGACGGCCCGTTGCGGGCGCTCCGGCCGGAAAGGACCACGGTTGCCGCTCGTCCCATGGCGTACAGGTCCGTACCATCCAGACAAGGAGAGACACCATGATCAAACCGTTGCTGACCCTGACGGTGCTGGCGGCCGCGCTGGCGGCGCCCTGCCTGCAGGCCGCCGAACGCGCACCGCTCAACGCCGCCGATGCCATCCAGGGCATGGGCGAACGCCTGCCCATCGGCAAGAAGAACGTCAGCCTGTCGCCGCTGTTCAAGGTCTACACGTTCGAGAAGGCCGGGCTGCGCTTCGTGCAGATCAACTCGTTGCGGGACGAGGTCATCACCGTGCTCACCGCCACGCCGGGCACCGAGGCACGGCTGCCGATCGGCACCGCCGCCGAGGAGCAGATGATCGCGGTCAACGACGCGAAGAACCAGCCGCTGGGCATGGTCACCGCCGCGGCGAGTTGCCCGTGCAACGCCACCGTGGTCTACCGCGACGCCAACACCACCATCGTGGTGGTCTACGGATCCAACGGCGAGTACATCACCTCGTACGTGATCAAGAGCCCGCAGACCAAGCCGCCGCAATAAGTGCCGACCGCGCTGCGGCCGCACTCGGCGGCCGCAGCGTGACCCGCCGCCGTCGATCGGCGTACGCGGGTGCCCGGATCGGTCCATATCGCCCAGCGGCCGATATCGGCAAACGCATGCGGCCGCTTCCGAGGAAGCGGCCGCACCGAAGGCGGTCCGGCGACCGGACCGCAACGACTCAGAACTCCTGCCAGTCCTTGTCCAGCGCTACCGCCGCCGCGAACGACGGCGCGCGGCGTGCCGGTGCGGCCGCGGCCTGCGGGCGCGGACTGCGCGTCATCGTCTGCGTCGCGTGTCTGCCGCGCGGCAACGGCGCCGGCATCGGCGCCGCAGCCGGCGCGCCGTCCAGCTTGAACAGCGCCACGGCCTGGGTCAGCTCCACCGACTGCTGCTCCATCGAGCGCGCCGCCGCGGTGGCTTCTTCCACCAGCGCCGCGTTCTGCTGCGTGCTTTCGTCCATCTGGGTGACGGTCTGGTTGACCTGCTCGATGCCGGCCGACTGCTCCTGCGAGGCCGCCGAAATCTCACCCATGATGTCGGTGACACGCTGCACCGAGGCCACGATCTCCTGCATGGTGCTGCCGGCCCGGTCGACCAGCGCCGAGCCTTCGGCGACGCGCGTCACCGAATCGTCGATCAGCGTCTTGATCTCCTTGGCGGCATTGGCCGAACGCTGCGCCAGGGTGCGCACTTCGCTGGCAACGACCGCGAACCCGCGGCCCTGCTCGCCCGCACGCGCGGCTTCCACCGCAGCATTGAGCGCCAGGATGTTGGTCTGGAAGGCGATGCCGTCGATGACGCCGATGATGTCGGCGATCTTCTTCGACGAGGCCTCGATGCCACTCATGGTCTCGACCACCTGCCCGACCACCGCACCGCCCTGCGAGGCGACCGACGCCGCGCCGCTGGCGAGTTGGTTGGCCTGGCGCGCATGCTCGGCGTTCTGCTTGACCGTGGAGGTCAGTTCCTCCATCGACGCGGCGGTTTCTTCCAGGCTGGCGGCCTGCTGCTCGGTGCGGCGCGACAGGTCGTCGTTGCCGGTGGCGATTTCGCTGGCGGCGGCATTGATGCTGACCGCGGCGGTCTGGATGCGGCCGACGATGCCGGTCAGCTGGTCGGCGGTGGCGTTGGCATCGTCGCGCATCCGCGCGAACACGCCGTGGAAGTCGCCATGCATGCGCGCGGTGAGGTCGCCGGCGGCGATGGCCTGCAGCAGCGCCGACAGCTTGCCGAGGTTGCGGTCGCTGACCTCCATCATCGCGTTGAGGTCCTGCACCATCAGCCGGAAGTCGTGCTGGAAACTGGCCGCATCGCCGCGGGCACTGAAGTCGCCGGCCGCGGCTGCTGCGGCCAGACGCTTGATCTCGGTGTTGATCGCCAGCAGGCTGGCCTTGGCCGCATCCATCGATTCGTGCAGCACCGCACGGCTGCCGGGCAGCCGGCGCGCGTCGCGGCGCAGGTCGCCGTTGGCGTACTCGTTGAGCACGCCGATGGCATCGACGATGGCGTCCAGATGCTCGAACATCATGGTGTTGATGCCCTTGCTCAGCTCGCCGTAGACGCCGGGGAAGTCATGCGGCATGCGATGGCTGATGTCCTTGTCGGCGTGCAGCTCGATCATCAGCACGGTCTCGCGGGAGAAGCGTTGCAGCTGGGTCTGCATGCGGCCCATCGCCAGCAGCAGGCGGCCGGGCTCGTCGCGCGCGTCGGTGGCCACGTCGTTGTCCAGGCGGCCGTCGGCGATGGCCTCGGCGGCGCGGGTGGCGCGGGCCAGCGGCACGGTGAGACTGCGGGTGATCATCCAGGCCAGCAGGCTGCTGACCAGCACCACCGCCAGGCCGCCGGCGATGAGCATGGCGCGCCCGCGCGCCATCGCGGCCGTCGCTTCCGCATAGGCCTCATTGCTGCGGGTGGCCTGCAGATCGGCATAGCGGGCGATGGCGTCCTGCCATTTCTGCGTCAGCGGCGCGGACTCCCGCATCAGCAGGGCCAGGGCCTCGTCCGGCTTGTCGTGCATGCCCAGATCCATCACCCGGTTGTTGACGTCCACGGTCATCTGCCGCGCGCGATCGACTTCCTCCAGCACGGCCTGGCTCTGCGCACCGCTGGGGATGGCGCCCGCCCGCTTGCGCGCCTCCTGGTAGCGTGCGCGCTGCTCGGCGACGATCTTGGCGAAGCGGATGTTGTCTTCCTGGGACGTCGGCAACACGATGTTGCGGACATTGATGGCCACGACCGAACTGGCGTTGAGCATGTCGCTGGACGCGCGGATGGCGGCGATGTTGCGGTTGACGATGCCGTCCAGTCGCTCGCGCGCCTGGAACAGGGTCAGCAGCCCGGCGACGACCAGCGCCGAGGACAGCAGGATGAGGATGCCGAACGCGGTGGCGAGCCGGGCACCGACGTTGTAGCGCTGAAGGAATGCAATCATGGAATGGCCTTTGGGGGAATGAGAGGGGCGATGGAACGCCCCGGACCACGCACGCCGACCAGCCGCCGTTGTGCGCGCCCGCATCGAAGCAAGATGAATGAGCCGTGAAAAAGCGTTTTGAATCAGACGCTTGATGACGCATCCCGCTCGATGTGCGGGCGATGTAACGGCGCCCTGCGCGGGGACTTGAGAGGCAATTGCACGGAATTTATTGAACGTCCTCAGGCACATCACAGGGATGTGCAGAGCCGATTCACACGGCGTCCGGATCGGCGTTTTTGCGTGAAGAGCACGTGCACGCCGTGTTGCAACGGCCGGCACGGCGCTTGCTTGCGACGCGAGGTCGCAGCGAGGAAAAATTTTCTGGTTGGCCGCACAGCGGCCACCTCGATACCCGTGCGACGACCAGGAATGTGATCGCAGTCACTTCGCGGCGTCAGCCAGGAACCCGCGGCCGGGCTACTGCGGCAGCGATGCCTTCGTACAAGGGACGCGTCGCATCACGCGCACGGCGTCTGCCGCACGGCGGCGGCGGCACGTGACGACTTGCTGGATGCTCACGCGGGCAACACACGCGTCGGTCAGAAACAGCGTGCCGCGCCAAGGCAGGCACGGCATCGCGACCGCAGTGGAACGTCCTCGGATCGGCGGAACGCGGCACCGGCAGCGGCAAGGCCGCCGGCACGCGACAGGCGAGCGACGCGCATTGCGCCGCTCGCCGATGACAGACGCCGTACGGCTCAGAACTCCTGCCAATCCTTGTCCAGCGCCGTCGCCGCCGCCGGCTGCGCCGCACGCCGCGAAGGTGCGGCCTTGGCCGCTGCCGGACGGACGCTGCGCTTGCCCGCGGGCGTTGCCGTGGCCTGGTGCCGCGGCGCCTGCGCTACCGGCGTGGCCGCCGATGCGTCCAGCTTGAACAGCGCCACCGCCTGGCTCAGTTCCACCGCCTGCTGTTCCATCGAGCGCGCTGCCGCACTGGCCTCTTCCACCAATGCCGCGTTCTGCTGGGTGCTCTCGTCCATCTGCGTCACGGTCTGGTTGACCTGTTCGATGCCGGCCGACTGCTCCTGCGAGGCCGCGGAGATTTCCCCCATGATGTCGGTGACACGCTGCACCGAGGTCACGATCTCGGTCATGGTCTTGCCGGCCTGGTCGACCAGGACCGAGCCTTCGGCGACGCGGCTCACCGAATCGTCGATCAGGCTCTTGATCTCCTTGGCCGCGCTGGCCGAGCGCTGCGCCAGCGTGCGCACCTCGCTGGCGACCACGGCGAAACCGCGGCCCTGGTCGCCGGCACGCGCGGCTTCCACCGCCGCGTTGAGTGCCAGGATGTTGGTCTGGAAGGCGATGCCGTCGATCACCGAGATGATGTCGGCGATGCGCCGCGACGCATCCTCGATGCCGCTCATGGTGGTCACCACCTGGCCGACCACGTCGCCTCCCTGCGAGGCGACCGAGGCCGCACCGGCGGCGAGCTGATTGGCCTGGCGCGCGTGCTCGGCGTTCTGGCGAACGGTGGAGGTCAGTTCTTCCATCGACGCCGCGGTTTCTTCCAGGCTGGCGGCCTGCTGCTCGGTGCGGCGCGACAGATCGTCGTTGCCGGCGGCGATCTCGCTGGCCGCGGCATTGATCGACACCGCCGAGTGCTTGATCCGGCCGACGATGCCGGCCAGTTGCTCGGCGGTGGCATTGGCGTCGTCGCGCATCTGCGCGAACACGCCGCGGAAATCGCCGTGCATGCGCGCGGTCAGATCGCCCGCGGCGATCGCCTGCAGCAGGGTCGACAGCGCCTGCAGGTTGCCGTCGGCGGTGGCCATCAGCTGGTTCAGGCTGTCCACCATCACCCGGAAGTCGTACTGGAAGCGCTCGGCGTCGCCGCGCGCGCTGAAGTCGCCGTCGGCCGCGGACGTCGCCAGCTGCTTGATCTGCCCGTTCATCGCCGACAGGTTGGCCTTGACCTCGTCCATGGTCTGGCTCAGCACCGCTTCCTCGCCGGGCAGGCGATCCATGTCCTGCGACAGGTCGCCGATCGCGTAGCGGCCCATGATCTGCGCCAGGCGCGTCTTCACCGCCAGGTGCGAGGCGACCAGCGCGTTGGTCTCGGCGGCCATGCGTCCGTAGTCGCCGGGGAAGGCCTGCGCTTCGATGCGATGGCTGACCTCGCCGGCATCGTGGCGCTTGGCCATCTCCAGCTGCGCGCCGATCAGGTTGCTGACCTGCTGCTGCATGCCCTGCATCGCAACCAGCAGACGTCCGGTTTCGTCGCGGGCGTCGGTGCGTACGTCGTTGTCGAGCTTGCCGCTGGCGATGGCCTCGGCGACACGCGTGGCGCGGGTCAGCGGCACGGTCAGGCTGCGGGTGATCAGCCAGGCCAGCAGGCCGCTGACCAGCACCACGAGCACGCCACCGGCCACCAGCAGGCTGCGGCCGCGGTCCATCGCGACGTTGGCGCTGGCGTAGGCTTCGGCGCCGCGCGCGCGCTGCCGGTTGGCGTAGGTATTGATCGCGTCCTGCCATTGCTGGGTCGCCGGCCCGGCCTGCGTCATCAGCACCTTCAACGCCTCGTCGGACCTGTTGGCCATGCCCAGATCCAACACCTGCTGGTTGGCGAGGCGGGTCCGTTCGTAGGCGTCGTCGATGGCCTTGCGCATCTGCGCGCCGGTGGCGTCGCTGACCGGCATCGCATAGAGCTTGTCGTGGATCTCGCCGTAGTAGCGGCGCTGCTGGTCGACCGCCTTGGCGAACCGCTCGTTCTCTTCCTGCGTGGTCGGCAGCACGATGTTGCGCAGGTTGACCGCCACCTGTGCGCTGGCGTTACGCATCTCGCCGGTGTAATCGAGGATCTGCATGCGCCGGTTGACGATGGTGTCCATCATCTCGCGCGCCTGTTTCAACGTCAGCAACCCGGCGACGACGAGCGCACAGGAGAGCAGGATGAGGACGCCGAAGGCGGACGCGAGCCGCGTCCCGACGTTGTAGCGTTGCAGGATTCCGATCATGAGGGGCCACCAAGTAAGAAAAGGAGAGCAGCCCGCGCCACGACCTGGATCGCGCAGGACACCCTCGGGCCAACGGCCGGGCGCGATGCGACGGAGAAGAAGGAAACGACACTTCCAGCACCGACCGCATCGGGGGTGTCCCATGCGGGTACTCGTACTAGGTAACGGCGACCCGCCTGGAATCTTGATGCGCAACTGCGCACAGTTTTCTAAATTCCCTCAGCATCGTGACTGTGATGTACACGTTGCATGTCTACATCACGCCACCTTTGCGCACCCGTAAAATCCATGTGAAACAAAGGCTGGAAGGTGCCTTGTCAGCGCTGGCGCACGTCGCCCTTGCCGTCGCAGACGCCGACAGGCGCACACCCAAAATGTCGTAAACGGCATATATCCGCCACCGCCTGGGCGACCCGCCTCCGCGCCGTCGGGCGCGGAGGCGGCGTGCCTTACTCGGCCAGGTTGGTGCCGGCACCGGCGGTGGCGATGACCTTGGCCTTGACCTGCGCGGCAGGGATCGCCGTGTACAGGTAACCCAGCGGCTCGGGATAGGTCTTGGACGAGATCCAGGTGGTGGCGTTGGCGTAGGGCTTGCTGGTGCTCTCCGGCACCGTCCAGGTGATGCCGCTGCCGACGTAGTTGTTGATCAGGTCCCAGTAGCCGATCTCGCTGCTGTCGCGCGAGGTCACCGGGTTCTTGATGTTCTCGAAGTAGTTGGCTTCGATCAGCGCCACCCCGCCCATGCGCACGTTGATGCCGGAGGTGAAGACGTTGTTGAAGTAGTTGTTGTAGATGTGGCTCAACCCGCGCCGCTGCAGCGGCAGGCGCGATTCCACGTTCTCGAAGCGGTTGTGATGGTAGGTGGTGCGCGCGGCGGCATTCTGGGTATCGCTGTCGCTGTAGCCGTTGAGCGCGACCTTCTGGTAGTCGTGGATGTAGTTGTACGACACGGTGACGTGGTTGACGCCCTTCTTCATGTCGATGCCGCCGTCGAAGGACGCATCGCCGGCGCCGGGGCACTTGGTCAGCGAGGCGAAGATGGTGTTGTGGTCCACCCAGATGTTGGACGGCTGGCCGCTGGAATTGCCTTCCAGGGAGATCGAATCGGCGTCCTCGCCGCCCGGCAGCAGGCCGATGGTCATGTTGCGGATGATGACGTTGTGCGCATTGCCGACCACGCGCACGCCGAAGTTGGCAGACGAGCCGTTCGCACCTTTGATGGTGATGTCGCGCTTGTTCTTGATCTGCACGGTCTTGGCCGGCAGCTTCCATTGCGTGCACACGTCGGTGATGCTGGCGTAGTTGAAGCTGCCGGTGTAGTTGAGCACCAGGCCGCCGGAGCCGGCGTAGTTGTCGATCGCCGCCTGCATCGCCTCCATCGTGGCGACGTTGACCGGAATGGCACTGCCGCCACCGGTGGTGTTGGCGCCGTAGCCGACCGGGCCGGCGAAGGCCGGGGCGGCGCCGACGGTCAGCGCGAGCGCCAGGGCGCCCCTGCGGAACTGCTGCTGCATGATGTCTCTCCCATCTGTCGCGATGAGTGCAGGACGCATGACAGTGCATGCATGCGCCGGCACGGGGGCGTGGGGGCCGGCGGCATTCTTGGAATGCGCGCGGCGGCCCGCGCAATCGCCGCGACGCCGAACTGGAACCCTGCGCTCCGTTCGCCGCGCGAGACAGGACAAGCGGACACGCACGGTCCGCAGGAGACAGACAGCGACAGCCGGGGACAGGCTGTCCGCACGCACGCTGCGTTGGACGCACCTCGCCGGCAACGACGGCGAACGGCCGTGTATCGCGCGCACCGCCATCGCCCTCGGCACACTGCGCAGGGACAAGCACACGCCGACGCTGCGCGGCCGCGAATGTTGCGGCCGCAGCACGTTTGCGCGGGCCATCCGCCGCCGAACAGGCGCCGGATGGCCGCGACGCGCTCAGCTCACCGTGTCGAGGCGGTTGTCGCTGCGGTCGGCATCGGGCAGCACGTGGTCCGGATCCAGGGTCACGTGCAGCACCTTCTGCGTGCTCGGCACCCGGATCTGCGGCTCGGTCTGCTGCATCCAGGTCTCCACCGGCACGCGCTGATCCAGATGGCTGCCGTCGGCGAAGTCGATGCGCAAGGTCGCCGGCATCACCAGCTTCTGGCGGCTGCCCAAGGTCACCAGCATGCCCTTGGCCGGATCATGATCGACGTACGCGGCCGCGCGCACGCCCATGTCCAGCTGCCAGTTGTTGAGGTACCAGCCGCGCCACCACCAGCTCAGGTCCTCGCCGGCTTCGCTCTCCATCAGCCGGAAGAAATCCGACGGCGTGGGATGCTTGTAGGCCCAACTGGCGATGTACTTGCGGAACGCCGGATCGAAGCGCGCCGGCCCCAGGATCTGTTCGCGCAGCAGCACCAGGCCCAGCGCGCCCTTGAAGTAAGTCAGCGGGTGCCGGTACTTCTCGCTGGTGGCGTCGGCGCGATCGAGCAGGGTCGGCGCCTGCGCGTCGGCCAGCAGCGGCAGGATCTCGTCCACCGGGTTGCCGCCGCCGGGCGCATACTCGCCATCGCGCTTGGGTGCGAATTCGCCATGGTTGATCGCGTCGGAGGCGTAGACGTCGATGAAGGTGTTGAAGCCCTCGTCCATGAACGCATGGCGGCGCTCGTTGGAGCCGACGATCATCGGGAACCAGCCGTGGCCGAGTTCGTGCGCGGTGATCCAGAACAGCTGCTTGCCGCCGTCCTCCATGTCGTCGAAGACGATGCCCGGATACTCCATGCCGGCGCCGTGGCCGCCCAGGTTCACCGCCGCCGGCCACGGGTACGGATACCACTGCGAGAAGTGCTCGATCGAGGCCTTCACGAATTCGGTGGAGCGGCCCCACTTGTCGCTGCCGACCGCGCTGCGCGGATACACCGACATCGCCAGCGCATGCTTGCCCTCGGGCAGGTTGATCCGCGCCGCATCCCAGACGAACGCCGGCGAGGCGGCGAAGGCCACGTCGCGGGTGTGGTCCATGTGGAAACGCCAGATCTGGGTGCCGCTGGCGCTGGGCCGGCTGGCCGCGTTGCCCACGTCATCGGCGCCGCGGATGGTCACCGTCGTGTCGCTGGCGGCGGCTTGCGCCAGGCGCTGGCGCTGGGTGGCGGTGAGCACCTGCGCCGGATTCACCAGTTCGCCGGACCCGGCCACCAGGTAGTCCCACGGCACGGTCACCGCGTAGTCGAAATCGCCGTACTCCAGGTAGAACTCCGCGCCCAGGTAGGGCTGGGTGTCCCAGCCGCGCAGGTCGTCGTACACCGCCATGCGCGGATACCACTGCGCGATCTCGTAGATCTCGCCATCAGGAGTTGGCGTGACCGCGGTGCGGCCGCCCCAGGTGCCGGGCACGGTGTAGGCGTAGTCGATGTGCAGCTTGAGCGTCTTGCCGCTGGCCAGCGTCTGCGGCAGCTCCACGCGCATGCGCGTGTCGTCGATCAGGAAGGTCGCCGCCACGCGCTTCCCGCCCTGCTCCAGTTCCACCTTGGCGATGCGGTAGCCCTCGGTGCTCTGCGGCGCGGGCCGGTCGGCACGCGCGGCGCGCAGGGTGCGGGCGCGGGCATCGCCGCGGTACAGGTTCTGGTCCAGCTGCAGCCACAGCACGTCCAGCGTGTCCGGGCTGCGGTTGCTGTAGGTGATGGTCTCCTGGCCGCGCAGCGTGTGCGTGGCCGGCTCCAGGGTGGCATGCAGGTCGTAGTCGGCGCGGTTCTGCCAGTACTGCGGGCCGGGCACGCCGCCGCCGCTGCGGTAGGCGTTGGCCGGCTGCGGCAACTGCAGCGGCGCGAACAGCGCCTGCGGATCGTAGCCGCCCTGACGGTCGGCGGTGGCAGCGGCGGCGCCGGACTGGGCGGCGGCGACAAGCGGGAGGCAGGCCGCGGCGAACGCAGCGCGGCGCAGGACAAGGATCATGGTGACGTCCGTGGGGAGGATCGCCGCCGATGGTAGGCCGATTGGGGGTTGGCGCGAATGTGCCGTTCGCCACCTTCGGCAGCGGATGCTTGGCAAGGCCGCGTAGGAGCGGCTTCAGCCGCGATGGGGATTCCCGGTAAAGCCCGTCGCGGCTGAAGCCGCTCCTACGACGAAAGGGCGACGCGCGCCGGGCTCAGCCCAGCAAGGTCTCCAGCACCGCCATGCGCACCGCCACGCCGTTGGCGACCTGGCGCAGGATGCACGACTGCGCGCCGTCGGCGACCTCGTCGGTGATCTCCACGCCGCGGTTGATCGGGCCCGGGTGCAGCACCACCGCGTCCTTGGACGCGCGGCGCAGGCGCTCGGCGGTGAGGCCGTACTGGCCATGGTAATCCTCCAGCGAGGTCACCAGGCCTTCCTCCATGCGCTCGCGCTGCAGGCGCAGCATCATCACCGCGTCCACGCCGTCGAGCATGGCGTCGAAGTCCTCGCCGACCACGCAGCCGTCCAGGGTGTCGTCGTCGGGCAGCAGTGCGCGCGGCCCGCACACGCGCACTTCGCCGGCCCCGAGGGTGCGCAGCGCGTGCAGGTCCGAGCGCGCCACCCGCGAGTGCTTGACGTCGCCGACGATGACCAGCTTGAGCTTGGAGAAGTCGCCGCCCTTGGCGTGGCGCAGGGTCAGCATGTCGAGCAGGCCCTGGGTGGGATGCGCGCTGCGGCCGTCGCCGGCGTTGATCAGCGCGGTACCCTCGCCCGCCGCCTCGGCCAGGCGCTCCACCGCGCCGTCCTCGGGGTGGCGCACGACGAAGCCGCGCACGCCCATCGCTTCCAGGTTCTTCAGCGTGTCGCGCGCGGTCTCGCCCTTGCGCGTGGACGAGGTGGAGGCGTCGAAGTTCAGCACGTCGGCGCCGAGCCGCTGCGCGGCCAGCTGGAACGAACTGCGGGTGCGCGTGGACGGTTCGAAGAACAGCGTGCACACCGCGGTGCCGGCCAGCACGTTGCGCTTGCCGACCCGGCCCACTGCCGCGTCGCGGATCTGCCCGGCGCGGTCCAGCAGTTGCAGCAGGGTCGCCCGCGGCAGCCCTTCCAGGGTCAGCAGGTGGCGCAGGCGCCCGTTCGAATCGAGTTGCGGATCAGTCATGGCGGGTCCGGGCAGTGGATCAGGGAGGGGGAATGGCGTCGTCGGGCGCGGCCAGCCAGCGCTCCACGATCACCGCGGCGGCCACCGCGTCCAGCGCGGCGGCGTCGCGACGGCGCTTGCGGCCGGCGGCACGGTCCACCGCGAAGCGTTGCGCGGCCTCGACCGAACTGGAGCGTTCGTCGACCAGCACCACCGGCAGGCGGTAGCGCGCGCCGAGTTCGCGGGCGAAGGCGTGCGCGCGCTTGCGGTTGGGCTGGTCGGCACCATCGAGGGTGAGCGGATCGCCGACCACCAGGCCGTGCGGCCGCCATTCGGCATGCAGGCGGTCCAGCGCCGGCCAGTCCGGCCCCTGCGCATGCACGTCGATCACCGCCAGCGCGCGTGCGCCGTTGCCGAAACAACTGCCGACGGCCACGCCGATGCGGCGGTGGCCGACGTCGAAACCGAGCACGGTGCCGTCGCGGCGGATCGTCGCGGGCGCGGCGCTGGTGGGCGCGGGTGCGCCAGGCGCAGGCAGGCCGGACTCAGGCATGCCCGCTGTAGTCGGTGAGGCGGAACAGGTCCACGCCGATACGCCCGGCCGCGGTCTGCCAGCGCCGCTCCAGCGGCAGCTCGAACAGCAGTTCGGCGTCGGCCGGCGCGGTCAGCCAGCTGTTCTCGCCCAGTTCGTATTCGAGCTGGCCGGCGCCCCAGCCGGCGCAGCCCAGCGCGACCACCGCGTTGCGCGGCCCTTCGCCGCGCGCCATCGCCTCGAGTACGTCGCGCGAGGTGGTCAGGAACAGGCCGTCGGCGAACGCCAGGCTGGAATCCCAGCCGTGCGCGCCATCGTGGATGACGAAGCCGCGCTCCGGATGCACCGGCCCGCCGCTGAGCACCACCTGCTCGCGCAGGGTGGCGTCGATGGTCTCGATGCCCATCTGCTCCAGCACTTCGCCCAGGGTGTATTCGGAGGCGCGGTTGACCACCACGCCCATCGCGCCGTTCTCGTCGTGCTGGCAGATCAGCGCCACGCTGCGGGCGAAGTTGGGATCGGACAGCGCCGGCAGCGCGATCAGCAGTTGGTTGGCCAGAGGCGTGGGCAAAGCGGACATGGCCCCATTCTATCGTCCCTCCCGCGTGCGCGCTGCCCGGGCTGCGGCGGGCTGCCATAATCCGCCCGATCGCGGCCCCGACCGGTCGCCCAGGAGCACGCACGCATGGACACGCCCCCCGACCTGCCACGCCAGACCCGCGCCTTCATCGTGCTGGTGGCCCTGCTGCAGGGCGCGCTGTTGTACCTGGCGCAGCGCGGCGCCGAGAGCGGCCTGTGGCCGTTCGGCTCCCTGGGCGGACAGGTGTGCTGGTACACCCTGGTGCTGACCGTGCCGACCATGACCCTGCTGTCGGTGCGGCACCTGGGCGCGCTGCGCCTGTGGCAGCACACCATCGTGCTGGCGGTGCTGGTGGCGGCCCTGTCCGCCTGGGCGGTGTGGAACGCCACCGGCGCGCCCGGCCTGCGCACCGGCCAGGTGCTGGGCCCGTTCGCTGCGACCCTGGCGCTGGCGATGTTCGTACTGCTGCCGTGGCTGCAGTGCCGGCTCCAGCACGGGCGCTGGCAGGCGCCGTACCGCGACCTGTTCGAGCATGCCTGGCAGAACGCGCTGACCCTGGCGCTGGCGCTGCTGTTCGTGGGGATCTGCTGGCTGGTGCTGTGGCTGTGGGGCGCGCTGTTCGCGCTGGTCAAGCTGACCCTGTTCCGCGACCTGTTCCGGCAGACCGCCTTCGTCTACCTGGCCACCGGCACCATGTTCGGCCTGGGCCTGCTGATCGGCCGCACCCAGCAGCGCGCGGTGCAGGTGATGCGGCAGATCCTGTTCGCGATCTGCACCGGGCTGCTGCCGCTGCTGGCGTTCGTGGCGGTGCTGTTCGCGCTGAGCCTGCCGTTCACCGGCCTGCAGCCGCTGTGGGAGACCCGGGCCGCCGCCAGCATCCTGATCGCGGTGGTGGCCACGCTGGTGGTCTTCGTCAATGCGGTGTATCAGGACGGCACCGCCGACGCGCCCTACCCGGCCTGGCTGCAACGGGTGATCGACGCCGGGCTGCTGAGCCTGCCGCTGTACGCGGGGCTGGCGCTGTACGCGCTGTGGCTGCGCATCGGGCAGTACGGCTGGAGTACCGAGCGCTTTGCCGGGGTCCTGGTCGCGGTGGTCGCCTGCGGTTACGCATGCGGTTATGCCTGGGCGGTGCTGCGACCGGGCGCGCGCTGGCTGCAGCCGCTGGCGCCGGTGAACCGGGTGCTGTCGTGGGTGGTGATCGGCCTGGCGCTGGCGGCCAGCTCGCCGCTGCTGGACCCCTACCGCCTCGTCGTCGGCGACCAGTTGCAGCGCCTGGCCGACGGCCGCACCAGCGCCGCGCAACTGGACCTGGCCTATCTGCGCTTCGACAGCGGCCGCCGCGGCTACCGCGCGGTGCAGGCGCTGCGCGAGGTGCCCGCGTTCGCCGACGACCCGGTGCAGCGCGAACGCCTGCAGCAGATGCTGCAGCGCCAGCAGCGCTGGGGCGGCGACAACGAGGATGCGCCGCGCAGCACCGATCCGCTGCAGGTGCGCCAGCGCATCGTGCCGGCCGCCGGCAGCGCCGAGCCCGACGCCGCCTGGTGGCAGGCGCTGCTGGCCGGCAAGATCGAGGACGGCAATTGCCGGCGCGGGGGCGCGCAGTGCGTGGCGCTGCGCCGCGACCTGGACGGCGATGGCCACGACGACGTGCTGCTGTGCAATGCCAGCGCCGGCTACGGCGTCGAATGCCGGATCCACACCGACCTGGGCAGCGGCTGGCGCGACGTGGCGCGGACCCACTTCTTCCCGCGCCGTGGCGACAACGCCGACGCGCTCTACCAGGCGCTGCGCGAGGGCAAGCTGCAGTTGCTGCCGCGGCGCTGGCCCGACCTGCAGTTGCCGGGCGCGCGGCGGACCGAGGTGTACCCCGCCGACCCCAACGAGCAGACCGACTGAGGGATACCCGCCGCATGAGCAGCTACTGCGATATCGCCCCCGGGCACCCGGTGCACGGCCACTACCACGACCACGAGTACGGCGTGCCGCAACGCGCCGAAGCCGACCTGTTCGAGCGGCTGGTGCTGGAGATCAACCAGGCCGGGCTGAGCTGGGAGCTGATGCTGAAGAAGCGCGCCGGCTTCCGCGCGGCCTACGCCGGGTTCGACGTGGACACGGTGGCGGCCTTCGGCGAGGCCGACGTGCTGCGCCTGCTCGGCGACGCCGGGATCATCCGCAACCGGCTCAAGGTGCAGGCGGCGATCCACAACGCACAGGTGATCCAGGGCCTGCGCGCCAGCCACGGCAGTTTCGCCGTCTGGCTGGACGCGCAGCATCCGCGCAGCAAGGCGGAATGGATCAAGCTGTTCAAGCGTACCTTCCGCTTCACCGGCGGCGAGATCACCGGCGAGTTCCTGATGAGCCTGGGCTACCTGCCCGGCGCGCACCGCGAAGATTGCCCGGCGTTCGCGCGCATCGCGCAGCTGGATCCGCCGTGGATGCGCGCCGGCTGAAGCTGCTGGTGCGCGAGGAGCGGCACGACGCCACCTTGGCGCGGCCTGCACGAACGCTGCACGCCGCCGCCGGCATGGTCGGCGCATGGCCTTGCGCATCGGCATTTCCGGCTGGCGCTACCCGCGCTGGCGTGGCGTGTTCTATCCGTCCGAGCTGACCCAGCGGCGGGAGCTGGAGTACGCCGCGCACTGCTTCCGCTCGGTGGAACTCAACGGCTCGTTCTACTCCCTGCAGACCCCGAAAAGCTATGCCGCCTGGCACGACGCCACCCCGCGCGGCTTCGTGTTCGCGGTCAAGGGGCCGCGCTTCGTCACCCACCTGAAACGGCTGCGCGACTGCGAGCAGCCGCTGGCGAATTTCTTCGCCTCCGGCCTGCTCGCGCTGGGTCCGAAGCTGGGGCCGTTGCTGTGGCAGTTGCCGCCGTCATTGGCCTTCGATCACGACCTGCTGGACGCCTTCCTTTCGCTGCTGCCGCGTACCAGCGAGAGCGCACTGGCGCTGGCGCGCAAGCGCGACGCTGCACGCATGCGCGATCGCAGCGTGCTGCGGATCGACCGCAACCGGCGCCTGCGCCACGCGCTGGAAGTGCGCCATCCCAGCTTCGCCACGCCGGAAGCGGTGGCCTTGCTACGCAAGCACCGGGTGGCGCTGGTGCAGGCCGACACCACCGGCAAGTGGCCCTACCTGGAAGACGTGACCGCCGATTTCCTGTACCTGCGCCTGCACGGCGATGCGCAGCTCTACGCCAGCGGCTACGACGATACGGCGCTCGACGCCTGGGCCAGGCGCATCGACGCCTGGCATCGCGGCAGCGAACCGGCCGATGTGCAGCGGGTCGGCCCGCGCGCACCGGCGCGCGCGCGACGCGACGTGTACTGCTACTTCGACAACGACATGAAGGTGCACGCGCCGTTCGATGCGCGACGCCTGGCGCAACGGTTGGGCGTGCCGACGCCATGCCCGGCGCGCGGCGACGAAAACGACAGCGACAGCGACAGCGAGGATTGAACGGCAGCTCGCCGCATGCGGCATTCCGGGATTGAGCCTCGCACCATGACATCGCCCCGTCGCAGCGGCCTCCGCCACGTCGCGGCGCTATCGGCCATCCCCGTCGCGGCTGAAGCCGCTCCTACGCCTTGCCTGTCGTCGTGATCAAAGGATCGTTGACGTCACCCCAGGCGTGCCTGCGTCTCCCATCGTGCTCGAAGACGCGCTGCCCACGCACTGGGCGGACCAGGCACCGCGCTCCAGCGCTGCCGTATCACCCCGCCAGCCGCGCCTGCCAGAACGGTGCCTGCGCCCAACGCCGCTCGCGCGCGTACAGGGCCCCGCGTTCGCGCAGGTAGGCGCGGAAGCGCGCGAACACGCCCTCCTGGTACGCCGCCAGCGGTGCCGGGCCGGCGCCGTGCAGATGCGCTGCCAGTGCGTGCGCGGCGGCCTCGCCGTCGTGCAGGGCCTTGACGATGCCGTGCGCGGTCAGTGGATCGTAGGCGCTGGCCGCGTCGCCCACCGCCAGCCAATCCTCGCCCACCACGCGACTGAGGATCGCCGACGGCCCCAGCGCGGCGATCAGGCCATCGGCCTCGGGTGCACGCGCCCCGCCCTGCGCCAACCACTGCGCGACATGCCGGGTCTGGTGCGCCGCCGCCAGCCACACGTCGCGGTCCAGGTACTGACGTTGCCGGCGCGGCTCCAGCGCCAAGGCCAGCATCAAGCGCTCATGTGGCAGCTTCGCCGCGTACCACCAGCCGTCGGCGCAGGCCTCCAGCAAGGCCTGCGACGGAATCGCCTCGGCCTGCTCCAGCGCGAACACCCCGGCGACGAAGGCCAGGCAATCCACCTCGTTGCGGGCAACGCCCAGCCGCCGCACCGCCGCGGCGGCGATGCCGCTGGCGTCCACCAGGAACCCGGCGCGCAGCCGGCGCACGCCGCCCTGCTCTTCGTGCAGCTCCAGCACGTGATCGCCATCGGCGGCGCGGCCGACCGCGCCCAGGCGCAGGCCGCGCAGCAGCGTGCCGCCCTGCGCCGGCACCGCCGCGGCCAGCATCGCGTCGAAGGCGCCGCGGTCCACGTGCCAGCCCTTGCCGTGGCCGGCGACGATGAAATCGTTGTAGCCCAGCTCCGGCCGGCCCCAGCTGGCGCAACTGCCGGCCGAGGCCAGCGGCCGCTGCGCCAGGAACGCCTCCCACACGCCCAGCCGCTGCAGCGCGGCACTGGCGGTCGGCGCCAGCGCCTCGCCCAGCCGCCAGCCTGCGGCGCGGCCCATGTCGACCACGACCACGTCCTCGACCCCGCGCGCGGCCAGCGCCAGCGCCGTGGCGCAGCCGGCCGCGCCGCCGCCGACGATGGCGACGGCGCAGCGGTCGTCCGAGGTCAGCGCAGCCGCCGGCTCAGGCAAGGCCATCGCTGTCGGCGCGCGCCTTGGCCGATCCCGACGAATAGGCCGGAATGTTCGCCATCGGCCAGCGGGCGACGAACTCCTGTCCCACCTCGAACTCGCTGGCCACTTCCAGGAACAGGTCGGGCGGGTATGGCGGCAGCCCCGTCGCCTGCGGGATCTGCGCGCCGCTGATGATGAAGCCGACCTTGGCCCAGTTGGCCACGAAGTCCTCGTACTCCTGAAAGCGGCCGGCCTGCGCCGGGTAGTCGGTATCGGTGCCGTTGCCGCGCACCGAATACACCTGCTGCCTCACGTACCACGTCTGCTCCTGCTCGTCGAACTGGCACAACTCCAGCGGGTAGACCGCGAATGGCCGCTCCGCCGGCCACGACCAGAACAGGGTGTTGTTCGGATTGACCGTCTGCTGCCCGGGATTGGGATCGGGCAGATGGGTGGCGCAGGAGTTGTAGTCGGTGTGCCAGGGCACCGACATGAACTTGGACAGATCGCCCGGCTCCACCGGATGCGTTTGCAGCGGCACATAGCCGAAGCTCAGGAACGCGCTGTCCTTGCTCGCCTTGCTGTAGTCCAGCGGCGCCTGGTTGATGCGGAACGGACCACAGTCCTTGGCCTGCCAGTCCTGCACGTAGAGATTGACGTCGCGGATCGGGAACGACACCTCGATGCCCGGGCTGTAGCGGCCGCCCAGGCAGTTCTGCAGGGTGACCCGGTCCAGCGCTTCGCCCGGCCCCAGCGTCGGCGCGCCCACCTGCACGTAGTTGTTGCCGTGCCACTGGCTCAGCAGGAAGTACTGGGTGGAACTGACGCTGAGGAAGCTCTTCTGCGCATCGCCCAGCGACAGCGGCATCATCGGCGAGCCGGTCTCGGTGTCCGCGGCGGAAGCCGGATCGCGGATCAGCGTCTTCAGGTTGGGAATCTTGGCGCTCGGATCGTCGGTCGGCAGGATCTGCCCGATCGTGTCGTGGCCCTTGACTGCCCCCGACGGCAGGTTGGTGTTCCAGCGCTGCAGCATCGCCGCGTGGAAGATCGGCTGGATGTCGTCGCTGAAGGACGGCTGATAGGTCGGCAGGAACCCGCCGTTGGCGTACAGCGACGGCACCAGGCCCAGTGTACGTACCCACACGTCGTAGACATCGTCCCAGGTGGACACCACGTTGCGGGTCTGCGGCGCATAGCCCGGATCGCCGGTGACGTACCACGCGCCCTGCACGCTGGCGGTGCTGCCGTCGTCGAACAGCAGTACCGCATTGACCGGGCCGTCGGCCGCATCGTCGTACCAGAGGCCGTTTTCGGTCGCGTCCTCCAGCGGCGGGTAGCTGCCATCGGCCCCGATCACCGCCGAGGTGCGGGCGAAGCCGCCGGCCACGATCAGCGCGCCGTTGGCCTCCACGCGCATGTCGCCCAACGAATCGAGCTTGCCGAGCGGTTCGTGCAGCGTATGGAACATCGAGGGGAAGCTGACCGGATAGGCCGGCTGCGGCTGGATCGTGCCGCCGGCATCGGCGTAGCTGGCGGTGGTGGTCATGTCGAAGGCGACCACGCTGCTGCCCGCGGCGGCGGCGCTGAGCGCGCGCGGGCCTGCATCGATCACCAACTGCCGCAACCGTGTCGGATCGTTGGGATCGGCCGGATTGGCCGCATCGAGATAGTTTGGGTTGCGCAGTTCCAGCAGCCCGGGCGACTCGTAGGCGCCGATACCACGGAACTGGCCGCCCTGGCTCACCGTCGAATAGTTGTTGAGCTTCTTGTTGGCCAGGTGCACGGTCCAGACGATGTCCTTGACCGTCTTGCCGTCGATCGTGCTGCCCACGTCCACGCGCACGCCGCCACCGTTGGGATACGTGCCGGAACTGCCGCTGGGGTAGGCGTAGATGTGGAAGCGCGCGGCCTGGCGCTTGACGTTGCCGTCGGCGTCGCGGAACTGCGCGGCGGTGATCGGCGTGGATTCGGTGCCCGGCTGCACCGGCAGTCCGCCGAACAGGCCGTCGGCATCGCGGGTACCGGCCGCGGTGACCGGCGCGAGATAGAACTCCTGGCTGTCGCCGACGCGGCCGATGCCGATCGCCGGATGCACGCGAAACACGTTGCTGGTCATGATGACTTGCTCCTGATCCGGGTGAGAGGGACGCGCCTCAGCGCGGCGTGGCCGGCCGCGCCGCCGGCGGTGCCTTCTGCGGCAGCTGCGCCTGGAAGTAGTCGTTGATCACCACGTGGCTGATGTTGACGTTCAGCCCCGGCAACGACTGCGCGCGCGGATCGGGCGAGATCACCTGGGTGGTGTTGTGGCAGGCGAAGCAGTTGTTCTGCGTGCTCTGCACCTGGGTGAAGGTCTCGATGGTGGAATTGGACAGCTTGATCGAGCCGGTGAGCAGCGGCGGTGCGCCTGCGGGTGTCGGCGTGGGAATGCATTCCAGGGCCGAACCCGGTTGGAACGTGCAGTTGGGCGCCAACGCATCCTCGGCGACGAACCAGATCGCGCCGACCTCGAAGTAGTTCTTCCACACGTCGTTCAACTGGCCCTGCACCGACGCGTTGATCGACTGGATGTTGGCGATGTTGCAGTCCTGACCGCTCGGGCAGGGCTTCTGCCCGCCAAACGGCACCATGCGGCACACCTGCGTGACCGGGCTCAGGGTCTGCGTCTGCGCGTTCAAGGTCAGCGCACCGGCACCGGCCGCGTTGACGTTGCATTGCTTCATCGGCGTGCCTGCCTGGTAGAACGTCCAGTCCTTTGCGGAAACGACGTCGTTGGGCAGCATCTCCTCCGCCGGCTTCGGCAGGTCCGGCGCGTTGTCCTGGTGCTCGAACGTGGCCCAGATCATCTCCGGATGGCCGGCGACCGTGCCGCCGATGTGGAAACCGACCAGCGCCACGGTCTGGGTTTCGGTATCGCCGGTGGCGATGAGCTTGCCCTTGCGCATGGCCAGCTTGGCGATCGTGGCCTGCCGGGTATAGAACGTGGACACGTCCTCGCCCGGCTGCACCACCTTCCATGCCGCCTTCAGGGTCATGCTGCCGACCGGAAAGGGCGCCTTCGGATCGAAGGCACGCAACGCCTTCGGATCCTGCAGGTGATTGCTGTCGATGAACTGGCCGAACACGTCGTTGGAATGGATCGAGTAATAGACCGCGCGCCCATGCCGATCCACCAGCACGCCGTCCGGGCCCGCCTGATCGATCAGTTCGACGGTGCGCGCCTGCTGCGAGCGGCCGATCAACGGATCGAGCACGCCGTCGGCAACGCCGCCGATGCCATCGCTAGACATGCTCAGGAAGCGCGGCTGCCCGCCCACGTCCTGGGTCAGCCACAGGAAGGCGTTCCAGGACCATTGATGGAAGGCGCAGTTGCTGCTGGACTGGAAGCCCGCAGAATCCGGCGCCGGCGTCTGCGCATGCGGGAACCAGGACGGCGCTGGCGCCGCCGGTGGCGCGCACGCCGCTGCACTCGGTGCCGGCCCTGGCGCGGGCCCCGGCGTGACCGTCCCGCCACCGCTGCCGGGCTTCGATCCCGACCCAGGATTCACGGCGGAGCACGCCGCGACCACCACACAGACCAATGCCGCGAATCCCATCGCACGTTTCATCGCACTGCCCCTCGTTCCGTGGAAAAGCTGTAAGCGCCGGCATCCGCCGCAGTGCGCCGGACAGGCAGCACCGCGCCGCCGCGCAGGCGCGGCGTCGAACATCGTGGTGAACCTCATGCAGGTGGGATCGCGCTCCCCGCGATCGCGTTGCGCCGTCCGTGCGCACTCATCCTTTCTTCGACAGCAGCATGCGCTGCGTCACACTTGGACAGCAAGACCGTTTCGTAGACACCGCGGCAATTCCGTAGACAGTTGCCGTCATGCACGGGCGATGCCGTGCCCAGCACCGTGCAGCGGCACGCCGATGGACGGCGGGCATTGCGTGCATGTCGTGCATGACCAAGCGCAGCACGCGCGGATCGCGCGACGTTCGCGCATCCGCAAGGAACACCCGCGTGCTGCGATGCGCACATCGTCGATCGCGCGACGGCGACCGGCGGCGGACCTCACACGCCCATGTAGCGGCCGGCGCGGTGGTTGAACATCAGCACCAGGCTCAGCACCACCGCGCCGATCGCCGAGTACAGCACCTGCTGCGGCGCCAGCAGCCAGAACGCCACCGCCATCAGCGCCGCGTCGAAGCTCATCTGCACCTTGCCCGCGCTCCAGCCGCGGCTGCGCTGCAGGTAGACCGCGAGGATGCCGACGCCGCCGAGGCTGGCGCGGTGGCGGATGAAGAACAGGATGCCCAGGCCGACCAGCGCACCACCGACCAGTGCCGAGAACAGCGGCGTCATCGTCGCCCACTGCGCCCAGCGCGGCAGCAGGTCGGTCAGCAGGCCGCACGCGGCGACCGCGACGAAGGTCTTGAGGGTGAATTCCCAGCCCATGCGCCGCACCGCCAGCCAGTAGAACGGCAGGTTGACCAGCACGAACATCAGGCCGAAGTTCCAGCCCAGCGCGTAGTGCAACAGGAAGGCCACGCCGGCCATGCCGCCGATCATCAGCCCGCCATGGGCGAACACCGCCAGCCCCAGCGAGGCCACCAGGGTCGCCAGCAGCATGCCCTGCACGTCCTCGGCCACGCTGTGGCGCAGCGCGCGCGCATCCTGCACGGTGCCGGCCGAATCCGGCGGCGGGGTCAGCGGTCCGGCGGTGACGACAGTGCCGTCGTCGGGCAACGGGTCCAGGTCCGGACGCAGATCGGAATCGAGAAGGCTCACGGGAGGGGGCACAGCGTGGGGGGCGGTATTAGACACCAGCCGCGAGTCTGTTGCATATGAAACTTTGATGGCCGTGTGCAGCTGGCGATTGCAGGACACCGTGCAACCCGCCCCAGCAGCGCACCGCGCTCCTATCGAGTCGGCAACTTGACCTGGATCTCGTGCTGCGCCACCACAATCGTCATCACCATCCCAACCAGTATCACCAGTGCCAACGGCCCGGCGATCGCCAGCCACGCCCAGGTCCAGGCAGTGAAGCGCTCCGCCGCGCTCTGCGGCAGGCCGCGCGCCTGCTTGAACCGCACCAGGCGCTGGTTGACCAGCAGGACCGGCGTCCAGGTCAGCAGCGTCAACAGCGACAGCGCCGAGGGCCACACGCCGAGCAGGCTCAGGCAGACATAGGCCAACGCCGGCCCCAGCCAGCCGACCAGGGCGCCACGCTGCGCGCCGATGGTGCGTTCCAGCCCGCGAAAGCAGGCGAATACCCAAAGCAGCGAGAACACCGAGCGCCACACCGGCGAGATGCGCCGGCGCCCGGACAGCAGGCGCAAGGCGCGCCAGTTGCGATAGAACCAGTACAACGCATACCAGCCGAAACTGGTCGCACACAGCAGCGCCAGCTTGGCCGCCGGGGGCGCGAACAGCGTGGACAGCGGGTCGGCGGGTGCCGCAGCGATCGCGGTGTCGGGCAGCGCGGCGACGGGGGCGGCGTAGGGGTTGTCGGTTTGCATGGCTCGCATTCTGGCGCACCGTACCCTCATCCGCCCCTTCGGGGCACCTTCTCCCGGGGGGAGAAGGGGGGCACAAAGCCCCTCTCCCGCCGGGGCGACAGGGTGCGGCCTGCGCGCCACTGGCGCGCGCACCCTGGAGCGCCCGCGCCGCAAGCGCGGGCCGGGGCGCGGAGCGGGGGTTGGGGTGAGGGTCCGGCGCGAAGCGTCTCGCGGAGTTCGAGTGCACGAAGCTGCGCCCGTACCCTCATCCGCCCCTTCGGGGCACCTTCTCCCGATGGGAGAAGGGAGAGCAAAGCCCCTCCATCGGGAGAGGGGTTTGGGTGAGGGTCCGGCGCGAAGCGTCCCGCCAAAACAGAAACACGAGGTTCCGCCCTACCCTCATCCGCTTTTTCGGGGACCCGTTCCCCGAGAAGGACACCCTGGTCCCGACGGGAGACGGCGAACACTCAACGCACAGCCACCGCGCGGCGCTGCCGCTTGTCCGCGTACATCTCCGCATCGGCGCGTTCGAGAAGTTCCTCCAGTGCCTCCGCGTCCAGATCCCGGCGGTGGCACAGGGCCAGGCCGAAGCTGGCCGACAGTGCAGTCGCGAATCCGTCGTCGTCGCCGGGCTTGGCAAGCGCACCGCGCAGCGCGTCGATCAACCCCTGCGCCTTCTCCGGCGTGGTCAGCGGCAGGTAGAGCGCGAACTCGTCGCCGCCCCGGCGCCCCAGCAACTGGCCCGGCCGCAGGCAGCGCCGGCAGCGCTTGACGAAGGCACGCAGGGCGGCATCGCCGGCGGCGTGTCCGAACTGGTCGTTGATCGCCTTGAGGTTGTCCATGTCGGCGACGATCACCGCCAGCGGACGAGGGTCCTGCGCGGCCAGTTGCAGATCGTTGAGCACCTGCTCCAGGAATCCGGTGCGCGACAGCGCCGCGGTCACCGGATCGCGCACCAGCGCATGGCGCAGCCGCGTGTTGTCGGCATAGAGCCCAGGGACGGCCAGGCCGAAGTAGCTGTTCGCCGCCAGGCTGATCATGGCGAACTGCAGCGCGAGCGCCTGCGCCTCGAGCCGCAACAGCGGCGTGGCCACGGCGATCAGCAGGCTGAAGGCCGCGATCGCCACCAGCGCCTGCAGCATCCCGTGGGTATGCACGATCCACAACTGGATCACCACCACCACGAACAGCGCGAACACCACGGCCGGCTGCCGCGGTAACGCCGCCGCCAGCGCCATCACCACCAGGGTGACGCCGAGCAGCAACGCGAGCTTGACCAAGTAGGCAGAGACGCTTCCGGCCGGCGCGACCATCCCCGACAGGCGCGGGATACCCGGCTGCGGCACGATCTGCAGCCACTCGGCCAGGCGCAGCACTCCGACGATCGCCAGCGGGCCGAGTGCCAGCAGGCCGGCGTAGTCGCCGATCGCCCATGGGATCAATTGCGCCAGCATGCTTGGCAAGTCGATCGCGCCGGTGACGGCCAACCCCGCGCCGCCCAGGCAGGCAGACAGCAGCGACGCCACGCCGCCCCCCAGGATGAAGCAGGTGACCACACGTGGCAGGCTGCTCGAGGACACCCCGCGGCCGACCAGGCGCAGCAGCCAGGCCAGCCCACCCCAGACGCAGAACTGCTGGGCGGTGAACAACAGCGCGTATCCCAGCACCGCCCGACCGGGGACGACGGGATGGCCGCTGGTGCGATAGAAGCTGAGCAGCGTGGCCAGCACGCAGGCGCTGGCGATCGCCGGCGCACCGCGCCAGCCCAGCACCATGAACGTGGCCAGCGTCACCGCCACCGGCGGGAACCACAGGCTCGCATGCGGCTGATAGTCCAGGACCCGCGCCAACTCGAAGACCGCCAGCCACGCCGCCACCAGCACCACCGACAGCACCAGCAGCGCGCCGGGACGGCGCGGCGCCGCGACGCGCGTACGCAACGGCGCCTCGGCGTCCCGGCCTGTCATCCATCCGACTCCGCGCGGCCACGGCCGATGGCCGAACCGGGGCCGACGAAGGCGGTGACCGCGCTGTCGTCGCTGCCGCCCACCACTACCGTGGCACCGCTGTTCAGACGGATCGGCCAGCTCATGTTGTCCGTGCCATAGGACCATTGCAGCGTGCCGTCGCCCGCGTTCCAGAGGGTGAACGCGCCGGGCGTCCCGTCGGGATGGCCATCGGCCAGCCCCAGCCACTGCCCGTCCGGGTCGAACGCCAGGTCGTTGGGCGAGTGCGCGCTGTGCGCGGTCCACTGCGGCGTCGCGGCGGTACCGGCATCGGCGTACACGGCGACGACGCCACCGCCCTTGAGATTGCCGGCAATCGCGACCTTGTTTCCGGCGCGATCGCAGGCCACCCCGTAGATGGTCGTGGCGCCCTCGGGCACCGTCTCGGTCCAGGCCGGCCCCGGCGTTTTCTGGAACGCCGACACGTCGAACGCGTACAGCGTGCCGTCGCTGGCACCGGCATAGGCGCGGCGGCCATCGCCCGACAGCGCCGCGGCATGGACGCGGGCCTGCTTGGGCAACTGCCAGCGCGTCAGCGTCCCAGGTTGCCCCGCTGCGATCGAAAACAGGATGATCTCGCCCTGTGCGCTGGCCACCAGTCCGACCGTGCCATCGGCGGCGAGGCCGGTGGCGATGACGCTGTCGGCGCTGTCGCCGGTGCCACCGGCGCTCAGCGCGATGCACACGGGCGCACCGAAGGACGCGTCGCCCTCGCGGCAGAACAGATAGCCCTGCTCGGCACCGGCCAGCAACGTGCGCCCACGCGCATCCAGCGCCACCATGTTGCCGCGGACAGGGAGCGCATGGGACAGCAGTTCCTTTCCGCCCGGGACCGCCCAGGCACTGATGAAGCCTGCATACGGTTGCTGGCTCTTCCAGCCGCAACTGGCCACGGTGCTCCCGTCCGCTGCCACGTCGACCCAGTAAACGCCCTGCCAACCTTGGAATTCCTGCGTCAGCAAGCGGTTGCCGGCGCGATCCCACGCATAGGTGCCGAAGCACCCCTGCTGGTCGTCGCCCACATCGCTGCGCGTGGCCGCGGGTGCGATGCGTTCGAAGATCTTGCGTTGCTCGAGCGGCACCGCATCCAGCCCAGGAACCTGCGACAGACCGCCGTACTGGTGGAAAAAGGTGCCGGCGACGATGACATTGCCATCGTCGGACACCGCCACGGAATTGATGTAGTAGCCGGCATGCGGCTGTGTCGACCAGAGCACCTCGGGCACGTCGTTCATGGCGGCTTCCTTCTCCTCGGCTGAACAGTCCGCGATGGATGCCGGCGGACAGTTGACTGAAAACACGACACCCGTGGACGCAACTGAGGCAGCCGCTACGACGTGGGCCACCCCTCACCGCATCCCACGCCCCACTTGCGCTCGCCTGCCAAGCCGGCTCAGCGCACCTCGGCGATCTCGACCCCGTCCAGGCCCTGCGCCAGGGTGCGCGCGTCGCCGCCCTGCGCCAGCTTGATGCGCAGGCGCACCTCGTTCTGCGAATCGGCGTGGCGCAGTGCATCCTCGTAGCTGATCTCGCCGGCCTGGTACAGCTCGAACAGGCTCTGGTCGAAGGTCTTCATGCCCAGGTTGGTGGACTCCTTCATCACGTCCTTGAGCTTGTGGATCTCGCCCTCGCGGATGTAGTCCTGCACCAGCGGCGTGCCGAGCATGATCTCCATGGCCACGCGGCGGCCCTTGCCGTCCGGGGTCGGGATCAGCTGCTGCGCGACCACGCCGCGCAGGTTCAGCGACAGGTCCATCAGCAGCTGGCTGCGGCGGTCCTCGGGGAAGAAGTTGATGACGCGGTCCATCGCCTGGTTGGCGTTGTTGGCGTGCAGGGTGCACAGCACCAGGTGGCCGGTCTCGGCGAAGGAGATGGCATGGTCCATGCCCTCGCGGGTGCGCACCTCGCCGATCATGATCACGTCCGGCGCCTGGCGCAGGGTGTTCTTCAGCGCGTTCTCCCAGCTGTCGGTGTCGATGCCGACCTCGCGCTGGGTGATGATGCAGCCCTCGTGCTTGTGCACGAACTCGATCGGGTCCTCGATGGTGATGATGTGCCCGGTGGAGTTCTGGTTGCGGTAGCCGATCATCGCCGCCAGCGAGGTCGACTTGCCGGTGCCGGTGGCGCCGACGAAGATGATGATGCCGCGCTTGGTCATCGCCAGGGTCTTGATCACCGGCGGCAGGTTCAGCTCGTCCACGCTGGGAATGCGCGTCTCGATCCGGCGCAGCACCATGCCGACCTGGTTGCGCTGGTAGAAGCAGCTGACGCGGAAGCGCCCCACCCCGGCCACGCCGATGGCGAAGTTGCACTCGTGGGTCTTCTCGAACTCCTCGCGCTGCGCCGGCGTCATCACGTTCAGCACCAGGTCGCGGCTCTGCTGCGGGGTCAACGGCGTCTGCGTGATCGGGGTGATCTTGCCGTGCACCTTGATCGCCGGCGGCATGCCCGAGGTGATGAACAGGTCCGACGCCTTCTGGTGCGCCATCAGTTTCAGAAAGGAGGTGAAGTCGATGGTGCTCATGGCGTGCTCCTTCGGAGCGGGGATTGGGGAGTCGGGATTGGGGATTGGTCAGAGCGGGCATCCTAGGATCGGTGGGATAACTGCTTTCGCGAATCCCCAATCCCGAATCCCCAATCCCCGCTACTCGAACAACCGCTTGTCCTTGGCGTACTCGCGGGCCTGGTTGCGGGTGATCAGGCTGCGCTTGACCAGGTCCTGCAGGTGCTGGTCCAGGGTCTGCATGCCGTTCTGCTGGCCGGTCTGGATCGCCGAGTACATCTGCGCGACCTTGTCCTCGCGGATCAGGTTGCGGATGGCCGGGGTGCCGACCATGATCTCCCAGGCTGCGGTGCGGCCGCCGCCGACCTTCTTCAGCAGCGCCTGCGAGATCACCGCGCGCAGCGATTCGGACAGCATCGAGCGCACCATCGGCTTCTCGCCGGCGGGGAACACGTCGATGATGCGGTCGATGGTCTTGGCCGCCGAGCTGGTGTGCAGGGTGCCGAACACCAGGTGGCCGGTTTCCGCCGCGGTCAGCGCCAGGCGGATGGTTTCCAGGTCGCGCAACTCGCCGACCAGGATGATGTCCGGGTCTTCGCGCAACGCCGAGCGCAGCGCCTCGTTGAAGCCGTGGGTGTCGCGGTGCACCTCGCGCTGGTTGATCAGGCACTTCTGCGAGGTGTGCACGAATTCGATCGGATCCTCGACGGTGAGGATGTGGCCGTATTCGTTCTTGTTGATGTAGTCGATCATGCCGGCGAGCGTGGTCGACTTGCCCGAGCCGGTCGGCCCGGTGACCAGGATCAGGCCCTGCGGCTGGTCGATCAGCTGGCGGAAGATCGGCGGGCAGCCGAGGTCTTCCAGGGTCAGCACTTCCGAGGGAATGGTGCGGAACACCGCGCCGGCGCCGCGGTTCTGGTTGAACGCATTGACGCGGAAGCGCGCCAGGCTGGGAATCTCGAAGGAGAAGTCGACCTCGAGGAATTCCTCGTAGTCGCGGCGCTGCTTGTCCGACATGATGTCGTAGACAAGCGCGTGCACCTGCTTGTGGTCCAGCGCCGGAATGTTGATGCGGCGGACGTCGCCATCGACCCGGATCATCGGCGGCAGACCCGCGGACAGATGCAGGTCGGACGCCTTGTTCTTGACCGAGAACGCCAATAGTTCAGCGATATCCATACGCTGCTTTTCCCCTTGGGCTGCGACTGGAAGGATGATTCCCCGGCCGGCAGTATAGCGCCCTTCCCTTTGCCGGAACGCCGCCGTGCCCCTCTCTCCGCTGCAACAGATTCGCCTGGACATGGACCGCGCCGCCGACGCCGCAGGGCGCCCGCACGCGCAGTTGCTGGCGGTGTCCAAGACCCAGCCGGCCGAGGCCGTGGCGGCGCTGGCCGCACAGGGGCAGCGCGCGTTCGGCGAGAACTACGTGCAGGAAGCGGCGGCCAAGATCGACGCGCTCGCCGCGGCCGGACTGGAATGGCATCTGATCGGCCACCTGCAGTCGAACAAGGCCGAACAGGCGGCGACGCTGTTCGACTGGGTGCAGACCGTGGACCGGCCCAAGCTGGTCGCCGCCCTGGCAAAGGGCCGCGCGGCGGCGTCCGCGCACGCACCGCTGAACGTGCTGATCCAGGTCAACATCGACGACGAGGCCAGCAAGCATGGCTGCCAGCCCGACGCCGTGGACGTGCTGGCCGCGGCCATCGCCGCGCAGCCGGCGCTGACGCTGCGCGGGCTGATGGCCATTCCCGCGCCGTGGCCGGAGGCCGAGCGCCGCATCGACGCGTTCGCGCGCATGCACGCCCTGTTCGCGCGGCTGCGCACCGCCCATCCGCAGGTCGACACCTTGTCGATGGGCATGAGCGGCGACTTTGCCGACGCCATCGCCGCCGGCGCCACCATGGTGCGGGTCGGCACCGCCCTGTTCGGGGCGCGCGGCCCGCGCGCTTCCGGCTGAACCCGCTGCTGCCGCGCCGCATTACCGCAGTGCCCGTGACACCGTGATGATTTGTCTACGGACGCTTCAAAATCGATTCACCAACATCGGAATTCTGTCGTAGGCGATCTCGTTGAAAACCATAGAGTTTCGGGATGAATGAAAGGTTGGCGCCGACAGTGCTTCCTGAACCATGCGACACGGTTGCAAACCGTTAATTCAGTCACGTTTCAGACGCACGCGCTTCGCTTCCATGTCGGCCGACCGCGGGTACTCCGCAGTCCATTGCCGAATGCGCTCGGCTCGAACGAGGTCACAGATGCAAGCATCCACCCGATTGCTGTTCGCCTCCTGCGTCATTGGTCTGCTGCACGTCCCCGCGGCCATGGCCGCGCCGACGGCGACGCCGGCCTGGACCAACGAAGAAGCGATGATGTCGCCCGCGGAAGTCCAGGCACGCACCGCCTGGCGCGAAACCATGGCGCATCAACCGACGCCGGCGGAAGGCTGCTTCCATGCCAACTTCCCCGATACGCAGTGGCAAACGGACGTCTGCAAGACCCTGACCCGCCGCGTGCATCCGATCCCTCACAAGATCCTGTTCGGCGCCACCGAAACCACCGGCAACGGCTACGACTACGCGCTGCGTTCCAGCAGCCTGATCAGCAAGGTCGTGGGCAGCTTCCCGCAGGTGACCGGCGTGACCTCGGAGAAAGGCGTGGGCGTGGCCTCCTTCGGCGGCGGCGGCATCCTCGGCCCGAACGAGTACTCGCTGCAGATCAACTCCAACTACAACGCCACCACCAGCGTCTGCGGCGGCCGCTCCGGCTGCACCGTGTGGCAGCAGTTCGTCTACGCCACCGACTACGAGACCCAGGGCCAGGCGGCGGTGTTCATGCAGTACTGGCTGATCGGCTACGGCAGCAGCTGCCCGAGCGGCTGGATGAGTGGCGGCGGTTCGGACTGCTACCGCAACAGCAATGCGGTCAGCGCGCCGGACGTTCCGGCCACGCAACTGGCCAACCTCAAGCTGACCGGTTCGGCCACCGCCAACGGCAACGACACCATCACCTTCACCAACAACGGCACCGCCTACAGCGTCAGCGCCAAGGACAGCGTGGTCAAGCTGGCCACCGTGTGGAAGGACGCCGAGTTCAACGTGGTCGGCAACGCCGGCGGTTCCAGCGCCAACTTCAACTCCGGCTCGTCGATCACGGTGAAGGTGGCCGCCACCAACGGCTCCACCGCCGCCCCGACCTGCGCAGCCAATGCCGGCAGCACCGGCGAGACCAACAACCTCAACCTGGGCAGCTGCTCGACGGCCGGCGGCAGCACGCCGTCGATCACCTTCACCGAGTCCAACTGAGGCCGCCGCGCCAGACCGCACGCAGCGGCTGGCGCGTTCTCGCCCGACACCATCCGGTTGCGCCGCACCGCAGCACTGCGGCGCGGCGCAGCCGCTACCATGACGCTCCCTCTTCGCGACGGTGTTGCGCCATGGCTTCCGCTTCCCCCGATTCCCACACCGCCGACATCGCCTTCATCGGCGGCGGCAACATGGCGCGCAGCCTGATCGCCGGCCTGGTCCGGCAGGGCGCCGATCCACGCCGCATCCGCGTGGCCGAGCCGGTGGCGGCACTGCGCGAAGCCCTGGTCGCCGAGTACGCCGTCCACGCCGTCGCCTCCGCGGCCGAGGCCGCCGACGGCGCCGCGCTGTGGATGTTCGCGGTCAAGCCGCAGGTGCTGCGCGGGGTCTGCACCGAACTGGCCGCGCTGTCGCTGGCGCAGCGGCCGCTGCTGGTGTCCATCGCCGCCGGCATCACCACCGCGCAACTGGACCGCTGGCTCGGCGGTGGCCACGCCCTGGTCCGCGCGATGCCGAACACCCCGGCCCTGCTCGGCGCCGGCGTCACCGGTCTGTTCGCCAGCGCCGGCGTCGACGCCGGACAGCGCGCCCACGCCGAGCGTGTGCTGGCCGCCGCCGGGGTCACCGTGTGGGTCGAGGACGAAGCGCTGATCGATGCGGTCACCGCCGTCTCGGGCAGCGGGCCTGCCTACGTCTTCCTGCTCGCCGAGGCGATGGAAGCGGCCGGCATCGCGCAGGGCCTGCCCGCCGACACTGCGCGCACCCTGACCCTGCAGACCGTGCTCGGCGCGGCGCGCATGCTCACCGAGTCCGGCGAGGCGCCGAGCGAACTGCGCCGCCGGGTGACCTCGCCCAACGGCACCACCCAGGCCGCGATCGAGACCTTCCAGCACGGCGGCTTCGAGGCGCTGACTGAAGCCGCGATCGCCGCGGCGGCGCAACGCGGCCGTGCCCTGTCCGCCGCCAACGACGACTGAGCGCGGCTGACGCCATGCTGCGCTGCCGCCAGGCGGGCGCGGACGGTACTCGGCATCGGTGCCGCCCCCTCGTACACTGCGGTTGCTGCGCGCCGTCCGCATCTCGCTGGCGACTGCGCACGACGTGTTGTTCGCCACGCCAACCCGGAGAACGCCGATGCGTGTCCTGCCCGTTGCGCTGCTGTGCCTGGCCCTGGCCGCCTGCTCGGACCAGGACACCCCACGCCCGGCGACGCTGCTCGCCGCCACGCCGGCGCAGGCAGATTTCGGCACGCTGCGCGTGCACTACAACGCCTTGCCCACCCTGGCGATGAGCGAAGACGTAGCGCGCCGCTACGGCATCGCCCGCGAGGCCGACACCGCGTTGGTGATGATCGCGTTGCGCACCCTGCATGGCGGCGAGGAAGCACCGGCGGTGGGCGCGGTAGAGGCGGTGGCGACCGACCTCAGCGGCCAGCGCCAGCCGGTGGCGCTGCGCGCGGTCCGCACCGACGCCTACACCGACTACGTCGGCACGGTGCGCAGCAGCGCCCACGACCAGCTGCGCTTCGTGGTGCAAGTGCGCAGCGCCGACGGCACCGGCACGGTGCGCTTCACCCGCAATTTCTAGCGCACGCAGCGTAATGCGCGCCGTCCCACATGCGCCGTCCCATCTGTAGGAGCGGCTTCAGCCGCGACCGGGCGTTACCGGGAAGGCCCGGTCGCGGCTGAAGCCGCTCCTACGGACACACCGACATAGGGACACCGATCAAGGTGATTCCACGTACGCGTTGTGGGAGGGACTTCAGTCCCGACTGCATGCAGCGTCAGGGGCCCTTTCCTTTTCGCCAGTGCGACTGAGAGCACGATGAAGGAACCTGCGTCTTCATCATCTCGAAAATTTCTGTACCCGCGCCGCGCTCAAGACAATCACTCTGCGCATCACCTGAGCGCGCAAAAGCGGCCATAACGCGACGGCCACCGGCATCGCGTCGGGACTGAAGTCCCTCCCACATCCTCTACGTTCCACATCGCGGCGCCGTCGCGTGCCGTAGGAGCGGCTTCAGCCGCGACCGGGCGTTACCGGTGAGGCATGTCGCGGCTGAAGCCGCTCCTACGGACAAACCGACAGACCGATCTATGCAAACGAGCGCGGTGACCACAGGCGCCCGTTGTGGGAGGGACTTCAGTCCCGACTGCATGCAGCGTCAGGCCCCTTTCCTCCTC
Source organism: Xanthomonas sp. NCPPB 2250 (assembly GCF_056725265.1). NCBI lineage: Bacteria > Pseudomonadati > Pseudomonadota > Gammaproteobacteria > Lysobacterales > Lysobacteraceae > Xanthomonas > Xanthomonas sp. NCPPB 2250. The sequence goes on along the minus strand of NZ_CM161520.1, from coordinate 1,635,383 downwards.
GCCCGTCGGGACGGAAGCCCACGGTAAAGCGCCACGTCTCCACTCTTCTTCTCGATGAGCTCGGCAACCGCAACGTCCACCGGCATCGCGCCGGGACTGAAAGTCCCTCCCATACCGTCTCGATCCCACATCGCGGCGCCGTCGCTTGCCGTAGGAGCGGCTTCAGCCGCGACCGGGCGTTACCGGTGAGGTATGTCGCGGCTGAAGCCGCTCCTACGGACAAACCGACGTAAGCACGAGCAAGGCAATCACAGAAGTCGCCACGCACAGACGCGCCGCTCACTCCTCCGCCCAGCGCTGCGGCCCATCGCCGTGCGCGGCCAGGGTGTCGGCCGGGTTGCTCAGCCGGCAGCGGCGCAGCGACAGGCAGCCGCAGCCGATGCAGTCGGTGAGCTGGTGACGCAGGCGGGTCAACTGCAGGATGCGCGCGTCCAGCTCCTCGCGCCACACCGCCGACATCCGTGCCCACTCCGCGCGGGTCGGGGTGCGTGCGTCGGGCAACTGCGCGAAGGCGGCCTTGACGCTGTCCAGCGGCACGCCGACGCGTTGCGCCACGCGGATCACCGCCAGCCGGCGCAGCACGTCGCGCGTGTAGCGGCGCTGGTTGCCGGCGGTGCGCATGCTGCGGATCAGGCCCTTGCTCTCGTAGAAATGCAGCGCCGACACGGCCACCCCGCTGCGCGCGGCGACCTGTCCGACGCTCAGTTCCTCCTGCATCGCTTGACCTCGAGTCCGGTTGAGGTTGCATGCTGCACGGGCTGCACGCGCCCACGCAAGTCGCCGCCGGCAGACGTCCACCCGCTTTCCCAGGTACGCCGATGCAAGACCACGCCACCACCGCCGCTGCTCCACCCACCCCTGCCGTTGCCGGCTCCGTGCTGGCGCCGGCCTACCGCGCCACCACCGTCGGCATGGTCGCGCTGGTCTCGCTGATCGCCTTCGAGGCGCTGGCGGTGGCCGCGGCGATGCCGACCGTGGCCCGCGAACTGGACGGCCTGCGGCTGTACGCGCTGGCCTTCGGCGGCACCCTGGCCACCAGCGTGATCGGCATGACCGTGGCCGGGCGCTGGAGCGATCTGCACGGACCGGCGGCGCCGCTGTGGGCCGGCCTGGCCTGCTTCGTCTGCGGCCTGCTGCTGGCCGGCTTTGCTCCGTCGATGGGATTCCTGCTGGCCGGCCGGCTGGTGCAGGGCCTGGGCGCTGGCGCGATCTCGGTGGTGCTGTACGTGCTGGTCGCGCGGCTGTATCCGCAGGCGATCCGCCCGCGCATGTTCGCCGCGTTCTCCGCCGGCTGGGTGGTGCCGTCGCTGATCGGCCCCAGCATCAGCGGGTTGATCGTCGAGCACGTCGACTGGCGCTGGGTGTTCCTGGCGGTGCCGTTGCTGGCGCTGCCGGCGGCGGCGCTGCTGTGGCCGGCACTGCGGCGCCTGCCGCCGGCCGCGAGCGCGGACGGCGCCAGCGGTGCGGCGCGGCGGTGGTCACTGGGCGCCGCGGCCGGCGTCTGCCTGCTGTATCTGGGCGGCCAGCAGCGCGGGCTGTGGGCGGCGCTGCTGTTGCCGTCGGCGCTGGCGCTGTTGGCGCTGTGCACCTGGCGGCTGCTGCCGGCCGGCACCCTGCGCGCCGCGCGCGGCCTGCCCAGCGTGATCGCGCTGCGCGGCATCGCCGGCTCGGCGTTCTTCGGCTGCGAGGCGTTCCTGCCGCTGCTGCTGTCGCGCGAACGCGGGCTGTCGCCGGTGTGGGCCGGCGTGGCGTTGAGCGCTGGCGCGCTGGGCTGGTTCGCCGGCTCCTGGTACCAGGGCCACTACGGCCGCGACGCCACCCGCCTGCGGCGGCTGCGGCTGGGCTGCACGCTGATGGCGCTGGGCATCGCGACCACCACGCTGGCGCTGCTGCCGGCGGTGCCCGCCGCGCTGGCGATCGGCGGCTGGACCGCGACCGGCCTGGGCATGGGCCTGATCTACCCGACCCTGGCGGTACTGACCCTGACCCTGTCGCCGCCGGCGCGGCAGGGCCGCAACAGTTCGGCGCTGCAGTTGAGCGAGGCGATCGCGGTGGCGACCACGCTGGCGGTCGGCGGCTCGCTGTTCGCCGCGCTGCTGGCGTACTCGGCCGCCGCGGCCTACCTGTCGACCTTCGCCGTCGCCGCGCTGATGGCCTTGCTCGGCCTGGCCATCGCCGGCCGCACCCAGCCGGCGCCGGGCTAGGCCGTGTCCTCCATCCCCGCGCACATCGCGCCGTGGTGACGCACACGCGCGGCAGAGACGCGCGAGGCGACGATCCTCTGTCCGCGTCCGAACGCTGACGCGGCCATGGATGCGGGGATCGCGGCGCTTCCGGTGGGCCCTGTCCGGTGTGCCGCCGACGCCGCGCGGCGTGCGCCGACCGCCAGCCAGGCCCTGCGCCACGCAACGCTGCCGACGCACCGGCCAGACGACGCGGCGTGCCCGGGGATCGAGAAAAGCCCTAGCGCGCGCCGACGCCCCTGGCCCAGGCCTGGATGATGTCGGCGATGGCGCGCACGCCATCGGTAAGGGCCGCCGGCCCCGGCTGCAGGATCAGCGGCGACTTGATCTCGAACAGTTGCCCGTCGCGCACCGCCGGCATCGCCGCCCAGCCCGGCCGCGCGGCAACGCGCTCGGGACGGAAGCGCTTGCCGCACCAGGAGCCGAGGATGATGTCCGGCGCGCGCCGCACCACCTCATCGCCGTTGGCCAGGATCCGCGCCTTGGCCAGCGGCTGCACCGACAGTTCCGGGAACACGTCCTCGCCGCCGGCGATGCCCACCAGTTCGGCCACCCAGCGGATACCGGTGATGATCGGCTCGTCCCATTCCTCCAGGTACACCCGCGGCCGCCGCGGCAAGGTGGCGGCCTGCGCGGCGATGGCGTCGAGCCCGCGCTGCAGTTCGTCGGCATAGGCCACGGCGCGCGGTCCGGCGCCGACCAGCGCGCCGAGCCGGCGGATGTAGTCGAGGATGCCGTCGACGCTGCGATGGTTGGCGATCCACACCTCCACGCCATGCCGCACCAGTTCGGCGGCGATGTCGGCCTGGATGTCGGAGAAGCCGATGGCCAGGTCCGGCTGCAGCTTGAGGATCTCGCCGATCTTGGCGCTGGTGAAAGCGCTGACCTTGGGCTTGTCGCGGCGCGCCTGCGGCGGGCGCACGGTGAAGCCGCTGATGCCGACGATGCGCTGTTGTTCGCCGAGCGCGTACAGCGTCTCGGTCGGCTCCTCGGTCAGGCAGACGATGCGCTGCGGGCCCATGCTCAGCGCGCCTCGCCCGAGCACGCGCGCACCGCGGCGGCGGTACCGCGGCAGGCGGGGCCGGCGCCGCTCACGGGAACAGCATCCGCTTGCTCCAGTGGCCGGCGGCGTCGGCTTCGTAGCGCCAGCGCTCATGCAGGCGGTACTTGGCGCCGTACCAGAACTCGAAGCTGCGCGGCACCACGCGGAACCCGCCCCAGCCGTCCGGACGCGGCACCTCGCGGCCCTCGAAGGTGGCCTCGGCCTTGGCCACGCGCTCCTCGAATTCCTCGCGCGAGGCCAAGGTGCGCGACTGCGCCGAGGCCCAGGCGCCGATCTGGCTCATGCGCGGACGCGAAGCGAAATAGGCGTCGGCCTCGGCCGCGGCGACCAGTTGCACCTCGCCGTCGATGCGCACCTGCACCCCGTCCTCGCGCATGCGCCGCCACAGGAACAGCAGCGAGGCCTGCGGATTGGCCTGCAGCTCGCGGCCCTTCTGGCTGTCCAGGTGGGTGTAGAACACGAAACCACGCGCATCGTAGGCCTTCAGCAGCACCACCCGCGACGACGGCCGCGCCTCGAGCGTGGCCGAGGACACGACCATGGCGTTGTATTCGGCCTCGTCGCTGGTGCGCGCCTCGGCGAACAGGTCGGCGAACGTGGACAGGGCTTCGGCGTAGAGATCGGGCATGGCGACAGGCACTCGGCGGACGATCCCCCATTGTCGCGCCATGCACCGCGCGACGCACGCCTCGCCGCGCAACGGCACGCGCACGGGTCCCGCGCAGCGCGCGAGGCGGCGCCGGTCTCTGCTAGCATCGGCGGATGAATCCCGCCCCCAACCTGGTGCTGGTCGGCCCGATGGGTGCCGGCAAGAGCGTCATCGGCCGCCGCCTGGCCGAGCGCTTCGGCCTGGTCTTCGTCGACAGCGACCAGACCATCGTCGAGCGCACCGGCGCCAGCATCGCCTCGCTGTTCGAACACGCCGGCGAAGCCGGTTTCCGCGAGCACGAGCGCGCGGTGCTGGAAAGCATCCTGAGCACGCCCGGCCACCTGATCTCCACCGGCGGCGGCGCCGTGCTCAATGCCGACAGCCGCCGCGAGATGCGCGAACACGGCTTCGTGGTGTACCTGCGGGTCGGCGTGGCCGCGCAACTGCAGCGCCTGCACCGCGACCGCAGCCGTCCGCTGCTGCAGCGTGGCGACCGCGAGCAGGTGCTGCGCGACCTGCACGCGGTGCGCGAACCGCTGTACCGCGAGGTCGCCGACCTGATCCTGGACACCGACCACTTCACCCCGGCCGAGGCCACCGCGCAGCTGGTCGTGCGCCTGGCCGCGTCGTGGAAACTTCCGGAACCCACTGCATGACCGCAGCATCGCGCAGGGTCCAGGTCGCTGGCGACCCGGCCTACACCATCCACATCGGCCCCGGCCTGCTCGACGACGGCGCCGCCCTCGCCGCACACGTGCGCGGCCGCCACGTGCTGCTGCTCAGCGACAGCCAGGTGGCGCCGCTGTATGCCGCGCAGGTCCGCAGCGCGCTGCTGGCGGCACGCCCGGAGTTGCAGATCGGCGACTTCGTGATCCCGGCCGGCGAAGCCTCCAAGACCCTGGACCACTTCGCCGCGGCGATCGCCGCGCTGGCCGCCCTGGGCGCCACCCGCGACGCCTGCGTGCTGGCGCTGGGCGGCGGCGTGGTCGGCGACCTGGCCGGCTTCGCCGCCGCCTGCTGGATGCGCGGCGTGGATTGCGTGCAACTGCCGACCACGCTGCTGGCGATGGTCGATTCCTCGGTCGGCGGCAAGACCGCGGTGGACATCCCGCAGGGCAAGAACCTGGTCGGCGCGTTCCATCCGCCGCGCGCGGTGCTGGCCGATACCGCCACCCTGCGCAGCCTGCCGCCGCGCGAACTGCGCGCCGGGCTGGCCGAGGTGATCAAGTACGGCGCCATCCGCGACCCGCTGTTCTTCGAATGGCTGCATGCCGAACGCCGCGCGCTGCTGGCCGGCGAGCCGGCCGCGCTGGCGCAGGCGATCGCGCGCAGCTGCGAACACAAGGCCGAGATCGTCGCCCGCGATCCGTTGGAGAAGGGCGAGCGCGCCCTGCTCAACCTCGGCCACACCTTCGGCCACGCCATCGAGACCGAACAGGGCTACGGCGCCCCGGACAACGCCAACCTCAACCACGGCGAAGCGGTGGCGGTGGGCATGGTGCTGGCGGCCGCGCTGTCGGCGCGGCTGGGTATGGCCAGCGCGCAGGACATGGAGAAACTGCGCGCGCTGCTGCACGACTTCGGCCTGCCGACCGCGCTGCCGGCCGGCCTGGCGCCGGAGGCGCTGCTGGCGCGCATGCGCCTGGACAAGAAGAACCTGGCCGGACGCCTGCGGCTGGTGCTGTGGCGCGGCATCGGCCACGCCGAGATCGTGCCCGACGTGGACGAGGCCGAGGTGCTGGCGGTGCTGGCCGCCGGCTGAGCCGGCGCAGCGCTTAGGCGACAGTCGCCCCCACGCGCGCCGGTGGTGCTGGCGCGCCTGCATACGCCCGCACACGCACTCAGCGTGCCTGCCGCCACGCGCGCGGGCTCTGCCCCACCTGCGCCTTGAACACGCGCGACACCGCGGCCTCGCTGCCGTAGCCCACTTCGTCGGCAAGCTGCTTCAGCGGCCGCCCTTCGCGCAGGCCGCGCTGCACCAGGGCGATGCGCCAGTCCTGCAGGTACTGGCCCGGCGTGCAGCCGAGGATCTCGCGGAAGCTGCGCGCGAACGCGCTGCGCGACATGCCGGCACGGGCGGCCAGGCTCTCCAGCGTCCAGGGCTGCGCCGGGGCGTCGTGGATGGCCGTCAGCGCCAGCCGCAGCCGCGCATCGGCCATGCCGGCGAGCATGCCGCTGTCGGCGAGTCCCTGCTCCATCAGCTCGCGGATCACGTGCACCAGCACCACCTCGAACAGCCGGTTCAACACCGCCTGGCGCCCGCAATGCTGCGCGAACGCTTCTTCGAACAGGAGGTGCAGCAGCGCCTCGCCCTGCCGCAGCGCGTCCAGCGGCAGGCAGATGCAGGCCGGCAAGGCGCGCACCAGCGGATTGGCCGCACCGCCACCGAAGCGCAGGTGCGCGCAGGCGAAATCCGCGCCACGTTGCGCATCGGTCTCGAAATGGTGCGGCATGGCCTGCGGGTACAGCAGCAGGCTGGGCCGGTCGATTCGCAGCACGCTGCCATCGCCGTTGTGGACGACGACGCTGCCCTGGCGCAACAGATGCAGCTGGCCGCGGTCGCCGTCGTCGAGCCGGTGCAGGCCGCACAGCGTGCCGGCGTGGAAGACCTCGGCGCTGACCGAGAAGTGCGTCAACAAGGCGGCCAGGCGATCGGTCAATCAGGACTCCAGGTAAAGTTTTGCGGACGATTCGCCACCTATCGTATCGCCTTGGCGCGCAAAGTCACTCCTGTCGCCGGCACCCCGCCCGGCATGCCACAGGAAAACGCCATGAAGACCCTGCTTCCCCTGCTCGCCACCTCGATGTTGGCCGGTGCGATCGGCACCGCCGCCGCCGCGACGCCGGCCGACCAGCCTGCGCCGTTGCGCCCGGTCGCGCAGTTCCTCGATGCGCTCAACGGCAGCGGCGGCAAGCTGATCGAGCAGCTCACGCCGGCGCAGGCGCGGCAGGTGCTGCGCGATGCCCAGGCCAATACGCCGTTGCCGCCGGCCGAGGTCAGCCGCACCACCATCCAGGCCGACGGCAAGCCGCTGAACCTGGTGATCGTGCGGCCGCCGCACACGGATGGCCAGGTGTTGCCGGCCTTCATGTTCTTCCACGGCGGCGGCTGGGTGCTGGGCGACTTCCCGACCCACGAACGCCTGATCCGCGACCTGGTCAACGCCTCCGGCGCGGTGGCGGTCTATGTGGACTACACGCCGTCACCGGAAGCGCAGTATCCGGTCGCCATCCACCAGGCCTATGCCGCCACCCGCTGGGTCGCCGAGCACGGCGCGCAGATCGGCGTGGACGGCCAGCGCCTGGCGCTGGCCGGCAACAGCGTCGGCGGCAACATGGTCGCGGCCGTGGCACTGCAGGCCAAGGCCGCCGGCACCCCGGCGCTGCGCTACGACCTGATGCTGTGGCCGGTGACCGACGCCCGCTTCGACGATGGGTCCTACCAGCAGTTCCAGAGCGGCTATTTCCTCACCCGCAACATGATGACCTGGTTCTGGGACAACTACACCACCGATCCCAAGGCACGCGCCGAGATCACCGCCTCGCCGCTGCGCGCGACCCCGGCGCAACTCGCCGGCCTGCCGCCGACGCTGATCCAGACCGCCGAGCTGGACGTGTTGCGCGACGAGGGCGAAGCCTTCGGCCGCAAGCTGGACCAGGCCGGGGTGACGGTCACGGTGACCCGCTACAACGGCCTGATCCACGATTTCGGCCTGCTCAATGCCCTGCGCGAGGTGCCCGCGGTGCGGACCGCGATCCAGCAGGCCGGCGACGGACTGCGCGAACACCTGAAGTAAGCGCATGACCGGCGGCACGCCATGCAGCGCGTTCCGGCTGCAGCGTGCCGCCCACCCGCGCCGAGCGCATTCAGGGCTGGGCAGCCTCAAGCGACGCGTCCCCGCCCAGGGTGCGGTACAGCGTCACCCGATTGGTTGCCGCGGTCAGTTCCACCGCGACCAGGCTGCGCTGCGCCGCGTAGTAGCTGCGCTGCGCATCCAGGTTGGACAGCGCGCTCTCCACGCCGACGCGGTAGCGCTGCGCGCTGGCGTCGTAGGTATTGGCGGCATCGGTAAGGAGAGCGTGCTGCGCGCGCAATTGCGCATCGATGGTGCCGCGCCGGGCCAGCGCATCGGCCACTTCACCGAAGGCGGTCTGCACGGTCTTTTCGTAGCCGGCCACGGCGGCATCGCGCTGCGCCTCGGTGTAGCGCACGTTGGCGCGCGCCGCACCGCCATCGAACAGGGTGTAGGCGGCGCCCGCACCCACCGAGCCGTTGAACGCGTCGTGGGTGAACAGGTCCGACAGCGCGGTGCTGGTCAGCCCGAGCAGGCCGCTCAGGCTGATGCGCGGAAACAACGCGGCGCGGGCGGCGCCGATCTCGGCATTGACTGCGCGCAGCGCGTATTCGGCCTGCACCACGTCGGGCCGGCGCAGCAGGATGCTCGTATCCAGGCTGGCAGGCGGATCGCCGATGTGCGCCGCGGCCTCCTCGATCGAGGCCGGCAGCAGCGCCGGATCGACCGGGGCGCCCACCAGCAACTGCAAGGCATTGACGTCCTGTGCCACTGCCGTGGTCTGTGCGGCCAGGTCGGACTGCGCGGCATGCAATACCTGATTGGCCTGGTCCAGCGCCGAGTGCGGCACGATGCCGCCGTCCACCCGCTGCGCGGTCAGCGCAGCGCTGGCGCCGGCGCTGCGTTCGGTGTCCTGCGCGAGCGTCAGCAGGCTGCGATCGCTGGCATAGGTCAGCCAGGCCGTGGCGATGTCGCCGACCAGGGTCAGGCGCGTGGCCCGCGCCGCCGCCTCCTGTTCCAGGTAGCGCTGCTGCGCGGCCGCGGTCAGCGCGTGGATCCGGCCGAACAGGTCGAGTTCGAAAGCAGTAACGCCGAGCCCCAGATCGTAATTGCTGGCATAGCCCGCCGCCGGCGCGGCCGCTGCGTTGCCGCCCTGCGTCGCGTCGTTGGCCGGCGCCGCGCCCTTGCCGCGATAGGTGCGCGTGTAGGTCGCGCTGGTCCCCACCTCCGGCAGCAGGGCCGCGCGTTGGATGCGGTACTGCGCCCGCGCCTGGGCGATATCGGCGAGCGCGATCCGCAGATCGCGGTTGTTGTCCAGCGCCTGCGCGATCAGCGCCTGCAGCCGCGGGTCGCCGAACACCTGCCGGTAGCCCAGCGACGGCAGCGTGGCCTCGTGTTGCGCCAGGTAGGCATCGCCCACCGGCCACGACGGCGGAATCGGTGCGGCGGGCCGCACATAGGCCGGCGTCAGGCTGCACGCCGACAGCAGGCAGGCGGCACCGAGTGCGAACGCGCGCATCAGGCCGGCTCCGGCAGCGTCGGTGCCGATGGCGGCGCGGTGCCGTCGCGACGTGCGCGACGGCGCGCCAGCCACTCGGCCATCGCGATGTGGAAGGCCGGGGTCAGGTACAGGGTCAGCGCCTGCGAGAACAGCAGGCCGCCGACCACCGCGATGCCGAGCGGGCGCCGCGCTTCGGCGCCGGCGCCGACGCCCAGCGCGATAGGCAGCGAGCCCAGCACCGCCGCCAGGGTGGTCATCATGATCGGGCGGAAGCGCACGGTCGCCGCTTCCAGCATCGCCGCGCGCGGCTGCTTCCAGCGCGCATCGCCCGAGCGCTCGAGGTCCAGCGCGTAGTCCACCATCATGATGCCGTTCTTCTTGACCAGCCCGACCAGCAGGATCAGGCCGACGAAGCTGAAGAGATTGAGCTCCTGGCGAAACAGCACCAGCATGAGAATGGCGCCGAACCCGGCCAGCGGCAGCGAGGTCAGGATGGTGATCGGATGCAGCGCGTTCTCGTACAGAATCGCCAGCACGCCGTAGATCAGCAGCACGGTGATCAGCAGCAGCATCGGCAAGGTCTTCATCGAATTCTCGAAGGCCTGCGCCGAACCGGCGAACTGGCCGCTGATGGCGCGCGCGTCGCCCTTGCCCAGGGTCTGCGCCATCAGGTTGCCGATGCCGGCGGCGGCATCGCCCAGCGACACGCCGGGTGCCAGATTCATCGACAGCGTCACCGCCGGCAGGCCGGCGTAATGGTTGATCGCCACCGGCCCCACGCCCATGCGCACGTCGGCAACCGCGCGCAGCGGCACCATCGGGCCGCCGGCCGCGGTCAGCACCGCGCTGGTGCCGGAACTGCTGTTGGAGGTCTGCGTGCCGATCGCGGTGATGCCCGGGTTCTGGTTGCCGTTGAACGACAGCGCATCCAGGCCGTTGAGGTCGGCCTGCGCCGCCGGGTCCACCTGCAGCAGCACTTCGTACTGATCGGTGTCGCCGTAGATGGTGCTGATCTTGCGGCCGCCATAGGCGCTGGCCAGGGTGTCCTGCAGACCGGCGGCGGTGACGCCCAGCGCGGCGGCCTGCTCGCGGTGCAGCACCACCTCGATCTCCGGGTTCTTGAGCTGCAGGTCGCTCTGCGGATCCTGCACGTCGCGTAGTTGCCGCAGGCGTTGCAGGACGCTGTCGGACTGGGCGTACAGCGCCTTCTGGTCGGTGGACTGCAGCACGTACTGCAGCGATCCGTTCGAGGCCGTCGGCCCCATGTCGATCGCCGGCGGATTGCGCATGTTGAGGGTGATGCCCTGGATCGCGGCGACCTGCTTGCGCACGTCCTGGATCACCTCCTCTGCGCTGCCGCTGCGCTCGGACAGCGGCTTGAGCCCGATCAGCAGGCGCCCGCTGTTGCTGAGCGAATTGTCCGAGCCGATCACCGACTCCACGTTGGCCACGTTGGGATTGCGCTGGATGATCTTCACCACCGCCGCCTGCTTGGCGACGAAGTCGGCGAACGCGGTGCCCTCGGGCACGCGGGTATCGCCGTCGATCTTTCCCGAATCCACCTGCGGGATGAAGCCCTTCTCGACCACGGCGTAGACGCCGGCGGTGCCGACCAGGGTGGCCACACCGATGACGCACATCAGGCCGATGCGCTCGGTCGCCCAGGCCAGCGAGCGCGCGTAGCCGCGTTCGCTGGCGTCGACCAGCCGGTCGAAGCGCTCGAACACCCAGCCCGTGCTCTTCTTCGGGTCGAGCCAGCGGCTGGCGAGCATCGGTGTCAGCGTCAGCGAGACGATGCCCGACAGGATCACCGCGATCGCGATCACCATGCCGAACTCGGAGAACAGCCGCCCGACCAGCCCGCCCATGAACACGATCGGCAGGAACACCGCCGACAGCGACACCGTCATCGACAGCACGGTGAAGCCGATCTCGCGCGAGGCGGCGATGGCCGCGTCCATGCGGCTGGCGCCCTGCTCGGCGTGGCGGACGATGTTCTCGATGACCACAATGGCATCGTCGACCACGAAGCCGACCGACAGGGTCAGCGCCAGCATCGAGATGTTGTCGAGGCTGAAATGCAGCAGGCGCATCACCGCGAAGGTGCCGATCAGCGAGGTCGGCAGCACCAGCGCCACGATCAGGGTCGCCATCCAACTGCGCAGGAACAGCAGGATCACCACGATCACCAGCACCAGCGAGCCGACCAGGGTCCACTCCACGTCTTCCACCGACGCACCGATGTAGTCGCCGCGGTCGTAGAGCACATCGAGCTGGGCGTCGCCGGGCAGCTGCGCGCGGATCCCCGGCAACGCCGCCTGGATGCCCTGGGTCACCGACAGCGTGTTGGCGCCGGGCTGGCGATGGATGTTGATCTCGATCGCGCGTTGGCCGTTGAGCGAGGCGGCGGTCTGCAGGTTCTCGACGCTGTCCTCGGCATGGCCGACGTCGCGCAGGCGCACCGGCGCGCCGTCGGCATAGCTCAGCACCATGGCGTCGAAATCGGCCGCGCGCTTGAGCTGGCCGTCGGCGCGCACGGTGTAGGAGCGCGCGCGCCCCATCAGCGTGCCGGCCGGGGCGTTGCTGTTGCCCGCCTGCACCGCCGAGACCACCTGGTCGAAGCCCAGGTGACGGGCGGCGAGCAGGTGCGGATTGACGAACAGGCGCACCGCGTACTTCTGCGCGCCGTTGACGTCGATCTGGCCGGCGCCCGGCACCGAGGCCAGGCGCAGCGCCACGCGGTCCTTGGCGAACTGGTTGAGCAGCGGCAGCGCGATGGTCTTGGAGCGCAGGATCAGGTGCATGATCGGCGCGGCGCTGGGATCCTCCTTCTGGATCTGCGCGGGGTTGATCTCGCGCGGCAGCAGGCCGGCCGCCTGCGACACCGCGTTCTGCACGTCCTGCGCGGCGGCATCGACATTGCGGCTCAACGCGAACTGCAACACGATGCGCGTACTGCCGACGCTGCTGGTCGAACTCATCGTGTCCAGCCCGGGCAGGCCGCTGAACTGGCGCTCCAGCGGCGTCGCCACCGCTGCGGCCATGGTCTCGGGATTGGCACCGGGCAGCGACATGTTGATGGTGATGGTCGGGAAGCTGACGTCGGGCAGCTCGCTCACCGGCAGCGCGAAGTAGGCCATGCCGCCGGCCAGCACCAGGCCGATCATCAGCACCGAGGTCATCACCGCGCGGCGGATGAACAGCGCCGACAGGTTCACGCATGCCGTCCGGTCGCCGCCGCGGTCGGCGTGGCGTGCTGGTTGGAGGATTGCACCGCGGTGCCGTCGCGCAGTTCGTTGGGCACGGTGAGGATGACGCGATCGCCCGCGTGCAGGCCCTTGGCGATCACCGCCTGCCCGTCGATCATCCGCGCCACGGTCAGCGGCCGCGCCACGGCATGGCCATCGACCACGCAGTACACGTACGGCCCCTGCTGTCCCTGCTGCAAGGCGCTCTCGGGCACCGACAGGGCCCGCGGGTCCTCCGCCAGGATCACCCGCACGGTGACGAACTGCCCCGGCCACAGCGTGGCGCCGGCGTTGGCGAAGCGCGCGCGCAGTTCCAGGGTGCCGCTGCTGGTGTCGAAGGCGTTGTCGAGAAACGCCACCTCGCCGCGATCGAGCAGCGTGCCGTTCACGGCATCCAGCGCCAGCACCGGCAGCCCCAGGCCCTGGTGCCCCAGCGGCGCGGCGCGCACCGCGTCGACCTGCACATGCGCCAGGGCGAAGCGCACCTCGATCGGCGTGCTGACGTTGAGCGTCACCAGCGCGGTGCTGGACCCGCTGGACACCAGGTTGCCCGGCTTGACCGCGATGGCACCGGCGCGGCCGTCGATCGGTGCACGCACCTGGGTGTAGGCCAGCGACAGCTGGGTCTGTTCGACCTGCGCCTGGTCGGCGGCGACGGTGCCGCGCAGCGAGCGCAGCGTGTCGGCCGCGGTGGTGTAGGTCTTGGGATCGACCGCGCCGCTCTTGGACAACTTGGCGTAGCGCGCCTCGGTGTCGGCCGCATCCGCCGCCAGCGCCTGGTCGCGGGCCAGGGTGGCGCGCGCCTGCGCCAACGCCGCCCGCAGCGGCCGCGGATCGATGGTGAACAGCAGTTGCCCGGCATGGACCTGCTCGCCGTCATGGATCAGCACCGACTGCAGCACCCCGTCGGCCTGCGCGCGTACCTCCACGGTCTGCGGCGACAGCAGCGTGCCGGAGGTCTCGATGATGTCCGGGACCCGGTGCGGCGCGACGGTCATGGTCTGCACGCGCAAGGGCTCGGGCGCCGGCGTGGGCTGCTGGCGGTGTGCGCGCCAGTACCAGCCGCCGAGGATCAGCAGGCACAGCGCCGCCAATCCGGCGAAGACAGTGACCCGACCCAGGCCGCACGCCCTGCGTGGCGTTTGATAAGCGCTCGCGCGACGACGTGGCGCGCGCAACGACATGACATCGTCGGAAATGGCAGCAGGCCGCGCGAGATCCCGTCCCGCGCTAACCTCGGGGTGCTGCCCAGGGAACCGCCCATCGCTCTGGCTTCGCATACCGGCCGCGTCCGCACTCGTGGTGAATGGCGATGCCGTGACACCAGGATCTCTGTGCGCACGCAGCGGCATAGCCTGTTCCAATGACGCCAGATCGCCAGTGATGGCTCCGTGATAGAACGCACATCAGAACGCGCAGTGTGCGTCGCCCTGTACACACGTCATCGACAGCGGCACGTCCCGGGCACCATCGCGGCGCCCGCCGGCCAGGAGCGGATCCCGGCGCTCACGGACTGCCGTCGCGCTCCACCACCAGCACCCGCGCCGGGCCCTGCGGGTGCGCCACGTGCTCGGTGCCTTCCGGCGCATGAAACACGTCGCCGGCCTGCAGCAGCGCCGCCTGCTCAATGCCTTGCACGCGCCAGCGCATCTGCACCTGCCCGTCCAGCACCACGAACACCTCCTGGCCGTCGTTGACGTGCCAGACATAGGCCTGATCGGTCCAGTGGATGCGCACGCCGATGCCGTCCAGCAGCGCCACCGGCAGCGCCTCCCAGGCGCGGCTGCCGGTGAAGTCGCGTGCACGCAGCACCCGCGGCGCGGCGCTCATGCCAGGCCGCGCGCGCGGCGGTTGGACTGCAACACGTTGTCGCGCGGCAGCGGCAGCCCCGCCTGCACCGCCGCGATCCACTGCGCGGTGGCGGCGACCGCGGCGAAGTTGCTGTGGAACACCACCCCGAACACCCGGTGGATCTCCTCGGCACTGGCCTGGCCGGCGGCGTTGGCGTACGCCAGCGCGCCGCTGGCGTCGCCCAGCACTTCCACCGCCAGCCCGCGGTGGAAGGCCTCATACACGGTGGAAGCGTTGCAGTTGTGGGTCATGTAGCCGACCACGGTCAGGGTGTCGATCGCCTGCGCCTGCAGCCAGGCGGCCAGGTCGGTGTCGGCGAACACGCTGGGCCGGGTCTTGCGCAGCAGCCGCGTGTGCGGCCGCGCGGCCACCTGCGGGTGCAACGCCCAGCCGGCGCTGCCGTCGGCGAACACCGGTGACTGCGCCGGCGCGGTGTGCTGCACCACCAGCACCGGCACGCCATGCGTCTGTGCCGCGTCCATCGCCTGCAGGATGTGGGGCAGCGACTGCGCCACCGGCGGATGGGCGATCGGCAGCCCACCGTCGAAGTAGTCGTTCTGGACATCGATGACCAGCAGGGCGCGGCGGGGAGAAGACATGCGATGACTCCGGGGCGAAGAGGCGGCCAGTGTCGGCGGCCGGATGCGCGGCGACGAGTGGCCCGAAACACGGTTTTCGCTAAAATCGGGCCATGTCGCCGCATCGCATCGCCGTGGTCGCCTTCGACCGCATCAGCCCCTTCCATCTGGCGGTGCCCTGCCAGGTGTTCGAGGCGCGGCCGGACACCGACCTGCCGGCCTTCGACCTGCGCGTGTGCGCCGCCGAGCCAGGCCTGCTGCGCACCGATGCCGGCTTCGCCATCCAGGTGCAGCACGGCCTGGAGGCGCTGGATGGCGCCGACACGGTGATCGTGCCGTCCTGGCGCGATGCCGCCGAGCCGGCCCCGGCGGCGCTGTGCCAGGCGCTGCGCCGCGTCCATGCCGCCGGCGCACAGGTGGTGGGCCTGTGCCTGGGCACCTTCGTGCTGGCCGACGCCGGTCTGCTCGACGGCCGCCCCGCCACCACCCACTGGGCGGCCCTGGAACGCTTCGCGCAGCGTCACCCGCAGGTGCGGCTGCAGCCGGACGTGCTGTACGTGGACGACGGCGACGTGCTGACCTCGGCCGGCACCGTGGCCGGCATCGATTGCTGCCTGCACCTGGTGCGCCGCCGGCACGGCGCCGAGGTCGCCAACCGCATCGCCCGGCGCCTGGTGGTGGCGCCGCACCGCCAGGGCGGGCAGGCGCAGTACGTCGAACAGCCGCTGCCGGCCAGCCGCCGCGACGCCCTGCTCGGCCCGACCCTGGACTGGATGCTGCAGCGGCTGGAGCAGCCGCTGCGCCTGGACGCGCTGGCCGCGCACGCGCGGATGAGCCGGCGCAGCTTCACCCGCCAGTTCCGCCAGGTGACCGGGACCACCGTGGTGCAGTGGCTGGCGCACCAGCGCCTGGTCCGCGCCCAGCAGCTGCTGGAGAGCACCGACCTGGCGCTGGAGCGGATCGCCGCCAGCTGCGGCTTCGGCAGCGCCGGCGCGCTGCGCCAGCAGTTCGCGCGCGCCCTGGGCGTGCCGCCCTCGGCCTACCGTCGCGGCTTTCGCGCCGGCTGAGGCCGGCCCGCTGCGTTCCGCCAGTCGCGCCACGTCGCCCGCACCGGCACCCGCTACAATCGGCGCATGCGCGTCTTCCTCCAGCAACGCCCCGACGGCAACGAGCCGCCACGCTACCTGCAGTTGACCCTGCAGCCGGATCTGTTCGGCGGCTGGGAGCTGTTGCGCGAAAGCGGCCAGATCGGCGGCCGCGCGCAGCTGCGGCGCGAGCTGTACCTGCAGCAGGACGACGCCCACGCCGCCTTCGAGAAAGCCCGCGACGCCCAGCTCAAGCGCGGCTTCCAGGTCATGTTCACCCGTGGCGCCGACGCGCCGCGCTAAGGAATCCCCCATGCTCAAGAACGACCGCCTGCTGCGCGCGCTGCGCCGCGAGCCCGTGGACCAGACCCCCGTGTGGCTGATGCGCCAGGCCGGGCGCTACCTGCCCGAGTACCGCGCCACACGCGCCCGCGCCGGCAGCTTCCTGGCCATGGCCAAGACCCCGGAACTGGCCTGCGAAGTGACCCTGCAGCCGCTGGCGCGGTTCCCGCTGGACGCGGCGATCCTGTTCTCGGACATCCTCACCATTCCCGATGCGATGGGCCTGGAGCTGTACTTCGTCGAAGGCGAAGGCCCCAAGTTCCGCCACCCGGTGCGCGACGCCGCGGCGATCGCCCGGCTCGGCGTGCCGGACATGGAGACCGAGCTGCGCTACGTGATGGACGCGGTGCGGGTGATCCGCCGCGAACTGGACGGCAGCGTGCCGCTGATCGGCTTCTCCGGCAGCCCCTGGACCCTGGCCTGCTACATGGTCGAGGGCGGCGGCAGCGACAACTACGCGCGGATCAAGGCGCTGGCGCTGAACGACCCGGCGGCGCTGCACCAGTTGCTGTCGGTCAACACCGACGCGGTGATCGCCTACCTGGCGGCGCAGCGCGCGGCCGGCGCGCAGGCGCTGCAGGTGTTCGACACCTGGGGCGGCGTGCTGAGCCCGGCGATGTACCGCGAGTTCTCCCTGCCCTACCTGCAGCGCATCGCCCGCGAACTGGCGCGCGGCGACGGCGCCGAGCGCACCCCGCTGATCCTGTTCGGCAAGGGCAATGCGCCCTACCTGGAGGAGCTGGCCAGCTCCGGCACCGAAGGCGTGGGCGTGGACTGGACCATCGACCTGGCCGACGCCGCGCGCCGCACCGGCGGCCGCGTCGCCCTGCAGGGCAACCTCGACCCGGCGATGCTGTACGGCGCGCCGGAGGCGATCGACCGCGAAGTGCAGCGCGTGCTGCGCAGCTATGCCGACGGCAACGGCGGCTCGCTGGATGGACACGTGTTCAACCTGGGTCACGGCCTGTCGCCGGACATGCAGCCGGAGCATGTCGGGGCATTGGTGGCGGCGGTGCAGCGGCATAGTCGGCGCGCTTAAGAGCCGGGATTGGGGATTCGGGAGGCGGGATTGCATCGCCGGCGGCCCGTGGTGCGTGCGCAATGTCGCGTAGGAGCGGCTTCAGCCGCGATGGGCGTTCCTAGAACACCCTGTCGCGGCTGAAGCCGCGCCTACGCGAGCGTCTGCAAGGCGCCGTCCACCCCTGCGTCGACAGCGCTGATCGCTGAGCGCGCGCTGCATCGCAAGCGCGCAACGCGCGCAACTGCACGACACGGCGACGCGATCTGCGCGATCCTATCGCTCCCTCGCGTCGCCCTGCGTGCCGATGTCCGCGCCCTCCTCCGATCCGATCGCCGTTCCCGACGCGCGCAGTTTCCGTCCGCTGCTGTGGCTGGTGTCGCTGGCCATCT
The DNA here is from genome assembly GCF_056725265.1 of Xanthomonas sp. NCPPB 2250. Taxonomy (NCBI): domain Bacteria; kingdom Pseudomonadati; phylum Pseudomonadota; class Gammaproteobacteria; order Lysobacterales; family Lysobacteraceae; genus Xanthomonas; species Xanthomonas sp. NCPPB 2250. The sequence continues at coordinate 1,617,619 of NZ_CM161520.1, read as the reverse complement.
TCATGCAGATGCTCGATGCGACCATCGTCAACACCGCGTTGCCGGCGATGGCGCGCAGCCTCGGCGAGAGCCCGCTGCAGATGCAGTCGGTGGTGTTCAGCTACGCGCTGGCGGTGGCGATGTTCATTCCCGCCTCCGGCTGGATCGCCGACCGCTACGGCACCCGCCGCACCTTCCTGGCCGCGATCGTGCTGTTCACCCTCGGCTCGCTGCTGTGCGCGGCGGCGCCGCGGCTGCCGTATCTGGTGGCCGCGCGGGTGCTGCAGGGCATCGGCGGTGCGATGCTGCTGCCGGTAGGCCGGCTGGCGGTGATGCGCTCGGTCTCGCGCGCGCAGTTCCTCAGCGCGATGAGCTTCATCGCCATTCCTGCGCTGATCGGGCCGCTCGTTGGCCCGACCCTGGGCGGCTGGCTGGTGCAGGTGGCGTCCTGGCACTGGGTGTTCCTGATCAACCTGCCGATCGGCGCGATCGGCTTCGCCGCCGCGCTCAGGATCATGCCGGACTTCTACGGCGAGCAACGCACCCGCTTCGACCTGGTCGGCTACGCGATGCTGGCCTTCGGCATGGTCGCGCTGTCGCTGGCGCTGGACGGCATCTCCGAACTGGGCCTGCGCCACGCCTTCGTGATGCTGCTGGCGATCGCCGGGCTGGCGGCGCTGATCGGCTACTGGCTGCACGCGGCCAACGCGGCGGCGCCGCTGTTCCCGCTGCACCTGTTCAAGGTCATCAGCTTCCGCATCGGCATCCTCGGCAATCTGTTTTCGCGCGTGGGCAGCGGCAGCATGCCGTTCCTGATCCCGCTGCTGCTGCAGGTGGGCCTGGGCATGAGCCCGATGAACGCCGGGTTGATGATGATCCCGGTGGCGCTGGCCGGCATGGCCTCCAAGCGCGCGGCGGTGAAGCTGGTGGAGCGCTTCGGATACCGCCGCGTGCTGATGACCAATACGGTGCTGGTCGGCACCGCGATGGCCAGCTTCCTGCTGTTCGACGCCGGCCAGCCGCTGGGCTGGCGGCTGCTGCAACTGGCGCTGTTCGGCGCGGTCAACTCGCTGCAGTTCACCGTCATGAATACCGTGACGCTGCGCGACCTGGACCGCGACCAGGCCAGCGCCGGCAACAGCCTGCTGTCGATGGTGATGATGCTGGCCACCGGCTTCGGCGCCGCGGCGGCCGGCAGCCTGCTGGCGGCATTCAACACCCACCTCGGCGATACCCATGGCGCCACCGCGGCGCTGCACGCGACCTTCGTCTGCGTCGGCGCCATCACCCTGACCTCGACGCTGATCTTCTGGCAGCTGCCGGATACGCGGCCGCATCCGAAGCAGGTGGAGGAGGTGGCCGAGTAGCCGGGATTAGGGAGTTGGGATTGGGGATTCGCAACGGCGGCGGCGTTGCGGTCTGTACGGTCCCTGGGCTCTCGTAGGAGCGGCTTCAGCCGCGACCGGGCATTGCCGAGAATGCCGGTCGCGGCTGAAGCCGCTCCTACAGAGGCGGCGCAGCGCGCGGGCTAAGCGCGATCGTCGCTGCCCTCGCGCTCCCCGGAACCCGGCGCTTCTTCCAGGCCCGGCTTCCCCTCCACTGCCTCGGCCAGCATCTCGCCGGTCACCGGCTTGCGCAGGAAGCCGCTGAAGCCCGCAGCGCGGGCCTGCGGCTCGGCGTCGGCGTCGGCGCGGGCGGTGACCGCGATCAGCGGCATGCCGTAGCCGAAGGCGCGCAACTGCCGCGCCAGCGCCAGGCCGTCCAGGCCGGGCAGGTCCAGATCGAGCAAGGCGATGTCGAACGCGCTGGCCGCCGCTTCGGTCAGTGCGGCCAGCGCGTGCGCGGCGTGGGTGACGTGGTGGCCGCGGGCGCGCAGCAGGCCACCGACCACTTCGGCCACGGTCGGATCGTCTTCGACCAGCAGGATCCGCCGCGGCGCAGCGGCACTGGCGGATGCGCGGGCGTCGCGTGGCGCCTGCGGCAGCGGCTCGGGCACCCACGGCAACGGCAGGTCGACCACGAAGCGGGTGCCGGCGCCGAGGCGGCTGCGCAGTTCGATGCGCCCGCCCATCGCCACCGCCAGTTCCTGGCTGATCGCCAGGCCTAGGCCGCTGCCGCCGTAGCGTGCGGCGGTCCGCGGCCCGTCGGCCTGCTCGAAGCGCTGGAACAAGCGCGCCTGCTGTTCGGCGTTGATGCCCGGCCCGGTGTCGGCGACCTCGAAGCGCACGCCCTGCTGCGGCTGCAGCGGCGCCACCCGCAACTGCACGCTGCCGTGCTCGGTGAACTTGATGGCGTTGTTGAGCAGGTTCAGCAGGATCTGCCGCACCCGCGTGGCGTCGCCACGCGCGGTGACCTGCGGCGGCATTGCGTTGTCCAGGGCGAAGGCGAGCCCGCGGCTGCGCGCCATCGGCCCCATCATGGCCTCCAGTTCGGCGATCAGCCGGCCCAGGTCGAACGGCTGCTGTTCCAGTTCCAGGCGCCCGGCCTCGATCCGCGCCAGGTCCAGCGCATCGTTGACCAGGCGCAGCAGGTGCGAGCCCGCGTCGCGGATCGATTCGGTGTAGCGGCGCTGCTTGGTGTCCAGCGGCGTGGACAGCAGCAGTTCGCTCATGCCCAGCACCCCGGTCATCGGCGTGCGCACTTCGTGGCCGAGCGTGGCCAGGAAGCGGGTCTTGGCCAGCGAGGCCTGCTCGGCCACCTCCTGCTTGTGCACCGCCAGTTGCCAGGCGGCGCGCCGGCGCAGGCGCCGCCGGTACAGGTACGCGAGCAGCCACAGCGCCAGCACCGCCAGCACCGCCAGCCCGGCGATGCCCCAGGGGCTGCGCCACCACGGCGGCAGCACGCGGAAGTGCAGGCTGACCACGTTCGACCAGACCTTGTCGGCGGTACGCGCCTGCATCTCCAGGGTGTAGTGACCCGACGGCAGCCGCGAGAACAGGCGTTCGCCGCTGGCGCCCACATCGACCCAATCCGGATCGTAGCCGCTGAGGCGGAAGCGGTAGGTGTTGGCGTCGGTGTCGGAGAACGACAGCAGGCGCGCGACCACGTGCAGATCGCGGTCGCCTTCCTGCAGCACGATGCGGTCGGCATGCAGCAGGTCCAGCCCGCGCTCGCCGCGGCGCACGCCGATACGCTCGATCACCAGCGGCGGCTGCCGCCGCGACGGCACCACCTGCGCCGGCTCGAACAGCACCACGCCGTCCGGGGTGCCGCCGAGGATCTGCCCGCTGCGCGCCTGCACCAGGGTGCGGATCTGGAACTCTTGGTTGGGCAGGCCATCGTGCACGCCGTAGGAGCGGATCGCCTTGCTCGCCGGATCGACCCGGATCAGCCCGCGCACGCTGCTCAGCCAGGCCACGCCGCTGGCATCGACCACCAGGCCGTTCGGCGCCAGCGCCGGGAACTCCTGCTCGGCGTCGATGCGGTCGAGCAGGCTCAGCCGGCTACCGTCCCACAGATAGCGCTCCAGGCAGCCGACGCTGGCCAGCCAGACCACGTTGCCGTCGCTGATCGCCAGGGCGCTCAGCGGGCGCTGCGGTGCGCCGTGCACCGCTTCGAATCGCGCGCGCTCCGGGCTCCAGGCAAGCAGCCCGTGCTGCCCCAGCAACCACGGCTGGCCCTGCGGCCCGAGGCTGGCCTCCTGCACGGTCAGATCCGCAGGCAGGCCGGCGCTTCCCGGCGCCATGGTGCGCAGCACGTGGCCATCGAGGTCGCGCACCTGCACGCCGGTGATGTCGCTGAAGATCCAGACGTGGCGGTCGCTGCTGAAGACGATCCGATCCACCTGGTCCATCATCGGCGCATCGGCCCCGGCGTCCTTGCCCCAGCGCCGGACCTCGCCGCTGGTCGGGTCGTAGCGCAGCACCGCCCCCGCCGCTGCCGCCCACAGCCGGCCCTGCGGGTCTTCGGCGATCGCCCGCGCCCAGTCCAGGCCGAACATCGCGCGCATGTGCCGATGCACGGCGCCGGTGGCCGGATCCAGCTTGTCCAGCACGCCACGCGTGCCGGCCAGCCACACGCCGCCGTCGCGGGAAGCGGCGGTGGCCAGCACGTAGGGATTGCCCATCGACTCCGGGTCGTCCACCCGGTAGGACAGCACCGAGAACTGCTGCCAGTTGGCCGGCAGGTGCCACAGGCCGGCATTGGTACTGGCGAACCACAGCCCGCCCTCGCGATCCTCGAAGGCCAGCGACCAGTTCGGCTTGACCAGCCCGTGCGCGGAATTGCTGTACAGCGGCACGTTGCGGATCACCCCGGACTCGCTCTCGCGGCCCAGCCCGTCCATGGTGTCGAACCAGCGCGTGCCGTGGCGGTCGTGGACCAGCATGCCCAGCACGCTGTCGCCGGGCATGTTGCGCCAGTACGGCTCCACCACGCTGGCGTCGGCGCGCAGCAGGCGCATCCCGCCCAGGGTCGAAACCCACAGCGTATCGTCGCGTTCGGGCGTCAGCCCCTGCACGTCCGGCCGCGGCAGCGCGTCGGCGGCGACGCGCTGGAAATCGTGGCCGGTCCAGCGCGCCAGGCCGCCGCGGGTGCCCACCCACAGCGTGCCGTCCGGCGTGGTCGCCAGGTGGGCGACGCTGGCCGAAGGCAAGCTGCGCGCGTCGCCGGGGATCGGCATGAAGCGGCGCAGGCGGCCGTCCGGCTGCAGCTGGTGCAGGCCGCCGGCGGAGGTCCCGAACCAGACGCTGCCGTCCGGCGTGGACGCGATGGCCCACACAGTGGTGGAGCCGATCTGCGGATAGGTGCTGCGATCGTAGTAGCGGAACTGCCGGCGATCGGCCGAGAGCATGCCCAGGCCGGCGCCGTCGGTCCCGAACCAGACCCGGTTCTGCGCATCGACGTGCACCGACCAGATCTTGTTGTGGTGCAGGCCGTCCTCGATCCGCCAGATGCGGTAGCCGCGTCCGTCGAAGCGCGCCAGACCATCGCTGCTGGCCAGCCACAGGTAGCCGAGCTTGTCCTCGGCGAAGCCATTGATGCTGTTGGACGGCAAGCCGTCGGCCACGGTCAGTTGGCGCGGCTGCGGCGTCGGCGGCACTGCCGCGCCGGCGACCGCGGACCACGCCAGCAGCAGCCATCCCAAGATCCGTCTCGACCGCATCGCCTCTGTCTCCCCGACGGGCATCCGTCCCGCGCCACCGACGCCATCGTCGGCGATAAGCGCCGGCGCTGGCAACCGCGTCCCGCATCGACTCAGAGCGGCGGCGGCGCCCCGTCCAGCACCGCGTCGATGGCCCCTTCCAGCATCTGCCCGGTGACCGGCTTGCGCACGAACCCGGCGAATCCGGCGGCGCGTGCGGCGGCCTCGGCCTCGCCGTCGGAGCGCGCGGTCACCGCCAGCAGCGGGAAGCCATGCCCCAGCGCACGCAACTGCCGCGCCAGCGCCAGGCCGTCGAGCGCCGGCAGGTCCAGGTCGAGCAGGCCGATGTCGAAGCTGCCCTGGCTGGCTTCGGTCAGCGCCTCCAGACCGTGCGCGGCCCAAGTTACCTGATGGCCGCGGCCGCGCAGCAGTTCGACCATCACCTGGGCCACGGTCGGTTCGTCCTCGACCAGCAGGATGCGCAGCGCGGTGCGCGCCCGCGGTGCCGGCGCCGGGACCGCCGCCGGTTCCTGCGCCGGACGCCAGCGCAGCGGCAGGCCCACGCGGAAACGCGCGCCATGCCCCAGCCGGCTCTCGACCTGGATGCGCCCGCCCATCGCCATCGCCAGTTCCTGGCTGATCGCCAGGCCCAGGCCGCTGCCGCCCTGGCGCACCGCGGTGCGCGGGCCGTCGCCCTGTTCGAAGCGCTGGAACAGCCGCGCCTGCTGCTCGCTGCCGATGCCCGGGCCAGTATCGGCCACCTCGATGCACAACCCCTGGCCGTCCTGCCCCGGCGCCACCTTCAGCGCCACCGAGCCGCTGCTGGTGAACTTGATCGCGTTGCCGAGCAGGTTCAGCAGGATCTGCCGCACCCGCAGCGCATCGCCTTCCACCGTGGTCGCGCCGGGCATGCCGTCGTGCAGATCGAAGCGCAGCCCGCGCGCCTGCGCCAGCGGCGCCATCAGGTTGACCACTTCGGCGATCAGCGCCTGCAGCGCGAACGGCTGCGACTCCAGGCGCAGGCGCCCGGCCTCGATCCGCGCCAGGTCCAGCGCATCGTTGACCAGGTGCAGCAGGTGGGTGCCGGCGCGGCGGATCGACTCGGTATACCCGCGCTGCTTCGGATCCAGCGGCGTGGCCAGCAGCAGTTCGCTCATGCCCAGCACCCCGGTCAGCGGCGTGCGCACCTCGTGGCCGAGCGTGGCCAGGAAGCGGGTCTTGGCCAAGGAAGCCTGCTCGGCCAGTTCCTGCTTGTGCAGGGCCAGTTCCCAGGCGTGCTGGCGGCCCAGGCGGCGCCGGTAGGCGCGCAGCGACATCAGCAGCAGCAGGCCGGCCGCGGCGAGCAACCCGACGATGCCCCAGACGCTGCGCCACCACGGCGGCTGCACCCGGAACGGCAGGCGCAGCGTCGGCGACCAGGCGCCGTTGCGGGTGCGCGCCTGGATCTCCAGCACCTGTGCGCCATCGGGCAGCTGCGGCAGGGTGCGTTCGCCGCTGGCGCCGGTGCTGACCCAGTCGCGGTCGTAACCCGGCAGGCGGAACCGGTAGACGATGTGTTCCGGATCGATGTAGGACAGCAGTCGCACCGCCACGCGCAGGTCGCGGTCGTCCGAGCGCAGGGTGAAGTCGCCGCGCGTCGGCAGCGTCAGCAGCTGCGGGCCGCGCCGCACCTGCACGCTCTCCATACTCAGCGCCAGCGGCACCGGCACCGGATCCGGCTGCTGCGTGTCCAGCAGCGCCACGCTGCCGTCCGCGGCGGCCGCCACCAGCACGCCGTCGGCGGTCATCAGCAGGCCGCGCCGCACCAGTTCCTGACTGCCGAGCCCGTCGCGGGTGCCGAACGCGCGCACCGCCGGCGTGCGCCGCGGATCGACCCGGAACAGGCCACGGCGCATGCCCAGCCAGGCGCGTCCCTGCGAATCGGCGACCAGCGCGCTGGACTCGGTGGCCGGCAGCCCGTCGGCCACCGCATAGCGCTGGCTGCGTTGCCAATGCGCGCCGGTGCGCCGCCACAGTTCCAGCCCGGACAGCCGGTGCACCCACAGCGTGCGCGCGTCGGCGAAGGCGAACGACTGCACCTTCTCGCCGGCCAGTTCCGGCGGCGTGCGGAACTGCCCGGCCGCGCCGTCCCAGTGCTGGAACTGTTCGGCGGCCACCCACGGCGTGCCGTCCGGCGCCATCGCGAACGCCGCGATGTCGGTGCCGGCCAGGCCGTGCTGGCCGCCGGGAAGGTTCTGCAGCACGTGGCCGTCGCCATCGCGCACCTGCACGCCGTAGCCCGGCGCGGCGATCCACAGCCGCTGGCGTGCGTCCAGTTGCAGCCAGGCGAGCGTGCCGTCCGGGATCGGATCGGCCTCGCCGGCGGCGCGGGTCCAGCGCTGCAGGCGGCCCCCGTCCAGCGGGCCGCGCAGCAGCGTGCTGCTGCCCCCCATCCACAACGCCCCGCGCGGGTCGTCCAGCACCGACAGCAAGCGCCCGCTCGGCGCACCGTTGGCCCAATGCGGCGCGCTCAGCGCACCGCTGGTGGTGTCGAGACGAAACACGCTGGCGCCGGAGCCGAGCAGCCACACGCCGCCGGCGCGCGCCGGCGCCAGGCCGACATACTGGTCGGCGGGCAGGCCCTGCGCGGTGCCCAGCACCGCCAGGCGGCGCCAGTCCGGACGCAGGTAGCCCAGGCCGCGCGTCGGCAGCGGCACCCACAGGCCGCCCTCGCGGTCGCGCAGCACGGTCTCCACCACGCTGGCGCCGGACACCGCCGCGCCGCCGGTGTCCACCCGCCGCGCCGGCCCGTCGGCCGGCTTGTGCCACAGGCCTTCGCCGTTGCCGAGCCAGTAGCCGCCGGCCCCGTCCTCGGCGATCGCGTTGGCCGCGCGATGCAGCGCGCCGATCCAGTCCGCACGCAACCAGCGCCCGGCGCGGTCGCGGCGGAACAGGCCGGTGTTGCCGCTGAACCACAGGCCATCGCTGAGCCGGGTGATCGACATGATCACCTGCTCCTGCTGCGGCATGCCGTCGTCGATGCGGTAGGCGCTGGCGTGGCGGCCGTCGTAGCGCACCAGGCCCTTGAAGGTCCCCACCCACAGCACCCCGGCATCGTCGAAGGCCAGGGTCAGCACGGCGCTGTCGAGCAGCGCGTCCACCGCCGGATCGCCGGCGCGGATGCGCTGCACGCGGCCGTCGCCGCCCAGCCGGTACAGGCCGCCGCGGTAGGTGCCGAAGTACACCGCGTCGCCGCGGCTGGCGATGGCGAACACGTCGTCGCTGCGCATCGCCGGCTGCGTGGCCATGTTGAAGTGGCGGAAGCCGCGCCGTTCCGCGCCGAGCATGCTCAGGCCGCCGCCCTCGCAGGCCACCCAGATGCGGTCGCGCGCATCGATGTGCAGGTCCTGCACGTAGTTGCAGCGCAACGAGGCGGGATCGGCCGGATCGTGGCGCCAGACCCGGAACTCGCGCCCGTCGTAGCGGGCCAGGCCGTCGCCGCTGGCGATCCACAGATAGCCGTCGCGGTCCAACTGCAACCCGGAGATATCGCTGGACGGCAGCCCCTGCTCGCCGGAGAACACCCGGAAGCGCGGCAGTTCCGGCACCGCGGCGCTGGCATCGGCGCACACGGCGGCCAGCGCCAACAGGCAGGCCAGCCCCCAGCAGCGCCACCGGCGTGGGGGATGCGGGATGGGCATGGACATCGGCTCCGGCAAAGGACGTCGGCGGATGAACACCGGCGCACTGCCGGGGCCGGACGCGCGGCGCGCCCGCTCCGTGTGCCGCTCGCCGCGGCAGCGTTCTTATACCCCGCGGCCGCGGAAAAATCACACCTGCCACCGCGCGCAACGAACCGTTACGCGCCGCAGGTACGCAGCCGGCCCGGACTGTGACTAGAATCCGGCGACCTCCCAGCGCGGCCCCGCTCCATGTTCAGACCCTCTCTCGTGGCCCTCCTGCTGGCCTTGCCGGGCGCCGCCCTGGCCGCGCCGGCGCAGTACGCGCTGGACCCGGTGCACACACGGGTGCTGTTCGCGATCGAGCACGCCGGCTTCTCCAAGGCGCTGGGCACCGTGTCCGGCAGTACCGGCACCCTGGTGTTCGACCCGGACGACTGGCGCAGCGCACGGTTGCAGGCGCGGGTGCCGTTGCAGCGGCTGGACCTGGGCGATGAGAAGTGGAACCGCGCCGCGCTGGCGCACAACCTGCTCGACGGCGAGCACTACCCGGAAGCGCAGTTCGTCTCCACCCGCGTCGAGCCGATCGACGCGCAGCACGCCAAGGTGATCGGGCAGCTGACGCTGCACGGCGTCACCCGCGAGGTGACCCTGGACGTGACCCTGAACGCAGTGAAGCGTCATCCGCTGCCGCCGTTCCGTCGCACCGCCGGCTTCTCCGCCACCACCACGCTGCAGCGCGCCGACTTCGGCATCAGTTCCTGGCCGTCGGTGATCGGCGGCAAGGTGGAGCTGCGCATCGAGGCCGAGGCCACCCGCGAGGGCGGCGCCAAGGCCGAACCGGATCCGGCGCCGGGCACTCCGCCTGCCGCTCCCACCGACACCCCCACCGCGCCGGCGGCGCAGGACGGCACGCCATGAGCGCCCGCAACACGCCCGACCGCTGGGGCAGCGTCAGCCAGACCCTGCACTGGCTGATCGCCGCCCTGATCCTGTTGCTCGGCGTGGTCGGCCTGACCATGGGCGAACTGCCGAAGACGCCCAAGTATTTCTGGGTCTACACCGCGCACAAGTCGCTGGGCCTGACCGTGCTGGCGCTGGTGATCGTGCGGCTGGGCTGGCGCCTGTACGCCGGCGCGCCCAAGCCGGTGCCCGGCACCCCCGGCTGGCAGGAACGCATCGCCGACGCCACCCACGCACTGCTGTACGTGATGATCTTCGCCATCCCGCTGTCCGGCTGGCTGTACGACTCCGCCAGCGGCCTGCGCCCGTTCCGCTGGTTCGGCCTGGTCGCGGTGCCCAAGCTCAGCGCCCCGAACGAGCACCTGCGCGATCTGTCGCACACCGTGCACGAATGGGGCTTCTGGCTGCTGATCGCGGTGGTCCTGGCGCATGCCGGCGCGGCCTTCTACCACCACCTGTTCCAACGCGATGCCACCCTGGCGCGGATGTTGCCGCGCGGCTGGCTCACCCCCAAGTCCTGAGGAGCTGTTTCGATGTCGACCCGTTTCGCATCCCCCGCCGCCGTCGCCGCCAGCCTGGTGGCCCTGCTCGCCGCTGCCCCCGCAGTACAGGCCGCCGACTATGTGCAGGCCCCCGGTTCCACCCTGGTGTTCGCCAGCAAGTACGACGGCGAAGTGTTCACCGGCCAGTTCCCCGGCTTCGACACCAAGCTCAGCTTCGACCCGGCCAACCTGGCCGGCGCCAAGCTCGACGTGACCATCCCGCTGGCCGGCGCCAAGAGCGGCAACAACGACCGCGACTCCACCCTGCAGGGCGCGGACTTCTTCGACGTCGCCAAGTTCGCCACCGCGCACTACCGCGCCGACAAGTTCCGCGCGCTGGGCAACAACCAGTTCGCCGCCGACGGCACCCTAGAGCTGCGCGGCGTGTCCAAGCCGGTGACCCTGACCTTCACCTGGACCCCGGGCGCGCAGCCGGTGCTGGCCGGCAAGGCCACCGTGAAGCGCCTGGACTTCGGCGTGGGCGGCGGCGACTGGGCCGATACCAAGACCATTCCCAACGAAACCGCGATCAGCACCAAGGTGGTGTTCAAGGCGAAGTGATTCGCCACAGGCCGCGGCGCGCGGCCGCTGAGCGGCGGATTTCCTCGTCGGGTCCGCCGCTTTTTTTATGCGCGACTCAGCGGCGTTCGACCGACGCGGCCAGCCAGGCACGCACGCCGGCGACATCGAACGGCCAGTCCAGCTCGCGCCCGTCGGCGCTGCGCAGCACCGGCACCCGCACCCCGTAGCGCGCCTCCAGCGTCGCGTCGTCGTCGATGAACACGCTGTCCGGCTCGGCCACGCGCGCCTGCGCCAGCACCTGCAGGGCCTGGTCGCACAGATGGCAGTCGTCGCGCTGGTACAGGGTCAGGGACATGCTCGCGTCCAATGCTGCGCTGCGGACCTGAGCCGCGCGCCGGAAGCATAGAATAGACGGTCTTTCGCCCACCCCTTCGGCACGCGCATGGCTGTCAGCACCTTCGACCTGTTCAAGATCGGCATCGGGCCGAGTTCCTCGCATACCGTGGGGCCGATGCGCGCCGCCGAGCGCTTCGTGCACCGCTGGCTGTTCGACCAGGGCCGCCTGCAGGACGTGGTGCGCCTGCGCGCCGAAGTGTTCGGCTCGCTGGCCCTGACCGGGCGCGGCCACGGCACCGACAAGGCGGTGCTGCTGGGCCTGGAAGGCCAGCGCCCGAACCTGATCGATCCGGACATCATCCCCGGTGCGCTGGAGCGCATCCGCGGCAGCAAGCGCATCAACCTGCTCGGCCAGCACGAGATCGCCTTCGACGAGAAGCGCGACCTGGCGATGAACAAGCGGCAGAAGCTGCCGTACCACACCAACGGCATGCGCTTCACCGCCTACGCCGCCAACGACGAAGTCATCGCCACGCGCGACTACTACTCGGTCGGCGGCGGGTTCGTGGTCAACCAGGACGACGCCGCCGACGACCGCATCGTCGCCGACGAGACGCCGCTGCCCTACCCGTTCAAGAGCGGCGACGAACTGCTGGCGCAGGCCGCGCGCAGCGGCCTGAGCATCGCCGCGCTGATGTTCGAGAACGAGAAGTGCTGGCGCAGTGAGGACGAGATCCGCGCCGGCCTGCGCGAGATCTGGGGCGCGATGCAGGCCTGCGTGACCCGCGGCATCCGCGAGGAAGGCACCCTGCCCGGCGGCCTGCACGTGTCGCGGCGCGCGCCGGCGCTGTACCGCGAGCTGTCGTCCAAGCCGGAAGCGGCGATGCGCGATCCGCTGACCACGCTGGACTGGGTCAACCTGTACGCGCTGGCGGTCAACGAAGAGAACGCCGCCGGCGGTCGCGTGGTCACCGCGCCCACCAACGGCGCGGCCGGGATCATCCCGGCGGTGCTGCACTACTTCGACCGGTTCTGCCCCGGCGCCGACGAACAGCGCGTGTTCGACTTCCTGCTCACCGCCGCGGCGATCGGCATCCTGTACAAGGAAAACGCCTCCATCTCCGGCGCCGAGGTCGGCTGCCAGGGCGAGGTCGGCGTGGCCTGCTCGATGGCCGCCGGCGGCCTGGTCGCCGCGCTCGGCGGCAAGCCGGGGCAGATCGAGAACGCCGCCGAGATCGGCATGGAGCACAACCTCGGCCTGACCTGCGACCCGATCGGCGGCCTGGTGCAGATCCCGTGCATCGAGCGCAACGCGATGGGCGCGGTCAAGGCGATCAACGCCAGCCGCATGGCCATGCGCGGCGACGGCAAGCACAAGGTGTCGCTGGACAAGGTGATCCGCACCATGCGCGACACCGGCCGCGACATGCAGGACAAGTACAAGGAAACCAGCCGCGGCGGGCTGGCGGTGAACGTCATCGAGTGCTGAGCCAGCCCGATGGACGCTGGCCCAGGTGATCACCAGCGTCCTCGCTGCCGCGCGCATCAAGATCCGCGCGGCGATGCCGCTAACGACAGAGACGTCGGCCGATCCGGCATGGGCATGCGCTTGCGGTTTCCACACGCCTTCTGGCGCCTGCTGGCGCTACAGCTGGCCATGCTCTCGACAGCGTGGAGCGCATGCGTGCCGCAGGCACGGGCACTGCAGCCGGACAAGCAGTTCAATCACTACGAGCGCGAAGGCTGGGGGCTGGACCAGGGCCTGCCGCAGCTGAGCGTGCAGGCGTTCGCACAGGACCATCAGGGCTATCTGTGGATCGGCACGATGGGCGGGCTGACCCGCTTCGACGGCGTGCGCATGACCTCGTTCAACGAGGGCGCGCCGGCGCACCTGCCCGGCAACCTGATCAAGGCGCTGCACGTGGATGCCGCCGGCACGCTGTGGATCGGCACCTACCGCGGCCTGTCGCGCTACCGCGACGGACGCTTCACCACGCTGCTGCCGCAGGACCCGCAGGCGCCGTTGCTCAACATCGAGGCGATCGCGACCGACGCGCACGGCAGCGTGCTGGTCGCGGCGCAGGATGGCGTCTACGCGGTGCAGGGCGATCGCCTGCACCTGCGCCACCGCATCGCCGGCGGCGCCTACGCGCTTTTGCCGCGCGCCGACGCGCTGTGGGTGGGCACGCGCGGCGCGGTGCTGCGCTTCGTCGCCGGCCAGGCCGCGCCGGTGTCGCTGGCACTGCCGCAGGAGGCCGGCGCGACGCCGGTGCAGCACCTGCTGGAGGCGCAAGGCACGCTCTGGGCCGGCACCCGCGACGGCCTGCTGTTGCGCCGCGACGGGCGCTGGCAATGGCTGCCCGATACCACCGGGACGAGCCGGCGCGCGGTGCAGGCCCTGTTCGAGGACAGCGACCGCAATCTGTGGGTGGGACAGCCCGGTGCGCTGCTGCGCGTGCGCGATGGCGCCATCGTCGAACGCAACCCGGAAAACAAGCCGAACGTCGGCGTCAACGCCATCTTCGAGGACCGCGAGCGCAACCTGTGGCTGGGCAGCAGCTGGAACGGCGCCACCCGGCTGTGGAACGGCTGGACCCGGCGCTACAGCACGCACGAAGGGCTGGACGACGCGCTGGTGTGGACCCTGGCGCGCGATCCGGATGGATCGCTGTGGGTCGGCACCGACAGCGGCCTGTCGCAACTGCGCGATGGCCGCTACCAGCCGCGCCTGAGCCTGGCGCAGTTGCACAACGAGGCGCCCTATACCTTGCTGGCCGAACCCGGTCAGCTGTGGATCGGCACCCGCCATGGCGCCGCGCTGTACCGCGACGGCCGGCTCAGCCAGCCAGCCTGGCTGGCGCCGCTGCGCGACCTGCAGATCAGCGGCATCGCCCGCGACCGCGCGCAGCGACTGTGGTTCGCCAGCGACGACGGCCTGTTCCGCGCCGACGGCACGCGGCTGCGCCGCTACGGCACGGCCGAGGGCCTGCGCGATCCGCGCATCCGCCTGCTCCACGAGACCCGCGACAGGCGCCTGCTGGTCGGCGCGCAGTCGGGCCTGTACGAATTGCGCGGCGAGCGTCTGGTCGCGCTGGCGCCACCGGGCTCGGCGCTGGCCAGCGCCGACGTCACCGCGATCCACGAGCTGCCCGGCGGGCAATGGCTGGTCGGCACGCTCAACGAGCAGTTGTGGCTGTTCGACGGCACGCACTGGTATGCGTTCGGGGAACAGGACGGGCTGCCGGTGAACGCCGCGTTCTTCATCGCCGACGACGGCCGCGGCGCGATCTGGGTGGCCGGCCTGCGCGGGGTCTACCGCGTGCGCCTGGCCGACCTGCTGCGCCATGCGGCGTCGCCGCAGGCGCCGCTGAACGCCGAACTGATGCTCACCGAGCGCGCGCAGCGCCATGGCGGCGTGCAGGGCATGTGCTGCAACGGCGCCGGCAACGGCAAGGGCTTCATCGAGCACGGCGCGCTGTGGCTGCCCAGCCGCGACGGCGTGGTCGCGCTGGACACCGCCGGCATCGTCAAGAATCCGGTGGCGCCGCAGCCGGTGGTGGAGCGGGTGCGTGCGCTGGGCCAGTGGCTGACGCCGCAGGCGCTGCCCGCACCGCTGCCGGAAGCCGCGCGCGACCTCGACTTCGAGTTCACCGCCGCCTCGTTCCAGGCGCCGCAGAACGTCGAGCTGCGCTACCGCCTGCTCGGCTACGACCGCGGCTGGCGCACCCTCGACGACATCCGCCAGCGCGCGGTCAGCTACACCAACCTGCCCGGCGGCGACTACGTCTTCGAAGTCACCGGCAGCAACAACGCCGGCGTGTGGGCGGCCGCGCCGGCGCGGCTGCCGCTGCGGATCGCGCTGCGCTTCCAGGAAACGCCGTTCTACAGGCTGCTGCTGACGCTGGGCGCGTTCGCCCTGCTGCTGTGCGCCGTGGCCCTGGCGCGGCTGCACAACCGACGCCAGCGCGACATCCTCGAACGCCAGGTGCGCGAGCGCACCCAGGCGCTGCAGGCGGCCAACCAGCGCCTGCAGGAGGCCAGCTTCACCGACGAGCTGACCCAGTTGCGCAACCGCCGCTACCTGTCGCTGCACATCCCCAGCGACATCGCGCTGTACCGGCGCATGGCCGCCAACGACGAGGACATGCTGTCCTCGGGCATGCTGTTCGCGCTGATCGACATCGACCACTTCAAGTCGATCAACGACAGCGGCGGCCACCACACCGGCGACGCGGTGCTGCAGCAGATGGCGCAGTTGCTGGTGCGGCTGACCCGCGAAAGCGACTACGTGGTGCGCTGGGGTGGCGAGGAATTTCTGCTGGTGCTGCGTTCGGCGCCGCGCGAGAACCTCACCATGGCCGCCGAACGGCTGTGCCGTTCGGTCGCCGCGCACCCCTTCGTGCTCGACCACGGCCGCCAGGGCCGGGTCACCTGCTCGATCGGGCTGGCCGAGTTCCCGTTCGTGCACGACCCGGACAACCTGCTCGGCTGGGAACAGCTGCTGGTACTGGCCGACCGTGCGCTGTACCAGGCCAAGGCCAAGGGCCGCAACGGCTGGGCGGCGTACCGGCCGGTACTCGGTGCGCAGGCCGAACAGGTGCTGGCCGCGCTGCAGGAACCGCTCGCGCGGATGCAGCACCACGCCTGCCTGACCCTGGTGCACAACGGCGGCAGCCTGCCGCCCGTGTAACGCGTTGACGCCTGGCAAGCGCAGGCCGGGCTAAGGTCGTGGTCCATCACGCCTGTCGCCCTGCTCCCATGCGCCACTGCCTGCTGCTCGCCGCCCTCGCCCTGTCGCCGCTCGCCTCCGCCACCGATGCGCCGCCACGCTACGGCGCGCAACTGGAAGGCTTCGCCTATCCCTATCCGGTGCACTGGTACCGCTTCGAGTCGCAGCGCCAGCCGCTGCAGATGGCGTACATGGACGTGGCCCCGACCGGCACGCCGAACGGCCGTACCGTGGTGCTGCTGCACGGCAAGAACTTCTGCGCGGCGACCTGGGAATCGACCATCGCCGCGCTGGTGGCACAGGGGTATCGGGTGCTGGCGCCGGACCAGATCGGCTTCTGCAAGTCGAGCAAGCCGCAGGCCTACCAGTTCAGCTTCGCGCAACTGGCGGCCAATACCCATGCGTTGCTGCAGCAGGCCGGCGTGACCCGCGCCGCGATCGTCGGCCATTCGATGGGCGGCATGCTCGCCGCGCACTACGCACTGCAGTACCCGCAGGACGTGAGCCAGTTGCTGTTGGTCAACCCGATCGGGCTGGAGGACTGGAAGGCCGCCGGCGTGCCGTGGCGCAGCGTCGACGCCTGGTACGCCAAGGAGCGCAAGACCGACGCGGCTTCGATCAAGCAGTACCAGCAGACCGTCTACTACGGCGGACAGTGGAAGCCCGAGTACGACCGCTGGGTGAGCATGCAGGCCGGCCTGTACGCCGGCCCCGGTGGCGACCGCGTGGCCTGGAACCAGGCGCTGACCTCGGACATGGTGTTCAACCAGCCGGTGGTGCAGCGCTTCCCGCAACTGCGCGTGCCGACCACCCTGTTCATCGGCCAGCGCGACCGTACCGCGATCGGCAAGGACCTGGCGCCACCGGCGCTGGCGGCGACCCTGGGCGACTACCCGGCGCTGGGCAAGCGCGCGGCCGCGGCGATTCCGGGCGCGCGCCTGGTCGCCTTCGACGACCTCGGCCATTCGCCGCAGGTGGAAGCGCCGCAACGATTCAATGCGGCCTTGCTCAAGGCGCTGGACACGGCGCCCTGAGCGCACGCACCCGCGACAGGTCCGGTCACGGATCCTGCACGGCGGCGCGAACGCGTCTTGCCGCGGAATCTCTCGAATCGTCGCAACACCAAGGCGGCAGCACCAACGAGCAACGCGCGCTGCACGCCCCCGCTCGGCAGCGCGCCTCACGCCCTGCACCACTTGCGCTTCGTCGCCCTCGACACACACACCCGCACTGCACCGCAGCATCGGACGACC
Source organism: Xanthomonas sp. NCPPB 2250 (assembly GCF_056725265.1). Taxonomy (NCBI): domain Bacteria; kingdom Pseudomonadati; phylum Pseudomonadota; class Gammaproteobacteria; order Lysobacterales; family Lysobacteraceae; genus Xanthomonas; species Xanthomonas sp. NCPPB 2250. The sequence continues at coordinate 1,600,553 of NZ_CM161520.1, read as the reverse complement.
ATGAAAACGTTGTCATCGCAGTAATCCTGGATATGTCTCGCATTCGCCGGATTTGTCGGTTGACAACGTTGTCTTCTCATTCGAACCCTGCGCGTGCCCGGTCCGCGTGCGAGTCAAACGACGTCGGCGCCACGCGTCTCCAAGCCCCGGGTGATCGGACTCAAGGAACCAGATAGCGGCTCACCACCGCTCCTCAGTCGCGCTACCTACCGCATCGGAGGCGTCACCATGAACACGAAATCCGCTGGATCGTGGTTGTTGTTCTGTTGTCTTGCCCTGGCCGGCCTCGCGCCCGGCCAGGCCTGGGCCGCCGCGTGCACCGGCGTCGCCGCCTGGAACCCGGCCACCATCTACGCCGCCGGCGACACCCTGACCTACGCCGGCCACCTGTACCGCGCCAATGGGCCGATCTGGAACACCGCGCCGACCTACTGCACCAGTTGCGGCTGGTACCAGGACCTGGGCACCTGCGATGGCAGTTCGAGCAACCAACCACCGAGCGTGGCGCTGACCGCGCCCACGACCGGCACCCGCTTCGTGGTCGGCAACACCATCACGTTGCAGGCGTCGGCCAGCGATCCGGACGGCAGCGTCGCGCGGGTCGAATTCTTTCGTGGCAGCACCTCGCTGGGCAGCGTGAGCGGCGCGCCGTACACGCTGGCCTGGAGCGGCGCGGCGGCCGGCGACTACAGCCTGACCGCGGTGGCCACCGACAACGCCGGCGCCCGCACCACCTCGGCTGCGGTCACGATCAGTATCGCGGCGCCGTCGACCGACACGACCGCCCCGAGCGTGCCGACCGGTCTGGCCGCCGCCACGCGCGCCAGCAATGCCATCACACTCACGTGGAATGCCGCCTCCGACAACGCCGGCGGCAGCGGCCTGGCCGGCTACGACATCCTCCGCGACGGCAATCGCGTGGGCACGTCCAGCACCACCGGTTACACCGACTCGGCGCTGACCGCCGACACCGCGTACACCTACGCGGTCCGTGCCCGCGACAACGCCGGCAACGTCTCGGCCAGCAGCGCCACGCTGAGCGTGCGCACCCTGCCCGCCAGCGCCGGCGGCGGCAAGCGCGTGATCGGCTACTTCACCCAATGGGGCATCTATGGCCGCAACTACCAGGTGCGCGACATCCAGACCAGCGGCGCCGCCGGCTACCTGACCCACATCAACTACGCGTTCGGCAATCTCCGCAACAACCGCTGCGAAGTCGGCGTCACCCAACCCTCCGACAGCAGCACCGGCGCCGGCGGCGACGCCTTCGCCGACTACACCAAGGCGTTCTCCGCCGCGCAGAGCGTCGACGGCGTGGGCGATACCTGGGACCAGCCGCTGCGCGGCAACTGGAATCAGTTGAAGAAGCTCAAGGCCGCGCATCCGGGGCTGAAGGTGCTGATCTCGCTGGGCGGCTGGACCTGGTCGCGCGGCTTCTCCAACGCCGCGCGCGCCGAGAATCGCCAGGCCTTCGTCGCCTCGTGCATCGACGCCTACATCCGCGGCAACCTGCCGGTCACCGACGGCGCCGGCGGCGCAGCGGCCGCGGCCGGCGTGTTCGACGGCATCGACATCGACTGGGAATATCCGGTGGCCTGCGGCATCGCGTGCGGCAGTGCGGAAGACCGGCAGAACTTCACCGCGCTGCTGGCCGAGTTCCGCCGCCAGCTCGACCAGGTGCGGTCGGGGCTGCTGCTGACCGTGGCGGTCGGCGCCGGCATCGACAAGATCCGCGTCACCGACCCGAACCTGTACGCGCAATACCTGGACTACCTCAACGTGATGACCTACGACTTCCACGGCGCCTGGGATCCGCAGACCAATCACCACTCCGCGCTGTTCGAGTCGCCGGCCGATCCGTCCAGCGGCGACCAGCGTTACTACAACAGCAACGACGCCATCCAGGCCTTCCTCGACCGTGGCGTGCCCGCCGCCAAGCTCAACCTTGGCATCGGCTTCTACGGGCGCGGCTGGACCAACGTGCCCAACGTCAACCACGGCCTGTACCAGAGCGGCAGCGCCGCGTCGGGCACCTACGAGGCGGGCATCGAGGACTACAAGGTGCTGCGCGGCCGCGCCGGCACCAGCTATGTCGACGCGCAGACGCATGCGCACTGGAAGTACGACGGCAGCACCTTCTGGAGCTACGACAACCCGGCGCTGGTCACCGAGAAGATGAACTACGTCAAGACCCAGGGCCTGGGCGGCGCGTTCTTCTGGGAATTCAGCGGCGACTACCAGGGCGAGTTACTGAAGACCATGGGCCAGGGGCTGCAATGAGCTGAGGCGCCAGCCCACACCGCGACGCCCGCAACGGATGGCGGGCGTCGCTTGCTCGCTCAGCGCACCGCGATCCGCAGCACGTCGTCGAGCAAGGCCGCCGCGGTGACGTCGGCGCCCGCGCCCGGCCCCTGGATCAGCAACGGCTGCTGCAGATAACGGTCGCTATGGATGGCGACGCGGTTGTCGGTGCCGGCACCGCTGGCCAGCGGATGCGTCAGCGGCAGCGCGCGCAGGCCCACCGAGGCGCCGTGCGCATCGAAGCGGCCGACGAAGCGCAGGCGGGCACCGGCGGCCTGCGCCTGCGCCAGGCGCGCCGCCAGCGGCGCGTCCAGTTGTGCCAGCGCGGCATCCAGTTGCGCCAGCGGCACCGCGGCCAGGTCGGCCGGCACCAGCGACTCCACCTGCACCTGCTCGGCACGCAATGGCAGGCCGGCGGCGCGTGCCAGGATCAGCAGCTTGCGCCGCACGTCCTCGCCGGACAGATCCTCGCGCGGATCGGGTTCGGTGTAGCCGGCGGCCGCGGCCTCGCGCACGCACTCGGAGAAGGCGCGGCGGCCGTCATAGCGATGCAGCAGCCAGGCCAAGGAGCCGGACAGCACGCCTTCCACCGCGTGGATATGGTCGCCACCGGCGACCAGCGCGCGCAGGCTGCTGAGCAACGGCAATCCCGCGCCGACCGTGGCGCTGTCGCCGTAGTGGGTGCTGGCGGCATGCCGCGCGGCATGGATCTGTTCGGCCCGCGCCAGCGCGGCGCCCTGGCCGAGCTTGTTAGCGGTGACCACGTGCACGCCGCGCCGCAGCCACTCGGCATGGCGCTGCGCGACCGCCTCGCTGGCGGTGGCATCGACCACGATGTCGCCCTGGCCCAGGTCGTCCGGCAGCGTCACCGCCTGCGTTCCGCGCGCGGCGGCATTGGCCGCTGCCAGCGCCTGCGCCGGCGTCAGCGCGCAATCGGCGACGGTGCGGGAATTGGCCAGCCAGGCGAAGGTCGGCAGGCCGGGCCGGCGCTGCTGCAGCGCCTGGTAGCGCGCGACGAAGGCGCGGCCCACGGTGCCGGTGCCGAGCAGGCCCAGCCGCGCGGTGGCCACGGCCGGCGCCGCACGCAGCGACGCCGACGGCGCATCGGCCAACCCGCTGCTCACGCGTCCACCCGTTTGCGGGCCAGCGCCTCGCCGGCGCGCTGCGCGCGCTGCAGGCCGGCCTGCAGATCGGCGACCAGGTCCGCACTGGATTCGATACCCACCGACAGGCGCAGCAGGCCGTCGGAAATGCCGGCCTTGGCGCGCGCCTCGGCGGTCATCGCCGCATGCGTCATGGTCGCCGGATGCGCGATCAGGCTCTCCACGCCGCCCAGCGATTCGGCCAGGGTGAAGTAGCGCAGGCCGTCGACGAAGGCGCGCACCTCGGCCTCACCGCCGGCCAGTTCGAAACTGATCATTGCGCCGAAGCCGCGCTGCTGCCGTGCCGCCACCGCGTGGCCCGGATGCGAGGCCAGGCCCGGGTAGTACACCTGGCGCACCGCGGCGTGCGTGGTCAGCAGTTCCACCACCGCCTGTGCGTTCTCCTGGTGCGCGCGCAGGCGCGCGTCCAGCGTGCGCAGGCCGCGCAGGGTCAGGAACGCGTCGAACGGCGAGCCGGTCAGGCCCAGCGCATTGGCCCACCACACCAGTTGCTGGTGCAGCTCGGCATCGGCGGCGATCACCGCGCCGCCGACCACGTCGCTGTGGCCGTTGACGTACTTGGTGGTGGAGTGGATCACCAGGTCGGCACCGAAGGCGATCGGGGTCTGCAGCGCCGGCGACAGGAAGGTGTTGTCGACCACCGCCAGCGCGCCGGCCTTGTGCGCGGCGTCGATGACGAAGCGTAGGTCGGTGATGCGCAGCAGCGGGTTGGACGGGGTCTCGATCAGCACCAGCTTCGGCGCCTGCGCCAGCGCATCGGCCAGCGAGCGCGGATCGGTCAGGTCGGCGGTGATCAGCTCGAAGTGGCCCTTCTTGGCCAACGCGTTGAACAGCCGCCAGCTGCCGCCGTACGCGTCGTGCGGCACCACCAGCTTGTCGCCGGGCTGCAGCAGCGCATTGAGCACCAGGTTGATCGCGCCCATGCCGGTGGCGGTGATCACCCCGCCGGCGCCGCCTTCCAGTTCCGCCAGCGCTTCGCCGAGCAGATCGCGGGTGGGGTTGCCGCTGCGGGTGTAGTCGTACTGGCGCTTGTTGCCGAAGCCGTCGAAGCTGAAGTTCGACGACAGCACGATCGGCGGGGTCACCGCGCCGTAGGCGGTGTCGCGGTCGATGCCGGCGCGAACCGCGGCGGTGGCGGCACTACAGGGCAGATCGGTGTCGTGGGCAGTGCTCATGCGGCAACTCCGGTGGGGCGAAGGGCGGTGGCGAGAATCGCGTCGATGCGATCGGTTTCTTTCAGGAAGGCGTCGTGGCCGTAGGGCGAACGCAGCACGCGCAGGCTGCCGCGCGGACCCAGGCCTTCGACCAGGGTGACCAGGTCCGACAGCGGCACCAGGCGGTCGCCCTCGACCGCCACCACCACGGTGGGCACGGCGACGGCGGCCGGCTCGATGCGGTGCAGGTCGATGGATTCGGACAGGCGCAGATAGGCGTTGACCTGGGTGCGCGCCACATACTGCGCGCCGGCGGCGTCCAGATAGTCTTCGGCGGCGACGCGGACGCGGCCGTTGATCACTTCCGGCGCCGCGTCGAAGCGTTCGCCGAATTCCTCCGGAGTGCGGTAGCTGAGCATCGCGAACTGCCGCGCCAGCGACAGCCCGTGGCTCTCGGCGCACTGCAACTGGCCCAGTGCCACGGCGCGGCGCTGCAGCGCGCGCCAGGCGGCGGCATACGGATGCGCGCGGTGCGCGCCGCTGACCGCGATCAGCTTCTGCAGGCGCTGCGGATGCCGCACCGCCAGTTGCAGGCCGACCAGCGCGCCGTAGGAGTAGCCGACGAACCCGTGCAGTTGCGCGATGTCCAGCGCGTCCAGCAGCGCGGCGATGGCATCGGCCTGGTCGGCACTGTCGATGGGCGCGTCCAGGCTGCCATCGGCACCGACGAAATCGAACGCCAGCAGCCGCCGCTGGGTGGGATCCAGCGCCCGCCCCGGCCCGACCAGGCCTTCGGCCCACCCCTTCTCGGGAAAACTGGCGTTGGCGGCGAGGTGGCGGTGCGCGGAGATGCCGCCGGCAACGAACACCACCGGCGCGGCGGCCGGGCCGCTCAATTCGTAGCGCAGGCGCAGCAGTTGCACGCCGGCATGGCGCAGCGGCAAGGCGACGGCGATCTCGCCACGCATCGCGTGCACGCCGTCGGCCGGCGCGGCAACGCGGTCGTGGGACGGAATGGCGGAGGTGGGGCGATCAGGCGAGTTCACGAGGCGCATGGCGGTATCCGGAGAGGAACGGCCATCGAGCTTCGCGGAGCTCGCGTTCGCCATGCAGAGGGCATGGATCGAACCATCTTTCGGCGGACGCGGTGGTCCCCGCAGGATTTGGCACCTACACGGTCGCTTGCGCGTCCGCTGGCTGCCCCGGCATCAAAGGGCCTGTCCCTCCGCCGGTCTCGATGGTGGAGCCACGATGCCAGCGATTTCCGGTCGTGTCAATCTCTTTATTCGGATGAAGCGATATGATTTTTCGATCCCCGGCCTCGGCCATACTCCGCTTCCCCCATCGATCCCCCAGTCCGTGCGCCGACGCCGTCCCCGCCGCTGGCTTGCCGTGGTCCTGTCGCTGGCGGCGGTGACTGCCGCGTCCGCGCAGCCACTGCTGCGCTGGAATGCGCCACGGCCCGTGGCGGCGCCGGCGCCGGCCTGGCTGCAGGTGAGCGCCCGCGACAGCGGCCTGCGCGAGATCGCACTGGGCAATCCGCTCGGCGGCCCGGTGCAGATCCGCCTGCTCGGCGACAGCGCCGGCTTCACCGCCGTCCCCGCGCTGCCGTTGACCGTGGAGCTGGCCGCTGGCGAGCGCCGCGTGGTCGCGCGCCTGTATCCCGCCGGCGACCTCGCCGAGGCCGGCGGCGACGGCGCCCGACTGCGCATCGAGGCGATCCCCGGTTCGCCGCGCGCCCATGCCGACATGGTGCTGTATGCCCTGCCGTTCGCCGATCGCCCGGTGCGCATCGACCAGGGCTTCGGCGGCGCTTTCAGCCATCGCGACCCGGCCAACGCCTATGCGCTGGACTTCGCCCTGCCCGAAGGCACGCCGGTGCTGGCGGCGCGCGCGGGCGTGGTGATGGAGGTGCGCGACGACTTCCGCGAGTCCGGCACCGACCCGCGCCTGGGCCAGGCCGCCAACCTGGTGCGGGTGCTGCACGCCGACGGCAGCATGGCGATCTACGCGCACCTGGCCCCCGGCGGCGCGCAGGTGCGGGTGGGCCAGGCGGTGCAGCGTGGCGACCGCCTCGGCCTGTCCGGCAACACCGGCCTGAGCAGCGGCCCGCACCTGCATTTCGCCGTCCAGCTCAACCGCGGCCTGCGTCTGGAATCGGTGCCGTTCCGGATGGCCGGCCCACTGGGCGAACTGCGCTTCGCCCATACCGCCTCACCCTGAGCGCGCCTACCGTTCGTCGGCAAACGCATTGACATCCCCCAAGTGTATTGATGTATTAATACACATGGATGCAACCCACCTCCACGTGCAACCCAGCGCCCCCGAGCCGATCTACCGGCAGATCGCCGAGCAGATCCGCCGCCTGGTCGCCGCCGGGCAACTGCGCCCGGGCGACGGCCTGCCCTCGGTGCGCGACGTCGCCGCGGTCCACGCGGTGAACCCGATGACCGTCTCGCGCGCCTACAGCCAGCTCGAAGCCGAGGGCGTGCTGGAGCGCCTGCGCGGCCGCGGCATGGCGGTGGCCGCGACCGCCGCCGCACCGCAACGGCAGCGCCTGGAGTTGATCGAACCGCGGCTGCAGGAACTGGTCCGGCATTGCCGCGAACTGGGCCTGCCGGCGCCTTCCGTGATCGAACGTCTTGAACAGTTGTTTGGAGAACCTGGCGATGAGTAGCGTGGTGATGCAGAGCGCAATCCAGACCGACCTGGACATGGACCTGCCGCTGGCGGCGCACGACCTGCACCTGGCGTTCGGTGCCAGCGACGTGCTGCGGGGCGTGGGCCTGCAGATCGGGCGCGGCGAGGTGGTCGGGCTGATCGGCCGCAACGGCGCCGGCAAGAGCACCCTGCTGGCCTGCCTGCTCGGCCTGCTGCAGCCGCAGCGCGGCCAGGCGCGCGTATTCGGCGGTCCGGCGCTGCGCCTGGACGACGCGCGCAAGGCACAGTTGGGCTTCGTGCCGCAGCAGCCGCAGGCGTTCGGCTGGATGCGCGTGGAGGAGCTGCTCGCCTTCGCCGCGCAGCTCTATCCGCACTGGGACGCGCAGCGCGCGGACGCGCTGCTGCGCCGCTGGGAACTGGACCGCACCCAGAGCATCGGCAAGCTCTCGCCCGGCCAGGCCCAGCGCCTGGCCCTGGTCCGGGCGCTGGCCGCACGGCCGGCGTTGCTCGTCCTCGACGAACCGGCCTCGGCGCTGGACCCGGTCGCGCGCCGCGACCTGATGCGCGAGATCGTCACCGAAACCTGCGACGTCGGCACCACCGTGCTGTTCTCCAGCCACATCGTCAGCGACCTGGAACGCGTGGCCTCGCGCGTGGCCTTCCTCAACCAGGGCCAGTTGCTGCTGGACCAGCCGCTGGACGAACTCAAGGACCGGGTCCTGCGCATCGGCATCCCGGCGTCGGCGGCCGCGACGCTGGGCGCGCCGTTGCGCGGCGAACTGGCGCGCCGCCACGCCGCCGACGGCGGTGTCGTGGTGGTGCTGCATGCCAACGAGCTGCCGTCCGCGCTATTGACCGTCCCCGGCATCCGCATCGACCGGCTGGGCCTGGAAGACCTGTTCATCGAGGTGGTCGGATGAACCGTCTTCCTGCAGATCTGCGCCTGCTCTGCCGCGCATCGGGCGTGACCGGATGGCTGTATCCGCCAGCCCTCGCCGCCGCCTTCGCCTGCACCTGGCTGCCTGAAAAAGCCGCCAACCTGCTGCCGCCAATGCTCACAGCCATCATGGGGATGTTCGTCTGGATGCTGCTCGGCGCTCGCCTGCTGAGTCTGCTCGAACAAGGGCGCCAACTCCGTCTGCCGTCCATGGCAGCGCGCCTCGTCAATCTGTTCGGTGCCGCACTGGCCTTGACGGTGCTGCTGCCGACGCTGCTGTTCGCCGTGCGCGGTGTCGATCCCGGCCTCTCGCTCTCTGTCCTGCTGCTCAGCGCAAGCTTCGGCATGTTGGTCGCCACCTTGCCAGCCTGGTGTGCCCCCTTGATCGGCATCTTGCCGGGGACGCTGGGCGGCTTTTTGCCCGAGGGCAGCTTCGTGCCACTGACCCTGCATCCACGCGCCAGCATGCTGCTCGCTGCGCTCACCTGCGCGCTGATCAGCCTGTGGTCGTACCGGTACTTGCGTGGTCGCCCGGCCGATGCGCTGTCGGCATGGTCGCGCCCGATGTGGATCGGCCTGCAGCAGCGCCAGCCCGGCGATGGCACAACCAAGCAGGCGGTCGAGTCGCAGGGCGGACGCTTGGGCTGGATCCAGGGTATCGCCCGTCCGGTATTTCCCACCGATCTGCGCCATCAACCGGAACGCGCAATGCGCTATGCGCTAGGCCCAGGCTTCGCCCCCGGTAGCACCGCCGGCACCCTTCTGGCCGCACTGGTCACACCGGCGTTGCTGCTGGCGTTGTGGACGCCCCTGTTGCTGCGCACGCAATCGCCGACGCTGCCGCTGGTCATGGCCAACGTCATGACCAACCTGTCCAGCGTGAAGTTCCTGCAACGCCTGTGGCTGTTGCGCAAGCACGGCAACCTGGGACTGATGGAAAGCGCGCTGTTGCCCGGCCTGGGCGCGCCCGGGCAGGCCGGCAAGCTGTTCAACCAAGTGATCCTGAAGCGCGCGATCGCGGCGATGCTGCCCTGGCTGGGCCTGTCCTGGCTGCTCGGCGCACTCAAGCACGCGCCAGCGGCCTACTACCCACTGACCGTGTCGATTACCCTGACCGCGACTCTCGCCGCCAGCAGCCTGCTGCTGGCCTGCATGCGCTGGCCACGCGGCGCGCTGTTGCTGACCGTCACCCAGTTCGTCCTGGCCATGCTCGGTGGGATCAGCATCGGCCAAGTCGGCCTGCCCGGCACGGTGGCACCGCACTGGCTGGCACCGGCCTGGAGCGTGCTGCTGCTCGGCATGGTCATCGTCTACAACCTGGTGGCACGCCAATCCAGCAAGCGCCCGCACCCCTGGCTGCTCAACTGAACGGCCGCAGCGGGAAGCCCGCTATAATCGCGGGCTTCCTCCGTTGCCGATGACGCCCTTCCGGGCGTGCCGCCCATGTCCGAAGTCGCCACCGAAGCTGCGCGCCGCCGCACCTTCGCCATCATTTCCCACCCCGACGCCGGCAAGACCACGCTGACCGAAAAGCTGCTGCTGTTCGGCGGGGCGATCCAGATGGCCGGCTCGGTGAAGGGCCGCAAGGCCGCCCGCCACGCCACCTCGGACTGGATGGCGCTGGAAAAGGAGCGCGGCATCTCGGTGACCTCGTCGGTGATGCAGTTCCCGTACGAAGGCAAGATCATCAACCTGCTCGACACCCCCGGCCACGCCGACTTCGGCGAGGACACCTACCGCGTGCTCACCGCGGTGGACTCGGCGCTGATGGTGATCGACGTGGCCAAGGGCGTGGAAGAACGCACCATCAAGCTGATGGAAGTCTGCCGGCTGCGCGACACGCCGATCATGACCTTCATCAACAAGCTCGACCGCGAGGGCAAGGACCCGATCGACCTGCTCGACGAGGTCGAGACCGTGCTCGGCATCGAGTGCGCGCCGGTGACCTGGCCGATCGGCATGGGCCAGCGCCTGAAGGGCGTGGTGCACCTGGTGACCGGTGAGGTGCACCTGTACGAGCCGGGCCGCAACTTCACCCGCCAGGATTCGACCATCTTCCCGTCGCTGGACGCGCCCGGCCTGGCCGAGAAGATCGGCGAACAGATGCTGGCCGACCTGCGCGAGGAACTGGAACTGGTGCAGGGCGCCAGCCACGCCTTCGACCTAGACGCCTACCGCGCCGGCAAGCAGACCCCGGTGTTCTTCGGCTCGGGCGTCAACAACTTCGGCGTGCAGCCGCTGCTGGACTTCTTCGCCGAGCACGCGCCGCCGCCGCAGCCGCGCGCCACCACCGGCCGCCAGGTGCAGGCCGGCGAGGACAAGCTCACCGGCTTCGTGTTCAAGATCCAGGCCAACATGGACCCGCAGCACCGCGACCGCGTCGCCTTCATGCGCATCTGTTCGGGCCGCTTCGCAGCCGGCATGAAGACCCTGCACGTGCGCACCGGCAAGGAGGTCAAGCTGGCCAACGCGCTGACCTTCATGGCCAGCGACCGCGAGATCGCCGCCGAAGCCTACCCCGGCGACGTCATCGGCATCCACAACCACGGCACCATCTCCATCGGCGACACCTTCACCGAGGGCGAGTCGCTGTCGTTCACCGGCATCCCCAACTTCGCCCCGGAACTGTTCCGCCGCGCGCGCCTGCGCGACCCGCTCAAGCTCAAGCAGCTGCAGAAGGGTCTGGCGCAGCTGTCCGAAGAAGGCGCCACCCAGTTCTTCCGCCCGCTGATGAGCAACGACCTGATCCTCGGTGCGGTCGGCACCCTGCAGTTCGACGTGGTCGCCTACCGGCTCAAGGACGAATACGGCGTGGACGCCAGCTTCGAACCGGTCGGCGTGGTCACCGCGCGCTGGGTGCACTGCGACAACCCCAAGAAGCTGGAAGAGTTCCGCGAGAAGAACGCGATGAACCTCGGCATCGACGCCGCCGGCGAACTGGTCTACCTGGCGCCGACCCGGGTCAACCTGCAACTGGCGCAGGAACGCGCGCCGGACGTGCGCTTCGCGGCTACGCGCGAACACGCGCACAGCGTGGCGGTGGAATGACCGCCATGTGACCGCGGGCGTGCGCCGGCTGAGCGCACGCCCAACCGGCGGCGCGGTGTTGCGCCGCAGCGGATGCGAACCGCTCGCAATTGCGGTACCTTGCGGGCCCATGGATGCAGACCGGTCGCCCGCCTACTCGAACGCCGACGCGCAGCCTTCCATGGACTGGCGCGACGAACTCGCCAGTGCGCTGACCCACGGCCTCGGCGCCATCGCCGCGCTGGCCGGCGGCTCGGTGCTGATCACCCTGGCCGCCATCTACGGCGACGGCTGGCAGCTCGCCACCGCCATCGTATTCAGCGTCACCTTGTTGCTGCTGTACGTGGCCTCGACCCTGTACCACGCCATCCCGCACCCCGGCGCCAAGGCGCGCCTGCAGATCTTCGACCACTGCGCGATCTACCTGCTGATCGCCGGCACCTATACCCCTTTCACCCTGATCGGCCTGCGCGGCCCATGGGGCTGGGGCCTGTTCGCGGCGATCTGGACCATCGCTGCGGCCGGGGTGATCTTCAAGCTGTTCTTCACCGGTCGCTTCCGCCTGTTGTCGACCATCCTGTACATCGCGATGGGCTGGCTGATCGTGGTGGCGATCGAACCGCTGCTGCGCTCCGTCGACGCCTGGACCCTGGGCTGGCTGCTGGCCGGCGGCCTGTTCTACACCCTCGGCACGTATTTCTACCAGCGCGACACCGTGCGCTACTTCCACGCCATCTGGCATCTGTTCGTGCTCGCCGGCAGCGTCTGCCACTTCGTGGCGGTGACCAGTCAGGTGCTGTAGGCAACACGTCCGCGGTTAGCTGGCCCAGGCGCGATCCCCACCTTGCAAATATCCCTAAATGTCGCAAAGGCCGCTCAAGCATTCGCTGGAGAGCAACCGCCGATGTCGCCATGCAGGAGTGTCAATCAACCCTTGCGCTTCTGGCAGGCATGGGCCGCGACGGTCATTTGCGATGGATGCTTATTGACATAGCGCTGTTTCGTCGCGAACGCCTCATCCGGTTCCGTCTCAAGGTTGTCAGCGACATAGATCGTGAAGGTCCCCACCTCTGAAAATGCGGCGACCACGTGTTCCTTGCCCTGGGAGTCCCAATACATTCCGGCCGCTTCTGCAGGCCTGATAACCACACGCCCACCCGCTGCCGAAATGCCCTCGCACCGGGTCTCGCTATCCCTCAGAACAAGGAATCTTCCGCTCGGAGCCAGCACACCCACTTCAATCGGATGGATGTTCCCGACATCGATGCTCACAACATTCTCTGGACCCACGCCCCCTTGAAACGCGCCACACATCGGCGACACGAGACAAAGCGCCGCAGCTACGACTGAAAATTTGCCAGAACGCATAGCCGACTCTCTCACCAGCAAACCCTCCCGCGTACCGCTGATCTGCGATTGACCCCGATCATCTGTCATTCGTCGCTGCAACAAGCAGCCAGGCACGTCGCCTGCGCTGAAGCGTAGCCTCAAGCATCTAGAAACCGCCATCGGCAGAGTCCGGATCTGTAACGGGCGTGAGCCCACATTCCTCGTGCATCCCGGCGTGAAACCGGGCGATGCCTCCTCAGCCCAGCCGTTCCAGCTGTTTTCGCACCCCGTGCACGGCGGCTGCCTAGGATGGCCGCATGGCTCGCGACCCCGCTTCCGCATCCCGCTCCTGGCCCTGGCGGCGCAACGACGGCCGCCTGCGGCGCTGGCCGTTCGTGCTCGGCGCGCTGGTGCTGCTCCTGCTCGTCATCATCCTGATCTTCGACTGGAACTGGTTCAAGGCGCCGGTGGAACGCGCGGTGCAGGCGCGCACCGGCCGCGCCTTCCATATCGACGGCAACCTGGATGTGGACCTGGGCCGCGTCGTCACCGTGCGCGGCGATCGCCTGCGCTTCGCCAATGCCGACTGGTCGGAGCAGCCGCAGATGGCCAGCGCCGACCGCGCCGAACTGGATATCGCACTGTGGCCGCTGCTGCGCGGCCGCGTGCGCATCCCCGAGATCCGCCTGACCAAGCCCGACCTGCTGTTGGAAACCGGACCGAACGGACAGCCTGGCAACTGGGTGTTCGGCCAGTCCGACGGCGGCCGTCCGGTCGTGCTCGGCGCCCTGCTGGTGCAGCAGGGCCACCTGCGCTTCCAGGATCCGGCCGGGCGCACCGAGATCGACATCGCCGTCGACAGCCAGGTCGGGCAGCGCCGCCGTGGCGATGCCGCCCCGCCGATCGCGGTCAGCGGCGACGGCCGCTGGCGCGGCAATCCCTTCACCCTGAAAGGCAGTACCGCCTCGCCACTGGAACTGAGCGAGAGCGACCACCCCTTCCGCGTCGACCTGCGCGGCAGCGCCGGCAGCACCCGCGCGCACATGCGCGGCACCCTCACCAACCCCTTCCAGTTGCGCGTATTCGACCTGCAACTGCAGCTGGCCGGCACCGACATGGCCCACCTGTATCCGCTGCTGGGCATCGCCATTCCCTCCACCCCGCCCTACCAGTTGGACGGACGCCTGCAGCGCGACGGCGATCGCTGGCGCTACCAGGACTTCCGCGGCCGCGCCGGCGACAGCGACCTGGCCGGCACGGTGCAGATCGACACTGCGGGCCAGCGCCCGTTCCTGCGCGCCGACCTGCGTTCGCAGCGTCTGGATTTCGACGACCTGGCCGGCTTCGTCGGCGCGCCGCCGCGCACCGGCGCCGGCGAGACCGCCAACGCCGAGCAGAAGGCGCAGGCAGCCAAGCTCGCCGCCAACGACAAGGTGCTGCCCTCCACCCCGTACGACCTCGGCAAGCTGCGCGCGATGGACGCCGACGTGCGCTGGAAGGCGCAGCGCATCAATGCGCCGTCGCTGCCGCTGGACGACATGGACGCGCACCTGAGGCTCGACGACGGCGTCCTGCTGCTGCAACCGCTGAACTTCGGCGTGGCCGGCGGCGACCTGCGCTCGGACATCCGCATGGATGCACGCAAGCCCACCCTGTTCACCCGCGCGCAGGTGTCGATCCGCGGCGTGCAACTGGGCAAGCTGTTCCCCGACGGCAAGCTGGCCAAGGAAGCCGCCGGCGCGATCGGCGGCGAGATCGCGCTGGCCGGCAGCGGCAACTCGATCGCGCAGATGCTCGGCAGCGCCGACGGCAACGTCGCCGTCGGCATGGGCAAGGGCCGGATCAGCAACCTGGTGATGGAACTGGCCGGCCTGGATATCGCCGAATCGCTGAAGTACCTGGTGACCAAGGACCGCGAGATCCCGGTGCGCTGCGCGTTCGGCGACTTCGGCGTGCAGCGTGGAGTGATGACGTCGCGCGCCCTGGCCTTCGACAGCACCGACACCCTGCTGGTCGGCAGCGGCAGCATCGACCTCGGCCAGGAACGCCTGGACCTGCTGCTGAAGGCGCAACCCAAGGACCACAGCATCCTCGCCCTGCGCTCGCCGCTGCGCGTCGGCGGCACCTTCAAGGACCCGAGCTTCCGCCCCGACTTCAAGGCCCTGGGCTTGCGCGGCGCCATCGCCGTGGCCCTGGGCAGCATCGCCCCGCCGGCCGCGCTGCTGGCCACCATCGAGACCGGGCCGGGCAAGGATATTCAGTGCGGCGGCAAGTAGCCGCGGGACTGGGGATTAGGGATTGGGGATTCGCAAAAGCAGGCGCCCGGAACACCGACAAATCCACTGTGGAGCATGCGCTCAGCGAACAACGACGCAGGCGCGGCGGCCGCTCTTGCGAATCCCCAATCCCGACTCCCCAATCTCAGCTCCTGATGTACTCCTGCAACTGATCCAGTTCCTCGCGCTGTTCCTCGATCACCGCCTTGACCAGGTCGCCGATCGAGATCACGCCGATCACGGTGCCGGCGTCCACCACGGGCAGGTGGCGGATGCGTTGCCCGGTCATCAGTTCCATGCACTGCTGCACGCTCTGCGACGGGTCCACGGTGTGCACCCTGCTGCTCATGATGTCGCGCACCGGCGTGGTCGCCGAGGAGCGGTCCTGCAGGACCACCTTGCGTGCGTAGTCGCGCTCGGACAGGATCCCGGACAGCTGTCCGTCCTGCAGCACCAGCACCGCACCAATGCCCTTGGCGGCCATCAGCCGCAGCGCCTCGATCACCGCCGTGTCCGGCGCGACCGCGTGGATCTCATTGCCCTTTTCGCTCAAGACCTGCCGTACCGTCCGCATCGCTGCCTCCCGGTTCGCTGGATCGCACGGCCGAGCATACTCCTTCGCCCGGTGCACGCCAGGTCTCCACCAGGTACAGCGGCCGTTGCTTGGATTCCTCGTACAGCCGGCCCAGGTATTCGCCGATCAGGCCCAGCGCGATCAGCTGCACGCCGCCGAGGAACAGGATGACCGCCATCATCGTCGGCCAGCCAGCCACAGGGTCGCCCCACAGCGCCGCCTTGACCACCACCCAGATCGCGAACAGGAAGGCGCCGACCGCGGTCGCCAGCCCGAGATAGGTGGCCACCCGCAACGGCGCGGTAGAGAAGCCGGTGATCCCGTCCAGGGCGAAGTTCCATAACCGCCACAGACTGAATTTGCTGCGCCCGGCCAGCCGCGGCGCACGCCGGTACGGCACCGCCAGGCGGCGGAAGCCGATCCAGCCGAACAGGCCCTTCATGAAGCGGTGGCGCTCGCGCAACTGCCGCAGCGCGGCCAGCGCGCGCGGCGACAGCAGGCGGAAATCGCCGGTATCGGCGGGGATCGGCGTCTTCGACAGGCGCCCGATCACCCGATAAAACAGCGCCGCGGTGCCGCGCTTGAGCCAACCCTCGCCTTCGCGCACCAGCCGCGTGCCGTAGATGTCGTCGTAGCCGGCGCGCCAGTGCGCGACGAACTGCGCGATCAGCTCCGGCGGATCCTGCCCATCGGCGTCCAGCAGCATCGCCGCGCCGCGGTCGACGCAGTCCAGCCCTGCGGTCAGCGCCAGTTCCTTGCCGAAATTGCGCGACAGGCGCAGCGCGCCGACCCGCGGATCGGACGCGGCCAGCGCCTGGATCGTCTCCCAGGTCGCATCGCGGCTGCCGTCGTCGACGTACAGCACCCGCCCCTCCAATCCCGGCACGGCGTCGAGCGCGGCGACGATGCGCGGGTGCAACAGCGGCAGGGTCTGCGCCTCGTTGAACGCAGTGACGACGACGGTAAGACGTTCGGATTCCATCGGCGGATGGTACGGAGCCGCCTGCGGGTTCACCAGCAGCCCGCGCACTGCGCGACAAAAGCGGGAGCTCCTCCCTTCTCCCACCGGGAGAAGGTGCCCCGCAGGGGCGGATGAGGGTACGGGTACCGCCGAGCCCAATTCGCGCGTGCCTGCCGTACCCTCACCCCAACCCCTCTCCCGGTGGGAGAGGGGCTCAAGCTAGCCCGCGGCGCCTGTCGGTAGGCCAGCCCGCTCGGCGGCGCGCGCCATCTGCCTGTCCCTTCTCCCACCGGGAGAAGGTGCCCCGCAGGGGCGGATGAGGGTGCGGGTACCGCCGAGCCCAATTCGCGCGTGCCTGCCGTACCCTCACCCCAACCCCTCTCCCGGTGGGAGAGGGGCTTCAAGCCTATGGCGCCTGCAGGTAGGCGGGCCCGCCCAGTTGCCGGGTCTGGCGCTGGATCCAGTTGGCGCGTCCCTGCACGTACGGGCCGGGACGCGCGGCGTTGTAGCGCTGCGGCGCCGGCAGCACCGCCGCCAGCAGTGCGCTCTGCGCCGGCGTCAGCTGCGCCGCGTCCTTGCCCCAGAAGCTGCGCGCCGCCGCCTGTGCGCCATACACGCCATCGCCGAACTCGGCGACGTTGGCGTACACCTCCAGAATGCGCTGCTTCGACCACAGCGCCTCGATCAGCACCGTGTACCAGGCCTCCAGGCCCTTGCGCAGCCAACTGCGGCCTTGCCACAGGAACACGTTCTTGGCGACCTGCTGACTGATCGTGCTGGCGCCGCGCAGACGGCCGCCGCGCGCGTTGTGATCGCGCGCCTTCTCGATCGCGTCCAGATCGAAGCCGTGATGGCTGGGGAAGCGCTGGTCCTCCGCGGCCACCAGGGAGATCGGCAGGCTCGGCGCGATCTGCGCGGTGTCGCGCCAGTCGTAGGCGAGGCGGTACGACCAGTCGCCACTGGCCCAGGCGCCGAGCTGGCGCTCCAGCATCATCGCCGAGAACGGCGGGTCGACGAAGCGCAGCAGCAGCACTTGCGACACGCTCGCCAGCACGAACAGCAACGGCGCCAGCAGCAGCCAGCGCCGCCAGCGCCTGGCCCGTGGACGCGCCGGCAGGACGCCACTTGCATCGCGGCGCCCCGCCCCCATTCCTATGCTTTCTTCGATCTGGTCCACCGTGACGATCCACTCTCGTGCGGTCGCCATCTTCCCATGCGCAGCGAGGCCGCAATGCATTCTTCCGACGATCGTCTGACCCGCTTCCTGCTACCCGGCGCCGGCGTGCGCGGCGTGCACGTGCGCCTGCACGACACCTGGCGCGAGATCCTGGCGCCGGCCAGCTACCCCGCCGCGGCCACCGAACTGCTGGGCGAGGCCTGCGTCGCCGCGGCCCTGTTCACCGGCCACACCAAGGTCGACGGGCGCCTGTCGGTGCAGTTGCGCAGCCAGGGCGCGCTGCGCACCCTGTTCGCCGAGTGCACCGCCGCCGGCACGCTGCGCGGCATCGTCCAATTGGGCGAAGGCCAGGACGCGCCGCGCGACCTGCGCGCGCTCGGCGACGATGCCCTGCTGGCGATCACCATCGAGAACCCCGGCCTGGACCCGCGCGAACCGCAGCGCTACCAGAGTCTGGTGGCGATGTCCTCGGCCGAGCTGGACGAAGCCTTCGAGGACTACTTCCGCCAGTCCGAGCAGTTACCGACGCGGCTGATCCTGGCCGCCGACGGTACGCACGCCGCCGGCCTGCTGCTGCAGAAGCTGCCGGGCGACGCCGGCGACGAGGACGGCTGGAACCGCGCCGGCGCGCTGTTCGAGACCGTGGGCGAGGCAGAACTGCTGGCCACGCCGGCCGAAACCCTGCTGCACCGGCTGTTCCACGAGGAGACCCCGGAGCTGCTGGGCGACCGCCCGCTGCGCTTCGGCTGCTCGTGCTCGCGCGAGCGGGTCGCGGCGATGCTGCGCTCGCTCGGCGAGGAGGAAGCGCGGGCGGCGGCCGAGGCGACCGGCCAAGTTGAGATCCGCTGCGAGTTCTGCGGCCGCCACTATGACTTTCCCTTGACGGAATTCGGAGTATTGTTTGCCGTAACGCAGGCTGAACCGACGTCCTCGGAGCGCTTGCACTAGCTGAAACGCGCGTCGCGACCGGGGAGTCCGACTTGTTAAAGAAACATAAACCCTCTAGCATCGACCACCCTGTCCGGCGGGAACTTTCGTGCCCGCCCCAAGTCTCAGATTGCTGATGCGACCCTTCCTGCGCCTACCGTTCGCCCTGCTGATCGCCCTTGCGGCGAGCACGGGCGCGCACGCGCAGAGCAAGCCCGCCACTGGCCACGACCGCACCGTGCTGCCGGTCTGGAACAAGGGCAGCGGCAAGGTCGAGGCGCTGCTGTACCTGGAGCCCACCGGCGAACAGGCGGTCGGCGCGCGCTGGCACTTCGGCCGCAACTCCCTGGATGCCGCGTTCGGCCTGTCCTCCGGCGACTCGCTGGGCCTGCTGTGCAACAGCGCCAGCGGCGGCAGCATCAGCGGTCTGGCCAGCCACTGCATGCTGGCCAGCCTGGGCGACGACGATGGCACCACCGGCCACCATGTCGCCGCGACCACCACCTTCAACCGCCCCGGCGGGCGCCTGTCGCTGTCGGCGGGCACCGGTCGCGAGAACCTCCCCGCCTGGCTGGCCGGCGCCAACAAGACGCCGTCGATGCGGATGGAGCAGAACGACCTGACCGTCTTCGCGCAGCAGAACATCGGCCGCGAGGGCTTCGTGTCGATCGGCGGCACCTACGCCAAGGCACGCCTGGTGCCGATCGCCGACGCCACCCCGGCCATGCTCGACCGCTGGGACAGCAAGAGCCTGAGCATCGGCGGCGGCTACGGCTCGTTCAGCGCCAACGTCATCGGCCGCGTCGTCGACGCCCCCGGCCAGCCCGGCAAGTGGACCGGCCTGGGCGTGGGCCTGACCTGGCGCACCCCGTGGAGCGGCCAGCTGACCGTGGGCGCCGAGAACGTCATCACCCGCGGCAAGAACCCGTTCTCGCCGAACAACATCAGCACCGAAGAGGGGACCATCCCCTACGTGCGCTACGAGCAGGATCTGTAGCGACCACTTGCGGCAGGCGCCGCCTCATCACACTGCATTTTGTGATGGATACGTGATTTTTACTCCAATTCACGTCAAAACACCGCTTTGTTAACGGGACTTTAATTCTTCCTCCGACCGGGATACCATCCAGGCACCCTGAAGGGATTTGGAATCGCATTTTCGATTCCGCCCACAGGCAAACCTTGGGCTTTACCCAATCTTTCGGAGAGAGAGCTAATGAATTGCAAGACCAACACCCTGCGTGATGCAGTGGTGCTCGCGCTTGTCGTGGGCGCCGGTGGCACCGCGGGCGCAGCCGTCGCTCAGGACGCGAGCGGCAGCGGCGCCACCAACCTGGATCGCATCGAAGTCACCGGTTCGCGCATCCGCCAGGTCGACACCGAGACCGCGCAGCCGGTCCTGCTGATTAGCCGCGACCAGATCGAGAAGCAGGGCTTCAAGTCGGTCGCCGACATCCTGCAGAACATCCCCACCGCCGGCTCCCCAGCCGTCAGCCGCACCTCCCCGCTGTCCTCCGGCGAAGCCGTCGGCGGCTACTACATCGACCTGCGCAACCTGGGCGCATCGCGCACGCTGGTGCTGGTCGACGGCAAGCGCCTCGGCAGCACCAACGGCGGCCTGCAGGACGTGTCCTCGATCCCCGCCGTGGCGGTCGAGCGCATCGAAGTGCTGAAGGACGGCGCCTCGAGCATCTACGGTTCCGACGCCATCGCCGGCGTGATCAACATCATCACCCGCAAGAACTTCGACGGCGCCGAAGCCAATGCCTACGTCGGCCAATGGGGCCAGGGCGACGGCCAGCGCCAGGTCTATGACTTCATGATCGGCAGCACCGGCGAGCGCGGCTCGCTGACCGCCGGCGTCGAGTACACCAAGGAAGACCCGGTGTGGGCGCGCGACCGCTGGTTCAGCCGCGATCGTTTCCCGACGGGTGAAGATTCCGCCGCGCGTCCGGGCGGCCTGTCCGGCACCAGCCAGTACGGCCGTTTCGCCTACGTCAACGGTGCCGGCCAGACCGTGACCCGCACCCTGCGCCGCGATATCCCGGGCCTGGATCCGGCGAACATCAACAACTACCGCGCGCTGGACAGCTCCGACGTGTCCAACCCGGCGCTGGCCTCGACCGTGTACAGCGGCATCGAGCGCAAGTCCGCGTTCTTGAACGGCACCTTCAACTTCACCGACAACATCCGCTTCGACACCAGCGTCCTGTATACCGATCGCGAGTCGTTCGCGCAGAACTCCGGCTATCCGTTCAACAGCGCCAACTTCACGCTGTCGCAGGACGGCCTGTCCGAAGACAGCGTGTTCAACCCGGTCGGCAACAAGGCCACCGGCGGCCTGCCGCCGGGCACCGCGCCGCAGGCGGTGCAGTACGTGCGCCGCGGCTGGGAAGTCCCGCGCGAAGTGCGCAACAACCTCACCACCTACCGCTTCACCGGCGCCTTCAGCGGCAGCTTCGAGCTGGGCGAAGGCAAGTTCTGGGATTGGGACGCGGGCTATCTGTACAACCAGAACAAGGGCGTGCAGGTCAGCACCGGCAACCTCAACACCTACGCCGTCGGCCTGGCCACCGGCCCGTCCTTCATCAACGGCAGCGGCGTGGCGCAGTGCGGCTCGGCCGCCAACCCGATCGCGCTGGGCACCTCGGGCGGCAACTGCACCCCGTGGAATCCCCTGCTGCCGGAAGGCTACAAGGGCGCCAACGGCCTGAGCGATCCGAACGTGCGCGCGTTCCTGTACCAGGACGGCCAGGCGATCTCGAAGACCGAGACCAAGAACTTCTTCGCCAACATCTCCGGCAGCATCGTGACCCTGCCGGCAGGCGACCTGGGCGTGGCGGTCGGCGTCGAGCACCGCCAGGAAAGCGGCAGCTTCTCTCCGGATGCGATGGCGCAGACCGGCATCTCCACCGACCTGGCCGCCGGCCCGACCCGCGGCAAGTACAGCCTGGACGAAGTCTATGCCGAGTTCCAGGTGCCGCTGCTGGCCAACGTGGCCTTCGCCAAGGAACTGAGCCTGTCGCTGGCTAGCCGCTACTCCGACTACGACAACTTCGGCGACACCGTTAACAGCAAGTTCGGTTTCAAGTGGAAGCCGATCGATTCGCTGCTGGTCCGCGGCACCTGGGCGGAGGGCTTCCGCGCGCCGACCATCGCCGATCTGTACGGCGGCCTGTCGCAGAGCTTCGAGTACTACACCGATCCGTGCGATACCAAGTTCGGTACGGCGGCGGGCAATCCGCGCTGCGCGGCGGTGGTGCCGGCGGGCTTCCGCCAGCTCAATGCCTCGGGCACCGCGCCGGCCAACGGCCCGGGCGAGCAGAGCAACGTCCCGTTCGCCTCCGGCTCCACGCCGACGCTGACCCCGGAAACCTCCACCTCCAAGACCCTGGGTCTGGTGTGGAGCCCGGAGTTCGTCACCGGCCTGAACGCCTCGCTGGACTGGTGGAAGGTGCGCATCGAGAACACCATCGTCTCCGATGACCCGACCACGCTGCTGGAAGACTGCTACCTGCGCGGCATCGCCTCGCGTTGCACCGGCTTCACCCGCAACGCCGCCGGCAACATCACCGCGTTGGCCTTCGGTCTGCGCAACGCCGGTTACCAGGAAACGGAAGGCTACGACCTCGACGTCACCTACCGCTTCGAGACCGCGTACGGCAACTTCACCGCGGCGTGGCTGAGCAGCTACGTGGCCAAGAACGAGCTGAAGCAGGACAACTCGGATACTCCGCCGAGCCAGCAGAACGGCTACCAGAACAAGAACGGCAGCTACTTCCGTCTGCGCTCGAACCTGAGCCTGACCTGGCAGATGAACGACTGGGCCGTCACCTGGAGCACCCGCTACTACTCCAGCACCAAGGAGCAGTGCTACTTCGACGACCGTTGCAGCGAGCCGAACTTCACCGCCCCGGAGTACGCGGGCGCGACCTACCCGGTCAACCGCATCGGCGCCAACGTCTTCCACGACGTCCAGGTGAGCTACAACACCCCGTGGAACGCGACCATCGCCGTCGGCGCGAACAACGTGTTCGAGCACTACGCCGCTCCGTCGTACTCGCAGCCGGCTTCCGGCTACTCGTACTACGGCGGCTACGACATCGGCCGTTTCATCTACATGAAGTACCAGCAGCGCTTCTGATCGCCTAGCGATCGGTAAACGTGTCATGACAACGGCTCCGCAAGGAGCCGTTGTTTTTTCGAGCTGCGTAACAGAACGCGACAGCGCACGCGCTTGGCGCACGCATGAATCAGCGGAGACGCTGCAGCGCCCCACCGCGACATGGGCAGCACCCAGCAAGAGGCAGCGACATTCGCAGACGGCAATGGCGTGCGCGGAACTTCAATGCGCCGCGGGCCGGACTGGCACGAGCGCAGTACGCGTTGCGCACATGACAATGCATGCGCGGCTTCCCTGCACATCGTTGACGATTTCAGGGCCCAAGCATTTTGGGAGTCCTAAGCTCACCGATCCATCGCGCCAGCCGACTGGCGCGATGCGTCGGTATGACGAACTGGATCAGCCGGGAATCAAGGTCACGATGACGTGTTCGACGTAGGCTTCGAAGTCCTCGCGCGCCTGCTTGGGCTGGTGCAACTGCAGCGACAGCTGCAGGAAGCCGACGTAGGCGGCATAGGCCAGGCGTGCGCGATGTTGCGCATCGGTCCGGCTGAGCCCGGCCTGGCGGAACGAGGCGATCAGATACTCCATGCGCCGCTGCGAAACCCGGTCGATCACCGGCCGCACCGCAGGATGATCGAGCGCCTTCAGCAACTCGCTGTAGATGATGTGCGGCTTGACCTCGTGCGCGACCAGTTGGAACAGCGCGCGCAGCCGCGTGCGCGGATCCGGCACCTCTTCCAGGCTGCCGAACACCTGCTGTTGCTCGACCAGTTCCCAGCGCTCCAGCGCAGCCTGCAGCAATGCATCGCGCGAGGGAAAGTGCCAGTAGAAGCTGCCCTTGGTGACGCCCAGGCGCCGCGCCAGCGGTTCCACCGCCACCGCGCTCACGCCCTGTTCGGCGATCAGGTCCAGGGCGGCCTGCGCCCAGTCTTCGGCGCTGAGCCGGTTGTTGCGGCCACCGCCGGAAGCGGCGCCGTCGTCGGAGGAAGGAGCGGGCGCGGTATTCATCCGTGGATTTAACCATACGGGGACGTCGGTTGCAGTATGTGGCCTTCACGAGGGCGGCGCAAATGCCCGGCAGCATTGGCTTTTCGCACCCATACTGCATCGTATTGACATGCCGCGCAGAGCAACCATACTATCTCGTATGGTTTCCGCCTCCGCCACCGCCCCGTATGCCGCCTCGGCTACCCTCTCGGGTGCCGGCGAGCTGGCGCTGGCCGCGACCGTCACCGGTCCCGGCGAAGCGGGATCGGTGCTGTTCGCGCATGGCTTCGGCCAGACCCGGCATGCCTGGTCCGCGACCGCCGCGGCGCTGCAGGCGCATGGCTACCGCAGCGTCGCCTATGACGCGCGCGGCCATGGCGATTCGGCGCGCAACCCGGCGGACCTGCCCTATCGCGGCGAGCAGTTCACCGACGACCTGATCGTGGTCGCCGGCGAGATGTCGCCGCCGCCGGTGCTGGTCGCCGCCTCGATGGGCGGGCTGTTCGGGCTGATCGCCGAATCGCGCTGGCCGGGCCTGTTCCGCGCCATGGTGCTGGTGGACATCACCCCGCGCTGGCAACCGGCCGGGGTCGAGCGCATCCTCGCCTTCATGACCGCGCATCCGCAGGGCTTCGCCAGCCTGGACGAGGCCGGCGACGCGATCGCAGCCTACCTGCCGCAGCGCGCGCGCAAGTCGCCCGAGGCGCTGCGCAGCGTCCTGCGGCAACACGCCGACGGCCGCTGGTACTGGCACTGGGATCCGCGCCTGGTCGAAGAGCTGGCGCGCGACAGCGACCAGCACCAGGGCGCGATCGCGCAGGCCGCCGCGCACGTGCAATGCCCGCTGCTGCTGATCAGCGGCGGCCGCAGCGACCTGGTCACGCCGCAGACCATCGAAGAATTCCTGTCCTTGGTGCCGCATGCGCAGCATGTGCACCTGCCCGAGGCCACGCATATGCTGGCCGGCGACGACAACGCCGCATTTACCGCCACTGTGTTGCACTATCTGGACGCCCTGCCACCGGCCTGCGCCGGCGCATCGTCCGCCGTCACCGAGTACCTCCCCGGAGCACGCCCATGAGCATCATTGCCCCCTTCCTCGTGTTGTTGCTGGCCGGCGCGTTCGCCGCCTATCACCGCATGCGGCTCGCCGTCTGGGCCGCGTTGAGCGCCACGCTGCTGGTCGCGTGCTGGCTGCTCGGCGCCAACCACGTCGCCACCATCGTCGCGGCCGTCGTGCTGGCGGTGGTCGCGGTGCCGCTGCTGTTGCCGTTCGTGCGCAAGCCGCTGCTCACCGCGCCGATGCTGAAGGTGTTCCGCAAGGTGCTTCCGCCGCTGTCGCAGACCGAACGCATCGCCCTGGAGACCGGCTCGGTCGGCTTCGAAGGCGAGCTGTTCACCGGCGACCCGGACTGGCAGAAGCTGCTGAACTATCCCAAGCCGCAGCTGACCGCCGAAGAGCAGGCCTTCCTCGACGGCCCGGTCGAAGAGCTGTGCCGGATGACCAACGACTGGGAAATCACCCACGTCCATGCCGACCTGCCGCCGGAGATCTGGAGCTTCATCAAGAAGAACAAGTTCTTCGGCATGATCATTCCGAAGGAATACGGCGGCCTGGGCTTCTCCGCACTGGCCCACCACAAGGTGATCCAGAAGATCGCCTCGGTCTCGAGCGTGGTCAGCTCCACCGTCGGCGTGCCCAACTCGCTGGGCCCGGGCGAACTGCTGCTGCACTACGGCTCCAAGGAGCAGAAGGACTACTACCTGCCGCGTCTGGCGGTGGGCCAGGAAGTGCCCTGCTTCGGCCTGACCGGTCCGTTCGCCGGCTCCGATGCCACCTCGATCCCCGACTACGGCATCGTCTGCAAGGGCGAGTGGAACGGCGCGAACGTGCTCGGCGTCAAGCTGACCTTCGACAAGCGCTACATCACCCTGGCGCCGGTGGCGACCCTGGTCGGCCTGGCGTTCCGCATGTACGACCCGGAAGGCCTGATCGGCGACACCAAGGACATCGGCATCACCCTGGCGCTGCTGCCGCGCGAGACCCCGGGGGTCGAGATCGGCCGCCGCCACTTCCCGCTGAACTCGCCGTTCCAGAACGGCCCGATCCATGGCCGCGAAGTGTTCATCCCGCTGAGCCAGTTGATCGGCGGCGTGGAAATGGTCGGCAAGGGCTGGAACATGCTCAACGAGTGCCTGGCCGTGGGCCGCTCGATCACCCTGCCCTCCACCGCCAGCGGCGGCGCCAAGTTCGGCGCGGTCGTCACCGGCGCGTATGCGCGCATCCGCAAGCAGTTCGGCCTGTCGGTCGGCCGCTTCGAAGGCGTGGAAGAGGCGCTGGCGCGGATCGGCGGCAAGGCCTATGCGATCAGCGCGCTGTCGCAGGCCACCGCCGCGGCGGTGGACCGCGGCGACGTGCCGTCGGTGCCGTCGGCGATCGCCAAGTATCACTGCACCACGATGAGCCGCGAGGTCATCAGCGACGTGATGGACGTGGTCGGCGGCAAGGGCATCATCCTGGGGCCGCGCAACTTCGCCGGCCGCAGCTGGCAGGCCGCGCCGATCGCGATCACCGTGGAAGGCGCCAACATCATGACCCGCAGCCTGCTGATCTTCGGCCAGGGCGCGATCCTGTGCCATCCGTGGGTGATGAAGGAGATGAAGGCCGCCGGCAACCCGGACCACAAGGCCGGCGTCGACGAGTTCGACCGCAACCTGTTCGGCCACATCGGCTTCGCCATCTCCAACGCGGTGCGTTCGCTGTGGTTCGGCCTGACCGCCGCGCGCATCGGCGCCGCGCCGGGCGACGCCTACACCCGCCGCTATTTCCGCAAGCTGGACCGCTACTCGGCGAACCTGGCGCTGATGGCCGACGTGTCGATGCTGATGCTCGGCGGCAAGCTGAAGTTCAAGGAGTCGCTGTCCGGGCGCCTGGGCGACGTGCTGAGCCACATCTACATGACCAGCGCCATGCTCAAGCGTTACCACGACGACGGCGCGCCGGCCACCGACCAGCCGCTGCTGGCCTGGGCCTTCCACGACAGCGTGCACAAGATCGAGCTGGCGCTGTCGGCGGCGTTGCGCAACTTCCCGATCCGTCCGGTCGGCTGGCTGATGTGGGCGCTGATCTTCCCGTGGGGCCGCCGCGCCGAAGCGCCGGGCGACCGCCTGGGCCACCGCGTCGCCGCGCTGCTGATGACGCCGAACGAAGCCCGCGATCGCCTGGGCCAGGGCGTGTTCCTGACCCCGTGCGAGAACAACCCCGGCGGCCGCATCGCCAGCTACCTGACGAAGGCGGTGCTGGCCGAGCCGGTGGAGCGCAAGTTCCTGAAGGCGCTCAAGAGCAAGGGCATCGCGTCGCTGGACTTCGCTTCGCAGCTGGACGAGGCGGTGCGCGAAGGCGTGCTGTCGGCCGACGAGCGCCGTCAGTTGGAGGAGCTGCGCGAGATCACCATGGACACGATCAGCGTCGACGACTTCGACACCGACGAACTGCGCTCGGCGAGCTACTACCAGCGTGCCGCGACGGCGGCCGACGACGGGCATTCGCGCGAAGCGGCCTGATCGTCCTGGCCATGCGACACCCACGACGGCGGACTTCGGTCCGCCGTCGTGCGTTCGGGGGAACTGCAAAGAGCCGACCGCTCTCGCTCTACCGCCGCATGCAAGGCTGACCCGGGGGATCCTGGCTGTTCTCGCGTGCGGTGTGCTTCAAGGCACCCTACTTCGCCAGCATCGCCCCGCGCATCACCGTCCTGGAGCCGGGCCGCTGCGAGGCGCGCATCGCGCACCGGCGGCGGGTCAGCAACCACATCGGCACGGTGCACGCGATCGCCCTGTGCAACCTGGCGGAGCTGGCGGGTGGAGTGATGGTCGACGCCAGCCTGCCGCCATCGATGCGCTGGATCCCAAAGGGCATGCAGGTGGAATACCGCAGCAAGGCGCTCGGCCCGATGCATGCGGTGGCCACGTCGGACGTGGCGATCGTCGCCGCCGAGCGCGGCTACGACCTGCCGGTCAGCGTGGAGATCCGCGACGCACGCGCGCAGGTGGTGTGCTTCGCGCGCATCGCCATGTGGGTGTCGCCAGGCGTACCGGCCACGGCCTCGCCCTGATCGCAGCGTCGCGTGTGCGGTGTGCGGTGTGCGGCTCAGTACGCCAGCAGCACCGCCGCGATCGCCAGCGCGGCCGGCAGCGCCTGTACGAACACGATGCGGCGGCTGACGCTCCAGCCGCCGTACAGGCCGGCCACGACCACGCAGCCGAGGAAGAACAGCATCACGTCGACCCGCTGCGCGACCAGGCCCCAGGCCAGGCCGGCGGCGAGGAAGCCGTTGTAGAGCCCCTGGTTGGCCGCCAGCACGCGCGTGGCCTGCGCCTTCTCCGGCGAATTGCGGAACACCTTCATGCCCAGCGGACGCGTCCACAGGACCATCTCCAGCACAAGGATGTACACGTGCAGCAGCGCAACCGCGCCGACCAGGATCGAAGCCAACAGGATCATCTTGCTATCCGGCACAGGAGACAGGGCGCCAGCATAGCCAGCGGCCCGATGGGCGGCCAGTCCCCCGCCACGCGGCGCCGGCTCAGCGCGTTGGCGGCGTGCGTTCCGGCGGCAGCTTGGCCGCCTCGCGCAGCAGCCGCCACGCGCCCAGGGTCATGCCGGAGGCGGCCAGCAGGCCCGCGAGGAACACCACCTGCGAGCCGAACCCCGACAGCAGCTTGTACAGCCACGCGAAGCTGAGGTCGCTGCCACGATAGATCACCGTATCGATCGCCGCGCCGGCCTTGTAGCGCCATTCGCGGCCGACCCGGGTGTACAGGGTCTCGCGGGCCGGCTTGGCCAGGGAGAACTCGCCGGCGCGGGTCACCACCTGCACCACCGCCACCAGCATCGGCAGCGGCGACACCGCCAGCACCGAGTAGCCGAGCAGGATCGCGCAGCCGGGGATCAGCAGCGCCGGCCCGATGCCGAAGCGCGACAGCAGCGCGCGCGTGACCAGCAACTGCAGCACCAGGGTCACCGCATTCACCGCCAGGTCGATGCCGGCGTAGAAGGCGGTGCTGGCCGCCGCATCGGTGTACAGGCGGCGCACGATCGCGGCCTGTTCGTTGTACAGCAGGGTGCCCACGCCCACGCCGAACACCGACATAAGCGCGAGCCAGCGCAGCAGCGGCTCGCGCGCGATCAGCTTCAGCCCGGCCAACACGTCGCCGCCCATCGGCGCCTCGCCGCCGACCACGCCGCGCTCGCGCTCGCGGGCGACCGCCCACAGCCGCAGGCGCAGCAGGCACACCACGCTGACCACCAGGAAGCCGGCCGACACCAGCATCAGGTTGGCGATGCCGATGCGTTCGACCAGGCTGCTGGCGATCACCGGCCCCAGGAACGCGCCGAGCGTGCCGGCGGCGCCGATGTAGCCGTAGCAGGCGCGCGCTTCGGTGTTGCTGAAGACATCGGCCATGAAGCTCCAGAACACCGCCACCGCGAACAGGTTGAACACCGAGATCCACAGGAAGAAGGCCATGCCGCGCCCGGGCACGCCGCTGTCGAACAGCACGTAGAACAGCAGCAGCGTGGCGATGAAGAAGCCGTACACCACCGGCAGGAACACCCGCCGCGGATAGCGGGAGACCAGCGCGCCGTAGACCGGCTGCAGCAACAGCATGATCAGGAAGGTGCAGGTGAACAGCACCTGCAGCGCGAACTCCTTCAGCGGCATGCCGTGCGCGGCGAAGAACGCGATCATCGCCGGCGGAAACACCGCGGCCACATCGGCGGAGGCGCCCATTGCCTCGCGCACCGGCCGCAGCACGTAATAGCCGCTGAGCAACGAGAAGAAGTACAGGAACGCCCACGCCAGCGGCGGCGAATCGCGCAACGCACCACGCAACCGCGCCAGCGCACCGGGGGCATGCGGGGCGGCGCTCATCGGCGGCGGACCCTGGCGCAGGAACGGGACATGGCGATTTTCGGGGGCGGAAAACGCGCACGGTAGCTGATGCACCGCAACACCGCCAGCGCGCGCGCCGGTCGCCCCCCCACGCTGCACGTGCATCGCGTCCGACGGCGAGCCGCGCCGAGCATATGCTCTATCCTCGGCGACTAGCGTCGGCGCCAGGAACTCAGGGGACACCGCGGGTGTACGACTACATCATCATCGGCGCAGGCTCGGCCGGCTGCGTGCTCGCCAACCGCCTGAGCGAGGACCGCGACTGCAAGGTGCTGCTGATCGAGGCCGGGCCGCGCGACCGCAATCCGTTCATCCACATGCCCGCCGGCCTGGCGCGCCTGGCGACCAACCGCCGCATCAACTGGAACTACCTGACCGAGGCCGAGCCGGCCTTGAACGACCGCCGCCTGTGGTGGCCGCGCGGCAAGGTGCTGGGCGGCTCCAGTTCGATCAACGCGATGTGCTACGTGCGCGGCGTGCCCGCCGACTACGACGACTGGTCGGCCGACGGCGCAGATGGCTGGGACTGGCGCGGCGTGCTGCCGTACTTCCGCCGCAGCGAATGCAACAGCCGCGGCGGCGATGCGCTGCATGGCGGCGACGGCCCGCTGCACGTCTCCGACCTGCGTTACCACAACCCGCTCTCGGACGTGTTCGTGGCCGCCGCGCAGGAGGCGGGCTTCCCGCACAACCCCGATTTCAACGGCGCGCAGCAGCAGGGCGTGGGCCTGTACCAGGTCACCCAGAAGGACGGCGCACGCTGCTCGGCCGCGGTCGCCTACCTGGCGCCGGCGCGCGCGCGGGACAACCTGCAGGTGGTCACCGACGCGCTGGTGCTGCGCCTGCTGATCGAAGGCGGACGCGTGGTTGGCGTGGCCTATGCGCAGGACGGCCGCGAGATGCAGGCGCGCGCCGCGCGCGAAGTGCTGCTCAGCGCCGGCGCGGTGAACTCGCCGCAACTGCTGATGCTCTCGGGCATCGGCCCGGCCGATGCGCTGCGCCGCCATGGCATCGCGGTACAACTGGACCAGCCGCAGGTCGGCGCCAACCTGCAGGATCACCTGGACGTGTGCACGCTGTACCGCACCCGCCCGGGCATCAGCTACGACCGCCGCAACCAGGCCAAGATCGCCTTCGACTATTTCCTGCGTGGGCACCGCGGCGCCGGCAGCAGCAACATCGCCGAGGCAGGCGGGTTCATCCGTTCGCCGCTGGCGCCGGACGCGCGCGCCGACATCCAGTTGCACTTCGTGCCGGCCATGCTCGACGACCACGGTCGCAACCGCCTGCCCGGCGACGGCTTCACCCTGCACGCCTGCCACCTGCAGCCACGCAGCCGCGGCCGCATCGCGCTCAACGACGCCGACCCGCGCACGCCGGCGCGGATCCAGGCCAACTATCTGAGCGATCCCGACGGCTTCGACCTGCGCATGCTGGTGGAATGCGCGCGCCTGGCGCGGCACATCCTGCAGCAGCCGGCATTCGATGCATGGCGCGGCGCGCCGCTGCTGCCGGCACGCGAGGACCTGGACGAGGCCGGGCTGGTCGCCTTCATCCGCGCCAAGGCCGAAACCATCTATCACCCGATCGGCACCTGCCGGATGGGCAGCGATGCGCAGGCGGTGGTCGACCCGCAGCTGCGCCTGCGCGGTCTCGACGGCCTGCGCGTGGTCGACGCTTCGGTGATGCCGCGCCTGGTTAGCGGCAACACCAACGGCCCGACGATGATGATCGCCGAGCGTGCAGCGGATCTGATCCGTGGGCGGGCTGTGCTGCGGGAGGGGTGAGGCGGCGGCTGCGGGGATGCACGACGCTGCGTCGTGGGGGCGAGCGCCCGAGTATCGCGAGGGGCGATGCGCTGCTGCTTGACCTACCCTCACCCCAACCCCTCTCCCGGGGGGAGAGGGGCTAGAACTGCGTTGCGCGGCACGACGATTGCATGTCCATCGGCATCCGCCGCAGTGCTGGCCGCCCCTTGGCCACGGGCCTGCGCACCCCCCGTCCGACGTGGGAAATCCCCAGCAGGATCAAGGCGATGCCTATTCATCTTCTCCCAGTTTGTGCATTCGAGAAATCCGGCGCTAGAATCGTGGCCGGCAGCACCTCACAGGCCTCAGGCGCAATGACACAGAACAGCAGGCACCGGCTCCTTCGACCGGTGGCAACCGGGTTGCTCGGGGCATTGTTGCCCTTTGCGATGTCCTCCACCGCACAGACGCCGGCGCCCGCACAACCGCTGCCGCCGCCGCTGCACACCGAAGCCACGCGCTACACCTCGCCGACCCAGCCGCTGCCCTACCGCGCTTCGCTCACCCAGAGCCAGGTGATGCCGCTGGCCAAAGACTTCGACGTTGCCGCGCTGGAGTCGGTCGCCGAACAGTTGACCTATGGCGAGCGTGTGCCCGGTCTGGCGATGGCCATCGTGCACAACGGCCAGGTGCTCAGCGCGCGCGGCTACGGCGTCACCGACGTCAACCGCCCCGAGCAGGTCGATGCGCACACCGTGTTCCGCCTGGCCTCGCTGTCCAAGGCGTTCGCCGGCACGATGGCCGGCCTGCTGGTCAACGACGGCACCCTGCGCTGGGACAGCAAGGTCGTCGACTACGTGCCCGGCTTCCAGCTCAGCGACCCGGTCGCCACGCGCCAGTTGAACGTCGCCGACCTGCTCAGCCACCGCGTCGGCCTCACCTACAACGCCTACGACCGCGACGTCGAATCCAACATCGACTACTACACGCTCAGCCACAAGCTGGCCTATGCGCCGTTGAAGTGCGCGCCGGGCGAGTGCTACGCCTACCAGAACGTCGCCTTCAGCCTGATCGGCGACGTGGTGTTCGCCGCGTCCGGCAGTTTCTACGAGCAGTCGGTGGAGCGCCGCATTTTCAAGCCGCTGGGCATGAACGACGCCAGCATGGGCCTGGCCGGCATCCAGGCCAGCCCGCGCTGGGCGCGCCCGCACGTGCGCAGCCGCAACGGTTGGGTCTCGCTGACGCCCAAGCCGACCTACTACCGCCTGGCGCCGGCCGCCGGCGTCAACGCCAGCATCAGCGACATGGCGCAGTGGCTGATCGCGCAGACCGGGCATCGTCCCGACGTGCTGCCGGAGCCGCTGCTGGCGACCTTGCACGCGCCGCTGATCCTCACCCCGGGCGAGATGCGCTCGGGCTGGCGCCGCGCGCGGGTCAACTCGGCCAGCTACGCGCTGGGCTGGCGCGTGTTCGACTACTCCGGCCACCAGGTGATCTTCCATGCCGGCGCGGTGCAGGGCTACCGCGGCCTGATCGCGCTGGTGCCGGAACGCGACCTCGGCGTGGCGATCCTGTGGAACGGCGAAAGCGGCCTGCCCTCGGGCCTGCTGCCGACCGTGCTCGACCGCGCGATCGGCCTGCCGGCGCAGCGCTGGCTGGACGTGGACACCGACTTCGGCAGCGACAACCTGATGGCCGAGCGTCCGGACCCGAAGGACAAGAAGGGCGCCTCCTCGTCCAAGTCGGTGGCCTCGCCGCACTGAGCGCGGCCTCCCGCAGCATCCTCGCAGAAGGCGGCGCAAGCCGCCTTTCTGCTGTCTGCAGCGCCGACCTGCACTGCGTGTACCCCTTCCCGATTGCGACGCGGTGCCGTTCCCGCAGCAACAACACGGCGTGGTCTCCGCCGCACTGACCGCGCGCTCGCGCAGCATCCTCGCGAACGGGCGCGCGAACTGCCTTTCTGCTGTCTACAGCGCTCACCTGCGCTGCGTGCGCCCTTCTTCCCGGCGCGGGGACGCCGTCCTGTCCCGCCTGCGGCGCTGCGCTGGCACGGGCGCGTCACAAAGTGTGGCCGCAACGCCGACGTCATGCCTGGGCGAACGATCGGCGACTGCGTCGCCCCAGCGGCAGCAGGCGCTCGGAGCGCCCGCGTACGGCCGCGGTGAGGGTGGTGGGGCACCGTCGCTTCCAAGATCGCGCACAGCGCACACACCGCGCCCTCTCGGCATTGTTCGCGATCCGGCATCTGGTGCCGCTGCGCCCCGCATCGCCACAGGCTGCCGTTGGCGTGCTGGCAACCCGGTGCACCATCGCCGACGTGCGCTGGGCAGCGCGCGAGGCGCGACTGCAGGAGACCTCCGATCACGACCGACGAGAAGCATCCTGCGGGAGTCGACTATCGTGCAACCGCGACGCGCGAAGTGGTGGGTGCTTTCCGATGGCCCAATGCGTCGGGACTGAAGTCCCTCCCGCAGTCACCCGCCGAGCTCGCAAGCCATTGTGGGAGTCGCTTCAGCAGCGACGGGCATTCCAGACAAAGCCCGTCGTGGCTGAATCCGCTCCCACAGGGGTTTGCGGCGAACCCGCCGGGTGCACTGTGGGAAGGACTTCAGTCCCGACGACGGAGGTCTCAGCCGGCTTTCGGCTTCGCTTGTCGCGGCTGCACGACAGTCGACTCCCACAGGACAGACTGCATCCAGCCTGAGTGTGGCGAAAGCAGGCGGCCGGAGACTCCCCTCAGTCCACGGATACGCGGGGAAAACCGGTGATGCGGAGTCGACCTGCGGACAAGGCGCGCTGACGCGCTGCAAGTGCGCACGCAACGCCTTGGCTGGGTCGGCGAATGCCAGGCGTTCCGGCGGCTGTGGCGGCCCCGATCCCGACGGTCGGTCGATCCACGCCAGGGGCGACCCATTGAGCGCAATATGACGGCCTTTGCTGCGCCTACCGTCGTGTCGTTGCCGGAGTAGCTGCCGCGCAAATGGCACGCCGGGGATAACTGCGCGCGCCTCCCGGTACTCGCGTGGCTGCACAGGCCGCACGTGCATGCCAGGGAGATCAGGTGGACGTGGCCCTGCCCGCAGGCGCCGACCGTGGCATGGAGGCGACGCGGCTCTCCACGTCCGTTGCCGATGCGACAGGCACAGGCGCGATGTCCACGTCGCAGCCTGGCAAGCAGGGCGCAGGGAACGGCCAGCGTGGATCGAGAAGACGGACGCCGCGGGGATCGTCGGACGGAGGCACCACGGAGGTACTCCCGGGTCGGGACTGAAGTCCCTCCCACAACCGGGACTGCGAGCGCGCACCGCAGGATGCCGCACATAAAAAACTCCCTCCCCGCTGGGCACCGGGGAGAGAGTCTAGGAACAGCGATCGGGATGGATCAGATCAGCGGCGCGGGCGTGGCCGGCAGCGCGACCGGAGCGGCCTTCTTCTTGCGAGCGGCCGGCTTCTTCTTCGCCACGGTCTTCTTGGCGGTGGCCTTCTTCGCAGTTGCCTTCTTCGCGGCCGGCTTCTTGGCAGCCGACTTCTTCACCGTCTTCTTGGCAGCGGTCTTCTTGGTCGCAGCCTTCTTCGCGGTCTTCTTCACCGCCTTCTTGGCGACGGCCTTCTTCGCGGTCTTCTTGGTGGCGGCCTTCTTTGCCGTCTTCTTCACTGCCTTCTTGGCAACGGCCTTCTTGACCGCCTTCTTCACCTTGGCGACCTTCTTGGCCACCTTCTTGGCGACCTTCTTGACCGCCTTCTTTACCGAAACCTTCTTCGCTGCCGGCTTCTTGGCGGCAGTCTTCTTGACCGCCTTCTTAGCGGCCGGCTTTTTCGCAGCTTTTTTCGTCGCCATGGGATGGCTCCTCGTCAGTGAACTATGGATTGAAAATGCCCAGTTAAAGCAACCTCGCGGCGATGCTCCGCCTGCGGGAACCGCCGGCGCGCGCTGCGGGCCGGATCGGATACAGAAACACCCGTACCGGAAGTCGATACGGGTGCGATGCCAGGGGAGACGTTGCGTTTCTCGGAGGGAAGCGACTCCAACTCCACCATCTTCGGGTTCCTGGCGGATGTCCAAGTTGTGCTTCGCGTTTTGATGTCGATCCGATTCACTCGCTTGCGCAGCAACGTCTGCTGGGCGAAACCTAATCACGGTTTTTTTTACTGTCAACACTTCTACGCAATTTTTTTTTCGATGGCGCGCGCGCCGCCACCGCCGCATGCCGCACTGGCCGCCTTGCCGACGCCGCCGATCGCCGACGCCGACACCGCGAGGAAAACGGCGCACGCAAAAAAAGCAGGGAAATTTCCGTGTTTTCTGCAACGACACGCTGCCGCGATCGCGTTGAGGGCAGGCAGCGGCGAAGCGTCGGCGGGAACCGCAGCGATGCAGGCCAGCCTGTCCGCTAGCTGAAAAAAAATTTCGCGACCGCACGCGGTTCCGGCATCGCACAAGTGCAAATGCGCAAAAGTGCGCAAACTTTTTTGCGTCGTGCGGCGCTCACGACGCGCGCGATGCATGCGTGCCGCGTCGCCGGGTCGTGCCACATCGCGCCACCGCGACACGACCTGCACGCACGTCGCCGACACACCGCGACGCGCACGACCGCCCTCGCCCACCTCCATGCCAAGTCGCCAACGCGTCCTCCGGCGATGCCGTTGCACGGTCGTGTCGACCGGCACAGCTCGCAGAGGCGATCGACTGGCGCCGGCACGCACCGCGCCGCCATGCATCGGCGATACGAGCAGCGCACACCGCATCGCCGATGCCCCCGCGTCGCCGACCCACGTTGCGCCTCAATGCCACGCTGCACCTGCGCCGCGTCGGAAAACCGGCGCCGGCCGACGCGCGGGTCGTCGGCATCGGTCACCGCCAGACGCGACGGACACGCTGCGCTCGCGGTGCGCCCGACGGCGACCTCACATGGTCTTCGCAGCGACGCACGCGGCGACGCGCGTTCCGGGATCGCCATGCAAAGAATGGCGCTGCCGACGCGCGAACGCTGGCGAACGCGCCGAGCCCCGCCCAAAAAGAAACCGGCCGCACTGGGCGGCCGGTTCGGGTGTCGCGATGGGCGGTCGGCTCAGTGGCCGTCGTCCTCGAGCAGTTCGGCGTACTCGTCCGGCGACAGCAGTTCGTTCAACTGCTCGGCATCGTCCGCTTCCAGCACCAGGATCCAGCCTTCGCCGTAGGCGTCCTCGTTGATCGTTTCCGGCTTGTCGCTCAGCGCGGTGTTGACCTCGACGACCTTGCCGCTGAGCGGGCTGTACACGTCCGAGGCGGCCTTGACCGACTCGACCACGGCCACGCCGTTGCCGGCTTCGACGTGATCGCCGACGTTCGGCAGCTCGACGTAGACCAGGTCGCCGAGCAGGCCCTGGGCGTGGTCGGAGATGCCGATGGTCACGCGACCGTTACCTTCGACGCGGGCCCACTCGTGGGACTTGAGGAATTTGAGGTCGCCAGGGATCTCGCTCATGGGGCTGCTCCGGAAGAAGACGGTATCGAGGATGGGAGTCTAGTGTAGCGAACCGCGCGCTTGGGGAAGAAGTCGCGCGCGGCGGACAGGACTCAGCCGAGCACGCCGGGCTGGACCTGGCCTTCGCGCACGAATGGGAACTTGACCACGCGCACCGGCACTTCCTTGCCGCGGATGTCCACGCGTACCGCCCCCGGCTCGCCGGCCGGCACCCGCGCGAAGGCGATGGCCTTGCCCAGCGTCGGCGAGAAGGTGCCGGACAGGATCTCGCCGTCGCCGTTCGCGGTCAGCACCTTCTGCCCGTGGCGCAGCACGCCCTTCTCGTCCATCACCAGGCCGATCATCTGCCGCGGCGCGCCGCCGGCCTTCTGCGCTTCCAGGACAGAGCGGCCGATGAAGTCGCGGCCGTCGTCGAGGGTCACCGTCCAGGCCAGCGCGGCCTCGTAAGGCGAGACGCTGTCGTCCATGTCCTGACCGTAGAGGTTCATGCCCGCCTCCAGGCGCAGCGTATCGCGCGCACCCAGCCCGGCCGGCTTCACCCCCGCACCGATCAGCGCCTCCCAGAACGCCGGCGCCTGCGCTTGCGGCAGCACGATCTCGAATCCGTCTTCGCCGGTGTAGCCGGTGCGCGCGACGAACAGCGGCACGCCCGCGTCCGAGGTCGCCTCGATCGCGGCGAAGCGGCCGAGCTTCTGCGCGGCGGCACGATCCTGCTCGCGCAGCAGGCCGATCGCCTTGGCGCGCGCGTTCGGCCCCTGCACCGCGATCATCGCGAAGTCGTCGCGCTCGCGCACCTGCACGCCGAACGCCTGCGCCTGCTCGCCGATCCAGGCCAGATCCTTGGCGCGGGTGGCGGCGTTGACCACCAGGCGGAAGAACGCATCGGACATGTAATAGACGATCAGATCGTCGATCACCCCACCCTGCGGGTTGAGCATGCAGGTGTACAGCGCCTTGCCCGGCACCTTCAGCTTGTCCACCGAATTGGCCAGCAGATGGCGCAGGAACGCGCGGACCTGCTCGCCGTGCAGATCGACCACGGTCATGTGGCTGACGTCGAACATGCCGGCGTCGCGGCGCACCTGGTGGTGCTCGTCGATCTGCGAGCCGTAGTGGATCGGCATGTCCCAGCCGCCGAAGTCGACCATCTTGGCGCCGAGGGCGCGGTGGCTGTCGTTGAGGATGGTCTTCTGGGTCATGGCGCGGGTCCGTGAGAAAAGTCCCCCATTATCGCTGGGTGGGGCGGGGATTGGAGAGTCGGGATTGGGGATTCGCAGGAGCGGCTGTCCTGGATCCGAAGGACTGGCGCTCGATCGCGCAGTGCCGTAGGAGCGGCCTCAGCCGCGACCCGTCATCGGTCCCAGGTCGCGGCTGAAGCCGCCCCTGCGAATCCCCACTCCCCAATCCCGGCGTTCAAGCCGCCTGGACCAGCAGCGTCATCCCATCCACGCCGACGATGCGCACCGTGCTGCCGGCCGGCAGGTCGGGGCCGCCGACCACCCAGAAGGCGTCGTCGACCTTGGCGCGACCGCGGCCGCCCTGGATCGGCTGGTCCAGGGTCACCATGCGGCCGATCAGTTGCTCGGCGCGGCGGTTGAGCAGCGGCTGGTCGCTGGTCCGGCCGCGGTTGCGGAACCAGGTGCGGTACACCTGGATCGAGACGAAGCTCAGCACCACGAACGCGCCGACCTGCAGCAGCAGGGATATGTCCGGGAACACCAGCACGGCGAGGAACACCGCCGCGGCGGCGAAGCCCATCCACAGCATGAAGGCGCCCGGCGCCAGCGATTCGGCCGCGAACAGCAACAAGGTCAGGGCACCCCAGGCCACTACCTCAATGCGCATGGCTCAGACTCCGTTGCGCGGCGGCACGCGCGGCACTGCCGGCGGGGTGGCCTGCTTGTTCAGCGCCTCGCGCGCCAGTTCGGCGATGCCCGCGATCGAACCGATGATGCCGCTGGACTCCATCGGCATCAGCACGAACTTCTGGTTCGGCGCGGTGGCCAGTTCCTTGAACGCCTCCACGTACTTCTGCGCGACGAAGTAGTTGATCGCCTGCACATCGCCTTCGGCGATCGCCTTGGACACCATCGCCGTCGCCCGCGCTTCGGCCTCGGCCAGGCGCTCGCGCGCCTCGGCGTCGCGGAACGCGGCCTCCTTGCGGCCTTCGGCCTCCAGCACCGCCGCCTGCTTCTCGCCGTCGGCGCGCAGGATCTCCGACTGCCGCGAGCCCTCCGCCTCGAGGATCTGCGCGCGCTTCTCGCGCTCGGCCTTCATCTGCCGGGCCATCGCATCGACCAGGTCGCGCGGCGGCTGGATGTCGCGGATCTCGATGCGGGTGACCTTGATGCCCCACGGATTGGTGGCATGGTCGACCACGTTCAGCAGCTGCGCATTGATGGTCTCGCGCTGGCTCAGCGATTCGTCCAGGTCCATCGAGCCGATCACGGTGCGGATGTTGGTCTGCACCAGCGCGATGGTGGCGATCTCCAGGTTGGACACTTCATACGCGGCCTTGGCGGCGTCCAGCACCTGGAAGAACACCACGCCGTCCACGCGCACCACCGCGTTGTCCTTGGTGATGACGTCCTGGCTGGGCACGTCCAGCACCTGCTCCATCATGTTGACCTTGCGGCCGACGCCATACATCCACGGAATCAGGAAGTGCAGGCCGGGCGACAGCGTGTGGGTGTAGCGGCCGAAGCGCTCCACCGTCCACTGGAATCCCTGCGGCACCATGCGCACGGTCTTGAACAGCACCACCACGCCGAAGAACAGGATCACCAGCGCAAGGAAGAAGGAAGACGGCATCAGGTTGCTCCATTAACCAGAAGAAGGAATCGAATCCGCAGTATAGCCAGCGCACGCGCACGTGCCGGTCACCAGCGGATGCGGCCCAGCAGCATGTCCTTGAACATGACCCAGTCGCCGGCAAGCGAATACAGCGGATGCTTGAAGGTGGCAGGACGGTTCTTCTCGAACACGAAATGGCCGACCCAGGCGCAGCCGTAGCCGCAGACCGGTGCCGCCCACAGCCAGCGCGGCTGGCCGGTGCACAGCGCCAGCAGCAGGCTCGCCAGCACGCCGAGGCTGCCGACGAAATGCAGCCGTCGCGACACCCGATGCCGGTGCTCGCTCAGATAGAACGGATAGAACTCGCGGAAACTGGAGAAGCGACGCATGCGATGGCCCTCCCGAGGCGACGCAGGCGTCCAGCATACGCTGGGAGCGCGGGTGTCGCGCGCTGCGCACGGATGCGACGCGCAGGCGCGGTCGCCGGATGTGCTCACGCAGCAGACCGCAGCGCCGCACCAGGCATGTCTGCGATTCGGTAACCGCATGAAAACCGCCCACCTGCAAAGAACTGCGGCGGGGCACAACGCCTCGGAAGCGGGACACGTCATCGCGTTGCGGGCAAGGCGTCGGGGCATCTCCATTCACGCGCTGCGCAGCGCCAACCCAGCGGGACGCGCGGTGAGTTGCGCGGGAACGGATTCAGCCGCTACACGAATCGCCGATGGCACGTGGCGCCGCTGCAGAGCACCGCCAATCGCAACGAAATGTGTCCTGCAGGAGCGGCTTCAGCCGCGAAGGGCTTTACCGGGAACGCCCGTCGCGGCTGAAGCCGCTCCTACGCGCTGGCCGGCCTCTTGTTGTCGCAAGACAGCCTGCCGCGCAGACCTCAGCCCTGCCGCGGTGCGAACATGATCACCGCCATGCCGGCCAGGCACAGGCCGGCGCCGAGCAGGTCCCAGCGCGTGGGGCGCATGCCCTGCACCGTCCACAGCCACAGCAAGGCGACGGCGACATAGACGCCGCCGTAGGCCGCATAGACGCGGCCGCTGGCGGCGGGATGCAGGGTCAGCAGCCAGACGAAGGCCGCCAGGCTGCCGGCGGCAGGCAACAGCAGCCAGGCGCTGCGCTGTTCGCGCAGCCAGAGATATGGAAGGTAGCAGCCGACGATTTCGGCGACGGCGGTCAACACGAACAGCAGCAGGGTCTTCATCCGGCCGCGGAGCGCTCTTCGTCCTTGGCGCGCTGCCAGTACGCCTCCTGCTGTGCCAGGGCCAGGCCGTCCAGCGCGCCGCCGTCCTGCTGCGCAAGCCGCTCCATCGCGCGGAAGCGGCGCTCGAACTTGAGGTTGGCGTGGCGCAGCGCGGCGCCGACGTCCACCTTGGCATGCCGCGCCAGATTGGCGCAGACGAACAGCAGGTCGCCGATCTCGTCCTGCAGGCGTGCCGGATCGACCGCGGCGCCATGCGCCAGTTCCGCACGCACTTCCTCCAGTTCTTCCTGCACCTTGTCCAGCACCGGCGCGGGGCCGGGCCAGTCGAAGCCGACCCGCGCCGCACGCGACTGCAGCTTCAGCGCGCGCTGCCATTCCGGCAGCCCGCGGGCGATGCCGGCCAGCGCCGAGGCATCGCGCTCGCCGGCGGCGGCACGCTCGGTGCGCTTGATCTCTTCCCACTTCAGCGTCTGCTGCTCGGCATCGGCCACCTGACTGTCGCCGAACACGTGCGGATGGCGGCGCACCATCTTGTCGCAGATCGCCGCGACCACGTCGTCGAAGCCGAACGCGCCCTGCTCGCGCGCCATCTGCGCATGGAACACTACCTGCAGCAGCAGATCGCCGAGTTCGTCCTTCAGTCCGGCCAGGTCCTGGCGGTCGATCGCGTCGGCCACTTCGTAGGCCTCTTCGATCGTGTACGCGGCGATGCTGGCGAAATCCTGCTCCAGGTCCCAGGGGCAGCCCTGCGCGGGATCGCGCAGGCGCGCCATGATGTCGAGCAGGGCAGGAAGGTCGTAGCGGGCTGGAGTCACGGGCGGGTTCCGGTGCGACGGCACCGCTGCCGCCTGCCGCCTAGTGTGGCAGAGCGCGCGCCGTGCGGCGCGCGCGTGGCACGGCTCAGCCCAGCCAGTCGCGCCAGGGCAGCGCCGCATCGCCCAGCGCCACGAAGTCGCCGTTGAGCAGCGATTCGCGGCGGTTGTAGCGGAACGGCTTGCCGGTCGCGGCGGCCAGCAGCACGCCGCCAGCGGCCTGCAGCACGCACTGCCCGGCGGCGGTGTCCCATTCGGAGGTCGGGCCGAAGCGCGGATACACGTCCAGGTCGCCATCGGCGATCCGGCAGAACTTCAGCGACGACCCCTGCGCGACCAGTTCGATCTCGCCCATGCGCTGCAGCAGCGCGTCGGTGCGCGGGTCGCGGTGCGAACGGCTCGCCGCCACCCGCAGCGGCGCGGTGGCCGGACGTCGCGTGTTCAACGCGGTGTCGCGGAAGCCCTCGCGGCGGTACGCCTGCTCGCCGCGCACCGCGTGCCAGACGCGGCCATCGACCGGCGCCTGGACCACGCCGAACACCGGCGCGCCCTGGTGGATCAGCGCGATGTTGACGCTGAACTCGCCGTTGCGCTTGACGAACTCGCGGGTGCCGTCGAGCGGGTCGACCAGCCAATAGGTGGTCCAGTGCTCGCGCACCTCCCACGGGATCTGCGCCGATTCCTCGGACAGCACCGGCAGGTCCGGGGTCAGCCGCTCCAGGCCTTCGACGATGATCTGGTGCGCGGCCAGGTCGGCCTGGGTCAACGGGCTGGTATCGGCCTTGTGCTCCACCTCGAAGCCGGTGGCATAGACGGACATGATGGCCGCGGCGGCATCGATGGCGATGGCGATCACGGTTTCGCGCAAATCACTGGTCAGACGGATCATTCGGCCCGACCCAGCCACTCGCGGGCGATGAACAGCGCCGCCAGCGAACGCCCCTCGGAAAAATCTTCACGCAACATCAGTTGATCCAGTTCAGCCAGTTTCCAGGGCACCACTTCCAATTCCTCCGGCTCGTCGCCGGTCAGTCGTTCGGGATAGAGATCTTGTGCAAGCACCAGCCACGACTGGTGGCTCATGTAGGTCGGCGCCAGGGTCATCGCGCGCAGCACGCGCAACTGCCGTGCGCCGTAGCCGGCCTCTTCCTTGAGTTCGCGGTCGGCCGCCTGCAGCGGGGTCTCGCCGGCGTCGATGCGGCCCTTGACCAGGCCCAGCTCGTAGCGATGCACGCCGGCGGCGTATTCGCGCACCAGCAGGACGGTCTGCGCATCCAGCATCGGCACCACCACCACCGCGCCATGGCCCGGCGCCTTCAGCCGGTGGAACACGCGGCGTTCGCCGTTGCTGAACTCCAGGTCCAGCTCCTCGACCCGGCGCTCGGCGGCGGACTCGCTGCGCTCGCGCACGGCATGGATGACCGGCAACCGACGGGTCACGCCGGCACCCTGCGGCGCCGGACGGCGTCGATCGATAGAATGCGCGGAGCGAAGAACCTGTTCATGAGCGCGAAATGCTATCAGACCTGACCGCAGCACAGATGGCCGACGCGTGGCGCACGCGTGACTTGGCCGTGCTCTGGCACCCGTGCACGCAGATGCGCGAGCACCCCGACACCCTGCCCCTGGTCCCGATCGCCCGTGGCGAAGGCGCCTGGCTGATCGACCACGGCGGCCGCCGCTACCTGGATGCGGTGAGCAGTTGGTGGACCAACCTGTTCGGCCACGGCGAGCCGCGCATCGCCGCGGCCATCGCCGCCCAGGCCACCCAGCTGGAGCAGGTGATGCTGGCCGGCTTCAGCCACGAACCGGCGGTCCTGCTGGCCGAGCAGTTGCTGGCGCTGGCGCCGCGCCAGGACGGGCGCGCGCCGCTGGCAAAGGTGTTCTATGCCGACAACGGCTCGGCCGGCGTGGAAGTGGCGCTGAAGATGGCCTTCCACTATTTCCAGAACCGCGGCGAACCGGGGCGCACCCGCTTCGTCGCGCTGGAGAACGGCTACCACGGCGAGACCATCGGCGCACTGGCGGTCGGCGACATTCCGCTGTACCGGCGGGTGTACGCGCCCCTGCTGGCGGAGGCGCTGTTCGCGCCTTCGCCCGACGCGTACCAGGCAGCACCGGGACAGAGCGCGCGCGAACGCGCCGATGCCGCCGCCGATGCGCTGGCCGACCTGTTCGACCGCCATCCCGGCGAGATCTGCGCGGTGATCCTGGAACCGCGCCTGCAGTGCGCCGGCGGCATGCGCATGCACGATCCGGCCTATCTGCGGCGGGCGCGCGAACTGTGCGACGCCAACGGCGCCTTCCTGATCGCCGACGAGATCGCCACCGGCTTCGGCCGCACCGGCACGCTGTTCGCCTGCGAGCAGGCCGGGGTGATGCCGGACCTGCTGTGCCTGTCCAAGGGCCTGACCGGTGGCTTCCTGCCGCTGTCGGCGGTGCTGGCCACCCAGCATCTGTACGACGCCTTCCTCGACGACAGCCGCGAGCGCGCCTTCCTGCATTCGCACAGCTACACCGGCAACCCGCTGGCCTGCGCCGCGGCGCTGGCGTCGCTGCGGATCCTGCAGGAGGACGACGTGATCGCGCGCAACCGCAGCACCGCCGAGACCATGCGCGCGCTGTCGGCGCCGTTCGCCGAGCATCCGCACGTGGCCGACGTGCGCCAGGCCGGCATGGTGGTGGCGTTCGAACTCACCCGCAACGGCGACAAGCGCACGCCCTTCCCTGCGTCCGCACGCATCGGCCTGCACGCGTACCGTGCCGCGCTGCAACGCGGTGTGGTGCTGCGCCCACTGGGCGACGTGCTGTACTGGATGCCGCCGTACTGCGTGGACGCCGAGCAGTTGACGCTGCTGGCCGAGACCACGCTGGCGTCGATCGACGAGGCGGTGGCATGCGCCTGACCCGCTGCCATGTGGAGTTGCCGCTGCACGCCGGCGCCGAGCTGAGCCTGCCGGAAGACGTCGCCAACCACCTGTTGCGC
This sequence comes from Xanthomonas sp. NCPPB 2250, assembly GCF_056725265.1. Taxonomy (NCBI): domain Bacteria; kingdom Pseudomonadati; phylum Pseudomonadota; class Gammaproteobacteria; order Lysobacterales; family Lysobacteraceae; genus Xanthomonas; species Xanthomonas sp. NCPPB 2250. Next base: position 1,555,982 of record NZ_CM161520.1, on the reverse strand, counting down.
GTGCTGCGGCTGCGCGAGGGCGATCCTTGCGTGCTGTTCAACGGCGACGGCTGCGATTACCCCGCCGAACTGCTGCAGGCCGGCAAGCGCAATGCCAGCGTGCGCATCGGCGCGGCGCAGCCGGTCGACAACGAGTCGCCCCTGGCGATCACCCTGCTGCAGGGCGTGGCGCGCGGCGAGAAGATGGACCTGATCCTGCAGAAGGCCACCGAGCTCGGCGTCGCCGCGATCGTGCCGGTGTGGGCCGAACGCACCGAAGTGAAGCTGGATGCGGCGCGAGTGGACAAGCGCGTGGCGCACTGGCGCAGCGTGGTGATCTCGGCCTGCGAACAGTCCGGCCGCGCGCGCGTGCCGCAGCTGAGCGCGCCGCTGGCGCTGGCCGATGCGGCGCGCGCCGCGGCGGACAGCCCGTGCCGGTTGATCCTGGATCCGCAGGGCGACCACCGCCTGCGGTCGCTGGCCATCGGCGGCGCTGCGGCGACGATCGCGATCGGTCCGGAAGGCGGCTGGTCGCCGCGCGACCGCGCCACGCTGGAGGCCGCCGGCTTCGTCGGCCTGCGCCTGGGGCCGCGCATCCTGCGCACCGAAACCGCCGGCCTGGCCGCGATCGCGGCGCTGCAGGCGCACCACGGCGACCTGTGAGTTCAGGCAAGCGATGACGCTGTAGACAGCGGCGCCGCAACGCAGGCGCCGCTGGCATGGGGCATATATATGTGTCGACGCGCTCCGGCACGCCCGGCGCGCCGCGCCCGGCCGCTCAGTGGCGCTGCTGCAGGAACCAGTTCGCCGCGCCGATCACCCCGAGCTGGCCATGCTCGACCAGCTTCACCGGGATCTGCTCCAGCGCCGGACGCATCGCACCCTTGTTCAAGTAGCGCTCGACAAAGCTGCTGGCGGACAGGAACGCGCCGATCTGCGGCAGGAAGCCGCCGGCCAGATAGATGCCGCCCTGCACGCCGTACAGCAGCGCCATATCGCCGACCACGCTGCCGAGCAGGCCGCAGAACGCGGACAGTGCCTCGTGCGCGAGCGGATCGTCGCCGGCCAGTGCAGCCGCGGTGATGTCGCTCGGTGCGGCATGCGCAGGCGTGGCGCCACGCAGCTCGCACAGCACGCGATAGAGATTGCGCAGGCCCGGGCCGGACAGGAAATGCTCCATCGGCACATAGGAACGATCGCGCAACAGCCGCTGCGCCAGCGCCAGTTCCAGATCGTTGCCGATCGGCAGCGCGGCATGGCCGGCCTCGGTGGCCAGCACCATCGCGCCGCCCTGGGTCGGAATCCATACCGCGGCGCCGAGACCGGTGCCCGGACCGATCACCAGCGCAGGCCCGCGCTGTGCCTTGCGCGGCCCGGTCAGATGCAGCACTTCGCTGGCGTCCATCGACGCGGCCGCATACGCCACCGCTTCGAAATCGTTGACCAGATGCAGTGCCTTCATGCCCAGGCGCTCGCGAATTTCCGGCGGCGACAGCGTCCACGGCAGATTGGTGGTGATGACGCGACCATCTTCGAGCGCGTAACCGGCGCTGGCGATCACCCCACGCGTCGGCTTCGGCCCCTGCACCTGGCCCAGGAACTCGCCGATGATCTCGGCCAGACCGGGATAGTCGGCGCAGCGGTATTTGCGATAGTCCAGCACATCGACGGACGGCGCCGGGCCGGCACCGGCAGCGCGTGCGACCAGGCCGATCCGGACATGGGTTCCGCCGACATCGGCAGCAATGAAGGGCTCGGCGCGCGGCACGGCCGCTGCCACTGATGAACTGCTTGCGGACACATCTTCTCCCGTTGCGCCAGAGCAGGCGCACGCCGATTCGGCAGATTGATCGATCGAGTGTCGGACCACCTTGACAACGTTGTCAAGGTGAATTTCACCCGTTTGTCGTTTTGTCTTCACCACTGCGACTTCATCGGCCGGATCGCCCGGCCGTTCGAGCGACCGATCACAGGGCGCGTTACATGGGTGAACATCCGTCGCAAAATTTCGCCGCATTGCACAAATTTCTGCCACACGCCCGGCCAACCGGCAGCGCGTGCCACACCAAGGGCTTGCGGCCAACGCAGGCCCGCTGCAGCCGTCCGTGGGCATGTTTTCTTTTGTAGACAAGCACCTAGGACGGGCGACCGAAGGGCCGCGAAAGCCTCCGGAAAGATGCCGCGGCGAGCCTTGCTTGCATTCGTCAAAACCACGTGAAACGGGTGTTGACAACGCTGTCAGCGCTACGACAGACTCGGCTCACACAAGTTTTACAACTTCAAGACATGCCACGTTCAGGGGATTCAGACACAGCGACGCATCGCCGCTCCTCCCGCGCCAAGTGGCAGGACGCGCGCTGACGCTGCGACCGGCATCCCCGAACCGACGAAACCACGCCCCGAGCCGGGCCGGACGCAGCGACGTCCGGATCAGGCGACAAGGTGCACTGCTGTATTGCTGGACTTGGTTGTTACCTGCAGGAACACAGGAAGGACTGGCGCCCTCGATGCCGCCGGTTGGCTACTTCCGCGTCAGCGACCGGACGACGCGCATCGAGATGCGATCCGCGCAGCGCCACCAGGCGCGGCGCCATCCACAAGGCCGGGCAGCGGCCAGCACGCCGGAACATCGGTTGGCACCTCATGCCCAAGTACTCACCCAGAGGTTTAGCCAATGAATAGCCGCACCACTACCTTAGCCCTCAGCATCATGGCCGCGCTGTACCTGTCCGGTAACGCCGCCGCGCAGGAAGCGCCCGCTTCCGCCAACGCGGATTCCAAGAACGTCCAGCAGCTGGATGCCATCACCGTCACCGGTTACCGCGCCTCGCTGGAGAAGAGCCAGTCGGTGAAGCGCTCGGCCAACTCCATCGTCGATGCGATCAGCGCCGAGGACATCGGCAAGTTCCCGGACACCAATGCCGCCGAGTCGCTGGCGCACCTGCCGGGCATCAGCGTGGACCGCCAGTTCGGCGAAGGCGAGAAGGTCAGCATCAACGGCACCGATCCGGCGCTGAACCGCGTGCTGCTCAATGGCCAGACCATCGCCTCGGGCGACTGGGGCGGCAACCCGACCGACACCAGCGGCCGCACCTTCAACTACACCCTGCTGTCGCCGGAAATCATCGGCCTGATGGAGGTCTACAAGACCCCGGAAGCCCGCATCGACGAAGGCTCGATCGGCGGCACCGTGATCGTGCACACCCGCAAGCCGCTGGACCTGCCGAAGAACACCATCCGCGGCTCGATCGGCTACAACTACAACGACCGTTCGGAAGAAGGCAATCCGCGCGGCTCGGCGCTGTGGAGCTGGAAGAACGACGACGAGACCTTCGGTGCGTTGATCTCCGCCACCCACGACAAGCAGGACCTGTCGCGCGCCGGCATCGAGTTCTTCGGCTACAACACCGGCGCCGGCATCCCGCCGACCGCGCGCATCTCCGGCGACGGTGGTAACGTCGCGACCGCCAAGATCCCGGTCGGCATCAACAGCGCCTTCTTCCAGCAGACCCGCGAGCGCAACGGCCTGCAGGGCGCGCTGCAGTGGAAGCCGAACGATCAGAACGAGTTCAACCTGACCGGCATCTACATCAAGGGCAAGTACAACAACTTCAGCGAATCGCGCTACGTCTGCCCGGGCTGCGGCGATCAGGACAAGATCACCAGCGCGACCGTGCAGAACGGCTACGTCACCCAGGCCACGGTCACCGATGGCGCCGGCAACGGCAAGCAGCCGTATGCGCAGCTGGACACCAACTACCGCGAAAGCACCGTCACCACCAAGAGCCTGAACCTGCGCCACGACTTCTACGGCGACAAGTGGGTGTTCACCTCGCAGGTCGGCACCACCGAGGCCACCGGCGGCAAGAACCCCGAATACCTGATGAAGTTCCTGCTGAAGGACGGTGGCTACAACTTCGGTTACGACGGCAGCCACACCGACGTCAATTACGACAACGCCAGTGCCGCCAACTGGGGTCTGGTCGGTTCGCCGGCCGGCCTGGCGCCCGGTTCCACCGCCGCTTCGGCGATGCAGGCCGGCGGCATCTACTACGCCAAGAGCACGGACAAGGAGAAGTACTTCCAGTTCGACGCCGCCCGCGATCTGGATTGGGGCCCGCTGAACAAGCTGCAGCTCGGCTACAAGTACATCAACCACGACAACGGCGTCGACGCCCGCGGCAACCGCATCAACACCACCAATGCGATTTCGCTGACCGACTTCAGCCCCGGCACCACCCCGAGCGGCCTGTACGACGGCCTGGGCGCCAGCGGCGACCTGACCAACTGGCCGACCGCCAACCTCAACTCGGTGATCAGCTACCTGCGCGGCCAGCCGCAGGGTCCGTACAACCGCGACTACGGCTCCTCGTTCGACGTCAAGGAAATCACCAGCGACCTGTACGCGCAGCTGAACTTCGAGTCCGGCGCGTGGCGCGGCAACCTGGGCGTGCGTTATGTCGACACCAAGGACAAGTCGCTGTACTGGCAGAGCGCCGATGGCGGCGCCACCTACAACCAGACCCAGGTGAGCAAGCAGTACTACAAGCCGCTGCCGAGCTTCAACCTGGCCTATGATCTGGATACCGACAAGGTGCTGCGCTTCTCCGTGGCCAAGGTGATGGCACGTCCGCGCTACGGCGACCTGGCCGGCTCGTTCACCATCAACAGCAGCAACGGCAACCTGACCGCCAGCGGCGGCAACCCGGACCTGAAGCCCTACGAGTCGACCAACTACGATCTGGCCGCCGAGTGGTACTTCGCCCCGTCCAGCATGCTGTCGGCGGAACTGTTCTATCGCGACATCAGCTCGTACATCGTCACCACCACCTCGCAGCAGCAGCTGACCGATGCGGTGAGCGGCGTGAGCGGCCTGTTCACGGTGACCTCGCCGATCAACGCCTCCGACGCCAAGGTCAAGGGCGCCTCACTGAACTACCAGCAGGCCTTCGGCTACGGCTTCGGTCTGCAGGCGAACTACACCTACGCCACCGCCGACGCCAGCACCGGCCTGAACCTGCCGTACCTGTCGAAGAACACCTACAACGTGATCCCCTACTGGGAAAACGGCCCGTGGATGGTGCGCCTGAACTACAGCTACCGCTCCAAGTACTTCACCCAGGTCGGCCGCCTGAACTCGCAGGTGTTCACCGACGAGTACAAGCAGCTGGATCTGACCGCCTCGTACGAGATCAACGACTGGATGAGCGTGAGCTTCAGCGCGACCAACCTGCTCGACTCGACCTACTACTGGTACAACGAGGTCAAGTACGCGCCGATCGGCATGTACAAGAACGGCCGCGGCTACCAGGCGCAGCTGAACTTCAAGTTCTGATGTAGCACCGGCGCGCCACCGTCCCTCCACGGTGGCGCGCTTTTTCGTGTCCGGCGCGGCGGCGCCGGCATCGTCTTCTGCAACAAGGAGTGCCGTTCCATGACGACCGAGACCCGCCCCCGTGCGGACCGATCCCGCCACGCCGGAGCCGCACGCCAGACCCTGGCCAGCGCGCTGGCCCTCATGCTCGCGCTGACGGCCCTGCCCGCCGGCGCCGCGGACGCGCCGTCGCCGACGGCGCCCACCGCCACCACCCTCAGTCCGGAACAGATCGACCAGCAGTGGCTGCAGGCCACCGCCAAGTACGCGCCCGAACGCGCGCGGCTGGTGCGCGAAGCCAACGATGGCGCGCGCGGTGGACCGTTCCGTCCCGACTGGACCTCGCTCAAGCAGTACCGCTCGCCGTCCTGGTACGACAACGCCAAGTTCGGCATCTTCATCCATTGGGGCGTGTTCTCGGTGCCGGCCTTCGGCAACGAGTGGTACTCGCGCAACATGTACCAGCAGGGCAGCAACGACTACCTGCACCATCGGGAAACCTACGGCCCGCAGTCGCGCTTCGGCTACAAGGACCTGATCCCGCTGTTCACCGCGCCCAAGTTCGATCCGCAGGCCTGGGCCACGCTGTTCCGCGATGCCGGCGCACGCTACGTGGTGCCGGTGGCCGAACACCACGACGGCTTCGCGATGTACGACTCGCAGCTGTCGGACTGGACCGCGGTCAAGATGGGTCCCAAGCGCGACGTGCTCGGCGAGCTGTCCAAGGCGATCCGCGCGCAGGGCCTGCATTTCGGCCTGTCCTCGCACCGCGCCGAGCACGACTGGTTCTTCGACGGCGGCCGCCAATTCGACTCGGACGTCAACGACCCGCGCTACGCCGGCCTGTACGGCCCGGCGCAGGTGCGCCTGCCGGGCAAGGACGACGCCGACGTGCACAACGACTGGACCCCGGTCTCGCAGGCCTGGCTGGACGACTGGCTGGCGCGCACCACCGAGCTGATCGACCGCTACGACCCGGACCTGATCTATTTCGACTGGTGGATCGCGCACCCGACCTTCCGCGGCACGCTGCCGACCATGCTGTCGTACTACTACAACCACGGCGCGGCCAAGGGCGGCGTGGTGGTCAACTACAAGCTCGGCGCCTTCCCCGAGGGCGCGGGCACGCTGGACATCGAGCGCGGCCAGCTCACCGGCATCCATCCCACGCACTGGCAGACCGACACCTCGGTCAGCAACGCCTCGTGGGGCTATGTCGAGAACGACACCTACAAGACGCCGACCTTCATCATCCACATGCTGGTGGACGTGGTCAGCAAGAACGGCAACCTGATGCTCAACATCGGGCCGCGCGCCGACGGCTCGATCCCGGAGACCGAACGCGCGATCCTGCTGTCGATCGGCCAGTGGCTCAAGACCAACGGCGAGGCGATCTACGACAGCACGCCCTGGCGCAGCTACGGCGAAGGCCCGACGGAAGTGGTCGGCGGCACCTTCCAGGACACCAAGACCAAGCCGTACACGCCCGAGGATTTCCGCTTCACCACCGGCCACGGCGCGCTGTACGCGATCGAGCTGGGCTGGCCGGCCGACGGCAAGGCGCTGATCCGCTCGCTGAAGCCGGCCGACGGCGTCCGCGGCGTCACCCTGCTCGCCGACGGCAAGCCGGTGCCGTTCGAGCAACGTGCCGACGGCCTGCACCTGCGCCTGCCGGCCAAGCCGGTGGGCGAACACGCCTACGTGTTCCGCATCGACCTGTCCTCCCCCACCCCGCCAACGGATCCCTCCCGATGATGAAGCGTTTCGCAGGGCTGCTGTTCGCCCTCGCCCTGGCCTGCGGGCCGGCCATGGCCAAGAACCCGACCGCGCTGTTCTATCTGATGAACACGCAGAAATCGACCAATTCGTTCCTGGCCCACCTCGACAAGATCGACGTGGTGGTGCCGACCTGGTACGGCGTCGACCAGAGCGGCCTGGTCAACGGCACCCCGAACCTGTACTTGTACGAGATCGCCAAGCAGCACAAGCTGCGGGTGATGCCGATCCTGTCGATGACCGCCGGGCGCGAGGGCTTCCACAAGCTGCTGCACGACGAGGACGCCAAGCAGCGCATGATCCAGGCGCTGCTGATCCACGGCCGCAAGCACGGCTACTACGGCTTCCAGTTCGATTTCGAGAGCATCGCCTGGACCGACCGCGACGCCTACTCGCTGATGGTCAAGCAGACCGCCGAGGCGCTGCACAAGGCCGGCTTCAAGCTGTCGGTGGCGGTGGTGCCCAACGCCCCGGGCTACGCCGAAGGCGGGGCGTTCTCCAAGTGGATGTGGGAGTACTGGCGCGGCGCCTACGACCTCAAGGCGCTGAGCGCCTCGGCCGACCTGATCAGCCTGATGACCTACGACCAGCACACCCGCTGGACCACGCCCGGCCCGGTCGACGGCATGGTGTGGATGAAGAAGCACCTGGACTATGCGCTGACCCAGGTGCCCAAGGACAAGCTGTCGCTGGGCATCGCCACCTACGGCTACCGCTGGTACACCGGCAATCCGGTCAAGGCCGACGGCACCGAGGCCTCGAACATCAGCGCCGACTACATCGACGCCGACGAGTCGTTCCCGCTGGCCGAGGAGCAGCACGCCACCGTGCAGTGGGACCCGGTGGAGCAGGAGTCGTGGTTCTACTTCTACCGCGACGACATGCGCGAATGGGTGTTCCGCCCGGATGCGCGCAGCTTCCGCGCCCGTTACGAGCTGACCAAGCAGTACGGCCTGGAAGGCTTCAGCTGCTGGGTGCTGGGCGCCGAAGATCCCAAGGTCTGGGACGAACTGCCGACCGCGGCGCGCTGAGCGGCCACACGACCGAGATGCGACACGAGGGGCACGCGGCGCGCAGCGAACGCGCCGCGCTCACCCCAGGCTACCTCACAGCCTCTACGATACGCATCTCGATCGCTTGAGGTAGACCGATGACTGCAGTGGGTGCACACCCCCGATTGCCGCACCGCCCGATGCCCGCCACCGCGCGCATCGCGGCGGCCTCCCGCAACGCCTGGCTGGGGTTGTCCCTGCTCGCCTGTGGCAGCCTGCTCGGTGGCTGCGACCGCACTCCGCCGCCAGCGCCGGCGCCCGCGGCCAAGCCTGCCGCGGCGCCGCCGCCGGCACCGAAACACGATGACGACGACGACAAGACGCCGCTGCCGTTGATCCCGGCGCCGGCCAAGGCCGAGCGCGACGGCGGCACCCTGACCATCGGCACCGGCGCCGTGCTGTCGGTGCCCACCGACGACCCCGGCGCGCAGCGCGTGGCCGGGCAACTGTCGCAGTTGCTGAGCAAGACCCGCGGCCTGTCGCTGGAAGTGCGTGCGGAGACCATCCCCGCCAACGGCAGCATCCGCCTGCAGCTCAATCCCAACACCGAGGTCACGCAGGCCGAGGGCTACACGCTGGACGTGGACCCGCGCACCATGCTGATCCAGGCGCGCGAGGAACGCGGCCTGTTCTACGGCGCGATCAGCGCCTGGCAGCTGATGACCCCGGACGCCGGCAAGGGCGAGGTGGACGTGCCGCAGGTGCATATCCGCGACTGGCCGCGCTTCGGCTGGCGCGGCGTGCTGCTCGACGTGGCGCGGCACTTCCACAGCCCCGATACGGTCAAGCGCCTGCTCGACGCGATGGCCCAGCACAAGCTCAACGTGCTGCACCTGCACCTGACCGACGACCAGGGCTGGCGCATCGAGATCAAGCGCTACCCCAAGCTCACCGAGATCGGCGCCTGGCGCACCCCGCCCGGCGCCGGGACCCACGGCCTGCCCGATCGCTACGGCGGCTTCTACACCCAGGACCAGATCCGCGACCTGGTGGCCTACGCGGCCGAACGCCACATCACCATCGTGCCGGAACTGGACATGCCCGGGCACGCGCAGGCGGCGGTGGCGGCCTATCCGGAACTGGTCGGGGTGACCCGGCAGCGGCCCAAGGTGTCGGTGGACTGGGGCGTCAATCCGTATCTGTTCAACACCAACGACAAGAGCATGACCTTCATCCAGGGCGTGCTGGACGAGGTGCTGCAGTTGTTCCCCTCGCCCTACATCCACATCGGCGGCGACGAAGCGGTCAAGGACCAGTGGGAACGCTCGCCGGCGGTGCGCGCGCAGATGCGCAAGCTCGGCATCAAGGATGCGCATGCGCTGCAGGGCTGGTTCAACCAGCAGCTGGCCGACTACCTGACCCAGCACAAGCGGCGCCTGATCGGCTGGGACGAGATCCTGGAAGGCGGGCTGCCGGCCAGCGCGTCGGTGATGTCCTGGCGCGGCGTGGACGGCGCGGTCGCCGCCGCCAAGCAAGGCCACGACGTGGTGCTGGCGCCGGCCGGCTGGATGTACCTGGACAACCTGCAGAGCGCGCGCAACGACGAGCCCAACGGCCGCCTGGCGACGCTGCCGCTGCAGAAGGTCTATGGCTTCGACCCGGTGCCGGCGGCGCTCAGCGCCGAGGAGAGCAAGCACGTGCTCGGCGTGCAGGCGGCGCTGTGGAGCGAGTACATCCCCTCCACCTGGCATATCGACCATGCGCTGTTCCCGCGGCTGAGCGCGGTGGCCGAGGCCGGCTGGTCGCCGATGGCCGCGCGCGACTGGAACGGTTTCCTGCAGCGCCTGCCGGCGCAGCTGGACCGCTACCGTAGCGAGGGCATCGCCTACGGCGACGGCGCCTTCGCCCCGGACATCGTCGTGCAGGGCGGCGACAACGCCGCGCTGGACAGCGGCCAGGCCACCGTGGTGCTGGGCAACCAGGCCAAGTTCGGCAATTTCCGCTACACCACCGACGGCAGCGAGCCCAAGGCCGACTCGCCGCGCTACACGGCGCCGTTCGCGGTGACCCTGCCGGTCACCGTGCGCGCGGCCACCTTCGCCGACGACGGCCGTCTGCTGGCCGCGCCGCGCAGCCGCATCCTCGACCGCGCCAACCTGCTCAGCCGCGACACCCAGGGCCTGGCCTCGTGCGAAGGCGGCGAGCTGGGCCTGCGCGTGCCGCTGCTGCCGGACCTGGCCGACCAGGACACGCCGGTGTTCAACATCGACCTGTTCACCAGCTGCTGGCGCTACGCCGACGCGCGCCTGGACGGCATCGACCGCATCCGCATCGACGCCGCACGGCTGGCGCGCAACTATGGGCTGGCGCACGACCAGGCCAAGGTCAAGCGCTATCCGGCGCACAGCCCGCGCGGCGAGTTCGAAGTGCGGCTGGGCGACTGCAAGGGCAAGCTGCTGGCGCGGCTGCCGCTGCCCGCCGGCAAGACCCTGGGCGACCAGTTCGCGCTGGAAGCGCGGCTGCCCAGGCAGACCGGCGTGCACGACCTGTGCCTGCGCTCCACCGCGCCCATCGCCGGCCCGTACTACGCCATCGGCGCCGTCCATCTGATCGACACCGCGGCGCAGGCGCCCCCCGCCGCCGCGCACTGACCCCGGAGACCCTCGCATGACCCTGCCGCCCCGCCGCCCCCGTTCCGCGCCGCGCACGCGCCTTCCTGCCCGCCTCGGGCTGCTGCTGGCGCTGGCCTTGCCGGCGCTGGGCCAGGCGGCGGCGCCGGCGACGCTGTCGCTGCAACAGGGCTGGCAGGTGCGGCTGGCGCCGGGCGATGCTAACGCCAAGGCGCATCCGAAGGCGGCGCAGTGGCTGCCGGCACAGGTGCCGGGCACGGTGCAGACCGACCTGATCGCCGCCGGTGTGGTGCCCGATCCGTTCTATCGCGACAACGAAGCGCAGATCCAGTGGGCCGGGCTCAGCGACTGGCAGTACCAGACCCATTTCCAGGTCGACGCCGCCCTGCTGGCGCGCCCGCACCTGGAGCTGGTGTTCGACGGGCTGGACACCTTCGCCGAGGTCTACCTCAACGGCAAGAAGCTGCTCGCCGCCGACAACATGTTCCGGCAGTGGCGGGTCGACGCCAGACCGTTGCTCAAGCGTGGCGACAACGTGCTGGAAGTGCGCATCGCCTCGCCGATCAAGAAGATCCAGCCGTGGCTGTCCAAGCAGCCGTATGCGCTGCCCGGCGCCTACGATTCGGCGTTCGGCGACGAGCCGGTGGCGCGGCACAGCTCCACCTACGTGCGCAAGGCCCCGTACAACTTCGGCTGGGACTGGGGCCCGCGCATCGTCACCGCCGGCATCTGGCAGGGCGTGCGCCTGGAAGCCTGGGACGCGCTGCGCGTGGACGGCCTGCGCATCGCCCAGCAGCGCGTCGACGCCGACGCGGCGCAATTGCTGGCACAGCTGCAGGTGCAGGCCGGCCGCAGCGGCGAGGTGCAACTGGACCTGGAGGTGCTCGGCCCCGACGGCCAGCGCGTCGGCCAGTTCAGCCAGCGCGCCGTCGTCGATCCGGGCGCCAACACCCTGACCGTGCCGGTGCGCATCGCCAAGCCGCAGCGCTGGTTCCCGGCCGGCTACGGCCGCCAGGACCTGTACACGTTCAAGGCGCAGCTGCGCGATGCGGCGGGCGAACGCTTCGAGGCGCAGCGCGTCACCGGCCTGCGCAGCGTCGAGCTGCGCCGCGAGAAGGACCAGTGGGGCAAGAGCTTCGCCCTGGTGGTCAACGGCATCCCGGTGTTCGCCAAGGGCGCCAACCTGATCCCGTTCGACAGCTTCCCCACCCGCGTCGACGCCGCGCGCATGCGCGGCTTCCTGCAATCCGCGCGCGACGCCAACATGAACATGCTGCGCATGTGGGGCGGCGGCCATTACCAGCCGGACAGCTTCTACGAGGATGCCGACCGCCTGGGCATCATGATCTGGCAGGACTTCATGTTCGGCGGCGCCATCCCGCCCTACGACGTCGCCTTCCGCGAGAACACCCGCGCCGAGGCCGAGGAACAGGTGCGGCGTCTGGGCGACCACCCCAGCATCGTCATCTGGTGCGGCAACAACGAAGTGCAGACCGGCTGGGAGAACTGGGGCGACCGGGTCAAGTTCAAGCAGTCGATCGACCCGGAAGAGCGCGAGCGCATCGTCCGCGGCATGACCACGCTGTTCGGCACGGTGCTGCGCGAAGCGGTGCAGAAGTACGACAGCGATACCCCGTACTGGGCGACCTCGCCGGGTACCGATTTCGACGGCGCCGCCGACCAGCCCGACGACGGCGACATGCACTACTGGAAGGTCTGGGGCGGCCCGGCGCTGCCGGTCACCGAGTACCTCAACGTGACCCCGCGCTTCATGTCCGAATACGGCCTGCAGTCGTTCCCCGAGATGCGCACCATCCGCGCCTTCGCCGAACCCGGCGACCTGCAGCCCGAATCGCCGGTGATGCGCGCGCATCAGAAGTTCGACAAGGGCAACGGCAACCAGCGCCTGCTGCTGTACATCCGCCGCGCCTTCGGCGAGCCCAAGGACTTCGCCAGCTTCGTCTACCTGAGCCAGATCATGCAGGCCGAGGGCATCACCCTGGCCGCCGAACACCTGCGCGCCTCGCGGCCGCAATCGATGGGGTCGCTGTACTGGCAACTCAACGACGTCTGGCCCGGCGCGTCGTGGTCGAGCCTGGACTACTTCGGCCGCTGGAAGGCGCTGCAATACCACGCGCGCCGCTTCTACGCGCCGGAACTGATCGCCGCGCTGCGCAACGACAAGGGCCAGACCGAGGTGTCGCTGGTCTCCGACCGCACCACCCCGCTGGCCGCGCGCTGGCGCATGCGGGTCATGGACCTGTCCGGCAAGGTGCTGAGCAAGACCGAGAAGCCGGTGACGCTGGCGCCGCTGTCCAGCGCGCGCGTGGGCAGCTTCAGCGATGCGCAGCTGCTGCGCCGCGCCGATCCGCGCCGCAGCGTCGCGGTGTTCGAGTTGCTCGACGGCGAGCGCGTGCTGTCGCGCACCCTGGTGTACTTCGACGCGGCCAAGCGCCTGCAGTGGCCGCAGGCCGAGATCCGCAGCGAGCTGCGTGCGGACGGCGACGGCTATGCGCTGACCCTGAGCAGCGCCACTCTCGCCGCGCAGGTATGGCTGAGCTTCGGCGACCTCGACGTGACCCTGTCCGACAACGCCTTCGACCTGCTGCCGGGCGAACCGCTGACCGTACGCGTGCACAGCAGCGCGACGCTGGAGCAGCTGCGCGCGGCGCTGCAGGTGCGCGACCTGGGCGGGACCATGGCTGGTGCGCCGGCCGAGCCGGCGGAGGCGAAGTGATGGGCCGGGAGATGCTCCGTAGATCGGCCGGCGCGCGGTCGCGGCTGAAGCCGCTCCTACAGCCGCTGGCACAGGCGCTGTGCGCACTCGGGCTGCTCGCCGCCCCGCTCGCCCGTGCCGACGAGGCCGAGGACCGCGCCGCCGCGCTGGTGGCGAAGATGACCCGCGCCGAGAAGATCGCGCAGGCGATGAACGCTGCGCCGGCGATCCCGCGCCTGGGCGTGCCGGCCTACGAGTGGTGGAGCGAGGGCCTGCACGGCATCGCCCGCAACGGCGAGGCCACGGTGTTCCCGCAGGCGATCGGCCTGGCCGCGACCTGGAACCCCGACCTGCTGCACGACGTCGGCACCGTCACCTCCACCGAGGCGCGGGCCAAGTTCAACCTCGCCGGCGGCCCCGGCAAGGACCATCCGCGCTACGCCGGGCTGACCATCTGGTCGCCCAACATCAACATCTTCCGCGACCCGCGCTGGGGCCGCGGCATGGAGACCTACGGCGAGGATCCCTACCTCACCGGACGGCTCGCGGTCGGCTTCATCCACGGCCTGCAGGGCGACGATCCGGCGCATCCGCGCACCATCGCCACGCCCAAGCACCTGGCCGTGCACAGCGGGCCGGAACCGGGCCGCCACGGCTTCGACGTGGACGTGTCGCCGCACGATTTCGAGGCGACCTACTCGCCGGCGTTCCGCGCCGCCATCGTCGACGGCCAGGCCGGCTCGGTGATGTGCGCGTACAACTCGCTGCATGGCACGCCCGCCTGCGCCGCCGACTGGCTGCTCGACGGCCGCGTGCGCGGCGACTGGGGCTTCAAGGGCTTCGTGGTGTCCGATTGCGATGCGATCGACGACATGACCCAGTTCCACTACTACCGCGCCGACAACGCCGGCTCGTCCGCGGCCGCGCTCAAGGCCGGGCACGATCTGAACTGCGGCTACGCCTATCGCGAGCTCGGCCTGGCCTTCGACCGCGGCGAGGCCGACGAAGCCCTGCTCGACCGCTCGCTGGTGCGCCTGTTCGCCGCGCGCTACCGGCTCGGCGAACTGCAGGCGCCGCGCAACGACCCGTATGCGCGGCTGGGCGCCAGGGACATCGACAGCGCCGCGCACCGCGCGCTGGCGCTGCAGGCCGCGCAGCAATCGCTGGTGCTGCTGAAGAACGCCAACGCCACCCTGCCGCTGCGCCCGGGCCTGCGCCTGGCCGTGCTCGGCCCCAACGCCGACGCGCTGGCCGCGCTGGAAGCCAATTACCAAGGCACCTCGGTGCAGCCGGTGACGCCGCTGCAAGGGCTGCGCACGCGCTTCGGCGCCGCCCAGGTCGCCTATGCGCAGGGCGCGCCGCTGGCCGCCGGCGTGCCCGGCATGATTCCCGAGACCGCCCTGCGCAGCGACGGCAAGCCCGGCCTGCGCGGCGAATATTTCGACAACCTGGATCTGGCCGGCACCCCGCGCGTGCAACGCCAGGACCGCGTGGTCGGCTTCAACTGGGACCACGTCGCCCCAGCCAAGGGCGTGGACAAGGACCGCTACTCGGTGCGCTGGAGCGGCGAACTGCTGCCGCCCGGCCCGGGTGACTACACCCTGGCGGTGCGCGTGGCGCGCTGCTTCGATTGCGCCGGCCACGACCCGGTGCGCCTGTACATCGACGATCAACTGGTGGTGGCCGGCAACGCCGAGGACAAGCACGTGCCGGCCGGCATGCACAACGCCGACGGCCGCAACGTCGAGACCGTGCTGCATTTCGACGACGCGACGCCGCGGCGCATCCGCCTGGAGCTGGAACACCGTGGCCAGGACCAGGGCCTGCGCCTGGAGTGGCTGGCGCCGCCGGCGCTGCAACTGGCCGAGGCCGAACGCGCGGTGGCGCAGGCCGACGCGGTGGTGGCCTTCGTCGGCCTGTCGCCGGACGTGGAAGGCGAGGAACTGCGCATCGACGTGCCCGGCTTCGACGGCGGCGACCGCAACGACCTAGCCCTGCCGGCGGCGCAGCAGGCGTTGCTGGAACGGGCCAAGGCCAGCGGCAAGCCGTTGGTGGTGGTGCTGATGAGCGGCAGCGCGGTGGCGTTGAACTGGGCCAAGCAGCATGCCGACGCGATCATCGCCGCCTGGTATCCCGGCCAGTCCGGCGGCACCGCGATCGCCCAGGCGCTGGCCGGCGACATCAACCCCGGCGGGCGCCTGCCGGTGACCTTCTACCGCTCGACCAAGGACCTGCCGCCCTACGTCAGCTACGACATGAAGGGCCGCACCTACCGCTACTTCAAGGGCGAGCCGCTGTTCCCGTTCGGCTATGGGCTGAGCTACACCCAGTTCGCCTACGACGCGCCGCAGCTGTCGACCGCGACGCTGCAAGCCGGCCAGCCGCTGCAGGTGAGCACCACGGTGCGCAACACCGGCGCGCGCGCCGGCGACGAGGTGGTGCAGCTGTACCTGCAATACCCGCAACGCGCGCAGTCGCCGCTACGCAGCCTGGTCGGCTTCCAGCGCGTGCACCTGCAGCCGGGCGAGGCGCGCACGCTGCGCTTCGCGCTGGACCCGCGCCAGCTCAGCGACGTCGACCGCAGCGGCCAGCGCGCGGTGGAGGCCGGCGACTACCGGCTGTTCGTCGGTGGCGGCCAGCCGGGCACAGGCGCCCCCGGCGAGGACGCGGCGTTCTCGATCAGCGGGCGCGTGGCCCTGCCGAAGTGAGCGACGGGGCCGCCCGCGGCCCCTGTCTACGAAATGCGCCAGCGCATGCGGCGGTGCAGCGTAACGGCCCGGCGCGCTCCCGCCACCGGACGCCATCCGCCCACGTTCCAGCGCCCTGCTAATTTATT
The DNA here is from genome assembly GCF_056725265.1 of Xanthomonas sp. NCPPB 2250. Taxonomy (NCBI): domain Bacteria; kingdom Pseudomonadati; phylum Pseudomonadota; class Gammaproteobacteria; order Lysobacterales; family Lysobacteraceae; genus Xanthomonas; species Xanthomonas sp. NCPPB 2250. The sequence goes on along the minus strand of NZ_CM161520.1, from coordinate 1,539,679 downwards.
TTTCACAACCTATTGACAGTCTTCCGGGACAGAGGTATCGATAACACGTCGGTGCCACGCATCGACATGCCAGACGCGCCGAACGCCGCAGCACCTGCGGCGTTTTCCAGGGCAGTTCCAGGGGTGATGTGCCATGTCATGCAGTCGTCGCAGCCAGGATCGATGCCTCGCCGGAGTTCCGGCGCCCTGCCTGTCGTCCGCGTTCCGCGCGGGCACGCATGGGGGCCGCTGCGCATGACCCGTCGCTACAAGCTGAGCGCGCTGCGTTCGCGCTCCAAGTGCATCGCCGGCTACTCGCCGCCACGCCACTGATCGCCGTTTAACGGTCCGCCCAGCCGGCAGACGCCTCGCGTCGGTCGCCGTTCGCTCTGTCTTGTTCGCACGCCCTCCGGCGTGCGGTCCGAGCGCGCGCGCCTTCCGTCCACCGTGTCTGCCTTCCAGGAACGCAGCGGCGCGTCGCCTTCGGCGCGTGCCCGCACCGATCACGATCAGCGAGGTGTCACGTGGCAACCCATCCGTATTGCAAGCGCAAGGCGCTGTGCGCCGCCATTCTGGCCATCACCGGCCTCGCCGCCACCGCACCGGCGCTGGCCGGCACCGTGCAGGGCGAACTCAAGGAGCGCAGCAGCGGCAAGCCGGCCGCGCACGCGAAGGTCGCCATCGCCGGCACCGCGCTCAGCGCCGTCACCGACGCCCAGGGCCGCTTCGTCATCGCCGACGTGCCGGCCGGGCAGTACGCACTGCAACTGGACTACCCCGGCTTCAGCGCGCCGGAAACCACCGTGCAGGTCGCCGACAGCGGCGCCGCCACGGTGTCGATCGCGCTGGACGAGGCCAAGCAGTTGCAGACCATCAGCGTGGCGGCCAACCGCTACGACGCCAGCACGCTGAAGATGAATTCCTCGAACACGGTGGACGTGCTGTCGGCCAACGACCTCGAGCACACCGCCGTGCACAACGTCGCCGAGGCGCTGGGCCTGATCGCCGGCATCAACATCACCTACAGCGGCTCGGGCTACTTCGGCGGCGTCGACGGCGCCGCGCGCGGCGAAGGCATGTTCGCCTCGGTGCGCGGCCTGCCCTCGGAGTACAACGTCAACCTGATCGACGGCGTCACCGTCGCCCAGGGCATGCCGTACAGCCGCAGCGTGCAGTTGAGCCTGCTGCCGCCTTCCGGCCTGCAGACCATCGTCGCCAACAAGACCTCCACCGCCGACATGGACGGCGACGCCATCGGCGGCACCCTGGATTTCCGCACCCCCACCGCCTACGACTACAAGGACGCCACCAGCGGCAGCGTCACCGTCAGCGGCCGCGTGGAAAGCCGCGCCCGCGACTACGGCGGCGACGGCCTCGGTGGCGGCCTGGCCGGCGAGTTCCAGCACAAGTTCGGCGACGAGCAGCAGTTCGGCTTCTACGCCAGCGCCTACTACGACTACCGCACCTCGACCAACAGCGAAGTCGCCGCGGCCACCAGCGCGCTCAACGACGGCTCATGGAAGTTCCTGCATGCCAATGCCGACGGCAGCAACGCCGCCGGTTACGCACCGCAGGACAACCTGACCAGCACCGGCATGAACGTCGGCGTGGTCGCCGGCTGGGAGCGCCGCTACGGCGGCAACGCCGCCTTCGACTGGAACGTGGACGACACCCTGTCGGTGTACGCGCGCGCCACCTACGCCTACGCCAAGACCGACCAGGGCACCACCTTCGTGCAGTTGCTGCCGCAGGACGTCAGCTTCGTGCCGACCGCCACGCCCGGCGTGTATTCGCCCAACATCAACCGCATCGCCGCGCGCTTCTGGTACGAGACCAACCCGGAAATCGCCGACCTGGCCACGTTCCAGGTGGGCGCGCGCAAGACCGCCGGCAACTGGACGCTGTCGCCGAACCTGTTCTACAGCTTCGGCGACAACGACCGCCCCGACCACATCGAGATCGACGGGCGCGAGGACAAGTTCAGCCAGGCCAACTTCGCCTACTCCGGCAGCAGCCTGATGCGCTACGGCAGCGGCGCCTTCCCCTACCCGCAGCTGACCCCGGCGCTGCTGGCGCAGGTCAACAACATCCCCTCGCTGTACGCCAGCAGCTACGGCGAATCGACCAAGATCTACTCCGGGCAGAAGAAGGGAGGCGCCAAGTTCGACGCACGCTACGACTTCAGCGACGGCGCGCTGACCACGCTGCAGTTCGGCGTGAAGTACAGCAAGAGCAGCCGCCACTACAGCAACCGCGACTGGTGGACCGGCCCGGTGCCGGACACCAGCACGCTGGGCGACCTGGGCATCTTCAACGGCGGCTACGCGGCGATCTTCCCCGGCAAGTACCACTGGGCCACGCCGCGGGTCAGCGAGGGCGCGGTGGCGCAGGTCATCGCCAACCACCTCACCGACGACGACCTGGACACCTGCGGCAGCGCGTTCTACGTCAACAACTGGAACTGCAACACGATGCGCGGCACCGAGGCGGTCAGCGCCGCCTACGCGATGGCGACGTTCTCCTTCGGCAGCCTGGAAGTGGTGCCCGGCGTGCGCTTCGAGCACACCAGCATCCACAACACCTTCTGGACCACGCCCACCGACAGCGACGGCAACCAGCAGATCGGCTATTTCGCCGCCAACAGCACGCACTACGACCAGCCGCTGCCGAGCGTGTTCCTGACCTGGCGCCCGGACAGCGCCACCACCTACCGCGCCGCGCTGTGGACCAGCTATACGCGGCCGGCGTTCGTGCAGTTGGGCGGCGGCAGCCAGATCAACATTTCCAACGGCATCACCACCATCAGCCAGGGCAACCCGGACCTGAAGGCGATCACCTCGACCAACCTGGACCTGTCCGGCGAGTGGGCGACCGACCATGGCGGGTTCTTCTCGGTGGCCGGCTTCTACAAGCGTCTGCACCACTACATCTACGATGCGGGTTCCGGCCAGGCCAATTCGGGCACCAGCGGCAGCGGCACGGTGTTCTACCAGATGCCGACCAACGGTGGCGACGGCCGCGTGTACGGCGTGGAGGTCAGCGCGCGGCAGCGCTTCCAGGATCTGCCGGCGCCGTTCGACGGGCTGGGCGTCAGCGCCAATGCCACGCGCCAGCATGCGCACGCCGATCTGGGCATGGTCGGCTTCGAAGACGAGCAGATGCAGTCGGCGCCGAACGCGATGGCCAATCTGGAGCTGTTCTACGAGCGCTCGAAGTTCTCGGTGAACCTGAGCTATCACTTCAGCAGTTCGTATCTGCTCAACTACGATTTCCTGCACCAGAACGCGCCGTGGGACGACCTGTGGGCGCGGCCGACGCGGCGGGTGGATCTGCACGCGGGTTATCGGTTCGACAATGGGGTGAATGTGGATCTGTCGATCTCCAATCTCACCAAGGAATACAGTTACTGGGGCCATGTGGGCCGGCACAATCTGGCGGTGTCGGACATCGTGGATGCCGGCATGATGACGCTGTTGACCGTCAAGTACGCGTTCTAGGCCGCGGCGGCGTGCGCACTGGGATGCCATCGCGGAGCGTTGCCACGCTGTCTGTGGGAGGGACTTCGGCCCCGGCGGGCCTTACTGACTCCGCCTGGATCAGGCCTTTTGTGGGAGGGACTTCAGTCCCTTCGGGCTTCACCGGTGCGACCTGGATCAGGCCGCACCGGCAGCCCGCCCGATCAACGCGCGAAGCGGCTGTCGTAGGAGCGGCTTCAGCCGCGACAGGCCTTCCCGATACGGCCTGGGCCAGGGCTTTTGTGGGAGGGACTTCGGTCCCGACGGGCTTTACCGGTGCTGTTTGGAGCAGGCTGCATCGGCAAGCGGCTGGAGCAAAGCGCGCCTTGGCCGTCGTAGGAGCGGCTTCAGCCGCGATAGGCCTTCCCGACACGGCTTGGGCCAGGGCTTTTGTGGGAGGGACTTCAGTCCCGACGGGCTTTACCGACGCTGCTTGGAGCAAGCCGCATCGGCAAGCGGCTGGAGCAAAGCGCGCCTTGGCTGTCGTAGGAGCGGCTTCAGCCGCGACAGGCTCCACCGACAAAGCCTGGACCATCGCTCTTGTGGGAGGGACTTCAGTCCCGACGAGCTTTACTGGGAATGTTGGAAGGCAAAGGCAACAGCTTTCGCCTGGCGGCGAGTCACTTTTCTTTGCTTGTGCAAAGAAAAGTAACCAAAAGAAAGCACACCCCGCCGCAGCGCCCGCTGCGCGGGTCCGCTCCGCTGACGGGATTTTCGGACGGGGCATCCTGCCCCGGCCGAAAACGGCGCACATCCCTGTGCGCCGCCCCCCTGCGGGGGGTTTTACCCGCCAGCTCCGCCGCTGCGGAGGGGGCCCGGGAAAGGCAAAAGCTGAAGAGCAACGGCAACGGCAACGCTCCGACTGGAGCCTGCATTGAAACGCCGCGCATTCTGCCGGTTCGGTTTGCTCGCGCCATTGGGCTTGGCGGCGATGCCGATGCTGCGCGCAGCGGTGCCAGCATCAGCGCCGGTGCCGGACGGGCGGCCGCACGCATTCGGTTTCGCGCAAGGACGCTTCACGCTGGACGGGCAACCCTGGCAGATCCGTAGCGGCGAACTGCATCCGCTGCGGATCGCGAAGGCGGATTGGTTGCATCGCATCCGCATGGCCAAGGCGATGGGACTGAATACCATCGCGCTGTACCTGATGTGGAATGCGCTGGAAACGGCGCCGGGGCAGTTCGATCTGGAGAGCGGCGAGCGCGATTTCGTCGGGTTCATCCGGTTGTGCCAGCAGGAGGGGCTGTGGGTGTATCTGCGGCCCGGGCCGTATGTATGCGCGGAGTGGACGCTGGGCGGGTTGCCGCCGTATCTGCTGCGCGAGGCGAACATCCGACTGCGCGATCGCCACGATGCGCGCTATATGGCGGCGGTGGAACGCTACATCGGCGCGATCGCGCCGCGCATCGCGCCATTGATGGCCAGTGCCGGGGGGCCGGTGCTGATGCTGCAGATCGAGAACGAATACTCGATGCACGGCAGCGACGTCGGCTACCTACAGGCGCTGGCCGCGCTGTGGCGGGCGCATGGGGTCGAGGGGCCGTTCTCGCTGGCCGAAGGGCTCAAGGATCTGCGTCGGCGCCAGGCCATGCTGCCTGGCGCCGCGCTGGGGCTCGATGGTCCCGATCTGCACGATCTGCAGGCGGCCGCGGCCTTTGCCGGGCAGGCGCCGGTGTGGGTGTCCGAAGGCTATCCCGGCTGGCTCACGCACTGGGGCGAGCCGCAGTTCGCGCGCCGCGACTATGCGCCGCTGTTGCGCCGCATTGCCGCCGCCGGTTACTCGTTCAATCTATACGTGGTGCACGGCGGCACCAACTTCGGCCTCAGCGCCGGGGCCAATGCCGAGGACGACGGCTCGCAGTTCCAGCCGGCGCTGACCAGCTACGACTACGGCGCGCCGATCGACGAGGCCGGCCGCGCCACGCCGGCGTATTTCGCACTACGCAAGATCATCGCCGCACAGGGCGACGCGCCACTGCCCCCGCTACCGGCGTCACCGCGCCGCGCGCGCTTCGACGCCGTGCAGGCCACACCGGTAGCCGCGCTGTGGGACAACCTCGGCCCCGCGCTGCAGACCGGCACGCCCATGGACAACCAGCGCCTGCTCGGCCAGGACCAGGGCTTGGTGCTGTATCGGCGCCAGGTCGGTGCAGGCCAGGCGCTGCACCTGGGACAGGTGCACGACTACGCGGTGGTGCATGTGGACGGGCGCGAACTGGACCACGTGTCGCGGGTGCGGCATCCGCGCCTGCACAGTGCGCTGCAACTGCGCCTGCCCGATGCAGCGAAGGACACGCGCGATCTGGAGGTGCTGGTCGACTGCTTCGGCCACATCAACTTCGGCCCGGCCTTGGGCGATCGCAAGGGCCTGCTCGGGCCGGTGCGGCTCGATGGGCAGGAGCTGCACGGCTGGGAGGTGCGCGGGCTGGCGCTGGAAGCAGACCCGACGCCATCGCTGCGCCCACTGCAGGCACCGCCGCAGCGCCCGGGCCTGTTCTTCGCCACTGAATTCACCCTGGAACAGCCCGGCGACGTGCACCTGGACATGCGCGACTGGCGCAAGGGCTATCTGTGGGTCAACGGGCGCCTGCTCGGCCGCTACTGGGACATCGGCCCGCAGCAATGCCTGTACTGCCCCGGCGCCTGGCTCCGCGCCGGGGCCAACCAGGTGCTGATCCTCGATCTGCATCGCCTGCAACCGGGCCTGGTGCGCTGCGCCGACGCTCTCGTCCCCACGCCTGCAATGCAGCCCGTCGCTTCCCTTCCCTCCCCGCAGGATCGCGCATGCACATGACGTCGCTCGCCGCCCCCGTCGCGTCCTCTTCGTCCGCCGCGGACCAGGGCGCGCCGCCGCGCACGCTGGGGTTCTGGAGCGCGCTGTCGGCCAACCTGCTCAACATGATCGGGATCGGCCCGTTCATCACCATCCCGCTGGCGCTGTCGGCGCTGGCCGGGCCGGCGGTGCTGCTGGGCTGGGTGGTCGGGGCGCTGCTGTGCCTGTGCGACGGCCTGGTGTGGGCCGAACTGGGCTCGGCGATTCCGCGCTCGGGCGGGCCCTACCACTACCTGCGCGAGGCCTACGGCCGCGACCGCGCCGGACGCCTGTTCGGCTTCCTGTACCTGTGGCAGACGCTGCTGACCGCGCCGCTGTCGGTGGCCGCGGCCGCGGTCGGCTGCGCGCAGTACCTGGCCTACCTGATGCCCGGGCTGAGCCACACCGCGCTCACCGGCATCGCCATGGCGCTGTGCCTGTTCAACACCGCGCTGCTGTACCGGCAGGTGCGCTCGGTGCAGTTGCTGTCGCTGCTGGTCAGCGCGGTGGTGATCGCCGCCTGTCTGTGGATCGTGCTCAGTGGCGCGCTGCATTTCGACATGGCGCTGGCGCGCGAATTCCTGCAGGCGCGGCCGGCCTCGCCGCACGGCTTCTGGCTGGGCTTCGGCGCGGTGGCGCTGATCGCGGTGTACGACTACGGCGGCTACAACAACGTGTGCATGCTCGGCGGCGAGATCCGCAAGCCGCGCCGCACGATTCCGCGCGCGGTGCTGTGGTCGATCCCGATCGTGGCGGTGCTGTACCTGGGCTTGAACGTGACCCTGCTCGGCGTGCTGCCGTGGCAGCAGGCCGCGCAGTCCAAGGCGGTGGTCGCCGACTTCATGCAGGCCATCTATGGCCCGGTGGGCAGCACCGTGGCGGTGGCGCTGATCGTGCTCGCCAGCTGGGGCTCGGCGCTGGTGGTGCTGCTGGGCTATTCGCGGGTGCCGTATGCGGCGGCGGCCTCCGGCCAGTTCTTCGGCGTGTTCGCGCGACTGCATCCGCGCGGGCGCTTCCCCACTGTGTCGCTGCTGTTCGTCGGCATCACCTCGGCGCTTGCCTGTCCGCTGTCGCTGGACGACCTGATCGCCACGCTGATGATCATCCAGATCCTGTTCCAGTTCCTGGCGCAATGCCTGGCGGTGGTGCTGCTGCGGCGGCAGCCGCGGCGCCGCGCCCGCTTCGCCATGCCGCTGTATCCGTGGCCGCTGCTGATCAGCGTCTGCGGCTGGCTGGCGCTGCTGGCCACCAGTCCGCTGCCGCGGCTGCTGGCGGCGGTGCTGGCGCTGTGCGCGGGCACCGCGCTCTATCTCATCCAGGCCAAACGCGAGGCAGCATGGCCCTTCCAGCAATGAAAACCCATGACGTCGCGGTGGTCGGCGAGGTTTATCTCGACCACATCTTCAGCGGCTTCAGCACCTGGCCCGGGCCGGGCGAGGAAGCGATGGCGCGCCACTACCATCGCGACCTCGGCGGCGGCACCGTCAACACCGCCTGCGGGCTGGCGCGGCTCGGGCGCAAGGTCACGCTGATCGGCGCGATCGGCGCCGGCGACCGCGCCTGGTTCGCGCAGCGCCTGGGCGCCTTCGGCGTCGGCACCGAAGGCCTGGTCGACCACCCCGCCGGCACCGGCGTCACCGCCAGCGTGTCGCTGCACGACGACCGTTCGTTCTTCACCTATCCCGGCGCCAACGCCGCGCTGGAACCGCTGCTGGGCAGCGCCGCCGCGCTGGAGGCGATGTGCGCCGCGCGCCACGTGCACTTCGCCCTGCCGCTGCCGGCGACGCTGGCGCGCACGCTGCTGCCGGCGCTGCGCGCGGCCGGTTGCAGCACCTCGCTGGACGTGGGCTTCAACCCCGCGTGGCTGGCCGACCCCGACAACCACGCCACCTGCCGCGCGGTCGATCACTTCCTGCCCAACCAGAAGGAGGCAGCGCTGGCCGGCTGCAGCGGCGACGATGCCGCGTCCTGCCGCGCCTGGGCGCAGGCACTGGGCCTGGCGCAGGTGACGATCAAGCTCGGCGGCGCCGGTGCCTGCGTGGTGGATGCGGCCGGCGCGCGATTGGTCGCCGCGCCCGTCGTCGCCGTGCAGGACACCACCGGCGCCGGCGATGCCTTCGATGCCGGCTTCATCGACGCGCTGCTGGACCACCTTTCCCTCGACGCCTGCGCGCAGCGCGGCTGCCTGTGCGGCGCCGCCTGCTGCACCGCGCTCGGCGCGCTCGACGGCCTTCCCGATCCCCCACGTCTCAGGAGTCTCCATGAGCAGTTCCTTTCCCAACCGTAAACTCGCCCTGATCGGCGGCGGTGGCGTGCGTGCGCCGCTGGTGGTGTACGGCGTCAACGATGCCGCCGAAGCGCTCGGTGCGCGCGAGATCGTGCTCTACGATCCGGACCAGGAGCGGCTGGCGCTGATGGTCGCGCTGGGCCGTGCGGTGGTCGCCGAGTTCGGTGGCGAGCTGCAGGTCAACGCGGCCAGTTCGGCGGAAGCGGCGATCGACGGCGCGCACTTCGTGCTCAACAGCATCCGCATCGGCGGCATCCACCAGCGCGCCACCGACGAGCACACCATCATCCGCCACGGCTACGCCGGGCAGGAGACCACCGGCCCCGGCGGCGTCGCCAAGGCGTTGCGCACGGTGCCGGTGGCGATCGAGCAGGCGCGCATGGTGGAGCGGCTCAGCCCCGACGCGTGGCTGGTCAGCTTCACCAACCCGGCCGGGCTGATCACCCAGGCCATCAGCCGCCACACCCGCGCGCGCGTGGTCGGCATCTGCGACACGCCGGTGGAGCTGTTCCACAACATCGCCCGCGCGCTCGGCGAGCCGCCGGCGGACGTGGACTGCGAGTACGTCGGCCTCAACCACCTGGGCTGGATCCGCGCGGTGCGGGTGCGCGGCGAGGACGTGCTCGACCGCATCCTGGCCGACGACGCGATCCTGCGCCAGCTGTACCTGGCACCGCTGTTCGACTTCGACATGCTGCGCACGCTGCGGCTGATCCCCACCGAGTACCTGTACTTCTACTACGAGCGCAGCCGCGCCCTGGAGAATCAGCGCGCCAGCGGCGCCAGCCGCGGCAGCGAGATCGAGCGGCTCAATCACACCCTGATCGCCGACCTGCGCAGCCGCCTCAATGCCGGCGACGGCAGCGGCGCGGTGCAGACCTACGCCGCCTACCTGCAGCAGCGCTCCGGCTCGTACATGCGGCTGGAGGCCGAGGCCGGCTCGGCCTTCGCCGACGACCTCGCGCCGCAGCCGGACCCGTTCCGCGCCAGCACCGGCTACCACCGCATCGCCGTGGACGTGATGAGTTCACTGACCGGCGCGCTCCCCGGGCGGCACGTGGTCAACGTGCGCAACCAGGGCTGCATGCCGGAGCTGGCCGACGACGACATCGTGGAGATCTCCTCCACCATCGAGCGCGACCGCATCACCCCGCTGCCGGCGCGGCCGCTGCCCGAGGCGATCCAGGGCCTGGTACGCACGGTCAAGGCCTACGAACACGCCGCCATCGACGCCGCGCTCAGCGGCAGTCACCTGGACGCCTGCAAGGCGATGCTGATCCACCCGGCCATCGGCGAGTGGAGCCCGTCGCGGCGGCTGCTGGAGGCCTTGTTCGGCCATGCCGGCAACGGCGACGACGACGGCGAGTGCGTGTGCTCGGGACCGATGCACTGGCACGGCGCGCACCACCACCACTGAGCCGGCCGGTTGTGCGGTCGCAGGATGCATCGGACGGCCACACGTTGTAAGGTCGTCGTAAATTGGTCCGTCATAGGTACCATCAACCTGCCCTCCCGGCCGCGGCCGGCGCCTCCCCCGGTGCCGGCCCGTGCCGGGAGCGTTCGTCGATTCCACGGAGCGTTCCAGGCCATGCCTACCCGCCGCGACATCCTCCACTTCCTCGGCGCCAGCGCCGGCGCCGCGCTGCTGAGCGGGGCACTGCCGGCCGCCGCCGCGGCATCGGCCTCCGCCGCGCTGCCCAGCAAGCGGCCGCCGCCGGGCAAGCGCCGCTTCGTCAGTGCCGCGGTCGAGCGCCAGTTGCGCACGGTCAAGGCCGGCATCGCCGATCCGCGCCTGGCCTGGCTGTTCGAGAACTGCTACCCCAACACCCTCGACACCACCGTCGAGACCGGCACCCGCAACGGCAAGCCGGACACCTTCGTCATCACCGGCGACATCGAGGCGATGTGGCTGCGCGACTCCTCCGCGCAGGTGCATCCCTACGTGCCGCTGGCCAAGCGCGACCCGGCGCTGCGGCGCATGTTCCATGGGCTGATCCAGCGCCAGGCCGCCTGCATCCGCCTGGATCCCTACGCCAACGCGTTCCTGCCCGACGGCACCAGCCAGCGCCTGAAGTGGTCGGTGGCCGACATCACCGAGATGAAGCCCGGCGTCGGCGAGCGCAAATGGGAAGTGGATTCGCTGTGCTACCCGATCCGCCTGGCGCACGAGTACTGGCGCGCCAGCGGCGATGCCGCGCCGTTCGACGACGACTGGCGCGACGCCATGCACGTGGTGGTGCGCACCTTCCGCGAGCAGCAGCGCCTGCACGGCCGCGGCCCGTACAGTTTCCAGCGGCCCTCGCCGCTGGCCACCGAGACCCTGGTGCTGGACGGCTACGGGCAGCCGACCCGGCCCAACGGCATGATCCATTCGATGTTCCGCCCGTCCGACGACGCCTGCCTGTATCCGCTGTTCGTCCCCGCCAACCTGTTCGCGGTGACCTCGCTGCGGCAACTGGCGACGATGAGCGAGGCGCTGCATCACGACGCCGCCTTCGCCGGCGAGTGCCGCGCCCTGGCCGACGAGGTCGAGACGGCCACCCGAAAGTTCGGGCAGATGCGCGACGCCGACGGCCAGCCGTTCTGGGCCTATGAGGTGGACGGCTACGGCAACCAGTTGTTCATCGACGACGCCAACGCGCCCGGCCTGCTGAGCCTGGCCTACCTGGGCTGCTGCGACCGTCGCGATCCAGTGTTCCTGCGCACCCGGCAACTGGCCTGGAGCGAGCGCAACCCCTACTTCTATCGCGGCCGCGCCGCCGAGGGCGTGGGCAGCCCGCACAGCGGCCTGGGCACGATCTGGCCGATGTCGCTGATGCAGTACGCCCTGGCCAGCGACGACGACGCGCAGATCCGCCAGTGCCTGCAGTGGCTCAAGACCACCGATGCCGGCAGCGGCTTCATGCACGAAGCCTTCGACAAGGACAACCCGAGCACCTTCACCCGCGACTGGTTCGCCTGGGCCAACACCTTGTTCGGCGAACTGATCATCGATCTGCACCAGCGCAAGCCGCAGTTGCTGTCGTAGGAGCGGCTTCAGCCGCGACCGGGCTTTACCGGTAATGCCCCATCGCGGCTGAAGCCGCTCCTACAAAAAACCAAAACCCCTACCGCACCGCCGCACACCCCGAGGACAGCACCATGGCCACACGACGCGGTTTCCTGCAGGGCGCCATCGCCCTGGCCCTGTTCGGCAGCAGCGGCATCGCGCGCCTGGCGCAGGCACGCGCCGGCAGCTACGCGCTGCCGGCCGATGCGCGCGCCAAGGCCGAGCTCACCCGCAACGTCGACGTGTTCATCGGCACCGGCGGCCACGGCCACACCTTCCCCGGCGCCACGCTGCCGTTCGGCATGGTGCAACTGAGCCCGGACACCTACAACGCCGACTGGGACGCCTGCTCCGGCTACCACGCCGACGACGGCTCGATCATGGGCTTCTCGCACACCCACCTGTCCGGCACCGGCATCGGCGACATGCTCGATTTCCTGGTGGTACCGGCCACCGGCCCGGTGAAGCTGCAGCCCGGCACGCGCGAAAACCCAGATGCCGGCTACCGCTCGCGCTACGACCACGCCGACGAAGCCGCCTCGCCCGGCTACTACCGCGTGCGCCTGAAGGACAGCGGCGTGCATGCCGAACTCACCGCCACCGCGCGCGCCGGCCTGCACCGCTACCACTTTCCCAAGGGCAAGCCGGCGCACCTGCTGCTGGACCTGTGCCACGGCATGCAGGACAAGCCCGAGATCCCCGCCCGCGTCGAAGACGCAAGCCTGCGCCTGGTCGATGCGCAGACCGTCACCGGCGGCCGCCGCGTCTACCAGTGGGCCAAGGGCCGCTACATCTACTTCGCCATGCGCCTGTCGCGGCCGTTCGCCAGCGCGCAGCTGTATGCCGACGACCAGCCGCTGGCCGCGAGCGCGCGCAGTGCCGACGGCAACCGGCTGAAACTGGCCCTGCACTACCCCGATGCGGCCGACGCGCCGCTGCTGGTCAAGGTCGGCATCTCCGCGGTCAGCGCCGACAACGCCCTGGCCAACCTTGATGCGGAACTGCCCGACTTCGACTTCGCCCGCGTGCATGCCGCCGCCGTGGCCGCGTGGGAGAAGGAACTGGGGCGGGTGCGCATCGACAGCGACGACGAAGCGCAGCGCCGCATCTTCTACACCGCGCTGTACCACAGCCTGATCGCACCGACCCTGTTCAGCGACACCGACGGCCGCTACCGCGGAATGGACCTGCAAGTGCACCAGGCGCCGGCCGGCTACCACAACTACAGCACCTACTCGCTGTGGGACACCTACCGCGCCCTGCATCCCTTGCTGACCCTGGTGCAGCCCGAGCGCGTGCCCGACCTGGTGCAGTGCCTGGTGCGCGGCGCCCACGAATGCCCGCAGGGCGTCGCCATCTGGCCACTGCAGGGCGTGGAGACCGACTGCATGATCGGCTACCACTCCGCCGTGGTGCTGGCCGAGGCGCATGCCAAGGGCTTCACCGGCATCGACTGGAAAGCCGCGTATCCGGCCTGGCGCAAGCGCGCGATGGACGACGACGTGCACGGCCTGGCGCTGTACCGGAAGCTGGGCTACATCCCCTGCGACAAGGTCGACGAATCGGTCAGCCGCACCCTGGAATTCGCCTACGACGACTGGGCGGTGGCGCACCTGGCGCAGGCGGTCGGCGCCGACGACGATGCCAGGCACCTGCGCGAACGCTCGCGCCAGTACCGCAACGTGTTCAACCGCGAAAGCACCTTCGTGCAGCCGCGCCTGAGCGACGGCAAGTGGGCCACCCCGTTCGATCCGCGCGCGATGGGCCACAGCGCGCAGTGGCGCGACTTCACCGAGTCCAACGCCTGGCAGGCCACCTTCCTCAACCAGCACGACCTGTACGGCTACATGGACCTGTTCGGCGGCCGCGACCACTTCGTCGCCAAGCTCGACGAACTGTTCACCACCAGCTCGGAGCTGCCGGCGGACGCGCCGCCGGACATCGACGGCATGGTCGGCCAGTACGCGCACGGCAACGAACCCAGCCACCACGTCGCCTACCTCTACGCCTACGCCGGGCAGCCGTACAAGACCCAGGCGATGGTGCGGCGGCTGTTGCGCGAGCAGTACCACGACGCGCGCAACGGCCTGTCCGGCAACGAGGATTGCGGGCAGATGAGCGCCTGGTTCGTGCTCAGCGCGCTGGGCCTGTACGCGGTGGACCCGGTCAGCGCCAACTACGTGCTGGGCAGCCCGCTGTTCAAGCGCGCCGAACTGAACGTGGGCAACGGCCGCACCCTGCGCATCGTCGCCCACGGCAACAGCGCGGCCAACGTCTACATCCAACGTGCACGCTGGAACGGCAAGCCGTACACCCGCAGCTGGCTGCGCCATGCCGACCTCGCTGCGGGCGGTACGCTGGAGCTGGAGATGGGGCCCAAGCCCAACACTGCGTTCGGTGCGGGCAAGGACGATCTGCCGCCATCCTTTAGCTGATCCTTGCGTCTCGTAGGAGCGGCTTCAGCCGCGACCGGGCCTTCCCCGGAACGCCCGGTCGCGGCTGAAGCCGCTCCTACAGGTAAAGCCCGAACTCGCTACCGGAACAAACCCCCACATGTTGCGTCGCTCCCTGTCCGCCCTTGCCCTGTCGCTCCTGCTGTCGCTCCCGGCAGCCGCGCAGCCGACTCAAACCACCGCCTGGCCCGCCTTCGCCACCCAGGGCGATCACTTCATCCGCGACGGCAAGCCGTACCAGGTCATTTCCGGCGCCATCCACTTCCAGCGCATCCCCCGCGCCTACTGGAAGGACCGCCTGCAGAAAGCGCGCGCGATGGGCCTGAACACGGTGGAGACCTACGTGTTCTGGAACCTGGTGGAACCGCGGCCGGGAAAGTTCGACTTCACTGGCAACAACGACATCGCCGCCTTCGTCGACGAAGCCGCCGCGCAAGGCCTCAACGTGATCCTGCGCCCCGGCCCGTACGTATGCGCCGAGTGGGAAGCCGGCGGCTACCCGGCGTGGCTGTTCGCCGAACCCGGTATGCGCGTGCGCAGCCAGGACCCGCGCTTCCTCGCCGCCAGCCATGCCTACCTCGACGCCCTCGCCGCCCAGGTCAAGCCGCGGCTCAACGGCAACGGCGGCCCGATCGTCGCCGTGCAGGTGGAGAACGAATACGGCTCCTACGGCGACGACCACGCCTACATGCGCCGCAACCGCGCCATGTTCGTCCAGGCCGGCTTCGACAAGGCGCTGCTGTTCACCGCCGACGGCCCCGACGTGCTCGCCAACGGCACCCTGCCCGACACCCTGGCCGTGGTGAACTTCGCCCCCGGCGACGCCAAGAACGCCTTCGAAACCCTGGCCAAGTTCCGCCCCGGGCAGCCGCAGATGGTCGGCGAATACTGGGCCGGCTGGTTCGACCAGTGGGGCAGCCAGCACGCCGTCACCGACGGCGCCAAACAGGCCAGCGAATTCGAATGGATCCTGCGCCAGGGCCACTCCGCGAACCTCTACATGTTCGTCGGCGGCACCAGCTTCGGCTTCATGAATGGCGCCAACTTCCAGAAGAATCCCAGCGACCACTACGCCCCGCAGACCACCAGCTACGACTACGACGCCGTGCTCGACGAAGCCGGCCGCCCCACCCCCAAGTTCACCCTGTTCCGCGACGCCATCCAGCGCGTCACCGGCATCGCCCCGCCCGCGCTGCCCAAGCCGATCCGCTTCGCCGAACTCCCCGCCACGCCGCTGCGCGAATCCGCCTCGCTCTGGGACAACCTGCCCGCCCCGGCCGCCACCACCGACACCCCGCAGCCGATGGAGCGCTACGGCCAGGCCTACGGCTACATCCTCTACCGCACCACCGTCACCGGCCCGCGCAAGGGCAGCCTGTACCTGGGCGAAGTGCGCGACTACGCCCGCGTCTACGTCGACCGGAAGCTGGCCGGCAGCGCCGAGCGCCGCCTGCAACAAGTGGCGGTGGACGTGGACATCCCCGCCGGCTCCCACACACTCGACGTGCTGGTGGAGAACACCGGCCGCATCAACTACGGCGCCCACCTCCCCGACGGCCACGCCGGCCTGGTCGACCCCGTGCTGCTCGACGGCAAGCCCCTCACCGGCTGGCAGACCTTCCCCCTGCCGATGGACGACCCGAGCAAGCTCACCGGCTGGACCACCGCCAAGGTCGATGGCCCTGCCTTCCACCGCGGCACGCTGAAGATCGGCACGCCTGCCGATACGTTCCTGGACATGCAGGCCTTCGGCAAAGGCTTCGCTTGGGCCAATGGCCATAACCTGGGAAGGCACTGGAAGATTGGGCCGCAGCGGGCGTTGTATTTTCCGGCGCCTTTGCAGCGGAAAGGCGGGAATAGCGTGATTGTGTTTGATTTGGATAGTGCGGCGGATGCGAGCGTGCGAGGGGTTAAGGCGCAGGTTTGGAGCATGCCCAGTAACTGAGTTACTCGCTGAGCGCGCCGCCCGGTAAATCGGGATGGCGCGGGATCAGACAACTTGTCTACAAATTAAGGCCGCCGGCGGTTCGCCGAGCGGCCTTTAACTTGTGACGTCCGTCAAGAAGTGGTAGCGTCGACCCTGTGTGGGAAATGCACTGTAATCGCGTGTTTTCAGTCGCAATAACTATGCGGCAGCGCGTTCGTGAGAGATCAAATGTTGGATGCGTGCTGCTCCGAAAGACAGGAGCATTGGCGCGCTATACGGCCGTTCTATGCACGACGCTGTCATCGTAGTTAACTCACATCAGGAATTTTATGCTGCAGAAACAGACACTAGTGCTTCTTCAGAAGATCGCTGACAACACCTCTAGCAATGATTCTCTTTGGGTCGCTGCTATTGCTGGTGGTTCGGCCGTGCTTGGTGCTGCGATATCAGCACTAATTGCTTACTTCGCGGCGAATCGATCTACTGTAGTCCAGCTGGCTGCCATAAAGACCAATTCAAAACTTGAGCACAAGAAGCTAAAAGCTTCTATTGTGACTACAGAGCGATTGCGGTGGCTTCAAGAGCTCCGCGCCAAAGTCGCAGAGTTTTATTCGCACATAGACATGCAAGTAATGCACGTTGCGCGCCTCGTCAACCCGGCAGCGACGCCAATTAGTCGCGACGAAATGGACTCCATTTCGAAGGAAGCTGGATTGAGAGCCAACCTGGTACTACTTATGCTCAATCCAACAAATGTGGAACAGCAAGAACTCTATCAATCGATCAATTCTGCGCTAATGTTTGTCAACAAAGCACTGATGGAGGCTGGAGCTTCGGCCACTGCGCCAGACAGAGCTGAGATCACAAGGATAAAAAAACAGTCATTTGATTCGATGCACAAGATTGGCTCAGTTGCGTGGAACAAGGTTCAAGAATTGAATTAAATCGCGACCAGGCTCCCAATTAGAACTAATCAGTTACACGATCAAGCATCGACAAAGTATTTAGCACTCACTAGGCCCACATACAATCTGTGCAAAACATCGAACTTAACCGACAAGTGAACCCTGCCTTTTTGCCTTGATTATGGACAACTATCAAAATCCGAAACCAGGCAAGACCTACATTAGTCCGTCGCTGCCCGCATTCGGCGACAAGAACGTCAGAATTCGAATTGCGTCTAAGGTCCTGCCGTCAGTTGACGGCTACGACTATGCGAAAGAGCGAGGCGAAATTGTAATCCGCGCAAAGCCGGATGCGAAGACGTGTATCAAAGCAAAATTTTTGGAGGATAATCGTGGTGTCTTTGTCCTAACGATCCAAAAGTTCGACTCAGAGACTGGCATGCCATATGGCGTAGGCTTCTCTTTTGTCGATGAAGAGATCAGCCGATTTTGTGAGTTCTTAGCCAACATTCAATCGATTAATTTCAAAAATGGTAGCTCAGTAAATATAACCGACGAAGAGCTACGAAAGATAGCACTTACTTCGCAGCAAGCCAAGCAACTAGTTACCGACAATGAGGAACTAATTGCCGAAGCTCTGCGCAACTCCGTCACCAAGAGCGACCTGATAGCAATCGGCTACCGGAAGAGGCAACTAGAAGTATTTGCCAACTTGCTTGAAAATGACAAATACTTTGAAGACTTAAAGCGGCGAAAAGGATGCAAGGACGAAGCTCTATGGCAGCAGTTCTTCGAAGCTAATTCATGGATATTTGGCTACGGCTTGAGTTATATATATTCATCTGAGCTAAATGAGCGAAAGCTCGAACAGGTTGTCCACGGTTATCGGGTCGGGCAACCCGGAAAACGTGTAGATGCTCTTCTGAGAAGCAGAGCAATCGCTTCAACGCTGTGCTTCGTCGAAATCAAGACACACAAGACCCAATTACTTGAAACCCAATATCGTAATGGCTGCTGGTCGCCATCAAAGCATCTATCCGGCGCCGTCGCTCAAATACAAGGCACTGTTTCCTATGCGTCGGAAACAATTTTTGGAAAGCTACCCCTGCCAGACAAGGAGGGATTTCCCACGGCTGAGGAAGCGTTCAACTTCTCGCCTAAATCGTTCGTTGTCGTGGGAAGCTTAGGCGAGTTTGTAGGGGATCACGGCGTCAACGAGGCAAAACTTCGGTCCTTTGAGCTCTATCGGCGCAATTTACACCAGCCGGAGATTGTTACTTTCGACGAACTCTACGAGCGCGCGAGACACATTGTCACTGCAACTGAAAGCTAGACTTGCGGATTCTACGAATTTCTGCGCGAGTGGCGACACCGACAATTCCAGATCACAAGATTCCTGGAAAATGCAGCGCCATGAATAAAGCCATGGCAGGGTAACAGATAAGGCAAGTCAATTCTCGTCCTGATTAAGACATAGAACTTGGCGGATCACTAAATTCAGGCCAATCTTTCGCCTCGCTTGAAAAGTCATCCTCGTAGGCCCTATAAGCGGCATTTGAGGAGATGACGCCCATCACTGGATTTCCGAACCACTCCTCTAATTTTGCTTCAACCCATTCCTGCGCCTCACCTAAGCCACCACGATACCACTCTGACTCAGTACCGTCATGGGTGAGAATTGGCGGACCAAACTCTTGCTGAAGCGCATTTTCCCATTTCGAAAGCTCATGAACTTTGCATGGAATGAAGTACGAAACGAGCAATGAAATAAATGGATCACTGGTTCTCAATTGCTTAACACGCCGCATTGGTGTTGCGCCGCGCGTCATACCTATTTTAAACCTCTCGTAATCCTCGGAGGTCATCACCATATAAATCCACCCACCTTCCAAGTCCATAAAAACTCCTATAAAAGACCGACCTTATGATCATGGTTACCGCTCGCCATCGGGGACGACTCATGCAGCAATCGAGGGTAGTCCTCGCGCGAGCGCAGGACAACTACCTTCCTAACCTCGGCCGGCGAACACCTCAACAACTGCGCCATTTTCGTAATGTCGCCGGACGCGATGAGAGCATTGGCCTGAACCTTCGGCTCCATGTTGTCTGCGTCTAACTTAGTGGGCTCGGGTACAGCCAACCAACGGCCGTAGTCCAGTGCCGCACGACTTGCATGCAGGCTGCCCCCACTCAAGTCGGATTGAATCATCACCACGCCTCGCGCTAAGCCCGCCTGAATACGGTCGCGTTTGACGAAGAACTCAGGACGTGGATCTACGCCGAAGCGATACTCCGAGACCAAGGCACCTCCCTGATCTAAAATATCTTGCGCCAGCGCCCTGTGCTTTGACGGCGCCACCGTGTGCAGACCGTGAGCCATTACCGCTACTGTGTGCCCCCCCGCTTTTATTGCTGCGTTATGAGCGATTGCGTCACACCCCAGAGCCAACCCACTGACCACTGACCATCCATTGTCCACAAGAAACTGGGTAACGCGCTCTGCAATCATCACGCCGTGCCTAGTAGGCTCGCGCGTTCCGATAACCGCTGCTGACTGCTCCTGCCTATCTGCCAATCTCCCCTTCACATACAGGATCACCGGATCGTCCTTGGTTGCCTTCAACAGCGCAGGATATTCGGGATCAAGCACAGATAGAATTCTGGCATTGCCTCGCTCCGCATGTTCTGCTTGCTCTTCGGCTTTTTCCAAGGCCTCGTTCCACAGAGCCGGCTGAACGGCCGCTGCCAATCGCGGAACTTTCTGGGCAATCGACTCAACGGAAGCTATTGAAAAATTCGTGACGTTCAATGCCATACGCAACGTCGCCGGCCCCACACCTTTAAGCATGGAGAGCGCCAGCAACTTACCGGTTTCTGCCGAAATCGACATCACAACACATCGCTCACATTTTTTGACAGAGCCAGCAGGCTGACATTACGCGCACCGGCTTCAACAAGACGCTTTTTCGCGTACATCAATGTCGCCCCACTCGTACATACATCATCAATTATAACAAAGTCTCTCCCTTGCGCACTTGCCGGATTGGTCACAATCAAATGCTCACGCACGTTCTCAAATCGCTCAAGCCCATTGAGGCGCTCTCTACTATGCGACCGAACACCATCGGTGTATGCAAGGAGATCCGTACTAAATTTTACCGCTTCATGAGTTCCACCCAATGGACTACGCCCCATGAAGTCAGACCGCAACTGCGCTATAAAGTGCTGCAATCGCGGCAACCGACCAGGACGCGGCGGAATTGCGGCCACGGTGACCGATTGATTGAGGAGGGACAACAATGGAAATGACTTCCGAATAAATTCATATACTGTCTGGCACCACTGAGGCGGAAACACTTGCACTTCCTTATGCGCATGAATGTTATGTGTAAGAACGTGCCAAGCCCGACGATCATCAAGGGACTTGTATTCAGAAAAATGCCTTCCGGCTGAATGAATTTCCTCTTTTGCCTTTTCTGGCTCACCGAGCTCGCGCGGATAAAAATGGTTGACCGATGAGAATCGAGGCTGACGCGACACATCACAAGACTTATTGAACGCCCACTCCAGATGCGGCGCATAAGCCTCGATGTCATTCAGCACAAAAAAAAGCTCATCAGGACCATCGATAACCGCATCCGGAATCAACGCCAGAGCGTCCCAGTGCTTACGACCGTCCCAACGCATATGCGGCCAGGATGACTTATCAAGCACGACGTAGCAGCCGGCATTGTACGAAGCCTTAACATCCGCCGATTCATCCCCCACCATCACCACCCGGCTGGGATCAGCCACACCAACCTGACGCATACACGCGCGTATCCCCCAACCATTCGGCTTGTGGCAGCCCTTAGGCACCATCTCGTAAGCGGCTCCGGCCTCCCAATTGAACCCAGGATAGGCCGCAGAGAGTAGAGCCGTCGCGTACACCTCTGGCGATCTAGTGAAAATCCCGAATTTCATTTGCGGCCATCTGGATTTCAAGGCACCCAGATGAGCGGGAGTGTAGATGTAGCGAGCGGCAGGTTGTCCAAACCGCCGACTCAGCTCGGCCTTGTAGAAGGCGTTGCCTTGTTGCCCCACTCCTTGCCTGCGTATATCTTCTAGATCGTCGGTACGCAACAACGTGTTATCCAGATCGAATAGACAGAGGTCAAACATCGACTTTTCCATGTCATACCATCCACATGATGGCATCCCGAGAATAGGCCTTCTGTGACACGGGCGCTATAGGTTTATGGCAGCCGGGACTGCCCACCGCCCCAGCCATCGGGAAAGCGCACCGCGCGCGAAGGCTTATCCCTCTGCTCGACTCTTTTTAGGCAGCGTGCACACGGTTACTGTTGACTCCCTGGACAGCGGAGCAATGGAGTTTTCTCGCGATCTATCAAGCTGACTCAAATCACGGAAAGGCCAACTTCTCGTTTCCAGCGCCATTTCCGTGGTGAGTTGACATATCCAAAAACCAGTAGCACCATCTCCCACTAGGAGCGTAGAAACTCCTCACACAGCGGCGCCCACCTCCGTCAAACCGGTGTTTTTTTTGTGCCTGTTCGCAGGCGCACTCCGACGCGCTCTCTGCGTCGGGAGGGCGGCGAATACAACACCCTTCGGGGAAATAAGCCCGCCGGCTGTGTGCGGTTTCTAACCTCCCGACATCCCGTCGCCGTTCGGCGCGGGTTCCTGTCTGCCAAGGAGGCTGTGCCATGCGTCAACCGTCACCCCGTCCCGCCGCTCCCTGCAAGCGCAAGTCGCACAAGCATCGCCACTGCCCGCAGTGGACGATCGTCGAGTCGTCGCTCATCCCCATGCTGACACCCGAACAGGTCGCCGCCGCCAACGCCGCCGATCTTGCCCGCGCCTCGCGACCGCCCCGCCGCACGCGCCCGCCGCAGACCTGCACCGTCGGCTGCGGCCACTCCGTCAACGGCAAGCGCACGCCCGCACTACGCCTGGGCGGCCGCTGGATGGAAGAACTGGGCTTCACCATCGGCATTACGCTGCGCGTACAGGTGCGCGACGGCGAACTGGTGGTAAGCGTGGCCAGCAAGGACTGACACGGCCGTCGCCCACGGAGAACAGGGGGCAGAATGCACTCCCCTCTTCTACTTCTACTACCGCTCTGACCTTCCACGGCCGGCCCCTACGTGCAGGGCCGGCTCGACGGCCTGGCTAGCGTTCAATCGCCTCTCGAAAACGGTCGTTGCCTAGCGCGTGTTGCCGCTGCAAGTTGAGGCGGATAGCTGCAATCTCGTCCGGGTCGATCGCATCCAGCACGAAGCGGCGAAATGGTCTGCGCGCTGGCCGGCCGGCGACGGCAGGGTTCAGGCTGGACTTCCCTCTGTAGACTTGTCGACAGCCCGGCCATTCACGTGACCGCCCCAGGGCCGCCGCCCTAACGCACCACACTCACATCGCATCGCAGCCACCGCATGATCGCGCTCCTGCTTCCCCTGATGGTGCTTGCCGCCCTCGGCTTCGTCCTCAGCCTCATCGTCCACGTGATGGCACTTGCCGGGTATGTGCCGCCAGGCGGCGAGGCTGTCTTCGCCATGCACTTCGGTGTCTTCATCGTCTGGTTGCCGACCGTGCTGCTTTCCCTGCGGCTCAACCACACCCTGAAATCCCGCCATAGCTGGAAGCGCTCGCTGGCGGGATCTCCACGCTGGATGCGCTACGCCACCTACGGCCTGTTCGCCTACGCCGTCGTGAACTTCTTGATCGTCGCCCACCTGACGGGCGACCAACCGAAAGCGCCAGGCGTGACACCCACCCTGCTGCGCGGATTCTCCGGGCACTGGATGGTCTTCTATGCCATGGCCTTCTGCGTGCTGTATTCCGTGTACCGCAAGCCGTGGCTGCTCAGCGTCGCCAAGTGCCCGTCGGGCCACCCAGTGGACCACGCCGATCGTTTCTGCTCGTCCTGCGGTGCTGTGCTTCCGCAGCGCGATGCAGGCACCTGATTGCGCGCCCGCGCCTACAGCCTCCAAGCAATGACACCAGGGCATCGCAGGCTGTCGCGCGCCTGATGTCGCCAGGCCCTAGACTCCGACCAGCACATCTACATCCGGACAGGACATCCATGCACCTCACGGCCCAACAGTTGAACGAACTCTATCCCTACTTGTTCGGGTTCTGGGCCGCGATCGGGCTTGTGGCGCTGGCGTTCTTCAACTTCAACAAGAATGCGCCGCTGAAGCGGCGGGTGTTCATTGTTGGTAGCATCGCCACCGATGTGATGCTGCTGGTCTTCTTCTGGGTAGCTGACGCG
The DNA here is from genome assembly GCF_056725265.1 of Xanthomonas sp. NCPPB 2250. Lineage (NCBI taxonomy): Bacteria > Pseudomonadati > Pseudomonadota > Gammaproteobacteria > Lysobacterales > Lysobacteraceae > Xanthomonas > Xanthomonas sp. NCPPB 2250. The sequence goes on along the minus strand of NZ_CM161520.1, from coordinate 1,516,481 downwards.
CCGCCTCTTTTCCTGGCCGCTGCCGTCGGCTTCATGGCATACGGGCTCTGGCAGACCATTCACTTGATACGCTTCTGCGACGCCTGTGCCGCGCTCAACGCCCCACAAGGCCATCGGCAGGCGCGCACGGAGTGCAGGAAGTGCGGTGCTGCGCTCCCAAAGCCATGAAGACGCCGAGACTGGGCTTCTTGGCAAGAAACGAAGAACTCTGGGTGACGCTGTCGGTTCCTTGTCGTTCGATGCCCCTAAGCCGACCCGCTTCTCGTCGTATTGACGCGAGCAGTAGATAGCAGATGAGCAAGATTTCCATTGAGACATTCGATCCACTGGTGCATCGCAACCACATGCCGGAAATAGCGTCACCAACTTGCGTGCGGCATGTATTGGTCGTCTCATCCGGGAAATTCAGACTCGAGTTCCAGTCCCAGAAAACAGGGGTCAGAGTGCACTTCCATCTTCTTCTACTACCGATCTGACCTTCGGCGACCGCCCAATTCTTGCAGGACCGGCTCGACGGCCAAGCTGGCGTTCAATCACCTCACAAAACGGTCGTTGCCCAGTGCGTGTTGCCGCTGAGGAGAAACGGAGTCAGGTAGACTTCCCAAGTGAAACACTTGGCAAAAGCCAAGACCGGTGCTTTGCTGGCATAGGCCCGCATGCCACCCGTGCAAAGGATCCAACTCATTCGATTAAGTGATCCGACCTCGTTAGTCCGATGCCATGTGCAGCAAGCAGCCTCAGATGTTAGGCTACAAGTATGGGAATAGACATTCACCTTGAAGCCGATGAGCGCCTTTCAATTATCGCCATCTCTACAACATTACGTGAATTGGGCGCACTGGGCATAGCTAGCGACGACAATACAGCCGAAGGATTCTTCGACTCCGGACTGTCCGTTTACGCCATATGCGAGTTCCACGATCGGACGATATACACAGAGGATACCAAGGGCATGGATTTTCCTGTAGCCATTCGTTGTTACTTGCGAATTAAAGGTCCCGAGCCGGCGGGATTATCTGCAACTGGCGACCTAGAGAAGTTCATTAAGCGAATTGCAACCAGAACTGATGCTCGATTTTTAGTTTCACTCCAGCATGAGTCGGCCTTATATTGGAAAAATGACGAGGGCATGCATACTACCCAGCCGGCAACACGTTCAGAAACGGGGTCAGGTTGACTTCCTAAGTGAAGCCACCCCGTTATACGGTCTAGACCAAGAACCGGTGCTTCGCAGGCATAGGCCCGCATGCCCGCGCAAGGGTTCAGCTCAATCTATAAGTGAACCTGACCCCGTTAGCTGTTCATGCCGATACCACTTTTTCAGACGAGTCCAATTAGCTATTCACACCACAATGAGCTCTACCATATTTCTTCATTACTTCCATCAAGGCCGCAAAAAGGCTGTCCCGTTCAAGCAAGTCTTACCTCCTCATGAAGCACGGCACACTTGGCGTTGGGCCCTATAGCAACGAGATAGCGTTCCCCGCCGAGTAGATCGCATATATAGCGAATGTTGTGCGTGACGGAGATGAAGTGAAAACAGGGGTCAGAGTGCATTTCCATCTTCTTCTACTACCGACCTGACCTTCGGCGGCCGCCCGATTCTTGCAGGGCCGGCTCGACGGCCAAGCTGACGTTCAATCGCCTGGCGGAAAGGGTCGTTGCTCAGCGCGTATTGCCGCTGCAAGTTGAGGCGGATGGCCGCTGTCTCGCCTGGGTCGATCGCATCCAGCACGAAGCGTCGATAGTGGTCTGCACGCCAGCCGGCCGGGGCAATGGCTAGATAGCTCGCACGGGGTTGTACCAGCGCGTTAGCCTGCCCGAGGCCATTACAGGAATGGCTCGACCACCTGTATTCCGCTGGATCGGCAACCATGCCAGCCCGCACAGGATTGAGTGCGACGTAGCGATAACAGCGAAGCAGAGATCTCGTCTTGAACTGGACACGACTTGTAGCGGCCTTCCCACAATGTACCGGTGCGATGGTATTGCGTGTTGATGTAGCGCACGTAGCGGCGACCAAGTGACCGCATCAGCGTCGGTGTCGTACTGGGCTATTGGCTGGTGAGCAACAAATGCACATGATTGGTCATCAACACGTAAGCATGCACGGCAATGCCGAGCTTGAGTTCCAGTTCGTGCAGATCCTGCAAGTAGCGTATGCGATCAACGTCGGCAAAGAAGCATGGTTGCCGATCATTGCCCCGCTGCACGATATGCTGAGCGACGTATGGAAGATCCAAACGGGGACGACGTGGAATGTGCGATCCTTCCCGCTGAGGTGGGATCAGCTTCGTGCGTTCGAACAACCCTTCCCATCGGGCAACGTCCAGACTCTGTTTAGGGAAAGTGCACTCTGGCCCTGGTTTTCGGTGTAGGGCAAGTGCACTCTGACACTGGTTTTACTCTCCTCCCCTACAGTTGCGCCACTCCGCATCCCAGCGTAAAACTCCAGCGCGAGGGCCATGATCGTGCCCGACATCCCGAAGGAGCGACAGACATGGACCTGCACCAGCACCCCACTTTCGACTGGCTGCAGTTCCCCGAAGGCCGCGCCCGATTCTCCGGCGGCGTACGCGGCATCGTCGACGAGCAGCGTCATGAGACGTTCGCGGTAGAGGTCGACGCAGCTGAATACTTCGGCGAGATCCAAAGAGCCTTCCTGCCCGGCGGCAACGACTACAACATCGAAATCGTCTCGTTCGGCTACGGCCGCGATGGCGACGTCGGCATGCACATGCCGGGAACCTGCCGCGTCTTCAGTATCCCGGAAGTCGGCAGGATTCAGACGCTGGCAGTGCGCTTGATCGAAGCAGGCATGCAGTTCAACGACCGTCCGTCGCTCCTGACCGAGTATCCAAATGCGCACTTCATGGGCAAGGTTCTTTTCAGGGATGGCTGGATCCTCACCGATGCGGAGCGTGTGTCATGAGCGACGACTACGCCAAGCAAATCGATCAGATAAAGCGCGCGACGTCGCTTGATGAAATTCAGGCCCTGGCACGCCAGTATTCGGCCAAAGCCTCCGGCGATGGCGGCATCCTCTACAGCCGGGATATCGGCAATGTATCGTCCGAAACGATCGCCCTCGAACTGGCGGGCAAGACCGGCGAACCGATCATCAACAGCACCCCCAGGGCGCAGTTCCTTGGCAATAAACAGGTCGAAGCAGCCGTGCGGTCCACTGCCGAACGCATCTTCGTCTCTCAGGGACAAAGCCTAGCCGACGCGGAAAAAGCTGCTGGCCATTTCCTCTACGGCGACGCCAAGGCTGCTGCGCGAAGCGCTACCTCCCTCGAAGGTTGCCTATGGGGGGAAGCATCGCAGGAGTTCGCTGCCTCGCTTCGGGGCGACATCAAGCTGATCGCAACCAATGCCAACGTGGAGCGCGTCTTCGGCAAGGTGGAATTGCCGACGGTACTGGACAATCCCAACGTCAGGACATTGGGCGGGCAGCCGATCGCTGCGCTGAAGCCCATATACGCGCGCCAGGGCGCTACCGATGTGCTGCCCATGGTGCAGGCGCAATTCATTGAAGCCGCGCCCAAGGGCATCTTCGTCGCACCCGATGGCGCCGGACCGAAAGTCACGAAGGTCGCGATTTCGCGAGAAGCAGCCGCTACGCTTGGGGCAGATGCTGCCAAGTTCCCGGCCGCTGCCGAACTCAGCGCCGCCGGTCTGGCCCGCGCACCGTTGGGACTCGGGGCAGCTCCCGCGGCCTCAGTCGGAGAGGCCGCCGTTGCCGCAGAGGCGGTCGGCGCCTCTCGCGGTCTTTCGCCAGGCGTGCTATCGAAAGGTGCGACCGCGGTCGCAGTTGCGGCAGTGGCCTACGACTTCGCTACCACCGGCCATCAGGTGGTGAAGCTGGAAGCGCAGGGCAACACCATAGGCGCCGAGTCGGCCAAGACCCATTTCATCGGTCGCAATGTCGGTGGCATTGGGGGGGGCATCGCACTGGGTTTGGTGGCAGGTGCCGGATATGGCCTGGCGGGCGGCGCGGCGACTGGTCCAGGCGCACTTGTCACATCCGGCGTCGGCGGCGTCGTAGGAGGCGTCGGTGGCGCGTTTCTCGGGGAAAAATGGGCGCAGCAAAAGGACCTCGAACGTGTTTTCACGCAACAGGATCGAGACGGGAACACGTGGAGCCGCGACCCAAAAGATCCGAAAGGCACGTGGACGCGCGTCGCCGAAGCGCAACAGATCACTGCGGAAACCCACATCGGCGCAGGCCGCACGACACCGACCTACGGCAAGGTTCGCTATGTCGCTGGAGACATGCTGGCGAACGAACTGAACTACAAGTCCGCCAACGCGTCCTATGAACTGGGGCTGGCCAATCTGTCCGCCGCGCAGAATCCCTACTCCATTGCACCTGGCAAGGGCGACACGCGCAGCGCGGATGGCGAAGGAAACTGGGTGCGCGACGCCCACACCCATGCGTGGTCGCGTACCGTGGTCGATCAGTACCTCGAGCATGGCATGACGGCCAGCCATGTGGAGACGGCCTCTCCGCAGCGAGCCGCCGAGCTGGATCACGCAGCGAAGCTGATCGTCGCGCAGAATGCCGCCAATACGCCTGCCGCGATCGCGGGCCGGTACCAGATCGCGTATAACCAGTTCGGCTGGAACCGGCATGGGGAAGTGCCTGTCGCCGTCCAGAATGCGAGTACCCAGACCGAATCGCTCGCCGCCTCCGACGGCCATACGTATACGCGCAACGCGAACGGTGAATGGATGACACCGGGGATGATCTACGGCACCAATCAGGCCAGCGGCAATGTGCGCGACGAATTGAACGAGGTGTATCGGAGCCAGCAAGCCGGATTGCAGCAATACGCGGTCCTGGCAAACGAGGCCCTTGCGCATCCGACGCTACCGCAACCCACCCCGATGCGTGGCCTGGTGGCGCATGCCTACGCCAACGCTGGGATTGCGCGTACCGAGGCCGACATTGATGCAGCCACCGCGGCAGTCGCTCGCACGCACGCACAGGCCGGACTCGACAGAGATGGGCGTCCCTACTCCCTCACGCTGCAACCCGATCAGAGCACAGGACGGCCAGGGCCGAACAGCGCCATCGTCACGATGATGGACGATGGTCAGAAAGGACTCTTTTCCAATAGCAGAATGGTGCCGAAGGCCGTCACCACGGCGGAAGAAATCAAGCACGCGGCACAGCCGACCCAGAGCGAACGCTCGACGCCGGTCGGTCCCGCTAGGACACCTGACGCTGCACCGCATGCGGAACGGCCGGCGTCTGTTACGCCCAACGCCACCACGGCCAATGGCGCAGGGCACGCTGCGCACGGCGATCAGCAACCGGGGCCACACGACGGCCTTTCGTCGAACGACCAGACGATGTTCGACAAGCTCAGATCGGCGACCCCGCGTGAGATCTCCGACGAGCACGTCGCCCATGCCATGCTGTTGAGCAAGAAGGAGGGCATCACGGACGCCACCAAGATTGATGGCGTACGCATGTCTGGCGATACCTTATGGGTCGTCGGGACCACACCAGGCTTCAAGGTGTCGCTGGATACCCGCGAGCCGGCTCCCCCCTTGCACGAGACGTCGCAACACGCCCAAGCCTTCGACCGGCAGGCACAGCAATTGGCATACGACGCTTCGCAACAGGAAAGGGTTGCCCGAGGAGGCCAAGCGGTCTGAGTTCATCGGCCATGAATTCTGTCAGAGACCGGTATGGCCAAAAAACGGGCCGATCCCTTCTTCGTTACCCACGCAATTCAGATCGATAGGCACAGCTTCCCAAAATGCTTCCCCGCCGCCTGATGCGCAAACGCATCGGCGATGTCTTCCAGCGCGAAGGTCTGGTCGATCACCGGCTTGATGCCGGTGGCGTCGAGGGCGCGGACCATGTCGCGCTGGTGGCGGCGGCTGCCGACGATCAAGCCCTGCAGGGTCTGGTGGCGTTGCATCAGCGCCACCGTCGGCACCTGGCCGGCAATGCCGGTCAGCACGCCGATCAGGGCGATGTGGCCGCCGATGCGGCACGCCTGGATGGATTGGCCCAGGGTGTCGGGGCCGCCCACTTCGATCACCACGTCGACGCCGCGGCCGTTGGTGTAGTCCAGCACCTTGGCCGCCCAGTCGGTGTCGCGGCGGTAGTTGATGGTGAAGTCGGCACCCAGTGCCTGCGCGCGTGCGAGCTTCTCGTCGGACGACGAGGTGGCGATCACGGTGGCGCCCATGTGCTTGGCGAACTGCAGCGCGAAGATCGACACGCCGCCGGTGCCGAGCACCAGCACGGTGTCGCCGGCCTTCAGCCGCGCGCCCACCACCAGCGCGCGCCATGCGGTGAGCCCGGCGGTGGTCAGCGTCGCCGCTTCGGCATGGCTGTAGCCGCGCGGCGCGTGCGTGAACCAATGCGCGGGGCGCACCACGGTCTCGCGGGCGTAGCCATCGACGCCGTCGCCGGGCACGGTCGCGAAATCGGCGATGGTCGGTCCGCCATCCAGCCAGGTCGGGAAGAACGTCGAGACGACCGCGTCGCCCACGGCGAACTCGTCCACGCCCTCACCCACCGCCTCGACCACGCCGGCGCCGTCGGACATCGGGATGCGGCCGTCGGCGCTGGGCATCCGTCCGGTCACCACGCCCAGGTCGTGGAAGTTGAGCGAGCTGGCATGCACGCGCACGCGGAGTTCGCCGGCGCCCGGCTGGCCGGGATCGGGCAGGTCGACGAGGCGGAGGTTCTCGAGGCCAGCGGGCTGGCGCAGGGTGATGGCTTTCATGGGCAACATCCTTAGCGGAAAAATGGCGAGGGGCAGCGCCGCATCGGTTGCAGCGAAACCGCATTGCAGGCATTGTCGGGATGCACTTCCTGCATCGCAAGAACGTACAATTTTCGCAGGTACTATCAATTTTGTAGGTACAAAGACCATGCGTCTGAAACGTCTGGATGGCAAGAGCGGCTGCGCGGTCGAGGTGACGCTGTCGGTGATCGGCGGGGTGTGGAAGCCGGTGATCCTGTTCCACCTGCTCTCCGGCAAGAAGCGCTTCATGGAACTGACGCGCCTGGTTCCCAATGCCACGCAGCGCATGCTGACGCTGCAGTTGCGCGAGCTCGAGGAGGACGGCGTCATCGTGCGGCACGTCTATCCGCAGGTGCCGCCCAAGGTCGAATATGCGCTGACGCCGCTTGGCCACTCCCTCGCGCCGGTGCTGATCAGTTTGCGGGAATGGGGCGAGTCGTATCGCACCCGCGAGCTGTCGCGCGCGCCGGCTGACGCTGCGGAATGCGCGCATAGCGAGGCAATGGCCACGTGACGCCACGCAGGTTCATGCAGGAAAGCAGGCGAGCATCCGCATAGCGGCCTTCTTGCATGCCGAGATCGACAGCCATCGGGATCAAGGCGCACTCCTGACCCGGGTGCGTGGCATCTGCCAGCCACCGCGTTGCGAGGCGTGGACAGAAGGTTCGATCACCTGAAGAGCAAGTGCGGCGCGCAATTGGCAGGCGCAAGCATGCAATCCCGTGCTGCAGCACACACGTCACTCGGCGCGGCGATCCGTCCACGCCGCACACGCAACGCGCGATGGCAGGTCCTCGCCGTCCGGTGACGGCATCGCCGGCCCCTGCAGGTTGGCCTTGGCATACAGCGCGCCGAGGTCGTGGACGCGCAACAGATGGCGGCGGCGGCTGACCAGGCCGCTGCGCACCCAGCGCTGCAAGTGGGCGTTGAGCTTGGAACGGCTGGCGTTGAGCATCGCGGCAAGGATGCTCTGGTTCGGCGGCAGGGCGATCGCGCCATCGCTCCCGTGTTGCGACGCCTGCAGTTCCAGTTGGCGCAGCACGTAGCGCGCCAGGCGCACTTCCAGGCGGTGCAGGCAGATGCTTTCCAGGCTGTCCAGGGTCTGCCGCAGGCGCAGGCGCAGCAGGGCGTGGAGGCGCTGCTGCAGCAGCGGCGGGTCCAGCAGGACGTTGAAGTGGCGCCGCGGCAGTTTCAGCACCACGCTGGCGCCGAAGGCGATGGCGGTGAAGCTGCGCCCATGCGGTTCCAGCAGCGCGGCCTCGTCCACCAGCCCACCGGGCTCGACCGCACCGACGATCAGTTCCTGCCCGTCCGGGCCGTACAGCACCTTGTACACGCGACCGCGCACGACCACGCCGACGAAGCTGCTGGGGTCGTGCTTGAAGAACAGCACGCTGCCCGCGCCGAGTGCGCATTCGCTGGCATGGGCCAGCAGGTCGTCCAGCACCGAGTCCGGCAGGCCCTGGAACAGCGGCGCGCGTTCCAGCAGGCGCCGATGCGCCTGGCCGGCGTTGTCCGTGCAGGCAGCGTCGCCATCGTGGTCGCGCACGATGCGCTCGATCGCCTCCGGTTGGACGCTGGCTGGAACCTCCATACTCCCTCTTCTCGGACGCAGGACGTACGACGCCGGGCGTCGAACGCGCCAGGCCAGGATGGAAGGCCGGTGCGTACGCCAGGCACGGGTGGGCAATGGTGCAGGCGAGGCGCGCGCAACGCGCGGCCTGCGGGGTGACGCGAATGATGGCATCGACCGTCGCAACGAGGAACGGCGAGACCCGACGGGTTCGCCGTTCCGGACCGGTGCGCGACTCAGAGGCCGGCCGGCTTGCCGCTGCGGAAGGCCTGCAGCACGGTCATCAGGCTGGTCAGGTTGTCCGACACGCCGGTCTGGGCGATCTTCTCCGACGCGCCCGCGGCGGCGGTGGTGTCCAGGCTGTAGATCTGCATGACGCCCTGGTTGTTCGCCGCCTGCGCCAGCGTGTTCTGCTGCTGCTGCGAGGCGACCGCGTTCTCGTACAGGATGCCGCTGGAGTGCGCCAGGCTCTGGTAGATCGAGCCCATCGCGAAGGCCGGCGCCTCGCCGATGACCTTGACGTTGGACTGGGTGACGGCGTCGGTGATCTGGTTGTTGACTGCGGTGGGATAGGCCATGGAACGGTCCTCGTTAGGAAGGAAGGGCGTGGCTAGCGCCGCTGCCCTGCAGCGGCGTTAGCGCGCGTGGCTCAGGACTGCTTGAACGCGTTGAGCACGGTCAGCAGGCTGGTGAGGTTGTCGGAGACGCCGGTCTGCGCGACCTTCTCGGTGGCGCCGGCAGCGGCGGTGGTGTCCAGGCTGTAGATCTGCATGACGCCCTGGTTGGCCGCCGCCTGCGCCAGGGTGTTCTGCTGCTGCTGCGCGGAGACGGCGTTCTCGAACAGGATGCCGGTCGAGTGCGCCATGCTCTGGTAGATCGACGCCATCGCGAAGGCCGGCGCTTCGCCGATGACCTTGACGTTGGACTGGGTGACCGCATCGGTGATCTGGTCGTTGACCGCGGTGGGAAATGCCATGTGTTCGCTCCTGGGTTGGGGTACGGCCCACGCCGTACGATCTCTGAAAACGGGACAGTGCAGAACCTGTGAAACCATGTGCGGCGTTTGTCTCGCCAACCTCGCCGCGAAGTGCGCGCGACGAGGGAACATCGGCCACGATGCGCCGCGACGTCGGCCGATGCGTGTTGCTACTACCGTGGGGCGTGTCCCCTCGCGACATCCACTGCCATGCGATGCGATCCACCAGCACGGCAGGCGAACGCGCTCCTGTCCTCGACGTGGCGCCGGGCTGTCTCGCTGATGGCACGCAGCCACTCGCGCTGCATCGGCACGACGCAAGGACTTGGCGCGCGCCGCAAGACACCATGCGCATACCGAACGCACCACGCACGCGACCGCACGCCACGACCGCGATGCGGTGCCGCGCACGCGTGCGCGTGCAACGACACACGCACGGCGGCGCAACCTCGCGCGGTCACGCGAAGGCGCCGCCGTGCGGCGGAACGGCTCAGGCAGCGGGAGGGGGCGTTGGCGCTCCCGGCTCCGCCGCCGGTGCATCCGCGATGAGTCCCTGCGCGCGCGCCGCCTCGACCACCGCCTGCATCTGCTGCGCCAGGCTGCCGAACTCGCGCTCGAAGCACGCGCGCACTTCGGCCTGCACGAGATTGGCCAGGCGATCGGCGATCTGCGACATCACCATGTGGTTGCTGCCGCCCTCGCCGCTCTGCGGCGGCCGCAACTGGCCCGGTCGCAGTTGATCGAGCGCGTTGGCGGACTCGATCGCCTTGAGCACCGCCGCTTCGCTGGCCGCGGTGGCGCCGTTCAGCGCCCCCCGGCTGTTCTGCATCGTCTGCTGCATCTGCTGGATCAAGCCTTTCACGCGCTCGCGCTCGGCATCGATCAACGACGGCGAGGCGCCGGCCGTTTCGGCGGCAGGCACTGCTGGCGGTGCGGCGGTTTCCGACGCGAAGCGCCGCAGTTGCTCCTCCTCGAGAGGAAGTAGTGGGCGACGCAACCAGTTCTCGGCGAACTGGCGCAGCGTGGCGAAATCGGATGCCTGGTTGTCTTGCATGGTGCTCCCCTGTGCGTGTGGTGAAACCGGTGGTGCGAACGGCCTACGTGGACGCGGACTTGCGGCCGCGCATCAGGTCCGCGTACTTGGCGATGCTCTGGTCGATCTTGTCGATGGCGAAGCCTGCCGATTCGGCCTCCAGCGCGCCGGCGGCGGCCGCGACCGCCGCGGCGGCACCGACCAGCACGTCGGTGGCGAGCACGCCCAGCGCATCCTCGGCGGCTTGCTCCAGCTTGTTCTCGGCCAGGTTCTCGGTCATCTGCTTGAGCAGCACGCCCTGGCTGGCCAGCGCCATCTTGCTGACGCCGTCGAAGTACACCGCCGCCGATTGCGCGATCAGGCCCGAGGCCTGGCTGATCAGCATGTTCGAGCCGACCACGATCTGCGACGGCGCGTAGGCCATGGTCTCGGCGTTGCTGAGCTGCACCGCCTGCACGATCTTGCTGTTGAGTGCGTCGCTGGCCGGCCGCGCCGCCGAGGCCTGCGCGAGCATGTGCGTGTTGAGCGTCTTCAGCATGGACGGCGGTGGCGGTGGCGACACCGGCGCGGCGGGCGGTGCCGACGGCGGCGAGGCGCCTGCGCCATCGCCACCTGTCGCTGGCGCGGCGGCGGCGGACGCGGCGGCGCTGGGCGCCGCTGCGCCTGCTGCAGCGGCGGGCGCGCTGTCGCCCTCGCCGGCCTCGCTGCGCGCTGGCGCCGTTGCCGACGCGGAACTCGCCGCAGCCTGTGCCGCAGCCGCGGGGTCACCGGCCGCTGACGGTGGCGATGCGTCTGTGGTCACCGGTGCCGTCGACGGTGCCGGCGCAGGCACGTCCGGCGTCTGCGCCGTACCTGCGACGGATGCAGGCGCCGATGCCGTGCCGGCTGGCGTCACCGCAGCCGTCGGTGATCCGGGGGTCTTCTTGCTTGCGAAAGGCCACATGCCACTCTCCTGATGGATGGATCGGTGCCCGCGTCAGCCGCCGCGGCGCGGGCCACGGCACTGCATCACTTCTCGCCGATCGCCATGATCAGGGCCACCGCCTTGGACACCACGGCGTTGGAGACCTGGTTCAGCGCCTGCTGGCTGTGCACCGCGTTCTGCAGCGCCAGCCCGGTGGAGTGGCTGGAGACCTGGTACAGCGAAGCGATCGCCTGGGCGGGCGCCTCGGCCACCACCTTGACGTTGGTTTGGGTGACCGCGTCGGTGATCTGCGAATTGACGAGCGTGTTGTCTGCCATGAGCCTGGTTCCTTGGTATGTCGCCTGCCGGGGAGGCGCCGCGACGGGGGTGGCCTGTACCGCGCCCCGCCGCGGCGCCCGCGATGCCGCGGCCCTGTGCGGCCCGGCGTGGAGGGAAAACGCCGCCGTGGGCGGCTTGTGAAACCGTGGCGGCCGGCCTGCTCATTCGGCCACCAGCGCCAGCCGCAGCCGCTTGCGCAGCAGTTCCACACGCTTGCGCGCCAGCGGCTGGTTGATGTGCAGCAGGTTGGCGATGGCCGGATACGGCAACTCCTCGACGAAGCGATAGGCGAACAGGCGGCGCTGCTCCCGACTCAGCGCCGCCACCGCCGTCACCACGCGCTCCATCTGCTCCTCCAGTTCGGCGCGTTGCAGGGCGGTCATTGCTTGATCGGCCACGGCGTCCACTTCCTTAGCCTCAGAGGGGCGGTCCAGCGGCTCGCCGCCGCCGCGGCGGCGCCGCACCAGGTCCAGGAACACATGGCGCAGCACCACGAACAGAAATCCCTGCGGGTCGGTCATCGCTTCCGGCGAGCGGCGCATGAACAGCAGCGCCTTCACCGCGGTATCCGAGAGCAGGTCCTCGGCCGCGTCCGCGCGCCCGTTGGCCAGCCGCAGCGCGCGCCGCCGCAGATCCGGCAAGGTGGCGCGCCAGGCGCGGGTGAACATCTCGTCGGCCTCGGCGAATCGCGCGGCGGTCACGCCTGCCTTTTCCATTGCCATCTCCATCGCATGCTCCGAAATCCCCTTGTGCGGCGAGTCTCTGTGGGGGTCGGCGGCAATAGCTGTTCCCTGGGTGACAAAGGCGGCGACGAGGCACGCACAACCGCGCGGCAGATGGCATGCGCCTGTGCTTTGTCTACGCACGCATACGGCAAAAGCGCTTGTGCGGCGGTTGTGTGCGTCAGTCGCGCAAAAAAACGGGCCCGCTGCACAGACAGCGGGCCCGGTTCGTGTGTTGCGATCGGATCAGCGCAGCAGCTCGACCTGCGCCTCCGGCACCGTGTTGTCGCGCAGCGCGTGCGGCACCTGCTGGATGTCCGCCGCGGTGTCCGCTGCCGGAGGTGGCGGCGCGCCACGGGCATCCCACGACGGCGCCAGCGCCACCGCGAGGCAGGCCAGGGTGACGCAGAGGCCCTGACGCAGGCGCGCCCACCGTCGCAGCCGCCTGCGCCGTTCGAACCGCACTCGGCGGAACCCGGATGCCTCTGCGCTGTCGGGCATGGTCTTGCTCCACGATGACGGAACACCCCGGCGACCTGGCCACGCCGCGTCAGCGACACGGCGCGCAGCTCGATGGAGGGCGACGACCGTGTAAACGTGGCGGCGGCGGTGCCGTGAATGCGGATGGCGCCGCATGCAGCTAGCACGCGATCCAGCGTGTGTGTCCTCCTCCCGCCAAGGCCGCTTCGAAGGCCGCCGCGCTGCAGCTGCGCCAGCGATAGCATGCGATGCCACACCATCGAACGATGTTGCGCAGTGCAGGCGATCGTCGGAAAGACGCGCGTCACTCGGTGGCTTCCGGATCAGGCGAGCGCGACGTGGCCCCTGCGCCGCACAAGGCTACACGCAGGCGCTGCTGCATTCGGACCTGTTGTTTCTCTGCGAGCGCGAGCTGCCGCCAATGGTCACAGCTGGCGACGAACCACAGAACCGCGGCATGCGCACGCGGTGCATGCCTTGAGATCGGCAAGCGATGCGAGTCGTTTTCAGGCGCCTGTCGTGTTCTATCGTGCGCACCTTGCAGCGCGGGGAGATGCGGAAATCACAGCCGTAGGAGCGGCTTCAGCCGCGACATGCATTACCGGGAATGCCTGTCGCGGCTGAAGCCGCTCCTACGACCGCCATGCAGTGCTGGGGTGCTGCCCCGTCGCAGCACCGGGCAGCCGTGGCGCAGTGCCACGGCGCCGTCTCGTCGTTTGCATTCGGCAGCATCGTGTTCTCCTCGCACGGGATGGCACGGCGGCATCGATCGCAGGGACGCGTGGGTCACGGCGACCGGCGATGCGCGGGCGTGGCATTGCAACGTACCGCGCTGGATGCTTGCGCCATCGACTGGCGCTTATGCATTGCGTGGAGCGACTGCGCTCGTGCCTCAGGATTACGTGCCGCCGTACCCTCACCCCCGACCCCTCTCCCGGGGGGAGAGGGGAGTGGCGCTTCGTCGCCGCGTCTGGAACCACCATCCGTCCGGAACCGCCGTGCGTGCACGACGACGCGCTCGCCGCAAACGCGGCGCATCGCGCCAATGAAAAAAGCCGCACCCGGCATCGCCGGGCACGGCTTCGGTTGCACGCCGCGGGCAAAGATCAGCGCGCGGCGGCAGCGCCCACGTTGAACAACTGGAACTCGCGGATATGCGCAGCGTCGACGCTGGACAGGATGTTCAGGCGCACGCGCGAGGCAGTGACCGCGGGGAAGTGGTCGATCTTCATGTGGCCGATCGCCTGCGCCTGCGCCACCTTGACCCAGGCGCCGTCGCGGAACACTTCCACTGCGTACTTCTGCACGAGTTGGCCATCGTTGAGCCATTCCATCGACAACGCGGTGTCGAAGGTCACCGGCTGCTTGAACTGCAGTTCCAGGGTGGCGTGGTGCGAGCCGTCCGGCGCGCTCCAGAAGGTGTCGCGGTCGCCGTCCACCGCCGCGGCGATGCTGTCGTCGCTCTTGAGCCGGCCGCGTACCAGGTTGCGATCGGCGCCGTAGCGCGCCTGCAGCGCCTGGCCCATTTCCTCCAGCCGCTTGACGTCGGCCTCCGGCAGCAGGCCACGCTTGTCCGGGGCGATGCCCAGCACCAGCTGGCCGCCACGGCCAACGCTGTCTTCCCAGATCTGCACCAGCTCGTCGACGCTCTTCAGCGTCTGGTCGCTGTTCGGATGCCAGAACCACTGCAGCTTGTGCAGCGGCGTGTCCACCTCGACCGGGCGCCAGCGCAGGTAGCCGTGGCGATCGATAGCGTTCCAGTTCTCGCCTTCGATCACGCCGGCCTCGTTGCCGACCCAGCGCACGTCGCCGTATTCGAATAGTGCGGTATCGGCGAAGACCATCGCGTTGGACTGGTAGGTGCGCAGCTCTTCCATGTACTTGTCGAAGTTGTACACGTGGCCGGCACTGCCGGCACCGTCGAGCCACCACTCGGTGAGCGGTCCGTAGTGCGAGGCCAGGTCCACCAGTTGTGCAGCGTAGAACTTGTCGTAGGCCTTGGGGTCGGCGTACTTGGGCTCGTGGCGGTCCCAAGGCGACAGGTAGATGCCGAAGCCCATGCCTTCCTTGCGCACGGCCTCGCTGGTCATCTTCACCAGGTCGCCCTTGCCGCCGAGCCACGGGCTGTTCTTCACCGAATAGGCGCTTTCCTCGGTGGGCCACAGCGCGAAGCCGTCATGGTGCTTGGCGACCAGAATCAGGTACTTGGCGCCGGCCGCCTTGGAGGCGCGCGCCCACTGCGCCGGGTCCACCTGATCCGGCGCAAAGACCTTGGGACTGGCGGTGCCGTCGCCCCACTCGCGATCCAGGAAGGTGTTGGTGCCGAAATGCACGATCACGCCGAATTCCAGGTCCTGCCAGGCCACTTGCTGCGGCGAGGGTTTGACCTCGGCGAAGTTCTCGGCGAGCAGCGGCGGCGCGGCCAGGGCGGTCAGGCCGAGCGCGGCCAACCAGCGGAGCGGAGAGAGCGGGCGGTTCGGCATGGCGGATCCTCGCAATCGTCGGTCGGGCAGGCGGCGCTGCCGGTGGTGTCAGCATATGGTATTTAATTGATGATAAATAGGTATCCCCGTTTGCGGGCCAGGACCGTACCACATGATGTCGCCTTCGCTGTTTCCCCTGCTGTCGCTGTTCGCGGTGCGCGCCATCGCCGGCCCGGCCGCCGTCGCCCCGCCGCCGGTGCCGCCCTCGCCCATCGTCTACAGCGAATTCGTCAACGCGCAGGCGCCGACCGCGCAGTGCCACGCCTCGACCCTGGTGGAAACCCGCGACGGCCTGCTCGCGGCCTGGTTCGGCGGGCGCCACGAAGGCGCCGATGATGTCGCCATCTGGGTGGCGCGCCGCGACGCGCACGGCTGGCAACCGGCACAGCGCGTGGCCGATGGCGCACAGGCACAGGGCAAGCCGTTGCCGACCTGGAACCCGGTGCTGTTCCAGCCCGCGCAAGGGCCGCTGCGGCTGTTCTACAAGGTGGGTCCGGACCCGAAGCGCTGGTGGGGCATGCAGACCACGTCCAATGACGGTGGCCAGCACTGGTCCACGCCCGAGCGCCTGCCCGACGGCATCCTCGGCCCGATCAAGAACAAGCCGGTGCAGCTGCCGGGCGGCCGCATCCTCAGCCCCAGCAGCAGCGAGGACGCCGGCTGGGTCGCGCACATGGAGTGGTCCGACGACAACGGCGCGCACTGGACCCGTGGCCCGGCGATGAACGACCCGGCCAGGATCGGTGCGATCCAGCCCAGCGTGCTGCTGCACCAGGACGGCCGCCTGCAGGCGGTGGGCCGCAGCCAGCAGAACCACGTGTTCAGCACCTGGTCGCGCGACCAGGGCCGCACCTGGGAACCGATGACCCTGCTCGACCTGGCCAACCCGAATTCCGGCACCGACGCGGTGGTGCTGGCCGACGGCCGCTCGCTGCTGGTCTACAACCCGACTGAAGCCGGAAAGGACTGGTGGGACGGTCGCGGCGTGCTCGCCGTCGCCCTGTCCGACGACGGCCTGCACTGGACGCGCGTGCTGACCCTGGAAGACAGCCCCAAGGACGAGTTCTCCTACCCCGCGGTGATCCAGACCCGCGACGGCCAGGTGCACATCAGCTACACCTGGAAGCGCACGCGCATCAAGCATGTGGTGCTGGATCCGAAGCGATTGACCGGCACGCTCGCAGCGGGCGCGTCACGCTGACCGCGATGCGATAGCACGCCGCGCATCACCCATCAGCGGTGGTCTGCGCGGTGCAGCCTCCCCCAACCGCCGCCCCTCGTAGGAGCGGCTTCAGCCGCGACAGAAGCGACCCATCGACGCCCACCAACGCAACCGTTGAAGCACGCGGCCGACAGCCGCCCCCGCAGTCTCCTGTGGGAGCGGCTTCAGCCGCGACGCGCAAATCTCGTCACCATCCGCCCGCGCCACTGCGATCCGATCCTCACTACGCATCGGCGACGCCCTACTCCGCCAACAGCGCCACCATCCGCCGCACCCGCACCACATCGGTCTGCATGCGGTCGCCACCCAGGCTGCGCACATGCGGATGCGGCGCCAGCGCCCGCGACACCAGCGGCCCACGCGCCGAGCCATGGAACTCGCGCGCGCCGGTGCGTGCACGCAACTGCGCCAGGTTGGCCTCGGTCACACCAGACCCCGGCATCACGCTCAAGCGCGTACCGGCCTGCTGCACCAGCGCGGCGATCAGTTCCGCGCCCTCTTCCGCCGTCTCGCGCGCCCCGGAGGTCAGCACGCGCTCGCAGCCCAGCGCGATCACGTCTTCCAACGCGCGCCGTGGATCGGCACTGACATCGAACGCGCGGTGGAAGGTGACGCCAAGCGAACCGGCCGCGGCGATCAGCTCGCGCATCGTCGCCGTGTCCACCTCGCCGTCCGCGGTCAGCGCGCCGAGCACCACGCCGTCGCATCCCAGGCGCACGCACTGCTCCACGTCACGACGCATCGCCTCCACTTCCGCCGCGTCGAACACGAAATCGCCGACACGTGGACGGATCAGCACGTACAGCGGAATGCGCAACCGATCGCGCACCGCCGCCAGCGTGCCGAACGACGGCGTCAGTCCACCGCCATCCAGGCCGCCGCACAGCTCCACCCGCATCGCTCCACCGTCCTGCGCGGCCAGCGCCGAGCCGATCGCGTCGGCGGCCACTTCCAAGCCCATCGGCACGCTCCCGCTCATGCCGCCGGCGCCGCGAAGTGGCTCTGCCCGGGCAGCAGCAGATCCTGTTGCTGCGCATCGCAGACCGCATAACTGAAACCGGGCTGGATCGCGAACGCACCGACCTCGCCGCGCTTGTTCATCGCCAGGAACCCCACCTGCAGATCGCGGGTGAGCTGCGGCTTGCGCCGCACGATGCGCATCACCACCTCGCGGCAGGCCTCGGCCGGACTCTTGCCCTGCCGCATCATCTCCACCACCGCGAAACTGCCGACGTTGCGGATCACCTCTTCGCCGACGCCGGTCGAGGTCGCCCCGCCCACCTCGTTGTCCACGTATAGCCCGGCACCGATGATCGGGCTGTCGCCGACCCGGCCGTGCATCTTCCAGGCCATGCCGCTGGTGGTGCAGGCCCCGGACAGATTGCCGTGCGCATCCAGCGCCAGCATGCCGATGGTGTCGTGGTTGTCCTTGCCGCCGGGCAGCGTGCCGCGGCGATAAGCGCGGTTCTCGATATTGGCCTCGGGCGCGTAGCGGGAGGTCTTCAGCCACTCCTTCCACGCCTGTTCCGACTCCGGCGTGAGCAACTTGGTGCGTTCGAAGCCCTGCGCCAGCGCGAACTGCAGCGCGCCATCGCCGACCAGCATCACATGCGGCGTCTTCTCCATTACCCGCCGCGCCACCGAGATCGCATGCACGATGTCCTCCAGCGCCGCGACCGACCCGCAGCCGCCGGTGTGATCCATGATGCAGGCATCCAGCGTGACCCGCCCATCGCGGTCGGGATACCCGCCCAGCCCCACCGTGTGATTGTCCGGATCCGCCTCCGGCACCCGCACCCCTGCCTCCACCGCATCCAGCGCCGCTCCGCCGCGGGACAGCACCTGCCACGCCGCCTGGTTCGCGGCGACGCCGAAGTCCCAGGTGGAGATAACCCGCGCTGCGCCGCGCGGCAAGGGGCCGACACCGGCCTTGGCATGCGCCTTGGCCACGGCGGCGCGTGCGCTAGGAAGCGCACCGCCCAACCCGGCGGCCAGAGCGCCGAAGGCGGCGGTTTTCAGGAAGTGGCGGCGTTGCGGCATGGGAAGGCTCCGGCGTTGGGAGGGCGCGCGGGATGGCGTGCGCTTAGCCTTACATCATGCGGCAGGGTAAGAGGGGATTGAATACCTACTTGCGTCAGACAGCGCTTTTTTGGTCCGCACGCTCCTACAGTATCGCGTCAAAGCACGCTCGGCCTTCTATCAAGTTCATCGGCGTGCTCCCATAGGCGTCCTGCAATGTCACATCGGCGCTACACCTCAAAAACGCCGGATGATCAGTACTCATCCATCGAAATGATGATGGTCCGCGTATAACCCTCAAAATCAAGATGGAGATGCGCTGGCCGTGGATGCCGGGAGAGTTGGCCGATGAGGTCGGCAAGGTGACGGGCAGCATCCTCGCGGATGCGCCATAGGGCGCCAGGAAGCGAATCGCTCGCCATTTTGGCATGCGGCGAGCTGTGTCGCTGCAACGTAATTTCCACACCCTCGCATGCAGGCACGATCGAGGACACAACCATATCGCCTGGACATACGCTCCATGCGTACAGGGCTTCACTCAGCGCATGCATATCACCGGATTCTCCCATGATAATTAGCACACCTTCACCCTAAAATCGTCACGAAACTCAATACACAGCACAAAGATTCCCGCGAGCCATTCGCATAAAAATGTTCGGCATAAAATTAGAAAAAACGCTCCAGCGCCCCACCAAAATCAATGAATTCTCCTGGATACCGCGCCATTTAAGCGCCTTCTTATTAGCAACCCAGGAAAACGATCGCCAGCTTCAGGAAAAATTCCTTCTGCCTCCACATTTCCATAATCTAGAAGCTCCTGCATTAACCTCAATCCGGCAGCAGTATCCTTAGCCACGCCGACACCATCTAAGAGGGCAATTGCATAATGAAGCTTCGCAGAGTCACTACCGCTCTCGGCAGCTGCCTTATACCAATATGCAGTCTGATTATCGGACTGACCAACCAAATCACCATTGGCATAACACACAGCAAGAGCATACATGGCAGGAGCGAAGCCCAGTTCTGCCGACCTCGCCAAAAATTTTAGGCTTCTTACTTCAAAGTCACCGTCGCTTTCGTCAGCAGAGGAGCTAAAGGTTGAACATAAAAACAGAGCCTCTGGATTCTCCTTGACTACGAGCCAAGCGAGCTTTTCATAAGCGCCAGCATAGTCGCCACGCTCAATAAGGTACTTGGCATCCGCCAGCAGTGATTGTTCAGAATGCTTATCCATGCGGAATAATCCTGTCCACTTTGGGTCCAGTACAACACTTAGGATGGCGGGTCGATTTTGCAACAAGACTAACTTGGCATTTTTTTTCGCCATTTTCTTTGCCTTGAACCGGAGCGGTGGCGCCGAAGGCCTCGCCCTTCAGGTCCCAGCACCAGATCGCTAGATCGCGGACCGGGTCGATCACCGCGCGCGGCGTACCCAGGTGGTCCGGCTGCACGTAGCGCAGTGTGGTCTTGGCCAGCACGCCGACCGGCAGGTCGTCCAGCCAGATCGCCTCCTGCACGACCGCTCCGTTGGCGTCGTAGTCGCCCAGCCAATGGCCGCTCTCGTCGTACAGGGTATAGACGTTGGCTTACCCGTCCACTACACCTGTTCGCCACGGCCGTTGCGCCACATTGGTGTTGCTGCGCTTGATCCACGTCAGCCGGCGATGGAGGCGTCAAGCGTACTGCAGGGCCGCAATCAAGGCAGCATCAAATATCTAAACACACCTCACGAAGCATTCAAGATCGACTCAATTAAATTCTCGGACAAAATAGTTGCCAGGTCAGCTGGAGTCTCACCTGACGAATTACACAACCCTTTATCTGCGCCATTCTCTAAAAGCCATTTAACTGCCTCAACATTGCTTTGCTCTACCGCATTATGCAGAGGTGTATATCCACGCTCACCAGAAGCATTAAGGTCCGCACCAACATTAAAGAGAGCAGACATTTCTCGCACAGAGCCGCGCGTTGCCGCAACATTAATTGGATAGTCACCGAATAGACTCATCTTTTTTACACCATCCAATTCAATTCCAGCATACTCAGGAAGATCCCTATATAAAGTCAAAACATCCTCCACCTTCATATCGACCTCAATTAAATAATAAAAACAAAAATACAAAGAGGCCTTTATAATCTTCCAATCGCACCCATTAAAAGCCCACCAAGAAAACAACCTTCCATCCACAGATCCAAAACCTACTCTGGTGCAATAGAAAAACTTACCAATTGATCAAATTCCGAAAAACCAAAAATAGCCAAAGAAGATCTCTGCCGTCTATTTTCCCCGAAACCAACCACAACCGACAGAACGTCATCTTCTTCCGAGAAGAAGGCATCGACAACCTCATTTTTCATCCAAGCGATCTCGTCACTGGTCGGCGCACGCCCTATCAAATGCGATAACCCATAAACCTCAATATTAAGAATGCCACCATCGTCCCCCAGGTCTAGAACAGCAGTTCCAACAACACTTTTTTTTGATGAATCCTTAGAAATAATAAAAATTTCTCTGCCGCCAATATTATTCATTTTTCACCCCTATGGGCAGTCACCACACCATTTCTACCTATTACTACGGTCACATCATTTATCGGATCATAGTGCCGAGTCGCACCCTGGTGCGGCGTCCCAGGCATATTCCTTGCAATGTAATCCACCAGACTGACAGGTATATTTCGATCAACTCTTTCCGTTGAATAATGACGACTCAGAGGAATTCCACTTGGTGTGGAGCCATAATCTATCCGCTCTGAGCACTGCTGAGATTGCCTTTGCTCGTGCTGCCTTAAAATATCCCGCAAAAAACTTGTGTCCTGACCATTATATCTGTAACCAATCGGCCCAACCGTTTGATAGCGAAATGTAGGCTCATAGCTTTGTATCTGCCTAATCAAATAAGGAACTTCAACACGGGCAAATATCTCTTGAGTAGTCATTGGCCGCACGGGTATTGCCCGCCGACTTTGCAGACCTAACGAGTCAGAAGCCGCCAGTGGGGAACTGGAGGAGTATTCAAAAGATGCTATGCCACCATCTAATCCAATCGGATCACTCTGCACATACCGCCCCGTACCGGCTTCGTAGTCTCGGAAGTAGTTCTGGTTGAGCCCGCTCAGCGCGTCGTAACGCTGACCTGGGAAACGCATGTCGAACACGAAGGCGGTTCCGTCCTTGTCCGGGTCCTGGTCCGGGGCGGTGGTGCCGAAGGCTTCGCCCTTCAGGTCCCAGCGCCAGATCGCCACGTCGCGGACCGGGTCGATCACCGCGCGCGGCGTGCCCAGGTGGTCTGGTTGCACGTAGCGCAGCGTGGTCTTGGCCAGCACGCCAACCGGTAGGTCGTCCAGCCAGATCGCCTGCTGTACGACTGCGCCGTTGTTGTCGTAGTCGCCCAGCCAGTGGCCGCTCTCGTCGTACAGCGTGTAGACGTTGGTCTTACCCACCCGCCGCACCTGCTCGCCACGGCCGTTGTAGGCGTAGTTCGCCACCTTGGCGCCGTTGCGATTGACCTGGGAGAGTCGGCCGTTGGCGCCATACACGTACTGCACGGCGGTGCCGCCGATGGCCGTGGTGTTGCCCGCCGCATCATAGCTGCGCGCCGTGCCGGCCACGCTGCTGAGGCGATGGCTGGTGGTCGGATAGGTGTAGGTCTGGGTGGTGGTGTTGACCTTGGCGCTCAGGCGGTTGCCAGTGGCGTCGTAGCTATAGCCGTCGATCACCGTATCGGTCGGGCCGTCCTTGAACGCGGTCAGCCGGCCCAGCGGGTCGTAGTCCAGTTTGATGACCGGCGCGGTATTGCCGGGCGCGGTCAGTGCGCTGAGGTTGCCGACCGGATCGAAGGCGAAGCCCACCGCAAGGCCATCGCTGCGGGTGTCGTTGACCGCCAACGGGCGGTAATCCTGGTCCAGCACGCGCTGCATCGGACGGCCGTTGCCGTAGGTCCAGCCGGCGACCGGGCCGAACGGATAGTAGGTGGCTTGATTCAGCAGCACCTGGCGGGTGCCGCCAGGTGGGGTCACGCCGACCTCGGTGGTCTGGCCCTGGGCGTTGCGCACGTAGTCCACCACCGCCCCATCCGGGTAGGTCAGGTGGCTCAGTTGCCCGGCCTTGGTGTAGGCGTAGCGGACCACGAACACCTTGCCGTTGGTGGTCTGCACCTTGCGCACCAGATCGCCGAAGCGGTCATAGCAATAGTCGGTGCTGCCGCTGCCATCCTGCATCCGGGTCAGGCGGCCCACTGCGTAGGTCTCGCCGCTGGCGCAGGCCGTCTGGCTGACGTCGTAGGTGTAGCTGACGTTGAGGGTGGTGGTCGGATAGGTGACCTGGGTCAGACGGTTCAGCGCGTCGTAGCCGTAGCTGGTCTTGATGTTGCGCGCGTCGGTCTGGGTGGCGCGGTTGCCGGCGCTGTCGTAGGTGTACGTGGTGCTGCCGGTGTCCGGGCTGGTGAGCTTGGTCAGGTCACCCAGGCCGTTGTAGGCATAAGTAGTGTCCAGGCCCTTGGGATCGGTGACCTTGGTCAGGTTGTCCAGGGCGTCATAGCCGAACTTGGTTTCGGCGGCGATGCCGCCCACGTCCTGCAGGGTGCGCGCCAGGCGGTTGAGCGGGTCGTAGTCGTTCTGGGTGGCATGCCCGAGCGCGTCGGTGACGGTCTTGGTGTTACCGTTGGGATCGTAGCCGAAGTCGGTCGGATCACCTTGTGCGGTGGCCTGCGTCGCCAATTGGCCGAGCTGGTTGTATACCCGAGAGAGCGTGCGCTTGAGCGTTCCCGAGGCGTCCTTGGTGTCTTCCTTGAATCGGTTGCCGGCGTTGTCCAGGGTGTAGTGGATCGTGTTGCCGGTGTTGTCGGCGATATCCGTCAGCCGGTGTGCGGCGTCGTAGGTGAAGCGTGTGAACGCGCCATCAGGCTGCGTCACCTGCTTGACCAGGCCGGTCGGCCAGTAGTCGATCGCGGTGACGCGATCGTCGCTCTCGCTGCTGTCGTCGGGCCCGCGCACCTTGCTGGCGGTCAGCCAGCCGCGCGGGTGGTAGGTGTAGTCGGTGACCACGCCATTGGCGTCCTTCACCGACAGCACGCGGCCAGCGCCGTCGTAGGCCAGGTACTCGGTGACCTGGCCGAGCGCGTTGGTCACCTTCCACGGGTCGCCCTTGCGGTGCGGACAGGTGGTCGGAGAGGTGGCGCAGGTGCTGTCGTCGCTGGGGTAATACGTAAAGCTGGTGATGTCGTTGACGTCGGTGCGCGCGCCGTCGACCGACTTGGGCAGGCCCAGGATCGGGCAGGCGCTGTCGGTCGCGGCTACGTCGGACGCTTCGCAATAGCTGTAGGTGATAGTGCGCTGCTTGCCTGAAGCCGTGTCGCTGCTCGTCATCTGCACCGGCTGCAGGCGATCGTTATAGCTGTAGGACACGGTGCGTCCGCCGGTCTGCACCGACAGCAGGCGATTGCTGCCAGCCGCGGTGCGCGTCGTCGTGGTGCGCTCCTGGGGTTGCCCGATCGCCTCGCGCACGGTGTGGATGTTCACCGCAACACCGTTCTCGGTCGTTTCGGCGTAGCTGTGCTGAGTCTGGATACCACGGCGATCGGTGACGCTGCTCAGCCGGCGGCGGAAGTCGCTGGACTGATCGTTGTAGCTGTACTGCAGCGTCCCGTCGGTTCTGGCCACGGCGGCGACCTTCGGTGAAGTACCACCCGCCTCGGTCATCGTGTAATCGTTGACATCGCCCAGCGCATCGGTGACGCGAGTACCGGCAGCCGAGTACGCCAAGGTGATGCCGTCGATGCCACCGGCGTGCTGGCTGGAGGTCGCACGGCCGACCTCGTCGTAGGCGAAGGTGCTGAAGCGCTGGCCGTCCTCCGTGGTCACACCGGTCAGATGGCGCGGGAAGCGCGTGTCCTCATAGTGATAGATCCGGCTCTTGCCGTCGGCATACGTGACGCTGGCAAGGCGCTGCTGGTCGTAGCCGTAGCTGGCCAATTGCACCCCACCTGAGACGATGCCGGTGATGAGCGCGTCGTCGTTGTCGTCGGCATACACCAGTTCGATGGAGCGCCCCTGCACCGAGGCGATGCTCTGCAAGCGCCCACGCGCGTTATAGCCGTACACCCATCCGCTGCCATCCTCGGCCATGCGCGAGACCAGCTTGCCCTTGGCATCGAAGGTGTAGATCGCATCCTGGCGATCCAGCACCCATTGGTCGCCATTGGCGACGATGCGTTCACCCGAGGCGTTGGCCGCGTGATACTCGGAGCCACTCTTGCGGAACGGCACGGCATAACCGCTACCCTCGATCAAGCCCAGCGTATCGCCCTGGATGGTCAGGTGCAGACTGTGCGAGAAGGTCCAGCCGGGGCCGAAGCCGCCCGCGTTCAATGCCATGCCCGAGTGGTAGTAACGCGTCAGCGTGATCCAGCCCAGATCCAGGTCGCGCTCGGCCTGGAATTTCTCGCCGGTCTTGACGTCGCAGGGGTTGCCGACCAAGCCGGAGTTGCCGGCGCCAACTGGATTACCTGCCTTACCTTGCTCATCGCCGCATTGCAGAGTGGAGACTTCGATGGTGGCGAAGATCACTTTGTTCGTGCAGCCCTGATCACTGATATGCCACTGGGTGTAAGGTCGCGCACACTCGGTACGTCTCTTTCGACTGATCGAATCTCCATAGGCATACGTATCGCTGCAGTCCTTAAAAAAAGCATTGACGGTAAACTGTCGCGCCTGCATTTCATATCCAACGTCATACTGCGGGTAAGGACCCGAACTGTTATCCCCCCAATTATTCCTTGGAACAATTTGCGGCGATCCGCACTGAGGTGCCTTTTGCCTCGCCCTCTGTTCAAGCAAAGCATAGGCCTCTTGCTCAGTCGCTATCTTTTCCACATTCCCTGAGGTGTATACCCAATCTTCGTCCTTTGCCTTCTCACGTCCGAGCCAATACGTAATCAGCGTGGCACCATCCTCTCGAACAACTGAACTCTTGATAGTGTCCGCGTATTGATAGGCATCCTCCTGGTACTTAGGCCCAGGAATCGCCTTGATCGCCGCCTCCGCCTCCGACTGAGTGGTGTAGGTGCCGTGGTCACTGCCCTCCGCGTCGCGGACCACGAATTTCTGCTTCGGCCCTTCTGTCCCGGCGAACGCCGAACCGATGAACAGAAAGAACAGCGCCATCACCAGCGCAAGACGGATGGCGCCGCCGGAGGTACGTTCGTGGTGCATCGTGTTCATCGCGCGTCCTTGCAAGAAGTCGATCAAGCCAATCGAGTCAGCGGTTGCCAACTGCCTGTCCAGCCGGAGGCCGATCGACGCGCAACAGCGCGCGGCCAAAGGCTCGGCAGTGTTATGGGAGAACCAAACAGCTGGAATGCCCGAGAGCGGGCAGTCGCGTCATCCCTGAGCGACGCAGTACAGCGAACGGGTGCACGCACGTTGCGCATACGACAATCCTTGTCATTACGAGAAGCGATGCTAGACGATGGCCCTATCCACTGGCAACGAACCGAGGCGGTCTTCGCTGAAGCGCGCATAGCATCGGCCAGGATGGTTGCGGTACGCAGTCAGAAGCAAGGCCGTTGCAAGACTGCTGCCGATCTAGATAACCGCCGCAAACCGCTCCACCACCATCCCCTCGATCGCCTCCAGATCCGGCAGCAACGCGCTCTGCTCGCCCAGCAGCACGCGCATGTGCACGCCGGGCGGGAGGGTTTCTTCGGAGGCGTCGGCGAGCAGGCCGTCGCGGGGGACGGAGATCAGCTGCGGGAAGGATTGGGTCAGCAGGGCGACGTACGGCAGGTCGGGGTTGCCGCCCAGGGCCTTGAGTACGACGATCTTGTTGTTGGCGGCCACGATCTCGGCGCCAAGGCCGGTCAGGCGGGCGAAGGAGACCAGCGGCACTTTCCAGCCGTACCAGGCGATCTGGCCGAGCAGCCAGTGCGGGGCGTCGGGCAGCGGTTCGACCGGCACGCGCGACATCACTTCGGCGATGGTGGCGTTGGGCAGCAGCACGCGCTCGCTGCCGGCCAGGATGAGGACACCGCGGATTTCGTCGTTGCTGGCGTAGCTGCTCATGGATTGACTTCGTCCTGAAACCGGAAAAAACGCGCGATGCGGGCTCGGCGGGAAATGGCGTGGGTCGCCTCGCTCAGCCGCTCCACCGCGCGGTCAAGGCCTGGGCCAGTTGCGCCGGATCGCCGCCGGGATGGCCCTGCAGGATCAGGTGCGCGCCGGCGGCGGGGTCGTAGCAGCCGTCGCCGGATTGCCCGGCCACCCAGGCGCCTTGCGCGGCCAGCGCCAGCACGGCCTCCACCTGTTGCGGGTCGCTGCCGCTGAGCAGCAGCACCGCGCTGTGCGCGGCCGGCAGGCCGGCGACCACGGAGGCGCCGGCGTCCTGGGCAACGAAGCGCAGGCCGGCCGTGCCATGCACGCCGACGTCGTCGGGCAGGATGTAGACGTTGCCGGGGGCGACCGGCTCGCCGGCCTCGGCCAGCAGCACCGGCAGCGCGGACACGCGCGCGATCTGCTTGACCAGGTTGCCGTAGCGGCCGCCGTCCAGGCGCAACTGCACCAGCAGCGGCAGCGGGAAGCTGTCAGGTAGTGCGGCAAGCAGGCGGCGGATCGCATCGGGGCCACCAATGCCGGCCATCACCAGCACCGCACCGCGCGCGGCGGTGCCTGCACCGGCACCGCTCGTGGACGCGGGCTCTTCCGACTCCAGCGCGACCAGCGACAGGCCTTCGGTGGAGAACTGCGGGACGTGTTGCGACGCGCGTGGCGCAGCGGCAAGCAAGGGCGCGTCGTCGTCGACCAGCGACCAGGCACTGGCCGGCAGCGCCGCGGGTGCGGCTGTGGGCGCAGCCGGTGTGGCATCGGCCTGCGGTGCGGCCGGCGCCGCAGGCGCTTCGCTGGCAGCAGCCTCGGCACGCGCGAACTGCAGTTCCTCGAAACCCGGCGCGACGTCGGCAGGCGGCTGCCAAGTATAGACGCCGTCTTCCGGCACGGCCGCGGCGAAGCCGGCGGCTTCGTCGACATGCAGGCCGATCGGCGCGTCCTCGTGCAACTGCGCCGGTGTCGCCGGCAGGCCCGGCTCCGGCTGCAGACCGGTCTCGGTCTCGCGGCCGGGCGGCAGCACGTCCTGATGGCCTTGCAGCTTGGCCGCCAGATGCCGCGCCCAGCGCTGCGCTTCCCAACCCTCGCGGCGCGCGGCCAGCTCGGCCTCGTCGAAGATCACAGTGACGCCGGGCAGCGCCAGCGCCGCATCCAGCCGCTCCAGTGCGTCCTCGATCGCCGGTTCCAGCGCGATCAGCACCGCGCTGGGGGCAGCATCGGCCAGGGTCTGCGCGTCGATCGCGCCCGGGTCGTCTTCCAGCACGATCGCCGCGCCGACCAGGTGCAGCGCTTCGCGCAGGCGCTCGCGCGCCTTGCCGGGACGTGCCAGCAACGCGACCGGCGTGGAGGTGGCGTCGCCGTCATTCGCGAACACGGGCGATCCCCAGCAGGTCGTAGACGTTGCGCATCAGATCCAACTCTTGGTAAGGCTTGCCGAGGTAGCGCTGCACGCCCAGTTCGAAGGCGCGCTGGCGGTGCTTCTCGCCGCTGCGCGAGGTGATCATCACGATCGGCACGGCGGCATAACGCGGATCGGCGCGCATCGCCGTCGCCAGTTCGTAGCCGTCCATGCGCGGCATCTCGATGTCCAGCAGCATCAGGTCGGGCACGCGCTCTTCCAGGCGCTCCAGCGCCTCGACGCCATCGCGCGCGGACACCACGTCGAAGTTGTGCCGTTCCAGCACGCGGCCGGTGACCTTGCGCATGGTCAGCGAGTCGTCGACCACCATCACCAGCGGCACGCGGCGCTGTTCGGTCGGCGCGGCCTCCACCACCGGCCGCAACGGCTGCGCCAGGAAGCGACGCACCAGCGGAGCGATGTCGAGGATCACCACCACGCGGCCGTCGCCGGTGATGGTGGCGCCGTAGATGCCGGGCACCGAGGCGATCTGCAGGCCGACCGGCTTGACCACGATTTCGCGGTTGCCGAGCACCTGGTCGATCGCCACTGCCGCGCGCAGATCGCCCGCGCGCACCAGCAGCAGCGGCACCTGCGCCTGACCTTCGGCCCGTGCCGGCGCCTGCCCGACCAGCGAGCCGAGGTCGTGCAGCGCGTATTCCTCGCCGCTGTAGCGGTAGCCGCCGGTGCCGGCCTCGAAGCGCTCGCGGCCGATGCGGCCGATGCCGCTGACCGATGCCACCGGCACCGCGAAGGTGGTCTCGCCGATCTGCACGAACACCGCCTGAGTCACCGCCAGGGTCTGCGGCAGGCGCAGGGTGAAGGTGACGCCCTGGCCGCGCACGGAGTGGATGTCCACCGAGCCGCCGAGCTGGCGCACTTCGTTGCGCACCACGTCCATGCCCACGCCACGGCCGGCCAGCTGGCTGACCTGGTCGTAGGTACTGAACCCGGGCGCGAAGATCAGCGCATCCAGTTCGTCGTCGGACAGCGTCGCGTCGGCGGCGATCAGGCCGCGCTGCTCGGCGCGGCGGCGGATCGCCTCGCGGTCGAGCCCGGCGCCATCGTCGGCCACTTCCAGCACGATTTCCGAGCCTTCGCGGCGCAGGCGGATGGCGATGTTGCCCTCCTCCGCCTTACCCGCGGCACGCCGTTGCTCCGGCGACTCCAGGCCATGCGCGACCGAGTTGCGCAGCATGTGTTCCAGCGGCGCGACCATGCGGTCGAGCACGTTGCGGTCGAGTTCGCCGTGGGTGCCTTCCAGGCTCAGGTGCACCTGCTTGCCGGTCTCGCTGGCGGCCTGGCGCACCACGCGCCGCAGCCGCGGCACCAGGCCGTCGAACGGCACCATGCGCGCGCGCATCAGCCCGTCCTGCAACTCCGAACTGACGCGCGACTGCTGCTGCAGCAGGCCGTCGTACTGCCGCGCCAGGTCGTCAAGCACGCCCTGCAGGCCGCCGAGGTCGGCCGCGGACTCGTTGAGCGCGCGGCTGAGCTGTTGCAGCGTGGAGAAGCGGTCCAGTTCCAGCGGGTCGAAGCTCTGCTCGGCCTGGTCCTGTTCGCGCTGGTAGCGGGCGACGATCTGCGCCTCGGTTTCCAGATCCAGGCGCCGCAGCTGGTCGCGCAGACGCGCGTTGGTGCGGTCCAGTTCGGCCATCGCGCCGCGGAACGCGCCCAACTGCTGCTCCAGCCGCGAACGGTAGATCGCCACTTCGCCGGCGTGGTTGACCAGGCGATCGAGCAGGTCGGCACGCACGCGCACCTGTTCCTGCATCGGCCGCGCGATCGTCGACTCTTCGTCGGGCGTGCCCTCCACCGGCAGCGGTGCCGACAGCGGCGCCGCCACGGCGGCCAGCGCCGCGGCAGCCAGCGCGTCGTCTGCCACCGCGACCGGCGCCGTAGCGGCGGTCGCGGCATCGCCTGCGGCGGCGAACCGTTGCCCGTGCGTGCGCGCGTCGAACGCGCCGATCAGGTCCTGCGGCATCGCCACCGCACGGTGGTTGCCGGTCAGGGTCAACAACTGGTGCAGGCGATCGAAGCCGCGCTCCAGCAACTGCACGTCCTGGCGGTCGAGCTCGGTGCGATGGGCGGCGACCGCCTCCAGCAAGGACTCGATGCCATGGCCGAGGTCGCCGATGGCGTTGATGCCGGCCATGCGCGCGCCGCCCTTGAGCGTATGCAGGTCGCGCTGCAGGCCGCCGAGCACGTCGCGGTCCTGCGGCGCGGCGCGCAGCTCGGCGATCAGGCGATCGCAGTGGTCGAGCAGGTCCTTGCCTTCGTCGACGAAGATATCGACCAGCTCGCGATCGAGGTCGGCGAAGTCCAGCGGCCCCAGATCGACGGCCGATAGATCGGTGCGCGCGGCATCGGCCGTGGGATGCGCGGCGTCAACGTCGGTCTGCGCGGGTGCGGCTGCCGCCGGCGCGTGCTGATCGGTTTCTTCGTGCGCTTCGTCGGCCGATGCCGTCGCGTCCGTCTCGGTCGCCGCGGTCGTGTCGTCCTGAGCGGCGTCGCCCTGCGGCGCGTCAGGCGCTGCGTCGGGCGCTGCGTCGGGCGCCGCATGATGCGCGTCCGTCGTCTCATCGGCGTCGGACGGCGGCGCGTGTGCGGCATCGTCCGCTTCGGCGGCGACATCCTGCAGCACGTTCTCGCCTGCATCGCTGGTCGGCTCGACGGGTTCTGCGTCCGCGTCGGTGTCGGCGTGCTCGCCCACGGTGTCGGTGGCGAGGGAATTCGCACCGCCCTCGCCCGTCCCCTCGTGCAGAGGCGAAGCGGCATCCAGCGCAACCTCGCCGTGCTCGGCGGCGGCCTCGGTATCGTCGTTGGCCGAGGCCACGCCGTCGTGGCGCCAGCCGCTCGACGGCGCCAACGGGTGCTGACGCAGGCCGATCGCAGGGGCGTCCTCGTTGAACTGCTGCTCGTGCGCTTCAGCGGTGTCGTCGGTCGACGCATCGGCGTCGCCGTGCGCGGCATCCTGATCCGATGCCCGCGCATCCTGCCCGTGTACGGACGCGTCCCGGCTGTCGCTCATCTGCGCGTCGGTCGCATGGGCTTCGACAGCGTGGTCCGCTGCCGAATGATCCGTTGCCTGCGCTTCGGTCGCGTCGACGTCGCGGTCGGCGTCGCGATCGGCCGCGGAATGATCCGGCACCTGCGACTCCGGCGCATGCACGGACGCATCCTGGGCTGCCCCGTCCTGCGCTTCGATTGCGTGAGCCTCGGAACCGTGCGACTCGCCAGCATGCTCCGGCGCCTGCGGCGCCTGCAGTTCCTGCGCGTCCATCGGCGGATCGGTCGCAGCATCGGCGATGACCGCATCGACCGTCGCGTCCTGCGCCGCCTGGTCCAACGCTTCCGGAGCCGGGTCCGACACCTGCTCGGCGCTCAGCGGCGCCTCGACCGTCAGCTCGTCGAGCTGGCCGTCCTGCGCCAGGGCCGCCTGTTCGTCGGCGTCGTGTTCGTCATGCGGTGCCGCCGCCTCGTCTTCCGCTGCTGCGTCATGGCGCTGCGCATGGTCCTGGGCGGCCGCCGGCTCAACAGCAAGCGGCTCGTCCTCGCTCGCCGACGCCAGCGTGGCCGCATCCGCGTCGGTGGTGGCGTCGCTGTCTGCCGGCGTGGACGACGCCGCTCCGTCCGAGGACGGCGCGGATGCGGCGTCCGCGTGGACATCGATGCGATGCTGGTCGGCATCGACCGCGTCGGGCTGCCCGGCAACGTCATCCGCCGGCAACGTCTCATGCAGGTGCGCGGCATCGCCCAGGAATGCCGACAGGTCGTCGGCGGCGGTGAGTTCCACCGCCTGCACGGCCTGCGTATCCAGGCCAGCCTCGGCCGGTGCCGACGCGGACAGGTCTTCGTCGTCCTCGTCGTGCGCGATGGGCGGCCACTGCACTTCCGGCAGCGTCTCCACCAGCGCGCGCAGGCGCTGCGCCAGGTCGGTGAACGGCGGAATCACCGGCGACGGTGCCTGCAGTTCCGCGATGGTGGCGGCAATGGCGCGCGCCGCGTCCTCGAGCGCACGCACGCCCTCGGCGCTCGGCACGCTGCCGGCGGCCAACGCGCGCTTGACGTAGCTCTCGGCCGGCCCGGTGACCGCGGTGATCTCCGGCACGTCGGTCATCGCGAACGCGCCGCTCATGGTGTGCACTGCGCGCAGCAGCGCTTCGGTCGCCGGCTGCGGGGCGTCCTGCAGCCAGGCGTGCACGGTCTCCAGATGGGTGGCGACCTCGGCTTCGAGGATCTCGCGCAGCACGCTGTCCACCGACGCCGGTGTGCCCGCGCGCGGCGCGACGGTCGCCTGCGGGGTGGCGAAATAGAACGCCTCCTCGCCGGCGGCGATACGTTCGGCCACCGCCTGGATCGCGTCCAGGTCGGCCTGCACCGCACCGTCGCCGCGCAGCGCGGCATTGAGTTGCGGCAGCACCGCGTAGGCCTGCTCGACCATCGCCACCACCGCCGGGCTGGCGGGGCGCGAGCCATCGAGCACGCGGTTGAGCATGCTCTCGATCTTCCAGCTGAACTCGCCGAGCACGCGCGCGCCGACCAGGCGGCCGCTGCCCTTCAGGGTGTGGAACACGCGGCGGATCGGTCGCAGGCTTTCCAGGTGGCCGGGCGCAGCGCGCCAGGCTGGCAGCAGCGTGCCGAGATTGACCAGTTCCTCGTCGAATTCCTCGAGGAACACCGCGCGGATCTCTTCGTCGATCTCGCCATCGCCGTCGATGAAGCCGGTCTCGGCGGCAGGCGGAGCGGCGGCAGGCGCAGCACTCGCCTCCGCGCTGGCGGATGCTGCGGCCGCAGGCTCGCCGCTGTGGGCGGCCGAGGTCACGTCGAACTGCGCGGCAGCAGCCTCCAGGTCGGCCAGGAACGCGGCTTCGGCGTCCGACACCGGTGCAGCGTGTTCCTGTACCGGCTCGGGCGTTGCATGCTCCTCGGATTCCAGCGCGGCATGCTCCGGCGCCGATGGCGCATCGGCCACGGCATCGGTGTGCGCGGCTTCGTCGATGGCGGTAAGGCCGGCATCGGTCTGCGCCGGGCCATCCATGGGCGCGTGCGAATCGGTCTCGCGTGCGGCGTCGGTGGCCTCCGCGGCCTCCGTCGGGATCGCGTGCGCGGCGTCTTCGGCGTCGGCACCGGCGTCTGCTGGCTCGACGTCCCCTGCCGCGTCGAGGCGTTCGCCGTGGGCGATGTGAGCGCCAGCGTCGTCCAGCGCGGACGCGGCCTGCTCGTCCTGCGCGACCGGAGCAGCGTGCCAGTCGAGCGTATGCACCTCGTCGGCGGACGCGCCAGGCGCGTCGGCGAACGACGGCGCGTCCTCCAGTTCGATGACCAGCGGCGGCGCGGAAGGGTCGGCGTCTTCTGCAACAGTCGGCGTGTCGACGATGATCAGGTTGGGATCGTCGTGTTCGTCCAGGCCAGCGAACGCGGCCGGCACATCGGTCTGCGCCTGCTCCGGATACTCGGCGGCCACCGGATCGAAACCGGCGACATCGGAGGCGGACGCCGCGGAAGCGGCTGCGGCCTCGTCTTCCTGGGCGAGCGTGGATGGCGTCTGCGACCGCAGTGCATCCTGCTCCAGCTCCAGGGAATCGAGGCTGATGTGCAGCGGTTCGGTGGTGCCGGTCCAGTTGTCCTGTTCGGCCGCGACCGGATCGAAGCTGAGTGCCTGCGACGGTGCCGTGGGCTCCTGCTCGTCGCGCGCAGCGCCTTCGCCGGCGGGCGCGGAGGCGTGTTCGGCCGCGGTGTCGGATTCGTCCGTCGCCAGGCTCCACTGCGGCGCCTGCGGTGCGGACGGCGCAGCGTCCTGCGTGCGCGGCGTCGTCTCAAGCGTATTCTCGGCCGACGCCAGATCCCAGGCCGGTACGACCGGCGCGGCGATGGACGGGGGCGCCGACGCGTCGATGCGATCAGCGGCCACCGGCGGCAGCGGCGCAACCGATTCGGTCGCCTCGCGTCCGCTCGGCAATACGCCCGGCGCGGCCGGCGCGGTGTCGGGCAACGGCCAGTAGCGCAGCGCTTCCAGGCTGCTGCGGGTGATGTCGAGAATCTCCTCGCGCCCGGGGCGGCGCTCGCGCAGCGCTTCCAGGTAGTACTCGAGGCTGGCCATCGCGTCGGCCAGGGTGTCGAGCTGGCGGCCGCTGGGCACGCGGCGCTTGCCGATCAGCTCGGTGGCGACGTAGCGGCGCACGCCTTCCAGGTAGTCGGCCGGCTGCGGCAGTTCCAGCATGCGCAGGGCACCGGCGACCTCGCCGAGCAGGCGCGGCACCTCGTCCAGGCGCGCATGGTCCCAGTTGGTCTCGATGAAGGCGACGAAATGCTCGCGGGCGCTGCCGAAATTGGCGATGGCCTCGTGCGCCAGCACTTCCACCGTGCGCCGCGCCTCGGCGGCGCTGGCGTCGTCGTGCACGTCGCCGCCGGCGCCGAGATAGGCGACCTGGTCGTCGAGCGAGGCGTCCACGTACAGCAGCGCACCGGCGATATCCAGCAACAGGCCTTCGTCAGCCGCGCGGGCGCCGTCGACGATGCTGCGCAGCGCGTCGCGCTGCTGCACCACCACGCTGCGCGCCACGCCCAGGCCCATCACGCCCAGGGTATCGGCGACGCTGCCCAGCTCGTCGACCTGGGTCTGCAGCGCGGCGACGTCGCCGCCGGTCCGCAGATGCAGGTCCAGCGCGTCCTTGACCCGCAGCAGTTCTTCCTTGATCGCGGTGCCGACGGTGTCGAGCAGCTCGCGGTTGCGCCCGGCGAGACTGCCGCGCGCATGATCCAGCTCGGCCTCGGTGGCGGCGGCAGCGTCAGGCGCCAGCGCGAACAGCGCGCCCTCGCTGAGGCCGGCTTCGCCGCGCGCGGCGCGGATCTCGTTGAGCAAGGGCAGCAATACGATCGGAATGTCGCGGTGGCCGTCCTGCAGGCGCTCCAGGTAATCCGGCAGCAGCACGGTACCGCGCATCAGCGTGGCGCAGGCCTCGTCGCGGTCGGCCGCCTGGCCGTTCTGCACCGCGATCGCCAGCAGTTCCAGTTCCTCGGCGACCATCGCCGGCGCGTACAGCTCGACCATGCGCAAGGTGCCCTGCACCTGGTGCAGGTAGCCGGCGCAGAAACGCATGCGGCCGGTGTCGGCCGGTTCCTCGACGAAGGCCTCGATCTCGCCGCGGACTTGACGCAGGGTCTCGTCCAGTTCCGGCTTGACCCAGCCCAGCGCGGCATGGCTCATCGCATCGCGCAGCGCGCTCATCGCCGCGTCTCCACGGCCGGGCACGCGCCGTGCCGCGCGGGCGCGGCGACGGGATGCGGGAGTTGTTCACGGTACGTCATGCGCGCTTCCTTCCACCCGGTTCCGGCCCGCTTACGCCGGCAGCTTGAAGTCGGCGACCGAGCGCCGCAGGTCCGCCGCCAGTTGCGCCAGGCGGCCGATCGATTCGGCGGTCTGTCCCGCGCCTTGCGAGGTCTGTCCGGTGATCTGCCGGATCACGTCCATCGTCTGGGTGATGTCGATCGCCGCCGCCGACTGCTGGTGCGCGGCGATGGAGATGTTCTTGATGAGGGTGTTGAGCGCGTTGGACACGCGCTCGATCTCGGTCAGCGCGGTGCCCGCGTCCTCGGCCAGGCGCGCGCCGGACACCACTTCGGAGGTGGTCTGCTCCATCGAGCTGACCGCTTCGTTGGTATCGGCCTGAATGGTCTGCACCAGGCCTTCGATACGGCGGGTGGCGCCGGAGGTGCGTTCGGCCAGGCGCTGTACTTCGTCGGCGACCAGCGCGAAACCGCGGCCGGCCTCGCCGGCCGAGGCGGCCTGCACCGCGGCGTTGAGCGCCAGGATGTTGGTCTGCTCGGAAATGTCGTTGATCAGTTCCACGATCGAGCCGATTTCCTGGGTCGACTCGCCCAGGCGCTTGATGCGCTTGGAAGTCTCCTGGATCTGGTCGCGGATCTGGTCCATGCCCTGGATGGTCTCGCGGACCACGCCGGCGCCCTCGGCCGCGATCACCACCGAGCGCTGCGCCACTTCCGCCGATTCGGTGGAGTTGCGCGACACCTGCTCGATGCTGGCGGCGATTTCGTTGATGCGCACGGAGGCCGAGCCGATCTGCTCGGCCTGGTGCCCCGCCGCCTCGGCCAGTTGCCGCGCGGTGGCCTGGGTTTCCTCGGTGGACACGGCGACCTTGGCCGAGGTGTCGTTGATGGTGGTCACCAGGTGGCGCAGCTCGTCGACGGCGTAGTTGATCGCGTCGGCGATGGCGCCGGTCATGTCCTCGGTGACCGAGGCCTTGACCGTCAGGTCGCCTTCGCCGAGCGAGCTGATTTCGTCGAGCAGGCGCATGATCGCCTGCTGGTTGCGGCTGTTGTATTCGACCTGGGTCTGCAGGCGGATTTCCTGCTCGCGGCTGCGGCTGCGCACCGTGGTCCAGACGAAGCCGACGATCGACAGCAGCGCCAGCAGGCCGGAGATCACGCCCAGCCAGAAGTTCGGGAACAGGCGGGTGTCGCGGGTGGAGCCGAACGCGGAGAAGGCGTCGAACAGCTTCTTGCTGTCCTCGAGCATCTTGCCCGAGCCGGCGGTCAGCGCCGCGGCGGCGGACTGTGCGGCGAACAGGCTGCGCGAGCTGGCCTGCAGCGCGTCCAGGTCCTTCTTCATTTCCGCCCACTGCGCCTGCGACTGCTCCAGCGCGGCCAATGCGGCGGCGTTGCGCACCGGGGCGATGCCCAGCTCCTCGTTGCCGTTGCGCAGGCCCTCGAGCATCTGCCCGAATACCACCGCATCGCGCGCCAGCGCGTCGCCGGCGCTGGCCGCACCGCGGCCGCCGGCGCGCATTTCGGTGACGCGGCGGGCCATGGTGCCGGCCACCACCACCTGCTGCAGGGTGTTGTAGATCTGCGCGGCGGGCGCGCCGCCGACCGTCATCGCGCGCACCACCTCGTTCAACTGCGCCTGCAGCTGCGGCACGCCGCCGACGAAGCGGTCGGCGTTGCCGGCCAGCGCCAGCACCGCCGGTTCGCTGTCCACCACCTGCTGCGCGTTCTTGGCCAGCGGCGCCCAGGTGCCGTTGAGGGTCTGCAGCGGCCCGGATACGCCGGCTTCGTTGGCGTAGCGGGCGTTGAGCTCGGCGACGGTGCTCTCCACCTTCGCCTTGGTCTGCTTGAACTGCTTGAAGGTCTCGGCGTTGCCGGACACCGCGTCGCGGGCCTGGTTGGCCAGCTGTTGCGACAGCACCTGCAGGTCGGCCGCGCCGGTGCTGGCGCCGGCCAGGCGGTTGCCCTGCCAGGTGGCCACGCCGGTGTTGGCGCCGAACACGACCAGCGACAACGCCAGCAGGCCCAGCCAGAAACTCGTGCCCACGCTGCCGAGCTTGCTGGCCTTGCGGGCGTCCGGAGCAGTACTCATGATGCGACCTCGGTCTTCGATGCGGAGGCAGCGCGCGCGCTCAGGCGGCGGCTTGCCGGAATTCGGGAGTGCGCGACAGCAGCGACAGCGAGAACACGCCCCAGTCCTGGGCGTCGCCGCGGAAGGCGCGGTCGATGAAGTGCGCGTAGCGGCCCTGGGCCAGATCGCCCGGCTCCACCGCCTGCGTCTCGGTGAAACTGCGCTGGCCGAACAGCTCGTCGATGGTCAGGGCCACGTCGCCGCCGCTCTGGCGCATGATCAGCACGCGCTGGCCTTCCTGCAGCGCGGTGCGCTCGCCTTCCAGGAACTGCTTCAGGTCGACCACCGGGAACAGGTTGCCGCGCAGGTTGCCCACGCCCAGCAGCCACGGCTGCGCGCCCGGCACCGGGGTGACCGGCGGCATGCGCACGATCTCCACCACTTCGCGGAAATCCGAGACCAGGTGGCGCTTGCCGACGCGGTAGCCGACCCCGCGCCACACGTCGTCGTCGAAGGCGCGTTCGGGCATCTGCACGGCATGCGCCAGGCTGCGCCGCTCGTAGGCCTCGAGGATGTCGAAGGGCGAGCGCATGTCAGCCCACCAGTTGGTTGATGCGGGCGATCAGCTCGTCTTCCCGCGGCGGCTTGACGATGTAGTCGGTGGCACCCTGGCGCATGCCCCAGACCTTGTCGGTCTCCATGCTCTTGGTGCTGATGATCAGCACCGGGATGTGGCGGGTGGCCTCGTCGCGCGACAGCGCGCGGGTGGCCTGGAAGCCGCTCATGCCCGGCAGCACCACGTCCATCAGCACCAGGTTCGGCGCCTGTTCGCGCACCAGCTTGATCCCGTCCTCCGCGTTGTCGGTGGACAGGACCTGGTGCCCGGCTTTTTCCAGCCATTGCGTGAACACCGCCCGGTCGGTCGGTGAGTCCTCGATCAACAAGATACGGGCCATGCTGCCTTTCCCCCTGGTCAGGCGTTGACGTATGTACGGATCGCGCCCAGCAGCTCTTCGCGTGTAAAGGGTTTGGTGAGGTACTGCTCGGACCCGACGATGCGCCCGCGCGCCTTGTCGAACAGGCCGTCCTTGGAGGACAGCATGATCACCGGCGTGGCCTTGAACAGCTGGTTGCCCTTGATCAGCGCGCAGGTCTGATAGCCGTCCAGCCGCGGCATCATGATGTCCACGAAGATGATCTGCGGCTGCTGGTCGGCGATCTTGGCCAGCGCCTCGAAGCCGTCGGTCGCCGTCACCACTTCGCACCCTTCGCGCTTCAGCAACGTTTCGGCAGTACGACGGATCGTTTTCGAATCGTCGATCACCATGACCCGCAAGCCTGCGAGTTCCCCACCCGCAGTCGTGTTTTCACTCATCACTTGCCCCCAAGCGCGCGACGCTTCATCGGATCCGGCTTCGCTGCGAAACGCCATGTATCCCAAGACCCGCTGCGACTGTCAAGGCCGCCGCTGCCGGTCTGCGTTGAACCACGTAACAGCACAAACTATGTCACAGTTTGGCGGATAACGTGCGACACCGTGCGGCCGTGTCCGACACCCGGTGCGCGGCGCCCCCGCCGACCCGCTACCATCTTCCGCTCAGTCTCTCAGGTGCACCCATGCCGTTCGATGTCATCGTGGTGATGGACCCCATCGCCAGCATCAAGATCGCCAAAGACACGACCTTCGCGATGCTGCTGGAAGCGCAGCGCCGCGGGCACCGGCTGCACTACGTGCGTCCCGGCGGATTGACCCTGCGCGACGGCCGCGCGACCGCCCAGGCTGCGCCGCTGCGGGTACGCGACGACAAGGCCAGCTGGTTCGAGCTGGATGCGTTCGCCGACCTGACCTTCGGCCCCGGCCAGGTCGTGCTGATGCGCAAGGACCCGCCGTTCGATGCGGAGTTCCTGTACGACACCCACGTGCTCAGCGTGGCCCAGCGCGCCGGCGCGCAGGTGGTCAACGACCCGCAGGGCCTGCGCGACTTCAACGAGAAGCTGGCCGCCCTGCTGTTCCCGCAGTGCTGTCCGCCGACGCTGGTCAGCCGCGACGCCGCCACGCTCAAGGCCTTCGTGCTGGAGCACGGCCAGGCGGTGCTGAAGCCGCTGGACGGCATGGGCGGGCGATCGATCTTCCGCAGCGGCACCGGCGACCCCAACCTCAACGTGATCCTGGAGACGCTGACCGACGGCGGGCGCAAGCTGGCCCTGGCGCAGCGCTTCATCCCGGACATCAGCGCCGGCGACAAGCGCATCCTGCTGGTCGATGGCGTGGCCGTGGACTACTGCCTGGCACGGATCCCGCAGGGCGACGAGTTCCGCGGCAACCTGGCCGCCGGCGGCCGCGGCGAAGGCCGCCCGCTGAGCGAGCGCGACCGCTGGATCGCCGCCCAGGTTGGCCCGGAGATGAAGCGGCGCGGCATGCGCTTCGTCGGCCTGGACGTGATCGGCGACTACCTCACCGAGGTCAACGTGACCAGCCCCACCTGCGTGCGCGAGCTGGACGCGCAGTTCGGGCTCAACATCGCCGGGCTGCTGTTCGACGCCATCGAGGCCTATCCGGCGCGATGAGCGCGGCCGCCGCGACGCCCGCGCCGCGCATCGGCGAGCGCGAACGGCTCAGCGCCACCCTGGTGCTGTCGCTGATCGTGCACGGGTTGCTGATCCTGGGCGTGGGCTTTGCGATCGACGACGATGCACCGCTGGTGCCGACGCTGGACGTGATCTTCAGCCAGACCAGCACGCCGCTGACACCGAAACAGGCCGACTTCCTGGCCCAGGCCAACCAGCAGGGCGGCGGCGACCACGACAAACCCCAGCGCCCACGCGACAGCCAGCCGGGCGTGGTGCCACAGCGCCAGGACGGGCTGGCGCCGCAGGCGTTGCGTGCGCAGACCGCGGCCGCCGCACCGGAACCGACCCCGCGCGTGGTCAGCAGCGCACGCGGCGAGCAGCCGCTGCCGGCGGCGCAGACCCAGCCGCGCACCGACGACCCGCAACGGCCGGTGGACGCGCAGCGCGAACAGCGCGATGCCGAGATGGCGCGGCTGGCCGCCGAGGTGCACCTGCGCTCGGAGCAGTACGCCAAGCGCCCCAACCGCAAGTTCGTCTCCGCCAGCACCCGCGAATACGCGTACGCCAACTATCTGCGCGCGTGGGTCGACCGTGCCGAGCGCGTCGGCAACCTCAACTATCCCGACGAAGCGCGGCGGCGCCGGCTCGGTGGCCAGGTGGTGATCAGCGTCGGCGTGCGCCGCGACGGCAGCCTGGAGAGCAGCCGCATCCTGCGCTCCAGCGGCGTGCCGATGCTCGACGCCGCCGCACTGCGGATCGTGCAACTCGCGCAGCCGTTCCCGCCACTGCCGCGCACCGACGACAACGTCGACATCCTGCAGGTCACCCGCACCTGGGTGTTCCTGCCCGGCGGCAGCCTGGTCGACGACCGCTGAGCCGCACGCAGATCGCCCCCCTCTCCCCCCGGGAGAGGGGTTGGGGTGAGGGTGCGGTTGCCACGCAGCGCCTGGCGGTAGCAAACAGTTCGAGGCTTCGCCCCGTACCCTCATCCGCCCCTTCGGGGCACCTTCTCCCGGTGGGAGAAGGGAGAGCGCTGCCCCTCTCCCATCGGGAGAGGGATTGGGGTGAGGGTACGACCGCCCGCAACGTCGAACGGCCGACATAACCATTGGTGCCGCAGACATAACGACGCGGCATTTCTGTGATGGCGGCCCATTAAGGTTAATGGAGCAGGGGAACGTTACCGCGCACACCGCATCATCCAGGACGGGCGGATTCGAGTCGGCGCGGCGTGCCCCCGCCCCACCACCACCCGAGCCGCGCCCCCACATGCACAACCACCGCTCCCTCCGCAGGCCCGCCCTGCTCGCCCTGGCACTGAGTGCCGCCCTCGCCCTCCCGCCGGCCCAGGCCCAGTCCACCACCGGCGCCGTCGCCGGTCAGGCGCCCGCCGATACCCAGCGCATCCTGGTGCGCAGCGACAGCGGCCTCAGCCGCGAGGTCGCCGTGGACGCGCGTGGCCGCTACAGCATCGGCCAGTTGCCGCTGGGCACCTACACCATCATCGCCAAAGGTGCCGACGGCAGCGTGCTGGGCAGCCGCGACGGCGTCGGCCTGACCGTCGGTGCCGTCACCGACGTTTCCTTCAGCCCCGCCACCACCAGCCTGGCCGGCGTCCAGGTCAGCGCCGACCGCGCCGCCGCCGCGATCGACGTGAGCAGCGTGGACTCGCGCACCGTGATCAATGCCGAACAGCTGCAGCGGCTGCCGCTGGGCCGCTCGGCGGAGGCCATCGCGCAACTGGCGCCGGGCGTGGCCGGCAACAGTGGCAGCGGCACCTACATAGGCCCGACTGGCGCGCAGTTGCTCAGCTTCGGCGGCTCTTCGGCCGCGGAGAACGCGTACTACATCAATGGCTTCAACACCACCGACCCGCTGCGCGGACTGGGCGGACTGACCCTGCCCTACGGCAGCATCGACCAGTTGGAGGTCTACACCGGCGGCTACAGCGCCAAGTACGGGCGTTCCGACGGCGGCGTGATCAATGCGGTCGGCAAGCGCGGCAGCAACGAGTGGCATTTCGGCGGCCAGGCGACCTGGGAACCGGACGGCCTGCGCTCCGCGCAGAAGGACGTGTACGCGCCCGGCAATGGCGCGCTGTACCGGCCGGACAGCAAGAGCGGTTCCACGCTCAGCACCCAGAGTATCTACGCAGGCGGCCCGCTGATCCAGGATCGGCTGTTCTTCTTCGGCGCCTACGAACTGCAGCGCCAGGACGGCGATCGCTTCTACGGCGCGCGCGAGACCACCCCGGGAACCTACTACTACGACTACCAGTACCGCCGGCCGAGCTGGTACGCCAAGCTCGACTGGAACATCAGCGACAGCCAACTGCTGGAGATCACCGGCGCCTCCAGCCGCTACATCACCCGCGGCAAGTACTACGACTACAGCGGTTACGACATCGGCAGCCTGCGCGGCGACGCCAACACCACCAAGACCGGCGGCGACCTGTGGACCGCCAAGTACACCGGCTATCTCACCGACCGCCTGACCTTCAGCGCCCAGTACGGCCAGCAGCGCACCGACGACTACACCGGCAATCCCAGCTACAACAGCGCGCTGACCTACCTCAGCGGCACCTCGTTCCAGAATCCGGCCTACACCGGCGGCACCCCGATCACCAACGCACAGACCACCTCGCTGCTGGTCGATCCGGCGCGCGGCAACCGCACCGACAACCTGCGCCTGGACCTCAACTACGCCATCGGCGCGCACAGCATCACCATCGGCATCGACAACCAGAACGCGCGCGCGCTCAACCGCGGTTCGGTGGCCTCGGGCGACGGCTACTACTGGATCTACGGCCAGGCCAACCCCAACGTGCCGATCAACACCGGCCTCGGCGTCCCGGCCACCGGCGGCTACCCCAACGGCCAGGGCGGCTACTACGTGCGCAAGTACATCTACAGCGCCCTGGCCTCGGTGCGCTCGGCGCAGCGCGCGCAGTACGTGGAGGACAACTGGCAGGTCAACGACCGGCTGTTGCTCAACCTCGGCCTGCGCCTGGACCAGTTCACCAACTACAACCGCGACGGCGCGCCGTACATCAAGCAGACCAGCGGGCAATGGGCGCCACGGCTGGGCTTCAGCTGGGACGTCGACGGCGATGCGCGCTTCAAGGTGTACGGCAACGCCGGCCGCTACTACCTGGCGCTGCCGCTGAACCCGGCATTCAACGCCGCCGGCGCCACCCTGGCCACCTCGACCTACTACACCTACGGCGGCATCGACGCCAACGGCTACCCGACCGGCCTTACCCAGATCTCCGGTGCGGTCTCGTCCAACAACAACTACGGCATCCTGCCCGATCCCAAGACCGTCGCCACCCAGGGCATCAAGCCCTCGTTCCAGGACGAATTCATCCTCGGCTTCACCAAGGCCTGGGGCGACAGCTGGGTCTACGGCGCCAAGGGCACCTACCGCGTCCTGCGCAGCGGCGTGGACGACTACTGCGACAGCGATACCGTGTTCGCCGCCGCCGCGGCGCAAGGGCACACGGTGACCCTGGCCAGCAACCCGGTCAGCTGCTGGCTGATCAACCCGGGCCGGGCCAACACCTTCACCCTGGTCGACACCTCGGGCAACTACGTCAAGGTGCCGCTGAGCAACGCGCAGTTCGGCTTCCCGGCGTTCAAGCGCAACTACTACGGACTCAACCTGTCGCTGGAGCATCCGTTCGACCAGCGCTGGTACGGCCGCCTCGACTACACCTGGTCGCGCAGCTACGGCACCACCGAGGGCCAGTTGCTGTCGGGCATCGGCCAGACCGCGGTGTCCACCACCCAGGCCTGGGACTTCGCGCAGTTGATGGAGCACACCAACGGCCCGCAGAGCAACGACCACACCCATCAGTTCAAGTTCTATGGCTACTACCAGCTCAACCCCGCATGGCTGGTGTCGGCCAACCTCAAGTTGATCTCCGGTTCGCCGTTCAGTGCGCTGGGCTCCTACGGCCCCGACCACAGCGACCCCTCAGGCTACGGCATCGCCTATCACTACTACCAGGGCCAGCCGGCGCCTCCGGGCAGCCAGGGCCGCCTGCCGTGGCTGCAGCAACTGGATCTCGGCGTGTCGTGGCGGCCGGCCTACGCCGACCGCAAACTGGCCTTCACCCTGGACGTGTTCAACGTCTTCAACGGCCAGGCCACGCTGTGGAAGTACCCGTACTCGGAGTCGGACCCGGGTAACGCGGACCCGGTGTACGGCGCGGCCCTGCTGCGCCAGGCGCCGCGTTCGCTGCGGTTGAGCGTCAGCTACGACTACTGATCCGCTGCACGGCACCCCCAAGGACGCCGGCCACGCAAGGCCGGCGTCCGCGGCAGCCTTCAGCCGGCGCCGCTGGCGGCGTACAGCCGATCGGCGAGTGCCATAATCTCCGTCGCATCCTGGACCCGCGCGCGCCATGCCGCGGGAATGCCTTCGACGCCATAGAAAGCACCGGCCAACTGCCCGCAGATCGCGGCCGTGGTGTCGGCGTCGTCACCCAGATTGGCAGCGCGCAGCACCGCATCGGCGAAATTGTCGGTGGTCGCGAAACACCACAGCGCCGCAGACAGCGCATCGACCACGTAGCCGGTGCCGCGGATCTGCGCTGCCGGCACCGCGGCGTGGTCGCGGGTGGCCAGCGCGCGCAGCGCCGGGGTCTGCATCGGCGGCGTGCCCGTCGGCTGCAGCACCTGCGCACGGTCCTCGCCCAGCAAGGCGGCACGCAACTGGAAGGCGAACAGCCGGCTGGCATCCAGCACCTCGGCCGCGGCATGCGTGGTGCGGGAACTGTCGGCGGCGCGCTCGGCCAGTTCCTCGGGGCGCTGCGCATAGAACATCGCCACCGGCGCCAGTCGCATCAGC
Organism: Xanthomonas sp. NCPPB 2250; assembly: GCF_056725265.1. Classification (NCBI taxonomy): domain Bacteria; kingdom Pseudomonadati; phylum Pseudomonadota; class Gammaproteobacteria; order Lysobacterales; family Lysobacteraceae; genus Xanthomonas; species Xanthomonas sp. NCPPB 2250. The sequence continues at coordinate 1,471,682 of NZ_CM161520.1, read as the reverse complement.
GCGCCGTTGCCGGCCGCGCGCGGATCGTCGCTGCCGCTGAACGCCGGCCCGCCCTGCAGGTAGCGCTCCAGCGCCGCGCGCACCGTGTTGCCGATGTCGAAGCACGTGCCAGTGCTGCTCAGGTAACCGTGCCGGTACCAGTTGCAGTAGCGGTTCATCTGGTCGGCGGCGTCGAAGCCCTGCCGATACAGCAGGCTGTGGGCCAGGCACAGCGCCATCGAGGTGTCGTCGGTCCACTGCCCCGGCTGCAGCTCGAACGGGCCGCCGCCGACCATGTCGTCGATCGGCGAGAAACTGCCGGGCGCCTTGAATTCCAGGGTGGTCCCCAGCGCGTCGCCCGCCGCCAGTCCCAGCAGGCAACCGCGGAAGCGGTCGCCGGGCGTCACCGCGGCGCTCATCGCGCGGCCCGCTGCGCCTGTTGCTCGGCCAGGGTCAGGGCGACGTTGTCGCGCAGGTAGGCCGGTTCGGCGCGTTCCGGCGCGATGCCTTCGCCGCGCGCGTATGCGGCCGCGGCCAGGGTAAGCACGTCGGCGGCATGCGGCAGCGCCTGCGCATCGGCGCTGCGCCAGTGGGCACCGAAGCGGCGCTGCAAGGTGCCATCGACCGCCGCCAGCCCGGTGCCGACCGCAGCCCAGGCCGCGTCCGGCTCCGGCAATACGAAGGCCTCCGGACTCAGCACCTGCTCGGCGGTCAGCGCCTGCAGGCCGCCGTCGGCCTGCCGCGCGTAGGCCGCGGTGTAGACCTCGCCCATGCGCGCATCGATCGCCGCCAGCACCCGCGGCGCGTCGGCCGGCGCGCGCAGCGCCAGCACCTGCAGCGTGGACACCGGCAGCACCGGCAGGTCCAGGGCCAGGGCGATGCCCTGCGCGACCGCGATCGCCAGGCGCACGCCGGTGAACGCGCCGGGGCCGCGGCTGAAGGCCACCGCATCGAGCTGGCGGCGGCCGATGCCGGCCTCGGCCAACAGTTGCTCGGCCCACGGCAGCGCCAGTTCGGCATGCCGCCGCGGCGCCAGGTCGAAGCGCTCCAGCACTCGGTCGCCGACCAGCACGGCGACGGAGCAGGCTTCGGTGGAGGTTTCGAAGGCGAGGAGGTTCATTGGGGAGCCGGGATTGGGGATTCGGGAGTTGGGATTCGCAGAAGCAAGAGCGGCGCGTCGGCTAGTCGGATGGCGGCGACGTGCCCGTGTCGGGATTATCGCCCGGCGGCGGGGCCTCGGCGGCGAAGAACTGGCGTACGTCCTCCACGTCGCGGGTGCGGGCGAACGGCGGCAGCGAGTCCAGGAAGGTGCGGCCGTAGGACTTGCTCAGCAGGCGTGGGTCGCACAGCACCAGCACGCCGCGGTCGCGCTCGCTGCGGATCAGCCGGCCCACACCCTGCTTCAGCGCGATCACCGCCTGCGGCAACTGCTCGTCGCGGAAAGGGTTGCCGCCGTCGCGGCGGATCGCCTCCAGGCGCGCTTCGAACACCGGATCGTCGGGCGCGGCGAACGGCAGCTTGTCGATCACCACCACGCTCAGCGCATCGCCGACCACGTCCACGCCCTCGCGGAAACTGGCCGAGCCGAGCAGCACGCCATTGCCGGAGGCGCGGAAGCGTTGCAGCAAGGTTGCGCGCGGCGCCTCGCCCTGCACGAACAGCGGCCAGGGACCGTCGCGCAGCGCCTCGGCCGCCTCGCGCAGCGCGCGGTGCGAGGCGAACAGCAGGAAGGCGCGTCCCTGCGAGGCCTCCAGCACCGGCTGCAGCGCGGCGATCAATGCGGTGCCGAAGCCGCGCGCGGCGGGATCGGGCAGCGCCGGCAGGTAGCACAGCGCCTGCCGCGCCCAGTCGAACGGGCTGGGCTGCAGCAAGGTCATCGGGTCGCTCAGGCCCAGGCGGGTGGCGATGTGCTCGAACTCGCCCTTCACCGCCAGCGTCGCCGAGGTGAACACCCAGGCCGCGCGCGAGGCCTCGCGGTGCGCGCGCAGCGGCCCGGACACGTCCAGCGGGGTGCGCTGGCAGCGGAAGCCGCGCGGCGTCAGTTCGTACCACAGCACGTCGTTGGACGGCACGTCCGGTTCCGGCTCGGCCTCGAAATCCGGGATCGGCGCATCCTCGCCGAGCCAGCGGCCCAGCCGCGTGCGCAGCTCGCGCGCGCGCGCCGCGCAGGCATCGAAGCCGGGCGAGGCCTCGCGCAGCACCGCCAGCGGCTCCTGCAGCCGCGCCAGATCAGCCAGCAGCGCGTCGAAACCGTCGCGCACCTGCGGCTTGGCCAACAGCCGCCATTGCGTGCCGCGCGCCGGCAATCCCTCCATCGCCGCGCGCAATTCGCGCAGGGTCTGTTCCAGCGCCTGCGCCGGCGCCTGCAGGCTGGCCAACGCGCCGGCGACCTGGCGGCTCTCGGCCACGCAGTCGCGCGCCAGTTCCTGCAGCGGGCGCATGCCGAAACCTTCGCCGAAGAAATTCGCCGCCAGCTCCGGCAACTGGTGCGCCTCGTCGATCACGAAGGCCTGCGCGCCAGGCAGGATTTCGCCGAAGCCCTCCTGCTTCAGCGCCAGGTCGGCCAGCAGCAGGTGATGGTTGACCACCACCAGATCGGCCGCCTGCGCGCGCTGCCGCGCCTGCACCACGAAGCACTCACCCCAGAACGGGCACTCGGTGCCCAGGCAGTTGTCGACGGTGGAGGTGACCAGCGGCAGCAGCGGCGAATCGTCGGCCAGCGCGTCCAGCTCGGCGATGTCGCCGAAGCGGGTGCGCCCGCTCCAGGCGACGATGCGCTGGAACTGCGCGACCTGCTCGCGCGCGGTGAAGCGCGGCTCGCCGCGCGCCTGCTGCAGGCGGTACTTGCACAGGTAGTTGGCGCGCCCCTTCAACAGCGCGCTGCTGAGACCCACGCCCAGCGCCGCCCGCACCCGCGGCAGATCGCGGTGGTAGAGCTGGTCCTGCAGCGCGCGCGTCCCGGTGGACACGATGGTCTTCAGCCCCGACAGCAACGCCGGCACCAGGTACGCATAGGTCTTGCCGGTGCCGGTCCCGGCCTCGGCGAGCAGCACGTCGCGCTGCTCGAACGCCTCGGCGATCGCCGCGGTCAACCGCAACTGCGCCGGCCGCGGCACGAAGGCGTCTAGCTGACGCGCAAGCGCACCGCCTTCGCTGAGCGCTTCGGTGCTGGCGTGGGCTAACGACATGGGGGTGGTGCCGGGATTGGGGAGTCGGGATTGGGGATTGGTAAAAGCACAAGGCGTGCGCGTCGCGGGTCAGTGCGTTCGGCCAAGCAGGCGCAGGACACGCCAACCAGCGACCTCAGCCTGCAACGCGCGGAATGCGCTTTTGCCAATCCCCAATCCCAACTCCCGAATCCCAGCCCTCAGTACCTCTTGATCCCCGGCACCGTGCACCCCGCGATCTGCGCATGCGCCGAGGCGGCGTTTTCCTTCTGCCCGCGGGCCAGGCGCGCCTGTTCGATGGTCGCCCAGTGGCGGCGGCACAGCGGGCCGGTCTGCGAGCCGAGGTCGATGGCGCGCTTGGCGAAGGCTTCGGCCTGCGCGTCGTCCTTCTGCAGCAGCGCAACTTCGGCGCGGTCCTGCAGCAGCGCCGGATCCTCCGGCACCAGCTTCAGCGCCTGGTCCAGCGCGGCGGCGGCACCGGCCAGGTCGCCGGCGCTGCGCTTGCGCTTGGCGCTCTCGCGCAGGTCCTCGACTTCCGGATCGCGCAGCGGCTGCACGCTCAGTTCGGTGTCGTCGGCACCGCCGCTGGCGTCGATCGCGGCGATGCGCTGCGCTGGCGTGGTGGTGTCCACCGGCGCGGCCGGCGGCGGCGGCGGCGGTGCGCTGACGCAGGAGGCGAGCAGCAGGCTGAGGGCGGCGATGGCGGGAAGACGTGGGGTCATGAGCGGTATCCGGGATCCGGGAATCAATGCGCCGGCGGCGGCGCGGCCGCGTCGGCAGGCGGGTCTTTCTTCTTGTCCAGGCCGAACCAGCTGCGCCAGCCGCCGCCCTGATGTTCGCCCTCGGCGGGCGCGGCTTCTTCCGGCAGCGCCTGCGGCGGCGTGCACGCGGCATACGCCGGCACGAAGCCGACCACGAACGGGAACTGGCGCGCGCCGGGGCAGGTCGGGTCGGTGCTGTTGTACCCCACCGGGTCCATCCACTGCCAGTCGATGCCCTTGCCCTGCACTTGCAGCGGCGCGCTCGGCAGCCGCGAGAAGATGCCCGACCAGACCCGCATCGCACCCGTGGCGCCATACAGGCCGGTCTGCTTGTTCTGGTCGTTGCCGATCCAGATCACCGCCAGGTGGTCGCCGGTGTAGCCCGCATACCAGCTGTCCACGCCATCGTTGCTGGTACCGGTCTTACCGGCCGGCGACAGCTTGCCCAGGCCATCGCTGAGCAACTGCCGCGCGGTGCCGTTGCTGACCACCTGCTGCAACGCCATGCCGACCAGGTTGGCGGCGATGGAGTCGCCCTCCTGCGCCGGCGCCGGGGTCTTGTCGTAGCGCTTGAGCAGCTTGCCCTGCGGATCGAGCACGCCGCGCACCGCATGCAGCGGCTGGATTTCGCCACCGGAGGCCAGGAACTGGTACAGCTGCGCCATCGCGTACGGACTTTGGTCCGTCGCGCCGAGGATCAGCGAGGGATTGACCTCGGCCTCGATGCCGGCCAGCACCTTCACCAGTTGCGCCACGCGCTCCGGCCCGACCTGCATGCCGATGCGCACCGTGGCCTGATTGTAGGAGTGCGCCAGCGCATCGACCACGCGCACGGTGCCGTGGCTGCGGCCATCGGAATTGCCCGGGCTCCAGGTGCGGCCGCGGCCCAGCTGCACGGTGACCGGGGTGTCGTCGACCCAACTGGCCAGCGAGTAGCGGTCCGGCTGCGCCAGCGCCAGCAGGTACACGAACGGCTTGAGCAGCGACCCGACCTGGCGCTGCGCCTCGATCGCGCGGTTGAAACCTGGCTGGGCCACGTCGCGGCTGCCGACCACCGCCAGCACCTCGCCGTTATGGGTGTCGGTGAGCACCAGACCGGCCTGCAGCGGCGGGCGCTTCTTGTTGGTCTCCAGCGCGGTGATGGTGCGCGTCACCGCGCCCTCGGCATAGGCCTGCGCCGACGGCGACATGCCGGTGAGCACGCTCAGGCCGGCGCCCTGCAGCGCGCTTTCGGGGTAATCGCGCGCCAGCTGGCGCCGCACCAGGTCGACATAGGCCGGGAAGCGGTTGGCGGCGACCAGGCCGGGATTGGCCGGCACGCCCAGCGGCGCGGCCAGCGCCTTGCGATAGGTCGGCTCATCGATCAGCTCGCTCTCGCGCAGCTTGCCGAGCACGAAGTTGCGCCGGTCCAGCGCGCGCTCGGGATAGCGCCGCGGGTCGTAGTAGGACGGCCCCTTGACCAGGCCGATCAGCAGCGCCACCTGCTCCGGCGCCAGCGCATCGAGTTCGCGGCCGAACCAGAACTCCGCGCCCGAGGCCACGCCATGTACCGCCTGGCTGCCGCGCTGGCCCAGGTACACCTGGTTGAGATACGCCTCCAGGATGGTGCGCTTGTCGTAGCGCGCCTCCATGATCAGCGCGTACAGGATCTCGTTGAACTTGCGGGTGACGGTCTGTTCCTTGCCGATGCCGAGCAGGCCGCTGCGCGCCAGCTGCTGGGTCAGGGTGCTGGCGCCCTGCCGGCTCTTGCCGCCGGAGCGCACCATCACCCAGGCCGCGCGGACCATGCCGCTGAGGTCGATGCCGTGGTGCGAATTGAAGTCGCGGTCCTCGACCGCCTGCAGGCCGGTGACCAGCAGTTCCGGCACCTCGTCCACGCGCACCAGGCGCCGCTCTTCCTGCTTCTGCCCGTACAGGGTGGCGATGCGCGCCGGATCCAGGCGCGCGGCCTTGAGCGACTTGCGGGTCTGCGCATCGCGCAGCGCCACCACGCGGCCACCGGCCAACGCGACCTCGATGCGGCGCGGCGCGACCCGCCCGTCGACGTCGACGTAGCCGCGGCTGGCGATGGTGAAGCGGCTGCCGTCCTGCTGGTAGCTGCCGGGACGCTCGGCGCCGGCGTCGGCGCGGTAGCTGGCCGCATCCAGTTCGGTCTTCAGCGTCTGCGGGTCCATCGCCGTGTCCGGCGCCAGCATCAGCGGCCGCGCGTACACACGGGTGGGAATCTGCCAGCGCAGTTCGCCGAACCGCTGGGTGACCTGCTTGTTCAGATAGACCGTGTACGGAATCAGGAAGCCCAGGCCGAGTGCGGCGGCGGCCAGGCCCCAGGTGAGCAGACGGCGGCGCCATACCGTGGCGGGGCTGTCCAGGGCGTCGTCCTGATCGTCGGTGTCGTGATCGTCGTAGCGTCGGGGCACGGGAATGCGAGAATGTAAATTCCGCCGAGTCTAGCGCAGCCCAGCGGGCAGCGCGGCGCGACGGCCTCTTCGTTTAAGTTGGAGTGGTACCGGATGTCGATGTCGTGGGCGAATGCGCGCTACGCCCTGAACCGCCTGGCCGGCCTGGTCCGGCGCGGCCTGACCAGCCTGCGCACGCGCGGCTGGCGCAGCACCTGGGAGCGCCTGCGCGTGCATGCGCAACCGCTGCCGCCGCCGCAGCGCGCGCTGTTCGCGGTGGAACCTGCACCGTTCGCGCCGTTCGCGGTGCCGAACAGCCCTGCGCCGCTGGTCAGCATCGTGATCCCGGTCTACAACCACGTCGCCCATACCCTCGCCTGCCTGCGCGCGCTGGCCGCGCATCCGCCGGCCGCGCCGTGCGAGATCCTGGTGATCGACGACGGCAGCAGCGATGCCACCGCGCAGTGGCTGCCGCAGGTGGTCGGCCTGCACTACCACGTGCGCGAGCACAACGGCGGCTTCATCGCCACCTGCAACGACGGCGCCGCGCGCGCGCAGGGCCGCTATCTGGTGTTCCTCAACAACGACACCGTGCCGCAGCCGGGCTGGCTGGACGCGCTGCTGGACACCTTCGCGCAGCTGCCGCAGGCCGGCCTGGTCAGCGCGCAACTGCTGTATCCCGACGGCCGCCTGCAGGATGCCGGCGGCGTGGTCTTCGCCGATGGCAGCGCCTGGAGCTACGGCCGCTTCGAGTCGCCCGACGATCCGCGCTACGCCTACCTGCGCGACGTCGATTACGGCAGCGGCGCGGCGCTGGCGATCGAGCGCGCACGCTTCCTGGCGCTGGGCGGCTTCGACACCCGCTACATGCCGGCCTACTACGAAGACACCGACCTCGCCTTCGCGATACGTGCGGCCGGCTTGCGCACGCTGGTGCAGCCGGCCAGCCGCGTCGTGCACGACGAAGGCACCAGCAACGGCACCGATACCGGCAGCGGCATCAAGGCCTACCAGGTGCGCAACCGTGCGGTCTTCGCTGCCAAGTGGGCCGAGGTGTTGCCACGGCACCTGGCACCCGGCGAGGTGCCGACACCGGCGCTGCTGCATCGCCAGCAGCGCCAGGTGCTGATCCTGGACGAAGCGCTGCCGCAGCCGGACCGCGACTCCGCCTCGCTGCGCCAGCTCAACCTGATCCGCCTGCTGCTGGAGGAAGGCGCGCACGTGGTGTTCGTGCCCAGCGAGCGCAGCTATGCCAGCCGCCACAGCGAGGCCTTGCAGCGGCTCGGCGTGGAGGTGTGGTACGCGCCCTACCTGAAGAATCTGACGTGGTTCCTGCAGCAGCACGGTGCGCGGTTCCACAGCGTGCTGCTGGTGCGCCACCACGTCGCCCATGCCTGCCTGCCGCTGCTGCGCCGGTTCGCGCCGCAGGCACGGCGGCTGTTCGACACCGTGGACCTGCACTACCTGCGCGAGCGCCGCGGCGCCGAACTGGCCGGCGACGCGCGCCTGCTGCGCGAGGCCGAACGCACCCGCGCGCGCGAGCTGGAGGTGATGGCGCAGGTCGACGTGACCGTGCTGGTCAGCGCGGTCGAACGCGAACAGTTGCAGCGCGAGGCGCCACAGGTGCGCACGGCGCTGATCTCGAACCTGCACGAGGTCGCCGGCCCCGGCCTGCCGTGGGCGCAGCGCCGCGACGTGGTGTTCGTCGGCGGCTTCCGCCATGCGCCCAACGTGGACGCGGTGCGCTGGTTCCTGCAGGAGGTGTTCCCGGCGGTGCGCGTGCGTCTGCCGGAGGTGCGCTTCCACTGCATCGGCGCGGACATGCCGGAGGACATCCGCCGCCTCGGCGAGGCGACGACCGGCGTCGAGCTGCTCGGCCACGTGCCGGACATCGCCGCCTACATGGACGGCATGCGCATCGCCGTGGCGCCGCTGCGCTTCGGCGCGGGGGTCAAGGGCAAGGTCAACCTGAGCATGGCGCATGGCCAGCCGGTGGTGGCCACTGCGTGCGCGGTGGAAGGCATGCACCTGCGCGACGGCGAGGACGTGCTGATCGCCGACGACCCCGCCGCGTTCGCCGACGCCATCGCGCAGCTCTACGCCGATCCGGCGCTGTGGCAGCGGCTGGCCGACAACGGCCTGCGCAACATCGAGACCCACTTCTCGCTGGACGCCGCGCGCGCCACGGTACGCGAGGCGTTCCTAGCCTGAGCTGCGTTGGCGCACCGTTGCCTATCGCGTCGGGACTGAAGTCCCTCCCACACGGTGTTGCAGGCAGTGCCGCTGACGTAGGCCGTCCTGCGCAAAGGCAAGCGCGCGCGTCGTGCACGATGGAAGCAAGGCCCGATCTGCACACGCGGAAGCGGCTTCGGCCCGACACATCTGCAAGTCCGGTCGGGACTGGAACAATTTCCTCTCGCCGGATCCTGACGAAACCCATCACCGTCTCGTAGGAGCGGCTTCAGCCGCGACACGCGTTATCGGTGACGCCTGTCGCGGCTGAAGCCGCTCCTACGCGTGTGCACCCGCCATTGCAATGGCAGGCACCCCGCAACGGTGCGTCAGGCGCTGTCGCGCACCCACGCGGGCAATGCAAACCAGGATGCGCGCAGCCCAGGACACACACACCGATCGCCGGAACCTCTCAGCACCCACTGTGGGAGGGACTTCAGTCCCGACGCGCCGCAGCTCCAGCCGAGGGAAGCCCCAAGCTTTCACTGTGACCACTAGCGCCCCTGACTGAGGCTACGCAAACGGCGCTCGAAGGCGGCGAGTTCCGGGGTCGCCGGATCGATCGCGCGGGCGCGCTGCAGCGCCTGCCGCGCGAAGGCGGCATCGCCGCCGCTCAGGCGCTCGTCGCCAACCGCCAGCCAGCGCTGCGCCAGGCGTCGCCGCGCAGTGGCCAGGCCATTGCCGCCCGGCGCCAGCGCGCGCCAGGCGTCGTAGCAGGCGCTCGCCGCCAGCACCCGGTTGCCGCGCATGGCATCGTCGAAACAGCGTCGCAGCGCCGCCAGCACGCGCTGCTCGGCCGCGCGCACCCGCGCATCGCGCGGCGCCAGGGTCTGCGCCGCCAGCAAGGTGTCGTAGGCGCTGGCGCCGGGCGGGGTCAGCCAGGCGCCACGCGCCTCGGCGGCCTGCAGGTCGGCCAGCAGGCGCTGCAGGCGGCGCTCGCGCTCGGCCGGCGACATCCGCGAGGGCGGCGTGGCCTGGCTCTGCCGGGCGCGTTGCAGCGCCTGCCGGGCATCGGCCAGGACGCGACTGTCGGGCGCCAGCGCCAGGCCCTTGCGCAACGCGCGCTCGGCCTCGCCAAACCGGAAATCGGCGGCGGCGCGGCTCGCCTGCACGGCGTAGGCCGCCGCCACCCGCTCCAGGCCGTCGCTGGCGCCGGGCGCATCCGGCACCGCCGCGTGCCACTGCGCAAACGCGTGTGCCGCCGCGTCCAGGCGCTGCCGGCGCAGGGCCTGCTCGGCCTCGCGCTGCAGGCGCTCCAGCGCCCGGTTCAGTTCCGCCTGCGTCTCGGGCAGGTCGACATGGCCGGGGTCGTAGCCACGCGCGCGCTCCACCAGCGCCGCGGCGGCGGCCAGGTCGCCGCGCGCCAGGTCGGCGCGTGCGTGCTGCAGCAGTTCCGACAATGCATCCTCGCGGCCTTCCAGCGCCGCGGTGCGTTCCGGCGCGTACTCCAGGACACGCTGGTACAGCGGCAAGGCCGCGTCCGGGCCATCGTCCAGATGCCCGTCGCGGCGCGCCTGCGCCGCCCGTTGCAGCAGTTGGTCGATGCCGGCGTGCGCGGCCTCGCGCGCGCGCAATGCTGCCTCGATGCGATCGGCATCGGCGCGCGGCACCTGCAGCGCGCGCGCCAGCGCCAGCGCCTCGCGCGCCTGCGGAAAGCGGCCGGCGGCCAGCGCCGCCCGCGCCTGCCCCAGCGCTGCGCGCCCGGTCGCGGCCAGCCCGACGCGTGCCTGCATGCGGTCGCTGTCCAGCGCCAGCGCGGCCTCGAAGCGCTCGCGCGCACCGCTGCCGTCGGCGGCGCTGAGCCGGCCCGCACGCAGCGCCGCATGGCCCTGGTCGAGTAGTTGCTGGATGCGCGGCTCCGGCCAGATCAGGTCGGCCAGCGGACGGCGGAACACCACCACGGCCGTGCCCAGCACCAACAGCACCGCCAGCACCCAGCGCCAGGCACGCCGATCGCGCCACAGCGGCACCGGTCGCTGTCTGCGCTTGGGTTCGTCCCTGACCTGATCCGGCGGCATGCTCACCGCACAAGCTTAGCGTTGCCCCGATGACGAACAGCTGTGCGTCGCGCCGGCCGCGCGCACGGTGGGTGGCCCACCCGCTGGCAGGCCTCCCGGCAGGCATGCCGACGCCACTCAGCCCAGCCGCCGCGCCTCGTGCACGCCAGGCAGCGCGTCGAGCTTGCCGAGCAAGGTGGACAGCTGCCCGTAATCGCCGACCTTCAGCCGCAGCCGCAGTTGCGCCAGGCCGCTGTCGCGCACGTTCTCGCTGTTGATTTCCAGCACGTGCGCCTCTTCCTGGGCGATCAGGTTGGTGATGTCCTTGAGCAGCCAGCGCCGGTCCACCGCGCGCACCAGCACGTCGACCTCGTAGCCACCGCCGGCCTGGCCCCACTCCACCGGCAGCACCCGCTGCGGATGGCTGGCGGCCAGCCGCGCGAACGCGGCGCAGTCGCTGCGATGCACGGTGACGCCGCGGGTGCGGGTCAGGTAGCCGGCGATCGGCTCGCCGGCCACCGGCTGGCAGCAGCGCGCCAGTTGCACCAGCAGATTGCCGACGCCCTGCACGGTGAACTTGGACTTGCCCAGGCCGGTGCGGCGGGCGGTCGGCCGTGGCATGGCCGGCGCGGCCGGCTGCGCCGCAGCGCGCTCGGCCTCGTGCAGCGCGCGCCCGACCTGGCTGGGGCCGACGTCGCCCAGCGCCACCTGGATGTACAGCTCCTCCACGCCGTCGGCATGGAACTTCTTCGCCGCCGGCAACAGGTCGGCGTGCTGCAGCCCCAGGCGCTTGAGCTCGCGCTCCAGCAGTTCCTTGCCGGCCTGCACGTTGCGCGCGCGGTCCAGCTTGTGGAACCAGGCCCGCACCTTGTCGCGCGAGCGCCCGCTGGCCAGGTAGCCGTTGGCCGGCAGCAGCCAGTCGCGGCGCGGCTCGGCCTCCTTGCCGGTGAGGATCTCCACCCGGTCGCCGCTGCGCAGCTTGTGGGTCAGCGGCACGATGCGGTTGTTGACCTTGGCGCCGCGGCAGCGGTGCCCGACCATGGTGTGCACGTGGTAGGCGAAATCCAGCGGGGTGGCGCCCTGCGGCAGGTCGATCACCTCGCCCATCGGGGTCAAGGCATAGACCCGGTCCTCGACCAGCTCGGCGTCCAGCGCCCCGGCCAGCCCGCCCTGCTCGCCGTCCTGCGACTGCTCCAGCAACTGGCGCATCCAGGTGATCTTGCGGTCGAAAGCCTTCTCCGCGCCCTTGCCGCCCTCCTTGTACTTCCAGTGCGCGGCCACGCCCAGCTCGGCCTGCGCGTGCATGTCGTGGGTACGGATCTGCACCTCGATCGTGCGCCCTTCCGGGCCGACCACGGCGGTATGCAGCGAGCGGTAATCGTTGGCCTTGGGCCGGGCGATGTAGTCGTCGAACTCGCTGGGCACCGGCGCCCACAGCGCGTGCACCACGCCGAGCGCCGCATAGCAGGCGGCGACGTCGTCGACCATCACCCGCACCGCGCGCAGGTCGTACAGCTGGTCGAAGGCCAGGCGCTTCTTCTGCATCTTCCGCCAGATGCTGTAGATGTGCTTGGGCCGCCCGCTGATCTCCGCGCGCAGGCCCTGCTCGGCCAGCGCCTTGGACAGGATCTTCTTGACCGCTTCGATGTAGCGCTCGCGCGCCACCCGGCTCTCGTCGACCTCGCGGGCGATGCGCCGGTAGGTGTCTGGCTCCAGGTGCCGGAACGCCAGGTCCTCCAGCTCCCATTTCAGCTGCCAGATGCCCAGGCGGTTGGCCAGCGGCGCGTGGATGTCGCGGGTCAGCTGCGCCAGCGCGCGGCGCTGCGCCTCCGGCGCCTTGTCGGCCACGCGCATCTGCGCCAGTTGCCGCGCCAGCAGGATCGGCACCACCCGCAGGTCCTGCACGATCGACAGCAGCAGCCGGCGCAGGCCCTCGCTGTTGCGCCCGGCTTCGCGCCCGGCGTGCAGCGCCCACACCGGGTCGGCGGCGTCCTGCGCCTCCAGCAGGCCGGCCACCGCCTGCGCCCGCGCCGGCGGGACGATCGGTAGCTGCGGCAACTGCGCGCGCAGGTCCGGCAGATCGAACAGCAGCGCGGCCAGCAGCGACGCCTCGTCGGCGGACAGCAGCGCCAGCGCGTCCAGGGTGTCGGCCAGCACCGGCCACGGCAGCCGCGGCGGCGGCTCGGCCTGCGCCTGCCAGGCCTGCAGCAGCGCCGCGCGCAGGGCGGGCGCCAGGGTCGCGGCCGCCGGGCGCTGCAGCAACGCCTCCAGGCCGGAGTGGACGGTGTGGTTCAAGGACGGACGCAGTCGACGAAACGGTGCCGCCTACACTAACGCGCTTGTGCGCGTTCTCACAATTGCGCCGGTAGCGCGCCGGGCGGCGCACCGCGGATACGCACCGCCGCGTCACTGTGATCCGGTTGCGACTTGCGGCGCTTTTTACCGGAATTTCACAACCGCCCCAAGGCCCGCGCCTATGCTCGAACGCGACGGCGACCCGCTGCTGTCTGCATGCGCCGCCGTCGTCCCTAGTCCGACTCCAAGAGGAACGCACATGAAAAAGTGGAACAAGCCCGTGATCCGCGAAATCTGCGTCGGCGCGGAAATCAACTGCTACGCCTCCGGCGAGCTCTGACCCGCGCACTCCTCCCTTCCCACGACCGAAGCGCGACCGGCCAGGCGCTAAAGACGGAGACCGGATGCACCTCATCGTATTGGGATCGGCGGCAGGCGGAGGGCATCCGCAGTGGAATTGCCACACGCCGGCGAGCCAGCGCGCGTGGCAGCAACACCCGGGTGCCCAACGCCGTACCCAGGCCAGCATCGCGGTCAGCGTCGATGGCCAACGCTGGCTGCTGATCAACGCCTCACCCGATTTCCGCCAGCAGGTGCTGGCCACGCCGGCGCTGTGGCCGCAGCGCGACCAGCGCCATTCGCCGATCGAGGCGGTGCTGCTGACCAGCGGCGAGATCGACCATATCGCCGGGCTGCTGTCGATGCGCGAGAGCCAGCGCTTCGACCTGTACGCGAGTAGCCGCGTGCTCGACCTGCTGGCGCAGAACCCGGTATTCGACGCACTGCACCCGGCCTACGTGCACCGCCATCCCTTCGCCCTGGACACGCCGCTGTCGCTGCTCGGCCTGCAGGTCACCCCGTTCGCGGTGCCCGGCAAGGTGCCGCTGTTCATGGAATCCCGCCACAGCGGCGACCTGGCTGGCTCGGCCGAGGAGACGCTGGGCCTGACCATCGACGACGGCCGACACCGCCTGCACTACATCCCCGGCTGCGCGGCGCTGACCGATGCCCTGCGCGAGCGCCTGCGCGGCGCCGAACTGGTGTTCTTCGACGGCACCCTGTGGCGCGACGACGAACTGGTGCAGCTCGGCGTCAGCGCCAAGACCGGCCAGCGCATGGGCCACATGAGCATCGACGGCGAAGCCGGCACCCTGCGCGCCTTCGCCGATCTGCAGGTGGCGCGCAAGGTCTTCATCCACATCAACACCACCAACCCGATCCTCGACGCCGGTTCTCCCGAACGCGCCACGGTCGCCGCGCACGGCTGGGACGTGGCCCACGACGGCATGGAGATCGCGCTATGACCCGCCTTCCCGCATCACCCGCGAGACCGAGCCCGTGAGCGCCTTGCTGAGCCCCGAGCAACTGGAAACCGCGCTGCGCGCGATCGGCGCGCGGCTGTACCACGACCAGCACCCGTTCCACGCCCTGCTGCACAGCGGGCGCCTGAACCGCGGCCAGGTCCAGGCCTGGGCGCTGAACCGCTACGAGTACCAGCGCTGCATCCCGCTCAAGGACGCGGCGATCCTGGCGCGGATGGACGACCCGGCACTGCGCCGGATCTGGCGCCAGCGCATCGTCGATCACGACGGCAGCGCCGATGGCGAAGGCGGCATCGCCCGCTGGCTGCACCTGACCGACGCGCTCGGGCTGGACCGCGACCTGGTGCAGTCCGGCCGCGGCCTGCTGCCCGGCACCCGCTTCGCGGTGCAGGCCTACCTGCACTTCGTACGCGAAAAGAGCCTGCTGGAGGCGATCGCCTCGTCGCTGACCGAGCTGTTCGCCCCGGGCATCATCGGCCACCGCGTGGCCGGCATGCTGCAGCACTACGACTTCGTCTCCCGCGAAGCGCTGGCGTACTTCGAGCATCGCCTGCACGAGGCGCCGCGCGATTCGGACTTCGCCCTGGACTACGTCAAGCGCCACGCCGACACCGTGGAGAAGCAGCAACTGGTGCAGGACGCGCTGCGCTTCAAGTGCGGGGTGCTGTGGTCGCAACTGGATGCGCTGCACTTCGCCTACGTGCAGCCGGGCGTGGCCTGGCCGGACGCGTTCGTGCCGGACGCCGCACAGGCCGCGGCATGAGTGCGCTGGACGCCAGCAGCCAGCCGCGGCTCGCCGTCGGCGTGCGCCTGCAGCACGACCGCGCCCGCGACCAGTGGGTGCTGCTGGCGCCGGAGCGGGTGATCGAACTGGACGAGATCGCCCACGCCATCGTCTCGCGCTGCGACGGCGCCCGCAGCCTGGCGACGATCGCCGCGGAACTGGCGGCCGAATTCGAGGCCGACCCGGACGAGGTCGAACGCGACGTGCGCGAGCTGGCGCAGCAGTTGCACGCCAAGCGGTTGTTGCGCGCATGACCGCGCCGGTGCCGCCGCCGCTGTCGATCCTGCTGGAACTGACCCACCGCTGCCCGCTGGCCTGCCCGTACTGCTCCAACCCCATCGCACTGGCCGGCCTGCGCGAGGAACTGGACACCACCGGCTGGCGCTCGGCACTGGACCAGGCCGCGGCGATGGGTGTGCTGCAGGCGCACTTCTCCGGCGGCGAACCGATGCTGCGCAAGGACCTGCCCGAGCTGGTCGCGCATGCGCGTGCGCTGGGCCTGTACAGCAACCTGATCACCTCCGGGGTGGCCGGCGGCGCACCGATGCTGGCGGACCTGGTCGCGGCCGGGCTGGAACACGTGCAGCTGAGCATCCAGGATGCCGACGCCGCCGGCGCCGACCGCATCGCCGGCTACCGCGACAGCCTGGCGAAGAAGCGCGCGTTCGCCGCGGCGGTACGCGCGCTCGACCTGCCGCTGACGATCAATGCGGTGATCCACCGCCACAACGCCGAACGCGTCCCGGCGATGATCGAGCTGGCGCTGGAGCTCGGCGCCGAACGCCTGGAGGTGGCCCATACCCAGTACTACGGCTGGGGCCTGCGCAATCGCGCCGCGCTGATGCCCAGCCGCGCGCAGATCGACGCCACCGTGGCCGCGGTGGACGCCGCGCGCCTGCGGCTGCAGGACCGCCTGCACATCGATTTCGTCACCCCCGACTACTACGCGCACCGGCCCAAGGCCTGCATGGGCGGCTGGGGCCAGCGCTTCGTCAACATCTCCCCGCGCGGCGACGTGCTGCCCTGCCACGCCGCCGAAACCCTGCCAGACATGCGCTTCGAGAACCTGCGCTCGCGCCCGCTGGCGGCGATCTGGGAAGACGGCGAGGCCTTCGTGCGCTTCCGCGGCAGCGCCTGGATGCCGGAGGTGTGCCAGGGCTGTCCCAAGCGCGAGATCGACTGGGGCGGCTGCCGCTGCCAGGCGCTGGCGCTCAGCGGCGATGCCGCGACCCTGGACCCGGTCTGCGAACGCGCCCCGGCGCACGCGGCGCTGCAGGCGCTGGCGCAGCGCGAAGCCGCCGCGCCGGCGCCGGACTTCGTGTACCGGCGCCCGCCGCGCACGTCGGGCGTGCCTGCCGCCGCCGAGGACTGAACCGGGCGCCGGCGCGGTCCCGGCGCGCCCGGCATCCCATGCGCAGTCACCGCTTGCGACTACACTACGGCGCATCCCACTGCCCGGATCCTCGCCATGTCCTTCGCGCGTCTCGCTCCCCTGGTCCTGTGCGCGGCGCTCGCCGTGTCCGCCGCCCCGGCGCTCGCCCAGCGCACTGTCTCCGGCGATCTGCAGACGCAGATGTCGCCGCAGGAGTTCAAGGCGGCCGGGCTGGACAAGCTGTCGCCGCAGGAACTGACCGCGCTGAACGACTGGCTGCAGGGCAAGGTCGCCAAGGAAACCGCGGTGGCGCTGGAAAAAGCGAAGGAAGAAGGCCGCCGCGAGGTGATCACCAAGAATCGCGGCTTCTTCGACTTCGGCAGCGCCGAGCCGATCGAGAGCACCCTGGTCGGCGACTTCACCGGCTTCGGCAAGGGCCGCAAGTACGTGCTGGCCAACGGCCAGGAGTGGGAGCAGACCGAGGCGGCGAGCCTGGCCAGCGTGCACCTCTCTGCGCCCAAGGTGAAGATCACCCCGGGGATCATGGGCGTGTGGTACATGCAGGTCGGCAACTACAACACCCGCGCCAAGGTCCGTCGCGTCAAATAGGATCGCATGCCGTGAATCTGCGTCCGCGGCCGGGACTGGCCGACGCCTCGCACAGCCTCGCCGATGCGCTGCGTCGGCGCCTGCGCGCCAGCGATGTCTGGTTCATCGCCCTGGCCCTGCTGGTCGGCGTGATCGCCGGCCTGCTGACCCTGCTGCAGAGCAGCCTGGCGCATGGCGCGCAGGCCTGGCTGTACGGCCTGGAGGCCGACGAGCGGCTCAGCGCCATGGCGGACCTGAGCGCACAGCAGTTGCTGGTGCTGCCGCTGGGCGGACTGCTGGTCGGCCTGCTCGGCATGGCCGCGCGCGCGCGCAAGCGGCAACTGGTCGACGCCGTCGAAGCCAACGCGCTGTATGGCGGGCGCATGTCGATGCGCGACAACCTGATCGTCTCGGTGCAGACCCTGTTCTCCAACGGCGTCGGCGCCTCGGTCGGCCTGGAAGCGGCGTACACGCAGATGGGCGCCGGCAGCGGCTCGCACCTGGGCCGGGTGCTGCGCCTGCGTCGCGCCGACATCCGCACCCTGGTCGGCGCCGGTGCCGGCGCGGCCATCGCCGCGGCCTTCGGCGCGCCGCTGGCCGGCGCGTTCTATGCGTTCGAGATCGTGATCGGCGCGTACTCGCCATCGGCGCTGGCACCGGTGGCGGTGGCCTCGCTGGGCGCGGTGTTCGTGTCGCAGCTGGCCGGGGTGCAGCCGTACCTGCTGCCGGCCTCGGCGGCCTCGGCGCTGGAGGCCCGCGACTATGTGCTGTACGCGCTGCTCGGCGTGCTCTGCGCGCTGCTGGCGGTGGCGGTGATGCGCCTGATCGGCGCGATCGAACAGGCGATCAACCGCAGCCCGCTGCCGCGCTGGGCACGCCCGGTGGCCGGTGGCCTGCTGCTGATCCCGCTGGCGTTGATCACCCCGCAGGTGCTGTCCTCCGGACACGGCGCGCTGCACCTGGACCTGACCAGCCCGACCTCGCTGCGCTGGCTGGGCATCCTGCTGCTGCTCAAGTGCCTGGGCTCGGCGATCTCGCTGGGCTTCGGCTTCCGCGGCGGCCTGTTCTTCGCCTCGCTGTTCATGGGTTCGCTGGTCGGCGGGCTGTTCGCCGGCGTGCTGAATCTCGGCAGCGGCATGGCCCTGGTCGACGGCACCGCCGCGTCGCTGGCCGGCATGGCGGCGATGGCCGCTGCGGTGATCGGCGCGCCGATGACGATGGCGATGCTGGTGCTCGAGGGCACCCACGACTTCGTGCTGGCCAGCGCGGTGATGGTGGCGGTGCTGGTCGCCAACACCATCGTCCGCCAGATCTTCGGCTACTCGTTCTCCACCTGGCGCCTGCACCTGCGCGGCGAAACCATCAAGAGCGCGCGCGACGTCGGCTGGGTCAAGCACCTCAGCGCCGGGCGGATGATGCAGAAGGACGTGCATCCGCTGGCCGCCACCACCAGCGTGGCCGAGTTCCGCCGCCGCTTCCCGCTCGGCTCGGGCACCCGCGTGGTGCTGGAGGACGAGAGCGGCCACTACGCCGGCTTGGTCACCCTGGCCGCCGCCTATGCCGACGGCGTCAACGCCGACGCGGCCATCGTCGACTACGCCGGCAACCGCGACGTGGCCCTGCCCGCCGACACCGACGTGGTCACCGCCATGCGCCAGTTCGACCTGACCCAGAGCGACGAACTGGCGGTGGTCGACGACCAGAGCAAGGTGCTGGGCGTGCTCAGCGAAAGCTTCGTGCGCAAGCGCTACGCCGAGGAACTGGACAAGCGCCAGCGCGAGCTGATGGGCGAGCGGGTGGATGACTGAGCGGCGGGGATTGGGGAGTGGGGAGTGGGGATTCGTTGGATTGCTGCGGGCTGAAACGTTGAGGCCGTGATCGCATGTCGTAGGAGCTGCTGCTGTGGGAGGGGCTTCAGCCCCGACGCATGAACGCCAGAGCAGCGGGAATGCAGGGCACTTCCAATCGCCCTGGAGCGTACGCGCAGGAGCGGCTTCAGCCGCGACGCATGGCGCCACGACGGTCGCGGCTGAAGCCGCTCCTACGGCAAACAGGTGAACTGGCTAGGCAAGGCCAGGCAACGTCGAATCACCACCGCGCCGTTCGCCCGCGAGGCATAGCGCATGGCGCACGCGCCGGAGCGGCTGCTGTGGGAGGGGCTTCAGCCCCGACGCATGAACGCCAGAGCAGCGGGAATGCAGGGCACCTCCAATAGCCCTGGAGCGTACGCGTAGGAGCGGCTTCAGCCGCGACGCATGGCGCCACGATGGTCGCGGCCGAAGCCGCTCCTGCGACACGGCAAGACGCGACTGCGTCGGTGCTTTGCACCAAACACCACACGCCGTTGCAGCGCACATGCTTGACCGTCCACACGGCGCATCCCTTTGTAAGAGGAGCTTCAGCCCCGACGCCTGCCGCTGAACGCGTCGGGACTGAAGCCCCTCCCACAAGAATGCTGCTCACGCGGGTGCTACGGGAGCAGCACGGGAATCCCACCACCAATCCCGCGCGCTCTTCGGCAGCCGTAGGCTGTCCATTCCCACTCCCGGCTTTTCCACAGCCGAACGGCTGGTAATCACCGCAGCAAAGCCACCCGCTGCGCCAGCTTCTTGGCCGAGATGCCGGCGCGGGCGCCCAGTTCCTGCGCGAACAGCGACACCCGCAGTTCTTCCAGGTCCCAGCGCAGCGCCTGCCACTGCGGGTCGCTGCTGCGGCCGGCGGCGGCCGCGTCGGTCAACGCGTCGACGAACGGCTTCAGTTCCAGCATCCGCGCCTGGTCGCGCGCCGGATCGCGCTTGGCGCGTTCGGCGCGCAGGATCATCGCGCGCAAATAGCGTGGGAACTGCGCCAGCGCGGTGGCCGGGGTCTCGCGCAGGAAGCCCGGGTGCAGCAAGGCCGCCAGTTGCGCGCGCAGGTCGTCGAGGTTGCCGCTGGCCCAGCCCATCAGCGGCGATTCCAGCTGCGGCTTCAGTTCCGCGGCCGCGCCCATGATCGCCTCGGCCAGCTTCAGCCGTTCCATCGCCTCGCCAAACAGCTGCTTGGCGGCGGCGTCGCGGCGCTGGGCGAAACCGTCGGCATCGCGGATCGCCTCCAGCCCCTGCTCCAGCAGCGCGTTCAACGCCGCTTCCACCAGGTCGCCGCGCAGGCGTTCCTGCGATTCGATCGCGGCGTACAGCAGCCCCGTCTTGGGCGACACCGGCAACTGCTTGCGCGCCTGCTTGACCTTGTCGGCCAGGGCGATCTCCAGCAACCGGCGGACGCCGCGCGGATGCGCCGCCTCGGCCTGCGCACGGTCGGCGAAGATGCGCAGCGCGGCGCTGTCGCCCTCGTCCACCAATGCCGGATACGCCGGCACCCCGGCTTCGCCCGGCACCTGCAGCGGGATCGGCGTCGCCGGGAACTCGCGCAGTCCGGTCGCGGCCATGGCGCGGCCGGCGCGCGCGGCGAAGGCCTGCCCGGCACGTTCGCCGAAGCGCGCACGCAGCGCGTCCAGGTCGCGCGACTCGGCCAGCACCTTACCCGCCTCGTCGCGCAGGCGCAGGTTCATGCGCAGATGCGGCTCCAGCGTGCTCTCGTCGAACTCCAGCGCACTCAGCGGCGCGCCGGTGGCGCGCTGCAGGAACCGCGCCAGCTCGCCACGGATGTCGTCGGCGCTGGGCTGCGGGAACGCCTCGTAGAACGCACGGGCGAAGTCCGGTGCCGGCACGTAGTTGCGGCGCAGGGCCTTGGGCAGGCTGCGGATCAGCGCCGCCGCCTTGTCGGTGACGAAGCCCGGCGCCAGCCACGACAGCCGCGCCGGATCCAGCGCGTTGAGCAGGTGCACCGGCACCTCCAGCGTCACGCCGTCGTCGGCCGCGCCCGGTTCGAACCGGTAGTGCAGCGGAAGCCGCGCATCGCCCAGCCGGAAATACGTGGGATAGCGTTCGGCCGCGCTGCCCTCGCCCGGCAGCAGATCGGCCAGCGACCAGTGCAGGGCGCGCCGCTGCTCCGGCGCCAGCGCCTTCCACCAGGCGTCCAGGCCGGAAGCGGAATGGATCTCGCCGGGAATCCGGTCCAGATACCAGCGCGCCTGCCAGTCCTCGTCGGCGACGATGCCGGCACGGCGCAACTTGGCCTCTTCCTCGTGCGCCTGCGCCAGCACTTTCTGGTTGTCGGCGACGAAGCTGGCACGGGTGTTGATCTCGCCCGGCACCAGGCCCTGGCGCACGAACAGTTCATGCGCGCCGGGCGGATCGATGCGGCCGTAGTGCACCGGCTTCTTCGGCGCCAGCACCAACCCGAACAGGCTGATCTGCTCGGAAGCCAACACCTGACCCTGTGCGCGCGACCAGTGCGGATCGAAATGCTTGCGCGCCAGCAGGTGCGGCAACTCGGCGATCACCCAGTCCGGCTCGATCGCGGCATTGGTCAGGCCCCACACCTTCTGCGTGTCCAGCAGCGTGGCCGGCAGCACCCACGGCGGCGGCTTGCGGGCAAGCGCCGAGCCCGGGAACAGCAGGAAGCGGCGCTGCCGCGGCGCCAGGAAGTCGCCCTTCTCGGTGCGATGGCCGACCTGGGTCGGCAGGCCGGCCAGCAGCGCGCGGTGCAGCGCCTGGTAGGCCGCGGCGCGCTCGCGCTCGCTGGCGCGCGGCGCCTCGCCCGCATCGGCGGGCGCAGGCGGCGGAGTCGGGACCGCGGTCGGCACGGGCGTGGCCGGCGTGCCGCGGCCTTCGCGGGCCAGCCGCGCAGCGCGGTGCAACTGCCCGCGGGTCGCGCGCGCCGCGGTCTCGGCATCGCGCGCCGGGGCCGGCGCGGCGGCGCCGGCCAGCAACGGCTGCAGCGAGGCCGCCGCCGGCTCCTCGGTCCAGCCGAGTTCCGCGCACAGCAGATGCAGCTGGCGGTGCAGTTCGCGCCACTCGCGCATGCGCAGGAAGCCGAGGAAATGCCGCCCGCACCAGTCGCGCAGCTTGGACTGGGTCAGGTCCTCGTGCGCCTGCCGGTAGCCGTCCCACAGGCGCAGGATGCCGACGAATTCCGAGCGCCCGTCGGCGAACCTGGCGTGCGCGTTGTCGGCGGCCTCGCGCGCCTCCGGCGGGCGCTCGCGCGGGTCCTGGATGCCCAGGAACGCGGCGATCACCAGCATCGGCCGCAGGCAGCCGTGCTGCTGCGCCGCCACCAGCATCCGCGCCAGCTTCACGTCCACCGGCAGCCGCGCCATCTTGCGGCCGATCTCGGTGAGCTTGCGCAGGCCATGGCGGTCCGGCTCGCCGACCGCGCCCAGCTCCACCAACTGCTGCCAGCCATCGGCCACCGCGCGCTCGTCCGGTGGCTCCAGGAACGGGAAATCCTCGATCCGGCCCAGCCCCAGCTGCAGCATGCGCAGGATCACCCCGGCCAGGCTGGAGCGGCGGATTTCCGGATCGGTGAACTCCGGGCGCGCCGTAAAATCCGCCTCGGCGTACAGCCGGTAGCAGATGCCCTCGGCGATGCGGCCGCAGCGGCCCTTGCGTTGGTTGGCGCTGGCCTGCGAGATCGGTTCGATGTGCAGGCGATCGAGCTTCTGCCGCGGACTGTAGCGCTTGACCCGCGCATAGCCGGGATCGACCACGTAGCGGATGCGCGGCACCGTCAGCGAGGTCTCGGCAACGTTGGTGGCCAGCACCAGACGCCGCTTTGGCCCAGGGTTGAACACCCGGTCCTGGTCGGCGTTGGAGAGCCGCGCGTACAGCGGCAGCACCTCGGTCTCGCGGTACTTGCGTCGTTCCAGCGCCTGGTGCGCATCGCGGATCTCGCGCTCGCCAGGCAGGAACACCAGCACGTCGCCGCGCGGGTCCAGCCGGGTGATTTCGTCCACCGCCGCCACGATCGCATCGTTGACCGAGAGGCCGGGAGTGGGGATTCGGGAGTCGGGATTGGCAGCAGCACGGGATGCCGAGCGCTCGCGGGCATCCGCCGTTTCCACTCCCGAATCTCCACTCTCCAATCCCGGCTCTTCCAGCGGCCTGTAGCGCACCTCCACCGGATACGTACGGCCTTCCACGCTGATCACCGGCGCATCGTCGAAATGCGCAGCGAAGCGCGCGGTGTCGATCGTGGCCGAGGTCACGATGACCTTCAGGTCCGGGCGCTTGTGCAGCAACTGCTTCAGATAGCCGAGCAGGAAATCGATGTTGAGGCTGCGCTCGTGCGCCTCGTCGACGATGATCGTGTCGTAGCTGGACAGCCAGCGGTCGCTGGCGATCTCCGCCAGCAGGATGCCGTCGGTCATGAACTTGATCCGGGTCTGCTCGCCGACCCGGTCGTTGAAGCGCACCTGGAAGCCCACCGTTTCGCCCACCGGCGTGCGCAGTTCCTCGGCCACGCGGCTGGCCACCGCGCGCGCGGCGATGCGCCGCGGCTGGGTGCAGCCGATCATGCCGGCGGCGCCGCGCCCGGCGGCCAGGCACAGCTTCGGCAACTGCGTGGTCTTGCCCGAACCGGTCTCGCCGGCGATCACCACCACCTGGTGGTCGCGGATCAGCGCAACGATGCGCTCGGCCTCGCGCGCGATGGGCAACTGCGGATCCAGGGTGATCGCCGGCTGCTGCGCCGCACGCGCGGCGCAACGCGCCTGCGACGTCTGCAGCGCCTGCTCGAACGCCGTCTCCAGCGCGGCATTGCCGGGCGCGGCCTGCCAGCGCGACCATAGGCCCAGCAGGCGGCCACGGTCGCGGGTCAGCGCGCCGTCGATCGCGGCGCGACGTTCGCGCAGGCGTGCCGGCAAGGAAGGTTTCTCGATAGCGTTCATCAATCGGATGCCATTGAACGTTGAATCACAGCACATGCTTTAGTCTGTCTATTGTGACGCCATCTCGTCCGTAACCCCCAGGAGGAATTCCCATGGCCAAGAACAAGACCCCCGGCAAGACCAAGAACACCGCCAGCAAGGCCGTCGCCGCCGGCCAGCCGCTGGCCGGCCTGGCGCCGTCCGCGCCCAACATCGATATCGGGATCGGCGGCGGCGATCGCAAGAAGATCGCCGACGGCCTGTCGCACTACATGGCCGACGCCTTCACCCTGTACCTGAAGACCCACAACTTCCACTGGAACGTGACCGGGTCGATGTTCAACTCGCTGCACCTGATGTTCGAGACCCAGTACACCGAGCAGTGGGCGGCGCTGGACGACGTGGCCGAGCGCATCCGCGCCCTGGGCTTCAACGCCCCCGGCTCCTACAAGGAATACGCCGCGCTGACCTCGATCCCGGAAGAGGAAGGCCTGAGCGACAGCGCCGACTGGCGCGAAATGGTGCGCCAGCTGGTGGTCGGCAACGAAGCGGTGTGCCGCACCGCGCGCAAGGTGCTCAAGACCGCCGACGACGCCGGCGACGACCCGTCGGTAGACCTGCTGACCCAGCGCCTGCAGACCCACGAGAAGTACGCCTGGATGCTGCGCTCGCTGCTGCAGTAAGGGGTTCCGCCCTGCCTGTCTGGCAGGCAGGGCGGGCCAACCGGGCGACGCTGCGCGCTCTCCGTCGCCCGGATTGGGCGGCCATGCGTGCCTATCGCTACCTCGTCACGCCTGGCTCCCCTTGTAGGAACGGCTTCAGCCGCGACGGGTGCTCATGACCAGGCCCGTCGCGACTGACCCCGAAAGGAGACAAGCCGCTCCCACCGGAGCCTGCGAGACGCTAGCAGGCTGCACTGTGGGAGTGACTTCAGTCCCGACGCCTTACCAGGTCGGCCAAGCAGGCCTGGTTCTTCACCGCCGCAGGACCCGTGAGTGAGTCCTACAGCACGCCGCAGCTTCGCCTGATACCCGCTTGCGGATATCCGGAAGGCAACCGCCCTTGCGCGGCGCGGTATCCTACACAGATGTCTTCCCCCGCCCACGCCTTGCTCAGCCGCGTCTTCGGCTACGACCAGTTCCGCGGCCTGCAACAGGACATCGTCGAACACGTCGCCGCCGGCCACGACGCGCTGGTGCTGATGCCCACCGGCGGCGGCAAGTCGCTGTGCTACCAGATCCCCTCGCTGCTGCGCGACGGCACCGGCATCGTCATCTCGCCGCTGATCGCGCTGATGCAGGACCAGGTCGAGGCGCTGCGCCAGCTCGGCGTGCGCGCCGAATACCTCAACTCCACCCTGGACGGCGAGACCGCGCAGCGGGTCGAACGCGACCTGCTGGCCGGCGAACTGGACCTGCTCTACGTCGCTCCCGAACGGCTGCTGACCCCGCGTTTCCTGTCGCTGATCGAGCGCAGCCGCATCGCCCTGTTCGCCATCGACGAGGCGCACTGCGTGTCGCAGTGGGGCCACGACTTCCGCCCCGAATACCGCCAGCTCACCGTGCTGCACGAGCGCTGGCCGCAGACCCCGCGCATCGCCCTCACCGCCACCGCCGATCCGCCGACCCAGCGCGAGATCGCCGAGCGCCTGGACCTGGCCCAGGCCCGCCACTTCGTCAGCTCCTTCGACCGCCCCAACATCCGCTACACCGTGGTGCAGAAGGACAATGCGCGGCGCCAGCTGCTGGACTTCCTGCGCGCACACCGCGGCAGCGCCGGCATCGTCTACTGCATGTCGCGGCGCAAGGTCGAGGAGACCGCCGAATTCCTGGCCCGCGAAGGCCTGAACGCCCTGCCCTACCACGCCGGCCTGCCGGCCGAAGTGCGCGCCGACAACCAGCGCCGCTTCCTGCGCGAGGACGGCATCGTGATGTGCGCCACCATCGCCTTCGGCATGGGCATCGACAAGCCCGACGTGCGCTTCGTCGCCCACACCGACCTGCCCAAGTCGCTGGAGGGCTACTACCAGGAGACCGGCCGCGCCGGCCGCGACGGCGAAGCCGCCGAGGCCTGGCTGTGCTACGGGCTGGGCGACGTGGTGCTGCTCAAGCAGATGATCGAGCAGGGCGAGGCCGGTGAGGAGCGCAAGCGCGTGGAACGGCGCAAGCTCGACCAGTTGCTGGGCTACTGCGAATCGATGCAGTGCCGCCGCCAGGTGCTGCTGGCCGGCTTCGGCGAGACCTATCCGCAGCCCTGCGGCAACTGCGACAACTGCCTGCAGCCCGCCGACGCCTGGGATGCCACGGTCGCCGTGCAGAAGGCGCTGAGCTGCGTGTACCGCAGCGGCCAGCGCTTCGGCGTCGGCCACCTGATCGACATCCTGCGCGGCAACGAGGGCGAGAAGATCAAGCAGTTCGGCCACGACCAGCTCAGCACCTACGGCATCGGCAAGGACCTGGACGCGCGCGCCTGGCGCGGCGTGTTCCGGCAGCTGGTCGCCACCGGCCTGCTGGAAGTGGACAGCGACGCCTACGGCGGCCTGCGCCTCACCGACGCCAGCCGCCAGGTGCTCAAGGGCGAACGCAAGATCATGATGCGCCGCGAACTGCCCAGCCGCGGCCGCGAGCGCGGCGACCGCAGCGGCAGCCCGCGCACCGGCGTGCCGGTGCAGGCGCAGGACCTGCCGCTGTTCAACGCGCTGCGCGACCTCCGCGCCGGCCTGGCCAAGGAACAGAACGTGCCGGCCTTCGTGATCTTCCACGACAGCACCCTGCGCAACATCGCCGAGCAGCGCCCGAGCAGCCTGGATGAACTGGCGCGGGTCGGCGGCATCGGCGGCAGCAAGCTGGCCCGCTACGGCCAGCAACTGCTCGACGTGGTGCACGGACAGGGCTGAAGGGCGGCACCAGCGCCTGCAGCATCGGCACGTCGCAGCGCGGCCCACGGCGCCGACAGGCCGGGTTCAACGTGGTATTGATAGCGTCAGCGTCACGGCGGAGCGTCTGACAGGCTCCGCCGGGCCCCTCTCTTCTGGCGGATGCCCGATGAACCGCAGCCTCCTTCTTCTCGTCTGCACCCTGCTCGCCGGCCCCGCCCTGGCCCAGACCGCCGATGCCACCAGCGACAGCGAGGCCGCCAAGCGCAAGCTCGACCTGAGCGTGCCGCAACAGCCGATCACCTATGCCGATCCCGGCACCAAGGCCGATCCGCCGGGCGCTTACTACGGCGACACCAGTGGCACCTCGGCCTCGGCGCAGAAGGCGGCGGCAGCGCAGGCGCGCGCCGAGGCCCTGCAGGCGCAGGCCGACCGCTGCAACGGCGACGTGCACGGCAGCGTCGCCACCGGCATCGGCTATTCCACGCATGGCGGCAACAGCAACTACCAGGCCGCCAATCTGAACATGTGCAAGACCTCCTACACCGACGACGGCAAGCCGCGGCAGATGGGCATCAGCATCAGCGTCGGCCGCGGCGACGGCCCGGTGTTCGGCCGCGGCTACTACCCCGGCGCCTACGGCCCGCCGCCGTTCGGCTGGTAAGCACGGCGACACGGGGGCAGCGCCAGTAATTCGCTCCCGCCACGCTGGAACCGATGCACGTTGCCTCGTAGGAGCGGCTTCAGCCGCGACGAGGCGTTCCAGGTAACGCCAATCGCGGCTGAAGCCGCTCCTACGGCACACTTCCCGAAGTCGGTAGCAGTGCCCGCCGGACTCCCAGGCTGGTCCGCACACGGCCTGGAACTTTCCGGCAGCACGTGTCCCCCTGTCCACATCCGCAATCGCAGCACCCCGCGGTGCGTCGTGTCGTGCCGGCGCCACTGAAACCGCCCGCTCCCACGCTCGCGCTCCACTGCGGACAGACGCACCCAGTCATGCAGCCGTGTCCACTGCGTTTATTGCGCGCATCGACACCCCCACTCGAGCGTGCCGCCCGTCACGGTGGTGGCTACGGGATCGACCGACTTGCCGCCGCATGCGCGACCGCGACGCATCGCGTCTACAATCGCGCTGCCTTTGTCGGCATGCCGTCCGCGGCGGCGTCACGCATCGCGTGCGCGTCGCGGCCGGTCGCCCGGCAAACCTCCCCTTCATGTGGCATCGCTTCCCCCCGAGCTCACGCCATGTCCAACGTAGTCCGGCTGCACAGCGCCCGCGAACGCGAGCAGCGCCTGCACGATGACGTCCTCGATGCGGCCGAGCGCTGCATCGTCGAGAACGGCCTCGGCGCCACCACCTTCGAACTGATCGCCGGGACCGCCGAGGTTTCCTGCAGCGCGGTGCGTCGGCAGTTCGACGACAAGCGCAGCCTGGTCCAGGCGCTGATGGAACGCGGCTACGAGCGTGCGATCCGCACCATGTGGCTGCTGCAACCGCCGCCGCACCAGGACGCCACCACGTTCATCGCCGGCGCATTGGAAGACTGGCTGGTGGCCGATGCCAACCAGCGGCGGCGGCGCCTGGATCTGGAGATGGACCTGGCCGCCGCACGCGACCCCGAACTGGCGCAATACGCGCGCCGGCTCAACGTGTCCCTGGTGCAGAACCTCGGCGACCTGCTGCGACGCATGCTGCGCGACCACGGCTGGAGCGGCAGCGAAGCCGAATTCCAGGCCCGCGTCTACGCGGTCGCGGCGATGTGCGGCGGCCTGCACATGATGATGACCACCGGCGTGGAGCTCAACCGCATGCATCTGCAGTTGATCCTGAGCGAGAGCCTGGCCGGGATCTTCAGCACGGCGCAGGCCTGACGCCGTCGTCCGCCGTTCCCTTCGCCCTGACGGTTCGTCCACTCACATCACCCAAGCCTTGACCGGGATCCTGATGCGCCCTGCGGACACAGACGCCGGCGCTGCGTTCCTGCACGAGGCGGCATGAGGCCGAGCGGCGTCATCCACGAAACGACCCTGACCTGATCCCGGGCAGCACTCGACGTCGATGCACTGCTGCCGTCACAAGCAGGAGGTCGCCCTGGACGATGATCGGCACCGGAGCAAGCGACCCAACGCGAGCGACGCTCAGGGAAGCGGCGCTGGCGCGTGCATACCCTCCGCTGCGGCACGCAGCGCCCGAGCGATGTACTGCAGCGTCCTGGAACGGACCGCGACATGCTGCCAGTACAGCGGCACGTCGAGCCAGCGCTGCGGGTCGACGACCACGATCTGCCGCTGCCGCAGCGCGGCCACCAGCATCGGCTCCGGCGCCAGGCACCAGCCCAGTCCACGCGCGGCCGCCTCGACGAAGCCAATGGAGGTCGGCAGGTAGTGGATCGGCGGGCTCAGCCGCGCGCGGGTGATGCGCCGCACGAAGCGCGCCTGCAGCGCGTCCTTGCGGTTGTAGACGATCATCGGGGCGCGGGCCAGCGCCGCCGCATCCAGTCCGTCGGCAAAGTAGCGGGCGAAAAAGGCCGGCGAGGCGATCGCGCGGTAGCGCATCGCGCCCAGCGACAGCACATTGCAGCCCTGCAACGCCTTGCCGACGGACGTGACGGCGCCGAGGACCGCGCCGCTGCGCAACAGCTCCAGCGTGTGGTCCTGGTCGTCCACCTGGATATCGAACAGGTAGCCATGCGCGTCGTGCAGCGCCGCCAGCGCGTCCAGGAACCAGGTCTGCAGCGAGTCGTCGTTGACGGCGATGGCGATGCTGCGTGCCGCTGCGCTGCTCGCAGGCGCGGGCAACAGGTCGGCCACCGCCTCGGCCTCCAGCACCTGCATCGGCCGCACGCTGCGCAGCAGGCGCTCGCCGGCGGGGGTCGGCCGGCAAGGGGTCTGGCGCACGATCAGCACCTGGCCGAGCCGGTCTTCCAGCGCCTTGATCCGCTGCGAGACCGCCGATGGCGTCAGTGCCAGGCGGCGCGCGGCGGCTTCGAAGCTGCCTTCTTCCAGGACGGCGGCGAAAGCGGACAGCTGGGGGTGGAGCAGGTCCATGGCAGCGATGCAGATTAGGAATTCTTTACAGCCTACAGAAAAATTAGTTTGGCTAATCCTGCTGGCACATGCAGCATGCCCGCCCACGTCACCGGGCACTCCTCATGTTGCTGCACGCACTGTTGGCCGGCTTCGTCGCCGGCGCTAGCCTGATCGTCGCCATCGGCGCGCAGAACGCCTTCGTGCTGCGCCAGGGGCTGCAGCGTCGGCATGTCGGCCTGGTCGTGGCGGTGTGCGCCGCCAGCGACATCGCGCTGATACTCCTCGGCGTGTCCGGCATCGGTGCCGTGGCGGATGCCTGGCCGGGCGTGCTGCAGGGACTACGCTACGGCGGCGCGGCCTTCCTCGGTGCTTACGCGCTGCTGGCGGCACGACGCGCCTGGCGCGGCAGTGGCGGCCTGCTGGCGCACGGCAAGGATCAGCGGAGCTGGCGGCGCGTCCTGCTGACCTGCCTGGCCTTCACCTTCCTCAATCCGCATGTGTACCTGGACACCATGGTGCTGCTGGGTAGCCTCTCCACACGCTACCCGGGACAGCTGCGCTGGGCATTCGCACTCGGCGCGTGCCTCGCCAGCGCGACCTGGTTCTGCAGCCTGGGCTACGGCGCGCGGCTGCTGCAGCCGGTGTTCCGCAAGCCCACTGCGTGGCGGTTGCTGGATGCGGCGGTCGCGCTGTTCATGCTGGGGTTGTGCCTCGCGTTGCTCCTGCAGCCCCTGGCATGAACGATCGGGGACGGTGGCCGCAAACCAGTGCGACCGCTTGCAGCTGTCGCGCAAGGCTGGGAGTCGCAGCATCCGACGACCACGCAGTCCCGATCATGGGACCAGCGCGACTCGCGTTGAATTCAGGAGTGATGTCAGGATATGGCGAAAAAACCGCCAAAGGCGACGCGTGACCCGCTGAGCGGAGTGGTGGGCCGTGATGGATTCGAACCATCGACCAAAAGATTAAAAGTCTTCTGCTCTACCGACTGAGCTAACGGCCCAAAACAAGACCCCGGCGTTGCACCGGGGCGCGTAGTCTACCCCAGCACGGGGCGTTTCGCGAAATCAGGCGTAGCGGGTCGGGTCGGCAACGCCGGCGTCGGCGAAGCCGGCCGCGCGCAGGCGGCAGGCGTCGCAGTGGCCGCAGGCGCGGCCGGCGTCGTCGGCGCGGTAGCAGGACACGGTCAGGCCGAAGTCCACGCCCAGGCGCACGCCTTCGCGCACGATGTCGGCCTTGCTCATGTGCTGCAGCGGCGCGTGCACGCGCAGCCCGGCGCCCTCCACCCCGGCCTTGGTCGCCAAATTGGCCAGGGTCTGGAACGCGTCGATGAACTCGGGGCGGCAATCGGGATAGCCGGAGTAGTCCACCGCGTTGACCCCGCAGAAGATGTCGGCCGCGCCCAGCACCTCGGCCCAGCCCAGCGCCACCGACAGCATGATGGTGTTGCGCGCCGGCACATAGGTGACCGGGATGCCGTCGCCACCGGCGTCCGGCACCTCGATGTCGTCGGTCAGCGCCGAGCCGCCGATGCTGCGCAGGTCGACATTGACGGTCTTGTGCGCCACCGCGCCCAACGCCGAGGCGACGCGCGCGGCCGCATCCAGTTCGGAGGTATGGCGCTGGCCGTAGCGCACGCTCAAGGCATGCACCGCGAACCCCTGCGCACGGGCGATGGCGACGACGACGGCGGAGTCCATGCCACCGGAGAGAAGGACGACGGCGTTTTTCATGAGGGCGGGGATTTGAGAGTGGGGATTGGGGATTGGGGATTGGCAAAAGCGGCGGCACATGGACGGATGGGATCCACATGGTCCATTTGACCATGCAGGAGCGGCTTCAGCCGCGATGAAAGTTCGGACAAGATCCGTCGCGGCTGAAGCCGCTCCTACGAATCCCTAATCCCGAATTCCCGCCTTTCCACAGCCGAATGGCTGGTCATCCCGGCCGCTCAGCGACCAGGCTCGTCGTTCCACAGCAGCTTGTGCAACTGCATCTGGAACCGCACCGGCAGGCGGTCGGCGACGATCCAGTCGGCCAGGTCGCGCGCGGTCAGTTCGCTCTTGCTCGGCGAGAACCAGACGGTGCAGCGCGTGTCCAGCCGGTGTTCGGCGACCACGGCGCGCGCCCACTCGTAGTCGGCGCGGCCGCACAGGACGAACTTGATCTGGTCGCGCGCGGTCAGCAGCGGCAGGTTCTCCCAGCGGTTGCGATGCGCTTCCTGCGACGCCGGGGTCTTGATGTCGAGCACCCGCGACACACGCGGATCGACCTCGGCGATGTCCAGCGCGCCGGAGGTCTCCAGCGACACGTCGTAGCCGGCGTCGCACAGGCGCTGCAGCAGCTGCAGGCAGCGCTTCTGCGCCAGCGGTTCGCCGCCGGTGACGCAGACATGGCGCACGCCGTGGCGCGCCACCTCTTCGAGAATCGCGTCGATGTCCCACCACTGCCCGCCATGGAAGGCGTAGGCGGTGTCGCAGTAGCTGCAGCGCAGCGGGCAGCCGGTCAGGCGCACGAACACAGTGGGCCAGCCGGCGCTCTCGGCTTCGCCCTGCAGCGACAGGAAGATCTCCGTCAGCTTCAGGCGGGGCAGCGGGCTTTGGACGATATCGCTGGGAACGGCGGCCATGGCGGGAGAAAGATGCTCCCGCGACGGCGGCGGCAGCGTAAGGGGCTCAGCGCAGCTGCTGGCCGAGACGGATCGACTGCAGGCGGTCCTGCGCGGTCCGCGCGGCATCGGACCCGGGATACTTCGCGCCGACCTGCTGCAGGGTCTGCTCGGCATCCTGGACGCGGCCTTCGCCGTACTGGGACAGACCCAGCTTGAGCAGCGCGCCCGGCGCCTTGTCGTGGGTCGGATAGCGGCCGATCAGGTCCTGGAACTGGGCCTCGGCCAACTGGAAGTTCTTGGTGGCGTAGTAGCTCTCGCCCAGCCAGTACAGCGCGTTCGGCGCATACACGCCGTTCGGGTAGGCCTGCAGGAAGTTCTGGAACAGGTTCGCCGAGTCGGCGTACTTGCCGGCCTTCAGTGCATCGAAGGCGACGTTGTAGACAGCCCGCTCGTCGCCTGCGGCGGCCAGGGTGCCGGCGTCGCCGTGCACCGACGGAGGCGGCTCGGCGACGGCGGACGGCTTGCCTCCAGGCGCGGCCGGCGCGACAGCCGGTGCGGTGCCATTGGCCGGCGGCAGCGACGGCGTCGCTCCTGCCCCTGCACCACCCTCCAGCCGGCCCACGCGGCCATCCAGGTCCAGGTACTGGTCCTTGATCTGCTGCTTGAGCTGGTCGTTGCTGTGCTGCAGTTGTTCGATCGTGGCTTCCATCGACTGCATCTGCGTGCGCAGCTGGTTGAGCTGGTTCAGGATGTCGGTGTTGGCCTGGGTATTCATGGCCTGCTGCTCGAGCGCGGAAACGCGGTCGGCCAGGCTTGCGCGCTGCGCATGAGCCGGCGCGGCGGCCACGAGGGCCGCCGCGACGATCATCGATGTAAGGACACCGATACGCATCTTTTCTTACTGCGCCGTGTAGACGATCTCGACGCGACGGTTCTGCGACCAGCAGGACTCGTTCGACTCGGTGCAGACCGGACGCTCTTCGCCGTAGCTGACCACGGTCAGCTGCGCAGCCGAGCCACCGTTGGCCTGCAGCGCCGAGGACACGGCGTTGGCACGACGCTCGCCCAGGCCCATGTTGTACTCGCGCGAACCACGCTCGTCGGTGTTGCCCTGCAGGGTGATGCGCGAGGACGGACGGTCACGCAGGTACTTGGCGTGGCACGCCATGATCGCCTGGAATTCCGGCTTCACGGCGTCCTTGTCCAGGTCGAAGTAGACCACGCGCTGACGCAGGCAGGAATCGGTGTCCAGGTCGCCCGGGCCGTACAGACCGGAGGTCGACGGGCCGGTCGGGGCGGTGGTACCGGTGGTGCCGGTGGTGTCGGTCTGGGGCTGTTCCTTGACCTTCTTGGAGCAGCCGGCCAGAGCTGCAACGGACAACAGCGAAACAAGCAGAACGCGGGTGGTCTTGTTCATGGCGATACCTTGTGGCTCCTGGGCCGATGAGGGGTTCAACAGCGAAATATTAACACCAAACTTACATGTCAACGTGCAGTGCGATACGGCGACCAGGACGGTTCGCGCACGTCGCCATCGGCGAGCACCAGGCGCTGCCGCACGCGAGCATCGGCCGAGACCGCGTACAGCACGCCACGGCCGCCTTCACGCGCCGCATACAGCACCATGCTGGCGTTGGGGGCGAAGCTCGGCGACTCGTCCAGCGAACCGGTCGACAGCGTGCTCCAGCGCGGCGAACCCAGGCTGCGGTCCATCATCGCGATCTTGTAGGTGTTGCCGCTGCCCTGGGCCACGACCAGCTTGTTGCCGTCGAAGGACACGCTCGGGGTCGCGTTGTAGTTGCCCTGGAAGGTGATGCGGGTGGCGCTGCCGCCGGTGGCCGGCACCTGGTAGATCTGCGGGCGGCCGCCACGGTCGGAGGTGAAGTAGATGCTGTTGCCGTCCGGGGCCCAGGTCGGCTCGGTGTCGATGCCGAAGTGGTTGGTCAGCTGGGTCAGCTGCTTGCTGCCCAGATCCATCACGTAGATCTCCGGGTTGCCGCTGCGCGACAGCGCCAGGGCCAGCTTCTTGCCGTCCGGCGAGAACGACGGGGCGCCGTTGATGCCGCGGAAGCTGGAGACCAGCTGGCGCGCACCGGTGGCGATGTCCTGGATGTAGATCGACGAGTTGCCGCGCTCGAAGCTCACGTAGGCCAGCTTCTTGCCGTCCGGGCTCCAGTTCGGCGACAGCAGCGGCTCGGCCGAGCGGACGATGGTCTGCGGGTTGTAGCCGTCGGAGTCGGCGACCATCAGCGCATAGCGCATCGCCCCGCCCTTGCCGCTGGCGGTGACGTAGGCGATGCGGGTCCAGAACGCGCCGCGCACGCCGGTGATCTTCTCGTAGATGGCATCGGCCATCTGGTGGGCGACGTCGCGCATGGCGTTGGCGCGGGCGGTCATGGCCAGGCCGAGCATGCGCTCGCCTTTGCCCACGTCGAACAGTTCGTACTCGACGCGGTAGGCGCCTTCGCCGGCATCCATCACCCGGCCCACGACCAGGTAGCTCTGCTTGAGCGCACGCCAGGTGGCGAACTGCACCTCGCTGCCGCGGGTCGGACGCTCCACGATCTGCGATTCGGGCAGGTTGCGGAACTGGCCGGAGCGATCCAGGTCGGCGCGGACCACGGCGGCGACGTCGGTGCTCGGCGGGGTCGCCGATCCCTGGTACGGCATCGGCACCACGGTGATCGGGGTCGCCGAGGCATTGCCGCCGACGATGTCGATTTCCAGGCCCTTGTCCTGCGCGGACGCGGCGAGAGGCAGCAACAGGGCGGTGAGAACGGCAAGCCAGCGCGGCAGTTTCTTCATGGGTCGCTCAGCAGGATCGGAAAGGCGCAAGAGATAGCAATGCGCGGGTGAACGTATTCGCAATCATGAACCATCGCCATGTGAAGCCGATGGCAGGACGCGGCACATTATCGCCCATCGCATGCTGGGTGGATGGCGGGGCGCGCGCAACGCGGCGCCAGCCGCCGGGGTTATTGGTCCTGAGCGGTGAAGTTGAAGGTCAAGTTGCGCGCGAACACGGTCTCGAAGCCACGGTAGGGCAACGGCTGGGCGCGCAGCACCGCGGCCTCGATCGAGCGGCGGCCGGCCTCGTCGTAGGGACAGTCGGGGCTGACCTTGGCCTGCATGACCTGGCCACCTGGGATCTGGGTGATCGAGATCTTGCACTTCTGCCCCAGCGGCACCGAGTCCGGGCGCACCCACTGGCTCAGCACCGCCTGCTGGATCGCCGCGGCGTACTTGGCCTGCAGGTCGGTGTTGGTGCCGTTCTGGCCCGGCGCCTGCTGCGGCGTGGTAGCCGCGGCCGCCGACGCCTTCTTGGCGTTCAGGTCGGCGATCTGCTGCAGCTTCTGCTGGGCCAGTTGGGCCTCGCGCTCCAGCTTCTCGCGCTGCTTGCGGATGTCGGCGATCTTCTTCTGCCGCTCCTCTTCCTGCTGCGCGGCCAGGCGCTGCTTCTGCTCGGCCTCCTGCTGGCGCTTCTGCTCGGTCAGGTCGATCTGTTCCTGGCGGCGCTTGGCCTCCTGCTCCTGCTTCTCCTTTTCCTGGGAGATCGCGGTGCGGCTGGCACGGTCCTGGTCGACCTTGTCGGGCACCGGGACGAAGTCCTGCGCCTTCTGCTGCTGCGGGGTCGGCGCCTGCTGCGGCTTGGGCGTGGGCAGCGGCTGCGGCGGCGGCACCGTGTCTTCCTCGGCGACGTCCTTGACCGGCTCGGGCAGCGGTTCGGGCAAGGGCTTGGGCGCGTCCTTCACCGCCTTCTGCGCCGAGCGCACGTCGGCGGCCGAGACCACCAGCGAGGCCTCGACCATCGGCGAACCGGCGGCCGGTTCGACCTGGCGCACCGGCGACCACCACCAGGCCAGGAAGAACAGCAGTGCGATCAGCACGTGCACCAGCAACGCCAGGGCGACCCCGAAGATCAGCCCCTTGTCGTCGCCGCGCTGCTGCGGCGGGCGGGAATCGGCTTCAGCGTGCATTGTTTCCGGGCTGACTCATCAGGCCGACCTTGGGCACGCCGGCCTGCTGCAGCATGACCATGGTGTCCATGACCAGTTGGTAGTTCGAGGTACCGGGCGCGGCGACGAACACCGGCACGTCTTTGTTCTGGCCGACGAAGGCCTGGATCTTCGCCTTCAGCTCCGGCGCGGCGATCTTCTCCGGCTTGCCGTCCTGCAGGGTCAGGGTGTAGCGGCCTTCGGCGTCGACGGTGACGATCACCGGATCCTTCTTGCTCTCCACCGAGCGCGCGGTGGAATCGGGCAGATCCACGTCCACGCTCAGGCTGAGCAAGGGCGCGGTGACCATGAAGATGATCAGCAGCACCAGCATCACGTCGATGTACGGCACGACGTTGATCTCGGACTTGAGCTTGCGGCGCTTGCGGCGGGAAATGGCGGCAGTCATGCGGGAATCCTGGGAGTCGTGGGCAGACGGGCGACGCTCAGTCGCCGCTGGCCTGGCGCTGCAGGATGGAGCTGAACTCTTCGGAGAAGGTCTCGAAGCGCACGGCCAGGCGCTCGACCCGGGTGGTGAAGCGGTTGTAGGCCCACACCGCCGGGATCGCGACGAACAGGCCGATGGCGGTGGCGAACAGCGCCTCGGAGATGCCCGGCGCGACCGCGGCGATGCCCGCCTGCTGGCCGCTGTTGATCATGTCGTGCATGGTCACCATGATGCCGAACACGGTGCCGACCAGGCCCACGTAGGGCGCGGTGGAGCCGATGTTGGCGAGCAGTTCCAGGTTGCGCTCCAGGCGGTCGACCTCGCGCGCGTAGGTGGCGCGCATCGCCCGCTGCGCGCCTTCCAGCTGGATGCGCGCGTCGAGCCGGCGCTTGTCGCGCAGGCGGGTGAACTCGCGGAACCCGGCCTCGAAGATCGCCTCCAGGCCGCCGACCACGCGGTTGCGGTCGGTGGCGCCGGCGTAGAGCTTGCTCAGGTCGGTGCCGGACCAGAAGCGGTTCTCGAAGTCGTCGGCCTCGCGGTTGGCGTCCTTGAACACCTTGCCCTTGCGGAAGATGATGACCCAGCTGATCAGCGAGCCGAGCAGCAGCAGCAGCACGATCACCTTGACCGGCAGGCTGGCCTTGACCATCAGGTCCAGGTAGTTGATGCCGCCGTGGGCGGCGGTGTTGGCGACGGCCTGGGTGGCGGTCTGGGTCACGTCCTGCGGCAGCGCCTCCACCACCGTGTCCTGCAGGGCCAGGAGCAATGCGATCATCCGTCGTTCCT
Source organism: Xanthomonas sp. NCPPB 2250 (assembly GCF_056725265.1). Lineage (NCBI taxonomy): Bacteria > Pseudomonadati > Pseudomonadota > Gammaproteobacteria > Lysobacterales > Lysobacteraceae > Xanthomonas > Xanthomonas sp. NCPPB 2250. The sequence goes on along the minus strand of NZ_CM161520.1, from coordinate 1,434,299 downwards.
CAGTAATTCGGCTTCAGTGATTTCAAGAACTTTCAATGCATCGTGCAGCGCGTCGTCCATGCCGCGCGGGCGGAAGCTGCCGGCGCTGAGCGCGGCCACCCGCACCTGCGCGCGCAACAGCAGCTCCCCGTCGTCGCGGCGGATAGACTGCGCGAACACCAGGCTGGCGCGCTTGCACTGCGACAGCGCGACGCCGACCTGCAGGGAATCGTCCAGGCGCGCCGGGCGCAGGAAATCGAGCTGCATCGCGCGCACCGCGAACACCAGATCGTGCTGCAGGCGCAGACGCTCCTGACCATACCCCAGCGCCCGCAACCACTCCGTGCGCGCCCGCTCCAGGAAGGCCACGTAGCGCGCGTGGTAGACCACGCCACCGGCGTCGGTATCTTCCCAGTAGACGCGTGTCGGCCAACTGAATAGACGCGGGGATTGGGGATTCGGGAATGGAGATTCGCCAGGCGACGGCGTGGTCGGGTCGATCGCGGTCAAAACAGCGCTCCTGTATCCCCAATCCCCATTCCCGAATCCCGCTTGGGCTGCAGGCCCAAGTGCAGATAGGCCTTGTTGGTCGCCATGCGCCCGCGGGCGGTGCGGATCAGGTAGCCCTGCTGGATCAGGTAGGGCTCGATCACGTCCTCCAGGGTGCCGCGTTCCTCCGACAGCGAGGCGGCCAGCGACTCGACGCCGACCGGGCCGCCGTCGAAGTACTCGATGATGGTGCGCAGCATGCGCCGGTCCAGCTCGTCGAAGCCCTCGGCATCGACCTTGAGCATCTGCGTGGCGGCCTGCGCCACGGCCAGGTCGATCTGACCGCCGGCGCGGACCTGGGCGAAGTCGCGGACCCGCCGCAGCAGGCGGTTGGCGATGCGCGGGGTGCCGCGCGCGCGGCGCGCGATCTCGGCGCAGCCATCGGCGTTGCAGGCGATGCCGAGGATGCTGGCGGAACGGCGCACGATCTGCGCCAGCTCGTCCGGGGTGTAGAAGGCCAGGCGCTGGACGATGCCGAAGCGGTCGCGCAAGGGCGCGGTCAGCAGGCCGGCACGGGTGGTGGCGCCGATCAGCGTGAACGGCGGCAGGTCGATCTTGATCGAGCGCGCGGCCGGGCCCTCGCCGATCATGATGTCGATCTGGAAGTCTTCCATCGCCGGGTACAGCACTTCCTCGACCACCGGCGACAGGCGGTGGATCTCGTCGATGAACAGCACGTCGTGCGGCTGCAGATTGGTCAGCAGCGCGGCCAGGTCGCCGGCCTTCTCGATCACCGGGCCGGAGGTGACCCGCAGATTGACCCCCAGCTCGTTGGCGATGACGTGGCTGAGCGTGGTCTTGCCCAGGCCCGGCGGCCCGAAGATCAGCACATGGTCCATCGCCTCCCCGCGCGCCTTGGCCGCCTCGATGTAGATCGACAGCTGCTCGCGCACCGGCTGCTGGCCGAGATAGTCGTCCAACCGCTTGGGGCGGATGCTGGCCTCGGCCGCGTCATCCTCGCGGGTGGCGCTGCTGGCGATGATGCGGTCCATTTAGAGCCGGGAGTGGGGAATGGGGATTCGGGATTGGTAGCGCAATAGTATCGGCTGTGGGACGGTCTGGGCGCCATGGCCTTGACCAATCCCGAATCCCGACTCCCCAATCCCGGCCGCCGCAGGCGGCCTCAGATCTCCACCTGCGCGCCCAGCTCCACCAGGCGGTTGCCGGGGATGCGGAAGAAGCCGGTGGCGGGGGCGGCGTTGCGGTGCATGACCGCGAACAGCTTGTCGCGCCAGATCGGCATGCCGCGGTTGGCGCTGGCCACGATGGTCTCGCGGCTGGCGAAATAGGTGGTGTCCATCGGGTCGAAGTAGATCCCGCCCTGGTCGCAGGAGCGCATCAGCGCCAGCGGCACGTCCGGGGTCTCCATGAAGCCGAAGCGCACGTAGACCCGGTAGAACTCGTCGCCGATCGCGTCGATCTTCAGCCGCTGCCCGGCCGCCGCGTACGGCACCTGCAGGGTTTCGACGGTCAGGAACACGTTGCGCTCGTGCAGCACCTTGTTGTGCTTGAGGTTGTGCATCAGCGCGTGCGGCACCACCATCGGGTCGGCGGTCAGGAACACCGCGGTGCCGGGCACGCGCACCGGCGGCGCCAGCATCAGCCCGGGCAGGAAGGTGTCGAGCTTGATGCCGTCCTTGCGGATCTCGTCGTGCAGCAGCTTGCGGCCGCGGCGCCAGGTGCGCATCAGGGTGAACAGGATCAGGCCCAGCAGCAGCGGGAACCAGGCGCCGTCCAGGAACTTGATGATGTTGGCGTAGAAGAACGCGCAGTCCACGGCCAGGAAGACCAGGGCGAACAGCCACAGCAGCGGCGCCGGCACGCGCGGGTTGGCGCGCGCGTAGATGACCATCAGCACGGTGGTGATCAGCATGGTGCCGGTGACCGAGACGCCGTAGGCGGTGGCCAGCGAGGTGGAGTCGCCGAAGCCGATCACCGCCACCACCACCAGCGCCAGCAGGCACCAGTTCACCGCCGGCACGTAGATCTGGCCGATGGTGGAATGCGAGGTGTGGCGGATGTGCATGCGCGGGATGTAGCCCAGCTGCATGGCCTGGCTGGCCACCGAGTAGGCGCCGGTGATCAGCGCCTGCGAGGCGATCACCGTGGCCGCGGTAGCCAGCACGATCATCGGGTACAGCGCCCACTCCGGCACCGCCTCGTAGAACGGGTTGCTGACCGCGGCCGGGTCGCGCAGCACCAGCGCGCCCTGCCCCAGGTAGGTCAGGGTCAGCATCGGCAGCACCACGCACTGCCACGAGCGGCGGATCGCCTTGGCGCCGAAATGGCCCATGTCCGCGTACAGCGCCTCGCCGCCGGTCACCGCCAGCACCACGGCGCCGAGCACGAACACCGCGTGCCAGTTGTGTTCGGCGAAGAAACGCACGCCCCACCACGGGTTCAGCGCGTGCAGCACTTCCGGTGCGCGCGTCATGTTGTAGACGCCGATCGCGCCCAGCGCCACGAACCAGACCAGGGTGATCGGCCCGAACGCCTTGCCAACGCGCTCGGTACCGTAGCGCTGGGCCATGAACAGCATGCCCAGCACCACCAGGGTGATCGGCACCACGAACGGTTCCAGCTTGGGCGCGGCCACCTCCAGGCCTTCCACCGCCGACAGCACCGAGATGGCCGGGGTGATCACGCCGTCGCCGAAGAACAGCGAGGCGCCGAAGATGCCGAGGATGCCGACCACGTACATCGAGCGCGAGCCGCCCGGCAGGGTGCGCTGGGCCAGCGCGGTCAGCGCCATGATGCCGCCCTCGCCGTCGTTGTCGGCGCGCATGATCACGGTGACGTACTTGACCGTGACCACAAGCATCAGCGCCCAGAACACCAGCGACAGGATGCCCAGCACGGTGTCGTGGTCCGGGGTCAGCCCGTAGTGCGGCGAGAACGCTTCCTTGAGCGTGTACAGCGGACTGGTGCCGATGTCGCCGAAGACCACGCCGATGGCGGTCAGCATCACCCCAAAGCCCGTCTTGGCGTGCGGATCGTGGCTGCCCGGGCGGGCGGCGGAACTGGAGGAGCTGGACATGGTGGGAAGAGTAGCGCCAGAACGTGAAGAAAGAGCGGGGAGCCGAGCCGACCCGAGGTCAGCGCAGCGCCGCCTGCAGGGCCTTGCGGATCACCGTGGCGACCTCGTCGCCGTCGGCGGCGGCGTCGCGCGCCATCTTCGCCGCCTCGGCCGGCTTGTAGCCGAGCTGCTGCAGCGCCACCGTGGCCTCGGAGACCGCGTCGGTACCCAGTTGTCCGGTGATCGGCGCACCACCGCTGAAGTCGGCCGCACGGTCGCGCAGCTCCACCACCATGCGCTCGGCGGTCTTCTTGCCGATCCCGGGAATGCGGGTCAGCGCGGTGACGTCGGCGGCGGTGATCAGCCGCGCGAACTCGTCGACGCTGACCCCGGACAGCACCGCCAGCGCGATCTTCGCGCCGATCCCGCTGACCCGCTGCACGTCGCGGAACAGCCGCCGCTCGCCCTCGCGCAGGAAGCCGTACAGCGACACGCTGTCCTCCTTCTGCGCATAGTGGGTGAACAGGATCACATCGCGGCCGACATCGGGCAGGTCGTAGAAGGTGCTCATCGGCGCCTCCAGCTCATAGCCCACCCCGCCCACGTCGATCACCAGCCACGGCGGCTGCTTGTAGGCCAGGATCCCGCGCAGACGGCCGATCATTGGGCGCCTCCCTGGAGGCGCCGGGATTGGGGATTGGGGATTGGGGATTCGCCAAAGCGGGGCCGGCGCGCATGCGCCCGGCTGTTGCCAATCCCTAATCCCCACTCCCGAATCCCAGCTCCACTCATTTTCTACTCCACGCCTGCTGCGTGCTGACGCCCAGGCGCTGCGCGGTGGCGCGCACGTGGGCATGGGTGATGGCGACGGCCAGTGCGTCGGCGGCGTCGGCCTGAAGTTTGCCGGTCAGGCTCAGCATGAGACCGACCATGTGTTGCACCTGCTGCTTCTCCGCCGCGCCCTTGCCGACCACGGCGAGCTTGATCTCCTTGGCGGCGTACTCGTGCACCGGCAGCTCGCGCAGCACCGCCGCGCAGATCGCCGCGCCGCGGGCATGGCCGAGCTTCAGTGCCGCGTCGGCGCTCTTGCCCATGAACACGCGTTCGATCGCCACTTCCTGCGGCCGGTACTCCTCGATCAGCGCATCCAGCCCGTGCAGCAGGCGCTTGAGCCGCAGGGCGAAGTCGCCCTCGCCGAGCAGCACCAGCGGCGCATGGTGCACGTGCCGGGTACGGCCGGCCGCATCCACGTCGATGATGCCCACGCCGGTGCGCTGCGAGCCGGGGTCGATGCCGAGGATGCGGGTGGTGCCGGGATTGGGGAGTGGGGATTGGGGATTGGCAACGGCCGTGCGCGTCCTGGCAGCGCTGCCCGCGGCAGCCATCGACGTCGGCGATGCCTCCGGCACCGGCACGACGCCGTTCCGGGTTCCGGGTCTTGGGCCCCGGGCCCCGGGTTTCATGGTCTCAGCCCCCGTCACTCAGCGCGGCCTGGTCGACGTTGGAATAGACGTTCTGCACGTCGTCCAGGTCTTCCAGCATGTCCAGCAGCTTGCGCACCTGCACCGCGGTGTCGCCGTCCACGGCGATGTCGTTGTCGGCGCGGAAGGTGATTTCGGCGTGGTCGGCGGCCAGGCCGGCCGCGTCCATGGCGTCCTTGACCGCCTGGAACGCCTCCGGCGCGGTCAGCACGTCGATCGCGCCGTCCTCGGGGTAGACCACGATGTCGTCGGCACCGGCCTCGATCGCCACCTCGGTGATCTTCTCCTCGTCGGCGCCGGCGGCGAAGCTGAGCACGCCCAGGCGCTTGAACATGAAGGCCACCGAGCCGTCGGTGCCCATGTTGCCGCCGCACTTGCTGAAGGCATGGCGCACGTCGGCCACGGTGCGCACGCGGTTGTCGGTCAGGCAGTCCACGATCACCGCCACCCCGCCCGGGGCGTAGCCCTCGTAGCGCACTTCCTCGTACTCCACGCCTTCCAGTTCGCCGGTGGCCTTCTTGATCGCGCGCTCGATCACGTCCTTGGACATGTTCGAGGCCAGCCCCTTGTCCATCGCCACGCGCAGCCGCGGATTGTTGGACGGATCGCCGCCGCCGGCGCGCGCGGCGACGCCGATCTCGCGGATGATCTTGGTGAAAATCTTGCCGCGCTTCGCATCGGATGCGTTCTTGCGGGCTTCGATCGAGGGGCCTCTACCCATGGGGCGTTCCGGACAGTTGTAAGGACAAGACGCGGATTTTACCTGATGCCGCGCACATCCCGCGGCCTGGCCGCGCCGACGACCGACCGCGCGTGCGACCGGCGCATGCCGCCCGTTCCCCGGCCGGCGCCCACTCCAGCGCGCGCCGACCCGTGCTGCCGGTCGAACCTTGGCGGACTGTCTACCCATGCGCGCCACATCGCTGCCAGAACTGTCACGCCCCACCTGGAGGCTGAACGCGCAAGTCGCGCCCGCTTTCCATCGCACCGAAAGGAGATCCCTCATGTCCCGCACCACCCCCGCCCCGTTCCTGTCGCTGGCCCTGCGCTGCCTGGGCCTGCTCGCCCTTGCCGCCCCGGGCCTGGCCAGCGCCCAGACCGACGCCTTCAGGGGCCGCTACAGCGCCGGCCTCACCACCTACTCGATCAGCGGCCAGGAACCCCGCGCGACGGGCAAGTACCCGGTCTACGTGCATATCGGCGGGACCGGCGAGAACTACCAGAGCAACTGGGCGATGGCCGCGGTGAATGCTGCCGCGGCCAAGGGCTTCGTGGCGGCCTCGGTGGAGTACGACAACGCCAGCTTCGGCAGTTGCGGCGTCATCGGCAACCGCGCCAAGGCCATCTTCGATGCGCAGAATCTCAACAGCGCCATCGCCCAAATATGCGCCCGCGACAAGGCCGACTGCTCCAAGGGCGTGGTGACCGGCGGGCTAAGCCAGGGCTCGATCATCTCGGTGCTGGCGCACGACTACGATCCCCGGGTCGCCGCCTCGTTCGGCCAGGGCACCGGCACGACCTACACCGCCTACTACAACCTGGCGTCGTGCATCGCCGACGGCAACCACAGCCTGCCGTCCGATCGCCTGCGCATCATCAACGGCGAGCGCGACATGTTCGTCGGCGGCACCGAGAACATCGCCCGCACCCAGGCGCAACTGGTCACCGGCCTGCGCTGCGACGGGCAGCAGTCGTGCTTCCGCAGCAATGGCAGCGGCTGGTACATCGTCAAGGACCGGGAGGTGCAGGACCTCTACGCCGACCACTGCTTCATGGGCTTCGGCGGCTATCCCGGCACCCAGTGCACGGGCGTTCTGGTCGACGGCAACTACCGCAGCGGCACCGCCGCCTGGGCGCTCAACCCCACGCTGGACTGGCTGAAGACCTTCGTGACGCCCTGAGCGACGGCATCGCCTGTGCCGGCACCAAAGCGGTCGGGCGGACACCGCGACGCGGCGCCGGCCACCGCCGCCGGACGCTCGATGTCTGGCGACCGGCTCAGGCGGCGAAGCGGCCGTCGCGCAGGAACGAGGCGGTCTGCCGCGCGGCCTGCGCCGAGAACAGCAGGCCGCTGTGGCTGGCCCGCACCCGGCAGTGATCGCCCAGGCCGGGCACGCGGGTCTCGGCCAGGGCCACGCTGCCGTCGGACTCCGTACCCAGCGCGACAAAGCGTGCGCCCAGCCCACGCGCCACGGTGCCGGCGACCATGCCGACCTCGGCCGGCCCGTCCCAGCGCGCCACGCCCTGCTGCAACAGCGCCGCGCTGCGGCCCAGCGCCAGTCCGAGCCGCCGTTGCGCCAGGGCGCGGGCGGCGGCACTGCCCGCCAAGGGGCTGCCCAGGCACACCACCCGGGTCACCGGCAGCGAGGGCGCCTCCCGCAAGGCCTGCAAGGCGATCAGGCCGCCGAGGCTATGCCCGACCAGCGCCACCGGACCGGTGGCGGCCATACGTTCGATGCGGGCGTGCAGCCGTGGGAGCGCGGCCTCGGCGCCGCCGAACGCGGTCGAATAACCGAAGCTGGCGACGCGCCAGCCATCGCGGCGTAGGCGCAACGCCAGCGGCAACAGCCACGGCCGCGCATTCCAGATGCCGTGCAGCAACAGCACCTGGGGCGCGGCGGCCATCGGCGACTCAGCCGCAGGTGGTGCGGACGATGTGGTTGCTGCCATCCAGGAACACGTTGAGCCGATCCAGGCGCAGGTCGCGGGTCACCGCCTGGCCCGGCGCGATAGGCCGTACCACGCCGGCTCCGCTCTCCTTCCAGACCCGGCTCATGGTCGCCTGGGTGGCCTCCTGGCCCACCGCCCAGGCCACGGCCTCGACGTTGCAGCGGCCATCGCCCTGCACGGTCGGCCCGGCACTGGCCGGCTGCAGCGACGCTGGCGGCGCGCACGCGGCCAGCAGCGGCAATACGGCGGCGATTCCCATCCACGGTCGGAACATGGCGAGCTCTCCTGCAGGCTGGACAGGCCTGCACTCTAGCGCGCCAGCGTTGCCGCGGCGTCGACGCGGCGGCGCCCGGGCCGTGACCGGCCGCAGGCGTCAGGCCGCGCGCGGCGGCCGGCGCAGGATGAATTCCAGATCGCGCACCTGCCCCACCGGGAATTCGTAGGTGCCGACCTTCTCGAAGCCGTAGCGCGCGTAGAAACGCTGCGCGCCCAGGTTCTCCGACCACACGCCAACCCACAGCGTGCGCGGGCCGTCGCGCTCCAGCCAGGCCAGGGCGGTGTCGAACAGCCTGGCACCCCAGCCGCCGTTCTGGTGGGCGCGCAGCAGGTACAGGCGCTTCAGTTCGCCATCGCCGGGACGCACCTCGGCGTGTGGCAGGCCGCAGGGGCCGGCAGCGGCGTGTCCGACCACCGCGCCGTCGTGCTCGACCAGCCAGATCGCGTAGTCCGGATGCGCCAGCACGACCTGGGCGCGCTCCAGCGAATAGGCCTCGTCGAGGAAGGCCTGCAGGTCCTGCGCGGGATACAGATGGCCGAAGGTTTCGCAGAAGGTGGCCGTGGCGATGCGGGTGACCGCCGCGGCATCGTCCGGCGTGGCGCGGCGGATCAGCACGGCTCAGCGCGCCGGGTGCGCCGGGTCGGCGTCGGCGTCGGCCTCTTCGCCGTCGTCCTCGTCCTCGTCCTCACCTTCTTCCTCGTCCTCTTCTTCCTCGTCGTCTTCCTCGTACTCGTAATCGTCCTCGCCGAAGTCCTCGCCGTCCCAACGGCCCTCCGGATCCGGCACGAACGCCAGCGGCGCGTTGGCGCCGCTGCCGGCGCGCACCAGCCAGCCGCCGAACACGCGCGCGCGCTGGGTGACGATGGCCTCCACTGCGCCCTCGTTGCCGAGGGTCTCCCACTCCAGATTGAATGCGGTCTCGCTCATGTGTCGGCCTGCGCTACGGTTGGAAGAAAGGGATCACTGCGCCTGCGGGCGCACCTGCACATGCACTTCGGCCAACTGCGCGTCGGCGATCGGCGACGGTGCGTCGGTCATCAGGTCCTGCGCGCCGGTGGTCTTGGGGAACGGGATGACGTCGCGGATCGACTCGGTGCCGGCCATCAGCGCGGCGATGCGGTCGATGCCGAAGGCGATGCCGCCGTGCGGCGGTGCGCCGTAGTTCAACGCATCCAGCAGGAAGCCGAACTTGGCGCGCGCTTCCTCGGCACCGATGCCGAGCAGCTCGAACACCGCGCTCTGCATGTCCGGGCGATGGATACGGATCGAACCGCCGCCGATCTCGTTGCCGTTGAGCACCATGTCGTAGCCGCGCGACACCGCGGTCTTGGCATGCGTGCGCAGCTCGGCGATGTCGTCCACTGCCGGCGCGGTGAACGGGTGATGCAGGGCCACGTAGCGCTGCGCTTCCTCGTCCCATTCGAACATCGGGAAGTCGGTGACCCACAGCGGCCGCCAGCCGTCGGCGATGAGGTTGAAGTCCTTGCCGGCCTTCAGGCGCAGCGCGCCCATGAAGTCGGAGACCTTGCCGTAGGCGCCGGCACCGAAGAACACGATGTCGCCGTTGCCGGCGCCGACGTGGCCGAGCAGCGCGGCGAAGGCGGCCTCGCCGAAGAACTTCTGGATCGGCGAGCTGATCTCGCCGCTGTCGGCGATCTTGACGTAGGCCAGGCCCTTGGCGCCGTACTTGGCGGCGTGCGCGGCGTACTCGTCGATCTGCTTGCGCGACAGGCTGGCGCCGCCGGGAATGCGCAGCGCGGCGACGCGGCCGTCGGGATCGGCGGCCGCGGCGCTGAACACCGCGAAGTCGCTGTCCTTGACCAGGTCGGCCACGTCGGTCAGTTCCAGGGCGATGCGCAGGTCCGGCTTGTCCGAGCCATAGCGGCGCATGGCCTCGGCCCAGGTCATGCGCGGGAATTCGGCGGCCAGCTCGACGTCGACCACCTCCTTGAAGATGGCGCGGACCATGGCTTCGACGAAGTCCTGCACGTCGCGCTCGCGGACGAAGGCGAACTCCATGTCGAGCTGGGTGAACTCGAGCTGGCGGTCGGCGCGCAGCGCCTCGTCGCGGAAGCAGCGCGCGATCTGGTAGTAGCGGTCGAAGCCGGCCACCATCAGGATCTGCTTGAACAGCTGCGGCGACTGCGGCAGCGCGTAGAACTCGCCCGGGTGCATGCGCGCCGGCACCAGGAAGTCGCGCGCGCCTTCCGGGGTGGCCTTGGTCAGGATCGGCGTCTCGATGTCCTGGAAGCCGCGCTCGTCCAGGTAGCGGCGCAGCGCCTGCACCAGCTTGATGCGGGTGCGCTGCATGCGCTGCATCTCCGGGCGGCGCAGATCCAGATACCGGTACTTCAGGCGGGTTTCCTCGCCCGGGTTCTCGTGCGCGTGGAACGGCAGCGGCGCGGCCTTGTTGAGCACGGTGATGGACGTGGCGATCACCTCGACCTTGCCGCTGCGCAGCTTGTCGTTGACCGCATGCCGCGCGCGCACCACGCCCTCGACCTGCAGCACGTCCTCGTAGCCGAGGCTGGCGGCGACCTTGAACACCTCCGCGTTCTCCGGCTCCACCATCACCTGCACGATGCCTTCGTGGTCGCGCAGGTCGATGAAGCACACGCCGCCGAGGTTGCGGGCCACATCGGTCCAGCCGGCCAGGGTGACGGTTTGGCCGATCAGGGTCTCGTCGACCAGGCCGCAGAAGTGGGTACGCATCGCTAGCTCCAAACAGGGGGCGCCCGGCGCAGAAGGCGCCGGCAAGCCCGGTATTCTGCGGCGGCGCGTCGGCCCGGGCAAATCGCGCATGACTCATCCTGGCTTAAGTTGGCCTGCGGCTATAGTCCGCGCACCATTCACGGGGAGGAGAGAACCCATGTTGAAGCACCTTGGTGGCTGGCTGGTGATCGCCGCGCTGGCCCTGTCCAGCGCCCCGGCCGCGGCCCAGAGCGCACGCGCCTACGCGCCGCAGGACCTGCGGCAACTGTCGGTCCCCGGCCGGGTCCGGGTGATCGAGCGCGAGTACGCCGACCAGTCGCGCGGCCGGCAGATCCCCGACGACCAGCTCGAGTTCTACCTGGACCAGATCGACCGCGGCTGGGGCTTCGGCAACATCCAGCAGGACATCGCCACTTCGCTGCGCGGCCGCGGCGATGGCTGGCGGCAGGAACCGGGCTTCGACGGCCGCACCGTCGCCTGCTCCAGCAACGACCGCCGCCGCCAGCAATGCGCAACGCCGTTCCGCGGGCCTGCGCGACTGGTCGGCACCCTGTCCGACTCGCCCTGCATCGAAGGACGCACCTGGGGCTCGGCGCCCGGCGTGGTGTGGGTGGACCAGGGCTGCCGTGGTCGCTTCGTCGAAGGTCGCGGCAATTGGGGCGGCAACTGGGGCGACGGCGGCGGCAGTGGCGGCGTGGCCGGCACCGTGCGCTGCGAGAGCCAGGACCAGCGCCAGCGCGTGTGCCCGACCGGCTGGCGCAACGCCATGCTGGTGCGGCAGCTGTCGGACACCCGCTGCATCGAGGGCCGCACCTGGGGCTCGCGCGATGGCGCGGTATGGGTCGACGACGGTTGTCGCGGCGAGTTCGCCCAGGGCCGCGGCGGCGGCGGCTGGGGGCCGGGCCGGCCGCCGCTGGACAGCGGCTACACGGTGACCTGCAGCAGCGACGACAAGCGCCTGCGCACCTGCTCCTGGGACAGCCGCCAGGGCCGCCCGGAACTGATCGAACAGCTGTCCGGCACCACCTGCGCGGAAGGCCGCACCTGGGGCTACGAAGGCAATACGGTGTGGGTCAACGGCGGCTGCCGGGCGCGCTTCGGGGCGCGCTGAGCCTAGGCGACGGGCCGCGTGGCGTGCTGCGCGGCCCGATGCATGACGTGACAGGTCGAGTTGGGGCGGCGTTTGCGCCCTTTTGGATTAGCCGCGACCGGGTAATCCGCGGTCGCGGCTGAAGCCGCTCCTACGAGAGGCCGCGCGCTTGCGCGGCCTGGCGAGGCTCAGGTTGCCGCAGGCTTGGCGGCGGCAGGCGTGGCCGCCGCAGCGGGCTTGGCCGGCGCATCGGACGTCGCCGCGGCGGCCGCGGGCTTGCTGTCCCCGCTGCTGGCCGTACTCCCCGACTCGGCCAGGTTGCGCTTCTTGTCGCCATCCTTCTTGAAGTCGGTCTCGTACCAGCCGCTGCCCGACAGGCGGAACGCCGGCGCGGTGAGCTGGCGCTTGACCGCCGGGGCGGCGCAGGACGGACAGGTCTCGGGATCCGGATCGGACAGTTTCTGCAGGCGGTCGAAGCTGTGACCGCACGCGGCACATTGGAAAGCGTAGATCGGCATGGCGGCAAAAACGCGAGAGCAACGGAGGCGGCCAGTATGGGGGCCGCACGCCGGCTTTCAAGCGTCTCGGCTCACGCCGGCCCGGGCTGGGGCCGCGGCGCGGTCTCCGGCGCGCCCGCCGACGGCGTCGGTGCGTCCACCAGCGGCGCCTCGGCGACCGGCTCATCCGGCGCCGTCGGTACCTGCGCCGACGCGGGATCTGCCGGCGCGGCCGGCGCCGCCTCCAACGGGCTGACGTCGAACGGCATCCGCAGCAGCAGCGCCGGCAGCAACGTGGTCAGGGCCGCGTACAGCAGCAGGGCGCCGAACAGCGCGTCGGCGATGGCGAAGCGGTCGCGCAGGATGCCGGCCAGCACCAGGGTGAAGATCAGCGTCGGCGACAGCGCCAGCGACACCCGCAGGCTGCTGCGCGCGCCCTCGCCGAACAGCACCCGCCGCTGCAGCCAGAGGATGCCGATGCGCAGCGGCAGCACGCAGGCGGTCAGGGCCAGGCCCAGACCCAGCGCCTGCAGGCTCAAGGCCCCGCTCGGCACCTTGGTGCCGGCGTTGAAGAAGTAGAACGGCACGAAGAACGAGGCGAACAGGCGCACCGCCTGCAGGTTCTCATCGGAGGCCAGCAGCGGCATGCGCTGGCGCAGCAGCCGCGCCACCAGCCCGGCGATGAACGCACCGACCAGGTAGTACACGCCGAGCGAATAGGTGATGTAGGCGGCGATCAGGCCGACCATCACCAGCAGCGAGAACTCCGAGCCCGGCGCCTGCGGCGCCACCCAGCGCCCCAGGGCCACGAACAGCAGCGGCAAGCCGACCAGCATCGCCAGCAGCGCCAGGCTGGACAGGCCCATCTGCCAGGGATCGCCGGCCTGCAGGATCACGAACAGCGCCGCCAGCGCCAGCAGCTCGCCGGCGATGGCCTTGCTGGTGACCCAGAAACGTTCTTCTTCGTCCAGCCCCAGCCGCCCCAGCGACTCGATGATGAAACCGGTGGACGGGGTCAGCAGGGCCAGCGCCAGCAACCCGGCCGCCTGCCACGACAGCCCGGCGTAGCGCCAGGCCAGCCAGCCGACGCCGAACAGGGTGCCGCCGCGCACCACCAGGTGCAGCAGCAGCGGCCACAAGCCGCGGCGCAGCGCCTTCGGGTCCACTTCCAGGCCGGCGAACAGGAACAGCGAGGAGATGCCGAGCGTGGCCAGCAGCGTCACCACCGGGTCGTGCGCGCGCGGCCCCATCGCCAGCATCGCGATGATGCCGAACAGCAGGCAGGTCAGCGGCGCCGGCATCTTGAAACGCTGCAGCGCGCGCGGGATCACCAGCAGGGCGAAGATCAGCAGCAGATAGATCAGTTCGTGGCTCATCGGGCAGGAAATTCCAGGGCGGTCCCGCCGGCGGCGGCAGCGGCGATGATGCCGGGTCGGCCGTGTGGTGCGCCATCACGGCGGGCGCCGGCCGCGGTCGCGCGCCCCGTGCGGCACTGGCGCGACGTGGCGCGACCACGCAAGGACATCGCCTCGCTGCGACGGAACCCTCGTCCATGCCGGCACACGCGCCTGACACGGATCCCGACCGCGCTGCGCACGCAGCGATCTCGCTGAAGGGCAATTCCGGCGGCCAACCGTCCAAGCTCCGGGGGGGCGCACGCCAACGCCCATCTCGGAAAGCGACGGAGGCCACCGCGGCCGCCTCGGCGGCGCGCGGCCCCTGCTGCCGGCGCTGCGCATGCCGGAGCATCGCGCCAGGCATCTTTCATGCCGATTTGCGCACGATGCATGGATTCGCAAGATCGCGGTCACACGCGCGAAACCGCTCGATCGGACCATGAGCGCCCCTCACGCAAGCCGCGCACCCGATGACCTTTTCGGCGTATTTCCGCACCCCCACCCGCACCCTGCTGGCCCTGGCGCTGGCCACCAGCATCGCCTGCGCCCATGCCGCCGAGGCCAGCGACGGCGTCGACGGCACCGCCCCGGCCGACGGCAGCGACCGCGTCTCGACCCTGGACCAAGTGCAGGTGCTCGGCCAGGCCACCACCTACGCCAAGATCAACGTCAGCAAGGAGGCGCTGGACCGGCAGTTCGCGATGAGCAGCGTCAACGACGCGCTCAACGAGCTGCCCGGCGTGATCGCCACCGAGGCCGATGCGTTCGGCTCCTCCGACTGGGGCACGCAGATCAGCATGCGCGGCTTCGTCACCAACCGCGACGACCAACAGATCGGCACCACCATCGACGGCGTGCCCAACGGCGGCTCGGCCTACGGCGGCGGCTCCAAGGCCAACCGCTTCATCGACACGCTGGACCTGGAGACGGTGGAGGTCAGCCAGGGCACCGCCGACATCGCCTCGCGCTCCAACGAGGCGCTGGGCGGCACCCTCAACTTCCTCACCAGCGAGCCGCTGGAACAGCAGCGCGTGCGCATGGCCTTCGGCATCGGCGACAACCAGGCGCGCAAGTACTACGCGCGCTACGACAGCGGCGACCTCGGCGGCACCCGCGCCTGGGTCAGCGGCTCGCACGCCAGCAACGACGACTGGATCGACGGCAGCGGCCACACCACCCGCGACCACCTGGCCGGCAAGTTCGTCAGCGACCTCGGCGCGTGGACGCTCAGCGGCTACCTGTCCTACGACGACGCCAACGAATCCGAGTACAGCAGCGTCACCCCGGCGCAGTTCGCCACCGACCCGGACCACGACCTGCTCACCGGCACGCTCACCGGCATTCCCTACTACGACCAGAACTACCGCTCCGGCTCGCGCGCGCTGCGCAAGAACACCTTCGGCTACCTGCGCGGCCTGTTCGACGGCGGCAACGGCTTCAAGGCCACGCTGACCGGCTACGCGCACCGCATGCAGGGCCGCGGCGACTGGATCCCGCCCTATCTGGTGGACGTCACCAACGACGGCGCCGGGCGTCCCGAATCCGAATACACCGGCGGCCGTACCGTGTACGGCGGCAGCGCCCTGGGCAAGCTCTACTTCGTCACCCCGGGCGGCGCGGCCGCGAGCATGCTGCCCGGTTGCGCCGACACCGCGACCCTGCCGGCCGAGTCCAACCCGGCCTGCTACCCGGCCGGCTCGCTGCCGGTGCAGTCCTACCGCCACAGCCACTACGACAACCAGCGCGGCGGCGTCACCGCCGACGTGGAATGGGCGCAGGACTTCGGCGGGCTGCACAACACGGTGCGCGGCGGCCTGTGGCTGGAACGCTACGACCGCAGCGTCACCCGCGACTGGCACCGCCTGCTCAACGTCGGCACCAACATCGCCTTCGACCACGTGCCGTACTGGGTGCAGTTCAAGGACGACTACCGCACCGACGAGCAGATGTACTACGTCGAGGACGTGATGCGCTACGGCGACTTCGCCTGGCGCGTGGGCGTGAAGCAGTTCTTCGTCGACCAGACCCGCGACCGCCGCATCGGCGACGCCGCGCACATCGAATCGGATTCGCACTCCGATCCGCTGTTCTCCGCCGGCCTGACCTGGACCACGCCGCTCAAGGGCATGGAAGCCTTCGCCGGCTTCTCGCAGAACTTCGCCGCGATCCCCTCCGGCGTGCTCGGCGAGACCGATCCGCTGGTGCTGAGCAAGGTCAAGCCTGAGACCGCCGACAACATCGAAGTCGGCCTGCGCATGAGCCGCTGGCCGCTGACCGGCAGCATCACCCTGTACGACATCCGCTTCGACAACCGCATCGTCTACGTGCCGGCGAACTTCGTCACCGGCATCGACTACCTGGGCGAGACCGACGGCGTCTACGAGAACTTCGGCGGCGTGCACGCGCGCGGCGTGGAGCTGGCGCTGGGCTACGCCTGGGACAACGGCTGGCGGCTCAACGGCGCCTACACCTACAACAAGGCGACCTACCTGGGCAGCGGCAACGCCGCGCGCGACCAGGCGCTGGACATCGCGCCGGGCTCGCAGGTGATTGGCCAGCCGCGCCAGACCCTGGTGCTGTCGGCCGACTGGCAGGGCCAGCGCTGGCACGGCGGCCTGTCCGGCCGCTACCTGGGCCGGCGCTACCTGGACGCGGCCAACAGCGCGGCGCTGGATGCGGTGACCACCTTCGACGCCAATCTCGGCATCGCCCTGGGCGGACTGAGCCCGCAGTTGCAGCAGGCCAGGCTGGACCTGGTGATCAGCAACCTCACCGACAAGCGCTACCTCAACGGCGTGGACGGCAGCGACAGCGCCTTCATCGCGCCGCCGCGCACCGTCGGCCTGACCTTCATGGTCGACCTGTAACCGGCGCCGTGGCAGTCTCGCGGCGGCGGCCGATCCCGGCCGCCGCCGCTTTGCGATTCCCGGGACCGCCATGACCGACCAGACCCGCCGCCGACTGCTCCGCGCCGGCCTCACCGCCAGCGCCGCCGCGCTGCTGCCGCCGAGCATCGCCCGCGCCGCCGCGATCGCCCCGGACGTGCGCAGCGGCACCCTCGACGACCTGCAGCACGTGGTGATCCTGATGCAGGAGAACCGCGCCTTCGACCATTACTTCGGTAGCCTGGCCGGCGTGCGCGGCTTCGGCGACCGCTTCCCGATCCCCGCCCCGCCGCTGCCCGGCACCGCGCCGCGAACGGTGTGGCTGCAGCCCAGCGCCGACGGCAGCCGCCAGCTCGCGCCGTTCCCGCTGCGCACCGCGCGCGACTTCGCCACCATGCGCGTGCAGGGCACCCCGCATACCTGGCCGAACGCGCAGCAGGCCTGGGACCACGGCCGCATGGGCCAGTGGCCGGCGGCCAAGCGCGACCACGCGCTGGCCCACTACGAACGCGACGACCTGCCGTTCCAGTTCGCCCTGGCCGAGGCCTTCACCGTTTGCGACGCCTACCACTGCGCGATCCAGGCCGGCACCAATCCGAACCGCGTGTTCCTGTGGACCGGGCAGAACGATCCGCACGCGCGCGCCGGCGGCCCGGCGATCGCCAATTCGCACGACAACTTCCCGGAACTGGGCGGCGATCCGGACGACTACCGCTGGCCCAGCTACGTCGAGGCGCTGCAACAGGCCGGCGTGTCATGGCAGATCTACCAGGACATGGCCGACAACTTCACCGACAACCCGCTGGCCGGCTTCGCGCCGTTCCGCGCGGCCTGGCGCGGTGCGCCCGGGCACGATCCGCAACTGCGCGCACGCGGCGTCTCCAGCCGCAGCCTGGCGCAGTTGCGCGAGGACGTGCTGGCCGCGCGACTGCCGTCGGTGAGCTTCATCATCGCCGACGCCGCCGGCAGCGAGCATCCCGATCCGTCCAGCCCGGCGCAGGGCGCGGCCTACACCGCGCGCGTGCTCGACGCGCTGACCGCCGACCCCAAGGTGTGGGCGCGCACCGCGCTGCTGCTGATGTTCGACGAGAACGACGGCTTCTTCGACCACGTGCCGCCGCCGGCGCCGCCCTCGCCCGACCCGTCCGTGGCCGGCGGCTGGGCCGGCGCCTCCAGCGTCGCCACCGACGGCGAATATCACCTGCACCCGGCGCCGGGCGACGCCAAGGCCGATCCGCCGGAGCTGCGCGGGCGTCCCTATGGCCTGGGCCCGCGCGTACCGCTGTACGTGATCTCGCCGTGGAGCCGCGGCGGCTGGGTCGATTCGCAGGTCTACGACCACACCTCGGTGCTGCGCCTGCTGGAGCGCCGCTTCGGCGTCGCCGCCGCCGGCCTGACCCCGTGGCGCCGCGCGGTCTGCGGCGATCTTCTGGACGCCTTCGACTTCCGCCAGGCCGACACCCGCCCGTTCGTCGCCGACCTGCCGGACGTGCGCGAGGCGGCCGCGCGCGCCGCGGCGTTGCACGATCACGCAGTGCCACCGCTGCCGGCGCAACTGCAGGCACCGCGCCAGGCGTTCGGCGTGCGCCGCGCACGTGCCTTGCCGTATCGGCCGACGGTGCAGTTGCAGCACGTGCCGGAGCGCGGCGAGGTGCAGTTGCGCATGGCCAACACCGGCGCAGCGGCGGTGCTGCACGTCTACGACCGCTATCTCCTCGACGCGATCCCGCGCCGCTACACGGTGGGCACCGGCGCGACCCTGGACGGCGCCTGGACCACCTACGACGGCAGCTACGACCTGTGGCTGCTCGGCCCCAACGGCTTCCACCGCCACTACCGCGGCGACCTGAGCGCCCCGCTGCTGCAGGCCGACATCGCCCAGGACCCGGACGACGCACAGGCGCTGTGCCTGGTCCTGCGCAATCCCGGTACCGCCCCGCTCGGCGTGTCCCTGGAACCGGCCGCCTATGCACAGGCGCAACCGCGCCAACGAGTGACGCTGGCGCCCGGTGCGGAGCAGCGCATTCACTGGAATGCCAAGCCGAGCGGCGGCTGGTACGACCTGTGGCTGGTCCAGGACAACGCCCGCCAGCGCCTGGCCGGCCGCGTGGAAACCGGCAAGCCCGGCATCAGCGATCCGGCGATGGGCGGACCGGCGCGGCTGTATCAGGAGCCCGCCGGAGGCGGGCGGGATTGGGGAGTCGGGATTGGGGATTCGTGAAAGCGCAATCCGCGCGCCGACACGCTTTTGCCAATCCCGAATCCCCAATCCCGGCTGTCCCTAATCCCGGCCCTCAAGCACTCCGATCGTCCGCAGCCAGGTCTCGACCAGCTGCGGCCATTGCGCGATCGGCAGGTTCTTCGCGCGCAGGCCGAAGGCATGGCCGCCCTTGGCGTAGATGTGCATTTCCGTGGGCACGTCGGCGTGGTTGAGCGCGACGTAGTACGCCAGCACCTGCGAGATGCCGTCCACGTAGTCGTCCTGGGCCTGCAGCAGGAAGGTCGGCGGGGTGTCGGCGACGACGCGGATGTCCGGACGCAAGGCCAGATCGGTGGGATTGCGGGTGTCGGCGTCCTCGTCCTCGTGCACCCACAGATGGCCCGGATACACGGCGATGGCGAAGTCCGGGCGACAGCTCACGCGATCGGCGGCATCCACCAGCGGATAGGTGCGCTGGGCGAAGTGCGTGCTCACCGCCGCCACCAGGTGCCCGCCGGCGGAAAAGCCCATCACCCCGATCTTGTGTGGGTCCACACCCCAGGTGGCGGCCTGCTGGCGCACCAGGCCCAGCGTGCGCTGCGCGTCCTGCAGCGCGGTCTGCACCTTGGGGTAGTAGCGCCGGTCGTTGACCCAGGTCGGCCCGGAGTTCGGCACGCGGTACTTCAACAGCACGCAGGTGATGCCGCGCGAGACCAACCAGTCGCAGATCTCCGTGCCCTCCAGGTCCATCGCCAACATCTGGTAGCCGCCGCCGGGAAACACCACCACCGCGGCGCCGGTGTTGCGGCCCTGCGCCGGGTACACGGTCATGGTCGGCCGGCTGACGTTGTCGATCCTGGCCCCGGGTCCAGCCGTTTCCGGCTTCGGATGCGGCAACGCATCCGGCACCGCGCCGGGCCAGATCGGCACCTGCACGTGGCCCGGTGCAGGTTCCCAGACCCGCGCCTGCGCGGCGTGGGCAGACAGACCGAGGGCAATGGCCAACGAACAGCACACGAATCGACGCATGGGACGCTCCGAACAGGGTTGGGAATGGAAGGGACCGCACGATCAGTGAGCACGGCCTCGGCGGCTGTGGCCGTTGGGTACAACGCAGGCGATCGCACGCGGCATCGGCACGTGGCGTCGCCGCTGCTCGCGAGCAGCGTCTCGTACGCATGGCTGCGGTTCCCGTGTGTGTGGGATCAGCCGCGACGGACCTTCGCGGTGAAGCCTGTCGCGGCTGGAGCCGCTCCTACGGGAGAGCGACCTGCATCCGGCGCGATTGCAGCGAACGCAGGCGATACAGCGCGCGCAACGCCGCCTAGCCGGTACGCCGCGTCTGCGCAGGCAGCGAGGCCACGACCGCCTGCGCCACCGCTTTCAGCGTCGCATCGCGCGCAGCGCTGTCGACCGTGGCGCCATTGAGATACGCGGTCAGCAGCAGCGGCGTGGGCCGTCCCGGCGCCCACACGATGGCGATGTCGTTGCGGGTATCGGTGCCGTTGCTGCCGGTCTTGTCGCCGATCTGCCAGCCCGCCGGCAGGCCGGCGCGCAGGCAGTCGTTGCCGGTACGGTTGTCGCGCATCCAGGCAATCAGGCGCTGCCGCGACACCGGCTGCAGTACGTCGCCGAGCAACAGGGCACGCATCGTCGCCGCCATCGCCGCCGGCGTGGTGGTGTCGCGCGGATCGCCGGCGACGAACTCGTTCATGCCCGGCTCGTTGCGGTCCAGTTGGGTCTGCGTATCGCCCAGCGCGCGCAGGAAGCGGGTCACCCCGGGCGGGTCGCCGACCAGCGGCAGCAGCAGGTTGGCCGCGGTGTTGTCGCTGTAGATCATCGCCGCGCGGCACAGTTCGACCACGCTGAGGGTGCCGCCGACATGGCGCTCGGACACCGGCGCATTCGCCAGCAGATCCGCCTTGCGCACCGACAGGCGCCGCTCCAGGGCCAGCTCGCCGCGGTCGACCCGCTGCAGCACCGCCCCCGCCAATAGAAATTTGAAGGTGCTGCACAGCGGGAAGCGCTCGTCCTGGCGCTGTCCGCCGAGCGTCGCACCGCTGCCGTCGAGCAGGCTCACGCCGAGCCGGCCACCACTGCGCCGCTCGATCTCGGCCAGCCGCTGCTGTAGCGTCGGCGCCGGATTTTTAGCGGTTTTTGCCTGCGCACCAGCCACGACCAGCAGGCTCGCGCCCATTCCCACGCCCTGCAGGAACCGTCGTCTCGTCAGCATCGTCCACCTCCGTCGGGAGCCAGGATGATGGCCGCATTGACCCACCCCCACCAGCGAGGTTATTCAATCGCACCCATGAGCCGAATTGATACCTGGCAATGATCCGTCCACATCTGCCGTTGAACGCCCTGCGCGCCTTCGAAGCCGCGGCACGGCACCAGAACCTGACCCGCGCCGCCGCCGAGCTGTGCGTGACCCAGGCCGCGCTGAGCCATCAGATCAAGCAACTGGAGGCGCGCCTGGGCGTGGTGCTGTTCCAGCGGCTGCCGCGCGGCGTGGCCCTGACCGACGAGGGCCTGCGCCTGCATCCGGTGCTGACCGAGGCCTTCGACCGCATCGCCGGGACGCTGCAACGCTTCGCCGGCGGCCGCTATCGCGAGACGCTGAGCGTGGGCGTGGTCGGCACCTTCGCGGTGGGCTGGCTGCTGCCACGGCTGGACGCCTTCCACGCCGCACACCCGGACATCGAACTGCGCGTGTACACCCACAACAACCGGGTCGACCTGGCCGGCGAAGGCCTGGACCTGGCGATCCGCTTCGGCGATGGCGACTGGCAAGGTCAGCACGCCACCGCGATCCTGGATGCACCGTTCGCGCCGGTGTGCGCGCCGGCGCTGGCGCAACGGCTGCGCACGCCTGCCGACCTCGCCAGGACCACCCTGCTGCGCTCCTACCGGCTGGACGAATGGCCGCGCTGGCTGCAGGCCGCCGGCGCGCCCGAGGTGCTGGCCGGCGGCCCGATCTGCGATGCCTCGCTGACCCTGGCCAGCATCGCCGCGGCCGGCCACGGCGTGGCCCTGCTGCCGCTGCGGCTGTTCGCCCAGGATCTGGATGCCGGGCGGCTGGTATGCCCGTTCACCACCCGCATCGACCTCGGCCGCTACTGGCTGACCCGGCTGCGGTCGCGCGCGGAAAGCGACGCCGCGCGGCGCTTGCGCGAGTGGTTGCTGGCCGAGCAGGTGGCGCAGGCGAACTGAGCGCCAGCGCCGCAGCCGGATGTGGCGTCTCCAGGCACGTCGAGGCACTCCCGGCACGCGCTTTGCTGCCTACCAGCACGGCCTGACAAGGATGTGAAGAATTTGTGCACTGCCGCTTGGCGGCCATGCCGGGGCCGAACTATGATCCCGGTCGCAGTCGCACTGTGCGCCGGGGATGGCGCTGACCGTTTCGGGGGAACCATGCTGATGAACCGTGCTGTCCTGACCACCCGTCCGGGCCTGGTCTCGCGTGACGTCGTGCTGGCGGCCGCACTGGCCTGCCTGTGCGTGCTGCATCTGGCCTACTTCCTGCGCGGCGGCGCCAGCGAATGGCATTGGGCGCTCAGCGCCGCCGGCCTGGCGCTGATGGCGCTCAAGGCCAGCCTGCGACCGACGCCGACCGCCCGCCCCTCGCTGCAGAGCCTGCGCTCGCGCACGCCGCTGGACTGGGCGGCGATCGCTGGCGGCCTGCTGGTCGTGGCCAGCGCTGCTGCCTGAGCGGCACGGGCCGGCGCCGCGCGCGTCGTCGGATGCGATCGTCCTCCTCCTGCACGGCACGTCCGGCGCGCGCGATTGCCTCCGGGCACGGCGTGCCGCTGTCGCCAGCAGCGTCCTCGTGGGCCAGGCGCGCGCGCAGCCCTGGGTGCTGGCGCATGCCATGCAGGCGAGACTTTGCCGTTGACTGAGGCGATGTGGCGTCGGGGCTGAAGCCCCTCCCACACGGGGTGCCGGCTCGCGTTCCGGCCTGGCCTGGAGCGGCGTGAAGAAGCGATTGAAGCCCCTCTCCCTCCGGGAGAGGGGTTGGGGTGAGGGTGCGGCGGCACGCACGGCTGGCCACTCCGACTCCCCCGGCACCCGCACCCTCATCCGCCCCTTCGGGGCACCTTCCCCCAAAAGGGGGCCATGGCCCCGCAGGAAGAAGGAAACGCTGGCGCGACGTGGATCATCCGTGCTCGCCGGCACACACCGGCAATGGCGAGATCCCACCGCGGCTCAAGCGCCGTCGATCAGTTCCATCCACGCTTGCTCGGCCTGCGCCAGGTCGCGCGCGGCGGCCTCGCGGTCGCGGCCCAGCACCGCCATCTTCTCCGCATCGGCGTAGTGCCTGGGATCGGCGAGCTGGCGGTCGAGTTCGGCCAGGGTCGCTTCCAGTTCGCCCACGCGCTTCTCCGCGGCGGCCAGCTTGTGCGGATTCGGCGGCTTCTTCGCCGGCAGCGGCTTGACCGGCGGCGGCGGGGTCGGCGCGGCCTCGGCCAGTTTCTGCTTGGTGCCCTGCGCGGCCGGGCGGGTGCGCAGCCACGCGGCATAGGCGTCGAGATCGCCGTCGAACGGCTCGACCACGCCGTCGGCCACGCGCCAGAAGGTGTCGCAGACCAGGCCGATCAGGTGGCGGTCGTGCGAGACCATCACGATCGCGCCCTCGAAATCGCTCAGCGCCTCGGCCAGCGCCTCGCGCATTTCCAGGTCGAGATGGTTGGTCGGCTCGTCGAGCAGCAGCACGTTGGGCTGTTGCCAGGCGATCAGCGCCAGCGCCAGGCGCGCGCGCTCGCCGCCGGAGAACCCGTCGACCGGCTCGAACGCGCGGTCGCCGGGGAAATTCCACTTGCCGAGGAAATCGCGGAACGCCTGGTTGCTGGCCTCCTTGTCGATCTCGCGCATGTGGTCCATCGGCGACTGGCCCTCGTGCAGCGACTCCACCGTGTGCTGGGCGAAGTAGCCGATACGCAGGTCCGGGTGCGCCATGCGCTCGCCGGCGATCGGCGGCAGTTCGCCGACCAGGGTCTTGACCAGGGTGGTCTTGCCGGCGCCGTTGGGGCCGAGCAGGCCGATGCGCTGGCCGGCCTCCAGGCCGAAACCGACGTTGTGCAGGATCACCGCGTCGGCGCCGTAGCCGGCCTCGGCGTGGTTGAGACGGATCAGCGAGAACGGCAGCTTGGCCGGCGGCGCCAGTTCGATGCGGAACTCGCGCTCGGCGCGCACCGCCTCGGTGCCGGCCAGCTTCTCCAGGCGCTTCATCCGGCTCTGCGCCTGCGCCGCCTTGGAGGCCTTGGCCTTGAAGCGGTCGATGAAGCTCTGCAGGTGGGCGCGCTCGGCCTGTTCCTTCTCGTGCGCGATCTGCTGCTGGCGCAACTGCTCGGCGCGCTGGCGCTCGAAATCGGTGTAGCCGCCGGTGTACAGCTTGGCGCCGCCGTTGTGCAGGTGCAGGGTGTGGGTGGCGACGTTGTCGAGGAACTCGCGGTCGTGCGAGATCAGCAGCAGCGTGCCCGGGTACTTCAGCAGCCACTGCTCCAGCCAGTACACCGCGTCCAGGTCGAGGTGGTTGGTCGGTTCGTCGAGCAGCAGCAGGTCGCTGGGCATCATCAGCGCGCGCGCCAGGTTCAGGCGCACACGCCAGCCGCCGGAGAACGAGGACACCGCGCGGTGATGGGTCTCGGCCGGGAAGCCGAGGCCGTGCAGCAGCTTGCCGGCGCGCGCATCGGCGTCGTAGGCGCCCATCTCGGCCATCTTGGTGTGCGCGGCGGCGACCGCCTCCCAGTCCTCGCGCGCGGTCGCCTCGGCCTCTTCGGCCAGCACCGCGGCCACCGCGGTGTCGCCGCCGAGCACGAAGCTCAGCGCCGGGTCCGGCAGCGACGGGGTTTCCTGGGCCACGCTGGCGATGCGCACCTTGCCGGGCAGGTCGACATCGCCCTTGTCGGCCTCCAGTTCGCCCTTCACCGCCGCGAACAGGCTGGACTTGCCGGCCCCGTTGCGGCCGACCACGCCCACCCGGTAACCGGCATGCAGGGTGAGGTCGACATTGGACAGCAACAGCCGCTCGCCGCGGCGCAAGGCGAAATTACGTAGGGAAATCAAGGCAGGGCACTCGGCTAGCGAGGCGGAAGTGTAGCCGCTTCGCCCGCCCCGGCCCACCCGGGGCGGCGATGCGGCGCGGTCCGGCGCGGCGCGCGGGCCGCCGCGAAAACCCGACCCAGGTCCGTTATTTGTATACGCGCCCATGTGAAAAACGGATTTCAATCCGATGGCACACGCTGCACCGCAGCATCCCCCGCCCCACCGGAAATCGCCAGACCCGCGCCAATCCCCCAGCCAGGAGTCTCCGCCCGATGACGCAACGCCGCCTCCCCCTCGTCCGTGCCGTCCTGCTCGTGCTCGCCTCCGGCAACAGCCTCGCCCAGTCCCAGCAGGCGCCGACCACGCTGGACAACATCATCGTCACCGGCACCCGCATCGCCGACCGCACGGTCGCCGAATCGCAATCGCCGATCGACATCATCGCGCCGGAAGCGCTGCAGGCCACCGGCGCCAGCGACCTCGCCAGCGCGCTCGGCAAGCTGCTGCCTTCGCTGAACTTCCCGCGCCCGGCGATCAACGACGGCAACGACGCGCTGCGCCCGGCGACCCTGCGCGGCCTGTCGCCGGACGCGGTGCTGGTGCTGCTGGACGGCAAGCGCTACCACACCACCTCGCTGGTCAACTACAACCCGTCGGTCGGGCGCGGCTCGGCCCCAGCCGACCTCAACTCGATCCCGATGTCGGCGATCGCGCGCATCGAGGTGCTGCGCGACGGCGCGTCGGCGCAATACGGTTCCGACGCCATCGCCGGCGTCATCAACATCGTGCTCAAGCACGGCGCCAAGGCCGGCAGCAACAGCGTCGCGGTCAACGGCGGCATCATGGACAAGGGCGACGGCGCGCAGAACGGCATCGACGGCTCCTATGGCCTGGCCTTCGGCGGCGCGCCGGGCGGCGAGGCGCCGGGCTGGGTGCGGGTGTCGTGGAACTACCAGAACGCGATGAACACCAATCGCGCCGAGAACACCGACAAGGCCACCACCCTCGCCGGTGCCGCCAACCCCAGCGGGGTGCCCTACGAGCGCTACGGCGACCCCGCGGTAAAAACCTACCAGGGGCTGGTCAATTTCGGCTACGCGCTCACCCCGCACGTCGACCTGTACGGCTACGCCAACGTCAGTCGTCGCGAGGTGCTGTCCAACGGCTACTACCGCGCCTGGGACAACAGCGACCGCAACGTGCAGGCGGTCTACCCCAACGGCTTCCTGCCGCAGATCTACAACCCGTCCAACGACCGCGCCGCCGTGCTCGGGCTCAAGGGCAGCACCGACAGCGGCTGGACCTGGGACGTCTCCGCCGACTACGGCAAGAACGACGTCACCTTCGATCTGCGCAACACCATCAACACCAACCTGTACTGGAGCACCGGCGCCTCGCCGACGCGCTTCAACGCCGGCGGCTTCCGCAACGAGCAGAACGCGCTCAACGCCGACTTCAGCAAGTCCCTGGACTGGGGCCTGGCCTACCCGGTCAACCTCGCCTTCGGCGCTGAGTACCGGCAGGACAAGTACGCCGTGGTGGCCGGCTCGCCCACTTCGATCTACTTCGATCCGAATGCCATCAACCCGGACACCGGCGCACCGTATCCAGGCGGCTCCCAGGTGTTCCCCGGCCTGTCGCCGACCGTGGCCGGGCAGTTCCAGCGCCACAGCAAGGCGGTGTACGCGGACCTGGAAGCGGACCTGAGCGAGCGCCTGTCCGGCGGCGTGGCCGCGCGCTACGAGGACTACAGCGATGCCGGCACCACCCGCTCGGGCAAGCTGTCGGCGCGCTACCAGCTCAACGACGCCTTCGCCGTCCGCGGCACGATCTCCAACGGTTTCCGCGCGCCCTCGCTGGCGCAACAGAACTACGCCTCGGTGGTGACCCTGCCGGTGGACGGCGTGCTCAGCCAGATCGGCACCTACCGCACCTCCGATCCGGTGGCCATCGCGCTCGGCGCCAAGCCGCTGTCGCCGGAGAAATCCACCAACTACAGCATCGGCGCGGTCTGGCAGCCCGGAGGCGGCTTCAATTCCACCCTGGACCTGTACCAGATCCGCATCTGGGACCAGATCCTGTATTCGGATCAGATCTCGCTGGCCGTGCCGATCGGCCAGGTCAGCGCCGCGCAGTTCTTCGTCAACGGCGCCACCACCCGCACCCGCGGCGTGGACTGGGTGAGCAACTACCTGCTTGACCTCGACCGTGCTGGCACGCTCAACCTCAGCTTCAGCGCCAACTACAACAAGATCGAGATCCTGGAGATCTCCGATCCGAACTTCGGCCGCGCCAGCCAGGGCCTGCTGACCGATGCCACGCCGCGCACCAAGTACGTGCTCAGCGGCGACTGGAGCCTGGCCGGCTGGACCCTGCACGGCGACGCCACCCGCTATGGCGCCATCACCCGCCGCGGCGACGAGGCCGACGGCAGCCAGGACCAGGGCTTCGCCGCGCGCTGGCTGCTGAACCTGTCCACCAGCTATGCCTGGCACGACCTGACCTTCACCGTCGGCGCCGACAACGTCACCAACCAGTACCCGACCCGGACCGCGCTGAACAACATCTACGACGACCGCCCCAACGGCCTGCAGTACTCGCCGCTGTCGCCGTTCGGCTTCAACGGACGCTACTGGTACGGGCGGGTGAGCTACCGCTTCTGAGCGACCCTGGCGGGCGTCGCCGCGATGGGCGACGACGTCTCGCCACGCGTGGCTCGCACGACCAACAGGCCTACGCCGCATCTGTCCCGGTGAGCGCGGACGCCGCCGGAACGCTGTTCGTCCCTCGCCATTGCGGCCACCGTCCGCCCTCTGCGGACGGTGGCGCGCGGCGTTCTGCCGCCCCTTAGAACGCAATGGAATAAGAACATGCGCTTGCATCCTGCGACGCAGCACGCATGTTAAAAAATAATTAGACATCCCTGAGGACGCGGCCTGCCGGCCCTGCCGGTCGCCGCATGCCCCGCCTGCCGTTTCGGCATCTGCTGGAGTTTTCATGAACCGTCCGTTGTCGCTGCTGGCGAGCGCCGTGCTCGCCGCCCTCGCCGCCCCCTCCTTCGCCCAGACCGTGTCCGACGCACCGAGCACGCCCAGCACGCTGGACACGGTGATCGTCACCGGCACCCGCGTCAGCGACCGCACCGTCGCCGAGTCGCAATCGCCGATCGACATCATCACCCCCGAGGCACTGCAGGCCACCGGCACCTCGGAACTGGCGACCGCGCTGTCGCGCGCCCTGCCCTCGCTGAACTTTCCGCGCCCGGCCTTGACCGACGGCACCAGCGGCATCCGCCCGGCGCAGTTGCGCGGGCTCTCGCCCGACCAGGTGCTGGTGCTGGTCAACGGCAAGCGCCGCCACACCTCGGCGATGATCAACGTCAACGGCACCATCGGCCGCGGCGCCTCGGCGGTGGATCTCAACGCGATCCCGATCGCCGCGATCGAGCGGGTGGAAGTGCTGCGCGACGGCGCCTCGGCGCAGTACGGCTCCGACGCCATCGCCGGCGTGGTCAACATCGTGCTCAAGGGCGCCGGCGAAGGCGGCAGCCTGGCCGTGGAGCACGGCAAGTACTCGGCCGGCGACGGCGCCAAGTCGCAGCTCTCCGGCGACGCCGGGGTCGGCTTCGGCGACGGCCGCGGCAGCCTGCACGTGGCCGGGCAGATCAGCCAGCAGGACGCCACCAACCGCGCCGGCCCCTACCAGGGCACCGCGCCGAACACCGGCAACTATCCCGGCATCGGCCAGACCACCTTCGTCTACGGCGACCCCAAGGTCGACGCCACCGCGGTCTCGGCCAACGGCGAGTTCCGCTTCAGCGACAACCTCACCGGCTACGCCACCGCGATCGCCAGCAACCGCGACATCACCTCGTTCGCGTTCTACCGCTCGCGCAACCACAACGGCCAGACCGCGCTGCTGGCGCAGGTCTATCCGGACGGCTACGTGCCGCAGATCGAGCAGTACTCCAAGGACCGCTCGCTGGTCGCCGGCCTGAAGGGCAGCACCGCCGGCGGCTTCACCTGGGACGTCAGCTACAACTACGGCTACAACAAGGTCGACTTCCACACCGCCAACAGCATCAACTACAGCCTCGGCGTCGACAGCCCGAGTCGCTTCTACGACGGCGCGCTGGAGTACACCCAGAACGCGGTCAACGCCGACTTCACCCAGCCGCTGGAGTGGGGCCTGGCCTATCCGGTGACGCTGTCCTTCGGCGCCGAGTACCGCCAGGAGAAGTGGAACCAATCGCCCGGCGAGCCGGCCTCGTACACCGGCACCACCGGCGGCGCGCAGGGCTTCGCCGGCTTCGCGCCGCTCAACGCGGTGCATTCGGACCGCCACAACTACGCGGTGTACGCGGGGCTGGAAGCGGACCTGACCGACAAGTTCTCCGCCGGCCTCACCGGCCGCTACGAGGACTACTCGGATTTCGGCAGCAAGACCTCCGGCAAGCTGTCGGCGCGCTACGCGTTCACCGACAAGGTGGCGCTGCGCGGCACCGTTGCCAGCGGCTTCCGCGCGCCGTCGCTGGCGCAGCAGCAGTACCAGGCGGTGACCAGCAGCTACATCAACGGCAGCTTCTTCGAATCCGGCACCTTCCCGGTGAACAGCGCCGTGGCCCAGGCCCTGGGCGCCGCGCCGCTGAAGGCCGAGACCTCGCTGTCCTACAGCCTCGGCCTGGTGCTGCAGCCGGTCGAGCGCCTGTACCTGACCGTGGACGCGTACCAGATCGAGATCGACGATCGCATCCTGCTCTCGTCCAACCTCAACGACGCGGCGGTGCTGGGCAAACTGCGCCAGCTCGGCTACAGCAACGTCACCAGCGTGCGCTACTTCAGCAACGCCGCCGACACCCGCACCCGCGGCGTCGACGTGGTCGGCACCTACAGCATCCCGCTGACGGCCAGCACGCTAGACCTCACCGCCAGCTACGGCTACAGCAAGACCGACATCACCCATGCGGTGACCCAGCCGCAGGCGCTGGCCGCCATCGGCTCGACCCAGACCACCCTGGGCCGCGACGAGATCGGCCGCCTGGAAGACAGCTACCCGAAGGACAAGCTGATCCTCAGCGGCACCTGGAAGCTGCCGAAGTGGGATCTGAGCCTGGCCGCCACCCGCTACGGCGAGTTCACCGTGCGCAACTCGGCCACCGCCGCCCGCGACCAGACCTACGGCGCGGACTGGGTGGTCGACGCCTCGGCCAGCTTCAAGCCGAGCACCAACTGGACGCTGACGCTGGGCGCGGACAACGTGTTCGACCAGTACCCGGACAAGACCGCCAACCTGATCAACTCCACTTACGGCATGCTGCCGTACAGCAACTACTCGCCGTACGGTTTCAACGGTGCCTACGTGTACGGGCGGATCAATTACCGCTGGTGATCGCATGCGCGGGCATCGATTGCGCCTGCGTCGAACGGCATGACGACGGCCCGGATTTCCGGGCCGTTGTTGTTGGGGCGGGGATTCGGGATTTGGGATTGGGGATTCGAACTCCACCAGCCTGCGATGTTTTCGCCGGCCTAGGCTGTGTTGTAGGAGCGGCTTCAGCCGCGACGCTTCGCCGGTGGCGCGTCGCGGCTGAAGCCGCTCCTACGAAGAACGAGATTTACGAAGAACGAAATTCGCCACACGGGCACCTTTCCGGATCCTCACCCCAGCCTGCACCGTGAAGTTCGATCTCGCCGAAACAGGCGATCGAGCGAATCGCTCGCCGGCTCGCCCGCGCTTCTGCAACGCAACGCCATTGCACCCGTAGGAGCGGCTTCAGCCGCGACGTTCTATCTGTGACGTGTCGCGGCTGAAGCCGCTCCTACAGGGACAGCGGCATGCGCACGACATGCTGCGCGCGTGCAACCGCGACGCGCCCAACACCGTGCTCTGCCCCGTGCCGCACAGCCAGCATCCTGCACATCGCGATGCGAAAAACGCCGCAGCGCCCGCGCGCAGGCACCGCCGTGCACCATGTCCGTGCGCATGGCCGGCGTTTTGTCTACACGCCCGGAAAATCCCGGGATTGGCGCTGCCGCAACGCCTGCAGCGGTGGTTGCAATTGCAACCTCGGCATCAGGCTTAACGGAATATTGACTCCACTGACATCAACCGGTAATCCCTAGGTCGCGTCGTCGCATCCGCCAGGGGACAGGGGAGTGCGCATGCAGCGGCGCCTCCCCCCACTTCTGGAGCCGCCTCCCCCATGACGCGCACGCTCACTCCGCTCGCCCACGCCGTCGCCCTGTGCCTGGCGACGTCCGCCGTTTCGGTCCACGCGCAGAACTCCGGCAACGCGCAAACGCTGGACACCGTCATCGTGACCGGGACGCGTGTGGCCGATCGCACCGTCGCCGAATCGGCTTCGCCGATCGACATCATCTCGCCGGAGACGCTGCAGTCCACCGGCACCACCGAACTGGCCACTGCGCTGTCGCGCGCGGTGCCGTCGCTGAACTTCCCGCGCCCGGCGATCACCGACGGCTCCGATGCGGTGCGCCCGGCGCAGTTGCGCGGGCTCTCGCCGGACCAGGTGCTGGTGCTGGTCAACGGCAAGCGCTACCACACCACCGCGCTGGTCAACCTCAACGGCGCGCAGGGCCGCGGCTCCTCGCCGGCCGATCTCAACACCATTCCCATCGCCGCGGTCGAACGCATCGAAGTGCTCCGCGACGGTGCCTCCGCGCAATACGGTTCCGATGCCATCGCCGGCGTCATCAACATCGTGCTCAAGGGCAGCGGCACGGGCGGCAGCCTGGCCGGGCGCTACGGCAAGTACAGCGCCGGCGACGGCGAGCAGTACCAGCTCTCCGGCGATGCCGGCCTCACCTTCGCCGAGACCGGCACAGTGCACTTCGCCGCGCAGGCCGGACACCAGGACCAGACCGACCGCGCCACGCCGTACCAGGGCCAGGTGCAGCAGCGCTACGGCGACCCCGACGTGGACCAGGGCGCGGTCTCCTACAACGGCCAGTACAGCCCGGCCGACTACATCACCTTCTATTCCTACGCGATGCTCAGCCGCCGCGAGGTGCTGTCCAACGGTTACTTCCGCTGGTCCGGCGACAACCGCAACCGCCCGGAGATCTACCCCGATGGCTTCCTGCCGCAGATCTACAACGTCAGCAAGGACGTGTCCTGGGTCGGCGGGGTCAAGTCCAGCACCGCCGGCGGCCTGGCCATCGACCTCAGCTACAACTACGGCCGCAACGATCTGAGTTTCGACGTGCGCCACAGCCTCAACAACAGCCTGGGCCTGGCCAGCCCCACCGAGTTCTATGCGGGCGCGCTGCAGGTCACCCAGAACGTGCTCAACGCCGACTTCAGCAAATCGCTGGAAGTCGGCCTGGCCTACCCGCTCACCCTGGCCTTCGGCGCCGAGTGGCGCGGCGAGAAATTCAACGAATCGCCGGGCGCGCCGGCGTCCTACGTCAACGGCGGCATTCCCTCGGCCAACGGCACGCTGCTGCCGGGCGCGCAGGTGTTCGCCGGCTTCAAGCCCAGCGACTCCGGCCACTACGATCGCAACAGCTATTCGGCCTACCTCGACCTGGAAGGCGACATCACCGACAAGTTCTCCGCCGGCCTGGCCGGGCGCTACGAGAACTACAGCGACTTCGGCGACACCGCCACCGGCAAGCTCTCGCTGCGCTACGCCTTCAGTCCGAAGGTCGCGCTGCGCGCCACCGTCTCCACCGGCTTCCGCGCACCGTCGCTGCAGCAGCAGTATTTCCAGTCGGTCGCCACCAACTTCATCAACGTCGCCCAACCCGACGGCAGCATCGCCGCCACACCGTTCGAGATCGGCACCTTCCGCACCGACAACCCGGCGGCGATCGCGCTCGGCGCCGAGCCGCTGAAAGCCGAGAAGTCCAAGAACTACGGCCTGGGCCTGGTGCTGCAGCCGGTGGACGCGCTGTACATCACCCTCGACGCCTACCGCATCGACATCGACGACCGCATCGTGCTCTCGGAGAATCTCACCTCCACCGCCGTGCGCAACTACCTGCAGGGCAATGGCTACGCCGGCATCGGCGGCGGCCGCTACTTCACCAACGCCATCGACACCAAGACCCAGGGCGTGGACGCCATCGGCACCTACAAGCTGGCGCTGCCCGCCAGCAGCCTCGACCTCACCGCTGGCTACAACTACAACAAGACCGACATCGAGAAGATCGCCGGCAACCCGGCGGTGCTGGAAGCGATCGACCCGACCGCGGTGCGCATCGGCCGCGCCGAGATCGGCCGCATCACCCGTGGTTCGCCGCGCGACAAGTTCTTCCTGAGCAGCGTGTGGTCGCCCGGCGCCTGGGCCTTCACCGCCACCGCCACGCGCTGGGGCGAATTCACCGACTTCGGCACCACGCCGGCCGCCGACCAGACCTACGCGGCCAAATGGA
Organism: Xanthomonas sp. NCPPB 2250; assembly: GCF_056725265.1. Classification (NCBI taxonomy): domain Bacteria; kingdom Pseudomonadati; phylum Pseudomonadota; class Gammaproteobacteria; order Lysobacterales; family Lysobacteraceae; genus Xanthomonas; species Xanthomonas sp. NCPPB 2250. Next base: position 1,401,108 of record NZ_CM161520.1, on the reverse strand, counting down.
CCCTGGACCTGTCGGCGGCCTACACGCTGGGCCGCTGGCGCGTGACCGTCGGCGGCGACAACGTGCTCAACGAGTATCCCGACCGCTCGCGCGCCGGCGCCGGCACCCGCACCTATCTGCCGTACAGCACCTCCTCGCCGTTCGGCTTCAACGGCGCCTTCGCTTACGCCAACGTCAACTACAGCTGGTGATGCATTGCGGCGGCGGTGTCCCGGCACCGCCGCCGCCACGTTCATCGCAGACAACGCCGCGACCGCATGTCCGCCGGGTCGGTCTCGATGGCGTGCGGCGCTACGCCGCTGACGCAGGAATCGGATGGGCACCAACGCAGCGGTGACGAAGCGTCGGCAAGCGCGCGCTCATCAACCTCGTCTCCGTTCGGCAACGCATCGCACTCGCGCCGTCGTCCGTTCGAACCATGCGTTTGCAGCGGCACTCCGCCTGATCGCGGCCGGCAGCGACGCGCAGAGGCGTCAAACATTCGCCGCGCGATCCGGGCGGATCCGGCCACCCGACTGCACCCATCGCGTCACGTCGGTGATGGCCATCTCAGACACGGCACGACTCGTGATCGCATTCGACAAACGCCGGGCGACGGCGCGATGGATTTTCCCCACGATGCAACTCGCTCGCCATCGACAGTGGCATTCGGCATTACTTGGCTGTGCGGAAAACGGAACGCCATAAACAAAATGCCCTGCTGCACCGCGAGGACAGGCCTGCACTGTATGGCATGGAAACTGCAGTAAGGTCCACGCCCGACACCCCGGCGATGCCGGATGGTCACGCGAATCGCGCGTGACCTGGGGCCATACCTGAGCAAGCCGATGCGGCGTATTTGCGGGAATTCTTCCGCAAAAATAAGCGTGAGCCACATCACAAGTATGAATCGATTGATTATTTGTCAACAGTGGCCTGTTGCGATTCGCGTAATGTGGAATCGCCTGAACGGCAGGCAAAAAAGCCCCATCCGGGGAAGGACCGTGTCATGTGGAAAACTTCAAAAATAGCGGTGCTATCAGGCATCGTCGCGTGCTCGGCGCTGGCGTCCAGCGCCTATGCGCAGAGCTGTTGCCCGAGCGGCGGCAACGGCAGCCCGATCTCCATCCGTGGTCTGGGTGAAAGCGCGCCGGCGGCGACCAATCTGTCCACCAACGCGTCGGCGCGCATCTACCAGTTCGAGCGCAACGGCGTGACCTACCTGCAGATCAACGACTCCACCGGCCAGGTGCGTGGCGCGATCGGCCGCGTCGGCGACACCGCCTGGGTGACGCCGATGGGCAAGGACGTGGATCGGGTGAGCACCGTCGACACCTTCGACAGCAGCCGCGGCACCGTGGTCTACGATGCGCGCTACTTCACCGTGCAGCTGGCCAGCAGCGCCAACGGCGACGTCTGGACCGTGACCATCAAGAAGTAACGGTCTTTTCCAGCGGCTCGGAGATCAGGAAGCTGATCTTTTGCTCATGACGGCGCCGGCAGGTGCCGTCATGAGCCTTCAACCGGCTGGCCAGTTCCCAGTCCATCTCGTTGGCGCTGTGATGCTTGCGGCCGCTGCCCGGCATCGCCGCGTCGGCTTCCACCGTCACTACTACGCCGCGCTTGCCGCGTGCCGACCAGACCCGTGCGGTGATCGTGTGCCGGCCCGCATCGGGCAGGATTTCCATGGCATTGAGCACGCAGCGATACGCCGCCAGTTGCAGCCCGATCGACAGCCGCCGCGAATCCCCGCGCAGGCGCGCCTCGACCTCGGTATCGCAGGCGTTGGCGAAGGCGATGGAGTTCAGCGCGCCGTACAGGCCGTGGGTTTCGATATCCAGCGGATACAGTGCCGCGACGTAATCGTCCAGCAACTGCGCCTGGATCACCCCGGTACGGTTCATTTCCATCGCCGCGGCGTAGTGGCCATGCTCCTTCAGCGTGCTGGCGATGTCGCGGCGCAGCTTGTTGATGTGCACGTGGATGTCGGTGTACTCGATCACGCGATTACGCAGGGTGCGCTCGGCCGACATATAGCTGGCCTGGGCCACCTGCAGCGCCTCCTGTTCGGCGAAGCCCAGGCGCCGAGCCTGGTCCATCACCCCGGCGATGCGGGTACCGAGCACGAACAGCGTGGTGGCGGCGAACGACACCAGCATCTGCACGTAGAAGGTTTCCAGGTCGAACGCACCGGCGTGATGCGACTTGGCAAGCGCCATCGCCACCGCGATGTCGGCCATGACGATGCCGACCGCAGCACCGCGCCACTCGTGGCCCAGGGTCAGCCAGAAACCCGGCACGATCATCATCACCAGCAGGAACTGGCGCGCCACTCCATCCGGTACGTTCATCGCCGCCGCGAACAGGACCGCCACCATCAGCGCCGCGCGCAGGCTGTCGTGCATCAGCCCACGCGACATCAGCGCGGTGCCTTCGCGGCGCACCCACAGCAAGGCCGGCAACACGAACACCAGGATGCCGAGATAGTTACCGACCCAGAACTTCAGCGCGTTCTCGACGTTGATGTCGGTGGTCGGCCCATCCAGCACCCAGTTCAGCGCCTTGTTGATCAGCACGCCCCACAGCGCCATGCCAAGCACCACCGGCAGCAACCGCTGCTGCCAGACCAGCATGTCGGGGACGCGGCGGCGGAACCACAACGGCACCAGCGCCGACAGCGGCATCAGCAGCAACGGGCTGAGATAGGCCCAGGCCGCGCTCTGTCCCTCGTCGATCAGCGGCACACGCAGCACCAGCAGCGCAGCGGCATCGCCAAGCAGCAAGTAGGGCCATAGCCGCAAGGGCATGAACAGCAACACGGCCGCGCGCAGGCCGGCGGGCAGGAACCATTGGTCCAGAGACAACTGCCACGCCATCAGGTATCCGGCGCAGTACACGGAGCTCAGGAGCAGTCCCTTCGCGAATGTCTTCAGTCTAGCCATGCCACCCTGGTCCTGGCAGGACACCTAATTGGCGCAAACATACACCACGGGATGGGCCGAAACAGTAGACAGATAACGTCCATCATCCGCTGTAATGCCTTTCCTGACAGGGAGTTGCGCGGGGGACCCGATCGCTGCGACTTCCATCCCACTCAGGGTGTCGGGGAGCAGAAGCCCGGGGCCTGGATACCGCACTACCAGGGGCGCCGGTTGCGCGGCTCGCCGACCCTGGCAAGCGTGCCCGTGCCCCCATCTGCGCGATGCCGGGGGCATGCGTCTCGCGGCCGCCCGCTCCCGATGCCAGCTGCCCAGCCGCCCAGCCGCCGCCCGAGATGGTCCCGTTGTCGCCGCACGCGCAGCCCTCGACGTAATAGGCCTGTGGCCCAATCACGATGCCCCGGCTCCGCCGGCCGTTTGGCGCCCCCTACCGATTTGCCGACAAAAGCCCCGATCGGCGACACTCGGGGCCTACTTGTTCTGCGATCCTGAATGCATCACGACACCAGTCTCATCGACATCATCGCGGTCGGGCTCGCGCTCGCCTTCATCCTCGGCACGCTCGCCCATCGCCTCAAACTCTCGCCGCTGGTCGGCTATCTGGTGGCGGGCATCTGCGTGGGCCCGTTCACGCCGGGCTTCGTCGCCGACCAGGCCCTGGCCAACCAGTTGTCGGAACTGGGGGTGATGCTGCTGATGTTCGGGGTGGGGCTGCACTTCTCTCTCGAAGACCTGATGGAAGTAAAGTGGATCGCGATCCCCGGCGCGCTGGCGCAGATCGCGGTCGCCACCCTGCTCGGCTGGGGGCTGGCCTGGAGCATGGGCTGGCCGACCCTGCACGGCCTGGTGTTCGGCCTGGCGCTGTCGGTGGCCAGTACCGTGGTGCTGCTGCGGGCGATGGAGGAACGGCGCCTGCTGGAAACCCTGCGCGGGCGCATCGCGGTCGGCTGGCTGATCGTGGAGGACCTGGTGATGGTGCTCGCGCTGGTGCTGCTGCCCGCGCTGGCCGACGCGCTCGGCGGCAAGGGCGCCGACACCGGGGCAATCCTCGGCGCGCTCGGCGTCACCCTGCTGAAGATGGCCGCCTTCGTGGCGGTGATGCTGGTGGTCGGCCGCCGCGCGATTCCGTGGGCGCTGGAGAAGGTCGCCGCGACCGGCTCGCGCGAACTGTTCACCCTGTCGGTGCTGGCGATCGCGCTGGGCGTGGCGTTCGGCTCGGCCACTCTGTTCGGCGTGTCGTTCGCGCTGGGCGCGTTCTTCGCCGGCATGCTGCTGAAGGAGTCCGAGCTCAGCCACAAGGCCGCCAACGACTCGCTGCCGCTGCGCGACGCCTTCGCGGTGCTGTTCTTCGTTTCGGTGGGCATGCTGTTCGATCCGCACATCCTGCTCGAGCATCCCTGGCAGGTGCTGGCCACGTTCCTGACCATCACCGTCGGCAAGTCGCTGGCCGCCTTCGTGATCGTGCGGGCGTTCGGCCACCCCACCGGCATCGCCCTGACCATCTCCACCAGCCTGGCGCAGATCGGCGAGTTCTCCTTCATCCTCGCCGGCCTGGGCGTGAGCCTGGCGATCCTGCCCGAGACCGGCCGCGACCTGATCCTGGCCGGCGCGCTGCTGTCGATCATCGCCAACCCGCTGCTGTTCACCTGGCTGGATCGCTGGCAGGCGCGGCAGGCGGTGGAGGCGCCGGTGACGGTGGAACCGGAACTGCCGCCGGGCCCGTCGCTGGACCTGGTCGACCACGCCATCGTGATCGGCTACGGCCGGGTCGGCAGCGCGCTGGCGGCGGTGCTGCGCGAGCGCGGCGTGCCGGTGCTGGTGATCGACGACAACCGCGACCACGTCGAGCGCGCCCACGCCGACGGCATCCCCGGCATCCGCGGCAGCGCCGCCGCCGACCGGGTGCTGGCCGAGGCGCACCCGGACCGGGCCAAGATCGCGATCCTGGCGATCCCGCAACCGCTGGAAGCCGGCGAAGCCCTGGCCAAACTGCGTGCGCTGAACCCGGCGCTGACCCTGCTGGCGCGTGCGCACAGCGACGCCGAGGTCAAGCACCTGCTCGACCACGGCGCCGACGGCACGGTGATGGCCGAGCGCGAACTGGCCTATTCGCTGGCGGAAATGGTGATGGCGACGCCGCCGTATCGGGGGATGCGTGCCGCGGCGCGCTGAGGCCTTGACCGCAGGGATTGGGGATTGGGGATTGGGGATTCGCAAAAGCGGCTCCTCTTCGGAGAGTGAGTCGCAGCGAAAAGCGCGGTAGCGCACAGAAAGCGTCTACGGCGGCTGGGAAGGCCCGCGGCCGATCGTCTTGATAAGCATTCTCGTTTACGGCAGGATTGCGCTCCCTTCCCCAGTTCCGCGCGCCCTCCCCCCATGGCCTGCAAGATCGGGTTGCTCAACTCCGTGCCCAGTGCCCTGCTGTGCGAGATGTTCGGGCATGTCGGCTACGACTTCGCGGTACTCGATCTGGAACACGTGCTGCGCTCGCCCGCCGAGCTGGAGCACGCCATCCGCGCCTGCGAGCTGGGCGGCTGCGAACCCTGGGTGCGCGTGCCCGAGGTCGATGCCAAGCTGATCGGCCGGGTACTCGACGCCGGCGCCCGCGGCGTGGTCCTGGCCGGGCTGGACAGCGCCGAGCAGGCCGAGCGCGCGGTCGCCGCCGCGCACTTCCCGCCGCACGGCCGCCGCGGCATCACCGGCGGCCGCGTCACCGGCTTCGGCAGCGTGGCCCTGGCCGATTACATCGCCGGCAGCCGCGCGCGCCTGCGCGTGATCCCGATGATCGAGAGCGCCGCCGGCGTGCGCGCCCTGCCGCAGATCCTGCAGGTGCCCGGCGTGTCGCTGGTGATGGAAGGCGCGCTGGACCTGGCGCTGGACCTGGGCGTCGGCCCGCAGCCCACCCATCCGCAGGTCTGGGAACAGCTGCTGGCGATCGACGCGGCCTGCCGCGCTGCTGGCGTTCCCTTCTGCCCCAATCCCCGCGACGCCGCGCAACGCGCGCACTGGCTGGCGCAGGCGGACCTGCAGTGGCTGTTCGCCGGCGAAGACCGCGCGCTGCTGCAGGCCGCGTTGCGCCAGCGCGCGGCCGACCTGCGCAGTCCCTGACCGTTTTCGTGCCTCTGGAGTCGTCGTCTTGATCGCTTCGCTTTCCCCTTCGCTGCTGCCCGTCGCCCTCGCCGCCGCCATGCTCGCCCCTTCCAGCGCGCGCGCCGAGGACACGCCGCCCGACGCCGACGCGCAGGCGCGGATCCGCCAGCTCGACGCGGTGCAGGTACAGGGCAGCCTGCTCGGCCGCTCCACCGTCGAGGACGTGCAGCACTACGCCGGCAGCCGCCAGGTGATCGACAGCACGCAGCTGCGCACCGGCGCCAACCGCTCGCTGGACGACGCGCTGCAGAAGGTGCCGGGAATCAAGGTGTTCGACGAGACCGGCACCGGCGCGCTGCCGCAGATCATGCTGCGCGGCCTGTACGAGAGCCGCAGCGGCCGCGTGCAGGTACTGGAAGACGGCATTCCGCTGGCGCTGGCGCCGTATGGGCAGACCAGCCTGTCGCTGTTCCCGGTCGGCCTGAACCAGGTCGACCGCATCGACATCGTGCGCGGCGGCGCGGCGGTGCAGTACGGCCCCAACAACGTCGGCGGCGTGATCAACCTGATCAGCCCGGACATCCCCACCACCTGGACCACCACGCTGGGGCAGAAGGTCACCGCCGGCGGCGCCGGGCATTACCTGGGCGACACCGCGATCAGTACCGGCGGCTACGCCAGCGATACCTTCGGCCTGCAACTGGACGCCAACTGGACCAAGGGCGACTACTGGCGCGAGCACAGCGCCACCGACATCAAGAACCTGCGCCTGCGCGCGGAGTGGTGGCTGGCGCCGGACAAACTGCTCAAGGCCAGCGTGCAGCGCTACGTCGCCGACATGGACATGGCCGGCGCCTTGTCCACCGCCGACTACCTGCGCGATCCGCGCCAGTCGACGCGGCCGCTGGATGAGTTCAACGGCCGTACCACGCGCGCCTCGCTGGTCTACCAGCAGGACTTCGGCGATGTGGGGCCGTTCCAGGACCTGCGCCTGGACTGGAGCAACTTCAGCGCGCGCAGCAGCCGCAACTTCATCGTCGGCATGCGGTCGGCCTCCAGCGAGACCTGGCGCCCCGACCTGCCGCCGCAGCTGCGGCAGAGCGCGCCGCGCGATTTCCGCGTCTACGGCAGCGAGCCGCGGCTGAGCTGGACGATGGGCGACGGCGCGGTGCGCCAGCAGTGGACGCTGGGCGCGCGCGCGATCAACGAGGACATCGACTTCCTGGTCGGCAACACCCGCCTGAGCGATGGCCTGTACACCCTGGTGCGCGACTGGCGCTTCAAGGACCGCGGCGCCGCCGCCTACGTCAGCGACGCGATCGCCTTCGCCGACGGCCGCGTCACCGTCACCCCCGGCCTGCGCTACGAGCAGGTCGATTCGCGCTACTACAACCTGGCCAGCGGCGCGCGCACGCGCAACAAGACCGACGACGTGCTGCCCGGTCTGACCCTGGGCGTCCAGGCCAGCCCGCAGTGGTACCTGTACGCCGACGGGCAGCGCTCGCTGCGCGCGCCGCAGGTCACCCAGATCATCTTCGGCGACAACCTCGACGCCGAACTGGCCTGGAACTACGAGGCCGGCGCGCGCTACCAGCCCAACGAACGCACCCGCGTGCAGTTCGGCGGCTACCTGATCGACTTCGACCAGCAGATCCAGCTCGACAACACCACGCGCACCTACCGCAACCTCGGCAAGACACGCCACCAGGGCGGCGAAGTGGAACTGCAGTGGAGCCCGGCGCAACTGCGCGCGCTGACCCTCAACGCCGGCTACGCCTATCTGGACGCACGGCAGAAATCGGGCGTGTACGACGGCCTGCGCGTGCCCTACACCTCGCGCAACCAGCTCACCCTCGGCGCGTCGTACCGGCCCGACTCCGGTCACACCACCGTCGCCGTTTCCAGCTATTACTTCAGCCGCGCCTTCAGCGATGCGGCCAACACCGTGCAGGAGAACGCGATCGGCTCGGTCGGCGAACTGCCGGCCTACTGGGTGTGGAACGCGCAGCTGAGCCAGGTGCTCAGCGAAGGCGCCAGCGGCAAGCTCAGCGCGTCGCTGGCGGTCAACAACCTGTTCGATCGCAAGTACTGGTACCGCGGCATCGACACCAGCCCCTGGGGCCGGCAGCCGGCGCCAGGCCGCAGCGTCACCGTCGGCCTCGAGTACAAATTCTGATCCACCCCGGCGTCGGACGACGACGCCGGTCACCGCACCACCGCGCGCCAGCACGGCGCGCCGCCGCCCGCGGGAGACGCGGGCCAGTGCAACGGACGCAGCCGCGTCCTTCCCCACCCAGCGCGCGCCCGATGCGATGCGCCAGGCAACCACGCGACCCTGCCGCAGCCGCGGCGCATGCCTCCCGTGTCCGCCTCCGCGCGGCCGCGCCGGTGGCGTGCGTGCGCCTGCGCCCGACGAGACCCGCACATGACCTCGCACGACGCTCCCCTGCTGCTCCTCAGCCACGTCTGCCACCCGGCGGTGACCGATGGCTTCCTTCCCGCCGCGCAGCGCCTGGGCGTGCCGGTGCTGCTGCTGACCGACCACCGCCACGCCCACCTCGACCACTTCCGCCGCCATCCGCCGGCCGCACCGGTGCAGGTGCTGGAGTGCGACGTGTTCAATCCGCTGGGCGTGCTCGACCTGCTCGGCGGCCTGCCGCAGCCACCGCGCGCGGTGTTCAGCAACAGCGACCACCTGCAGACCAGCGCCGCCGTGGTCGCCGCCGCGCTCGGCGTGCCGGGCAAGGACTGGCAGGTCTGCTACGCGGCCAAGAACAAGGCGGCGATGCGCCAGCGGCTGCGCGCGCTCGGCCTGCCGGCGCCGTGGTTCTGCAGCCTGGCGCCGGGCGGGCAACCGCCGGCGCAGGCGCCCTGGCCGCTGATCGCCAAGCCGCGCGAAGGCGTGGCCAGCCTGGACGTGCGCCACTGCGCCGACGCGGCGGCGCTGCAGGCCTACCTCGATGATTTCTGGCAGCGCCACCCGCAGCGCAGCGTGCTGCTGGAGAGCGTGCTGGAGGGTCCGCTGTTCACCCTGGAAACGCTGGGCGACGGGCGCAGCCTGCAGCCGATCGGCGGCTTCGACGTGCAGCTGTCGGCGCCACCGCATTTCGTCGAATGCGAGGCGCGCTGGCGCAGCGCCATCGACACCCCGGTGCTGCAGCAGGCGCTGGCGCAACTGCAGGCGTTCGGCATCGGCTTCGGCGTGTGCCACAGCGAGTTCATCCTCACCGCCGACGGCCCGGTGCTGGTGGAGATCAACTACCGCAGCATCGGCGACGGCCGCGAATTCCTGCTCGATCGCCTGTTCGGCGGACACTGGTTCGACAGCGTGCTCGGCCTGCACCTGGGCCGGCCGCTGCCGGTGCTGCAGGCGCGCCGCGCGCAGGCGCTGGTGCGCTACTACGTGGCCGAGCACGACGGCACGCTGGCGGTGGCCAGCGCCGACCACGCCAGCAGCGATACGCACTGGGAGGCACGCTACCGGCGCCTGCGGCAACCCGGCGACGCCATCCGCCTGAGCCATTCCAACAAGGATTACCTGGGCGTGCTGGACGTGCTCGCCGATACCGAGGCGGACCTGCAGCAGGCGCTGGCCAGCACCGAGGCGTCGCTGCATTGGCGCATCGACACCACCACCGGAGTGGCGGCATGAACCAGGACGCCGACCGCCGCTACATCGACCTGCGCGTGATCGACGCCTGCCTGCGCGAAGACCTGCGCGGCATCGTCAGCCGCGGCGCCGCGGCCACCCCGCCGCCGGCGGTGCTCGCCGCCTGGGCGCAGGCGTCGCTGCCCGCGGACGCCATCTGGTGGCGCATCGCGCACCTGCCCGACGGCGAACTATGGCTGCCGCTGCGCCGCGCCGGTTACCTGCAGACCGTGAGCGCCTGCAGCGACGGCTGGGTCGTGCACACCGGGCAACAAGCTGCCTACGAATCCGGCGCCGCGCAGTGGCTGGCACGGCTGGGCGCCGGGCTCGACGCGGAAACCCAGGCGTTGCACCGCGCCTATGTCGAGGAAGCCGACTGCGCGGTGCGCCAGCGCGCGCTGGCGCGACAGGCCTACGCACAGCAACAGCCGCTGCTGGCCACCGCGCTGGACGCCGCCGACGCGCACGAACGCGCCTACCGCTGCGAACAACTGGCCAGCCACCGCGACCATCCGTTCTATCCCAGTGCGCGCGCCAAGCTCGGTCTGGACGATGCCGACCTGCCGCGCTACGCACCGGAGTTCGGCCCCAGCTTCGCCCTGCGCTGGCTGGCGCTGCCGGTCGCACAGGTCACCCAGACCACCCCGCCGCCGGCGTTCTGGCCGCGCCCGAGCATGCTCGGCCTGGATCCGGCGCTGGACGCCGACCACGTCGCCTGGCCGCTGCACCCGCTGATCTTCGCGCGGCTGGGCGAGGACGGCTTCGCCCTGCCGGACGGCGCGATCGCCGCGCCGCAGCCGTGGCTGCAGGTGCGCCCGTCGCTGTCGCTGCGCACGGTGATCCCGCTGGCGTTTCCCGATCATCATCTGAAGCTGCCGGTGCCGATGCGCACCCTCGGCGCGCTCAACCTGCGCCTGATCAAGCCGTCCACGCTGTACGACGGGCACTGGTTCGAACGCGTGTTGTGCGACCTCGCCGCGCACGATCCGGCGCTGGGCGAACGCTACCTGCACGTGGACGAGGCGCATGCCGGCCATGTCGGCGAGACACGCCACCTCTCCTACCTGCTGCGCCGCTATCCGGCGTTGCCGGAGGCGACCCTGGTGCCGGTGGCCGGCCTGTGCGCGACGCTGCCCGATGGCCGGCCGCTGGCCGTGCACCTGGCCGAGCGCTTCCATGGCGGCGACCTCGCCGCCTGGTGGGACGGCTACCTGGCGCTGATGTGCCAGGTACACCTGCGGCTGTGGCTGCGCTACGGCATCGCGCTGGAGGCCAATCAGCAGAACAGCGTGCTGATCTACGCCGCCGGCCGCGCGCCGCGGCTGCTGCTCAAGGACAACGACGCGGCGCGGGTGCTGCTGCCGCGGCTGCACGCGCAACGGCCGGCGTTGGCCGCGCTGGGCGCTCCGCGCGACGCGCGCATCGTGGTGCAGGACGACGCCGCGCTGGCGCGGATGTTCTGCACCATCATCCTGCAACTGGATCTGCAGGCGGTGCTGGAAGGGCTGGCGGAACGGCAGCCGGGGCTGCGTGCCCCGCTGTACGCACTGCTGCGCGCGCGCCTGCACGGCACCCTGCGCGCGCTGCGCGAGGACGGCATCGACACCGCCCCGGCGCAGGCGCTGCTGGACGCGCCCACGCTGCCGGTGAAGTACCTGCTCAGCGCCGGCAGCCTGCTCGGCAAGCAGATCACCGGCGCGGCGGACATCAACAAGTTCTACGGCGACAGCGCGCCCAACCTGCTGCGCGAGGATGCACTGCCGGCGCGCGCGGTCGCGGCCGGGGCGGGGCGATGAAGCGCCTCCTCGGCCCGGTGCTGGCCGCGCACTATCTGGCTGCCTTCACCGCGCTGGGCATGCCGCTGTTCCTGCCGCAGGTGCTGCAGCAGCTCGCGCCGGGCGCGGCGATCGGCTGGAGCGGCGTGCTGTACGTGCTGCCGACGCTGTGCACCGCGCTCACCGCCAGCGCCTGGGGGCGGCTGGCCGACCGCTACGGGCGCAAGCGCTCGCTGCTGCGCGCGCAACTCGGCCTGGCGCTTGGCTTCCTCATGGCCGGCTTCGCGCCGAACCTGGGCTGGCTGGTCGCCGGCCTGGTCGTGCAGGGCGCCTGCGGCGGCTCGCTGGCCGCGACCAACGCCTATCTCAGCAGCCAGGCGCAGAGTGGCTCGCTGGCGCGGGCGCTGGACTGGACACAGTTCTCGGCACGCCTGGCGATGGTCACCGCGCCGGCGCTGCTCGGCCTGGCCACCGCGCTGGGGCCGGCGCAGTCGCTGTACCGCTACCTGGCGCTGCTGCCGTTGCTCGCCTTCGCGCTGAGCTGGCGGTTGCCGGCCGATCCGCCGCGCGCGCCGGCGGCAGCTGCGTCCACATCCGCCATGCCGCAGGCGGATGCGGCGCAGCGCCGCCAGCGCTGGGCGCTGTGGACCACGCAGTTCCTGTTCTGTTTCGCGATGGTGGTGACCTTTCCCTACTTCCTGCCGTATGCGCAGGCGCACGGCATCGGCAGCAGCGCGGTCGCCGGCCTGCTGTACAGCCTGCCGCACCTGGTCTACCTGGTGCTGATGCCGTGCTGGCGCGGTCGCGACCACCGCATGTCGCCGCTGCCGGCGGGGCTGGCGCTGTTCGCCCTGGCCTGTCTGCTGCAGATGGCGCCGCCGGCGCCCGGCTGGTTGATCGCCGCGCGGCTGCTGTTCGGCCTGGGCATGTGGATGGCGCTGCGCGGCCTCAACCGCAGCCTGGCCGAGATCGCCGGCGGGCGCGGCGCGGGCCAGTTGTTCGGCCGCTTCGATGCCGCCGGCAAATACGCCGGCGTCGCCGGCGGCGTCCTCGCCGGTGCCCTGGTGCAAGGCCATGGCCTGGCCGTGCCGTTCCTCGCCGCCGCCGCGGCCGCCCTGCTGGCGCTGCTGCCGGCCCTGATGCTCACGTCCGTTCGGAGAACCGTCCATGTCCCCGTTGCCGATGCATGACCCGTGGTACGACAGCCTGGCGCAAGCGCAGGCGATCACCTGCTGGCTCAACTGCTACCTGCGCGAAGTCGCGCTCGGTCGCGGCCTGGCCGACTTCGACTACCGCGGCCTGGACCGCCCCGGCGTGGCCGCCGCCGGCGAGCGCTGGCTGCGCCTGCAACTGCACTCGGGCGCGACACTGTGCGTGCGCCTGGCGCATGCCGACCGCCTGGGCCGCTGCCGCTTCGCCTCGGCGCCCTACCTGAAGGCTGACGGCCGTCCGTGGCACTGCCTGGACGCGGAGACGCTGGTGCGCCTGCTGCTGCAGGAGCTCAGCGAAGGCGAGCACGCGCCCAACCTGGAACTGCTGGCGCAGAGCGCCAACAGCGTCGCCATCACCGCGCAGCTGCTGCGCCAGGCCGACGCCGCCCAGCCCACCGGCGAGGCACTGATCGATGCCGAGCAGTCGATGCTGTGGGGCCACGCCTTCCATCCCACGCCCAAGAGCCGCGAGGGCGTGCCGCTGGACCAGGTGCTGGCCTGCGCGCCGGAAGCGCGCAGCGCCTTCCCGCTGTTCTGGTTCCGCATCGACCCGCGCCTGTACCGCGCACAGGGCGATGACGTGCGCACCACCCTGGCACAGGCCGGCGGCGGCGCCGACCTGTACCCCTGCCACCCGTGGGAGGCCGAGCGCGTGCTGGCGCATCCGCTGCTGCGCCAGGCGCAGGCGCGCGGTTGGATCGAACCGCTGGGCGAACGTGGCCTGGCGCTGCGCCCGACCTCGTCGGTGCGCACGCTCTACCACGCCGACCTCGATCATTTCCTCAAGCTGTCGGTGCATGTGCGCCTGACCAACTGCGTGCGCAAGAACGCCTGGTACGAACTGGAAAGCGCGGTGGCGCTGACCCGCCTGCTGGCGCCGGACTGGCAGGCGCTGGCGCAGCGCGTGCTTGGCTTCCACGTGCTGCTGGAACCGGCCGCCACCGACCTCGATTTCTCCGCGCTGGATGCCGATGCACAGGCCTGCCGCGAGCTGGGCGAGAGCTTCGGCGTGCTGTACCGGCAGGCGATCCCGGCGGCGCAGCGCGCGCGCTATCGCCCGCAGGTGGCCGGTGCGCTGTTCACCAACGACGCGCGCGGCCAGCCGGCCTGCACCGCCGCGCTGCAGACGCTGGCGCAGCGCAGCGGCAGCAGCCTGGAGGCAGCCACGGCGGCCTGGTTCCGCGCCTATGCACAGCTGCTGCTGGACGGCGTGTGGAGCGCCTGGTTCGGCTACGGCATCGTGCTGGAGCCGCACCTGCAGAACACCGTGATCGGCTGCGAAGGCGGCCTGCCGACACAGGTGTGGATCCGCGACCTGGAAGGCACCAAGCTGCTGCCGTCGCGCTGGCCGGCGGCACGCCTGCCCGGCATGTCCGAGACCGCGCGACAGTCGCTGTACTACAGCGCCGAACGCGGCTGGAACCGCATCGCCTACTGCGCGCTGGTCAACAACCTGGCCGAAGCGATCTTCCACCTCGCCGACGGCCACGACCGCCGCGAACGGCAGCTGTGGCAGATCGTCGGCGACATCGCCCGCCGCTGGCAGCAGCGTCACGGCGCGCAGCCGGCATTGCAGGCCCTGCTCGACGGCGCGCCGCTGCCGGCCAAGAACAACCTGCGCCTGCGCCTGTTGCAGCGCGCCGATCGCCATGCCGACTACAGCTTCCTGCCCAACCCGATCGGCAGCGCCGCGCTGCGGCAGGCGGCGGCATGAGCCTGCGCATCGATTCCGCCCCGCTGCAGGCGGCGCTGGCGCGGCTGCGCGCACAGGCCGACGGCCCGGTCTGCGCCTACGTCTACGACCTAGCGGCGCTGCAGGCGCACGCGGCGACGCTGCGCGCGCAGCTGCCGGCCGATTGCGAACTGTTCTATGCGGCCAAGGCCAACGCCGAGCCGCCCGTGCTGCGCACGCTGGCGCCGTGGGTGGACGGCTTCGAGGCCGCCTCCGGCGGCGAACTGCAGTGGCTGCACACGCACCAGCCGGGGCGCCGGCTGCTGTTCGGCGGCCCCGGCAAGCTCGATGCCGAACTGCAGCTGGCCGCCAGCCTGCCCGACTGCAGCGTGCATGTGGAAAGCCTGGGCGAACTGCAGCGGCTGGCGCGCATCGCCGCATCGCGGGAGCGGCCGCTGTCGGTGTTCCTGCGCCTGAACATCGTGGTGCCGGGCATGCAGGACACGCGTCTGGTGATGGGTGGGCGGCCCTCGCCGTTCGGCCTGGACGCGGACGACCTGGACACGGCCATGCAGGTGCTGCGCGGCGCGGCCGGGCTGCGCCTGGACGGCTTCCATTTCCACCTGCTGTCGCACCAGCGCGATGCGCAACTGCAGCTGCGCCTGATCGCGCACTACCTGCAGACCGTGCAGGGCTGGCGCCAGGCCTATGCGCTGGGCCCGCTGACGGTGAACGCGGGCGGCGGCTTCGGCGTGGACTATGCCGACCCGGCGGCCTCGTTCGACTGGGCCGCGTTCTGCGCGGGATTGCCGGCGCTGCTGCGCACGCATGGCGAGGGCCTGCGCCTGCGCCTGGAGCCGGGCCGCTACGTCAGCGCCGCCTGCGGCTGGTACCTGATGGAGGTGCTGGACATCAAGCGCAGCCATGGCGCGCAGTTCGCCATCGGCCGCGGCGGCACCCATCATTTCCGCACGCCTGCCGCGCAGGGCCACGATCATCCGTTCCTGGTGCTGCGCGGCACGCAGCCGCCAGTGCTGCGCGATGCGCGGGTGACCCTGGTCGGGCAACTGTGCACGCCCAAGGACGTGCTGGCCCGCGACCAGCCGGTGGCCGCACTGGCGCCTGGCGACTGCCTGGCGTTCCCGCTGGCTGGTGCCTACGCCTGGAACATCTCGCACCAGCAGTTCCTGATGCATCCACCGCCGCAGATGCTGTTCCTCGACGGGCCGGCGCAGGCCGCCGACGCCTTGCCGCAGCGCCGCATTGCCGACCCGGCCACCGCGGCGTCATGATCCGGTCACCCGTGCCGGCGCACCCTGCCGGCACATCCAACCGGAGCTGCCGCCATGACCCGTTCCGCCCGCTTCGCCGCCACCTGTCTGCTGCTGAGCTTCACCGCCGCCCCACTGCTGGCCACTGCTGCGACCAAGCCGCAGACCGCACAACAGACCCTGATGGCCAAGTGCTCGGCCCAGAACAAGGGCAAGAAAGGCGATGAGTACAAGAGCGCGCAAAAGGCCTGCCTCAGCGGCGGCACCGCCCCGGCGGCGGGCAACGCCTCCCAGCAGCGGATGAAGGACTGCAATGCGCAGGCGGCCACGCAGAAGCTGCAGGGCGACGCCCGCAAGACCTTCATGAGCGGTTGTCTGAAGAAGCAGTGAGCGCAGTAAGCCCCTCTCCCCCCGGGAGAGGGGGTGGGGTGAGGGTACGACAGCCAGCGAAGCAGGCAACAGCCGCATCGCCAACCGCCACCGCTCCTACGAATCCCGGCTTTCCACAGCCGAACGGCTGGTCATCCCCACTCCCGAATCCCCACCGCCCACCGGCATCCCCGCGTGATCCACCGGAATCGGCGCATAGTCCTCACCGAACGCCACCTCGCCCGGTGTCCAGCCGGAGCGGCGCCACACCGCGCCCCAGAAGCGCTTGAGCCCTTCCCACTGCAGCGCGACCAGGCCCAGCTCGTTGTCGCGGTCCACCATCGGATCGCCCACCCCGGTCGGCCGCACCGGCTCGCCGTACAGCGCCGTGCCGAACAGCACGTCCCAGAACGCGAACACCTGGCCGAAGTTGCAGTTGTGCAGGCCGGGCCGCTCCGGATCCACGCGCATGTGGTGCAGGCGATGGAACGGGGGATCGACCAGGAGCTTGTCGAGCACCGGGCCGAAGCCGAAGCGCACGTTGGCGTGCGACAGGTTCTGCACCAGTTCGCCGAGCAGCATCAGCCAGGCGAACTCGTCGGCCTCGATGCCGAAGGCGATGCCCACCGCGGCCAGCACGAACGATTGCAGCATGCCGTCCAGGTAGTTGCTGCGGTCGTTGGCCCAGCAGCTGAGCTGGCGCTGGCTGTGGTGCATGCTGTGCATGGCCCACCACCACGGCATCCAGTGCTGCACCCGGTGCATCCAGTAGTAGGTGAAGTCGTAGGCCAGGTAGTACAGCGCGAACAGCGCCAGCGGATGCTGGTCCAGCCACGGCCAGGCATGGCGCAGGCCGGTCTCCGGCGCCGCCGCGGCGTTGGGGTCGGCGCCGCCCAGTGCGTTGACCACCGGGGTCAGGATCAGGAACGAGAACAGCGGGAACACCCCGATCAACATCAGCCAGGTGTAGTGGAAGTCGATCCGCGCCAGCCGCCGGTGTTCCCAACGTTCGGCCGGCCACAGGCTCTCCAGCGGCCGGAACAGCACGCCGATGATGGACAACTGCAGGGCCGCCACCAGCAGCGAGGCGGCGATGTCGTGCGGATCGTCGCTGAGTCCGGTCAGGTGCAGCGCCGCCAGCAGCGGCGCCACCGCGTGGCTGGCGACCAGGTCGACCAGCGTGGACCAGGCGTGGGCAACGGACGAGACCAGGGCGATGACAGGCATGCGAAGACAGCGATGGGGGCGCGACGGCCGGCGCGACAGCATGCGGCCGCAGGCTTTCGCCAAGCTGTCCGTGCCGGTCGATGCCGGCCAAGCGCGGTCGCGCTAGTGCGCCGGCCGCCGGCTCGGCAGAAACGCCGCAACGATGCCCAGCAGCGGCAGGAACGACATCACCTGGTACACGAAGACGATGCCGCGGTGGTCCGCGAGCAGGCCCAGCACCGCCGCGCCCAGCCCGCCCATGCCGAAGGCGAAGCCGAAGAACAGCCCGGAGATGGTGCCGATGCGCCCGGGCATCATTTCCTGCGCGTACACCAGGATCGCCGAGAACGCCGAGGACAACACGAAGCCGATCAGCACGGTCAACGCGGTGGCCGCATGCAGGCCCACGTGCGGCAGCGCCAGCGCGAACGGCGCCACGCCCAGGATCGACACCCAGATCACCGGCTTGCGGCCGATGCGGTCGCCGACCGGGCCGCCGATCAGCGTGCCCAGCGCCGACGCCAGCAGGAACGCGAACAGGTGCAATTGCGCGCTCTGCACCGAGACGCCGAAGCGCTGGATCAGGTAGAAGGTGTAGTAGCTGCTCAGCCCGGCGATGTAGAAATACTTGGAGAAGATCAGCAGCAGCAGGATGCCGACGATCCGCACCACCGTGGCGCGCGGCAGCGCCGGCACCGCGGCGGCCGGCCGCGGCGTCGCGCGCGCGGCCTGCAGATGCAGCGCGTACCAGCGCCCGACGTAGGACAGCAAGGCGATGCCGAGCAGTGCCGCGCCGCCGAACCAGGCCACGCTGTGGCGGCCGTTGGGCACGATCACCGCCGCGGCGATCAGCGGCCCCAGCGCGGTGCCGGTATTGCCGCCGACCTGGAACACCGACTGGGCCAGGCCGTGGCGGCCACCCGAGGCCAGCCGCGCGATGCGCGAGGATTCGGGATGGAAGATCGCCGAGCCGATCCCGACCAAGGCCGCCGCCAGCAGCACCATGCCGAAGCTCGGCGCATAGGCCAGCAGCAACAGCCCGCACATGGTGGAACTCATGCCCATCGGCAGCGAATACGGCGCCGGTCGGCGATCGGTGCGCAGCCCGATCAGCGGCTGGAACAGCGAAGCAGTGATCTGGTACGTGAGAGTGATCAGCCCGACCTGGGCGAAGCTGAGCTGGAACTGGCCCTTGAGCACCGGGTACAGCGCCAGGATCAGCGACTGCATCATGTCGTTGATCAGGTGCGAGGAGGTGATCGCGGCCAGGACGCCGGACGCGACCTTGCGCGGGGCGGCGGGAGCGGCGGGGGAGGAAACGACGGGCGCGGCAGGACGCAACGTGGACATGGCGGGACAGGCATTGCCGGGAGTGCGTGCATGGTAGGCTGCCCTGCCCCGACCTTCTCGCGCGACATGCCCAGCAACCATCGCAAAAAGGACATCATGGTGCCGGGGTCCGGCCGCAATGCGGACGACGCGCCCGCCGACGTGGTGTGCAAGGCCATCGACTACACACCGGACAGCGCCATCGCCCCGCACCGGCATGCGCGCCACCAGTTGATCTACGCGGTGTCCGGCCTGATGGTGGTGCGCTCGGGCCAGGGCCACTGGGTGGTGCCGAGCACGCGCGCGCTGTGGATCCCCGCCGGCACCGAGCACAGCGTGCGCTGGATCGGCGTCCTGCGCATGCGCAGCCTGTACATCCGTCCCGCCGCCATCGCCGGCATGCCAGACACGCCGACGGTGATGGCGGTGGAGCCGCTGCTGGAAGCGCTGATCCGCAGCGCCGCGGAGATCCCCTGGGACCACGCCGCCGACTCGCGCGACGGGCGGCTGATGCGGCTGATCCTGGACGAACTGCATGCGCTGCCGGCGCTGCCGCTGTACCTGCCGCAGCCGCGCGATCCGCGCCTGCTGCGCATCGCCGCCGCGCTCGACGCCGACCCGGCCGCTCCCACCACGCTGCACGCCTGGGCCGCGCAGCTGGGCGTGGACGTCAAGACCATCCAGCGCCTGTGCCAGCGCGAACTGCAGATGCGCTTCGGCCAGTGGCGCCAGCAACTGCGCCTGCTGCGCGGGCTCGAACGGCTGGCCGCCGGCGACCGCATCATCGACGTGGCGGTGGAGCTGGGCTACGACAGCCCCAGCGCGTTCACCGCCATGTTCAAGCGCCAGTTCGGGCAGCCGCCGAGCCAGTTCTTCCGCTGAGCACGCATGCAGCGCGCGGCGTGGCTCAGGCCTGCGCCAGCGCCTGCCGCAGGTCGGCGAGCAGGTCGTCGATGTGCTCGATGCCCACCGACAGCCGCACCGTGTCCTCGCTGACGCCGCTGCGCTGCAATTCCTCGGGCGAGAGCTGGCGATGGGTGGTGGACGCCGGATGCGTGGCCAGCGACTTGGCGTCGCCGATGTTGACCAGGCGGGTGAACAGTTGCAGCGCATCGAGGAAGCATGCGCCGGCGGCGCGGCCGCCGCGCAGGCCGAACGTCAGCACGCCGGAGCCGTGGCCGCGCAGGTACTTCTGCGCCAGCGCATGCTCGGGATGGTCCGGCAGGCCGGCGTAGTTGACCCACTCCACCTTGGCCTCGCCCTGCAGGTGACGCGCCAGCGCCAGCGTATTCTGGTTGATCCGGTCCATGCGCAACGGCAGCGTCTCGATGCCCTGCAGGATCTGGAACGCGTTGAACGGCGACAGCGCCGCACCGGTGTTGCGCAGCGGCACCACCCGCGCGCGGCCGATGTAGGCCGCCTCGCCCAGCGCCTCGGTGTAGACCACGCCGTGGTAGCTCACGTCCGGCTCGTTGAGGCGGCGGAAGCGCTGCGCATGCGTCGCCCACGGAAAGCGCCCGGAATCGACGATCGCCCCGCCCAGACTGGTGCCGTGGCCGCCCAGGTACTTGGTCAGCGAATGCACCACGATGTCGGCACCGAAGTCGAACGGCCGCAGCAGGTATGGCGTGGGCACGGTGTTGTCGACGATCAGCGGCACGCCGTGGGCGTGGGCGATGGCGGCCACCGCTTCCAGGTCGGTGACATTGCCGCGCGGGTTGCCGATCGACTCGACGAAGATCGCCTTGGTGCGCTCGTCGATCAGTCCGGCGAAGGCGCCCGGATCGCGATAGTCGGCGAAGCGGGTCCGGATCCCGGACAGCGGCAAGGTGTGCGCGAACAGGTTGTAGGTGCCGCCGTACAGCGCGCTGGAGGACACGATGTTGTCGCCGGCCTCGGCGATGGTCTGGATGGCATAGGTCACCGCCGCCTGCCCGGACGCCACCGCCAGCGCGCCGATGCCGCCCTCCAGCGCGGCGATGCGCTGTTCCAGGACGTCGGTGGTGGGGTTCATGATGCGGCTGTAGATGTTGCCTTGCACCTTCAAATCGAACAGGTCGGCGCCATGCTGGGTGTCGTCGAAGGCATAGGCCACGGTCTGGTAGATCGGCACGGCCACCGCGCGGGTGGTCGGATCGGGACGGTAGCCACCGTGCACGGCGATGGTTTCCAGCTTCCAGTTCGGGTCGGGCATGGGCGGGTCTCGGCAAGAGGAGCCGAGACGATAGCGCCCTGCGTGGCAGCGAATGCAAACCCGCGGTTATGAGGCCATGACGCCGGGTTGTCAGCCCACCCGGCGCGGACGGCGCGCGAGCACCCGGTATGATGGGCCGGCCAGCCCGCCGGGATGCTCACCCGATGCAACGCGCCGCCATCCGCTCGATTCCGCTGCTGCTCTTCGCCCTGCCAGCGTTCGCGCGGGCCGCGCCGCCGCCGTCCTATGCGATGGAACAGTGGAGCCAGCCCTACACTTGCGAGGCGCAGCACCAGCGCTATCTGGCCGATCCCGAACAGGATTCCAGCGTGCCCGCGCACGTCATGATGCAACGCTACCTCGGCGTGCTCGACGCGGTGATCGCTGGCGACGAGGCGGCGTTGACCTTGCGCCATCTCTGCGATCGGTTCGACCTGGATTTTTTCCCCGGCATGCTGCCGCCGCCGTATGCCGAACCGTGGAATCCCTCGCCGCGGCCACCGGTCGGCAACGTCTTCGCTGCTTTCGTCGACGCCGCCGGCATGGCGTTCACGCAAGAGGTCGAAGCGAAGTACTTGCCCGACCGGGCCTCGCTCTCGCTTTCCATCAGTTCCAAGGAAGATGCGCCCGTGGCTGCGGGCAGCGGGCTCGGCTACCGCTATCGCGACATGGGCGACGCCTGCCCGCTGCGGCTAGGGCAACTGGCCGACAGGCTGGCCGCCGCCGGATTCTCGAAAGAGTACTTCGCTGTCGAGCCGCCACCACCGCAATACGCCGATACCGACTTTGGCGTCGGCGCCAGTTTCCAGCGCGACAAGCTTGCCGTGGGGGCCACCCTGCAAGGTACGTTCGCCGCGCAACGCGCACACCCCGAGGCGGCCTGCGTAGCAGGCATCACGCTGTCCCTGGAGAAGTAGGCGCACGCACTGCCGCAGGCGGGAACGCCGACCCTGGCGCGCCGATCCAGTCCCGGCATGCAAGCTCAGTCGTCGCCGAGCGCGCCATGGACGAGCAGCCAGGCACGCAAGGCTTCTGCATCCACATAGCGCTCGGCGCGCAGGCCCAGGGCACGTGCGGCCTCGACATGGACCGCCGTGTCATCGACGAACAACACCTCGTCCGCGGCCATCCCGAGTTGTGCCAGTGCATGCAGGAAGATCGCCGGCTCGGGTTTGATCGCACCGACCTCGCTGGAATTCACCACCGCATCGAACGCGTCGGCGATGCCGAGCGCCTGCAGATCGTGCGACAGGCGCGAGGTGGCGTTGCTCAGCAGCACCACGGGCATGCGCTGGCGCACCTGCCGCAGCAGCGCCAGCACTGGCGGGTTGAGCCGCGCCGCCGTCGGCGCGGACCAAGCGGCGACCAAGGCCGCGACATCGGCCTCGGGCGCGAGCGCAGCGAGGCGCGCGGCCACCGCGGCCCGCCATTGCGCATCGCGCGTCGCACCGCGAATCGCCGGCTCCAGCAGCGCCGGCGCGAACGCCACCGCGCGCAGGCTGCCCGGCGGCACGCCGTGCGCGCGCTCCAGCGCCGCATCGTCGTCGGGCCACAGCCGCAGCACGCCGTCCATGTCCACCAGCAGGGCGCGCGCCGCCGACACAGCGGAACGCGCCTGCGCGACGGGCCCCATCAGGCCTTCTCGAACACCAGCTTGCCGCCCTCGGCCTCGACCTTGATGGTGTCGCCGCTGAGGAACTGGCCGGACAGGATCTGCTGCGCCAGCGGGTTCTCCAGTTGCGCCTGGATCGCGCGCTTCAGCGGGCGCGCACCGTACACCGGGTCGAAGCCGACGTTGCCCAGCAGCTCCAGCGCGCGGTCGCTCAGTTCGATCTTCAGCCCGCGCTCGGCCAGGCGCTTTTCCAGGCCGTGCAGCTGGATGCGCGCGATCGACTTGATCTGCGCCTTGTCCAGCGGATGGAACACCACGATGTCGTCCAGGCGGTTGATGAACTCCGGGCGGAAGTGCGCCTGCACCACGCCCATCACCGCCGCCTTCATCTGCGTGTAGGCCTCGGCGCTGCCGTCGCCGCTCAGCTCCTGGATCTGGTGCGAACCGAGGTTGGAGGTCATCACGATGACCGTGTTGCGGAAGTCCACGGTGCGGCCCTGGCCATCGGTGAGGCGACCGTCGTCGAGCACCTGCAGCAGGATGTTGAACACGTCGCTGTGCGCCTTCTCGACCTCGTCGAGCAGGATCAGCGAATACGGCCGGCGCCGCACCGCCTCGGTCAGGTAGCCGCCTTCCTCATAGCCGACATAGCCCGGAGGCGCACCGATCAGCCGCGCCACAGAGTGCTTCTCCATGAACTCGCTCATGTCGATGCGGATCATCGCGTCGCTGCTGTCGAACAGGAACTCGGCCAACGCCTTGCACAGCTCGGTCTTGCCGACGCCGGTGGGGCCCAGGAACAGGAACGAGCCACTGGGCCGGTTCGGATCGGACAGGCCGGCGCGCGAGCGGCGCACCGCGTCGGACACCACCTTGATCGCCTCTTCCTGGCCGACCACGCGCTGGTGCAGTTCGTCCTCCATGCGCAGCAGCTTGTCGCGCTCGCCCTCGAGCATCTTGTTGACCGGGATACCGGTCCAGCGCGACACCACCTCGGCGATCTCCTCGGCGGTGACGCGGTCCTGCACCAGCTTGAAGTCGTGCTGTTCGGCCTCGTTGGCCGCGGCCAGCTGCTTCTCCAGGTTCGGCAGCAGGCCGTACTGGATCTCGCTCATCTTGGCGTAGTCCTGGCGCCGCTGCGCCGCTTCCAGCTCCACGCGCGCCTGCTCGATCTGCTCCTTGATCTTGGTCGCGCCCTGTAGCGCCGCCTTCTCCGACTTCCACACCTCGTCCAGATCGGAGAACTCGCGCTCGAGCTTGTCGATGTCGCTCTCCAGGTCGGCCAGGCGCTGCCGCGAAGCCTCGTCCTTCTCCTTCTTCAGCATCTCGCGCTGGATCTTGAGCTGGATCAGGCGCCGCTCCAGGCGGTCCAGTTCCTCCGGCTTGGAGTCGATCTCCATGCGGATGCGGCTGGCCGCCTCGTCCATCAGGTCTATTGCCTTGTCCGGCAACTGGCGGTCGGTGATGTAGCGGTTGGACAGGGTGGCCGCGGCGACGATCGCCGGATCGGTGATCTCCACCCCGTGGTGCACCGCGTAGCGCTCCTTGAGCCCGCGCAGGATGGCGATGGTGTCCTCCACGCTCGGCTCGCCGACGAACACCTTCTGGAAGCGCCGCTCCAGCGCCGCGTCCTTCTCGATGTACTTGCGGTACTCGTCCAAGGTGGTGGCGCCGATGCAGTGCAACTCGCCGCGCGCCAGCGCCGGCTTGAGCATGTTGCCCGCGTCCATGGCGCCGTCGGCCTTGCCGGCACCGACCATGGTGTGCAGTTCGTCGATGAACAGGATGATCTGGCCCTCGTTCTTGGACAGATCGTTGAGCACGCCCTTGAGCCGCTCCTCGAACTCGCCGCGGAACTTGGCGCCGGCGATCAGCGCGCCCATGTCCAGCGACAGCACGCGCTTGCCGCGCAGGCCTTCGGGCACTTCGCCGTTGACGATGCGCTGGGCCAGGCCCTCGACGATGGCGGTCTTGCCGACGCCGGGCTCGCCGATCAGCACCGGGTTGTTCTTGGTGCGCCGCTGCAGCACCTGCACGGTGCGGCGGATTTCCTCGTCGCGGCCGATCACCGGATCGAGCTTGCCGCTCTCGGCGCGCGCGGTGAGGTCGATGGTGTACTTCTCCAGCGCCTGGCGCTGTTCCTCGGCGTTCTCCGACTGCACGGTCTCGCCGCCGCGCAGCTTGTCGATGGCAGCCTCGAGCTTCTTCTTGTCGGCACCGGCCGCGCGCAGCGCCAGGCCCAGCGCACCGCTGTCGTCGGCGGCGGCCAGCACGAACCACTCGCTGGCGATGAATTGGTCGTTGTGCTGCTGGGCCAGCTTGTCGGTCTGGTTGAGCAGGCGGCTGAGGTCGTTGCCCATCGACAGGTTGCCGGGCTGGCCGCTGACCTTGGGCAGCTTCTCCAGCGCCTCGCCGAGCCGCTCGCGCAGCACCGGCACGTTGACGCCGGCCTGCGCCAGCAACGGCCGCGTGCTGCCGCCGGCCTGGTCGAGCAGCGCGACGAACACGTGCACCGGCTCGATGATGGTGTGGTCGCGGCCCACGGCCAGCGACTGCGCGTCGGCCAGGGCCTGCTGGAAGCGCGAGGTGAGCTTGTCCATCCGCATCGGGAAGTCCTCTGAATGAAAGGGCCGGCCGTGCCGGCATGCCAGCAAAATGCGGCTGTCCGCCCGTGTTTCAAGGCCGTCCGCGACGTCTGTATACGCTACGCAGGAGCAACGCGACCCGGTGTGCCGTTCGCCGCACTTTGGCACCCGCCAGTCACACGCCGCTACCGCAACGGCGGCTACCCTCGGCGCTCCCGTCCCCACGCACAGGCCCCGCCATGCACTACGAGCTCTACTACTGGACCGGCATGCAGGGCCGCGGCGAGTTCGTGCGGCTGGCGCTGGAGGATGCCGGCGCCGGCTATCGCGACGTGGCCCGCGAGCAGGGCGACGCGGCGCTGCAGCCCTTCCTCGACGGCGCCCATGCCGGCGCACGCCCGTTCGCGCCGCCGTTTCTCAAGGCCGGCCGGCTGGTGATCGCCCAGGTCGCCAACATCCTGCACTACCTCGGCCCGCCGCTGGGCCTGGTGCCGGACAGCGAATCGCGGCGACTGCAGGCCCTGCAACTGCAGTTGACCATCGCCGACCTGGTGACCGAGGTCCACGACAGCCACCATCCCATCGCCAGCGCGCTGTACTACCAAGACCAGCAAGCCGAAGCGCGGCGCCGCGCCGAGGACCTGCGCAAGCAGCGGCTGCCGAAGTTCCTCGGCTATTTCGAGCAGGTGCTGGACCAGGGTGGCGGGCGCCACGCGCTGCGCGAGCATTCCTACGTGGACCTGTCGCTGTTCCAGCTGATGAGCGGGCTGGACTACGCGTTCCCGCAGGCGATGAAAAAACTCTCGCCGAAGCTCCCGCGGCTGCGCGCGCTGCAGCAGCGCGTCTGCGAGCGCCCGGGCATCGCCGCCTACCTGGCCTCGCCGCGGCGCCTGCCGTTCAACGAGAACGGCATCTTCCGGCATTACCCGGAGTTGGATGGCTGAGTAGGATTGCAGCGTTGTCATCGGCGCGCGGCGGCCGTCGGAAAGCAGCCGTCAAACCGCAGCACCGACGGGATGACGCAATAGAAGCATCGCGGCTGTAGGAGCGGCTTTAGCCGCGACAGGCATTATCGGTGACGCCTGTCGCGGCTAAAGCCGCTCCTTGTATCTGGACATGTCGCCCCTAAACAGGCGTCATGTCTTCCGACTGATCATCGGAGGAGGTGTGGGAGGTCCAGTCGCTCCTAAAGCTTCGAGCTTGCATCGTAGATCGGCTCCGCCCTCCACATGCTGGCCCTTGGGTGTCCGAACGGTATCCAGAGTCCGCCCCCCCGGGCGTGAACTCGCATCGACAAGGCAGGACTGGGCCCAGCGCCGATCATGACCCTGACACGATGGAGGAATCGCGCATGTCTCCCGTCATCGGCATCGACGTCGCCAAACGCAGTTTCGATGTGGCCATCGAGCTGACCAATGGCAAGCACCGTACCAAGGCCAAGTTGTCCAACGATGCCAAGGGCTTCCAGGCCCTGCAGGCATGGCTGCAGACGCATGCCCAGTCCGATAGCTGGATCGCCATGGAGGCCACCGGCACCTACCACCAGGCGCTGGCCGAGTTCCTCCACGCACGAGGCTATCGGGTGTGCGTGCTCAACCCGGCACAGACGGCCGCGTACGCACGCAGCCAACTCAGCCGGGTCAAGACCGATCGCAGCGATGCCAAGCTGATCGCCAGCTATGCCCTGCGTCACCGCGAGCAGTTACGCCGTTGGTCCCCTGATCCGCCGGCGCTCAAGCAGCTTAAAGCGCTGGTGCGCCGGCGCCAGGATCTGCAACAGATGCTGCAGATGGAGCGCAACCGGCTGGACGTCGCTCCGGCCCAGGTGAAGGACTCGATCCAGGTCCATCTGGCCGATCTGCAACACCACATCGCCCAGATCGAGCAGGCCATCGATGACCATATCGACCAGGATCCGACCTTGCGTGGGCAGCGCGAGCTGCTGGTGAGCATCCAGGGCATTGCCGACACCAGCGCGGCCTTGATGCTGGCCGAGCTTGGCGATGTGAGGCGCTTCGCCGATGCCTCGGCGGTGACCGCCTTCGCGGGCCTGAATCCGTGCCTGCAGGAGTCGGGCGAGCGCAAAGGCCACGTCTGCATCTCGCGTACCGGCTCGTCCCGCCTGCGCGCGGGCCTGTTCATGCCGGCCCTGGTGGCCATGACCCACAACCCGATCATCCGGGCGCTGAAACAGCGGCTGAGCGAACGCGGCAAAGCCGGCAAGCAGATCGTGTGCGCCGCCATGCGCAAGCTCCTGCACCTGGCCTACGGCGTTCTCAAATCGGGCACGGCGTTCGATCCGAAAAGGGGCCTTGCCTGCTAGGGGGTAAGACGGTATCTACGAAAAACCAAAAATCGCTGCAGCGTATGCCGGCGCGCAAACGCGGGACCGAGCCCGAAGACGCGGCCGCACTACGAGGCACGCGCCTCGTGGCTCACTCTATCGCTCAGGTCCGCGTCAGGGCCTCGCGCACCGCACGCAATTGCGCCTTGACCGCGGCGGCCTGGGTCGGACCCATGCGCAGCAGCGCCTTCTGCCCGATCGACAGCGACTCCAGCGCCGGATCGACGAAACGGTACTTGCCGCGCACCGGATCGACCTCCACCGCCAGCGGCGCGGTCGGCGTCGGGGTCTGCAGCAGGTGGTCGATCACCTGCACCAGGCGATCGTTGAAGTAGCCCTGCGGATAGCCCAACTCCACATAGGCCTGCTGGAACAGCGGATAGAAGCGCCGATAGGCCGCCACCGCTGTGCCCGGATCGGCGCGGGTGAACGCCTCCACGTAGAGCGCATAGCGCTGTGCGTTGGCGTCGGCGATGACGCTGGTGCCGTTGGCATCGGTGCTCACCTGCAACTCGCCCGGCACCTGCTTGAGCGCCAGGGAGCGGGCCGTGACGCGGCGCTGGGTCAGGTTGTCGACCATGGTCACCAGGCGCTGGATCAGGTGGTCGCGCAGCAGCAGCGCCAGCGGTGCGTCGCCGCCTGCCAGCGTGCGCAGTGCCGCCCAGGCGGCATCGTCGCTGGCGGCCAGGGCCGGAATCGCCGCGTCGGCGGCTTCCGCGGCATCGATGGGGTGCTGGATCGGCGGGGGCGTTGCCGCCGCGGCAGGCGCGTCAGGCGTTGTCGGCGCGGCCGCGGGGGGTGGCGGCGCGACCGCGGCAGGTGCGGGCGCAGCGGCGGGCCACAGCGCGGCGATGTTGTCGCGGAACAACCAGGCCGCGGCGGCGGCCACCAGCACGGCGACCAGGATCCACGGCCAGAACGAGTGACGCGGCTGCATGGGAGGCACATCTCCATCGGACAATGGAGGTGTGACCGCCGCGATGCGCACCGGTTCCAGCGCGGGACGGCCGGCGTTCAGTCTCGATGCACGCCTTGCGCGAGGCGCCAGCGCCCCGGTAGCGCCGCGCCCGCCACCATCACCCCTGCGGGCCCTCGGCAAAGGCGATGCGCGCGCCGACCCAATCGGCGACCAGCGCGGCCGCGACGCGGTCGGCCTGCGACGCCGGCATCGCCTTGTGCGCGATCATCCATTGCGCCGTGGCAGTCCGCGCCGGCTGCAGGGCCGCCAATGCCGCCTTGCGATCGGCCTGCGGCCACAGGCTCGCGTCGTGCCACGCGGCGATGGCGGCGGCCGGATCGCCGGGCGGCTCCGCGCCCTTGGGCCGCTTCAGCAACAACAGCGGCGATACCGTGGCCTGCAACGACAGCACCCGCCATGCGGCGAAATCCGCGTAGCGCATCGTGCCGGCGTCGTCGGACACGCGATCCACCAGGCTGCCGAACGCCTGCTGCAATCGCGTCCATGCGGGTTGATCGAACAGGCCGGGCAACGGCCGGCAGATCGGTGCGGAAAGATCGCGGCTGGAACCGTACAGCGGGCCCATGGCGTCGTAGGCCGCCTCGCCCTGCGCGGCGAACACAAAACAATGCACGTAGGGACGCGGATTCGGCTGCGTGGCCGCATCCGGCGTATAGCCGCTGCGTTCGATCCACAGCCGCAACAACGTCAGGTCGCGCGCTTCCCCGGCCTGTCGGCTGGTCGGCTCGGACGTGTCGAGCAACCCGGCGGACACCCCGTCCTGCTGCCTCAGCGCGGTGCTTGCGGACGCAAACCGGGCACGCGCTTCGGCCGCCTGCACCCCGGCCGCCGGCACGAAGCGATGCAGGTACACCAGCCAGGCCGAGGCCAGACCGCCATCGTAGGCGCGCAGCTGCGCCGCCGCCGCGGCCGGCGCGGTGGGAATGCTGGCGACGATGCGGTCGAAGCGCGCCGCCTGCGGCGCGAATTCGGCGTCCAACGCGCGCACCCGCGCCTCCATTCGCTGTTTCAGGCAGGCACCGGGATCGGTCTCGGCCAGGCAGCTCTGACGCTGCGCCAGCCAGTCGCGCTGCGCATTGCGCACGCCAGGCCGCTGCGCCGCCGGGACCACGTCGCGCAGCGCCGCATAGCGCAGGGCCAGCCATTCCTCCGTGGCGTCCAACCGCTTGTCCGTGCACAACAGCCGCTCCACCGCCGTGGATGCATTGCTGCAGTCGAACGACACCGCGCCGGCCTCGGGCATCCAGCCCAGCGCCAGCAGCAGTGCCAGCGCGCTCATGCGCAGGCCAGGGCGAGCGTTCATGCCTTCCTCCTCTCGTGCATCGTTGCGATCCCGGCACCGATTGTCGCGCCGCCGTCAGTCCAGCAGCACCGCGCGCGGCTTCTGCAACGACAGCAGGCCGAGCAGCGCGGCCAGCACCAGGTAGCCGCCGACGAACTGCCAGGCGATCAGCTTCGGCACGCCGCTCAGCGTCCACGGCAGGTACAGGCCGCCGCGCGGGTCCACCGAGTGGATCAGCCCGAACAGGGTCAGCCCGGCCGCCACCAGCAGGAACACGGCGGCACGGCGCAGGCGGCCGTCGACCATCGCCGCCACCGTGGCGATCCACAGCATCGCGGTGATGATGAAGCCGTTGCCCAGGGTCAGGATCACCGCCAGTTCCGGCAGGCCGTGGCCGTCCAGGGTGCTGGTGAGTTTCGCCAACTGCTCCGGGGCGATCCAGCCCGGCGCCTTGATCGCCAGCAGGTAGGCCACCGACGGCAGGAAGCCCAACACCATGGCACCAGCGTGGCGCTTGGGCGTGGCCTGGAAGGCCTGGGTGGTGATGTCGATGGCGACGTAGACGATGATCGGCGCCAGCACCGCCATCGGCAGCCACTGCACCAGGCCGGCGACCAGCCCGAACATGCCGCCCAGGCCAATGAACAAACCGGTGAGCAAGGTGTAGCCGCTGCGCGCCCCCATGTGCTTGTAGGCCGGTTGGCCGATGTACGGCGTGGTCTGCGCGACGCCGCCGCAGACACCGGCGATCAGGGTCGCGCCGGCCTCGACCAGCAGGATGTCGCGGGTGCGGTAGTCGTCGCCGGCGGCGCGTGCGCTTTCGCTGACGTTGATGCCGCCCACCACCATCAGCAGGCCGAACGGCAGCAGCAGCGGCAGCAGCGGCACCGTGTCGGGCAGGCCGGTGACGAACCCCAGGCTCGGCCACGGCAGCACCAGTTGCGGCGCGATCCACTGCGGCGCCTGGTGGCCGGGAATGCCGATCCCCGCGGCATTGGCCCAGTAGTACAGGCCGGTACCCAACGCCAGCGCCAGCGGCACCCCCGGCAGGCGCCACGGCAGCCGCCCCTTGGCGATCAGCACGTACAGCAACAGGCCCAGCACCACCAGCCCGACCAGCGGCGTGCGCAGCGCCTCCAGCAGCGGCAGGAAGCCCATCAGCACGATGGCGATGCCGGCGATGGAGCCGAGCAGCGCGGCGCGTGGCAGCGCGCGGGTGACCGCATCGCCGAAGAACGACAGCACCGTCTTCAGTACGCCCATCACCACCAGGGACGCCATGCCCAGATGCCAGGTGGCCAGCGCCGCGGCCTGCGGGTCCAGGCCCTGCTGCTTGTAGCGCACGAACGCCGGGCCGAGCACCAACAGGGCCATGCCGATGCTGGTCGGCGCATCCAGCCCCAGCGGCATCGCGGTGACGTCGCTGCGCCCGCTGCGCGCGGCCAGCCGCCGCGCCATCCAGGTGTACAGCAGGTTGCCGACCAGCACGCCGAAAGCGGTACCGGGAATCATCCGGGTGTAGATGACCTCGGCGGGGAACTGGAAGATTCCCACCAGCGCCAGGGTGATGAAGCCGAGGATCGACAGGTTGTCGACCACCAGGCCGAAGAAGCCGTTGAGGTCGCCGGCGACGAACCAACGCGGACGCGGCGAGACAGGAGCGGGAGTGGACATGCGGGCAGTGGCGGCGTTGGGGGTCGAGGGATGGTAAGGGGAAGCGGCACCGTCGGATCGGTGCACGCGCAGGATGCCGTTTTCCGGCGACGGCGCGCCGCTAAGGCGACAGCGGCAGATGCAGGAACTGGTTGAAAGCGCTCGGCACGTACTCGCCGAACGCCGGCCCGTTGCGGAAGCCGCGCCGGCGCTACAACGCCAGCGCCGGCTCGAACGCCGCGCCGCTGCCGGTCTCCAGGCTCAGGCGCTGCAGGCCGTCGGCGCGGGCGACCGCGATCAGATGTTCGAGCAGGGCCGCGGCCGCGCCCTGACGCAGGAACGCCGGGTGCGTGCGCATCGACTTCAGCTCGCCGCCGCCCTCGCCAAGCACCCGCAGCGCACCGACCGCGGCCAGCGCATCGTCGCGCCATACGCTCCACACCCGCACGTCGGTGCGCCGCAGACCGGAAACATCCAGCGCATACACGCTTTCCGGCGGCGACTGCGCCTGCATCTGCTGCACGTGGTACTCCAGCAACCCACGCACCGCCGGATCGTCGAGATCACCGGGCCGAATCACGAACGGCCCTACCGTCACGGCAGCACCCCGCCCTTGCGAATCCCCACTCCCCACTCCCCAATCCCCGCGGTCAAAACGACACGTCCACCGCCTGCCGCGCCCACAGCACCGACTGGTGCCCGGTGGCCTGCTTCCACGCCAGCCGGATCGCCTCGATGTCGGCGCGGCGCTGCGGGGTGTCCTCGTGCAGGATCACCAGGACCTTGGTGTTGAGCCGGTTCGGCTCCTTGGCGCCGCGGAACAGCCACTGGCCGTAGGCGTCGAACACGGTCAGGCCGTCGGGAAAGCGCGGCGTGACCTCCTTGTCCAGGAACGCGCGCCAGCGCGCCTCGCTGATCGGCTCGGCCTGCGGGCGGTCGGCCGGGCCGCTCTCCTCGCCCACGCCGAAGTACAGCTCGCTGCGCACCCAGCCGCTGGCCTGCGCCGGCCGCGCCGCATCGCCCTGCATGGTCGCGCTGACCTTGCTCGGCGCGGTGGGCGCGGACGGGGCGATGCTGGCGCAGGCGCTCAGGGCCAGGAGGACGGCGATCAACGGGGCACGCAGCAGCATCGGCAAGGTCTCGGTCGGAACGGAAATGGGACAGGCGATCGTAGGCCAGACGCAGGACGTGCCCGGATAACCCCAGGGCATGAGCTCATGCCCCACGGCACCGAACACGCGGCTCGCACATCGCCTTAACGTCGGGCTAATATATCGCTTCATCCGGATGGATGCAGCAACCTTTGCCGACCCCAGTCGCCGCCATGGCCGGCGCGGCCGGTCTTGATGGTCATCGTTTCAGGAGAGAACCCCCATGTCGTCCCCGTTCGTCAGGCCGCTGAGCCTGGCCATCGCCCTGGCCCTGGCGGCCCCCGCGTTCGCCCAGGACGCCGCTCCGGCCACCGCGACCAATCTGGACACGGTGATCGTCACCGGCACCCGCGCCAGCGGCCGCACCGTGCTCGAATCCACCGCCCCGGTGGACGTGCTCAGCGCCGAGGACATCCGCAAGGCCGGCGTGGTCAACGGCGAACTCGGCAGCGCGCTGCAGGCGCTGCTGCCGTCCTTCAACTTCCCGCGCCAGTCCAACTCCGGCGGTGCCGACCACGTGCGCGCCGCACAGCTGCGCGGGCTCTCGCCCGACCAGGTGCTGGTGCTGGTCAACGGCAAGCGCCGCCACACCTCGGCGCTGGTCAACACCGACAGCAAGATCGGCAAGGGCACCACGCCGGTGGACTTCAACGCCATCCCGATCAGCGCGATCAAGCGCATCGAAGTGCTGCGCGACGGCGCCGGCGCGCAGTACGGCTCCGACGCGGTGGCCGGGGTGATCAACGTGATCCTCGACGACGACCCGGACAGCGGCGCGCTGGAGGCCAGCTACGGCGCCAACCACACCGACGTCAAGCCGATCCACCGCACCCTCACCGACGGCCAGACCGGCTATGCCAGCGGCAAGGTCGGCACGCGGCTGGGCGAGGATGGCGGCTTCTTCAAGGTCGGCCTGGAGCTGAAGAACCACGAGGCCACCAACCGCGCCGGCTTCGACCAGATCCCGCCGTTCGAGGAACAGACCCCGGCCAACCTGGCCCTGGCCGGCAAGCGCAACTATGAACTCGGCGACGGCGCCAGCAAGGATCTCAACGCCTGGATCAACGGCAAGCTGCCGTTCGGCCAGGGCAGCGAGGTCTATGCCTTCGGTACCTACAACCAGCGCGACACGCAGGGCGCCAACTACTTCCGCTACCCCGACGGCGCCGCCAACTGGACGCAGGTGTATCCGCAGGGCTACCGCCCGGTGTCGCTGGGCGAGAACCGCGACCTGCAGGCGGTGCTCGGTGCGCGCGGGCAATGGGGCGAATGGGCCTACGACGCCAGCCTCGACTATGGCCGCAACGACTTCACCTACCGGCTCAAGCACTCGCTCAACGCCTCGCTGGGCCCGGGCAGCCCGACCCGCTTCAAGACCGGCGACTACGCCTTCGAGCAGGGCGTGGCCAACCTCGACCTGAGCCGCAGCTTCGACGCCGCCGGCGCCACCCACACCGTGGGCACCGGCGTGGAGCTGCGCCGCGAGCACTACCGCACCCGTCCGGGCGACCCGGCCAGCTACGCCGCCGGCCCCTACACCGATCGCCCCACCGGCGCCCAGGCCGGCGGCGGCCTGACCCCGCAGGATGCGGCCGACCTGTCGCGCAACGTCGCCAGCGTCTACGCCAGCGTGTCCAGCCAGTTCGGCGACAAGCTCTCCACCGACCTGGCCGCGCGCTACGAGCACTACCAGGACTTCGGCGGCGAACTGACCGGCAAGCTGGCCGCGCGCTACGAGTTCGTCCCGGCATTCGCCCTGCGCGGCGCCATCTCCAACAACTTCCGCGCGCCGTCGCTGAGCCAGATCGGCTACGAGGCCAGCTCCACGGGCTACAACGCCAACGGCCAGTTGCTGCAGGGCCGCCTGCTTTCGGTCGACAACCCGATCGCGCAGGCGCTGGGCGCCCGCACGCTGCAGCCGGAAAAGTCGCGCAACTACAGCCTGGGCTTCACCAGCCGCGTCGGCAGCCACTTCGACCTGTCGCTGGACCTGTTCCAGATCGACATCGACAAGCGCATCGCGCTGTCGGAAAGCATCGACGGCGACGCCCTGACCGACTTCGTCGCGCAGCGCTTCGGCATCACCGGCCTGCAGAGCGCCAGCTTCTTCGTCAACGCCGCCGACACCCGCACCCGCGGTGCCGAACTGGTCAGCAACTGGTGGCAGGCGCTGGGCCAGGGCCAACTGCAGTTGACCGGCACCTGGAGCTACGCCAAGACCGAGCTGGAGAACGTGGTGGCCACGCCGGCGCAGTTGCTGGCGCTGAATCCGGACTACGTGTTGTTCGGCGTGGAAGAGCGCAACACCCTGACCGAGGCGACCCCGCGCACCCGAGCACAGCTGGCGGCGAACTGGAGCGACGCGCGCTGGTCGCTGCAGACCCGCGTCACCCGCTACGGCAGCGCCACCCGCGTGTTCGACTTCGGCGGCGGCTTCGCCCCGGAACAGACCTACAGCGCCAAGTGGCAACTCGACGCCGAGGTCGAATACCACCTCACCCCGCAGTGGAGCGTGGCGGTGGGCGGCCAGAACCTCACCGACGCCTACGCCGACCGCTCCAAGCCCGACATCGCCTACTTCGGCAACCTGCCCTACGACGTGCTGTCGCCGATCGGCAGCAACGGCGCTTACTACTATGGGCGGGTGCGGTACACCTTCTGACTGAGGTGACGGGATTGGGGAGTCGGGATTGGGGATTCGCAAGAGCGGCGTGTCGGCATTCGCAGAGCGTTGCCCAATCTCGAATCCCCGCTCCCCATCCCGGCATGTGCAGACGGCCGGGATTCGGGAGTCGGGATTAGGGATTGGCAAGGGCGGTGCGTCGGCGCTCGCAGAGCGCTAGCCAATCCGGAATCCCCACTCTTCCAATCCCGGCATGGGCGGACAGCCGCAGCCGCCAGGCGCTCGCTTTTGCGAATCCCCACTCCCGAATCCCGAATCCCGCCCCAATCCACCTGACGCTAACGCCATCCCGTTCATGATGGCGGAATGGCAGACGCGCT
The DNA here is from genome assembly GCF_056725265.1 of Xanthomonas sp. NCPPB 2250. Classification (NCBI taxonomy): domain Bacteria; kingdom Pseudomonadati; phylum Pseudomonadota; class Gammaproteobacteria; order Lysobacterales; family Lysobacteraceae; genus Xanthomonas; species Xanthomonas sp. NCPPB 2250. Next base: position 1,365,815 of record NZ_CM161520.1, on the reverse strand, counting down.
CCCCCTCCGACCGCCGCCGCCGCGTCTGGACGATGCCTGCGCATTGTTCCTGGACGTGGACGGCACCCTCATCGCCTTTGCCGAACGTCCCGACCAGGTGCAGTTGTTGCCCGAGGTGCGTGAGGCGATCGGCCGCCTGCACCAGCGCCTCGGTGGCGCGGTGGCGCTGGTCAGCGGACGTCCGCTGACGCAACTGGACGCCTTGTTCGCACCGCTGCGGCTGCCCGCCGCCGGCCTGCACGGTCACGAGCTGCGCAGCGACGCCGACGCGCAGGCGGCGATGCCCGCCGATACCTCCGAGTTTCTGCATGCGCTGCATGCGCGTGCCGCACACCTGCGCCAGGCGCATCCGGGTGTGCTGGTCGAGGACAAGGGCGCCAGCGTGGCCCTGCACTGGCGTGCGGCGCCGAGCGCGGCCGAGGCGGTGCTGGGGTTCGCGCACGCACAGCTCGCCGACCTGCCCGGCTACCGTCTGCAGCCCGGCGACCACGTGGTCGAGTTCGTGCCCGAAGGCAGCGACAAGGGCGTGGCGCTGACCACGCTGCTGCAGCAACCGCCGTTCCGCGGGCGCCGCCCGGTGTTCGTCGGCGACGATCTCACCGACGAATTCGGCTTCGCCGCGGCCAACCGGGCCGGCGGCTGGAGCGTGCTGGTCGGCACCCGCGCCGACAGCGTCGCCACCTATGCGCTGCCCGATCCACGCGGCGTACACGCCTGGCTGCGCGATAACGCCGGATGAGGCCGTCACCACGCCCGCCCACCTGCGCCCCGTGGCCGCTTCCCCCACTGCTTCCGCACAAGGACCCGACCGCTCCATGAGTTCCCCCAATCTCGACCTCGGCGTCATCGGCAACGGCAGCTTCGGCGCCCTGATCGACAAACGGGCCAGCGTGGTGTGGAGCTGCCTGCCGGCCTTCGACGGCGATCCGGCGTTCTGCGCCCTGCTCTCCCCGCGCGCGCACCCCGGCGGCGATTTCAGCATCGAGCTGGAAGACTTCGTCGACAGCGATCAGCACTACCTGGCCAACACCGCGATCCTGCGCACCGTGCTGCGCGACGCCCATGGCGGCGCGGTGGAGGTGATCGACTTCGCGCCGCGCTGGCGCAACCACGGCCGCTTCTATCGCCCGGTCAGCATCATCCGCCAGGTGCGGCCGCTGGCCGGCAACCCGCGCATCCGCGTGCTGGCCAGGCCGCTGGCCGACTGGGGCGCGCGCCAGCCGGAGAGCACCTGGGGCAGCAACCACGTGCGCTGGCTGCTGCCGGACTTCACCCTGCGCCTGACCACCGACGTGCCGGTGCGCTTCATCCGCGACGAACTGCCGTTCGTGCTCAACCACCCGGTCAACCTGATGCTGGGCGTGGACGAATCGCTGACCCGCTCGCTGACCGGCTACATCCAGGAAGCGCAGGAACGCACCGAGGAATACTGGCGCGAGTGGGTGCGCTACCTGTCGGTGCCGCTGGATTGGCAGGACGCGGTGATCCGCAGTGCGATCACCCTGAAGCTGTGCCAGTACGAGGACAGCGGCGCGATCATCGCGGCGATGACCACCTCCATCCCGGAAGCGCCGGACACCCCGCGCAACTGGGACTACCGCTACTGCTGGCTGCGCGATGCCGCCTTCGTGGTACGCGCGCTGAACCGGCTCGGCGCCACCCGCACGATGGAGCAATTCCTCGGCTACATCTTCAACATCGCCACCACCGACGGCAGCCTGCAGCCGCTGTACGGCATCGGCTTCGAGGCGGCGCTGGAGGAACACGAGGTCGAGTCGCTGGCCGGCTACCGCGGCATGGGCCCGGTGCGGCGCGGCAACCTGGCCTGGATCCAGAAGCAGCACGACGTGTACGGCAGCGTGGTGCTGGCCTCCACCCAGCTGTTCTTCGACCTGCGCCTGAAGGATCCCGGCGACACCCACACCTTCCTGCGCCTGGAGCCGCTGGGCGAGCGCGCGTTCGAACTGCACGACGTGCCCGATGCCGGCCTGTGGGAGTTCCGCGGCCGCGCCGAGGTGCACACCTACACCAGCGCGATGTGCTGGGCCGCCTGCGACCGCCTGGCCAAGATCGCCGCGCGGCTGGGCCTGGACGAACGCGTGGCGCACTGGCGCGACCGCGCCGAGCGCATCCACGCACGCGTGCTGGCCGAGGCCTGGAGCACCGAGCTGGGCCACTTCACCGACACCTTCAACGGCCACCGGCTGGACGCGTCGCTGCTGTTGCTGGCCGACATCGGCTTCATCGCCCCGGACGATCCGCGCTTCATCGCCACGGTCGAGGCGATCGGCCGCGACCTGAAGCATGGCGATGCGCTGTACCGCTACGTGGCGCCGGACGACTTCGGCGAACCGGAGACCAGCTTCACCATCTGCACGTTCTGGTACATCGACGCCTTGGCCGCGATCGGCCGCAAGGAGGAAGCGCGCGAGCTGTTCGAGCGCATCCTCGCCCGGCGCAATCACCTGGGCCTGCTGTCGGAGGATCTGGCCTTCGACAACGGCGAGGCCTGGGGCAATTTCCCGCAGACCTATTCGCATGTCGGCCTGATCATCGCCGCCATGCGCTTGTCGCGTAGTTGGCAGGAGGCATCATGAGCAGACTGGTGGTGGTATCGAACCGCGTGGCCTTGCCCGGCGAGAACCGCGCCGGCGGCCTGGCGGTGGGCTTGCTGGCGGCGCTGAAGGAGCGCGGCGGCGTGTGGTTCGGCTGGAGCGGCAAGACCGTGCGCGGCGACAGCGGCGCCATGCACGAGCAGACCCAGGGCGATATCCGCTTCGTCACCATGGATCTGAATCGCGCCGACCTGGACGCGTACTACAACGGCTTCGCCAACCGCACGCTGTGGCCGCTACTGCACTTCCGCCTGGACCTGGTCGACTACGACCGCGCCACGCGCGAGGGCTACCGCCGGGTCAACGCCATGTTCGCCGACAAGCTCGCGCCGCTGCTGCGCGAGGACGACACGGTGTGGATCCACGACTATCACCTGATCCCGCTGGCCTCGCTGCTGCGCGAGCGCGGCATCGGCTGCCGCATCGGCTTCTTCCTGCACGTGCCGTTCCCCTCCGCCGACCTGATCCAGGCGCTGCCGGACCATGCGCGGCTGTTCTCCGGCTTCTACGCCTACGACCTGATCGGCTTCCAGACGCGCCGCGACGTCGACCGCTTCCAGGCCTACGTGCGCCTGTTCGGCGGCGGCAAGGTGATCAAGGACGGCGTGCTGGAAGCGCCGGGCGGGCGCAGGTTCCGCGCGGCCATGTTTCCGATCGGCATCGACACCGAACTGATCGCGCAGCAGGCGCGCGCGGCGATGTCCAAGCCGGCGGTACGCGACCTGCGCAGCAGCCTGCGCGATCGCCAGCTGGCGATCGGCGTGGACCGGCTGGACTACTCCAAGGGCCTGCCGGAACGCTTCCTCGGCTTCGAGCGCTATCTGGAACGGCATGCCGACCAGCGCGGCAGCCTCACCTACCTGCAGATCGCCCCGGTCTCGCGCGGCGACGTCACCGAATACAAGCAGTTGCGCAACCAGCTCGAGCAGATCGCCGGGCACATCAACGGCGGCCACGCCGAGCCGGACTGGACCCCGCTGCGCTACGTCAACCGCAACTTCACCCACGCCACCCTGACCGGCTTCTACCGCGCCGCACAGGTCGGCCTGGTGACGCCGCTGCGCGACGGCATGAACCTGGTGGCCAAGGAGTACGTGGCCGCGCAGGACCCGGAGAATCCCGGCGTGCTGGTGCTGTCGCTGCTGGCCGGCGCCGCCGACGAGCTGAAGGAAGCGCTGCTGGTCAACCCGCACGACCTGGACGGCGTCGCCGATGCCATCGCCACCGGCGCGTCGTTGCCCAAGGCCAAGCGCATCGAACGCTGGCAGGCGATGATGGACCACCTGCGCAAGCACGACATCAACGCATGGCGCCAGCGCTATCTGCAGGCGCTGGAGAGCGTGCGCTAGCCGCGGCACACGCGTTGCACCACGCGTCGCGCAGCGCCTGCGCGCCGCACGATCGCGCCATGCGCCGTCTCCCTGCAGCGCATGACGCAGTGTTCCGCGTGCCATCACGGCCCGACGACCTGCGCCGCCTAAAATAGGCCGCACGCGCCGCGCCGGTTCCGCGCTTTCCGAGAACGCGGCAGCGCGGTCGCTGCCTTGCGATGCGCGCCGTCCTCGCGACCCCGCGCTCGCCTCTCCCCCCACGATCGCCTGCATCGCCGCCATTCGCGCCACGCGCCAGGGATCCTCGTCGGATGTTTCGCTCATGACCGTTTCTCCCCCACCGAATGGAGCCGGCCGCTGGCTGTTCGCCGGCTATGCCCTCCTCATCGCCGTGATCGGCGTCGCCCTCGCCGTCATGGGCGGGCAACTCGCCGCCGTCGGCGGCTCCTGGTACTACCTGCTCGCCGGCGTGGCGCTGGCCGCGTCCGGCGTGCTGCTCGCGCTCGGGCGCCGCATCGGCCTGTGGCTGTTCGGCGTCACCCTGGCCGCGACCATCGCCTGGGCTCTGGCCGAGGTCGGCCTGGACGGCTGGGCGCTGATCCCGCGCCTGGCGATGATCTCGGTGCTGGGCCTGCTGCTGTTGCCGTTCTGGAAGGTCGCGCGCTGGCGTCTGGCGCCCGTGTCCGGCATCGGCTACCTGCTGGTCGCCGGCGTGCTGCCGGTGCTCGGCGCGGCGCTGGTGTTCGTGCCGCTGCTGTTCCCGCGCACGGTGGAACTGGCCGACCCCGGCCTCGCCGCGCAGCGTCCGCAGGCCGCCTTCAGCCGCGCGACCGTGGACAGCCCCGACCGCAACGTCGCCGGCAACCACGATGCCGGCAACTGGACCGCCTATGCCGGGTCCAACCTGTCCAACCACTACAGCCCCGGCGCACAGATCACCCCGGACAACGTCAAGGACCTGAAGATCGCCTGGGAATTCCACACCGGCGACCTCAAGCCGGCCGGCTCCAAGCTCGGCTACGCATTCCAGAACACCCCGCTGAAGGTCGGCGACCTGGTCTACATCTGCACGCCCACGCAGAAGGTGATCGCAGTGGAGGCCACCACCGGCAAGGAGCGTTGGCGCTTCGATCCGCAGACCAATCCCAAGGCCATGGCCGGCGTCGCCGCCACCACCTGCCGCGGCGTGTCCTACTTCGAGGCGACCACGCCGGTCGCCGAATGCGCCAAGCGCATCTTCTGGCCGATGGTGGACGGCCGCCTCGGCGCGCTCGATGCGATGACCGGCAAGCTCTGCGACAGCTTCGGCACGCACGGCTATGTCGATCTGAACAAGGACACCGGCAACACCAAGCCCGGCTTCGTCGGCCCCACCTCGCCGCCGGTGGTGATGCGCGGCGTGGTGATCCAGCCCACCGGGCAGATCCGCGACGGCCAGGAACGCGACGCGCCGTCCGGCGTGGTGCGCGCCTTCGACGCGATCAGCGGGCAGCTGCGTTGGGCCTGGGACCTGGGCAACCCGGCCATCGACGCGGCCCCGCCCGCCGGCCAGACCTACACCCGCTCGACCCCGAACGTGTGGTCGCTGATGGCCGCCGACGACCAGTTGGGCCTGGTCTACCTGCCCACCGGCAACGCCTCCGGCGATTTCTTCGGCAAGCAGCGCACCCCGCAGGAAGAGGAGTACACCGCCTCGCTGGTCGCGCTGGATGCGGCCACCGGCAAGGAACGCTGGCACTTCCGCACCATCAACCACGACCTGTGGGACTACGACATCGGCCCGCAGCCGAACCTGGTGGATTTCCCGGTGCCCGGCGGCGGCACCCGCCCGGCGGTGATCCAGGCCACCAAGTCCGGCCAGGTGTTCGTGCTCGACCGCGAAACCGGCGCGCCGATCATGCCGGTGCAGCAGATCCCGGTGCCGCAGGGCACCGACCACGGCGACTGGACCGCCAAGACCCAGCCGGTGTCGCCGGGCATGCCCAATACCGTGGGCGCGCCGAGCAAGGACTACGAGACCATCGTCGAATCCGATGCCTGGGGCATCACCCCGTTCGACCAGTTGGCCTGCCGCATCCAGTTCAAGCGGCTGCGCTACGAGGGCATGTTCACCCCGCCCAGCCTGGGCGGTTCGCTGGCCTTCACCGGCAACCACGGCGGCATCAACTGGGGCGGCGTGTCGGTGGACCTGCAGCGCGGCATCATGGTGATGAACAGTAATCGCCTGCCCTACACCGAGCACGTGTATCCGCGAAAGGAAATGCAGGCGCTGGGCGTGGTGTCGGTGTTCAACGGCAAGAGCAAGACACCCGGCTACATGGCCCAGGAAGGCCTGCCCTACGGCGCGCGCAAGGAGCCGTGGATGTCGCCGCTCAACACCCCGTGCGTGGCGCCGCCGTGGGGCTACATCTCCGGCGTGGACCTGCGCACCCAGCAGGTGATCTGGCGGCGTCCGCTGGGCACCGGCTACGACCAGGGCCCGATGGGCATTCCCTCGAAGATGAAGTTCGAACTGGGCACGCCCAACAACAGCGGCTCGCTGGCCACCGCTGGCGGCGTGACCTTCATCGGCGCGGCGCTGGACAACTTCCTGCGCGGCTACGACACCCAGACCGGCAAGCTGCTGTGGGAAGTGCGCGTGCCGGCCGGCCCGCAGGCCGCGCCGCTGAGCTACACCGTCGATGGCAAGCAGTACATCGTCGCCGCGATCGGCGGCCACGACCGCATGGAGACCAAGGCCGGCGACAGCGTGATCGCCTGGACCCTGCCCGACGCAGCGACGTCGGCGAAGTAAGTCGGCAACGCAACCTTACCCCGCCACCGGCCGCACGCATGCGGCCGGTGGCGTATCGCCGCCCTGGCGCTGATTTTCCGGGCCCGCCGCCCGAGTCACCTCCTGCGCGCGGCCAAGAGTCAATCACCTGCTGCGCTGCAGCACACCATCACGCCTTTAGCGCTAAACCGCGTGCGTTCAGGCCATATAAAGTTTCCGACGAACGGCAGGTGAAGGCGATCAAGCCGGCGCGGTGATGCGCCGATACTGGATGAACCCCCGCGCGATTGCATCGCCCTCGCGGCGTTGCCCGTTGTTTCCCAGCCGGTGCAGACCATGCCCTCGCCAACCGCCGTTCTCCACCCCACCGCCTCCTGGCTGCGCCCGCGTTCGGCGCTGCTTGCCCTGTCCCATGTCCTGGTCCTGCTGGCGCTGGCCGGCTATGCGTTGCACGTCGGTCGCACGGTGGGAGCCAACGGATCGGCACTGCCGCGATTGCTGCCGGCGCTGCTGGTCGCCGTGGCCGCAGCCGCGGCACTGGCCTGGCTCGGCAGACGCAGCGCGCCACGCGCCCTGGAACACGCCACGCAGGCGCTGCAGGCACTGGGCGAAGGCCGCTTCGAGCAGCGTGTGGAGGTGCTCGGGGACACGGCCGAGGTGGCGCTGCTGCGCGCGCTGCAGAACGCGCAACAGGCGCTGGCGGCACGCCAGGCGCAGACCGAGGCCGAACTGCGCCACGGCCGTTTCGTGATCCAGGCGCTGGACGATCTCGACACCATGGTGCGCATCGCCGACGACGATGGCCGCGTGCATTTCGCCAACCGCAAGCTGCTGCAGATGCTGCGCACCATCGAACCGGACGTGCAGCGCTTCCGCCCCGAATTCCGCGCCGAACAGTTCGTCGGCGGCAGCATCGGCGACATCTATCCGGACAGCCAGGCGGCGATCGATCGCATGCGCGCGCTGACCGGCTCCAAGCGCGTGCGCGCGCCGTTCTTCGGCCGCCAGATCGATTTCGTGTACAGCCCGATCAATGACGCCGACGGCCACCGCCTGGGCACCATCGCGCAATGGGAAGAGGTGACCGCGCAGGTCGCCGCCGAACAGGCGCTGGCCACGGTGATCGAGGCCGCCGCGCACGGCGACTTCAGCCAGCGCATCGAGACCGCGGCGATGGACGGCGTCCTCAAGTCGCTGGCCGAAGGCGTCAACCGCATCTCCGATGGGGTGGAGAGCAACCTGGCGGAACTGGCCGGGGCGCTGACGGCGCTGGCCGAAGGCGACCTCACCCACCGCGTCGACGGCCAGGCGCAGGGCGTGTTCGCGCGCTTGCGCGAGGACACCAACCGCACCGTCGCCAAGCTCACCGAAATCATCGTCGGGATCCAGGAGTCGGCCGACACGATCCGCCGCGCCGCCTCGGAGATCGCCGCAGGCAATACCGACCTGTCCGACCGCACCGAACAGCAGGCGGCGAGCCTGGAGGAGACCGCCAGCTCGATGGAAGAGTTGACCTCGGCGGTGAAGCAGAACGCCGACAACGCGCAGCAGGCCAACGGCCTGGTGCAGAACACCGGCGAGGTCGCCCGTTCCGGCGGCCAGGTGATGGACGAGGTGGTGGCGACGATGCGTGCGATCAGCACGTCCTCGCAGCGCATCGGCGAGATCATCGGCGTGATCGACGGCATCGCCTTCCAGACCAACATCCTGGCGCTCAACGCCGCGGTGGAAGCGGCGCGCGCCGGCGAACAGGGCCGCGGGTTCGCCGTGGTCGCCTCGGAAGTGCGGTCGCTGGCGCAGCGCTCGGCCGATGCGGCCAAGGAGATCAAGGACCTGATCGAGGCGTCCACGCGCACCGTCGGCGAAGGCGCCGCCCTGGTCAACCGCGCCGGCGCCACCATGCACGAGATCGTCGGTTCGGTGCAGCGAGTGACCGGCCTGATCGGCGAGATCAGCGCCGCCAGCGGCGAGCAGTCCAGCGGCATCGAACAGGTCAACCGCACCGTGGCGCAACTGGACGAAGTGACCCAGCGCAACGCCGCCCTGGTCGAGGAAGCCACCGCCGCCGCGCGCAGCATGGAGGAGCAGGCCGGCGGCCTGGCTGCCGCGGTCGCGGTGTTCCGGATCGAGACGGGACAAGGGCGGCCGGGCGGCAGCAATGTCACCCCACTGCTGCGCCGTACGTCCTGAGGCGACGCACGCGACGACCGCCCGCCTCGTCCAGGATCAGGCAAAGCTCATGAATTGCTGGAGCAGGAACTGCAACTGGCTGGCGCGGGTGGGAAACTCGCTCTGAGGAAAGTACCCGGTGTCGGTATTGATCACCGTCACGACGTCATCGCCATTGGGCGCTTGCGAAACGAAGGATTGCTGGGCCTGCCCGAGCAGCATCAATTGCCCCAGCACATGCGGGTAGTAATCGGCATAGAACCGCTCCACCGCCTCGCGCGTGGCGAAGGCATGACCGGCATGGGCCTTCTTGCTGGGGCCGGTTGCATCGACCACCTTCAACGGCTTGTACACGTTGCCGGTCTTTTGCTTGTCGCCGCCCCACACTGTTCCGGCCAAGGCGCCCTCGTTGACGAAGACGACGGCGTCGTTCAACTCCAGTGGCTGAGCGGTATTCTGCTGAATGATCTCGTCGGTGCGTCGCGCGACCAGTTTCAGGCGTTCGATGCTGGCGGCGATGTCGGCTGCATTTGCGCCGAGTTCGCGATACAGCGCCACATTCTGGATGTTCTGCGCGAAGGTGTCGTCCCGGTCCCAGTCGCCCACATAGAGCCCCACCACGCGCGTCGGCCTTTCGTAGATGGCGAAACCGGATCGATGCAATGGCCGCAAGCGGATGAACGGGCCCGTTCCGCTCATGTAGTAGGTACTGGGCAACTGCTCGCCGACGAATCTGTAGTTCTTGATATCGATCGTGCCGAACACGCGATTGCTTGGATGGATCAGCCGCGCAGGCGTAGGACTGGGCATAGCGGAACTCCTCTCGGGCGGGTGTGGGAGCGTGGAAACGGGGGGCACCACGGTGCTATCTGCCAAGGAGGCTGACGGACGCCGCTGCCAGCGGCTTGCCAGCAGAAGCAGCAGAGGCATCTCCATCGTTGCCGGTCCGATCGCGTGTGTGGCCCGTCCGTCAAGAACGGCCACCGCAGGCACTTGTGAACCCGCGGCGCTGGTTCGCGCAAGGAAACAGCCGATCGGACGCGCCGCGCGCGTCGTGCTCACTCCAGAAAGCGTGAGCGCTGTTGCGGCTCCGGCAGGAAACACTGCGCCGTGGTCCCGAACCAGCGATGGCGGTTGCGCGCCAGCACGCGGTAGCCGGCATCGCGCCAACGCCGCGGCAGCAGGCGCAGCGACGCGACACTGCGCCACACCCCGCCAAGCCCGGCGATCACCGCGATCGCCGCGTCCGAATCGGTCAATGCGCCGTGCCGTGTCAGCAGCAGGAACGACAGCGGATCGGCCGGATCCAGGCCGTGCTCGCGCAACAGCGCGCTGCCGCGCGGCGACTGCATCGCCGCGAAGCGGTAGCGGCCGCGGCGGTCGTGGCGCAGCAGGAACCGCACCCAGCGGCTGCACAGCGCGCAGACCCCGTCGAACACGACGATGGCCGTGTCGTCCGACGCTGCGGGCGCCGTACCCGGCGGTGGCTCAGGCCGGCGCAAGCCAGCCCTCGTAGCGGATGAACGGGCCGATCCACGGCAGCGTCACCGCGATCACGAACGCGTAGCGGCCGTCGCGCTGGTCTTCGCGGCAGTGCACGCCGGCCAGCCAGCGCCGCGGCAGCGGCAGCACGCCGAAGGCCCAGGCCCGTGCCGCGCGCCATTCGATGCCGGCACCGTCGATCCGCAGGGCGAATTCGAACACCACCGCACCCAACCGCTCGCGCAGGCGGCCGCGATGCAGCCACAGCCGCGAGGGCATGGCATGCGTCCCGAACCGGCGCTCCCAGCGCTCGCCGTGGGCATCGGCGCGAAACACCACCTCCACCGGCGTCGCCGGCCCGGTGCGCGGCAGCCGCACCAGCCACGCGCACAGCGGCAGCAACGGATGGCGGCCGCGCTGGACAATGGCCTGGCCGACATAGCGCGACTGCGACGACGGCGTGTGCAGCGCGCGCAGTACCGGCGGCAATTGCGCGAACGCCGGTCCCAGCACCTGCGCGAACAGCGGCGGCGTCAGGGCGCGATCCACGCCAGGGTCGCCATGCGCCCGCTGCGGCGGTCGCGCCGGTAGGAATAGAAGCGCTGCGCATCGGCGATGGTGCACAGGCCGCCGCCATGGATCTGCTCCGGGGCCATGCCGGCCGCGACCAGGCGTTGCCGCGCCAGTGCGTACAGGTCCACCCGCCAGTGGCCGGGCCGGGTGTCCACGAACGCGGCCGCGGCTGCCGGATCGTGGCGCAGGAACGCCTCGCGCACCTCGGCGCCGATCTCGTAGTGCTGCGGTCCGGCCGCCGGCCCCAGCCAGGCCTGCAACTGCGTGGGCGGCGTGCGCAGCGCGGCCACGGTGGCCTCCAGCACGCCGCCGGCCAGCCCCTGCCAGCCGGCGTGCGCGGCGCCGACCTCGCTGCCGTCGCGGGCGGCGAACACCACCGGCAGGCAGTCGGCGGTCAGGATCGCCAGCACCACGCCCGGTTCGGCGGTGACCGCGGCATCGGCGGTCGGCTCGGCGTCGATGCCGGTGCCCTGCGGCGGCCCGTCGAAACGCAGCACCTGCACGCCGTGCACCTGCCGCAGCCAATGCGGCGGCGTCGGCAGCGCCAGTCGCGCGGCCAACTCATCGCGGTTGCGCTGCACCGTGGCCGGGTCGTCGCCGTCGGCGGCACTGCGGTTGCCGAGGTTGAAACGGTCGAACGGCGGCTGCGAGGCGCCGGCGCCGGTGCGCAGGGTGGTCAGGGCGTGGACCCGCGGCGGTGCCGGCCAGTCGGCCGGCAGGGCGAAGTCGCTCATCGGCCGCGCCCTCGCCCGACATCGGCCGACATGTCGCCAGCCTGGCGTCGCCGGCCGCCGCGCGAAACGCAGCCGCGCGCCACGGCGCGGGAGACCGGCACCCCAGCCATGCTCAGCGCCGCGCCCGCTCGGCCGCCGCCTGCGCATCCACGCGGAGGGAGGCCATCAGTTGCTGCAGGTCGGCCGGCACCGCCGCGGTGGCGCGGACCGGCTCGCCGCTCGTGGGATGCTTGAACTCCAGGGTCTCGGCGTGCAGCGCCTGGCGCTTGAAGCCGCGCAGTTCGCCGATCAGCTCCTCGCTGGCGCCCTTGGGCAGCTTCAGCGGGCCGCCGTACAGCGGGTCGCCGACGATGGGGTGCTTCAGGTGCGCCATGTGCACGCGGATCTGGTGGGTGCGGCCGGTCTCCAGGCGGCATTCCAGGGCCGTATGCGCACGGAAGCGCTCGCGCAGCCGGTAATGGGTGACCGCGTCGCGGCCGTCCTCGCGCACCGCCATGCGCAGGCGGTCGCGCGGATGGCGGTCGATCGGCGCATTGGCGGTGCCGCCGGAGACCAGCGCCCCGACCACCACCGCCAGGTATTGCCGGTGCACGTCGCGCGCGGACAGCTGCGCCACCAGCGAGGTGTGCGCCTGCAGGGTCCGCGCCACCACCATGGCGCCGCTGGTGTCCTTGTCCAGGCGGTGCACGATGCCGGCGCGCGGCAGCGCCGACAGCCCCGGGTCGCGGTACAGCAAGGCATTGACCAGGGTGCCGCTGGGGTTGCCGGCGCCCGGGTGCACCACCAGCCCGGCCGGCTTGTTCAGCACGATGACCTGGTCGTCCTCGTACAGCACCTCCAGCGGGATGTCCTCGGGCAGGGCGTGGGTCTGGGTGTCCAGCACCGCGTGCAGGCTGGCGATCTCGCCGCCGCGCAGCGCATCGCGCGGCCGCGCCGGGGCGCCGTCGAGCAGGGCGTCGCCGGACTTGATCCATTCGGCCAGGCGCGAACGCGAGTATTCGGGGAACAGTTCGGCCAGCACCGCGTCGAAGCGGCGGCCGGCGGCGTGATCGGGGACGCGCGCCTGGCGCGGGCCGTCGCTGACGGCGTCCTCGGGGAGATCCGGGGGGGTATGGGGCATGGCAGGGGCACGGCTTGGGTCGGAAAAAGGGGGTCGCGGCGGCCATAGTCAGTCGCAGGACAGGCCACTAGGCTATCATCGCCCCTTCGTATTCCTGCCCTGCCGCGCCCGAACCCATGATCCGACGCTCCGTCCCGCTGTCCGCGCACGTCCGTTTCATCGCCCTGCTGCTGGTCACGCTGGTCGTGGCGACGGGTTGCCACCGTCAGAAGAAGAACCCCGAAGAAGGGATGCCGGTCGAGCAGCTCTACCAGAAGGCGCATGCGCAGATGGAGAGCGGCAACTGGGCCGGCGCCGAGAGCAGCTTCAAGCGGCTGATCGCGCAGTACCCGTACGGCAACTACACCGAGCAGGCGATGATCGAAAGCGCCTACGCCCAGTACAAGGCCGGCAAGCACGACGACGCGGTGTCGACCATCGACCGCTTCATCCGCACCTACCCGACCCAGCGCAACATCGCCTACATGTACTACCTGCGCGGGCTGTCCAACTCCAACCGCGACACGGTGTTCCTGCGCCGGGTGTGGTCGCTGGACCCCAGCCGCCGCGACCTGTCCACCCCGCAGCAGGCCTACGCCGACTTCAACACCGTCGCCGAGCGCTACCCGAACAGCCGCTACGCCGCCGACGCGCGCGCGCGCATGATCGCCCTGCGCAACGTGTTCGCCCAGCACGAGCTGGACAACGCGCTGTACTACCTGCGCCGCGACGCCTGGGTGTCGGCCGCCTCGCGCGCCACCTACCTGCTGGAGACCTACCCGCAGAGCGCCTACCAGAACGACGCGGTGGCGGTGCTGGCCGATGCCTATACCCACCTGGGCAACAAGACCCTGGCCGCCGACGCGCGCCGCGTGCTCGAGCTCAACGACCCGCAGCATCCGTGGCTGACCGGCAACTGGCCGAAGTACCCGTGGATGATCCGCAAGCTCAATCCGTTCGCCGGCGAGAAGTCCGCCGCCACCGGGCAGTCCAATTCGCAGATGCAGCGCTGATCCACCGCGCCGGCAGGATGCACACCGACAGGGGCCGCAAGGCCCCTGTCGCGTTTCCGGGCAACGCCGATCGGCCTCGGCGGTCCGCTGGCGCACCTGCGCGCGGCTGCTGCGGGCGGCCATGACGACACCAGCAACCACCCAAGGCTGCGCGCATCGCCAGGCAGCGCCAGTCCCACCCACTAGCCGCCCAGCATGGCGCGCCTCCAGACCAATCCCGGCGGAGTGCGACCCGCACCGCAGTCCCGGGAATTGGCGCCGATGCCCGTGGCCGGGCTTGCTAGGCTGGCCCCGTGCCCGCCCCGGGCCGCTTCCGCCGGGAACGCCATGTCTCTGTCCTTGCTGCGCCCGCTGCTGCGCCTGTTCGCTGCCCTCCTCGTCCTCGTCGTCGCTGCCGCCCCCGCCGCCGCGGCACCTGCCATCGTGTACGGGGTCAACGGCCACGACGGTCGCCAGGCCTACCCCCTCAGCCAGAGCGAGGCGGTGTTCCGCCTGCTCGACCAGCGCAACCTGCGCAGCTACCGGTTCGACGTGGACCCGCGCAACTTCACCGTGCTCGACCGGCTGGTGCAGCTCTCGCGCCAGTACAACATCGCGCTGCGGCCCATGGTGTATCCGATGTCGCAGGAGATCGGCTACGCGCTGGCGCGCCGCTATGCCAACGACATCAAGGTCTGGGAGATCGGCAACGAGCAGGACCTGGACCGTGCCGCCGCCCCGGCGCGGATCGCGGCGATGACCACCATGTACCGCGGCATGAAGCAGGCCTCCGACGAGCTGGGCGCCGGCCTGCAATTCACCATCAACATCACCGCCTGCAACAGCGACGACCATTCGGCCAACGCGCGCTGCCCCGGCGACCGCAACGGCTCGCTGTGGTTCCTGGACCAGGCCAAGGCCGCCGGCTTCGACTTCGACCGCATCAGCTTCCACTACTACGCCTTCCACGGCGAACACGGCTACTGGATGGATCTGTACCTGGGGCAGCTGCGCGCCGCTGCGCAGAAATACGGCACCAAGGTGTACGTCAACGAGCTCAACTGCGCCGAGGTGTACACCGGCAACACCGATGGCGGCCATTCCGGCGACGGCGCCTGCTACGACAGCGTGGCGGACCTGCTGCAGACGCTGCGCAGCGACTACGCCGACGTGGTCGCCGAGATCAATCTCTACGAATTGCTCGACCAGCCGGACCAGCAGGGCGCGGAGGCCCATTTCGGCCTGATGTACGACCTGGGCCGGCCGAAACCGACGCTGGACCTGCTGACCGACGCCGCCCGCTGAAGCCGCGGCGTCTTCGCATGGCGTGGTCGCCGCCTGCGGCTATGCTGCTTCGATGTTCGAACTGCATCGGGTCACCCACCGCTACGGCGACATGCTGGCGCTGGACCAGGTCGATCTTCGCATCGCCCCGGGCCGCACCACCGCGTTGATCGGTCCCAGCGGCGCCGGCAAGTCCAGCGTGCTGCGGCTGCTGCTGGGGCTGGAGTGGCCGGATAGTGGCGAGGTGCGCTTCCAGGGGGAGCCGCTGCGTCGCGCCACCTTGCTGGCGCAGCGCCGGCGCATCGGCTACGTGATCCAGGAAGGCGGCCTGTTCCCGCACCTGAGCGCCCGCGACAACGCCGCGCTGCTGGCGCGCACGCTCGGCTGGCCGCGGCCGCGCATCGAAGCGCGCCTGCATGAGCTGGCCGAGTTGTGCCGCCTGCCGGAAGCGCTGCTGGCGCGCTACCCGGCCGAACTGTCCGGCGGCCAGCGCCAGCGCGTCGGACTGATCCGCGCCCTGTTGCTGGATCCGCCGGTGTTGCTGCTGGACGAACCGCTGGGCGCGCTCGACCCGATCGTGCGCCACGAACTGCAGACGCAGATGCGCGAGCTGTTCGCGCTGCTCGGCAAGACCGTGGTGCTGGTGACCCACGACGTCGCCGAGGCCGCCTACCTGGGCGATACCCTGGTGCTGATGCGCGGCGGCCGCGTGCTGCAGGAAGGCAGTGCACGCACCTTGCTGGAGGCGCCGGCCGACCCGTTCGTGAGCCAGTTCCTGCGGGCGCAGCGCACCCTGGAGGAGGCGCGATGACCTCGCCGGGCGCGCGCTGGCGCGCGATCGCAGCGGTCGCCTTGGGCAGCCTTGCCAGCCTGCTGGGTCTGCCAGCCGCTGCCGCAGACGCCAAGGTCGTGGTCGGCTCGAAGAACTTCACCGAAGCGGTGGTGCTGGGCGAGATCGCCGCCGGCGCCGGGCGCCAGGCCGGGGTCGAGGTCGAGCACCGGCGCCAGCTCGGCGGCACCCGCATCCTGTGGCGCGCGCTGGAGCAGGGTTCGATCGACGCCTATGCCGAGTACACCGGCACCCTGGCCGCCGAACTGCTGCAACTGCCGGGCGCCGACGACGACACGTTGCGCAAGGCGCTGGCGCAGCGCGGCCTGGCGATGAGCGCGCCGCTGGGCTTCGACAACACCTATGCGTTCGGCATGCGCCGGCAACGCGCGCAGGCGCTGGGCATCGTGCGCCTGTCGGACCTGGACGCGCATCCGACACTGAAATTCGGGCTGAGCAACGAATTCGTCTCGCGCGCCGACGGCTGGCCCGGCGTGCGCGACGCCTACGGACTGCCACAGACGCCCACCGGCCTGGACCACGACCTCGCCTACCGCGCGCTGGACAGCGGCGCGATCGACCTCACCGACCTGTACAGCACCGACGCCGAGATCCCCGCGCACGACCTGCTGGTGCTGCAGGACGACAAGCACTACTTCCCGCGCTACGCGGCGGTGTTCCTGTACCGCGCCGACCTGGCACAGCGCGCGCCGCGCTTCGTGCAGGCGCTGCGGGGACTGGGCGGACGCATCGACGCGGCGACCATGCAGCGGCTCAACGCCGAGGCCAAGCTCGACAAGCGTGCCGAAAGCGCCATCGCCGCACACTGGCTGGGCATCGCCGCGCCGGCCGAGGACGGACGCCTGCAACGGCTGCTGCAACGCACCCGCGAGCACCTGGCGCTGGTCGGGCTGTCGCTGGGCCTGGCCCTGCTGGTGGCGCTGCCGCTGGGCATCCTGGCGGCGCACCGGCCACGACTCGGCCAGGCGGTGCTGGCGCTGACCGGCGTGCTGCAGACGCTGCCGTCGCTGGCGGTGTTCGTGTTCATGATCCCGCTGTTCGGTATCGGCGCCAAACCCGCGATCGCCGCGCTGTTCCTTTACAGCCTGCTGCCGATCGTGCGCAACACGCACGCCGGCATCACCGGCATCCCGCGCGAACTGCGCGAGACCGCCGCTGCGTTGGGACTGCCGCCAGGCACCCGGCTGTGGCGGATCGAACTGCCGCTGGCACTGCGCACCCTCCTCGCCGGCATCAAGACCGCGGCGGTGATCAACGTCGGCACCGCGACCCTGGGCGCGCTGATCGGCGCCGGCGGCTACGGCCAGCCGATCCTCACCGGCATCCGCCTGGATGACCTCGGTTTGATCCTGGAAGGCGCGGTGCCGGCCGCGCTGCTGGCGCTGCTGGTGCAGGGCCTGTTCGAGCTGCTGGAACGGGTGCTGACCCCACGTGGATTGCGCCTGGCGGCGCGGCGGTAACGGGCGTCAGAGGTGCGATCAGCCATCGGCAATCGGCACCCGCGCGAACGCATCACAGCGGCATCGGGTCGCGGCTAAGCCGCGCCTACCGGTACCTGCCGCTTCTCTCGTAGGAGCGGCTTCAGCCGCGACCAACGAAGCCATGCACCCAACAGGATCGACGATGCGGACCGGTACTCGACTGCCTTCCCCATCGAAACCGAAGACAGACAACGACCGCACGCACGTGCGTTCAAGCACGCACCGCAGCCACCATCTCTTGCGCCAGGCCGCGCATCGCCTCTGGCGTCAACTGCAGATACGGCGCAATGCGCAGGGCGCCATGGCGATGCGTGCAGATGACTTGCGCGTGCTGCAGCCAGGGCAGCAACACTGGCATCGCCGATGCCGGTGGGCGCAGCGCGTACAGGTGCGGCGCATGCCCAGGCACCGTCCAGTCGCCCGCGCCCAGCGCGTGCAACTCCGCGTCGAATGCCGCACCAAGTGCGCCAAGCCGTTGCGCGATGCGCGCCGGCTGCCACTGCTGCACTTGCTGCAGCGCCGCGCTTGCCATCGCCAGGCGCAGCGGATCGGCGACGCCGCCGGCATCGAAGCGGCGCGCGCCGCTGCGGTACGGGGGCGGCGCCTCGGCCGGGAACTGCCAATCCGCCCCCGGGTCGCGCGCCTGCCAGTGCTGCTCGAACGGCACGCCGTGCGCGCGCCAGTGCGGTGAGGCCCACAGCCATGCCAGGCCCATCGGCCCGAGCAGCCATTTGTGGCCGACCGAGACCACGAAGTCCGGCCGCCAGGCGTCCAGCCGTACCGACAGCACGCCCAGGCTCTGGCTCAGGTCCAGCACCAGCATCGCGCCGACCGCATGCACGCGCGGCGCGATCCGGTCCAGATCCAGCAGGCTGCCGTCGCGCCAGTAAGCGTTGGGCAGGGTCGCCACGCGCACGCGCGGCTCCGCATCCAGCGTCGCCAGGACCGCCGCGGTCCAGTCCTGCCCAGGAGCGCGCCGCACCACCGCAAGATGCGCGCCGCTTTCGGCACAGCGTTGCTGCCACGCCAGCAAATTCGATGGAAACTGGCCATCGAGCAGCAGGACCGCATCGCCAGGCGCCAACGGCACCTGCCGCGCCGCGATGGCCAGGCCATAGGCGGCCGACGGCACCATCGCCACGCCCTCGCTGTCGCCAGAGAACACCGTGGCTGCCGCGAGCACGCGTAGGTCTTCGATCTGCGCGCGCCACGCATCGAAGGACAGCGTCCACGGCGCGATCGCATCGGCCAGCGCCGCCTGCCCCGCGATCAGTGCTCGGTGCAGGCGCGGTCCCTTGCTGGCGGTGTCCAGATAGCGCACGCCGGGCGGCAACGCGAACGCCTCCGCCGCGGCATCGAGGTCGACCAAGTCGCCGGCGGAAGCCGGACCGGCAGCGTAGTGCGAGGCGCTCGTAGACATGTGTCTAGGGTAACGCCACGGTCCGCGACGCGTGACGGTCCGTTCACGCCGCTGCGCTAAGACTGCATCGATGCAAGCGATCTCTCCGGCGTCACCGCCCTCGCCCATCGCATCCGTCGCGACGCTGGCGGACCGCCTGCGCCGCGTGCGCGCACGCAGCCGTCATCTCGCCGCACCGCTGAGCGAAGAAGACGCGATGGTGCAGAGCATGGACGACGCCAGCCCGGCCAAATGGCATCTGGCGCACACCACCTGGTTCTTCGAGCGGTTCGTGCTCGGCGCCGATCCGGCGTACCGCCCCCACGATCCACAGTGCGACTACCTGTTCAACAGCTACTACCAGAGCATCGGCCCAGCACATGCGCGGCCGCATCGCGGCCTGCTGTCGCGGCCCTCGCTGGCGCAGGTGCTGGACTACCGCAGCGAGATCGAAACCCGCGTACTGGCGCAGTTGCAGGCCGGCGCGCTTGCGCCGCAGACCCTGCAGATCCTGGAGTTGGGCCTGCAGCACGAACAGCAGCATCAGGAACTGCTGCTGACCGACATCAAGCACGCGTTCTGGCGCAATCCGCTGGGTCCGGCGTATCGCGCGGATCTGGCGACCCAGCACGCGCCGGCGTCTGCGCTGCGCTGGCTGCAGCGCGACGAACAGATCAGCGAGATCGGTGCCGCACCGTGGCCGGCGCATGCCGGCTTCGCCTACGACAACGAATCGCCGCGGCATCGCGTGCTGGTGCCGGCGCATGCGCTGGCCAGCCGCCCGGTGAGCAACGCCGAGTACGCCGAGTTCATCGCCGACGGCGGCTATCGCACGGTCGGCCTATGGCTCAGCGACGGCTGGGCGCAGCGGTGCGCCGAGGATTGGCAGCGCCCGCTGTACTGGCATGCCGACGGCGCGCGCGAATTCACCCTCGGCGGCTGGCGCGAACGCGATCCGCATGCGCCGGTGTGCCATCTCAGCCTGTTCGAGGCCGATGCTTTCGCGCGCTGGGCCGGCGCGCGCCTGCCGACCGAGGCGGAGTGGGAACAGGCGGCTACCGGCGTCGCCATCGCCGGCAACTTCGTCGAGAGCGATGCACTGCATCCGCAGTCGACGGCGCCGGCCGATACCGGCCTGCAGCAGTTGTTCGGCGATGTCTGGGAATGGACCGGCAGCGCCTACCTGCCCTACCCCGGCTTCCGCCCGTGGTCGGGCACGCTGGGCGAATACAACGGCAAGTTCATGAATGCGCAATGGGTGTTGCGCGGCGGCAGTTGCGCCACGCCGCACGATCACATCCGCGCCAGCTACCGCAACTTCTTCCCCTCCGATGCGCGGTGGCAGTTCGCCGGCGTGCGCCTGGCCAAGGATTCCGCATGAATGCCGCAACCGCCCGCGCCCTGACCGAGGCCGCCCTGACCGACCTGCATCCGCAGGCGGACGACATCACCGCCGATGCGATCGCCGGCCTGTCGTGCAGCCCCAAGCAGCTACCGTCCAAATATTTCTACGACGCTGAGGGCTCGCGCCTGTTCGAGGCGATCACCCGCCAGCCCGAGTACTACCTGACCCGCACCGAGCTGGATTTGCTGGAAGCGCGGATGCCGTCGATCGCGCAGGCGGTGGGCACCGGTGCGCACGTGGTGGAGCTGGGCAGCGGCAGCGGCCGCAAGACCCAGTTGCTGCTGGACGGCCTGCGCATGCCGGTGGCCTACACGCCGATCGAGATTTCCCGCGACATGCTGATGTCCAGCACCACGCGGCTGGCCGAGCGCTTCCCGCACATCCAGATGCTGCCGGTGTGCGCCGACTTCACCGCGCCGGTGGCGCTGCCGGCGCCGCAGCGCGGCGCGCGCCGCACCCTGGTGTTCTTCCCCGGCTCGACCCTGGGCAACTTCACCCGCGAGGATGGCATCGCCCTGCTGCGCTCGATGCGCCAGACCATGGGTGCTGACGGCTGCGCGCTGATCGGCATCGACTTGGTGAAGGACACAGCGCTGCTGGAGGCGGCCTATAACGACGCCGCCGGGGTCACCGCCGAATTCACCCTGAACCTGCTGCGCCGGCTCAACCGCGAGATCGGCAGCGACTTCGACCTGGCGCAGTTCCGCCATCGAGCCGTTTATTCGGAAGCGCGCGAGCGCATCGAGACCTTCCTGGTCAGCCAGTGCGCGCAGCAGGTGACCGTGGCCGGGCGGCGCTTCGATTTCGCCGAGGGCGAGGCGATGCAGGTCGAGTACAGCCACAAGTACACCGACCAGAGCTTCGCGGCGATGGCCGCCGAGGCCGGCCTGCGCGTCAGCCACGGCTGGAATGCGCAGGACGATGCGTTTGGGTTGCGGTTGTTGCAGGTGGTCTGAAGAGCCGGGATTGGGGAATCGGGATTGGGGATTCGCAAAAGCGAGCATGCTTGAGACGGCCGTATCCCTCTTAGGAGCGGCTTTAGCCGCGACCGGGCTTTACCGAGAACGCCTGATCGCATGATCCCCGAAAAGCGGACAAGCATCGCTCCTCTCTCGTCCGCTCGATCGTGCGCTAAGCCTGATACCCATTGCTGATCGGATAGCGACGCTCGCGGCCGAACGCGCGGCGCGACACCTTCGGTCCCGGTGCGGCCTGGTGGCGTTTCCATTCGCTGATGCGCACCAGCCGCACCACCCGGTCGACCACCTCGGCGGCGTAGCCGGCAGCGACGATCTCGTCGCGCGATTCCTCCTGGTCGACGTAGCGATAGAGGATGCCGTCGAGCACGTCGTACGGCGGCAGCGAATCCTGGTCGGTCTGGTTGGCCCGCAGTTCCGCCGAGGGCGGTCGCGCGATCACCGCCGGCGGGATCACCGGCGCACCTCCGACCGTGTTGCGCCATTTCGCCAGGCCGAACACCTCGGTCTTGTACAGGTCCTTCAGCGGCGCGTAGCCGCCGCACATGTCGCCGTAGATGGTGGCGTAGCCGACCGCGTACTCGCTCTTGTTGCCGGTGGTGAGCAACAGGCCGCCGAACTTGTTGGCCAGCGCCATCAGGATCACGCCGCGGCTGCGCGACTGCAGGTTCTCCTCGGTGACGTCGGGCTCGGTGCCGGCGAACAGCGGGCCGAGCGCGCTCAGCAGGCCCTCGAACGCCGGCTCGATCGCCACCGTCTCCAGCTTCACGCCCAAGGTGCGGCATTGATCCGCGGCCAGGTCGTTGGACAGGTCGGCGGTATAGCGCGACGGCAGCCGCACCGCGGTGACGTTGTCCGCACCCAGCGCGTCCACCGCCATCGCCAGCACCAGTGCCGAATCGATGCCGCCGGACAGGCCCAGCCACACCTTGGAAAAACGATTCTTGGCGCAGTAGTCCTGCAGCCCGCGCACCACCGCGCGCCAGGCCAGCGCGTCCATGCTTTCGTCGCCGTCGTCGATCCAGCGCAGCGGCGCGAAGCGGCGCGCGGCGGTGTCGTAGTCCACCACCAGCCACTGGTCGGTGAAGGCGGCCGCGGCCGGATGCACGGTGCCGTCGCCGTCGGCCACCACCGAAGCGCCGTCGAACACCAGCGCATCCTGGCCGCCGACCACGTTGAGATAGGCCAGCGCCGCGCCGCTCTCGCGACTGCGTTCGGCCAGCAAGGCATCGCGCTGCGCGTGCTTGCCACGCTCGTAGGGCGAGGCGTTGGGCACCAGCACCAGCTCCGCGCCCGCCCGCACGGTCGCCGCCAGCGGCTCCGGGAACCACAGGTCCTCGCAGATCACCAGGCCAACCGGCGTGCCCTTGATGTCGAACACGCAGTTCTCGCCGTCCGGGTCCACGTCGAAATAGCGGCGCTCGTCGAACACCGCGTAGTTGGGCAGTTCGCGCTTGCGGTAGGTAAGTTCGATGCGGCCGCCGCGCAGCACGCTGGCGGCGTTGTAGACCACGCTGCCGGCGCTCTGCGGCCAGCCGACCACCGCGACGATGCCGTGCACCTGCGCGGCGATGCGCTGCACCGCGCGCTCGCAGTCGGCCAGGAACCCCGGCCGCAGCAGCAGGTCTTCCGGCGGATAGCCGCTGACCGCCAGTTCCGGGAACAGCACCACGTCGGCGCCGTACTCGTCGCGCGCCTCCTCGATCAACGCGATGATCCGGTCGGTGTTCTGGGCCACGGCGCCAACCGGGAAATCGAACTGGGCCATGGCGAGGCGGAGGGAAGCGGACATAGGCAACCTTGCAGGAACGGGTGGGAGACCGCAGGCGCCACGCGAGCGCATCGCACCTGCCGCGGCGCCGACGCATCGCGTGCCGCCATGCCCAGTGTAGCGCTGTGCCGGGTTGCGGCCGATGATGCGCGTGCCGCCACGTTGGAGTGTAGGCATGTAGCCCGGGCAGGCCGCAGCTTGGTGCGCACATGGCGGCAGCCGCGGAGATGCCGCAGGACGCTCGCTCTGCTGCGCGCGCCCGAGAAAGCCGCTTAGTCAGGCCCCCCTGCGTCGCGACTGAAGTCGCTCCCACAAGGAGCGGCAGGCCGAGTGCTGGCTGATGCACTGTCGAAGAACTTCAGGGCACCTCGAACAAGGTGCTTTTGCCGCGGCTTAGCGCGACATGTCGTGCCCCTCGTAGGAGCGGCTTCAGCCGCGATAAGCGTTACCAAGAATGCCCGTCGCGGCTGAAGCCGCTCCTACGAAAGCGTGTGCCTGCTTGTCGAAGGGATCGCCGCGGGTCGTCGGTCAGCGCCGGCCTGGGTTCGCCTTCGATCCCCAGACTGCGCTGCCCGGGCTGCACCGGGAAGCAAGGATGCAGTGCAACCACACCGGCAGAAGCGGCCCCAATGATGCGCCACGGACTGCAGCATCCGCGTCGCGGCTGAAGCCCCTCCCAAAGGAACACGACACAGCAACGGAAGACGGCATGCCGGCCAGTCACTGTGGGAGGGACTTCAGTCCAGACTGCAATCAACCCCGAAGCGCCGGCCACCCACCACCCTGTGCTTCAGCGCGCGCCAGCACCAGCCCGTGCGCGGCGCCGCCGGCGCCAGCGCCGCAGCAACACCACCACTCCCGCGCACAGCCCCAGCGCGGCGAGACCCAGCACCGCCATGCGCACGCCGACGCCGTGCTGGAACACCACTTCATTGCCCTCGCCGTCGAGCGTATAGGCGACCACGTAGTCGCCCATCGTGCCCATGCCCTCACGTCCACCCGCTGCGATCACCACGTACTGCTTGCCGTTCACCGCGTAAACCGAAGGCGTGGCCTGGCCACCGGCGGGCAGCTTGGCCTCCCACAGGGTCTTGCCGGTGGCGCTGTCGAGCGCGCGCAGGCGCGCGTCGGCGGCCGCGGCGATGAAGGTCAGGCCACTGGCGGTGGTCACCGCGCCGCCGAGCAGCGGCGTGCCCACGTCCAGCGGCAGCCACGGCAGTTTCTCTTCCAGGGTGCCGAGCGGGCGCTCCCAGGCGATCTTGCGCGTGCGCAGGTCCACCGCCACCAACCGTCCCCACGGTGGCTTGACGCAGGGAATGCCACCGGACGAGCTCAACATGCCGCGGCGCATGTAGTACGGCGTGCCTTCCATGTCGTTGAACTGCTGGTCCGGATGGCGCGCGCGCTCGGCCTTGCTGAATTGCTCGCGCGGGATCAGCGCCACCTGCATCGGCAGGTCCGACACCGGCATGATCGCCAGCTGGCGCTGCGGATCCACCGCGATGCCGCCCCAGTTCACGCCACCGGCCCAACCCGGCAGCGCGATCGTGCCGCGCACGCTGGGCGGGGTGAACAGGCCTTCCGAGCGCAGCCCGGCGATCAGCGCTGCGCATTCGCGGCGCGCACCGGGCGTCGCCCCCCAGGCGTCGGCGGCAGTCAGCGGCGTATGCCGCGCCAGCCGCAGCGCCGGCTCGGGCATCGGCTGGGTCGGCGAGGTGCGTTCGCCCGGCACGTCGGACGCCGGCACCGGCACCTCGCTGATCGGGAACAGCGGCGTGCCGTCGCGGCGGTCGAAGGCGAACAGGAAGCCGGTCTTGGTTGCCTGCAGCACTGCCGCGCGCGGTCCCTGCGCAGTCTGCACCGTGGTCAGCACCGGCTGCGAGGCCAGGTCGTAGTCCCACAGATCGTGATGCACCAGCTGCTGCGCCCACACCCGGCGCCCGCTGTGAAGGTCCAGCGCCACCAGCGAGTCGGTGTCGCGGTTGTCGCCCAGGCGCTCGCCGCCGTAATAGTCGGGGCTGGCCGAGCCGGTCGGTACGTACACCAGACCCAGCGCCGGATCCACCGACAGCGGCGCCCAGGCATTGCCGCCGCCGACCGTGGCCGCCTGTTCCGGCTGCCAGCCGGCGGCGGTGGCCTTGGCCGGATCGCGCGGCACCGGATCCCAGCGCCACAGTTCGCGGCCGCTGCGCGCGTCGTAGCCGCGCACCACGCCCTGCTCCAACGCATGCCCGCGGTTGTCGCCGATCGAGCTGCCGACCACCAGCACGTCGCCGGCCACCACCGGCGGCGAGGTCACCGCATAGTTGGACCAGGCATCGCTGGCGCTGTCGTGCACATCGACCCCGGCGTGGAGGTCGATCGTGCCGTCCCTGCCGAACCCGGCGCAGGGCCGTCCATCGGCTGCATCCAGTGCGATCAGCCGCGCATCCAGGGTGCCGTACACGATGCGCTCGCGGCATGCGCCCGCCGCGGCCTGGGTGTCGCGCCAGAAACTCACCCCGCGCGAGGCCGGGTCGCTGTAGTGCTTGTTGCGCGCGACCTTGGCATCGAACGACCACAGTTCGCGGCCGCTCGCCGCATCCAGGGCGAAGGCGATGCCGGTCCCGGTGGTCAGGTACATGCGCCCACCCAGCACCAGCGGATTGGCCTCGAAGCGGCGCCGTTCCGGATCGGGCAGGCCCGCACCGAGTTCGCCGGTGCGGAACGACCAGGCGATGCGCAGCCGGCCGATGTTGTCCGGCGTGATCTGGGTCAGCGGCGAGTACTGCCCGCCGCCGGGCGCACCGGCGTAGCTGGCCCAGTCGCCCGGCGCCGCCGCGCAGATGCCGCCGATGCCCATCGCCATGCCCGCCCCGCATACCGCTGCCCGCCATCGCCTGATCACGCATCCACTCCTGTTGCTGCCGAAGAAAGTGGCGCCAGTGTCGGCACCGTGCCGGACCGTGTCGGCAACGCAGGGACGGCACCACCCGGCCAGGGGACCAATGGCGGGGCCGCAGGGACGAATGGCGACCACTGGGATGGCGCAACTGCTTGATTGCGCAAAGGTTGGTGGGCCGCATTGCGTCGTTACCCGATCCGTCCCGTCGCGCCGGGCACGCCGCGACAGTGCCGCGCACCGGATCCTCGAAACGCAAAAGGCCTCGCTCGCGCGAGGCCTTTGCGGACAGCGGCGGCGACAACGACGCCCCCGAAGGCGGGTCGCTGCCGCAGCGCTGACGGCTTACTTCACCAGCGAGGCGATCGCCGCACCCAGGTCGCCCGGCGAGCGGACGGTCTTGACGCCAGCGGCTTCCATCGCCGCGAACTTGCCCTCGGCCGTGCCCTTGCCGCCCGAGGCGATGGCACCGGCGTGGCCCATGCGCTTGCCGGCCGGCGCCGAGGCACCGGCGATGAAGCCGACCACCGGCTTCTTGACGTGCTTGGCGATGTACTCGGCACCGGCTTCCTCGGCGTCGCCGCCGATTTCGCCGACCATGATGATGCCTTCGGTCTGCGGATCCTCGTTGAACAGCTTGAGGCAGTCGACGAAGTTCAGGCCGTTGATCGGGTCGCCGCCGATGCCGATGCAGGTGGACTGGCCCAGACCGACTTCGGTGGTCTGCTTGACCGCTTCGTAGGTCAGCGTGCCCGAACGCGAGACGATGCCGATCTTGCCCGGCTTGTGGATGTGGCCCGGCATGATGCCGATCTTGCACTCGCCCGGGGTGATCACGCCGGGGCAGTTCGGCCCGATCAGCACGGTGTCCGGATGCGAGCGGGTCAGCACGTTCTTGACGCGCAGCATGTCCAGCACCGGGATGCCTTCGGTGATGCAGACGATGACCTTGATGCCGGCCGCAGCCGCTTCCAGGATCGCGTCGGCCGCGAACGGCGGCGGCACGTAGATCACCGAGGCGTCGGCGCCCGTGCTCTGCACGGCATCGGCTACGGTGTTGAACACCGGCAGGTCGATGTGGGTGGTGCCGCCCTTGCCTGGCGTGACACCGCCGACGACCTGGGTGCCGTACTCGATCATCTGAGTGGCGTGGAAGGTGCCCTGCTGGCCGGTGAAGCCCTGCACGATCACCTTGGTGTTCTTGTTGATCAAAACAGACATTGGAGTTCCTTGGTGTCGTGGATCAGGCGGCGTTCTTGACAGCTTCAACGACCTTCTTGGCGCCGTCGTTGATGTTGTCGGCCGGGATGATGGCCATGCCGCTGTCGCGCAGCAGCTGCTTGCCTTCTTCCACGTTGGTGCCTTCCAGGCGCACCACGACCGGAACCTTGACGCCCACTTCCTTGACCGCCGCGATGATGCCCTCGGCGATCATGTCGCAGCGGACGATGCCGCCGAAGATGTTGACGAAGATGCCTTCGACCTTGTCCGAGGACAGGATCAGCTTGAACGCCTCGATCACGCGCTGCTTGTTGGCGCCGCCGCCCACGTCCAGGAAGTTCGCCGGCTCGCCGCCGTTGAGCTTGATCACGTCCATGGTCGCCATGGCCAGGCCGGCGCCATTGACCATGCAGCCGATGTTGCCGTCCATGGTGACGTAGTTGATGTCCAGCTCCGAAGCGGTCACTTCGGTCTCGTCTTCCTGGGACTTGTCGCGCATGGCGACCAGTTCCTTGTGGCGGAAGTTGGCGTTGTCGTCGCTGTTGAACTTGCCGTCCAGCGCGTAGAGGTTGCCGTCGTCCAGGATGGCCAGCGGATTGATTTCCACCAGCGCCAGGTCCTTCTCGTTGAAGATGCGGTACAGGTTGACCATGATGCTGGCGAACTGGCCGGCCTGCTTGGCGGTCAGGCCCATCTTGAAGCCGATGTCGCGGCCGTGGTAACCCTGCACGCCCTCGACGAAGTCGACGTTGAGCGTGTGGATCTTGTCCGGGGTCTCGGCGGCGACCTGTTCGATCTCCATGCCGCCTTCGCTCGATGCGATGTAGCTGATGGTGCGGGTGCCGCGGTCGACCAGCACCGACAGGTACAGCTCCTTGACAATCTCACCGGCGGTGGTCACCAGCACCAGGTTGATCGGCAGCTCGACGCCGGCGGTCTGGTAGGTGGCCATCTTGGTGCCGAGCAGCTTCTCGGCAACGGCCTTCACATCGTCGGTGGTCTTGCAGAACTTGACGCCGCCAGCCTTGCCGCGGCCGCCTGCGTGGATCTGCGCCTTGACCATCCAAGGGCCAGCGCCAAGCGACTTGGCGGCTTCAACCGCTTCTTCCGGAGTCGCCGCGACCTTGCCGGCCGGGACCGGGATGCCGTACTCGGCAAGCAGTTGTTTTGCCTGATATTCGTGGAAATTCATGCGTCACCGTGGGAAAAGGAACGGCCGTCCCGCAGCGATCCGGGCCCTGAGTGGCGGCCGGGAGCGGTACGGACGGGACGCCTATTGTCGCCGACCGAGGGCGGCGGCGCAAAAGCGCCGGCGGCCTGACCCGGCCGAGGCCTCCGGCGATGTCCGTGGTGGCGCCACCGGGTGGAGCGGGCACCCGGCTGCCCACGCCTTGCTGCCCTCATCCCGCGACCTTGTCCATTGGCCCTTGCCCCGATCCGGCGCCGGACCGCCGGCGACGACAATCGCGGTTTCCCCGCCGTTGGCGGTGACGGCCCAGGTCGCCACCGCCCCGTTCGCCCTCCGCGTAGACGGCGCCGCCCCTATACTCGCGCCGTCCGCTGTCCGCCCGGAGTCCGGCTTGCCCACCAGCGCCTCGCTCATCGATCGCATCGAGTCCATTCCGCGCCGCGAGCTGTACTTCTTCGCGCTGTACCGGGTGCTGGTGGCCGGGCTGATCGCCGCCCTGGTGTTCAGCCCGCTCGGCGTGCTGGTGGGCGAACCGCGCTACCCGCAACTGGCCGCCACCTTGTCCACCGCCTACCTGGCGGTGGCGCTGGCGCTGCTGATGTGGGGGCGCAACGAGGCGCACCTGGCGCCCATCGTCGGTTTCAGCGCCTTGGCCGACATCGTCGCCGCGACCCTGGCCGCGCATGCCCTGCCCGCGGCCAGTGCCGGCATCGCGATGATGCTGCTGTTCAACGTCGCCGCTGCGGCGATGCTGCTGCGCCTGCGCGGCGGCATCGCCATCGCCCTGACCGCCTCGGCGGCGACGCTGGCCGAATACGTCTGGAGCGTGCTGGACGGCGCCGACAACACCCGCAGCCTGGCCGAACTGGCGATGTTCGCCACCAGCTACCTGGCGGTGGCCTACATCTGCAACCGGATCGGCCAGCGCGCGCGCACCAGCCAGCGCCTGGCCGAGCGCCGCGGCGCCGAGGTGGCCAATCTCTACGAAATCAACGAACTGATCATCCGCCGCATGCGCACCGGGGTGCTGGTGGTGGACGCGCAGAACCGGGTGACACTGGCCAACGAGGCCGCGTCGGCCCTGCTCGGCGATACCGACGGCAACAGCGGCAGCGGCCGGCTGGACCTGGCCAGCGCCGCGCCGGAACTGGCCCGGCGCCTGCAGCGCTGGCGCAACGGCTGGAACCAGGACGAAAGCCCGCTGCAGCTGTCGCCGGACCAGCCGGAGGTGCAGCCGCGCTTCGCCCGGCTGCTGGCCGAAGGCGACCTGACCCTGGTGTTCCTCGACGATGCCACGGTGGTCTCGCGGCGCGCCGAATCGCTGACGCTGTCGGCGCTGGGCCGCTTCTCGGCCAGCCTGGCCCACGAGATCCGCAACCCGCTGGCCGCGATCAACTACGCCTCGCAGCTGCTGGAGGAATCGCCGGCGATCGGCGATGCCGACCGCCGTCTGCTGCAGATCATCCACCAGCAGTGCCAGCGCACCAACGGCATCGTCGAGAGCGTGCTCGGCCTGGCCCGGCGCGAGCGCTCCAATCCGGAGAACCTGGACCTGGGCGCGTTCGTGCGCCGCTTCGTCCTGGAGTATCGGCAGACCCTGTCGATCGAGACCGACAGCCTCGAGGCCATCCTCGCCCCGCAGCCGGTGCACGCGCTGGTCGATCCCAAACACCTGCACCAGATCCTCAGCGCGCTGGTACACAACGCGCTCAAGTACGGGCGGGTGATGGAGGAGCCGGCGCGGGTGCGCCTGCGCGTGGCGCTGCAGGAGCGCAACGCCATCGTCGACGTCATGGACCGCGGCCCGGGCATCCCCGAGGCAGTGGCGGCACAGCTGTTCCGGCCGTTCTTCACCACCTCCGAGCACGGCACCGGGCTGGGCCTGTACATCGCCCGCGAGTTGTGTCGGGCCAACCAGGCGCGGCTGGAGTACGTGCCGGTACCGGCCGGCGGCGCCTGCTTCCGCGTCGCCCTGCCCGGCCCGCACGCCATGCTCAGCGGCTGACAGGTGAGAATCGCTCCGCCAGCGCGCGGCCGGCGCCGGTAAATTGGCGCATGCCCCGGTTCCTACGTTATCTTCCCTGCACATGAACGAAACCCGAAGCGCCCTGGTCGTCGACGACGAGCGCGACATCCGCGAGTTGCTGGTCCTGACCCTGGGCCGGATGGGGCTGCGCATCAGCACCGCCGCCAACCTCGCCGAAGCGCGCGAACTGCTGGCGAGCAATCCCTACGATCTGTGCATCACCGACATGCGCCTGCCCGACGGCAACGGCATCGAGCTGGTCAGCGAGATCGCCAAACACTACCCGCGCACGCCGGTGGCGATGATCACCGCC
This sequence comes from Xanthomonas sp. NCPPB 2250, assembly GCF_056725265.1. Taxonomy (NCBI): domain Bacteria; kingdom Pseudomonadati; phylum Pseudomonadota; class Gammaproteobacteria; order Lysobacterales; family Lysobacteraceae; genus Xanthomonas; species Xanthomonas sp. NCPPB 2250. Next base: position 1,335,250 of record NZ_CM161520.1, on the reverse strand, counting down.
TTCGGCAGCATGGACCTGGCGGTGGAGGCGCTGAAGGCCGGCGCCTTCGACTTCGTCAGCAAGCCGGTGGACATCCAGGTGCTGCGCGGCCTGGTCAAGCATGCGCTGGAACTCAACAACGAAAGCCGCGCCGCGCCGCCGCAGCCTGCCCCGGAACAGGCCAGCCGCCTGCTCGGCGCCTCGGCGGCGATGGACGCCCTGCGCAACACCATCGCCAAGGTCGCGCGCAACCAGGCGCCGGTCTACATCCTCGGCGAATCCGGCGTGGGCAAGGAACTGGTCGCGCGCACCATCCACGAACAGGGCGCCCGCTCCGCCGGCCCCTTCGTCCCGGTGAACTGCGGCGCGATCCCGGCCGAACTGATGGAAAGCGAGTTCTTCGGCCACAAGAAGGGCAGCTTCACCGGCGCCCACGCCGACCAGGCCGGCCTGTTCCAGGCCGCGCACGGCGGCACCCTGTTCCTCGACGAGGTCGCCGAGCTGCCGCTGCCGATGCAGGTCAAGCTGCTGCGCGCGATCCAGGAAAAATCGGTGCGCCCGGTCGGCGCCGCTACCGAGGTACCGGTGGACGTGCGCATCCTCTCGGCCACCCACAAGGACCTGGCCGACCTGGTCGCCGAGGGCCGCTTCCGCCACGACCTGTACTACCGCATCAACGTGATCGAGCTGCGCGTGCCGCCGCTGCGCGAGCGCGGCGGCGATCTGCCGCAACTGGCCGCGGCGATCCTGGCGCGGCTGGCCAAGAGCCACGGCCGGCCCACCCCGCTGCTGTCGCCCTCTGCCCTGGACGCCCTGAGCAGCTACGCCTTCCCCGGCAACGTGCGCGAACTGGAAAACATCCTCGAACGCGCCCTGGCAATGGCCGAGGACGACCAGATCAGCGCCGCCGACCTGCGCCTGCCGCAACCCGGCAACCATGCCCGCAGCGCCGCCGAGGCCGCTCCCGCACTGCCGCGCGGCGTGGTCGACATCGACCCGAGCTCCTCCGCCCTGCCGTCCTACATCGAGCAGCTCGAACGCGCCGCGATCCAGAAGGCGCTGGAAGAGAACCGCTGGAACAAGACCCGCACCGCCGCGCAGCTGGGCATCACCTTTCGCGCGCTGCGCTACAAGCTGAAGAAGCTGGGGATGGAGTAGAGGAGCCGGGATTGGGGAATCGGGATTGGGGATTCGTAAGAGCGAAGAGCGGATTCCGAGCCCCGATCACTCGGCGAAGTGCCTAGGCGACAGACGGCGGCGTAGGCCGCTGTGCCGCTGTTGCCAATCCCGAATCCCGAATCCCCGCCCCTCAATCCTTCGTCACCCGATTGATCTCGGCCAGGCTGGTGATGCCGTTGCGGGCCTTGAGCAGGGCCGACTGGCGCAGGTCCTTGACCCCGATCTTCTGCGCGGCGCTGGCGATGTCCATCGCATTGCCGCCCTGCAGCACGATCGCGGCGATCTCGTCGTTCATCGGCATCACCTGGTAGATGCCGGTGCGGCCCTTGTAGCCCTCGGTGCACTCGTCGCAACCGACCGCCTCGTACAACTGGATGCCGGCGGCGATTTCCGCCTCGGTGAAGCCCTCGGCCAGCAAGGCATTTTCCGGCAGTTGGGCCGGACGCTTGCAGTTGTTGCACAGGCGACGGGCCAGGCGCTGGGCGATGACCAGGGTCACCGAACTGGTGATGTTGTAGGGCGCGATGCCCATGTTCATCAGGCGCGCGATGGTCTGCGGCGCGTCGTTGGTGTGCAGGGTGGACAGCACCATATGGCCGGTCTGCGCGGCCTTGATCGCGATCTCGGCGGTCTCCAGGTCGCGGATTTCGCCGACCATGATGATGTCCGGATCCTGGCGCAGGAACGAGCGCAGCGCCGCCGCGAAGGTCATGCCGCGCTTGTTGTTCTGCTGCACCTGGTTGACCCCGGGCAGGCGGATTTCGACCGGATCCTCGGCGGTGGAAATGTTGCGGGTGTCGTCGTTGAGGATGCCCAGCGCGGTGTACAGCGACACCGTCTTGCCCGAGCCGGTGGGACCGGTGACCAGGACCATGCCGTACGGCTTGTGGATCGCATCCAGGAACAGCTTCTGCTGCTCGGGCTCGTAGCCGAGCTTGTCGATGCCCAGCTTGGCCGCGCTGCCATCGAGGATACGCAGCACGATCTTCTCGCCGAACAGCGTGGGCAGGGTACTGACGCGAAAGTCGATCTGCTTGTTCTTGGACAGGTTGAGCTTGATGCGGCCGTCCTGCGGGACTCGCTTCTCGGCGATGTCCAGCTGCGCCATCACCTTCAGGCGCGCGGCGATGCGCTGGTTGAGCTTGACCGGCGCCTTGGCCACGCTCTTGAGCAGGCCGTCGATGCGCAGGCGCACCCGGTAGTCGTCCTCGTAGGGCTCGAAGTGGATGTCGGACGCGCCGCGACGGATCGCATCGACCAGCACCTTGTTCACGAACTTGACGACCGGGGTGTCCTCCCCCTTGGCGTCGATGCCGGTGTCGCCACCGCTGCCCATGTCCTCGTCGCCGCCGCCGACATCGAGGTTGTCCATGCCCTCGTCGTCGCCCAAGGCACTGCCGAGCGCGTCGTTGCTGGCCTGCCACTGCTCCAGGGTGCGGCGGATCTGATCCTCGTCGACCAGGATCGGCTCCACCGTCAGGTTGGTGTGGAACTTGATGTCGTCCAGCGCCCGGGTCTGGGTCGGGTTGCTGATGCCGACGAACAGGCGGCCGCCGCGCTTGAACAGCGGCAGTACCTGGTACTTCTGCAGCAACTCCTCGCTGACCAGCTTCATTGCGTTCTGGCTGGCATCGAAGACCGAGACATCCATCAACGGCATGCCGAACTCCACCGCATTGGCGGCGGCCAGCTGCGCGGCGGTGACCAGCTTCTTCTCGGAAAACCACTGCGGCAGCGGCACCTTGGCCTCGCCCGCCTGGGCCATCGCGGTCCGCGCCGCGGCTTCGTCCAGCGCGCCGTCCTGCACGAGGCGGCGGGCGATCCCGGTGATGCCGACAAGATTGGCCGATACAGCTACGTTCATGTCCGAGTTCTCCATGCCTGGCGGCAAAGATACTGCATATCCGGCAAGATGCCTCTAATGTTACCGCCTCGCCGGCATGAAGCCTGCGATGACCAGGACTAACATAGCGAGCGGGAAAGGGGACCGATCAATGGACAGAATCAGCATTATTCTTCCGGCCAAGAACGAGGTCGCAGGATTGGCACGCACGCTGCCAAAGCTGCGCGACTGCCTGCCGGAAGCGGAGGTCATCGTCGTCGATGACGGTTCCACCGATGCGACCGCCCAAGTTGCACGAGATCACGGCGCACGGGTACTTGGCAGCCCCTACTCCATGGGCAATGGCGCCGCAATCAAACGTGGTGCGCGCGCAGCAACCGGCGACATCCTGGTATTCATGGATGCGGATGGACAACACGACCCCCAAGACATCCCCAAGCTCCTGACGATGCTCGATGCGGGTTACGACATGGTCGTTGGGGCACGTGACCGTAGCGGGCAGGCCAGCATTCATCGCGGCTTCGCCAACCGTTTCTACAACTGGCTGGCGAGCCGCATGACAGGCTTCCAGGTCAAGGATCTCACCTCGGGCTTCCGTGCCGTCCGCGCAGAACGATTTCGCGAGTTCCTGCATCTGCTTCCCAACGGCTTCAGCTACCCCACCACAAGCACCATGGCCTTCTTCCGAAGCGCCTATCCCGTTGCATATGTCCCTATTCCGGTAGCAAAGCGCGTCGGGACGGGAAGCCATATCCGGCCATTGAAAGACGGCATCCGGTTCCTGCTCATTATCTTCAAGATCGCCACGCTGTACTCGCCACTGAAGTTGTTCGTTCCGGTCTCCGTCGCCTTCTTCGTCACTGGACTGGCTTACTACGGCTACACGTTCGCAACGATGCACCGCTTCACCAACATGAGCACGCTGCTGTTCAGCGCAGCAGTAATCGTTTTTTTGATCGGACTGATCTCAGAGCAAATCACCAATTTGACCTACCGCCGCGACCATTGACGCTCTCTCCAAAGCAGAAGCCATGATTTATTCGACATCGCTGGGCATTTTTGCCCCCGAAGCAGGATGGACCCCGCCCATCCGCTATTTGCTCCGGAGAGCGAGAGTTCTCGATATCGTAAAGGACTTGCCGCGAGGAAATCTGTTGGAAGTGGGGTGCGGCGCTGGCGCCCTGCTATGTGACTTCGATCGGCTCGGATTTCAGACAACTGGGCTGGAGAGTTCAGAATCAGCACTTGCGATAGCGAGAACGATTGCGACACTCGATCAAGAACGACATACGATAGAAGAAAAGGCTGACGAAAGCTGGGCCGAAAAATTCACGGTCGTCTGCGCTTTCGACGTACTCGAGCACATCGAGCACGATGGTGCAGCCCTGGAGGAATGGAACCAATGGCTAGCCCCGGGTGGCACTATGGTCCTATCTGTACCAGCGCATCCCCAACGCTGGGGCGCCGGTGATGAATGGGCCGGCCATTGGCGCCGGTACGATCGCGTTGGCCTCACGCGCCTGCTCGAATCTCAGCAACTGGACTGTGTACATTTCGAATGCTACGGCTTCCCTGCCGCAAACCTGACCGAATGGATTGGGGAATTCAGTTATCGGAGAATGATTGAGGAGCGTGGTGACCTGTCAAAGATGGCAGCAACGCACGCCAGCGGCATCGATCGGCGAGGCTATTCTCGCCTGGCCACGCTGATCTCGTCATTGCCAGGCCGTCTGGGCTTGCGCACGGCAATGGCGATGCAATCGCTTGCGCGCAACACGGACTGGGGCAGTGGCTACCTGATCGCCGCTAGGAAGCGATGAACTCCCTTTGGCGGTGGGCATCCAGGCTGGTCGCGGCGGCACTGACGCTTTATGTCCTGTGGTTTGCTGCGACGCATCTTGGCATCCAGGAAATCCGCTGCGCGCTGTCGAACCGGGAAGTGATGTTTGCCACCCTTGCCGCTGCCCTCTGCTACTGTCTGATCTACCCATTGACAGGCTTTGCCTGGAAGCAGCTACTTGTAAGACAGGGCCAGGTGTATTCGGCAATTCTGCTCACAAGCATCATCGGCCTAACCCAACTAGCCAAGTACATTCCAGGCAATATTGCTCAACATGTGTCCCGTGCCGCGCTATCCATGAAGCAAGGCATCACCGCGAAAGTCTACGTCGTCAGCGCCGGTCAGGAAGCACTCCTCACCGTTGCCGCAAGCCTCTGCGTGGGCACAGCCGCACTGGCACTATCGCCGAACGGAGCGCAAGCGCTCGTCTCACACGGGCACGCCAAGACCCTCTATGCCCTGTCTTTCGCCGCTTTTGCGGGTGCTGGGCTGCTCTGCCTCGACTTCTCCGCGGCATCACTCGAACGAAGCAAGCTATGGATATTGAGAATCCTTGGACGAGCCGGCGGCTTGCCAGGACCAAAGGTCGCATTAGCTGCGCTCTCAGCCTATATGACCAACTTTCTGGCCGTTGGAATCGGAATATGGTTGCTGTCCTGGAGCCTTGGAGCAGATGTTGACCTTGCCATGGCGATTGCGGCCTTCGCGCTTTCCTGGACTCTTGGCTTCCTTGCTCCGGGTGCACCAGCAGGATTGGGCGCACGTGAAGGCATCATGCTGCTCATCCTTGAAAACCAGCACAATCAGGAAAAGATCCTGCTGCTCGTACTCCTGACCAGAGTTGCCAGTATTCTGGGAGATATTCTTGTCTTCCTGCTGTCACTAGCGACGACTCGTTCTGTGCACGAAGAGAACCGAATCCAGTGAACCCTCGCGCGCCATCGAGCAAAAACAAGACATGGCCCGGTACCGGCGCGCCCCCACGAAGACTGATCGTGGGCGGAGCCGCACTTCGCGGCAGCGGCTATCCCAACGCGTGGAACACTGTGCGCATTCTTCGAAATGCGGACATAGAGGTCATGGATCTCTGCCATTGGCTTCCCGAAGAGTTCCACCTTTGGAAACTGACGAAACTGCCCCGCTGGCAAGCAGCTGTCGCCTTAGGCAAACTGGCGGTTCGGAACGCGAAATCTGCTCTCAAGATATTAGCACACACTCGGCGCAACGACATGGTCTACATTCCGTACCCAGGCGCGCTTTTACTATGGCTACTCTCCTGGATTCCTCGAGCCATAAGGCCACGATGCATATGTGATGCATACATCACGATCTGGGACACGATCTATCAGGATCGGGGACTAGGTGGGACACGTGGAGGATGGCTGTCGAACCTGGCACTCAGATTCGAATCACGCGCTTTGAAATGTGCCACCGGATTGATCGTCGATACCAGTAAAAACGCCGACCACGTGGCTGCAACATTTAACGTAGAGCGTCACCGCATACACGCCCTGCCGCTCGCCATGCCCGAAGATATAACTACAGACATGGAAATGGTCCACAGCCGGCAAAAAGACGCGCCCATTCGAGTGCTATTCTTTGGAACCTTCGTTCCCTTGCAAGGCACGACAAAAATCGCGCAGGCAATCGAGCTACTACGCGATCGCACCAATCTCGAATTTCTACTTATTGGAGATGGGCAAGCTGCAGAAGCAGCAGAAACTTATCTAATGAACCATCCCCGGGTGAAATGGCTACGCACCTGGATGGCGCTCCATGATATCAAACGACATATCGTTGAGTCAGACATCTGCCTAGGCGTCTTCGGCGGAAGAGACAAGGCATCCCGCGTACTGCCTTTTAAGATATATATAGCACTTGCCGCTGGTAAGCCTGTCGTGACGCAGGAGTTTTATAGCCTTCCCGAAGGCTGCCCCCCCCTCCCAGCCCATACTGTCCGTGCAACAGCCGTGGACATTGCGAACGGAATCTTATCGCTAGCAGAGGATTCCCAACTTCGATCGGAATTGGGCGGAAAAGCGCGATCCTATTACGTCCAGCATCTAGGAGAGGCAAGCATCACATCAAGCTGGAAACATATCCTCAGCACCATGGAAGCCTAGAAATCAACTCCCGGCAATTCCCTAACGACCAACTGATACGTTCCCTGCAGGTTGAGCCGACAGAACGCATGGAGACAAAGCTTTGGCCTCACCAATTCGCCCTTGCTTGACGAGCGAAGAAGTCAAACGCAATCCATAGCCAGGATCATCTTTTTTCAACTTTATCGCAACACAGTACTCACGAGCGGCCAAATCAAAATTGCGCAACACCCTTCCGGCATAATCTGCATACAGGATATGCGCCTCAAAAGAATTTGGCTGGCGCGCGACATATGTCTCGCTGATCTCTTTTAATTTGTCGTCAGGTATTTCCACACCATCCATGCGCTCACTTTGCAACGTATAGAAAGCACTAAATGCCTGAGGACTCAGGGCCTGATGCTTGAACTTCCCTATCATACGAACCCACCATTCCGATTCCACCGGCTGCCCGAGCTTTATCTTGGTCACAATGATTGCCTGCTCCGGAAGCGGAGACGAACGAGGCAACATCGCCGCTCTTTCCAATTCAGCCATTGCCAACATGTAGGAAGGCGAATTAGCGTCCCCTCCCGACTTCTGCAAGTAGATTGTTGCCAACTCATACGCAGCGCGGGCGGAATTCTTGTTGTCGATGGTAGCTGAGTTGGCGAAGAGTTCAGGATTCCCCCAGATAGCGCTACGCAAAACAGATGCGAAGCCAAAACCAATCAACAAGGCTACGACCAGCGCAGACACCACCAAGCGCTGTCCCGACTCGACTCCCCATCGCACAAAAGATGCGATCACCAGAAGCGGAGAAAGCAACGCAAAGTAATTGCGATGCTCGAAAACCAACTCCAAAGGAAGCGGCCCACTGGTAATTGCATGCGATGCAAAGAAGAAAAGAATGGCAAGGGATATGAGCGGAAAGCGTTTGCGAGCCAAAACAGCCGAAGCGACAAAAGATGTCAACAGCGCCAGACCCGCAAGCGTGGTCCATGGAGCAAGCAATCCTTGGGACGGCAAAAAGTCATCGTGATAGAAGCTCAAGTTACTTGGCGATGGCCAGATCACCCAGTAAAGATACATAGGCAGTACGCGAAATTGACTGATCACGCGCTCCCACATCCCGAAGTCACGCACAATAAATTGATCTGCGGCGCGCGACAACACAAACCATGCAAATGCCGATACGCCAACAAAAAAAACAATTGCATAGCTCAACTTGAGAAAAGAGGAAGCAGCGCTGCGACCCGCCTTAAAACGCAATAGCACCACTTCCAATACCAACGTATAGAGCGGCAACTGCACTGCATTTTCTTTGGACAACAGCCCGAGCAAGCAAGCCAAGCCACTTATCACAAACAGCGGCCAAGATCGCCCCCCAAGGATCTGCTTATTTCTGGCATGAACGTATGCAAGAAGGGATAGAAAAGTAAACGTATATCCCAGCAGCTCCATACGCTGCACGACGTATAGCACCGCCGATACTTGGAGAGGATGCAATCCCCAAGCCAAGGCGATCACGAGAGAATACCGATCCCTGGATTTTTCCTGGAGAGAAGGCCAAGCCAATTGAAGCAAGCTACGCAGCAAGTAGCTCAACAGCACGATGTTGATGAAATGAATAGCAAGGTTCCCGACCTTGAAGGCCGACGCATCCATTCCGTGCAACCAGTAGCTTAACGCCAGACTCAGCGTCGCAACAGGCCGACCGTAGGGACCGCCGTAAGCCTTGCATGCTGCAACAAGACCTTCGATCGTCAAGTGCTCTAAATGAATCTGCGGATTCAATACAACCGCTTGAAAATCGTCGAATAGAAAACCACCGCCTACCCCCGGAATGAAGACGGCACAAGCCATCATCGCGGCGCACAAAGCGCATAAAAAGAAAAAGCGCGACTTCACTCGGCATGACCTCGATACGAAGAAACGTCAGACACAACTCTGCGCCACGAACTAGATGACCTTACATCCGACGGGTGCATATCGTGCATCGACGGTCGTGCTGCAGCTCCACACATCATCGTTAGCCATATCCCATCTGATGACCTCACCGTCCACCCCCCTGGAACCGACCATGCTGCAGGAAATCGCAGGCACGGCGGAACCGCCCGACGGAGCGTACACGCCAATTTGGCTACAACGCACGGTAGCGGTATGCACCCCTAGCCGATCGTTGGTGTAACTCGAATCTTCCGCCCCCTGACTGATGAGCGTCTCGTAGCCCACCTTGCCGATGGTGATTTCATCCAGCGCGCTCGCCACTTGCGCACGCGCCACATACCCTTGGTAAAGCGGAAGCGCAATCGCGGCCAGGATAGCAACGATGGCGACAACTACCATAAGCTCCACCAAGGAGAAACCATGCTGTTTCTTCATGGAATGGTTGCTCCAGAAGATTCGAAATCCAATTTCGACCCAAGAAAAACCCCGCATAGAGCGGGGCTTTTCCATCAACCGTGCCTAATGCTATTAGGTGCAACCGGTCGGCTTGTACTTCGCGTCCAGGGCACCGCCACTGCAGGTCCAGGTACCGCTGTCAGCACGGGTCAGGGTGATGACCTTATCCTGAATCTTACTTGCATTACCCTTCAGCTTGCATGCAATGGTGGTATTGCTCACCGTAATGGCACAACGCGAAGTGCTGGCCTGCAACCCGATCTGAGCTGCCGTGGAAAGGGTGCTTCCGTCGTTCTTCTTGACTTCGAACTGCGTCTTGCCCGGGGTGATTTCGGCCAGACCAGCGGTGGCCTGCGACTTGGCCACGTAGTCCTGGTACATAGGCAGCGCGATGGCCGCCAGGATGGCGATGATCGCAACCACGATCATCAGTTCGATCAGGGTAAAGCCCTGCTGTTTCTTCATAACATGCCCCTAGAGATGGAATGTGAAGTGGTGTGGTGATGTAGGCACTCGCCCGCGGATCTACTCCCCGAGCGCCGCGGCGAAGCGCCACGTGCGAGGTAATACAAGCAGAATACGTGCCAACTTCCCACGCCATCCTGCTTCAGGCCTCGTGGCGCATCATGCCCTATCAGGCGCGGCAAAAGGCAGATAAATCGGCAATTTGCGACAGAATGGACCCTCTGCCAAATTTCGGCAAAAAGTGACGCCCAGGGTCACATCGATGGACGAAGGATCGTGCAGATGCAGCGCCTCCGGGTGCCAGACGCCAAGGAAACCGATACCATGCTCGGCATGTCCGCCTGGGGATGGCCGGACGGGGGAGACCACCTGATGTCCGCAACTCGCAGCGCAGTCAAGAAAGAGTCGGTCGCGCGCAATACCAGTCAACAGATGCCCTTCGTCTGGGAAGGTACCGACAAGCGCGGCATCAAGATGAAGGGCGAGCAGACCGCCAAGAACGCCAACCTGTTACGCGCAGAACTGCGCCGCCAGGGCATCACGCCATCGGTCGTCAAACCCAAGCCCAAACCGCTGTTCGGCGCGGCAGGCAAGAAGATCACCCCGAAGGACATCGCCTTCTTCAGCCGCCAGATGGCGACGATGATGAAGTCGGGCGTCCCGATCGTGGGCGCACTGGAAATCATCGCCAGCGGGCACAAGAACCCGCGGATGAAGAAGATGGTCGATCAGATCCGCACCGATATCGAGGGCGGCTCCTCGCTCTATGAAGCGGTCAGCAAGCATCCGGTTCAGTTCGACGAGTTGTACCGCAATCTGGTCAAGGCCGGCGAAGGCGCCGGCGTGCTCGAGACGGTGCTGGAGACGGTCGCCACTTATAAGGAGAACATCGAGGCACTGAAGGGCAAGATCAAGAAGGCCTTGTTCTATCCAGCCATGGTGATGGCTGTGGCCCTGATCGTGAGCTCCATCCTGCTGGTCTGGGTGGTGCCGCAGTTCGAGGACGTGTTCAAGGGTTTCGGCGCGGAGCTTCCCGCCTTCACTCAGATGATCGTGGAAGCTTCGCGCTTCATGGTGTCCTATTGGCTAGTCATGCTGATTGGGCTGATCGGCAGCATCGGCGGCTTCATCTTCGCCTACAAACGCTCGCCTGCGATGCAGCATGGAATGGATCGACTGGTGCTCAAGGTGCCAATCATCGGTCAGATCATGCACAACAGTTCAGTGGCGCGCTTCTCGCGCACGTTGGGGGTCACCTTCCGCGCCGGCGTACCGCTGGTGGAGGCCCTGGACATCGTCGCAGGCGCCACCGGAAATAGCGTCTACGAGACGGCTGTACTGCGCATGCGCGACGACGTGGCGGTAGGCTACCCGGTCAATGTGGCGATGAAGCAGACCAATCTGTTCCCGCACATGGTCATCCAGATGACCGCCATCGGCGAAGAAGCCGGCGCGCTGGACGCCATGCTGTTCAAGGTCGCCGAATACTTCGAGCAGGAAGTGAACAATGCGGTCGATGCCTTGAGCAGCCTGATCGAGCCGTTGATCATGGTGTTCATCGGCACCATCGTCGGCGGCATGGTCATCGGCATGTACCTGCCGATCTTCAAGCTGGCCTCCGTCGTTGGATAAGCATTAATGGCATTTCTCGATCAACACCCCGGCCTGGGCTTCCCGGCCGCGGCCGGGCTCGGCCTGCTGGTGGGCAGCTTCCTCAACGTGGTCATCCTGCGCATGCCCAAGCGCATGGAATGGCAGTGGAAGCGCGATTCGCGCGAGATCCTAGAGCTGCCGGACATCTACGATCCGCCGCCGCCCGGCATCGTGGTGGAGCCGTCGCACTGTCCGCACTGCAAGCACAAGCTGGCCTGGTTCGAGAATATCCCGCTGTTCAGCTGGCTGGCGCTGCGCGGCAAGTGCCGCTACTGCCATGCGCCGATCTCGCCGCAGTACCCGCTGGTGGAACTGCTCACCAGCCTGCTGGTGGTCGCCAGCGTGTGGCGCTTCGGCTTCGGCTGGCAGGGCTTCGGCGCGATCGTGTTCAGCTGTTTCCTGGTGGCGCTGTCCGGCATCGACCTGCGTACCCGCCTGCTGCCGGACCAGTTGACCCTGCCGCTGATGTGGCTCGGCCTGATCGGCAGCATGGACAACCTGTACATGCCGGCCAAACCCGCCCTGCTCGGCGCTGCGGTTGGCTACTTCTCGCTATGGTCGGTGTGGTGGCTGTTCAAGCAGATCACCGGCAAGGAAGGCATGGGCCATGGCGATTTCAAGCTGCTGGCCGCGATCGGCGCCTGGTGCGGCTTGAAGGGCATCCTGCCGACCATCCTGATCTCCTCGCTGGTCGGCGCGATCCTGGGCTCGCTGTGGCTGGCGGCCAAGGGCCGCGACCGCGCCACGCCGATCCCGTTCGGCCCCTATCTGACGATCGCCGGCTGGATCACCTTCTTCTGGGGCACGGAGATCGTGGAGACCTACATGCGCTGGTCGGGACTACGCTGACGGAGCCCAAGGCTTGACTGATTTCGTCGTCGGCCTGACCGGAGGCGTCGCCTCCGGCAAGAGCGAACTGAGCCGCCGCTTCGAGGCCAAGGGCATCGTCGTCGCCGATGCCGACCTCGCCGCGCGTGCGGTGGTCGCGCCCGGCCATCCGGCCCTGGCACAGATCGTGGCGCGGTTCGGGCCGCAGATCCTGCAGGACGATGGACAACTCGACCGCGCCGCCTTGCGCCAGCGGATCTTCGAGGACGCAACGGCACGCCGCAACCTGGAAGCGATCACCCATCCGGCCATTCGCCGGTTGCTGCAGGAACAGTGTCGCGCGGCCGCCGGACCCTACGCGATCGCCGCCATCCCCTTGTTGACCGAGGTCGGTGCACGCACCGCCTATCCCTGGCTCGACCGGATCCTGGTGATCGACGCCCCGGAGGCGCTGCAGCGTGCACGCCTGATGCAACGCGACGGCATCACCGCCGACCTGGCGCAGCGCATGTTGGCGGCCCAGGCCACCCCCGCAGAGCGTCTGGCCATCGCCGACGACGTGGTGGTCAACGACGGCGCCGCGACGGCACTGCAGGAAGCGGTGGAGAAGCTGGACACGCAGTACCGTGCGCTGGCTGCGGCAAAGGCGTCAGCGTCTTTGTAGGTCGTCGCCCTTGTTCCCTCTGGGATCAGCCGCGATCAATCCTTACCGGGAACGCCCGGTCGCGGCTGAAGCCGCTCCAAGTGATGGCCGAAGCGTCGGCGCCAGCCTCAGGCCGGCTTGAACCACAGCGTCGCCACCACGCCCTTGGTGGCGCCCGGACGCACGTTGACCTGCCAGCCATAGAGATCGCAGAGGCGGCTGACGATCGACAGGCCGATGCCGCCGCCCTGGGAATGGCCGGCGTGGGTGCCGCGATAACCGCGCTGGAACAGCTTGGCCGCGTCCTCCTCGCTCAGACCCGGGCCGGAATCGATCACCTGCACCGCGTCGCTCAGCACCCGCACCACCACCTGACCTTCCTGGGTGTACTTGACCGCATTGCCGATCAGATTGCCCAGCGCCACCGACAGCGCCGCTTCCGGGGCATCGATGGTGAGGTTACGCTCGCCCTCCAACAGCAACTGCAGCGGCTTGCCGCCCAGTTGCGCGCGATGCGACTCGATCAACTGCTCGGCCACCTTGGCGACGTTGCTGTGTCCCTGCCCGCGCTCGTTGCGCGACAGCAGCAGCAGCGACCCGATCAAGTCGCTGCACTGCTGTTCGGCGCGCTGGATGCGCTGCAGGCGCTGCAGCACTTTCTCGTCGAGATTGGGTCGGGTCAGCAGCAGCTCGGTGGCGCCGCGGATCACCGCCAGCGGCGTGCGCAGTTCATGGCTGACGTCGGCATTGAACTCGCGGTCGCGCTGCACCACTTCGGTCAGGCGCGCCGAATAGTCGTCCAGCGCCTCGGCCAACTGGCCGACCTCGTCGTCGGGAAAGTGCGGCGCCAGCGGCTTGGGATCGCTGCTGCCGCGATAGGCGCGCAAGCGGGCAGCCAGGTCCGACACCGGCCGCATCACCCGCGACGCCGACCACCAGCCGATCACCAGCGACAACGCGCTGAACACCAGCACCGACAGGATCAGGGTGCGCTTGAGCTGCACCTCGCCCTGCATGGTCTGGGTCATGTCATAGGCGAGGAAGAACCAGACGTTCGGGGTCTTGCGCACCGCCACCTTGTAGGAGAACGGCTTGCCGGTTTCGTCGCGACCGGACACGTTGTGGATGCCGTCGGAGAAGTTGTACCACTCCGGCTGCTCGCGCCGCAGCGCCTCGAAGCGGTCGCTCTTCACCACCCGGCCGACCATCTGCTGCACAGGCAGGTCCGGGTTCTTCGACGGATCGGAGAAGAACCGGTGCGAGTACTCGTCGATGTTGCGGTTCAGCACCACCTCGACCAGCTGGTTCTCCACGCGTGCCCGCGCCCAGTTGGTGGCGAACGCGAACAGTGCGGTCAGGCCGAAGCCCAACAGCACGAACGAGAGGATGATGCGGCTGCGGAGGCGGCGGCGGTAGCGTCCGCGCCGCCGCACCGCACGCGGCAACGCCGGTGCTTCAGGCATCGGGGGCGGCGATGCGGTAGCCGATGCCGTGGCGGGTCTGGATCATCGGCACGTCGAACGGCTTGTCCACCACCGCGCGCAGGCCATGGATATGCACGCGCAGGGAATCGGAATCGGGCAGTTCCTCGCCCCAGACGCGGGTTTCCAGTTCCTGCCGGGTCACCACCGCCGGCGCGGCTTCCATCAGCGCCTGCAGGATCTTCAGCGCGGTGGGATTGAGCTGCAGCAGCTTGCCCTGGCGGCGCACTTCCAGCGTATCCAGGTTGTATTCCAGATCGCCGGTCTCCAGCACCCGGGTGTGCACGCCCTTGCCGCGACGCGACAGCGCGTTGAGCCGCACTTCCACTTCCTGCAGCGCGAACGGCTTGATCAGGTAGTCGTCGGCGCCGGAATCGAAGCCGGCGAGCTTGTTGTCCAGCGAATCGCGCGCCGTGAGCATCAACACCGGCGTCTGCTTGCGCGCCTCGTTGCGCAGCTTGCGGCAGACCTCGATGCCGTCCATGCCGGGCAGATTGAGATCGAGCACGATCGCATCGAACTCGTGCACCACCGCCAGGTGCAGACCGGTGACGCCATCGGCGGCGAAATCGACGGTATGACCGCGATCCTCGAGGTAGTCGCCGAGATTGGCAGCGATGTCGCTGTTGTCTTCGATCACTAGAATTCGCACCAACATTTACCCCGTCAGTCGTACTTGCCAGTTGGATTGCGCCGCATCAGTTCCTGCGCATCCTCGTTGTCGCGGCGGCGTTCCGCCACGGTCCTGCATTGCGTGGTCGTGCGCAACGAGCCGGTCACGGCCTCGCGCCTGCACACCATCCGGCTGTCCGCTGCCGCTTTCGTCAGCAGCGTATTCACCATTTCCTGATCGTTGAACAATGCGACCTTCTGCTCTTCCTTCAAGGTCTCCACGTCCTGGTGGGCGTCGAGTATCGCAGCCATCCGCGTCAATGCAGCCTCGACCTTGCTGCGATCGTCAGCATTGATTTCGGAATAGGTCTTGCCGTCGTTCAATTGCTGCCGGATTGTACTGAGTTGCTGCGCGAACGCTTTCTTCACGTTCATGGGCGCCTCACCTTTGGGCGCCGCCATCGCCGTGCACGCCAGGAGCATGCCCAGCACCAAGGCCATCGATCGTTTCATCCCCTTCCCCTCGCAGATTAGACCCACCCCGCAATGTAGCCCCCGCTGAAACACCGCGGCAAGCGGGCCGCGAGAGAAGCCTGGTGGGCGATTGCCCAAGAAAAAGACCCAGGCAGCGGGGCTGCCTGGGCCGAAAGTTTTTCTATCCCGATTACCGTTCCTGCTGAGGAGGGCAGAGCTGCGGTCCGAAGAAGCTTACGCAGGGCGGAATTAAACCGGTGTTAAGCCAGAACGAACGGCCAGTAATGCGACTAAGCCCCTGATTTCTTTCGTTTCAGGCAAGCTTCGAGGTGCTCGATGACCTTGCCGGCGATATCCAGCCCACAGACCGTCTCGATGCCTTCCAGGCCCGGCGTGGAGTTGACCTCCAGTACCAGCGGCCCGCGCTTGGAGCGAATCAGATCGACGCCGGCCACACCCAGGCCCAGCGCCTTGGCCGAGCGTACCGCCACCTCCTGCTCGCCGCGGCTGGCCGCGGTCTTCTCGGCGGTGCCGCCCAGATGCAGGTTGGAGCGGAAGTCGCCCTCCGGCGCGGTGCGGCGCATCGCCGCCACCACCTGGTTGCCGACCACGAAGCAGCGCAGGTCGGCGCCCTCGGCCTCGCCGATGAACTCCTGCACCAGGAAATTGGCATACAGCCCGCGCAGCGCCTCGACCACGCCGCGCGAGGCGCTGGCCTTCTCGGTCAGGATCACCCCGGTGCCCTGGGTGCCCTCGTTCAACTTCACCACGTGCGGCGGCGGGCCGAGCATGGACAGCAGATCGCCGGTGTCGTCCGGGTTGTCGCCGAACACGGTCATCGGCATGTCGATGCCCTTGGCCGCCAGCAGCTGGTGCGCACGCAGCTTGTCGCGAGCGCGCAGGATCGCGTCGGACGGGTTGGGCGTGCAGACCCCCATCATCTCCAGTTGCCGCAGCACCGCGGTGCCGTAGCGGGTCACCGAAGTGCCGATGCGCGGGATCACCGCGTCGTAGCCGGTGATCGGCTTGCCCTTGTAATGCATGGTGAAAGCGCCGGCGGCGATGCGCATGTAGCAGCGCAGCGGGTCGAGCACGCGCACCGTGTGCCCGCGTTCGCGGCCGGCCTCGACCAGGCGCCGGGTCGAGTACAGCTTGGTATTGCGGGACAGGATGGCGAGCTTCATCGAAGGCGGCGGCGGTGGCAGGCCCGGCATCATACGTCGCGCCACCGGCGCCGCGATGCCGCGCGTCGTCGTAACCGCCGACCCACCGCGCGGCCAGGATGCGCGGTGATCGCCATCACCCACCGTCCGCGCGCTGTCCCACAGCCGACACCGGACCGCCCCGAAACGTTCACAAAACCGTTGCATCGTGGCGGGCGGGCCGCGTACCGGCCCGGTGCCGGCTGCCCGCGCCCCGCGCGGCAGGACCGGAACGTCTCCCCCTCTTGATTGGTGACTTTCGATGACCCCCACTTCCAGATCCTTGCGCCCGCACGCGCTGGTGCTCGCCGTCGCGTCCGCCCTGCCGGCCTTCGCCGCGCTGGCCGAGACCGCGCCGGCCGCCGCCACCGCAACCGCCGATGCGGCGGCCAGCGCGAGCGGCAACGATGCCACCATGCTCGACGCGATCACCGTCGTGTCCAGCGGCACCACCCGCCAGGTGCAGCGCATCACCCGTGAGGACATCGGAATCGCCGCCCCCGGCACCAGCGCACTGAAGGTGCTGGACAAGCTGCCCGGCGTGCAGTTCCAGTCGGCCGACCCGTTCGGCGCCTACGAATGGTCCACCGCGATCAGCCTGCACGGTTTCGACCAGAGCCGGCTCGGCTTCACCCTGGACGGCGTGCCGCTGGGCAACATGAGCTACAGCGTCAGCGACGGCCTGCAGGTGACCCGCGCGATCATTTCCGAGAACGTGGCCTCGGTGGAACTGGCGCAGGGCGCCGGCGGGCTCGGCACGCCGTCGAGCAGCAACCTCGGCGGCACCGTGCGCTACTACTCCGCCGATCCGGATGCCGACGCCGGCTTCCGCTTCAGCCAGACCCTCGGCTCCGACAGCACCCGCCGCACCTACCTGCGCGGCGACACCGGCGACATCCACGGCTTCTCGCTGTACACCTCGCTGGTGCACGGCGAAATGGACAAGTGGAAGGGCTACGGCAACAACGAGTACAACCAGGCCAATGCCAAGGCGCTGTACCAGTGGGGCGACGGCAACCGGGTCAGCCTGTACCTGGACAGCTCGCACCGCAAGGAATACGACATCATGGACCTGTCGCTGACCTCGCAGCGGGTCCTCGGCTGGGATTGGGATTACCTGATGCCGGACTGGAACAGCGCGGTGCAGATCGCCAACGCGCTCAACGGCAAGGGCAGCTACCCGGCCAGCCTCAACGGCCTGCCCGCCGACTACGGCAAGGCCGATGCGTCCTACTACTCCGGCGCCGGCCTGCGCCGCGACAACCTGGCCGCGCTCAGCGGCGTGTTCAACCTCGGCGGCAGCGCCACGCTGAACCTGACCGGCTACTACCACGACAACAACGGCGAGGGCCAGTGGACCACGCCGTACGCGCCGTCCTCGGCCAGCGTGCCGCTGTCGATGCGCACCACCGACTACCGCCTCAACCGCCATGGCGTCACCGGCTCGCTGAACTTCACCGTGGCCGGCAACGAGATCGAGATCGGCGGCTGGTACCAGAACGCCAAGACCGTGCAGGAGCGCAACTACTTCCTGCTCGATGGCCCGTTCACCGATCTGTACTACTTCAACAAGAACGGCACCCTGTTCGCGCGCGGCTTCGCCCAGCACTACGACACCGACACCACCATGGTCTACGCGCAGGACACGCTGCGCCTGCTCGACGAGCGCCTGACCCTGAACTTCGGCGCCAAGAAGCTGATCGTCGACACCACCGCGCAGTCGCAGGTGCCGTCCGCCTCCAATGCCGCCGGCGAGATCAAGGCCGACTCGGACCTGCTGCCGCAGGTCGGCATCAACTACAAGATCGACGATCACCAGGAGGTCTACGCCTCCTACAACAAGAACATGGCCGGTTTCGGCTTCACCCCGTTCCAGGAATCGCAGGCCGCGTTCAATGCGATCAAGGGCTCGCTTGAGCCGGAGACGGCGCAGACCTACGAGCTGGGCTACCGCGTGCGCGGCGCCGGCGTGGAAGCGTCGCTGGCGCTGTACCACACCACCTTCGACGACCGCCTGCTGGTGACCTCGCCGTGCAGCGCGATCCAGACCTGCTCGGCCACGCTCAACAACGTCGGTTCGGTGCGTAGCCAGGGTGCCGACCTGGCGGTGATCTGGCGTCCGATCGAACAGCTGCGCTGGCTGAACTCGCTGTCCTATGACGACTCGACCTACCAGGACGACTACCTCAACGGCGGTGTGGTGGCCACCTCCGGCAAGCGCGTGGTCGGCATCCCCGAGTGGATGTTCTCCAGCAGCCTGGCCTACGAGAACGCCGGCTGGCACGCCTCGCTGGACGGCAAGTACACCGGCCGCCGCTACATCAGCTACCTCAACGATTCGTCGGTACCCAGCTACTGGCGCTTCGACCTCAGCGCCGGCTACGACTTCGGCCAGGTCGGCATGTTCCAGAACCTGGGCCTGAGCGCGAACGTCACCAACCTGTTCGACAAGCGCTACTTCGCCACCGTCGGCACCAACGGCTACGTCGTCTCCGACCCCAACGGCTACAACCAGACGCTGATGGCCGGTGCGCCGCGCCAGTTCTTCGTCACCTTCAGCGGCAAGTTCTGAGCCGACGCGACACCGTCAGGGAAGACATCACGCGCCGCCGCTGCTCATGCAGCGGCGGCGTTTGCGTTTTGGGATTAGGCAAATGCGTGTTGTGCGATAGGTGACTGACAGTGTGGTCAGGCGTTTCGGATCGCATGCGTTCGAAGCGGTCGCGGCTGAAGCCGCTCCTACGACAGCCGCCTGGCCCGTAGGAGCGGCTTCAGCCGCGACCGGATACAACTAGAAATCGTGCACCCATGCCGGAACGCCGCGATCTCTACGCGTCTACCGCGCGGCCGATCGCCGGATCGCTCATGCTCGGCCGGCCGGTCTCGATGTGCCCGGCCAGGCGCCGCCGCCACTGCGGGAACGTCGCGCTGTCGATGGTCAGGTCATACCAGTGGTGCTGCGCCTGCAACGGCAGACGCAGGACGGTGCGATCACCGGCAGCGAGCGTGATCGCCTGCTCGCCACCATCGCCGCGATACCCGTCGCGCACACGCAGCGCGCACGGCTGCTCACCGGCATTGACCAGCGTCAGCAGCAGGCATTGCGTGGCGGCATCGTAGTCGGCCTCGGCCTGCAGACCGGCATCGCCGATCCCATCGCCATGGAACTCGCGCAGGAAACCATTGGGGCCATGCACGCGCAGCGCATAGCCGGCATCGGCGGCAGCGCCGCGCCACGGGCGCGCATCCTGCAGCTCGCTGCCGGCAGTCAGCGTGTAGAACCAGGGCCCGGCCACACCCTCGTCGGCATAGGCATTGAGCGCCACGCCGGCGGCGCCGCGGTTGCGCATGCGCAACACGCGCGCATCCGCCTGCACCTGCAGCCGCACGTCGAAGTCGTAGGGCAGCGCACGCGCCGGGCGCTGCCCGGGCTCCTGCACCGGCAGCGTCTGCTGGGCAGGGCGCTGTGGCGGCGGCAGCGTCGCGGTGGCATCGATGCGCGCGATGTAGTCGCGTGTGTCCGGCAACGCCACCGGCGCCGGATCGTGGCCGACGAAGTCCAGCGTGGAGGTCAGATCGCCGGCAACCGCGCGGCGCCAGGGATTGATGTTCGGCTCCATCACGCCAAAACGCTGCTCCAGGAAGCGCAGCACCGAGGTGTGGTCGAACACCTGCGAGTTCACCCAGCCGCCGCGGCTCCACGGCGACACCACCAGCATCGGCACCCGCGGCCCCAGCCCAACCGGCACGCCGTGATAGTCCTCGCCATGCAGGTCCACGTTGCTGGCGCCCAGTTCCGGCCGGATCGCCGGCAACGCCGGCGGCACGTGGTCGAAGAAGCCGTCGTTCTCGTCGTAGTTGATCAGGAACACGGTTTTCGACCAGACCTCCGGCGACGCGGCCAGCACCTCCAGCAGGCGCGCGCTCAAGGATTCGCCATAGGCCGGGGTGGCCTCGGGATGCTCGCTGAGCAGGTACGGCGCGACGATCCACGACACCTGCGGCAGCGTACCGGCGCGCACGTCGCGCGCGAACGCAGCCACCAGGTGTTCGCCGCGCGAAGCCTTGGCATTGTCGGCGGTGGAGCCGGGCACGATGGCGCGGCCGCGGCGATACAACGGCGACGCGCGGTCCAGCTTGCGAAAGTTGGCGAAGTACGGATGGCTGTTGTCGCCGTAGTTGTCGAACTCCTGATAGACCTGCCAACTGATGCCGGCCTGCTGCAGGCGCTCGGAGTAGGTGCTCCAGGTGTAGCCGGGAAAGCGCGGATTGTCGCGCGCCATGTCCGCGGTCCAGTTGCCGTCGTCGCGGTTGTTCACCGCCTGCTCGCCATCGTTGCCGACGCTCAGGCCGCTGGTGCCGGTGAACATGTACATGCGATTGGGATTGGTCGGGCCGAACAGCGAGGCGTGGTAGCCGTCGCAAAGGGTGAAGGCGTCGGCCAGCGCGTAGTAGAACGGCAGGTCCTCGCGCTGGAAGTGGCCCATGCTCATCGCGCTCTTCTGTGCGATCCAGGCATCGTGATGCTTCCAGGTCTCGTGCGAGCCCTTCCAGTCGTGGTTGAGATCCTTCATCCACTGCGCGCTGCTGATCTGGCTGTTGAGCCGGAACGGCAGCACATAACGATCGCTGCCCTTGCGCTCGGGTTGGTACCAGACCGGCTTGCCGCTGGGCAGCCGCAGCGGCCGCGGATCGCCATAGCCGCGCACCCCGCGCAGGCAGCCGAAGTAATGATCGAAGGAGCGGTTCTCCTGCATCAGGATCACCACGTGCTGCACGTCCTGCAGCGTGCCGGTGACCCGCGCCGGCGGCACCGCCAGCGCACTGCGGATGACGCCCGGCAACAGCGGCATGGCCGCACCGGCCCCCAGGGCCATGGACGTGCGGGTGAGAAAACGACGACGGCTGTGATCGACCACGGGAAGCAACACCGGCAACGAGCGAACGCTCAGGCGTCGGCCAGCCTAGCGCTGGTCGATGAAGCGGGTTTGACAGTGCGCCGGCGGCTGTCTCGGCTGGCTCGCGACCGCTCAGCGCTGGTTCGACAAGACAATGAGAGAAAGGGGCCATGACCACCCTGATCCTCGCCCGCCATGGGCATGTCGACTGGATTGCACCCGAGCGGTTCCGCGGGCGTGCGGAACTGCCGCTATCGCAGCTTGGCGAACTGCAGGCCGCAACCTTGGCGACGCGCGTTGCGCAAAGCTGGACACCGCACGCGATCTACACCAGTCCGCTGTCGCGGTGCGTGCGGACCGGTGCGGCAATCGCGCAAGCGACCGGCGTGCCGACCACGACCCTGGACGACCTGTCCGACATCGATTACGGCCAGTGGCAGGGACTGACGCACGAAGAGGTGGCTGCGCGCTGGCCCGACATCGCAAGGACCTGGTTTGCCATGCCGGACCTCGCGGTGATTCCGGGAGGCGAGACGCTGGCAGATGTTCTGGTTCGCGCCACGCGGGTTCTACAGAACATCCTGCACCATCACAGCGGCCAGACCGTGGTTCTCGTCGGCCACGACAGCATCAATCGGGTGCTTCTGCTGCAATGCCTTGGACTTCCGCTGAGGCGCTATTGGCGAATCAGGCAAGAGCCGTGCTGCGTGAATGAAATCGTGATCGCAGAAGATGACTTCACCCTCCATCGCCTCAACGAAACCCATCACACGCTCGGGCTTGGTGCCTAGTGCCGTCCAATGCGCTTGTTTGCGGCCTTGGAAGGCACTGTCGTGCAGGCGACCGCGAAGGCCTGCTCTGAGCGGAGCGCAACCAGACACCGGGAAAGGTTCAAAGTTCTGATCATTTCAACAGTTCTTTTTGGCTGGGCCACCGAAAAATTCCAATTCGACCCATAGTGCCAAAGCGCGCACAGCAATCTCTAACGAGTGACTGTCTTCGTATTTGCCCAGGCGCAGCGCTGCCAGTGACTGGACGTCGGGCGGCATCATGGTCGCCGCTTTCTTCTCGCCCTTCACTCTCTTCTTGACGACCAAGCTAAAATACATCAAAGGCCAGTATCGAATGGTCGGCCACATATACGTCAAGTATATTCTAGTGAGGGATGAAGGCTCCATCTGCGCCGAAATCTTGGCGCCATCGCCTCCTACCCCAGAAAAGTGAAGCAGCCCACCCTTTTCGCCAGCAACAGATAGCCCAATTTTCGCAAACGCGCCTCTTGCGACTTCATTAAATATTTGCTTCCGCGCAACAATCGCTTCGCCCCCCTTCAAATCGATGGCCGCTCCACGCGTGACGATGCAGAGATTTTCAACCTCCTGCTCGACGCTTTCTTGATATGCCGGCAGATGCGCAGAGAGCATCTGTCCGAGTTGCTCAGGAAAGAACCGCACGAGCAAATCACGCTTTCGCAAGAAATCGAGAATAGGATCATCCAAGATAAGCTCAATGGCCTTACTAACCTCTTCTCGAGAGGTGGCGTTCCACTCCGCGAGTCGGACGCCAAGCTCACCCTCACGCTCCTTAGCGGCAACAAAGAATTCTGGAAAGGACTGATTTTTGATGAACTTTTGATAGCTATCAGACCCAAAAACTGCGGTCACCAGAGACATCTCGCCCTGGATACTTGAAAACCCCCGATCGACGAAAATCTCGTCTATCGAGGCCAGATTCATATTCTCGCTTGAAATTTGCAAAATGAAGTTCACTCTTGCCTTGCCGGAGACAACCGATTTCCGAATGTGGTCAAGACGCACCAAGGCGAGACGTCTTTCATGTCCCTCAAGGCGCGATCTTCTCGACCCACGCGATAGTCTGCCAAGCCCGCCCTATAGAAAATCAAGCCACTAACTTGGGATGGTTCCAAGATACCCGCCTTGGTCGAAAAGACGTAGCGCGCGCCGACTATGGGCTGCAGATCAGCGGGAACAAAGAAGCGCGCATACAGGCCAGCCGAGCGCGAAATCATCAGAGGCTTGGGCAAGATTGATACCTCGACTGATACCTCGGAGGGCATCGCTCGGAATCATCAATCGGCCTGAATCTTCAACCCAGTCAATCACTTGCAGACTGAGTTGGAATCGTGGAGCGGGCGATGGGAATCGAACCCACGTCAGTAGCTTGGGAAGCTACAGCTCTACCATTGAGCTACGCCCGCATTGCCGGTGCAGTCTATGCGCTGGGCCGGGGGTTGCGCAAGAAATCGGCGCAATGCGGCTGCAGCGCGCGGGCGATCCCGGCACTCCCAGCAGCTTGCCCTGGAAATGCAGAAGGGCTTCAGTCCCGACGGCTCGAACTCCGAGGCGTCGGGGCTGAAGCCCCTCCCACAACTGGCATCCAATGCCGTTGGTTTACGTCACCCTGTCTGCCCTACCCCGCCCGGCACGCAGCCGGGCAAGGTGGGCAAACCCGGGTGGTGCTTAGAAGCTGCCGCCGAAGTTCACGAACAGCGAGGTGTCGTGTGCGCGCGACTGGCCGGTGGTGGTGGCGAGGCCGACGTTGCTCTCGAAGCCCCACAGCTTGGTCCGCGCGCCCAGCACCACCGACGCGTAGTTGCGGTCGAAGTTGATGCCCGGCACGGCGTACTCGCCCAGGTCGGACATGGTCTGCAGCCACGCGGTGGCTTCCTGGTTCTTCTTGAACTCGTGGTCGTAGGTGGCCTGCAGGTACGGCTTCACCGTGCCGGCATCGATGCTGGCCTTCCAGCCGATGCGGCCGACCATCGACTCGACGTCGCGGTCGCTGTAGCCCAGCGCGCTGGAGTTCGGGTTGCTCTCGGTGTAGCCGTCGAGCTTGACCTTCTGCCAGATCGCCGCGGCCACCGGGCCGTGCTTGAAGCTGCCTTCGCCGAACTCGTAGCCGCCCTGCAGCGCCGCGGTCAGGTTGCTGCCGTCCGGCGAGCCCTTGTGCTCGATGGTGGCCGGGCCGAGGTTGACCTTGCGGGTGACGTCGTAGCTCAGCCAGGTGTAGCTGACCTGGGCGTTGACCCAGGCATGCTCGCCGTACCAGCCGGCGAAGCCGCCGAGGGTGCTGTCGTCCTGGGTGTAGTCGCCGCCGCGGTTACCGAAGTCGGCATCGGTGCGACCGAAGCCGCCGAAGCCGCCGAACACCCACTCGCCGCGCGACCAGTCCACGCCGAACAGGCCGGCCGGGGCCATGCCGTCGTACAGGTCGCCGTGCTGGTAGCGCTGCATGTCGCCGCGCAGGTTGCCCCACCAGCGCACGCCATCCGCGTCCGGGCGGCCGTCGACGTGCCAGGCGACCTGGTCGGCGCGCGAGCGGCCGACCATCTGCGCCGAGTGCGTCAGGATCTGCTGGGTGCGCGGGCCTTCCAGGATCGACAGCGCGTACTGCGCCAGCAGTTCGTGGGTGCGGCCGGTCGGGTGCACGCCGTCGGCGAACACGTAGGTGTCGGCGGCATCGGCGCTGACGTAGCTGGTCGGGTTGCAGGTCAGCGACTGGGCGGTGATCTGCGGCTGGCAGGCGGTGCCGGTGACGTTGGTGAAGCCGTAGGCGCCCGGGTTGGCCACCACTTCCTGCAGCAGGTGGAAGGTATCGACCGGGATCACCCGCAGCCCGGCGCTCTTGAGGCCGGAGAACAGCGCGGTGTTGTAGGCGGTGGCGAGCGCGGTGCCCTGCGCCATCGCCGCGGCGCCGCCGGCGCGGAAGCGCGGGGTGATGCCGACGTCGGGCAGGTTGTTGACCATGACGTAGCGCGCGCCGGCGTTCTGCAGGCTGGCGACGATGCCCACTTCGGCAGTCACGGCATTGCCGATGGTGGCCTGCACCGGCGCACCGCCGGCGATGGCGAACAGGTCGTTGGCACCGCCCCACACCGAATACAGCGCGTTCGGATCGGCCTTGCCGCCGTTGGCGGCCAGGTAGTTGCTGGCCTGGGTGGCCAGCGACGGCGCCACGCCCAGCGCGCTCGGGTTGGCCACGCCGACACGGGCATTGCCGGCGGCATAGTCGTCGCCGATCTGGCCGTTGCCGTTGGCGGCGGCGTTGGTGCCGTAGTACTCGGCCACGTACTGCGCCCAGACGAAGTCGGGGTTGGTGGTGAACTGGCCGGTCACCGCACGCACCGAGGCCGGCAGCAGCGGACGGTAGTAGCCGGCGTCGGTCAGGCTGTCGCCGAAGAACACGGTGCGGCTGTAGGTGGACTGCGCGAACGCAGGCGCGGCGGCGAGCACGATCGCGGCGGCGAGCAGCGAACGGAGCGGACGGATGGACGAAGTCATGGAAGCCCTCCCGGGCAGAAATGGAACACGAGAAATGCAGCGAAACGGGGGAGCGGCCGCACCATACGTAGCCGCATGGCCGACATCATTCCACCTCTGCCGGACACGCTCACGTTGCACTGCCGCAAGATTGCGACTCGCGCGCCCACGGCGCGCATTGCACAATGATGGCATGAACATCGAATTGAACGGCAGACAATGCACGCTGGCGCCGGCCACCACCGTGGCCGCGCTGCTGCAGGCCGAAGGGCTGGGCCAGCGGCGCGTGGCGGTCGAGGTCAACGGCGAGATCGTGCCGCGCGGCGCGCATGCCGACCACGAGCTGCATGCTGGCGACCGGGTCGAGATCGTGCACGCGCTGGGCGGCGGCTGAATCGCGCCGCCGCGCGCAGGTGCGCGGACTCGGCAGGGCCGGTGCGATGGGCGATAATCCGCCGATGAACGCTCCCGCCCCCCACGATGCGCTGGTGATCGCCGGCAAACCCTACCGTTCGCGCCTGCTCACCGGCACCGGCAAGTTCGCCGATCTCGAACAGACCCGCCTGGCCACCGAGGCCGCCGCCGCGCAGATCGTCACCGTGGCGATTCGCCGCAGCAACATCGGCCAGAATCCGGGCGAGCCCAACCTGCTCGACGTGCTGCCGCCGGAGCAGTACACCATTCTGCCCAACACCGCCGGCTGCTACACCGCCGAGGACGCGGTGCGCACCTGCCGGCTGGCGCGCGAACTGCTCGACGGCCACAACCTGACCAAGCTGGAAGTGCTGGGCGACCAGCGCACCCTGTTCCCGGACGTGGTGCAGACCCTCAAGGCCGCGGAAATCCTGGTCGCCGATGGCTTCGAGGTGATGGTCTATACCAGCGACGACCCGATCCTGGCCAAGCGCCTGGAAGAGATCGGCTGCGTGGCGGTGATGCCGCTGGCCGCGCCGATCGGCTCCGGCCTGGGCATCCAGAACCGCTACAACCTGCTGGAGATCATCGACAACGCCAAGGTGCCGATCATCGTCGACGCTGGCGTCGGCACCGCCTCGGACGCGGCGATCGCGATGGAGCTCGGCTGCGACGGCGTGCTGATGAACACCGCCATCGCCGGCGCGCGCAACCCCGTGCTGATGGCAAGCGCCATGCGCAAGGCGGTGGAGGCCGGCCGCGAGGCGTTCCTGGCAGGGCGCATCCCGCGCAAGCGCTACGCCAGCGCCTCCTCGCCGGTCGACGGACTGATCGGGTGAGGCCGCAGGCATGACCGATCCGTTCTCCAGCGCCGGCGCCAAGACCCCGCCGAAACCCTTCACCGTCGAGGAAGGCCATCGCCAGGTGCGCAGCTTCGTGCTGCGCCAGGGCCGCTTCACCCCGGCCCAGCAGCGCGCGTTCGACGCGCTGTGGCCGCGCTTCGGCCTGGACTATCACGGCCAGCCGCGCGACCTGGATGCCACCTTCGGCCGCACCGCGCCCAAGGTGCTGGAGATCGGCTTCGGCAACGGCGCCGCCTTGCGCCATGCCGCACAGCACGACCCCAGCCGCGACTACATCGGCATCGAAGTGCACGCGCCGGGCGTGGGCCGCCTGCTCAACGCCCTGGCCGAGGACGGCGCCGATCACGTGCGCCTGTACCACCACGATGCGGTGGAGGTGCTGCAGCACGAGATCGCCGACGGCAGCCTGGACGAAGTGCGCATCTACTTCCCCGACCCCTGGCACAAGAAGCGCCACAACAAGCGGCGCCTGCTGCAGCCGGCCTTCGCCGCGCTGCTGGTACGCAAGCTGCGCGACGGCGGCCGCCTGCACTGCGCCACCGACTGGGCCGACTACGCCGAGCAGATGTGGGACGTGCTCGACGCCACCCCCGGCCTGGTCAACCGCGCCGGCCCCCGCGGCCACGTGCCACGCCCGGACTGGCGCCCGCAGACCCACTTCGAGACCCGTGGCCAGAATCTGGGGCATGGGGTGTGGGATTTGCTTTATGACAAGCCGGGATTGGGGATTCGGGATTAGAGATGAAGAGCGAATCCGCCAACTTTCGGACACACTGCATCCGCGGCACGCCATTACCGCGGCCGGTCACGATTCGCGCTGTTAGCTAATCCCGAATCTCCAATCCCCAATCCCGGCCCCGAATGGACACCGCGCTGACGCTGACCACCGATATGAAGCTCGTGCTCGGGCTGGTCGGCTTCACCATGGCGATGTTCGTGTTCGAGCGGATCCGCGCCGACGTGGTGGCGCTGGTGGTGCTGGTGGTACTCGGGGTGACCGGCCTGATCGCGCCGGAGGAGCTGTTCAGCGGCTTCTCCGGTAACGCGGTGATGAGCATCATCGCCACCACCATCCTCGGCGCCGGGCTGGAGCGCACCGGCGCGCTGAACCGGCTGGCGTCGTGGCTGCTGCGCCGCGCGCGCGGGGTCGAGGAACGGCTGATGCTGCTGACCACCGCCATCGCCGGGCTCAACTCCTCGTTCATGCAGAACCCCTCGGTGATGGCGCTGTACCTGCCGGTGGCCTCGCGCCTGGTCGGACGCACCGGCCTGACCCTGCAGCGGCTGCTGCTGCCGATCGCCGCGGCCATCGTGATGGGTGGCGCGCTGACCATGGTCGGCAACTCGCCGCTGATCCTGCTCAACGACCTGCTGCAGTCGGCCAACAACAACCTGCCCTCGGGCATGGCCACCATCGAGCCGCTGCGCATGTTCGCGCCGCTGCCGATCGGCGTGGCGCTGCTGGCGGCCTCGCTGATCTACTTCCGCGTGCGCGGCGACAAGGCGCTGGCCGAAGAAGAGCGGCTGATCAACGACGGCGTCACCCCGGCACGCACCGAGAGCTATTTCGCCCGCACCTACGGCATCGAAGGCGACGTGTTCGAGCTGATCGTCAGCGCCGACAGCCCGCTGGTCGGCATGACCCTGGGCGAGGCCGAGACCGTGCACAACGCGCCACTGCTGCTCGCCCTGAAGACCGGCAACGACACCCGCCTGGCGCCGCCGGCGGACATGCGCATCTGGGTCGGCAGCGTGCTCGGGGTGATGGGCGCGCGCCAGCAGGTCGCCGATTTCGCGCAGAACCAGTTCCTGCGCCTGTCCTCGCGCCTGCGCAACCTCGGCGACCTGTTCAACCCCAGCCGCGCCGGCATCTCCGAGGCGGTGATCCCGCCGACCTCGCGCTTCATCGGCAAGAGCGCGGCCGAGCTGCGCCTGCGCAAGCAGGCCGGGATCAGCCTGCTGGCGATCAACCGCGACAAGCAGGTGATCCGCGAGGACGTGCGCAAGGTGCCGCTGCGCGCCGGCGACATGCTGGTGTTCCACAGCATCTGGCAGGACCTGGCGCAGGCCTCGGAAAGCCGCGACTTCGTGGTGGTCACCGACTACCCCAAGGGCGAGCACCGCCCGCACAAGTTCAAGATCGCGATGACGATCTTCGCCCTGACCATCCTGATCGCGCTGACCTCCAGGCTGCCGGTGGCGCTGACCCTGATGACCGGCGTGGCCGGCATGCTGCTGACCGGCGTGCTGCGGATGGACGAGGCCTACGCGGCGATCAACTGGAAGACCGTGTTCCTGATGGCCGGGCTGATCCCGCTGGGCTGGGCGATGGACAGCAGCGGCGCGGCGGCCTGGGTCGCCGGCCATACCATTGCGCGACTACCCGAGGGCATGCCGGTGTGGGCGCTGGAGATCGCCCTGGGCCTGCTGACCACCGCGTTCTCGCTGGTGATCAGCCATGTCGGCGCGACCATCGTGATGGTGCCGATCGCGGTCAACCTAGCGCTGGCGGCCGGCGGCAATCCCACCGCGTTCGCGCTGATCGTGGCGCTGTCGGCATCCAACAACCTGATGACCGCATCCAATCCGGTGATCTCGATGATCACCGGCCCGGCCAACTACCAGCCGCGCGAACTGTGGCGCGTCGGCGGCCCGCTGTCGCTGATCTACACCCTGGTGGTGGTGCTGATGGTCAACCTGATGTCGATGGGCTGGTGGCACGCGCTGTAGCGTGCGTCGCACCGCAAGCGCGCGCCCTGCGCGCTAGACCAGCACCACCTGCCCTGCCCGTACCTCCACCGGCACCGCATGCAGGCTCTGGCCGCGGCATGGGCCGGACACACACAGGCCGTCCTGCAGCTCGAATGCGGCGCCGTGCGCGGCGCACACCACATGGCCCTCGCGGCTTTTCAGGAATTGCCCCGGTGCCCAGTCCAGGCGGCGTCCGGCGTGCGGGCATACGTTCAACCACGCGCGCACGCGGTCGCCCTCGCGGTACAGCAGCAGCGATTCGGGCTCGCCGCCGATCAGCGCCTCGGCCTCGGCCAGCTCCCCGGAAACCAAGTCGTGCAGCGGTGCCAGCACGGCAGATGAGTCGGTCATGGAACGCAGCGCGGGCAGCAAGGGGTGGTCATTCTGGCATGGGCGATCGGCAGCCGTGACGCCGCATGCCCTTCACCCCGCGAGCACACGCAAGCCCCTGAGCGCAAAGTGTTAATTTTTCGCTTAACGAAGTTTTCACTCCGTCACATAAAACAGCGCCGATACTGCGCCCCTTCGGTTCAAACTGAAACAGAGTTCTGCCATGCGTGCTCGCCTCTTCAATTTCGACCAATTCCGGCACGTCTTCGCGCCGCGCAAGCCGCGCCATCCGCTGGTCAAGCTGGCAGTGGGCCTGCTCGGCCTGGCGATCCTGGCCGGGCTGGTGTTCGTCAGCGTGTTCGTGGGCGCGGCGATGATCCTGGGTGGCATCGCGATGAAGCTGCTGAGCCAGCGCGGCAAGCGTCCGGCCACCGCGCGTCGCCATGTGGTCGATGGCGAGTATCGGGTGGTGCGCAAGCCGGCCTTGCCGTTGTAAAGCCGGGAGTGGGGAATCGGGATTGGGGATTCGTGAAAGCGGCACCCACCTGTCTGTTGGAATTGGGTTGAACCCATCGCGGTAGACTGCTGCATCCCCTCTCATTGGATGCACGCCCATGAAAGACCTATTTGCTGCTGCCGAGGCTCCGCGCGTTCCCGTGCGTGGGCAGGGCCTGTTTCCGGTGCATCGCATCTACTGCGTGGGTCGCAACTTCGCCGACCACGCGCGCGAGATGGGCGCCAGTGCGCCGGCCTCGAAGGCCGAGCGCGGCCAGCCGACCTTCTTCATGAAACCGGCCGATGCGCTGGTGATCGGCGACGAGGCCATTCCCTACCCGTCCGCGACCGAGAATCTGCACCACGAGGTCGAACTGGTGGTGGCGCTGGGCCAGGACGCGCCCGCCGGTGTGCTGCCGGTGGATGGCGCCGAGGCCCTGATCCTGGCTTACGGCGTGGGCCTGGACCTGACCCGTCGCGACCTGCAGGCCGCGGCCAAGGCCAAGGGCCTGCCGTGGGACATCGCCAAGGGCTTCGATGCCTCCGCGCCAATCAGCGAGCTGATCCCGGCCGGCGAGGTCGGTGCGCTGGAGGCCTTGAACCTCTCGCTGGAAGTCAACGGCGAGGTGCGCCAGCAATCGTTGCTGGAGCAGATGATCTGGAACGTGCCGGAGATCCTGCACGAACTGTCCAAGCTGTTCGCGCTGCGCGCCGGCGACCTGGTGTTCATGGGCACGCCGGCGGGCGTGGCCGCGCTGCGCCCGGGTGACCGCTTCAGCGCGCGCCTGGAGAACGTGGCCGAGCGGCACGGCCGCATCGTCGGCTGAGGGGCGCGCCTGTCGCGCGGCATACGCGCGCCTGTGACTCGACCACCACGGCGACTGCGCTAGGCTAGCGCGGCGGCGACAGGCCCGCACTGACAAGAGAGGAGTCCCGATGAGCATGATCCGCGAATTCAAGGAATTCGCCATGCGCGGCAACGTGCTGGACCTGGCGGTCGGCGTGGTGCTCGGCGCCGCGTTCGGCAAGATCGTCACCGCGCTGGTCGAGAAGATCATCATGCCGCCGATCGGATTGCTCGTGGGCGGCGTGGATTTCTCGCGCTGGGCATGGACGCTGAAGGCGGCGACGGTGGACGCCGCCGGCAAGCCGGTACCGGCCGTGGTGATCGGCATAGGCGATTTCCTCAACACCATCATCCAGTTCGTGATCGTGGCCTTCGCCATCTTCATGCTGGTCAAGGCGATCAACCGCATCGCCCGCAAGGAACCGCCGGCGCCGAAGGCCCCGACCGAGGAAGTGCTGCTGCTGCGCGAGATCCGCGATTCGCTCAAGCACGAGCCGCGTCCGGAGTAAGCGCGAGGACACACGCGGCTTCCGCCATGGAGGCCGCGTCGTACACGGCGGTGAGGCACTGCTAAGCTCGCGGTTCCTGTGTCCGCGGAGTTTTCCATGCGTCGTCTTGCCGTCGTCATTGCTGCTGTGCTGAGTCTGTCCTCCCCTGCGGTTGCCGCCGAGGCCACGCGCATCCCGGAGGCGGCACTCCGCGACGCGGCAGCCTTGCGCGAGCGGGCACTGGCCGACGACACCGGCTGGAAGGTGGTCGAATCGCTGACCACCGAGATCGGCCCACGGATGGCGGGCAGCGAGGCCGATGCACGCGCGGTGGCCTGGGCCACCGCCAAGTTCAAGGCACTGGGCTTCGACAAGGTCTGGACAGAGCCGGTGACGTTTCCGAAATGGGAGCGGCGCAGCGAA
Organism: Xanthomonas sp. NCPPB 2250; assembly: GCF_056725265.1. NCBI lineage: Bacteria > Pseudomonadati > Pseudomonadota > Gammaproteobacteria > Lysobacterales > Lysobacteraceae > Xanthomonas > Xanthomonas sp. NCPPB 2250. The sequence continues at coordinate 1,302,775 of NZ_CM161520.1, read as the reverse complement.
CACGCGCAGGTGCTCGGCGCGCATGCGCAACCGCTCACCGTCACCGCGCTGGGCGGCAGCCCCGGCGGCACGGTCGAGGCCGAGGTGGTGCGCTTCGCCGACCTGGCCGCATTGCAGGCGGCGCCGGCCGATGCGCTGCGCGGCAAGATCGCCTTCGTCGATTACCAGATGCTGCGCACCCGCGATGGCAAGGACTACGGCAATGGCGGCGCAGTGCGCAGCAAGGGGCCGTCCGAAGCGATCCGCAAGGGTGCGATCGGCTTCGTGATGCGCTCGGCCGGCACCGATTCGCACCGCGTGCCGCATACCGGCATCACCCGCTTCGACGAGGGACTGACGCCGGTGCCGGCGGCGGCGCTGTCGGTGCCCGATGCCAACCAACTGGCGCGTCTGCTCGCGCGCGGCCCGGTGCGCCTGCGTCTGGCGCTGGACTGCGGCTGGGACGGCACCGCCACCTCCTACAACGTGATCGGGCAGATCACCGGGCGCACGCTGCCCAACGAGGTGGTGCTGATCGGCGGGCACCTGGATTCGTGGGACCTGGGCACCGGTGCGATCGACGACGGCGCCGGCGTCGCCATCAGCATGGCCGCCGGGCATCTGATCGGCCAGCTCAAGCAGGCGCCCAAGCGCAGCATCCGCGTGGTCGCCTTCGCCAACGAAGAGCAGGGCCTGTACGGCGGCAAGGCCTACGCGCAGGCGCATGCCAAGGACGTGGCGCGGCACCAGATCGCCGCCGAGAGCGACTTCGGCGCCGGCCGCATCTATGCCTTCAACACCGGCTCGGGCGACGCCGCCGGCTCGCGCGAGGCGACCCGGCAGATCGCCGAGGCGCTGGCGCCGCTCGGCATCGCCTATGCGCCGGACGCCGGCGGCCCCGGCCCGGACGTCGGGCCGCTCGCCGCCAAGGGCGGCGCCTGGGCCTGGCTGGCGCAGGACGGCAGCGATTACTTCGATCTGCATCACACCGCCGACGACACCCTGGACAAGATCGACCCGAAGGCGCTGGCGCAGAACGTCGCCGCGTATGCGGTGTTCGCATATCTGGCGGCGCAGGCCGATGGCAGTTTCGGCAGTCAGGCCAAGACAGTGGAACCGCCCAGGGAGTAAAGTAAACCGGACCTGCGCAGGACGCGCGCAGGGGCTTCCCTTCCGCAGCAGCGCCAGGACCTTTGATGGGCATACGGCAACGTCGCGCGGGCTCAGCGGTGACGTTGCTGGATGTAGCCCGCCATGCGGGCGTGTCGCCGATGACTGCTTCGCGCGTGATCAATCGCCACCCGCGCGTGAGCGCTACCATGCGCGAGCGCGTCGAAGCGTCGATCAAGGCGCTCGGCTACCGCCCCAACCTCGCCGGCCGCTCGCTGCGCACCGCAGGACTGGCGCGCATCGGCGTGCTGTACAGCAATCCCAGCGCGGCCTACCTCAACCAATTCATGCTCGGCATGCTCGAGCAGAGCAGCCTGGAAGGCTGCCAGGTGCTGGTGGAAAAGAGCGACGACAGCGACAGCCAGCGCGCCGCCACCGAACGCCTGCTCGAGGCCGGCGCCGATGGCCTGATCCTGCCGCCGCCGCTGTGCGATGCGCGGCAGACCATCGCCGAACTGGATGCGCGCGGCATTCCGCTGGTGGCGGTCGCCACCGGCGCACCGATGCCCGGGGTCAGCTCGGTGCGCATCGACGACTACCAGGCGGCGTGCGCGCTCACCCGGCATCTGCTCGACCTGGGTCACCGCGACATCGGCTTCGTCAGCGGCGATCCCGGGCACACGCCCAGCGCGCTGCGCAGTCGCGCGTTCTTCGACACCATGGCGGGGGCCGGGCTGACGGTGGCGCCGGAGCGCGTGGCCGAAGGCCTGTTCACCTACCGCTCCGGCCTGCTCGCGGCCACCGCGTTGCTGCAGGTCGCCCCGCGTCCCAGCGCGATCCTGTGCAGCAACGACGACATGGCCGCGGCAGCGCTGGCCATCGCGCACGGACTGCGCCTGCGCGTGCCCGAGGATCTGTCGATCGCCGGTTTCGACGACACGCCGGTGGCCACCACGATCTGGCCGGAGCTGACCACCATCCACCAGCCGGTCGCGGCAATGGGCAGGGCCGCGGTCACGCTGCTGCTCGGCGAAATTCGCCAGCGCCGCGACGGACTGCCCAGCCGCGGCACCCACCAGGTGCTGGACTACACCCTGGTCACGCGCGGGTCCACCGCGCCGCCCGCATCGCGCTGAGCGTCGGCACCGCGTGCGGCAGCAACGCCTCGCGCGCGCGCGTGCCGGATCACGTCGACCTGGGCCACACCGAGCAGCCCGGTCAACGGCACAGTGGCGCGACGCTGCCGCGGATCCACGACCAGGTCCTGACCGCGCAGCAAGTCCAGTAGCCGCTCCGCCAGCGGCATGACCATGTGCCGGCGCCAGCAGCGCTCGGACGCATGGCCGAACGGCAGGTAGCCGGGCAACGCATCGGGATCCACGCCGTCCCAGCGCTCGGGCCGGAACGCCTCTGGTTCTTCCCACAGCGCCGGATCGCGATGGCTGAGCAAGGGCAGCACCAGCACGTCGTCGCCGGCGCCGATACGCGGATCCAGTGCACCGTACTCGGGCGAGGCATTGCGCAGGATGTTCCAGGACGGCGGCAGCAGGCGCAGGGTTTCGTAGAGGATGTTGCGGTTGCAGACGCGCGCGTCGAACGGCGACCCCAGCCACAGCGCGTTGGCGACCAGCGTGGAAATGGTGAAGCACACCGGCGCGGCGGTGCGCCGGTACAGGCCCATCGCATCGCGGCGCGCGCGGTAGCCATCGGCCGCGGACAGCAGCGTGGCCAACGCCGAAGCCTCCGCGCCCGGCGCCAGCGGTGCGAGCGCGCCGGCGGCGATCACCGCCCAGGTCAGGCGCGGCGTCAGTTCCAGGGTGCGGTCCATCAGCAGGCGCAGCCGCCACGGGTCGCCGCCGAGCAGCAGGTCGCGCAGATAGACATGGCCGACGTGCGGCCATGGGCCGGACAGGTCGAGTGTGGGCGGCGGCGGACGCTTCAGCGCCTCGCGCACGTCGCGGCCGATCGCCTGCATCAGTTTCGCCGCTTCGCTGCGCGCGATCGAGCGGCCGTGCAACGGCTTGAAGGTCGGCCGTTCGTGTTCGGTGGCGGGCCGGGCCGCGAGCAGGCGGTCGCTCAGCGCGGCGCCGGCGACACCGACCGTGTCGGCATCCAGGCGGAACGCCTCCTGCCCCATATGCGTGCGCAGCAACGCCTGCAGACGCGGCGCGAAGACCGTGGCGCGCGCATCGCGGTCGACCATGGTGGCGGACATCGCCAGTCTCCTGAAGGAACGACGCCCGGCGCAGTGCATCCGCCGGGCACCGGCCGCACGGCATGCCGCGCGGCAACGCACACGGCGCTCAGTACCAGATGTACCAGGCGTACGACTTCAGCGGCTTCTTCGACGACAGCAGGTGCTTGATGGAGAACAGCAGCTTCATGAGCGACATCTCCGCAGGAGTGACGATGGCCCTTTCGGGCGGGGGGACTGCGCGGTTTCGCCGACGCCAGCGCGCGTGGCGCGATCGCATCGGCGAGGCGCGCCTGCACGCTACGCCGCCGGCAGGCCCCTCGCAAACCCGAAACCGGCCGCCGCGCACACTATTGCGTAGCCAAATGCAGCCGCATCTCAGCGCGTGACGCCGTGCTCAGCGCGCCGCGCGCCCATGCGGATGCCGGCTGCGCCAGGTCCCCAGCAACACCGCCGTGGCGGCGGCCACGTTGAGGCTTTCCACCGCGCCGCTGCCGGGGATGGACAGGCGCAGATCGCAGGCCTGCGCGAAGTCGCGGTCCATGCCGTCGCTCTCGGCGCCCATCACGTAGACCAGGCGCTGCGGCAAGGCAGTGACGAACAGATCGTCGCCGCCGTCCACCAGCGTCGCGGCGAGGGCGAAGCCCGCGTCGCGCAATTGCGCCTGCGCCTGCATCGTGGGTGGCAGCCGCACCAGCGGCACCGCCTCGGCGCCGCCCTCGGCCACGCGCGCGGCGGCACCGGACAGTGCCAGTGCGGCCTGCTCCGGCAACAGGATCGCGCCCACGCCGAAGTGCGCCGCCGAGCGCAGGATCGCGCCGAAGTTGTGCGGATTGCCCACACCATCCAGCCACAGCGCCAGCGCCGGACCCGGCGCCAGCGCCTGCAGCCAGTCGGCCAGGGCCAGCGGCGCGACGCGCAGCACGTCGGCGACCACGCCCTCGTGATGGCTGCTGGCGGCGAGCTTGTGCAGATCGGCCTCGTCCACCACGCGGTAGCCGACCCGGTTGGCCACGCACCACTTCAGCAGCGGCTGCAATGCCGGAATCCGTGCCTCGCTCAGGTACAGCTTGCGGATCGCCTCCGGCCGCCGCGCGTACACCGCGCGCACTGCGTTGAGGCCGTACAGGCGCAGTTCGTTGCGGTTGGTCGGCGCCGCCGTACCCTCACCCCCGGCCCCTCTCCCGGGGGGAGAGGGGTGGCGCTCCGACGGCGCCGGCGGCCGCGAGCCGCGCGGGCGGTTGCCCCAGGGCGAGGTCATCGGCGTACGCCCGCGGCGCAGGCGTACCGCGCCGGCGCGGCACAGCGGGAACGAAGGGCATGACGCATGGGACTCTCCTGGAAAACGCACGGGGCGCGCGCCAGGGACGGCGCGCTGTGGGGATTTTCGCTCATCCGCGCCCCACTGGCTGCCCCGGCATGACGCAGCGCGGCCCCGAGACTTGTCTACGTCATGCCACGCAAAGCGCAACCCGCATTCCGGCCGCACCGTGAAGTGGTTCGCTCCCGCCTTCCACCGTGCGGAATTCGCGGCAGCGCATGCGCAAATCCGACAAGCCTGACGTGCGCATCGGGTCCATTGTCGCCGCTCCTTCCGCCACCACGCAGGCGCCATCGACCCACCATCACCGTGCCATTCGCTTCGCAGACGGGAGACCTGCGATGGCCTGCGCCGCCGCATGGCGTAGCGCCGTGTTCCGCGGGCTCCCGAGAACGCACTCCGCATTCTCACGACAAGGCGATTCCCATGCACTCCGACATCCGTCCGTTTTCCTCGTCCGCACGCCGCTGCGTGCACGCCGCCCTGCTGCTGATGCTGCCCCTGCTCGGCCTGAGCGCCAGCGCAGTGGCCCAGACCGCCGCGCCCGACGCCCGCCTGGCACGGGTCGGCGCCCTGCCCGCCGCGCACAAGCCCACCAACGTCCCCGACGACTACATCCAGACGCCGTTCGGCTACTTCGCGCCGGCCTGCGTGCGCTTGGTCCATCGCAGCGACAGCGTGCTCGCCGACGGCACCCTGCAGCATGCCGATGGCGCGCGCGAACAGGCGCAGGCCTGCACCCAGGACAACTTCACCCCCAACGGCACCCGCGTGCACCCCGACGGACGTGGCCTGGATGGCCAGCCGATCCGCACTGGTGCGGCGCTGCGGGCAGCGCGCGCGCGCGGCGCGGTGCCGCCGCCGATCACCCACGACTGGGTGCAGTCGGCCATCGACGTGACCGGCAACAAGATGGGGCGCATCGTGGCCAGCTGGACGGTGCCGCAGAACCCGACCAACGTGGCCCAGCAGACGGTGTACTTCTTCCCGGGAATGCAGAGCGACGATCCCACGATCCTGCAACCGGTGCTCGGCTACCGCGGCTACAACGACAGCTGGGACCTGAGCAGCTGGAACTGCTGCCAGGACGGCATGGTGTGGCACAGCGACTTCATCGCGGCCAGGGCCGGCGACCGGATCGTCGGCGACACCTACGCGACCTGCAACAACGGCCTGCCCTGCACGAACTGGAACGTCGACACGCGCAACGTCACCACCGGCCAGAGCGTGCGGCTCAGCACCACCTACGACATCAACTCCCGGACGCACCTGGTGGTGGGCGGCGCGCTGGAAGTCTATGCGGTGGACAGCTGCGACCAGTATCCGCCGGACGGGAGCATCACCTTCGATGCGATCGGCGTCTACGACTACCGCATGCAGAAGGTGGCGTCGCCGGCGTGGGTGTCGTATAGCGACAGCTCGGGCCTGGACGTGCAATGCAACTACGCGGTGGACACCACCGCGACCTCGGCCACCATTTCCTACTGAAGCCGTGGCCCGCGCGCGTCGCTCGCACGGGCGACGCGCGACTCAGGCCGCCGCCCCGGTCCGCGCGAACAGGCGCAGATCGCGCGGCTTTCCGTCGCGCAGCGACAGTTCGCGGCGCGTGCCGATCTCGGCGAAGCCGTTCTTCTGCAGCACACGCGCCGAGCCGTGATTGTCCGGCAGCACCAGCGCCTCGATCCGCTGCAGGCGCAGCGCCGGCACCGCCCAGTCCAGGTAGGCGGCGACGATGCGGGTCATCCGCCCCTGGCCCCAGTGCGCGCGGCCGAGCCAGTAGCCGAGCTCGGCCCGCTCCGGCGCCGGCTGCGCCGCCGCATGCAGGCCGATGCCGCCGCAGGCCTCGCCGCCGATTTCGATCGCCAGCACCGGGTCGTTCAGGTCGATCACCTGCCCGCCCAGGAAGGCCTCGCCGTCGGCGCGCGTGTAGGGATGCGGAAAGCGCCGACTGAGCCCGCGCGCCACCTGGGCGTCGTCGGCATGCCGGACCAGTGCGTCCAGGTCGTCGGTGCGCCAGCGGCGCAGCACGATGCCGTCCAGATGCAGCTGCAGATCGCGCCAGGGGGCGGCAGCGGCGGTCTCGGACATCGGCGGCTCCTGTGCTGGCGGAACGCCCAGCATAGCCGCCGGCCGCGGCGGCGCGATCGTCTACGGCTGAGGGTTTTACCCGACAGACCAGCGAAAGCCAGGCCCGGTAGACTCCCGCGCCGCACCTCGCCCTTCCGTCCAAAGAGCCGTTCCCCGATGCCTTCCGACACCGCCGCCACGGCCCGCATTCCGATCTTCATGTACCACAACGTGGCCGAGGCGCCGCGGCACCTGAAGGTGTACCGCAGCCTGTACGTGAGCCCGGGCCGCTTCGCCCGGCAGATGCGCCTGCTGCAGCGGCTGGGCTACCGCGGCGTGTCCATGTCCGACGCCATGCCCTATCTGCGTGGCGAGCGCCAGGGCAAGGTCGCGGTGGTCACCCTGGACGACGGCTACCTGGACAACCTGCACGCGGCGCTGCCGGTGCTGCAGCGCCTGGGTTTCACCGCCACGGTGTACATGGTCAGCGGCTGCATCGGCCGCCACAACGTGTGGGATGCGCAGAAGCTGGGCATCGAGAAGCCGCTGATGAACCTCGCCGAGCTGCGCCAGTGGCGCGCCGGCGGCATGGAGGTCGGCGCGCACACCCGCTCGCACCCGCACCTGACCGGCTGCAGCGATGCGGCGCTGCGCGAGGAGATCGGCGGCTGCAAGCGCGAACTGGAGGACCTGCTCGGCGAGGCGGTGCCACAGTTCTGCTACCCCTATGGCGATGTCGACGACCGCGTCGCCGACGTGGTGCGCGAGGCCGGCTACACCGCCGCCACCAGCACCCGCCGCGGCCGCGCCCCGGCCGGCTCGGACCCGATGCGCTATCCGCGCATCCAGGTCGCGCGCCATCACCTGCTGCCGCAATTCGCGCTGCGCGCCTTCACCGCCTACGAGGACCGCCGCGGATGAAATTCCTGTTCGTCGGCACCAATCCCGAAAACACCGGCGCGGCCACCCATTTCGTGGCGCTGGCGCAGGCGCTGGCCGGCGTCGGCCACCAGGTCGAAGTCATCGCCTGCGAAGGCGGCCTGATCGCCGACGAGCTGCGCCGCAGCGGCATCACCGTGCACGTCGGGCACTTCCGCAACGTGCTGGACCCGGACGGCTACCGGCCGCTGCTGCGGGTGGCGCGGCACAGCCGGCCGGACTGGCTGGTCGGCAACTTCGGCAAGGAATACTGGCCGCTGCTGCTGGCCGGACGCGCGCTGGGCATCCCGGTCACGCTGTTCCGCCACCGCACGCCGGCGATGAGCGCGCTGTCCGGCTACGCGATCCCGCGCCTGGCCGCGCGTTTCTTCGCGGTCTCGCACTACGCCCGCCAGGCCTACCTGGAGCGCGGCGTGCCCGAGGCGCTGGTGCAGGTGCTGTACAACCCGGTGACCATGGAGCGGCTGCGCCCGGATCCGGAACGCGGCCGCGCCATCCGCGCCGCGCAGGGCTTGCCCGAGGATGCGATCGTGCTCGGTTACAGCGGCCGCATGCATGCCGGCAAGGGCATCTTCCCGCTGCTGAAAGCCGCTGGGGCAGCGATGGCGCAGGAGCCGCGGCTGCACTGCCTGTGGCTGGGCGACGGCCCGGACGCGGCGCAGTTGCAGGCGCAGGCCGCAGCGCAGCCGCACGGCCAGCGCCACCGTTTCGTCGGCTGGGTCAACGACACCACGCCGTACTACAACGCGATGTCGATGCTGGCGTTCCCGTCGCTGGCGCCGGAAACCTTCGGCCGGGTCTCGGTGGAGGCGCAGGCCAGTGGCGTGCCGGTGCTGGCCAGCCACGTCGGCGGTACCGCCGAGACGCTGGACCCCGGGGTCAGCGGCGAACTGCTCACGCCCGGCGACGTGGACGGCTGGCGCGACGCGATCCTGCGCCTGTGCGACAGCGAACGGCGCCAGCGCATGGGCCAGGCCGGGCGCGACTTCGTGCAGCGCCATTTCGGTGGCGCGGTGATCGCCGCGCAGTTCGTGCATCTGCTGCAGCAGCCGCGCTGCGCGCCGCAGCCGCTGGCACCGTCGCGCGTCGATCCGGCCTGAGCGCCGCTGCCTGAGCGGCCCGGCTCAGGCGTGGCCGCCGACCGACGGGGTCTGCGCTTCCAGTTGCTGCAGGCGCTGCTGCACCGCATCCGGCGAACGCGTGTATGGCGCCAGCAGCGCGTAGAACGCCGGCACCACGAACAGCGACAGCAGCGTGGACACCGATACGCCGAAGATCACCACGATGCCGATGGTGGCGCGACTGGCCGACCCGGGGCCGCCGGCGACCACCAGCGGGATCGCGCCGACCACGGTGGCCAGCGAGGTCATCAGGATCGGCCGCAGGCGCACCGCCGAGGCTTCTACAATCGCGTCGCGCACGCTGCGCCCGGCATCGCGCAACTGGTTGGCGAACTCGACGATCAGGATGCCGTTCTTGGCCGCCAGCCCGACCAGCATCACGATGCCGATCTGACTGAACAGGTTGAGCGTACCGCCGCTGATCGCCAGGCCGATCAGCGCGCCGAGCACGCCCAGCGGCACGGTCAGCATGATCACCAGCGGGTGGATGAAGCTCTCGAATTGCGCCGCCAGCACCAGGTACACGATCAGCAAAGCCAGGGCGAAGGTCAGCAGCACCGCGCCGCCGGCCTTCTGGTACTCGCGCGATTCGCCCTTCCAGTCGAGCTGCGCGTAATCGGGCAGTTCCTCGCGCGCCACCTGCTGCGCCCAGGCGATCGCCTCGCCGAGCGGATAGCCCGGGGCCAGGCCGGCGTTGATGGTGATGGCACGCAGGCGGTTGAAGCGATGCAGGTTGCCCGGCTCGGCGACTTCGCGCAGGGTCACCAGGTTGGACAGCGGGATTAGCTGGCCGCTGTCGGCGCGTACCCGGATCGCCGCCAGGTCGGCCGGATCGGCGCGGCCGTCGCGACTGGCCTGCAGCATCACGTCGTACTCCTCGCCGTTGTCGACGAAGGTGGTGACCTGGCGCGCGCCCATCAGCGTCTCCAGCGCGCGGCCGATCTCGGTCACCGGCACGCCGAGGTCGGCGGCCCGCTGGCGGTCGATCTCCACGCGCATCTGCGGCCGGGTTTCCTTGTAGTCCGAGTCCGCCCCGACCAGGCCGGGGTTGTCGGCGATGCGCGCGAGCAGGCGGTCGCGCCATTGCGCGATCTCGGCGTAGTCGGGACCGCCGAGCACGATCTGGAACGGCTGCCCGCGGCTGTTGACCAGGCCGCCGCCGACCTGGGTGCGCGCACGCACGCCGGGCAAGGCGCGCAGCTCTTCCTGCAGCGTCGCGGCGACGTCGGCGGTGGCCACGTCGCGCTCGCTCCAGTCGCGCAGGAACACGCTGACCCGGCCGGTGTGCATCTCCTCGCTGGCGCCGAAGCTGCCGGGCACGCGCGGGTTGGCGCGCGCGATCGGCTGGCCGTCGCCGCGGTGGCGGTCGAGGATCGCCTCGACCTGGTGCATCTGCCCCACCGTGTAGTCGAAGCCGGCGCCTTCCGGCGCATCGATCATCACCTGGAACGAGCCGCGGTCCTCGGCCGGCGCCAGTTCCGAGGGAATCATCCGCGCCAGCAGCGCGCTGGCCGCCAGCGCCGCCAGCATCAGCGCGCCGAACACCCAGGCGCGGCCGACGTGGCGCTCGAGCACGCGCCGATAGCGCGCGCTCAGCCCCTGCAGCCGTGCCTCGACCCAGCCGTGCACGCGGTTGGGCTTCTCGCGCGCATGCGCCTTGAGCAGCTTGGACGACATCATCGGGGTCAGGGTCAGCGCGACGAAGGCGGAGATCGCCACCGCCGCGGCCAGCGCCACCGCCAGTTCGCGGAACAGGCGCCCGGTGTTGCCTTCGAGGAACCCGACCGGCAGGAACACCGCCACCAGCACCGCGGTGGTGGCGATCACCGCGAAGGCGACCTGCGCGGTGCCACGCCGCGCCGCCACCAGTGCCGGTTCGCCCAAGTCGACGCGGCGCTGGATGTTCTCCACCACCACGATCGCATCGTCCACCACCAGGCCGATGCACAGCACCAGGGCGAGCAGAGTCAGCAGATTGATCGAGAAGCCGAACGCATACAGCGCGATGAACGCGGCCACCAGGCACACCGGCACCGTCACCGCCGGGATCAGCGCCGCGCGCACGCTGCCCAGGAACAGCCAGATCACCACCAGCACCAGCACCACCGCCTCGATCAGGGTGTGGTAGACGCGTTCCACCGAGGCATCGATGAACACGGTGGAATCGAAGGCGACGAAGATCTGCGTGCCCTTGGGCAGGGTCTGCTGGATCTGCTGCGCGGCCGCGCGCGCGGCGCGGGCCACATCCAGACTGTTGGCGGTGGAGGTCTTGACGATGCCCAGGCCGACGTTGGGCACGCCGTTGCTGCGGAAGTAGGCGCGGCGCTCGGCCGAGGCCAGTTCCACCTTGGCCACATCGCCCAGCCGCACCACGTAGCCGTCGCGGCCCTTGCCGAGCGGGATCGTGGCGAAATCCGCCGGCGCGCGGTAGCTGCGCTCCACGCGCAGGGTGAAGTCGCGGTCGGCCGACTCCAGGCGGCCGGCCGGCAGTTCGACGTTCTCGCGGGCCAGCGCGTTCTCCACGTCGGCCACGGTGAGGTCGCGCGCGGCCAACTGGTCGCGGTCCAGCCAGATCCGCATCGCATAGCGCTGGCGCCCGCCCAGGCGCACCTGGGCCACGCCGTCGATGCTGGACAAACGATCCACCACGTAGCGTTCGGCGTAGTCGGACAGCTGCAGCGCGTCCATCGTGCTGGAGCTCATGTTGAGCCACAGGATGGCATCGGCATCGGCCTCGACCTTGGCGATCTGCGGCGCGTCGGCCTCGTCGGGCAGGCGGTCGAGCACGCGGCTGACCGCGTCGCGCACGTCGTTGGCGGCGGCCTCGATGTCGCGGGTGGCGCGGAACTCGATGCTGATGTCGGCCACGCCGTTGGAACTGCGTGCCTGGATCGTCTCGATGCCTTCGATGCCGGCCAGCGCGTCCTCCAGCACCTGGGTGATGCGGCTCTCCACCACCGCCGCCGAGGCGCCGGGGTAGCGCACCTCCACCGACACGATCGGCGGATCGATCGCCGGCAGCTCGCGCAGGGTCAGCCGGCTGTACGCCATCACCCCCAGCACCACCAGCAACAGGCTCATCACCGCGGCGAACACCGGCCGGGTGATGGAGACGTCGGACAGCTTCATCGCGCCAGGTCCGCCGCGGCGCTGCCGCTGCGCGCACCGCCACCGCGCGTGCCGGCGGCGGCATCGACCACCGCCACGCCCGGGCGCAGCTTGCCGGTGCCCTCGACCACGATGCGCTGGCCGGGCTGCAGGCCGTCGACGATCTCGACCAGGCCGTCGCGGCGCGCGCCGGTGCGCACGTCGGCGCGGGCCACGGTGGCGTCGGCGCCGACGCGATAGACGAAAGCGTCGCGCCCCACCTGCACCACCGCGATCTCCGGGATCACCAGCGCCTGCCGGGCGGGCCGATACAGGCGCACGTCCATCAGCATGCCCGGGCGCAGCGCGCGGTCGGCATTGTCGAAGGCCGCGCGCACGGTGACCGCGCGGGTGGCGCTGTCCACGCGCGCATCCACGGTGGCGACCTTGCCGTCGAAGGCGCGTCCCGGATAGGCCACGCTGCGGCCGCCGACGGCATCGCCCGCCTTCACCGTCGACAGCGCCGCCTCCGGCACCTGGAAATCCACGTAGACCTGGGCCACGTCGTCGAGCGTGGCGATGGTCGCGTCCGGCGTCAGCAGCGCGCCGGGGCTGACCTGACGCAGGCCGAGCACGCCGGCGAACGGCGCGCGCACGCTGCGGTCGCCGATCTCCGCGCGCATCTGCAGCACCCGCGCCTGCGCGGCATCGCGCAGCGCGCGTTGCGTGTCCAGTTGCGCGCGCGACACCAGCTGCCGCCCGACCAGTTCGCTCTGCCGCCGATACAGTTGCTCGGCCTCGGTGTAGGTGGCCTCGGCCTCGCGCAACGCCGCCTGCTGACCCTGCCCGCGCAGCGTCACCAGCGGCGCGCCGGCCGCCACCTCCTGGCCACTCTCGAAATGCACGCGCTCCACGATCTCGCTGACCTTGGCGGTCAGCGTCACCGACTCGCGAGCCTTGACCGTGCCCAGCGCGGCCAGGCTGTCGTTCCACTCGCGGGGCTGCACCGTCTGCAGCGTCACCGGGATCGCGGCACTGGCTGCGGCCGGCGCCGGAGCCTTGCCGCAACCGGCGAGCGCGAGCGAGGACAACAGGAGGCACACCAGGCGGACGCCGGCGCGTGGTCGGTGCGGCATGGAGATCCCGGACGCGTGGAGTTCGACCCAGTCTAACGGCCTGGCGTGACGGGCGTTGACACGTCGCGACCATGACCGACGACCCTTGCCGGCCAACGCATGCGCTGCGCGATGAGACGCAGCGCACGCGTGTTGCGGCTTGGGCCGCTCAATCAGTCCTTGCCGGTACGACGCCGGGTGAAGTACGGATAGGCCACCATGAAGGCAAGCGCCGATGCAGTCCCAAGCAGCATGCGCACCGCCTGCCCCAGGGTGTGCGGCACAGACAGGGCATGCGCCGACGCGTCATACCAGATCGCGTGCAGCATCATCAATCCGAACGAGGCCATCGGCAGTCCGAACACCAGCCAACCGAAAAAGCGCAGCGCCGGCGACGTACGCCCCTCGGCTAATTTGCCGACGACCTCTGTGCTGGCCAAGTGGTACTGGAACGGATCGGAGGTAGCGTATCTGGGCGGCGGTGGCGGCGCTGGCTCCGGCTGCACCGGCTGATGCGTCACCTGTTCGGTGCACGCCGGTTGGACCAGTTCGGCCACATTGGTTCTGGCCAACACGTCATGCAGCTTCGGATCCATGCATCCCCCGTGAACGTTGCCCGGCAGCGTCGTCCGCCACCGAATCCGCCATCCCTGCGCCTGCCGCGCGAGCGCGCGCCGCATCGCATGCGGGCGGCGCAGGGACCTGGCAATTGCAATCATTGCGGCGGAAAAGCGGCGCGCTGCCGCGCCTGCAGCGCACTGCACAGGCGAATGGTTTCGGCGGTCTGCGCAAGGCCGCGGTCGGCGCCGCTGAGTGCCTTCAGGCGCGGCGTGAAGAACGCCTCCAGCCGGTCCGCTTCGGCGGCATCGCAGCCACCGCTGGCCGCCAGCGCCGGCAAGCGACCGCCGTCGAAGGAACCCGAGCGCGCCACGATGCGATCGAAGTGGGCGGTGTACCAGGGCCACATCGAGGCGTGCGTGGCCGGCTCGGCATGCGCGCCCATCAGCAGGCTGTTCATCTCGCCGACCTTGATCGCATCGGTCAGAGCGAAATCGCGCACCTTCTGCAACTGCTGCGGATCCTGCACGGCGCCGAGCGCTTCGATCATCGCGTTGCGCTGGGCCGGTTCGCCGTGACCGCGCAAGGCCGCGATCAATGCGTCCACCGCCGGGGCGCCGCGCGCCTGCACCGCCACCGTCAGCGCTGCGCCAAGCAGATCCGGGTTGGCGGCGGCGAAATCCGGCGCGCCACCCTTGCCGGCCAGCACCGCATCGCCCTGGGCCAGCAGCGCCTGCCGCACCGCCGGCACGCCCATGGTCACCCCGAGCAGTTCGGCCAGATCGGAGCGCAGCGCCACGTCGTCATCGCTGTCGCCGGCGCGGCGCCGATCGCCCAGCGCCTGCAGGCGTGCGCCGAAAGCGGCGTCGGTGGCCTGGCGCAGCATGGCGCGCTGCGCCTCGTCGCGCGCCAGCACCCGCCAGATCCAGCCGATGCGGTCGTTCATCGCGGTGGCCACCGCCGTGGCCTTGGCCGGCGCCAGCTGCTGCATCGCCGCGATCACGTCCGCGGTATCGGCCTCGCCGGTGCGGAACGCGCTGTCGATGGCGTCGGCATAGGCCAGCTTCTCGGCATCGTCGAGCGCATCGAGATGGCGGCCGAGCGCGGCCAGTTGCGGCTTGGGCAGGGCGAAACGGTAGTAGCCGGTGCCGCCGGCGTTCGGCATCACCCAGCTGTCGGCATCGGCACCAGCGAGCGCGAGGCGGCCGTCGCTGGCGGACAGCATCTGGCAGGCGCGGCGCACGCCCTGGCGCGTGCCGTACTTGACGCAGACCGGCACGCCCCAGGTCTGCGCGGCGCTGCCACGCGACCCCAGCGGCAGGAAGCGCTGCTGGTGCAACTGCAGCACCGCCCCGCCCGCCTGCGGCTGCACACGCGCCTGCAGGTAGGGCACGCCCGGCTGATCGAGGAAGCTGCGGAACGCGGCCTTGACATCCTCGCCCTTGCCGGCTGCGGCGGCGATGGCGTCGACCAGATCGTCGGCAGTGGCGTTGCCGAAGCGGTGCGCGCGGATGTAGCTGCGCATGCCGCTGCGGAAAGTGTCCTCGCCGACGAACTGCTCGAACATGCCCAGTACCGCGGCGCCCTTGCGGTAGGTGATGCTGTCGAAGGCGGTCTCGATGTCGCCGTTGCCGGTGATCGGCTGGCGGATCTTGCGCGCGCTGACCAGGCTGTCGTTGTTCATCGCGTCATGCGCGGCGCTGATGCGGTCCAGGTCGGCGCGGTACTGCGGCCGCAGGCGCATGGTGATCTTCTGCTGCATCCAGGTGGCGAAGGCCTCGTTGAGCCACAGGTCGTCCCACCAGGCCATGGTCACCGTGTCGCCCGTCCATTGGTGCGCCAACTCGTGCGCGGTGACGTTGAACGAGCCCTCGACGTTGTGCCGCGGCGAATCGTCGTCCAGCAACAGCAGCCAGTCGCGGAAGGTGACGAACCCGGGGTTCTCCATCGCGCCGGCGGAGAAGTCCGGCGCGGCCACCAGATCCAGCTTGTCGAACGGATAGCCGAAGTCGTAGTAGTCCTCCAGCGCGGTGATGATCTCCGGCGTCTGCTGCAGCGCGCGCCGGATGCGCGGGCCCTGCCCTTGCGCGGCGACACCACGCAACGGGGTGGACTGCGGCCGCTGCGGCGTGGCCGGCAGCGCCGGCCCGTCGACCACGTCCCACGGCCCGACCGCGTAAGCCACCAGGTAGGTCGGCAGCGGCACGGTCTCGGCGAAGCGCACGGTCTTCCAGCCCTTGCCGGCCGGTTCGGTGGACGCGGCGCGGGTATTGGCCAGCGCCTGCTCGCCCTCGGGCACGGTCAGGCGTAGCGCGAACGGCGTCTTCAGCGCCGGCTCGTCGAAGCCGGGGAAGGCGTAGCGCGCGCTGATCGGCTCCATCTGCGTCAAGGCGTAGGCATGCCCCTGCGCCTTGACCTGGTACAGCCCCTGCAACTGCTGGTTGAACGGTGCGCTGTAGACGATGGTGAGGGTCAGCTCCTGCGGCTGCAGGGTGCGCCCGAAGGCGATGCGGGCCACGCCGGCCTGCGCGTCGGCCTGGGTGTAGCGCACCGGGAACGACGCACCATCGGCGGTGCGCAGCGTGGCCTTGCTCACCCGCAACTCCTTGCCGTGCAGCCACAGATGGTCGGAGGCGCGCTCCAGGCGCACGCGCAGGGTGGCGGTGCCGTCGAAGTCGGTGCGCTCCGGATCGATCTTCAGGTCCAGCGCATAGTGTTCGGGCACCGCCCAATCCGGCAGGCGTCCGGTCGGCACCGCATCGGGCGCCTGCGCACAGGCCGCGCCGCAGCACAGCGCGAGGACGGAGAACAGCACGCGACGGGACAGAGTTGGCATGGACGGGCCTTCGCCGATGAGGAGGGCGACGACTTAAGCATGCGCGGCCGCGGCTGTCACGTGATGGCGGCCAGTGTGACAACACAGGCGCTAGCGCGGCGGGAGTAGTTCGTCTTAGGAATCAACTGTCATGCAGCCGCGACGAACGATTCCTGCTGTGCCCCAACCTTGAAAGGCGTCGGGACTGAAGTCCCTCCCACAGTGAACTCGGCCAACGTATCGTAAGTCCCGGCAGAAGTCGTTCCACACGCGCGAATGACGCCCGCGGCTGCTGCGGAGGACAGCGTTGTTGCGTGCCCACCACGATCAACAGGCGACGTCGGCCACCAAGTACAGCGCATTCGCTTTGCTATCGCTGTTGCTTCGGCTTTTGACTTGCCGGGTTCCCTTCCGCAGCGGCGGCCATCGCGGGGAAACACCCGAAGGGCGGCACACATGGATGTGCGCCGTCCGCGGCAGGGGCAGGATGCCCCTTCCGCGGATCCCAGGGATGGACGCGGACCCGGAGCGCAAAGCGCGGAGGGCGCAAGGCAGGGCGCGCTTGACCAGCCTTCGGCTGTGGTAAAGCGCTTCTTTTGGTTACTTTTCTTTGCGCGAGCAAAGAAAAGTAACTCGCCCGAAAGGGCGAAAGCCGTTGCTGTTGCTTGATTTTGCTTGTCGGACGAGCGGAACTTGTAGGAGCGGCTTCAGCCGCGACCGGGCGTTACCGGGAAAGCGTGGTCGCGGCCGAAGCCGCTCCTACAAAGGGCGCTACAGGGGCACGGCGAGACGGTCGACACCTGCCGCGCCAATTGCCCCCCCTCGCCACCTCAGTCCTGCAGCCCCAGCACCGCCAGCACCTGCGCGGCCAGCGCTTCGACATTGTCGCCGTCGGCGTGCAGGTGCAGTTCCGGCCGCTCCGGCGCCTCGTACGGGGAGTCGATGCCGGTGAAGTTGGGAATCTGGCCGGCGCGCGCCTTGGCATACAGGCCCTTGACGTCGCGCGCCTCGGCCACCGGCAGCGGCACGTCGACGAACACCTCGAGGAACTCGCCCTCGCCGAAGCGCTCGCGCGCCAGTTGCCGCTCGGCGCGGAACGGCGAGATGAAGCTGACCAGCACGATCAGGCCGGCATCGGTCATCAGCCTGGCCACCTCGGCGACGCGGCGGATGTTCTCCACGCGGTCCTCGTCGGTGAAGCCGAGATCGCGGTTGAGCCCGTGGCGCACGTTGTCGCCATCGAGGATGAAGGTGTGGTAGCCCAACGCGTGCAGGCGCTTGTCGACCAGGTTGGCAATGGTCGACTTGCCGGCGCCGGACAGGCCGGTGAACCACAGCACCTTCGGTGTCTGTCCCTTGATCCGCGCGCGCGCGGCCTTGTCCACGTCCAGGTGCTGCCAGTGCACGTTGCCGGCGCGGCGCAGCGCGAAATCCAGGGTCCCGGCGGCGACGGTGGCGTTGCTGTGACGGTCGATCAGGATGAAGCCGCCGAGCGCGCGATCCTGCGCGTACGGGGCGAAGGCGATGGGCTGGTCCAGCGCCAGGTTGCAGTAGCCGACCTCGTTGAGTTCCAGGCGCTTGGCCGCCAGCCGCTCCTGCGTGTTGACGTCGATGCGGTGCTTGACCTCGGTGACGCTGGCGGCCACGGTGCGCGCGCCGATCTTCAGCCAGTACGGGCGACCCGGCAGCAGCGCGGCATCGTCCATCCACAGCACGTGCGCGGCGAACTGGTCGGCCACCTCCGGCGGATCGCCGGCAGCGGCAATCACATCGCCACGGCTGACGTCGATCTCCTCGGTCAGGGTCAGGGTCACCGCCTGCCCGGCCACCGCGCGCGGCACTGGTTCGGCGCCGATCAGCACCTGCGCGACCTGCGCGCGCCGCGCCGACGGCAGCACCACCACCGCATCGCCGGGCTGCACCGCGCCGGCCGCCACGGTGCCGGCGAAGCCACGGAACTGCGCGTGCGGGCGGTTGACCCACTGCACCGGTAGGCGCAGGCCGCCGTCGCCGCCGCGCGCGTCCAGTTGCACGCCTTCCAGGTGTTCGAGCAGCGCCGGGCCGGCATACCAGGGCATGCGCGCCGAACGCTGCGAGAGGTTGTCGCCCTCCAGCGCCGACAGCGGGATGCACTGCACATCGGCGATGCCCAGCTGCGCAGCGAGCGCGCGGTACTCGGCGGCGATCGTCTCGAACGTCTCCTGCGCGAAGCCGACCAGATCCATCTTGTTGACCGCCAGCACCACGTGGCGGATGCCCAGCAGCGCGACGATGTAGCTGTGCCGGCGGGTCTGGGTCAGCACGCCCTTGGCGGCGTCGACCAGCACCACCGCCACGTCGGCGGTGGAGGCGCCGGTGGCCATGTTGCGGGTGTACTGCGCGTGCCCCGGGCAATCGGCAACGATGAACTTGCGCCGGTCGGTATCGAAATAGCGGTAGGCCACGTCGATGGTGATGCCCTGCTCGCGCTCGGCGGCCAGGCCATCCAGCAGCAGCGC
The DNA here is from genome assembly GCF_056725265.1 of Xanthomonas sp. NCPPB 2250. Taxonomy (NCBI): domain Bacteria; kingdom Pseudomonadati; phylum Pseudomonadota; class Gammaproteobacteria; order Lysobacterales; family Lysobacteraceae; genus Xanthomonas; species Xanthomonas sp. NCPPB 2250. The sequence continues at coordinate 1,283,971 of NZ_CM161520.1, read as the reverse complement.
ATAGTCGATGGCTCCGCCGCGGGTGCCGTGGCGCTTGCTGTCGGCACCGAGCGCAGCCAGTTGGTCGTCGAACAGCCGCTTGCTGTCGTACAGCAAGCGTCCGATCAGCGTGCTCTTGCCGTCGTCGACGCTGCCGCAAGTGATGAAGCGCAGCAGCGGCTTGTGTTCGTGCTGTTGCAGGTAGGCGGCGACTGCGTCGCCGCCTACGGGATTGGGGATTGGGGATTGGGGAGTCGTCACGGCGTCCCCTCCCGATACCGCATCCGTCGCCGGACTGCGCTCTTGCGAATCCCCACTCCCGAATCCCGGCTCATCAAAAATAGCCCTCCACCTTCTTCTGCTCCATCGACGCACCCGGATCCTGGTCGATGATCCGGCCCTGGCGTTCGGAGGTGGTGGCCTGCAGCATCTCGGCGATGATCTTCTCCAGGGTGTCGGCCTGCGACTCGATCGCGCCGGTCAACGGGTAGCAGCCGAGGGTGCGGAAGCGCACGCGGCGCAGCTGCGGGGTTTCGCCGGGACGCAGCGGCAGGCGCGCGTCGTCGACCATGATCAGTGCGCCGTCGCGCTCCACCACCGGGCGTTCGGCGGCGAAGTACAGCGGCACCACCGGAATCGCTTCGCGGTAGATGTACAGCCAGATGTCCAGTTCGGTCCAGTTGGACAGCGGGAACACGCGCACGCTCTCGCCGGGATGGATGCGCGGGTTGTACAGATTCCACAGCTCCGGACGCTGCTGCTTGGGATCCCAGCGGTGGTGCGCGTTGCGGAACGAGAACACGCGCTCCTTGGCCCGCGCCTTCTCCTCGTCGCGGCGCGCGCCGCCGATGGCGGCATCGAACTTCCACAGGTCCAGCGCCTGCTTCAGCGCCTGGGTCTTCATCACGTCGGTGTGCACGCTGGCGCCGTGGCTGAACGGGCCGACGTCCTGGGCGACGCCATCGGGATTGATGTGCACGCGCAGCTCCACGCCGGTCTCGGCGGCGCGGCAGTCGCGGAAGGCGATCATCTCGCGGAACTTCCAGCGCGTGTCCACGTGCAGCAGCGGGATCGGCGGCGGCGCCGGCGCGAACGCCTTGAGCAGCAGGTGCAGCAGTACCGAGCTGTCCTTGCCCACCGAATACAGCAGCACCGGGTTGCGGAACTCGGCAGCGACCTCGCGCAGGATGTGGATGCTCTCGGCCTCTAGGCGGTCGAGGTGGGACAGGGGGAACGCACTCATCGAGACGGCGGCGGCAGGCAGTGGGAGACCGGACCGAAGCGTAGCAGCGGTCGTGGCAGTCGGGGCGGCAGTGTGCGTCGCGCCGGCCGCCCGGCAGAAATAAGCCCCGGGCATGAGCCGATAACCCCTGTTCCTTTCTGCACCGCGCAACGCTTCCCTAACATCGGTCATCCCTTCCCAACCCCCGGACCGGCCATGACCGCCGCCTCGCCCGCGTTGCCGCCCAGCCCCTTGCCCGAGGAGCGCAAGGCACTGCTGGCGCGGACCGTGGAGGGCCTGGACGCGGCCGGCCTGTGGTGGCTGTCCGGCTACGCCGCCGGCCTGGCCCAGGCACAGGGCCCCGCAACGCCGGCGCTGGCCGTAGTCGCCGGCGCCGCCGCGTCACCCTCGCCGGCGCCGCAGTTGAGCATCGTCTACGGCAGCCAGACCGGCAACGCGCGCCGCGCCGCCGAACAGGTGGCCGCCGAGGCCGAGGCGGCCGGGCTGGCGGTGCGCCTGCTGCGCGCCGACGTCTATCCCACCCGCGAGCTGGGCAACGAACGCCTGCTGTACGTGGTCATCAGCACCCAGGGCGAGGGCGACCCGCCGGACGATGCGATCGGCTTCGTCGAGTTCCTGCAGGGTCGGCGCGCGCCAAAGCTGCCGCAGCTGCAGTACGCCGTGCTCGGCCTGGGCGATTCCAGCTACGCCGATTTCTGCGGCATCGCCCGGCGCCTGGACGCGCGCCTGGCCGAACTCGGCGCGCAGCGGCTGCTGCCGCTGGGCGAGGCCGACCTGGAGATCGAGACGGTGGCGGCACCGTGGCGCGCGCAGGCGCTGGCGCAGGCACGCGACATCCTCGGCCGCACGCCGGCGACGCCGTCGGCCACGGTGACCCCGCTGCGCGGCGCTGTGGCCGCGCCGTGGAGCCGCACCCAGCCGTTCGCCGCCGAGGTCCTGGCCAACCAGCCGATCAGCGGCCGCGACTTCAAGGGCCCGCGCTACGCCGCGCACGGCCCGGCCGACAAGGACGTGCGCCACCTGGAGCTGTCGCTGGCCGGCAGCGGCCTGCACTACGAACCCGGCGATGCCCTGGGCGTGCGCCATCGCAACCCGCCTGCGCTGGTCGAGGCGGTGTTGACCGCGACGCGACTGGACGGTCACGTCGAACTCACCGCCGATGGGCAGACACTGTCCCTGCACGAGTGGCTCAGCGGCCACCGCGAACTGACCCGGGCCTCTCGCCCGTTGCTCAGCGCGGTCGCCGAACGCGCCGGCGCGACCGCGCTGGCCGAGCTGCTCGACCCCACCCAGACCGCCGGCCTGGCGGCGCTGCTCGCCGATCATCAAGTGATCGACGTGCTGCGTCGCTGGCCGGCGGATTGGGACCACGCCGCGCTGCTGCAGGCGCTGCGGCCGATGGTCCCGCGCCTGTACTCGATCGCCTCCAGCCGCAAGCGGGTCGGCGACGAAGCCCACCTCACCGTCGACGTGCTGGCCTACGACGCCCACGGCCATGCGCACGGCGGTGCCGCCAGCGGCTACCTGGCCGCCCTGGCCGAAGGCGACAGCGCGCCGGTGTACATCGAACCCAACGAACGCTTCAGAGTGCCGGCCGACGGCAGCCGCGACATCCTGATGATCGGCCCCGGCACCGGCGTGGCGCCGTTCCGCGGCTTCGTGCAGGAACGCGCCGAGAGCGGCGCCAGCGGCCGCAACTGGCTGTTCTTCGGCGCCCGCCACTTCAACCGCGACTTCCTCTACCAGGCCGAATGGCAACAGGCGCTGCGCAGCGGCGAACTGCACCGGCTGGACCTGGCGTTCTCGCGCGACGTGCAACCGCTGCGCGGGAACACCGCTCCTTCCAAGGTCTACGTGCAGCAGCGCCTGCGCGAACACGGCCGCGCCGTCTACGACTGGCTGCAGAACGGCGCGCACCTGTACGTGTGCGGCGCCATCGGCATGGGCAAGGACGTGCACGCCACCCTGCTGGAGCTCGTCGCCGAACACGGCGCCCACAGCCCCGAGGACGCCGCGGCCTACCTCAGCCAACTGCAGCGGGAGGGGCGGTATGCGCGTGATGTCTATTGAGGCGGGGATTGGGGAGTCGGGATTGGGGATTCGCAAGAGCCGCTCTCCCTGCACTGAGAACTGTCGAAGGTCCTAATCCTTCAGCACACGTCTGCTCGCTTCACCAATCCCGAATCCCGAATCCCCAATCCCGGCCCCTCAATGTCCCACTCCGTCGAAGACATCAAGCACCACAGCCAGCGCTTGCGCGGGTCGCTGCTGCAGAGCCTGGCCGATCCGGTCACTGGGGCGCTGCGCGAGGACGATCAGACGCTGATCAAGTACCACGGCAGCTACCAGCAGGACGACCGCGATCTGCGCGAGGAGCGGCGCCGGCAGAAGCTGGAGCCGGCCTACCAGTTCATGATCCGCACGCGCACCCCGGGCGGGGTGGTCGATCCGGCGCAGTGGCTCAAGCTCGATGCCATCGCCACCACCTACGGCAACCACTCGCTGCGCGTCACCACGCGTCAGGCGTTCCAGTTCCACGGGGTGATCAAGCGCGAGCTGAAGGCGACCATGCAGGCGATCAACGCCGCGCTGATCGATACCCTGGCCGCCTGCGGCGACGTCAACCGCAACGTGCAGGTCGCCGCCAATCCGCTGGCCTCGCAGGCGCACGCCACGCTCTACGCCGACGCCGCGCGCGTGTCCGAACACCTGCTGCCCAACACCCGCGCCTACTACGAGATCTGGCTGGACGAGGAGCAGGTCGCCGGCAGCGGCCAGGAGGACGAGCCGATCTACGGCAACGCCTACCTGCCGCGCAAGTTCAAGATCGGCTTCGCGCTGCCGCCGGTCAACGACGTCGACGTGTTCGCCAACGACCTGGGCTTCATCGGCGTGCTCGACGCCGACGGCACGCTGGCCGGCTACAACGTCAGCCTCGGCGGCGGCATGGGCGCCAGCCATGGCGATGCGGAGACCTACCCGCGTGTGGCCAACGTGGTCGGCTTCATCGACCGCGCGCACCTGCTCGACGTCGCCACCGCGGTGGTGACCACCCAGCGCGACCTGGGCAACCGCACGGTGCGCAAGCGCGCGCGCTTCAAGTACACCATCGACGACCACGGCCTGGACACGGTGCTGGCGGAGATCGAGCGACGCGCCGGCGTGCGCCTGCAGGCCACGCGCGACTTCGTCTTCGAACACAACGGCGACCGTGCCGGCTGGCAGGCCGGCGAGGACGGCCGCTGGCACCTGACCCTGTCGCTGCCGGCCGGGCGCATCGCCGACCATGCCGACGGCGTGCAGCACCTCAGCGGCCTGCGCGCGATCGCCGCGCTGCTGCGCGACGCCGGCGACGGCGCGCACTTCCGCATGACCGCGAACCAGAACCTGGTGATCGCCGGCGTTCCCGCGGCGCAACGCGAGGCGATCGACGCGCTGGTGCGCGCGCATGCGCTGGACGCCGGCAACCGCGCACCCACCGCCCTGGCGCGCGCGGCGATGGCCTGCGTGGCCCTGCCCACCTGCGGCCTGGCGATGGCCGAGGCCGAGCGCTACCTGCCGGCCTTCGCCGCGCAGCTGCAGCCATTGCTGGCCCGCCACGGTCTGGAAGACGCACCGATCCTGCTGCGCCTCTCCGGCTGCCCGAACGGCTGCTCGCGGCCGTACCTGGCCGAGATCGCCCTGGTCGGCAAGGCGCCGGGCCGCTACAACCTGATGCTCGGCGGCGACCACCGCGGCCAGCGCCTCAACACCCTGTACCGCGAGAACATCGCCGAGCCGGAGATCCTCGCCGCGCTGGAACCGCTGTTCGCGCGCTATGCCAACGAGCGGCATGAGGACGAGCGCTTCGGCGATTTCCTGCACCGCACCGGCGTGGTCGAGTTGCCCGCCTATCCCACCCACCGTCACCTGATTCCGTCGGAACTGCACGCATGAGCGCTCTGCCCGCCGCCTCCCAAGACGCCTCCGCCAACGCACCGGTGCCGGCCCTGGATCTCGATGCCGCCAATGCGCTGCTGGCGACGCTGTCCGCGCCCGAGCGCGTGGCCTGGGCGCTGCAGCACGGCCCGGCCGAAGCGGCGCTGTCGTCCAGCTTCGGCGCGCAATCGGCCGCCACCCTGCACCTGCTGACCCGGCAGCGCCCGGACATCCCGGTGATCCTGATCGACACCGGCTACCTGTTCGCCGAGACCTACCGCTTCGCCGACGCGCTGACCGAGCGGCTCAAGCTCAATCTCAAGATCTATCGCCCGCTGGTCAGCCGCGCCTGGATGGAAGCGCGCCACGGCCGCCTGTGGGAACAGGGCATGGTCGGCATCGAGCAGTACAACAATCTGCGCAAGGTCGAGCCGATGCGTCGCGCCCTGGACGAACTGAAGGTCGGCACCTGGTTCACCGGCCTGCGCCGCAGCCAGTCCGACAGCCGCGCGCAGACCCCGTTCGTGCAGAAGCGCGGCGAGCGCTACAAAATCAACCCGATCGCCGATTGGAGCGATCGCGACCTGTGGCAATACATGCAGCAGCACGACCTGCCCTATCACCCGCTGTGGGAACAGGGCTACGTCTCCATCGGCGACTTCCACACCACCCGCCGCTGGGAACCGGGCATGCGCGAGGAAGACACCCGCTTCTTCGGCCTCAAGCGCGAGTGTGGCATCCACGAGGATCTGTGACGCGCCCGAACGCGCGCCCGGCTTTTTTCTGCCTTCGCAGGAGTGGATTCAGCTGCGAAAGACGTTACCGACCACACCGTAGTCTTCTCCGTAGGAGCGGCTTCAGCCGCGACCGGGCGCTCATGGATACGCCCGGTCGCGGCTGAAGCCGCTCCTACAAGGGCAGCCCCGTGTCTTCTATGCAAATCCTGACGCCAGCGCTGACCGCTGGTCCCTCCTTGTGGGAGGGACTTCAGTCCCGACTGCAGCCAGGCCGGATGCGCCGATGACTTTGCTTATCGCCGCGGGCACACAGTGGGCTGCTACACCGACGCCCTAAGCCCCCACCACCGGCTCGCGCCGCAACACCAGCGCCCAGTCCAGCGCCAGCATCAGCAGCAGGGACAGACCCACCAGCGGAAACAGCATCCCGCCCAGCACCAGCAGCGCGACCACGCCGCGCAGCGTGCGCCGGTCCGCCGGCAACGGGGGCACCCCGAGCCCGCCCTGCGGGCGCCGCTTCCACCACATCACCGCCGCGCTCACGCACAGCAGCACGATGCCCAGGCAGGCCACGATCAGCACGATCTGGTTGAGCGCACCGTACTCCTGGCCCAGGTGCACGTTGATGCCCCACTCCAGCGTCTTGGCCAGCGGGCCGTAGTCGGCGTAGCGCATGTCCAGCAGCGCCTGACCGCTGTACTGGTCCAGGTGGATCACCCGTTGCTGGGCCAGGTCCGGCGGATACACCGAGGCGGTATAGACCCCCCTCACGCCGCGCGGCAGCGCCACGCTGTAGCCCGGCGCGATGCCGCGCGCCTGGAACCGCGCCACCGCCGCATCCAGGCCGATCGCGCCCGCCGCCGGCATGGCGTCCGGCATGTCGGCCATGCCGCCGTGTTCGCCATGCTCCTCGTGTCCGCCATGCGCGCCGTGCGCCGCGTGTGGGTCCACGGCCGGCGGCGACGACTGCGGCAGGCGCGCCTGGCGTAGCGACCACGCCGGCACCTCGCTGTCGCTCAGCCGCTGCGTCGACATCGGCAGGTCCACCCGCAGCCCGGAGGGATAGCCGTAGTGATGACCATTGGACAAGCGGTTGACCTGCGCACCCCAGAACCACGACCACGGCATCCCGGTCAGCGCCAGGAACAGCAGCAACACCCCGACCACGCTGCCGGTGAGCGCGTGCAGGTCGCGCCAGAACAGCCGCTGCGCCGGCCGCCCACGCACCGTGGTCACGCCACCGCGGCGCCCGCGCGGCCACCACAGGTACACGCCGGTGAACACCAGCAGGATCGCCCAGCCGGCCGCCACTTCGATCAGCGCGTTGGCGAACCAGCCGACATAGTCGAGGCTGTGCAGGCGGCGGATCGTCCAGGCCACGGTACCGTGCTCGGGCAACTGCCCCAGCACCCGCGCCCGGTACGGGTCCACGTACACGACCGCGCGGCGGCCATCGGCGGTGGCGATGGTCACTTCCGCCGAGGCATCGCGCCGCGGCGGCGTGGTGTAGCGCAATGCCTGGCCCGGTTGCGCGGCCAGCGCCGCGTCCAGCAGCCGCTGCGGCGCCAGTGTCTGCGCGTGGGCGGGTACCGGCACGGTCTTCAGCGCGCGGTGGAAGTAGCCGTCGATCGGCTGCTGGTAGACGAATGCGGCACCGGTCAACGCCAGCCAGACCAGCAGCGGCAGCACCAACAGGCCGGCATAGAAATGCCAGCGCCACACGGCGCGGTAGAAGCGTGCCGGCGCCACAGCCGACGCGGGAGAGTGCGTCGCCATCACCAGCCCCAGCTCAGCGTGGCGTACAGCGCGCGGCCGTCGCCGGGCGAGTAACCGGAGGACCCGCTGTCGTACCAGGCGTAGACGTAGTGCCGGTCGGTCAGGTTCTTCAGTTGCAGCGAGACCTCGCGCTGCGCACGCCAGCGCCAGGTCGCGCCGAGATTGGCCAGTGCGTAGCCGCCGTAGCGGCCGAGGGTGTTGCTGCGCTCCACGTAGTAATCGCCCTGTGCGTTGCCCCAGGCCGACAGTGTCAGCCGTGGCGTGACCTGCCAGTCGATGCCGGCGTTGGCGAGGTAGTGCGGCACGTTCTCGATTTCCTTGCCGCGTGTGGCCGGCGCGCTCGGGTCGGGGGTGACGATCAGCGCGCGCTGCCGCGAATACGCCAGCCACAGCGTCCAGCGCTCGTCCGGACGCAGGTTCAGTTGCGCATCCCAGCCGCGGCGCAAGGTCTTGCCGACGTTGCCGACCTCGCCGGTGCCGACGCTGCCGTTCACGCCGAGGATGGTGGCCACTTCGTCGGACGCGCGCTGCTCCCAGTAGGCCACGCGTGCGTCCCAGCGCTGCTGCGCACCGGCGAACTTCAGGCCGGTCTCCCAGCCGTCGTTGTAGGACGGTGCCAGGTTGCGCGCCTGGGTGCGGTAGGCGCCGTTGCCGCTGCCGATCTGGAACGTGCGGCCGATGTTGGCGTACAGGCTGGCCTGCGCGGTCAGCGCGTACACCGCGCTGAACTTGGGTTGGCGGATCGTGCCGTAGGCGTAGGTCGGATAGCGCGCGCCGCTGGCGACGTCGCGGAACTGCCCGCCGACGCGATCCACCCGATAGCCCGGCACCAGCTGCAGGCGCGCGGTCGGGCGCAGCACCGCCTGCATGTAGGCGCCTTCGGTATGCAGATCGAAGTCCCAGTCGCGCAACGGCACGGTGCGCACGCGCGCCACCGTGCGATAACGCTGCGAGAGGTTGTCATGCCACTGCGCATCGACCCCGCCCTCCAGCGCGAAGGCGTCGGCACGGGCCAGCGCCGGGCGCCAGCTGAGCCTGGCCAGCACGCCGCGCTGGCGCTCGTCGGTGTCGCGTTCCTGCTGCGCGCCGGCCGCGGTGAAGCGCACCCAGCGCTGGTTGTCGTAGCGGTTCCAGTACGCCTTGGCGCTGCCCTGCACGGTCTCGGCCAGGCGCGCATCCAGGTGCAGCGACACCTGCGTGGTGTGGCGCTGGCTGCGGTCGTCGCGCGCGTAGTCGGGCGAACTGCGTGGCGCGCGCTGCGCGGTGGCATAGTCCAGATACCCCGCCTCCAGCGCCGTGTTGCGGTAATCGCGCGCGCTGAGTCCGGCACGCCAGCGCCCGTCCGGATCGGTGTAGAACCACTTGCCGGCGAACGCGTGCTTGCGCGCGTCGGCGTGGTCGCGGTAGCCGTCGCTGTCGCGCCAGGCGGCGAAGTAGTTCTGGCTCCAGGCGCCGCGCTCGATGCCCTGCGTCGCCTGCACCTCGCGGGTGCCGAAGCTGCCGACGGTGACGCTGGCGCGGCCGTCGTTGCCGCCGCTGCGGGTCAGCACGTCGACGCTGCCGGCGATCGCATCCAGGCCGTAGCGCGGGTCGTTGGTGCCGCGCACGATCTCGATCGCGGCGATGTCCAGCGGGAACACCGCGTCCAGGTACGGCATGGCGCCGGCATTGTCGTTGCTGGGCACGCCGTCGATCAGCAGCTTGACCGCATTGACCCGGCCTTCGCCGTTGAAGCCGCGAAAAGAGAAGCGCCCGGCGTCGGTGCCCATCTTGAACTGGGTCACCTGCACGCCGGGTGCGCGCATCAGCAACTCCCAGCTGTAGTCCACATGCTGGTCCTGCAGCAGGTCGCCGCCGAGGATGTCGACGGAACTGAACACGCTGCGCGCGCTGGAACCGGCGGCGAGCGGCGAGGTGGCCTGGACCTTGCCCAGGGTCAGCACGGAATCGCCGGCGGCGCCGGGCGGCGCGTCGGCGGCATGGGCGGGCGCGGCCGCGACGAGACACACACAACAGCACGCCACCACCGGTGGCATGGCAGGAAAACGGAACATGGCGAAAACTCCATCGGCACGAGGGCGTGCCGCAGCGGCGCCGCGGCACGGAAACAACAACCCGTGGATCAGGAGAGCAGCGGTGGCCCGCGCGGCGGGTGTGCGCGGCGTGCGGTGGCCGTGACGACAAGGCTGTGCCGCGCCGCCACCGGCACTGGCGGACAGCGCCAGGGCAGCAACGCCAGCAACAGCACTACCCACGGCAGCAGCCGCGCGGCGAGCAGGCAGTAATCGCAGGCCGGCGCGTGCGCCAGGCCGGCATCGTCGTGGTGGCCGCCATGCGCCGCGGAGACAGCACCTGCCAGCGCCGCCAGGCGCAAGCCGCCGCTGGTGCACAGCGCCTGGTCCTGCAATGCCGCCGCCTCGGCCTGCGCCTGCCGCCACTGGCTGATCGGCGGCGCCAGCAGCAGCAGGCCGAGCGCCAGCGCGGCGAGCGCGGCCCAACACGACGGCAGCTGGCGGAGACGGAACATCCGTGCATTCTAGAGTGTGCGGCGCACATTGCGACGACGGCGGAACGGCCTGCGGCGCGTTGCGCCAAAACGGCGGTTGCATCGCATGGCGTCTGCAGCGCCGGCGACCACCGATGTTTCGCCTGGCCGGGCGCCCCCCGCCCTCCCGCTCGTGTGCCGAGGCAGCGGCGTTGATGGACTCCGCAATTCCCGACAGGAAAGCGCTTACAACGTGCCGCCGCGCTCAAGCCGCCAGCGCCGACGCCGATTAGCCGACTACGAGCCGGACATGGGTTCGGCCGTCGACCGACGTCATCGGGGAGAGGCGAGATGATTCCAAGCAAGACCCATCCAAAATGGATTCCGCTGCTGCGCGGCGATACCAAGCTGCAATTCAAGGTCTTCGCAGGCAACATGATGCTGAGCCAGTGCGCGCGCAAGATCAAAAGCGACCCATCGCCGCAGACCCTGCAGTCCTGCGTGGATGAGGCGTATGCGTTCTTCAGCAAGTACGAAAACCTCTACACGGCCGAACTGAAGGCCCATTTCTGACGGAGCGCCGACATGCTGATGACACGCGAACAAGTCGCCGAGAAGATCCGCGCAGGCGCCACCCTTTACCTGGCTGGAGACCAGGCCCTGCTCGATGGCCTGCCCAAGGGCAACTGGATCGGCGGCACCATTCCCTATTTCATGGACACCCAGGGCGGCACGCATAGCCGCGAATTGATCTTCGTCAGCGAGCAGAATCCCTGCGTCGTGGCGTCGCAGGTACGCTGGTACGACGTGGACGCGTTGCCGTCAATCGCCAGCGACTCGCCCGACCACGGCTTCAGCGTCATCATCCTGCCCGCCACCAGCCAGGCCCACGTGCGCTACGCGCAGGATTCGCCGGAGTATCCGGGCCTGTTCATGAAAAACATCGTAGGTTGGGTGGCTGGCGTGGACCTGGCCGATCTTGGCGCCGTGGCGCCACGGGTGTACGACGGCACCACGGGCATCTCCTACAGCGAAGGCTGTGTAGCACTGCACGCGACCCTGCCGGACAGCAAGATGGTCTCGGTGGGCATCGTCAACTGCTTCGCGCAAGGCAGCGGCGACAGCATCGGCTTCCCGGAGGATGGCTTCACTGTCGGTCAGGCGCTGATCAACGGCCAGCCCCGCGATTTCGCCGAATATCTGACCGCATCGCAGATCGATCTGCGCCTGCCGCTGGTGGCCGACTACAACGGCGAAAAGATCAATGTCAGCATCCAGTCGGTCGACACCGGCGCGCACCGGGTCACCCTTTACGCACCGGTGTTCCGTGGGGTCGAGTACCGCGTCGCCGCGCCAGTGGCCAACTACGTGGAGGCGTTCTCGCGACATTTGCCGCAGGAGGTAGAACACCCCGAGTTCAGTTGCAACTGCATCCTCAACTTCCTGTACTCGGAGCTGGAGGGCAAGCGCACCGGCGAGCTGATCGGACCGGTGACCTTCGGCGAGGTCGCCTACCAGTTGCTCAATCAGACCATGGTGTACCTGCAGATCGAAGACGCGCCGGCCTGACCCCGGCACCGGTCGACCGCGACGGGCGCAGCGATGCGCCCGTCGTCGTGCCGATGCTCAGGGCTTGCGTGTCCTGGCGATTCCGGCACCATCGGCGGCGGCGGGCGCGGCGGCGCCTGCCTTGCCGCTGCGCCGCCACCGGCCATGTTCACGGAGCGAGTCGACCAGATGACCATCACGATCTACCACAACCCCGCCTGCGGCACTTCGCGCAATGTGCTCGGACTGATCCGCAACAGCGGCGTCGAGCCGACCGTGATCGAGTATTTGAAGACGCCGCCGGACCGCGCCACCCTGCAGGCGCTGGCGGCGGCCAGCGGGCTGCCGCTGCGCGACCTGATGCGGCAGAAGGGCACGCCCTATGCAGAGCTGGGGCTGGACGACCCGACGCTGGACGATGGCGCGCTGCTGGATGCCATGCTGCAGCACCCGATCCTGCTCAACCGGCCGATCGTGGTCAGCCCGCTGGGCACGCGCCTGTGCCGGCCGTCGGAGACGGTGCTGGAGATCTTGCCGTCGCCGCAGCGCGGCGCCTTCGCCAAGGAGGACGGCACGCCGCTGGTCGACGCGCAGGGCCGCTGGGTCGGCTGAACCGCCGGCCGCGATGGCCATCTTCTGGTTCGCTAAGCGCGGGTGCAGCCCACGCGAGCGCCGCGTGAACGCCGCGTCGGCAAAAACCGTGACAGTTACCATAAACTGCGCGCCTTCCTGACCGAGTCGCGCCGCATGTCCACCGTCGAACCCGCCGCCGACCCGGTCTACTGCGCGGCCAAGCCCCGCAACGAAGCGCTGCGGCTGGACGCCTTGCACAGCTACGCGATCCTGGACACCCCGCGCGAGCCGGCGTTCGACGACATCACCCGGCTGGCCGGGCTGATCTGCCAGGCGCCGATCGCGGTGGTCAACCTGATCGACAGCGAGCGCCAGTGGTTCAAGAGCGAGATCGGGCTGGGCACGCGCGAAACGCCGCTGGCGACCTCGCTGTGCGCGCACGCCCTGCTCGAGGACGACCTGCTGCTGGTGCCGGATACCCGCGAGGACCCGCGCTTCGCCTGCAACCCGCTGGTCACCGGCGACATGCGCCTGCACTTCTACGCCGGCGCGCTGCTGAAGACCTCCGACGGCCTGGCCCTGGGCACCGTCTGCGTGCTGGACCGGCGCCCGCGCCAGCTCAGCTACGAGCAGATCGAAGCGCTGCGCGCGCTGGCGCGGCAGGCGATGGGCCAACTGGAACTGCGCAAGGCGCTGCACCTGGCGCAGGAATCCAACCATTACCGCAGTCGCCTGATGGCCATCGCCGGCCACGACCTGAAGACTCCGCTGCGCACCGCGTCGTATGCGTTGAGCAAGCTGCAGCGCCAGCAGGACGCCGCGCAGGATGGTTCGCTGGAGACCGCGCGCACCGCCTTGAACCAGGTCGCCAGCGGGCTCGACCAGCTCGCCACCAACGCCGCCGCCGGCGAGCTGCGCCTGCCGGCGCTGCAGACCCTGGCCCTGGCCGACGTGCTGGCGCCGATCCTGGCCACCTGGCAGCCGCAGGCTGCAGCCAAGGGCGTGCAGCTGCGCAGCGTGCCGACCTCCTTGCGCGTGCGCAGCAGCGTGGCCTTGCTGTCCACGTTGCTCGGCAACCTGCTCGGCAACGCGGTCAAGTACACCGCGCAGGGCAAGGTGCTGATCGGCTGCCGGCGCCGCGGCGACCAGGTGGCGGTGGAGATCATCGACCGCGGCATCGGCATGGACGAAGACGGCCTGCGCACGCTGTTCCAGGCCTTCCACCAGGCCGACCCGCGCAGCGACGGCCTCGGCCTGGGCCTGTGGATCGTGCGCCGCGCCGCCGAGACCCTGGGCTGCACCGTGGAAGTGCGCAGCCAGCCGGGCCACGGCAGCCGCTTCACCGTGCTGCTGCCGGCGGCGAGCACGGACGTCTGAGCTGCGCTGCGCTGGGCGCGGTTACTGGCACTGGCGACCGTACCCTCATCCGCCCCTTCGGGGCACCTTCCCCCGAAAAGGGGGCCATGGTCCTGGGGGGAGAAGGGTGGGTCAGCGGCGGCGGAGCGCGCTATGCGCCAGCGGAAGCGACGCGTTTCAGGGAATGCACGTCGCGGCTGGAGCCGCTCCTTCGGGCAACCGCGCACTGGGTCAGGCCTCGGCAGCAACCGGCGAAACACCGGGTTCTTCCGGCAGCCTGCAGTCGGGACTGAAGTCCCTCCCACAACGGCTCCGCTCAGTCGAATGAGCCGGGGCGCAGCCGCCGCAGGAATCCCGCTTTTGCGAGTCCCCAATCCCGATTCCCCATTCCCGGCTCTTCAACCGTCACTCCTTCAACACCATATCGATGCACAGCACCGCAGCCATGATCAGGATCCGCCGCGGATCCTCGGCCGGCAGGCTCTCGGCGATCGACAGCATGTAGTTGTCGGCGCTGGTGAACAGTTCCTTGCCCAGCCCGGCCCACTTCTTGGAGACCTGCGCCAGTTCGCGCTCGCCCTGCACGAAGCGGAAATCCCAGCTGGTCCACTTGCCGCGCAGGGTGCACACCGGCGCGCCCTGGACATCGAGCACGTCGAACTTGCCGCCGATGGAGAAGAACTTCTGGCTGAAGGAGCCGACCAGCCGATCGCGCTCGTCCAGCACCTCGACCCTGGACAGGAACAGCGAGAAGCCGCGCTTGACCGTCAGCACCTTCTGCCCGTCCGGCGTACGCACTTCCACCTGGAACGGGGTCATGCGCTTGTAGTCGGTGAACCGGAAGATCTTGGTGAACACGCCCAGGTTCGGCTCGCGGCATTCCACCAGCTTGCGGTTGCTGTGCGGATCGAACACGTCGTAGTTGTTGGCGGCCTTGAACATGCCGACCTGTTCCTTGACGAAGAACAGGTTGTGCTGGAGAACAGGATGCATCGGGCGTCCTTGCGTTGGGATAGTCGACGCGCCCTGGGCGACGGCCGCACAGCGGCGGCGCGGTGCCGACAGCCGCCGGCACATCCAGGGTCGCGGTCTGCCGGGCGGCAGTGCGGGCCGCATGATAGGGGGCGGCCGCGGCCGCGGCAACGCGCGCGGCAGGCAGCCGCGCCACCGCGTGGTCGCCATTCCGGCATTTCAGCGACAGGCCACGGTACCGTGGCCCGCACATCTTCTGCTCGGAAATCCGTCTAAAGCCAATCGACGCATCACGCACAGGACGCCGCTGTCGCGACTCCCCAATCCCCATTCCCCATTCCCCAATCCCAGCTTCACCGCGATTCCCCAATCCCGATTCCCCAATCCCGGCTTCAACTGGTAATGGTCTGAGTCAGCGCTTCCCAGCTCGGCGGCGCCGGCCAGTCCGGCTGCTGGTTGCCTTCCATCACCCGACGCAGGTCGCGGGTGTCGATCTGCGGCGCCAGCACGTGCACCAGCTCCAGCGCGTAGTCGCGCAGCACCCGGTCGCGCGGCAGCACCGCCCAGGCGATGCAGTCGGGAATCTCCGGCGGTGCCGGCCACGCGCGCAGGTCGGTGTCGTTGGCGCTCACCGCCATCTCCGCCAGCAGGCCCACGCCGAGTCCGGTGCGCACGTAGGTCTTGATCAGGTCCGCGTCCAGTGCGGTCAACGCGATCCGCGGCTCCAGCCCGAGCCGGCCGAAGGCGCGCTGCAGCGAGGAGCCGGCGCGGGTCGAGGATTCGTAACTGATCAGCGGCTGTGCCGCCAACGCGGCCATGTCCGGCACCCGCTTGGGCACGTCCAACGCATGCCCGCGCGGCACCAGCACCAGCCGCCGCCAGCGGTACAGCGGCACGGCGATGCCCGCCGCCGGCGCACTACCGGCGGTACTGACGATGGCGATGTCGGCGTCGCCCTGGCTGAGCAGGTCCAGCGCCGCGCTCTCGGCGGCCTGCTGCAGATGCACGCTGACCTGCGGATAGGCCTGCTTGATCTGCGCCACCGCCGGCGGCAGCACGAAGCGCGCCTGGGTGTGGGTGGTGGTGAGGGTCAGCTGGCCCTGGCTCTCGCGGCGCTGGTTGGCGGCGTAGGTGCGGATGTTGTTGGCCTCGGCCAGCACCGCGCGCGCGCGCTCGATCACCTCGCGCCCGGCCGGGGTCACCGTTTCCAGGCTGCGGCCCTTGCGCACGAACAACAGGAAGCCCAGTTCGTCCTCCAGCTGCTTGAGCTGCTTGGACAGCCCCGGCTGGGTGGCGTGCACGCGCGCCGCCGCCAGGGTGATGTTCAGATCGGCATCGGCAATGGCGACGAGGTAGCGGAGTTGGGTCAGCGTCATCGGGACGAGGGCGAGGCGCCGCCAGGCGGGACGCTCGACTGTAGTGGAATTCGGCCTTTCACCTTATAACCGAAAGCTATCTGCCTTGGGCATGAAGTCATTTCCTGGGGCTATGAGCCGGCGCTACGGTCATCGCTCCCGCCTGCCCTGCGTTGCGAGCCGTCCCTGTGAGTCCAGCCCCGATTGCCCTGTATCCGGACCTGCGCGACCGGGCCGTGCTGGTGATCGGCGGCGGCGCGGCCGCCGAGCGCAAGGTGCAGGCGCTGCTCGCCGCCGGCGCCCTGCCACGGGTGGCCGCGCCGACCCTGACCCCGGCCTTGCATGCGCTGGCCGCGCAGGGACGGCTGGCCTGGCTGCACGGCGACTTCGACAGCGCCTGGCTGGAGACCGTGTGGTTCCTGATCGCCGCCAGCGAGGATCCGGCGGCCAACCGCCAGGCGCTGCACGCCGCAGCCGCGCGACGGGTGCTGGCGCAAGCCGTGCCGGCCGAGCCGGCCTCCGCGGCCGATGCCGCTGCCGACGAGACCGCCGCACAGCAGGCGCTGCCGCTGCGCCCGGGCAGCGTGACCCTGGTCGGCGCCGGGCCCGGCGATCCCGGCCTGCTCACCGGCAACGCGCTGCACGCCCTGCGCCAGGCCGACGTGGTCCTGCACGACCGCCTGGTCAGCGCCGCGATCCTGCAGCTTGTGCCGGCCGGCACCGAGCGCATCGCCGTCGGCAAGTCGGCCGACGGCCATAGCGTGGCGCAGGAGCAGATCCATGCGCTGCTGCTGGAACACGCGCGGCGCGGACGCCGGGTGGTGCGGCTGAAGGGCGGCGACCCATTCGTGTTCGGCCGCGGCGGCGAGGAACTGGAATACCTGCGCGCGCACGGCGTGGCCTATGCGGTGGTGCCCGGCATCACCGCGGCGCTGGCCTGCGCCGCCTATGCCGGCATCCCGCTGACCCATCGCGACCACGCGCAATCGCTGCGCCTGGTCACCGCGCACTGCAAGGCCTCGCTGGACACCCTGGACTGGACCGCACTGGCACAGGAACGGCAGACCCTGGCGGTGTACATGGGCGTGGCCGGCCTGGACACGGTGCGCACGCGCCTGCTCGCCGCCGGCCGCGCCGCCGGCACGCCGTTCGCGCTGGTGGAGAACGGCTCGCGTGCCGAGCAGCGGGTGGTGCGCGGCACCCTCGCCGACCTGCCCGACACCGCCCGCGCGCATGCAGTGCGTGCGCCGGCGCTGCTGATCCTGGGCGAGGTGGCCGCGCTGGCCGACACCCTGCACTGGTTCGGCGCCGCGCCGCTGCACGCGCTGCCCTCACCTTCCCCGAAGCAGGCGGCGCCTACCCTGGCCCACGCCGCCTGACCCGCCCCCCATTCCCGGAGACCTTGCCCATGGCCATCTACGACAACATCCTCGACACCATCGGCCACACCCCGATCGTCAAGCTGCAGCGGCTGGCGCCGGCGCACGTGGACCTGTACGTCAAGGTCGAGGCCTTCAATCCCGGCGGTTCGGTCAAGGACCGCCTGGCCCTGGCGATCGTGCTCGACGCCGAGGCGCGCGGCCTGCTCAAGCCCGGCGACACCATCGTCGAAGCGACCTCCGGCAATACCGGCGTGGCGCTGGCGATGGTCGCCGCCGCACGCGGCTACAAGTTCGTGGCGACGATGGTGGAAACCTTCTCGATCGAGCGCCGCAAGCTGATGCGCGCCTACGGCGCCAAGGTCATCCTGACCCCGGCGGCCGAGCGCGGCAGCGGCATGGTGCGCAAGGCCGAGGAACTGGCCAGGCAGCACGGCTGGTTCCTGGCCCGGCAGTTCGCCAACCCGGCCAATCCGGCCTACCACCGCAGCACCACCGCCGCGGAGATCCTGCGCGACTTCGCCGGCCGCCGGCTCGACCATTTCGTCAGCGGCTGGGGCACTGGCGGCACCCTCACCGGCGTCGGCGAAGTGCTGCGGCTCGCGCGTCCGGAAGTGCACATCACCGCCACCGAACCGGCCGGCGCGGCCCTGCTGCAGGGCCAGGAGTGGAAGCCGCACAAGATCCAGGGCTGGACGCCGGATTTCGTGCCCGAGGTGCTCAACCGCGAGGTCTACGACGAAGTGTTGAGCGTGGAAGACACCGACGCCATCACGGTGTCGCGCCGCCTCGCCGCCGAGGAAGGCATCTTCACCGGCATCTCCGGCGGCGGCACGGTAGCCACCGCGCTGCGCGTGGCCGAGACCGCGGCGCCCGGCGCGGTGATCCTGGCGATGCTGCCGGATACCGGCGAACGCTACTTCTCCACGCCGCTGTTCGCCGACATCAACGAAGGCAGCGACGACGACTGGCTGGCTGGTCTGCCGTAACGCGCAACCGCATGCTGGTGCCGGCGCCGCGCGACACCGGCGCGGTGTCGCTAGTGCGCGTGCGGATCGAAATACGCCGTCCATGAGGTCGGCGCGGCACGCAAGCCGGCCGCCTGCTGGAATGCCGCCATCGCCTCGGCCTCCTGGCCCGCATTGAGCAAGGCCACGCCGAGGTTGAAGCAGGTGTTGCGGTCGTCGGACCGCAGGCGCACCGCGCGGCGCAGGGCGGTCAGCGCCCGCCGGTAGTGGCCGCGATCGCACAGCACTGCACCCAGGCAGGTGAGCGGGCCGGGATCGGCGGGCGCCGCCCTGGCCGCGGCGCGCAACAACGTCTCGGCGTCGGCCAGCCGCGCATCGGCATGCTGCGGCTCCTGGAACGCCGCCATGGCCAAGGCCTTCGCTTGCGCGAGGCGGTCGTCGGGCGCGGATGCGCTCATGTCAGCGCACCCCAGGCCTGCGTCCCGCCTGCCCCAAACGCGAGCGGCAGGACGACGAGCCCGCTGCGCACCAGTACGACGTGGCGTGCACCGGACTGCAGATCCGCGTGCGCCATGCCTCAGCCCGGCAGCGGCGCGCCCAGCGCCGGCGGCTGCGGCGCGGTCAGGCGCTCCACCAGCAACTGCTCGATGGCGGCCACGTCGACCTCGCGCACCACCTGCTGCGCCTGCTCGCCCAGGCCCGGCTGATAGCCCGGCGCCCACGACAGGATGTCGCCGTAGCCGGCGCCGAACTCGGTGTTGGTGTCCACGTACAGGGTCTCGCTGAGCGTGGCCAGTTCCGGACGCAGCCACAGCGCGGTGGCCAACTCGTCCCACATCGGGAAGCCCGGCTCGCGACGGCGCAGCGCATGGCCGATCGGCGTGTCGGCGGCGCTCATCCGCGCCAGCAGTTGCGGGGTCAGTTCGGTGGCGGTGGACGGATCCACCGGCACCATCACCATGCGCCGCCACGGCGCGCGCATCACGATGCTGGCCGCTTCCGGGTCCCAGCGGATGTTGAATTCGCGCCGCGGCGAATTGACGAACTCGCGCGCGAACTGCGCCGCCGAGACGCTGTCGCGGCGCTGCCGCGGATTGAGGCTGCCGCCCATGTAGACCAGTTCCTTGGCCAGCGTGGCGAAGTCGGGATCGAGCCGCTGCGCCAAGGCCAGGTTGGTCAGCGGCCCGGTGGCGACGATGCTGACCTCGCCGGGGAACTCGCGCACCTTGCGGATCATGAACAAGGCGGCCGGCTCGCTGGCTGCCTGCACTACCGTGGGATTGCCCAGCGGCAGGTCCGGGACCACGTCGTGCGCGTGATAGCGCGGCGCGCTCTGCACCGTGTCGTGCTCGACCCACTGCCGGGTCCAGGCGCCCTTCCACAGCAACTTGCCGTACAGCGCTTCCCAGCGCTCGGTGGCCACTTCGCTGTTGAGCAGCGGGAACACCGGGCCGGGCAGCACCGGCACTTCCCCACGCCCGGCGATCTCGAGCAGGCGCCGGGTATGCGCCAGCGCTTCGTCGCGCCAGATGTTGCCGCTGACCACCGAGATGCCCAGCACCTCGACCTCGGGCGATTGCAGCAGCAACAGCTGCGCAGGGGTGAAGCCGTCGATGTCGTCTTCGAGGATGACCCGGCGGCGCGGGGCGGTGGCGGTGCTGGCGGAAGCGATTGGCATGAGGCGGGACAGTGGGTAGCGAAAGGGGAAACAAGGCGCGATCGACGTGGAACGAGGCGACACGTCGAAACGCAAGCGCCGGCGACGTACCGCGTGGGCGCTAGGGTAATCGGGTTTGCGTGCACTGCCACGCGCCGATGCGCCGCCGGTCGCCGTCGGCTCGCGTCCGTGCCCATTCGTGACGCGCTCGCGCGCGTCCGCCGTGAGCAGCCGCGTAAACTTGCGCGGCCGCAACCGAACCAGGGAAGGACTGCATGCACGACCAAACCGACCGCACCGATCCACCGCCGGCACGTGCGCAGGCGCGCGTGCCGTTGCTGGTGCGCACGACCTCGCCGGCGCATTTCCTGCTGGCGCTGCTGCTCGGTGCCAGCCTGCAGCACGCGCTGCCGTTGCCGTTGCCGCAGGGCACCGCGCTGGCCTGGCTGCAAGTGGGCGGCGGCGCCGTCGCGCTCGCCGGCCTGCTGCTGGCGTGCTGGTGCTTCGTGCTGTTCGCCCGCGACCGCACCACCCTGCTGCCCGAGCGCGCGCCCTCGCACCTGGTCTGCCACGGGCCCTACCGGCTGACCCGCAACCCGATGTACGTCAGCCTGACCCTGAGTTACCTCGGCCTGAGCGTGCAGATCGGCTGGCCGTGGTCGGCGCTGTTGCTGCCCCTGCCGCTGCTGGCCTTGCAGTGGGTGGTCATCCCCTACGAGGAAGCGCGCCTGCGCGAACGCTTCGGCAGTGCCTATGCGCGCTACTGCGCGCAGGTCGCGCGCTGGCTGTAGCCACTGGCCGCGTCGGCTCGCCTCAGCGTGCCAGCCACCAGGCCGCCGCCGCGGCCAGCAACAGCACCAGCAGCACCCAACGCCAGGCTCCGCCGCGGTCGCCGGCGGCCACGGTCGAGGCGGCACCCAGCGTCGGCGCCGAGCGCAGATGCCGCTGCACCATCTCCAGCGCCTCGCGCAGCGACATGTCCGGATAGTGCTCGAACACCAGCTTGGCGGCCTTGCGCCGCTCGCCGCGACGCAGCGCCAATTCCGCCGCCGGCGGCAGGCGCCGTTCCTCGGCCACCACCGGCGCCTGCGCCCCGGTCGCCGACGTCGACCCCGCTGCCGCACCGGAGGCGTGGCGGTCGAGCATCTCCGTCACCGTGCGCGCCGCGCCGGCCAGCAGCCAGGCATCGACCTGCTCCTTCGCACTGCGCAGGTCCATGCCGCTGTGCGCGCGCAGCAGCTTGATCGCCTTGATGATCTGGCCCTGCGCGAGGGCTTCGGCGACCTGTGGCGGCGGCGGGTTCGGGTTCATGTCGCAAGTGCTGAGATGGAGGCGCGTCAGTCTTGCCGCTGGCCGGTTAAGCGGCCGTGGCAGCGGGCGGCGGCGGTGGCGACACCCTCACGCATCCATCATTCGGCTCCCCTAAAGATCGGCGCATGAAGATCGAAATCTGGCAAGGCGACATCACCCAGCTCGACGTGGACGCGATCGTCAACGCCGCCAACGAGTCCCTGCTCGGTGGCGGCGGCGTGGACGGCGCCATCCACCGTGCCGCCGGCCCGGAACTGCTGGAAGAATGCCGGCGCCTGCCGGAACTCAAGCCGGGCGTGCGCTGCCCGGTCGGCGAGGTGCGCGCGACCGCGGGCCACCAGCTCAAGGCCCGGCACGTGCTGCATACCGTCGGTCCGGTGTGGCGCGACGGCGCCCACAACGAACCGGCCCTGTTGGCCAACTGCTACTGGCGCGCCCTGCGCCTGGCCGAGCAGATGGGCCTGCATTCGGTGGCGTTCCCGGCGATCAGCTGCGGCGTCTATGGCTACCCGCTGCACCAGGCCGCGCGTATCGCGGTGGCCGAGACCGACGCCTGGCAGCGCGCGCATGCGGTGCCCAAGCGGATCATCCTGGTGGCCTACAACGACGCCACCGCCAAGGCGTACCGGCAGGCACTGCGCGACGCGCAGTGCGCCACCGCAGCCTGAGCGGCCGACCCGGACGCTCTCAGAGACCCGGCAAGTACCCGCGAAGTACCACAGGGCCTGCGTACCACCCGGGCGCAGGCACGCGCTGATTCCCTGACATGGCGGCCGCCCCGCGCCCGGCTGGCACAGCGCGCTGTGGGGATTTTCCCGACACCCTGTCAGGGGACCGCGCAAAGAGTGATCGCGCGCTCAGATTCGCTCAGATTGATCGGTTGTGGGACGGCTACATTGCGCGAGCCTCAACCCTAACGCCACCTTAACATCATGACGATTTCTTGCCGTCCGCGTCCGAGTACGCTGGCGAATGCCCTGTTTGTGCTTCCGTGGGCCGCCGGCCTGGCCTTGACCCTGACCTGCGCGACGGCACTGGCCCAGGAGGCCGCCCCGGCCACCGGCACCAGCACCACCGACGCCGCGGCGCCGATCGCGGTCCAGGCGATCCGCGTCACCGGCGTCGGCGACCATCCGCGCGAGCAGATCGATCCGGCGCGCCTGCAGGCGCTGGCCGACGCCCGCCTGCGCGCACTCGGCGGCGGCACGGTGCCAGCACAGCTCAGCTTCGCGCAACTGCAGCAGATCGCCGACACGCTGACCCAGGCCTACCGCCAGGCCGGCTTCCTGGTCGCCCGCGCGTATCTGCCGGTGCAGACCCTGGGCGCGGACCAGGTGGTCGAGATCCGCGTGGTGGAAGGCCGCGTCGGCAAGATCACCGTCGAGGGCACGCGCCGCTACGACGACCGCCTGATCGCCAGCCCTGCCCTGGCCCTGCAGGGCCAGATCCTGCGCCAGCAGGATCTGCAGTCGGCGCTGCTGTACACCCGCGACCTGCCGGGCGTGTCCGCCACCTCCGTGCTCAAGCCCGGCGCCAACCCCGGCGAGACCGACGTGGTGATCCAGGCCAGCGAGGAGCGCCCGCTGCAGGTCAGCGTCGGCGCCAGCAACTACGGCACCCCGAGCATCGGCCGCTACCGCGCCCAGCTCGGCGTGGACTGGAACAACCCGCTCGGCCTGGGCGACCACCTGTCGGCCAGCTATGCCTATGCGCTGGATCCGGCCAATACCTGGCAGGGCAGCCTCGCCTACCAGGTGCCGATCGCCGGCGTCGACGGCCTCAGCGCCAGCGCGTCCTACACGCGCAGCGTGGTCAACCTCGACAACGGCGCGTTCGCCGCGCTCGACATCCAGGGGCCGACCCAGCAGAGCGCGCTGGGCCTGGACTGGAAGTTCGTCAATTCCGACGCCTGGCGCGTGCAGAGCTGGCTGCACCTGGTCAAGGAGAGCTCGCGCCTGCAGGGCCTGGGCGTGCTGTTGTCCAAGCAGAAGTTCGACGTGGCCGAGCTCGGCACCAGCGTGCGCCACGACGATCGCCGGCTTCACGCCATCGACCTGCTGCAGCTCAGCGTGCGCGGCGCGCTCGACGACGACTCGCCGCAGACCGACTACCTGTACGCCCGCCACGACCGCCATTTCACGGTCGCGCGCCTGAGCTACACCCGGCTGCAGGGTCTGACCGCCACGCAGCGCCTGCAGTTGCGGGTCAACGGCCAGTACAGCGACGACACCCTGACTCCGCTGGAGCAGTTCTCGCTGGGCGGACCGACCAGCGTGCGCGCCTTCCCGCTCGGCGCCGCGCTCGGCGATCGCGGCTTCGACTCCGGCCTGGAGTACCAAGTGGACGCACCGGGCTTCGCCAGCGCCGCCTCGCCGTTCGGCGGCCGCGCCTGGGGCCAGTTGCTGACCGCCAGCGTGTTCTACGACTACGGCCGGGTTTAC
Organism: Xanthomonas sp. NCPPB 2250; assembly: GCF_056725265.1. Lineage (NCBI taxonomy): Bacteria > Pseudomonadati > Pseudomonadota > Gammaproteobacteria > Lysobacterales > Lysobacteraceae > Xanthomonas > Xanthomonas sp. NCPPB 2250. Next base: position 1,260,273 of record NZ_CM161520.1, on the reverse strand, counting down.
CCGAACGGCGCCAACCGCGCGGTGTACGACAGCGTCACCACCTTCGAGGGCGCCGGCGTCGGCCTCAGCTTCCGGCTGCCCGACTGGCACGGACTCTCGTTCGATCTGGCCGCAGCCAAGCCCACCGGCACCACCAAGCCGAGCGACGGCAAGGATGTGCGCTACTGGGCCCGCTTCGGCCTGACCTTCTGACCTGGGGATCTCCATGAACCGCATCTACCGCCTCGTCTTCAACCGCCACCTCGGCGTGCTCCAGGTCGCCTCCGAAGTCGCCACCGGCCACGCCGGCGCAACCGGCACCGGCGCGGCGCGCCTGGCCGCGCCGCTGCTGCCCTTCGCCCTGGCCTGCGCGCTGGCCGCGCCGGCATACGCCAGCGGCGTGCCGTCGCTGTCCAGCGCCACCGGCGCCACCGTGTCGCAGAACGGCGGCACGCTGCAGATCGACCAGAACGCGGCCAAGGCGGTGCTGAACTGGAACAGCTTCAATGTCGGCAAGGACGCCAGCGTGGTGTTCGTGCAGCCGTCCAGCTCGGCGGTGGCGCTCAACCTGATCGACGCCAGCCGCGGCGCCAGCGTCATCGACGGCAGCCTGCGCGCCAACGGCAACGTGTTCCTGATCAACTCCGCCGGCATCCTGTTCGGCAACCACGCGCAGGTGAACGTCGGCGGCCTGATCGCCAGTTCGCTGGGCCTGGCCGGGGACGACGACAACGGCTATCTGCTCGCACGGGGCGACCATGGCGCCGCCAGCGTGGTCAACCAGGGCAGCATCCGCGCCGGCAACGGCGGCTCGGTCAATCTCGTCGGCAACCATGTCGCCAACCGCGGCAGCATCAGCGCCGACGGCGGCGCCATCCGCCTGCTCTCGGCCGATCAGGTCAAGGTGACCATGGACGCGGCCGGCGCGATCGGCATGCAGATGGTCGCGGCGGCCAGCCAGTCGGTGGACGGCGCGGCGGCGGCGGTGGAGAACAGCGGCACGCTGCGCGCCAACGGCGGGCAGATCCTGCTGCAGGCCGGCAGCACCGGGCTGTCGCAGTTGCTGGTCAACAACACCGGCGCGCTCGAGGCCACCGGCATCGACACCTCCGGCGGCAGCGTGCGCCTGGTCGGCAGCGGCGGCGACGTGGCCAGCAGCGGCCGCATCGATGTCTCCGGCAGCCGCGGCGGCAGCGTGCAGGTGCTGTCCGATGGCGCGGTGAACGTCGCTGGCCGCATCGACGCCAGCGGCACCGCGGCCGGCGGCAGCGTGCGCATCGGCGGCGGCTACCAGGGCGGCGAACAGTTGCAACACGCCAGTGCGGCCACGGTCGCCGACGGCGCGCTGCTCGATGCCAGCGCGACCGGCCAGGGCAACGGCGGCTCCATCGTGGTCTGGTCCGATGGCCACACCGCAGTGCACGGCGCGCTGCGCGCCGATGCGGCCGGCAGCGGCAATGGCGGCCTGCTCGAAACCAGCGGCCACACCGTCGACTTCTCCGGCATCGCCGTCGGCGCCAAGAGCGCCGGCCACGGCAGCGCCGGCACCTGGCTGGTCGACCCGGAAGACCTGACCGTGGACAGCGCGGCCGCCAGCACCATCAGCGGCGCGTTGAACGGCGGCACCAACGTCACCCTGCTTACCTCCATCACCAACGCCAGCGGCCCGGGCACCGTGAGCAACGGCAGCGGCGACATCAACGTCAATGCGGCGATCGGCTGGAGCGGCAACTCCACGCTGACCCTGGACGCTTACCACAGCATCCATCTCAATGCCGCCGTCACCGCCACCGGCGACACGGCCGGCCTGGTGCTGAACTACGGCGGCTACACCGACAACGGCACCGTCGGCGGCACGGGCGACTACTACGTCAACACCCCGGTCTCGCTCGGCGGCGCGCACGCCAGCCTGGCGATCAACGGCCAGGCGTACAGGCTGATCCATTCGCTGGCGGACGCGGCCACCTATTTCAACAGCCCCGGCTCCTACGCGCTGGCGCAGGACATCGACCTGGGCGGCGTCACCCGCAGCAGCGCCCTGGTCTCCTCCTTCCAGAGCAAGCTGGCCGGCCTGGGCCACAGCATCAACAACCTGACGATCTCCGGCGCCAGCGGCTACGTCGGCCTGTTCGGCACGACCAGCAGCAACAGCCTCATCCGCGATGTGCACCTGGGCAACGTGGCCATCTCCGGCGGCTATTACGTCGGCGGCCTGGTCGGCTACAACCAGGGCGCGATCAAGAACGTCACCGTCGACGGCGTGGTGAGCGGCACCTCGGGCGGCATCGGCGGATTGGCCGGCTACAACCTGGGTTTGATCGACAACGGCGTGTTCAACGGCAGCGTCAACGGGCAAAACACCGTCGGCGGCGTGGCGGGCAACAACGTCGGCGCCACGATCCGCAATTCCCACAGCACCGGCAGCGTGACCGGCAGCTCCAGCAACACCGGCGGCCTGGTCGGCTACAACGACGGCGGCAGCCTGACCAACACGTATTCCACCAGCACCGTGAGCGGCACCAGTTCCGTCGGCGGCCTGGTCGGAACCAACCAGAACGCCGGCTCGATCAAGAACAGCTACGCCACCGGCAACGTGACCGGCAGCAGTTCCATGGTCGGCGGGCTGGTCGGCATGAACTACCAGAGCACCATCGCCAACACCTACGCCACCGGCAGCGTCACCGCAACGGCCTCGGTGGGCGGGCTCGTGGGCGTCAATAACGCGGGCGGTGCCGGCGTCAGCTCCAGCAGCGTCAGCAACAGCTACGCCACGGGTGCCGTCATCAGCACCAACAACAACAACGTGGGCGGACTGATCGGCGCCAATTCGGGCAGCGTCAGCAATGCGTCGTGGGACGTCGACAGCACCGGCCAGGCCAATGCCATCAGCAGCGGTGGCGGCGGCAGCGCCACCAATCTGACCAGCTTCGGCAGCAACAACCGTTACAGCCACAGCACCTACGGCAATCTCGGCACCTGGGCGTTGCTCGCCGGCACCAGCAACGTCTACGTCGCCAGCGATGGCGTCGGCAGTCCGGCCTGGATCATGATCGAGGGACAGACGCGTCCGTTCCTGGCCAGCGAATACAGCACCAGCATCGGCAACGCACACCAGTTGCAGCTGATGGCGTACAACCTGGCGGCCAACTACAGCCTGTCCGCCGACATCGACGCCAGCCAGACTGTCGGCAGCACGGCCAGCGGGATGTGGAGCAGCGCCGGCTTCAGCCCGGTCGGCGACAGCAACAACGCCTTCACCGGCAGCCTCGATGGCGCAAACCACACCATTTCCGGGCTGACCATCGCCCGCGGCGGCACGTCCTACGTCGGCCTGTTCGGCAACACCGGCGCCGCCAGCCGGATCGTCAACCTCGCCCTGACCGGCGCCACCGTCACCGGCACTGCCTACGTGGGCGGCGTCGTCGGCTTCAATGTCGGCACGCTCAGCGGCATCCGCGTCAACGGCACCATGAGCGGCACCGGCAACTTCATCGGCGGCCTCACCGGCTACAACAATGCCGGGGCGATCACCGGCGCGCAGACCAGCGGCAGCGTGGTCGGCAGCGGCGGCCCCTACAGCGGCAACTACGTCGGCGGACTGATCGGCAGCAACGTCAGCGGCACGATCAACGCCTCGTCCTCGTCGAGCACGGTGTCCGGCGGCAGCGGCGTCGGCGGCCTGGTCGGCAACGACTACCAGGGCAACTACAGCAACGTGCAGGCCAGCGGCAGCGCGACCAGCACCAGCACTGCCAGCGGCGACCATGTCGGCGGGCTGATCGGCAACGCCAATCAGAGCCAGATCCAGAACGCCTCGGCCAGCGGCAACGTCACCGCGACCACCACGCATGCGGGCGGCCTGCTAGGCCAGGCGTCCATGGCGACCCTCACCAATGTGCAGGCCAGCGGGAGCGTCTCCGGCTCGAACTACGTCGGCGGGCTGATCGGCGTGGCGAACAGGGGCACCATCACGAACGCGCACGCGACCGGTAGCGCATCGGGAGTCAGCTATGTCGGCGGACTGGTCGGTAACCTCTTCAACGCAAGCCTCAGCGACGCTTACGCCGTCGGCGATGTTTCCGGCACGTCGTTCATCGGCGGGCTGGTCGGCTACAACAATCGTGGCGTTCTGACCCGTGTCTATGCCACCGGTTTCGTGGCCGGCACGGACTTCGCCGGCGGCCTGGTCGGCTACAACGAACAGGGCAGCATCAACGCGGCCTATGCCACGGGTCAGGTGATCGGCACCCAGCATCTCGGCGGCCTGGTCGGCTACAACGAGAGCGGCACCATCAACGCCAGCTACGCCACGGGCGACGTGGGTGGCAGCACCGATGTCGGCGGTCTGGTCGGCACCAACGACGCAGGCACGATCAACGCCAGCTTCTTCGCCACCGACATCGGCGGCAATCCGATCAACGCCGGCCTGCGCTTGGCGGGCAGCAACACCGGCAGCATAGACGCGATCAGCGGCGGCAGGTCCTGGAGCGCGCTGAACACCCTGTCCACGTTCACCGACGCCGGCTGGGCGATCGACAACCGTGGCGGCACCGGCCTGACCTGGCGCCTGTACGAACACATGGGCACGCCGCTGCTGCGCAGCTTCCTGACCCCGTTGACGATCAGCAGCAGCGTCTCCGGCCTCGACAAGACCTACGACGGCAACGGCGTCAGCGGCACGCTCGCGTCCTACACGGTCGGCGGCGCCTTCGACCCGAGCCTGCTGTTCGGCTCGTCGCTGCGCTACGCGACCGCAGGCAATGGTGTCGGCAGCTACACCACCGGCAACGGCATGCTGCAGATCGGTGGCCTGGCGTCCTCGCAGCAGGGCTACGACATCGGCTACGTGGTCTCCGGCGGCATCGCCATCACCCCGGCGACGCTGACGGTGACGGCGACCTCGGGCTCCAAGACCTACGGCGGCACCGTCAACCTCAGCGGCTACCGCGTTTCCGGCCTGGTCGGCAACGACAGCGTCTCCGGGGTCGCGCTGAGCAGCGCGGGCGCCGGCAGCGGCGCCGCAGTGGGCAACTATGCCGTCACCGCCTCCGGCGCGACCGGCGCCGGGCTGTCCAACTACGTCGTCAGCTACGTCGACGGCAGCCTGCGGGTCGATCCGGCCACCCTGCGCATCGTCGCCAACGACGCCAACAAGACCTATGGCGGCACCGTCAATCTCAGCGGCTACAGCGTTTCGGGCCTGCTCAACGGCGATACCGTCTCCGGCGTCGCCCTGGGCAGCGCCGGCACCGGCGCCGGCGCCGCGGTGGGCAACTACGCCATCACCGCCTCCGGCGCGACCGGCGCCGGGCTGTCCAACTACGTCGTGACCTATGTCGATGGCAGTCTGCGCGTCGATCCGGCAACGCTGCGCATCGTCGCCAACGACGCCAACAAGACCTACGGCGGCACCGTCAATCTCAGCGGCTACAGTGTTTCGGGCCTGCTCAACGGCGACACCGTCTCCGGCGTCGCTCTGGGCAGCGCCGGCGCCGGTGCCGGCGCCGCGGTCGGCAACTACGCCATCACCGCCTCCGGCGCCACCGGCGCCGGGCTGTCCAACTACGTCGTCAGCTACGTCGACGGCAGCCTCCGCGTCGATCCGGCCACCCTGCGCATCGTCGCCAGCGATGCCAGCAAGACCGTCGGCAGCACCGCCACCCTCACCGGCTACCGTGTCTCCGGCCTGCTCAACAGCGACACCGTCTCCGGCGTCGCCCTGAACAGTGCCGGTGCCGGCAGCGGCGCTGCGGTCGGCAACTACGCCATCACGGCCTCCGGCGCCACCGGCGCGGGGTTGTCCAACTACGCCATCAGCTACGTCGATGGCCTGTTGAACGTGGTCGCCGATGGCGGCGGCGCCGTCCAGTTGCCCACCACCACCGTGCAGGCGATCAACACTTCGGTCGCCGCCGCCACGGTGACCAGCGATGCCGGCAGCACGACAGAGACGAGTCCGCAAAAGGCCGACGAGACCGCCAGGCAGCTGGCGGCCGCGGCACGTGGCGGCGGCAGCGGCACCGTGACGGCCGCCACCGACTCGATCCTGATCGTCGACGGCGGCATCCGCGCCCCGGCGGTCGCCTGCAGCCCGGGCGCGTCCAACGCGTCCGCGGACAGCTGCATCATCCGGCAGTAGCCGGGAATGACCTGACGACACCGCGCGGCGGTGTCGTCAGGTCATGGCACCGCTTTCGTCGCGGCCCTCGCCGGCACACGAATCGGCACCGGGCTCTCTGCACCAACGCGCGGCGGTCGGTCGCCGCCGCACCCGATTGTTTTTGCTGTTGGCGCACACCGTGCGCCGGGATACGCACGGCCGCCTGCGATCAGGCATCCGTCGCCGGCAGCACGCGCGACACTGCGAGCTGTGCATCCGGGCGGCGCGGCAGCAGCAATACGAAGCAGACCGACTCGTCGGATGCCTGCCTGGCCAGGCCGACCCATCCCCCAAGACGCTCGGCGATGCGCCGCACCAGATACAGACCGAGCCCCGCGCCCGGCGCATGTCGCGCGCTTTCGCCACGGTAGTACTTCTGGAACAGCCGCTCGCGTTCGGCAGGCGCGATGCGTTCGCCCGGATTGGCGACCTCCAGCCGCAGCCCTCCGGCACTGCCGCGGACGCGCACGCGGATGGCCATGCCCACCGGGCAATGACGGTCGGCATTGGCGAGCAGGTTGCGCACGGCCACCCGCAGCAGTCCGGTATCGGTGAGCAGACCGTCGTCGTCGGTGAGAACCTCGCAGACCACGCGCTGCGGCGGGAAGTCGCGGCACAGGTCGTCGAGCAGGACGTGCAGGGCGCAAGGCTGCAGCCGCAGTTCCGAGGCCGCCTCGCCCATGCGGTCGTCGGCGAGATACTCGTCCACCAGCGCCAGCAGCCGTTGCGCCGCGTCGCGGATGTTGCCGCAGCGCACGCGATTGCGTTCCGGCGGCGCATCCAGCTTGCGCGCCAGCTGTTGCGCCGAGGTCATGATGACCGCCAGCGGCGTGCGGAACTCGTGCGACACCATCGCCACGAAATCGCGTTGCTCCTGCATGACCTTGCGCTCGGTCTGCAGCAAGCCGCGCAGGTCGTTCTCCAGCGCCTGCCGCCTGCCGATTTCGTTGCGCAGCTCTGCGGTGCGCAACGCCACGTCACGCTCCAGCGCCAGACCGTGCCTGCGCGCGAGTGCCACCGCGGCCTCGGCATGCCGCCGTTCGCGCAAGCGGCGCTGCCGCTCGTAACGGCCGATGAGGAACACGCTCAGCAGCGTCATGTGCAGCATGGTGCCGAACGTGGTGGCGTACTGGGTCCACGCATTGACCGGGACGAATCCGAGGTTGCGCAGGAAGCCCAGCATCACCCCCAGATAGAACGGAAAGAACGCGAGCACGAAGAACAGCGCCGGCCGATAGCGGCGCCACAGCAGGTGCAGGCCCAGCCCCGCCAGCAGCAGGATTTCCAGCAGGCCCAGCGACTGCACCGGCTGCATGCCCCAGGCGTAGTGGCCGGCAAGCACGAACACGGCACACCCCAACGCGACCGCCCACAGCAGACGTGTGCCCCAGCGCACCAGCCGCGGATGAAAGGCGCGCAGGTTCAGTTGCCGGCTGGCGACCTGGAATCCCACCGGCAGACTGCAGGCGATGCTGATGCCCAACAGCGTGTCGCTCCACGCCATCGGCATGCCGGTGACCTGCTGCACCAGGCCGATGGACATCGCTTCGTTGAACACGCAGCCGCCGAGATAGGCCACGAACAGGCCACTCATGCGCGCGCGCGTGGCGAGCCAGAACAGCACGTGCAGGCACAGCAGCAACAGGTAGAAGCCGAAATACAGGCCGAACTGCAGCCCCTCGCGCCGCGAGTGGTTATCGAACGGCAGCCGTTGCCAGACGTCCAGACGGGTGACCAACGCGTTCTTGCTGCGCAACCGCAGCAGCAACTCGTAATCGCCGGGATGCGCGGGCGCGAACTGGAAGACCGGACTGCGGTAGTCCACCGGCCAATCGCGCCGCGGCACGCGTTCGCCGCTGTCCCCCAGCGCGCGCCAGGCGCCGCCCTCGGGCCGCGCGTAGGCCTGCACGTCGTCGAGCAAGGCATTGCTCAATCGCACCATCCAGCCGCCGGGCGGTACACTCTGGACATGAAGAGGCAGGCGCAGCCACACGGCACCGTCGGCGAATCCCGCGTTGAGGCCGGCGGGCAGGCGGATCCAGCCGGTCGCGGCGGCGGCCTGCACCACGTCCAGTCGGCCGTGCGGATCGTCCAGGCGCTGCAGATACCCGCTCGCATCGTGGTGCGCGCTGGTCAGCGGCAGCGCCGCGACCGGGGATGGCGCCGCGTCGGCGGCCACGCACACGCCCACGACCACCACGAGCCATGCGCCCACCAGCCAGCGCCACCATTGCGCCATCATTCGCCATACCGCACCGTTGCCAGCCGATGACGTTACAGCAAACCGCACTGCGCGAGGACGCGGCTCCATGTCCGAAGTGATCCTGCTCGAGGACGAACCGGTGCTGTGCGAGGAACTCGGCGAGTTCCTGCAGGATCTGGGCTATGTCGCCCTCTGCGTGGACAGCATCGCCGGCTTCCGGACGCGGTTCGATCCGGCGCGCCACACCATGGCGGTGATCGACGTCGGTCTTCCCGACGGCAGCGGCCTGGAACTGGTCCGTGAACTGCGGCGTGCCGGCCATCGGCTGGGCATCGTGGTGTTCAGCGCGCGCAACACCGCCAGCGACCGCATCGCGGGGCTGGAACTCGGCGCGGACCACTACCTGGGCAAGGGCGTCGATCTGGACGAACTCGCCGCCACGCTGGCGTCGCTGGGCCGGCGCCTGGCCCTGCCGCCACCGGCCGCGCGCTGGGTCCTGGAACTGGCCGCCGCACGCCTGAACGTTCCCAACGCGCCGCCGGTGCCGCTGTCGCGCCAGGATCTGCTGGTGCTGGCCTGCCTGATGCGCCATGCCGGCGAGAGCGTGGGCCACCGCGAGATCGCCGACGCGCTGGGGGTCAACTTCCTCGAGTACGACCGGCGGCGGCTGGACACGCAGATGTACCGCCTGCGGCGCCGCGTGGAGGAGATCAGCGGACGCCCGCTGCCGGTGAAGACCTTGCGCAACAGCGGCTATCGCTTCCACGCGCCGGCGGCGCTGGCGCCCTGAGCGCAATGCGGCGCGTCGGGCGCCGCTCACGCCGGTCCTGGAGCGTGGTCATCGATGCGGGAGCGCCCGTGTGGCCGCGCGCAAGGCGCTGGACCGCAAACGAAAAACGCCGGCGATGCCGGCGTTCTTCTTTCCTCTGAGGCGATGTCGGGGCCGATCAGCCCTGCCACTTGCCCAGCGCAGCCAGGCCGTTTTCCTTGGCGCGCTCGTACACCACTTGCTGCGCCTTGGCGAAATTGCCCTTCATGTCCTGCGCCCACAGCTTCAGCGCGGCCTGCTGCATGGCGCGGCCGTAGGAGAAGCTCAGCGGCCACGGCAGGTTGCCGAGCTGGTTCATCGCGTTGAGGTGCGCGGTGGACTGCTCGTCGGTCTGGCCGCCGGACAGGAACACGATGCCCGGCAGGATCGCCGGCACGGTGCTCTTGAGGCACATCACGGTGGACTCGGCCACTTCCTCGACACTGGCCTGCTCGTCGCAGTCCTTGCCGGCGATGACCATCGAGGCCTTGAGGATGGTGCCTTCCAGGACCACGTTCTGCTCGTACAGCGCGCCGAACAGCGAACGCAGCGTGGCTTCGGTGACCTCGTAGCAGGTCTCGATGTCGTGGTCGCCGTCCATCAGCACTTCCGGCTCCACCATCGGCACCAGGCCCTGCTCCTGGCACAGCGCCGCATAGCGGGCCAGTGCATGCGCGTTGGTCTCGATGCACACGCCCGACGGGATGTCCTCGCCGATGGTGATGACCGCACGCCACTTGGCGAAGCGCGCGCCGAGCTTGTAGTACTCCTCCAGGCGTGCGCGCAGGCCGTCCAGGCCTTCGGTGATCAGCTCGCCCGGCATGCCGGCCAGCGGATGCGTGCCCTTGTCGACCTTGATGCCGGGGATGACGCCGTGCTCGGCCATGTACTTGGCGAACGGCACGCCGTCCTTGGTCTTCTGGCGGATCGTCTCGTCGTACAGGATCGCGCCGGAGATGTGTTCGCTCAGCTTGGGCGTGGTCAGCAGCAGCTCGCGGTAGGCACGGCGGTTCTCTTCGACATTCTCGATGCCCACGCCGGCGAAGCGCTTGGCGATGGTGCTGGTGGATTCGTCGATCGCGATGATGCCCTTGCCCGGGGCGACCATTGCCTGTGCGGTTTCGGCAAGCTGTTCGATGCTCATACGGTTCCTGATGGCTGCAGCGGGGGAACGCCCATTATACCGGGCCGGCCTGCATGCATTCCGTTACCGCGGGAATTGCAAGCGGTTACAGGCGTAGACCGTGCAGGTTCCAGGCACGTCAGCCGAGCGCATCCGTCATTGCGTCACACTGCGCCTCTTCATCGGCCTGCGCGGTCCGCAGCGGCGCAGCGTCCAGGTCCGGCGCCGGCGCGCCCTGCGCTGTCGGCAAGGCGATGTCGAGCGCATCGAGCAACGGCCGCCAGTCGTCGGCGGTGCGCCAGCAACGCGGCGTGGCGGCGCAGCCCCGGCAGCTGCCAGCGCAGTTCGCAGCAGACGCGGTCGACTTCCTCGGCCACTTCCGGCGCGGCGATCAGCCACGGCAGTTGCTCGACCATCTTGCCGGCGCCGGAATCGTGGATGGCCATGATGTAGCCCACGATCAACAGCAGCAGATGCTGCAAGGCCGCGCGCTCGTCCTCGCGCAGGTCGCCGCCGCGCTGCAGCCGCAACGCCTCGTCGCGCGCCCGCTCCAGGCCGTCGAGCAAGGCCGCCACCACCTCGCGCAGGTGTTGCGGATCGTGCGCCGGCGCCTGTTCCAGCGCGCAGTCGCGCAAGCGCTCGGTCAGCAGGTCGACCACGTCGCGCGGGAACTGCCCGGGCACCACGCGCAGCGCGATGCGCATCCGCGCCAGCGCCTGCGCGTGGCCCTGCTCGCGTTCGAACAACCCATCCAGCGCTTCGGCACAGGAGATCAACCGGCCCAGCGGCGACAGCGCCGACGCGCCGACCGGATAGCCGGAGCCGTCGATGCGTTCGTGGTGCTCGCGCGCGGCCGCGGCCTGCTGCGCCGAGTACACGCCGGATTCGCCCAGCAGCGCGGCACTGATCACCGGGTGCACGCAGCGCATGCGCCACTGCCCGAAGTCCTGCTGCGCCTCGGGAATCTCCAGCACCACCGGATCCACGTACATCTCGCCGAGATCGTGCAGCAGGCCCACTTCCGCGGCCTCGCGCATCGCCGCATCCGAGCGCGACAGCAACGCCGCCAGCCACGACACGAGCATCGCCACCCGCACCGCGTGCGAAAACGCGGCCGGCCGGGTCTGGCCGAGGGTGGTCAGCAAGGTGCCCGGCGCGCCCAGCGTGCGGGCGCGGGCCAGCATGGCCATCACCGGCTGCGCCTGCTCGCCCAGCAACTGCCGCAGGTGCGGGTGTTCGTCCAGTTCGCGCTGCGCGGCCAACTGCACTTCGCTCGGGCGCAGTTCCTCGCAGAACGCCAGCGAGGATTCCAGCGGACGCAGCAGGCGCCGCGCGATCAGGCGCTCGCGCAGGCCGGCGTTGATGCGCTGGCCCTTGGCGACGAGCAGGATGCCGCGGCGGTCGCGGATATCCTCGGTGACCACCAGCTCGCGCGTGGCCGAGGCCTGGATCAGGTGTTCAAGGCAATGCGTGCCGGGGCGCTCGGGCAGTTCCAGCCCGAGTTCGGCGTGCGCGCTTGGGGACGTCATGGGGGTGTCGCACGATCAGGGAACGGGAGGGCGCCGCGCCGTTCCATGCGCGATCGAACAGGTGTTGCCGACGGCGCGGCGGCAGGGGCCGCCGCGCCGCGTCCTTCAGAGTTCGCCCAGGCCGCTGGCACGGCCGTCCGGGCCGACCTCGAGCAGGCGCAGGGTGTTGGTCGCGCCGTGGGTTTCCATGTGCTCGCCGCTGGTGAACACCACGCGATCGCCCGGCGCCAGAAGTCCGGCTTCGACCAGCACCCGGATCGCGCCGCGCGCGGCCTCGCGCGGGGTCAGGCCGCGGCTGTCGAAGTTGATCGGGAACACGTCGCGCATCATCGCCATGTGCCGGCGCGCGCCGTCGTGGCGGGTCACCGCGAAGATCGGCGCCTTGGCGCGGAAGCGCGACAGGTAGCGCGGGGTGCCGCCGGATTCGGTCATCGCCACGATCGCACGCACGCCCACGTGCTGGGACAGGAACATCGTCGCCATGGCGATGGCCTGGTCGGCGCGCTCGAGGTTGCGCGGGGCCATGCCGAAGTCGGTCTCGGTCTCGAACTGGCGCTCGGCGCCCAGGCAGATGCGCGCCATCGCCTCGACCGCGCGGATCGGATAGGCGCCGGCGGCGCTCTCGGCCGACAGCATCACCGCGTCGGTGCCGTCGATCACCGAGTTGGCCACGTCCAGCACTTCGGCGCGGGTCGGGATCGGGCTTTCCACCATCGACTGCAGCATCTGCGTGGCGGTGATCACCACTTTGTTCTGCGCCAGCGATTCCTTGATGATCTTCTTCTGCAGGCCGGGCAGCTCGGCGTCGCCGATCTCCACGCCCAGGTCGCCACGCGCGACCATCACCACGTCCGAGGCCTCGACGATCTCGCTCAGGTTCTCGATCGCCTCGGTGCGCTCGATCTTGGATACCAGGGCCGCATCGCAGCCGTGCGCGCGGGCGATGCGCCGCGCCTCGTTCATGTCCTCGGCATTGCGGCAGAACGACACCGCGATGAAGTCCACGCCGATCTTGGCGACGATGCCGATCAGTTCCTTGTCGCGCTCGGTCAGTGCGCCCAGCGACAGGCCGCCGCCCTGCTTGTTGAGCCCCTTGCGGTCGGACAGCACGCCATCGTTGAGCACGCTGGTGACGATGCGCTCGCCCTGCACCTCGACCACCTTCAGCTGCATCAGGCCGTCGTCCAGCAGCAGCACGTCGCCCGGCGCCACGTCCTGCGGCAGGCCCAGGTAGCTGACGCCGACCTGGCTGGCGTCGCCCGGCGCGGCATTGGGGTCGGCGATGAGGTCGAAGCGGTCGCCGAGCTTGAGCGAGACCTTGCCCTGGGCAAAGCGCTCGATACGGATCTTCGGACCGGGCAGGTCGGCGAGGATGCCGATCTCGGCACCGACGCGGGCCGCGGCGGCGCGCACTTCGGCGGCGCGCTTGGCCTGGCCGGACGGATCGCCGTGGCTGAAGTTCAACCGCACCACGTTGACGCCGGCGCGGAACAGATCCTCGAGCACGCCGGGCGGGTCGGTGGCCGGACCGAGGGTGGCGAGAATCTTGGTGCGGCGCTGGCGTTCTATCATGATGGCATCCTTGGAAAAAGCGCTCAAAGCTAGCACACGCGCCCATCACACAGCATGGCATTTCGGCATAGACGCACGCGCGGCCCGGCATAGCGAGCGGACAATGCGGGACAGTATGTGGTCATGCCACGGCAACGACCGCCTGCCCTCGGCCACCGCGTGGGCAGGCGCACGCCAGGCGACGCACCATGCGCAGCCAGCGCCCCGTGCGCCGGACGCACCGGCGCACGTGCCCATTCAGGCCGCGACGAGCGCCGGCAACTGCGCCGGCGACTGCGCCAGCACATCGGCACCGGCCTGGCGCAGTTCCTCGGCATCGCCGAAGCCCCACAGTACGCCGATGCTGCGCATGCCGTGGTGGCGCGCGCCGTCGATGTCCATGCGCCGGTCGCCGATCATGCGGCACCGCGCCGGCACGACCGCGAGCCGCCGCAGCGCCTCGGCGATCAGCTCGGGCTTGGCCCGGCGCGCGCCGTCGTCGCTGGCGCCGACGATCTCCTCGAAGCGTCCGCCGAACGGCAGGTGCTCGACGATGCGCCGCGCGAAGCGTTCGTTCTTCGAGGTCACCACCGCCAGGCGGTGACCGGACGCAGCCACCGCTTCCACCGCCGCGCCGATGTCCGGAAACACCGTGTGCTCGCGCCAGCCATCGCTGTCGTAGCGATTGCGGTACAGGGTCAACGCCTGCTCCACCAGCGCCGCATCGCCGCCGAAGTGCTGCTGGAAGCTGTCGCGCAACGGCGGGCCGATCCAGGCGCGCAACTGTGCCGGTGTCGGCAGCGGCTGCCTCAGTTCGGCGAAGGCGTGGCGCAGGCTGCCGACGATGCCGGCCTCCGAATCGACCAGGGTGCCGTCCAGGTCGAAGAACAGGACGTCGGCGGCGCTCACGCGCCGCGCGCCTGCAGCGCGGCCACCGCCGGCAGGGTCTTGCCTTCCAGGAACTCCAGGAACGCGCCGCCGCCGGTGGAGATGTAGCTGACCTGCTCGGCGATGCCGTACTTGTCGACCGCGGCCAGGGTGTCGCCGCCGCCGGCGATGGAGAACGCCGACGAGGCGGCGATCGCCCGCGCCAGGGTTTCGGTGCCCTTGCCGAAGGCGTCGAACTCGAACACGCCGACCGGGCCGTTCCAGACCACGGTACCGGCCTTGGCGATCAGTTCGGCGTAGTGCGCGGCGGTCTGCGGGCCGATGTCCAGGATCAGGTCGTCGTCGGCGACATCGGTGACCGCCTTCACCGTGGCCTCGGCGTCGGGCATGAACTGCTTGGCTACCACCACGTCGCTGGGCAGCGGGATCGCCGCGCCGCGCGCATTGGCGTCGGCGACGATCTTGCGCGCGGTCTCCAGCAGGTCCGGCTCGCACAGCGACTTGCCGACCGCATGCCCGGCCGCGGCGATGAAGGTGTTGGCGATGCCGCCGCCAACGATCAACTGATCGACCTTGTCCACCAGGTTGGACAGCAGTTCCAGCTTGGTCGAGACCTTGCTGCCGGCGACGATCGCCAGCAGCGGCTTGGCCGGTTGCTCCAGCGCCTTGGCCAGCGCATCCAGCTCCGCCATCAGCAGCGGGCCGCCGGCGGCGACCGGGGCGAACTTGATCACGCCATGGGTAGACGCCTGCGCACGGTGCGCGGTGCCGAAGGCGTCCATCACGAACACGTCGCACAGCGCCGCATACTTCTTCGCCAGGGCCTCGTCGTCCTTGCCCTCGCCGACGTTCATGCGGCAGTTCTCCAGCAGCACGATCTGCCCCGGCTGCACGTCCACGCCATCGACCCAGTCGCGGATCAGCGGCACGTCGACGCCGAGCAGCGCAGCCAGGCGGATGGCCACCGGCTCCAGCGAATCCTCCTGGGTCCACACGCCTTCCTTGGGCCGGCCCAGATGCGAGGTCACCATCACCGCCGCGCCCTGCTCCAGTGCGTGCTTGAGCGTCGGCACCGAGGCCAGGATGCGCTGCTCGGAGGTGATCAGGCCATTGTCGATCGGCACATTCAGATCTTGCCGGATCAGCACACGCTTGCCGGACAGGTCGAGATCGGTCATTCGCAGGATGGACATGTGATTGCTCGCTTTCGTGGGGTTGCAAAGGGAAAACCGCGCCATCGGTGCAGTATCGGCGTCGGCATCGGAACGTCGGGTGCACGCCGTTCGGCCGATCGCCGCGCAGCGGCGAAACCACCATTTTCCGGCGTCGGCCGCACAGCGGCAAATCGGTGGGGTACGGTGCGCTGCCCCGCGCGCGCGGCGCAGCGTACGCACCGTCGCCGCGGGATCGATCAGCCCGTACCGTCGGCGGCGCCGGGTTTGCGCAGCAGGCTGAGCGCGAAACCGACCACCAGCAGCGCACCGCCGACCAGCAGCGCCCACAGCAGCCAGGTCTTCCAGTCGCGCGGTGGCGCTGGCGCCTGCAACGCCGCGGCACCGGCCAGCGGCTGCACCGCGCCGAGGCTGGCAGTGGCCGGCGCCCATTGCGGCCCACGCTGGGTGTGCAAGGCCTGCAACGCGGCGGCCAACGGCGCCTGCGCACGCTGGGTGCGCGCACTGCCGGCGGCCAGGGCATAAGGCGGCGCCCCCTGCGCCAGGAACACCAGCGTCTCCGGCTGGTAGCCCAGGCGCAGCGCCGGCCGCTGCCGGCCCGGCTCCTGCGTCGCCAGCAGCCGCCAGTAGCGATCGCGCACCGGCGCAGTCAGCGCCTGCGGCGGCGAGCGGCTGCCGCCGCCCACCTGGTAGGCCAGCCATGGGCCGGCGCGGTCCTGCCACGGCGCCTCGGCGCTGTCGCGGCTCTGCACGCGCCATTCGATGGCGTTGTTGCCGGGCAAGGCGATGTCGACGCGCGTCACCGGGTAGCGCCCCGGCGACACGAAGGCATAGCCGTGCTGCGCGGGATCGGTGCTCGCCGCGTCCAGTTGCTGCCAATGCCAGTCGGCCGCGACCGGTACCGGCGCCAGTTCGGCTTCCACTCCGGTCAGCGGCGGCGCGCCGGCACCGGCCAGCGGCAGCAGGCGCAGATAGCGCACCTCGCGGCCGATGGGGATGCGCAGCTGCTGCAGGCGGTGCCCCTGGTTGCTGAGGTCGACCAGGGTCGCCTCGTCCACCACCACCTCCCAGTCGCGCAGGTCGTCGCTGCCCTCGACGCGATAGCGGGCCTGCTGTGGCTGCGCAGCGGC
The DNA here is from genome assembly GCF_056725265.1 of Xanthomonas sp. NCPPB 2250. NCBI lineage: Bacteria > Pseudomonadati > Pseudomonadota > Gammaproteobacteria > Lysobacterales > Lysobacteraceae > Xanthomonas > Xanthomonas sp. NCPPB 2250. The sequence goes on along the minus strand of NZ_CM161520.1, from coordinate 1,243,730 downwards.
GGCCCATTGCAGCGACAGCGCGCGCAGCGGCGCACGCAGTGCGCTGGCATCGACCAGCCAGCCGGCAGCGCCCGCGTCGGGGCCAGCGCCGGCCACGCGGGTCTGGATGCGGCGCACACTGCCGTCGCTGTCGCGCTCGGCGATCAGCTCCAGATCCGGCGTACGCCCGTCGGGCGCCGCCGGCAGCGGAAACCACGGCAGCGGCTGCCGGCGCGGCGCGGTCTCGGCCTGCTCGGCGGCGAACAGGGCCGCCGGCAGCGGGTCGCCGGCCGCGTTGAACACCTCCACATCGCCCAGCGAGGCGCGCTGCGCGCTGCGGTAGACCGCATCGTCGAGCTGCACGCGATAGGCGCCGGCATCGGCGTCCTGCAGGGTCAGCGGCCACTGCTGGGCGTAGTCGTCGCGCTGGCTGGCGGCGAACGCGCACAGCGGCAACCCGGCCAGCAACAACGGGAACAGCGCACGTCGGATCATGGGATGGCCTCCTCGGCCGGTTCGGCAGCGCGCGGCGGCGCCGGCGCCAGATAGCCGACCACCGTACACAACAAGCCGTACGCGATGAACGAGGCGATGCCGGCGACGTTGCCGAGGTTGCCGCGGTCCACCAGCAACAGCTTGCCCAGCACCACCGCCATCAATACCGCGCCGGCCAGCCACAGGCCGCGCTGGCCGCGCCGCGAGCCGAGCACCCAGCCGAGCACGCCCAGCACGCTCCAGACCACGGTCAGGCTGGTCTGCGCCACGCCATTGCCGAGCACGCCGGGCCACGGCACCGCCGCCCAGTAGTGCACCGCATGCAGGGTGACGCTGGTGATCCACAGGAAGCCGGCACCGGCCAACAGCTGGGTGCGCCAGGGCCGCAGCAGCGCCGGCAGCTCCGCGGTGCGGGTCCAGCGCACGCCCAGGACCAGCAGCGCCAGTTGAGTCAGTTCCAGCGGATTGAGCACCGGCACCCAGGGCAGCGGCGCGCTGCTGCCGGGCAGGCCCAGGCTGTACAGCCAGGCCACCGCCAGCAGGCCGAAGTAGGTGCTCTGCAGCGCGCTGCGGCACGGCGCGAATGCCGCACCCAGCGGAGCCGCCAGCCAGTTCCAGCGCCACAGCGACAGCGCCGTCGCCAGCAACCAGGGCGCCAGCAACAGCATCCAGCGCCAGCCGGCGGCGAGCTCGCTGTGCAGCGCGATCCAGGTGCACAGCAGCCCGACCACGCTGGGCCACACCAGCCACCACACGAACTGCGCCGCACGCGCGACGCCGCCACCGCTGTCGCGCAGGCACAGCAGGCTGCGCACGCCGAGCACCGCGAACAGCGCCCAGGCCCAGCCGCCATGCCCGGCGAACGGCTGCCCGTGCACATCGGCCTGCCAGACCGCCAGCGGCAAGGCCAGGGCCAGGCCACCCAGCGTGGTCGCGGCCAGCGCCAGTGCCGGCCAGCGCCGCTGCGCCTCGGCGGCGAGCCAGCCGCTGACCGCGACCCACGCCAGCAGCACGTCGGCGCGCGCGTCGGCGTCGACGAATCGCACGATCTCGGTGACACCGATCCCGCACCACCAGAACAGCCCCCACACGTAGTAGCCCAGCGCCGGCACGGCGGCCCGCCCACGGCGGTAGCACCAGGCGCTGGCGAAACCGGCCAGCGCCAGCAGCAGCCCGCTCATGAAGGTGGCGTTGGCCACCGCCTGGGTGTCCTGGGCGATGTCCTCCACGCCCACCAGGAAACCGAACGACGCCGCCAATTGCAGGCCGGCGCCGCTGAACTGCGGCAGCCAGCGCCGCTGGCGCAGGCCCAGCCACGCCAACGCCGCCCCCTCCAGCGCGAACACGCTGGCGGTCGCGCGCGCGGACAGCGCCAGCGGCACCGCCAACGTGGCGAACCCCACCGCCAGCACCGCATACGCCTGCCCCAGCACCGCGAAGCTCGCGCGCCGGATCAGCGCCGCCGCCAGCAGGGCATAGATCGCCGCCAGTCCCAGCGCACACAGGGCCAACGGCAGGCCGTCGCCGCGCAGCAGCCCCGCCTGCAGCGAAAAGGCGATCAGCGGCGTGCCGAACACCAGGCTGCCGTCGATCAGCGTGCTGCGCGCTGCCTGGCGCCGCGCATACAGGATCGGGATCAGCAGGTAGAAGGCGAAGAACAGCAGCAGGAACGGCTCGGTGCTGGCGAACTTTTCGGGCCGGTACTGCAACACGCCCCACAGCGTGCCGATGCCGAAGGTGAAGCCGAACCCGAGCAGGTTCAGCACCCGCCACGGCCGGTACCAGGCGATCGCGAACACCGCCGCGTTGAGCAGCGCATAGTAGGAGAACAACGCGACGTGGTTGCCGCTGCCGGTGGACAGCCACAGCGGCGCGAGGAAGCCGGCCAGCGTGCCCAGCACCGCCAGCGTGCGCGATTCCTGCGCCACCGCCAGCACGCACATGCCCGCGACCAGGGCGATGCTCAGCGCCAGCGCCGCGCCGGCGGGGATCAGCCCGGACAGCTTGAAGGCGGCGAACACGATCAGCAGCAGCACGCCGATCGCCCCGCCCTGCAGGGCCAGCGCAAAGCTGCGCTTGCGCGTGCGCTGGCGCCAGCCGAAGGCCAGGCCGGCCAGCGACGCGGCGGCGATGCCGGCGTAGCGCAGCTCGATCGGCATGCGCAGCCAGCCCTGGTCGCCAGCGTACTTCAGCAGCGCGGCGACGCCGGCCAGCAGCACCAGCATGCCGATCTTGACCGGGACATTGCCCTCGGTGAACGAGCGTTTGATCCCGCCCAACAGCCGTTCGATCGGATCCGGCCCACGCGGCGCGGCGGGCTGGGCCGTCGCGGCGGTGCGCGCCTGGGCCTGCTGCTGCTCGGCGCGTTCGACCGCGGCGGCCAGCGTCGCGAAATCGTCGTCCCTGGGAGACGCCGGCAAGGGTGGCGGCAGCGGCGGTGGCGCCACGACGGGCTCGGCGAACGGGTCTGGACGCGAAAGGTCGAGGCCTGCAGCGAACGGCATGTCCTCCGCCTCGACCTCGGACTCGGCGACGGCGGCCTGGCCCTCTGCGGCAGCGGCCGCGACATCGGCGCGATCCGTCGCGGTGGCCGGCGTGGCGGCGGCCATCCGCGCCACCTGCGCCTCCAGTGCGGCGAGCCGCTGGCGCAGGCGCGACTGCCCGACCAGGGCCACGATCGACAGCAGTGGCAGCGCCAGCACCACCAGCGCCGCAAACACCACCAGCACGACCAACTTGTCCATTCGTCTCACATCTCCACAGGCGGTGGGGCGGCGCCCGTGGCGCGCACCGGGGGCCCGGCGGCGCCGGACCTGGCGCAGATGGTAGACGAGTTCGGCGCCGACATCGGCCCACGGACGAGGCCGCAGCCCAGTCAGCGCAAGGCCCGACGTTCCGACAAACGGTCTTCACAGCGCCCTCAAGTCCAGTGCACCGGCGGCCGCTACACCCCTTATCGCGTCGTCCGTCTGCTGTTTTCTCCCACCCCACCGGCAGCATGAATGAACCTACCCGCCCACCCCGCCGACGCGGGGATCGATGACCAGATTCGCGCCGTCGTCGGCTTGTCCGACCAGTTGCTCGGCCAGTTGCGCCGCTCGCTGCAGGGGATCGACGCGATCAACCGCACCACCCACATGATCTCCATGAACGCGCGCATCGAATCGGCGCGGATCGGCGCCGCCGGACGCGGCTTCAGCGTGATCGCGCAGGAAATGGACGGACTGTCGCGACGCGTGGCCGAGGCCACCCAGGACCTGGACAAGGTCGCCGCGCGCACCAGCGCGGAGATGCGGCAGACACTGGGCCGCCTGCAGGACGACGTGCGTCGCACGCGGCTCAGCGAGCTGGCCCTGAGCAACATCGACCTGATCGACCGCAACCTCTACGAGCGCAGTTGCGACGTGCGCTGGTGGGCCACCGACGCGGCGGTGGTCGCCGCGGCGCGTGCCGACAGCGATGCCGAGGCGCTGGCCTACGCCTCGCGGCGCATGGGCCAGATCCTGGATTCGTACACGGTCTACTTCGACCTGATCCTGGCCGGAAGCGATGGCCGCATCCGCGCCAACGGCCGACCGCGGCAGTTCGCCTCGGTCGGCAGCGACGTCTCCGCGCAGCCATGGTTCGAACACGCGATGCGCACGCGCAGCGGCGAGGAATTCGGCTTTCAGGACGTGCATGCCAGTGCGCTGGCCGACGGCGAGCGCGTGCTGGTGTACGCATGCACGGTGCGCGACGGCGGTCGCGTCGATGGGCGCGTGCTGGGCGTGCTGGGCATCGTGTTCCGCTGGGACGCGCTGGCGCAGACGATCGTGCAGCGCACGCCGCTGTCCGAATCCGAATGGGGCCGCAGCCGCGCCTGCATCGTCGATGCGCAGGGCCGGGTGCTGGCCGACTCGGCCGGGCGCATGCTGCAGGACCGGATCGACTTCGACGGCCGCGACGCCTTGTTCAAGCAGCCGCGTGGCGCCGTGCTGATCGATCTCGACGGCCGGCCGCACTGCATCGCGCACGCCGCCTCTCCCGGCTACGAAACCTACCGCACCGGCTGGCACTCGCTGATCCTGCAGGCGCTGTAGCCGCCCGCACTGGTCGCCACCGCAAAAGCGGCAGCGGATCACAGGCTGCCGCGCGCGATGTCGGCACAGCCGCCTGCGCAGCGCCCGCAGACCGTGTGCCGACGAGTGCGACGCCCTCATCGCCAGGGCGTCGTCTCTGCCTGAACGCCCGTGCGTGCTGTATTGACGGCGTCATTTCGCCATGCCTAAGCTCGTCGCGCCGCGTTGATGCCACACGACGCATCGCCTCGACGCGATCGGTGCACTCTGGATTGCAGACGCCACTCCCCAGGTAAACGGACATGACCATGAAACCCTTTCGCACCCTGCTGATCTCGGCCCTGCTGGCCGGGTCCTTCGCCGCTCCCGCCCTGGCCGAAAAGGTCGACAATCCGGATCTCTACACCGCCGACGCGGTCAAGAAGAACATCGTCATCGGCAAGACCACCAAGGAAGAGGTACGCGCCATCTATGGCGAGCCAAAGCACGTCTACAGGACGTCCGGAAAGGAAGGCGGTTACGAAAAGTCCTGGACCTACAGCCCGGGCGAGTCGCACGGCGAAAAAGTGCGTGGTACCGCGACGACGGTGCTCAAGCGCATGCTGCCGGGTTTCTACACCGGCCAGGCGATCAACGAGGCGCAGGACCACGGCGTCGGTGCACGCAACGTCAAGTCGTATGACCTGGAGGTGGAATTCGACGCCAAGGGCGTGGTCACCGACTATCGGCAGACCGAAAGCAACCAATCGCGCGACGCCCTGTAATCGCGAGGCCGAGCCAGCCTACGGCATTCGACGCGCCGCAGCAGGGCCAACGGCTCGCCACAACGAAGAAGGAGCGCGTGAGCGCTCCTTCTTCGTTGTGGCCTGGGCCTGCGTTCGCGACAGCGCCAGAACGGGCCGAGCGCTGCACGGGAACATACGTAACCCGCCGGTCGCGTGGCCGAGCTCCTCAGCACCTGGACACGGTCGCCACGAGCACCAGCGCGGCGATGCGGCAGGCGCTGGGTCGCCTGCAGGACGAGATGCGCCGCACGCACCTCAGCGAACCGGCCCTGGTCAGTGTCGACCTGATCGCACCTCCACGATCACAGTGACGACATGCGCTGGTGGGCCTGAAACACGGCGCAAGGACTCCATCGGCCCTCGCAGAACCACTCCGCCATGAAGAGTGGATCTCGCGTTGGGACCAATGCAATCATCGTGGATGCGGCAAACGACCACCCCGACTCGCATGCGAAAGTCGAGGAAAGCAATGAAGACGCAACGAAAACGGCGGAAAACTGGCCGCACAAGGCCGATGCGCAGCCAATGACCACCAACATCCCTCCATTTGCAACTCAAGAAACGAGCAGATATGGATTGCCTTACGCTACAGGACAAGTACCCGGACTTCTATTTCTTCTGGCTGGAAAAGCTTGGCCTGTATTACGCAGCCGGCGAAGAGAACAAGACATACCTGATCGAAAGAAATGGAGACATCGTCTACCAACCGCCCGAAAAGACGTTCGCCGATTTAAATGGAAGCCACTTCCCCTACAACTGGGACAAGTGGGAAACGGATTTCAACCGTCAGATCGATTACTGGATAGCAATCCATTTTTCAGGGGAATTCATTACCAACTCGATTTTCTCCTTTCGGAACGGCAACCTTGTCCGCTTACTCGAAGACGAGCTCATCCTGTGTGCAGCCCCCATAACGCCGCAACGACTGTTGCTGCAAGTGGCCAAGGACAAGGAAAATCCCTTGTCCCAGGTCACCATCCACCTCTACGACACGCTTAGAAACGAACGCCGGGAACTATGGGAAGGCCCCTACCGGGAAGAACCATTTTCTGTTCATCGCGTGCGCGGCGCGGAGTATTTCTTTTCGATCTGGATTCGCGACGACGAAAACCCCATCGATCACTACACACACAAAATATTCCAGTTATATACCGCCGAAGGAGAACCGCTGGTAGATTTTGAAACGACCTGGGGACAGGGCGGCGGAGACACCTGTTTCGATCTCTCCCAACGAGGCATGGGAATCACCCACAGAATTCTGGACAAACCCATCTTTCTATCATCGCGCTGGTATTTCAACCGCTATGAGGCATGCGATGTACTGATCGACAGGAAAGGCAATAACTACGGGGAATTTTATTACATTGCGGGACAGGTACCCTCGTATTTCGGCAAGACCTCGACCAGGCATCCGAAGTACATCGACAAGAAAATTCTGTGCCTTGCGCTGCCCGTACGCGATCATCAGCCGCCGTGCCTGACGATCCTCAACGAGGAAGGCAGCAGGATCGTGACGGAATTCGAATGTCCGTGGCTTTTTTTCAACCTATCCGCAACGCTCGTCAAAGACAAATCCATCTTCGGCAAGACCTGCCTTGTGGTGATCGACAAGGAATGTCACGCAAGGCTTATCGGCCTCGATGGAAAGGAAATCGAAAACACCACGCCCATTCCCCTGAAAAGCATCGACCCCAGAATGAACTATCCAAAGCTTTTCGCGAAGCAATGCCGGCAATAGCAGTGCATCGAATTGGCTTCAAGCCAGGCAGGTCTTGAGTCCATCCGGATCCCCAGCCTGAACAGTCCCGCCGCAACCGCACGAACATCGACCCGGAGCAGGAAGCACCTGCACGATCTGTCCGGCAAGCCGGCGTGCGACACCTGGAGCGTGTCATGTCCTCCGGGGCATGCAGGCACGGGACCTGCGCCATTCCATCCGGGCACGTCATCGCCCACAAAAAAGCGCCGCAAGGCGCTTTCTTTGTGGACGACGCCAGGCGGCTTACTTCGCCACCACCTTGACCATTTCCAGGCACTTGTTCGAGTAGCCCCACTCGTTGTCGTACCAGGACACCAGCTTGACGAAGGTGCCGTCAAGGGCGATGCCGGCATCGGCATCGAAGATCGAGGTGCGCGCGTCGCCGCGGAAATCGGTAGCCACCACCTTGTCTTCGGTGTAGCCGAGGATGCCCTTCAGGGCGCCTTCGCTCTGCGCCTTCACTTCGGCACAGATCTCGGCGTAGGTGGCCGGCTTTTCCAGTTCCACGGTCAGGTCGACCACCGACACGTCCGAGGTCGGCACGCGGAAGCTCATGCCGGTGAGCTTCTTGTTCAACTCCGGGATCACCACGCCGACCGCCTTGGCCGCACCGGTGCTGGACGGAATGATGTTCTCCAGGATGCCGCGGCCGCCGCGCCAATCCTTGTTGCTCGGGCCATCCACGGTCTTCTGGGTTGCGGTGGCCGCGTGCACGGTGGTCATCAGGCCGCGCTTGATGCCCCACTTGTCGTTGATCACCTTGGCCAGCGGCGCCAGGCAGTTGGTGGTGCAGCTGGCGTTGGAGACGATGGCCTGGCCGGCGTAGGTGCTGTCGTTGACGCCATACACGAACATCGGCGTGTCGTCCTTCGACGGCGCCGACAGGATCACCTTCTTGGCGCCGGCGTCCAGATGCTTCTGCGCGGTTTCCTTGGTCAGGAACAGGCCGGTGGACTCGATCACCACGTCCACGCCGACCTCGCCCCACTTCAGCGCCGCCGGATCGCGTTCCTGGGTCAGGCGGATCTTCTTGCCGTTGACCAGCAGGTGGCCGCCGTCGACCGACACCTCGCCCTCGAAGCGGCCGTGCACGGAGTCGTACTGCAGCATGTAGGCCAGATAATCCGGCTCGAGCAGGTCGTTGATGGCGACGATCTCGATGTCGCTGCCGAAATTCTGCACCGCCGAGCGCAGCACGTTGCGCCCGATGCGACCGAAACCGTTGATGCCGACCTTGATTGCCATTTCAGTAGCTCCTGCGGCCGCGCCTGGCGCGGCGGATGGAAGGGGAAATCCCATTCTAGCAGGCCGGCCGCGCCACGCCGGACACGCCGGTTTGATCAGGATCAAGGCGGCATGGGGCGGCGCGCCGGACACTGCGCCCACACCCAACCGAGACTCCACCATGCGCACCACCTCCCCCCTCCTGCTCGCCGGCCTGGCCGCCGCCCTGACCCTGTGCGCCCTGCCGGCGCTGGCGCAGTCGCAAGGCGACTGGACCATCGGCATCGGCGCCCACCAGGTCAACCCGAAGTCCGACAACGGCACGCTCGCCGGCGGCACCCTGCCGCTGCGCATCGACAGCAACATCCGGCCGACGGTGACCTTCGAGTACTTCGTGCACCAGGACCTGGGCGTGGAAGTGCTGGCCGCGCTGCCGTTCGAGCACGACATCAGCGTCAAGGGCGTGGGCAAGGTCGGCAGCACCAAGCACCTGCCGCCGGTCGTGTCGCTGCAGTACCACTTCAACAGCGCCGGCAAGGTCTCGCCGTTCGTCGGCGCCGGCCTCAACTACACCACCTTCTTCAGCGAGAAGACCACCGGCGCGCTGGCCGGCAGCAAGCTCAAGCTGGACGACTCCTGGGGCCTGGCCGCGCATGCCGGCGTGGACATCGCGCTCACCGACAAGTCGGCGCTGCGCGTGGACATGCGCTGGATCGACATCGACAGCAAGGTCAAGGTCAACGGCAGCGACCTGGGCACCGCGCACATCGACCCGCTGGTGTACGGCCTGGCCTACGTGATGAAGTTCTGAGACGGGCACCGGCGCCGCTGCGAGCTGCGGCGCCGGCGGCAACAGGATCGGCGCCGCGCGCGGCAGCGGCGCCATCCCGGAGCATGGCCCTACCGGATCGACGCGCGGGCCGCAGACGCGGCCTCGCCGGAGCGCAGCGCGTCCGCCCCGCTTCTCTGGCAGACTACGCGCCACACGGATGTGGATCGGTGCCCGCCGGGCCGACACGGGGTTCGCATCCGCCCACTCGTCGTCCACCGGGGTCTCCCATGCCGCCACGCCTGTTCCGTCGCCTTGCCGTCGCCGCCCTCGCCAGCATCGCCATGCCCGCCGCGGCGCAGTCGGCCGGCCACTTCACCACCAGCTATGGCCTGCACGGCATGGTGCCGGGGTCGTCCAACGGCACGCTGCGCGGCAGCGACCAACGCTTCGACGCCGACGTCGCGCCGGCCGTGTCGTTCAGTTACGAATACTTCTTCCGCGGCAACCTCGGCGTGGAGATCCAGGGCCTGGTCGGCCAGCAGAAGATCGGCCTGGACCGCGGTGGCGATATCGGCAGCGCCTGGATGCTGTCGCCGACCATCTCGCTGCAGTACCACTTCAACGGCAACGGCGACATCTCCCCGTTCGTCGGCGCCGGCCTCAACTACACCGCATTCCTCGGCAGCGACGGCAAGGGCGCGTTTTCGTCCAACGACGTGAAGTTCAAGGACAGCATTGGACCGGCGGTGCATGCCGGCGTGGACTTCGCCGTCGGCGAGCGCAGCGCCATCCGCGTGGACGCACGCTGGACCGGCATGCGCAGCGACGTGGAAGTCGATGGCAGCACGCTCGGCAAGGCCAAGCTCGACCCGGTCACCTACGGCGTCGCCTACCTGATGTATTTCTGAGCCGGCAGCCGGGTCGTGTCCTCGGACGCGGCTCGGCACGGTCTGCGACGCCACTTGGCACGGACGTCCGCCATGCTGAGCGGCAACGCAATAGACCCAATACGCGTCATGGCCACGTCGTCGGCGCCGGCTAGAATCGGCGCATGAAAATCTCTCCCTTCGTTTGCACCGCGCTCGCCGCGGCCCTTGCCGCCGCACCGTCCGCCGCCTTCGCCTGGGGCCCGCTGGGCCACCGCCTGGTCGCCGATCTCGCCGACACCCAACTCACCCCGCAAGCCCGCGCGCAGGTCCGTACCCTGCTGCAGGGCGAACCCGACCCGACCCTGGCCGGCGTGGCCAACTGGGCCGACCAGCTCCGCGAACACGATCCCGACCTCGGCAAGCGCAGCGCGCGCTGGCACTACGTCAACCTGGCCGAGAACGACTGCCACTACGAGCAGACCCGCGACTGTCCGGATGGCAACTGCGCGGTCGAAGCGCTGCGCCGCCAGGCCGCGATCCTCGCCGACCGCAGCCAGCCGCAGGCCGCGCGTGCGCAGGCGCTGAAGTTCGTCGTGCATTTCGCCGGCGACGTGCAGCAGCCGCTGCATGCCGGCTACGCCCGCGACAAGGGCGCCAACACCGTGCAGATCCAGTTCGAGGGCAAGGGCAGCAATCTGCATTCGCTATGGGACAGCGGCCTGCTGCGCAGCCGCGGGCTGGACGAACAGGCCTACCTGGCCGAGTTGGAAAAGCAGCCGTTGCCGGCGCCCTCGCCGGCGGGCAGCGCGCTGCCGCCGCCGGCCGCGGCGTGGGCCGAGGCCTCCTGCAAGATCATGCTGCGTCCGGGCTTCTATCCGCCCGGCGCCACGCTGCCGGCCGATTACGTGACGACCTGGCGCCCGGTCGCCGAGGCGCAGCTGCGCCAGGCCGGTGCGGATCTGGCAGCCACGTTGAACGCAGCGCTGGGCAAGTAAGCGCGGCGCACACGGTAGGAGCGGCTTCAGCCGCGATGGGCTTGCCTGGAAAAGCCCATCGCGGCTGAAGCCGCTCCTGCGAGAGCACTTACGCCACACCCAACTGCGTGCGCGTCCAGCGCACGATCTCGGCGGTGCCGATGGCGCCGCTGTGACGGCCGAGTTCGAGCCCCTGCCGCAGCAGAAGCAGCGTCGGAATGCTGCGGATGCCGAAGCGCCCGGCCAGCGCCGGCTGTGCATCGCTGTCCAGCTTGCCCAGGCGCAGCCGCGGCTCGAGCTGCGCGGCAGCCGCCGCGAAATGCGGGGCCATGGTCCGGCACGGGCCGCACCACGGCGCCCACACGTCCACCAGCAACGGCAGGTCGCTGCGTTCGGCATGCGCGGCGAAGGTCTCCGCGGTGAGCGTCACCGGGGTCGCGTCGAACAAGCCACGATGGCAGCGCCCGCATTGCGGGGACGCCGCCAGCTTCTCGCCCGGCACCCGGTTGAGCGCGGCGCAGTGCGGGCAGGCGACATGCAGCGACTCGCTCATGCCCCGGCCTCGATGCTCTTGTCGCCGAGCAGCACGGTGCCCTGCGCATCCTTGACCGTGACCTGCACGTCGATGCCCTGGCGCACGCTCTGGGTGACCACGCAGAACTGCTCGAACTGGGCCAGGATCCGCTCCAACTGCGCGTAGTCCTGGTTGGCGCCGGGCAACTGCAGTTCGACCGACGCCTGCGGAATGCGCCAGAAGCCCTCGGGGTTGCGCATCGGCGTGGCGGTGATGTGCGCGACCACCCCGGCCGGGTCGTTCTTGTACTTGCGCATCGCGAACAGCAGGCTCGCCGCCAGGCAATTGGCGATGCCGGCCAGCAGGATGCGCGTGGGATTGGGACCGCGCTCCTGGCCCAGCGGTGCGGTTTCGTCGCTCAGCCAGGGCTCCAGCGCGGTTTCGTCGAAGCGGATGCGGAACGCGAAGTCCGTGTCCTGCTCCAGGGTGACGCGGATCGGATCGCCGATGGGCATGGTGGAAGCTCCACTGCGAAGGAGGGACGTGCGACTCTACGCCGGCACCGGTAACGGCATGTGGACGCAGCGTCGCGTTCACGCCGCCGCTGCGCGCTGTGCCAACGGGTAGTACAGCAACGGAATGACCAGCAGGGTCAGCGCGGTGCTGACCAGGATGCCGAACAGCAGTGCCACCGCCAGGCCGTTGAAGATCGGATCGTCGAGGATGAACAACGCGCCCAGCATCGCCGCCAGGCCGGTCAGCACGATCGGCGGCGCGCGCACCGCACAGGCCTCGATCACCGCCTGTTCGGCGCTGCGTCCCTGCGCCAACGCATGGCGGATGAAGTCCACCAGCAGGATCGAATTGCGCACGATGATGCCGGCCAGCGCGATCATGCCGATCATGCTGGTTGCGGTGAACTGCGCGCCAAGCAGCGCGTGGCCCGGCAGCACCCCGATCACCGTCAGCGGAATCGGCGCCATGATCACCAGCGGCAACAGATAGCTGCGGAACTGCGCCACGACCAGCAGATAGATCAGCAACAGGCCCACCGCGTAGGCGATGCCCATGTCACGAAAGGTCTCGTACGTGATCTGCCACTCGCCGTCCCACTTAACTGCGAAGTCGGCGGTGTCGACCGGCGGTGCGATGAAATACTGCTGCGGCGTCTGCCCATCGAGCCTGTGGCCGCGCAGTTGCCCGACCAGGTCGAACATGCCGTACAGCGGGCTGTCCAGGCGCCCGGCTTCGTCGCCGGTGACATACACCACCGGCCGCAGGTCCTTGTGCGCGATGCTGTCGTCCCAGGGCAGGCGCTGCACCGTCACCAGCTCCGACAAGGGCACCAGTTGCCCATCGCCGCCGCGCACGCGCAACGCCAGCAGGCGGGCACTGGCGGCCTGCGCGGCGGCCGGCAGGCGCAGCCGCACCGGCTGTGCCACCTTGGACGTGCCATCGTGCAGCCAGGTGACGTCCAGCCCCTGCACCGCCGTGGCCAGGGCATCGGCGATGGCGGCCTGGCTCACGCCCAGGCGCGCGGCGCGCACGCGGTCGACCACCAGCGTTTCGCGGGTGGCCGCACTCTCCACGCTGGTGTCGACATCGACCACGTCCGGCGTGCGCAGGAAGCGCCGCTCCAGCGCCAGGGCGAGCTGGCGGCTGCGCGGGTAGTCCGGCCCGTACACCTCGGCCACCAGCGGCGCCAGCACCGGCGGCCCCGGCGGCACCTCCACCACCTTCAGCGAGGCACCATACCGGCGTGCGATCGCCGCCAGCGGCGGCCGCAGCGCGCGGGCGATGGCATGGCTGTGGCGCGTGCGCCGGTGCTTGTCGATCAGATTCACCTGCAGGTCGCCGACGTTGTTGCCGCTACGCAGGAAGTACTGCCGCACCAGGCCGTTGAAGTTGACCGGCGCCGAAGTACCGGCATAGCCCTGGTAGTCGTGCACCTCCGGCGTGCGGTCGAGCACGCCGGCCAGGTCCACCAGCAACGCATCGGTGTCCTGCAGGGTGCTGCCTTCGGGCAGGTCGACCACGATCTGCAGTTCCGACTTGTCGTCGAACGGCAGCATCTTCAGCACCACCCACTGCAGTCCGACCAGGCCCATCGCGGCCAGCAGCAGGGCGGCGATGCCGGCGAACAGCCAGCCGCGCCGGCGCGCGCCGCGGACAGGATCCAGGAACGGGCGCAGCAAGCGCCCGAACAGGCGCTGCAGGCGCGGCGGCGCGTCGCCACCCGCATGTGCCTGCGCGGCTCCCGCCGGCACATGCCGCTTCAACAGCTTCAGCGCCAGCCAGGGCGTCACCACCAGCGCGATCGCCAGCGACAGCAGCATGCCGACCGAGGCGTTGATCGGGATCGGCCGCATGTACGGCCCCATCAGGCCGCTGACGAAGGCCATCGGCATCAGCGCCGCGATCACGGTAAAGGTGGCGAGGATGGTCGGGCCGCCGACCTCGTCCACCGCAGGCGGGATCGCCTCGCGCAAGGTCTTGCCACCGGCGCGCAGATGGCGGTGGATGTTCTCGACCACCACGATGGCGTCGTCGACCAGGATGCCGATGGAGAAGATCAGCGCGAACAGCGATACGCGGTTGAGGGTGAAGCCCATCGCCCACGAGGCGAACAACGTCAGCGCCAGGGTCAGCACCACCGCGCTGCCGACCACGCTGGCCTCGCGCCAGCCCAGCGCGAACAGCACCAGCAGCACCACCGAGGCGGTGGCGAACACCAGCTTGTGGATCAGCTTGCCGGCCTTGGCCGCCGCGCTGGCACCGTAGTCGCGGGTGACCTCCGCATGCACGCCCTGCGGCAGCAATTCGCCGCGCAAGGCCTGCAGGCGCGCGCTCACGGCGCGGGTGAGCGCCGAGGCGTCACTGCCTGGCTTCTTGGCGATGGCCAGGGTCACCGCGGGTGCGCGCCCCTGCGCCGGGCCACCACGCGCGGGCGGCGCGCCGTACCACACATAGGCAGCGGGCAGGTCCGCACCGGCCTGGATCTGTGCCACATCGCGCAACTGCAGCGGCCGGCCGTCGTGCACGCCGATCACCAACTCGCGCACGGCATCGGCATCGGCCAGGAACCGCCCGGCACTGAGCGGCACCGCGCGACCGCCGCCGATGCGGTCGCCGAGCGGGTGCACCAGGTTCGCCCCCTGCAACGCCTGGCCCAGGTCGGCCACGGTGAGGTCGTAGGCGGCCAGCCGCGCCGGATCCAGCGTCACCGTGACCACCCGCGGCGGCGCGCCGATGCTGTAGATGTCGCGCGTGCCGGGGATGCGCTTGAGTTCGGTTTCCAGCGTGCGCGCGATCGCACCCAGGTCGGCGGCACTGCGCTGCGGATCGTCGCTCCACAGGGTCACGCTCATCACCGGCACGTCGTCGATGCCCTTGGGCTTGATCAATGGTGCGCTCGCGCCCATCCGCGTCGGCAGCACGTCCAGGTTGGAATACACCTGGTTGTACAGGCGCACCAGCGCGGTCTGCCGCGGCACCCCGACCTCGAATTCGACGGTCAGCACCGCCTGCCCGGGGCGGCTCACCGAGTACACGTGCTTGATGCCCTCGATCTCGTCGAGCTTCTGTTCCAGCGGCGTGCTCAGCAGTTGTTCGACCTCGCGCGCATCGGCGCCCGGTAGCGACACGAACACGTTGGCCATGGTCACGTCGATCTGCGGCTCTTCCTCGCGCGGGGTGATCGCCACCGCCGCGATGCCCAGCAGCAGCCCGAGCAGGGCCAGCAGCGGCGTCAGCGGATTGGCCTGGAAGAACGCCGCCAGGCGGCCGGAGATGCCCATCTCAGCGCGCCGCCAGCGCGCGCCGCTGCGCGGCCAGCGCCTGCCCGGCGGCGACCGGGTCGCGCGCCACGCGCTCGCCCGCGTGCAGCCCGGCCAGCACTTCCACCCGCTGCGCGTCGCGCCGGCCGATCCGCAGCTGTCGCAGGATCAACCGCCCGTCGGCCAGGACATAGGCGGCGCTGAGTTCGCCCCGCTGCAGCAGCGCCGACAGCGGAATGCTCAACGGCACCGCCGCTGCGGCATCGCCGGCAGCCAGCGGAAAACCGACCTTGGCCGTGCTGCCCGGCACCGGGGCCGGCTGCAGCGCCGGCAGCGGCACCCGCACCGTCACGCTGTGATTGCGCGGATCGGCGGTGGGAAACACCGTCACCCGCGGAACCTGCAGGCTGCGCCCATCGTCCAACCGTACCTGCGCGCGCGGCGCGGCACGGATGGCATCGGCATCGGACTGCGGCACCTGCACCTCGATGCGCTGCGCGCCGGGCACGTACAGCGACAGCAAGGCCTGCCCGGCCGCCACCGCCTCGCCCGGCTGCACCTGGCGCGCGCTGATGACACCCGCAAACGGCGCGCGCACCACGGTGTAGTCGGCCGGCTGCTGCGCCTGCGCCAGTTGCGCGGCGGCGGCAGCGCGTGCGGCGTACGCCGCATCGCGGGTGGCGCGCGCCTGATCCAGTTGCGCCCGCGACACGTACTGCGCCCCGGCCAGGGACGCATAGCGGCGATAGCTGGCCTCGGCCTCGTCGGCGCTGGCTGTGGCGGCACGCACTTGCGCCTGCGCGCTGGTCACGCCGGCACGCTGCTCCACCGCGCTCAGTTGCAGCAGCACCTGGCCGGCGGCGACCCGATCGCCCACGTCCACCGCGACGCTGCGCACGCGTCCGCCGGTCTGCGCGCTCAGATCGGCGTACTCCAACGCGGCCACGACACCATCCCAGGAGCGCGATCCCATCGCCACGGATTCCACCGGCGCGGTGGCCAGCGCCGGCAATGGTGGCGGCGCGACGGCAGCCGCGTCATGACGGCAGCCGGCCAGCGCCAGCATGGCCAGCCACACGAGCAAGCCAGCCCTGGTCGCGCGGCCATTCCGGCGGGCCGGCGCAGCGACGGACGCAGCCGTCCTGCGCCGCCGTCCGGCACGCCAGACACCGCGGATCGGCCAACGAAGCACACGCATGATCGAACTCCAGAGAAAGGGCGCATCCGCGCCGTCGGTGAACACGCCGCCGCGACAGGCCGGGCGCGGCCGCCCGAGGCTGGCCGCGAGATAAATTAGAATTTTCTTATATTAGAGTCAACTGATATGATGGAAGTACTTTCCCGCCGAGCACCCCCAATGCCCGCCTCTTCCGCCCAAGCCCTGGTCGACCGCGCACGCGCGCAGATCCACGAAACCCCCGCCCACACCGATGCCGCCGCCACGCCGCTGCCCGGCGAGTGGATCATCGACGTGCGCGAACCCGGCGAGTTCGCCATGGGCCATCTGCCCAACGCCATCAACATCCCGCGCGGCATCCTCGAGTTCCGCCTCGATGCCGATCCGGCGCTCGCCCGGCGCGACCAGCCGATCCTGTTGTACTGCGCCAGCGGCGGCCGCTCCACGTTGGCGGCGCTGAGCCTGCAGCACCTGGGCTACACCGCGGTGCGCTCGCTGACCGGCGGCTTCCTGGGCTGGACCGCGGCCGGTGGCCCGGTCGATTTCTGAGCCCATGCCGCGCCGCGCCGCGCCCGCCCTGGATCCTGCCGCGATGCGCGCGCACGCCAGCGAGGCGGCGCGCCTGCTGAAGGCGCTCGGCAACGAGAAGCGGCTGCTGCTGCTGTGCCTGCTGGTGGACAGCGAACAATCGGTCGGTGAACTCAACGCACGTGTGGAGCTGAGCCAGTCGGCGCTGTCGCAACATCTGGCGCTGCTGCGCGAAGATGGACTGGTGCAGACCCGCCGCGACGGCCAGACCATCTATTATTCGCTGGTGCCCGGCCCGGTGCAGCGCATCCTCGAGGTGCTGCACGGCATCTACTGCAGCGCCGCGCCACCTGCCGCCACCAGGAGCGATCGATGAGCCAGCATCCGCACGTCCACGCCTTCCACCACGCCGGTTCCGGCACCTGGAGCTACGTGGTCGAGGACGGTCACGACGCCGCGGTGATCGACCCGGTGGTCGGCTACGACCCGCAGACCGGCGCACTGGACGACGCACCGGCGCAGGCGCTTGCCGCCTGCCTGGACGCGCGCGGGCTGCACCTGCGATGGATCCTCGAGACCCACGCCCACGCCGATCATGTCTCCGCTGCTCAGTGGTTCAAGCGACGCTGGCCGCAGGCGACGCTGGCGATCGGCGACGGCATCCGCGAGGTGCGCGCCCGTTTCGCGCCGCAGTTCGGCCTGGACGCAGAAGCGCAGGCACGCTGTGGCTTCGATCACCTGTTCGCGGATGGCGAGCGCTTCGCGATCGGCAGTGTGCAGGCGCAGGTGATCGCCGTGCCCGGCCACACCGGCGACAGCGTCGCCTACCTGATCGGCGATGCGCTGTTCCCGGGCGATTCGCTGTTCATGCCCGACAGCGGCACCGCGCGCTGCGATTTTCCCGGCGGCGACGCTGCCACGCTGTACCGCTCGATCCAGCGGCTGTACGCGCTGCCGGAGGCGACGCGCGTATTCGTGTGCCACGACTACGGCGCCGGCGGCCGCGCGGTCGCCTGCCAGACCAGCATCGGCGAACAGCGCCGCAGCAACATCCACGTGCGCGACGGCATCGACGAAGCGGCCTTCGTGGCCGTGCGCAAGGCGCGCGACGCAACGCTGACCGAGCCGCGGCTGATGCAGCCGTCGGTGCGCGCCAATATCCAGGCCGGCCGCACCGACGACCTGGCGCCCCCGGCGGCGTGAGCAGGCAGCGCGCCGCCGGCGCGCTAGGATGCGGAGCTGCGGCAGTGCTGCGCGACTGTGCTCGTGCGCACCGCCGCGCACTGCCGCACCGCCTCCCCCGCCCACCGCTGGAGTGACCATGACCCGACCGCTACGCCGCCTGCTGTGCCTGTGCACCTTGATCGTCGCCACCGCGATCACGCCGGTCTCGGCGCAGACGCCGCTGACCGTGTTCGCCGCCGCCAGCCTCAAGGAATCGCTGGACGAGGCCGCCAGTGCCTACCAGCGCGCCCATGGCACCCCCGTGCAGGTGTCCTATGCCGCCAGTTCCACGCTGGCCCGGCAGGTGGAACAGGGCGCACCGGCGGACGTGTTCGCGTCCGCCGACCAGGAATGGATGGACTACCTGCAGCAGCGCAAGTTGATCGATCCGGCGCTGCGCCGCGACCTGCTCGGCAACACCCTGGTGCTGGTGGCGCCGGCCGCCAGCAAGGCCCAGGTCGACCTGCGCCAACCGGGCGCCCTGCTCGCCGCGCTCGGTGCGCAAGGGCGTTTGGCGGTCGGCCAGACCGCCAGCGTGCCAGCCGGCAAGTACGCGCGCGCGGCGCTGCAGACGCTGGGCCAGTGGGACAGCGTGCAGCCGCGCCTGGCCGAGAGCGAGAGCGTGCGCAGCGCGCTGATGCTGGTGGCACGCGGCGAGGCGCCGCTGGGCATCGTCTACGGGTCCGACGCCCAGGCCGAACCGAAGGTGCGGGTGGTGGCGACCTTCCCGGCCGACAGCCACGCGCCGATCGTGTATCCGGTGGCGCCGCTGCGTGCGAGCCCGCAAGCCAAGGCCGCCGCCGATTTCGTACGCTGGCTGGGCACGCCACCGGCACAGGCGATCTTCCGTCGCCACGGTTTCTCGCCCGCCCACTGAGGTCCGCCGTTGTTCGACTTCACCGCGCAGGAACTGACCGCGATCGTGCTGAGCGTCAAGGTGGCGCTGGTCGCGGCGCTGGCCAGCCTGCCGTTCGCGGTGGCCTGCGGCTGGCTGCTGGCGCGGCGCCGCTTCTTCGGCAAATCGTTGCTGGACGCGCTGCTGCACCTGCCGCTGGTGATGCCGCCGATCGTCACCGGCTATGCGCTGCTGCAACTGTTCGGCCTGCAGGGCCCGATCGGCGGATGGCTGTTCGAGCACCTGGGCGTGCAGTTCGCGTTCCGCTGGACCGGCGCGGCGCTGGCCAGCGCGGTGATGGGCTTTCCGCTGATGGTGCGGGCGATCCGCCTGGCCCTGGAATCCACCGACCGCCGCCTGGAAGCGGCCGCCGCCACGCTCGGCGCCGGCCCATGGCGGGTGTTCTTCACCGTCACCCTGCCGCTGGCATGGCCCGGCGTGGTCGCCGGCGGCGTGCTCGGCTTCGCCAAGGCGCTGGGCGAGTTCGGCGCCACCATCACCTTCGTCTCCAACATCCCGGGACAGACCCAGACCCTGGCCTCGGCGATCTACAGCCTGCTGCAGGTGCCCGGCGCCGAAGCCGGCATCTGGCGGCTGGCGGCGGTGGCGCTGGCGATCTCGCTGGGCGCGCTGCTGGCTTCCGAGTGGCTGGTGCGACGTCAGCGCGGCACCGAGGTGGACGCATGAGCCGCGCAACCGCCCGGAGCCGACGCCGATGCTGAGCATCGACCTGCAGCTGCAGCGCGGCCGTTTCGCCCGCCACGTGCGCATCGAAGAACAGGCGCGCGTGGTCGCCCTGGTCGGTCCGTCCGGTGCGGGCAAGACCAGCCTGCTCAACGCCATCGCCGGCGTGCTGCCGCCGCGCAGTGGGCGCATCGCCATCGATGGCCGGGTGCTGTACGACAGCGCCGCCGGCATCGACCTGCCGGCGCACCGCCGCGGCATCGGCTACGTGTTCCAGGACGCGCGCCTGTTCCCCCACATGGACGTGCGCCGCAACCTCGGCTATGGCCGCCACGGCCGCGGCCGGCCGGCGCGCTTCGCACTGGATGCGGTGGTCGACCTGCTCGGCATCGGCGCCCTGCTCGGGCGGCGCCCCGACACGCTCTCCGGCGGCGAAGCGCAACGCGTGGCAATCGGGCGCGCACTGCTGTCGCAGCCGTCGCTGCTGCTGTTCGACGAACCGCTGTCGGCGCTGGACGCCGACCGCCGCAGCGAACTGATCCCCTACCTGCAGCGCGTGCGCGACGACGTGCGCCTGCCGATGCTCTACGTCAGCCATCAAGCCGAGGAAGTGGCACGCATCGCCGACGCGGTGCATCGGCTGGACTGACGGCGACACCGCGTTCACCGGAGCCGGCGAGACTGAAGTCCCCGCCACGGCAGACTTTGCATGCGCCGCTACCGCAAGCTCGACTTTCCCACGCAGGACGTCCGCCGCTTCCTCGAGCCGGGACCGGTGGTGCTGGTCAGTTCGGCCTGGAAGCAGCAGCGCGATGTGATGACGCTCGGCTGGCACATGGTGCTGGAGTTCTCGCCCTCGCTGCTGGCCTGCTGCATTTCCAGCGCCAACCACAGCTTCGCGCTGATCCGGCGCAGCAAGCAATGCGTGATCAACCTGCCCACCGCCGACCTGGTCGACACCGTGGTCGGCATCGGCAATACCAGCGGCGCGGACCTGGACAAGTTCGCGCACTTCGGCCTCACCGCGGTGCCCGCCACGCACGTGGCGGCGCCGCTGATCGCCGAGTGCTACGCCAGCTTCGAATGCCGCCTGCACGACGGCAGCCAGATCGGCAGGCACGGCCTGTTCGTGTGGGAGGTGGTCAAGGCGCACGTCGCCGCCTCGCCCAAGCGGCCGCGCACCCTGCACTACCGGGGCGACGGCCGCTTCATGCTGTCGGGCCCGGAAATCTCGCGGCGGCGCCTGTTCAAGCCGGAGATGCTGTAGACCAAGGCGTCGGACGATGATGCAAGGCGTGTCGCTCGCGGCGCTCAGCGCGCGCCGCTCACGCGTCCCGATTGCACGCTGGCCTTGCCCTGCCGGACCTCGAAGGTGAACGCATAGGCCAGCGTCACCGGCACCTCCTGCACCGACTGCGCATCGTCGCAACGCCCCTCCTGCGCCGGCCGCTGCGCCGGATCTGCATAAGTACAGATCGCCGCCGGCACGAAGCGCCACTGCGCGACCGCGTCCTGTACCGCCTGCAGCAGATCGGCCATCTCCGGCTGCGCGCCCGCGCCGCAATCCGGGCGATCGTCCAGCAGCGCGCTGCGTTCCACCGCGCCTTGCGCGGACAGGATCACCCGCACGCAGACCGTGGTCGGGGCCAGCGTGCGGCGCGGCGAATCGGTCGGCAACTGCGGCGTCGGCGCCAGCAGCGGTTGCGGCATGCGGAACACTTCCTGCGGCTGCATCCGATACGACTGCACCGCCGCCGCACCGGGCGCCGCGCCGAATCCTGTTTCCAGCATGCGCTGATCCACCGAGTCGATGCGCTGGGTCGGTTGTGGCGCCTCTTTCGCCGCGTGGCTGGCGCATCCGGAAAGGACCAACGCCAGCAGCATGCCAGCCCGCCCGTGCGCACTCATCGCACGGTCCGCGCCATGCCGCACAGCGGCGCGGCGCCGCCCTTGCCGGAGAACACCTTGTCGCACAAGCTCGCCAAGGTGTCGCCGGCATCCTCGCCGAGGCGATACCAGCGGTAGTTCGCAGCATCGGCGACGCCAGCCGGCGCCTGCTCGGGGTACATTTCCACATCGAACGCGACCGGAATCTTCAGGCGGCTGGCCACAGCGCGTCCGTGCGTAGTCGCTGGCGAGAAGCGCCACTTCCAGGCCGCGGTGACCGCGGCAGCATCCAAAACTGCGCTACCGCTGCCATGATCCAGCACGCTCACGGCGCTCGGCGCCCCGTGCGCATCCACATCGACCAGCAGGACCAGCTTACCGGAGACGCCCGCACGCACCGCTTCATCCGGGTATTTCGGAGGCGGCATGTCGATCACCTTTGCAGGTCGCGCTCCGGTCCGCGCGGCGACCACCGACGCCTGCTGCACCGATCGTGCCGACGTGCCATCCACCTCGCTCGCGACAAGATCGCGCGCCACGCCCGTGGCATCTGTTCCAGTTGGCAACGCCAGAGCCATTGCACTCCCGCTCAACGCGGCCAGCGTCACCGCCGCGAGGCCCAGACGACGCCGCCAACCACGCACCGCCGGGCGCCGCAGCAAGGCAATGCGCTGGCACAGGACGCTGCCCGCCTGCCAATGGCACCCCACCGGCAAGGCCAGCGCGTCCAACTGGGTCTGCAGCATCGCCTCGGCGTAGTGTCGGCGCGTGCCGGGATGGCGAACCAGCACTGCGGCATCGCAGGCCAGTTCCTGATCCAGGCGGAAGCGCGTGGCGGCCCAGTGCAGCAGCGGATTGAACCAGTACATGCAGCGCAGCACGGCGAGCAGCAGATTGCTGCGGGTATCGCCGCGGGCGATGTGCATGCGTTCGTGCGCCAGCACCAGTTGCGCCTGCGGCGGCGGATATCGTGAGGCGAAGTCCATCGGCACCACCACCTGCGGCCGCCACGCGCCCAGCACGAGCGGTCCATGCAGCGCATGCTCGGCGACCAGCACGCCATCCTCGCCAGGCTGCAAGCGACCCAGGCTGCGCCGGTAGCGGCGCTGCTGCCGCCACAATACAGCCGCCGAGGCCAGCGCACCCGCCAGCCACAACGACAACAACCAGACCGTGGCCTGTCCGCTCGCCGACACGCCGTCGCCTACCGACATCTGCGCCCGTGTCACGCCGACCAGCACCGCCGGCATGTCCAGCGCCAAGCCCGCCGGCAACGCTGGACGCCAGCCGCTAGGCAACAGTGCCGCCAGCAGCGCCAATGGCACCGCGATCCATAGCGCGTAGGCGATGCCGGCGCCGAACGCGCGCCGCATCGGCACGCGCAACGCCAGCACCGCCGCGATGGCCACGCTGACGACCAGCGCGGTACTCCCGAGGTCCCTCACGATCCCGTCAATGCTCATCGTCCAGCTCCTGGATCAGTCGTTTGAGTTCGGCGATATCGGCATCGCTGAGCTTGCCGCGTTCGCTGAAGTGCGCCACCAGCGGCGCGATACGGCCGCCGAACAGGCGGTCGAGCAGGCCTTCGCTCTGTTGCTGCACCCACTGCGCGCGCTGCAGCAGGGGCGTGTACAGATAGCGGCGGCCTTGTTTGTCGGCACGGATCGCGCCCTTGTTGAGCAAGCGGTTGAGCAGAGTCTTGACCGTGGGTTCGGCCCAGCCGCCATGGCCGGACAAGGCGGCGAACACCTCCTCGGCGCTGAGGGGGTGCCGCTCCCACAACACCTCCATGACCACGGCTTCCGCGTCGCTGATCGACATTTCGTTTACACCCGTAAATTTTAATTGATTACGCGCGTAAACAAAACACATGTCAAGCGTTTTTTGCGCAGCGGCCGATGCCCTGTCGATCGCCATGCCCCCCACGCCCGGAGCGCGTCGCCGACAGTCACGTGCGCCGCGGCACCGCGCACATCGCGCGCGCACCGATCGACGCAATCGCCGGCGCACCCTCTAAGCTATGCCGATGACCGATCATCTCGACGACCTCGACGCCGCTGCCGACCTGATCCTGCAGCGCATCGCCGGCCCGCTGCGCGTGGGCGCGCCGCTGGGCCTGGGCAAACCGCACCGCCTGCTCAATGCGCTGTACGACCGCGTCGAACCCGATCCGACGCGGCCGCTGCAGATCTACACCGCGCTCTCGCTCAATCCGCCGGCGCCCGGCGGTGGGCTGCAGGGCCGGTTCGCGCGGCCGTTCGTGCAGCGCCATTTCGGCGAGGATTTCCCGCGCCTGCGCTACGTGCAGGCGATGCAGCGCGATGCGCTGCCGGCGCACATCCAGGTCGAAGAGTTCTACATGCAGTCCGGCGCACTGCTGCGCTCGACCCAGGCCCAGCGCAGCTACACCAGCCTCAACTACACCCATGCCGCCGATGCGGTGGCGCAGCGCGCGCCGAACCTGATCGTGCAGAAGGTGGCGCGCGAACCCGACGGCACCCGGCTGTCGTTCTCGTGCAACAACGACATCACCCAGGACACCCTGGCCGCGGTGCAGCGGCGCGGCCTGCCGCGGCCGCTGCTGGTGGCCGAAGTGGATCCGCAGTTGCCCTGGATCGGCGGCTGCGCGGCGGTGGAGCCGAGCTTCTTCGACGTGGTGGTGACGCCGCCGGGGCCGTATCCGCGCCTGTTCGGGCTGCCGCGGCAGCCGGTCGCCGATGCCGATTACGCCATCGGCCTGTACGCCAGCACCCTGGTGCGCGACGGCGGCACCCTGCAGATCGGCATCGGCACCCTGGCAGACGCGCTGTGCCACGCGCTGGTGCTGCGGCATACCGACAACGCGCGCTACCGGCAGGTGCTGGCGGCGCTGGATCCAGAATTGGAGCGGCATCCGGCGGTACGCGAATGCGGCGGCCTGGATCCGTTCGCGGTCGGCCTGTTCGGCTGCAGCGAGATGCTCAACGAGGGGTTCCGGCAGCTGGTCCAGTGCGGGGTGATCCGGCGCAAGGTGCTCGACGACGCACCGCTGCTGCAGCGTGTGGCCGACGGCAGCGCCGCTGCACAGGACCTGCAGCGCCTGGAGCGCGAGGGCGAATACCTGCAGGGCGCGTTCTACCTGGGCTCGCCGGAGTTCTACGCCTGGCTGCGCGACATGGATCCGCAGGCGCGCGCGGCGATCGGCATGCGCCGCATCAGCGAGATCAACCAGCTCTACGGCGGCGAGGCGTTGCGCCGGGTACAGCGGCGCGAGGCGCGCTTCTTCAACTCGTGCATGATGGCCACCGCGCTCGGCGC
This sequence comes from Xanthomonas sp. NCPPB 2250, assembly GCF_056725265.1. Classification (NCBI taxonomy): domain Bacteria; kingdom Pseudomonadati; phylum Pseudomonadota; class Gammaproteobacteria; order Lysobacterales; family Lysobacteraceae; genus Xanthomonas; species Xanthomonas sp. NCPPB 2250. The sequence continues at coordinate 1,218,833 of NZ_CM161520.1, read as the reverse complement.
GGCGGTGTCCGATGCATTGGACGATGGCCGCGTGGTGTCCGGCGTCGGCGGCCAGTACAACTTCGTGGCCATGGCGCACGCGCTCGACGACGCGCGCAGCGTACTCATGTTCCGCGCCGTCCGCAGCGATGCCGGCGCAACGCAGTCGAACGTGCGCTGGAACTACGGCCACACCACCATTCCGCGGCATCTGCGCGACCTCTACGTCAACGAGTACGGCATCGCCGACCTGCGCGGCCTGACCGACGAGGACTGCATCGCGGCGATGGTCGGGATCGCCGACGTGCAGGCCCAACCCGCGTTGCTGGAGACGGCGAAGGCCAACGGCAAGCTGGCCTCCGACTTCGCAGCATCCACGCACTGGCAACACAATCAGGCTGCGCGCGTGCGCGACGCGCTGGCGCCGTTCCGCCGCGACGGCACCCTGCCCGACTATCCGCTGGGCAGCGATTTCACCGAGGTCGAGCAGCGCCTGCTGCGCGCTCTGTCCTGGCTGCAGCAGCACACCGCGAGCACCGGCGCCAAGCTGAAGACGGTGGCCAGCGCGGTGCTGGCGCGTCCCGCGGCGGATGCCGCCTGCATGCAGCGCATGGGGCTGGACGCGCCGCGCAGCCTCGGCGAACGGCTGGAAGCGACGTTGCTGGCATTCGCCCTGCAGCGCACGCGCACGCCGCAGTGACGCACGCGCAGCAACGGCAGGGAGCCATCCGGTGACGCAGGATTTACGTGTAGAAGCGGCTCGACGTGCCTCGAGCCATCAGCCGCAACGCGCGCGATCGGGAATGCCCGTCGCGGCTGAGCCGCTCTCGCAAGAAAGAGAACGCTTCGCGCTGAGTTGCGGTTAAAGCGCGTCGTCCACCCGCCACGACAACGTGACGACGGTCATGCATGCATCGGACACCGCGCACGGTCGTGGCACGCCGTCGGCCATGACACGATTTGGCAACACCCGCGTCAACTGCACTCGGGATGCTGTCGAGATATCGTTACCAAGCGTGACCACGATGTTCCCCCAACGTTCTGTCCCGATGTCGTCGAAACTGCGCAGCGCGCCAGCTGCGCTGCGCGCCCTGCTGGTGGTGTTGGCGCTGTTGCCATTTGCGCTGCGCGCCGCACCCAGGCTTAGCGACCTGCAGTACATCGGCAGCCACAACAGCTACCACGCCGGCTTCGCGCCCAGCGAAGCGGCGCTGTGGCAGCGCCTGGACCCGGCGACGTTCGCGGCGCTGGACTATCGGCATCCGCCGTTGACGCAGCAACTGGACGACGGCGTGCGCCAGATCGAACTGGACATCTACGCCGACGCCAAGGGTGGGCGCTACGCGCACCCGGCGATGATCGACCAGCTCGCCAAGGCCGGGCTGCCGCCGGCTCCGCCGATCGCCGCGCCGGGCGTGATGCAGCGACCGGGCTTCAAGGTCATGCACATCCAGGATCTCGACCAGCGCAGCACCTGCCAGCCGCTGCTGGCCTGCCTGCGCGAGGTGCGGGCGTGGTCGCAACGGCACCCCGGGCATCTGCCGATCTTCATCCTGCTGGAAACCAAGCAATCGTCCGTGCCGGCAGCATTTCCCACGGTGCAGCCGGAACCGTTCGACGGCAAGGCGCTGGACGCGCTGGACGCCGAACTGCGCTCGGTGTTCGCCCCGAACGACTACATCAGCCCCGACCAGGTACGCGGCAGCGCGGCCACGCTCAACGCTGCCGTGCTCGCGCAGGGCTGGCCGGCGCTCTCCGCGGCGCGCGGCAAGGTGGTGTTCCTGCTCGACCAGCGTGCGGTCGGCCCGGCCTATCTCGCCGGCCATCCGTCCTTGCGCGGCCGCGTGTGTTTCACCAACGCCGATCCCGGCGCCGACGATGCCGCCTTTGTCGAGCGCAACGACGGCAGCGCCGACGAGATCGCGACGCTGGTGAAGGCCGGCTACCTGGTGCGCACCCGCACCGACGCCGACCTCAAGGAAGCCCTGCGCAACGACACCGCGCGGCGCGACGCCATGCTCGCCAGCGGCGCGCAACTGCTCAGCACCGATTTTCCCGATCACGAGCCCGCAGCCTCCGGCTACGTGGTGCGCTTTCCCGGCGACGCCGTCGCCCGCTGCAATCCGCAGCGTCCGCAGGCCGACTGCCACGGCGTCGACCTGCACCACTGAATGCCATTGGCCGCACGACGTCGCGGCCACGCCCCACACGTACGCAATGGAAGGCCTGGGCGATCCGCGCGCCGGCATCGGCGTGTCCGGACTTCGGATCGCAACCGCTGTTTCCCCCAACGAGCCGCCCCCCATGCTCCCGATCCATCGCCCCCGCCCCCTGTGCTGTGCCATCGCCCTCGCGCTTGCGCTCTCGCCGGCCGCCCATGCCAGCGACGCCACTGACGCCACTGACGCCAGCGCGCGTACCACCACCCTGGACTCGGTCAACGTCCAGGCCGCGCAGGCCACCGTGCCCGGATCGCTGGACGAACAGCGCCTGTCCAACGGCGTCAACAGCGTGATGAGCAAGCAGCAGATCGACGCGATTCCCTCGGCCGGCATCGCCGACGTGGTCGCGCACCTGCCCGGCCTGTCGGCCTACAGCGACATGCACCTGGGCCAAGCCACCACCGGCGAGAACGCCTACGTCAGCATCCGCGGCCTGGATGCCAGCTACAACAGCTACCGTCTCAACGGCTTCGGCATGCCCGAGACCGATTCGTCTACGCGTGCGATCTCGCTGAACATGTTGGCGCCGTTCGGCATCCAGTCGGTCAAGGTCTCCAAGTCGCCGACCCCGGACCTGCCGGGCGACGCGATCGGCGGCGCGATCGACATGCGCACGCCCAGCGCGTTCGACTTCGACGGCGACTTCTACGGCAAGACCACCACGCAAGGCCAGTTCAACGCACTCGCCTCCGACCTCGGCGGCAAGCACACCGGCGGCACGGTGCAACAGGAGCTGGCCTGGAAGTTCGGCGACGACCACGCGTTCGGCGTCTATGCCTCGGCCTACTACGGCAAGAACAACAACATGGCGCAGGCCCCGGCGCCCAACAGCGCGTACTTCCCGGCGGATCCGGCGCAGGCCAAGGCAGTGGATCTGCGCGATGTCGGCCCGCTGCTCAGCGCCCGCTACAAGTACAGCGTCTACACCAGCCAGATCGAGCGCTACGGCGGCAATCTCGCCTTCGACTGGCAGGGCGAGCACACCACCCTCTTCGCGCGCGCCATCTACGGCAGCTACAACGTCACCGGCCAGCAGGACCAATCCAGCGCACGCCTGGAAACCGTCAACAACCAGCCGACCGCGGTGCGCGGCGGCTACTTCAACACCCACGACATCAAGGAAACCCTGGCCACGCTGCAGTTGGGCGGGCAGACCACGCTGGATCGCCTGCGCTTCGATTACGGCAGTTCCTTCGGCCGCGGCACCCGCAGCCGCCCGGACTACGTCGCCGCGAGCCTGTACGGTTTCACCCCGGGCAGCTTCGCGTTCGACCTGAGCGACCCGACCTATCCGAGCATCGGCCCGAGCTCGCCGGCCCTGAAGAATTTCTTCTACAGCCTGGATTCGGCGCTGTTCTGGAAGACCCAGGGCCACGATGCCGGCAGCCACGACAACCGCGCCAGCGCGCATGCCGACATCAGCTACCGCGTGGACGGCGACGTGCTCGACGAGGTCAAGACCGGCCTGTCGCTCGATCACGCCGACCGCGGCTCCTACGATCACCCGTTCTTCCACAAGGACGGCAACTTCGTCTACAACGGCCCGTATTTCGGCGGCCCCAACTACGTGTTCCCCAACGCCGGCGGCCCGCCGCTGAGCGCCCTGCCCGGCCGCCTCACCTATGCGGCGTTCGATGGCCACTACGCCGGCCCGTTCAAGATCCTCGACCGCGACTGGGTGCGCACGCAGGCGGTACCGTACAAGTACGTCAACGATCCCAACGGGGCTGGCGTCTATACCGCCAACGACTACAACGCCAACACCACCTCCAGTACCGAGGCGATCTACGCCGGCTACGCGATGGCGACGCTGCATGTCGGCGCGGTGACCCTCCTGCCCGGCGTGCGCTACGAACTGACCCGCTACTCCGCCGATGCCTGGCAATCGAACGGCGACGGCATCAACGGCCGTTTCGTCGGCAGCGGCCGCACCTATGGCGAAGTATTGCCGGGCATCAGCCTCAACTACCGCCCGGACGAGCTGACCGTCTACCGCGCCTCGCTGCGGCGCAGCTTCAGCCGCCCGGCGTTCGGGCTGATCTCCGGCGAGACCGTGTACACGGTCGACCCCACCCAGAAGGTCATCGGCATCTCCAAACCCAATCCCGACCTGCAGCCGAGCAAGGCCGACAACGCCGACCTGTCCGCGGAGTTCTACGACCGCAACGGCGGCGTGCTCAGCGCCTCGACCTACTACAAGCGCATCACCGGCTTCATCTACACCTCGCAGTCGGCGACCAGCAACGACAACACGCTCGGCGGCCTGGTCCCGACCGGTACCACCTTCGAGGACGGCGTGCCGGTGACCATGCCGCAGAACGGCGGCACCGCGACGCTGTACGGCCTGGAACTGGCCGGCAGCAAGCGCCTGCAGGACCTGCCTGGGTTCTGGAGCAACTTCGGCATCGCCGCCAACCTGACCCTGCAACACAGTTCCGCCGACAGCAAGCGCACCGACCAGCCCGAAAAGACCTGGCTGCCGCGTGCGCCCGAGCGCATCTACAACCTGGACCTGTTCTACGACGACAGCCGCCTGCGCGCCGACCTGAGCTACAACTACACCGGCCTGCAACTGCTCGGCCTGACCAGCGACCGGCTCAACTACTACCTGCAGCCGGTCAAGTCGCTGGACTTCACCGCCACCTACCACCTGCCGCACGGCATCGACGTCGGCGTCGCCGCCAAGAACCTGCTGAATTCGGCCACGTTCTACGAGACCCAGGGCAAGTCCACCCGCTACATGGCCTACGACCCCGGTGCCGATGGCGCCTACGTGGAAACGGGGCGTGTGTACATGCTCACGCTGAGCTATACATACTGACGCTGCAGCCGACTGCGGCGCTGTGCCGATGCGTTGCGGGCAAACCGCCCGCAACGCATCGGGCAGGATCCGCCAGGACCGCGATCCATCTTCGAAGGCGAAGCCTGACGCAAGCAATGTTTGGAGGTGAGGCAGTTCCGCGCGAACGGCATCGCGTTCCTCGGCCTGGAGCCCCGTACATCTACGGACATTTCCCGATCCCGAATACGCCGGCGCACAGAGACAGTGACTGCGCGCCGATCATGCCTGCATGGGCGCAAGCCGATCACCCATCCCATTGCGCCCAAGGATCCTTCGATGAACATGCGCCCATCGCCCCGCGCTCTTCTGCTCGTGCTGTCGACCCTCCTGCCCTTTGCTGCGCTGGCCGCTCCGCCCGCCACCGTTGCCAGTTGCGCGGGCATCGCCGCTGCCTATCCGACGGACCTCGGTCCGCGTTGCAACAGCAACTACGCGAAGATCAATCACCAGCCGCAAGACGCCGCGCAGCGCCTGCAGACCTACTATACGCGCGTGGAAGTGCTGAAGATCTTCAGGAAAGCCCTGTTGTGCAATGGGCTGTATGGCGCCGGGGCATCGGCGCAGCAGCGCTTCGGCAGCGGCGAAAACGGCCATCTGCAGGCACTGGCCAATCTCTACCAGAACATGCAGAACGACCCGAACCGCCCCGCGGCGCTGTATACCGCTGCCGATCTGAAAGGCATCAAGATGAACAAGCCGCAGTGCAAATGAGGCAACGCATTCGCACCGAACGCCAGACGCGCTGAGGTCGCTGGCGCCCCCTTGCGGGTCGGCATCGGCCGCCTCCGGGCAGCCGATGTCATTCGCGTGTAAAATTGCGGGTTTTTGACCACTCACATGGCGAAAGCCCCTCCACGGGCGCCCGTCCCGGGCCCGGCCTTCATTCGCCTGCTGGCGCGCCTGAGCGATGCGTCGATGCCCGCGTCCAGCCCTGCGCTGGCCGACCGGCTCGGCCAATGGATCGACTGGAACCGCGCGGTGGCGGTGTCGCGCGCGCTGGACGGCAAACTGCCCGAGCCTGCCGAGGACGCCCCCGAGGCGCCGGAACCGTCGGCCCTGGAGGCCGAATGCGGCCGCGTGCGCGCTGCGCTGGAAGAGAGCATCGCGCTGGACATCGCCAAGGAGACCGGCAAGCCCGTGGGCAAGCGCCAGCACGACCCCGACGCACCGATCGACTACGCGCCGTTCCGCCAGCGCTACCAGACGCTGCAGCGCGCGATGCTCACCGCCACCGGGCGCCTGCGCGGCCTGCTGCGCGATGCCCTGGTCCCGCTCTCGCCGGACATGGCGCGGCTGGCCGAGGTCGATGCGGTGATGGAACTGACCCTCAGCCCGCGCGAGCAAACCCTGCTGGCGACGGTGCCCAACCTGCTGGAAGCGCATTTCCAGCGCCTGCGCGCCACCGCCGCGCACACCCCCGATCCATCCCTGACCGACGTTCCGCCGGCGCCTGCCGACACGGCCTGGCTGGACCTGTTCCGCCAGGACCTGCACAGCGTCCTGCGCGCCGAACTGGACATCCGTTTCCATCCCATCGAAGCGCTGCTCGCCGCGCTTCGCAGCCGTTGATCCGATCCTCATGCCCAAGACCCTGCTCCATTCCGTCCTGTTCCTCGCCGGCCTTGCCGTGGTCTGCTGGATCGGCGTCGGCTATCTCGGCTCCAACCCGCTGGGCGCAAGCTTTGCCGCGCTGATCGGCCTGTGCTACCTGGCCGGCATCGCCGAGCTGTACCGCTACCGCCAGGCCACGGCGACCCTGCACACCGCGCTGAGCGACGCCGAGGCCGCGCGCAGCGATCTGGGCGGCTGGCTGCAACGGCTGCACCCGAGCCTGCGCAACGCGGTGCGCCTGCGCATCGAAGGCGAACGCGCGGCCCTGCCGGTGCCGGCGCTGACCCCGTACCTGGTCGGCCTGCTGGTGCTGCTGGGCATGCTCGGCACCTTCCTGGGCATGATGGCGACGTTGCGCGGTACCGGCCTGGCACTGGACAGCGCCACCGATCTGAATGCCATCCGCGCCTCGCTGGCGGCGCCGCTGAAGGGCCTGGGCTTCGCCTTCGGCACCTCCATCGCCGGCGTCGCCGCCTCGGCGATGCTCGGCCTGCTCGCCGCGCTGTGCCGGCGCGAGCGCCTGCAGGCGGTGCAGCACCTGGACCTGCACGCGGCGACCGCGCTGCGCACGCATTCGCTGGCCTACCAGCGCAACGAGGCCTTCAAGCTGCTGCAGACCCAGGCCACGCTGATGCCCGGCCTGATCGAGCGCATGCAGACGATGATGGCGGCGCTGGAACAGCACAGCGCAGTCAGCGGCGAACGCCTGGCCAGCAGCCAGGACGCCTTCCACAGCCGCACCGAGGCCGCCTACACGCGCCTGGCCGGGGCGGTCGAACACGCCCTGCAGGCCGGTGTGGCCGCGCACGCGCGGGCGTTCGGCGACGCGCTGGAACCGGTGGTGCAACGCACGCTGGACGGCGTGGCGCGCGAGACCGCCGCGCTGCAGGACAGCGTCGGCCAGGCGGTGCAGCGGCAACTGGACGGCCTGGCCAGCGGCTTCGCCCAGGCCGCCGAGCAGGCCACGCAGCGCTGGGACAGCGCGCTGGCCGAACAGCAACGCGTCAACGGCGCGCTGCTGCAGGAACTGGGCAGTGCGCTGCAACGCGCCGGCGATGGTCTGGAACAGCGCGCCACCAGCCTGGTGGAGGCGACCGCAATACGCCTGCAGGCCGCCAGCGACGACGCCAGGCGGGCCTGGAGCGAGGCGATGGCGCAGCAACGCGAGGCGAACGACGGCCTCGCTGCGCGCCAGGTGCAGGCACTGGACACGGTGGCCAGCCGCCTGGATGCCACCGCCGAAGCCGCACAGCAGAGCTTGAACACGGCGCTGGAACAGCAGCGCGAGGCCAACGCGGCCTTGGTCGCACGCAACGCGCAGGCACTGGACACCGTGGCGACGCGCCTGGACGCCACCGCCGAGGCCGCACAGCAGGGCTGGGACGCTGCGCTGGCACAGCAGCGCGCGATCAACGACACCCTCGCCACGCACAACACGCAGGCGCTGGAGGCCGTGGCGACCCGCCTGGACGCCACCGTCGAGGCCGTGCAACAGGCGTGGAGCGCGGCGCTGGCGCAGCAACGCGAGGTCAACGAGGCCCTGGCCGCGCGCAACGCGCAGGCACTGGACACCGCCGCGGCCAGCCTGGAACAGCGTGCCGCCGCCCTCGCCGAGACGCTGCAGCATGCCCATGCCGACCTGCAGGAGGCGCTGGAAGCGCGCGACCAGGCGCGTCTGCATGCCTGGACCGACAGCTTCGCCAGCATGGCCGCGACCCTCGGCGGACAGTGGGAGCACCATGGCGAGCGCATCGCGCAGCGCCAGCAGGAGATCTGCAGCACGCTGCAGGAGACCGCCGCGGCCATGTCCGAACAGAGCCAGGCGCAGGCGCGCGACACCATCGCCGAGATCGAACGACTGGTGCAGGTGGCCTCGGAAGCGCCGAAGGCCGCGGCCGACGTGGTCGCGGAATTGCGCCAGAAGCTTTCCGACAGCATGGTCCGCGACACTGCCATGCTCGACGAGCGCAATCGCCTGCTGGCCACGCTGCAGACCCTGCTGGACGCGGTCAACCACGCGTCCACCGAACAGCGCAGCGCGGTGGACGCCCTGGTCGCGACCTCGGCCGATCTGCTCGAGCGCGTCGGCAGCCGCTTCACCGACCAGATCGACGCCCAGACCGGCAAGCTCGACGACGCCGCCGCGCAGGTCGTCGCCGGTGCCACCGAGGTGGCCAGCCTGGGCGACGCGTTCTCCGGCGCGGTGCAGGCCTTCGGCGAATCCAACGCCGCGCTGCTGGAACGCCTGCAGGGCATCGAGCAGGCGCTGGACAAGTCGCTGGCGCGCAGCGACGAGCAACTGGCCTACTACGTGGCGCAGGCGCGTGAGGTGATCGACCTGAGCATGCTCTCGCAGCAGCAGATCACCGAGGAATTGCGCCAGCTCGCCGCGCGCCAGGCGCCCGACCAGGCCGACGCAGCATGAGCGACGAACTGGAACTGGACGCCGACAACGGCGCCCCGGTCTGGGCGGTGTTCGGCGACCTGATGTCGGTACTGCTCGGCGCCTTCGTGCTGATCCTGATCGGCGTGATCGGCGTGCAACTGCAGCTGTCGAACAAGCTGGACGCGGAGATGCGCCAGCGCCAGCTTGAAGCGCAGCAGCGCAAGACGCTGGAACAGGCGCTGGCCGCGCCGCTGGCGGCCGGCCGGGTGACCCTGGTCGACGGCCGCATCGGTATCCGCGGCAACGTGCTGTTCGCGCTGAACTCCGACCAGTTGCAGCCGGAAGGCCGCGATCTGCTGAAGAGCCTGGCCGCACCACTGGCTGACTACCTCAAGGCGCGCGACGAGATCCTGATGGTCAGCGGTTTCACCGACGACCGCCAGGTGCGCGAGAGCAACCGCCAGTTCGCCGACAACTGGGAACTGTCGGCCGAGCGCGCATTGACCGTGACCCGCGCACTGATCGAGGCCGGCGTACCGGCCGATGCGGTCTTCGCCGCGGCCTTCGGCGCGCAGCAACCGGTGGCGCCGAACAGCGACGAGGCCGGACGCGCCAGCAACCGCCGCGTTGAGATGGCGCCGCTGCCGCGCATGCGCAAGAGCGCCGCGTCACCGCATGGGCACTGATCCGACTCCCGCCGCCGATCGCCTCGCCGCCTGGCGCGCCCAGCATGCCGAGCGGCTGGACCCGCTGCGCTTTCGCTTCCTCGAAGCGCTGGCGCACCGCACCGAGGCGCAGCAGGGCAAGGCGCGCGAACTGCTGGAGCAGAAGCTGTCCGCCCTGCTCGACGCCTACGCCGCGGCACTGGCCGCGGCACCGCAAGGTGCTGGCGATGCCGAGGCCGACGCGGCGGTGCGCGCGATGCAACCCGGCCCGCTCGGTGCCTTGCTGGCGCAGTCCCGCCCTGCGACTGCGGCGGCCACCGCCCGCAGCGGCCAGGACACCGACGTCGGCGCCCATGTGGATACCGACACCGAGACGTCCAAGGCGACCGGCGCAATCGATGCAGACGCCGCTGCACCGTCGCACTCGCCGGCAGCAAGCGCCGCAGCGCGCCTTGCCGCACCACAGTTGCCCGCCGTCGAAGACGCGCGCCGGCTGTGGACAGAACTGCGCAGCCGCAGCCAATTGCGGCAGTCGCTGCAACCGGCACCCACCGACGCCGGCCCGCTCAACTCCGGCGTGCTGGTGCATCGTGCACTGGCGCTGATGCGCACGCTCTCCCCCGGCTACCTGCAGCACTTCCTGTCCTACGTCGATGCACTGTCCTGGCTGCAGCAACTGCACGACGGCGGCGCACTGGCGAAGCCGCAGCAACCCGGCAGCGCCGCCGGCAAACCGGCAGCACCCCGCAGCAAGCCGCGCAAGCGCGGTTGATCGCATCGCCGGCGCATGCGTTGCCGTAGGAGCGGCTCTTGTCCCCTTTTTCGGGATCAGCCGCGACAGGCGTTGCTGGGAATCGCGGTCGCGGCTGAAGCCGCTCCTACGAGATGCGCGTTCCCTCCTGCGGCACACACCATCCAGGCAAGAAAAAGGCCGGCATACGCCGGCCTTTTTCGTCACCTGTCGTGGAACCGGCTTACAGCGCCTTCGCCGCCGCCACCACGTGCTCGGCGGTGATCTGGAAGTGCTTGTACAGCACGTTCGCCGGCGCCGAGGCGCCGAAGCTGTCGATGCCGACCACGGCGCCGTCCAGGCCCACGTAGGCGCGCCAGAACGCGGTGACACCGGCTTCCACCGCCACGCGCTTGCGCACCGCCGACGGCAGTACCGACTCGCGGTACGCGGCGTCCTGGCGATCGAACACGTCGGTGCAGGGCATCGACACCACGCGGGTCTTCAGGCCCGCGGCATCCAGCGCCTGCTTGGCTTCCACCGCCAGGCCCACCTCCGAACCGGTGCCGATCAGGATCACGTCGGGCGTGCCGCCCTCGGCATCGGCCAGCACGTAACCGCCACGCTCGATCAGCTTGATCTGCGCCTCGGTGCGAGCCTGGAATGGCAGGTTCTGGCGGCTGAATACCAGGCAGCTCGGGCCGTCCTTGCGGGTGATCGCGGCCTTCCAGCTCACCGCCGACTCCACCGTGTCGCAGGGGCGCCACACGTCGTTGTTGGGGATGTAGCGCAGCGACGCCAGGTGCTCCACCGGCTGATGGGTCGGGCCGTCCTCGCCCAGGCCGATCGAGTCGTGGGTGTAGACGTGGATCGCGTGCGCCGGGATCAGCGCGCTCATGCGCACGCCGTTGCGCGCGTAGTCGCTGAACACCAGGAAGGTGGCGTCGAACGGAATGAAGCCGCCATGCAGCGCCAGGCCGTTGGCGATGGCGGTCATGCCGAACTCGCGCACGCCGTAGTACACGTAGTTGGCGTTCGGATCGTCCGTGGCGACCGACTTGCTGGCCTTCCACAGGGTCAGGTTGGAATGCGCCAGGTCGGCCGAACCGCCGACCAGTTCCGGCAGCAGCGGCGCGAACGCCTCGATCGCCATCTGCGAGGCCTTGCGCGAGGCGATGGTCTGGCCTTCGGCGGCCTGCTTGGCGATGTAGGCGTCGGCCTGGGCGAGGAAGTCTTCCGGCAGCTCGCCATGCGAGCGGCGGGTCAGTTCCGCGGCTTCGGCCGGGTACTGCTTGGCGTACTTGTCGAAGGCCAACTCCCACTCGGCCTGGCGCAACGTACCGGCACCGCCGGCGCGCCAGCCGTCGTAGATTTCCTGCGGAATCTCGAACGGCGCGTACGGCCAGTTCAGCGCCTTGCGCGCGCCTTCCAGTTCTTCCTTGCCCAGCGCGGCACCGTGCGAGGATTCCTTGCCGGCCTTGGTCGGCGCACCGAAGCCGATCGTGGTGCGGCAGCACAGCAGGGTCGGCTTCTCGCTCTCGGCGATCGCCGCCTCGATCGCGGCCTTGACCGCGTCGGCGTCCTGGCCGTCGACATCACGAATCACGTGCCAGCCGTAGGCCTCAAACCGCGCTGGGGTGTCGTCGCTGAACCAGCCGGCGGTGTTGCCGTCGATGGAGATATGGTTGTTGTCCCAGAACGCGACCAGCTTGCCCAGGCCCCAGGTGCCGGCCAGCGAGGCGGCCTCGTGGGACACGCCTTCCATCATGCAGCCGTCGCCCATGAACACCCAGGTGCGGTGGTCGACGATCTGGTGCTCGGGGCGGTTGTAGCGCTGCGCCAGCAACTTCTCGGCCAGCGCAAAACCGACTGCGTTGGCGAAGCCCTGGCCGAGCGGACCGGTGGTGGTCTCCACCCCCGGGGTCTCGCTGCGCTCCGGGTGGCCGGCGGTCTTGCTGTGCAGCTGGCGGAAGCGCTTGAGCTCCTCGATCGGCAGGTCGTAGCCGGACAAGTGCAGCAGCGCGTACTGCAGCATCGAACCATGGCCGTTGGACAGCACGAAGCGGTCGCGGTTGAACCAGTGCGGATTGTTCGGGTTGTGGCTGAGGAAGTCGTTCCACAGCACTTCGGCGATGTCCGCCATGCCCATCGGCATGCCGGGATGGCCGGAATTGGCGGCCTCGACCGCATCGGCGGCAAGGAAACGGATCGCGTTGGCGAGTTCGCGGCGGGTAGGCGTCGTCATGAGGGATCTGTCGGAAGCGGGCGCGTGGCGTCGGGCCCACTATTGTCCCACAGGCGGGGATTGGGGATTGGGGATTGGGGATTCGGAGCGTCATCGGCTGGACGCCTGAGATGACGTAGGAGCGGCTTCAGCCGCGACGGGCCATTGCCAGCAAACCCCCATCGCGGCTGACGCGTGGCCCGTCAGGCCGCAACACTGCCGCCTTCACCAATCCCCAATCCCGACTCCCTAATCCCCGCCATCCTCCCCCTTGGCCACCAGCGTGGTCAGCGCTAGGTCGCCGGTCACGTTCAGCGCGGTGCGGCACATGTCCAGGAAATGGTTGACGCCCAGGATCATGCCGATGCCGACCGGGTCCACGCCGACCATCGCGCAGATCAGCGCCACCACCGGCAGCGAGCCGGACGGCACGCCGGCGGTACCGATGCCGCCGAGGATGCACACCAGCATCACCATGCACTGCTGCGCGATGCTCAGCTCCACGCCGAAGAACTGCGCCAGGAAGATCACCGTCACGCCCTCGAACAGCGCGGTGCCGTTCTGGTTGGCGGTGGCGCCGACGGTGAGCACGAAGCGCGAGACCTTGTGCGGCAGCCCCATCTGGTCGGCCACGCGCAGCGCGGTCGGCAGGGTGGCGTTGCTGGACGCGGTGGAGAACGCCATCACCGTCGCCTCGCGGGTGGCGCGGAAGAACCACAGCGGCGAGCGCCCGGCCAGGCGCACCGCCACGCCGTAGCTCACCACCATGTGCAGGCCCAGCGCCAGCACCACCACGCCCACGTAGGCGCCCAGCCGCACCAGCAGCTCGAAGCCGAACAGCGCCGCCAGGTTGAACATGAAACAGGCGACCGCATACGGCGCCAGGCGGATCACCAGCCCGATCAGGGTCATCGAGATCTCGAACACACCCTCGATGCCGCGCCGCAGCGTCGCCACCTTGGCGTCTTCGCTGAGCACCATGCCCACGCCGAACATCACTGCGAAGAACATCAGCGACAGGATCGCGCCGTTGCTGGACGCGGCTTCGATCACGTTGTCCGGCACGATGGACAAGAGCATGTCCATGCCGTGCGGCTGGTGCCTGCTCTGATCGACGATCTGCGCGGTACGCTCCACGTTCTGCTGCAGCAGTTGCTGCGCCAGCTCGCGATCCACGCCGATGCCCGGCTTGAGCACGTTGACCAGGACCAGACCCAGCAGCACCGCCACGCCGGACAGCACCACCGTGTAGCCCAGCGTCTTCCAGCCGATCCGGCCAAGCGCGCGGATGTCGCCCATCTCCGAAATGCCCATCACCAGCGCCGAGAACAGCAGCGGCACGATCAGCATGAAGATCAGGTTGAGGAACAGCTTGGAGAACGGCGTGGTCAGGTACTTGGTCAGCGCCTGCACCCAGGCCGCATCACCGCCCACGCTCATGTGCACCGCCAGCCCCAGCACCAGCCCGAGGACGAAGCCGATCGCCATTTTCCAGTGCAACGGCATGCCGGTTTCGGCCTTCACGGGGGTGTCGGTCATGAGTACGCCTTGCGAAAAGGAGCACTCAGCTTAACAAACCATGAGCAGACATCGACCATCACCCGACGACACAGGCTGCGCGATGCGCGCATCGGCTTGCCGCGTCTCACCTGCAACGTCGGATGGCACCCCCCAAGACTGGCGAGCCACGATCCCGCGATCGCAAGATCGAGCCTGGCTGCACGCCCCCGCTCAAGCCTTGCGCGTCGGGTACAACGGCGGCAGATCGTCTTCCGCCGCACCGCGCGTGGCGACGCGCCAGCGCGGCCCCGACGCGAACGCCGCGCGCAACGCGGCGCGCGCCCCGGTCACATCGCCGCCACCGCCCCAGCGTGCGTGCTGCATGCGCAGCACCGCGTCGCGCTGCGCCGGATCGTCCAGACGCTGCACCACCGTATCCAGATCGGCGACGCCGGCCTGCGCGCACAGGATCGCGACGACCTCGTCCAGACCGCCGCTGTCCAGCGCTTTGCGCAATTCCGGCAATGCGGCGCGCGCAGTCGCGGGCGCCGATGCCGCAGCCGGCGCAGCGTTGGGCGCCGAGCCCGGCAGCGCTGCAACGCCGCGTGCACGGCGCAAGCGGCGCCAGGCCCAGACCAGGGTCGCCAGCCACAGCACCGCAAAGCCCGCGGCCAGCGCCATCCACAGCGGCGACGAGGCCAGCCATCCCCGCAGGGTATGCGTCGGCGCCACCGCGTTGTCGGCGGGGACCGCGCTCAGCGTCGGCGCCGCGGGGGTGACCGGGGCGGGGGCCGGCGCAGGCACGCCTTGTCCGGGCTGCACCTGCAGGGTCAGATCCGGCAGGCTGGCCTCGCGCGCAGCGCCGGCGCCGACGTCCCACCACGGCATGCGCAGGCCGCGCACCAGCAATGGGCCCGCCGCCTGCGGCACGATCGAGTAGCGACGGCTGACGGTCACCTGCGGCCCGCCGTCGACGAAGCGTTCCTGCACCTGCGGCGGCTCGGCGAACACCTGCGCGCCATCGACACTGGGCGTGGGCAGTTCGGGGAACTGCGCCTGGGTCGCACCACGTGCCGTGGCCTCGACCACGATGTCGGCAGCCTCCCCGGCCTTGGCACGCTGCGGCGTGGCGGTGTAGCGCAGGCGCAGTTCGTGCAGCGGCAGCCACGGCTGCGGCGCATTGGCCGGCTGCGCGCGCACCTGCAGGGTCTGCGCGGTGCCGCGCGCATTGAGTTCGCCGCCGCGGCCGAAGTAGTCGTCGAAGAAGCCGGTGGGGCCGCGGCCGCTGAAACGCGCGCCCGGCAACAGCAGCGAGCCGCTGCGCTCGGGCACCAGCAGGTAGTGCCGCTCGACCACCGTGTACATGCGCCCGTCGATCTGACGGCGGTTCTGGATGTCGTCGCCGACGCGCTGCAGCGACGCGCCGGCCGGCGCGTCCAGGTCGAGCTCGCCCGAGCTCAGCGGCACACCGAGATACAGCCGCACCACCACGCCCACGCTCTGCTGCACATAGGGCCGCGCATCGTCGACGACGGTCTGCACGAATACGTCGGCATTGCCCACCTGCGCCGGCACATCGGCATTGGCGGTGGCCGGCACCGCGGCACTGGCCGCGGCCACCTCCAGCCGCAAGGGCGCGGTGCGTTCGTTGCCGACCTGCAGCGACGGAATCTCCAGCGTGCCGGTGCTGCGCGGCGTCAGCATCACGCCGAACAAGGACTTCGACGAGACCGCGCCGTTGACGATCTGCATCTGCCGGCTCTTGACCTCGTTGCTGAGCGCGAAATCCGCGCGCAGGGGCGTGTAGTCCGGCGTGGCCGCCGCCTGGTCGGTCTCGATGTTGAGGGTCACGCCTTCGCCGGCGCCGACGTTGTCGCGATCCAGCCACGCGCGCGTGGCGGCCGCCGCCGGCAGCGCCAGCAGCAGCGCGGCCAACACCATCAGCACCGCGCAGACGCGTGCCCCCTGGCCGAGTCGCTTGAAGTGGATCATGGTTCTTGTTCCCGCTGCCTGCGTTCGTGTTCCAGCCTGAATTTTGCGCGCAGCAGATTGCCCGGATCGTCCGGCACCCGCCGTAGCCACGCCTCGACCGCCTGACGCTGCTCGCGTTGCTGCGGCGTCTCGTTCGCGGCGGCAGCGGCGCGCTCGGCGGCCTGTTTGTCGGCGCCACCCTGCTGTGCCATCGCCTGCTGCATCTGCTGGCGCTGCGCCGCATCGGCCTGCTGTTGCGCCTGCGCATCGCCCGGCTTCGGCGGCGCCTGCCGCGCGTCCTTGGCGCCATCGCGCCCCTGCTGGCCGTCGCGCTGCTGACCGTTTTGCTGCTGGTTCTTCTGCTGCGGGTTCTGCTGGGCGCCGTTCTGCTGCTGACCCGCCTGCTGTTGACCGTTTTGCTGTTGACCGTTCTGTTGCTGGCCGTTCTGCGACTGCCCGCTCTTCTGCTGCTGGCCGTCCTTGCCCTGCTGGCCGGACTTGGAGTCCTGCGACGACTGACGCTTGCGCGCCGCCTCCACCGCAGCGCGGTTGGCGATCGCATCGGCCATCTGCGGATGCAGTTTCAGCGCCTTGTCATAGGCGTCGATCGCCTCGTCGTAACGGCCCTGCCGCGCCAGCGCATTGCCGAGGTTGTACCAGCCGGCATCACTGTCGATGCCTTCGAACTGCTGTTGCGCGGCGGCGAAATCGCCCTTGCGGTAGGCCTGCACGCCTGCGTCGAGCCGTTGCTGGCGGACCTGGTCGGCACGTTCCCACCACCCGCCTGCGACAGGACCGAGTGCCGGCGTCTGTGCCGATGCCGATGCCGATGCCGATGCCGATGCCGGTGCCGGTGCCGGTGCAGGCGCTGGCACCTGAGCCTGCGCATGCACCGGTAGCGGCATCGCCAGCGGCGCCAACACCAGCAGCAACACTGCGGCGCCACCGCGACGACGGAACGCGAGCAAGGCCAGCAGCATCAGCGGCGGCAGCAGCCAATAGCCTTGATCGAGCCACACGCGGCCATGGCTTTCGTCGGCCGCCGTGGCGTCCGCTTCCTGCGGCCGCAGCACGCCCAGCGCGCGCAGATCCGTATCGTCGGGCGTCAACGTCGCGTAGCGGCCCGCGCCCGCTTCCGCCAGCGCGCGCAGCGCGCCCGCATCCAGCTGCGCGTGCGACAGCCGGCCCTGGTCGTCGCGGTAGGCGGCGCCCTGCGCCGTGCCCAGCCCCAGCGCGGACACGTGATAGCCCTGCCTGGCCGCGCGCGCCGCGGCCTGCTGCGCCTGCGCGTCGGCCTGGTCGCTGAGCACCAGGATGTCGCCGCGGGAGAAGCCGGCCTGGCGCAGCAGTTGCGCCGCCCAATCGATCGCCAGGTCGGTGCGCTGCCCCGCCACCGGCATCACCTGCGGCGACAGCGCGTCGAGGAACAGGCCCACGTTCGCCGCATCGTCGGTCAGCGGCGCCACCGTGTAAGGCTCGCCGGCATACGCGAGCAAGGCCACTTCGCCGCCGGCGCGCTCGTGCAGCAGCCGCGCCAGCTTGGCCCGCGCCTGCAGCAGCCGCGACGGCGGCAGGTCGCGCGCGTCGATCTGCGCGGACAGGTCCAGCGCGATCACCAACGGCGTGCGCGCCTGCCACAGCGGCTGCTGTTCCTGGCGCCAGCTCGGTCCGGCCAGCGCCAGCACCGCCAGCGCATAGCCCAGCGCGCCCAGCAACAGGCCAGCGCTGCCCTTGGCATCGCCACGCGCGAGCAGATGCGGCAACAGGTGCGGGTCCACCGTGCGCCGCCAGATGTCGCGGCGCCGCCGCCGGCGCCACCAGCTCCAGCCGAGCAACGGCAGCAACAGCAGCGCCCACAGCCACTCGGGGCGCAGCAGGTGCAGGGCCTGGAGGAACTCCGTCACGCGGGTCATTGCCGCCTCCAGGGCCAGATGAAGGACAGCAAGGCCAGCGCCAGCGCCGCGGCCAGCGGCCAGGCGTAGCGCTCGATCCGCGGCCGCACCGCCGGACCGGCCGAACGTACCGGCTCGAGCCGGTCCAGTTCGGCATAGATCGAGGCCAGCTCGGTGGTGTCGCGGGCGCGGAAGAAGCGCCCGCCGGTGTCCTGCGCGATCTTGCGCAGCGTGTCCTCGTCGACCTGGTCGTCGCCGCCGCTGCCGGGGATCGGCAGACCGAACAGCGACATGCCGCCATCGCCGCCGAAGGCGATGGTGTACACGCGCACGTGTTCGGCCTTGGCCAGTTCGGCGGCCTTCAGCGGATCGAGCACGCCGGCGGTGTTGACGCCATCGGTCAGCACGATCAGCACCCGCTCGCCCTGCCGCTGTTCGCGCAGGCGCTTGACCGCCAACGCGATCGCATCGCCCAGCGCGGTCTCGCGTCCGGCCAGGCCGACCACGCTGTCGCGCAACTGGTCGCGCACCGTAGCCAGGTCCGCGGTCAACGGGGTCAGCGCATACGCCTGCTGGCCGAACACCAGCAGGCCGATGCGGTCGCCATCGCGGCGATCGAGAAAGTCGGCCAGCACCGCCTTGGCCGCGGTCAGACGATCGACCACGCGCCCGCCCAGGGTCATGTCGGGCTCGCTCATGCTGCCGGACAGATCCACCGCCAGCATCAGCTGCCGCGCCTGCTGCGGCGGCGCGATGGGTTCGCCCAGTTGCAGCGGCCGCGCCGCCGCCGCGCACAGGCAGAACCAGGCCAGCCAGGCCAGCCACACGCTGGCGCGCCACAGCCCGCCGCGTGCCGGCGCGGCGGCTACGGCCTGCAGGCGCTCGCCATAGGGCACGCGCAAGGCCGGCGCATTGCCGCGCCGTGCCGGCAGCAGCAGATTGGCCAGCAGGGGCAGCGGCATCGCCAGCCACATCCACGGCCAGGCGAAGCCGGCCAGCAGGTCGCTGAGGCTCTGCCACGACGACGACACCAGGCTCATCGCCGTCCTCCACGCCGCGCCGCCATCAACGCCAGGAAGCGGCGCCGCGCCAGCGGCAGCAGCGCCTGCACCTGCGCCGGGTCCACGCTGGGCCGGTAGCCGCCGTCGAGCAACACACGGCCCGGGCCGGTGGAGAACGCCTGGCGCTTCTCGCCACCATCCAGAAACCGCAGCCAGTCCTCTCCCTGCAACACTGCCGCGGCGGGATCGCGACGTTGTGCCGCGCGCCGGAGCAACTCCGAGACCGCGGCCACCTGCGCCGGCGGTTCGCCCGCACGCGTTGCCGCATCGAACTGGCGCTGCCAGCGCTGCTCGCGCCGGCGCCGGCGCATCCATACCAACAGCGCCACGCCGATCGCCAGCAGCAGCACCGCCGCCAGCATCCACCAGCCCGGTGCGGGCGGCCACCAGGCCGGTGCCGGCGGCAGATGCACATCGCGCAGGGGCAATTGCTGCGGGCTCACGCCGACGCCCCCCGTTGCACCGGCAGCAACCACGACTCGCTGGGTGCGTCGCTCAGCAATACCCGCACCTGTACGCCGCGGCCCGGCAGTTCCGCCGCCAGGGTTTCCAATGGCTGCACGAACTGCGCGCGCCAGCGCTGTTGCGCGGTGCTCGCCAGCAGATCCACCTCCACGCGGCGGCCGCCTGCCCAGAACGGCAGGGCGGCGCGTGGCGGATGCACTTCCAGCGGATCGGCGAGCAGCAGCAACTCCACTTCGTTGTGCAGCGCCAGCCCGGCCCAGCGCGCGGCGGGCACGGCCTGCGCACTGGCCGGATCGGCCAGCACGGTCAGGCGCGATCCCGGGCGCAGCAGCTTGGCCGCGTGATCCAGCGCGATGGTCAGGCCGGCATCGTCCTGCGGCGGCTGCGCATACCAGCGTGCCAGCGCATCGAGCACGCGCAGCACGCCGCGCGGCCCGGCGGCGGGCGGCACCGGCGCTTCGCTGCGGCTGCCGCGCAAGGCGGCAAGGCGATCGCCCTGGCGCTGCGCCGCCCACGCCGCCACCGCCCCGGCACGCGCCGCCTGCACCGATTTGAAGCGCACGCGCGTGCCGAAGTACAGCGATGGCGCGGTGTCGGCGACGATCAGGCTGAGCCGTTCGCGCTCGGCCTGGAACAATTTGGTGTGGGTGCGGCCGCTGCGCGCGGTGAGCCGCCAGTCGATGTGCCGCACGTCGTCGCCGGCCACGTACTCGCGCGACTCGGCGTACTCCATGCCGCGCCCGCGCATCGGCGACGGGGCGGCGCCACTGAGGCCATGGCGGCCTCGGCGCGGCGGCGGCATGCGTGCGACCGCGGCGCGCAGGGCCATCAGCTCGGCCAGGCTGGGACGGATCCCCGCCTCGGCCGGCGCGGCAGCGTGCGGCGTGCCCGGCGCGGTCGGCTGCGGTGCCATCGTCGTTACTCCGCGCGGAGGCGGGCGGCGGGAAACCGCCGTACTTGGCGGCATACGCTCACGGCGGCGGCACCTTGTCCAGCAGCGCCGCGACCAGACGATCGCCATCCCAGCCTTCGGCGGTCGCTTCGTAGCTGGGCAGCACGCGGTGGCGCAGTACATCGGCGGCGACCGCGCGCACGTCGTCGGGCGTGACGAAATCGCGCCCGGCCAGCCAGGCGCGGGCGCGGGCGCACCGCTCCAATGCGATCGAACCGCGCGGACTCGCGCCCCAGGCGATGCGCCGCGCCAACGCGACGTCGTAGCCGCTGGCATCGCGCGAGGCCAGCACCAGTTCGATCAGATAGCGCTCCAGCGGCGGTGCCATGTGCAGCGCCAGCACCGCACGGCGTGCCGCGAACACGTCTTCCAGCGGCATGCGCGGCGGCGGCGCCTCGCCGGCCTCCAGCGTCTCGCGGGCGCGCTCGCGCGCCAAGCGCAGGATCTCCGCTTCCGCGGCCGCTTCCGGGTAGCCGATCCGCACATGCATCAGGAAGCGGTCCAGCTGCGCCTCCGGCAGCGGGAAGGTGCCCTCCTGCTCGATCGGGTTCTGTGTCGCCATCACCAGGAACAGCTTCGGCAGCGCATAGGTGTGCCGGCCGACGGTGACCTGGCGCTCGCCCATCGCCTCGAGCAGGGCCGATTGCACCTTGGCCGGCGCACGATTGATTTCGTCGGCGAGCAGGATCGGATGGAAGATCGGCCCGGGCAGGAACTCGAAGCGGCTCTCCTGCGGGCGCCACACCTCGGTACCGGTGAGGTCGGCCGGGAGCAGGTCGGGGGTGAACTGCACGCGGGCGAAATCGGCTTCCAGGCGCGAGGCCAGGGCGCGGATCGCGGTGGTCTTGGCCAGGCCGGGCGCGCCTTCGACCAGCAGATGGCCATCGGCGAGCAGGGCGATCAGCAGGCGCTCCACCAGCGCCGACTGGCCGACGATGGTCTGGGACAGGCCGTCGCGCAGGGCGACGAACGCGGCGTGCAGGCGCTGCTGCTCGGGCGCGGCCGGCGGGGAATCGAGGGTCGGGGATGGAGTGTTCATTTGCGCAGTCTGACCGATCGCCGGTGAAAATGGTTCCGTGCACGGCGGGCGCCGCGTGCTGCGAATTCAGGATTTCCTCATCGATGGGCGTAAACGCCGACGGGAGAGGCTTGCGCCTCTCCCGTCGAAGAATCCGACCTGCTTGAGGCAGCTCAGGCTGGCGCGCGCTTGGCCACGTGCATCACCTTCGGGGTCACGAAGATCAGCAATTCGGCCTTGGTCTTGTTGCGACCACGCTTCTTGAACAGATTGCCCAGGAACGGCACGTCGCCCAGGAACGGCACCTTGGAGATGCTGCTGCGGTCGTTGAACTCGTAGACACCGCCGATCACCACCGTCTGCCCATCGTCGACCAGCACAGCGGTGTTGATCTCGCGGCGGTTGATCTCGGGAATGGTGCCGTAGCCCTGTAGGACCACGAAACGCTCGACTTCGTCCTTCTTGACGCTCATGTTCAAGAACACACGATTGTCGTCGGTGATGGTCGGGGTCACCTTCAGCTCCAGCAACACTTCCTTGAACTGCACATTCGGCGTGGGGGCAGCGCCAGCGGTGCCGCCGGTGATGGTGACGTAGCCGATCTCCTTGCCCTGCTTGATCACCGCTTCGCGCTGGTTGGAGGTCACGATGCGCGGATTGGAAATGACTTCGCCCCGCCCTTCTTCCTGCAATGCCGACAGCTGCAGATCCAGATTGAAGTTCTTGCCGAGCAGGGTGTAGGCAAGACTAGGCAGGGTCTGCGCGCTGGTGAAGGTCGGACCGCTCAGATCGACGTTGAGACCACGCGTATTGACGCCGCCGCCAGCCGCGTTGCTTCCGACCGTAGCGACATTGTCCCCATAGGTGCGCGTCGCGCCGACACCGAACTTGGCACCCAGATCGCGTGCGAAGGTATCGGTGGCGATGACGATGCGTCCCTCGATCAGCACCTGGTCGACCGGGCGGTCGATCACGTTGATCAGCTCGCGCATCTGCGCGACCTTCTTCGGGATGTCGCTGATCATCAGCGTATTGGTGCGCTCGTCGGCAACCAGACGCCCGCGCGGCGACAGGAAGCCATTGTCGTTCTGGCTGCTGCCGCCGCCACCCGAGCCGCCACTGCCACCACCGCCGCCACCGCCGATGCCCTTGGCCTCGGTCAGCGCCTTGAAGATCGCCGTGGCGCTGTGATAGTTGATCTGCACGTAGTCGGTGATCAGGTCCTCGCGGTTCTCGATCGCGATGCGCGCGTCTTCCTTGTCCTGCTCGAACTTGGCCAGCTCCTGCTGCGGCGCGACCCAGATCACCTTGCCGTCGCGGCGCTTGTCCAGGCCTTTGGCGCGCAGCACGATGTCCAGTGCCTGGTCCCACGGCACATTGACCAGGCGCAGGGTGACGCTGCCCTGCACGGTATCGGAGGCGACGATGTTGAGATTGGACTCCTCGGCGATCAACTGCAGCACCGTGCGCACCGGCACGTCCTGGAAGTTGAAGGTCACCGGCTTGCCGCTGTAGCCGCGGGCGGCCACCTGCGCGGCGGCCTGGCTGACCGTGGTCGCGGTGACCGCGCCCACCGCCGGCGCGGCGGCGCGCGGGGTGATCTCGACCACGTATTCGTTGCCCGACTGGTAGGCCAGCGATTCGAACGCGCCATTGGTGTTCAGCACCAGCTCGGCGCCGCCCGCATAGGGCTTGGCATCGATCCGCTGCACCGGGGTAGCGAAGTCGGTGACGTTGAGCGGACGCTGCAACTCAGGCGGCAGCGTGGCGTTGCCGACATCGACCACCACGCTGTTGCCCTGGGTGCGCAGGTCCGGGCTGGCGCCGGTGCCGTTGAAGGACAGGATCAGCCGTCCCGCACCGCCGTCGCCGCGCTTGAAGTCGATCTTCGACACCGTGAGCTTGGCCGGCGCCGCCGCAGGTGCGGGAGACGCAGCAACAGGCGCGGCGGGCGGCGCCGCACTGGCGACGACCGCATTCCCGAGCATCGCCGCCAACCCCAACGCGCATAGCCGCATCGTCGCGTGACGCCGGATGGGGCGCAGGCTCAGGGCTTTGGAAAAAGTCATCGTGCTATCCCCATAATCAATCATTGATCGTCCAGCGCGACGGAGGCGGGACGTTCCAGCCAGCCGCCGGCGCCATCCGGCACCAGTTCAATCAAATCGATGCGATCCTCGTGCACCCCGGTCACGCGGCCATCGCTCTGCCCCATGTACACGCCCGGACGCACGCGGTAGGTCACCTTGTCCGGCGCCATCACCAGCGCGACCTGGCCCGCACCGCTGCCCAGCGTGCCGACCATGTTGAGGCTGTCCAGCGGGAACTGTTCCAGCGGTTCCTTGCGGCGGTTCGGATCCGGGCGCAGGCCGCTGCTGCCGTCGGGACTGGCCCAGGCATCGCTGAACGGATCGCGCAGGCCCTGCGCCGCATACTCGAAGGTTTCGAACTGCTGCATCACCGGCAACGGCTCCAGCGGCTGCGCCGGTCGCGCGCGCACTTCCTTCACCCAGTTTTCCAGGTTCGGCGCATCACCCGGCGTGCTGGTGATGGTGCGGCCGCAAGCGCCAAGCACCAGCGCCAGCGCGCCCGCAACGAGCATCCTGACCACCCGATGCCGCCGGCTCATGCGCCACCGCCTTGCTTGCCGGCCTTCTTCGCGGCCGCCGCGGCCTGTTCCTGTTCGGCCATTTCCTTGTCGTCCAGGTAGCGATAGGTCTTGACCGTACCGGACAGCTCCAGCTCGCCGCGCGCGGTGATGCCGTTGCTCTTGTCGCGCGGCTTCAGGTTGATGTCGTGCATGGTCAGGATCACCACCCGCGGCAGCGAGGCCACGCCACTCACGAAGGCGCCGAACTGGTGGTAGCTGCCGACCATGCGCAGGGCGATCGGCTTCTCCGCGTAGAACTCCTTCGGCGACTCCGGGCCCGGCTGGAACAACTCGTTGGTCAGGCCGCTGGACAGCGCGGTCTGCGAGATGTCGATGATCAGGTCCGGCATCTCGGTCTTGCTCGGCAGCTGTCGCAGCATCTGCTGCAGCACCTGCTCCATCTGCACCAGTTGCTGCTTCAGCGGCTGCAGGTTCACCGCACGGCTCTGCTCCTTCTCGAAGGAGGCGCGCAGGTCGGTTTCCTTCTGCTCCAGCGCCTGCAACTCGTCGCTCTTGCTGCTGATCAGCAGGAACCACGACAGGGTCAGGATGAACAGGGTCACCAGCACGCAAAATACGATCTTGGCCTGCTGCGGCCAATTGCCGATGTTGTTGAAATCCAGCTCTTTGATGTTGAATTTCTTGCTCATGACGCCGGTCCCTGTTTCGCTGGCGTGGCGGCGGGTGCCGGCGCGGTGGCCGGCGCCGGTGCGGCAGGGCTGCCCGCGGCAGGTGCAGGCGCAGGAGCGCCCGGGGCCTGCGCAGGAGGCGTGCCAGGCGCGCCGCCAGCGGGGGCTGCGCCAGGGGTTCCGGGCGCAGCGGCAGCCGCAGGTGCCGTCCCGGCGGCGGCCGGATCGGTGCTCTCGCCCGGCACCGGCAGCTTGACCCGCAGCGTGAACACGTACGGCAGCGCCTTGGTATCGACGATCGGACCCTTGGCTTCCTTCTCCTGGGCCTTGGCCTCGATCACCGTCAGCTCCGGATTGGTCATCCAGCCCGAGCCCTCGAGGTTGCGCATGTAGGTACTGACCCGGGCGTTGGACTGCGAGCGGCCCTCCAGGGTCAGCATGTCGCCTTCCTGCTTCACCGAGGTCAGCACCACGCCGTCGGGGATGGTCCGCACCAGCGAGTCGAACAGGTGCACCATCTGCGAGCGCTTGGCCTGCAGCTCCTCGATGACCTGCTTGCGCGCCAGCAGGCGGCGCTTCTTCTCGTCGAGGGTGTCGATTTCCTTGTTCTGCGCCTGGACCTTCTCGATCTCGGCCTGCAGATACGCGTTGCGCTCGTTCTGGCCGCTGATCTGCAGGTCGTAGTAGAACCAGATCAGTCCCGCCAGCAGCACCCCGGCGAACGCGGCCAGGCCAAGCATCGAATAGAACTCGCGTTCGCGCTGCTTGCGCCGTTCCGCCCGCCAGGGCAGCAGATTGATCTTCGCCATCAGTCGAAGCTCCTCAGCGCCAGGCCGGTGGCGATCATCAGCGCCGGCGCGTCCTGGGCCAGCGCATGCGCCTGGACCTTCGGGCCCAGGGTCATCTGCGCCAACGGGTTGGCGACCACGGTGGCCACGCCCAGTTGCTCCTCCACCATTTCCGGCAACCCGGCCAGGGCGGCGCAACCGCCGGCCAGGACGATGTGGTCGACCCGGTTGAATTCGCTGCCGGCATAGAAGAACTGCAGCAGGCGGCTGATCTGCTGCACCGTGGCTTCCTTGAACGGCTCCAGCACCTCGACCTCGTAGCTTTCCGGCAGCCCGCCCTGGCGCTTGGCCATGCCGGCTTCTTCGTAGGTCAGGCCGTAGCGGCGCATCACTTCGTCGGTCAGCTGCTTGCCACCGAACACCTGCTCGCGGCTGTACAGGCTGCGCCCGCCACGCAGGACATTGAGGGTGGTCATGGTGGCGCCGATGTCGACCAGGGCGACGATGCCGTCGGCGGCCACTGGCAGCTCGCTGGCCACCAGCGCGAAGGCGTTCTCGACCGCGAAGGCCTCCACGTCCATCACCTTGGCCACCAGCCCACCCAGCTCCAGGGCCGACTGGCGCAGTTCCACGTTCTCCGAGCGCGAGGCGGCCAGCAGCACCTGCACCATCTCGGGGTTGTTGGGGATGACGCCCAGCACCTCGAAATCCAGGTTCACTTCGTCGATCGGGTACGGAATGTAGTTCACCGCCTCCAGCTCGACCTGGGCTTCCAGCTCGCTCTCGTCCAGCTCGGCCGGCATCGGGATCACCTTGGTGATCACCGCCGAACCTGCCACGGCGGCCGCGGCATGCTTGGCGCGGGTGCCGGAACGGGTCACGGCGCGGCGGATCGCCTCGCCCACCGCCTCGACCTCGACGATGTTCTTTTCGACCACGGCATTGGGCGGCAAGGGTTCGACGGCGTAATGCTCGACCCGGAACCGGTTGCCGTTACGCGAAAGCTGCAGCAGCTTGACCGCGGTCGAGCTGATGTCGATGCCGATCAGCGGTTGCTGACTCTTTGGGATAAGCCCCACGGATTTTCCCCTGCCGGCGGGCACTTGGACGCCAATGTTGCGCCAGCGCATTAATAACAAATTTTTTGCAATTGGCAACCGCCCGGTTGCATGTCGCGATCCGTGTCACGGCATGACCTGCGGCAGCAAACCCGTCGCATCCCCGGAACCGGCCCCAGCCGTTCCCCGGCGTACTCTATACTCTGCGCCCAAGAAATCTGCAATCGGAATCTCTCGCGATGCCCCGTTTTCGTCGTTGGCTGCGCTGGGCGCTGGTCTTGTTCGTCCTCCTTGGCCTGGTCGGCGCCGCCGTGGCAGGCGGGCTGTACTACGTCGTCTCCTCCAAGCTCCCGGACGTGCAGACCCTGCGCAAGGTCGAACTGCAGGAGCCGATGTACGTCTACTCCAGCGACGGCAAGCTGATGGCGCTGTTCGGCGAGACCCGGCGCTACCCCATCACCATGAAGGACGTGCCGGAGCGGCTGAAGCAGGCCTTCCTGGCCACCGAGGATGCCCGGTTCTACGAGCACGGCGGGGTCGACTACAAGGGCATCGCCCGCGCGGTGTGGCTGCTGGCCACCACCAACGACAAGCGCGTACCGGGCGGCTCCACCATCACCCAGCAGGTGGCGCGCCAGTTCTTCCTGAGCTCGGAATACAGCTACACCCGCAAGCTGGCGGAGATCCTGCTGGCGCGCAAGATCGAGGCCGAGCTGACCAAGGACGAGATCTTCGAGCTGTATCTCAACAAGAGCTTCTTCGGCAACCGCGCCTACGGCGTCGCCGCCGCCGCCGAGTACTACTACGGCAAGAAGCTCAACGAGCTGAGCCTGGACGAGATGGCCTCGCTGGCCGGCATCCCCAAGTTCCCCTCCAGCGGCAACCCGATCAGCAACCCCGAGCGCGCCAAGCAGCGCCGCGACAACTACGTGCTCAGCCGCATGGCCGCACTGGGCTTCATCACCCCGGCCGAGGCCGAGGCGGCCAAGGCGGTGCCGATGCACGCCGCGCCGCACGAGCGCCCGGTCGAGGTCGAGGCTCCGTACGTGGCCGAGCTGGTGCGCCAGGAGATGATCGCGCGCTTCGGCGGCGACGTGCTGGACAAGGGCTACCACGTCTACACCAGCATCGATGCGACCCTGCAGGCCGCCGCCAACCATGCCGTGCGCCAGGGCCTGGTCGTCTACGATCGCCGCCACGGCTGGCATGGGGTGGAAAAGCATTTCGACGTCCCGGCCACTGCCGATGCGGCGGCCCTGGCCAGCCACCTGAGCGGCGTCTACGCGCAGGGCGGGATGCTGCCCAGCATCGTCGCCGGCACCGGCAGCGACGGCAGCGCCACCGTGGTGCTCGCCAACAAGACCGAGCTGGTGCTGCCGGTGGCCGCCAGCCGCTGGACCGGGCGCAGCCCGGCCACCCTGCTCAAGCGCGGCGACCTGGTGCGCATCCAGGAAGGCGACAAGCCAGGCGAATGGGAGATCACCCAGATCCCGCGCGGCCAGGCCGCGCTGGTGTCGCTGGACGCCAACAACGGCGCGCTGCGCGCCATGGTCGGCGGCTTCAGCTACGCCGGCAACAAGTTCAACCGCGCCACCCAGGCGCGCCGCCAGCCAGGCTCCAGCTTCAAGCCGTTCCTGTACGCGGCCTCGTTCGAGAAGGGCTTCAACCCGGCCTCGATCGTGCTCGACGCGCCGGTGGTGTTCCGCGACCGCCGCGGCAAGACCTGGTCGCCGCAGAACGACGGCGGCGGCTTCCGCGGCCCGATGCGCCTGCGCGAAGCGCTGGTGCAGTCGCGCAACCTGGTCTCGGTGCGCCTGCTGGACGCCATCGGCGTGGACTTCGCGCGCAAGTACATCAGCCAGTTCGGCTTCCAGGAAGCCGAACTGCCGCCGAACCTGTCGATGTCGCTGGGCACCGCCTCGCTGACCCCGCTGTCGGTGGCGCGCGGATACACCGTGTTCGCCAACGGCGGCTCGCTGGTCAACACCTGGATCATCGACAAGGTCACCGACCGCGACGGCAATGTCCTGTTCCAGGAGCATCCGCTGACCGCCTGCCGCAGCTGCGGCAGCGTCGGCGGCAACGCCGCACCGGTCAGCCAGGTGGTGGACGGCTTCAACTTCGGCGCGGCCACGCCGCCGCCGGCGGCCAAGCCGGCAGAGCCCGCGGCTACGGCGGCTGCAGCCGAGAAGCCCGCCGACCCCGAGGCCAAGGTGGCGCCGCGCGCGATCGACGAGCGCACCGCCTATCAATTGGTGTCGATGATGCGCGACGTGGTCCAGCGCGGCACCGGCACCGCGGCCAAGGTGCTCGGCCGCGAGGACGTGGGCGGCAAGACCGGCTCCACCAACGACCATCGCGACGCCTGGTTCTCCGGCTTCGGCGGCCCGTACGTGACCACCGTCTGGGTCGGTCGCGACGACTACCGCTCGCTCGGCTATCGCGAGTACGGCGGCAAGGCAGCGCTGCCGATCTGGATCGACTACATGCGGGTCGCGCTGAAGGACCAGCCGATCGCCCGCAACGACCCGCCGGGCGGCATGGTCCAGGTCAGCCTCAACGGCGCCACGGAATGGGTCAAGACCGAGGACATGGACCGCATCCAGCAGTTCGACGAAAGCCTGCAGGACCAGAAGACCGACGACGCGGCATTCGACATCTTCTGATCGCGTCGCGTTCCCCCGCCCCGGCGGACGCCGCCTCAGGCGGCGGCGCCTGCTACACCTGAATTTCGCAATGCTGCGGTACAGTCGGGGCAGGCTTTGAGGGGAGGCGCACCATGCACCACGCTCGGCAACACGCCCGGACCCGCACGCACGAACGCCGCCGCCGGCTGGCGCATGAAGCCGCCCGGCTGATGGCCGAAGGCGGCATCCGCGATTTCCACCAGGCCAAGCTCAAGGCCGCCGACCGGCTCGGCATCCACGACGACGCCTCGCTGCCGCGCAACAGCGAGATCGAGGACGCGCTGCGCGAGTACCAGCGACTGTTCGCCGGCCCCGACCATGCCGGCGAACTGCGCCGGCGCCGCGAGGCGGCGCTGCGCGCGATGGACTTCCTGCACGCCTTCGCGCCACGCCTGGCCGGACCGGTGCACGACGGCACCGCCGACGCCAACAGCCCGGTGCAACTGCACCTGCACAGCGACGATGCCGAGGCGGTGGCACGTTTTCTCGAAGAACACCGGATCCCGGCCGAGCTGCGCAGCCGCCGCCTGCGCCTGGACCGCGAGCGTAGCGAGGACTTCCCGGTGTGGCTGTTCACCGCCGAGGAGCTGACCTTCGACCTGACCGTGCTGCCCTACGACGCGCTGCGCCAGGCGCCGCTGTCGCAGGTGGACGAGAAGCCGATGCGGCGCGCCTCGATGCCGCAACTGCGGCAACTGCTGACCGAGCAGGACATCGCCGACTACCAGTCCGGCTGAGCGGACCGCCGCGTCAGCATGTCGTGGGCGCCGCGCCGCTGGCTGGCGCCCGTGCCGCGGCCTGCAGTCGGCGCGACAGGCTGCTGCAATCTCCCTCCCTGCTTCGGCCCCGCCACAAACGAAAAACGCCCCGCGAGGCGGGGCGTTCCGGACAGCCGTGAGGCGGTCGATCAGCGCTTGTCGGCGCTGGTGTAGTCGCGCTTGTCGTAGCCGGTGTAGATCTGGCGCGGACGGCCGATCTTCATTTCCGGGTCGACCTGCTGCTCCAGCCAATGCGAGACCCAGCCGGCGGTACGGGCAATGGCGAACATCACGGTGAACATCTCCACCGGGATATTCAGCGCCTTGTAGATGATGCCCGAGTAGAAGTCGACGTTCGGGTACAGCTTGCGCTGCACGAAATAGTCGTCCTTCAGCGCCGCCTCTTCCAGCTTCAGCGCCACTTCCAGCAGCGGGTCGTTGACGCCCAGCTCGCCCAGCACCTTGTGGGTCATCTCGCGGATGATCTTCGCTCGCGGGTCGAAGTTCTTGTACACGCGGTGGCCGAAGCCCATCAGGCGGAAGCTCGAGTTCTTGTCCTTGGCCTTGGCCACGGCGCTCTCGACGTTGTCGGCGGTGCCGATCTCTTCCAGCATCTTCAGCACGGCTTCGTTGGCGCCGCCGTGCGCCGGGCCCCACAGCGCGGTGATGCCCGCGGCGACCGAGGCGTACGGGTTGGCGCCGGTGGAACCGACCAGACGCACGGTCGAGGTCGAGGCGTTCTGCTCGTGGTCGGCGTGCAGGATGAACAGCAGGTCCAGGGCCTTGGCCACGACCGGGTTCATCTGCAGCTGCTCGCTCGGCACCTCGAACATCATGTGCAGGAAGCGCTCGACGTAGCCGAGGTTGTTGCGCGGATAGCGGATCGGCCAGCCGATCGAGTAGCGGTAGGCGGCGGCGGCGATCGTCGGCACCTTGGCGATCAGGCGGATCGCGGCCAGGCGGCGCTGCTCCGGATCGTTGAGGTCGAGGGTGTCGTGGTAGAACGCCGACAGCGAGGCCACGGTACCGGCCATCATCGCCATCGGGTGCGCGTCGTGGCGGAAGCCGCCGAGGAAGTTCTTCAGCGACTCGTGCATCATCGTGTGATGCGTCACTTCGTGGTCGAACTTCTTGAATTCGTCGGCGGTGGGCAGCTCGCCGTTCATCAGCAGGTAGGCCACTTCGAGGAAGTTGGACTTCTCGGCCAGTTGCTCGATCGGGTAGCCGCGGTACAGCAGCACGCCGTTGTCGCCGTCGATGTAGGTGATCGCCGACTTGCAGCTGGCGGTCGCGGTGAAGCCCGAGTCGTAGGTGAAGAGACCGGTCTCCTTGGTCAACTTGGAAATGTCGACGCAATCGTTGCCCAGGGTGGGCTTGAGTACCGGAAGAACGACCGACTTGTCGCCGGCGTTCAACGTGACCTGATCAAGATCGGACACAGTGTGCGCTCCTCGATGGAAGGCGCCTGTCCGATTACGTTGCGAACAGACGCGTGAAGGAAGTCCACGGCAATCGCCACGGATCGCGCCATTATCGCACAGCAGCATTTGCGTCGTCGCTCACCACCCACGTTGCACGATGGCAGCAGGAAAGCGACACAGCGTTGCATCCTCGCCGCACTTTCACGGAAGGATGACACCGGCGCGTCAACGCCGGGAGGGGGGAGCAGATAGCAGAACGGCCGCGCAAGCGGCCGTCGCTTTACATCCGTTCGACGGTTCCGATCAGCGCGCGTAGCGCTTCTGGAACTTGTCGATGCGGCCGCTGGTGTCGATGACCTTGTGCTTGCCCGTGTAGAACGGGTGCGAAGCCGAGGAGATTTCGACCTTGATCAGCGGATACTCTTCGCCGTCCTCCCACTTGACCGTCTCTTTCGAGGACATGGTCGAACGGGTCAGGATCTTGAAATCGGAGGTGACATCGTGGAACACGACGTCGCGGTACTGGGGATGGATGTCGGCCTTCATGGGCTCGCACCGTAGGTGGCTGCTGGACAAGAGGGAAACTATAACAGCCCTCCTGCCCTGCACGCAACGTTTACGTGACGGCAAGTGAGGTGACGGCTCACAGGCTGCCCTACTACTGCGGTCCCGCCTGGAATCGGGCGGGACCGCCAGGCTCAGCCGGCGCCGACCGCCGTGCGGGCCAGGCCCAGGAACCGCGCGTGGTCGTAGCGGATGAGCATGGTCGCGTTGTCCGCCAGGCCCAGCTGGCGGTTCCAGTCGACCAGGGTGGCGCCGCGGGTATGCACCCCGGACAGCTCGATCTGCATCGGGCGCGACTGCACCTCCTCGGCGCCGTCGGGCTGCAGCGCCCAGGCCATCGCCAGCGCGTCGGCGGCATACCAGTGCTCGCCGCGCGCGTCCTCCGACCACAGCCGGGTCTTGCGCGAGATCAGCTCGTAGAAGCGCGCCTTGGGTGCATCCACCGCCAGCCACTGCTCGACCTCGCGGTGCGGCAGGCCGTGCGCCACGGTCGCCTCCCAATCCGCCACTTCGATGTGCGGGAACGCCTTGAACACGATGTGCGCGGCTTCCGGGTCGAAGGCGATATTGAATTCGGCGGCCGGGGTGATGTTGCCGTGGCAGGTGATCGCCCCGCCCATCACCAGGAAGCGGCCGACGCGCTGCGGCAGGGTCGGATCCAGCTTCAGCGCCAGCGCGATATTGGTCAGCGGCCCCAGCGCGACCAGCAGCAGGCGCCCGGCATACTGGTGCGACAGGCGCAGGATCGCCAGCGCGGCATGCTCGGCCTCGGCGCCGCGCGCAGCCGGCGGCAGGTCGACGTCGCCGAAACCGTCCTGGCCGTGCACGTGCCCGGCGTCCACCGACGGGTGCAGCAGCGGATCGGCGCAGCCGGCGAATACCGGCACGTCCTCGCGCCCGGCCACTTCGCACAGCTTCAGCGCATTGCGCACGGTGTGGCGCAGGCCGACGTTGCCGGCGGCGATGGTCAGCCCGACCACCTGGTGGCGCGGATCGGCGAACGCCATCAGCAGCGCCAGCGCATCGTCCACGCCGGGGTCGGTATCGATCAACAGGGGAATCTTGTCGCTCATGCGTCGCTTCGCTCGTCCATTCGGCCGCCGAGTCTGGCACTGCCGGGCAGGCATGGGAAGGCGCGGGGATTGGGGATTCGTTAGAAGCAGCATCACCGCTCTCTCCGTTGTAGGAGCGGCTTTAGCCGCGACCGGGCATTACCGGGACAGCCTCATCGCGGTCAAAGCCGGCCCTACGAACAAAGACGTGGCAATGCCGCTTTTGCGAATCCCCAATCCCAAATGCCGAATCCCCGCCCCATCACGCCCCGGCGAACCGCACCGCCCCACCGACCCAGCGCGCGACGATGCGATCGGCCAGGACCGGCGCCTCCTCCAGCAGCCGGTCGGCCAGGGCGTGCACGCGCGGCAGCAGGCCGGCGTCGCGGGCCAGGTCGGCCACGCGGAACGCGGCCAGGCCGGTCTGGCGGGTGCCGAGCAGTTCGCCGGGGCCGCGCAGTTCCAGGTCCTTCTCGGCGATGACGAAGCCGTCGTTGGTCTGGCGCATGGTTTCCAGGCGCTGCCGTGCCATCGCCGACAGCGGCGCCTGGTACATCAGCACGCAGCTCGACGCCGCCGCGCCGCGCCCGACCCGCCCGCGTAGCTGGTGCAGCTGCGCCAGCCCCAGGCGTTCGGCGTTCTCGATG
Organism: Xanthomonas sp. NCPPB 2250; assembly: GCF_056725265.1. Classification (NCBI taxonomy): domain Bacteria; kingdom Pseudomonadati; phylum Pseudomonadota; class Gammaproteobacteria; order Lysobacterales; family Lysobacteraceae; genus Xanthomonas; species Xanthomonas sp. NCPPB 2250. The sequence goes on along the minus strand of NZ_CM161520.1, from coordinate 1,185,061 downwards.
ATCATCAGCGAGGCGTTGGGCACGTCCACGCCGACCTCGATGACGGTGGTGGCGACCAGCAGGTCGATTTCGCCCTGCTTGAACGCGCGCATCGCCGCCTGCTTCTCCGCCGGCTTCATGCGTCCGTGGACCAGGCCCACACGCAGTTCCGGCAACTGCGCCGACAACGCTTCGAAGGTGGCCTGCGCGGCGCTGGCCTCGAGCCGGTTGCCGGCACCGCCCTGCGCGGATTTTTCGGTGTCCTCGGCCTCTTCGATCAGGGTGCAGACCCAGTAGGCCTGGCGGCCTTCGGCGCAGGCCACGCGGATGCGCTGCACCAGCTCGGGACGGCGCTCGGCATTGAGCACGATGGTCTGCACCGGCGTGCGCCCCGGCGGCAGTTCGTCGATCGAGGAGACGTCCAGGTCGGCATACGCCGCCATCGCCAGGGTGCGCGGGATCGGCGTGGCGGTCATCACCAGTTGGTGCGGCACGCCCGCGCCGGAAGCGCCCTTGTCGCGCAATGCCAGGCGCTGGTGCACGCCGAAGCGGTGCTGCTCGTCGACGATGGCCAGGGCCAGGTCGTGGAAGCGCACCGCCTCCTGCATCAGCGCATGCGTGCCGACCACCACCTGCGCCTCGCCCGAGGCGATCTGCGCCAGGGTCGCGCTGCGCGCCTTGCCGGTGACCTTGCCGGCCAGCCAGGCCACGCGTACGCCCAGCGGCTCGAGCCAACCACGCAGGTTGGCCAGATGCTGTTCGGCAAGCAGTTCGGTGGGCGCCGCCAGCGCCGCCTGCTTGCGCTTGTCCACCGCCAGCATCGCCGCCAGCGCGGCGACCACGGTCTTGCCGCTGCCGACGTCGCCCTGCACCAGCCGCAACATCGGCGCTGGCCGCTCCAGGTCGGCGCGGATCTGCGCGAACACGCGTTGCTGTGCACCGGTGAGTTTGAACGGCAGCGACTGCTGCAGGCGCTTGGCCAGCAGCCCGCGGCCGCGCAGCGATGGCGCCGGCTGGGACTGCATGGCGATGCGCTGGCGCCGCAGGCTCAGGTGATGCGCGAGCAGTTCCTCCAGCGCCAGGCGCTGCTGCGCCGGATGCAGGCCGGCGGCGAGCGCGGCCAGGTCGGCCTGCGGCGGCGGCCGGTGCGCGACCAGCAGCGCGCTGCGCAGCGACGGCAGGCCGAGCTCGCTCAGCAGCGACGCCGGCAGCAGTTCCAGCGCCGCCTCCTCCGGCAGCCGGTCCAGCGCCTGGCCGATCAGCCGGCGCACGGTCGCCGGGCCGACGCCCTCCACCGCCGGGTACACCGGATCCAGGCGATCGCCCAACGCCGCGTCGTCGCCCTCGCCGAGGATCTGGTAGCTGGGGTGCACGAACTCCAGCCCGTGCTGGCCCGGCTTGGGCGTGCCGAAGGCGCGCAAGCGCGCGCCGACCGCGAACTGCGCTGCCTGTGCGGCACGGAACTGGAAGAAGCGCAGCACCAGGGTGCCGCGCGAGTCGTCGGCCACCGCCACGCGCAGCATCGGCCGGTAGCGGAAGCCGCGATCCACCGCCTGCACCCGCCCCTCGACCTGCGCCGGCACGCCCGGCTGCAGCGCCGCCACCGTGGTCAGGCGGGTGCGGTCCTCATAGCGCAGCGGCAGGTGCAGCCACAGGTCCTGCAGGGTGTACAGGCCGCGCGCGGCGAATTTCTCCGCCAGCTTGGGACCGACGCCGGGCAGCGTGGTCAGCGGCACCTCGCCTGCCGCCGACAGCGCCGGCGCCGGAACCTGCACGCGCGGCACGGCGGGGAATCAGTCCAGCACCATCACCGCGTCCACTTCGAAGCCCGCGCCCTTGGGCAGCGCCGAGACTTCGATGGTGGAACGCGCGGGGAACGGGGCCTGGAAGTAGTCCTGCATCACCGCATTGACCTGCGCGAACTGCGCCAGATCGGTGAGGTACAGCCCCAGGCGCACGATGCGGTCCAGCGAACCGCCGGCCGCCTCGGCCACCGCCTGCAGGTTGTCGAAGGCGCGGCGCGCCTGCGCGGCGATGTCGCCGGCGACGATCTCGCCGGTGGCCGGATCCAGCGGGATCTGCCCGGAGAAGTACACGGTGTTGCCGGCGCGCACGGCCTGCGAATACGGACCGATCGCGGCCGGGGCACGGTCGGTATGGATGATCTGGCGGGACATGGCGACTCCGTTGGAAGAATGTCCGCCTAGTTTAGCTGGCGTGCGCGCTGGGGATTGGGGATTGGGGATTGGGGATTGGGGATTGGGGATTGGGGATTGGGAATCGGGAATCGGGAATCGGGAATCGGGAATCGGGAATCGGGAATCGGGAATAGCGTGCCGCCAAGCATGCCGCGGCCATCCGCTTCGCCTGCATTTCGTAGGAGCGGCTTTAGCCGCGATGCTTTATCGGTAAGGCGTCGCGGCTAAAGCCGCTCCTACGACGTCAGGACCAGACCCGCTCCGAATCCCCAATCCCGACTCCCCAATCCCAGCACCACCTACTGGCGGCGCACGCTCTGCACCGCATGCAGGCGCCGCAGCCGGCGCATCACCTCGGCCAGGTGGTTGCGGTCACGCACCTGGATGTTGAAACGCAGCACCGCGGCGTTGAAGTCGCGGTCCAGGTAGTCGACGCGTTCGATGTTGGACTGGCTCTGCGCGATCGCCGCAGCCAGCTGCGCCAGCACGCCGGTGCGGTTCTCCACGTCCACCACCAGCGCGGTGTCGTAGTCGCCGATGACGCTGCTGTCCCAGCCGATCGGCACCCAGCGCTCCGGCGACTTGCGCAGTTCGGCCAGGTTCGGGCAGTCCAGCCGATGCACCACGATGCCCTTGCCGGCGGTGTGGTAGCCCATGATCTCGTCGCCGGGAATCGGCTGGCAGCAGTTGGCGAAGCTGACCACGCCGCGCTCGGTGCCGTTGATCAGGATCTTTTCCTGCGAGTGCTTGGAATGGCCGCCGCCGCGCAGTTCGGCATACGCCATCAGCGCCTGCGCGGCCTGGTTGGGCATCCAGTTGCCCAGCGCCACGTCGGCCAGCAACGCTTCCAGGCGCGGATAGCGGTGCTCGCTGAGGAACGAGTCCAGGCGCCCCTTGGGCAGCCGCTCCAGCGAACTGTCCATCGCCTCCAGCGCGCGATCGAGCATGCGATGGCCGAGCTGCACCGCGTCCTCGTGTTCGAGCTGCTTGAGCTGATGGCGGATCGCGGTGCGCGCCTTGCTGCTGACCACGAACTCCAGCCACTGCGGCTTGGGCGTGGCCGAGCGCGCGGTGATCACTTCCACCGTCTGTCCGCTGACCAGCTTGGTGCGCAACGGCACCAGCTTCTTGTCCACGCGCGAGGCCACCGCGCGGTTGCCGACGTCGGTGTGCACCGCATAGGCGAAGTCCAGCGCGGTGGAGTTGCGCGGCAGCGCCAGGATCTTGCCCTTGGGGGTGAACAGGTAGACCTCGTCCGGGAACAGGTCGACCTTGACGTTGTCCAGGAACTCCAGCGAGGAGCCGGCGGCGCGCTGCGATTCGATCAGCTCGACGATCCACGCATGCGCGCGGCTCTGCGCGCTGTTGGGCGAGTCGCCGCCGAACTTGTAGGTCCAGTGCGCGGCGACGCCGCGCTCGGCGATCAGGTCCATTTCCTCGGTGCGGATCTGCACCTCGATCGGCGAGCCGTAGGGCCCGAACAGCACCGTGTGCAGCGACTGGTAGCCGTTGGCCTTGGGAATGGCGATGAAGTCGCGGAAGCGCGCGTCCAGCGGCTTGAAGGTGGCGTGCACCGCGCCCAGCGCGTGGTAGCAGTCGGGCACGCCGCGCACCACCAGGCGGAAGCCGAACACGTCCATCACCTGGTCGAAGGATTTGTTCTCGTCGCGCATCTTGTTGTAGATGCTCCACGGGGTCTTGATCCGGCTCACCAGCCGGTGCTCCAGCCCTTCCTTGGCCAGACGCTGCGACAACTGCACCTCCACCTGCGCCATCGACTCGCGGCGCACCACCGGCTGGCTGCGAATGTGTTTTTCGATGATCGCGTGGCGCCACGGATGCAGCGCGCGGAAGCCGAGGTTCTGCAGCTCGGACTTCATCAGGCTCATGCCCAGGCGCTGGGCGATCGGCGCGTAGATCTCCAGGGTCTCGCGGGCGATGCGGCTGCGCGCCTCGGCGCTCTGCGCGCCCAGCGTGCGCATGTTGTGCAGGCGGTCGGCGAGCTTGATCATGATCACGCGCAGGTCGCGCGACATCGCCAGCAGCATCTTGCGGAAGCTCTCGGCGGCCGCTTCCTGGCGGTCGCGGAACTTGAGCTTGTCCAGCTTGGTGACGCCGTCGACCAGCTCCGCCACCGCCTCGCCGAACTCGGCGGCCAGTTCGGCGCGGGTCAGCGGGGTGTCTTCGATGGTGTCGTGCAGGATCGCCGCGATCAGCGCTTCCACGTCAAGGCCGAGCTCGGCCAGTACGCCGGCTACGGCCACCGGATGGGTGATGTAGGGCTCGCCGGACTTGCGGGTCTGCCCCGCATGCGCGGCCGCACCGACCTCCCAGGCGCGGCGCAGCAGCGGGATCTGCTCGGCGGGCAGATAGCTGGCGCTGCGTTCGAGCTGCAGGACGTAGTCGGGGACCGCCTCGTCGGCCGACGATGGCGCGGCGTGGGCGACCTGGGCAGAAGGGCCTGGGTTCATGCGGAAAGACTATGCCAGCGGCGCGTGGACGGCAAACCCGCAAAACGAAACAGCCCGCGGATGCGGGCTGTTCGCAGGACGATCGCGACGCGGGGACGCGATCAGTCGTCGTTCTTGGACATGTCCTCGTCGGCGACGACCTCGGCCGCGGCCCATTCCAGGGCTTCGCGCTCGGCGCGCTCGCGTTCGGCCTTCTCGACCTCGTCGATCAGCGCGTTGTCGATCTTGCGCGCGGCGATCTCGCGCAGCGCCAGCACGGTCGGCTTGTCGGCCGACTCGGTGTTGTCGAGGGTGGCCTGCACGCCGTTGGCGAGCTGGCGGGCGCGCTTGGACGCCATCATGACCAGTTCGAAACGGTTGTTAACGACTTCCAGGCAATCTTCTACGGTGATGCGGGCCATGCGGGCTCCCGGCGGGCCGGCGGCGGCCACGCGTTCGAATGAGGGAAAGGGCGGGGATTGTAGGGCGGCAACCGCCCGAGATCAACCCCACCCCATTCAGTTCCCTTTGGAATCAGCCAGTTGGCTGTTCCTGCAGGAGGGTGTCGATCAGCGCGGCATGGCGCTGCTGCTGCTGCGGCCGGCGCAGGCGGCTGGCGACGAAGATCGCGCACATCTCGTCCACTGCGGTGTCGAAATGCTCGTTGACGATCACGTAGTCGAAGTCGGCGTAGTGCGACATCTCCTCGCGCGCGGCGGCCAGCCGCTGCGCGATCACCGCCTCGCTGTCCTGGCCGCGCTTGCGCATGCGCTGCTCCAGGGCCTCGCGCGACGGCGGCAGGATGAACACGCTGACCGCGTCCGGCACCTTGGCCCGCACCTGGCGGGCGCCCTGCCAGTCGATCTCCAGCAGCACGTCGTGGCCGGCGGCTAGCTGCGGCTCCACCGACTGCCGCGCGGTGCCCTTCCAGTCGCCGTGCACGCGGGCGTACTCGAAGAAGTCGCCGGCATCGATCATCTCCTGGAACGCGTCGGCGGAGACGAAATGGTAGTGCTCGGCATGGCGTTCGCCCGGGCGCGGCGCGCGCGAGGTGAACGAGATCGACAGCGCGATCTGCGGGTCGCGCGCCAGGGTGGCGTTGACGATGCTGCTCTTGCCGGCGCCGGACGGGGCCGCCACGATGTAGAGAGTGCCGCGCATAGGATCAGGGATTCGGGAGTGAGGAGTCGGGATTCGCGAACGAAGCCGCGGGCCAACACCCACGGGGTCGATATGCTACCCGGTATTGGGCCCGACCCGGCCAACGCCGGGATCCGCCGTACCAATCCCTAATCTCGAATCCCGCCATCCCGGCTACTCGAGGTTCTGCACCTGCTCGCGGATCTGGTCGATCAGCACCTTCAGTTCCACCGCGGCGTTGGAAGTACGGCTGTCCACCGACTTCGAGCCCAGGGTATTGGCCTCGCGGTTGAACTCCTGCAGCAGGAAGTCCAGGCGCCGGCCGGCCGGTTCCGGCTGGCGCAGGACGCGGCGCAGTTCCTTGATGTGGCTGCCGAGCCGGTCCAGCTCCTCGTCCACATCGAGCTTCTGCAGCCACAGCACCAGTTCCTGCTCGGCGCGGCCGGGATCGACCGGATGCGGCAGATCGGCCAGGCGCGCGGCCAGCTTGGCGCGCTGGCCGTCGCGGATGGCCGGGATCAGCGTGCGCACTTCGCCGGCGATGCGCTCCACCGCATCCACCCGCTCGACGATGGCCGCGGCCAGCTTGCCGCCCTCGCGTTCGCGCGCGGCGACGAACTCGGCCAGCACCTCGTCCAGCAGTTCCAGCGCCTGCGCCTGCAGCGCCGCCGGATCGGCCGTTTGCCCCTGCAGCACGCCGGGCAGCTGCAGCAGGTCGACGAACTGCACCTGCATCTGCGGGAAACGCACTCCCAGCCGTTGCGCAAGCACACCCAGTTGCTCGACCAGGGCCTCGTTCACCGCCAGGGTCTGCGCCGCCTCCGGCGCGCGCAGGCGCAGCATCAGGTCGAGCTTGCCGCGGCTGATGCGCGCGGCCACGCGTTCGCGCAGTTGCGGCTCCAGCGCGCGCAGTTCTTCCGGCAGGCGCACACCGACTTCCAGGAAACGGTGGTTGACCGAGCGCAGCTCGCATCCCAGCGTGCCCCAGGGAGTGATGCGCTCGGCGCCGGCGTAGGCGGTCATGCTGCGGATCATGCGGTGTTCCGGTGCGGACAGGGGGCGAATGTTAACCTAGCGCCCTTTCCTGCCTCACCGACGCGGTCACAGGCCGCGCACGGCCCCGCCCTTCCCGGAACCCCTGCATGTCCTTCTCCCGTCCCAGCGGCCGCACGGCCGATCAGTTGCGCCCGGTCCGCATCGAACGCGCCTTCACCCGCCATGCCGAAGGTTCGGTCCTGGTCAGCTTCGGCGACACCCGCGTGCTGTGCAACGCCAGCGTCGAGAACCGCGTGCCGGGCTTTTTGCGCGGCAAGGGCGAAGGCTGGGTGACCGCCGAATACGGCATGCTGCCGCGCGCCACCCATTCGCGCTCCGATCGCGAAGCCGCACGCGGCAAGCAGGGCGGACGCACGCTGGAGATCCAGCGCCTGATCGGCCGCGCGCTGCGCGCCTGCGTCGACCGCACCGCGCTGGGCGAGCGCACCATCACCCTGGACTGCGACGTGCTGCAGGCCGACGGCGGCACCCGCACCGCCGCCATCACCGGCGCCTACGTGGCCCTGGTGGATGCGGTGAACTGGCTGCAGAAGCGCGGCGACCTGAAGAAGCCGGTGGTGCTGGGCGCGGTCGCCGCGGTCTCGGTCGGCGTCTACCGCGGCGTGCCGGTGCTGGACCTGGACTACGCCGAGGACAGCGACTGCGATACCGACATGAACGTGGTGATGAACGATGGCGGCGGCTTCATCGAGCTGCAGGGCACCGCCGAGGGCCACGCCTTCCGCCGCGACGAACTGGACGCGCTGCTCGGCCTGGCCGAGCGCGGCATCGGCGAGCTGCTGGCGGCACAGCGCGCCGCCCTGGCGCAATGAACCGGCGCCTGGCCCTGGTCACCCTGGTGGTGGCCGACTACGACGAGGCCATCGCCTGGTACACCGGCAAGCTGGGCTTCCAATTGCTGGAGGACGTGGACCAGGGCCACAAGCGCTGGGTCGTGGTCGGCCCCGGCGATGCGCGCGGCGCGGCGCTGCTGCTGGCGCGCGCCAGCGACGACGCGCAGCGCAGCCGCATCGGCAACCAGACCGGCGGCCGCGTCGACTTCTTCCTGCACACCGACGACTTCCAGCGCGACCATGCGGCGATGCTGGCCGCCGGTGTGGAATTCCTGGAAGCCCCTCGCCACGAACCCTATGCCACGGTCGCGGTGTTCCGCGATCTGTACGGCAACACCTGGGATCTGCTGGAGCCCATCGCATGAAACTGGTCCTGGCCAGCAGCAACGCCGGCAAGCTCGAAGAACTGCACGCCTTGCTCGACGACGTCGGGGTCGAGTTGATCGCGCAATCGACGCTCGGCGTCAGCGATGCCGACGAGACCGGTCTGACCTTCGTCGAGAACGCGCTGCTCAAGGCGCGCCACGCCGCCCGCGTCACCGGCCTGCCGGCGCTGGCCGACGACTCCGGCATCTGCGTGGACGCGCTGCATGGCGCACCCGGGCTGTACTCGGCGCGTTACGCCGGCGAACACGGCAATGCGCAGGCCAACATCGACAAGCTGCTGGACGCGCTGCGCGATGTCCCCGATGCGCAGCGCGGCGCGCATTTCTACTGCGTGCTGGTGCTGCTGCGGCATGCCGAGGATCCGCAGCCGCTGCTGGTGGAAGGCCGCTGGCGCGGCCGCATCGCGCATGCGCGTGCCGGCACCGGCGGGCATGGTTACGACCCGGTGTTCCTGGATCCGGGCCACGGCCAGACCGCGGCGGAGATGCCGCTGGCGCTGAAGAACCGCATCAGCCATCGCGCCCTCGCTCTGCAGCAGCTCAAGCAGCGCCTGGCGGACCATCTTGCGGCGCATCCCGCCGAGTGACCGCGCCACGCGCAGGCACCGGGCCAGTCAAGACACCGCGGCGCGCGCAGACTACCCGGCGTCGCTGCGCCAAGCCTTGAACCCTCCAGCACCCGCACTGCCCGCATCTCCGTTTCCAGATTTCCGCCCGCCATGCCGCACGCCCACGACCATTGCCAGCATCCGCCCGGCACCGCCTGCCCGGACCCGTCCGCGCACGCCGACACCCCGGCGCTGGTGCCGCCGCCGCTGTCGCTCTACGTGCACCTGCCGTGGTGCGTGCGCAAATGCCCGTACTGCGATTTCAATTCGCACGCAGCCAAGGGCGCGCTGCCGTTCGACGCGTACGTGGATGCGCTGATCCGCGACCTGGACCAGGACCTGCCGCTGGTCTGGGGCCGCGTGGTCAACAGCGTGTTCTTCGGCGGCGGTACGCCCAGCCTGTTCCCGCCCGAGGCGATCGACCGCTTCCTGCAGGCGGCCAGCGCCCGGCTGCGCTTCGCGCCGGGCCTGGAGATCACCCTGGAGACCAACCCCGGCACCGCCGAGCATGGCCGCTTCGATCGCTACCTGGCGGCCGGGGTCAATCGCCTCAGCTTCGGCATCCAGAGCTTCGACGACGCGGCGCTGCAGCGGCTGGGCCGCATCCACGACGGTGCCGAGGCCGAGCGTGCGGTGAAGCTGGCGCAGGACGCCGGCTATGCCAATTTCAACCTGGACCTGATGTACGCGCTGCCGCAGCAGACCCTGGCCGAGGCCGAGCGCGACATCGCGCGGGCGCTGGCGCTGCAGCCGACCCATATGAGCCACTACCAGCTCACCCTGGAACCGAACACCGTGTTCGCCGCGCGGCCGCCGCAGGGCATTCCCGAGGACGACGACGCCTGGGACATGCAGGAGCGCTGCCAGGCGCTGCTGGCCGAGGCCGGCTTCGCGCAGTACGAGGTCAGCGCCTATGCGCGCGCCGGCTACCGCTGCGCGCACAACCTCAACTACTGGACCTTCGGCGACTATCTCGGCATCGGTGCCGGCGCCCACGGCAAGATCAGCTCCGGCGCCGAGCAGAACATCCTGCGCCGCTGGAAGCACAAGCACCCGCAGGCGTTCCTCGACGCGGCGGGGACGCCGGCGGCGATCGGCGGCGACGAATGGATCGCGCCGGAGCGGCGCCCGTTCGAGTACATGCTCAACGCACTGCGCCTCAACGACGGCTTCGCGCTGCGCGACTTCAGCGCGCGCACCGGCCTGCCGCTGCAGGCAATCGCCCCGGCCCTGGCCACCGCACAGGCCCGCGACTGGCTGCGGGTGGGCGCCGGCCACGCGGTCCCGACCGAGCTGGGACGGCGGTTCACCAACGACGTGATCGCCCTGTTCCTGCCCTGAGCCACGCCGCCCGCCTTGGTTGCGGCGGCGGATCGTGCTACATACCGCGCAGAAAAGTATAACGGCGATCACAGGATGCCCCTGTCTGCGACAATGTCGGCCCCGCCAGCGACGCTTGCCAGCGCCGCCCTGCCGGCGCGCGTGCGCGACATCCTGCAGGCCTTGAACAGCCTGCTGTGGCAGGCCCTGGAGCTGCCACTGCAGGCGACCCTGGACGAGCTGGAGCAGGACCTGCTCGAACAGGCCGGGCGCGCCCGCAATGGCCAGGTGCAACAGGACCTGTTCCAGGAGGCGCAACGCCTGCGCGCGCAGCGCGGGCGCCTGGCGCCGTTCTACCAGGCGCAGCTGGAAGCCGGGCTGGCCGGGATCCGCAGCCCCTTGGCGACGGCCGCCGCGCCGCGCACAGCCAAGGCAGGTGCCGCGCAGATGCTGACCCTGGTCGCCGACGTGGATATCGACCGCGACATCGTGCTGCACGAGATCGCCCGCCGCGAGGCGATCCGCTGCAATATCCCGCTGCAGTTGCTCGGCCAGCGCTTCGGCGTGCTGGCGGCGCGGCCCGCCTTCGAGATCGAGCAACTGCCGTTGGGACCGCACGCGCTGTGCCGGCTGCTGCGCACCGCCGGCGAAGCGTTGGCCCTGGGCCTGGACACGCAATTGGCGCTGTATCGCGCCTTCGAACGGCAGGTGCTGGCGCGCTACGGCGAGATGGTGGAACGGGCCAATGTCCTGCTGACCCACGCCGGGGTGCTGCCCGGCCTGATCTATCTGCCCTACGTGGCGCGCAGCACCAATGTCGACCCGAGCGCGCGGCGCGCGGCGCGCATGCCCGGCGCCGCGGCGCCGCCCCCTGCCGGCAGCGCCCCCCGCGGGAACGCCAGCGTTCCTGGTCAAGCCGCACCCGCCATGGGCGTGCCGCCGGGGCCTGCCGCGACGGCACCGCTGCCGCCAGCGGGCGCGGCGGCCGGCGCCGCGGAACCGGCCGCCAGCGGCCCGGACCTGGCCACCCTGCGCCAGCTGCTGACCGCGGCGCGCGCCAAGGCCGCGCCCGCCGCAGCGGCGCCCACGGCTGCGACCGCCGGTGCCGCCGCGCTCCCGGCGCGGCCGGCGAGCGCCGCCGGTGCGGCCGCGGTCCCGACCGCCAGCCTGCTGGAAGCCCTGGGCGAATTGCAGGCGCAACCACCGGCCCACAGCACCCTGGGCGGGCTGCGCGGACGCCGCCACCTGCGCGACGTGCAGACCGCCCTGTTGCAGGCGCTGCGCGCCACCCACGGCGCGCAGGCGACCCTGGCAGCGCAGCAGGCCGACACCTTCGACCTGCTTGGCCTGCTGTACGGCGAGATCGAGCGCGAGGTACGCCCGGACGCGCCGGCCGCGGCACTGCTGGAACGCCTGCAGGTGCCGCTGGTGCGCGCCGCGCTGCAGGATCCAGCGTTCTTCGCGCGCAGCCGGCACCCGGCGCGCGAACTGCTCAATGCCGTCGCCGAATCCGGCGCGACCTGGCTGGGCGAAGAGGACAGCGATCCGACGCTGCTGCTCAAGCTCAACCAGGCCGTGGACCGCGTGATCGAGGAGTACGAAGGCGACGAGACCGTCTTCGAACAGGCCCACCAGGAGATCCAGGCGCAGCAGCGCAGCCTGGCGCACAAGGCCGAGATCGCCGAGCGCCGGCACGTCGAGGCCGCGCGCGGCAAGGAACGGCTGGAGCTGGCCAAGCAGACCGCGACCGCCACCCTGGAGGCGCTGTGCAGCGCCCGGCAACCGCCGGATTTCGTGCAGACCCTGCTGCAGCAGGCCTGGTCCGACGTGCTGGTGCTGACCCTGCTGCGTCAGGGCGAGGACTCGGAGACCTGGCGCGAGCGCATCGGCCTGGCCGAGCGCATCGCCGAGGTCACCTGCCGCAGCGAGGGCGCCTCCGATGCCGCCCTGGCCGAGCGCGTGGGCCAGGCGCTGCTGCAGGTGGGCTACCACCAGCAGGAAGCCGAGGCCATCGCCCGCCGCCTGTCCACGCCCGGCGGCACCGACGCCACCACCTCGCGCACCGAACTCAGCGTGCGGCTGAAGGCGCGCACCCGCCTCGGCGAGCAGGGCGAGGACGGCGAGCGCTCCTCGCTGCCGCCGCGCAACGAGGCCGAACAGGCCGCGTATGCGCGGCTGCGCACGCTGCCGTTCGGCACCTGGTTCGAATTCGTCGTCAACCAGCAAGGCGACCTGAAGCGGCAACGCCTGTCCTGGTACAGCCCGATCACCGAGCGCGCGCTGTTCGTCAACCAGCGCGGGCAGAAGGCCGCCGAACACACGCTCGACGGATTGGCGCGGCTGCTGGCGCAGGCACAGGCGCGCATCGTCAGCGAGGACCGCGCCCGCCTGATCGACCGCGCCTGGCAGGCCGCGGTGCGCGCGCTGCGCACCCTGGCCGGCGTTCCCGCCGCCGACGACGCCATGGAGGGCGCATGAGCGCAGACGCTCGCCGCTCGCCGCGCCTGCAGGTTCCGGACATGGTGCCGGTGCTGGACCTGATGGAAGACGCCGTGGTCGGCCGCCTCGGCAACGTCTCCGAACACGGCATGCTGTTGCTCGCCTCGGCACCGCTGCACGAGGACGCGCTGTACCAGTTGCGCTTCGCGATGCCGCACGTCGACCGCGACGTGCAGATCGATATCGGCGCGCACCTGTTGTGGAGCGAACCCTCGCACGCACCGGGCCAGGCCTGGGCCGGCTTCCGCTTCCTGACCATTTCCCCTGCGCATCGCGAGCTGTTGCGGCAGTGGATCAACGCCGCCAGCGGCGGCTAGCGCTGCCAATCCCGCAGGAGCGGCTTCAGGGCCTCTCTAAGGAACACGTCGTGGCCCTCGTAGGAGCGGCTTTAGCCGCGACGGGCGTTACCGGGAGTGCCCGTCGCGGCTGAAGCCGCTCCTACGGCAGCGATCAACATCCGGCGCGCACCCCGACCAAAAAGAAGGCCATGAGGGATCGCAAAGGCTGCCGTGACACCGCGTGCCCTGCGCACCACGTCCGCACCGTTTGCGGCACACTTGGCGCCCCCGTTTCCGCATCGCCGAACGAGTCCGCCGCCATGCCCCAGCACGATCCAAGCGCCCTGTATCCCGACCACCTGCGCACCCTGACCCGACGCGCCGACGAAGCGCTGGCGCGCGGTGGCTTCGACCACCTGGTGGTCCCGAGCGGCAACCTGCACTACCAGGTGTTCGACGATCGCGACTATCCGTTCGCGGTGAACCCGCAGTTCAAGGCCTGGCTGCCGCTGACGCGGGTGCCAAGCAGTTGGCTGGTGTACACGCCCGGGCGCCGGCCGCAGGTGATCTTCCACCAGCCGCGCGACTACTGGCACGTGGTGCCGGACGCGCCCAGCGGCTGGTGGGTGGAACACTGCGACATACACCTGATCCGCACCCCGGACGAGGCGCTGGCCCTGCTGCCGGATGCCGCGCGCAGCGCGATCCTCGGCGAGCCGCAGAGCGCGCTGGGCGCCTACGTGCCGAACAACCCGGCGGCCGTGCTGCAGTACCTGGAATACCACCGCGCCTACAAGACGCCGTACGAGCTGGCACTGATGCGCCAGGCGCAACACTCGGCGGTACGCGGCCATCGCGCCGCCGAGGCCGCGTTCCGCGACGGCCGCAGCGAGTTCGAGATCCACATGGCCTACTGCGCGGCCGTCGGCCAGGACGCGAACGAACTGCCGTACGGCAACATCGTGGCATTGAACGAGCACGGCGCCGTGCTGCACTACACCGAACTGCAGCGGCAGGCGCCGACGCCGCTGCGCAGCTTCCTGATCGACGCCGGCGCCTCGGCGCACGGCTACGCCAGCGACATCACCCGCACCTACGCCACCGATCGCGGCAGCGAGTTCCAGGCCCTGATCGACGCGGTGGACGCCGCGCAGCAACGCATGGGCCAGCACGTGCGCGCCGGCGTCGACTACCGGCAACTGCACCTGGATGCGCACCTGGCGCTGATGGGCGTGCTGAAGGACGCCGGCGTGCTCACCGTGTCGCCGGAAACCGCGGTCGCCACCGGCGTCAGCGCCGCGTTCTTCCCGCACGGTCTGGGCCACCCGATCGGCCTGCAGGTGCACGACGTCGCCGGCTTCGCCGCCAGCGACCGCGGCGGCCGCATCGAACGCCCCGACGGCCATCCCTACCTGCGCATGACCCGCACCCTGGAACCGGGCATGGTGGTGACGATCGAGCCGGGCCTGTACTTCATCGACATGCTGCTCGACGAGCTCAAGCAGGCCGGCCATGGCGGCAGCGTCGACTGGGCGCGCGTGGAGCAGTTCAAGCCCTACGGCGGCATCCGCATCGAGGACGAAGTGGTGTGCACCGAGGACGCACCAGAGAACCTGACGCGACCAGTATTTGCGGCGGCGGCCTGACGGCTGCCGCTGGGATTGGGGAATCGGGATTGGGTACAGCGGGCAGCGCCACGCCGGCAAGAAACGCCAGGGATCCGGCTCGTTCTGCGTCTAGGAGGATGGGTCCGCGCGCTGGCCGTCGCGTTTACCTCATCCCTAATCCCGAATCCCCAATCCCGGCTCCTCAGCCATCAAGGCCTCGATCTCCTCGGCGCTGCGCGCCAGGGCATCGGTGAGCACGCGATGGCCGTCGTCGGTGATCAGCACGTCGTCCTCGGTGCGGATGCCGATGCCCCGCCACTTCGGGTCCACGTCCTTGTCGTCCGGCGACACGTACAGGCCGGGTTCGATGGTGAACACCATGCCCGGCTCGAGCAGGCGCGATTCGCCGGCCAGCCGGTAGTCGCCGACGTCGTGCACGTCCAGGCCCAGCCAGTGCCCGGTCTTGTGCCGATAGAAGCGCCGATAGTCGCCGCTGGCCAGGTTCTGCTCCAGGCTGCCCTTGAGCAGGCCCAGCCGCAGCAGGCCTTCGGTCAGGGTCTGCACCGCGGCCAGGTGTCCGGCCTCGTAGGCCAGGCCCGGGCGCGCCTGCGCCAGCGCGGCGGCATGCGCGGCACCGACCAGATCGTGCAGCGCGCGTTGTTCGGCGCTGAAGCGGCCGTTGGCCGGGAAGGTACGGGTGATGTCGGCGGCATAGCCGCGGTATTCGGCACCCGCATCGACCAGCACCAGGTCGCCGTCGCGCAAGCGCGCGGCGTTGGCGCGGTAATGCAGCACGCAGGCGTTGTGGCCGCTGCCGACGATGCTGCCGTAGGCCGGCCAGGCGTCGCCGGCGCGGAATTCGCGCTCGATCTCGGCCTGCACCTGGTATTCGTGCACGCCCGGCCGCGCCAGCCGCATCGCCGCACGATGTCCGGCCACGCTGAGGTCGGCGGCCACCTGCATCAGCGCGATCTCGTCGCGCGACTTGAACAGGCGCTGTTCGTGCAGCAGATGGCCCAGTTCCAGGAACTCGTGCGGCGGCTGCGCGCCGTGCCGCACCTGCTCGCGCACGCGCTTGACCCAGCCGATCAGCTTCAGGTCGAAATCGACATCGCGGCCGAAGTGGTAATACACCCGCGAGCGGCCTTCCAGCAGCCCGGGCAGGATCTCGTCGAGGTCGTCGATCGGATAGGCATCGTCCATGCCGTAGCGCTCGACCGCACCTTCCTGGCCCGCCCGCGGGCCGTCCCAGGCTTCGCGCTCGGGGTCGCGTTCGCGACAGAACAGCAGCGCCTCGCCGTGGCGGCGGCCGGGCACCAGCACCAGCACCGCGTCCGGCTCGGCGAAGCCGCACAGATACCAGAAGTCCGAATCCTGCCGGTACGGATAGTGCGTGTCGTGGCTGCGCACACGCTCCGGTGCGCTCGGCAGCACCAGGATGGCCTGCTCGCCGGCCATGTCCATCAGTTGCCGGCGCCGGCGCGCGTACTCGCCGGAGGAAATCCCGGTGAGCCGCTTCATCAGTTCAGGCGCTGCCGGTGGCGCGGGCCGAGCACGCAGTCGCTGTGCAGCAGCAGCACCGCCACGCGCACGAACTCCTCGATCTCGGCCAGTGCGTCCTCGTCCTCGTCGCCACTGTCGAAATCGTCGGCGCTGGCCTGGGCCAGGCGCGCCACGTCCTGCAGCGCTTCCTGCCCTTCCTCGGACAGCGGCGGCGCGGCCCCTGCGGCCAGGCCGAAGCCGCCGAGGAAGCCGCGACACCAGTCGAACAGCGCGTCGGCGCGCTCGGGCAGCGGCGCGCCGGCATCGGCCAGCACCAGGTCGAAACCGAAATCGCGGTCGTTCAGTTGCGCAGTCGTGGCCTCGCGCAGGCGGTCCAGCGCGTCGCCGGGGCGCGGCGCGGCGATGCTGGCGTCGGCGAGCACGGCCGCCGGCCATGCCGGCAATTCGGCGCCGCCGCCGGCCAGCCAGCCGCACAGGCCGCCGTGCAGTTCGGCCGCCGATGCAGCCAGGCCAAGCGTCCGGCTGGCATCGGCGATCTGGTCGGCAGTGGGAAGTTCGGTCATGGAGCAAGCCTGTCGGGCGCTGGCCGCGGGCCTGTCGAGGCCTGCGGCGGAATCGGGACTGCGCAGTGTAGCAATCGCGTGTGCGCCGCCGCTTGTGGTGGCTTCCGGCACGCGCCTACACTCCACCACCCGTTCTTTGACAGAAGTCACTTTCCGCCATGCCATTGGAGCACGTTGCTGCAGGAGCTGCGGAAAGAACCGGCCTCGCCTTGTTCGGCGAGACCTTGCTGGCCGCATGGCCGCTGGTCGCGCTCGCCGCGCTGGCGACGGGCGGGGTAGCGGCGCTGTTCGCGCTGCGTTCGCGTCGGCGTCTGCGCGAGCAACTGCAACGGCACGCACAACTGCAGCAGCGCGACCAGCACCTGAAGCTGGCGCTGTGGGCCTCGGGCGAACACTTCTGGGATTACGACCTGCAACAGCGCAGGTTGCGGCTGATGCGCGCCGATGAAGCCACGCCGCACGCGCAGGACATCGGCCTGGTGATCCGCGAGAACGAGCCGCTGCGGATCCATCCCGACGACATGCAGCAGGCGCGGCAGGTGCTGCAGGAGCACCTGCAGGGCCTCACCGCGATCTACACCGCCGAGTACCGGGTGGACTTGGCCGGCGACGGGGTCTGGCACTGGGCGCGGGTGCGCGGCCGCGTGGTCGACTACGACGCCAGCGGCGCGCCGCGCCGGCTCGCCGGCACTGCACGCGACATCACCTCGCACCGCCAGGCCGACCTGGAACGGCGCATCGCCGCCGAAGTGCTGCGCAGCATGGGCGAGGCGGTCGCCGTGCTCGACGAGGACCGCCGCTTCATCTCGGTCAACCCGGCCTTCACCCGCATCACCGGCTACAGCGAGCGCGAGGTACTGGGCCAGCCGATGGCGCTGATCGACCACGCGCCGGAAACGCCGGCGGCCCCGGTGGCCGACCACGGCCGGCACTGGCGCGGCGAGGCCTGGAAGCGGCGCAAGGACGGCCAGGAGATCCTCTGCCACCTGCGCCGCAACACCGTGGTCGACGCCGATGGCCGCCAGAGC
Organism: Xanthomonas sp. NCPPB 2250; assembly: GCF_056725265.1. Taxonomy (NCBI): domain Bacteria; kingdom Pseudomonadati; phylum Pseudomonadota; class Gammaproteobacteria; order Lysobacterales; family Lysobacteraceae; genus Xanthomonas; species Xanthomonas sp. NCPPB 2250. Next base: position 1,167,613 of record NZ_CM161520.1, on the reverse strand, counting down.
TTCCAGGTGGTGGTGCTGGAAGACATCACCGAGCAGAAGCGCGCCGAACAGGAACTGCGCTATCTGGCCAACTACGACACGCTGACCAGCCTGCCCAACCGCGCGCTGCTGTCCGAACGCCTGGCGCGAGCGATCGTGCGGGCGCGGCGCCAGGCCGGCTCGGTCGCGGTGCTGTTCCTGGACCTGGACCGCTTCAAGGACATCAACGATTCGCTCGGCCACGCGGTCGGCGACCGCGTGCTGCGCGCGGTGGCCGAACGCCTGCAGCAGGCGGTGGGGCCGCAGCACACGGTGGCGCGCCTGGCCGGCGACGAGTTCACCGTGGTGGTCGAGGACATCGTCAGCCAGGGCGAGGCCGAGGCGGTGGCCGCCCGCGTGCTGGCCGCGTTCGAAGCCCCTCTGCGGCTGGACGAACGCCGCGAGGTCGCGGTCTCCACCTCCATCGGCATCTCCCTGTTCCCGCAGCACGCGCTGCTGCCGAGCGAGCTGCTCAAGCACGCCGACACCGCGATGTACCAGGCCAAGGCCGCCGGGCGCCGCAACGCGCAGGTGTACTCGGCGCGCATGGACGAGGCCACCCGCCACCGCGCCACCCTGGCCAGCACGCTGCGCAAGATCCCGCTGGATCAGGAACTGAAGCTGGTCTACCAGCCGCGCTACTCGCTGCGCACGCAGCGGGTGGTCGGCGTGGAAGCGCTGCTGCGCTGGCACAGCGCCGATTTCGGGCCGGTCTCGCCGAGTCAGTTCATCCCGCTGGCCGAGGAGACCGGGCTGATCCTGGAGATCGGCGAATGGGTGCTGCGCCAGGCCTGCGGCGCGCTGCGCGACTGGCGGCGGATGGGGCTGACCGACCTGTGCATGTCAGTGAACGTCTCGGCGATCCAGCTCGAGCGCGGCAACCTGCCGGAACTGATGGCCGGGATCCTCGCCGAAACCGGCGTGCCGGCCGCGAACATCGAACTGGAACTGACCGAGAGCGTGGTGATGTCGCAGGTCGGCAAGAACGCCGAATTGCTGCGCGCCTGCCGCAAATTGGGGCTGACCCTGGCCATCGACGACTTCGGCACCGGCTATTCGTCGCTGGCCTATCTGAAGCGGCTGCCGATCAACACCCTGAAGATCGACCAGGAATTCATCGGCGACCTCACCCGCGACCCGGACGACGAGGCGATCACCAGCACCATCATCGCGATGGGCCACTCGCTGGCGCTGAAGGTGGTGGCCGAGGGCGTCGAGGACGCCGGGCAGCTGGCGTTCCTGCGCGCGCACGGCTGCGACGAGATCCAGGGCCACCTGGTGGCGCCGGCGCTGGAGCCGGACGCCTGCCTGCGCCTGCTGCAGCAACCGCTGCGGCTGCCTGCCTGAGCGCCGGCCATGGCGCCGCCGCGCGGCGTCTTGACCGCCCCTCGGGCGCATGCCTATCGTGAGCGCCATGGACAGCCCTGACGCCCTCGCCGAGCTTCGCGCCCTTGCCGCACGCGTGGAAACGCTGGTCGAGCGCTGCCAGCGCCTGTCCGACGAGAACCGCAGCCTGCGCCAGCAGCAGGAACACCTGATCGGCGAGCGCTCGCAGTTGCTGACCAAGAACGAACAGGCGCGTTCGCGCGTGGAAGCGATGATCGCCCGGCTGAAGTCCCTGGAGCAGCACACGTGAGCGAGCCGGTCAGCGTCCGCATCCTCGACCGCGAATACACCGTGGGCGTCGAGGCCGAAGAACGCGACGGTCTGCTCGCCGCCGCGCGCCTGCTCGACGCGAAGATGCGCGAGGTGCGCGGCAGCAACCGCATGGCCGCGGTGGACCGCGTCGCCGTGCTGGCGGCGTTGAACCTGGCGCACGAGTTGCAGCAACTGCGCGACGAACAGGGGCAGCGCGAACGCGAGATGGCGCGCACACTCGCCGATCTCAATCGGCGCCTGGACAGCGTGGTCGATACGACGCGCTGATCCGCACGTGGCGCTGCGATCATCAACGTGAATTGCAACGTACCGAACGACCGACGAACGGACTAGCCAAGCGCGATCACGGCGCTATACTCCACTTGCGTTCTCTGCTGTGAACGACAGCGTGTGCAAACATTCGCCTTGTCCCTTAATGACGACCACGGGGTGGCGACGGAATCGGGAGTGCAGGTCCGCCTCGTAGCGGGAAGCCCGATGATTCTCCAGCCATCCCACTTGAACCCCGGGTTCAAGGTCGTTTCGCACGCATCGTCACGGCGGAGAATGCAATTTTTCCAGGAAACGGCGCCGCAAGGCGCCGTTTCCTTTTGTGCGTCCGCAACGTGCGCCTTCACCGCGCCGTCGTCGCCGGCGCACTGCAGGTGCCACGCGTTCTCGCACCGGCCGAAACCCGGGATACTGGTCGCCCCACCACGGAGATCCCGGATTGCCGACGCTCGCCCAGATCCTCGACCGTTTCGACCCCACAGCGGGATTCGACGTCCCCGCCAGTTGGCGGCAAGGCCGCACCGCCTTCGGCGGACTGTCCGCGGCGCTGGCGCTGCACACCGCGCTGCGCACGGCGCCGTCCGCGTTGCCGCCGCTGAAGTCGGCGCACATCGGCTTCATCGGCCCCGCCGACGGCATCCTGCGCTTCGATGCGCAGGTGCTGCGCCAGGGCAAGTCCGCCACCTCGGTGGGCGTCGATTGCATCGCCGACGGACAGGTCGCCCTGCGCGCGGCCTTGCTGTTCGCGCAGCCAAGGCCCAGCCGCATCGCCCATGACTTCCTGCCGGCGCGGCCGGCGGTCGTCGGTCCCGACGAAGCGACGCCGATCGCCGACAGCGCCGCGACCCCGGCCTTCGTCGCCAACTTCGACATGCGCCTGGCCGGCGGCGCGCTGCCGCTGTCCGCCGCGGCCGATCCGGAGTTGCTGGTCTGGGCTCGCCATCGCGACGCCGGCGGCGTGGACCCGAGCGTGGCCCTGGTCGCGCTGGGCGACTGCCTGCCGCCGGCGGCGATGACCTGCTTCACCGAGCCGGCACCGGTCAGTTCGATGACCTGGAGCCTGGACTTCCCGCAGCCGGCCAGCGCCGGCGACTGGTTCCTGCTGCGCTCGGCCAGCCGCCATGCCGAGGACGGCTACTCGCTGCAGGACATGCAGATCTGGGATACGGCCGGGCGGCTGGTGCTGTGGGGCCGGCAGACGGTGGCGCTGTACGCGTGATCGCCGCAGCGGCGCGCGCCTGCTGGTCAGTGCGCGCGTCGACGCCGACAATAGCGCCCTCTCTCGCCACGCCTGCCCGATGACTGCCGACGACCGCGACTCCCTGCGCCAGGACCTGCGCGCGCGCCGCCGCGCGCTGCCCGCGCCCGTGCGCCTGGCCGCCGCCGACGCCTTGGCGCAGCGATTGCTGGACCTGCCGTTCGCGCCGCAGCACGGCCATGTCGGCGGCTACTGGGCGATGGACGGGGAGATCGCGCTGCACCGCTGGCAACTGTCGTTGCCCGAGGCGGTGCAATACTGCCTGCCGATGCTCAGCGGCGATACCTTGCGCTTCGCGCCGTGGCGTCCCGGGCAGCCGCTGCGCGCCAACCGCTACGGCATTCCCGAGCCCGACGTCGACCCGGCCACCACCCTCGCGCCGGCACAGATGGCGCTGGTGGTGGCGCCGCTGGTCGGCTTCGATGCCGCCGGCGGGCGCCTGGGCATGGGGGGCGGCTGGTATGATCGCAGCTTCGCTTTCCGCCAGCGGCAGGCCCCGCCGCCCTGGCTGGTCGGGGCCGCCTTCGACGCACAGCAGGTCGCGGCCTTGCCGCTCGCGGCCTGGGACGTGGCGCTGGACGCGGTCTGCACCGAATCCCTCACCCTGTCGACCGCGCACGATTCCCCCGCATGACCGCACGCACCCGCTATTGGCTGATGAAGTCCGAACCGGACGCCTTCTCGATCGACGACCTGCAGCGGGTCGGCACCGAACCTTGGAACGGCGTGCGCAACTACCAGGCGCGCAACTTCATGCGCGACGGCATGAAGGTCGGCGACGGCATCCTGTTCTACCACTCCAACTGCAAGGTGCCGGGCATCGTCGGCGTGGCGCGCGTGGCCAGCCAGGCCTATCCCGACGCCACCCAGTTCGATCCATCGTCCGACTACCACGACCCCAAAGCCACCCCGGAGCAGCCGCGCTGGTACTTGGTGGACGTGGCGTTCGAGCGCAAGCTGGCGCGCACCATCGCCCTGGACGAGATCAAGCAGCACGCCGACGCGCTGGGCGAGGGCTTCCCGCTGGTCGCCCGCGGCAACCGCCTGTCGGTGTTCCCGGTCAGCGCTGCGCAGTGGAAGCTGCTGCTTTCGCTCGAATAGCCGGGATTCGGGAGTGGGGATTGGGGATTCGCCCGGTCCCATCCGCCGACCCGCTTTTCACGAATCCCCAATCCCGAATCCTCACTCCCGAGCTCCTCCCATGTCAGAAGCCAAACGTCTTGCCGCCGAGAAAGCCATCGACTACGTCCAGGACGGGATGATCGTCGGCGTCGGCACCGGCTCCACCGTCGCCTATTTCATCGACGCGCTCGGCCGCATCGGCCACCGCATCAAGGGTGCGGTGTCCAGTTCCGAGCAGAGCACCGCGCGCCTGCGCCAGCACGGCATCGAGGTGCTGGAGCTGAACCACACCGGCAACCTGTCGCTGTACGTGGACGGCGCCGACGAGTGCGATCCGAACAAGTGCCTGATCAAGGGCGGCGGCGCCGCGCTGACCCGCGAGAAGATCATCGCCGAGGCCAGCGAGCGCTTCATCTGCATCATCGACCCGAGCAAGCAGGTGCAGACCCTGGGCGCGTTCCCGCTGCCGATCGAAGTGATCCCGATGGCGCGCAGCCTGGTCGCCCGCGAGATCCTGGCGCGCACCGGCGGCCAGCCGGTCTGGCGCGACGGCGTGATCACCGACAACGGCAACGTGGTGCTGGACGTGCACCACCTGTCGATTACCGACCCGGTGGCGCTCGAGCGCGAACTGAACCAGATCCCGGGCGTGGTCTGCGTCGGCCTGTTCGCGCGCCGCCCGGCCGATGTGGTGATCGTCGGTGGCGAGCCGCCGCGCGTCTTTTGACGCGCGCTGGCGCGCGCGCGGGATTGGGGATTTGGGATTGGGGATTCGCAACGGCGGGGATCCCAGCTTTTACGAATCCCCAATCCCGAATCCCCAATCCCCAATCCCCGCTCTCTTGACTCGTCGCGCACCTTGCAACAAGGTGCGCGCTGTCCTCCCTGCCCTGGTCCGCCCATGTCCCTTTTCCGCGCGCTCTGCGTCCTTCTCCTGCTCGCCCTCAGCGGCTGCGCCAGCGCCGGCGGGGACCATTGGGTGGAACTGGGCGGACATCGCTACGAAGTGGAGCTGGCGCAGAACGACGCGACCCGCGCGCGCGGGCTGATGTTCCGCGACCAGATGGAAACCGACCACGGCATGCTGTTCATCCACGACCGCGAAGAACCGCAGGCGTACTGGATGAAGAACACCAAGATCCCGCTGGACATCCTGTACTTCGACAACCAGCGCAAGCTGGTGGCGCAGCAGCGCGACGTGCCGCCGTGCTCGGCCGGCGACGCCTGCCCGCCCTACCCCAGCAACGCGCCGGCGCGCTACGTGCTCGAACTCAACGCCGGCCAGGCCGAGCAGTTGAAGCTGCAGGACGGCACCGAACTGCGCTTCGGCCCCGGCATTCCGCAGGGCCACTGAGCCGCCCGCAGCCCCGGCCGGGGTCGGGAAAACGCCTCGTCGCCACGGCGCTGAACCCGACACCGCTGTCGGGAACGGCCGGACTTGATCGGGCCCGGCTTTGCCGCCAGTCTTGGGCCATGGCCGCCCGATTGACATTGCCGAGCTGGAATACCCTGGCCGCGCTGGACGACGATGCCCTGCCGCTGCTGGCGACCGCCCTGCTGATCGCCCGCGACGAGTATCCGGAACTGGATGCCGCCCATTACGACACCCTGGCGCAGAGCCACGCCGACCACCTGCGGCACGAGGTGGCGATGATCGAGCAGTGGCCGCTGAAGATGGCGGCGATCAATCGCCACCTGTTCGAAGAACTGGGCTATAGCGGCAACCACGACGAGTATTACGACCCGCGCAACAGCTACATGAATCAGGTGTTCGAGCGGCGCCTGGGCAACCCGATCTCGCTGGCGCTGGTGCAGATGGACGTGGCGCGGCGCCTGGACATCCCGCTCGACGGCGTGTCCTTCCCCGGGCATTTCCTGGTGCGCCTGCCGGTGGACGACGGCCTGCTGGTGATGGACCCGTTCAACGGCGGGCGTCCGCTGGCGGTGGAGGAACTGCGCGAGCGCGCGCGGCCGCACATGGGCGGCGAAAGCCCGGACGACCGCGCCCTGTTGCAGATCCTGGATCCGGCGCCGCACCGCGCGATCCTCGCCCGGGTCCTGCGCAACCTGCATGGCCTGTATGCCGAACGCGACGAGTGGGACCGCGCCGCACGCAGCGCCGACCGCGTACTCAAGCTGATGCCGGACCAGCCCGAAGCCCTGCGCGACCGCGGCATGGCCTATCTGCAGATGGATTACGTCCCCGGCGCACGGCGCGATCTGGGCCGTTACCTGCAACTGAACCCCGAAGCCTCCGACGCATTGCCGATCCGCGAGCGCCTGGTGGAACTGAGCGCGCGCGCGCAGCGGATGCATTGAGGGCGGGGATTCGGGATTGGGGATTGGGGATTCGCAAGAGCGGCTGCGGCGTGAGCTGACGCGTCGCTGAGCAACGCCGCTTTTTCTTGAGGGCTTCCGGGCTGAAGGCGCTCAGGATGGCTTGCAGATTACGGATCGCCGCTCTTGCGAATCCCCAATCCCGACTCCCCAATCCCAGCCCTCACTCCATCTCCACCATCTCGAAATCGTCCTTGGTCACGCCGCAGTCCGGGCAGGTCCAGGTGTCGGGCACGTCGTCCCAGCGGGTGCCGGGGGCGATGCCTTCTTCCGGCAGGCCGTCGGCCTCGTTGTAGATGAACCCGCAGACGACGCACATCCAGGTGCGATAGGTGGTGGCGCTGGCGTCGCTCATTGGATAATCGCAGGTCACAGTCGGAACGGCATTGTCCCATCGCCGCCGACGCATCGGAAGGCTTGGCCATGAACGCATCCCCGGCGCCGCGCGGCGTGTACCTGATCACCCCCGACGAGGCCGATGGCGCGCGTCTGCTGGCACGGGTGGCGCCGCTGCTGGAGCAGGGCGTGACCTGGCTGCAGTACCGCAACAAGCGCGCCGACGCGGCGCAGCGTCGCGACCAGGCCGCGACGCTGCAAGCGCTGTGCGCACAGGCCGGCGTGCCGCTGCTCGTCAACGACGACGTCGCGCTGGCGCAGGCGGTGGGCGCGGCCGGCGTGCACCTGGGCGAGGACGACGGCGATCTGGCCGCCGCGCGCGCTGCGCTCGGGCCGCACGCGTTGATCGGAGCGTCCTGCTACGACGATCTGAACCTTGCCCGCAACGCTGCGGCGGCCGGCGCCAGCTACGTCGCCTTCGGCGCATTCTTCCCCACCCGCAGCAAGGTCACCACGCGCCGCGCCACGCCGGACCTGCTGCGCGATGCGGCGGCGCTGGGCCTGCCACGCGTGGCGATCGGCGGCCTCACGCCGGACAACGCGCGTCCGCTGGTCGCGGCCGGCGCCGATCTGCTGGCGGTGATCAGCGGCGTGTTCGATGCGCCCGATCCGCGCACGGCGCTAGCCGCGTACCGGGCGTGTTTCGACTGAGGCACTAGCGCTTCCCTTCTCCCCTCGGGACCATGGCCCCCTTTTCGGGGGAAGGTGCCCCGCAGGGGCGGATGAGGGTGCGAGCGCAGCCTCATGCACCCAAACACCGCGCGTCGCTACGCGCCGGGCCCCCAACCCCTCTCCCGACGGGAGAGGGGCTAGCGCTGTTCCTTCTCCCTGCGGGACCATGGCCCCCTTTTCGGGGGAAGGTGCCCCAAAGGGGCGGATGAGGGTACGGGCGCAGCCTCATGCACCCAAACATCGCGCGTCGCTCCGCGCCGGACCCTCACCCCAACCCCTCTCCCGGCGGGAGAGGGGCTAGCCGCTCCCTTCTCCCACCGGGAGAAGGTGCCCCGCAGGGGCGGATGAGGGTACGGGCGAAGCCTCGTGCATCCAAACACCTAGCGTCGCTTCGCACCGTACCCTCACCCCAACCCCTCTCCCGATGGGAGAGGGGCTTGTCACTGCGCGGCGCCGACCGCAGCGAATAGGCAACATGGCGCACACCGTCAGCAGCCGCGACAATAGACGGCCTCGCTCCGCGCCCGGCCGGTCGGCCTGGCCAGCATCGCCAAGGATTTCCGCTCATGTCCCATTCCCGCTCGCATGCCCTGTTCGCCCAAGCGCAGTCGCTGATTCCCGGCGGCGTCAATTCGCCGGTGCGCGCCTTCAAGTCGGTGGGCGGCGAGCCGTTCTTCGTGCAGCGCGCCGATGGCCCGTACCTGTACGACGTCGACGGCCACCGCTACATCGACTACGTGGGCTCGTGGGGGCCGATGATCGCCGGGCACAACCATCCGGCGGTGCGCGAAGCGGTGCAGCGCGCGATCGGCGATGGGCTGTCGTTCGGCGCGCCGTGCCCGGCCGAGGTGACGATGGCGCAGACCATCACCCGGCTGGTGCCGTCCTGCGAGATGGTGCGCATGGTCAACTCCGGCACCGAAGCCACGCTGTCGGCGGTGCGGCTGGCGCGCGGCGCCACCGGGCGCAACCGCATCGTCAAGTTCGAGGGCTGCTACCACGGCCACGGCGATTCGTTCCTGGTCAAGGCCGGCAGCGGCATGCTGACCCTGGGCGTGCCGACCTCGCCGGGCGTGCCGGCCGGCTTGAGCGAACTCACCGCCACCCTGGCCTACAACGATGCCGAGGGGGCCACCGCGCTGTTCGAGGAGATCGGCCACGACATCGCCGCGGTCATCATCGAGCCCGTCGTCGGCAACGCCAACTGCATCCCGCCGCGCCCGGGCTATCTGCAACACCTGCGCGACCTGTGCACGCAGCACGGCGCGCTGCTGATCTTCGACGAGGTGATGACCGGGTTCCGCGTCGCCCTGGGCGGCGCGCAGGCGCACTACGGGGTCACGCCGGACCTGACCACCTTCGGCAAGATCATCGGTGGCGGCATGCCGGTGGGCGCCTATGGCGGGCGGGCCGACCTGATGCGGCAGGTGGCGCCGTCCGGGCCGATCTACCAGGCCGGCACGCTCAGCGGCAATCCGGTGGCGATGGCCGCGGGGCTGGCGATGCTGGACCTGATCCAAGAGCCGGGCTTCCACCAGCGCCTGGACACGGCCACCGCGCAACTGTGCGCCGGCCTGGAAGCCGCCGCGGCGGCGGCCGGCGTAGCGGTCACCACCAACCAGGTCGGGGCGATGTTCGGGCTGTTCTTCACCACCGAGAAGGTGGAGACCTATGCGCAGGCCACCGCCTGCGATACCGCCGCGTTCAACCGCTTCTTCCACGCGATGCTGGAACGCGGCGTGTTCCTGGCGCCGTCGGCCTACGAGGCCGGCTTCGTCTCCAGTGCGCACGACCAGGACGTGCTGGAGGCCACCATGGCCGCGGCGCGCGAGGCGTTCGCGGTGGTCGCCGCCGGCTGAGATGCCGGCGCCACGCCCCTGGCATGACGTCAGCACGCGGCGCCGATGGCCGGCGCCGCGCCGCTGCGCTGGATCAGCCGAACACGAACTTGCCCTTCATCACCGCCCAGTGTCCCGGGAACGAGCAGAAGAAGGTGTAGTCCCCGCCCTTGCTCAGCTTGGCGGTGGAGAACTTGACCGTGTCCGACTGCCCGGCGCCGATCACCTTGGTGTGGGCGATGATCCGCGGATCGTTCTTGGGCAGGTAGTTGTCGGCCAGGCTGGAACTGGTGCCGGCATTGGCCACCGCCTGGAAATCCGGGGTCTTGGTCAGCACCCAGTTGTGGCCCATCACCGCGGCGGCGAGCTTGCCGCTGTGCTTGAGCGTCACCGCCACCTCGGTGCAATCGGCCGCGACCTTGATCTGGGGCTGGTCGAAGGACATCTGGTCGGTGCCGGTGATGGTCACCGCGCAGGTCTTGGCCCAGGCGGCAGGCGCGAACGCGAGGCCGGCAAGGACGAGCAGCAGGGATGGGAACTTGGTGTTCAAGACGGATTCCTCGGCAAGAAAGACAACACTGCGCCACGGCAGGTCGCGCGCGCGGCGGCGTGCCCCGACTGTCGGCCGGCCCGCGATGGCTTGTCAACGACAAGCGATGGCGCATTGCATCATCGGCACGCGCTGCGGCGCGCGGCAGCGACTCCGCAGAGCGGCGTGAGCTTCGCTGCTCCCGCACCACGCCAACCGCCACTCACCCAGGCCTCTTCATGTCCGCAATGACCCGCGCGCGGCCGGCGCTGCTGCTGCTCGATTTCGACGGCGTGCTGGCGCGCTACACGCGTGCCGACCGCATCGCCGCACTGGCCGCGCACTGCCGCTGCGAGTCAGCACAGGTGCGCGAGGTGCTGTTCGGCTCCGGACTGGAGACCGCCTACGACGGCGGCGAACTCGACACCGCCGCCTACCTGCAGCGATTGAGCGCGGGCCTGGGCGCCGCGGTGGACGCGGATGCGTGGATCGCCGCGCGGGTGGCGGCCAGCCGCGCCGACGCCGGCGTGGTCGCGCAGGTGCTGGCACTGGCCGAGCGCGTGGCCATCGGCGTGCTGACCAACAACGGCGCGCTGATGGCGCAGGCGATGCCGCAGATCGTGCCCGCGCTGTTTCCGCTGCTGCACGGGCGCGTGCTGTGCAGCGGCAGCCTGGGCGGGCGCAAGCCGGACGCGACGGTGTATCGGCACGCGCTGACGCACTTCGCTGTCGCCCCGCGGCAGGCGCTGTTCATCGACGACCTGTTCGTCAACGTGCGCGGCGCCCGCGCGATCGGCATGGCCGCGGAAACCGCCAGCGGCGCGCGCGCCCTGCGCCGCGCGCTGGCGCGGCATGGCCTGGGCTGAGTCGCCGACTCAGCGCGCGGCGAGGTAGGCGCGCAGCGCGCTGCGCAACCGCGCCAGGCCTTCGCTCAGTTCGGCATCGGTGAGGTTGAGCGCGGGCACGAAGCGCAGCACGTCCGGGCCCGCCTGCAGGGTCAGCAAACCATGCGCGGCGGCGTGGTCGAGGATCGCGCCGGCCTGTCCGGCATGCGCCGGCGCCAGCACCGCACCCAGCATCAGCCCGCGGCCGCGAACCTGCGAGAACAACGCGAACTCGTCGTTGAGCGCCGCCAGGCCGGCACGCAGCGCCGCCGATTGCCGCGACACGTTGGCGGCGATCGCCGTCGAGGCCAGCTTGCGCAGCGCCACCCGCGCCACCGCCGCGGCCAGCGGGTTGCCGCCGAAGGTGGTGCCGTGCGCGCCGAACTGCATGGTCTCGGCGACCTTCGGCCCGGCCAGCAGCGCGCCGATCGGGAAGCCGCCGCCCAGCGCCTTGGCCAGGGTCACGATGTCGGGGGTGACCTGGTCCTGCCAGTGCGCGAACAGGGTGCCGGTGCGGCCCATGCCGCACTGGATCTCGTCCAGCACCAGCAGCGCGCCGTGGTGGTCGCACAGCGCCCGCACCTGCGCCAGGAAACCCGGCGCCGCCGGCATCACCCCGCCCTCGCCCTGCACCGGCTCCAGCATCACCGCGGCCACATCGCCGGCGGCCATCGCCGTTTCCAACTGCACGATGTCGTTGAAGTCGACGTAGCGGAAACCGCCGGGCAGCGGCTCGTAGCCTTCCTGGTACTTGGGCTGCGCGGTGGCGGTCACCGCGGCCAGGGTGCGGCCGTGGAAGCTGCCGCGGAAGGTGACGATCACCCGCCGCTGCGGCGGCCGGCCCTGGGCGGTGGCCCACTTGCGCACCAGCTTGATCGCCGCCTCGTTGGCCTCGGCGCCGGAATTGCACAGGTAGGCCTTCTCCGCGAAGCGCGAGGCCACCACCAGCTCCTCGACCAGGCGCAGCGGCGGCTCGCTGTAGAACACGTTGCTGGTGTGCCACAGCTTGCCCGCCTGTTCGAGCAGCGCCGCCTGCAGGTCCGGATCGTTGTGGCCAAGCCCGCACACGGCGATGCCGGCGGACAGGTCGATGTAGTCGCGCCCCTCGCTGTCCCACACCCGCGCGCCCTGGCCGCGCTCCAGCACCAGTTGGCGCGGACGGTAGATCGGCAGCGCGTAGCGTTGGCCGAGGGCGATCAGCTCCGCGGCGGAAGAAGCGGTCATCGAGGCAGTCCTGCGGGGAAAGCGCCGATTATAAGACCGCCGGCAGCGCACGGCCGGGGACTGCCGGCCGCCACCTGGACCGACGTGGCGGCAGGCTGCTGTGCCACACCGCCGCCGCCCACGCGCGTGCCGCAGCAACCCCACCACGCCGTTGCTCGACATGTGGGAGGGACTTCAGTCCCGACGCTTCAGCGCTACGGCGTCGGGGCTGAAGCCCCTCCCACAGGGGGCTCTGCAGCAGCCGCGTCGCATCCGATCGGGACGCCGCCTGCCGCGGCGTGCGCGCCCGCGACCGCAAGGCGGCTCGGGTAGCATGGGCGCATGCGATTTTTTCTCGATTCCCAGCTCGCCCCGGCGACCGAGCACGGCTGGCGGCGCCGCTGGTTCGACATCATCTACCGGCACGACACCAAGCCTTCGCGCAACTTCGACCTGTTGCTGGTCGCGGCGATCCTGGCCAGCGTCGCGGTGATCCTGGCCGACAGCGTGCCGGCGCTGCACACCCGCCACGGCAGCACCCTGTACGTGCTGGAGTGGGGCTTCACCGCGCTGTTCACCGCCGAGTACGCGCTGCGCCTGGCCACGGTGAAACGGCCGCTGCGCTATGCGCTGAGCTTCTGGGGCGTGATCGACCTGTTGTCGATCCTGCCCACCTACATCTCGTTTCTGCTGCCCGGCGCGCAGACCCTGCTGGTGGTGCGCGTGCTGCGGGTGCTGCGGCTGTTCCGCATTCTCAAGCTGACCCGCTACGTCGAGGAAAGCAGCCTGCTGGTCGATGCGCTGTGGCGTAGCCGACGCAAGGTGTTCGTGTTCCTGTTCACGGTGATCACCCTGGTGGTGATCTTCGGCGCGTTGATGTACGTGGTCGAAGGCCCGGCCAACGGCTTCACCAGCATCCCCACCGCGATGTACTGGGCGGTGGTGACGATGGCCACGGTCGGCTTCGGCGACATCGCCCCGCTCACTCCGCTGGGCCGCGCCATCACCTCGGTGCTGATCCTGATCGGCTACAGCATCATTGCCGTGCCCACCGGCATCTACACCGCGGAACTGGCCAACAGCCTGCGCGATGCCGACCGCAGCCGCGCGCCGGATCGACGCACCTGCGCGCACTGCGGCCTGCACGGCCACGACCGCAACGCCGGCTATTGCCGGGGCTGCGGCCAGGCGTTGCCCGAGACGGTGCCCTGAGCCCTTACCAGACGCCGGTGTTCGGCATCGACGCCCACGGCTCGGCCGGCGCCAGCGCTTCGCCCTTCTGCAGCAGCTCGATCGAGATCAGGTCCGGGCTGCGCACGAAGGCCATGCGCCCGTCGCGCGGCGGACGGTTGATGGTCACGCCGAGCGACTGCAGGTGCGCGCAGAGGGCGTAGATGTCGTCGACTTCGAAGGCCAGGTGGCCGAAGTTGCGGGCGCTGCCGTAGTCCTCGTCCGAGCCCCAGTTGTAGGTCAGTTCGACCTCGGCTTCCGGGTTCTCCGGCGCGCCGAAGTACACCAGGGTGAACTTGCCGGCTTCGTTCTCGATGCGGCGGGTTTCGTGCAGGCCCAGCCCTTCGGTGAAGAACTTGCTGGTCTTCTCCAGGTCGTGGACGCGGATCATGGCGTGCAGGTATTTCATCGTGACAACTCCGAGGGTGGGGGATGGGACGCGCGCCGTACCGCAATGGCGCGCGGAAAGGGCGCATAGGGTAGCGCCGGCGGCGTGCAGGCATGGCGACGCCGCGGCGGGACCGGTTCAGCGGAAATAGCAGGCCTTCAACGGCAGCACCGCCGCGCCCACCGCGCTGGCATCGGCGGTGGCGGCGGCCGGCAGCAGCCGCGGCAACGGCCGCGCCTGGCCGCGGCGCGGCTGGTTGTCGATGCGCACGTGCGGAATCAGCCGCGTCGCCAGTTCGCGCGGCATGCGCCCGCCGAACACCACCGCCTGCGGATCGAAGATCGCCACGATCGCCGACACGATCAGCGACAGGCCAGGCGCCACCCGCGCGATCCAGCGCTCGATCGCCGGCCACGCCGGATCGTAGGCGGCCAGCAGCGCGCGGATGTCGGGCAGCGCGATGCCGTCCTCGGCCAGCAGTTGCCGCAACAGCTCCAGCGTGCCGCGCTCCAGCCCCTGCTGCGGCAGCATGCCGGCAAATTCGCCGGCGTTGCCGTGCGCGCCGCGCAGGCAGGTGCCGTCGATCACCACGCCGCCGCCCAGGCCGTAATTGAAGTGCAGATAGGCGAAGTCGCGGTATTGGCGGCCGATGCCGAGCAGGCTCTCGCCCGCCGCCGCCACCGTGCCGTCGTTGTCCACCCACACCGGCAGGCGCAGCGCCTCGGCCAGCCAGTCGCCGATCGACAGCTCGCCCAGCGCGCGCAGCGGCTCGGGCGGATTCATGTGCACACCGTCCTCGACGAAGAAGCCGGTCATCGCCACCCCCGCGCCCAGGCGCGGACCCAGCCCGGCGCCGGCCGCCGCGGTCAGCGCCGCGTCGGCCTCGCGCAGTTGCGCCAGCAGTGCGGCCGGCTCGGTCGAGCGCAGCGCATGCTCGGCGGTGCCGCGGATCTGCCCGCTGAAATCCAGCAACGCCAGCGACAGCGCATCGGTCGCGATCGCATAGCCGACGGTATGGCCGTAGCCGGGATTGAGCGCGATGCCCGCGCCCGGCTTGCCGCGGCCCGCGTGCGCCAGCGAGGCGCCGATCGCGACCAGGCCGCGCTCGGCCAGCGCGTCGACCAGACGCACCGCCGACTGCACGGTCAGCCCGGTGCTGCGGCTGAGATCGGCGCGGGTGGCGGTGCCGGCCAGGCGCAGGCGATCGAGCATGTGCCGCTCGTTGTCGCTGAGATCGGCGTGGATGGCGTGGCGGGACTCGGGAAGACGCGGCAGGGCGACGGCGACTGGAGCGGGCATGGGCGGCGGTGGCGTGAAGACCCCGGCAGCATAGCCTCGCCGCGCGTGGTCATCGCGGCAGCGAACGCGATCGGATGGAACAGAGCGTTTTTGCAACGCGTCGCCGCCCTTGCGATCGCGGCTCGCAACGCCCGGACGCGCGGCCACGGCACGCACGGCCACGCCGGGTCTCAGTCGAGGAACAGGTCCGGCAGCAGCGGCTGCGACGGATCCAGCGCATAGCCGGACAGCTCGTGCACCCCGGCCTCGGCCAGCACCGCGTCGTCGATCAGGAACTGGCCGTAGAAGCCGGCCGCCGGCCGGGTCAGCACGGCGTGCGCGGCGTCGGCCATGATCTCCGGGCGGCGGCCGTTGCCGGCATCGACACCGGGAATCATGTTCAGCGCCTCGGTGGCGATCAGCGTGCGCGGCCACAGCGCATTGACGGCCACGCCCTGCGGGCCGAACTCGCCGGCCAGGCCGAGGGTGACGAAGCTCATGCCCATCTTGGCCAGGGTGTAGCCGGTATGCGGCGCCCACCACTTGGGATCCAGCGACGGCGGCGGCGCCAGGGTCAGGATGTGCGGGTTGGCGCTGCGCAGCAGGTGCGGCAGGCAGGCCTGTGCGCACAGGAAGCTGCCGCGCGCATTGACCTGCTGCATCAGGTCGAAACGCTTCATCGGCGTCTCCAGCGTCCCGCGCAGCCAGATCGCACTGGCGTTGTTGACCAGGATGTCGATGCCGCCGAAGACCTCGACCGTCGCCGCCACCGCCGCACGCACCTGCTCCTCCTCGCGGATATCGCACTTCAGCGCCAGCGCGCGCCCACCGGCCGCCTCCACCGCCGCCGCGGCGGTGTGGATGGTGCCGGGCAACTTGGGATTGGGCACCGCCGACTTCGCCGCGATCGCCACATTGGCACCATCGCGCGCCGCCCGCAGCGCGATCGCCAGCCCGATGCCGCGCGAGGCGCCGGTGATTAGGAGGGTTTTACCTTGTAAGGTCACGGGATTGGGGAGTCGGGATTGGAGATTCGCCAAAGCTTAGCGCCTCGCCGTCCCAGCCAGCGCACTCGCAGACGCAGCGATCCGCCGTTACCAATCCCCAATCCCGAATCCCCACTCCCGGCCCTTCAGGGCTTCGGCCCCTGCCCCTCGTTGTCTTCCCACTTGAGCAGGCGCCGGGTCACGAAGCGGTACACCGGCTTGCCGCTGGCGAACCACAGTTCGCGCACCCAGGAATGGCGCTTGAGCAGGCGCCGCTCGACCGGGGTCAGGGCGTGCGCGCAGTACATGCGCTTGTGCTTGAGCAGATGGCGCAGGTCTTCGCGCGCCAGCAGGCGCATCCAGCGCGAACGCGGCGCGCCGCGCACGGCGAGCTGGAAATCGATCAGCGCCGGGCTGCCGTCGGCCAGCACCAGCCAGTTGGCCTCCTTGGCCAGGTCGTTGTGCGCCACCCCGCGCCGATGCACCTGCTGCAGCAGGCGCCGCGCAGCGCGGAAATAGGCCAGGTCGCCGCGCGGCGGCCGCTGGTACATCGCCGCGCCGTCCAGGTAGCTGCGATCCAGGAAGGTACCGTCCCAGCCGCGCAACTGCGGCGTCGCCGCCATGCCGTTCAGCTGCCGCAAGGCGAGCGCCTCGCGCCGTGCCAGCCACCATGCGGGCAGCCGCAGCCACCACGGCGAGGCGGTGAGGTCGCGGCGGACGAAGCGCGCGTCGCCCTCGCCCAGCAGCAGGATGCGGCCGAAGCTGTCGGCCTTGAGGATCTGGACGGTGCGGGAAGCGGGGGCAGGCATCCGGCCAGTGTAGAGCGTGCGCCGCGCTTTGACGGGTCTGCACGGTCGCCCGTCACGCCAGACAGGCACCTGGTCCGGGGCTGGTCACCTGGGCGGCGTGCCAGGCGCCACCGCACGCCGCATCGGCGGATCGGCCGCCGCCCTGCGAAGCGGCGGCGTCACGCACCGGCCCCGGCGCGGCGGCGCTGCCATCACCGGCACGGAACGGCGATCACGACGTGCCCGACGGCTGACCAAGTCTGCCGGGCGGCCCGGTTGCGCAAGGCCGGTCGCCCGACACGGCACCCCGGCGCTAACGGACCGTCATCGTGCTCCCTCTATACTTGCCCGATGAATGCCTCATGGACCGATGCCACGCTGGAGTGGATCGCAGCACACCCCATCCTGGCCGGCGCGGTCATCTTCGCCATCGCGTTCTGCGATGCGGTCATCATCCTCGGCACCCTGGTGCCGGCGCTGCCGCTGCTGTTCGCGATCGGCGTGCTGATCGGCCTGGGCCAGATCTCCGGCCCGTATGCGGTGGTCAGCGCCGCGCTAGGCGCGCTGATCGGCGATGCGCTCAGCTATTGGGTCGGCTACCGCTGGGGCGACCGGTTGCGCACCTACTGGCCGTTCAAGCGCTACCCGCAGTTGCTCGACCGCGGCGAGGCGATGTTCCGCCGCAACGCCTTCAAGAGCATCCTGGTGGCGCGCTACGTCGGCGCCATCCGTCCGTTCGTGCCGGCGGTGGCGGGCATGATGAAGATGCCGCTGCGGCGCTATCTGCTGCCCAGCAGCGTGGCCGCGGTGACCTGGTCGCTGCTGTTCCTGGGACCGGGCTGGCTGCTGGGCCAGGCCTACGACGCGGTGGCCGCGGTCGCAGGGAGACTGTTCCTGGTCCTGGGCCTGCTGGCGCTGGCGCTGGGCCTGGTGTGGGCGATCGTGCTGTACGGCTACCGCTGGTCGGCCGGGCACATGGACGCACTGCTGGCGCGCGGCCTGGACTGGTCGCGCCGGCATCCGGTGCTGGGCCGCTACTCGATCGCGGTGTTCGATCCGCAGCGGCGCGAATCGGTGCCGCTGGCGATGCTGGCGGTGATGCTGCTGGCGCTGGGCTGGGGCTGGTTCGCGCTGCTGATGGTGGTGGTGGCGCACGGCGAGCCGCTGCGCCTGGACCTGGCCGTGCACGACCTGATGCTGGCCCTGCGCAACCCGCTGGCCGACTATCCGATGACCGCACTGGCCTCGCTCGGCGACTGGCAGGTGCTGCTGCCGCCGACCGCGCTGGGCCTGCTCTACCTGGCCTGGCGCCGGCGCTGGATGGCCGCGGCGCACTGGCTGGCGGCGCTGGCGTTCGGCCTGGCCCTGACCAAGCTGCTCGGCACCACGGTGCACGTGGTGCGGCCGCCGGCGGCCAGCAGCGGTTTCGGCTTCCCCTCGGTGGCGGTGACCATGGCCACCATCAGCTTCGGCTTCTTCGCGGTGCTGATCGCACGCGAGTTGCCCGGGCGCTCGCGGGTATGGCCGTACCTGCTGTCCGGCGCCGTGGTGACCCTGATCGGCTTCGCCCGCCTGTACCTGGGCGCGCACTGGCTCAGCGACGTGGTCGGCGGCATGCTGTTCGGCATCTTCTGGCTGCTGGTGCTGGGCATCGCCTACCGCCGCCGCTTCAACCGCGGCTTCTGGATGAAGCCGCTGGCCTGGCTGTTCTACGGCGGCTTCGCGATCGCCGCGCTGTGGTACGCGCCGCGCCAACTGGAACGCAAGCTGGCCAAGTTCGAACCGCCGCCGCCGCAGGTGACCCAGCTGGCCGACGCGGCCTGGTGGCAGCACGACTGGCACACCCTGCCGTCGCGGCGCAACGAGTTCGACGACGACCAGCGCTGGCCACTGGACATCCAGGTGGCCGGGCCGCTGGCGCCGCTGCAGCGCCAGCTCGAAGCGGCCGGCTGGCGCGTGCAGCCGCAGGCCGGCTGGCAGCAGGCGCTGCAGTTGCTCGACTACAAGGCCACGCCGGCGCAGGTGCCGGTGCTGCCGGCCACGCTGGACACACGCGTCGAATCGCTGCTGATGCTGCGCCCCGGCCCTAATCCGGACGAGCTGTACGCGCTGCGGCTGTGGCCGGCGCCGGCGCGCCTGCAGCCGGGCAACGTGCCGCTGTGGCTGGGCAGCGCGCAGAGCCTGCGCTACGAACGCCACTTCAACCTCATCGGGTTGTGGCGGCCGCTGCGCGGCGCCGATCCGGCGCTCAACGCCGTAACCGAGGCGCTGCACGCGCTGCCCACGCGCAAGGACATGCACCGCCGCAGCGAAATCCCGGTGCTGCTGGTACGCAGCGAAGGCGAAGCGCCGCCTTCGCCCTGAGCGGCGGCGGTACACACCTCAGCTTCTGACCGATCGGCGCCGCGCCGGCGTTGCGCTGCTCTGCAGCCGCCGGCGGGTGGCGATGGCGGCTACTTCACCTCGACCCGGATCGAACGCGAGTCGGTGGCACGATCCTCCCAATGCCGCGAGTAGACGAGTTCGATCGCGCCGCTGCCGTGACCGGTGGCCTTGAAGGTGTAGGTGACAGTGCTGGGGCAACCCATGCGACCGGTGGCGCAGGCCGTACCGGGTGCATGCTCGATGTCGAGCAGCGCCAGCGGCGCGGGCAAGCTGCGCAAGGCCCAGGCGCTGCCGGTCGACCCGTTTTCGGAGAGGGTGACCGCGAACAGTTGCCCGCGCTGCAGGGCGAACGGCTTCATCGACGGCGCCAGGCAGGTCTTGGGCGACACTTGATCGGCATTGCCGGTGACCAGGGCGATAGAGCCGCGCGGGCAGTCGGCCTGACTGGCTGCGGCAGCGGGCGCGGGGGCCGTCTCGGCGGCGATGGCGGGCAGGCTCGGACAGCCGCCGGCGGACAGCAACAACAGCAGGAAGGAACGCCTCATACGAAGTCCTCGATCGTGCGTGGATAGGACGTCAGGCCGCCAGGGCGGGATGCCGTTGCCGGCGGCCGGGCGCGGCCGCCGATCGCTGCCAAGCGTGGCCCGCGCCTGCTAGCGGCGCGCTGAATGCCGTCTGCGGCGCGCACGAGGGCCGCCTGGGGCGTGATCCATCGAGAACAACGCGTGGCGATCGGGGCTGATGATGGCGCAGCGCCGCACGGATATTGGCCGCCGTGCTCTACGTCAGGCCAGGACGGCGACACCGCCCTCGCCTGCCTCGCTCAGGGAATCCAGGCCAGCAACTGGTCCAGCCGCGCGTGCGGGTCGTCTTCCTGCAGCAGCGACAGGCGCTGGCGTTCGTCCAGCGGCAGCAGTTCGGCCATGCGCCAGCCGACCCAGGCGGCCTGGTCGAGCTGGCGCGGGCCGGCAAGCGGATACACCGCGGCGGCCTGGTCGAGGATGCTGTCGAGCACGGTCGCCAACAGCGCATGCTGCGGACGCAGTTCGTCGTCGCCATCGGCCTCGCGCCATTCCACGTCGCCGACCACCAAGCCGTTGTCGCGGACCCGGCTGCGCAGCACGTGGAAGCGCCGCGCGCCGCGCAGGCTCAGCACCAGCACGCCGTCGGCGCCGACATCGAAATCGACGATGCGCGCCTCGGTGCCGAACGCCGCCGGCACCGCCGGGGCGCCGGTCTCGCTGCCGTCCAGGATCAGGCAGACGCCGAAGCCGCTGTCGGTGCGTCCGCATTCGCGGACCAGGTCCAGGTAGCGACGCTCGAACACCCGCAGCTTGATCGAGGCGCCGGGCAGCAGCACCGCATGCAGCGGGAACAGCGGCAGCGTGGTCCGCTGCGCGCTCACGCGCCGGCTCCGCCGTACGCGGCGAACCTCATTGCAGCGCCGCCAGGAAGCGTCGCGGTGCGCCGTCGAAGCCGCCGTTGGACATGAACACCACATGGTCGCCGGCGCGCGCCTGCGCCTGCAACGCGGCCAGCAGAGCGTCCACGTCGGGCGCCGCGCAGGCATCGCCGCGCACCGCGGCGATCACCTTGCCCGCGTCCCAGGCCAGTTCCGGCCGCTGCAGGAACACCACCGCGTCGGCGGCCTCCAGCGACGGCGCCAGCGCCTCGGCATGCGCGCCCAGCCGCATCGAATTGCTGCGCGGCTCCATCGCCACCACGATGCGCGCCGTACCGACCTTGGCGCGCAGGCCTTCGAGCGTGGTGCGGATGGCGGTGGGATGGTGGGCGAAGTCGTCGTACACGGTGATGCCCTGCACCTGGCCGAGCACTTCCAGGCGCCGCTTGACGCTGCGGAAGCGCGCCAGCGCCGGCATCACCTGCGCCGGCACCACGCCAACCGCATGGGCGGCGGCCAGTGCGGCCAGCGCGTTCATCACGTTGTGGCGACCGAGCAGCGGCCATTCCACCTCGCCGAGTTCGCGGCCCTGGTGCAGCACCGCGAAGCGGCTGCCGTCGGCGGCGAGCAGGCGTGCGCTCCACTCGAACGCCGGATCGAAGCCGAAGCGCTCCACCGGGGTCCAGCAGCCCATCGCCAGCACCTCGCGCAGGTGCGCGTCCTCGCCGTTGACGATCAGCCGGCCGCGGCGCGGCACGGTCCGCACCAGATGGTGGAACTGGCGCTGGATCGCGGCGACGTCCGGGAAGATGTCGGCGTGGTCGTATTCGAGGTTGTTGAGGATCGCCACCAGCGGCCGGTAGTGCACGAACTTGCTGCGCTTGTCGAAGAACGCGGTGTCGTACTCGTCGGCCTCGACCACAAACAGCGGCCGGCCCGCCAGGGCCGGCCCCTGATGTCCTTCTCCCTCCGGGAGAAGGTGGCGCGCAGCGCCGGATGCGGGTTCGGCAACCGCACGCCCCAGCCGCGCGGAGACGCCGAAATCCTCGGCCACCCCGCCGATCAGGAAGCCCGGTTCGCGCCCCGCCGCCTGCAGCAGCCAGGTCAGGATGCTGGTGGTGGTGGTCTTGCCGTGGGTGCCGGCCACCGCCAGGGTATCGCGCCCCGGCAGCACCTGCTCGCTCAGCCATTGCGCGCCGGAGGTGTAGGCGCGCCCGGCGTCGAGCACCGCCTCGACCGCGGCATTGCCGCGCGACAGCGCGTTGCCGACGATCACCTGGTCGCAATCCGCGGCGATGTGTTCGGGCAGGTAGCCCTGCTTCAGCGCGATGCCCAGGCGCTCCAGTTGCGTGGACATCGGCGGGTAGATCGCCTGGTCGCTGCCCTCGACCGCATGGCCGAGTTCGCGCGCCAGCGCGGCGACACCGCCCATGAACGTACCGGCGATGCCGAGAATATGGATCTTGCTCATGGCCGGATTGTCGCCGATCCCCCGGCGCACGCAAACCTGCGAGGCAGCAGCCGTTGGCCGTAGCGGGTGTGCCGCGGGGCCGATCCGGGGAAACCGTCTCGCCGCGCAGTCAAGTAGGGAATCCCCCACATCGGCTGGGTAAAGTTCCCGATAGGCAAGTCGGGAGCGGACGCCGAAAATGAACGCGCCGGCCTCGACACCCTGTGGTTCTACTCCCCAAGAGACCATCCCCAAGGGAGCTCATGTCGTGGGGCTCTGAGCAAGCTCGTTCGCTGGCACCTTCTTTCCCCGATCCCGGCCCTCCATTGGCAAGCGGGATACGCGCCCACGGCCGCCACTCGCTGCGCGCAGCGCAGCGGGACATGCCCCACGTGTCGTTATCGTCGTAGGAGCGGCTTGAGCCGCGACGGGCCTTACCGGGAATGCGCGTCGCGGCTGAAACCATTCCTACGGGCGGGCGTTGCGCATCGTGACGGGAGGCGCGCCGCCGCCGAGACGGCGCCGTCTGCACGACCGGCACCCGCTGCGGGCGCCGGCATGCCGTGCCGCCTCAGCGGCCGATCGCCGCCAGGATGCGGGCGAGCACGTCGTCCTGCGAGCCGACGCCGTCAACGCGCGCGAGCGTGCCGCGCTTGTCGTAGAAGCCGATCACCGGCGCGGTGGAATCGGTATAGACCTGCAGGCGCTTGCGCACCGACTCGGGGTTGTCGTCCTCGCGGCCTTCGGCCTTGGCGCGGCCGGCGATGCGCTCGACCAGCAGTTCGTTGGCCACGTCCAGCTGCACCACCGCGTCCAGCGGCTGGCCGAGCTTGGCCAGCAGTTCGTCCAGCGCGCCGGCCTGGGCCAGGTTGCGCGGGTAGCCGTCGAGGATGAAACCGTTGCGCACGTCGTCGCGGCCGAGGCGCGATTCGAGCATGCCGAGCAGGATGTCGTCGGAGACCAGGTCGCCGCGCGCCATCACTTCCTTGGCCTGCACGCCCAGCGGGGTGCCGGCGGCGACTTCGGCGCGCAACAGATCGCCGGTGGAGATGTGCGGGATCTGCAGCTTGTCCTTCAGGCGGGCCGCCTGCGTGCCCTTGCCCGATCCGGGCGGTCCCAACAGAACCAATCGCATCAACCTGACTCCTCGAGGAAAGTACCGTGCGCGGCCGGCGGCGTTAGACTCGGGGGCCACGCCTGCGCTGCACCGCAAGAGCCCCAGCTTACCGCATCCAGGCAATGTCCCGGCAATGTCCCCACCCCAGGAGCGAACCCCGACCATGGCCCAAGGCACCCTGCTGTACGCCCAGTCCGGCGGCGTCACCGCCGTCATCAACGCCAGCGCCGCCGCCGTCATCGGCGAGGCGCGGGCGCGCAAGGTCAAGGTGCTGGCCGCGCGCAACGGCATCCTTGGCGCGCTGCGCGAGGACCTGATCGACACCTCCAAGGAGTCGGCGGCGACGATCGCCGCGCTGGCCCACACGCCCGGCGGCGCGTTCGGCTCGTGCCGCTACAAGCTCAAGTCGCTGGAGGCCGACCGCGCCAAGTACGAGCGGCTGCTGCAAGTGCTGCAGGCGCACGACGTGCGCTACTTCCTCTACAACGGCGGCAACGATTCGGCCGACACCGCGTGGAAGGTCTCGCAGTTGGCGCAGGCGTTCGGCTACCCGCTGCACTGCATCGGCGTGCCCAAGACCATCGACAACGATCTGGCGGTCACCGACACCTGCCCGGGCTTCGGCTCGGCGGCCAAGTACACCGCGGTGTCGGTGCGCGAGGCGGCGCTGGACGTGGCGGCGATGGCCGAGACCTCGACCAAGGTATTTGTCTACGAGGCCATGGGCCGCCATGCCGGCTGGCTGGCCGCCGCCGCCGGACTGGCCGCGCAGTCGCCGGACGACGCGCCGCAGATCATCCTGTTCCCCGAACGCGCCTACGACGAGGCCGCCTTCCTCGCGCAGGTGCGCAAGGTGGTGGACAAGGTCGGCTGGTGCGTGGTGGTGGCCAGCGAAGGCATCCAGACTGCCGACGGGCGCTTCGTCGCCGATGCCGGCGGCGGCACCGATGCGTTCGGGCACAGCCAGCTCGGCGGCGTGGCGTCCTACCTGGCCGGCAAGGTCAAGGCCGAACTGGGCTACAAGGTGCACTGGACCCTGCCCGACTACCTGCAGCGTTCGGCCCGCCACCTGGCTTCGCGTACCGACTGGGAACAGGCGCAGGCGGTCGGCAAGGCCGCGGTGCAGTTCGCGCTGAAGGGCATGAACGCGGTGATGCCGGCCATCGTGCGCAGCAGCGATGCGCCGTACCGCTGGAAGATCGAGGCTGCGCCGCTGGCCAAGGTCGCCAACCACGAGAAGAAGATGCCGGCCGGGTTCCTGCGCAAGGACGGCTTCGGCATCACCGAGAAGGCGCGCCGCTACCTGCAGCCGCTGATCCGCGGCGAGGCGCCGCTGCCATACGGCACGGATGGCCTGCCCAAGTACGTGGCGCTGAAGAACGTGGCGGTGAAGAAGAAGCTGCCGGCCTGGGAGGGCTGACAGCGCGGGCGCACGATCGGCATGACGTCATCGGCGCATGCCGTCGCGCGCGGGATGTCGCCGTTGGCGCCAGCCTCTGCAGGCTGCGCCGGACAATCGGGGGACGCGACAGGATGCTGCACGGGTCCTGGCGCATCCACCACGGATGTCGGACTGCCTGCACCTTCAGAGAAGACAAGGCCACCAGGATGCGCGACACGCACGAAGAGCCAAGCAGCGCGTCCGGCCACATGCGCTTCGATTGGCACAGCGCCCCCATCACCCGTGCGACGCCGGTGGACGAGCACTATCGCAACACGCAGAACGTGCGCCGCTTCCTCGTGACCATGTGCGGCGACGGCTTCGCGTTCGATCGCGCGTTCATCGCCTGGATCAGGAACGGCGTCGCCAAGACCATGGGCGACGTCGCCGACGAATGGCGGCGACGGCGCACCGGTACCGTGCCGACCTGAAACACCGCCCGCGCGCCACATGCGCCGGATCGGCAACGGTCAAGATGTGCGACAGCAACGCAAAGCGCAACGCCGCCAAGCCTGGCCTAGATCCTGGTTTACGCAGGCGCCCAGGGATCGCATGCGCCGTGGCTGTGCGACCTCACGACAGCCACATCACCGTCGCGCATCCGTACCGCCGGTCGCGGCCGCCCTGCCCGCGCGATGCAGGCATGACGACCGAGACGGCTCGGCAATTTTCCCGCTCAGCGGCAGGCCTTGCCTTCCACCGTCATCTGCGCGGTGAACTGCGGCACCTGTGGGACCTTGCCGGCGGCCGCCTGCTGCTTGGCCTCTTCCAGATAGATCCGCGACTGGCCCTGGCCATCGCGCTCGGTGTTCAGCGCCACCGGCTTGCGCCACACCCGCACCACCGCCTGCTGCGACGGACAGGCGGCGCTGGGCACGCGGATCAGATCGTTGAACTTCCAACCGATGGCCTCGCTGGGCTTGGCCTGATCGAACTCGACCAGCCTGGCGCGCGGCTGGCAGGTCGGGCTGCTGCGTACCGCGGAGAAGCGGTAGGGCTGCGCCGCATCGCCGGTGTACTCGCCCTCGAAGCGCACGCAGGCCTCGGGGATCTGGCGGATGGTGTGCACCACGCCCACCGCCTGCGGCGCGCTGGCCGGACGCTGCAGTTCCGGGGTCGGGTCGGCGGCCGCAGCGGCCAGCGGCACCAGCGCACACAGGCCGAGGGCCAGGATCGAGGCGCGTGCGCGCAGCCGTGGGGAAATCGTCGATTGCATCGGAGGGCTCCTGGGAAGCGATGCGCCACGCTGCCACGCACAGACTGAACCGCACGCCAAAAGTGAGACGCCCTGCCTGGTCGCTGGCGGCATCACGGAGGCAGGCGCATACTCGCCCACGTTCAGGCCAGATGACATTGCGATACGCACCAGCGGCGCGCGTTGTGGCCGCGGAGTCGTTGCATGCTTCAGCTCCTACGGTGTGATCCCCCGGTATGTCCAGCGCTTGGGCGCCATCCACATCCTTGGGAGGGGTCATGCTGGAACGATATGCGGTCACCGTGGCACTGGCGTGCGCGGCTCTGGCGGTGCTCTACGGCATCGTCTCCACGCGCTGGATCCTGGCGCAGCCCGCCGGCAACGAGCGCATGCGGCAGATCGCCGATGCGATCCAGGAAGGCGCCCGCGCCTACCTCAACCGACAGTACCTGACCATCGCCATCGCCGGCGCGGTCCTGCTGATGCTGGTCGGGGTGTTCCTGAGCTGGTACACCGCCGGCGGCTTCGCGATCGGCGCGGTGCTGTCCGGGGTCGCCGGCTACATCGGCATGAACCTGTCGGTGCGCGCCAACGTGCGTACCGCCGAAGCGGCGCGGCGCGGGCTGGCGCCGGCCATGGCGGTGGCGTTCCGCGGCGGCGCGATCACCGGCATGCTGGTGGTCGGGCTGGGCCTGATCGGCGTGGCCGGCTACTACGGCCTGCTGCAATGGCTGGGACACAGCGTGGGCGACAGCCTGCATGCGCTGGTCGGCCTGGCCTTCGGCAGTTCGCTGATCTCGATCTTCGCGCGCCTGGGCGGCGGCATCTTCACCAAGGGCGCCGACGTCGGCGCGGACCTGGTCGGCAAGGTCGAGGCCGGCATCCCCGAGGACGACCCGCGCAATCCGGCGGTGATCGCCGACAACGTCGGCGACAACGTCGGCGACTGCGCCGGCATGGCCGCCGACCTGTTCGAGACCTACGCGGTCACCGTGATCGCGACGATGCTGCTGGGCGGGCTGATGGCCGCCGAGGCCGGGCGCAACGCGGTGCTGTATCCGCTGGTGCTGGGCGGGGTGTCGATCGTCGCCTCGATCGTCGGCACCTTCTTCGTGCGCGTGCGCCCGGGCGGCTCGATCATGGGCGCGCTGTACAAGGGCGTGGTGGTCTCGGCGGTGCTGGCGGCGCTGGCGTTCTGGCCGGTGACCCAGCAACTGATGGGCGACACCGCCGCCGGTGCCGGCAAGCTCTACGGCTGCGCGCTGATCGGCCTGGCGTTGACCGGGCTGATCGTGTGGATCACCGAGTACTACACCGGCACCCAGTACAAGCCGGTGCAGCACGTGGCGCAAGCCTCGACCACCGGCCACGGCACCAACATCATCGCCGGCCTGGGCATCTCGATGAAGTCCACCGCGCTGCCGGTGATCGCGGTGTGCGCGGCGATCTGGGGCGCGTTCGCGTTGTCCGGCCTGTACGGCATCGCCATCGCCGCCACCGCGATGCTGTCGATGGCCGGCATGATCGTGGCGCTGGATGCGTACGGCCCGATCACCGACAACGCCGGCGGCATCGCCGAAATGGCGGAACTGCCACCGGAGGTGCGCGCGGTCACCGATCCGCTGGACGCGGTCGGCAACACCACCAAGGCCGTGACCAAGGGCTATGCGATCGGTTCGGCGGCGCTGGCGGCGCTGGTGCTGTTCGCCGACTACACCCACAACCTGCGCGCCGCGCACCCCACCGAAACCTTCGCCTTCGACCTGTCCGACCACACGGTGATCATCGGCCTGCTGATCGGCGGCCTGATCCCCTACCTGTTCGGCGCGATGGCGATGGAGGCGGTCGGCCGCGCCGCCGGCGCGGTGGTGGAGGAAGTGCGGCGGCAGTTCCGCGAGATCGCCGGCATCATGCAGGGCACCGGCAAGCCGCAATACGACCGCGCAGTCGACATGCTGACCCGCTCGGCGATCCGCGAAATGATCGTGCCCTCGCTGCTGCCGGTGGCGGTGCCGATCGTGGTCGGCCTGCTGCTGGGCCCGCGCGCGCTCGGCGGCCTGCTGATCGGCACCATCGTCACCGGGCTGTTCGTGGCCATTTCCATGACCACCGGCGGCGGCGCCTGGGACAACGCCAAGAAGTACATCGAGGACGGCCATTTCGGCGGCAAGGGCAGCGAGGCGCACAAGGCCGCGGTGACCGGCGACACCGTCGGCGACCCGTACAAGGACACCGCCGGCCCGGCGATCAATCCGCTGATCAAGATCATCAACATCGTGGCGTTGCTGCTGGTGCCGCTGCTGTAACCACACGCGCAGCAGGCGTCGGCGACATGCCGGCGCCTGCTGCGCGTCCTCTGCCGCTACAGGCAGTCGATCAGGCCATCGTTGATGCTGTGCTCGCTGCGCGGCAGCGGCGCGAACAGCGGCCGCTCACCCGACAGCGCCGCGTACAGCGCGTGCAGCCGGGTCTGCGGCTGCAGCGGGGTCCGGCAATGCCACAGCCGCGCATCGACCACGACCCGGCCGGTGTCCGCATCGATACTGGCCTCGCTGGCGCCGAAGCTCCAGATGCACTCCCCGATCACCCCGTCGCGCTGGCGCACCGAGCAGCGATAGCGCAGCGGCCGGTAGTCGCTGTAGTCGCCTTCGCAGAAGGTGTCGCCGCAGAGCTGGTCGAAGTCGTGCGCCAGCCGTCGCTCCAGGTCGGCGAACGCCTCCCAGCCCTCGCCCGGGGCGGGATAGTCCATCGCATCCACGTAGGCCGGTTGCGCCTGTTGCGCCTGCGCAGCGCCGCAGGCCAGGACCAGCACCGCCAGCAGCGGCAGCATCGATTGCCGGATTCCGTTCATCGTCTTGCTCCTTGGGTGGGGACAGTGGCCACAGGGTCGCCGCCACCCGATTCCGGCACCATCGGAATGCGCCCCATGCGGGCCGGTATGGAGTCCGAAACCGCTGTAGGAATCCTCCGAACCGCCGTGCGCTGCATTGCAACAGCCAACCGACTAGAATGCCTGCCTCTTTAGAAGCCACTCCACTGGAGCTAGCGCATGGGTCTGGAACTGGTCACCTCCGGCAAGAACCTGCCGGAAGAAATCAACGTCGTCATCGAAATCCCCAAGGATTCCGAGCCGGTCAAGTACGAAGTGGACAAGGCCAGCGGCGCCATCTTCGTCGACCGCATCCTCTCCACCCCGATGCGCTACCCCTGCAACTACGGTTACGTGCCCAACACCCTGTGCGGCGACGGCGACCCGGCCGACGTGCTGGTGGTGCTGCCGCTGCCGCTGGTGCCCGGCTGCGTGGTGCGCTGCCGCCCGGTCGGCGTGCTGAAGATGAGCGACGAGGCCGGCAGCGACGAGAAGATCCTGGCGGTGCCGGTGGCCAAGGTGTTCCAGGGCTATGCGCACATCGAGGACATCACCCAGGTGTCCGGCCACTGGATGGAACGCATCGGCCACTTCTTCGAGCACTACAAGGACCTGGAGAAGGGCAAGTGGGTCAAGCTCGACGGCTGGGGCAACGCCGAGGAAGCCAAGCGCATCCTGCGCGAGTCCGTGACCCGTTACGAAGCCGGCGCCTGAGCCGCCGCCACGGCGGGGCGCTGCCGCCCCGCCGCGGCTGATCCGTTTCACGTTTTGCCGTTGCCGGGGCGCCGCCCTTCGGGGTTTGCGGTACATTGCGCCATGGCATCACCGAGCCCGGTCCGTCCGCGACCCGGCTCTTCTTGGGGGACAGTCTCTTGCGCATCCTGTTCGTCGGCGACGAAGCCAGCCTTCCGTCCGAAGTCACTGAATACATTCGCGATCTTGGCGACGACTGGGAGGTCCAGAGCGTTGCCGACGGCAATGCCGCGATCGCCGCGGCGGCCACGGTGCGCCTGGATGCGGTGATCGCCGCGCCGACGCTGCCGGACCTGACCACCGCCACCCTGCTCGGCCAGATCCGCACGCTGAGTCCGGAAACCATCCGCATCGCGCTGATCGAGGCCGAACAGAGCAATCGCGCGCCGCCGGCGCGGATCATCGGCGTGGCCCACCGGTTCCTGCCGCTGCCGCTGTCCCCGGAAATGCTGCTGGAGGCGGTCACCAGCCTGGAGGAACTGCAGGAACTGCTGGGCAACCCGCGCCTGCGTTCCAGCATCGGCCGCATCGAGAAGCTGCCCTCGCCGCCGCATCTGTACCTGAGCCTGATGCACGCGCTGGAGCAGGACGAAGGCAGCAACGCCGCCGACCTGGCCAAGCTGGTCTCGGCCGACCCGGCGATCGCGGCCAAGGTGCTGCAGCTGTGCAATTCGGCGTTCTTCTCCAACGGCCGCACCATTTCCGACCTGCGCACCGCCGTGACCCGGCTGGGCACCGCCACCCTGCGCGACCTGGTCCTGGCCAGCGAAGTGTTCTCGGTGCAGGCGCTGTCCAACGCCGAGCGCAACGCGCTGCAGCAGCGTTCGCTGCTGGCGTCCAAGCTGGCCGCGAAGATGCTGCCGGCCTCCAGCGTCGAACTGGGTTCGACCGCGGCGCTGCTGGCCGACATCGGCCTGCTGCTGCCGGGCGTGCGCGATGAGCGCGAGCCGCCCACCGATGCCAACGACACCCGGCCGGGCCACGCCGAAGCCGGCGCCTACCTGCTGGGCCTGTGGGGCCTGCCGATGCCGATCATCGAGGCGGTGGCCTTCCATCGCCAGCCGCAGCGTTCCAGCACCCGCAGCTTCTGGGTCACCGGCGCGGTGCACGTGGCGATGGCGCTGGCCAGCGGCTCGGAGGTCGACGAGGAGTACCTGTCCAAGACCGGCATGCTCAACAAGCTGCCGACCTGGCGCGAGCACGCCGAGAACCTGATGGGCCTGACCTCGGCGTAGGAACCGCCATCCTATGCACGAAAAATTTGATCTCCGCGGAAAATAAACGCAAAAAAACGGGCCACAAGGCCCGTTTTTTTAACAGAGGACAAGACTTACTGCGTTCTATACTGAACGAGGCAAACTTGCTGCACCCCGGATCCACTGCAACTGATGGCGCGAACCGAGCCACCTTGGGAGCCGACGACTTTGATTGTGGCGCCTAAACTCTGCATGTGCTCGGCCATGCGGTTTAAATTTTCACCACCATAATCCGTCCAATCCCCCTGAACCTCCTGGATATCACTGGGAATAAGCTGCCCAGCGCCGGTGCGCGCACTGCCGGGCTCCGTATTTCCATTCTGATTTTCAAGATTGACAATGATTGTCACATAAGACCCATCCTTGAAAACCACCTTGTACATTATCCTCGCCTGATCACGCAGACCGGTGTAGTTGGATGCCAACTGCAACAAGTCAGTCATTGCGGTAAGCACATTGGCGCCGACAACCGAGGATATGACATTCACGTTGCCGGTCGCCGATTCGATCATCGCCCTCAAATTGGCATCCCGAACGAATTCGTATGCGGTCTTGCCAGCAGCATCGGGGTTGAGTCCAAGCATGCTGACCGGAACATTGTAAGTTGGGCGTATCGTTCCACCACCGCTAACATAAAGTTCGTGAGCACGCCTCACTTCCTCGGACGCACCCGGCGGCGGCGTCTGTTTACGAACGACCGGATTCGCCGCAGTTGTCGTGCGCAGCGGAACGCCACCACCGCCGCCACCAGATCCCACGTACCACTGCTGGATCTTGTTTCCGCTCACGCTGTACACGATATGCGTACCCGTGCCGCGATTTACGGCTTCCGCGCGAAAATCGCCGTCATCCTGACAGCTTTCACATCGAATCGCAGCAGCTTCGGCTGAAGAGCCATAGAAAGTTCCAGCACCAACAGCAACCACGCCAATCAGAAAATTTCTAATCACGATAAAGTCCTTTTCAAGAAAAAACATGGCGGGCCATGGCCCGCCATGCGCTAGTTCAATCAAATCAGAACCGCTGGGTGTACTTCATGTACACATAGCGACCGATGTCGAAGCCGCCGTAGTAGGCGAAGCTGCTGTCCGGGGCCGAGTACATCAGCGGACCGCGGTGATCGAACACATTGTTCGCACCGATGGCGATCGTCGCGTCCCACGGCGCCTTCCAGTTGACCTGCAGATCGTGGAAGGTGTTGGAGCCGGTGTGACGCAGCGGGTCGGCCTCGCCGTTGGCGAAGTGGTCCGGCGCATCGCAGTAATCGGCGGCACGCGAAATGCACTTTTCCTTCATGCCCGAGTAGTAGCGCAAGGTGTAGTTCACACCGAAGTCGCCCATCGTCCAGTTCACGCCCAGGTTGGAACGCACGCGGAAAATGCCCGGCTCGCCGACGCTGCCGATCGTGATGTTGTCGCCCGCCTGATTCTGGCCGGCTTCGTCGTACTTGCTGACGTAGCTGGTCTGCCAGTCGATCATGATCTTGCCGAACGCCATTTCCGGCAGACGGTAGCGGATGCCCAGATCGTAGCCTTCGGTCTCCATCTGGCCGAGGTTGGCCACGCCGTAGGTCATCGCCGAGATATGGCCGTCGGCGGCACGGGTCACGCCGGCGCAGCGCTCGGCATTGCCCAGCACGTAGCAGTCGCGCAGGATGCGGTCGACGCTATCGGCGATGATCATGTCCTTGATCTCGTAGCGGTACCAATCCAGCGAGATGTCCAGGCCCTGCACCCAGCGCGGGCTCCACACCAGACCGGCGGTCTTGCTGGTGGAGGTTTCCGGCTTCAGGTTCGGGTTGGAGCCGCTGATGAACTCGTCCGGGGTCTGGCAAGGAAGGGTCGAACACGGCACGTAGCCCTGGCCCAGCTGGGTGTAGCCGACCGGCACGCCGGCCGCGCTGCACGCCGCATTGCCGTTGACGCTGTTGGGCGCGCCCACGCCGCACGGATCGATGTAGGACTCGAAGCTGCTGTTCAGGCCGCCGTACAGATCGCTGATCGTCGGGGCGCGGAAGCCCTCGGCGTAGGTGCCGCGGACCAGCAGCTCGTCGATCGGCTTCCAGGTGAAGCCGAACTTGGAGTTCACCGTGTCGCCGAAGTTGCTGTAGTCCGAATAGCGGCTGGCCAGGTTCAGGGTCAGCTGCTTGGCGAACGCCATGTCGGCCAGGATCGGCACGTTCAACTCGAGGTAGAACTCGTCCAGATCGTAGTTGCCGGAGGTGGTCTTGGCGCCCAGGCCGGTGCTCTCACCCGACTGCGCGAAGGCGTCCGGCGAGAAGCGGCCTTCTTCCTTGCGGTGCTCGTAGCCGACCGCGATGCCGAGGTCGCCCGCCGGCAGCGTCGCCAGCGTGCCGCTCAGGTTGGCGGTGTAGCTGGTGGTCTTGGTCAGGCCGGTATCGGTGAAGTACGGGAACAGGAAGGCCTGGGTGTCCGCATCGGCCAGCGAGCCCGGGCCGGCCACGCCGAACGGCAGCAGCGGGTTCCACGGGCGGCAGGCGCTCAGCGACACCGGCGCGGCGGCGGTGCCGCACTGGGCGACGCCGTTGGCGTTGATGAAGGACGAACCCAGCGCCTGGCGCGCGGCGATCAGGCTCATGTCGCCGTGACCGGTCTTGGTGCTCTCGTTGCGGTTCCATAGCGCACCGAGGTCCCAGTCCCAGCTCTTGTCGGCGAACTCGAAGGAGCCGCTGATGGTCGGCGCGAAGCGCGTGGTCTTCAGCTTGCTCTCGGTGGTGCGCGGCACTTCCCACAGGCGGCGGCGGAAGTCGATGTCCTGGCCGATCGGGTTGAACGCGCTGTCGCCGGCCAGCGGGGTGCCGAACGCGGCGGACTGGTACGGATAGCCGGCGATCTGCTGATCGGTGGTGCGCTCGTTGTAGAGCACGTCGGCGTTGAAGACGATGGAGTCGGTCAGGTCGTAGTTGGCGTTGGCGAACACCGACTTCCGCTCGATGCCGGTCTGCACCATCATCTGCTGGTTGGAGTTGGCGTACTCGGCCGGGGTCAGCGGATGGTAGTCGGCCGGGTTGTTCGGGTTGCCGCCCTGGTTCAGCGTCTGCCACACGGCGACTTCCGGATCCGAGCAATCCACGGTCAGCGGGTTGCACCAGCTGCCGTTCTGGCTGATCGGGCTCCAGCCGCTCGGCGTGGAGTTCGGACCACGGCTGCCGTCGCGGCTGAACCAACGGTTCTTGGCGAACACCGGATCCTGCTTGGAGTACTCGGCGGTCAGCGCCACGCCACCGCGCTCGCCCTGGGTGCCGATGGTGAAGGAGTACTGCGAGGTCTTGCCGTCGCCTTCGCCGAACTGGCCGAATTCGGCCGAGACTTCGGCGCCGTCGAAACGCTTGCGGGTGATGACGTTGACCACGCCGGCAATGGCGTCGGAACCGTAGATCGACGAGGCGCCGTCCTTCAGCACTTCGATGCGCTCGATCGCCGCCATCGGGACCTGGCTCAGGTCCTGCAGGCCGGAGGTGGTCGCGCCCAGGCGCTTGCCGTTCAACAGCACCAGGGTACGCTCGGCACCGAGATTGCGCAGGTCGACGTAGTAGCCGCCGACGTTTTCGCCGGACGCCAGCGCATCGGCGCGCGAGATCGCCGGGGAACCGGCCGAGGTCAGGTTCTGCAGCACGTCGGCGACCGAGGTGTAGCCCTGGCGCTCCAGCGCCTGGCGGTCCAGGGTCAGGATCGGCTGCTGGGTTTCGACGTCGGCGCTACGGATGCGCGAACCGGTGATTTCGATCCGGTC
Source organism: Xanthomonas sp. NCPPB 2250 (assembly GCF_056725265.1). Classification (NCBI taxonomy): domain Bacteria; kingdom Pseudomonadati; phylum Pseudomonadota; class Gammaproteobacteria; order Lysobacterales; family Lysobacteraceae; genus Xanthomonas; species Xanthomonas sp. NCPPB 2250. The sequence goes on along the minus strand of NZ_CM161520.1, from coordinate 1,133,136 downwards.
CAGCGTGGTGGTGGACGAGGCGGCGGCTTCTTGCGCGCCGGCAATCGCCGGCGTCAACGCGATCGCGATGCTGGCGGGCAGCAAGCCCAGCCGCACTGCGGGAGTGCGAAGGTTCATCAATCTCTCCAGGGTAACGTTAGGGGCGTGTTAAGACGCCCTCGGCACGTTACGTTCCGGTGAGCGCGGCTGCTTTGCCGCTGTCGCCTGCAGACTTTGCCGATTCTGGCGGCACGGTGCTGCCATGGCGATATTGCGAGGCGGAGACACCGAAGCGTGCGCGGAACGCCCGCGCGAAGCTGCAGCAGTTGTCGAATCCGCTGGCGGCGGCCACCTCGCCGATCATCATCGTGGTGTCGCGCAACAGGTCCGCCGCGCGCTCCAGGCGCAGGCGCGCCGACAACGCCTGCGGGCTTTCCTCGTACAGACTCTGGAACGTCTTGGATAGGTACCAGCCGGAGAAGTTGGTCAGCTCGGCCAGTTCGCTGATCCGCACCACGCGGTCGCGATGGCCGTCCAGATACAGCCGCGCACGCTGCATGCGCCCGAACACCTGGCGCTTGCGCATCCGCGAGCGCCCGGGACAGCGCTGCACGCGGCGCGACAATTCGCCCTGCATGGAGGCCAGATGCAGCAGCACCGGCCGCATCGCCAACGCATCGCCGGGCCGCGCCGCCGCCTGCCGCCACAGGCGCAAGGCGGTCCGCGTCTCGCGCAGCGACAACTCGCCGCGCCCCGCATACAAGGTCTCGTCGGCCATCCGCCCCAAGGCCTTCAGCGCCTCGCCGTCCAGGCTCAGGCCGATGCATAGGCCGTCGCGATCGGTCTGCAGCATCGGCCGCGAGTCGCGTTCGAAGGCCAGCCACTGGCCGCGGCGCAGGGCGAAACGCCCCTCCTTGGCCTCGATCCAGGCGCTGCCACGCAACTGCAGCCAGACCGTGAAGGCATTCGCCGACGCCTGCACGCTGGCCAGGCGCGCCGCGCCCAGGCAGGCCGGACCCGCCGGCGCGTCGTCCGCGTCCACCACCAGTTGTTGTCCATGATCGACCAGGAAAGATTGCCGCATCCGAGCACCTGCTTGACGTAAACCGGTGCGCAGTCTTTGCCGAATGTGGCGGCAGGTCAGGACGTCTTGGCGATAGTTGTCCGAAATCGCCACGATGCCCTTACGAACAACTTACGAAGCCTATTTTTTCTTCCGGATCAACCAGTTGTGCGAGATGGTCGAGAACAATTCCGGCTGCTCGTGCATGCGCATGAAGCCGATCTCGCTGCCGTCCTCGACCGCCAGTGCCACATAGGCGTCGCCATTGCGCGGATCGATGCTGAAGCCGTTGACCGCACTGAAGTGGTCGCGGTCCAGGCACACGCTGGCGGCGAGGCCACCGTCGATCCGCGCCATGCGGCTGGCGCATTCGCCGGTCTGGAACAGGTAATGCACCGCACCCTCGGGGCCCAGCGCCCAACTGCGGTAGCGCCACAGCGACGGCAGACTGTCGTCCACGACACGCACGCTGGCCAGGTCCAGGCTGGCATCGACGCGCCACAGGCCACTGCGCGCGAGCCGGGTGAACAGGATTTCCCCAGTGGCGGGATCGGCGCGGACCTGGGAAACATCCGGCAAGCTCGCCAAGGGCCGCCAGGGCACCGCGCGCCGGTCGTACAACTGCAGGCGGGTGCGGCCGTTCTCGCCCAGCAGGACCAGCAATTGCCCGGGTTCGGCGGTGTACAACGCCTGCAGCGGCTCGCCGGCCGGCACCGGCAAGGCCGCCACACTGCCGGACTGGGGCCGGACCTCATAGATCGCCGAACGCCCCTGCGCATCGCGGCCGCTGACCAGCAGCGCCTGGCTGTCGGCCGACCACGCCAGGGGCTGCCGGGTCTCCGGCCGCACGCCCTCGATCAGCCGCAACGAGGTCGGCTGGCGCACATCGCCCCACCACAGTGCATAGCTGCCGTCGCGATCGGAGGTGAAGGCGAGTTGGCGCCCGTCGGGCGCGATGCTCGGCTGGCCGTCGCGGCCGGTGGACGCGAACAGCCGCTGACGCTCGCGCGGCACATCCGCCGCTCCCGCCCGGATGCGGTACACGGCGAACTGCGGACGCCGGTGCACGAACGCCAGGCTGCCGCCGTCGCGCGCCAGCCGCGGCGCCTGCGCATCGCTCAACCCCAGGTCGCGCAGGCGCCGGGTCTGCGTGTCCAGCCGGTACAGCCGGGTCTCGCCATCGACGCGGCGCCCGAACACGATGCCCTGCCCGTCTCGCGCCCAGTCCCAGCCACGGATCTCGGCGAATTCGTGGGTCAACGGTTCGGCGGTGCCGCCGGAAGCCGGCATCCGCCACAGCCCGCCCATCTGCGGATTGCGCACGAAGGCGATCCATTTGCCGTCCGGCGAGTAGCGCGGCGCGTAATCGAAATCGCCGGCGGCGACCGGATAATCCAGCGCCGTCCAGCGCCCGCTGCCCAGATCCAGCACGCGGATGCCGCGCGCCGGCTGGCGCCCGTTCATGCTGCCGAACACCAGACCGCGGCCATCCGGCGTCCAGTCGAAGCTGAGCAATTCGCTGTCGTCGCAGCGCGCGACCTCGCGCGCGGGCGTACGCCCGTCGGCCTGCACCAGCATCACCCGGCACTGGCGATCGGCGCCGAGCCGGGCAAAGGCGATGTGCGTGCCGTCGGGCGACCAGGCGGGCAGGCGGTCGGAGGCGCCGCGGGCCGGGACGCCCAGCGAACGCGGGGGCGTACTGCCGGCGGCGCCGCTGGTCGGCTGGATGAGCAACTGGGTGCCATCGCTGCCGGTGGTGCGTGCGGCATAGGCCACCTGCGCGCCATCCGGAGACAGCGCCGGCTCCAGCTTGAACCCGGACATGGCGGTGATCAGCCGGTACGGCCGCTTGGGGCTGCCCAGCACGCGTTCCTGCTCGGCGCTGTCGGCGGGCACGGCCTCAGGGCGCGCGAACCACCACCAGCAGGCCAGCGCCAGCACCAGCATCGACGCCGCACCGGCGGCGGCAGCGAGCCATGACGGCGCACGCCGCCGCGCTGCGGGGGCGATGGCCGGAACACCCGCTGCAGCCGTCTCCGCGGCGTCGTCCGTGTCCGGCAATGGAGCGGCCGCCGCGCCCGCCTCGGCCTCGACATCCGGCAAGGCCTGCACCGGCGCCACCAGGCGGTAGCCGGTCTTGGCCAGGGTCTCGATGTACACCGACGCCTCGCCGCGCATGCCGGCCGCGAAGGCCTTGCGCAACTGGGTGATGGCCTGGGTCACCACGTCGTTGGTCGGCTGCGTGTCCGGCCAGACCTGCGCCAACAGCGCCTCGCGCTCCACCACCTGACCCGGCTGCCCCAGCAACACCCGCAGCACGCCCATCGCCTTGGGCGTGAGCCGTTGCGGCCGGCGCGCGCGCGGGGCGTGCACCTCGCGCAAGGACAGCAGCACCACGCAATCGCCGACCTGCATCCGTTGCGGAAGCGTCGATGTGGCGGACGATGAAGAAGACATGGTGTTGGACAACGAAAAAAAGCGCCGTGACGGAAGTGTCGCAGATGCGGCGGCGACGCAGCCACGTACGGCTCGCAGCGAGAGCCAACGAGCAAACTCGGCAAAACGAGGCAGCGGATGCCGCCAAGCGCGGCTTGTCACTGAATTCTACTCTAGTCATCGCCGCCGCCAACCGCGACGACGCATTCAGGCTCTCTCTCCGCCGACGAAATTCACATAATCGCTCCATGACTGCGCGCCCCTGGGCGCGCTTTTTTTACGCCACGTTCACGTCTTCATGTGGCGTGTGACGCTGAGCCCAATCAGTCGCGACACCACCAAGGCGATGTACATCACGCCGGCGAACTGTTCGATCATCACCAGCGCGCGGGCGAACGGCTGCACCGGCACGACGTCGCTCAGGCCCACGCCAGAAAGCACGCTGAAGCTCAGATACAGCAGTTCCATCCAGGTCCGCGGCGAGGCCGCGTCCACGGCCGCGGTGAAGCTGCCCGGCAGCCATTGCTGGCAGACCGCGAAGACGAACGCGAAAGCCCAGGCCAGCAGCGTGAAGGTGGCGCCGGCCGCATAGAGTTCGTCGCGGGTGACCACGTGGTCCTGCAGCATGTAGGCGATCAGGCTGCCGGCGGTATAGAAGTACAGCAGGCTCTCCAGCAGTTGCGCCCAGGCGGTCATCGCCGGATTGCCGAGCAGCGCCGCGGCGATCGACAGCGCCACCGACGGCAGCGCCAGGCAACAGGCGATCCACAGCGCCGAGGGTCCGCGGTTGACCACCCACAAGGCCAGCGCCAGCACCACGATGCCGAAGGCGCCGAACAGCGCGCGCCCGGCCGCGGTGTCCTCCATCCAGGGATACAGCAGCACGCCCAGCAGTTGCACCGCGAGCAACAGCGCGGACGGATGGCGACGCAGCGCGAACGCATAGCGCAGCATGAGACATTCCCTGTGGCGACCAGCGCGCATCATAGACGCGCGCGTGGAGGACGCCGTCGTCATGATCGCGGCGCACACCGCACCCCCACGCACAGCCAGGTCCATGTCGACAGCGGCGGCGGCGCCCTGCGGCGCCGACCGCCGTGCGCTCACTCGGCGCGGTACACCTGCGCGCCAGCCGCCAGGAACTGCGCCGACTTCTCGGCCATGCCGGCCTGCAGCGCCGCTTCCGCGTCGACCCCGTGTTCGGCGGCGTAGTCGCGCACGTCCTGGGTGATCTTCATCGAACAGAAGTGCGGCCCGCACATCGAACAGAAATGCGCCAGCTTGTGCGCGTCCTTGGGCAGGGTCTCGTCGTGGAACTCGCGCGCCTTCTCCGGATCCAGGCCGAGATGGAACTGGTCGTCCCAGCGGAACTCGAAGCGCGCCTTGGACAAGGCGTTGTCGCGTACCTGCGCGCCGGGGTGGCCCTTGGCCAGGTCCGCGACGTGCGCGGCGATCTTGTAGGCCATGATGCCGTCGCGCACGTCGGCGCGGTTGGGCAGGCCCAGATGCTCCTTCGGCGTGACGTAGCACAGCATCGCGGTGCCGAACCAGCCGATCATCGCCGCGCCGATCGCCGAGGTGATGTGGTCGTAGCCGGGCGCGATGTCGGTGGTCAGCGGCCCCAGCGTGTAGAACGGCGCCTCGCCGCACTCGCGCAGTTGCTTGTCCATGTTCTCCTTGATCAATTGCATCGGCACGTGGCCGGGGCCCTCGATCATGGTCTGCACGTCGTGCTTCCAGGCGACCTTGGTCAACTCGCCCAACGTCTCCAGTTCGCCGAACTGGGCGGCGTCGTTGGCGTCGGCGATGCAACCCGGGCGCAAGCCGTCGCCCAGCGAAAAGGCCACGTCGTAGGCCTTCATGATCTCGCAGATGTCCTCGAAGTGGGTGTAGAGGAAGTTCTCGCGATGATGCGCCAGGCACCACTTGGCCAGGATCGAGCCGCCGCGCGAGACGATGCCGGTGACGCGCTTGGCGGTGAGCGGGACGTAGCGCAGCAATACGCCGGCATGGATGGTGAAGTAGTCCACGCCCTGTTCGGCCTGCTCGATGAGGGTGTCGCGGAAGATCTCCCAGGTCAGTTCCTCGGCGCGGCCATCCACCTTCTCCAGCGCCTGGTAGATCGGCACGGTGCCGATCGGCACCGGCGAGTTGCGCACGATCCATTCGCGGGTCTCGTGGATGTGCTTGCCGGTGGACAGGTCCATCACCGTGTCCCCGCCCCAGCGGATCGCCCACACCAGCTTCTCCACTTCCTCGGCGATGCCGGAGCTGACTGCGCTGTTGCCGATGTTGGCGTTGATCTTGGTCAGGAAGTTGCGGCCGATGATCATCGGCTCGCTTTCCGGATGGTTGATGTTGCACGGCAGGATGGCCCGGCCGCGGGCGATCTCGTCGCGCACGAACTCGGGCGTGACCTGCTGCGGGATGGCGGCACCGAACGCTTCGCCGGGGTGCTGCACGCGCAGTTGCGCATCGCGCAGGTCCTGCAGGCGCTGGTTCTCGCGGATCGCCACGAACTCCATTTCCGGGGTGACGATGCCGCGCCGTGCGTAATGCATCTGGGTGACGTTGGCGCCGTCGCGGGCGCGTCGCGGCAGCCGCCGCGCCGGGAAGCGCACCGCCTGCAGGCGCGCATCGTCCTCGCGCGCACGCCCGAACTGCGAACTGAGCCCGGCCAGCGCCACGCTGTCGCCGCGCTCGGCGATCCAGGCGGCGCGCAGCGGCACCAGGCCGGCGCCGAGATCGATCCGCGCCTGCGGGTCGGTGTACGGCCCGGACGTGTCGTAGACGGTGATCGGGGCATTTTCCTCGCCGCCGAACACGGTGGGCGTGCGGGTCAGCGCGATCTCGCGCATCGGCACCTGCAGATCGGCGCGCGAGCCCTGCACTAAGATCTTGCGCGAACCGGGGATCGGGCGGGTCACCGCCGCGGACAAGGTGTCGGTCTGCTGCTGCAGCGGATTGGGTACGGCGTTCATCGGCGTTCGTCCTGGTTCAAGTGACCCGCAGGGGAAGCGGGACGGGTGCGAGCGGACTCGCATCTCGGACGAAGCGGCGGCGCGGGCCCGCCACGGACGCGCACGCGCCCGCAGCGGACTTGCGAAGCTTCCCTACGCCGGTATCAACCGGATCAGGTTCGAAGGGACTGTCTCAACCGCGGCCTGCGCCGGCGGTACCCCCGCTTCTGCGGCTATTAGACCCGTTTCCGCCACTCGCCGCCAACCGCTGCGGCTGAACGCCGGCACAGCCGCCGCGCGCATGTGTCAGCACCGCCACACGCGGCGGCGCCGGCGACAAACCGCGGCCACGTGGCCGGCCTAGCCTGCGCGCACAAGAATCAGAGCTCTCTCTCATCGCCGCCGGCACTGCCGGCGGCATTTTTTTGCCCGCGCGTGCGTCGGCTCATTCCAGCATGTAGGCCACGCGCAGGCCGCCCCAGTGGCGCCCGCGGACGTGCACCGGCACCGACAGGTCGAACAGGATCTGGCCGGTATCGCGCCGATACACCTGCAGCAGATAGGGCTCGGTGTGGCGGCCGACATTGCGGCCGACCCGGTCGGCGAAGATGCGCTTGCTGCGGTTGCCGACCAGGTCGCGCGCGCGGTCGCCACTGAGCGGCTGGCTGAAGCGCAGATTGTGGGTCGGCACGTAACCGTCGACGTTCGCGCAGATCGCGAACACGATCCACGGATGCGCGGCCAGCAGCGGCTCCTGCAGCGGCGGCAACAGTTCGTCGCACAGCGCATCGAACGCGGTGCGGTACTTGGGCGGGTCGATGCCGGGGATCGGCACGTACTCGGTGGAGAACAGCGCCTCCTCGCCGATGCGCCCGCGTAGCAGCGCTGCCTCGAAGGCCTGGCCGACGCTGACCGCAGCGGCCTGGGCCAGATCGCGCACGCGCGCATGCCGTGGCTGGCGCATCGGATCGGCGGGCAGGCGGAACAGGTTCACGCAGTCGTGCAGGGTGTCGCTGCCGGCGGCCAGGTCGGCGCTGCGCTGCACCACCTGCGCGGCGTGCTGCAGATTGCTGCGGCTGAGCCCGACCACGTGCTCGATGGCACGGTCGATGCCGCCGATCTCCCCGCTCTGCGTGGCGATGCGGCCGGCCACCGCCTCCATCGCCGCACTGGCGCGACCGAGCAATTCGCCGATGCCGCCCAGCACCTGCTCGGTGCGCTGCGCCGAGGCCGCACTGTCCTGCAGGGCAGCGCCTGTCTCGCCGATGATGCTGCGCACGTCGCGTGCCGCGGTGGCGGCGCGTTCGGCCAGCTGCCGGATTTCGGTGGCGACCACCGCAAAACCACGCCCGGCCGGGCCGGCATGTACCGCTTCGATGCTGGCGTTGATCGAGAGGATGTTGGTCTGGAACGCGACCGCATCGATCACCTCGATGACCTGGTTGGCGCGTGCCGAACGCCGCGCCACCTCCTGCATCGCTTGGCCGAGGATGCGCGCCGCCTCCACACCCTGGCGGGCGCTGTCGTCTGCGCTGGCCGCCACCGCGATCACCGCGCGCAGGTCGCGATCCATCTCGTGCAGGCTCTGCAGCAATTGCCGGGTGGTGGCGAGCACCGTCTGCAGGGCATCCAGTTGGGTCTGCGATTGCCGCGCCAGTTCGTCGTTCTCGGCGACCACGTGCGGCACGTCGGCGGCGATCTGCAGCGACAGCGCCACCGCCTGGCGGATCGCCTCGGCCAGGTTGCCGAAACCGGCCGACAGGCGCCGCCCCGGCATCGCCTCGGCCTCCTGCGCCGACAGCGGCGTGTGCAGCCCCAGATCCAGATCGCAGCCGGTCAGCCGCTCGCCGATCCGGTCGAGCAGCGCCTGCGCCGCCACGCCCTCCTGGATCCGCTGCGCCAATGCCTGCAGCGCCGGGCTGATCGCGCCCTGTGCCTGGCCGGCACCGAGCAGGGCGACGTCGCGCAACAGGGCCGCGGTTTCCGGATGCGGCAGCGACAGCAGCCAGCCCTGGCCACCACGGTCGCGGTCGCGCTGGTAGCGCACGCGGCGCGTGGGATCGGCTCCCGGTGCCTGCCAACTGCCTTCGGCGTCCACCAGGGCGGTCAGCGGCAGGCCCCAGATCGCCTCGCTGGTGGCGCCGAGCAAGGTCTCGGCCGGCATCCCCAGCAGGTCCAGGGCGGCGCGGTTGGCGGCGCTCACGCGACCATCGGACTCCAGCCGCAACAGGGCGATCGGGGCATCCGGCAAACCGGCAACGGGCGCGGCGTCGGCATCGGGACTGCGTGAGAACAAGGCCATCGGCGTCTCCCTCGGTGCTGCGGCCATGGTATCGGCTCCCGCCGCGCCCTCGCAGCGACGAACGCCGCAACCGGGATCACCATCATGCCCGGCGGCGTACAGCGACCGACACCGCCACGACGCGGCGATGACGTCGTCTTCGCGAAGATGCCTGCCTTGCACGCCAAGCGCACGCTGTGGCGCGACCTGGCCTCGCAGTGACAGCGCGATGCGCCAGGCGACAGTGCGGGCACCCGGCGCCGGCGCGGCACGCTGTCTCGCCGCCGCTTGCCCTGCGTACGTGTCGCCAGCGGCGACGCCCCCATCCGTTCCACGACTGGAGACGCTCCACCATGGTGTTCCGCATTTCCATCGCCTTGGTGGCGCTGCTGGTCCTGATCGCCGGCGTTGCCCCCGGCCCCTTCAATGGCGTGGTGCAGACCGCGCTGACCGACGTGATCCGCAGTGCCGGCTGGCTGTACCTGCTGATCGTGTTCCTGACCCTGAGCTTCCTGCTGTACCTGGCGTTCGGCCGCTTCGGCAACCTGCGCATCGGCGGCGAAGACGCCGAGCCTGATTTCTCGCGCGGGAGCTGGCTGTCGATGTTGTTCGCCGCCGGCATGGGCATCGGCCTGGTGTTCTGGGGTGCGGCCGAGCCGATCTCGCATTTCCTCAAACCGCCGGAAGGGCTGGCGCCGGAGAGCATGCAGGCGGCACGCGCATCGATGCGCTACGCCTTCTTCCACTGGGGCCTGCATCCCTGGGCGGTGTATGCGCTGATCGGGCTGGCGATGGCCTGGTTCCAGTACAACCGCAACGGCCGCGGACTGATCAGCGACATCCTGCAGCCGGTCATCGGCCGCCATCACCGCGGCTGGATCGGGCAGAGCGTGAACATCGCCGCGGTGGTCGCCACCGCGGTCGGCGTGGCGACCACGCTGGGCTTCGGCACCATCCAGATCGCCGCCGGCGTGCAGCGGGTGTTCGGCGTGCACGCCGGGGTGCCGTTGCAGCTGACGGTGATCGCCGTGGCCTTCGTGCTGTACATGCTGTCCACCAGCACCGGCGTGGAACGCGGCATCAAGTGGCTGTCCAACATCAACCTGGCGCTGGCCGCGCTGCTGCTGGCCACGGTGCTGGTGCTCGGCCCCACCGGCTTCATCTTCGACACCTTCACCACCACGCTGGGCGCCTACCTCAATCAGCTGGTGACGATGAGCCTGCGCATGTCGCCGTTCTCCGGCGACCGCTGGGTGGCCGACTGGACCATCTTCTACTGGGCCTGGTGGATCGCCTGGGCGCCGTTCGTCGGCGCGTTCATCGCCCGCGTCTCACGCGGCCGCAGCGTGCGCGAATTCGTCGTCGGCGTGGTGCTGGCGCCGACCCTGCTCGGCTTCCTGTGGTTCTCGGTGTTCGGCGGCACCGCGCTGTGGTCGCAGCTGTTCGGCCATGTCGACATGCTGCAGGCGCTGCACAACGGCTACGAGACGGTGCTGTTCACCCTGTTCGACAGCCTGCCGGGGTCGCTGCTGCTGTCGAGCGTGGCGTTGTTGCTGCTGCTGATCTTCTTCGTCAGTTCCGCCGATTCGGCGGTGCTGGTGCTGGCCAGCATGTCCACCGACGAGGCCGGCGACCCGCCGCTGGCGCGCAAGCTGGTGTGGGGCGTGGCGGTGGCGCTGATCGCCGCGGTGCTGTTGCTGGCCGGCGGCCTGGATGCGCTGCAGGGCGTGATCACCATCGCGGCGCTGCCGTTCGCCTTGCTGATGGTGCTGGTGATCGTGTCGCTGTACCGCGTGCTCGATGCCGAGTCCAACCGCCAACGCCGCCAGGCGCAACGCGCCCGGCACATGATCGAGGCCTGGATCGCGCGCGAACAGGCGGCGCGGGACGACGCGGACGCGGCGGCGCCCCGCGCACAGGAATGAACGCCCCCGCGCGCGGCGTACCTCAGTAACCGGCGGCCTGCCCGTCCTTGCGGCTTTCCGAGGCGCCGTAGTACACGCCGCTGTCCGGATCGCGCGCGATCGCCTGGTAACCGCCGTACGGCCCGTCGGCGAAGATCACCCGATGGCCCTTGCGCATCAGTTCGCGGATGGTGTCGTAGGCGAAGCCGGTTTCCAGGTTCAGTTCGCCGCCGTCGCGCATCGCCGTGGACTGCCCGGTCGGCTCGGTGGAACCATCGTGCTGGATACGCGGCGCGTCGCCGGCCTCCTGCAGGTTCATGTGGAAGTCGATCAGGTTCATCAGGATCTGCACGTGGCCCTGCGGCTGCATCGCCCCGCCCATCACCCCGAAGCTCAACCACGGCTTGCCGTCCTTGGTCACGAACGCGGGGATGATGGTCTGGAACGGACGCTTGCCCGGCGCATAGCCGTTGGGGTGGTCCTTCTGCAGCACGAACATCTCGCCGCGGTCCTGCAGGATGAAGCCCAGCCCCGGCGGGGCCATGCCGCTGCCCATGCCGCGATAGTTGGACTGGATCAGCGACACCATCATGCCGTCGGCATCGGCGACGGTCAGGTAAATCGTGTCGCCCTCTTCCAACTGCTTCGGCGTGCCCGGCTGCACTTCCTTGAGCGCGCGGTCCATCGAGATCAGCGCGCGCCGCTGCGCGGCGTAATCCTTGGAGATCAGCCGCGCCAGCGGCGCCGGCTGGAATGCCGGGTCGGCGTAGAAACGCGCACGATCGGCGAAGGCCAGCTTCTTCGCTTCGGTGAACAGGTGCACGTGCTCGGCCGAGCCGAACGGGATCTTGGAGAAGTCGTAGCCCTCCAGGATGTTGAGCATCTGCAGCGCGGCGATGCCCTGGCTGTTGGGCGGCAGTTCCCACACGTCGTAGCCGCGATAGTTGGTGGACACCGGCTCGACCCATTCGCCGTGGTGGCTGGCCAGGTCCTCGTAACGCAGGAAGCCGCCGTTGGCCTTGAAGTAGGCATCGATGGTGCGCGCGATCGGGCCCTTGTAGAACGCGTCGCGGCCGCCGTCGGCGATCTGCTGCAGGGTGTTGGCCAGGTTCGGGTTCTTCCACAGCTCGCCCTTGCGCGGGGCGTGGCCGTCGATGGTGAACTGCTCCTTGAAGCCGGGGTATTGCGACAGCCGCGGCACCGAGCGATCCCAGTAGTAGGCGATGGTCTCGGCCACCGGATGGCCGTCGCGGGCGTAGCGGATCGCCGGCGCCAGGTTCTGCGCCATGGTCCTGCGCCCGAAACGTTCGTGCAGCGCGAACCAGCCGTCGACCGCACCGGGCACCGAGACCGGCAGCGGACCGGTGGCCGGGATCTCCTTCAACCCGCGGCGCTGGAACTCGGCCAGGGTCAGCGCCTTCGGCGAGCGGCCGGAGCCGTTGTAGCCGTAGAGCTTCTGCGTCTTCGGATCCCAGACGATGGCGAACAGGTCGCCGCCGACGCCGTTGCCGGTCGGCTCCATCAGCCCCAGCGCGGCGTTGGCGGCGATCGCCGCATCCACCGCCGAGCCGCCCTCGCGCATGGTCTCCAGTGCGATCTGCGTGGCCAGCGGCTGCGAGGTGGCGGCCATGGCGTGCGGGGCGATCACTTCCGAGCGGGTCGCGAACGGCTGGCCGGTGATGCGGTCGGCGGCCTGCGCCGGCACCGACGTCGCCAGTGCCAGCGCGAGCGCCAGGCGCGCCAGGGAAGGAAGCGAAACGGACATGCGCGGCTCTCCGGAGAACAGGGGACGTCCACCGTACCCGAGTGCGGCCGGTGCCGCCGCGCAGGCGCTCACATCGCGCCATCGCAAAGGCCGGATTTCCGCGCAATTGGCGCCATTCGTCGCCTGCGCCACCTCCGTTTCATGCGTAACCATGCAGCGCTGGCGCGGCTTTCGGCACATTCGCCCGCGGAGGCCCGCAACACAGTTGACAGTCGCGCAAAGCCCATGGTTATCTCGCTGCATGTTGCAGCGCCACACCCGCCCGAAGTCGACCCGCCAGCCCGCCGCGTTGCGCGCGGACGCTGCTGCGTCGCTCCTCGTACTCGTGCTTATTACCTCGCCCACAAGTGCGGGACGAACCGGCGTGTAAGCGACAAGCAGCCAGGATTCGATCAGACCCCGCACCGGCAACGGCGCGGGGTTTTTCGTTTCAGTGACCACGAATGCAAGACCCCTCTCCACTCCAACACCGTTCAAGGACATCCGCCCCATGACCAGTTCCGCCCAGCCCACCACCAAGATCGCCATCGTCGGTTACGGCAGCCAGGGCCGCGCGCACGCGCTGAACCTGCGCGAGTCCGGCTTCGACGTCACCATCGGCCTGCGTGCCGGCGGCCCGACCGAAGCCAAGGCGCAGGCCGACGGCTTCGTGGTGAAGAGCCCCGCCGAGGCGGTGAAGGACGCCGACCTGGTCGCGGTGCTGACCCCGGACATGGTGCAGAAGAAGCTGTACGAAGAAGTGCTGGCGCCCAACATGAAGCAGGGCGCGTGCCTGCTGTTCGCGCACGGCCTGAACGTGCACTTCGACATGATCAAGCCGCGCGCCGACCTGGACGTGGTGCTGGTCGCGCCGAAAGGCCCGGGCGCGCTGGTGCGTCGCGAGTACGAGATCGGCCGCGGCGTGCCGTGCATCTGGGCGGTGTACCAGGACAAGAGCGGCAAGGCCGAGCAGTTCGCGCTGGAGTACGCCGCCGGCCTGGGCGGTGCGCGCGCCAACCTGATCAAGACCACCTTCAAGGAAGAGACCGAGACCGACCTGTTCGGCGAGCAGGCGGTGCTGTGCGGCGGCGCCTCGTCGCTGGTGCAGGCCGGCTTCGAAGTGCTGGTGGAAGCCGGCTACCAGCCGGAAATCGCCTACTACGAAGTGCTGCACGAACTGAAGCTGATCGTCGACCTGTTCTACGAAGGCGGCATCACCCGCATGCTCGAGTTCGTCTCCGAGACCGCGCAGTACGGCGACTACGTCAGCGGCCCGCGGGTGATCGACGCGGCGACCAAGGAGCGCATGCGCGACGTGCTGACCGACATCCAGAACGGCACCTTCACCAAGAACTGGGTGGCCGAATACGACGCCGGCCTGCCGAACTACAAGAAGTTCAAGCAGGCCGACCTGGACCACCCCATCGAAACGGTCGGCAAGCAGCTGCGCGCCAAGATGGTGTGGCTCAACGGCGACGCCGCTGCCGCACCGGCCGCCGGCGGCACCAAGGCCGCGTAATCCGCGGCTCCCCCACCCGCTTCCACCGAAAGGTCGCCACCGTATGAACACCTCCGCTCACGGCACGCCCCGCAACGGCGCGCGCTGGCTGACGCAGGCCCTGGAAGCCGAAGGCGTGGACACGCTGTTCGGCTATCCGGGCGGCACCATCATGCCGTTCTACGACGCGCTGGTAGACAGCCAGCTCAAGCACATCCTGGTCCGCCACGAGCAGGGCGCGGCGCTGGCCGCCAACGGCTACGCCCGCGCCAGCGGGCGGGTCGGCGTGTGCGTCGCCACGTCCGGTCCGGGCGCGTCCAACTTGGTCACCGGCATCGCCGATGCGATGCTCGACTCGGTGCCGATGATCTGCCTGACCGGGCAGGTCGCCACGCCGCTGCTGGGCACCGACGCGTTCCAGGAACTGGACGTGTTCGGGCTGACCCTGCCGATCGTCAAGCACAGCTTCCTGGTGCGGCACGTGGACGACCTGCCGCAGGTGCTGCGCGACGCGTTCCGCATCGCCCGCGAAGGCCGCCCGGGCCCGGTGCTGATCGACCTGCCCAAGGACGTGCAGCTGGCCGATGCCTCGCATCTGCCGGCGCACGTGCCGGCGGCGGTGCCGACCCCGCCGGCGCCGCAGGACGCGGTGCTGGCCGAGGCGCTGGCGGCGATCGCCGGCGCCGAGAAGCCGGTGATCTACGGCGGCGGCGGCATCGCCCTGGGCGATGCGGTGGACGCGTTCCGCGCGTTCGTCGACGCCACCCGCATCCCCACCGTGCTGACCCTGCGCGGCCTGGGCGCGTTGCCGCACGCGCATCCGCATTACCTGGGCATGCTCGGCATGCACGGCACCCGCGCCGCCAACATGGCGGTGCAGGAGTCGGACCTGCTGATCGTGGTCGGCGCCCGCTTCGACGACCGCGCCACCGGCAAGCTGGCCGAGTTCGCGCCGTTCGCGCGGGTCATCCACCTGGACGCCGACGCCTGCGAGATCTCCAAGCTGCGCCAGGCCGACATCGCCGTGCCCGGCGACGTGGCGCAGGCGCTGCGTGCGCTGGCCGCGGCGACCAGCACCTGCGAGGCCTGGCACGCGCGCTGCGTCGGCCATCGCGAGAAGTTCGGCGCGCGCTACGACGCGCCCGGCCAGGACATCTATGCGCCCGGCCTGCTGAAGCGGCTGAGCGAACTGGCCCCGGCCGACACCGTGATCGCCTGCGACGTCGGCCAGCACCAGATGTGGGTCGCCCAGCACTGTCGCTTCAACCACCCGCGCAACCACCTGACCAGCGGCGCGCTGGGCACCATGGGCTTCGGCCTGCCGGCGGCGATGGGCGCGCAGTTCGCCTGCCCGGACCGCACCGTGGTGCTGGTCAGCGGCGACGGCAGTTTCATGATGAACGTGCAGGAACTGGTCACCATCGCCCGCTGCAAGCTGCCGGTGAAGATCGTGCTGCTGGACAACAGCTCGCTGGGCATGGTGCGGCAATGGCAGGAACTGTTCTTCGCCGAGCGCTACAGCGAGATCGACCTGTCCGACAACCCGGATTTCGCCGCGCTGGCGCAGGTCTTCGGCATCCCGGCGAAGCGCATCACCGCGCGCGGCCAGGTCGACGACGCGCTGGCCGAGCTGCTGGCGCAGCCGGGCCCGGCGCTGCTGCACGTGGCCATCGACGCCCGCGCCAACGTGTGGCCGCTGGTGCCGCCGAACACCGCCAACAGCACCATGCTGGAAAGCAATCCCGCTGCCCAGCGCCAGGAGACGACACATGCGTTACCAGCTTGACCTGGTGCTGAAACCGATCGACGGCGCCCTGCTGCGCGCGATCGGCATGGCCGAACGCCGCGGCTTCGCGCCGATCTCGATCAGCGGCGCGCCGGTGGCCGAGGACGCCGGCCGCTGGCACCTGCAACTGGTGGTGGACGGCAACCGTCCCGGCGAGACCCTGCGCCTGCAGATGGAGAAGGTGTACGACTGCGAATCGGTGCGCGTGACCGCGCTGGATGGGGTGGTATGAGGCGGTCGGGACCCGGAGCCCGGGACCCGGGACCCGTGGCGGTCGCCGCGGGCGTCAGGCGCAGCGCGAGATGCGCGAAAGCCAGGACTGCGCGGAGGTGTCTTCTTCCATGGAGGTCTCTTCTTCGGGAACCCGCCTTTCCCGGGTCCCAGGTCCCGGGCCCCGGGTCCCGACCGCATGTCTAACATCCCCGCCCCGCAGGAGCCGGACGTAGGCCACGTCGCGGTCAGCGTGGCCGACGTCCTGGCCGCGCAGGCGCGGCTGCGCCGCTATCTGCCGCCGACGCCGGTGCATTACGCCGAGCGCTTCGGCGTCTGGCTGAAACTGGAAAACCTGCAGCGCACCGGTTCCTACAAGGTCCGCGGCGCGCTCAATGCGCTGCTGGCCGGGCTGGAACGCGGCGACGAGCGCGCGGTGATCTGCGCCTCCGCCGGCAACCACGCGCAGGGCGTGGCCTGGGCCGCGCACCGCCTGGGCGTGCAGGCGATCACGGTGATGCCGCATGGCGCGCCGCAGACCAAGATCGCCGGCGTCGCCCACTGGGGCGCCACCGTGCGCCAGCACGGCAACAGTTACGACGAGGCCTTCGCCTTCGCCCGCGAACTGGCCGAGCAGAACGGCTACCGCTTCCTGTCCGCCTTCGACGACCCGGACGTGATCGCCGGCCAGGGCACGGTCGGCATCGAGCTGGCCGCGCACGCCCCGGACGTGGTGATCGTGCCGATCGGCGGCGGCGGCCTGGCCTCCGGCGTGGCGCTGGCGCTGCGCTCGCAGGGCGTGCGCGTGGTCGGCGCGCAGGTAGAAGGCGTGGACTCGATGGCGCGGGCGATCCGCGGCGACGTCCGCGCCGTGGATCCGGTGCCCACCCTGGCCGACGGCGTCAAGGTTAAAATCCCCGGGTTCATCACCCGCCGGCTGTGCGCCAGCCTGCTCGACGACGTGGTGATCGTGCGCGAGGCGGAACTGCGCGAAACGCTGGTCCGCCTGGCGCTGGAGGAGCACGTCATCGCCGAGGGCGCCGGCGCGCTGGCCCTGGCGGCCGGGCGCCGCGTCGCCGGCAAGCGCAAATGCGCGGTGGTGTCCGGCGGCAACATCGACGCCGGCGTGCTGGCGACGCTGCTGTCGGAGGTGCGCCCGCGCCCGCCGCGCAAGCCGCGCCGCCGCAGCGCCGAGCGACTTCGCAGCCAACGTCCCGCCCCGCCCGCTCCTGCCCGCATCGCCGCGTCCCCGCATCCCCATCCGCAAGCCAACGCCGCCGTAGAGGAACCCATCTGGTGAACACTTCCGTTTCTTCCCAGACCCCCCGCATCCGCATTTTCGACACCACCCTGCGCGACGGCGAGCAATCCCCAGGCTGCAGCATGACCCCGCCGCAGAAGCTGGTGATGGCGCGCGCCCTGGCCGAGCTGGGCGTGGACATCATCGAGACCGGCTTCCCGGCCAGCTCGCAGTCCGACCGCGAGGCGATGGCGCTGATCGGCCGCGAAGTGCGCGGCCCGACCCTGGCGGTGCTGTCGCGCTGCCTGGCCGCCGACATCGAGACCTCGGCGCGGGCGCTGGAAGCGGCGGCCAATCCGCGCCTGCACGTGTTCCTGTCGACCAGCCCGCTGCACCGCGAGCACAAGCTGCGCATGACCCGCGAGCAGGTACTGGAGTCGGTGCGCAAGCACGTCGCGCTGGCGCGCCAGTACGTGGACGACGTGGAGTTCTCGGCCGAGGACGCCACCCGCACCGAGGAGGATTTCCTGGCCGAGGTCGCCAGCGTGGCGATCGCCGCCGGCGCCACCACCATCAACCTGCCCGACACGGTCGGCTTCACCACCCCGGAAGAGATCCGCGGCATGTTCGCGCGGATCATCGCCAGCGTCCCCGGCGCCGACCGGGTGGTGTTCAGCGCGCACTGCCACAACGACCTGGGCCTGGCCGTGGCCAACTCGCTGGCCGCGGTGGAAGGCGGCGCGCGGCAGGTGGAATGCGCCATCAACGGCATCGGCGAGCGCGCCGGCAACTGCGCGCTGGAAGAAATCGCGATGGCGCTGAAGGTGCGCAACGCGTTCTACGAACTGGACACCGCGATCCACACCCCGCGCATCGTCGCCACCTCGCAGTTGCTGCAGCGCCTGGTCGGCATGCCGGTGCAGCGCAACAAGGCGATCGTCGGCGGCAACGCCTTCGCCCACGAGTCTGGCATCCACCAGCACGGCATGCTGCGCCACCGCGGCACCTACGAGATCATGCGCCCGGAAGACGTGGGCTGGGAGTCCTCGCAGATGGTGCTGGGCCGCCACAGCGGCCGCGCCGCGGTCGAGCAGCGCCTGCGTGCGCTGGGCTACGTGCTGGACGAGGCCGAACTGAACATCGCCTTCGACGCGTTCAAGGCGCTGTGCGAACAACAGCGCGTGGTCAACGACGCCGACCTGCAGGCGATGATGCAGGACGCGCCGGAGAGCCAGGGCTACCGCCTGTCGTCGATGACCGTCAGCGACCGCGGCCAGCGCGCCAGCGCGCAGGTCGAGCTGTCCGATCCGGACGGCCAGCGGGTCAGCGAGCGCGCCGAGGGCGACGGCCCGGTGGACGCCCTGTTCGCCGCACTGTCGGCCGCCACCGGCGTGCAGCTGGTGCTGGACAGCTACCAGGTGCATAGCGTCGGCATCGGCGCCGACGCGCGCGGCGAGGCCAACCTCAGCGTGCGCCACGGCGAGGTCGAGTACGACGGCACCGGCACCAGCCGCGACATCATCGAGGCCAGCGCGCTTGCCTGGCTGGACGTGGCCAACCGCGTGCTGCGCCAGCGCCAGGGCGCGCCGGCCGCGGCCGACGCGCTGGCCTGAGCGGCCACAGCGCGGTCATCGTCCTCGTGCACGCTCGCCTTCGCTCCCCTTCCCCGCCCAGCTTTCCTGCCAGGTAGTTCCGCAATGTCCGCCACTCCCCGCACCCTGTACGACAAGCTGTGGGACGCGCACGTCGTCGTCCCCGAAAGCGCCGCCGCCCCGGCGGTGCTGTACATCGACCTGCACCTGATCCACGAAGTGACCTCGCCGCAGGCCTTCACCGAACTCAAGACGCGCGGCCTGGCGCCGCGCCGGCCCGACCGCACCAAGGCGACGATGGACCACTCCACGCCGACCCTGCCGCGCGGCGCCGACGGCAAGCTGCCGTACTACACCCCGGCGTCCGAGGCGCAGGTGGACATGCTCGCGCGCAACTGCGCCGACTACGGCATCGAACTGTTCGACATGGGCTCGGACAACCGCGGCATCGTCCACGTGATCGCACCGGAGCAGGGCTTCACCCAGCCCGGCATGACCATCGTCTGCGGCGACAGCCACACCTCCACGCACGGCGCGTTCGGCGCGCTGGCGTTCGGCATCGGCACCAGCGAGGTCGGCCACGTGCTGGCCACGCAGTGCCTGCTGCAGCGCAAGGCCAGGACCATGGCGATCACCGTCGACGGGCCGCTGGCGCCGGGCGTCGGCGCCAAGGACGTGATCCTGCACATCATCGGCGTGATCGGGGTCAACGGCGGCACCGGCCACGTGCTGGAATACCGTGGCTCCACCATCGCCGCGATGGACATGGAGCAGCGCATGACCCTGTGCAACATGTCGATCGAGGCCGGCGCGCGCGCCGGCATGGTCGCGCCGGACCAGGTCACCTTCGACTGGGTCGCCAACACCCCGCGCAGCCCCAAGGGCGCCGACTTCGACGCCGCCGTGCAGCGCTGGTCGCAGCTGCGCAGCGATCCCGGCGCGCGCTTCGACGCCGAGGTGCGCATCGACGCGCGCGACATCCGCCCGACCTTGACCTGGGGCACCCACCCCGGCACCGCGATCGCGGTGGACGTGCCGATCCCGGCCGCGCAGGATCCGGCGGCGCAGAAGGGCCTGCACTACATGCACCTGGAAGCCGGGCACGCGCTGATCGGCACGCCGGTGGACGTGGTGTTCGTTGGCTCCTGCACCAACGGCCGGCTCAGCGACATGCGCGAGGTGGCGCAGGTGCTGCGCGGGCGCAAGGTGGCGCCGCACGTGCGCATGCTGGTGGTGCCGGGCTCGGAGATCGTCAAGCGCCAGGCCGAGGCCGAGGGCATCCACGAGGTGGTGCGCGCGGCCGGTGCGGAATGGCGCGAATCCGGCTGCTCGATGTGCATCGCCATGAACGGCGACCTGGTGGCGCCGGGGCAACTGGCGGTGAGCACCAGCAACCGCAATTTCGAAGGCCGCCAGGGCCCGGGCTCGCGCACCCTGCTGGCCTCGCCGCTGACCGCGGCCTGGGCCGCGGTGAACGGCCAGGTCAGCGATCCGCGCGCGCTGTTCGCGGAGGTCGCGTGATGGCGCCGCACATCGCCGCGTTCGCGGCCACGCTGACCTTCGTCGCCACCACCACCCGCGCCTTCGCGCACCGCCACCAGCCGCTGCTGCCGCCGCACGTGCCGCCCGCGGCGCTGCCGCCGGTGGCCGACGCCGCGGCGCCCGCCCCCGACTCCGTCGCTTCCCAGGAGACCCCGTGATGGCCGGCTTCGCCACCCTCACCTCGCGCAGCGTGGTGCTGCGCCAGACCAACATCGACACCGACCAGATCATCCCGGCGCGGTTCCTGTCCACCACCGAACGCGCCGGCCTCGGCCGCCACGCCTTCAACGACTGGCGCTGGCAGGCCGACGGCACGCCGAACCCGGAGTTCGCCTTCAACCAGGCGCACAACGCCGGCCGCCAGATCCTGCTGGCCGGGCGCAACTTCGGCTGCGGCTCCTCGCGCGAGCATGCGCCGTGGGCACTGACCGACCTGGGCCTGCGCGCCATCGTCAGCAGCGAGATCGCCGACATCTTCCGCAACAACAGCCTCAAGAACGGCCTGCTGCCGATCGTGCTGGCCGAGGACGACGTGCAGACGCTGATGCAGCGCCCGGACGACGCACTGACCGTGGACGTGGCCGCGCGCGAACTGCGCACGCCCGACGGCCGCGTCTACGCCTTCCCGCTCGATGCGTTCTCGCAGACCTGCCTGCTCGAGGGCGTGGACGAGATGGGCTACCTGTTGCTGCGCCAACCCGACATCGAACGCTACGAGGCCACCCATGCACGCTGACATCGTCGTCCTGCCCGGCGACGGCATCGGTCCGGAAGTCGCCGCCGCCGCGGTCGCGGTGCTGCGCGCCGTCGCCGCACGCCACGGCCACGACTTCCAGTTCCACGAACACGACATCGGCGGCATCGCCATCGACCGCCACGGCGAGCCGCTGCCGGCGGCGACGCTGACCGCCTGCCAGGGCGCCGACGCGGTGCTGCTGGGCGCGGTCGGCGGACCGAAGTGGTCCGACCCCAACGCCAAGGTGCGCCCCGAACAGGGCCTGCTGGCGATCCGCCGCGGCCTGGGCCTGTTCGCCAACCTGCGCCCGGTCAAGCCGCACCCGGCGGCGCTGGACGCCTCGCCGATCAAGCCGCACCTGCTGCAGGGCGTGGACATCGTGGTGGTGCGCGAACTGACCGGCGGCATCTACTTCGGCGACAAGACCCGCAGCGCCAGCGACGCCAGCGACCTGTGCCGCTACACCGTCGCGGAAATCGAACGGGTGCTGCGCAGCGCGTTCCGTCTGGCCCGGCAGCGCCGCAACCACGTGGTCTCGGTGGACAAGGCCAACGTGCTGGAAACCTCGCGGCTGTGGCGCGACGTCGCCGCCCGCATCGGCCGCGAGGAATTCCCGGACGTGCGCCTGGAACACCAGTTGGTCGATTCGATGGCCATGCACCTGCTGGCCAAGCCGCGCGAGTACGACGTGATCGTCACCGAGAACATGTTCGGCGACATCCTCACCGACGAAGCCTCGATGCTGGCCGGCTCGCTGGGGCTGCTGCCGTCGGCCTCGCTGGGCGATGGCCGCATCGGCCTGTACGAGCCGATCCACGGGTCGGCGCCGGACATCGCCGGCAAGGGCATCGCCAACCCCTACGCGACCATCCTCAGCGCGGCACTGCTGCTGCGCCACTCGCTGGGCCTGGAAGCCGAGGCGGCGGCGATCGAGCGGGCGGTGGATGCCGCGCTCGACGCGCAGGCGTTCACCGCCGATCTCGCCGCGCCCGGCCAGGGCATCTCCACCGACGCCGCCACGCAGGCGGTACTGCAGCGCCTGCAGGCCTGATCCGCGGCGGCCGTCTCCCGCCCGCCGCAGCGATGCGGCGGTGCGGACCGCCCCACTGGAACGCTCCACGTTTTTCGCGGCGCCAGCCTGGCGCCTGCGCGCGCTTCCCACGCAAGCTGCGTCGCCGCACCACCGACGCGCTGCGTCCGCGGTGCGGCAGCGGCCTAGCCGACCACCCGATCGCGGCCTTCGCGCTTGGCCTGGTACAGGTGCTTGTCGGCCTTCACCAGCAGGTCGCGGCGGGTGCGCAGGGCCGGCGACAGGCAGGCGAAGCCGATGCTGGCGGTGAAGCGCACCGCGCGGCCGTCGTCGGCGTACAGCACCAGGTCGGCCACGCGCAGGCGCAGCGCGTCCAGGCGCGCGCGCGCCGGCTCCTGGTCCAGGCCGGGCAGCACCAGCAGGAATTCCTCGCCGCCATGGCGCGCGGCGAACGCCTGCTCGCCGAGGCTGTCGCGCAGCGCCTCGCCGACCCGGCGCAGCACCTCGTCGCCGATCTCGTGGCCGTAGGCGTCGTTGATCTTCTTGAAGTGGTCGATGTCCAGCAGCGCCACGCACAACGGCGTGCGCGTGCCCAGCGCCCGCTCCAGCGCCGTGTTGAGATAGGGATCGCCGGTGCGCCGGTTGGGCAGGCCGGTCAGCGCATCGTGCCCGGCCTGGTAGGCGAGCTTGCGCACCAGGTCCTCGCGTTCGAGGTTGGCCAGCTTCAACGCCAGGTTCTTGGCCTTCAGCTCGTGGGTGCGCTCGGCGATGATGGTGTTGAGCCGGCGCTGGCGGCGCCGGTAGCGATGGCTGCGGCCGCGGTACCACCACAGGATCAGGCCGGTCGCGCACAGCGCCGCCAGCACCACGAACGGCCAGCGCTCCCAGAACGGCGGCACCAGCTGCAGTTGCAGCGAGGCGCTGCCGATGCGTTCGCTGCGCGACCAGTCCAGCGGACTGGTCATCGCCTGCACGTCCAGGCGATAGCTGCCCGACGGCAGGTTGGTGTAGACGGCTTCCTCGTTGCTGCCGGCATCGACCCACTGCCGGTCGAATCCCTGCAGGCGGTAGCGGTAGCGCACCTTGTCCGGCGAGCGGAAGCTCAGCCCGGCATAGCCGACCGCGAGCCGGGCGACACCGCCGTGCAGGCGGTAATCGCCACGCAGCGGCTGCGCCACGCCATCCACCTGCACATGCGCGATCACCAGCGGCGGCGCACGCACGTTGCGCCGGCTCGGCAGGGCCGGATCGATCAGCGCCAGCCCGGCCGAGGTCGGGATCAGCAGCACACCGTCGCGGCTGCGCCAGCCGGCCGGCGCGCTGCTGCCGTTGCCCTGCCCGCCGGGCATGCCGTCGCTGCGGTCGACCACGTCCACCGCCAGGGTGCTGCGCTGGCCCGCGTCCAGCTCCGCCAGCCGCGCACGCGCGATGCGCAGCACGCCGCGGTTGCTGTTCGCCCACAGGTTGCCGTTGCCGTCGTCGAGCAGCCGGAACAGCTTGTCCCGCGGCAGACCGACGCCGTGGTCGTAGATGCGCCACTGCCCGCCGCGCAGCCGCAGCAGGCCGCGGTCGCTGGCGACCCACAGGGTGCCGTCGGCATCTTCGAGGAAGTCGAAGGCGTTCTGTGCCGGGAAGCCGTGTCCGCTTGGCCGCGCCTGCAGCGTGCCGTTGCCCGCGAGCGTGGCGATGCCCTGATTGGTGCCGATCCACAGCACGCCGGCGTGGTCGCGGTACAGCGCCTGTACCTGCCGCCCGGGCAGACCGTCGGCGCTGCCGTAGGCCCGCGTGCGATCGCCCTTGCGGTACAGCAGCCCCTCGTTGCCGCCGATCCACAGGCCGCCGTCGGCATCGGCCAGCAGCGCGCGCACCATGGTTCGCGGCACGCCCGCGGCCACGCCCAGGCGCTGCCGGATCGCGCCGTCGGCCGACAGCAGCAGCACGCCCTGGTCGTAGGTGCCCACCCACATGCCGCCGTCGCGGGCAGCGGCCAGCGCCAGCACCGACGGATCGCGGCCCGGCCGCTCGCTCAGCCGAATCGCGCGGATGCGGCCGCCCTCCCAGCGGTCCAGGCCGGCGGCATGGCCGATCCAGATCGTGCCATCGGCGTTCTGCTCGACCACGCGCACGTAGTCGCTGCCGAGCCCGTCCTGGCGGGTCAGGCCGCCGGCGTCGCCCTTGGCGACACGGAACAGCCCGTCGGTGCTGCCGGCCCACACCAGGCCCTCGTGGTCCTCGATCAACGCAGGGCTGACCACGCCGGAGATCGACAGGACTTCGTCGCTGGCACCGTTGGCGGTGCGCCGCAACAGTTGCCCGCTGGACAGGCTCATCCACAGCTGGCCGTCCTGGTCCTGCAGCGCGGCATCGACGCGCTGGCCGCGCCGCAGCCATTGCAGCGCGCCGTTGCCGCCGAGCCAGAACACGCCCTCGTCGCTGGCCACCAGCAGGCCGCCGTGACGGTCGGGGCTCAGCCGCCGGATCGAGGCGGTACGCATCGCCGCCGTGCCCCAGCGTTGCGCCTGCGTGCCGTGCGCGGTCAGGCGGAACAGCCCCTGCGAGGTGCCCACCAGCACCGCATCGCGGTAGCGCAGCAGCGCGGCGATGCGGGTCCGGCGCAGCCCCGCGGCGGAGCCGACATCGACCAGGCGGCCGTCGGCCTCGATCCGGAACAGGCCGTCCTCGCTGCCTACCCACAGCGCGCCGTCGGCATCGCGCAGCATCGCGGTGACCCGCAGGCGCTGCGCGCGCGCATCGCCCAGATGTTCCCAGCGCCCGGCGGCGTAGCGGAACACACCGTCGTAGGCGGTGCCGACCAGCATGCCGCCATCGGTTTCGGCGAGCAGCGCGAACACCCCCGACAGTTCCATGCCCGGCGTGTTCTGCCGATCGAAGACGGTGAAGGCGCGGCCGTCGAAGCGGGCCACGCCTTCCCAGGTTCCCACCCAGATCATGCCGTCGCGGTCCTGGGCCAGGGCGTGCACCAGGTTATGCGGCAGCCCCTCTTCCATGGTCCAGCGCGCGATCACCGGGCGGTCGAGCACCGTGCGCTCGGTCAGCGGCGCGGCCGGTTCGGCGCGCGCGGCGGCACTGGCGCAGCACAGCGCCAGCAGCAGGCATATCACCACGCCCAGGCGGCGACACAGCGCGTGCGCGCCGTCGCGACTATCGTGACGCCGATCCCCCTGTTCCATCCCTTTCCGAATCACACCTGCAACGGCGCGCGGGTACCCCCTGTGGGCAGATGGCTAATCTATCACTGCCTGTTCGGCGCCGATGTCAGGGTGTTCCTGACGCCCAGGCCGGACTCACACAGGTAGCGGCAGGGTCACGCAGACGCGCAGGCCACCCAGGGTCGGCGAGGCGTCCAGGGTGACCTCGCCGCCGTGCGCGGTCACCACCTCGCGCACGATCGCCAGGCCCAGGCCGCTGCCTTCCACGCCACTGCCCAGTTCGCGGTGGAAGCGCGCGAACACCCGCTCGCGCGCCTCGGCCGGGATGCCGGGGCCGGAATCCTCGACGCTGAAGCAGACGCCGTCACGGCCGGCGCACAGCGCCACCTCGACCTGGCCCTGCGGCGGCGCATAGCGCAGCGCGTTGTCGATCAGGTTGCGCACCAGCGCCGACAGCGCCGCCTCGTTGGCCGGCAGCCGCGCCGGGTCGTTGCGGCGCAGGTGCAGGTGCTGGCCGCGGCGCGCCGCCTGGTCGCGCGCCTCCTCCACCTGCAATGCCACCAGCGCGTCCAGCGCCAGCGGCGACAGCGCCGCGGCGGCGGCGCCCGGCTCGACCCGGCTCAGGGTCAGCAACTGCGCGACCAGCCGCTCCACCCGGCGCACGCTGGCGTCCAGGTGTCGCTGCGATTCACTGCGCTCGTCGGCGTCGCGGGCCTGGCGCAGGTTGTCGGCGTGCACCTTCAGCGCGGCGATGGGGGTGCGCAGTTCGTGCGCGGCATCGGCGATGAAGCGGCGTTCGCGCTCCAGCGCGGTCTGCAGGCGCCGCATCAGCCCGTTGACCGCGGTGACCAGGCCAAGGATCTCGCGCGGCACGCCCTGCAGCGGCAGCGGTTCCAGCCGCTGCGGGTCGCGCTCGCCGATCGCCTGCGACACCCGGCTCAGGGCGCCGCTGGCCCAACTCACCACCAGCCACACTAGCACCACCAGCACCGGCAGGGCCAGCAGCAACGGCAAGGCCGTGCCCAGCGCGATGTCCTCGGCCAATTCCTCGCGGATATCGGCCTGTTCGCCGGTCTGGAACCAGCGCCCGCCCGGCGAGCGCAGGCTGAAGGTGCGCCAGCGGTCGCCGTCCAGGGTGACGTCGGCGAAGCCGGCGCGCAGCGGCGCCAGTTGCCGGGTCGGTCCGCTGTCCGAGCGCAGCAGCAGATGGCCATTGCGGTCGCGCACCTGGAACGCGAGCTTGCTTTCGTAGGCGTGCCCGGTGCGGAACGCCAGCGCCTCGCCCACGCCCTGCGCCTGGCCATGCCAGCCGCGGATCACGATGGCGTCGCCGGCCGGGCCCAACCGCGACAGATCGTCCAGCGGCTCGTCGACCAGGCTCAGCAACACGCGCGAGGACTGCACCAGCTTGGCATCGAACATCTCGCCGGCCTCCTGCAGGCCGGCGCGGTAGCTCAGCAGCGCGGTCAGCGCGAACACCGGCACCACCACGCCGAGCAGGCCGCCCAGCAAGCGTCGCCGCATCGAACTCATGGCGCCGCCGTCGCGGCCTGGGTGTCGAGCGCGTAGCCGACCCCGCGCACGGTGCGGATCAGCGCCGGATCGAGCTTGCGCCGCAACTGGTGCACGTGCACGTCCACTGCGTTGCTGGCCACGTCCTCGTCCCAGCCGTACAGCCGCTGCTGGATCGAATCGCGGGCGATGGCGCGGCCGTGGCGCTCGGCCAGCAGCCACAGCAGGGCGAACTCGCGCCGGGTCAGGTCCAGGGCACGGCCGCGCCAGCGCACCGCCAGGCGTTCCGGGTCCAGGTGCAGCGCGCCGATCTCCAACTGCGGCGTGGCGCGGCCGGCGCTGCGCCGCAGCAGCGCACGCGTGCGCGCCAGCAGTTCGGTCGTATCGAAGGGCTTGCCCAGGTAATCGTCGGCGCCCACGTCCAGGCCCAGCGCACGGTCGGCCGGCCGCTCGCGCGCGCTGAGCACCAGGATCGGCACGTCGGCACCGAGCTGGCGGGTGCGCCGGATCACCTCCAGCCCGTCCATCCGCGGCAGCCCCAGGTCCAGCAGCACCAGGTCGATGTCGCCATCGCCGATCGCGGCCAGCGCAGCGGCACCGTCCTGCACCCAGTCCACCGAATAGGCGGCGCGGCGCAGGGCGGTGCGGATGCCCTCTCCCAGCGACAGATCGTCTTCCACCAGCAGGATGCGCATGGCCGCAGTGTGGGCGGCCGCTCAGCGGCTGGCAAGATGCGTTTCGACCTCGTGCAGCGCCGCCTGGATCTGCTGGCGACGGCCGTGGTCGGCCACCTCGCGGCCGGGCCGCGGCGGTGCCGCCAGGGCCTTGCGCAGCGCTGCCGCGGCGCCGCTCCAGTCCTTCTGCGCGCGCAGGAAATCGCCGTAGAAGTAATTGGCGTCGATGCCGTCCGGGTCGTACTGCAGGCCTTGCTGCAGCAGCGCGCGCGCCTTGGCGTCGTCGCCGAAGCCGACCGGCCAGCCCGGCACCTGGTAGTACAGCGCGCCCAGGCTGGTGCAGCCGGCGCCGTTCAGGGCGGCCGGGTCCAGCGCCAGCGCCTGCTCGAAATCGCTGCGGGCGCGCTTGACCAGGGCGAGCGCGCCGAGCCCGCCGCGTTCATTGGCCTCGCTGGACAGCACGATGCCCTCCCAGATCAGCGCCGCCGGATCCCGCGGCGCCGCCTGCCGGGCCACGCCCGCCTGCGTGGCGAGGCGGGCGTAGGCCTGCAGGCGCTGCGGCTTCGGCGTCTGGTAGGCGACCTGCGCCCACTGGTCGCGCACCGCGACCACCGCCGGGGTCAGCGGCGCGGCAGCGGCGGCCGCACCCAGCGGCGACAGCGCAAGCAACAGCAACAACACACACGGACGCAGCTTCATCGGGCATCTCCAAGTCGGGAAGGAAGGCGTGTGGCATGCCGGCGTACCACCGGCAACTGCGCTTTCAGGCTGCGGTCCACCAGTCCCGGCAAAGCGCCGTTGAGACGGGCGAAGAGTTTTTCCGGCCAACCGATCTGCAGGCGGCGGTCGCCGCGTTCGATCGCCTGGCGCAGCGCGCGCGCCACCCGCTCCGGGGTGTCGGCGCCGACCTTCAGCTCCTGGTTCATCGCATCCACCTGCGCGGTGTTGAACGCGGTGCGGGTGGCACGCGGCGCCAGGTACTGGAAGCGCACATGGCTGTCGGCGTACTCACGCGCCAGTGCCTCGAACAGCCCGCGCAGGCCGAACTTGCTGGCGCTGTAGCCGGCAAAGCCGGGGAAACCCAGGCTGCCGAAGGTCGAGCCCACCGCCACCACCGTGGCCTGCGGCTGCGCCTGCAACAGCGGCAGCAGCGCGCGCACCAGCAACATGGGCGCCATCAGGTTGGTGTCGAGCAATTGCCGCAGATCCTGCTCGGACTGCTCGGCGAACAGGCCGAAGCCGCTCTGCGCATGCGCGATCAGCAGCAGCGAGGGCCGGATCGGCAAGGCCCCGGCAGCGTCGAGCAACTGCGCGCGCCCGGCCGGCGTGGACAGGTCCAGCGGCAGCGGCAGCACTCGCCCCTGCGGATGCCGGCCGGCGACCTGCGCCAGGCGCACCGGGTCGCGGCCGACCGCCAGCACGCAGGCGCCGGCGGCCACCAGTTCGTCGCACAGGGCAGCGCCGATGCCGCCGCTGGCGCCGGTGAGAATCACACTGCGTCCGTTGAGATCCATCATGCGGCCTCCGCCATGGGCAGCGCCGGCTGTGCGCGCAGGCTGCGGAAAATGTCGCCGTACAGGCCGTAGAAGCGCTTGGCCGCATGCACCACGGCGCGCTGGTCGTCGGCGTCGTCGAGCCGGTCCATCAGACCTTCGAAGAACCCGGCATGCTCGATGTCCAGGTCGCCGTGCGAGCGCAGGTAGCTGAAGGCGTTGCGCGGCAGGCCCAGCGAGGTCTCGATGCTCTCGGCCGCGCGCGTGGCCAGCGCCACGCTGGTGCCTTCCAGCACCAGCACCATGCCGAAGAAACCGACCGGATTGCCGCGGGCGATGGTGTCGTAGGCGTAGGCCACCATCAGTTCGGTCGCCGCCGATGGCATCGATGCGGCGGCGGCGGCGCGGTCGGCGCCGCAGGCGGCCAGGTCGTCGAGGATCCACTCCTGGTGGCCCAGTTCTTCCTCGATGTACTCGGCCACCGCGCTGCGCAGCCACTCCAGCCGTGCCGGCAGGCGCGCGCCGCAGGCCATCAGCAGGGGCACGGTATGGCGCACGTGGTGATACGCCTGGCCGAGGAAGGCGACGTAGTCGGCACCGGCGATCTGCCCGGCCAGGGCGGTCTGGATGATCGGGATGGCGATCAGGTCGGCGCGTTCGGCCTGGGTCTCGGCGAGCAGCCGGGCATGGAAACTCATTGGAAGGCTCCTGGGGCGGGATCGGGTTCGAGTTCGGCATAGCGCTGCGCCACGGCGTCGGCGTAGCGCTGCAGGATGGCGTCGCGGCGCGGGCGGCCGTTGCCGGTGAGCAGGCCGTCGGCGGCGCTGAATGGCGCGGCGGCGCGTACGAAGCCGGCGACGCGGGCGTAATCGGGCAGGCCGGCGTTGACCTCGGCCAGCGCGCCGTGCAGCGCGGCGTCGTCTTCGCCGGCGCGGCGCGGCCACAGCACCGCCAGGTTGTGCGCACGCGCCTCGCCGCACACGACGGCCTGGGCGATCAGCGGATGCTGCAGCAGTTCGCTTTCCACCCACTCCGGCGAGACATTGCGGCCGAACGCGGTGATGAACACATGCTTGCGGCGGCCGGTGATGTGCACGAAGCCGTCGGCGTCGACATGGCCCAGGTCGCCGGTGGCGATCGGCCCCGGTGCCGGGCCGGGCGCGCCCAGGTAGCCCAGGCAGCGCACGCCCTCGACCTGCAGTTCGCCGTCGACCACCTGCACCCGCGCATGCGGCAGCGGCCGTCCGACGCTGCCCAGGCGCTGCGCCTCGGGCCGGTTCAAGGCCACCACCGAGGCGCACTCGGTCAGGCCATAGCCTTCGAACACCGGCAGTTGCAGCGCCGCCGCGCGGCGCAGCAGGCCCGGACCGACGCGACCGCCGCCGACCGCCAGGTAGCGCAGCGAGGCGGGCAGCGGCACGCCGCGCTCGGCGGCCATGACCAGCGCCAGCAGCAGCTGCGGCACCAGGATCACGCTGTGCGGCTGGTAGCGGTGCAGGCAGGCGATCAGGGTTGGGATGTCCAGGCCGGCGGCACCGCTGTAGCCGATCTCGGCCAGCGACGGCAGCGCGATCTGCGCGCCGGACAGCAGCGGCGCATAGAGACCGGCGACGTTCTCCAGCAGCGTCGACAGCGGCATCAGGCACAGGTGCCGGCGCGGCGCCAGCGCCGAGGCGGCGTCGGCCAGCGAGCCGGCGACCTGCAGCAACGCGTCGGCGCTCAGGCACACGCCCTTGGGCTGGCCGGTGGTGCCGGAGGTGTAGGTGATGCAGCCGGTGTCCGCGGGCAGCGCCACCGGCGCCTGCGCCAGACGCAGGCCCGCCAGTCCCGGCTCCGGCAGGCGCAGCGCCTCGCCGTCGAGGTCGGCCAGGGCCGGGCCCGGCGCCGCGATCAGCCCCTGTGCACCGCTGCTGGCCAGCGCGTACTGCGCCTGCGCCGGGCTGAAGAAGGTCGGCAGCGGCACGTGCACGCCGCCGTTCAGGCGGATCGCCAGATCCAGCAGCAGCCACTCGGGGCCGTTGTCCAGGCGACTGGCCACGCAGTGCAGCCCATGCCGCTGCAGCGCATCGGCCAGGCGCTGTGCGCGCTCGACCAGATCGCGCTCGCGCAGCGCCCCATTGGCATAAAGCACGCGCGCGTCGTCGCCGCGCAGGCCGGCCAGCAGCTCGGCGAAGCCAGGCGCGCTCACGGCGCCCCCGCCAGACAGGCGCGGAATGCCGGCAGCACGCCTTGGCGTGTCCCCGTCTCGCGCTGCAGGAAAGCGTGCCCGGCGGCAATGTCGCCGAACATCAGCCGCGGCTGCGCCGCGTAGTAGTCGCCCCAGTCGCTGGGATCGTCGCGCAGGTCCTGGCCGCGCGCCTCGCCCAGCTCCACGGTGGCCAGGTGCAGGCGGTCGAAGGCGTTGCGCAGTTGCCGGGTCGCCACGAACAACACCCAGCGCAGGCCGGCGGCATGCAGGGTGCCGGTCAGCGCGCGGATCATCGCCCGCGCATCGCCGGCGTGCTCGGCGGCGAAATTGCCCACCTCCACCAACTCCGTGCGCACCACCCGCCGCGGCATCCGCTCGGCGATCGCCAGTTCGGCCGGCTGCGCCAGGTATTGCTCGACGAACAGCGGACCCTCGCTGGCGCAGCGCAGCCCCAGCGCGGCCTGCAGGCGACCGTCGGCGCCGTGGTAGGCGAGCAGATGCGGGAGAAAGCCGCGCAGGACCGCGCCGTAGCGCTCGCGGTAGACCCGGGCGATGAAGGCTTCCACCTGCGCGCGATCGGGATGCAGGGCATCGACCAGCACAGGATCGGCGAAGCGGAAACCGGAAGCAGCGGAGAGGGGGACGATGGCCATGGCGGCATCGTCGGGGCAGTCGATTAGGCGACCATGAGCCCGATGTTAGGCAAATGTAAGCCGCGCATAAGCAAAGCATTGGATGCCGCGGCCCCTGCCCGCCCGTACCCGCCGGCGCGCTGCCCGGCCCGGCCGCCACGCCCGCCGAACGCAGCGTCACAATAATGAACCAACGGGTCTAGTATAAATATCGAACCGACTGGTCTAGTATTGCCACCCATGGTCAGCAAATCGTCCGCCGCCTCCGCCAAATCCTCCTCGCGTCCCGCCGGGCCCGGTCGTCCCAAGGACATGGGCAAACGCGCCGCGATCCTGGAAGCGGCACGGGAGATGTTCACCGAACTGGGCTTCGGCGGGGTCAGCATGGACGGCATCGCCGCCCGCGCCGGCGTCTCCAAGCTCACCGTCTACAGCCACTATGGCGACAAGGAGACCCTGTTCGCCGAGGCGGTGCGCGCGCAATGCCAGGCGCTGCTGCCCGACGACCTGTTCGGGCACGCCCTGAAAGGGCCGCTGCGCACCCAGTTGCTGGACATCGGCCAGGCCTTCTTCGCCATGATCAGCAGCGAGGCGGCGATGGCCACCCACCGCATGATGCTGACCCCGGGCACCGGCGACGACCACGTCCGCGAGATGTTCTGGAATGCCGGTCCCAAGCGCACCCAGCAGCACCTGGCGCAGCTGCTGCAGGCCCACGTCGCCGCCGGCGCGCTGGACATCGCCGACCTCGACCTGGCCGCCTCGCAGTTCTTCTGCCTGGTCAAGGGCGAGCTGTACTCGCTGATGATGTGCGGGCTGTGCCGCGACGCCAGCCAGGAGCGGATCCGCGCCCATGTCGAGGCCAGCATCGACTTCTTCCTGCGTGCCTATGCGGCGCGCTAGCCCGGCCGTGGGGCTGTCCGCGACGGCCGATGACTTCCGGCACTGCGCGCCGGACCGTCCGGCGGCGATGCTGCGGCATACGCCCGGCCTCCGTGCCGGCTAAAATGCCCGGCCCTCCGCGTTGGATGCCCGAAATGACGATCGACTACTCCCAAGCCCGCGAAAAGATGGTGGAACAGCAGGTCCGTCCCTGGGACGTGCTGGACCTGCGCGTGCTCGACGTGCTGTCGCGGCTGCCGCGCGAGACCTTCGTGCCGCCGGCCCACCGCGCCGTGGCGTACGCCGACCTGGAGATTCCGCTGGGCCACGGCCAGTTCATGATGAAGCCGGTCATCGAAGGCCGCATGCTGCAGGCCCTGGACCTGCAGCCGGGCGAGGACGTGCTGGAGATCGGCACCGGCAGCGGCTTCGTCAGCGCCTGCCTGGGCGAGCTCGGCCGCGAAGTGGTCAGCCTGGAGATCGAGCCGGCCCTGGCCGCCGCCGCGCGCGCCAACCTGGACGCCGCCGGCCTGGGCAGCAACGTCCGCATCGAGACCGCCGACGCCTTCGCCTGGAACAGCGAGCGCCGCTTCGACGTGGTCTGCGTCACCGCCGCGGTCACCGAGATCCCGGCCCAGTTCCTGGCCTGGCTGCGCCCCGGCGGCCGCCTGTTCGCGATCCGCGGCCGCGCGCCGGTCATGGAAGCGGTGCTGGTGCATGCCGAAGCCGGCGCGCCGCGCACGGAATCGCTGTTCGAAACCGACCTGGCGTACTACCTGCGAGGCGCAGCGCCAGTCCCCCAGTTCACATTCTGATCCATCAAGGAAGCCGCAATGATCCGCCGATCCCTCGTCCTGGCGCTGGCCGCCGCGCTGTTTCCGTTGGCCGCCAACGCCACGGACCTGCTGCAAGTCTACGAAATGGCCCGCAACAGCGACCCGCAGTTGGCCTCCGCGGAATCGACCCGGCTGTACGACAAGGAAGGCGAAGTGCAGGCGCGCGCCGCCCTGCTGCCGCAGATCAACGGCAGCGCGTCGCTGCAGCGCAACCATAGCGAAGTCGAGCGCGGCGGCGGCGAACTGGCCGGCACCGGCAAGAGCCGCAGCTACGCCGTGCAGGGCCAGCAGACCCTGGTCAACTTCGCGCAGTTCTCCAACCTGCGCGCGCAGAAGGCGCGCAGCCTGGCCGCCGACTACACCCTGGATTCGGCCAACGACGACCTGATCGTGCGCACCTCGGCGGCCTACTTCAACGTGCTGGTGGCGATCGAATCGCTGGTCGCCGCCGAGACCAACGAAGCCGCCGCCAAGAAGCAGTTCGACTATGCCGACAAGCGCCTGGAAGTGGGCCTGGCGCCGATCACCGACGTGCACGAAGCCCGCGCAGAGTACGACCAGGCCCGCGCCGACACGATCACCGCGCGCAACTCGCTGCAGGATCTGTACCAGGCGCTGACCCAGATCACCGGCCAGCCGGTGCGCGACCTGCGCGGCCTGCCGGAGGATTTCCGTCCGCAGCTGCCGGCCACCGGCGGCGACATCGACAGCCTGATCGCCTCGGCGCTGGACAAGAATCCGTCGCTGCGGTCCTACCAGTACCAGGTGCAGGCCGCCGAGGCCAGCGTCTCGGCCGCGCGCGCCGGGCACCTGCCGACGCTGAACCTGTCGGCCAGCGCCGGCCGCGATGCGAACTGGGGCGACAGCGTCTCCGGCAGCGGCAGCACCCCGCGCGCCGACAGCAACACCATCGGCCTGACCTTGAACATCCCGATCTTCGCCGGCGGCGCCACCCAGTCGGCGGTGCGCCAGGCGCTGGCGCAGCGCGACATCGCCCAGGACACCTACGAACTGCAGAAGCGCGCGCTCGACCGCAACACCCGCAACGCCTACCAGACGGTGGTGGCCGGGATCAGCGAGATCGAGGCGCGGCGCCTGGCGGTGGTCTCGGCGCAGGCCGCGTTCGACGCCTCGCAGGTCGGCCTGGAAGTGGGTACCCGCACCGTGCTGGACGTGGTGCAGAACCAGCGCACCCTGTACCAGGCGCAGCTGGCCTACGCGCAGGCGCGCTACAACTTCCTGCAGAACCGCCTGCTGCTGAGCCAGGCGCTCGGCTCGCTGGACGTGGCCGAGGTGCAGTCGATCAACGCGCTGCTGACCCAGAGCGCAGAGTCCAAGCTCAACTCCGCCAACAGCACGCAGTAAGCGCACGCACACGCGCTTGTCGCCGAAACGGCGGGCCTTCGGGTCCGCCGTTTTTGTTATGGAGGCGTGGGGCAAATTGCGGCAGCCACCTGTGGGAGGGACTTCAGTCCCGACGCGCTGCGCGATGGGAGGAGAGGGACGGCGCGTGCCATGCGTCGCGACTTGGAGGGCACCTCGAGTAACGACGAAGGCCATTTGTAGGAGCGGCTTCAGCCGCGACGGGCGTTACCGGGAATACCCGTCGCGGCTGAAGCCGCTCCTACGAGGGCAACCATGTGTCGCACTGAGCCACGGCAAAGCGCGCTGTTCGAGGCTTCCTGAAATTGCGCCCACAACGGGTCTTTCCGGACCGCGGAAAAGGCTGCCGTCGCAGGAGCCGTAGGAGCGGCTTCAGCCGCGACAGGCCTTCCCATGAAAAGCCCGTCATGGCGATCCCCGCTGCGACGGATATGCCCGCGCGCCTCTACGACGCGTCAGTCCTCCACACCCGCATCGCCCGCCAGCGGCGGCAGGTGCGGCGCGATCAGCTGCAGAGTCCGCTGCAGCGCGCCACGGCCGTTCGCGACCAGCGCGCAGCCGGCCTCGGCCATGCGCGTGCGCGCCTCGGCATCGGCCAGCAGGCTCTGCAGCGCCGCGCACACGGCGCCGGCATCCTCGCAGATGGCCACCGCACCGGCTTCGCGCATGCGCCGCGAAATCTCGGAAAAATTATGCAGGTGCGGGCCGGTGACCGATGGCGTGCCGACCGCCGCCGGCTCCAACAGGTTGTGGCCGCCGATCGGCTGCAGGCTGCCTCCGACGAAGGCCACCTGGGCGCAGGCATAGAACCCCATCAGCTCGCCCAGCGTATCGATCACGAACACCGCATCCTCGGTGCCGGGCCACTGCTGCTGGCGGCGCGTGGCCACGCGCCAGCCCTGGTCGCGCGCCAGCGCCTCGACCTTGGCGAAGCGCTCCGGATGCCGCGGCGCCCACAGCAGCAGCAGGTCCGGCCACTGCCGGCGCAGCTGCCGGTGCATCTCGATCACCGCCGCCTCCTCGCCGTCATGAGTACTGGCGGCGATCCACACCGGACGCGTCGCCGGCACGCGTTCGCGGAACGCGGCGACGACCTCCGGCAAGTGCGCAGGCGCGGCGATGTCGAACTTCAGGTTGCCCAACGCGCGCACCTGCTCGGCACGCGCGCCCAGCGCCACGAAGCGCTCGGCATCCTCCTGCGACTGCGCCGCCACGCAGGTGACGGTGCGCAGCGCGCGCCCGATCAACGGCCGCAGCAGCCGGTAGCCGCGCAACGAACGCGCCGACAGCCGCGCATTGAGCACGTACACGGGAATGCCGCGGTCGCGGCAGCCGAACAGCATGTTCGGCCACAGCTCGGTTTCCAGGATCAACGCCAGGCTGGGGCGGAAGTGCTGCAGGAAACGGCCGACGCTGCCGGGCACGTCGTAGGGCAGATACACATGATCGAGCGCGTCGCCCCACAGCGCGCGCACCCGCTCCGAACCGGTCGGGGTGATGGTGGTGATCACCCAGCGGATGTCCGGGCGCTGCGCGCGCAGCGCATTGACCACCGGCGCGGCGACGTTGACCTCGCCCACCGAGACCGCATGCAGCCACACCCGCGGCCGCCCGCGCGCCTGCGAATACGAGGCGTAGCGCTCGTCCCAGCGCTGGAAGTACTGGCGCACGCGGAAACCGCGCCAGACCAGGTGATAGACGGTGACCGGCAGCAGCAGATAGAGGACGGCCGAGTACAGGCCGCGCAGCAGCCGCTCGATGAAATCGTTGCGCATCCGGACAGCATAGCCGGTTGCGCGCGGGCGGCGGCAGACGATCGCCACGCGCGCCGCAGCGCACGTCGACGCGGTCGTGCGCGCGCCCGGCTAAACTTGGCGCATGTCTGCCGCCCCCACTCCGCCCGCGTCCGCCACCCAGGCCGCACCGCCACCACGCTCGCCCCGCCACTGGCCCACCTGGCTGCTGCTCGGCCTGGCGGTGATCGCCGCGCGCCTGCCCTGGCTGTTGCAGCGCGCCCTGGGCCGCGGCATCGGCTGGCTGGCGCTGCGCCTGGCCGGCACCCGTCGCCACGCCGCCGAGGTGAACCTGAAGCTGTGCTTCCCGGAGCAGAGCGATGCCTGGCGCGAACGCCTGCTGCGCGACAGCTTCGATGCGCTGGGCGTGGGCGTGTTCGAATTCGCCCGCGCCTGGTGGGGCGGCATCGGCGCGATCCACCGGCGCACCCGCATCGAGGGCCTGGAACACCTGCAGGCGTTGCAGGCGCAAGGCCGCGGCGTGCTGCTGGTGTCCGGCCACTTCATGACCCTGGAGATCTGCGGCCGCCTGCTGTGCCAGTACGTGCCGCTGGCCGGCATGTACCGGCGCCACCGCAATCCGGTGTTCGAATGGGCGGTCAAGCGCGGCCGCCTGCGCTACGCCACCGCGATGTTCGCCAACGAGGACCTGCGCGGCAGCGTGCGCCATCTCAAGCGCGGCGGTTTCCTGTGGTACGCGCCGGACCAGGACATGCGCGGCAAGGACACGGTGTTCGTGCCGTTCTTCGGCATGCCCGCGGCCACCATCACCGCCACCCACCAGCTGGCGCGGCTGACCGGCTGCGCGGTGGTGCCGTACTTCCACCGCCGCGAAGGCGCCGACTACGTGCTGCGCATCGCGCCGCCGCTGGAGGACTTCCCGTCGGAGGACATGGTCGCCGACACCGCGCGGGTCAACGCCGCCATCGAGGCGATGGTGCGCGAAGCGCCGGCGCAGTATCTGTGGATCCACCGCCGCTTCAAGCGCCAGCCCGGCGGCCGCAGCGACTTCTACGAGCGCGGCTGAGCGCTCAGCGCGGCGCCGCAGCGTCCGTGCGTTCGGCCTGTTCGGGGTCGTTCGCCAGCAAGGCGCCGGCGTACAGGCCGATCAGCAGCATGGTCAGCCCGCCCCAGAACGACGAATAGAACGCCAGGTGGGTGTTGAACGGGAACACCGTGATCAGCAGCGCCTGCATCGCCGGGCGCGCCCGCTCGCGCGCCTGCGCCGAGGCGTAGCGCCAGGCGCGCCACGCCTGCGCGGCACCGGCCAGCCACAGCAGCAGACCGATCACGCCGGTCTCGGCGAGCACCTCGAGCACGATCTGGTGGGCATGGAAGGCCGGCTCGCGTCCCCATTCCCCGGCATGGGTCGGATCCGGGTCGCACCCGACGTAGGCCTCGCGGAAGCCGCGCACGCCGACGCCGTTGATCGGGTGCTGGCGGATCATGCACCAGGCCGCGCTCCAGATCTGCGCGCGCCCGGTCAGCGCCGCGTTGAGGTCGGCCGGATGCCCGCTGAGCGCGCGCGCGGTGCGCTCGAAGCGGTCGTGCACCTGCGGCGACACCACACCCAGCACCCCCGCCACCAGCAGTGCGGCCACGCCCAGTGCCAGCAGCTTGCGCGCGCCGAGCAGGCGCCAGCCCGACAGCACCAGCAGCACCGCGAAGGTGATCCACGACGCACGCGATCCCGCCAGCACCAGCACCACGCCAACCGCCCCTGCCGCGATCAGCCAGCCCCAGGCACCGCCGCGGCGCGCAGCCAGCCACAGCAGAAACGGCGACACGCTGGCGAGCACCTGGCCGAACTTCAGGTTGCACGGGCCGAACACGCCGCTGAGGCGATCGGCCAGGGCGATCTCCTGCGGCGTGCACAGGCCGTGGTGGCTGATCGCCCACTTCAGCTGGTCCATCGACCAGAACAGCGGGCTGGTGCCGCACAGCGCCTGCGCCAGTGCATCCACGGTCCAGAGCGCGGCGATCACCGCCAGGCCGTTGAAGGTAATGCGGCGACCGCGCGGCGTCGCCACCGCCATCGCCACCAGCCACAGGAACGGCAGGAAGCGCAGGTCCACCGCCGATTCGCGCAGCGCCAGCGGCACGTCCACCGCGCCCAGTGCCGACAGCGGCTGCGGCAGCCAATAGGTGAGGAACAGCAGTGTGGTCAGCGCCCAGGCCGGGCCGCTGAGCAGGCGCGCGCCGCCGCGGAAGCGGCTGTGCAGCAGGCGCGCCAGGGTCACCAGGGCGCCCAGCGCCAGCACCCCGGCGGCCAGGCCCGGCGCCGGCCACAGCGCGACGAACACCAGCACCCAGACTGGCGCCCAGCGTTCGCGGACCTCGGGCAAGGGAGAAGCGGACAAGGAACCGTCAGGACCGGAGTTCGTCATAGATCGCCAGAGTGCTGCGCTGCATCGCCTGCAGCGTATAGGGAAGCGTGGCCGGCGGCGCCGGCGGTTGGGCCAGCAGTCCGCGCGCGGCCGCCAGCAGGGCCACGGCGTCGAAGGTCGCCACGGCGCCGGCGGGTTGCAGCTGCGCCAGCAATTCGCCGACCCCACCATGCGCCCAGCCCAGCACCGGCCGCCCGACCGCCAGCGCCTCGACCACGGTGCGGCCGAAGGCCTCGGGCTTGCGCGACAGCTGCAGCACCAGGTCGCTGGCGGCGTAGGCGTCGGCGATGCGCGCAGTCGGCGGCGTGAACGCCACCGCGCCAGCCACGCCGAGGGTCGCCGCCTCGGCTTCCAGTTCGCGGATGTAGGCCGCGCGCCCGGCCTCGCGCGCGCCCGGCAGCCACAGCCGCGTGTCGCTTCCCTCGCCGCGCAGCGCCGCCAGCAGGCGCAGCGCATCGGCGTGGCCCTTCAGGCGCGTGCCGCGCCCCGGCAACAGCAGCAGCGGCCCGTTGCCGGCCAGCGCCGGCACCTGGCTGGAGGCCCAGGCGCGCGCCTGCGCATCGGGCCGGGGACGGCGCGGGAACTGCGCAGGATCGATGCCGCGCGGCACCACCCGCAGGCGCGCCGGATCGGTCTGCGGATAGTGCTGCAGCACGTAGTCGCGCACGGTCTCGGACACGCAGATGACCCGCTCGCCGCGGGTCATCACCGCGCTGTAGCGGCTCGGCGAGTTGAGCCCGTGCACGGTGGTGACCAGGCGCGGGCGCTGTGCCGCCGGCATGCCCTGCAGCGCGCGCCAGCCCAGCCAGGCCGGCAGCCGCGAGCGCGCGTGCACGATGTCGGCGCGCTCGCGCGCGAACAGGCGCCGCAACGCCGGCACATGGCGCAGGGTCAGCAAGGATTTGCGGCCGATGTCCAGGGCGATGTGTTCGGCGCCGGTGGCGGCCAGCGCCGGCAGCAGCCGGCCGCCGGCCGACACGACCACGGCGCGATGCCCGGCCTCGACCAAGGCCTGGGCGATTTCCAGGGTGGACCGCTCGACGCCGCCGGACTCCAGCGCCGGCAGCAGCTGCACCACGGTCAGGCGGTGCATCGAACCCGGATCAGTCGACCAGCACGAAGACCGCGCCGCAGTACGGGCACTTGGCTTCAAGGCCCGGCTCATCCTCGATCGGCAGGTAGACCCGCGGATGCGAGTTCCACAGCGCCATTTCCGGGGTCGGGCAGCTCAGCGGCAGGTCGGCGCGGCGCACCTCGTAGCGCGTCTGGGCATTGGCGGGCGCGGTGGCGGTATGGCTCATGGCGGTGGGGACACGGCGAAGGGGACAGACGATTCTAGCAGCCCGTCCCGGGGCCGGGCGCGGGTCCGGACGGCCGTCGCGGGAGACCTTCTTTCACGCGCCTTTCCTATCTGCTTGATGCAGGGCGAACGCGACACTATGCTGGTGTCACGCGGCGCCGACATGCCGCTTTGAGGTGTCTCGTGGATATAGGTGTGCGTTTGATGCAGGCGCGGCGAAATGCCGGTTTCACACTGCGCGAGCTTGCCGCCTTGCTGGGCGTGGCGCATAGCACCCTGGGTCATTGGGAGAACAACCGTTCGGTCCCCAATGCCCGGCATTTGTTGAAGATCGCCGAACTTACCGGCGTCGATGCCTATGTGCTGCTGACCGGCAAGCCTTCCAAGCTGAACCAGACCGACAGCGACAGCCTGCCGTTGCCGGTGGGCAAGCGCATGGCCTGAGCGCGGCGCGGCGCCGCTGGCGCCGTCCCCGTGCCCGGCTGTACCCCGCGCAGCCCAGGTGCCGGCTGCGCGTGAAGACGCGACTCGCACTGCGACACTGGCTGTCGCCCCCATATGAAACCGCTTCCAGCCCCGCCCTTTCGCTGATCTCGCCGCAATCCGGCGCAGCGGTTGCGGCACGCGGGCCGCTTCAGCGCCACTCCCTCACTGCCCCTGGCGCAATCGCGGCGCCTCCCCTGCCAGTCATTCCGTCTGCGGCGACATCACGCGCTTCAGTCACGGCCTCGCGCACGACCTCGCACCTGAGGCGCGCGCAGCGTGCGAGCGGAGCTGCTGAGGACATGAGAGTGGCAGCCATGCTGCCAGCCGTGCCGTTCGCGCACGCCCGAAGCGCCGCGGGAGCACATGCAGCCGCACCGGCACCGCAGTCATGCGGGCCGGTGCGGGCTGGAAGCCGCGTGGCGGCTTACTTTTCCGCTTCAAGCTGCTTGCGGATCTGCGCATCGACCGCGGCGATCGCGGTCATGTTCATCACCCGGCGCGAGGTGGCGCTGGTGGTGAGGATGTGTACCGCCTTGGAAATGCCCATCAGGATCGGGCCGATCGCCACGCCGTCGGTGAACACGCGCACCAGGTTGTAGGCGATGTTGGCCGCTTCCAGGTTCGGCAGCACGAACAGGTTGGCGCGGCCCTTGAGCGTGCTGTTGGGCATGATCTGCTTGCGCAGCGCCTCGTCCCACGCGGTGTCGCCCTGCATCTCGCCATCGATGTTGAGCTCGGGCTTGCGCTTGAGCAGCGCCTCGCGCACCTGGCGCATCTTCAGCGCGTCGCGCGAATCGTGGCTGCCGAAATTGGAATGCGACAGCAGCGCGATGTTCGGCTCGATGCCGAACAGCTTCAGGCGATAGGCGGCCTGCAGCGTGGCTTCGACGATCTGCTCCACGCTCGGATCTTCCTGCACGTGGGTGTCGACGAAGAAGAACGCGCCCTGCTGATTGATCACGCCGGTCATCGCCGAGGTCGAGCTGACCTTCGGCTCCAGCGGAATCACGCTGCGCGCGTAGCCGAGCTTCTTGTGGAAGCGGCCGACCACACCGGTGAGCAGCGCGTCGGCTTCGCCGCGCGCGACCATCACCGCCGCGATCAGCGTCGGCCGCGAGCGCATCAGTTCCTTGGCCGCGGTGACGGTGACGCCGCGGCGCTCGGTGAGCGCGTGGTAGTACTGCCAGTAGTCGTTGAAGCGCGGATCGTCGTGGATGTTGGTGATCTCGAAATCCACGCCGGCGGTGATGCGCAGGCCCAGGCGCTGGATGCGCGCCTCGATCACGTCGGGACGGCCGATCAGGATCGGGAACGCCAGGCCCTCGTCGATCACGCTCTGCACCGCGCGCAGCACCACTTCCTCTTCGCCCTCGGCATAGACCACGCGCTGCTTGTCGGCGCGGGCGCGGTCGTACACCGGCTTCATCATCAGGCTGGTGCGGTAGACGAACTGGCTGAGCTTGTCGCGGTAGGCGGCCATGTCGGCGATCGGCCGCGTGGCCACGCCGGAATCCATCGCCGCCTGCGCCACCGCCGAGGACAGCTCGACCAGCAGGCGCGGATCCAGCGGCCGCGGGATCAGGTAGTCGGGGCCGAAGCTCGGCGTCTCGCCGCCGTAGGCCGCACCGAGGTCCGAAGCCTCGCGCCGCGCCATCGCCGCGATCGCCTTGACGCAGGCGATCTTCATTTCCTCGTTGATGCCGGTGGCGCCGACGTCGATGGCGCCGCGGAACAGGTAGGGGAAGCACAGCACGTTGTTGATCTGGTTCGGATAGTCCGAACGGCCGGTGCCGATGATCGCGTCCGGACGCACCGCCTTGGCCGCCTCCGGCGTGATCTCCGGATTCGGGTTGGCCAGGGCGAAGATCACCGGCTGCGGCGCCATCGTCGCCACCATCTCCGGCTTGAGGATGCCGGCGGCCGACAGGCCGAGGAAGATGTCCGCGCCCTCGACGATCTCGGCCAGGGTGCGCTTGTCGGTGTCGCGCGCGTAGCGCGCCTTGTCCGGATCCAGGTCGGTGCGACCGGTGTGGATCACACCGTCGCGATCCAGGGCCAGGATGTTCTCCGGCTTCAGGCCGAGCGAGACCAGCATGTTGACGCAGGAGATGCCGGCCGCGCCCATGCCGGTGGTGGCCAGCTTGACCTCTTCGATCTTCTTGCCGGTGACCACCAGCGCATTGAGCACGGCCGCGCCGACGATGATCGCGGTGCCGTGCTGGTCGTCGTGGAACACCGGGATGTTCATGCGCTCGCGCAGCTTGCGCTCGACGATGAAGCACTCCGGCGCCTTGATGTCTTCCAGGTTGATGCCGCCGAAGGTCGGCTCGAGGCTGGCGATGATGTCGACCAGCTTGTCCGGATCGTTCTCGTTGATCTCGATGTCGAACACGTCGATGCCGGCGAACTTCTGGAACAGCACGCCCTTGCCTTCCATCACCGGCTTGGATGCCAGCGGGCCGATGTTGCCCAGGCCCAGCACCGCGGTGCCGTTGCTGATCACCGCCACCAGGTTGCCGCGCGCGGTCAGTTCGCTGGCCTGTTTCGGATCGGCGACGATGGCCTCGCAGGCGAAGGCGACGCCCGGCGAATAGGCCAGGGAGAGATCGCGCTGGGTCAGCATCGGCTTGGTCGCGGAGACCTTGATCTTGCCCGGCGGCTGTTGGCGGTGATAGTCGAGTGCGGCCTGTTTGAAATCGTCGTTTGACATCGAGGGCTTCTTTTGTCGAAAGGCGCGGAGGCCCGGAATTCTACTCCCAGCGGCAGGAGCGGTCCTGTCTGGCGGCTGTCGCCACGGCCTTGGGGGCAGGAAAAACGCAACGCGCCGGCAAGGCCGGCGCGTCGTGTGATGCAAGGGATCAGCGCGTGGCGAGCGGTTCGGCCGCCACCGCCGGCAGCGGTTCGGCCTCGCCATCCAGCGCCAGCCGCAGGCGGTCGCGATCCAGCGCATTCTCCCAGCGCGAGACCACTACGGTGGCCACCGCATTGCCCATGAAGTTGGTCAGCGAGCGGCATTCGCTCATGAAGCGGTCCACGCCCAGGATCAACGCCATGCCGGCCACCGGCACTTCCGGCACCACCGCCAGCGTCGCCGCCAGGGTGATGAAGCCGGCGCCGGTCACACCGGCCGCGCCCTTGGAGCTGAGCATCGCCACCAGCAGCAGCGTGATCTGATGCCCCAGGGTCAGTTCGGTGTTGGTGGCCTGCGCGATGAACAGCGCCGCCAGCGTCATGTAGATGTTGGTGCCGTCGAGGTTGAACGAGTAACCGGTGGGCACCACTAGGCCGACCACCGACTTCTCGCACCCGGCGCGCTCCATCTTCTCCATCAGCGACGGCAGCGCCGATTCGGACGAGGACGTGCCCAGCACCAGCAACAGTTCCGTCTTGAGGTAGCGGATCAGCTTGAAGATCGAGAAGCCGCACAGATAGGCGACCGCGCCGAGGATCACCACCACGAACAGCAGCGAGGTGACGTAAAACGAACCGACCAGCCAGGCCAGCTGCACCAGCGAGTGCAGGCCGTGCTCGCCGATGGTGTAGGCGATCGCGCCCAGCGCGCCGATCGGCGCGGCCTTCATCAGGATGTGCACCAGCTTGAACACCGGCGCGATCAGCGCCTCCAGGAAGTTCAGGACCGGCT
Organism: Xanthomonas sp. NCPPB 2250; assembly: GCF_056725265.1. NCBI lineage: Bacteria > Pseudomonadati > Pseudomonadota > Gammaproteobacteria > Lysobacterales > Lysobacteraceae > Xanthomonas > Xanthomonas sp. NCPPB 2250. The sequence goes on along the minus strand of NZ_CM161520.1, from coordinate 1,088,756 downwards.
TGCCGCGCTCGCCGACCATGGCCAGCGACACGCCGAACAGCACGGCGACGAACAGCACCTGCAGCACGTTGGTCCCGACCAGCTTGCCGTTGACCACCTGGTCGCCGGTGAACGCACCGACCAGCGAGTTGGGGATGATGTCCATCAGGAAGCCGACCAGGGTCAGGTCGTGCGACTTCTGCACGTAGCTGGCGACCTTGCTCTGGTCCAGCGTGGCCAGGTTGACGTCCATGCCCGCGCCGGGCTGCACCACGTGCGCGACGATCATGCCCACCACCAGCGCCAGGGTGGAGAAGAACAGGAAGTACACCATCGCCTTGCCGAACACCCGGCCCACCGTCTTCAGGTGCGTCATGCCGGCGATGCCGGTGACGATGGTCAGGAAGATCACCGGCGCGATGATCATCTTCACCAGCTTGATGAAGGCATCGGCCAGCGGCTTGAGCTGCGTGGCGATCTGCGGCTCCAGATGACCGAGCACGGCACCGATGACGATGGCCACCAGCACCTGGACGTAGGTATGCCGGTAGAACGGCACCGGCCGCGGCGCAGGGCTGGCCGGGGAAGTTGAGATATGCATCGAAGGCACTCCGGGACGGTCCGCCCACCCGACGCGGGTCGCGGAATGCTGCCTTTGTACGCGTCGCCAGCGTCTAAGCAGATAACCTATTGGTACTAGACCCGGCGCCGCGCCGTGTCGACGCGGTTACAGTGGCGCGGTAGGCTCACGGAAGGGCTAACGCAACGCCGCACGCAGACGCCGCCCCTCGCGGCCGATGGCGGCGCCGTCGCCATCGCAGCGCGCGTCTTCAGGGGGAGACGGCGCCGCAGGACTGCAACATCGCCGTAAAGAACGGCCGGGCGCGTCCGCTATTGCATGCAGGGGGCATCACGTCCGGCACCGTGTCCGCATCGCAGCGGCCTCGCCGTTCGCGTGCGGTCCGCCGCCGCACTGCCCGCGCCATCCATGGCACCACCAGCCCGGCCGGGGACTGCCGCGCCTTCATTCCTTACCGAGACGACTCCATCATGCGCCACACTCTCCTCTTCGCTGCGCTGGGCCTGACCGCCGCCGCTCCCGCCGTCGCCGCCAACGGCTTCGACGACTGGCCGACCAAGGTCGCCTTCAACGACGGCACCGAACTGGCCGTGACCGGCAACTACGCCTACGACTGGAACAACTTCTCCAACGACGACGGCCGCCTGGAGGACGACAACGCGTTCCGGCGCAAGGAGTTCGGCGCCACGTTGAAGAAGAAGGGCGTGTACGACGCGATGGTGTACTTCGACTTCGAGTCCAAGCTGTGGCTGGACGTGTTCTTCCGCTTCGAGACCAAGGCCCTGTTCGGCGCCGACTACGGCAAGGTGCGCCTGGGCTACATCAAGGTGCCGGTGGGCCTGGAAGGCGTGACCAGCTCGCGCGCGGACAGCTTCATGGAAGTGGCGCTGCCGGTGCAGGCCATCTACCAGGGCCGTCGCACCGGTGTGGAGTGGACCTTCGAGCGTCCGCAATACCTGCTGCAGGCCGGCGCCTACGGCGGCAAGGACCTGCAGGGCGACAACCCCGGCACCACCCAGGCGGTGCGCGGCGTGTGGACCCCGTTCAAGGCCGACGGCGACGTGCTGCACCTGGGCCTGGCGTACTCGCAGGAGAATCCGCGCGGCTACCACAACGGCCTGGACGTGAGCTTCAGCCCGCGCGCACGCTTCCGTGCGCGTCCGGAAGCCGGCCTGACCGACGTGCGCCTGATCGATTCGGGCACGCTGGTCGACGTCGACCAGGTGCGCCGCACCGGCCTGGAGGCGATCTGGATCAAGGGACCGTTCTCGATGCAGGGCGAGGCGCTGCGCGCCGACGTCACCCGCGACAACGGCCGCCCCGACTACACCGCCGACGGCCAGTACGTGTTCGCCAGCTACGTGCTGACCGGCGAATCGCGGCCGTACAGCGCCGGCAACGTCGGCAACATCAAGCCGGCCAACGCCTACGGCGCGGTCGAGCTGCTGGCGCGCTACAGCCGCCTGGACCTGGACGACGGCACGGTGCTCGGCGGCCGCCAGCACGACTGGACCTTCGGCGCCAACTGGTACCTGACCAGCCACTTCAAGTTCCAGGTCAACTACGTGCGCGCCGATGCCGAACGCGCCGGCGTGCACGTCAAGCCGAACTCGCTGGACGTCCGCGCCCAGGTCCAGTTCTGAGCCTGCGCACGCCGGCCGATCCGAGGCGATCGGCCGGCGTGCACCCCGCTGCGCCAGCCGCAAAGGCTGCGCAGCGAACCGCAGGATGGGCCTTGGCGATACCAAGAACCTAGCGCGCTGCGGCCTCGGCGCCCAGAGCGTGTTCGCGGCACATCCGCAAGACGACACCGGCAACGTTCCCTGATGCGATCGCCGTTCCACCTGCCGGCGGTTTCCGCTCGTTGGCGGTCCGCGACGCCCGCCATCACCGCCGCATGCCGCAAACAGCAGCGCACCCTCTAAGCTGATGCGGTCCCGGTCGCCGCGTTCTTCCGCATGCCCTCGCTTCTGCGCCATCGTCGCCTGATCCTGCTGCTGGTCGTCATCGTCGGCGGCATGGTGCTGGCGATGCTGTCGGCGCAGCACGTCGCCGAACAGCGCGCGTTGCGCGCCGAGAGCGTGCAACTGCGGCAACAGCTGGAGCTGTATGCGCAGACGCTGCAGCAGCGCATCGACCGCTACCGCACACTGCCGCAGGTGCTGGCGCTGGATCCGGAACTGCGCGACGCCCTGACCCATCCGCTGGACGCGGCCACGCAGCAGCAGTTGAACCTGAAGCTGGAACGCGCCAACGACGTCACCCGCTCCTCGACCCTGACCCTGATCGATGCCAACGGCGTGGCCCTGGCCGCCAGCAACTGGCGCCTGGCCAGCAGCAACGTCGGCGCCGACTACAGCTTCCGCCCGTACGTGAAGCAGGCATTGGCGCAGGGCAAGGGCCGCTTCTACGGCATCGGCATGACCACCGGCGTGCCCGGCTACTTCCTGTCGCAGGCGATCCTCGACGCACGCGGGCGCCCGCTCGGGGTGATCGTGATCAAGATCGAACTGGCCGCGCTGGAGCACGAATGGCTGCGCGTGCCCGACGTGGTGCTGGTCAGCGACAGCCATGGCGTGGTGTTCCTGTCCAGCCGCGACGTCTGGCGCTATCGCCAGTTGCAACCGCTCAGCGCGCACGAGCGCGACGAACTGCTGGCCACCCGCCAGTACGCGCAGCAGACGCTGTTGCCGGCGCGACGGCGGGTGCTGGAGACGCTGGACGACGGCGGCCAGGTGATGCGCATCGACATGCCCGCACAACCCGCCCCGCTGCTGTGGCAGAGCATGGCGCTGCCGGAAGGCGGCTGGCGCCTGCACCTGCTGCACGACGTCGGCGGCAGCCGCGCGGCCGGCCGCGCCGCCGCGCTGGCCGCGGCCGGCATCTGGCTGGCGCTGTCGTTCCTGGGCCTGCTGTTCCAGCAGCGCCAGCGCCTGGCGCGGCTGCGCCAGCGCAGCCGGCGCGAACTGGAGGCGTTGCTGCAGCAACATGCGCAGGAGCTGCGCACCGCCCAGGACGGCATCGTGCAGGCCGCGCAGCAGGCCGACACCGGCCTCAGCCGCAGCCTGGAGCACCTGCCGCAGGGCGTGGTGATCATTGATGCGCAACTGCGTCTGGTGGCGTGGAATTCGCGCTATCTGGAGATCTTCCGCTTCCCGCCGGAACTGATCCGGGTCGGGCGCCCGATCGAGGATGTGTTCCGCTACAACGCGCGTCGCGGCCTGCTCGGCCCCGGCCCGGTGGAAGCGGCGATCCAGCGCCGCCTGGATCACCTGCGCAGCGGCCGCCCGCACATGCGCGAAAGCGAGAAGGACGACGGCACGGTGCTGGAGATCCGCGGCAATCCGCTGCCCGACGGCGGTTTCGTCACCAGCTACGCCGACATCACCAGCTACAAGAACGCCGCGCGCGAATTGCGCTCGCTGGCCGACGCGCTGGAGCATCGCGTGGCCGAACGCACCCACGACCTGGCCGAGGCCAAGCGCGAGGCCGAGAACGCCAACCGCTACAAGACCCGCTTCGTGGCCTCGGCGGTGCACGACCTGCTGCAGCCGCTCAACGCCGCGCGCATGTTCGTCTCGGCGCTGCGCGGCAAGCTGCACGAGGCGGATGCGCGGCAGATCGCCGACCACGTCGACAACGCGCTGGCGGCACAGGACGCGATCCTCAACAGCCTGCTGGACATCTCGCGACTGGAAGCGGGCACGTTGAAGACGCAGGTGCAGGACCTGGCGCTGGACCCGCTGCTGCAGACCCTGGCACGCGAGTTCGGCATCGTCGCCGAAGGCCGTGGGCTGCGCCTGGACTACGTACCGACCCGCGCCACCGTGCGCAGCGATGCGACCCTGCTGCGGCGCATCCTGCAGAACTTCCTGTCCAACGCGGTGCGCTACACCCCGCGCGGGCGGGTGCTGCTGGGTTGCCGGCGCGACGGGGCGCAGCTGCGCATCGAAGTGCACGATCAGGGACCGGGTATTCCCGACGCCCTGCAGCAGGAGATCTTCGAGGAATTCCGCCGGCTTGGCGACGGCGTCGCCAACGACCGCGGCGCCGGCCTCGGCCTGGCGATCGTGGAGCGCATCGGCCGCCTGCTCGGCCATCGCATCGGCCTGCGCTCGCAGTTGGGCCGCGGCAGCGTGTTCTCGGTGACCGTGCTGCTGGGCGATGCCGCCGCGGCGCAACGCCAGGTGCCGGCGGCGATGGCCAGCGACAACGGCGACGACCCGATCCTGCACGGCTGCCGGGTCTGGTGCATCGACGACGACCCGCGCGTCTGCGAGGCCAGCCGGACCCTGCTGACGCGCTGGGCCTGCCAGGTGGAACTGGCCGCCGGCCCGGACCAGGCGCTGGCCGTAGCGCAGCCGGCGCAGGCGCCGGAACTGGTGTTGCTGGACGTGCGCATGGGCGACTGCCACGGCCCGACCCTGTTCGCGCAGCTGTGCGCACGCTGGCAGGCCGAGCCGCGGGTGATCCTGGTCACCGCCGAAGCCGACCCGGCCCTGCGCACCTTGGCACAGGACCGCGGCTGGGGCTTCCTGGCCAAACCGGTACGGGCCCCGGCCCTGCGCGCGCTGATGACGCAGATGCTGCTGCGGCGTGGTTGAGGCGTTCGCTTGGTCGGCGGGCAACGGTGGCTACGGCAACGCTACCCTGTCGGCCAGCTATTCGCGGTGACCGCGCGGCGCAGGCGGATTTTCGCTTTGGGTTTTGGGGAGTTCGGATCTCTAGCTGCCGTACCCTCATCCGCCCCTGCGGGGCACCTTCTCCCGGGGGGAGAAGGAAGGCGCTAGCCCCTCTCCCCTCGGGAGAGGGGTTGGGGTGAGGGTACGGACGCGCAGCGCCGCGTCAAAACTGATATGCCCCCTGCTCTGCCCTTGCGGCGATGACCACCATGGCTGTCGCACCCTCATCCGCCCCTGCGGGGCACCTTCTCCCGAGGGGAGAAGGAAAAAGCCGGCGGCGCCGCGCTTTAGCCCCTCTCCCCCCGGGAGAGGGGTTGGGGTGAGGGTACGGGGCGCCGCGCGATGTCTACCACTCGCGCGGGGCGATCAGCTCTTCGACGTCGGCGTCGGCGAACCCATAGGCCTTGGCGATGTGCAGGAAGTCCACGCCGATGTTCTCGCTTGCGGCGGTCTCGATCTCGCTGTCGTGGGCCTCGAACTCCAGCGCCAGCTTGTTGAACTCTTCGGTGGCGGCATGGGTGAGCCGGTACAGCGCCGGCAGGTCCGCCGGTGCCTGCGCCTCGATCGCCTCGCACAACCGCAGCAGGATCTTCTGTCCCTTGCCGACCAGCGACGGGGGGAAGTAGTCGTCGTCCAGCATCTCCTGCAGGAACGGATAGTGGGCGGTCTGCTCGTTGCGGATGGTCGTGGTGGGCATGGTCCGGTGGTCTCCGCCCGCGGGGGGCGCGGGCATCGGCGCATAGCATCGCGTATCCGGGCGCCGCAGAAAACGCCCCCCGCCGGCGCCCGGTTCAGGCCTCGCCTTCCGGCTCCAGCGCCTTCACCAGCACCGCGGCCTGGGTGCGGCTGTGGCATTCGAGCTTCTTCAGGATCGCGGTCACGTGGACCTTGACGGTGTTCTCGGCCAGGCCCAGTTCGTAGGCGATCTGCTTGTTGAGCAGGCCGTCGGCCAGGCACAGCAGCACCCGGAACTGCTGCGGGGTCAGTTGCGCCAGGCGCGCCGCCAGCTGCGCATCGGCCTCCGACCGCGCCGCGGTCAGCGGTGGGAACCAGGTGCCGCCTTCGAGCACGGCCGCCACCGCAATGCCGATGGTCTCGGCCGGCGAGGACTTGGGAATGAAGCCGGCCGCGCCGAACTGCTGCGCGCGGCGGATCACCCGCGGATGGTCGTTGGAGGAAATCACCACCACCGGCACGTCCGGGCGCTCGCCGCGCACGTGCAGCAGGGCCGAGAAGCCGCGCGCGCCGGGCATGGCCAGGTCCAGCAGGATCAGGTCGGCATCGGCCTGCGCGGCCAGCGCGGCGTCCAGGGTGCCAGCGCTGGCCGCCTCCACCACCAGGGCGCGCGGCAAGGCCTGGCGCAACGCGTGCAGCACGGCGGCGCGGAACAGCGGGTGGTCGTCGGCGACCAGGATCGTCGGGGCATCCATGGGCGTGAAGGCGGCTGGCATGACGCTGCAACGCGGCGTCGGGTGGGCGCGGACAACGCGCAGGACCCGCAGTGTACGTGCGTGGCCGTTGGATGCCGAGTGCGCGGGGGCCGATCGGGCGGCGGCGGATTGGCCGAGACCGGCGTGCCGGGTGCCTGCGGAGAAACTCGTGCAGGACGCCGCGCACAGCACCGCCACGCCGCGCGTGGCCCTCCGCAGCGCGCAGCAAGGCGTCCTCGGCCGCGCATTCAAGGCCGGCCCCACCATGGCCGATAACACGGCGTGACCGTCTCGTTCTCCAATCTGCTGGGCCGCCTGCCGCTGGCCGCGTCCTGCCTCATCGTGTGCCTGGCGCTCGCGCCGGACGCGTCCGCGGCCGCCACGACAAGCGACGACGACCTGCCCAGCAGCCTGGAGCACTTCGGCCTGGACGAGGGCCTGTCGCAGCTGTCGATCAACGCCCTGCAGAGCGACGACCAGGGCTTCCTGTGGGTGGGCACGCAGGAAGGCCTGAACCGCTTCGACGGGCATCTGTTCCGCGCCTACCGGCGCGAACTCGGCAGCGACAGCCGGCAGAGCCTGCTCAGCAGCAGCATCGACAGCATCGGCTTCGAGCCGCGCGGCACCCGCCTGTGGCTGGGCACCAACGACGCCGGCCTGGAAGTGATCGAGCTGGCGACCTGGCAACACCACCGTCTCGGCGCCAAGCAGGGCCTGTCGCACAACCGCGTCACCCAGATCCTGATCGATCCGCAGGGCGGCGCGTGGCTGGGCACCGAACGCGGGGCGGACCGGGTCGAGGCCGACCTGCAGCGGGCGCGCCCGCTGGGCGGCGATGCGCCGGTGGTGGGCCTGACCTGGATGCCGGACGGCAAGCAGCCGGTGGCGCTGGACCGGCAATGCCGGCTGTGGCGACTCGGCCACGACGCGCGCGAGGAACTGCCGGCACCGCCCGGCATCGACGAATGCGTGGGCCTGCAGTCCGGCCCGGAAGGGCTGTGGCTGGCCTCGGCACGCGGCGGTCTGTTCCGGCTCGATGCGCAGGGCGCGGTGCTGGCGCACTGGACGCCAGCGCAGTTGCTCACCGGCGGCAGCGACCTCAGCGCGCTGATCCGGCTGCACGACGGCCGCGTGCTGGTCGGCACCACCAATGCCACGGTGACGCAACTGGACAGCGCGCAGCATGCGCCGCAGCGGCTGAGCTTCGACATGCCGCCCAACAGCGCCATCATCCGCTTCTACCAGGCGCCCGACGGCACCTGGTGGATCGGCACCTACACCGGCGGGCTGTACCGGGTGCGTCCGTTGTCGGCGGTGATCCGCAACGACGAGGAGCACGTCAGCGACACCCATGCCTGGCCCAGCAGCAGCGTGCGCAGTATCTGGCGCGACGGCGAGCGCATGCTGATCGGCACCGACCAGGGCCTGCTGCTGCGCGACAGCAGCCGTGCCGCCTGGCAGCTGGTACCCGGGCTGGCCAGCCAGGCGATCCGCAGCATCGCCGCCGACCGCGACGGCTGGTGGCTGGGCACGCGCCAGGGGCTGTGGCGCCTGGACCGCAACGGCGCAGTGCGGCGCCTGGGCGGGCTGGCCGACGAGCACGTCAACGATCTGCTGCTGGAAGGCGACACGCTGTGGGTGGCCACCCGCCGCGGCCTGACCCGCGTGGTCGATGGGCGCGTGCGCAACGATCCGCGCTGGGCACCCCTAAACGGGCACACCCTGACCCGGGTCTACCGCGACAGCGAAGACACGCTGTGGATCGGCTGCAACGACTGCGGCGTGTGGCGCATGCGCAGCGGCCGTCCCGCCGAGCCGTACCGCCCGCGCGGCAGCACCCTGTACCCCTCGGTGTGGTCGCTGTACGAACACGACGGCGTACTGTGGGTGGGCACGTTCTCCGGCGGGCTGTACCGCATCGACCTCAAGCGCGACGTGGCGCTGCGCTACAGCGACCGCGAGGGGCTCAGCAGCAACGTCATCTACACGATCCTGCCGGATCCGCAGGGGCGGCTGTGGCTGAGCACCAACAACGGCCTGAGCGTGCTCGATCCGCGCACGCGCATCGTGCAGAGCCTGGGCCGCCGCGACGGCCTGCAGAACCAGGAGTACAACAGCGGCCGCGGCTACCGCGACGCGCACGGCCTGCTGTATTTCGGCGGCACCCAGGGCGTGGACGTGATCGATCCCACGCGCCTGCCGCTGCGCAGCCCGCAGGCACGCGCGGTACTGACCGACCTGCGCATCCTCACGGCCGGCGAGGACCGCAACGGCAGCGAGAACCAGACCGAGAGCGACGTGGTCTACGCGCAGCGCATCGCCCTGGACCATCGCGACAACGTGTTCACCATCGGCATGACCGCGATCGACTTCGCCGCCCCGGGCACCGCGCGCCTGCGCTACCGCGTCGATGGGCTGCAGAAGGGCTGGGTGTACCCGCAGACCGCGCACAGCGATTTCTCGGTCAGCCACCTGCCACCGGACCGCTACACGCTGGTGGTGGAAGCGGCCGGGCGCGACGGCCAGTTCGGTGGCGCGCGGCGGCTGCAGATCGAGGTGCTGCCGCCGCCCTGGCGGCATCCGCTGGCCTACGCCGGCTACGTGGTGCTGGGCCTGGCGCTGCTCGGCCTGGCGCTGCAGCGGGTGCGGCGCACGGTCAACCGCGAGCGCGACATGGTGGAACTGCTCAACCTGACCGTGGCCGAGCGCACCCGCCAGCTCGAACGCGCCAACCAGCAGTTGCTGCAGAGCAATGCGCGCCTGCAGGCGGCCACGCGCCTGGATCCGCTGACCCAGGTCGCCAACCGCCGCGAGCTGCAGGACTGGCTGGCGCGCGAATGCCCGGCCCTGCTGGCGGCGCTGGACGACGGCAGCAGCGCCGATGCGCTGTACTTCTTCATGATCGACGTGGACAACTTCAAGCGCATCAACGACGACTACGGCCACCAGGCCGGCGACGCCGCGCTGGTGCACTGCGCCGATCGCCTGCGCGGACTGTGCGGCGAACGCGACCTGCTGGTGCGCTGGGGCGGCGAGGAGTTCCTGCTGGTCACCCGCCTGCCGCGCGAGGACGCCGCCAGCGACCTGGCCGAACGCCTGCGCGCGGCGGTGGCGACGCAGCGCTTCGCGCTGGCCGAGCGCGAACTGACCCTGACCTGCTCCATCGGCTTCGCCCCGTGGCCGTTCGTCGCCGCGTGGCCGGCGCTGGGCGACTGGGAACAGGGCGTGGGCCTGGCCGACCGTTGCCTCTACGCCGCCAAGGGCGCCGGCAAGGACGCCTGGGTGGGACTGGCCCCGGGCGCGGCGCCGGACCGGCCGCGCCTGCACGCGCTGCTGGCCGGCGGCGCACCGGAAGAACTGGGCGACAGCGTACGCGTGCTGTGTTCGCCCGGGCGCCAACCGCGCTTCGCGCGCTGAGCGACGCCGGCGCCCTAGGGCGTGTCACCAATCCCCGAGCATGCCGCGCCGCGGTTGCGCGTGCCTGTGGCAAGGAAGAGCGAGGAAGTGGACGTGCGTCCACGCCCGAGCGATGACGCGGCCACGGGCGCGCGCAACCGCGGCCCTTCGGGTTGGGCCTGGAAGGCGCGCGGCCGGCGCCGCGCGGCTTGACCTGACGGCCAGTCAGGCGCTGCGCCACGCAACGCCGGCCGCGCGCCTGCCAGACCCAACGCGGCATGCTCGGGGATTGGTGACACGCCCTAGCTCAGCGCGGCGGCGCCTGCTGCATGCTGCTGCGCCAGGCGTCCAGGAACTGACGTCGCTTCAGCGCATCCAGGTACACCAGCAGCCCCGGCCCGAGCGCGATCGGGCGGAACGCCGCGGCGGCGGCCGGCCCACCCTGCACCGCCACGCCCGGCTGCGGCAGGATCGGCTGCAGCCGCGCCTCGCGCGACAGCCCCTGCTGCCCGCGCGGCGAGAGCAGGTAATCCAGGAAACGGCGCGCCTCGGCCGCGTGCGGGCTGTCGCGCGGGATCACCGCGGTGCGCAGCGCGACCAGGGTATAGTCCTCCGGCTGCACGATCGCCAGCGGCGCGCCGGCATCGATGCGCGCCTGCGCGTACGAACCCAGCACGTTGTAGGCCAGCAGCAGGTCGCCGCGCGCGACCTTGTCCAGCAGCACGCCGGTGCGTTCTTCCAGCACCACCTGGTTGTCGCCCATCGCCGCCAGCAGCGCACCGGCCATGCTGCCGAGCTGGCTGTCCTGGGTCGCGAACAGGTAGCCCACGCCGCTGCGCTCCACGTCGTAGGTGCCGATACGCCCACGCAGCGGCGAGCCCGGCGCACGCAGCAGTTCCAGCAGCCGGCGGCGGGTGCGCGGCACCTGCGCGGCCGGCAGCCGTGCGGTGTTGTAGACGATCGCCACCGGCTCGTAGCTGATGCCGAAGACCTCGTGCCGCCACTGCGCCCACGCCGGCAGCGCCTCGGTCTGCGGCGAGCGGTGCGCCAGTGCGTGGCCGTCGTTCACCAGCTTGGTCTGTAGATCCATGCTGGCGCTGATCAACAGATCGGCGCAGCGCGGGCCAGGGCCGGGATGCAGATAGCGCTGGTAGATGTCCCAGGCGATCGCGTCCTGGTACACCACCTCGGTCTGCGGATGCAGGCGCTGGTAGTCGCCGATCACCGCGGCGAACACCTCGATGTCGGTCGAGCCCTGGATGCACAGCTGCGCGGTGGCGGCACCCTGCGCCGGGAAGCGGCGCACGTCGCCGGGCGCGGCCAGGGCACTGCCGGCGAGCAGCAGGGTCAGCAACAGCGGCAGACGACGCAACAGCGCGGGCAGGGTCATGGATGCAACCTCGGCAGGTGCAGGCTGGCGATCAGGCCGCCGCCCACGCGATTGGACAGGTCGATGCGCCCGCCATGGGCCTCGACCACGCGCTTGACGATCGCCAGGCCCAGCCCGGCGCCGCCGGCGGCCGCGCCCTCGCCGCGCACGAAGCGCTCGAATACGCGCTCGGCCTCGGCGGCCGCAATGCCCGGGCCATGGTCGGCCACGGTCACCACGCAATCGCGCGCGCTGCAGGTCAGCGCCACCTGCAGCGCGCCGTCGCCGCCGTACTTGCAGGCATTGTCGATCAGGTTCTTGATCGCCTCGCGCAACAGCAGCGCGTCGCCGCGCACCAGCGCCGGCTCGCTGGCGACGGCCAGTTGCACGCGCGGCCGCGGCGCGGCCTGCGGCACGGCCTCGTGCAGCGCCTGGTGCAGCACCTCGGCCAGGTCGACGCTGGCGTAGCGCTGCAGGTTGGAGCGGTGGATCACGCTGGCGTCGCTGAGCAACTGGTTGAGCAGGCGGCTCATGTGCGTGGCGTTGCGCTCGATCGCTTCCAGGCTGCGGCGCATCTCGCGCGGGTCGTCCTCGTCCAGCGCGAGTTGCGCCTGCGCGCGCAGCGCCGCCAGCGGCGTGCGCATCTGGTGCGCGGCCTCGGCCATGAACGCACGCAGGGTCTCGTTGCTGCCGGCCAGGCGCGCCATGAAGCGGTTCAGCGCCGCCACCATCTGCTGCATCTCCTGCGGCGCCGTCGCGGCAACCGGCTTCAGTTCGGACGGTTCGCGCCGCGACAGTTCGCGCTCCAGCGTGCGCAGCGGCCGCAGCGCACGCGACACGCCCAGCCACACCAGCGCCAACGCCAGCAGCGACAGCAACGCGATCGCGACCAGCGCATGCAGCACCACGTCCTGCGCCAGCGCCTCGCGTGCGCGCCGGGTCTGCCCCACCTGCACCCACACCTGGTCCTGCACCGCCGCCGAGGACACCCGCCGCGACACCACCGCAAAGCGCACCGGCTCGCCGCTGTAGACCGCATCGAACAAGCGCGGCGGCGCGCTGGCGCGCGGCAGCGACGGCGCCGCCGGCAGGTCGTCGTAGCCGGTGATGGTGCGCCCGCGCGCGTCGAACACGCGGTAGAACACCCGGTCCTCCGGCGCCATCGCCAGCAGGTCCAGTGCCGCATACGGCAGGTCCACCTGCCATTGGCCGCCGGCCAGCGCCACCGAGTCGACGATGGACAGCGCCGAGGACACCAGCAGGTGATCGTAGGAGCGGTTGGCGGCACGTTGGCCGTAGTCGCGGGCGACGAAGAACAGCGCCACCGCGCCGAGCAGCGACAGCGCGCCCAGGTAGCGCAGCAGCGTGCGCCGGATCGATGGCACAGGCGGCGCGGCCTCAGCCATCGGCGTCCGCTGCCGCCGGATCCGGCGGCGTCGCGGCCGCCTCCAGCTTGTAGCCGACGCCGCGCACGGTGACGATGCGCAGCGGCGCGTCGGCCAGCTTCTTGCGCAAGCGCCCAACGTACAGTTCGATCGCATTCGGCCCGACCTCGTCGTCGAAGCCGAACAGGCCGTTGCCGATCTCGTCCTTGCCCACCACCTGGCCGAGCCGGCCGATCAGGATCTCCAGCAGCCGGTACTCGCGGTTGGGCAATTCGATCGGGTTTCCGTCCAGGCTGACGCTGTGCGCGGCGTTGTCGAAGGCGAAGCCGCCGAGCTGCACCACCTCGCTGGCCTGGCCGCGATTGCGGCGCAGCAACACCCGGCAGCGCGCCTCGAACTCGCGAAAGTCGAACGGCTTGCCCAGGTAATCGTCGGCGCCCACGTCCAGCGCCTGCACCCGATCCTCGATGCCGTCGCGCGCGGTCAGCATCAGCACCGGCGTGGTATCGCCGCGCTCGCGCAGCCCGGCCAGCACCCGCAGCCCGTCCAGCCCCGGCAGGCCGATGTCCAGCACCACCAGATCGAAACGCTGGTAGCGCAGCACCCCGGCCGCACTCAAGCCATCGCGCTGCCAATCCACCGCATGCCCGCTGCGGCGCATGCGCCGCACGATCGCGTCGGCGAGATCGGCGTTGTCTTCTACTAAAAGCAGGCGCATGTGTCGGGATTCGGGAATGGGGATTGGGGATTCGCAAAAGCGGCTCCGCGCACGCCGGATGCTAACGCGCTTGTGGCAAAGCAGACAGCCGCAGTGCGCTGTTGCCAATCCCGAATCCCCAATCCCGGCCCCACCGACAGGTCGATGACAGCTACGTCCGACTAGGCTGCGTCCATGCCGGTCCGCGGCCGTTGCGGACGGACCGATCCAATCGCTGCGACACGCACCTGGGAGGGGACGTGGAACTGAAGACTCTGACATGGGGCAGCGCCTGCGCGTTGCTGTGCCTGGCCGGATCGGCGCACGCCGCCACCGACGACGACGGCCCAGTCACCGCCGAACTCGGCGGGCGCCTGCACTGGGATTTCGCCCACTTCGACAACGACCGGCGCGGCACGCCCAATCCCGACGACACCGAGATCCGCCGCCTGTGGCTGGACGTGTCCGGCAAGGTCTTCGGCTTCGGCTACAAGGTCGAAGGCGATTTCGCCGGGCTGCAGGACGACTTCAACGGCAAGGGTATCGAGGCCAAGGACGTCTACATCACCCGCAAGTTCGGCGCAGGCACGCTCACCGTGGGCCAGTTCAAGCAGTACTTCACCCTCGACGACCGCACCGGTTCCAACTTCGGCCAGTTCCTGGAGCGCAGCGGTGCGGCCAGTACGCTCGCGCCGCTGTACCGCAAGGCGGTGTCGTGGCAGGCCGCGGGCACCGACTACACCTGGGCGGCCAGCGTCTACAGCCTGCAGAGCATCGACGTCTCCAACGTCCGCGGCCATGCGTTCGGCGGCCGCGGCACCTGGGCGCCGGGCGCGCGCGACGGCGACGTGCTGCACCTGGGCCTGTCGCTGGCGCACGAGCACTACGACCATCCTGGTGCCGGCGGCGCGCCGGCGCTGAGCATCCGCCCGCGCCCTGCCGGGCATCTGTCCGACGACAGCCGCGTCACCCTGGCGCGCTTCGCCGACGGCCGCGACACCGACGTGGACAAGTGGTCGCTGGAATACGCGCAGGTGCGCGGGCCGCTGTCGTGGCAGGGCGAGTTCAGCGGCGGGCTGTTCGACGACGGCGCGCAGCGCGCCGACGTGATGGCGGCCTACGGCTTCGTCAGTTGGTTCGCCACCGGCGAATCGCGCCGCTACGACAGCAAGACCGGGCGTTTCACCCGCATCAAGCAGGTCAATCACAAACACGGCGCCTTCGAGCTGGCGCTGCGCTACGACCGCATGTGGGGCGCGCAGCACCGCGACGGGCAACCCGATCTGCTCGACGCCTCCACCGCCTCGTGGACGCTGGCCGGCAACTGGTACCTCAAGCCGAACCTGCGGCTGATGCTCAACCTGATCGACAGCCGCAACCGCGATCACCTGGCGGGCGTGACGCTGGACCATACCCGCGCGATTACCGGTCGTTTCCAGTACGACTTCTGAGTCCTCCGCTCCTCTGTAGGAGCGGCTTCAGCCGCGACAGATCCCTCCGATGCCGGCCTGTCGCGGCTGAAGCCGCTCTTACAAAAACCGCAACGCCTCTTCCCCCGTACCACCAAGGAACTTCCATGCTGACCGCGCTCGGTTTCGGAATGGTCATTACCTTCATGTACCTGATCATGAGCAAGCGGCTGTCGCCGCTGGTCGCGCTGATCATCGTGCCGATCGTGTTCGCGCTGGCTGGCGGCTTCGGCACCGGCATCAACGAGATGATGCTGGAGGGGATCAAGAAGATCGCGCCCACCGGCGTCATGCTGATGTTCGCGATCCTGTACTTCGGGGTGATGATCGACGCCGGCCTGTTCGATCCGCTGGTGCGGCGCATCCTGCGCCTGGTCAAGGGCGACCCGATGAAGATCGTGGTCGGCACCGCGGTGCTGGCGCTGCTGATCTCGCTCGACGGCGACGGCTCCACCACCTACATGATCACCGTCTCGGCGATGCTGCCGCTGTATCGGCGGCTGGGCATGAACGCATTGAACATGACCTGCGTGACCATCCTCGCCGGCGGGGTGATGAACCTGACGCCGTGGGGTGGCCCCACCGCGCGTGCGGCCACCGCGCTGCACGTGGACCCAGCCGACGTGTTCGTGCCGCTGGTGCCGGCGATGGCGCTGGCGATCGTCGGCATCCTGCTGCTGGCCTGGTACCTGGGCATGAAGGAGCGCCGCCGCCTCGGCGTGGTGACGCTGCCCGGCGATGCCTGGATGGACGGCAGCGTGGCCGACGACGGCGAGGCGCTGCCCACCGTGGAGGATGCCGAGGACATCAAGCGGCCGCGGCTGTTGTGGGTGAACCTGGCGCTGACCCTGGCGCTGATGGCGGCGCTGGTGATCGGCGTGCTGCCGATGCCGGTGCTGTTCATGATCGGCTTCGCCCTGGCGCTGCTGATCAACTACCCGAACCTGGCCGAGCAGCGCCGCCGTCTGGTCAACCATGCCGGCAATGTGCTGTCGGTGGTGTCGCTGATCTTCGCCGCCGGCGTGTTCACCGGCATCCTTTCCAACACCGGCATGGTCGAGGCGATGTCGCGCAGCTTCCTGGCGGTGATCCCCGACGCCTGGGGGCCGTACCTGGCGGTGATCACCGCGCTGGCGAGCATGCCCTTCACCTTCTTCATGTCCAACGACGCCTTCTACTTCGGCGTGCTGCCGATCCTGTCCGACGCGGCCAGCCACTACGGCATCACCCCGGTGGAAATGGCCCGCGCCTCGCTGGCCGGGCAGCCGGTGCACCTGCTCAGCCCGCTGGTGCCGTCCACCTACCTACTGGTCGGCCTGGCCAAGGTCGACTTCGCCGACCACCAGCGCTTCACCCTGAAGTGGGCGGTGCTGGTGTCGTTGGTATTGATGGGCGGCGGGTTGTTGTTCGGCCTGTTTCCGCTGGCGAAGTGAGCGCCGCCCGGGATTGGGGATTGGGCATTCGGGATTGGTAAAAGCCACTGCCCGCGCCCATCCAATCCCGACTCCCCAATCCCGAATCCCCAATCCCGAATCCCAACTCCGAAGGAGTTCACCGTGACCCTCAGAATCGCCTACGTCACCAGCGGCATGGGCAGTATCGGCACCGCGATCTGCCAGAAGCTGGCGCGCAACGGCCATACCGTGGTCGCCGGCTGCGGGCCGGACTCGCCGCGCAAGTCGGCGTGGCTGCGCGAGCAGCGCGAGCTCGGCTTCGACTTCATCGCCTCCGAGGGCAACGCCACCGACTGGGATTCGACGGTGGCGGCGTTCGCCAAGGTCAAGGCCGAGGTCGGCGAGATCGACGTGCTGGTCAACAACGCCGGCGGCAGCCGCGACATGCTGTTCCGGCAGATGGGCCGCGAGGACTGGCAGGCGGTGATCGCCAGCAACCTGCATGCGCTGTTCAACATCACCAAGCAAGTGGTGGACGGCATGACCGCGCGCGGCTGGGGCCGCATCGTCAACATCGGCGCGGTCAGCGCGCAGAAGGGCCAGATCGGGCAGATCAACTACGCCACCGCCAAGGCGGCGATGCAGGGCTTCAGCCGCGCGCTGGCGCAGGAAGTGGCCTCGCGGGGCGTCACCGTCAACACCGTCTCGCCCGGCTACATCGCCAGCGCGGCGATCAGCGGCTTCCCGCCGGACGTGCTCGATCGCCTGGCCAGTTCGGTACCGCTGCGCCGGCTCGGCAAGCCCGAGGAAGTGGCGGCGCTGTGCGCCTGGCTGGCCTCCGACGAGGCCGCCTACGTCACCGGTGCCGACTACGCGGTCAATGGCGGCCTGCACATGGCCTAGCGCCTCGCCTGCCCCGCATAGCGCCACGGTTGCGCGTGCATGGCGCGGGGCGCGGGGCGTGGAACTGCGCTCAACCGCGACGAGACCGCCCGCGCGCTGCCGCCGGATTCGGCCGGCAGGCACGCCGCGGTATCCGCGGACAGACATGCAGCGCTCCGCCGCCGCGGCGATGCAGCCGCGGCGTGCAAAGCGCCGCGACGCCCGCCTGGCATACACTGCCGGTTCCGCTTCGTCCGTCGCGCCCGCTCCGCATGTCCGACAAACCCGAACCTGGCGCGCCCGCCGCGCGCCTGCAGATGGCCGACATCGCGCGCATGGCCGGCGTGTCCGAATCCACGGTGTCGCGTGCGCTGGCCGACAACCCGGTGGTCGCCGAACGCACCCGCGCCTACATCAAGCAGCTCGCCCGCGACGCCGGCTACCGCGTCGATCCGGTGGCGCGCAGCCTGCGCTCGCGCCGCTCCAACATCGTCTGCGTGGCGGTGCCGCTGATGCACGCGCACGAGCAGCCGCTGTCGGACCCGTTCATGATGACCATGCTGGCGCTGCTCGCCGACGCGCTGACCGCGCGTGGCTACAGCATGCTGCTGTCCAAGCTGGACCAGCACCAGGATCACTGGGTCGAGGACCTGGCGCGCAATAGCCGCGCCGACGGCGTCATCATGCTCGGCCAGAGCCACGAGCATGCGTCGCTCGACGCGGCCGCGCGCGGCGGCCTGCCGATGTTGGTGTGGGGCAGCCGCATCGACGGCCAGGCCTATGCCAGCGTGGGCAGCGACAACCTGCGCGGCGGCGAACTGGCCACCGCACACCTGATCGAGCACGGCCGCCAGCGCATCGCCTTCCTTGGCGACGAGCAGCTACCGGAAGTGGCGCCGCGCTTCGCCGGCTACCGGCGCATGCTCGACGCGCACGGCCTGGCATTCGATCCGCGGCTGCACGCGCGCAGCCACTTCCTCAGCGAGGACGCCTACCGCCTGACCCGCGCAATGCTGAAGAAGACCGATCCGCCGGACGCGGTCTTCGCCGCCTCCGACGTGATCGCCCTGGGCGCGATCCGCGCCCTGATCGAAGCCGGCCACCGCGTCCCCCAGGACATCGCCCTGGTCGGCTTCGACGACATCCCCCTGGCCGCCTACAGCCAGCCACCGCTGACCACCGTGCGCCAGGATCTGGCCCATGCCGCCACCCTGCTGGTGGACGGCGTGCTGAACCTGATCGCCGGCACGTCGGTGGAATCGGTGGAGCTGCCGGT
The DNA here is from genome assembly GCF_056725265.1 of Xanthomonas sp. NCPPB 2250. Lineage (NCBI taxonomy): Bacteria > Pseudomonadati > Pseudomonadota > Gammaproteobacteria > Lysobacterales > Lysobacteraceae > Xanthomonas > Xanthomonas sp. NCPPB 2250. Next base: position 1,070,217 of record NZ_CM161520.1, on the reverse strand, counting down.
GAGTCTGGTGGTGCGGGAGTCGGCGTGAGGGGCCGGAATTGGGCATTCGGGATTGGGGATTCGTAAAAGCGGGAACTTGCGCGCCGAACGTGCACTAGCAGAGTCGGCTTTTTCCAATCCCGAATCCCGAATGCCCAATCCCTGCTCCACCGCTTTACGAATCCCGAATCCCCACTCCCGAATCCCGCCCCCTCACCAACAACATCGCCACCGCCGCCGCCAGCATCAACGCACCGGCCAGGCGAATCACGTTGCGCGGGTCGCCCTGCAGCAGGCGGTCGTAGTACAGCGGCAGGGTCACGATCTGGATCAGCATCGGCAGCACGATGAACAGGTTGAACAGGCCCATGTACACGCCGGTGCGTTCGGGCGGGATGCTGTTGGCCAGCATCAGGTAGGGATTGCCCATCATGCTGGCCCAGGCCAGGCCGATGCCGAGCATCGGCAGCAGCAACAGCCAGCGGTCGTGGATCGACGGCAGCACGCACATGCCGACGCCGGCGGCGACCAGGCAGGCGGCATGGGTGGCCTTGGGACCGAACCGCCGCGCCACCGGCACCATCGCGAACGCGGCCAGGAAGGCGACGAAGTTGTAGAAGCCGCCGATCTGGCCGTTGACCAGGCCGGCCTCGCGGAAGCCGTGCGAATCGGCTGCGGTGGTGCCGAACAATGTGGTCGACAGCGACAGCACGATGTATTGCCAGTAGCAGAACATCGCATACCACTGGAACAGCATCACCGGCGCCATCTGCCGCATCGTCGGCGGCATCTGCCGCACCGCGTCGACGATCTCGCGTAGCGTCGCCAGCGGCCCGACCGCGGCGCCGCGCAGGCGCTGCAGTTGCGCCGCCGGCAGCACCGGCTCGCGCACGCTGCGCGCGGTGAGCAGGATCGACGCGGCGGAAAAGCCCGCACCGATCGCGAAGGCGGCAATGGTGACGTAGGGAATGTGGTGGGCATTGGCCGCGTCCTGGTTCATGCCCAGCCACACCAGCAGCGGCGGGGTGACGTAGGCCAGGGTCTGGCCGAGGCCGGTGAACGCACTCTGGGTCAGGTAGCCCAGCGGCCGCTGCGGCGGCGCCAGCACGTCGCTGACCAGTGCGCGGTACGGCTCCATCGCCACGTTGTTGGCCGCATCCAGCATCCACAGCAACGCCACCGCCATCCACAGCGCCATGCTGAAGGGCATGGTCAGCAGGCACAGGCTGCAGACCAGCGCGCCCACCACCATGTACGGCATGCGCCGGCCCCAGCGGGTCACCGTGCGGTCGCTGAGCACGCCGACCACCGGCTGCAGCACCAACCCGGTGATCGGGCCGGCCAGCCACAGGTACGGCAGGTTGGCATGGTCGGCGCCCAGGTAGTTGTAGATCGGGCTCATGTTGCTCTGCTGCAGCCCGAAGCTGTACTGCACGCCGAAGAAACCGGCGTTGAGCGCCAGCACGCGCGAGAGCGGAAGCAGGGGACGATCGGAACGCATCAGCATCGGCATCGGCCTGAACGGGTCGGACACGCGGGAGGCGTGCCGCAGCGGCGGAGCGGAGTGTCGCCGCGCCTGCAATCGTTTGTAACGCTGCGTTGCACCATGCAGAATGCCTCGATCTCCCAACGTAGAGTTGAGCTAAAGCACCGCCGGTGGATTTGCTGCATTGCAAATTGCAATCGATTGCGGACAGCCGTATCTGTACGCCGCCGCACCCACCGTCCGCGCCGCGCCCTGCCCGTTCCGGCAGCGGCGCGCCGCCACCCACTGCACCACTCGCTTCGGGAGAGACAGCGATGCATCACCCTTCGATCCGCCTGCAGACCCTGGCCCTGGCCGTCGCCGCGGCGCTGTCCGCACCGGCGGCGCTCGCGCAACAGGCCACGCCCGCCACTGCCGACGCCCCGGCGGCGCAGGGCGACGTGGTCAGCCTGGACTCGGTGTTCGTCACCGGTACCGGCACGCCCAAGAGCAAGCTCAAGTCCAGCGTCTCGGTCAGCACCGTCGGCGCCGAGGCGATCGAACAGTCGGCGCCGCGCAGCACCGCCGAGATCTTCCGCAACATCCCCGGCATCCGCTCCGAGTCCAGCGGCGGCGAAGGCAATGCCAACATCGCCGTGCGCGGCCTGCCGGTCGCCTCCGGCGGCGCCAAGTTCCTGCAGTTGCAGGAAGACGGCCTGCCGGTGCTGGAGTTCGGCGACATCGCCTTCGGCAACGCCGACATCTTCCTGCGCGCCGACTACAGCCTGGAGCGCATCGAGGCGATTCGCGGCGGCTCGGCCTCCACCTTCGCCAGCAACTCGCCCGGCGGCATCATCAACTTCATCAGCAAGACCGGCGACACCGCCGGTGGCAGCGTCGGCCTCACCCGCGGCCTGGGCGGCTACGACAACACCCGCCTGGACTTCGACTACGGCGCACCGTTCGCCGAGCACTGGCAGTTCAACGTCGGCGGCTTCTACCGCCGCGGCGACGGCATCCGCGATGCCGGCTACACCACCGACAAGGGCGGCCAGCTCAAGGCCAACCTGACCCGGCTGTTCGACAACGGCTACGTGCGCGTCTACGCCAAGTACCTCAACGACCGCGCCGCCGGCTACCTGCCGGTGCCGACCCGGGTCAGCGGCAGCGACGGGTCGCCGCACTTCGGCAGCATCGACGGTTTCGATCCCGGCACCGACACGCTGTACAGCCCGTACTTCCGCAGCAGCGCCACCCTCGATGGCGGCAACAGGCCCTCGCGGGTGGAACTGGGCGACGGCATGCATCCGCTGTCGCGCGCGTTCGGCGCCGAGGCGCAGTTCGACATCGGCGGCGGCTGGACCCTGACCGACAAGTTCCGCATCGCCGATACCTCCGGCCGCTTCGTCTCGCCGTTCCCGGCGCAGGTGGCCGATGCCGGCGCGCTGGCGGCGAGCATCGGCGGCGCCGGTGCCGGCCTGCGTTACGTCGACGGGCCGAACGCCGGCCAGGCCTACACCGGCCTGGCGCTGCGCACGCACCTGTTCAACGTGCACCTCAACGACCTGGGCAACGCGGTCAACGATGTCAGCCTGGCGCGCGACTTCGGCAGCGGCGACGGCGGCAATCTCAACCTCAAGGCCGGCTGGTATACCTCGCGGCAGACCATCGACGTGGACTGGACCTGGAACTCCTACGTACAGTCGCTGGGGCACCGCCCGCGGCTGCTGGACGTGGTCGCCGCCGACGGCAGCCTGCGCTCGCAGGACGGCCTGTACGCCTACGGCGTGCCGTACTGGGGGCTGGACAACACCCGCCACTACGACGTGCGCTACGACATCAACGCACCGTACCTGGCGCTGAGCTGGGACCAGGGTCCGCTGAGCGTGGACGGCAGCCTGCGCTACGACATGGGCCGCGCCCGCGGCAACACCGCCGGCAGCGTACTGGCCAACAACGTCGACGTGAACGGCGACGGCGTGATCGAGGCGCCGGAGCAAAGCGTGGCCACCATCGACTACGGCAACCGCAAGCCGGTGCGCTACGACTGGAACTACCTGTCCTACTCGTTCGGCGGCAACTACATGCTCGGCGACGACCTGGCCGCGTTCGCGCGCTACAGCCGCGGCGCGCGCGCCAATGCCGACCGCCTGCTGTTCGGCGTGGTCCGCGACGACGGCTCGGTGTCCTCCAACGAGGCGGTGAACGTGGTCAAGCAACTGGAAGGCGGCCTGAAGTGGCGCAGCGGCGGCTTGAGCCTGTTCGCCACGGCGTTCGCCGCACGCACGCAGGAGCAGAACTACGAAGCCACCACCCAACGCTTCTTCGACCGCACCTACAAGGCGCACGGCCTGGAACTGGAAGCGGCGTACCGCACCGGCGGTTTCACCCTCAACGGCGGCCTGACCTGGACCGACGCCACCATCGACAAGGACCAGATCACCCCGGCCAACGCCGGCAACACCCCGCGTCGGCAGGCGCGCTTCGTCTGGCAGCTGACGCCGAGCTACCGCGGCGAGCGCTACCAGGTCGGCGTCAATGCGATCGGCACCAGTTCGGCCTATACCCAGGACAGCAACCAGCTGAAGATGCCCGGCTACACCCAGGTCAACCTGTTCGGCGACTACCGCATCACCGATGCGCTGACCGTCTCGCTCAACGTCAACAACCTGTTCAACACCTTCGGCCTGACCGAAGCGGAGGAAGCCTCGATCGCCGACGCATCCTCCGGCGTGATCCGCGCGCGCTCGATCCCGGGCCGCACCTCCAGCATCAGCCTGCGCTACGACTTCTGACGAGGACCGCACATCCGCGCCCCGCCCGGGGCGCGGCCAAGCCCTCCATGACCGCACCCGCTCCTTCCGCACTGTCCGCGCTCGCCCACACCCTGTGGCAGGCGCATCTGCCTCCGCATGCCGCCGCCGCGCTGCTGCCGCGCCTGCAGCGCCACGGCGAACGTCTGTTGGCGCCTTTGCATGCGCTGTACGGCACGCATCCGGCCTTCGCGCAGTGGTTGCCGCAGTGGCTTACACAACTGGCAGCCATCGCCACTGCGCGGCCGCCGGCGCTGCGCCAGCTCGATGCCGAGCGCGCCCCCGACTGGTTCGCCACCCCGGCGATGCTCGGCTACAGCGCCTATGTCGACCGCTTCGCCGGCACCTTGAACAGCGTTGGCGAGCGCGTGCCCTACCTTCAGGAACTGGGCGTGCGCTACCTGCACCTGCTGCCGTTCCTGCGCGCGCGCGCCGGCGACAACGATGGCGGCTTCGCGGTCAGCGACTACGGCCAGGTCGAACCGCGGCTCGGCGACACCGACGATCTGGCGGCGCTGACCGCGCGGCTGCGCGCGGCCGGGATCAGCCTGTGCGCCGACTTCGTGCTCAACCACACCGCCGACGACCATCCCTGGGCGCTGGCGGCCAAGCGCGGCGATGCGCGGCATCTGGACTACTACCACCACTTCCGCGACCGCAGCGCGCCGGATGCCTACGAACGGACCTTGGGCCAGGTGTTCCCGCACACCGCACCGGGCAACTTCACCTGGGTGGAGGACGCCGACGCCTGGCTGTGGACCACGTTCTATCCCTACCAATGGGATCTGGACTGGAGCAATCCGGCGGTGTTCGGCGAGATGGCGCTGGCGCTGCTGCGCCTGGCCAACTTGGGGGTGGAGGTGTTCCGCCTGGATTCCACCGCGTACCTGTGGAAGCGTCCCGGCACCGACTGCATGAACCAGCCGGAGGCGCACACGATCCTGCAGGCGCTGCGCGCGCTCACCGACATCCTTGCGCCGGCGGTGCTGCTGAAGGCCGAGGCGATCGTGCCGATGGCGCAGTTGCCGCCCTACTTCGGCGAAGGCGCCGCGCGCGGCCACGAATGCCACCTGGCCTACCACAGCACGCTGATGGCGGCCGGCTGGGTGGCACTGGCCGAGCAGCGCGGCGACATCGTGCAGGCGGCGATCGCGCAGACGCCGGCGCTGCCGCCGGCCTGCGGCTGGCTCAGCTACGTGCGCTGCCACGACGACATCGGCTGGAACGTGCTGCAGCGCGAAGCCGCCGGTGGCGAAGGCGTGGCCCCGTTCGCGCTGGCGCGCATCGCCCAGTTCTATGCGGGCCGCACGCCGGACAGCTATGCGCGCGGCGAAGCGTTCCAGAGCAGCGGCGACGGCGTGCACGGCAGCAACGGCATGAGCGCGGCGCTGACCGGTATCGCCGCCGCGCTGGCCGACGACGACGCTGAAGCGCTGGAGTTAGGCGTGCGCCGCCTGCTGCTGCTGTATGCGGTGGCACTGGCGATGCCGGGCATCCCGCTGCTGTACATGGGCGACGAACTGGCCCTGGGCAACGACGAGGCATATCGCGACGATCCGCTGCGCCGCCACGAAGGCCGCTGGCTGCATCGACCGGCGATGGACTGGGCGCGCGCGGCGCAACGCCACGACAGCGACAGCCTGCCCGGCCAGGTCTACGCCCGCCTGCGCCATCTCATCACCGCGCGTGCGGCCACCGCGGCGCTGGCCGCCGACCAGCCGCTGCGTGCAATGCCGCTGGGCGATCCCGCCCTGCTCGGTCTGGCGCGCGGCGAGACGTTCGTGGCGGTGTACAACTTCAGTGCGCAGCCGATTGCGGTCGATGTCGCCGATGCGCTTGGAGCAGGCGACTGGCAGGCCATTGCCGATGGCGGCAAGGATCCAGCAATGCTGGTGCATTGGGACGGCATCCTGCCTGCGTACGGCCTGCGCTGGTGGCGGCGCGGCTGAGCCGAAAACAGCAGCGGCGCCTATCAGCGCCGCTGCTGTACATCTGCGCTTGCGAGTGCATGCAGTCGGGACTGAAGTCCCTCCCACAGGCGCCGGCTACCTGGCTGGCACGCAGCGGCACATCCATGCCTCGTAGGAGCGGCTTCAGCCGCGACCAGCGTCAATGGGAACGCCCGTCGCGGCTGAAGCCGCTCCTACGGATGACAGAGCACGCCGATGCCAGCGGCACGATCCACTTGCAGCCGTCCTGCCCGGTCAACTTACAAAAGGTGAGTCCGGCGAGGCGCTACAAAAGCGATTACCAAAAGTACTCGTCGACTGCCGCGCCAGCGCCTATCAGAAAACGACGCCCTTTCTTATCGAGATGGCGGTCGCCTTGCCATTGGACGCGCTCACTTCCCGCGCAGCATCCCCAGCAACGCCTCGGCCGCCGCCTCGGACGAAGCCGGGTTCTGTCCGGTGACCAAATGGCCGTCCTCGACCACGTGCACGCCCCAATCGGCAACCTTGCTGTACTGACCGCCCAGGCGCTGCAGTTCGTCCTCGACCAGGAACGGCACCACGTCGGTCAGGCCGACCGCGGCTTCCTCGCCGTTGGTGAAGCCGGTGACGCGGCGGCCCTTCACCAGCGGCGTGCCATCGGCCGCGCTCACCCGGCGCAGCACGCCCGGCGCGTGGCAGACGAAGCCGATCGGCTTGTCGGCGCGTGCGAACGCCTCGATCAGCGCGATGGAATCGCGGTCTTCGGCCAGGTCCCACAGCGGGCCGTGGCCGCCCGGGTAGAACAGCGCGTCGTAGTCGTCCACGCGCACCGATGCCAGTGGATGCGTGCTCGCCAGTTGCTGCTGCGCCGCCGGGTCGCCCTTGAAGCGGCGGGTCGCTTCGGTCTGCGCGTCCGGCGCATCGCTCTTCGGGTCCAGCGGCGGCTGCCCGCCCTCGGGCGAGGCCAGCGTGATCTCGGCGCCGGCATCCTTGAACGTGTAGTACGGCGCGGCGAATTCTTCCAGCCAGAAGCCGGTCTTGTGGCCGGTGTCGCCAAGCTGGTCGTGCGACGTCAGCACCATCAGGATCTTCATGCGGATCTCCTTGTGAGGGGAAGCGGCCATGCGCGGGCAGGCCGGGCGCCGCAGTATCGGCAGCCGCACATTCGCGGCGGGTGAGCATCGCGCAATGCGGTTCAGCTCACACACGCGATCCTGCAAGGCTGCCGAAGCCAGTCACTACGGCGGCAGCCCGCTCGCTGCGCCGGGTCGACCAGCTTGTTCGAAGCGGATAGCTACTAGTTGATCAGCCAACGAACCACATGCAGGCGGCCTCCATACACCACACGAAGTCACCGGCGTCCTGGGTCAGTCCATGCGTGTCCAGGTTGCGCTGCATGCACTGCACGCACTGTTCGACGTCGAATGGAACTGCAGGCCGAACGGCGGCGCGCCCTGGAATCAGCGGCTACCCAAATCCACCGAGTGATGGCGTGGATGCCGATGAGGCGGACGGCGCGATGCCGATGCGCCGCCACCCCGTACGCACGCGATCAGGCATCGAGCCCGACGTACTCCAGCGAGACACCAGACCACTCCGGCAACTCCATGGCCGGTATCGACCATGCCACTACTTCTTCACGACGGGGGTCGGGAGACTCTGGACGACATCGCCCTTGTCATCAATAAAATCCAACGAGGCCTTTCCAGCAGGCGTGACGGACATGATGATCCTGGGATTTCCGGAATCGTCCGCGAGAATCACCGCGGACGATTTTCCGCGAGTACGCCCGACAAAGAGTCTCTGCGTCTGCTGACCACCCGCATTCTTCCACTGCTTCAACAGCGCATCCTTCTCCGGCCCATTCGGGGCCGCCAGATACTTTTCATACAGCCCTTCGTACTGCCTGGAGAGCCCGCGGTCGAACACGGAAAGGCCGGTTTCCATGAAGCCGCCCTCCTCGTAGTGATGCAGGGCGATTTGCTGATCTCCGCCGAACCGATCCATCGAAAGATGCACGCCGCCACTGGGCTTTCCATCTTTGCCGATACTGCCGTCATAGATGAGCCCGCCGACCTCGTCGCCCACGCCGTTATAGAAGAGCATTCCGGGCATGTCGCTCCTCTCGGTTTTCATCACCTTCCCACCCATCACCGGATCGGGCAGCCAACCACGGGCGGCCAACACCATGGACCTGGAGCCGTCCTCGTTGACGATATTGATGCGCTTGACATCGATCTCGGAAAAGACCTGCTTGCTGCCAGCGCTTCGGGCACCCATCAGCATCAGCGTCAAAGGGCAGGCAAGCGCCACAGCCGAAAAGATCTTCAGAATTCGATTTTGCCTGCGCAACTGCGCGATGACGCCAGCCGCTCCCACGTCCCCACCCTTGCCTTCCGTCATAGACACGCGAGCCCCCTTATTGGCGATAAATGCGCAACCCAGCATAAGTACTTAACTCTTCTTTCTGCAAGCAAGACGGACACGAGTAAACCCTCCTTCTTGCCAGAGAAAATCCGCGGACTTCTTCTCGTTTCTTCAAAAACCAAACGACCGACAGCCCGCAATGCGAGGTTGCGATAGCCACAGGAACACTGCAGTCGCATTCGACGCGTTCGATCGTCCACGCGGCTGGTCGCCGCGAATGCCGCCAACCTCCTGCAACGGCAGCTCCTTCCTTTCTGGAGCGACCCTACTCCACCTGATCCATGCGAATACGGTTGGCGAACAGCGAGAACGCCAGCATCCCGGCCAGGCCGCTGGCCCGCGCCACCCACGTCGGCAGCCAGCGCGGCGGGGCCAGCACGCCGGACTCGAACAGCGGTGCGAACGCGGCCACGTCCTCCAGCGCCATCTTGCCGGCGAACAGCCAGCGGCACAGCGGCAGGCGGTCGCGCTGCAGCGCCTGGCGGAAGAAGGTGTGCACCGACACCAGGCCGCGCAGGTACACGGTGTCCTTGGTGAACGCGGCGCCACCGCTGGTCGGCACGCCGCGGAACACGCGCTGCGCCGAGGAGAAACTCTCCGCCGGCGATTGCCCGGCCGCATCGAAGTAGCGGAACACCTCGATGAAGTCGGCGCCGTCTCGGGCCAGCGCGATCGCCTCGATGCGCAGGCTGATCCGTTTCATCCGCTCGATGTCGATGCTGCCGGTGATCTGCTCGGCGAAGGTCGCCAGGCCTTCCTGGGTGGCGGTGGTGCGCGGCGAGGACAGCGCCAGGCTCGGCAACTGCGTCTGTTGCCGGCCGTTGAGCGCGGTCAGCGAATGCACCAGCGCCTCGTGGTGGAACAGTTGCGCGCGGTCGTAGTCGCTGAAGTGGGCGCCGGAGCGCAGGCGGATGCGCTGCGCGCCGGCAGCGGCCTTGGCCAGCAGGTCCGGATCCAGTTCCACCGTGATCACCCGCGTGCCGAAGAACTCGTCCAGGTCGCGCTGCAGCAGCAGGCGCAAGGCAGTGGCCGAGACCGGCACCTGCTCCTCGGCCGAGAACAGCTCGCGGTCCAGCTCCTGGGCGATGCGGATGAAATGGCCGGCGGCCTCGCGGGTGGTGGGACCGTGGCCGGGCATCGGGTCTTCCGGCACGCCGAACAACTGCGCCGAATAGGTGCCCACTGCCGGCGTGCCGAGCGCTTCCAGCAATGCCGCGGCCAGATCCCAGCTGTGCACCGACGCCTGCAGGTAGGCGCCGAGCGGATGCCCCGGATCGGCGGCCTCGGCGATCGCCGCCAGCTCGCGGCGTGTGTCGGCGAAATCCAGCCTGGGGTAGTCCACCTGCGGCAGTTGCGGCTGGCCGCGCGCCACGCTCTCCAGGAATGGCGCCTGCAACGCCACCGGCCAACTGGCCAGGGCCAGCAGGCGGATGCCGCGCACCGCCTTGACCAGCCGCGCGTCGAGCGCGGCATGGTGGCGGATCTCGGCCGGGAGCACGCGTTTGACCACGGCCGACGTCAGCGGCGCAGGGTGCGCGGCGGCGGACGCTTGCCGCCCGGTTTGCCACCGCTGGGCTTGCTACCGCCGGGCTTGCCGCTGCGGCCTGCGGCCGCGTTCTGCGCCTGGCGCTGCGCCAGCTTGCCGGCGGCGCCGGCGACCTCGTCGCGCAGCTTCAGGTAATTGGCCAAGCGCGCCTCCTCGATCTCGCCGCGCTCGATCGCCGCCTGCACCGCACAGCCCGGTTCGGCCAGGTGCGCGCAGTCGTTGAAGCGGCACTGCGCGGCCAGCGCCTCGATGTCGGCGAAGCCGCCCTCGGCCAGGTCTTCCTCGCCGGTGGGCTTGAGTTCGCGCATGCCCGGCGTATCGATCAGGCAGGCGCCGGACGGCAGCGGCAGCAGCGCGCGATGGGTGGTGGTGTGGCGGCCGCGCGAATCGGTGGCGCGCACCGCCGCGGTGCGCATCTTCTGCACGCCGAGCAAGGTGTTGGTGAGGGTGGACTTGCCGGCACCGGATGAGCCCACCAGCACCGCGGTCTGCCCCGGCCCCAGCCACGGCTGCAGCGCGTCGACGCTGTCGGCCTGGCGGGCGTTGACCGTGAGCAGCGGGATCGCCTGTGCCGCCAGTTCCTCCAGCACCGCCAGCGCATCGTCGGCGTACTCGGTGAGGTCGGCCTTGGTCAGCACCACCACCGGCGCCGCACCACCGCCGCCCACCAGCAGCAGATAACGCTCGATCCGGCGCGGATTGAAGTCCGCATCCAGGCCGCAGACGATGAACACCGTATCGATGTTGGCCGCGATCACCTGCTGGTGGTAGTGCTCGCCGGCGGCGCCGCGTTTGATCGCGGTGCGCCGCGGCAGCAGCGCGACGATGCGCGTGCCTTCCAGCAGCACCCAGTCGCCGACCGCGGCGCGCTCGTGGCTAGGAAAGCGCGGCCGCTGCCAGTCCGGCAGCGATTCGACCTTGAAGCCGGTGTCCACCGCATCGGCGACCACATAGCCGGTGCGGTGCTGCTCCACCACCCGCGCCGGCCGCGACTGCGGATGCGCCTCGAACAGTGCGCGCCAGGCGGGCTCCTCGGGCATTCCGGGCCAGGGCCAGCCGATGGGGCGCAACGCGTCGAAGTCGATCGGGGAGGAGGTCATGGGCGAATTCTAGAGGGTGTGCCGCACCCAAAGGTGAGCGCAGGGCGGCCACTGGGACACGCGCGGGGCGGCGCCTTGCATAGCTAACCCCGCCCCGCCGCGACGAGAGCCGCGCGCCGCAGGCGGCGTCCCGGGACTCGCCAGCAGCGGCGCATGACCCGCGCGACGCGTGTGCTGGCCGCCACACGGGCCAGCCACCGCGCCACGCCCGTCGCAGCGCCGAGCGTGGCGGCCGGGCGCCGTAGACGACCCGCCACCACGGCGCCCCACTGCCCCGCCGCGGTGTCACATTTCCGCTACCATGCAGGTCCCACGCCCCACCGGCCAATGCGATGCCCACCCTGCCGATCAAGCCGCTCGCGATCCGCGAACGCCTGTCCGAAGTCCGCTACGAGATCCGCGGCGAACTGGCACGGCGAGCCCGCGAGCTGGAGGCCCAGGGGCGCAAACTGATCAAGCTCAACATCGGCAATCCCGGCGCGTTCGGCTTCCGTGCGCCCGAGCACCTGCAGCGTGCGATCGCCGACGACATGGGCCGCACCGATCCCTACACCCACCAGCAGGGCCTGCCGGAGGCGCGCGAGGCGATCGCCGCGGCCTACGCCCGGCGCCAGCACCCGGATGCGCACCCGGACCGCATCTTCATCGGCAACGGCGTCAGCGAGCTGATCGACCTGTCGCTGCGCGCGCTGCTCAACCCTGGCGACGAAGTGCTGGTGCCCTCGCCCGACTACCCGCTGTGGTCGGCGGCCACCATCCTCAACGACGGCCGTCCGGTGTACTACCGCTGCGCGCCGGAGAACGGCTTCCAGCCCGACCCGGTGGAGATCGAGACGCTGGTGTCCTCGCGCACCCGCGCCATCGTGCTGATCAACCCGAACAACCCCAGCGGCGCCAGCTACTCGCGGGCGCTGCTGGAGAAGATCGTCGCCATCGCGGTCAAGCACAACCTGCTGCTGATGGTCGACGAGATCTACGACCAGGTGCTGTACGACGACGCGGAATTCGTGTCGGTGGCACCGCTGGCCGGCACGCATCCGTGCATCAGCTTCGGCGGCCTGAGCAAGGTGCACCGCGCCTGCGGCTGGCGCGTGGGCTGGGCGCTGCTGTCCGGCGATGCCGAGCGCGTCGGCGATTTCCGCAACGCCATGGACCTGCTCGGCGCGCTGCGCCTGTGCGCCAACGTCCCCGGCCAGTTCGCGATCGATGCCGCGGTCAACGGCCCGGACACGATCTCGCCGCTGTGCGCCCCGGGTGGACGCCTGTACGAGACGCGCCGCGCGGTACTCGAGGCCTGCGCGGCCAGCGAGCACCTGTCGCTGGTGCAGCCGGCCGGCGCGCTGTACGCGTTCCCGGCGGTGGTCGGCGCCGCCGCCCGCGGGTTCGACGACCACGCCTTCGCCCTGGAGCTGATGGAACAGGAAGGCGTGCTGGTGGTGCCCGGCTCCAGCTTCAACGTGCCCTACCGGCACCATTTCCGCGTCACCCTGCTGCCGGAGGCGGCGACGATGCGCGAGGTGTTCGCGCGCATCGACCGCGTCCTGGCACGCCGCGCCGAGGATGCCACCAAGGTGGTGCCGCTGAAGCCGCGGGCGGCTGTGGGGCGGTGAGTGGGGAATGGGGAATGGGGAATGGGGAATAGCAAAGCGTGCGCCGTCCCTGAATCCCGCATCGCGATAAGATGGCCGCCTCTGGTTGCGCAAAGATGAGCCAAGGCAGTTTCGCCATTTCCGAGCACACAACGCTGCGCTACCTCGCGCTGGGCGATTCCTACACGATTGGCGAAGGCGTGGACGCCGACGGACGCTGGCCGATGCAACTGGCCGCGGGCTTGCGCCGCGACGGCATCGCCCTGGCCGATCCGCAGATCGTCGCCACCACCGGCTGGACCACCGACGAACTGGACGCCGGCATCGACGCGGCCGCGCCGCAGGGACCGTTCGACCTGGTGACGCTGCTGATCGGCGTCAACAATCAGTACCGCGGCTATCCGCTTGAAGACTATCGCGCACAGTTCGATGCGCTGCTGCAGCGCGCGATCGATTTCGCCGACGCGCGGCCGCAGCGGGTACTGGCGGTGTCGATCCCGGACTGGGGCGTCACCGCCTTCGCGCAGTCGCCCGCACACGATCCGGCACGCATCGCCGTGCAGATCGATGCCTTCAATGCCACGGCGCAGCCCTGCTGCGCCGCGCGCGCGGTGCGCTTCGTCGACATCACCGGCTGCAGCCGCGATGGCGGCGGCGACCCGGCGATGCTGGCCGCGGACGGGCTGCATCCGTCAGCGGCGATGTATGCGCGCTGGACCGCGCTGCTGTTGCCGGCGGCACGCGATGCGTTAGCCTAGCTGGCGTACGCCCGCTGCCAAGGACCGACATTGCGCGACGCCAGCACCACCCAGCCCATGACCCGCCCGCAGGCCCTGGCCATCGCCCGCGCCTTCCTGCCCACGCATCCGCTCGGCAACCGCTACGACTACTACTACACGCGCACCAAGCTGCGCACCGATCCGCTCTACCCCGGCGTGCTCGCCGCGCTGCGCGGCACCGATGCGCCGGTGCTGGACCTGGGCTGCGGGCTGGGCCTGCTCGCGCACGCGCTGCGCGCCGACGGCCAGCGCCAGCGCTACCACGGCGTGGACATCGACGCGGCCAAGATCCGCCGCGCCGGCGCCATCGCCGCCCGCAACGGGCTGCAGGACACGCATTTCGCGGTGGTCGACCTGGGTCAGTCGTGGCCCGAGCACCACGGCAGCGTCGCGATCCTGGACGTGCTGCAGTACCTGGACCGCGACATGCAATCCAATCTGATCCGCAGCGTCGCGCGCATGCTCACGCCGGGCGCCAAGCTGGTGATCCGCAGCGGCCTGGGCGATGCTAGCGGCCGCGGCCGCACCAGCCGCATCACCGACGTGCTCGCGCACCTGGCCGGCTGGATGCAGGAGCTGCCCAAGGCCTACCCCACCCGCGACAGCCTGCAGGCCCAGCTCGACGCCGCCGGCCTGCGCGCCAGCTTCGCGCCGCTGTACGGCAACACGCCGTTCAACAACTGGCTGATCGTGGCGGAGCCGCGTTGAGGTTGCCGCGGCACCGCGCACGCAGCGGCCGCTCCGGCTGCGCCGGCCCACGCTCGCATCGCCACGCATGAGCACACCCACGCCACCGCCACGCTCCGGCCTGGGCATCGCCGCCCTGGCGACCAGCCTGATCAGCGCCTTCGTGCTGCTCGCGGCGTTGTTGCTGAGCACCTTCTTCGTCATCCCGACGTTCGCCGCTGGTCCGCACGCGCCGATGTCGCTGCTGCTCGGCCTGCTGGCGCTGGTCACCGCCATCGCCCAGGTCTGCGCCATCGCGCTGGGCATCGGCAACTGTCTGCAACCTGGCCGCAGCAAGCGGCACGGCATTCTCGGCCTGTTGTGCGCCCTGCTCACCCTCGGCGCGATGGCGGCGCTGATCGGCTACGGCATGGCCCAGCCGGGCTGATTCCCGCGCTGGCGCATCGATCGGCATGCGGCATGCCGCGCGCGACACCCTGCCGCGGCGCCATGACGCACATCCGACTCAATCAGGCAGTACTGCCCGCAACCCGCGTTCCTGCAACGCCCGCAACACCCCCTCCACGATCGCCGGATTGTGCCCGTGCGCCGCGCCCTCGTGCAGCAGCACGATGGCGCCGGGCTGCAGGTCGCGGGCGATGCGCGCGACGGTGACCGCGGGGTCGCAGCGCACCCCGTCGAATCCGCGCGCGCTCCAGGCCACCCGGGTCAGGCCATGCCGGCGCAGCGGTGCGGCGACGAAGGGATTGGTCATGCCCACCACCGAGCGGTACCAGCGCGGTGCGGTACCGGCGATCGCGGCCAGCGTCTGCTGCGCCTGGCCGATTTCCTGCGCCATGCGCCGCGGTCCCAGCGCCCAGAACCACGCCTGCGGATGGTGTTGGCTGTGGTTGCCGATGCCGTGGCGGCGGCGCAGGATCTCGCGTACCAGTTGCGGGCGCGCGGCGGCACGGGCACCGACCAGGAAGAAGGTGGCCTTTGCCTGGTAGCGGTCGAGCAGGTCCAGGATCGCCACGGTGTCGTCGGAGGGGCCGTCGTCGATGGTCAGCCACACCCGCGGCGCGTTGCCTGGCAGGCGATCCAGCACCGGCGCGTACAGCCGCGCCCGCGGCAGGAACACCGGCAACACCAGCGCCGCGTGCGACAGCAGCAGCGCCGGCAGGCCGACCGGCCAGCCATACGCCCACCACAGCACCGCCACCAGCGCCTGCGAGGCCATTGCCCAGGGCAGCCAGCGGTACGGGTGGCGCGGGATGCGATGCAGCGTTTCCGGAACTGTCATGCCCCATGATGCCATGCGGCGTAGAATGACCGGTCCGACTCTGCGACGACTGCTGCCATGTCCCTCGACCCCGCCCTGCGCTCCCGTATCGAAACGCTGCTCAGCTCCAACCGCGTCGTACTGTTCATGAAAGGCCAGCCGGGCATGCCGCAGTGCGGGTTCTCCGCCAAGGCGGTGGGCGCGCTGAACGAGCTCGGCGTCGACTTCGCCCACGTCAACGTGCTGGCCGACCAGGACATCCGCGAGGGCATCAAGGTCTACGGCGACTGGCCGACCATCCCGCAGCTGTACGTGGACGGCGAGCTGATCGGCGGCAGCGACATCATCCTGCAGATGGCCGGCAGCGGCGAGCTGAGCGAACTGCTCGGCGTGGCCGCGCCGGACCGCACCCCGCCGTCGATCACCATCACCGACGCCGCCGCCGAGATGCTGCGCGGCGCGCTGGCCGACGCCCCGGGCGCGAGCCTGGCGCTGGCGATCGACGCGCAGTTCCAGCCGAACTTCCAGCTGGCGCCGACCGATCCCAACGCCATCGCCGCCGAGTCCAACGGCCTGCGCGTGCAGTTCGACCTGGGTAGCGCGCGCCGCGCCGACGGCATCACCATCGACTGGGTGGACGACATCCGCGGCCGCGGTCTGGCCATCGACAATCCGAACGCGCCCAAGCCGGTGCAGGACCTGAGCCCGCGCGACGCCGACGACCAGGTGCGCGCCGGCGGCCTGATCCTGGTGGACGTGCGTCCGCCGGAAGAGCGCGCGGTGGCGGCGGTCAACGTGCCGTTCCGCACCCTCGACGGCGAGCAGCGCGCGCAGCTGGAAGCGCTGCCGAAGGACACCGCGCTGGCCTTCCTGTGCCACCACGGCGGCCGCAGCGCGCAGGCAGCCGAGCATTTCCGCTCGCTTGGCTTCACGAAGGTGCACAACGTGGTCGGCGGCATCGACGCCTGGACCGACCAGGTCGACGGCAGCGTGCCGAAGTACTGAGCCACACGCACCTCGTGGTTTTGCGTCCCGCGCGGACGCGCCGAAAGGGCGATCGAACGATCGCCCTTTTTTGTGTCCGCGTGCCGCGATCGCCACAGCGCGCAAGCACGCACACACGCACGCACGCACACACGTAGATACCGTCTTACCCCCTAGCAGGCAAGGCCCCTTTTCGGATCGAACGCCGTGCCCGATTTGAGAACGCCGTAGGCCAGATGCAGGAGCTTGCGCATGGCGGCGCACACGATCTGCTTGCCGGCTTTGCCACGTTCGCTCAGCCGCTGTTTCAGCGCCCGGATGATCGGGTTGTGGGTCATGGCCACCAGGGCCGGCATGAACAGGCCCGCGCGCAAGCGGGGTGAGCCGGTGCGCGAGATGCAGACGTGGCCTTTGCGCTCGCCTGACTCCTGCAGGCACGGATTCAGGCCCGCGAAGGCGGTCACCGCCGAGGCATCGGAGAAGCGCCTCACATCGCCAAGCTCGGCCAGCATCAAGGCCGCGCTGGTGTCGGCAATGCCCTGGATGCTCACCAGTAGCTCGCGCTGCCCACGCAAGGTCGGATCCTGGTCGATATGGTCATCGATGGCCTGCTCGATCTGGGCGATGTGGTGTTGCAGATCGGCCAGATGGACCTGGATCGAGTCCTTCACCTGGGCCGGAGCGACGTCCAGCCGGTTGCGCTCCATCTGCAGCATCTGTTGCAGATCCTGGCGCCGGCGTACCAGCGCTTTGAGCTGCTTGAGCGCCGGCGGATCAGGGGACCAACGGCGTAATTGCTCGCGGTGACGCAAGGCATAACTGGCGATCAGCTTGGCATCGCTGCGATCGGTCTTGACCCGGCTGAGTTGGCTGCGTGCGTACGCGGCCGTCTGTGCCGGGTTGAGCACGCACACCCGATAGCCTCGTGCGTGGAGGAACTCGGCCAGCGCCTGGTGGTAGGTGCCGGTGGCCTCCATGGCGATCCAGCTATCGGACTGGGCATGCGTCTGCAGCCATGCCTGCAGGGCCTGGAAGCCCTTGGCATCGTTGGACAACTTGGCCTTGGTACGGTGCTTGCCATTGGTCAGCTCGATGGCCACATCGAAACTGCGTTTGGCGACGTCGATGCCGATGACGGGAGACATGCGCGATTCCTCCATCGTGTCAGGGTCATGATCGGCGCTGGGCCCGGTCCTGCCTCGTCGATGCGAGTTCACGCCCGGGGGGCGGACTCTGGATACCGTTCGGACACACAAAGGCCAGCATGTGGAGGGCGGAGCCGATCTACGATGCAAGCTCGAAGCTTTAGGAGCGACTGGACCTCCCACACCTCCTCCGATGATCAGTCGGAAGACATGACGCCTGTTTAGGGGCGACATGTCCAGATACAAGGAGCGGCTTCAGCCGCGACCGGGCTTTACCGGTAAGGCCAGGTCGCGGCTGAAGCCGCTCCTACCCTGGGCACACACTCGCCTGGCGTCTTGCGCAAGTGCTGACGGCAGCGCCGAAGTCGGGCGCTCCGTGTAGGAGGGACTTCAGTCCCGACTGCAGTGACACCCGATGCGCCCGATGGCTTCGCTCGTCGCGGCTGAAGCCGCTCCCACAAGAAGCGCATTCCTTGTCTCCGGTGCGCGTACCAGGCGAATGCTGGCGGCCGCGCCAGTAGCCTGGTGCATCCCTGTGGGAGGGACTTCAGTCCCGACTGCAGTGACACACGATGCGCCAGTGGCTTCATCCGCATGAAGTGGCGAACGCACAGGCACCGCCTCCCTCAACCAGCAAACCCACCCGCATCCAGGAACGCCTGTTCCTCCGGCGTCGTCGTGCGCCCCAGCGCCACATTGCGGTGCGGGAAACGACCGAAGCGCTGGATCACGTCTTCGTGCACCACCGCCCACTGCAGCGATTCCGCATCGCCGAGCGCGCTGAACAGCTCCACCGCCTGGCGCTGCCGCGCGGCGTCCTCGGCATGTGTGTAAGGCAGATAGAAGAACATCCGCAGTTCCGCGTCGGTCTCCTGGTCGAAGCCTGCCGCCAGCGCCTGGTCGGCGTAGCGGCAGGCCAGGCCGTCGGTGGCGAAGGCGTGCGCGCTGCCGCGGAACACGTTGCGCGGCACCTGGTCGAGCAACAGCAGCAGCGCCAGCGCGCCCTCGGCGTCGGTCAGCCAGTCGCCGCGTTCGCCGCGGGCGGCGGCGTGATGCGCCTCCAGCAGATGCTGGCGGACATTGGCGTCGAAGGAGTCGTTGGCGGCGAACCAGCGTTCGCGGCCGGCACTGCGCCAGAAGTCCACGACGGTGCGCGCGGGGGTGTCGGTCATTGCGGTGTCCATGGGCGAGAATCGCGCTGCATAACAGGTTCCGCGTCGCGATTCGGTGCAGCAAGGCGTGCCGATGCGGCACCCGCACTTGGCAAGCGCGCCGGCTCGGGCTAGCGTGCGGGCACGGCCGCAAGGGCCGGGTTCATCTTCCGGGGAAAATTCGATGCGTCATCTGTTGCTCGCCTGCCTGGGCGTGGCGTTGTGCGGCCCGGCCGCCGCGGCCTCGCGTTTCGTCGACGATCCCTATCCCAGCACCTATCGCGCGCTGGCGTCGGTGCCGGTGCTGATCGAACACGCCACCGTGCTCACCGGCACCGGCGAGCGCCTGGACGATGCCGACGTGCTGCTGCAGGACGGCCGCGTGCAGGCGGTCGGCCGCGCGCTGGCCGCGCCGGCCAACGCCACCCGCATCGACGGCCACGGCAAGTGGGTCACGCCCGGCATCATCGACGTGCACTCGCACCTGGGCGTCTACCCCAGCCCGGGCGTCAGCGCGCACAGCGACGGCAACGAAGCGACCGCACCGGTGACCCCGAACGTGTGGGCCGAGCATTCGATCTGGCCGCAGGATCCCGGCTTCGGCACCGCGCTGGCCGGCGGCGTCACCGCGCTGCAGGTGCTGCCCGGCTCGGCCAACCTGGTCGGCGGCCGCGGCGTCACCCTGAAGAACGTGCCGGCCACCACCTACCAGGCGATGAAGTTCCCGGGCGCGCCGTGGGGCCTGAAGATGGCCTGCGGCGAGAACCCCAAGCGGGTCTACGGCGAGAAGGGCGGCCCGTCCACGCGCATGGGCAACGTCGCCGGCTACCGCGCCGCCTTCATCGACGCCAGCGAATACCTGCGCAAGAACGCGCCGAAGCAGAAGAGCCCGCCCAAGCGCCACTGGTGGAGCCGCGGCGCCGGCGACAACGACAGCAGCGGCGACAGCGGCGGCAAGCGCGACCTCAAGCTGGACACCCTGGCCGGCGCGATCAACGGCGACATCCGCGTGCATATCCACTGCTACCGCGCCGACGAGATGACCACCATGCTCGACCTGGCCAAGGAGTTCGGCTTCAAGATCGCCGCGTTCCACCATGGCGTGGAGGCCTACAAGATCGCCGACCGCCTGGCCCAGGAGAATGTCTGCGGCGCGCTGTGGGCGGACTGGTGGGGCTTCAAGATGGAAGCCTTCGACGGCATCCAGGAGAACATCGCCCTGGTCGACCGCCCCGCCAACGGCTGCGCGATCGTGCACTCGGACTCGGAGGAAGGCATCCAGCGGCTCAACCAGGAAGCGGCCAAGGCGATGGCCGCCGGCCGCCGCGCCGGCATGGACATCCCGCCCGAACGCGCGATCCGCTGGCTGACCAGCAACCCGGCCAAGGCGCTGGGCATCGACAGGCAGACCGGGTCGCTGGAGCCGGGCAAGATGGCCGACGTGGTGCTGTGGAACGGCAACCCCTTCAGCTCCTACGCCCTGGCCGACAAGGTCTACATCGACGGCGCGCAGGTCTACGACCGCGCCGACCGCCGCCTGCAACCCACCTCCGATTTCATGCTCGGCCAGGAGGCTGCCCGATGAGCCGCGTCCTACCCTCGCCCCACCGCCTGGCGCAGCGCCTGGCCCTGGCCGCCTGTCTGCTGTTGGGCAGCGCGCCCGGGTTCGCCCAGGACGTGCTGATCCGCGGCGCCACCGTGCACACCGCCAGCGCCCGCGGCACCCTCGCCAATGCCGACGTGCTGGTCCAGGGCGGCGTGATCCGCGCGGTCGGCCCCGGCCTGAGCGCGCCGGCCGGCGTCGCCGTGGTCGAGGCCAAGGGCCGGCCGCTGACCCCGGCGCTGTTCGGCGGCATCACCGAGATCGGCATCGAGGAGGTGTCCGGCGAGGCCTCCACCGTCGACAGCACGCTGACCCTGCCGCACGACCAGCCGATGCGCCCGGAGTTCGACGTGACCCTGGCCTACAACCCCGCGTCGGTGCTGATCCCGGTCGCACGGGTGGAAGGCATCGGCTTCACCGCGCTCGGCGCCAACACCGGCGGCGCCTTCGTCGCCGGCCAGGGCGCGGTGATGCGCCTGGACGGCGGCGCCGACCCGATCGGCCAGCGCGCGCTGTACCTGCACCTGGGCAGCGATGCGCTGGAACTGAGCGGCAAGTCGCGCGCGGCGCAGTGGATGCTGCTCGACCAACTGGTGGCCGAAGCGCGCGGGCGCATGCCCGCCGATTCGCCGCATGCGCTGCTGACCCCGGCCGGACGCGCGGTGCTGGCGCGCTACCTCGCCGGCCAGGGCCGCATCGTGGTGACGGTGAACCGCGCGGCCGACATCCGCCAACTGCTGCGCTGGGCACGTCGCGAGAAGGTGCGCATCGCCATCGCCGGCGGCGACGAGGCCTGGAAGCTGGCGCCGGAACTGGCCAAGGCGCAGGTACCGGTGTTCGTCAATGCGCTGGACGACCTGCCGGCCAGCTTCGACCAGATCGGCGCCACCCTGGAGAACGCCGCGCGCCTCAACGCCGCCGGCGTGGCGGTGAGCTTCACCCAGGGCGGCGACGGTGCGCACAACGCGCGCAAGCAGCGGCAACTGGCCGGCAATGCGGTCGCGCACGGGCTGCCGTGGGACGCCGCCCTGGCCGGCCTGACCCGGGTCCCGGCCGAGGCCTTCGGCGTGGGCGACCGCCTGGGCAGCATCGCCCCCGGCAAGCTCGCCGACCTGGTGCTGTGGGAAGGCGACCCGCTGGACGTGGCGCACTACGCCGAGCAGGTCTGGCTGGGCGGCCGCGCCATCCCAATGCGCTCGCGGCAGACCGAACTGCGCGACCGCTACATGCAGCAGAACGGCGCACTGCCGAAGGCGTACACCCACTAGCCTCGCCGAGGAAGCGGAGACGGCAGCGTGCAGACGCTGCCGTCTCCCCGGCGGCAACGCCTTCCTCGCGCTCGACCGCGCGCGGCTGAGCGCCGCCCGACCGGCGCGCGCCGGCGACATCCGGCACCGCGCCCACGCGCAGTAGGCTGTGCGCCTTCTTGCCCTTGCGCGCACCGCCATGCCCCGCCTGCCTCGCCTGCTGCTGTGCCTGTTCGCGCTGACCAGTGCAGCGCCCGCATGGGCCGACGCCAGCCGCTTCGGCGTCGCCAGGGTCGGCGAGCGCTTCGTCGTGGACAGCGGCGCCGATCTGCAGTTCAGCGTGGATGCCCGCACCGGCGACGTGGTCTCCCTGCGCTACCGCGGCATCGAACTGGAGAGCCCGGAAGCCAAGCACACGCAGATCGCCTCGGGCCTGGGCAGCGCCCGCGTCGCCGTGCGCACCGTCGGCGACACCATCGTGGTCTCGGCCAGCACCGGCGACCTGGTGCAGTACTACATGGCGCGCAAGGGCCGCGACGCGCTCTACCTGGCCACCTACGCGCCGACCCTGCTGCCGGTCGGCGAACTGCGCTTCATCGCCCGGCTCGACGCGGCGAAGTTGCCCGACGCCGAACGCGAGCCGGATTCCAACGTCGGCACCGCGATCGAGGGCAAGGACGTGTTCCTGCTGCCGGACGGCCGCACCAGTTCCAAGTTCTACTCGGCACGGCGCGCGATCGACGACACCGTGCATGGCGTCAGCGGCTCCGGCCTCGCGGTGCGCATGT
The DNA here is from genome assembly GCF_056725265.1 of Xanthomonas sp. NCPPB 2250. NCBI lineage: Bacteria > Pseudomonadati > Pseudomonadota > Gammaproteobacteria > Lysobacterales > Lysobacteraceae > Xanthomonas > Xanthomonas sp. NCPPB 2250. The sequence continues at coordinate 1,047,722 of NZ_CM161520.1, read as the reverse complement.
GGATGGGCGATCGCGAACACAGCGCGGGCGGACCGTTCTTCAAGGACATCGCCACGCAGCGGACCGCGCGCACCCACGAGCTGTACAACTACATGTTCTCCAACCACACCCAGACCGAACCCTACCGCGGCGGCCTGCATGGGGTGTACGTGCTGCAGTTCAGCGGCGGCGGCGCGGAAGCGCAGGTGCCGCCGGATCTGTGCTTCGTCGACGCGTCGCTGGGTCTGCAGGGCTTCCTGGGCACGGCGCAGCGCGGCGCGGTGGCTGGCCAGGTCTCCGGCATCACGACGGGGCAGCCGGCGGTGGTTGCCCTGCGCAACGCGCAGGCGCAGTACTGGGCCAGGGCCGACGCACACGGTCACTTCCACATCGCCGGCATCCGCCCCGGCGCGTACCGCATCGCGCTGTACCAGAACGAGCTGGAGGTGGCCCACGACACCGTGCAGATCGCAGCCGCGGCCACCACCGAGGCCGACCTGCACGCCGTCCCGCTGCCCGGCCAGGTGATCTGGCAGATCGGCGATCCCGATGGCACGCCGGCCGGCTTCCGCAACGCCGCGTTGCTGGCGAGCGCGCATCCCTCCGACCGGCGCATGGCGCCATGGGGGCCGCTGACCTATCGCGTGGGCCGCGACAGTCTCGACGCGTTCCCGGCGGCGCAATGGCGCGGCGTCAACACGCCCACGCGCATCGCCTTCGTGCTCTCGCCGGAACAGGTCCACGCCTACCGCCTGCGGCTGTTCGTCGCCCTGACCCAGGCCGGCGGCCGCCCGCAGCTGCGGGTGAACGATCGCTGGAGCGGGCCGGTGCCGCCGCGCCCGGAGCAGCCGGACAGCCGCGGCATCACCCGCGGCACCTACCGCGGCAACAACACCGTCTATCTGGTCGACATTCCCGCCAGCGCGCTGCAGGCCGGCCTCAACACACTGGACATCGACGTCGCCTCGGGCTCGCCGGACAACGGCTTCCTCGGCCCGGGCATCGTCTTCGACAGCGTGCAATTGCTCGCGCCGTGAGGCGGCACCGTGGGGTGCTGGAAAGGCGCCGCTTGCCTGCGCACGCCGGCACCAGGCTGGAACGCGCCGGCAACGATGCCAAGGACGTGCGCCACAGCGTGCTACCTAGCGAGTCCGATGCATTTCTGCCGAGCGCCCGTGCCGCCTGGAAAACGCGGCACGGTGCACGGCGCCGCCGCCCTGAGCCCGGCGGTGTCCGCGGCGGCTTCAGTTGGCGCCGATATTGGCCTGGATCCAGGCCCAGCCGTTGCCGCGCACCACCTCGAAGCCGGCCTCGACCACGTGCAGGTACATCGCGTTGCTGAAGCGTCCGTCCTGCGCACGATGGGTGTGCAGCCAGCTCAGGAACGGCTTGATGTCGATGTTGAGATTGCCGTTGCTGGGCAGGGTCGGCTGGCCGGCGGTGTTGTGCGGGATGAAGGTGTAGACGTAGTAGCCGGCGGCGCTGTTCATGCCTTCCCACAGATCGAAGGTGTAGCCGCCGGCGCTGATGACGTTGCTGGCGGTGAGCGTGCCGATCGGGTACGAGTTGTGGCCGCCCCAGATCATCACTTCGGCCTGCGGGATCGCGCTGGAGGACACCGTGCTGTCCCAGCGGAAGAACAGGTCGTAGGCGAAGTCGCCGGCCAGGTTACTGCCGCCGGACGAGTAGGCGAAGGTCGCCGGCAGGGACCGCAGCGCCGAAACCTGCCGCGGGAAGGTGCGGTCGGCAGTGGGATTGAAGCCGTAGTGCGAACCGCGCAGGATCGCCGGATAGCCGTACAGGCTGGCATTGGGGAAATTGAAGGTCACGGTCATGCTCGGCGTGCTGCCGCTGTGGAAGGTGCCCTGGATGACGTTGTTGGGGTCGTTGAAATTGTTCACCCAGGCGTACTGGTTGCCGTACACCTGGTACGGACCGGCCAGCGCCATCGGCGCGATGGCGAGCAGCGCGGTGGCGAACAGCGCGCGCAGCGGCCGCGCCCAGCCGCGCGGCGACCTGACGACCGTGGCGGGAAGGCGCGGCGAAGCAGCGGCGAAAACGGAAGCGGAAGCGTGCATGGCGGTCTCTCCTGAGCGTGCAGGGGCAGCGAAGCTGCTGCCGCGGCGGACGCTAGCAAGGCGCGCGTGCCGCGAGCTATGACAAGACCCGCGCATGCCATGCGCCAGCGCAATAGCGCTACCGCGATCCAGGCCACGGCCGCGCCGCGCTTCACAGATATCGCGTGCCAGCGAGATTTCCGCCACGGCATCGTCTACGCATTGCGGCCGCCCGGGCGAACGGGCGGCAGCGACATCTCGCACTGCAGCATGCGATGGACGCAGTCGCAGCGCGCGCGACGCCGCGATAAGCTGATGGGTCATGACGGAGAAGCACGATGACGTTGCGCTGGTATTTCGATTTCATCTCGCCGTTTTCCTATCTGCACTGGCAGCAGGTGAAAGCGCTTCCGGAGTTCTCGCGGATCCAGCCGGTGCCGATCGTGTTCGGCGCGGTGCTGGCGCAGCTGCAGACGCGCGGGCCGGCCGAGGTGCCGCACAAGCGCGAGTTCACCTATCGCTTCGTGCAGTGGCAGGCGCAGCAGCAAGGCGTGCCGCTGCGCTTCCCGCCGGCACATCCGTTCAACCCGCTGACCGCGCTGCGCCTGTGCATCGCCGCCGGCACCACGCCGCAGGCCATCGATGCGCTCTTCGACTGGCTGTGGCGCGACGGCCACGCCGGCGACGACGCCGCGGCCCTGGCGCCGGTCGGCCAGGCACTGGGGATCGCCGACGTGGCCGCGACCACCGCCGATGCGCAGGTCAAGGCACAACTGCGCGCCAACACCGAGCAGGCGCTGGCGGCCGGCGTGTTCGGCGTGCCGACCCTGCAGATCGACGACACCCTGCTGTGGGGCAACGACGCGCACCCGCTGATGCGGGCGGTGCTGGCCGACCCGCAGCTGCTGCAGCGCGGCGAGATGGCGCGCCTGAGTGCGCTGCCGGTCGCGGTGCAGCGCAACGCCTGAGCGGTCGCCATGTCCATCGGTCTCCCCAATCACTGGAGCTTCAGCGGATGCGCATCGGCATCGTCGTAGATTCCGCCTGCGATCTGCCGCAGGACTACATCGCCCAGCACGACCTGGTGGTGTTGCCGATCAGCGTGCGCCTCGGCGGCACCGTGCTCGCCGATCGCCGCGACGAAGCGGCGACGCTGGAGTTCCTGCACGCACAGGTCAGCGCGCACGGCGCCGAAGCCGAGACCGTGCCCTACAGCGTGGCGCAGATCCGCGAGCTGTTCCTGAGCCGGCTGGTCATCGACTACGACCACGTGTTCTGCCTGACCATCGCCAAGACCCGCAGCCCGATCCACGAGCACGCGCAGCAGGCCGGCTTCGCCATCCTCAACGACTACAAGCCGATCCGTCAGGCTGCAGGCCATGCCTCGCCGTTCGCGCTGCGCGTGATCGACACCGGCAACCTGTTCGCCGCACAGGCGGTGATTGCCGTCGAGGCGGTGCGCTTGCGTGCCGACGGCGCCGGCGTGCAGGCCATCCGCGAGCGGCTGGAGACGCTGGCCGAGCACACCCATGGCTACATGATCGCGCGCGACCTGTACTACCTGCGCAGCCGCGCGCGCAGCAAGGGCGACCGCAGCGTCGGCCTGCTCAGCGCCGCGCTGGGCTCGGCCCTGGACATCAAGCCGGTGCTGCACTGCCACCGTGGCGAGACCGCGCCGGTGGCCAAGCTCAAGGGCTTCGACCACGCCGTGCAGACCCTGTTCGGGCTGGCCGCCAAACGCGTGGCCGCCGGGCTGATGACGCCCACGCTGTGCCTGAGCTATGGCGGCGAGCTGGCGGAACTGCGCGCCCTGCCCGGCTACGCGGCGCTGCGCCAGGCCTGCGACAGCCACGGCGTGGCGCTGCTGGAGAGCGTGATGAGCCTGACCGGCATGGTCAATGTCGGCAAGGGCGCGCTGGTGCTCGGCTTCGCCGGCGAGGCGCTGCGCTTCGGCTGATCGCCCGCTGGCCGCGTCGACGGCGGGTCGCCGCCGGCTCTGCTAGGCTGCGCCGCTTCGTACCGCCCACAAGAGATGCCCATGGCCGTCACCTACTCGATCAGCCTGCCCGATCCCGCCCGTGCCCGCGGCAGCAACCCGTCGCTGAGCTTCTCCGCGCACGGCGCCGACGCCTTCGCCGAACAGCTGCAGGCCGCCCTGAGCGATCCGGCCTGGTTCGAGCGCTGGCGCGCCATGCAGCCGGAGCCGGACGAGGTCGATCCGGCCCTGGGCGTGACCGATCCGGCAGCACGGGTGACCGGCCGCCAGGACGATCTGCGCATCGACCTGTCCGCGACCACCAGCATCCCCGGCGACATCCTCAAGCAGCGCCTGCGCCTGCTCGCCGGCAGCGGCTGGGAACTGCGCGACGTGCGCTGAGCCGAACGGCACGGCCGCCGCGCTGCGGTGGCCGAGACGCCCTGCGGTGCCGCGCTAGGACGCGGCCACCGCCCGGCGCGGCCAGGACCAGCGCAGATTGACCGCCAGCGTCCCCAGCACGATCAGCGCCAGGCCCAGCCACTGCACCGGCACCAGCCGGTGGCCGTACAGCAGGTAGTCCAGCAGCAGCGTCACCAGCGGGTAGACGAAGGCGACCACCGCGATCGCCGCCACGTGCAGGTGCCGGTAGGCGCTGTAGAACAGCACGTACACCACGCCGCTGTGGATCACCCCCAGGCCGACCAGCCAGAACCAGTGGCGGCCGGGGTGCAGCGCGGCGCTGCTGGAGAAGCCCGCCAGCATCGCCGCACCGACCCAGCACTGCACGGTCACCACCGCCAGCGGCCGCTCGCGGCTGATCCGCCGCGACATCAGCAACGACGCGCCGCACAGCAGCGCGCCCAGCAGGGTCAGCGCGATCCCGGCCAGGTAGCCGCGGTCGGCGCTGGACCACAGCCGCAGCGGGTCCGCCGAACAGGCCACGCCGACGAAGGCCAGCACTGTCCAGCCCAGGTCGGAACGGCGGCTGCGCTCGCCCTGCAGCAACGCCGCCAGGATCAGCATGACGAACGGGAACACGTGGTAGACCATGGTCGCCACGCCGATCGACGAACGCGCCATGCCGGCGAACAGCGCCACCCAGTTGAGCACCAGCAGCACGCCGCTGAGCGCGGCGTCGCGCAGCAGCGCGCGCTCGCGCCACAGGCCGCGCAACTGCCCGCCGAGCAGGCCGCACACGGTCAGGAACAGCGCGCCGAACAGGCAGCGGTAGAACACCGCGGTCACCGGATCCTGGCCGCTCTCGTGCACGAACACTCCGACCGAGCCGATCAGCACCTCGGCCAGCAACAGCTGCCACAAGGCACGCCGCGCCGTGCCCGCCGACGTCGCAGGTACGGCGCTCATAGCGCGATGCTCCCCTGCAGGTACTGCACCGCCGCGCCGCGCACCTGCACGTGGTCCGGCAGCACCCGGCACTCCAGTTCGCCGCCACGCGCCGAGGCCTGCCACGCGCGCAGGTCCTGCTTGCCCAGCCGCTGCGCCCACAGCGGCGCCAGCGCGGCATGGATCGAGCCGGTCACCGGATCCTCGGCACCGCCGTTGGCCGGCCAGAAATAGCGCGACACGAAATCGTGCTCGCGGCCGGGCGCGGTGACCGCGACATCGCGCGGCGCCAACGCCAGCATCCGTGCCAGGTCCGGCACCACCGCGCGCACCTGGGCTTCGTCCGCGTACACGGCGATGTAGGCCTGATCGTTGCGGTATGCCGCCTGCGGCGCGATCGACAGCGCCTGCGCGAGTGCCTGCGGCACCGTCGCCAACGCGGTCGGCGCCTGGTTCGGAAAGCGCAGGACGAAGCGCCCGTCGGCCTCGCGATCCACCGCCAGTTCGCCGACCGCCGCGGCGCGGAACCGCAACGGCAGCGGCGCCAGGCCCTGGGTGGCGACGACGAAGGCGCTGGCGAGGGTGGCATGGCCGCAGAACCCCACTTCGCGCAGCGGCGAGAACCAGCGGATCGCGAACGCGCCATCGGCTTCGGGCACGAAGAACGCCGTCTCCGACAGATTGTTCTCGCTGGCGATGGCCTGCATCAGCGCGTCCGGCAGCCACGCCTGCAGCGGCACCACCGCGGCCGGGTTGCCGCGGAACCGCACCGTGGTGAACGCATCGACGATGAACAGCGGCAGTTGCACGCGCAGCCTCGGGAGCGGGAAAGGACGCGGCCAGTGTGCGCCCGGCTGGGCGACCAGCACAGAGTCAGATACGCTGCAAATCGACCGATACAGATGAGGCCTGCGCATGCGCCTGTACGAAACCCTCGCCAGCCAACTGCGCGACCAGATCGCCCAGGGCACGCTGCGTGCCGGCGAGCGCCTGCCGTCGATCCGGCAACTGGCCGCCGGCCACGGCATCAGCGCCGCCACCGCGGTGCAGGCCTGCCTGCAGCTGGAACGCGAAGGCCGGGTGCAGGCCCGCCCGCGCTCGGGCTACTTCGTGCGCGCCGCGGCGACGCCGCTGCCGACCGGCACCGGCCCCTCCCGGCGGCGCGCCCCAGGCACAGTCGCCAATCCCGCGCTGCAAGGCGTGCTGGACATGCTCGCGCGCTCGGACCTGGTGCCGCTGCACACCGCCACGCCGGCCGCGCCGCTGCTGCCCGGTGCGCACCTGGCCAGTGCGCTGGCGCGGCAACTGCGTCGCCAGCGCAGCGCCGCGCTCGACTACGCGCCGCCGCAGGGCCACGCCGCGCTGCGTCGCCAGATCGCGCAGCGCTACGCGCACTGCGCCACCACCGTCGCCGCCGACGAGGTGGTGGTGACCGCCGGCGCGATGGAGGCGATCAGCCTGGCGCTGCGCACGCTCACCGCGCCCGGCGACGTGGTGCTGGTCGAGACCCCGACCTACCACGGCATCCTGCAGGCGGTGGCGGCGCTGCGCCTGAAGGTGCTGGAAGTGCCCAATCGCCCGGGTCAGGGTATCGACGCCGCGCGCCTGGACGCGCTGCTGCAGCGCACGCCGGCGCGCGCCGCGGTGCTGGTGCCGAACTTCAACAATCCGCTCGGCAGCCTCACCCCGGACGCGGCCAAGCGCGCGCTGCTGGACAGCTGCGCGCGCCACGGCACGGTGTTGATCGAGGACGACATCTACGGCGAACTCGACTGGTCGGGGCAGCGCCCACGGCCGCTGCGCCATTTCGACACGCACGGCAACGTGATCACCTGCGGCGCCTTCTCCAAGGTGCTGGCGCCCGGCCTGCGCGTGGGCTGGCTGCTCGGCGGCGCCTGGACCGACGCGCTGGTGCGCGCCAAGTACTTCTCCACCATCGGCGGCGCCAGCTTGCCGCAACTGGCCCTGGCCGACTACCTGGAGCGGCACGACCTGGAACGCCACCTGCGCAAGCTGCGCCGCACCCTGGCCGACAACGGCCAGCGCCTGCGCGAGGCGGTGCTGCGGCACTGGCCGGCCGACACCCGCATCGGCGACCCGGCCGGCGGCCTGTCGCTGTGGCTGCAACTGGCCGACGCCGGCAGCGGCCAGGCGCTGTTCGAAGCCGCCCTCGCCGAGGGCATCGGCACCTCGCCCGGGCACCTGTTCTCCAGCCGCGGCGACTACGCCGACCACCTGCGGCTGAGCTGCGGGCAGCCGTGGAGCGAGACGCTGGAAGAGGCAATGCGGCGGCTGGGCAAACTAGCAGCGCGACTGCCGCGCTAGCGCCGCGGCCAGCGCCGCACCGCGGTCCCGATGCGAAGTTCGCCACCAGCGTTTGCTCGCACCGCGCCTGCAAGGCGCCCTGCGCCGCCTCCGAGCGAAGCCATGCATCCAACCCCACATGTGCGCCGACCGGTCGCGGCGATCGCCCCCGCAGTGCGACGCGACCGCAGTGGCCGCGCCCCATGAAACGGCGTGACCGCGATCGACGTCAGCCAGGAACGACGTGCGCTACGGCGTTGCCGCGCCGATCGCCAACGCCACGCAGGCGCCGACCAGGGTGCAGGCGAGCATCGCCACGGGGCTGAGCGGGCTGCGCCAACGCTGCCAGGGCAGCAGCAGGATGCGACGGCAAGACATGGCGCGGCTCCGATCCAGGGACGTGGCGAGGGCGAACCCTGCGGAATCTAGCCAGCGCCGGTCTCAGCAGGCGCGAACGCGATCGCACAACCGCATGTCGGGCGCTGCGGCGCCCCTGTTTGTTTACGAGACCGGCCACGCCGCGGCCGCGGCGGTCACCGGGCTGTCATGTGTGGGCTCGGCGAGCCTCGCATGCATCGCGCGCCTGTGGCCGCCCTGCCACCGCGCGGAACGGCCACGGACGACAAGGCGGGAACGCTGCGACCGGCACCGCAGCGCGCGGCCCCCTGCCCGGCGGGCCGCGTCGCGCGGCCGCCGGTGGAGCGCGCTCAGCCCTGCAGGGCGCGCGCGTGGAAGGCGATGTGCTCGCCGATGAAGCTGCCAATGAAGTAGTAGCTGTGGTCGTAGCCGGGCTGCACGCGCAGGGTCAGCGGATAGCCGGCGGCTTCGGCGGCGGCCTGCAGCAACTGCGGGCGCAACTGCTTCTCGAGGAACTCGTCGCCGCCGCCCTGGTCGATCAGCAGCGGCAGACGCTCGCTGGCACTGCCGATCAGCACGCTGGCGTCGTAGGCCTGCCATTGCGTGCGGTCCTCGCCCAGGTAGGCGGTGAACGCCTTCTCGCCCCACGGCACCTGGGTCGGCGCCACGATCGGCGAGAACGCCGACACGCTGCGGTAGCGGCCCGGATTCTTCAGCGCGATCACCAGGGCACCGTGGCCGCCCATCGAATGCCCGCTGATCGCACGCCGGCCGTTGTGCGGGAACTGCGCCTCGATCAGCGCAGGCAGTTCCTGCACCACGTAGTCGTACATGCGGTAGTGCGCGTCCCACGGCGCCTGGGTGGCGTTGACGTAGAAGCCGGCGCCCTTGCCCAGGTCGTAGCCCTCGGCGTCGGCGACGTGCTCGCCGCGCGGGCTGGTGTCCGGCGCGACCAGGATCACGCCATGCTCGGCCGCATAGCGCTGCGCGCCGGCCTTGGTGATGAAGTTCTGCTCGGTGCAGGTCAGGCCGCTGAGCCAGTACAGCACCGGCAGCTTAGTGTGCTCGGCCTGCGGCGGCAGGTACACGGCCACCTGCATGGGGCAGCCGAGCACAGCCGAGTCGTGGCGATAGACGTCCTGCCAGCCGCCGCAGCAGGCGTGGTGTTCGATACGTTCCATGGGCAGTTCCGGGAAGAGGGCCTGCGGCCGCGACCGGCCGCAGGCGGGGTGCCGCGACGCGTCGACCGGCGACGCGCGCGGCAGCGGGCTTCAGTGCAGCACGCCGTTCTTGCGCGCCACGTGGGTGGAGATCGCGTCCATCAGCGGCGGCGACAGGCAGTCGTACGGTTCCAGCTTCAGTTCGCGCAGGCGGTTGCGCACCCCGTCCATCGCCTCCGGACGCGTGCCGCTCTCGATGATCGAAGACACGAAGGCGGCGAACCCGGGCGCCGACCAGCCCTGCTGCGGCGACAGTTCCGTATGCACGAAATCCAGGCCGTAGAACGGATGCTCGGTGTTCTCGATGCGGCCGTACATATGCACGCCGCAGCCGGTGCAGGCGTGACGGCGGATGGTCGCACTCTCGTCCACCACCTTCAGCTTCTCCTCGTGCGCCGTCACCTTGACCTTGTCGCGCGCCACCACCGCCACCACCGAGAAGGTCGCGCCTTTCGGCTTCCAGCACTTGGTACAGCCGCAGGCGTGGTTGTGCGCGGTCTGCGCACCCACTTCCACCACCACCTTGTCGCTGGCGCAATGGCATTCCAGGGTACCGCCCTGGAACTGCTCCGCGCCGGCACGCACGCCGGCATCCACCGACGGATGAATCGTCACAGTACTCATCTTGCCCCCTCCCGGGTTCGTTGCGTCGCTGCAATGCGCGGAAACGGCCGCGCGCCGGACTGACCTGCGGTCAGAAGTGGATGACGGTGCGGATCGACTTGCCCTCGTGCATCAGGTGGAAGGCTTCGTTGATCTCGTCCAGCGGCAGGGTGTGGGTGATGAACGGGTCGAGGTCGATCTCGCCGTGCATCGCCTGCTCGACCATGCCCGGCAGCTGGGTGCGGCCCTTGACCCCGCCGAAGGCGCTGCCGCGCCAGACGCGGCCGGTGACCAGCTGGAACGGACGCGTGCTGATTTCCTGGCCGGCGCCGGCCACGCCGATGATGACGCTCTCGCCCCAGCCCTTGTGGCAGCACTCCAGCGCCGAGCGCATCACGTGCACGTTGCCGATGCACTCGAAACTGAAGTCGACGCCGCCATCGGTCAGCTCGACGATGACTTCCTGGATCGGCTTGGTGTAATCCTTCGGGTTGATGCAGTCGGTGGCGCCCATGCTGCGCGCCAGCTCGAACTTGCCCGGATTGGTGTCGATGGCCAGGATGCGCCCGGCCTTGGCCTGCACCGCGCCCTGGATCACCGCCAGGCCGATGCCGCCGAGGCCGAACACCGCGACGCTGTCGCCTTCCTTCACCTTGGCCGTATTGTGCACCGCACCGATGCCGGTGGTGACGCCGCAGCCGAGCAGGCATACCTTCTCCAGCGGCGCCTCGGGGTTGACCACGGCCAGCGAGATCTCCGGCACCACCGTGTACTCGCTGAAGGTGCTGCAGCCCATGTAGTGGTAGATCGGCTGGCCGTTGTAGGAGAAACGGGTGGTGCCGTCGGGCATCAGGCCCTTGCCCTGGGTGGCGCGCACCGCCTGGCACAGGTTGGTCTTGCCGGACAGGCAGAACTTGCACTTGCGGCACTCGGCCGTGTACAGCGGGATCACGTGGTCACCGACCTTGACGCTGGTCACGCCCTCGCCCACCGCCTCGACGATGCCGCCGCCTTCATGGCCGAGCACCGCCGGGAAAATGCCTTCCGGATCGTCGCCGGACAGCGTGAACGCGTCGGTATGGCACACGCCGGTATGGGTGATGCGCACCAGCACTTCGCCCTGGCGCGGCGGTTCGACATCGATCTCCACGATCTGCAGCGGTTTGCCTGCTTCGAAAGCGACGGCGGCTCGGGACTTCATGCGATTTCTCCTGGCTGACGGAATGGGCGTGGGGTAGGGATCATTTGAGGTAGGAGCGGACCAGCATCGCCATCTCGCGCACGCGCGCGGCGCGCTGCGCCTCGGAGGTGGCGGCATGGCCGAATTCCTCGCGGACGTGCGCCTGCATCACTTCCGACATCAGGCCGTTGACCGCGCCGCGGATGGCGGCGATTTGCTGCAGCACAGCAGCGCAGTCGGTCCCCTCCTCCAGCGCGCGTTCCAACGCTTCGGTCTGACCGCGCAGGCGGCGGATGCGGGCGAGGACGCGCTTCTTTTCGTGCGGGGCGTGCGGCATGTGGCGGGCGCTCGGGAACTATACTGGGGGATAGTATTCCTGCCTTCGAAAAAAGAAAACGCCCGCGCCGCTACGCCCCCATCCTGGCCGGCCCGGCTGCGGCCGGACGCCCCCGCCGCGCGGGTGCCGGCGCATGGCAATGCGTGTCGGCCAAGGACACGAAACCGCCATGTTCGCGCCGCCGCCGCTGCCTATGATGGCCATGCGTTCATGCGCGGGCCCCGGTGCCGGTGGCCACGTCCCTGCCCGCCCCCAGTTCCAGGCAGCCGCGGCCACGTCTAGACTGGGCGAATTCCCGTGTGGCCGCCCTTCAAGATCGTGGACATGAAATCCTTCATTCTGGTCGTCGACGACGATCCGGATCTGCGCCGACTCATCAGCGAGTTCCTGAGCGACCACGGCTATCAGGTGGACACCGCCGAGACCGTGGCGGAGATGCGCCTGCGGATGGCCGAGCGCCAGCCGGACCTGGTGATCCTGGACGTGATGATGCCCGGCGAGGACGGCCTCAGCGCCGCCCGCCAGCTCGCCAGCGAGCGCGGCGCGCCGGCGGTGATCATGCTCAGCGCGCTGGGCAGCGATACCGACCGCATCATCGGCCTGGAAGTGGGCGCCGACGACTACCTGGCCAAGCCGTGCAACCCGCGCGAGCTGCTGGCGCGGGTGCGCGCCCTGCTGCGGCGCAGCCAGGCGGCGACGCTGCCGCCGGAAGCGCGCGGCAACGTCTACGAGTTCGCCGGCTGGCGGCTGGACGTGATCCGCCGCGACCTGCGCGATCCCACCGGCATCTTCATCAATCTCTCGGACGGCGAATTCGCGCTGCTGCGCACCTTCGTCGAGCATCCGCAGCGCGTGCTCAGCCGCGACCAGCTGCTCGACTACGCGCGCGGACGCGATACCGAGGTCTACGACCGCGCCATCGACAGCCAGATCAGCCGCCTGCGCCGCAAGATCAACGAGCGCGTGCAGACCGAACTGATCCGCACCGTGCGCAACGAGGGCTACATGCTGCTGCCGAGCGTCGCCCGCCTGTGAGCGGGCCCTCGCGCGCCCGCCGCGGCGTGCCGATCTTCGCCCGCGCCTTCCTGCTGCTGGTGGTGGCGCTGCTCACCGCGCAGCTGATCGGCATCGCCCTGGTGCTGCGCACGCCGGTCTACGAGATGCCGGTGCACCCGCCGGAGGTGATCGCCCTGCTCAGCACGCGCATGCCGGCCGGCACCCAGACACTCAAGGTGCAGGACACCGCCCATGCGCCGCTGCCGGCGCGCGACCAGGTGCGCGACCGCAACGTGGAACGGTTGATGGCGCACTGGCTGGAAGTCGCGCCGGACCAGGTGCGCTTCTACCGCAACAGCGACGGCCGCCTGGAACGCCTGCGCCTGCGCCTGGGCGAACGCCCGCCGCCGCCGCCGCATGCCATGGCCGCCGACGACGACGTCCCCGCACCCGCGGAGATGTCACCCCCAGCCACCGCGCAGCAACCGCCGCCGCTGGAGCCGCCGCCCGCGCCGGGCGAGGCACCGCGCAATGGCGCCTTCGGCGCGACCATGCGCGCCGTGGGGTGGCGCGAACGCGGCTTCGCCCCGGCAGTACCGCTGCTGGACGGCTTCACCGCGGCACTGCGCCAGCCCGACGGGCACTGGCGCAGCGTGATGTCGCCGCCACGCCGGTTCTCCAACGAATTCAAGACCCAGGTGGTGATGCTGTTCCTGGTCGGCATGCTGGCGATGCTGCCGCTGGCCTGGTGGTTCTCGCGGGCGCTGTCTGCGCCGATCCGGCGCTTCGCCGAGGCCGCCGACCAGCTCGGCCGCAATCCCGACGCGCAGCCGCTGCGGCGCAGCGGCCCCAGCGAGATCGTGCAGGCGGCCGATTCGTTCAATGCGATGCAGGCGCGCCTGAACCGGCTGATCAACGAGCGCACGCACATGGTCGCGGCGATCGCCCACGACCTGCGCACGCCGTTGGCGCGGCTGGCGTTCCGCCTGGAGACCCTGCAGCCGCCGCTGCGCGAGAAGACCATGGCCGACATCGACGAGATGAAGGCGATGATCTCCGCGGCGCTGGACTTCATCCACAACGACAGCCGCCGCGGCACCCGCTCGCCGCTGGATTTCCGCCTGCTGGTGGAAAGCGTGGTCGACGACGCCAGCGACACCGGCGCCGACGTGGTGCTGCTGCTCGGCGACGCCATCACCCTCGACGGCGACCCGCTGTCGCTGCGGCGCATGGTGATGAACCTGGTGGAGAACGCGCTGAAATACGGCAAGCGCGCACGCCTGCAGCTGCGTCACGAGGCCGGCGAATGCGTGCTGTGGATCGACGACGACGGCCCCGGCATCGATCCCGCACAGCGCGAGAAGCTGTTCCTGCCGTTCTTCCGCGGCGAGAACTCGCGCAACCGCGACACCGGCGGCATCGGCCTGGGCCTGTCGGTGGCGCACAGCATCGTGCTGGCGCATGGCGGCCAGATCGCCCTGGACAACCGCGCCGAGGGCGGCCTGCGGGTCAGCGTGCGGCTGCCGTGCCAGGCGGTCGGCGGCTGAGCCGGGCGCGCCGCCGTACCGCCGCACGTCGATCGACTCAGCGCTGGTTCGGCTCGACGACCACGGCCGTGCCGTAACACAGCACCTCGGTCAGGCCGGCCATCAGCTCGGTGGCGTCGTAGCGCACCGCGACGATGGCATTGCCGCCCATCTGCCGCGCGTGCTGCAGCATGTCCCGGTAGGTCTCCAGGCGCGCCTGCTCGCACAGCTCGGTATAGATGGTGATGTTGCCGCCGAACAGCGTCTGCAGCCCGCCCAGGAAATTGCCGACGATGGAGCGCGAGCGCACGGTGATGCCGCGCACGATGCCCAGATTGCGCACGATCCGGTGGCCGGGAAGCTCCAGCGCGGTGGTCACCATCGCATCGTTCAGTGGCGAGACCGCCGCACGCGGCGGCGAGGAATTGTACGGATCGGTCATCGGTGTCCCCTGCTGGCGTGGTCCGTGGCTCCGCGGACCGCGGACCCGGCGCGCACGCACCGAGGCCGGCAGTGTTAGCACCGCATGAAGAACCACGCAATCGCCAGCACCAGGCCGCCGCCCCACAGCAGCAGCATCGCCACGACGCCGGCCAGCACGACCGCCACCCGCCGCCATCGGCGCAGCCCGCGCGAGCGCCGCACCACGTGCACGCACAGCCAGCCGCCCAGCACCACGCCGCTGGCGACCACCGCCCATCCGAGCAGATCGATGAGCGGATCCTTGGGACCGAAGTCGGCGGGGCATTGGCTGGTCGCATGGGCGGATGCCATGCAGCCGAGCGCCGCCATCACGAGCGCAATGCGTTCGAAAAGACGCCGTCGAACGCTTGTGCGCTTTACGACCGCTCGCGAAGACGTGCCTGGTGCCATTACGGCGCGTGCTGGAGGTTGGATTTGCGCAGGCCAAGCCCTTTCCAGAATGCCGGCGGATAGTGCAGATCCGGGCGCCCCACCCATCCCCGCACAAGATCGAGTTCGTAGCCCTCGTCCAGCTTCCGGTACTGGACCGACGCAATGGCGATCTGATCCCAATCACCGGTGAAGGTGAGGTCGGCCAACGACGCGGGATAAGACCCGGTACGCAGCTTGTACAGTTCAACCAACGACACCACCGTCTTGAAATGCTGGTCGCCGAACTTGGCATCGGCCTGCTTCTGCAGACCGCAGGCGGAAACGGCAAAGGCAACGAGCAACACCACACCAACGATCTTCAGTTTCATGCATCCCCCCAATGACGACCTCCCCGGCACCACAAGCGCCTCTCGCTCGGATCGCAATAGCGACGGCATTCCCCCACCACGCATAGTGCGCGCGATACCAGCTTACATTGCGCAACCGGCCGGCCGACTACGACAAAAGCGGGCTTCCCGCCGCCACCCAGTCCTGCAACGACGCCGCAAGCGGCGCGCGCTCTGCCTCGCCAGGGCGCCCAGATCGCAGAGAAAGACGGGATACGCAGGTCCGGCCAACGCAACCAGCACGCCCTGGCCGCCGCTGTCGTCGCCGATCAGCACATGGCCCGGCAGGCAGCGCGCGACCTCGAAGGTCGCATGGCGTTCGGCCAGGTCAGTGACGGCGTACAGCAGCGCTCCATCGACGCGTGGCTGCCCGGCCTGGGACGTGACCAGGGCGCGGATGGGCGGCAGCAAGGTCTAGCGCGAAGGCCATAACCGTCGCCACCATGGCGGCGTTTGCGGCGCTATGGCAACCGCATGTCGCTGCGCCACAGCCTCGGCATGACGCGCCAGCAACAGCGGCAGCGCGGTCGCCCGCCAGAACACCAGGCTGACGTATCCCGAGGACATGCCGCCATGGCTGAGGCGCGGCACGAAGACGGACTCGACAGAGGCGTCGTCCAGCGCCGTGCCGACCAGGCGCGCGAAGGTGTCGGTGAGCAGCGCCTCGCACTGCACGGATGTCGCCGGCAGCGGCACGCCGGCCAGGGTCGACGCCATCTCCTCCCAAAGATACGGATCGCCACGGCCGCCCCATGTGGGCGGCTCATCCTGGAACAGGCCCGCCATGTCCTCGATCGCGGTCATCGTCCTGCTGGCCTGCGGGCGCGCGGCGCTTCGCTCAGTACGCGAACTCGCGGAACACGTGGTCGATGTCACCCTGCCAGGCGCCGTGGTACAGCGCCAGCTTGCGCTCGGCCGCGGTCTCGCCGCCATGCAGGATTTCCACCAGCGGTTCGAGGAAGCGCGATTCGTCCTGGCCGTCGCGGTTCAGGCGCGCGCGCCGGCGCAGGCCGGACAGGGCGATCTTCACCGCCTCGGCAGCCAGATCCTGCACGGTGCCGTTGCGGAACGGCAGCTTCAGCGCCTGCTTCGGCACGCCGTCGCGCAGCGCGTGGCGTTCGACCAGACTGAAATCCTTGACCAGGTCCCAGGCAGCGTCCAGCGCCGCGTCGTCATACAGCAGGCCGACCCAGAACGCCGACAGCGCGCACAACCGGCCCCACGGACCGGCATCGGCACCGCGCATTTCCAGGTACTTCTTCAGGCGCACTTCCGGGAACGCGGTGGTCATGTGGTCGGACCAGTCGCGCAGCGTCGGCAACGCACCGGGCAAGGCCGGCAACTTGCCCTGCAGGAAGTCGCGGAAGCTCTGCCCGCTGGCGTCGATGTAGGTGCCGTCGCGGTAGGAGAAGTACATCGGCACGTCGAGCAGGTAATCGACGTAGCGCTCGTAGCCGAAGCCGTCCTCGAACACGAAGTCGAGCATGCCGGTGCGGTCGGCGTCGGTGTCGGTCCAGATATGCGAGCGGTAGCTGAGGTAGCCGTTGGGCTTGCCCTCGGCGAACGGCGAGTCGGCGAACAGCGCGGTGGCGATCGGCTGCAGCGCCAGCGACACGCGGAACTTCCGGATCATGTCCGCTTCGCTGGCGTAATCCAGGTTGACCTGCACCGTGCAGGTGCGCGTCATCATGTCCAGGCCGAGCGAACCGACCTTTGGCATGTAGTGCTTCATGATCTGGTAGCGGCCCTTGGGCATCCACGGCATCTCGTCGCGGCGCCACTTCGGCTGGAAGCCCATGCCCAGGAAACCCAGGCCCAGTTCGTCGGCGACCTGTTTGACCTCGTTGAGGTGGCTGCCCACTTCGACGCAGGTGTCGTGGATGGTCGGCAGCGGCGCGCCGGACAGTTCCAGCTGACCGGCCGGCTCCAGCGTCACCGAGGCGCCATCGCGCAGCAGGGCGATGGTGTGCCCGGCTTCGCGCACCGGCTCCCAGCCGAAGCGGGTCAGGCCCAGCAGCAGCGCCTCGATGCCGCGCTCGCCGTCGAAGGTCGGCGGCCGCAGGTCGTCCAGCCGGAAGCCGAACTTCTCGTGCTCGGTGCCGATGCGCCACTGCGCTTCGGGTTTTTCTCCGGAGGCAAGCACCTCGACCAGTTCGGCGCGGTCGGTGATCGGCGTCTCGGCAACGTGGCTGGGGCTCGACAAGGGCAGGACTCGCACGGCGGGTGAGGCGATGTGGGGACCATCCCCTGCCATCGCAAGGCCCGCACTATAGCGTGCCGGGGGCGGGGCCCGCGTCGCTACCGGCGGCACTGCAGCATTCCATGGCCGCGCCGCTGACGGCGTCGAGAGTGAGACGCAGCAAGCGATCGCGGCGCCGGCTCGGCTAGGCTGCGGTCTCCTTCCCGCTCCGCCGCAGGCAGCGCCATGCGCCCGACCCACTCCGAACGCCATCGCACCGACCGCGCCGGCTGGCTGCGCGCGGCCGTGCTCGGCGCCAACGACGGCATCCTGTCCGTGGCCGGCCTGGTGGTCGGCGTCGCCAGCAGCGGCGCGTCGGCGGCCACGGTGCTGACCACCGGCATCGCCGGCCTGGTCGCCGGCGCGATGTCGATGGCCGCCGGCGAATACGTGTCGGTGCAATCGCAGGCCGACACCGAGCGCGCCGACCTGGCGCTGGAACGCCGCGAGCTGCACGAGGATCCGCAGAGCGAACTGGACGAACTCACCGCGATCTATCGTCAGCGCGGACTAGAACCCGGCCTCGCCCGCCAGGTCGCCGAGCAGTTGACCGCGCACGATGCGCTGGGCGCGCACGCGCGCGACGAACTCGGCATCACCGAGAGCCTGCGTGCGCGCCCGCTGCAGGCGGCGGCCGCATCGGCGGCCGCTTTCTGCACCGGCGCGGCGCTGCCGATCGTGGCCGCCTGGCTGGCGCCGGACGGCCGGCAATTGTGGGTGACCGGCGCGGCGACCCTGATCGGTCTGTCGCTGACCGGCGCGCTGGCCGCGCGTGCCGGCGGCGCCTCAGGCCTGCGCGGCGCGGTGCGGGTGGTGTTCTGGGGCGCGGCGGCGATGCTCGCCAGCGGTGCGATCGGGCATGTGTTCGGCGTGCATGTCTGAGCGGGCGCGCCCCGTACTGATAGCATCACCGGCATGGCCGGCATGGCCGGCAGCGTTTTCCCCGAAATGCAAGGCAAGCGCACGCCCGTCGTTCAGAACGCAACCTGACCTGGAGTACTGAAAATCAACACTGGCACCTTCGTCGTCGACCACGTGGGATTTTCCGTTTCATCGCTGGAGGAGGCGATCGCGTTCTGGACTGAGGCCATGGGCTTCGAACTTGTCCGCACAGGCGAAATGGGCGGCGATTTCCTGCGCGAGGTAACGGGCGTCGACGATCCTCGTTGCCGCATGGCGCTGGTGGTATCCCCTGCCGGCTTTCCCATCGAGCTGCTGGAATACTCGACAGCCCGCACGTTGGGCAAGACACCCGCAAGCGCTGGCGCGATCGGCGCGGCCCATCTCGCCGTCACCGTGACGGATATCGACATGGCTGTCGCCAGGATCCAGGCGCAGGGATGGCACTTGAAAGGATCGCCGCGGCCTATCGAGGCCGGGCCACGCGTGGGAACCGTCGTTGCCTATGTCAGCGGACCCGACGGGATCACCATCGAGGTCATGCAACCTCCCGGGTAAGAGTGGCTGACACAACGACTGCGCAGCCGCCAGCCGGGCGCGTGCAGTACTCGGAATCCTCGTGTACCACTTGCGCCGGCATGGCGACTGCTCGCGACCTTTTGTTAGCCAGTCCAAAGTCTCATCCGGCATGGCGTCGGGCGCTCCGGTTCTCTCGATCGCCGCTGGCTAAAGTGTGTAATGCACTTTGAGGCGATATGCGTCGCTGTCCGCGGCGCGGACGGCCAACCCGCGGGGAAGCGGCCTGCGTCGCGCCGAGACCGGCAGTTTGCGGGCCGGCACCAGCATCGTCGTGCTGGTCCTGCCGGCTGCGACGGAGCGGCCCGGCGCTTACTCTAAGCGCACGCGCACCGCGCTGCGCTAGCATCACGGCCATGGCCGACACCACTTCCCCCGACGCCTTGCTGCTGGCGCGCCTGGCCAGCCTGGCCGACTGCACGCAGGCCGAGGGCTACGCCTGCATCACCGCGCGCCGCGAGCACGGCGCGCGCTCCGTGGAGATCCCGCAGCCGCACCTGGCGATCCTGCTGCAGGGACGCAAGCAGGTGCGCACCGCGACACAGACCCTGGACTTCGTGCCGGGCGACCTGTTCCTGGTGACGCGGCGCTGCCGCATCGATGTGGTCAACATCCCGGATCCGCACAGCGGCCTGTACCTGAGCGTGCTGGTGCCGCTGTGCGAGGAAGCGCTGAGCGCGGCGCGCGTGCTGTGGAACGAACCGCTGCCCGTCGCCGGCGCGGAGCTCGCACGCCTGCGCGCCGAGGAGTTCGGCAGCACCCTGCTGCAATGGCGGCAGGCGCTGCAGGACGGCCGCTACACCGAGGCGCGGCTGGCGCTGGCGACCCTGGTGCTGGCGCTGTGCCGGCGCGGCCACGGCGGCCTGCTGCTGCCGCCGGCGCCGAGCGTGGCCGCGCAGGTGCGCGACCTGATCGCCGCGCAGCCGCAACGCGACTGGCGTTCGCGCGACATCGAGGAGCGTCTGGGCCTCAGCGGCGCGACCCTGCGCCGGCACCTGGCCGGCGAACGCACCTCGTTGCGCGAGCTGCTCACCGATGCGCGCCTGGCGCACGCGATGCAACTGCTGTACACCACGCGCTGGCCGTTGAAGACGGTCGCCGCGCACGCCGGTTACCGCTCGGTGCGCAGTTTCAGCCAACGCTTCCAGCAGCGCTATGGCCTGGATCCTGCCAGCATCGGCAACTGATACACGCCGGGCATTGAGCGCCGCGCGCAGCGGAATGAGCGAATCGCGCAGCGGCGCCGGCGCAGCATGCCGTTACCGCGGCGCACGCCGCTCTGCCAGGAAATCCCCATGTCCGTGTTCCCGTTGCGCGCGCTGTGCGCGCTGGCCCTGAGCGCCAGCGCGGCGCTGGCGCTGCCGTCCTCCGCCCACGCCGCCGCGCCGGCCAGCGCCCAGACGCAGGTGCCCGGCGTCTATCGCCAGGCGATCGGCCGCTTGCGCGTCACCGCCCTGTTCGACGGCACCGTGGCGCTGTCGCGCGCGGAGCTGGCGAACATTCCGCCGGAGGCAATCGCACGCCTGCTCGACCACCGCTATGTGCCGGAGAACGACAAGGGCCTGCAGACCGCGGTCAACGCCTATCTGATCCAGGACGGCACGCACCTGACCCTGGTCGATACCGGCACCGCGACCTGTTTCGGCCCCGGCCTCGGCCAGGTGCTGGCCAACCTGCGCGCGGCCGGCTACGCGCCCGAGCAGGTCGACGACGTGCTGCTCACCCACGCCCATCCCGATCACCTGTGCGGCCTGCTGGACGCGCAGGGCCAGCCCGCCTATCCCAAGGCGACGGTGTGGCTGAGCGCCGCCGACGCGGCGTACTGGCTGGACCCGGTCAGCGAGGCCGGGGCGCCGCAGGCACTGCGCTTCGCCTTCCCGCTGGCGCGTGCGGCGGTGGCGCCATACCAGGCTGCGCAGCGGCTGCGCCGTTTCCGCCCCGGCGACGCGCTGCCCGGCGGCGCGGTGGCGCTGGATACCCACGGCCACACGCCCGGGCACGTGTCGTACCGCTTCGACGGTGGTGCGGGGCAGCAACTGCTGGTGTGGGGCGATCTGGTGCACTACCACGCGGTGCAGTTCGCGCAGCCGCAGGCGTCGTTCGAGTCCGACAGCGACCGCGATGCGGCGATCGCCGCGCGCAAGCACATGCTGGCGCAGGCTGCGGACCACGGCTGGTGGGTGGCCGGCGCGCACCTGCCGTTCCCGGGACTGGGCCACGTGCGGCGCGAGGGTGAGGCGTTCGCCTGGGTGCCGACCGAATTCTCGCCGTTGCCGGCCGCGCCTTGAGGCCGGTTTTCTAACTTTGGAGCGAAGAACGGCCACTAGCCCCTCTCCCGCCGGGAGAGGGGTTGGGGTGAGGGTCAGGCGCGAAGCGTCTCGCGGAGTTTGAGTGCACTAGGCTCCGCCCGTACCCTCATCCGCCCCTTCGGGGCACCTTCCCCCGAAAAGGGGGCCATGGTCCCGATGGGAGAAGGAACAGCTGTTAGCCCCTCTCCCACCGGGAGAGGAGTTGGGGTGAGGGTACGGCGCGAAGCGTCTCGCGGAGTTTGGCTGCCAGCACCGCCGCGCTCACTCCGCGGCAGTCGGCTCCGTCTCCAGCCCCAGCCAGCGGCCGACGATGCCGCGTGCTTCGTCCACGCCCTGGCGGGTCTCGCCGGAAAAGGTCTGCACACTGACCGTATCGCCGAACGCGCTGGTCAGCTCCTTGCGCACCTGCTGCAGCACCTGCGCCTGCTGACCACGGCCGAGCTTGTCGGCCTTGGTCAGCAGCGCGTGCGCGGGCAGCCCGCGCTGGGCGGCGTAGCCCAGCATCTGCCGGTCGTAGTCCTTCAGCGGATGACGGATGTCCATCACCACCACCAGCCCGCGCAGGGCTTCGCGGGTACGGAAATAAGTGTCGATGAACTTCTGCCAGTGCGCCTGCAGTTCCTGCGGCACCTTGGCGTAGCCGTAACCGGGCAGGTCCACCAGGTAGCGCTCGGGCTGGACCTGGAAGAACACCAGCTGCTGGGTGCGGCCGGGCGTCTTGGACACGCGGGCCAGCGCGTTCTGCCGGGTCAGCGCGTTCAGCGCGCTGGACTTGCCTGCGTTGGAGCGGCCGGCGAACGCCACTTCCCAGCCGCCGTCGTCCGGCAACTGGCGGGCATTGTGGGCGGACAACAGATAGTGGGCACGTTCTAGGATCAGCGACATCCCCCTAGGATCGCACGTCCAGGGCCCCGGGCGGGCTTCGTTGACCGCCGGGCCGCGGCATGCCGATAATCGCGCGAGTGCGGTCGCCGTCCGGCAGCCGCGGGGTCGGGTCATACGGAGCTTCAGCAATGCGCCACGCTCGCGTTCTTGCCTTTGCCGGTCTAGCGGTTTCCGTCGCCGCCGCGGTCGCGTTCGCGCAGACCTCGGTGGTTCCTATTCCCGACCACGCGCCGGTGCGCACCACGCCGCTGGAGGGCGACATCGGCAAGGCCGCCTGGGGCGACCCCAAGGCCGGCCAGGCCAAGGCCGCGGCCTGCGCCGCCTGCCACGGCGCGGACGGCAACCCCGCGATCGCCATGTATCCGCGCATCGCCGGCCAGGTGGAGCGCTACAGCGCGCGGCAGATGGCGCTGATCGCCCACGGCGAGCGCACCAGCGGCGCGGTCGCGGCGATGGTGCCATTCGTGCAGCCACTGAGCGCGCAGGACATGCGCGACATCGGCGCCTATTTCGCCACGCAGAAGGCCGGCGCCGGCATCGCCGACGACGCGGTGATCGCCGACGGTCCCTACGCGGGCATGAAGTTCTACGAGGTCGGCCAGCAGCTGTATCGCGGCGGCGACGCGACCCGCGGCATTCCCGCGTGCATGGCCTGCCACGGCCCGGCCGGCGCCGGCAACCCGGGTCCGGCCTATCCGCATCTGGGCGGCCAGCACGCCGATTACGTGGCGCGGCGCCTGCAGGAATACCAGGCCGGCACCACCCAGGAGCGCGATCCGACGATGTTCAAGATCATGGCGCAGGTGGCCAAGCCGCTGACCGACCAGGAGATCAAGGCGCTGGGCAGCTACCTGCAGGGCCTGCACGACCGTGCCGACGACGCGGCCGCCGCGCAGGCGGCCCCGGCCGCGGCGACGCCACAGCAGCCGGCGCCACCGCAACAATCCTGACCGAGCGCCGCCGCGGCGGCGCCGGCCCGTTCCCCCTCGCGCCGGTCCCGACGACCGGCGTTCGTTTTTGCCATTGGAGATCGCATGAACCGTCTGCCCCGCCTGCTGTTGTGCCTGCTCGCCCTGCTGCCGTTGAGCGCCTGCGCGCAACCCAAGTCCGCCACCGCGGTGGAAGGGGAGGACTACACGCTGATCGCCAATCCCAAGCCGTTCGCGCCGCTGGCCGGCAAGATCGAGGTGGTGGAAGTGTTCGGCTATACCTGCCCGCATTGCGCGCACTTCGAGCCGCTGCTGGAAGAATGGGCGGGCAAGCAGGCCAAGGACGTGCGCCTGACCCTGGTGCCGGCGGCATTCGGCGGCTACTGGGACAACTTCGCCAGCGCCTTCTACGCCGCGCAGCAGTTGGGCGTGCAGAGCCGCAGCCACCGCGCCATGTTCGAGGCCATCCACGACAAGCGCAGCGTGCCGGTGCAGAACGTGGCGCCGGAGGAACTGGCCACGTTCTACGCCGGCTTCGGGGTCACGCCGCAGGCCTTCATCGCCGCCTACCAGAGTCCGCAGGTCGCCGCGCAGGTGAAGGCCGCGCGCGATTTCGCCGTGCGCGCCGACATCTCCGGCACCCCGGCACTGATCGTCAACGGCAAGTACCTGGTCAAGGGCAAGAACTTCGAGGACATGCTGCGCATCGCCGACGCGTTGATCGCCCGCGAGCGCGCAGGCAAGTAATCGGCGTACGGCGCTTCATCCGCGCCATGGCATCATGACGGGGTGGCCGGACCGCGCTTGCGGCGCGTCCGGCATTTGTCCCCATCCTGCTGGAGATGTCGCCGATGAAGACCCGCTTCGCCCTGACCCTGATGGCCCTGCTGCCGATCCTGGTGGCATGCAAGGCCCAGGACGGCACTGCCGACACCGTCGCCCCTGCCTCCGGCACCGCTGCCGCCCCGGCTGCCGCGCCCGCCGCCGGCAACGATGCCGCCGCTGCGCCTGCCGAGACGCCGGCCGCGCCCGCGGCCACCACCGCCGATGCCGCTGCACAGCCTGCCGCCACGGAAGCCGACAACGCCGCCGCCAAGCCGGTCGCCGCCAAGACCCCGAACGGCCCCGAGCCGGTCGCCGGCACCGACTACGTCGACATCGCGGGCGGCCAGCCGTTCCAGCCGACCAACGGCAAGATCGAGGTGGCCGAGATTTTCGGCTACGTCTGCCCGGCCTGCGCGCGCTTCCAGCCGCTGATCGGCCCGTGGAAGGCCGGCCTGCCGTCGGACGTGCGCTTCGTCTATGTGCCGGCGATGTTCGGCGGTACCTGGGACGACTACGCCCGCGCGTTCTACGCCGCCGAGGCGCTGGGCGTGCAGGAGAAGACCCACGAGGCGCTGTACAAGGCGATCCACGTCGACGAGACCCTGAAGGGCGAGCGCGGCCGCGACTCGGTGCAGGACATCGCCAACTTCTACGCCAAGTACGGTGTGGACCCGAAGCAGTTCGCCGACACCATGGGCAGCTTCGCGGTGGCCACCAAGACCAACCGCGCCAAGCAGTTCGCCACCCGCAGCGGCATCACCGGCACGCCGTCGCTGATCATCAACGGCAAGTACCTGGTCAAGGGCAAGAGCTACGACGACATGCTGCGCGTGGCCGATCACCTGATCGCGCGCGAGCGCGCGGCGATGGCCAAGTAAGCCGTCCGCCCCGGGCCGCACCGCCGTGACCGCTCCCGCCACCCGCACCCTGCGCGTGCTGACCGCCAACATCCAGGCCGGTTCCAGCACGCGCCGCTACAGCGACTACGTGACCCGCAGCTGGTCGCACGCGCTGCCGGCCGGGCGCAAGCGCAGCAGCCTGGACGCGATCGCGCAGTTGGCCAGCGACCACGACATCGTCGGCCTGCAGGAAGCAGACCCCGGCAGCCTGCGCTCGGGCTTCACCAACCAGACCCACTACCTGGCCGAGCGCGCCGGCTTCAACTACTGGAGCCACCAGCCGAACCGCCGCGTGGGCGGCGTGGCCTCCAGCGCCAACGGCCTGCTCAGCCGGCTGGAGCCGGTGGAAGTGCAGGACCACGCCCTGCCCGGCCGGCTCGGCGGGCGCGGCGTGTTGCTGGCCAAGTTCGGCAACGGCGCCGAAGGCCTGGCGGTGGCGGTGGCGCATCTGTCGCTGGGCGCCAACTCGCGCGCGGCGCAGCTGGCCTTCATCGCCGAGTTGCTGTCCGATCATCCCAACGTGGTGTTGATGGGCGACTTCAACTGCGTCGCCGACCGCCCGGAAATGCAGTTCCTGTACCAGCGCACCCGGCTGCAACCGCCGGGCTGCGTGGTGCCGACCTTCCCCAGCTGGCGCCCGCAGCGCGCCATCGACCACATCCTGGTCAGCGACGGCCTGCGCTGCAACGAACAGCGCGCGGTGCCCGCCGCCTTCTCCGACCACCTCGCCGTGGCCACCGAGATCGAAGTGCCGCAGCACTTGTTGCGCTGAGGCGCCAACGCGCCACAGTCCGCTCCGCGACGCGAAACCGTCAGCAGCGGCAGCATGCCTGCCAGGCCCAACCCGAAGGGCCGCGGTTGCGCGGGGATGGATGACACACCCTAGAACAGCGTCTCCTTGAACGGCAGCATCGCCGCGCCCAGTACCGTGGCATGCGCTTGGACTTCGCCGACCAGCAGTGTGGGATACGGCGATGCGATGCCACGCCGCGGAGCCGACTCGAACGCAATGCGGGCGATCAGCCTTCGCGCAAGATCGGCAGGCAGGCGCGCACCGAACACGATCACCGGCGGATCGATCAGCGCAATGGTTGCCGCCACCGCCAGCGTCACCGTCGATTGCACGGCATCCAGCCAAGCGTCGATCTGCGGCCACGCCGGGTCGTACTGCTGCAGCATCGCATGCAGGTCCGGCAGCGCGTGACCGTCGGCGA
Source organism: Xanthomonas sp. NCPPB 2250 (assembly GCF_056725265.1). Lineage (NCBI taxonomy): Bacteria > Pseudomonadati > Pseudomonadota > Gammaproteobacteria > Lysobacterales > Lysobacteraceae > Xanthomonas > Xanthomonas sp. NCPPB 2250. The sequence continues at coordinate 1,021,824 of NZ_CM161520.1, read as the reverse complement.
CCAGCGCCTCGCGCAGGCTCTCCAGCGTCGGCCGTGCCATGCCGGTGGTGGCCGAAATACGACCCAGTTCGCCAGCATTGCCGTGCGCGCCGCGGCACACGCCGCCGTCGGCGATCACGCCCGCGGCGAATCCGTCGCCGATGTACAGATAGACCAGGTCCGGCGTTCGACGGCCGATCCCATACACCGCCTCCGCCAGAGCCGCGCAATGGGCGTCGTTGTCCATCCAGACCGGCAACTGCAGGCAATCGGCGACGAGCCGGTCCAGTTCGACCTCTACCCAATCCGATGCCAGCGACAGCGGTGGGTTGACGCGCGCGCCCTCGCCGATGCGCGGTCCGGTCATGCTCAGACCAACGCCGAACAGGCGCTGTCGGTCCACAGCAGCGGCCTGTAGCAGTTCCTCCACCATCGCCGGCAACTGCATGCGCACGTCAGCCAACGTGAGCGGGAATGCAGTGAACTGACGCATCCCACGGATCTGCCCGGCGAAGTCGATCAACAGCACCGCGATGCCATCGACCGTCAACGACACGCCGACGCTGTACGCGTAATCCGGCACCAAACGCACCAGGCGACTCGGCTGGCCACGACCGCGACGCAGCGATGGACCCAGTTGCAGCAGGCCGTGCGCGACCAACGGATCAAGGATGCCCTTAGTCCCCGGCACGCTGAGTCCGCTGGCGCGGGGCAGATCGGCACGCTCAAGCTGCCCCGCGCGGCGGACCAAGTCCAGCAGCATGCGCTCGCTGGTCCCGGCGACGTTGCCGTCGCTGCGGCGGCGGTACTGCGGACGGACAGCGGCGTTGGCGAAGAAGCCAGACACGCGAAGCGACAGCGGGGGCTTTGTCATATTTCTTTTAATTAACCAACTTAATTTAATACATCTTCGGCCACCACTCTGGGGCCGCCCAAGACTGGATCGTGCCATGCGTCTGCCGCCGCCTCATCCCCTTTGCGTCTTCCGCTCGCCCGACGCCTCCTCTCCGTCGGTTCTGTCGCTGGCACTTCGCCTGGCGCTGGCCGGCGTCCTGCCGTTGGCATCGCCAGCGTACGCCGATGCGCTGCAGGCCGACGAGGATGCGAAGACCATGGATGCAGTGCAGGTCCGCACCTCGTTCCAATCGCAGAACACGCGCGCCATCGCTACCAAGCAGGGGGCTTCCACCATCGTGGATTCGATCGCCGCCGACAGCATCGGGCAGTTGCCGGACTTCAACGTCGGCGACGCGCTGCGCCGGGTCGCCGGCGTGAGCACGGTGGAGTACCAGGGCGAACCGCGCTATGTGACGGTGCGCGGTCTCAACGGCAACTACAACAGCATGTTGATCGACGGCTTCGCGTTCGCCAGCAACGATATCGGCAGCCGCCAGGCGCTGATGGACGTGCTGCCGGCCAATTTCGTCGATCGCATCGACGTGGTGAAATCGCTATTGCCGGAAAACGACGGCGGCGCGATCGGCGGCGTCACCGATCTGGTCACCGAAAGCGGCTTCGAGCGGCCCGATGGATTGCTCACCGCCGCGGCCAAGGGGGGCGTCAACCTCATGGGACAGCGCTACGGCGGGCGCACGCCGGCCGGCGAAAGCGAACTGAAGTGGAGCAAGCGCTTCGGTCGCAACGACGAATTCGCGTTCCTGGGCGCGGCCAGCGTCTGGCGCCGCGTGATCTCGGTACCACAGGAGGAAAACGGAAGCGGCCTGAACTGGTACAACGCCGACGGTACGCGCTCCGCCATGGCCTATGGCGGCGTCGGCACCGCAGTGCCCAGCGAGCGGCGTTGGTACAACTACGACAACACCCGCGAGCGCCGCGGACTGACCATGCGCCTGGATTGGCAACCGGATGGCCCGCTCAGCGGCCATCTCGCCGGCTATCGCTTCCGTCAGCGCGAGACCTCCGACCGCGACGCCGAGGTCGCGCAGGTGCAGAACAGCGCGCGCCTGGTTCGCACCGGCACCGACAGCGGAACACTGGACAATCTCAATCAGCTTGTCGAACTGGGCCAATTGCGCTGGAAGCGCGGACTGACCGGGCTCAACGGCGAACTGCTGGCCGAACTGCCGGCGCAGTGGCGCGGCGCACTGCGCGCCAGCACCTCGCGCGCCACGGTGGACAACCCGCAGACCTGGGACCGTTTCCAACAAAACCGCTTGGGCTACGCGTTCGATTGGAGCGACAGCCTGCTCGCGTTCACCGCACTGAATCCGGCGCTGGCCGACGACCCGACGCGCTACGCCAACCTCTATCACCAGCAGGAACGCACCCGCTACGCCGAGCGGGTCAGCGATCTGCAATTGGAATTGCGCCGCAACATGGACGAGGACAGTCGTGGATTAGGCGTGGCATGGGGCATGCGACAGGTGCGTACGCACATGCGCACGTCCTTCCAGCGCACCACCTGGAGCGGGCTACCCTACACCCTGGCGGACGTGCTGGGCGATTCGACCTGCGGGCTGGGCTGCAATACGCCGATGCCGACCATCGATCCGGCCCTTGCCGACGCACGCTGGGATGCCGTCGCCGGCCAGGCACGTGGCGTGGTGGACACCGCCGCGCAGAACAGCGGCAGCTACGCCGTGGACGAACAGGTGCGCGCCGGCTTCGCCCAGGCGCAATGGCGTGGCGAGCGCTGGCGCCTGGCCGGCGGCGTGCGCTTGGAACAGACCCGTTTCGGCAGCGACGGACTGCAACTGAGCGGATCGACATGGAGCCCGGTCGGTGCCTTGCGCCGCTATCGCAACTGGTTGCCGTCGCTCGCCGGCCAGTGGCAGACCAGCGCCAACGGCACCCTGCGCTTCGGCGTCTCGCGCTCGATCGGGCGCCCGCGCCTGGACCAGATGGCGCTGAACGGCGGCGTGCTGACACTCAGCAGCACGCCGCCCACGCTCAACCAGGGCAACCCTGACCTGCAACCGCGTCGCGCACTGAATCTGGATCTCGGCCACGACTGGACCTTCGACGATGGCGGCAGCCTGCTGTCGATCGCGCTGTTCCACAAGACCATCCACGATGAAATCTTCCGCTACGGCCAGCTGCAGTCCCTCGACGGCCAGCAGGTGCTGGTCACGCAGCCCCGCAACGTGGACCGGCCAGTACGGCTGCGCGGCCTCGAACTGAGCGCGATCAAGGAACTCGGGCCCTGGCTGCCCGCGCTGAACGGCCTGTCGGTGAGCACCAATGTCACGTTGCTGGACGTGGACTACCCGGTGGTACTGGGCGACGGCAGCCGTACGACGCTGTCGGTGCTGCCGCAGCAGCCCAAGCAGCTGTGGAATCTGGCGCTCAACTATGCGCGGGGTCCGCTGAGCGCCTCGCTGGCCTGGAACCACACCGGTGTGCTGTGGGACGACCGTTACCCCAACTACACCAACCAGCTGGAGTTCTATCGCAACCGATACCAGCAGGCGTTGGACCGCGTCGACCTGAAGCTGGGCTGGGAGGTATCGCCCTCCGTGGCGCTGAGCCTGGACGTGCTGAACCTGACCGGGCAGGGCTACGAGTACCGCATCGGCCGCCAGCAGGAATACGTGCAATCGGCCTGGAAGATGGCGCCGACCGTGATGGTCGGCCTCAACGTCAAACTCTGAGGCAAACCACATGTCGTCGCTTTTCGATACCAGCATCAGCCGTCGCCAGCTGCTCGCCGCGGCCGGCGCGACGGTCGTGGCGTCGGCGCTGCCGGCGCAGACCATCTCGCCACAGCCGCCGGATGTGGGACGCAAGTTCCTCCGCTCACGAAGCCCGCTGCCGTTCCTCGGCAATACGTTCCTGGGCCATCTGCAACAGCAGGGCGATGGCTACCAGAGCTTCGACCGCGTGCTGGACGTCTATCGCGAATTCTCCGAGCACCGCTTCGCCGACAAGTTCGCCTTGCTGCCACCGAGCAGCTATCACGTGACATTGCTGGGTGGGGTCAACGAAATCGACCGCGCTGGTGGGCCATGGCCCAGCGACATGGCGCGCGACGTACCGCTGAGCAACATCCATGCGACCTTCCTGGCACGGCTGCAGCAGCGCGATGTCGCGCCGCTGGGCGCGTGCCGGTTCCTGATCGATCCTGCGGCAGCGAAGACCGGCCACAATGACAATCTGCTGATCCCGTTGCGGCCCGCGGACGCAGCGACCGCGCTGCGGCTGGACGCAGCACGCCGCGGCCTGATGGCACTTATTCGCCTGCAGCGCCCGGACTACGTCGACTACCGGTTCCACATCTCGCTGGCCTATCTGTGCGACACGCTCGATGACGTCGAACATGCCGCCTATCGGAAGGCGGTACGCGACTGGCTGGCGCGGCTCGCCGCGGCCGGACCGATCACCGTGCCGCGCTTCCACTTCTGCACCCTTCAGGACATGTACGCGTTTCGGACGCTGCAAGAGGTGTGAGCCGCCCAGGCGACGGACGACATCGGCGTGCGAAAAGCGCGAGACGTCGCGGGGAGGCAGCGAGCTTATCCGCCCGTGCCATCGGCCCGGCGCATGCGCCTCGTCACCGCGGCCACGGCCAGCGGAGGCGCTGTACGGATCGGTCCTGCGTGGCAACGATGACCGACAATCTCCGCGACAGGACGAACGACGACCGCGCATGCAACAGCGGAGCCAGGATGTCCTGGTCTCCGCCACCGGGGTTCATGCTGCGTGGGCCGGCATGAGGGATTACCGCGCGGCGCGGGATACGCGCCGCAACGTCCGTCACACCGCTAGAACTTCAGATCCGCCCGCACGTACAGATAACGCCCACCGGGAATGCCATAGGTGGAGGCGTCGTAGCCGTTGAGCGAGCACGACAGGCAAATCGACGGGTCCTTGTCGAAGACGTTGTTGACGCCGCCGCTGAGGGTCAGGCCCTTGAGCCAGTCGAAGCGGTAGCCGACCTGCAGGTCGTGGTAGGTGATCGCGTCCAGCGTGTTGGTGCCGGCCACCGGGTTGCTGCACACCGGGAACGCGACCGCATCGCCGCACTGCTCGGTCAGCTCGGAGATGTGCCGCAGCGTCCACGACGCATTCCAGCGGCCGCGCGACCAGTCCAGGCTCAGGTTGCTGGTCCACTCGGGAATCGAGCTGTCCACCACTTCCACGCCCGGGCGCTGCGGCTGCACCTGGCCGGCGGCGCCGGTGGCGACGTAACGGGTGACGAAGGTGTTCTGCCAGCCGATCTTGAAGCGGCCCGCCGCGGTCTCCGGCGAGTTCCAGAACAGGTCCACGTCCCAGCCGTCGGTCTTGATCGAGCCGAGGTTGGTCAGGCGGTTGTTGAAGCCGTTGATGCCGCCGGTGGAGGCGCGGGTGATGCCGTCGCAATAGGTCGGCGACAGCGTGTCCACGCACAGGTCGAGCTGGGTCTGCGCGTTGATCGCCTGGATCGCGCCGTCGATGTCGTGGCGGTAGAAGGTCACCTCCACGTCGAAGCGGTCCGACCACGGCACGTTGCTGGCGAACCACGGGCTCCAGACGAAGCCGGCGCTGAAGCTACGCGCCTTCTCCGGCTCCAGCGCGCGGTTGCCGCCGGTGGTCACCGAGATCTGCGAGTTGGCCTGCTGGTAGCCGGCCGGCACGCCGAGCGTGGCGCAGTTGCTGGCGCTGCCGCGCGGCGCGGTGCCGCCCAGGCCGATCGAGCACGGGTCGGACAGGGTCAGGTCGGCGCGCGCGGCCGAGCCGTACAGTTCGCCGATGCTGGGCGCGCGGAAACCTTCGGCGTAGCTGGCGCGCAGCACGAAGTCCGGCGCCACCTGCCAGCGCAGGCCGTACTTCGGGGTGAACTTGCCGCCGAAGGTGGAGTAGTCGGAGTAGCGCCCGGCCAGGCTCAGGTCGAGTTTGTCGCCCAGCGGCGAGTCGGCGAAGATCGGCACGCTCAGTTCGAGGTAGGCCTCCTTGACGTCGTAGCTGCCCTGCGTCGGCAGCGACGGCACGCCGTTGTAGTGGCCGATCACGGTCAGCGGATCCGGGCGATAGAAGCCCTCGTACTTGCGGTATTCCACGCCGGTGGCGAAGGACACCGCGCCGGCCGGCAGCCGGAACAGGTCGCTGCTGAGGTTGGCGGTGAACTGGGTCAGCTCGTTCTGGCTGCGATCGTGCACCACCGGCTGGATCCAGCGCAGCATGTCCGGGGTGATGCTGCCGGCACCGCCGAAGATGTTCAGCGGCACGCAGCCGGCCACCGCCGCGCACGCCGCCGGATCGCCCAGCGCCAGGTTGATGTTGTAGATGTTGTAGCTGCCGTAGTTGGTCTGCTCGGCCTTGTTCTTGCTGTAGGCGCCGTTGACGTCCCAGAACCAGGTGCGGTCGGCGCCCTCGAAGCTGCCGATGAAGCCGGTGCCGACATACTGGGTATCCACGCGTTGTTCGAACACGCGCGCGCCGCCTTCCACCGGGCGGCGCCCGATCATGATCAGGTTGCTGCCCGAATCCAGCGCGAAGCCGAACGGGTTGTACGGGTTGGCGGCGGAGATGACGATGTTGTCGGCCAGCGGATTGCCGGTGCCGGCATCGGGGCCGAGGAAGATCGGTTCCGGCGCGGCCTGGTTGGTCGATTCGCGGCGATTGCCGAGCAGCTTCAGGTACCACTGCACGTCGTCGTTGAAGAAGAAGCGGAACTGGCCGAACACGCCCTTGCGTTCGGACGGGGTCAGCAGCAGGTTGGACGCGGCGAAGTTGTAGCGGTCGGCGGTGGTGAAGCAGTGGTAGTCGTCGCTGCGGGTGCAGCCGCCGGTGCCGTCGTAACGCGGCGTGCGCGCACCGCTGTTCGGGGTCAGGTTCTGCTCGGCACCGGTGTTGGGATCGACGAAGATGAAACGCCCGTCCGGGGTGGCCGAGCTGCCGAAGCTCAGGCCGGTGCCGGGAATCGGATACAGCGACTGTGCGCGGTCGCGCGCGTAGATCGGATCCTGCTTGCTGTAGCTGGCGCCGAGGAACAGGCTGGTGCGTTCGGTGCTGTGGCCCCAGGCCAGGTCCAGGCCCTTGCTGGCACCATCGCCCTTGTCGTACTCGCCGTAGTTCAGGGTGACCTGGCCGCCCTCGAAGTTGCGCCGGGTGATGATGTTGACCACGCCGGCGATGGCATCGGAGCCGTACAGCGAGGACGCCCCGTCTTCCAGCACCTCGACGCGCTCGACGATGGCCAGCGGAATGGTGTTGAGGTCGGTGGCCGCGCCCACGCCCGAGGCCGAGGACTCGTTGACCCAGCGCATGCCGTCGACCAGCACCAGCACGCGCTTGGCGCCCAGATGGCGCAGATCCACCTGCGCCGAACCGGCACCGACGCCGCTGCCGTCCGGCGGGAAGCCGAAATTGCCGGAGGAATTGAACTTCGCGTTCAAGGCCGAGCCGGAGGCGGTGAGTTCCTGCAGCACATCGCCGATGGAGGTCAGGCCGGTGCGTTCGATGTCGGCGCGGCTCAGGGTCTGCACCGGCACCTGGCCCTCCACTTCGGCACGGCGGATGCGAGTGCCGGTGACCTGCACGCTGTCCAGGGTGGTGGCCGTACCGGGAGCGGCCGGGGGCGTCTGTTGCTGGGCACCGGCGATGGCGGGGACGCCGCCGAGCAGGGCCAGGGATACCGCAAAGACCAAAGGATGGCGGTGCAGGAAATTCATCCGTCTCTCTCTCCAGAAAGGATGTGGGTCGGCCGCTGCGACCCCCTGCACCGCGACGGCGTGGAATTCTTTGTAAACAAATCGTAAACGCCGTGCAAGCGTCCGGCAGGCAAAGCGCGGGCCATCGCGATGACTGGTCGATCTGGTAGACACGGGATGCGCAAGGCATCGTCAAACGGCGCAGGCCTAAGCCCCTCTCCCCTCGGGAGAGGGGTTGGGGTGAGGGTACGGCGCGCGAAGCGCCCGCGCGATCTGGCGATCAGAGGCTTCGCCCGTACCCTCATCCGCCCCTGCGGGGCACCTTCCCCCGAAAAGGGGGCCATGGTCCCGATGGGAGAAGGGAAACGCCAAGCCCCTCTCCCGCCGGGAGAGGGGTTGGGGTGAGGGTACGGCGCGAAGCGACTCGCGGATTTCAGGCGTACGAAGCTGCACCCGCGCCTCACCCGCCCATACCGGGGCACCGGACAGCCCGGCGCGCGATGCCGATCTGCAAACGCTGCAGGGCACGGCACCGACACGACGTGCCATGGCTCCGCCGGTTGCCACGATGACCTCGATACACCCAGCGCACTCACCGGCCCGCCTGGACGACACGGCTCCCCATCGTCGCAACCACGCCTGCGGAAGCGATGACAGCGTCCACCATCGCCAGTTGAAACGGCGATTCATCCGCGTTCGGTATAGTCCCGCGCATGATCCTGCGCACGTCTCTCCTGCTGTTCGCCGCCGCGTTGTGCGGCCCTGTTTCCGCCCTCGCCCAGTCCCTGGATGCCCAGCGCCCGGCGATCCGCTCGGCGATCGACGATGCCGAGCAGGGCCGGTTCGATCCGGTCCGCGCGGCCGCGTTCAAGCAACATCCGCTGTACGGCTGGCTGGAGTACGCCAACCTGCGCCGCAACATCGACAAGGTGTCCGATGCGCAGGCGCAGGACTTCCTCAAGCGCTACGCCGGGCAGCCGGTGGCCGAGAGCTTCCGTGCGCTGTGGCTGCCGGCGCTGGCGCGGCGCGAGGACTGGCCGGCGCTGCTGGCGAACTGGAAACCCACCGAGAATCTCGGCCTGCGCTGCGCCCAGCTCAACGCGCGCCAGGCCACCGGCCGCGCCGACGCGCAGTGGGTGGACGAAGCGCAGGCGCTGTGGCGCAACGCCGGCAAGTCGCTGCCCGACGCCTGCGATCCGGTGTTCGCGGTACTGCAGGCGCGTGGCGGCATGACCGATGCGCTGCGCTGGGCGCGGGTGGAAGCGGCCGCGGACGCACAGCAGCCGGCGGTGATGCGCGCCGCCGCACGTGGCCTGCCCGCCGCCGACCTGGCGTTGGCCAACGACTACGCCGCGTTCCTGGACGCGGTGCATATGCGCGCGCTGACCTGGCCCAAGACCGAGCGCAGCCGCAAGGTGGCGGTGGATGGGCTGGCGAAGCTGGCCAAGACCGATCCTGATGCCGCCGAACGGCAACTGCCGCAGTTCGCCCAGGCACTGCAGTTCAGCGAGGCGCAGCGCGGCACGGTGCTGTACCAGATCGCGCTGTGGACGGTGGCCTCGTACGGCCCCGATTCGGCGCGCCGGCTCAACGCGGTGCCCGAGTCCGCGTACGACGAACGACTGCACGAGTGGCGCGCCCGCGAGGCGATGGCGCGCGGCGACTGGCCGGCGGCACTGGCCGCGATCCGCAAGATGCCGCCGGCGCAGCGCAGCGATTCGCGCTGGCAGTACTTCGAGGCGCGGCTGGCGGAAAAGACCGGCAACGCCAGCGAGGCGCAGCGGCTGTATCGCGCGGCCGCCAGCTCCGCCACCTTCCACGGCTTCCTGGCCGCCGACCGGCTCAAGCAGCCCTACGCGCTGTGCCCGTGGGAACCGAACGACAGCGCGCAGGCGCAGGCGGCGGTGGCGCGCGATCCGGCGCTGGTGCGCGCGCTGGAGCTGTTCAAGATCGACCGCGCCGGCTGGGCCGTGGCCGAGTGGAACGATGCGCTGAGCCGTTTCGACGACACTCAGCGGCGCTTGGCGGTGGAAGTGGCCAGCAACAATGGCTGGTTCGACCGCGCGGTGTTCGGGCTCGGCAAGCGCCCGGAGGAGCAGCGCCTGTACACGCTGCGCTTCCCGCTGCATCACGCCGAGACCATCCGCCGCGAAGCCGGCAAGAACGCGATCGACCCGGCCTGGGTCGCCGCCGAAATCCGCGCCGAGAGCGTGTTCAACCCCAACGCACGCTCGCCGGCCAACGCGATGGGCCTGATGCAGGTGGTACCGGCCACCGGCGCCAGCGTCGCCCGCACCCTCGGCCTGGCCGGCTACGGCGGCGCCGCCAGCCTGTACGACCCGGACACCAACATCGCCATCGGCACCGCCTACCTGCGCCAGTTGCTCAACACCTACGGCCTGCCCTACCTGACCATCGCCGCCTACAACGCCGGCCCCGGCCCGGCCGCGCGCTGGCAGAGCCAGCGCCCGGGCCACGATGCCGATTTCTGGATCGAGACCGTCAGCTACAAGGAAACCCGCGAGTACGTGGCGCGCATCCTGGCCTTCAGCGTGATCTACGACTGGCGCCTCAACGGCGACGCCCTGCCGGTCACCGAGCGCATGCTCGGCAAGCTGGACGCGCCGCGGAAGAAGTTTGTGTGTGAGGCGGGGAGTCGGGATTAGGGAGTCGGGATTGGTAAAAGCGCACGCATCCGTATGCGGTTAGCATTCCTGGAACAGGCCACAGCGGCATCCGCTCGCGCGATGTCGCTCTGACCAATCCCGAATCCCCACTCCCGAATCCCAGCCCCATGCACATCTACCTAGTCGGCGGCGCCGTCCGCGACGCCCTGCTCGGGCAGCCGCCCGGCGATCGCGACTGGGTCGTGGTCGGCGCCACCGCGCAGCAGATGCTGGAGCTGGGCTACAAGCAGGTTGGCCGCGACTTCCCGGTGTTCCTGCATCCGCGCAGCGGCGAGGAGTACGCCCTGGCGCGCACCGAGCGCAAGGCCGGGCGCGGCTACCACGGCTTCGTGGTGCAGGCCGACCCCTCGGTGACGCTGGAAGAGGACCTGCAGCGGCGCGACTTCACCATCAACGCCATCGCCCGCGACGAGGCCGACGGGCGCCTGGTCGACCCCTATGGCGGCGCGCGCGATCTCGAGCAGCGCGTGCTGCGCCATGTCGGCCCGGCCTTCGCCGAGGATCCGCTGCGGGTGCTGCGCGCGGCGCGGTTCATGGCGCGGCTGGCGCCGCTGGGATTCGTCGTCGCGCCCGAGACCATGGACCTGATGCGCACGATGGCCGCCGGCGGCGAACTGGAAACGCTGGTGCCCGAACGTGTCTGGCAGGAACTGCGGCGCAGCCTGGCCTCGGCGCAGCCCTCGGCGTTCCTGCGCACCCTGCGCGAGGCCGAGGCGCTGCGCTGGGTCCTGCCCGAGCTGGACGCGCTGTACGGGGTGCCGCAACGCGCCGAGTACCACCCCGAGATCGATACCGGCCGCCACCAGGAACTGGTCAGCGACATGGCCGCGCGGCTGGCGCCGGGCGACGCGCTGATCGGCTTCGCCGCGCTGACCCACGACCTGGGCAAGGCGCTGACACCGCCGGAGGAGTGGCCGCGCCACCTGATGCACGAACAACGCGGCCTGGCACCGCTGCGCGCGCTGAGCGAACGTCTGAAGCTGCCGCAGGAGCACCGGCAACTGGCCGAGATCGCCTGCCGCGAGCATTTGAACGTGCATCGCCTGGCCGAACTGCGCGACCGCACCGTGCACGAACTGCTGCAGCGCTGCGATGGCTTCCGCAAGCCCGAGCGCATCGCGCAGTTGGCCACGGTGTGCGAGGCCGACAAGCGCGGCCGCCTCGGCAGCGAGGACGCCGATTACCCGCAGGGCCGCACGCTGCAGCGCCTGCATGCGGCGGCGCTGGCGGTCAACGCGCGCGACCTGGCCGCGCAGGGGCTGAGCGGCCCGCAGATCGGCGAGGCACTGGCCAAGGCGCGGATCGCGGCGATCGCCGCGGCGCGGCCGTCGGCAACCCACGCGGGCTAGTGTTCTGCTGCCACCATCAAGGTTCGTGCGCCCGCAGCTCGCGGAATCCCGAATCGATCGCGGCCGGGTCGGCGAACTCCACCCGCAGGCCCTTGGCGGCAAGCGCGAGTACCTCAGCGTCGTCGACGGCGGTGCCGCTCAAGCGCGCGATCAGCGGACCCAGCACCGCGGTGGCGAACGCGCGGGACAACGCTGCGCGACACGCCAGATCGGAGACATCGGCGGGGATGGCGCTGGCCGCCGCCAGGTGCTTCTCGAAATCTCGCGAGGGCTCGAAGAAGGTGGCGACCAACATGCCGACCCCAGGTTGCCCGACCGCCATCAGGCCATAGGGGGCGAACATGTACATGGCACGCCCATTTTCCTCGGGCAGGCCCATCTCGCTGGCCCCGAACAGATGCGCGATCACGAGCCGACCGCTCTCCCATGGCAACCGCACGAGGCTTCCTTTCCTGACGTAGGCGCCGTTCTTCCACGCCGCGAAACCGGCACAAAACGCCTTCAGGAGCACGCCGGCGACATGCGGGTTGAACCCGGCAGGTGCGGCCGGATGCCGGGAATTTTCGGCAAATCGCCGGTGCAGCAACATCATTCCCGCCGACAGCTTCATCAACCACAGATGCGCTTCATCGTCCGCGACCGCGGACCAGTCCTCCGACAGGCGCTGTTCCAGCCGTCCGAACTGGGCGTTGGCCTGCGGATCGGCAGGCGCCTTGAAATCGCAGAGCCTGGCGAAGCTGCCGGCATCGCCGAGCAACACCCGGCCCGCAGCTTGATGGCGTTGCGCCAGCCAGCGCGGAATCACATGCTCGCCGGCGCCTGACACCGATATCCCGGTGAAGAGGCAGGCCGCGTCCATCGGCTCGTCGAGATAGCGGCTCGGTTCCATGCATCACCGCCTGCGTTGTCAGCGCCCCCCACTGTACAACACGCACGGCAGCACGCGCGCGGTCCCGACCAGCCGACCGCGCGCGCAGCCGGAGCGCCGCCGGCTACTCCATCACTCCCGCGATCCAGGTATGCCGGACCTGCAACGCCTCGTCCAGCAACACCAGGTCGGCCTGGTAGCCGGGCGCGATGTGCCCGTAGCGGTGATCCAGGCCCACGCATTGCGCCGGGTACAGCGAGGCCATGCGCGCGGCCTCTTCCAGCGGCACGCCCAACCACTGCAAGCTGTTGCGCACCGCGCTGGCCATGTCCAGCGCCGAACCCGCCAGGGCGCCGGCGGCATTGCGCACCACGCCGTCGATGGCGGTGATGGTTTCGCCGTACAGGTCGAACGCGGGGCTGTCGGCGCCGACCATCGGCATCGCATCGGTGACCAGGAACACGGTACCGCGTGGCTTGGCCGCCAACGCCACGCGCAGGCTGGCCGGATGCACGTGCACGCCGTCGACGATCACCCCGCACCACGCGTGGCGGTCTTCGAGCGCGGCGCCGACCACGCCGGGATCGCGTCCCTGCAGCGGTGTCATGGCGTTGTACAGATGGGTGAAGCCGCAGATACCGGCGTCCAGCCCGGCACGGGTCTCTTCGTAGCTGGCGGCGGTGTGGCCGGCGAACACGCGCGCACCGGCCGCGGCCAGGGTGCGGATGCTGGCCGCCGGCACGCGTTCCGGTGCCAGGGTGATCAGGGTGACGCCGTTGTCCAGCGAAGTGACCATGGCCAGTTCGTCGGCGTCGGGCACGCGGAACTTGTCGGCGTTGTGGGTGCCCTTGCGCGCCGGCGCCAGGTACGGCCCTTCCAGGTGGATGCCGAGCACGCCCGGCACGCCTTCTGCGATGGCCTGGCGCGTGGCGGCGATCGCAGCGCGCATCACCTCCACGTCGTCGCTGATCAGCGTCGGCAGGTAGCCGGTGGTGCCGTAGCGGCGATGGCCCTGGCCGATGCGGCGCAGCGCCTCGACGTCGGTGCGGTTGTTGAACAGCACCCCGCCGCCGCCGTTGACCTGCAGGTCGATGAAGCCCGGCAGCAGACTGCCGCCGCCCAGGTCGTGCTGCACCGGCGCTGCCGCCACGCGCGGGTCGGCGTCGTCGAGCAGGGCGAGGATGCGCCCGCCCTCCAGCAGCACGCTGACGCCGTCGAGGAAACCGTCCTCGCCGAGCACGCGCGCGTTGCGCAGCGCCACCGTGGTCATCAGACGGTCTCCGTCACTTTGTTCAGATGCGGCGGCAGGTCCGGGTTGTAGCCGCGGCGCAGGGCCAGGGCGTTGATCGCGCGGTAGAAGCTCTGGATCGCCAGCAGCGGCGCGCACGCCGGGTGCGGCGCGGCGACCAGCGGCAGGTCGCCGCCGGCGCTGGCCAGCCACACCTGTGCGCCGCGGCCGCGGAACTCCTCGGCCAGGCGCCGGGTGCCCTCGCCGGCTTCGTCCGGCTGGTCGAACGCCAGCACCGGGAAACCCGGGCCGACCAGGGCCATCGGCCCGTGCTTCACTTCCGCCGAGCTGTAGGCCTCGGCATGCAGGCCGCAGGTCTCCTTGAACTTCAGCGCCGCTTCCTGCGCCGCCGCCAGGCCCAGGCCACGGTCGAGCACGAACAGGTTGTGGGCCTCGACCAGGCCGTCGGTGAGCGAGCGCCAGTCGGCCTGCCAGGCCGCGTGCAGCGCCTGCGGCAGGGTCTGCAGCGCGCCCAGCAGCGCCGGGTCGTTCTTCCAGTGCGCGCCGAGCTGCAGGATCGCCGCCAGCGACGCCAGGTAGCTCTTGGTCGCGGCCACGCTCTTCTCCGGGCCCGCGCCGAGCGGGATCACCGTGTCGGCCAGCTGCGCCAGCGGCGAATCCTCGACGTTGACCAGGGCCACCACGCGCGCACCGGCGTCCTTGGCGGCCTGCGCATTGCGCAGCAGGTCCGGGCTCTTGCCCGACTGCGAGATCACCAGGTACAGCGCCCCGCGCAACTGCAGCGGCGCCTCGTAGACCGAGCCCACCGACGGCGAGGCCGAGGCGGTGACCACGCCGAGCTGGGTCTCGAACAGGTACTTGGCGTAGGTGGCGGCGTGGTCGGAGCTGCCGCGCGCACAGGTCACCACGAACGGCGGCGGGTCGGCGCGCAGCGACGCGGCCAGTGCGGCCACGGTGGCGTGGTTGCGTTCGAACTGCGCGGCGACGACCGCGGCGGCTTCCGCGGCTTCGCGGAACATCAGGGTTTCGGTTTCGGAGGGCAGCGCCATGGGCAGGATCACGTGGGGTCTGGGGAGGAGGAACGGCGGGAATGCGGCTGCATGGGCGCGGTCGAGCCGCGCACCACCAGTTGCGGCACGAAGCCCTGGTTGTGCACCGGCGCCGGATGGTCTTCGTAGGCATCGCTGCGCAGCTGGCTGATCAGCAGCCGCGCGGCGTGGCGGGCGATGTCCTCGGTGGCCTGCTTGGCCGTGGTCAGCGGCGGCCACGACTGGCGCGAGAACGGGCTGTCCTCGAAGCCGGCGATGGACAGGTCGTAGGGCACGTTCATGCCCGCCGACTTGGCCGCGGCCAGCACGCCGGCGGCGATCTCGTCGTTGGAGCCGAAGATCGCGGTCGGTGGTTCGCGCAGGGCCAGCAGCCGGCGGGCGCCGCGGAAGCCGTCGTCGAAGGTGTAGTCGCCGGGGATCACCAGGTGCTTGTCCAGGGTGATGCCGTAGTCCTTCAGCGCCGCCTCGTAGCCGGCATAGCGCTCGCCGCTGGAGCGGTGCGAGGTGCCGCCCCACAGGAAGCCGATGCGCTGGTGGCCGAGCTGGATCAGGTGTTCGGTGATCTCGTAGGCGGCGTCGCGGTCGTCGACGTAGACGCAAGGGCCGTCCTGCGGATCCTCGGTGGCGGCGATGATGCGCACGGTCTTGATGCCGCGCGCGGCCAGCGCCGCGACCAGGTCGGCGCGCTCGGACATCGGCGCGGTCAGCACCAGCCCGGCCAGGCGCGAGCGCTGGGTCCACTCGGCCAGTTCCTCGGCGAGCATCGGCGCGGTGGAATCGCAGGGGTGGATCTGCAAGCCGAAGCCGGTCTCGCGGCAGGCGGCGAGCACGCCGTTCTGCACGCCGATGATGTGGTACGGGTTGGGGTTGTCGTACACCAGCCCGATCACGAACGGGGTGCCGCTGCGCAGGTTGCGCGCCGACGGATCCGGCTCGTAGTCGAGTTCGGCGATGGCGTGCAGCACGCGCGAGCGCGTGGCCTGCATCACCGAGGGTTCGTTGTTGATGACCCGCGACACGGTCTTCAGCGACACCCGCGCCCGTTCGGCGACGTCTTTGATGGTGGGTCTGCGCATTGGATAGGTTTGCCGAGTTGGAGAAAAGCGCGTCAGCTCACCGCGCGCCCTGGCCGACGCGGTGACCGCGCAGCGCGAAGAACAGGATGTACAGGTAGCAGGCGATCATCAGGCCGGCGAAGACCACCTGGAAATCGAAGGACTCCTTCAGATGGGCGAACAGCTGCGGCACCGCGGCGCCGCCGACGATGCCCATGATCAACAGCGCTGCGCCCTTTTCGGTGAACTTGCCCAGCCCCTTGATGGCCAGCGGGAAGATGGCCGGCCACATGATGGCGTTGGCGAATCCGAGCGCCGCCACGAACGCCACCGAGACATAGCCGCCGGTCACCATCGCGCACAGCGAAAACACGATGCCGAGGCAGGCCGAAATGGACAGGTACTTTTCCTGGGAGATGTACTTCGGGATCAGCACCAGGCCGAGCAGGTAGCCGGCCAACATGCAGGCCAGCGTGCCGATGGTGAAATATTTCGCGTAGTCGAGCGAGAGACCGAGGCTGTTGCCGTAGATGCCGATCGCATCGCCGGCCATCACCTCGGCGCCGACGTACACGAAGATGCACAACGCGCCCAGCCACACGTGCGGAAACGCGAAGATGCTGTCGCGGCTGCGCTCGTCGGAGGCCGACGCGTTCGCCGTCTCGGGGCTGATCTCGGGCAAGGGCGAGAACAGGATGGCGACGGAAAGCACGGCCAGGATACCGGCGATCGCCATGTAAGGGCCGTGGATGCGGCCAGCGAACTCCTGCAACAGCAGTTCCTTCTGCGCCGGCAGCACCTGTTCGATCTGCGTCGAAAAATCCTCCATGCCGTGCAGGACCACTTTCGCCAGTCCATAGGTGGCCAGCGCGCCCGCCACCTTGTTGCAGATGCCCATCAGCGCGATACGGCGCGCCGCGCCGTCGATCGGCCCGAGAATGCTGATGTACGGATTGACCGCGGTCTGCAGCAAGGCCAGGCCGCCGCCGATGATGAAGATGCCGCTTACCGCGCCCACGTAGGAACGGGCATTGGTGAACTGTCCGAAGATCGCGGCGCCGATCGCCATGATTAGCAGGCTCAGCGCCAGGCCCTTTTTCATCCCGGTCAGCTTCAGGATGAACGAAGAAGGCAATGCCAGGCAGAAGTAGGAAATGTAGAACGCGCTCGGGATGAGAAACGCGAACGTGTCGCTGACATTGAAGGCGACCTTGGCGAACAGGATCAACGGCCCGTTGATCCAGGTAAAGAAGCCCATGATGAAGAACAACAGGCCGACGATGGCGATGGAGGCGTAGGGACTGGCGGGCCGTGCGGTGGTCATGGGCGGCGTGCTCCGGGAGGGCGCGGGGATCGGCGGTCAGCGTCGCAGTTCGGCGACGAAGTCGTAGTAGTCGTTGTGGCAATAGGTGTCGGTCAGTTCGATCGCGCTGCCGTCGCGGGTGTAGCCGACCCGCACCACGTGCAGGATCGCCTCGCCTTCCTTCATGCCGAGATGGCCGGCCAACCGCGCCGGCAGGTTGATGGCGCGGAAGTACTGCAGCGCCCGCACCACCGGGGTGCCGCGCTCGTCCAGGTAGCTGTAGAGCGAATCGGCGATGGCGTGCGGATCGGGCACCACGTGCTGCGGCAGCACCGCCTTTTCGTAGGCCATCACCCGGCCGTCGGCGCTGCGCAGGCGGGTCAGCGCCGCGACCACCGTGTCCGGGGACAGGCCCAGGCGCAGGATCTCCTCGCCATGCGCCGGGCGCGTGCGCCGCTCCAGCCAGCGCGTGCCCGGCTCCAGGCCCTTCATGCGCAGGGTTTCGCTGAAGCTGGCCAGGCCGCTGAGCTGATGCTGGATGTGCGAGGTGACGAAGGTGCCGGCGCCCTGCCGGCGCGACACCAGACCTTGTTCGACCAGCGCATCCACGGCCTGACGCAGCGTCACCCGCGACACCTGCAGGTATTCGCACAGCTGCCGTTCGGCCGGCAGCGCCTCGCCCGGCTTCCACTGCCCGCCCTTGATCGCCTCCACCAGCTTGCTGGCCAGTTGCAGATACAGCGGCGTCGGCGCGTCCGGGTCCACGGCCAGCGCATGCAGGCGCGGATCGGCCTGCGGCTTGGGCTTGGTCATGGCGCGCTCTCCAGTCCGCACGGATTCATTATGTCCAATATAGTACCAATCAGAGGGTCGTGCACGTTGCCCCACAGCACGCGGCGCAGGCCCTGATCGACAGCGCGACCCGACCACGGCAAGAGCGCAGTGGCGCGTCCTCCTGCAGTTCGCGGCGGCGAGTCACCCATCCCCCCTGGCCTCGGGCCCGCCCTGCGCACGGCGAGCGGCCAATTCCCGCCAGCGCTGGCGCCCATGTCCAGGCGGCTGTCATGGCCGACGCCGATGGATCATGTGCCTGCACCTGCTCTTCGGCGAGCTTGGGTGCAGCGCCGCAAACCGCATCGTTGTCACCGGCGGGTGCGAATTTGTCTACAAGCCACAAGACCAATCGCGGCGATGCCTGGCAGAGGTCTGAACCACCGCCCCCTGCGACAACACGGATCGCGGTAAATCCCGGGAAATCGGCCCAAGTCATCGACGTGAAGGCCGGTACGCGACCCGACAGGCCGTAGCGCAATCCCAGACACCACGGGTCGGTTTTGCCCCGCCACCGGGCCGCCCTGCCGCAGCATCGCGTTGACATCGTTGTCACCGGATCGTAAAGGTTCTGCACGCTTCGCAACGAATTCGGCACAAACACGGCGTCCGCGGTTCCAGGGGAATCGGCATCGGTCCGCGCCGCCAGGCAGCACGCAACTCCGTCCCGCACCGTCGGCCACACCGACGGTGCCCATCCATGAATGATGAGGAGAGACATCATGCGTCACCGCCCGTCCGTCCTGTCGGCCGCCATCGCCGCCAGCGTTCTCGCCTTCGCCGCGCAGGCGCAGCAGGCCGATTCCGCCGCCACCGATCTGGACGCGGTCCAGGTGGTCGGCATCCGCGCCAGCCTGGAGAAGTCGCTGGACACCAAGCGCAACAACGTCACCGTGTCCGAGGCGATCACCGCCGAGGACATCGGCAAGTTCCCCAGCACCAACGTCGCCGAAGCGTTCGCGCAGATCCCCGGCGTCACCATCGACCGTCGCTTCGGCCAGGGCGAGCGGGTCAGCATCGACGGCACCGATCCCAGCCTCAACCTGTCGTTCCTGGACGGCCACCCGGTGGCGCAGGCGATCTGGCTGTACGGTGAGCAGCCCAACCGCGGCTTCGACTACACGCTGCTGTCGCCACAGATCCTGGGCCGCGCGGAGATCGTCAAATCCACCGAGGCGCGGCTGACCGAAGGCAGCCTCGGTGGCACCGTGCTGATGCACAGCCGCCAGCCGCTGGACCTGAAGGCCAACGAGATCGCCGGCTCGGTCGGCTACAGCTACAGCCAGCAAGCCAGCGAGGGCAAGCCCAACGCGTCGCTGCTGTACAGCTGGAAGAATCCGCAGGAGACCTTCGGCGTCGCGGTGTCCGCGCAGCACTACGAGGAACGCGTGGACCGCCAGGGTCTGGAGGTGTTCGGCTACGCCAAGGCCGGCACCTTCGCCAACGCCACCGGCGTACCCGCCGATGCCGACGTGCCCAACTCGATCAATGCCGCGTGGTTCCAGCAGGACCGCAAGCGCGACAGCGCAGTGGTGAATCTGCAGCTCAAGCCCAGCGACGCGCTGGAGTTCAACCTCAGCGGCCTGTACATCAAGGAAGACTTCGACAACTACAACCAGTCGATGTACAGCTTCCTCACCTGGAACCCGGGCACCGTGGCCGCGGTCGACGCGCTGGGCGACGTGCGCAACGGCGTGGTCAACAGCGGCCATTCCAGCGCCAACGCCAATGCGGGCGGCGGCACGGTGATCTACGACAACAACGTGCGCCAATCGCAGGTGACCACCAAGGGCCTGGACCTGCGCGGCGCCTACCGCGGCGAACGCTGGACCCTGCGCGGCCAGGTCGGCCAGAGCAAGTCCGACAACGACCACCTGGCGCAGTACTTCATCGAGCCGTTCTACAACGGCGGCTTCCGCTGGGACCTGGACCGCGGCATCCGCTTCGACGATCCGGCGGCCGCGCGTAATCCGGCCAACTGGGGCTCGGCCGGTGGCTGGATCGGCAACAACGGCGTGTTCTCCACCCAGAGCAAGGACCGCTACGGCCAGCTCGATCTGGACCTGCAGTTCGACGGCGTGTTCAACCAGTTGCTGGTCGGCGTGCGCCAGGGCAAGCACGACGAGGACTTCGCGCTCAACGTGTACGGCGGCGTCACCCCGGCCACGCTGGCCGACATCGGCACCATCGGCCTGACCGACATCCGCGGGTTCTACCCCGACCACGGCCAGCACGTGCAGGCCGGGCGCGGCAACGTGATCGACTGGATCCGCAACAGCCCGGTCGACTACGCCAATCCGGACCCGTCCAGCTACCTCAACAACACCTGGGCGCTGCAGCAGACCAACAACGCCGGCTACGTGCAGCTGAACTTCTCCAACGCCGGCCTGCGCGGCAACCTGGGCCTGCGCTACGTGCGCTCCAAGACCGAAGGCAGCGGCTTCGTCTACAGCGGCACGCCGACCCTGCAGGACCTGGACAGCAAGTGGCAGACCCGCACGCAGACCGAGCATTTCCTGCTGCCGTCGCTGAACCTGGCCTACGACACCGAGAACGACTGGGTGTTCCGCTTCGGCGCCGGCAAGGTGATCGCCTGGGCGCCGTACAACCAGATGGTCAACAACACCTTCCTCAACGACACCACGCTGACCGGCAGCGGCGGCAACGCCGCGCTCTCGCCCTACGAATCGTGGAACTTCAATCTCTCGGCCGAGTACTACTTCGCGCCGCAGGCGGTGGTGGCGTGGTCCATCTTCTACAAGAAGATCGACAACTACATCGACACCTCAGCCACCATCGAGCGCCAGTACAACGCGATCCGCGACACCTCGCCGCAGACCTGGGCGCAGATGCTCGGCAGCAACGGCTGCACCGCCGACGGCTATTGCGACTACAGCATCCAGCGACCGCGCAACGCCGGCGACGGCAAGGTCAAGGGTTTCACCCTGGCCTACCAGCAGCCGTTCGGCGACAGCGGCTTCGGCCTCTCCGCCAACTACACCTATGCCAGCGGCGAGAACAACAGCGGCAACCCGCTGCCCTACCAGTCGCGCAACAGCGTCGCCTTCAGCCCCTACTACGAGAAGGGACCGTGGAACGCGCGGATCAGCCTGAACTGGCGCGATAGCTACCTGGCCGGCGGCTACGTCGCCGGCGCCGCGCCGGCCAGCGTCGACGCCTACACCGACCTGGGCGCGAGCGTGGGCTATGCGTTCACCGCGCAGTGGTCGCTGCAACTGGACGCACAGAACCTGCTGGACGAGGAATACCTGCAGTACCTGGGCGACAAGGACCACCCGGTCGGGCGCTACCACAACGGCCGTCGCTACATGGCGACGCTGCACTTCAAGTTCTGAGCGCACCACCGCGCCTGCGCTGCGGGGCCATCTCCGTGGCGCAGGCGCGCGTACACCGATAGCGCATGCGCCGGCGCGCGACCGCCGGCACATGCGCGAACGCGCCTCAGCGCGGGAACTGCACGTGCCCGTCGGCGAAGTACACGCCCTTGTCGCCCTGGCTGGGCAACGCGCCGAGCGTATCGGTGACCACCTGGCCGCGGATGTCGGTGAGGCGGATCTCCAGCAACTGCGCGCCCATCTGCTCGCCGACGAAATGGTTGTACGCGGTCTTCGGCAGGCTCACCCAGTCGCCGTTCTTCTTGTATTCGAACTTCACCACCGGATAGCGGTGGTTGCGCACCTGGATCGCCGCCCAGTATTGCGAGCTGCCCTCCTTGATCCGGTACACCACGTTGCCGGTGACCGGCGCGGCCACCACCTGCCAACGGATCGGGATGCGCCCAGCGCTGGTGTCGCCGATCGCGGCGAAGGCATTGGGCGACAGGTCCAGCCCGCAGTCGGCGCCTTCCGGATACAGGTCGGTGACGTACACGGTGACCGTGCCGCGCGGTCCCTGCACCTGCAGGTAGGCACCGGCCAGCGCCGCCTGGATTCCGCCGTAATTGAGCTGCGTCGGATTCAGCGCGGTGATCGTCGCGGTGGGGTCGATGGGATCCAGCAGCAGGGCGCCGCCGGAATAGCCGGAGCTGGTGTAGGTGGCGGTACCGCTGCAGACATCGTTCCAGGCGGCATTGGCGGGTGCGGCGGCACTGGCCACCAGGCACAGCGCGACCAACAGGCCGGCGCCGCGCGCGGCACGGGGGGAGTAGCGTGCTTGCATGCGTGTTCTCCTGCACAGGCGCGCGGAGTCGCCGCGCGGCGACCGGGCACCTGCCCGGCGCCGGCACTCTAGGACGCGGTGCGCGTGCCGCGCCTTGCGCGCGGCCGGGAATTCCACAACTTGGCCGACGCCGTAGACCGCGCGGTGACGTCGCTCAACGGCGGCTGCCGCGCTCCAGCCGCCACAGCAGATCGCGCCACGGCGTGGCCGCAGTGGCCATGCCGGCAGCCACGCCCAGGGCATCGGCCAGCGCATCCAGCGGATCGGCCGAACGCGTGGTGGTCCAGGCGCCCTGCGCGAATTCGATGCCCACGCCCAGCGCCAGCAGGCCCAGCGCGGCCCAGGTCCAGGCGCGTGGACCGGCATAGACCTGCACCGCCGCGGCGGCCAGCAGCAGGTAGGCGATGAAATGCTCGGCCTTGTCGCTGTCGGGCAGGTCGGACAACTGCGGCGGGTGCGGCATCATGCACACGTAGATCAGCACCACGATGCCCAGCCACCACAGCCCCAGCCACAGCCAGGGCCAGCGGAACGCGCGCACTGCCGCCATCACAGCCGCCAGGTCAGGTCGCCGGACAGGAATGCCGGCGCCAGCGACACGTCGCGCTCGAAGCCCATCACCTGGAAGCGCTCGCCCATCTCGCTGGGCAGGGTCAGCTGCTTCACCTGCTGACGCAGGCGCAGTTGCGCGGCTGCGTCGCTGCGCGCCTCGGCCTCGGCCAGCAGCGCGTCCAGGCCGTTGCCGAGCAGGAAACTGGCCTGGTTGCAGTAACCGGCCAGGTCGAAGCCCGCCCCGGTGCCGGCCTCGGCCAGCGCGGTGAAGTCCACCGACGCGGTCAGGTCCTGCAGGCCCGGCCAGCGGTACGGATCGGCATGCGTGCGATGCCGGTAGAACGCGCGCAAGGTGCCGTCGTCGCGCTCGGGCAGATAGAACTCGCGGCGCGGATAGCCGTAGTCCACGAACAGCATCGCGCCGCTGCGCAGGCCGCCGGCCACCGCCTGGATCCAGTACGGCAACTGCGGCAGCAATTCGGAACGGTAGCCATCGGCGAAGGGCGCCTGCAGGTAGCGCTCGATGTGCCGCACCGCGGCCGCCAGCAGCGGATCGGCCGGCTGTTCGCCGCGGCGGAAGCGGCCCTCGCCATCCAGCGTCACCGTCTCTTCGAACACCTCGCCGTCGCGCAGCGCGAAGCGCGGCGTCGGCAGGGCGTCGATCACCTCGTTGGCGAACAGCACGCCGTTCCAGTCGTCGTCGAACGGCCGGTCCAGCCACTCCACCAACTCAAACACCGGCGGGATCAACGTGCGCGCCAGGCGCTCGCGCTGGCGTTCGCGCAGGTCGGCGCTGGGCTCCAGAATCGCATAGCGCTCGGGCAGCGCATCCAGCGCCAGCAGGCGCTTGAGCATGACCTCGGCGAACGCGCCGCTGCCACCGCCCACTTCCAGCATGCGCGCCTGCGGCCCCAGTTGCTGCAGTACCGGCGCCAACGCATTGGACACGGTGGCGGCGAACAGCGGACCCAGTTCCGGCGCGGTGACGAAATCACCCTCCTCGCCGAACTTGCTGCTGCCGGCGCTGTAGTAGCCCAGGCCGGGCGCGTACAGCGCCAGCTCCATGAAGCGCGAGAACGGAATGGCCCCGCCGGCGGCGGCGATCTCGGCGCGCAGATGCGCGGCCAGGCGCTCGCTGTGGGCCAGCGCGGTGGCATCGGGCAAAGGAAGGTCGGTGGGCATGCGGTGCCGGATTGCGTGGACAATGCACAGCATAGCCGAGCATGGAATCCGTACATGACCCAGACCAAAGTCGCCCTGATCACCGGCAGCGCGCGGCGCATCGGCGCCGGCATCGCCCGGCGCCTGCACGCGGCCGGCTACGCCGTCGCCCTGCATGCGCACACCTCGCAGGCCGAGCTGCACGCGCTGGCGCAGGAACTGGACGCCATGCGCGCCGGCAGCACGCTGACCCTGCAGGCCGATCTGCGCGACACCGCGCAGCTACCCGACCTGGTGGCGCAGTGCGTGGCGCGCTTCGGCCGGCTCGATGCGCTGGTCAACAACGCCTCCAACTTCTATCCCACGCCGCTGCACGAGGCCACGCCGGCGCAATGGGACGACCTGTTCGCGGTCAACGCACGCGCGCCGCTGTTCCTGGCGCAGGCCGCCGCCGCGCAGTTGCGCCAGCACGGCGGCGCGATCGTCAACCTCACCGACCTGCACGCCGAACAGCCGCTGCGCGCGCATCCGCTGTACAGCGCGGCCAAGGCCGCCCTGGCGATGCTGACCCGCTCGCTGGCGCTGGAACTGGCGCCACAAGTCCGCGTCAACGCCATCGCCCCCGGCGCGATCCTGTGGCCGGACGCCGGCAAGGACCCGGCCGCGCAACAGGCGCTGCTGGCACGCACCCCGCTGGCGCGGACCGGCCAGGTCGAGGAAATCGCCGAGGCCGTGCGCTGGCTGCTCGACGACGCCAGCTTCGTCACCGGGCAGACCTTGCGGCTGGATGGCGGGCGCGGGCTGATGTGAGGCGGGGATTGGGGATTCGGGATTGGGGATTCGCAAAAGCGGATACCCGATGCGCTATCGCTGTTGCTGCTGCCTGAAGCGAATCCCCAATCCCTGCATCCCGAATCCCTGCTTCACAGCGAATCCCGAATCCCGACTCCCCAATCCCCGCTACTCATCCAGCTCGACCACCTCGAACGCCTTGCCATGCTCCGCATGCGCCTGCCACAGCGCGCCCAGGCGCTGGCCGCTGACCGGGTCGACGAAGTCGGCGGCGATGTCGGCCAGTGGCTTGAGCACGAAGGCGTGGCGCAGCTCGGGGCGCGGGATGCGCAGGTGGCCGGGGCCTTCGACGATGCGGTCGCCGTAGAACACCACGTCGATGTCCAGGGTGCGGTCGCTGAACCGCGGGCCGCTGCGGTCGCGGCCATGCGCGTCCTCCAGCGCATGCAGCCAGTCGTCCAGCGGCGCCAGCTCCCAGTCGGTCTGCAGCGCCACCGCATTGTTCAGGAAGGCCGGCCCGTCGAAACCGACCGCCGCGGTGCGATAGGTCGGCGACACCGCGACCGCACCGAACTGCCGGCGCAACGCCGCGATCGCCGCGGCCAGATGGTAATGCGGGCGCAGGTTGCTGCCCAGGCTCAGAAGCACGGTGGTCATGCGCTATTCGCGCATGCCGCGACCGCGAGCGTCAACGGCTAGCCAAGCCCGAGCCGCCCCCATAGAATCGGGACGTACCCGGTTTTCGGCAGCGCCATGACATATTGCGTCGGCATCGAAGTGGACGAAGGCCTGGTCTTCGCCGCTGACACCCGCACCAACGCCTCGCTGGACGACGTCCGCGTCCACCGCAAGCTGCACGTGTTCGAGTATCCGGGCCAGGCGGTGTTCGCGCTGATGTCGGCCGGCAACCTGGCGACCACGCAGCTGACCCTTTCGCGCCTGCAGCGCGACGCCGACGATCCGGACGCGCCGCGCAGCCTGCGCACCTTCCGGCACCTGTTCGAGGTCGCCGAGTACGTCGGCGAAGTGCTGGCCTCCAGCCAGGTCAAGCTGTCCGAGCAATCGCAGCACAGCGGCATCAACGTGCAGTCGACGCTGATCCTGGGCGGGCAGATCGCCGGCGAACGGCCCGGGCTGTACATGATCTATCCGCTCGGCAACGCCATCGCCACCTCGCCGGAAACGCCGTACCTGCAGATCGGCGAATCCAAGTACGGCAAGCCGATCCTGGACCGCATCATCCGCTCGGAGATGCAACTGGAAGACGCCGCGCGCACCGCACTGGTGTCGCTGGACTCGACCATCCGTTCCAACCTGTCGGTGGGCATGCCGATCGACGTGGCGCTGATCCGCCGCAACGACCTGCGGGTGACCGAGCGCATGCGCCTGGAAGCGGACACCCCGCTGTACGCCGAGATCCACGACACCTGGTCGCGCAAGCTGGAGAACGCCGTGCGCACCCTGCCGCGCTTCCCCTGGGAACCGGCCCTGTCCGCCGACCACGACACCGAATCGCGCGACGCCCTGCCGCCCCTGCCCCCCCGCCGCTCCCCCGCCCGCCGCGACCCGGAAGACCAGTCGGCGCAGCAGTGAGGGGCTGGGATTGGGGAATCGGGATTGGGGATTCGCAAAAGCGGGTTTCTGGGTGGCTGATACAACGCGCTTAGAGCGTCGCTGCGCTTCGCGCGCGAAGGGGCCGCAGCTGTCGCTGTTGCCCTAAGCGAATCCCGACTCCCGACTCCCCAATCCCCGCTTCACAACGAATCCCCAATCCCGACTCCCGAATCCCAGCGCCTCAGCCACTCTCAAGGGCATGCGCCACCGCGCGGAACACGCGCTGCATTTCCAGCGGCTTGCGCAGGACGTGCACGGCGATGTCGGCGGGGAAGTGGTCGCGCTCCAGGTTGGTGCCGGTGTCCTCGAGCACGATCGCCGGGCCCTGATAGCCCAGGTCCTGCAGCGCCAGCAGCAGGCGTACCGCCGACAGCAGGATGATGTCGCTGTCGACGATCACCAGGTCCGGCAGGCCGTGCTCTTCGACGTCGCGCAGCGCGGCGGCGCCATCGGACGCCAACTGCGGACGGTAGCCCTGGCTGGACAGCGCATTGCCGAGCAGCGACAGCCGCGTGGCCTCGCCGTCGACGAGGAGCACGCGCTGGCCCTTGCCCATCGGCAGCGACGGCTCCGGCTCGAACGACGGCACCGGCGCGCGCAGCGGGATCAGCAATTCGAAGCAGGTGCCCTGGCCCGGCGTGCTGTCCACGCCGATCCGGCCACCGTAGCTCTCGACGATGCGCTTGCACGAGATCAGACCCAGGCCGGTGCCGTCCGGCTTGGTTGTGAAGAAGGGACTGAACAGCCGCGCCTGGGTTTCCGCGTCCATGCCCATGCCGCTGTCGCGGACCAGGATGCGCACCTGCTCGCTGCCGTCGGCACCGATCGCCGGCGCCGCCGAGAAGCTCAGCTGGCCGCCGTCGGGCATCGCCTGGATCGCATTGAGGCCGAGGTTGAGCAGGCACTGCTGCAGCTCGGTGTAGTTGGCCTCGATCGACAGCGCCGCATCGGCCACGTCCACCTGCAGCGTCACCCGTTCCGGCAGGCTGCTCTTGAGCAGCATCTGCACCGCCTGGAACAGCTCGGCGATGCGCACCGGCTCGCTGGGCGTGCGCGAGCCGCGCACGAACGACAGCATCGACTCGGCCATTTCGTGGCCGCGCCGACCGCACTCGGCGATGACGTCGGCCAGGTGCCGCAGTTGCGGATCGTCGCTGCGCCCGACGATCAGTTCCGGCACGATCAGCAGCGGCTGCAGGATGTTGCGCAGGTCGTGACTGAGCCCGGCGGCGAGCAGAGCCAGGCTCTCCAGCCGCTGCGCGCGCATCAGTTCGCGTTCCACCCGCTGCCGCTCGCGCTCGGTACGGGCCTCGCGGATCGCGCGCGCCACCGCCGACGGCAGGCGGGTCGGGTTGTGCTTGATGATGTAGTCGTTGGCGCCGTCGCGCAGCGCCTCCACCGCCGTCTCCTCGCCGATGGTGCCGGAGACGAAGATGAAGGGCACCGCATTGCCGTCCTCGCGCACCACCCGCAGCGCTTCGTGCCCGGAGAAACCGGGCATGCTCAGGTCCGACAGCACGATGTCCGGCGCGAACTCGCGCAGCGCCTCGCGCAGCGTCGGCTCGTTTTCCACGCGGCGGAACGTCGCCTCCAGGCCGGCGTCCAGCAACTGGTCGGACAGCAGCTCGGCATCCTCCGGCGAATCCTCGACCATGAGGATCCGGATCGGGCCAAGCCTGGGGCCGGTGGTGGGCATGCGCGCTTACTCTTTGTCCGGCGCCTGGTTGATCAGCGCCCAGAAGGTACCCAGCGTCTTCACCGCGGTGAAGAACTGGTCCACGTCCACCGGCTTGACCACGTAGGCGTTCACGCCCAGGTCCCAGCTGCGGGCCAGGTCGCTCTCCTCGCGCGAGGACGACAGGATCACCACCGGCAGGCGCTTGAGCGATTCGTCGCTGCGCACCAGCTTGAGCACTTCCAGGCCGTCCATGCGCGGCATCTTGATGTCCAGCAGCAGCACCGCCGGCAGGCCTTCCTCGCGGTCGGCATAGGCGCCGCGGCGCAGCAGGTAGTCCATCGCTTCCACGCCGTCCTCGACGTGCACGATGGGATTGGCCAGACGCGCGTCGCGCAACGCATCCACCGCCATTTCGGCATCGGCGGGGCTGTCTTCGGCAAGCAGGATGGTGCGGATGGCGGTCATGCGATGAACTCGGTAGTGGGCGCTTCAGGCGCCGGGGGCAAGACGAAATGGAAGGTGGCGCCCTGGTCGGGGGCGGATTCGGCCCAGATATGGCCGCCATGGCGGGTCAGCACGCGGCGCACGCTGGCCAGGCCGATGCCGGTGCCGGAATATTCGCTGGCCTTGTGCAGGCGCTGGAACACGCCGAACAGCTTGGCCGCATAGGTCATGTCGAAGCCGGCGCCATTGTCGCGCACGCTGAAGTGGTGGCTGCCGTCCGGCTGCACCTGGTAGCCGACCTCGATCTGCGCGATCTCGCGCTTGGCGCTGTACTTGACCGCGTTGCCGAGCAGGTTCAGCCACAGCTGCCGCATCATGTTCTCGTCGGCGACCAGGATCGGCAACGGCGCGATGCTCCACTCGATGCGATGCCCGCTGTCGCCGTGGTCGGACTGGTAGTTGGCATCGAGCACCGAGCGCGTCTCCGCCACCAGCGACTGCATGTCCACCGCCTGCAGGCGCAGCGCACTGCGGCCCAGGCGCGAGTACACCAGCAGGTCGTCGATCAGCGAGGCCATGCGCCGCGCCGAGGTGCCGATCACCTCCAGGTAGTGGCGGCTCTTCTCGTCGGCGCCCTCGCCCAGATGGCGGGCCAGCTTGTCGGCGAAGCCGGCCACATGGCGCAGCGGCGCGCGCAGGTCGTGCGAGACCGAGTAACTGAACGCTTCCAGTTCGCGATTGACTTCGGACACCTGCTCGACCTTGCCCTCCAGCTGCCGGTTCAGCTCCTGGATGCGCTGTTGCGCGGTTTTCTGCAGGGTGATGTCGCTGACCGTCATCAAGACCACTTCGTCCTCGCTGTCCGGCAGCGGCATGCGCCGCGCATTCAGCAGCATGGTCCTTGGTACGCCGTCCGCGCCAAGTTGTTCGTGCTCGAAATCCCACAATTCGCGTCCGCGCAGCAGCACGTCGGCCAATCGCTGCACGATCACCGGATCCTGCCAGACGCCGTCGCCGACGTCGGCGAGCAGCTTCGGCGGATCCGCCAGGTCCATGCCGTACAGTTCGGCGAAGGCGGTGTTGTGCATCAGCATCCGCTGCCCGTTGTCGAGCAGCACGATCGGCTCGCGCACGGTCTGCAGCACCGCCGCGGCGCGGCCGTTGGCGCGCAGCATGTGGCGCTCGGCGTCCAGGCGCCGGCCGATCTGCCGTTGCAGCAGCCAGATCACCAGGCCCAGCAACAACAGCTGCACCACCAGCGAGGTCCAGCTCATCATCGAGGCGAGCATGCGGCGCTGCTCGGCGTCGGCGGTCCGCTCGCTCAGCAGTTCGTCCTCGCGCCGCTGCAGCTCGGCGATCAGGCCACGCACCGGATTGTCGGCGGTCATGTCCTGAATCAGCGCGCGGATCCGCTCCGGATCGCGCGCCTGGGCGATGCGCTCGGCCAGCAGGGCACGCCGTTCCAGCGTGCTCTGCAGGCGGCCGATGCGGATCTGCTGGTCGGGATTGTCGCGGGTCAGCTCGGCCAGATGGGCGATGGTCGGCTGCAACGACGCGCGCGCATCCTTGAAGCGCGCGGTCAGGATCGGCGACTGCGCGCCATGCGACATCGCCATCGCCGCCGACTCCATGTCGCGCATGTCCGCTTCCATCGCGTTCAAGGTGGCGGTCACTTCCTGGCTGTGGCCGACCCAGTCGGCCGCACGCAGGGTGCTGGCATTCATCTGCCGCAGCAGCAGCGAGGGCAGGATGACGATCAGGACGACGGCCAGCGCCAGCAACGGCAGCCGCCAGCGGTCCCAAGCATCGTGTTTGGCGATGGTCTGCATAGCTGGTGCGTTAGAAGAAGGAACGGCTGCGGCCATCGCGGGCGCGCATTGTCGCCCATCTTCCCCGGCAGCAGATGAATTATTCAGCGGAAGCGCGATACCCCGATCGCGGCACCCGCACGGACTCTATCCCAGGCCGCACGCACGGCGAAACGGGCGGCCTGCGGACGCCCGCGGGAGCGCCACGCGTGCGCCGCGCTCAGGGCCGGCGCGCCTGGGGCGGAATGGAACCGGCAGAGGCGCCGATCAGGGTCCAGGCCGGCATGCCGGCGCGGACCAGCAGGAAATCGGCATGGCTGCGCAGGCGCCGGCGCTCGGATTGGCTCAGGCCCTGATCCAGTTCCTGCATCAGCGCGGAGAACGCCGGCCAGAATCCGGTGTCGTCGTGAAACGTGGTCAACAGCATGCTCAACTGCGCTTCCAGCCGGCGCACCGCCGGCAGCAGCAGCGACGGCTGCGCGCCATGGCCGGACAACGCGGCGCCCAGCGCTTCGGCAGCCGCGGCTGCGTGCCCCGCAGCCGGGTGGGGTTGGGTTTCCAACATCGCGCGTGATCCGTTGACGAACATGAAGGAATGATGTCTGAGCGGGTGTCAATGCGACGCGAAATGCGATGGCCGTCGCGAATTTGCCGCCCCCAAAAAAAACGCACCCCGCAGGGTGC
This sequence comes from Xanthomonas sp. NCPPB 2250, assembly GCF_056725265.1. Classification (NCBI taxonomy): domain Bacteria; kingdom Pseudomonadati; phylum Pseudomonadota; class Gammaproteobacteria; order Lysobacterales; family Lysobacteraceae; genus Xanthomonas; species Xanthomonas sp. NCPPB 2250. Next base: position 990,953 of record NZ_CM161520.1, on the reverse strand, counting down.
GTCGCAGGCCGGCTGTCGCGGGTGGGGCGCCTCGTCGCATCCCCACCCGCGGCCGCGGATCGCAATGCTTACTTCTTGGCGGCGGCGCTGACCTTCAGGTCGGCCGCATCCACCTTCTTGACCCCGTCGATCTTCTTGGCGACCGCCACGGCCTTGTCCTTCTCGGCCTTGGTGGCGACCGCGCCGGACAGCTTGACCGTGCCGTTGACGGTATCGACCTTGATCTCGGTGCCCGACACGTTCTTGGTGGCCAGCAGATCGGCCTTCACCTTGGTGGTGATCCAGGTGTCGGTGACCGGCTCCTTGGAGTCGTGGCGGCTCGCGTCATGGGCCGTGGTGTCGTGCTGCATCGTGTCCTGCTGGCCCATGGTGCCGTGGTCCTTGGCGCTGGTGGCCTGGCCGGCTGCGAACGCCTGGCCCGCGCCGAACGCGAAACCGGCCACCAGGGTGGCGCCAAGCAGGGTGCGTGCATTGTTCGTCTTCATCGTGTCTTCCTCCGCTGAATGTGCGCGCAGTCTCCGCCAGGCCGTCGTACAGGCGGCGTGACCGAAGAATCGCCGCAGCGTGAATGCGCAATCCGCCCACGTAGGCCGCGCGATACTGGCGTCCCGCCGCTTCCCCCTGCGCCCATGTCCGACTTCAATCTCGCCCTGCTCGGCTTCGGCTACGTCGGCCGCACCTTCCATGCGCCGCTGATCGCACAGACGCCCGGCCTGCACCTGCACACCGTGGTTTCGCGCCAGGCCGAGGCCGTGAACGCGGCCTGGCCGCAGGCGCATGTGGTCGCCGAGGCGGCACAGGCCTTCGCCGATCCGCAGATCGATGCGGTGGTGATCGCCACGCCCAACCAGACCCACGCACCGCTGGCGCTGGCCGCGCTGGCGCAGGGCAAGCACGTGCTGGTGGACAAGCCGTTCACCCTCGACGTGGCCGAAGCGCAGCAGGTGCTGGCCCAGGCCCAGCGCGTCGGCCGCATCGTCAGCGTGTTCCAGAACCGGCGCTGGGACGGCGACTTCCTCGGCGTGCGCGCCTTGCTGGAGGCGGGCACGCTGGGCGAGATCGCCGAGTTCCATTCGCACTTCGACCGCCACCGTCCACAGGTCGGCGACCGCTGGCGCGAGCACGCACTCCCCGGCTCGGGGCTGTGGTTCGACCTGGGGCCGCATCTGCTCGATCAGGCCCTGCACCTGTTCGGGCCGCCGCAGGCGCTGCAGGCCGACCTGGCGCTGCAACGCCCGGGCGCGCAGACCGTGGATTACGTGCATGCGGTGCTGCGCTATCCGCGGTTGCGCGTGGTGCTGCATGCCGGGTCGCTGGTGGCCGCCAACGGCCTGCGCTTTGCGGTCCACGGCAGCGGCGGCAGCTACCTCAAGCACGGGCTGGATACGCAGGAAGCGCAATTGCGCGCAGGCGTCGCGCCGGGCGCGCCCGGCTGGGGCGAGGATCCCCTGCCCGGCCAGTTGCGCCTGGTCGGCGCCGACGGCACGCACGCCGTCCAGACCCTGCCCGCGCCGCGTGGCGATTACCGCGACTGCTATGCGGCCTTTCGCGAGGCGATCGCGGGGCGCGCGCCTGCGCCGGTGGATGCGGCGCAGGCGCTGGCGGTGATGCGGCTGCTGGAGGCAGGCGTGCGCAGCGCCGCCTCCGGCTGCAGCGTCACGCTGGACTGAGCGCCGGGCCTCAGGCCGGACGCGTACCGCCCGGCGCGGGCGCGTCGCCGCCCTCGTGCTTGATCGCATGGCCGCCGAACTGGTTGCGCATCGCTGCCAGCAACTTGTCGGCGAACGAATCGTCGTCGCGCGAGCGCAGCCGTTCCAGCAGCGAGAGGGTGATCACCGGCGCCGGCACGTCCAGGTCGATCGCCTCGGCCACGGTCCAGCGGCCCTCGCCGGAGTCCTGGACGAACGGCGCGATCCCGGCCAGGGTCGGATTGTCGCCCAATGCATCCGCGCACAGGTCCAGCAGCCACGAACGCACCACGCTGCCCTGGCGCCAGACCTCGGCCACCTGATGCAGATCCAGTGCGAATTCCTGCTTGCGCCCCATCAGCGCGAAGCCCTCGGCATAGGCCTGCATCATTCCGTACTCGATGCCGTTGTGGACCATCTTGGTGAAGTGGCCGGCGCCGCTGGGGCCGACGTGTCCCCAGCCGGCATCGGCGGCCGGTGCCAGGGTCGCGAACACGTCGTGCAGGCGCTGCACCGCGGCGGTATCGCCGCCGATCATCAGGCTGTAGCCCTCGCGCAGGCCCCACACGCCGCCGCTGGTGCCGCAGTCGACATAGGCGATGCCGTGCGCAGCGAGTTCGCCGGCGCGGCGCATCGAATCCTTGTAGTAGGAATTGCCGCCGTCGATCACCACGTCTCCCTTGCCGAGCAACGGCAGCAACGCGGCCAGGGTGTCGTCGACGACCTTGCCGGCCGGCACCATCAGCCACACCGCGCGCGGTGCCGGCAGCGCCGCGATCAGCGCGGCCATGCTGTCGACCGCTTCAACCCCGCGCTGCTGCGCCGCGCTGCGCGCGGCCTCGCCCAGGTCGAAACCGACCACGCGATGCCCGCCGCGCACCAGCCGCTCGGCCATGTTGGCGCCCATCCGGCCCAAGCCTACAAGTCCCAGTTCCATGCGTCGTTCCCGGTTCGAAAAAAGGAGGGTTAGGGTCTCACGAAGCGGCGCTGCCGACGTGACGCGCAGCTAAGGCGCCGATGCGGCGGCAGGTGCCGGCGGCGGCGTTTGCGCACAGTCGCGCAGCTGCAGGTCGCGCCAGCGCCGGTACAGCGTGGTGTGCAGGTTATGCAGGGTCAGCTCGATCGCGAACGGCGTGCGCGGATTGCGATCCAGCAGCCGCACCACGTGATAGCCGATCGGCTTGACGCCCTTGGGATGCACGTAGACCACGAAGCCACGGTAGAACGGATCGTCGAGCAAGGCGTCGAGTTGCGCGAGCACCGCCTGCTGCGTCGGATCCAGGCGTGCGCGCAGCGCCGGGTCGCGCGCGTACAGCAATCGCTCGAAGCGTTCGCGGCCCGGGCCGCGCAACGCCCGCGCCAGCTCCCAGATGCGCCGGTTCTGGGCGTCGTAGTAGGCGAAGCCGCCGTGCGCGCGCAGCGCAGCGGCAGCCTCGGCGCTGACCGCGGCGACCACGAAGTTCTCGGCCTGGTTGTTGATGTCGTCCAGGTAGCGGCGCTCGAACACGTGCACGATGTAGCCGGGCGCACCGAGGAAGGCGGCGCGGCCGCGCTGCGCGGTCTTGGCCGCCTTGCCGTCGGCGAAGAAATCGCCGGCGTGGGCGCCGAGCAGGATGCTGTCGGTGTCGTGCAGGGTGAGGAAGGTGCCGATCGACAACTCGTCGGCGCTGAACGCACGATCGAACGCGGCGTCGCCATACAGTTCGCGCTGTGTCGCCAATTGCGCGATCTGCCGGCCGACGCCGCATTCCGAACGCACGTGCCCGCTGTAGAACGCCTCGATCGCCTGCGCATTGCCGCCTGCCGGGCGATAGCCGCGGCCGAAGCTGCGGAAGCGCTCCCAGCCCTGCGCCTGCGCGCCGCGCAGGCCGAAGCCGATCCAGCCCAGTTGCAGCGCCGAGAAACGGTAGCCGGGATTGTCCTGCAGGCGTGCGACCGCGCGCGTGGTGGCCGCCCCCAGTCGCAGGAAGTAGCCGCATTGCGTGGCCGGCGCGTCCAGCAAGGCACGCAAGGCCTGCCGCCGTTGCGCGTCGTTCCAGGCCGCGGGCAAGGCCGCCCGCAGATCCCCGTGCGCCTGCGCCTCGGCCAGCGAACCGCGCTCGCAGGGTGCGCCGGCGGCGATCTGCGGCTGCGCCGCGGTGGTTGTGCCGATGCGCCAGCCGAGCCGCTCCAGCAGTGCGGCCAGGCAGGCCGCGCTGGCCTGGTCGGACGGCGCCGGTGCGGCCGTCGCCGCGGCACTGGCGAGCAGCGCGGCCAGCAACAGGCCGACACCGCGGCGCAGACGCGGCGTGCGAGCGAAGCTGGGTGGTCGGATCATGGAGCGGGCATCGCGAGCAGCAGTTTCCAGTGGCCGCGCGGCAGGCGGCGCCTGCGCAGCCTGCCCTGCACCCCGTGCAGGCGTCGCGAAGCCAGCCGCCGCGGCACCTACGCCCCCGGCGTTCACTCTTCCGCCATGCCCGGCGCACCTACACTGCGGCTCCCTTGGCGCAAGCGATCCCCTGCATGCACGTGCTCGTTACCGGAGGCACCGGATTCATCGGCCGCGCGCTGTGCCCGGCCCTGCTCGACGCCGGCCACAGGGTCAGCGTGCTGACCCGCGACCCCGCACGCGCGGCGCGCCTGTTGCCGGCGGTGCAGGTGCTGGACGATCTGCAGCGCGCCGCACCGGCCGATGCGGTGATCAATCTCGCCGGCGAACCGTTGACCGAGGGCCGTTGGAGCGCCACCCGCAAGCGCCGCTTCCGCACCTCGCGCATCGGCACCACCCGCGCCCTGATCGACTGGATGAGCGGACTCGACGCCGCGCAGCGCCCGGGCTGCCTGATCTCCGGCTCGGCAACCGGCTACTACGGCGACCGCGGCGACGAGGTGCTGGACGAGGACAGCACGCCGGGCGACGACTTTGCCGCCCAGCTCTGCCGCGACTGGGAGGCGGAAGCGCTGCGCGCGCAGGCACTGGGCGTGCGCACCAGTCTGGTCCGGACCGGCGTGGTACTGGGCCGCGACGGCGGCGCGCTGGCGCGGATGCTGCTGCCGTTCCGCTTCGGCATGGGCGGGCGCATGGGCGATGGCCGCCAGTGGATGAGCTGGATCCACCGCGACGATCAGGTCGGGTTGCTGATGTGGCTGCTGCAGCAGGGCGGCGAAGGCGCCTACGACGCCACCGCGCCGGCGCCGGCGACCAATGCGACGTTCGCGCAGCAACTGGCCGCGACCCTGCATCGTCCGGCGCTGCTGCCGATGCCGGCGGCGGCGCTGCGCCTTGGCTTCGGCGAGATGGCCGAGCTGTTGCTGGGCAGCCAACGCGTGCTGCCGGCACGTGCGCAACGCGAGGGTTATGTGTTTCGTTATCCGGAACTGGACGCGGCGCTGCGCGATCTGCTCGCCGATTGAGCCGCCGCGGCGCCGAATCACGCAACGTCGCAACCAGCACCTAAAAAAACGCCCCGGCGGAGGCCTCCGCCGGGGCGTGCTGCATCAGGTTGCCGGGTCGGCGTCAGGCGCCGACCGACACGATGCGGTCGCGCGACTCAATACCGCTTGCAGACGGTCTCGACCACGCGGTTGCCATTGGCCTGCTGACGCTGGCCCTGGATGTAGCGGCCGGTCGCACCGCCAGCAACCGCGCCACCGACGGTGGCCAGCTTGCGGCCATCGCCCTTGCCGATCTGGTTGCCGAGCAGGCCGCCGATCGCCGCACCCGCCAGGGTGCCGCCGATGCGGTCGGGATCGGTGCTGTTCTTGCGCACCGCGACCTTCTTGCAGTGCACGCGGGTGCCGTCGCTGAAGCGGCGGCCGGCGTCCTCGGGACCGTAGTGACGCTGCGCCTCGGCCAGCGGCGCGGCGGCCGTGGCGATGGCGAGGACGGAAAGACACAAGGCGGACTTGAGAGTGTTCATGCTGATTGCTCCTGGGTGGCGGAGCCGATGCACAAGCACCGCGCTCTCGACGGGCGCCACCTTCTCACCGGATTCGCGAATGGTTCGTGAAGCGAAATCGGCCGCATTCAGCTTGCGTAGCAACGCCTGAATCAGTCGGCGCCGCCGGGCTCGCCGCTCGGCGGCGCGGTCGCGACGGGCGGCTGCGCCGCAGTGGCGGCCGCGGCCGCGGGTGCCGGCGGCGGCGTGGGCGCTGCGGCGGGCGGCGGCGTCGGCACCGTCGACGCTGCAGGGACAGGTGCGGGCGCTGCCGGCGCCGGCGCCGTCACCGCCGCGGGCGGATGCGCAGGCGGCTCCGGTGCCGGCTTGTTCTTGGGCAGGTACTCGCTCATCAGCTGGAAGAAGCGCTTGTAGAAGTCGCCGTCCTGCACCGTGCTGCTGGCCACCCGCACCATCGAATCGTCGCTGCTGCCGATCGGCAGCGACACCGAGCCGAGCACGCCGACGCCGACACTGGCCGAGGTCGGGCTCTTCTTCAGCGCATAGCGGTCCTGCAAGGCACTGACGAACACCCAGGATTCGTCCTGCCCGTGCGCCACGCAGGACACGCGCAGTTCCAGTTGCTCGTGCAACTCGTCGCTGGGCTGGAAGTTCTTGGTGCCTTCCACCGCATCGGCGGTGGCCTTGGAGACCACGTAGCCCTGGCTCAGCAGCGCCCGGCGCGCCGATTCGCAGGCCTGCGCCGGCTGCACCGGGTAGTTGCGCGAATAGGTGTTGTCGGAATTGAAGGTCTCTTTCACCAGGCCGTCCTGCTTGCGGGCGAAGCAGCCGCTCAGGCCGATCGCGATCAGCGCGAGCGCGGGAATGGCGAGAACCTTGGAGGGAGCGGACATAGGCCGTTGACCGGAGAGAGGGAACCGCGGCAAAGGATAGCCGCAAGCGCGTCGGCGCGGCCTTGACGCCACCGCGGCCGCTCATCCCGCGGTTAGCGAGATGGGCGGTCTGCGCCGCCACCGCGTCAGGCGACGGCGGGTTCCAGCGCCAGGTCCACGCGCAGCAAGCCGCCGTGGCGGTCGCGGCGTTCGGCACGCAGGTAATGATGGGCGTCGAGCACTTCCAGCGTCGGCGGCACCGTCAGCGGTTCGCCCCACAGGCTCAGCAGGAAGCCACGCGCGCGCAGCCAGTCGAGCAGCCGCAGCAGCCCGTCCAGATCGCGCGGCAGCAACAGATCGGCGTCGCCGGGCAGGCGCGGTGCCGCCGCCGGATCCGCCAGCCAACGCGGATAGCTGCCGTACAGCGCAAAGACGAAACCGTCGGCGCGCAGCGCCTCCAGCAACTGCGCCGTACCCGGCAGGTCGATGGGCTGGCGGCGGTGCTGGAAGATCAGCGCGTACTCGTGGCTGCGGTCGCTGCGGGTGTCGCCGGGCGCCAGCGGCTGCGCGGTCTCGCGCAGGTAGCACAGCACCCGCTCGGGACAGGGCGCGAACAGGCTGCCGAGGATCCGCGCCAGGTCCCAGGCCTGCGGCACCGTGGTTGCGCCGAGCTGCACGTTCTCCACCATCGCGATGCAGAAGCCGTCCTCCCGCAGGTGCCGGCGTACCCCATGGAACACCGCGCGCAGGCCGTGCAGGTAGGCGGCGTAGTCGGCGCTGGCGTAGAGCTGGTCGGGCGCTGCCGTGGCCGGCCAGGCGCAGCCGAAGTACGGCACGTTGGTCAGGCACAGGTCCACCGGCGCGGACGGCGCGCAGTGCGGCAAGCCGCCGTCCAGCACCTCGGCGTGCAGGTCGAGCCGCTGCAGCCGTTCGCGCGCTAGCGCCGCGCGCGCCGCGTCGATCTCCAGGCCGATGCCGTGGCGCCCTTCCAGTTCCGCCGCGAGCAAGGTGCTGCCGAAGCCGCAGAACGGATCCAGCACGCGCTCGCCCGGCGCACTGAAGTGGCGCACGAACGGACGCATCTGCCCGACCCAGCCGCAGTCGCGCGCGCCCAGCGGATCGCGCTGGCGCAGGTCCTCCGGCAGGCGATGCTCGGGCGGATCCGGCAACGGCGTCCACCAGCTGCGGCTATCCATGCGGCGCCCGCCACAGCAGATCGCGGTCCGGCTGCCAGCCGGCGCACAGCCGGCCGTCGGCGAAGAACACCAGCTTGTAGATGTCGCCGCTGTCGTGGCGCGCGTGCATCGCGCCGTAGTCGGAGGTTTCGAACACCACCTCCATGCCGTCGGCGGTGGCCAGGCGCAGGTTCCAGAAGTAGTAGCCCTCGGTGATCTGCAGCGGCTGCAATTCGCGCCACCACGGCGCGGCCATGCAGGCGCCGAGCACCTGCTCCACCGCGACCCGCGCCTGCGTCAGATAGCGCGCGGTGCCGCCATCGCGGTAGCCGTCGCCGAGCCGGGAGAACTCGCGGAAGATCACTGTGCGCGCCCCGCAGGCGCGCGCCCACTCCAGGTAGGCGGCGACGCCGTCGGCATCGGCGATGCCGCCGTGCTGCAGGATGCACACCATGCGCAACGGCAGCGCTTCGGCGATGCGTTGCGCGGTGGCGACGAAGACGCCCGCATCGGCGATCGCCTCGCCGGGGCGGAAACGCATGATTGCGTCGTTGCGCGCCTGCTGCGGATGGTGCCGCGACAGCTCGATCCACGACAGACCGAAGCGCTGCAACGCCTGCAGCAACACCTCGCCGTGGCCGCGGGCGAAACCGGCGCCGTTGCTGTACAGCACCCGCTGTTCGACCAGCAGCCCCTCGCGCTCGGCCGCGCCCAGGGTCTGCAGCAGTTCCACGAACCAGGCTTCGTCGTCGGTCATCTCCAGCCCGGACAGCGAATGCGACAGCGGCAGCCCGCGCAGCTGCACCAGCGCCTGGCGCAAGTGCGCGAAATAATCCGGCGGTGGCCGCAGGCTCGCCGCGGCGGTGCCACCAGCCAGCGGCCGCAGGGTTTCCGAGCAGAAACGGCAGCGCGCCGAACACGGCCGCACCGATGCGTAAGGGGTGAAGGTCACCGGCTGCGCGACGCGGTAGTCGCGCGCGCCGATGCGTTGCTGGCGCCAGCGGGAGGCATCCGCCGCGGCTGGCACCCGCCATTCCAGATGCGGAGTGCTGGCGCGCAGCGCGGCGAACAGCGGCGAGCCGCCGCTCAATGGCGGCGGACTCGGCAGGGAGGCGTGCATGGGCGCCTCCTACAGGCGCGCGGCGTTCGCGCGCTCGCGCACCTCGGCGAAGGTCCAGTCGTGCAGCAGGCGGCCGTTCTCCCACACGGTGACCATCGCATCGTCGTAGCCGGCCGGACCGGCGACCGCCTCGGCAGAGACGGCATCGGCCGCCACCGGCTCGGTGCGATAGCTGCCGTACTCGCGGTGCCGCAGCAGGCGCATGCGGCCGCGCTTGCTGAGCTTGCCCTTGTCGGTGACCGGATCCTTGTACACGTCGATCCAGCGGCCGTCGACGCGCGCGGCCGAGCACTTCAACGCGAACTTCTGGGTGTCGCGGTCGAGCCGTTGCAGCAAGGCTCCGCCCATGCCGAAGGCCAGGTTGTCGGTGGCGTAGCCGGCGCTGGTGATGCGCTCCAGGATCGCGCGGATGCTGGTCGGGTTGACCCCGTCGCCCTGGATCACGCGCACGTGGTTGAGCACCTTGTAGCCCTTGCCGTTGACGCTGTGGCCGAAGGCCTCGTCGAGCAGTTCCAGGCACTGGTGCACCACCGCCACCGGATCGCCGGAGTCCGGGCGGATCACCACGGTGGCGCCGGAGGCGATCACCTCCTCGCGCAGCGTGGTGCCCCAGTGCGCGCGGATCGCGTGGAAGATGTCGTAGCTGTCCGACACCACCGCGACCACGCCACCAGGCTTGCCGAACTGCTTGAGCATGTTGCGGTAGGCCTCGACCTCGCGCTCGCGGCCCCAGCTGGTGATGGTGCTGTGCTCGGCGGCGGGGATCGAATAGCCGGCCATCGGCTCGTGGTAGTGCGCGCGCGCCAGCAACAGCCCGGACACCGTGTCGGTGCCGAGGAAGTTGACCAGGTGCGACGCACCGCCGATCGCCGCCGATTCCAGGCTGGACACGCCGCGCGCGCCGAAGTCGTGCAGCTTGAACGGCAACTGCCCGTCCGGATCGTCGCTGGTGCGCTCCAGGAACTGGCGCAGGGTCTGCTTGGCGTGCCAGCTCACCGTGGCCACGGTCACCGGGTACCAGATGCGCAGCAGCAGCGTCTCCAGGTACGACGGCACCCAGTAGGCCTGCGCGTCGGTGGACTCGATGGTCATCAGCGCGTTGTGGGTCGGCACCACGCTGCCCTCGGGCACGGCGCGGATGCGGATCGGCAACTGGCCGCCGAGGCGGTCGACGATGTCGCGCCAGCCGGCCTCGTTGAACGGCTCGCCGTGCGCGGCGAACAGGTCGCGCGCTTCGTCGATGTCGGCATGGGTGACCGGGCGGCCCAGCGCCTCCTTGAGGATCGACTGCAGACCGAAGAACACGGTGCGGTCGTAGACGCCGCCGCGCGATTCCACGTAGAAGAACGTGGCGTCGGTGCCGGGCGGGTACTGCAGCCAGTGGCTGGCCTTGTAGCTATCGGTGTTGAGCAGCAGGTTGTTCAGGCATTGCATGACGGAAGCTCCTTCGCGTCTGGGAAAGCCGGCGGTCTGTCCGCCGGCCGGGAGGCCGCGTCAACCGCGGCCGAGGAAGAATTCGAGCAGGTGCAAATGGTCTTCGAACAGTTTCGGGCCCATGCCCAGCACTTCGCTGACCGGCACCCAGCGCGCCTTGTCGGCGTCGTCGCCGCCACGCACCTCGGGCAGTTCGCCGAACACGAACTCGAAGTGGAAGGCGTGGGTGATGGTGCGCCCGCGCAGGCTGCGCTCGGGATGGTCGAACACGTGGCGGTTCTTCAGCGAGCCCTTGAGCACCGGCACCGGGATCTTCAGCCGGGTCTCCTCGCGCAGCTCGCGCAGGCAGGCGTCGAGGATGCTCTCGTGCTGGCCGACGAAGCCGCCCGGCAGCGCCCACAGGCCCTTGCCCGGCGCCGCGCGGCGGCGCACCAGCAGCACATGCCCGGAGTGCACCACCACCGCGTCGGCGGTGACGAAGGTCGGCGGATACGGCGCCTCCTTCCAGGCGGCGCGGTACTGCTCGATGAACTGGTACTCGGCGAGCAGTTCGGCATACGAGGGCGAGTTCTTGCGGAACGCCTCGAGCATGTCGAACACCGGCGTCGGCACGTTGCCACGCAGCATCAGCAGCGCACCGTGGAAATCGATGCTGCCGGCCTCGAACAGGTAGCGGCGCAGCTCGGTCGCCGACAGCGTCTCGGTGTGCTGCACATCGACCAGCGGCCACTGCGGGAATTCGCGCAGGTAATAGCTGCTGGCGTCCTTGTCCATGCCGATCAGGCCGATCCGCGCCTCGGCGCTGCCGCCGTCGCTGCGCACCGCCTCAGCCACCGTGGACTGCACTGCGGCAATCCACTGGCTTTCGTTGTACAGGTGGTCGCGAAGCGGACGCAGGATCAGCCGCTCGCCGGCGCCCTCGAGCGCAGCCTGGATCATCACGCTGCGCTCGGCAACGGTCCAGGGATTGCGGATGGTGCGGGGGGTCTCGGCCGAGCCGATCAGGAAGATGAGTTTCTGACCACGCGCGAGGGCGTGGCGGGCAACGGCGGCGTGGCCGTTGTGGAAGGGCTCGAAGCGCCCGATGAACACCAGATAGTCGAACTCCATGAGCATCCCTCACGGTTGGGTGGATCGCCGCGGGTCTGTCCCTTGGCGTGAGCGGAATGCTACGCCGATGCCGTATCGCGTCAAGTGACACACCGCGCAGATTCATCGGCCATTCCAGACAGCGCTTGCGGACGTCGCGACAGCACCGCTGCAGTGCAGCGCGCGTCGCCGTGACGATCGCGCTAGCCTCGTGCGCGCCGCGGCCGCGGGGGACGGCCCGGCACGTCGCGGCGCCCACTCCTCGGGGCCGCACGACGCCCCCCTTCCCTCCTCCCATCACCGCGAGAATCGCATGAACCGATCGAGCAAGCGCGTGTCCGCCTGGCTGCTGGTGTTGTTGCTCGCCTGTCTGTGTGCGCCGGCCATGGCACAGACCTTCGCCAAGGGCGCCGATGTCAGTTGGATCGACCAGCAGGAGAGCAGCGGGCGCGTGTTCCGCAACGCCTCTGGCGCCACCACCGATTTCTTTTCGCTGCTCAAGGGCACCGGCGTCAACGCGATCCGGCTGCGCGTGTGGGTCAATCCGCAGGGTGGCTGGAACGACGGCGCCGACACCTTGAACATGGCCAAGCGGGCCAAGGCGCAGGGCATGCGCATCATGATCGACTTCCACTACAGCGACAGCTGGGCCGATCCCGGCAAGCAGACCAAGCCGGCGGCCTGGAACAACCACGACTTCGCCACCCTGGTGAAGGACGTGTATGCGCACACCAACGGCATCCTCTCCTATCTCAAGTCCAACGGCATCGACGTGAGCTGGGTGCAGGTGGGCAACGAGATCAACAGCGGCATGCTGTGGCCGGACGGCAAGACGCCCAACTTCGGCAACCTCGCGCAACTGATCAACAGCGGCTACAACGCCAGCAAGTCGGTCTATCCCAACGCCAAGGTGATCGTGCACCTGGCCAACGGCCACGACAACGCGACCTTCCGCTGGTTCTTCGACAGCCTCAAGTCGGCCGGCGGCAAGTGGGACGTGGTCGGCATGTCGCACTACCCATCCCCCAATGCCTGGCAGAGCGCCAACACGCAGATCGCCAGCAACATGCAGGACATGGTGGCGCGCTACGGGTCGGACGTGATCGTCAGCGAGGTCGGCATGGACTGGCAGCAGGCCGCGACCACCCGCGCGATGCTCGCCGATCTGCTCAGCAAGACCCGCGCGCTCGGCAGCCGTGGGCTGGGCGTGTTCTATTGGGAACCCGACGCCTATCCGGGCTGGCAGGGTTACACGATGGGCGCGGTCGACAACAACGGCAAACTCACCCAGGCGCTGTCGGCGTTCAACTGAGCGCCGCTCGGCAGGCGCGCCACGCGGTGGTCATCGACACCACCGCCGTGCCACCATCGCGTGCTCCGCTCCTGTCGAGATCTGCCATGTCGCTGTCGCTGTCGTCCGCGCGCAAGCTCGCGCTCCCTCTGCTGCTGGTACTGGGCGTGTGCATCGCGCCGGCGCAGGCGCGCAAGCCGGCGCCGCCCGCCGCGCCGGCCCCGCTCAAGGTGATGAGCTTCAACGTCCGCGTGCCGGTCGACACCGACGGCGACAAGCGCTGGGACGTGCGCCGCAGCGCGATGGCCGCGCTGATCCGCGCGCAGCACCCGGACGTGTTCGGCACCCAGGAACTGGTCGAGCGCCAGGCCGACTACCTGGCCGCGCAGTTGCCCGAGTACCGCTGGTTCGGCCCCAGCCGCGACGGCAAGGACGACGGCGAGCGCATGGGCGTGTTCTACGACAGCCATACGCTGAAGCTGGTGGAGTCCGGACACTTCTGGCTGTCGGACACGCCGGAGGTGATGGGCAGCATCAGCTGGGGGCATCCGCTGCCGCGCATGGTCAACTGGGGGCTGTTCGAGCGCATCGGCGATGGCCGCCGCTTCTACCTGTTCGACACCCACCTGCCCTATCGCGACGAGGACGAAGCGGCGCGCGCCAAGGGCGCGGCGCTGATCGTGTCGCGACTGAAGGCGCTGCCGGCGGACGTGCCGGTGGTGCTGACCGGCGACTTCAACACGGTGCCGGACTCGCCGACCTACCGCACCCTCACCGCCAGCCTGGCCGATGCGCGCACGCAGGTGGCGCAACCGCAGGGCCCGGAAGCGACCTTCCACGATTTCACCGGCCACCCCGACCGGCGCATCGACTGGATCCTCTCGCGCGGGTTGAAGGCCACCCACTACGCCACGCTCGACGCACGGCCGCAGGGCCACTGGCCGTCTGACCATTTCCCCGTGATCGCCACGTTCGCCTGGCCGCAGTGACGCGATAAAGCCTGCGGCATCGGCCGCAGGCGTAGGTGCAGGAGCGGCTTCAGGTGCGACGAGGCGCTAGCGGTAACGCCTGTCGCGGCTGAAGCCCCTCCTACGAGGCAACGTGATGCCAGGCGAAGCGGGCCGTTGGAGGTGTTCTGACCAGGAGCATTCGCGCTAGCGAGACACCGCTCGTCGTAGGAGCGGCTTCAGCCGCGACGCGCATGACCGGAAAGGCTTCGGAGCGCCCGGCAGGCCAAGGCCACCGCAAGCGCTGCAAAGACAACGACGCCTCCGGCCGAGCCAAAGCAAAAGCGCGTGATCGGAGCAGTTCTTCAGTCGCAACCTCGCACCGGAACGCATCCGACTTCGGCGGCCGTCGGGACTGAAGTCCCTCCCACAGGAAGCAGGTGCGCTGACAAAGCGCCGTTCGTCGTAGACGCGGCTTCGGCCGCGACACGCATGATGGGGAAACAGCCGCCGCAACTGATCGCGAACACGGAACGAGGGTCGCGCCTGCACGTGAGCGACGCCCCACCGCACCGCTGCACCAGCACGTCGTCGAAAGCGTCAGGAACGCCCCGGCCTGTGCCACTCACCCCGCCGGCGCGGCATGCGCGCACAGCCAATCCAGGACCTGCTGCACCGGCGGCGACGGCACCGGTGTCGGTCGCCAGACGATCGACAACTGGCGCAGCGCCCACGGCTCCTGCAGCGGTACCGCGGCCAATTGCGCACGCACGCTGACCCGCTCCAGCGCCGCCTGCGGCAGGATCGCCACGCCGGCGCCGCGCGCCAGCATGCGGCACAGCGGTTCGATGCCGTGCACCTGCGCGCGGATGCGCAACTGGCCACCGGCACGCGCAGCTTGGGTACGCAGATGCTGCTGCAACGCGCTGTCCTCGGCCAGGCCAAGGAACTGCGCCTCCGATACCTGCGCGAACCGCAGCTGCGGCGCCTGCGCCAGCGGATGCGTGGCCGCGGCCACCAGCACCAGTCGATCCTGCCGGAACGGGTGTGCCTGCAGGCCCTGCAGATCGGCATGGTCGGCGATCACCGCCAGATCGGCGCGTTGCTCGCGCAGCGCATCGGCCGCGGCGACGCTGCCCTGCTCGCGCAGCGCCAGATCGATACGCGGATGCGCCACCAGGAACTCGGCCAGCAGCTCCGGCAGCCATTCCGACAGCGCCGCGGTATTGGCCAGCAGGCGCACGCTGGTCGGGTTGCCGCCGGCGTACTCGCCCAGTTCGCTGCGCATCGCCTCGGCCTGCCGCAGCAACTGCCGCGCGTGCCGCAACAGCGCGGTGCCGGCCGCGGTAAGGCCGACACCGCGCGGGCCGCGTTCGAACAGCGCGACGCCAAGCTGCGTCTCCAGCGCGCGGATGCGTGCACTGGCCGCGGCCAGCGACAGTGCCGCGCGGTCGGCACCGGCAGTGATGCTGCCGGCCTCGGCCACCGCCAGGAACAGGCGCAGATCGGTGAAATCCAGGTGCATCGGCCCTCCCGCCTTCGTCGTTGCCGAAGTCTGCCTGAAGCATTGGCGCATTGTCCGGCCGCCGCGGCGCGCCGATGCTGGATGCCATGGACACCCTCGCACCGCATCTGTTGCCGATCGCCCTGGTCTTCCTGCTCGCCGGCGGCGTCAAGGGCGTGGCCGGCATGGGCCTGCCGACGGTGGCGATGGGCCTGCTCGGGCTGTGGCTGATGCCGACCGAGGCGGCGGCGCTGCTGGCATTGCCGTCGCTGCTGACCAATCTGCAACAGGCCTGGGGCGCAGGCACGGGCGCGCTGCTGCGGCGGCTGTGGCCGCTGCTGGCCTGCATCGTCGCCGGCACCTGGTGCAGCGCCGGCATCCTCGCCGGCGCCGACCCGCGGCTGGCGCGCGCCGGCCTGGGCGCATTGCTGGCGCTGTACGCCGTGCTCGGCCTGAGCCAATGGCAGGCACGCCTGTCGCCATCGCAGGCGCGCTGGGCGGCCGCACCCGTGGGCCTGGCGACCGGGCTGCTGACTGGCGCCACCGGTGTGTTCGTGTTGCCGGTGCTGCCCTACCTGGTGGCGCTGGATCTGCCGCGGGAGGCGCTGATGCGCGCGCTCGGCAGTTGCTTCGCCGCGGCCACCCTGGCGCTGGCCGCCGCCCTGGTCGCGCACGGCGCCTTCCCCACCCAGGCGTTGGGTCCGTCGTTGTTGGCACTGCTGCCCACTGCCGTGGGCATGTGGCTGGGAACGCGGCTGCGCCAACGCATCTCCGTCCGCGCGTTCCGCCGCGTGTTCTTCCTGACCTTGTTGGCACTGGGCCTGCACCAGGTGTGGCAGGCGCTGGGGTAAGGCCGCGTCGTCGCGACGACGCGGGATGTGGGAGCAACCTGATCGCGACAGGTCTCTCATCCGTAGGAGCGGCTTCAGCCGCGACGAGGCGTTACCGGGAACGCCCGTCGCGGCTGAAGCCGCTCCTACCAGGGCAATGGTGCATCCCGCTGACCACAGCAGGGCGCGCGGTGCGACGCGTTCTTCCTCCGCGCCTGATGGACAGCTCAAAAAGCAACGGAAGTGTCTTTGCAGGCGCGGCTACGCCCGACATGCTTGACCGGGAACGCCTTGTCGCGGCTGAAGCCGCTCCTACCAGGCAAGCAGAATCCGCCTGCGCGTGGCGGAACAGATTGCGAAAGACGGCCTGACGCCGCTCCCACAAAAAACGCGCCACCGCTGAGCGATGGCGCGTTGGTTTTTGCGACGCTAGAGCGCGGGCTCAGTCGGCCCAGCGCCCCGGGCCGGTGGACTGCGGCAGCACCTGCACCGACAGCGGACGGTCCTTCTCCAGCAGGTTGACCGCATCGCTCAGGATCGAGGCCGATTCGCGCAGCAGCGGATCCGGGCGCTTGTCGACCAGCTTCTCGCGCGCGGCGTCCTTGACGATGTCGCGCTCGTTGCCGGTCAGGCCGTCATCGCTGCTGTCGTCGGCCAGCGGATCCAGCGGCAGGCCGAGCTGCTTGCGGATCTCCTGGCGCTGCTTGCGCTGCGCGTCCTGCTTCTCACGCTCGGCGCGACGCTCGGCCTCGTTGAGCACCACGTACTTCTTCGCCGCCTCGGTGCGGAACTGGCGCACGTCCTCTTCCCACCACTGGAATTCCTTGTCGTTGGCGATGCGCGTGCTGTGCAGCGCCTCCAGCTTGGGCAGCAGCGGCGCGAAATTGCCGTACTGGGTGTGCGGCACCGCGGCGATGCGGCTCCACGGCAGCGCGTTGTCGTAGGTGCTCTCGCCGAACTCGGTGGCATCGACGCTGGCCGGGAAGGCGATGTCCGGCACCACGCCCTTGTGCTGGGTGCTGCTGCCGCTGACGCGGAAGAACTGGGCGATGGTCAGCTTGACCTGGCCGAAGCGGTCGGTCTCGTTGGCCGGCCAGCGGTCCAGGTCGACGATGTTCTGCACCGTGCCCTTGCCGAAGCTGGTCTCGCCGATGATCAGGCCGCGGCCGTAATCCTGGATGGCGCCGGCGAAGATCTCCGACGCCGAAGCCGAGCCGCGGTTGATCAGCACCGCCAGCGGGCCATCCCAGGCCACGGCCGGGTTCTGGTCGCTGTTGACGGTGACGCGGCCGCCGGATTCGCGCACCTGCACCACCGGGCCCTGCTCGATGAACAGGCCGGTCAGCTCGATCGCCTCGTCCAGCGAACCGCCGCCGTTGTTGCGCAGGTCCAGCACCACGCCGTCGACCTTGTCGGTCTTGAACCCGGCCAGCAGCTTGGCCACGTCGCGGGTCGCCGAGGCATAGTCCTTGGCGTTGCGGCGGCGGCCTTCGAAGTCCTGGTAGAACGCGGGCAGCTTGATCACGCCGATGCGCCGCGCCGGCTCGCCGTCCTTGGCCGGCAGCTCGATGGTCTCGCCCTTGGCGGCCTGTTCGGCCAGGCGCACCTTCTGCCGGGTCAGCAGCACCTGGCGGTGCTTGCCGTCCACACCGGCCTCGGCGGGGACGTACTCCAGGCGCACCTGGGTGTCCTTGTCGCCGCGGATCTTGGCGACCACGTCGTCGATGCGCCAGCCGATCACGTCCTCGACCGGGCCGCTCTTGCCCTGGCCGACGCCGACGATGCGGTCGCCCGGCTTGAGCGTGCCGTCCAGCGCGGCCGGGCCGCCCGGGATCACCTCGCGGATCACCACCAGGTCGTCCTGCTTCTGCAGCTGCGCGCCGATGCCTTCCAGCGACAGCGACATCTGCTGGTTGAAGTTCTCGGCGGTGCGCGGGGTGAAGTAGTCGGTGTGCGGATCGACCGTGTTGGTGTAGGCGTTCATGAAGAACTGGAACACGTCCTCGCTCTTCAGTTCCTTCACCGAGTCGTCGAGGTTGGCGTAGCGCTTGTCCAGGGTCTTGCGGATGTCGTCCGGCTTCTTGCCGGCGAGCTTCAGCCGCAGCCAGTCGTTCATCACCGACTTGCGCCACAGCGCATCCAGTTCCTGGTCGTCCTTGGCCCAAGGCGCGTTCTTGCGGTCGTACTCGAACTTCTCGTCGCCGTCGAAATTGAAGTCCTGCTTGAGCAGCTTGCGCGCATACGCGATGCGCTCGTCCACCCGCTGCCGGTACACGGCGAAGATCTGGAACGCCGGTTCCAGCTGGCCGGAGGCGATGTTGGCGCCGAGGTTATTCTGGAAGCTGGCGAACTTGTCGACGTCGGCCTGGGTGAAGAACTGCTTGCTGCCGTCCAGGGTCTCCAGATACTTCTTGAAGACCTCCTTCGAGGTCGCCTCGTCGAGGGCGCGCGGCCGGTAGGCGTAGCGGCTGTCGGAGAGCAGGCCGTACACCAGCTTGGCGGTGGTGGCCTGGTCGGCGGTGGCAGCGGCCGGCAGGGCGGGCGCATCGGTACGGGCGAACAGCGCCAGCGGTGCGGTCAGCGCAAACGCCAGCAGGAAGGCGGAAGCTTTGAATTTCATCTGGGGACTCTCGGCACCAGGCCGTCAGGGGGGCAGCACATCGCGTGAGACAACACGACAGTGACGCAAGTTGCAGGCCGTGTCACCTGTTCATGAAGCAGACTAGCTGCCGGCTTGCGCAGAAATGTGAACGCTGCCGGTGCGAGCCGCGCGGACGGTCGTCCTGCGGCGACGAACGCGCGTCGCCGCCGCGCAAAGGCGCGATCGACGACGCGGCTCAGGAGGCCGAGATTCAGGCGGCGACGCCGGCGCCGGCCGCCTGGCGATCGGCGTGGTAGGACGAGCGCACCATCGGACCGGAGGCGACGTGACTGAAGCCCAGCGCGTTGCCGTACTCCTCCAGCGCCTTGTATTCGTCCGGCGTCCAGTAGCGCATCACCGGGTGGTGATGGGCGGTCGGCTGCAGGTACTGGCCGATGGTGACCATGTCCACGTCGTGCGCGCGCAGGTCGCGCAGGGTCGCCTGCACCTGCTCCAGGGTCTCGCCCAGGCCGAGCATGATGCCGGACTTGGTGGCGATGGCCGGATGCTGCGCCTTGAACTTCTTCAGCAGGGTCAGCGACCACTGGTAGTCGGCACCGGGACGCACGTTCGGGTACAGGTCCGGCACGGTCTCGATGTTGTGGTTGAACACGTCCGGCGGATTGGTCGCCAGGATCTCCAGCGCGCGGTCCATGCGGCCCTTGCCGCGGAAGTCCGGGGTCAGGATCTCGATGCGGGTGGTCGGCGCGGCGACGCGGATCGCACCGATGCAGTCGGCGAAATGCTGGGCACCGCCATCGCGCAGGTCGTCGCGGTCGACGCTGGTCACCACCACGTACTTCAGGCCCATGTCGGCCACGGTCTGCGCCAGGCTGGCCGGCTCGCCGGCGTCCGGCGGCTTGGGCCGGCCGTGCGCGACATCGCAGAACGAGCAGCGGCGGGTGCAGACCTCGCCGAGGATCATGAAGGTGGCGGTGCCGTGGCCGAAGCACTCGTGGATGTTCGGGCAGCTGGCCTCTTCGCAGACGGTGACCAGGCGGTTCTCGCGCAGCTTGGCCTTGAGGTTCTGCACCGCATTGCCGGAGGGAATGCGCACGCGGATCCACGAGGGTTTGCGCAGCACCGGCGCGTCGGCGAACTGCACCGGCGAGCGCGCGATCTTGTCGCCGCCCAACTGCTTGACGCCGGTCTGCAGCGGCGCGGACGCGCTGTCGCCGGAAAGGACCTGCAAGGGAATGGAGCGTGCGCTGGGCTGGGTCATGGCGTGGTCGGCGGGCAGGCGGTCAGGCCGCGTGCGTGAGCGAGAGGTCGGGCAAGGCGTCGAGCGGCTGCAGGGTCAGCCCGAACTGGCGCGCCAGTTGGGCCAGCAGGACCGGAGTGACCGCCTGCATGCCGGAGGGACCGCCCAAGTCTAGCACCGCGGTCACCTGCAGGCCCTGGTAGCCGCAGGGATTGATCCGGTGGAACGGCTCCAGGTCCATCGCCACGTTGAACGACAGGCCGTGGAAGGTGCAGCCGCGGCGGACGCGGATGCCGAGGGCGGCGACCTTGGCGCCGCCGACGTAGACGCCCGGCGCGCCCTCGCGGCGTTCGCCGAGGATGTTCCATTCGTCGAGGGTGTCGATGATCGCCTGCTCAATCCGGCACACGTAGTCGCGCACGCCGATGTGCAGCCGGCGCAGGTCCAGCAGCGGGTACACCACCAACTGGCCGGGGCCGTGATAGGTGACCTGGCCGCCACGATCGACCTGCAGCACGGGGATGTCGCCCGGTGCCAGCACGTGTTCCGGCTTGCCGGCCTGGCCGAGGGTGAACACCGGGTCGTGTTCGACCACCCACAGTTCGTCGGGGGTGGCCTCGTCGCGCGTGTCGGTGAAGCGCTGCATCGCCCGCCACACCGGCTCGTAGGGCTGGCGGCCGAACTGGCGGACGCCGCACGGCGGCAGCGTCGGTGCCGGCGCCACTGGCGCGTCCTCGGCTACAGCGTCCACTTCACTTCCGGGTGTTCGCGCAGCGCCTGGTGCGCGGCGTCGTACTGGGCGCGGTCCACGGCACGGAAGGCGATGCGCACCGACACGTACTTGCCGTTGGACGAATGCTTCCAGCTGATGCGCTCGTCCATCACCTCCACGCCGGCCGCGGCGAGCAGGCGCGGCAGTTCGGCCTCCAGGCCGGTGTTGGCGGTGCCCATGGCGCTGAGTTCGAACACGCCGGGGAACTGGAAACCGTGATCGGGGTTATCGGAAGTGATGTCCATGTCCGCATTATCGGGCCGGCGCCGGGCAAACCCAAGGCCGGCCCCGGTGGGCAGACAGCGCCCCGGGATCGCGGAGCCACGCGGCACGGAGGTCCGACCGCGCGCCAGCCACCGGTGTGGCACGGCCGCGCGCCGTGGCGGTGGCCGCCCTGCGCGTCATTGCGCACCACCGCCTTCACACTGCAAGAGGGCAGATGGGACAGACAAACCCAAACGGACGAATTTGTCCGCTACGGCGCTTTTGCCTATCCTTCACCGCACGGGCTGCGTTCATGGTCCGGGGTGGCGCCGGCATCGACTGCCTGCAGGCGTACATCGCCGCTCACTCCCTTTCCGACCAGAGACGCCGCTCATGCCGTCATCCCGCCCGTTGCTTCCGCTGGCTGTTGCCCTCGCCGCCGCGGTTGCGCCCGCCGTTGCCACCGCGCAATGCCCACGCGACACCCTGGAAGCGACCGCGCCCACGGTCAACGTCCGCGTCGACAACGACCTGTTCGGCGGCGCCGGCCAGGACCAGGGCTATACCAATGGGTTCGGCCTGATCATCGTCTCGCCGAACCTGCGCGACTACACCGACGACCCCTGCCTGCCGCGGCTGGCGCGGGCGGTGAACCGTGGTCTGACCTGGCTGCAGCCGAACAGCGACTTCACCCAGCGCAACATGACCTTCGCGGTCGGGCAAGCGCTGTTCACCCCCACCGACAAGACCCGCCGCGACCTGATCCAGGACGACCGCCCCTACGCCGGCCTGTTGCTGATGAACATCGGCTACAACGCGCGCAACGACGATCGCCTGCGTACCACGCAACTCACGCTGGGCCTGATCGGCCCGTCGGCGCAGGGCAAGCAGGTGCAGGATGCGGTGCACGCCCTGCTCGGCGACGCCAAGTTCCAGGGCTGGGACAACCAGTTGCACGACGAACCGGTGTTCCGCGTGCTGCACGAACGGCTGCGCCGCTGGTCCGGCGACAGCGGCCGCGACGGCTGGGGATGGGACGCGATCAGCCACTGGGGCGGCGCGCTGGGCACGCTGGATACCCACGCCAATGCCGGCATGGAACTGCGCCTGGGCTGGAAGCTGCCCGACGATTTCGGCAGTTCGCCGCTGCGCCCCGCCGGCGAGAACGTCGCCCCGCCGGCCAACAGCGTCGGCAGCGGCTGGTCGGCGCATCTGTTCGTGACCACCGATGGACGCTGGGTCCTGCGCGACATCACCCTGGACGGCAACACCTTCCGCGACAGCCACAGCGTGAAGAAGCGCCCCTTCGTCGGCGACGCCGGCATCGGCCTGGCGGTGATGCGCGGCAAGTGGAAGTTCGCCCTCGCCCGCTACTGGCGCACCCGCGAGTTCGATCTGCAGCGGCAGACGCCGGTGTTTGGGAGTTTTACGGTCAGCAGGCGGCTTTAGCCGCCGGGATTTGGGAGTCGGGATTTGGGATTCGAAGGTCTTCGCGAGCGCGCAGCTCCGTAGGAGCGGCTTCAGCCGCGAGGCTTTATCGGTAAGGCGTCGCGGCTGAAGCCGCTCCTACGAAGAGCGAGAGGCGGCACGCACGCGCTGTTGCCACCACTCCCGAATCCCCACTCCCGAATCCCCAAGAAAAAAGCCGGCGTCAGCCGGCTTTTTTCGAGAGGACAGGAACTTATTCCGATTCCCACCACATCCAGAAGCTGTCCCACAGGCGCTTGAAGAAGCCGGCCTCGTCGACCGCCTTCAGCGCCACCAGCGGGGCCTGCGCCACCACCTTGCCGTCCAGGCTCACCTTGACCATGCCGATCTGCTGGCCCTGCTTGATCGGCGCCTCGAGGGTCTTGGGCACTTCGATCGACGGCTTCAGTTCGTTGTAGCGGCCGCGCGGCACGCTGACCAGCAGCGGCTGCGCCACGCCCAGCAGCACCTGCTTCTCGGTGCCCTTCCACACGCGCTGCTGCGCGACCTGCTTGCCCGGCTCGTACAGGCTGTGGGTCTCGAAGAAGCGGAAGCCCCAGTTCAGCAGCGCCAGGCTGTCCTCGGCGCGCTGCTTCTCGGAGCTGTCGCCCATCACCACCGCGATCAGGCGCTGGTCGCCGCGCTTGGCCGAGCTGAGCAGGCAGTAGCCGGCCTCGGAGGTGTGGCCGGTCTTGATGCCGTCCACGCTGGGGTCGCGCCACAGCAGCAGGTTGCGGTTCGGCTGGGTGATGTCGCCGACGCGGAATTCCTTGATCTTGTTGTACGCGTAGGTTTCCGGATAGTCGCGCACCATCGCCCGGCCCAGCAGCGCCAGGTCGTAGGCGGTGGTGTAGTGGCCTTCGGCCGACAGGCCGTGGGCGTTGACGAAGTGCGAGCCGGTCATGCCGATCTTCTTCGCGTACTCGTTCATCAGCGACGCGAAGGCTTCCTCGCTGCCGGCGGTGTGTTCGGCCAGCGCGATCGCCGCGTCGTTGCCGGACTGGATCGCCATGCCCTTTTCCATGTCTTCCAGGCGCGCGGTCTTGTTGACCGGGAAGCCGCTGTAGCTGCCGTCGGTGCCGGCACCGCCCTCGCGCCAGGCGCGCTCGCTGAGCATGACCTGGTCGTCGCGGGTGATCTTGCCCAGCTTCAGTTCGGCCGCGATCACGTACGAGGTCATCACCTTGGTGATGCTGGCCGGGGCCACGCGTTCGTGTTCGTTCTCGCCGGCCAGCACCTGGCCGGTGGCGTAGTCCATCAGCACCCAGGACTTGGACACGGCCGGCTTGGGCGCGGGCGGGATCGCCACGGTGGCCGGAGCAGCGGCGGCAGCGGCCGGCGGCGCGGGAACCGGGCCGGGCGTCTGCGCGGAAACCAGGCCGACGGCGAACGTGGCCACGGCAGCGACGGCGAAGCGGAATTTCATCTAAAACGACTCCTGGCGGGCCCGAAGGCCGATGGGAAACGCGACATTGTAGGCCGAGCCGGCGCCCGGGCAGGCGCGGTGCGGGCACGCGCGCGAACCGGCGTTAAGCCATCGGCGCGCCGAACGCCCGCCGTGGCGGGCACGCCGCCTCAATCCTTGACGATCTGCGGCCGGCCGAAGCCGAGGCCGGCGATGCGCGTGGCCAGCTCGGCGGCGCGGCCATGGTCCTCGGCCGCCACCCGCAGCCGCCACAGGGTGCGGCCACCGGAGACGATGTCGCTGATGCTGGCGCCGACGATGCCGGCCGAGGCCAACTGCGACAGCGCGCGGTTGGCGTTCTCGCGGCTGGCGAAGCTGGCCACCTGCAGCAGGATGCCGAGCGGCCCGCGCGCGCTGTCGTCCTCGGCGCGCGACGCGGCGCTGGCGACCGGTGCGGGAGGCGCTGCCGGCGTCGCCACTGCGACGGTCGGGGCGGCCACGGTGGCGGCAGGCGCGGCAGTGGGCCTGGCCGTCGCGGTGCCGCGGGATCCGCGCACCGGGGTGCTCGCTGCGGCCACGCTGGGCGCGGGCGTGGCCGGCTTGCCGGTGGCCACGCGCACGCCGCGCGACTTCATCCATGCGTCGAAACGATCGGCATCGCCGACCCGGCCCGGCGCGTCCTGCACGCGATAGCGCCAGCGCTCGCCTTCCGGCAGCGCCGCGGCCGTGGCGGTCGCCGCGGCGGCGGTAGGCGCAGCGACCGCCGCCACCGGCACGGCGCGCGCCGGCACGGTCGCGGCGGCGGCCACGCTGCCGCCGGCCGATCCGGCCGACTTCGCCGGCAAGGTCTTGACCAGGTTGTCCATGTCCGCCGCGCGCCGCACTGCCGCGGGATCGCGCGTGGCGGTGGCGGCGGTCGCGGTGGACGCGCTGGCCAGCAGTGTCGCCGGGCGCCGGCCGGTGCCGCGCCGCGCCAGCAGGTCGCCGTTGTCGGCCGGAGTGAGCCCGCGCACTTCCACGCGGCCGGTGCCCTTGCCGGTGATGCCGAGCTTGACCGCCGCCGCGTAGCTGAGGTCGATCAGCCGGTCGTCGTGGAACGGGCCGCGGTCGTTGATCCGCACCACCACCGATTCGCCGTTGTCCAGATTGGTGACCAGGGCGAAGCTGGGCAGCGGCAGGGTCTTGTGCGCGGCGGTGAACGCGTACATGTCGTAGACCTCGCGGTTGGAGGTCAGCCGGCCGTGGAACTTGCTGCCGTAGTACGAGGCGGTGCCGCGCTCGACGTAGCTGTGCGGATCGTCGATGACCACGTACTCGCGGCCCAGCACCATGTACGGGGAGCGGTTGCCGATCGCCGAACGCGGCTCGTCGGTGACCAGCGGCTCGGGGATGCAGGCGACGTTGGGCACGTAGTCCGGGGTGGCGTCGCGCACGCCGGGGGCGTACAGGCCGCCGGCGGTGTAGTTGCCGCGCTTGGACGGATCTTCCTTGGCCGGCGCGTAGGGCGAGGTCGAAGGACAACCGGTGGCGACGTGCGCCGGCCCCTTGCCCTCGACCCGGATGCCGGGCCCGGCGCCGCCAGCGGTCTTCTTCGGGGCGCTGCTGCAGGCGGCCAGCGCCAGCACAGCGACGACGGGAGCGATCCGGAGCAGCGCGTTCGGGTTCATGCCGGGGGTAACTCCTTGCCGGCGATGGCCTGGGACAGTTGGTAAACGGCCATCGCGTACATCTTGGAATTGTTGTAGCGGGTGATCGCGTAGTAGTTCTGGAAGCCGAGCCAGTACTGCTTGCCGGCGCTGCCGTCGAGCGTGATCGGCGTGGCGCCGCCAGCGGCCGCCGGCACCGGCGCGGTCGGCGTGTAGCCGCGCGCGGCCAGGTCGGCCAGGGTGTAAGTCGGCGTCCAGTCGGTCGGATTGAATTCCTCGGCACCCGGGCGCAGCGTCGCCGGCACCGCGACCACGCCGTCGCGCACCCAGCCGCCCTTCTTGACGAAGTAGTTGGCGATGGACGAGAACGCGTCGTCGTAGTCGGTGAACAGGTTGCGCTTGCCGTCGCCATCGCCGTCGACCGCGAACTGCCGGTAGCTGGACGGCATGAACTGGCCCAGGCCCATCGCGCCGGCGTAGCTGCCGATCAGGCTGGTGATGTCCAGGTTCTCCTCGCGGGCCAGCGCGAACAGCTGGCCGAGCTCATCGCGGAAGAACAGTTCGCGG
Organism: Xanthomonas sp. NCPPB 2250; assembly: GCF_056725265.1. NCBI lineage: Bacteria > Pseudomonadati > Pseudomonadota > Gammaproteobacteria > Lysobacterales > Lysobacteraceae > Xanthomonas > Xanthomonas sp. NCPPB 2250. The sequence goes on along the minus strand of NZ_CM161520.1, from coordinate 965,222 downwards.
CGCACCTCGCGCTCGAGCTTGGCCGGGTCGCCGCTGCGCGGATAGCGGAACGCCAGCGTGTACAGCGCATCCAGCACGCGGTAGGAGCCGGCGTTCTTGCCGTAGCTGGTTTCCACGCCGATGATCGCGACGATGACTTCGGCCGGCACGCCGGTGCGCGCCTGCACCCGCTGCAATTCGTCGCGATGCGTGGCCAGGAACGCGCGGCCGCCGTCGATGCGCGCCTGGCTGATGAACATCGGCCGGTATTCGCTCCACGGCTTGACCCGCTCGGCCGGGCGCGACATCGCCGCGACGATCGCATCCTTGAACTGGGCCTGCGCCAGGGTCGCCTCGATCTGCGCCGGATCCATGCCGTACTTGGCCGCGGTGTCGCGGACGAAGTTGGCGCGGGCGACCTCGAACGGCACCGGGGTCAGGTCCACCGGCGGCGCCTGCACCACTTCCGGCGCGGCCTCGGCCGGCGGCGCCGGACGCGGCGCAGGCGGCGGCGCGCTGGCCTGCGGCGGCGACGGTGGCGCCTTGGGCTGGGTCGCGCATGCGACCAGTCCAAGCGTGAGCAGGCAAATCAGCGAGCGTCGGATCATGCCGGCAGACTAACAGATTCAAGATGAATTTCTACCAATAACGCCATGAAACAAAAGAACTTTGCCCCAGGTCAAGTGCGCCCGCAGCATGACCTGCCGGCATGCACCGGGTACACGCCCCGGCCCGGGCGTGGCGACGGCACAAAAAAGCCGCCGGGGTCGCCCCCGGCGGCCTGGCCTAACGCATGGCGCCCACTCAGAACGGCGCGTCGATGTCGACCACGTCGATCAGCTTGTGATTGACGAATTCCTTGATGCCCAACCCGATCAGTTCGCGCCCGTAGCCGGAACGGCGCACGCCGCCGAACGGCAGGTCGGCCTTGACCATGGTCGGGTGGTTGACGAACACCATGCCGGTGGAGATGCGCCTGGCCACCGCCACGCCGCGCGCATCGTCGCCGGTGAACACCGAGCCGCCCAGGCCGAACGGCGAATCGTTGGCGATGCGTACCGCGTCGTCCTCGTCCCGGGCGCGGAACAGCATCGACACCGGGCCGAAGAATTCCTGGTGGTAGGCCGGGTTGTCCGGGGCGACGTCGGTGAGCAGGGTCGGCTGCACGAACGCGCCATGCACCGGCACCGGCGGCCCGACCTCGGTCGCGGTGGCGCCATGCCTGACCGCCTCGGCGATCTGCCGCTTCAGGTCGTCGGCGGCGCCTTGCGAAGACAGCGGCGCCAGCGTGGTCGCCGGATCCATCGGATCGCCGGCACGCAGCGCCGCCACACCGGCGCGGTAGCGCTGCAGGAATTCCTCGTACACCTCCTGCACCACGATCATGCGCTTGGACGACACGCAGACCTGCCCGCCGTTCCAGTGGCGACCGAACACCGCCCACTTCACCGTCTTCTCCAGCGGCGCATCGTCCAGCACCACGAAGGCGTCGGCACCGCCCAGTTCCATGGTCGACTTCTTCAGTGCCTTGGCCGCCTGGGCCGCGACGATGGCGCCGGCACCTTCCGACCCGGTGAGCGCCACACCGTGCACGCGCGGATCGTTGAGGATGGTTTCCACCTGGCCGCGGGTGGCGTAGAGATTGGCGAAGGCCCCGGCCGGCAGCCCGGCTTCGGCCATCAGCGCCTCGAACTTGGCCGCGCATTGCGGCACGTTGGAGGCGTGCTTGAGCAGCACGGGGTTGCCGGCCGACAGTTGCGGGGCGATGATCCGCGCGATCTGGTAGTACGGGAAATTCCACGGCTCGATCGCCAGCAGCACGCCCAGCGGCTCGTGCACCACCATCGCCCTGCCCTCGGCCGGATCGGCCACCGGCAGATGCTCCGGCGCCAGCAAGCGCTCGGCGTTGACCGCGTAGTACTCGAAGATGTCCGCCGACAGCCGCACCTCGGCTTCGGCCTCGCCGATCAGTTTGCCCATCTCCAGGGTCAGCAGGGATGCGTACTCGCGGGTGTTGGCGCGCAGCAGCCGCGCCGCGGCATGCATCACCCTGGCGCGTTCGGCGAACGGGGCCTGCTTCCATTGCTGGAACGCGGCATCGGCGGCATCGATCGCAGCCAGCACCTGCGCATCGGTGGCCTCGGGGAAGGTGGCGAGCAGTTCGCCGGTATAGGGATTGCGGGTCGCATAGGTCATGGTGGTGTCCTCGTGGAAGGTCGGAAAGCGCCGGACGCCTCGCGCCGGCGCGGGAAGCGGTTGGGTCAGGCGGCCAGTTCCTTCACCGCCTGCACCATGCGGTTGAGCACCGCGGCGGCGTCGCCGTAGACCATGTCGCAGTTGTCGCCGTAGAACAGCAGGTTCTCCACGCCGGCGTAGCCCTTGCCCTGGCCACGCTTGATCACGTAGACCTGATGCGCCTGGTCGGCGTTGAGGATCGGCATGCCGTAGATCGGCGAGGCCTTGTCGGTGCGCGCCGCCGGGTTGACCACGTCGTTGGCGCCGATCACCAGCGCCACGTCGGTGCTGGCGAAGCTGTCGTTGATGTCTTCCATGTCGTAGATCAGGTCGTAGGGCACGCCGGCTTCGGCCAGCAGCACGTTCATGTGCCCGGGCATGCGCCCGGCGACCGGATGGATGGCGAACTTCACGTCGACGCCGGCGGCCTGCAGCAGCTTCACCAGTTCGTACAGCCGGCCCTGCGCCTGCGCCACGGCCAGGCCGTAACCCGGCACGATGATCACGCTGGAGGCGTAGCGCATCGATGTCGCCGCATCGCCCGGCTCGACCGCGGTCATGCGGCCCTGCACGTCGCCCTGCACGACCGCGGCGCCGTCGCCGAAATTGCTGAACAGCACGTTGCCCAGCGAGCGGTTCATCGCCTTGGCCATCAGCACGGTCAGCAGGGTGCCGGCGGAGCCGACCACCATGCCGGCGATCATCAGCGCCGGGTTCTGCAGGGCGAAGCCTTCCAGGCCCACCGCCAGGCCGGTGAAGGCGTTGTACAGCGAGATCACCACCGGCATGTCGGCGCCGCCGATCGGCAGCGTCATCAGCACGCCGAAGCCCAGCGCGGCGATGAAGAACGCTGGCGCCGCCCAGGCGCCGCCCGTGCCGGTGACCACCAGCGTGCCGAGCACCAGCGCGGCCAAGAACACCGCAGCATTGAAGGCGCTCTGCCCCTTGAACCGCCACGCGGTGTTGATGCGGCCGTCGAGCTTGGCCCAGGCGATCACCGAGCCGGACAGCGAGATCGCGCCGATCAGCGCACCGAGCACGGTCACCGCCAGATGCAGGCCGCCCTGCTGCGGCTCCCGCGCGGTCAGCGCGACCCCGGCCACCGCCGCGGCGGCGCCGCCGCCCATGCCGTTGTACAGCGCCACCATCTGCGGCATCGCGGTCACCGCGACACGGCGGCCGCTGCGCCAGGCCCAGGCACCGCCCAGCAGCAACGCCAGCAGCGCCAGGGCCAGGTTGGTCAGCGCATGCGGACGCGCCGCGGGCTGCAGATCGGCGAGATAGCCGAAGGCGGCGGCCACCGCCACCAGCATGCCGATCCCGGCCAGGACGATGCCGCGCAGCGCGGTCACCGGCGAGGACATGCGCTTGAGGCCGAGGATGAACAGCAACGCGGCGGCGAACCCGCTCAGTTCCACCAGGAGCGAAAGCATGGCGCTACTCCTTCGCGGCCGGCGCGGCGCTGGGCTTGAACATCGCCAGCATGCGGTCGGTGACCACGTAGCCGCCGGCGGCATTGCCGGCGCCCAGCAACACGCCGACGAAGCCGATCGCCTGGCCGGCGACGGTGTCGGCATTGAACAGCGCGTGCATCGCGCCGACCACGACGATGCCGTGGACGAAGTTGGACCCGGACATCAGCGGCGTGTGCAGGATCGACGGCACCTTGCCGATCACTTCGTAGCCAGTGAACGCGGCCAGCATGAACACGTACAACGCGATCAGCCAGCTCATCGACAGATCGAGGGACATGACTCAGGACTCCTTGGTGGGAACGGGCGCGGCGGCCGACACCAGTGGGTGGCAGAGGCGGCCGTCGTGGGTGAGCGCGGTGCCGGCGACCACCGCATCGTCGAAGTCCGGCACCAGTGCGCCGTCGCGCACCAGCAGGTCGAGCAGCCCCAGCAGGTTCTTGGCGTACAGCTCGCTGGCGTGCTGGGCCAGCGCCGAAGGCACGTTGCGCGGGGCGACGAGGGTGACCGGTCCGACCTCCACGGCCTGCCCCGGCACGCTGCCTTCGCAGTTGCCGCCGCTGTCGGCGGCGAGATCCACGATCACCGCGCCGGGCTTCATGCCGGCGATCTGCTCGCGGTCGATCAGGATCGGCGCGGTGCGCCCGGGCACATTGGCGGTGGTGATGATCAGATCGGCCTGCTGGATGTGCTGGGTCAGCACCGCCGCGGCCTTGGCCCGCTCCTCGGCGCTGAGTTCACGCGCATAACCGCCCTCGCCGCGCGCATCGATGCCGGTGTCGACGAAGCGCGCGCCGACCGACTGCGCCTGCTCGCGGGTTTCCGGACGCACGTCGTAGCCTTCTGTGATCGCGCCAAGCCGGTGCGCGGTGGCCAGCGCCTGCAGGCCGGCCACACCCAGGCCCATCACCAGCACGCGCGCGGCGCGCAGCGAACCGACTGCGGTGGTCATCATCGGCAGGATGCGCGGCAGATGCACGGCGCCGAGCAGCGGCGCGTAGTAGCCGGCCAGCGCGGCCTGGCTAGACAACACATCCAGCGCCTGCGCGCGACTGATGCGCGGCACGGTCTCCATCGCGAAGGCAGTGATGCGGCGTTCGCACAGCAGCTCCAGCAGGCCCGGCACCTTGGCCGGGTACAGCATCGCGATCAGCATGCTGCCCGGGCGCAACGCCGCCACCGTGCGCAGCGATGGCGCCTGCACCGCCAGCAGCAGGTCCGCACCGGCCACCACCTCTTGCGCATCGTCGAGCACGGTGGCGCCGGCATAGGCCGTATCCGGCAGTCGCGAACCGCTGCCGGCACCGGCCTGCAGGCGCAGTTGCGCGCCCAACTTGGCCAGTTTCGGCAGCACCGCGGGCACCATCGCCACGCGACGCTCCTCGGCCTGTTCTTCCTTCAGCACTGCAACAGTGAACGCCATGATCGCGGCTCGCTTGGAGGACGCGTGCACTGTGCGCGCCGGCCGATGCGCGGGCATTGATCCGGATCAAGCGCGCTGCCGCATCACGCGCATAAAGAACGCGCGCGCTGACCGCAGCAAGGCGGCGGAACGCCGCGGTGCGACAGGGCGCTGGCATCACGCGCTGGCGATTGCAATACGTGGCGGCGCACCCCGTCGCAGCCGCACGACGCAGGCACCGACCGCTCGCGCCACGCGGGCGCGCGCCGAGTGGCCGCCGGCGTTGCGCGCGTGCTACAGGGCCGGGAACACCGGCGCGCTGCTGCAGGCCGGAATCGACCCGGCGAGCGTGGTCGCGTAGGTCGAGGCCGCGCTGCTGTCCTCGCTCAAGCGCAGGTCGGACTGGTCCACGCCGATGCGCGCATTGCTGGCATGCAGCGTGGCGACGTCGGCGGCCACGTGCGCCAGCACCAGCTCGAGCGGTGTCGCGGCGCTGTAGCCCTGCACCGTACTGCCCTTGCCGGCGGGCGTGTCCTGCGCGCGCAGTCCGTCGACCACGATCCCGGCGAAGGTCGGCACGCTGCCGCTGCGGCTGCCGCCGTGGTCGTGGCCGTACAGCGGCGTGATCACCAGGGGCTTGGCCACATCGAACAGGCAGGTGTTGCGGTAGAGCACGTCGCGCACCGGTCCGCCCTTGGCCAGGCCGGTCTTGATGCGCAGGCCGTTGTTGTCGGTGGCGACGATGCCGTCGGCGTCGTGGCCGACCAGGCGATTGCCGTCCACCAGCACGTTGCCGACGCCGTACATCACCTCGCTGCCGATGGAGATGCCGTGGGTGCCGTAGAAGCGCGAGTCGCGCACGGTGATGTCGGCCGAGCGCGCGGCGCTGGTCTTGATCGCGATGCCGTCGTCGCCGGCCATCACGTCGTTGTCGGCCAGGGTCGCATTGCGCACGCTGTCCAGATCGAGGCCGTCGGTGTTGGGGCTGTTGGCTGGCGCCCTGACCCGCACGCCCCACACGGTGACGCCGTCGCCGCCGTGCACGAAGACGTGGAAGTACGGCGCGTCGATCAGGTTGACGTGGTAGAGCTGCAGATCGGCGACGTCCTGCGCGCGGATCAGGTCGGGCGCGTTCTGGGTCTGGCCGGCGGCCTTGGCGCTGCGCGCGAACTGCCACCAGCTGTCGCTGCCGCCGAGCATCGGCAGGTCGCCGCGGCCGTCGATACTGCCCTGGTGGCCGGCGGCGTCGCGCACGCCCATCACCCCCAGGCTGCGCCCCTGCAGCGTGATCAGCGCGCGGCAGCCGCCGCTGCGCGCCGCGGCCTGGCCGCAGGCGTTGCGGCCGGGCACCTGGTAGTCGGCGGGCTGGCGCGAGGCGAACAAGGTCACGCCGCTGTCGATCGCCAGCGTGGTATTGCTGCGAATCGTCAACGGTCCGCTGAGGAAGGCGTTGCCGCTGCCGGCGCGCAGCAGTACCGCGCCGTGCGCACCCGCGGCGCAGCGATCGAGCGCGGCCTGGATGCGCGCAGTGTCCGGCGCGCTGCGCTCCTGCGCGTCGGCGAAGCGGCGCTGCTGCGCCTGCAGGGTGGCATCCAGCGCCATGCACACCGGCGGCAAGTGCGGTTCGACCACGTGACGGGAATCGCCAGTCGCGGCAGCGCCAACGAACGCAGCGGCGGCGAGTACGCCGCCGCACACCAGCGCGACGCGCACAGGCTTGCTCATTGCCGGAGCGCGGCGTGCGATGGCGGCAGCGTGGCGGCGGGCGACGCCGCGGCGGCCGCGGGACGCGGCTCCCGCAACTCGGCGACCGGCAGGCGCGCGTCCGCGGACAGTTGCTGCCAGCGGTCGTCGACGATCGTCGCCAGCCCGGCCGGGTGTTGATCGAAATGGTGACCGCCGTGCAACACCACCACCTCCGCTCCGCGCGCGCGCAATTGCGGGCAGAGCGTATCTTTTTCCTTGTCGCCGTACACGCACAGCAACTGCGCCGCGGGAATGCGCGCCAGTTCCGGCTGCACCGGCAGTGCGTCGTCGTCGTCGCCGAGATTCAGCCAGCCGCGCACGCGGATCTGGAAGTCGGCCTTGTGCTCCAGGCCCAGCAACGCCACCAGGCCGACCTGCTCGCGCTGCGCCGGTGGCAGCCGGTTGACCATGAACGGCAGGGTGGTGGCGCCGAAGGAATAGCCGACCAGCAGGATCTTCTGCGGACGCCAGCGCTGCTGGTAGTAGGCGATGACCCGGCTCAGGTCGGCGCTGGCCCGCGCCGGCGGCTTGGCCCGCCAGAAGTAGCGCAGGCTGTCCCAGCCGACCACGGCGATGCCGCGGCGCTGCAGCGCTTCGGCCATGCCCTTGTCGATGTCGCGCCAGCCGCCGTCGCCGGACAGCACGATGGCCAGCGGTGCGCCCGGGGTCGCCGAGGGCAGCTCGGTCAGCGGCAGATCGTCCAGCGCGCCGCCACGGCCGCGCGCATGCAGGTGCGCGGCGACCCGCGCGGCCAGCGCGGCATCCACGCCGCCGTCGGCCGGCGCGGCCACGGTGTCGACAAAGCCCTGCGCTGCGGTCGCGGCGGCGGTGCCGGCACAGACCTCGGTGGGTGCCGGCGCCACGCCGATGGCGCCCCCCAGGGTCGCCGAGGGCGCCGCGCCGACGATGCGCGCGGCCAGGGTCGCGGCGGTGCCGGTGCCGGCCAGCACCGGCAGGTAGTAGCTGTCGCCGTGCAACTGCCGCTGCAGCCGCCGGCTCAGCCGTTCGGCATCGTGCCAGGCCTTGTCGCAGCCGTGGCCGCCATGGCGCAAGTGCTTCAGATAGCGCTGGCCGTCGACCACCGCGACCAGCGCGCCGCTGGCGGCGATGCGCCGCGCGGCGTCCTGCCGCTGCGCCGGGCTGCCGCTGGCCAGCAGGATCACCAGGCCCTGCGGCGCCCCCGGCGGATGCACCAGGGTCGTGCGCCCGTAGCCACGGGCGTGCAGCGCCCCCGGCGGAAAGTAATAGCGCAGCAGTGCATAGCCGCTCAGGCCCAGCACCACGCTCGTCAACAGCAACACGCGCAGGAATTTCATCGACACGCATCCATCCCGGCCAACGCCGAGCCTCTGGACAACCACGGGAACGACGAGGCAGCGGCGGACGACGCAGACGGGTGGGCCGGAGCCCGGATCGGCGGATGCGCTGCGGAGGATGCCTCGGCGATGTGGGCTGGGATGGATGCGCGGGGTCGCACCTGCCTACCCGGAAGTTCCTGCACACGTGTGGGCCGGGGGGAGCGGCGCGCGTCACGTGGCATCGACGCGCATTGTGCGGATGCACGACATGCGCCGCAATAATGCCGTCACCTGCTTGCAAGGTTGCGGTTAAGCCAGCGCGCGTCGAACGCCGTGCGCTGGTTCAGTAGCCGTGCACCGGACGGTGCGCCTTCACTGCCATCACCAGGCCCAGCCCGGCCAGCAGCGACACCGCCGAGGTGCCGCCGTAGCTCATCAGCGGCATCGGCACGCCGACCACCGGCAGCAGCCCGGAGATCATGCCGCCATTGACCAGCACGTAGACGAAGAACGCCAGGCCGGTGGCGCCGGCCAGCAGCCGCGAGAAGGTGTCGCGCGCCTGCGAGGCGATCCACAGGCAGCGCCCGATCACGATCAGGTACAGGGTCATCACCGTGGCCACGCCGATCCAGCCGAACTCCTCGCTGAGCACGGAGAACGCGAAGTCGGTGGTCTGCTCGGGAATGAAGTTCAGGTGCGACTGCGAGCCCATGCCCCAGCCCTTGCCGTGCAGGCCGCCGGAACCGATCGCGATCTTGGACTGGATGATGTTCCAGCCGGCGCCGAGCGCGTCGTTCTCCGGGTTGAGGAACATCATGATGCGGTCCTTCTGGTAGGGCCGCAGCAGCCACAGCCAGGCCACCGGCGCGGCCGCGGCGACGCCGCCGACGGCGATGCCCACCCACCACCACGGCAGGCCGGCCAGTAGCAGCACGAAGCCACCGCTGGCGGCGATCAGCACGCCGGTGCCGAAGTCCGGCTGCAGCATGATCAAGGCGGTGGGAATGCCGATGATGACCGCGCTGACCAGCACCGTGGGAATGCGCGGCGGCAAAGGCATGCGGTGCAGGTACCAGGCCACCATCATCGGCATGCTGATCTTCAGCAGCTCGGCCGGCTGCAGGTAGAACACCTTCAGGTCCAGCCACTGCCGCCCGTACTTGCCGGTGCCCAGCACGAACACCGCCAGCAGCGGCAGCATCGACAGCGCATAGATCAGCGGGGTCCAGGCGCGCAGGCGCAGCGCCGACACCCGCGACAGGCTCCACATCGCCGCCGCGCCGATGGCGAAACGCGCGCCCTGCGCCATCACCAGGTGCATGCCGCCGGCGCTCTTGAGCACCGCCAGCCCCATCGCCATCAGCGCGCCCAGCGCCAGGCACAGCGGCCAGTCCAGGGTGCGGGTGAAGCGGCCGCCGATCTCGACCAGCCAGCGCAGGAAATCCTTCATCGCTCGTCCGGAATCTCGTCAGGGATCGCCGGCGCTGCGGACTGCAGCGGCACCACCGCCGCATCCACCTCGGCCTGACCGATCAGCACCGGGCGTTCGCCGGCGGCCAGGGCGACCGCGTCGGCGGCGGCGCGCGAGCCCGGATCCTCGGCGTAGTACAGGTGGCTGCCGAACGCGGTGGCGCCGCGCAGGCTGTCCAGCGGTTCGACGCCGGGCGGCAGCCGGCCGAGCAGCCAGGCATCGAAGATCTTGCGTGCGATCGGCGCGGCGGTACTGGCGCCGTAACCGCCGCCTTCCACCGCGATCGCCAGGGCGATGGTCGGCCGCTCCGCTGGCGCGAAGCCCTCGAACAGCGAGCGGTGACGCAGGTGCATCGGCAGGCTGCGCGGATCGACCGCGGCCAGCCCCTTGCGGCTGACCACCTGCGCGGTGCCGGTCTTGCCGGCCATCTGGTAGGGCGCACCGACGGTGATGGCATAGCCGCTGCCGCCCGGACGCATGGTGTCCATCATGCCTTCACGCACCGCCTGCAGATTGCTGGGGTTGTCGCTGATCGGCTTGCTCGTGCCCGACTGCACCGGCGCCCAGGGCTGGTCGAAGGCCTGGCGCGTGGCCATCACCAGGTGCGGCGTGCGCAGTTGCCCATCGGCGAGGCCGGCGACCCCGCGCACCAGTTGCAGCGGGGTCACCTTCCAGTCGCCCTGGCCGATGGCGATGTTGACCGTGTCGCCGGGGTACCAGGCTTCCTTGCGGCTCTTGGCCTTGTACGCCGGCGACGGCACGATGCCGCCGGTCTCGCCGACCAGGTCGATGCCGGTGGGCACGCCGAAGCCGTAGCGGGTCATGTACTGGTCGACCTTGGTGATGCCCATGTCGATGGCCAGCTTGTAGTAGTAGGTGTTCACCGACTGCGCGATCGACTTGCGCAGGTCGGTCCAGCCGTGGCCGCCGCGGTGCGAGTCGCCCCAGCCGCGGCTGACCCCGGGCAGGTAGAACATGCCGGTGGAGAGGATCTTGTCCTCCGGGCGGCGGGTGCCGCTGTCCAGGCCGGCCAGGCCCATGAACGGCTTGATGGTGGAGCCGGGCGCCACGCCGCCCAGCACCAGGCGGTTGAACTGCGGTCGCGACGGGTCGCTGTTGAGCGCCTGGAAATCGGCGTGGGAAATGCCGTTGACGAACAGGTTGGGGTCGTAGGACGGCAGGCTGACCATGGCCAGGATCTCGCCGGTGCGCGGATCGATGGCGATGGCCGAGCCCTGGTAGTCGCCGAACGCGGCGACCATGGCGCGCTGCAGGTCGGCATCGATGGACAGGCGCAGGTCGGCACCGGACTGCGCCGGCACCCGGCCGACGGTGCGGATCGCGCGGCCCTGCACGTTGGTCTCGACCTGCTCGTAGCCGACCTTGCCGCGCAGTTGCTCCTCGTAATAGCGCTCCAGCCCGGACTTGCCGATGTGGGTCAGCGCGGCATTGCCCTCGCCCAGCGTCTCCAGGTCCTTCTCGTCGATGCGGCCGACGTAGCCGATGATGTGCGCGAACAGGTCGCCGTAGGGGTAGTGCCGGGTCAGGTAGGGTTCCAGCTCCACGCCCGGGAAGCGCCAGCGATCCACCGCGAAGCGCGCCCGCTCCTCCTCGCTGACCCGCAGCTTCAGGGTGATCGGGCGGAAGCTGCGGCTGGCCTTGCGCGCGGCCTGGAAACGCTCGATGTCTTCCGGCGACAGCGCGATGACCTTGCCCAGCTCGGCCAGCAGCGCGTCCATGTCGGCGACCTTGTCCGGGGTCACGTCGAGCCGGAACGCGGGCACGTTCTCGGCCAGCAGGCGGCCGTTGCGGTCGTAGATCATGCCGCGCCCGGGCACCACCGGCCGTGGCTTGATGCGGTTGGCGTCCGAACGCGTGGCGTAGACGTCGTGGTCCAGCACCTGCAGCTTGAAGTACCAGGCGCCCAGGCCCAGCAGCGCCAGCAGCACGCACAGGAAGCCCAGCGCGGCGCGGCGCCGGAACTGCTCGGCCTCGGCGTGCGGATTCTTCTGCGCGCGGCGCGGATGCAGGGCCATGCTACTTGCTCCGCCGGCCCAGCCGCAGCGCGTCCAGCAGCACGAACAGCGGCGGCCACAGCGCCATGCCCAGCAGCGGCGCCCACCAGTAGTTCCACGGCAGCGTCGGCTCGCCGACGGCCAGGTGCACCGCCGCGGCGACGATGCGGTCGTTGACCAGCAGGCCGCCGATCGCCAGCGCCTGCTGCGACATCGGGAAGAAGCGGATGCGCGCGCGGAAGCGCTGCAGGATGAAGCTCAGGATCACCAGGCGCAGCGCCTGCTCGCCCAGCACCCCGCCGTACAGCAGATCGGCGAGCACCCCGACCGCGAAGGCGAAGCCCAGCCCGACCTTGTCCGGCGTCTCGATCACCCAGTACGCCACCACCAGCGCCAGCCAGTACGGCCGCAGCGGCTGCACCACCAGCGGCAACGGCATCAACCCCAGCAACAGCGCCACGATCACGCTGACCGGAAGCACCCAGCCTTTGCTGCGCAGGCGGCTCATTGGGTGGGCTCCTTTGGAGCCGGGATTGGGGATTGGGGATTGGGGATTGGCGAAGCGGTCGCGCGTTTGGGCGTGGCTGGGGTACCGCTGCCATTGGTGGTGTGCGTCATCGATTCGGTCTTGCGTGCTCCCGACGCAGCCGCTGGAGCGGTGGCCTGACTACCCGGGGCCGCGGAGTCGGCCGGCGGCTGGGCCGCCGCCGAGGAGGCGTCGGCGCTGTTGACCAGGCTTTTCACCAATCCCGAATCCCCAATCCCCACTCCCGTTGCCGCGGCCGAAGGCCGCAGCAACAACACATCCCGCCCCCGGTCCAGCTTCGCCGCCGGCTTCAGTTCGCCGACCAGGAAGGCGTGGGTGTCGTCCGGGCGCAGGGCGGAGATGGTGCCGACCGGGAAACCGGCCGGGAAGCGGCCGCCCAGGCCGGAGGTGACGATCTCGTCGCCCACCTCGACGCCGGCGCTGAGCGGGATGTCGCGCAGTTCCAGGCTGCCGCCGCGGCCGTAGACGATCAGGCGCACGCCGTTGCGCGCCACCGTCACCGGCACCGCGTGGTCGGGGTCGGTCAGCAGCAGCACGGTGGAGTGCAGCGGGGTCACCGCGATCACCTGGCCCATCAGGCCGCCGGCGTCGATCACCGCCTGGCCGACGTGCACGCCGTCGCGGCTGCCGGCATCGAGCACCAGCCGCTGCCGGGTCGGGTCCAGGTCGATGTCCAGGATCGGCGCCAGTTGCACGTCCAGGCCGCGGCGCTCGGCCACGCCCAGCAGTTCGCGCAGCTGCGCGTTGTCCAGCGCCGCGGTCTGCAGCCGGGTCAGGCGCGCCTTGGCGATCAGCAGTTCGTTGCGCAACGCGCGGTTTTCCTTGACCAGCTGCGCGTGGCTGGCCGCGTTCTCCTGCACCTGCGACCCCAGCCGCCCGGGCAGGCCGGCCAGCGCCCAGATCGGCTGCACCAGCACCGTGGCCTGGCTGCGCAGGCGGGCCAGCCAGTCGGCCTGCGCGTCGAGCACGATCAGCACCAGCGCCAACGCCAGGTAGGCCAGCAGGCGCGGCGTGCTGGCGGATTCGCCGGGGCGGGCGGTGACGGGAGGACCGGCGTAAGGAGGCACGGGCTAAAGCCGGGAATGGGGAATCGGGAGTGGGGAATCGGAAAGCAACGGCGCGCTCCCGGCGCGATCAGGCCGGGGCGCAGGCAGGCGGCTGGTGGAGACGGAGCCGGCAGGGCAGAGGCGGAGGGGCCATTCTATTCCCCATTCCCGACTGCCCATTCCCGGCCTCACCCTCACTCCGGCGCGAAGAACTCGTTGCCGTGCATGTCCACCAGTTCCAGCGCACGGCCGCCGCCGCGGGCCACGCAGGTCAGCGGATCGTCGGCGACCTGCACGTGCAGGCCGGTTTCCTCGGAGATCAGCCGGTCCAGGTCGCGCAGCAGCGCGCCGCCGCCGGTCAGCACGATGCCGCGCTCGGCGACGTCGGCGCACAGCTCCGGCGGGGTCTGCTCCAGCGCCAGCTTGACCGCCGAGACGATGCCCGACAGCGGCTCGTGCAGCGCTTCCAGCACTTCGTTGGAGTTGATCTTGATCATCTTCGGCACGCCCTCGGCGAGGTTGCGGCCGGAGATCTCCATCTCCTGCACCACCGCCTGCGGGTAGGCGCAGCCGATCTCCAGCTTGATCCGCTCGGCGGTGGCCTCGCCGATCAGCATGCCGTGGTTGCGGCGCACGTAGTTGGTGATCGACTCGTCGAAGCGGTCGCCGCCGATGCGCACCGACTGCGAATAGACGATGCCGTTCAGCGAAATGACCGCGACCTCGGTGGTGCCGCCGCCGATGTCGATGACCATCGAGCCGCGCGCCTCGGTGACCGGCATGCCGGCGCCGATCGCCGCGGCCATCGGCTCCTCGATCAGGTACACGTCGCGGGCGCCGGCCTCCTCGGCCGATTCCTTGATCGCGCGGCGCTCCACCTGGGTGGAGCCGGCCGGCACGCACACCAGCACGCGCGGGCTGGGGCGCAGGAAGCGCGACTTGTGCACTTTCTTGATGAAGTGCTTCAGCATCGCCTCGGTGTAGGTGAAGTCGGCGATGACGCCGTCCTTCATCGGGCGGATGGTGGTGATGTGGCCGGGGGTACGGCCGAGCATCTGCTTGGCCTCGGCGCCGACCGCGGCCACCGAGCGGGTGCCGCCGATCGCACGATCCTGGCGCACCGCGACCACCGACGGTTCGTTCAGCACGATGCCCTGGCCACGCACGTAGATGAGGGTGTTGGCCGTGCCCAGATCGATGGACAGGTCGTTGGAGAACATGCCGCGGAGTTTCTTGAACATCGGGGGATTGGGTCCTGGGGCGCGCGCCGTCGCCAGAATGGCGAAAAAATGGGCAGAAAACGAAGTCCGCTAGCCTAGCAACCCGCCTGGGTGCGGGCAAGGAAAATTCTCGCTAAAACCACGCGTTGCGTGGTATCGGCGGGATCGCGATGGATCGTGGTTCTGGCCCTGCCGGGCCGCAGCCGTTACCCTTTGCGCCGCGGCGACCCCGCCCCTCGCCCGCCTGAATGCGGGCTCATTCCTCCGCCAAGGCCTGCCCGATGTCTGCACTGATCTGTGGTTCTCTCGCTTACGACACCATCATGGTGTTCCCGGACCAGTTCAAGAACCACATCCTGCCGGACAAGGTGCACATCCTGAACGTGTCGTTCCTGGTGCCGCGGATGCGCCGCGAGTTCGGCGGCTGCGCCGGCAACATCGCCTACAACCTGCACCTGCTGGGCGGCGATCCGATCCCGATGGGCACCGTGGGCCAGGATTTCGGCCCGTACCGCGAACATTTCCAGGCGCTGGGCATCGACCTGTCGCGGGTCAAGGTGATCGAGGAGCTGTTCACCCCGCAGGCGTTCATCACCACCGACCACGACAACAACCAGATCACCGCGTTCCATCCGGGCGCGATGATGCGCAGCTACGAGAACCACGTGAAGGACGTGCCGGGCGTGACCCTGGGCCTGGTCGGCCCGGACGGGCGCGAGGGCATGATCCAGAACGCCGAGGAGTTCAGCGCCGGCGGCGTGCCGTTCATCTTCGACCCGGGCCAGGCGATGCCGCTGTTCAACGGCCCGGAGCTGCGCCAGTTCATCGAGCAGGCCGACTACGTGGTGGTCAACGACTACGAGTCCAACCTGCTGCAGGAGCGCACCGGCTGGGACGAGAAGGACATCGTCTCGCGCGTGCAGGCCTACATCACCACCCAGGGCCCCAAGGGCGCGCTGGTCCACACCCCGGAAAAGACCTTCGACATCCCGCCGGCGCACGAGCGCCGCGTGGTCGACCCCACCGGCTGCGGCGACGCCTTCCGCGCCGGCCTGATCTTCGGCATCCAGCGCGGCTGCGACTGGCTGACCATCGGCCGCATGGGCAACCTGATGGGTGCCCTGAAGGTCGAGCACCCGGGCACCCAGAACCAGCGCTTCGACTTCGACGAATTCAACGACCAGTTCAAGCAGCAGTTCGGTTACGCGTTGTAAGGCCGGGGCACTACCGGCGGAACGGCAGCGTCGACGCCTGGCCATCGCGCTTGCCGGCCGCTTACCCGGCGGGCCGCGGTTCCACGACCGATTGCGACGCGGCATCCAGGCTTGCGGCGCCGATCCGGCCGGGGCTAGACTCGGCCGCCCGCGTCGACGGAATGATCGGATGGACACCGCGCCTCGCTGGACCGCCAGGATCCTGGCCGCTGCACCGATCCCGCGTGGACTGCTGCTCTCCCTGTGCTGCGCAGCGACCCTGTGCGCCTGCGGCAACGCCGCCCAGGCACCCGCGAGCGCGACTCCCTCCGTGCCCCCGACCGCCCCTGCGCCTGCCGCGAACGGCCCAAGGGCGCCTGCTGCGACGCACGATGCGACGGCCGCGCAAGTGCCCGCCGGCCACTATGCCACCCAGCCCGGCTGGGGCCAGCTGACCGTGCAGCCCGATGCACGCTTCACCCTCGAAACGCAGAATGTCGATGCCGGTTGCAGCTTCAGCGGCACGCTGCACGGAACCCAGGCCGCGGTCGACGACGGCACCTGCACGCTGCAGTTCGCACCCAAGGCAGACGGCGTGGCGGTGTCCGCCACGGCCGGCGCCGAGAGCGCGTGCCGGGAGTACTGCGGCGGCAACGGCAGCTTCGCAGGCGACTATCTGAAACAGGCTGCGACCTGCACGCCTGAAGCCATGCAGCGAACGCGCAAGGCCTTCCAGGCATCCTACGATCGCAAGGACTATGCGGGTGCCGAAGCGGCGCTCGCGCCGCTCTATCGCGACTGCGTGGCGGCCCTCAGCTTCAGCGACGCCGGCGCCATCCGCAACGACTACGCGCTGACCCAGCATAAACTCGGCGACGATGCCGGATGCCGGCAGACACTGGCGCCCTACCAGGACGACGCCAAGCGCAGCGACGACGCCATCAGCGAGGGCATGACGCCCGCCCTCGTCGACGATTACCTCCGCGTGATCCGCGCCGCACGCACCAACCTCAAGCTCTGCGGAGAAGGCAGAGGCTAACGCGAGCGTCTACAGGGACGACACACCATCGGGGAACAGCGACATGTCCGATCCAAACACCGCCCCCACCGCGGCAACGCCGCAACTCACCGACGCGCAACTCAAGACCTTGGGCTACTTCGCCATCGGCGTGGCCTCGGAAGGCAGCCTGGGCCCCAAGAATGTGGCCTATCACCTGTCGTTCGCCGGATCGGTCGAGGGCAACACGCTCAAGCCGGTGGCCAACAGCGGCTTCAGCATCGGCACGCTGCAGACCGACCTGGGCGCACATCCGGACGTCGTCCCGACGCTGGTGGATGCCTACCAGACATGGGCCGCCCGCCAGACTCCGAGCCTGGCGCTGTCGGAAAACCAAAGAACACAGACGATCTCCGATCTGCAGCGCAATGGCGATGCCATCCGCGCGGACAACGGCCGCGCACCCGATGCAACCGTCCTCAAGAACCTCAATACCTTCCTGGCCTCCGATGCAGGCGTGCAATTCGTACACGATCGCGACCGCACACAGATCGACCATCTGATGCGCGAAGGCGACGGCAAGAAGGACCCTGGCGGCGCGCTGCACCAATTGCGCCAGACGGAGTTGTACAAGAACGCGAGCCTGGACGACCAGGCCAAGTACGCCACCGTGCTGATGAAGCTGGAGAACCAGGCCGGCAAGAGTCAGTATCCGAAGATCCTCAAGGGTATCAACGACGGCAGCCTCGGCAGCGTCGAGGACGTGGTGAACAAGGTCGACGCGCTGCTGCCGAACAAGACCAACAAGAAAGGCGAGGTGGTGCCCGACTACATTGAGAGCGGCGTCCACCACGCGCTCGCAGGTACCGAGGTGTTCAACAAGCTCCGTGCGGCGCAGCCTGGAAATCCTCTGCATGATGCTTTTGCGGCGGTCTCCGCCGACCCATTGCGCAGCCCGGTCGACCTGAAGGGCGATACCGCCCACGCGGATGCGCTGCATCAGTACAACGCGACCAAGACTCTGTTCCTGCAGAACGGCCAGTCGCCAAAACTGATCAGCGCCCTCGACCAGGACAGTGCGTTCGGCTACAACCTCAAAGGCCGGAACGGCAAGACGGTCGCGCAGTCGTCGAGCCTGTTCGGCGCGGACAACGATGTGGTCGTCTTCGATGGGAACGGTCACGGTACCGCCTTCGTCGGCGGCAAGTGGAGCGCGGTGCAGCGCGACGAGGTCAAGCGCGTCGGCAATGCCGATCAGAGCGTGGATCTTCAACTGCGCAAAGACGGCAAGAGCGAAACGCTGCTGCACGTACCGACCCCGGCGCAGTTGCGCGAACGCAGCGAGCAGCAGCAACCGCAAACGCCTGCGCCGGATCGCGCTCCGGCGTCGGCGCCCGGCCCGAACGACGCCAGCCACCCGAATCATGCGCTGCTCGAGCAGATCCGCGAGGGCGTCAGAAGGATCGACCAGGATCTGGGCAAACCGTACGATGCGGCCAGCGAACGCCTGAGCAGTGCTGCGCTGGCCGCTTGCCGGGACAATGGCGGCCCCGGCAACGCGCCGCTGGCGTCGAACGCACTGGAACGGGCCGATCGCGTGGCGCTCACCGAGAAGGGCCATCTGGTGGTGGTCGAAGGTGAACAGCGCGACCCAGCGCAAAAGCGCGCCAGCGTGGATGTGCAAGTGGCGCTCGCCACTCCGGTGGAACAGTCCGACCAGCGACTGCAGGCCGCGAACCAGGCGATCGACCGCGAACGGCAACTCACGCAACAGCAGGAATTGGCGCGCGAGCGGGACGCACCGAGCCGCAACGGTCCGGCACTGGCATAACCACCTTCGGCCAGGCGCATGCGGCAGCGCGCATCGCGCCGTCTGCGTAGCAGGCGGTATGACAGGCACTCGATTCGCCCCGTCCCCGTTCCCGCACCCGACGGTGGATGCGGATGCACTACGACATGGCGCTGCCGGAGCGCGACGCGTCCTGCACGGCCACTGACCGTCATGATGGAGCGAGGCTCCCGGCGCGACCGGTGGATCGACGGCGGGCAACGCCATCGCTTTGCTGCACTGCGGGTTGAGCCCAGGCCTGGTTTGTGCGTCACTTGCGCCAGGGGCCCCCTGGGGGGACGAGAGCGCGCCCATGTCCGAGTCGACTGTCGCCAGCCTCGCGCAAGCCAAGGTCGTCGCACCATCCGCCGCCGAGGCCGACTGCGCGCCACTGGCGCGCATGCGCCATTTCCGCCAGATCGAGTCCTTGCCGCCGGCGCTTGCACGCTCGTGGCGGCGCTGCCTCGACGAGTACGGCCTGGCTCCGGACACCCATCCCTCGCCGATGGTCCACGACGACGGTGAGTTGCGCGAACGCCAGCAGCGGCTGGAGGCGCTGCTGCGCATCGCCAGGGTGGAGATGGAAAATCTCTACGAACAGATCGCCGGCGGCAGCTACGCGGTGGTGTTCGCCG
The DNA here is from genome assembly GCF_056725265.1 of Xanthomonas sp. NCPPB 2250. Lineage (NCBI taxonomy): Bacteria > Pseudomonadati > Pseudomonadota > Gammaproteobacteria > Lysobacterales > Lysobacteraceae > Xanthomonas > Xanthomonas sp. NCPPB 2250. The sequence goes on along the minus strand of NZ_CM161520.1, from coordinate 946,138 downwards.
ACACCGAGGCCACGGTCCTGCACAGCGTGCAGGATCCGGCGCTGCTGCGTGCGTTCCGCGAAACCGGGCTGTTCTGTGGCGCCAGTTGGGCCGAGCGCTACCAAGGCACCAACGGCATCGGCACCTGCGCGGTGGAGGGCAGTGCGCTGAGCGTGCACCGCGGCGAACACTACCTGGAGCGGCACCTGCCGTTGTCCTGCAGCGGCGCGCCGATCCTGGATCCGCAAGGCCATCTGCTGGCGGTGCTGGACGCCTCCACGCCCGACGCACGCGACACCAAGCTGGTGCAGCGCCATACCGGCGCGCTGGTGCGCATGTCGGCGGCGCAGATCGCCCGCGCGTATTTCCTGGAGCAGTACCGGCATGCGTGGATCCTGCGCTTCCACAGCCGCCCCGAGTTCGCCGGGCTGCTGCACGAGGCGCTGATCGCGGTCGGCGGCGACGGCCGCGTGCTGGCGGTCAACGAGGCCACGCTGGAACAGCTCGGCAAGCCCGACCGTTCGCCGCTGGTCGGGCGCGACATCGCCCAGGTGATGCAGCTGGATTTCGACACGCTGGAGCAGCGCGCGCGCAACGACGCCAGCACGTTGTGGTCGATCCGCTGCGCCTGCCACGGCCGCCGCTTCTTCGCCCTGGCGCAGCCGCCGCGTGCGCGCAGCGCTGCCGGCCGAACGCGCGCCGCGGGCGAGGACGGCCAGGCCGCGCGCGCCAACGACCATGTCGGTTCCGATCCGCGCATGCTGCACAACCTGGACAATGCGCTGAAGCTGGCCAAGCACCGCGTGTCGATCCTGCTGTGCGGCGCCACCGGCACCGGCAAGGAAGAGTTCGCCAAGGCGGTGCACCGCAGCTCGCCCTGGGCCGACCGGCCGTTCGTGGCGGTGAACTGTGCGGCGATCCCGGAAGCGCTGATCGAGAGCGAGCTGTTCGGCTATGCGCGCGGCGCCTTCACCGATGCCGCGCGCGAAGGACGCCACGGCAAGCTGCTGCAGGCCAGCGGCGGCACCCTGTTCCTGGACGAGATCGGCGACATGCCGCTGCCGCTGCAGACGCGCCTGCTGCGCGTGCTGGAGGAACAGAGCGTGACCCCGCTGGGCAGCGACCGCGCCGTGCCGCTGGAACTGCACGTGATCAGCGCCAGCCACCGCGACCTGGCGCAGATGGTCGGCAGCGGCGGCTTCCGCGAGGATCTGTACTACCGCCTCAACGGCGTGGTGCTGCACCTGCCGCCGCTGCGCGAGCGCAGCGACAAGGCCGAACTGATCCGCACCCTGCTGCGCGAGGAGAGCGGCGAACAACCGGTGCGCATCAGCGAGGACGCCCTGCACAAGCTGCTCAGCTATGCCTGGCCCGGCAACCTGCGGCAGCTGCGCAACGTGCTGCGTACCGCGGCGGTGCTGTGCGCCGATGGCGTCATCCGCATCCCCAACCTGCCGCAGGAAATCGTCGATGCCGACAGCGGCCCGTGTCTGCTCGGCGACGATGCGCATGCCGGCGACGGCATCCCCGGCCGCGTCGCCCTGGACAGTGCCGAGCGCAGCGTGCTGCAGCAGCAGCTCGAGCGTCACCGCTGGAACGTCAGCCGCACCGCCGATGCGCTGGGCATCAGCCGCAACACCCTGTATCGCAAGCTGCGCAAGCACGGGTTGGCGACGGCTTGAGTGGAGGATGCATCGCGATTCAATGGGGTTGCTGCGCGTCGCGAATGAAGCCTCGCCTATCGCGTCTTGCCATTCGGTAGCGGCGCGAGTGTTGTCGGGTATTCGCGTCCCGACCGTTGAGGCGGCTGGAGGATGCCTGGCTTCGATGTCGCGGCTGAAGCCGCTCCTAAGACAACAGTCCCGACTGCTGTCGGAGCCAGAGAGGTTCCGTCCGAGGTCGCGGCTGAAGCCGCTCCTGCAGGAAGCGCTACACCGGTGACCACGCGCAACCAGGTAGGAGCGGCTTCAGCCGCGACCGTCACCCGCGCCGACTGGCCTGCAGTCGTGCGGACACGGCGGATGGCACGCGCCGATCGGTGCCACCACACAAACCCCAAGCCGCCCTCTAGAAGCGCCAGCGCAAACCGACCTGGTATTGCCGCGGGGCGCCGGGGGCGACGAAGCGCGAGGGGCCGTCCTCGACCGCAGCGTCCTGCGGGCGCGCCAGGGCGCCGCCCGGGAACAGGTCCTCGGCAATCGCCGCATACGTCTCGTAGCGGCGGTCGAACACGTTGTTGACCCGCAGGTACAACGACAGGCCGTCGGCGAGTTCCCAGGTGCCATGCAGGTCGAGCAAGGCATAGCCGCCGGTGGACAGGTCGTGGCGCGCCGGCGCCTCGCCTTCCTCGGGGTCCGCGACCAAGCCGTCCTCGTTGCCGCTGGCCACGCGCCGCGACACCGCGCGCAAGTCAGCACCCAGCGTCAGCTGCGCCAGCGCCTGCCAGTCCACGCCCAGCTTCAGCGTGTTGCGCGGCAGGCCGGCGATGCGCGTGCCCGGCCGCAGGGTCACCGTGCGCTCGCCGGAGAGCAGTTCGCCGGCGCTGCGGTAGGTGGCGTCCAGGTAGCTGTAGCCGGCGAACCAGCGCAGCGCGCCGTGGCTGCCGCGGTAGCTGAAGTCGGCGCCCTGATAGCGGGTGCGGTCGACGTTGTCGAAATAGCCCTGCTGGGAATTGGGTGCGCGCAGGAACAGGATGTCGTCGCGATTGTCGGCGCGGTACAGCGAAGCGTTCAGCGTCTGCGCCGGCGTCGGGTTCCAGCGCAGGCCGAGCTCGTAGGTGCGCGAGACGATCTGCTCCAGGCGCGGGTCGGCCTGCAGCCCGGTCGGCAACCGGCACGGCTGTTCCGGGTCGGCGCAGCCGAGTTCGATCGCGGTCGGCGCGCGGCTGTTCTGCGAGGCCGAGGCGAACGCGGTGAAGCCGCCGCCGAGGCGCTGGGTGATGCCCAGCGACGGGTTGGCCTTGGCGAACACGAAGCGCTCGCGCGGCAGCACGCCGTCGTCGGCGGTGGACAGGGTGTTAGCGACGGCGACGCGGTTCCAGCGCAGCGCGGCATTGAGGTGGGTGGCCTCGCTCAGTTCCCAGGTATCGGCGGCGAACAGGCCAAGCGTGCTGCTGCGCCCGTCGACGCCGGAGAAGAACGCGCGCTCCTCGTCCGGATCGGCGACCACCGAGCGGTCGTCCTGCACGAACGCCTCCTGTTCGTACTGGCGGTAGCGCACGCGGTTGCGGTCATAGGTGGCGCCGATGCTCAGCGTGTGCGCGCCGGCCTGGTGGCTGAGGTTCAGTGCCACGCCCTCGGCATGCTGGCGCATCTGCGTGGTGTTGAGCACGCCGCTGTGCAGCGCGTCGGCATCGGCGCGCGACACCGTGCAGCCGGCGTCCAGCGGCGTGCCGTCGGCGGCGTAGCCGTCGGCGCAATCGTCGACGAACTCCTCGTAGTCGTCGTTGATGTCGCCGTTGACGGTGTCGCGTCGCCCCTGGCGGTAGTAGGCGAGCAGATGCAGCGCGGTGCGTTCGTCGAAGCGATGGTCGAACTGCCCGGTGAGCAGCGTGTTGCGGTTGCGGGTCAGGTCCGGCGAGGTGTAGACCGCGGCGCGGTCGGCCTCGTACAGCCCCGGCTCGGTGCCCTCGTCGGTATAGCGATAGCTCGGCAGCAGGCCATTGCCGACCAGGCGGCTGCGCCCGTGCAGCAGCGACACGTCCCAGTCGGTGCGCTCGCCCTGCCGACCGAACTTGCCGAACACGGTGCCCAGGCGGCCGGCGGAGGCGTCGCGCCAGCCGTTCTCGTCGAAACCGGTGGCCGCGACGAAGGCATGCAGGCCGTCGGCACCGGCGTAGCCGTAGGACGCGTCCAGGCGCTTGCGCGCGCCGCTGCCCACCGACAGATCGGCGCGCAGGCCCGGCGCGGTCAGGCCGGACTGGGTGGTGAAGGCCAGCGCGCCGCCCAGCGTGTTGGGACCGAAGAGTGGGTTGGAACCCGGCATCAGCGCGACGCTGCGGATCGCCGCCTCCGGCATCATGTCCCAGCTGACGATGTCGGCGAACGGCTCGTTCATGCGCACGCCGTCCAGGTACACCGACACGCCCTGCGAGGCGCCGGGCAAGGCCGAAGCGCGGAAACCGCGGAAGGTCAGGTCGGTCTGGAACGGGCTGCCCTGCACTTCGTTGGTGTCCACGCCGTTCATTTCGCGCAGCAGGAAGTCGGTGAGGTTGCCGGCCTGGCTGCGTGCGATGTCGTCGGCATTGGCGGTCTGCACCGTGTACGGCAGCAGGTCGGCATCGATCAGCGTGCCGGGGATCGGCGTGGCGGTGACCTCGACCCGGTCCAGCGCGGTGATCTGCGCATCGTCGGCATTGACCGTGGTCTGCGCGTGCGCCGGTGCGGCGAGCAGGCCGATGGCGGTGACGACGGCCAGCGCGAGCAGGCTCGGCGGCGGAGTATGCGGTCCTGGGGTGTGGGTCATGCCGGTTCCTTGAGGGCTCAGTAGAGAACGATCGATTTGATGCCGCGGCCGGCGCGCATCGCCTCGAAGCCGCGATTGATGTGGTCCAGCGGCAGGGTTTCGCTGATGAGTTCGTCGATGCGGATCTCCCCGGCCAGGTAGCGCTCAGCATAGGCGGGCAGTTCGCTGCGACCCTTGACCCCGCCGAACGCGCTACCGCGCCAGGCGCGGCCGGTCACCAGTTGCAGCGGCCGCGTGCTGATCTCCTGCGCGCTCGGCGCCACGCCGAGGATGATGCTTTCGCCCCAGCCCTTGTGGCAGCATTCCAGCGCCGCGCGCATGGCGCGCACGTCGCCGACGCAGGCGAAGCTGTGGTCGGCGCCGCCATCGGTGAGGTCGACGATGACCTGCTGCACCGGCGCGCCGAAATCCTTCGGATCCAGGCAGTCGGTGGCGCCCAGCGCGCGCGCCAGCGGGAACTTTTCGCGGTTGATGTCGACCACGATGATGCGTTCGGCGCGCGCCATCACCGCGCCCTGCACCACCGACAGGCCGATGCCGCCGAGCCCGAACACCGCCACGCTCTCGCCCGGACGCACCCGCGCGGTGTTGAGCACGGCACCGATGCCGGTGGTGACCGTGCAGCCGAGCAGGCAGGCCTTGTCCAGCGGCGCGGCCGGATGGATCCGGGCCACCGCGATCTCCGGCAACACGGTGTACTCGGCGAAGGTGCTGGTGCCCATGTAGTGCAGCAGCGGGCGCCCGTGCAGCGAGAAGCGGCTGCTGCCGTCGGGCATCAGCCCGCGGTCCTGGGTGCTTCGGATCGCCTGGCACAGGTTGGTGCGGTTGGAACGGCAGTACTTGCACACGCCGCATTCGGGCATGTACAGCGGGATCACGTGATCGCCAGGGCGCACGCTGGTGACGCCGACGCCGACCTCCTCGACCACGCCGGCGCCTTCCTGGCCCAGGATCACCGGGAATGCCGCATCGGCATCGGCACCGGACAGGGCGATGTCGTCGCCATGGCAGATGCCGCTGGCGACCATGCGCACCAGCACCTCGCCGGCCTTGGGCGGCTGCAGATCCACTTCCTCGATGGCCAGCGGCTGGTTCGCCGCCCAGGCGACCGCGGCTCGCGTCTTCATTCCGGCTCTCCCCGCCTCCCGTCGCGGCGCCCGAGAGCGCCGCTCGCCTCACCTCACTGCGCCACGATCACACCCCATGGCAGCTCGCCCACCGCGATCTGCTTGATCTCCTTCATCGCCGCCGTGTCGATGACACTGACGCTGTTGGAACGGCCATTGGCCACGTACAGCTTCTTGCCGTCCGGGCTCAGCGCCGGATTCCAGGGCCGCTGCCCCACCGGGATCTCCGCCAACGCACGGCGCGCGGTCGGATCGATCACGCTGACCGTGCCGGCGCCATTGGACGCGTACACGCGGCTGCCGTCGCGGGCGATGGCGATGCCGGCGGTGCGCTGCCCGGCCGGAATGCTGGCCACGCGCGTGCGCGCCGCCAGGTCGATCACGTCGACCACGTTGGCCGCTTCCTGCGCCACATAGACCGTCTTGCCGTCGGGCGCGAACGCCATGCCGCGCGGATGGCCGCTGGTGGCGATGACGCCGGTGGACGCGCCGGCCTTCAGGTCGATCACGTCCAGGTCGTTGGAGCCTTCGTTGCTGGTCAGCAGCAGCGCGCCATCGGGCGTGTAGACGCAGTGTTCCGGCGCCTGCCCGCGGGTGGCGATGTGCGCGCCGATGGTGAAGCTGGCCGGGTCGATCAGCATCACCTGGTTCTGCCCCTCCACGCACACCGCCAGCTGGTGGCCGTCCGGCGACGCCGCGACGCCTTCGGCGTTCTCGCCTATGTCGACGCTGCGCAGCACCCGGTCCTGCACGGTATCCAGGTCCAGCAGGCGATGGCCCTGCGCGTCGATGACGTACAGATGCCCGACCGGTCCCGGCACCACCTGCTGCAGGCGCTTGCCGAGCTGGCCCTGCGCCGACAGCGTGCGCACCACACGGTCGCTGCCGGTGTCGATCACCGAAATGGTGCCGCTGCGCTGGTTCGGCACGTAGGCCAGCGCCGCGGTCGCGGCCGCAGGCGCCGGCGCGGGCGCCGCGGCATCGGAGCCCGCCGTCGGCGCGGCGGTGCGCTGGCACGCAGCAGCGAACAGCGACAGCGCGACGACGGCGGACAGGCGCAACGCGTTCCTCATTGCGTGGCGCCTGCCGTCTTGTTGATGGAATGGATGAAGGCCAGCAGCTTCTCGGTATCGCCCGGCTTGAGCACCGGCCCGAACGGCGGCATCTGCCCGACCACCTTCTCGTGGCCGATCCGGGTCTTGCCATGCGCGGTCATGCCGGCCGTCCCTTCGGTGATCAGCGTGCGCAAGGTGTCGTCGTCGCTGCCGTACACCCAGATGTCGTTGGTCAGCGGCGGGCACATGCCGCCACCACCGGTGCCGCCGTGGCAGGCGGTGCAGCCGGCGGAGTTGAAGATCGCCTTGCCTTCGGCGACCAGCTCCGGGGTGACCTTGACCGGCGGCCCCTTCGGAATCGGCGTCACCGCCGCAGCGGGGGCCGGTGCGGCGGCAGGGGCCGCGGCGGGCGCGGTCGTCGCCGGCGCAGAGGCCGGTGCAGGCGCCGGCGCCGCAGCCGGCTCGGGTGTGGCCGCTGGCGCGGCGGGCGTCTCCTGCTTGCCGCAGGCGGCCAGCAACAGGAGCGAGGCGAACAGGGACACGGGCAGCAGCGTGGAGAGGGCGCGACGACGGACGGAAGCAGGACGCATGGGGACAACACCTTTGCGGAGTGCACGATGGGAAGAGCAGGCCGCGCGAGCGGCATGTGCGGGACGACAGGAAGCGGTCATTGCGTGCGTCGGTGCTGGGCCTCCGTCAACAGGTGGGCGAGTTCGGCATTGCCGCGTTGCTGGGCCAGCGCCGCCGGGGTCTTGCCGTCGGCGTCGCGCGCATCGGCGCTGGCGCCGGCGGCGAGCAGGCGCCGCGCGCTGTCCTCGCGCCCGGCGGCGGCGGCCAGCATCAACGGGGTGACGCCGGCGCGGTTGGCACGGTCGGCTTCGGCACCGCGCTTGAGCAGCAGGTCGAGGATCTTCGGGTCGTTGCGCGCGACCGCGAACATCACCGGGGTGAAGCCGGCCGGATTGGCACGGCGCACGCTGGCACCCGCAGCGAGCAAGGCCTGCACCAGGTCGGCGTCGGCGTAGGAGATCGCCAGGTCCAGCGGCGTCCAGCCGTCGGTGGACACCGCCTCGACCTTGGCGCCATGCGCCAGCAATTGCGCGGCGCTCTTGCCGTCGTTGGACCAGGCCGCCTTCATCAACGGCGTCCAGCCATTGCTGTCGCGGCTTTCGACCTTGGCGCCAGCGGCCAGCAGTTCGCCGACCAGCAGCGGCGCCTGGTTGCGGATCGCCTGCTGCAGCGGCGGCTCGCCGAGCAGGTTGGGTTTGTCGGCGCTGGCGCCATGCCGCAGCAGCCAGGCCACGCGCACGCCATCGCCGGCATCCAGCGCGTGCGCCAACTCCTCGTTGGGATCGGCGCCACCGGCGATGCGCAGCTGCAATTGCGCCAGCATGTCCGACGAGGCCTGCGCGCTCGGCGTGTCATCCTGGTCGTCGGGCACCGCATAAGGTCCGTGCGAGCGCAGGTTGCCGGCAACGATGCAATCGGCGCAGGCCACCAGCGGCACGTGATAGTCGCGCAGGATCGCGTCGATCTTGCCGGCGCTGCGCTGCATCGCTGCGTTCAGCGCATCGCGCAATGCCGCGTTCTTGCGCGACACCGCCCACGCCATCGAATATTCCAGCACCTCGTTGTCGATGACGTTCAGCGGGACCACGCCGAGGCCGCCGCGCGTGGCGTAGTAGCCGGCCACCGGTCCCCAGGATTCGGCGGCATCGAGCTTGCCGGCGGCGACCTGCTCGGCGAGCTTGCCGGGATGTTCCTGCGGCGCGCTCGCCGAATCGTAGAACAGGTACTGCACTTCGCCCTGCACGCCATGGTCGAACAGCGCCTGCCGCGCCGGCGAGCTCTGGAACACGCCGACCTTGAGTTTTTTCAGCGCCGGATCGTCCAGCGACGCCGGGCGCAAATCCAGGCCCTTGCGCGTGACCAGCACATAGGTGGAGCGATACAACGGGCGCGTGGGCAGGCCCATTTCGAAATCGCTGTTCATGTCCATCAGCACGTCGCACCGCCCGGCGTTGATCGTGCTGCGCGCCAGGCCGCGCTGGTAGTAGCTGCGCCACTCGTACTCCAGGCGCCGGCCCATCTCCGCGGCCACCACCTGGGCGATCTTGTTCTGGAAGCCCTCGCCTGCACGATCGGACAACGGCATGTTGCCGGGATCGGCGCAGACCCGCAGCACCGGCGCATCGGCCGGCAGCGTGGCGGCGGGCGCGGCGGAGGCCGGTGCCGCAGCGGCGAGCGGGGCAGCAGGAGCGCGAGCCGTCGCGGACGACGGCTCGCGCGTACAGCCTGCGGCGACGAGTCCGAGGCTGCACAACAGCAACACGGCGCGCGCGCCCGCAGGCAGACGCCACGAGGCGGGTGCCATCCGGCACCCGCTCGCACCCTGGACGCGGCGCCGCCGGCTCATCGCACCGTCTTGGCGGCGACCGCCGCGCTACCACCGCCACCGGCGGCCGCCGTGGCGGTCGTGGTGGGCGTGACGGTCTTGCCGGCGCCGTCGATGCGGAAGGTGTGCACCATGCCGCCCAGCGGGATCTTGTCGAAGCCGTTGCTGAAGGCCAGGCCCGCGGCACCCAGCGCGCCGTACGGATCGCCCGGATCCAGGCCGGCGGCGACCGGCAGGCCGATCCAGCCGCCGATGCCCGAGAACACCGCCACGTACTGGTGGCCGTTGGCCTTGTAGGCGATCGGGTTGCCGATGATGCCGGACGGCAGCTTGGTCTCCCACAGCTTCTTGCCGGTGTCCTTGTCCACGGCGCGGAACCAGCCGTCCAGCGTGCCGTAGAACACCAGTCCGCCGTCGGTGACCAGGGTACCGCTCCACACCGGGAACTTCTCCTTGATCTCCCACTTGGACTTGCCTTCGACCACGTCGAACGCCTTGACGATGCCCAGTGCGCCCGGCTCGTTCGGCTTCATCATCACGTTGGCGAACACGTACGGCAGGCCCATCATGGTGTTGCCGCGCTCCTGCGGGTCGAGCTCCATGTGCCAGTTGTTGGTGCCGCAGAAGAACACCGCCGAGTTGGCCGGATCCACCGAGCACGGCTGCTGGTCCTTGCCGCCCATCGCCGACGGGAACGCCTCGACCTTGCGGCCGCGTTCCAGCGGCGAATGCGCCGCGACCTTGACCGGGCGCCCGGTCTTCATGTCGATGCGCTCGGCCCAGTTGGCCGGCACGAACTTGTTGGCGCGCAGCAGCGTGCCGTCGCGGCGGTCGAGCACGTAGGCAAAGCCGTTGCGGTCGAACTGCACCACCGAGGGCACCTGCTTGCCGTCGATGGTCAGGTCGACCAGGATCGGCTCGTTGATGCCGTCGTAGTCCCACTGGTCGAACGGGGTCTTCTGGTAGCCCCACACCGCTTCGCCGGTGTCGATCTTGCGCGCGAACAGGGTCATCGACCACTTATTGTCGTACTCGCCGCTGTCGCATTCCTTCTGCGTGGTTTTGCCGCAGCGGTACGACGGGCTCCACAGGCCGGGATTGCCGGTGCCGTAGTAGACCAGCTTGAGTTTCGGGTCGTAGCTGTACCAGCCCCAGGCCGCGCCGCCGCCACGCTTCCAGCCTTCGTCGGGATAGGTCTTCTCGCCGAGGTCGCCGAGCTGGCCGTGCTGCGGATTGGCCTTGTTGAAGTCCGGGCCGAGGCAGATGTCCTTGTCGGTGCCGGTGGCTTCGCAGGACCAGGCCTGCTTGCCGTCGGCCAGCGCGTACGCGGCGACGCGCCCGCGCACGCCGAACTCGTTGCCGCTGATGCCGGCCACCACCTTGCCGTCGGCGATGATCGGGGCCATGGTGATGGTCTCGCCCTTCTCGGGATAGGCGAGCTTCTGCTTCCACACTTCCTTGCCGGTCTTGGCATCGAGCGCGATCACGTCGCCGCTGAGGCTGCCGAACACCACCTTGCCGTCGGCGTAGGACGCGCCACGGTTGACCGTGTCGCAGCAGGCCACCGCGACGGCGCGCTCGTCCTGCTGCGGGGTGTACTTCCACAGCACCTTGCCGCCGTCTTCCTGCGACAGGTCGATCGCGAACACATTGTTCGGATAGGCGCTGACCATGTACATGGTGCCGCCCACCACCAGCGGCTGGCCTTCGTGGCCGCGGGTGGCGTCGGTCTTCATCTCCCACGACATCTTCAGATTCTTGACGTTGTCGCGGTTGATCTCGGCCAGCGGGCTGTGCCGGGTCAGGCCGAAGTCGCGGCCGATGCCGCCCCAGTTGTCCGGGTTGGCGGCATTGCTGGCGAACTCGCTGTCGGTATCGGCGACCGCGGCCGGCGCGGCGGCCGGCGGCTGCTGTGCGGCGGCCGGTGCGGCCGGCGCCGGAGCCTCTTCCTGCTTCTTGCAACCGGCCAGCGCCAACGCAGTGGCCAGCGCGAGCAACGTACAAGCGTGGGTACGACGTGAATGACTGTGCATCGTTCTACTCCCCTCGTTGAAGAGCCGCGCCACGTCACCTCTGTCGGCGTGTGCCACGGAACCTGAAGCGTGGGTGTATACGAGCAACGTCCATGCCATCGCAGCGCTGCGATGCAACATCCCTTGACGTACGGATCACGACGTCGGTTGTCGTCGCGGAGACGCGCATCAGCGCCGCCGAACGCGTCTCGGGAACGTGACACTTTGTGCCAAGCGGTTGCATCGCGCGTGGCGCAGTGTGAGCACATGTGCCGGTGGCACACCCTGCGCCATCGATGCGCTTGCCACGCTGGTGCACACGCATGCACACGGTGGGACGCGCCACGGGGAGCGCGTATCCGGCACGCCTGGACCGATCTCGCTACGGGAGAAGCGGTCCGGCGCGCTGCGGCGGTCAAGCCGCCGCAGCGCAGCAATCAGTGCGACTGCGGCCCGACGTGGTCCTGCCACCACGCCAGCAGCGCGGCGCAATCGGCGAAATGCAGGTCGGCCAGCGCCGGCCAGGGGTTGTCCGGATGCAACAGCACGGTCGTCGCACCAGCGTGGCGCCCGCACTGCAGGTCGTAGGCGTGATCGCCGACCATCGCCAGCGCCTGCGGCGCCACGCCCCAGTGCTCGGCCAACTGCAGCAGGCCGCCGGGATGCGGCTTGGGCGGCGCCTCGTCGCGGCCGAGGATGGTGACGTCCTCGAACAGGTCGTCGACCTCGATCTCTTCCAGGGTCAGCTGCGCCAGTTCGCGCGCGTTGCGGGTGAGCACCGCCAGCCGGCAATCGGCCGCATGCAGGGTGCGCAACAGCGCCGGCGCGCCGTTGGCCGCGGTGGCCTCCTGGGCCAGCACGCGCTCGTGCTCCAGCAGCCAGGCGTGCTTGCTGGCGCGCTGCGCGTCCGGCAGCGCCGCCAGATGCTGCAGGATGTCGGCCTGCGGCGGGATCTGCAGTTCGCGGCGGATCAGCGCGAAATCGTGCACGGCGCGGGTCAGGGTGCCGTCCATGTCGAACACCCAGTGGCGCACCTGGCACAGCGCCTCGGCCGGCGGCGGCGTGGCGGCGTGCATCGCGCTCAATCCCAGCCCGGCATCTGCGCGCCATCCAGGCCGCCGGTCTCGAACACCGCGGTGCGGGTGCCGCCGGCCTTCACCGGGAAGGTGATCTGCAGCACCGTGGTCTTGCGCGCCAGCTTCCACAGCGCCTTGTCGTCGCTGATGAACATGGCGATGGCCTCGTCGGTCTTGGGCCGCCAGGCCGCGGCCGCGTGCGGCGGCGCGTCGTCGGCCTTCAGTTCCACCTTGCAGCCGCCGGCGCAGCGGAAATCGCCGGACTGCAGCACCAGGTAGGCGCTGCGCTTCCATTCCGGATGGTCGCGGAACACCAGTTGCACCGGCTTGGGTCCGCTGCCGTCCACATCGACCTTGTCGCGGCTGTACAGCATCGCCGAGCGCTGCACGCCCTTGCCGGCCGGCACCTGCGAGTACTGCCAGGCCGCCTGCATGCGCCGCAGTTCGCGCGCCGCCTCGCCCTTGGCCTTGACCTCGGCGTAGCCGGGCTGGATGCGTTCGGCCGCGTCCGAGCCGGGGTACTGCTGCAGCAGCGCCGCGCCGTGGATCCGTGCCAGGTCCCAGTTACCCGACTTCACCGCGGCGTCGTACTGCTTGGCCAGGTCGTCGGCGGCCTGCGCCTTGGCCTGCGCTTCGGCCGCGGCCTGCGCCTTGCGCTCGGCCTCGTGATCGCCGCAAGCGGCCAGGGCGACGGCGCACAGTGCGCCGAGCAGGATGCGTTTCATCGTGGGGTTCCTCGTTGGATCAGGGTGTCGATGGCCTGCGCGACCTCGGCGGGCTTCTCGACGATGGACATGTGGCCGCTGCCGTCCAGCAGCACCTGGATCGCCTGCGGCAGGCGTTGCGCGTACAGCGCCAGCGCACTGGCGTCGATCACCGCATCCTGCACGCAGTTCAGCAGCAGCGCCGGCTGGCGGATGCGCGCGGCTTCCTCGAACGGCAGGAACGCCTCCTCGCCGCGGCCGATGCGCGCCAGCACCTGCTGCTCGAACGCGGCCTCGCGGCGGCGCCAGGCCACCACCGCCGGCACCGCCCAGCGCGGGATGCGCGGCTTGGCGCGTTCGAGCAGGAACACGGTATCGATGTAGCGCCGCAACGATGCCGCATCGTGCACCGCGAACGGATTGTGCCCGTCCAGCACCGCCTGGCCGAATGCGTTGTCGGCGAAGCGTACGCCGGCGGCGTTGAACAGGCCGACCCGGTCGAACACCGCCGGATGGCGCGCCGCGGCCAGCGCCGCGATGCCGCCGCCCATCGAATGCCCGAGCAGCACGCATTCGCTGCCCGCACGGCGTGCGCACTGCATGGCGAACGCGGCCACGCGCTCGGCCTGCGCCACGAAGCCGTAGTCCTGCCCGGCGATGCGCTGGCTCTCGGCCCAGCCGGGCAGATCCGGGATCACCAGGTGATAGCGCGTGCCCAGCGCGCGCGCCAGCGGCAGCCAGTTCTCCTTGCTGCCGGTGAAGCCGTGCACCAGCAACAGGGTCGGCGCCGCGGGATCGGCCGCGGCGCGCACCAGATAGGTCCAGGTATGCCCTGCGACCTGCGACTGGCGCCGCTGCAGCCCGCTGCCGCGACGCTGGCGCAGGCTCTCCAGGCGCACCAGCAGGAACGGATCGCGCGCCACCAGCAGCGCCCCGATCGGCATCGCCACGAGCGCCACGCACAGCAGCGACACCAGCAACGCCAGGGCGCCAGCCAGCAGCAACAGCATCATCAAGACCAGGGTCGCCATCACCATGGGGACACCGGAGCGCGCAGGCCGGTCATGCGCTCACACCACCACGTCGGCTTCGCCGAGATGGAGGGCCAGCCACACGGTCGGCTGCCCGGGATCGGTGAAGGTCACCCAATGCGGCGTATCGGCCGGAATGAACAGATGGTCGCCCGGCGCCAGCGCGACCTCGCGCTCGCACAGCGCCACCCGCGCGCGACCGCGCAGCAGCAGCACCCACTCGTCGTGCGCCTGCAGGTAGGGCGCCTCCTGCGGCGTGGTCTGCCCGTGCGAGACGATGCGCTCGACGCGGCAACCGGAGCGCCGGAGCAGTTCGGTGAAGATTTCGCCGCCGCGGGCATCGGGCAATGCGTCCAGCAAGGAACCGGACAGGATGGGCGCGTCGGTCATCTCAGCAGCCCCTCGGGAGGCGCAGACCGACCGGCTCGCATCGGCGCCGGCAACGACCTGCCATGGCACTGGCGCTTGCAGCGGAGACCGGGGCGGCGGTGGCGGACGATGTCATGCGCGCATGGACCGAGGACCATCGGGACTGCCGAGGATATCGCGAATGCGCGGCAGCGGGTCGTGCTGATCGACGGCGCTGCGTGTGGAATCCGTTAAGGCGGCAATGCACATGCGCGCGCCTCTTGCCGGCGGCGCATGCGACGCTGCGGATGACGACGTCCCGCAACGCAGGCGCGGCCATGCCGCCGCAACCATCGCACCCGCCCCGCGCGACGCGATCGTCGCAGCACGCAGGCCGCACAAACGCACACGGCGCCGGGAATGCTCCCGGCGCCGTGTGCGCGGTCTTTCGCAGGCGACGCGCGTCAGTGCACGGTGCTGCCAGCCTTGGCCTTGTCCAGCATGTCCTGCACCGACACCGTGGTGATCGGGTGGTAGCCGGGCTTGGCCTTGGCGAACACCTCTTCGGCGAAGGCCAGCCCGTCCGGCGTCTTCACCAGCTCGGCGTAGATCGGCAGGATCAGCTTGCGGCGGCCGACGCGGGCGATGAACTCGCCGGCGGCCGGGCGCGCGTCCACGTATCCGCTGCGAATCGCCAGCGGATACCAGCGCATGGCGATCTCGCCATTGGCGGTGCCGGTGAAGTGGTAGGCGTCGTCGAGCTGCTTGAGCTGCGCCGGGGTCAGCTTCTCGCCCAGGCCGCTGAGGAAGCGCGTCCACTCCTGGGTGCTCCAGGCATCGGTCACCTGCTTGCCCGGCAACGTGCCGCTGCCGGCCCAGGCGATGCGCGCGGTGTCGACCATGGCGAAGTTGCGCGAACGCGCCTTCTGCGCGAACGCCGGAATGCCCGGCTCGTCCAACCACGCATGCAGTTCCTGCGCGGTCACCGCATTCGGCTTCTTCGGCAGCAGGTGGGTCTTCAGGTACTCGACGAACTGGTCGGTATTCGCGCTCTGGAACGCGTGGTCGTCGAACCAGCCGCGCAGGAACGGATCGAAGGTGTCGCGACCGAAGCGCTGTTCCAGGAACTGCAGGAACCATGCGCCCTTGACGTAGGCGACCTGGCTCAGCGCCTCGTCCGGATCGCGCTCGGTCAGCGCCGGCAGCGCCAGCGCCTGGTCGGCCGGGCTCATGCCCTTCAGTTCGGCGAGCAGGTCGGTCTGGTCGATCTCGCGCTCCATCTCCGCCGCTTCGGGGCCGTACAGCGCCTCGGTGATGCGCGCCTGCACGTAGGTGGTGAAGCCCTCGTTGAGCCAGATGTCCTTCCAGCTGGCGTTGGTCACCAGGTTGCCGGACCAGCTATGCGCCAGCTCGTGCGCGATCAGCGACACCAGCGACTTGTCGCCGACGATCACCGTCGGGGTAGCGAAGGTCAGGCGCGGATTCTCCATGCCGCCGAACGGGAACGACGGCGGCAGCACCAGCATGTCGTAGCGGCCCCAGCGGTACGGACCGTACAGCGTCTCGGCGGCCACGATCATCTTCTCGGTGTCCTCGAACTCCTTGGCCGCCTTGTCGACCATCGCCGGCTCGGCCCACACGCCCGAGCGCGCCGAGATCGGCTTGAACACCAGGTCGCCGGCGGCGATCGCCAGCAGGTAGGACGGGATCGGCTGCGGCATCTTGAAGCGGTAGTCGCCGTTGCGCACCGCCTTGGGATCGTTGTCGGCGCTCATCAGCACCATCACGTCCGGACGCGAGACCACATGCGCGCTGTAGGTGAAGCGCACGCTCGGCGTGTCCTGCAGCGGCACCCACGAACGCGCGTGGATCGCCTGCGACTGGCTGAACATGAAGGGCAGCTTCTTGCCCTCGGTCATCGACGGCTCCAGCCACTGCAGGCCCGAGGCGGTCGGCGCGGTGTGGTAGGTGATGCTGATCGTCTGCGGCTGGGTGGGCGCCTCGATGGTCAGCTTGCTGCCGTAGATCTTGTCGGCCGGCGCCAGCGCGTACTGCAGCGGCGCCTGCTGGCCCTTGCCGTCGTCGGCCTGCACCTTCTCGATGGTCAGATCGCGGGTGTCCAGCACCAGTTGCTTGGCGCTCTTGTCCTTCCAGTCCAGCGTGTAGGTGGCAGTGCCGCCGATCTGCTTGCTGTCGAAATCCAGCTTCAGATCCAGCGCCAGATCCTTGATCACCACCTTGGACGGCTCGGCGTAGGAGGTCTCGTCGTGGCTGCGATCGGCAGGCTTGGCCGCGGCGGGCGCCGGCTTGGCGGCAGTGGCGGCCGCATCGGGCGCGGACGCTTCACGGGAACACCCGGACGCGATCACCGCGGCCAGGGACAACAACAGGAACGGGGAACGCATGGCGGACAGCACCGGTTCGGGAAAACCCGAAGTTTACCGGAAGGCTGGGAGTGGGGATTCGGGAGTGGGGATTGGCAACGGCCGTGCGGCGCGCGCTGACGATCTAAGCGGGGATTGGGGATTGGGGATTGGGGATTCGCAGCAGCGAACAGCCGACGCGCTGACGAATCCCGAATCTTCAATTCCCAATCCCCGCTCCACTCAGATCTTGTCGCCGAGTGGATCGCCACGATGCCGCCGGCAGGGTTCTTGTAGTGGTTGCGGGCGAAGCCGGCTGCTTCCATCCTTGCCCTCGCGTCCCGCGGCGAATGCTTGCGCCGGCACCGCAGGACCGCGCGTGGGGACTGAAGTCCCTCCCGCAAAGACGGCACAGGGCCCGCGATCGGTCAGCACCGACCGCCTGCTCTTGCGATTCCCCAATCCCGATTCCCGAATCCCGGCTTTCTGTGGCAGATGCTGCACCGGCACCGCCGGACCGCGCGTCGGGACCGAAGTTCCTCCCACAAGGACAGCCCAGCGCCGCGTTCGGTCGGCAACCGATCGCCCGCGCTTGCGATTCCCCAATCCCGATTCCCGAATCCCGGCTTTCTGTGGCAGATACTGCGCCGGCACCGCCGGACCGCGCGTCGGGACTGAAGTCCCTCCCACAAGAACAGCCCAGCGCCGCGATCGGTGGGCGACAGATCGCCCGCTCTTACGATTCCCGAATCCCCACTCCCGATTCCCGGCTTCTCAGATCTTGTAGCCCGAATGGATCGCCACGATCCCGCCGGTGAGATTCTTGTAGTGGCTGCGGGCGAAGCCGGCCTCTTCCATCATCGCCTTCAGCGCGTCCTGCGGCGGATGCTTGCGGATGCTCTCGGCCAGGTACTGGTAGCTGTCGGCGTCCTTGGCGAACAGCTGGCCCAGGCGCGGCAGCACCTTGAACGAATGGAAGTCGTACAGCGGCTTGAACCAGTCGGCGGTGACCTCGGAGAACTCCAGCACCCGCGCCTGGCCGCCGACCTTGAGCACGCGATACATCTCGCGCAGCGCCGCGTCCTTGTCGGTGACGTTGCGTAGGCCGAAGGCGATGGTCACCAGGTCGAAGCTCTGGTCCGGGAACGGCAGCGCCTCGGCGTTGCACTGCACGTAATCCAGGCCCGCGACCAGGCCGCGGTTGGTGAGGCGGTCGCGGCCCACCGAGAGCATGCCGGCGTTGATGTCGCCCAGCACGATCTCGCCGTCGGCGCCGACCCGGTCCTTCAGCAGCGCGGCGATGTCGCCGGTGCCGCCGGCCAGGTCGAGCACGCGGTCGCCCGGCTTGACCTGCGCGGTGGCGACGAAATAGCGCTTCCAGACCCGATGGATGCCCATGCTCATCAGGTCGTTCATCAGGTCGTAGTTGCCGGCGACCGAAGTGAAGACCTCGCCGACCAGCTTCTGCTTGTCCTTGGCGGCGACGTCGCGGAAGCCGAAATGGGTGGTGCCGGATTTGTAGGGAGATTCGCTCATGCCGGGATTATCGCACTGCCGGCCGCTCCGTGCCGGTGAAGCGCCACCCGGGATGACAGCCGCCGGCCGCCTGCGCCAGACTGCGGTCAGACTCCCGTTCCCCCAGGCCATGCCATGCTGACCACGCCCGACTACCGCGCCCTGCTCGACACCGCCATCGCCGAAGCCCGCCAGGGCCTGGCCGAAGGCGGCATCCCGATCGGCGCCGCCCTGTACCACCGCGACGGCCGCCTGCTCGGCTGCGGCCACAACCGCCGCGTGCAGGAAGGCGACCCGTCCGTGCACGGCGAGACCGATGCCTTCCGCAAGGCCGGACGCCAGCGCCGTTACAAGGACACCATCATGGTCACCACCCTGGCGCCGTGCTGGTACTGCAGCGGCCTGGTGCGGCAGTTCAACATCGGCACCGTGGTGGTCGGCGAATCGGTGACCTTCCAGGGCGGCATCGACTGGCTGCGCGAGAGCGGCGTGGAGGTCATCGACCTGCACAGCCAGGAGTGCATCGACCTGCTCGGCGGCTTCATCGCCGCGCACCCGGACGTGTGGAACGAGGACATCGGCGAGGACTGAGCGGTCCGCCGCGGGCGCCGCGCTCGGCGCACCAGGCAGGACGCCCGCCGATGCGCCCACGGGCCGACACCAGGCCATGCCGAGCGACGCCAACCTGGCGCGCCGGCTTGCCCCGCCCGCCCCTCGCCGCCGCCGCGCCGGCACCCCGGCGCGGCCAAGCCTGAGTACCCCAGCGCCAGCAGCGGCGGGAAGGGGCCTGCCAGTCGAGTGTTATATTGTTTCAAAATCGACACCAATCTCACCGCATGCCGTCTGTTGCCCTCGCTTCGCCCACCTCCCTCGCCGTTCCCGCGACGCCCGCCGCGCGACTGGCCTCGATCGACCTGCTGCGCGGCACGGTGATGCTGCTGATGCTGCTCGACCACGTGCGCGAGACCTTCTACCTGCACCACCCGGTCGGCGACCCGATGGAGGTGGAAGGGACCGCGCCGGCGCTGTTCGTCGCGCGCACCCTCGCCCACCTGTGTGCGCCGGTGTTCGTGTTCCTCACCGGCCTGTCGGCCTGGCTGTACGCGTCCCGGCAGGCCGACGGGCGCGCGGCGGCCGCCCGCTTCCTGCTCAAGCGCGGCCTGTTCCTGATCGCGCTGGAGCTGACCCTGGTCAACCTGGCCTGGAGCGGCGCCTTCCCGCCGCAGGCGCTGTACCTGCAGGTGATCTGGGCGATCGGCCTGAGCATGCTCGCCCTGGCCGCACTGCTGTGGCTGCCGCGGCCGGCGCTGGCCCTGCTCGGCGCGGCCCTGGTCGCCGGCCACCACCTGCTGGACGCGGTGCAGGTGCAGGGCGACGGCCCGCTCGCGGCCGCCTGGGCGGTGCTGCACGACCGGCGCTGGCTGGAGTTGGGCGAGCTGCGTCTGCGCACCTCCTACCCGGTACTGCCGTGGATCGGGGTGATCGCGCTCGGCTATGCCGCCGGCCCCTGGTACGGCGCCGCCGCCGAGCCGGCGCAACGCCAGCAGCGCCTGCTGGCCTGGGGGCTGGGCGCGCTGGCCGGCTTCCACCTGCTGCGCTGGCACAACGGCTACGGCGATGCGCCCTGGCAGGCGCAGGACGACCTCGCGCATACCGCGATGAGCTTCTTCAACGTCACCAAGTACCCGCCGTCGCTGCAGTTCCTACTGCTGACCCTGGGCGTGGGCCTGCTGTTGCTGCGCCTGTATGAACATCCCGCCGTGGCCCGGACCCTGGCGCCGCTGGCGACGATCGGCGCGGCGCCGATGTTCTTCTATCTGCTGCACCTGTACGTGCTGAAGCTCGCCTACCTGGCCGCGCTGGCGCTGTGGGGCGCCAACCAGGGCGACCTGTTCGGTGTGGACAGCGTGGCCGCGCTGTGGGCGATCGCCGCCTTGCTGGGCCTGGCCCTGTACTGGCCCACCGCCGCGTTCGCGCGGCTGAAGGCGCGGCGCCGCGACCTGGGCTGGCTGCGCTACTTCTAGGTTCATCTGCGTGCAATGCAGGCGTGATCGACTGCCGGTTCCCTCGTTCGCGCCTGGAGACCTGCGATGTCCACCCGCCTGCCGCAGTTGCTGCTGATCGGCCTGACCCTCGCCGCCTGCGCCGGATGCGCGAACGCGGCGAGCAAGCGCGACGCCTGGGTGGTGCAGCAGATCCACGACTACAACCATCCCTACGCCGCGCAGCGCGCCGAGCTGGACACCAAGATGGCGACCATGGCCACCGGCGCCTACGCCTTCTACCGCGGCACCGACCATATTTTCTACCAGGACATGACGACCCTGCCGGGATCGCTGTGGACCTCCCCGCAGACCGGCTACACCTGGCTCGGCGGCGACACCCACCTCGGCAACTTCGATGCGGCGCGCGACAGCAGCGGCAAGGCGGTGTTCAAGGTCGCCGACTTCGACGAAGGCCACCTCGGCCAGTACGTGTGGGACCTGCGCCGGCTGGCCGCGAGCATGGTCCTGGCCGGGCGCGACAACGGCCTCTCCGACAGCGAAATCGGCGACGCCATCGACACCATGGTCGGCGCCTACCTGGACAAGATCGCCGATTTCCGCGGCAGCGACGCCGAAGAAAGCTTCCAGCTGAGCAAGCGCAACACCAGCGGCGCGGTGGCCAAGATCATCGACAGCGCCGACGGCAAGAGCCGCAGCAGCCTGCTGTCCAAGTACACGGTGGTCAACGGCGGCAAGCGCCAGTTCCAGAACCTGGACAACCTGGTCGCGGTGGACGCCGGCACCGCCTCGGCGGTGGCCGCGGCGATGAACGGCTACATCGGCTCGATCGCCGCGTCCAAGCGCTATGCGGCCAGCTACTACAGCATCAAGGACGTGCGCCAGAAGCTGGGCTCGGGCACCGGCAGCCTCGGCCGCCTGCGCCTGTACGTGCTGATCGAAGGCTCCAGCGCGTCGACCAGCGACGACGTGATCCTGGAGTGGAAGCAGGAAGCGGCCAGCGTGGTCGCCGTGGCCGCGCCGTCGCAGATGCCGGCCTCCACCTACGACAACAACGAGGGCGCGCGGGTGGCGCGCACCGCCAAGGCGCAGACCATCGACGCCGACGTGCTGGTCGGCTACGCCAGCGTCAACGGCACCCCGTTTTACGTGCACGAGAAATCCCCGTTCCAGCAGGACCTGGACCCGACCGCGCTGGACAGCGCCGGCAAGCTCGCCACCGCCGCCACCTACCTGGGTCAGGCCCTGGCCTCGGCGCATGCGCTGGCCGACCAGGACTACGACCCGAACGTGGTGCCCTACAGCATCGACAAGCAGATCGACCAGGCGGCCAGCAGCAAGAGCGGCCTGAAATCGGAACTGCGCCAGTTCGCGTTCGACTACGCCGCGCAGGTGCAACTGGACTGGCAGTCGTTCGTGGCCGCGTACAAGGCGGGCACGCCGCTGTATTGAACGCGGCGGGGGTGGCCGGGATCGCCCACGCCGTCTTGGCGCTGCGGGAAACATACCCGGCCTGCGGCACGCTCTCCTGTCGGAGCGACTCTCGTCCCCTTTTGTGGGATCAGTCGCGACGAGGCGTTACCGGCAAGTCCCGTCACTACTGAAGTCGCTCCTTGTATCTGGACATGGAGCCCTGATGGCGTTATGTCTACGGTTCTTCTTTTCGTCCGACACGCAAATCTCAAGCGAAAGCAAAGGCTTTCGCCCTTGCGGGCGAGTTACTTTTCTTTGCTCGCGCAAAGAAAAGGTAACCAAAAGAAAGCGCGCCCTGCCTCGCGCCCTCCGCGCTAACGCGCTCCGGGTCCGCGTCCATCACGGGGATCCGCGGAAGGGGCATCCTGCCCCTGCCGCGGACGGCGCACATCCCTGTGCGCCGCCCTTCGGGTTTTTCCCCGCGATGGCCGCCGCTTCAGAAGGGAACCCAGCAAGTCAAAAGCAAGGGCAAGAGCCAAAGCCAAGCGACCGCGACTCACACAGGGACTCGTGGTGATCGCTGTCCGGGCGCGATGTGGGAGGGACCTTCGTCGCCTTTTGTGGGATCAGGCACGACGGCTTCCGAGTTCAGATCGTCCGCCTACTCAGTTCGTCGTGGTTGCATGACAGTTGACTCCCACAAAGGGGAACGCATCGCGGGCGTGCGTCGACCCGGAATTACAGGATGTACCGGCTCAGGTCCGGGTCCTGCACCAGCTCGCCCAGGTGCGCATCGACGTAGGCCGCGTCCACGGTGACGCTCTGCCCGTCGCGGTCCGGGGCTTCGTAGCTCAGCGTGTCGAGCAGGCGCTCGAGCACGGTGTGCAGGCGCCGCGCGCCGATGTTCTCTTGGCGCTCGTTGACCAGGAACGCGATCTCCGCCAGGCGCGCGATGGCGTCGTCGGTGAAGCGCAGGCTCACGCCCTCGGTCAGCAACAGCGCTTCGTACTGCTTGGTCAGCGCTGCCTTCGGCTCGGTGAGGATGCGGATGAAGTCGTCCTTCGACAGCGCCGACAGCTCCACCCGGATCGGGAAGCGGCCCTGCAGTTCCGGAATCAGGTCGCTGGGCTTGGCGAGGTGGAACGCGCCGGAGGCGATGAACAGGATGTGGTCGGTCTTGACCGTGCCGTACTTGGTGCTGACGTTGGAGCCTTCCACCAGCGGCAGCAGATCGCGCTGCACGCCTTCGCGCGAGACGTCGCCACCGGTGGCGCCGGCCTCGCTGCGCTTGGCCACCTTGTCGATCTCGTCGATGAACACGATGCCGTGCTGTTCGCAGGCCTCGATCGCCGCGGCGCGCACGTCGTCCTCGTTGACCAGCTTGCCGGCCTCTTCCTCGATCAGCAGCGGCCGCGCGGCCTTGATGGTCAGCTTGCGCGACTGCGACTTGCCGCCGCCCAGGTTGGAGAACATCTGCCGCAACTGCTGGCCCATTTCCTCCATGCCCGGCGGGGTCATGATGTCCATGCTGACGTTGACCGCGACATCCAGTTCGATCTCGCGCTCGTCCAGTTCGCCGGCGCGCAGCATGCGGCGGAACTTGCTGCGGGTGTCGCTGTCCTGCGCCGAAGGCTCGTTGCGCGCGGCTTCCGGATCGAAGCCGATGCCGGCGCTGCGCCGCGGCAGCAGCGCATCGAGGATGCGGTCCTCGGCGCGCTCCTCGGCCTGCGTGCGCACGCGGGTCTTGGCCTGCTCGCGGTACAGCTTGACCGCGGTGTCGGCCAGGTCGCGCACGATCTGCTCCACGTCCTTGCCGACGTAGCCGACCTCGGTGAAGCGGGTCGCCTCGACCTTGACGAAGGGCGCATTGGCCAGCGTCGCCAGGCGTCGCGCGATCTCGGTCTTGCCGACGCCGGTGGGACCGATCATCAGGATGTTCTTCGGCATCACTTCGTTGCGCAGCGCGTCGGGCAACTGCATGCGCCGCCAGCGGTTGCGCAGCGCGATCGCCACCGCGCGCTTGGCCTCGTGCTGGCCGACGATGTGGCGGTCCAGCTCCTGCACGATCTCGCGCGGGGTCATGGTGGAGGTATCGGGATTTGGCATTGGGGATTGGGGATTCGTAAGAGCGGAGGAGGAAAGATCGATGCGTGGTCGGCTAGCGGGAGGGAGTCGCTCGGCGAATCCCCAATCCCGACTCCCGAATCACAGCTCTTCGACCACCACGTTGCGATTGGTATAGATGCAGATGTCGCCGGCGATGTTCAGCGCTTCGACGGCGATGGTGCGGGCGTCCAGCGTGGTGTGGCCGAGCAGCGCGCGCGCCGCCGACAGCGCGTAGGAACCGCCGGAGCCGATGGCGATGATGCCGTCCTCCGGTTCGATCACATCGCCGGTGCCGCTGATGATCAGCGAGGTCTCCTTGTCGGCGACCGCCAGCAGCGCCTCGAGCTTGCCGAGGCGGCGCTCGGTGCGCCAATCCTTGGCCAGCTCCACCGCGGCGCGGGTCAGTTGGCCGTGCTTCTCCAGCTTGGCCTCGAACAGTTCGAACAGGGTGAATGCATCGGCGGCGGCGCCGGCGAATCCGGCCAGCACCTGGCCCTCGCGGCCGAGCCGGCGCACCTTGCGCGCATTGCCCTTCATCACGGTGTGGCCCAGGGTCACCTGGCCGTCGCCGGCAACGGCGACACGACCATCGCGGCGCACCGACAGGATCGTGGTGGCGTGGAAAACATTGGGGTTCTGACTGGGATCCATGCGGCCTCCGGAGCGATGACTCAGGTGTGGGGGCTGGCGGCGCGCGGTTCAAGCGTCGCCGTGATCGGACGGGTCGTCGCCGAGTCGGACATGCGCCGGCCGTGCCGGATCGGCGGCGATGCCCCACGCGACGTACCAGTCCTCGCCCTCGGTCTCGAGCGGGTGCAGGGTGCGTCCGACACCGTTGCCGCAGCCCAGTTCGTGTGCCGCGCAATCGCGGTCGCAGCCCCAGCACAGCCGTTCGGGATGGCGCGGCGCCAGCGGAAAAGGGTTGGCCATCAGTGGGCCCTCGCGACATGGGAGGGCAGTGTCGTCCGGTCTGCGCCGGCGCGCCTTGATCCAGAACAAGCGTGGAACGACAGCGGCCGTGTCGGCCGCGATCACGCGGTCAGGACTTGCGCTTGGCGCGCGGGTGCGATGCGTCGTAGACCTTGGCCAGGTGCTGGAAGTCCAGATGCGTGTAGATCTGCGTGGTAGCGATGTCGGCATGGCCGAGCAGTTCCTGCACGCCGCGCAGGTCGCCGGAGGATTCCAGGATGTGGCTGGCGAAACTGTGCCGCAGCATGTGCGGATGCACGTGCTTGAACAGGCCCTGGCGCCCGGCCAGTTGCTTGATGCGGATCTGCACCGCGCGCGCGCCGATCGGCGCCCCGCCACGGCCCGGGAACACCGGCGCGGCGGCCTCGCCCCGGCTTTCCTCGCGCCACGCCAGCAGCGCGGTGCGCGCATGCGAGCCGACCGGCACCAGCCGCTGCTTGTTGCCCTTGCCCAGCACGCTGACCATGCCGGCGACGAAATCCAGATCGCGCCAGCGCAGCGCGCACAGTTCGCTCAGGCGCAGGCCGGAGGAATAGAACAGCTCCAGCAGCGCGCGGTCGCGCAGGCCCAGCGGCGCATCGGTCGGCACTTCGACCAGGCGCACCGCTTCGTCGGCGTCGAGCACCTGCGGCAGTTTGCGTGGCGCCTTCGGCGCGCGCAGTGACGCGGCCGGGCTGGTGGCGATGTGACCGTGCTTGAGCAGCCACGCATAGAAGCTGCGGCAGGCCGACAACCGCCGCTGCAGGCTCTTGGGCGACAGTCCGCGGCGGTGCTCGGCGGCGATGAAGTTGCGCAGTTGCGCGGAATCGAGCGCGGCCGGTTCGCCAAGCAGGTTGGCGGCCGCCCACGCCTCCAGCGCCGCCAGGTCGCGCCGGTACGCGTCCAGGGTATGCGCGGACATGCGCCGCTCGACCTGCAGGTAGGCGAGGAACCGGGACGCGGGACCCGGGACCCGGGACCCGGGAGAAGCGGCATCGCTTGCGGTGCCGGCAGTGCCCTGCCCGGCCTGGTGATCGGCAGCGCCGATTCCGGCGTTGTCCCGGGTTCCGGGCCCCGGATCCCGAGTCCCGGCCCCACTCATCGCTGCAACGCCACCGCCAGCGCCTCGCCCATCATGCGCAGGAACAAGGTGCCCATGCCGGGATAGAACCGGTTCGGGTCGCGGCTGCCGACTGCGATCAGGCCCAGGCCGGGCAGCGGCAACAGCGCAGTGGATTGCACCTCGTCCACGCGCTCGCCGTACAGCAGCGCCTGCTTTTCCGGTTGCAGGCGGCCGCAGATCGGCTCGCCGTCCTTCAGGCAATCGCGGAACGGCGCCAGCCGCGCATCGTCGGCCGCCAGCACCTGCAGCCATGGCGCCTGCTCCAGGCCGGGCAAGGGCTGCAGCAGCACGATGCTGACCAGGTCGCCCTGGAAATCCTCCTGCAGCGAGGCGGCCATCGCACGCACGCTGTCGGCGGCGCTGCGCTGGCGCATCAGCGCCAGGGTGAGCTGATGGGTGCGCACCGCCAGCCGTTCGTTGACCTGCGCGTTGGCGGCCAGATCGGCCAGCCGCCGCGACAGTTCGCGGTTCTTGTCGCGCAGCACTTCCAACTGGTAGCTGGCCAGCGACGCGGTGGGGCCGTCGTCGCGCGGCACCACCAGGGTCAGCGCCAGATCGGGAAACTGTTTGAGGAATCCGGGATGGCGCCGCAGCCACGCCGCCACCTCGTGCGCACCGATCTTGTCCTGACTGTCGCTCATCGGATCCATTCTCCATCGAAGACGAACGTCGCCGGCCCGGACATCACCACCGGTGCGGTGTCCTCCGGCCATTGCACGCGCAGTTCGCCGCCCGGCAGGCTGACGCGCACGTCGCGCTCCACCCGGCCGCGCTGCATCATCACCGCGGCGGCCGCGCAGGCGCCGCTGCCGCAGGCCAGGGTTTCGCCGACGCCGCGCTCGTACACGCGCAGGCGCAGGTGGCCGCGGTCGATCACCTGCACGAAGCCGACGTTGACCGAATCCGGGAACGAGGCATGCTGCTGCAGCAACGGGCCCAGGCGCTCCACCGGCGCTGCATCAACCAGACCCACTTCCAGCACCGCGTGCGGGTTGCCCATCGACACCGCGCCGAAGCGCACGCTGCCGCCCTGCAGCGGCAGCACGTATTCGTCGCGCGCACGCGGGAAGCCGACCAGCGGCACGTCCTCCGGCGCGAAGCGCGGCACGCCCATCGCCACGGCGAATTCGCCGGTGGCGCTGCGGGTGATGTGGTGACTGCCGGCGGGGCTTTCGATGACAAAATCGTCCGCGGCCGGCGCACTGCCGTCGCGCACCAGCCAGGCCGCGACGCAGCGTGCGCCGTTGCCGCATTGCCCGGCGGCGCTGCCGTCGGTGTTCCAGATGCGGTAGCTGGCGACCGCCGCGGCGTCGCGCGGCGGTTCGATGGTCAGAATCTGGTCGCAGCCGACGCCGAAGTGGCGGTCGGCCAGTCGCACCGCCAGTGCGGCGTCCGGCGGCGGGGTGCCGTCGCGCAGGTCGAGCACCACGAAATCGTTGCCCGCGCCCTGCATCTTGCTGAAACGCAGGCGCGCGTCGTGGCGGGCCTCACTCATTCCCATTGGTGGGCATGGTGGTGTCGTTGGCCGGCGGGCGCTGCCCGTCCACCGGCTGTGCCTGCCCGGCGGGATCGGTGGTCGCCGGCGGCGTCGCATCCGGCGCGGGCGTGGCGGGCGCGGCTTCCACCGGCACCGGCTTCTGCGGCATCACCAGCGGACCCTTGTTGCCGCAGCCGGCCAGGGCCAGCAACGCAGCGGCGGAGAGAACGAGACGGATCGGAGAAGAGGACGATGTGCTCATGCGCCGAGTATAGCCACACCGGCATGAACCGGCTGTGCCGCGCTCGCGCAACACAGCGCGCTCACTCGCGCGGCGGTTCCGGCCGCCACCACAGCCATAGCGCCACCGCGCTCATGCAGCCGATCGCCAGCACCTGTACCCACAGCCGGTGCACGAACAGCAGCAGCACCAGCGCGCACGCGGCCATGGTCAGCGTCGCCATCCACTTGCCGCGGCGGCTGACCGCGCCATGCCGTTCCCAGTCGCGGATGCTGCGGCCGAAGCGCGGATCGCGCAGCAGGCGCCGGCGCAGCCGCGGCGAGCCGCGCGCGGCAGCATAGGCGGCGATCAGCACGAACACCGTGGTCGGCAAGCCCGGCACGAAGATGCCGACGATGCCGGTCGCCAGGCTGGCATAGGCCAGCAGCCACCAGGCCCAGCGGAAACGGGAGTGCGTGCGCATGACGGCATGATAAGCCTGCGCTGGCGCGGGCAGGCGCCGACCACCTGCCGAGGCGACTGCGGTAGCCGCGCGGCAGCGGCTGTGGGGGCCGCCTCAGCCGGGATGGAGGAAGCCATCGGCGCATCCGACGCATTGCAGTCGGGACTGAAGTCCCTCCCACAAAGAGTGACCAAGCCGCCAGCACTACTGCCGGCTCTCTCGCGGTGATCAGGCGTTCCGTCTACCGTCCACCGGTCACCGTAGGAGCGGCTTCAGCCGCGACGAGCGAAGCCTTCGGCTTGTCCGACCTCCGCGCAGTCGGGACCGAAGCCCCTCGCCCAAGGCATTGCCAAGCCGTCAGCGCTGCTGCATGGCATGGCGCATCCGCCATCGACCCTTCTGGTCCGACTCGGCCGCCATGCTCACGGTGGGAGCGGCTTCAGCCGCGACGCGTGAAGCCACAGGCCATCCGCCATCCAACCAAACATCGGGAGGGGCCGGCCTCACGCCAGCCGCCCCACCTGCGCCTCGGCCAGCCCGCAGGCCAGCCGATGCGCGGCCCTCACTTGGCCGGTTGCTCCACGCCCAGCTGGTCCAGCATGAAGGCATAGGACTCGGCCATTTCGCGGTAGCGACGGAAGCGGCCGGACTTGCCGCCGTGGCCGGCTTCCATGTTGACGCGGAACACGATCGGCTGGCTGCCGGTGTCGTTCTCGCGCAGCTTGGCCACCCACTTGGCCGGCTCCCAGTACTGCACCTGCGAATCCCACAGGCCGGTGCCGACGTACATCGCCGGGTAGGCCTGGCGGCTGACGTTGTCGTAGGGCGAGTAGCTGAGCATGTAGTCGTAGTACGCCTTCTGCTCTGGATTGCCCCACTCGTCGTACTCGTTGGTGGTCAGCGGGATGCTCGGATCGAGCATGGTGGTGACCACGTCCACGAACGGCACCTGCGCCACCAGCACGCGGTAGTCCTTCGGCGCCATGTTCGCCACCGCGCCCATCAGCAGGCCGCCGGCGCTGCCGCCAGCCGCGGCGACGCGATCCGGGGCGGCGTAGCCCTGCTGCACCAGCCCGCGGGTGACGTCGATGAAGTCGTTGAAGGTGTTCTTCTTGTGCAGCAGCTTGCCCTGGTCGTACCAGTCGCGGCCCATTTCCTGGCCGCCGCGGATGTGCGCGATGGCGTAGACCACGCCGCGGTCGAGCAGGCTCACCACCGGCAGGTTGAACGCCGGATCGGTGGACATGCCGTAGCTGCCGTAGGCGTACTGGTACAGCGCGGCGCTGCCGTCCTTCTTGAAGCCCTTCTTGTAGACCAGCGACACCGGCACCTTGACCCCGTCGCGCGCGGTCACCCAGACGCGTTCGGTCTGGTACTTGCTGGCGTCGTAGCCGATCACCGGCTGCTGCTTGAGCAGCTTGCGCTCGCCGGTGCGGGTGTTGAGTTCGTAGGTGGTGGCCGGGGTGGTCAGCGAGGTGTAGCTGTAGCGCAGCCACGGCGTGTCCGGCTCGGCGTTGATCGACAAACCCATCGAGTACGCCGGCTCGTCGGCCTTGACGTATTCCTCCTTGCCGTCGGCGAAGTGCAGGCGGATCCGCTCCAGGCCGTCGGAGCGCTCGGCGATGGCGGTGAAGCCGTCGAACAGTTCGAAGCCGTCGATGAACACATTCTCGTCGTAGGGCAGCCAGCTCTGCCACTGGTCGCGCGAGGTAGCACCATCGGGCGCGGTCATCAGCGCGTAGTTCTTGGCCTTCCAGTTGGTACGGATCACCCAGCGGCCGTCGAAGTGGTCGGCGTGGTACTCGACGTCGCGCTCGCGCGGCGCCAGCACGGTGAAGCGCTGCGGATCGGCGGCCGGCGCATAGCGCTGCTCGGAGGACACGGTGCTTTCGACGCCGATGACGATGTACTTGTCGTCGCGGGTGCGGCCCACGCCCATGTAGAAGCTGTCGTCCTTTTCCTCGTAGACCAGCACGTCCTGCGCCGCCGGAGTGCCCAGCACGTGCTTCTTGACCCGCACCGTCAGCAGCGTCTCCGGGTCGTTCTCGACGTAGAACAGGGTCTTGTTGTCGTCGGCCCAGACCACGTCCGGCGACACGCCGGGAATGCGGTCGGCATAGACCTCGCCGGTGTCCAGGTTCTTGAAGCGCACCGCGTACTGGCGGCGGCCCACGTCGTCCTCGGTCCAGGCCAGGATGCGGTTGTCCTGGCTGACCGCCGCGTCGCCGACGCTGAAATAGCCCTTGCCGGCGGCCATGGCGTTGACGTCGAGCAGGATCTCCTCCGGCGCTTCCATGCTGCCTTTGCGGCGCGCCTGGATCGGGTAGTCCTTGCCGCTCTCGTAGCGGGTGTAGTACCAGTAGCCGCGCTCGCGGTACGGCACGCTGCTGTCGTCCTGCTTGATGCGCCCGACGATCTCCTCGTACAGCCGGTCTTCCAGCGGCTGCAACGGCTTCAGCACCTGGTCGGCGTAGGCGTTCTCGGCGTTGAGATAGGCCAGCATCTGCGGGTTCTTGCGCGCGTCGTCGCGCAGCCAGTAGTAGGCGTCCTGGCGAACGGCGCCGAACGGCGCCTTGACCGCGTGCGGCTGCTTGGCCGGATGCGGCGGGGTGGCCGCGGCGGCGGAGGCGGAGGAAGCGAAGGAGGCGGTCATGAGCAGGACGAGGCTCGCTAGCAAGGGGCGGTGAGGCATCTAATGGGGCTCCGGCGGCGGTAACGCAACGGGACGCACCGCCTTGGCCGGGCGGCGGCAGCGGGCGGGCGCCGCGCAGTGCCGGCCGAGTCTCCCTGCAACGCTGCGCCGTGGCAAGCGTGCCGAGGCCGTGCGGCCTGCGACTCAGGGCAATCGGCGAGCTGTGGTGCCTCGATGGCATCGCGCGCGCGGCCGTGGCCAGCGAAGCGGATGGAGCCGCGCCGCACGATCGACCGCCAGGAAAGCAACGCCAGATGCAACGGGATGGGCGTCCCCCGGAGCCACGCCCGATTCGCCCAGGCGCAGCGCCCACCTCGGGTCGCGCCGCGACAGCCACCGCGCACTCTGCCGAGCGTCGCCGACTGGACGCGGCTAACACGCTCGGGAACCCGCTCCTCTATCATCGGCCGCATGGCTTCCCTTCCTGGCGACACCCTCAGCGCCTCGCCCGCCGCGCCCGGCTACAGCCAGCGCAGCCGTGAGATCGAACCCTTCCACGTCATGGCCTTGCTGGCCCGCGCCAACGAACTGGAACAGGCCGGCCACGACGTGATCCACCTGGAAATCGGCGAACCGGACTTCACCACCGCCGCGCCGATCGTCGCCGCCGGCCAGGCCGCGCTGGGCGCCGGCCATACGCGCTACACCGCCGCGCGCGGCCTGCCCGCCCTGCGCCAGGCGCTGGCGGACTTCTACCGGCAGCGTCACGACGTCGACCTGGATCCGGCACGCATCCTGATCACCCCCGGCGGCTCCGGCGCCCTGCTGCTGGCCAGCGCGCTGCTGGTCGATCCGGGCCGCCATTGGCTGATGGCCGATCCCGGTTACCCGTGCAATCGCCATTTCCTGCGCCTGGTCGAAGGATCGGCGCAGCTGGTGCCAGTCGGCCCGGACAGCCGTTACCAACTGACCCCAGAGCTGCTGCAGCGGCACTGGAACGCGGACAGCGTCGGCGCGCTGGTGGCATCGCCGGCCAATCCCACCGGCACGCTGCTGTCGCGCGACGAACTGGCGGCGCTGTCGCAGACGCTGCACGCCCGCGGCGGGCACCTGGTGGTGGACGAGATCTACCATGGCCTCAGCTACGGCATCGACGCGCCCAGCGTGCTGGAGGTCGACGACGAGGCCTATGTGCTCAACAGTTTCTCCAAGTACTTCGGCATGACCGGCTGGCGCCTGGGCTGGCTGGTGGCGCCGCGCGCGGCGGTGCCGTCGCTGGAGAAGCTGGCGCAGAACCTGTACATCAGTGCGCCCAGCATCGCCCAGCACGCGGCGCTGGCCTGCTTCCTGCCGGAAACGCTGCAGATCCTGGAAGCGCGCCGCGCCGAATTCGCGCAGCGCCGCGACTACCTGCTGCCGGCACTGCGCGCGCTCGGCTTCCGCATCGACGTCGAGCCGGAGGGCGCGTTCTACCTGTACGCCAACGTGTCCGCTTTCACCGACGATGCGCAGGCGTTCTGCGCGCACTTCCTGGAGACCGAGCACGTCGCTTTCACCCCGGGCGTGGATTTCGGCCGCCATCGCGCACGCCAGCACGTGCGCATCGCCTATACCCAGAGCCTGCCGCGACTGCAGGAGGCGGTGGCGCGAATCGCGCGCGGGCTGGAGCGCTGGGCGCGCTGACGCAGCGCGTCAGTCGTCGCAGCCCACCCGGTCGAAGAACTGCCGCGCACTCGGCTCGCGCTGCTGCGCAGGCGTCCGGTACCACAGCAGTTGCCGCAGGTCCGGCACCAGGAAATGCGCAGGCGCCGGCGTGCCGCGGCGCGGCACGCCATCGAGCAGATCGTAGGCGGCATCGGCGCCGAGGTACTCGGCCTCGCCGAGCGGGCGGTCACCGCCGTCGGGAGAAGGCGGCTGCCAACCGGGCCGGGTCGGATCGGCAATGGACACCAGGGTCTGGCGTCCATCGCTGCCGCCATCGGCCGGCAGGAACCAACGATCGTGGCCGCTGCGCGTGGAGTGCAGGCGCAGCGCCAGCTGTGCGGGCCAGTCCGGCCCGCTGTCCACCGCCACGAAACGCGCCGTGAGCGCGGGATCGTGGCGCAACGCGTAACGCGCGTGTTCGACCGTGCACTGGCTGGCCGCCAGCGCGAACAGCACACTCACCAGCATGATGACGCCTCCGCAGGCGACACGCTAGAACCAGGCGACGATCCGCGCCCCGACCGGGACGCGGATCGCATGCCTCACTTGGACAACCGCTCCCACAGGAAGCTGTACGCCAGCGCCTGCATGTGCGCAGCTTGCGCATTGTTTGCTGCACCGCCATGACCACCTTCGATGTTCTCGTAGTAGGTCACGTCCTTGCCGGCGTCGATCATCTTCGCCGCCATCTTCCGCGCATGGCCCGGGTGCACGCGGTCGTCGCGGGTGGAGGTCAGGAAGATCACCGGCGGATAGTTCTTCTTCGGGTCGAACAGGTGATACGGCGAGAAGGTCTGGATGAACTTCCAGTCGTCGGTGTCCGGGTTGCCGTACTCGGCCATCCACGACGCGCCGGCCAGCAGGTGACTGTAGCGCTTCATGTCCAGCAGCGGCACCTGCACCACCACCGCACCGAACAGCTGCGGGTACTGCATCAGCATGTTGCCGGCCATCAGCCCGCCGTTGCTGCCGCCCTGCACGCCCAGGTGCTTAGCCGAGGTGATCTTGCGCGCGACCAGGTCCTGCGCCACCGCCGCCATGTCCTCGTAGGCCTTGTGCCGGTTCTGCTTCAGCGCCGCCTGGTGCCAGCGCGGGCCGTACTCGCCGCCGCCGCGGATGTTGGCCAGCGCGTACACGCCCCCCTGGTCGAGCCAGGCGCGGCCCAGGCTGCCGGAGTAGAACGGGGTCATCGAGATCTCGAAGCCACCGTAGGCGTACAGCAGGGTCGGCGCGCTGCCATCGGCCTTGAGCTGCTTGGGCCGGACCAGGAAGTACGGCACCTTGGTGCCGTCCTTGGACACCGCGAAGTGCTGCTCGATCTCGTCCTTGGACGCATCGAAGAAGCTCGGCATCGCCTTCAGCGTCTCGATGCTCTTCGGTCCGCGCTGCACATCGGCCAGCATCAGCGTGGTCGGGGTCAGGAAGTCGGTGGAAGTCAGCCACACCTGGTCGTTCTCGTCGGCATCGACCGCATCGACGCTGGTGCTGCCGAAGGCCAGGTCGCCGACCGGGAACGCTGCACGCGCCCACTCGCCCTCGCCCGGGGTCAGCACCCACAGCCGGCTCTTGACGTCGTCGAGCACGTTCAGCACCAGCCGCGACTTGGTCCAGGCGAAGGACGCCAGCGACGCGGTCTCGGTGGGCGTGAACAGCACCTGGAAGTCGCGCTTGCCGGCCATGAAGTCGTCGAACTTGGTCACCAGCAGCGCACCGGCCGGGTAGGTCGTGCCGCCCACCGTCCACGGATCGCGCAGTTCCAGGGTCAACCACTGGCGGTGCACACCCTTGTTGGCCGAGTTGGGCACGTCGATCTTGGTCAGGCGGCCATCGGCGCCGCGCAGGTACATCTCGTCGTTGTAGAAGGCCAGCGTGCGGCTGACGAAATCGCGCTCGTAGCCAGGCGTGTCGTCGTGCATCGCGGCGATGTACATGTCGTCAGGCTTGCCCTCGTAGACCAGCGTGGCGCTGCTCATCGGGGTGCCGCGCTTCCACTGCTTGACGATGCGCGGGTAGCCGGAGCTGGTCAGCGAGCCGGGGCCGAAGTCGGTGTACAGGTAGACGGTGTCGGCATCGATCCAGCTCAGCCCGCCCTTGGCCTCTGGACGGAAGAAGCCGTCCTTGATCCACTGCTTGGTGCTCAGATCGAACTCGCGGGTGACGTCGGCGTCGGCGCCGCCGCGCGACAGCGCGATCAGGCAGCGGCGGTACTCCGGGCGCAGGCAGTTGGCGCCATGCCACACCCAGTTCTCGCCCTCGGCCTTGTTCAGCGCGTCCAGGTCCAGCACCGTCTCCCACTTCGGCTCGGGCTTGCGGTACTCATCGAGCGTGGTGCGGCGCCACAGGCCGCGCTCGTGGGCGCGGTCCTTCCACAGGTTGTAATAGTACGGGCCGATCTTCTGCACGGCCGGGATCTTGGCGTCGGAATCCAGCACCTCGCGGATGCCGGCCTCGCGGGCCTTGAAGGCGGGGGTCTCGGCCAGCCGCGCCTCGGTCTTGGCGTTCTGCGCCTTGACCCAGTCCAGCGCCTTGGTGCCGGTGACGTCTTCGAGCCAGGCGTAGGGGTCTTGGGGCATCGCGGTTTCCTTGGCCGCGGCGGTGCCGGCGGCGAGCAGGCCGGCGATCAGGCAGGCGTGTGCGAGTGAGGACATGTTCGGATCCGTGGAAGGAAAGCGCCGCACCGTAGCACGCGGCCTCGCCGCCCTCCCCTGCCGAAGGTCAGGCCAGGCGCATCTCGGCCAAGCCGCCCACCGGAGCCACATAGCGCCGTTGCGCACAGTCTCCATGGCACCCTGGAACGCGGGATCAATCCGTCTGCATGATCGCCAGCTCAAGCCCGTTGGGATCGCGGAAGTGCAAGCGTCGCCCGCCCGGAAAGGCGAAGATCGGCTTGCTGATGATCCCGCCGGCCGCCTCGACAGCCGCTTGCGCAGCGTCGAGGTCGTCCACCAGCACCACTGGCAGAGGCGCTGCCGGCGCCTCGCTCATGTCGCCCTGCAATCCCAGGTCGACGTGGCCCGTCATGGTGCATGCGTAGCTGGGGCCGAAACTGGTCAGTTCCCACCCGAACGCTGCCGCGTAGAAGGTCCGTGCCGCGCCGAGATCGCGTGCGGGAAGTTCGACGAAATTGATGCGGGGCATGCGCAATCTCCTAGGCTTGTTTTCGAACGCGTTTGGTCGGGAGGCCGGACACACTGCGCATCACCCACGGCCTCAGTTCGGCCGGCTCGGACAGCATGGTCTCGGGGACGACGACGTAGGACTTGCTGGCCGGCTGATCCGGTTCGTAGCGAAGCGGTGCGGCACCCGGCAGGGCCAGGAGCGCGTCGCGCTCGCTGCCGGTGAACTTCAAGGCCAGTCCGACGTCGGAAAGGGACGCGAACGGCTTGCCGTCCGCGTAGGCGAAGCGTCCGCCGAACATGGGGCGAAACGTCACCTCCAGCTCGGGCGGTGCCGCGGCGGCCAAGACCGACTGCAACAACGTGGGATCGTGCTTCATGCGGGCTCCTCCTGTGCCGCCTTCCTACAGCATGCCCCGCGCCGGGCGTCATGGCGCAGCTGCTCTGCCCCTGCCGCGCGCAGAACAGGGTCGGGCCACGCATGGAGATCCTGCGGCATTGCGGTTTCCTTGACCACGGCGAACCCGACGGTGAGCAGGTACGAGAGGGGCACGACTCGGATCCGGGCAGGGCCGCGCCGCAGCAGGTACGCGCCCTCTGCAGTGCCCCCTGCCGACGGTCAGACCGGGCGCGCGGTCCGCAGCGCCGGCCGGCGCCGCCGCGCCTGCGCCCGCGGCCTGGCCCGCCACTGGCCCCACAGGCGCCGCAACGGCGGCAGCGGGAAGCGGTGCAGGGCCCACCACGCGCTCAGCGGCATGCCCAGCAGCCACAGCGGCCGCCAGCCCAGCCACTCGCTGTGGCCGCGCGCGGCTGGCCACACCAGGACCAGGGCCAGCCCGGCCAGGATCGCCTGGCGCAGCAGGCGGCGCAGGCCCGGGTGCGGGACGTGGGTGCGCGGGGAGGACGGAACGATCGGCATGACGGCAGCTCCTGGAAGTCGAGGCGCGCAGGTTGCCGCCGCGACATCTCAGGGGCTGCGACGCACCATTGACATGGCGCACGCGCATACTTCACCGGCGTTCGCCCTTCGCCCCGGAATCTTCTATGCGCCTGCTCTCCCTGTTCGCTTCCGTGCTGCTGCTGGGCATGGCCGTCCCGTTGCCGACGGCCCGCGCCAAGGCGCCGGACCCGGAGCAGGAGCCCGCGCAGCCGCCGATCGACCTGCAGCGCTTCATGGGCCGCTGGTACGTGATCGCCCACATCCCGTACTTCGCCGAGCGCGGCCACGTCGCCAGCAGCGACGAGTACACCCTCAAGGAAGACGGCAAGATCGCGGTGCGCTACGAGTACCGCAACGGCTTCGACGAGCCGGTCAAGGAGCTCAACTCGCGCGCCACGGTCAAGGAAGGCACCGGCAACCGCCGCTGGACCACCTGGTTCTTCAGAATGGTGCCCACCAAGTACCGCATCCTGGAAGTGGCACCGGACTATTCCTGGGCGCTGATCGACTATCCGGGCCGCGACCTGGCATGGGTGTTCGCGCGCTCGCCGAACATGAGCCACAAGCAGTACCGCGAGCTGGTCGACAAGCTGGACCACCAGTACGGGGTCAACATCGACAAGCTCAAGCGCGTGGCGCAGCGCCGCGACCAGGTCGGCAAGCTCGGCTTCGAAGTGCCGAACAAGCCCTGAAGCTGCTCCCGTCGCAGCCGGTTGCGACGCGGACAACCCGATCCGCATCGCGCTGGGCTGGCGCGCTCCGCGCGCCAGGATGCCGTTCTGCCCACGTCAGACCCGGCCACTGCGACCACCCGACGCCGCCACGCCATCGCACCGGGCGTGTCGCCACCGACAGCACGATCATCCTTCGCTCAGCGAAGCACCCGGCGCGGCCCGTATGATCGGGGCGCCCTCCCCCACAGACAGGTGCACCGCTTGGCCAGCGTCCTCTCCGAACCTCTCGACGAAGCACCGCGCGGCTGCGCGGACGCGACCCAGCTGCGTGGCCAGGTATTCGCGCAGAACTGCCCGTCCCGGGCCGTGCTCAGCCATGTCACCAGCCGCTGGGGCGTGCTGGTGCTGGTCGCCCTGCGCAAGGGCACCCATCGCTTCGGCGACCTGCGCCGCAGCCTGGAAGGGGTCAGCGAGAAGATGCTGTCGCAGACCCTGCAGGCGCTGGAAGCGGACGGCCTGGTGCAGCGCACCGCCTATCCCGTGGTGCCGCCGCACGTGGAATACGACCTGACCCCGCTCGGCGAGGAAGCCGCGGCGCACGTGCACGCGCTGGTGGACTGGATCGAGCGCAACATCGGCGTGATCCTCGGCGGCGGCGCGCCGCTGGATGCGGCGTAGGGCGTCGACCTCCAGGCTGCGACACGCATTGGCGGTAAGGCCGCGGTCGCGCTGAAGCCGCTCCTACGACGGCCGCTGCGTCGCACCGGCCAGGGATTGCTGCGGCATCAGGAGGTGCACGCCTCGGCGGCGACCCGGCGGCGGACGCGTGGGCCGCTCCCTCGTAGGAGCGGCTTCAGCCGCGACGCGCGTTACCGGGAATGCCCTTCGCGGCTGAAGCCGCTCCTGCAAGTGACCTTCCATCGTTGTTGGAGCTCCTGAAGCCGCTCCTACGTAAATCGCGTCGGGTGCAGCGGTGTCTCGATCGTCGCTTTAATCGTCGCTGTAGTTGCTCAATGCCAGCGACAGCAGCGCCTTGGCCTGTTCGCGCAGCGAGCGCGGTTCCACGATCTCCGCATCCGAGCCGTAGTGCAGCACGTCCATCAGCAGTTCGCGCGAGACGCTGTAGGGCACCTTCAGTTCGTAGCGGCCGTCGGCCAGGAACCGGCCCTGCTGCTTGGAATGCCAGTGCTCGTCGGCGACCCAGCGCGCGGCCTTGGGGCTGAACACGATGGTGGCCCAGCCCTTGGGCGCGCCGGAAAAGATGCCGTAGCTGGCCGCCAGCTGCGAATCCAGTTCGGCGTCGGCCACGTCCTGCGCCGGCTGGTCGAGCAGGCGCGCGTGGTTGATGCGGTCCACCGCGAAGCTGCGCACCGCGTCGCGGCCATGGTCCCAGGCGTCCAGGTACCAGTTGTCGCGGTAGTGGGTGATGCGCTGCGGCGACACCGTGCGCTTGGTCGATTCGTCGGTGGAGCGGGCGCGGTAGTCGAAGGACAGGCGCTTGCGCTCCAGCACCGCCGAGGCGACGGTGCGGAAACTGGCTTCGTCGAGCTTGCGGCCGCGGTGCGGGATCACCCGCACCCGCTCCACCGGCCAATGGGTGGCCCCGGCCTGGGCGGCGAGCAGGCTTTCGATGCGCTGCTGCAGCGGCGCCAGCACCGAGGACAGCACCCCGCCGCCGGTGCGCGCCAGCAGTTGCTGCGAGGCCAGCAGCGCGTGCAGTTCCTCCGAACTCAGCCACAGCCCGGGCAGCTCGAAACGGTCGCTCTCCCCGGACTCGTAGCGGAAGCCGGCCTCGCCGTCGCCCTCCACCGGCGCCATCAGCGCATCGCGCAGGAAGGCCAGATCGCGGTAGACGGTGGCGCGGGAGCAGCCCAGTTCGTCCTGCAGCCGCGCCACCGTCACCGGGTAGCGTGCGGACTTGAGCAGGCGGTGCAGTGCGTTGATGCGTTCGTAGCGGTCCATGGCCCCGATTATGTCTGAGTCGACGGCGGAAAACGCCTGCCTGGCGCGGCAGCCGGCTGTGCGCCCGAACCGTCGATGAAGCCGGCACCCGGGGCCGGCCAGGGTGTCATGTGGATCCGGTATGATGAAATCGTTTCCATTTCGTTAGCCGAAGGCTGCGTCCTCATCCCCGGAGAAGCCATGTCCCGCCGTGCCACCCTCGTATCCGCCATCGCTTTGTTGCTGCTGAGCACGTCCCCGGCCTGGGCCGCCGACGTCGCCACCTCACCGACAGCCACGGACCCGGCCAGTTCGCCGTGGAGCGGATCGGGCGAACTGGGCTTCGCCTCCTCGCACGGCAACAGCACCAACGAAAGCCTCAATGGCCGGCTCAAGGGCCAGTACGTGGACGGCGACTGGATCCACAGCCTGGACCTGCTCGCCCTGCACGCCAGCGCCGAGTACACCGACACCAATCCGGACGGCACCACCACGCGCAAGCGCCAGACCACCTCCAACCGCTACACCGGCAGCGCCGGCAGCGCGCTGCAGCTCGGCGAGCACCGCCAGCTGACCGCCTCGCTGCGCTACGAGCGCGACGACTTCGCCACCTACGACCGCCTGGCCACGATCGGCATCGGCTACGGCACCCGGATCATGGACGGCGACCGCCGCAGCATCGACGTGCAGATCGGTCCCGGCGTGCGCCGCGCCCACGACGTGGTCGAGGACCGCACCGAAACCGGCCTGATCGGCCGTGGCCTGGTCGACTTCAAGTACGGCCTGACCAGCAACACCGAACTGGGCAACACCCTGCTGGTCGAATCCGGCGCGTACAACACCTTCGCGCAGAACGACCTGGGCATCTCGGTGAGCATGAACGAGCGCCTGGCGCTGAAGGCCGGCTGGCAGGCGCGCTACAACAGCGACGTCAGCGACGACAAGAAGAAGACCGATACCTTGACCACGATGAACCTGGTCTACAAGTTCAAGTGAGCCGGGATTGGGGAGTCGGGAGTCGGGATTGGTAAAAGCCGGGTTCCTGGGTCCGTGTGATGCAGGGCGGCCTGTGGCGGTGCCGGTCGCCGCATGGTGTCGCCACCATCGACGCACGACACCGCGTCGTGCCGCCGCGTTCCGCCACGGCAACCGCATGATCAGGATGCTTGTCGGGTGCCGAGATCCACTCCAAGACACCCCAAGGCGCAAGGCGTGACGGT
This sequence comes from Xanthomonas sp. NCPPB 2250, assembly GCF_056725265.1. Classification (NCBI taxonomy): domain Bacteria; kingdom Pseudomonadati; phylum Pseudomonadota; class Gammaproteobacteria; order Lysobacterales; family Lysobacteraceae; genus Xanthomonas; species Xanthomonas sp. NCPPB 2250. The sequence continues at coordinate 906,089 of NZ_CM161520.1, read as the reverse complement.
CCCGTTGCTCGACCGTCCTCCTGGAGGAAGACCCATCGGGACCAGGCCTGACTGATCAGGAAGCTCCATCCGATCACGCTTCTTTGAAGAATGCTTGGCCGGGAAATCAGCACTACACCCGCGACCTTTACTAGGTGCAGTACCGCTGCTGGTAGTTGTCTGGAACGGAGGCGTTCATGACCATATCCGACATCAAGACCGTGGTTCGCCGGTTCAACAAGGAGGTCATCGAAGGCGGGGACCGCGCCGCATTCGAGGCACTGATGGCCCCGGGGTTCGTCAACCGATCCGCCCCGCCTGGCACTCCTGCAGGAGGCGAGAGCATGTGGAGCACCTTCCACGACGTTCTCCGGCCCGCATTGGCCGGATTGACGGTGACCATTCACGACCAGGTCGCCGAGGGCGACAAGGTGACGACCCGCAAGACCGTGTCGGGCCGGCACACAGGGACCTTGTTCGGGGTGGAACCCACGGGAAAGCCGGTCAGCATCGAGGTGATCGACATCGTGCGGGTCGAGAACGGCCGCTATGTCGAGCATTGGGGGATCAACAACCTGCCGACCGTGCTCGCTGGCTTGCGGCGCGACGAGTCCGCGCCGTAGGAGCGGCTTCGGCCGCGACCGGAGCGGACAGGCAAGCGCCACACCCGTTCGACCTCCTTGTAGGAGCGGCTTCAGCCGCGACAGGCCTTCCCGGTCACGCCCATCGCGGCTGAAGCCGCTCCTACGGCCGATGGCGCGAGGCGGTGGACACTCTTAGACCTGCAGGTCGACATCCAGCAATTCGCGTGCGCCGGCGCCCAGCAGGGCCTCGGCCACGGCCTGGCCCAGCGCCTGCGGATCCTGCGCACTGCGCTGCAGGTCGGCGCGCACCAGGCGCCCGTCGGCGACGCCGCCGACCAGGCCCTGCAACAGCAAATCCTCGCCGCGCCATTGCGCGAAAGCCGCCACCGGCACGTGGCAACTGCCGTGCAGGGCGCGGTTCATCGCCCGCTCGGCCTCCACGCAGGTGCGGGTCGGGGCGTCGTCGAGCGCGGCGAACAATGCCAGCGCGTCGCTGGCGTCCTCGCGGCATTCCACCGCGATCGCGCCCTGCGCCGGGGCCGGCAGCCAGTCCGGCGCCTGCAGGCGCTGGGTGATGCGCCCCTCCAGGCCCAGCCGCTGCAGGCCGGCGCAGGCCAGCACGATGCCGTCGTAGCCGCCGTTGTCGAGCTTGGCCAGGCGCGTGTTGACGTTGCCGCGCAGGTCCAGCAGTTCCAGGTCCGGGCGCCGCGCGCGCAGTTGCGCCTGCCGCCGCAGCGAGGAGGTGCCGACGCGCGCGCCCAGCGGCAGCGCGTCCAGCGAGGCGTAGAGGTTGGAGATCAGCGCATCGGCCGGATCGGCGCGCGGCAGGATCGCCGGCAGCACGAACGGCGGGTCCAGCTCCATCGGCACGTCCTTGAGCGAGTGCACCGCGCAATCGGCCTCGCCGCGCAGCATCGCCAGCTCCAGTTCCTTCAGGAACAGGCCCTTGCCGCCGATCGCCGCCAGCGAGCGGTCCAGGACTTCGTCGCCGCGGGTGCTCATCGGCACCAGCACCACGTCCAGGTGCGGGTGCGCGCGGCGCAGGCAGGCGGCGACATGCTCGCTCTGCCACAGGGCGAGCGGACTCTTGCGGGTAGCGATGCGCAGGATGTTCATGCGCGCATTATCGCGGAAAGCCGCCGTCCGCCGCTGCACGCGGGCGGTCCGGGCGGCGTCAGCGCTGGTGGATCTCCTTGCGCAGCTGCGCCACGCAGCGCCGACTGACCTCCAGCGGCTGCTTGCCATGGCGCAGCACCGCCTGCACCTGGCCCTCGCCGAGCCGGCGCAGTTCCACCAGTTCGTGGCGCGCGACCAGGCAGTTGCGGTGGATGCGCACGAAGCGCTCGGCGAACTCCTCCTCCAGCGCGCGCAGCGATTCCTCGATCAGGTCCTCGCCGCGGGCGTGGTGCACCACCACGTACTTTTCCTCGGCCTGCAGATAGTGGATGTCGTCGACCGGAATCAGCCGCAGGCTGCCGCGCAGGCGCGCGCACAGGTGGGTGCGGCGCTGCGGGGCGGGCGCCGCGGCGTCGCCGCTGCCGCGTCCGGCCATGAAGGTCCGGGCGCGCTGCAGGGCCGCGGCCAGGCGCTCGGCGCGCACCGGCTTCATCAGGTAGTCGATCGCCGCCGCCTCGAACGCGGACAGCGCATGCGCGTCGTAGGCGGTGCAGAACACCACCGCCGGGCGCGGTTCGAAGGTGGCCAGATGGCGCGCGGCCTCCAGGCCGTCGAGGCCGGGCATGGCGATGTCCAGCAGCACCAGGTCCGGCTGCGCGGCGGCGCAGGCGTGCAGCGCATCCATGCCGTTGTCGGCTTCGGCCACCACTTCCACGCCGGCATGCGCGGCCAGCAGCGTGCGCAGGCGTTCGCGCGCCAGGGGTTCGTCGTCGGCGATCAGCACCTTCACCCAGGTCTCCCTCGCTCGGCTGGCGTGCGCTGCGGCCGATACTAGCCCTGGTTCCGGGCGCCCGCCATCGGCATCGCACCATGCCGCCATGCGGCCGCTGCAATCAGCAGCCGGCGAGGCAGGCGTCCATCCAGTCGCCCAGGTCGGCGATTTCCTCGGCGCAGACCTGGTGCGCCATCGGATAGCGTCGCCACTGCACCGGCATGCCCAGCGCCTGCAGGGTCTGCGCGGTACGCTCGGCGTAGGTCTGCGGGATCACCGGGTCGCCCTGGCCGTGGGCCATGAACAGCGGTTGCCGCAGGGCCGCCGGGACGTGCCACTTGGCGACGCTCTCCAGTTCCGGCAGGTAGGTGGACAGGCCGATCAGGCCGGCCAGCGGCCTTTCGCGGCGCAGGCCGGCGGCCAGGGTGATCGCGCCGCCCTGGGAAAAGCCGGCCAGCAGCAGGCGCTCGGCCGGCACGCCGCGCGCGTCCTCGCGCGCGATCAGTTCTTCGACCTGCGCCACCGATTCGGCGACGCCGACACTGTCGGCGCGGTTGGAGAAGTCCATGCTGACGATGTCGTACCAGGCGCGCATGCGCACGCCGTTGTTGACCGTCACCGGCCGCACCGGCGCGTGCGGGAACACGAAGCGCAGCGCCGGCCAGTGCGGCCGCACCAGTTCCGGCACCAGCGGCGCGAAGTCGTTGCCGTCGGCGCCCAGGCCGTGCAGCCACAGGACGGTCCAGGCCGGCGCGGCGCCGGTCTCGTGTTCCACTGTCTCCAGCATGTCGGTTCCCGATGAATGAGGCCGGATAGTATGCCGGCGTCAGCCCTGGGCCTGCGCCTCGGCCTCGGCACGGCGGGCGGCGGCCTCGCGGCGCAGTTCGGCGGCGCGCAGCAGCACCGCCGGCGGCTGCGACTCCTCGGGAATGGCGAGGATGCGCAGCTTGCGCAGCCACAGGCCGGCGGCGCGCGAGGAACTGATCGCCACCACCGGCACCGCCAGCGCCATGCCGATCACCACCGGCGCCATCCATGCCGCCAGCGACGGCGACACGGCATAGGCCATGCCGCCCATCAGCAGGCCGAACGCGCTCAGTCCGCCGTAGCTGCGCAACAGCGCCGACCACGAAATGCGGCCATCGTCGCGCTGTTGCGCGTCCCAGCCCGAGTCCTTGCCGGCCAGCACCTCGGCGACGCCGCGCGACTGCACGTACATCACCACCGGCGCCATCAGCGCGGCCAGCAGCGTTTCCAGCAACATGCTGGCGAAGGCGCGCAGCCCGCCGCCGCAGCCGCGGCGTTCGCCGGGCTTGAGCAGCATCGCGAAGTAGCCCATCACCTTGGGCGCCAGCAGCACGAACATGGTCACCGCGAACACCCAGAACACCCGCGTGGAGTCCTGCTGGTGCCAGTAGCGCGCCGGCGAGAACGGCGAGATCACCGAGGCGACCAGGTCGAAACCGCCGTTCTGCAGCGGAATGGCGATGCCGATCAGCATCAGCATGCCCCACATCGGCGCGGTGAAGTAATGGCCGATGCCGATCAGCATGTGCATGCGGCTGACCCAGTGCAGGCCGCGCGCGCGCACCACCTTGGAGTGCTGCAGGTTGCCCTGGCACCAGCGGCGGTCGCGCACCAGCAGGTCGGTCAGCGTCGGCGGGCCTTCCTCGTAGCTGCCCTGCAGGTACGGCACCATGTGCATGGCCCAGCCGCCACGGCGCATCAGCGCCGCTTCGACGAAGTCGTGGCTGAGCACGTGGCCGCAGAACGGCTTGCGCCCGGGCAGCGACGGCAGGCCGGCCTGCGCTGCGAAGGCCTCGGTGCGGATCATCGCGTTGTGGCCCCAGTAGTTGCTTTCCGCCCCGTGCCACCAGGCCACGCCGAAGGCGATCACCGGGCCGTAGACGCGGCCGCCGAACTGCTGCATGCGCGCGAAAAGGGTGTTGCCGTTGACCACTTCCGGCAGGGTCTGGATCAGGCCGACGTCGGGGTTGGCCTCCATGCCGGCGGCCAGGCGCACGATGCTGTCGCCGGTCATCAGGCTGTCGGCGTCCAGGATCAGCATCTGCGGATAGGCGCCGCCGAAGCGGCGCACCCAGTCGGCGATGTTGCCGGCCTTGCGCCCGGCATTGCTGGCACGGCGCCGGTAGAACAAGCGGCCTTCGCCGCCGACGCGCTCCACCAACTCGGCGTACACCTTCTCTTCTTCCGCGCCGATGGCCGGGCGCGTGGTATCGCTGAGGATGAAGAAATCGAAGCGCTCGATCTGGCCGGTGGCCTCCACCGATTCGTAGATCGCCTGCAGGCCGGCCATCAGCCGGTGCGGATCCTCGTTGTAGGTGGGCATCAGCAGCGCGGTGCGGTTGCGCACCTGCGGCAGCGGCGCGTCCGGATCGATGCCGAGCTTGCGGCCCTTGCCGAACACCAGGGTGAAGAAGCCGGCCAGCGCGCTCACGAACGACAGCGCGATCCAGGCGAACAAGGGGATGAACAGCACCATCAGACAGGCTTCGAGCACGCTCACGCCGCCGATCACCAGGACCTTGCCGATCAGCCAACTGGCGTAGGCGGTCATCGCCGCGGTGGTGCCGAACACGTAGAAGCGCCGCCAGCCGATCCCGACCGGGGTGCTGGGCAGGCGCGTGTTGCGCAGCTTGCCTTCCTGCAGCGACTGCAGCGGCATCGCCAGCGGCGCCTCGGGCGGCAGGACCGCGTGGCCGGCATCCAGGGGAGCATCGACGTGCACGGCCGGTGTGGGGGCGACCGTGCTCATGCGATCCGCCGACCGCGTCCGGCGCCGCAGCGCCATCGGGAAGTGCCGCGGGCGGACGGCACGGCGGATGCCGCCGCGGCCACGCGCGCCTCGTTGTGTTCGCCAGTTGGTACCACGTGCTCTCCTGTCGACGGGCAAAGACGCCGGTCAATGTAAACCTTAAATAGTAAGCTTTCGCGAAGGTGGCCACCGGCACCGCCGAGGTGGCGCCGGCCGATCCGTTCAGCCATGCCGCCTTCACCTGCGCTCACCCGCGTTTCACCCGTCGCGCCGACCATGAAGCCAGTCCGGCAATGGAGGATCGACGCATGCGCCAGCCCGCCCGGGGACGCACAGGCACCCAGCGGCAACACGACCATTCGGCAGCACCCACGCCGCCGCACGGAGCGCCGGCGCTGTTGATCGTGGACATGATCAGCCGTTTCGACTTCCCGGACGGCGCACGGCTGGCGGAGGCCGCACTGCCGGTGGCCGAGCGCATCGCCCAGCTCCGCGCGCGCTTCCATCGCCGCGGCTGGCCGGTGCTGTTCGCCAACGACAACTTCGCCGACTGGCGGACCGATTTCGAAGGTCTGTGGACCCTGTGCGCCGACCCGAAGCAGCGCGGCGCACGCATTGCCGCCTGCCTGGCGCCGCGCCCGCAGGACTATTACGTGCTCAAGCCCAAGCACTCCGCCTTCCTCGGTTCGGCCCTGGCCCTGCTGCTGGCGCGGCTGCAGACCACCCGCCTGCTGGTCACCGGCATCGCCACCGACGCCTGCGTGCTGGCGACCGCGATCGATGCGCGCATGCGCGATTTCCAGGTGCAGGTGCCGCCCTCGTGCTGCGCGGCGCTGGATGCCGGGCGCCAGCAACGGGCGCTGCAGGTGCTGCGCGAGGCCTTCGCGGTGCGCATCAGCGACCGGCTGCCGGCACGCGCGGGCGGATGAGCGGGGTTACTCCGCCGTCGGCACCGGCATCGGGGCGGCGCCCTCGCCCTCGTCGCCGAGCGGCCGCGCCACGAACGGAAACGCCAGGGTGATGGTCGTGCCGCGTCCCAGTTCCGATTCGACGTCGACGAAGCCGCCGGCCTGGCGCACCAGGCCGTAGACCTGGGCCAGCCCCAGGCCGGTGCCCTTGCCCTCGGGCTTGGTGGTGAAGTACGCCTCGAACAGGCGCGACTTGACCGCATCGGACATGCCTTCGCCCTGGTCGCTGACCGCCAGGGTCACGTAGCGGCCGGGCTGGCGCATCGCCGCCGCGCGCGACGGCGGCACTTCCAGCGCGCCGCAGCGGATCGTCACCGCATCGCCGGGGCGACTGGCGTCGCGCGCGTTCAACGCCAGGTTCAGCACCGCCTGCTCGACCGCGTTGCGGTCGGCATAGGTCGTCGCCACCTCGGCGCATGCAAGCAATTGCAGGCGCATCTCGCCGCCCAGCGCCTGCGCCAACAACGGCTGCATCTGCGTCACCAGCTCGTTCAGGTCCAACCAGATCGGCTTGACCGGGTGCGCGCGGGCGAAGCCGAGCAGGCGCCGGGTCATACCCGCGCCGTGCTGCAAGGCCTCGTTGGCGATGGCGAGCAGCCGTTGCTGGTCCGGCTGCAGGCGCTGCGGATGGTCGGCGACCATGCTCACCGAGGTGATCGCGGTATGCAGCATGTTGTTGAAGTCGTGGACCACGCCGGCAAGCATCTGCCCCACCGCCTCGCCCTTCTGCGCCTGGGTCATCGCGCGCTCGGCCACGCGCTGCGCGGCCAGCGCGATGTCCAGTTGCCCGCGCAGTTGCGACTGCTCGGTGTGCCAGCGACGGCCCAGCGCCGCGGCATCGTCGGCATCCATCGTGTCGCCCCGGCCATCGATCGGGGCGAGGTGACCCAGTGCGCGCAGGGCCTGTTCGACCTGGTGCTGCTGGGTGACGTCGCGGCTGATCACCAGCACGCTTTCCACCCGCGCCGAAGCGTTGGCCAGCGGACTGACCATCACGTGCCACCAGCGCCGCCGTCCGTCCAGCGACGGGCGCTCCGCCCAGAATTCACGCTGCTCGTTGCCCAACGCCGCGGCGAAGGCGCCCTGGGTCAGCGAACGCATGTCCTCGGGCCACAGTTCGACCCAGGGATGGCCGACGACGTCAGCGGGGTCGGAAACGCCAAGCAGGGCCAACCCGTGGGGATTGATCGAGCGCACGATGCCGTCGCGGCCGACTTCCTTGATGCAGTCGTGGGAGAGCTCGACGATCTGCCGATAGTGGGCGTGCGTGGTCAAGCTGCGTCTCGCAGTAAGTAAGGTCGAGAATATCGGGATTTGCGGGACGTCACCAGCGCTTCACCGACGAATCGTGAAGCTGCAGTGGATTATTTATTAAAGCGATCCCTGCATTATGCGCGTCACCTCCGCCTCCACTACCATTCTTCTGGTGGAGGACGACCAGACGATCCGGGAACTGGCCGCCGCCATGCTGGCGGCCGACGGCTACCGGGTCCTGTCGGCGGCAACCGCGCAGGAAGCGCTGGCGGTGATGGAACGGCATCCGGACGTGGCGTTGATCTTCAGCGACGTGCAGATGCCGCGCTGCGACGGCTTGAGCATGGTGCGCCAGTTGCGCCGCCGCGGCATCGTCACTCCGGCCCTGCTGACCTCCGGCATGCACGCGCCGGAACCATGGATGCTGCCGGAGCACACCGGCTTTCTGCCGAAACCGTACCGCCGCGCCGATCTGCTGGCGGCCTTGGATCGTCTGCAGACCGGAGCCTGAGCGGGGCGCCACCCCACGCCGCTTCCCCACTGCAATCGCATCCGCCAGACGGCCGGCCAGCGAATTCAGGCGAAGACCAGCTTTCCGTACCGTGCCGAACGGATCGCCGCCAGGCGCTCGGCGACGAAATAGGCCCCGGCGTTGGCATCGCGGAAATACACGCCGTCGAACGCGTGCCGGCCGAGTACCGCACCGTCGTGGCCACTGATGCAGATCTGCGGCTCGAGCACGCCATCCGGGCAGGTACGCAGCAGCCCGTCGAGGACGAAGCCGTCCAGCTCGCGGCGCATCTGCGGTTTCAAGACTGTCATGAGCACACTGCACCATAGACCGCATGAAGCTCGCACAACGGAGGTGGCGACCACGGTCGCACGGGGAGCACGGCACGTGTCCGGCAACGGAAGCTAAACGATTCATTCGCACGTGCAACGCGATCCATGCTTGCGGCGTCTGACGTTCAGCAAATCCACTATGCGCCGCACTCTCCATTTCGCCGTAGACAAGCGCGCGCTTCACGCCTCTTTTATCGCGCCATTTGTACTTTGCTCGTGCATTATCGCACTGCAACATCGCCGTTCCGTTTCGACGCTGCTGTGCCTCTTCCTTCGTTTCGCGTCGCGCGCCCGCCAGGACGCGCGCCGGCAGTCGCTTTCCGCTTTTCGTGTGCCCCGTCCTCCCCCTTCCCAGACGGAACCGCCATGTCGCCCCCCACCCCCGCCGACCTGACCGACAGACAACGCGATACCCATCCGGTGCTGCATGCGCCGCGCCGCCGCTACCGCGATGCGCGCGGCCGCTTCGTCCGCAATGCCGAGGTGACGGTCAAGCTGCACCCGGCGCCGCGCCGGACCAGCCTGTTCGTGACCTCCGAGATGGCCGACTTCATCAAGGCCGGCGGCCTGGGCGACGTGGCCGCGGCCTTGCCGCGCGCGCTGCGCAGCAGCTGCGACATCCGCGTGCTGATCCCCGGCTATCCGTCGGTGCTGCGCACGACCGGGCCGCTGGAGATCGTCGGCCGCATCGCCGCGCATGCCGGGCTGCCGGATTGCGCGCTGGGCCGGGCCGAGCGCCCCGATGGTCTGTGCGTGTACGTGCTGCTGTGCCCGCAGCTGTTCGAACGGCAGGGTTCGCCCTATGTGTGCAGCGAAGGCCGCGACTGGGAAGACAACGCGCTGCGCTTCGCCACCCTGTCCCACGCTGCCGCGCAGATCGCCGGCGGCCAGGCCGGGCTGGACTGGACGCCGGAGCTGCTGCACCTCAACGACTGGCCGTGTGCGCTGGCCGCCGCCTACGTGCGCTGGTCCGGCGGCCGCACGCCGTGCCTGCTGACCATCCACAACCTCGCCTACCAGGGCTTGTTCCCGTATGCGATGGCCGGCGCCCTGGGCATCCCCGCCGAGGGCCTGCAGGACCTGGAGTTCTACGGGCAGATGTCGTTCCTGCGCGCGGGCATCGTCCATGCCGACCATGTGAATACGGTCAGCGTCAGCTACGCCGCGCAGATCACCGGCCCGGCGCAGGGCTGCGGCCTGGACGCGCTGCTGGCACGGCGCGCCGCCAGCGGCCGCCTCAGCGGCATCGTCAACGGCATCGACGCCAGCTGGGATCCGCGCACCGACGCGCACCTGCCGGCGCACTTCGGTGTCGGCCAGATCCAGGGCAAGCGCGAGAACGCGGCGCAGGTGCGCCAGGCGTTCGGCCTGCTCGACAGCGACGGTCCGCTATTCGCGGTGGTCTCGCGGCTGGTGCACCAGAAGGGCCTGGACCTGATCTGCGAGGTGGCGCCGCAGATCGTCGCCGCCGGCGGCCAGATCGTGATCATCGGCGGCGGCGAGCCGCAGATCGAGCAGGCGGTGGCGGCGCTGGCGCGGCGTTACCCCGGTCATGTCGGCGCGCACATCGGCTTCGAGGAGCCGCTGGCGCGGCGCATGTTCGCCGGCTCCGACTTCCTGCTGATGCCCTCGCGCTTCGAGCCCTGCGGGCTGAGCCAGATGTATGCGCAGCGCTTCGGCAGCCTGCCGATCGCGCATGCCACCGGCGGCCTGATCGACACGGTGGACGACGGCGTCACCGGCTTCCTGTTCGAGGAAGCCTCGGCCGACGGCCTGCGCCGCTGCCTGCAACGGGTGTTCCGCACCTTCCGCCTGCCGGGTCTGCTGCAGGCGATGCGCCGCGCGGCGATGCTGCGGCCCAGCGGCTGGGAGCTGGCCGGGCGCAAGTACATGGCGCTGTACGAGCGCACCGCCGCCACGACCGCCGGCACCATCCCGGCCGCGACCAGCGCCGCGGTGTCGGCCACGGCGAGTGCCATGGCCGCCGCATGAGCGATCGGGAACACGCCGTGGACCCGGCCGCCGGCGGGGACCCGGCGGCGGACACGGAGGACGACGGCGACGGCCTTGCCCTGCAGGTACTGGCACGCGGCGAGGCGATCGATGCATTCGCCTGGCTTGGCCCGCATCCGCAGGCCGACGGCACGGTGCGGGTGCGCGTGCTGGCGCCAGGCGCCGAGGCGCTGGGCCTGCTCGACGCGCAGGGCAAGCTGATCGCGCGGATGCGTGCCCACCCGCAGGCCGACGGCCTGTTCGAGGGCGAGCTGAAGCAGCCCATGCCCTACCGGCTGCGCATCGTCTGGCCGGACGCGGTGCAGGAATGCGACGACCCCTATGCGTTCGAGCCGATGCTCGATCCGGCCTGGCTGCAGGATCTGGCCGCCGGCGACGGCGCGGCCCTGCGCACCGCGCTCGGCGCGCACCACGCCCGCGTCGGCGAGGTGGAGGGCGTGCGCTTCGCGGTGTGGGCGCCGCAGGCCAGGCGGGTGGCGCTGGTCGGCGACTTCAACGGTTGGGACGCGCGCCGGCATCCGCTGCGCTTTCACGCGGACGCCGGGGTCTGGGAACTGTTCGTGCCCGGGCTGCACGGCGGCGAGCACTACCAGTACGAACTGCAGGCCGCCGACGGCAGCGTGCTGCCGCGCAAGGCCGATCCGGTGGCGCGCTGCAGCGCCCTGACGCCGTCCACCGCCTCGGTGGTGCCGTACGCCGACAGCCATGCCTGGGGCGATGCGGCCTGGCTGGCGCAGCGCGAGGCCCAGGCCGGCAGCGCGCAGCCGCTGAGCGTCTACGAGCTGCATGCCGGCTCCTGGCGCCATGACGGCAACGGCCAGCCGCTGCACTGGGATGCGCTGGCCGCCGAACTGATCCCCTACGTGCGCGGGCTCGGCTTCACCCATATCGAACTGCTGCCGATCGCCGAATATCCGTTCGGCGGCTCCTGGGGCTACCAACCACTGGGCCTGTACGCGCCCACCGCGCGCCATGGCGACGCCGACGGCTTCGCGCGCTTCGTCGATGTCTGCCACCAGGCCGGCATCGGCGTGTTGCTGGACTGGGTCGGTGCGCACTTCCCCGACGATGCGCACGGCCTGCAGCGCTTCGACGGCAGCGCCCTGTACGAACACGCCGATCCGCGCGAAGGCGTGCACCGCGAGTGGAATACGCTGGTCTACAACTACGGCCGCCCGGAAGTGGTGGCCTACCTGATCGGCAGCGCGCTGGAGTGGATCGAGCGCTTCCACGTCGACGGCCTGCGCGTGGATGCGGTGGCGGCGATGCTGTACCGCGACTACGGCCGCAACGCCGGCGAATGGATTCCCAACGCCCACGGCGGCCGCGAGAACCTGGAGGCGATCGCCTTCCTGCGCCGGCTCAACGACGAGATCGCGCAGCGCTTCCCCGGCGTGCGCACCATCGCCGAGGAATCCACCGCGTGGCCGGGTGCGACCGCGCCCACGGCACAGGGCGGGCTGGGCTTCAGCCACAAGTGGAACATGGGCTGGGCGCACGACACCCTGCGCTACCTGCAGCGCGATCCGCTGCACCGGCAGCACCACCACAGCGAGATGAGCTTCGGCCTGGTGTACGCGTTCTCCGAGCATTTCGTGCTGCCGCTGTCGCACGACGAGGTGGCGCGCGGCAAGGGCTCGCTGCTGGCGCGCATGCCCGGCGACGCCTGGCAGCGCTTCGCCAACCTGCGCGCCTACCTGGCCTTCATGTGGGCGCATCCCGGACGCAAACTGCTGTTCATGGGCTGCGAGTTCGGGCAGTGGCAGGACTGGGACCACGACCGGCCGCTGGACTGGGTGCAGGCGCAGCAGCCCGAGCACCGCGGCGTCGCGCGCCTGGTCGCCGACCTCAACCGGCAGTTGCGTGCCTTGCCGGCGCTGTACCGCAGCGACCGCAGCAGCGACGGCTTCGAATGGAGCATCGCCGACGATCACCACAACAGCGTGTTCGCCTTCGTCCGCCACGACCGCGATGACGATACGCCGCCGCTGCTGGCGGTGAGCAACTTCACGCCGACCGTACACCACGATTACCGCGTGGGGGTGCCGCGTGGCGGACGCTGGCGCGAGATTCTCAACAGCGACAGCGGCTATTACGGCGGTTCCAACCAGGGCAACGGCGGTGTGCTGTCGACCCTGCCGCAGCCGATGCACGGGCATGCGCAATCGCTGGCGCTGACCCTGCCGCCGCTGTCGACCCTTTGGCTGCAACCGGACCTTTGACCATGGCCACGACCGCTGTCTCGATCGACTCCCCTGCCGCCCCGCGTGCGGCGCTGCGCCCCGGCGCCTGGCCGGGCGCCAACGGCGAGGTCGCCTTCGCGCTGTGGGCGCCGGATGCCGCGCGTGTGGAGCTGGTGTTCGGCGACGATCGGCGGCAGCCGCTGGAGCTGATCGGCGACGGTTATTTCGCTGCCACCCTGGCGTGCGCACCCGGCACCCGCTACCGCTACGCCATCGACGGCGGCACGCCGGTGCCGGACCCGGCCTCGCGCTGGCAGCCGGACGGCGTGCACGGCGCCAGCGCGGTGCTGGCCACCGACGGCTACGCCTGGCGCCACGGCGACTGGCGCGGCCGACCCTGGGCCGAGACCGTGTTCTACGAACTGCATGTGGGCACCTGCGGCGGCTACGCCGGGTTGCGCGCACAGTTGCCGACCCTGGCCGCGCTCGGCGTCACCGCGATCGAACTGATGCCGCTGGCCGAATTCCCCGGCCGCCACAACTGGGGCTACGACGGCGTGCTGCCGTACGCGCCGGCCTCGGCCTACGGCCATCCCGACGAACTCAAGGCGCTGATCGACGAAGCCCACGGCCTGGGCCTGAGCGTGTTCCTGGATGTGGTCTACAACCACTTCGGCCCGGACGGCAATTACCTGGGCCAGTACGCCTCGACCTTCTTCCGCGAGGATGCGCCGACCCCCTGGGGCGCGGCGATCGATTTCCGCCTGCCGCCGGTGCAGCGCTACTTCATCGACAACGCGCTGATGTGGCTGCACGAGTACCGCTTCGACGGTCTGCGCCTGGATGCCGTGCATGCGATCGTGCCCAACGCCTTCCTGGATACCCTGCGCGAGGCGATCACCGCCAGCGTGGCCGACGGGCGCCACGTGCACCTGGTGCTGGAGAACGAGGCCAACCAGGCCGACGTGCTGGAGCGCGGCTACAGCGCGCAGTGGGACGACGACTTCCACAACAGCCTGCACGTGCTGCTGACCGACGAGCACGAGGGCTACTACGCCGGCTTCGCCGACGCGCCGGCGCAGCACCTGGCACGCGTGCTCGGCGAAGGTTTCGCCTTCCAGGGCCAGGCCGACCACCGCGGGCACGCGCGCGGCGAGCCCAGCGGCCATCTGCCGCCGCACAAGTTCGTGATCTTCGCGCAGAACCACGACCAGATCGGCAACCGCGCCCGCGGCGACCGGCTGATCACCCAGGTGAGCGAACCGGCGCTGCGCGCGGCGCTGGCGCTGACCGCGCTGACCCCGATGATCCCGCTGTTCTTCATGGGCGAGCCGTGGGGCAGCCGCACCCCGTTCCAGTTCTTCACCGATTTCGCGCCGCCGCTGGACGAGGCGGTGCGCGAGGGCCGGCGCCGCGAGTTCGCGCACTTCGCCGCCTTCGCCGATCCGGAACAGCGCTCCACCATTCCCGACCCCAACGCGCCGAGCACCTTCCAGGCTTCCATCGCCGACATCAGCGACGCCACCCATGGCGACGGCGCGCGCTGGCGCGACTGGTTCGCGACGCTGCTGGCGCTGCGCCGCCAGCACCTGGTGCCGGCGCTGACCCAGGCCAGCGCGCTGGGCGCGCGGGTGATCGGCCCGAAGGCGATCGCCGCGGGCTGGCGCCTGGGCGATGGCGAATGGCACGTGGCCGCCAACTTCGGCGACGCACCGGTGGCGCTGGACCTGCCTGGCAGCAGCGTGCACGCGGAGAACGCCGGCGATGACGCCGCGCAGTTGCCGCCCAACGCCTTCGTCGCGCGCTACCGGCCCGGCAACGCCGCATGAGCGCCCGCTGTCGCGACGCCATCGCGACAGCGTCCCCGGCACGCTGGCCGCCTCGTTCGCTGCCCACCGCCGCGCACGCGCTGCCGGCGCGTGCGGGCGGGACCGCGGCGGATCCCTCTTTCGCCTTGCTGCCCGGTTTGCCCTGCCCATGACCGACACTTCCCTGCACACCCTGGCCGACGCCGCCGGCCTGCTGGTCGACTGGATCGATGCCAGCGACACGCCGCGCACGGTCGGCGACGACACCCTGCGCCATGTGCTCGGCGCACTGGGCCTGGACGCGCGCGACGCCGCCGCCTGCCGCGACAGCCTGCGCCGGCTGCAGGCCGATGCCGCGCTGCCGCCGCTGCTGACCGCCGACGTCGGCGCGCCGGTCGAAATCGGCGCCGCGCCCGGCACGGCGTACCGGCTCGACAGCGAAGACGGCCAGGCACTGCAAGGCCACTGCGACGCGCAGGGCCGCCTCGTCGCGCCCGATACCGCCGGTTACTGGACCCTGCAGCATGGCGACCGCCGCACCACCCTGGCGGTGGCGCCGCCACGCTGCTACGGCGTCGCCGACGCGGTGGGCGCGGGGCAGCCGCGGCGCTGGGGCCTGTCGCTGCAGGTGTACTCGGCGCCGGGGGCCTACGACGCCGGCATCGGCGACGCCGATGGCACCGCCGCCTGGGCCGCGCGCATCGCCGCAGCTGGCGGCGATGCCATCGCGCTGAGCCCGGTGCATGCGGCGCGACCGATCGGTTCGCACTACAGCCCCTACTCGCCCAGCGATCGCCGCTTCCTCGATCCGTTGCAGGCAGCGCCGGCGCGCGTGCTCGGTGCCGCTGCCGCGCAGCGCGCGCTGGAGACGGCCGGGCTGGCGCAGGCCTTCGCCGAGGCGCAGGCCCGCCCGCTGATCGACTGGCCAGCCTGCGCTGCCTTGAAGTGGCAGTGGCTGCGGCAACTGCATGCCGACTTCGCTCAGGCCGATGCCGCCCTGCACGCCGACCTGGCCGCGTTCGAACGCGAGGGCGGCAGCGCCCTGCACGCGCACGCGGCGTTCGCCGCGCAGGACTTCGGCGATGCCGATCCGGGCCTGCACCGCTTCGCGCAATGGCTGGCCGCGCGCAGTTGGGCCGACGTGCAGCGGCAGGCACGCGCCGACGGCATGGACATCGGCCTGATCGCCGACCTGGCGGTGGGCTTCGACGCGCACGGCGCCGAGGCCGCCGCCTGGCCGCAGGCGGTGCTGCAGGGGCTGGAACTGGGCGCACCGCCGGACGCGTTCAACGGCGATGGCCAGGCCTGGGGCATCTGCGGCTATGCACCGACCGCGCTGCGCGCCACCGGCTTCGCGCCGTTCATCGAATTGCTGCGCGCGGTGATGCGCGATCGCGGCGGCGTGCGCATCGACCACATCCTCGGCCTGCTGCGGCTGTGGGTGATCCCGCGCGGCGCGCCCTCGTCCACCGGCGTGTACCTGCGCTATCCGCTGCACGACCTGCTGCGCCTGCTGGCGCTGGAGTCCTGGCGGCACCGCGCGATCGTGATCGGCGAGGACCTGGGCGTGGTGCCGGACG
Source organism: Xanthomonas sp. NCPPB 2250 (assembly GCF_056725265.1). Taxonomy (NCBI): domain Bacteria; kingdom Pseudomonadati; phylum Pseudomonadota; class Gammaproteobacteria; order Lysobacterales; family Lysobacteraceae; genus Xanthomonas; species Xanthomonas sp. NCPPB 2250. The sequence goes on along the minus strand of NZ_CM161520.1, from coordinate 890,213 downwards.
GCATCCGCGCGGAACTGTCGCGCCGCGGGGTGATGGGCATCGACGTGCTGCTGTTCACCCGCGACCGCGACGGCGCGTTCCTGCCGCCGGCGCAGTGGCGCCCCGACGCGCTTGCCACCACCACCACCCACGACCTGCCGACCCTGCGCGGCTGGCGCCGCGGCGAGGACATCGACTGGCGCCGGCGCCTGCAGTTGAGCGACGCCGCGCAGCAACACGCCGACCACCAGGCGCGCAACGACGACGTCGCGCGCATGGACCAGGCGGTCGCCGCCGCGCTGCCGCCCGCGGAGGCCGCCGACCCGGAACTGGGCGCACTGCGCTTCGTCGCCGCCACGCCGTCGCCGCTGGCGCTGCTGCCGGCCGAGGACGCGCTGGGCCTGGACCAGCAACCCAACCTGCCCGGCACCGTCGACGGCCATCCGAACTGGCGCCGGCGCCTGCCGGCACCCGACGCGGCGGCCGCCGCTGCCACCCTCGCCACGCGCCTGGACGCCTTCGCCCAGACCCGCCAGACCACCGCCACCGCCGCGCAAGGAGCCGACGCATGCGCATGATTCCCCTGCGGGCCACCGCCCGCCTGCAGCTGCATGCCGACTTCACCCTGCTCGATGCCGCCGCGCAGGTGCCGTACTACGCCGGGCTGGGGATCAGCCACCTCTACCTGTCGCCGATCGGCACCGCCGTGCCCGGCTCCACCCACGGCTACGACGTCACCGACCCGCGCCAGGTCAATCCCGAACTCGGCGGCGAGCCGGCGCTGCTGCACCTGTCCGAGCGCGCGCGCAGCCACGGTATGGGCCTGATCCTGGACATCGTGCCCAACCACATGGCCACCCACCCGAGCAATCCGTGGTGGTGGGACGTGCTCACCCATGGCCGGCGCAGCCGCCATGCCGGCTGGTTCGACATCGACTGGCGCGCGCCCGGGCGCGAAGGCAAGCTGTGGCTGCCGGTGCTGGACCGCCCCTATGCGCAGGCGCTGAGCGAAGGCGCGCTGCAGTTGCAGGTGGCCGAGGACGGCAGCGTGGTCCTGCTGCACCACGACCAGCGCTTCCCGATCCGCCTGGACGGCGCCATCGCCCAGGAACCGGCCAGCGCACGCCCGGCGTGGGCGGCGCGGCTCAACGACGCCGCACGGCTGGGCGACGACGCCCTGCACCGACTGATCGAACGCCAGTGCTATCGCCTGGCCTGGTGGCGGGTCGGCAACGACATGCTCAACTACCGCCGCTTCTTCGACATCACTTCGCTGGCGGCGCTGCGGGTGGAGCAGAACGACGTGTTCGCCGCGGTCCACGAGTTGCCGCTGCGGCTGGTCGCCGAAGGCCATCTGGATGGCGTGCGGGTCGACCACGTCGACGGCCTGGCCGACCCCACCGGCTACGTGCAGCGGCTGCGCACGCAACTGGACCGCGCCGGCCGCCGCCGCGGCATCGCCCCGGGCGGCGTCGCCCTGTACCTGGAAAAGATCCTGGCGCCGCACGAGCAGTTGCGCAGCGACTGGCCCTGCGATGGCACCACCGGCTACGACTTCATGGACCAGGTCGCCGCGGTGCTGCACGACCCGGCCGGCGCTGCGCCGCTGACCGCCCTGTGGCAGCGCTGGAGCGGGCGCAGCGGCGATTTCGGCCAGGAACAACGCGCCGCGCGCGACGAGATCCTGCAGGGATCTCTGCAGGCCGAGTTCGTGCGCACGGTGCAGGCGCTGGGCGCCGCCGCGCACCTGGATCCGCTCACCCGCGAGTTCAGCCCGCAGATGCTGGCGCGCGGGCTGATGGCCTTGCTGCGGCACTTCGAGGTGTACCGCACCTATGCCAGACCGGACGGCCTGGACGACGACGATGCCGCCCGACTGGCCCAGGCCGCGCAGCGCGCGCGCGTCGGCGCCGAGCCGCGGGTGTGCGCGGCGATCGACGCGATCGAACGCTGGAGCCGCGATGGCCGCGGCACCGGCAAGGCGCAGGTGGCGCTGCGGCGGATCGTACGCCGGCGCCTGGAACAACTGTCGGCACCGCTCAACGCCAAGTCGGTGGAGGACACCTCCTTCTACCGCCACGGCGTGCTGCTCTCGCGCAACGAGGTCGGCAGCGAGCCGGACGTGTTCGCGCTGACGCCGGCCGAATTCCACGCAGCCAACGCACGACGCGCGGAGCACTATCCGCGCGCGCTGCTGGCCACCGCCACCCACGACCACAAGCGCGGCGAAGACGTGCGCATGCGGCTGGCCGCGCTCAGCGCGCAGGCGCCGTGGTGGGAGGCGCAGGTGGCGCGCTTCCAGGCGCTGTCGGCCGACCTGCTGCCGGCCGGCAGCGCCGCGCCGTTGCCCGGCGACCTGCTGATGCTCTGGCAGATGCTGGTGGCGGCGTGGCCGCTGGAACTGGCGGTGGACGACGCCGATGGCCTGCGCGACTACGCCGAGCGCATCGGCGCCTGGCAGCTCAAGGCCGCGCGCGAAGCCAAGCTGCGCACCCACTGGACCTGGCCGGACGAGGACTACGAGCGCAATGCGCGCGCCCTGCTCGACGCGGCGCTGCTGCAGCCGGCCGGCACCGCGCTGCGCGAGGCGCTGGCGCAGGCGGCCGCGGCGCTGGCCCCGGCCGGCGCGCTCAACAGCCTGGTGCAGACCACCCTGCGCCTGACCCTGCCCGGTGTGCCCGACCTGTACCAGGGCAGCGAAGGTTGGGATCTGTCGCTGGTGGATCCGGACAACCGCCGCCCGGTGGACTACGCGCTGCGCCAGGCCTGGCTGCGCGATGCCACCGCGCCGGACGCACTGCTGCAGGACTGGCACAGCGGCCACGTCAAGGCCTGGCTGACCGCACAGCTGCTGCAGCTGCGGCGCGCGCATCCGGACCTGTTCGCGCACGGCCGCTACACGCCGCTGCAGGCGCAGGGCCCGCAGGCCCAACACGTACTCGGCTTCGTGCGCGAACACGAGGGCGCCTCGCTGGTGGTGGTGGTACCGCGGCTGGGCGCCGCCGCGCAGGCGCTGCGGCCGGACGCGCCGCTGCGGGCGCAGTTCGATTGGCGTAACACGGTTCTGACACTGCCGCAGGCACAGTATCGTCCGGTGCTGGCCAGTGCTACCGTCGACGCGACGTCGGCCATTGCGGTGTCGGCGCTGTTCGCCGAGTTCCCGGTGGCCGTGCTGGTCGCCTCCCCCTGATCTCGCAAGAAGCCATGGACGCAGAAACACGCCAACGCCGCATCCGCCAACTCGCACACGAAATCTGGGAAGCCGAAGGGCGACCCGACGGCCACGCCGCCCGCCATTGGGCCATGGCCGAACGCCTGGTGGCCGCGGAAGCGGCCGCCGAAGCCGATGCCGAGGCGCTGCCGCCGTCGCAACCGCGACGCAGCGCCGGCAACGGCAGCACTTCTTCCTAAGGATCCTTCATGCCCGTGCGCAAGCTCACCCGCCGTTCGCGTATCCGCGAGGGCCTGCCGTATCCGCTGGGCGCCACCTGGGACGGCCTGGGGGTGAACTTCGCGCTGTACTCGGCGCACGCCACCAAGGTGGAGTTGTGCCTGTTCGACGATCGCGGCCGCGAGATCGAACGCATCGCGCTGCCCGAGTACACCGACGAGATCTGGCACGGCTACCTGCCCGACGCGCGCCCAGGCCAGCTCTATGGCTACCGCGTGTATGGTCCGTACGCGCCCGACGCCGGGCACCGCTTCAATCCCAACAAGCTGCTGCTCGATCCCTACGCCAAGCAACTGGTCGGCGAACTGAAATGGGCGCCGGCCCTGTTCGGCTACACCATCGGCCACAAGGATGCCGACCTCAGCTTCGATCGCCGCGACAGCGCCGCCTACATGCCCAAGTGCGCGGTGATCGATCCGGCCTTCACCTGGGGCAAGGACCAGCGCCCGCAGACGCCGTGGGACAGCACGGTGATCTACGAGACCCACCTGCGCGGCACCACCATGCGCCACCCCTCGGTGCCCGAGGCCTGGCGCGGCACCTTCTCCGGGCTGAAGGTCGACGAGGTGGTCGAGCACATCAAGCGCCTGGGCATGACCGCGGTGGAACTGCTGCCGGTGCACGCCTTCGTCGACGACGAATACCTGCTCAAGCAGGGCCTGCGCAATTACTGGGGCTACAACACCATCGGCTTCTTCGCCCCGCACCCGCGCTACATGGCCACGCGCACGGTGTCCGAGTTCAAGCAGATGGTGGCGCGCCTGCATAGCGCGGGGCTGGAAGTGATCCTGGACGTGGTCTACAACCACACCGCCGAAGGCAACGAGCTGGGGCCGACGCTGTCGTTCAAGGGCATCGACAACGCCAGCTACTACCGCCTGGCCGAGGACCGCCGCTTCTACATCAACGACACCGGCACCGGTAACACCTTCGACCTGACCAATGCCGGCGCGCTGCGCATGGTCAACGACTCGCTGCGCTACTGGGTGTCGGAGATGCACGTGGACGGGTTCCGCTTCGACCTGGCCACCATCCTCGGCCGCGAGCACCACGGCTTCGATCCCAAGGGCGGCTTCCTCGACGCCTGCCGCCAGGACCCGCTGCTGAGCCAGGTCAAGCTGATCGCCGAGCCATGGGACGTGGGCCCCGGCGGCTACCAGGTCGGCGGCTTCCCGCCGGGCTGGTCGGAGTGGAACGACAAGTTCCGCGACAACGTGCGCGCGTTCTGGCGCGGCGACGAAGGCCAGCTGGCGGAACTGGCCACGCGCCTGACCGGCTCGGCCGACCTGTTCCACCACCGCGGCCGCCGCCCCACCGCCTCGGTCAACTTCGTCACCGCCCACGACGGCTTCACCCTGCACGACCTGGTCAGCTACGCGCACAAGCACAACGAGGCCAACGGCGAGCACAACCGCGACGGCTCGGACAACAACATCTCCGCCAACTATGGCGTGGAAGGCGAGACCGACGACGAGCAGATCAACGCGCTGCGCCTGCGGCAGATGCGCAACATGCTGGCGACCCTGCTGCTGTCGCAGGGCACGCCGATGCTGCTGGCCGGCGACGAGTTCGGCCGCAGCAAGGGCGGCAACAACAACACCTACTGCCAGGACAACGAACTGACCTGGCTGAACTGGGAAGCCGGCCCGCGCGCGCACCAGCTCAGCGCCTTCGTCTCGCGCCTGACCCACCTGCGCGCGCACTACCCGCTGCTGCACCGCGCGCGCTTCTTCGATGGCGTCTACGACGAGGAACTGGGCATCAAGGACGTGACCTGGCTGGCCCCGGACGGCGAGGAGATGACCGAAGCCTCCTGGCACGACCCGCACGCCCGCGCGCTGATGATGCGCCTGGACGGCCGCGCCCCATCCAGCGGCCTGCGCCAGGCTGCATCGAACGTGACCCTGCTGATGATCGTCAACGGCGCGGTCGAGGACGTGCCGTTCACCCTACCGTTGGTGGAAGGCGAACACTGGCGCGTGCTGATCGACACCGCCGAACGCAACGGCGAACACGGCCTTCCCGGCGGTTCGCAATGGCACGGCATCGGCCGCTCGCTGACCCTGCTGGCCGCCGAGCGCGACAGCAAGTCCACGGCCGCGCATCACCGCAATGCGGATGCGCCGACGCCGTGAGCCGATGGGAGCGCCTGGCGATCTGCCGGGCGCTGGGGGTCGCGGCTGAAGCCGCTCCTACGAATGACAGCTCGCAACGTCCGCCTTCTGTAGGAGCGGCTTCAGCCGCGACCAGAGATCAATGGAACTCAGATACCGCCGCGCCGCGCTGGCCGCACACCGCAAGCAACCGGGCCGATAACGCCTTCGGCAGCAACGTGAGGGTGGTTCACTGGCGCCCACCCCGCTCCACATACGGCCGCGCCTGCAGGATCACCACCTCGTCGCCGACCACCGCCCACTCGATGTCCTGGTCGGCGCCGCCCAGCGCCTGTTTGGTCATCGCGCCGACCTTGGCCAGTCGCGCGATGAGGGCATCGGTCAGTACCTGGCGGGTGCCGACGATCGGCACCTCGCGTACGCCGCCGGCGGCGTTGGCCACGAGCTGGGTGTCCTCGGCCGAGCGGCTCAGCACCTGCACCGCCCTGGACCAGCTCGAATACATCACCTGTTCGGCCTGGCGCTTGCCCTCGACCACGCGGATGCCCAGGCCGCGCTTGGCCGAAATGTAGGTGACATGGCGGCGCGCGGCATCGAACGGATCGCGGGTGATCATCACCCCGGAGCTGTCGGACGGCGCGGCCAATTGCACCAGCACCGCCATGGCCACCGCGTCCTGCGGCAGGCCGGCGGCGGCGCGCGCTTCGTAGGCCTCGAAGTTGTACACCGACGCCCACACCGTCTGCACCGCCTTGGCCAGTGCGTCGGCGCGGGTGACGTTGGGCACGGTGGTATACAGGCCGGCGCCGCTGAAGCCGGGCAGATCCTCGGAGTTGGACGAGCTGCGCACGAACACGCCGGCGCCGTGCAGTTGCGCCTGCCACTGCGCCTCCAGCGCGCGCACGAAGGCGGGATCGGGCGCGGCGTCGGCGATCTCGGCACGCAGCGCCGCCAGCGCGGCGCGGCGCACCTCCACGTCGGTGGCGAAGCCGGGGCGGCGCTGCAGGTCGCGCAGGCGCTGGTCGACCTGCAGGCGCTGCAGCGTTGCCTGGTAGAACGCGAACGGAATGCAGAAGCCGTCCGGCACGCGCGCGGCCGGCGGCAGCACCGCTTTCAGCGTGCCGAGATTGGCCGCCTTGGTCCCGCAGGCGCGGCTGTCGCGGGCGCGCAGCGCCGCCAGCGGTTTGAGCGCGGCCACGCTCAGGTCCGGACGCGGCAGCGCGCGGGCCGCGGTGCGGGGAGCGGCAGCGGGTGCGGCCGCCGGCGGACCCGCCAGCGGTGTCACCCGGTAGTCGTTGTGGGTGACATCCAGTTGCACCCAGCGCCCGTCGTACTGGCGCAATGTCGCCTGCGCATCGCGCACGTACACGTTGGGAATGCCCCAGCCCTTGGCCAGCAGGTTGACGTGCGACAGCAGCGTGGACGGGCGCTGCGTGACCAGGCCGGCGACCGGCGCCAACGCGATCGGCACCTCGTCCAGTACCGGGATGTCGCGCGGCGACAGGGTACGGAACTGCGCCTCCGAGCGCACGATGCGCAGCCGCCCCTCGGCATGGCCGGTGTTCAGCGGCAGGAAGCGCTGCTCGCGCAGCAGCGCCTCCTGGGTGACGAACGCCAACCCGGCGCTGCGGGCCAGTTGTTCGTGCAGCGTGGAGTTGGTCTTGAACCGAAGCGTGTCGAAGAACGACGCGCGCAAGGCGGCGTCGGTCTGCTGCAACAACGGTGCGGTAAGGACGTCGCCCTCCCAGAACTCGTAGGTGTAGCCCGGCAGATCCTGCTGCCAGCTCAGAGTCCCGAACAGGAAGCGACGCTGCGGATCGCGGTACTGCGCCTTCAGCGCCGCCTTGCCCATGCCAGGCGCCAGGCGCTGGCGCACGAACTGTTCGTGCAGCGGGAAGCGCGGGGTGTTGAGGTAGTAGACGCGCCCGCCCCGCTGCCGGTCGATCACGAACAGCAGATGCGGCAGCTCCAGCGCGGTGCCGGCGTTGTAGATCCGCGCGAGCTGCAGGAACTGCGCACGGCTGTCGAGGCGCGGCAGGGAATCGGGCCCCGTCGCCGGCTGCACGGCGGCGTTGCTGCCCGGGCGTTGCTCGTAGGCCGACGGCTTGCGCGCGGTCTGCGCCGGAGCGGGCGCCACCTGCCACAGCAGCGCGAAAAGGACACACCACGCCGACACGCGTGGCCACGAAAGGGACGGACGGGCTCGATCCATGATGCCGGTTCGGGAGGGCGACGAGCGCGGATCATACGCCAGCGCCTGCGCGTTGGCTGCGCGGCCAGGCGTTGCCGGGCATGGCCCGGCGTTTGCTGCCGCCGCGGGCCGTTGGGATGACGGGGGAGAATGACAGCCGCTGCGGACAGCTCCACCCGACCGACCTTTCGGTATCGTTGACCGACAGAACGCTGCGCAGTCGCGTGCGGCCCCGCCACATGCCTGCCGCGAGCTGACGCATTTCGCCCCAGCAAGGAGTCCGCATGCCGCTGTATCCCCTGTTCGCCGACCTGGCCGGACGCCGCGTGCTGGTCGTCGGCGGCGGCGAGGTGGCGATGCGCAAGATCGAGGCGCTGCTGCACGCCGGCGCCGACGTGCTGGTGTACGCGCATGCGCTCAACCCCACCGTGGCGCAGTGGCTGGCGCAGGGCCGCCTGCAGCGCGCCGACGGCGCCTTCGACCCGCAGTGGCTGGACGATGCCTGGCTGGTGGTGGCCGCCACCGACGACGACGCGTTCAACCGGCAACTGGCCGAACAGGCCGGGGCGCGGCGCAAGTGGGTCAACGTGGTCGACGACGCCGCACTGTCGACGTTCCAGGTGCCGGCGATCATCGACCGCGACCCGCTGTTGATCGCGATCTCCTCCAGCGGCGCGGCGCCGATGCTGGCGCGACGCCTGCGCGAGCGCTGGGAAACCGAACTGGACCATTCCTACGCCGAACTGGCGCAGCTGTTCGCGCGCCACCGCGCCGCGATCCGCGCGCGCCTGCCGGAGCTGGCGCAGCGCCGGCGCTGGTTCGAACAGGTACTGGAGGGGCCGGTGCAGACCCTGCTGCAGAGCGGTCAGCGCGATGCTGCCGAACAGGCCTTCGCCGACAGCCTGCAGCGCAGCGACGAGGTACCGCGGCAAGGCAGCGTGTGGCTGGTCGGCACCGGCAGCGGCGATCCCGGCGCGCTGACGCTGAAGGCGCTGCGTGCGCTCAATCAGGCCGACCTGCTGCTGGTAGGTGCGCAAGTGAGCGCGGCAGTGCTGAGCCTGGCGCGCCGCGATGCCAGCCGCCAGCCGCTGCCGGACGATCCGGCAGCGCACCTGGCGCTGCTGGTCGAACAGGCGCAGGCCGGGCAGCGCGTGGTCAGCCTGCTGCCGGGCGATGCGTTCCGACAGCCGCCGCACGCGGCGCTGGCGGCGCACTTGGCCGCCGCAGGAATCGCCTGCGAGGTGGTTCCCGGAGTGGCACCGGGCTGAGAGCTTAAGCCGGCAGCGGCGGCACCGGTTCGTCGGCTGCGCGCTCGCGCTTCGCCGTCACCAGGTGCTTGCGCATGCCCACCCACAACGCCAGCGACAGCAGCGAGATGCCGCCCAGCAGCAGGAACGCGGCGCGGTAGCCGAACCCCTGTGCGATCCAGCCGCCCAGTGCGGGACTCAGTGCCGCGCCGACGCCCTGCATCGTCATCACCGCGCCCTGCCCGACGTTGACCCGGCCGGTGCCCTGCAGCAGGTGCGCCACCAGCGCCGGCACCGCCACGCTCTGCAGGCCCGCGCCGACGCCGTCGAGGATCTGCACCGGGAACACGCCCCAGGTGTGGATGACGCTGGCGGCGATCAGTCCGCGCAGCGGCAGCGCCAGGAAGGTCAGCAGCAGTACCCACCAGTGCCCGCGCACGCGGATCAGGCGCATCGCCAGCAGCGAGGCGAACACCATGGTGGCCTGGGCGACGATGATGGTGGTGGCGGTCAGCGCGTTCGGGTCGCCCTGGTGCGCGGCCACCACGGCCATGCCGTACAGCGGCAGCATCGCCGCATTGCCGAGATGGAACAGCGCCAGCGCCGCGGCCAGTACCAGCAAGGGCTTGCAGGTCAGCAGCACCGACCAGCCGCTGACGTGCTCGCCATGCTCGTCCTCCGTCTCGGCCATGCCGCGTGCGGCACGATGATCGATGGCGTCGCGCGGAATCATCAACACCGAAATGATGGCAAGCACGCCGAAGCAGCCGGTCAGCACGAACACCGCGCCGAAACCGAATTTCCAGCCGAGCAAGCCGGCCAGCGCCGCGGCCACTACGTTGCCGGCGTGGCTGCCGACTTGGTTGCGCGCGATCTGGTGATCGAAACCGGCCTGGCGCACCAGGCCCAGGGTGATGCCGGACAGGGCCGGCCCCAGCGCGGCGGCGGCGAGCGCGGTCATCACCTGCGCGGCGATGACGCCGGGCAGGGTCGGCGACCACCACAGCAGCGCCGAGGCCAGCAGGATCATGCTGCAGCCGACCACCACGATGCTGCGCTTGCGCTTGGTCGCATCGACCAGCGCGCCGCCCGGCGTGGTGGCGAGCATGCCGACGATGCCGCCGGCGGTCATCACCGAGCCGATCGCGCCGAGCGACCAGCCCTTGGATTGCAGGAACACACTCAGGAACGGGCCGAGCCCGTCCTGCACGTCGGCCATGGTGAAGTTGAGCGCTTCCAGCGCGCGCGTGCCGCGCGGGCGCTTGCCGGCACCGCTCATGCGCGCACCGCCGGCGACGCGGGCGACGACAAGGACAGGAGAACGTGGTGCTGCGCAGGCGCGATGGGCGGCATGACGGTGTCCTGGATGAGCGGGCGGAAACACAGGCGCGGCGGTGGCCAGGGGCACACCGCCGCGACGACTCGGGACTCAGTGGGGCTTGGGCTTGGGCTTCGGTTTCGGCTTGGGCCCGTCCTTCGGCGCAGCATCATCCGCATGCGCGTGCAACGGCTTGTGATGAGGCTTGGGCGGCTTCGGTTTCAGCGGCTGCAGCGTCGCGTCGCTGGCGCCCAGCGCCTGCGCATGCAGCACCTGGCCATGCGCGGACTCCAGCAGTTCGCCCTGCGCCGCCAGCGGCTTGCCGGCGGCGAGCCAGCGCGCCGATTCCGGCACCGCGTGCGGCGGGAAGCGCACGATCAGCCCGTCCTCCAGCAGCGCGCCATGCACCTGCCCGTGCGGGCCGTGCAGCAGCCGCGCGATGGTGCCGGCGTGACGCACCGCGTTCTGCGCGGGCTTGGGCTTGGCCGGCGGCTTGGGCTTGGGTTTGTGCGGACCGGCATGCGGGCCTTCGTCGACGATGCGCGCGGCACCGTCCGGATCCACCGCCAGCGCCACCAGCACATCGGCGCCGCGCGGCTTGAGTCCGCGCACGCCGAGGCCGGCGCCCGGACGCAGCGCCTTCAGCAGTTGCGCCGACAGGTGCGGCGGGGTGTGCACTTCGGTGCCGTCGTCGAACAGCAGGCCGTCGACGTCGGCCTTGGGGTTGAGCAGGAAGCGCGCGAGCGTGCCACGGGTTTCCGGCAGGGAATCGGGATCGACCCAATGCATTGCATTCTCCAGACGAACAAGGGATGCCGGCGGGGGCCGGCAGCGCCCGCCGCGAACGGCGGGCGCAGGGGTCAGGCGCGATGGAGCAGCGCCCGGGTCAACGCGGGGCCGGCGGCGGCGGTGGGGCGGCCGGCGCACCCGGCGCGCCCGGCGGCGGCGGAGCCGCCGGCGGCGCAGGCGGGGCCGGCGGCGCGAACACCGCCTGCAGCGAGTTGCGGTCGCGGCCGACCTGAGTGGCTTCCACCGAGCGACCCACCTGGGTCAGCACGCCGAAGCCGTTGACGCTCAGGCGCGCGCCCGGCCGCAGCAACTCGCCGTACTGCAGGGCGGCGTGCGGCGGCATGCGCACCACGGTGCCGTCGCTGAGCAGCACGCCGGCGGTGTCGCCGCGCGGGCCGTAGACCAGCCGCTCGATGCGGCCATCGGCCTGCAGCGGAGTCAGGGCCGGCGGTGCCGGGGGTGCCGGCGGCGGCGTCATCGGGTTCGGCGGACGGTCGACCACCTGCTTGCCGCTGCGACGCGCGGTGATGGTGCTGGCCTGCAGGAGCGGCAGGCTGCCCAGGCGATAGCCCTGCACCGAGATCGCATCGCCACGACGCACGGCGGCCTGCAGATCGGCCGACAGGTGCGGCGGGAAGCTCACCTGGGTGCCGTCCATCAGCCACAGACCATCGACGTCGCCGTTGGGGTTGAGCATGAAACGCTCGACGGTGCCGTCCACGCGCACCGGCGTGGCAGCGACGGGGGCCGCGGGCGGCGGCGGCGGTGCCGGGACACTACCGGGCGCCGGCGGGGCGGGAGGTGCGGGCGGCGCCGGCACCTGCGCGGTGGCGGCAGCAGCGGCGGTGGCCAGCACCAGGGACAGAGCGAGTGCGCTACGACGGATCATGGGAGTTCCTCCTGAGCGGCAAGGGGGCGCCGCTCGCAGGAGAAATAATGCAGAGGCCGTGCCAACCTTTAAGTCATTGATCTTTAAATGAATCGAGTGCCGATCTGGCGTCGGCAGCGTCTCCATTCCATCCACACCTGTCCGCTTTGCGGACAGGTGTGGATGGAACGGGATTGGAGATTGGGGATTGGGGATTCGTAAAAGCGGGTGCCGCAGCCTGATGTCAGGCGCTTTCACGAATCCCCAATCCCAAATCCCCAATCCCGGCGGCGCGCGCCAGCGCGCCGCCTACAGCCCGTACTCGTCGAGCTTGCGGTACAGGAGCTGGCGATGGATGCCGAGCCGGCGCGCGGCCTCGGCGCGATTGCCGTGGGCCTGGGTCAGCGCCGCCTGGATCATCTGCCGTTCCAGTTGTGCGATCGCCTGCGGCAGGGTCAGCGTGTCGGTGTCGAGCGCCGTGGGCGTCTCGGCGGGCTGGGCCAGCAGTTCGTCCAGGTCGTGCGCCTCCACCACCGGCGCGCGCACCAGCACCTGGCAGCGCTGCATGGCGTTGCGCAATTCGCGCACGTTGCCCGGCCAGGGATAGGCGCGCAGGCGCGCCTGCGCTGCCGTCGACAGCGTCTGCGGGGTGCTGGCGCCGGCGGCCAGGAAGTGCTGGGCGAGCAGCAGGATGTCGTCGCCGCGCTCGCGCAGCGGCGGCAGTTCGATCGGCACCACGTTGAGGCGGTAGCGCAGGTCGCTGCGGAAGCGCCCGGCGTCCACCGCCTGCAGCAGGTCGCGGTGGGTGGCGGCGATCACCCGCACGTCCACCTTCTGCGCGCCGCGCCCGCCCAGTGGCGAGACCTCGCCTTCCTGCAGGAAACGCAGCAGCTTGGCCTGCATCGGCAAGGGCATGTCGCCGATCTCGTCGAGGAACAGGGTGCCGCCATCGGCGTCGCGGATCAGGCCGTTGCGGTCGCTCACCGCGCCGGAGAACGCGCCCTTGCGATAGCCGAACAGTTCGCTCTCCATCAGCTCGGCGGGAATCGCCGCGCAATTGATCGCCACGAACGGCTGCGCGGCGCGAGCGCTGGCACGGTGCAGCGCGCGCGCCGCCAGTTCCTTGCCGGTGCCGGTTTCGCCGGTGATGAGCACCGGCAGGTCGGACGCGGCGGCCAGGCCAATGCGCTTGTGCACGGTGCGCATCGCCGCGCTGTGGCCGAGCAGCGCGTCGTCCTCCTCGGCCGGCATCGCCGCTGCGGCCTCCGGCGCATCATCGCCGCGGCTGCGCAGGGCACGCTCGACCACCTCGGCGATGTCGGCGCGGCCCACCGGCTTGACCAGGTGATCGAAGGCGCCGAGCTTCATCGCCTCGATGGTGTTGCCGCTGGAGGCATGCGCGGTGAGCATCACCAGCGGCACGCGCATGGCCTGCGCATCGTCCTGGCGCGCGCGCATCAGCGCGATGCCGTCCATGCCGGGCATGCGGAAGTCGACGAAGGCCAGGTCGAGGTCGCCCTCGCCCAGGCGCGCCAGGCCCTCGCGCGGATCGGCCACGGCCACGACGTCGTGGCCGAACGAGCGCAGCGTCGCCTGCAGGGTGCTGAGGAAGGCCAGGTCGTCGTCGATGATCAGGATGCGCGCCATGGCAACTCCAGGCTGAACTCGGTGATGCCGTCGCGATGCGTGTAGTGCGCCTCGCCGCCATGGGCGCGGGCGATCTCGCGCACCAGCGCCAGGCCCAGGCCATTGCCATCGCTGCGGCCGCTGGCAAACGGCTCGAACAGATGCGCGGCCACCGGCGCCGGCACCGGCTCGCCCTGATTGCGCACGCGCAGGTGCAGCAGGTCGTTCTCGGCCTGCGCCACCAGGATCACCTCGGTGCCGGGCGTGGCGTGCTGCAGGGCGTTGCGCAGCAGGTTGTGCAGGGCGCGCGCGGCCTGCTGCGGATCCAGCATCCACTGCTCTGGCGCCGCTTGCAGGCGCAGCGCGATCGGCGGCGCCTGCCCGTCCCAGTCGGCCGGATCCAGCAGCGCCTGCAGCCACGGCTGCAGCGCCACCGTCTGCCGGTGCAGGCGGATCGGCTGGACCATGCCGAGCAGGCTTTCCACCACGCCGTCCAGGCGCTGGATCTGCGCCAGCATCAGTTGCGCCTGGGCGTCGTCGGCGCCGTCCGCGTGCGCGGCGATCTGGTTTTCGAGCGCCAGCCGCAGGGTCGCGATCGGGTTGCGGATCTCGTGCGCCACGGTCGCGGTCATGCGCCCCAGCGCAGCCAGGCGTTCGTGCCGCGACAGCTCCTCGCCGAGCCGGCGGGTCTCGGCCAGTGCCTGCGCGCTGCGTTGCGCATAGTCGGTGACCGCGGCGCCGAGCCGGTCCAGCTCCGGCGCGCCGGTGCGCGGGATCTGCGGCACCTCGGCCGGCGTCGCCAGCGCCTGCTGGATGCCCTGCAGGCGCTGGCTCCAGCGCCGCACCACCCAGCCCAGCGCCAGCGCCGAGACCACCACCAGCGCCAGGATCAGCGCCATGCCCAACGCCAGCGGCAGGCTGGCGGCGGCATCGCTGGAGGCCACGCGGGTCATGGCCCAGGCCGCGGCATTGCGGTCCAGCGGGCAGGCCGCGATCAACAGGCTCTCGCGCTGCCCGTCGCGGCGATAGTCCACCGGGTGCTGCGCCTGTACCCCGCGCTGTGCGGTGGACACGATGACGTTGCGCTCGGCCGAGGGCACGTCGGTCTTGTGCTCGCTGCCGTCGTACGTCGGATAGGCATAGGCGACGAAGCCGCGCTGGCGGTCCCAGAAGCCGCCTTCCACGCCGGCGGCATCGGCCAGCACCAGCTGCGAGACCACCGCCGCCAGGCCGGTGCCGTCGCTGCCGTGGGCGGCGGCGCTGGCGCCGTTGTAGCGCTGCACCATGCGCGTGCACACCTCGCGCAACCCGGTCTGCGCGCGTTCGCTGCGCACGCCCTCGCTATGCCGGTACAGCCCGACCAGCACCACCGCCATGCCCACGCAGGCGGCGACGATGACGATCCAGATCAGCAGCAGTTGCCGCAACAGCGAACGGGGCATGGACGTCCTTGGGCGCAACGGAAGAGGCGGGGCGAACCGCGGCGATCGTAACCGCGCCGCGGTGCCTGCGGCGACTCAGCGCAGGTTGGTCTTGACCAGCTCCAACACCTCGTCGCCGCGCCCGCTCATCACCGCGCGCAGCAGGTACAGGCCCATGCCCTTGGCCTGTTCCAGCTTGACCGCCGGCGGGATCGCCAGTTCCTGGCTGGCCACGCGCACGTCCACCAGCGCCGGGCCGGGATGCGCGAACGCCTCGCGCAGGGCCGGCTCCAGTTGCGCCGACTCGTCCACGCGCAGGCCCAGGATGCCCATGGCGTTGCTCATCGCGGCGAAGTCCGGATTGCTCAGGTCGGTGCCGGTGTCCAGGTAGCCGGCCGACTTCATCTCCATCGCCACGAAGCCGAGCGAGCCGTTGTTGTAGACCACCACCTTCACCGGCAGGCCGAGCTGGGCCAGGGTGATGAAATCGCCCATCAGCATGGTGAAGCCGCCATCGCCGGACAGCGAGATCACCTGCCGGCGCGGGAACTGCGCCTGCGCGCCGAGCGCCTGCGGCATCGCATTGGCCATCGAGCCGTGGTTGAACGAACCGAGCAGGCGGCGCTGGCCGTTCATGGTCAGGTAGCGCGCCGCCCACACCGTCGGCGTGCCGACGTCGCAGGTGAAGATCGCATCGGCATCGGCCAGCGCATCGACCATGCGCGTGACGAATTGCGGATGCAGCGGCTCGCCGGGCGCCGAGGCCACCGCCAGGTCGTCCAGGCCCTCGCGCGCCTTGCGGTAATGGGCCAGCGACTTCTCCAGGAAGCCGCGATCCTCGCGCCGCTGCAGGCGCGGCAGCAGCGCGGCGATGGTTTCGCGCACGTCGGCGGCAATGCCCAACTGCAGCGGCGTGCGCCGGCCCAGCGCGGCGGGGTCGTTGTCGACCTGCACGATGGTGGCGTCCTTGGGATAGAACTGCCGGTACGGGAAGTCGGTGCCGAGCATCAGCAGCGTGTCGCAGTTGAGCATGGCCTGGTAGCCGGAACTGAAGCCGATCAGGCCGGTCATGCCGACGTCGAACGGGTTGTCCCATTCGACGTGTTCCTTGCCGCGCAGCGCGTGCACGATCGGCGCGCCGAGCGCATCGGCCAGCGCCACCACCTCGTCGTGCGCGCCGGCGCAGCCGCTGCCGCACAGCAAGGTGGTGGCCTTGCTCGCCTGCAGCAGATCGGCCAGCTTGGCCACGTCGGCGTCGGCCGGCAGGATGCGCGGCGCGGCCAGCGCCGGCCACGTCGTCGGCGTGCCCTTGGGCATTTCCTGCAGGGCGACGTCGCCGGGGATCACCACCACCGCCACGCCGCGGCGCAGGATCGCCGTGCGCATCGCCCGCTGCAGCACTTCCGGCATCTGTGCCTGGTTGGTCACCAGCTCGACGTAGTGGCTGCACTCGCGGAACAGTTCCTGCGGATGCGTCTCCTGGAAATAGCTCAGGCCGATTTCCGAGGATGGGATATGCGCGGCGATGGCCAGCACCGGCTGGTGGCTGCGGTGGCAGTCGAACAGCCCGTTGATCAGGTGCAGGTTGCCCGGGCCGCAACTGCCGGCGCACACCGCCAGCTTGCCGCTGACCGCGGCTTCGGCGCCGGCGGCGAACGCGGCCACCTCCTCGTGGCGCACGTGCATCCACTCGATGCTGTCCATCTGCCGCAGCGCATCGGTCAAGCCGTTGAGGCTGTCGCCGGTGACGCCCCAGATCCGCTCCACGCCCGCGCTGTGCAGGGTTTCGGCGAGCAGGCGGGCCATGGTCTGCTTGGACATACGTGCTGATCTCCGGGTGGGGAGCGGCATGGTCGCACCGCGCGCGTTACCGACGCGTGGCGCAGCGGCTGCATGCCCGCGCCCGCCGCCTCCCGTGTTCAGCGCACGGTGCGGCTAGTCTTCGCCGCGTGCAGCAGCGGCATCGTGCGCCGCGTTGTCCGCATCGTCCTCGTGATAACTGCCGGGCGTGGCGGCCTTGCCGTGGGCGCCGCCGGCATGCTCGCCGGTGGCGCCATAGGTGCCGGCCTGGCCGAGGTTGGGCTGGCTGCGTCCGCTGCGGTCTTCGCCGTGATCCTGTGGCGCAGGCGCCTGCGGCGGCGGCATGGGCTGCGACGGCACGTCGCGGTCGCGGCCGCGCGGCACGCCGCTGTCGGCGGACACATCGCCCTGCGTGCCGCGGTAAGCAGACTGGCGTACGTCGTGCGTGCCGGTGGGAGGTGAAGTGCGCTGCGCCATGACGATCTCCTGCAGAAGCGTGGGAACGCGTCACGCTAGGCCGGCAGGCGTTAGCCAACCCGCAAGGCGCCATGAAGAGCACGCGAGCAAGCGCTGCGCCGTCGATCCGCGCCACCACGCCGCGCGCACGCGACCTGCACGCCTGCGCCACCTGCGCTGGCCGACGCTGGCCGTTCCTTCCGCATTGGAGCCCTGCGATGTCCGGTCTACTCTGGAAACTTGCGCTGGCCGGCACGGCTTACGCCGCCATCCGCGCCTACCGCCGTCAGACCCAATCTCCCCTGTCCGACACGGCCTCGTCGATACCGGCTGCCGAACCGGACGAGGGCCGCGCCACGCCGCCGCATGGCGACACCCTGCACGCCGCCGAACGCACATCGGCGTCCGCCGCAGCGGACGATCCCGACGGCGCCGTGCCGGCCTGATGCCTGCAACGTGCAGTGGCGTGTCGCGCCGATCGCCGGCACGCCGCTCACCTTGCCGACGCGAGGATGCGCGTCGGGATCAGCCCTTCGGGCGATCGTGGGTCTCGCGGCCATCGCCCTGGCGCGCATTGCGCGCACGCAGTGCTTCGCCGGCCTTGCGCGCCAGTTCCTCGTACTGCTTGCGGATCTCTTCCAGCCGCTTCTCGTCCAGCTCTTCCAGGTCCAGCAGCTCGTTGTTGGCCTTGGCGCTGACCCGGATCAGTTCGTCGAGCTTGATCTGCATCGCCGCGGTGTCGGCGTTCTGGGTGTGCTGGATCAGGAACACCATCAGGAAAGTGATGATGGTGGTGCCGGTGTTGATGACCAGCTGCCAGGTGTCGTTGAAGCCGAACACCGGGCCGCTGAGGCCCCACACCAGCACGATGCCCAGCGCGATGCAGAAGGTCCACGGCGTGCCGGCGGCATACGACGCCTTCTTGGCGACGACGTTGAACAGCTTGGCAGGTTTCATCGCAGGCCCTCGCTCGACGGGAGACGCCTGCACCGCCGCCAGCGTCTGCAGGCGGCCAAGGATGATCGACAGCCTCCCGTGAGCGAGGCGTGCACATCGCGCCAGCGCCGGGCCAACGAAAAAGGCGGGGTCGCCCCCGCCTGTTTGCTTGACCTGCGCGCAACGCTCAGCCGGCCTGTTGCGTCGCCGGCTGCAACGCGCGCACCGGGCGCGGCCGGCTCGGGAAGGCGTGGCGAACGATCCGCCACACCACCTGGCCGAACTGCCGCGGCAGCGAGCCGGTGTTGTAGTGCTGGCCGTAGCGCGCGCAGATCTCGCGCACCTGCACCGCCAGCGACGCGTAGCGGTTGGCCGGCACGTCCGGGAAGAAATGGTGCTCGATCTGGTGGCTGAGGTTGCCCGACAGCACGTTCAGCAGCTTGCCGCCGGCCAGATTGGAGGAACCGCGCAATTGGCGCAGGTACCAGTGCCCGCGCGACTCGTTCTTGATCGAGTCCTTGGGGAAGGTCTCGGCATCGGCGGTGAAATGGCCGCAGAAGATGATCACGAAGGTCCAGATGCTGCGCAGCACGTTGGCGGCCAGGTTGCCCAGCAGCACCGGCAGGAAGAACGGGCCGGCCAGCGCCGGGAACAGGATGTAGTCCTTGAAGATCTGCCGGCCCATCTTGCGCCCGACCGGCAGGAACGTGCGCTTCAATTCGCCGCGCTTCATCTTGCCGGCCAGCCAGCGGCCCAGGCGCAGGTCCTGGATCGCCACGCCCCATTCGAACAGCAGCGCGAACACCACCGCGATGAACGGCTGCGCCAGGTAGAACGGACGCCAGCGCTGTTCGGGGAAGATGCGCAGCAGGCCATAGCCGATGTCGTCGTCCATGCCGCGCACGTTGGTATAGGTGTGGTGCTTGAAGTTGTGCGTCTTGCGCCAGTTGTCGCCGGTGGCGACGATGTCCCACTCGTAGGTGTTGCCGTTCAGGTGCGCATCGCCCATCCAGTCGTACTGGCCATGCATCACGTTGTGGCCCAGCTCCATGTTCTCCAGGATCTTGGACAGGGTCAGCAGCAGCACGCCGGCGATCCACGCCGGCACCAGCACGCTGTGCACGAACGCGCCCAGGAACAGCAGCGCACGGCCGGCCACGCCGGTGTAGCGCACCGCGGCGACGATGCGGCGGATGTAGCGCGCGTCGCGCGCGCCCAGGTCGGCCAGGGTGCGCATGCGCAGCGCATCCAGTTCGTCGCCGAAGGCCTGCAGTTCGGCCGGGGTGAGTGCGCGGTTGCGGGGAGCCGCCATGGGGAAGTCCTTCAGAGGTCCAGGGTCAGGTCGCTGCTGGCGCTGTTGACGCACAGCTTCAGCGAACCGGGTTCGGCGGCGTGCGCGCCGCTGAGCAGATCACGGGTGATGCCGGCCTGCTTGCCGCAGGCGCAGCTGTTGCAGATGCCCATGCGGCAGCCGTGCTTGGGCCGCAGGCCTTCGGCCTCCAGCGCGGTGAGCAGCGACTGGCCGCGCGGCAGCTGCAGCACGCGGCCGCTACGCGCCAGGGTCACCGCCACGGTGCCCTGCTCGACATCGGCCGGGGCCGGCGGCGGGCTGAACGCTTCGGCCTGGAAGCGGGCCACGCGGTGCTGCAGGCGCGCGCGCGCGGACTGCACGAAGCCGCCCGGGCCGCAGGCCAGCACCTGCGCCTGCTCCAGGCTGCCCAGGGCGTCGAGCGGCAGCGTGTCCACACGCGGCGCCGGCGTTTCGCCTTCGCCGGTGATGGCCAGGTGCAGGCGGAAACGCGGGTGCGCCGCGGCCAGCGCCTGCAGTTCGTCGCGGAAGCAGACCTGGTCGTGGCGCCGCGCCCAGTACAGCAGGTCGACGGCGGCCGGCATGCCGGCATCGGCCAGTTGCCGCAGCAGCGCGCGCATCGGGGTGATGCCGCTGCCGGCGGCCAACAGCAGCCAGCGGCCGTGCGGCGCGGTCGGCAGCACCATCTCGCCGTAGGCCTGGCCGAGTTCGAACACCTCGCCGATGCGCGCCGCGCCGGCCAGGTACTGGCTGACCCGGCCGCCGTCGACGGTCTTGACCGTGATCGCCAGGCGCCCGCCCGGCAGCGGCGTGGGGCTGTAGCTGCGCAGCAGCCGGCGGCCGTCGATCTCCACGCCCAGTTCCACGTGCTGGCCGGCGCGCAGGCCGCGCCAGTGGCGGTTGGGCTGCAGCACCAGGGTCACCGCATCGCTGCTGGCGGCCTCGCGCTGCACCAACCGGGCGCGCGGGCGCTGCCAGGTCCACAGCGGATGCAGCCGGGTCGACCAGAAATCGAACACGTCCGGCTTGACCCAGGCGCGCAGGGCGCGGGCGGCGGGGCGGAGCTTGGCGGGACGGCGGGCAGCGTTCATGGGTGTCCACTATACAGATGAAGATACAGATGTCTATACAGTTGTGCATTCAGCAATGGCGTTATCATCCCCCATTGCCTGGCCCGGTCTGCCCATGACGACGCTCTCCCCTCCCCCGTCCGCGGACACGCCGAACGCCCGCAAGGGCGCGATCTCGCGCGAGGACCTGCTGGCCGCGGCGCTGAAGCTGATCGGGCCGCACCGCAGCGTGTCCACGCTGAGCCTGCGCGAGGTGACCCGCGAGGCCGGCATCGCCCCCAACAGCTTCTACCGCCAGTTCCGCGACATGGACGAGCTGGCGGTGGCGCTGATCGACCTGGCCGGCAGCTCGCTGCGCACCATCATCGGCCAGGCGCGGCAGCGTGCCGCCGGCAACCGCCGCAGCATCATCCTCAGTTCCGTGGAGACTTTCATGGAACAGTTGCGCGCCGACGACAAGCTGCTGCACGTCCTGTTACGCGAGGGCACGGTCGGCTCGGACGCGTTCAAGCATGCGGTGGACCGCGAGCTGAACTATTTCGAGGACGAACTGCGCGTGGACCTGATCCGCCTGGCCGCGCTGGAGGGCGCGCCGCTGCACGAGCCGGCGCTGGTGTCCAAGGCGATCACCCGGCTGGTGTTCGCGATGGGCGCCACCGCGATGGACCTGCCGCCGGAGAAGGATCCGGAGCTGATCCGGCAGATCACCGCGATGCTGCGCATGATCATCGTCGGCGCGCGCACGCTCGCCGCCGGCTGAGTTCGCGGCGCCGCGGCGTCGCTCCCGCAGACAGTGACCGGCACGGGCGCTTGCCCGCATCGTGACATGCCGCCGACATGGTCTTGGCCCCGGCTTTACCTGCGCCTGCCCACCCTCGTTGGACACTCCCCCAACGAGGCATGCACATGGCCGTTCCGAACTATCCGTCGCCGCCGTTCAAGGCGCAGCAGCAATCCTTTCCGGGCAAGACCCAGGCCATGGATCCGAAACCGGACCATGGCGAAAACAGCTATGTGGGCCACGGCCTGCTGCAGGGCAAGCGCACCCTGATCACCGGCGGCGACAGCGGCATCGGCGCCGCAGTGGCGATCGCCTATGCGCGCGAAGGCGCCGACGTCGCCATCGCCTATCTCCCCGACGAGCAGGACGACGCCGAGCGCATCGGCAAGCTGGTCGAGGATGCCGGCGTGCGCGCGCTGCTGCATCCGTGCGACATCAGCGACCGCGCGCAGGCCGAGACCTTGATCAAGACCGTGGCCGACGCCTTCGGCGGCCTCGACGTGCTGGTCAACAACGCCGCCTACCAGCGCTACTTCCACAGTTTCGACGAGATCACCCTCGACGAATGGGAGAAGACCTTCGCCACCAATGTGCACGCGCCGTTCCACCTGGTACGGCTGGCGCTGCCGCACATGCCGGAGGGCGGATCGATCATCAACACCGCCTCGGTGAACTCGAAGAAGCCCACGCCCAACATCCTGCCGTACTCGGCGACCAAGGGCGCGCTGGCCAACCTGACCATCGGCCTGGCCGGCCTGCTCGCCGAGAAGAAGATCCGCGTCAACGCGGTGCTGCCAGGCCCGATCTGGACGCCCTTCATCCCCACCGGCATGGATGAGGAATCGGTGCGCACCTTCGGCGAGCAGACGCCGTTCGGCCGTCCTGGCCAGCCGGCGGAACTGGCCTCGGCGTATGTGCTGCTGGCTGCGGATACTTCGAGCTATACCTCGGGCACGTTGCTGACGATCTCGGGTGGCGCGGTGACGCTGTAAGGCTGGGATTCGGGATTCGGAAAAGCATCACGGCTGGCAGCGCCGTAGGAGCGGCTTCAGCCGCGATGGCTCTCCCGAAACTGTCTTTCGAAGTTTTGGTTTCCCACACGCGCTCACGCGCAACACAACGCGTGATGCAACGCCTGCCGCCATCCTGGCGGCAGGCCATTCGCAGATCCAACGCACTCTCACGCAGGAGCGGCTTCAGCCGCGACAGGCGTTCCCGGGAATGCCTGTCGCGGCTGAAGCCGCTCCTACGAGAGACCTTTGCGAGAGCGGCATCGCCTGCGTCGTCGCATGTGCATGTTTCCTCACGCCGCATCTCGCAAAGCATTCACCCTGCCCTGCAACCGCTGTAACGGCGGCGGGTCTAGGTTGATCCCACAGGGGAAAAACACACGGACGCGCGATGCGATGCAGGTGCGTCGCGCACAACATCTGGAGCGATATCCATGACCCGAAGCAACACCGAACGCTTGTTGAAGTGGCTGCAGGACGCCTACGCGATGGAGCAGGAGGCCAACACCATGCTCACTGCCACCGCCGGCCGCCTGGAGCACTACCCGCAGCTGAAGGCGCGCATCGAGCAGCACGTCAACGAAACCCGCGATCAGTCCGAGCAGGTCAAGCGCTGCATCGAGATCCTCGACGGCTCGATCCCGACGATCAAGGGCACCGTCGCCAGCGTGATGGCCTCGGTGCACGCCGCCGGCAATTCGATGATGAGCGACGAGGTGGCCAAGAGCCTGGGCGTGAGCTACGCCTTCGAGCATATGGAGATCGCCAGCTACCGTTCCCTGGTGATCGCCGCCAAGGAAGCCGGGCAGACCGAGATCGCCGACATCTGCGCCGCCATCCTCGACCAGGAAATCGCCATGGCCGAGTGGCTGATCGAGCATCAGGAAGCCACGATCCTGGCGTTCCTGAAGCGCGAACGCACCGAAGGCGAAACCGCCAAGCACTGAGCGCCGTCGTGCACCGCACGACGTGCGCACATTCCCACCCGCAGCACCCACCCATCACCGACCGGAGACTCCCCATGGCCGTCAAGACCATCGACGAATTGTTCATCCACGAGCTGTCGGACATCTACAGCGCCGAGAAGCAGCTGACCAAGGCATTGCCCCGGCTGGCGCGCGCCTCCACCAACCCGGCGCTGCGCGCGGCGTTCGAAGCGCACCTGGAAGAAACCCAGGGCCAGATCGAACGCATCGACCAGATCGTCGAAAAGGGCAACCTGCGCCTGAAGCGGATCAAGTGCGCCGCCATGGAAGGCCTGGTAGAAGAAGGCAAGGAAGTGATCGAGTCGATCGAAGCCGGCCCGGTGCGCGATGCCGCGCTGATCGGCGGTGCGCAGAAGGTCGAGCATTACGAGATCGCGTCCTACGGCACGCTCGCCGCCATGGCCAAGCAGCTGGGCATGGACGATGCGTTGAGCCTGCTGCTGGAAACGCTCGACGAAGAGAAGTCCACCGACGAGAAGCTGACCCTGCTCGCCGAGCAGGGCGGCAACGAAGAAGCGGCACGCAAGCGCAAGGCGGCCTGACCGCCCCGGCCGCGGCCCGCTCAGTGCGGGTCGCGGCGTCCCAGACGCCTATCCCCCACGCGCGGCCGTCGGTCGCGCCATTGCGTCGTCACGACGTTCGGGCGGCACTCCAGGAGAACCCCATGTTCATGCACAACAAGCGGCTGATGTACACGGTCCGCGTGGCACAACCCGATCCGGCGCTGGCCTCGCTGATGCTGGAACAGTTCGGCGGCCCGCAAGGCGAGCTTGCCGCGGCGATGCGCTACTTCACCCAGGCCATCGGCGAGGTCGATCCCGGCCGCAAGGATCTGCTCTACGACATCGCCACCGAGGAGCTGAGCCACCTGGAAATCATCGGCTCGATCATCGCCATGCTCAACCAGGGGCCGAAGGCGGTGCTGTCCGAAGGCATGGCCGAAGCCGAGGACATGCGCAACCTCACCCGCAACAACAACACCAGCCAGACCCAGCAGATTCTCTACGGCGGCGGCCCGGCGCTGGTCAATTCCAGCGGAGTGCCGTGGAGCGCGGCCTACGTGGACAGCATCGGCGAGCCGACGGCCGACCTGCGCTCCAACATCGCCGCCGAAGCGCGTGCCAAGATCGTGTATGAGCGCCTGATCAACGTCACCGACGATCCGGGCATCGTCGATGCGCTGACCTTCCTGATGACCCGCGAGGTGGCGCACCAGAAATCCTTCGAGAAGGCGCTGTACTCGATCGAGCCGAACTTCCCGCCAGGCAAGCTGCCGGGCGATCCGGCCTTCACCGACCGCTACTACGACATGTCGCAGGGCGACGGCGACATGCATGGGCCCTGGAACAGCGGCAGCCAGTGGGAGTCCATTGCCGACCGCAATCGCCAGGTGGCGGTGGATGGCGGCAGCGGGATGCCCAGCGTGGGCCTGAGCGAACTGGAACAGAGCGCAGTGCAGGCGCTGGCGGCGCGTACGCTGTCGCAGCCGGACAGCGACCCGACCACCGGTGCCGACCTGGGTGCCGGTCCCGGCGCCGGTTCCACCAAGGGCAGCGTGGCGCGCTAGCGCTTCACCGCAGGTTCCAACGCAACGAAGCCGCGATGCACAAGCATCGCGGCGTTCGCATGTCTGCGCCCTTGGCCGTGGTCGGCACCGTCTGTGGCGCCGCGATCAATCGCCGGTCTGCCGATGCGGCGCGTGCACCGGCTTGGATTGCGGCGAATCCTTCTGCCGCAGCCAGATGCTCAACACCACCAGCGCGAACACCGCCAGGAACTCGCTCTGCCAGTTCTGCATCGATTCGAACCAGAACTGCGCGCCGCTGACGTGCTCCCAGAAGGACGGCGGCGGCCGATGCTGCATGGCCTGCTCGGCCACCTCGTGGCGCCAACTGCCAAGTGCATGCAGCACGAAGCTGAGCAGGAACAGCGCACCGAAGGCCAGTGCCAGCGAACGCTCGTACAGCGCCAGCCAGATGCCGCCGGCGCGCACCGGCCAAGGCGCCGGGCCCGGCGCGACGGCGTCGTCCTCCTGCCCTGGCGACAGCGGCCGCGACTCGGCCGAGCCCCACTGGCGCAGCTTCACCGTCAGCACCACGTACATGCCCATCTGCAGGAACTCGCTCTCCCAGTTCTCGAACAACGCGCCGACGAAGTGCCCGCTGTGCAGGTACTGCCACATCGGCAGCGCCGCCAGCCCCTGCTGGCGCAGTTCCTCGTTGTAGGCCTGATGGCCGCTCAGCGCTTGAGCGGCCATGAACAGCAGGCTCAGCGCCAGCAACACGATCGACAGGCTGTTGCGTTTCCAGAACATCGACTCCGCTCCTCCTCCACTGCCGCACTGCCGGCGCGCCGTCGCTGCGACCATAGGCAGCGACGGGCAAAGGGTGGATGAAGAAGCTGGGACGATCCGCCTCGGATGCCAGGCGATGCCATCACCTGTCGGAGCGGCTTCAGCCGCGACCGAATTCGCGGGAACGCCCCTGTCGCGGCTGAAGCCGCTCCTACGAAAACGCGTCCACCTGGATCGATATCTGCGGCATCGATCCATCCAACATCGTACACCGCGTCTGCGGGGCGTTTTCCAAGGGGTCGCCAGCCTGAGCGAAACGCGAGAAGTCCTCGCGCCTTCGCCCGCACGCTTGAATGCACCATGAGAGCGACTTCAGGGTACATGTCACGGCGGATTCCCGTCCGTAGGAGCGGCTTCAGCCGCGATTGGCGCTACCGGGAACGCCCGTCGCGGCTGAAGCCGCTCCTACCAGGGTCACGACATGTCGCGCTGAGCCGCGGAAAAGCACGTTGTTGGAATTGCCCTTCAGTCGCGACCGAGCTTTCCCCGGGAACACCCATCGCGGCTGAAGCCGCTCCTACGAAAGCGAGGCGGCCACGGCGTGGCGGCAGGCGCCACCACGCCGTACTGGGTCAGAACTCTTCCCACTCCGCGCTGTCCGCCGGCACGCCCTGGATCGGGCGCGGCTTGGCCGCCGGTTGCCGTACCGGAACCGCGGGCTTGGGCTTGGCGGCGGCAGCCACCGCACGCACTGCCGGCCTGGCCGGCTGCGGCCTTGCCGCGAAGGCCGTTGCCACGCTGACGGCGGCACCGCCGGCGAGGCGGAACACCGCCACCGCGCGGGCCAGTTCCGCCGCCTGGTCTTCCATGCTCTTGGCCGCCGCGCTGGCTTCTTCCACCAATGCCGCGTTCTGCTGGGTGCCCTCGTCCAGCTGCATCACCGTCTTGCTGACCTGGTCGATGCCCGCGCTCTGCTCGGCGCTGGCCGCGGAGATCTCGGCCATGATGTCGGTGACCCGCTTCACCGAGGCGACCACCTCGGTCATGGTAGTGCCGGCGCGGTTGACCAGGGTCGAGCCCTGTTCCACTTCCTGCACCGAGTCGGAGATCAGGGTCTTGATCTCCTTGGCCGCGGCCGCCGAACGCTGCGCCAGCGAGCGTACTTCCGAGGCCACCACCGCGAAGCCGCGGCCCTGTTCGCCGGCGCGCGCCGCTTCCACTGCCGCATTGAGCGCGAGGATGTTGGTCTGGAACGCGATGCCGTCGATCACCCCGATGATGTCGGCGATGCGCGCGGACGCGGCGCTGATCGAGGCCATGGTCGCCACCACTTCCTCCACCGCGCGGCCGCCGTTCTCGGCCACCTCGCCGGTGCTCAGCACCAGCTGGTTGGCCTGGCGCGCGCTGTCGGCGTTCTGCTTCACGGTTGACGTCAGCTCCTCCATCGAGGCGGCGGTTTCTTCCAGGCTGGCCGCCTGCTGCTCGGTGCGCACCGACAGGTCGCTGTTGCCGCTGGCGATCTCGCTGGCGGCGGTGTTGATCGAGCCGACCGCGCGCTGGATGCCCTGCACGATGCCGGTCAGTTGCTCGGCGGTGCGGTTGGCGGCGTCGGCGAGCTTGCCGAACGCGCCTTCGTAGCGCACGTCCACGCGCTGCGACAGGTCGCCATCGGCGATCGCCCCCATGATCCGGCCGACGTCGGCCAGTCCGCTGTCGGCCTGGCGCATCAGCCGGTTCAGCGCTTCCACCATTTCCTTGAACGCGAACTCGTAGCGCGCCTCGTCGCCACGTGCAGTGAAGTCGCCGCGGGCGGCCGCGTCGGCCAGCCGCGCGATGTCGCCGTTGACCGCCGACAGGTTGGCCTTGACCACGTCCAGCGCCTCGTGCAGCGCGGCGCGCTGCCCCGGCAGCCGGCGCATGTCGCGGCGCAGGTCGCCGCGACCGTACTCGTCCATGATCGCCATCGCCTCGACGATCGCGTCCAGGTGCTCGAACAGCGCGGTGTTCATGCCGTGCGCGAGCGTGCCGTAGTCGCCGGGGAAGTCCTCCGGCATGCGGTGGCTGATGTCCTCGCCCTGCTGCAGCCGCACCAGGGTCTGCATCTCGCCGTTGAAGCGCTGCAGCTGGGTCTGCATCTGCTGCATGCTGGTCATCAACTGCCCGGTCTCGTCGCGCGACTCGACCTTGATCGGATTGTCGAAACGGCCGGAGGCGATCGCTTCGGCGGTCCGCGTGGCGCCGCGCAGCGGCGCGACGATGGCCCCGGCGATCAGCCAGCACAGGCCCACCACCAGCATCACCAGTCCCGCACCGATCACCGTCAGCACCTTGGTGAAGCCCATCGCCTCGGCCTGGATGTCTTCGGCATACACGCCCATCGCCAGCACCCAGTTCCACTGCGGGTACAGCGCGGCGTAGCTGATCTTCGGCAGCTGCACCGACTTGCCGGGCTTGGGCGCGGTGTAGTAGCTGAAACCGTCGCCGCTGCGCACCGCCGTCTGGATGTCGCGGTAGACGTACTCGCCGGCATCGCTCTTGTAGCCGCTCATGTCGGTGCCGACCGCGCGCTTGGGATGCATGACGATGCGCATCTGCGGGTCGACGATGAAGAAGTAGTCCACGCCGCCGTTGGTCTTCATGTCGGCCAGCGCACCCTTGGCCGCTGCCTGCGCCTGCGCCTCGGTCATGTCGCCACGCTTGGCCAGATCGGCGTAGTGCTGCATCACGCTCAGGCCCATGTCGACCTGGGTCTTGACGGTCTGCTTGCGCGCATCGATCAGGTTGAGATATTGCAGGCGCGCCGCGGCGACGGCGAGCAGGATCACGCCGAGCGCGATCAGCGTGCACAGCACGATGAACTTGCGCGCCATGGGCAGATTGGCGATATGGCGGCGCAGGAATTGGATGGGATTCATGGCGTAGAAAGCAGAGAACGGAATTTTGTATCGGCCAGCGCGCACTCGAACTTGAACTGCGAAGTGCTTCGCCAGAGGAACGCGCACCACAGTTTCACGCTGCGGCCGGCTGCCGTTAGGCCAGTGCGGCAACCATCGGCGCGCTTGCGGACGGCACGCCGGCGGCGTGGGGCTCCCACACCAGGCGATGGAAATCGAAGCCCTGCTGCAACCGCGGCTTGACCACGTTGAAGTACGGCGAGACGTCGAAATCGCGCGGCAGCGTCAGGCTGTGATGACGCGCATGCAGGATCTCCGCGTCTTCTCCGGCATCGCTTCCCGTCGGCGGCGCATGGTCGATTTCCGGCAGGATGGGATAGCGGATCGCGCCGAACGCCTGCGCCAGCAACGTCGAGCAGATCGCCCGGGTCGGCTCGCCGCTGCCCAGCTCCAGGAAGCGCCGCTTCACCGACGACGGCAGCGGCGGCGTGCGGATCAGGTAGCGCGCCAGGTCGAAGATGTTCTTCGGGTCGTAGCTGTTGCCGACCCGCGAGACCATGTAGTCCACCACGGTCTCGATCTCCTGCGCGCTCAACCCGACCGGACGGCAGATGCGCGTATGCAGGCCGGCGAACTCGCTCAATCCCACCAGGCGCACGCCGACGTTGATGTCGACATCGCAGAACAGCGGCGCGTCCTCGCCGGGAACCGCGGCCACGTGGTCGCCGATGTACAGCGCCGCGTGCGACCAGGTGGACTGGCTCAGGTACTTGATGGCGGTGGAGAAGCGGCTGTTGCCCTCGACCAGCAGCACGTCGCCCTTGCGCAGCGTGGCGCGCAACAGCTGCGGCGGGCTGGTCGGCAGTTGCGAGCCATGACGGCGCGGCTTGGACAGGAACTTGGCCAGGTGGCGGCCCAGCAAACGTGGCAAGGACAGCATGCGCGTTCCCCCGAGGGACGGCCGCTTCGGCGAAACGGCTCCGCTATCCGCAATGGCGGCCATGCGCTGGATTTCTTGAATGGCGTGCCGGCGCCAGCGACCGGCTCACGGTTGCCGCAGGATCGACAACTCCACGAACTGCGCGCTGCTGGAACGCAGGTAGACCGCATAGCGGCCACGGCCCGGCACTTGCACCAGGAAGCGGTCTCCCGGCACCGGCTGGAGCTTGTCGACCGCGGCCGCACCCAGCGGCGCGATCCGCAGCCGCACCTTGGCATCGTCCTGCGCTGGCGTGAGATTGGCGATGGTCAGCGCGCCATCGAAGAGGGTGCGGCTCTCGCCCGGCAACAGGCTCAGCATCAGCGACATCGCCGCGGCCTTGGCGTCGCAGGCACCAGCCTGCGCCTCGGCCAGCTGCCGCTGCAGCGGCTTGACCTCCACGTACTGCACGAAGCCGTAGGTCGCGCCGATCACCACCAGCACCGCCGACACCTCGGCGGCGGTGCGCTTGAACGAGAGTGCTTGCCACCATGTCTGCGCCGGCGGGGGCGGCGCCTGTCGGGTCGTTCGGGCCATGCATCACGGTATCGGCGCCGCCACTGCGGTGTCTGCCAGCACGGCTGACGCCGTCGCGCTCGGGCGCGTTCGTCTACCGGGCGATACAGACGGGACGCCGCTCCCTTCGGGGCAGACGCGACCTCACGCGCATGGCGCGACATGGCCGCGCACCTATCGGTCCAGCAGGCGGTGTCTCAGATTTCGGACGCTTCGAATCGGAGATCGGTGCCGAGCGGCATGCAACGCCCACGCGGCATGTTGCGCCGCAACTTGACGCATTGCGCGTCCAGGCAGACTCTGGACATGAAATAACGAAATAATTTTCGCAATCCGAAACTCACTTGTCAAGCGACAGTCTCGGGCGGGTCGAGCAAGCTGGCGATTCCCCAGTCCTCCAGGAACTGCAGATGATCAAGACGATTTCCCAGCGCGCGGCCAGCGCCGCGCCCGACGACGGCGACGAGGCCGGGGACAAGAAGCTGCGCAGTACCGTGCAGTCGCTGGCCAAGGGCTTTCGTGTGCTCGAGGCGTTCTCGTCCGAACACGAGGAACTGTCGCTGAGCCAGATCGCGGCCCTGGCCAGGCTCGATCCCGGCACCACCTTCCGCATGCTCAACACGCTGGTCGAGCTGGGCTACGTGCACCGCGTGCCGGAGAGTCGCCGCTTTCGCCTGACCCTGAAGGTGCTCGACCTCGGGTTCCACGCCATCGCCCGCCGCGATCTGCGCAGCGTGGTGCGGCCGCTGCTGCGCACGCTGGTCAGCGACGTCAACGAAGCGGCGAGCTTCGCGGTGCTGCAAGGCCCCGACGTGCTCTACATCGAGCGCGTGCGCGCCGGCATCACCCGCCTGGGCGTGGACATCCGCATCGGCACCACGGTGCCCAGCACCCGCACGGCGATCGGCCTGGCGATGCTGGCGCACCTGGCGCCGGCGGAAGTGACCCGCGTGACCGGGGTCGACGTGCATGGTCCGCAGACGCCGGAGATCGCCACGATGCGGCGCACCTTCGACTGCATCCGCCGCGACCGCTACGTGATCCTGGAGTCGATGCTGACCGAGGGCCTGCGCGTGCTGGCGGTGCCGGTACTGGATGCGGACGACTATCCGCTCGGCGCGATCAGCGTCGCCGCGCCGTCGGTGCGCACCAGCCACGCCGAACTGCTCGAGACCGCCCTCCAGCCGACGCTGCTGGCCGCCAAGGACATCGCCTTCGCGATCCAGGCCAGCGGGAGTGTTGCCGTGACCGCCCCCAGCACCTGATCCGCCCGGGCCACAGCCCGGCCCTCCCTGTCCGTCTCGCTGCGTGGACGCTTCGGCGCCCACGTCGGGGTCCCCTTGTCCTGCGAAAGGCAGCCACGATGCTCATGCCCACCACAGCCCCTGCCCCCAACGCCAACGCCACCGCCCGCACCCCGTCCATCGCCGAGGCGCAGGCGGAGATCGGCGCACGCCTCGAACGCCTGCCGATCACCCGCAACGTGTGGTGGGCGCGCAACATCGTCGGCGCCGCCACGTTCTTCGACGGCTACACGGTGATCGCCATCGCCTACGCGATGCCGGTGCTGACCAAGGAATGGCAGCTGTCGCCAGCGCAGATCGGCATGATCCTGTCGGCCGGCTACCTGGGCCAACTGCTGGGCTCGGTGTTCTTCGGCTGGCTGGCCGAGCGCATCGGCCGCCTGCACGTGCTGCTGTTCACCATCCTGCTGTTCGTGTCGATGGACGTGGCCTGCCTGTTCGCCGGCGGCGCCGCCGCGATGATCGCGTTCCGCTTCATCCAGGGCATCGGCACCGGCGGCGAGGTGCCGGTGGCCAGCGCCTACATCAACGAACTGATCGGCTCGAAGAAGCGCGGGCGCTTCTTCCTGCTGTACGAGGTGATGTTCCTGCTCGGCCTGGTCGCCGCCGGCGGCATCGGCTACTTCCTGGTGCCGGCCTATGGCTGGAAGGCGATGTTCATGGTCGGGCTGATCCCGGCGGCGATCATGATCCCGCTGCGCTTCTTCATGTTCGAATCGCCGCGCTGGCTGGCCTCCAAGGGCCGCTACGCCAAGGCCGACGCCATCGTCGCCGAACTGGAGCGCAGCGCCGAGCGCCGCCATGGCCCGTTGCCGGCGCCGGTGTTCGACCGCAGCGCGCTGCCCAAGGCGCAGCGCTCGGACTGGCGCGAGCTGTTCGGCAGCGTCTATCGCAAGCGCACCCTGGTGATCTGGAGCCTGTGGTTCTGCTCCTATCTGGTGGCCAACGGCATCATCACCTGGCTGCCGACGCTGTACCGCACGCACTTCGGGCTGTCGCTGCAGCAGAGCATCGCCTATGGCTTCTTCACTTCGCTGGCCGGCGTCGCCGCCGCGGTGGTGTGCGCGCTGTCGATCGACAAGGTCGGGCGCAAGCGCTGGTACGGGCTGGCGTTCGTCGCCGGCGGCGTGCCGCTGCTGGCGCTGGCGGTACTCGGCGGCACCTCGGCGCCGCAGGTGCTGGTGTTCGCGGCGCTGGGCTATGCCGCGGTGCAGACCATCACCTTCTCGCTGTACCTGTACTCGGCCGAGCTCTACCCCACCCGCATCCGCGCCATCGGCACCGGACTGGGTAGTGCCTGGCTGCGTCTGGGTTCGGCCTGCGGGCCGCTGCTGGTCGGCGCGGTCATCGCCGGGCTCGGCATCCGCTACGTGTTCGCCGCCTTCGCTGCCGTGCTGCTGGTCGGCGCCGCAGTGACCTGGCGCTTCGCCCTGGAAACCAAGGGCCAATCGCTGGAACAGCTGTCTCCCTGAGCGCATCGCCGGCACTGCCGCCGGCGCATCGCGCCACACCTCGGCACCACCCCCGTCGGACCCCGCGTTCGATTCCATCCCCCGTTGATCCGAAGAAGAGGAAATGAGCATGAACACTATCGACCTGAAAGGCCTGGTCCCCGCCCCGGTCACCCCGTTCACCCGCGACGGCGCCGTCGACTATCCCGCGATCAAGCGCATCGGCGCCTGGCTCGGCGGTATCGACGGGGTCAAGGGCCTGACCGTGCTCGGCCACGCCGGCGAGGGCACCTTCCTGGAACGCGACGAACAGGCCAAGGTGATCACCGCGTTCCGCGACGCCGTCGACGGGCGCATCCCGATCATCGCCGGCATCACCCTGGAAGGCACCCGCGTGGCCGCCGACGAGGCCAAGCGCGCGGTCGCCGCCGGCGCATCGGCGGGCCTGATCTATCCGTCGCACGGCTGGCTGCGCTTCGGCTACCAGAAGGGCGCGCCGCAGGACCGCTACAAGGCCATCCACGAGGCCAGCGGCCTGCCGATGATCCTGTTCCAGTACCCGGACGCGACCAAGGCCACCTACGACCTGGAGACGTTGCTGGAGATCGCCGCGCTGCCGGGCGTGGTCGCGATGAAGAACGGCGTGCGCAACATGAAGCGCTGGGACACCGAGATCCCGGTGTTCCGCAAGGAGCGCCCCAACGTGCCGGTGCTGACCTGCCACGACGAATATCTGCTGCACACCATGTTCGACGTGGATGGCGCGCTGGTGGGCTATGGCTGCATCGCCCCGGAGCCGCTGCTGGAGATGATCGCCGCCGGCAAGGCCAAGGATTACGCCAAGGCGCGCGCACTGCACGATCGCCTGCTGCCGGTGACCAAGAGCGTCTATCACCGCGGCTCGCACATGGAGGGCTCGGTGGCGCTGAAGTGGGCGCTGGTCGCGCGCGGCCTGCTCGACCACGCCACGGTGCGTTCGCCGCTGCTGCCGCTGGCCGAGGGCGCCGACAAGGAGATCGCCGCGGCGATGGCCGCCGCCGGCCTCGGCAAGGTGGCCTGACCCGCTCGGGTCGATCCAAGAGGGCCGCGTGTACGCGCGGCCCTTGGCGCAGCGGCAGTCGGCGTGTCTGTGCCTGCCTGCCGCCTGCGTTGCAGGGCGATTGTAGTTGTTGCTTCTCCAGAAGCTTTCTGTCGACGGCGCGGCGCGCGTGCCTGCGGCCTTCGCGTCGCCGCATGACCGCAAGCCCCATCCCCCCGCGTCCTACCGGTCCGGACACGCGCTCTGCGCGGGTCAGGTGCATCTCTTCGTCCGTGGAATCCGCTCCCATGTCGCGCACCCTGCCGCTGCTCGCATCCGCCGCACTGACGGCCGCCACTCTTCCCGCATCCGCCGTCGCCGCCGACACCGGGCAATGGCTGGACGAGCATGGCATCGCACCACGCCTGGTCTGGTCCAACGACTATGCGCGCAACGTCGACGGTGGCCTGTCGCGCGGCGATCGCAACGCCGGCGGCCTGGTCGCCGGCGCGGATCTGGATCTGCAACGCCTGTTCGGCATTCCCGGCGCCACGCTGCACGCCACCGGCGCCTGGTACTACGGCGACAGCCTGTCGCAGCGGCAGATCGGCAATGGCGTCAAGGTGCAGGGCTACTGG
The DNA here is from genome assembly GCF_056725265.1 of Xanthomonas sp. NCPPB 2250. Lineage (NCBI taxonomy): Bacteria > Pseudomonadati > Pseudomonadota > Gammaproteobacteria > Lysobacterales > Lysobacteraceae > Xanthomonas > Xanthomonas sp. NCPPB 2250. The sequence continues at coordinate 855,768 of NZ_CM161520.1, read as the reverse complement.
TATCCGCAGCAGCAGGCACAGCTGGCGCAGCTGACCTGGGAACAGCGCTTCGCCGACGGTCGCTGGCAACTCGTCGCCGGGCGCATGAACACCACCTGGCAGTTCGCACGCAGCCGCTACGGCTGCCGCTTCGTCGGCGCATCGGACTGCCCGTTCCAGCTGAGCCAGGCCGATGGCGGCTTCGTCGGCTTTCCCTACGTGAACTGGGGCGCGAAGCTGCGTTACAAACCCGCCGCCACCTATGTCTCGGTGGGCGCGTTCGAACTGAACCCGCAGCGCAAGAATAACCGTGGGCTGGACTGGAGTACCGCCGACAGCACTGGCGTGCTGGGCACGCTCGAGGTCGGCTACGAACCCGATCCCGCACTGGGCAAGGGCGCACCGCGCTACCTCGCCGGCCTCTGGTACAACTCGGCCGACTACAGCGACCTGCGCTACAACCAGGCCGGCGGCTTGCGCGGACTGGTCGGCGGCCCGGCCCGCCTGTACGACGGCGGGCGCTGGGGCGCGTACGCGCTCGGCGAACGCGCGCTCTATCGGCCGCAGGGCATGGCGAGCAAGCGCATGCTGGTCGCCTTCGGCAACATCGCCGCACCGTTCGACAGGCACCAGGTCTACGACCTGCAGGTCACCGCCGGCCTCTACTACAGCGGCCCGTTCGCATCGCGGCCCGGCGACGGACTCGGCGTCGTCGCCAACTACTACCGTTTCAGCGCCGACCAACAGGGCTACATGAACGACCTGCTGCGCAAACGCGGCGCGCCGCCGGACATCGCGCGCAACGAGCTCATGGTCGAACTCAACTACAGCTACCGCATCGCGCAGTCGCCGTTGTTCCTGGTGCCGAACGTGCAGTACATCGTCCATCCCGACATCCTGGGCAACCCAGCGGCACGCCGCGCGCCGGAAGACGCGCTGGTGATCGGCTTGCGGGTGATGCTCAACATGGGCGGGCTGGGCACGCCGAAGTGACGCCACGCGTGGGACTGGCGCCGCGGCAGGCGCGCGCACACGCTTGCGCCGCGGGCGGGTAACCTTCCCTTCCCCTTGCGTCGTCCGGATCGCGCCTCAATGGCCAACCCCTACTACCGTGGACCCGTCAGCGACCATTTCGACGGCGTGCGCTTCTTCAATCCCGGCCAGCCCACCATCGACAACGCGTTGAGCAAGGTCCTGCGCTGGAAAGCCGCCATGGGCGCCGTGCGCTGGCCTGCGCACGTCCCGGTGACACCCGCCGTGCCGGCGCAGCGGCACGACGGCCTGCGCATCACCCTGGTCGGCCACGCCACGCTGCTGATCCAGGCCGCCGGCCTGAATCTGCTCACCGACCCGGTGTGGTCGCAGCGTGCCAGCCCCTCGCAGATCGCCGGGCCCAAGCGGGTGACGGCCCCGGGTATCCGCTTCGCGGACCTGCCGCCCATCGATGCGGTTCTGCTGAGCCACAACCACTACGACCACTTCGACCTGGCGACCTTGCGCAAGCTGCACGATGCGCACCACCCGTTGTTCGTGATGCCGCTGGGCAACGACGTGCTGTTGCGCAAGCGCGTTGCCGATGCGCGCATCGCGACCGGCGACTGGCACGAGCGGCTGCCGATCGGCGATGCCGCGACGGCGACGCTGACCCGCGCCAACCATTGGTCCAGCCGCGGCATCGCCGACCGCAGGATGGCCCTGTGGTCCGGCTTCTTCATCGAGACGGCGCGAGGGTCGGTGTGGTTCGCAGGGGACACCGGCTATGGCGATGGCGCCATCTTCCGCGAGATCCGCGACCGGCACGGCGCGCCCGACGTGGCCTTGATCCCGATCGGCGCCTATGCGCCGCGCTGGTTCATGGCGCCGCAGCACATCGACCCCGCCGAAGCGGTACGGATCTTCCAGGACACCGGCGCCCGCCGCGCGCTCGGCATCCACTGGGGCACCTTCCAGCTCACCGACGAAGGGCGCGAGGCGCCGCGCGAGGCACTGTCCGCGTCGTTGCACCTGGCGGGCATCGCCGCCACCGACTTCGTCGCCGCCGAACCCGGGCAGGCCTTCGACTTCGCCGGTCCCGCGCCATAGCGTTTGCGCGCCTGCCATTGCCCGGCACGCAGCGCTGCGTGGCGCAGCGCGAATACTGAAACCGCAATCCTCTCCACGCGCTTGATCGACCTCGGCACGGCGGCATACAGCGGCGGAAATCGTCCATCGACATCCCGCGCAATCCCACCGCGCGCTTGGCACCCGACGATGCGCAGTCGATCCGCTTTCAGGCGATGCGCAGCACGTGGGCTGGGCGCGTCGAAGTGAAGCGTGCCGGCGGCGCTGGACGTTTGGCTCTCAAAAGCGGTTGCCCCAGATCCACCCCGTAGGAGCGGCTTCAGCCGCGATGGGCATTCTCGCAACCCCGTCGCGGCTGAAGCCGCTCCTACGAGCGAGGTAGAGAGAGACAGAGAGGCGCTTCCGATGGTCAGCGAAGGCACCCGACGACGCGGCGAACCGCCGCGGTGCGCGCCATCCGCCATTGCGAAGCCGAGGGCGCGCAGGCGTAGACGGCTACACTCGCGCTCCCACTCCACCAGGACACCGCCATGCGCGACCTCAGCCCCCTGCCCTCCATCGCCCTGGGCCGCTACCGCCACTTCAAGGGCGGCGAGTACGAGGTGCTGGGCGTGGCGCGCAGCAGCGAGACGCTGGAGCCTCTGGTGCTGTACCGGCCCCTGTACGGCGAGGCCACGCTGTGGGTGCGGCCGTATCCGATGTTCATCGAGCAGGTGGAGGTCGACGGCGTACGCCGCCCGCGCTTCGCGCCGATCGACGCGGACGCCTGAGCACGGCGCAGGCGACCACGCCGCGCCCGACGCGAGGCGCTAGCGCTTGGCTGCGCTGTCCACGTCGCTCTTGGTCGCGGCGTGATCCTGTGCCGGGCGGTTGCGGTTCTTCTTGGCGCGCGTCACCAGATACAGCATCGCGGCGATGAGCAGGACGAACAGTCCGGCGACCCAGGGCATCAGCGTGGTATCCATTCGACACTCCAATTCGGTTGCACAGCGGTCACCACACCACACCCGCAGTGAAGGCCTTGGCTAGCGCGACGGTGACGTCGGCGTCATGCCGGTGCATCGCCTGCGCACGATGAGCGGTTCCGTCGCGCAATCCTGAGCCGCCGCGACGGCGTCCTTGACGACCGCCTTCGCGACAGGCACCAGCATCGCTTGGGTTTGCGACCAGGCGTATTCGACACACCGCGGCGACCGCGCTGTCGATGCCTGGGAGGCCCTGGCCGAGACGTTCGCAGGACGGGCAAGCCACTCGAACCTCAGGCCTTCGGAGCGCACCGGCCGCCGCGCCGCCCAAGCTGCCCGGCGCACGCCGAATCAGCCGGGACACATTGACATACGCCATGTACGCAAATAACGTACGCTGCGTATGTGAATGAAGGGCCACCCATGCAGCAGCGCCGCAGCCGTCGCGAAATGATCGAAACCACCCGCGCCAGCCTGCTGGCTGCGGCGCGGCAGGCATTCGCCACGCAGGGCTTCGCGCACACCTCGATGGACGTGTTGACCGCCGAGGCCGGTCTTACCCGCGGCGCGCTGTATCACCACTTCGGCAGCAAGGACGGCCTGCTGATCGCGGTCATCGAGCAGATCGAGGCCGAGGTGGGCCTGCGCCTGCAGGCGGTGTCCGACGCGGCGCCCACGCCGTGGGACGGTTTCCGCCGCCGCTGCCGTACCTACCTGGAACTGGCGCTGGAACCGGAGATACGCCGGATCATCCTGCAGGACGCGCGCGCCGTGTTCGGCGACGTGCCGCCGGCGGCGCAGTCGGTGGGCATCGCCGCGCTGCAGGCGGCGCTGGAGGCCCTGATCGCCGCCGGCACGGTGGCGCCGCTGCATGCCGGGGTGATGGCACGCATGCTCTACGGCGCGATCACCGAGGCGGCGTTCTGGATCGCCGAGCCGGACGCCGACCTGCATGCACGGCTGGCCGACGCGCTGGACGCCCTGGACCGGCTGCTCGACAGCCTGCGCACGCGCTGACCCCGCGGCACGCCCCGTTTCGCCACTCGACCAGGATCACGCACATGCACTGGCGCAATACCACACAGCGCTTCGGCGCCCTCGCCAAGCTGTTCCACTGGACCACCGCCGCCGCCTTCATCGGCGCCTATGCGGTGGTGTACTACGTCATCTGGTTCATGGACGACACCTCCGATGCCTCGCTGCCGGTGCTCAACCTGCACTGGGTGCTGGGCCTGCTGGTCGGGTTCCTGGTGCTGCCGCGGCTGCTGTGGCGCTGGTTGGACGTGCAACCGGACGATCCGCCGGGCTCGGCGCTGGAACACCGGCTCGCGCATCTGGCGCACTGGGGCCTGTATGCGCTGCTGATCGTGATGCCGCTGACCGGCTACATCGGCACCGGCGCGCCGACCGACCTCGGCCTGTTCCGCATTCCCGGCTTCAACGAGACCGCGCTGTTCGCCTGGATCAGCCGCACCTGGCACCTGAGCTGGGAAGCGTTCGAAGCGCCGATCGACGTGGTGCACCACTTCATCGGCAAATGGATCGCATGGGTCGTCGTGCTGCTGCACGTGGCCGCCGCGCTGTTCCATCACTGGGTCCGGCGCGACGAGGTGCTGACCCGCATGCTGCCGGGGCGTACACCGCGCGGGCGCAGCGACGCGACCTCCGCCTGAGCCAACGCGCGTCTAGCGCGACGCCGGCACCTGCGCTGTGCGCGTCGCGGCCTCCGCTGGCGCGAGCGGCCAGCGCACTTCGAACCGTGTCCCGCTGCCGGCCGGCAGGCACAGCGCATCGCCGCCATGCGCCACGGCAATGGCCTTGACCACCGCCAGGCCCAGGCCGCTGCCGCCGCTCTTGCGCGAACGCGACGGATCGCCGCGGCGGAACGCATCGAACACCCGCGCGGCGATCTCCGGCGCGATGCCGGGGCCGGTGTCTTCCACGAACAGCACGCATTGGCCCGCGTCCGCCTGCACACCGACCCGCAGCGGGCCCGGCTCGGCATAGTGCTGCGCGTTTTCGAGCAAGGCCATCAGCGCCTGGCGGATGCGCACCGCATCGCACAGCACCGGCGCGCGCAGCGCCAGCACGGGTTCCAGCACCAGCCCGCGCGCGTCCAGGCTGGCGCCGAAGGCATGCAGCACCGCCTCCACTTCCTGCGCCAGGTCGGCCGGCGCCGGCTGCAACTCCAGATGCCCGCTGTCGGTGAGGCTGAGCACGCGCAGGTCCTCGATCAGCCGATTCAGGCCTTCCACCTGCCGCAGCAGACTCTCGAACGCCGCCACGTCCGGCGCGAACACGCCCTCGGCCAGGCCCTGCAGGCGCCCACGCAGGATCGTCACCGGCGTGCGCAGTTCGTGGGCGACGGCGGCATTCCAGAATGCGCGCTCGCGGGTCATCGCCTGCAGGCGGTCGGCCATGGCGTTGAAGTCGCGCACCAGCTGCGCGGTCTCGCCCAGCGCATGCGCATCCATGCTGGCGCGTGCGTGCAAGTTGCCCTGGGCGACTTCGCGCAGGCTGTGCGCCACCGAGTTCAACGGGGTGAGGATGCGCCGCGACAGCCGCACCGCCACCGCCACCGCGATCGCCACGGCCAGTGCCGCGGTGGCGCCGATCCACATCATCTCCACCCGCGACGGCACCCAGGTGTCGGAGATGCTGTTGGGCTGGTAGGCCGCCGCCAGCGCGTAGAACACGTAGGAGCCGACCACCGACAGCAGGATGATCCACAGCGCCAGCGCCCCCAGCGACAGGATGACCTGGCGGCGCAGCCCGGGGGCGCGGCTCATGCGCCGGATCCGAACCGGTAGCCGACGCCGCGCACGCTGGCCGGTGTGCCCTGCACGCCCAGCGCCTCCAGCTTCTTGCGCAGCTTGCTGATGTGGCTGTCGATGGTGCGCTCCTGGGTGTCGCCTTCCGGCAGGCAGGCATCGAGCAGTTCGGCGCGGCTGAACACCCGCTTCGGCGCGCGCATCAGCCGCACCAGCAGCTTGAACTCGGTGAGCGTGAGGTCCAGCGTGTGCCGCTGCTCGCCCACCCGCACGCTGGCCTCGTGCTGGTCCAGGTCGACGTGGAAGGCACCCACGCGCAGGCTGCGCGCCTCCTCGGCGCCGTTGCCGCGGATGCGCCGCAGCACCGCCTGCACCCGCGCCACCACCTCGGCCGGGTTGAACGGCTTGACCACGTAGTCGTCGGCGCCCAGGCGCAGGCCCATCAGCTTGTCGATGTCCTGGTCCAGCGCGGTGAGCATGATCACCGGGGTCTCGCCGCGGTGGCGCAGTTCGGCCAGCACCTTCCAGCCGTCCGCCGCCGGCAGTTGCACGTCCAGCAGGATCAAATCCGGATCCAGCGCCAGGTGCAGGTCCAGCGCGGCGCGGCCATCGGCGGCGTGGGCGCTGCGCAGCCCGCTGCGCGCCAGGTAGGCGCCGAGGATCTCGGCGATCTCGCTCTCGTCTTCGGCGATCAGGATCAGCGGCGCGGACGCGGGCACGGCGGCGCCCGGAGAGGAAACGGACATGGAGGCAGCGGAGGCGCATCGGCCCGGACGGGCGGATCTCCATCATATCTCCACATCGCATCGAACGCCGCGCAACCCGCGGCCGCGACCATGCGCGGCTTTGGTGTTCGCCGCATCCGCGGCGGCAGCGACGAGGCACGAGGCATGGGCATGCGGCAACAGGTACGGACTCTGGGACTGGGCGGCGCGCTGGCGTTGGCCCTGGCGGGCTGCGGCGGCGGCGCGCAGCCGCAGGCGGTGGCCGCGCCGGTACAGGTCACCGCGGTGACCCTGCACCCTGCGCCGATGACGGTGAGCGTGGACCTGCCCGGCCGCGTGGCCGCGGTGCGCAGCGCGCAGATCCGCCCGCAGGTCGGCGGCATCGTGCAGCGCCGCTTCTTCGAGCAGGGCGCCGATGTGCGGCGCGGCGATGCGCTGTTCCAGATCAACCCGGCACCGTTCAAGGCCGAGATGGACACCGCCGCGGCCGCCCTGCACCGTGCCGAGGCCGCGCAGGTGCTGGCCGACGTGCAGCATGCCCGGCTACAGCGGCTGGTCGAATCCGGCATGGTCAGCCGGCAGATGTACGACGACGCCGCCTCGCAGCGCAGCCAGGCCGCCGCGGCGGTCGCCGAGGCCAAGGCGACGCTGTCGCGGCGGCGCCTGGACCTGGCCTTCGCCACCGTCGATGCGCCGATCGACGGCCGCATCGACCAGGCACTGCTCACCGAGGGTGCGCTGGTCTCGCCCAGCGACAGCGCGCCGATGGCGGTGATCCAGCAGATCGACCAGGTCTACGTCGACGTGCGCCAGTCCGCCAGCGACCTGGACCCGCTGGATCCGGCCGCGCGCGCGCAGGCCACCGGCGGCGACGGCCTGCCGGCGCAGATCCTCGACCGCAGCGGCACGCCCTCGGGACTGAGCGGGCGCGTGCTGTTCTCCGGCATCAACGTCGATGCCGGCACCGGCGATGTGCTGCTGCGCATCCTCGTCGACAACCCGCAGCGGCGCCTGTTGCCCGGCATGTACGTGCGGGCGCGGGTGCCGCGCGCCCACTACGCGCAGGCGCTGCGCGTGCCGCAGCAGGCGGTCACCCATGTCGGCAAGCGCGCGCAGGTGTGGGTGCTGGACGCCAATGCGCAGGTGCGCAGCGCGACGGTGCAGTTGGGCGAACTGGTGCAGGGGCACTACCGTGTCGTCGCCGGCCTGCAGGCCGGGCAGCAGGTGGTGGTCGAAGGCATCGACCGGCTCAGTACCGGCGCCCGGGTGAAGGCACGCGCATGGCAGCCGCAGGCGGTCGCCACCGCCGCCGCGGACTGAACCGGGGACGCCGCCATGCCACAGTTCTTCATCGAACGCCCGGTCTTCGCCTGGGTGATCGCGCTGTTCATCGTGCTGTTCGGCACCCTGGCCATCGGCCAGTTGCCGGTGGCGCGCTATCCCTCGGTGGCGCCGCCTTCGGTGTCGCTGATGGCGTCCTACCCCGGCGCCACGCCGCAGACCCTCAACGACTCGGTGGTGAGCCTGGTCGAGCGCGAGTTGTCGGGGGTCAAGAACCTGCTGTATTTCGAGTCCACGGTGGACACCTCGGGCAGCGCGCAGATCACCGCCACCTTCAAGCCCGGCACCAATGCGGAGCTGGCGCAGGTGGACGTGCAGAACCGCATCAAGGCGGTGGAGCCGCGCCTGCCGCAGGCGGTGCGGCAGAACGGCCTGCAGGTGGAATCGGCCGCTTCCGGCTTCCTGATGCTGGTCGGCCTGACCTCGCCGGACGGCCGCTACGACGAAGTGGCGCTCAACGACTACCTGGCCCGCAACATCGTGCAGGAACTGCGGCGCATCGACGGCGTCGGCCGCGTGCAGCTGTTCGGCGCCGAGCAGGCCATGCGCGTGTGGGTGGACCCGGACAAGCTCATCGCCTACGGCATGACCATGACCGAACTGGCGCAGGCGATCGAACAGCAGAACGCGCAGATCGCTCCCGGCCGCCTCGGCGACGAGCCGACCGTTCGCGGACAACGCCTGACCGTGCCGCTGACCGTGGCCGGGCAACTGACCACGCCCGCGCAGTTCGCCGCCATCGTGCTGCGTGCCGACAGCGGCGGCGCGCGGGTGACCCTGGGCGACGTGGCGCGGGTGGAACTGGGCGCGCAGTCCTATGGCTTCTCCAACCGCGAGGACGGCGCTCCCGCCACCAGCGCGGCGATCCAGCTCTCGCCCGGCGCCAATGCGGTGCGCACCGCGCAGGCGGTGAAGGCGCGGCTGGCGGAACTGGCCGCAAGCATGCCGACCGGCATGCGCTATTCGATCCCGTTCGACACCGCGCCGTTCGTGAAGCTCTCGATCAAGCAGGTGGTCAAGACCCTGCTCGAAGCGATGGTGCTGGTGTTCCTGGTGATGTATCTGTTCCTGCAGAACGTGCGCTACACGCTGATCCCGGCCATCGTCGCGCCGATCGCACTGCTGGGCACCTTCGCGGTGATGCTGCTGGCCGGTTTCTCGATCAACGTGCTGACCATGTTCGGCATGGTGCTGGCGATCGGCATCATCGTCGACGACGCCATCGTGGTGGTGGAGAACGTCGAGCGGATCATGGCCAGCGAAGGCCTGCCGCCGCGGGAAGCCACGACCAAGGCGATGCGCGAGATCACCGGCGCGGTGGTCGGCATCACCCTGGTGCTGACCGCCGTGTTCATCCCCATGGCCTTCGCCAGCGGCTCGGTGGGCGTGATCTACCAGCAGTTCACCCTGGCGATGGCGGTGTCGATCCTGTTCTCGGCGTTCCTGGCGCTGACCCTGACCCCGGCGCTGTGCGCCACCCTGCTGCGCCCGATCGCGCCCGGCCATCATGCCAAGCGCGGATTCTTCGGCGCGTTCAACCGCGGCTTCGAGCGCCTGACCGGCCGCTATGCCGCACGCGTGGCGCGGCTGCTGCGGCGCAGCGCGCGGGTGATGGCGGTGTTCGCGGTGCTGTGCGTGGCGCTGGTCTTCGCCATGCGCGTGCTGCCCTCGGCGTTCCTGCCGGAAGAGGACCAGGGCTACTTCATGACCTCGATCCAGTTGCCCACCGATGCCACCAGCGAGCGCACGCTGGCGGTGGTCAAGGCGTTCGAGCGGCACGTCGCCACGCGCCCGGCGCTGGCCTCCAACCTGGTGATCCTGGGTTTCAGCTTCTCCGGCTCGGGCACCAACGCGGCCATGGCCTTCACCATGCTCAAGGACTGGGACCAGCGCGACGGCGCCACCTCCAGCGACGAAGCCGAACGCGTGCAGCAAGCCATGGCCGACCTGCCCGAAGGCACGGTGATGAGCCTGCTGCCGCCGGCGATCGACGAGCTCGGCACCTCTTCCGGCTTCACCCTGTACCTGCAGGACCGCGGCAACCGCGGCGAGGCCGCGCTGATGGCGGCGCAGGCGAAGCTGCTGCAACTGGCCGCGGACAGCAAGGTGGTGAGCGGCGTGTATCAGGACGGCCTGCCGCCGGGCAAGAGCATCCGCCTGGAGATCGACCGCCAGCATGCCGAAGCCATGGGCCTGCCGTTCTCCGCGATCAGCAACACCCTGTCGGCGGCGATGGGCTCACTGTACGTCAACGACTTCCCCAACGCCGGGCGCATGCAGCAGGTGATCCTGCAGGCCGACGCCGCGTCGCGCATGCAACTGGACGACGTGCTGGGCCTGCGCGTCCGTAGTACGGAGGGCGGCATGGTGCCGCTGCGCGAAGTGGTGACCGCCACCTGGACCGACGCGCCGCAGCAACTGGCGCGCTTCCAGGGCTTCCCGGCCGTGCGCATCACCGGCGGCGCCGCGCCTGGCGTGTCCAGCGGCGCGGCCATGGCCGAGATGGAACGGCTGGCCGCGCAACTGCCGCCGGGCTTCGCCGTGGCCTGGACCGGGCAGTCGCTGCAGGAGCGGCAATCGGCCGCGCAGGCGCCGCTGCTGATGCTGCTGTCGGCGCTGGTGGTGTTCCTGGTGCTGGCGGCGCTGTACGAGAGCTGGACGATCCCGCTGTCGGTGATGCTGGTGGTGCCGCTGGGCCTGCTCGGTGCGGTGGCCGCAGTGATGCTGCGCGGCCTGCCCAACGACGTGTTCTTCAAGGTCGGCCTGATCACCATCATCGGCCTGTCGGCGAAGAACGCCATCCTCATCGTCGAGTTCGCCCGGCAATTGCACCGCGACGGCCAGGGCCTGCTCGAGGCGGCGACCAACGCCGCGCGCCTGCGCCTGCGCCCGATCCTGATGACCTCGCTGGCCTTCGCCCTGGGCGTGGTGCCCTTGATGCTGGCCAGCGGCGCCAGCGCCGAGACCCAGCACGCCATCGGCACCGGTGTGTTCGGCGGCATGGTCAGCGGCACCGTGCTGGCGATCTTCTTCGTGCCGGCGTTCTTCGTCTGCGTGGTGGGGCTGCAGGAGCGGGTGGCGCGCTGGCGTGCACGGCGCGGCGGGGGTGCGTCGGCTGAGAACTAGACCGGCGCTGTCGCTGCCATTGTGGCAGTCAACTGCATGCAGCCGCGACGCACGAAGTGACGCGCGAAGCGGTGCGCTTTCCGATGGCGCAATGCGTCGGGACTGAAGTCCCTCCCACAGTGCACCCGACCGGCTCGCCGCAAGACCCTGTAGGAGCGGCTTCAGCCGCGACGAGGCATCACTGGGAACGCCCCTCGCGGCTGAAGCCGCTCCTACGGATGCGGATCGCGGCCTTGATCGGCGCCACGCCGCACGGCCTCTCCTGGCCTCGCCCGATCTCAGAAGGTGAGACGCCGCTGCCACATGCTTGCGCGCTCCCCGCTGCTGCCCTGGCCGCCCCTTGCTGCAGGACAGCCAGATGCGCACATGCGCTGACGTCAACCTCCGCTTCCTCGCCCGGTCTCCCTGGCCAGGCCGTGAATGGCGCCTTCCGCACACGCGGCGCGCCCTGCCCAGTGCGGACACGCGGTCGTCGTTGCCCCGGGGATTCCTCCATCGATGGATCGCACCATGTTCAAGGCACGAATCGGCGACCTGTTCGCCAGCCACGCCCACATCCACGCGAATGCGGTCAATTGCGCCGGCATCATGGGCAAGGGCATCGCGCAGGAATTCAAGCGGCGCTATCCGGCCATGTTCGAGGACTATGCCGTGCGCTGCCGGGAAGGCCGCGTGCGCATCGGCGAGCCCTATCTGTACAACGACGCCAGCGGCATCCGCATTCTCAACTTCCCGACCAAGCGCCATTGGCGCTCGCCGTCGCGACTGGAGGACATCGCGGCAGGGCTGGACCACCTCGCCGCGCATCTGCGCGAATGGGACGTGCGCAGTCTTGCCCTGCCGCCGCTCGGCTGCGGCAACGGCGGCCTGGCCTGGGAGGAGGTCGGCCCGCTGATCTACCGCACGCTGGCGCATCTGCCGGTCGACATCCAGGTCTATGCGCCGTACGGCACGCCGCTGGCGCAACTCGAAACTGCCTTCCTGTCGCGGCCGGCAAACGCCTCGGCCGAGGGCGCCGGCAAACGCACGGCGACCCAGCCGGGCTGGATCGCGATCATGGAAGTGCTGCGGCGGCTGCAGGCCCTGCCGGAGGCGCGGCCGATCGGGCGCACCCTGTTCCAGACCCTCTGCTGGGCCATGACCGAACTGGGCGTGCCGACCGGGCTGACGTTCGGCACTGCCGGCCGCGGCCCGCGCCAGGGCGACGTGCGGCCGATCCTGACCGACCTGGCCGACCGCAACTGGCTGCACGAGCAGCCGCAGGGACGGACCATGGCGCTGCGCGCCTCGCCGCAGTACGACAAGGAGCATGCGCGGTTCGCCGCGGCGTATGCGCCCTACGACACCGAGATCGCGAAAGCCGTGGACCTGTTCGCACGGATCAGGAACATCGACCAGGCCGAGGACATCATGACGGTGTTCCAGGCCGCGCGCCGGCTGCAGGTGGCGCATCCCGGGCAGGCGCTCCAGGCGCAGCAACTGCATGCGCATCTGCTCGCTTCCAGGACCACGGCCGATTCCGAACAACCGCAGCAGGCGCTCGCCGAAGCGATCCGCATGCTGGTGGCGCTGGACTGGATACGCCTGAACTGAAGGCGTGCCAAGCGGGTGGAATCAGCACGTTGCCGAGTCGAAGTCGGGCAGATCGCTTTTTCGTTCCACATGGCCTCTGCGTTCCGGCTGCGCAGAGTTCCGAGTCTGCCGCCGCGCTTCGGCAGCGGCCGGCCACCGCGATGGGTACCGCATCACGCAGAACCACTCCACCCGCTCGCCAATGCCCGGCACACCCTGCAAACGGTCAGAAGCGCACACGCCAGACGCTGTTGCCGACATCGTCGGCGATCAGCAGCGCGCCGTCCTTGTCCTGCGCCAGGCCGACCGGGGCGCCGAACAGTTGCGACTCGTCCTGCGAGTGGAAGCCGCTGACCACGGTCTGCGGTGGGCCGACGGGACGGCCCTGCTGGAACGGCACGTACACTACTTGATAGCCGCTGAGCGGCGAACGGTTCCAACTGCCGTGCTCGGCCACGAACGCACCCTCGCGGTACTTCGCGGGCAGCGCATCGCCGCGGGAGAACCACAGGCCCAGCGCGGCCACATGCGAGCCCAGCGCGTAGTCGGGCTTGATCGCCTTGGCCACCAGGTCCGGGCGCTGGTCCTTGACCCGCACATCCACGTTCTGCCCGTAGTAGCTGTACGGCCAGCCGTAGAAGCCACCGTCCTGCACCGAGGTCAGGTAGTCGGGCACCAGGTCGGCGCCGATCTCGTCGCGCTCGTTGGCGATCGCCCACAGTTTGCCGGTGCGCGGCTCCCACTGCAGTCCGGTCGGATTGCGGATGCCCGAGGCGAAGATGCGGCTGCTGGCCGAGGCCACGTCCACTTCCAGGACCGCCGCACGGCGGTATTCCACGTCCAGCCCGTTCTCGCCGATGTTGCTGTTGGAGCCCACGCCGACGTACAGCTTGCGGCCGTCGGGGCTGGCCAGCAGTGCCTTGGTCCAATGGTGCTCGATCGTGCCGGGGAGATCGGCGAACAGCGTGCCGGGCGCGGTGATCTCGGTCTGGCCGGCGACGTAGGGGAACTTCATGATGTTGTCGGTGTTGGCCACGTACAGCGCATCGCCGATCAGTTGCACCCCGAACGGCGAGTGCAGCCCTTTCAGGAACGCATGCTGTTCCCACTTGCCGTCCGCGGTCCTGCGCAGCAGGGTGATGCGGTTGCCGCCCTTGGCACTCTTGCCGGAGCGGCTCTGGACCAGCCCCGCGATCAGTTGCTTGGGCGTGGTGACGGGTTCCATCCCTGGCGAATTGGCCTCCACCACCAGCACGTCGTCGTTGGGCAGCACGTACAGCTGGCGCGGATGCTTCAGGCCACCGGCGATCTTCTCGATCTTCAGGCCAGCCGCCACGGTGGGTGCCTGCCCCTCCTTCCAGCCCACTCCCTCGGGAACCTGCATCGGCGGCAGCAGGAAGTTGCGCGGCTGCGGCAGCGGCGGCGCGTTGCCCGCCTGCTGAGTGGGCTCGAGCGAGGCCTTGCCGCTGCAGGCGGCCAGGGTCAGCGCGCCGCTCAGCGCGAAAGCGGACAGGTACAGGCGCTTAGCCATGGACGTAGCCCTCACGTGGCGTGGTGCGGATGGCGATGAGCACATGCCCGATCGCCAACAGCGCGACTGTGGCGATCGAGAGCCAGAGCCCTGCCGGGACAACCGCATACGCGTCGCGGCTATGCACGAAGGAATTGAAGATGGCGGCGACGATGGCGAGCAGGTTCAGCCAAAAGTCGAGCCGTTCCACCGGCAGCGTGGAGCGCCGCGCGGTGATCCAGACCTGCACCAGGTTGATCAGACGCGGCACGATGGCGATGACCAGCCCGATCGCGATGAGCCAGGCCGCCGCCTTGGTCCACAGGATCACGCCGCTGCGGGCGTAGACGATGTCGAAGATCAGTGCGGCGACGAAGCAGCCGAACGGAATGGGATTGAGCAGGCCGTAGAAGGCGTTGGCCACCACGGAACGGTGCGGTGCAGTCTGCAGGTGCATGAGACGGCTCTCGACGAAAGGAAGAAGGGGCGAAGCGCTCGCTCAGCACGAACCCGCGGGACGCGTCGCTGTGAGGGTGCGACCCACTATCTGCCCGCCCCTGTCGAGAGGACGTCGCGATGGCACTGCCCGCGCCGAGTGCCATCGCGCATCGTCGCTGCGGCCGCGGCCGCGTTCGCAGCGCTAGCTGCGCGTGCGCGCGACCGGCGCGCCGCTGCTCTCGCGCACCGACAGGCTCACCGGCACGATCGTCCTGCGCGGCGGCGCGGCCGCATCCAGCCGCTCCAGCACCAGTTGCGCCGCCTGGCGGCCGCGGGCGCGCGGTTGCGCGGCGAGCGTGGTCAGCGCGGGCGTGCTCACCGCGGCCTCGGGGATGTCGTCGAAGCCGGTGATCGCGAAGTCCTGGCCCGGGCGGATGCCGCGCGCGAGCAGGCCCAGCATCAGGCCCAGCGCGACCGTGTCGTTGTAGCAGACCGCCGCGGTGGGCGGCGCGTCGTGGGCGAACAGCTCGCCGTGGCGCGCCGCCGCTTCCAGACGATTGGGCGCGGACTCGATCAGCCAGGTCGGGTCGACCGACAACCCGGCTTGCCGCATCGCCTGCGCATGACCGGCGCGGCGCTGCCGGCAGGAACTGGAATCGGCATGGCCGCCGTAGAAGGCGATGCGACGGTGGCCGAGCGCGATCAGGTGTTCGGTGGCCAGTTGCGCGCCGCGCTGGTTGTCCAGGCCGAGGAAACCCCAGTCGTCGGCACCGGCGAGTTCGCGGTTGAACAGCAGCACGTTCGCGCGTGCATCCAGCACCGTATGCAGTTCGGCGGCGTCGCTGCCCTCGGCCGGCGACAGGATCACGCCGGCCGGCGTGTGTTCCATCAGCGAGGCCAGTACCGCCTGCTGCCGCGCGGGCGATTCGCCGGTGCTGCCGAGCAGGGTCACGTAGCCTTGCTCGCCCAGCGCCTCGTCCACCCCGGCGGCAAACTCGGCGAAGAACGGATTGGCCAGGTCGTTGATGACCAGAGCCACGCAGGTCGAAGTACGCCGGCGCAGATTGGCGGCGCCGCGGTTGTAGACGTAGCGCTGCCGCTTCAGTTCCGCTTCCACACGCGCGCGGGTGTCGGCATGCACCAGCGGACTGCCGCGCAGCACCAGCGACACGGTGGCGCGCGAGACGCCGACCGCATCGGCGATGTCGGTGACGGTCACCACGCGCTGCCGGTCGCGTGCGGCGGAGACAGGTTCGGTCTTTGTGGCCTTTGTGGCCTTTGTGGCCTTTTTCGCCTTGTCCGCATGCTCCGCCGCAACCGGCGCCGCCTTGCGCGCGGCGGCCTTGGCAGCCCTGGAGCCTGCGGATCCGGTTCCGGGTGGACGCTTCTGGCTCATCGGATCGATTCCCTTCGGACGAGATGCGCAGCGTAAACCATCGGCTGCGCGCCCCTGCTGCGCGACGGCAAGAACTCAGCGCCAACCCAGGCTGGCGGCGGACGGCGGCGCCGCGCATGGCGACACCGGCAGATCCTGCGGCTGCGTGCCCCAGCCCTGCGGCTGCGGCGCATCGCGCAGGTCGAAACGCAGGCGGCCGCCCTGGCGCAACTGCGCCCAGTCCAGCCACACCGGCGCGTGCACGCGGCCGTCCAGCGACACGCCTTCGACGTAGCGCAGCTTGCCGTCACCGGCCTGCGGCGCATCGATGCGTAGCGTGCGGCCCGCGCCCACGTCCAGTTCGATGCGCGAGAAGCGCGGCGCGTGCAGCAGGAACTGCCCGGTGCCGGGCACCGCCGGATACAGGCCCATGACGCTGAACAGATACCACGCCGACATCGTGCCCAGGTCGTCGTTGCCGGTGACGCCATTCGGCGCATTGGTGAACAGCGTCTGCGCCGCATGCAGCACGGTGCTGGTCTTCCACGGCTGGCCGATCAGCGTGTACATCCACGGCGCATGCAGGTCGGGCTCGTTGTTGGGGTTGTAGCGGAACTGGCTGTAGTAGCTGTACGGCCCCACCACCCATTCCTTGCGCGCGGCACCGGCTGGGTCGGCCAGCAGCGCGTCGTAGGCGAAGAACGCGTCCAGGCGCCGCGCGGCCTGCTCGGGCCCGTGCATCGCTTCCACCAGGCCCGGCACGTCCTGCTGCGCCAGCCACTGGTACTGCCAGGCCGTGCCTTCATGGAAGCCGTGCTGCGAACGCGGATCGTAATGGCCATCGGACGGCGTGTACCACGCCCCGTCCTCGGTGCGCGGCCGCGGGAAGCCGGTGAAGCCCGTCTCCGCATCGCGCACCGACGGATCCCAGATCGAGCGCCAGTTGCGCCCGCGGCGGTTCAGCACGGCCGCGTCGTCGGCGTGGCCCAGCGCGCCGGCCATGGTCGACAGCGCGCAATCGGCCAGCGCGTACTCCAGCGTCGCCGAGCCGCCATGGTGCGGGTCGACGTCCATGCCCTTGGAGGGAAACGCACGGTCGTACTGCACGAAACCCTGCGCCAGGTAGTTGGCATTGCCGGAGCGCCCGGCGTGCCGCGAGTTCATCGGTGGCATCTCGAAGGCATTGCGGCGCAGCGCCGCGTAGGCCTCGGCCTCGCGCCCCTGCAACGCGCCGAAACGCCACAGGTCGACCAGGAACGGCGTGACTGGATCGCCGGTCATCACGTTGGTCTCGAAGTTGGCATAGCCCCAGCGCGGCAGCCAGCCGCCTTGCGCGTTGATCGCCAGGATCGACCGGCCGATGTCGGCGGCGCGCTGCGGCCGCAACAGCGCCAGCAACTGGTTCTGCGAACGGTAGGTGTCCCACAGCGAGAAGAACTCGTGATAGGTCCAGCCATCGGCGTGGTGGATGCCGTCGTCGTAGCCACGGTAGCGCCCATCGGCGTCGCTGCCGGTCAGCGGCTGCAGCAGCGCGTGATACAGCGCGGTGTAGAACACCACGCGGTCGTCGCCGCTGCCGCCGTGCACGCGCACGCTGGCCAGCTCCTTGTCCCAGGCATGCTGCGCACGCGCGCGCATGGCATCGAAGCCGAGCAGGCGGCCATTGGCCATGCCTTCGCGGCGCAGGTTGTTGCGTGCGCCCTCGGCATCCACGTGCGAGATCGCCGAGATGGCGGTGACCGCACGGCCCTTGCCCAGGTCGAAGGTGAGCCACGCGCCGCTGGGCTTGCCCTCGCCTTCCATGCCATGACGCGATCCGGGCACGCCGCCGGCCTCGCCCCAGGTGCCGAAGGCCTTGAACGGGCGGTCGAACTCCAGGCGGAACCAGGTGGTGTACTGGTGGCCGCCGCAGAAGCTCTGGGTCACCAGCTTGCCTTCGACCACGCGGTCGCCGACCACGTTCAGGGTGCTGCCGGTGACCGTGTGGCGGGCGTTGGCCTGGCCGATGTTGACCAGCACGTGGCCGTCGCCCGAGGTGAAAAAGGTGTAGCGCTCGGCTGCAGCACGGGTCAGCGCGGTGGCCTCGGCGTCGATGCCGCCGTAA
Organism: Xanthomonas sp. NCPPB 2250; assembly: GCF_056725265.1. Lineage (NCBI taxonomy): Bacteria > Pseudomonadati > Pseudomonadota > Gammaproteobacteria > Lysobacterales > Lysobacteraceae > Xanthomonas > Xanthomonas sp. NCPPB 2250. The sequence continues at coordinate 837,801 of NZ_CM161520.1, read as the reverse complement.
TCGGTCAGCCGCACCTTGTAGTAACCGGCCTGGCCGCGCTCGCCGTCGTGTTGGTAGCGCGCGCCGTAGCGGGTGTGGTCGAACGCCTTCGGATCGCCGGTATCGAACTCGCCACCGGGGCCGATGCGCCCGGTGACCGGCAACACCGAGACCTGCCCGCCCTGCTCCCAGCAACCGGCGCCGGACAGGAAGGAATGGCCGAAGCCGCGGATCTGCGGATCGTCGTAGCGCCAGCCGGCGTAGTGCGCGCCGATCGGGCTGACCTGGATCATGCCGAACGGGGCGGACGCACCGGGGAAGGTGTTGCCGTCGTCCTTGCTGCCGATGAAGGTGTTGACCTCGGCACTGAGCCGCGGCGCGGCGGCCAGTGCCGGCGTCACCAGCAGCAAGGACAGGGCGAACGTGCGCAGCAGGGAGGGCAGCGGGGAAGACGTCATGCGATGGATCCTGTAGTGGACGACCGCGGCAAGCGCGACGGCGCGGTCGTGGACGGCGAAAACGGTGGCCCGGCCGTCGCCGGACCGTCGTGCCCATGCCGTCCGCCGCGCGGCAGGCATGGGCACGACACGCGGCAGCCTAGAACTTGTAGGTCAGCCCCAGGTACGCCAGCCGCCCGGCGTAGCCGCCGGTATAGAAGCGCGCCCGGGTGTCGTCGCCCAGATGCTGGCGCGACTCCTGCTTGGTCAAATTCAACACCGACGCGGTGAGGCTCAGCGCCGGGGTGATGTTGTACGCCGCATTCAGATCGATCTGATAGTACGGCTCCTCGTACACGTTCAAGCCGTTGACCAGGCCCTGCACCAGCTCGCCGCGGCGGTTGTACGAGGCGCGCAGCAGCAGGCGGTCGGTCTCGTAGAACACGGTGAGGTTGGTCTGGTTCTTGGCGCTGCCCGGCATCGAGGTCTTGCCGACCTCGGTGCCGTCCTCCAGCCGCACCGCCGCCTTGCTGGCATCGTTGTAGGTGTAGTTGAACTGCACGCCGAGGCCGGAGGGCAGCGTGTGCTGCGCGTACAGCTCCACGCCCTGCGAAACCGCATCCTGGCCGCCGGCCTTGGTGCTGTAGTTCTGCACCGTGACCGTCTGGCCGTTGATCATCATGTTGACGTCGCTGATCACGTCGACCGAGAAGTTCTCCACGTTCTTGCGGAACAGCCCCACGCCCGCCACCGAGCCCGGCTGGAAGTACCACTCCAGCCCCAGGTCGAACTGGTTGGCCTTGTACGGCTCCAGCTTCTTGTTGCTGCCCGAGCCGTACCAGCCCTGCTCGCTGGCACCGCCGGTCAGGCGCCGGTCGGCCACGTACTCGGGGCTGTAGTACTCCAGGCTGCCGGGCGCGGCGATGGCGTTGTAGCTCGGCCGCGCGATCACCTTCGACGCCGCCGCGCGCAGCAGCAGGTTCTCGGTCAGGTCGTAGGCCAGGTTGAAGCTGGGCAGCACGTCGGTGTACTTGCGGTCCAGCGCGCTGACCACGAACGACTCGGTGCGTTGCTGGGTATCCGACAAGCGCCAGTAGCCTTCGGTACCGCAGTAGGTATCGGCCGGCGCGCCGGCGGGCATGGCGGCGCCCTGCTGGCAGGCCAGCGGGTTGCCGTCGGCGCCGTCGAAGAAGTAGTCGTTGTAGGCGGTCACCTTGTCGGTGGAGTCGGCGTGCTGGCCGGTGCGCGCCACCCGCACGCCGACGTTGCCGCGCAGGCGCTCGGTGTGGAAGTTGAGCTGCAGGTAGGTGGAGTAGATCTTCTCGTCCACGTTGTAGACGAAGTTGTCTTCGTTACGGGTCTGCATCGCGCCGTAGGTCTGGTTCAAGTAGCCGATGTAGCCCGGGAAGTTGATCGCCGGGAACGTGCTGGAGTCGACCCCGCCGGCCAGGTTGCCCAGCGGGAACAGCAGGTCCGGCGAGAACTGCGTGGCCAGCGCATTGCAGCGCCCGTTCCAGTAGCGGTTGTTGTAGTCGCTCGGGTCGGTGCCCGGGCACACCCAGTAGTTGTTGCCGGTGTTGCGGTGGATGCCGCCGTCGCGGCGCTTGAGGCCGAACTGCAGCGAGTCGAAGAACTCGCCGTCCATGTGCCAGGTGGTATCGATCTGCGCGTATTGCTGCTGGTTGGTGTTGCGGGTCCAGGACGAGCCGGTCGAGCCCAGGTCGACCTGCAGGATGCCGTCGCGCAGGTTCTGCATCAGCTCCGGCGAGAAGGTCATGGTCGGCGTGCCGGTCAGGTCCCAGGCGCTGGCGAAGTTGCCGTTGGTCCAGCTGCCGTCGGCGTTCTGCCGGCGCGGCTTGATCGGCAGGGAGAACTGCAGCTCCGGCCCGCCCTTGGCCCAGGTGCGACCGGCCTTGAACGACACGTCCACCTTCTCGCCACGCCATTCGCCGCCCAGGTCCACCGTCTGCGACAGCGACTTCTCGATGTTGTAGCTGCCGGTGATCTGCGGCGTCGGCACCGTGCAATCGTCCGAGCCCCAGCCGCCCGGCGGCAGGCCGGCGGCGGCGGCCTGCGCCTCGCTGCAGTAGTAGGTCTTGCCCGGATGCAGGCTGTAGTTGGCGCCGGTGACGATGGTGCCGCTGGGATCGAACTGCAGCCCGTCGAGCAGGCGGCCGCCGCGCCAGTTGCCGTCGCCGTAGTAGCGCGCGATGTTCCACTCGGGGATCTTGACCGTGTTGGTCTGCGAGTTCTGCGACAGGTCGAAGCGGAAGTAGTTCGCGGTCAGGGTCAGGTCGTCGGTGGGCTTGAACTGGAAAGTCAGCTGGCCGCCCTTGCGCTCGCGCTCCTCCTGCTTGACGTCCAGGCTGACCGCGGTCGGCATCATGAAGCGGGTGTAGTACTTGCCGTTCTGGTCCCAGAAGCCGGTGCCGCCCCACCAGTTGGCGTTGAAGTCCGACGGATTGCCGTTGACGTCGACCGCCGGGCCGCCTTCGTCGCGGCCGTACCACTGCCAGCTCTCGGTACTGGCGTTGAGCGTGCGCGCGGTGCGCTTCTGCTGCGTGTAGCCGACGAACACACCGAAGCGGTTGTCCTGGTCGTGCCACGAGTACGAGCCGGAGAACTGGCCATCGGTCTTCTTGCTGCTGTCCGACCACACGCCCTCGGCAGAGACGAAGCCGGAGTTGGGCTCCAGCTCCAGCGGGCGCCGGGTCTGTAGGATCACCGTGCCGCCGATACCGCCTTCGTCGATGCGCGCTTCCGGCGTCTTGTACAGCTCGGCGCTGCCGAGCAGGTTCGACGGCAGCAGGGTGTAGTTGAACGAGCGCGTCGGGTCGCCGTTGGACTCGGCGGTGGCGATGTAGTTGCCGTTCAATTCGGTCAGCACCAGCTCCGAGGACAGGCCGCGCACGCTGACGTTCTTGCCTTCGCCGCCGTCGCGGGTGATGACCACGCCGGGTACGCGCTGCAGCGCATCGGCCACGTTCTTGTCGGGGAACTTGCCCACGTCCTCGGCGGTGATCACGTCGACCACGGCATTGGCGTTGCGCTTCTGCTCCAGGCTCTTCTCGATCGCGTAGCGGTAGCCGGTCACCGTCACCGCGTCCAGGTCGGTGGCCTTGACCTCGGCCTGGCCCGTGGGCGCCGGCGTGCCGTCGGCCTGCTGGGCGAAGGCGGTGGTGGAGGCGGCCGTCGCGAACAAGGCGATGGCGATGCCGGCGGACAGCGTGCTGCGGTTGCGTGCGGATGGCATGCAGTTCATTTCAATCATCCTCTCCCAAAGATTGATCGGCTGCGGCGGGTTTCTATCGATCCAAAGATCGGGCGAGAACCCCGCGCGGTGTGACACGAAAACTCTCCGGCGCCCTTGCGGCAAGCCGGCTTCCCTACGTCTCCCTCCCCCTTCTGCGCAGATGCGATTGGATCGTTCTAATGCAGTGGAAAACTAAGTATCACAGCCCATGCAGCAGCGCATGCTGCCGCGCAACAGGCCTAGTACGTCGTACAACGTCGGCGAAGCGCGGCGGTCAGGACGCGCTCACCGCGTTCGCACGCGGTCACGGCGCGGCCTGCCGTGTCACCGGCTGCAGCAATTCGATCTCGGCCAGCGCCACGTCCTTGCCCGCGTCCAGGCGCAGGCGGTAGGCGCTGTACGCGCCGGGCTTGGCAATGCGGAACGGCCGCAATTGTCGCGCCCAGGCGAATGCCTGCGCGTGGCGCTGGTCCAGCGTGGTCCACGCGCCGTCTCCGTTGCGCCCTTCCAGCGTCCAGGCCAGGCCGGACATGGCGGCAGCGCCGCTGGTCAGCGTGTAGTGGGTGGCGCGCTGCGGCGCTGCGAAGCGCAAGTCGACACTGGCCCCGGCCGGCAGCGGCAGCGCTGTCGTCGCATCGTCGTCGACCAGGGCGGCGGCCTTGGGCTGTCCTTCCAGCGACACCGCCACGGCCTGCGACGCCACATCCTCCAGCCCGCGCGGCGCGTTGCCCGGCGGCGTCAGCGATGGCGGCAACGCGTCCGCGCCGCTGCCCCAGCGCGAGGGCGTCGCCCCCATCACGAACTCCAGCGTGGCGCCGTCGGCGATATCCTGGTGGCGCAGCCAGGCGGTGTTCCACGGCTTGCCGTTGAGCGTGAGCGACTGCACGTAGACGTTGCGCGCACTGTTGTTGCGCGCGATCACCACCAGCTTGCGGCCGTTGCCGAGATCGACCTCGGCGCGCGGGAACGCCGGCGAGCCGATCACGTACTCCGGCGTGCCCATCCGCAACGGATACAGCCCGAGCATGGCGAACAAATACCACGCCGACATCTCGCCGTTGTCCTCGTCGCCCGGATAGCCCTGGCCGATCTCGCTGCCCAGGTACAGCCGACGCAGCACCTCGCGGGTGAGGCGTTGGGTCTTCCACGGTTGCCCCGCCGCCACGTACATCCACGGCAGATGGTGCGAGGGCTGGTTGCTGTGCGCGTACATGCCCATGCGCACGTCGCGCGCCTCGGTCATCTCGTGGATGACGCCGCGGTAGCTGCCGGCAAAGCGCTTGTCCGCGGTCTCCGGCGTGGCGAAGAGTTCGTCCAGCCGCGCCGCCATGGCGTCCTCGCCGCCCAGCAGCTTGGCCAGCCCGGCCGCGTCGTGCGGCGTGGTGAAGGCGAAGGTCCAGGCATTGGCCTCGGTGTAGTCGCCGCCCCATACGCGCGGATCGAACTTCGACGCAGGTGCACTCCACTGGCCGGCCGGCGTGCGCCCGCGGAAGAAACGCGTGGCCGGGTCGAACAGATACACATAATCGGTGGCGCGCGCCCCGAAGTATTCGGCTTCCTCGCGGTAGCGCTGCGCCTGCTGCGGCTCCTGTTCCTGTTCCGCCAACGCCTGCGCCATCTGCGCCAGGCCGAAATCGTTGAGCGCCCCCTCCAGCGTCCACGACAGCCCTTCGTGCACGTCGTTGGCGGCATAGCCGCGGTACATCGAGCGGGCCAGGCCCTTGCGGCCGACATTCGATACCGGCGGTACCACCGTGGCGTTGCGCAGCGCCGCCGCATAGGCCTCGTGCGCGTCGAACCCACGCACGCCCTTGAGCCAGGCATCGGCAAAGGCCACATCGGAACTGGTGCCGACCATCAGGTCCGCGTAGCCCGGCGAGGACCAGCGCGCCACCCAGCCGCCGTCGCGGTACTGCTGCAGGAAACCATCGATCATCGCCCCCGCCTGCTCCGGCGCGAACAACGCATACGCCGGCCAACTGGTGCGGAAGGTGTCCCAGAAGCCGTTGTTGACGTAGACCTTGCCCGGCACGATCGGCGCCGACGTACGCTCGGCATCGCCGCCGGTGTTGTCCTTGGACCAACTGTTCTGGTCGGCATGCCGCCAGTCCGGATGCGCCGCGTCGCCGACGTTCTCGTGGGCGATGTTGGGATACAGGAACAGCCGGTACAGATTGGAGTACACCGTGACCCGCTGGTCGTGGCTGGCGCCCTGCACCTGTACCCGCCCCAGCACCGCGTCCCACGCGTCCTGCGCCCGCGACTGCACCGCCTCGAACCCGGCGTCGCCGATCTCCTGCTGCAGATTGCGCTGCGCCTGCTCCACCGAGATCAGCGAGGTGGCGATGCGCATCACCACCGTGCGATCCGCGCCCGGTGCGAACTTGACGTAGCCGGTCGGACGGCCGGTGGCGATCTTGCCGCTGGCGGTCCAAGGACGATCGAAGCGCGCATACACGAACAGGCGCGTGGCGCCGTTGGACAGCCCGCTACGTGTGTCGGAGTAGCCGCGCAGCGTCTGCGTCGCCGCGTCCAGGGTCAGCCCGCCACGCGCGTCGACGTTGTCGAACAGCAGGTTGGCATCGCCGCCCTCGGGAAAGCGGAAACGGAAGATCGCCGCCCGCTCGCTCGGCGTCAGCTCCGCGCGGATACCGTTGTCGAAATCCACCCGGTACAGGTGCGGACGGGCCTCCTCGTGGTCGTGACTGAACGACAATGCACGCTTGGCGCGGTCCGCCTCCGGCACCCCGCGCGTGGACGACGGCATCACCTGGAACGTCTGGCGATCGCCCATCCACGGGCTGGGCTCATGGCTGATCGACAGCGCCTGCAAGCGCGGCCGGTTATCGTCGCTGTTCTGCTCGTTCCAGCGGTACAGCCAGCTCAGCGTCCCAGCATCGGTCGCCGGCACCCAGAAATTGAAGCCATGCGGCATCGCCGTGGCCGGGATGTTGTTGCCGCGCGAGAACGTGCCGTTGGACTGCGTGCCGCGCGTGGTCACCACCTCGTCGCTGGGCCGCCGCGCCGCCTGCGGCGCTGCCGCGCGGCGCACCGCGACATCGTCGATCCAGCCCGACGCCACCTTGCCGGCCCCGGGCTGTACCTGCAGCTCGATCGCACGGATGCGTTTGCCGCGCAAGGCTGCCACGTCACCCAGCCGCACCTGCTTGAACGCCCACTGCTGCGGATACAGCGTCTTCGACGCCGCCTGCCCCGCCGCACTGACCAGCGCACCGTGCTGATCCTCCACGCCCAACTCGGACAGGCGGCGCCCATCGTCGAACAGCAGATCCACCGCCACACCGGTCGACGCCACCGTATCGCCGTCGACGATCTCCGGCAGCACCATCCACGACAGCACCGTGTCCTGCTCCACCGGCAGATCGACCGCAAACAGCTGCGCGCGCCCGCCCGCAGTGGCGCGATAGTGCAGCGCATGCAGCCCGGTGTAGCCCATGCCGGCCTTGGCCGCATAGGGCTGCTTGGGCCCATTGCCGATGGCGACCTGGAGACCTGTTTTGTCGGACTGCGTGGCCGACGCTGGCGCAGGTTCGCCCCGCTCGAACGAAGACGCGAAGCCGGCATCGGCCGCGCATGCCGCACCGCTGCCCGCGCACAACAGCGCCGACGCCGCGACGGCCGCCAACCACCGGCGTGAAGACTCAGGCATGTGCGCAAAGCGCGGGCGGATTGGCATGGCAGGCTCCCCAAACTCTCTCGATCGGCTGTGCCGCGACGCGCGGCGTCACGCACCTCCGGTGGCAACGGCGCGCAGCGAAGGCACGCAGCGTGGACCGGATCGACCCGGTGAATCGCAGCTCAAGTCAGCATCCGGCACCGCTTCACGACCGCAGCTGCATGCGGAGAGAAGAGCAGGCCTCAGCAAACGCGTAGCACGCGATCCCTACCCGCCGTCTCCCCCAAGGATGCGCTGCATCAACGGCTTTGGATCGATCCAACCGAGCTAGAAGTAACACGCCTTTTGCAGAGTTGCATGCTGCTGCGCAACAGTCGGAGGGGCATCTTCGTCCAAGCAACACGTACGAATCACGGCCATGCTCCACGCACCGCGACACATCAACACTCAACTAGCAGCCATCCCCTCGAGCACAACCATCGCCTGTTCGAGCCCACCTAGGAGGGCGTCCACAACGCGCGGCGAGATGTCCTGCGGCAGACCGGCTCGCACCTCGGCGATGGCGGCAGGCGGCAGGCGGCAGGCGCTGGATGCTGTGCATCGCGCAGTGCTTGATACCTGCAAAACGAATAAAGTTCAGATAGCTGATATTCGGGTAATTCGCTTGATGCGAGCGCGATTCTCCCGCGCTGACGCTGCGTGTCAAATGGTCGAGTACATGCGTCACGACAGATCGGCCGGCTGCACTCCGATCGTCGCGCGCGGCGGCTCGAATTCGATGTCCGCAACACCGTGCATCGCATCCATCGGATCATTCGCCAACTCGTAGCTGGTGCTTCTACCGCCCGCCTCCGATTTGCGCAGCACGCCTCGGCCCAGCAATTCGTTGATGTCGCGCAGCGCGGTATCGCTGGACGTCTTGGCCAGTGCCGCCCACTTGCTGGTGGTCAATCTGCCCTCGAACCCGTCAAGCAGGCGATTGAGCACCTTGATCTGACGTTCGTTCATGGGAACGACGGCCGCCCGTTGCCAGAAACGCGCCTTGGCAAGCACGCGGTCGAGCGTGTGGTGCGCGTCCTCGACGGCGCGCTGCAAGGCTTGGAGGAACCACAACAGCCACGCGCTCACGTCCAGGTCGCCCTTCTGCGTGCGCTCCAACACCGCGTAGTACGCGCTTCGTTCGCGCTGGATCTGCGCCGACAGGCTGTAGAAGCGTTGCGGGCTGCCGTCGGCACGCACCAGCAACAGATCACCGACGGCACGCGCGATGCGGCCGTTGCCGTCGTCGAACGGATGCAGCGTCACGAACCACAGGTGGCCGAGCCCGGCCTTGAGCAGCGCCGGCGCGTCCTGGCTGTCGTTGAGCCAGCGCAGGAAGACGGTCATCTCGCCATCGAGGCGCTCCGCCGGCGGGGCCTGGTAGTGGACGCGCTGGCGCCCCACTGGACCGGACACCACCTGCATCGGCCCATTGGCATCGTCGCGCCAGGCAGCCACCTTGAGCCGGCTAAGGCCGGAATAGCCGGTGGGAAACAGCGCGGCGTGCCAGCCGAACAGCCGTTCGGCGGTAAGCGGTTGCACGGCATTGGCGGTGGCGTCCAGCACCATGTCCACCACGCCCTCCACATGCCGATCGACGGGCGCCAAGGCCGCCACCTCGACCCCCAGCCGGCGCGCCACGGACGAACGCACCGAGGCCACGTTCAACACCTCGCCTTCGATGGCGCTGGTCTTGACCACATCATCGGTCAGCGCGGCCAGGCTGGCCTGGTCGCGCAAGGCCAGTCCGACATCAGCCAGCCGTCCCAACAGCAGGCCCTGAGCCCGACTGACGGCCGCCAGCGGCTCGGCCAGCGTCGCCAGGCTATAGCGCCAGTTCGGCCAGTCCTTGCGTTGCCAGATGTAGAGCGATTCGCCGCGCATGATGCGGCGATTATGGGAAAGATTTGCCGCAGATACAATCACCGCACTTTTTGCGGCAATTGAGGCAGTCAATCACCGCAGCGTATGCAAGGCCCCTATGGCATACCGCCATACGAGGAGCGGCTCCGTCCGAGGAGTCCGCATGTAGCAACAACGCGGCCACCGCCGCGCCGCCGCTGCCCCTCGAGCGATTCGGCTCACACCGGCCGCCCCGGCAACGCTATCTCCAAATAGAGCGGCTAGGGCGCTAGCTTGCACCTAAGTTGCTTATTCGCCGCCGTTTGCTGCACCGGCGCAGCCGTGATCAGCGGGGCGCCATCGGCCATAGGAATGCACAACTTGCCGCCCACCGCGAAGCCGAGACCTTCCAGCCAAAGACCATGCAAGCGCAGCCCAATGAAATATTTGGCATCACAAAATGCCTATTAGATTAGCTCATCCTGAGCTGAGGCAAATTACTTGGCAGGCACATTCACATTCTATGTCGAGGTATCCAAAAAGCTTCCCACAAGGACGCCATTGCACTTAGAACGGTATATCTTCCTCAATCGAAAATTCGCCCGCATAGCGCAGGGTCTTTTTTAATAACGAAGCAACCTCATCGCGAGTTACCCTATCCCGATTAAGGATTTCCGACTCAGAATCCTCCAAGTCAAGAGAAATTACCAATCTACCCCCGTAGTATTCAAAACCCACCTTGTTTATTCTTTTTTTCCTCCCGAGTTTCCTTAATCGATCATTCAATTTAAACTTAAACTCCCAGCTAAGATTTTCAGAGAAGTATTTCCTAACCAATGAAGAAGTTTTGACCGCCGAGTACGCAAGAGATATTGCACTCTTAAAGAAGCTCGCATTATGTTCATGTAGTGCACCCAGGTCGTCTAGAAATTCTTCAAGTCCTTCCCAACGGACAAAGTGCACAAGCGCAGACCTATCTTTTTTGCTAACAATATACTGCGAAAAGTATAATATGTGAGACACCTCAATTACTCGTGGCGCGGCGTGTTCATATTGAGCATCGACCATAGGAGCATCAAAAATCGTGCACAATACGAACTGATATATTCTCCTCTTGCCTTTCCCACCCGTGTCGAATCTATTTATCTCATGATCCATAGCCTTCATCAAGCAAGTCACAGAATCAAATATTGGCTTATCGTTCTGCGGGGCCCCACTTTCACTAACCAGCTGAAATGCGAATATTTCTCCTTGAGGACTGAGTAATTTATCCTTAATATTTTTACTAGATTCTACGTAGCGAACTTTCCATTCCTCAGAGGCCAAGTACGACCTTAAGGGCTCAGCCCTAGTCCACCAATGAACTGGTTCCCTGTCAGCGTTTGGATCTTTTTCAGGCCGCCCCCTGCTCATAAAGGCAACTGTATTTTTGGCATCTTTTTTGCAGCTCACCAAAACAACGGTAGCGACCTCTATTTCTTTATCTTTTTTTACCTTGTAGGCAATCAAGTCAAGCTCCCGAGCTCGACCGTCAACATCATCCAAATAATACCGGCCATTTATTGTTGCCCACTTTTTTTCTTGGAACTTGAGCGCAACCTTATGCTCCAATATGAATCCAGTATCTTCAAGCGCCTGCAGAACTTTATTACCAGGGGCTGCGGCACGCATATATCCACCTATTATTTAATTGAAGAACGGAGTCAGGTTGACTTTTAAGTCACTCATATTCAAGAAAAGACAACATGCGATTGATTTGCATGCTGATGGTGGGCCCACCAGGATTCGAACCTGGAACCAAAGGATTATGAGTCCTCTGCTCTAACCGTTGAGCTATAGGCCCGGATGCGTCCGGAGCGGGCGGGCGATGCGTCGGCCGCCGGCTTGGCGCCTCTGGCGTGCATGCAGAGGAAGGCGCCGAGGCGGGCGTGAGTTTACCGGTCGGGGTGGTGGGCTGTCTGCCCGGAGTGGTAGACGGGGCCAAGAATTGCTCTCGGCCCGCGGGCGCGGCGAGCTGAGCGCCAAGGACTGCACCTGTTGGGTGCGAATCCTTGGCATCTCATGTGGTTGCGACTCAGATGCTGACAGTGGACCGGGAAAGCGTCGGGACTGAAGTCCCTCCCACAACAGCCGGCTTCTCTCCGAACAGCCGGCTGTTTCCGCCATCTAGCCGCGAGCCCTTCTGCTCTCTCGCCCTACTCCTCCACCCCAAGCACCAACACCGCCAACGGCGGGATGGTCAACGCCAGCGACGCCGGATGCCCATGCGCGCCGACGTTTTCGGTGCGCACGCTGCCGCCATTGCCGGTGTTGCTGCCGCCGTAGATCTCGCTGTCGGAGTTGAGCAGTTCGCGCCAGCGGCCGGCGCGGGGCACGCCGATGCGGTAGCCGTGGTGCACCTGCGGGGTGAGGTTGGCCACCACCAGCAGCGGGGTGTCGCCGCTGCGGGCCTTGCGCAGGTAGGCGAACAGGCTGTTGCCGGCGTCGTCGCCAATGACCCAGGCGAAGCCTTCGGGTTCGTCGTCGCGGGCGTGCAGCGCGGGGTGTTCGGCGTAGAGGCGGTTGAGGTCGCGGACCAGACGCTGGATGCCGCGGTGGTTGGGTTGGTCGAGCAGGTGCCAGGGCAGCGCGGCGTCGTGGTTCCACTCGGTGGGCTGGGCAATTTCGCAGCCCATGAATAGCAGTTTTCGTCCGGGGTGGGTGTACATGTAGCCGAGGTAGGCGCGCAGGTTGGCGAAGCGTTGCCAGTCGTCGCCGGGCATGCGGCCAAGCAGGGAGCGCTTGCCGTGCACCACTTCGTCGTGGGAGATGGGCAGCATGAAGCGCTCGGAATACGCGTAGACCATGCTGAAGGTCATCTCGCCGTGGTGGTAGCGGCGGTAGATCGGGTCCAGTTCGATGTAGTGCAGGCTGTCGTGCATCCAGCCCATGTTCCACTTGTAGTCGAAGCCCAATCCGCCGTGGGCGAGGTCGGCGGTGACGCCGGGCCAGGCTGTGGATTCTTCGGCGATGGTCATGGCGCCGGGCGCCTGGTCGGCCACCACCTGGTTGAGCCGGCGCAGGAAGGCGATGGTCTCGTAGTTCTCGCGGCCGCCGTGGATGTTGGGCACCCACTCGCCGGCGTTGCGGCTGTAGTCGCGGTAGAGCATGGAGGCGACGGCGTCCACGCGCAGGCCGTCGACGTGGTAGCGCTGCAGGAACTCCAGCGCGCTGGCGATCAGGAAGCCGGAGACTTCGCGACGGCCGTGGTTGTAGATGAGGGTGTTCCAGTCGCGGTGGAAGCCTTCGCGCGGGTCGGCGTGTTCGTACAGGGCGGTGCCGTCGAAGTGGGCCAGGCCGTGCGCGTCGGTGGGGAAATGCGCCGGCACCCAGTCGACGATGACGCCGATGTCCTCGCGGTGGCAGCGGTCGACGAAACGGGCGAAGCCTTCCGGGCTGCCGAAGCGCGCGGTGGGCGCGAACAGGCCCAGCGGCTGGTAGCCCCAGGAGCCGCCGAACGGATGCTCGGTGATCGGCAGCAGTTCGATATGGGTGAAGCCCATGTCGGCCACGTAGGGAATCAGCCGCTCGGCCAGCGCGTCCCAGTCCAGCATGCTGCCGTCGGCGGCGTGCATCCACGAGCCGGCGTGCACTTCGTACACGCTGATCGGCGCCTGCGGGGCGTGGCGGCGGGCGCGCGTGGCCATCCAGGCGTCGTCGCGCCACTGGAAGGGCGTGGGGTCGGCAACGATGGACGCGGTGCCGGGCGCCAGTTCGGCTTGGCGCGCGACCGGGTCGGCCTTGGCCGGCAGTTCTTCGCCGCGCGGGCCGCGCAAGGCGAACTTGTAGCGCGCGCCGGGGCCGACGCCCGGCACGAACAGTTCCCACACGCCGGCCTGGTGGCGCAGGCGCATCGGGTGGCGGCGCGCGTCCCAGCTGTTGAAGTCGCCGATCACCGCCACGCGCGAGGCGTTGGGCGCCCACACCGCGAAGCGGGTGCCGCGTTCGCCGTCGACCTCGATCACGTTGGCGCCAAGCGCATCGGCCAGGTGCAGGTGATGGCCTTCGCCGATCAGGTGCAGGTCGAAGTCGCTGAGCTGCGGGCCGAAGGCGTAGGCGTCGGCGGTGTCCTGCTCGCCGCCGGGCCAGCGGATGCGCAGGCGGTAACGGCCCTCACCCGGCAGTTCGGCGTGGAAGAAGCCTTCCGGGCCCTGCTGCAGCGGCACTTCGCTGCCGTCCTCCAGCACCGCCAGCACCGCATCGGCGCCCGGCTGGTAGCTGCGCAGCACCCGCGCATTGCCGAGGCGATGCACGCCCAGCACGGCGAACGGATCGCCATGGCGGGCGGTGGCGAAGGCGCGTTGCGTCGCGTCGTCCCAGACGTGGACGGCATCACTCATCGAATCGACTCCTGGGGCGCGGGAAAGCGGTCGAGTATGCGCAACAGTCCCTGTATGGGCACCATGATCCATGCCGGGCGGTTGGCGGCCTCGTAGCGAATTTCATAGCAGGCCTTCTCGATCAGGAACAGCAAGGTGGTGGCCTCGAACGCGGCTGGCGCCACCCACGGATGCGGGCTGGCATCGAGCACGGCACGGTAGGCCGACAGGAACGCGGCGCTGGCGCGGCTGCGGAACGCGGCCAGGTACGCCTCCTGCGCGGTGTCCAGGCCGACGCCCACCCGCGCGGCGGTGCCCTCCTCGCCGCGTGCGGAGACTTCGCTGGCGTAGTCGAGCGAGCGCAGGAAACCGGCGACGTCGTGCAGCGGGCTGGCCTTGGCACGGCGTTCGTCCAGCGACTTGGCGGGCTCGCCTTCGAAGTCGATCAGCACCACGTCGTCGAACGCGACCAGGATCTGGCCGAGATGGAAATCGCCATGCACGCGAGTCAGCAGTGCGCCGGCCAGCAGCGCCGGCGCCTGCTGCAGCCAGGCATCCAGGCGCGCGCGTTCGGCCAGCAGGCTGTCGACCGCAGCGTGTTCGGCCGGGTCGTCGTGGGCGTCGCGGTGCGCCAGCAAGGTGTCCCACATGGCCTGCACTTCGTGCACCACGCCATCCACCACCTGCTGCGCGGCAGCGGCATCCACCGGTTGCGGCGCGAAGGCGGGCGCGTCGCTGGGCTGCGCCAGCACCGCGTGCAGTTCCGCCAGGCGCCGGCCAACCAGGGTGGCGAAGGCGTCGTAGCCGGCCACGCTTTCCAGCCGCGCGGCATCGTCCTGCGCGGCGTCGTATTCCTCGGCACCGCGTGACAAGTGGTCCAGCGTCCAGCGCCAGGCATCGCCCTGGTTGCGCACGAAGCCCTGCAGCAGGGCGAGCGTGGTCTCGCTGCCGTCGGCCTCGACGCGGGCGACATGGCCCAGCAACGGCGCGGCGTTGGCGTAGCCCAGCGCGGTGAGACGCTCGCCGATCTCGATCTCCGGGTTGATGCCGGCCGACACGCGGCGCAGCAGCTTGAACACCGCCGCGTCGCCGACAATCAGCGAGCTGTTGCTCTGCTCGGCCGACAGCCAGCGGATCTCCGGGTCGGCAGGGATGTTCACGCGCTGCAATGCGGGCGTCGGACAGAAGCGGATGCGCTCGGTGCCGGCTTCATTGCCGGCCTCGCCATCCACGCGCAGCTCCGCATTGTCGCGCAACGCGGCGAGCATGCTCAGGGTGAAGGGCTTCAGCGCGAAGGCGTCGGTCAGGTAGCCGACCTCGCGGCCATGGCGCACCCGTGCCAGCGCCAGTTGCTCGGCCAGCACGCTCGGCTGCTCGCGCTCCCAGACGATGCCCAGCGGCAGGATGTAGCGCTCGTGCGCACCGTCGTCCAGTTCCGCCTCGATTTCCAGCAGGGTGAGACCGTCGCCGCCGGACAGCGGCGTGCGCCGGGCGATGTGCACGCTGCGCAGCGCGCGGTCCTTGGCCGCGAACCAGCGCCGCGTGGACAGCCACGCCGGCAGGATGTCGCGCTCCAGCGTCGGCAGATGCGGTTGCAGGCCGGCGCTGTCGGTGCCGCCGCGCAGCACCAGGGTCTGGTAATCCGGCAGCGGCACCGGTGCCGGCACGTGCCAGTCCGGCAGGGTGGCGTTGCCGACCAGTTGGAAAGCGTAGAAGCCGAACGCCGGCACGGTGAGCAGATAGGTCAGGCGCCCGATCGGCGGGAAGCTGCCGCCGCCTAGGATGTCCACCGGCACCCGGCCCTCGAACTCGGACAGGTCCAGCTCCACCGCCTGCAGCGTGTGCGAGAGGTTGGCCACGCACAGCACGGTCTCGTCCTCGTGGCAGCGCAGGTAGGCGAGCAGGCGGCGGTTGCCGGGGTACAGGAAGCGCAGCGTGCCGCGGCCGAACGCGCGGTAGCGCTTGCGTACCGACAGCACGCGGCGGGTCCAGGTCAGCAGCGAGTACTGGTCGCGCTGCTGCGCTTCCACGTTGACCGCCTGGAAGCCGTACAGCGGGTCCATGATCGGCGGCAGCACCAGCGCGGCGGGGTCGGCGCGCGAGAAACCACCGTTGCGGTCGATCGACCACTGCATCGGCGTGCGCACGCCGTCGCGGTCGCCGAGGTGGATGTTGTCGCCCATGCCGATCTCGTCGCCGTAGTACAGCACCGGCGTGCCGGGCATCGTCAACAGTAGCGAGGTCATCAGTTCGATGCGGCGGCGGTCGCGCTCCAGCAGCGGCGCCAGGCGCCGACGGATGCCGAGGTTGATGCGCGCGCGGCGGTCGGCGGCGTAGGTCTGCCACAAGTAGTCGCGCTCGGAGTCGGTGACCATTTCCAGGGTCAGCTCGTCGTGGTTGCGCAGGAAGATCGCCCACTGGCAGCTCTCCGGGATCTCCGGGGTCTGGCGCATGATGTCGGTGATCGGGAAGCGATCTTCGCGCGCGATTGCCATGTACATGCGCGGCATCAGCGGGAAGTGGAACGCCATGTGGCATTCGTCGGCGTTCTCGCCGAAGTACTGCTGTGTGTCTTCCGGCCACATATTGGCCTCGGCCAGCAGCATGCGGTCGGGATACTCGGCATCGAGCGTGGCGCGGATGCGGCGCAGGATGGCGTGGGTCTCGGGCAGGTTCTCGTTGGAGGTGCCGTCGCGCTCGATCAGGTACGGCACCGCGTCCAGGCGCAACCCGTCCACGCCCAGGTCCAGCCAGAAGCGCATCACCTCCAGCACCGCTTCCAGCACCGCCGGGTTGTCGAAGTTCAGGTCCGGCTGGTGCGAGTAGAAGCGGTGCCAGAAGTACTGGCCGGCCTCCGGGTCCCAGGTCCAGTTGGACTTCTCGGTGTCGCAGAAGATGATGCGGGTGCCGGCGTAGTCCTGGTCGCTGTCCGACCACACATAGAACGCGCGCTCCGGCGAGCCGGCCGGGGCCATGCGCGCACGCTGGAACCAGGGGTGCTGGTCGGAGGTGTGGTTGATCACCAGTTCGGTGACGATGCGGATGCCGCGCGCGTGCGCCTGCTCCACGAAGCGCTGGAAGTCGGCGATGCTACCGTAGTCCGGATGCACCGCCATGTACTCGGCGATGTCGTAGCCGTCGTCGCGACGCGGGCTGGGATAGAAAGGCAGCAGCCAGATCGTATCCACGCCCAGGTCGGCGATGTAGTCGAGCTTGGAGATCAGCCCGGGGAAATCGCCGATGCCGTCGTCGTTGGAGTCGAAGAACGACTTGACGTGCACCTGGTAGATGATCGCGTCCTTGTACCAGCGCGCATCGCCGGCCGGTGCGCGCGGCTCAAGTTGGGGGGACGACGGCGCGGCGACATTCATGCGGTGACTCCGGCGCGGATGCGCCACAGGGAGAACGGCCGCGACGGATCGAGGCGGATGTGTTGGGTCTTGCCGTGCCAGGCGAAGTCGTGGCCGTCCCACAGGTCGCGCACGGCGACGCTGGCGTGGTCGGGCAGGCCCAGTTCCCACAGCGGCACCTCGATCTGCGCGTTCTGCGCCGCATGCGGATCCAGGCTCACCGCCACCAGCACCAGGCTGCGACCGCGCGCCAAGTGCGCGGCATCGAGGAACTTGCCGAAGTACAGCACCTGCTCGTTGTGGGCGACGTAGAAGCGCGTGCCCAGGTGCGACTGCAGCTCCGGATGCTGGCGGCGCAGCAGGTTGAGACGGGTGATCTCGTCGACGATGTCGCCCGGAGCGCGCTCCGGCCACACGCGCAACTGGTACTTCTCCGAGTCGAGATATTCCTCCTTACCCGGCAGCGGCGTGGCTTCGCACAGCTCGAAGCCCTGGTACATGCCCCATAGCCCGGACAACGTGGTCGCCAGCGCGGCGCGGATCAGGTGCCCGCTGCGCCCGCTGTGCTGAAGGAACAGCGGATTGATGTCCGGCGTGTTGACAAAGAAGTGCGGGCGGAAGCACTCGCTGGGCACGCCGCTGTTGAGTTCTTCGATGTAGGCCTGCAGCTCGGCCTTGTGCTGGCGCCAGGTGAAATAGGTGTAGGACTGCGAGAAGCCGACCTTGGCCAGCCGGTACATTGGCTTGGGCCGGGTAAAGGCCTCCGACAGGAACACCACTTCAGGGTGGCGCCCGCGCACTTCGGCGATCAGCCATTCCCAGAACGGGAACGGCTTGGTATGCGGGTTGTCTACGCGGAACAGGGTGACGCCCTCGTTGACCCAGAACAGCACCGCATCGCGCAGCGCATTCCACAGCGCCGGCACCGCGCCGCTAGCGTAGAAGTCGACGTTGACGATGTCCTGGTACTTCTTCGGCGGGTTCTCCGCGTACGGGATGGAGCCGTCGGCGCGCCAGGTGAACCAGTCCGGGTGGTCGCGCAGCCAGGGATGGTCCGGCGCGCACTGGATGGCGAAGTCCAGCGCCAGTTCCAGGCCGTGCGCGGCCGCGGCGGCGCGCAGGCGGCGGAAGCCTTCAAGCCCGCCCAGCTCCGGGTGCACCTCGGTATGCCCGCCCTCGGCCGAGCCGATCGCATACGGGCTGCCGGGTTCGCCCGGCTCGGCGGTCACCGCGTTGTTGCGGCCCTTGCGGTTCTTCTCGCCGATGGGATGGATCGGCGGCATGTACAGCACATCGAAGCCCATCGCCTGGATGTGCGGCAGCCGCGCGATCACGTCGTCGAAGGTGCCGTGGCGCTGCGGGTCGCCGCTCTGCGAGCGCGGGAACAGCTCGTACCAACTGGCGAAGTGCGCGGCGCGGCGTTCGGCCTCGACCCGGAACGTCATCGGGTACTCGGTGCGGAACGGCTTGGCGTCCGCACGCGCCATCGCCTCGGCGGTGTCGGGTTCGAGCAGCAGTTGTGCCTTCTCGGCGAGGTCGCCGGCGCGGGCGATGCGGGTGGCGATGGCTTTCAGCCGCGTCGCCAGTGCACCACGGCTGCGGCCGCGTGCGGCCTCGACCTGGGCCAGCGCTTCCTGCACGTCCACCGGCAGCAGGGTGCCGGCGGCACGCTTCTTTTCCAGGTCGGCGTGGGTGGTGGCGTAGACATCGCGCCAGGCTTCGATGCGGAATTCGTAGCGGCCCAGGCGCTGCAAGGGGAACTCGCCGCGCCAGCGGTCGTTGCCGAGCGCGCGCATCGGTGTGCTGGACCAGGTCCGCGCATCGGCGGCACGCCACAGCAGGGCGACGGCGATGCGGTCGTGGCCATCGCAGAACGCATCGGCTTCGACGCAGACGCGGTCGCCGACCGTGCGCTTGACCGGGAAGCGCCCGTCGTCCACCGACGGCGTCACCGACTCGATGCACACTCGCGCCTCGCCGGCGGCGACCTCGGCCGGGGTGCGTGCGCGCGCCGCGGTCAGCACCGGGCGCGCCGGCAGGCTGCGATAGATGCGCACCTCGCCCGCTTCCAGGGTGCCGCCCTGCTCGCCCTGGATCGGATCGCCATGGTCGCTGAGCAGGCCCTCGCTGTCGCCGAGCAGGCGCAGCAGCGCCGGACCCGGCACCGGCAGCAGGTGGTCGCGATCGCTATTGAGCAGCACCAGCCACGGCGTGCCGTCCAGCGGCTCCACCGCCACCGCGGTCAGCGCGCCGTCGCGCAGCAGCGGGCGCAAGCGCAGCGACGTGGTGGCATCGGGCAACGACGCGGCCGGCGTGGACGCGTCGCTCTCAGAGGATACGTGATGGGTCTCGGACTGCTCCTGTTCCGACGGCGCGTCTTGCGCGGCGATCGCCCACGCACCGCCGAATGCGGCGGCCAGGCGCTGCCGCTGCGCACGCGGCAAGGGCAGCGGAGAGGCGGAAGGTGCGTCGGCGTCGACGGTGGCGATCACGCGGCCCGCCAGCGCACGCAGCGCGCTGTCTTCGTCGAAGAACCAGTCGCCACGGCCGTCCCACCAGGCCAGCGAGGAGAACGCGGCATCGAAGCCGGCGCCGGCCAGGCTGCGCAAGGCGTCCAGCCCCAGCCCGGGCGTCCACGCCAGGAACCGCGCGTGCGGCGCCTGCGCATGGACCCCGTCGATCAGCGTGCGCCACAGCGACGCCGGCACGCGCTGCGGCTGCAACACGCGGAACCCGGCCACGCCGCCATGCACCCAGTCGAGCAGCCGCGCGCTCCACCACTGCGCCAATCCCGCGCCTTCCTCGGCGGAGGAGAAACGGCCCTGGGCGATGTCCGGCGCGGCACGTTCGGCGCGCGGGTCCGGCAACGCCGAGCTGCGCGCGCGGAACCAATGCGGATGTTCCTGCAGCAGACGGCTGCCGCCGCCGATCTCGTCGATGCGCAGATCCAACACCACGCGCAGGCCGTGCTGTTCGGCCCGCTGGATCCACTTGCGCAACTGCGCGTGACCGGCGGGATCGTCGGCTGCCGGATCGTGCAGGCGTCCGTCCGCGTCCTGCGCGAACGGACTGGGCAGGACGATGTGATCGCAGCCCTGCGCCTGCGCCGCCGCCATGGCCGCGTCCAGCGCGGCCGCATCGTGAGGGGGAGAGAGAGACAGCAGGCAGACATGCATTCGGAAGATCCCGTTCGACGAATGAGAAGGACACGTCGCCTCTGCGCGCCGTTGCCGGCAGCGCGGACTGCGCCGTCGCATGGCAACGGCGTCGGAACGGGATGCGCCTGCACGCGGTCGCGCTTCCAAAGATCGCAACGGTGCCGGCGCACCCGGTCCGCGCGATGCGATGCAGCCGCGCCACAAGACCACGAACGCCGCAAATGGAATGTGTGGATGACATTAAATGCGCGTGCATGTGACGCGACGCGCTGTGACAAGGTGTGGCGGCGCACGCTGCGCGGCGCCATACGCAATGCGGATCACGCCGAATTCACGCGGTGCTGACGCTCGCGCTTGCGTCGCGCACGAGGCCGCAGTGCGGCGCAGAGGCCTCGGCCGTCATCCAGGCGCAGACTCACGCCGGCGCGGCTTCCACGCATCTCCGAACTTACTGCCACACTCCAGCCGGACGCCGCTGGCCCTTGGGAGCTACCTGTCATGCCGCCGCGACGCGCGAAGTGATGTGCTTTCCGCTGGCGCAATGCGTCGGGACTTAAGTCCCTCCCACAGTGCACCCGGCAGGCGCGCCGTAAGCACCTGTGGGAGCGACTTCAGTCGCGACGAGTGAAGCCATCCAATGAACGATTGCTACAGCCAGTCAGGCCTGAGTCCCCTCTCACAATGCACTCTGCGGGACTCGCCGCACGCCCCTGTAGGAGCGGCTTCAGCCGCGACAGGGCTTGACCGGGAATGCCCGTCGCGGCTGAAGCCGCCCCTACAGGACATCTCCCAGAATAGGTGTAGCGCCTTCACTCGCTCATCGAATAGGCGCGCTCGGCACCCGCCGCCGCCCAGGAGGTGTTGGGCGTGGCCTGCAGGGTGAAGCGCAGTTCGCCGCCGGCCATGAGTTCCTCGTGGCGCAGGAACGCGCGGTTCAACGGGCGCCCGTTGAGGGTGACGCTGCCGACATAGGGATGCGCGTCGTCCAGGCCGTCGGCGATCACCGTGAAGCGCTTGCCGTTGGGCAGCGCCAGGGTGGCGCGCGGCAGGAACGGGCGGCCGAGGATGTACTGGTTGCTGGCGGGCGCCACCGGGTAGAAGCCCAGTGCGGTGAACACGTACCAGGCCGACATCTGTCCCATGTCGTCGTTGCCCGCCAGGCCGTCCGGGCGCGCCGCGTACTGGCTGCGCATGATCTGCTGCAGCCGCGCCTGGGTACGCCACGGCTGCCCCGCGTAGGCATACAGATAGGCGACGTGATGGCTGGGCTCGTTGCCGTGCGCGTACCAGCCGATCAGGCCGGTGATGTCCTCCATGTGCGCGAACACCTTGGGATCGACCTTGGCGTCGAACACCTGGTCCAGCCGCGCCAGCAGTTTGTCGTCGCCGCCATGCGCACTGGCCAGACCGGCCACGTCCTGCGGCACGTACCAGGAGTACTGCCAGGCGTTGCCTTCGGTGTAGTCGGTACCGTAACCGCTGGCATCCGGATCGAACGGGGTGCGGAAGCTGCCGTCGCGCTTGCGCGCGCGCATGAAGCCGGTGTCCGGGTCGAAGGCGTTGCGCCAGTTGCCGGCGCGCTTGGAGAAAGTGGCGGCGACCTCGGTGCGGCCCATGTCCTGCGCCATCTGCGCGATGGTCCAGTCGTCGAAGGCGTACTCCAGGGTTTTGGAGGCGGCCTCGCCTTCCTCGTCGATCGGCACGTAGCCGAGTTCGCGGTACTGGGCGATGCCGTCGTAGGGGCCGTAGTCGGCGCTGGCCACCATGGCCTTGAGCGCGGCATCGGTGTCGTAGCCGCGGATGCCCTTCATGTACGCGTCGGCGATCACCGGCACCGCGTGGTAGCCGATCATGCACCACGTCTCCAGGCCATGGAACGCCCACACCGGCAGCACGCCGTAGGGGCTTTCGCGCTGGTGCGCGAGCAGCGAGTTGACGATGTCGTTGGTGCGCTGCGGCGGCTGCACGATGGTCAGCAGCGGGTGCAGCGCGCGGTAGGTGTCCCACAGCGAGAACGTCGAATAGTGGGTGTAGCCCTGCGCCTGGTGCACGGCGTTGTCCGGCCCGCGGTAGCGGCCGTCGCTGTCCATGAACAGGGTCGGGCCGAGCAGGCTGTGGTACAGCGCGGTGTAGAACTGGGTGCGCTGCGCGGGCGGCGCATCCACCTCCACCGCGCCCAGCGCCTGCGCCCATTGCGCGCGTGCCGCGCGGCGCACGCCGTCGAAGTCCCAGCCCGGCACTTCGGCGTCGAGATTGGCGATGGCGCTGTCCTCGCTGACCGGCGAGATCGCCACCTTGACCAGCAGCGGCCCGCGCAGGGCGTCGCCGAAGTCGAAGCTGCCCACCAGTTGCCGGCCTTCGATCTGCGCGCGCTGGGTGGGGTCGTTGTCGCCCGGCGGCGGGAAGCCCTTGTAGGGGATGTCCTGCTCGGTGTTGTGGAAGGCATGGCCGCGCAGCGGCTGCGAGAAGCGCAGGGCGAAGTACAGCTGCCGCCCCGGCGCCCAGCCGCGGGTCTCGCGGAAGCCGGTGACGGTGCCGTCGGCGCGCAGGCGCAGCCGCGACCAGCTGATCTTGCCCGGGTAGTCGTACAGGCTGGTGCGCAGGTCCAGCAGCACGTGCGCCGGCTGCCCGGCCGGGTAGGTGTAGCGGTGCACGCCGACGCGGGCGCTGGCGGTGAGTTCGGCGCGCACCTTATAGTCGTCCAGGGTTACCGCGTAGTAGCCCGGTTCGGCGCGCTCGTCGTCGTGGCGGAAGCGCGCGCTGTAGCCGCTGCCGGGCGTGTCCGGGTCGCCGCGTTCCAACCGCACCGCGCCGCTGATCGGCATCAGCAGCACGTCGCCCAGGTCGGAGTGGCCGGTGCCGGAGAAGTGCGTATGCGAGAAGCCGACCAGGCTGCGGTCGTCGTAGCGGTAGCCGGCCGCCCAGCCGTAGGCATCCTTGCGCGGCTGGATGCGCGTGTCCGGGCTCAGCTGCACCATGCCGAACGGCACCGTGGTGCCGGGATAGGTGTGGCCCTCGCCACCGGTGCCGATGAAGGGATCCACCGCCGCCACCGCACGCTCGCCCACCGTGGCGTCAGGTGCAGCGACGGCGGGCGCGATCGGCCACAGCGCGGCCAGCAGCAGTGCGGCGGCACCGCCCAGCATCCTCGAGCTGCGCATGGCAGGCTCCCCGGTATCGAATCGATCCAAACCGATAGCACAAACCCGCTGCGATGCCTTGCTGCACTGCAAAATGCGGATCGAATCACGACAGCGCAGGATGAGCGACCTTTTGAACCGGTCTAATCCGCCGTGGCGCCGTCTCCCGCCGACAAACGCGTCACCGTGTCCGACATCGCCGCCGCCTGCGGCGTGTCGCGGGCGACCGTGTCGCTGGTGCTGCGCAACAGCCCGCTGGTGCACGCGGACACGCGCGCGCGGGTGGCGGCGGAGATCGCCCGCCAGGGTTACGTCTACCACCGCGGCGCGGCCAGCCTGCGCGGCCGCGCGTCCAACGCGGTGGCGCTGGTGGTCAACGACCTGGCCAACCCGTTCTTCGCCGAGTTCGCCGGCGGCGTGGACGCGGCGCTGGCCGAGGCCGGCTACGTGATGCTGATGGGCAGCACCGGCGAATCGCCGGAGCGCCAGCAGACCGTGCTGGCCTCGCTGATCGAGCATCACCCGGCGGCGATGATCCTCTCGCCCACCGAGAACACCGACGCGGCGCGGCTGCGCCAGCTGCTGGGGCCGCGCCTGCCGGTGCTGCTGTTCAACCGCGCGCTGGACGGCGACTGGCCGCTGCTGGCACTGGACAACCGCCGCGGCGCGCGCCTGGCCACCGAACATCTGCTGGCGCAGGGCCACCGCGCCATCGCCTTCTTCGGCGGCCATCGCCAGTCCAGTTCCTGCGCCGAGCGCCGCGCCGGCTACCGCGAGGCGCTGGCCGCCGCCGGCATCGCGGTCGACCCGGCGTGGCTGATCGAATGCGCGCCGACCCGGCTGGAAGCCGCGCGCCAGGCCGGCGCGCTGTGCGCGCGCGACCCGCTGCCGACCGCGCTGGTCTGCTACAACGACGTGGTCGCGCTGGGCCTGGCCAGCGGCCTGGCCGAACGCGGCCGCGTGGCCGGCCGCGACTACGCACTGATCGGCTTCGACGACATCCCCGAAGCCGCCGTCGCCACCCCGCCGCTGTCCACCGTCGCCGTCGCCCCGCGCGAGCGCGGCATGCAGGCCGCGCGCCTGGTGCTGGACGCGCTGCGCCACCGCCAGGCCCTGCCTGCGCTTACCATCGCCCCCGCCCGGCTGTGCCTGCGCGCCAGCAGCCGGGTCGCCCTCTCGCCCGTTCCCGGAGTCGCTGCATGAGCCGTCGCCCGCTGTCCAACACCGCCGCCATCGCGGTGGTCAGCATGATCTTCTTCACCTGGGGCGGCCTGACCAGCCTCAACGACGTGTTGATCCCGCATCTGAAAGCCGTGTTCCAGATGAACTACGCGCAGTCGATGCTGATCCAGTTCACCTTCTTCGGCGCCTACTTCCTGATGTCGGTGCCGGCCGGTGCGGTGGTGTCGCGGGTCGGCTACAAGGCCAGCATCGTCATCGGCCTGGTGGTGGCGGCGATCGGCGCGGCGATGTTCTATCCGGCCGCGCGCCTGCCCTCCTACCCGCTGTTCCTGACCGCGCTGTTCGTGCTGGCCAGCGGCATCACCCTGCTGCAGGTGGCGGCCAACCCGTACATCAGCCTGATCGGCGCCCCGGAGAAAGCGCCGAGCCGGCTCAACTTCGCGCAGGCGCTGAACTCGCTGGGCACCACCGTGTTCCCGTGGCTGATCGGCCCGTTGATCCTGGCCGGCGCGGTGCTCGGCGCCGACCAGCTGGCGGCGATGAATCCCGCGCAGCTGTCCGCCTACCGCATCGAGCAGGCGCGCTCGGTGGAAATCCCTTACCTGATGCTGGCCGGCGGCCTGCTGTTGCTGGCGGTGTTCGTGCTGGTGATGCGGGTGCCGTCGCTGCGCGAGGACAACGACGCCAGCACCGAATCGCATCACCGCTTCGCCGACGCGCTGCGCCACCCGCACCTGCTGTGGGGCGTGGTGGCGATCTTCATGTACGTGGGCGCGGAAGTGTCGATCGGCAGCTTCCTGATCAACTACATCTCCGGCCCCACCACCGGTGGCCTGACCGAAGCCGCTGCCAGCCACTATCTGCCGTTCTACTGGGGCGGCGCGATGGTCGGCCGCTTCGCCGGCGCGGCGCTGCTGCAGTTCGTCCCGGCACGCAAGCTGCTGGCGACCTTCGCCGGCATCGCCTCGCTGCTGCTGATCGCCACCATGCTCAGCACCGGCCACGTGGCGATGTGGAGCGTGATCGCGATCGGCCTGTTCAATTCGGTCATGTTCCCCACCATCTTCACCGTGGCCATCGAACGCCTGGGCGTGCTCACCAGCAAGGCCTCCAGCCTGCTGATCATGGGCATCGTCGGTGGCGCCCTGGTGCCGCTGGCGCAGGGTGCGCTGGCCGACGCCATCGGCATCCAGCACGCCTTCGTGATCCCGCTGCTGTGCTACGCCTACATCGTCTGGTACGGCCTGCGCGGTTCGCGCCTGTCGCCGGAGCTGGCGGCGGCCGCACCCACCACCGCGCCGACCGCGCGCGTGATGCACTGATCCGCTGATCCGTTCCCGGCACGGCGGCGGCGCACACGCGTCGCCGCGCACCAACGCCTTCCCCTCCCTCACCCAGCTCGCCAGCCAACCGCATGAACCTGCCCGCCACGCCCCTGCCCGACTTCGCCGACGCCGCCGTCCTGCGCGCGCACATCGCCGACACCATGGCCTTCTACCACCCGCGCGCGATCAATCCGGCGGGCGGCTTCTTCCACTACTTCCGCGACGACGGCAGCGTGTACGACGCCGGCCATCGCCACCTGGTCAGCAGTACCCGCTTCGTCTTCAACTACGCGATGGCGGCGATCGAGTTCGCCGACTCGGCGCTGGCCGCCGAGTACCTGGACGCCGCGCGCCACGGCCTGCACTACCTGCGCGAGGTGCACCGCGATGCCGCCAGCGGCGGCTACGTGTGGACCCTGCGCGACGGCGTGGCCGAGGACCGCACCCAGCACGCCTACGGCGCCGCCTTCGTGCTGCTGGCCTACGCCACCGCGAAGAAGGCCGGCCTGGACACCGATGCGTGGATGGACGAGACCTGGCAGCTGCTGGAAACCCGCTACTGGGACGCCGCCGCCGGCCTGTACCGCGACGAGGCCACCCCGGAGTGGACGTTCTCCAGCTACCGCGGCCAGAACGCCAACATGCACCTGTGCGAAGCGCTGATCGCCGCCTACGAGGCCAGCGCCGAGCCGCGCTACCTGCAGCGCGCGCTGCTGCTGGCCGACCACATCACCCGCCGCCAGGCGGCGCTGGCCGGCGGCCTGGTGTGGGAGCACTACGACGCCGACTGGCAGGTGGACTGGGACTACAACCGCGACAACCCCAAGCACCTGTTCCGGCCGTGGGGCTTCCAGCCCGGCCACCAGGTCGAGTGGTCCAAGCTGCTGGTGTTGTTGCACGGGCACCTGCAGGCGGGCACCGGCACCGCACCGGGCTGGCTGCTGCCGACTGCGCGGCACCTGTTCGATACCGCGCTGGCGCACGGCTGGGACGCGCAGCATGGCGGCATCGTCTACGGCTTCGCTTCCGGCACCGAAGAGGCACCGGTGGTCGGCGTGCCCGACGTGGCCGCGGCGCCGACCTACTTCTGCGACGACGACAAGTACTTCTGGGTGCAGGCCGAAGCCATCGCCGCCGCCTCCCGGCTGCTGGCCGCCACCGGCGATGCCACGTATCGCGCCGCCTACGACAAGCTGTGGGCCTACTCCTGGGAGCACCTGGTCGACCACCGCTACGGCGCCTGGTTCCGCATCCTCAGCCGCGACAACCGCAGCTACAGCGACGAGAAGAGCCCGGCCGGCAAGACCGACTACCACACCATGGGCGCCTGCCATGACGTGCTGGCGGTGATGCGCGGCAGCAAAGCGTTCGCGTAACACCAACGCGGCAAGCATGGGCGCCGGCGATCCGGCGCCCTTATGTGTTGTCGGTCGTAGGAGTCAACTGTCAAGCAGCCGCGATGACAGGAGGAGCGTATTGGGCCTGATCGCGCGCGATGGCATTGAGCCAGCGCAGGAACTTGTGCATGCAGGCGACGATGGCGACCTTGGCCGGCTTGCCCGCTGCGCGCAGGCGCGCGTAGGTGTTGGCCAAGGGGGATTTGGCGCGGATGCTGGCCCAGGTGGCCATGTACAGCACGCCTCGCACGTCGGCACGTCCGCCTTTGATGCGGCGCTGGCCTTTCCAGCAACCACTGTCGTGATTGAACGGGGCCAGTCCGACCAAGGCGGCGATCTTGCGCGGCGGCAGCGTGCCCAGTTCCGGCAGCCGCGCGGCCAGGACCGCGCGCAGGATCGTGCCGAGCCCTGGCACCTTGGGGAGGCTCGAGCAGGTCCTGCCCTGCTGCTCGATCTCCTGCGTCAACGTCTGGATCTGCTGGTTCAGCAGAGCGATTACCTCTCGGCAGTGGCGTTGCACCTTGGCGCTGGTGATGTGCTCCAGGCGCCGCCGATGGGCATCGCGCTGACCGACCACGGTGGCGCGCAGGTCCAGCAGTTCGCGAAGAGACTGCTGGTGCTCGGGCACCACGGGCGTGGGCGTGGTCGGGATGCGCTGGGCAGCCATGGCCAGCAGGCGCGCGTCCAGGGCATCGGTCTTGGCATGCAGGCTCAAGGCCTGGGCTAGCTTGCGCGGACGATCGGCGGCCATCCGCACCGCCGGCAGGCCTGCCTTTCGGAGCACCTGCAGCACGGCACGTTCGTAGCCACCGCTGGCTTCCAGCACGATCCGCTCGCAGCCCAGCCCAGCCAGACGTTGGGCCAGCGCACACTGCCCCTGTGGCGTATTGGGCTGGGTCCAGGCCTGCTCGTCCGGCAGGACATGAATGACCAGTTCGGCCTTGGATACATCGATCCCGACATAGCGCCGCATAGACGTTCTCCACAGTAGACTCAGGGACGAGAGCGCTCCTGCCGATGCCCATGCTTGTGGAGTTCGAGCTCGTCACTCGGGCAACTGTTCGGGCTTGTCAGGCAGGAGAACCGGAGTGCGGCGGCGCTGACTCCTACTCGTGCTCGCTTGGCACTGCGGCTAAACGGCCTGCCGCACTCCGCTCTCACCTGCAACGATAGACTCTCATTTGACACAAGCGGCTTCAGCCGCGACGAGGCGTTACCGGGAACGCCCAGTCGCGGCTGAAGCCGCTCCTACAACGGCCGGGCAGCGGCGCGTCACATGGGCAACATCCACACGCAAGGTAGCGGCTCGCTCCTGCGCCCACAAAAAAGCCCCGCACTGGCGGGGCTTTTTCGTTACCGCGAACCGCGCTCGATCAATCGATATCGAGGAAGCTGCGCAGTTGCTCGGAGCGGCTCGGGTGACGCAGCTTGCGCAGCGCCTTGGCCTCTATCTGGCGGATGCGCTCGCGGGTCACGTCGAACTGCTTGCCGACTTCCTCGAGGGTGTGGTCGGTGTTCATGTCGATGCCGAAGCGCATGCGCAGCACCTTGGCTTCGCGCGGGGTCAACCCGGCCAGCACGTCGCGCACGGTCTCGGACAGATTGATGTTGGTGGTGTTCTCGATCGGGGACTCCACGTTGGTGTCCTCGATGAAGTCGCCCAGATGCGAATCCTCGTCGTCGCCGATCGGGGTTTCCATCGAGATCGGCTCCTTGGCGATCTTCATCACCTTGCGGATCTTGTCCTCGGGCATGTCCATTTCCTTGGCCAGCTCCTCCGGGGTGGCCTCGCGGCCGTACTGCTGGAGCATCTGCCGGGAAATGCGGTTCAACTTGTTGATCGTCTCGATCATGTGCACCGGGATGCGGATGGTGCGCGCCTGGTCGGCGATCGAGCGGGTGATCGCCTGGCGGATCCACCAGGTGGCGTAGGTCGAGAACTTGTAGCCGCGGCGGTACTCGAACTTGTCCACCGCCTTCATCAGGCCGATGTTGCCTTCCTGGATCAGGTCGAGGAACTGCAGGCCGCGGTTGGTGTACTTCTTGGCGATGGAGATCACCAGGCGCAGGTTGGCCTCGACCATTTCCTTCTTGGCCTTGCGCGCCTTGGCTTCGCCATAGGCCATGGCGCGGCTGATTTCCTTCAGCTCGGCCAGGCTCAGGTAGGTGGCCTGCTCGACCGCCACGGTGGCTTCCTGCTCGGCGATGATCTGGTCCTTGACGTCGCGCAGCGCCGACGACCACTTCTGCTTGCGCTTGAGCGCGTCGTCGACCCAGGCCACGTTGGTCTGGTTGCCTTCCCAGGAACGGATGAAGTCCTTGCGCGGCATGCGTGCTACGTGGGTGGCCAGGTGCAGCACGCGGCGCTCGTGGTCCTTGACCTGGGCCATGGTGTCGCGCAGCTTGCGCACCAGCACGTCGGTCAGCGGCAGCGGCAGCTTCAGGGTGACGAACACCTCGGCGATGTCGTTGCGCAGCTTGGTGACCAGCTTGTGCTCGGCGCCGTTCTTGGCGTGCGCCTTCTTGAACTTGGCGTACTCGGTGGCCAGCACTTCCATGCGCCGCGCGACCTCGGCCGGATCCGGACCGGTCGGGCCGGCATCCTCTTCGGCGGTGTCGACGTCGTCGTCGTCATCCTCGTCGGCATCGGCATCGGTGGCGCTGTCGTCGTCGGACACCGCGACCGGCGGCGCCGGCTCTTCCTCGATCAGGTCGTTGAAGCCGACCACGATCTCGGCCAGGCGCTTCTTGCCTTCCTTGTGCTGTTCGTAGTCCTCGAGCAGGGTCTCCACCGCCAGCGGGAACGCGCCCAGCGCGGCCTGCACCTGGCCGAGGCCTTCCTCGATGCGCTTGGCGATGGCGATCTCGCCTTCACGGGTCAGCAGTTCTACTGTGCCCATCTCGCGCATGTACATGCGCACCGGGTCGGTGGTACGGCCGCCTTCGGTGTCGAGCGCGGTCAGCGCAGCGGCGGCTTCTTCGGCCGCGGTGTCGTCGACTTCGCGGTTGCCGGTGTTGCCGTCGTTGAGCAACAGGGTTTCGGCATCGGGCGCAACTTCATGGACATCGATGCCCATGCCGTTGATCATGCCGATGATGTCTTCGATCTGTTCGGGGTCGACCAGATCGTCGGGAAGATGGTCGTTGACTTCCGCGTAGGTCAGATAGCCCTGTTCCAGGCCCTTGCTGATCAGTTGCTTGATGTCGGATTGCTGGGCAGGACGTTCGTTGGCCATGAGTGCTCGCGCCACCGGCAGGTAGGTGAATGAGTGAACCTAGCATTATAACAGCCCGGACCGCCGCTTGCCGGACGAGGAGCCTGAATGGCTCCGCCAGGAACGCGCCGGCGTCTACGGCCGGAGCAGGAAAGTGACCGGGCCGTCGTTGACCAGGCTGACGACCATATGGGCACCGAAGCGGCCGCTTTCCACCCCTGGCGGGTGCTGCGCGCGGCACACCTCCAGCAATCGGTTGAAGCCGCGTTCAGCCTCGGCCGGCGGCGCCGCGGTAGTGAAACTGGGCCGCATCCCCGAGCGCGTGTCGGCGGCCAGGGTGAACTGGCTGACCAGCAGCAGGCCGCCGCCGGTGTCGCGCAGCGAGCGGTTCATGCGGCCGCTGTCGTCGGAGAACACCCGGTAGCCGAGCAGGCGCTCGGCCATGCGCTGGATCCTGGCCTCGTCGTCGCCCGGCTCCACCGCCACCAGCGCCAGCAGGCCGGGCCCGATCTGGCCCACGACCTCGCCATCGACGCTGACCGAGGCCTGGGTGACGCGTTGGATCAGCGAGAGCATAGGGCTGGGATTGGGGATTGGGGATTCGGCATCGCCCGCGCGCTTGGCGAACGGCTGCGATCACGCAGGATCATCGCCGAACCGCCGGGATTGGGGAAGCCGGATCGCGTGCCGCCGACGCGATCCGCGATGCCGGTCGGGCAGGCCAGATGCGCCGAGCGGATAAACTGGGCCGATGAAACCCGCCACGCTCGCTTCCCTGCTGTACCGCTGCGCCGCCGCCGTGGCGCGCCTGCCGTGGCCGTGGCTGCGCCGCCTGGCCGACGGCCTGGCCGGGCTGTGGCTGCGCCTGGATGCGCGCGAGAGCCGGGTGGTCCGGCGCAACCTGGAGCTGGCCTATCCGGAGCTGCTGCCCAGCGAGCGCGTGGCCCTGCAGCGCGACGTGCTGCGCTCCACCGCGCGGCAGGCGTTCGAGACCCTGGCGCTGTGGACCCGGCCGCCGGAACAGAACCTGGCGCGGCTGCGCCTGCGCCACGGCCAGGACCTGTACGACGCGGCGCTGGCCGCCGGCCGCGGGGTGATCGTGGCCGCGCCGCATTTCGGCAACTGGGAGCTGCTCAACCAGTGGCTGGCCTCGCGCGGCGACATCGCCATCGTCTACCGCGCGCCGGAGTCGGCGGTGGGCGACGCCTTCCTGCAGTTGGTGCGCAGCGGCGAACGGGTGCGCCAGGTGCGCGCCGAGGGCCCGGCGGTGCGGCAGCTGTTCAAGACGCTCAAGGACGGCGGCGCGGTCGGCATCCTGCCCGACCAGCAGCCCAAGGCCGGCGACGGCGTGTTCGCGCCGTTCTTCGGCGTGCCGGCGCTGACCATGACCCTGGTCAACCGCCTGGCCGAGCGCACCGGCGCGACCGTGCTGTTCGCCTGGTGCGAGCGCGTCGGCAACGACCTGGAGTTCGCCCTGCACGTGCAGCCGGCGCCGCCGGAGATCGCCGATGCGGACCCACTGCGCGCGGCCACCGCGCTCAACGAAGGCGTGGAACGGGTGGCGCGGCGCGACCCGGCGCAGTACCAGTGGACCTACAAGCGCTACACGCTGCGCCCGGACCCGGCCGAGCCCAATCCCTACGCCACCGAGCGCCATCCGCACTAGCAGCGACCGAGACGCTCGCCCCGGGCGAAGCCCGCTAATCGTCGTGCGGCTGCGCCGGACCGGCGAGGATGCGCTGGTAGAACGCCAGGTCCAGCCAGCGCCCGAACTTGAAACCGGCCTCGCGCACGGTGCCCGCATGCACGAAGCCCAGTTGCTCGTGCAGGGCGATGCTGCCGGCATTGCTGGCGTCGATGCCGCCGACCAGCACGTGCACGCCGCGCGCCTGCGCGGTGTCGATCAGGGCCTGCAACAAGCGCCGGCCCACGCCGCGGCCGCGATGGTCGCGGTGCACGTAGACCGAGTGCTCGACGCTGTACTTGAACGCCGGCCAGGCGCGGAAGGTGCCGTAGCTGGCGAAGCCGAGCAGGGTGCCGTCGGCATCCTCCAGGCCCAGCACCGGGAAGTTGCCGGCGCGCTTGGTCGCGAACCACGCCGCCATGCTCTCCGGCGGGCGCGGCCGGTAGTCGTACAGGGCGGTGGAATGGACGATGGCGTCGTTGAAGATCTCCAGGATCGCCATGGCGTGGCGCGGTTCGGTGCAATCGACGAGCTGCATGCGGGGGCCGGAGCGGACGCGGTGCCGCACAGTAGCAAGCAACCGGCGGCACGTGCACACCTCACCCACGCCGGCGCGTTGCCGCAGCCGCCGATTTGGTTGCATCGGCGGCGCGCGCGAGCGGACACAGTGCGTTCCATCGCCTGCAGGCTGGCGCATCAGGCAAAGCGCGCGACAATGGCGCCTGGGCGCCACGCGCCTGCCGGCACCGCGCCGGGGCCACCGCGACCGGATGCGGCAGCCTTGAAGCGGCGCCGCCGATCCCCCATCTGGAGTCGTGCATGACCAGCCCCACCGCCCCTTCCGCGCACGCCTTCGGCGATCCTGCCGCGATCCGCAGCGAACGCGCGGCATCGGAGCTGCGTGCCGGGCGCCCGGTCCTGCTCGAAGACGGCAACGGCCGCACCCGCGCGGTGATGGCGCTGGACAGCAGCACCGAACCGTCCTACCTCGGCTTCGCCCAGGCCACGGCGCAGCGGCACTACCTGTTCGTGACCCCGCCGCGCGCGCAGATGCTGGGCCTGGACGCGCCGCAGGGCGCGCGCATCGCCCTGGCCGGGCACTCCTACGACGCGCTGGCGGCGCTGGCCTACCTGCGCGACGGACCGGTGCCCGCGCAGTGGCAGCCCGGCGACGCGCTGGATGCCGGCGCCGCCGAGATCGCGCGGCTGGGCCTGCTGCTGCCGGCGATGGTCGCCGCGGACCTGGGCGCCGACAGCAGCGCCTTCCAGGGCTGCCAGTCGCTGCGGCTGGACGACCTGGAACATGGCTGCGCCCTCGCCGCCTCCGACAGCTACACCCTGGTCACCCGCACCCAGGTGCCGCTGCGCGACCTGGGTCCCGGCGAATTCGTGGTGTTCCGCGGCGGCGTGGCGCAGCGCGACCAGGTCGCGATCGTGATCGGCCAGCCCGACCTGAGCGCGCCGGTGCCGGTGCGCGTGCATTCCTCCTGCCTCACCGGCGACCTGTTCGGCTCGCTCAAGTGCGACTGCGGCGACCAGTTGCGGCACGGCCTGGCCAAGCTCAGGGCGCTGGGCGGCGGCGTGCTGCTATACCTGGACCAGGAAGGCCGCGGCACCGGCATCGCCACCAAGATGCGCGCCTACGGCTACCAGCACGACGGCCTGGACACCATCGACGCCGACGCGCAACTGGGCTTCGGCGCCGACGAACGCCGCTACGGCAGCGCCGTGGCGATGCTGCGCGGGCTCGGCATCGGCCGCGTGCGCCTGCTCACCAACAACCCGAACAAGGCCGAACGCCTGCGTGCGGCCGGCATCGAGGTGACCGAGCGCATCCCGGTCACCGGCACCATCACCGCCGAGAACGAAGGCTACCTGCGCACCAAGGCCGCCCGCGCCGGCCACGCGCTGGACGTGGACGCGTTGCTGCGCGCGGCGCGCTGAACCACGGGCGCAGGTCGGCCCCCACACCGCCTGCGCGGATCGGGACGGAAACCGCGCCGCGGGCAGCGCACGCCCGCCATCGCCGCGTTAGGATCGCAGGCCACGCCGCGCGCCCGCGCCCCGAGACCCCGACGTGATCGCACCGCCGCCCATGGACGACTCCCCCACCGCACCCGCGCCCAGCGCTCCCGCCGCCGTCCAGGCGCCCGCGGACTGGCCGCCGGCGGACTGGCAGCCGGTGCCGTTGCGCGGCGCCTGGCTGGCCGCGCTCGGCGGCGGCTGCATGCTCGGGCTGAGCTTGGTGGTCGCCGCCTCCATCGTCGGCCTCAGCCTGCACAGCCTGCATGCGCTGGCCCTGGGCGCCGTGGCGGCGGCGCTGGGCAGCCTGTGCGGCGCCTGGATCGGCTTCGTCCGCCACCGGCGCATCCGCTGGCGGCTGAATGCCCAGGGCCTGGACGTGTTCCGCGGACGCCTGTGGCAGAGCGAGACGCACGTCCCGATCTCGCGCGTGCAACACCTGGACCTGCGCCGCGGCCCGCTGGAACGCGCCCTGCGCCTGGCCACCCTGGTCGTGCACACCGCCGGCACCCGGCATACCGCGGTCGCCGTGCCCGGGTTGGATCAGGCCGACGCCGAGCGCCTGCGCGAGCGCCTGGCGCACCAGCTCGACCACGACGACGACGCGCTGTGAGCGACCTGGCCGACGCCGAACACACCACGCCGGTGCGGCGCCTGCATCCGTGGTCGTGGCTGTTCGTGCTGCTGCAGCACCTCAGGCACTTCCTGCTGCCCTTGCTGGCGCTGCTGGTGTTCGGCAGCCGCGACGGCCATCGCGATCACGCCGACCACCTGGTGATGCTGGCGGTGTGCAGCGGGCTGGTGGCGGTGTCGCTGCTGCGCTATCTCACCTACCAGTACCGCATCGGCCACGACAGCCTGAGCATCCGCAGCGGCTGGCTGGAACGCAGCCTGCGCGAGATCCCGTTCGCGCGCATCCACAACGTGGTGGTGCACCAGTCGCTGCTGCACCGGCTGTTCGGCGTGGCCGAGGTACGCCTGGAATCGGCCGGCGGCACCAAGCCCGAGGCGCAGATGCGGGTGCTGCGGCTGGACCAGGCGCTGGCGCTGGAACAGCAGATCCGCCACCGCGCGCCCGCCGCCGATACGATCGCCGCGACCGATGCCGACGCTGCACCCGCTGCGACGCCGGACAGCGAACTGCTGCTGGCGCTGCCCACCGCCGAGGTGCTGCGCCAGGGGCTGATCTCCAACCGCGGCATGGTCGTACTGCTCACCGCGTTCGGCGCCACCTACCACCTGTTCCCCGAGCGCATGATCTCCAACGCGATCGAGCACTACGGGCGGCAACTGTTCGGCTACGCAACGCACCTGCAGCTGGGCTGGATGGCCGGCACGGTCACCTTCGCCATGATGCTGGCGACGCTATTGCTGCTGATGCGCGCCTTGTCGATGGGGCTGGCGCTGGTGCAGTACCACGGCTTCCGGCTGAGCGAGAGCGAGCGCCGGCTGACCGTGGAGCGCGGCCTGCTGACGCGGCTGCGCAGCAGCGTGGCGCGGCGCAGGATCCAGGCCTGGACCCTGCATGAGAGCGTGCTGCAGCGGTTGCTGCGGCGGCGCAGCCTGCACATCGACACGGCGGTGATCCAGTCGCACCACGGGCACGGGCACGACCACGCGCTGACGGAACTGGCGCCATTGGCCACCCCGGCCGCCTGCGATGCGCTGCTGCAGCGGCTGCTGCCGCAGATCGCCTGGCCGCCGGCGCACTGGCACGGCATCGCCACGCGCTACTGGTGGCGCCTGTCGCTGCCGGCGCTGCTGCTGGTGCCGCTGCTGTGCGCGGGGCTGTGGCCCACCCTCGGTGCCTGGGCCGCGCTGCTGCTGTTGTGGCTGCCGTGGTCGGCGTTCAAGTCCTGGCGCCAGGCGCAGCGCATGGGCTATGCGCTGGATGCGCGCTACGTGGCGGTGCGCGGCGGCTGGTGGCGGCGCTGGTGGCGGCTGGCCGAACTGGACAAGCTGCAGACGCTGCACCTGAGCCGGTCGCCGCTGGACCGCTGCTGCGGCACCGCGACCCTGTGGCTGGACACCGCCGGCGCCCGCCACGGCGAACCGCCGCTGCGCGTGCGGCTACTGCCGGACGCGCAGGCGCGGGCGCTGTACGAGCAACTGGGCGCAGCGCTGGCGCAGCGACGGTTGCGCTGGTGAGCGCGTGCGGCGGCGCTGCACGTCAGCGACGCGCGCCGCGTCCCCAGTAGCCGATGCGGCGGCGGATCTTCAGCTTGCGCCACAGGTTCAGCGGCTTGCGCCGCGGGTTGCGCGCGCCCTCGGCGACGAAGTCGTCGATCGCGCGCAGCACACGCTCGCTGGACTGGCCGTCGCGGTAGGGATGCAGGCCATCGGCGAACTCGCGGATCGCCGCCATCAGCTCCGGCGGCCGCTGCAGCGCGCGACGGATCGCCGGCTCGAACTGCGCCGGATCGTCGATGTCGATCAGCTGCGGCCCCGGACGGCGGTTCTTGAAGGTCACCACCGGCTTGTAGGTGAGCAGGAACTCGTTGAGCGCGGACGAGGTGTCCGAGCACATCATGTCCACCTGCGGGAACAGTTCGAGGATGTTGTCGTTGTCGGCGAAGTGCAGGTACTCGCTCTCCAGCGCGCGGTAGCGGGCGACCATCGCCGGGTCCATCTTCGGATGGAAGGTGACGATCCAGCGCCATTCGCCGCTGCGCGAGAGCCGCGCGACCTCGTCGTAGAGGATGCCGGCCGCGCTCCACGACGGCGAGAACGTGGAGTGGTACAGGATCACCGGCGGCTGCCGCACCGGCGCCAGTTCCGCGCCGATCTCGCGCATGAACGGGTCGATCTTGGGGAAGCCGGTTTCCTTGACCGCGAAGTGGCCGAGCTTGCGCGCCAGCGCACCGAACGCCGCGGTGTCACGCGGGCCGGTGGTGCAGTACAGGTCGAAGAAGCCGCGGACGTAGATGTGCCGCGGCTTGCCGGCATCGAAGCCGTGGAAGGTCTCGACCTTCACCCCCGGGAAGAAATGCGGCACCGCGTTGCTGGAGGTGATCACCGCGTACGGATTCCACGCCAGCACCTCTTCCACCGTCGCCAGATGGCGCTCGTCGGCGCTCAGATCCTCGGCGCCGGGGCCGTCGAAGAACCACGCTGCGTCGTCGCCGCGCGCGCGGATCGCCGCCTGCAGCGGACGCAGGATCGCCAGCGCGTAGCGCTCGGACCCGTACAGCAGATAGTGCTTGCTCATCAGTGCTCCAGATCGTGCCGTTGCAGTTGCGCCCGCGCCTGCTCCACCGAGGCCGGGTTGATCTGCATCTCGTAGTAGCGCATGCGCTTGTACAGCGCATAGCTGGCCGCGGTCTGCGCCACCACGAAGCCGCGCCAGCCGTCGAGGAACGCCAGCCGCAGCAGATAGTCCTTGAGGAAGGCGCCGGCGAACACGAACGGGCTCTGCCACATTCTCACCGGCTTGCGCTTGTCGCGCCAGCCGAGCGCCTTGAGTTCGGCGTAGCGCAGCACCTTGAGCTGCTTGTGCACCAGGGTCGGGTTGTGCAGATGGTTGAACGGCGGCGCGAACTCGGCGCTGGCGCCGGCGAAGCGCAGCGATTCGTGCACCCGCGCATCGCTCCAGCGCGCGCGGCCGCGGTGGTACAGCCGCGCCAGGCGCTCGCCGACCATGGGTTTGTACCAGTGCATCGGCGCACCCATGTACCAGGTGCTGCGGCGCAGCCACACCGCATCCACGCGGTCCTCGGCAAGCAGTGGCGGCAACCGCGCCAGGCACTCGGCGCGCAGCGCGTCGGACAGGAATTCGTCCGCATCCAGCACCAGGATCCAGTCGTGCGCGGCCTGGGTGGAGGCGAAGTTGCGCTGCGGGCCGAAGCCCAGCCAGGCCTGCTCGACCACGCGCGCGCCGTGCGCTCGGGCGATCGCCACGGTGTCGTCGGTGCTGCCGCAGTCGACCACCAGCTTGTCGGCGGCGAACGGCACGCTGTCCAGGCAGCGCGCGATGTTGGCGGCCTCGTTGTAGGTCATCACCACCAGGCTCAGCGGCAGGGTGGCGGCGGCAGCGTCGGCCATGGCGCGCGGTATCCGGAAGTCAGGCGCGGTGCCGGCGGTCGGCGCCAGGCGCCGCGCCGCCCGGCGATGCGGGATCGGCAGTCTACCGGCTTCGCGCGGCGCCTTCAGCGCCCGGTGCCGGCACCGCCTCGCGTGCGGCCAGCCCGATCAGCACGCCGACCAACGCCACGTAGAAGCCGGTGCTCACCTGGTGCGCGAACATCGATTGGGTCATGCCGCACAGGATGTAGGCCGCCACCACCATGATCCCGGCCGCCGCCGCGCCGTGGAAATGCGGCTGCGGCCGGCGCCGGTACAGGTGCAGCAGCAGCCACAGCGGCACCCCGTACACCATCAGGATCAGCATGGTGCCGGGCAGGCCCTGGGTCGCGCTCCACTCGGCCAGGTCGTTGTGCGCATGGCCCAGGTGGCAGCGCTCGACGAAGCCCTTGCGGCAGTCCGGCAGGCGCAGCATGGCATTGTCGAAGCGGCCCACGCCGACCCCGACCACGGGGTGTTCGACGAAGGTCGCCGCCGCCACCTGCAGGCGCTCGATGCGCGCGCCGGCCGAGGAATCGCTGTCGCCGCGTTCGTAGCGCTGCACGTCGTGATGCAGTTCGGCCAAGCGGGTCTGCTTGGTCAGCGCCGGCACGCTCAGCACCAGCACGGCCGCCAGCGCGGTGCACGCGCCCAGGATCATCAGCCGCGTCGCGCTGTCGCGCCAGCGCAGGCACAGCGCGCTGACCACCAGCAGCAACAGCACGCCCAGCCACACGCCGCGGCTGCCGCTGAGCAGGATGACGATGCCGCCGGCCACCACCGCGGCCACGGCCCACGGCCACTGCCCGCGCGGCCGGCAGAACACCGCCAGCACCATCAGCATCAGCACCACGTCGGCCAGCACGATGGCGTTGGTCCAGCCCTCGGCGCGCGGCTGGCCCTGCAGCACCTGCACGCTGGCCAGCACCAGCGCGGCGAGGATGCCAAGCAGCGCGCCCCACCACAGCAGGCGCTGCGGCGGCCGCAGGGCGTAGGTCCACAGCGCCGCCCACGGCAGCACCAGGAAGCGGGTCCGGTTGTCGATGTCCTTCAGCGGCTGGCCGAAGTACAGCACCGAGCACAGCGACAGCCCGATCACCAGCAGCGCCAGGATCCACAGCCAGCGCAGCGACGGCTGCATCGGCGTCACCGCCTGGCGCAGCCGCGGCAGGGCCAGCAGGCTGGTGGCCAGCAGCAGCAGGCCGAACGGCAGCAGGCCGCTGGGGATGCTGATCACCAGCGCCGGCAGGCACAGCAGCGCGAGCGCCGCGCCGCGCTCGGCCAGGGGCTGGCGAGA
The DNA here is from genome assembly GCF_056725265.1 of Xanthomonas sp. NCPPB 2250. NCBI lineage: Bacteria > Pseudomonadati > Pseudomonadota > Gammaproteobacteria > Lysobacterales > Lysobacteraceae > Xanthomonas > Xanthomonas sp. NCPPB 2250. The sequence goes on along the minus strand of NZ_CM161520.1, from coordinate 798,427 downwards.
GAACGCGGAAACGGCATGGCGTGGCGCGATCGGCTGGGACATCAAGGAGGGAAGGCCGTGGGGAGGGGGTAGTCGGCGATGATCCGGGGCGCTTCCCTAACCCGGCCTGACCTGTTCGCGATCGGCGCCATGGCTGGCCGGCACGGCGGGCGGCGGCGTCTCCCCGAGCAGGTCGGCCACCGCCGCGCGCAGGCGCTCGCCGAACTCGCGCCGGCGCGTCTCGAAGAAACCGCGCGCGGCCGTGCCCAGGGCGTCGCACTGCATCGGCGACAGCGCCAGCGCCTGCCTCATCGCCTGCTCGAGGCCGGTAGCCTCGATCCGATAGCGCACGCCGAAATTGTCCGGACCCTCGCCGACCGGGTCGATCAGCACGCCCCGCTCGGCGCTCACCAGCTCGTTCATCGGCGCACCGTTGGTGGTGATCACCACCGCGCCGACGCTCAGCGCTTCCATGATGTAGTGGCCGAAGCCCTCCACCTCGGACGGACAAAGGTGGAAGCGGTGCGCGTTCTGCAGCCGCCGCAGTTCCTGCTGGTCCAGGTAGCCGGTCAGGTAGTCGATGTTCTCGGCCTCGATCGGATGGGACTTCTTTACGCTCTGCACCACGGTCAGCCGCGGCCACTCGGGATGCCGCGCCCAGGTCTGCAGCAGCAACGCGGTGCCCTTGGCCGAACTGCGCCCGGCCACATGCAGGCAGGCGCGTTCGCGCGGCACCTCAGGACGGTAGCAGTCGTCGCTGCAAAAGCCGATGAAGGCGGTCGGCGCCATCGTGGAGAAACGTTGTTCGGCCTGGCGGGTCTTGCACAGCACCTGGGCGAAGCGCGGCAGGCAGCGCAGCCACTTGTGCCGGAACCACTCGGGGTTGGGGATCAAGGCGTTGCGCAGGCCGCTGCCCAGGCAACGCGGATACACCCGCTCCAGGAAGATCTGCAGGTCGGCGCGCCCGAACAGCAGGCTGCGCAGGAACAGGCGCAGTTCGCGCAGGCGGTTGGCCATGCGCACGGTGCCGAAGCCCAGCACCTCGACGCGGTAGCGGCCGGTGTCGCGCAGCAGGTCGGCGACCACCTGCAGGTCGCGGCTGAGACCGCCGCCGTTGTCGCGGCTGATGACCCGGATCAGGCGCGGCGGCATGCGCGCCCTCCGGCCCGCGCAGCACGCTGGGCGCCAGCGGCACCCGCGCCACGCCGCCGCAACGCGCGGATGCGGCTCATTCGAAGCGGTCCTTGTCCTGCTCGCGCAGGCGGTCGCGATCGTCCTGGGTGACCACGCAGTGGCCGTGTATCGCACTGGCCGGGACCAGCCACCAGTCGCGCCGGTTGGACACGCCGGCCAGGATGCTCGCGTTGCGGTCCACGCAGCCCAGCATCGCCGCCTCCTGCACCAGCAGCCAGCGCCGCTGCGGCGCCTGCGCCTGCCAGGCGATGCCGCGGCGCAGTTGCTCGTCCCAGGGCACCACGAAGCCGAAGGTCGTCGCCGGGCGATCGGCCATCAGCAGGTTCTGCTCCTTCCAGGCGACCAGGCCGAGTTCGGCATCCGGGCCGATGCGGCGCCCGACCGACTCCATCACCCCGCGCGCGGAACTGGACAGGTTGATCAGCGGGTACACCAGCAAACCAGCCATCACCCAGACCATGGTCAGGGTCGAAACCGTCGCCAGTTCCGGGCGGCGCCGCGCGAACGCGGCCAGGCTGGCCACGCCCCACAGGCCGATCGCCAGCAGGATCCAGGCCAGCACCTGCACGGTGGCCAGGTCGATGCCGCGGTCTTCCATCATCTTCGCGCGGAAGCCGTGCCCCAGCAGGATCGCCGCGCCCACGCCACCCAGCGTCAGCGTCAGCAGCGCGGTGAACGCCAGCAGCAGGCGCTTGACCCCGGGCTTGCGCAACAGCCCCGGGATCAGCGGCCCCATCGCCAGGCACAGCATCGGCAGCGCCGGCAGCACGTAGACGTCGCGCTTGCCGGTCGGGATCGAGAAGAACAGCACCACCAGCGCCCACCAGGCCAGCGGCAGCAGATAGCGGGCATCGCGCCGGCGCAGGCGCCGCGCCCAGGCGGGGATCGCCCACGGCAGCGCCAGCAGCACCGGCAGCCACATGCTCGGCATCACCCCGAAGAAGTACAGCGGCCCGTGCGCGTGGTCCCAGGATTTGGCATAGCGCCCGGCGGTCTGCCGGAACAGGATGTCGTTGAGGTAAGCGCGGTACTCGGGTGTGTTGCTCGACAGCGCGGTGACCACCATCGGCACCAGCCAGATCGACACCGCCGCCAGGAACGCCAGCGGCCCCAGCCAGAAGCGCGGATCGCGCAGGCCGACCCGGACCCCACGCCAGTGCGCCAGCGACGCCGCCGCGGCCGGCAGCAGCATCAGCAGCGCCAGCACGCCCACGCCCTTGGTGATGGTGCCCAGGCCCGCGGCGAACCAGCCCAGCGCCCACAGCCGCCAGTCCGGCCCGCGCAACAGGTGGCGCAGCAGCGCGTAGTTGGCCAGGGTGATGAAGAACACCACCAACGGGTCGATCTGCGCCTTCTTCGCCTGATACGTGAAGTGGAAGGCGAACAGCAACGCGTAGGCCGCATACATGCCGACGCGGCGCGTCCACAGCCGCCGGCCGAGGTCGTAGACGCAGGCCAGCGTGCCCAGACCGGCCAGCAGCGACGGCAGCAGGAACGCCACCCGCCAGTTGCCCAACAGCGTGTAGAAGCTGGCCTGCAGCCACATCAGCATCGGCGGCTTGTCCGAGTACAGCTCGTTGCCGCGGTGCGGGAACAGCCAGTTGCCGCTCTCCACCATCTGCTTGGCGACCAGCGCGAAACGCGGCTCGTCGGCCGGGTGCGGATCGCGCAGGCCCAGGCCGGCGCCGAGCACCAGCACGGCCAGGATGGCCAACAACCAGAACTCTCGGGAGGCGCGGGTCTTCAGCATGGGACGCGATGATACCGGGGCCGGTTCATGCCGTCTTGCGGAACCTTGCGTAGTAGAAACCGTCGCAGTCCTGCTCGCCGGGGAAGCGCTGGCGGCCGCCGCCGGAGGCATGCCCGCAGGCCGCGCCCGGATCCTCCAGCGCCGCGCCCGGTTGCCGCGCCAGCAAGGCCTGCACCTGCCGCGCGTTCTCGTCCTGTAGCAGCGAGCAGGTGGCGTAGACCAGCACCCCGCCCGGCCGCAGCACCTGCCAGGCGGCGTCGAGCAGGCGCGCCTGCAGCGCCTGCAGGGCGGTCACGTCCTCGCGGCGACGATGCAGCAGCACGTCCGGCTGGCGGCGCACGATGCCGGTGGCCGAACACGGCGCGTCGAGCAGCACCGCGTCGAACGGCACGCCGTCCCACCAGTCCTGCGGCTGCGCCGCGTCGGCGACCTGCAGCTGCGCCTGCGCTCCGGCGCCGGTGCGCGCGAAGGTCTCGCCGACCCGCGCCAGGCGCCGCGCATCCACGTCCAGCGCGGTCAGGCGCAGACTGGGATCGCGTTCGAGCAGGTGCGCGGATTTGCCGCCGGGCGCCGCGCAGGCGTCGAGCACGCGCGCACCCGGCGTCGGCGCCAGCACATCGGCGACCTGCTGCGCCGCGCCGTCCTGCACCGACACGCGTCCGTCGGCGAAGCCCGGCAGGGCGCCCACCGCCAACGGCGTCTCCAGGCGAATCGCATCGACCAGCAGCGGCGACGCCTGCGCGGCGATGCCGGCCGCGGCCAGTTCCTGCAGATAGGCGTCGCGGGTGCCGCGCTGGCGGTTGACCCGCAGCCACAGCGGCGCCGGCTGCTGGCTGGCGGCGAAGATCGCCTCGGCCTGCTGCGGCCAGTCGGCGCGCAGCGCATCGCGCAGCCACAGCGGCCAGCCCGCGTCGGCGGCCACCGCCGGCAGCCCGTCGCGCAGCGCGCGCCGCAGCAGCGCGTTGACCAGCCCGGCCTGGCGCGGCCGATCCAGCGCGCGCGTCGCCTCCACCGTCGCCGACAGCGCCGCGTGCGGCGCCAGGCCCAGCGCATCGAGCTGGGCGAAGCCGGCCAGCAGCAGGCCGCGCAGTTCGGCGTCGCGCTGCGGCAGTTGCTTCTGCAGCCACATGCGCAGCGCCGCCTCGTAGGCCGGGCGGCGGCGCAGCACGGCGAAGCAGATCGCCTCGACCAGCGCGCGGTCGCGCGGATCCGGCAGCGTCGGCAACGCGGCGGCCAGTTCGGCCTTGAGCGAGCGGCCGCGGTCGATCACCGCGGTCAGCACACGGGCGGCGACCACCCGCGGGGCCACGCCCGGCGGCCACGCAGCGGCGGGCATCGCGGTCATCGGCGGGCGCTCCAGGAGGTGTCAGGCATCAGCGCGCATGCCGTGTCGTGGTTGCACGTGCGGATGGCGGGAATGCGCGACGTGGCAAACACCCGCCCGCGCCGCAGCGCGGAGGCGGCCACAGCCGCGCCTGCCAGGCCCAACGCGGCGTACGCAGGCATGGTCGACGTCTCAGGCCAGGACCGGCAGGTCGCGCCGTGCGTTGAGGTAGTCGGCGGCGGTGATCGCCTTGCCGCCGTCGCGCTGCAGCACGCGCAGGCGCAGCGCGCCCTGGCCGCAGGCGATGTCGATGCCCTGCTTGGACGCGGTCAGCACCGTGCCCGGCTGCTGCCCGTGGGCCAGGTCCAGCGCGATCGCGCCGTGCACCCGCACCCGCTCGCCGGCCAGTATCGCCTCGGCGACCGGCCACGGATCGAAGGCGCGCACCTGCCGCGCCAGCTGCGCCGCCGGCTGCAGCCAATCCAGCCGCGCCTGCGCCTTGTCCAGCTTGTGCGCGTAGGTGACGCCGGCCTCCGGCTGCGGCTGCGCCACCGGACGCAGTCCGGCGCGCAGCAGGCCCAGGCCGTCGGCCAGCACCTGCGCGCCGAGCGCGGCCAGGCGGTCGTGCAACTGCCCGCCGGTCTCGTCGGCGCCGATCGGGGTCCGCTGCGACAACAGCACCGGGCCGGTATCCAGGCCCGCTTCCATCTGCATCAGGCACACCCCGGTCTCGCTGTCGCCGGCCTCGATCGCGCGCTGGATCGGCGCGGCGCCGCGCCAGCGCGGCAGCAGCGAGGCATGCACGTTCCAGCAGCCATGGGTCGGGATCGCCAGCACCGCCTTGGGCAGGATCAGCCCGTAGGCCACCACCACGATCAGGTCCGGCTGCAGCGCGCGCAGCGCCTGCAAGGTCTCCGGCGCGCGCAGCGTCTGCGGCTGCAGCACCGGGATGCCGCGCGCCACCGCTTCCAGCTTGACCGGCGACGGGGTCAGCCCGCGGCCACGCCCGGCGGGCCGGTCCGGCTGGGTGTAGACCGCAACCACTTCATGGCGCTGCGCAGCCGCGCGCAACGACGGCACGGCGAAGTCCGGCGTACCGGCGAAGACGAGTTTCATTGGGCGGGGATTCGGGATTGGGGATTGGGGATTCGCAACGGCGGAGATTCGGCGACCGGAAGGGAATCCGACTCGCGGTGACGAATCCCCAATCCCCAATCCCGAATCCCGGCCGTCAAGCCACGTGCTTGCGCGCCTTGGCCAGCTTCTTGCGCACCATTTCGCGCTTGAGCGGGGACAGGTAGTCGACGAACAGCTTGCCGTCGAGGTGGTCCATCTCGTGCTGCACGCACACCGCCAGCAGGCCGTCGGTGCTCAGTTCCTGCGGCTGGCCCTGGCGGTCCAGGTAGCGCACGGTGATGGCGTCGGCGCGGGCCACGTCGGCGTAGATGCCGGGAACCGACAGGCAGCCTTCCTGGTACACCTGCTCGCCGTCGCGCTGCACGATCTGCGGGTTGATGAACACCTGCGGGGCGTTCTTCTCCTCGCTGACGTCGATGACCATGAAGCGCTTGTGCACGTCGACCTGGCTGGCCGCCAGGCCGATGCCGGGCGCGTCGTACATGGTCTCGAACATGTCGTCGAGCAGGCGTTGGAAGGCCGCGGAGGTGACCTCGGCGGCGTCGACCGGCACCGCCTTGGTACGCAGGCGCGGATCGGGGAATTCGAGAATGGGGAGCAGGGCCATAGCGGTACCCAAGATGGGGGCGCCGGACGATTCGGCAAGACCTGCGGATTCTACCCGTTTCTGCGCCCGCCGCTTGCGCCCGCACCAGGGTTCTGCACTATAGTGCGCGAACCTGTTGGGGAATCAGGCTTCGCGCTCATGTTCAATCGACTCCGTACGGTCGTCGCCGTGGCGATGCTCACCGTGGCGACCTACGCTGCTTCCGCCAGCATGGCCGCCGAACACCCCGACACCTACGTGGTGCGCAAGGGCGACACGCTGTGGGACATCGCCGGGCGTTTCCTCGGCAAGCCCTGGCTGTGGCCGGAAATCTGGCAGGCCAATCCGCAGGTGCACAACCCGCACCTGATCTACCCCGGCGACGTGCTCAGCCTGGCCTACCTGGACCGGGTGGCGCATGCCGAGGTCAAGCCGGGCCCGCGCCAGGACGCGCCGATCGACGCGATCCCGCTGGCGCAGGTGGAGCCGTTCCTGAAGAACCTGCGCGTGGTCGACCGCATCGACAACCTGCCCTACGTGGTCGGCACCGAAGACAACCGCCTGCGCGCCACCGATGGGCAACTGGTCTACGCGGTCGGCCTCGGCCAGGCCCAGGCCGGGCAGCGCTACGCCGTGGTCCGCCCGACCGTGCGCTACCTGCTGCCCAAGCTCAGCGACGACCTCGACGCCGAAGGCCGCAGCATCCCCGGCAGCGGCAACCTGTGGCAGACCTTCGTGCCGCCGGACAAGCGCCGCGAGACCCTCGGCTACGAACTGGCCCAGGTCAACATCGGCACCGTCGCCCGCGTATCCGCCGACGGCCGCCAGGCCACCGGCCTGCTGCTGCAGGACAACGCCCGCGAGGTGCGCGCCGGCGACCGCCTGATTCCGGTCGAGGCGCAGCCCTACGACCTGCAGTTCGTGCCGCATCCGCCGTCCGAGCAGGCGATGGCCGCCGGCCTGCGGGTGCTGGCGGTGGCCGACGCGTTCAGCGCGGCCGGCCCGCGCGACGTGATCGCCATCTCCGGCGGCCGCCGCGAAGGCATCGACAACGGCACGGTGGTGTCGCTGTGGCGCCATGGCACCCGGGTCAACGACCGCGTACGCCACCCCAACACCTCCCGCGCCGACGACGGCTTCACCGGCGGTAGCGGCACCGTGGCGCTGCCGGACGAGTTCGCCGCGCACGCGATGGTGTTCCGCACCTTCGACAAGGTCAGCTACGCGCTGGTGATGGACGGCATCAAGCCGACCCGGATCGGCTACGACGTCAAGCACCCGGACGCGCGCTGACCCGCCGCCGGGGCATCCCCCTACAGCGATTGCAGACGGCGCCCGAGGGCGCCGTCCGCGTCTGCGGCCTAGGCTGGGCGCATGTCCAGTCCGGCCATCGCCCCTGCCCACACACCCGCCGATCCGGCCCTGCTGCGCCTGTCGCTGGCCGGCGGCGCCAGCGCCCCACGCCGGCTGCTGCTGGAGCAACACGGCAGCCCGGCCGCGGCGCTGGCGGCCGGTCCCGCCGGCTGGCAGGCCGCCGGCCTGGATGCAGTGCAGATCGCCGCGCTGCAGCGACCCGATCGCGCCGCGCTAGACACCGCCGAGCGCTGGCTCGCGCAACCAGGCCGGCACCTGCTCGGCTGCCACGATGCCGACTACCCGGCCCTGTTGCGGCGCACGCCCAATCCGCCACTGGCGCTGTACGTGGCCGGCGATCCCACGGTGCTGTGGCACCCGGCCGTGGCAGTGGTCGGCAGCCGCGCCCCCAGCGCCGGCGGCCGCGACAACGCCTACGGCTTCGCCCTGGCTCTGGCCGCGGCCGGCTTTGCGGTGACCAGCGGCATGGCCAGCGGCGTGGATGCCGCCGCGCATCGGGCCGCGCTGTCGCGCGCGGACGGGCTGACCGTGGCGGTGGTCGGCACCGGCCCCGACCTGGCCTACCCGCGCCAGCATGCCGCCCTGCACCGACAGATCGCCGAACGCGGCGCGGTGGTCAGCGAGCACCCGCCCGGCACGCCGGCGCGGGCGGGGCACTTCCCGGCGCGCAACCGGATCATCGCCGGGCTGAGCCTGGCGACCCTGGTGATCGAGGCGGCCACCCGCTCCGGCGCGCTGATCACCGCGCGGCTGGCCGCCGAGGCCGGGCGCGAGGTATTCGCCCTGCCCGGCTCGATCCACAACCCGCTGGCGCGCGGCTGCCATCGGCTGATCCGCGACGGCGCCGGGCTGGTGGAAAGCGCCGAGGAGGTGCTGGCCGGAGTCGCGCCCCTGGCCGCCGAACTGGCCGACGCCTTGCGCGGGCGCCTGAACGCCCCCACACAGGGAGCCAGCACCGCGCGCGCGGCCACACCGGCCTTCCCCCACCCCGACTACCAGCGCTTGTGGCAGGCGCTGGGCCACGACCCCATCTGTATGGATTCAGTGATCGCACGCAGCGGATTGACGGCCGCAGCGGCGTCCTCCATGCTGCTGGCCATGGAACTGGATGGCTACGTGGCGGTCGAACGCGGTCGTTACACCCGCAAACCCTAGTTTCTTCACCTCCACAGCGTCTCGCGACGCAGGCCGAGGGGCAATGAAAGAGAGCATTCTGGATGTCCTGCTGTACCTGTTCGAACACTATTTCAGCGAAGACGCGGATCCGGTCCGCGATCGCGACTCCCTCCAGAATGGCCTGATCCAGGCCGGCTTCAGCCCCACCGAGATCAGCAAGGCGTTCGACTGGCTCGACGCCCTGGCCGACCAGCGCCCGGCCGTGGCGCAGCCGCGCATCGATGGCCCGATCCGCATCTACCACGGTCCGGAACTGGACAAGCTCGACGTGGAATGCCGCGGCTTCCTGTTGTTCCTGGAGCAGCACGGCATCCTCGACAGCGACCAGCGCGAGCTGGTGCTGGACCGGGCCATGGCCCTGGACCAGGACGAGCTGGATCTGGACGACCTCAAGTGGGTGGTGCTGATGGTGCTGTTCAACCAGCCTGGTGCCGAGGCGGCGTACGCGTGGATGGAAACGCAGATGTTCGTCGACGAGCCGGAGCCGGTTCACTGAGTCGCTGACGGTCGCGCACGGATGCACGAAGACACCTCCCCATTGGCGATCTGGTACTACGTCGATGCCGCGCGCGAGCGGCACGGCCCGCTGCCGGCGTCCGCCCTGCTGGAGCGCCTGCACGACGGCCGCCTGCAGCGCGAGACCCTGGTCTGGCGCGAAGGCCTGCCGGAGTGGCGGCCGCTGCACGCGGTCGCCGCCGAGCTGGGCCTGCCCGACGCGCCCACCCCGCCGCCCTTGCCGCCACCGCTCCAGGCGGCCGCTCCCGTGGCCCCCGCTGCCACCGCCGCGCCGCGCAGCGGCCTGTCCGGCTGCGCGATCACGGCCATCGTCGGCACCATCGTCGGCGTGCTGCTGGTGGCGTTCCTGGGCATCGCCGCGGCGATCGCCCTGCCCGCCTACCAGGACTACCTGGCACGGGCGAAGGTCGCGCAGGCGCTCGACCACCTGGCGCCGCTGAAGGACCAGATCGCCGCTTTCAATGCGCAGGAGCACCGCTGCGCGGTCAACGGCGACACCGGCTTCGGCGCGCCGCAGAGCTATGCCGGCGACACCATCGCGCAGGTGCGGGTCGGCCGCTTCGACAACGGCCACTGCGGCCTGGAAGCCACACTGCACCTGCCCGATCACAAGCGCCTGGATGGCAAAGCGCTGTGGCTGGACTACGATGAGCGCACGTCCGCCTGGAACTGCAGTTCCGACCTGGACGATCGCGTCCTGCCGGTCCACTGCCGCGGCGGCTGACCGGCGCACCGTTTTCGACTGCAACTCCCGGGGAACAGAATGACTGAGTGGTACTACGCCGACGCAGCGCAGCAGCGCCATGGGCCGCTAGCGGCCGCCGACCTGCAGCAGCGCTTCCAGCGCGGCGAGATCGGATTGTCCACCCTGGTCTGGCGCGAGGGCCTGAGCGAATGGCGCACCCTGGCCGAGTTCGTCGACGAACTCGGCCTGACCCAGGCACCGGCGCCGGCGATTGCCCCCACCGAGGTTGACGGAGCGACTCCTCCTCCGCCCCCGGCCGCGACCGTCCCCGACGCCTGGACCGCGCCGGCGCCGGCCGTGGCGGCGTCGCCCTATGCGGCGCCCAGCGCCGTGCTCGACGGTGGCGCGCGGGTGGTCGGCGGCGGCGAGGTGGTGCAGGCCGGTTTCTGGAAACGCGTGGCCGCCTACCTGATCGACGCGTTCCTGGTCGGCATCGTCGCCAACGTGATCCAGTTTGTGGTGATGCTGGGCTTCTTCGGGATCACCGGCTTCGGCAAGCAGCCGGACTTCAGCACCGCCGCCGGCATCGTCATGCTGCTCCTGCTGTACCTGCTGCCGATGGCGATCGCGGCGCTGTACTACGGCCTGTTCCACGCCTCCACCAAGCAGGCCACGCTGGGCAAGATGGCGGTCGGCATCAAGGTGGTGCGTACCGACGGCAGCCGCATCACCGTCTCCCGCGGCGTGGGCCGCTACTTCGGCTTCATGCTGAGCAGCCTGACCCTGGGCATCGGCCTGCTGATGGCGGCCTTCACCGAGCGCAAGCAGGCCCTGCACGACATGCTCTGCGACACCCTGGTGGTGGACAAGTGGGCCTACACCGACCACCCGGAATGGCAGCAGCGCAAGCTGGGCACGGTCACGGTGGTGATCCTGGCGCTGTTCGGCCTGCTGTCGGCAGCCGCGCTGCTGGTGGTGGTGCTGGCGATCGGCGTGGCCGCCAAGGGTGGCTGGCACTGAGTCCGGCGGGCTCCGGGAACCGCCGCAGCCGCGCGCGCTGCTGCCCGGCCGGCAGGCGCCGGCTTGACAGCGGGCGCCGGACATGCCCACTAATAAATAAGCGCCGTAGCTGAACGCCCGGGGGTTCCATCCCGGGCGTCGGCTTCTCTGCGAGACCGCAACGCTTCACTAACCGGAGCAATTGCGCCACCCTACCGCCCCCAGGGCGTCCGCCCACGCCCATCGAAGCCCGACCCGCCATGTCCAAGCACCTGCTCATCGTCGAATCGCCCGCCAAGGCCAAGACGATCAACAAATACCTCGGCAAGGATTTCCACGTCCTGGCCTCGTATGGGCACGTGCGCGACCTGATCCCGAAGGAAGGCGCGGTGGATCCGGACGACGGCTTCGCGATGCGCTACGCGCTGATCGACAAGAACGAGAAGCACGTGGAGGCCATCGCCAAGGCGGCCAAGGCGGCCGAAGACATCTACCTGGCGACCGACCCGGACCGCGAGGGCGAAGCGATCAGCTGGCATATCGCCGAGATCCTGCAGGAGCGCGGGCTGCTCAAGGGCAAGCCGCTGCACCGGGTGGTGTTCACCGAAATCACCCCGCGCGCGATCAAGGAAGCGATGGCGCAACCGCGCCAGATCGCCGGCGACCTGGTCGATGCGCAGCAGGCCCGCCGCGCGCTGGACTACCTGGTCGGCTTCAACCTGTCGCCGGTGCTGTGGCGCAAGGTGCAGCGCGGCCTGTCCGCCGGCCGCGTGCAGTCGCCGGCGCTGCGCATGATCGTCGAGCGCGAGGAGGAGATCGAAGCCTTCATCGCCCGCGAGTACTGGTCCATCGCCGCCGACTGCGCGCATCCCTCGCAGCACTTCAACGCCAAGCTGATCAAGCTCGACGGGCAGAAGTTCGAGCAGTTCACCATCACCGACGGCGACACCGCCGAATCTGCGCGCCTGCGCATCCAGCAGGCCGCGCAGGGCGCGCTGCACGTCACCGACGTCGCCAGCAAGGAGCGCAAGCGCCGCCCGGCGCCGCCGTTCACCACCTCCACGCTGCAGCAGGAAGCCTCGCGCAAGCTCGGCTTCACCACCCGCAAGACCATGCAGGTGGCGCAGAAGCTGTACGAAGGCGTGGCGATCGGCGACGAAGGCACGGTCGGCCTGATCTCGTACATGCGTACCGACTCGGTCAACCTGTCGCAGGACGCGCTGGCCGAGATCCGCGACGTGATCGCCCGCGACTACGGCATCGCCTCGCTGCCGGACCAGCCCAACACCTACCAGACCAAGTCCAAGAACGCCCAGGAAGCGCACGAAGCGGTGCGTCCGACCTCGGCGTTGCGTACCCCGTCGCAGGTGGCCCGCTTCCTGACCGACGACGAGCGCAAGCTGTACGAGCTGATCTGGAAGCGTGCGGTGGCCTGCCAGATGATCCCGGCCACGCTCAACACCGTCAGCGTCGACCTGTCGGCCGGCAGCGAACACGTGTTCCGCGCCAGCGGCACCACCGTGGTGGTCCCCGGCTTCCTGGCTGTGTACGAGGAAGGCAAGGACAACAAGAGCGCCGAGGACGAGGACGAAGGCCGCAAGCTGCCGGCGATGAAGCCCGGCGACCGCGTGCCGCTGGAACGCATCCTGGCCGAGCAGCACTTCACCCAGCCTCCGCCGCGCTTCACCGAAGCGGCGCTGGTGAAGGCGCTGGAAGAGTACGGCATCGGCCGTCCCTCGACCTACGCCTCGATCATCCAGACCCTGCTGTTCCGCAAGTACGTGGAGATGGAAGGCCGCAGCTTCCGCCCGTCCGACGTCGGCCGCGCGGTGTCCAAGTTCCTGTCCAGCCACTTCACCCAGTACGTGGACTACGACTTCACCGCCAAGCTCGAAGACGAGCTGGACGCGGTCTCGCGCGGCGAGGAGGAGTGGATCCCGCTGATGTCGCGCTTCTGGGAACCGTTCAAGGAACTGGTCGAGGACAAGAAGGAATCGGTCGACCGCGCCGAAGCCAGCGGAGCGCGCGAGCTCGGCACCGACCCCAAGACCGGCAAGCCGGTGAGCGTGCGCCTGGGCCGCTTCGGGCCGTACGCGGCGATCGGCAGCACCGCCGAGGACGCCGAGGACAAGCCCAAGTTCGCGTCGCTGCGTCCCGGCCAGAGCATGCACACCATCACCCTGGAGGAGGCGCTGGAGCTGTTCCTGATGCCGCGCAGCCTCGGCCAGGACCAGGGCGAGGAGGTCAGCGTCGGCATCGGCCGCTTCGGCCCGTTCGCCAAGCGCGGCAGCGTCTACGCCTCGCTGAAGAAGGAAGACGATCCCTACACCATCGATCTGGCGCGTGCGGTGTTCCTGATCGAGGAGAAGGAAGAGATCGCGCGCAACCGCATCATCAAGGAATTTCCCGGCAGCGACATCCAGGTCCTCAACGGCCGCTTCGGCCCGTACATCAGCGACGGCAAGCTCAACGGCAAGATCCCCAAGGATCGCGAGCCCGCCTCGCTGAGCCTGGACGAAGTGCAGAAGCTGCTGGAGGAAACCGGCAAGCCGGTGCGCAAGGGCTTCGGCGCCAAGAAGGCCGCCGCCAAGAAGGAAGCCGCGCCGAAGAAAAGCGCAGCGAAGAAGGCCGCGGCCGACGCCCCGGCCAAGCCGGCGGCGAAGAAGGCGGTGAAGAAGGCCGCGAAGAAGACCGCCAAGAAAGCGGTGAAGAAGGCGGCGAAGAAGACCGTGGCCAAGGGCGGTTGAGCCGCTCTGCGGATGGCCCAGGGCGGCCCGATGCCCCCCTCGAATAGTACGAGCGCGGGCGCCGAGCCGCCTTCTCGCGGTGCCGACGGCGTCTCTCAGCGCCTGAAGATCCGCGACAACCCGGTTTTTCTGTGGGAGGGGCTTCAGCCCCGACGCCTTACCGATAAAGCGTCGGAGCTGAAGCCCTTCCCACAGAAAAGCGGCGGGCCGGAGACTTGCGAAAATCCCAAGTCCCGCCCAACCGACCCTCATTGTCCTTAGACGAGGACGTGCCGCATGATGCGCGCATGACCGACCTGTCCCTGAGCCATGCCGTCGCCGTCCTGCGCAAGGGCGGCGTGATCGCCTATCCCACCGAAGCGGTGTGGGGCCTGGGCTGCGATCCGCACGACGAGACCGCCGTGACCCGCCTGCTGCGAATCAAGCAGCGGCCAGTGGACAAGGGCCTGATCGTGGTCGCCGCCGAACTGGACCCGTTGCGCCCGTTGCTCGACCTGTCGGCCCTGCCGCCGGACCGGCTAGCCGCGGTGCTGGCCAGTTGGCCCGGACCGCATACCTGGATCCTGCCCGCCGCCGCGCACGCGCCGCCCTGGATCACCGGCGCGCACCAGGGCATCGCCGTGCGGATCAGTGCGCATCCGCTGGTGGCCGCCCTGTGCCGGGCCTGGGGCGGCGCCCTGGTCTCGACCAGTGCCAACCGCGGCGGCGAGCCGCCGGCACGGCAGCGCAGCGAACTGGATCCGCTGGTGCTGGGCGACCTCGACGGCCTGCTCGACGGCGAGACCGGCGGCCTGGCCCAGCCCACCCCGATCCGCGATGCCGCCAGCGGCGAGATCCTTCGCGCTTGAGGCGCTGGCCTTCAGCGCGGCACGCCTGTCTTCCGCCGTGTCGGCGTCTGGCGGCAATGGCGCGATGGAGCCACGCGGGCGCTTCGCGCACCGGACCCTCACCCCAACCCCTCTCCCGGCGGGAGAGGGGCTAGCTCTTCCCTTCTCTCTCCGGGACCATGGCCCCCTCTTCGGGTGAAGGTGCCCCGAAGGGGCGGATGAGGGTCGGGCGAAGCGTCACATCGTCGAATCAGTGCCAGCGCTTCGCGCACCGTACCCTCACCCCAACCCCTCTCCCGATGGGAGAGGGGCTAGCTCTTCCCTTCTCCCTTCGGGACCATGGCCCCCTTTTCGGGGAAGGTGCCCAAAAGGGGCGGATGAGGGTCGGGCGAAGCCTCGTGCACTCAACTACCCGAGTCGCTTCGCGCCGGACCCTCACCCCAACCCCTCTCCCGGTAGGAGAGGGGCTAAGCGCCTCCCTTCTCCCTCCGGGACCATGGCCCCCTCTTCGGGGGAAGGTGCCCGCAGGGGCGGATGAGGGGACGGGCGAAGCCTCGCAGGGACAGATCAACACGGCAGCACTGCCGCGACGCCATCGCGTCCTGAATCACGCGCACGCGCCGCCCTTTCCCTGGCTGCCCAAGGCGCGCAAGATGCGCGCATGCGCCTCCTTCTCCGCCCATTGCTGCTGCTGAGCCTGTCGCCCTGGATCGGTGCCGGCTGGGCGCAACAGACGCAGACGGTCAGCAGCGACGGCAGCAATACATCGGTGCGCATCTATCGCTGCATCGCCGCTTCCGGCGCGGTCAGCCTGCAGAACACTCCCTGCGAGAACGCACGCCAGCAGCAGGTGCTGGACATGCAGCGTCCGCGCGATCCACCGCCGCGGCCGACCACCACCATCAGCACCGATCCGGCACGCGCGCAGGCCTCGCCGGCGCCGCTGCCGCAGCGCGAGCTCCGTATCGTCACCGTGCAGCCTGCGCAGCCGATGTACGAGTGCGTCACCCCGGAAGGCGCGCGCTACACCAGCGACGACAACGCCGGCAATCCGCGCTGGGTGCCGCTGTGGGCCTATGGCTATGCCGAGGGCCCGTACGCACGACCATCCGGGCGCGGCCCCGATGGTCGCTCGCCCGGGCCGCCGGGGCCGCCTCCGCCCGGCGGCCCGCGCCCGCCCGGTCCGCCGCCGCCAGGGGTGTCCGCCGGCGCCGGCGTGATAATGCCGGCCGGCAGCACGATGATCCGCGACACCTGCACGGCACTGCCCGAGCAGGAAGTCTGCGCACGGCTGAGCGATCGCCGCTGGGAGCTGATCCGTCGCTACAACAGTGCGCTGCAGAGCGAGCGTCGCGCAATGGAAACCGAGCAGCGCGGTATCGATGCGCGCCTGGCGCGCGACTGCGGCGGCAGCTGATGCGGCGCGCACTCTGCCTCGCCGTGGTGCTGACCTGTGCCGGCGCCGCGCACGCCGAACCGGTGGTGTTCTATCGCTGCACCGACGCGCAGGACAACCTGACCATCCAGAACCAGCCCTGTCCCAAGGGCATGCGCCAGCAGAAAAAAATCATGCAGGGCGTCAGCAGCGCCGCACTGCCGGCCGCGATCGCCGCCCAGCCCGCGCAATCGCCGCCGCCCGCAAGCGCCACGACCGCCGCGTCCACCACCGCGCCTGCCGACACGCCCACCGCGGCAGACGCAGCCGCCGCGCCACCGCCACCAACGCTGCCGCCCCCGCCGCTGTACACCTGCACCACCCGCGAGCAGGCGTCCTACATCGGGGAGGTCGCCGAACCGCCGCCGCGGTGCGTGCCGCTGCCCACGACGGACCTGGACGGCGGACCCAACCAGGCCGGCGGCAGCGCCTGCGAAGTGCTGCGCGACCAGTGCCAGCCGCTGCCCGCCGAGCAGCTATGCGATGCCTGGAAGAATTATGTAGCCGAGGCCGAAACACACTGGCGCTTCGCCGTGCCCGACCATGCCGATGCACTGCGCACGGAGTTCGAACGCCGCCAGCACCTGCTCGAGGCCAGCGAGTGCGGCGCGCCGGATCGCCGTGCGCCGTGAGCCATCGCGCTCGCACGTGGCTGTGCAGCCGAGCCGCATCCTGTGCGCCGACGGTAGACCGTGACCCATCGCGCGCGCGTGGCTGTACCCCTGTTTTCGCAGGAGCGGCTTCAGCCGCGACCGGGCGTTACCGAGCAAGCCCGGTCGCGGCTGAAGCCGCTCCTACGCATTCCGCTGCGCGCGGTTGCTCGCGTGCACCACAGCCTGCAGCGCTAAACAAAACGCTCAGCGAAAAACCACCGTCCACCACGATGGGTTCGCCGGTGATGTCGCCGCCCGCCGGCATCCAAAGGAACCGGTCACCGCGGTGCATGCGCACAGCTTTTTTTACCAATCCCCATTCCCGATTCCCCAATCCCGTTTTTTTGTGGGAGGGACTTCAGTCCCGACGCCGTATCGCCCGGGACGTACCGCACTGCGCCTTTCATCTGCTGCCCTGCGCGCGCGCAGCCGCCACGCAAAGGGCTGAACCGCTAGAACCCGTAACGCAGAAACCACCGCCCACCACGCTGCATTCGCCGGCGATATCGCTGGCCGCCGGCAGACAAAGGAACCGGTCGCCGCGGTGCATGCGCACAGCTTTTTTACCAATCCCCATTCCCGATTCCCCAATCCTGGTTTTTTGTGGGAGGGACTTCAGTCCCGACGACGTATCGCCCGGGACGTACTGCACTGCACCTTTCAGCTGCGATCATGCGCCAGCGCAGCCGCCATGCAAAAGACTGACCCGCTAGAACCCGTAACGCAAAAAGCCACCGTCCACCGCGATGCATTCGCCGGTGATGTAGCTGGCCGCCGGCAGGCACAGGAAGCCGACCGCCGCCGCCACTTCCTCCGGTTCGCCGATGCGGCGCATCGGCGTGCGCTCGATCACCTGTTCGTAGTAGTCCGGGTCCGACAACGGGCCGGAGGTGCGGCGGGTGCGGATGTACCACGGCGCCACCGCATTGACCCGGATGCCGTCCTCGGCCCATTCGGCGGCGAGGTTGCGGGTGAGCTGGTGCAAGGCCGCCTTGGTCATGCCGTAGGGCGCGCCGCTGCGCACGTGGGTCAGTCCCGACACGCTGCCGACGTTGACGATCGCCGAAGCCGCGTGCTGCGCCAGCAGCGGATGCGCGTAGCGCGACAGTTCGAACGCGGAGAACAGGTTGGTCTCGAAGATGCCCCGCCACTCGTCCTCGGTGTAATCCACCGCGGCCTTGCTGACGTTGCCGCCGGCGTTGTTGATCAGCAGGTGCAGGCCGTCGGCATGGTCCTCGACCCAGTCCAGGATCTCGCGGCGGTCCTCGTCGTCGGCGACGTCTGCGGCCAGCGCCAGGATCTCGCGCTCGGGAAAGGCCTCGCGCAACTCGTCGCGCGCCGCTTCCAGCGCGTCGAGGTCGCGCGCCACCAGCAGCAGGTCGGCGCCGAACCCGAGCAGTTCGCGTGCGATCGCCAGGCCGATGCCGGCGCTGGCGCCGGTGATCAGCGCGGTCTGTCCGTCCAGCCGCCAACGGTGCTGCATGCGCGTGCCTGTCTGCTCACATGGGAGGCGTAGGATGATACCTCCACCCTCGAGGAGGTCGCCGCCATGTCCGCACCACTGCGCAGGATGACGTTGGCATTGCCGCTGCTCGCATTGCTGGCCGCATGCAAGCCGGAGCCGCCGCAGCCGCCCGATGCGCCGCCACCGCCGAAGGCCAGCGCATTGCGCAGCGCCATCGCCCAGCCGCTGGATCGCGCCAAGCAGACCCAGGCCACGCTCGACCACGCCGCGGCCGCGCAGAACGCCGCGCTCGACGCCGCCACCGCGCAATGAACAACGCCGGCCATGGGGGCCGGCGTTGCAGGAAGCAGGCGACGCGTCCGCGAGGGCGCGCCGCCACCGGCGCAGGGCCGGCTTACAGACCGCAGAAGCAGTAGGCCAGCGCCTTCACCGGTGCGCCCGGACGGGTGTCGGCCGCGTCCTTGACGAAGCGCAACTGGGTGTCCAGCTCCGGCAGGCTGCGCGCCAGCAGGGCATGGCCCAGCGCCGAATCGCTCAGCATCCACACGCCCAGGCGGCTGCCGGCGAACCCGCTGACGAACTGCGCGAACGGCGTGGCCGGCTTTTCGACATAGCGCACCCGGTACTTGTCCGGGCCGCCCAGCTTGGCGCGCGCGGCGGCATCGGCCACCGCGTCCTTGAAGCCGCCGAACGCGTCCACCAGCCCGCGCTCCTTGGCCTGCGCACCGCTCCACACGCGGCCGCGCGCGACCTGGTCGATGGCCTCGACCGACTTGCCGCGCGCCTGCGCGACCTTGCCGGTGAAGTCGGCATAGCCCTTGTTGATCACCGACTGGATCAGCTGGCCCACCGCCGGATCCATCGGCCGGGTCATGTCGAACGCGCCGGCGAAGCGGGTGGTGCCCACGCCGTCGGTGTGCACGCCGATCTTGTCCAGGGTGCGGGTGATGTTGGGGATCATGCCGAAGATGCCGATCGAACCGGTGATCGTCGACGGATCGGCGTAGATGCGATCGGCGTTCATGCTGATCCAGTAGCCGCCGGACGCGGCCAGGTCGCCCATCGACACCACCACCGGCTTGCCGGCAGCCTTCAGCGCCACCACCTCGCGGCGGATCTGCTCGGAGGCGAACACTTCGCCGCCAGGCGAATCCACGCGCAGCACCACCGCCTTGACCGCGTCGTCGTCGCGCGCCTGGCGCAGCAGCGCCGCGGTCGACTCGCCGCCGATGCGGCCGGCCGGCTGTTCGCCGCCGCTGATCTCGCCCGCGGCAACCACCACCGCCACCTGCGGACGCGAGTCCACCGGCGAACGGCGCAGGTCCAGCTGCTGCAGGTAGCCGTCCAGGTCGACGTTGCGGTAGCCGGTGTCGGCATCGTCGTCGGCCACGCCGCGCTTGGTCAGCAACTGCTCGACATCCTCGCGGGTCTTCAGGCCGTCCACCAGCTTCTGCTGCAGGGCGAACTTGGCCAGGTCGCCGCCTGCGGCGGCCACGCCCTCGGGCATGGTGTCGATGCCGGCGGTGATCTGCTCCGGCGCCAGCTTGCGCGCCTTGGCGATGTCGGCCACGTAACGCTGCCACACGTCGTTCATCCAGAACAGGTCGGCTTCCTTGGACGCCGGCGAGGCCGCGTCGAGCACGTAGGGTTCGGCGGCGGACTTGTACTCGCCGACCTTGAACAGGTGCACGTCCACGCCGAGCTTGTCCTGCAGGCCCTCGCGGAAGTACTGGCGGTAGCGGCCCAGGCCTTCCAGGGTCATCGAGCCCATCGGGTCCAGGTAGACCTCGTTGGCCTGCGCAGCCAGCAGGTACTGCCACTGGTTCAGGTTGTCGCTGTAGGCGACGATCTGCTTGCCGGAGCTGCGCAGGTCCTGCAGCGCCTTCTCCACCTCGCGCATCGAGGCGAAGCCGCTGGGCTGCAGCTTGTCCAGGCGCAGCGCCACGCGCTCGATCTTCGGATCGGTCTTGGCCGCCTCGATGGCGCGCACCAGGTCGCGCAACTGGATCTCCTGCGCGCCCTTGTCGTTCATCGCCTTGGCCAGCGCGCGGCTGACCGGGTCGGCGCTGAACTGCTCGACCAGCTTGCCTTCCGGCGCGATCAGCAGCGTGGTGCGGTCGCGCAGCGCCTTGCCGCCGTCGCCGCGTGCCATGGCGAACACCATCGCCAGCAGGATCAGCAACAGGAAACCGAAGAACACCAGGTTGAAGATCAACCGGCGGGTGAAGTTCATCACATCCCACAGGCCGACGAAAAAGTTGGCGACGGGGCTGCGACGCACGGGTTGGTTCATGGAAAGCTCCGAAAGGAAGGCGTCTTGCGCCTGCGCAGCATACCGGCTGCGTCAGGCGCCGCACATGCGTCTGAAGTCAGGGGGCCGCCGGCGCCGCCAGCAGCCGCGCGCTGCTCCAGCGGAAGCGCGCGCCCATCATCACCGCCGCCGCGGTCAGGCCCAAGATCAGGCCGATCCACATGCCCTGCGGCCCCCAGCCCAGCCACAGGCCGAGGCCGGCGCCCAGCGGCATGCCCAGGCCCCAGTAGGAGCACAGGGCCAGCAGCATCGGCACGCGGGTGTCCTTGAGGCCGCGCAGCGCGCCGGCCGACAGCACCTGCACGCCGTCGGGGAACTGGAAGGTGGCCGCGTACAGCAGCAGCGTGGAGGCCAGCGCCGCCACCGCCAGATCGCTGGTGTAGACGCCGACGATGGCGTCGTGGCCGACCAGCAGCACCAGCGCCGACAGCGCCTGGGTGCCGAGCACGATCGCGTAGCCCGCCCAGGCCGCGCCACGCACGCCCACCGCGTCGCCGGCGCCGGCGGCGCGGCCGACCCGCACCGTGGTCGCCTCGGCCACGCCCATCGGCACCATGAAGCACAGCTGCGCCACGTTGATCGCGATCTGGTGCGCCGCCGCCGGCACCTCGCCGAGCCGCGCGATCAGCAGCGCGGTGACGATGAACAGGCCGCCTTCCATCAGGATGGTCACGCCGATCGGCAACCCGGTCTTGAGCAGCCCGACGATCGCACGCAGGTCCGGCGCCTCGAACCGCGCGAACAGGCGCAACGGCGCAAAGCGCCTGGACCGCGCCAGGTAGATGGCGAAGCACAGCGCCTGCGCCCACATCATGATCGCCGAGGCCATGCCAAGGCCGCCGGCACCATGCTCGCGCAGGCCCCACAGACCGAAGGTCAGCGCATAGCCGAGCGGCGCCAGCAACAGCAGGCCGCCGAAACCGAGCAGCATGGTCGGCAGGGTCCAGTGCATGCCTTCGCTGAGGTAACGCATGCAGAAGTACAGCACCAGCGCCGGCACGCCCCAACGGATCGCAAGCAGGAAGTCGCGCGCGCCGGGCACGATCTCCGGGGCGATGCCCAGTTGCGGCAGCGCCATCGGCATCACGCTGAGGAACGCGAACATCAGCAGGCCCAGGCCCAGCGACAGCCACAGCGCCTGGCGGAACAGCGGGCCGATCTGTGCATGGCGCTTGGCGCCGTCGAGCTGGGACACCGAGGCGGTCAGGGCGATCAGGGTGCCGATCGGGATCATCATCGGCAGCCACAGCAGCGCGGTGCCGACCGTCACCGAGGCCAGCGTGCGGGTGCCGTGGTGGCCGGCGATCACGTTGTCGACGAAGCTGATCAGGCCGGTGGAGACGTGCCCCAGGACCAGCGGCAGGGCGAGCTGCGCGGTGGTGCGCAGTTCGCGGCCCCGGACCGAGGCCGGGGTGGAAGACGAAAACATTGCAAGACTCTGGCGATCCCGCCGACTGCGGCCGCGCAGACAGCGCCGGCACCGGGTGGCGGAGGCCGGGCATTCTACCCGCTGCGGCGGATCACTGCAGGAAAGCCGGGACCCGGGGCCCGGGACCGGGGACCCGGAAAGCCAGAGCGCCCGAAGCGCGACTCAACGTGCGGCGCGCTGCTTCAGCCAGGCGCCGCGGCTGTCGGCGCCCTGCGCCAGCAGGTCGCGACGCAAGGCGGCGCGGTCCTGCGGCGGGGTGCGTTGCGACAGCAGCGCCAGATGCTCGCGCTGGTCCGCCGGCAGGCCGCGCAACAGGCCCAGCAGTGCCTGCCGCTGCGCCTCCGGCACGTAGCCCAGCAGCGGCTGCAGCGCCCAGAACTCGGCGCCCAGCTCCGGGCCGAGCAACCAGCCGTGGCGCTCCAGGGCGTCCATCTCGGCGAACTGCGCATGCAGGCTGTGCTGCTGCTCGATCGGCAGGCCGGCGAAGGCCGTGGCGACCTGACGCAGCCGCACCTGCGCCGCCGCCGGCAGCGCGTCCCAGGCGGCCTGGCGCGCGCGCAGCTGCGCCGGGGTCAGCGCCGGTGGCGTGGTCGCCGCGGGCGCGACGGCCGGGGCAACGGTGGCAGTCGGCGGGGCTTCGGCGGCCTCCGCCAATTCGGCCGCGCTGGGAGCACTGCGCTCGATCCGCGGCGGCGGCGCGCCGGCCGCGTACCACGCATAGAAATCCAGGTCGTAGATCGCCGGCTCCGGCAGCGGCGCCGGCGGGTCGGCCGGCAGCGGCGGCGCGCTGGCTGTGTCCGACTCCGGCGGCAGCACTTCCACCTGCACCGGGCCGGTATCGCCCAGCGCCAGGCTCGCGTCGCTGCCACCGGCCGCGGCCACGGCGCGGGACCGATGCCAGGGCAGGCGGTCCCAGAACAGCGTCCCGACCAGGGCCAGGACCACCACCGCGATCACCGCCCCGGCCAGGCGCGTGCGCAGGGCCGAGCGCGCGCCGCGGCGGCGTGGACGCACCGCGGCCGCGGCGGCGGCAGGGGCCGGCGCCTTGGACGGCGCAGGCGAGGCCGTGCTGCCGGCAATCGCCGCATCGCGCAGTTGCGCCAGGGCCTGCAGCCGCGCCGGCGGCAGGTCGCGCAGACACTGTTGCGCCGCATCGGCCAGCGCGCGCCAGCCGGCCGCATCCGGACGCCCGCTGGCGTCGCGCGGGCAGGCCCGCGCCAGCGCCTGCTGGTAGTCCTCGGTGGTCAGCTGCAGCACCTGCGCGGCCAGCGGCTCGTCCAACCCGGCGACGATACGCAACAACAGCGCCAGGCGGTCGGCCGGCTGCAGGCTGCGCAGATGCGCCAGCGGCGCCGGCCAGGCACCGTCGGCGGCGTCGGCCTGGCGCAGGGTGGGCACCGCAGCGAGCAGTTTCCAGAATCGCAGCGGCCAGTCGGCCATGGGCAGCGCCGCGGCATGGCTGCGGAAGGCCCGCATCGCCGCCGCCAGGGCCGGCATGCCGCGTTCGGGCCGGCCGCTCTGCAAGTCGGCCAGGACCGCGGCGCGGCGTTCGATGCCGCGCAGGAACGCGGCCAGGGCGGGCGGTGCGGCCACGCCGTCGGAAGGGGACGTGGCGGTCATCGGAACTCCATCATCGGCGCGATGATAGCGAGGCAGCCGCCACACCGCGCGCTTGACAGCGGCGTCCCGATCGGCTCATCCGCGGCCGTCGCGACGGCCGGTTGTGCACAGCGCCGGAAATTGGCCTGCGACAGGTCTTGTCAAGCCCCCGCGAAACCATGTTGCATCTGTGTTTCACGGCCAAATTGTTGTTTCTAAAAGAATAAATGCGTTTGGCGCTTTTTTGTCCAACTCGTGGCAGAGGCTTGTGAGTCCGTCTTCACGGCGTGGAGCATGCCCGTCATACACAGCTTTATCCACAGGAGATGTGGATAAATTCGATTCCCCAAGCGCGGCGGCCATTTACGACCGGTTTATCACTTTGCGGGCAGCAATCGCGCGCAACTCCCGGCACCCGGAACCCCCTTGCGGCGGCCGCTAGGGCGTGTCACCGATCCCCGAGCATGCCGCGCCGCGATTGCGCGTGCCTGTGGCAAGGAAGAGCGAGGAAGTGGACGTCCGTCCACGCCCGAGCGATGACGCGGCCACGGGCGTGCGCAACCGCGGCCCTTCGGGTTGGGTCTGGCAGGCGCGCAGCCGGCGTTGCGGGCGCAGCGCCTAACTGGCCGTCAGGTCAAGCCGCGCGGCGCCGGCTGCGCGCCAGCCAGACCTAACGCGGCATGCTCGGGGATTGGTGACACGCCCTAGACTAGGTGGATGCCCTCCCCCGCCGCCACGCTCCGCGTCGCCCTGCCCGTGCCGCTGCCGCAGGTGTTCGACTACCTGCCGCCGCCCGGGGACACGGTCGCCGACGGCGACGTCGGCCGCCGGGTGCAGGTGCCGTTCGGCAACCGCGAACTGAGCGGGGTGGTGGCGGCGATCGGCCAGGTCGAGGGCGCCGACGGCCTGCGCGCGGCGTTGGCCTGGCTGGACCCGGTGCCCCTGCTGCACGGCGAACTGGCCGAGTCGCTGCGCTGGCTGGCGCGCTACAGCCATGCGCCGCTGGGCGAGGTGCTGGCGACCGCCCTGCCGGTGCAGTTGCGCCGTGGCGAACCGCTGCCCGACACCCACGCCTGGGCCTGGCGCCTGACCGAGACCGGCGCCAGCCATCGCGCCCGCGCCGGCACCCGCCCGCACCGCTTCGCCGCGCTGCTGGCGGACGGCGCCATGGACGAGGACCGGCTGGACCAGGCGATGGACGACTGGCGCAGCGCTGCCCGCGCCCTGGCCAAGCGCGGCCACGCCGAGCGCATCGCGGTGCCGGCCAGCGCCGCGGCGCCGCAGCCACAGCCAGGGCCGATTCCCAATGCCGAACAGCAGGCCGCCATCGACGCGGTGGTCGCCGCCGCCGGGTTCGCCCCGTTCCTGCTCGACGGCGTCACCGGCAGCGGCAAGACCGAGGTCTACCTGCAGGCGATCGCCGCGTGCCTGGCGCGCGGACGCCAGGCGCTGGTGCTGGTGCCGGAGATCGGCCTGACCCCGCAGACCCTGGCCCGCTTCCGCGCCCGCCTGGGGGTGCCGGTGCACGCCCTGCATTCGGGGCTCAACGACAACGAACGCGCGCGGGTCTGGGCCGCCGCCTGGCGTGGCGAGGCGCAGGTGGTGGTCGGCACCCGCTCGGCGGTGTTCGTGCCGCTGCCGCGGGCAGGATTGATCGTGGTCGACGAGGAACACGACGGCAGCTACAAGCAGCAGGACGGCATCCGCTACCACGCCCGCGATTTCGCCCTGGTCCGCGGCAAGGCGCTGGACGTGCCGGTACTGCTGGGCAGCGCCACGCCCTCGCTGGAGAGCCTGCACAACGCCGCCAGCGGCCGCTACACGCATCTGCGCCTGACCCGCCGCGCCGGCGACGCCAGGCCGCCGACGGTGCGCGTGCTCGACGTGCGCAAGCGTCCGCTGCAGGACGGGCTGTCGCCCGAGGTGCTGGCCGGGATCGGCACGGCACTGGCCGATGGGGGCCAGGTACTGGTGTTCAAGAACCGCCGCGGCTATGCGCCGGTGCTGCTGTGCCACGACTGCGGCTGGACCGCGCCGTGCCAGCGCTGCAGCACCCCGCTGCACGCCACGCCGATGACCGTGCATGCCGGCGGCCGGCGCCTGCAATGCCACCACTGCGGCGCGCGCCAGCCGGCGCCGCTGGCCTGCCCGGACTGCGGCAGCCTGGCCCTGCAGCCGCAGGGCATCGGCACCGAACGCCTGGAGGAGCGCCTGGTGCAGGCCTTCCCGGACGTGCCGGTGCTGCGCATCGACCGCAGCACCACCCAGCGCCGCGATGCGCTGGAGACGCAACTGGCCACGCTCGGCACTGCGCCCGGCATCCTGGTGGGCACGCAGATCCTGGCCAAGGGCCACGACCTGCCGCAATTGAGCCGGGTGGTGGTGGTCGGCATCGACGAAGGCCTGTTCTCGGCCGATTTCCGCGCCAGCGAAAAACTCGCGCAGCAGCTGATCCAGGTCGCCGGGCGCGCCGGCCGCGCCGCGCGCCCGGGCGAGGTCTGGCTGCAGACCCACCACCCCGCGCATCCGCTGCTGCAGACCCTGGTGCACGGCGGCTACCACGCCTTCGCCGCCGCGGAGCTGGAGCAACGCGAGGCCGCCGGCTTCCCGCCGTTCGCGCACCTGGCGCTGCTGCGCGCCGAGGCCAAGCAGGTCGAACACGCCAATGCCTTCCTCGCCGCGGTGCGCGCGCTGCTGCCAGCGCAGGACGAGGTGCAGCGCTTCGGCCCGATGCCGGCGCCGATGCCGCGCCGCGCGGGTTTCCAGCGCACCCAGTTGCTGCTGTCGGCCAACACGCGGCGCGCGCTGCACGCGTTGCTGGACGCGGCGGTGCCGGCGATCCACGCGCTGCCGCAAGCACGGCGGGTGCGCTGGTCGCTGGATGTGGATCCGCAGGATCTGTACTGAGGCGGCGGCGCATTCCTGCGAGACAGCCGCTGGAGCGAGTTGAAGAACAGCGAGCCGCAGCCGATGGACAGCGCCAGCAACGGCAGGAAGACGCGCGTCGCCGAGCCGCTGATTCGCCGTCGTACATGGATCAAGCTGCAGATCGCCCCGATCCAATGCGCGATCCCATGCCGCGCGATCCGATTCCGTAGGAGCGGCTTCAGCCGCGACGGGCGTTCCCGGTAACGCCTCGTCGCGGCTGAAGCCGCTCCTACGAGACAATGACGTGTGTTGTCAGCCCGCCACAAAGTGTTGCTTCAAGGTTGCCTGAAAGCCGCTTTAAAAGAGCAGCGCGGCGACGTGGCGAAGCAGACAGTGCCCTGCGTGCGGCTGCAACGCCCTCGAGTTTCGCTCAATCCGCCAGACCCAAGGCCTCGATCACCTGCGCGCGCAGCGCGGCGCTGTCGCCGGCCTCCACGCAACGCCATGCGCCAGCGTCCGCGGACAGGCCGCAGGCGGCGGTGGCGATCACCGGCTTGCCCAGCGCCATGGCCAGCAACAGGCCGCGCGGCTGTTGTTCGATCCACGCCGGCAGCAGCACCAGGGAAGCAGCGTGCACGCCTTCGGCCATCGACGCGACCCGCTGCACCGCGATGCCGTTCCAGAAGTCCGGCGTCTCCTGCGCACCGGGCGGCAGCAGCAACAACACCGGCAGGCCACGCACCGCCTCACGCAGTTCGTAGGCGCCCTTGCGCGCCAGCGCCGAGGCCGCCAGCAGTACCCGCGGCGCGGTGGCCGCGGTGATGGCCGCATGCTCCGCCGCGGCCGCCGGGAGCGCCGGCCTTTGCCATTCCAGCGCGAGGCCGCGGCTGCCGGCCAGCGCCAGCAGTTCGCGATGTGGCGTGATCCAGTGCCGCGCCTGCGCCAATGCCGCACGCTCGGCGGCGACCAGCGCCGGATCGGCGCGGAAATCGCGCAGGGTGGGACTGTGCGGATGCCGCTGCGCGGCCACGTCCAGGCGCGCCTGCAGCAGATGCATCGGCAACGCAGTCATGCACACGTCCCAGCGCCGGCCCTGCAACTCGCCGGCCAGCCACAGCTCCGGCAACAGGC
Organism: Xanthomonas sp. NCPPB 2250; assembly: GCF_056725265.1. Taxonomy (NCBI): domain Bacteria; kingdom Pseudomonadati; phylum Pseudomonadota; class Gammaproteobacteria; order Lysobacterales; family Lysobacteraceae; genus Xanthomonas; species Xanthomonas sp. NCPPB 2250. The sequence goes on along the minus strand of NZ_CM161520.1, from coordinate 771,242 downwards.
TCTGCGGCACCACCAGATCGACATCGCAGGCACCGAGCCGACGCCGCAGCGCACCCAGACGGATGCGTTGCGCGCGCTGGCGCGCCTGCGGCAACGGCATGCCGCGCCACAACCACCAGCGCCGCAGCAGCGCCGCGCGCAAGGCCGCGACGCTGGTCCGCGGCAGCGCCAGCACCCGATCGCCGGGTTGCTGCCGACGTCGGCGGTCCGCGGCGAACTCCGGCCAGTCCTCGTCGACCAGCCAGGTGCGGTGCAGGCCATCGGGCACCGCCGGCACATGGCGATGGCAGGCACTGCGGCCGCAGCGGGTGCAGTCGTTGGCGGCGTCGATGCCGGCCGGCGCGGTGCGTCGCTGCAGCGGCGGCAACGGCAAGGCCGCCGGCGCCGCGGCACCGCCGCGGATGCGCACGTGCAGCGCCTCGCCGTCCAGCCACACCTCCAGCCGCCACGGCGCAGCGGCACGCAGGCGCAGGTCCACGTAGTTCCAGAACACCACCGCGTCGCGGTCGCGCTCGGCCAGGGAGCCGGCAATCACCTGGGTGTGGCGGTGCCGCTCGACGATCTCCAGGCCTTGCCGCAGCGCCGCGTCGTAGATCGCATTGGACAACTGGCAGAGGCCGCCGCCGATCGACGGCACCAGGCAGCCCTCGCGCAGTTCGCGGCCGGCGACGAAACCGCGACGGCGGGTGGCGCGGCCGAGCTGGCGCCAGAAACCGAAGGTCGCTCCGGCCGGCACCTCCACGCCGTGCAGCACACGCGCGGCCAGGCGCAGGTTGTGGATCTTGCCGGCCACCAACTGCGGCGCGGTCTCCTCGCTGTCGGGCCACAGCGCGGTGACCGATTCGGCACAGGTGCCGTCGGCGATCGCCAGGCCGGCGTTGCGCCGATGCCGGCGCGGTCCGCCGCGCAGATCGTGCAGCGCGCGGCGCAGTTGCAGCGCGCGCGTCTTGGCCCAGAACAGCAGGCTGCGCCAGCGCGAGGGCAGCGGCGCCGGTGGCGGCGACGCCGCGCGCGCCCTCACTGTCGCTGGCATGAGCGTGCGTCCTCCCTGTCGCTGACCGCGCTTGGCATCGCGCTACTATACGGACATGCAGGTCCGACCTTCGACGTTCGCGCAGCGCCTCACCGGCAGCGCGCGTTCCAGCGGATCGGCGCGCCGCGCGGCTGCGACGCGACCGCCGCGCCGACCGCGGACGCCTCCTCTCCCCTCCCCCTCCTGGAGTCCTGCATGGACGACACACGCGTGCCGCACCTGATCGTGGTCGGCGGCGGCTTCGCTGGCTTGTGGGCCACCCGCGCCCTGGCCAGGACGCCGCTGCGCATCACCCTGATCGACCGCCGCAACCATCATCTGTTCCAGCCGCTGCTGTACCAGGTCGCCACCGCCGGCTTGTCGGCCCCGGACATCGCCGCGCCGCTGCGGCAGATCCTGCGCCACCAGGACAACGTCGAAGTGCGCCTGGGCGAAGTGGTCCACATCGACAAGCAGGCGCGGCAGGTGCGCCTGGCCGATGGGCAGACGCTGGACTACGACTACCTGCTGGTCGCCACCGGCGCCACCCACGCCTATTTCGGCCACGACGACTGGGCCGCGCACGCGCCGGGCCTGAAGACCCTGGACGACGCGCTGCAACTGCGTCGGCACCTGCTGCTCGCGTTCGAGCGCGCCGAGGCGGAAACCGACCCCGCGGCGCGCGCGGCCTGGCTCAGCTTCGCCATCGTCGGCGGCGGTCCCACCGGCGTCGAACTGGCCGGCACCCTGGCCGAGATCGCGCGGCACACGCTCAAGCACGAGTTCCGCCGCATCGACCCGGCCGAGGCGCGGGTGCGGCTGATCGAGGCCGGCCCGCGGGTGCTGTCCTCGTTCCCCGAACACCTCTCGGCCAAGGCGCAGAAGCAGTTGGAGAAGCTCGGCGTGGAAGTGCTGACCGGGGTGCCGGTCGCCGAGATCGACGCCCATGGCTACCGCCTCGGCAGCACCTTCGTACCGGCGCGCACCGTGGTCTGGGCCGCCGGCGTGGCCGCCTCGCCGCTGGCCAAGACGCTGCAGACGCCGCTGGACCGCAGCGGCCGCGTGCAGGTGCAGCCGGATTTGAGCGTGCCCGGCCATCCGGAGCTGTTCGTGGCCGGCGACCTGGCCGCGCTGCAGCAGGCCGACGGCCGCCCGGTTCCCGGCGTGGCGCCGGCCGCCAAGCAGATGGGCCGGCACGTCGCCGACACCCTGCGCCGGCGGCTGCGCGGCGACACCGCCAGCGTGCCGTTCCGCTATGCCGACTACGGCAACCTGGCCACCATCGGGCGCATGGCCGCGATCGTGCACCTGGGCCGGCTGCAGCTCTCCGGGGTGCTGGCCTGGTGGTTCTGGCTGGCCGCGCACGTGTTCTTCCTGATCGGCTTCCGCAACCGCGTGGTGGTGCTGCTCAACTGGGCATGGGCGTACTGGAGCTACCAGCGCGCCGCGCGCATCATCCTCGGCGACCCGCCCGCGGCGGAGGACACGCAGGCGCAGCCGGCACCGCCCGTGGACAGGTGACACTGCAAGGCCGGGCTGCGATCCTAGCCGGCCTTTTTGCTGCAGCGCAGTGCCGTTTTGGCCACCTTCCTGTTCCTGCTCGACCTGCTGGGCACCTTCGTGTTCGCGATCAGCGGCGCCACCGTCGGCGTGCGCCATCGCCTGGACCTGTTCGGGGTGCTGGTGCTGTCGTGCGCGGCCGCGGTCTCCGGCGGCATCGCCCGCGACGTGCTGATCGGCGCCACCCCGCCGGCGGCGCTGGCCGACGTGCGCTATCTCGGCGTGGCCTGCCTGGCCGGGCTGCTGGCCTTCTACCGCCACCACACGGTCGAGCGCCTGCGCAATCCGGTGCAGATCTTCGACGCGATGGGCCTGGCGCTGTTCGCGGTCTACGGCACCAGCAAGGCGCTGGCGTTCGGCCTGGGCCCGCTCAGCGCGCCGCTGCTGGGCATGCTCAGCGGCATCGGCGGCGGCATCGTCCGCGACCTGCTGGTGGCGCGCACGCCGGTGGTGCTGCAAGCCGAGCTGTACGCGGTGGCGGCACTGCTCGGCGGCGGCGTGGTGGCCGCGGCGCAGGTGCTGCACCTGCCGCAGCCCTGGGGCCTGGCGGTGGGTGCGGTGCTGTGTTTCGGCCTGCGCTTCATGGCGATCCGCTACGGCTGGCACCTGCCGGTGGCGCGTCCGCCGGAGTCGTGATCCAGCGGCGTGCGGATGGGCTTCCGCAGCCGGCCATCGCCGCCGCCCAGGACAAAAAAAGGCCCGGCAATGCCGGGCCTTTTCGCGCGTTGCAATGGCTCGCCGCAAGCGACTCAGGCGACGAACAGCGCCTTCATCTTCTTCAGCGCGTTCGCCTCGATCTGGCGGATGCGCTCGGCCGATACGCCGTACTCGTCGGCCAGTTCCTGCAGGGTGATCTTGCTGTCGGCATCCAGCCAGCGGCGCTTGATGATGTCGCGCGAACGCGCATCCAGTTCCGCCAGGCCTTCGCGCAGCAGCTGCAGCTGGTTGCCCTCGCTGTCGGCGCGTTCGTAGGCCTGCGAGGGATCTTCCTCGTTGGCCATCAGATACGCGGCCGGCGACGGCGGCGCGTGGTCGTCGTCCTCGTCGGACGGCGCATCGAAACCGATGTCGCGACCGGACAGGCGCGACTCCATCTCCAGCACCTCGCGCTCGGACACGTTGAGGTCCTTGGCCACCGCGGTGACCTCGGCCGCGTTCATCCAGCCCAGGCGGGTCTTGGACTTGCGCAGGTTGAAGAACAGCTTGCGCTGCGCCTTGGTCGTGGCGACCTTGACGATGCGCCAGTTCTTCAGGATGTACTCGTGCATTTCGGCACGGATCCAGTGCACCGCGAAGCTGACCAGGCGCACGCCCATGTCCGGGTCGAAGCGCTTGACCGCCTTCATCAGGCCGATGTTGCCTTCCTGGACCAGGTCGCCCAGCGGCAGGCCGTAGCCGTTGTAGCCGCGGGCCACGTGGACCACGAAGCGCAGGTGGGAATGGACCAGTTCGCGGGCCGCGTCCAGGTCTTCCTGGTCGCGATACCGCACCGCCAGTGCATGTTCCTCGTCGGACGTCAGCACCGGGATCTGATGCACGGCGCCGATATAGGCATCCAGCGAACCGAGCGGACTGGGGATCGGGAGGTTGTTGGCAACCAATGCGTTGGAAGTAAGCGTCTGGCTCATAGGGCTCATCTTAGCAGTCTACTAATTGGACTGCTGGGTACAGTAAAAAGTTCCTGTGTTCTGTTTATGCAACATATGAATCAGGAATGACACTGCATCACAAGCCACTGAAACAATCGGGACGCATCGTCATCCCGTTCTCTGACCGCAAAAGTAGCAGCCGGTTCGCGAAGATGGCGTCCACGCCAGGCGACAGCGTCGCCCTGTCCAACCGCGGTTCAGGCGCCGCCGAGCGCTGCTTCCAGCTCCGCGCGCGGCGGCAGACTCCAGTCGATGGGGGCGGCACCGCGGCGCTTCAAGTACTCGTTGGCCGCGGAAAAATGCTTGCAACCGAGGAAGCCGCGGTGCGCCGACAGCGGCGAGGGGTGCGGCGCCTTGAGCACGCGGTGGCGGCGGGTGTCGATGACCTTGCCCTTGGCCTGTGCGTAGCTGCCCCAGAGCAGGAACACCAGGCCCTCGCGCTCGCGGTTGAGGGTCTCCACGACGTGGTCGGTGAAGCCCTCCCAGCCCTTGCCCTGGTGCGCGCCGGCACGGCCTTCCTCCACCGTCAGCACCGCGTTGAGCAGCAACACGCCGCGCTGCGCCCAGGGCAGCAGGCAGCCATGATCGGGACGGCGGATACCCAGGTCGTCCTCGATCTCTTTATAGATGTTCAGCAGCGACGGCGGCACCGGCACCCCCGGCAGCACCGAGAAGCACAGCCCGTGCGCCTGGCCGTAGCCGTGGTACGGGTCCTGGCCGAGGATCACCACCTCCACCTTTTCGAACGGGGTGGCGTCGAAGGCGGCGAAGATCTGCCGCCCCGGCGGGAACACCCGCGCGCCGGCGGCCTTGCGCTGGCGCAGGAAGGTGGCCAGCTCGCGCATCTCCGGGCGCAGCAGCCAGTCGCCGACCTGCGCCTTCCACGACGGCTCCAGCTGGATCCGGCTTTCGTCTTCGTTGTTGCTCATCGCTTCCAGGCTCGGGACATCACATCGGTCAGAAGGTCACCGCGATCTCGTCGAGCCGCGCCAGGCGCAACTGGAACAGCACCTTGGTGACCAGCAGGCGCTCCTCGATCGGTTTCTGCACCAGGTCGTTGGCGCCGGCGCGCAGCAGCTCGGACTGGGTGTGCGGGTTGCTGTCGCCGGTCATCACCAGCACCGGCATGCGCCGCTTGCCGTAGGCGAAGTCGACGCGGATGCGCTGGACCACGTCGCGGCCGTTGAGCTCGCCCTTGAGGGTGACGTCGGTCAGCACCAGATCGATGCGGCGGGTGGTGCGGCCCAGCGACTCGGCGGTCAGCAACGCGAACGCGTCCTCGGCGCTGAGCACGTGCACCACGTGCAGCTGCTGGCGTTCCAGCATGCGCTTGGTGGCTTCGGCCACCACCCGGCTGTCCTCGACGTAGAGCACGGTGGCGCCGGCCACCGGCTGCGGCTGCACGTAGCCGCGGATGAAGGTGGCCAGCGCCTCGTGGCCGAGCGCCTTGTCGAAGTAATCGGTGACGTACTCGGTGAAGCGGCGCTCGACCAGGTGCTGCTGGGCGTCGCCGGAGACCACGATCACCGGCACATAGGCCTGGCCGGCGGCCTCGCGCACGCTGCGCGCCAGGGTCAGGCCGTCGCCGTCGGGCAGCCCCAGCGAGGTGGTGACCAGGTCGACCGGGCCGGCCTCCAGCGCGGCGCGCGCCTCGGCGATGCTGGCGCAGCCGACCACGGTCACGTCGGGCAGTTCGCGGTGCAGCACGTCGGCGATGAGCTTGCGCACCAGCTTGGAGCCATCGACCACCATCACCCGGGGGGCGGCGCTGATCAGATGCTTGAGCTCGTGCCCGGCCATGTGCGCCTCAGGTGTCGGTGGGCCGCGTCTGGCGCAGGAAGTGGCCGGTCACCAGCCAGGCGCCGAGCCAGCCCAGCAGCAGGGTGCCGAGCAGGACGAAGCCGGCGTGCAGCGCGTCCAGCCCGTGCAGCACGAAGTGGCTGCCGTAGCTGTCGGCCAGCGCCGCCAGCGGCTGGCCCAGGGCCATGCCGGAGGCGGCGAGCAGGCCCAGCGCCAGCACCCCGGCGCCGAAACCGTACCAGGCGCCCAGGTACAGGAACGGGCGGCGGATGAAGCCGTCGCTGGCGCCGAGCAGCTGCAGCACGCCGATCTCCTCGCGCCGCGACTGGATGTCCAGGCGCACCGTGTTGCCGACCACCAGCACCGCGCCGGCGCCGAGCAGCAGCGACAGCACCTGCACCAGGCGCTCGCCGAAATGCAGCCAGCCGTCCAGGCGCTTGCGCCACAGCGCGTCGTGCTGGACCAGGTCGGCCTGCGGCAGCGCGGTCAGCGCCGTGGCCAGCGGGGTGTCGTCGGCCGCGGCCGGGGTGACGATCAGCAGCGTCGGCAGCGGGTTGTCCTGCAGCGCGTCCAGCGCCTCGCCGAGGCCGGCGCTGTCGCGCAGCTCGGCCATGCCCTCGGCGGGCGTGCGCAGTTTTACCGCGGCCACGTCGCCACGGCCGCGCAGGGTCTGCGCCAGCGCCTGCGCCGCGGCGGCGTCGACGTCGGTCTTCAGGAACACGTTGATGTCGCGCGACTGCTGCACGCTGCCGGCGAACTGCTTGAGGTTGTCCAGGGCGATCGACAGGCCCAGCGGCAGGGTCAGCGCCAGCGCCATCACCGCCATGGTCAGCAGCGTGGCCCATGGCTTGCGCATGGCGCGGCCGAGGCTGTAGACGATGCTGTGCAGGTGGTGGTCCCACCACACGCCCAGCCGCGAGGGCGCCGCGGCGCCGGCGTTGCGCGCGCTCATTCGGCCAGGTCCTGCGGCGAGATGTCGTCGATCAGGCGGCCGTGGTCCAGGATCAGCACGCGCTTGCGCATCTGCTTGAGCAGCGCCAGGTCGTGGCTGACCACCAGCACGCTGGTGCCGCGCGCCGGCAGTTCGGCGAACAGCTGCATGATTTCCGCGGCCAGGGTCGGGTCGAGGTTGCCGGTGGGCTCGTCGGCGACCAGCAGCCGCGGTTCGCCGACCATCGCCCGGGCGATGCCGACGCGCTGCTGCTCGCCGGCCGACAGTTGCGAGGGCAGCGCCTTCTCGCGGTGGCCCAGGCCCATGCGCTCGAGCACCGAGCGCACGCGCTTGCCGATCTCGGCGCGGCGGGTACCGCGCAGGATCAGCGGCAGCGCCACGTTCTCGGCGATGCTGCGGTCGGTGAGCAGGCGGTGGTCCTGGTAGACCGCGCCGACCTCGCGCCGATGCAGGGGCACGCGGCGGCCGCGCACCTTCAGCAGGTTGCGCTCGCCGAACAGCACCGCGCCGCGGGAGGGCCGCTCGCTCAGGTGGATCAGCTTGAGCAGGGTGCTCTTGCCGGCACCGGAATGGCCGGTGACGAACAGCATCTCGCCCTCCTCGACCTCGAAGCTGACGTCCACCAGCGCCGCGTGGCCGCCGGCGTACTGTTTGCTGACATTGTCGAACCGCAGAACGCTCATCCGGCGATTATGCCGGAGCGGCTGGGGTGTTCGTCCACCGCGTGCCTCGCACGCGGCGGACGGCCGGTCCGGCTCAGGAGCTGGAGACCAGCGAGCGCAGCTTGCGGCCCAGGCGGGTCAGGAACGAATCGTTCTTCGCCGCCGCACCACGCTCGGCCTGGCGCGCGGCCTTGACCGGGGTGGCCACGACCTGCACCGGCTTGGCCGGGGCCGCTTTCGCCGGGGCGGCGCTGCCGTTGCCGGCCTGTGCACCCTCGGCACCTTCCAGCGGACGCCCGCCGCGACGGCGACGGCGCTTGCGTGGCGGGCGCTCGCCCTCGACCGCAGGCACCGCGCCCTCGGCCGGCGCGGCACGCGGCGGCTTGGGCGCGGGGGCCGGCGCAGCGGCGGCCGGCGCGCTGCCGTCCGCGGCAGCGGGAGCGGCGTCGGCCGGACGCGGCGTGCGCGGACGCCGCGGCTTGCCGTCGGCGCTGCGCGACTCGCCACGGCCGCCCGGGCCGCTGCGGCCGCCGCCGGGCTTGCCACGGCCGCCGCCACGCCGCTGTTCGTCGGCCTCGCGCTGGGCGCGGGCCTCGCGGAAGATCTCGCCGATGCTCTCCTCGCCATCGGCCTCGGCCGCCTCGCCCTCCACCGGCGCACGCGGGGTGCGCGGCAGCGCCACCAGCAGCTCGGCGGTGACCGGCTCGACCGGGATCTTCTGCTCGATGTAGGCCTCGATGTCCGGCAGGCTCATCGCGTAACGCTCGCAGGCGAAGCTGATCGCGTCGCCCTCCTCGCCCAGCCGCGCGGTGCGGCCGATGCGGTGCACATAGTCCTCGGCGTCGAACGGCAGGTCGTAGTTGTAGACGTACTTGACCCCGTCGATGTGCAGGCCGCGCGCGGCCACGTCGGTGGCCACCAGGATCTCCAGTTGGCCCTTCTGGAAGCGGTTGAGCAGGGTCTCGCGCTTCTTCTGCGGCACGTCGCCGGACAGCACGCCGACCCGGTAGCCGTTGCGCTCCAGCGCCCGCGCCACGCGCTCGACGAACGCCTTGGTGTTGACGAACACCATGGTGCGCGCGCCCTCGCTGCGCGACAGCAGGCCCAGCAGCAGGGTCAGCTTCTCCTCGTCGGAGGGGAAGTAGATGCGCTGGCGCACGCGCGCGGCGGTGATGCTCTCGGTCTCGACCACGAGCTTTTCCGGCTCGTTCATGTGCTCGTAGGCCAGTTCCAGCACGCGGTGGCTGAGCGTGGCCGAGAACAGCAGGGTCTGCCGGGTGCCGCGCTCGGGCATGCGCCGCAGCAGGAAGCGGATGTCCTTGATGAAGCCCAGGTCGAACATCCGGTCGGCTTCGTCGAGCACGCAGATCTCGCAGGCGTGCAGCGACACCACCTTGTGCTGCTTGACGTAGTCGATCAGGCGGCCGGGGGTGGCGATGATCACGTCCACGCCCTGCTGCAGCAGTTCGCGCTGCTTGTCGTAGTCCACGCCGCCGTAGACCAGGGCGAAGCGCAGGCCCAGCTCGGAGCCGAACTTGACCGCGTCCTTGTGGATCTGGATCGCCAGTTCGCGGGTCGGGGCCAGGATCAGCGCGCGCGGATCCTCCGGCTTGCGGTCGGCCAGCGCCGGGCGGCTGAGCAGGCGGTTCATCACCGCCACCAGGAACGCCAGGGTCTTGCCGGTACCGGTCTGGGCCTGGCCGGCCACGTCGCGGCCGGGAAGGGCCACCGGCAGGGTCAGCGCCTGGATCGGGGTGCAGCGGGTGAAGCCGGCGCTTTCGAGGCCTGCGAGCAGCGCGGGCTGCAGTTCGAACGCGGAAAAAGTCACATCGGTCAGCGGTTTGTCGCTCATCATTCCATCTTCGTGAGGCCACCCCGCCCGAAGCGTAAGGTCGCGGCTTGCATCGGTCCCGGCAGCGTCGCACACTGGCGTCTTCCATGCCGGGTCGCGCGACAGGGGGAATCCCTTGAGATCGCCGCGCAATGCCCCAGTTTACCGCAATGCGGCGGCCACCCGGTCCGGCCAGTCGCATTGGCCCAGGAGAACCCCCAAAGTGAGCGACAAGGTCCTTTACGTCGGCGACGCCGATTTCGATGCCACGGTGCTGCAGTCCGACGAGCCGGTCCTGGTGGACTTCTGGGCCGAGTGGTGCGGCCCGTGCAAGATGATCGCGCCGGTGCTGGACGATCTCGCCGACGCCTACGACGGCCGCCTCAAGGTCGCCAAGGTCAACGTGGACGAGAACCGCGCCACCGCGATCAAGTACCACGTGCGCTCGATCCCGATGCTGCTGCTGTTCAAGAACGGCCAGATCCAGGCCACCCAGATCGGCGCGGTCGGCAAGGGCCAGCTGACCCAGATGATCGACAAGACCCTGGGTAGCAGCGCCGCCTGACGTCCGCCGCCGGCGTCCGCTCCGCACCCGGGGCGGCGCCGCGGCAGCCCGGCCGGCGCAGCATCGCCGGCGGCTGAATCGCCCACGAACGCCTGCTTGCCGTGCTTGCGTGGCGGTGATAGTGTCGATGCATCCGGTGGCATTCGCACACCGCACCCCCTCTGGAAGATTCTCTCCCAGACCTCCTCCCAACCCCGTATGCCCCCACGCTGGGCGCTCGCACTCTTAGCGAGGAACACCACTTGTCCGATCACACCATGTCCGAACCCGGGAGCGCCGACGCCCCCGCCGAGAAGCGCGTGCGCAAGCCGCGCGTCAGCAAGGCCGCGAGCGGCGCGGAAGGCGCCGCCGAGCACGGCGCGCCGGCGCAGCCGACCCTGCCGCTGAACCCCGCGCCCGTCCAGGCCGAAGCGCCGCGCGCCGCGGCGCCGGAGTCGGCCCCGGCCCCGGCCGCGAGCAGCAGCCAGAGCCACGGCGGCGGCGACGCGCCGGCCCAGCAGGGCGGCGGCGGCCAGGCTTCAGAAGGCGGCGAGCCACGCGAAGGCCGCGAGCCGCGCGACGGCGGCAACAACAACCGCTTCAACAATCAGAACCAGAACAACCAGAACAACCAGCAGGGCAACCGCCGCGATCGCTTCCGCAATCGCCGCGACCGTGATCGCGGCGGTAATGGCGGCGGCGGCCGCGACCGCTTCCAGGACAACGGCCTGCCCAGCGACAACGGCGGCAACGAGCCGTTCGTGCCGCGCCCGCACGCCAGCGTGCCGGAAGGCTTCCCGATCTACTCGCTGAGCGATCTGAAGAAGATGCCGGCGCAGAAGCTGCTGGACATCGCCGAGCAGCTCAACATCCAGGACGGCGTGGCCCGCGCGCGCAAGCAGGACGTGATCTTCGCCCTGCTGAAGGTGCTGACCCGCCACGGCGAAGGCGTCGCCGCCGACGGCGTGCTGGAAATCCTGCCGGACGGCTTCGGCTTCCTGCGCGCGGCCGAGGCCAGCTACCTGGCCGGCCCGGACGACACCTACATCTCGCCCAGCCAGATCCGCCGCTTCAACCTGCGCACCGGCGACCACCTGTCCGGCCGCATCCGCTTCCCGAAGGACGGCGAGCGCTACTTCGCGCTGTCGATCGTCGACACCATCAACGGCGAGCCGCTGGAAGCGAGCAAGAACAAGGTCCTGTTCGAGAACCTGACCGCGCTGTTCCCGCGCAAGCGCTTCACCCTGGAGCGCGGCAACGGTTCCTCGGAAGACATCTCCGGCCGCATCCTCGACCTGATGGCGCCGCAGGGCAAGGGTCAGCGCGCGTTGATCGTGTCCCCGCCCAAGGCCGGCAAGACCATGCTGATGCAGCAGGTGGCCACGGCGATCACCACCAACCACCCGGACGTGCACCTGATCGTGCTGCTGATCGACGAGCGCCCGGAAGAAGTGACCGAAATGCAGCGCACCGTACGCGGCGAGGTCATCTCCTCGACCTTCGACGAGCCGGCCGCGCGCCACGTGCAGGTCGCCGAAATGGTGATCGAGCGCGCCAAGCGCCTGGTCGAACACAAGAAGGACGTGGTGATCCTGCTCGACTCGATCACCCGCCTGGCCCGCGCCTACAACAACGTGGTGCCGTCCTCCGGCAAGGTGCTCAGCGGCGGCGTCGACGCCAACGCCCTGCACCGCCCGAAGCGCTTCTTCGGCGCGGCGCGCAACGTCGAGGAAGGCGGCTCGCTGACCATCATCGCCACTGCGCTGGTCGAGACCGGCAGCAAGATGGACGAGGTGATCTACGAAGAGTTCAAGGGCACCGGCAACAGCGAAGTGCACCTGAACCGCCGTATCGCCGAGAAGCGCGTGTACCCGGCCATTGACATCAACCGCTCCGGCACCCGCCGCGAGGACCTGCTGATCGAGCCGGAACTGCTGCAGAAGATCTGGATCCTGCGCAAGCTGCTGCATCCGATGGACGAGATCGCGGCGATGGAATTCCTGCTGGACAAGATGAAGAACACCAAGTCCAACGACGAGTTCTTCGGTTCGATGAAGCGCTGAGTCCAGGCGCCGGTTCGACCGCAACGCCCCGCTTCGGCGGGGCGTTCGCGTTTGTGGCCATCGGTCATGCCCAGCGACGTGCCGATACAGAGTCCGACGGTCTTTCGACGCGGGCGCGGGTGAGATGGGCGGCATTCGCCCCGCCGCGTCCGCCGCCATGCCCAGCACCGCCAACGCCGCCGTCAGCAAGGTCGCCCCGGTCACGCTCGGTTTCTGGGTGATGAAGATCTGCGCGACCACCCTGGGCGAGACCGGCGGCGACCTGCTGTCGATGACCCTGGACGTCGGCTATGCGCTGAGCAGCGTGCTGCTGCTCGGGGTCTTCCTGGTCTCGCTGTGGGCGCAACTGCGCGCTCGCAACTTCCAGCCGTGGCGTTACTGGTGGGTGATCCTGACCACCAGCACCGCCGGCACCACGCTGTCGGACTACATGGACCGCAGCCTGGGCCTGGGCTACGCGCAGGGCGCGCTGCTGCTGGTCAGCCTGCTGGCCGCGGTGCTGACGACCTGGTGGCTGTGCGAACGCAGCCTGTCGGTCGAGCGGATCGGCAGCGGCCGCGCCGAGGTCTTCTACTGGCTGGCGATCCTGGTCTCCAACACGCTGGGCACCGCGCTGGGCGATTACCTGGCCGACAGTTCGGGATTGGGCTTCGCCGGCGGCGCGCTGCTGATCGCGGCGCTGCTGGCGGCGATCGCCCTGGCCTATGTGTTCACCCGGATCTCGCGCACGGCGTTGTTCTGGGCGGCGTTCGTGCTGACCCGCCCGTTCGGCGCCACCCTTGGCGACCTGCTGAGCAAGCCGGCCGGCAAAGGCGGGCTGGACCTGGGCACGGTCGGCGCGTCGCTGCTGCTGGCCGGGTTGTTGCTGGCGGTGCTGCTTGCCTCGACGCACACGCGCGGCGGCGACCGCCGCGCTGCGCGCTAGCGTCGGCCAGTCGCCGACGCGGGCAACCTGCTGTCTCCGTGGTCGCCGCTCAGCCGCCCTGCAGCGGCGTCAGCAGGCGCGGGCCGGCGCCGTCGGCCATGTACACGCCACCGGCCGGCAGCAGGTCCGGCGAGAAGCCGGTCGCGTCTTCGCCGGTGATCCAGGGCGCGCGCTGGCGCGGGCCGGGGATGTAGCTCATCCAGCGGCCGTAAGCCGACGGCGCACCCTGGCGGGACTGGTCTAGCAGCGCGTAATCGACCGGCACGCGCACGGTCCAGTAAGGCGCCTCCACGTCCTTGCCTTCGCTCGGCGGACGGAAGGTCCATTTGCGCGCAGCACCCAGCGCGCTCTTGCCCAGCACGTCGCGCAGTTGCTGCATCTGCCGCTCGGACGCCACCACGCGCAGATTGACCTGCTCCACCGCGGCATCAGCGACGCGGCCATCGCGGCCCACCTTGAGCACCAGGTACGCCGAGCCCGCGGCACCGACGCTGTAGGCCGCTTCCGGATAGGCCGGCGGCTTCATCTGGATCGAAGTGACCACGCTGCGGTCGTTGGGATCGTAGTGGCTGAAATCGGCGCCGCGGATCTCGACCTGGTAGTCGTCGGCCCCATCCAGCCGCTTGGCAACCAAACGCAGGGTCATCGGCGCGCGCGCCGGCACCGGCTTGCCATCGCGCAGGCCCGGCGCGAACGTCCACTGCATCACGGTGCTGCGGACGAAGTCGACCACGCCCTTGGGCAGGCGCTCCTGTCGATCCAGCGCCAGCGCCGACACCTTGCCGCTGGGCTCGATGTCGATGGTGCCGCTCACCAGCATGCTGCTTTCGATCTGCTTGCGCACCGCGCCGGGGCCGCCCCCGTCGGCGGCGACGGCGGCGAACGCCAGCAGCAGCGAGAGCATGGCGCTCCAGCGCCAGCACGAACGGAGGGATCGACGGTGCATCGCGCATTCCTTTGCCTGAGATGAGGCAGCGATTACACCGCAGCGGCGGCCGGCCGGCAACTCAGGCCAGGCGCAGCGCATCCGGATAGGGCGGCGCGTCCGGATAGTCGTCCTCGCGCAGCCGCGTCTGCAGATCGCGCCACCACTGCGGATCGAACAGTTCGCCGTGGGCGTGGCGCACCGCTTCCAGCGAGGCCGCGGGCAGGCCCATGAACATCGCGAAGCGCTCCGGGAACACGTCGCGCGGGGCGACGTGGAACCAGGGTTCGGCGGACATCGCTTCTTCCTCGTTGCGCGGCTGCGGCCAGTCGCGGAAGTTGCAGTCGGTGACCAGGCACAGTTCGTCGTAGTCGTAGAACACCGCGCGGCCCTGCCGCGACACGCCGAAGTTCTTCAGCAGCATGTCGCCGGGGAAGATGTTGTTGCGGGCCATGTCCTTGATCGCCTGCGCGTAGTCCAGCGCGGCCTCGCGCGCGGCCTCGGCGCCCTGCTCGCGCAGGTACAGGTTCAACGGGCGCAGGCGCCGCTGCACGTAGCACAGCTCGACGATCAGGTCGTCGCCGTCCTCGCGCAGGCTGCGCGCGCAGCCGTCCATCAGTTCCTGCAGCAGCGCCGGCGCGAAGCGCGCGCGCGGGAAGCGCAGCGAGCGGTACGGCTGCGCGTCGAGCAGGCGGCCGACGCGATCGAGGTTGAACACCAGCGCGTATTTCTCTTCGACCTCTTCGCGGCTCATCGTCTTCGGATAGGCGAAGCGGTCGCGGATCAGCTTGAACACCAGCGGATAGCTGGGCAGGGTGAACACCGCCATGACCATGCCCGGCGTGCCTTCGGCATGCACCAACTGTTCGTTGGGATGCGCCTGGAAATGCCGGAAGAAGGTGCGGAAGCGTTCGGTCTTGCCCTGCTTGGCGCGGCCGAGCATGGTGTACAGCTCGTCGATCGGCTTGTGCGGCAGCAGGCTGCGCAGGAACACCACCGCATCGCCGACGGTGGCCAGGTCGGCCTGGAAATAGCTGCGCGAGATGCCGAACAGTTGCGCCACGTCGTTGCGCTTGGTCAACACCGCCTCGGCGCGCAGGCCTTGTTCGTCGTTGACCAGGGCGATCACGCACGGCGAGAAACGGTGTTCGCCAAACACGCGGCCGATCAGGTAGGCGCGGCGCTCGCGGTAGAACACCGTCTCCAGCAGTTCGATGCCGCGCACCGGGTTCTCGCCCCAGTGCGCGAGGTCGTCCTGCAGCCGCACCGCGATGGCCGCCGCGCAGCGCGTGCGGTGCGCGTACGGCACGTCGAACCGGTAGTCGCCGAGCACGCGCACGAACGCGTCCACCGGCCGCGCCTCGGACACCACGTAGTTGTGCCGCGCCACCGGGTGGGTGATGGCGTCGGTAGGCTCGATATCCAGCGCCACGAACTCGATCTGCGCATCCACGCCCTGGGTGCGGAAGAAGCGCCGGGTCAGGGTGTTGTAGAAGGTCTTGTACAGTTCCTGGTCGATCAGCGCGGCGATCAGTTCGGCGTAGTGGTCGCGTGCGCGGATCCACAGCGCGCGGTCGTGCGCCTGGCCGAGCAGCACCGCGCGCAGGCGCAGCATGCACTCGGCGATGCACTGGTCGTACAGGGCGATGCGCTCGATCGCATCCTCGCGCGCGGCGCTCCAGTCGCGGGCCTCGAAGCGTTGGCGCGCACGCGAAGAGATCTGCGCGAAGCGCGCGTGATAGTCCTCGAACGCCTCGAAGACGATGCGGCCGATGACCAGGGCACGGCGTTCGGACGGCAGCGGCAGCGGCGTGGAGGGCATGCCCGCAGTGTACCCAGGTGGTGGCGTCGCGCGGGCGTCGGGCGCCCTGCCACGCTCCGCCTCGTGGGACATCCAGCGACCTGCTTCGCCAGGATCGAGCCGGACACAGGTCGGCCGCAGGAGCGGCTTCAGCCGCGACCGGCCTTGCCGGGAACGCCCTGTCGCGGCTGAAGCCGCTCCTACCGGACGCTTCCTGCGCCGGAAACGCAAAGGGCCGCCCCGAGGGGCGGCCCTTTGTGGCACGATCAGCTCGAGCGATCAGGCGCTCAGCGTCGCCAGGGCGTCGTTGAGGGTCTTGCTCGGCCGCATCGCCTTGCCGATCAGCTCCAGGTTCGGACGGTAATAGCCCTGGATGTCGACCGGCTGGCCCTGCACGCCGTTGAGCTCGGCGACGATGGTCGCTTCCTGCTCGGTCAGCTGCTTGGCCAGCGGGGCGAAGCGCGCCTTCAGCGCGGCGTCCTCGTCCTGTGCGGCCAGCGCCTGCGCCCAGTACATGGCCAGGTAGAAGTGGCTGCCGCGGTTGTCCAGCCCGCCGACCTTGCGCGAGGGCGACTTGTCGTTGTCCAGGAACTGGCCGTTGGCCTGGTCCAGGGTGCGCGCCAGCACGCCGATGGCGGCATTGTGGTGGCGCTGGCCCAGGTGCTCCAGCGACGCCGCCAGCGCCAGAAACTCGCCCAGCGAATCCCAGCGCAGGTAGTTCTCTTCGACGAACTGCTGCACGTGCTTGGGCGCCGAACCGCCGGCGCCGGTCTCGAACAGGCCGCCGCCAGCCATCAGCGGCACGATCGACAGCATCTTGGCGCTGGTGCCCAGCTCCATGATCGGGAACAGGTCGGTGAGGTAGTCGCGCAGCACGTTACCGGTGACCGAGATGGTGTCCTCGCCCTTGCGGATGCGCTGCAGCGAGAACGCGGTGGCTTCCACCGGCGGCAGGATGCGGATGTCCAGGCCGTTGAGGTCGTGGTCCTGCAGGTAGCGCTCCACCTTCTGGATCATCAGCGCATCGTGGGCGCGCTGCGGATCCAGCCAGAACACCGCCGGGGTGGCGCTCAGGCGCGCGCGCTCGACCGCCAGCTTGACCCAGTCCTGGATCGGCGCGTCCTTGGTCTGGCACATGCGCCAGATGTCGCCGGCTTCCACCGCATGCTCCAGCAGCACCGTGCCGCCGGCATCGGTGACGCGCACGGTGCCGTCGCGGGGAATCTGGAAGGTCTTGTCGTGGGAACCGTATTCCTCGGCCTTCTGCGCCATCAGGCCGACGTTGGGCACGCTGCCCATGGTGGCCGGGTCGAAGGCGCCGTGCAGCTTGCAGTCCTCGATCACCGCCTGGTACACGCCGGCGTAGCAGCGGTCGGGGATCACCGCCTTGGTGTCCTGCAGTTTGCCTTCGGCGTTCCACATCTTGCCGGAGTCGCGGATCATCGCCGGCATCGACGCATCGACGATCACGTCGCTAGGCACGTGCAGGTTGGTGATGCCCTTGTCGGAGTTGACCATCGCCAGCGCCGGGCGCTGCGCGTACAGCGCCTGAAGGTCGGCCTCGATCGGCGCACGCTGCGCCTCCGGCAGGCTGGCGATGCGCGCGTACAGGTCGCCGATGCCGTTGTTGGCGTCGAAGCCCACCTGCTTGAGCGTGGCGGCATGCTTGTCCAGCACATCGCGGTAGAACGCCTCGACCACCACGCCGAACATGATCGGGTCGGAGACCTTCATCATCGTCGCCTTCAGGTGCAGCGAGAACAGCACGCCCTGCTGCTTGGCATCGGCGATCTGCGCCTGCACGAAGGCGGCCAGCGCGCCCTTGCTCATCACCGCCGCGTCGATCAGCTCGCCGGCCTGTACCGCGGTCTTTTCCTTCAGCACGGTCACCGCGCCGTCCTTGCCGACCAGCTCGATCTTGACGCTGCCGGCCTGTTCGATCAGCGCCGAGCGCTCGCTGCCGTAGAAATCGCCGGCGTCCATGTGCGCCACGTGCGACTTGGACTCGGCGCTCCATGCGCCCATGCGGTGCGGGTGCTTGCGCGCGTAGTTCTTTACCGAGGCGGGAGCGCGGCGATCGGAATTGCCCTCGCGCAGCACCGGATTGACCGCGCTGCCCTTGACCTTGTCGTAGCGCGCCTTGGCGTCCTTTTCTTTCTCGTCCTTCGGCTCGTCCACGTAGTCCGGCAGCGCATAGCCCTGCTGCTGCAGTTCCTTGATCGCGGCCTTGAGCTGCGGCACCGAGGCGCTGATGTTGGGCAGCTTGATGATGTTGGCTTCCGGCGTGGTCGCCAGCTGGCCCAGCTCGGCCAGGTCGTCGGCGATGCGCTGGTCCTCGCGCAGGTATTCGGGGAACTGCGAGATCAGGCGGCCGGCCAGCGAGATGTCGCGGGTCTCCACGGCGATACCGGCAGTGCCGGCGAACGCGGCGACGATCGGCAGCAGCGACTGCGTCGCCAGGTACGGGGCTTCATCGGTGAGCGTGTACAGGATCTTGGGCGTATTCGACATGACGCGACGGATGACCTCTGGCAGGGGGAAATAGGCAGCACCGACAGTACGGCGGCGTATTGTTTCTTGTAGTTTCGCGATGCCGCCAACCGCCCGGCACCGGCCGTCCATTGTCGCGTGTCTGCCGGCTGCGGGCAAAGCGCGGGGTGCATCATGCTCGGCGCAGCGGTTCTAAAATGCGCCGATGACCGCTTTCTCACCCGCACGGATCGATCGGCGCATGCTGCTGACGATCACCGAAATCGGCCACTACCAACGCGGCCTCGCCTACGCCGAGGACGAGCGCGTGATCCTGCTCGCCGTGACCAGGCATACTGCGGAAGCCGAGGTCGCCGGCGGCGAGGTCTACCGCGTGCGTCTTCAGTGGCGCGACGACACTCTGCACGGGGAATGCGACTGCCCGATCGGCATGCAGGGGGAGTTCTGCAAGCACCAGGTGGCGACTGCGCTGGTCTGGGCACGCAGGGCAGCCGATGATTGCGCGCCGTCTGACAACAGCGCAACGCCAATGCACGCCTCGGAGCAGAGACTGCGGCAATGGC
Organism: Xanthomonas sp. NCPPB 2250; assembly: GCF_056725265.1. NCBI lineage: Bacteria > Pseudomonadati > Pseudomonadota > Gammaproteobacteria > Lysobacterales > Lysobacteraceae > Xanthomonas > Xanthomonas sp. NCPPB 2250. The sequence continues at coordinate 752,465 of NZ_CM161520.1, read as the reverse complement.
TGTCCGAACAGACGCCGCAGATGCTGCAAGCACTGCTGCTGGACGCCGCCGAATACGACCCGGCGTTGCACGAGCGGCTCCTGAGCCAGGCACAACTGGCCAGTGCGTCGCCTCGGGACTGGCGCAAGGCAGTGTCGTCGCTGATCGGGCGCAAGCGCTTCAGGCACGACTACGACAGCATCGACTACGCCAGACGCCTGCATCCACTCAACACCCTGCTCGAACAGGCCCGGCAACGCGACCCGGAGGCCGCCCTCGACCTGCACGAATACGCCTTCAACCGTCTGCTGACGATCTACGCGGACAGCGACGATTCAAGCGGCCGCATCGGCGAGCGCCTGCGCGCGCTGGCGCAGTTGCATCCGCAGTTCTTGCGCAGCGCCAATCCGCGCAATCTGGCGAAGCGCCTGTTCGACCTGCGCATGTGCGATCAGTGGGGCCTGCTGCCGCCGCTGCGCGACTACGCCACGCTGCTGGGTCCTGCGGGTATCGCCTCCCTGGAACACCACACCCTGCATGCGCTGCGCGACGCCGATGCGCGCGACCACAGCGTGCGCGTGGCGGCCGAAGCGCTGCTCGAAGAGATCGCGCACTGCGGCGGCGACGTGCAGCGCATGCTGGACTGGTTCGCCCAGCGCTGCAGCAGCAGCTGGAGCTACCTGGAGATGGCGCGGCGCTGCGCCGAACACGGCCGCACGCGGCAGGCCATCGAATGGCTCGAACGCGGCGTTAAGGCCCATCCTGACGAAGCAACTCTGCTCGGCGCGCTCGCGGACGCTTACATGCGCGAGGGTTTTCCAGAGGACGCACTGCAACTGCGCTGGAAGGCCTACCTCCTGCAGCCGTTCGAAGAGACGTATCTAGCCCTGCGCGACGCGGCGCAAACGCTCGGGTGCTGGGAACAATGGCGCGAACGCGCCCTGCAGGCGCTGGATGGCGGCACCTCCCTCAACCCGGCCAACGCGCGCGACCTGCGCATCGTCCTGCTACTCGCCGAGGAGCAGACGCAACGCGCTCTGGATCTGGCGCGAGATCACCTGCACGCCCTCGCCCCCGACACCCTCGACTGCCTGCTGCCGCAAGCCGAGACGTTTGAGCCAACGACAGCCTTGACCATCTGCGACAGCTTGATCGAAACCGCCATCACGCGGAACAACCGCCGGGGCTACCTGACGGCGATTGAGCTGCTGCAGACGCTGCAGCGACTGAGTCATGCCCTGGGCGACGCGACAGGTTTCGTCGCTTATTGCGACCGCCTGCGCCAGCGTTACCACCGAAAATGCACCTTCATCGAACTACTGGACGCGCACCTGCCGCCGGTGGCCGAAAAGCGCTGAACCCGGGCGACTGCGGACGACCACCGGCGCCCCTCCCCCGCCATCAATTTGTCTACGACTTCCGTCTGCCGATGGCGCATGGTCTGCCGCGACGTCAGCAATGCTGACGCGCTGTCCATAAGGAATGGAGACAGGGGGACAACGTGGCGTTCTATGCGCACTCGACCGGGCGTCGGGATCGTGGCGATTGGCAGGGGTTGGCCGAGCATCTGAACGGTGTCGGGGATGGCGCCGGGGATCGCGCTGCCGTGTTTGGAGCGCGCGTGCTGGGCAGCGTCTCCGGAAAACTGCATGACGTCGGCAAGTTCACCCTCAGGTTCCAGGGACGTCTCGATGGCGACCCCGCCAGCGTGGATCACGCCACCTGGGGCGCCCGCATCGCGCGGGAGCGTTACGGCGAAGGCGGCATGCTGCTGGCCTACGGCATCGCCGGCCATCATGCCGGGCTTGCGGACGGACGCAGGGATGAAGCCTCTTCGCGCAGTTCGCTGCAAGAGCGCTTATCGGATGAGTACCGCGAGCTAAAGCTGCCTCCCCTGGCGCCGGAGTGGGAGCGGGAACTGGCACTCCCCGCGAGGCTGGAACTGCCGGAAGGCTTCACTGCCCATCCCCGCCCGGACCGTCGCGCCTTCCAGATGACGGTGCTGGCACGGATGATCTTCTCCTGCCTGGTCGACGCCGATTTCGTCGATACCGACGACTTCTATCGGCGCATCGAGAGCCGCAGGTCCCGCGCCGAAGAAGCCGGCATCCAACCGACGCTGCAGGAACTGCGCGAACGGCTCGACACCCATCTGGCCAGCTTGCCGAGCGAAGGCGGCATCAACCCGATCCGCGCAAGGATCCTGCACGAAGTGCGTGCAAAAGCCAGCATGCCTGCCGGCCTGTTCTCGCTCACCGTCCCGACCGGCGGCGGCAAGACCCTGGCTTCGCTGGCATTCGCGCTGGATCACGCCCTGGCGCATGGCTTGCGCCGGGTGATCTACGTGATTCCGTTCACCAGCATCGTCGATCAGACCGCCGCGGTGTTTCGCAACGCACTCGACGTCCACGACCGCGACGACGTGGTGCTGGAGCATCACAGTGCGTTCTTCGACGATCCGTCCAAGGAACTGCAATCGATCGACAAGCGCAAACTGGCGATGGAGAACTGGGATGCGCCGATCGTGGTCACCACCTCCGTGCAGTTCTTCGAGAGCCTGTTCGCCGATCGCCCCGCGCGCTGCCGCAAGCTGCACAACATCGCCGGCAGCGTGGTGATCCTGGACGAAGCGCAGACGCTTCCGCAGAAACTGCTGCGTCCGTGTGTCGCGCTGCTGGAAGAGTTGGCCCGCAACTACCGGGTTAGCCCGGTGCTGTGCACCGCCACCCAGCCCGCGCTGCGCCAGGACCAGGGCTTCCCCGACGGACTGGAACACGTCGAGGAACTGGTGGCGGAACCGGAGACGCTGTATGCGCAGTTGCGCCGCGTGCGAGTGCGCCATGTCGGCACGCTGGACGACGACGCGCTGGGCGAGCAGTTGCGGCAACGCGCGCAGGTACTGTGCATCGTCAACAATCGTCGCCATGCCCGCGCCCTGTTCGACGCCATCGCCGAACAGCCCGGCGCGCGCCACCTGACCACGCTGATGCATGCGCGGCATCGCAGTGTGGCATTGGCGCAGGTACGCGATGACCTGAAAGCGGGCAGGCCGTGCCGGCTGGTCGCGACCAGCCTGATCGAAGCAGGCGTGGACGTCGACTTTCCGACCGTTCTGCGCGCGGAAGCCGGCCTGGATTCGGTGGCGCAAGCAGCAGGACGTTGCAACCGCGAAGGCCGGCATCCGGCCGATGCCCGCGAGGTTCTGGTGTTCGCCCCTGTGCAGTGGCAGCCGCCGCAGGAACTGAAGCTGTTCACCGAGGTCTTCCGCGAGGTCGAGCGCGCCCACCGCGACGACCTGCTGGCGATGGATGCCATCCATGCCTATTTCAGGGCGCTGTATCGGCGCCTGGGCGACGAACTGTTGGACAACGCGGCGATCCTGACCCAACTGCGCGCAGCCAGCATCGACGACCTGCCCTTCGACACGCTGGCGCAGAAATTCAAGGTGATCCAGACCAGCATGCGCCCGCTGATCGTGCCATATGCGCCGTACGCGGCCGACAAGAGCGCCGCGGAACGCGAGATGGCCGACGTCAACGAGGTACTGCGACAACTGGAACATGCCGAACGGATCGGCGTGGCCGGCGCCGCCCGCCGCCTGCAACCGTGGCTGGTGCAGGTGCCCGAGCAGGCCTACAAGGCGCTCTGGCAGGCCTCGGCAATCGCTCCCATTTCGCCCGATCGCTACGGCGAGCAGTTCGTGCGCCTGTGCAACCCGCGCCTTTACGACGCGCGGTTCGGGTTGCATTGGGAGGACCCGCAGTTCCTGGACCCGGAGAGCCTGTGTCTTTGATGGATCGAAGCATTGAACGCACCTCAACTTCTGAAAATGAGGTTGCCGCAACCGTGGAAACACCGCATGTAGGCAGGGGGAAACAAGGATGAGTTACGGAATCAAGCTCCATGTCTGGGGCGAGCGGGCGTTGTTCACGCGCCCGGAAATGAAGGTCGAGCGGGTGTCCTACGACATCATCACGCCCTCGGCCGCACGCGGGATTCTCGAAGCGATCCACTGGAAACCGGCGATCCGCTGGGTCATCGATGGCATCCAGGTGCTCAAGCCGATCCGCTTCGAGTCGATCCGCCGCAACGAGGTCGGCGGCAAGTTGTCCGCTGCCAGCGTCGGCAAGGCGATCAACGCCGGGCGCACCGATGGCCTGGTGAACTACGTAGAGGAGGACCGTCAGCAACGTGCGGCCACGCTGCTGCGCGACGTCGGCTACGTGATCGCCGCGCATTTCGAGTTGACCGACAAGGCCGGCCCGGACGACAACGTCGGCAAGCATCTGGACATCTTCAACCGCCGCGCGCGGCGCGGGCAGTGCTTCCAGGCACCCTGCCTGGGTACCCGCGAGTTCCCCGCCAGCTTTGCCCTGCTCGGCGACGACGACCCGCCTCCGGCCAGCGACCCCGGCTTGTCAGGGGAACGCGACCTGGGCTGGATGCTGCACGACATCGACTTCGCCAACGGCATGACGCCGCGCTTCTTCCGCGCGCGGATGGTCGATGGCCAGGTCGCGGTCCCGCCGCCCCACGACGGCGGGGTGTGCGCATGATCCTGTCCGCCCTCGCCGACTACTACCAGCGCCTGCTCAACGACCCTGCCTCGGGGATCGCCGCACCCGGCTACAGCCAGCAGAACATCGGCTACACCGTGGTGCTGGCCGCCGACGGCAGCGTCGTTTCGGTCGAGGACGAACACCGCGTCGAGGGCAAGAAGCGTCTCGCCAAGGCCATGCGCGTCCCGCAGCCGGAAAAGCGCACCGCGGGAATCAAGTCCAACTTCCTGTGGGACAAGACCAGCTACGTGCTCGGCGTGAGCGCCACCAGCAAGCGCAGCGAACAGGAGCATGCCGCGTTCAAGGCATTGCACCAGCAGGCGCTGGCCGGCATCGACGATCCTGGCCTGCAGGCACTGCTGGCGTTTCTGGCGGCCTGGACGCCGGCACAGTACGCCGACCACCCGGCGTTCGCTCCGCACGGCGAGGCGCTGCTGGACGCCAACCTGGTGTTCCGGCTGGAGGGCGATGCCGTCCATCTGCATGAACGTGCCGCCGCGCGTGCGGCCTGGGACCGGCAGCAAGGCCAAGGCACCGACGGCGAACAGGGCGTCTGCCTGGTCAGCGGCAAGCGGGCGCCACTGGCCCGACTGCATCCGGCCATCAAGGGCGTGAACGGCGCACAGAGTTCCGGCGCGTCCATCGTCTCGTTCAATCTCGATGCCTTCACCTCCTACGGCAAGCGCCAGGGCGAGAACGCCCCCATCTCCGAACAGGCGGCCTCCGCCTATACCACGGCGCTCAACCATCTGCTGCGCCGCGACGCGCACAATCGCCAGCGCGTGCAGATCGGCGATACCACCGTGGTGTTCTGGGCGCAGGCCGGCACCCCCGTACAAGCGACGAACGCCGAGGACGTCTTCGCCGAGTTCATGCGCGGCAGCGATGCCGACGATCCCGCCATCGCCGACGGTCGCGCCACCCGGCGCCTCGAACTGATCCTCAAGCAAGTGCGGCAGGCGCGGCCGCTGCGCGACCTGGACGAGACCCTGGACGACGACGCGCACATCTTCGTGCTCGGACTGGCGCCGAACGCCTCGCGCCTGTCGATCCGTTTCTGGGAAACGCAAACGCTGGCGGGGTTCGCCAAGCGCTTGGCCGACCACTACGACGACCTCGCGCTGAAGCCACCGGCCTGGAAGCGCCGGCCGCCGACGCCACAATCCCTGGCTGTGCAGACCGCCCCGGTCTACGGCGAACACGGCAAGCCCAAGGCCGAGGACGTCTCGCCGTTGCTGGCGGGCGAACTCAGCCGGGCGATCCTCACCGGCGGTCGCTATCCGCAGAGCCTGCTCGGCGGCGTGGTGATGCGCTTCCGTGCCGACGGGCAACTGACCCCCTTGCGCATCGCACTGTGCCGGGCGGTCCTGGCACGCGCGGCGCGCTTGAACACGCAACAAGGACTGTCCATCGACCACAAGGAACCACCCATGAGTCTCGACACCGGCAATACCGACCCCGGCTACCTGCTGGGGCGGCTGTTCGCATCGCTGGAAAACCTGCAACGTGCCGCGCTGGGCGACCGCATCAACGCCACCATCCGCGACCGCTACTACGGCGCCGCCTCGGCCACGCCGGCGAGCATCTTCCCGGTGCTGTTGCGCAGCGCGCAGAACCACTTCGGCAAGCTGCGCAAGGACAAGGCCGGCCTTGCGGTGAACCTGGAAAAGGAGATCCGCCTGATCGTCGATGCGCTGCCGCCCAGCTTTCCCCGCAGCCTGCCGATCCAGGAACAAGGCCGCTTCGCGATCGGCTACTACCACCAGACCCAGGCGCGCTTCGCCCGCAACGACGGCCAGGACACCCCCGACACCGCTTCCGAAGGAGAGACCGCATGAGCGCCATCGCCAATCGCTACGAATTCGTCTACCTGTTCGACGTCACCAACGGCAATCCCAACGGCGACCCCGATGCCGGCAACCTGCCGCGTCTGGATCCGGAAACCAACCGCGGCCTGGTCACCGACGTGGCGCTCAAGCGCAAGATCCGCAACTACGTGGCGCTCGAGCAGGAAGGTCAACCCGGCCATGCGATCTACATGCAGGAGAAGTCGGTGCTGAACAATCAGCACAAGCAAGCCTACGCCGCACTGAAGATCGAACCGGAAGCCAAGAAGCTGCCCAAGGATGAAGCCAAGGCGCGCGAACTGACGGCCTGGATGTGCAAGAACTTCTTCGACGTGCGCACCTTCGGCGCGGTGATGACCACCGAAGTCAATTCCGGGCAGGTCCGCGGCCCGGTGCAACTGGCCTTCGCCAGCTCGGTGGAACCGGTGCTGCCGCTGGAAGTGTCGATCACCCGCGTGGCGGTGACCAACGAGAAGGACCTGGAAAAGGAACGCACCATGGGGCGCAAGCACATCCTGCCCTATGGGCTGTACCGCGCGCATGGCTTCATCTCCGCCAAGCTGGCCGAGCGCACCGGCTTCTCCGAGGACGACCTGCAACTGCTGTGGCGGGCACTGACCAACCTGTTCGAGCACGACCGCTCCGCCGCGCGCGGCGAGATGTCGGCGCGCAAGCTGATCGTGTTCAAGCACGAGCATCCGATGGGCAACGCGCCGGCGCACGTGCTGTTCGACAAGGTGAAGGTCGAACGCGTCGCCGACAGCGACGCCGGCCCGGCACGCAGCTTCGCCGACTACCGGGTGACGATCGACCGCGACCTGCCGGCCGGCGTCAGCGTGACGGATCTGTTCTGAGGCAAACGGGAGCGGGACATGGACGATGCCGACCTGATCCCGCTCTCCGCCCTGCAGCACTACCTGTACTGCCCGCGGCAGTGCGCGCTCATCCATGTGGAGCAGCAATGGGCTGAGAACCGGCAGACGGCCGAGGGACGCCTGCTGCACCAGCGCGCCGACGCGCCACAGGCCGAACGCCGGCGCGGCGTGCGTACCGTGACCGCGATGCCGCTGCTGGCGCTGGAGCTGGGCATCACCGGCAAGGCCGACGTGGTGGAGTTCCACCACGCCGACGCCGATCATGGCGAAATCGCCTATCCGGTCGAGTACAAGCGCGGGCGCCCCAAGGCGCATCGCGCCGACGAAGTGCAACTGTGCGCGCAGGCGCTGTGCCTGGAGCACATGCTGGGACGCGTGGTGCCGGCCGGTGCGCTGTTCTACGGGCAGACGCGGCGGCGCAAGGAAGTGGACTTCGACGCGGCTTTACGCGAACTCACCCTGCGCACCATCGCTGAAACCCGCGCGCTGCTGCGCGCCGGCCTGACCCCTGCCGCACGCTACGAGGCCAAGCGCTGCGATGCCTGCTCCCTGATCGACCTGTGCCAGCCGCGCCTGCTCGACCGCGGCAGCGTCGCGCACTGGGTGCACGACCAACTCGATGCCGAGGAGGACTGAGCATGCGCCGCCAACTCAATACGCTGTACGCCACCACCGACGGCGCCTGGCTTCGCAAGGATGGCGCCAACGTGGTCCTGGAGGTCGAGCGGCAGGAGCGCGCCCGCCTGCCCGTGCACATGCTGGAGAGCCTGGTCTGCATCGGTCGCGTCGCCGTCTCCCCGCAGTTGCTGGGCTTCTGCGCCGAACAGGGCATCAGCATCTGCTACCTGACGCCGCAGGGCCGTTTCCTGGCGAGGGTCGAAGGGCCGGTCTCCGGCAACGTGCTGCTGCGTCGCGCGCAGTACCGGCGCAGCGACGACCCTGCCGGCTGCGCCGCCATCGTCCGCCACCTGCTGGCAGGCAAGATCCACAACCAGCGCGCCGTCCTGGCGCGCGGCTGGCGCGACCACGGCGACCGGCTGACCGACACCGCGGCATTCCAGCACGCGCTGAAGCGGCTCAAGCGCATTCCGCAACGCGTGCTCGTCGAGACCGACGTGGACGTGCTGCGCGGCCTGGAGGGCGAAGCGGCGCAAGCGTATTTCGGTGTGTTCGACCAACTGGTACGCGCCGACCACCCGCTGCTGCGCTTCGGCGGCCGCAACCGGCGTCCGCCACGCAACGCCTTCAACGCCCTGCTCTCGTTCCTCTACACACTGCTCACCCACGACTGCCGCTCGGCCCTGGAAACCGTGGGCCTGGACCCGGCGGTGGGCTTCCTGCACCGGGACCGCCCAGGACGTCCCAGCCTGGCACTGGACCTGGCCGAAGAGTTCCGCCCGCTCCTGGGCGAACGCCTGGCGCTGTCGCTGATCAACCGCCGGCAGCTGCATGCACGCGACTTCCAGGTGTTCGACAACGGCGCGGTTCTGCTGAAGGACGATGCCCGCAAGACCGTGCTGGTGGCCTACCAGGAACGCAAGCGCGAACAACTGCACCACGCCTTCCTCGGCGAGAAGGTGGAGATCGGCCTGCTGCCCTTCGTGCAGGCGCAGTTGCTGGCCCGGCACTTGCGGGGCGACCTGGACGGCTACCCCGCCTTCTTCTGGAAATGACAGGGACACGCGCCGCATGATGGTCTTGGTCAGCTACGATGTCAGCACCAGCTCCCCTGGCGGCGAGAAGCGCCTGCGCAAGGTCGCCAAGGCCTGCAGGGACCGTGGCCAGCGCGTCCAGCTCTCGGTCTTCGATATCGAAGTCGACCCGGCGCAATGGGCCGAACTTCGGCAGCGCCTGTGCGACCTGATCGATCCCGGCATCGACAGCCTGCGCTTCTACCATCTCGGCGCCAAGTGGGAAGCCCGCGTCGAACACGTCGGCGCCAAACCCAGCCTGGACCTCAAGGGGCCGCTGATCTTCTGACGCGAACCGCAAGCGACCGGCACATCCCGGGGAGGTTCGCGCATTTCGCAAGCCATTGATGCAGAAGGAAAGCGCTCGCCATCCGCGCTGGACACCGACATCAACACGGTCGCGCGGCGCCTCCCCGGCGCCGGTTCGCGCGAATGCCGCTTTTCCTCCAACGCGTCTCTGCACTTATGCTGGGGCAGTCGCACCCTCACGGGTGCGTGGATTGAAACCACCTGGCGACCAATTGCGCAGCGGTCAAATAGGTCGCACCCTCACGGGTGCGTGGATTGAAACGCTGTGGTCGAGGCGGCCGGCGACATCCACAAGGACGTCGCACCCTCACGGGTGCGTGGATTGAAACTCGAACGCGCTGACTGGCGTCGAGGACGCGATGGTGTCGCACCCTCACGGGTGCGTGGATTGAAACGTCAGCACGACGTTGGCCGCCTTCGGGTCGAGCTTGTCGCACCCTCACGGGTGCGTGGATTGAAACATTCGACCCGCACCCACAGCCGGCGACCCGGGTCGTCGCACCCTCACGGGTGCGTGGATTGAAACCTCCACGGTGGGCATGGCCGCCAGTTCAGCAGCGGGTCGCACCCTCACGGGTGCGTGGATTGAAACGCCGAAGACAACATCGAAATCCCCATCGGCAACGGTCGCACCCTCACGGGTGCGTGGATTGAAACGTCGAAATCGAAGTCGGTACCGAGCGGGCGGTACCGTCGCACCCTCACGGGTGCGTGGATTGAAACGACACGGCCATGAATCCCACGCCGACCGCAGCGCACGTCGCACCCTCACGGGTGCGTGGATTGAAACTTCAGGCCCGCATCCACAAGCTGCAGTGCAAGGTGTGTCGCACCCTCACGGGTGCGTGGATTGAAACCGCCTGAAGAAGCGCGAGGTGGAACACCACTACCCGTCGCACCCTCACGGGTGCGTGGATTGAAACTTCTACTGCGCGAAGGCAAGCCGCGCTGACCGCGTCGCACCCTCACGGGTGCGTGGATTGAAACAACGCTCGCTCTGCCGGGTCGGTCTCGGTTTGGAGGTCGCACCCTCACGGGTGCGTGGATTGAAACTGGGCTGAGGCGATCGCCTCAGCGCGTCCGCGCAGGTCGCACCCTCACGGGTGCGTGGATTGAAACCTCATGAGGAACCGATTTGCCTCGGGACCGCGGAGGTCGCACCCTCACGGGTGCGTGGATTGAAACTCAGGCCCGCATCCACAAGCTGCAGTGCAAGGTGTGTCGCACCCTCACGGGTGCGTGGATTGAAACCACGGGAATCATTCAAGGGCGCGAGCGTCTTGGTCGTCGCACCCTCACGGGTGCGTGGATTGAAACGCGCAATTGAGGCGGGGCCGGCCATCCGCGCCAAGGTCGCACCCTCACGGGTGCGTGAATTGAAACTGCGCCAGTCCGGCTGGACCCTTCAGCAGGTGCAGGTCGCACCCTCACGGGTGCGTGGATTGAAACATGGTCAAGCGGCCTCCGGGCCATCGTCGTTCGTGTCGCAGCCTCACGGGTGCGTGGATTGAAACCTGCTTGCCATCTCTGTCTCCCTGCCCCTGCCCGGTCGCACCCTCACGGGTGCGTGGATTGAAACACTTCGTCCTGGCCGCAGGCGTAATAGTCGATGTTGTCGCACCCTCACGGGTGCGTGGATTGAAACGGCTATACCGTCGTCATCAACGTGGCCAGCGCGCGTCGCACCCTCACGGGTGCGTGGATTGAAACCTGCTGATCGCCGGCTGGCTGTGCGGCCCCGACCGTCGCACCCTCACGGGTGCGTGGATTGAAACTCGCGCTCGGCTTCGCGCCGGGCATGCTCGCGCTGGTCGCACCCTCACGGGTGCGTGGATTGAAACACGCTCTTGGGCGCCAGCAGGCCGCCGGGCTGCATGTCGCACCCTCACGGGTGCGTGGATTGAAACTGGTCCGAGTTCGCCGGCCAGGCCGACACGATTGAGTCGCACCCTCACGGGTGCGTGGATTGAAACTGACTGCGGCATACATCAATGCAAGCAGCAGCAGGTCGCACCCTCACGGGTGCGTGGATTGAAACCTGTGCCGCCCTGGGCAGCTTGGTCTTGATGGTGTGTCGCACCCTCACGGGTGCGTGGATTGAAACCACGCCATGTGCGGCGAGATTGCCCAGCAGAAGCAGTCGCACCCTCACGGGTGCGTGGATTGAAGCGGCGCCATGGTCCGCGCCGCATTCGAGGAGGCCTGTCGCACCCTCACGGGTGCGTGGATTGAAACCAGCAGCGCCTTGGGCAGTAGGCCACAGCTTGTAGGTCGCACCCTCACGGGTGCGTGGATTGAAACTGCATCCCACGTCATGCGCCACAAAAACCATTGTGTCGCACCCTCACGGGTGCGTGGATTGAAACTAGCTCGACCAGGCTGTCGTCGGCGGGCAGGAGGGGTCGCACCCTCACGGGTGCGTGGATTGAAACAAGGACGACCTGCAGCTCTACCGCGACATCCGCGGTCGCACCCTCACGGGTGCGTGGATTGAAACTTGCCGTCGCGCTCCACGTTCTCATAGAACCTGTCGTCGCACCCTCACGGGTGCGTGGATTGAAACTACCCGTACTTCGGTGAGCAGACCGGCCGGCGCCGTGTCGCACCCTCACGGTTGGATTGAAACCGCCGGACCGCGTCGCGGAAGTGGGCGCGCCAGTCGTCGCACCCTCACGGGTGCGTGGATTGAAACGTGTTCGAAAACGTGCCACGCATCATGAGTCGTGGTCGCACCCTCACGGGTGCGTGGGTTGAAACCTGGGGCGAATATCAAATCATGGGGGACTATTTGGTCGCACCCTCACGGGTGCGTGGATTGAAACTCGCCGCTGAGCCAGGATCTGATCGCCCTGCAGCGTCGCACCCTCACGGGTGCGTGGATTGAAACTGGGCCTTGCTGGGCATGGCGGCCTCGCTCAGATGGTCGCACCCTCACGGGTGCGTGGATTGAAACGCCGAGCTCCAGTTCGGCAGTGCGCGCTCGCGCCAGTCGCACCCTCACGGGTGCGTGGATTGAAACCCAGCCAAGCTGGAGCGCGAGCGTCAGCGCGACAGTCGCACCCTCACGGGTGCGTGGATTGAAACTGGTCGCCGTCGTGCGTGCTGATCACGCGGACCTTGTCGCACCCTCACGGGTGCGTGGATTGAAACTTGCTGTAGATGGGCCACTTCGCGCCCTCTCGGGCGTCGCACCCTCACGGGTGCGTGGATTGAAACGCTCGGATCGAACCCACCAACGACCTTGTCAACATGTCGCACCCTCACGGGTGCGCGAGTGGAAACTGCTAGCTTGTGATGATGCGCGCCGTGCGGCCCGGTCGCACCCTCACGGGCGCTTGGGTTAAAACCTCTCCCTTCCAGCTTTGAATCCGCATCCCGAGCCGGAAGCTCGACTCTCCGCTTTGCGGCATCCCCCTGACAAGGTGCCAGACCTCAGACGTACCCGAGCCCGCGCCAGTAGTCCAGCGGACGCTTGGCAGGCACGCCCAACGACGCCGCAATCTCGAGAATGCGCGGCACGTCGCGGCGGTAGACCACGAACAGGTGCTGGTCTTCGGTGGTCATATCGTCGATGTCCACCACGTCGTAGCCGTCGCCTTCGTCCGTCCACTCGGCAAGGTGGCGGTCCAGCCAGGTGAAGTACTCCGGCTGCGTCTTCACGTTCTCGGGATAGGCAGGGAATCCGTCGCCCATCATCTGGCGGAGCTCGTCGTGGACATCGACCATCTTGTCTCCGTTGGCGGAGTAACGCTCCAGCGTCGAGGTGATCGCGATTGCATACGCCTGTTCCTCGCAATCGGTCCATTCCAGTTCCGGCAGGAAGGCTTCGATGTCCCGAACGATCTCGCTGCGTTCGTCGGGTTCGGTGCTGCCGGAAGAAAGAAGCTCGACGAGTTCCAGGAGGGGTGCGTTCATTGCGCTCACTGACGGCTAAAGGATGATCGACGCCCAGCCCAGGCCGGCCATCCACCCAAGGCGAATCGGCTCGACCGCACCGCTGGACACGAGGAAAAAAGCGCGCCGGAGCGCACCACGCGCGGCACTATAGCCGCTGGTGTTTGACACGCAAGTGTCCGTGGAGCGGAACACGCCGGCCGCCACCCGGCACGGATGCAAGGCGTGGAGCACCGTGGCGACCGCGCTCAATACGTGCCGTCGAACGCAAAGATCGGCGTGCGCTGGCGCCACGCGCCCGCGGTGAAATCCGGGAATGCGACGGTCTGGAAGCCGCTGGCGATCGACTGTTCGGAGAGCGGGGTGATCGCGCTCCAGGTCACGGCGTCGTAGATGTCGATCGGCATCGGTGCCCTCGCCTTCAGTGCTTCGACAAAGGCGTGGATGACGAACCAGTCCATGCCGCCGTGGCCGGCACCGGCCGCGGTGGCGACGTAGCGCGTCCACAGCGGGTGCTCGTATTGGTCCTGATAGGACTTGAAGGCTTCCCATTGGTGCGGCGGGCTGCGGCCTTCGAGATGGATCGACTGGTTGAGGTCCATCCACAGGCCCTTGGTGCCCTGCACGCGGAAGCCCATCGAGTAGGGACGCGGCAGCGAGGTGTCGTGCTGCAGCAGGATGGTCTCGCCGTTGGCGCAGGCCAGGGTGGTGGTGACGACATCGCCCAGCTTGAACGCCACCTTGGTGCTGGGATGGGTGTTGCCGCCGCTCTTGGCCACGGTGTAGTCGTGCAGGCCGCGGGCCTTGCTGGCGAAGGCGTTGAGGTGGGTGAAGCGGTTGCCGCGGTTGATGCCGGCGTACATCGCGCACGGGCCGATGCCGTGGCTGGGGTACAGCTCGCCGTTGCGCTGCACCGAATGCGCGGTACGCCAGCGCGCTTCGCTCCAGCCCTTGGCACCGAATTCCACGCCGCTGTCGTAGGGCTGGTCCGGGTCGCCGGAGTTGAACTTCACCCCGCGCAGATCGTGCTGGTAACCGGCTTGCAGGTGCACCAGTTCGCCGAACAGGCCCTGCCGCACCATCTGCAGCGCGGCCATCACGTCGCGGCGGTAGCAGACGTTCTCCAGCAGCATGTACGGGGTGCCGGTGGCGAGCTGGGCGTTGAGCACGTCCCAGTGGTCCTGCAGGGTGATGCCGGCCACCACCTCGCAGCCGACCGGCACGCCGGCCTGCATCGCCGCGATCGCCATCGGCGCATGCCACTCCCAGGGCGTGGCCACGATCACGCCATCCAGGCCTTTGTGCGCCAGCACGCGCTTCCAGGCGCTGGCGTCGCGGTCCTGGCCGTAGGCGGCGGGCGCGGGCTTGCCGGCCTTGGCGACCCTGTCCATGGCGCGGCCGAGCATGATCGGCTCGATGTCGCACAGGGCGACCAGTTCCACGTCGTCGCGGCGCAGCAGTTCGGTCAGCAGCACCTGGCCGCGCATGCCGGTGCCGATCATGGCCAGGCGCAGGGTGCGCTTGCGCGCCCAGGCCGGTGTCTGCGGCAGCAGGCTGCTGGCGGCGATGGCGGCACCGGCGGCGATGAAGTCGCGTCGTTTCATGTGGTGCGGTCTCCTCTTGGATGCGCGTCGGCACCGGCCGGCACGCAGGCTGCTGCGGGTGCGATCACTTGAAGCGGTAGCCGATGGTCACGCTGTAGCCGCGGCCGAAGATGGTGGCGTAGTCGCTGGAATCGCCCAGGAAGCTGTTCGGATCGTAGAACGGCAGGCGGTCGAACAGGTTCTTGACGGTGAAGCTCAGGTTCCAGGCGTCGTCCGGGCGCCAGATGACGCTGAGGTTGGCGGTCCACCACGACGGCGCGCCATCGCACTTGCTCGGCTGCAGCTTGAGGTAGCCGGCGGTGCAGGTCTGCGAGTTGTTGTCCTCGGCGTCGATCCGGTCGGTGGCCCACTTGGTGCCGCCGACGTAGTTGACGAACATGCTGGTGGTGACCTGCCGGTAGGTCCAGTCGGCGTTGAGCGTGGCGCGCAGGCGCGGGTTGTTGTAGTAGCCGACCACGTCGCCGTAGTACCAGCCGCTGTCCTGGTCCATGTAGAAGCGGTTGCGGTTGGCGATGGTGGCGGCCAGGCCGATGTTCAGCCCACCCCACTGGCCGAGCGAGAAGCGGCTGCGCGCGTCGATGTCGAAGCCGTCGACCAGGGTCTTGCCGCGGTTGCGGTACTGCCCGACCACACTGGCGACATTGCCCACGCTGTAGCCCGGCAGCGTGCCCGGACAGGCCACGCCGCTGGCCGGATCGGCGCACATCGCCGCCAGCTGCGCGAGGTTGGCGCGGTCGCTGTCGGTGATCGGCGAGCGGGTCATGGCGGTGATGTCGCCGGCGCGGCGGTAGTCCGGGGCGACGATCTCGTTGTCGCGGTAGATGAACCAGTAGTCGGCCGAGACCGACAGCCAGTTGGCCGGCTCGTAGACGAAGCCGAGCGTGGCGATCTTGGCCTTCTCCGGCTTCAGGTCCGGGTTCGGCTGGGTCATGCGCGCCACGGTGCGGCTGCAGTCGGCGTTGAGCAGGCTCTTGCCCAGGTCCACGTCGCCGCTGCGGCGCGACTGCAGCAGCAGGTTTGCGATGGCATTGGTCTCGCCGCAGCGCACCTCGTCGCGGTAGCCGCCCAGCTGCGCATAGACGCCGCCGCTGCCGGACTCGGCCAGGCTCGGCGCGCGGAAGCCGGTGGAATAGGTGCCGCGCAGCAGCAGTTGCTCGAAGGCCTGGTATTTGAAACCGACCTTGGGCGCCAGGTTGGTGCTGAAGTTCGGATACTTGTCGGCGCGCAACGCGGCGTCGAGTTCCAGCTTGTCGGTGATCGGCGCGACGGTCTCGGCGAACAGCGCATAGGTGTTGCGCTTGCCATCGAACCAGGAGCCGCCCTGTTGGGTGATCAGGCCGTTGGCCGCGTCCGGGTTGCCGGGGGTGTAGAAGGTCTCGCGGCTGGCGTTGAAGCCGAATGCGGCGCGCATCTCGCCGGCCGGCAGCTGGAAGAGCGGGCCTTCGATCTTGCCGTCGAGGGTGTGCAGGCGCGTCCACGATTCGATGTCGAAGGTGGGGAATGCCTCGCGGATCAGCGCGGCGTTGGCGGCGCTGATCTCGCCGAACCTGTACGCCGGGTGGTCGGAGATGATCACCCGGCCGGTGCCCGGGTCGATGGTGAACGGGCCGAACGCCTTCTCGAAGCCTTTCACGTTGACGTTGACGGTCTGGTAGGTGACCGAGTGGGTGCCGGCGGTGGCGAAGGCGGTTTCCCAGTTCCAGTCGCCGAGGCTGCCGCGCGCGCCGCCGAGCACGCGGTAGCTCTTGTCGGTGTTGCGCTGGCCGAAGTAGTCGGGGCCGGCGTCCTGCAGCAGGTACTGCAGGCCGACCACCCCGCCCATCATCGCCTTCAACTGTGGGCTGGCATGGTTGTACTCGTTGTTGGGCCCGAGGAACGGATACAGGAACTGGTTGACGGTGTTGCCGGTGTTGCGCGAGAACCAGCTGGTGGGGTTGCCGGTGGTGGTGTTGAACGCGCGCGGGGTGCCGCCGTTGGCGCGCAGGTCGATGTCGGTGTAGGTGGCCTCGGCGAACAGTTCGGTGCTGGCGCCGACCAGGAAGGTACCGTTGAGGTAGGCGGTGTTGCGTTCGGACTTGGCGCCGGCGTCGATCTCGTTGTTCAACCAGGTCTCCCACACGCAACGCGGACCGGCGGCCTCGCTGGTCAGCACGTTCTGGCAGCCCGGTGCGGCTTCCTGCACGCGGCGCCCGGTGGCCGGGTCGAAGGCGAAGTAGCTGCCCGGATTGAACTGGCCCGGCTTGCTGCCCACGCCCAGGCGCAGGTTGGTCAGGTAGTTGGGATTGTTGACGTAGTACTGCGCCGGGCGCTTGTCGTAGAAATCGCGCAGCGGGATCGCATCGCGCCGGTACACGTTGACCGCGCCGTAGACGTTGAAGCGGTTCTCGGTGAGGTCGCCGAAGCCGGCGGTGATGCTGGCCTGGTGTTCGCCGTAGGAATCGATGCGGCTGGACGTGTCGTTGCTGAAATTGATCTCCGCGCCCTGGAAGTTGCGCTTGGTGATCACGTTGATGACGCCGGCCACCGCGTCGGTGCCGTACACCGCCGAGGCGCCGTCGGTGAGCACTTCCATGCGCTCGATCGCCGCGGCCGGGATCGCATCGATGTTGACGAACTGGGTCTGGAAGCCGGCCGGCGCGCCGTAGTACGACAGGCGGCGGCCGTTCAACAGCACCAGCGTGCCCTGCGCGCCGAGGCCGCGCAGATTGGCCTGCGAGGCGCCATCGGAACCGGTGAACAGCGAGCGCGCGTCCTGTTGCGCCGGGCGTGCCGCGGGCAGGTTGTCGAGCACCTGCAGCAGGGTGCGCGCGCCCATCGCCTGGATGTCCTGCTTGCTGATCACCTGCACCGGCGAGGCGGTCTCCACGTCGGTGCGGCGGATGTTGGAGCCGGTGACTTCGACCCGGGCCAGGTCGGTGGCGGCCTGACTGTCCTGCGCGGCGGCGGGCTGCAGGGCGGCGAGCAGGACACCGGCGATGGCCAGGGTCAACGGAGCGAGCGGGCGACAGCGGGGATGGCGGTGACGGGCGGGCAACATCGGGGTTCTCTCCTGGCAGGGTGCGGCGCGAACGCGGAATCGGCGGGCAAAGCGCTCCCGGGCCACGGCCAGGCGGCCGCAGTCGGGAAAGGCGGGGGAGGAGCGGTGTTACGGGGCGGTCATGGGGCGACGAAGCTGGCGGTGTCGCCCTCCTGGCCGATCAGGACGGCGTTGGCCCAATTGGCGCAGACCTGGGCAGGCTGCGGCCCCTGCGCGCCGAGCGTGCGCAGGCTCAGCGTGGACAGGCCGCGGATGTCCAGCTCCGGCTTGACCACGCCGGGCGCGCTGACCAGGCCGCTGTCGTAGAGCAGGCGGCCATCGCCCCAGACCTGGAACTGCAGGCCGCCAGCGCTGCGGCAGGCGTCGTCGATGCCCAGGTCGGCGCGCAGCAGGCGCCAGTCGCCGTGCAGGCGCAGGTCGAGGCGGCTGTCGGCGCCTACGCCCAGGCCGCGGCGGAACTGCAGGCCGTTCATGCGCATGCCGGCATCGCCGCGGAAGGCGCGGTCGGCCTGCGCGCGGCCATCCAGCGCGGCAGGCAACGCCAGTTCGGACAGGTAACGCTGCTGCGCCGGCCGTTCCGGCGCCGGGTGCTCGAGGATGTGGAAGGTGGACAGCGCGATCGGGCCGACGTCGCGCGGCTGCAGCGCGTCGAAGGCGCGCGGGCGGCGCTGCGCGGCGACGACCATCGGGTCGTTGCTGTCGGCGCCGTCGCCCTCGGGGTTCTGCACGCTCAGCACGCGGAAGCGCAGCAGGCGGCCGGCATGCGCCGGGAAGTCGATGCGCTGCACGCCTTCCTGCAGGCGCAGGTGGCCGCGCGCCACCGGCTCGCCCCACTCGCCGTTGCTGTCGCCCAGGTAGACCTCGTAGTCGCGCACCTGGCCGTGCTTCCAGTTCTTGTCGTTGCGCGGCGCCAGCTCGATGCCGTCGATCATCTTGCGCTCGCCGAAGCCGATCACCCATTCGTGCGCGCCGGTGCGCACGGCCTGGTTGCGCACGCTGCGGAACCAGGTGCCCGGGTCGTCGTCGAAGGCGTTCTCCAGCGGGTGCCCGGGTTCCTCGGCCGGGCGGTTCACCACCAGCAGGCTGTCGGCGGGCAGCGCGCGGCCCAGCTCCGGCGCGGGCGGATAGGCGTCGTCGGCCGCGGCGGCGGCGACCGGAAAGTCCAGCCGCAGCTGCAGCGGCTGGCGGATGTCCTGCACGGCGGTGCGCACGTGCACGGTGCCACGGCGCTCCCTGGCGTCGAAGTACCAGCCTTCGCTGGCCTGGGCGAAGGCCGCGGCGTCGGCGACCGCCGGCAGCGCGCGCTCGCCGACCTGCACCGACCGCGGCGCCTGCCGCGCGAGCACGCGCAAGGCATAGCGGCGCTGCGGCAGCTGTCCGTCGTAACGGCCTTGCACCGGATCGATCCACACCTGCACCGGGCCACTGCCCTGCGCCGGCGCCTGCACGCGCACGGCCTGCGTGCTGGACTCGCCCTGCTGGTAGCGGCGGGTGTTGCCGTCGTCCTCGTACAGCGTGTACTGCGAGGCCCCCTGCGGATACAGGTCGAAGGTGACCTCGTCCAGCGGCTTCTCGCCGTCGAACAGCATCGCCGGGTACATCGGCAGGATCGCGCCGGCGCGCACGAACAGCGGCAGCGTGGCCAGATCGACCTGGCGATCGAGCTGGCGGCCGTCGGCGCCGGCCTGCACGCGGCGGCCGTCCCAATAGTCGATCCAGCCGCCGGCCGGCAGATGGATGTCGCGCCGCCAGCCGCGGCTGGCCGCCTGGCTGCGGTACACCGGCGCCACCAGCAGGTCGCGGCCGAGCAGGAACTGGGTCTTGTAGGTCTCGTCCTGCGCGTGCGGATCGCGCGGGTCTTCCCACATCAGCCCGCGCACCGGCGGCGCGCCGGTCTGCGCGGCATCGTGCACCAGGCCGTACATGTACGGGGTCAGGCGCATTTTCAGCTTCAGGTAATCGCGGTTGATGCTGCGGTACGGCTCGTCGTACCACCACGGATGCTTGCGCGCGTTCGACGACCAGCCGCTCATGCCCATCAGCACCGGGGTGAACGCCTTCCACTGCAGGTCGCGGGTGAAGGTCTCGGCGCTGCCGCCGAAGATCGCATCGACGTCGCCGGCGGCGTAGGCCATGCCGGACAGGCCGGAGCCGATCAGGGTCGGCACGTGCCAGCGGATGTAGTCCCAGCTGCTGCTCTGGTCGCCGGTCCAGGCCACCGCGTAGCGCTGGATGCCGGCCCAGCCCATCACCGTCCACAGGAACGGGCGCGCATCGGAGTTGTCGAGGATGCCGTCGTAGGCCTGGTGGTTGGCGTCCATCGCGAACTGGTAGCCCTTGCCGGTCCAGGCCACGTCCAGCTTCTGCACGCGGCTGCCGGCCTTGCCGACTTCCCAGGCGATCTTGTCCACGCCGTTCTCGGTCCACAGGCCGGTGCGGAAGCCGTAGCGGGCCAGGCCCTGCACGGTCTCCGGCAGCTGAGTGTAGCCGCAGCCGTAGCCATCGTTGGGTAGGATCCAGCCGCCGGGCATGTCGTGCTCGCGGTACTGCCGGGCCACGCTGTCGACCACGTCCGGGGTGGTGCCGGTGGGGCCGTCGTGCCAGCCGTCGGGCACCGTGCCCGGCTTCTTGGCGTTGTCGCCGTCGTTGTAGCAATCGGCATCGCCGTAGGACAGCGACCAGCGCGCCAGCATGCTCGGGCGGCCGGTCAGCCGGGTGTAGCGCTCGATCAGGGCCGGCAGGTCGGCGCCGACGAAGTAGTAGGCGTCGAAGCGGTCTTCGCGATGCAGCAGCGTGGCCTGGTCGGGCTGGCGCAGGTCGTAACTGCCGTCGCTCCAAGTGTTGCGCAGCATGCCCCAGCCACGACTGCTGAGCAGCATCGGCGCCGGGCTCGGGCGATCGCCCTCCTCCCAGCCGCCGGAATACGACACCTCCAGTTCGCGGCCCTTGAACTGGTAGTGCCCGTTCTGCTGGCCGCCGCCGTAATAGGCTTCGTCGGCCTGCGAGGACAGCACCTGCACGCTCTGCGCGGCATCCAGATCCAGCGGCTGCAGTTCCTGCCACAGCGCGACGGCGCGGCCCTGTTCCAGCCGCTCCAGGCGCAACCGCAGCGGTTGCCGCTGCACGTGCAGCACCAGCGCGTTGGTACGCACGCGCAGCTCCTGCGCATCGTCTTCCAGCTGCGCCTGCACCGCGGCCTTGGGCTGCGGCAGCACGATCGGCGTGGCCTTGTCGCCGGCGCCGGTCAGCGTGCCGTGGCGCCCGGCCTGCACGCGGACGATGTCGGCCGCCGGCAGTTCGATGCGCAGGCGCACGCCGCGGTCGGTCTGTAGGTCCCAGCCTTGCACGCCGTCGCGGCTGGTGCTGGCGGCGACCGTGCGCAGGTTGCCGACCGGCTCGGCGACGACGGTGGCCGCCACCAGCAGCAGGGCCGGCAGCGCGATCGCCGGCAACAGCGACGAGCGACGAACGCGGTTCTCCACACGACCCCCAAACCCGTTTCCCCGGGCGTTTCGAAAGCGTTGCGCCGACTCTAGGCCAGGGATTTGAAAGATGTCAATAAATTGAAAGTAAAAAACAAGATTTATTTTGGCAAAACGAAAGATATTGCCTCACATGACTTTGCTTTATCTCGGCAAAATCGGCTGATCCGGCTTACGATAGCGACATCCACTTGTACCTTTCGTTTTAGTTCGGGCGATCCGCAGACACATTCGACACAGGCAAATACTTTCTTTTTTCTTTCGATGTTTGACATTTCGAAAGAAAAGCCGGATGGTGCGCTGGCCCAACAGGAACCACCGCATGGACCTCCTTCCGCTTTCCGATGCATCCGCCTGGCAGCGCCTGGGCGGCGCCGATACCGCCCGCGAGATCGCCCAGCAGCCGGCGCTGTGGCAGACCCTGGCGCAGGATCTGGCACAGGCCGGCGACCGCGTGCAGGCCTTCCTCGGCGACCGCCTCGCCGATCCGAACCAGCGCGTGCTGTTCACCGGCGCCGGCAGTTCCGGCTTCATCGCCGAGATGGTGGCCGACGCGATCAATGCGCAGTGGCCGGCCGAGGTGCGGGCGGTGCACACCACCAGCCTGCTGACCCATCCGGCGCTGTACCTGCAGCGCGCGCGGCCGACCCTGCTGGTGTCGTTCGGGCGCAGCGGCTCCAGCCCGGAAAGCGTGGCCGCGGTGGAGCGCGTGCGCAGCGACGTGGACGACGCGCGCTTCCTCGACATCACCTGCAACGCCGACGGCGAACTGGCGCGCCGCGGCGCCGGCCGCGCCGACACCTGCACCCTGCTGATGCCGCCGGCCAGCTGCGACCGCGCCTTCGCCATGACCAGCAGCCTGACCTGCATGCTGCTGGCGGCGCTGAGCGTGTTCGACCGTGCGCCGTGGGAAACGCGCAGCGCGCGCCTGCAGCGGCTGGCCGAACTGGCCGACCGCGGCCTGGCGCAATGGGATGGCGCGGTGGCGGCGCTGGCGCAGCGCCCGTTCGCACGGGTGATCTATCTCGGCAGCGGCCCGCTGGAAGCGCTGGCGCGCGAGGCCGCGCTGAAGGTGCTGGAACTCACCGCCGGCCGCGTGCTGGCGCTGGCCAACACGCCGCTGGGCTTCCGCCACGGCCCCAAGTCCACGCTCGACCGCAGCACCCTGGTGGTGATGCTGCGCAGCGTGCAGCCGCTGGCGCGTCGCTACGAACAGGACCTGCTCGACGAACTGCGTCGCGATGGCGTGGCCGGCCAGGTGCTGGCGATCGGCCCGCATGCGGACATCGGCGCAGGCGACGACCACACGCTTGCCGTCGCCGGCCTGGACGATCCGTGGCTGGCGCCGCTGTGGCTGGGCTTCGCGCAGCTGTTCGCGCTGCAGCGCTCGGCCGCGCTCGGCCTGACCCCGGACAATCCGTTCCCCGACGGCACCGTCAACCGCGTGGTCCAGGGCGTCACCATCCACCATGGCTGAGACCGGCGCGCCCATCTGCTACGGCCTCGACGTCGGCGGCACCAAGATCGAGCTGGTGGCCTGCGATGCCGCGCTGCAGGTGGTGTGGCGGCGCCGCGTGGCCACGCCGCAGGGCGATTACGCCGGCTTCCTGCAGGCGGTGGTGGCGCTGGTGGCCGCGGCCGATGCCGCGCTCGGCCGTCACGACAGCGCGCTCGGCATCGCCCTGCCCGGCGTGCGCGACCGCCGCAGCGGCCGCCAGTTGAGCGCGAACGTGCCGGCGCTGACCGGCCAGTGCGTGGCGCAGGATCTGCAGGCGCGGCTGCCGCGTCCGCTGCGCATCGGCAACGACCTGCAATGCTTCGCGCTGTCCGAGGCGCATGGCGGTGCCGCCGACGGCTACCCCAGCATGTTCGGCGCCATCCTCGGCACCGGCGCCGGTGGCGGCTTCTGCGTGCAGGGCCGCCTGCTCGCCGGCTGCAACGGCATCGCCGGCGAATGGGGCCACTGGAGCGTGCCCGGGCACCTGCTGCAGCGCCATCGCCTGCCGTTGCTCGCCTGCGGCTGCGGCCTGCAGGGCTGCGTGGAGCGCTACGTGTCCGGCAGCGGCGTGGCGGCGATCGCGCGCCATCTCGGCAGCGACGCCGCCGACGCCAGTGCGGTGATCGCCCTGGCCGAGGCCGGCGATGCGCGCGCGCAGCAGGCGCTGGACATCCACCGCGACCTGCTCGGCCACAGCCTGGCCGCGGTGGTGCTGGCGCTGGACCCGCACGTGATCGTGCTTGGCGGCGGGCTGTCGCAATACCCGCCGCTGTACCGGCAACTGCCCGACGCCATCGCCGCGCACCTGTTCGCCGGCGTGCAGGTGCCGCCGATCGTGCCGCCGCACTTCGGCGATGCCGGCGGCGCCCGCGGTGCCGCGCTGCTGGCCTGCCATCCCGCGTTTTCCTGAGCCGTCGGAGTTCCCATGTCGCCCTTGCAGACCCTGCTCGCCTCCCATCGCGCCGGCGCCAACGTCGGCCTGTACAGCGTCTGCTGCAGCAACGAACAGGTGCTGCGCGCGGCGATGCAGGTCGCGCTGGCCCACGACACGCTGCTGCTGGTGGAGGCCACCTCCAACCAGGTCGACCAGTTCGGCGGCTACACCGGCATGACCCCGACGCAGTACCGCGACTACGTCGGCGCACTGGCCGAGACGGAAGGCTTCCCGCGCGCGCGGCTGATCCTGGGCGGCGATCATCTGGGCCCGAACGCCTGGCAGAAGGGGCCGGCCGCCGAGGCGATGGCGCACGCACGCGTGCTGATCGCGCAGTACGTCGCCGCGGGGTTCCACAAGATCCACCTGGACTGCAGCATGGCCTGCGCCGACGACCCGGTGCCGCTGCCCGATGCCGTCGTCGCCGCGCGGTCGGCCGAACTGGCCGAGATCGCCGAGCGCACCGCCGCCGCACATGGGCTGCCGCCGCCGGTGTACGTGATCGGCACCGAGGTGCCGATTCCCGGCGGCGAAGCCTCGCTGGCCGGCGGCCTGCAGGTGACCACGCCGGCCGCGGCCGCGCAGACCCTGGCCATCCACCGGCAGGCCTTCGACACGCCGCCGCTGCGCGCCGCGTGGCAGCGGGTGATCGCGCTGGTGGTGCAGCCGGGTGTCGATTTCGACCACAGTAGCGTGCACGACTACGACCCGGCGGCGGCCGCCGCGCTGGCCGATTTCCTCGAGCAGCAGCCGCGCATCGTGTTCGAGGCGCACTCCACCGACTACCAGCGCGAGGACGCGCTGCACGCGCTGGTGCGCGACCACTTCGCCATCCTCAAGGTCGGCCCCGCCGCCACCTTCGCCTATCGCGAGGCGCTGTGTGCGCTGGCCGCGATCGAAGCCGAACTGCTCCCCGCGGCGCAGTGCTCGCAACTGCCGCAGGTGCTGGACGCGGCGATGCAGGCGCAACCCGGATATTGGCAGTCCTACTATCCGGGCGACGCCGCCGCGCAACGCCTGCTGCGCCGCCATTCCTTCAGCGACCGCTGCCGCTACTACTGGGGCGAGCCGACGGTGCGCGCGGCGGTGGACACCTTGTTCGCCAACCTGGAACGGCATGCGCCGCCGCTGGTGCTGCTCAGCCAGTTCCTGCCCGAGCAGTACCGCGCGGTGCGCACCGGCCAGCTCGCCACTACCCCGGCGGCGCTGGTCCAGCACCGCATCGGCCTGTGCCTGGGCGAATACGCCCGCGCCTGCAGCGCCAACCGCGCCGGCGCGCGCAGGCCACACGCCGAAGCGGCTGCCGGCGTCGCGGCGAACGGCTAATCTTCCCGGTCGCCCGCGAATCCGAGAATGGCCATGCGCAACACCCGCTCCCGCCGCCAGCAGATCCTGCAGTCGCTGCTCGAACACGGCACGGTGCAGGTTGCCGATCTGGTCGAACGCTTCGACGTGTCGGCGGTGACCATTCGCGCCGATCTCAACCATTTCGAGGCGCAGGGCCTGGCCACCCGCACCCACGGCGGCGCCACGCTGGTGCGCACGCCGCCGCAGGAGCAGGACATCCATGAAAAGGACGCGCTGAACCTGCCGCTGAAGGAATCGATCGGCGCCTGCGCGGCGCGCATGGTGCAGCCCGGCGCCAACATCATCATCGACTCCGGTTCGACCACGATGACCCTGGCCCGGCACCTGCGCGCGCACCGCGACGTCACAGTGATGACCAACGGCCTCAACATCGCCTGGGAACTGGCCAACGCGCCCGGCATCAATGTGCTGCTCACCGGCGGCCAGCTGCGCCAGCAATCGCTGTCGCTGCAGGGCAGCCAGGCCGAGGCCAGCCTCAACGCCTACGGCTTCGACACGCTGTTCCTGGGCGTGGACGGCCTGGACCTGCAGTTCGGCCTGACCACCCACGACGAGGCCGAAGCGCGGCTCAACCACCGCATGGTCGAGCGCGCGCGGCGCATCGTGGTGCTGACCGACGCCTCCAAGTTCGGCCGGGTCAGCCTGCACCGCATCGCCCGCCTGGACCAGATCCACGCCATCATCACCGACGCCGGCATCGACGAGGCCACCCGCGAGGGGCTGCAGCGGCTGGGCATCGAGGTGATCATCGCCGAGCCCGCACCATGACCGACACACGTTCCCTGCACGGCCGCCTGCTCACCCCGCTGGGCTGGCGCTGCGGCCACGTCCACTTCGACAGCCACGTGCGCCGGCTGCAGGTGGACGACCACAGCGGCGGCGACGATCCGCAATTGCCGCTGATCCTGCCGGGCTTCGTCGACCTGCATGTGCACGGCGCCTCCGGCGTGGACCTGATGCAGGGCGGCGACGCGGCGCGGCGCATCGCCCGCACCCACCTGCGCTTCGGCACCACCACCCTGCTGGCGACCACCATGACCGCCGGCGTCGAGGAGATCGCGCACGCACTGCGCGGCGTCGCCGCGGCCATGGCCGCGCCCGATGCCGACGCGGCCTGCATCGCCGGCGTGCACCTGGAAGGCCCCTTCATCAGCCCGCAGCGGCTGGGCGCGCAGCCCGACCGCACGATCGAGGCCAGCCTCGCCCTGGTCCAGCAGTGGCAGGCGCTGGCGCCGATCCGGGTACTGACCCTGGCGCCGGAGATCGGCGCGCACACCGCGCTGATTCCGGCGCTGACCGCACTGGGCATCCGCGTGCAGCTCGGCCACAGCGCCGGCAGCTACGAGGACGGCGTGGCGGCGCTGCAGGCCGGCGCGGCCGGCTTCACCCACCTGTTCAACGGCATGACCGGCGTGGACCACTACCGCCCCGGCATCGCCGCCGCGGCGCTGGCGCATGCGCAGTACGCCGAACTGATTCCCGACCTGCAGCATGTGCATCCCGGCGTGATTCGCCTTGCCGCGCGCGCGATCCCGCGCCTGTACGCGGTGACCGACGCCACCGCCGCCACCGGCATGCCCGACGGCGAATACGCACTGGGCGAGCAGCGCGTGCACAAGTGCGGCGGCTGCGTGCGCCTGGCCAGCGGCTCGCTGGCCGGCAGCGCACTGACCATGGACCAGGCGTTGCGCAACCTGGTGCAGGTGGGTCTGGAGCTGGCCGATGCCGCGCAGCGCGTGTCCACCTTCCCGGCCGACTACCTGGGCCTGGGCGACCGCGGCCGCATCGCCCCCGACGCCCGCGCCGACCTGGTGGTGCTGGACAGCGACCTGCGCCTGCGGCAGGTGGTGGCGGGCGGGCGCATGCTGGATCTGCACGCGCCGTAGTGATCGCCGTGTGCGGCTGCGCGCACGGGCGGTACTGGCCAATGGTAGTGCGCGCAGACGCCGCCGAGTGGACGGCAGGGCATCGCCCAGGACGTGCGTCGGGATGGAAGGGCGCCGCTGACCGCCGGATGCAGCATGCGCTTCTGTCGTAGGAGCGGCTTCAGCCGCGACGGGCGTTCCCGGTAAGACCGGTCGCGGCTGAAGCCGCTCCTACGGGTTTCCGGGGCATGGGAGCGCCCTGCAGTCCCCCACACCTTCTTGATCCACCGCGTTGGCCGTGCTGCCGGAGCATCGGGCCACGCAAAAAAAAGGCGCAGCCTCGCGGCTGCGCCAGCGTGTCGCACGTGCCGGGAGAGAGGCGGCGCGTGCGACCCGTGATCGGGCCTTAGCCCTGGATCACTTCACCTCGAACGTCTGAGGCGTGCCCGCCGCCTGGCCGTTCACGGTGACCTCGGCCTTGTACTGGCCAGCCGGCCAGCCCTTGGGGTTGGTGAACTCGAAGTTGGTGGTGTCGGCGCCACTGGTATTGAGCGTCTCGGTGCGCTCACCGGCGGCCTGGCCGTCCTGGAACACCAGCTTGGCGCCGACGTTGGCATTGGTCGCCGAGCCCTCGGTCTTCACCGAGACGATGATCTTGTCCTTGCTGGCGAGCGTGGTCAGCGGCGCAACGGACTTGTCCGCGGCGGCAGTATTGCCGACAGCGACCGCGGCGACGTTCACCGCGTTGGCGCCTGCGGCGGCCGGCGCCGGCTGCTCCGACGGTGCCGCGGCCGGACCCGGTATCTGCTCGGTCGGCGCGGACGAGGTGGGATCGGGCGACACGGTCTGTTGCTGCTCCTGCTTCTTGCAGCCGGCCAGCGCCAACGCGCCGACCAGGGCGATCATCAAGGGCGAAAACGTGGAGATCGAGCGGGTCTTCATCGTGGGGACTCCTGTCGGAATAACGAAAGGTGGTGGTGGCGACGCCTCAGGCGCCGGCCGGCAGCTTGAGCGTCTGGCCGGGGTAGATCTTGTCGGGGTCGGCCAGCACATCGCGGTTGGCCTCGAAGATGCGCGTCCAGGCGTTGCCGTCGCCGTAATGCAGCTTGGCGATCTTGGACAACGAATCGCCAGGCTTGACCACGTACACCTGCTGCACCTGCTCGGCGGTGCTGTCGACCTTGCTCTGCACGGCGGAAAAATCCGCCTTCTGTACGACGTCGGCGGTGGTGTCCACCTTGGCGGTGACCGCCGAGAAATCGGCGCGCTTGTCACTGTTCATCGCGTGGCTTCCTGCGTGATGGGACGCGGCCACGGTGTCACAGGATTTGTTAAAAAAGGATCGCGCGGCCGTGAACCGCGCGGCTGCGGTTCAGGCGCGCCGCGCGCATGCCAACGCGGCGAGATGTGTCGGTTGAACGATCGGGACCGTGCATGACAGCGGGATCGCCGGCACGCTGCAATCGCCCGCAAAGCGCGCGCGGCACCATTGCAGCGTGGGCGCGTCGTCCAGGCGACCATTGCGAGAACCCCGGCCTGCCGTACGGGTGTCGACGGCCGCGCTGCGCTTCCGGCGCTCGTGTGGGAGGGACTCCAGTCCCGACTGCAGTACGGTCGAACGTATCGACGCTTCCGCTCGTCGCGGCCGATGGCGCAATCGCGGTGTCAACGCTGCCCTACTGACGCAGATCGCGAAGGAAGCTCAGCGGCTCGGCCACGTCCGCGGTGGCGCGCCAGGGATTGATGTCCAGCCCGCCGCGGCGGGTGTAGCGCGCCTCCACCTGCAGCGACTGCGGACGGCAGCGGGTCATCAGGTCATGGAAGATGCGCTCGACGCACTGCTCGTGGAAGCCGGCATGCTCGCGGAAACTGATCAGGTAGCGCAGCAGGCCTTCGCGGTCGATGCGGCCGCCGCGGTAGCGCACATGCAGCGAGGCCCAGTCTGGCTGGCCGGTGACCGGGCAGTTGGACTTGAGCAAGGCGCTGGTGAGGGTTTCCTCGACCACGTCGCCATCGGCAGCGGACAGGAAGTCCGGACGCGGCGGACCGTAGCAGTCGATGGCGATGTCCAGCGCGTCGAGCGACTCGCCCTCGCCCAGCGTGTCCATCGGCGGCAGGCCGAATTCCATCGCCACGTCGGCGCCGGCGCGCGCCGACAGATCCGTGACGATGCAACTGCGCAGCGCTTCGGCGCTGTTGAAGCGCATCGCGTTGAGCGAGTTGAGATAGAGCTTGAGCGATTTGGATTCGATCAGATTGGGCGAGGCGCACGGCACCTGCAGGGTCGCGGTGGCGACACAGGGCTTGCCCTGCGCATCGAGCCAGCTCAGTTCGTAGGCGTGCCAGCGATCCACGCCGAAGAACGGCAGCGCCGCGGGGTCGAGACCGATCTCGGTGCGCGCCGCAGCGCGCGGGATGGGAAACAGCAGCGCGGGATCGTACTGCGACGGGTAGGCGACCTCGCGGCCGAGACTGGAATCCTGGGGGGTGTTCATGCCGTGCAGTGTAGCGGGCGCGTTCTGGCTGGGAGGTGTATGGGGCTGGGATTCGGGAGTGGGGATTCGGGAGTGGCAGGAGCAAAAACGGGCTTGCGTGCGTCGACGTCATTGCGTCGATTCTGTGCTTCGCGCGTCGCGGCTGAAGCCGCTCCTACAGGAGCGATCTAGCGCCGCTGTTGTAGGAGCGGCTTCAGCCGCGATGGCCTTCCCGGTCATGCCTGTCGCGGCTGAAGCCGCTCCTACAAACGACCATCGGAGTAGGACCTAAGGCGATTCCCCCTACGCCGCCGCGCCCATGCTCTTACGAATCCCCAATCCCGACTCCCCAATCACTGCTTCAAGTAATCCAGCGTCACCTGCAGCATGGCCCGCAGGCCGACGTCCAGGGCGGTCTCGTCGAGCAGGAACTGCGGCGAGTGGTTGCTGGGCGCGGTCGCCGGGTCGATGCCGGGCGCGGTGGCGCCGACGAAGAAGAACATCGACGGCACCTGCTGCGCGTAGAACGAGAAATCCTCCGCGCCCATCTGCAGCGGCGGTTCGTAGACGTTGCCGGCGCCGACCACCGCCTGCAGGCTGGGCAGCATGCGCGCGGTCAGCGCCGGGTCGTTGACCGTGGCCGGGTTGCCGTCCTGGTCGGGCACATGCGCCTCGGCCTTGGCGCCGTGCGCGGCGGCGGTGTGCTCGGCCACGGTCCTGAGGTCGGCGAAGATCTGCTGGCGCATGCCCTCGTCGAAGGTGCGGATGGTGCCGACCATCTCCACGTCGTCGGGGATGATGTTGTAGCGGATGCCGCCCTTGATCGCGCCGAAGCTGAGCACCGCCGGCTGCCTGGACAGGTTGGCGCGGCGGCTGATCACCGTCTGCGCCGCGCCGATCAGGTCGGCGCTGGTCACGATCGGGTCGATGCCGTTCCACGGCGCCGAGCCGTGGGTCTGGCGGCCGATCACCTTGATGCTGAAACGGTCCGAGGCGGCCATCAGCGGGCCGCCGCGCACCGCGATCTTGCCGGCCTGGACGCTGGAGAACACGTGCAGGCCGAACATCGCCTGCGGCTTGAAGTCGCGGAACAGGCCTTCCTTGAGCATCAGCGAGGCGCCGCCCTCCTCGTTGCCCGGCGCGCCCTCCTCCGACGGCTGGAACACCAGCATGACCTCGCCCGGCAACTGCGCGCGCATCGCCACCAGGGCCTCGGCCACGCCGAGCAGGATCGCGGTGTGCGCGTCGTGGCCACAGGCGTGCATCACCCCCACGGTCTCGCCGCGGTACTCGCTGGTGGCCTTGGAGGCGAACGGCAGGCCGGTCTGCTCGGTCACCGGCAGCGCGTCCATGTCCGCGCGCAGGGCGATCTTCGGCCCCGGCAGCGCGCCTTTGACGATCGCCACCACGCCGTGGTGGGCGATGCCGGTCTGCGGCTTCAGGCCCAGCGCGCGCAGCCGTTCGGCGACCTTGGCGGCGGTGCGCTCCTCGCGGTTGGACAGCTCCGGGTGCTGGTGGAAGTCGCGCCGCCACTCCACCACCTTGGCCTGCAGCTTGGCCGCGGCGGCCGTCACTTCCGGGCGCTCGGCGCTCTGCGCCCAGGCCAGGGCGGGGACGGCGAACAGCATCGCGGACAGCAGGCGGGACAGGCGCGGCATGGCAAGGCTCCAGATCGGGACGCAACGGGCGTTCAGTCACTGTAGTGCATCGGCCGCCGGCGAGGGGCGGCCACGGATCCCGCTGCGGACAAAAAACCCTTGCGAATCCGTGTCAACCGATGCGCCGCCTGCGCGTTGCGAGAGCGGACGACCGGCCTTGCCCGCCCGCGGGGTCTGTCCCTTCAGTCATGGTCCAATCGCAACGCGCCGGCGATATGCTTTCTCGCTCGTCACCAGCCACTGCGGGAGGGCCCTCCACCCCGCCTCGCCACAGGAGTTTCCCCGGATGTCGCGTTTCTGGAAGATTGCGCTGCTGATCCTCGCAGCGGTGGCCGTGGTGGTGGTGGGCATGCGTGTCATGCGCGGCGGGCATCACAAGGGCGGCGGCCCCGGCGACGGCATGGGCGACGACAGCGACAACACGCCGGTCCCGGTGACGGTCGTCGCCGCCACCCACCAGGCGGTGCCGATCTACGCCACCGCCACCGGCACGGTGACCGCGCTGAGCACCGTCACCGTCAGCCCGCAGGTCGGCGGCCAGCTGATGAGCCTGAATTTCCGCGAAGGCCAGGAAGTGAAGAAGGGCGAACTGCTGGCGCAGATCGACCCGCGCTCGCTGCAGGCCAGCTACGACCAGGCCGCGGCGAGCAAGCGCCAGAACCAGGCGCTGCTGGCCACCGCGCGTTCCACTTTCCAGCGCTCCGACTCGCCGGCCTACCGCCAGTACGTGGCCAAGACCGACCTGGACACCCAGCGTAACCAGGTGGCGCAGTACGAAGCGGCGGTCGCCGCCAACGACGCGCAGATGCGTGCGGCGCAGGTGCAGCTGCAGTACACCCGCATCCTCGCCCCCAGCGACGGCATCGCCGGCATCCGCGGCGTGGACGTGGGCAACATCGTCAGCACCAGCAGCACCATCGTCACCATCACCCAGGTGCACCCGATCTACGTGACCTTCAACCTGCCCGAGATCCAGCTGCAGGACGTGCGCCAGGCGCAGGCGGCCGCGCCGCTGCCGGTGACCGCGCTGGACCGCACCGACGCGCATCCGATCGCCAGCGACGGCCAGGTCGACGTGATCGACAACCAGATCAGCGCCGACACCGGCACCTTCAAGGTCCGCGCGGTGTTCCCGAACGAGGACCGTGCGCTGTGGCCGGGCCAGTTCGTCAACGTGCGCCTGACCCTGCGCACCGTGGCCGACGGCGTGGTGGTCCCGACCCAGGCGGTGCAGCGCGGCCCCAACGGCGACTACGTGTACGTGGTGCAGGCCGACAACACGGTCAAGATGCAGACGGTCAAGCAGGGCGCGGAAGTGGGCGACAGCCACGTGCAGCTGACCGAAGGCCTGAAGGCCGGTGAGCGGGTGGTCACCGAAGGCCAGTTCCGGCTCAAGCCCGGCACCAAGGTGAACGCGCTGAAGCCGGGCGAGGCGCCGCCGGAGCCGACCGAGGCCGAACTGAAGGCGGCCGAGGGCAAGCAGCAGCAGCGCGGCGGCGGACGCCGCGGCGGCGGGCCGCGCTGAGCGTGCCGCGCACGCGGCGCGTTGCGGCAACGGCCCTGCCGCGCCTGCGTGGCAGGCGTCGGCCGGATCGCGCGCAGGCGGCGGCGTTCCCGCCCGGCGTCGCGATCGCGGCACGGGGCCACGGCCCCCGCTGATTCCGCCGTCTTTCCCGGCGCCGGCCTGGCCGCGCCGGACTCTCACCAGCAAGGATCTTCCCCGTGGGCTTTTCGACGATCTTCATCCGCCGCCCGATCGCCACCACCTTGCTGATGGCAGGCGTGCTGCTGCTCGGCATCCTCGGCTACCGGCAGCTGCCGGTGTCGGCGCTGCCGGAAATCGACGCGCCCAGCCTGGTGGTGACCACGCAGTATCCCGGCGCCAACGCCAGCACCATGGCCTCGCTGGTGACCACGCCGCTGGAGCGCCAGCTCGGGCAGATCTCCGGGCTGCAGATGATGACCTCCGACTCGTCGGCCGGCCTGTCCACGATCGTGCTGCAGTTCGCGATGGACCGCGACATCGACATCGCCGCGCAGGACGTGCAGGCGGCGATCCGCCAGTCCACCCTGCCCTCCTCGCTGCCCTACCAGCCGGTCTACAACCGGGTGAACCCGGCCGACGCGGCGATCCTCACCCTCAAGCTCAGCTCCGACACGCTGCCGCTGCGCGAGGTCAACAACTACGCCGACTCGATCCTGGCCCAGCGCCTGTCGCAGGTCCCGGGCGTGGGCCTGGTGTCGATCGCCGGCAACGTGCGCCCGGCGGTGCGCATCCAGGTCAATCCGGCGCAGCTGTCGAACATGGGCCTGACCCTGGAGGCGCTGCGCAGCGCGCTGACCCAGACCAACGTCAACGCACCGAAGGGTTCGCTCAACGGCAAGACCCAGTCCTACAGCATCGGCACCAACGACCAGCTGTCCAGCGCCGCCGAGTACCGCGACACCGTGATCAGCTACCGCAACGGCGCGCCGGTGCGGCTGTCGGACGTGGCCAAGGTGGTGGACGGGGTGGAGAACGACCAGCTCGCCGCCTGGGCCGACGGCAAGCCGGCGGTGCTGCTGGAAGTGCGCCGCCAGCCCGGCGCCAACATCGTGCAGACGGTGGAGCAGATCCGCGCGATCCTGCCGCAGTTGCAGGGCGTGCTGCCGGCAGGCGTGCACCTGGACGTGTTCTCCGACCGCACCGAGACCATCCGCGCCTCGGTGCACGAGGTCAAGTTCACCCTGATCCTGACCATCGGCCTGGTGGTGGCGGTGATCTTCGTGTTCCTGCGCCGGCTGTGGGCCACGGTGATCCCGTCGGTGGCGGTGCCGCTGTCGCTGGCCGGCACCTTCGCGGTAATGGCCTTCGCCGGCATGTCGCTGGACAACCTGTCGCTGATGGCGCTGGTGGTGGCCACCGGCTTCGTGGTCGACGATGCGATCGTGATGATCGAGAACATCGTGCGCTACATCGAACAGGGCAAGAGCGGCCGCGAGGCGGCGGAGATCGGCGCGCGCCAGATCGGCTTCACCGTGCTGTCGCTGACCGTGTCGCTGGTGGCGGTGTTCCTGCCGCTGATCCTGATGCCCGGCGTCACCGGCCGCCTGTTCCACGAGTTCGCCTGGGTGCTGAGCATCGCGGTGGTGATCTCGATGCTGGTGTCGCTGACGCTCACGCCGATGATGTGCGCCTACCTGCTCAAGCCCGACGCCCTGCCCGAGGGCGAGGATGCGCACGAGCGCACCGCGGCGGCCGGCAAGACCACGCTGTGGTCGCGCACCGTCGGCGTGTACGAGCGCAGCCTGGACTGGGTGCTGGGCCACCAGAAACTGACCCTGCTGGTGGCGCTGGCGACGATGGTGCTGACCGTGCTGCTGTACGTGGTGATCCCCAAGGGTCTGCTGCCCGAGCAGGACACCGGGCTGATCACCGGCGTGGTCCAGGCCGACCAGAACGTGGCGTTCCCGCAGATGGAGCAGCGCACCCAGGCGGTGGCCGAGGCGCTGCGGCGCGACCCGGCGGTGACCGGCGTGGCCGCCTTCATCGGCGCCGGCTCGATGAACCCCACCCTCAACCAGGGCCAGCTCAGCATCGTGCTGAAGCCGCGCAGCGACCGCGACAGCCTGGAAGACCTGCTGCCGCGGCTGCAGAAGGCGGTGGCCGGGCTGCCCGGCGTCGCCCTGTACCTGAAGCCGGTGCAGGACGTGACCCTGGACACCCGCGTGGCCGCCACCGAGTACCAGTACTCGCTCTCGGACGTGGACAGCGCCGAGCTGGCCACCCAGGCCACGCGCCTGACCGAGGCGCTGCGCAAGCGCCCGGAACTGGCCGACGTGGACAACAACCTGGCCAACCAGGGCCGTGCGCTGGAACTGCACGTGGACCGCGAGAAGGCCAGCACCCTCGGCGTGCCGATGCAGACCATCGACGACACGCTGTACGACGCCTTCGGCCAGCGCCAGATCTCCACCATCTTCACCCAGCTCAATCAGTACCGCGTGGTGCTGGAAGTGGCGCCGGAGTTCCGCACCAGCACCGCGCTGCTCAACCAGCTGGCGGTGGCCAGCAACGGCAGCGGCGCGCTGACCGCCAGCAACGCCACCAGCTTCGGCCAGACCACTTCCAGCAACTCCTCCACCGCCACCGGCATCGGCGCGCAGAACACCGGCATCACCGTCGGCAGCGGCGGCACCGTGCCGCTGGCGGCGGTGGCCGAGGCCAAGCAGTCGACCACGCCGCTGGTGGTCAGCCACCAGCAGCAGCTGCCGGCGGTCACCGTGTCGTTCAACCTGGCGCAGGGCTATTCGCTGTCGCAGGCGGTGGCGGCGATCGAGGAAACACGCGCGCAGTTGCAGCTGCCGCCGCAGCTGCATGCCGAGTTCATCGGCAAGGCCGCCGAGTTCACCGGCAGCCAGACCGACGTGGTGTGGCTGCTGCTGGCCTCGGTGGTGCTGATCTACATCGTGCTGGGCGTGCTCTACGAGAGCTACATCCACCCGCTGACGATCATCTCCACGCTGCCGCCGGCCGGCGTCGGCGCGCTGCTGGCGCTGATGCTGTGCGGGCTGAGCCTGTCGGTGGACGGCATCGTCGGCATCGTGCTGCTGATCGGCATCGTCAAGAAGAACGCGATCATGATGATCGACTTCGCGATCGACGCGCGCCGCGAGGGCGCCAACGCCCACGACGCGATCCGCCGCGCCTGCCTGCTGCGGTTCCGCCCGATCATGATGACCACCGCCGCGGCGATGCTGGGCGCACTGCCGCTGGCGCTGGGCGACGGCATCGGCTCGGAACTGCGCCGCCCGCTGGGCATCTCCATCGTCGGCGGCCTGCTGCTGTCGCAACTGGTCACCCTGTACACCACGCCGGTGATCTACCTGTACATGGAACGCGCTTCCGAGCGCGTGCGTGCCTGGCGCGAGCGGCGTGCGGCGCGGGTGTCGATGGAGCGGCCGGCATGAGGGGGTTGAGAAGCCGGGACTCGGGACCCGGGACCCGGGACCCGCAAAGCGGGCTCCGCGCACGCCCGCAAAACAACGATGCCTCCGCGCTTGCCACTGAACAACAAAGCGACCAATTCGCACGGGACCCGGGTCCCGAGTCCCGGGTCCCGGCTCTCCTGGTCCCGGCCCCATGAACATCTCCGCGCCCTTCATCCGCCGCCCCATCGGCACCGCGCTGCTGGCCATCGGCCTGTTCGTGATCGGCATGATGTGCTACCTGCGCCTGGGCGTGGCGGCGCTGCCGAACATCTCGATCCCGGTGATCTTCGTGCAGGCCAGCCAGGCCGGCGCCGATGCCTCGACCATGGCCGCCACGGTCACCGCGCCGCTGGAGCGGCACCTGGGCCAGGTGCCCGGCATCGACACCATGCGCTCCTCCAGTTCGGAGGGGAACAGCCAGGTGTTCATGGTGTTCCAGAGCAGCCGCAACATCGATTCGGCGGCGCAGGACGTGCAGACCGCGATCAACGCCGCGCAGGCCGACCTGCCCTCCGGCCTGGCCACCCCGCGTTACCAGAAGGCCAATCCCAACGACGACCCGGTCATCGCCATCGCCCTGACCTCGGACACGCAGTCGGCCGACGAGCTGTACAACGTCGCCGATTCGCTGCTCGCGCAGCGCCTGCGCCAGATCACCGGCGTGGCCTCGGTGGACATCGGCGGCGCCTCCACGCCGGCGGTGCGGGTGGACGTGAACCTGCGCGCGCTCAACGCCATGGGCCTGACCCCGGACGACCTGCGCAACGCGGTGCGCGCGGCGAACGTCACCTCGCCCACCGGCTTCCTCAGCGACGGCGCCACCACCACCGCCATCGTCGCCAACGACGCGGTGGCCAAGGCCGCCGACTTCGGCCAGGTGGTGATCAGCCAGCAGCAGGGCCGCGCGGTACGCCTGCGCGACATCGCCAACGTCTACGACGGCCAGCAGGACGCCTACCAGGCGGCCTGGTTCGGCGGCAAGCCGGCGGTGGTGATGTACGTGTTCACCCGCGCCGGCGCCAACATCGTGGAGACGGTGGACCGGGTCAAGGCCGAGATCCCGATGCTGCGCACCTACCTGCAGCCGGGCACCAGGATGACGGCGTACTTCGACCGCACCCCGACCATCCGCGCCTCGCTCAACGAAGTGCAGGCCACGCTGATGATCAGCCTGGCGATGGTGGTGCTGACCATGGCGCTGTTCCTGCGCCGGCTGGCGCCCACGCTGATCGCCGCGGCCACCGTGCCGCTGTCGCTGGCCGGCGCGGCACTGGCGATGTACGTCATGGGCTTCACCCTCAACAACCTGAGCCTGCTGGCGCTGGTGATCGCGATCGGCTTCGTCGTCGACGATGCGATCGTGGTCATCGAGAACATCATGCGCCACCTCGACGAGGGCATGTCGCGGCTGGATGCGGCGCTGGCCGGCGCGCGCGAGATCGGCTTCACCATCGTCTCGATCACCGCCTCGCTGGTGGCGGTGTTCATCCCGATCCTGTTCGCCAGCGGCATGATCGGGGTGTTCTTCCGCGAGTTCACCGTCACCCTGGTCGCGGCGATCTGCGTCTCGGCGGTGGTCTCGCTGACGCTGACCCCGGCGCTGTGCAGCCGCTTCCTGTCCGCGCACGCCGAGCCGGAACAACCCGGCCGCTTCGGCGCCTGGCTGGAGCGCATGCACGATCGCATGCTGCGCGTGTACACCGTGGCCCTGGACTTCTCGCTGCGCCACGCGCTGCTGCTGGCGCTGACCCCGCTGCTGCTGATCGCGGCCACGGTGTTCCTGGCCGGCGCGGTCAAGAAGGGCTCGTTCCCGGCGCAGGACACCGGCCTGATCTGGGGCCGCGCCACCTCCAGCGCCACCGTGTCCTTCGCCGACATGGTCAACCGCCAGCGCCGCATCACCGACATGCTGATGTCCGACCCGGCGGTGAAGATCGTCGGTGCGCGCCTGGGCAGCAGCCGCCAGGGCTCCAGCGCCAGCTTCAACATCGAACTCAAGCGCCGCGACGAAGGCCGCACCGACACCACGGCCGAGGTGCTGGCACGGCTCAGCGCCAAGGCCGACCGCTACCCCGACCTGCAGCTGCGCCTGCGCGCGATCCAGGACCTGCCCAGCGACGGCGGCGGCGGCACCAGCCAGGGCGCGCAGTACCGCGTCTCGCTGCAGGGCAACGACAACGCGCAGCTGCAGGAGTGGCTGCCCAAGCTGCAGGCCGCGCTGAAGCAGAACCCCAAGCTGCGCGACGTCGGCACCGACGTGGACAACGCCGGCCTGCGCCAGAACATCGTCATCGACCGCGCCCTGGCCGCGCGCCTGGGCGTGTCGATCGGCGCCATCGACGGCGCGCTGTACGGCGCGTTCGGCCAGCGCCAGATCTCCACCATCTACTCCGACCTCAACCAGTACAGCGTGGTGGTCAACGCGCTGCCGGACCAGACCGCCACGCCGGCAGCACTGGACCGCATCTACGTGCCCACGCGCAACGGCACGATGATCCCGCTGACCGCGGTCGCCCACCAGGTACCGGGGCTGGCGCCGTCGCAGATCACGCACATGAACCAGTACACGACGATGGACCTGAGCTACAACCTGGCGCCGGGCGTCAGCACCGGCGAGGGCGACGCGATCATCGCCGCCACCGTGGCCGGGCTGCGCATGCCCGGCGACATCCGCATCGCCGACGGCGGCGGCTTCGGCGTGCAGCTGCAGCCGAACTCGATGCTGGTGCTGGTGCTGGCCGCGATCGTGGTGGTCTACATCGTGCTGGGCATGCTCTACGAGAGCCTGGTGCACCCGGTGACCATCCTCTCCACCCTGCCGGCCGCCGGCATGGGCGCGCTGCTGGCGCTGTGGGTCACCGGCACCGAGTTGTCGGTGATCTCGATGATCGCGCTGGTGCTGCTGATCGGCATCGTCAAGAAGAACGCGATCATGATGATCGACTTCGCCCTGGTCGCCGAGCGCGAGCACGGCAAGACCCCGCTGGAGGCCGCGCGCGAAGCCTGCATCGTGCGCTTCCGCCCGATCATGATGACGACGATGGTGGCGATCCTGGCCGCGGTGCCGCTGGCGGTGGGCCTGGGCGAAGGCTCGGAGCTGCGCCGCCCGCTCGGCATCGCGATGATCGGCGGCCTGCTGATCTCGCAGAGCCTGACCCTGCTCAGCACCCCGGCGCTGTACGTGATCTTCTCCTGCCTGCGCGAACGCTGGTACGCCCGGCGTGCGCGGCGGCGCGAGCGGCGGCAGCTTGCTGCGGCAGGGATTCGGCATTAGGGATTGGGGAGCTGCGCCGGGATTGGAGAGTCGGGATTGGGGATTCGTAAAAGCGGGAGGCAGGCAGCATGATGGCTGATGTAAAGCCCTTGTCCTTCAGGCGCTCGGTAAAGCTGCTCTTGCGAATCCCTAATCCCCAATCCCCAATCCCGGCCCTTCAGCCACATCCCTCCACATAATCCACCTGCGGCGGCAGGCCCACGCGCCAGGCGACGGCCTTGCCGGCTGCGTCGGTCTCGAACACCAGCACGCCAGGCTGGCCGGACTCGCCGCGCACGCGCAGCACCTTGGCGCCCTCCACGTACTTGTGCGGCTGCTCTTCCACGCGACCGGCGTACAGCGCGCGCAGTTGCGCCAGGTCCATGCCGACCTTGCCGCCGCCGGGCGCGGTCTCCTTGGGGGTGCGCACGTCGTAGCGCACCAACTTGTCGTCTTCGATCATCAGGCCGAACCGGTTGTTGCCCTTGGCCCAGCGCGGACGCAGCACGTAGCAGCTGCTGCCGGCGCTGGGCTGGCCGTCGAGCTCGCCGCCCCAGGCGGCGCGTGCCTGCGCCGCCGGCATGCCCAGGCGCAGGTCGCCGTAGCCGTCGATGCGTGCCAGTTGCCGGTCGTCCGCGGCCAGTTCCGGCGGCAGCGCCGAGGCCGGCGCCTGTGCCGGCGGCACGTCGCTATCGGGCTGGTCGATGTCCGGGGGCGGCAAGGCGCCGTCGTCGGCCGTGGCGGGTGCCGGGGTCGGCGCCTGCGCCGGCGCAGACGGTGCGGGAGGCGCGGCCGGCGGCGCGGGCGGCTGCCGGTCGCAGGCGGCGAGCGCGAGCAGCAACACCGCCACGCCTGGTTGAATCGGCTTCATCGCACTTCCTCACTGGACCAGCGCATAGGCTAGCGTGCATGCGCTTGCGCTGCACGGCGCGGCGGCGACGACACGCTGCGCGCAGCCGCGGCGCGGCGCGGCACAGCGTCCCGAACCAGGCGTTCGACCACGCCGATGACAAGGCGGCTGCAGGCACCGACACGCCGACGCATCGCCCCTGTCATCGGCATTTCACCGCGCTGCGCCACGCTGCGCGCCTACCGACCCCGCCGCCATGCACCCGCGCAAGACCGCCCTCGCCCTTGCGGCACTGCAATCGCACGATGCGCCGCTGGACATGCGCCAGCGACGCGTGCTGATCCTGGCCGACGGCCAGCGCAGCGTCGAGGAACTGGCCACGCTGGGCGGCCGCGGCGCCGATGCGATCGTGCAGGGGCTGCTGGAGCAGGGCTACCTGGACGACGGGCGCAGCGTCGCCGCCGCACCGGTGGCCGCGAGCGCGCCCCCACCACCGGCCGACCCGCGGCGCGCCCTGCTCAATGCACGCATGTATCTGCTGGACCTGCTGCAACTGCAGCGGCATCCGGCCTCGCCTGCCCTGCAGCAGCAGTTGCGCGCCGCGCGCGAGGAGCAGGACACCCTGCGCGCGATCGCGCTGGCGCTGCGCACCATGCCGGAGATGACCTCCGAGCGCTACGCGCAGCGCATCCGCGAGCGCGTGTTGGAGATCCTGCCGGCATCGCTGCACGGCGCGCTGACGGCCGCGGCGGAGGCCGCCTGACGCGCAGCGCCGCCGTGCGTGACGGCGGCAGTCACGGCACCAGCCTGAGCGGCGCGGCCGCGGCTGCGCCCGCTCAGGGCGCGCGGAAGTGCCGGCGCAGGCCCTGCCAGCACTGCTGGTAGTCGCGCTGGCGATGCGCGGCGTCCAGCGCCTGTGCGGTCGGGCGCAGCACCGCACGGGTCTCGAACATGAAGGCCATGGTGTCGGCGATGACGTCCGGCCGCGACAGGTCGGCCTGCGAGGCCTTGTCGAAGGTGGCCGCATCCGGGCCGTGCCCGCTCATGCAGTTGTGCAGCGACGCGCCGCCCGGAGCGAAGCCGTCGGCCTTGGCGTCGTAGACGCCGTGCACCAGGCCCA
The DNA here is from genome assembly GCF_056725265.1 of Xanthomonas sp. NCPPB 2250. Taxonomy (NCBI): domain Bacteria; kingdom Pseudomonadati; phylum Pseudomonadota; class Gammaproteobacteria; order Lysobacterales; family Lysobacteraceae; genus Xanthomonas; species Xanthomonas sp. NCPPB 2250. The sequence continues at coordinate 711,197 of NZ_CM161520.1, read as the reverse complement.
TGAACTCGCTGGCCACGTTGCGGTGGAACCACGGCGGCCGGAAGGTGTGCTGCGCCACCAGCCAGCGCGGCGGGAAGATCGCGAAATCCATGTTGGCGGTGCCGGGCGTGTCGCTGGGCGCGGTCAGCACGGTGAAGATGCTGGGATCGGGATGATCGAAGCTGATCGAGCCGATGGTGTTGAAGCGGCGCAGGTCGTACTTGTACGGCGCGTAGTTGCCGTGCCAGGCGACCACGTCCAGCGGCGAATGCCCGATCGGCGCGCGCCACAGATGGCCCTGGAACTTGGCGATCAGCTCGAACGCGCCCTCGTCTTCCTCGTAGGCCGCCACCGGGGTCAGGAAGTCGCGCGGGTTGGCCAGGCCGTTGGCACCGATCGGCCCCAGGTCCGGCAGCCGCAGCAGGCCGCCGAAGTTCTCGCACACGTAGCCGCGCGCGGGGCCGTCCGGCAGTTCCACGCGGAAGCGCACGCCGCGCGGGATCACCGCGATCTCCTGCGGCGCGACCTCCAGCGTGCCAAGTTCGGTGCACAGGCGCAGTCGGCCGAGCTGCGGGACCAACAGCATTTCCGCATCGGCGTTGTAGAAGAAGCGACCCTGCATCGACGCATTGGCCGCATACAGGTGCACCGCCACGCCATGCTGCGCTTCGGCCGAGCCGTTGCCGGCCATGGTGTACAGGCCGTCGACGAAATCCACCGGCGTCTCCGGCAGCGGCAACGGGCTCCAGCGCAACTGGTCCGGCGGCACCGGACCGCGCTGGAAGTCGTTGTGGAACGCGCCGGCACGGTCGTAGGCGACGAAGCCGCCGTGCATCACCGCCGGCCGGATGCGATACAGCCAGCTGCGCCGGTTGGCGCCGCGCGGCGCGGTGAACGCGGTGCCCGACAACTGCTCGGCATACAGGCCGTGGGCCACGCGCTGCGGCGAGTTCTGCCCGACCGGCAACGCGCCGGGCACCGCCTCGGTGGCGAATTCGTTGCCGAAGCCGGACATGTAGCGATGATGGTCATGCATATGCTTGAGCCTTGGATATCAAGCCCCTCTCCCACCGGGAGAGGGGTTGGGGTGAGGGTACGGCGACCCAGTGGCGTCGCAAATCACCTGGATCACGGCATCTATCGAAAGCAGTACGTCATTGTTCCAGAAGCGCATGACCCGCCAGCCTTGCGATGCCAGCCAACGCGTTCTTGTGGCATCGCATGGTTCGGTATGTTGCGCGCCGTCGATTTCGATAATCAGCTTCGCTGATACGCAGCATAAATCAGCGATGTAGGGAGGGATCGGGTACTGCCGCCGGAACTTGAAGCCTTGCAACTGCCCGCTTCTCAGATGACTCCACAGTGCGCGCTCGGCGTCGGTCATGGTGCGACGTAGCTGACGTGCGTGAGTCAGCGTGGCGGTGGCTAAAGGCGGTTTGATCGTCATGACCCCACCGTACCCTCACCCCAACCCCTCTCCCGGTGGGAGAGGGGCTACAGCGGCTGTCGGAAGTCTCCGCGACGCGCTGTCAGGATCTGCTCGCCATGCGCGTCCACTCGCGTCAAGCATCCGCTGTCTGCCAGCCTCCGCGCGCCGCCCGCGTTCCGCCCTCAGAGCACGCCACGCTTCATCTGGTCGCGCTCGATACTCTCGAACAGCGCCTGGAAGTTGCCTTCGCCGAAGCCCTCGTTGCCCTTGCGCTGGATGATCTCGAAGAAGATCGGGCCGATGCAGTTCTGGGTGAAGATCTGCAGCAGCTTGCGCTGCTTGGTTTCCAGGTCGGCGTCGATCAGGATCTTGTTGCGCGCCAGCCGCGCCACGTCCTCACCGTGATTGGGGATGCGCTGGTCGATCACCTCGAAATAGGTATCCGGCGTGTCCAGGAACTCGACGCCGGCCGCGCGCATGCGCTCGACCGTTTCGTAGATGTCGTCGGTGAAGCAGGCGATGTGCTGGATGCCTTCGCCGCGGTAGGCGTCCAGGTACTCGTTGATCTGGCTCTTCGGATCGGACGACTCGTTGAGCGGGATGCGCACCACGCCGTCCGGCGCGGTCATCGCCTTGGACACCAGCCCGGTCTTGGCGCCCTTGATGTCGAAGTAGCGGATCTCGCGGAAGTTGAACAGGCGCTCGTAGTAGTCCGACCAGCGCTGCATGTTGCCGAAGTACAGGTTGTGGGTCAGGTGGTCGATGAAGGTCAGGCCGAAGCCGGCCGGGTGCTGTTCGGCACCGGGCACCGGCTCGAACTCGGTGTACACCGAACCTTTCTCGCCGTACTGGTCGACCAGGTACAGCATGCAGTCGCCGATGCCCTTGACCACCGGTGCCGGTACCGCGCGGGTGTCGGCCTTGTCGGCGATGGCTTCGCCGCCGTTCTCCAGCACCTTGGCGAACACGTCGTCGGCCGGGTGCCGGAAGCGGATCGCGAAGCCGCAGGCGCAGGGGCCGTGCGCGGCCGCGAAATCGGCGGCGAAGGAATCCGGTTCCTCGTTGACCAGGAAGTTGACCCCGCCCTGGCGGTACACGGTGATCGCGCGCTGGCGATGGCGCAGTACCGCGGTGAAGCCCATGCTGCGGAAGTACGCGTGCAACTGCTCGCCCTGCCCGGCCGGCGCGGCGAATTCCACGAACTCGAAACCGTCGATGCCCATCGGGTTCTCGAAGGTGGTGACCTGCATGCCGAGGTTGGCCGGCTGCGACGGATGTTGCGGTTGTGCACTCATGACGCGTCTCCTGGAGGGCGGGGTGCGGCGGCCGGGCCGAAATTTCGGGTGCGGACGGACGCCAGACTCGCGAGAATGGCCGTAGTATCCTCCGTTGTAGTTACAAGTGAAACCACCAGCAAGGTGCAATGCAGCATGACGATCGCCACGCCCGCCCCGACGCCCGACTCGCCCTCCCTGGATCTGGAACGGTTCCTGCCGTACCGGATCAGCGTGCTGTCCAACCGCATCAGCAGCAACATCGCCCGCGTTTACGGCGAGCGCTACGGCATGGCGGTGACCGAGTGGCGGGTGATGGCGGTGCTGGCGCTGTATCCGGGGCTGTCCGCCGGCGAGGTCTCCGAGCGCACCGCGATGGACAAGGTGGCGGTGAGCCGGGCGGTGGCGCGGCAGCTGGAGCGCGGCTTCATCCAGCGCGAGACCCACGGCGACGACCGCCGCCGCTCGGTGCTGCACCTGACCGCGGCCGGGGTGGAGGTGTACCAGGTGGTGGCGCCGATGGTGCTGGAATGCGAGCGGCGCCTGCTGGCGCCCTTCAGCGAGGACGAGCAGCGGCTGCTGAACCGGCTGATCGACCGCCTGGCGGCCGAGGGTCTGCCGAGCATGACCGGGCGCTGAGGCGCCGGGGCCCGCGCACTGCGGGCCTTTGACCTCGTAGGAGCGGCTTCAGCCGCGACCGGGCATTACTCTGAAGGCCCAGTCGCGGCTGATCCCACAAAAGGGGGCAAGAGCCGCTCCTACGAAATCACGGAAATCGCGCTTCGTGGCCGCTCAGGCCTTCGGCGGCGCCCATTCCTTGAGGAAATCCGAGAACTTCCTGCGGTCGTAGTCCTTGCCCTTCTGCAGGTCGGCGAGCACCTGCGAGTGCAGCAGCTTGCCGTCGGCGTCGAGCACCAGCAGGTGCGGGAAGTCGACGATCTTCGGGTATTGCGCCATGAACGCCTCGTTCTTGTTGGCGTCGCTGACGTTGACCTTGACCCAGACGAAGTTGGCGTCGCGGAAGCTGCGCAGTTCCGCATCGCCCTCGATGAAGGTGTCCAGGGTGTGGCACCAGTCGCACGCCTCGTTGCCCACGTCGAGCAGGATGCGCTTGCCGCCGCGCTTGGCCTCGACCATGGCGGTGTCCAGGTCGTCGGCCGGATTGCGCTGCGGATCGAACTGCGCGCCCAGGGCCTTGGCCGCGGCCACGTCGGCGGCGGCCGGGGTATTGCCCGAGGCCACCGGCTGGTTGGGGTCGGCCACCGGCGGCTTCTGCACCGAGGTGTCCAGCGGCTTGGCCGGCGCCTGCGCGTCGGGCGGCGCCGCGGTCTGCCCGCACGCGCTCAGCGCCAGCATCGCCGCCAGGGCAGCGCAGATCGTCTTGTTCATCGCCATTGCGTCGTCCTCAGGTTACTTCACACCGTGCATCAGCTTGCTGATCAGCGGCGCGATCAGGAACAGCACCACGCCGGCGCCCAGCAGCGCCCAGAAGCCGAAGGTATACCCACCCAGCGCGGAAGACACGGTCATGCCGCCTTCGCCGCTGACATGGCTGGCGAAGATGCCGGACAGGTTGTTGCCGATGCCAGTGGACAGGAACCAGCCGCCCATGCCGAAACCGACCAGGCGTACCGGCGCCAGCTTGGTCACCATCGACAGCCCGATCGGCGACAGGCACAGCTCGCCCACCGACTGGATGACGTAGACCATGAACAGGGTCCAGAACGGGATCTTGCCGGCGTCGTTGACCAGGCTCGACAGCGCGAACATCAGCAGCAGGAAGGCCAGACCGTTGAACGCCAGGCCGAGCGCGAACTTGCGCGAGATCGACGGATTGAAGCGGCCGGCCTTGACCCAGATCCAGGCGATGACCGGCGCCAGGGTGATGATCGCCAGCGAGTTGACCGACTGGAACCACGCGGTCGGGAAGGTCCAGTCGCCGAACTGGCGGTTGACGATCTCGTCGGCGAGGAAGGTGAAGGAACTGCCGGCCTGCTCGAAGAACATCCAGAACAGCACGTTGAAGGCGAAGATGATCAGCATCGCGATGACCTTGTCGCGCGCGACCTTGCCGTTGCGGATGCCTTCCACCAGCAACATGATCGCCAGGGCCACGAACATGGTGCTGAGGATCCACTGCAGCACTTCGGCGCCGGCGGCCAGCGCCAGGTACACCGCCGGGACCGCCACCAGCATGCCCAGCAGCACGTAGACCACGCGCATGCCGCCGGCACCGCCCGGCAACGGCGCGCCGATGCCCTTGAGCTGGCGGCGGCCGAACCAGAACCACACCAGGCTGATCAGCATGCCGATGCCCGAGGCGATGAACACCATCTTGTAGGACGGCATCGCTTCGGTGCCGAACACCTTCTCGGCCAGCTGCTGGGTCAGCCACGGCGCGATCATCGCGCCCAGGTTGATGCCCATGTAGAAGATGGTGAAGCCGCTGTCGCGACGCGGATCGGCGGCGCTGTACAGCTTGCCGACCATGGTCGAGATGTTGGGTTTGAACAGGCCGTTGCCGACCACCACGGTGGCAAGGCCCAGTTCGAAGATCTGCGGGTTGGGCACGGAGATCAGGAACAGGCCGGTGGACATCACCGCCGCACCGACCAGGATGGAACGCTGGTAGCCGAGCACCCGGTCGGCGATGTAGCCGCCGAAGATCGCCGCCGCGTACACCAGTGCCAGGTAGGCGCCGTAGGTGGCGCTGGCCGAGGCCTGGCCCGAACCCTGGCCGCCATGGAACTGCGCCACGATGTACAGCACCAGCGCCCAGCGGATGCCGTAGAACGCGAAGCGCTCCCAGAACTCGGTCATGAACAGCATCCACAGCGGACGCGGATGCCCCAGCAGGGTCTTGAATTCGGGCGGTTGCGCTGACGGCGGCTGCGGTGAGGCGGGGTGGTTCGACGCGACGACGTCAACGCTCATGCGGTGTTCCCTTGCGTATTCAGGATGGGCTGGGGCGATGCGTCCGGCCAGGCCGGGCAACGGGCGAGGATCACCGAGCGACGGCGTGGCGTCAAATGCGTGGTGGGGACGGGACTCGGGGCCCGGGACCCGGAAAGGCGGGACCTCGAAGACCAGGGATTCCGGGCGAGAAGACGGGATGCGCACGCGGCAAGCCCGCGTCCATGCGGCACGCCACGCGGAAAGACCAACGCCTCCGACCACGACGCAGCGCAGCAAGGCCGAGCGGCGCCTGCCCGCGCGCTCCACTACGGCGCTTGCGGCGCCCCACCCGGGTCCCGGGTCCCAAGTCCCGGGTCCCGGCTCTCCAGCCCCACCGACGTCCGCACCTCGAACAGTTCCGGGAAGAAGGTCAGCGCCAGCGCCTGCTGCAGGAAGCCGACGCCGCTGGAACCGCCGGTGCCGCGCTTGAAGCCGATCACCCGCATCACCGTGCGCATGTGGCGGAAGCGCCACAGCTGGAACTGGGTCTCCAGGTCCACCAGGTCCTCGCACAGCGCGTATTCGCGCCAGTAGCGGTCGGTGTTCTCGTAGATACGCTCGAACACCGGGCGCAGCAGCGGGTCGCTGACGTGCGGCTGGCGCCAGTCGCGGGCGTGGTACGGCGCCGGCACCGCATGGCCGAAGCGGGCCAGGTAGCGCAGGAACTCCTCGTACAGGCTGGGCGCCTCCAGCACCGCCTGCAGCGCCGCCTGGCCCTGCGGGTCGTGGTCGAACACCGGCAGCATCTGCGCGTTCTTGTTGCCGAGCATGAACTCGATGGTGCGGTACTGCAGCGACTGGAACCCGGAGGACGGGCCCAGCACGTCGCGGAAGCCCATGTACTCGGACGGGGTCAGGGTCTCCAGCACCGACCACTGCTCGGTGAGCAGGCGCAGCACCTGCTTGCTGCGCGCCAGCACCTTGCGGCATTGCCACACCTCGTCGCGCTGCAGGTGCCCGATCGCCGCGCGCAGTTCGTGCGCCAGCAGCTTCAGCCACAGCTCGGAGGTCTGGTGCTGGACGATGAACAGCAGTTCGTCGTGGTGCGGCGGGTTCGACAGCGGCTGCTGCGCCGACAGCAGCCGGTCCAGGCGCAGATAGCCGCCATAGGTCAGGCGGCCTTCCAGGTCGGTGTGGATGCCGGCTTCGAGCGGGCGCTGGTTCTGTTCGACGGGCATGGGCGGCGTGGGCATTCCGGGCCGGCAAGGGTACCGCAGCGACGAATGTCACACATTCGTCAGCACCGGCTGACAAACTCCGGCACAATCGTCGGCGGCGCCTGGGGGGTGCCGTCAAGTCATGTGCGTTAGTCCACGTCTTCAAGGATTGGGGAGATCTTGTTCATGCGAACCATGCTGCTTCGAGCTGCAGTGTTGTCGTGCGCGCTGGGTTGTGCCGGGTACGCCCAGGCCCAGGTGGTCATCAGCCAGGTCTATGGCGGTGGCGGCAACAGCGGCGCCACCTACAAAAGCGATTTCGTCGAATTGCACAACAACGGCAGCGAGGCGGTGAGCCTGGCCGGCTGGTCGGTGCAGTACGCCTCGGCCGCCGGCAGCAGCTGGCAGGTCACCACGCTCAGCGGCAGCATCGCGCCGGGCGGCTACTACCTGGTCAAGCAGGCCGACGGCAGCGGCGGCAGCACCGCGCTGCCCACGCCCGACGCCACCGGCACCATCGCCATGAGCGGCAGCGCCGGCAAGATCGCGCTGAGCAAGAGCAGCGCCGCACTCAGCGGCGCCTGCCCGGCCGGCAACGCCGACTTCGTCGGCTACGGCAGCAGCGCCAGCTGCGCCGAAGGCAGCGCCCCGACCGCCGCGCCCAGCAACACCCTGGCGGTGCTGCGCGGCAACGGCGGCTGCACCGACAGCGACAACAACAACGCCGACTTCGCCACCGGCGCGCCGACCCCGCGCAACAGCGCCGCGCCGGTCAGCCTGTGCGGCGGCGGCAACCAGCCGGTGGCCAGCGTGGCCAACGTCAGCCGCGCCGAAGGCGACAGCGGCAGCAGCGCATTCGTGTTCACGGTGACGCTGAGCCAGCCGGCCGGCAGCGCCGGTGTGACTTTCACCGTCGCCACCCGCGACGGCACCGCCACTGCCGGCAGCGACTACCAGGCACTGGCCGCGACCCAGGTGACCATCCCGGCCGGCGAAAGCAGCGCCGAGGTGCGCGTGCTGGTCAACGGCGACACCAGCAACGAACCCGACGAGACCTTCTACCTCGACATCACCGGCATCAGCGGTGCGCTGCCGTCCACGCTGACCGCCAGCGGGGTGATCCTCAACGACGACTTCAACCTGGTGCCGATCCACAGCATCCAGGGCAGCGGCGCGCGCTCGCCGCTGGTCGGCCAGGTGGTCGCCACCAGCGGCATCGTCACCGCACGGCGCAGCGCCGGCTTCTTCCTGCAGACGCCCGACGCCCAGGCCGATGCCGACCCGCTCACCTCCGAGGGCATCTACGTCTACACCGGCAGTGCGCCGCCGGCCGAGGCCGCGGTGGGCAATTCGGTGCGGGTGCAGGCCACGGTGGTCGAATACGTGCCCAGCACCGACCCCAGCCAGCCGCCGCTGACCGAGCTGACCTCGCCGACGGTGCTGCTGCAGTCCACCGGCAATCCGCTGCCGGCCGCGGTCGAGCTGACCACCCGCTTCCCCGACCCGAACGGCGCCTACGACCAGCTCGAGCGCCTGGAAGGCATGCGCGTCACCGTGCCCAGCCTGACCGTCAACACGCCGACCCTGGGCAACGTCAACGAGACCAACGCCAGCGCCACCAGCAATGGCGTGTTCCATGCCGTGGTCACCGGCCTGCCGCGCGCCTGGCGCACCGCCGGCGTGCAGCAGCCCGACGCGCTGCCGGCCGGCTCGCCGGCCGACGTGCCGCGCTGGAACACCAGCCCGCAGGTGATCGCGGTCGGCAGCGCCGGTCTCGGCGGCCAGCGCATCGACGTGGCCGCCGGCTGCACCGTGCTCGGCGTCAGCGGCCCGCTGGACTACAGCTTCCGCCGCTACACCATCTACCCGGAAACCGCGCCCACCGTGCAGTGCGACGGCGCCGACCAGCCCAAGGCCGCCCCCGCGCCGCAGGCCGACGACGTCAACATCGCCACCTACAACATGGAGCGCTTCTTCGACGACCAGAACGATCCGGCGATCGGCGAACCGGTGCTGACCGCGGCCGCCTACCAGGCGCGGCTCAACAAGGCCTCGCTGGCGATCCGCAACTACCTCAACACCCCCGACATCCTCGGCACCGTGGAGATCGAGAACCTGAGCGTGCTGCAGACCCTGGCCGACCGCGTCAACCGCGACGCGGTGGCCGCCGGCCAGCCCGATCCGCAGTACGTGGCCTACCTGCAGGAAGGCAACGACGTGGGCGGCATCGACGTCGGCTTCCTGGTCAAGACCGCGCAGGTCGGCGCCGGCATCGCCCGCGTCGAGGTGGTCTCGGTGAGCCAGGAAGGCAAGGCCGCCACCTGGACCGAGCCCAGCGGCACCGTCAGCCTGCTCAACGACCGCCCGCCGCTGCTGCTGAAGGCGGTGGTGCATTTCGCCGACGGCCGCGCGCTGCCGCTGACCGTGGTCGAGGTGCACCAGCGTTCGCTCAACGGCGCCGAGACCAACGACGCCAGCGGCCAGCGCATCCGCGCCAAGCGCCAGGCGCAGGCGGTGTTCCTGGCCAACCTGCTGCAGGCGCGCCAGGCCGCCGATCCGACCGAGCAGCTGCTGGTGATGGGCGACTTCAACGCTTTCGAGTTCAACGACGGCTACGTCGATGCGATGGGCACCATCACTGGCCTGCCGGCACCCGATGCGCAGACCGTGGTCGGCGGCGACGGCGCCACCCTGGTCGATCCGGCGCTGTACAACCTCACCCTGCTGTCGACGCCGGACCAGAGCTACTCCTACGCCTACGACGGCAACGTGCAATCGCTGGACCACATCCTGGCCAACCGTGCGCTGATGCGCTCGGCGCAGATCGCCGGTCTCAGCGAAGCCCATGCGCGGCTCAACGCCGACTTCCCGGCCGTGGCCCGCAACGACGCCAACTCGCCGGCGCGGCTGTCCGACCACGACCCGGCGGTGGTGCTGATCAAGCTCAAGCCGCTGGAGCGCGCCGACCTGAGCCTGCGCGTGAGCGCCGCCAACGCCTCGGTCTACGCCGGCGACACCATCCGCTACAGCGTCACCCTGGCCAACGCCGGTCCGGACGCGGCGCGCGCGGCGGCAGTCGCCTTCGCCCTGGACGCGGCGGTGGCCCCGAGCGTGACCGCCGCCCCGGGCTGGGACTGCGCCGCGCCGGAGGTGGCTGCGCAGACTGTGGTCACCTGCAGCACCGCGCAGTTCGCCGCCGGCACCACGCCGCGCTTCGAACTGGCGGTACCGGCCGGCACCGCCCTGGTCGGGCGCAGCCTGAGCCTGGCCGCGTCGGTGGCCTCGCAGACCGAGGATCCCAACCCCGGCGACAACGGCGGCGGCGCCACGGTGGCGGTGCAGGCGCGTCCGGCCGGCGACCTGGCGGTGTCGATCGACGGCCCGGCCACCCTGCCGTTCTTCGCCTTCTTCGCCGACTACCGCATCGACGTGCGCAACCACGGCAATGCGCCGGTGCAGGGCGCCAGCCTGGAGATCGACGGCAGCACCCTGTCCGCCCTGACCGCGCTGGTGCCGCCACGCGGCTGGCAGTGCGTGCGGCAGAACCACGGCCTGCGCAGCGCGCGCTTCCAGTGCCGCAGCGGCGCCGACCTGGCGCCGGGCGCCAGCGCCGCGTTCCGCCTGAGCCTGGCGACACGGCCGCTGCCGGCCGACCGCCAGATCGTGATCGGCGCTAGCGCCAGCTCGACCTCGGCCGATGCCGACCCCAGCGACAACAGCGCGCGCTTGAGCACCCGCGTGGAGGGGCTGCGTCTGTTCGGCCGCTGATCGCGGCGACCGCTGCAACCGGAAGGGCGTGGCCGCGAGGCCACGCCCTTTTTCTTTGCGCACGCAGGAGCGGCTTCAGCCACGATGGGCGTTCCCGGTAAAGCCCATCGCGGCTGAAGCCGCTCCTACGCGACAATGTTGTTCGGCTTGATGGGGAGGCGCTCTCGCGCCGCGCCTGCACGTGTGCGCCTTGCGTGCTTGCCCGATGATTTCTTCTCCAACGCGCGCACCGCAGCGCGGGCCTTTACCACCGCCACCGGTGGACACCCACGCGCACATGAACGGCATGCATCGCAGTGCAACATCGGCGATACCCAACGCCATCAATCGGCAACGCGGCGCGACCACGCTTTTCTTGTGCGATACGGCATCGCCGCGTGCTGCGGTGCACGACGGCTTTTGCGCACGGCTTCCTTAACATGCCGACTCATATCATTTGAAACTTGTTGTCGAGAGCGCCATCGCCATGAGCATCGCCGCCCAGTTCGAAATTGAGTTCCTGCAGTACCTCGACGCGGGCGGCCAGCCGGTCCGCGACGCGCTTCCGGCCGATTCGGCCAACCCGCAGACGCTGCTGGCGCTGTTCAAGCAGATGCTCTACGTGCGCACCTTCGACAGCAAGGCGGTGGCCCTGCAGCGCACCGGCAAGCTGGGCACCTACGCCTCCTGCCTGGGCCACGAGGCCACCCACATCGGCATCGGCGCGTCGATGCGCCGCGGCGACGTGCTGGCGCCCAGCTACCGCGAGTACGGCGCCATGTTCATGCGCGGCGTGCGCCCGCGCGAGATCCTGCTGTACTGGGGCGGCGACGAGCGCGGCAGCGACTTCCAGCGCGATTCCGACGCCGCCCGCGACTTTCCGATCTGCGTACCGATCTCCACCCAGTGCCTGCACGCCGCCGGCGCCGCGCTGGCGTTCAAGCTGCGCGGCGAACCCCAGGTGGCGGTGGCCACCTGCGGCGACGGCGGCTCGTCCAAGACCGACTTCTACGCCGCGCTCAACTCCGCCGGCGCCTACCAGCTGCCGCTGATCCTGTGCGTGATCAACAACGGTTGGGCGATCTCGGTGCCGCGCAACGCGCAGACCGGTGCGCAGACGCTGGCGCAGAAGGGCCTGGCCGGCGGCCTGCACTGCCTGCAGGTGGACGGCAACGACCTGATCGCCGTGCTCGAAGCGATGCGCCAGGCGCGCGAGCGCGCGCTGGCCGGCCAGGGCGGCACGGTGATCGAGTTCATGACCTACCGCCTGTCCGACCACACCACCGCCGACGACGCGCGCCGCTACCGCGACGACGCCGAGGTCAAGCAGGCCTGGGAACGCGAACCGCTGCTGCGCCTGCGCACCTGGCTGAGCGCGCAGGGCCTGTGGAGCGAGGACGAGGAAGCGGCGTGGAAGCAGGAATGCGCGCGCCTGGCCGACATCGAACTCAACGCCTACCTGGAAACCCCGGTGCAGCCGGTGGAAGCCATGTTCGACTACCTGTACGCCGACCCGCCGCCGGACCTGCTCGCGCAGCGCGCCGAGGCCATCGCCCTGGAGCAGCGCCATGGATGAGTTGAGCCCCCGCCTCGCCGACCACACGGCCGCGTCTGCGGCCGGCACCGCCCACAGCGCCGCCACCGCGCGCGGAGACAGCCCGATGACCAGCACGCCCATTACCCTGATCGAAGCGGTGACCCAGGCGCTGGCCTGGGAACTGCAGCACGACCCGTCGGTGCTGGTGCTGGGCGAGGACGTGGGCGTCAACGGCGGCGTGTTCCGCGCCACCGCCGGCCTGCAGCAGCGCTTCGGCGCGCAGCGCGTGCTCGACACCCCGCTGGACGAGACCACCATCGCCGGGCTCAGCGTCGGCCTCGCCGCGCAGGGCATGAAGCCGGTGGCCGAAGCGCAGTTCGACGGCTTCGTCTACCCGATGGTCGATCACCTGATCTGCCACGCCGCGCGCCTGCGCACCCGCACCCGCGGCCGCCTGCACTGCCCGATGGTGCTGCGCGTGCCGTGGGGCGGCGGCATCCGCGCGCCGGAACACCACAGCGAAGCCAACGAATCCATCTTCACCAACGTGCCGGGCCTGCGCGTGGTGCTGCCGTCCTCGCCGCAGCGCGCCTACGGCCTGCTGCTGGCGGCGATCCGCGAGCCGGATCCGGTGATCTACATGGAGCCCAAGCGCATCTACCGGCAGTACAAGGAAGTGGTCGCCGACGACGGCGAGGCGCTGCCGCTGGACGTGTGCTTCGTGCTGCGCGACGGCACCGACGTGACCCTGGTCGCCTGGGGCGCGCAGGTCAAGGAAGCGCTGGAGGCCGCCGACCGGCTCGCCGCCGACGGCATCAGCGCCGAAGTGATCGACGTGGCCACGCTGCGCCCGCTGGACTTCGACACCATCGCCGAATCGGTGGCGCGCACCGGCCGCTGCGTGATCGTGCAGGAAGCCCCGCGCAGCGCCGGCTTCGGCGCCGAGATCGCCGCGCGCCTGGCCGAACAGTCGATGTACGACCTGGTCGCGCCGGTGCAGCGCGTGACCGGCTACGACACCCACATCCCGCTGTTCCGGCTGGAAATGAAGTACCTGCCGAGCACCGACAAGATCGTCGCGGCGGCCAAGCGGGCGATGGCCGCGGGTTGATATGCAGGCACGTTTGATCAGCGATTACCGCGCCGCCTATCCGCATCCGATCCGCATCGCCGCCGGCGAGCGGGTCGCGCTGGGCGTGCGCGACGAAGAGTGGCCGGCGTTCGTCTGGATCACCGGCGCCGCCGGCAGCGCCGGCTGGGCGCCGCTGGCCTGGCTGCAGCCGACCGGCGACGGCCATGCCGTGGCGATGCGCGACTACGACGCGCGCGAACTCGATGCCGCGCAGGGCGACACCGTCGTCCTGCATCACGAATACGGCGACTGGTGGTGGGCCGAGCGCGCCGACGGCACGCAGGGCTGGCTGCCGGCACGCGACCTGGAACTGCTGGAAGAGACCACATGAGCCAAACCAAGAATTTCAATCTGCCCGACCTGGGCGAAGGCCTGCCCGACGCCACCATCGTCGAGTGGTTCGTCAAGGAAGGCGACACCATCCGGCTGGACGAACCGCTGGTCTCGATGGAAACCGCCAAGGCGGTGGTCGAAGTGCCCTCGCCGGTCTCCGGCAAGGTGCTGAAGCTGGCCGGCGCGCCGGGCGACATCGTCGTCACCGGCAGCATGCTGGCGCAGTTCGCGCCCGACCCGAACCTGCCGCAGCGCGCCGAAGGCCAGGACACCGGCCATCACCACGGCGGCGCGGCGCCGGCCGCGTCCGGCAAGGGTGCCGGCGCCGACACCGCCGCGGCCGACGACCGCGTGGTCGCCTCCGACGACGGCGGCGAACTGCACGACTCCGACAACGCGCAGGCCGCGGGCGAGCGCGACGATGCCGGCACCGTGGTCGGTGCGATGCAGAGCTCCAACACCGTGCACAGCGAGCAGGCCGTGTCGGTCGGCGGCGTGCGCGCGATGCCGGCGGTACGCGCCCTGGCCAAGAAGCTGGGCGTGGACCTGGGCCGCGTACGTGCCAGCGGCGCCGACGGTGCAGTCACCCTGGCCGACGTCAAGCAGGCCGCAGCCGATGGTTCGGCGAAGGCCGGCGCCGTCGTAGGAGCGGCTTCAGCCGCGACCCCACGCCGTCCTGCCGTCGCGGCTGAAGCCGCTCCTGCGCCAGCCCGCACACCCCACGCCGCACCTGCGCGCACCCCGCTCTCCGCCGCCGGCAAGCCGATGCGCACGCAGCCGCCGGGCGTGGCCGTGCAGGGCCAGCCCGAGCCGCTGAAGGGCGTGCGCCGCAACATGGCGCGTGTGATGGCCGAGGCGCAGCGCCAGGTGGTGCTGACCACGCTCAACGACGATGCCGACCTGCACGCATGGGCCCCGGGCAACGACACCACCGGGCGCCTGGTGCGCGCGATCGTCGCCGCCTGCCAGGCGGTGCCGGCGCTCAACGCCTGGTTCGACGGCGAGGCATTGACCCGCACCCTGCACGCGCACGTGGACATCGGCATCGCCGTGGACACCGACGACGGCCTGTTCGTGCCGGCCCTGCGCAACGCCGACATGCTCGATGCACGCGGCGTGCGCGAAGGCATCAACCGCCTGCGCCAGCAGGTGGAAGCGCGCAGCATTCCGGCCTCGGAGCTGAGTGGTTACACCATCTCGCTCTCCAACTTCGGCATGTTCGCCGGCCGCTACGCCACGCCGATCGTGGTGCCGCCGTGCGTGGCCATCGTCGCCGCCGGTCGCGCCCGCCACCAACTGGTACCGGTGATGGGCGGCGTGGAGACGCACAAAATCCTGCCGCTGTCGCTGAGCTTCGACCACCGCGCCTGCACCGGCGGCGAAGCGGCGCGCTTCCTGCGCGCGATGATCGACGACCTGGCGCTGCCGGGCTGAGCAGCGCCCACCGTCCAGATCAACCGACTGCCCTGACACAGGCCGTGCATCTGCTGCCCCTGCCGCAGTAGATGCACGACCCTGGTGGGAAGCACCACCATTGTGGGAGGGACTTCAGTCCCGACGCGACGAACAAAAAAGCGGTGGGCTCAAGCCCTTCTGCAGCGGGTACCCAGGAGGTCACGGCACGGGGCATGTTCTCCGCGATCTTCTACAAATCGCGGAATGATTCCCCGAGCAACTCCAGCACAGCGCGTCGGGGCTGAAGCCCCTCCCACAGTGCAACGACCGCGCATTACGGGGCGATCTGGGATTGCCGCTATCGGCCGCTTCGACGCCTCGCTGCACGGAGCGGCATTGCATCGCGCGCATGGCGACGTCAGGTTTCAGGCGTCATGCGCGGATAGCACACACCGATCTGCCGCGACGACACATCCCGCATCACGCCGGCGTGCAGCGCGCATTCGGTAGACACAAAATTCTGAACAAAACCTGTCTACCACGCGACGCATCGCCGCCGTTATGGTCGCTGCACAGGGGGAGGCACTGCGCCGATCGGCCGCACTGCCCTGAACGTCATGCCACGCATCGCGCCACGGCCGCTCCGCTGCCGCGACGGCGCGCCCTTCCTTCTTGCGTTCGAGGATTTCCGCTCATGACTCTGCCACGTCGTCATCGTCCGTCGGTGCTGCTGCCCTCCCTGCTGCTCGCGCTCGCCGCCACCTCCGCCAGCGCCGCACAACGCGTGGATCTGCACGCCAAGAATCCGGACACGCTCGGTACCCAGTACCGCAGCGCCGCCGCGCGCGTGGGCGGCATTCCGGCCGCGGCCGCGGTGCGCCATGCCGAACTGATCGGGCTGGACGCCGAGTCCGCGCTCACGTTGCTCGGCAGCAGCGAAGATGCCGACGGCACCGTGCACCGCCGCTACCAGCAGACCTTCCGCGGCATTCCGGTGTGGGGCGAGCAGGTGATCGTCAGCGAGCGCGCCGACGGCAGCGTGCGCAGCCTGTTCGGGCGTTCGGTGGCCGGGCTGGCCAGCGAGTTGCCGGCGACTGCCGCCAATGCGCCCAGCGCCACGCTGACGGCCGACCGTGCGTTGCTGCTGGCGCAGCGCGTCGCGCTGGGCACCGCGCAGGCCGAGCGCCGCATCGAACGCGCGCAGGCGCCGCAGATGATCTACCTCGACGACAGCGACCGCGCGCACCTGGCCTACGTGGTGTCGTTCTTCGCCGATGCGCCGAACGGCGGCGCGCCGAGCCGGCCGTTCGTCATCGTGGATGCGCGCAGCGGCGCCATCCTCAAGCAGTGGGACGCGCTGACCACGCGCGACGCCACCGGCCCCGGCGGCAACGCCAAGACCGGCCAGTACGAGTACGGCAGCGACAGCATCCACGGCTTCCTGGAGGTGGACGACAACTGCCGCATGCAGAACAGCAACGTCAAGTCGGTGAACCTCAACGGCGGCAGCTCCGGCACCACCGCGTACCAATTCACCTGCCCGCGCAACACCTACAAGACCATCAACGGCGGCTACTCGCCGATCAACGACGCGCACTACTTCGGCGGCGTGATCGAGAAGATGTACCGCAGCTACGTCGGCGTGGCACCGCTGACCTTCCAACTGGTGATGCGGGTGCATTACGGCACGCGCTACGAGAACGCGTTCTGGAACGGCTCGACGATGAACTTCGGCGACGGCAACACGCGCTTCTATCCGCTGGTCAGTGCCGACGTCGCCGGCCACGAGGTCTCGCACGGCTTCACCGAGCAGCATTCCAACCTCACCTATTCGGGCCAGTCCGGCGGCATCAACGAGGCGTTCTCGGACATGGCCGGCGAGGCTACCGAGTACTACCTCAAGGGCACGAACGACTTCAAGGTGGGCACCGAGATCTTCAAGGCCAACGGTGCGCTGCGCTACATGGCCAACCCGACGCAGGACGGCAGCTCAATCGACAACGCCGCCAACTACCGCAGCGGCCTGGACGTGCATTACTCCTCGGGCGTCTACAACAAGGCGTTCTACACCCTGGCCACCACCTCCGGCTGGAACACGCGCAGCGCCTTCGAAGTGTTCGCCCGCGCCAACCAGTTGTACTGGACGCCCAGCACCAGCTTCAACAGCGGCGCCTGCGGCGTGCAGACCGCAGCGAGCGACCTGAGCCGCTCGGTGACCGCGGTGCGCAATGCCTTCGCCGCGGTCGGCGTGAGCTGCCCGCAGTAACGTACCCGCTCGCGCACGGCCATCCGCGTGGATGGCCGTGCGTTGCAGTTCGGGATTGGGGATTGGGGATTGGGGATTGGGGATTGGCAACAGCTGTTCTCGCCGATCGTCGCGCAGGAGCGGCTCTTGTCCCCTTTTCGGAATCAGCCGTGACGGGCGAAGCGGCGTGCTTTCCGATGCCGCAATGCGTCGGGACTGAAGTCCCTCCCACAGTGCACCCGGCGAGCTCGCCGCAAGCCCTTGTGGGAGCGGCTTCAGCCGCGATGGGCGAAGCGGCGTGCTTTCCGATGGCGCAATGCGTTGCGACTGAAGTCCCTCCCACAGTGCACCCGGCGAGCTCGCCGCAAGCACTTGTAGGAGCGGCTTCAGCAGCGACGGGCGAAGCGGTGTGCTTTCCGATGCCGCAATGCGTCGGGACTGAAGTCCCTCCCACAGTGCACCCGGCAAGCTCGCGGCAAGCCCTTGTAGGAGCGGCTTCAGCCGCGACGGGCGAAGCGGCGTGCTTTCCGATGGCGCAATGCGTCAGGACTGAAGTCCCTCCCACAGCGTAGCCGGCGAGTTCGCCGCAAGCCCTTTTGGGAGCGGCTTCAGCCGCGACGCGCGATCGTCAGACGCGTCACGACGGAAGCCGCGCGTACGCCGGGTCGGCGATACTGTCCAGTCTCACCTTCGCTGCCCCTCCCGATGCCGTTCGCTTCCCTCGGTCTGTCGCCCGCGCTGTATCCCGCCTTCGCCGCCGCGCTCGCGCGCGCCGGCTGGCAGACACCCACGCCGATCCAGCAGCAGGCCGTACCGCTCGTCGTCGCCGGCCACGATGTGCTGGCCATGGCGCAGACCGGTTCCGGCAAGACCGCGGCGTTCGCGTTGCCGCTGCTGCAGGCCTGCGCGCAGGCGGCCAGACCGGCGCGCTCCACCCGCGTGCTGGTGCTGGTGCCGACCCGCGAACTGGCGGTGCAGGTCGCCGATACCTTCGTCGCGCTGGGCCTGGAATTGCCGCGGCGGCCGCGGGTGGTGGTGGCGGTCGGCGGCGTCTCGATCAATCCGCAGATGCTGGCGCTGCGCGGCGGCGCCGACGTGGTCGTGGCCACGCCCGGGCGCCTGCTCGACCTGCTGGCGCAGCGCGCGCTGCAACTGGACGCGGTGGCGCACCTGGTGCTGGAC
Source organism: Xanthomonas sp. NCPPB 2250 (assembly GCF_056725265.1). NCBI lineage: Bacteria > Pseudomonadati > Pseudomonadota > Gammaproteobacteria > Lysobacterales > Lysobacteraceae > Xanthomonas > Xanthomonas sp. NCPPB 2250. Next base: position 692,832 of record NZ_CM161520.1, on the reverse strand, counting down.
GAGGCCGATCGCCTGCTTGACCTGGGCTTCGGCGCCGAGCTGGAGCGGCTGCTGCAGTTGCTGCCGCAGACGCGGCAGACCCTGCTGTTCTCGGCCACCCTGCCGGCCCCGATCGCGGCGCTGGCCACGCACCTGCTGCGCGCGCCGCGGCGAATCGGCGACGACACCGATGCCGCGCCGATCCCGGCGACGCTGCGCCAGCGCGCCATCGAGGTCGACGACGGGCGTCGCCTGGCCTTGCTGCAGCATCTGCTGGAACAGGAAGCGTGGCCACGCGCACTGGTGTTCGTCGCCAGCCGGCGCAGCGCCGAGCAGGTCGCCACGGCGCTGGCCAAGGCCGGCATCGCCGCGCAGCCACTGCACGGCGACCTCGCACAAGGGCGGCGCCTGCGCACCCTGGACGCGTTCCGCCAGCAGCAGGTGCGGGTGCTGGTGACCACCGACCTGGCCGCGCGCGGCATCGACATCGCCGCGCTGCCGGTGGTGGTGAACTACGATCTGCCGCGGTCCACCGCGGACTACACCCATCGCATCGGCCGCAGCGCGCGCGCCGGCGCCGAGGGCCAGGCGCTGAGCTTCGTCGACGCGGCCAGCGCGACGCATCTGCGCCTGATCGAAAAGCGGCAAGGCGTGCGCGTGCCGCGCGAACGCATTCCCGGTTTCGAGCCGACGCCTGCGCCGGTACCGGCCACCGCGGTGGCCACGGAGGCGACCGCTTCCACCGGCGGCATCAAGGGCAAGCGACCGAGCAAGAAGGACCGGCTGCGCGCGGCGCGTGCGCAGGACGGGGAGCCGCCCGCGAGCGGCTGAGCGGCGCCGCGTGGGCTGTACCACGCTTTGCTGCAGCATCCGTCGCGACACAGACGCGTGCTGAGATCAGACAAGTTCTCGACCGGAACATCAGGACGACCGTGTCGCCATGCGACGCAGGCTTGTCGGACGGATCCGACCAAGAACGCCAGGAGCGTCCGCGCCAACGCGTGCCTCAGTCAGCCCGCCGGCCAGAAACGCCTGGAAGGCCTGCAGCACCGCGGCAAGCGCTGCGGCGATGCCAGACGGCGCGGGCAGTGGCGTGGCGTCGCACGTCGCTGCCACGGCGCCGCCCCAGGCGCGACAGGCGCGCCGGATCGCGCTCAGTCCTCGAAGGGATCGTGCTCGCTTTCGTCCTGGCCACCCTTGGCCCGCGGCGGCCGCGTGCACGCGCGGCTGCGGATTTCCACGTAGAACTGCTCGCCGCCGGCGGCGACCAGCGCGTCGACCGCACGCAGCAGCTCGGCCGGCGGCAGCACCGCGGCGGTGGCTTCCTCGGTGCCGAACAGGGTGTCGAAATCCCAGTAGTCCGCACCGGCCGGCAAGGTCTTGCGGCGCTCGCGGCGGATGTACTTGCGGATGTCGTGCTTGGCGGCGTCGAGCAGGCGGTCGGGATGCTTGCCTTCGATGCGGAGCCGGTAGGTCTTCTTCACTGCGGGAAATCCTGGAAAGGGAATGCGGCGGTCATCGCAGGGCGACGGCGCGGCGGGCGCACCGACTTACGGCGCGTACGACGGCCGCCATGGTGCCAGAAGCGGCCACGCGCTGCGGATTGCGCGGATAATCGGCGCACGCCCCACGGCATGCAGGAGCCACCGATGACCGATCCGTCCGCTTTCGCGGGATACCGCGTGCTCGTCGCCGGCGCCAGCCGCGGGATCGGCCTGGCGATCGCCGATGCCTTCGCCCGCCATGGCGCCGCCGTGGCGATCTGCGCGCGCAGTTCCGCGCCGCTGGCCGACGCCGCCGCGCAGTTGCAGCGCCACGGCCACCCGGTCGCGGCGCAGTGCTGCGACCTGGCCGACGCCGCGCAGATCCAGACCTGGGTGGCGCAGGCCGCGGACGCACTGGGTGGCATCGACGTGATGATCAACAACGCCTCCGGCTACGGCCATGGCGACGACGATGCGAGCTGGCAGGCCGGCTTCGACATCGACCTGATGGCCGCGGTGCGCTGCAACCGCGCCGCGTTGCCGCAGCTGCGCGCCAGCGGCCGTGGCTGCATCCTCAACATCAGTTCGATCAACGGCCTGCGCCCGACGCCGCGGGTGCCGGCGTACTCGGCGGCGAAGGCGGCGCTGAACTACTACACGACCACGCTGGCGACGCAGCTGGCGCGCGAGCGGATCCGGGTCAATGCGATCGCACCCGGCTCCATCGAGTTCCCTGGCGGCCTGTGGGAGCAACGCCGCCAGCAGCAGCCCGAGCTGTACCGGCAGATCCGCGCCAGCATTCCGTTCGGCGCCTTCGGCGCGATCGACGATGTCGCCAACGCGGCGCTGTTCCTGGCCTCGCCGCAGGCACGCTGGATCACCGGCCAGGTGCTGGCGGTGGACGGCGGGCAGTCGCTGGGCGCCTGAGGAGGCTCGGTTTGCGGCCGCGTCCAGTGCGCGCGAGCGCGCTGCGGCGAGCGTGGGCTGCACGCGATGCAGCTGTGATGTGGCCTGGCGCCGGCGTCACGCCGCGGACGACCGCACAGAGAAGTCGCCTAAACGTCAATTGGCAGGCAACGCTGCGGACTCGCGAACGCCACTCCAATCCCGAATCCCCACTCCCCAATCCCAGCTCCTAAACCAACTGCGCCGCATCGACGACCTGCACGCCCGGGCGCGGCTGCAGCGCGGCCGCGACCAGCGCCGCGGCGATGCGTTCGGCCGGATTGATCCGGTAGCGTCGCGGCAGCAGCGGCCCGAGCGCACGCAACACCACGCTGGCGGCATGCTCGCCGCGGCGCCGTTGCGCACGCTCGCCGCCGATCAGGCCCGGCCGCACCAGGGTCAGCGACGGAAAGCCGAGCGCGCGCAGGTCGTGTTCCAACTCGCCCTTGACCCGGTTGTAGAAGGCCCATGACTGCGGATCCGCCCCCAGCGCCGAGTTGAGCGCGAACGCTGCTGCGCCGTGCTCGCGCAGCAGCCGCGCGATCGCCAGCGGATAGGCGTGATCGACCCGGCGGAACGCCTCGCGCGAGCCGGCCTGGCGCATCGTGGTGCCGAGCGCGCAGATCGCTGCCTGTACCTGCCACCACGGCGCCTGCGCCGGCAGCGCGTCGAAGTCGAGCACCGGGTTGAGCAGCTTCGGATGGACCAGCGCCAGCGCGCGCCGGGTCGGCGCGATCACCGCGCTGCAGGCAGGGGCGGCCAGCAACTGGCGCAGCGCATGGCCACCGACCAGGCCGGTGGCGCCGGCGAGCAGGATGTTCATGGGGCGTCCTTGGAGGCTGGCGGGGGGAGGTGGCGACTATCGCAGGGGCGGCGGCAAGGCGTTGTGGGTGGGGTGTGCGGTCCATGAGGCGCTGCGCGCCCGTACCCTCACCCCAACCCCTCTCCCGACGGGAGAGGGGCTTTGGCTGCTCCCTTCTCCCACCGGTAGAAGGTGCCCCGCAGGGGCGGATGAGGGTACGGGCGCCAGCCAGGCATCGCTCTTAAACGCCAGCATGCAACCAAGCGCGCCAGCACAGCGCCGGCCGCTCGTCTCCAGGAACCATGAGGTGCTGCGCGCCCGTACCCTCACCCCAACCCCTCTCCCGGGGGGAGAGGGGCTTTGGCTTTTCCCTTCTCCCACCGGGACCATGGCCCCCTTTTCGGGGGAAGGTGCCCCGCAGGGGCGGATGAGGGTACGGGTGCCAGCCAGGCATCACTCCTGAACGCCAGCATGCAGCCAAGCGCGCCAGCACAGCGCCGGCCGCTCGTCTCCAGGAACCATGAGGCGCTGCGCGCTCGTACCCTCACCCCAACCCCTCTCCCGACGGGAGAGGGGCTTTGGCTTTTCCCTTCTCCCACCGGGAGAAGGTGCCCCGCAGGGGCGGATGAGGGTACGGCGGCCCATCCAGGCGCCCATCCCACATGGCAGCCCAGCAGTCCACCCCACCCGGTCGCCGCGCCGCAGCAGGTACGCCACAATAGCCGCCCCATCGCGCCGGCCGGCGCGCTGCAACCTATGAGGAGCGGTTCGATGTTCGTGGTGTGCGGAGAGGCCTTGTACGACATCTTCATCGACGGCTACGCCGGCACCTCGGTCGGGATGACCGCGCGCCAGGGCGGTTCGCCGTTCAACGTGGCGATCGGCCTGGCCCGCCTGGGCGCGCCGTCGGCGCTGTTCACCGGCCTGTCCACCGATCCGCTCGGCCGCCAGCTGCGCGCCACCCTCGAAGGTGAGGGCGTGGCCCTGGACTACTGCATCGACAAGCGCGAGGCCACCACCCTGGTGATGGTCGCGCTCGACGCCGGCGGCGTGCCCAACTACGCCTTCTACGGCACCGGCTGCGCCGATCGCGCGCTGACCGAGGCCGACCTGCCGGCGCTGGACGCGCGCGTCGGCGGCCTGCATTTCGGTTCCTACACCTTGGTCGCCGAGACCACCGCCAGCACCTTCCAGGCACTGGCCGAGCGCGAGCGCGGGCAGCGGCTGATCTCGCTGGACCCGAACGTACGGCCGACGGTGGAGCCGGACATGGCGGTGTGGCGCGCGCGGCTGGCGCGCTGGATCGCGCTGGCGCACGTGGTCAAGGTCAGCCAGGAGGACATCGAACTGCTCTATCCGCAGCAGGATCCGTTCGCCATCGCCCGCAGCTGGCTGCAGCAGGGGCCGTCGCTGGTGGTGATGACCCTCGGCGGCGACGGCGCGGTGGCGTGGCGCGGCGACAGCGAAGCGCGCGTGCCCGGCCGCGTGGTGCAGGTGGTCGATACGGTCGGCGCCGGCGACAGCTTCCAGGCGGCGCTGCTGCAGCAGTTGCCCGACCCGGCCGCACTGGCGGCGCTGGGCAGCGAGCCGGCCGCGCTGGAGCGCCTGCTGCAGTTCTGCGTGGCCGCCGCGGCGATCAACTGCACCCGCGCCGGCGCCAACCCGCCCAGCCTGGACGACGTCCGCGCCGCGCTCTGAGGCCGGCCCACGGCATGCACGCAGTGCCCGCGAACGGGTTGCCTATGATGGGCCGGCCGCCTGCGGCGACACACCCACCGGGAGACCTGCCTTGACCGACCTGTCCGAGATCGCCGTGCGCCTGGGGATCGCCGCCCTCGCCGGCGCGGCGATCGGGTTGAACCGCGACCTGCACGGCAAGCCGATCGGCATCCGCACGCTGGGCCTGGTCGGCCTGGCCACCGCGATGGTGGTGCTGCTGGCCGACCCGCTCGGCAAGGGCGGCTTCACCGATGCCGGCAGCCGCGTCATCCAGGGCATCCTGACCGGCATCGGTTTCCTCGGCGCCGGCGTCATCTATCACACCCAGAAACATGTGCGGGTGCATGGCCTGACCAGCGCCGCCTGCGTCTGGCTCACCGCCTGCGTCGGCATCATGTGCGGCGCCGGCCAGTGGCAGATCGTGGTCGTGTCGCTGGCCATCGCCTTCGTCATCCTGCTGTTCGGCGGCCGCGTCGAACGCGCCTTGCACGCGCTTCTGGGCGGCAGGCCGATGCATGACGCCACGCCGGATCAGTCGTCGGACAACGGCCCGCACCAGCCCGGCAAATAACTCGCCTCCTTGCTCTTGGCGAGCGCGAGCGCGGTCTCCATGGAACGGGCGAAATCCTCCTTGACGTCGCGGCGCCGCAGCCGGCGGCGGAACAGGTCGGCCCACAGGAACTCGCTGAACGGCGTGGTGTCCTTGGCGTAGCCACCGGCGCGGCGCACCTCGCCGGCGAGGCTGCGGTAGGGATCGTCCTTCAGATCGGCGATCGACGTGGGCATGTCCTTGAACGGGCGGCGCTCGCCCTTGGCGTCGTAGGGATAGGCCCAGCGGCGATGATCCAGCACGCTCCACAGCGCGGCCTTGTCGACCATGCTGAGGTCGGCGATCACCGTGACCAGGATGTCCTCCACCCCTTCGTCGTGCAGCGCCCGCGCCAGATGGTGGTGATCGACCACGTAGTAGCGGCCGTCCGGTCCCAGCACCACCGGGATCATATGCTTGCCGAGCAGCTCGGCCTGCTTGTGCTTGGAGGCCTGCGCGCGCCAGCGCTTGCGCTTCTCCTTCACCTCGCGCATGCCCACGGTCATCTGCGTGGGGCGCAGGGACAGGATCGGGACAGGGTGCAACAGCGGTTCGCGGGGATCGGCCATGCTCAGTCTCCGTGGAAGTGTGCGCGCCGGCGCCAGGCGCGGCCGCCAGAGTGCCAGCGTCGTGCGCGTTCTGCACAGCGCCGCGGCACGCGCTCCCCTCTCCCTCCGGGAGAGGGGCTGGGGGTGAGGGTGCGACCGCCGCGGAGCTTTCTTCCCCAGACACCTCCCCAGCAACTCGCGCCCTCATCCGCCCCTTCGGGGCACCTTCCCCCGAAAAGGGGGCCATGGTCCCGGTGGGAGAAGGAAAGGCACCGGCGCCGAGGGACCACGTTGCTCCCCTTTCCCACCGGGAGAGGGGTTGGGGGTGAGGGTGCGACGGCTAGGGAACCTCTTCCCCCAGACACCTCCCTAGCGCCCCAACCCTCATCCGCCCCTTCGGGGCACCTTCCCCCGAAAAGGGGGCCATGGTCCCGGAGGGAGAAGGAAAGGGCGACCGCGCCACCTGACCAAGCCGCTCCCCTCTCCCACCGGGAGAGGGGCCGGGGGTGAGGGTACGGCCGCCATGGAGTGCGCTTCACAGAGCCGCCGTCCGCCGGCTCAAGCGCGCGCCGCCAGCGCCGATATCCAGTTCCTGAGCGCCAGCATGGGCGGCGCCTTGACCTTGGGGAGGAGCCGGCTGGCATGTCGGATCAACGCGACGAGCCGCCGATCAGCGGACTGCGCAAGCTGCTGTCGCCACGTCGGCGCGATCCCGCGCCGACGACGGCCGCGGGGCTGCCGGCGCGCGCGAAGGGGCACGGCCATGGGCACGCGCACGGCCCTGCGGCGACGCCCGCGGAGGCGGCCACCGATCCGGCTGCGGCCACCGCCGCGCTGATCCGCCTGTTCCAGCAGGCGCACGAGCCGCAGGGCCTGCTCGGCGCCTTCGCCGACGGCATGGCCTCGCTGCACGGCGAACTGGGCGACATGGGCCGGCGCCTGCAGTCGGCGGCGAGCAGCGGCGACTGGCCCAGCTACGGCCGCGCGTTGCGCCAGCTGATCGACAAGTACATCCGCACCATCGACGTCGACGACCCGCTGGCCGGGCCCAGCGACAGCGAGCGCCTGCGCGACCTGCTGCGGCAGACCGTGGCCGGCGCGCTGGCGGCGCTGCTGCACACCCTGCCCGAGCTCGCCGGCGAGGCCGAAGCCAGCGGCGAGGCGCTGCGCCAATGGCGTCCCGGGCAACCGCTGGAGCCGGTGGCGCAGCAGGTGCGCGAGCTGTGCCACCAGATCGCGTTGCGCGCCAACGACAGCCAGGAGCAACAGGCGCTGTTGCTGAGCCTGTTCGACCTGCTCCTGGAGAACGTCGGCGAACTGCTCGAAGACACCAGTTGGCTGCAGGGTCAGATCGCGGTGGTGCGCGATCTGATCGCCGGGCCGCTGGACCGCTACTCGATCGAGGAGGCGCGCGGCAGCCTGCGCGAGGTGATCTACAAGCAGGGCCTGCTCAAGCAGGGCATCGCCGAATCCAAGGAGGCGATGAAGGACCTGATGCTGAGCTTCGTCGCGGACCTGGACGGGATGGCCGCCAGCACCGGCGAATTCCACGACCGCATCGCCGACTATTCGCAGACCATCCGCGACGCGCGCAGCATCGCCGACCTCAACCGCCTGCTGCAGGAAGTGCTGCAGGACACCAGCCACGTCCAGGAACAGGCACTACGGGCGCGCGACCACCTGATCGCGGCACGCCAGGAAGTGGATGCGGCCGAACAGCGCATCCTGCGCCTGGAGCAGGAACTGCAGGACGTCAGCGGCCTGGTCCGGGTCGACCAACTCACCGGCGCGCTCAACCGCCGTGGCCTGGACGACCTGTTCGTGCGCGAACTGGTGCGCACCGAGCGCAGCGCGCAGCCACTGTGCGTGGCGATGCTGGACCTGGACGATTTCCGCCAGCTCAACGAGACCTACGGCCACCCCGGCGGCGACAGCGCGCTGCGCCACGTGGTGGAGGTGGCGCGTACCACCTTGCGCGCCAGCGATGCCATCGCCCGCTTCGGTGGCGAGGAGTTCGTGCTGCTGATGCCGGACTGCACGATCTTCGAGGCCAGCGCAGCGGTGACCCGGGTACAGCGCGCCCTGGCGCAGCGCGCAGTAGTGCACGAAGACCAGCGCGTGTTCGTCAGCTTCAGCGCCGGCGTCGCCCTGCGCCAGCCCGGCGAAGCGCAGGACGCGCTGATCCGCCGCGCCGACCGTGCGCTGTACGAGGCCAAGAAGGCCGGCAAGAACCGGGTGGTGTCGGCCGACTAGCGCCGGCTTTGCCGGCGCGGGATTGGGGAGTCGGTGTTTCGGGATTGGAGAGTCGGGATTGGGGATTCGCAAAAGCGGGAATGCGCGCCGCTGTTACGAATCCCGACTCTCCAATCCCTAATCCCTATGCCGCACCTTCTGCACGCCCAATACCACCGCCAGCACCACGGCGCCGGCCACGATTCCCACCACGGCATTCCCCAAGGCCAGCACCAGGCTGCCCAGCCCGCCGGTTGGGACGATGCCCTCGATGGCGTGGTGCAGCGGGCCGATGCTGTGCACCAGGATGCCGCCGCCGACCAGGAACATCGCCGCGGTGCCGGCGATCGACAGGGTGCGCATCAGCCACGGCGCCAGCCACAGGATGCCGCGGCCGATCGTCGCGGCGGCGGCGCCCTTGCGGCTCAGGTACAGGCCCAGGTCGTCGAGCTTGACGATGCCGGCGACCAGCCCGTAGACGCCGGCGGTCATCGCCAGCGCGATCGCCACCAACACCGCGAGCTGCTGCACGAACGGCACGCCGGCGACCACGCCCAGCGACAGCACGATGATCTCCGCCGAGAGGATGAAGTCGGTGCGGATCGCGCCCTTGACCTTGTCCTTCTCCAGCGCGACCACGTCCACCTGCTGGTCGGCCAGCGCCTGCACCTGCTGCGCGTGACGTTCCGCATCCTCCTCCTTCGAATGCAGGAAGCGGTGCGCCAGCTTCTCCACGCCCTCGAAGCACAGGAACGCGCCACCGATCATCATCAGCGGGGTGATCGCCCACGGCAGCCAGGCGCTGATCGCCAGCGCCGCCGGCACCAGGATCGCCTTGTTCAACAGCGATCCCTTGGCCACCGCCCACACCACCGGCAGTTCGCGGTCGGCGTTCACCCCGGTCACCTGCTGCGCGTTCAGCGCCAGGTCGTCGCCGAGCACGCCGGCGGTCTTCTTGGCCGCGACCTTGGTCAGCAGCGACACGTCGTCGAGCAGGGTGGCGATGTCGTCGAGCAGGGTGAACAGGCTGGCGCCGGCCATGCGGGGATTCCATTCGGGGTGAGCGGCGATTCTCGCCGATTCCGCCGACCAGGTGCGTGAGCAGGCCGGCCTCAACCGCGCGTAACGCCGGCCCGGCTATCGTGCGCCACACCGCCGCACGGCCTGCACAGGACACCCGCATGGACCAGTTCCTCACCGCCCCCCGCGCCATCGTCGACGACGTCCTCGCGGCCGCGGCCATGCTGCAACCGCTGCTGCTCTCGGAAACCGGCAGCGGCACCCGCATCGTGCTGCAGGCCGCGCGCGATCCACGCCGGGTCGCGGTGCTGTCTGGCGGTGGCGCCGGGCACGAACCGGCGCATGCCGGCTTTGTCGGCCCGGGCATGCTCAGCGGCGCCATCGCCGGCGACCTGTTCGCCTCGCCCGGCGTGGAAGCGGTGCTGGCGGCGATCCGCGCTTGCGCCGACGCGCCCGGCGTGCTGCTGGTGATCAAGAACTACACCGGCGACCGGCTCAACTTCGGCCTGGCCGCCGAGCGCGCCCGCGCCGAGGGCATCGACGTGGCCAGCGTGCTGGTCGCCGACGACATCGCCCTGCCCGACGCCGCGCAGCCGCGCGGCATCGCCGGCACGGTGCTGGTGCACAAGTACGTGGGCCACCTGGCGCGCGAGGGCGTGGCGCTGGCCGAACTGGCGCAGCGCGGCCAGGCCTTCGCCGACCGCCTGCTGTCGCTGGGCATGGCGCTGTCCAGTTGCAGCGTGCCCGGCCAGCACGCCGGCCGTCGCGCACCGGAACTGGGGCTGGGCATCCACAACGAGCCGGGGGCGCGACCGGTGCAGCCGGGCACGGTGGAAGAGGCGCTGGCGCTGGTGCTGGACCCGCTGCTGGCGCAGGCCGATGTCCGCCTCGGCGCCGACGCGCCGCTGGTGCTGATGCTCAACGACCTCGGCGGCTGCTCGACGCAGGAACTGGGCGTGCTGACGCGGCTGGCGCTGCAGCGCATCGGCGTCGCGCGGGTCGCGCTGATGCCGGTGCCGGCGGCGCTGATGACCTCGATGGACATGCACGGTTTCTCGATCACCCTCGGCCCGGCCGATGCCGACGTGCTGGCCGCGCTGCAGGCACCGGTGCAGACCCTGGGCTGGCCCGGCGTGCGTGTGCCGCGTGCGGTGCAGACCTTTGCGCCGGCACTGAAGCGCGACGACAGCCACCGCGATGGCGCGCGCGATGCGCGGTGCGCAGCGGCCCTGGGCCGGGTGGCGCAAGCCCTGATCGCCGCGCAGGCCGAGCTGGACGCGCTGGATGCGCGCAGCGGCGACGGCGACGCCGGCAGCACCTTCGCCGCCGGCGCGCGCGCCCTGCAGCAGGCGCTGGACACCGATGCGCTGGCCACCGGCGACGCCGCGGCATTGGCGCGCGGCCTCGCGGCGACGATCGAACACAGCATGGGCGGCTCCAGCGGCGTGCTGCTGTCGATCCTGTTCACCACCGCCGCCGGTGCACTGGCGGACGGACGCGACTGGGTGCAGGCGCTGCAGGCCGGCGTGGCGCGGATGCAGCATTACGGCGGCGCGCAACGCGGCGACCGCACCCTGCTCGATGCCCTGCTGCCGGCACTGGACGCCCTGGCACAGGGCGCCGACGTGGAGGCCGCCGCGCACGCCGCCCGCGCAGGCGCCGATGCCACCGCCCAGCTCACCCGCGCCGGCGCCGGCCGTGCCGCCGCGGTACCCGCGGACGCACTGCGCGGCGTGATCGACCCCGGCGCCGAAGCGGTGGCGCGCGCGTTCGCGGCTTGGCGTTGAAGCAGCCGGTCATGTCGGCCAACGCGGTTCAAGGCAGGCCTGGGTCACCCGGGACGGCAGGCGTTATCGGGAACGCCTGTCGCGGCTGAAGCCGCTCCTACGACAAGCCAGCACATGGCATGCGTAGCGTCATCACCGCACAGGCAGGCAGATCCGTATGCGCTGCAACAAGGGATCGATGGCCGTGTCGCCCCCCTCGTTGTAGGAGCGGCTTCAGCCGCGACAGGCTTCACCGGTCGCGGCTGAAGCCGCTCCTACAGATGGCGCCATCGGGGCTGCAATGGGCTGTCCGGGTGCACTGTGGGAGGGACGTCAGTCCCGACGCGCGCAAGCCGGAATCGCCAGCTGCTTCGGAGCAATGCCCCGTCGCTCCCTACTCCGCCGACGCCGCCTCCAGCACCTGCGCCACCGCCTGCAGCGAGCCATGCACCGAACCGGGCTGCAGCGCCAGCGGCTGGGTCTTGCCGCGCACCACCACATCCATGCGCTGCGGCACGCCCTGCGCGTTGCCGACGATGCGGTAGGTGGTGTCGCCACGCGCGAAGCTGAGCAGATGGCGGTCGGCGTCGTAGTCCATCGCCTCGCCCTGCGCGTCCGGATACAGCAGGTCCACCCGCTGCTGCGCGCCGATCGCCGCATAGAACGGCTTGCTGCTGCCGCCGTCGCCGACATTGGCGAACACCACGATGCGCTTGCCGGCCGGCGCCAGGCGAAACTCGAGCAGGATCTTGCGCTCGCCCGCGGTGGTGCCGCCCTGCTCGTCCCACAGGTAGTGCGTGTCGGCCACGCGCTTGCCGGCACGGTCGCGGTACACCGTCTCCTGCGCCAGGCCCGGTCCCTCGCTGCGCGCATCCTCCACCACCTCGCGCTCCAGCAGCGGCGCGCCGTCGCGTACCGAATACGTCGCGTACTGGTGCCAGCAACAGCCATCCTTGGTCATGGTGTGGATCTCGCGGGCCTTGGCATCCACCTGGAACAGGCCGCAGTTGCTCTGCGCCAGTTCGGTGAAACCGGGGCTGGCCTCGAAGCCGTCGGCGGTGCCCAGGTACACCTGGTAGGACGGGCCGTGATAGCAGCTGTTCTGCCCGTCCATCACCGCCAGATCCTTGATCCCGTCGAAATTGAAGTCGGCGTAGATCAGCACGCTCTGCTCGCCGTATGGCAACTCGTGCACGTTGGCCTTGACCTTGCCGCTCTTCGCATCGGTGTCCAGCACCAGCTCCGGCGAGGCCACTTCGAGCAGCGGCGTGGCATTGCCGCGGTCAAACACGCGCACGATCCCGGGCCGGAACACCCCGTCGTTGTCCTCCACTTCAAGCGTTGCGCGGTAGCGGTCGGAAAAGTCCTGCAGCGCGTAGCTGCGGCGCTTGCTGGCGGCGAAGGCCTTGGCGTCGAAATCCTCGCCGGCATAGCGCTGAGGCGCAGCCGCGGCGGTCGCATTCGCCGACAGCAGCACCGCCAGCAGCGCGCACGCGGCAAGGACAGCGGCACGACGGACGGCGGGCAAAACGACGACGGACATGGCAGCGCTCCGGGCAGGTGACGGGGAGCGCCCAGGGTAAGCCGGGCCGCGGCACCGGAACAGGGGCGGCCGACCGCCTGTGGCCTCAGAACAGCGCGCGCGCGAAGGCCCGCAGGGCGCTACGCACCTCGGCGGCGACGCCGGCCCCGTCGTCGCCCAACCAGGCCATGACCAGCAGCGCCAGCACCACCACCGCCGCCAGCAGCGCGAGCCGACGTCGGCTCATCGGGCCACGGCCATGCCGACACCGCTTGCCTGTGCGCGCAGCGCGCCGTGCCATGGCGCGGTCTCCGGCGCATCGCACCGACGACCGCGCCGCAAGCCGGAGCACCGCCGCGCCCCGAGCGATCCCGTCCGTTCACTCCACCGCATTCCGCTTCCTCCGACCCTCGCTATCGCAACGCTGCAGGATACGACGCATCACCATGACCAGGACGCCAGCGCCAGCGCCGGGCGTCGCGCCGACGACGGCAGACCATCTGCGTGGCGCCCGAGGCGCGGGATCGCGCCTGTCGCACAGGCAGCGACCATCGTCGCCCCCTCCCCTCCCGGCAGCGGCGCACGGGCGATGCGCGCAGCAGGATTCACCGCGCGATGACCCGGCCGTCGCCACACTCGATCGCGCCCATCCTTGCCCGGAGTCCACCTTGAGCGCGACGCCCGACGCTGCGGACGCACCGCACGTGATCGGCGGCCTCAGCCGCCGTACCCAGATCCTGCGCCTGCTGCTGCGCTACCGCAGCTCCGGGGTGTTTTCCGGCATGGACATGGAGACTGCCCAGGGCGAGCACGAGCTGCCGCCGGAAGGCACGCCGGAACAGTTCGTCACCGACCTGGAAGCGCTGGGCCCGACCTTCGTCAAGCTCGGGCAGATGCTGTCCACCCGCCCGGACGTGGTGCCGCCGGAGTTCGCCACCGCCCTGGAGCGGATGCAGGAGAACACCGCGCCGATTCCGAGCGAGCGCATTCGCGAGATCGTCGAGGCCGAGCTCGGCGTCGGCATCAACAAGGCGTTCTCCGCCTTCGACGACACCCCGCTGGGCAGCGCCTCGCTGGCGCAGGTGCACCGCGCCGCGCTGCGCGACGGCACGCCGGTGGCGATCAAGGTGCAGAAACCCGAGGTGGCCGCGCAGGTGCGCTCGGACCTGGAGGTGCTGCGCAGCTTCGCCAGCGCCGCCGACAAGCTCACCGGGCTGGGCCGGCGCATCCGTTTCGCCGACTGGCTGGCTGAGTTCGGTAAGGCGCTGCTGGCCGAACTGAACTACGAGGCCGAGGCCGAGAACCTGGCGCGCTTCGGCGAGCACCTGCGCCCGTTCCCGCAGCTGTGGGTGCCGCAACCGGTGTGGGACCTGAGCAGCCGCCGCGTGCTGACCATGCAGCTGGCCGAAGGCGTGCGCGTGGACAAGATCTCCGGACTGCGCCGCACCGAGCAGCCGATGGACGACCTGGCCGCGGCGCTGGTGCGCGGCTACCTGGACCAGATGTTCGTGCACGGCGAGATCCACGCCGACCCGCATCCAGGCAACCTGCGCGTGCTCGCCGACGGACGCCTGGCGATCTTCGACCTGGGCATGGTCGCGCACGTGCCGCCGAAGCTGCGCGAGCGCCTGCTCAAGCTGCTGTTCGCGGCGGTCGACGGCCGCGGCGAGGAAGTGGCCGAGGAAACCATCGCGCTCAGCACGCGCCTGGAGGATTTCGACGAGGAGCGCTACCAGCGCGAGACCGGGCAGATGATCGCCCGCTACGCGGCGCACGATGCCATGTCCGAAGGCCGGGTGGTGCTGGACCTGGTGCGCATCGCCACCGCCTACGGCCTGCGCACCCCGCCCGAGCTGAGCCTGCTGGGCAAGACCCTGCTCAACCTGGAAGCGGTGTGCCGGGCGCTGTCGCCGCACCTGGACACGCGCGTGGTGGTCGAGGACCAGTTGCAGCACGTGATGCGCGCGCGCCTGAAGAAGTCGCTGTCGGCGGCCAACCTGGCCAGCGAGGCGATGGAACTGCAGGCGCTGCTGCGCGAAGGCCCGCGCCGGCTCTCGGACATCCTCACCCTGGCCGCGGAGAACCGCCTGCAGGTGCGCGTGGCCGGGCTGGAAGAGTCGCGGCTGATGGAGAGCCTGCAGAAGATCGCCAACCGCGTCGCCGCCGGCATCGTCACCGCCGCATTGATCCTGGCCTCCACGCAGATGATGCGCATCGACACCGGCAGCAAGCTGTTCGGCTACCCGGCGATCGCGATGGTGCTGTTCCTGCTCGGCGTGATCCTGGGCCTGGGTATCGTGGTCAGCGCCGTGCTGTTCGACCGACGCATCCGCGCCCGCGAGGAGCGCGGGAGGCGCTGAACGGCCGGGATTGGGGAATCGGGAATGGGGATTCGCTAGAGCGTAGGAGCGGCTTCAGCCGCGACCTGCAGCGCCGGCAGTTGGCGGCCAAAGCCGCTTTGCGCTCCACCAATCCCGAATCCCCAATCTCCAATCCCCGCTACTGACGCACCAGCTTCACTTCCTGCGGCGACTCCAGGGCGATGCCCTCCTCGGCCAGGCGCTGCAGCAGGGCGAAGAACAGTTCGCTGCGGGTGCCGTAGGTCAGCCGCGGCGAGGCCACGTAGGCGAAGCTGTTGAGGGTGACGTGGCCGTTGGCGATGGAGTCGATGAACACCGACGGCGCCGGGTCGTCCAGCACGCCCGGGTGCGCCGCGTACAGCTCCAGCAGCAGCGCGCGCAGTTTGGTCACGTCGGTGCCCAGCGACACGGCGAACTGGATCTGCACCCGGCCCAGCGGCCCGGCCAGGGTCATGTTGCGCAGGGTCTTGGTGATCAGTTCGGAGTTGGGGACGATCAGGGTGGAGCGGTCGCCGACCTGGATCTCGGTGGCGCGCACGCTGATCCGGCGCACGTCGCCCTCCTGGTCGCCGATCTTGATCCAGTCGCCGATCTTGACCGGGCGCTCGGCGAGCAGGATCAGGCCGGACACGAAGTTCTGGGTGATCGACTGCAGGCCGAAGCCGATGCCCACCGACAGCGCGCTGACCACCAGCGCGATCCGCTCCAGGCCGATGCCCAGCGCGGCCAGCGCCCACAACGCCGCCAGGATGATGCCGACATAGCGCGCCACCGTGCTGATCGAGTTGCGCGAGCCGTCGTCCAGTTCGGTCTTGGGCAGGTAGGTCTGGGTCAGCCAGCGATGCAGGTACTGCATGACGCCCAGGCCGAGCAGCAGCACCAGCACCGCGCGGGCGATCGCGCCCGGATACACCACCACCTTGTCGCTGAGGCGGATGCCATCGGACAGCAGCGAGAACCAGTCCGAGACGATCGAGACGTTGGTGCCGAACGGCATCAACAGCGCGCCGACGCCGATCAGCAACAGCACCACCCGCAGCAGTGCCGAGGTCAGCACCCCGGCCTGCTCCAGGCTGCTCGAGCGCACCCCGAACGCGCCATTGGCGGCGCGGCCGATGCGGCCTTCGCTGGCGAACAGCCACAGCGCGAAGTCGTCGGCGAAGGTCATCAGCAGGCGGATCGCGCCGACGATCATGGTGATCCAGATGATCTGCCGGGTGATGAACAGGCCCAGGTGCAGATAGCCCAGCAGCGCCGCCAGCAGCGCCACCACCACCGCGACCTTGACCAGCACGCCGATCAGCGCCAGCGCGCCGCCGTGCTGCCCGGGCGGCGGCGGTTGCGCATTGGCCAGGGCCTGCGCCGCCGCTTCGGCGTACTGGCGCCGGCGCAGCCGCGACAGGCTGGTCAGGGTGGCCAGGATCAGCACGCCGTAGACCAGCGCGATCACGCCGTCGGCGGCGACGGTGGCCGAGTCGCTGGTGCGCGCGGCCTGGTTGATCACCAGCAGCATGCTGCTGAGCCAGGCCAGCGCCGCGGTGGCCCAGGTGTACTTGCGCAGGCGCCGCGCGGTGGCGTCGTCGATCGGGAACAGCCGCCAGCTCGGCTGGTTCGGCAGCAGCACGCTGGCGCCGAGCGAACCCATGAAGGCCGCGGCGAAGCTGACCACCACGAAGCCGTTGAGCACTGCTTCCAGGCGCTCCGGCACCGCATCGATGCTGCGCAGCGCCTCGGCCAGGGCCAGCGCGGCCAGGCCCGGGGTCAACGTGCCCAGCAGCAGGAACCAGATCGCCAGACCCGACCGGCGCAGGCGGCTGCCCGGCGCGCGCGACACCGCATAGCGCTTGCCCAGCCAGCGCAGCAGGTAGCGCAGCGGGAACAGCAGGATCACCGCGATGGCGATGCCGACGCCCAGCGCGCCGCTGCCATGCTCGGCGATCGCGTCCTGCAGCGACTGCATGCCGAGGGTGTACAGCGCCAGCAGCTTGGCCTGGTCGTCGGGGAAATCGGCGGCGATCTGCTTCCATAGCGCCGGCGACAGCGGCGAGGGCGAACGCAGCGACAGCTCCTGGCTGAAATGCTCGGCGCGCGCGCGTTCGATCTCGTCGGCCAGCTGCCGTGCCTCCACCACCATCAGCTTGCCGCGCTTGACCCCCGAGTCCAGGGCGTCGCGCTGCTTGGTCAGCGCCTTGCGCTGTGCGGCGATGTCGGGCGAATCGCCGGTGGCGGCCGGACCGAGCTGCTGCAGGCGCGCATTGACCTGCGCCAACTGCTGCGAGAGCGCATCGGCGGCGGTCTGCGCATCGTTGGAGGCGTCCGAGACCTGCGTGACCAGGTCCTGGAAGGCGGTCTGGTTGCCGGCATCCACTTCCTTGCCGCGCGCGTCCTTCAGCGACTTGGCGGCGTTGTCCAGCAGGGTCTGCGGGTCCGGCGGCGCGTCGGCGGCGTCCTGCGGCTGGGCCGACGCCACCGCCGCGCACAGCCACAACAGCAGCAGGGCGTAGCGCAATAGGAAAGAAGACGACGCGGAACGGGGCAGCAGGCGCACGCAGGGACCGGCACGGGCAAGCGCGGACCACCGCGCGTGCGGCGCACTATACGGCGCGGTGCTTGAACCGGGCCAGCAGCGGGCGCGGGCCCGCGTGCCGTATGGGCGCGCCGGCGCATGCGCCGGCTGCCTGTCGCGACCGAAGCGCGCCGCTCATCACGACCGGAACCGGGTGTCGAAGCGGCTTCAGCCGCGATGGGCGTTCCCGGTAAAGCCCATCGCGGCTGAAGCCGCTCCTACAAGGCTAGTGGTGGGCGCAGCTGTGAGGGCGCGGAACGCCTGTGCGCTCGAGGGCGACCGAGGGTGGCCTCCCATCACGACCGAAACCGCGCGTAGGAGCGGCTTCAGCCGCGAGGGCCGTCCCGGTGGAGCCCGTCGCGGCTGAAGCCGCTCCTACCACGGCAGGCGGGTCGCCGCGACCGATACCCGGTTCACCGCGCGTCAGTCACCAGCACGATCTTGCCGATATGCGCGCTGGACTCCATCAGCGCATGCGCCTGTGCCGCCTCCTGCAGCGGGAAGCAACGGTCCACCTGCGGCTTGATGCGGCCCTGCGCCAGCAGCGGCCACACCTGCTGCTCCAGTTCGCGCGCGATCGCCGCCTTTTCCATCACCGAACGCGGACGCAGGGTCGAGCCGGTATGGGTCAGCCGCTTGGCCAGCAGCGGCATCAGGTCCAATTCGCGCACCTTGCCCTGCTGGATGCCGATCTGCACGATGCGCCCGTCCAGCGCCGCGGCCTGGTAGTTGCGCGCCAGGTAGTCGCCGCCGATCAGGTCCACGATCACGTCGGCGCCGCGGCCCTCGGTCAGGCGCATGGTCTCGGCCACGAAGTCCTCCTCGCGGTAGAGGATCGCCGCCTCCGCGCCCAGCGCCAGGCTGGCGGCGCGCTTGTCGGCCGAGCCCACCGTGCTGATCACCCGCGCACCGAACGCCCGCCCCAGCAGCGTGGCGACGCTGCCGATGCCGGAGGTCCCGCCGTGCACCAGCAAGGTTTCGCCGGACTGCAGGCGACCGCGCTGGAACACGTTGGTCCACACGGTGAAGAAGGTTTCCGGCACCGCCGCAGCCTCGGTCAGGCTCAGCGCCGCCGGCACCGGCAGGGCGTTGCGCTCGTGCACCACCGCGTACTCGGCGTAGCCGCCGCCGGCGACCAGCGCGCAGACCTGGTCGCCCAGCCGGTAGCGCTCCACGCCCTCGCCCAGGCCCACCACCTCGCCGGCGAACTCCAGCCCCGGCAGCGGCGAGGCGCCCGGCGGCGGCGGATAGCTGCCCTGGCGCTGCATCACGTCGGGCCGGTTGACGCCGGCCGCGGCCACCCGCACCAGCAATTCGCCGCGCCCGGGGTGCGGCAGCGGCACACGCACCGGCACCAGCACCTCGGGCGCACCGGGCTGGCGGATTTCGATCGCGGTCATGGTGTCGGGCAGCGCGGCGGCGTGGGTCGGGGACATGGCGGGGTCCTGGCAAAGAGCGCGGCGCACGCAGGCGCAGGCGCGTGGGGGAACCGCGATGATCGACCTTCCGCGCTGAGTGGTCCGTGACGGCGGGCGGCATTTATCCCGGCCCCGTGGCACGCGTAGGAGCGGCTTCAGCCGCGACAGGCGTTACCCAGGAACGCCCGGTCGCGGCTGAAGCCGCTCCTACGGTGCCGTCAAGCGCTGGCGCCAACTAGTCGCCCACCGGCGCCGCCTGCGCCGGCCACTCGGTCATCGACGGCACGGCAGCCTCGACCCGCTGCGGATCCAGCCGCGCCTGCAACGCCGGCAGGGCGATCGCGAGCGGGCAGCGCAGGCGGCCGCCGCAGCCGGGCAGCGGCCAGCGCCGCTCGCGCAGGCTGCGACCGTCGAAGCGGTTGGCCCGCAGCGCCGGCAGGGTCGGCACCACGCTGCGCAGTTGCAGGAAGTCCTCGCCGTCCTGCCGCACCAGCTCCAGCAGCAGCGCACCGCCTGGCGGATACGCGTCCGGCTGGCCGCGCACGACGGGATCGATGCCGAACAGGCCCGCCAGGTGCGCCAGGTTGGTGTCGTGGCCGAGCAGCACCAGCGCGCGCGTGTCCGCCGGCGCCAGCGGCGCCACCGCCGGGGTCTGCCCGGCCGCCACCTGCAGCGTCGCCAACAGGTGCGCGAGCAGGTTGGAGCCGCCGGCACGCGCCGCCGGCAGCGCCCGCTTGCTGTAGGCGAAGGAGGCGTTGTGCAGGCCGACCAGCCGCTGCAGCGCCGCGGCATCGGCACGCCCCCAGGCCACCTGCGGCAACGGCAGGCCCTGCGCGTATTCCAGCATCAGGTTCTCGGACAGGCTGCCGGCGGTCTTCAAGGCCTTGGCCGCCTGCGCCGGATCCTGCAGCCGCTGCGGATCGTCCAGGCGCGGCGAAGCCTGCGCAGCGCAGGCCGAACCCGCACAGCCGGACAGCACACGCTGCAGCGCGCGCAGCCGCGTGCGCGTGGCCATGTCCAGGTGCAGCGGCGGTGCGGGCGCATCGTCGTCCTTGTCCTCGTCCTTGCCGAAATGGAACAGCGGATTGTTCTGCGTCGTCGGCAACGCCAGGTAGCGCGCCTGGCATCCCGGCAGCAACCCTTCGGTAAAGGCGGCGGCGCTGTCGTGGTTGCGCGACGTGCTGTCGGCGATCACCACCGCGCCGGACGCGGCGCAGTCCGGCGCCAGTGCCGCCGTGGACAGCCAGCGCTGCCGGTAGCGTGCACCCAGCGCCTGCATGCCGGCGGCGCCGTGCGCCGTGAGCTGGCCCGGCGCCACCGGCCATTGCGGCCAGGGCTGCGCGGCGTACTTGGCCAGGTCTTCTGGCGATTGCGTCGGTGCACGTACGCCGTGGCGCATCACCACGATCGTCAGGCGTACCTGCGCCGCGTTCGGTGCCGCGGCAGGCTTGGGCGATGCGGCCGCCGGCCAGGCGGCGCTGGCGACGTACAGCAACGCGGCCAGGCGCCATGCGCTGCGCACGCATGTGAATCGGGAAGCGGACATGGCGGGCCTCAGAACTTCAGCGACAGGTCGAGGAACACGCCGCGCCCGGCCAGGCCGAAGTACAGCGGCTGGTTGTCGGAGGAGCGGGTGCCGGCGTAACCGATCAGCGCATGCCGGTTCAGCAGGTTGTTGACGTCCATGCTGATCGAGTAGCCCTTCAACCCGTAGGGCCCGTGCGTGCTGCGGTAGCCCAGCGCCGCATCCAGGCTGGCGTAGCCGCCCAGGCGCTGGTCGTTGCCGAACACGGTGGTGCCGTTGGCCGCGGTGCTGTTGTCCACGCCGTACTGCGCGCCCACCACCTTCTCCATCAACGAACCGAAGTAGCCGGTGCCGCTGTTGTACAGCAGGCCCAGGGCGGCGGTTACCCGCGGCGTGCCGGCGACCTGGGTGCTGCTGTGCTTGTAGGTGGCCTCGTTGTAGCTGGCGTTGGCGTACAGGCTCAGGATCGGCGTCAGCGCGTAGGTGGCCTCGGCCTCGGCGCCGCGATATACCGCACCGCCGCCGTTGACGAAGGCGCTCTCGGTGCCGCTGTCGGTATTGATCAGGGTCTGGCTGATGTAGTTGCTGAAGTCGATGTAGTAGACGTCGGCGCCGAAGGTCAGGCCGCGCGCGGCATAGCTGGTACCGAGCTGGTAGTTGCTGGTCAGTTCCGGGCGCAGTCCGCGCGTGCCGTTGAGTTCGATCACGTCGATCGGCGGCGCCAGGAAACCGCGCGCGGCCTGCACGTAGCCGCTCCAGTGCTCGTTGAAGGCCTGGTGCAGGCTCAGCGACGGCAGCGTGGCGTCGTAGCTGGCCGTGCTGTGCGCGGGCGCCGGCGGCGTGCTCTTGTTGAGCTCGGCATCGAGCTGGCGCTGCACCCGCGCGTAGCGCAGGCCCGGGCTGAGGGTCAGGCTGTCGCTGAGCTTCCAGTCGTACTGCAGGTAGGGCTGCAGGGTGTCGGTGCGGTCGTGCAGGTTGTAGTTGTACAGCGGGCCGTACTTGGTGCCGCTGGCCGCGCCGGTCGTCATGTCCACCGGCAACTGCTGGCGCTCGTCCAGGTTGCGCTCCACCCACACGCCGGTCTGCAGCTGGCCCGGGCCGAGGTCGCGCGCCAGCCGCAGCACGTCGCCGAAGGCGCGGAAATCGTTGTCCGAGAGCTTGCCCGGCACGTCCTTGGCGGCCTTGGACAGCTTCTTGCCGGTGGCGCCGTAGAAGGTCACGCCGTTGTCGGCAGCGCTCTCGCTGGTGGGGATACTGGTCTTGGAAGCGGTGTGGTCGAAGCTGTTGTAGTAGACCTTGTTGTCCAGGTCCCAGTCGCCCAGGCGCGTGCTCAGGCCCAGGTAGGTGAAGCTGGAGTAGTAGGCGGCGGCGTTGTAGCCGGTGTAGTTCTGCAGGGTCGGATCGTTGCCCAGGCCGTAGCGCCACCCATGCTGCGCGATCTGCGCGCGGGTGGCGCCCTGCACGGTGTTCTGGTGCTCCTGGTTGTAGCTGCTGACGAAGGTCAGCGTGGTCGCCTCGCCGAGGTCGCTGACGGTCTTGAGGAAGGCGTGCTCGCGGCGGTCGTCGGTGCCCTTGAGGTAGGTATCGCTGGCTTCCTTGGACAGGTCGGCGAACACGCGCGTGTTGCCGATGTGCTCGTCGGCGCTGACGCCGCCGGCCCAGGTGTTCCAGCTGCCGCCGGTGCCGTAGACGGTGACGCCGTCCACCTCGCTGGGATTGCGCGTGCGCAGCGCCAGGGTGCCGCCGAAGGTGGCGTTGCCGATGGTGGCGCCGCCGCCGGGGCCGCGGTCGATCTCGGCCTGGCCGAGCACGTGGTTGTTGAAGTAGGCCGAGGTGGTGTGGTGCAGATCGCTGGCATCGCCGAACGGGATGCCGTCGAAGGTGATGTTGAACTGGCCGTCCTGGAAGCCGCGGATGCTGACGCCTTCGTTCTTGCCCAGGCCAGGACCTTCCGGCGAGGTGGTGACCACGCTGGGCGCGTACTTGATGATGTCGTCGTAGTTCGAGTTCAGGCGCAGGCCGTCGCGGATGAAGCGCTCGTCGATCACCGAGGTCGGCTGGCTCGCTTCCAGCGGCGCGGCGCTGGGCGCCAGCGTGTCGACGCTGTTGGCGGTGACGTTGATCGGCGCCAGTTCGCGCGGGCCGTCGTGTTCGCCGTCGGCCTCGGCATGCGCCGGGGCGGCGCTGCGCGGCGCCCGTGGGGCGGCGGCCGGCGCGGCGGCGACGCTGCTGCGCACGATGGCGACCGAGCCAGGCGTCAGCATGCGGTAGTCCAGGCCGGTGCCGGCGAGCAGCGCATGCAACTGCTGCGGCGGCGCCAGGCCGGCCGGCGCGCCGCTGCTGCGCAGGCCTTCGGCCAGCGCCGGGTCGTACATCAGTTGCAGGCCGCTGCTGCGCGCGAACTGGTCCAGCGCCTGCGCCAGCGGCATGGGCGCGATGGCTTGGGCCGTGGCGGCGGGCGCCGACCAGGCCGGCAGCGAAGACAGACTGCCCAACAGCAGGGCGATGGAGACGACGAGAGGCTTGCGCATGACGATCACACCGGAGGGGAGGAAGGGCGGCCCCGCGCGTGCTGCGCGACGGCCATGCTTCCTAGGAGTGCCCCGGTGCGCCGTGCGGCTACCGTCGATTGCATGAATTTTTTCTTACAGCGGGGCCGGTGCGTGACGGATGGTCACCGCGTGCGCATCGCGCTGCACCTGCACGTCCGGCAGGCTGCCCAGATAGGCGACGAAGGCCTCCGGATCGCGCAGGTGGAACACGCCGCTGACCCGCCGCGCCGCCAGCGCCGGGTCGGCGATGCGCAGCGGCTGCGTGGTGTAGGCGTTGAACAGCCGCGCCACCTCGCCCAGGCTGCGATCGTGCACGCCGACCTGCGCCGGCAGCCAGGCGGTGGCGTCGGCGATGTCGGCGTGGTCGCGCCGCGCCAGCACGCGGCCCTGCGCATCCACCCGCGCCTGCTGGCCGCCGCCCAGGTCCGCCAGCGTCGCTCCTTCCGACGGCAGGTCGCTGCGGCGCCACCACGCCGGGGTATCGCGCGACACCTGCACCCGCCCCTGCAGCACGGTGACGCGCGCGCCGCCGGCCTGCGGGTCGACCCCGAACACAGTGCCGACGTCGCGCAGCACCAGCGTGCCGACGCTGACCCGGAGCGGCCGCGCCGGATCGTGGCCGAGATCGAACACCGCCTTGCCGCGCAGCAGGGCAATGTCGCGACGCTGCGTGCCGTAGCGCACCGCGATCGCGCCGCCGCGCTCCAGTTGCACCACGCTGCCGTCGTCCAGGGCGACGCTGCGCGCCGCGTCCGCTGGTGCTTGGTACACCGTCGCCTGCACCGGGTCCGGCGCGCTCAGGCGCAACGCCACGCCCGCGGCGGCCAGCGCCAGCACGGCGGCCGCCGCCAGCGGCCAGCGCCTGCGCCGTGGCAGGACACGGCGCGGGTTGGACACCAACGTCGGCGTGTCCACATCCGGGCGCAACGGCACCACCACTGCCCCGCTGCGCAAGGCATGCGCGCGCAGCTGCGCACTGCTGGCCTGCTGCGCCTGCGCCGCGGACGGCAGGTCGCCATGCATCCGCGCGATGTCGAGATAGGCGGCCACGTGCGCCGGCGATTGCCGCAGCCAGGCCAGGAATTCGGCCTGCCGCGCCGGCGGCAGCGTGGACTCGCGCTGCGCCAGGTACCAGTCCGCGGCCGCCTCGGCGACGCGCTGCGGATCCTCACGCATAGCGCGCCATGCCCTGCCGGCATACCGCCAGGCCCTTGATGATGTACTTCTTGACCATGTGGCTGGAGATCTGCAGCTGCTCGGCGATCTCCTGGTAGCCCAGTTCGTCGCGATAGCGCAGCACCATCGCCGCGCGGCACTTCGGCGGCAGCCGCGCCATCAGCTCGGCCAGGCGCTGCCGGCGCTGCGCGCGGTGCACCTGTGCATCGGCCTCGCAGGGCACCGCCAGCCGCTCCAGCACATCGTCCAGGCAGGTGTCGCGCTGGCTGCTGCGCTGATGCAGCAGCGCGTGCTCGCGCATCAGGTTGGCGGCGATGGTGAACAGGTAGGCTTCGGGATTGGCGATCTCCGGCGCATGCGCCTCGCTGCGCTGCAGCCGCAGCCACACTTCCTGCAGCAGGTCGTCGGCATCCCAGGCCGCGGCGCGGCGCTTGCGGAAATAGCGGCTCAGCGACGGCCGCCATTGCAGGAACAGCCGCGACAGGGCCGGCAAGGGTTCGGGACGCACCAGGCGCTCGCAGGATCGGAAAAGCCTGCGATGCTGGTCGCGGCAGATGACAGTGCAATGACGCACGGGTCGTGCAGGCGCAGATCAGCGGTTGCGCCCCAGCAGGCATTCAGTGCGCCCCGCTGACTGCCGGGTTCGCTCGCTCGGCGCATGCGACGCGGCCGGCCACCGCGCCGGCGCCATCGCCACGGACGCGGCGGCGGCGCATCCCAGTGTTTCCCGTGCGGGACAGGATGTCTTTCGGACTGGCCTTCCGTTCCGTCGGCATCGCCCCATATCGTGAGGGTTGCCGCCTTCAACCTCGGGTGGCGTTCGCACGAAGGATCTCTCCATGACCGACCCCATCGTCCAGATCAAGCCGCTCGGCTTCCCTTGGGAAACGATCGACCCGTTCCTGTTCTGCGTCTACCACGACGATGCCTACCCCGCCGGCAACGGCGCGATGGGGCCGGCGGCGTCCCTGCACGGCCGCGCCATCGGCCAGGACTTCAGCCGCAAGGACGGCTGGAGCATGTATCACGGCGAGGAGATTCCCGGCTTTCCCGGTCATCCGCACCGCGGCTTCGAGACCGTGACCATCGTGCGCAAGGGCCTGATCGACCATGCCGATTCGCTCGGTGCGGCGGCGCGCTTCGGCGCCGGCGACGTGCAGTGGGTGACGGCCGGCGCGGGCATCGTCCATTCGGAGATGTTCCCGCTGCTGGACACGGCGGCGCCCAACCCGCTGGAACTGTTCCAGATCTGGCTGAACCTGCCGGCGCGCAACAAGCTGGCCGCGCCGCACTTCACCATGTTCTGGTCGGAAGACCTGCCGCGCTTCACCGCCACCGACGACGCCGGTCGCACCACCGAGGTGGCCTGCGTGGCCGGCCGCATCGGCCCGGTCGACGCCGCGCCCGGCAGCGCCGGCGGCCCGCTCGCGCCGCCACCGGATTCGTGGGCCGCGCAGGACGATGCCGATGTGGCCATCTGGACGATCCGCATGGCACCCGGCGCACGCTGGACCCTGCCCGCCGCGCAAGGCCGCGGCACGCGCCGCAGCCTGTACTTCTTCAAGGGCGCAGCGGTGACCGTGGGCGGGCGCTCGGTGACCCGCCACGCGGCGATCGAGCTGCGCGCCGATCAGGCGGTCGAGTTGGTCAATGGCGACAGCGAGGCGAGCGAGTTCCTGGTGCTGCAAGGCCGACCGATCGCCGAACCGGTGGCCCAACACGGTCCGTTCGTGATGAACACCCAGGCCGAGATCGCCCAGGCCATGGCCGACTATCGCCGCACCCAGTTCGGCGGCTGGCCATGGCGGGACGAGGCGCCGGTGCACGGCAGCGACCCGACCCGCTTCGCGCGGCATCCGGATGGGCGCGAGGAGCGGCCGGCGTTGAAGGCGATCGCCGCCGACGGCTAGGGCGTGTCGCCGGTTGCCGGGGATGCCGCGTTGGGCTTGGTAGGTGGACGCGCCATGGGCGCGTCATCGCTCGGCCTCGCTTTTCCTAGCCACAGGCGCACGCAATCGCGGCGCGGCATGCTCAGGGATTGATGGCGCGCCTCAGCGGCTGCTTTTTCTCCCGCCCGGGAGCATGCCCCTCATTTTCAAGGTCGGTGCCCGCCAGGGTGGATGAGGAGGCTGGCGTCACCTCGTCCGCCTTAAACTCTGCGAGTCGCTTCGCTCCGTACCCTCACCCCAACCCCTCTCCCGATGGGAGAGGGGCTATGCGCTCTCAGTCGTCCTTGGCACAGGCGTACGCAATCGCGGCGTATTCAATCCGCTCCACGCGCGCCGGGATACCTTCCTTGTTGCGGCATGCGCGGGGATCGATGGCACGCCCTAGCGGCTGTTTCTTCTCCCCTCGGGAGCGAGGCCCTCATTGTCGGGGAAGGTGCCCCGTAGGGTCGGATGCGGGTACTGGCGCAGCCTCGTGCGCCCAGAACGCTGCGAGTCGCTTCGCGCCGTACCCTCACTCCAACCCCCGCTCCGCGCCCCGGCCCGCGCTTGCGGCGCGGGCGCTCCAGGGTGCGCGCGCCAGTGGCGCGCAGGCCGCACCCTGTCGCCCCGACGGGAGAGGGGCTAGGTGCTCAATAGCGGGCCGAGGCCAGCGCCTGCGCGCGCTCCAGTTGCTCGGCGATGCGCTTGCGCGCCTGCTGCAGTTCCTGGCGGGTGGCGTCTTCCTTGGCCGCCGGCACCAGTTCGGCATCGATCACCGACAGCGCATCGGAGTACTGCCGCACCACTGCCGCCGCGTAGGCGTTCATGTAGGCGGAGTTGTCCTTTTCATCGCCCAGCGCCTGCAGCTGTGCACGGCCCTTGGCCACCTGCGCGTCGATCTTCTCCGCATCGCCGGGGCCGCCCTTGCCGGCCGTGGCCGGGTCGGCATCGTGGTGCACGGCGATGGTCTCGCGGGCGAAGTCGGCCACGGTCTTGCTGACGTTGCGCGACAGCGCCTGCTTGGACAGCGCCACCACATTGCCCTCCAGCACCTGCAGCATCGCCTTGGCCGAGGCGTCGCCACCGATCGGCGCGCGCCCGCTTTCGCCACCAACCGGCGCGGCGGTCGGCGCCGGCGAGGTGGCAGGTGCGGTGCGCGAGGCCTGGTCGCCAGGCTTGCCGCAGCCGCTCAGCGCCGCGGCGGTGAGCGCGGCGAGCATGGTCAGGCGGACGGGATGAAGAGGTGAGGTCATGGAACGCTCCTGGTTGGTCTGCGTTCCACCATGCCCAGCCAGCGCGCAAACCTGCGTGAATCGGCGGCGGCTGGCCAGGATGCAGGGCGCAATCGCGCGTACCGGGAGCGACTTGCAGGTTGGCGGAGTGATGACGGAGTCGCAACGCGGCAGATGCTCACTGCGATCCGTGATCGCCGCCATCGCAGCCCCGATGCCGGAGCCGGCCTGGCGCGGCCGGCTCCGGACACGGCTCAGCCGCAGCAGTAGCAGACCAGCGGCTTTCCGGGCCCGCCCGGCCCCAGCTCACCGCCGAACGGTGCGCACTCCTGCTGGCACGCCCAGGCGCTGCAGGCCGCCTCCTTCTCGATGCCGTCGCCGGCGGTCGCCTGCACCGCGCCGAAGCCCATGCTGGCCAGGAACACGGCCGCAAGCATCCCGTTGCGTAACGCTGTCCAACGCTGTTTCATGGCTTACTCCTCGATGGTTGCCAAGGCCGGTGGCGCATCCGTGCGGCCCACTGCGGCCATCAGGTCCTGCATCCGCTCCGTGGTATCGAAGACGCCGACGCGCGCGTAGCGCACGCGTCCTTCGTGATCCAGCGCCAGCAGCGTCGGCACATTGCGCGCGCGGAACAGCATCAGCGCGCGGCGGTCGGTCAACGTGGTCAACGGAAACGTAAAGCCGTGCTCGGCGGCGTAGCGCCGCGCCTGCGCGGGGCTGCACTGGCACACGCCCAGCACCTGCACGTCGGGCTGCTGCGCGGCCAGACGCTGTGCGGCCTGCACCATCTGCGGCGCCGAGCGCTTGCAGTACGGGCAGGTGGTGGTGAAGAAGAACAGGACCTGCCGCTCGGCCGCCGGCTCACCCAGCGTCAGCGGCGCACCGTCCAAGGTAGTAGCGGCGATGCGCGGCACATACATGCCCAAATACGGCTCGGTGGTGCGGGTGACGAACCAGCGCCGTTCTTCGCGCAGACCGCGGTTCTGCCAGGCCAGCACCAGCACCAACGCGCAGGCCGCCAGCACCGCCAACCAACTCCAGGGAAACCGCCGTGCCATGCCGTGTGTCCGTGTCGCCGTGTTCCCTGCAGGCTGCGCAGCGGTGGCGCGATGGTCAACGCTTTGCGCGCACGCGCAGCGACTACGTGATCAGGCTGGGGATCGAGTCACGCGCACCATGGGCGCGCATTCCAGCGATGTGGCGCACATGTGGGCATGCAGCGCAGGCGCGGGTATGCGCTAACCTTGCCGCGTACACAGTACGCGGCGCGAGAACAGCGGCACGAGGGATGCATCGCATGGTCGACACACGGGTGGCGGTACGTCATTCATGACGTCTCCTGCGCGCAGCATCTCCACAGCCAAGTCAGGCCTTCGAACGTTTGAATTGAGCCGAGCCACGGAGCAGCGCGGATCGAATACGCTGTTAGCCCACATGCTAAACGGCTAAAAGTGCCGGGCCATACGCGCGTCAGCCTTGAACGAGTTGCTAGACATTGCGCGCTCGATACCAGCACCTAGCCAATGCGAATGCTCGATGGCGAAAACTTTGCGAGAAAGGTCGCTTGACCGTGGCGTCGAGTACCCGAGCTATTTCACTGTCGATTGGCGCCCCTTGTTCAAGCCAGCCGATAGCGAGTCCTGCCCAGTAGTCAGAAGGCCAGACTGTACTCAAGCCAGCAAGAACGACATCTCGCGGTGGTGCGAGAGTCGCGTCATACGCAGCAAACGGAGCCTCAAGGTATAGAACGAGCTTCCGTTGATCCATGTCGATGTCTAACGCTTGGATGAACTGTAAGGCCTAACTACTATTGGCCCCAAGCAAGCGATCGATAATCGCGGCTTGTACGATCGGATTGAACTCCTCGTACATAGTGTTGAGTCGGACATTGAGGCGCTCGCTCGGTTTGGGGATGCGGAACTCCTTGGTAACCACCCATCTGATGTTCCTGCCCGCGGACACCACTGGACTGTCTTGTACAAGGTGCTGGTCTGCCACTAGGCCGATCGCTTTGATCAGAATGTCTTGGCTGGACGGTGCAAACGATTTCAAATAAACGATGTCGCCGACCTTCAGCGATTGAATGAACTGATGCAGTTCCGGTGCATCAGCTTTGGACCAACCGGGACCGGCGACTCCTGAAGAGACGAATTCTCCACTCATGTCGCGGTCGTAGTAGGCGCCGATTCCGAAAATAGCCATGAAGTCTCCTATCTGGGGGCCTAGCACCAGCATCAAGCCGACCCGCGAAGCGGCTTGGGCTTGCAAGAACACGATGCCTACGCCAGCGCCGCACTGATCTGCGCCGCGGCATCGCACACCGCGCGCATCGCCGCCTGCGCGTCGATCGGTTGCGGGCGGCGTTCGATGAAGGGCACGGTGAGGGTGTAGCGGGCGACGCCGTGCTGCAGGATCGGCGCGGTGAGGTCGATCACGCCGACCACCGCCTCGCTGGGATGGATGCTGTAGCCCAGCGCGTGCACTTCCTGCGCCGCAGCCAGGAACGCGGCGCGGTCGTAGGCCACCTCGCTGGCGTCCAGGCGCTGCAGCAACTGCGCCTGCGCGTCGGCCGGCTGGAACGCGAACAGCACCAGGCCGGAGGTGGAATGCGCGAACGGGCGGCGGTGGCCGGGGCGCACCACCATGCCGAGGTCGCTGGGCACGTCCATCTGCGCGATGACCACGATCTGGTCGTCCGACGGCGCCACCAGGTGGCAGGGCTGGCGGATCGCATCGGCCAGCGCGCGCATCACCGGCAGCGCCACCTCGGTGACGTTCTGCACCCGCGGCTGCTGCATGCCGAGCATGAACAGGCGGTTGGTCAGCGTGTAGCCGCCTTCGCCTGCGGTGCGGGTCAGGTAGCCGCGCTCTTCCAGCACCTGCAGCATGCGGAAGATCTCGCCGCGCGAGCGGCCGATGCCCTGCGAGATCTCGCCCATGCTCATCGGCCGCCCGTCGCGCGCCAGCAGCTCCAGGATGTCCAGCCCCTTGTCCAGGGCGGGCGCGCGGTACTTGGGCAAGGGGGTGGTCATTCCGTCGAGGACCCGGCAGCAGGTGAAGAGGACTAGGGTACAGGGACGCCGCACCGGCTCGCACCGCCTGCGGCCTGCAGCGCATAGGTCGACACCGCACCGCCATCCACATATGAACTCAAATTTTATATTTGCATGGCACTCGCCGGCGCAGTACGCTCCGCCGACAATCCGAACGCGACTCGGCACACCTTGGGAGGGGTAGGCGGCAATGCACTACAGCAGCGAATCCGCCACACCGGCGTCCGCCAGTCTCACCCGGACCGCGCTTGCGCCATTGGTCCTGATCGTCAGCCTGTTCTTTCTCTGGGGCATGGCGAACAACCTCAACGACATCCTGATCAAGCAGTTCAAGAAGGCCTTCGAGCTGACCGACCTGCAGGCCGGGCTGGTGCAGAGCGCGTTCTACCTGGGCTACTTCGTGTTCGCGATCCCGGCGGCGATGTTCATGCGCCGCTACAGCTACAAGGCGGCGGTGGTGCTGGGCCTGCTGCTGTACGCGGTCGGCGCGTTCCTGTTCTACCCCGCCGCGCAGGTGCACACCTACTGGCTGTTCCTGCTGGCGCTGTTCGTCATCGCCAGCGGCCTGGCGTTCCTGGAAACCACCGCCAACCCGCTGGTCACCGTGCTCGGCCCCGCCGAGGGCGCGGCGCGGCGGCTGAACCTGGCGCAGGCGTTCAACCCGCTGGGTTCGATCACCGGCATCCTGGTCGGCCAGCACTTCATCCTGTCCGGCGTGGAGCACACGCCGCAGGAGCTGGCGGCGATGGCGCCGGCCGCGCGCGAGGCGTTCTTCGCCACCGAGTCGCTGGCGGTGCAGACGCCGTACCTGATCATCGGTGCGGTGGTGCTGCTGTGGGCGCTGCTGATCGGGCTGACCCGCTTCCCCGCCACCCGCGCCGGCGGCGATGGCGCGCGCGCCGGCGGCTTCGGCCAGCTGCGGCGCAATGGCCGCTTCGTGTTCGCGGTGGTCGCGCAGTTCTTCTACGTCGGCGCGCAGGTCGGCATCTGGAGCTACCTGATCCGCTACCTGCAGGACGGCGTGCCCGGCACCCCGGAGAAGACCGCCGCCGATTTCCTCACCCTGTCGCTGGTGCTGTTCATGGCCGGCCGCTTCATCGGCACCGCGCTGCTGCGCTTCCTGGCGCCGGCGCGGCTGCTGGGCGTATTCGCCCTGCTCAACCTGCTGCTGTGCGCGGTGGCGGTGGCGCTGCCCGGCTGGATCGGCCTGTATGCGCTGGTGGCCAGCAGCCTGTTCATGTCGGTGATGTTCCCGACCATCTTCGCCCTGGGCCTGGACGGACTGGACGACGACGCGCGCAAGCTGGGCGCGTCGCTGATCGTCATGGCGATCATCGGCGGCGCCGCGCTGACCGCGGTGATGGGCGCGGTGTCCGACCATGCCGGCATCCACTGGGCGCTCGCGGTGCCTGCGATCGGCTTCGCGGTGATCCTCGGCTTCGCGCTGCATGCGTCGCGAAACCGCGTGGCGCCCCTTCCCTCTGCCCGCGGAGCCTGAGCCATGCCGCGCCACTGCTACCTGCTGGACCTGCACGACGACCCGGCGCTGATCGCCGAATACGAACGCTGGCACCGTCCCGACACCGTCTGGCCGGAGATCGTCGCCTCGCTGCGCGCCGCCGGCATCCGCGCGCTGGACATCCATCGCTGCGGCGACCGCCTGGTGATGCTGATGGAGGTGGACGAGGACTATTCGCCCGCGGCCAAGGCCGCCGCCGATGCCGCCGATCCGCGGGTGCAGGCGTGGGAGGAGCTGATGTGGCGCTTCCAGAAACCCCTGCCCGGCTCGGCGCCCGGCGAAAAATGGCGCGAGGCGCTGCAGATCTTTTCGCTGCAGGCGGCGGTGGCGGAACAGGAGCGCAAGGGCGCGGGCTGAGGCGTTTGTGTTCGAGATGTCGGTCCTGACCGCTGGTGCAGCCGGTTAAATCGCCGCTTCGCTCGTCGCGGCTGAAGCCGCTCCTACGGAAAGCGATCCGGGGCCACTGGCGCTGTCGTAGGAGCGGCTTCAGCCGCGACCGCTTTGACGCCGCAGGTGCGCTTCCGTCAGCGGAAACGCACCTGCACTGCAAACCTCAGCCGTCCTGCGCGGCCAGATCCGCGCTCCAGAACGGGCCATCCGGATACAGGAACTCGCTGACCGAAGTCGCATGCATCTCGGCCGAGAAACCCGGTGCGGTCGGCGCCAGGTAGCGACCGTGCACGATCCGCACCGGATCGACGAAGTGCTGGTGCAGGTGGTCGACGAACTCGATCGCGCGGTCTTCCATCTTGCCGGTGATGGCGACGAAATCGGCCATCGCCAGATGCTGCACCAGTTCGCACAGGCCCACGCCGCCGGCATGCGGGAACACGCGCACGCCGAACTTGGCCGCCAGCAGCAGGATCGCCAGGTTCTCGTTGACGCCGCCGACGCGCGCGGCATCGATCTGGATCAGGTCCACCGCACCGGCCTGCAGCAACTGCTTGAACACCACCCGGTTCTGGGTGTGCTCGCCGGTGGACACCGGCACCGGGGCAATGCCGCGGCGGATCGCGGCGTGGCCGAGCACGTCGTCGGGGCTGGTCGGCTCCTCGATCCAGGCGATGTCGAATTCGGCCAACTGGCGCATCCAGGCGATCGCCGGGCCCACGTCCCAGCGCTGGTTGGCGTCCACCGCCATGGCGATGTCCGGGCCGATCGCGGCGCGCGCCAGGCGGCAGCGGCGGATGTCGTCCTCGACGTTGGCGCCGACCTTGAGCTTGATGGTGCGGAAACCATCGGCCACCGCTTCCTTGGCCAGGCGCACCAGCTTCTCGTCGGAATAGCCGAGCCAGCCGGGCGAGGTGGTGTAGGCCGGATAGCCCTGTTCGAGCAGGGTCTGGATGCGCTCGGTGCGCAGCGGTTCGGCGTCGCGCAACATGGCCAGCGCCTCGTCCGGAGTCAGCGCGTCGCTCAGGTAGCGGAAATCGATCGCGGCCACCAACTGCTCCGGCGACAGCTCGGCGATGAAGCGCCACAGCGGCTTGCCGGCGCGGCGCGCGGCCATGTCCCAGGCGGCGTTGACCACGGCGCCGATGGCCATGTGCATCACGCCCTTTTCCGGGCCCAGCCAGCGCAGCTGCGAGTCGTCGGTGAGGCTGCGCGCGAAGCCGCCCAGATCGCCGATCACCGCCTCCACGTCGCGGCCGACCACGTGATGCGCCAGCGCCGCCACCGCCGCGCTCTGCACGTCGTTGCCGCGGCCGATGGTGAAGGCCAGGCCGTAGCCGGCGAGGCCGTCGTCGGCGTCGGTGCGCAGGCACAGATAGGCGGCCGAATAATCCGGATCCGGATTCATCGCATCGGAACCGTCCAGTTCGCGCGAGGTGGGGAAACGGACGTCGAAGGTCTCGAGCGCGACGATTTTGCTCATGGGGATCCTGGTGGGTGAGGCGGTGGGAAAGTCAAAAAAGCGGTGAAGCAGCCCCTCTCCCCCCGGGAGAGGGGTTGGGGTGAGGGTGCGGCGCTGCAGTGATGTCACCGACCCTGCAAAAACAAGAACGAAGTAACAGCACGCGGACGTGGCGCTCGCGCGGAAGCGACAGCCACATGCAATGCGAGGTGGCTTCGCCCCGTACCCTCACCCCAACCCCTCTCCCAGGGGGAGAGGGGCTTTGCATCTCGCGCGTTGTTTACTGCGCGTCGCGCGGATGCGCCACGACGGCCTGGCGTTGCTCGCCCAGGCCTTCGATGCCCAGCCGCATCACGTCGCCCGGCTTCAGGTACACCTGCGGCTTCTGCCCCAGGCCCACGCCCGGCGGCGTGCCGGTGCTGATCACATCGCCCGGCAGCAACGTCATGTAGCGGCTGATGTGGCTGACCAGCTCGGCCACGCCGAACACCATCGTGCGGGTGCTGCCGTTCTGGTAGCGGTGGCCGTTGACCTCCAGCCACATCGACAGGTTCTGCGGGTCCGCCACCTCGTCGGCGGTGACCAGCCACGGGCCGATCGGGCCGAAGCCGTCGCAGCTCTTGCCCTTCACCCACTGCCCGCCGTGTTCGAGCTGGAACGCGCGCTCGGACAGGTCGTTGATCACCGCATAGCCGGCGACGTGCGCCAGCGCGTCCTCCACCGACACGTCGCGCGCGGTATCGCCGATCACCACGCCCAGCTCCACTTCCCAGTCGGTCTTGAGCGAACCGCGCGGGATCGTCACGGTGTCGTTGGGACCGCTGATCGCGCTGGTGGCCTTCATGAACAGCACCGGCATCTCCGGCACCGCCATGCCCGACTCGGCGGCGTGGTCGGCGTAGTTCAGCCCGACGCAGATGAACTTGCCCACGCGGCCCACAGCGGCGCCGTAGCGCACTTCGCCATCCACCTGCGGCAGCGTGGTCGGATCGAGCGCGCGCAGCCTGGCCAGGCCGGCGGCGGTGAGATGTTCGCCGGCGACGTCGTCGATCACCGCCGAGAGGTCGCGCAGGTGGCCGTCGGCATCGAGCAGGGCCGGGCGTTCGTGGCCGGGTTCGCCGTAACGCAGCAGTTTCATGGGGAAATCCTCTGTCGAAAAGGGGAAGGCGCGGTCAGTTCGACCAGCCGCCGTCGATGATGTGGGTCTGGCCGGTGGTGAACGAGGATTCGTCCGAGGCCAGGTACACCACCAGCTGCGCGATCTCGCGCGGGTCGCCCAGGCGGCCCATCGGCTGGCGGTCGGTGAAGCTCTTCCACACCGCCTGCTCGTCGCCGCCCAGTGCCTTGACCCGCTCGCCCAGCGACGGCGTCTTGATCGTGCCCGGGCAGATCGCGTTGCAGCGGATGCCCTTGGCCACGTAGTCGGCGGCGATGGCCTTGCTCAGGCCGATCACCGCCGCCTTGGTCACGCCATAGGCGAAGCGATTGGGCACGCCCTTGATGCTGGACGCCACCGAGGACATGTTGACGATGCTGCCGCGGCCCTGCGCGAGCATGCCCGGCAGCACCGCCTGGCACAGGTAGTACATCGCATCGACGTTGATCGCGAACGAGCGCTTCCACGCCGGCGTGTCGCAGTCGAGGATGCTGCCCTGGTGCACGTAGCCCGCGCAGTTGAACAGCACGTCGAAGGTCGGCTGCGCCGCCACCAGCGCCTGGATCGCGGCGGCATCGGTGACGTCCAGGGTCTGCGTGACGATGCCATCGGCCTCGGCGGCCAGCGCCTGCAGCGCGGCGGCGTCGATGTCGGTGGCCAGCACCTGCGCGCCTTCGCGCGCGCAGGCCAGTGCGCTCTCGCGGCCGATGCCGGCGCCGGCGGCGGTGATCAGGCAGCGCTTGCCTTGCAGACGGCCGCTCATGCGCGGCTCCCGGAAACGAACGCGAACGTGGTCATGGGGCGGGACTCCAGGTGGGGGAGGAAGCAATCGGATCGGACAGGCGATACACGCGCCGCGCGGTGCCTGCGAACACCGCCTCGGCATCATCGCCGGCGTGCTGCGCGACCCAGGCCTGCGCCAGCGCCATCCAGGCGGCGTAGTCGGCGCGCTGGGTCAGCACCGGCCAGTCGCTGCCCCACAGCAGCCGCTGCGCGCCGAAGCAGGCGAACAGGTGCGCCACGTAGGGAGCAAGCGCGGGATCGTCGATGGCGGCGTCGGCCGGCAGTTCGGTGAGCAGGCCGGACAGCTTGCACACCACGTTGGGGTGCTGCGCCAGTTGCGCCACGCCGTCGGCCCAGGCCTGGAAATCGACGCCGCCGATGGCCGGCTTGGCGGCGTGATCCAGCACCACGCGCAACTGCGGATGGCGCTGCAGCCGTGCCAGCAGCGCCGGCAGATGCAGCGGCCGCACCAGCGCGTCGAAGGCCAGATCGTGCTGCAGCAGCGCGTCGAACGCCGCATCCAGCTGCGGCCGCGCCAGCCACTGCGGATCGGCCAGGTCCTGCACCATCGGCCGCAGTCCCTTGAGCAGGCCTGCGCCTTCGGCGCACAGCGCGGCGATGCGTGCGGCGACGTCGGCGGCCTCGAACTCCACCCAGCCGACCACGCCGACGATGCGCGGCTCGGCCTGCGCCAGTTGCAGCAGGTAGCGCGTTTCCGCCTCGCTCTGCGCCGCCTGCACTGCCACCAGCGCGGTCACGCCCTGCGCCTCCAACGTCGCGGCCAGGTCCTCGGGCAGGTAATCGCGGTACAGCACGCCCAGGTCCGGGGTCAGCCAGGCATAGTCGCCACGCGCCAGGCGCCAGAAATGCACATGGGCGTCGACGATGTTCACGGCGTCGGCACCGGCGCGCGCAGCAGGCCGTCGTCGCGCAACTGTTGCCACAGCGCAGCGGGAATCGGCGCGCGCAGGCGCGCGGCGGCGCTGGCCACTTCGGCCGGCGTGCGCATGCCCGCGACCACCGCGCTCACCGCGGGATGGGCCAGCGGGAACTGCAGCGCCACCGCGCCCACGTCCACGCCGTGCGCCG
Organism: Xanthomonas sp. NCPPB 2250; assembly: GCF_056725265.1. Taxonomy (NCBI): domain Bacteria; kingdom Pseudomonadati; phylum Pseudomonadota; class Gammaproteobacteria; order Lysobacterales; family Lysobacteraceae; genus Xanthomonas; species Xanthomonas sp. NCPPB 2250. Next base: position 656,014 of record NZ_CM161520.1, on the reverse strand, counting down.
CGCAGGCCCCGAACAGGCGCTGCGCGTGCTGCAGCGTGGCCGGATCCACCGGTGCGTAGTTGTAGGTGTCGCCCGGCCCGCGCGCATCGCTCAGCAGGCCCGAGCTGTACGGCCCGGCGACCAGGATGCCGATCTGGCGCTGCAGCGCCTGCGCCATGATCCGCTGCGCGGCGTGCTGTTCGAGCAGGGTGTAGCGGCCGGCCAGCATCACGCAATCGAGCGGGAACAGCGGCATCAGCTCCACCGCCACGTCTTCCTCGTTGACGCCGATGCCGATCGCCCGGCATGCGCCCTGCGCCTTCAGCGCGGCCATCGTCGGCAGCGCCTCGTCCAACGCCTGCCGCAGCATCGCCGGATGGCGCTCGCCGTGGGTCAGGCGGCCGATGTCGTGCAGCAGCAGCACGTCGATATGATCGGTGCCGAGCCGTTGCAGGCTGCTGTCGAACGCGCGCAGCACGCCGTCGCGGCTGTAGTCGAATTCGGCGCGGCGCCCGGCCACGGCGAAGCCCTCGCGTCCCGGCGCGGCCGCGGCATCGTCGTAGACGCAGCGCCCGACCTTGGTCGAGAGCGTGTAGCTGGCGCGCGGCAGCCCGCGCAGGCCCTGCCCCACACGTTGCTCGCTCAGCCCGTAGCCGTAGTAAGGCGCGGTGTCGAAATGGCGGATGCCGGCGGCATAGGCGTCGGCCACCGCAGCCAGCGCCACCGCGTCGTCCACCTCGGCGTACAGATTGCCGATCGGCGCGGCACCGAAGCCAAGCGTGGACAGCTGCACGCCACTGCGACCCAGCGCGCGCGGCGCCAGGGTGGCGTCGGCGGCGACAGCGCTCAGCGCCATGCGCGTACGCCCGGCATGACGGCCACAGCAGATCGCCCACGGACGCGCGAGGGACGGGAATTGCTGGGGTTACGCATGGCACGCCTCTGCCCGGGATCGGGCGCGGTGGGTTATGGCCGCAGCATGCACGTCCGGGATGGCAACGGGCACCGCGACTGTTCGCATATGAATATAGCAATCACAAGTGAACAATCAACCTGCAGTGCAGCAATGCCGCTCGGCGTCCGGCCGCGCCAGCCGGCGCATGGCGTGGCCGAATACGAAGGCACCCGGTGCGCCCCCTGGATGCCGCAGCGTCGGTCGCGGCACATGCCACTGGGCACGCCGGGGAAGAATGGACGGCGCGACGACGCGATGAGCAGTTGCCTTTGCGCCGCGCGCGCCTGGCTGCCTCGCCCGGGTCGGCGGACTCAGCGCGCGGCCGGTCGCGCGCCGAAGGCCAGCCGGGTCGCCTTGCGGTCGAACTGCAGCGCCACGCGCATGCGCCCCTCGGTCATCGGCCGCACGATCCACTGCACCTGCGCCTGGCCGAAGCCGGAGGTCACCACCGGAATGGCCAGGAACCAGCTCGGTCCCGGCCCGACGCAGTACCAGAACGCATCGGCGGTCTGCAGCGCGGCACCCGGCGCGATCGAATACACATGGCCATAGCTGCCCTCGATGGTCTGTCTGGATCGCTTGACCACGGTCAGGTCGCTGCCACGCAACGGGCCATGCGCGCCAGGGAACGCCTGCTCGCGGAACGAAGCCTCCAGCAGATCCGTCACCTGGCTGCGCCCCATGCGATACAGCGCGCCGATCGACAGGGCGGCGCTGCCCAGGAAAACGATCGCGATCACCGCACCGATCGCCTCGGGCAGCCACATCAGGCGTCGCGGCCCATGGCCGCGCAGGTACCGCACGCATCGGCCTGCAGCGCAGGCGGCTGCGTGCGGTCATCAGGACCAAGCACGAGCGCCAGCAGCGCCTCCGGCCGCTGCAGCAAGGGCAGCGGCGTGTGCGGCTGCAAGGCGGCCGGCAAGGTGTAGCCCCAGGCGACACCGGCGAAGGCGATGCCGGCCTGGCGCGCGGCCTCGGCATCGCGGATCTCGTCGCCCACGCACAGCGCCCGCGCGGCGGGAACGCCGCAGGCGCGCAGGCTGGCGCGCAGCTTGCGGCGCTTGCCCAGTACCGCCGCGCCGCAGCGCACGTCGCGGAACTGCGCGAGCAGCGCGGGGCCGAGCACGCGCTCGACGTTGGCGTGGCTGTTGGAGGTGACCAGGGCCAGCTGCACCCCGGCCTGCGCCAGCTGCGCAAGCAGCTCGGCGACGCCGTCGAACAGGGCGATGCGCTCGATCTGCGCGCTCATCAGCGTGCGCATGCGTTGCGCCACCGCCGGCACCCGCCACCAGGGCAGGCTGCTGCGCGCCATCAGCTCGCGCGCGCTCAGGCTACGGATTTCGTCCAGCCGCTCCACGTCGAAGCGGCGAAAACCGAACGCGTCGGCGACGCCATTGATCGTGGCCAGGAACCAGGGGAACGAATCGGCCAGAGTGCCGTCGAAATCGAAGATGACCAAATCGTAGCGGTGCATGCGGCGCCAGCATGCCGGAGCGTCGGAGTCCGCGCCAGCGGCGGGCACTCCGATCGCGGCGGCGAGGCGCACGGATCTGCCCGCCTTTCATCCGTCCTTGGCATGCGCTTCACCCGCACGCGCTGCCATGGCGCGCACGCTGGAACGCCATCGCACGGAGAGGCTCATGCACATGCAATCCCCCAATCCTGGCCAGGACCCGCAGCAGCCACCGAACGAGGTGCCGGGCCAGGTGCCGAATCCGGGCGTGGACCCGACCCCGGACCGCCCGATCGATCCGATCCCCGACCAGCCGACCGATCCGACCATCCCGCCGATCCAGGACCCGGTCGGCGACGTCGACTCCCCGGTGCCAGGTCCGCGTGGGCCGACGCAGTACGTTTGAACCATCGCCGAGCGGATTGCGGTGCGGGAAGCGCTGGCGGGAATGGCGACGGTCGCGATTGAAGCACGGCGACCGGGCTTTCGCTGGCACGCCCGTCGCGGCTGAAGCCGCTCCTACGAGACTCAAGTCGCGGCTGCCAGCTTCGCGGCAGCACGAACAATGAAGCGGTCTTGCTGCCGACAGACGCAAGGCACCCCACCGTCGTAGGAGCGGCTTCAGCCGCGACCAGGCCTTCCCAGGAGCGCCCGGTCGCGATTGAAACCGCGCCTACGTGTCTTGCTCGCCTCAGCGAATCCGGAACCCCATCGTCGCCTCCACCGCCTGCTGCCAGCCGGCGTACAGCGCTTCGCGGCGCTCGGCCGGCATGTCCGGCTCGAAGCGGCGGTCCACCGCCCATTGCTGCGCGATCTCGTCGCGATTCTTCCAGAAGCCGGTGGCCAGGCCGGCCAGGTAGGCCGCACCCAGCGCGGTGGTCTCGGCCACCTCCGGGCGCAGCACCGGCACGTCCAGGATGTCGCTCTGGAACTGCGCCATGAAGTCGTTGGCGATGGCGCCACCGTCGGCGCGCAGTTCCTTCAGTTCGATGCCCGAATCGACCTGCATCGCGGTCAGCACGTCGCGGGTCTGGTAGGCCATCGACTCGATCGCGGCGCGGATGAAGTGCTCCTTGGTCGTGCCGCGGGTCAGGCCGAACACCGCGCCGCGGATGTCGCTGCGCCAGTACGGCGCGCCCAGGCCGACGAAGGCCGGCACGAAGTACACGCCATCGTTGTCGCCGGCACGCTCGGCGTAGGCCTGCGAATCGCTGGCCTTGCCGAGCATGCGCAGGCCGTCGCGCAGCCACTGCACCACCGAACCGGCGACGAAGATCGCGCCTTCCAGCGCGTACTCCACCTTGCCGTCCACGCCCCAGGCGATGGTGGTGAGCAGCCCGTTCTTCGACGCCACCGCCTTCTCGCCGGTGTTCATCAGCATGAAACAGCCGGTGCCGTAGGTGTTCTTGGCCATGCCCGGTTCGAAGCAGGCCTGGCCGAACAGCGCCGCCTGCTGGTCGCCGGCGATGCCGGCGATCGGCACCGCGTGACCGTAGAAATACTGGCCCTGGGTGTTGCCGTAGATCTCGCTGGACGAACGCACCTCCGGCAGCATCGAGGCGGGGATGTCCAGCAACTGCAGCAGTTCCTCGTCCCAGCGCAGTTCGTGGATGTTGTACAGCAGCGTGCGCGAGGCATTGGTGTAGTCGGTGACGTGGACCTTGCCGCCGGTGAGGTTCCAGATCAGCCAGCTGTCGATGGTGCCGAAGGCCAGTTCGCCGCGCTGCGCGCGTTCGCGCGCGCCCTCGACGTGGTCGAGGATCCACTTGACCTTGGTGCCGGAGAAATAGGCATCGATCAGCAGGCCGGTCTTGGCCCGCACCATGTCCTCGTGGCCGTCGGCCTTGAGCTGGTCGCAGATGTCCTTGGTCTGCCGCGACTGCCAGACGATGGCGTTGTAGATCGGCTGGCCGGTAGCACGGTCCCAAACCACCGCGGTCTCGCGCTGGTTGGTGATGCCGATGCCGGCGATCGCGCTGGCGTCCACCTGGTGGTTGTTGAGCAGTTCGGTGATCGTGGTGTAGACGCTGGTCATGATCTCGCGCGGGTTGTGCTCGACCCAGCCCGGCTGCGGAAAGATCTGCGAGAACTCGCGCTGGGCCATGCCGACGATGCGGCCCTGGCGGTCGAACAGGATCGCGCGCGAACTGGTGGTGCCCTGGTCGATGGCCAGGATGAACTGCTTTTCCATCGGAGACTCCTGCAGGATGCACGCCGCGCGCACGGGCGCGGCGCCAACGGGGAATTAGGGAGGCGCGCACGCCGCGCGCGGAAACGAAGGCGCTGCCAGCGCGCTAGGCGCGGCGCGCGGCAGCCTGTTCTTCTTCCAGCGCCTTCACCCGCGCCGGCAGGAACGGATAGATCAGCAGCTGGTAGGCGGCGCCACCGATCACGCCGCCGATCAGCGGGCCAACAATCGGGATCCACCAGTAGTTGTCGGCCGACGGTAGCGCCGAGGAGCCCCAGCCGGCGACGTAGGCGAACAGGCGCGGGCCGAAGTCGCGGGCCGGATTGATCGCCCAGGCTTCCAGGTAGCCCATCGACGCGCCGATGGTGGCCACCAGCAGGCCGATGATCAGCGCACCGGAATTGGCGGTGGGCGCGGCCTCGTTGTAGCGCTCGGTGATGGCGAAGATGCCGAAGATCAGGAACGCGGTCAGGATCACCTGGTCGCGCAGCGCGTGCATCGGCGTGATCGCCAGGCCGGGCGCGGTGAAGAACACCCCGGCCGCGCCACCGCCGGCGCGGGTGAGATGCTGGGCCTGGTTGTAGTGGTCGATCACCGGCGCAAACAGCAGGTAGACGATCCACGCGCCCAGGAACGCACCGATCACCTGGGCCACCCAGTACGGCAGCACCTTGGGCCAGGGAAAGCCGCGGTACAGCGCCAGCGCCAGGGTCACCGCCGGATTGGCGTGGGTGCCGGACACCGAGCCGGTGACGTAGATGGCGATGGTCACCGCCAGGCCCCAGGCGATGCACACGCCCCAGTAGGCGTGCTGGTAGGGGCTGGGGTCGTAGAGCACGTACATGCACGCCACCGAGCAGCCGAAGGCGATGATGATCAGCATCGCGATCGCCTCGGAAATCAATTCGCCCATCAGTTGCCGGCTCATGCCCATGCCTCCCGGCCTGCCGTCGTTGCCGCTGTCGATCCACCCATGCCTGCTACCCTCCACGGTTGCGTCCAGGTTCGTGCGCCACGGCGGGGGCCGGGCGCAGCGCGATTGTGCACGTGCCGCCGCGGCCCGAACCGGGCCGGCGGCAGCGTTTTGGTCACGCCGGTGCCGCGGCCAGCGTGGCCGGCGCCTGTTGCAGGTAGGCGACCAGGCGCTGGCGGCCGGCGTTGTCCACCCGCAAGCCAAGCTTGCTGCGCCGCCACAGCAGGTCCTCGGCCTCCACCACCCACTCGTGCTGGCGCAGGTAGTCGACCTCGGCCTGGTACAGGTCGGCGCCGAAGTGCTGGCCCAGGTCCTGCAGCGAGGCGGCGTCGCCCAGCAGCGTTTCCGCGCGGGTGCCGTAGTTGCGCGCCAGCCGCTGCGCGGTGGCCTCGGCCAGCCACGGCCGCGCCGCGCGCAGCTCGCGCGCCAGCGTGGCGATGTCGTTGCGCTCGCCGCCGGGCAGCGGCGCGCCGTGCGCGGTCCAGGCCGGCGCCTTGCGCCCGGCATGCGCGGTCAGCCGGTCCACCGCCTCCTCGGCCAGCTTGCGGTAGGTGGTGAGCTTGCCGCCGAACACGTTGAGCAGGGCCGCGCCGTCGCGCGCGTCCAGTTCCAGCAGATAGTCGCGGGTGACCTCGGCGGCGTTGTCCTCCTCGTCGTCGAGCAGCGGGCGCACGCCGCTGTAGCTCCATACCACGTCGTCCGGGGCGATCTGCTTGCGGAAGTAGCGATTGGCCGCCTCGCACAGGTAGCGCGTCTCCTCGCCGTCGATGCGCGGTGCGGCCGGGTCGGCGTGGTAGTCGACGTCGGTGGTGCCGATCAGGGTGTAGTCCTGCTCGTACGGAATGGCGAAGACGATGCGCCGGTCCGGCTGCTGGAAGATGTAGGCATGGTCGTGTTCGAACAGCCGCGGCACCACGATGTGGCTGCCCTTGACCAGGCGCAGCGCGTGGTCGTGGCCGACGTGCGCCACCTCGTCCAGGAACTGCACCGCCCACGGCCCGGCGGCATTGACCAGCGACCGCGCGCGCAGCTCCTCGCGGTGGCCGTCGGCGTGCTGCAGCTGCACCTGCCACAGGCCATCGACCCGGCGCGCGCCGACACAGCGGGTGCGGGTGAGGATGCGCGCGCCGCGCTGCGCGGCGTCCATCGCATTGAGCACCACCAGCCGCGCGTCCTGCACCCAGGCATCGGAATAGACGAAGCCGGTGCGGAACTCATCGCGCAGCGGCGCGCCCACCGGATGCGTGCGCAGCGCCAGGCGTCGCGAGCCCGGCAGGGTGCGGCGGCCGCGGCCGAGGTGGTCGTACAGGAACAGGCCGGTGCGGATCATCCACGCCGGGCGCAGGTGCGGCTGGTGCGGCAGCAGGAAACGCAGCGGCCAGATGATGTGCGGGGCCAGCCGCAGCAGCACCTCGCGCTCGGCCAGGGCCTTGCCGACCAGGGCGAACTCGTACTGCTCCAGGTAGCGCAGGCCGCCGTGGATCAGCTTGGTGCTGGCGCTGGAGGTATGCGCGGCCAGGTCGTCGCGCTCGCACAGGCACACCGACAGGCCGCGGCCCACCGCGTCGCGGGCGATGCCCACGCCGTTGATGCCGCCACCGACCACCAGCACATCGTAGGTCTCACGCATAGCCGACTCCGGAAGTGTCGTGTCCGGCTCGGCAACAGCGGCCGAGCGCAGGACTGAGGACGAAAAGATCGTAAACGAACATTTCCGAACATATCACGCTGCACTGCAGCGTGGCGTCGACAGCGCCCCGGAGCACAGGCCGAAGGCCCTCCCTGACTTAGACTGTAGACAGCCAAATGCGCACACGGGGGCGGTACGGCGTGTCGAATAGACAACATCACACAACATTAACGAAATAATTCGAACATAAGCCCCGTCCGCTGCTGGCGTCGGCGCCAGGGCCGGCGGGCCGACTCAAGGACACCTCCAACAACGCGTATTGCCGGAGCGCGGCGGGATGTCTTGGCTCGATTGATTGCAGGGGCGGCTCAGCCGCGACGGGCATTCCCGGTAAGGCCTCGCGGCTGAAGCCGCTCCTACAAATGGCCTGCGTGGTTGTTAGAGGCGCCCTTAATCCGCAGCCGCGTCCAGGTCCGGCACGCCCTGGTCGGCCGCATCGCCCTCGGCGACGAACACCCGGGTGCCGGCCGCATCCAGCACCGCGGCCAGCTCGTCCGGCGGCGCGCGGTCGGTGAACCAGGCATGCACCCGCCCGATCGGTCCCAGCCGGACCATCGCGTTGCGGCCGAGCTTGCTGTGGTCGGCGGCCAGGAACACCTGCCGCGAGTGCTCGATGATCGCCTGCGCCACCCGCACCTCGTGGAAGTCGAAATCCAGCAGGGTGCCGTCCGGATCGATGCCGGAAATGCCGATCACGCCGAAGTCCACCTTGAACTGGCGGATCAGCTCGATGGTGGCCTCGCCGGTGACGCCCTGGTCGCGGCCGCGCACGCGCCCGCCGGCCACCATCACCTCGAAGCTGGGATTGGCGCTCATCATCACCGCGACGTTGAGGTTGTTGGTGATCACGCGCAGGCCGCTGTGGCCCATCAGCGCGCGCGCCACGTCCTCGTTGGTGGTGCCGATGTTGATGAACAGCGAGGCGTCGTCGGGAATGTGCTGCGCCAGCAGCGTGGCGATGCGCCGCTTCTCCTGGGCCTGCAGCGACTTGCGCGCCGTGTAGGCCAGGTTCTCCACGCTGGACGGCAGGCTCACCCCGCCGTGGTAGCGGCGCAGCACGCCGGCCTCGCACAGCAGGGTCAGGTCGCGGCGGATGGTCTGCGGCGTCACCTCGAAGCGCGCCGCCAGCCCTTCCACCTCTGCATAGCCCTGCTGGCGCACCAGCGCCACCAGTTGCTCCTGGCGGGGATTCAGCGCGGACACCGCGCTCGGCTTGGGAATCGAATGGTCCATGCGCCGATGATGGCGCATGCGCCCGCGGATGCAACCGCGCCGCGTGCACACCCTCGGTGAACCGCAGCCATGGCCCGGGGTTGCGCGGTCTACGCACTGATGCGGACCAGCGCCTAGACTAGCGCCCCTCGCCGGGCCTGCCGGCACTCCCGCACCGATCATGCTCAACAACGACATCCTGCGCTCCATCCGCTACATGCTCGACCTGAGCGACCAGAAGATCGTCGATCTGGCGCACCTCGCCGATCCCGCGTTCCCGATCGACAAGGCGCAGATCCCGGCGTGGCTGAAGAAGGAGGACGAAGACGGCTTCGTCGAATGCAGCGACGCGGTGCTGGCGCATGTGCTGGACGGGCTGGTGTTCCACTACCGCGGCCGCGACGAGAGCCTGCCGCCGCGCCCGGTGGAGGCGCGCATCACCAACAACGTGGTGCTGAAGAAGCTGCGCGTGGCGTTCCAGCTGAAGGACGTGGACATGCACCAGATCTTCGACGCCGCCGGTTTCCCGGTGTCCAAGCCGGAACTGTCGGCGCTGTTCCGGCAGCCGGAGCACAAGAATTTCCGCCTGTGCGGCGACCAGTTGCTGCGCAACTTCCTCAAGGGCCTGACCCTGCGCGTGCGCACCGCCGGCTGAGCCGCGCGCACCGCTGCACCAGGGCGCGGCCGTCGCCGCGACGCCGGCCATCCACACGCCGGCCATCGCGAATCGGTAGGATGCGCGCATTCCGCCACCGTGGCGGCGTGGCCGGATGCCGGCCCTGCCCGCCTCCCGTTCCGTTTCGAGGGTCCCATGAAGCTAGAGGCGCTGTTCGACCAGTTGCACACCCTGCCGACCATTCCACAGGTGGCGCAGGACCTGATCCTGCAGTTCGATGCGCCGGGCACTAGCCTGGACGCGGTGGCGCGCAACATCGAGCGGGACCCGGTGATCGCGGCCAAGGTGCTGCGGCTGGCCAATTCGGCGCGCTTCCGTGGCGCGCGCGATTCCACCACGGTGGAAGACGCGGCGCTGCGCCTGGGCTTCAACACCTTGCGCACCCTGGTGCTGGCCTCCTCGGTGACCGGCGCGTTCCATGCCCCGGCGCATTTCGACCTGCGCGCGTTCTGGCTGCACAGCTTCGAAGTGGCCGGCGTGTGCCGGCTGCTGGCGCGGCAGAAGGGCCTGGACGCGGAGACCGCCTTCACCTGCGGCATGATGCACAACATCGGCGAACTGCTGATCCAGACCGGCGCGCCCGACTACGCCGCGCAACTGCACCCGGACGCCTCGTCCAGCGGCCGCGCCGCCGACGAGACCGTGCAACTGGGCTTCGGCTACCCGGAAGTGGGCGCCGAGCTGGCGCGGCGCTGGCACCTGCCGCAGGTGATCCAGACCGCCATCGCCTTCCAGGCGCGGCCGCTGCAGGCCCCGGAAGGCGAGCCGATGCCGAAGGTCGTCGCCCAGGCGGCGCTGGTCGCCGACGCGCTGGAACGCCACGGTGGCGCCAACGACCAGGCGCGGCAGGCGGTGACCGGCCCGCTGCTGGACGACGTGGACCTGGACGCGCTGTTCGCCGCGCTGCCGGACGTGATCGAGGCCGATCGCGCGTTTACCGAGATGTTGAAGTAAGGGACGACGTGCCGCCGCGTCGGTCACACCGCGCGGCGGCATAGCGGGACTGCGTCTTTCCGATTCTGCCGTACCCTCATCCGGCGCTACGCGCCACCTTCTCCCGGTGGGAGAAGGGATGGTTTGCGGCGTTTGCCGCCGCGCGCGGGCGTCCGCGGCACCGTGGCGGCAACACGTGGCGTGCGCGCTTTCGGCGTGTTCGCTTTTGTCGCCTTTGCGCTTGTAGCCTTTGCGCTTGTCGCCTTTGCGCTTGTCGCCTTTGCGCTTGTCGCCTTTGCGCTTGTCGCCTTTGCGCTTGTCGTCTTTGCGCTTGTCGTCTTTGCGCTTGTCGCCTTTGCGCTTGTCGCCTTTGCTGCCGGCGTTGGCTTAGTCGATTTCGCTGCGGTCCTGGCCGTCGTCTTGCCGTTGCTCCGCGCTGCCGCCTTCGCCGCTGGCGACGTCGCGCCAGACGCGGATGTACGTGCAGACTTCTTCGCAGCGCCGCGCGTGGTCTTGCTTCCAGCGCCCTCGACGCCGCGCCTCGGCTTGGCCAATGATTCGGCTGCACCGCGGCCCGGCGACGCGGTCACCGCGACCCAGGTCGGCGCATGGTCGCTGGCATGCGGCAGGTCGCGTACCCAGCGGTCGACCCCTGCGTCGCGCAGGCGCGCGGCCAGCGGCGGATTCAGCAGCAGGTGATCGATGCGCAGCCCGGCATCGCGCTGCCAGTGCTGGCGGAAATAATCCCAGAAGGTGTACACGCGACGCTCGCCGTGCACTTCGCGCAGGCTGTCGGTCCAGCCCTGCGCCAGCAGCTCGGCATAGGCCTGGCGGCTCTCCGGTTGCAGCAGCGCATCGCGCCGCCACGAGGACGGGTTGTAGATGTCCGCATCGGTGGGCACCACGTTGAAGTCGCCGATCAGGGCCACCGGATGCGGCAGCGCCACCAGCTGCTGCGCATGCCGCTGCAGCCGCGCGAACCAGTCCAGCTTGTAGTCGAATTTCGGACCCGGGCGCGGATTGCCGTTGGGCAGGTACAGGCAACCGACCAGCACGCCGTGCGCCATCGCCTCGATGTAGCGGCTCTGGGTGTCGCGCGGATCGCCGGGCAGGCCGCGCCGGCTCTCGACCGGATCGCAGCCCCTGGCCAGCAGCGCCACGCCGTTCCAGCTCGACTGCCCCATCCACACCGCGCCGTAGCCGGCGGCATGCAGCTCGGCGAGCGGAAAGCCCGCATCCACGCGCTTGAGCTCCTGCAATCCGACGATGTCCGGCGCCTCGCGCTGCAACCATTGCAGCAGCTGCGGCAAGCGGCTGCGGATGCCGTTGACGTTGTAGGTGGCGATCTTGAGCGTCTTCATCCGGCGCGCCTGCAGAACCTGCCATCACCTTCGCCCCGCTACCCTCGTCGCATCGTGAAAACGGGAGCCACCGCATGACCCCGCTCGACAAACCCTTGCGTCGCGAACTGGAGATCGACGGCGTGCACTACACCCTGACCGTGGACCCGGATGGCCTGAAGCTCACCGAGAAGGGCCGGCGCAAGGGCCTGGAATTGCGCTGGAGCGCACTGGTCAGCGGCGACGCGGCATTGGCCACCGCGCTGCAGGCCTCGTTGGCCGATCGCCCCGGCAAACGCTGAGCGCGAGCGCGGCCGGCGACATGCCCGGGCCACGCGGGCAGGCATGGCCACCGATGGTGCTATCGTCGCGCCATCGGCAACCAGCAGGGAGCGGGCGGATGCACAAGTGCGGCGATGATGCGTTCGAAAATGGGCAGACGCGCTCCCGGCACGCGCGATGGGGCATGGGCACGCTGCTGCTCGCCCTGCTGCCGCTGGCGGCTTGCGCCGCGCCGGACGTGCCGGACAGCCTGCGCGTGTCCAGTACCGACACCTACGCCGCGGGCACGCCCGAATGGCGGCAGGTGCGCGATTGGCTGGCGCAGCATCGGCCATCGGACGCCGGCCCGGCACGGGCCCAGAACCTGGAGCGACTCGGCCCGCTGATGCTGACCTACGCACGTGCGCTGCACGGCGTGCCGACCCAGGCGCCGGTAGCGTTGCCGCTGCCCGACCAGGGCGCGCCCGGCGACAGCATCGCCATCGCCAGCTGCATCGACGGTCTGCGCCAATCGTGGATTTACGGCGTTGAGGAAGCGTCCATGCATGACTGGACGCTGACGTCGTTCGCCATCTCACAGCGTGCGGACTGCACACAGGCGACAGCGCGCGCTGAGCCGGCGACCTCAGCAGACTCTGCAGGCGCGCCATCGGCGCACCGCTAGTCACTTGCCATGGCTCGGTGAGCGAGGTTGACTTGTGGGAGCGGCTTCAGCCGCGACAGACTTTCCCCCTAACGCCTCATCGCGGCTGAAGCCGCTCCTACGGCGCACCTCCCCGGGGGTGATGGGGTTCCCTTCAGCGCCGACGACCCCAGCACCGCTGGGCATCGACCAAGCAACCGCCCTCCTACCCGACAAACGTACCGCAAATCACCGTAGGAGCGGCTTCAGCCACGACGAGTGAAGCAGACCGGCCATCCGATCCTGGAAGCAGTCGGGACTGAAGTCCCTCCCACAACGCACCCAGCCAGCACACCGCAAGCTCCGGTAGGAGCGGCTTCAGCCGCGACGAGCAAGGCAAACCAGCAATCCGTTCCTGCAAGCAGTCGGAACTGAAGTCCCTCCACACTGCCCCCGCCCAGCACACCGCAAGCTCCCGTAGGAGCGGCTTCAGCCGCGACGAGCGAAGCAGACAGGCCATCCGTTCCTGGAAACAGTCGGGACTGAAGTCCCTCCCACAGTGCCCCCGGCCAGCACATCGCCAGTCCCTGTGGGAGCGGCTTCAGCCGCGACGCGCGGAGCAGACAGCACGCCGAACCGCCGGCAGGTCGCCCGTGGATGCTCAAGTACACATGCCTCGGCTACCATCGCCGCGGGCGCGCCGCCGCGCGTGCCGACCGTGCCCTCACCTGCGATCCCGATGCCTTCCGCTTCGCCCCTACATGCTGCAGACACCCCGATCGGCCGCGTGCGCGCCATCGTCCGGCTGGCCGTCTGCATCGCGGCCAGCCTGCTGCTGATCCCGCCGCAGTGGCTGCTGATGCGTTTCACCCGCGGCCGCGCCGCGTTCGTGCTGCCGCGGCTGTGGTTCGGCTGCCTGCGGCGCGCGTTGGGGATTCGCGTCGAGGTGGTGGGCACGCCGCGCGACGCGGGCGGGACGCTGTTCGTCGGCAACCACATCTCCCACTTCGACATCGTGGTGCTGGGCAGCCTGCTGCGCGCGCGCTTCATCGCCAAGAACGACATGGAACGCTGGCCGGGCATGCGCCACATCGGCGCGCTGGCGCAGACCGTGTTCATCAGCCGGCGCCGCCAGGATGCGGCCGCGGTGGCCGCCGCCGTGGCCGCGCAACTGCGCCCGGATCACGACGTGGTGCTGTTCGCCGAGGGCACCACCTCCTCCGGCGAGCGGGTGGCGCCGTTCAAGTCCAGCCTGTTCTCGCTGTTCCTCAGTGCCGACCCGGGCGCGCGACAATGGACGCTGCAGCCGTTCACGCTGGAGGTGCGCAGCGTCGACGGGCACCCCATCGCGCAAGGCGGCGATCGCGATGTCTACGCCTTCTACGGCGAGATGCAGGCCGGTACGCACGTCGCGCACTTCCTGCGCCTGTCCGGCGCGGTGGTCAGGGTGACCTTCCACGCACCGCTCGCGGTGGCGCCGGGCAGCGACCGCAAGGCGCTGGCCGCGCAGTTGCACGGCATCGTGGCGTCGGCACTGCCCAGCGCGCCGGCGGATGCCGCGGCGGCGGCCTAGACCGCCGCTACCCAACACCTGGCGCGCACTCGGGCAGCGCGCGATGACGCGTCAGTGCGAGGTGTCCGTCGCCACCGGCTCCGGCAGGCGCACCACCGCATACTGCTTGCGGAACTCCATGGCGCCCAGCGCCGGCCAGGTCTCGGCGTAGCGGCGCAGGCAGGCCACGCCGTCCGGAAAGTCCTCGCCGTTGACCCGGCAGTCGGCCGCGACCTCGCCGTCGGCGTCGCGCGAGGCGAACAGGCGGATCCCGAGCATGCGCTGATCCCGCTGCAGCAGCGGCATCAAGGCGTCCAGGCTGTTGGTGAACAGGCAACACGGGCAGAACGCGTGTTCGGTGTCCTCGCCCGCCGCGGCCCGCGCGGCGTCGCCATTCATGTGCGCCACCGGCCCCAGCACCACCGTGCGCCGCACCGCGGCCTCGGCCGTGGCCGAGGCCGGGAACTCCATCTGCAGCGTCATGCAGCGCGCATCGGCCGGCGCGGCCACCGCCTCCGATAGCGCCACCAGATCGGTGCGCGCCCAGGTCGTGAAGCCCGAGGCCAGACTCGCGTCGGTGTCCTCGCCGATGGAATGCTGGAACTCGACGATCCCGTCGGGGAACAGGCTGCGGTGATGCACGCGAATGCAGCTGGCCGTGCGCACGCCGCTGCGCAGCTCGGCCAGATCCACCAATTCGGTGAGCAGTTGCAAGCCGTTGCCGAGCACGACCACCTCGTCGTGCAGGGTCGCCGCATGCCCCTCGCGCTGCAGCACCTGCAGCAACAGCTGCTGCAGTGCATGGCGCGGTTGCGCGTCGGGCGCGGGCTCCGACCCTGCAGCCTCGTGGGCGGTATCGACCCCGCGCGGCGAGGTGCGGGACAACAGGCGTCGCAGTCGATCGATCATCCTTGCTCCAGGGCGCCAATGCGCAATCGGTCGCCGGAAGTATGCGCAGTCGCCCGCGGCCACGGCAACCGGCGACGCCACGCCGCCCCGGCGACCAGCGAGCCATAAGACGGCGCCAGGTGCCTCGGTGTCTCTCGCGCCGTACGCCAAGCGCAGGCACGTCCACGGCCACCGCGCCGGGTCTCGCAGCGGCAGACAGCGCCCGGTGCAGCGGCCATCCGCGCGCCGCACCGACACAGCGTCTGTCAGCGTTTGGCTGCCTCGCACAGCTTGCGGTTGAACCAGGTGGACTTGGCGATCGGCAGGTAGGCGTCCCAGTCGCTGGGCGGCAGCATGGTGCTCTGCTTTTCCAGTTCTGCCTGGAACGAGGCCTCGTCGCGGCTGCGGCCGGCCATGGTGCCGTCCAGCGTCGCCAGGCATTCCTGCGGCCGGCCCAGGCGCAGCAACGTGATGGCGCGGTCGTTGGCGAAGCGGTCGCGATCGAGCCAGTTGAGGAAGCCGCCACACTCGCCTGCGAACGCCTGCATGCCGGCCAGCGCCTTGTCATAGCGCTTGCCGCGGTAGTCCTGCAGATAGGCCTCGCGCCGCCGGCTGCTGGCCGCGGCGGTGCAGCCGGCCGGCAACCGCAGGTAGTCGCCCTCGAAGCTGGCGCGCATGCCGCAATAGTCGCGGCAGCTTTCCTCGGTCAGCGCGGCCACGTTGAACCCGCCCGGCACCGGCTTGAACGCCAGCTTGCACGGCACGTCGCCGGCATCGTTCACCTCCGCCTTGTCGCCCTGCAGCGTGCCCGACAGCGAGCAGGTGTGGCCGTTGGCGCCGACCGACAACAGGTCGAACTGGCGCGCACCGCCCTTCTCGGTGACCCGCATGCTGCCCCAGCCTTCCTTGGTGCTGTATTCGCCGGGTGCGGGGCCGGCCGCTGCCGCGGCGAACGCCACCAGCCCCACCAGCATCGCGCTCCATCCGTATCGCCGTGCCATCGCCTGTTCCTGCCTTCGATCAGAGCCGGCAAGTGTGCGGCATCGCCGCGGCGGCGGGCCAGTGCCGATGTTGCATCCCGCAGCGACCGCCTGTGCGCTCGGCCGAATCGCACCCGGCATGGAGGCGACGGCAGGCGTGCCTGGTACAGTCCTGGCCACGACGCGGCGGTGTACGCCGATGCGTACGTCCTGGCGCAACGACGCCAGGACGTGCGTGACGCCGCAGGACGCGATGGCGCGGATTGAGGCATGCAGGCAGTGCGCGATCTGCGCGATCACCGCGGTAGCGTACGCATGCATGCCGCCGCACGGGCCGTTGCAGGTGTCCGCCCTTGCCCCTGCCTGTTGCGACCATCGCCGCCCATCCAGCTCAGCGTAGCGGCATCCGGCTGCGGAACTCGGCCAGCACCAACCCACGGAGCCAGCGATGCGCTGCGTCGTGCTCCAGGCGCGGATGCCACAGCATCGACACCGTGATCGGCTCGGTGACCACGGGGAGCGCAAACGTATGCGCGGGCTCGCGCAGCATGTCGGGCTGCGCCGCCATGAACGAGGCCGGCACCAATGCGATCAAGTCCGAGCCGCGCGCCACCGCCAGCGCCGCGGAAAAACTCGGCACCACGGTCGCGACATGGCGGACCAGGCCCAGCTGCTGCAGCGCCGCGTCCACCGGCCCGTGCGCCCGTCCGCGCCGCGAGGCCACGACGTGGCCGAACGCCACATAGCGCTGCGCACTCACCTCCTTGTCGCGCGCCAGCGGATGGCCGCTACGCACCGCGCCCACGAAGCGATCGCGAAACAGGCCCTGCACGCGTACCTCCGGCCCCATCGCGCCCAGCACCCCGATTTCCAGATCGGCCAGGCCATCGCGCAGCGGCCCCGCGCTCTTCTGCGCCTTGGCGACGAACTGCAGGCGGACCTGCGGCGCCGACGCCGCCACCGCGGCGACCAGGATGGCCGCGAACGCCTCCACGAAGGCGTCGTTGGCGCGCACGGTGAAGGTGCGCTGCAACGTCGCCGGATCCAGATCGGCCGGCGCCGGGCGCAGCACGGCGCGGGCGGCCTCCACCGCGTCGCGGGCGCGCTCGCGCAGCTGCAGAGCGTGCGGTGTCGCCACCATCGTGCCGCCCGCCCGCACCAGCAGCGCATCGCCGGTCGCTTCGCGCAGCCGGGTCAATGTCCGGCTCATTGCCGACGCGCTCAGCCCCAGCCGCCGCGCGGCGCCGGCCACGCTGGCTTCCGCCAGCAAGGCGTCGAGGGCGATCAACAGATTCAGATCCGGTTCCGGCATACGCGCTTCCCGACAGTGGCGAACGGACACAGGCGTCCCATGCAAGGCCTCAATGCATCCGGCGCGCGTTCCGCCTGGCGGCATGCGCGCCTAGAGTGCGCAGACCGCTGGTGGGCCTCGCGTGCCGAGGCCGCGCCGGCCTCGAGGAGACCACCATGACCCACACCCCTGCACACACCACCGTCCTGCTGATCGGCGCCTCGCGCGGCCTGGGCCTGGCGATGGCCGAAGGCTACCTGAGACGCGGCTGGCGCGTCATCGCCACCGAGCGCGCCGGCACGCCTAGTGCGCTGCACCGCCTCGCCGCCGAATATCCGCAAACGCTGCGCATCGAATGCGTCGACATCACCGTCCCGGCGCAGCTGGCCGCGCTGCGTGCGCGCCTGGCCGGCGAGATCCTGGACCTGCTGTTCGTCAACGCCGGCGTCAAGAACGACGATCGCGAGACCGTCGCCGATGTCGCCACCGACGAGTTCGTCCGGGTCATGGTCACCAACGCGCTGAGCCCGATGCGCGCCATCGAAACCTTGCGCGACCTGGTGCGCGACACCGGCAGCATCGGCGTGATGTCGTCCGGGCAGGGCAGCATCGCCAACAACAGCAATGGCCAGTACGAGATCTACCGCAGCAGCAAGGCGGCGCTGAACATGCTGATGCGCAGCTACGCCGCACGCCACCGCGACAGTGCGCACACCTTGCTGCTGATGGCACCCGGCTGGGTACGCACCGACATGGGCGGGCCGCAGGCGCGCCTGTCCATCGACGACAGCATCCCGCCCCTGCTCGACACCATCGATGCCGCCCACGGCCGCGGCGGCCTGCACTACCTGGATTACCTGGGCCGCGTGGTGCCGTGGTAGAGGACGCCGCGTGCATGGGCCGCAGGCCTGCATCGGCCAGGCTGCCCATCGATCGCGCCACGCCCGCAACGACGCGCCGCGGCTCAGCCGGCGTCGGACAGCGCCAGGTCCAGCGCCGCATCCTCCGATAGCGGCCGTGACAGGAAATACCCCTGCACCAGGTCGACCTGCAGCTCGCGCAGCGCGTCCAGTTCCTGCGCCGTCTCCACACCTTCGGCCACCACCCGCGTGCCGATCTCGTGGGCGAAGTTGGTCAGCCCCTTGGCCAGCGCGCGGCGGCTACGGTCGGAATGGATGCACTGGGTGATGCTCATGTCGAGCTTGATGACGTCCGGCTGCAGCTGCAGGATGTGGCGCATGCTGGCGTAGCCGGCGCCGGCATCGTCCACCGCCACCTGCGCGCCGCGCTCGCGCAGCGGCGCCAGTGCCTGCGCCAGGGCCTGGTAGTTGCGCACGATGGCGTGCTCGGTGATCTCCAGGGTCAGGCGCGTCACCTCGGTGTCGTCGCCGAGCAGGCCCGCCAGGGACGCGGACATCATCAGCTCCGGCGACATGTTCACGCTGAGCCGGTACTGCGGCGGGAAGCGCCGCAGATACGCCAGCGCCTTGGCCAGCACGTGCAATTCCAGACGAATGCCGACGCCGGCCAGCTCGGCCTGCTGGAACCACTGCGCAGGCCCACGCTGCGGCGCGACGTCGAAACGCGACAGGCACTCGAACCCATGCAGGCGCAGCCCCTGCAGCGCGAACACCGGCTGGAACACGATGCGCGGCGCGCCCGCCGCCAGCGCGCCGTCGATCTCGTCGATCATCGCCTGCCGTTCCAGCTTGTGCGCCTCCACCTCGTGCAGGCGCAGCGCGAAGATCTCGGCGAACGCACGCAGCATGCCGATGTCGCGCTCGCCCAGGTCGTGCCGCGGCAGGAAGCTGAAGCAACACAACGTGCCGTAGATCCGCCCGCCCACCTGGATCGGCACGCTCATGTGCGAGCCGATCGGAATCTGCCACGTCGCCGGAATGCACTGCGCCGCCGGCACCAACGAGGTATCCGGAATGAGTTGCGGCAACTCGCCCTGCACCACGCGCATGCAGTAGCCATCGGCGAACGGCAGAATCTGGCCCTCGTGGATCGGCCCATCGGGCGGCCCGTCCACGTGATCCAGCACGCGGTCGGTTTCCCGGAAGCGCGACAGGAACGCCACGTCCATGCCCAGGTGCAGGCGCACCACACGCAGGCAGCGGCGCAGTTCGCGGTCGCTGATCTCGCCCGACAGCAGCTCGAACAACGGATGAGGTTCTGGCAGATCCTCGGTCGACGCCATCCCGCTTCTCCCCTGAAAGCGTTGCGACCCGCGCGGCGCGCGCCGTGACGACGCGATCGGGCAGCGGGGAACCCCGGACCTTCCCCCGTTTGTCCAGCGGGCGACACGTCCTTGTCGTTCGACTGTAAGCCGTGGCGTACAGCGGCGAAAGCGCCGACTTGTTCAGGAATGTAACTGTCTACGCCAGCGACCACGCCAGTGAGGCTGCCGCCGCGAATTCAGCTAACGAACGGCCACCGTCGCCGGAGTGGTCAGGCATGGTGGCCGGCGGCATGTCGTCGATGGAATGGGCGGCCTGCCTCTCGCACGCCGACGCTGCGATCAGCAGGCGCACGCCCGCCTGCCGGCGCGCGCGCCCAGCGCATCAGACGTAGACCATCAATCCCAGCAAATCCAGCGCGGCATGCGCCACGATCGCCGGCCACAGCCGCCCGGTGCGCGCCACCCACCAACCCAGGATCAGCCCGACCACCACGATGCCGATGGCGCCGACCGGCCCTTGGTACAGGTGGTACGACGCACGGATCGCCACGCTCACGTTCACCGCGAACGCCGGGCTATGCCGCCGTTCCAGCGCGCGGATCACATAGGCGCAGACGAACACCTCCTCGAAGATCGGATTGAGCAGCGAGACCAGCACCACCACGCCCGCCGACAGCGGCCCGGCCACCAACGCGTCCATCGACGGATTCACCTCGGCCGCCACGCTGTCGTTCAACAGATTCAACGGATAGGTCGCCACCAGACAGGCGGCCAACAGCGCCAGGCCAACGCCGATGTCGCGCGCCTGCCACTGCAGCCCCAGCGCCTGCGGCGTCCAGCCGCGGAACCACAGCGTCGGCAGCAACAACGCCAGCACCAGCAGCTCGTAGAACACCATGCCCCACAGGTTCGCGTCGGAAAACGACGGCTCCACCACCGGCGCCAACACCGCCAGCGCACTCCAATAGATCGGCAACCCGAATGCCACTGCCATCACCAGCAGCAACTCGCCCCAACCGCCTGAGGGTTCCCCACGTTCCCGCATCCACACTCCCCTGTCGTTCGCTGCGCGCCGGAACGGCGTCGCCGCCGCTTCCCACCAGGGGCGCACCGTAGCAGGGTGGCATGACCAGGGACATCGGTGGCGGCGTCACGCGACGGCGCGCAGTTCAACCCGGCGCGGCGTGATGCGCGCGGTGCTGCGCGCATACCAATCCCGTCAAGCTAGTACAGCGCGTCCCGGGTGCGCTGCGGCAATTCCCGGTCGTAGGCCTCGCCGTCGAACGCGCCGTCGGCCAGATGCGCGTGCATGGTGCCGGGGCTGGGCAGGCGATCGCGCGGCAAGTGCCGCGTCGGATCCCACAGCTGCGAGCGCACGATCGCCTTGGCGCAATGGAAGTACGCCGCGTCGATATGCACCACGATCACGCTGCGCGGCAAGCGCTCGCCGACCGCGAACCGCGCCAGCAGATCAGGATCGACGCGGATCTCGGCACGGCCGTTCACGCGCAAGGTTTCGCCGATGCCAGGAATCAGGAACAACAGCGACAGCCGCGGATCCTGCAGTAGATTGCGGAGCGTATCGACGCGGTTGTTGCCCGGCCGATCCGGCAGCGCCAGCGTGCGCGCATCCAGCACCTGCACGAATCCCGGCGCATCGCCGCGCGGCGAACAGTCCAGTCCCTCGGCACCGGCAGAAGCCAGCACCACGAACGGCGATGCTTGCACGAACGCTTGGTAGTCGGCGTTCAGGTGGTCGAGTTGCTTGCGTACGGCGCGCTCGGCGGGTTGGCCGTACAGGGCTTGGACGGCGTCAAGAGTGAGGGTGTGATAGTCCATCTTGGCGCCCTATCCCAGTGCACGTATGGCAGCGGCGCTGATCCATATATGCCCCCTGTCAGGAACTGAGGCCGACATTCGATGTTTCTATTCTGACACCAGCATCACTAGCGCCACTTACTTTTCAATGAGTGCCTTGAGTCGCTTCCTACTTGATTTCAGCTGACTTCTGATGGCGGCCGAATTTGTCTTCTTGGCGGCCATCTTCACATATTTGAAGTAGCTCCTTCCCCGAGAAGGAGTATGCTCGGTATAACGATTAATCAACTTGCGACGCCTTTGCACCAACAAGGCTGTACCACCATCCATACGTTTAGCGCACTTAAACTGATTCACCCCCCTCCGCATTTTAATGTAGAACCTTGCAACACCTGAGGACCTTAGAAAAATACGCCTTCCGTCGTAAACCAGACCAAGATACTGCAAAGGAACATCACACCCCTCTGAGTCAAAGCGACAAATCAGGTTTTTTGATTCCTGGATTGATAGATTTAAGTCCTTCAAACTTGATTCTATTAGCTGGGAGACCTGCCGCTCTATATTTTCCACATCAGGCATCACAACCAAAATGTCGTCGCAATAGCGGCGATACACTCCGCCCAGCGACTCAACGACAGCATTTATTTTTTTATCAAATTCAAACATGTAAATATTTGAAAGCGCAGCACTAATAGGCGAGCCCTGAGGGATTCCGCACGCGGAATTATTAACAAAAACAAGATTATTGCCGCGAATAATGCTGCGAAAATGCGACGAATCACAGAGTCGACTTATTTTATCCAAACGACTACGGGTTATGCCTAGCGCTTTTCTAGCCGCAATTAGCTCAACCGAAGCGTGCTTCGTTAATGATTTAAAAACCGCAAAGTGATCTTGAGGCAATGAAGGTGTTCCTAGTATCGAACACCACGACCTCTTGAGAAGCAAATGATCTAAAGTGCCAAAAAAGTCACGAACATCAAATCCCAATGCAATACAAGGCCGGTGACTACTTATCCAATCGAAAACTTCTTTTGCAAAATCAACATTAGACTTAGATAGAGAACGAAATGCGGTAACATTCTCCGATAGGTGTGAGGCTTTAAGGCACCTCTCGTAGTTTTCCATCAAGAGAAAATTGTAGTAGCTATATATAGCTGCGTCAGCATGCGCTGCATACCTAATTTCACGAATCTTTGAGCTTTTTACTACTTTTCCAGATCCGCCACGCTTTAATTTCTTTCTAATAATGTCATGACGAAGAAATGGATAGAAAGCATGTCGACTCACAGCGACAGGATCAGCAACTAATTTTGCGCATGCGACCTTTGAAAGAGGAACGTCGAAGTGCACATACTTGCGGACGATCTGGGCAGCTTCTAGCGCAGACTTAGGAGATTCCTTTCTCATAATTAATCCTGCTATGAATCTACAGGGCGGGGCAGGCTGCGGCGACCTTTGCCCCCCCTGATTTTTATTGCACAGGCCCCATCTAAGAGTGCCCTACCCATCCAGTCGATTACCGGACTTGACCGCAAAAATACAAGATCATTGTATTGCCAAGTTACGGAGGAACTTATGGTCACGATCACAGTCGAACTATTGTCCAACCTCATCGCATCCTCACTCCGGTGGGCGTCCGCAGCATGCTGCGGACACGCCTCTGGCGTGCTAACTGCACCCCCACCTTCTAAAATTAGGCGGGCGTCACATGTTTAGCATGGTGGAACACACAAAGCAAGAGCCCGCAGAGTTCTGATGTAGCTGTGCAACAAAAATCCATTTCTATCGATACCTGTTTACCTTGAGCTTGCACATCCCCTAGCGCTCCCAATAAAACAATGACTTGGGTGCCGGCGACCTGCAGCGGACTATCGATCAGGGCTCATAAAGCACCAGTTCCCTACGGCCTTGGCGCAAAAGCTGATAGCTCAGCGGGCCGGAAAGGGTTCATCCGCGAGGGTGGAGCACCAATTGAAAGTTTTAGCTAGCGCCTTATGTGTGCTGAGTTGTCGTCTTACAGGTGCTTTTACATACAGGCCCCACCATCCCACAAACCCAGCCCTTCACCCGCACTTCGAATAACCACAATTCAAACAAGTCGCGCACCCGTCCATAATGACCAGCGCCTTGGTATTGCACTTGTGGCACATCGTGGCCGACGGCGGGAAACTCGCACCGTCGCCGGTGACGGCGATGTCCTCTTCGTGGTCGGCGGTGGAGTCGGCGGACACCGCACCCTCATCCGCCCTGCGGGCACCTTCTCCCGCAGGAGAAGAAACCGCCTTGCCTACTTCACTGTTTTTTTTTGAGCGTTCTTCGTACTGCTTGCGCTTCTCGGCGATCAGCGCGCGCTGGTGGTCGCTCATTTCCGGGTCGTGCAGCAGGCCGATCGACTTCATGTGCTCTTCGACGATGCTGCCCAGCTCGGCGACCAGCGACGGCATGTACACGCCGCCGGCCTTGAAATAGCCGCCCTTGGGGTCGAACACGGCCTTCATCTCGTCGACCAGGAAGGTGACGTCGCCGCCCTTGCGGAACACGGCGGACATGATGCGGGTCAGCGCCACGATCCACTGGAAATGCTCCATGGACTTGGAGTTGACGAAGATTTCGAACGGGCGGCGCAGTTCGTGCTCGGTGCCGGCGTTGAGCACGATGTCGTTGAGGGTCACGTACATGGCGTGTTCCACCAACGGCGATTTGATCTTGTAGGTGCTGCCGATCAGCACGTCCGGGCGCTCGATGCGCTCGTGCATGTGGATGATGTTGTCGGCAGGCGCTTCGGCCTCGGCGGTGGCACGGTCGATCGACGAGGCGGGCACCGCGGCGGCGGCGTCGCGCGCCTTGTCCTCGGGGGTGACGACGGCGTAGCCCTTGATTTTCTGGTCGATCTTGATGGCCATGAGGCGTGCGTTCCTGGAATGCGGAGCGGGACGGGCGTGGGCCCGGCCTCTCTCCCGCGCACGGGAGAGAGGGTGCGACGGGACGGCTTACTTCTTGGCGCGGGTAGCCGCGGCCTTCTTGCCGGCGGCCTTGCGCACGGCGGTCTTCTTCACCGCGGCGCTCTTCTTGGCGACCTTGGCGGTGCTCTTCTTGACCGCCTTGGCGGCCTTGCCCACGGCCTTCTTGGCGACGGCCTTGCGGGCGCCCACGCTCTTCTTCACCGCGCTCTTCTTGGCGACCACCGACTTCTTGGTCACGGCCTTCTTGGCGGCGACCTTCTTGACCGCCTTCTTCGGCGCGGCCTTCTTGGCGGTCACTTTCTTGGCCGGGGCCTTCTTGGCGACGGCCTTCTTCGCAACGGCCTTCTTGGCAGCGGCCTTCTTCGCCGGCGCCTTCTTGGCGGTCTTCTTGCCGCCCTTGGTCAGCGCGGCCGCTTCGGCCTGGGCGCTGGCCTTGGCCGCTTCCAGCTTCTGGCGCGCGCTGGCGACGGTCTTCTTGACCGCCTTGCCGGCCTTCTCGGCGCGCTTGGCCACGGCCTTCTCGGCCTTCTTCACCGCCTTGCGGGTCTTGGCGACCTGGTCCTGCACGCGCTTCTGCACGTTCTCGGCGGTCTGCTTGACGCTGGCGACGGCCTCGCTGGCGGTGGCCGCGATGGTCTCGCCCACGTTGGTGGCGGTTTCTTTCACGTTCTCGGCGACCTGCGTCAGCGTCGCCGTGACGCCATTCCCATTGCTCATAAAACCCTCCTCAGGGTGTCAGTGTTTATGTAACGCGGGCGATGCTATACCGATTGCAGCGAAGCGGGGAGCCGGAAACGGCGACATTCGGCGGACGGTGGGGAAGCGTTGGGGAAGCGCGGCGCGCCGCACTTCCGGGGCTCCCACCGCCGCCCTCCCCTCCGCCGGCGCGAAAGGGGAGACGGGACGGCGTCAGAACTTGCCGTAATACCCTTCTTTCAGCGCATCGAACAGATTGGCGGCGGTATGCATCTCGCCGTCGTATTCGATCTGTTCGTTGCCCTTGACCTCGACCACGCTGCCGTCTTCCAGTTCGAAGCGGTAGGTGGTGTTCTCCAGGTCCGCCTCCTTGACCAGCACGCCCTGGAAGGCGGCCGGGTTGAAGCGGAACGTGGTGCAGCCCTTCAGCCCCTGCTGGTGGGCGTAGCGGTAGATGTCCTTGAACTGCTCGTAGGGATAGTCGGTGGGGACGTTGGCGGTCTTGGAGATGGAGCTGTCCACCCACTTCTGCGCGGCGGCCTGCACGTCCACGTGTTCCTTGGGGTGGATGTCGTCGGCGGCGATGAAGTAGTCCGGCAGGCGCGCGGCGGCGTCCTCGGCGAACGGCATCGCCTTGGCGTTGACCAAGTGGCGATAGGCCAGCAGCTCGAAGGAGAACACGTCCACCTTCTCCTTGCTCTTCTTGCCCTCGCGGATCACGTTGCGGCTGTAGTGGTGGGCGAAGCTCGGCTCGATGCCGTTGGAGGCGTTGTTGGCCAGGCTCAGCGAGATGGTGCCGGTGGGGGCGATGGAGCTGTGGTGGGTGAAGCGCGCGCCCACTTCGGCCAGTTCCTCGACCAGCGCCGGCGCCACTTCGGCGATGCGCTGCATGTAGCGGCTGTACCTGGCGTGCAGCAGCCGGCCCTCGATGCGCTCACCGACGCGCCAGCCGTCGCGGGCCATCTCCGGGCGCTGCCGCAGCATCGCCGCGGTGACCTCGAAGGTCTCCTGCATGATCGGCGCCGGGCCCTTTTCCTTGGCCAGCGACAGTGCGGTCTCCCAGCCGGCCACGGCCATCTCGCGGGCGATGGACTCGGTGAACTCGCAGGACTCGGCGCTGCCGTACTTCATCCGCAGCATGGTCATGGTCGAGCCCAGGCCGAGGAAACCCATGCCGTGGCGGCGCTTGCGCATGATCTCGTCGCGCTGCTGCTGCAGCGGCAGGCCGTTGACCTCGACCACGTTGTCGAGCATGCGGGTGAACACCCGCACCACTTCCTTGTATTCCTCCCAGTCGAAGCGGGCGCGCTCGGTGAACGGCTCGCGCACGAAGGTGGTGAGGTTGATCGAGCCGAGCAGGCAGGCGCCGTAGGGCGGCAATGGTTGCTCGCCGCAATTGTGGGCGTGCAGGCCGTTGCCGTCGAAGGTGTTGATGCCAGGGACCTGCACGTCGTAGACGTCTTCGATGCCATCGGCGGCCACCGACTGCACGGTCGCCACGAAGCGCTCGCGGTTCAACTGGCGCCGGTAGCCGGACAGCAGCGCCTTGAGGCGGTTGGCCTTGGCGGTGTCGGCAAAGCCCACCCGCTGGGCGAAGGCATCGAGGTTGTCGCCGCTGACGACCAGTTCGTGCTGCGCCTTGGTGGCGTAGGCGCGCGTGCCGCCATGCCCGTCGGGGAGCAACGCGGTGCCGGCGGGACGCCGGTCGCGGTAGATCTGCGAGGCGATGCCCAGCCGCAACAGCATGCGCTGCGCTGCCTCCAGCCGCGCCAGGTCGGACTGTGCCAGGCGCACGCTGACGCCCTTCTCCTGGCTGCCCTGCACCGAGCCATCGGTGTCGAACAGGCCACGCAGGAAGCCGCGATGGAAATCGCTGGAGGTCTTCTCGACGGCCGGGGTGATCGCCTTGTCGCCCGGACGCAGGCCCAGCTCCAGGGCCAGATCGCGTAATGCGGCCGACTTCAGGCGGTACTCGCCACGGTCGCGCACCTCGCTCCAGCCGGCGAAGTCGGCACGGTGCGGCAGGCTGCGCGCGCAGCGCAGGGCTTCGTCCATCAGCGCCACCGGCGCCTGCGGCCCGGCATTGACGGCGGCGGCCTGCGACCAGACAGACAGCACGGCGGCGTCCTGCTTGAGCGTGCCGTCGCCCACCAGCATGCCGAGGAGGAACCCTTCCTCGTAGCTGCGCGCGCCGCCCCACTCGGCACCGGCACGGTGATTGTTGAGCAGCACGCGGTCGCCTGCGACCAGTTGGTCCGCCTGGCACCATTGGGTGTCCAGCGACCAACGGGTCTGGCGCACCACGCGCCGCACGCGGTGGTCCGCGGTCAGGCGCAGCGCGTAACCTTCCTGCGTCTGCAGTCGGACCACCTGCTTGTGCGCGGTCTTGAAGAAACCCTCCGCCCCGGTGGCATGGTCGCCGCCATCGACCCGCGCCAGGAACGGCGTTCCCAGCAGATCGGCGACCTGACGCGGCCCCTCGGCAGTCTGCACCCAGGTATCGGCGGTCACGCACGGGTTGGTCGCGCGGATGTTCTCGCACCACCAGTTGTTGTTCATTTCGTTGACGCGGTCGATCAGGATGAAACCCGGCTCGGCGTAGTCGTAGGTGGAGACCATGATCATGTCCCACAGGTGGCGGGCGCGGATGTGCCCGTACACCTTGCACGCGACCAGGCCGTCGTCGCGCACGATGTAGTCCTTGTGCGTGGGCCAGTCGCGCCACACCACGGCACTGGCGTCGGCCAGGTCGACGTCGGCCTCTTCCTTGCGGTTGACCGGGAATACCAACGGCCAGTCGGCGTCCTGCTCCACCGCCTGCATGAAGCCGTCGGTGATCAGCAGCGACAGGTTGAACTGGCGCAGGCGCCCGTCCTCGCGCTTGGCGCGGATGAAGTCCTTCACGTCCGGGTGGGACACGTCGAAGGTGCCCATCTGCGCGCCGCGGCGGCCGCCGGCCGAGGACACGGTGAAGCACATCTTGTCGAAGATATCCATGAACGACATCGGCCCGGAGGTGTAGGCGCCGGCGCCGGCCACGAACGCGCCGCGCGGGCGCAGCGTGCTGAACTCGTAGCCGATGCCGCAGCCGGCCTTGAGGGTCAGCCCGGCCTCGTGGACCTTTTCCAGGATGCCGTCCATCGAGTCGGTGATGGTGCCGGACACGGTGCAGTTGATCGTGCTGGTGGCCGGCTTGTGTTCCTGCGCGCCGGCATTGGAGGTGATGCGCCCGGCCGGGATCGCGCCGCGGCGCAGCGCCCAGGCGAAGCGCTCGAACCAGTAGGCGCGCTGCTCCTCGCCGACCTCGGCGTCGGCCAGCGCACGGGCCACGCGCAGGTAGGTGCCGTCGATGTCGGCATCCAGCGGCTCGCCCTGCTTGGTCTTGAGCCGATACTTCTTGTCCCAGATGTCCTGCGACGCCGGCTGCATCGGGATGGGGTCGTGCTTGGATCCGGTCTGGACGACTTCCAGGCGCACCGTACTCATTCTGCTGTGTTCTCCTCGAACCTGTCCCGATGGGGCGGATGGGTGGTCATCCGCCGTGTGTCTTGTCTCTATCGCACTTGCGCTGCACGGCAGCGACGGTCGCGGCAGCGCACGCGGCGCCAGCCCTCGACCGACCGAAATTCCCCGAATTCGCGACGTCCCCTGTCACCGTCCCGTCATGCACCGCCGAGCGTGCCCCTGGATGTGAAGTCCTGGTGAAGAAAGCCCTAGTTCTAGTGCCGTACCGAATCGATACCGCTACATGTAGTGGCTAATGCAAGCGTGAACGCTAACGCCGGGCAGGCCGACTGTCAACGTCGTCGCGCGCCGATCACACGCCGTCGAGCGGCTGTGCACGCGGGGCGCCTTGGCGGCCTTGCGCAGGTGGCGTCGGAACGCTTTCACTGGCGGTTAAACGCCGCGCGTTCATCTTGATTTACGCGCACGCGCGCCCATCTGCCCCACGTCTCCCGCGCTCCCCGGAAACCGACCCCATGCGACCGCTGCCCACGCTGCTGACCCTGACCGCCGCCGCTGCCTTCGGCGGTTTCGCCGCCACCGCGCTCAATGCGCAACTGGACAACCGCGCCGAGGCCGCGCCGGTCGCGGCGCCGCCGCTGTCCGGGGCCGCGCGCCTGCCCTCCACGGTGGCCGGCGAGCCGCTGCCATCGCTGGCGCCGATGCTGCAGAAGGTGATGCCGGCGGTGGTGAGCATCAACACCAAGCAGGTGGTGCGGGTGCGCAATCCGTTCTTCAACGACCCGATCCTGCGCCGCCTGTTCCCGGACATCCCGCAGGAGCGCATCAACGAATCGCTGGGTTCGGGCGTGATCATCGACGCGAAGAACGGCTACGTGCTGACCAACCACCACGTGGTGGAGAACGCCGACGACGTGCAGGTGACCCTGGCCGACGGGCGCAGCTTCAAGGCCGAGTTCATGGGCTCGGACGCGGACACCGACATCGCGCTGATCCGGATCAAGGCCGACAACCTCACCGAGATCCGCCTGGGCGACAGCGACAAGCTGCGGGTG
This sequence comes from Xanthomonas sp. NCPPB 2250, assembly GCF_056725265.1. Lineage (NCBI taxonomy): Bacteria > Pseudomonadati > Pseudomonadota > Gammaproteobacteria > Lysobacterales > Lysobacteraceae > Xanthomonas > Xanthomonas sp. NCPPB 2250. The sequence continues at coordinate 626,815 of NZ_CM161520.1, read as the reverse complement.
GGCGATTTCGTCGCGGCCATCGGCAACCCGTTCGGCTTCACCCAAACCGTCACCTCCGGCATCGTCTCGGCGATGGGCCGCAACGGCATCCGCGGCCTGGGCTACCAGAACTTCATCCAGACCGACGCCTCGATCAACCCGGGCAACTCCGGCGGCGCGCTGGTGGACCTGCGCGGCGAACTGGTCGGCATCAACACCGCCAGCTTCAACCCGCAGGGCAGCATGGCCGGCAACATCGGCCTGGGCCTGGCGATCCCGTCGAACCTGGCGCGCGCGGTGGTCGACCAGTTGATCAAGAACAACGGGGTGATGATCCGCGGCACCTTCGGCATCGAGACGCAGAACCTGACCACGCAGATGGCGCAGGGCCTGGGCCTGTCGGCGCCGCGCGGGGCGCTGGTGACGCGGGTGCTGGCCGGCTCGGCGGCCGCGGCCGCCGGGCTGCAGCCGGGCGACGTGATCACCGGCGCCAACGGCGAGCGCCTGGACAGCGCCGAGGCGCTGCACAACTACGAGGGCCTGCAGCCGGTGGGCAGCACGGTGACCCTGGACGTGCGCCGCGACGGCAAGCCGCTGCAGCTCAAGGCCACGCTCAAGGAACAGCCGCGCGCGATCAGCGGCGAGTCGCTGGATCCGCGGCTGAGCGGCGCCACCTTCGCCGACCTGCCCGAATCGCTGCGCCAGTCCGGCATCTCCGGCGTGCTGATCGGCAACGTGGCGCGCGGCAGCCGTGCGGCGCGCAACGGCCTGGCCAGCGGCGACATCGTGGTGGCCGCCTCGGTCGGCGAGTTCGCCGACCTGGCCAGCTACCGCGCCAACTTCGCGCGCAAGCCGGCGCAACTGGTGCTGCGCGTGGTGCGCGGCGGCGCGCAGGCCGACCTGGTCATGCAGTGAGCCAGCCGCTCAGGCCAGGCGCGCGGCGTAGTCGTCGCGCACGTGCTGGTTGAGATAGGTGGTGAGGCCGCGCCCGGCCGCGGCCAGGCGCTGCATCTCCATCACGTGCAGCAGGCCGGGATGCTGGCGGTCGTAGCGGTAGGTGGCGCCGTCGGCGAAGCGCAGCACGATCCAGTCCGGGCCGCTGTCGTAGGCGACCACGCCGGCATGGCCGCTCCGGTTGCCGTACGCGTGCATGACAGTTCCTCCGGGGCTTGGCTGCTCGCCGGCGAGCGCCGACACTATGGCGCACCGCGTGCGGCGACGAGCTAACACCCCGTACACCCCGCCGATGGTATTGGTGTCGCCCCGTTCTGCGCAGCGTCCGCGATGGCGGACGGCAGGCCCCCAAACCCCAGAGGAGACATGCCCATGAATGCCAGCCCGACCAATACCGAGAACCTCAAGGACAACCTGAGCGAAGCCGGCGCGCACCTGAAGTCCGCGGCCAGCTACGCCGGCGATGCGATCAAGGGCGCTGCCGGTGCCGCCGGCGAAGAACTGAAGCTGGGCAAGGCCAACGTCAAGGCCGAACTGTCCGACAGCGCGCTGTCCGGGCTGGCGGCGGCCGAGTTCGGCGGCGCGGCGGCGAAGGAGCAGGTGGACGTGCTGCTGGACAAAGGCCGCGACCTGATCGACAGCGCTGCCGAACTGATCCGCGAGCGTCCGCTGGCCTCGTTTGGCGTGGCCTTCGCCACCGGCTGGATCATCGCCAAGCTGGCGCGCAGCGGCGGCGACAAGTAAGCCGCGCGTGAGCGAGGAGCAGGCCCGCACCGACGGCGCCGCGGCGGACGCCGCGGCCGCACCGTCGCTGGAGGAATCCTTCCGCGCGCTCGGCACGGCCGGGCGCGAAGGACTCAATGCCACCCTGGATACCGGCCGCGCGCTGCGCAAGCTGGTGGCCGCGGACCTGGCCCTGGCCCGCGCCGCCCTGGCGCGGGCGCTGGTGTGGCTGACCGTGTCGGTGGCGTTCGGCGCGTCGGCGTGGATGCTGCTGATGGGCGCGATGATCGCCCTGCTGCAGCGCATGGGCTGGTCGTGGCTGGCGTCGATCTCGGCGACCGCGGCCTTCAGCCTGGTGGTCACAGCGCTCGGCGCCTGGCAGGCGCTGCGCTACTTCGACATGAGCAAGCTCGACGCCACCCGCCGCCAGTTGGCCAAGCTGGGCATCGGCGGCGACGACGAGGACGGCGACGAGGATGTCGCCAAGCGCGAGGCCACGCCATGACCCTGCGGCAATTGCAGCACCGCATCGCCCGCGCCGAAGCGGTGCTGGAAGGACGCCAGGAGCAAGTGCGCACGCACTGGACGACCCTGCAGCAGGTCTGGCGCGAAGGCTGGACGCCGTGGCGGATCGTGATCGTCGGCCTCGGCACCGGCTTCCTGGTCGGTCGCGCCGAACCGGCGGCCGTGGTCGGCAAGCTCGGCGGCGCGCGCTGGCTGCAGATGCTCAGCGCGGTCTCCAGCCTGATCAACGCCACCACCGCCAAGAGCGCGTCCGACGACGCCGAGCGCGCCTCCGACGATGCCGAGGAAGCGGCGGACACCGCACAGGATGCGGCCGTGGATGCCGCCACCCAGGCCCCGCCCCCCGTTGCACCCGTTGCACCCGTTCCCCCATCCGCTGCCCGCCCGCAGCCGCCGCGGCCGCCGATGGCCTCCCGCCCCGGGCAACCCGCCGCGGCCGAAGCGGCGACCGACCTGTCCGAGCGCCAGGGCCAGGACTGACGTTCCTGGGATCCGCGCGTGGCTGGCCTGGGCCGCCACGCCGCGCGCACGCGGCGGCCACGCCGCCTTGATATCGCGCCGGCCACGATCCGGCCTACACTTCGCTTCCTTTTCGACGCCGTTCGGCGCGTGCACTGCGGCGCGCGCCGCGGCCACTGCATCGCAGGTCCGATGAGCACAGTTCCCGATCCCGCGGCCGTCGCCGACGACACGCCGCACGGCACCCTGCCGCCCCCCCCCGCACCGCGCCCGCGCGGACCGGTCTCGCTGGTGGTGCTGGCCACCCTGGCGGTCTGCTACACCCTGTGGGCCGCGCAGGACGTGATCCTGCCGATCCTGCTCGCCGCCTTCTTCGCCCTGGTCGGCAACCCGATCCTGCGCATGCTGCAACGGCTGTACCTGCCGCGCTTCCTGGCCGCGCTGCTGGTGCTGCTGTCGGGCATAGCGGTAGCGACGACGCTGACCGTGCAACTGGCCGGCCCCGCCGCCGAGTGGGCGCAGCAGGCGCCGGCACAGCTGCGCCATCTGGCCACCCAGGTGCGCGACCTGACCAAGCCGATGCAGCAGGCCAACCAGGCCGCGGAGAACTTCGCCCGCGCCGCCGGCGGCGAGAGCGGACGCCGCGTGCAGGTGATCCGCACGCAGATGGACGACCCGTACAAGGCGCTGGTGCGGACCCCGCGGGTGGCCGCCTCGGCGCTGGCGGTGGTGTTGCTGACGTTCTTCTTCATGGTGTTCGGCGAGAATCTGCAGCGCCATGCGATCGCGCTGCTGCCCAGCCGCCAGCAACAGAAATTCACTACCGAGATCCTGCGCTCGATCGAACGCGAGGTCTCGCGCTACGTCCTGACCATCACCGTGATCAATACGCTGGTCGGCCTGATCTTCGCCGGCATTTTGATCCTCCTGGGCATTCCGCCGCAGGAAGCGCTGCTGTGGGGCACGGTGGTGGCGCTGCTGAACTTCGCGCCGTACGTGGGGCCGTTGATCGGCGCAGTACTGATGCTGCTGATGGGCTTCGTCGCCTTCCGCGAACCGCTGAGCGCGGCACTGCCGGCGATCCTGTACCTGGCCCTGCACACGCTGGAAGGCCAGGTGGTAACGCCGATCGTGCTCGGCCGGCGCATGGCGATCTCGCCGCTGATGCTGATCCTGGCGCTGATGCTGTTCGGCTGGCTGTGGGGCATGATCGGCCTGCTGCTGGCGGTGCCGCTGCTGGTGTGCATCAAGATGGTGCTGGCGCGGGTCGAAGGCATGCAGCGTTGGGCGCGCTTGCTGGAGTGAGGCCGGGATTGGGGAGTCGGGATTGGGGATTGGCGGAAGCGCGCGAGTGCTGTCTACCGGGCCCGGCCCGCGGCGGCGGCGGCGCTTGGCGTAAAATGCGCCGGTGACTTCCATGCCCACCTTCCCCGTCCGCGCGATCACGCTGGATCTGGACGACACCCTGTGGCCGTTCGCGCCGATCGGCGCGCGCATCGAGCAGGTGCTGCACGACTGGCTGCTGCAGCACAGCCCGGCCACCGCCGCGCGCTTCCCGGTCGCGGCGATGCGGCAACTGCGCGAAGAAGTGTTCGCCGCGCATCCGCACCTGCACCACGACCTCAGCGAACTGCGCCGGCTGACCCTGCGCCGTGCGCTGCAGGACAGCGACGCCGATGAGGCCTTGCTGGAACCTGCGTATGCGGTGTTCCATGCCGCGCGCAACCAGGTGGAGTGCTACCCGGACAGCATCGCCGCGCTGGAGCGCATCGCCGCGCGCGTACCGGTGGTGGCGCTGAGCAACGGCAACGCCGATCTGGCCACGATCGGCCTGGACCACCATTTCGCCTTCCAGCTCAGTGCCCGCGAACACGGCGCGGCCAAGCCGGACCCGGGCATCTTCCGCGCCGCCTGCGCGCGCCTGAGCCTGCCCTGCGCACAGGTGCTGCACGTGGGCGACCATATCGAGATCGACGTGGTCGGTGCGATGCAGGCTGGCCTGCGCGGTTGCTGGATCAACCGCGAGGCGCAGGCCTGGCATCCGCCGACCCCACCCGACCTGCATTTCGACACCCTCACCGGCCTGGCCGACTGGCTGGACGCGACCCAGCCGGCCGACGCGGCGCGCGCCTGATCCGCGCCCTCTCGCCCACCGGTCTTCTCCCTCTTCCAAGGATCCGCTGATGTCCCTGCCGACCGGCTTCACCGACACCTCCACCCACGCGCTGCCGCTGTACGTGCTCGACCGCGAGCAGCTGGCCGAATGGCGCGCGGCGCAATCGCCGGCGTGGGTGGCGTGGATGGACACCCAGCAGTTCATGGCCGCGCCGGGCAGCGTACTGCTGCTGCCGGGCGCCGACGGCGTGGCCGCGGCGGTGCTGGGCGTCGGCGATCGCGGCGATGCCTATGCCTATGCGCATGCGCCGTTCGCGCTGCCGGCCGGCAGCACCTGGCGCGTGGACAGCCCGCTGGACGCCGACACGCTGGCGGCGCTGCACCTGGGCTGGGGCCTGGGCAGCTACCGCTTCGCCCGCTACAAGCAACCGCCGCGGCTGCCGGCACAGTTGCTGGCCACGCCGCAGGCCGAAGTGTGCGACCTGATCGCCGCCAGCCTGCGCGTGCGCGACTGGGTCAACACGCCGACCGAGCACATGGGGCCGGAGCAGTTGGAAGAGGCCGCACGCGCGATCGCGCAGGACCACGGCGCGCAGTTCGAGAGCATCGTCGGCGACGCGCTGCTGGAGCAGAACTTCCCGGCGATCCACGCGGTCGGCCGCGCCTCGCACCGCGCGCCGCGCCTGCTGGTGCTGCGCTGGGGCGAGGAGGCGCACCCGCACGTGGCGCTGGTCGGCAAGGGCGTGTGTTTCGACACCGGCGGCCTGGACCTGAAGCCGGCCGACGGCATGCGCAACATGAAGAAGGACATGGGCGGCGCCGCGCACGCACTGGCGCTGGCCGGACTGGTGATGGCGCAGCGGCTGCCGCTGCGGCTGACCGTGCTGCTGCCGGCGGTGGAGAACGCGGTCGGCCCGAACGCGTTCCGCCCCGGCGAGGTGATCGCCACCCGCCAGGGCACCAGCGTGGAGATCGACAACACCGACGCCGAAGGCCGCCTGGTGCTGTGCGATGCGCTGGCCTACGCCAGCGAGCAGCGCCCCGACGCGATCCTGGATTTCGCCACGTTGACCGGCGCCGCGCGCATCGCCCTGGGTCCGGACCTGCCCGCGCTGTTCAGCAACGACGACACGCTGGCGCAGGCCTGGATCGCCGCCGGCGAGCGCACCCGCGACCCGGTCTGGCGCATGCCGCTGTGGCGCCCCTACCTGCGCTACCTCACCAGTTCGGTCGCCGACCTGGCCAACGCCGGCTCGCGCATGGCCGGCGCAGTCACCGCGGCCCTGTACCTGGAGCGCTTCGTGCCGGCACGGCAGGCCTGGGCGCACCTGGACGTGTACGCCTGGAACGACAGCGACCGCCCCGGCCGCCCGGCGGGTGGCGAAGCACTGGCGCTGCGTTCGGCGTATGCCATGCTGAAGGCGCGTTACGCGGGGTAAGTCGCGTTCGATGCGGCTGCGCGGCCGAGATCGCGCAGGCTGGCGCTGCTGCGCCGGTGGCTAGGCAACAGCACGCGGTTCATTACCGCGCATGCATCTCATGCAGGAGCAACTTCGGCTGCGATGCGGCGATGTGCTGTTTGGTCGCCTTCGGATGCAGTCGGGACTGAAGTCCCTCCCACAGCGTCTCCGTCGCGCCGACCGCGCCCTGGTAGGAGCGGCTTCAGCCGCGACGCGCGGTGGTGTGAGCAGCGTTGTTGTCTTCGGCTTCGGACACCATCGGGACTGCAGCCCACTCACAACGCACCGCCACATCAGTCGTGTGCGTGTGGCGACACGACGATGGGAAACCGCTGTTGCGATTCCCCAATCCCCATTCCCCAATCCCCGCCTCAACCCGCCAACGCCTCCAGCGAATCGCGCTCGATACCGGCGTAGATCGCGAACTCGTCGTGCACCGTCGCGCCCAGCGCCTGCTCGAACGCGGCACGGTTGGCGTGCGCGGCGTAGGCGCGCTGTTCGCCGCCGCCGAGGTTGGACTGGAAGATGCCGGCGGCGCTGACCGGCAGGAAGTCCTCATAGACGATCGGGTCGGCGCTGGCCAGGCCGTCGGCGATCAGCGCTTCGGCCGGCTTGCCGGCCAGGGCCGCAGCGCCGGCGGCGCGACCGGCATCGGTCAGGGCGTAGCGGAAATAACCCAGGCCCTCGCGGCGCAGGGTGGCGTAGTCGTCGGGGAAATCGGCGAACGCGGCCTGCAGGCGCGTGGCGTAGTCGGCACTGGCGCTGCCATCGGCGGCGCGTGCACGTTCCAGCAACGCGTCGTACAGCGCGCGGCCCTTCGGCGTCAGGGCCAGGCCGCGCTGTTCGATCTCGCCGAACCGCGCGGTGTGGGTGCCGGCCTCGGCGCCGTCCGCGCCCGCCGGGAAGCGCACGGTTTCCTCCAGCGCCTTGAAGCTGGTCTGGCGCAGCAGGATCGGGCAGGCGCGACGCGGCGGGCCTTCGATCACCGCCTTGGCGTCGATGCCCCGGCGCAGCATTTCCGCCTGCGCCGCGTCGATGTCCAGGGTGCGCGGGGTCAGGTGGTTGATGTGCGGGCCGTGGAAGCTGACCACGTCGGCGATCAGCTTGTGCGCCTCGCTCAGCGCGCGGTAGGTCGGCAGGCTCACGGTCGCGTCGCTGTGCCAGCGGAAGGTCTCCAGCGCCTCGGCGACGAAGCGCTGCGCGTCGGCGTCGGCCAGGCCGCCGTCGCGTTCGCATTGCGCGATCAGCGCGAGCGCGCCGTCGGTGAAGATGCGCCGCTTGGCGAGGATCTGCGCGGCCTGTTCGCGCAGCGCCGGGTCCTCGATCAGCTCCAGCCGCAGCAGCGAGGTGAACACGCGGAACGGATTGCGCGCCAGCGCCGCAGCCTCCAGCGGGCGGAACGCGGTGGAGTGCACCGGCACGCCGGCCACCGACAGGTCGTAGTAGCCGACCGGCGCCATGCCCATCACCGCGAACAGGCGGCGCAGCGTGGCCAGTTCCTCGGCGGTGCCGACGCGGATCGCGCCGTGCCGCTCCTGGTCCAGGCGCGCGCGTTCGTCGTTGCGCTGCAACTGCGCCTCCAGTGCCGGGTCCGCGGCCAGGGTCTGCGCATTGACCTGCGCCACCAGCTCCATCAGCGTGCCGTACAGCGGCACCTCGGTGCGGTACATGTCGGACATGGCCTGCGCGAACAGGCTGCGGATAGCGTCGGGCGAAACGAAGGCGTTGGTCATCGGGCGGTCCGGAGCGGCGGTGGCGCCGGCAGCAGGGCCGGCAGAACGCCTATTCTCGCGCCGCGGCCGCCGCGCGGCCAGTGTGGATGAATGGGCGGTGCGTACCGGTGCAGCACGGGAGTGGCCGGCACCGCTGTCTCCTCCTCCCGCCGGGAGAAGGTGCCCCGCAGGGGCGGATGAGGGTCCGGGCGCAGCCTCGTGCATCCAAACTGCGTGAGGCGCTGCGCGCCCCGACCCTCACCCCAACCCCTCTCCCGGGGGGAGAGGGGCTCGTGCGCGCTGAAGTGGATGAATAACGTTGCCTGCATGCCGTGCAGGCAACGGGACGTTCGCGCAACGACATGGGCGCACGTGCAGGCGGCCGCTCTGTGTCGTCGTGCTGCACCGCGCTTATTGCGTGCGCGTCGACCCGTCCTGCGGCTGCGCCGCGGCGCGGTCGCGTGCGGCGCGGTCGCCCAGTTGCCGGCGCAACAGCGCGTCCAGCACGATCGGCCGGTCCCAGTGGTCGTAGCTGGCGACGATGGCATGGCGCAGCGCGCGGTAGGCCAGCGAACCGGGCGGCGCGTCCATGTCGCTCGCCACGGTCGCCCAGCCGGCCGGGACGCCGGCGGCCGTGCGTGCGCGCACCACCTCGCGGTAGGGCCGTCCCGCCGCCTTGGCGAGGAACGCGGCGACATAGACATCGCGCGGCGGCCAGCGCCGATCGCGCAGCAGCACCTCGGCATAGCCGCGCGGCATCTGCGCGTAGCGCGCCACCTCGTCCAGGAAGCTGTCGGGGTAGCGCGCGGCGTAGCGGTCGATGTCCAGCAACTGCCGATCGATCCAGGCATCCTCGGTGCCGGGCACCTCCACCGGTTTGGCGTCCGTAGTGTCAGCGGCAGGAGCGCGCGCGGACGCCGCCGTGCTCTGCGCCATGGCCGGGCCGGCAATGCACAGCGCGACGCACAGGAACAGACCGGCAGGAGACGGAGGCAGGCGCATGCGCCGATTCTGCCGGAGGCGGCGGGCGCTGTCAGCGCGCGTGACGGAGCAGGTCAACCGGCAGCTGCGCACTGCGGCCTCGGTGACACGGCGACCGGCAGTGTGGTGCCCACCGCGGCCACGCGCACGCGGCGCATCGACGCAAGCGCGCCCCTGCTCACCGACAGACCGTTGTCGGCAGCACCGCGTGGACATGGTGTTACTGACTGCGGCCGGCTAGCGCAGGGATCAACAAAACGTTTGAACCAAGCAAGAGAGCACGACGGGGCGCAATCGCGGGCTTTTGTAGATACCGTCTTACCCCCTAGCAGGCAAGGCCCCTTTTCGGATCGAACGCCGTGCCCGATTTGAGAACGCCGTAGGCCAGGTGCAGGAGCTTGCGCATGGCGGCGCACACGATCTGCTTGCCGGCTTTGCCGCGTTCGCTCAGCCGCTGTTTCAGCGCCCGGATGATCGGGTTGTGGGTCATGGCCACCAGGGCCGGCATGAACAGGCCCGCGCGCAGGCGGGACGAGCCGGTACGCGAGATGCAGACGTGGCCTTTGCGCTCGCCCGACTCCTGCAGGCACGGATTCAGGCCCGCGAAGGCGGTCACCGCCGAGGCATCGGCGAAGCGCCTCACATCGCCAAGCTCGGCCAGCATCAAGGCCGCGCTGGTGTCGGCAATGCCCTGGATGCTCACCAGCAGCTCGCGCTGCCCACGCAAGGTCGGATCCTGGTCGATATGGTCATCGATGGCCTGCTCGATCTGGGCGATGTGGTGTTGCAGATCGGCCAGATGGACCTGGATCGAGTCCTTCACCTGGGCCGGAGCGACGTCCAGCCGGTTGCGCTCCATCTGCAGCATCTGTTGCAGATCCTGGCGCCGGCGCACCAGCGCTTTAAGCTGCTTGAGCGCCGGCGGATCAGGGGACCAACGGCGTAACTGCTCGCGGTGACGCAGGGCATAGCTGGCGATCAGCTTGGCATCGCTGCGATCGGTCTTGACCCGGCTGAGTTGGCTGCGTGCGTACGCGGCCGTCTGTGCCGGGTTGAGCACGCACACCCGATAGCCTCGTGCGTGGAGGAACTCGGCCAGCGCCTGGTGGTAGGTGCCGGTGGCCTCCATGGCGATCCAGCTATCGGACTGGGCATGCGTCTGCAGCCATGCCTGCAGGGCCTGGAAGCCCTTGGCATCGTTGGACAACTTGGCCTTGGTACGGTGCTTGCCATTGGTCAGCTCGATGGCCACATCGAAACTGCGTTTGGCGACGTCGATGCCGATGACGGGAGACATGTGCGATTCCTCCATCGTGTCAGGGTCATGATCGGCGCTGGGCCCGGTCCTGCCTTGTCGATGCGAGTTCACGCCCGGGGGGGCGGACTCTGGATACCGTTCGGACACCCAAGGGCCAGCATGTGGAGGGCGGAGCCGATCTACGATGCAAGCTCGAAGCTTTAGGAGCGACTGGACCTCCCACACCTCCTCCGATGATCAGTCGGAAGACATGACGCCTGTTTAGGGGCGACATGTCCAGATACAAGGAGCGGCTTCAGCCGCGACCGGGCTGCACCGGGAAGGCCTGGTCGCGGCTGAAGCCGCTCCTACGAGACACGACCAGGCCGGCACACCAACTCCGCCAGGCAGCGGAGTCGCTCATCCCTGCTGCAGGCTCGCCGCATGCCGGTTGAGATCGGCCACCGCCTGCGGCCAGTCCGCGGCCGCGGCCACTTCGCGCAGGCGCGGTTCGTCGGCCGACAGCCCGTGCTCGGCCTCGTGCGCCCAGGTGGTGGTGTACGGCGTGTGGATGCCCCAGCCACCGAGCGCGATCACCGGCTCCACGTCCGACCGCAGCGAGTTGCCGATCATCACGAAGCGCTCGGCACCGATACCGAACTCGGACAGCACCTTGGCGTAGGTCTTGGGATCCTTCTCCGACACGATTTCAATGCGCGGGAACAGCTCGCCCAGGCCGGATTGTTCGATCTTGGCTTCCTGATGGAACAGGTCGCCCTTGGTGATCAGCACGATCTCGAACTCGGCGGCGATCGCCGCCACCGCCTCGCGCACGCCGGCGATCACCTCCACCGGATGCTGCAGGGTGGCCCGGCCGATCTCGACGATGCGCCCGATGTCGTGCGCGGAAATGCGCGCGTCGGTCAACTCGATCGCCGCCTCGATCATCGACAGGGTCATGCCCTTCGCGCCGTAGCCGAACACCGCGAGGTTGCGGCGCTCCACCGCCAGCAGATGCTGCAGGGTGCCGGCGTCCTGCAGGTCCAGGTACTGGCCGAGGATGGCTTCGAACGCGGCCTCGGCGTCGCGGTAATAGTCCTCGCTCTTCCACAGGGTGTCGTCGCCGTCGAAACCGACCAGGGCGATGGGAGAGGAACGCAAGGCGGTAGGTGTCGGCGTCATCCGCCAAGCATAGCAGCGGGTCGCCGACCAATAGACGACAGACACTGCCCGAAGGCACAACGCACGACGGCGGCCCAAGGCCGCCGTCGTGGTGGAGCGTCAGCGTGCAACACGATGCCCGTGGTGCACCAGGATCGGTCCCGGCCAGGCGGCGCGCGTCCTCATCGCCGCGCGACCGCCGTGCCGGTACCGCTCCCGTTACTGGCCGCCGTTGCTGTCGCTGCCGGTCGCCGCGCCGCCCTGCTGCTTGGCGACGTAGGCCTTGTATTCGTCCGGCGTCAGCTTGCCGTCGTGGTTGGCGTCGGCCTGCGCGAAGATCTGGCTGAGACCGGCGTTGACCTGCGCCTCCTGCTTGCTGATGGCGCCGTCCTTGTCGGCGTCCACGTCGGCCCAGGTCTGGGCACCGCCCGAGGCCGCGCCGGCCTGCCCGCTCTGGCCGGTGGCGCTGGTGGACGACTGCGTCTGCGCCTGCGCGGCGGCATCGGCCTGTGCGTCCTGGGCGAACGCCGGCAGGGCCAGCGCGGCGGCGAGAATGGCGACGGTACCGATCAGCGGGGTGCGGGTGCGAATGTTCATGGGTGGATTCTCCTTGGCTCTCTCGGTGTGGCATGTCCGGTCGATTCCGGAACACGACGCTACCGTGCCGGTCTCAGACTGAATCCATTCCCTGTCGAAATTTGCCGCAAAACGCTTCGTTAACCACGGCGTCCGCGCAGCGCGCTACCGCACTGGTTAGGATTCCGTCAGCAAGCAGTAAGGCGTCCATTCGAGACGTTTGGATTGCAGAAAGAAAATGTCTGTTTCAGCGTGTTTCGTGACCGCCGTCGTCGGCGCTTTCGCTTGAACGCGCCCTGAATACGACCCACGCCAGGGCCACGCCGGAGAGTGCGCCGGCCACTTCCAGCACCACCCGCGAGCCCAGTTCGTCCGGATCGTGGATGCTGGCCAGGGCGATGCGCGCGTACAGCGGCGACTCCAGGCGCACGATGCTGGTGTAGAACAGGTTCCAGCAGTCGATCCCGGCCGACACCGCCACCGCGATCAGGCAGGCGCCGCCCAGTTGCTGGCCCTCGGACCAGCCCAGCCGCCGGCCCAGCCATTGCCACAGCGCATACACCAGGAAGCCGACCGCCAAGGCGATCAGCCCGGCTTCCAGCGAGCCCAGCAGGCCGAAATGCAGCGGCAGGTTCATCGGGTGTCCTCGGTCGGCAAGGCCGCAAGTCTAGAGGGTGTCGCGCATCGGCGTACGAGGCACCGCGCCGGCGCCCGGATCAACTGGCGTTTTCGGCGATCGCGCTCACCACCGGCGCGCCGTCCTCGTCCCAGCGCACCGTCATCAGCATCGGCTTGCAGCACACCTGGCAGTCCTCGACGTACTGCTGCACGTCCACCGACGGATCCAGCGCGACATCGATCCACTCGCCGCAATAAGGGCATTGCAGGTCGACGAACTGGTGCGTGCCGGTCATGGATGGTCCGTAGCGAAGGCGAGGAGGCGCTAGCGCACCGGCACGTCGAAGGCGACGCCGGGGCTGGGCTCGGGCTGGAAGGTGTAGTGCCACCATTCCATCGGATAGTTGACGAAGCCGCGCGCGGCCATCGCCTTCAGGAGCTGCTGACGATGCGCGCGCTGGTTGGCGTCGATGGTGGGCGTGTCGGTATGCGCGCTGGGGTCGAAGAAGTCGAAGCCGGTGCCCATGTCCACTGCCCGGCAAGCGCCGTGGCGGCAGTCCAGCAGGCCCAGGTCGACGGTGGCGCCACGGCTGTGGCCGGAGCGCTCGGCGATGTAGTCGCCGAGCAGCACGCTTTTTTCCAGCTTGGGGTAGTAACGCGCCTTGGCGACCTGATCCTGCGGATCGCGCGCCCAGGCGACGAAGGCGCGCACCGACCGCTGCGGCCGATAGCAGTCGAACACCTGCAGGCGGTAGCCCTTGGCCTGCAGGTCGCGTTGCACCTGCGCCAAGGCCTGCGCGGCCGGCGCCAGCAGATAGCACTTGGGCGCGTCGTAGCCCGGCACCGGACGCCCGGTGAAGTTGTCGTGGCCGGCGTAGCGGATGTCCATCGCGATGTCCGGCGCCAGCGTGTGCACGTCGACCAGTCCCGCCTGCGCCGGCGTGGTCGCCGGCGAGGTGGTCGGTTCTGCGGCGGGCGCGACAGCCGCGATCACGAGCGCGAGCGCCAGGCCGACCGCGCGCAACGCGCCATGCCGGCGCCAGGGGCGCGACGGACTGCGGTGGCGGGAGCGGCGGTCATGCGGCATGTGCGCAGCATAGGCCATGGCCGTCGCCACTGTCCTGTCGCGACGCGTTTGCAACTGGATGCGCGGTCGCGGGATGCAGGACGGCCACCGGCCCGTGCCGATGGCCGCCCTGCGCGGCGCGCGTCAGCGCCCGGGGGCTTGCGCCTGGGTCTGGGTGCGCTGTTGGTCCTGCACCTGCCGCTCCTGCGCCTGGCGCTGGGTCTCGGCCGCCAGCTGCTGCTGGCTCTGCTCCAGCGGCACGGTCGCCGCCTGCTGGCGGTCGACATAGGCGCGATGCACGTCGTGCGCATTCTCCGGATTGCGCTGCACCGCGATCATGCCGCGGCCATCGGTGCTGGCGACCAGGTCGTCGATGCGCGACATGCCGCTGACCTTGGCCTCGAACGCCAACTGCCCGGCCGCACGCTGCATGGACTCGCGATCGCCGTAGCCACCGTTGCGCCCCTGCTTTTCCAGCTGCGCGACCGCCTGGTCGAACAGCGGACTGTCGCGCCGCATCTGCTCCACGCCCTGCTGCCGCTGCACGCTACGGTCGATCGCGCCCAGCGTCTCCGGGCCGGCCTTGCCGTCCACGCCCTTCAGGTGCTGGTCCTGCTGGAACTTCTCCACCGCCGCTTCGGTCTTCGGGCCATAGGTGCCGATCGCATCCTTGGCCTCCAGGTAGCCGAGCGTGGCCAGTTTCTCCTGCAGGCCCTTCACCGCCTCGCCCTGCGCATTGCGCGCCAGCACGCCGTTGTGCGCGGCCGGCTCGCGCTGGCCGTCGTGCGGCTTCGGCGCGGTGTGCCCGTCGCGCTGCTCGCCGGGCTTGGCCACGGTCTTGCCGAGGTCGGCCAGCTTGAGCAGGTCGGCCTTCTCGTTCTCGGCGCGGTTCTCCAGCGAGTCCAGGGTCTTCTGCTTGTGCACGCGCGGGAACAGCTCCTTGACGTGCTCGGCCTTGTAGTCCTGCACCGCGCTGACGATCTCCTTGTCGGAAATCTTGGACAGATCCGCCTGCTTGCCGAACTTCTCTTCCATCGCGCGCAGGAACACGCCGGACCCGCCCGGCTTCTTGTCACTGCCCGGGCCGTACTGGACCGCGGTGCTCCACATCGCGTCCTGCACCGCCGGGCCGCGGTCGGACAGGTCCATGCCCTTGTCCTTGAGCCGGTCGACCAGTTTGTCGAAGTGGGTGCGCTTGATGTAGTCGTGCTGTTCCTGGCCGAAGCCGGGGTCGGTCTTGGCCAGTTCCTTCCACTTGGCGCTGAACGCGTCCGAACCCGGCTTGAGGCCGGCGAAGTCGTCGCTGTACTTGCTGTCCTTGACGAACGCGGCAACGGTGCCGCCGTTGATGACCTTGCCCTCACGGGTCGTCGTCTGCGAGGTCATCTGGTACGAGCCGTAGGACACGCCGCCCGGGTCGTCGACGCCAGAGGACACGGTCGACGCGCCGCGGCCGCCGGTCTCGTAGTGCTTGGAGGTCTGGCCCAGTTCCCAATCCTTGTCGCTCATCGCTATCTCCTTGGCTGGACGCGCGGCGTGGAAAGCGCCGCGCGTCGGGTTCGATACAGGGGTGAAATCAGTGCGCTTCGAGTTCGTCGGCGCGGTGCGCGGTCATTTCCAGCCGGCATTCGGCCGCATCCACGCGCTCGGCCTGGCCGCCGTCCGGATCGGCGACGCACTTCTCGTCGCGCTCGGCGATCCACTTGCGCTGCCGCTCGCGCAGCGCGTGCTGCTCGGCCTCGCCGAGCTTGGCCATCGCCGCCTTGTAGGCGGTGTTGAGGCGCTGGTCCTGGTAGGCGTGTTCGTCGGAAATGCAGTCCAGCATCGCCGGGGTCGCGCCGCCGGCGGCGGTGATGCAGGTGTCGTAGGACGGTCGCAGCACGGGGGAATCTCCTGAAGCGGTGGAAGGGGTGGGCGCCGCGGCCGCTGCAGCCGGCGTGGCCGCGCCCGCATCGGCCTGGGTACCGGCATCGTGCGCGGCGGCAGGGGAGGCGGCGGCCGCCGTGTCCGCCGCCGGAGCGGCCGGTGCCTGCGTCTGGCTGGGGCTGGAAGACGGCGCACTGCACGCGGCGGCGGCCACGCACAACAGCAGCAGGGAAGAGCGTTGAAACGCCTTGGCGATGGCCATGGTCGGATTGCGTCCTTGTCGTTTGCGCGAGCGGGAAGGCGAGGTTCTAATCGATCGTCGTGCACCCTGTCCATCGCACGTCGCGATGGCAGGTGATCGTGTTTGGCCGGCGTTGGGCAATGTCGCGCCGGCGCATGCACGGCGGTCTTGCGCAGCGCTCGGCATCTCCACGCACGACCACCGCCGCGCAACGCGCGACGGCGGCCGTTGCCGCGAGACCGATCAGCGCGGCGTCTGGGTCTTCTCGCGCTGCGGATCCGGCTGCTGCTGCTCTTGCGCCTGCCGCTGGGTTTCGGCGGCCAGTTGTTGCTGGCTGCGCTCCAGCGGCACCGCCGCGGCCTGCTGCCTGTCCACGTAGGCACGATTGACGTCGTGCGGATTGTCGGGATTGCGCTGCACGGCGATCAGGCCGCGGCGGTCGCCGCTGAGCACCAGGTCGTCGATGCGGTTCATGCCGCTGACCTTGGCCTCGAACGCGACCTGGCCGGCGGCGCGCTGCATCTCGTCGGCGCTCTTGAAGCCGCCGTTGGGCCCCTGCTTCTGCAGGTGGTCCATGGCCTGCTTGTACAGCGGGTTGTCGGCCAGCGCCGCCGCGTCGGCCTTGGCCGGCGCGGGCTGCTTGGCGATCGCCTCCAGGGTGGCCTTGTCGGCGATGCCGGTCGGCGCCAGGCCCTTCTCGCGCTGCAGGTTGGCGACCACCTGCTGGGTGCGCTCGCCGTAGTAGCCGGTGCCGCTGAGCAGCTTGCCCTGGTCGTCCTTGACGCCCAGTTCGATCAGGCGCTGCTGCATCGCCTTGACGTCGGCGCCCTGCTCGCCCGGCTTCAGCGCCGTGCGCGGCTCCTGCGTGCCCTGGCTCTGCGCCTGGGTCTGCTGGCGGTCCTGCAACAGGTCGCGGCCCTTGGCCAGCGGATCGGAGGCGAACAGCTTGGCGTTCTGGTGCGTGGCCAGGTAGTCGTCCAGCGGCATGGTGTTGACGCCCTTGCTGCCGGTGGACTGGCTGACCAGCAGTTCGCCGCTCTTGGGATCGCGCACGACCATCATGATGTGGTCGATGCCCTTCCAGTGCTCGTGCGCGGTCTTGCCCGAATCCACGCCGATGACCATGCCTTCCTTCAGCGCGCCGGGCTTGAACACGTCCTTGCCCTGCAGCAGCACGCCGGAGTTGTCGAAGGCCTTCTTGACGATTTCGCCGGAGCCGGACATGCCCTGCACCAGCATGTCCTTCTGGGTGAACACGTCGCGGCCGGCCTTGCGGTTGATCTCGTTCATCGTCGCGTTCTGCAGCTCGGTCACCCAGCCGGAACAGTCGATGTAGCCCTGCGACAGGTGCTTGCCGTCCACGCCGCGGTGGTAGTACTTGCTGCTGCTGACGTTGATCGCGTACTTCACGTCGTCGTGCTTGACGCCCAGGTCGTAGGCGGCGGTCAGCGCGATGCCGTCGTGGCCGCCCTGCTTGCCGCCGGCCGGTGCCGGCGTGCGCGCGGGCGCCGGCGCGTTCTGGCCCTCGGCGAGCGGCTTGATGCCCTTTTCCGGGATCGCGATGTGGTCGTACTTGGCGTCCCAGTACTTCACGAAGGCCTTGGCCATGTCCTGGTCGGACAGCTTCTTGAAGTCGGCCAGCGAGGTGCCGGTGTAGGCCTGGAACTGGCGCGCGCCCTGCGCGTCCTTTTCGCCCGGGACGTTGTTGAGGATGTTGGCGCGGGTGCCCTTCAGCTCGAAGTGGCCGGTGGCGATCGCGGCCTGGATCGAGCGATAGCCGCCGGCGCCCTGCTGGTGCGCCATGTACATGTCCAGGCCGTCGGGCTGCGCCTTGCCGGACAGGTAAGCGCGGCCGTCGCGCTCGTGCTGGCGGGTCAGGCTGTTGCGATTGTCCTGGTACATGCGCGCGGCGGCATCGGTGTTGGCCACCGCGTCGAGCTCGCGACCGCGGATGCCGTAGGCGCTGGCGGCGCCGGGCGTGAACTGGAACAGGCCCTTGGCGCTGTTGGGACCGCGGCTGGCCTGCTCGTCGAAGCGGCCGCCGGTTTCGATGTAGGCGAAACGCATGAAATCGTCGACCGGAATCTGCCGCTGCTTGGCTTCCCGCTCGATGATGTCGAGATTCTCTGCCTTGGTGGTATCGCGTGCCATCTCGTGTAACTCCTTGAGGTTGAGGTACGGCCATCGCGGCCGCCTGGGTCAACCGAGCTCGTCCATGAGCTTGTTAGTGCGCGGTCAACAGAACGATTGCGTACTGCGGAACATCGGGTGCTGCGTCCACCGGCGCGCCGCCGCGCGCCGTGGGGTCATGCGTCGGGCGTCGGCTGGTACTGGCCGCTGTCCGGGTCGTAGGCGTACTGCAGGACGTCGCTGCCATCGAGCAGGCGCGCGCGGCCGGGACCGGCGATCGCGGTGCCGTGCAGCGCCACCCGCAGCGCCGGCATGCCCTGGCCGGGCACCGCCTGGAATTCCAGGGTGCCGGTGCTGGACACGTGCGGCACCACGCCGTCCGGGTCGCTGGCCGCCTCGTTGTCCTCGCCGGCCGCCACCGTGCCGCAGTAGACCCAGCTGCGGTAATCGCCGAGGTCGTGCCGGTTGGGATCGAAGACGAACAGCGCGAAGCCGGCCTCGGTGATGCCGTTGCCGAAGCGGGTGGTCGGCAAGGCCAGCAGCAGCCGGCCGTCGCCCAGCGCATGCTGCTGCGGCGCGCGCGTGGTATCGAACGCATCGGCACGCGCATACGCGCCGAAGCTGCCGACGTAGCGCTGCGCATGCAGCACCATCCACGGCCGCTCGCCGCCCGGGGTGGTCAGCTGGAAGGTGGCGGCACCGAGCGAGACGCCCTCGCCCGGGTTCGGAAAGGTTTCCGCATCGTCGATGCCGTACTGGCCCGGCGTGGCATAGCTGAAACCGGTGTAGTACTGCTTGCCGTCCAGCTCGAAATGCCGGCCGCCCCAGAAATTCACCACGGCACCGTTGTCGATCTCGTAGGACACGGCGCCATCGCCGTCCCAGCCGTAGATCAGGTACAGCACGCTGCCCGCATCGGGTGGCACTTCGGGAGCGGCGCGCTTGTTGTCGTTCGACATGTCCAGAACATCCTGTATTCGGTGAAGAAGCCGGAAGAACCCACCTGCACATTCCGACGCGCACCGCCGCCGCGTCCGCCCTGGCATGGGCGACGCACGACGCGGACGCGACGCCTGACGCGGAGCACGAAGACTCCCCGCGGGCGCGGTTGCGGACGGAACGACGGTGACGTGCACTGCGGCCCCGAGCAGGGGCGGTGATGGCGGTCGCGCATGGCGAACCGCACGCCGGCAATCCACGCCGGCATTTCGGGCGAGTGCAGCATCCCATGCCGCTCGCGAATGACTCGCCTGATCATCAGGCCCCGTGGGGCGCATCTTAAACCAGGTCCTACGCCCGAAACCACCGCCGCCGTACGCGCCGCGTCGCCTCCCCGCGCCGCCCGTTCAGCGGTCCAGCGGCGGGGTGTAGCGCTGCTTGGCGGGGTCGTAGGTGTAGGTGACGGCGTCGGCGGGGCCCAGCGTGCGGACCTTGCCCGGCCCCTCCACCGCCGTGCCCTGCAGGGCCACCCGCAGCGACGGCACGCTGCCGCTGGTCGGCGGCACGAAGCTCAGCGTGCCGGTGCTGGTGGCGCACTTCATGGTGCCCTGGTCGTCGCAGGCGGCGCTGTTGTCCTCGCCGGCGGCGACCGTGCCCAGGTAGACCCAGCCCTTGTAGTCGCCGAGATCGTTCTTGTTCGGGTCGAAGGTGAACACCGCGAAGCCGGTACTGGTGATGCCGTCGGCGAAACGGGTGGTCGGCAGCGCCAGCAGCAGGTGGCCGTCCTTGGTCTCGGTGCTCTGCGGCTTGCGCTGCTCGTCCAGGGTGTCGGCCTTGCCGTCGGAGCCGAAGTCGCCGGCCCAGCGCTGCGCGTGGAACAGGGTCCAGGCCGGCTTGCCGCCGGCGCTGTCGAGCACGTAGGTGGCCTGGCTGATGCTGACGGTCGCTGCCGGGTCGGGCAGGTCCTGGTCGCCGGCCGGGTCTCCGGGCTTGTCGTACTTGCCGCCGGTGGCATTGGCGAACCCGGTGTAGTACTGCTTGCCGCCGAGGTCGAAGCGGTAGCCGTACCAGAAGCTGGCCACCGCGCCGTTGTCGATGGCGTAGGAGGCCGAGCCGTCGCCCTTGACGCCGTAGATGTCGGCCAGCACCTGGCCCGGCGCCGGCACCTCGGCGGCGGCCGGCTGCGCCGCGGCGCTCGCGTCGGCGGGCGCGGCGGATGCGGGCGCGCTCGCCGTGGCCGGGGTCTGCGCCGCGGCCGGCGCATCGGCGGCCTTGTCCTTGCACCCGCCCAACAGCAGGAAGGTTGCCGCCCACAGGGCCGTGGTTCCTCGCCTCATCGCACTGCATCCTTTGGAGTCCGTTGGCGCGCGATGCTACCAAGAACCACGGCGACGCCAAGTGACAGGCGTGCACGCCGCCGAGACCGGCGCCGACGCCGCAGCGCCCCGGCTCAGGGCGCGTCCGGCTCCATCGCCGGCACCGGCTGCGGCCGCGCCAGCAGCGGCTGGGTCAGCGCGTACAGGATCCGCAGGTCTTCGTCGTCGAAGGCGGTAGCGTCGTTGCCGCGGTAGTGGTGATGGAAGGCGCGCAGGGTCGCCGCACGGTCGTCGACCGGGTAGCCGATCAGCGCCAGCGCCTGCCACGGATCGAAGCCGGGGGGCGCCGGCGGCGTGTCGGCGGCCGGCCAGCGGCCGAAGCCGGCGTCGGCCAGGCGCTTCCACGGGAACAGCGGACCCGGGTCGACCTTGCGCGAGGGCGCGAAGTCCTCGTGGCCGACCACCTGGGTGCGCGGGATGCGCAGGCGCGTGCACAGGTCCTCGAGCAGCACCAGCAGGCTGGCGATCTGTTCCTGCGCGAACGGGGTCTTGCCGTCGTTGTCCAGTTCAATGCCGATCGAGGCGGAGTTGATGTCGGTGATGCTGCCCCAGCGCCCGGCGCCGCCGTGCCAGGCACGGTCCTGGTCGGCGACCAGCTGGTAGCGCGTGCCGTCGCGGCCGATCAGGTAGTGCGCGCTGACCTTGCCCTTGCTGTTGTGCGAGCGCAGCGTATCCAGGCTCTGCTGCACCGAGTGCTGGTCGGTGTAGTGGATGACGATCAGGATCGGCCGGCGCGCGTCGTAGTTCGGCGACGGCACCCAGGTGGCCAGCGGATTGCGCTGCGGCGCGTGCGCGCAGGCCCCGAGCAACGCGAGCGTGCCCAGCAGCAGCAGCCGGCGCACGGCGGACAGGGACGGCACGGGAACGCGGGTCATGGACACTTCCTGGTCGGGGACGCACAAGCGTACGCAATCGGCGCGTCGGCGGCGTGCAAGCGCGCGTCGACGGCCACGCGCACGCTCAGAAGCGGTAGTTGAAGTTGACATACCACTGCCGGCCGATCGCGCTGTACACGCGCGGGAAGTACGGCCAGGTGGTGTAGGTGTCGTCGCGCGGGTGCAGCGCGTCGAACACGTTGAGCACGCTCAGGCC
Organism: Xanthomonas sp. NCPPB 2250; assembly: GCF_056725265.1. Taxonomy (NCBI): domain Bacteria; kingdom Pseudomonadati; phylum Pseudomonadota; class Gammaproteobacteria; order Lysobacterales; family Lysobacteraceae; genus Xanthomonas; species Xanthomonas sp. NCPPB 2250. Next base: position 605,605 of record NZ_CM161520.1, on the reverse strand, counting down.
CACGGTGGCCTTGTCGGTGATCTGCTTGGCGAGGTCGAGGTTCCACACCAGGTAGGGCGCGACCCGGCCGCGCTCGGCATAGTCGGGCCGCGAGCCGTAGCGGTAGCCGTACACGCTGGCCGACCAGTCGCCGCGGCTCCAGTTCGCGCGCCAGTTGCTGCGCGTGCGGAACGCCAGGTAGTCGACGTCGTTCATCACGTCCACCGGACGCGCGCCGGCGAACTGCGCCACCTCCATCCGCAGCACCCGGGTCAGCCCGCCCTGCAGGCCGAGCGTGCCCCAGGCGCCGAGGTCGAGGTCGTAGCGCAGGCTGGCGTCGACGCCGTCTGTGCGCATCAGCGACTGGTTGATGGGGAAGGTCTTGAACGCGGTGATCTGGCCTTCGCTGGTCAGGTCGGTGCCGGGACTGCGCGTGACCGCGTCCAGGTAGAAGCGGCAGGCCGCCGAGGCGGTGTCCACCGCGGCGCCGGCGCGGTCGCGGCCGAGCAGGCAGTTGGCGTTGTTCTCCAGCAGGGTTTCGCTGGAGATGGCTTCGACCCGGCCCTTGAGTTCGATGCGGTAGTAATCCAGGCTCAGCGACAGCGTCGGCAGTGCATCCCACACCGCGCCGAGCGTGGTCGACTTGCCGGTCTCCTCGCGCAGCAGCGGATTGGACGCCTGGGTGGAGAAGGTCTGGTACTCGTGCGCGCTCGCGCAGGCCGCCGACAACGGATCCAGGCCGTCGCGACGGCACAGGTATTCGTCGACCACAGTGGGGTTGTTGGCACTGGTGCCGGCGTAGATCCACAGCAGGTCCGGCGCGCGGAAGCTGGTGGCGTGGCTGCCGCGCAGCAGCAGGGTGTCGAACGGACGCCACTCCAGGCCGGCCTGCCAGGTGGCCGCGCCATCGACGGCGGTGATGTCGTCGTAGGCGTCGTAGCGCGCGGCCAGGGTGGCGCTGAGCCGGCTGGCGATCGGCACGCGCAGCTCCAGGCCGGCGGCGTAGCGCTTGCGCGGGCCGCCGCCCGGGGTCTGGGTGAGGTTGTAGATGCGCTCGCTGCCGGTGTAGTCGACGGTGGTGCGCGGGTCGGGCTGCAGGTCGTAGGTCTGCCGCGCCGCTTCCAGCACGGTGGCGATCTGCACCATGCCCGCCGGCAGTTCGAACAGGTCGCCGCTGACCACGAACTGGGCCTGGTCGGTGGCCGATTCGCCGCGGCTGACCACCTCGGTGGTGAGCTGCTGGTACAGCCCCGGGCTGCCGGGCGCGAACAGCCGGTCCGGGCGCACGCGGCGGATTTCGGTGCCGTCCGGCCGATAGCCCAGCACAGGCCCGAAGTAGTAATCGCGCACCGCATTGGTGAGGAAGCGCGGGCGCCGCGTCGTGATGTCGTAGCGCGACAGCGACACGCTGGCGTCCCAGTCGAAGCGCCCGCCGAGCGCTTTGCCGCGGACGCCGGCATTGAGATTCCAGCTGCGCTCGTCGTAGTCGATGGTCTTGATGCCGCCGACCTCGTCCGGCAGGAAGATGCGCTGCGCGGTGACCAGGCCCAGGTCCGGATCGTAGGCGGTGAACGCGCCTTCGCCGATGTAGTAGTGGGTCTGGCTGGAGCTCTTGTCCTCGGAACGGTTGGCCAGCAGTTGCGCGTAGGCGGTGACGTCGTGGCCGAGCTCGGCATCGCCGGCCAAGTAGGCGGAAGTCTTGCCGTAGCCGTTCTGCACCGAGCGCCCGGCGTAGTAGTCGAACGCACCGCAGCGGTTGGGCGCGGGCAGGCTGTCGCTGGTGCGGTAGGCCCGGAAGGCCGGATTGGTCGCGGTGCAGGCCGCGGCCAGCGCCTGCGGCGAGGTCGACAGCGTGCCCGCCTGCGGCCACAGATAGGTGGTGCCGCGGCGCAGGTAGACGCCGGAGATGGACACGTTGGGCGAGCTGGGGTCGGCCTTGTTGGCCGGATGGTCGTCGTAGGAATCCATGAAGTCGCGCTGGCGGGCGACGATGGGTTCGCGATCCAGCCGCTCGAAGGCGTAGGTGACACTCCAGCCCTCGCCGCGGCGACCGCCGGTCCACTGCAGTTGCCCGCTGTCGCCACCGCCGCGGGTGGTGGTGCCGGCACGCACGCGTAGGCTGTCGCCCTGGAAATCGCGCTTGGTGATGATGTTGACCACGCCGGCCACCGCGTCGGAGCCGTAGATGGCCGAGGCGCCGCCGCTCATCACCTCGATGCGCTCCACCGCCGCCGCGGGGATGCTGCCCAGGCTGACCGCGGTGCCGTTGGCGCCGTAGGGTTGCGGGTAGTCGGCCATGCGCTTGCCGTTGAGCAGGATCAACTGATAGCCCGGCCCCAGCCCGCGCAGGTTGAGGTACTGGCCGTTGGGCGAACTGCCGGTCTGGTCGCTCTCGTTGAAGGTGCTGCCGCTGAACTGGGTCAGCGTGCCCAGCGATTCCCACACCGTGCCGAAACCCTGCTTGCGGATGTCCTCGGCGGTGATGACGGTGACCGGCGCCGGACCTTCCACCTGCGCGCGGGCGATGCGCGAGCCGGTGACCAGCACCGCATCGAGATCGCGCGGCGTCGCCGCCTGTTCCTGCGCCGCGGCCGGCAACGCCGCGACCAGCGTCGTCAGCGACGCCAGCGCCACGCGCACGGACCACAAGGGAAAAGGACGACGAACGATTCGCATGGGCACGCGGCTCTCCTGCATGGCGCGGGTGGATGGCGCGAACGCCGCGGGCGCGGCCACGGCCGAGCGCCTGTCCCTGGCGTCCACGCACACGGCGATGACCCGTGCGCGGTACGCGGCCATCGTGTTGCGGGTTCCTGCATGCTGCCGAGCGGACGCGGCGCTGCCGTGCGGTGCTTGCACGTTCCCCAGCGCTATCGCCACGCGCCCCCCGCGCATTCGGATGTAACACGCGCTCGCAAAACCTGTCAACGCAGCGCCTTGACAGGAAAAAACCGGGAATCGAAGATCCTGGCGTCGGCGCGCAGCAAGCGCCGGCCTTCTTTCCAGACAGTGGGATCCCATGATCACGATGCGCGGCCTGTGCCTGTTGCTCGCCGCGGCGGCGAGCGGCGCCTTCGCCACGGCACGCGCCACCGAGGCCATGCCGCTGCAGGCACAGCCGGCGCAGTTGCAGGCCGCGCACTGGATCGCGCGGCTGCCGGCGGCGTCGCCCCCGCTGCTGGAGGCGACGCAGCGCGCCGCGTTCAACGCCCGACTGCTGCGCGACGATCCGTCGATGCACGATCTGGCGGCTCTGCCGGCGCAACTGCCCGGCGCGCAGGTGCGCGCGCGGATCCTGGCGCTGTCGGCGCCGCCGACGCGCACGCTCTACGACATCCAGGGCGGCGCACTCGACGCCGCGCGATTGCAGGCGCTGCAGCGCGCGCTGGCGCTGGATGCGCTGCCGACGCAGGTGCAGCCGCGCTACGCGCTGGTGGTGCAACGCGCCGACCTGCGGCGCTTCCCGACCGCCGAGCGTGTGTTCAGCGACCGCGCCGATCGCGACATCGACCGCTTCCAGGAATCGGCGCTGTATCCGGGCAGCCCGGTGGCGATCCTGCACGCCAGCGCCGATGGGCAGTGGCTGTTCGTGCTGGCGAACAACTATGCCGCGTGGATCGCCCGCGACCGCGTGGCCGAGAGTGACCGCACCAGCGTGCTGGCGTACGCGCAGCGCACACCGCGGCTGCTGGTGACCGGTGCGCGCGCGGCCACCGTGTTCACCCCGGAGCTGCCGGCCGCCTCGCAGGTGGCCCTGGACATGGGCAGCGTGCTGCCGCTGCTGCGCGACTGGCCACCGCAGCAGGTAATCAACGGCCAGTCGCCGCTGGCCGCCTACGTGGTGCAGCTGCCTTTGCGCGACCGCGACGGACGCCTGCAACTGGTGCCGGCGCTGGTGCCGCGCAGCGCCGACGTCGCCGAGGCGCCGCTGCCGGCCACGCCGCAGATGCTGCTGCAGCAGGCGTTCAAGTTCCTCGGCGAGCGCTACGGCTGGGGCAACAGTTACGACGCGCGCGACTGCAGCGGCTTCGTCGTCGATCTGCATCGCAGCCTCGGCATCGAGCTGCCGCGCAACACCGGCGACCAGGCGCGCAGCCCGGCGCTTGCGCCCGTGCCCTACGCCGCGACCGACCCGCTGCCGCAGCGGCAACAGGCGCTGGCGCAACTGCGCGTCGGCGACCTGGTCTACATCCCCGGCCACGTGATGCTGGTGATCGGCCACGAAGACGGCCAGACCTGGGTGATCCACGACGTGGCCGGCGCCAGCTACCGCGACGCCGCCGGGCAGGTGCAACGCGTGCGCCTCAACGGTGTGTCGGTGACGCCGCTGGAACCGCTGCTGCTCGGCGACGGCACGCCCTTCATCGACCGCATCACCCGCATCCAGCGCCTGCACGCGCCGACCGCCGAATGAAGATCACCGAGATCCGCCTGGGCATGCTGCGCGTGCCGCTGAAGACCCCGTTCAAGACCGCGCTGCGCACCGTGCAGGCGATCGAGGACGTGGTGGTCATGGTCCACACCGACGATGGCCGGATCGGCCATGGCAGCGCCCCGGCCACCCCGCCGATCACCGGCGACACCCACGGATCGATCATCGCGGCGATCGAACGCTGCCTGGCACCGCGCCTGATCGGCGAGGACATCGCCGACCTGCAGCGCCTGCGCGGCCTGATCCAGGGCGCGCTGGAACACAACAGCAGCGCCAAGGCGGCGCTGGAGATCGCCGTGCACGACCTGTGGGCGCAGCAGCACGGCGCGCCGCTGTACCGGCTGCTCGGCGGCGGTACGCCGCACCTGACCACCGACCTGACCATCAGCGTGAATGCCGTGGACACGATGGTGGCCGACGCGCTGTCGGCGCTGGCGCGCGGTTTCGTGGCACTGAAGATCAAGATCGGCACCGATCTCGCCGAGGACATCGCGCGGGTCAAGGCGATCCACGCCGCGGTCGGCGATCGCGCGCAACTGCGGCTGGACGCCAACCAGGGCTGGACGCCGAAGCAGGCGGTGCAGGCGATGCACGCACTGGAACATGCCGGGGTCACGCTGGAACTGCTGGAGCAGCCGGTCAAGGCTGGCGACGTGGACGGCCTGCAGTACGTGACCGAGCGCGTGCAGACCCCGGTGATGGCCGACGAAAGCGTGTTCTCGCCGGCGCAGGCGATCGCGCTGCTGCAGCGGCGCGCGGCGGACATCGTCAACATCAAGCTGATGAAGGCCGGCGGCCTGTCCAACGCGCTGCGCATCGCCGACATCGCGGCGGTGTACGGCGTGCCGTGCATGATCGGCTGCATGCTCGAATCGAGCATCGGCGTGGCCGCGGCGGCGCACCTGGCGGTGGCGCGCGCGGACGTCATCACCAAGGTGGACCTGGACGGGCCGTCGCTGGGCGCGTTCGACCCGGTGGTGGGCGGCGTGCAGTTCGACGAGGCGCAGATCCGCATCGGCGAGGCGCCGGGGTTGGGGATTCGCGAGATCCGGGGGTTGGAGCTGTTGCCGCGGTTGGTGTAACGGCGCCGCGCCTGGCTGGCTGGCTGTCGCAATTGTGGGAGGGACTTAAGTCCCGACTGCTGTCGCAATCGGTTATTGGATGGCTTCACTGGTCGCGACTGAAGTCGCTCCCACAGGGGCTTGCGGGGAGCCTGCCGGGTGCACTGTGGGAGGGACTTCAGTCCCGACTGCTGTCGCAATCGGTCATTGGATGGCTTAACTCGTCGCGACCGAAGTCGCTCCCACAGGGGCTCGCGGGGAACACATCGAGTGCACTGTGGGAGGGACTTCAGTCCCGACGCATCGCGCCATCGGAACGCATAGCACTTCGCTCGCCTCGGCTGCATGGCAGCCGACGCCTAGAGGAGGCCAATGCGCCGCCCGCCAACTCCGCAGGCGGCGCAATGTCACTAGACCACGGCCTTTCAGCCTCCATAGGGATCGACAGTGCGGATGCTCCCATCCGGCTCGACGTGCAGCGGTGTGCACTTGACCGAGCGCAGGTGGGTCACGCCGCCGGACAACAGGGCGTCGTGGTAGAACAGAAACCAGCGCCCCTGGAACGCACAGATGGAGTGGTGCGTGGTCCAGCCCACTACCGGCTTCAACAGCACGCCGCGATAGGTGAACGGGCCATACGGACTGTCACCAATGGCGTAGCACAGCAGGTGCGTGTCGCCGGTGGAGTACGACAGGTAATACCGGCCCTGGTCCTTGTGCAGCCACGGTCCCTCGAAGAAGCGGCGCGCGTGGTCGTCGGCGCGCAGCGGTTGTCCGTGCTCGTCGAGGATGACGATTTCCCGCGTGCGCTCCGCCAGCTGCGTCATACCCGAGTCCAGCCTGGCGATGCGCGGACCCAGTGCCGGCGCATCGCCTTCGGGTTCAGTGTGTGCCGCGTCGTAGCGGTCGTCGCGGTACTTCTGCAGCTGGCCGCCCCAGATGCCGCCGAAGCACAGGTAGTGCGTGCCGTCGTCGTCCTCGAACACGGCCGGGTCGATCGAGTAGGTGCCCGCGATCGGCTCGGGTTCGGCGGCGAACGGGCCTTCCGGGCGATCGGCCACCGCCACGCCGATGCGGAACAGACCCTGCGTGTCCTTGGCGGGGAAGTACAGGTAATAGCGGCCGTCGCGGGTAGCCGCGTCCGGCGCCCACATCTGCCTGCTGGCCCAGGGCACGTCGCGCACATGCAGGGCGACGCCGCAGTCGGTGACCGCGCCTTCGGGCGTGTCCATGCGCAGCACGTGATAGTCCTCCATGCCGAAATGCCCTCCGTCGTCGTCGAACGGCGCGCCGCTGTCGATGTCGTGCGACGGATAGAGGTACAGGCGTCCCTCGAACACATGGGCCGACGGATCGGCCGTGTAGATATGGGTGACCAGCGGTTGTGAGATGGCGCGTGCCGCGAGGTGGCCCAGGTCGCTGAGGTCACTCACGTCGCTTCCCTGGCGCCGCGCCTGCAGATCGTGTTCGATGCGACGTTCCATGCGCTTGTCGATCCGGTAGAAGAACAACAGCGCCACCGCGACCAGGAACGGAATGGCGCTATACACGCTCACGGTCAGGCGGATGCCGTCCACCACGGCCTGCGGCTGCTGTTCGGCGCCCGCCTGGTAGCCGTGGTGCGCGAGGATGCCGGCGACCAGCGCGCCGCCGATGCTGAGCCCGATCTTCAGCCCGCACAGCATCGCCGAGAAGATGATCGCGGTGGCGCGGCGGTGGTTCTTCCATTCCGAGTAGTCGGCGACGTCGGCGATCATCGCCCACAGCAAGGGAATGGTGATGCCGTAGCAGAAGCCGTGCAGCATGAAGGCGCCGAAGGCCACGCCGATCGCCGTGGGCGGAAACACGTAGAACGCCAGCAGGAACAGGGTGGAGACCAGCAACGCGCCGCCGAAGGCATCGCGCTTGCCGAAGCGGTCGGCCAGGGGCCGGGAGAAGCCGATGCCCAGGATCATGCACAGAATGCCGCAGGCGTTGAACAGGCTGAAGGCAGAGGTCGCCGGATCCTGTGGCCAGGTGAAGCCGGACAGGCCCCAGCCGCCGAGCAGCGCATTGACGCCGCCGATGAAGCCGTTGAAGCCGGAGGCGTCGAGAAAGCCCGCCAGCGCGGCCTCGCTCAGGTAGTACTGGAAATAGTAGATGTAGGTGCCGCCCTTCAGTGCCAGGTTGACGAAGACCAGCACGGTCAGCGCCAGCATCACCTTCCACGGCCGGTTGTGCAGCAGGTCGGACAGGTCCTGCAGCACGCCGGCGCTCTGTTCCTTGGCCGGGACGATGCGCTCGCGGGTGGTGGCGAAGGTGATCAGGAAGAACAGCGTGCCCACCACCGCGAACACCGTCATCAGGCGCTCGAAGCCGCGCACGTTGTCGCCGTCGCCCAGGATCAGCACCAGCGGCAACAGCAGCACCTGGATGATGAACTGCGCGATCATCACCGCCACGAAGCGGTAGGCCGACAGGCTGTTGCGCTGGGCCATGTTGCCGGTGAGCACGCCGCTGAGCGCCGAGTACGGCAGGTTGTTGGCCGCGTACACCAGCATCAGCAGGCCGTAGGTGGTCAGGGCGTACAGCACCTTGCCGCGCGCGCCCAGCTCCGGCGTACTGAAGGCGAGCAGCGACAGCACGCCGAACGGGATCGCCGTCCACAGGATCCAGGGCCGGAACTTGCCCCAGCGGGTGGCCGTGCGGTCGGCGGCAATGCCGATCAGCGGGGTGAACACGAAGGCGCCCAGCAGGCCGATCACGAAGATGATCGTTGCCGCCGTGGCGGCCGGCAATCGGTACACGTCGGTGTAGAAGAAGGCCAGGTAGGTGATCAGCGTCTGGAAGATCAGGTTCGCCGCCAGGTCGCCCAGGCTGTAGCCCAGCTTCTCCCGCACCGACAGCACGTGCACGGCGGTCTCCGCACTGCGGGGCTCAGTCACGGCGTGCCTCCAAGGTGAAGCGCCCACGCACGCGGGCATCGGCGCTGGAACCACCGATCCGTACTTCGTAGCTCCCTGCCGGCACGACGTAGGTGCCGCGCGCATCGTCGTACTGGCGCAGCGCCTGTTGCGCGTCCAGCTCGAAGGTCAGGGTCCGCCGTTCGCCCGGGGCCAGGCGCACGCGCTGGAAGCCGCGCAGCGCCTGCTGCGCGTCGCCGGGTGCGGCCGCCAGCCGCCGCACGTATAGCTGCGCGACTTCGTCGCCGGCGCGCTTGCCGGTGTTGGCCACCTCCACCTGCACCTTGAGGCGTCCGTCGTCGGCGATGCGCGGCGCATCCACGCGTAGCTTGCCGTAGTCGAAGCGCGTGTACGACAGGCCGTGGCCGAACGGATACAGCGGGGTGCCGCGGAAGTAGCGGTAGGTGCGGCCTTCCATCGCGTAATCGTCGAAGGCCGGCAGCGCCTGATCCGCCCTGTAGAACGTCACCGGCAGGCGGCCCGCGGGATTGACCTCGCCGAACAGCGCCTGGCCCACCGCGGTGCCGCCGCGCTGCCCGGGATACCAACTCATTAGGATCGCCGACAGATGCGCCTGCGCCCACTCCACCGCCAGCGCCGAGCCGCCGGTCAGCACCATCACCACCGGCTTGCCGGTGGCGTGCAGCGCTTCCAGCAAGGCGCGCTGCGGCGCAGGCAGGCGCAGGTCGGTGCGGTCGCCGCCGGCGAAGCCCGGGTAGTCGACCTTCATCTCTTCGCCCTCGACATCGCCGGTCAGGCCGCCGACGAACACCACCACGTCCGCGTTGCGCGCGGCATCGAGCGCCTCCTCGAACGGCGGCTTCGCCCCGGGCATGCGCCAGCCCAGGCGCACGCCGGCGTCGCGCTCGGCGTCGTAGTACTCCAGCTTCACCGCATAGGCACGGTCCGCCTGCAGGTCCAGATCCACGCCGTCGGCGCGCATGCGGTCGCTGTCGGTCCAGTGATCCAGCACCAGCTTGCCGTCCACATAGAGACGGAAGCCATCGTCGGCGGCCGCCTCGATCCGGTAGCGGCCCGAGACCGGCGGCAGCAGCTGGCCGCTCCAGCGGATGCTGAAATGATCGTTGGGAATGCCCTGCCCCGGCCCCGCTTCGCCGCGGGCCAGCAGGTTGTCGGTCGGCGAGCCGCGGTCCCAGCGGAAGCCGATCTGCGCGTCGGTGCGAACCAGCGCCGGCGTCCCAGAGAGATCGGGCGTGCGGAAGTATTCGCCACGCAGGCCGCGTTCCGGCGAATTCGCCGAAGGCCGCAGATACGCCGCTTCGATCAGCGGCGTGGCGCCCGGATCGTCGCGCCCTTCGACCAGATCCACGCCGCGCGCATAGCGCACCTCGATGCCCTTGGCCGCGTCGCGGATGCCCTGCAGGATGGTCACCGGGGCCGCTGGCGTGCCGAAGTAGTTGCCGAGCAAGGCCATGGTGTCGTCGGCGGTCGGGCCGACCACGGCGATGCGCTTGAGGTCGCGCGACAGCGGCAGCACGCCATCGTTCTTCAGCAGCACCAGCGATTTTTGCGCGGCCTGCAGCGCCAGCGCATCGTGCGCGGGTGCCTGATTCGCCGAGGCGGGGATCCGCGCCCAGCGCACGCGCTCGGGCGGGTCGAACATGCCCAGCCGCATGCGCGCGGTGAACAGGCGCGTCACCGCGTCGTCGATCTCCGCTTCGCGGATGAGTCCCTGGCGTACCGCCGCCGGCAGCGTGGCGTATTCCTGGCCGCACTCCAGTTCGGTGCCGTTCTTGACCGCCAGTGCCGCGGCCGCCTCGCGGCTGGGCGCCAGATGGTGATGCTTCCAGATATCGACGATGGCCCAGCAGTCCGACACCACGTAGCCGGTGAAGCCCCAGTCGCGGCGCAGTACGTCGCGCAGCAGGAACTGGCTGGCGCTGGCGGACTCGCCGTATACGCGGTTGTAGGCGCCCATCACCGCGTCCACCTTGCCCTCCTTCACCAGCGCCTCGAACGCCGGCAGGTAGGTGTCGTAGAGGTCGCGCTTGCTGGGGCGGGCGTCGAAGTGGTGACGGTCGGCCTCCGGGCCGCTGTGCACGGCGAAATGCTTGGCGGTGGCATCGAGCTTGCGGTACACCGGATCGTCGCCCTGCAGCCCCTGCACGAAGGCCACGCCCATGCGCGCGGTGAGATAGGGATCCTCGCCGTAGGTTTCCTGGCCGCGGCCCCAGCGCGGGTCGCGGAAGATGTTGATGTTCGGCGACCAGAAGGTCAGCCCCTGGTAGCGGCCATGCGCGCCCTCGCGGAGGAACTGATGGTGCTTGGCGCGCGCCTCGTCGCTGATGGTGGTGGCCACCTGCCCCATCAACGGCACGTCGAAGGTGGCGGCCAGTCCGATGGCCTGCGGAAACACGGTGGCCTGGCCGGCCCGCGCCACGCCGTGCAGCGCTTCGTTCCACCAGTCGTAGGCCGGCACGCCCAGGCGGTCGATCGCCGGCGCGGCGTTCTGCATCTGCGCCGCTTTCTCTTCCAGGGTCATCTGCGCGACCAGCGCCGCCGCCCGGGTCTCGAAGCTGGCGGAGGTGTCTTGCCACGGCGGGGTGTCCGCGGCATGGCCGACGCCGGCCAGGGTGATGGCGGCGCACAGGGCCAGCGTGCGGAACAGGCGGCCACGAACGCCGCGACGAAAGGAAGACCTGCGCATCATCATTTGCTCCTCGAGGCGCGCTCGTCGCGCGCGAAAGGACCGAGCAGTGCGCCTACGAAGCCGCCTGCCCGATCCGTACTCAACACCGTCCCGTCGACATCATCGGCGAGGGTCTGCCAGCCTTGCCCCGTGCCGGCGTCGAAGGCGAACGCGTACTTTCCTTCGTCACCGGAGATCTTCAGGCGCAGCGCGCTGGACGCGTCCAGTTCGCGGCTGGCCAGCGTCCTGGTTGCGCCCTTGCCCGCGCGCGCTTCGAGGAAGACCGTCACGCGATCGCGGCCCACGCGGCGCACGCCAAGGAAGTACCACCAATCCTCGTTCTGGAACGCCGCAAGCCCTGCCGCCACGCCCGCCGCCGGCCGCGTCAGTGCGGTGCTGGCCTCGAAGCGCAGATGCTGCTGGCGGCGCCCCAGGAAGGCGGGGTTGCGCAAGGTGTCCAGGTTCTCCGGCAGCGGATGCACGGCCAGGCTGCCCGGACGCGTGCGCAGGTCCGCCCAGTCCTGCCTGGGCACGCGCACGCGCAACCAGCCGCGGCCAAGCGTCGGCGCATCGAACTCGTCGCGCTCGACGAAGTTGCCGGTGGACGGCGCCTGCGACGCCTCGCCCTGCATCCACGACGGCGCCTTGACCGCATAGGGGATGGCCTGCCCGGCCGGCAGGATCACCGGCCAGCCGTCGCGCCACTGCACCGGCAGCAGGTAGGTCTCGCGCCCGGTGTTGTAGTGGCGCACGTCGTAGGTGCGGCTGGCGAGGAACACGGCCCACCAGGAACCGTCCGGCCCTTCCAGCATGTCCGCATGCCCGGCATTGGCGATCGGCAGCGGCCGCTCGTCGGGCAGGTCGCGCTGGGTGAGGATGGGATTGCCTGCGTACGGCACGTAGGGACCCCACACGTCGCGGCTGCGCAGCACCACCTGGGAGTGCTGCGGCCCGGTGCCGCCCTCGGCATCGGAGAGGTAGTACCAGCCGTCGCGGCGATACAGGTGCGGCCCCTCGATCCAGATCGGGTTCTTCGCCGGCTCCACCCCGCCGTCGATCAGCACCTTGCGCGGCCCCACCGGGGTGAAGGTCGCCAGGTCGAGTTGCTGCATCCAGATCGCGCGATGGCCGTCGTAGCGCGGCGGACCGGGCGGCACGTCGTTGTTGAGCAGATAGACGCGACCGTCGGCGTCGAAGAACAGCGACGGGTCGATGCCACCGATGCCCGGCAGCCAGTGCGGATCCGACCAGGGCCCGGCGGGATCGCGCGCGCTGGCGATGAAGTTGCCGCCGCTGTCCACGGCGGTGGTGACCACGTAGAACACGCCGTCGTGGTGGGCGATGGCCGGCGCGAAGATGCCGCGCGACACGCTGAGGCCATCGAAGTCGACTTGCGTCGGCCGGTCGATCACGTTGCCGATCTGTTTCCAGTGCACCAGATCGACGCTCTCGAACACCGGGATGCCGGGGAAGTAGGTGAAGCTGGAATTGACCAGGTAGAACCGTCCGTTCGCGCGGACGATGCTCGGGTCGGCGTGGAAACCGGCCAGGATCGGGTTGCGGTAATGCCCGGCAGGCAACGGCGCATCGAAGGCCGCGTCGTGCCCGGCGTAGTCGAACCAGTCGAAGTAGACCGGTGGCGCAGGTGCCGCCCACAGCGGTTGCAGCGCAGCGGACAACAGCAGGACGGCCGTGGCGAGCAACGGGCGCATCAGGGAACTCCTTCGGAGAGTGAGAGCTCGAACGGTCCTGCCGGCGCACCGGCACTGTCGCGCAGCGTGCAGACCGGGCCGTCGGCCCAGCAGTAGCGCACGCGCGCGGCGGCGGCGGCGGCGGCGGCGGCCTGAGGACTGCGCAGGACGACGGTGTGCCCGTCCAGCGCCGCGTCGGCATACGTGCAGCGCTGCGCCTGGGCATCGCAGAGTTCGAAGCCGATGGGGCCGCTCGCCCCGGTCGTGACCAGGCGGCCGTCGACGTCGTCGAACACGATGCGCACCCCGGCCTGCGTGCGCGCTGCCGAGCGCGGGATCGGGCCGGACGGCGCCAGCGCGCGCTCGCCGTAGACCACGTGGCGCGCCACCCGCGCCAGGCGCCGCCCCAGTTCCTGCTTGTTGGGCGGATGGATGTCGTAGGCATCGCCGATGTCGATGGCCACCGCAAGCCCGCTGTGCGGGCCTTCGGCCGCGACGCGGCGCTGCGCCTCGCGCACCTGCGCCCAGCCGCTCTCCGTCGGTGCCTGGGGCGGCAGGCCGTAGCCGGCGAGCTGCACCACCAGCAGCGGCATCTTTGCACCGAATTGACGGCGCCAGTCGTCGCGCAAGCCACGCAACCGCGTTGCATAGGCCGCGCCGTCGCCGGTGTTGGATTCGCCCTGGTACCACACGATCCCGCGCAGGCCGTCGTTGCCCAGCGGCGCGATCATGCCGTTGTACAGCGTCGACATGCCGGAGGCCGCGTGCCACGGCGCCAGCGGCGGGGCCTGTGGATCGGGTGCCACACGGTACTGCCAATGCCCATCGAGGACGATCCGCGTGCCATCGTCCAACTGCACGGCGTGGGCACTCGCGGGGCCTGCCAGTCCACCCTCGCCGTAGGTATCCAGCACGTTGACGACCACCGTGTTGCTGCCCGCCTGCAACAGGCCGGGCGGGAGCGCATATCGGCGTGGATCGCTCGGTGCGTTCTGGCTGCCCACGGCCACGCCATTGACCCAGGTCATGTCCGTCTCATCGACCGGCCCCAGCACCAGCCGTGCACCCTGCGCCGCCTGCGCGGCGGTCAGGGTGACCTGCGTGCGGTACCAGACCATGCCGTTGTAGTCGGCGAGCGCGGGCACGCCCCAGCGCTCCCAGGCGCCGAGCGCGGCCGGCGCGTCCTGCCACCCGGTGCGGTCCGCGCCGGGCTGCCAGGGCGTATCGCCCGGCGTGGCACCGGCGCGCGTGGCCCACCACTGCTGCCAGTGCCGGCCCCAGCGTGCGCTCGCGGCGACGGTATCGGTGGCATACAGCGCCAGCACGTCCAGCGCCTCGTCCATGCCGCCCTGTGCGCGCAGCGCATCGGCGCTGGTCCAGGCCTCGATCCGCGCGCCGCCCCAGGCCGCCTGGATCAGCCCCATCGGCACCTTGACCGTCTTCTGCAGCTCGCGCGCGAAGTAGAAGCAGGCGGCGGAAAACTCCCGCACCGTCTCCGGCGATGCGGGTTGCCACGCGAAGGCGGCCGCGAATGCATCCTGCGGCGTCACCGCCGCGGCTTTCGGCACGGTGAACAGGCGGATGTTCGGCTGGGCGGCCGCGGTCAGTTCGCGGCTCGCATCCAGCGCGCGTCACACCGGCAGCTCCATGTTCGACTGCCCCGAACACAGCCAGACATCGCCGATCAGCACATCGCGCACGACCTGGCGATCCTGTCCCGCGCGCACGGTCATGTCGTAAGGCCCACCGGCAGCGACCGGCTTGAGCGTGGCACGCCAGCGGCCGCCGGCGTCGGCACGTGCGCTGACCGACTGCCGCGCGAAGGTCACAGACACCGTGGCACCCGGCGCGGCATGGCCCCACACCGGCAGCGGCCGGTCGCGCTGCAGCACGGCGTGGTCCTGGAACAGCGGATGCAACAGCGGTGGCACCGCGTGCTGCGCCATGCAGGGCGTGGCGCAGCCTGCCAAGGCCGCCGCCAGCAGCCAGCCCCTCCACATGGTCGGCTTCATCGTCCATCTCCGGGTGCGGAAGGAAACTGCAGCGCCTGGTACCAGGCCAGCGGATGCGGCGGCGGTGCTTCGCCTGCAGGCAACGGCCGTCCGCTCACCGACTGGAAGTACGCCACGCTGGCATCGCGCCACCACTGCGCCTCGCGCAACTGGATGCGCAGGAACGCCGCCACCTGCGCATGCCGCTCGTCGTCCACCTTGCCGCGCAGGCCGTCCCAGGTGGCCTGCATGGCCTGCACCTGGCGCACGCCCAGCGCATAACGGCCGACCAGTTCGTCCCATAGTGGGCGCCCCGAGGCCATGCGGTGGTCCCACGGCACATGGTGGAACCACAGCAGCAGCGACTCGGGCACCCGCGCCGGATCGCCATACACGGCCGCCACGTCCGGCGCGTACTGGCTCACCGCATTGCTGCCGCGGGCGGTGCGGTCGAAGCCGATGCCGTCGCGATCGGCGCGGTGGTAGTACACCGAGGTCCAGTCCGCGCGCGGGCCGCCGTCCACCCAGGGGCCGGGGCCGTAGTGGTGGCCGCGCGCCATCAGGTGGTGCAGGCCCAGCGGGGTCATGTAGTTCACCGCGGCCTCGCGCGAGCCCATCATCATCCCGACGATGGGCTGCACCACCTCGGACGCCGGCGAAAAGGTCATCGCCGCCCATTCCGCGGCGATGGCGCGGGCGGATTGGTGCGGATTCCAGGCGAGACGACCGAAGGCATACCAGTTGGCCTGCTCGAAGTGCGAGCCGCTCCAGCTGCGGTCGTTGCCGATGTTGGCGACGCCGGCGATGCCGGTCAGGGCATGGCCTTCCAGCGAGCCGTCCACCACGTCCGCCACCGTGGAACCTGCGCCGCGCGCGTGGGTGTCGGCCCGCAGCACTTCCTCGTACAACGGCCCCAGGTACACCAGGTGCGTGGCGAAGCCGAGATACTCCTTGGTGATCTGGAATTCCAGCATCAGCGGCGTGCGCGGCATGGCGCCGAACAGCGGATGGAAGGGCTCGCGCGGCTGGAAATCGATGGGGCCGTTCTTGACCTGCACGATCACGCTCGGGCGGAAGGCGCCGTCGAGGCCGACGAACTCGGTATACGCCTGCATGGCGCGGTCCACCGGCACGTCGTGGGCGTAGACGAAGGCCCGCCACATCACCACGCCGCCGTGCGGCGCCAGCGCATCGGCCAGCAGGTTGGCGCCGTCGGCATGCGAACGGCCATAGTCCTGCGGGCCGGGCTGGCCTTCCGAATTGGCCTTGACCAGGAAGCCGCCGAAATCCGGAATGCGCGCATAGATCTCATCGGCCTTGTCGCGCCACCAGCGCTGCACGGCCGGGTCGCGCGGATCGGCGGTCTTCAACCCGCCCAACTCGATGGGGGCGCTGAAGCGTGCGCTCAGGTAGACGCGGATGTCGTAGGGCCGGAACACGTCCGCCAGCGCCGCCGCCTTGTCGAGATAGACCGGCGCCAGGCTCTGCGCGTTGGCGTTGACGTTGTTGAGCACGGTGCCGTTGATGCCGATCGAGGCGTTGGCGCGCGCGTAGTCGGTGTAACGCGGGTCGCGCCATTCCGGCAGGCTTTGCCAGTCCCACAAGGAGCGCCCCGCATAGCCACGCTCGACATGGCCGTCCAGGTCGTCCCAATGGTCGAGCACGCGCCGTTGGATCCGTGGCGACTCATGCACCGCGAGTGCGTCCAGCGGCGCGCCGGTCTGCAGCAATCGCAGCAGATGGAACACCCCGTACAACACGCCGATGTCCCGGCGTCCCGCCACCAGCACCACCGCGTGCCCGTCGATGCGGGTGCGCTTGAGCAGGTAGCCCTCCTCGCCCAACGACGCGATCTCCTCGCGGAACGGCACGAGCGCTGGCGACGACTGCGGCGTGCCCAGCACCACCGCATGATCGCCGCTTGCGGAAGCACGCGTCGCCGGGGCGCGCCCCAGCAGGCCGGTGAGGCCACGCACCAGCTCGTCGCGCGCCACACGCTGCGTCGGCGTCCGCGCCGGCGCCACCACCTCGTACAGGTGCGCGGCGTCATCCGCACCTGCGGCGCCTTGCGAGGGCAGGTAACGCAGCCATAGCGCAGCGCCGTCCTCCGCGCGCACGCTGCACGCGCAGGCCATCAGCACCATGGCAGCACACGCCATCCACTGACACCGCATGACATACGGACGGCGCCCAAGCGCCGCCAGCAAACCTTGTAAGCTGACGGCGTACCCGCGGCGCGGCAGCGTCAGGAACAACAAAGGGAACGCGTTTTGGACAAGCCGAAGAAAGCGGTCCGCCGCAAGACCAGCGGGGTGACGATCGACGAGGTGGCGGCCTTGGCCGGGGTTTCGCCGATGACGGTGTCGCGCGCGATCAACCAGGGCAAGGTGCGCGATGCCACGCGCGAGCGCGTGATGCGCGCGGTGCGCGAGCTGGGTTACACGCCCAACCTGGCCGCCAGTTCGCTGGCCGCCGCGCAGCACACCCGCATCGCCCTGATCTACACCAATCCCAGCGGCGCCTACCTGCGCGAGCTGCTGGTCGGCTTGCTGCGCGTCGCGTCCAACGCCGCCATCCAGTTGGTCATCCACTACTGGGAAGACCTGGACCCCGACGCCGAGCGCAAGGCCGCACGTGCCCTGGGCGGGCGCGTGGATGGCGTGATCCTGCCGCCGCCGTTGTGCGAATCGCAGGCGGCGGTGAGCGAACTGGTGAAGGCCGGCATCCCGGTGATCGCGATCGCCGCCGGGCGTCTCAGCGACGCGATCTCCTGCGTGCGCATCGACGACTTCCATGCGGGCAAGGAGATGGCCGAGCATCTGATCCAGCACGGCCACCGGCGCATCGGCTTCATCCGCGGGCGCCAGGACCTCAGCGCCAGCGCGCGGCGCTACGAGGGCTTCGTCACCGCGCTGCAGGAGGCCGGGCTGAAGGTCGAACCCGGCCTGGTCCAGCAGGGCGACTACACCTACCGCTCGGGGTTGGCCGCCGCCGAAAAGCTGCTGTCGCACCGACGGCCGCCGACCGCGATCTTCGCCAGCAACGACGACATGGGCGCGGCGGCGATCTCCGTCGCGCACCGGCGCGGCCTGGAAGTGCCGCGCGACCTGTCGGTGGTCGGCTTCGACGACACCTCGGCCGCCACCACCGTCTGGCCGGAGCTCACCACCATCCACCAACCGATCGCCTCGATGGCCGATGCCGCCATCGACATCCTGCTGCGCAGCATCCGTCGCAAGCGCGACGACGCACGCGTGTCCAGCGACCACGTGGTCCCGCACCGGCTGGTGCTGCGCGGTTCGGTCGCCGGCCCACCCAAGGGGCGCTGACGCAGCACGCAGGCTCACGCGCTCGGGCATGCGACGGTGCTCTCCGCTTCGTTCAACGCGCCGAGCGCCACCCGCGACACCGACAGCGTCATCGCGCCCGCCGTGGTCAACGCCCAGGGGCGGTCCAGCTTGCTCAGATCCGCGCCGGCCGCCGCCAGGCACTTGAGCGGCACGCCCACGCGCTTCCACTGGCCGACCGGCAGGGCTGCCAGCGTCGGTCCGATCGCCACCCGCGCCGTGCAGCCGCTGCCGCAGCCGACCGCCAGCCACGCCTCGCCCTGCGGGGCGGCGTCCACGCGCAGCGTGGTCACCAGCATCAGGTCGCCGTTGCTTTCGCGCTGCAGGTCCAGCGGCGTATGCGACTGCAGCGCGACCACCGCCTCGCGCCCACCCGCCCAGGCGAGGCGGCGGCCATCCTCCTGCGCCAGGTGGTCCACGCCGGTGACCTTGAGCAGCGCGCCGTCGAGCGATTCCGGCACGCCGGTGACGGTGACGCCCTGGCCGGTGCTGCCTTCCAGGCGCAGCGCCATGCCCGGGCCGGCCGCGCCGCGGACGAAGAACACCCCGGCCGCACCTTCGTTACCGGTGAGGCCGGATACCTCGGGCAACCTGGCCAGATTGCCGTTGTCGGCATAGCGCAGGCCAAAGCCGAAGGCGAACAGCGGGTCGTAGCCCTTCTGCCCCACGTTGTTGGCGTATTGCGTGGCCGTGCGCGGCCAACTGAAACTCAGCTTGCCCTTGAAGTCGTGCTGCACGCCGCCCTGCGGGTTGCGCAGCAGCACGTCGGCGATACCCGCACCTTCCGAACCCGGCAGCCACGCCGCCACGAAGGCATCGGCGGCGTTGAGTTCGCGGTTGACCCACAGCGGGCGCCCGCTGAGGAACACGGCAACCACGGGAATGCCATCGGCCTTGAGCCGCTTGATCAGCGCCAGGTCGGTGTCGTCGCCCGGCTTGTACGCCAGGGTCGGCCGATCGCCCTGGAACTCCGCATAGGGGTTCTCGCCGAAGACCACCACCGCCACGTCCGGCCTGGTGGTGTACGTGCCATCCACCGACAGCATGGCCTCGCCACCTGCGGCCTTGGCCTGCTGCGCGAAACCCTCGTAGATGGTGTCCGCGTTCGGGAAGTCCTTGCGGGTGGTGCCGGTGCCCTGCCAGTTCAACGTCCAGCCGCCGGCTTGCTTGCCGACGTCGTTGGCGCCGTCGCCGGCCACCAGGATGCGTTGCGTCGGCGACAGCGGCAGCACGCCGCCCTGGTTCTTCAGCAGCACCAGCGACTCGCGCACCGCCTGCCGTGCCACCGCGCGATGCGCCGGCGCACCGATCAGCGCGAACTGGCCACCGACCGCACGCGACGACGGCTTGCCCGCCTCGAACAGGCCCAGCCGCATCTTGACCCGCAGGATCCGGCGCACCGCATCGTCCAGGCGCTGTTGCGAGATGGTGCCGTTCTTCGCCGCCGCCAGCGTGGTGGTGTAGAACCCCCTCCAACTGTCCGAGGCCATGGCCATGTCCAAGCCGGCGTTGATGGTGGCGGGGCAATCGGTGGGCGTGCAACCCTTGACCTGGCCGTGGCCGTTCCAGTCGCCGACCACGAAGCCGCCGAAGTGCATGCGTCCCTTCAGCGCATCGGTCAGGTAGGCCTTGTGGCCGTGCATCTTTTCGCCGTTGACGCTGTTGAACGAGGCCATCGCGGTCTGCGCGCCTGCGGCGATGGCCGGGGGATAGCCGGCGGCGTGGATGCGGACCAGGTCGGCCTCACCGATCCTGGTGTCGCCCTGGTCGCGGCCGTCGGTGGTGCCGCCATCGCCCAGGAAATGCTTGACCGAGGCGATCACATGGCGGCCATCGAGGAAGTCCGGCGTGCCCACCTTGCCCTGCAGCCCCTCGACCATCGCCCCCGCGTAGCTGGCCACCACGTCCGGCGACTCGGAATAGCCCTCGTACGTACGCCCCCAGCGGTCGTCCTGCGGCACCGCCACGGTCGGCGCGAAGGTCCATTCCATGCCGGTGGCACGCGTTTCCAGTGCGGTGATTTCGCCGATCCGTCGCAGCAGTTCCGGGTTGCGGGTCGCGCCCAGGCCGATGTTGTGCGGGAACAGGGTGGCGCCGACGATGTTGCTCTGCCCGTGCACGGCATCGATGCCGAACAGCACCGGAATCGCCTTGCCGCCCTGCGACGTGTCCATCGACGCCGCATAGAACGCATCGGCCAGCGCCAGCCACTCGGCCGGCGCGGCGTCGTAGCGGCCGCCGGGATCGGAATTGCCGCCGGCCAGGATCGACCCCAGGCGATATTTGCGCACATCCTCCGGAGTGAGGCTGCCGATATCGCCCTGCACCAGTTGGCCGACCTTCTCCTCCACCGTCATGGTGGCGATCAGGTCGCTGAGGCGCTTTTCCAGCGCGGGATCCTCGGGCAGCGGCCAGGTCACGCTGGGCCAGGCGCTGGCATTCGCCTTGGCAGGCGCCGCGGCCTGGACGTCGCCCTTGCAGACCGCAAGCGCGAGCAGCAGCCCGGCCAGCAGCGCGCCGGTGTTGCGTGTGGAATGGGTGTCGGTCACGGCGCTCTCCTTGCCGCCGCGCTCAGCGCAGCAGGTACTGGTTGATCAGGTTCTCGTAGCGCTCCTGGCGGCCGCTGATCTGCCGCGGCTCGCCGCCCTTCGCGCCCAATGCGGCGAGCTCGGCGAGGCCGAGCGCGCCACGCGCGAAGTCCTGGCCGGCGCCGCTGTCGAAGCTGGCATAGCGCTCCTGGCGCCACTGCTCCCACGGCGAGTCGTTGAGCAGCGCATGGGCGACTTCCAGCCCGCGGGCG
Source organism: Xanthomonas sp. NCPPB 2250 (assembly GCF_056725265.1). Lineage (NCBI taxonomy): Bacteria > Pseudomonadati > Pseudomonadota > Gammaproteobacteria > Lysobacterales > Lysobacteraceae > Xanthomonas > Xanthomonas sp. NCPPB 2250. Next base: position 584,712 of record NZ_CM161520.1, on the reverse strand, counting down.
AACGCGTCCATGCCACCGATGTGGGCGATGAACAGATCCTCGAGCTCGGTGGACTCGCGACGCACCTTGGCGTCGAAGTTCAGGCCGCCTTCCAGGCCGCCCTGGCGCAGCACCACCAGCATGGCGCCGACGGTGTCGTACAGGTCGGTGGGGAACTGGTCGGTATCCCAACCGTTCTGCGCATTGCCGCGGTTGGCGTCGATGCTGCCCAGCAGGCCGTGGTCGGAGGCGACCTGCAGGTCGTGTTCGAAGGTGTGGCCGGACAGCGTGGCGTGGTTGGCTTCGATGTTGAGCTTGAAGTCCTTGTCCAGGCCGTGCTGCTTCAGGAAGCCCGCCACCGTCGCGCTGTCGAAGTCGTACTGGTGCTTCATCGGCTCCATCGGCTTGGGCTCGATCAGGAAGTTGCCCTTCAGGCCGATGCTGCGGCCGTAGTCGCGCGCCATGGTGAGGAAGCGCGCGAAGTGCTCGAGTTCGCGCTTCATCTGCGTGTTGACCAGCGAGGCGTAGCCTTCGCGGCCGCCCCAGAACACGTAGTGTTCGCCGCCCAGTTCCACCGTCGCCTCCAGCGCCGCCTTGACCTGCACCGCGGCGCGCGCCACCACGGCGAAATCGGGATTGGTCGCGGCACCGTTCATGTAGCGCGGATGCGAGAACAGATTGGCCGTGCCCCACAGCAGCTTCATCCCGGTCGCATCCTGGCGCGCCTTGGCCAGGCCGACCATGTGCTTGAGGTTCTTCTCGTACTGTCCGGCATCGTCGGCGTCCGGCGCCAGGTCGATGTCGTGGAAGCACCAGTACGGCACGCCGAGCTTGGTGAAGAACTCGAACGCCGCATCCACCTTCGCCTCGGCGCTGGCCATCGGCGCGCCGCCCTCCCACGGGAAGTGGCGCGTCCCCGGGCCGAACGGATCCTGCCCGGCATTGCAGAAGGTGTGCCAGTAGCAGACTGCGAAGCGCAGGTGATCCTGCATGGTCTTGCCGCCGACGACCTTGTTCGCGTCATAGACCTTGAAGGCCAGCGGGTTGTCCGAGCCGCGGCCTTCGAAGGGGATGCAGCCGATGCCGGGGAAGTATTCCTTGGCGCCGATAAAGGGCTGGGTATGCATGGTGCGGGTTCCTGTCGTGGTGGGAGGGCGTGCGAAACGGGAAATCAGCCGCGGAACAGCGGCAGGCAGGCGTCGAGATGGCGCAGGAAGCGCGCATAGGCCGCGGCATAGGCCTGGGTGCGCGCCGGATCCGGGCGGGCGGACCGTTGCGGATCCACCGCCACGTGCCGCTGCGCGATGTCGGCGATCGAGGCGGCATCGCCGCGCGCCAGGCCGACGGCCCACAGCGCCTGCAAGGCCGCACCGAACGCCGCGCCTTCCGGCTGCGTCGGCACGTCCACCGGCAGGCCGAACACATCGGCCACCAGCTGCCGCCACGCGCCGCTGTTGCTGCCGCCGCCGGTCAGCACGATGCGCTCGAACTGCATGCCGGCGCGCACGAACGCGTCGAAGCCGTACTTCAGGCTGTAGGTCGCCCCTTCCATCGCCGCGCGATAGAGGTGGGCCGGGGTCATGTTGGCCGTGTCCAGGCCCGCCAGCAGGCCCTTGCCCAACGGCAGGTCCGGCGTGCGCTCGCCATTGAGGAACGGCAGCATCACCAGGCCGTCTGCACCGGGCGTGGTGGCCTGCAGATGCGTGTCGCCATCGCGGGTGCTGAAGCCGAATGCGGCGGCGACCTGTTCGGTCGCCACGGTGCAGTTCATCGTGCAGATCAGCGGCAGCCAGCCGCCGGTCGACGAGCAGAACGCGGCCCACGCACCGTCCGGATCGACCACCGGCGTGTCGGAGTAGGCGAACAGGGTGCCCGAGGTGCCCAGGCTCATCGCCAGGCGACCGGGCACGACGCAGCCGGTGCCGATGGCCGCCATCATGTTGTCGCCGCCGCCGACGGCGACCTTCAGCGTCGTCGGCAGGCCGAACAGGCTGGCCGCGGCCGGTGCGATGTCGAACAAGGCATCCGGCGCGGCGAAGCGCGGCAGGCAGTCCGCCAGGTCGCGCTGCGGATCGGTGGCGCGCAGCAGGTCGGTCGACCAGGTGCGCGTGCGCACGTCCAGCCAGCCCGTGCCCGACGCATCGCCGTATTCGCAGAAGCGCTGGCCGGTCAGCACGAAGTTGAGGTAGTCGTGCGGCAGCAGAATGGTGGCGAGCCGTGCATAGGCCTCGGGCCGGTGCGTCTTGGTCCAGGGCAGCTTGGAGGCGGTGTAGCCGGTGAGGATCGGATTGCCCGCCAGTGCGATGGTGCGCGCCACGCCGCCGACCGCGTCCATGATCTGCCCGCACTCGGCCGCGGTGCTGGTGTCGCACCACAGCTTGGCCGGTGCCAGCACCTCGCCTGCCGCATCGACCGGAACGAAGCCATGCTGCTGGCCCGACACCGCCAACGCGGCGAGGCGCGAGCGCAGCGACGGAGCGATGGCCTGGAAGCAGGCCTGCAGGGCCGCGACCCAGTCGGTCGGGTTTTGTTCACGGCTGCCATCGGCGGCGGAATGCAACTCCAGCGGCGCACTGCTGCTGGCCACGACGCTGCGCCCGACCGGGTCGTAGACCACGACCTTCAGGCTCTGCGTCCCCGCATCGATTCCGGCCACCAGTTCCCGCTCTTCCACGTCGCCTCCACTTCTAGTTAGCGCTATCATTTTTGGACAACAGCGTGTGTGCTGTTACGCCAGGGACACGCTCCGCTGCCAGACGTCCGGCGACGCCTTGCAATAGCGTTCGATGAACTCCGCCTGCGATGGCATCGCCGCACTCGCCTGCTGCAGCGGCTGGCGGATCCGCGCCAGCAGCGTGCGCAGATCGGCGTCGTCGAGGGTGGCGGCCAGCGGGTGCGGCGGCCCCGGCTGGATGCCCTGCCCCAGCAACACGCTGGTCCAGGAGTCCACGCGGAACAGTTCGCCGGGGTCCTGCCAGGCGTGCGCGCGCTCGCGCCAGGCGCGCAACCGGATCGCCAGCGACTCGGGCAGCGCCATCTCGCGGCAGGCTTTCCACATCGGCTCGTCGCGTTGGGTGGCGTGGTAGTGCAGGATGATGAAGTCGCGCACGTGCTCCATCTCCTGGCGGCTGACCGTGTTGTACAGCTCCACCAGCGCCGGGCTGATGCCGTCGCTTGGAAACAGCTGGATCAGCCGCACCACGGCACTGATGGTCAGGTGGATGCTGGTCGATTCCAGCGGCTCGATGAAGCCGCTGGCCAGGCCCAGCGCCACCACGTTCTTGTTCCAGGCCTTCAGCCTGCGCCCGCTGCGGAACGGCACCAGCCACGGATCGCGCAACGGCGGGCCGTCGACGTCGCGCAGCAGCTTGGCATGCGCCTCGTCGTCGGACATGTGGCGGCTGGAGAACACCAGTCCGCAGCCGACCCGGTGCTGCAGGGCGATATGCCAACGCCACCCGGCCTCGTGCGCGATGGCACGGGTATAGGGCACCGGCGGCGCGACCGCCTCGGTCTGCACCGCAACGGCGCGATCGCTGGGCAACCAGTCGCGCCAGTCCTCGTAGCCGGTGTGCAGGGTCTGCTCGGTCAGCAGGCCGCGGAAGCCGGTGCAGTCGATGAACAGGTCGCCCTCGATGAGCTGCCCGTCTTCCAGCAGCAGCGACGCGACGGAGCCGTCGTGCGCATGCTGCCGCACCTCGCGGATCTGCCCTTCGACCCGGCGCAGGCCATGGCCTTCGGCCTTCCTGCGCAGGAATTTGGCGTAGAGCGCGGCATCGAAGTGATAGGCGTAGTTGACCTGCGGCTGTGTCTCCAGCGAGAACCTGTCCGCACGCGAGGCGATGCTTTCCAGGCAGAAATCGCCCAGGTCCGACGGCATGCCGCGGCGCAGGCTGTCCAGCCAGAAATGATGGAACGGCGTGGCCCAGGTGCCCTGCCCGATGGTGCCGAACGGATGGATGAAGCGGTCGCCGGGACGGCGCCAATGTTCGAACGAGATCGACAGCTTGAACGTGCCGGCCACGGCGCGCAGGAACTCCTGCTCGTCGATCTGCAGGAAGCGGTGGAAGGTGCGGATCGGCGGCACGGTCGACTCGCCGACGCCCACGGTGCCGATCTGCTCGGACTCCACCAGGGTGATGTCCAGGCGATCGCGGAACTGGTGCGCCAGCGCACAGCCGGCCAGCCAGCCCGCGGTGCCGCCGCCGGCGATGACGACCTTGCGGATGCGTCCGTCCGTCGTGTTGGCAAGGTTCACGGCAAGCTCCCCATCAGCGATTGAGCCGCGCCAGCAACTGCGCACGCGTGCGGCGCGCGCGTGCCTCGTCGAACGGCGCCAGTTCGCCCCGGGCGGCCTCGGGCAGGTGCTGGCCTGCACGTTCGCCGGGGCCGAACACGTAGTAGTCGAAGAGCTTGGCCCAGGCCTGTTTCTCGCGCGCCGGCAGATCGCGCAGCGCCCACATGGCGTGCTGCAACGCCGTCAGCGGCGAGGGCAGGAACGCCGGCGCACTGCGCCACCAGTAGTTCACCAGCACGTTGAACGGCGCCAGGCTGCGCACGTGGTGCCACCACATGCTGGGGATGAACAGCGCATCGCCCGGCTCCAGCTCGACATGCTGCGCGCTGGCCAGCGCATCGCGGAAACGCGGATAACGCGCGAAGTCGGGGCGGTCAAAATCCACCACGCTTACCACCTGGCCGCCCGGCGTCGGCTCCAGCGGCCCCGGATACAGGTTGTCGATCTGCTCCGGCGGAAACAGGGTGACGCGGCGCCGGCCCACCGCACAGCAGGCCAGGTTGTCCGGCGTGTCGAAATGGCAGGACGCCGTCACCCGGTTGCCGATCCAGATGCTCGGCGGCGCATCGATGCGCTGCCTTGCCAGTCCGGCGTCGTTGGCCTGCGCGAACCCCGGCAGCGCCCGCTCGACCGGCAGCGACGCGACATAGTAGGTGGGCGGCCGCGGATCCTCGAAGGTGGCGGCGATCGCGTCCAGCACCTGCGTCAGCGGTCCGCGGCGGACCTCGAAGTTCAATTGGGTGAAATCGGCGTTGTAGAACGGGCGTCCCTCGATCCCGGGTTCGCCGAAGGAATACGAAACGGGTACGCCCGTCTCGAAACCGCGCAGGTACGCCAGTGCGTCCTGCGTGGAGCGCAAGCCGGCCTGGACCAGTCCCCAGTCGCGCGCGATGCCGCGCAAGACCACCGGCTCCCCGGCCGCCACTAGTTCATGCAGCGGCAGCGCGGTGGGCTGCACGCCTTCCAGTGTCCGCATGGCTGCGCCGTCCGGCACGCTCAGTTCCTGCCTGCCGCGCCGGCGGCATCCTGCAGGCGCAGGCGTCGCTGCTTCTCGGCGATCAGGCGGCGCATGTTGTGCAGCGAGGCCAGCATCAGGTACGCGCCTTCCAGATAGCCGGCGCGGTTGAGCGCGGCCAGCGCGGCGCCGTCCAACTGGGCCAGGCGTTCGCGGTCGATCGCGTGCAGGCCGTTGACGCCGACGCGGTGCTGCGCATCGAGCTGCACGTCGAGCGCGACCGGCTGGATCAAGCCGTGTGCATCGAGCGCAGCAAACATCTCCGCGCCGAATGCATGGCCTTCGTGGATTCCGCGCAGCACGCCGGCGATGTGGTCGAGATAGGGCGTGTTGCCGCCCTGCGGCAGGAATACCGGCTCGCCCTGCATCGCCGTCACCCGCGGATGCTCCATGTCCACGTGCAACACCGCGTCCTGGGTCAGCACGCCGTCGATGCGCTGCTCCTGGAAGCCGATCAGGAACGGCCCCTTGGCCGCCGCGCCGGGGAGATAGGAGGCCATCCAGCGCCGGTCCTGCAGGAACAGGTTCTCGTGCTGCTCGAACCCCAGCAACGCAACGGACTGCCACTCTCCCGTCGCTGGATCCTTGCGCAGGAAAATCGGGTATTCCCGCTGCAGCTCCGCGTACTCGCTGGGGTAGGCCGGCACCATGCCCACCGCGTCGCCGAACTCCGGGCCGAAGTCGGTGGCCACGCGCAGGTCGCGATGGGCGATGTTGTTGAGCATCTCGTAACGCGGCATGGTGATGCGCACTCCCCTCTGGAGCCCGGCACAAGGTGCCGCCGCAACAGCGGCGACACCCGTGCGACATGCGAAGAAGGACTCCCCGCTTCTTCAGAACTTGTAACGCACACCCAGCATATAACGCGGGCTCTGGTCGGCCAGCTTCACGATCATCTTCGAGGTGCGCGAGCGCCAGCGCACGTCCTCGCCGGTCAGGTTGATCGCCTCCAGGCCGAACGACCAGTGATCGTTCAACGTGTAGTTCACGCTGAGATCCCACTGCTCGTAGGGTTCCACATAGTACGGATTGCGGCTGGTGCCCTGGTTGGCCAGGATCAGGTACTGGTCGCGCCAATTCCACGCCAGGCGCACCGACCAGCCGTACTTCTCGTACATCAGCACCGCGTTGGCGGTGTCGCTCAGGCCGGTCAGCGCGAACTGGTCGATGCCCGGGTCGCCGCCATTGTCGTAGCCGACGTCGCCCTTGACGATGGTGTAGTTGGCGAGGATGCCGAACCCGGTGTCGCCGAGGAAGTACTGCCCGCCCAGCTCCCAGCCGTGCAGCTTGGCCTGGTTCTGGTTGATCGGACGGTTGACGTTGAACTCGTACAGCGGATCGTCGGCCTCGCCGTACAGATCGTAGGCCGCTTCGGTCGCCAGCACCTGCGCGCCGGTGCCGTTGTAGGCGGCCAGGCCGGCCGGGTTGTTGCGCAGCAGGGCCAGCGCGGTGAACAGCGAAGTGTCGTTGGCCGAGCAGGCCGCCGCATTGGCCGGGCCGACCTGGGCGAGGCAGGCACCGCTGGTAAGGAACGCCAGCGCCGACTTCGCGTCCGGACCCGAGGTGGGATCGCGCAGGCCGTACAGATTCTCCTGCACGACGGTGTTGCCGATGAAGTTGTTGACCGACTTGTTCCAGTACGTCACCGACAGGTAGCTCGCATCGGCGAAGTACCACTCCAGCGCCAGGTCGAGGTTGTCGGACTCCAGCGGCTTCAGCGACGGATTCTGCGCCGTGCCGCTGGCGCGCGAGGACGGATCGATCAGCACCGAGCCGAACGGCTGCTGCGCCCCGGGGCCGGCATACAGATTGCCGATCGGCGCGCGCGCGATGCTCTTGCCGAACGAGACGCGGCCCTTCAGCGTGTCGGTGAGGTCGATGCTGAAATCCAGGTTGGGCAGGATGTAGCTGTACGTGGTCTTCTCGCTGAAGGGTTGCTGCTCGTTGGACAGCACCACGCGGAAGTCGTTGTTGGACTGCCATTCGATCGCTTCGGGCGTGGCGATGACCGAGGTCGACACCACATCGGTGGTTTCGTAGCGCACGCCGAGCCGGGTATTGGTGCGCCGACCGGCCAGTTCGCCATCCAGTTCGACCTGGAAATACGCCGAGCGGGTCTTCTCCTCCACGAAGTTGTCGGCGGCGCGCTGCGGGCTCACGCCCAGGCCGACGCCGTACTGGCTGGCCGCCCATTCCGCCAGCCGGCCCGCATCGCCGCGCCATGCCGGCCAACTCGTGCCGTTGTAGTCATGGAACAGGCCGATGATGTTGACCGGCTGCATCAGGTTCATCAGGCCGCCGGCGGTATCGCGGTCGACGTTGGCCACGCCCCAGTCGCCCAGCGTGGAATACGCCTCGGCGGCCTGGATGCGATGGGTGGTCGACTTGTTGCTGTCCACGCCGAACTGGAAGCGGCCCTGATCAAAGCTCCACTCGCCGTCGATGCGGGCCTGCTTGATCTGGCTGATCTGGCTCTGCGAATTGACCCGCAGCACCTGCGAACCGATCTCGCCCGGCACGAAGCCCGGGTTGACCACGCCGTTGACGTTGGCCGCGGCAGCAGCGTCGCTCGGATACCAGACCTGGGTGCCGATCGGCAGGCCGTTGTTGAAGTTCAGCTCCTGCACCCAGGAGCCGCCGCAGTGCGGCCCGGTGGAGCAGTTGTTGGTGCCGGCGATGCTCATGAAGATGGAGCCGCCGCCGGTCAGCGGATCGTTCGGACGGCTCTCGTTCTTCGAGTCGTGCGCGTCGAAGCTGAGCTTGAGCCGGTCGGTCACGTTCCACACCGCATTCAGGCCGAGCGAGCCCAGCTTGTACTTCTGCATGCTGCGCTGCTGTTCCAGGCCGAAATCCTTGGTGCCGGCGATCTCGCGGATGTAGGTCGGCACGGCCACCGCGCCGCTGGTATCGAACGTCACATCGGTGTAATTGCTGTTCTGCAGCCACATGCCCTGCTCGCCGCGATTCTCGGTGATCTCGTTGGTCGAGTAGGTGTAGTCCAGGGTCAGGGTCAGGCTGTCGGTGGGCGCGAACTGCAGCACCGCCTGGCCGTTGACGCGCTCGCGTTCGAACTCGGAGAACGCATAGCGCAGGTCGTTCGGGCGGGCGTACAGCGCGCCGATCTGCGGCGCATTGACCACGGTCGGATTGCCGGGCATCGAGCCGGTCCACGGCTGTACGTTCCAGTAGTTCTCGGTGGCCTGCACCGAGCCGCCCTTGCGCTTCTGGTAACTCGCGCTCACGCCGACGCCGAAGGTCTTGTCCGGATTGCTGTAGCTGAAGATGCCCGACAGTTCCGGGGTGATGTCGTTGTCGAACGGCTGGCTGCGGTCGGAGACGGCCTTGGCGCCGGCACTGGCGACGATGCCCTGGTGGTCGAAGGGGCGCGCGGTCAGGATGTTGATGGTGGCGCCGATGCCGCCGCTGGGCATGTTGGCCTGGCTGGTCTTGTAGACCTCGATGCCATTGATCGCTTCGGCAGCCAGCTGGGCGAAGTTGAAGGCGCGGGTACCGCCGTCGACGCCGCCGATGGCGACCTGCCCGGCAGCGCCGAACGCATCGGCGCCCGGCATCTGCCGCCCGTTGAGCGTCACCATGTTGAATTGCGGGCCGAAGCCGCGCGCGGTGACTTGGGCGCCCTCGCCATCGCGCCGTTCGATGGAGATGCCGGTGATGCGCTGCAGCGACTCGGCCAGGTTGGTATCGGGGAACTTGCCGATGTCTTCGGCACTGATGGCATCCACCACGCCCGGGGCGTCGCGCTTGATGTCCATCGCCTGGCTGAGGCTGTTGCGCAGGCCGGTGACCTGGACCGTGTCCAGCTGCGTCGGGCTGCTCTGCGCCTGTTGCTCGGCCGCCGGCGCCGGCGTCGACGCGTCCTGTGCGAATGCGGGATTGATGACCAGGACGCCACCGACGAAGGTGAACATGGCCCTGGATTTGAACTTCGCCAGCGTGCGGCTCATGGACGAGCCCCCAGGTCTGGGCTACGACGAAACATAGAAGCGCTCATGACTCTCCCCTCTGACATGCGATCGATGGATGTACCGCCCCTCCCCTAAGAGGCACGCACGGGCGATGCCCGTCTTCCACGCCGAACATCGCAGCGCGCTCTACGGTCGCTGCGACTCAAAACTCCGTTTCAGGATTGCCAGACGACGCGCGATAAAGGCTCCCCCCGAGCCCGACTGCCGCTGATTGATAGCGCTATCATCGCGTCACGGCGCAGACTACGCACCCGGGACATCGCTTGTCATCATGCGTCGCAACAAAGGACGGCATTCCTTGAAGAACACCCCCAAAACGACGCGTCGAAGAGGGAACGCCATCACCATCGACGACGTCGCGGCGCATGCGGGCGTCTCGCCGATGACCGTCTCGCGCGTCACCCACGGTCACGCCGGCGTGCGCGAGAGCACGCGCGAGCGGGTGATGCGCAGCGTGCGCGCACTGGACTACCGGCCCAACCCGGCCGCCAGCGCGCTCGCCGCCGCGCAGCACACCTGCATCGCGTTGATCTACACCAACCCCAGCTCCAGCTATCTGCGCGAACTGCTGGTCGGCGCGCTGCGCGGTTCCACCCGCGTGGCGGCGCAACTGGTGATCGCCACGTGGGACGGACTGGGTCCGCGGGCACGCCGCGAGGCCGCACGCACGCTCTGCAGCAGCGTGGCCGGCGTGATTCTCCCCGCGCCCTTGTGCGAATCGAAAGCCATCGTCGCCGTGTTCGTCGACGCCGGGATTCCCGTCGTCTCCATTGCGTCGAGCCGGTTCAGCGACAGGCTGTCCTGCGTGCACATCGACGATCGCCGTGCCAGCCATGACATGGTGTCGCACCTGATCGCGCACGGGCATACGCGCATCGGCTACATCACCGGCGACCCGAACCAGACCGCCAGTGCGCACCGCTGGCAGGGTTACCGGGATGCCCTGGCGGATGCGGGCATCGACTACGACGCCGCGCTCGTGCAGCCGGGCGACTTCACCTATCGCGCCGGACTCGAGGCCGCCGAACGGCTGTTGGCGTTGCAGCCGCGCCCCACTGCGATTTTCGCGAGCAACGACGACATGGCCTCGGCGGTGGTGTCGGTAGCGCATCGCCGCCGCCTGAAGGTGCCGGAGGATCTGTCGGTGGTGGGGTTCGACGACACCTCAGCGTCGACGATGGTGTGGCCGGAGCTGACGACCATCCATCAACCGGTGGCGGACATGACCGACACGGCCATCGATCTGCTGCTGCGGGAGATCCGGCAGGGGGCTGGCGTGGAGCGCGTCAGCGTCAATCACGTGGTGCCGCACCGCTTGATCACGCGCGATTCCGTGTCGCGGCCGCTGCTGGTTCGCTAGCTGCTCGCCGTCGAGCGAGAGACTGGAAGGGCGGGACAGAGGGACGCCTGCGTCTTAGGCGTTACGCAAAAGCTTACTGCCGTCGATTGCTTTGCTCTTGCTCTTGCTGTTGCTGTTGCTGCTTCGGCCGTCGCTGTTGCTGCTGCTCTTGCTGCTTCGGCTGTTGCTGTTGCTTATGACTTACCGGGTCCCCTTCCGAAGCGGCGGCCATCACGGGGAAAAACCCCGAAGGGGCGGCGCACAAGGACGTGCGCCGTCCGCGGCAGGGGCAGGATGCCCCTTCCGCGGATCCCCGGGATGGACGCGGACCCGGAGCGCGTTAGCGCGGAGGGCGCGAGGCAGGGTGTGCTTTCTTTTGGTTACTTTTCTTTGCACAAGCAAAGAAAAGTGACTCGCCGCCAGGCGAAAGCTTTGCTCTTGCACCTGCTCCTACGGCGGCGGCTGGATTGTAGGAGCGGCTTCAGCCGCGACAGCGAGAGTCCGTTGTGTCTGTCGCGGCTGAAGCCGCTCCTACAGATCTTCTCGTCCGACAGACAAACTTCAAGCAACGGTAGCAGCAACAGCAATAGCAACAGCAACAGCAAAGGCTTTAAAGGCTTTCGCCCTTGCGGGCGAGTTACTTTGATCAGCCTTCGGCTGCTGAGAAGCGCTTCTTTGCTCGCGCAAAGAAAAGGTAACCAAAAGAAAGCGCGCCCTGCCTACGCGCCCTCCGCGCTGCGCGCTCCGGGTCCGCGAACCAGACGGGATCCGCGGAAGGGGCATCCTGCCCCTGCCGCGGACGGCGCACGTCCCTGTGCGCCGCCCTTCGGGTTTTTCCCGCCTGGTTCGCCGCTTCGGAAGGGAACCCGGTAAGTCAAAAGCCAGAACAACAGCAACAACAGAAGCAAGAGCAAGAGCAAGAGCAGGAGCAACAGCGACAGCAACGGCAACGGCAACCGCAACCGCAACCGCAACGGCAACGGCAACGGCAACGGCAACGGCATGGATCAGCTTGCCCTGGTGCAGCGCGGGCACTCACGACACAACACCCATACCACCGCCCACACGTCACCAGCACAGACATCACCCACCATCCACTGCATCGGCCTAGTTGCCGGCAAGCCAACGGCACCAGCGCACGCCATCCGCCTCGCAACTGCGCTACCGTTCACCCATGGCGCGTCCATCGCGCCCATGCCGCCCCGGAGATGCCCATGCCCCTGCTCCATCGGTCCCCTGCCGCGCCACTGCACGCCAGCCGCCACCGCGCCTGGCGCATCGGCCTGGCCCTGCTGTGTGCCCTGATCGCCGCGCCCGGCATGGCCGCCGACAACGCCGCCGTGCCGGCCGTGCAGCGCGCGCAGCAGCTGATCCTGGTGCTGGCGCCGGACTGGGACAGCCCGCAGGGCAAACTGCAGGCGTTCGAGCGCGACGCGCAAGGCTGGCGCGCGCAGGGCAAGGCCTTCGACGTGAGCCTCGGCAGTCACGGCAGCGCCTGGGGCCTGGGCCTGCATCCGGCGCAGGACGACGGCCCGCAGAAACGCGAAGGCGATGGCCGCAGCCCAGCCGGCGTCTTCACCATCGGCGAGGCCTTCGGCTATGCGCCGCGCATCGACAGCGCCATGCCCTACCAGGCGATGCAGCAGAGCAACTACTGCATCGATGTGCCCGAATCGCCGTTGTACAACCAGATCGTCGATGCCGACAAGGTCGGCAGCGCCGCGGTCGCCGGGTCCACCGAACCGATGCGCCTGGACCTGCAACACGCCGGCGACCAGCGCTACCGCGAAGGCTTCGTGATCCAGCACAACGCGCAGGCCACGCCCGGCGCCGGCAGTTGCATCTTCGCCCACCTGTGGCGCGCGCCCGGCGCGCCCACCGCCGGCTGCACCGCGATGCAGCCGGCCGACATGCAGCGGCTGCTGGCATGGCTGCGGCCGTCCGCCCCGCCGATGTTCGTGCTGTTGCCGCGCAGTGCCTACCAGCGCCTTCGGGCCGACTGGGCATTGCCGGCCGTGGAGCCGGCACCGTGAGCCAGGCGCCGCAACCCGGGCTGGTGCGTGCGGTCAGCCGCTGGCAGATCGTCGGGCTGTCGATCAACGACGTGATCGGCAGCGGCATCTATCTGCTGCCCGCGGCCACCGCCGCCCTGCTCGGGCCGCTGAGCCTGTGGGCGGTGCTGCTGGCTGGTGTGGCGGTGGCCCTGCTGGTGCTGTGCTACGCGCAGGCCGCCAGCTACTTCGACGAACCCGGCGGCAGCTATCTGTATGCGCGCGAGGCGTTCGGCCGCTTCGCCGGCTTCGAGATCGGCTGGATGATCTGGCTGACCCGGATCAGTTCGGCAGCGGCGCTGAGCAACGGCCTGGCCGATGCGGTGGTGCGCTTCTGGCCGGCCGCGGCTGGGGGCGGTGCACGCCTGGGCATCGTGGTCGGCTCGCTCGGCCTGCTCACCGCGATCAACGTGATCGGGGTGAAGTCGGCTGCGCGCACCGGCGTGGCGCTGGTGATCGGCAAGCTGGTGCCGCTGCTGCTGTTCGTGGCGATCGGCGTGTTCTACGTGGACTGGTCGTGGGCGTTCTCGGGCAAGACCCCGGACCCGCGCGATGTCGGCAACCTCGGCGAGGCGGCGTTGCTGCTGCTGTTCGCCTACGCCGGCTTCGAGAACATCCCGGCCGCCGCGGGCGAATACCGCAATCCGCGCCGCGACGTGCCGTTCGCGCTGATCACCATGATCGTCACCGTCACCCTGATCTATGCCGCGGTGCAGGTGGTGGCGCAGGGCACGCTGCCCAACGTGGCGCAATCGGCGACGCCACTGGCCGATGCCGCCAGCGGCTTCGGCGGCGAGGCGCTGGCGCTGATCCTCACCGTGGGCGCCACCATCTCCATCCTCGGCACCACCAGCAACACGGTGATGCTGGGGCCGCGCTTCCTGTTCGCGCTGGCCAAGGACGGCTACGGCCCGGCGTTCCTGGCGCGGGTGCATCCGCGCTTCCGCACGCCGGCCGCGGCGATCCTGCTGCAAGGCGTGCTGTCGCTGGCGTTGGCCCTGTCCGGCTCGTTCGTGCAACTGGCGCTGCTGTCGATGGTCACCCGCCTGTTCGCCTACATCGGCACCGCCGCGGCGGTGCTGGTGCTGGCACGGCGCTATCGCGATCGACCCGGCGCGCTGCGGCTGCCGGGCGGGCCGCTGATTCCGCTGGCGGCGTTGTTGCTGGCGCTGGCGCTGCTGCTCAGCGCCAGCTGGCAGAACCTGGCCGCCGCGGGCGTGGCGCTGCTGATCGGCGCGCTGTTCTACCGGTTCCCGCGCAAGGACGCGGCGTGAACGCCTTCACACCGCCTTGCGCGCAGGTCACGCGCGGATAACCGCGGCGCCCGGACGCTGGACACCCACCAGCGAGAGCCGCCCGCCATGAAACGACGCCGCGTCTACAGCGCTCCGGATCTGCCCACCGCCACGCGTGCGCTGCAGGCCGCGCGCAGCGCCGGTCTCGACAACGACGATCTGTCGCTGGTCGCGCGCGGCGACATCGAACTGGAAGCGATCCCCGACGACCGCAAGGAAGGCAAGACCGACACCGTGCCGGCCGCGGCGCGTGGCGCCCTGGGCGGCGGTGCGGCCGGGCTGCTGGCCGGGCTGGCGGCGATCGCGGTGCCGCCGCTGGGCATCACCCTGGCCGGTGCCGGGGTCATGGCCATCGCCGGCGCCCTGGTCGGCAGTTGGTCCTCGGCCCTGGTCGGGTCCACCGTGCCGGACCCGGTGCGGCGCAACTTCGAAGAGGAAATCGAGGCCGGACGCATCCTGGTGGTGATCGAAGGCGAGCCGGAACAGTTGGACGCCGCCGATGCGCCGATGCGCGCAGCCGGCACCACGGCCTTGCCTTACGAGGCGGCGGCTGCCGCACACTGACATTACGCCGGCAGGGCCAGGCCTGGCGCGAGACGCGCTCCGTTGCGCAGTTCCGTACTAACGCGGCTGCACGGCCCGAAGACCCGCCGCCATGGCGTCGTCATCGGCAGGCGCGTTCGTCAGGCGGCTGGCGCCAGCGACCGCATGCGCACCAACAGGCCCGCGGCGTACACCAGCCCATAGGCGATCAGCGCCGCGGCGATGCTCATGGTCAGCGGACTGGCGTTCTGCAGGGTTTCCGCGCTGCCGCCGGAGAACGCGCCGCTCGCCCAGCGCCAAGCCAGGCGCCCGAGCAACAGCACGCTCAGCGCGGCGCCGATCCACGGATTGGGCGTGTACCAGCGCGCGCCGTCCTGCAGCTCGATGCGCGTGTGGTGCAGGGCGAAGGCGCCCAGCGCCGCGCCACCCACCGCGCCCAACCCCATGCCCAGGCGCACGGCGGGCAGGTGCACGGCCAGCCACGCCAGCAAGGCCGCGACCAGCAGCAGGAACCCCAACCGCACGCTGGTGCGCCGTGGCTGCCAGGGCTGGCGGCCGAAGTAGCGGCGGATGCGCCGGTAATACAGCCAGCCGACGCCGGCCGTGGCCAGGTACGGGGTCAACAAGGCGATGCCGGTGGCGGCCATGGGTCTGCCGGAAAGAGAGGGATGTCGCGGCGGATCGTAAGCCACCGTGAGCGTCGGCGCAGCCTGCCAAAAGGCATGAATGTTTCATAGCGCGATCACGCCGCGCAGGGACCGGCTTAACGGGCGTCTGACTAGCGTGGGGCGTATTCACCGCAACGGAGACCCACGATGAGCGTTCCGTATCAGATTCCCGGCCGTGCGCCCAACGACGAGGACCGCAACAGCGTCTCGCGGTACTGGCGCGATCGCTTCGCCGACGAGCCCTATTACAGCGAAGGCGAGCGGTTCGAGGACTACGAGCCCGCCTACCACGCCGGCCACGAGGCGCGCATCCGCGACTTCAACCGCGCCTACGAGCAGGTGGAAGCGGAACTGCACCGCGACTGGGACCAGAACAAGGGCTCGCAGACGCTGAGCTGGAGCAAGGCCCGCCACGCGGTGCGTCGCGCCTGGGAGCGGGCCGGCAACGGCGAATAAGGCGAGCGCGCCGCGTTCCACGATTGTAGGAGCGGGTTGTAGCAGCGGCTTCAGCCGCGATGGGCTTTCCCGGTAACGCCCGTCGCGGCTGAAGCCGCTCCTACGAGGGCAGCACGGGGTTGTTCATGACGCACTCCACGCCCGCCGGCACCGACGCATCGGCAGGCGCGCGAGACCCACGCCGCTCACCCAGCAGCGGCGTAACCCGCCGCTGCGGGGTGCACTCCTCAACTCTCCAGCGGCTGCAACTTCAGCAACCGCCCACCGGCGCCGTCCTCCAGCAGCCACAGCGCGCCATCCGGCCCCTGCTCCACTTCGCGGATGCGCTTGCCCATGTCGTAGCGGGCGGCCTCGCGTGCGGTCTCGCCGTTGAACTCGATCCGCACCAGCGATTGCGAGGACAGGCCGCCGATGAAGCCGTTGCCGCGCCATTGCGGGAAACGGCTGCCGTTGTAGATGACGAAGCCGGCCGGCGAGATCACCGGCGTCCAGCTCACCTTGGGCGCGGCGAATTCCGGGCGCGTGCTGTGGTCGGGGATCGGGCGACCGTCGTAATGGTCGCCATTGGACACGATCGGGTAGCCGTAGTTGGCGCCGCGCTGGATCAGGTTGAGTTCGTCGCCGCCGGCCGGGCCCATTTCGTGCTCCCACAACCGACCATTGGCGTCGAAGGCCAGACCAAGCACGTTGCGGTGACCCAGCGACCACACCTGCGCGGCGACGCCGCCGCGGTTCGCGAACGGATTGTCGGCCGGCACGCTGCCGTCGTCGTTGAGGCGCACGATCTTGCCCAGGTTGCCGCTCATGTCCTGCGCCGGATCGAACTTCTGCCGCTCGCTGGAACTGATCCACAGCTTGCCATCCGGGCCGAACGCCAGCCGGTGGCCGAAGTGGCCGTTGCCGGACACCTTGGGCTGCTGCCGCCAGATCACCTGCTGCTGCGACAGGGTGCCGCCGCCGCTGCTGTCCAGGGTCAGCTTGGCGCGCATCACCGCCGCGCCGCGGGTGTCGCCGCTGCCGGGTTCGGCGTAGCTCAGGTAGACCCAGCCGTTCTTGGCGAAGCCCGGATGCGGCAGCACGTCACCGAGGCCACCCTGACCGCCATAGGCCACAGTGGGGACGCCGCTGACCGTGCCGGTGTGGCCGCTGACCGGGTCGATGCGCCTGAGCGTGCCGCCCTTCTCGCTGATCAGGGCAGTTCCGTCGGGCAGAAAACTCATCGCCCACGGCTCGTTGAAGGTGGCGACCGGCGTCGCCGAGAACGGCCAGTCGCCGCGCCGCTCGGCGGCGGGGGCCGTATCGGCGGGCGCGGCGTGCGCCGCGGAGATCGCCAGGCCCATGGCCAGCGCGCAAGCCAAACCCAGGGGAGTTCGCATGACGTGCACCTATCGGTTGGGGTCGAATCCCGAACCTAGCAGAGCGCGCGTGCACGGCAAGCATGCCGCGGCCAAGCCGTGGTCGCGGTCACGACGGCAGCGGTCTGCCCGCCCGGGGCAGCGCGCCAGACCGGATCACTCCAGCGGAGGCGGCAGCGTCTGCCCGACGTGGCGCTTGCCGCCTTGACCGGCCCCCACAGCATCGCGGGTGTTCTTCTGCACCGCCACTGCACCGAACAGGCTAAGCGCGAAGGCCATGGCATAGAAGCCTTTCTCGCTCAGCAACAAGGTTGCATTGAACAGACCGACTGCCAACAGCACCAGCGCCGCGATCACCGAGAACCAGCAGATCGAGTAATACAACCCGCTGACCGGAATGTCCTCGACGCGGTCGCGCACGCTCTTTTGCAACGAGACCGCGGAGAACAGGCCGAACAGCAGGACCGTGAAGTAATACCCCTTCTCGTTCAACATCATTTCGGCATTCCACAAGCCGATCAGGAACCCGCCCGTGCCCAGCAGCAACGCCCCCCAGGAGGCAGCGATAAAGGCGGCGGAGGTCTTGGGCGCAGCTTGCATGAGAAATTCCTTGTGATGAGGGAAGACCAGGATCGGCGCATGAGCGAGGCGCAGCGCGCATCCCGACAACGCAACCTGAATGCATAAGGTAGAGGAAAGCGGCGAGTTACGCACCCGATCACAGTCGCGACGAGCACAAGCGCCCGCCCCCACGACAGGCGCCCATTGCGGCCCCACTGGGGCACGCCAGACCATGAAAGTGGCTGCAAGAGCAGCCAGCGCGCGTCCTCCGGGCGGCATGGCGCTGCCTCCGGATCAGGGCAATCCGCGCGGCTGAGTCACCATCGGCGTCACGCCCACGTCGGCGACGGCTGTCACTGCGCCCGGCTCAACCGGGCAGCAGCTCGAAGGCGACCGGCTCGCCGCTGGCCGAGGACGCGCACACCCACAGGTCGAACAGGCCCGGCTCGGCCGTGCAGTGCCCGTCGCGGCCGGTGAAGGCCAGCGCGTGACGGTCGAGAGTGAAGCTGACCTCGATGCCCTCGCCCGCCGCCAGCCGCACCTTGCGGAACGCCTTCAGCTCGCGCACCGGGCGCACCCGGCTGGCGACGCGGTCGTGGATGTACAACTGCACCACTTCCTCGCCCTCGCGCTCGCCGACGTTGTCGATGCGCGTGGTCACGGTCAGGGTGTCGTCCCAGCCGACCTGGGTGCGGTCGAGCTGCGGCACGCCGTAGGCGAACTGGGTGTAGCCGAGGCCATGGCCGAACGGATACAGCGGCGCGTTCGGCACCTCGCGCCAGCGCGACTTGAACTCGCTCATCGTCGGCAGTTCCGGCCGGCCGGTGCGCGGGTGGTTGTAGAAGTACGGCTGCTGCCCGGCGTCGAGCGGGAAGCTCACCGGCAGGCGCGCGGACGGGTTGTAGTCGCCGAACAGCACGTCGGCCACCGCCGGGCCGGTCTGCGTGCCCAGGTACCAGGTCACCGCGATCGCCGCGGCGTCGCGCACCGCGCCCTGCAGCGCCAGCGCGCGGCCGTTGCGCAGCAGCACCACCAGCGGCGTGCCGGTGGCGGCGACCGCCTCGGCCAGCGCCTGCTGCGCCGGCGGCAGCACGATCTGCGTGCGCGACTGCGCCTCGCCGCTGTAGCGCTGCGGCTCGCCCAGCGCCAGCACCACCACGTCGGCGGCGCGCGCGGCGGCCACCGCGGCCTCGATGCCGCCATCCAGCGGCGCTTCCAGGCCGCAACCGGGCACCACGGTCAGCGCCTGCGCGTCGTCCAGCGCGGCGCGCACGCCGGCTTCCAGGGTCACGTAGCGGCTCTTGTCGCCGAACAGGGTCCAGCAGCCCTCGATATTGTCGCGGTCCTGCACGAACGGGCCGATGAGCGCGATCTTCTGGCCCTGCTTGCGCAGCGGCAGCACCGGGCCGTCGTTCTTCAGCAGCACGATCGAACGCCGCGCCGCGTCGCGCGCCAGCGCGTCGTGCGCGGCGATGTGCGACGGGTCGGCCTCGCGCGCCGGGTCCAGCGAACGGTACGGATCGTCGAGCAGGCCGATCGCCTCCTTCAGTTCCAGCACGCGGCGCACCGAGGCATCCAGCAGCGCCATCGGCACCTCGCCGTCCTCCACCAGCGACGGCAGGTGCGCGGCGTAGAAGCCGCTCTGCATGCTCATGTCCATGCCGGCCAGGAACGCCTTCTTGGTCGCGTCGCGCTCGTCGGCGGCATAGCCGTGCGCGATCAGCTCCATGTCGGCGGTGTAGTCGGAGATCACCACGCCGGGGAATTTCCATTCGCCGCGCAGGATCTCGGTCAGCAGTTCATGGTTGGCGCTGGCCGGCACGCCGTTGATGTCGTTGAAGGAGGTCATCACGCTCAGCGCGCCGGCCTCGAAGGCGGCCTGGAACGGCGGCAGGTGCACGTCGCGCAGGGTCTGCGGGGAGATGTCGACGCTGGCGTACTCCATGCCGGCGGCGACCGCGCCGTAGGCGGCGAAATGCTTGGGCGTGGCCAGCAGCGCGTCGTCGGCGCGCAGGTCCGGCCCATGGAAGCCGCGCACGCGCGCGGCAGCGAAGGCGCAGCCCAGCACCACGTCCTCGCCGGCGCCTTCGGCGCCGCGGCCCCAGCGCTGGTCGCGGGCGATGTCCACCGCCGGCGCGTAGGTCCAGTGGATGCCGGCGGCGGTGGCCTCGACCGCGGTGGCGCGCGCGGTGCGCTCGGCCAGTTCCGGCTCGAAGCTGGCGGCCTCGCCCAGCGGGATCGGGAACACCGTGCGCATGCCATGGATCACGTCCGCGGCCAGGATCACCGGGATCCCCAGCCGGCTCTCCTCCAGCGCCACCTGCTGGATGCGCCGCCCCAGTTCCGCGCCGACGCCGTTGAACAGCGAGCCGACCCGGCCGGCGCGCACCTGCTGCAGCACCTCGTCGGCATTGCGGACGTTGGCTTCCGGATTCACGTCGGGGGCGAACGGGCGCACCATGTCGGCGAAGACGCCGAGCTGGCCGACCTTCTCCTCGACGGTCATGCGGGCGATGAGCGATTCGATACGATCCGAAGCCATGGGGTCCTTTGAGAAAACGTTTACATAGCCGCCAATTCTAGCTCTGCGGCCAGTCGATGGGGCAAGTTCCGGCGCCGGAATCGCCTATTCATAAAACTGTCTACCGACCGGGTCCGGCCCGGCCGCCGCGCACCATACGCCGGCGAAGGGGCGCCGCCTAGGGGGACTCGAGGGAAAGCCGGACCCGGCCCGGCCCGGCGTGGATCCCGGATCGCCGCGACCGGCCGCTGGCGCGGCGCGCAGGCCACCCGCCTCAGCTCAGGAGCTGAAGTAGGCCTCGGCGATGGCGCTGTGCAGGTGGCCGAGATGGGTCTGGATCTCGTCCATGAACCCGGCCGGGTTGTGCTGCGCCAGGTACGCCGGGTCGGCGTTGCGCACCAGCCCGCTGATGCGCATCAGCGCGCGCTCCACCGGCGGCCGCGGCGGCATGGTCGGCAGGATGTGCTGGGCGCGGACCAGGCAGAACTGCACGCTGCGCGGGAAGTCGTTGTTCTGCAGCAGGAAGCGCAGCGCCTGCTCGCCGGTGACGCGCTGGCGCACGTGCCGGCGGTACATCTGGTAGGCGGCCTGCGCGCGCAGCACGCTCATCCACTGCATGGCTTGGTAGGCCTCGCGGTCGTCGGCCTTGCGCGGGGTGATCAGACCCGAGGCGCCGGCATCGATGATGCGCGTGGTCATGTCGGCCTGTTCGATCGCCGTGCCCAGGCGCAGGAACTGGAAGCCGATGTCGCGGCTGACGTTGGCGGTCAGCAGCCCGGACACCTTCAGGCAGGCGTCGGTCACGTGGCCCAGGAACTCCATGCGGTAGCGGCGGCCGACGCTGCGCTCGCCGTTGGCGTCGATGTACAGGTGCAAGTCGTTGACCGCCTCCCAGATCTCCTGCGGCAGGGTGTCGCGGATGCTGCGCAGCAGTTCGCGCGCGTACTGCACCGAACTGCGCAGCGAGGACGGATTGCGCTCGTCCAGCAGCAGGAAGCGCACCACGTCGGCGTCGCCGACGTCGTCGCCGGCATTGGGGAACCACAGCGCGAAGATCTCGCCGGCGCCGACCGTGTCGATCATCGGCCGCCAGGCGAAGCGCACCGAGCGCGGCAGGTCCAGCTGCAGCAGGCTGCCCACCCCGACCAGCCGCGCGGTGGTCTCGGCGCGGCGCACGTAGCGGCTGAACCAGTAGAGGTTGTCGGCAACGCGCGAGAGCATCAGTCCAGCTCCTCGTCCAGGTCCACCACCCAGGTGTCCTTGGCGCCGCCGCCCTGCGAGGAATTGACCACCAGCGAGCCCTCCTCCATCGCCACCCGGGTCAACCCGCCGGTGGTGACGTAGACGTCCTCGCGGGACAGGATGAACGGGCGCAGGTCCAGGTGCCGCGGCGCC
This sequence comes from Xanthomonas sp. NCPPB 2250, assembly GCF_056725265.1. NCBI lineage: Bacteria > Pseudomonadati > Pseudomonadota > Gammaproteobacteria > Lysobacterales > Lysobacteraceae > Xanthomonas > Xanthomonas sp. NCPPB 2250. The sequence goes on along the minus strand of NZ_CM161520.1, from coordinate 563,251 downwards.
GGCCCGGCCTCGGTCACGATCGGCGCGGTGGACAGGCCCAGGGTCGGCTGCGCCATGTAGTTGCGCGGGTCGGCCAGGATCAGCTTGCGGAACTGCTCGCGCTGGCGCGTGGTCGAGCGCGGGCCGATCAGCATGCCGTAGCCGCCGGACTCGTTGGCCGGCTTCACCACCAGTTCGTCCAGGTGCTCGAGCACGTACTGGCGGTCCTTGTCGTCGTGGCACAGGTAGCTGGGCACGTTGGGCAGGATCGGCTCCTCGTCCAGGTAGTAGCGGATCATCTTCGGCACGTAGGCGAACACCACCTTGTCGTCGGCCACGCCGGCGCCCGGCGCATTGGCCAGCGCCACCTTGCCGGCACGCCAACTGCGGATCAGCCCGGCCACGCCCAGCACCGAATCGGCGCGGAACGCTTCCGGATCCAGGAACAGGTCGTCGACCCGGCGGTAGATCACGTCGACCCGGCGCGGTCCGTACACGGTACGCATGTAGGTGCAGTCGTCGTCGGCCACGAACAGGTCGTCGCCCTCGACCAGTTCGATGCCCATCGCCTGCGCCAGGTAGGCGTGTTCGAAATAGGCGCTGTTGAAGATGCCCGGAGTCAGCAGCGCGATCACCGGCTGGTCGCCCGGGCGCGGCGACAGCGCGGCCAGGGTGTCGTAGAGCTGCGCCGGGTAGTCGTCCACCGGCAGGATCGCACTGGTCTCGAACAGTTCCGGGAACACCCGCTTGGCGACCATGCGGTTCTCGAGCATGTACGACACGCCGCTGGGGATGCGCAGGTTGTCCTCCAGCGCGTACAGCGTGCCGTCGGCGTCGCGCACCAGGTCCGAACCGCACACGTGCGCCCACACCCCCAGCGCCGGGGTGATGCCCACGCACTGCGGGCGGAAGTTCACCGAGTGCTCCAGCAGCATCGCCGGGAACACCTTGTCCTTGACGATGCGCTGGGCGCCGTAGATGTCGCCGATGAACAGGTTGAGCGCGCGCATGCGCTGCTTCAGCCCGGCCTCGGTGCGCTGCCATTCGTGCAGCGGGATCACCCGCGGGATCAGGTCGAACGGCAGCGTGCGGTCGACGTTGCGGCCGTCGGAGTAGACGGTGAAGGTGATGCCCATGACCCGCGCGGCGACGTCGGCGGCGAGCTGGCGTTCGGACAATTCGCGTCCGCTGAGGCTGGACAGGTACTCGATGACCCGGCGCGCGGCCGGACGTGGCTGCCCGTCGGACTGGATCAGCTCGTCGAAGGTGGCCGTGCGGTACTTGCTCCAGTCCATCGCGCCCCTTGTTGCTGCGGGCCGGCGGCGAGAGGCGCCGGCATGTTGTCCCGCAACATGCCCGCAGACGTGACAGCCGTCAAGCCACTGGCGGCGGCATGGCGTCCGGGGCGCGGCGGATCCGCGCGCTGTCCATGAACATCGCGTCGCTGGAGGCCTGGAACACGCGCAGGTCGAAATTGGGCAGGATCGCCAGCAGGTGGTCGAACAGATCCGCCTGAATCTGCTCGTACATCGCCCAGCGGGTGTCGTTGGCGAAGCAGTACAGCTCCAGCGGCAGGCCGTTGGCGCCGGGTTCCAACTGCCGCACCAGCAGGGTCATGTCCTGGCGCACGTGCGGGCTGGCGCGCAGGTAGTGCTCGACGTAGGCGCGGAAGGTGCCAAGGTTGGTGATCCGGCGGCCGTTGATCGGCGCCACCCCGCGTTCGGCCAGCGCCCCGTTCCAGGCGCCGAGTTCATCGCGCTTGCGGTCGATGTACTCGCGCAGCACGGTCAACTGCCGCATCTGTTCGATCTCGGCGGCGTCGAGGAAGCGCACGCTGTGCTGGTCCAGGTACAGCGCGCGCTTGATCCGGCGCCCACCGGCCTCGCTCATCCCGCGCCAGTTCTTGAACGAGTCGCTGATCAGCTTCTTGGTCGGGATGGTGGTGATGGTCTTGTCCCAGTTCTGGACCTTGACCGTATGCAGCGCGATGTCGATCACGTCGCCGTCGGCGTTCTGCTGCGGCATCTCGATCCAGTCGCCGACGCGGACCATGTCGTTGGAACTGATGGTGACACTGGCCACCAGCGACAGCAGCGTGTCCTGGAACACCAGGATCAGCACCGCCATCATCGCGCCCACGCCCGACAGCAGGATCACCGGCGACTTGTCGACCAGCACCGACACCATCAGTACCGCGGCGACCACGCCGAGCACGATCTTGAGCAACTGCATGTAGCCCTTGATCGGCTTGTTGTGCGCGTCGGGGCGCCGCTCGTAGACGTGGTTGAGCAGGTCCAGCACACGCGACAGGGCCAGCGCCACGGTCAGCACGATGAAGGCGGCGCAGACGTTGCGCACCACGCTGACCATCGCCGCCGGCAGGTGCGGCACCGCGCCGATGCCCAGCGACAGCACCAGCGCCGGGATCACGTTGGCCAGGCGCGGGATCACGCTCAGCTTCACTTCCTTGTCGCTGAGCACGGTGGCGCGCAGCGCCCGCCGCAGCCCGCGCAGCAGGATGCGTTTGGTCACCCAGTTGGCCAGCCACGCCGCCAGCAGCAGCGCCACGATCACCATCGCGTCGTAGGCCCAGGGATACGGCGCCAGGGTGTGCTGCAGGTCGGCGAAGAAACGTGCGCCGGGCAGCGACACCGAAGCGCTGGCGAACGGAGGCAACTCCTGCACCGTCATGCGCGGCTGCGCTCGATGATGACCCCCACCGCCTGCGCGCCGCGCACCGCGCCCGGCTTGCTCAGCTTCAGCCGCAGCCACTGCACGTCGAACTCGTCCAGCACCGCCGCCGCGCAACGCTCGGCCAGGGTCTCGACCAGGCCGTAGCCGGACTGCTCGACCAGCTCCACCAGGCGCTTGCTCACCGCCTTGTAGTTGAGCGTGTCGGCGATGTCGTCGCTGGCCGCGGGCTTGCGGTTGTCGAAGCCCATTTCCAGATCGAAGCGCAGCGTCTGCCGGATCCGCCGCTCCCAATCGTAGATGCCGATCAGCGCGTCGATTTCCAGACCTTCGATGAAGACTTTATCCATGAGGAGCAGGGATTGGGGAATGGGGATTCGGGAATGGTAAGAGCAACGGCAAAAGCGGCGCGTGAGCCGCTTTACGAATCCCCAATCCCGACTCCCGACTCCCGCGCCGCCGCCAACGGCGGCAGCGTCGCCATGTCCCAGCGCGGCGTCACCTGCACAGCCGACGCGGCGTCGTGCAGGCCGGCCTGCAGGCGCAGGGCGCCGGCGAAGGCGATCATCGCGCCGTTGTCGGTGCACAGCGCCGGGCGCGGGAAGCAGGCACGGCCGCCGCGGGCCTGCGCCATCGCCTGCAGCTTGGCGCGCAGGCGCAGGTTGGCGCCGACGCCGCCGGCGACCACGATGGTGTCGCTGCCGGCGGCCTCCAGCGCGCGTTCGCATTTGATCGCCAGCGTGTCCACCACCGCATCCTCGAAGCCGCGGGCGATGTCGGCGCGCACCGTCTCGGACTGGTCGCTGTCGCGCCAGGCCAGCAGCACCTGGGTCTTGAGCCCGGAAAAGCTGAAGTCCAGGCCGGGCCGGTCGGTCATCGGCCGCGCGAAGCGGAACCGCCCCGAGGTGCCCTGCGTGGCCAGCGCGGCCAGTTGCGGGCCGCCGGGATACGGCAGCCCCATCAGCTTGGCGGTCTTGTCGAAGGCCTCGCCGGCGGCGTCGTCGAGGGTCTCGCCGAGCAGGCGATAACGGCCGATCGCCTCCACCGCGATCAACTGGGTGTGGCCGCCGGAGACCAGCAGTGCCACGAACGGCGGCGCCGGCGCGCCGTGCAACGGGTCCGGATCCTCCATCAGCGGCGCCAGCAGGTGGCCTTCCATGTGATGCACGCCGATTGCCGGCACCTCCAGCGCCCAGGCCAGGGCCCGGGCCACGCCGGCACCGACCAGCAGCGCGCCGACCAGGCCCGGGCCGGCGGTGTAGGCCACCCCGTCCAGGTCGCGCACCTGCAGGCCGGCCTCGGCCAGGGTCTGGCGGATCAGCGGCAGCAGCTTGCGCACGTGGTCGCGGCTGGCCAGCTCCGGCACCACCCCACCGTATTCGGCGTGCAGGGCGATCTGGCTGTACAGCGCGTGGGCGCGCAGCGCGGCCGCCCCGGAGCGGCTGGTGTCGTAGACGGCGACGCCGGTTTCGTCGCAACTGGATTCGATGCCGAGAACGTTCATGGACTGCATTGTGCGGCCGAATCGGCGGCAGGCCAAACGGGGTGCTTGCAGCCGCGGAAACTGTCGCTATAATGTGCGGCTCGCCGGGCGTGACCCGGTCACCATTGTGTCCCGGAGATTCCATGCCCAGCGTTAAAGTCCGCGAGAACGAGCCCTTCGAGTTTGCGCTCCGTCGCTTCAAGCGCACCTGCGAAAAGGCCGGCGTGCTGGCCGAAACCCGCAAGCGCGAGTTCTACGAAAAGCCGACCCAGGAACGCAAGCGCAAGGCCGCTGCCGCGGTGAAGCGCCAGCTGCGTCGCACCTCGCGCGACGTCACCAAGCGCCAGCGTCTGTACTGAGGATCGCGGCCTGCGGTAGCGGGGTGTGCCGGTTTCGGCATCCGCTACGGTAAGCCCACGAAGCCGGCACGCGCAAGCGTGGCCGGCTTTTTGTGCGTCTTCCGCCTGGGCCAGGCGCTCCGCCCCCCGCGGGGCATCGGCCCCATCCCTGTTCCTCGGCACCCGCGTGCCGCCTCGGCCACGGCCAGCGCCAGCGCGCTTGCCTAGAATGCCCTTCCCCCTGTTCTCTTCCCTGTGGAGCCCCTCATGACCCTCAAGCAGCAGCTCACCGACGACATGAAGGCCGCGATGAAGTCCGGCGACAAGCACAGCCTGTGCGTGATCCGGCTGATCAACGCCGCGATCAAGCAGAAGGAAGTGGACGAGCGCGTGGAGATGGACGACGCCGCGGTGATCGCGGTGATGGACAAGATGGTCAAGCAGCGCAAGGACTCGGTGAGCCAGTACGAGGCCGCCGGCCGCGACGACCTGGCCCAGGTGGAGCGCGAGGAGATCGTGGTGATCGAGCGCTACCTGCCGAGCAAGATGGGCGAGGCCGAGATCGTCGCCGCGATCCAGGCGGCGATCGCGCAGACCGGCGCCGCTGGCCCGGCCGACATGGGCAAGCTGATGGGCGTGCTCAAGCCGATGCTCGCGGGCAAGGCCGACATGGGCCAGGTCTCGGTACTGGTCAAGAAGCAGTTGGCCGGCTGACCGCACCGATACGTTAGCGCGTACGACGGGCTTCACCCGCCTTTCGGCGACGGGCTGCTACAACGCCGGCAAGCCCGCGCCCCCTTCTGCGCGCAGTGCGGGACCGGCGTTGCGACGCCGCGCGCCGAAGGTCCCGCGCCCATGTCCATGCCCCTGTCGTCCGATCGCCTGCACAAACATCTCGACCGCCTGCAGCAGAGCCTGCCGGCTGCGCTGGTGCGGCGCTTCGTCGAGATCGACGTGATGACCCAGGCGGCGTCGCTGTCGTTCTACGCCCTGCTGTCGCTGGCGCCGCTGCTGGTGCTGCTGCTGTGGCTCACCGCCTCGCTGTATCCGCAGGCGCAGGAAGCGTTGATCGCGCAGATCGGGCAACTGGCCGGGCACGGCGCGCGCGAAGTCGCGCAGACGGTGATCGACAACGCCAAGAACCAGCCCAGCGTGGGCTCGCTGGCGGGGCTGTGGAGCACCCTGCTGCTGTTCGTCGGCGCCACCGCGGTCTTTGCGCAGCTGCAGAACGCGCTGAACCTGATCTTCCGCACCGACAAGCAGCGCCTGGACGGCATCATGGCCTGGCTGAAGAAGCGCGTGTTCTCCTTCGGCGTGGTGCTGGGGCTGGGCTTCCTGCTGCTGATCTCGATGATCCTGACCACCGTGCTGCAGGTGGTGTTCGCACGGATGCCGTCGGTGCTGCCGGCGGTCGGCTACGTCTCGACCCTGGCGATCTACGTGCTGGCCTTCGCCGTGCTCTACCACTACCTGCCCGACCGCCGGGTGGAATGGCGCCAGGCCATCATCGGTGGCGCGATCACCGCCTGCCTGTTCGTGGCCGGGCGCTACGCGATCGGCCTTTACATCGCCACCGCCGCGCCGGGGAGCGCCTACGGCTCGATGGGCGCGCTGGTGATCCTGCTGGTGTGGATCTACTACGCCACCGTGGTGTTCTTCGTCGGCGCGCTGATCACCGCGGTGATCGACGAGCGCCTGCGCTCGCACAGCAAGCTCGTCGCTGCCGGGATCGACCCGCGCAGCGCTGCGCAGGCACCGCCGACGCCCTGACCGCACGGCGCTGAACCACACGCAGGCCGCGCGCGGCCAGCGTGACGGCGCATGCGCATGGCATCCTATGCGGATGGCCCGCATCCCCGACGCATTCATCGACGACCTGCTTGCACGCACCGACATCGTCGAGGTGATCGGCACGCGCGTGCCGCTGAAGCGCCAGGGCAAGGAATACGCGGCGCGCTGCCCGTTCCACGACGAGCGCTCGGCCTCGTTCACGGTGTCCCCGACCAAGCAGTTCTACCACTGCTTCGGCTGCGGCGCGCACGGCACCGCGATCAGCTTCCTGATGAACTACGACCGCCTCGAATTCCTCGACGCGGTCGACGAGTTGGCCAAGCGCGCCGGCATGGAGATCCCGCGCGACGCCCAGCAGCGTGGCGCCGCCCAGGCCGCCGGCGACGATCACCGCGACCTGTACTCCGCGCTGGAAGCGGCGGCCAAGTTCTTCCAGCGCCAGTTCGACGGCAGCGAGAAGGCGCGCGCCTACCTGGACGGCCGCGGCGTGGACGCGGAGAACCGCGCGCGCTTCCAGATCGGCTACGCCCCGGACGGCTACGGCGCGCTCAAGGACGCGCTGGGCACCGACGAGCGCCGGCTCAAGCTGCTGGACCGCGCCGGGCTGTTCTCCAAGAACGACCGCGGCCACGTCTACGACAAGTTCCGCGACCGGGTGATGTTCCCGATCTTCGACCGCCGCGGCCGGGTCATCGCCTTCGGCGGCCGCGTGCTCGACAAGGACGACGGCCCCAAGTACTTGAACTCGCCGGAGACCGCGCTGTTCCACAAGGGCCGCGAACTGTACGGCCTGTGGCAGGTGCGCCAGGCCAACCAGAAGATCGAGCGGCTGATCGTGGTCGAGGGCTACATGGACGTGGTCTCGCTGTTCCAGTTCGGCGTCACCCAGGCGGTGGCGACGCTAGGCACCGCGACCACGCCAGACCATGCCGAACTGCTGTTCCGCAACGCACCGGACGTGTTCTTCTGCTTCGACGGCGACGCCGCCGGCCGCCGCGCCGGCTGGAAGGCGCTGGAATCGGTGCTGCCGCGGATGAAGGACGGGCGCCAGGCGTTCTTCCTGTTCCTGCCCGATGGCGAGGATCCGGACACCATCGTGCGCAAGGAGGGCGCCGCCGCCTTCGACGCGCGGCTGGTCCAGGCCACGCCGCTGTCGCAGTTCTTCTTCGACGAACTCTCGCGCGAGATCAACCTCGGCACGCTCGACGGCAAGGCGCGCCTGGCCGAACGCGCGCGGCCGATGCTGGCGCAGATTCCCGACGGCGCCTTCGGCGACTTGATGCGCCAGCGCCTGGCCGAACTCACCGGCATCGGCGCCGCCGCACCGGCGGCCGCCACGGCCGCGGCGAGCCGGCCGCCGCCGCGCGCGCCGCGCCCGGCGCACAAGCGCAGCCTGGTGCGCGAGGGGATCGTGCGCCTGCTGCAGGCACCGTCGCTGGCGCTGGACCTGCCGCCGCCCTACCCGTTCGCCGGCCTGCGCCTGCCCGGCATCGAGCTGATGATCGAACTGCTGCAGATCGTGCATGCGCGCCCGGAAATCACCACCGGCGCCCTGCTCGAACACTTCCACGAACGCGAGGAACTGGCCGCGCTGCAGAAGCTGGCGGTGCAGGAAATCGCCGGCGAGACCGCCAGCTGGCGCCAGGAACTGCATGACGTGGTCGTGCAGTTGGAAAAGCAGACGCTGCAGCAGCGCCTGGACGAACTGCAGGCCAAGCAGCGCGCGCAAGGTTTGGACGAGACCGACAAGTACGAGCTGCGGGAACTGTTGAAGGCGCGTGCGGGGCTGCATTAGCTGCGATGCGCCAATGCTTCAAGCATCGGCGCCAGCCACGCAATGTAGGTGGCCGGCGCGATGCCAAACATCGTCCCTGCAGCCAGCCGTCGGTCAAGACCATCAGCCGCCCGCAGCAGCGGTGGACGCTGTGAACGCCGCACGATCCTTTGCCTGTAGCGCGCGTATGCCGGCAGCAGCCTCGTCCAGACGGGTCGCCTGCACCTGCAACAACGCATCGGTATCGATCTCCGCACTGCGCAGCGCGTAACCCAACGGCACGACCGGCTTCAGCCAATCGGCGATCAGCGTTTGGTATGCGGTTCCGTGCTGGATTGCCATCTGCTTGAGAAACGCGAATGTGTCCGTCGGCGGGGAGCCGCTGCGTGTCCCCTGCAAGGATTGATTCGCGATCTGGCTATAGGTGATGCCGGACGCCAGCGCATTGATCCGCGCCAGGAAGACGAACGCCTCCACGCCCGGAATCATTCCGTTGTCGTAGATGTGAGGGATCTCGCTCAGCATCTCCGTTACCCAGGCATGCGGCACCACGTCGAGCGTATTCCACATGTCGTGATTCCATGCCTGATACGGCTTCTCGCCGATGGTCGGCGGCGGCAGCATCTGTGCGCACACTTCCGCGAACGCCGCATTTCCCGGCGTGGCGCCAGCGGTGGCATAGCAGTACACATCCTTGCAACCTGCGAGCAGGCCTCTGCTCTTGAACCAGGTCGCCATGGTCGGCGACAACGCGCCGCCCAGGCTATGCCCGGTGAAGATCACCGTTGCGCCGCTTTGCTCCACGGTTTTCAGGAACGCGTCGAGCGTTGTGCCGGGGGCCGCCGCCGAGGCGGGACTCACCATATTGAGCAGGTGCCAGACACCCAGGGCGGTCCCCATGGAAACGACGGGGGTCTTCGGCAGAATCAGCTTGCCCGCCGCAACGGGTCGAGACGACGCCAACGGGTCGTATTTCGCGAATTCGACCGTGGAAGCGACGTCGAAATCCTCCACCAACCAATCGTAGGGCGAAGACGAATTGGTCGCGCAGATCGCCACCACATACACATCGCCGGCAATGCCATTCACGTCGCTCGACTTGGCGACGAACATCGCGTTATCCGAGCGCACCGAATCCTTCGCTTGCCAGATTTGCGGTCCCCACACCACGTCCCAGGTACCGATCGCCGTTTTTGCCGGCTCCGAACCGAGCGTTGCATGCAACACCCGTTGATAGTCGGCCTGTATCGCCGAGGCGACGCCATGCCGGCGGCTGACCCAGTTGGCCAGGCTCGAAAGCGCGAAAACGGTCTGATACTGGTCGTACGACATGTGCAAGCTCCTAATCCGTGGCAATGCCTGGAGGAGCGGGAAGCACAAACGCGTGCACGACGCGCCTGCGTGCCCGGCGCGCTCCCCATCGACCGGGTGGCCGCAATCTAGCAAGCTGCCGGTACGCGCATTTGACCGAAACGCCCGGCAGCGCAACATGTCTGCGAGTTGTCTACGTGGTGCGTCCGGATTCGCGCGCGAGCGCCATGCTTTCTAAAATGCACGACTCCCCCGCTCGATTTTTCCCCATGCTCAAGTCCTGGCTCGCGCGCCTGCGCATCGAACCCTTCACCCTGGCGCTGCTGTGCACGGTGCTGCTGGCCTCGCTGCTGCCGGTGCAGGGGCGCGCGGCGGCGGTGATGGACGTGGTCACCGATCTGGCGATCGCCGCGCTGTTCTTCCTGCATGGCGCGCGGCTGTCGCGCGAGGCCATCGTCGCCGGCGCGCTGCACTGGCGCCTGCACCTGACCATCTTCGCCGCCACCTTCATCCTCTTCCCGCTGCTGGGCCTGCTGTTCAAGCCGCTGTCGCACTGGCTGCTGACCCCGGACCTGTACATCGGCGTGCTGTTCCTGTGCACGCTGCCGTCCACGGTGCAGTCGTCGATCGCCTTCACCTCGATGGCCGGCGGCAACGTGCCGGCGGCGGTGTGCAGCGCCTCGCTGTCGAGCCTGCTCGGGGTGTTCCTGACGCCGCTGCTGATGGGCGTGCTGACCGACGCGCAGAACGCCATGTCCAATCCGCTGGAGGCGATGGGCAAGATCATGCTGCAGCTGCTGGTACCGTTCGTCGCCGGCCATCTGCTACAGCGCTGGATCGGCGGCTGGGTCGAACGCCGCCGCGCGGTGCTGCGCTACACCGACCAGAGCACCATCCTGCTGGTGGTGTACACCGCGTTCAGCGCCGCGGTGGTCGAAGGCCTGTGGCGCAAGACGCCGCTGCCGGCACTGCTCGGCGTCGCCGTGGTCGGCGCGGTGCTGCTGGCGCTGGCGATGGCGCTGATCACATTCGGCGCACGGCGCCTGGGCTTTTCCCGCGAGGACGAGATTCCGATCGTGTTCTGCGGCTCGAAGAAGAGCCTGGCCACCGGCGTGCCGATGGCCAAGGTGCTGTTCGCCAGCGGCAGCCTCGGCGCGATCGTGTTGCCGGTGATGATCTACCACCAGATCCAGCTGATCGTCTGCGCGGTGATCGCGCAACGCTACGCGCGCGCGGCGAAGGCAGAAGCGACCGGCTAGCGGCGAACGGCAAGGGGCGGTCGCGGGCGCTGCAGGCACGCTGCGCCGACGCGGCCGCAAACGCGTGTCATGCGCCGCGCAGCACCCGCGCGGGCGGCATATGCAGATGCGCAGCCGGCATGTGCGATGACGGCGGCGGCTGCGTACAGTAGACGGCCGGCACGGCCGGCGCCGTGTCTCCCTCCCCACCCGGTGCCCCCATGAGCCGCATGTTCCGCCGTTCCGCGACGATCTCCGCCAGCCTGGCCGCGCTGCTGGCGCTGAGCGCCTGCCAGCAACCGCCCGCGCCTGCCGCACCCAAGGCCGCCCCAGCGGCACCTGCCGCCGACAGCGCCGGCATCGCCTGGCGCGAGGGCGACGTCGACGACGCCTTCGCCGAAGCGCGCGAGCACGACAAGCCGGTGCTGCTGTACTGGGGCGCGGCCTGGTGCCCGCCCTGCAATCGGCTCAAGGCCACGCTGTTCAAGGACCCGGCGTTCATCGCCCGCACCCGCGCCTTCGTCGCGGTGCACCTGGACGGCGATTCGGAAGGCGCGCAGGCCTGGGGCGAACGCTTCGGCATCAAGGGCTATCCGACCATCATCGTGCTGCGCCCGGACCGCAGCGAGATCACCCGCCTGGCCGGCGACAGCGATACCGTGCGCCTGGCCGAGGCCCTGCGCGTGGCCGCGACCCGCACCACCACCTCGGCGCAGTTGCTGCAGCAAGCGCTGAAGGCGCCGGCCACGCTCGGCGCCGACGACTGGACCCTGCTCGGCGAATACGGCTGGGCGGTGGATGCGGCCCAACTGGTCAAGCCGGGTCAGGCGGCCGACGTGCTCACGCGCCTGGCCGCGGCCGCGCCGCAGCCGGCCTTGCAGCGCCGTTTCGCGTTGCTGGCGCTGGCCGCGCAGGATCCGGCCAAGGCTGCCAAGGTGGATGCCAAGCACCGCGCCGCCGACCGCGCACTGCTGCAGGCGGTGCTGGCCGACCCGGCCGAAGTGCGCGCCAACCGCAGCACACTGACCTATGCGGCGCGCGAGCTGGTGCAGGCCGCGGCCAGCGACGCCGCCGAGCGCAACACGCTGTCCGCCGCACTGACCCATGCGCTGGACCAGGTCTACGCCGACAGCAGCTTGCCGATCAGCGATCGCCTGGACACCGCCGCCGCGGACATCGCCTTGGCACGCCTGGCGCAAGGCCAGCCGGCCGATGCCGGCGACGGACCGCATCCGCCGCTGCCGCCGGCGGTGGTCGCCAAGGTGCAGCAGCGTGTGCAATGGGCCGAGCAGGCCGCCACGACCGACTACGAACGCCAGTCCACGATCAGCAGCGCCGCCGGCCTGCTGGACGAGGCCGGCGACAGCGCCGGCGCCGAGCAACTGCTGCTGGCCGAACTCCAGCGCAGCAAGACGCCGTATTACTACATGCCGGAACTGGCCGGCCTGGCCGAGGCGCGCGGCGACAAGCAGACGGCGCTTTTCTGGCTGAAGAAGGCCTACGAGAGCGCGCAAGGCCCGGCCACCCGCGTGCAGTGGGGCGTGCTCTATGTCGATGGGCTGGTCCGGCTGCAGCCGGACAATGCGGCGGCGATCGAGGCGGCCGCCGGCCAGGTGATCGGAGAACTGGCCGGCCAGCCGGATGGCTATCACCAGCGCACCCGGCAACGCTTCGACACCCTGGCCAAGACCCTGCAGGCCTGGAGCAAGGGCCACGACGGCAGCGCGGTGCTCGCGCGGCTGCAGCACAAGATGCAGCAGAGCTGCGGCAGCCAGGCAGGCGACACCTGCCAGCATTGGTTGGGGTGAGGGCGCAAGGCGCGCCACCGGCCGCATCACGCTTCCACGCGAGCAAGACCGCTGCACCGGCGCCGTCGCAGTCCCGGCATCGGCACTGCGACAGTGCAACGCGGCGCGCAGGCGGTCGCAACCGCCTTGCGTTGGCGGCGCGCGAAACGCGCGCGCCGCCGGCTCCGGTCAGGCCGCCACGCGGACCGGCGCCACCGGCTGAGCGGCGCCCTGGCTGCCGGGGCGTCGGCCGCTGCTGGTATGCGCATTCAGGCCTTGCGCCTGCCCTTCCAGCGCACGTGCGGCTTCGGCCATCTTTTCCACCAGCGCCGCGTTCTGCTGCGTGGCGGTATCCATCTGCACCACGATCTGGTTGACCTGGCCGATGCCGGCGCTCTGCTCGCGGCTGGCGCCGGCGATGTCGGTCATGATGCGCTGCACTTCGCGCACCGAGCCGAGCAGTTCCTCCATGGTGGCGCCGGCGCGTGCGACCAGCGCCGAACCGCGATCGACCTGCTCGCTGGAGCCGGCGATCAGGCCGCGCACTTCCTTGGCCGCATCGGCGCAGCGCTGGGCCAGGCTGCGCACTTCGGTGGCGACCACGGCGAAGCCGCGGCCCTGCTCGCCGGCGCGTGCCGCTTCCACCGCCGCGTTCAAGGCGAGGATATTGGTCTGGAAGGCGATGCCGTCGATCACGCTGATGATGTCGGCGATCTTGCGCGACGCGCTCTCGATGCCGGCCATGGTCTGGACCACGTCGCGCACCACGTCGCCGCCGCGCTGGGCGACGTCGCTGGCGCCGTCCACCAGGCGGTTGGCGTGGCCGACGTGCTCGACATTGCGCTGCACGGTGCCGGTGATCTCTTCCATCGAGCTGGCCGCCTCTTCCAGCGCCGCGGCCTGCTGCTCGGTGCGCCGGGCCAGGTCGCTGTTGTCGTCGACCATCTCCGCCGCTGCCGTCTGCAGGGTGTGCGCTGCTTCGCCGAGCTGGCGCGCGGCATGGATGTCCAGCAACGCGCCGACCGCGCGCAGCGGGGTGCCGTCGGCGGCGCGCTTGGTCAGGCCACGCGCGCGGAACCAGCGGTACTCGCCGTTCTTCAGCTGCAGGCGGTATTCGATGTCGAAGCCGGTGCGGCCGGTGCGGTCGTTGAGGTGCGCGGCGAACGCGTTGAGCGCGAGCTGCGCGTCTTCCGGATGCAGGCGCGAGGACCAGCTGTCGAGCACGTTGGGGAACTCGGCCTCGGAGGCGAAGCCCAGCAGCGAACGGAACTGCGCCGACCACCAGAACTCGTTGGACGGATTGATCGGATCGCCGGCGACCACGCTCATGTCCCACAGGCCGTCGTTGAGCATGTCCGCCCCCAGCTCGAAGCGGGTCAGGACTACGTCCAGGAACGCCTCGCGCTCGCGCCGCTCGGTGATGTCGGTGAGCGCGCCGGCCACCCGCAGCGGTAAGCCCTGGGCGTCGCGCTGGGTGGTGCCGATCGCGCGGAACCAGCGGTACTGGCCGTTCTTCAGCTGCAGGCGGTAGTCCACGTCGTACGGAGTCTGGCCGCTGCGGTCGCCCAGGTGCTTGGCGAACGCGTCCAGCGTGGCCTGCTTGTCGTCCGGATGCAGGCGCGAGGCCCAGCTGTCGAGCACGTTGGGGAAGTCGAGCTCGGAGGAGAAGCCCAGCATCGCGCGGAACTGCGAGGACCACCAGAATTCGTTGGCGGGGTTGATCGGATCGCCGGCGATCACCCGCATTTCCCACAGGCCGTCGGTGGTCGCCTTGGTGACCAGGTCGAAACGGACGTGCATGTCGTCCAGATTGGCGAGGGCACTGTCGGCCTGCGCACGGGCGCGGTCACGGTCGGCCTCGGCCTCGCGCAGGCGCTCGGTCAGTGCCTGCAGCTTCGCCGCGTCTTGCTTGCTCTTGCCCCACATACGTGTCTCCGCGGCTTTGCCGATTTTGGTCGTTCGTACGGTAGCGACCACGACCGACAACACTTGAGCGGGGGGCTGAACGCGCGGTTCAGGCGATCCAGTGATCGACCAGCAGGAACGCGAACAGCGCCATCAGGTACACGATGGAGTAGCCGAACATGCGCATCGAGAACATCTCGTCCGGCGGGTCGAGCATGCGCCAGGCGTACCAGAGGAACACCGCGTCCAGCACCAGGGTGCCGCCGAGGTAGAACACCCCGCTCATGCCCACCGCGACCGGCAGCAGCGTCACCACCACCAGCAGCACCGTGTACACCAGGATCTGCCGGCGGGTATGCGCCACGCCATGGGTGACCGGCAGCATCGGGATCGAGGCCTTGGCGTAGTCGGCGCGGCGGAAGATCGCCAGCGCCCAGAAGTGCGGCGGCGTCCACACGAAGATGATCAGCACCAGCAGCGAGGCATAGGCCCAGTCCCACTGGCCCTGCATGCCGGTGATCGCGGCCCAGCCCAGCAGCGGCGGCGCCGCGCCGGCCAGGCCGCCGATGACGATGTTCTGCGGCGTGGTGCGCTTGAGGAACACCGTGTAGATCACCGCATAGCCGATCAGCGAGGCGAAGGTCAGCACCGCGGTGATCCAGTTGACCCACACCACCAGCACGGTCATCGACAGCGCGGTCAGCAGGGTGGCGAACAGCAGCACCTGCCACGGCAGCACCTTGCCCACCACCAGGGGGCGCCAGGAGGTGCGCGCCATCTGCGCGTCGATGCGCGCGTCCAGCAACTGGTTGATCGCCGCCGCCGCCGAGGCCGCCAGCCAGATGCCGAAGAAGCCGAGCAGGCCGGTGCGCACCTGCGCCCAGGTCGGCAGCCCCGGAATCGCCAGGCACATGCCGACCAGGGCGGTGAACACGATCAGCGCCACGACCTTGGGCTTGGTCAGGTCCCAGTAGTCGCGCCAATGGACGCGGTGCGCGCTCATTGCGGCGCCCGCAAGCGCGCCAGCAACGACACCAGCACGAACAGCAGCGCCACCGCGCCGGCGTTGTGCAGCACCGCCACCGGCAGGGGCAGCGCGAGCTTGACGTTGAGGATGCCCAGGCACACCTGCGCGACCAGCAGCAGCGCCAGCGCCGCGGCCCAGCCGCGCATGCCCGGCGTGCGGCTCAGGCGCCAGCTCAGCCACAGCAGGTACGCCGCCACCACCACCGCCATCATCCGGTGCGCCATCTGGATCGCGATGCGCGCCGCGCCGTCGAGCACGCCGCCTTCGTAGTCCACGCCGATGCCGCGCCACAGGGTGAAGCCCTCGCGGAAATCGTGCGGCGGCCACCACTGGCTGACGCAGCGCGGGAAGTTGTCGGCCGACCAGCTGCCGCCGCCGCAGGCCAGCGCCGCGTAGTTGGCGCTGACCCAGCCGCCCAGCGCGATCTGCAGCACCAGCACCGCCACGCCCAGGCGCAGCAGCCACTTCAGGCGTGGCGCATCGGCCAGGGTGATCGGCAGGTGGGTGGCGCGCCAGGCCATCCACACCAGCAGCGAGAACATCAGCAAGCCGCCCAGCAGATGCCCCATCACCACGATCGGCTTGAGCAGCAGGGTCACCGTCCACATGCCCAGCAAGGCCTGGAAGATCACCACCGACAGCGTCAGCACCGCGGCACGGGCCAGGTCGTCGTTGGACCAGCGCAGCGCCGCCAGCAGCAGGATCGCCTCGCCGCCGACCGCCACCAGCATCGCCAGCCCCGGCCAGCCGGACATGTACAGCGGGATCGACAGCGCCACCAGCGCCGCCGCCGTGACGATCTGGGCGATGCCGAGCCGGCGCCGCCGCGCCGCCAGCAGCGACAGCACCAGCACCTCCACGCCCAGCGCACCGGCCAGGAAGCGGTGGATCTGCTCGCGCCAGGCCTTGTGCGTCTCCAGCGGCCGGATCTTGCTGGCGGCATGGGTGTCGGCTTCGGCACTGGTCTGCGGCCAGGTGATGCGGCCGTAGCAGGTCGGCCAGTCCGGGCAGCTCATGCCCGCATCGGACAGGCGCACGAACGAGCCGAACATGATGGTGCTGGCGGTGAACAGCGCCGCCAGCCAGGCCATGCGGTGGAAATGCCGGAACAGCGCCGGGCGCGCGAACAAGGTCATAGGGAGCGGCTCACAGGAGTTTCAGCAGTTTCGCCAGGTCCGCACGCAGCCCGGCCGGGTCGAACCCGGGGGCATAGCGCAGCACCACGAAACCGTTCGGATCGATGACGTAGACCGGCACGCCGGCCGCATCGCGCACCCGCGGCAGCGCCGCCAGCAGCGCCGGATCCGCGCGCAGCGCCTGCACCTGCGGCAGGGCCTGGGCGGCGGCCGGCGGCGTGCCGATCCACAGGATCTGCACGTGGTCGGCGTCGTGGCCGAACAGCTGCCAGACCTTGTCCAGGTCGCGCGCCAGCGCATCGCAGGCGCTGCCGCAGTCCGCCGGCGGCGCCAGCGCGATGCGCCACAGCCGCCGCTGCGGCTCCCAGGCGTAGACGCGGCCGTCGGCCAGCCGCGGCTGCAGCGCGCGCAGATCGGCCGGCGGCTGCAGCAGTTCGCCGTGGTTGCGGCTGGCGGCCGGCTGCCAGCCGGAAAAGCGCAACGCGCCGGCGACCAGCATCGAGCCGAAGAACAGGACGAACAACACGATCAGCGGCCAGCGGCCGCGTGCGGCCGCCGGGCGCGGGGCCGGGGTGGGAGCATTCATGCCGGGGATTTTCTCATGCGCGCGCGCTCAGCGCCCGCCCCGTCCCCTGCGCGCGCGCCAGCTGAGCAGCGCCGCGGTGACCAGCACCGCCAGCGCCAGGCCGAACCATTGCACCGCGTAACCCAAGTGGCGCTCGGGCGGCAGCGTGTTCGGCAGCAGGTCCAGGTCGCGCGGATAGCCCAGCGGCAGGGCCGGATCCAGCCGCAGCACCTGCGACAAAATGTCGCGGCGGCCGAGCGCCTCGCCGATCGCTCCCGGCTCGATGCGCATCGCCAGCCAGCGCTGCGGCGACGGCGCCGCGACCAGCGCCGGACCCAGCGCCAGTCCATGCGACGGCGCCGGTCCGAGCAGGCCGACCAGCGTGTAGCGGCCCTGCAGTGGCGCCGGCGCCGGCAGCGCGCGATCGGCCGGCAGCGGCAGCCAGCCCAGTTCCACCAGCAGCGGCGCCGCCGCGCCGTCGGCCAGGAACGGCTGGTACACCTTCACCCCGCTGCGGCCCTGCCGCAGCTGGTTGTCGAGCAGGATCTGGCCAGGCAGGAAGCGGCCGGCGCCATGCACCCAGCGCAACTGTCCCGGCGGCGTCGCGCGCAGCGCATCGGCCAGCGTCTGCGGGCGATCACGCACATGTGCCGCCTGCGCCAGCAGCGCCTGTTTCTCGTGCATGCGTTGCAGTTGCCAGCGGCCCAGCGCGCAGAAGCCCAGCGCTACCGCCAACGCTACGCTCCAGCCCAGCCACAACGGCATGCGCCGGCGCGCATCCACGCGCGAGGCAGCGGCGAGGGTCATAATGCGGACACACCATGTGCCGAGACGCCCATGAACGACTCGCTGAAGACTTTGCTGATCGTCGCGTTCCTGCTGCTCATCCTGTGGAACCTGGGCGCCGGCCTGTACTACCTGTTGGTGGACCGCGGCCAGAGCAAGCGCACGGTGAACGCGTTGACCTGGCGCATCGGCCTATCGGTGTGCCTGATCCTGCTGGTGATCCTGGGCATCTATACGGGCACGATCAAGCCCCATGGGCTCGGGCGGTAGACGTTGCTTTCGGGATTCGGGATTCGGGATTCGGGATGGCAGCATGCCGTCCGCATATGCACCGTGCACGCAAGCCGCCAGTAAAAATCGCTATTCCTTGTAGGAGCGGCTTCAGCCGCGACGCCTTACCGGTAACGCATCGCGGCTAAAGCCGCTCCTACAACGATGCCGCCGCCAGAGACGCCGGCACGCGCAGGAACCCACCAATCCCCAATCCTGACTCCCCAATCCCCGCCGTCAAAGCACATAGACGAACAGGAACAGCGCCAGCCACACCACGTCGACGAAGTGCCAGTACCACGCCGCCGCTTCGAAGGCGAAGTGGTTGTCGCGGCTGAAGTGCCCGCGGCTGATCCGCAGCAGCATCACCAGCAGCATGATCGTGCCCAGCAGCACGTGCGCGCCGTGGAAGCCGGTGAGCATGAAGAAGGTCGAGCCGTAGATGCCCGAACCCAGGGTCAGGTTGAGCTCCTTGTAGGCATGCATGTACTCCTCGGCCTGGAAGTACAGGAAGGTGCAGCCCAGCGCGACGGTCAGCGCCTGGAACACCATCAGCCGGGTGCGCTGGCCGGCCTTGAGCGCGTGGTGGGCGATGGTCAGGGTCACGCCGGAGCTGAGCAGGATCAGCGTGTTGATCAGCGGCAGGCCCCAGGCCGGGATGGTCTGGAACTGGCCGCCGATGCCGCCGGGGCCGTTGGTCGGCCAGGCGGCGGAGTAGCCGTCCCACAGCAGCGCGTTGGTCATCACCCCGTCGCCCTCGCCGCCCAGCCACGGCAGGATGAAGGTGCGGGTGTAGAACAGCGCACCGAAGAAGGCGCCGAAGAACATCACCTCGGAGAAGATGAACCACACCATGCCCATGCGGAACGACACGTCGACCTGGCGGTTGTAGTGCCCGGCGATCGATTCGCGGATCACGTCGCCGAACCACATGAACAGCGTCGCCACCAGCATCGCGATGCCGGTGAAGAAGGTCCACTTGCCCCAGGACGCGTCGTTGAGCCAACTGGCCACGCCGATCATAGTCACGAACATCGCGATCGAGCCGATGAACGGCCAGCGACTCTGGCTGGGCACGTAGTAGGCGTTGGCGGTGGCGTCGGTGCTGGGCTGGGCCATGGCAGGCATTCCGGTCGGGTCAGGGAGCCGCGCGCGCGGAACCGGCCAGTTTCGGCGATCCCAGTTCCGCGCTCAGCGCATCGTTCTTGTAGAAGGTATAGGACAGGGTGATGGTGGAGATGTCGCTGGGCAGGTTCGGGTCAACGATGAAGCGCACCGGCATGTCGCGTTTCTCGCCGGCCTGCAGGGTCTGCGCGGTGAAGCAGAAGCACTCGGTCTTGGTGAAGTAGCCGGAGGCGCGTGCCGGCGCCACCGACGGCACCGCACTGCCGACGATGGCGTGCGCGCCATCGTTGTGCGCGTAGTACAGCGCCTCGTTGAGCTCGCCCGGCACCACCTGCATGGTCAGTTGCTCCGGATGGAACGACCACGGCAGCTTGGAGTTCACCCCGCCATCGAACTGCACCGTCACCGTGCGCTTGCCCGCCAGCGGCTTGCCGGCCTGCGGGCCTTCGCCGGGGCCGCGCTCCAGGCGCACGCCGAACACCTTCTCGCAGGCGATGCGGTACAGCGGCACCAGCGAGAAGGTCAGCACGAACACCGCCAGCGCCACGCCGACCAGCTTGAACAGCCCGGCACTGCTGTGCACCTGCGGCGCTGGCGCGTTCATCGGCCCAGCACCCCCGAGAGGACGAAGGTGACGTAGATCGCCAGCGCCACCGCGCCGACCACCAGCGCGGTGCGCACCGCACGTTTGCGGCGCAGGACCAGGTCGTCGAGCGGCGGTTGCGCGGTCATCAGTGGCTGATGTCGTCGTGGGCCAGGTCGCCGGGCTTGATGACCGGCGGCAGGGTGAAGGTGTGCGCCGGCGCCGGCGACGGCACCGTCCACTCCAGACCGCGCGCGCCTTCCCACGAACGCGCTTCGGCGCGTGCGCCGTTGCGCAGCGACGCCAGCAGGATGCCGGCCATCAGGAACGGGGTCACGAACATGCCGAACGCGCCGATCGAGCTGACCAGGTTCCAGTCGGCGAACACCACGTTGTAGTCGGGGATGCGCCGCGGCATGCCGGCCAGGCCGAGGAAGTGCTGCGGGAAGAACAGCAGGTTGACGAACAGCATCGTCCACCAGAAGTGGAACTTGGCCCAGGCCTCGTTGTACATGCGCCCGGTCCACTTCGGCCACCAGTAGTACACCGCCGCGATCAGCGCGAACACCGCGCCGGTGACCAGCACGTAGTGGAAGTGCGCGACCACGAAATAGGTGTCGTGGTACTGGAAGTCGGCCGGCACGATCGCCAGCATCAGCCCGGAGAAACCGCCGATGGTGAACAGGATGACGAAGGCGATGGACCACAGCATCGGCGACTCGAACGTCATCGAGCCCTGCCACATGGTGCTGACCCAGTTGAACACCTTCACCCCGGTCGGGATGGAGATCAGCATGGTGGCGAACATGAAGTAGATCTCGCCGCCCAACGGCATGCCCACGGTGAACATGTGGTGCGCCCAGACGATGAAGCTCAGGAACGCGATCGCCGCGATCGCGTAGACCATCGCCTGGTAGCCGAACAGCGGCTTGCGGCTGAAGGTCGGGATGATTTCGCTGATCACGCCGAACGCCGGCAGGATCATGATGTAGACCTCGGGATGCCCGAAGAACCAGAAGATGTGCTGGTACATCACCGGGTCGCCGCCGCCGGCGGCGCTGAAGAACGAGGTGCCGAAGAACTTGTCGGTGAGCAGCATGGTCACCGCGCCGGCCAGCACCGGCATCACCGCGATCAGCAGGAACGCGGTGATCAGCCAGGCCCAGCAGAAGATCGGCATCTTCAGCAGGTCGATGCCGGGCGCGCGCATGTTGAGCACGGTGGCGATGATGTTGATCGCGCCCATGATCGAGCTGATGCCGGCGACGTGGATGGCGAATACCGAGAAGGCGACGTTGTAGCCGCCCTGCAGCATCAGCGGCGGATACATGGTCCAGCCGCCGGCCGGCGCGCCGCCGGGCAGGAACAGGGTCAGCAGCAGCAGGGTGAAGGCCACCGGCAGCAGCCAGAACGACCAGTTGTTCATGCGCGGCAGCGCCATGTCCGGCGCGCCGATCTGCAGCGGGATCATCCAGTTGGCCAGGCCGACGAACGCCGGCATCACCCCGCCGAAGATCATCACCAGCGCGTGCACGGTGGTCATCTGGTTGAAGAACTCGGGCTTGACGAACTGCAGGCCCGGCTGCGCCAGTTCGGCGCGGATCACCACGCTCATCGCCGCACCGATGACGAACATGGTGAAGCTGAAGAGCAGGTACAGCGTGCCGATGTCCTTGTGGTTGGTCGAGAAGAACCAACGCTCGACGAAGCTCTGCTGATGCCCGTGCTCGTCGTGGTGATCGACTGCCGAATGGGCCATGGCGGCTACCTCAGAAAAGGAATGCTGGAGATCAGGCGGCTTGCACGGTCAGGTGCGAGTCGGAACGAGGACGCGACAGCCGCGCCTGCGGCGGCGCTGCCGGCGCCTGGGCGTCGGCGGGCGCGGCAGCGGGTTCGGCCGTGGCCGGCGCAGCAGCCGGGGCCGCCGCCGGCGTGGCCGGCGTGGCCGGCGCGGGCGCAGCGGCGGGCGCCGGCTTGCGCGATGCCAGCCACTTCTGGAAGTCCTGCTTGCTCACCGCCTCGACCACGATCGGCATGAAGCCGTGGTCCTTGCCGCACAGTTCGGCGCACTGGCCGCGGTACACCCCGGGCGTGTCGATGCTGGTCCAGGCCTCGTTGATGATCCCCGGGATGGCGTCCTGCTTCCAGCCCAGCGCCGGCACCCACCAGGCGTGGATGACGTCGTCGGCGGTGATGACGAAGCGCACCTTGGTGTTCACCGGCAGCACCAGCCGGTTGTCCACGTCCAGCAGGTAGTGCGGGTCGTGCTCGGCCGTCGGCACCGCGCCGCTCTGCCGCAGGCGGTCGGAACTGCGCGCCAGGCGGCTGGTGAACGAGACGTTCTCGCCCAGGTATTCGTAGCGCCACATCCACTGGTAGCCGGTGACCTTCACCGTCATCTCGGCATCGCGGGTGTCGTACATCGCGATCAACTTGGCGGTGGCCGGCCACGCCATCACGATCAGGATCAGCACCGGAATCACCGTCCACACGATCTCGGCCTTGGTGTTGTGGCTGAACTGCGCCGGCACCGCGCCCTTGGACTTGCGGAACTTGAAGATCGCGTAGGCCATCGCGCCGAACACCAGCACGCCGATGACCACGCACACCCACAACGCGACCATGTGCGCGTCGTAGGCGTTGCGCGCGCTCTGGGTGACGCCCCTGCCCATGTTGAGCTGCCACGGCTTGGGATCGGCCGATTGTGCCCACGCCAGCGGTGCGGCCATCGCCGCCGCCAACGCCATCCCGCCCCTGACCGCCTGTTGCACCCACCCGCCGCGTTGCTTCATTGCCTAGACCCCTTGGAGCGTCATCGGTTGCGGCCGGTCACGGCCGCGAGCAAGCCTTCCAGGGTCTGCGCCAGTTGCCGGCGTTCGTCGGGGCCGAGGAATTCGCCGACCCGGACCTGCTTGCCGCTGGATGCCAGCACCACCCTGTCGTCGCCTTCGATCCGCAACCGCACCCAATGCGGGTGGGCGCGGAACGCCGGCGTTCCTGCATTCGGACGGGTCACTTCCACGCAGGCCGGACCCACCCGGATATCCTCTTCGCGCTCGCCGCCGCGCCACGAGCAATGCAGCGCGAGCGCCACCACGATGCTGTGCAACAGGGCGAACGCAGGCGCAAACACATTGCCGGCGAGCCACCCCAGCCCAGCCACGGCCCACATCGCCCCGGCCAGTGCGACGAACAACAGAACGAATTGCCGGGCATTCAACGCCCGCGGCGGTCGCAGCCGCAGCTGCGTACCCGACCCCTCCGGAGAAAACGGAAACATTTCGATCATGTCGAACCGCCGCTTCCGAACCGCTCGTACTCGAGCCGCGAGCACGCCTGGATGGTAGCCCCCGGCCTGCGCGGCGGCAAGCGCGCGTTCACCACAAAAAATGCTGTAGCGCAACAAGATTTACGTTCAGCCTGGACGCGTCCGGCATCGCCATGGCGATGCCGGCAACCCCCTGCGCGTGCAGGCGCTGACATAAAATAGCGGGCTCTGTCCCTGGCCTTTCCCGCATGAACGCTCTGCCTGGCGCCGGCTCTGTCCCGGCGATGCCGTCCGCGTCTCCTTCGCCCTTGCTGTCCCCCGAACTCCCGCCCGCGCCACAGGCCCTGCGCGCGGCGATCACCGCCGCCTGGCTCAAGGACGAAGCCGAACACGTACGCGAACTGCTCGAGCAGGCGCGCCTGCCCGCGGCCGACCAGGCCAGGGTGCAGGCGCTGGCTGCCGACCTGGTCACCCGGGTGCGCGCCCGCGCCCAGGACCAGGGCGCGATCGAGGCCTTCATGCGCCAGTACGACCTCGGCAGCGAGGAAGGCGTGCTGCTGATGTGCGTGGCCGAAGCGCTGCTGCGCATCCCCGACCAGGACACCGCCGACAAGCTGATCCGCGACAAGCTCGGCGATGCGGACTGGAAGAAGCACATGGGCGAGAGCGACTCGATCCTGGTCAATGCGTCGACCTGGGGCCTGATGCTCACCGGCAAGCTGGTGCAGATCAACGACCTCACCCGCGCCGACGTGTCCGGCGCGTTCAAGCGCCTGATCGGCCGCGTCGGCGAGCCGGTGATTCGTCTGGCGGTGCGCCAGGCGATGAAGATCATGGGCCACCAGTTCGTGATGGGCCGGACCATCGGCGAGGCGCTGACCCGCTCGAAGAAGGGCGACAACGCCCACTACCGCTACTCGTTCGACATGCTCGGCGAAGGCGCGCTGACCATGAAGGACGCGCAGCGCTACCTCGATGCCTACCGCCAGGCGATCCATGCCATCGGCAAGCATTTCGCCGCGCAGCGCCCGCAGGGCGGCGGCAAGGACGCGGTGTTCGCCGCGCCCAGCATCTCGATCAAGCTCTCGGCGCTGTATCCGCGCTACGAGCACGCCAAGCGCGCGCGGGTGATGGCCGAACTGGTGCCGGGCGTGCTGGAACTGGCGCAACTGGCCAAGTCCTACGGCATCGGCTACACGGTCGATGCCGAAGAAGCCGACCGCCTGGAACTGTCGCTGGACATCATCGAGGCCACCTTCTCCGATCCCTCGCTGGACGGCTGGGAAGGCTATGGCCTGGCGGTGCAGGCGTACCAGAAGCGCACGCCGTACACGATCGACTTCCTCGCCGACCTGGCGCGCCGCGTCGGCCGCCGCATCCCGGTGCGCCTGGTCAAGGGCGCCTACTGGGACGCGGAGATCAAGCGCGCGCAGGTCGAGGGCCACCCGGGCTACCCGGTGTTCACCCGCAAGCAGAACACCGACGTGTCCTACCTGGCCTGCGCCAAGCGCCTGTTCGCGCACAGCGATGCGCTGTATCCGATGTTCGCCACCCACAACGCGCAGACCATCGCCGCGGTGCGCGCCATCGCCGGCGGCCGCGACTACGAACACCAGAAGCTGCACGGCATGGGCGACGACCTCTACGCCGAAGTGATCCCCGCCGACCGCCTCGGCGTGCCCTGCCGCGTGTACGCGCCGGTGGGCTCGCATGAGGACCTGCTGCCCTACCTGGTGCGGCGCCTGCTGGAGAACGGCGCCAACTCCAGCTTCGTCAACCGCATCACCGACGAAGACGTGGCCATCGAAGACCTGATCCGCGATCCGGTCGAAGCCGTGTCCGCGTTCGCCTCCATCCCGCATCCGAAGATTCCGCTGCCGGTCGATCTGCTGCGCAGCCAGAACCACAACAGGAAGAATTCCATGGGCGCCAACCTCGCCAACGACAACGATCTGCGTGCGCTGGCCGACCAGCTCAACACCGCGCTCAAGCCCTGGCAGGCCGCGCCGCTGGTGCCCGGCGCGGTGATCGCCGGCGACGCCCTGCCGGTCGCCAACCCGGCAGACCATCGCCAGATCGTCGGCCACTGGAAGCCGGCCGATGCCGCCACCGTGGAAAAGGCGCTGAGCAACGCTGCAGCCGCCTACCCGGCCTGGAACCGTACCCCGGCCGCCAGCCGCGCCACCATCCTCGAACACGCCGCCGACCTGCTGGAAGCGCGCATGCCCGAGTTCATGGCGCTGTGCGTCAAGGAAGCCGGCAAGACCCTGCCCGACGGCGTCGCCGAAGTGCGCGAGGCGGTGGATTTCCTGCGCTACTACGCCGGCCAGGCGCGCGCGCAGTTCGGTGCGCCCGAGCGCCTGCCCGGGCCGACCGGCGAATCCAACGAACTGCAGCTGCACGGCCGCGGCGTGTTCGTGTGCATCAGCCCGTGGAACTTCCCGCTGGCCATCTTCCTCGGCCAGGTCGCCGCGGCGCTGGCCGCCGGCAACAGCGTCATCGCCAAGCCGGCCGAGCAGACCAACCTGGTCGGCCATGCCGCGGTGAAGCTGCTGCACGAAGCCGGCGTGCCGGAGGCGGTGGTGCAGTTCCTGCCCGGCGACGGCGCCACCGTCGGCGCCGCGCTGACCCGCGATCCGCGCGTGGCCGGCGTCGCCTTCACCGGCTCCACCGACACCGCCCGCGCGATCAACCGCGCGCTGGCCGCGCGCGATGCCGCCATCGGCGTGCTGATCGCCGAGACCGGCGGCCAGAACGCCTTCATCGCCGACTCCTCGTCGCTGCCGGAAGCGGTGGTCAAGGACGCGATCTCCAGTGCCTTCATCTCCGCCGGCCAGCGCTGCTCGGCCGCACGCGTGCTGTTCGTGCAGGACGACATCGCCGACAAGGTGATGACCATGCTCGCCGGCGCCATGGCCGAGCTGAAGGTCGGCGACCCCGGCCTGCTGTCCACCGACGTCGGCCCGGTGATCGATGCCGACGCGCTGCAGATCCTCACCGACCACGCCGCACGCATGGACCGCGAAGCGCGCGCGATCGCCGTGGCCGCCACCGACGCCGCTACCGCGCACGGCAGCTTCTTCGCCCCGCGTGCCTACGAACTGCAGTCGCTGGCGCAGTTGCAGCGCGAGATCTTCGGCCCGGTGCTGCACGTGATCCGCTGGAAGGCCGACCAGCTCGATGCGGTGATCGACCAGATCAACGCCACCGGCTACGGCCTGACCCTGGGCGTGCATTCGCGCATCGACGAGACCATCGAGCGCATCGCCTCGCGCGTGGCGGTGGGCAACGTCTACGTCAACCGCAACCAGATCGGCGCGGTGGTCGGCGTGCAGCCGTTCGGCGGCCAGGGCCTGTCCGGCACCGGCCCCAAGGCCGGCGGCCCGCACTACCTGCTGCGCTTCGCCACCGAGAAGGTGGTGACGGTCAACACCACCGCCGCCGGCGGCAACGCCTCGCTGCTGACCCTGGGCGACTGACCGGCCCGCTTCGGCGCAGCGTTCCGCCCGGAACCTGCGCCGAGCGCAGCCTGCCGCAGCGCACGCCATGCGCCGCGGACAGGCAAAAAAAAGCCCCGCCGAAGCGGGGCTTTTTCGTGGAACTGCGAAGCGCCTGCGATCAGAACTTGTAGTTGACCGAGGCCGCCAGCACGTTGCCGCTCACGTCGTAGTCGCCGACCAGGCGGTTGCCGGTAGCGCTGGTGGTGGCGATGCTCGGATCGTTGGTGAACAGGTGGGTGTAGCCGAAGCTGTACTCGGTCTGCTCGGACGGCTTCCAGGTCAGACCCAGCGAGACCCACTTGCGGCTCGCGTCCGGCACGCGCACGTCGCGGTGCTGGTCGGTGGTCGGGGTCTGGTCGTAGGCCAGGCCGCCACGCAGGGTCAGCGTGTCGCTCATGCGGTAGTCGGCGCCCAGCGACACGAAGGTGGTGTCGCGGTACGAGAAGTCCAGCACGCTGTCGGGCTGGTTGGAGGCGAAGTCGACGGTGACCTTGTCGAACTTGCTCCAGGCGGTGCGGGTGACGTCGGCCATCACCGTCCACTGCTCGTTGATGTCGTGGGTGAAGCTGGCGGTGGCGCTGGCCGGCAGCTTGACCGTGGCACGGCCCTTGGTGTCGACGAAGGTCCCCGGCGCGGCGAAGGCCAGCACGGTGGCGGCATTGCCCGGCACGGTGAAGTCGGCGTCGCCGTCGGTGATCTTGTGCTCGACCTGCGAGCGGTAGCTGAAGCCGATGTGGGTGTGCTCGTCGACGCTGAACAGGCCGCCCAGGGTGAAGCCGACCGCGGTGTTGTCGCCCTTGATGCGCGAGAAACCGTCGGCGCTGCCCGGCGCGAAGCCCGGCACGCGGCGCGAGGCCAGGACGGTGCCGAAGTCGATGGCGTTGCTCAGTTCGATGTCCAGGCGCTCGGCGAACACGGACGCGCCGAAGGACACGTACGGGTTGACGTCGTAGGAGAAGGCGAAGTTCAGGTCGATCGCCTGCAGTTCGGTCTTCACGCCGTTGTAGCGGCCGACCCAGTCGCGGTCGTACTCGGTCTTGAAGCCGAACGGCACGGTCAGCGAGGTGCCGAAGTGCATGTTGTTGTTTTCGCCGAACGGCATGTGGAAGTACGCGGCCGGGACCGGCGCGATCATGCCGGCGTCGCCGCCACGGCCACCGGAGATCGGCTGGCCGTTGGCGTAGGTGCCGCCGTTGCCCTGGTACTTGGCCGAGAACTGGATGGCGCTGACGTCGGCCTGGAACACCTTGCCGTCGAGCTGGCGCATGCCGGCCGGGTTCACGGCGATGATCGAGGCATCGCCGGGGGCGCTACCGGAGCCGGCGAACGCGCGGCCCAGACCCTTGGCGCTGTTCTCCTTGAGCTGGAACGCGGCGCCGTGCGCCTGGCCCATGGCCAGCGCGCCGACGATGCCGACGGCCAGAGCGGTGAAACGGACGAACTGGGTTGCGTTTTGCATGGCTAGTTTTTCTCCGGAAGACGAATTGTCTGTGTTCGCGCCTGCGCAGCCCGGGGCCCCAAAAGCCCAGGAATGCGCGCCGGAGTCCCCTCCCGACATACGACGCCGTATGCGAGTATACCCCGCACCGTTAACTAAACAATAACGACATGATGCGTTCAGCTTCGTGTGGAGTCGGCGTGCGTTCAGCCGGATGAAGCCGTTATCGTGGCGTCCCTGGCGGTCTCCGGCTCCCCCGTTCCCTCGCATGTTCGTTTCCATTCCCTCCCGCGAACGCACCACGCTGCGCTGGGCCACGCCGTTGTTGTTCGCGGCGATGTGGCTGGCCTTCCTGTGGTCGATCAGCCGCCCCGACGAGGCGCGCGCCACCCTGTGGCTGGACTGGGGCGCGCTCTCGGCCGGGGTCGGCAGCCCGCGCGACTGGCTGGCGACGGTGCAGGACGGCAGCGTGCTGCGCCTGTTCACCGCCCTGTTCCTGCACGCCGATTGGTCGCACCTGCTCGGCAACCTGGTGTTCCTGCTGATCTTCGGCCTGCCCGCCGAGCGCGTGCTGGGGCCGTGGCGGTTCCTGCTGCTGTTCCTGGGCGGCGGAGCCATCTCCAACCTGGCCGCGGTCTTCGCGGTCGGCACCCCGGACCGGGTGATCATCGGCGCCAGCGGCGCGGTCTCGGCGCTGATCGGCACCTACCTGGCGCTGTTCCCGCGAGCCAAGCTCGGCGTGGTGCTGCCGCTGGGGCTGTTCCTGGAATTCGTGCGCGCCCCGGCCTCGCTGCTGATCGGCACCTGGGCCGCGCTGCAGGTGGTGTTCGCCTACATCGGCCCGGCCTTCGGCATGGTGGCGTGGTCGGCGCACCTGGCCGGCTTCGCCTTCGGCATGGTCTACGGGCTGTACGTGCGCGCGGCGATCGCGCGGCGGCTGCGCAAGCGCAAGGGCTTCTGAGCCGCCTGCGGCAACGGCGCCCGTATACTGCGCGCATGTTCAAGCACCTGTACAAAGTGACCTTCCTCAACCACGGCAAGGTCTACGAGCTGTATTGCCAGCACGTCGGCAGCAGCCATCTGTGGGGCTTCACCGAAATCGGCACGCTGGTGTTCGACGTGCACGACGGGCTGGTGATCGACCCCACCGAGGAACGCCTGCGCGAGGAGTTCGGCGACACCAAGACGCTGCACCTGCCGATGCAGAGCATCGTGCGCATCGAGGAAGTGGAGAAGAAGGGCCAATCGACGATCCGCGACGCGGCCACCGGCGAGAAGGTGGTCACGCCGTTCCCGATGCCCGGCAAGCCACGCTGAGCCGATGCGCATCCTGATCGCCGACGACTATCAGGATGCGGTGCGCCACCTGCCCTGCTTCGCGCGGCTACAGGCGCACAGCGTGCAGGTGCTGACCGCGCTGGCGCCCGACCGCGAGGCCTTCGTTCGGCACGCCGCCGAGGCCGAGGCGCTGGTGCTGATCCGCGAGCGCACCCGCATCGACGCCGCCTTGCTGGCGCAACTGCCGGAGCTGCGCCTGATCAGCCAGACCGGACGGATCGGCGAGCACATCGACCTGGCTGCCTGCACCGCGCGCGGCGTGGCCGTGGCCGAAGGCGTCGGTTCGCCGGTGGCACCGGCGGAACTGACCTGGGCGCTGCTGATGGCCGCCAGCCGGCGCCTGCCCGCCTACCGCGATGCGCTGCGGGCCGGACACTGGCAGGCCACCGGCGATGCGCAGCTGGGCCGCTGCCTAGACGGGTTGACGCTGGGCATCTGGAGCTACGGCAAGATCGGCCGCCGCGTCGCCGCCTACGGGCGTGCCTTCGGCATGCGCGTGCAGGTGTGGGGCGGCGAGGACAGTTGTGCGCAGGCGCGCGCCGACGGCTTCGCGGTCGCCGCCAGCCGCGAGGCGTTGTTCGCCGAGAGCGACGTGCTGACGCTGCATCGCCGCCTGGTCGCGGCCACCCGCCACCAGATCGGACTGGACGACCTGCTGCGGATGAAACCCGACGCGCTGCTGGTCAACAGCAGCCGTGCCGAACTCATCGCGCCCGGCGCGCTGCTGGCCGCGCTGGCCGCGCTGGACGCCGGACGCCCGGGACAGGCAGCGCTGGACGTGTTCGAACAGGAGCCGGTGCTGGATCCGCAGCATCCGCTGCTGCGGCATCCGCGGGTGCTGGCGACGCCGCACCTGGGCTACGTCGAACAGGACAGCTACGAGCTGTATTTCGGCGCCGCCTTCGACAACGTGCTGGCCTTCGCCGCCGGCACGCCGCAGCGCCTGGCCAATCCCGAAGTCCTTACCGTCGCCGACTGAGCGGCTGGCCGCCACCGCGCAGCGGCCACGCCGCGCCCGATGGCGAGGTGGGCCGCCGCCGGCTCAGGTGCCCGAGGCCGGCGCAGGCGCGTTCTTGTCGGAGCCGGTCTTGTCGGAGCCGGTCTTGTCGGACTCGGTCTTGGCAGGTTCGGACCTGGTGGGCTCGGGCTTGGCCGGTTCCGCCGCCGGCGGCTTCGCCGGGGCGGCCTTCGGCGCCGCGCCCGCCGGCTTGTGCGCCGGCTTGGCCTTGCCCTTGCCGGCCGGTGCCGCCGCGGCCGCCCGCGCCACCGCGCCGGGCTGCTTCAGTTCGGCCAGCGCCTGCGCGATCGGACCATCGCCCGGCAGCACGTCGCCGGCGGTGTAGCCCTCGGCGCCCTCGTCGTCGCCATGCAGGTGGCCCGGCAGGGTCGCTTCGCTGTAGTCGGCGATCGCCGCCGGCTTGTCGGCATCGTCCGCGCTGGCCTCCGGATGCAGCACCACGTCGGGCACGATGCCGCTGGCCTGGATCGACTTGCCGCTGGGGGTGTAGTACCGCGCCGTGGTCAGCTTGACCGAGTCGCCATTGTCCAGCGGCAGCACGGTCTGCACCGAGCCCTTGCCGAAGGTGCGGCTGCCGACGATGCGCGCGCGCTTGTTGTCGCGCAGCGCACCGGCCAGCACTTCCGAAGCGCTGGCCGAACCGGCATCCACCAGCACCACCATCGGCGCGCCGTTGAGCAGGTCGCCGGGGGTGGCGTCGAACTTGGAATCGCTGACCGAGATGCGCCCGCGGGTGCTGACGATGGTGCCCTTGTCGAGCACGTCGTCGGCCACCTGCACCGCCGCGGTCAGCAGGCCGCCCGGATTGCTGCGCAGGTCCAGCACCAGGCCGCGCAGCTTGCCGCCGGCCTGCGCCTGCAACTGCTGCAACTGCTTGTGGAAATCGGCGCCGGTGTCGGCCTGGAAGGTGCTGATGCGGATGTAGCCGTAGCCCGGTTCGAGCATGCGGCTGCGCACGCTGGCCACGCGGATGGTCTGCCGGGTCAGGGTCACGTCGAACGGCTTGGCGACCTTGTCGCGGGCGATGGTCAGCACGACCTTGCTGCCCGACTCGCCGCGCAGCGGCTCCATCGCCTTGACCGCGCTGATCGGCTTGCCGTCGATGGCGATGATGATGTCGCCCGAACGCAGGCCGGCGCGCGCGGCTGGCGTGTCGTCGATCGGCGACACCACCTTGAGCGTGTTGTCCGGCAGCTGCAGCAGCTCCACGCCGATGCCGTCGTAGGCGCCGCTGGTCTGCTCGTCGAAGGCTTCGGCGTCTTCCTTGCTGAAATACGTGCTGTGCGGATCCAGGTCCAGCAGCAGGCCACGGATGGCGGACTGCATCAGCTTCTTGTCGTCGACCGGATCGACGTAGGCTTCCTTCACCGCGTTGTAGACCGCCACGTAGCGGCGGATCTCGTCCAGCGGCACCTTGGCACTGGCCGATTCGGTGGAATCCGGATCGTCGGCGCTGGCCGCCGGGGCCGTGGGCGTCTGCGCCTCGGCGCGTTGCGCCATCGACGGCAGCGGCGCCAGAGCGAGCAACAGGGCTGCGGACAGGACTACGCGCATGAAGCACTCCGATTGGGGAAGACCCGCACCGTGCACGGCGCGGTTGTCCGGATTATGCGCGAAGCCGAGCTAAATTCGCGTTGAACGCGCCGTAGCAGCGTGGCTCAGCGGCGCTGCAGCCACGACGATGGATCCACCGGCTGGCCGTTGCGGCGCAGTTCGAAGTACAGCGCCGGGCGCCCCTGGCCGCCGGAATTGCCGACCTTGGCCACCGCATCGCCGCGCTTGACCTTGGCGCCGGCGTCGCGCAGCAGGGTGTCGTTGTGTGCGTACAGGCTCATGTAGCCATTGCCGTGGTCCACGATCAGGATCATGCCGTAGCCGGTCATCCAGTCGGAGAACACCACCGTGCCGTCGGCGACCGCGGTGACGGTGCTGCCGGCGGGCGCGGCGATCAGCACGCCGCTGCTGGTGCGCCCATCGGGCAGCCGCCCGCCGTAGCGCGCGATCAGGTCGCCCGACAGCGGCCAGCCCAGGCCACCGACCTTCAGCGGCGGTGCCGAAGCGACCACCTTGGGCGGTATCTTGCCGCCGCCACGTCCGGCCTTCGCCGCGGCCTTGGCCTGCGCCGCCTGTTCCGCCGCCTCACGCCTGGCCGCGGCGCGGCGCTCGGCCTCGGCACGGGCGGCGGCGGCACGCAGGTTGGCGAGCAGGGTTTCCAGCGCCTTGGCGTCCTGGCCCAGCGCCTTCTCGCGTTCGCTGCGGTCCTGGTAGCGCTGGTCCAGTTCCGAGACCACGCTGGCGCGCTGCTTGCGGTCGCGCTGCAGCGCCTGGGCCTGTTCCTGCTGACGGCGCTGGGCCTCGCTCAGTTGCTGCTTCTGTTCGACGACCTCGCGCTGCACCTGTTCCAGCGCCTGCAACTCGTGGGTCAAGGTCGCGATGCGCTGCGCGCGCTCGCGCTGCAGATAGCGGTGATAGGCCAGCAGGCGGTTGGCATCGGCCACGCGGTCCTGCGCCAGCAGCAGCTTCAGCGGCGCATTGCCGCCGATGGCATAGGCGGCGCGCAGCAGCTGCGCCAGTTCGGCGCGCTGGCGCGTCAAGCCACTGCGCAGGCCATCGCGCTTGCGTTCGAGCTCGGCCAGGGTCTGCTGGTGCCGCTGCAGCGCCTGTTGCGTCTGCGCCAGGCTGCGGCCGGTGACGGCGACCTTTTCGTCGGCCTCGCGCAACTGGCGTGCGGCGTCGCCGCGCTTGCCTTCCAGTTGCCGGCGCTCCTCGGCCACGCTCTTCAGCTCGCTGCGCACCTTTTCCAGGCGCTTCTCGGCCTCGCGCGGATTCTGCGCCGCGGCCACTCCGGCGGTCAGCAGCCACGTCAGCGCCAGCAGGCTGCGCACAAGGCCGCGCCAGTGCCCGGGCGCACGCCGCCCGGCCGCGCGGGGCGCGGCGGAATGCGATGGGACAGGAGCGGCTGCGGGCAAGCGAGGGTCCAGTGACTTCAGGCAGGTGTGGATTGTAGCGAAGCGTGTTGTGATCGCCCCACGATTGATTGCGGCCGCATCGCCGGCGCCCGGGAGGTGAAGGATGAAACGCATGCATCTGGCGGTTGTGCTGGCGCTGGCCCTGACGGCCGGCCCGGCGTTCGCGGGCGAGGGCATCAGCAAGGTCAACGGCAGCATCACCGCCGACGCCGGCAAGCAGTACGGCGATCTGGAAACGGTCAACGGCAGCATCACCGTCCAGTCCGGCGCCCAGGTGGGCAGCGTGGAAACGGTCAACGGCAGCGTCAAGGTCGCCGACGGCGCGCAGACCAAGGGGCTGTCCACGGTCAACGGCGGCATCACCATCGCCGAGCGCGCGCAGGTCGCCGGTTCCATCGAAACCGTCAACGGCGGCATCTTCGTCGACCGCGGCGGCCGCGTCGACGGCGGCATCGAAAGCGTCAACGGCAGCATCGGCGTGGTCGCCACGCAGTTGGACAAGGGCATCGAGACAGTCAACGGCGACATCACCGTCGGCCACGATTCGCATGTCGGCGGCGGCATCTCGATCAACAAGCCCAGCTTCAGCATGTCGTTCAAGCCGGCGCGCAAGCCGCGGGTCATCATCGGCCCGCGTGCGGTGATCGACGGTCCGCTGCGCTTCGAACGCGAAGTCACCCTGTACGTGCACCGCAGCGCCAAGACCGGGCCGATCACCGGCGCCACCGCGCTGCCCTTCGACGGCGACACCGCGCCGAACAACTGAGTCATGCCGCGGCGACGCGCCCACCCGGGCGCGTGCGGCTTGCCTATAGAATCCGGGGTTCCCTCGCCATCAGGAGCCCCCATGTCCCGCAAGCTCGTGCTGTGCCTGGCCGCAGCGGCGGCGTTGACCGCGTGCAAACGCGAAGCGCCCGCCCCGGCGGCAAACGCCGCGCCGCCGGCCGCTGCGCCGGCCCCCGCTGCGGCGCCCGCGCATACGTTTTCCACCGGGATCGCGCCGGCCGACTTCGCCGAACTGGTCAAGACGCTGTCCTCCGACGCCTTCGAGGGTCGCGGTCCGGGCACGCCTGGCGAAGACAAGACGGTCGCCTACATCCGCGACCAGATGCAGCGCATCGGCCTGCAACCGGGCAACGGCGACAGCTGGTTCCAGGACGTGGCGATGACCGAGACCACCGCGGCGCCCGGCACCACGCTCACCATCGCCCACGACGGCGCGGCGCGGCAACTCGCCTTCGGCACCGACATGGTGGTGGGCACGCGCACCGGCCAGCCCGAGGTCAAGCTCGATGGCAGCGACATGGTCTTCGTCGGCTACGGCGTGGACGCGCCGGAGCAGAAGTGGAACGACTATGCCGGCCAGGACTGGAAGGGCAAGACCGTGGTGATGTTCGTCAACGACCCCGGCTTCCACACCGGCGATGGCAGCCTGTTCGAAGGCAAGCGCATGACCTACTACGGGCGCTGGACCTACAAGTTCGAGGAAGCCGCGCGCAAGGGCGCCGCCGCCGCATTGATCGTGCACGACACGCCCGGCGCCAGCTACGGCTGGGACGTGGTCAAGAACTCCTGGTCAGGCGCGCAGTACGACCTGCCGGCGAAGGACGATCCGGAGCCGCGCATTCCGGTGCAGGGCTGGCTCACCGCCGAGGCGGCCAAGCAACTGTTCGCCGACGCCGGCCTGGACCTGGCGCAGGCCTACAAGGACGCCAGCAAGCGCGGGTTCAAGCCCATCCCGCTGAAAGCCAAGCTCTCGGTGGACCTGAAGAGCACCATCGCCGAGAAGACCTCGCGCAACGTGGTCGGCGTGCTGCCCGGCAGCAGCCGTGCCGACGAGGCGGTGCTGTACATGGCGCACTGGGATCACCTGGGCAAGCACGAGGGCGAGCCCGGCGACAACATCTACAACGGCGCGGTCGACAACGCCACCGGCGTGGCCGGCATCCTGGAAATCGCCGAGGCGTTCGCGCACCAGCAGCCCAAGCCCGAGCGCTCGGTGGTGTTCCTGGCGGTGACGCTCGAGGAATCGGGGCTGCTCGGTTCCAAGTACTACGTGGCACATCCGACCTTTCCGCTGAACAAGATTGCCGGCGTCATCAACCTGGATGCGATGCCGGTGGCCGGGCGCGCCAAGGACCTGGTGGTCAACGGGTTCGGCAGCTCGCAGCTGGAAGACCTGCTCAAGCCGATCGCCGCCGCGCAAGGCCGCGTGCTGCACGCCGAAGACGCGCCGCAGAGCGGGTTCTACTTCCGTTCGGATCACTTCAACTTCGCCAAGGCGGGCGTGCCCGCGCTGTACATCGACGGCGGCGAAGACCTGGTCGACGGCGGCATCGAAGCAGGACGCCGTGCGGCAGCCGAGTACGCCAAGCGCTACCACACGCCAGCCGACGAGTACGACCCGGCGACCTGGAAGCTCGACGGTGTGATGGACGACCTGCAGGCGGTGTACGGCGTTGGCAAGGAACTGGCCGCCGGCGACAGCTGGCCGAACTGGTACGCGGACAATCCGTTCAAGGCCGCACGCGACAAGATGATGGGCAGGCCGACGTCGTTGCCGACAGCGGAGCCTGCCAGCAGCAAGTAAGCGGCTCCACATCCTCCGGTTCCATGGCAACGGCGCTTCGGCGCCGTTGTCGTCTGTGGCCTCCGTCACGCGTGCGGCGTGCGGCGTACGGCGTGCGGGACACGACGGCATTGCATCTCGATCGCCGCTGTCAGGCTGCAATCAGACGGCGCGCTACGATGTGAGCCGTTACAGAGTGGCTTCATGGCGCCTTGAACAACGACAGGACATATCTGTAGGAGCGGCTTCAGCCGCGACGGGCTACCGATATATCTTGTCGCGGCTGAAGCCGCTCCTACAACGGCGGATAGCGCACCGGTCGCTTGGATGTCCGGGGCCCCATCGATGTGCAACGCGCAATCGTAGGCTGTCCCTCTCTCCGTCTATCTGTCCATCTGTAACGTAACGAATCGGATTGGCGTTTTTTACGATCTTCTTCGCCCGCGGCAACCCGCATTCGCGGCCGTCTCGGAGCATCGCCCCTAAGGCGCGTGGCGAGCCCTGCGTCCATGCACTGCTCTACGCATCGGCTGCCTCGATCATCCGGTGCCTGGGTGACTGCGTCCCTCAGATGCCGCGACCTGTCGCCTGGAGGCGATGGATTCGTTGCCCTCGCGGCACGTCACGATCCAAGCGGTACGCTTCCAATAACAAAAAGCCCGGGCATGCTTCTGCCCGGGCTTCCATGGTCACGCCACGACGCGCGATGTGTCCCGCGGTAGCCGACTGCTACCGCGAACAGCCGCTCAGGCCGCTTGCTTGGCCTGCCCCAGGCTGGCCATGTCGATGACGAAGCGGTACTTCACGTCGCCCTTGAGCATGCGCTCGTAGGCCTCGTTGATCTGCGCCATCTCGATCGTTTCGATGTCGGACACGATGCCGTGCTTGGCGCAGAAATCCAGCATCTCCTGCGTCTCGCGAATACCGCCGATCAGCGAACCGGCCAATTGGCGCCGCTTCATGATCAGGTTGAAGACCGTCGGCGACGGATGCGGCTCGGCCGGCGCGCCGACCAGGGTCATGGTGCCATCGCGCTTGAGCAGGGTCAGGAACGCATCCAGATCGTGCGGCGCGGCGACGGTGTTGAGGATGAAATCGAAGCTGTTGGTGTGCGCCGCCATCTCGTCGGCATTCTTCGACACCACCACCTCGCTCGCGCCCAGGCGCAGCGCGTCCTCGCGCTTGCCGGCCGAGGTGGTGAACAGCACCACGTGCGCACCCATGGCATGGGCAATCTTCACGCCCATGTGCCCGAGGCCGCCCAGCCCGACGATGCCGACCTTCTTGCCCGGGCCGACCTTCCAGTGATTCAGCGGCGAATAGGTGGTGATGCCGGCGCACAGCAGCGGCGCCACCGCCGCCAGTTGCTCGGCATCGTGGCGAATATGCAGCGTGTATTTCTCGTCGACCACGATGTGATCGGAGTAGCCGCCATACGTGTTCTCGCCGCCGAACATCGGACCGTTGTAGGTGCCGACGAAGCCGTTCTCGCAGTACTGCTCCTCGCCATCGGCGCAGGACGCGCAATGCCGGCAGCTGTCGACCATGCAGCCGACACCGGCAAGATCGCCGACCTTGAAGGCACTGACCTGGTCGCCCACCGCGGTGATGCGACCGACGATTTCATGGCCCGGCACCGACGGATACTGGGTGTTGTGCCACTCGTTGCGGGCGGTGTGCAGATCCGAGTGGCAGACGCCACAGTAGAGGATCTCGATACTGACGTCGTGCGCACCAAGCGCGCGGCGCTCGAAGGTGAACGGGGTCAGCGGCTGATCGGATGCCTTGGCGGCGTATCCATTGGCTTGGCTCATGGGGAAAGGCCTCGTGGTGGGTGAAAGGGGCCGAAGGGCGGTGCGCATGTAGAGCACTCGATGCCTACGCGGTCGCCTGAGGGGGAAAAGTCTAAGCGGCGGGCCATGAAAGAGACGCATCGCCGCATGGAACGGTGCGATGCGCGTCGTCAAAACGCGTCGCCGAGTGCGGACTGGCGCACATGTTGGGCTGAACGCCAATGCACTTGACGATGACATGTGGACGCGCCGACCGGCATTCATCGGCAGGTTGCACGTGAGCGGATCTGCAATCGATGAGAAGCGCGAACCAGGAAGTGCGCGCAATGTGTCCGATGACAGTCGCAGGATCGCTTACATACTCCGCCCATTTTGGACGCAGAGTCGGTTCGATAGTGCAGTAGGCCTTGGCAGATGCCCGTTGCCGCTTTCGACAACCGACGCCCAGGAAGCCGTGGCATGCCTTGCCGCATGCGCACCTTGCCGGCGCGCCCAGTGGCTCAGCGCGTGCTTGAGCACGGACTAGGTCGTACAGCGCCATCAGGGCGCTCGCTTCGCTCAGCGGTGTTCGCTGGGAAGCGGCGATCGACCTGTAGCAATCGATAAAACACGCGGTACAGAAGACGACGTAACTCGTGCAGCGGACACGATGGCGATCGTGCGTGCAGGCATTCAATGCGTGCAGGTCTATGTGGCTCCAGCTGCAAGGCCGATTCTGACGCTTGGCCAGGCTTCGTCAGATAAAGGGAGCCGTTCCCGACGGGAGAAGGGAGAACCGAGCCCCTCTCCCCTCGGGAGAGGGGTTGGGGTGAGGGTACGGCGCGCGCAGCGCTTCGCCGATCCGGCATTGCGAGGCTTCGCCGGCCCCCTCATCCGCCCCTGCGGGGCCCCTTCCCCCGAGAAAGGGCCATGGTCCCGACGGGAGAAGGAAGAACGCGGTTTCGCCCGTCCCCGATCGCCTGCTCGCGTTGCTTTGGTTTTTCGCACGCGCAATAAAAAATCCCCGTCCTTGTGGGACGGGGATTTGGGGTAAAGCCCCTGGCGATGACCTACTCTCGCATGGCTTGAGCCACACTACCATCGGCGCAGCTGCGTTTCACTTCCGAGTTCGGGATGGGATCGGGTGGTTCCACAGCGCTAATTTCACCAGGGAGACGGTTGGAGTGTCGCCGTGCGGTCGATCGGTCGTGTGACCGAGGACGGCAGGCGCCAGCCTCTCATAGGGTGTGATGTAGCGAGCGAGTGAGAGCGATCGACGTGTGTCGCGCTAAGGGATGCTTCGAGGAAGCATCTTGAGGTTATATGGTCAAGCCGCACGGATCATTAGTATCAGTTAGCTCAATGCATTGCTGCACTTACACACCTGACCTATCAACCACGTAGTCTACATGGTTCCTTTAGGGGACTTGTGTCCCGGGAGATCTCATCTTGAGGCGCGCTTCCCGCTTAGATGCTTTCAGCGGTTATCGCTTCCGAACATAGCTACCCGGCAATGCCACTGGCGTGACAACCGGAACACCAGAGGTTCGTCCACTCCGGTCCTCTCGTACTAGGAGCAGCCCCTCTCAAATCTCCAACGCCCATGGCAGATAGGGACCGAACTGTCTCACGACGTTCTGAACCCAGCTCGCGTACCACTTTAAATGGCGAACAGCCATACCCTTGGGACCGACTACAGCCCCAGGATGTGATGAGCCGACATCGAGGTGCCAAACACCGCCGTCGATATGAACTCTTGGGCGGTATCAGCCTGTTATCCCCGGAGTACCTTTTATCCGTTGAGCGATGGCCCTTCCATACAGAACCACCGGATCACTAAGACCTACTTTCGTACCTGCTTGATCCGTCGATCTTGCAGTCAAGCACGCTTATGCCTTTGCACACAGTGCGCGATGTCCGACCGCGCTGAGCGTACCTTCGTGCTCCTCCGTTACTCTTTAGGAGGAGACCGCCCCAGTCAAACTACCCACCATACACGGTCCCCGATCCGGATTACGGACCTAGGTTAGAACGTCAAGCACGACAGGGTGGTATTTCAAGGATGGCTCCACTGCAGCTAGCGCCACAGTTTCATAGCCTCCCACCTATCCTACACAGACGAACTCAACGTTCAGTGTAAAGCTATAGTAAAGGTTCACGGGGTCTTTCCGTCTTGCCACGGGAACGCTGCATCTTCACAGCGATTTCAATTTCACTGAGTCTCGGGTGGAGACAGCGCCGCTGTCGTTACGCCATTCGTGCAGGTCGGAACTTACCCGACAAGGAATTTCGCTACCTTAGGACCGTTATAGTTACGGCCGCCGTTTACTGGGGCTTCGATCAAGAGCTTCGCCTTGCGGCTGACCCCATCAATTAACCTTCCAGCACCGGGCAGGCGTCACACCCTATACGTCCACTTTCGTGTTTGCAGAGTGCTGTGTTTTTGATAAACAGTCGCAGCGGCCTGGTTTCTGCGACCCTCTTCAGCTATAGCTCGCACGAGCCACCAAAAAGGGTGCACCTTCTCCCGAAGTTACGGTGCCATGTTGCCTAGTTCCTTCACCCGAGTTCTCTCAAGCGCCTGAGAATTCTCATCCTACCCACCTGTGTCGGTTTACGGTACGGTCTGCGTAAGCTGAAGCTTAGGAGCTTTTCCTGGAAGCGTGGTATCAGTGACTTCGTCTAAAAGACTCGTCTCGGTGCTCGGTCTTAAAGGATCCCGGATTTGCCAAAGATCCAAACCTACCGCCTTTCCCCGGGACAACCAACGCCCGGTACACCTAACCTTCTCCGTCCCTCCATCGCACTTACGCGAGGTGCAGGAATATTAACCTGCTTCCCATCGACTACGGCTTTCGCCCTCGCCTTAGGGGCCGACTCACCCTGCGCCGATTAACGTTGCGCAAGGAAACCTTGGGCTTTCGGCGTGCGGGTTTTTCACCCGCATTGTCGTTACTCATGTCAGCATTCGCACTTCCGATACCTCCAGCAGACTTCTCAATCCACCTTCGCAGGCTTACGGAACGCTCCTCTACCGCGCATCGCTTATCGCGATGCACCCCAAGCTTCGGTTCACTGCTTAGCCCCGTT